>NZ_CP150325.1:10080000-10700000 GCF_051529605.1 Sorangium sp. So ce296
AGCACGGCGGCGTCCGTGCCCCCGAGCTGCGCGCCGCCCGCCTCCGCCACGCGCGGCGCGTCGGCCGGCTCGGCATCGCGACGAGCGTCGCCAGGAGCCGCCGCGCGCACATCGCCCGAGGAGAAGACCCGGCGATCGACCATCACGTAAAAGAGCGCGAGGAGGCAGCTCACCGAGAGCGGCCGCATCAGATCCTCGAGCCAGAAATCGACCCACATCCGCTCCACCCAGGGGTGCTGCCGCGGGAGCCAGAAGACGAACCACCAGAACCAGCCGTCGTGGATCCGGTCGAGCACGACGACGCTGCCGACCATCATCGCGGCGCCAGACGCGGCGAAGACGAGGCCGCGCCTCCACCCGGCGAGGACGAGGTACGCCGCGACCGGCACGAAGATGACCGACGCCGACTGCTTCGTGAGCAGGGCCAGCGTGAAGAGCGCCGCGGCGCCCACGGCAGAGCTCACCGAGCGGCCGAACCGCGCGACGTAGAGCGCCGCGAGCAGCAGCAGCACGAACAGCGAGTCGACCCGCGCGATGTCGAAGAAGCCGGCGGAGAGCGGATACGCGCCCGCGTAGACGCCGGCCGCGAGCAGGGCGGCGTGCTTGCCGCCGGTCTCGCGGTGGACGATGCGCGCGATGAGCGCGATCCCCGCGATCGAGGCGAGATACGAGACCAGACGCGCCGAGAAGAAGCCGACGCCGAGCACCTTCGAGAACGCGGCCGCAACATAGAAGTAGAGCGGCGCGTACAGGAAAGGGACGTACTCGACCGTGGGCTTGACGTAGAGCTTCTGCCCGGCGAGCGCGCGGCGGATCTCGTCCACGAGGCCGCCCTCCATCCACTCGATCTCGAACGGAAAACGAAGGTGGATGATCCCGAGCACGAGGTAGGTGCCGATCGCGCCCGCCGCGGCCAGCGCGACGACCACGCGCAGGAACACGACGGCGAAGCGCGGGAGGCGCTCGAGCCACGGCAGGACGCGCGCGAGGAGCTGGGCGGCGCGCGCGCCCCACGGCGAGGGGACGGCCAGCGCCGTGGGCGTTCCAGCGCGCTGCGGCTCGTCAGGCGCAGGCTCGGGCGCTACGTCAGGGGAGGTCTGGGTCATCGAGGGGCCGAACAGCGGAAGCAGGGGCGACAGAGAGCCGGCGCGGCCAGCTCGGAGGGCCAGAGCGGCCCGCGCGGGGGATAGATCGCGCGCGAGAAGACCCCAAACCGCAACGGGGTGTCAATGCTCTACCACGCGGCGTGGGCCACCGAAGATCCAGCGCGGACCGGGATGGACGTAGGCTCGTTTGCAGGCTGCCAGAGGACTCCCCTCCATCCAGCGCTCCGGTTTCCCGCCGAAAATCCCCGCGATCGCGAGAGCGCATGTGCGCTCACCCGCCCTCGTCGCCCACGACCCCCCGAGGACCGCTGCGCCCGCCGCGACACCTGGGGCGCGCGGCGAAGCACGTTACCGACGCTCGGCGAGGGGGTGTGAGGCACTCTGGAGCCAAGGCGTGGCGGCCCGCCCCACACCGCACGACGCCCCCCGCACCCGCGCTCGAAGCGCCCCGCTCGACCGGTGGCATGCCCGCTGCACCAGGCTCGCCCAGGAGAGCTGAAGCCATGGAAATTCCGGTAGGACAGAACATGTTCACCCAACCTGAAAACAACGGTTGGGTGCGCACCCTGGCCAGGTTCGGGTTTGCGGCCAAGGGGCTCGTCTATGTGCTGATCGGCGCCCTCTCGCTCCAGGCGGCCTTCAGCGGCGGCGGGCGCACCGCCGGCGGGCACGAGGCGGTCGGGGTCCTCGGCGAACAGCCGTTCGGGCAAGCGCTGCTGATCGTCGTGGGGATCGGGCTCCTCGGGTATGCGCTGTGGCGCGAGGTCCTCGCGCTCAAGGACCCGGGCCACGTGGGCCACGACGCGAAGGGGAAGGCCGAGCGCGTGGGCTGGGCCGCGAGCGGCGCGATCTCGGCGGGCCTCGCGATCACGGCCTTCCAGCTCGCGCTCGGCCGCGGCGGCGGCGGCGGCGACGGGTCCCGGACCTGGGTCGGCAAGGTGATGGAGCAGCCGTTCGGGGGCGTGCTGGTCGGCCTCGCGGGGCTCGTGGTGATCGCCGTCGCCGTCCAGCAGCTCCGCAAGGCGATGAAATCTCGCTTCGCGCGGGACCTCAGCACCCAGGGCATGAGTCCCCCCGAGCGCACGTGGGTCTTCCGCATGGCCCGGGTCGGGCTCGTCTCGCGCGGCGTCGTGTTCGGGATCATCGGCGCGGCGCTGATCAAGGCCGCGATCACCCACGATCCGGGGCAATCGAAGGGCGTCGGCGAGGCGCTCTCGACCGTGGCCGCGTCGCCCTTCGGGCCCATGCTGCTCGTGCTCGTCGCCGCCGGCCTGTGCGCCTACGGCGTGTACATGTTCTTTTGCACGAAGTACTCGAAGCTGGCACACCCCGCCGCATGACGCGGGCGCGAGGCTCGGCCAGGCTGGACAGGCCCGCTCGCGGGCCGGCGCCGCAAGGGAGGTCGCGCCCATGAGCACCGAGGTCTCGAGGCTCTACGTGCTGCTCTGTGGGTACGAGATCCTCGAGAAGACGGTCTCGACGCGCGACCGCGGCGGGCGCTTCATCCTCGCCGAGCCGGTGTCGGCCTATCTGCTCGAGACCGCGCGGGGGCTCGTGCTCGTCGATACGGGGCTGAACAGCGCGCTCGTCCACGACCCGGCGCTCCGCGAAGAGCACTACACGAAGCAGGGGATTCGCCCGCCGGTCATCCTCCCGGAGCACGAGCTCGCCTGTCAGCTCGACCGGATCGGGGTGCGCCCCGACGACGTGGGCCACGTCATCCTCACGCACATGCACCTGGACCACGCCGGGAACCTCGCGATGTTCCAGGGCGCGCGCATCTCCGTGCAGCGGCGAGAGCACGCGTATGCCTTCGGCCCGGATCACGGGCCCGCCTGGTTCGAGCGCGACTATGACCTGCCCGGCCTGCGCTGGGACCTCGTCGAGGGAGACTGGGAGGCGATGCCGGGCGTCGAGGTCGTGTCGACGCGCGGGCACACGCCCGGCCATCAGTCCGTGGTGGTCGAGCTGAGGGGCACCGGCACGGTCGTCCTCGTCGGCGACGCGGGCGACCTCGCCGAGAACTTCAGCGAGGAGATCCTCCCCGGCGAGAGCGTGGACGACGAGGCCGCGCTCGCCAGCATCCGCCGCCTCAAGCAGATCGCGCGAGAGCGCCGCGGCGCGCTCCTCCTCGGCCACGATCCAGCGCTCGTCCAGGCGCTGCGGCTCGCGCCGGCGTGCTACACGTGACGCCGGCGCTTCACGCGATCCGGCCCGTCTGATAGCATCGCGGCAGACCGCGGCGCCGGCCGCACTGGAGCGCGACGTGAACTGCCCGAAATGCACCGCCTCGATGGATGTCGTCACCTTCGGAGGGATCGACGTCGACCGATGCACCGCGTGCGGCGGAATCTGGTTCGACAGCCGTGAGAAGGAGTCGCTCAAGGCGATGGAGGGCTCGCAGCACATCGACACCGGCGACCCCGCGGTCGGGCGGAAGAACAACGAGATCCGGCGCGTGCCGTGCCCCCGCTGCACGACGCCGATGGTGCGCATGGTCGACCCGCAGCAGCCGCACATCTGGTACGAGAGCTGTAGCGTGTGCGGCGGCGTCTACTTCGATGCCGGCGAGTTCCGCGACTACAAGGAGCACACGCTGAGCGACTTCTTCCGCGGCCTGTTCGCGCGGCCGCGCGGCTGACGGCGCGCCGCGGACACGGCGCCTCAGCCCGGAGGGCCGGGCTCGGCGATGTCCGCGATCGAGCCCCGCGCCGCGGCCTCGGGGTACGTCGCCACGAGCTCGCCGGCGCGGAAGACCCAGAGCGTGCCGGGCGTCGCCTTGCTCCAGAGCTCGTCGCGCGTGAGCGGCTCGGTGGCCACCACGGCCATGCGCGCGTCGGGGCCCAGGCCGTGGACGTCGTTGAAATTCACCTTGAGATCGGCGTCCACGAGGGTGGCCTCGCCGAACGGGGCGTGGCGGAGGATGCAGGAGAGGTGGTCGCCGCAGCGGGCGAACAGGTGCTCTCCGTCCGCGAGCAGGAAGTTGAACACGCCGTCGCTGCCGAGCTCGTTCCCCAGCTCGTAGAGCGTCTTCCCGAGCGCCCGCCCGTCGCTCGGGTACTGCGCGCCGTAGGCCGCCCGGAGCTCCTCGAGGAGGACGCAGAAGGCATGCTCGCTGTCGGTGTCCCCGATCGGCGTCTCGAGGTGGAGCTTCCGATCCCGGACGTTGGGCAGGGTGCCGTTGTGCGCGAACACGATGTGCCGCCGGTGGAGCACCCGCATGAAAGGGTGCGTGTTCTTCAAGGCCGCCCCGCCGCGCGTCATCTTGCGCACGTGCGCGATGGAGAGGGCCGTGTGGATCGGGTTCTCGCGGATGAACCGCGCGAGCGGGCTCGAGAACGCGGGGTGAGGCTCGAGGAACGTCCGCGCGAAGAGGCCATCATAGAGCGATACGCCCCAGCCGTCCGCGTGCGGCCCCGTCTGCCCGCCGCGGAGCGCGAGCCCCGTGAACGAGAACACGATGTCCGTCGGCACGTTCGAGACCATGCCAAGGAGCTCACACATGGCGGTTCTCCTCTCGTTTCAGGCGCGCATCGTCGACGATCAAGAGCCCGGTGACCCCGCCGCCCGCGGAGACGTTGCTCACCGCAGAGGCCGAGAGCCGCACCATGGCGCCCTCCATGCGGCCGGCGAACACGAAGGGACACAGGTCGAAGTAGACCTCCTCTTCGACCACGCGGCCGTCTCGGAACGCGGGCATGCGCGCCGTAAGCGCGCGGCTGCGCTCCTGCACGATCGCGCGCTGCGCCTCGGCGTCGCGGACAGCCGCCCTCCACGCGTCCGGGGGCGTCTGCCACCCGAGCAGCACGCCTTTGCCCCCGTAGTCGTCGTTCGGCTTCAGCACGAAGCTCTCCTGCTCGGCGGCGATGAGCTCGAGGAGGTCCACGTCGCGCCCCCGCCACGAGGTCCGGCCCGCCCGCGCGCGGCGCGTCCAGGGGATGTGCTCCGCGATGGCCGCCCGCTGCTCGGGCGAGAACAGGTCGGCGAACTCGGGGGCGCTCAGCACCGCGAACGCCGCCTTCTTGTTGAGCGGCTTGGTCCGGAACGAGTTCGCCACGTACGCCGCGCGGTCGCGGTAGGCGCGGACGAGCGGGTGATCCAGGCCGCGCCGCCCGACGAGCTCCTGCGTGATGACGCGCCGGTAGACGAGATCGATCCGCTCCCCGCCGGCCGAGAGGCGGCCTCCGTCGAGCTCGAGCTCGTCCGGATCGAGGATCAGCGTCCGGTGCCCCTCGGCCGAGAACAGGTCGGAGAGCACCTTGAACTCGGCCGAGGTGTCGGCGGTCTTCCAGTCGACGATGGCGATCGTGGGCCTCGCCTCGCGTCCGCCCCACGCGGCGTACCCCTCGCGCAGGGCGCGGAGGAGCGCCCGGTGCGGCGCCGGCGCGCGCACGCCCCGCCCGCGCCGGAGCGGCGCGAGGTGGGGGAGCGCCATCAACGTCTCCTCGATGAGGAGCTGGTCGGTGATGCCAGCGGGCGAGTCGGCGTTGTATTCGATGAACGAGAAGCCGCCGTCGGTGACGAGCATGTCGAGCCGCCCGACCGTGAGGAACGGCCCCTCGCCGGGATCGAGGGCCGCGAGGGCGCGCTCTTCCGCGGAGAGCCCCAGCTCCTCGGCCAGGGCGGCGTCGACGAGCGCGCGCCGCGCGACGCGCTCGAGCGCGGCGGCGATCCGCTCGGCGGCGCGCGCGACCGCGGCGTAGTCGTGCTCCGCGATGAGGTAGGGCCTGAGGTGGCGGCACAGCGCGCGGCCGCCGTGCGTGAGGCCGAGCCTCCGCTGGCCTCCGAGGAACGACGCGAACCGCGCCGCGTCCATCGCCCCCGGCGCGGAGAGCCGCGCGTCGATCTGCGCTGCGAGCGAGCTCGTGGCGGTAAGGCTCATGGCGACCTCACGTCGAGCCGGCGCCCGGGATCGCCCAGGCGTGCACGGGGTTGCCGGAGTCGACCTCGGCCATGTACCGCTCGAGCATCCGCCGGAGCGCCTCCTCGCGCGACGGCGCGCGCGGCTCCAGGGCCGAGAGCGCACGGAGCTGCCACACGGCCCCGGTGACGCCCCTGGCGACGCGCGCCTCGAAGATCTGCAGGTAGCGGCGGGCCTCCGCGCCGTCGACCCCCGCGCTCACGAGGCCCTCCTCGACCCGCGGCAGGAGCGAGAGGAGCAGATCGCGCGCGCGGACGCCCTTCGGCGCGGCGCCCGGCCCCTCCGGCCAGACCAGCTCGGCGTCGAGGCCGTGCTGCGCGGCCTGGTAGAAGTTCCGCGCGGCGAGCCCGAAGGGGAACGACGGCAGGAGCTCTCCGACGGTCGGCGCGAGGGCGAGGATGCCGCCGAGCAGGAAGCACCCGTTCGCGAGCATGTCGTCGAGGGTGGGCCCGGACGGCATGGCGCGCAGCTCGATGCGCAGGTGACCGCCGCCGGCCGGGTCGTACACCGGCCGATTCCACTTCCAGACGGTGCCGTGGTGCAGGCGGAGCTCGTGCAGCTGGGGCACGCCGCCGGCCCGCGCGCACGCGATGACGTCCTCGTCGCTGCAGACGGGGAGGATGGGCTCGTGCAGCGCGACGCTCTCCATGAAGAGCTCCGCCGCGCCGTCGCGCACCCAGCCGGTCCCGAAGCCGATGCGGGCGGGCTTCTTCCAGTCCGCGTCGGTCTCCGGGGGGCGGTCGTCGCCGGCCTGCTTGAACACCGCCACCCGCGTCTCGTGCCAGAGCCGGTGTCCGAGGAAGGTGGGAGAGTTGCCCGCGGCCGCGAGGACGGGCGCGGTCATCATCATGGCCGCGTTGAACAGCCGCGCGAACGCGTCGGGCGACGCCCGGAGGTGGACCTGAAAGGCGGTGTTCGCCGCCTCCATCGCGGGGTCGTCCGACATCAGCTCGAGCGGCTCGGCGCCGTCGATCCGGATGTGGAACGGCGCCTTGCGCAGCCGGCAGAGCCCCGCGGCGAGCGCGCGGTACCGGGGGAGGTTCGTGATCGTCGCAGGGCTGAAGTCCTGCCGCTGGAAGGTCGGCAGGATGCTGACCGGGACCACGCGCGCGCCCCGCGCCGCGGCGCGCTCGCGGATCGCCTCCACGGTCGCGCGCATCTGCTCGCGCAGGGCCGACAGCGGCCGGCCGGCGAGCGGCACCGCCTGCGTGCTGAGCTCGATGTCGAACGCGCCCATCTCCGGCGTGATCATCGGGCTCGCCGCCGCGCGCGCGATCTCGGGCCCGAGCGGCACGGGTCTCGCCTCCCGGTCGACGAGGAACATCTCGAGCTCCGCGCCGATCGTCGTGTCGCCGAGGCCGAACCCCGGCCGGCTGAGCACCATCTCGAGCGCGGTGAGGTTCTGCTGGAGGCGCGCCTTGAAGAGCCCGTAATCGACGGTCTTGAAATGGTCTTGCTGGATCTCGATGCCCAAGGGACCTCCCGCGGCGATCTCGGCGAGAGCCGATCCACGATCTCCACGTTCCAGCCGTGGGCCGGCGACGTCCGCGGCCGGGATCGCGATGTTCTCGGACCCACGCAATGCAAGCGCAGGGCCAGGGGCTGGCGATCTCGACGTGAGGGACGCCGGAGATGGGCTGTGCGATCGGGTCGAGCCGCGTCGAGCTCGATCGGTGTGGCGCAGGTGCGGCCTGTGGCAAAACGCAGCGTGAGGCGTTCTCGGCCGCGCCGTTCACCGGTGTTCGCGCGGGCGGCCGGTCACCGGTCGACGTGCGGCACGCGCTCGACGACGCATTGCCCCGCCTTGCAGCGGGCGACCGAGTCCTCCTTCGGCGCCATGCACTTGGCGACCGGGCAGCTCTCGGCCGCGCAGCGCTCGGCGCGCCACTGCTGGAGCGCGGCGAGCGCATCGCGGTGGTACGCCTGGTCGCACGGCGGGCACAGCTGGTCGCAGCACTGTCCGACCCGCGCGCAGGAGACCACACAGTCGGCGTCTGCCGCGCACCGGGGCTCGGTCGCCGCCGCGCTGCCGCCGTCGCCCGGCGCGGCGCTGCTGCCGTCGCCTGGGGCGACGCTGTTGCCGTCGCCCGTCGGGGCGCCGGTCCCGGCGGTGGGGTCCTGCGTCCGGGCCGCGGCCTCGACCGGCGGCGGGGCCTGCGCCGGGGCCTCCTTGTGACAGCCGGCGAGACCGGCGAGACCGACGACGAGCACGAGCGGGCGCGAAAGCGACGAGATGTTCATGCCGGGCATCATGCCACGAGCGCGTCGCGCCCCGCGCCTGGTTGATGCACGAGAGGCGGCGCCTCGACCCGGAGACCGGCCTAATGGAACGTGAGCGGCTGCCCCGTGGCCTCCACGACGGCCATCCACAGATCGTCCGTCGGCTCGACCTGCTTGCGCATGCGGACGGCGAGCGGCATCGGTACGTGCACGAAGCGGCCGTGCCACCGGCCGATGAGCATCTCCGTGTTGCCCGCCATGGCCGCGTGGACGGCGTTCCTGGCCATGTTCCAGCAAAACACGCTGTCCGACGGGGACGCGGGGACGCTGCGGATATGATAGCTCGGGTCGAGGTACTTCAGCGTCGCCTCGACGCCGCGCGCCCGGAAGTGCGCGTTGATGCGATCGCGCAGGACGAGGCCGATGTCCTTCAGCTTGATATTGCCGCTGAGATCGGTGGCCATCGGCTCCGCGCTCGAGGCGCAGTGCTCTTGCAGCGCGCCCTCGGCCACGACGACCACGGCGTTGCCGTGGCGCGCGAGCCGGCGCTCGAGGTGCGCGAGCAGGCCGCGCGGGCCGTCGAGCTCCGCGCGGACCTCGGGGATGAGCACCACGTCCACGTCCGCCGACGCGAGGGCCGCCGAGCACGCGATGAAGCCCGAGTGCCGGCCCATCACCTTGACGAGGCCGATGCCGTTCTTCGCGCCCGAGGCCTCCACGTGCGCGCTGCGGATGACGTCCACGGCGGCGGCGAAGGCGCTCTCGAAGCCGAAGCTGCGGTCGATGAAGTGGATGTCGTTGTCGATGGTCTTCGGCACGCCGATGACCCCGATCGACAGCCGGCGCTCCTCGATGGCCCGGACGATCGACATCGCGCCGCGGATCGTGCCGTCTCCGCCGACGACGAAGAGCACGTTGATGCCCATGGCCACGAGCGTGTCCACCATCTGGTGCGGGTCCTGGTTGCCGCGGGAAGTGCCGAGGACGGTGCCGCCCATGCGGTGGATCTCCTCGACAGTGCGCGGGTCCAGGCGCACCGGGGCGTGCCCGAAGCGGGCGACGAGCCCCTCGTAGCCGTAACGGAAGCCGAAGATCTCCTGCACGCCGTAGCTGTGCGCCATCGTGAGCACGAGCCCGCGGATGACGTTGTTCACGCCGGGGCATAGCCCGCCGCACGTCACGATGCCGGCGCGCATCTCCTTCGGCTCCCAGAAGGCGCGGTTGCGCGGCCCGGCGAGCTCGAACGCCGGCGGGCGCGGGCCGGCGGCGCCCGAGAGGACGGCGGACAGGCGATCGTCGAACAGCACTTTGTCGGCCTCGCCGACGTACACCGTGGCCTTCTCGCCGAGCTTCTCGGCGACGGGCGAGGGGTAGCGGCAAGGGCCGAGATCCTTGATGGCGAGATCTGCAGAGGTCACCACGCGGAAGGCCTCCATGGTGAGGAGAGGACCGCCCCGCGGCGAGGGCCGCCGCGGGGACGCCGGCATTGTCTCTCGGCGCTGGTTTCGTCGGCATTTCATGCGCGATACGGCGTCGTAACGCGCGCCGCGCGGCCCGCGTCACACGCCCCGGCCGAAGGCGGCCGAGGCGCTCGCCGGGCCGCCGCAGGTCCCCCCGGAGCCCCGGAGCTCGCTCCCCGTCTCTCGTCCCGCGTCTCTCGTCCCGCGTCTCTCGTCCCGCGTCTCTCGTCCCCCGTCTCTCGTCCCCCGTCTCTCGTCCCCCGTCTCTCGTCCCGCGTCTCTCGTCCCCCGTCTCTCGTCCCCCGTCTCTCGTGCGCGTGCGCGTGCGCGATTTTCCGGAGTTAGCGCGCACGCGCACGCGGGACGAGCACGGAAGACGGAAGACGGAGACGGAGACGGTAGACGAAAGACGGAGACGGCAGTGCGCCAGTCTCGGCAGAAATCCCCTCTAGAACTCAACCATCAGCCCCACCGCCGGGTAGACGATGAAGCTGTCGAGATCCACCGCGGCCGCCCGCTTCCCGAGCACGGCGAGCTCGCCGCCCGTGAAAATCTCCGCGAGCGTGAGCTCGACGCCCAGGAACACATGCTTGTAACCGAACGCGACGCCGGCCTGACCGCCCACGTAGAGCCCGAGGCCGGAGAGCGAGGCGATCTCGAGCTCGCCCGGGTATCCGGTGACGGCGGGCAGGTTCACGGTGA
The DNA here is from genome assembly GCF_051529605.1 of Sorangium sp. So ce296. Classification (NCBI taxonomy): domain Bacteria; kingdom Pseudomonadati; phylum Myxococcota; order Polyangiales; family Polyangiaceae; genus Sorangium; species Sorangium sp. So ce296. The sequence goes on from NZ_CP150325.1 coordinate 10,090,410, forward strand.
GGCCGGCGTCGAACGTCGTGAGCATGAGGCGAGGGCCGCCCCAGACCCGGTACCACGTGCCCGCCGTCCCGACCTGGATCGGCAGATCGACTTGCCACCGCGTGAAGTCCTGGAGCTCGACGATGTCGAGGACGCTCACGACAGGAAACCCGAATACATAACGCCCGACGCCGGCGCCGACCGTCAGGTCGATGCCGTCCTTGTCGCGCTTCAGGAGCTGGTAGCGGGTGCCCAGGCGAAGCGCGCTGCCGGTATAGCGGAGGTTGAGCTCCCAGCGGTCGAGCGCGGTGTAGCCGACCCCGAGGTGCGGCGTCGCCGACGGCGGGTTCAGCGTGAGCGCGCCGCCTGCCTCGAAGAGCGTCTGCCGCTCGCGCTCGGACAGCTCCCGGGACTCCGCGACCTCCGCGAGCACGACGCCGGCGTCGATGAGCGAGGCGATGGTGCCGGTCGGGATCGAGACGTCGAGTCCGAGCTCGGCCTGGACATGGCCCTTGTCGGCCACGTGGGCGGGCTGGAACGTGGAGAGGGCTGGAGCGCAACCGCACGTCCAGAGGCAGAGAGACGCGAAGGCGAGCAGGCGCATGGCGCCCCCACGCTACCATGCGCCGCCGGGCAGGAAGCCCGCGCCCGCCGGGTGGCTCCGGCCGCGCGCTCGGGCGGGCGGGTCAGTCCCGCCCCTTCTTCACACCGATGTCCTCGTAGGGGTTCGGCCTGCCCTCGCCCTCGTCGCCGCCGGTCGCGCCCTCGCCGCCGAAGCCGCCGTGGCCGTGCGTCGCGCCCACCGCGCCCTCGGTGTCGCCGCCCTGGTGCGTGCCGCCGGGGTTCTCGCCCTTCTGGTACGCCTCCGCGCTCTCCTGCGAGCCCTTGCCGCCGTGGTGCGCCTCGCCGGCGCGCCGCTGCGTGCGCTCATCGACGTGCTGTTGCCGCTGATCCTTGCCCGCTGGGCCCTGCTTGTTCTGCTTCTCCATGCGCCCCTCATGGAGCGGGGGTGCCCGGCCGCAAGCCCCCCGCCGGCCCCGCGGCGCGCGCGAGAGGCGGCTTCCTGGCGCCGCGCGGATCCGGTACTGCTCGCCCCGCTCCGGTTCGCGCATGCCCCCGTCGCCCAGGTTGCCCACCGTCGCTCAGCGCCTCGCGCGCGCCCTCGAGGTGCTGGTGCCGGCGCTCGACATCGTCGAGGCGCGCGTCGACGAGGGCGCGCCGCCGGCCTGGTGCGAGGCGCGGGGCTGGACGGGCTTCCTCCTCTCGCTCACGGACGCCGATCTCGCCCGCTGCGAGGGCGAGGGGCTCGCGGCGTGCATCGCCGGGCTCGGCGGCGCGCCGGCGAGCCTCGCGGCCCTGGCGCGCGCCGCGGACGAGGCCGCGAGGCTGCCGCGGCGCCCGGTCCAGCCGCTCCCGCCGGCGTCGCTGGACGAGCTCCGGGCGGTGCCGGCGCGCAAGCGGCTCCAGCTCGAGGCGCTGCTCGGCGCGGTGGCGCCGATGGCCGCCCGCGCCCGCCGCCTCGTCGACGTGGGCGCGGGGCACGGGCACTTCACCCGCCTCGCCGCCGCGCGCTTCGACCGTGAGGCGATCGGCCTCGAGCGCGAGCCCGACCGCGTCGCGACGGCCTCGGCGCTGGCCGCCGGGGGCCGGGCCCGCTTCGTCGCGTTCGACGCCTTCCAGGAGGCGCTCGCGTTCGCGCCGGACGACCTGCCGGTCGGCCTGCACGCGTGCGGGGAGCTCGGGGATCGCATGGTGACCGCGGCGGCGGCGGCGCGCTGCGACCTCGCGCTCGTCTCGTGCTGCTTGCAGAAGATCGGCGCGCCGGCGCGCGCCCCGCTGTCGGCGGCGGCGAGGGCGGCGGGGCTCGTCCTCCGGCGCGAGGCGCTGGGCCTCACCAACCTCACGGCGCGGCGCGCGGGGGTCGAGGCCAGCCTGGACGAGGAGCTCGCGGCGCGCGAGCGGCGGCACGCGCTGCTCTCGCTGCTCCGCGGCCGCGGGCTCGACGTCGCCCTCGGCGAGGAGATGCGCGGGATCAACCGGCGGCGCGCGCACGGCGGGCTGCGCGAGCTCGCGGCGCGGGCGCTCGCGCTGCGGGGCCTGCCGCCGGCGACCGAGGCCGAGCTCCGCGAGCGCGAGCGCGCGGCGCGCGCGGCGTTCGGCCGGATGCGCCGGCTCACGCTGCCGCGCTCTCTCCTGGCCCGCCTCACGGAGGTCGCGGTCTCGCTCGACCGCGCGATGGCCCTCGGCGAGCAGGGGCACGAGGTCGAGGCGGCGATCGTCTTCGACCCCGAGGTGACGCCGCGGAACATCGCCGTCTTCGCGAGCGCGCGGCCGGGGGGGCTCGGCGGCTGAGGCCGCGACGCCCGGACCGGCGGCGAGCCGCGGGCGGGGCGCGCGCGGCCGGGCGCGGCTCCCCGGCCGGACTGCGGGATGGACCGCCGCCAGCATCGTTGCGGATCGGCTGCTCCCCTGGAAGCAGCGTGGCGCGCCGGAGCGCTGATTTCGGGGGTGCTCGGCGAATGGCATGTCCGGTGCACATCGGCGCGTCATGGATAGACGTCAGTTCTTGGGGGGCGCTGCGGCGGCGGTGTCCGGAGCGCTCCTCGCAGGCAGGGCCCGTGCTGCTGGGCCCAGTGTGATCCGCGTTGGCGTGCCGGGCGTGGGCGTGGGCAATCGCCCCGTCACGGGGGGCAGCTTCTTCTCCCTCTTGCACCTTCAGGGGAGCCTCGTCGAGGAGTTCAAGAAGGACGGCATCGAGGTGAAGTGGAACTTCTTCCGCGGCGCCGGTCCGGCCGTGAACGAGGCGGTGGCGAACAACCTGCTCGACATCTGGACGCACGGCCACCTGCCGTCGGTGGTCGGTCGGGCGAGCGGCCTCAAGACGCGGCTCTTGGGCAGCGCCAGCCGGCGCGGCCACGCCTACCTGGTGGTGCCCTCCGATTCGCCGATCAACGGGGTCAAGGATCTGCGCGGCAAGAAGGTGGCATTCGCCAAGGGCACGGCGACGCAGCTGTCCGCGAACCGGATCCTCGAGGGCCACGGGCTGACCGAGAAGGACATTCGCTCCATCAACATGGACACGTCCACGTCGAAGGCGGCGCTGGCCACGAAGGACATCGACGCGGCGTTCGGCGGCACCGATTTCCTGTCGCTGCGCGATCAGGGCATCGCGAAGATCGTCTACTCGACGAAGGGCGACTCGCCGACCTACCCGAGCAATTCAGGCATCATCGCGCGGGAGGACTTCATCAACGAGCACCCCGAGATCGTGCAGCGCATCATCACGCTGGCGGTGAAGTCGTCGGCGTGGGTCGCGGACGAGAAGAACCGCAACCAGGTGTTCCAGCTGTGGTCGAAGTCGGGCACGCCCTACGCGAACTACAAGGAAGCGCAGCAGGGCGAGGACATGAAGCAGAACGCGAGCCCGCTGCTCGACGAGTACGTCATCGCCCGGTACAAGTCGGCGGTCGCCGACTCGAAGAAGTTCGGTTTGATCCGGAACACCTTCGACGTCGAGCCCTGGACCGATCGTCGCTTCCTGAACCGGGCGCTGAAGGACCTCGGCCTGGAGCGCTTCTGGGCGGAGTGGGACGCGAACGGCAAGGCGAAGGGGTGACCGAGGCTGCCGGGAGCCTCCCGGGAGAATTGAAATTCAGACCCGAGGCTGCCGGGAGCCTCCCGGGAGAATTGAAATTCAGACCCGAGGCTGCCGGGAGCCTCCCGGGAGAATTGAAATTCAGACCCGAGGCTGCCGGGAGCCTCCCGGGAGAATTGAAATTCAGACCCGAGGCTGCCGGGAGCCTCCGGGCAGGAAGCTCCTGCGCAGGATGAGGCTGCTTCGGACGGCGCGTCCTGGACCCGTCGGGCTCCCGTTCGCGGTCCCTTCCGCGTAGCATCGCCCGTCATGACGCTCGTCCTTCGGAGCGGCGATCCCGACCTCCGCGACCTCGCCCGTGACCGGCCGGCGCTCACCGACGCCCCCACGGGCGCGCCCTCGGGGCTGCGCCTCGTGCGGTGGATCGGTAGCCGCTGCTGTTGCCGCTCGGGGGCGAGGTGAACGCGGTCGCGTCGGGGCCGCTCGGCTCTTCGTGGCGAGCAGCTTTCGGGGCAAGCGCGGCCGGACGATGTGGCTCGGCCACGACGGCAAGGCGCAGGTGTTCGCGGCGGGCCTGGGCGCCGAGGCTCACCGCGTCGTCGGGCGAGCGGTCCGAGAGCGCGAAGAACGTCGCCACGAGGGGATTGCAGGTCAGGTCGAGCAAGGGTGGGGACGCCGTGGGGCTGAGCGAGGCACAGGGCGCGCCACTCGTCGGCGAGCATGTCCGGCTCGCCGCGCGCCGCCAGGCGGAAGCGGTGCGCGACGTCGCGCTCGAGCGCGCCGAGCCACGCGCCGTCGACGGGCTGAGCGGAGGCGAGGTGCGCCCCACGTCGCGGTAGAGCGTCGGCACCAGGCTCCACGCGGCGCTCGCGTGGCCCCGGCAGCAGAACCGCGCATGAGGCGCGCACTCGAGGAGCGCCATGAGCTCCGAGAGGCGGGAGATGTGGACCGCCTGCACCGACGAGAGGGTACGGCAGGTGAGGCGCGCGTGCCTAGACCTGGACCGGAGCGGTTCGGGGGGCCAGCCCCGGCGCGATGCAGGGGGGACCTTTCCCAGGCGCGGCGAGGAAAGCGCCTGTTCAGCGCAATCCCAAATCATACCGGTCGAGTCCCCGTAATTGATGGGCAGAGCCCCGTCGCCGGCGCGCAGCGCCGCGGGGAGCGAGCGAGGTCGCGCGCTTCTCCCGTCGGCTCGCCAGGCAGCAGCGTTGGCCCGAGGTGGGCCATGTCGACCCGGGGGAATCGGCCGCGAGGCGATCCGAACAGGTTGTCCAGCAGCACAGGCGCGCCTGTGAAGCACGATTGAGAAATGAGAATGCATGCCTCGCCGTAATTGCGCGGCATCCGCCGATCTCGTCACATGAAATGCAGCTTGAACTCGACATCTTTTTCATGGCCAACCTGTCTGTGGCTTGCTAGCGAATGGGCCTCGAAGACGATGCGCCGCCGAGCCCGTGCTCGGTTGGGCCAGGCCCCAGCTTGTCTTCTCGCGCCGCGGAGGCTCTGCGCCATCACGGCGGCCGGCCGCGCCGGCCGATCAGGAGGATCGATCCATGGGCGTGCACGTGATTCTCGACATCGATCCGCGAGGCATCGACGAGGCCGAGTGGGCAGCCGTCTACGAGGAGACGCTCGCGCTCCTTTCGGCGTGGCGGCCGCGCCTCCTGGGCCGGGGTTGGCGCACGATCGACGGCGTGCGCGTGCCGATATACACGCGCTCACTCCGTGGCGATGTCGACGAACCCAAGCATGCGCACTGGTCCGTGGCCGGCGACCGCGACAGCCTGCGAACGGCCGAGTGCCAGTCGTTCTTCCGCGATCTCGGCGTGTACGCGGCGCGCCGGGATGCATGCCCCGACGATGACATCGTCGTCACCGCCGCCATGCCGGACCGCGTCGGCACCGGCGGCCCCGTGCGCGTGTTCGGCGGCAAGACGCAGGGCTGCCCGTATCATTTCGCCTTGCTCGCGGCGGCGATGCTCGTGGAAGAGCGTTTTCCGCGGCACGCGATGGTGTGGGGCAACATCGATCGCGAGGACGCGGAGGAGGCCAGGCGGCTCTCGGCGCCGATCCTCGGCCGTGAGCTGCCGCTGCCCGTGCGCGTCGACGGCCCGCGGTTGATCGAGCGCTTGCGCGCTCGCTACGAAGCCGACGCGTTGGCCGGCGCGTTTCTGCGGGTGTTCCTCGGCGAGGTGGACGAGAAGCTCGACGCCATGCTGGGCGCGTTTCCGGGCGAGGACGGCGCGCGCGAATGGCGGCGCGCGCTCGCCGAGTCGAAGTCGCCGACCGCGCTCGACGCCACGCGCCTGGTGCTCGCCTGGCTCAACGCCGGGCGCGGCCTGCGCGACGCGTGCCGGCTCGCATGCCTCGCGCCGGAGGGCCCGCGCTTCTCCCCGGAGGATTTCGTCGAGACCCTCGCGTGGACGTGGGTCGCGGTGCCGCCTCCTGCGCGCGAGCTGCTCGCCGCTTTGTGCAAGCCGCCCGAGGCGACGCACACCGTCGCGTCGCTGTTGGCGTCTTTCTTCCTCGACCTGATCGCGATGGGACGGCGCCTCCGTATTCACATCGAGCCAGCCGCGCTCGCCGCCGACCTCTCCGCGGTCTTCGACGATGGAGGTCCCGCGCTCGCGGAGCAGCTGCGCGAGAGGAGCGCGAACATCGAGGCGCAGCTCCGCGAGAACGCGCACTTCCTGGAGACCCTCCTTGCGGAGACGGGCGACGCTGCCCGCGACGACACGGACGCGCTCGCGGTGCTCCGCTCCGCGGACGCGATGGGCCCGAGACAGCAGACCTGGGTGCAGGCGATGGCGTGGCGCGTGATGACGGAGCTCGTGCGCCTCCGTGGCGGGAATCCGAAGATGGCGGAGGTCCTCGACGATGCGGCGCAGGGGAAGCGTTTGCTCGTACGGATGCTGGCCGAGCAACCCCCGGTGCTCACCGAGGACGCGTGGGAGGGGATCCTCGCGGAGAGCGAGGCGGGGGCCATTGCGTGGCGGATCGCGCTCGTCAGCCTGCGCACCAGCGAGCTGCACGCATCGCAGGTCTGCCGAGCCTTCCTCGAGAACGCGGAGCTCCGGGCCTACGCGATCGGCATCGGCCGTGACGAGCGGGCGATGCGTGAGCTCGGCGAGCTCGCCGCCAGGGTTCGCGCCGGCAGGGGGAGCGAGACTCGATGACGCCTACCCCTCATGACGCCCTGTTCAAGTCGACGTTCAGCCAGCCGGCGCACGCGGCCGGGGCGCTACAACAGGCGCTGCCGGCGGCGTTGGCCGCCCGCATCGACTTCGGATCGCTGGAGCTGCAGCCCGGCAGCTTCATCGACGAGGCGCTCGCGGCGAGCCACAGCGATCTGCTCTTCACCGCCAGGCTGGAGCAAACGTCGCTGTTCCTCTACGTGCTGTTCGAGCACCAGAGCACGACGCACCCGCTGATGGCGTTTCGGCTGCTCGCGTACATGGTGCGGATCTGGCAGCGTCACCTGGAGCGCCATCCGGAGGCGACGCGCCTCCCGGCGATCCTGCCTGTGGTGCTGCACCACGACGAGACCTGCTGGAGTGCGGCGGTTTCGTTTCAGGAGCTGCTGGACGTGCCGCCGGGAACGCTGGCGCTGATGGCCGAGCATGTGCCGCAGTTCCGGTTCGTGCTGGACGACATCAGTAAGGAGGAGGACGACGCGCTGCGAGCGCGGGCAATGACGGCGCTGGGCCGGCTGGTGCTGTGGTGCTTCCGGCTCGCGCGCGATCCTCGCGACCTGGAGGAGCGTGTGTCGGCATGGCGGGAGGTGCTCCGGGAAGTGCACCAAGCGCCCGACGGAGTAGCTGCGCTCAGGCGCGTGTGGCACTATATTTTCATCGTCGTCAACCCGTCCGAGCCCGAGAAGCTGCTGCCGAGGCTGCTCGCGGCGGCGGGACCGGAGTTCAAGGAGGAGATGGTGACCGTCGCAGACTACCTTCACGAGCAGGGGCGCCTGGCGGGCGAGCGGGAAGGCCGCCTCGAAGGGCAGCGGAGCACGTTGCTGAGGCTGCTCGGGCTGCGCTTCGGCGAGCTGCCGGAGCCGATCGAGGCGCGCATCCGTGCCGCGGATGCCGGGCAGATCGAGGGCTGGACCGATCGCGTGCTCACCGCGCCCACGCTCGACGACGTCCTCAACGAGCGCTGATGCGGCTCGTTCGCGCGTGGTGCCGCGGGCGCCAGGCACGGCGCTGCACCCGCCGCATCGGCTGACCGCCGTCCGTCCACGGGGTAGCACGCGCGCGCTGACGCGGTGGTGATAGCCTGGCCCCATGCGGCTCTGGGCGTGCTCGATCTGCGAGCAATCCTCCGCGCCTCGGCCAGCTGCTTCACGGTCGCGGAGGAGGCGGGAGGTGACGGGCGCGGCGGTAGAGAGGGCGCGAACCCTAGTCCCCGAGCGGCGGGAAGCGCTCGTCCAGCCATCCGCGGATCGCCGCGTACGCGGTGGGCGCGTTGATCTGGAGGTTCAGATCGTGCCCCGCGTTGGGCACGACGACGATCTCGAGCTCCGCGGCCGGCGCGTAGGCGGCCGGCTCCAGCGTGGTCCCGCTGAACAGGGTGCCGCAGGGCGCGATCCCGCAGAATACCGTGTCGTGCCGCCCCACGACGGTGAGCACCGGCGCGTCGACCTGGAGGCTCGTGAGCGCGGTGTTGACCAGCGCGAACTCGGCGAGCTCGCCGGACGTGCCGAGCCCCTTGGTCGCTTCGTCCAGGGCGATCACCGCCGGATCCGCGTTCGGGAGGTGATAAAAGAGCGAGCCGCGGGTGCCCGGCCGGGTCGTCAAATAGCCGAGGTCGAGGCCGGCGCCCGCGAAGCTCGGGTCGAGCGTGGCCGGATGAACGTTCAGGAGCAGCTGCGGCAAGCCCGGGCCGTAGGTGTGCAAGAACCCCGTGACGACCACGCCGTCCACGTCGTGGTACGTCGCGGCCTGCTGGACCGAAATGATCGATCCCAGCGAGTGGCCGACGAGCACCACCCGGCTCCATGCGCGCCCGAGCTCGCCGCTCCGGAGCGCCTCCGCGAGCTGATGATGGACGTAGGCCTGCGCGGTCGGTGTGACCAGAAGGGAGGGCGGTCGGTCGCTGTCTCCGGTGCCGATGCGGTCGAAGTTCAGCGTGGCGTAGCCCGCCGCGTTGGCGTAGCGCACGAACGAGTAGCGCTCCGGCTGGTACGGGAAATCCCAGTACACGCTCGTGTACGTGGTGCCGTGCACGGTGAGCAACACCGTGTCCCGCGGGCTGTCCTGCGGCACGCAGAGCTCGGCGGCGACCTCGTAGTCCGCCGGCGCTCCAGGAGCGAGCGCGACCGCGTACCGGAAGCTCGTGCACACCGGCAAGAGGACGGATGCGAGATGTGCCATGTCCATGGCTTCTGAGTACTACATCTTCAGGCGCGCGGGAAGCGGCACGCGCGCCCCCCGCGGCGCCTTCTTCGCGAACGTGTACAGCAGGAAACAGCAGAACGCGAGCATCGCCACGGTGAGCACCGTGTACCTGTCGTCGTTCCAGGAGCTCCACCTCCAGATGCCTTGGCTGAGCGCCGCCAGGCCGAGGAGGGGAATCTCGAGGCGCCGCCTCACTCGGGTGAGCGGGGCGCTCAAGATCATGAACACATAGTAATAGCAGGTGATCTGCGACAGCAGGATGATGAAAATCTGCGCCAGGCACTCCCCCACCCAGAGCGAGCGTACCCGCCGAGCAGCGTAGGCGAAGGACGCGAAGCTCGCGGCGATGATGCAGTAGGCGACGCTTCGGTGCTTCGCATGACGCTCGCTGCGCATTCGCTTCCACACCTCGAAGGGGTCGGCGAGCGTAACGTCTTTCGTGTACTTCATCCTGCCGGACTCGACCCCTGTTCCGAACCTGTGGGCCACGAGGACCCGCAGGCCCATGTGGTTCGTCACCGGGGTCTGGTCGTGCACCTTGAGCGTGTGCTCGTAAAACTGCTGATACGAATCCTTGCCAGCGACCGCGACGCTCACGGGGATCAGCACGGCCGCGGCCAGGACGCCGCCGATCAGCACCTGCACGTGGGACGGAGCCATGCGCTTGTGCCGGAGGAGGTAGCTCCCCGCGACGGCGAGCCACCCGATGACGGCGATGCCCGGGAAGACGCGGAGCAGGCCCGCGTAGACCATGCTCGCGCCGGCGAGCTTGAAGTACCTCTTGCGCACCAGGCAGGCCGAGAGGACGAGGAAGAAGAGCCAGTCATTCCGGAGGAAGCCGCCGCCCGTCCAGAAGAACGGCGCCGGCGACTGGCACCCCCAGAAGATCACCGCCACCGCGCAGACGCGCCACCCGAAGGCCCAAGTGAGAGCGGCGAACACCCCGACCAGATACGCGATGTCGAAGCTGGCGAGGAGCTGGAGGTAGCCTGTCGTGGCCGGATGAAGCTCGGCCAGGATGCGACCCATGATCGTCCAGACCGGCGGCGGGTTGTAGCCGTGGTCCTTCGCCATGTCCTCCCAGTAGCCCTTCTCCGAGGCGGTCCGGAAGAACCGCACGTCCGCCTTGAAGGCCTCCCAGCGCTCGAGAGAGAAGCGCGCCTTGCAGGCCTCGGGGTGTTCCAGGAGCCCGCCCACGGGGATCAAGAGGTTGTCCACGCCGAGGTTCCGGATCTTCTTGTCCGGCTCGCGCGCCTCCGCGCTCATGTCGAGCGTGACGGGCTGACCGGTGCGCTCGTCCGTATACGTGACGACCCCGAGCTCGTCCTGCGCGATGACCGTGCACTTGTAGAGGTCGTCGTAGGCCATCTCGGGGAAGTACTTGGCCCCGAGGTAGTAATGATAGTGCTCCCATCGGTGGTAGAAGGAGGGGTAGGCGAAGCGAAACCCGTCGAAGTAGGCGACGACCGCTACGGCCGAAAACGCGAAGGCGGCGCGCTTCTTCCACCGCTCGGCGATCGGCCGGCGCTGCCGTCGGCGGCGCGCCTCGTAGAGGAGGGCCAGCACGGCGGAGGACGCGATCGCGCCCTTCGCGATGTCGAGGGCGAGGGGGTAGTCGGCGGCGTACCGATGGATCAGGGAGAAGAGCGCCGCGGCGCCGGCGAGGACCGCGAGGCACCAGGCGATGAAAGGATGGCGATCCGGGGCGGGCCCGGCTGCACTGGCGCGTTCCTGGAGGGGGGTGTTCATCGGAGCTGCGCGTCTGATCTCGCTAGCGCGAGCGCGAGGGCTGCTGAACCCGGTGCGCCACCAGCGGCTCCGCGGAAGGAAATTGGAGGGCCGCGCCGGCGCGCGTCGAGCCGGTCGGGTGGGTCGGACCGCCCGCCGCGCCCGCCCAGGGCCCATCGCCCAGCTCCTTGCTGCAAGCGCCGCAGAGCAGCGCCAGTACGATGGGCAAGGCGCGGAGGATGCTCGTCCGTGCTCTTGGCGTCTCGTCGAGAGGCGCCGAGTGAAGATTCTCGTTCATGGTTTCTCCTTCCGCGCAGCGATCGGCTTGCGGTGCCGTGGAGATAGCGCCGATCTGGACCCGCGGGAGGCACCAGAATCGAAATGCCGATGGGTCCAGGTCGGTCACCGTGGCGCTTCGACCTCGACGTGAAGGAGGGGGACCTCTGACCGCTGGCCGCGTTCGTGGCGGACGTGCGAGGGCGCCCGTTCACGGCCGCCCTCACGACTCCTTCCGCCGGAGCGCTCCCTCGACGCGCACGAGGTCCACCCCATGTTCACGGCGATGCTCCCCAGCTCGACCGACGCCGCCCGAGTCCGCCGGTTCGGCGGCCCCGAAGTCATCACCCTCGAAGAGGTGCCGGTCCTGCTGCCCGGCCCGGGCGAGGTGCTGGTCCGCGTCGCGGCGGCCGGGGTCGGGCCGTGGGACGCCTGGATTCGTGCCGGCAAGAGCGTGCTGCCCCAGCCGTTGCCGCTGACGCTCGGCTCGGACCTCGCTGGTACGGTGGCCGCGGTCGGCCCCGAGGTGACCGGCCTCGCGCCGGGCGCAGCGGTCTTTGGCGTCACCAACAGGCGCTTCACCGGCGCACACGCGGGCCATGCCGTGGCGGAGGCGCGCAGGGTGACGCGCAAGCCGCGCCGGCTCGACGACGTGCAGGCCGCCTCGGTGCCGGTCATCGCCGTCACGGCGTGGCAGGCGCTGTTCGAGCACGCCCAGCTCGACGCCGGACAGACCGTGCTGGTGCACGGCGCGGCCGGCAGCGTCGGCGCGTACGCGGTGCAGCTCGCGCGCCGAGCCCGCGCCCGTGTGATCGCGACGGCCTCGGCCAAGGATCGCGACTTCGTCCGCAGCCTCGGCGCGGACGTCGTCGTGGACTACCGGAGCGAGCGCTTCGAGGACGCCGCCAGGGACGTCGATGCCGTCATCGACCTCGTCGGCGGCGACACCCAGGCGCGGTCCTTCGCCGTGCTCAAGCCACGTGGCACCCTGGTCTCGGCGGTGTCGACCCCTGATCAGGAAGAGGCCGCCCGTCGCGGCGTGCGGGCAAGCTTCTTCCTCGTCGACGTCACGACGGCCCACCTCGACCGCATCGCCGCCCTGCTCGACGCGGGCGAGCTCTCGGTCGACATCGGCGCCGTGCTGCCGCTCGCCGAGGTCCGCGGCGCGCACGAGATGCTCGACGGCACCCGCCCCCGCCCGCGTGGCAAGATCGTCCTGGCCATGGCGCCTGCTCGCTGAGGTCCGAGAGAAGCGGCCCTCCGGGCGCGTCCGACGAGGCCAGTCTCCCGAGCGGAGCCTGCGGGCGCTGGAGAGCGGCGAGGCTCCGGCGGCGCTAGTTGCCCGCCGTGTGGGCGATCGCGAAGATGAGGTTCCGCTCGAGCCGAATCCCCTGCGGCGTGCGCCACGCCTCGAGCTCCTTCGCGAGCCGGTCGCGCACCTCGCGCTTCTCGTCGAAGCTCAGGTGGGAGAGGTGGTTGCCGAACGAGCCCGACCCGCTCTGCCGCAAGATCTCGTCGATGTCGGCGGCGTGGTCGACGAACGTGCGGATCTCCACCGTGTCCACGATGAACCCGGTGCGCTGGAGCAGCTCCCGGACCTCGTCGACCGTCAGCTTGTGCGGGATCGTCCCCTGCGCCTCTTTCCCGAGGTCCGCCAGCACCTTGCGCTGGATCGGGTCGAGCTGGTGCGGCTTCTCCCGCGATCCGGTGCTGAACCCGATCTTGCCGCCCGGCTTGAGCACGCGCGCCGCCTCGCGGAGCGCGCGCTCCTTCTGGCCTTGATCCAGCCAGTGAAGGACGCTGTTCAGGTACACCACGTCGAAGCTGTGCGTGGCGAAGGCGGAGAGGTCCTCGGCGCGCCCGACCGCGGTCGCGAGGTTGTCGCGCGTCTTCTGCCGGGCGATGTCCACGCGCAGGGGCAGGGGATCGATCGCCACCACGCTGCCCTCCGCGCCGACGATCTCCGCGACGTATGCGGCCAGGCGGCCCGTCCCCGCGCCGACGTCGAGCACGCGCTGGCCCCGCCGCACGCCCAGCGCCGCGATGAGGAGCTTGCCGTGGTTGAACTGCCGGTGGCTGCCGGTCTCGTAGGCCTGAGCGAGCTCCGGGGTGTCGAGCGTGAGACGGATGGTGGTGGTCATGCCGGCGCCCAGGCAGAAGGCGTGCCGGGCTGCCGACCACGCGGCCGACGGCGCGGCGCCCGCCGGGCCCGCCTCTCGGCGCCGGACGCGCCGCTGACCGCGCGCTTCCTCACCGACCGCAACCGGCAGATCGCCGCGGCGCTCGGCGCCTACGCGGCGTCCCGGGGCCGCACCCTGCTGGAGCTGGCGTTCTCGTGGCTCGCCAGCCGGCCCGCGGTGGCCTCCGTGATCGCCGGCGCGACGTCGCCGGAGCAGGTGCGCGCGAACGCCGCCGCCGTGGGCTTCCGGCCGACCGACGCCGACCTGCACGAGATCGATCGCCTGGCGCCGCCGCCTGCCGCCTCGCCGGGCGCGTGACCGCACCGGCCGCCCCGCCGGCGCCTCGCGCGCCCCCCGGGGCGAGCCGCTGCTGGAGCAGCACCCGATGCGCATCGGGTGCTGCTCCAGCAGCACCTCGGCTTGCCAGTTCCGCGGGGCAGAAGTCCCGCCAGGGATTGGCCTCGCGAGCGAGGAGAGATTTGAACGCAAAGGCGCAAAGGGCGCAAAGACGCAAAAATATATAATTTCTTTTTGCGCCTTTGCGCCCTTTGCGCCTTTGCGTTGAACTCTCTCTCCGGATCCGTGGCCGGACTCCTCGCGGATGCGACTGGGCCGCCTCCCACCTTCGGCTTCCGATCCGACCACCGCCGGTGAGGCGGGTGAGGAGCGCGGTCGCGCCTGTGGCATGCCTCGTGCGTGCCGGGCCGCCCATGGCAGTTTCGTCATCAGCGGTGCGTGTGCAGGCTTCCGTCGAGCAGCTCCGGTCCGGCGGCATGGTGATCCTCGTCGACGACGAGGAGCGCGAGGACGAGGGCGATCTCGTCGTCCTGGCGGAGCACGCGACGCCGGCGGCCATCAACTTCATGGCGACCCACGGCCGGGGGCTCATCTGCCTGGCGCTCACGGAGGCGCAGGTGGACCGCCTCGCGCTGCCGCTCATGGCGACCCGGGCCGGCGCCCGCCGCTCGACGGCGTTCACGGTGAGCATCGAGGCGCGCGAGGGCGTCACGACCGGCATCAGCGCCCGCGACCGGGCGCGCACCGTCGCGGCCGCCATCGCCCGGGACGCGTCGCCGCGCGACCTCGTGTCGCCGGGGCACGTCTTCCCGCTCCGCGCGCGCCGCGACGGGGTGATCGAGCGCGAGGGGCACACCGAGGGCGCGGTCGACCTGGCGCGGCTCGCCGGCGCGAACCCGGCGGCCGTCATCTGCGAGATCATGAACGACGACGGGACGATGGCGCGCCGGCGGGACCTCGCGCGCTTCGGGGCGCGGCACGGGCTGCCGATCGTCTCCATCGGGGACGTCATCCGCCACCGGGTGCAGCGCGAGGACGTCGCCGCGCGCGTCGGCACCACCCCGTTCCGGCCCGCGGGCCTGAGCGGCGAGTGGCGGGCGCACACCTACCAGCTGCGTCGCGATCGGCAGCTGCTCCTGCTGACGCACGGCGCGCCCGCGCTCTCCGGCGACCGCGCCGTGGTGTTCACCCACCGCGCGGCGCTCGTGTCGGACCTCCTCGGCGACGCCGACCTGTTCGGCGCCCTGCGGGAGATCGAGGCCGCCGGCGCGGGCGCGGTGATCTACAGCCCGCCCTCGGCCGACCCGGGCGCCGAGCACACGGCGGGCCTCGACCTCGCCGTCGCCGCCCGCGAGCTCGTGGAGCTCGGATACCGCCGCGTGACGCTGCTCGACTCGAGGGCGCTCCGGCCCGCCGCGGCGAGGCGCGAGATCGACCTCGAGACCGGCGATCCGCCGGCGCCGGTCGATGCGCACGGCGCGTCGCTCCCGCGGCGCGGGCGCGCGGCCGACGGGCTCTCCGGCGTCCCCGTCCTGCAGCCCTGAGAGGCCAGCGCTGCCCGGGCGCGCGCGGGACGGCGAGCGCGCGCGCGGCGTGCCTCGGCCGTCCCGAGGAGAGGGCACCCGGGCGCGCCGGACGGCGCGCGGGCGCTCAGGGCGCGGGGGTGAAGTCGACGGTGAGCGTGTAGGCGCCTCCGCCGATCGGCAGGTAGGTGTCGACGATGACGAACAGGGGCTCGCCGCCGGCGACGTCGATCGCGAGCGTCTCGTCATCGCCGCGGCCTCCGTCGTCGGCGCACCCGAGCTCGGAGCCGAAGTCCGCGCAGCCCTCGCGCACGTAGAAGCCCAGGTCGGCCTCGGCGGACAGCGTCAGCGTGAGCGTGCCGTCGCTCGGCGGCGTGAACCTGTGGATCGCCTCCGGCAGGTCCCATCCGATGCAGCTGCCTTCGAACACCGACGCGCCGGCCGTCGTGCTGCCCGTGTTCTCGCCGATGGCGAGCTCGGCGGCGTCCTCGCACAGCACGTCGAGCTCGTAGACGCACGTGGAGGAGCATCCATCGCCGCTCGTGGTGTTGCCGTCGTCGCACTCCTCGATCGCGTCGACGGTCCCGTCGCCGCAGACGATCGGCGTGAACCTGACGTTCAGCGTGTAGGGACCGGCCTCCCGCGGCTCATAGGCGTCGACGACGATCGGCACGGCCTGGCCGTCTCTCACGTAGATCTCGAGCCGCTCCTGGTCGGGCAGACCGTCGTAGGGGGAGCTCTCGTCGGAGCAGTCGATCTCGGAGAACATGTCCGCGCACGCGCTGCGGGCGTAGACGCTGTGATCGGTCGGCGACTCGAGCTCGATCACGAGCGTGCCCGACTGCCCGGTGGGCGGCGTGAACAGGTGGATCTCTTCCGGTCCGTGGCCCGTGTTGCCGAGGAAGCAGGTCCCTTCCAGGCCGCTCGTGCCCTCCGACGTGTCGCCGTGGATCGTCGTCGAGACGATGGGTGTCGCGCTCGCGCAGGCGGTCTCGGCGATCGGGGCGCAGGTCGCGGCGCAGTCGGTGTCCGCGCAGTCGTAGGACCCGTCCCCGTCGTCGTCCTCGTAGTTCGTGCAGTCCGTCTCGCCGGTGGGCTCGGCGCCGCCGCTGCCGCCTGTGCCTGTGGGCTCGGCGCCGCCGCTGCCGCCGGTGCCGGTGGGCTCGCCGCCGCTGCCGCCGGTGCCGGTGGGCTCGCCGCCGCTGCCGCCTGTGCCGGTGGGCTCGCCGCCGCTGCCGCCGGTGCCGGTGGGCTCGCCGCCGCTGCCGCCGGTGCCGGTGGGCTCGCCGCCGCTGCCGCCGGTGCCGGTGGGCTCGCCGCCGCTGCCGCCGGTGCCGGTGGGCTCGCCGCCGCTGCCGCCGGTGCCGGTGGGCTCGCCGCCGCTGCCGCCGGTGCCGGTGGGCTCGCCGCCGCTGCCGCCAGTGCCGGTGGGCTCGCCGCCGCCGCCGGCGGTGCCAGTTCCGGTGCTCGTGGCGTCGACGCCGCCGGCACCGCCAGCGCCGCCGGAGCCGCCATTGCCGCCCTCGCCGTCATCGTCTCCGCATCCCGCGGCTGCCGACAACGCCAGCACGAAAATACCTGCAACGAGTCGTACGTTCATCCATCTGCTCCAACGCAAGAGAGAGCCGTCATAACGCGGGTGAGCCTGACTCCACGGCGCAGCGTGATGACATCTTCGGCGCAACCGCTCCGCCTCGATGAACGCGTGGTCGGCGAATTTCATTGACTTAACCGGTTGTGTTAACGTTAACATGGGGGTAAAGATCCTGGCAACTCGAAGCGCTTCGACGAGGAGGGCCGATGTCCGTTTCTCGTCCCGGAGGAAATTTATGATCGGAAGACTCAAGGGCGCAGCGCTGCTCGCCGTGCTCGCCGCAGGGTCCCTGACGCTGGTCGCGTGCGGTCGCAGCGACGGCGGCGACTCCGGCGGCAAGGTCGGCACGGCGTTCAACCTGGCCCCGGACGGCTCCGGTCCCGGGGCTGCCTCATCGCTGGGCGACGCGGAGCTAGCCCTTCTCAAGAGCTTGCCGTCGACGGTCGTGGCGCAGAGCCCCCGGTGGAGCCGACCACCGTTCGCGCGCCCGCGTCGAGGAGCTTGACGCATCAAATTAAAGCAGTGCCCGATCGAGGTGCACATATCCTCCATCCACATGAATGAGCTGCCCGGTGATGTGCGAGGATTTTTGTGAGAGCAAAAAAACCGCCATCGCGGCGATCTCCTCCTTTGTGGTCATCCGTTTCCCCAATGGAATTCTTTCGTTTATTAACTTCAATTTTTCTTCCGGGTCAGGAAAGGTCTTGATCCAGGTGTCATATGACGGGGTATAACATTCTGCGACGATTACAGAGTTTACCCGAACCTCGTAGGGCAGAAGCTCCACCGCCCATTCGCGCGTGAGCGCGTTCCGCCCTCCGTTGGAGGCCGCATATGCCGACGTATTGCCCTGCCCTGTCTCGGCTGTCTTCGATCCGATGTTGACAATCGAACCCTTGTTGCGAATCAATTCCGGCAACGAATAGTGCGCCATCAAATAATAATGAATCAGGTTTCTGTGAAGCGAGTCGATGAATTTTTCATAGCTCCCCGAGGCCAGGCCCACGCCGTCATTTACGCCTGCGTTGTTGATGAGCGCGTCGATCCTCTCGAATTTTGAAATTGTCTCTTCGGTGGCCCGTCTGCATCCGTCATTTGACGTGAGCTCGGCGGTCACGTATCCGCACCTGGATCCTTGCGAAACGATCGATCGGCATACCTTTGAATTGTCGCTCTCATCGCGTCCAATGATTACCGGGATGGCTTTCTCCTCTGCGAGTGCTCGTACGATACCTTCTCCGATACCTCTGGCGCCCCCGGTGACCATGACGACTTTGTTCTCTAATCCCAGATCCATATTATTCTGTTGTGAGGTTATGAGTTTTGCTGCGGTATCCAAAGATGTAATTCAATTTCATCGCCGCGTGAACCATTGTAGCGCTGGTCCTCGCCTGCTCCGGTCCTGTGCCATCTCGGCCGCCATCCCCGACAGCGCCGGCCAAGGCCAAGACGGTGCTGTCGCTGCCGCCGCCGGACCCCACGCTCGCCTGGACCGTGCGGCCGCCGGGGGAGTGGAGCCGCACCGGCGAGAGCGCGCCGCCCGACGCGCCCAGCGCTGTGCCGGCCCGAGCCGCTCGACGGCGACGCGGCGCCGGCCGTCCATGGACGACCGCGCCCTCGCCAGCCCGCGCCCGGCCCGCTCGCGGCCGGGCGCGGGCTGGCGAGGGCGCCGCCGGCCCCGGCGGTCGCGAGGAGGAGCGCCGCCGAGGAGAGCACGATCGATGGCTTGCGTCGCATCGCTCTCCTGGATCCACCGGACCGCGCGGCGTCCTACCGGCGCCACCCTGGTGCGGCGCTCGGATGGGAGAGCTACAGGCGGCCAATCGGTGCTCGGACGAGGACGAGAGAACGACAAACCGCCGAGGCGCCGAGGACGCCGCGAGAAGCGATATCCCTGTGTTCTCTCGGTGCCTTGGCGGCTTCACTCTCCCCACGATCTTCATGGGTGCTGCCTCCCGGTGCGCCTGGTGGCGACGGCCACCCACATTCTCCCGGGTGAACATGCGACGAGCGTTTGTCTGGTTTGCCTGTTGTGTTAACGTTCACATGCGATCTATCATCCCTGCGCTCGGAGCGCTTCGAAAAGGAGGGCCGATGCCCGTTTCTCACCCCGGAGGAAATTTATGATCAAGAGAGTCACGGGCGCAGCGCTGCTCGCCGTGCTCGCCGCAGGGTCCCTGACGCTGGTCGCGTGCGGCCGCAGCGACGGCGGCGACTCCGGCGGCAAGGAGCTGCGGGTCTGGCACTACGAGGCTCCCGAGAGCGGCATGGGCGTGGCCTGGAACGAGGCCATCAAGGAGTTCGAGGCCACCCATCCGGGCGTGAAGGTCAAGCTCGAGTTGAAGGGCTTCGAGCAGATCCAGAAGACCGCGCCCATGATCGTGAACTCCAACAGCGCCCCCGACGTCATGGAGTACAACAAGGGCAACGCGACCGCCGGGCTGCTCTCCAGGCAGGGCCTGCTCGAGGAGATCACCCCCGAGGTCAAGAAGCGCGGCTGGGACAAGCTGATCAGCCCGAGCGTGCAGGTCGTCGCCAAGTACGACGACAAGGGCATCATGGGCGGCGACAAGTGGTACGGCGTGCCCACCTACGCCGAGTACACGCAGGTCTACTACAACAAGGACCTGTTCAAGAAGTACGACGTCAAGGTCCCGACCACGTTCGACGAGTTCACCAAGGTGATGGACGCGTTCGTCGCCAAGGGCGTCACGCCGCTGGCCAACGGCGGCGCCGAGTACATGGCGCAGCAGTACGTCTACCAGCTCGCGCTGGACAAGGCCGACGAGCCGTGGGTGAACGCGTTCCAGCGCTACACCGGCAAGACCGATTTCACCGACCCGGCATGGACGTACGCGGCGACCACGTTCGCCGACTGGGTGACGAAGGGCTATATCGCCAAGAACTCGGTCAGCACCAAGGGCGAGGACGCCGGCGTGGCGTTCATGAGCGGCAAGTTCCCGATGATGTTCTCCGGGAACTGGTGGTTCGGGCGCGTGGCCAAGGAGGCCAAGTTCGACTGGGACACCTTCGTGTGGCCCGGCGCGAAGATGACCCTCGGCTCGGGCGGCAACCTGTGGGTCGTCCCGAAGGGATCGAAGAACAAGCAGCTCGCCTACGACTTCATCGACATCACGCTGCAGAAGAAGATCCAGAACATTCTCGGCAACGCGGGCGGCGTCCCGGTGGCGGCCGACAGCTCGGCCATCACCGAGCCCAGGGCCAAGAAGCTCATCGACGGCTTCAACACCCTCGCCCAGTCGAACGGCCTGGCGTACTACCCGGACTGGCCGGCCCCGGGCTTTTACGATCAGTGGGTCTCGCAGACCCAGAAGCTCATGAACGGCGATCCGCCGCAGTCGGTGCTCAGCGGCCTCCAGAAGACCTACGACAGCGGCCTGCCCAAGTGACAACAGGCAGCTTGACAGGGCGTGACCGGCTCGCCTACCTGCCCTACCTGATCCCCGGGCTGCTGCTGTTCGCCGGGGTCATCGGGGTGCCGTTCCTGATGAACATCGGGACCAGCTTCACCGAGTGGGCCGGCGTCGGCACCCCGACGTGGGTGGGGCTGGACAACTACCGGGAGCTGGCGACGGACGGCGAGTTCTGGGCGTCGTTCCGGCACAACGCGCTGGTCATCGTCGGGATGGCGATCCTCCCGACGATGATCGGGCTCGTGCTGGCCTCCGTCCTGACCGACCTGATCGACCGGCACTTCGGCCCGCGCACCGCCAGCGCCCTGCGCGCCTGCATCTACCTGCCGCAGGTCCTGCCGATCGTCATCGCGGGCATCGTGTGGAGCTGGCTGCTCGCCCCCGAGAACGGCGCGGTGAACGTCCTGCTGCACGCGATCGGGCTCGGCTCGCTCGCGCACGACTGGCTCGGCGATCCCGCCACCGCGCTGTGGAGCGTCATGGGGGTCATGGTCTGGATCCAGATCGGATTCCCCCTCGTGATCTTCATGTCCGGGCTGCAGCGCGTGGACCCCTCGCTCTACGAGGCGGCCGAGATCGACGGGGCCTCGTGGGCGCAGCGCTTCTGGTACATCACGATCCCGCAGATCAGGCCCGAGATCTTCGTGGTGCTGCTGTGGACGACGATCGCCGCGCTCAAGGCATTCCCGCACATCTTCGTGCTCACCAGGGGCGGCCCGGGAGGCGCGACCAACGTGCCGTCCTACTACTCCTACGTCCATTTCTTCGAGAAGACCGACGTCGGCTACGGCTCGGCGATCGCCACCGTGCTGACGCTGATCGTCATCGCGCTCACCATCGTCTTTCTGCGGCTGCAGGGCCGTGAGCTGGGGGAGGAGCGGTGACCACGACGCTGGCCAAAAGCCCGGTGAGCGCACCCGCGCGGAGCCGGCCGCGGCGGCGCCGCCGGGGTCCGTCGGCCTACGCGGTGCTGGCGGCGCTGGCCGCGATGGCCGCGATCATGCTGATCCCCTTTGCCGTGGTGGTCTTCAACGCGCTGAAGACGCCGGCGGAGTACACCGCCAACGGCCCGCTCGCCCCGCCGGAGGGATTCCATCTCGAGGGGATCAGGGACTTCTGGGAGCGCGTCGGCTTCGGCCACGTGCTGCTCAACAGCCTGCTCATCAGCGGCTCGGTGGCCGTGCTGGCGGTCCTTTTCTCGGTGCTGAACGCCTACGCACTGGGCATCGGCCGGATCAAGGGCCGGATGTGGGTGCTGGTCCTGCTGCTGATGGCCAACACGCTGCCGCAGGAGTCGCTGGTCTACCCGCTGTACTACCTGGCCAACCAGCTCGGGCTCTACGACACCCGGGTCAGCGTCATCATCGTGTTCACCGTCATCCAGAGCGCGTTCGGCACTTACCTGCTGTCGTCGGTGATGGCGGCGTTCCCCCGGCCGCTGCTGGATGCGGCGCGGATCGACGGCGCAAGCCGGTGGCAGATCCTGTGGCGGGTGGTCGTGCCGGTCGTGCGGCCCACGCTGACCGTGATGCTCGTCTTCTTCTTCATCTGGACCTGGAACGAGTTCCTGATCCCCCTCATCTTCCTCATCTCCAACGACAACCAGACGGTCTCGGTCGCGCTCGGCGTGCTGCAGGGACAGCGGCTGATGGACGCCACCATGTCCAGCGCCGCCGCGCTGCTCGGCCTGCTGCCGACCGTTGTCTTCTACCTCATCTTCCAGCGCACGCTATCGCGCGGACTCACAGCAGGAGCGATCAAAGAATGAAGTTCACTGACGGTTACTGGGAGATGTGCAAGGGTGTGCACGCGGTCTACCCGATGGAGGTCCTCGACGTCGACGCCGGGCCGGCGTCGTTCGTCGTGCACGCGCCCGTCCAGCGGATCCGGCACCGCGGCGACCTGCTCAAGGGGCCGGTGGTGACCGTCACCTGCGCATCCCCGATGCCGGACGTCATCGGCGTCACCATCACGCACTTCGCGGGCGAGCGGCCCCGCGGCCCGGCGTTCGAGCTGGCCACCGACCCGACCGGGGAGGTGACGGTGGACGAGGACGCGGCCACGCTGACCTCCGGCGCGCTGTCGGTGCGGGTCGGGCGCGGCGAGGGGTGGAGGCTGGACTTCCTGGCCGGGGGCCGCCGCCTCACCGGCAGCGCGCGGAAGGCGATGGCGATCATCGACACTGACGACGGCCGCCACTACGTGCGCGAGCAACTCCACCTAGGCGTGGACCACTTCGTGTACGGCCTCGGCGAGCGGTTCGGGCCGCTGGTCAAGAACGGCCAGGTCGTGGACATCTGGAACAACGACGGCGGCACGTCCAGCGAGCACGCGTACAAGAACGCGCCGTTCTTCCTCACCAACGCTGGCTACGGCGTATTCGTCGACCATCCCGGGCGCGTGTCGTTCGAGGTGGCCTCCGAGGCGGTGTCGCGGACGCAGTTCAGCGTCGAGGGCCAATCGATGCGCTACTTCCTCATCTACGGGCCGACGCCGAGGGAGATCCTGCGCAAGTACACCGCGCTCACCGGGCGGCCCGCGCGGGTGCCGGCCTGGTCGTACGGGCTGTGGCTGTCCACCTCGTTCACCACCGATTACGACGAGGCGACCGTCACCTCGTTCATCGACGGGATGGCCGATCGAGACCTGCCGCTCAGCGTGTTCCATTTCGACTGCTTCTGGATGCGCGAGTTCCGGTGGTGCGATTTCGAGTGGGACCCGCGCGTGTTCCCCGACCCGCCCGGGATGCTGCGCCGGCTCAGGGAGCGCGGCCTGCGCATCTGTGTCTGGATCAACCCCTACATCGGGCAGCGCTCGCCGCTGTTCGAGGAGGGCAGGGCGCGCGGCTACCTGCTGCGGCGCCCGAACGGCGACGTGTGGCAGTGGGACCTGTGGCAGCCGGGCATGGCCATTGTCGACTTCACCAACCCCGAGGCCCGCGCGTGGTACGCCGCCAAGCTCGACGCGTTGCTCGACATGGGCGTGGACTGCTTCAAGACCGACTTCGGCGAGCGCATCCCCACCGACGTCGTCTACCACGACGGGTCCGACCCCGAACGCGCGCACAACTACTATACCCACCTCTACAACCAGACGGTGTTCGAGCTCTTGCGCAAGCGGCGCGGCGAGGGCGAGGCGGTCGTGTTCGCCCGCTCGGCCACGGCGGGCGGGCAGCAGTTCCCGGTGCACTGGGGCGGAGACTGCGAGTCGACGTTCGAGGGGATGGGGGAGAGCCTGCGGGGCGGCCTGTCGCTGGGCATGACGGGCTTCGGCTTCTGGAGCCACGACATCGGCGGGTTCGAGGGCACCCCCGACCCGGCGGTGTTCAAACGATGGATCGCGTTCGGGCTCTTGTCGTCGCACAGCCGGCTGCACGGAAGCGGCTCCTACCGGGTGCCATGGCTGTTCGACGAGGAGTGTGTGGAGGTGCTGCGGCGCTTCACCCGGCTGAAGATGCGGCTGATGCCCTACCTGGCCGGGGCCGCGCGGCAGGCGTACGGCGAGGGCTTGCCGATGATGCGCGCGATGGTCGTCGAGTTCCCGGACGACCCGGCCTGCACGCACCTGGAGCGGCAGTACATGCTGGGTGACGACCTGCTCGTGGCGCCCGTCTTCTCCGCCGACGGGGAGGTCTCCTATTACGTGCCGCGCGGCGCGTGGACGCACTACCTCACGGGGGAGCGCGTCGAGGGCGGCCGCTGGGTGCGCGAGCGCCACGGGTTCGACAGCGTGCCGCTGCTCGTCCGTCCTGGCGCGGTGATCCCCGAGGGCGCGGTGGAGGACCGTCCCGACTACGACCATGCGAACGGCGTGACGCTGCGCGTGTACGAGCCGGCGGAAGGCGCCCGCGTCACCACGGTGATCCCGGGCGCGGACGGGGACGCGGTCACGACGTTCACCACGTCCCGGCGCGGCCCGGTGGTGCGGGTGGAGGCCGCGGGCGCCCCGGGGGCCTGGAACGTTCTCGTCGTCAACCGCCGCGTCGTGGGCGTCGAAGGCGGGGAGAGCGCGGAGCACCCGCGGGGAGCGCTGGTCAGGGCGGCCGGCGGCCCGCTGGTCATCACGCTGGAAGAGAAGGGCTGAGCCACGGCACGCGGCCCCAAAGGAGACGATCGATGAAGAGATTTCGCTTAATTGCTGCTTCCGTTCCGTTCGCGCTCGCGCTGGCGCTTCACCCCTCGGCCTCGAGCGCGGCTGACACGCTGCCGTTCCAGGACCCCGGTCTGCCGATCGAGGTCCGCGTCCACGACCTCCTCGGCCGGCTCACGCTCGACGAGAAGCTCTCGCTCTTGCACCAGTTCCAGCCTGCCATTCCGCGGCTCGGCATTCCGGACTTCAAGGCCGGCACCGAGGCATTGCATGGAGTGGGCTGGTCGACCGATCGCGACAACGGCGGCGCCGTCGTGACGGCGACCGGCACGGTGTTCCCGCAGGCGATCGGCTTGGCGACGACCTGGAACCCGGATCTCATCCTGCGGGTCGGCGAGGCTGTCGGCGACGAGGTTCGCGGCTATCACGCGCTCGCCCCGCGCGTCTGGGGTCTGCAGGTATGGGCGCCCGTGGTCAACCTCCTGCGCGACCCGCGCTGGGGGCGCAACGAGGAGGGCTATTCCGAGGACCCGCTCCTCTCCGGCGCGATTGCCACCGCCTACGGACGCGGCCTCGAGGGGGACGACCCGCTCTACCTGAAGACCGCGCCGGTCATCAAGCACTTCCTCGCCAACAACAACGAGATCCGTCGTGACACCACGTCGTCGAACCTGCGCCCGCGCGTGAAGCACGAGTACGACGAGCTGGCCTTCAAGATGCCCATCGCCGCCGACGCCGTGACCGGCGTCATGACCTCGTATAACCTGGTCAACGGCAGGCCCGCCACCGTCAACCCCGATGTCGGCGACGTCGTGCGGAGCTGGACGCAGAAGACGCTCTACAACGTGTCCGACGCCTGGGCCCCCTCCAACTTGACCAGCTCGCAGCGCTACTTCGCCACGAGCGAGGAGGCCTTCGCGGCGACGCTCCTGGCCGGCGTGGACAGCTTCACCGTCGACAACAACGACAGCGCGCCCACCATCGCAATCCTCCGCTCGGCGCTCGCGCAAGGGCTCCTCGCCGAGGAGGACATCGACGCCTCCGTCGAGCACGTCCTCTCCGTCCGCCTCCGGCTCGGCGATTTCGATCCGGAGGGCGGCCCCTATGCCGGCATCGGGCCCGACGTCATCGACAGCCCGGCGCACCGCCAGCTGGCCCGCCGGGCCGCCGACGAGGCCATGGTCCTGCTCGAGAACAAGCGTCGCCTCCTGCCGCTGGACCCGTCGGCCACGCGGCGGATCGCGGTCGTCGGGCCGCTCGCGGACACGCTCTACACGGACTGGTACTCCGGGGCGCTCCCGTACCGGGTCACGCCCCTGGACGGCATCCGCGAGCGGCTCGGCGGCGCCACGGTCCTCTCCAGCGAGGGCGTGGACCGGATCGTGCTGCGCGACGTCGCGAGCGGCCGTTACGTGACCGCCGGCGCGGACGACGACGGGGACATCCTCCGCGTCAGCGCGGCCAGCGCGGGTCCGACCGAGGAGTTCGACGTGTTCGACTGGGGTCAGGGCATCGTCACGCTGCGGAGCGCGGCCAACGGCAAGGTGGTCGACCGCTTCAACTTCGGCGCCAACTTCGCGAACCGCGCCGCCCAGCCGTACGACTGGTTCGTCCAGCAGCAGTTCGTCCTCGAGCCGCAGGGCGACGGTACGCACGTCATCCGCTACGCCGGCTACGAGAAGGCGTTCGACTGGGCCGGCCCCGAGGTCTACCTGACCATCGCCGAGGACGGCGCGCTCGCCCTGACCGCGACCGAGGCGGCCGACGCGGCGCGCTTCGAGGTCGACGTGGTCCGGAGCGGCGTCGACGAAGCCGTGCGCGCGGCAACAGGCGCCGATGCCGCCGTGGTCGTCGTCGGCAGCATGCCGTTCATCAACGGGCGGGAGGATCATGACCGCACGACGATGGCGCTGGCCGAGGGGCAGTCCGCCCTGGTACGGGCGGTGCTCGCCGCCAATCCGCGCACCATCGTCGTGCTGGAGACCAGCTATCCGATGACCATCCCGTGGGAGAAGTCGCACGTGCCGGCCATCCTGTGGACCACCCACGCGGGCCAGGAGACCGGCCATGCCATCTCCGACGTCCTCTTCGGCGACCACAACCCTGCCGGCCGGCTGACCCAGACCTGGTATCGCTCGGCGGACGACCTGCCGGACATCCTCGAGTACGACATCATCAAGGCCCGGCGGACGTATCTCTACTTCGACGGCGATCCGCTCTATCCGTTCGGGTACGGGCTGTCGTACTCGACCTTCGGGTACGACAACCTCCAGCTGAGCGCCCGGTCGGTGCAGGCCGGCGACACGATCTCGGTGCGCGTCGACGTCACGAACAGGAGCCTGCGGGCCGGCGACGAGGTCGTCCAGCTCTACAGCCGCCAGCCGTCGTCGCGCGATCCGCAGCCCGCCAAGCAGCTGCGGGCGTTCCGGCGGATCCACCTCGCGCCGGGCGAGAAGCGGACGGTCGAGCTCGATTTCGCGGCGTCCGACCTCGCCCACTGGGACGTGACCCGGGGCCGCTGGGTCCTCGAGGCGGCCGGCGTCGAGCTGATGGTCGGCTCCTCCTCGGCGGACATCCGCCACCGCACGACCGTGCGCGTGCGCGGCGAGCGCATTCCGGCGCGCGACCTCGCCCGCGAGACGCGGGCGGTCGACTTCGACGACTACGCCGGCGTCGAGCTGGTCGACGAGAGCATGGAGTGGGGCGACGCCGTGGGCGCCACCGCGGGCGACTGGATCCGCTTCTCCGATGTGGAGCTGGGCAGCGGCGCCAGCCACTTCAGCGGCGGGTTCGCCCGCGCCGAGGCGGGCGACGCGCTCGTCGAGATCCGGCTCGACGATCCGGTCCGCGGCAAGCGGGTCGGGACCGCCGTCGTGCCGAGCACGGGGGACGTGTACGCCTACGTCACCGCGACCGCCGAGCTCGACGGCGCTTACGGGCGACGCGACGTCTACCTCGTGTTCCGTGGCGCCGCCCGCCTGTCGACGTTCGCGCTCGACTGAGGGCGGTCCGCCCAGCGCAGCGTCGGGCGCGACCGTCTCATCTTCTTCATTGTCAGATCGCTCCTGGCTCCGGCGTATCTCTGGAGGTAGGCCGCTGTTCCATCATCCAGAGGAAGGAGCTCCATGAAGTGCGATCGCGACGTACTCGCCCTCTTTTGTGCCGCCTTGGGCGCAGCTGCCGCAGGCTTCGTACCTGCGCAGGCCCATGCCTCCGACGAGTTGCTGGCGGATCCGGCCTCGCAGCATGCGCCGATGCTCGCCTGGGAAGAAAATGCCGCCTGCCAGTCCTGTCACGAGGATGACCACGACGGTGGTTCGTGGAACGCCCATGGTTGGGATGCGATGGAGGAGGGGCGGCTCCCGGTCGGCCAGCACGGGCGCCAGACCCTCGTCGTCCGCCCAGGCCAGTCGATCCAGGACGCCATCGACCAGGCGGACGACGGGGCCAGGATCCTCATCCTGCCAGGCGTGTACCGGGAGACCGCCGACGCGACCAACGGCCTGATCATCAACAAGAGCGGCATCTCGCTCATCGGGCTGAACAGGCCGACGGAGCGCGTCGTCCTCGAGAACGCCGGCAGCCAGCGCAACGGGATCGTCGTCGTGCCCAGCGAGCGCAACGACTGCATGGGCTGCCACGAGAGCATGGCGCCGCCGTTCGCGCTCAAGCCCGGCATCGGCAGCGTGATGACCGACGGCGAGCCGGTCCTGTACGACGTCGAGATCCGCGGCATCACCATCCGCGACTTCTCCAACAACGGCCTGTTCACGGAGCGCGTCGACGGCTTCCGGATCGTGGACGTCCACTCGGACAACAACAAGAATTACGGGATCTTTCCCACACGATCGCGCAACGGGCTGATCGCGCTGAGCAAGGCCACGGGGGCCAACGACAGCGGCGTCTGGATCGAGACCTCCGAGCGCGTCCTGGTCACGCACAACCTGGTGGAGAACAACACCAACGGCTTCGAAACGTCCAACAGCGACGATGTCGACCTGACCTACAACGTGGCCAGGAACAACTCCGTGGGGATCTCGGTCCTGCTGTTGCCGGGCATCTTCGACGTCCGAGCGGGCTCCAAGCGCGTCAACGCTCGCGGCAACTACGTATACGACAACAACAGGCCGAACACGGCGCGGCCGGGGAGCATCCTCTCGTCCGTCCATCCCGGGTCGGGCATCCTCTATGTCGGCGTGGACGAGTCGGAGATCTCGGGCAACCAGGTCTTCGGCAACGATCTCACGGGCATCGCCATCGCGGACTACTGTGTGCTGGTCAGCGGCGCCCCGGGCCGCGACTGCCAGACGGATCCGTCCGTCACCGTTCCTTACCTGCTGGACCAGGACGCCCGCGACAACCACGTGGTAGGCAACACGGCGACGGACAACGGCCTGAGCCCGGGATCGCCGGCCGAGAACCCTTTCTTCTTCGTCGCGAGCGACCTGACGCTGCTCACCCTGCCGGACACGCACGGCAACTGCTTCGAGGACAACGCGTTCGACACGTTCTTCTCGCTGATCGGGCTGTCCGCTCCGCCCGGTTGCGACTAGCAGGCTGCTGGCCTCGCCCCTGGGGACGCCCCGCCCACCATTTGGGACTTGCGGTGCAGCGCCGATCCGTGAGACTTTCGGTGGGGGAGATCGCCAAAGGCGACCCTCTGGACAGGCCTGGTCCGGCGGCTTCGGTCGACCCATCGACGGATGGTTGTCCGGACGGGCGTGAGCGACGGAACCATCCGAAGGACGCGCCCACGACGGAGGAAGACATGGCGAGAGGACGCACGCAGCGCGCCGCGACCGTCGGCGTCGCCGAGCACGGCAACTCGGCGGTCCTCGTCACCCTCGCGCCCGGCGGTGAGCTCCTCGATCGCCGGCGCGTCGACCTCACCGATCCCGGTCTGCCGACGCACCCGCATCACCACGAAGGGTCGTGGGCGGTCGGCCGTTACCTCGACAGCCCGTGGGCGCGGCCGATTTCGCTCGCCGACGCCGTGGCGCTCGTCGAGCGCGTGCGCGAGTCCGCCGCGCGCGGCGCGCGCGAGGGCCTCGAGGCGCTGGCCGCAGCGGTGCCCGCGCCGATCGCGAGCATCGCGATCCGCGTGTGTCCCACGCTTCCGCCGACGACCGAGGAGCGGATCGCCGACAATCGCGCGCAGACCGTCGCCGACTCCGTCATGTATCGCGAGGCCCTCGCGACCGCCGCCGAGGCGCGCGGTTGGTCCGTGCATTGGTACGACAGCGAGCGCGTGTTTCGCGAAGCGGCGGCGACGCTCGGCCTCGAGGATGTCGACGCATTCCTGCACGCGATGGGTCGATCCATCGGGCCGCCGTGGCAAGCGAAGCACAAGCTCGCGGCGGCTGCGGCGCTCGCGGCACAAGCCTTCAGCCCGCGGCCCGTCCGCAAGGTCGACCCGGATGCCCCGTGAGCTATCGCCCAGACTTGCGGCGATCGTGGAAGCCCTGCCGTTGAGGCCGGGGCTCCGCGTCCTGGAGATCGGTTGCGGCCCTGGCGTTGCGGCGCGCGCTATCGCCAGGCGGATCGGCGAGGGGCATGTTCTGGCGATCGACCGCTCGGCCAAGGCGATCGTACAGGCGATGGCGGGATCGGCGGCTGAGCTGGCCTCTGGCCGTTTGAGCTTTCGCCATGTGGCGATCGAGGAGCTCGAGCTGGAGGAGGGAGAGGGGCCTTATGACATTGCGTTCGCTGTTCGGGTTGGCGCGCTCGACGGCCGCCACCCGGAGGCTGGGCGTCTCGCCAGGCAGCGGATTCGCAGAGCCTTGCGCGAGGGGGGCCGCCTTTACATCGATGGAGGCGAGCCGCTTCGTGAGATCTCCCTTGACGACTAGTTCCGCGGGGCAGAAGTCCCGCCAGGGATCTGCCTCGCGAGCGAAGGGAGATTTGAACGCAAAGGCGCAAAGGGCGCAAAGACGCAAAAATACATGATTTCTC
The DNA here is from genome assembly GCF_051529605.1 of Sorangium sp. So ce296. Lineage (NCBI taxonomy): Bacteria > Pseudomonadati > Myxococcota > Polyangiales > Polyangiaceae > Sorangium > Sorangium sp. So ce296. The sequence goes on from NZ_CP150325.1 coordinate 10,120,453, forward strand.
TTTGCGTCTTTGCGCCTTTGCGCCCTTGCGTTGAACTCACTCCACGGATCTCTGGCCGGACTCCTCGCGGATGCGACCAGTACCCCGAACGGCGCATGCGAGCGCGCGTCACCTGTCATCGGCTTGCGACGGGGCGCGGTGCGCGTGACCAACCCGTCCGGCTGAAAACGAGGCGGCGCGGAGGTCGCGACCAACGCCGGCGCTCGTGGCGAGGCCGCGGGGAGGTCGCGACCGATCGCGGAGGATGAATTCGAGCCCGCGACGAGGTCCCGATCAAAGCATTTGAATTTTTTCATACAAATCGAGCGGTCGGGACCCCTTCGCGGGCTCCCGCGCGAGCGTCGCGGTGGGTCGCGACCTCGCGGGCGGCATCCTCGCGACGTCGCGGGGAGCTGCCGCCGCCGGTCGTCCATCGTCATCGGCGCCCGGAGTAGGGCAGACGCCGGACAGGCGCTTCAGCGAGAGACCTCGATTTCATGGCGGGCGAGCTGCGCCCTGAACTCCCCCGGGAGCGCGAGCGACCACGCGGCCTCGCCGAGGCACTGGCGCACCGCCGCGGCATGCCTCCCCGCGAGCCTGACCGCGGGGACGTCGACCACCTCGTCCACCGTGGTCTCGAGCGTGACACGCGCGCTCTTCGGACCCGGCGGGCAGCCGCCGAACGCCTTTTCGAGCGCGGCGCGGAGGTACGCGCGATGGTCGAACGCGCTCCCGCTTCCCGTCGGGCCGCCGTGGCCAAGGCCGCCCCCGAGCCCCTCGTGGGTGCTGGGTCCTCTTCCCGTGCCGCCTCCCAGGCTCACGGTCCTGGGACGCTTTCCGGGCGCGCTCGCGACGTAGCTCGTCACGGGCGAGACGGCGCCGCCGCGGACCGCGAGAACCGCCATCTCCGGCTCGGTGAGCGACTCGAGGAGCTCGGAGCCGAACACGAGCGCGGACCAGAGCCGGGCGTGCGCCGGGTCCGGCGTGAACACGCGCCGCACGGGCCGCGCCCAGAGCTCGCCGGTCAGCACCGCCCGCGCGATCCGGCCGCCGTGCAGGCGAAGCAGCTCCAGGCCGTCGCCCTCGGGCAGCTGCTCGCCGAAGGCGACCTGCGAAAGGCCGGCTCCGGGCAATCGCACGTCCAGGCGGTCGATGCGGAGCGGGCGAACCCACTCCTCGTAAACGCGGCGCATGGCGCCGGCGTCGCCGGGCCTGGCGCTCGCGCGCGCCGTCCAGACGAGCCCCCCGGTCGCGCGCACCGGGGCGCCGAAGGGGTGCTCGTTGCGCGTGAGGCCAGGCGCGCCCTCGCCGATGACACCGACGTGCACGAGCGCGCCGCTCTTGAGGATCGCGCCGAGGCGGCGGGGCGTGAGCGCGGAGCGGGTGCGGAGATCGGTGAGCGCGAGGATGCGGCGGGGGAGGCCCGCGGGCGTCGCGGCGAGCAGGGCGTCCGCGCGGGCGAGGGCGTCGTCGAGGCGGCTGCCGTTGCGCCGGGGGAGGACGAGCGTGCCGAGGTCGGCGGCGGCGCGGGCGGCGGGGACGAAGCGGCCGTGGCGCGGGCGGACCTCGCGGTCGAAGGTGAGGACCTCGACGAGGGAGCCGTCGAGATGGGAGAGATAAGCCCGGGCGGCGGCGAGGGCCGCGGCGCCGTCGCGCTCGGGGAGCGAGCGCGAGGCGTCGAGGAGGACGACGACGCGGGCGTTGCGCGGCGGCTCGGAGAGGCGGAGCGGAGCGTCGATGCGGAGCGCGACGAGCTCGCGGCGGCTGCCGAGGGGCGAGGAGGAGAAGGCGCCGTCGAGCGCGAGCGAGGGGCGCGGGGCGAGGGCGAGGTCGGTCTCGTCCTGCGCGAGCTGGAAGGTGGCGCCGGGGGAGATGGGCTTCCCGTCGAGGAACAGGCGATCTCCGGGGCGCGCCGCGGAGACGACGACGGTGGCGGCGAGGGTCTCGGTGCCCACGCGCGGCAAGGTGAGGTGATGGCGGCCCTCGCGGTAAGCCGTGGGCAGGCGGAGGGTGTACTCGACGGTCCTGGGCTGGCCGGGCGCGCACGGGAAGGCCTGGAGCGCGAGGAAGCCCTGCGAGCGCCACGAGAGGAGCGCCGTCTCCTTGGGAGAGAAGCCCTCGACCCCGGGGAGATTCATGTACTTCGCGGCGGCGGCCTCGGCCTCCATGAGGTCCGCGCGGCGCCACGACGGTCGTCCGCCCTTGAGCCCGAGCGAGGCGAGCCCGGTGGCGACCGCGCCTTGCGGTATGTTGAGCAGGAAGAGCGCCTGATCGCGGCGCGGGCCGCCGTTATGGACGGTGCGCTGGACGACGAGCTCGGCGTGCCCGCGGTCGAGGCGGAGCGCGATGCGGTGCTCCTTCTCGACGAGCGCGTTCGTCTCGGTGCCCTCGACGCTGTCGCGGCCATCGGCCCGGGCGCTCGCGGCGGCGAGCAGCAGCGCGGCGCCGGCGAGGACGGCGCCGGCGAGGCGAGGGGAGGCGGTCGGCGCGGCCGCGGGCGCCGGCCGGACGGCAGGGCGGCGGGAGCGCGGACGGGGGCGGACGGTGGACATGCGAGGGGAGCGACAGTACCTCGCTGCGATGGTTCCCGCGCGGGGGGCGGACAGGGCGTGCGTCGAAAAACGCTCCGCCGCTGGGCCCCGGACTTCGGAGACCTGCCCTCCCGCCGGAGCGTGCTGCCGCTGAGCGTGATGGCGCCCTCTCGCCAAACGCTGCTGCGGCGCGGCTTCGTCCAGGCCGGCGCTGGAGGTGAGCGTTTCCGGAAAAGACGGATGCGGTCATTCGTTCTCGGAGTACTCGGTTTGCGAAACGGGGCATGACTGGACATCTCGCATTGTCCTGATACCGTAGCGCCGTCGCGTCGTGCTGCGGCGTATTCCTCGCCCGCAGCCCCGAGGGGGGAGCGCGCTCGAGCGTCATGGAAGCTCTGATTCGTCCGGGGGCCTTGCTGCTCGACAAATACTGCGTGGAGCGCGTCCTCGGGAAGGGGGGAATGGGGGTCGTCGTGGCGGCACGCCACCTCGATCTCGACGAGCTCCGCGCGATCAAGCTCCTGCTGCCCGAGACGGCCAGAGACGCGCACGCCGAGGAGCGATTCCTCCGTGAAGCGCGCGCGGCGGCCCGCCTCAAGGGCGAGCACGCGGTGCGAGTCCATGATTTCGGGCGGCTGCAGACGGGTGAGCTGTTCATGGTGCTCGAGCTCCTCTCGGGCACGGATCTGAAGCAGATCGTGAAGGCGCGTGGCCCGCTGTCCGTCGAGGAAGCCGCGACCTACGCGCTCCAGGCCTCGAAAGCGCTCGCCGAAGCGCACGCGCTCGGCATCATCCACCGTGACATCAAGCCGGCCAACCTGTTCCTCGCCCAGCGGCCCGACGGTTCACCGTACGTGAAGGTCCTCGATTTCGGTATTTCGAAGCATATCGCCTCGGACAGCCTGGAGCTCACCGCGACTGGCGCCATGCTCGGCTCGCCGCTCTACATGTCGCCCGAGCAGATGGTGCGCACGAAGGAGGTCGATCGTCGGAGCGACATCTGGGCGATGGGGGTGTCTCTGTACGAGCTGGTCACGGGCACACTGCCCTTCCCGGCGGACACGCTGACCGAGCTCGTTGGCCGCGTGCTCCAGGAGGATGCCGTCCCGCCGAGCCGATTGCGACCCGGCTTGCCCGCGCAGCTCGACGCCATCGTCGCGCGCTGTCTTCAGAAGCACCCCGAGCATCGATACCAGCGCATCGAGGAGCTCGCCTCCGCGCTGGCCGCGCTCCTCGGCGGGGCGTGGAGAAGGTTTGGATCGCGGCCGGACGTCGCGTCGCAGCCCGCGCTCGCGCCGCCGACGAGCCCGCCGGAGGCTGCCATTCCGGCGAGCCCGCCGCAGACCGTGCCGGCGAGCGCGCCGCCGGCGCTCGTCTCGACGGGCTCCGCCTGGGGCCATACTGGCGCGCAAGGCCGGCCGGCGGCCAGGCATCGGGCGCGTGCCATCGTGAGCGCGGCGCTGGGCGTGAGCGCGCTCGTGGCCTGTCTTTCGTGGCTCGCTCTGCGTGCCGCGCCAGACGGCGTCGAGGTGCCAGCCGCCGCCTCGACGAACCTTCCGGATGCGGAGCCGGACGCCGAGCCGCGGTCGGCTTCGGAGGTCGTCGAGACCGCGCCCTCAGGAGCCGGGGAGCTCGCGAGGTCGTCCTCGCCACCCCCGCCGCCGGTGACGGCCGAGACGCCATCGCCCGCGGGGTCATCCTCCTCGAAGGGGGGTCGCAAGCGCCGCCCCGAGAGCGCTCCAAGGCAGACGCCCACGAGCTCGAGTCCAGCCCCCGACGAGGCCCCCATCCCCGCCCCGGAGCCACCTGAAGCCCCGGCAGCAGGCGGCGTCCCGCAAAAAAAGACGCGCGAACCTCTGCGCTGACACAACCCAGGAGAGCAGCTCATGATCAGCCCTGCGTGCTGCGCGCGATCGCCACGCGCGTTCGTCCTTTTTTTGTGCCTGCTCGCGCCCGTCACGGCGCGGGCGCAGCCGGTCGCTCCCCAGAGGGAGACCACCGTCCAGGCGCTCTACGAGCAAGCGACCTCGGAGATGGATGCGGGGCGCTACGAGCGCGCGTGTCCCCGGCTCGAGGAGGTGGTCCGCCTCGCGCCCGACGCGCTCGGCGCGAAGCTCACGCTCGGCGAATGTTACGAAGGCTGGGGCAAGCTCGCGAGCGCCTGGTCCCAGTATGTGTTGGTCGAGGGGGAGGCAACCAAGGTCGGGGACCTCGATCGCCAGATGAAGGCCGCAGGCAAGTCCGCCGCGCTGAAGCCGAAGCTCGCGACGCTGACGATCGAGGTCCCCGCGTCCGTGCGGTCCGTCCCCGGGCTGACGATCACGCGCGATGGGTTGCCTGTTCGCGAGGCGCAGTGGTCCGTGCCGCTGCCGCTTGATGTTGGCCGGCACGAGATCGTCGTCAGCGGACGAGGATACAAGACGAGCAAGCAGCAGATCGAGATCGCGGCGGATGGGCACCGGGTCGCCGTGCCCGTTCCGCCGCTCGAATCCATGACGAGCGCCGGGTCGAACCCCGAGCGGCCGTGGCAGCGCCCGGCGGCGATCGTCGCGATAGGACTCGGCGGCGCGGGCCTCGCCGTGGGGGCGGTGCTCGGAGGGCTGGCGATCGCGAGGAACCAGGAGAGCAACGACGGACATTGCAGCGCGCAGGATCGTTGCGACCCGGCAGGGCTCGATTTGCGCCGGCAGGCGGTGGGCCTCGGAAATGGGTCGACCGTCGCGTTGGTCACTGGCGGGTTGCTGGCGGCGGGAGGCGCGGTGCTGTTCGTGACGGCGCCGTCGCAGGCGCAGCGCGACGGGCGCGCGCAATCGAGGGGAGCCCGGTGGCGCGCCGAGATCGCGCTGCTCCCGGGCAGCGTGGCGGTTCAGGGGGTGTGGTGATGGAAGCGACGCGAAGAAGGATGGCGGGCGCGACGGTGGCGCTCGTCGTCGCAGCGAGCTGCAACCAGGTGGCTGGCATCCGGGAGGGCCTTCCCGATGGGGGGTGTCGCACGGTCGACGAGTGCAAGGCCGGCGAGCCGGTCTGCCGCACCGCCGTGGCGTGTCAGGAGGGCGCCTGCGTCTTCGAGGACGCCGCCGAAGGCAAGCCGCTGCCCGAGCAGACAGCCGGCGACTGCGCGCAGCTCGTGTGCGACGGCGCGGGCTCTGCCAAGCAGGTGCCGCTGCCCACGGACGTGCCTGACGACCGGAACGTCTGCACGATCGATGGCTGCGACGGGACGACGCCCGTGCACACCCTGGGCGATTCGGTGCCTTGCTACACGGGCCCTGCAGGGACGGAGGGCGTCGGGGTCTGCCAGGGGGGACTCCAGCGGTGCGATGAGCAGGGCAAGCCGGTGGGAAGCTGCGACGGCGAGGTGACGCCCCAGGCGGAGGTATGCGGCAGCGGCAGCGGCGACGAGGATTGCGATGGCGACACGAACGAGGACGGCGAGGACTGCGCGTGCGGCGATGGCTGGGTGTCCGCGGGAGCGGGAGAGGAGTGCGATGACGGCGGCACCGTCGACGGGGACGGGTGCTCGGCGAGCTGCGTGACGGAGAGGGTCGTCAAGATCGAGGCGGGGTACTACCATACATGCGCGGTGGCGAACACCGGGCGAATCAAGTGCTGGGGATATAATACTAGCGGGCAGCTCGGGTTAGGTGATGCAGTGAACCGCGGCAATTTGCCTGGCCAGATGGGCGGCGCGCTGCCGGTAACGGACCTCGGCGCGGATGCAAGGGTCGATTCGCTCGCGATGGGCGCCGCGCATTCGTGCGCGCGGCTGACCAGTGGCGCGGTCAAGTGCTGGGGGGGCAGCGGCTTCGGCGCGCTCGGGCTCGGCACGATCACCTCGCGCGGCGCCGGGGCGAACCAGATGGGCGATCGCCTCGAGGTGGTGAATCTGGGCGGAGTAGCGACTGTGGTGGCCGCGGGCCATTCACACACGTGTGCGCTCGTGAGCGACGTGACACGATGCTGGGGCTGGAATCAGAATGGGCAGCTCGGGCTCGGTGATAAAGAAAACCGGAACCTGGCCAATGGCTCCTCCGTGAGCCTGGGTGGCGGCAAGATAGCCCTCGCGCTCGCCTTGGGCGAGACGCACACCTGCGCATGGCTGAGCGGCGGCAGCGTCAAATGCTGGGGGGCCAACGGTGCTGCCCAGCTCGGGCTCGGCGATCTTGTGACCCGTGGAGACGATCCGAACGAGATGGGCGACAGCCTTCGTGCCGTCGATCTCGGGGGTGAGCGCGCCTTGGCACTCTCAGCGGGTCATCATCATACCTGCGTGTTGCTCACCGATGGCCGCGTCAAGTGCTGGGGGCATAACGGACAGGGGCAGCTCGGTGTAGGTGACACGGGCCATCGCGGCGCAGCCACGAGCCACATGGGGGACAACCTCAACCAGGTGGACGTGGGCGAGGCCGTCACAGCGCTTGCCACAGGTGGGTATCACACCTGCGCGCTGCTCGCCAGCGGTCGCGTCAAATGCTGGGGGCTCAACGATTTCGGCCAGCTCGGCCTGGGTGACATGGCGAACCGTGGTGACGCCCCAGACGAGATGGGCGACGCGCTACCCCCGGTCGACCTCGGTGAAGGAGCGAAGGCGGAGGCCATCACCGCTGGCGTGCATCACACCTGCGCGCTGCTGACCGACGGCCGCGTCAAGTGCTGGGGGCGCAACCACGTGGGCCAGCTCGGCCTGGGCGACTCCCTGCCCCGCGGCCACGCGCCCGGTACGATGGGGGACGCCCTCTCTGCGGTGGAGCTCTTCAAGAGCCCCTGACCCATCCATGGATCGCGAGCGGCACCCCCGGCGAGCCGGACCCGCGCCCGGCGCCGGGCTGCCGGGGAGCAACGACAGCAGCGCGCTCGTGGACGTACGAAGCGCTCGGGGCGGCTCGGCGTCATGAGGGCAGGCCTCGGCGCAGGGTCTACGGAAACTCGCGCACCTTGACCGCGCGTGTCGTGCCCGGGTAGGCATCGTTGTAGTGCTCCACCCCATAAAGCAGGATCTCGCCGTCTGGATCCACATAGATCCCGGCCCCTGCGTCGAACGCGCAGTAGCGCTTGTTGCCCGTCGCCGCGCTGCTGCACGACATGTGTCGGCTGGCCACCTTGGCGAAGCTAGGCACGAACGTCGTGCCGAGGTCCACACGCCACAGGTCGACCCAGTCCTCGTCATACCATTGGTTCCTGTGCGTGCCGGCGACGAAGAGCTGACCGTCGCACTGGGTCACGAGCTGCAGGCCCTGATAATCCGCGCCGCCAAAGGGCGTCGAGGCGCTCGCCTGAGACACCCAGGTGGAGGTCGAGCTGCCGAAGTAGGGCATCGCCGCCTCCGAGGACACGAACACCTCGACGTCGTCCGAGTCGTGGCCAAAGACGAGCGCGAGGTAGCGGCCCGAGGAGAGCAGCGTGAGGCTCGCCGCTCCCGCGTTGACCGTCTGACCGCGCGCTCGCAAGACCAGCGGGCCCCACTGGGGATTCGAGGGGGTCGACACCCTGGCGACGCGAAAGCCCGCCGTCGCCTGATCGTCGCTCTTCTCGAACGGCACGATGACGTAATCGCCGTTCACCTGAAGGCCGCCCGAGTGATCGTACGGCATCCCCGAGTCGTCGGGCTGGTAGCGCACGATCGCGTCGCTGCAGGACGGGAGCCGGGAGGGAGAAGCGTTCCGACCCAAGAGCCACGGGTTGTTGCTCAGCGATCCGAGGCGCACGACCTCGAAGCCCGGGCGCGCGCCCCCCTGAACCGAGGTCGTCACCAGGAGATAGTTGTAGTCACGCGCGAGCCGCTGGATGCCCTGGTGGTGAATGAGCCCGGCCCCCGTCGTGGGCGCATACGCGCTGCACGCGTCGCTGCCGCTGCGGTAGGCCATGACGTAGCTCGGGTCATAGAGCGCGTTGATGCTGCTGGCGGCATCGTTCACGCAGCGGTTCGTATAGGGGTTCGCGTGGTCGGTGTGGGCCCAGCCCCAGTGGGAGCTCAGCCCCTCGGAGGCCACGCCAATGTCGTCGAGCGCTGGCTCGGCCGTGCTCTCCTCCGTCCCACAGGCGACGAGAGACAGTACGCCCGCTGCTGCAGCAGCGAGCTGCCAGAGCCTGGATTGGAGACTGCGTTCATCAATCTTCATGGAGTCCTCGGCGAGAGAGATGTACCGGGCATGCAAGCAAGTCGGTTGACGTTCATCTGGTTTGTGTTTTTACGTGTTGCAGCGCTCATGCCAGGGTGCAGCGCGCGGCGTCGACCAGCGGTTTCTACGAGGCGTCGACCCCGATCTGCCTCGGCGAGCAAGCCGATGGCGCGCCTCCGCCGAGCTCCAGCGCTCCTCGGCTTCGCGCGACGAGCCACCCCTGCGCGGGTTGAGCAACAACGGCGCAACGGGCTCGCGGCCACCGCGGCTCGGCTGAATGCCTGCCGCGCGACCGTTTCAACCTGAAACGACGGCATTCACGTCGCCGGCCGATTCGTCCGCGAGGGCGTTGCGTGGGGGCCCGGGCGCTCGCTACACTGAAGCGAGAGGGGGACGATGCTGCACCACGCAAGACTCGCGCGCGCGAAGGACCCGCCGACGCCTTCGATGGTCTTCCGTAAGGCCGCCGCGCCCGCGCGGCCCCTCGCGGCGCGGGCGGCCGGACCGGTGACGCAACCCGACGAGGCCCTTCGGTCGCTCGGCCCCGCGGCGCAGCCCGATCATGCCGCCCTGTCGCCAGGTGTCGGGCCGGCGGCGGCCGGGCTTTCGGGCCCGGGCAGGCCGCTTCCCGACAGCGTGCGCTCGCACTTCGAGCAGCGCTTCGGCCACGACTTCAGCCGCATCCGCGTGCACGCCGACGCGCGGGCCGACGCCTCGGCGCGCGCGCTCGACGCGCGGGCGTTCACCGTGGGGCACGACATCGCGTTCCGCCGCGGCGAGTACGCCCCCGACTCGCTGGCAGGGCGCAAGCTGCTCGCCCACGAGCTGACGCACGTCGTGCAGCAGGGCGCGGGTACACGGTCCGCCGGACGCGTCAGCGAGCCGGGCGACGCCGCCGAGCGCGAGGCAGACCGCGCGGCCGAGGCGGTCGGCGCCGGGAGGCATGCGGGGCCGATCGGCGCGGCGCCCTCGGCGATCGCGCGGCAGCCGGCGCCCAAGCAGGGCCCGACGTACATCGACGTCGAGATCATCAGCGGCCCTACCGACTACCCACAGTGGATCGATCGCTCGATCACCGCCGCCGGGTACACCATCTGGCTCAACGGCTTCATGCTCTACGTCGGCAACATGACGCCCGGCGGCCCGGGCATCAAAGTACCCGAATCGGACGTCGACTTTACCATCGACCGCGCGACGCCCATCAACAAGACCATTTACCAGAGCCACGCCGAGGCGAAGGCCGCGGTCGCCGCGGCGCCCAAGCCGGCCGACGGGTCGCACCCCTTCGCGTACTACTGGGGGGCGGGCGGGCTGATCATCGCGCCCACCACGATCTGCCGGGGGTCGGCGCCGAAGACCACCGAGACCATGTGGCAGGCGCGTGTCAACTACGCCAACTACGTGCAGCACGCGCTCGCGGGCGTGGCCTTGGGCATGGTCGCCGGCAAAATCCTCGGCGGCGCCTATAGCTGGGCCCGCGGGGGCGGCGGGGGCAACATCAAGCTGCCGAGGCGCTCGTCCGACGTGAAGTCCGGGGGGGGTGACCAGAGCAAGCCGCCGGCGAAGGTCGACCCGACGGTGAAGCCGCCGAAGGTCGAGACGCCAAAGGTGGAGGCGCCGAAGGTCGAGACGCCAAAGGTGGAGGCGCCGAAGGTCGAGACGCCAAAGGCCGAAACGCCGAAGGTCGAAACGCCGAAGACGACGCCGACCGCGAAGGCGCCCGCCGCGCAGACGGGACCGCAGACGGGCCCCGACCTTTTCAAGCAGACGGCCCAGGCGCCCGGCGGGCAGGCCGAAAAGGCCAAGTACTTCGAGACTCACGCCGCGGAGCTCAAGCAGCGGACCGGCTGGACGGCGGACTACACCGGCCAGACGCCCGACGGCGCGCGCGTCTATCACGGCGAGGCGCAATCGAAGGCGCTCGTCATCACGTCGGACGGGCGCGTCATGACCGGGACATGGGGCAAGCACGTGAGTCTCAAGTTCAGCCCCTCGGGGCCCCAGCTTGTCTGCGATTGGAGCTTGCCGGGATGGAAGCAATGGTGACGGACGACCTCGGTGCGCTGGAGGCCGGCCTCCGGTCGGAGGGGTTTCTCGACCGCGAGGTCGCGGCCACGAAGCTCGTCGCCGCCGGCCGCGATGGGGCCCGGGTGCTGGTGCAGGTTGCGACCGATCGAGGCGCGCCGCAGGCGGTGCGCGTCACAGCCCTGCGCCACCTGCCGGCCGACGAAGGGGCAACCGACGCGCTGCGTACGCTGCTCGGCGACGGGCTGCCGGTGCTCCGGGTCGTGGCGCTCGACAAGGTCGAGCAGGCGCGCGCTGCGGTCCTCGCGCCGCTCGTCGAGGCGCTGACGCGCGACCCCGCCACGTTCTGCGACCTCGACGAAGAGATCTCCGTGGCGGACGTCGCTGCGCGCGTGCTCGCGTCGCTCTCGTCTCGAGAGTAGTCCGCGACGTCGCGCCGGCGCGCGACCCCCCGGGGCCTGCTGTCATCGGTCGCGGGTCCGTCCTCTCGGAGGTGCCGCCGCCGTTGTCGGCGATCGGGCCGTACGCGTCGACGGTCAGGACGATCGCGGTGCCCGCGAGCACGCTATGAAGACCGCTGCTGTTTCCGGCGACCGCTCGTCATCGACCGGCGTTTCTGGCGGGATTTCCGGCGGGCTGAGCTACGGATAGCTGACCGTGATCTCGGCGAGGAACGTCCTGCCGTTCTGCCGGCTCGTGGACGAGAGGTAGGTCTCCGCGGCCGGGTAGTCGTACCGCGTGTCCATCGCGTTGTAGAGGCCGAGCACGTAGCGCGTGTGAAAGCGCTGGAGCTCGCCGGACACCGTGAGATCCGCGACGATGGCGCCCCGGGTCTCGCCGCCCGCGCTGCGGGAGATCCGCCGGGGCGCCTCCAGGTTGATCCGCAGCCCGGCGGCGGCGAGCCGCTCCACCACCGGGACGACGCCGCGGAACGACGCGAGGTGCTCCGGGGCGTTGATGAGGCGCCCTCCGCCCCCTCGCTGGGCGCGCTGGTAGCCGTACATCGCCGCGAGCATCCAGCCTTGCCGCCACTCGCGGCGGAGCTCGACGTCGCCCCCCACGACGAACGCGCCTCGCTTGCTGTTCGCGTAGCGCTGCAGCCCGTCGTGGTCCTCGAGGGAGATCCCGCCCGACAGCAGGCTCGCGTGGACGGCGCCGAGCGCGATCCAGGCGTCGCCGATGCGCTGCGTGTACTCGACCTCGGCGGAATGGAGGGACTCCGGCTCGAGCGTGAGGCCCGCCGTGGGGTCGACGGCGGGCACCTGCGTCTCGCCGTCCTCGTAGTACTGCTCGGAGACGCTCGGCGCGCGGAAGGCGCTCCCGCCCATGATCTTCAGCACGCCTCCGGGCGCTGGCCGGAAGATGACCGCGGCGCGCGGGACGAAGATGGGCCCGAACGTGCTGTAGACGTCCAGGCGCGCGCCCGCCGAGAAGCGCACCCAGGGCGCGGGCGAGCCGTCGAGGATGAGGTAGCCGGCGCCGAAGCCGAACGGCTCGCGCTTCGTGCGGATGCGCCCGTCCGCGAAGACGCCGCGCAGCGTCGCCTCGGGGTGCCCCTGGACCTCGCCGCCCCCGGTGACCCGGAGCCCGGCGAGCGGCGTCCACGCCGCCCGGAGCTCGGCGCCCAGCCAGGTGCCGTGCTGCTGCTCGAAGACCGTCGCCTCGTCGAACCGGTACACCCCGCGCCAGACGAAGCGGTTCACGTGGCCGCGCGCCATGAGCTGCAGGTCGGGCGCGGGCCGCGGCTCGTAGCGCACCTCGGCCATCATGTGCGCGTCGTCGTAGGTCGTCCCCAGGTCGTTGAGCCGCGTGCCCACGTAACCCGTCGGGATGCGCTGCTCGCGCGTGTGGTACATCCACTGCGCCGTGAACGGCCCGTACCAGGCGCGCCCGGAGGTGCCGCCGGCCCGGAAGGTCTCGGCGCGCTCGGCGATCGGCACGGGCGGGCCGCCCCGGGGGTCGCGCAGGGCCACCGGCACGTCGAACCCGTCGGAGCGGGCGCCGGTGACGCTCGCCCGCACGCCCGCGTCCGGGCCAGCGTTGACGTGGAACCCGGCGCGCGCGTGGGCCACGCCGTCGTAGTAGGTGCCGGCCGCCACGTGCGCGCCCGTGGGCTCGTCGCGGCCGCGCGGCACGAGGTTGACGATGCCGGAGAGGGCGCCCGTGCCGTAGAGCAGCGAGCCCGGGCCGCGGACGACCTCGATGTGGTCCACGTCGTGGAGGTCGTCGCGCGCGTCCGAGCCCACGAACGAGGCGTTGAGGACGTTGTCGTTCGTCGAGTGCCCGTCGGAGAGGACGAGGAGCCGGTTGCCGTAGTCGAGCGGCTCGCCGAGCCCGCGGATCCCGGCCGAGTAGACCACGTGGTCGTTCGAGAGGTAGACGCCGCGCGTGCCGCGCAGCGCCTCGGCGATGGTCGGGTACCCGAAGGCGCGCAGCTCCTGCTGCTCGATGACGCTGATGGAGGCGGGCGCGTCCTCGACCCGCTCGAGGACGCGCGAGGCCGACGACACCTCGCGGATCGGCTCCAGCGTGAGATCGCGCAGCGCCGCCTGCTGGCCGGCCGCGACCTCGATCGTCCGCTCGACGGGCGCGAAGCCGCGCAGGCTGACGCGCACCCGGCGCCGGCCCACGGGGACGCCCTGGATGACCGACGGCGTGAAGCCCATCGGCCGGCCGTCGATCTCGACGAGGGCGTCGGGCTCGCTGGCGCGCACGAGGATCGAGCCCGTGAGCGGGCTGAGCGTCGCCGTGATCGGCACGGTCTCGTGCGCGGCGACGGTCAGCGGCTGCGGCGCCGCCTGGTAGCCGGCGCGCGAGAAATAGAGCACGTGGCGGCCCGGCGGCAGGTCGAGGTCGCAGGGCGCGGCGCAGGCGGGCGGCGCGCCCTCGTTGTCGACGTGGACCGTGGCCTCGCTCGCGCCGCGCACGTCCACCCGGACCGTGCCCACGATGCGGCGGAGCACGATGAGCACCTCCTTGGTCTGCCCGAGCTTCACCGCGGTGTCCTCGACCGCCACGGGCTCGTAGCCCGGGAGCTCGACGAGGATCCGGTAGCGGCCCTCGGCCAGGGCGAGCCGGCGCGGCGCCGTGCCGCGGGCGCCGAGGTCCTTGCGATCGACGTAGATCGTGGCCCCCGGCGGCGACGTGACGATCTGCAGCACGGCGACGCGCGGCGCGATCCGCTCGAGCGCGGCCTGCGCCTCGGCGACGATCTCCGGGTCGGTCTCGCCCGCGAGCGCGTCGTCGTAGTACCGGTGCGCGTCCGCGAAGCGGCCCAGCTCCTCGTAGGTGAGCGCGATGTTGAAGACGACGTTGCGGTTCGGCACGAGCCGGTTGGACGCGAGGAAATGCTCGAGGGCCGCGCGGAACTGCCCCTTCTTGTAGCTGTCGCGGCCGAGCTCGAAGTGGAGGTCGGCCTCGTCGGCCTGGCCCTCGCCGTCGGCGCGGGCGGCGGGGGCGTGGAGCAGCACGCCCGCGAGGAGGGGAAGCGCCGCGAGACAAGACCGGCGAGCGCGCCGCCGAGAGCGCGCGCGCGTGCTCGAGGGCGCGCTCGGCATGCCGCTAGTCCCGCCCGCCAGGGATCCGGAGGGAGATTTCAACGCAAAGGCACAAAGGCGCAAAGGCGCAAGAAGAACAAAATCTGTGCATTTTCGCGTCTTTACGCTCTTTGCGTCTCTGCGTTGATCTCTCTTCGCTCGCGAGGCAGAGCCCTGGCGGGGTTGCTGACCCGCGGCGCTAGCGGTGCTCGCGCAGGCGCACCGCCCTCGTCGCCGGCGCGTCGCCGCCGGCCGCCGGCTCGCCGCCGGTCGTGGTCGCCGCCGGCTCGCCGCCTGCCGCTGACGGCGCCGGCGCCGCCAGCACGGCGCGCGGGCGCGCGGGCCGCGCCGAGCTCGACGGCGCGAGCGCGGCGCCGGCCGCGGCGAAGCCGCTCGCCGCGGCGGCCACGGCCGCCGCAGGGGGCGTGAGGATCGCGGACGGCGGGAGGGGCGAGGCCTCGAGCGTCTCGTCCGCCGCGGGCATCGCCGCCGGCTCGTCCCGGCCCGGCGCGCCCCGCGAGGCCGCCTCGCCGGCGGGCGGCGTGCCCGGGACCTGTGCCGCCCCGCGCCCCAGCCACGCGAGCGCCGCCGCGCCCCCGAGGAGCACGGCGAGCGCCGCCGCCGCGGGCAAGGCCGCGCTGCGCCGGCCGCGGCGCCCGCGGGCGTCCCCCGCGGGATCGCGCTCGTGCCGCTCGGGCGGCGCCGCCGTCGGCGCCAGGGGCTCGCCGAGGTGCGACGCCACCGCGGCCGACGTGACGCCGGGGGAGGGGTAGGGGGGCGGCACGGACGCCGCGATCGTCACCGCGGGCGGCGCGCCCGCCGCGGGCGGCACGGACGCCGCGATCGTCACCGCGGGCGGCGGGTCGACCGCGGACGGCTGCGTGGGCGGCGCCGACCCCTGCGCCCGCTCGGCCACGACGCACCACGACCCCGGCGCGGCGCCGCGCGACCCGGTCAGGGTCGGGGCATCCTCATCGACCACCCTCGGGCGGTCCGGCGGCGGCGGGGCGTCCACGGTCTCGTTCCCCATGGCCCTGCGCAGGATGCGCGCCGCCGTCAGCCGCGCGCGCTCCGACCCCAGCGGCTCGAGCAGCGACACCAGCTCGGCGACCGTCTGCGGGCGGCGCGCTGGGTCCTTCTCCAGGCACATCAGGAGGATGTACTCGAGCTCGACCGGGATCTCGGGCCGGTACGCGCGCGGCGGCACGGGTGGGTCTGTCACGATGCTGACGAAAAGCGCCGAGACGGCCTCGTTCTCGAACGGCAGCCGCCCGGTCAGGAGCTGATAGAGCGTCATGCCGAGCGCCCAGATGTCGCTGCGGGCGTCCACGGTCCGGGTGTTGCGGATGTGCTCCGGCGACATGTAGCGGGGAGAGCCGAGCACCACGGAAGAGGCGGTCAGCTTGGCGTTCAGGCCGAGCGCGCCGGCCTCCGACGCCTTCGAGATGCCGAAATCGAGCACCTTGATCAGGGTCGAGCCGTCCGCGCGGCTCGCCAGGAACAGGTTGCCCGGCTTGAGGTCGCGGTGGACGATCCCGAGCGCGTGCGCCTCGGCGAGGGCGTCGCAGGCCTCGATCACGTAGCTCACCGCCTGCTCGACCGGCAGCGGGCCCCGCGTCTCCACGAGCGCCTCCAGATCGATGCCATTCAGGTGCTCCATCACGAAGTAGGGCAGCTCCTCGTCGGTCTGCCCCACGTCGATGACGCGCGCGATGTGCTCGCTGGCGATGGCCGCCGCGGCCTGCGCCTCGCGGAAGAAGCGCTCGAGCGCGCCCGGCGTGGTGCGCCCCTCGGGGAGCAGGAACTTCAGCGCGACGCGGTGGCGGAGCGAGACATGGTGCGCCGAGACGACGAGCCCCATGCCGCCGCGCCCGAGCACCCGCTCCACGCGGTACTTGCCGCCGATGATGTCCCCGACCCGGGGAATCCTGCGCGACGGAGCCGGTTCCACCGCTTCCCAGCCTGCTTGGGCCATCGACCGATGAGTATACACCAGCACCCCCGGGGCCCCGGCAGAATCCTCGCCCTCGAAGCCGTCCACGTCGGCCGCATCGGCCGCGCCGGCCGCGCCGGCCGCGTGTGCGACACGCCCGCTTCCAGCCCCACCTGCGGTGTGCGACGCGCTGCGCGCGGGCCGCCGCGCACCGCCCGCGACGATCCGGATCTCGGCATGTCCGCGCGGCCACGAGCGCCGCGCCTGGCTTCGCCTGGAGGATGGGCGCGGCGCGTTGCTATGCTGTCGGTCGGTCACCCCACGATTCACCCCACGAGTCACCCCACGAGGTCTCATCGTGCATGATTTCACCGTGACAGGACCGCTCGTCGGCGGGGCGCTCATCGGCCTCAGCGCGTCGCTCCTCCTCTTGTTCAACGGGAGGGTCGCCGGCATCAGCGGCATCTTCGGAGGGCTCCTCTTCCGCGAGCGGGGCGACACCGCCTGGCGCGCCGCGTTCGTCGTGGGCCTCCTCCTCGGCGGCCTCGCCCTCGCCGCCGCGCATCCCGCCGCCTTTCCGCCGGCGGGCGGCGGCCGCTCGCTCGGCCTCCTGGTCGCCGCCGGGCTGCTCGTCGGCCTCGGCGCGCGGCTCGGCAACGGGTGCACGAGCGGCCATGGCGTCTGCGGCCTCAGCCGCCTGTCGCTCCGCTCTCTCGTCGCCACCATGACGTTCATGGCGACCGCGGCCGCCACCGTTTACGTCAGCCTTCATGGGCTCGGAGCGGCGCGATGAAGCAGATCGCGCTCGCGCTGCTCGCCGGCGCGCTGTTCGCCGTGGGGCTCGGCGTCTCCGGCATGACCCAGCCGTCCAAGGTCGTCGGCTTCCTCGACGTCGCCGGCGGCTGGGACCCGAGCCTCGCGTTCGTGATGGCGGGCGCGATCTCGGTGCACTTCCTCGCCTATCGCCTCCTTCGCCGGCAGCAGCGCGCCGCTCCCGAGGGCGCCCCCCGCTTTCCCCTCCTGGCCGATCGCCTGTCCCTGCCGACCCGCACCGGGGTCGACGCGCGCCTGCTCGGCGGCGCCGCGATCTTCGGCGTCGGCTGGGGGCTGGCCGGCTATTGCCCCGGGCCGGCGCTCGTCTCTCTCTCGACCGGCTCCGGCGCCGTCCTCGCCTTTGTCCTGGCAATGGCGGCGGGCATGGCGATCGCGCATTTCGCCGCCGCGCCGAGGAGCGCGCCGGCGGACGCGGCGACGGCGGGCCGCACAGCGCGCGACCCGTGACCCGTCGCGCCCGGGCACAGTGGCGCGCGCTCCGGGCAATGTGTCTTGCGGCGCACGCCCCCGCGATGTAATGCTCCTCTCCCAATGCTTGATGCTGGCCGCGGTCCGCCGCGGGCTGGTGGACGAGCATCATCGGCCTTTACCAACGCTGGGAGAGCGAGCCATGAAGCTTTCATTTCGCCCCTTTCTGGGGGCGACGGTTTCCCTTTGTCTGTTATCCGCCTGCGTCGAGCACGTCGACTCGACCGAGCTCGAGTCCGCCGAGGCCGCCGCCGAGACCGACGCCGAGGCGGCCCTCGAGGCGGCGAGCGACGAGCAGCCCTTCGAGGTCTGGGCCGTCGACCAGTCCGACACGAACGGGCTGACGTACGGCGGCACGCTCTACATTTACGATGGACAGGCGCTCTCGACCGGCCGCGGGGTCACGCCGGCCGTCGCGGAGGTCATCGACCTCGGGGGCGACGCCGCGTCGCTGTGCTTCGACCAGACCGGCGCCAACCCGGTCCGGCCGCACATGCTCTTCTTCAACGCCACGCGCACCCACGCGGTGCTGTCCTTCGTGGCGAGCGGCCACGTCGTGATCTTCGACGCCGCGACCCGCGCGCCGGTCGCGTGCCTCCGCGCGTCGCAGGGCGCGGACGGGGCGCGGCAGGCGCACGCCGCGGTGCCGGCGCCCGACGACTCGTACATCCTGGTGGCCAACCAGAACGGCAAGCTGCTCGAGCGCATCTCGACCAATTACGCCACAGGCACCTTCGCGTGGGATCCCGCCGCGAAGCTCAACCTGGCCACGTGCGTCGCGCCGAGCGGCGATCCCTGCCAGTTCCCGGGCATCCGGCCCGACAACGCGCCCATTTGCCCGATCATCGACCAGGCGGGCGCCCATGGCTTCATCACGCTGCGCGGAGGGGGCCTGTTCGTCGTCGACCCTGCGGCGACGCCGATCCAGATCGTGGGCGAGTACAACGTCGGCGCCGTGCACGGGAACGGGTGCGGCGGCGTCGAGGCCGGCGGCTCGATGTTCATCAACTCCGGCGGGGGGACCGCGGCGAACCTCGATCAGTTCGACGTGTACCGATTCCCGCTCGCCGGTTATGCGCCGACGAACCCGGTCAACACCCCGGCGCCCCAGGTGGTGTTCACCGACGGCTCCGCGGACCGCGACGCCCACGGCATGCTGCTGACGAAGCGCGGCCGCACCATCTGGGCGCTGGACCGGATCCAGGGCGTGGCCGAGGTCTTCAACGTCAACACGAACGCGCACGTGGCCACCGTCGACCTGAAGGGCCCGCTGTCGAGCGACCCTGCGCCGGACCTCATGGACCTGTCGCCGTCGGGCAACCGCATCTTCGTGACCCTGCGCGGCCCGACGCCGCTGAGCGGCGATCCGCACGCGTCGGTGGGCAGCACGCCCGGGGTCGGCGTGGTCCAGGTCACCCGCGGCGGCAAGCGCGGCAAGCTCAAGCGCATCACGCCGATCACCAACATCGACGCCGGCGGCGTGCAGCGGGCCGACCCGCACGCGATCCGGGTGCGCCTGCTCTGAGCGCGCTGCAGCCGGCGCCGACGCCGGCGACCGCGGCGAAGCTCTCGTCGCAGGCCGTCGCTTGCGGCAGGCGCCGCCTTCCTGACCTCTGAGCCGACAGAAGATTCTCTAGGCGATCTGGTCACCTCGGAGAAACGACGCTATATCGACATGACGCAGTTGCTGAAATCTTGGAACCTGGATTGCTCTTCGCGCTCTGCGGTGAGTCTACCAAAGCGGCCCTTCAAGAGGTTTCATGAACAAGCGTTCGCTTCATCCACGCTGCAACGTGGCGACTGTGCCATGTCCTGCGCGCTCTCGGTCGGTCCTCTCTTGGCGCACCTTTTCTGATGATTCCTCACTCCTCGCCCGGCTCTGCGGCGCGACAGCGCTGCTCCTCGCCTGTTCCGCGGGCGAGCCGACGGACGCGTCCGATGCTGCCGCTGGCGGCGGCGGAACCTCGGGTGGCGGTGGCCAGATCTCCGGCGGAACCTCTGGCGGCGGCGACGCTTCCGGCGGCGGCGGCACCTCTGGTGGCGGCGGCGACGCTTCCGGCGGCGGCGGCGACGCTTCCGGCGGCGGCGGCGACGCTTCCGGCGGCGGCGGCACCTCTGGTGGCGGCGGCGACGCTTCCGGCGGCGGCGGCGGCGTCTCCGGTGGCGGCGGCGACGCTTCCGGCGGCGGCGGCGACGCTTCCGGCGGCGGCGGCACCTCCAGCTCCGGCGGCGGCGGCGACGCTTCCGGCGGCGGCGGCACCTCCAGCTCCGGCGGCGGCGGCGATGCTTCTGGCGGCGGCGGGGCGCCGCACGATCCCTGCCCTGAGCTGAGCGCGGGCGCGGTTCTCCCCGAGCTGGACATCAACCTTCCTGCCACTACGCCGCGCGCCGGGATGGAGCTCACCCCGGCGCTGGCCTCGGACGGGATCAACTTCCTGCTCGTCTGGGCCGACGAGCCTTGGGACAGATACGGAACCGACCTTCTCGCCGCGCGCATCGCGCCTGATGGCACGGTGCTCGACCCCGAGCCCTTGGTCATCGCCGCCGGGCCCAGCGACGAGGGCGTACCGACCGTCACCTTCAATGGGACCCATTACGTCGTCGCCTGGGCCGATGACACCCGAGGTTGGGGAGCGCCGTCCCCGGCGAGCGACATCCGCGCCGCCCGGATCAGCCCCGACGGCGTGGTGCTCGATCCCGGCGGCTTCGTCGTCAGCAGCGCCGACCAGCCCGACTCCTGGCCCACTGCAGTCTCGCTCGGAGCAACGACCGTGGTGGCCTGGACTGCGGATGGCGATGACGTCCGGTTCGCCCGCATCTCGCCTTCCGGCGACGTCCTCGAGCCAGGCGGCGTCTCAGTCGGCTCGACCTCGCTCGGCTCGCGCCCTTGGCCCTCGGATGGCCGCGTGGCTCTCGCGACCGATGGCACGAGCGCGCTCCTCGCCTGGGAGAATGACGGCGTGCTCCTCGCCACGCGCATCAGCGCCGAGGGCGCGGTGCTCGATCCCGGCGGCGCCCCGGTCGCGACCGGCGGCGAATGGCAGCCGGTCGCGACCTTCGACGGCGAGCAGTACTGGATCGTGTGGAAAGGCGACGGCGTGCGCGCGACGCGCGTGACGATCGGCGGCGAAGTGCTCGATCCCGGGGGGCTCTTGGTCCACGCGGGCGAGAGCGGGAGCGACACAAACGTTGCGGCCGCCGCCAACGGCGATGATCTCGTCGTCGTCTGGGCGACGCCCAGGGAGGATGATGCCTCCGGCACGGTCGACCTCCGCGCAGCCCGGGTGAGCCGCACCACCGGCGCGGTGCTCGATCCCGGGGGCGTGGTCCTGGCTTCCGACTCGCCCATGTACACCGACCCAGCCATCGCGGCAGGTCCCGACGGCGCCTTCGTGGTCTGGATGCAGGAGGCCTGGTGGCTGGACGGGTCGTCGACCTGGGACATCTTCGGCGTGGCGCTGCACGGGGCTCCGCGCGACGCGTCCGGCCCGGTGCCCGTCGCCATCTCCCCGGCGAACCAGTTCACGCCGGCCGTGACCTTCGACGGGCAGAACTACGTCGTCGTCTGGTCGGACCAGCGCAACAAGGATCGCAGCATCTACGCGGCCCGCGTCAGCCCGTCGGGGGATCTGCTCGATCCTGCGGGCATCTTCGTGGCCAACGCGGTGGGCTGGACCGACGTTGTGCCGCGCCCCGTCTTCGATGGTCGAAACACCGTGATCGTCTGGACGATATGGGACTGCTGCGGTTTCAGCCAGGCATATGCGGTCAGGCTGAGCCCCGGGGGCGTGGTCCTGGACAACGCCCCGATCCCGCTGCCAGAGTCGGAATCGGAAGGCAGGCCCGTGCACGACAACATGAGCGTCGCCTCGGACGGGCACGGCGTCATGATCGCGACGATGAACGAGCTAGGCGAGGTCGAGCTCGTCCGTCTGAGTCAGGCAGGAGTGCCCGAGCTGCTGCCGGCAAGCCCTCCGGAGATCGGCGGACGCTCCATTTCCCTCGGCTTCGACGGCGTGAATTACCTGCTCACGTGGACCGCGTACGACAGCTGGAACGAGCACGGGCCTGTCGGTACGCTCTACGGAGCTCGGGTGCGCCCGTCAGGGGAATGGCTGGATCTCACGGGCTTCCGCATCTCGCATCAGGACGCTCTGTCGGCGGCGCCGGCCGTTCCGGCCATCACGCGGCACGGCACCGGTAGCCTGCTCGTCTGGGAGGAAGAGAACCCCGGGAAGATCGGCCTCTACGCGACCGAGATCAGCTCCGACGGGACCGTGCTTCAGCCCGGCGGCGCCTTGCTCGCCCCGATCAACCGGACGCCCAGGACCTGGAGCGATACGAACCCGGCCATCGCCTCGGACGGCGCGCGCTCCGTGGCGGTGTGGGCGAACGCCGGCGCGGACGGGCTCGATGTGCTCGGCGCCGAGATCCTGGGCAGCGAGGAGGTGCCGGCGTTGTTCACGGTCTCCGCGGCTCCGGACACGGAAGGGTGGCCGCGCATCAGCACCTGCGGTCCGGGGAACGCGTTCGTGACCTACACGCGACGCGGGCCCACGGGCATCCTCGATGTGCGCGGGCGGCTGCTCGGCGGGCGCTGAGCTCCTGGGCCGCGCGCCCTGCGCCGGGCCGGCCTTCACGCGCAGGCGCCGTGGAGCGCTGGTGCCGCGGAGGAGCGCCGCGGCACCGGCGCTCCACGGCGCTCCTTCGCGGCGAGGAGCGACGCTCTCACCGCGCCTGCCACGGGTCGACCAGCGCCGCGGCGCGCGGCCGTCCGCGCCGGCCAAGGAGCCCCCCAGCGCGGCGCGGCCCCGCCTCACACCCGCTCGCCGTAGAGGATCGAGACCGCCGCCATCTCCAGCATCAGCTCCTTGAGGATGAGCTGGTCGGTGGACTTCTCGGCCTCCACGTCGAAGGCGAGGTCGCGCAGCTCGTGATGGGCGAGGGCGAGGCCCAGCTGCTCGGCGATGGCGAAGGCGCCCATGGCGTCGAGGTTGAGCATGAGCAGGTGGTGCAGGTCCTTCCAGTTGCCCTTGGCGCCCCCCGCGACCCCCTCGACAGCGTCGAGCGCCTTGCGCGCCACGTCCATCGCGACGCCCGCGAGGCCTCGCGTCCGGTCCGCCGCCTCGCGGCCGATCGTGCGGGGGAGGCGGCGGGCCACCTCCTCGTGCCTGCGCGCGCGGTCGAGGATCTCCGCGAGGAACTGGCGGATGTTGGGCTCCTCGACCTTGGGGACGGCGATCTCCAGGGCGTTGCGGAAGGCCGTCTGCGCCGTGACGACGTTGGCGAGCCAGCGGGCCGCACGATCGAGGTGCGCGTCCCAGGTCTCATCGTCGAGATTCAGCAGATAGGGGCCTTCGACGGCCGCGGGTCCGGCACCCTCGGGATCGGCCTCTTCGATTCCATCCACCATCTCTGCCTCCCTCACCGCTTCGTCACGCGCCAGATCACGCCCGTATGGGCGTAGGCGACCACGTAGCTGCGCGTCGCCGTGTTGTTGCCAAAGTCGAGCACATAGAGGCTCTTGCCGTCAGGGCTGAACGCGCAATCCACGGGCCGCTCGATTCCACCGCTGCCTGGGGTGCCGGAAGCGGGACCGGGGGCCCGGTTTCGCAGGAACGGCTCCCCGGTGCCCGCCGCGATGTCGCAGCGGACGACCTGGAAGCCCCGGCCCAGGGCGGCCTCGCGGTTCGTGTTGAGCGGTGCGTAGGTGCCGAACTGGCAGACGAAGGCATGGCCGCGGAAGCCGAACGCATCCGAGCGGCTGAAGGCGAGCTTCCCGAGCGCCGTGTGCGGCGGGAAGAGGAAGACCGCGGGACCGGCCCACGGCGGCGGGTGCTCGAGGAAGGGCTCGGCCGCTTTGCCCCGGATCGGCCGATGGGACTCGTGCCACGCCGGGAGGCCGTCGCCGCAGAGGTCCGGATAGCCGAACCACTCGGGCGCTTCGACCTCTCCGGGCGGGACCCGGGCGTTCTTGATCCGCCAGATGCGGTCCGGGTCCTCGCCGATGGCGCGCTCGCCCTTCTCCTCGAAGTCGTTGTCGGTGGCGTAGAGGTGGCCGTCTTCCCCGAAGGCGAGCCCGAAGGGGTTGCGGATGCCCCAGGCGAGGAGCTCGAGCTCGCTCCCATCGGGCCTGGAGCGCCAGACGGCCGAGTTGCACTTGAGCTGGCCCTTGACGACTTGGCCCTTCGTCACGGGTGTGCCGAACGGTTGGAACGGTCCGGTCTCGGCATAGTAGGGGAAGGGCAGGCGCGGGTCGCGCGCCCAGACGGTGTTGCCGGTGAGCGTGACGTCCTGGCCCGGCACGTCGTGCGCGTGGGGGTGTTTGGCGACGTCCACGGTGAAGCCCTCGGGCACCACGACGCCCTGCAAGCCCACGGAGCCCTGGCCGAAATACATCCTCCCGTCGTGCGGCCCGAAGACCGGCCCCCCGGGCTCGTGCCAGCCGCCCGAGGGGATCCCGTCCACGAGCACGACGCGCTCCCTGGTCCGCAGGTCATGGCGCGTGACCCGCATGTGGTAGCCGCCCTTGAGCGAGACGTAGAGATGGCCGTCGCGGGCCGCCATGCCGCGGGGACCGCCCAGGTCCTCCACCGCGAAGACCTCCGGGGCCCGTCCCGGGGCCATGCGCCAGATGCGCGGTGTCATATAAGGCCGGGTGGGCCAGGTGCTGCCGCCTTCGGCGACGAAGAGCGTGCCGTCCTCGTCGAAGCAGAGGGCGCAGGGGAAGGAGAGGCCCGCCACGACGGGCTCCACCTCGTAGCCCTCCGGGGCCCAGACATCCGCCGCGTCCACGCGGCGGCGCACGGGCGTGGGCAGGTCCTTCAGCGCCTCCATCGAGACGCGCTTCATCTGCGGCTGCATCGAGTCCCCCCGTCGCGTCCGGCCCCCTCCCATGGGGGTCGGCGCAACGAACGTGGCGCATTCAAGACGGCCGTCGAGGGGGATCTGCGCTCTCCACGCGCCCGACGGGCAGCGGGCGTGGATGCGCTGGTTTGCCCGAAGGACATCGAGCGCAGGACGTCGACGCGCTGCCGGAGCCTCGCCGCTCGCCAGCGCCCGCGGGCTCTGCCGAGATCGCCCGCGCGCGGCGGTCGCGCGCCGAAGCGTCCCGGAGGTCTCCGGCGATGCGCGAGCGAGCGGCGGCGGCGAGCGGCGCCCGGCCCGGGGGCGGGCGGCAATTGACTTTCGGATCGCGTTTGGATTTCCTGGCCCCGCGATGGAAAGCATGGTCGAGGCCGCGGTGAAGACCTACATCGACGCGGCGAGCGAGCGGGACCCAGAAAAGCGGGCAGCGATGCTCGAGGCGTGCTTCGCGCCCGACGGGCGCGTCGTCTCACGCAGCCGCGAGATCCGAGGGCGAGCAGCGGTCGCCGACGAAATCGCGAAGCTGCTCGCGGATCCGCTGCTGGTGCGAGTCCGCATGCTCAGCGTCATCGACGCGGGGAACACCACGTTTCGGTTCCGTTCGGTCGTCGAGCGCAGTAATGGCGAGAATTTCGAGTTCTTCGACGCGGGTGAGGTAGACGCTACGGGCCGCATCTCGCTCGTGCTCACGTTCGCCGGCCCTCTACGTGAAGCTGCTGACCGCTCGGATCTCGTGGGCCCATGGGCCGCATCCGGGTAGACCGAGCGGCGTTGATGGGCGCTGCGGCGACGGCGCTGGTGCACCTGCCATTCTTGCGCGGATATGGTTACTTCCGCGATGAGCTCTATTATCTGGCCTGCGCTCGGGAGCTCGACTTCGGCTACGTCGACCATCCGCCGCTCTCGATTGCGCTGTTGTGGCTCGTGCGCCGCACGCTGGGCGAATCGGTGGTCGCCCTGCGGTGGGTGCCCGCGCTGGCGCACGCGCTCACGGTGGCGATCGCGGCGTGTACGGCGCGCACGCTGGGGGGCGGGCGCGCGGCGCAGGCGCTCGCCATGCTGGCGACCGCGCTCGCGCCCGTGGTCCTGGGGCTCAGCTCATTTTACTCGATGAACGCGCTGGATCTGGCGCTCTGGGGCGCCAGCACCTTGTTCTTCGTGCGCGTGCTTCAAGAGGACGACTCGAAGTCCTGGGTGGCGCTCGGGGCGACGCTCGGGCTCGCGCTGCTCAACAAGCTCGGCGCGCTCTGGTTGATGGCGGGCATGGGCGGCGGTCTCCTGTTGACGCGCCGCGATCTGCTGCGGACACGCGCGCCTTGGCTAACGCTGCTGGGCGCGCTGGCGTGCGGCGTTCCGTACCTGCTCTGGCAGATGAAGCACGGCTGGCCCACGGCCGCGTTCTTGCGAGGGGCCACCCAGTCGAAGATGGCGGAGGTGTCCTGGGCTGGCTTCCTGCTCGGGCAAATCGAGATGATGCATCCGCTTTTTGCGCCGATCTGGCTGGCCGGGCTCGGCTATCTCTGGATCGCTTCACGCGGTCGGCTGCGTCCGGTGGCCATCGCGTATCTGGCGATCTTTGCGCTGCTCGCCCTGAGCGGAAAGAGCCGCGCGAGCTACCTGGCTCCGTATTACACGGTGTTGCTCGCGGCGGGCTCGGTCGCCGTCGACGGCCTCCGTCGACGCTGGGTGAAGCCGCTGGTCATCGTCGCGGTCGCGCTCGGCGGGGTCGCGACGGCGCCTCTGGCGTTGCCGATCTTGCCGGTGCACCGCTATCTGGCGTACGCGAGAGCCCTTGGCGTCGCCCCGGCCACCGAAGAAAAGAAGCACGTGGAGGCGCTCCCGCAGCTGTACGCGGACATGCACGGCTGGGACGCGGTGGTCGCGGCGGTCGCCCGAGCTTACGCCACGCTCGAGCCCGAAGAACGCGCGCAGGCCGGCATCTTCACGGCCAACTACGGCGAGGCCGGCGCCGTCGACCTCCTGGGGCCGAGCCGAGGCTTGCCGCGGGCCATCAGCGGTCACAACAATTATGGGCTTTGGGGGCCGCGCGGCGTGCGCGGAAATGTGCTTTTGGTCGTCGTCTCTCCGCGCGATCGAGGGCGGCTCGATGCGCTCTTCGAAGAGGTCACGCCGGTCACTCCATTGAGCTGCGGGTTGTGCATGCCTTATGAGGCGGAGTCCTGGGTGTACCGCTGCCGGGAGCCCCGCGTGTCCCTGGCCGCAGCTTGGCCGAGCCTGATCCACTACGATTGAGCGGCGCGATACCTCCGGCTCTGCGTCCGCCGCGCCCCTCCAGGCGCCCCCGACCCCCCGGGAAGGCGGCCGAACGTAGCCGGCGGCGTCACCACTGGCGGTCAGAATGTCACTGGCCGTCTGCCTGTCTCGGTCGTCGCTGCTGTTTCCGGCGACCGCTCGTCATCGCGCGCGCCCGTCAGCGGGGGCGCTGGAGCGCCGCGGCGGCGCATAGAGCTTCGAGCACGGAAGACGCGAAGAAGGCGCACATCCGCCCCCGCAGGCGCGCCGCGGAGGGTGGCGTCACGCCTGGATCCGCCGCCCGGCCCGGAGCGCTCCCCGCTGCTTGAGGAGCCACGCGCGCGCTTCGGCTTCCGTCTCGAAGAACACGAGCAAGGGGAACCGCTTCGTGAGGAGGCTGATGCTCTTCACGACGAGCGTCGCCATGACGCGGATATGGAAGCCCGCTCCGAAGACCGCGATCCCGTCGAGGCGCGCCGTGCGCAGCCCGTCCAGGTACACCTTGCGCGCCGCCGGCGTGACCGCCCCGCAGCGACGCGCGTCGGCGAGCACCAGCACCTCGCGGCCGCTGTCCGTCAGGCGCTGGAAGGCGTCCACGAGCGCGCGCGCGTTGTCCTCCAGGACATCGCCGTCGGTCGCGATGACCAGGAGGCCATCGGGCTCCTCGCGGAGCTCGAAGCTCGCGCCCGCCGGACGGGGATCGCTCATGCCAGGCATGGTAGCCCATCCCCGCGACGCGCGTCCTGCGCGCCGGCGCTGCGCCGATGGCGCGCGCCTCGGCGGGCGGCGGGCGTCATGCGCCCTGCCGCTGCGTGGCCCGGAGCGCGTCTCGCCGGGCGAGCAGCCACGCGCGCGCCTCGTCCTCCGTGTCGAAGAACGCCAGCGGATAGACCTCGCCCGTGAAGAATTGCACGCTCCTCGAGGCGAGCGTCGTCACGACGCGCACGGAGAAGCTCGCCCCGAAGCTCGCGACCCCGCCGAAGCGCACGCCGCGCAGCTCTCCCGCCAGCGCGCTGCGCGCCGCCGCCGTCAGGGTCCCGACGCGGCGGGCGTCGGCGAGCACGAAGACCTCGCGACCGCTCTCCCACACGCGCCGGAACACGGCGCAGAGAGAGCGCGCGATCTCGTCCGAGATATCGCCCTCGATGGCGAAACAAAGAACGCCGTCGGCGTCCTCGCGGAGGAAAGGGCATGCGTCCTCGGAACGGGGCTCGCTCATCTCCAGCAGGCTAGCGCATCGGGCGCACGGCACGACGAGCGCTCGTGGGGCCGGCGCGGGAGAGCGCTCGCCGGGTGACGCGCCTCACCGAGCGCCGCTCCGCGCGCTGCCGGCGAGCGCGTCGCCCGGCGCGTATGAACGAGGTCGGCGCGGATCCGCCTCGGCGTCCTCGTGCTCACCGCTCGGCTGAGGAGCCGCCAATCACGTACAAGGAACGCGATCTCCGAGGATGGATCCTGGTCCCAGAGGTTTCCACAGCAGCTTGGCGTGATCCAGCCACCCAGATTGGAAGTTTTCGCCCTGGACGCCGCTTGACATGCGGCTCCTCGCTGTGATGCGATGTCCATCAGGTCGCGCAAGGACTCGATGTGACCTGTCGCGTCGCATCGCTCCGGGGGAACAGGCACGTGATGCGCTGGCCGCTTGTCCGCTGCCGACTCGATCGTCGTGATCGAGTGGGCCGCCTCCGAACGCCGGGCGCGCATCAGGTCTGATCTGCGCGCAAGGGTGCCGCGCGCGACCGCGCGAACCACGCACGAACGAGCGACGACGTAGCAGGGGGTCTCATGACGATGATTGGGCGAAACTGGGCAGTGGCCATCGGGCTCATGCTGACGACGGCGGCATGCGGCTCGAGCGATCCGGACGCGGCGCAGACAGCCGCGCCCATCCAGCGAACGCCGCTTCCTCGGAGCGAGTTCATCCCGCTCGAGATCGAGGCGACCATCGACGAGCTCGTCGCCGAGATCAACAAGACCTCGATCGAACCGATGCAGATCGCGGTGTTGCTGAAGTCCCTCGACGGCTTCTTTGCGCCGATCGCCACGGGCGCGAACCGAGCCATGGGTGAGCTCGGGGCCTCCGGGAGGGCCACGGGGAACGTGCTCGCGCCTTACAGCACTGAGACAGAGCTAGAGGAATTGATGAAATTCCAGACTCAGCACATCGAACGGTCGGTGGCGGAAGGCGCCGAGGGGATAGTCATCACGCCCGTCGGCGAAGGCAACGCGGCCGCGCTCGACGAGGCCATCGCGAAGGGGATCCCCGTGGTGACGCTCGACGCCGACCTGGTGAGCTCGAAGCGCCAGATCTACGTCGGGGTACTCAACGAGTATGCCGGGGCCCTGGCAGGGAACACCCTGCTCGAGATGCTGCCCGAGGGGCCGGGCACGGTGCTCATCCACGGCTGGGCCGACCCGATTTGGGTCGACGGTGTCAATCGAACTCAGGGCGCCAGGGACGTGTTCGAGGCAGCCGGTTACCACGTTCTGGTACATCAGTCCATCTATCATGACCAAGCCATGGACGTCGAGTTGATGAGAGGCGAGATCGAGGACGCCGACCCGCCCGTCGTGGGCCTGATCGGAATGTTCATCGACTCGTATCGATGCGTGCTGGCCGCGGACGCCGCGGACGCGCCGGACCTCCCCATCGTCACCTTCGACTTCGCGCCGGAGACCGCCGATTATATGCGCCAGGGTCGCATCCAGGCCACGCACGTCCAGCGGCAGTACTACGAGGGGTACCTCGGGCCCTACATCGCCTACGGCATCAAGAGCATCGGCCTCGACGCGACCAAGGAGATCCTCGCGCCGCAGCTCGTCGAAGGCAGCCAGTTCGACCTCGGCGTCGACGTGGTCACGTGGAAGAAGGTCGACGCCTACAACGAGTTCCTCTACGAGGTCGGCGCAGAGCAGTAGCGGCGCGCGGCTCGAGGAGGATCGGCTCCGGCCTCGGTTCGCCACAAGGCCCGATGAGAGGCGGGCAGCACCCGACGCGGAGGCAGGTCGGCTGCATGCAACGGTTAGGCGATGTCGTCCCCAGCAAGGAGCGCAAGTCCTCGGACCGGCAGCGAAGTTTGGGCGGCGGAGCAACTCCACCCCCTTGTAGAGTGCCTCAGCGCGATTCGCTGGTCCCGTTGTGCCGGTACGACGGGCAAGGGCAAGGTCAGCTACGCGCGCCATCGCCGGACGTGCTAGGCCTTCGCGTATGCCGACCCCCAAGCCCGCTG
This sequence comes from Sorangium sp. So ce296, assembly GCF_051529605.1. Lineage (NCBI taxonomy): Bacteria > Pseudomonadati > Myxococcota > Polyangiales > Polyangiaceae > Sorangium > Sorangium sp. So ce296. The sequence continues at coordinate 10,150,228 of NZ_CP150325.1, forward strand.
ATGTCGATGCGTACCTCGCTGCCCAACCTCCCGAAGCCCGCGCCGCCCTCGTCAACGTCCGAGCCGCGATGCGCCGTGCTCTCCCAACCTCCGTTGAGGCCATCAAGTACGGAATGCCGGCGTACCTCGTTGATGGCCGCGCCGTTGCATCCTTCGCGGGATGGAAGGACCATTACGCTCTCTACATCGTCTCGTCTACGCTCTTTGAAGCTATCACGAAGGATCTTGAAGGCCGCGAGGCGAGCAAGGGAATCATCCGCTTCAAACTCGACGAGCCCGTGCCCGAGTCCGTCGTGGTGCGGCTCTTGGAGTGGAACGCCGTCGCCGGCGGTATCGCCTCTGACGTCCCGAAGAAGCCGACGAAACCAAAGGCAGCTGCTTCGCCTACGCCGAAGCGCAACACTCGAAGACGAGCGCCTTGACCGGTTCTATCCGCCCCTCGTCGGTGCCTCGTGGCTGCTCGACGACAAGGAGACGCCGATCCGGATCACGCTGCTCGGCGTCACCGGACCGATGGAGGTCACCGGCGCGCTGTACAACGACGTCATGCCCAACCTCGGCGTGACGCTGTCGGACGAGGAGATCGGATCGGAGCCCCGCGGAAGGCGTGGGCCCAACCCGGGCCCGATTGTCAAGCCCAGGGCCTGGGGCGCTCGCCGTGACCGATCCGTCGCCTCGGGCGGCCGTGGTCGCCTCGCTGGCCAGCACCCTGAGCCGCGCCGTCGCCCTCGGGGACGAGGTGGCGGCCCGGGTCGTTCACGAGACAATCGGTCGGCTGCTCGGGCTGCCGGTGGCACCGGAGGGGTGAGCAAGCTTGGGCCGAACGTCGAGCCCGCCGCTCGCGTCATCGGACCGCGCCCTGCGAAGCCAGAAGAGTCTACGAAGGCGGACGATGACGCCGCTCCGAAACGCAAGCGTGGCGGCTATCGGGCGATCGACAAACCGCGCCGAGCTCTTGCGCCGCGCATTTGCGATCGATGTCCTCGAGTGCCCAACTTGCAAGGGGCGGATGAAGCTCGTCGCCATGGTCACTGAGCCCCGGAACATCTCCGCTTCCTCTCCGCGCTCGGCGAGCCGACCGATGTTCCAGCACGGAGAGGAGCGCCTCCCGGTGCCAGGGCGGCAGGCTGGCCACGGCGTCGAGCACCTCACGCGCCTCGATCTGGGCGTGCATGTCGACGCCGACGGGCTCGTGCAGCAACCCGAGGGGGCTCGGATGGAGGACCGCGCGACGGACGTGCGCGCTCTCGAGGTAGCGCGAGGCGAGGCGCCACGCGATGCCGTGGAGCCACTTCCGCAGCGCGTCCCGGGGCTTGCCTCGGACGGGCCACAGGGGGCCGCCTCGCGGGCTGCTCGTGCTCGGCACGCGCCGCGGCTGGTTTCGGCGCTGGACCGCCGTGCTCGGCGGTGAGGGAAGCGATCGTACGGATGGGAGCTGTCGATGGACGGATCGATCTGTTGGCCCTTTTCGGGCCGCGGGCGTAGCTTCGCCATGTCGGACCTCGTTCCGCGGGGTTCCGGCCGCGCTCCCCGGTCGGCTGGCGCCGACGCGGGGAGCACTTTTTGTGGTCTGTACAGGGTATGGCTGGCGATCGTTCGCCGTCGATAAATATAGCTGACAGCACGTTTTTCTGCGGGCGGGGGACGGCTACGCCACATCGCGTGGAACCCTTGGGTCTCGACACGCTGCTCCTCTACATCGCAGCCAACATCCGGCGGCATCGCCAGAAACATGGCATGACGCAAGAGGCATTAGCCGAGCGCTCTGGAATAGACCTGCGTTACCTTCAACAGATAGAGAGGGGAAAGAAGATGAGCATCGATGCCCTCTTGGCCATCGCCAATGGCCTCGAAGTCTCTCCAGCGCACCTCCTACGCCCAGCCACGATGCCAGAGGTGGAGCGCGGTCGTCCGCGGAAGGCGGCGAAGGGCTAACAGTGTTAGCTGCAACAGCTCATGCCAGCGAATCGTTGCTCAGCAAACGACAGCGTCGCGCTCCTGATCTATTGGCCGGGTGTGAATGAGCGGGCTCCATCCTGATACCTAAGCTGCTGCCAGAGCGGTACACCAGAGGGGGACGCCACGAGCTCAATCTCGCGAACCTCGCCACGAGCAATGATGCTCAGCCGATAGAGGCCGGCGAGATCGGGCGCGAGCGCTCGCGGATAGGACAAGCAAACGCGGTCCGCAAAGTCAAGATTCTCGGAGCCGTTCCTGACTCGGCAGTCCGACTGTACGAGCTCATTGACAGAACCGGCCTTTGCGATGGGGGCAGGTCTTCCACGCCTGAAACGCCTGGGATTACCGCGACGTAGCACCAATCGGAAGGCATCCTACCGTATAGCTGTACCCTGCTGGTACTAAATAAGTTTTCGTTCGATGAAGCTAAGTTCAAAAGATCAAACTCTATTCGCGGAAAAGGGGATTCTTTGTTTTAAGGGTCTCGTTCCGCGAAACAAAACAAGTCCCGCCAAAGAAGCCATTCTCGATGAGCTCACGCGGCTGCGCCTGCGGGAAAACGGAAAATGGCATACCAAACAATTCGATCATGTCGCTCCATTCAACGTCACCGGCCAAATTTCACAAAGGCTTCGCCATCAAGCCGCATTTGATGAAGTTATTCCCGACGATCTTGTGCATTTCGTCCATGAGCTGGCGGGGTTTAAGCTCGGCCCTCAACCTCATCCGCAAATCCTTGTAACGCCACCGCAGAAATTTGAATGGGATGTTCCGTATTTGGGTTGGCATCTCGATGTGAACTCACCGTCTCGCGATGTGCTTCCCGGCATCCAGATTTTTGTGCTGCTGGATGATGTTCCTCCCCGAGGAGGGGCTACGTTGGCGATCGCTGGTTCCCATCGTCTGCACAGTGCGAAAGGCTCCTCTCCGGTGAGTGCGCATCAAGCGCTGCGAGAAGATCCTGTTTGCTCCGCACTCTTTTTATCCACGGAATCCAACCGTGCTCGTTTCCTTGCGCCTCAATCCGTAAACGGCGTTCCTGTGCAGATCATTGAGATGTGCGGCAAGGCAGGCGACGTTTATGTGATGGATATGCGCGTTTTGCACGCTCCGTCTATCAATGCATCCAAGAGCGCACGCATGATGCTCACCCAGCGTTACCTAAAATAATCGCGCAAAAAGCCTGGAATTGCCGCGACGTAGCACCAAGCGGAAGGCATCCTACCGTATAGCTGTACCCTACTGAGCTCGTCCAAACGGCCGCCGTCGCGGTTCGCGGCGCGTCGTGATGGCCGGCGCACGCACCTCCGGGCAGACTTCGCCCCGGCCACGTCGTCGAGCAGCGCCCCTCCCTGTCGATTTCGTCACGCGGGTTCCGCCGGGTACCGCGCGCGACACTCCAGCGGCTCCACCGCTCGGCGGTTGGGCCCGGGCTGGGTTCATGGCTTCCGAGGGGGTGCTATTACCGCGCCCTCCCAAAAGTGGAGTTCGCCCCGATCTCGATCCCTGTTCGTGATGGCTATCTCCTGAGTGGTCCGTGCTCCTCCATCATGGAGTCGGTACCGACCGGGGAGAGGAAGCCGGGGTGGATGCAGCGGCTCCGTCGTCGGTCGGCGCTCGCCGTCGTGGATTCCGTGTCCTCACCAGAAATTCTCACAGAATCTTGGACCCAAAGCTACATCGCTTCCGTTGTCATGCGTTCCGGCTCCTTGCCCTAAATTACCAGTGCACGTTGCTCCACGTCAGCACCGCCGCTGACGTAAGGCCGGGCCGACGGAGCGGAGCATCGGCGCGAGGCCGGCCACAAAATAGGTGACGAGGGGATGCGTGTTGTGGCGACCCGTCCTCCCCTCGTCGTGCTCCGAGCACCATGCAGGAGCGGAGCTCATGCAGGATCGTTCAAGCCGACGTGGATATCAAGCGCTGGATGACGGTGCTGCCAACGATTGAGCACCTGCGGCCGGCGCGCTGTCCCTGCTGCGACGCGGCCGGCCGACCCGTCGACGGCCCGCTGGTGATGCGTGGCCACGGCCTGCGCGAGCGTCAGGTGTACGGCCCGCTCGAGGCGGGCGGCGCTCCGCAGCAGGTCACGGTGCAGGCTCGGCGCTACCGCTGCAGCGCCTGCCGCGCGGTCGTGCTCGTGGTGCCTCGCGGGCTGCTGCCCCGGCGGCGCTACTCCGCGGCGGCGATCGGCTGGGTGCTCGCGCGCATCGGACTCGACGGCGCGACCACGCCCGTCGTCCGCGCCGAGGTCTGCTGCTCCACGATCCTGGGCGTCGCGGCGGCCGAGCGGTGGCTCGCGCCGTCGAGATGGATCGAGGCCAGTCGCCGCGGGCAGCTGTTCCTCCGGCTCGGGCGCCATGGCGCCGAGAGCACCCGCGCGCAGGTCGCCGAGCGGACGGCGATGCAGCTCGTCGCGCTGTCGCCGCGAGGCCGCGCCGGCGACCGTGCCGCTCACCTGGCGTTCCGCGGCGCCGCGCTCGCCGCGTGATGCCCATCCGCAGGCAAACGCGCGCTCCGGCGACTCCACCACACAGGATCGGGCACGGCGGCCGGCAGATGAGGCACGGGATCCACACGGGTCGTCGAAACGCACCCGTGGAAAGGACCGTTCGTGGACATCCTCAAACCCAAAGATCACGCGGAGGAAATCGCCATTTTCCGCCATGGTGTCATCGGGCAGATCTGCGCTCGTGATCTCGAGCACGGCGACCTCGCCCAAGCGCTACGCACCCTCTCGATGCAGCGCCTGCGTCCGCCCGGGAGCGCGTGCACGCGCTCTTTCTCGATACCGACCCTGGAGCGCTGGCTCTATGCCTATCGCCGGCGGGGGCTCGAAGGTCTGCGCCCTCGCGCCCGTCGCGACCGCGGGCGCGGCCGCGAGCTCGACCCCGTGCTGCGGCAGCTCTTGTGCGACATCCGGCGGGAGCACCCGGATGCCTCGGTGCCGCTCATCCTGCGCACGCTCCGCGCCGACGGACGGCTGTGCGCCACGGTCAGCGCCTCGACCGTGCGCCGCCTCTTCCGTCAAGAGGGGCTCGACAAGATCCCGCAGCGCGACGGCAAGGGGCCGACGACCCGGCTCAAGTGGCAAGCCGACCACCCCGATGCGCTCTGGCACGGCGACGTCTGTCACGGCCCCACACTCCATCTCGCCGGGCGCAGGGTCACCGTCCGAATCCACGCCTTGCTCGACGATGCTTCGCGCTTCATCCTGGTTACCTCGGTCGAGAGCGACGAGAAGGAAGACACCATGTTGCGGCTGCTCGTCCGCGCCCTCCGGCTCTACGGCGTTCCAAGCGCGCTTTATCTGGACAACGGCGCTACCTACCGGGGTGATGCCTTGCGCCTCTTCTGCTCGCGCCTCGGAATCACCCTGCTCCACGCGCGCCCTTACGACCCGCAGGCGCGCGGCAAGATGGAGAGATTCTGGCGGACGCTTCGAGAAAACGTGCTCGACCACCTGGGCTCGATCACCTCGCTGGAGGACATCTCCTCTCGTATTCAGGCCTTCGTCGACGTCCACTACCACCCGTCCCCGCACGCCGGTCTGATGGGGCGCGCGCCAGGGCTCGTGTACGCGCCCGGGCAGCGCGAGATCGACCCCCTCTCCGAGGCTCGTCTGCGCGAAGCGCTCACACTCCGGCAGCGTCGGCGCGTGCGCCGCGATACCACCGTCTCCGTCCGAGGGCGGCTCTACGAGCTCGATCACGGCTACCTCGCCGGCCGTGTCGTGACCGTCGCCTATTGCCTGCTCGACGAGCCTCTCGCCCCGGTCGTCGAGATTGAGGGACAGCGGATCCCGCTTCGCCTCGTCGACCCGGTACACAATGCACACGTCAAGCGGCCTCCGCGCCGCGTCACGCAGAGCGGCGCGTCACCCGCGGGGCAGCCGGTCGCCTTCGACCCAGCCGGCGCCCTGCTCGTCAAGAGCGCGCGCGACGCGGCTCTGGCCGCTGGCGCAGTCGACGTCGACGCAGAGGAGGATCTCGATGCGATCTTCTGAGCTCGGCTTCTTCGGCCTCCGCACCGCCCCCTTCTCCAAGGAGCTCGACGATGCCGAGCTGTGGCTGCCCACGTCGAAGCAGGTGCTCGTCGACGATCTCGAAGCCGCGCTCCTCGAGCGCGCCAGCGTGCTCCTCGTCGGTGAGCCGGGGGTCGGCAAAACGTGTGTGCTACGGGCCTTGCGGCATCGGCTACCCCAGGCCGGCTTCCGCCTGACCTACTGCCACAATGCGACGCTCGGCCGGCGCGACTTCTACCGCTACCTCTGCCACGCGCTCGGCCTGCAGCCGACATCGAGCGCCGCGAGCCTGTTCCTCGCCGTCGAGCGGCATGTCCATGAGTTGCGCAGGGATCAGGTGCACCCGGTGTTTCTGCTCGACGAGGCCCATCTGCTCCACCCGGACATGATGGCGCATTTGCATATCCTCTTGAACCACGAGTGGGACAGCCGCGCTCTTCTGTCGATTGTCCTTGTCGGCCTTCCGGAGCTGGAGGGCCGGATGGCGCTGCGCTCCCACCGCTCGCTGCTCACTCGCATCCACCACCGCTTCATGATCGAGCCAGCAACGGTGGACGACACGGCGGAGTACGTGGCCTTCCGGCTGAAGGGCGCCGGCGCGGACCACGAGCTCTTCTCACGCGAGTCGCTCACCGCTCTGCATGAGCTCGCGTCCGGCTCGCTGCGCGAGATCGACCGCCTCGCCTCGGCGGCGATGCGGGAATCGGCGCGCCGCAAGCGGAAGCTGGTCGACCGCGACGTGGTCGCCCGCGTTGCGGAGACGCTCACGCTCTCCTCGTCGCTCGGCTAAGCGGCGGCGTGCAGCCCGCGAGGCTCATCGGCCTCGCGGGCTAAGTCGCTCAGGTCCACGATGGCCATCGCCTCGCCGCAAGGGGCGGTGGCCGGCAGGATGCCCATCGCAACGAGCGGCGTCGGGGCAACGCCCGCGATGGCCCTCGGCGCAGATGAGACCCTGCCGAGCGGCCGCGAGATGGCCATCCTCCAGGCGGAGCGCAGTGACACTAGCCAGTCGGCTCGGTAACACTTGGCTCGGTCACCATGGCGACGAGCTTCATCCGCCCCTTGCAAGCTGGGCACTCGAGGACGTCGATCGCAAATGTGCGGCGCAAGAGCTCGGCGCGGTTTGTCGATCGCCCGATAGCCGCCACGCGCGTGGCCATCGCCCGTTGGGTGCACAGCGCGCTCGTGGTCGGCGATGCCAACGCCTGGCTCTGGTGGTGGTACTCGGGCAACACCACGAACGAAGGCTTGATTCAGCAGTCAGGCAGCGTCACCACCAAGCGCTACTACACGTTCGGAAACTTCACCCGCTACATTCGCCCCGGCTACCACCGCGTCGCCGTCACCGGCGTCTTCCCGGAAAAGGTCCTCGTCAGCGCCTACACAAACGACAGCGGCAAAGTCGTCGTCGTCGCCATCAACGAGACAACCTCCGCCCAGACCGTTCCCCTCGCCTTCGCGGGCGGCACCGCGCCAAGCGCGATGGTCCCCTTCGTGACCGCCGCTTCGAAGAACTGGGCCGAAGGAACTCCCGTCACCGTAACGGACGCCACGCTCCCGATGGCCCTCGAAGCCATGAGCGTGACGACGTTCGTGAGTCAGTGAAGCCTAGCCAGATCGGCCCCGTCGCTCAGGGGACCTTCATCAGGGCGTTCTGCTCTGCTTGCACGCGGCCATCGGTGCAGAACTTGCAGTTGTCGCCGTAGAAGAAGTTCCTGTTCGCTGTGTCATCCATCAGATGAACGCGGAACCAGGCCGCGGCCGACGACAGGGACACGCCATTTGCGCCCTGATAGACCCAGCTACCGTGATCCGCGTTGAGCTCGTTGAGGAAAAACGCGGGCTGATCGGTGACCGTCTTGAAGACATCGTGGACCCCGCTGCATTTCACCGTGGAGTCTTTCCCCCCGCAGAAGAACAACATGGGGGTGTGCACTCCCTCGAGGGCCCTGGTGCCGCAAATCGTGCCGAGGGCCGAGAAACGGGGATCGGAGGCCGTCATGCAAGTCGACATGCCCCCATAGGAATGGCCAAGCTGGCCGATCTTCGTGGTGTCGAGGGCGTGATAGTACGGGCTGCTCGCATCCTCGGCTTGTTCCAAGATCCAATCGAGGCCCGCGGTCGTGGGAAGAGGATCGCCTTCGGCGGTCGCGGTGCTGAGAGAAGCCACCACGACGAAACCGTGGGACGCGAGATGGTTGACGATCGGTCCGTATTGTCCGCACCACTGATTGCTGCCGGCGTTGACGACGCATTTCGGCGGTTTCTGCTCCGGATTGTCCCGGTAGCCATTGGCCCAGATCAGGATCGGATGGCAGTGGCCGCTGGTTGCGATATTGCTCGGGCGGTACACGTTGAAGCGCTGTTGCTCGTCCCCATAGATCGGATCGGGAACGACGCCGGCGAGGGGGCCGACGTTCTTGTCTGCGGTGACCGAGAAGGGGCCCGTCTTGGTAGGATCGGCCGTGGCGAACGGGTCGCCGACGCAGCTACCGACCGAGCCGCCGCTACCGGTCGTGCCGCCGCTTCCGGCATTTCCTTGGCCGCCGCTGCCCGATTGCCCGCCCGAAGCCGCGCCACCCGTGGCCCCACTCGAGCCGCCCGACGCCGAGCCGCCAGCCCCACCACTGGATGCGCCGCCGCTTTCGGCCGTTCCCCCAGAGCCCGTCGCACCACCGGAGGCCGTGCCCCCGCTGCCCGTCCCACCGCTGTCCGTGCCGACCGCGCCCCCGCTCGCGGCAGCGTCCCCATTCGATCCGTTACCACACGCCGCGGTGGAAACGCACACGCCCAAAGCCAGTAGCCAACGCCTCATGGTGACTCTGTCCTCGCCCAGCCGCTCAGCGTCGTCAAGCGCTTTGGCGGATAGGACAAGCAAACGCGTTCCGCAAAGTCAAGATTCTCGGAGCCGTTCCTGGCTCGTGCAGTCCGACTGTACGAGCTTATCGACAGAACGGGCCTTATGCGATCAGACAGGCCTTCCACTCGTGAAACGCCTGCGATTACCGCGACGTCGCACCAAGCGGACGGCATCCTACCGTATAGCTGTACACTACTGGCACCAAGCGGAAGGCATTCTACCGTATAGCTGTACACTACTGAGCTCGTCCAAACGTCCGCCGTCGCGGTTCGTGGCGCATCGTGATGGCCGGCGCACGCACCTCAGGGCAGACCTCCCCCCGGCCACGTCGTCGAGCAGCGTCCCTCCCCTTTCAGTTTCGTCTCGCGGGGTCCGCCGGGTGCCGCGCGCGGCACTCCAGCGGCTCGGCGAACAGACCGGCGCGTAGGTAAAAGAAGCCGGATCGCAGCGCGAAGAAGTGTAGCGCAGCAAACCGAAAGGGTGGGACCGCGAGCGTCGTGATGGCTCGGTCCTGGGTCGAAAGAGCGTGGTCCGGGCGGCGCCGAGCGCGCTAAGGGGCGCATCGGCGTGCCGTGGGCACACGTGTCCGTCCGGGCGTTGGTCTGGCCCGGGAGGCGCGTCTCGAGACGCTATGCGGCGTCACCGGGCGCCTTGCGGCGCAGAACGGTGCTCTTCCAGTACGGCGGCCGCCGCGTGGACGCTGGGAGAGCGTGCTGGAACATCGGTCGGCTCGCCGAGCGCGGAGAGGAAGCGGGCGATGTTCCTTGGCTCGGTCACCATGGCGACGAGCTTCATCCGCCCCTTGCAAGCTGGGCACTCGAGGACGTCGATCGCAAATGTGCGGCGCAAGAGCTCGGCGCGGTTTGTCGACCGCCCGATAGCCGCCACGCTTGCGTTTCGAAGCGGCGTCTTCGTCCGCCTTCGTAGGCTCTTCTGGCTTCGCAGGGCGCGGTCCGATGCGCTTGCGCGCCAACGTGGGCGACTTGCCGAGGCGAGCACGCCAGCGTACTTGACGGTGTGAAAGCGCGGCGGCGGGACGCTGGCCGCGAGGCGGCACGGGAGCGAGAGCGGATCCGTGTCCACCGCGACAGTCCCGTCAGCGAAGGCGCGCCTCCGCGACAGCCGCACCAGGCCGTCCTGCTGCGGCTCGACGCGCTCCTTTGCGATCGGGGGTCGCAGGTGACCGAGTTCGTTCCACACGAGCTCGGTGCCGTCTTCGTGATAAGCCCCGTCGAGGAAGACCACGTGCAGATGCGGATTGAGCCGCATGTCGCCGGACGTGCGTTGCACGGCGGTCACCGCGCCGCTCTTGACCGCGCCGCACGCGCCTCGGCGCGGCGCGTTTTTCGTAGAACCGCTCCACGCTCTCGACGAAGAGGCGGGTCAGCACGCCGAACAACGCCCCGTCCTGGGCGAGCCTGCGCCGCCACGGAAACGGAAACGTCAACACCCACGGACGGTGCGCCACCTCGGGCAGGATGTCCTCGATCAGGTTCGCCGCCGTGGAACACATGCGTCGGCCCAGACACGACGGGCAGAAACCGCGTCCTTTACAGCTGAAGGCCACCAGCCGACTCTCTTCGCAGCGCTCGCACCGGAGCCGCGCGAACCCGCGGCAGAGCAGCCCGCAGTCGAGGTAGGCTTCGATCTCCTTCTTCGCGTGCTTGGGTATCCGGACCGCGATGGCGCCGTCGTCGATGGCCCCGTACAGCGTCTCCACGTTGTCGCGCACGATCTCGTAGAGCGTCGTCTTCTCGGGGCGACGGCGCTCGTAGACGACGCCCGTGGTGCGAGCCGCGCTGGCCACACGGCGCCGACACCGCACGCCGCACGCCACGCGGTGAGGGCGCGTTTTCGCCGCGAATTTCGACAACCCGCCGGGCTATCGCCCATGGCGGCGCCATGGCGGAGCGGCGGGCCGGGGGGCGGCGGGCCGCGACGCTCGCTGCCGCGGCGGCGGAGGCGCTCGCCGAGCACCCGCCTCGCGCTCGATATGTCGGCGCGCGAGAACGCGAGAGCGCGAGCGCGCAGCGTTGCAGGAGGAGATCATCCGGGTGCAGCAGAGCCGGCTAGCGGAGCTGTCCACGCCGATGATCCCGATCACCGAGCAGGTGATGGTCATGCCTCTCATCGGGACCATGGATGAGCCGTGTCAGGCTCGTGCTTGAATCTGCGCTCTGGCGCCGAGGCGCATGGTGCGCGTGCCGCCTCCGCGCCAGCATGCAGGAGCCGCTTCGCCACTCGTTTTCCCACCGCTCCCCGTGGCGTCCGCAGTTCCGCCATGGCGTCGCCATGCAGCAACGCGGCGAGAGGGTCGTCGCCTGCGCACGCCGCCGCGCTTGCCTCCCGGCACAGGCCTGCTGCTTGCCGGCATCACTTTCCGGATGCCTCCGGGGCGCTTCGGCACGCAACCGCCGCGTGCGGGCGATCCCAGGTGAGCCTGCGGGCACTGGCGAGCGGCAAGGCTCCGGCAGCGAGTCGACGCGAGCGGCGGGCTCGACGTTCGGCCCAAGCTTGCTCACCGCTTCGGTGCCACCGGCAGCCCGAGCAGCTGACCGATCGCCTCGTGCACGACCCGGGCCGCCACGTCATCCCCGAGGGCGACGGCTCGGCTCAGGGTGGCGGCGAGCGACGCAACCACGGCGGCTCGAGGCGATGGATCGACCGTCGCGAGTTCTCCGAGCCCAGGGCTCGGCGGTTGGGCCGGGGTTGGGTCCATCCCTCCCGAGGGCGAGCGATCCGTCGTCACGCCCCCCTGAAATCCCGAAGAAAGCGACGGTCCGCGACGGTTCGCCCCCGCAGCGGAATCCTGGCGGGATTTCTTACCCGCGGAGCTAGCCGGATCGCCGGAACAGGTTGAGCAGCCGCCGGAGCAGCCCGGGCTTCTTGGCCGGCGCTTCCGGCGTTGCCGCCTGGTCGCGGCGTGCCGACTTGGGCGCGGCGTCGCGGGGCTTCGCCTCGGCGCCATCGCGGGGCTTGGCTGTGCCGTTGTTGCGGGGCTTGGCTGCGCCGTTGTCGCGGGGCTTGGCTGCGCCGTTGTCGCGGGGCTTCGCCGCGCCGTTGTCGCGAGGCTTCGCCGCGCCGTTGTCGTGAGGCTTCGCCGCGGCGGTGTCGCGGGGCTTCGCAGCGGACGCCCTGGGCTCCTCGCGGGCGGCCTCCGTGGCCTGGTCCGTCGCGCGCTCCGCTGCCGGGCTCGGCGCGGGTTTCGCCGCCTTCTTGCCGGCCCGCGCCTGCACCTTGGCCTTCATCGCCTCCTTGGCGGTGATCGCCGGCTTCTTCTTCTTCGGGAACGCGGGGCTGGGAGGAGGAGGCACCCACCCGGCCTCCCGGCGCGGTTCGGAGGGCGCCGCCGTTTCCGGTGCCGGCGGCGGGGCCGGGGCCGCCTTGTGGGCCTCGGCGCGCTGGGGCTGCCGGGCCGCCTTGCGGGGAGCCTCGGGCCCCTGGCCGGCCGCCGCGCGCTTCGCCGCGGCGGGCTCCGCCTTGCCAGCGCCGCTCGGCGCAGGATCCGCTGCGGCGGCCGCGCGGCGCTCCCGCTTGGCCGCACCCGGCGCGGCGCCGGGCGCGGGCGCGCGCGTGTGGGCAGCGCCGCCGACGCGGTCGGCGCCTGACGGTCCGCGGTGGGGCGCCCCCTCCCGCGGCGCCTTGGTCCTGTCCGGCGCCCCGCGCTCGGCCGCGCCGCCGTCGCGCGCCCCGCGCTCGGCCGCACTGCGGTCCCGCGCGCCGCGCTCGGCCGCGCCGCCGTCGCGCGCCCCGCGCTCTGTCGACCCGCGCTCGCGGGCCCCACGCTCGTCCGGTCCGCGTTCCCCCGCGCGTGCCGAGCGCCGCGGCGGCGGCTCCTGCGCGGGCGCCGGTGTGCGCGGCCGGCGCATGTCGATGACCCGCGGCGGGCGCGTGCGAGCGGGCGCGGCAGCGGCGGGCGCCGCGCCCGCGGACTCTGCAGCGGCGGGCGCCATGCCGGCGGACTCTGCGGCGGCAGGCGACGTGCCGGCGGACTCTGCGGCAGCGGCCGCCGTCGTAGATGCCGCCGCGCCATCGGGAGAGGCCTCCCCGCCGCCCTCCGCCGCCCTTCCGGCGGCCTCGCGGGCCTCCTGGTCCGGCGCGCGCTCCGCGACGGGCTCCGCGCGTTCCGGCCGCCCATCCCCGTTTTCCGCTGTGTTTTGCTCGACCATGGGGCTCCTCCATAGCGTTGTCCGGCGCTCCGCGAAACCGGATCCCTCCGCCTCCCTCGCGCCGCAGGGCGCCCTCGCCCGGCCCCGCGCCCCCGGCGATCGTCGCGTTGCTGCTCGCGCCCTCCACGCGCGCTTGAATCTGCGCTCGTGCATCGTCGAACATGGGTGTTCCTCTCCGAACCCACGGCCCGGCGTGAGCCACCGTCGACGTCCGCCCGGCCGAGGCGTCGAGCTCGCGTGCCCATGGTCCCCCGTCCCCTTGCCTCGCTCGCGCTCGTGTCGGTCCTGCTCGCGCCGCGCGCCCTGCGCGCGCAGCTCCCTTGCTTTCCAGGAACGTGCCCGCCGCCCGCGCCGGCTGCGCCCGCGCGGCCCCCGCCGCTCACGCCGGAGGTCGAGCTCGCGACGCGCGCTCGGCTCGAAGCCGAAGCGCGCCCGCGGCTCGAGCCGCAGGCGCGCGCGACCGCGGCGCAGCAGGTCCACGATGAGCGCCGTCGCGCCTGGATCGAGCGCGGGGTGGAGCGAGAGCCCAACCCCGTACGGATCCGGCTGCCCCTGCTCGAGGTGTCCGCCGCCGGGCGGATGCTCGCCACGTTCGGCAAGGACGCGTATGCGCAGGAGGGGGTCGGCCTGGGCGCGCGCCTGCGCCCGGGCGAGCCGCTCGCGGTCGAGATCGCGGCCGCGTACGCCTCGCTCGACGCCGCCGGGGTCGCCCGCGTCGGCGCCGTGACGCTCGAGCCCTCGGCGGTCTTCCTCTGGGGCCGGCGAGACCGCATCGACCTCTACCTGCGCTCCGGGCTCGAGGTGACGCTCCCGTTCGACGACGGCGCGCGGCCGCCGGAGGTGATGCTCGGCGGGCACGTCGGCCTCGGGTTCCAGTTCCGCGCCGCGCGCATCGGGCGCGGCGGGTTCGTGGGGTGGTTCCTGGAAGGGCGCGGGCTCGTCCGCGGCGGCCTCGGCGGCGCGATCTCCGCCATGAGAGGGCCGCACGCCGGCGTGGAGCTCCTGTTCGGCCCGAGCGTGGGGTTCTGATGCGCCCGCGCAGCCCTCTCCTCCGCCTCCGCCCCGCGATGGTCCGCTTCGCCGCGCTCGCGCTCGCGCTCTGCGCCCTCGCCTGGGCGCAGGCGGCCGCGGCCCAGTCGAACCCCTGCGTCCCGCCCTGGTGCATCGGCGGCACCGTGCGGATCGAGCCGCCCCCCGTGCGGGTGCAGCCGCCTGCCGTGGATCTGGAGGCCCAGGCCCGCGCCGAGGCCGAGGCCCGCGCCCGCCTCGAGGCGCAGGCGCGCCTCGAATGGGAGGCGTATTACCGATGGGAGGCGCGCCTTCGCCTCGAAGCCGAGGCCCGGGTGCGCGCGCAGCTCGAGGCGAGCTTCCTCGCCGAGGAGCGCGCGAAGCCCGACCCCTATCTGCAGACCCCCTCACCCGTGACCCGGTGGGTCGCGCCGAGGCCGGTCACGTTCCCCCGCGTCGAGCTCGGCGTCCTCGGTGTGTGCGTCGGCGTGTGGACCGGCCGGGGGAGACCGGCCCACCTCGGCGTTTGTCCGGACGTGCGCGTGCGGCTCGGCCGGCGGTGGGGGCTCGCGCTCGATCCCTCGATCCTGCGGATGGCCCACGGCGCCCTCGACTTCGCGACCCTGGGCGTTCATCCCGCGGCGACCTACTCGTTCGTCTCGGGCAAGGGCAGCCTCACGGGCTCTCACGGCTTCGCGCGCGCGGGGCTCGACGTCTGGGCGCCGGTCACGAAGCTCGCGAGGACGCCCGATGCCCTGCTCGGGGCCCACCTCGGCGCGGGCGCGCACCTCTTCGACGGCTGGTACGGGATGGGCGCCGAGGCGCGCCTGATCGCGCGCCTCGGCGCGGGCGACGGCGGCGATCCGCTCGCCGCCGAGATCGCCGATCTCCGCGTCGGCGCCGAGGTGCGCGCGCACCTCCTGATGATCGGGTTCTGAAGCCGGCCCGGCGGGATCGCCCGGGCCGGCTCTAGCCGCGCTCGGCTACTCGCCGAGGTAGGGGACGAGGTTGACGGTGTCGCGGTCGAGCTGGTGAATCCCGAAGCGGCCGGCGGCGAAGAGGACCTCCTCACCGCTCGCCACGAACTTCTCGGGCCAGCCCCAGGTCTGGAAGAACGCCTGCGCCTTCGGCGCCTCGGGCTGCTCGAGGGAGATGACCAGCACGCCGCCGGGCACCTCGAAGAGCGCGCGCATGTCGGTGGTGTGGCGCAGCGACGCCCACGACGCGAGGCGGACCGTGGAGAGCTGGTCGAACTCGGGGACCGTCGGGTTCTCGTTCTCGTTCTCGTTCTCGTTCTCGGGCGGCGGCGGCTCCTCCTCGGCGGCGAGGGGCGACAGCGTGGTCAGCTTCTGGTTGGGATCCCAGCCGTAGTAAATCCCGTAGACCGGCTGCCAGATCAGGCTGTGGCTCAGCACCGGCAGCCCGCGGCCGTCGATGGAGATCGCGTTGACCCGGCGGTTCGGGAACTGCTGGTACTCCTGGAGGTACGCGAGCCCCTCGTGCAGCTTGAGCCGCGCGAGCGCCGTCTCGATGTACTGCTGGCCCCACACCTTGTCCCGCGCGTAGATCGACGTGCCCTGGATCGAGATGATCTCGCCGGGCACGTTGATCCCCGGATCGAGCGCGGGCTGCGCCGGGTTGGACAGGTCGAGGTGCGTGAGGAAGTACTGCGTGTGCGGGCGCGGATCGTCCGGCGCGCCGATCGAGCGCTTGATGTTGAAGTAGAGCTCCCCGTCGTCGTTGAGGACGTTCACGGTCTCGCTGTCGTCCGGCAGCGTGACGGCGGGCCTCACGGCCGGGCTGTCCGGATCGGACAGGTCGACAACGCTGATCTCGATCTGAGCCCAGCTGCGGCGCGGCACGTATTCGTAGCAGTAGGTCGAGGTGACCCCCGGAATGTCGTTCCTGTCGACCTCGACGGGCGTGCAGGTCGTGTCGGCGCCGACGTGGTCCGTGCACTCGGCGAACCCGCCGTTGCAGTACTCGTCGTTGCCGATCTTGCGGCACTGCCGATCGCCGGCCATGTACGTGCAGCCCTCCTGCCCGAAGCAGGTCGGGGTCTGGATGGCGTTCGTCCGGCACGTCCAGCCGACCCCGAGATCCTCGATGTGGCCGATGACGCGCAGGAAGGCGAGGGCGTCGCGCCCGGCGTGCACGGTCGGGAACGAGCTCCCCCCGCCGTAGTAGCCGCCGATCGAGGGGAGATCGCCCGTGTCGAGCGTGCCCGCCAGACGCGGCGCGGTCGGATCGGACAGGTCGATCACCTGGAGATGGACGACCTTGCCCACCCAGTTCTCGAACGTGGTGGTCAGCGACACGAGCAGATCGCCCACCTGGTGGAGCTGCGCGTCGAGCGGCAGATCGAAGGTGGCCACCGGCTGCTCGAGCTGCGTCACCCCGTCGGTCGGGACGACCTCCGCCTTCAGCTTCCGGTTCTCGTACGGCATCCAGTAGGTGTCGTAGGGCAGCTTCACGCGCACGCGGTGGCTGCCGAACGCGAAGACCTTCTGGTAATCCGGCGCGAGCTCGAGCTGCCCGAGCTTGGTCGGGGCGTCGAGATCGCCCTGCGCGTAGAGGGAGAGGTGCTCGTCGGACACGTTCGCCGTGGCGATGTCCTCGGCGCGGAACGTGCGGCGCACGGGGGTCCCGTGTTCCATCAGGCCGCGGCGGGTCAGCGTCGTGTCCGAGAAGGTGAAGATCTGCACCCCCGAGAACGGGCGCCGGTAGTTGTCCACGACCCTGCTCGCGGAGAACGGGAGCAGCACGAGGCCCGTCTCCGGCTCTCCGGTCGGCGCCACGGCCTCGACGGCGTCGTCGAGCACGGTGAACGCGCGGTGATCCCAGTTGGCCTCCGACCAGCTCCAGCCGTCGGCGGCGCTGTCGACCTCGGCCCGCGCCACGAGGGGATCCGCGCTGGTCAGGTCGGTGATGTCGTAGAGGCTGGCGGCGAGGCGGCGGCCGTTCGCGTCGTTCACGCCGATGCCGATCAGGCGCGTCGCGCCGAGGACGGGGCGGAAGAAGTCGTTCCACCCGGACACGACGAACTCGCTCTCCTCGGTGACGTTCCCGGCCGGATCGATGGAGAAGGCGTGGAACGGATCCTGCCGCCGGTAGGTGACCGCGAACGCCCTGTCGTCCATGAAGATGGCGCCGTAGAGCGACTGCTCGGCGCCGAAGTCCTCGCTGTCGATCGGCGTGATGTCGTCGCGGTCGGCGGCGTTCCACGTCTCGAGGTAGCTGGGCGCCCCGCTCGCCCACCGCGGGCCGGAGAAGACGCGCAGCATGTCGTCGCGGAAGTCCATGTGGAACTGCGAGCGCACGAAGCTCTTCGCGGTGACGCTGCCGCGCTCCACCATGGATCCATCGGTGTTCGAGATGTCGATGACCGAGATCGTGCTGGGCTCCTCCGACCAGCTGAAGCGGTTGCGCGCGACGAGGAGCACGTCCGCCTCGGCGTGGATGGCGGTCACGGCGTCGTCGAGCTCGAGCCCGGGGCGCTCGGTCAGCGCGGCGGTGCCGACATCGAAGCTCCTGACCAAGGTCTTGTTGACCCAGTGGAACTGGCCTGGGGCGAACTCCTCGAGCTCCGAGCCGTTCGAGGCGATGTAGAGCGAGGTCTTGCTCGTGCCGCGCGCGAGGCGGCTCGTCATGATGCGGCCCGCGACCGGGTACTGAGACAGGATCTTGGGCGCGGTGCGGTCGGCGATGTCGATGAACAGGACCGTCCCGCCGGTCCGCCGCTCCACGGTCAAGCCGTCGGCCTTGAGCTGGTAGCCGGCCCAGTCGTTGAGGAGCACGGCCGCGCGATCGCCGACGACGTACATCTCGACCGGGGTGCCGGCGACCTGGAGCTGGCCGAGGAACTTCGGGTTCGACGGGTCCTGGATGTCGATGACCTGGAGGCCGCGGTAGGGGTTGAGGTTGAGGAGCTGCCCGCCGCCGAGGACGCGGTAGATGTCGCCTTCCTCGATCTCTCGGCTCTCTTCCTCCTCCTCTTCTTCCTCCTCTTCCTCCTCCTCTTCTTCCTCTTCCTCGCCGAGGTAGCCTTCGGTGAAGGGATCGTCGGCCGAGACGAACTCGGTGGGTCCCTCTGGGGTAGCGGGCTCTTCCTCTTCGGGCTCTTCCTCTTCGGGCTCCTCCTCCTCGGGAGGCTCGGGCTCTTCCTCCTCGGGCGGCGGGTTCTCGTTCTCTTCTTCTTCCGGCGGAATCTGCTCCTGCGGATCGGGCTTGTTCTCGTCGCCCCCGCATCCCTGTCCGTACAGCAAGAGGAACGCGGCCATCACCCTGGCCTGCGCTGACAGCACGCCTCTGAATCGAGCTCTCTTCGCCACTGCCTACTCCTCCCTAGTACCTCGCGCGAGGTACGGAGCCTGCGCACATCGATGTGTCCTCCACGGCCGAGCCGCGGTCTGAACGTCCCGGTCCGAGGTCGACGGAACCTCGGTTCCCCGGCGAGCGATCGAGGCGCGTCCGGCACGGCGCGGCCTGCGATCTCCCTGGCGTCCGTGGCCGCGCGCTACCATGAGCCGTGAAATTGCATTGCGCGGATTATCCACGTTCTGGATGACATCCTCAACGCGGAATGCGGTGACGCGACGGAGGCAAGAGCGGATCTCCCCGTGACGCGGGACGGCGAGGGGCGTACGTTCGTGCGGATCTCGGCGGAGCGGAGCGCCGGGCGTCTCACATGAGGGGCCTCGTGCTCACACGGGGCCGGGTCCGGCGGGACGGTCGAGACTCGCGCGGCGCGGCGCTTCCTGGAAGCGCTGCGGTGCGCCGCATCGAAGCGCTTCCAGGAAGCGCCGCATCGACGACCGAAGATGTGTCCGACGCGCATTTGCGGGCTGGCACCCGCCTCGGATCCGTCCTATGCGATCCGCGTGTTGCAGGAGGGGCGGCAGGGCGCCGGTCTCTTCTTCAGCATCGGAGGGGGGAACATGAAAGGTGCCAAGATCGCCATGGCAGGCCTCGGCGCAGCGCTGGCGCTGGCGCTCGCGACGAGCGCGGCGCTCGCGCAGGCGACGAGCTGCGATGTCGGGGCTGGGAGGCGGAACTACGAAGCTGCGAAGAACAAGCAGCTGCGGTACTTGGAGGATCTATTCAAGACAGCGTACGGTTGTCGCGCGTACGAGGCGTTCTCTGACAGCATGCACGACATGGCGGCGCACCTGAGCATCCAGGATCCCTGCGAGGCCAAGGGCACGCGCGACGCGATTTTCGAGACGATCGACAAGGTCCGGAACCAGTGTGTCGGCGGCGGATCCGAGGACGCCGAATTCGCGGCGGTGGGCGAGTGCACGCGGAGCGGCCAGGACGCGGGTGCCGTCGCTGCGAAGATGTTCTGTGGTGCCGGGTTCGGGGAGCGGCCGGCTTTTCCTACGATGTGCGACGTCGTCGCGGCGCAGGCATGTCGAGATCGGTTCGAACAGTATGTCATCGAAAAGTGCCCCGATCTGCGCGAGAAGTATGGGGAGCACTACAAGCGCTTTCTCGAGTCCGCCTGTGCCCTCCAGCACTGAAGAGCCATGGACGTCGCCTTCGCCGTAGGAGTCGGCGGACAGCGACTCGAGCCGCGGCGGACGGCCGCCTCGTGACGGCCGCGCAGGAGCCGCCGAGCGCCGCGCAGGCGTGAGCCGCAGGCCCGGCGGGTCGGAGCCCGCCGGGCCTCTACGACGAGAGCGACCGAACCTGCATGACGAGCGAGCCTCAATCCCACAGGGCTAGACGGCCGGGCTCACGGCTGACGTGCTCCGGCTCGAGTCGCCGGTTCGCGCCGATGTCTGTCGGCAGCGACATCAGGAAATTCTTGCTGGGAGGGCTGTCGCCGAACTGGACGTCCAATGTCATGAACTCCCGACCGCCCCTGTTCAGCATCTTGCATTGATAATCCATGTTCATCCTCAGTCGCAGCGTGCCGTTCGGTCGATCGGGGGTCGTGCCAAAGCTGTTCAGCACGTTCCAGTAGCCGCCGCGAGCATCGTGGCCGTACCCGACGGTCAGCATCGTGTGCCCGAAGGGGACCTCGGTCTCCGCCACTTCGCAGGAGTACTCTGTGTCCAGGTCCAAGACGTCCGACTCGCTCTTGTAGTTCCACCAGTACACGAATTTGCGATACTGATCGCGGGTGCTGAACTGGATCGTGGTTATTACCGGTTTGTTGTTGTCGATGGCGTTCTTTATCCTTGCGATCGCCACGCCTCGGTCCACCGCCGGATCCAGGAGCCCGGTCTCGATTCGCCGAACGCCGATGGTGCTGATGGGATATCGAACCGACATGGTGTCCAGGGTGTCGCACGCTATGTTGGTGCGATGGAGGCTCTCGCAGATCAGATCTTTGTCGGCCCACCTGGCGTTCTCCCACGGGATCGCGACTTTTTGGCTTCCCGAGAGGTCGTTGTACCAGTCCGCGAACTCGTCGGGGTTCCCGCCGCAGCAGGGGAGCACTGGCTCGAGCGGATCCTTGGGTATATGGCATGAGTTGTAGTACTGGATGGATAGGCGGTTGTTCGGGCTGGCGTTGTCATGGATGGCCCTGGCTATCTCCATGGCGCCCGTCATCGCCCATACGTAACAGTTCCCGCAGCTGCCCTGGTCGCGCTCTGTCCCTACGTACGGCATGTACATCAGCAGATCTTGCATCGACAGCTGTGGTGCCAGCGGTGATGTTGTAAACGGCCAACCCGGTCCGAGCGCCTGGCCGGCGTAGCCTATCGCCATGCTGACGTAGTCTTCGGGGGCTGCAGCGTACCGCTGCGCCCAGCGAAGATAGGTCGCGTGATCCACCCGCATGTCTGACATCTCGTGTGGGTCGACGTATCCCCGCGCGTCTTCCGCCAAGGCCTCTCCAGAGGACGCTAGCATCATGAGTATCAACTGCGATATCAGCGATCTGTGGCCGTTCTGCGTCATGGCGGTTCTCCGGTGTGGTTGGCTCGTGTGGTGTCGACGTTCTTCCGATGCATCGAGACGGGCTCGAACGGCCTCACTCGCGCGCGCGCCTCGGGCGCGAACGCTGGAGGCCTGATGGCGCGGAGTCGTGAAGCCGTGACGAAGGATGGCCTCAGGCCAGCATCCCCTGCGCCGTTACGCCGATTCCGCTGGGCTGTCTGCGAGGGCTGCGCCAAGCGCCAAGTGTGCAGAAGTGTGTGGAAGGCTGCTCGCGCCGTTGCCGTGGGGTCGAGTCGACGGGCGGAAGCCGTGGGCGACGTCCTTCGTCTCGGGCACGCGAGCCCGTCGCGTTCTCGTCCGAGACACGTCGTTGAGCAAGGGAGGACGAAGGCTGACAGGCTGTCGCCGACCGGGATGGACGCGGGCTGGAGGCAACTTTCGCTCAGCTTGGATGAGCGTCCGCAGTGGCACGGCCGTCAGGCACACACGGCGCCCGCCGCGGCCGGCGTCCGTTCAGCGCCGCGCGCTGCAGCCGCCGCGGGCGCGCAGGGTGCGTCGAGGGCGGTGCCCCACGGAGCCCGCGCAGCCTCCCGCGGCGCGCGGAGCACCCTGCCAACCCGGGTAGGGCCGCCCCGCCGTGCCCCGTTGCGCCGCCCCGCCGCCCCGCTGCAAGATGCCCGCGCGCCCGTCGCCCCGCGCCCGCCGGCGCGGCCGTCGAACCGCACCCGACTTTCCTCCTTCGGACCCTAGCCCCCGCGATGACCAGCGAACCGACCTTCATCGAGAACCCCGTGCTCCGGGGCTTTCACCCCGATCCCTCCATCCTCCGGGTGGGCGAGGACTACTACCTGGCCACCTCCACCTTCGAGTGGTTCCCCGGCGTGCGGCTCCACCACAGCCGCGATCTCCGCCACTGGAACCCCATCGGCTATGCCCTGGACCGCCGCTCGCAGCTCGACCTGCTCGGCAACCCCCGCTCGGGCGGCGTCTGGGCGCCTTGCCTCACCCACGCCGGCGGCGTGTTCTACCTCGTCTACACCGACGTGAAGTCCTGGGGCGGCTTCGTCGACGCGCACAACTACTACGTCACCGCGAGCCGCATCGAGGGGCCGTGGTCCGAGCCCGTCGCGCTGAACCGCGGCGGCTTCGACCCCTCGCTGTTCCACGACGAGGACGGCCGGGCGTGGCTCGTCAACATGGTGTGGGACCACCGCCCCGGCAACCACCAGTTCCCCGGCATCGTGCTGCAGGAGCTCGATCTCGAGCAGCGCCGCCTGGTCGGCGAGCGCCGCTGGATCTTCACCGGCAGCGGCCGCGGCTGCACCGAGGGGCCGCACCTCTACCGGCGCGGGGACCACTACTACCTCCTCGTCGCCGAGGGCGGCACCAGCTACGAGCACGCCGCCGTCGTGGCGCGCTCCCGCCGCATCGAGGGGCCCTACGAGGTCGACCCGAGCTCCCCGCTCCTCACCTCCGTCCACGACCCGGCCATCGCGCTGCAGAAGGCCGGGCACGGCTGCCTGGTCGAGACCACCACGGGCGAGTGGTACCTCGCCCACCTGGTCGGGCGGCCGCTCCCGGGCGAGCGCCGCTGCATCCTCGGCCGCGAGACGGCGATCCAGCGGGTGCGCTGGACCGACGACGGTTGGCTCGCGCTCGACGGGGCGCCGCGACCGCCCGCGCCCGCCGTCCGCGTGCCGGCGCCCCGCCTGCCGGACCACCCCTTCAAGGAGCCCCCGGCGCGCGATCACTTCGATCGGGCGGCGCTGGGCGTCGCGTACCAGACGCTGCGCGACGTGCCCGACGAGAGCTGGGTGTCGCTGCGCGAGCGCCCCGGCTACCTGCGCGTCCGCGGCCGCGAGTCGCCGCAGTCGCTGCACCGGCAGAGCATCGTCGGCCGCCGCATCCAGTCGCTCCGCTGCCGCGTCGAGACCTGCCTCGAGTTCGAGCCCGCCTCGTTCCAGCAGATGGCGGGGCTCATGTGCCTGTACGACGACGAGAGCTACTTCTACGCGCTGCTCAGCCACGACGAGCGCGCCGGGCGCTCGATCGCGCTCCTCGGCAGCGAGCACGGGCGGCTCACCTGGCTCGCGCGCCCGGCCGCCTGCGCCGCCCCGCGCGTCCACCTCCGCTTCGAGCTCTCCGGCAAGGACCTCCAGTTCTCGTCCTCGAGCGACGGAGAGCGCTTCGACCCGCTCGGGCCCGTGCTCGACGCGTCGCTCCTGTCCGACGAGCGCACCTCGCGCGGCCTGGGCTTTACCGGCGCCTTCGCGGCGCTGTGCGCCCACGATCTCACCGGCAGCGGCCTCCCCGCCGATTTCGACTACCTCGACTACGCCGAGCTCCCGCAGGAGCCCTGATCCCCTCTAGAGCGGTCTTCGCCCTGCATTACAGAGCGGCGTTCACCCGCACAGGAGACGGGTCCAGCTCGGCGTTTTCGGCGCGGAAGCGCACTCCGGTGCGCTGAGCACCGAAAACGTCGAGATGGGCCCGTATCCGAAGCGGGTGACCGCCGCTCTAGGCGGCCGCCTCGGCGTCGGGCGCCGGCGCGACGGGCAGGGCCACGAAGAACGTCGCCCCCTTCGAGACCACGCTCTCGACCCAGATGCGCCCCCCGTGCCCCTCGACGATGCGCTGCGCGATGGCGAGCCCGAGGCCCGTCGAGCGCTCTCCGCCGGTGCTGACCGTCCTCGCCCGGCCGAACGGGCGGAACAGCTTGCCGATGTCCTCCGGCGCGATCCCGGGCCCCTCGTCCTGCACCGACAGGAGCACCTCGGTCGCGCCCCCGTCGGCGGCGGGGGCGCCCTCGACCCGGACGCGGATGGTCGTGCCCGGCGGGGAGTAGTGGATCGCGTTGCTGATCAGGTTGTTGAGCACCTGCTCCAGCTTGTGGACGTCCACGTCGACCCGCGGGACGCTCTCGTCGCTCTCGACGACGAGCTTCATGCTCTTCTGCCCGGCCAGCACCATGTTGAGCGCCACGTTCGACTCGACGAGCTGGACGACATCCGTGCTCTTCCGGTCGAGGTTCAGCTTGCCGAGCTCGATCATCGACACGTCGAGCAGGTCGTTGATGAGCGAGAGCATGAACTTGCTCGAGCTCCGGATCATCTGGATGATCTCGACCCCGTCCTCCCGGAGCAGCGACGCTTGCTCCCCGCGGCGGTGGGTCATCAGCATGAAGTCGCTGTAGCCCAGGATGACGCCGAGCGGGTTCCGGAGGTCGTGGGCCGCCATGCCGACGAAGCGGTTCTTCTCCTCGTTCAGCCGGACGAGCTCGGCGTTCTTGGCCGCGAGCTCCTCGTGCATCTGGAGGAGCTGCCGGTTGCTCTCCTCCAGCGTGTCGGCGTACTGCTTGAGCTTGAGCTGGCTCCGCTTGTGCTCGATGGCGTAGCGGATCGTGCGCTCGAGGATCTGCGCGTCGAACCGCCCCTTCACGAGGTAATCCGCCGCGCCCGCGCTCATCGCGGCCATGTCGATCTCCTCGTCGCCGACCCCGGTCAGCATGATGATGGGGATCGCGCACCCGAAGCGGTTCGCCTCGTGCACGACGTCGAGCCCGGTGCGGGCGTCGAGCCGGTAATCGAGGAGACAGACGTCGTAGCCGCCGGCGAGCAGCGCCTCGATCGCCTCGTCCGAGGTGCTCAGCCAGGTGACGTCGTAGCGGGTCCGGGACACCTCGCGGAGGAGCCTGCGCGTGACGAGGTGATCGACCTCGTCGTCATCGACCACCAGGACCTTGATCTCGCTGTCGTTCATCAGGAGCCTCGACGTCGCCGACCCGTCGGTACACCGGCGATCTCGCGCCGGCGCGCGACGCGCCACGCCGCCCGCGCCGAGAGCGCCGGCGCCGTGGGCATGGTCCCCGTTTTGATAATCATTGCTTGCGCTTCTGCTCGTCTGCGACGCCCACGAGCGCGCGCGCCAGGGTGATGAGCTGCCCCGCGTCGAACGGCTTGACGAGGAACGCCGAGGCGCCGAGGCGCGACAGGCACTGCCAGTCCGCCGCGCCCCCGGTCCCGGTCGCCACGATGATCGGGAAGTCCCCCCGCGGCAGCTTCCGCACCGCCGCGGTGAGGGCGATGCCGTCCAGGCCGGGCATGTCCAGATCGAACACGCCGAGCGACGGGGGGTTCGCCTCGATGGCGGCGAGCGCCGCCGTGCCGTCGGGCGCGGTCTCGATGACGGCGCCGGGCAGCGCCTGCGCGAGGACGCTGGCGAGGAAGGTGCGGAACGACGGGCTGTCGTCGGCCACCATGACGCGCGTCGTGCGGGCGTAGGTCGGCATCGCGCTGCGGGCGTCGAGGAGCGCCTCGCGCAGCGCGTCCGCGCTCGCCATGCGCTGGTCGGGCTCCTTGGCCAGCGCCGCGAGCACCGGCGCGTCGAACGACGCCGGCAGGTCCAGGCAGAGCTCGCTCGGCGGGATCGGCGGCTGATAGGCGTGCTGCATCACCAGATCGACGGTGCTCGTGCTCTGGAACGGCAGGCGGCCGGCGAGCAGGTAGTAGGCGACCACCCCGAGCGCGTAGACGTCGATCCGCGGCAGCAGCGCAGGGTCGAGCTGCCGGCCCAGCGCCACCTCGGGCGCCAGGTACGCCGGGGTGCCCGAGAAGGCGAGCTCGACCCGGTCGCCGCGGGGGATGCGCTTCGCGAGGCCGAGATCGGCGACCACGACGCGGAGGGCCTGGCCGACGAGGATGTTGCTCGGCTTGACGTCGCGGTGGGCGATGCCCGAGGCGTGGATCGCCGACACGCCGAGGCAGGCCTGGTCGAGGATGCTCAGCGCCTCGTCGAGCCCGAGCCGGCCGCCCTTGCTGTGGACGTAGGTGTCGAGCGTGACCCCGGGCACGTACTGCATCACGAAGTACGGCGCGTTGACGTACTCCCCGAAGGCGTAGATCTCGACGACGTTCGGGTGGTGGACGCGCGCCATCGCCCGCGCCTCCGCGAGCAGCCGGGCCTGCATCTGCGCGTTGTCGAGCTGCTCCGGCCGGAGCAGCTTGATGGCGACGTCGCGCTGGAGCTGCTCGTCGCGCGCCAGGAGGATGACGCCCATCGCCCCCTCGCCGAGCCGACCCAGAATGCGATAGACCCCTCCCAGTAAAGTGCCGTCGGGAGGCACCTGAACGTGGCCTCCGCCCTCGTGCATGCTCGAGCGGGTGGCGGCCAGCGCGAGGTCCTCGTCGCTCAGCGTCGAGCTGTCGCTGTGAGGCTCGACCGGCGGCTCGACCCGCGCGGGGGACCGGTCGCGCACGACGGTGTCCACGCCCGGCAGCGTATCCGCGACGTCGGGCACGAGGGGCGCCGGGGGATCGCCGCCGTTCTCGCTTCCGGAACTGAAGCCAGGCGGGCCGCCCGCCGCATCTGCCATGGAGCGCATGATACGTGCCCTGCTCATGCCTATCAACGAAGAGCGACACGTGCTGCAGCTGCGAAGCGGCGTGCACGCGACTGCCTGTGGGCGTGTCGCAGGAGCGTCACGTCCGCCGCCATGGCTGTGCATGCGTCCGCGCGGCGTCAAGCGCGATGCCGAGAGTGTGTCGGAATGCCACGCTGCTCAGCGCGGCTGGCCCCTCGCGCGGAGCGGCGCGCGCCAGCGTGGCTGGGCGCCTCGCCGGAGGAGCGGCGCCCGGCGGGGCGGCCTCGGCAGCGGCGCTCGCTGATGCGGACTGAGCGGAGCCGCTGGAAAGCGTCCTGCAGAAGGGGCCGCGGGGGCGGGAGGCGATGTGCTCGCGGAGCCCGGAGCGGTCGGCATAGGCGCGCTGGTCGCGACCGCTCATGACGTCCGTCCGGCGCTCAAGCGGCCCCGATCCCGGCGAGGTAGGCCCTCGCGAGGTGGATGTTGTCGTTTTGCGAAGGGTGGAAGTCGCGGCGCGCGTACTCGCGAATACCGCGGAGAAACACGCCCTTCAGCACGGACCTGTGCCTGAGGGGCGGGAGGCGCGCTGTCGTCGACGCCGCGCGCGCGTCGCGCTCGCCGCGGCGGGGGAGCTCCTGGGCGAGCAGCACGAGCAGGGCGGAGAGCCAGAACATCGCCAGCGTGATCGTGGCGAGCGCGAAGCCGGCGAGGCGCAGGGCGTAGCTCGGGTTGACGAGCTTCAGCACGTCGAAGGCGACGGTCTTGTGCTCGATCTCCTCGGCGGCGTGCCAGAGCAGGAGCTCCCTCGCGGTCGGGTGGGCGAGGTCGAGCGTGCCGGCCTGGAGCGCGTCCTCCGCCATGATCGCGGTGTAGTGCTCGAGCGCCGCGGTGACCGAGAGCCGCAGCTCGGGCGAGCTGACGCGCTCGATGCCGTCGTAGGCGACCCGCTGGTAGGCGCGGAGGAAGCGGTCGATCTCGTAGCCCTGCGCGCGGAGCAGGTCGAAGAACCGCTCGTGCGCCTTGGCGTGGTGCCCTTCCTGTCCGAAGAACGCCTTCACCTGGGCGCGCAGCGCCGGGTCCTCGACGCGGTCGGCGTAGCGCGCGACGCTGCGGATGAAGAAGCGCTCGCCCGCGGGGAACAGCAGGTTGACGGCGTTGGCGACGTGGGTCGGCACCATGTGGCCGCCGAGCCAGTGGCGGGTGAGGCCCTGCTCGAACGACACGGGCGGCTTACGCGGCTTGAGGGGCGCCTTTTCGGTGATCATCGAGCTCTCCTTCCTCGCCATTGCTCCCAGCAGCGCCGGTCGCGGCGCCGGTGGAGCCCGTGCCGGGCGCGAAGCAGCGCGCTCCGGGCATGGGTGCCGGTCCGTGTCCATAGCAGCTATTGAACTGTAGTCAATAGCGCACGGCGAGGCGACGGGCCGCGTGGCAGGGCGCTGGGCGGGTGGGGTCAGGGGTCCGGCGGCCGGTGCGGTCGCGCGCGATGGCGACCGCCATCGGGGCGCGCGGGGCGCTCTCCGGCACCGCCGGGCGGATCGGAGGGGATCCGGGTTGCGAGGAGACCTGCATCCTGGGCGAGGAAGCGGGGCCTCTTGCCGGCCGCCGTTCGGGCCGGGGGTGACAGGGCATTCCATGACGGAGCGCCGAGCCGGGAGCGGCCTACACCGACGATTCGACCATGCAGCGCACCGTCGTGAACATGGCGTGGCTCACGCCGTAACCGCCCGACAGCGCAAGATGGCGCCCGGCGGGCGGTTACCCCGCACTCCTACCCCAGCGCGTGTGCCCAGCCGTGGACAGGGCCCATGTCCCGCTCGGCCATCGCCGCGCTTCCAGGCACTCCCAGACCAGCCGCGGGCATCCTCATGAGTTCTCAGCCGACCAGAAGATCCCACAACGCGCGGGCGACACCGCGAGCACACCAGCCTCGCGATCGGTAAAAAACAGACTGCGATTAAGTTGATCGAGGTATTTGCCGCGCGCCTTCGATCCCGAGACATCTCCGTTGGTCAAGAAGACCGTCTCCTCATCAAACTGACCGAGCCATGCCGTTGTCAGTGCGGCGGCCACATCACGAGGCATCTGGCGACTAGACATGACAACGTCAAACTCCGCGACAGCCATGCAGACATCCTCTGCGATGCTGCGACGCGCCTGACAGAAGTACGAGAGCTGCTCGGTCTGTAGCCGCATAAATTCAGCGTACTCGCACGCGACGATGCGAGGCTCGAACTTTGCTTCGGTCGCCGCTCGGTCGTGCGCAAAAACATGGATAACCTGCCAGCGCCGAGGATGAACACGGCTCGCGAGACTTGTTTTGATTGTCTCGAACTTGTCGTTCAGCATATAGAGCGCGCTCGTCGTCATAGGCCGATCACCTGGGGTAGGATGTCTGTATATGCACTCGATCGCCCGCGCCGGGGAGCCGGTATACTCTCACGAACGTTGTTGCGGACGATTGCTGACGTATTCTGGTGCCACCTGGCGAGGCGACTCGCGCCTCGGACTGAACCGAAGCGGTTATGTTGACCGCTGTCAAGCTAGGGTTGGAATCCAGCTGCGCCAGGGCCGCTTGCCCCTGTGGTGAATTGAGAGCGTCGAAGGTCGCTCGTGCTTGTTGCGCACAGGTGCGGTAGCTTGAACGATTCGCGTGTTCGGTATCGGCGCGAGCTTGTAGGCCAGCATCGCCAATGCTTCCATGTAGGCCCTGAGCGTGACCTGGAGGTTTCCCGACTCCTGGGCTACGCCCCTCGCTTTCTGCAAGAATTCGCCGTACTTCCGCACGACTGTAGCGTCGCGCAAAGATCAAGCCAAGCGGATCGAGCCAAAGAATAGGATTCGTGGCATAGATAAAAACGTGGATCCCGCCGTCGAGTCCTATCGGATCCGCGCTGATGAACCGCCCCGCGTCCGGGTCGTAGTACCTGAACCGGTTGTAACAGAGCCCCGTCTCCGGATCCTCGTACTGCCCCGGGAACCTGATCGCCGTCGAAGTCCTCGCCCCCGGCGCCGTCTCCGTGCGACCCCACGCCTCGCGCCGCAGCTCGCAGGCGACCTCGCCGCGGTCGTCGACGAGCCGCTCCGGGGTTCCGATCGGGTCGTTCACGTAATGGAACCACCCGCCGCCATCGCGGTGCGCGACCGGCGCGAACCCGCCGTCCTCGAAGCAGTAGGTCTTGACCTCGACCGCCGACAGCTCCCCGTCGGGCAGCACCCGTTGGGAGATCTCGTGCACGAGCACGTCGCCGTCCCACACGAACCGCGTCACCGAGCGCGGCCTGAAGGCCTGCAGAGAGCTCGCCGGCGCCTGGCCCACGCGCTTCTCCACGCGCCGGGCGAAGGGGTCGTACCGGAGCTCGATCCGATCGCCCGCCGGCGTGGTCACGCTCTCCAGGAGCCCGGCGAGATCCCACGTGTACTTCCAGGCCCGCCGCGCGCCGGTCGCCGGGTCCTCCTCCCATTTCTCGGCGAGCCGCCCCTCCGCATCCCACAGGTACCGGGTGTTCCCCTTGCGGACGAGTCGGTTGCCGCGCCCGTGCTCCCTCGGCACCGCACCCGGGCCGGCCTCGTAGCTGTTCCCCGCCGGGTCGTAGCGGAACACCTCGGCCCGGGCCTGCTCCGGCGCGCGCGCGAGGAGCTGTCCTACGGGATCATATCGATACGAAGTCCACCCCCGCCCCTGATCCCACGCGGCGCTCAGCTCGCCCACAGGATCGTACCGATACGTCATGTCCAGGGTGACGTTCTCCGGCCGCGGCCCGACCCACGCCGGCTCGCCCGGCCCCACGCGCACCTCGCGGGCCAGGCCCACCGCGCGCCGCCGCTCGACGCGACCGAAGACGTCGTACGCGCTCTCGATCCGCCCCCCGCCCGGCAGCGCCCGCGCCACCTCCCGCCCGAGCAGATCGCTCGCGTGGTCGACGACGACGCGCCCGTCCAGCACCGTCCGGCGCCGCTCTCCGAACGGCCCCCGCTCGATCGCCTCGGTGTGCCTGAGCGAGGTCTTGCGCAGAACGCGCTCGCCTTCCCGGTCATAGATGCTCTCGACCCGGTGCTCCACGCCAGCGACGATCTGGCGCTCCCGCACCACGCGTCCAGCGGCGTCGCGGTCGAGCCGGAGCTCACCGCCCGGCCACGTCACGCCCACCAAGTCGCCCAGAGCGTCGTACTCCAGCTCCTCGGCCGAGTCGTCCCAGTGCTCGCGGCGGATCAGCCGACCGGTCAGGTCGTACGCGAGCCGCACCAGGTCCCGCTCGCCATGCGACCGCCGGATCAGGTCGCCCGCCGCGTCGTATCCATAGCGGATCACCCGCCCGTCGAACGTGACCTCTTCGAGCACCTTGCCGCTGCCGTCACGCCGGAGCGCGTCCACCTCGCCCTGCTCGTTGCGCACCTCGACGAGCTCGCCCTCGGGGCTATAGCCGAGCCGCACCTCGTGGCCGTTCGGGTCACGGCGCACGCACAGCTTATGGTAGCCGCCCCACACGAACGACGTGACCCCGCCGTTCGCGTCGGCGATCTCGGTCAGGTGCTGCTCGCCATCGTAGGCGTAGCGCGTGGTCGCGCCGGTCGGGTCGGTGACCGCCGCCAGGTCGCCGCGCGCCGACCACCGGTACCGCGTCTCGGCGCCGAACGGGTCGATGACGGCGACGCGCCGGCCGAGCCGGTCGTGCCGGAAGCGCCACGTGGCGCCGCTGGCCAGCGTCACCTCGGCGCAGTTGCCGTGCGCATCGTACGACAACGCGGTGCGCTCGCCGCTCGGCGAGATCTCCTCGAGCACGAGCCCGCGCGCGTCGTACCGGCGGAACGTCGCCGCGCCCGTGGGATCGACATAGCGCGTCACGTTCCCGCGCGCGTCGCGCTCGAGCCGGTGCACGCCGCCCTTGGCATCGACGATCTCGACCGGCCAATCATTGGCGTCGCGCTCGATCGCCGTGACATGCACGAGCGGATCCGTGTACCGGATGACGCTCCCCCGCGCGTTGCGCTCGAACCGCTCGATCCCGCCGCGCTCGCTCGTGCGCGAGGTCATCCAGCCGTCCTCCCGGTAGGTCGCCGTCACGACCGCGCCGCCGATCACCTGCTTGTCGAGCGTGCCGTGCTCGTTGCCGTGAAAGCGCCGCGTCTGGCTGAAATCGACCACCTCGGTGAAGCCGACGTCCCAGTAGTTGACTTTGCAGTGGTGGATCCCCTTCCACCGCGTCTCCCCGTCGTGAAGGACCTCCGGCGGCTCGCCGGCCAGGCTCGGGTCGGCCTTGCCAGGGTAGTCTCCCCACGCCTCGATGCCGCGGCGCTGGCCGTCATAAACGAAGTGCCACGTCAGCCCATTGCGGTCGGTGTCCTCGACGAGCAGGTGCCGCTCGTCATAAGCATAGCGCCAGCCGTGGCCATCCGCGTCGGTCGCGGCCACGAGATCGCCGCGCGGGTCGCACGTCAGCGTGCCGAGCGCGAGCCGCTCGCCGCGCTCCTCATCGAGCTGCACCTCGATCGTGGTCACCCGCTGCTCGCCCGACGTCCTGTCGCGGAGCCGTACCCGCCGGCCCGCGCTGTCGGTCACCTCGACCAGCCGGCCATCCTTCTCGTCGTAGACCAGCGCGATGCGGTTGCCGTTGCGGTCCTCCACGGCCGTGAGCCGCACGCGCCGGTCGCCGTCCTGCACGCAGGCGAAACGCCGTTTCACGCCGTCGCCTGCGTCCAGGAGCCATCCGTCCGCCTCGCGCCGCAACCTGTAGCCCCACTTGCCGAGCACCGCCTCGCCCTCGGCGGGCTTCGGGAGATCCACCGCCGTGCCCAGCCCGGTCCACACGACCACCCGATGGCTCCGCACCTCGATCTCCCAGCCGAGCCTGTGCCCCCAACCGTGACCGAGCCCGGCGTCGCGATCGGCCATTGCGGCGCTGTACGAGCGCTCCCACGAGAGCGGCAGCGGCCCCGGCAGATCGCAGATCGGAACCGCGTGCGTGAAGACGCGGCCCGTGACGACATCGATGGGGTGCGAGACCGTCCCGCACTCAGGATACCGGTTCGGATCCGGCGCAGTCTTGCCCCCGCCGCCCGCGCTGCTGCCGCCGCTGCCGCCACCCGCCCCATGGTCCCCGGCGCCCCCACCGCCGCCCTGGCCGCCGCTGCCGCCGCCCCCGCCGCCTCCGCCCAGGATGAACACGCCGGGGTTCATCCCGGGGATCGCGGGGATGTTCGGCACAGGCGCAGTGCGGGCCATGGAGCCAGCAGTACCCGCCCTTCCACGGCGCTTCAATCGCCGGTCACACCCGAGCGCCGACGAACACTGGAGGGATGGTCCGCGCCATGAGCGCCGGCCGAGGCGCGTCTGCCGGCGGCACGGCGGCGATGGGGGCGCGCCGCGGCGGCGGTGGCTCAGCCGGGCGGCACGGCGGCCGGCGCGCCAGCCGGTGCAGGCGCGGCTGCGTCGGGGGACGCCGGCGCGGCGTCCGGCTGCTCCGACGGGTCTTCTTGCGGCGCGGCGTCCGTGTCGCGGGGCGACGCCCCGCGACCGCCGCGGCCCTTGTAGAGGGACGGCGCGATCGTCTCGACGTCTCCTTCGTTCCAGCGGAGGTAGGCGACGGCGCGGCGGGTCTGGTCGTACGCATTCACGAACAGCGTGAACGCGCGCGCCCTCTTGTCCGCGGCGTCGCTCGGGCCCGGGGCGGCGCCGTGCTCCCTCACGCCGAGGGCGGCGAGGAGCTCCGGCCCGAGCTCGCCGGCGCGCCTGACCTCATCCTCGGTCGCGGCGGTCTTCCCCGCGATCTCGGACCAGCTGCCGCTGAACAGCGCCGAGAGCGCGACGAGGTCGCTCGCCGTGTCCATGTGACCGTTCCCCGCCCGGATGTCCGCGACCGTCTCCGCGTCGACCAGGCCGCGGCGGGCCAGGGCCTCTGCGTCGCCGAGGAGATTCGCGCGCAGCGGTGCCGCCTCCTCGAGGAGCGGCTTCAGCCCGCTCTGCGATCCTCCGCTGGACAGCCACGCGAGGTGCGCATACCAAGCGGCGAGCGCGTAGGTCTCCAGCCGGTCGACCAGACCGACATCGTGCGTCGGCAATCGCTCGGCGATGAGAGGGCGCAGCGCCAGCAAGCCAGGGAGCACCCCGAGCACCTGAGAGACCGCGCGCGGGATATCGATGTTGATCGGGATGAGCGCGTCCCGCTCCAGCGCGTTCATCTCGGGCGCGGCCTCGTCGAACGCCGCCGCCGCATGGGGCGGCGCCGCGGGCTTCCTGGGAGCTGGCTTTTTCTTGAGCGGAGCAGAAGGCTTGGTCATGAGGGGAGCACCTCTCGCTGATGTCGGGCGCGGAGAGGCGAAGAGCCCTGTCGTGCTCTCGAGTCCCCCGCCCTGGGTTCGATACGACCGTCCGGCGCGCGCCGGGCGGTCCGCCTGGGATAATCACCCCGGTCAGGCCGTCAACGTCGCTGACTTGCTCTTCTGGATCGGGATCGATGCTCCGGAGGCAGCCAGCTGCCTGCCCGGGATCGGGATCGATGTCCCGGAGGCAGCCAGCTGCCTTCCCGGGATCGGGATCGATGTCCCGGAGGCAGCCAGCTGCCTTCCCGGGATCGGGATCGATGTCCCGGAGGCAGCCAGCTGCCTTCCCGGGATCGGGATCGATGTCCCGGAGGCAGCCAGCTGCCTTCCCGGGATCGGGATCGATGTCCCGGAGGCAGCCAGCTGCCTTCCCGGGATCGGGAACGATGCTCCGGAGGCAGCCAGCTGCCTCCCGAGGACCGTCATCAATGTCGCGGAGGCGGCCAGCTGCCCCCCGAGGACCGATGGCGGCGCGCCGCGCCGGGGACATGACGCCGGGGTGCGCCGGAGAGGGCTGGACCGGACCATCGCGGGCGTCCTCCGTGGCGCCGCGCGCCGGAGGGCGGAGCCGACGCGCGGCGTGAGCACATCGTGAACCGTTCGCGGATAACCAGCACGGACGCGATGTGGCACCGCGGGAGGGCAGGACCCGCGGCGCCGGGCCGTCGTCCAAGGGCGTCCGACCCGGGACGCGGAGGTCTACGGTGAAGCGGAGGTCACAGAACGATGGCGAGGTGGTCGCCGAGGGGCGCCGCGGCGAGGCGCCTCCGGCGGCGATCGGCCGGACCGGTCCCCCGCTCCTCAAGCCGGGCACCTGGTTCGTGCGCCGCTTCCGCGTCGATCGACTCCTCGGCCAGGGCGGCATGGGGGCGGTGTACGCCGTCACGGAGAAGGGCCAGAGCTGGGCGCTGAAGCTGGTGCGGTCCGAGTTCCTCGACGACCCGGATCAGCGCCGCCGGCTGCTGCGGGAGGGAGAGGTGCTCGCGCGGATGCGGCACCCGAACGTGGTCCAGGTCCACGAGGTAGGCCTCACCGACAACCTCACCGCCTGGTACCGGATGGAGCTGCTCGACGGCGTGACGTTCCGCGAGGAGCTCCGCCGCCGCAGGGCGCTCTCGCTCCCGCTCGCGTGCGCCACCGTCCGCGCCGCCGCGCTCGGCGCCGGCCACCTGCACCTGTTCGGCGGCATCCACCGCGACATCAAGCCGGAGAACCTCTTCATCGTGCGCGGACCGCGCGACGTGAAGCTCCTCGATTTCGGGCTCGCGCGGCTGAGCGGCGCCCCGGACACGCTGGACGCGCAGACCCACGGCTCCCCGCTCTACATGGCGCCCGAGCAGATCCGCGACGAGGTGCCGACGCCGGCGACGGACGTGTACGCGCTGGGGCTCATCGCCTACGAGGCCATCGCCGGGTTCCACCCGTTCGGCGATGCCCGCGCCGCGGGGCGGGTGGACGCCCTGTTCGCCAAGCACCTCAACGAGGTGCCGCCGCCGCTGACGCGGGTCGGCGTGCCGGAGGAGATCTCGGACGTGATCGCGCGGGCCGTCAACAAGGTCCCGCGCGAGCGGCACCGGGACGGGCTGGCGTTCGCCGACGCGTTGTGGGACGCGTTCCTCGCTATGCGCGATGCGCCAAGCACGCGCGACACCAACCCGGGCGAGCCGGAGATCTCGGAGGTCCTGCGGTGGGGCAACGAGCAGGCCGCGGCGACCACGGGGCCCGCGGCGCCCGACCGACCTCCGGCGAGCGTCGAGCGCGCCGCCGTCCCGGCGGCCGCCGCGGCGGGATCGCCGGGAGGAGCAGCGACGCGCCTGCTGCCGCGCGACCCGCAGGCCGGCCGCCAGGCCGGCGGCGAGGCCGATCCCGGGCAGCCCGGCACCGGCTGGGGCATGACCGAGCGCCTGCCGGAGCGCCTGCGGGACCCGAGCTGCGTCGCGGCGCTCGCGCAGCGGGCGCCGGACCCGCCGCTGGAGCAGGCCGCGGCGGCGTGGGTGCCCGTGGAGCACACCGTGCCGCTGCCGCGCAGGGCGCCGGTCGCCGGGGACGCCCGCGCGGGCGCGCGGCCGCCTGCCGGCGGCTCCCACGCGAGCACCGCGCGGGCCGCTGCGCCGGCGGGGCCGGTCGCGGCGCGCCCGGCGGCGGCGAGCGCGCGTGGCGCGACCGGAGCGCGGCCGCGGATCACACCGCGCACGCTGGCGATCGGGCTCTCGCTGGGGGTCGTGGTGAGCCTGCTCCTCCTCGACGTGATCCTCCGGCTCCAGAGCGCGCCGGCGGCGCCCTCGCCGGCGCGTGCGATCGACGCGCCGCCGTCGACGCCGGCGTCAGGAGCACCGCTCGCGCGCGCCGCGGGGCCTGCGGCGATCGAGCCGCCCGCCGCGACGGGGACTGTGGAGGGCGCGGGCGCCGCGGCGCCACGCGAGGCGCCCCCCGCCGACGGCGACGCCGGAGCCCGGCAGAGCGAAGGAAGCACCGCCCCGCCGACGGCCGTGCCGGCTGCCGTACCGGCGGCCGCGCCGACTGCCGTACCGACGCCGGTCGCGCCGGTCGCCGCGCCGCCGGCCACCAAGGCGAGGCCGAGGCGGCGGCCGGTCATCCGAGACCCCAAGTTCTATGACGAGTTCCTGGAGTAGCGGCCTGGCCGGGAGCGGCGTCCGACCGGGGACGCCGCGATACCGGCGGCCCGGCTCGATGTTCATGAGCAATCCCCGAAGGATCGCTGGACAACTGGTAGGAGAGGGCTCGGGACGGCGCGTCCCGGCACCACCCTGGACGGTCACGCGAGAGGTTTACGATGGCCACGAAATTGTGCGAGTTCGATCCCGTGCTGGTGGAGGTGGTGGAGCGCGCGCTGGCGCCGTACCGCGGGAAGCTGTCGCCGGAGCTCATCGAGCACATGCGCGAGGAGGCGCTCGTGCAGATGTCGACGCACCCGTATCCGGCCGCGCTGCTCGGGTCGATCCAGCAGCGGCCGCCGCCCGACGAGAGCCACGAGATCGCGCGGGGCGGCGCGCCCGGCAGCAAGGAGGAAGCCGAGCGCGGCGATCGCCGGGAATCAGGGCGACGCCGCGGGAGGAAGGGATGAGCAGGGACCGCAAGGGTCCTCCCCGGCCGCTGACGCCCGAGCAGCAGGCGCTCGTCGTGGGCGCGATCGACCTCGTCCGGGCCCGGGTGGCGGAGCTCGCGCCGTACGCGCGGCCCGAGGAGCGGGAGGAGCTCATCGCCTGGGGGTACTGGGGGGCGGTGGACGCGGCGTCGCGCTTCTCTCCGGCGAGGGGGACGCGCTTCACGACCTATGCGTATGCGTTCATCGCCGGTGAGATCCTCGACTGCTTGAAGCGGGAGCGGAAGGTCCGCCGGCTGATGCGCGCGGCGAGCTTGGCGGCGCGCACGTTCGTCGCGGAGACCTCCGATCGGTTCGACGTGATCTGGGACGACGAGGCGACGAACACCGGCAAGCTCGCGGACTACGCGATGAAGCTCGTCGCGACCATGGTCCTCGGGATCGTCGAGGCCGGGGACTCCCTCGACGACGTGGCGATCGACGTGGAGGACCGGCGCTGGGCGATCGGCCACGTGCGCGACGTGTACGCCGCGCTGGGCGACGCCGATCGCCGG
Organism: Sorangium sp. So ce296; assembly: GCF_051529605.1. Lineage (NCBI taxonomy): Bacteria > Pseudomonadati > Myxococcota > Polyangiales > Polyangiaceae > Sorangium > Sorangium sp. So ce296. The sequence goes on from NZ_CP150325.1 coordinate 10,187,430, forward strand.
CTGTATGCCCTGTACTACGTGGACCAGCGGCCGATGCACGAGGTGGCGGCGGAGCTCGGCGTCTCGGTCTCGACGGCGCGGCGCCGCCACGACGCGCTGCTCGACCGCGTGACGGCGGCGCTCGTCGAGCGCGGGGTGACGGCGCTGCCGCCGCGCGGATGAGCGACGAACGAGGGGAAGTGATGCGCATGGACGACCCGAAGCGGCCGGTGGTGAAGCCCGGCGACGATCCCAGGCTCGACTCGCTGATCGAGAAGCTCCGGCACGACGGGCAGGGCGGCGACCCGTTCTATCCCGTCGAGCAGCGCGCGGGTCTCGTGGCGGTGCGCAAGGCGGGCCGCCGCGCGGCGAAGCCGGGGGATCGGGGGGCGGACGGGGCGGAGGGGCAGGGGGGAGCGGCGGCGCCGGCGCGCGCGGCAGCGGGCTCGCCGCGCGCCGGGCTGCGCCAGGCGGCGGTCGTGCTCGCGGTGGTCGCGGTGGCCGCCGGCGCGATCGCGCTCTGGCCGGCGTCGCGCGCGGTGCGTGGCGAGGCGCCGGCGCGCGCCCCGTCGGCGGACGCGGGGGCGGCGCCCGCGCCGCCTGCGTCGGCGGCTCCTGCGTTGGCGCCCGCGCCGCCTGCGTCGGCGGCTCCTGCGCTGGTGCCCGCGCCGCCTGCGTCGGCGGCTCCTGCGCCGGCGCCGCCTGCTTCCGCGGGTCGTGCGCCCGCGCCCGCGCCGCCTGCATCGGTGGCTCCTGCGCCCGCGTCGCCTGCCTCCGCGGGTCGTGCGCCCGCGCCGCCGGCATCGCCCAAGCGAACGGTGGACGTTGCCGCGCCCAGCCCGGGGGGCCATGTCGGGATGCCCCAGGCCGCGCCGGCCGGAGTAAGCTCCGCGCGCGCAGGGGCGCCGCCGCCGGATAGCAGCGCGGTCGCTGGTCCACTGCCACCGGAGGTGTTCTGAAATGAAGGCGAGAGCGAGGAGGGCCCGCGCGGCGGGCTGGCTGGTGCTGGTCGTGGGTGCGCTGGCGGTAGCGCCGACGGCTGCGCGCGCACAGGGAGAGCAGGGTGCGCCGGCGGGCGCGCAGCCAGCGCCCGCGAGCGCGCAGCCGGCGCCCGCGAGCGCCGAGGCGGCGCAGGCCTCCCGCGAGGCGGACGCGGCGTTCGCGCGGGGCAAGGAGCTGTACCGGCTCGGGAAGCTCGACGCGGCGTACGAGCAGTACCGGACGGCGTGGTCGCTGAAGCAGAGCTACGACATCGCGGCGAACCTCGCCAACGCGGAGCTCCAGCGCGGGATGAAGGTCGAGGCGGCGGAGCACCTCGCGTTCTGCCTGCGGAGCTTCCCGGCGACGGGTAACGCGGCGCAGCACGATCAGGTCCGGGCGCAGTTCCGCGCCGTGCGCAAGGAGGTGGGGTCGATCGTCGTCAAAGCGAACCTGGATGGCGCCGAGGTGTCGTTCAACGGGACCGCGGTGGGGCGCACGCCGTTCCGGCACGAGGTGTTCGTGAAGCCCGGGACGATCGCGGTGGAGGCGCGGCTCGCCGGCCACGAGCCGGCGCTCGTCACGCTGGAGATCCCTGCCGGCGAGGTGAACACGGCGGATCTCACCCTGCTGCCGCCGTCGGCGCTCGAGCGGCCCGCGCCGCCGGCGCTGGCGCCGCCGCGCGCCGAGGCCCCGGTGCCCGCGCCGCGCGAGGGGGCGGACACGATCGGGCCGCGGCCGGAGGTGCTGATCGCGGGCGGGGCGGTCGCCGGCGCGGGCGTGATCGCGGGGGTGATCTTGACGGCGCTCGCGGTCGGGCGGGACGGCGACGCGGACGAGCAGCGGGACGCGCTGGTGCGCGAGGGCGGCCCGGCGGCGTGCGCGGTGGACTCGCCGAAGTGCGCGGCGCTGCGCGACGCGCTGGAGGGCGCGGCGGACCTGAAGAACGCCGCGCTGTGGACCTTCGTGGGCGCCGGGGCCGTCGGGCTCGCGACCGGGGCGTACGCGCTCTGGGGCGGCGGGGCGCCGCGCCAGGGCGCCGTGACGGCGCGCGCCGTCACGGCGGCGCCGGTCGTGACCGCCGGCGGCGGCGCGCTCTTGATCCGGGGGACGTGGTGAGGGGCGAAGCGGGGCGTGAGGAGGAGCGACGCATGCGTCACTGGCGCGGGCTGATGGGCATCACGGCGATGGCCTTCGGGGCGGCGATGGTGCCCGGCACGGGGTGCGTGTTCGGCGTGGATTACAACGACTGCGCGGAGTACCCGGGCGGGGTGTGCGGCGGCGGTACGGGCGGCAGCGGCGGGGAGGAGCCGCCGGATCCTTGCGAGGCGGATCCGCGGGAGGACCCGAGCGTGGTGAGCGAGGTGTGCGGGGTGTTCGCGCGGGCGGGGGCTGAGGAAGGAGGAGAGGGGACGCGGCAGAGGCCGTACGGGTCGCTGCAGGAGGCGATCGAGAAGGCGGCGGCGGAGGGCAAGCGGGTGTACGCGTGCGCGGAGGGGGAGGCGGCGTTCGAGGAGAGCGTGAAGGTCGAGGCGGGGCTCGAGGTGATCGGGAGCTTCGATTGCGCGGGGTGGGTGCTGGAGGCGGGGAAGAAGAGCGCGCTCGCGGGGCCGGCGGACCAGGTGGCGCTGACGCTCGGGGAAGGGGCGGACGGGGCGCGGGTGGAAGGGTTCGCGATCCGGGCGGCGGACGCGAAGCAGGAGGGCGGGTCGTCGATCGGGGTGGTGGTGGCCGACGTGGAGGCGGAGCTCGCGGAGGTGGAGGTGACCGCGGGCAACGGCAAGGACGGGGCGAGAGGGACGACGCCGGAAGAGGCGCCGGTGGCCGGGGCGAGCGCGGAGGCCGGGGGTGCGTCGAACGCGTGCGTGGCGGAGAACGCGGTGCTGGGCGGGGCCGCGGGCGTGACGAGCTGCGAGGACGGCGAGACGGCCGGCGGGCGCGGGGGGCTGGGCGGGATCGGGGAGACGGACGAGGGCAACGGGCAGGCGGGGGAGGACGGCGGGCCGGTGCCGGAGGAGAATCCGACAGGGCGAGGCCTTGGAGGGATCGGGGAAACGGCGAGCCAGGAATGTGAGCAAGGCGCGAACGGCAAGAGCGGCACCGCCGGCCCTGCCGGCGTCGGCGGGACGGGCGCGACGCTGGCGCTGACGGGCCTGAGCGGTGGCGACGGCGACCCGGGCAAAACCGGCGGCCGTGGTCAAGGCGGAGGCGGGGGCGGCGGGGCGAAGGCGGGGCTGTTCTGCAAGCTCGGACCGGACACCATCGACGGCGTGGGGGCCAGCGGCGGAGGCGGCGGGGCCGGGGGCTGCGGCGGGAAGGGAGGCGGCGGAGGGCAGGCGGGCGGCTCGAGCGTGGGGATCGTGAGCCTGGGCAACCGGCTGACGCTGACCGGGGTGACGGTCGCGGTGGGCAAGGGCGGCAACGGCGGCGCCGGCGCGGCGGGGCAAAATGGAGCCACTGGCGGTAATGGCGCTGTCGGTGGGTCCGCATCAGCGACCCCACCCAGCAAAGCCGGGTGCGATGGCGGAAAGGGTGGCGCAGGCGGTCCAGGTGGCGCCGGTGGTGGCGGCCGGGGCGGCTATGCCGTAGGCGTTGCGTATGCGGTGACGCCCAGCGAAGCGCCTGCGGTGCAATTCGCCGCGGGCGCAGCCGGCACCGGCGGCAACGCCGGCCCTGGAGGCGCGATGGAAAACGCCGGAGCGCCGGGGAGCGAAGGGAGCTGCTGGGACTTCGCGAAGCGGTCGCCGTGTGGAGGCTGAAGCGATGAGGGCTTCCAAGACGATGACGCCGCACGAGGTCCTGCTGTCGATGTTGGCGGACGACGCCGACGTCCAGAGAGCGCTCGTCCAGATGAGAGGCTGGGCGGAGCAGCTGGCTGCCGCCGAGCATGAGGCCGCGGCGGAGGACGATGAGGTGTGGGTGAGGGCGGCGCCGGCGGCATGTGAGGCCGACGTGCACAGGTCGCTCGTGGCGTCGCTCGGCACGGCGGTCTTGGTGCTGGTGATCCTGTGCGGCGTGGCGCTGGTGGCGCTGCGCCTGCGGTGACGTAGCGACGTAGCGAGAGGGCCGCGCGCGGCGCGGCCGCACCAATCAGGGAAACGCGCGCCGCGCAGCGCGGCGCGCCATGGCTCGGCTCGTCTCATCGACGAGCATGCGAGGAGGACGATCGTGTATCCACAGCTCGCCATCGAGGCGGCGGCGCAGTCGGACGTGGGGCGGCGGCGGAGCCGCAACGAGGACAGCTTCGCGGCGCTGCCGTACCTGGGGCTGTTCATGGTGGCCGATGGGCTCGGGGGCAACGCGGCCGGCGAGGTGGCGTCGCGGATGGCGATCGAGGTGGTCAAGAGCTGCTTCGAGGAGGGGGACGATCTCGAGGACACGTGGCCCTACGGCGCGGCGAGGCCGCGCCATCAGGACGAGGTGCGGCTGGTGCTGAGCGTGCGGCGGGCCAACCGGGCGATCTACGAGGCGAGCCAGCAGAAGGACGAGATGCGGGGGATGGCGACCACCTTCGCGGGCGTGCTGCTGGGGCCGGGGATGGCGTACATCGCGCACGTGGGCGACTCGCGGGTCTACCGGCTGCGTGAGGGGAAGCTGGAGCGGCTGACGCAGGACCACACGCTGCTGGAGGAGCTGCTCCGGGACGGCGACGGCGCGCTGGAGGCGCTCGAGGCGCTGAGCGACCGGGCGAGCGCGGTGACGCGGGCGCTGGGATGCGATGAGAGCGTGGCGATCGAGTCGCGGGTGGAGGCGACGGCGCCGGGGGACGTGTTCCTCGTGTGCTCGGATGGGCTGTGGGGGCCAGTGCCGGAAGAGCGGATCGCGGGCGTGCTGCGGGCGCACGGGGAGCTGAGCCTCGCGGCGAGCTTGCTGGTCGACCTCGCAAACGAGCACGGCGGGCCGGACAACGTGACGTGCGTACTGGCGCGCCTCGGAGGCGGGTGAGGTGCGCGGCGGCGAGGTGCTGCGGCTGGAACTGTGGCTTGCGTGCGGCGAGGCGCTCCGGGTAGATCGGGTGGCGATCCGGGAGGGCGTGTCGTCGCTCTTCGCGGTGGAGGTGGAGGCGGTGTCGCCGGAGCCGTGGGTCGACCTCGGCGCCATCGCGGGCCAGCCGGCGGCGCTGCGCATCGAGGCCGGCGAAGGCAGTGGACTGCACGGCGAGCGGGTGTGGTCGGGGGTGTGCAGTCACGTGCGGCAGGTGCACGCGCTCGAGCTGCGCGGGGGCGAGCTCGGCGTCTCGACGTACGCGCTGACGATCGTGCCGGCGCTGTGGCGGCTCTCGCTGCGCACCGACCACCGGATCTACCAGCACCAGTCGGTGCCGGAGATCGGGCGCGCGCTGCTCGAGGCATGGGGGCTCGATGCGACGTGGCGGATCGACGCGACCGAGCACCCGCGGCTCGCGTACAAGGTGCAGTACGGGGAGACGGACCTCGACTTCTTCCAGCGCCTGCTGGAAGAGGCGGGGATTGCCTACGCGCTGCTCGATGATGGGGAGCGCTCGCGGCTGGTGCTTGCCGACGCATTGCGCCAGAGCGCGCCGCAGCGGGATTCGCCGATCGCGTACGTCGACCAGCCGCGCGATGTACGCGCGCGCGCCTGGGTAACGCGTGTGGCCGTGGAGCAGCACGCGCGCGCCGACGCGGTGACGCTGCGCGATTATGATTTTCAGCACCCGGCGTGGGCGCTGGTCGGGCCGGCGCGGAGCGCCGCCTGCGGCGACGCGCGCACCGAGCGGTACCGGTACCAGCCGGGCGCGTGCGTCATCGAGCGTGGCGACGCCGCCTCGCACGACGACCGCCACGTAACAAGGCTCGCGACGCGGGCCCTGGAGGCGGAGCTTACGGGGGCGTGCTCGATCTCGTTCCAGACCAACGCGCTCGACCTGCAACCTGGCATGGTTTTCGCGGTTGAAGGCCACCCGCGGCCGGAGCTCGACCCGCGGGTGGGGCTGCTGGTGACGTCGCTGTGGATCGAGGGACGCGCCCGGGGCAATTGGTCGGTGAGCGGCACGGCGGTGCCGGCGTCGGCACCGTACCGGCCGGCGCGGCGGACGGCGAAGCCGGTGGTGCACGGGATGCAAAGTGGCGTGGTCGTCGGCCCGCCCGGCGAGGAGATCCATACGGACACGCACGGCCGGGTGCGGGTACAATTCCCGTGGGATCGGATCGGCGATCACGACGAGCACAGCTCGTGCTGGCTGCGCGTGTGCCAGGGCTGGGCGGGCGCCGGGTACGGGCTGTTCGCGCTGCCGCGCGTGGGGCAGGAGGTGCTGGTCGCCTTTCTGGAAGGCGATCCGGACCAGCCGGTGGTGGTGGGGCGCCTTTCCAACGCGCTCAACCCGGTGCCGCTGAAGCTCCCGGAGGAGCGGACGCAAAGCCTGTGGCGCAGTGCGTCGTCGCCGGGGGGCGAAGGCTTCAACGAGCTGCGTTTCGAGGACCGCAAGGGAGCGGAGCTGGTGGCGCTGCGGGCCGAGCGTCAGCTGCGCACCGAGGTGGGGCGCGACGAGGCACTCGTGGTGCGGGGAAGCCGCGCGAAGAGCGTCGGAGGGGACGAGAGTGCGCGGACCGAAGGGCGGGTGGTGGCGTATGTGGGCAAAGACGCACACCTCACCGTCGATGGGGAGCTCCGCGAGCGGGTGGGCGGCACGCGGTCGCTCACGGTGGACGGCGACCGGCACGAGCGGGTCGGCGGGGTGGCGGTGCTGGAGGCGGGCGGCGCGATCCACCTGAAGGCCGGCGGCGCAATCGTGATCGAGGCGGGCGACGTGACGCTGCGTGGGCCGGGGGGCTTTGTGCGGATCGACGCCAGCGGCGTGTCGATCGACGGTGGCGCTGTGAAGATCCAGCAGGGCGGCGCGCCCGGCGGAGCGCCGACGGCGCGGCCGGCGCTGCCGCTGGTGCCGGCGGGCGCCCCGGTGCGGGCGGATCCTTTGCGGCTGCCGCTGCTCGGCTTCGCCGGTGGGTTGCCGCCGATGCAAGCCGGGGGCCTCGGCGGCGGAGGCGGGCCGCTCACGCCGGAGGAGGGGGCCGTGTGCGGCTTCATCTGCCGGTGTAAGGAGGAGCGGCTCCGGCAGCAGTGCGTGACCAGGCACATCCGGGCGCTGGAGGACGCGTCGGCGCACTCGAGCCCGCTCAAGGCCGAGGTGCCCTACGACATGAGCAAGGATCCACCTGAGCCCATCATGAGCAAGAACGACCCGCGTCGAGCGACGCGGAGCAGTCCCAAGGGAAGCAGGATCCCGGACGTGGTGGTGGTGAAGGACGGCACGAAGCCGCCGACGCAGGACAACATCAAGGAGGTGATCGAGGTCAAGTTTCCTCCAGATAAGCTCAAAGATCTACAACGAGCGGACTATGTGGTGATTGCTGGCAGGGCGCCCTTTGTAGAACTCGGGCCTGAGCGCTGCGGCTGTCCGCCCCAGAACAAGCCGCAGCCGCAGGAGATTACCACGGGTGACGTGGCGGAAGTGGCGGCGCTGTCACTCCTGGTGCTCGCGCTGGTGCTGGATGACGCCGTGCCAGGGGGCCAGGCCGATGACGTGGCCATCCCGCCCGCGGTCGCGCGGATCCTCAGCAAACTCGCGCCGCTCCTCCGCGGTCCAGTGAGTGTTCCATGACGGATGAGGAGAGTATGTCGGAAGAAGTGAAAGAGATGATGGAGGTGCTCGATGAGCACCTGGTGGTCAGGGACAGGGAGGGGCGCCCGGTCCTGCAAGTCGCGCTCTTAGCAACCCTGTACTTCGAGAACGCCTACAAACGGGAGGTGCGCGAGGCGGTGGTCTCGTGCTGCGACGACTACTTCCGTCGTTGTGGCCATCGCCTTCGTTGGGCGCTCAACCCGGATACGGAGGTGATGGAGCCATTCGACAACGGAAGAGGTTCGAATCCTCGATCATGGCTCGTGGGGTTGGGCGAAGATGAGGGGTTTTCGCTCATCTATCACGGAGCGGAGTACGACCGAGGCGCGAGCGCTTTCTACGCGAGCGCCTTGGGGTTGCCACGAAGGCCGTTCGTGGAGCTTGGTTTTTTTCGAATGGCATTCCCCCTGCTCTGGTTTGCGGACTCGTCGGAGTCGCTGTCGGAGGTGATGCTCGAGGTGTGCCGCAAGCTGAAGCCGGTGAGCGGCTACGCCGGCATCGGCGTGGTCGAGTCCCCTGATAGTTCGATCAGTAACCTGTATGAGCCTGTCGTGTATGACTGGGCCCAGCGGTTCCCCGGGCTAGAGGTGGATTATCCCATATGTCACCTGAGTTGGCTGCGTAAGGGAAGGGGCGGTGGCGGCGGTATCAAGGGTGTTGACTGGTTGACCGTGCTCGGGGAGCGGTGGATTGTAGAGATGGGAGGAGTCGATAAGATTGAGGCCGATCTGGGTGCGCTAGATAGCCGGTTTGGGATTCGTCGGTTCGAGGGAGGCGTCCTGATCCAGGCCGGGCCACATCCACAGCTTGGTGACGCAGAGCGCAACGTCTGGCCGGAGCTGTATGTGAAGCTGTCGAAGTACCTCAAGCCGATCCGCATCACGGAGCACCGGCCGTTCCATTACGCTGGCCCGGGGCTCCGCTTCGATCTGGACCGCAGCGAGGCGTGGCTTCGGCGCTTCGACGACCGCTGAGCGTGAAGGAGAGTCCAGATGAGGATCACGATCAAGCAAGGGCCATCTCCCCTCGCCATGACGATGCGGGACGCCGATGACGGACGCACCCCTCCCAGCCCGCGCGGAGCGCGGGCTATGGGAGGGGCCGGCGGCGCGCAGGCGCGAAGCGCCGAGCACCGACGGGGGGTGGGCATCGCTCTCTTCTTCTGCTGCATTTTCTCTGTGTGGTCCTGCGGTGGCGATGAAGCATCCCCGCGCAGCCCCGGCGGGGAGGAGCCGCCGGATCCTTGCGAGGCGGATCCGCGGGAGGACCCGAGCGTGGTGAGCGAGGTGTGCGGGGTGTTCGCGCGGGCGGGGGCTGAGGAAGGAGGAGAGGGGACGCGGCAGAGGCCGTACGGGTCGCTGCAGGAGGCGATCGAGAAGGCGGCGGCGGAGGGCAAGCGGGTGTACGCGTGCGCGGAGGGGGAGGCGGCGTTCGAGGAGAGCGTGAAGGTCGAGGCGGGGCTCGAGGTGATCGGGAGCTTCGATTGCGCGGGGTGGGTGCTGGAGGCGGGGAAGAAGAGCGCGCTCGCGGGGCCGGCGGACCAGGTGGCGCTGACGCTCGGGGAAGGGGCGGACGGGGCGCGGGTGGAAGGGTTCGCGATCCGGGCGGCGGACGCGAAACAGGAGGGCGGGTCGTCGATCGGGGTGGTGGTGGCCGACGTGGAGGCGGAGCTCGCGGAGGTGGAGGTGACCGCGGGCAACGGCAAGGACGGGGCGAGAGGGACGACGCCGGAAGAGGCGCCGGTGGCCGGGGCGAGCGCGGAGGCCGGGGGTGCGTCGAACGCGTGCGTGGCGGAGAACGCGGTGCTGGGCGGGGCCGCGGGCGTGACGAGCTGCGAGGACGGCGAGACGGCCGGCGGGCGCGGGGGGCTGGGCGGGATCGGGGAGACGGACGAGGGCAACGGGCAGGCGGGGGAGGACGGCGGGCCGGTGCCGGAGGAGAATCCGATGCGTAAAGGCCTCGGAGGCGTGGGGGAAACGGCGTCTCAAGACTGCGACAGAGGAAATGACGGCAAGAGCGGCACCGCTGGCCCTGCCGGCACCGGTGGGACGGGCATGACCCTTGCGCTCACCGGGCTGAGCGGGGGCGACGGCGACCCGGGCAAAACCGGCGGCCGGGGTCAAGGCGGAGGCGGGGGCGGCGGGGCGAAGGCGGGGCTGTTCTGCAAGCTCGGTCCGGACACCATCGACGGCGTGGGAGCCAGCGGCGGAGGGGGCGGGGCCGGGGGCTGCGGCGGGAAGGGAGGCGGCGGCGGGCAGGCGGGCGGCTCGAGCGTGGGGATCGTGAGCCTGGGCAACCGGCTGAAACTGACCGGGGTGACGATCGCGGTGGGCAAGGGCGGCAACGGAGGGGCCGGCGCGGCGGGGCAAAGCGGCGCCGCTGGCGGCAATGGGGCCGCGGGTGGGACGGCTTCGGGGACGGCGCCTTCCAGGCCCGGGTGCCAGGGAGGAAACGGCGGTCTCGGCGGCCCAGGTGGCGCCGGTGGTGGCGGCCGGGGCGGCTATACCGTAGGCGTTGCGTATGCGGTGACGCCCAGCGAAGCGCCTGCGGTGCAATTCTCTGCGGGCACAGCCGGCACCGGCGGCAACGCCGGCCCCGGAGGCGCCATGGAAAACGCCGGAGCACCGGGGAACGAAGGGAGCTGCTGGGACTTCGCGAAGCGGTCGCCGTGTGGAGGCTGAAGCGATGAAGTCCCCGAAAGAGACAACGGCCCGGCGGCATCCATGGGTCGATCCGGTGTGGAGCGCGACCACGCCGGAAGCGCGGAAGGAGCAGCTTGCGCGGCTCACCCGGGCGCAGACGCGCGGCTCGCTGCTGCTCCGGATAGCGCGAGATGCGGACGTGCGGGAGGCGCTCGCGGAGGTGGCGGCCAAGGCGAAGGCGCTGAAAGCCCTGGAGCGAGAGGTCACCGAGGCGTGGGTGAGCGTGGTGCTGGTGGAGGGCGCAGGCGAGAGGCGCAGATCGCGGCTCGGCACGGTGGTCTTGGTGCTGGCGGTCGCGTGCGGCGCGGCGCTCGCCGTGCTCGGGCTGCGCTGACGTAGCGACGTAACGAACCAGCGACGTAGCGAAGGCCGCGCGCGGCGTGGCCTCACCAATCAGGGAAACGCGCGCCGCGCAGGGCGGCGCGCCATGGCTCGGCTCGTCTTGTCGACGGGCGCGCGAGGAGGACGATCGTGTATCCACAGCTCGCCATCGAGGCGGCGGCGCAGTCGGACGTGGGGCGGCGGCGGAGCCGCAACGAGGACAGCTTCGCGGCGCTGCCGTACCTGGGGCTGTTCATGGTGGCCGATGGGCTCGGGGGCAACGCGGCCGGCGAGGTGGCGTCGCGGATGGCGATCGAGGTGGTCAAGAGCTGCTTCGAGGAGGGGGACGATCTCGAGGACACGTGGCCCTACGGCGCGGCGAGGCCGCGCCATCAGGACGAGGTGCGGCTGGTGCTGAGCGTGCGGCGGGCCAACCGGGCGATCTACGAGGCGAGCCAGCAGAAGGACGAGATGCGGGGGATGGCGACCACCTTCGCGGGCGTGCTGCTGGGACCGGGCATGGCGTACATCGCGCACGTGGGCGACTCGCGCGTCTACCGGATGCGCGGGGGCCAGTTGGAGCGGCTGACGCGCGATCACACGCTGCTGGAGGAGCTCTTGCGGGACGGCGACGGCGCGCTCGAGACACTCGAAGCGCTGAGCGACCGGGCGAACGCGGTGACGCGGGCGCTGGGGTGCGACGAGAGCGTGGCGATCGAGTCGCGGGTGGAGGCGACGGCGCCGGGGGATGTGTTCCTCGTGTGCTCGGATGGGCTGTGGGGGCCGGTGCCCGAGGAGCGGATCGCGGGGGTCCTTGAAACGCACCAGGACCTGAGCCTTGCGGCGAGCTTGCTGGTCGACCTCGCAAACGAGCACGGGGGGCCGGACAACGTGACGTGCGTGCTGGCGCGGCTAGGAGGCGGGTGACGTGCGCGGCGGGGACGTGCTCCGGCTGGATCTGTCGCTCGCGAGCGGCGAGGCGCTGCGCGTCGAGCGGGTGGCGATCCGCGAGGCGCTGTCGTCGCTCTTCACGGTGGAGGTGGAGGCGGTGTCGCCCGAGCCGTGCGTCGACCTCAAGGCGATCGCGGGGCAACCGGCGGCGTTGCGGATCGAGGCCGGCGAGGGGAGCGGGCTCTCCGGCGAGCGGGTGTGGTCGGGCGTGTGCAGCCACGTGCGGCAGGTGCACGCGCTGGAGGTGCGTGGCGGAGACATCGGCGTATCGACGTACGCGCTGACGATCGTGCCGGCGCTGTGGAGGATGGCGCTGCGCACCGACCACCGGATCTACCAGCACCAGTCGGTGCCCGAGATCGGGCGCGCGATGCTCGACGCGTGGGGGCTCGATGCGACGTGGCACGTCGACGAGAAGGAGCACCCGCGGCTCGCGTACAAGGTGCAGTATGGGGAGACGGACCTCCACTTCTTCCAGCGCCTGCTGGAGGAGGCGGGGATTGCGTACGCGCTGCTGGACGATGGGGAGCGCTCGCGGCTCGTGCTGGCCGATGCGCTGCACCAAAGCGCGCCGCGGCGGGATGCGCCGCTCGCGTACACGGACCAGCCGCTCGATGTACGCGCGCACGCCTGGGTAACGCGTGTGGCCGTGGAGCAGCACGCGCGCGCCGACGCGGTGACGCTGCGCGACTATGATTTTCAGCGCCCGGCGTGGGCGCTGGTCGGGCCGGCGCGGAGCGCGGGCTGCACCGACGCGCGCACCGAGCGGTACCGGTACCAGCCGGGCGTGAGCATGGTGGAGGGGGGGCGCGACGGCGCCGCGTCGCACGACGACCGCCACGCGGCGAGACTCGCGGCGCGAGCGCTGGAGGCGGAGCATACGGGGGCGTGCTCGATCTCGTTTCGTACCAACGCGCTCGACCTGCGACCTGGCACGGTTTTCGCAGTCGAGGGCCATCCGCGGCCGGAGCTCGACCCGCGGGTGGGGCTGCTGGTGACGTCGCTGTGGATCGAGGGCAGCGCCCGGGGCGGTTGGTCGGTGAGCGGGATGGCAGTGCGGGCGTCGGACCCATACCGGCCGGCGCGGCGGATAGCGAAGCCGGTCGTGCACGGGATGCAGAGCGGCGTGGTCGTTGGCCCGCCCGGCGAAGAGATCCACACCGACGCGCATGGCCGGGTGCGGATACAGCTTCCGTGGGACCGGCTCGGCGGGCACGACGAGCACAGCTCGTGCTGGCTGCGCGTGTGCCAGGGCTGGGCCGGCGCCGGGTACGGGCTCTTCGCACTGCCGCGCGTGGGGCAGGAGGTGCTGGTCGCCTTTCTGGAGGGAGATCCTGACCAGCCCGTCGTCGTGGGGCGCCTTTCGAACGCGCTCAACCCGGTGCCGCTGAAGCTGCCCGAGGAGCGGACGCAGAGCCTGTGGCGCAGTGCGTCGTCGCCGGGCGGTGGGGGCTTCAACGAGCTGCGTTTCGAGGACCGCAAGGGGGCGGAGCTGGTGTCGCTGCGCGCCGAGCGGCAGCTGCGCACCGAGGTGGGGCGCGACGAGGCGCTCGTGGTGCGGGGGAGCCGCGCGAAGGGCGTCGGCGGCGACGAGAGCACGCGGATCGAAGGGCGCACTGTCGCCTATGTGGGCAAGGACGCCCACGTCACCGTGGAGGGCGAGCTGCGCGAGCGGGTCGGCGGCGCGCGATCGCTGACGGTCGACGGCGACCGGCACGAGCGGATCGGCAGGGTGGCGGCGCTGGAGGCGGGCGGGACGATCCATTTGAAGGCCGGCGGGGCGATCGTGATCGAGGCGGGCGACGTGACGCTGCGCGGGCCGGGGGGCTTCGTGCGGATCGACGCGAGCGGGGTGTCGATCAACGGCGGCGCTGTGAAGATCCAGCAGGGCGGCACGCCCGGCGGGGCGCCAGCGGCGCGGCCGGCGCTGCCGCTCTTGCCGGCCGGCGCCCTGATGCGATCGGAGCCTGTACGGCTGCCGCTGCTCGGCTTCGCGGGCGGCCTGCCGCCGATGCAAGCCGGGGGCCTCGGCGGCGGGGGCGGGCCGCTCACACCCGAGGAGGGGGCTGTGTGCGGCTTCATCTGCCGGTGCAAGGAAGAGCGGCTCCGGCAGCAATGCGTGACCAGGCACATCCGGGCGCTAGAGGACGCGTCGGCGCAGACGAGCCCGCTCAAGGCCGAGGTGCCCTACGACATGAGCAAGGATCCACCTGAGCCCGTCATGAGCAAGAACGACCCGCGGCGTGCGACGCGGAGCAGTCCGAAGGGGAGCAGGATCCCGGACGTGGTGGTGGTCAAGGACGGTACGAAGCCGCCGACCCAGGACAACATCAAGGAGGTCATCGAGATCAAGTTCCCTTCAGACAAGCTCGACGAGGAGCAGCGAAGGGAATATACCGAAATCGCCGGCACAGCCCGGTTTGAAGTGCTTGGACCCGATCGGTGCGGCTGTCCGCGCCAGAAGCCGCAGCCGCAGGGGATGACGGCCGGTGACGTGGCGGAAATTGCCGCGCTGACGCTGCTCGTGATGGCACTGGTGCTGGATGACGCCGTGCCAGGGGGCCAGGCCGATGACGTGGCCATCCCGCCCGCGGTCGCCCGGATCCTCGGCAAGCTCGCGCCACTTCTCCGGGGGCCTGTGAGTGTTCCATGATGGAGGAGATGATGTCGGACGAAACGAACGAGATGATGGGGGTGCTCGATGACCGTCTAAGGGTCAAGGACGACGAGGGGCGTACGATCCTCCAGGTTGCGCTCCTGGCAACCGTGTACTTCGAGGACGCCCACAAGCGGGAGGTGCGGGAGGCGGTGGTCTCGTGCTGCGAAGACTACTTCAGGCGTTGTGGTACTCATCTGCGCTGGGCGCTGCACCCAGAGAAGCGGTTGATGGAACCGTATGGCAAGGGCAAGGGGTCGGACCCTCGCGCGTGGCTGTTGGGGTTCGGAGAAGATGAGGGCTTCTCGCTCATCTATCATGCCGCCGAGTACGAGCGGGGCGCGAGCTCTTTCCTTGCGCATGCGCTGGGTGCCAAGAAGCGGCCCTTCGTCGATTTGGGGTTCTTTCGGGTTGCGTTTCCGCTGCTCTGGTTTGTGGATTCGTTGGAGTCCTTTCCGGAGGTGATGCTTGAGATGTGCCGCAGGCTGAGGCCGGTGAGCGGCTATGGAGGCATCGGCGTGGTCGAGTCTCCTGATGGCTCGATTAGCAGCCTGTATGAGCCTGTCGTCTATGATTGGGCCCAGAGATTTCCCGGGCTGGAGGCGGATTATCCAATAACGCATTCCATCTGGCTGCGTAAAGGTAGGAGCGGTAATGGCGGTATTAAGGGTGTCAATTGGCTCACGGCGCTGGGGGAGTGCTGGGTTGTGGAGATGGGAGGTGTAGACAAGCTCGAGGCTGAGTTGCGCGCGTTGGATGGGAGATTTGTTGTCCACCGGTTCGACGGAGGTCTGATGGTTCAGGCAGGCCCACGCCCGCAGCTTGGCGACGCGGAGCGCAACGTCTGGCCGGAGCTCTATGTCAAGCTGTCGAAGTACCTGAAGCCGATCCGGATCACGGAACACCGGCCCTTTCAGTATGGAGGCCCGGGGCTCCGCTTCGACCTCGAGCGGAGCGAGGCGTGGCTTCGGCGCTTCGACGACCGCTGAGCGTGGAGGCGAGATTCAGATGGAGGAGACCATGGGCAAGCCGTTTTCGACCTCCTTGGGGGCAACGCGAGACACCATCGGAGGACGCACCCCTCCCAGCCCGCGCGGAGCGCGGGCTATGGGAGGGGCCGGCGGCGCGCAGGCGCGAAGCGCCGAGCACCGACGGGGGGTGGGCATCGCTGTCTTCTTCTGCTGCATTTTCTCTGTGTGGTCCTGCGGTGGCGATGAAGCATCCCCGCGCAGCCCTTGCGGGGAGGAGCCGCCGGATCCTTGCGAGGCGGATCCGCGGGAGGACCCGAGCGTGGTGAGCGAGGCGTGCGGGGTGTTCGCGCAGGCGGGGGCGGAGGAAGGAGGAGAGGGGACGCGGCAGAGGCCGTACGGGTCGTTGCAGGAGGCGATCGAGAAGGCGGCGGCTGAGGGCAAGCGGGTGTACGCGTGCGCCGAGGGGGAGGCGGCGTTCGAGGAGAGCGTGAAGGTCGAGGCGGGGCTCGAGGTGATCGGGAGCTTCGATTGCGCGGGGTGGGTGCTGGAGGCGGGGAGGAAGAGCGCGATCTGGGGGCCGGCGGACCAGGTGGCGCTGACGCTCGGGGAAGGGGCGGAGGGGGCGCGGGTGGAAGGGTTCGCGATCCGGGCGGCGGACGCGAAGCAGGAGGGCGGGTCGTCGATCGGGGTGGTGGTGGCCGACGTGGAGGCGGAGCTCGCGGAGGTGGAGGTGACCGCGGGCAACGGCAAGGACGGGGCGAGAGGGACGACGCCGGAAGAGGCGCCGGTGGCCGGGGCGAGCGCGGAGGCCGGGGGTGCGTCGAACGCGTGCGTGGCGGAGAACGCGGTGCTGGGCGGGGCCGCGGGCGTGACGAGCTGCGAGGACGGCGAGACGGCCGGCGGGCGCGGCGGGCTGGGCGGGATCGGGGAGACGGACGAGGGCAACGGGCAGGCGGGGGAGGACGGCGGGCCGGTGCCGGAGGAGAATCCGATGCGTAAAGGCCTCGGAGGCGTGGGGGAAACGGCGTCTCAAGACTGCGACAGAGGAAATGACGGCAAGAGCGGCACCGCTGGCCCTGCCGGCACCGGTGGGACGGGCATGACCCTTGCGCTCACCGGGCTGAGCGGGGGCGACGGCGACCCGGGCAAAACCGGCGGCCGGGGTCAAGGCGGAGGCGGGGGCGGCGGGGCGAAGGCGGGGCTGTTCTGCCAGGTCGGCACGGAGATCCGCGACGGCGTGGGAGCCAGCGGCGGAGGCGGCGGGGCCGGGGGCTGCGGCGGGAAGGGAGGCGGCGGAGGGCAGGCGGGCGGCTCGAGCGTGGGGATCGTGAGCCTGGGCAACCGGCTGACGCTGACCGGGGTGACGGTCGCGGTGGGTAAGGGCGGCAACGGAGGCGCCGGGGCGGCGGGGCAAAGCGGCGCCGCTGGCGGCAATGGGGCCGCGGGTGGGACGGCTTCGGGGACGGCACCCAGCAAAGCCGGGTGCGATGGCGGAAAGGGTGGCGCAGGCGGCCCAGGTGGCGCGGGTGGTGGCGGCCGGGGCGGCTATGCCGTAGGCGTTGCGTATGCGGTGACGCCCAGCGAAGCGCCTGCGGTCCAATTCGCCGCGGGTACACCCGGCTTCGGCGGCAACGCCGGCCCTGGAGGCGCGATGGAAAACGCCGGAGCGCCGGGGAGCGAAGGGAGCTGCTGGGACTTCGCGAAGCGGTCGCCGTGTGGGGGCTGAAGCGATGAGGGCTTCCAAGACGATGACGCAGCACGAGGTCCTGCTGTCGATGTTGGCGGACGACGCCGACGTGCAGAGAGCGATCGTCCAGATGAGGGGCTGGGCGGAGAAGCTGGCTGCCGCCGAGCCAGAGGTCGAGGCGGAGGACCACGAGGCGTGGGTGAGGGCGGTGCAGGCGGCGTGTGAGGCCGGCAAGCACAGGTCGCTCGTGGCGTCGCTCGGCACGGTGGCCTTGGTGTTGGCGATCCTGTGCGGCGTGGTGCTGGTGGCGCTGCGCCTGCGGTGACGTGGCGAAGCCGCGACGCAGTGACGTGACATAGCGAGAGGGCCGCGCGCGGCGCGGCCGCACCAACCAGGGAAACGCGCGCCGCGTAGCGCGGCGCGCCTTTGGCTCGGCTCGTCTCGTCGACGAGCATGCGAGGAGGACGATCGTGTATCCACAGCTCGCCATCGAGGCGGCGGCGCAGTCGGACGTGGGGCGGCGGCGGAGCCGCAACGAGGACAGCTTCGCGGCGCTGCCGTACCTGGGGCTGTTCATGGTGGCCGACGGCCTGGGAGGCAACGCGGCGGGCGAGGTGGCGTCGCGGATGGCGATCGAGGTGGTCAAGAGCTGCTTCGAGGAGGGGGACGATCTCGAGGACACGTGGCCCTACGGCGCGGCGAGGCCGCGCCATCAGGACGAGGTGCGGCTAGTGCTGAGCGTGCGGCGGGCCAACCGGGCGATCTACGAGGCGAGCCAGCAGAAGGACGAGATGCGGGGGATGGCGACCACCTTCGCGGGCGTGCTGCTGGGACCGGGCATGGCGTACATCGCGCACGTGGGCGACTCGCGGGTCTACCGGATGCGCGAGGGGAAGCTGGAGCGGCTGACGCGGGATCACTCGCTGCTGGAGGAGCTCTTGCGGGACGGCGACGGCGCGCTGGAGGCGCTCGAGGCGCTGAGCGACCGGGCGAGCGCGGTGACGCGGGCGCTGGGGTGCGACGAGAGCGTGGCGATCGAGTCGCGGGTGGAGGCGACGGAGCCGGGGGATGTGTTCCTCGTGTGCTCGGACGGGCTGTGGGGTCCGGTGCCCGAAGAGCGGATCGCGGGTGTGCTCCGGGCGCACGGGGAGCTGAGCCTTGCGGCGAGCTTGCTGGTCGACCTCGCGAACGAGCACGGCGGGTCGGACAACGTGACATGCGTGCTGGCGCGGCTGGGAGGCGGGTGACGTGCGCGGCGGCGACATGCGCGGCGGCGAGGTGGGTGCGTTGAATAGCAGGTTCGTTGTTCGCCGTTTTTGACGCGGGATCCTGATCCAGGCGGGCTCGCGTCCGCAGCTCGGCGACGCGGAACGCAACGTCTGGCCGGAGCTGTACGTCAAGCTGTCGAAGTACCTGAAGCCGATCCGCATCGCGAAGCACCGGCCCTTTCAATACGCCGGTCCGGGGCTCCGGTTCGATCTGGAGCGCAGCCAGGCGTGGCTTCGCCGCTTCGATGAACGGTGAGTAGGAAGGAGAGATCGAGATGAGGACCACGGCCAAGCGGCCAACCCGCATGAGCACGACGCGAGAGGCTGGCGACGGACGCACCCCTCCCAGCCCGCGCGGAGCGCGGGCTATGGGAGGGGCCGGCGGCGCGCAGGCGCGAAGCGCCGAGCACCGACGGGGGGTGGGCATCGTTCTCTTCTGCTGCATTCTCTCGGTCCGGTCGTGCGGCGGCGAGGAAGCACGCCCGCACGGCCCCGGCGGGGAGGAGCCGCCGGATCCTTGCGAGGCGGATCCGCGGGATTCGCGCCTCTCCAAGATTGGGCCAGGCGCGGGCGCGACAGGCGGGATCAGGGGTTGTAGCGGCGGCCGCTGCGGTAGCTCGCGATGGCGAGCTCCACCGGGCGGAACAACGGCTCGGGCAGCGCGTCGAGCGAGTACCAGCCCCAGCCGGCGATCTTGTGGGGCTCGCGGTCCTCGGGCTCGCCCTCGAACTCCTCCGCAAGGAGCTGGATGTCCACGTAATGCTTCCCGTAGGCGAGGATGTTGCTCAGGCACAGGAACGAGAGCTTCTTGACCACGAGGCCGCTCTCCTCGCGCACCTCGCGGATGGCGCAGGACTCGAACGACTCGCCGACCTCGAGGTGGCCGCCGCACCACGAGTAGCTGCCGTCGCCGTGGCTGCCGCGCCGCCGCGCGAGCAGCACGCGCCCGTCGCGCACCAGCATGACGCCCACGCCCACCAGCGGCCGCTCCGCGGCGCTCCCTCCGACGATCGCCTCTCCCAAGGACACCTCCTCGCACGCGACGCAGGCGCGCGCGGAGCGCGCTCTAGCACGGCGCAGCGGCGCCATGCGCCGTGCTAGAACGCGCGCCGCCCGGCAGACCGACCAGACCGACCGCCGCGCCGCCCGCGGCGCGCGGAGCCACCTCGCGGGCGTACGGTACGACCGCCGGGACCGGTTGACTTTTCAGTGAACGCGCGTACCGTGCCAGCTCCGATGGATGTCGCCCTTCCCTGGGAGCTGAACCCCGCACTGCACGAGAGCCGGCTCGTCCTCCTGGCGCAGACGGCGGTCGATGTCCGCAACAAGGCGTTCAGCGAGGCGAACCGGGAAGAGGGCGATACGAGCTGGGGGATCGGCTGCAAGGCGCACGAGCGGTTCGGTCACGCCCTCTGCAAGCTGGCAGACAGCGGGAAGCACCCGTGGCTGACCGTCCACCGAGACGGCCTGTACCTGATGCCCCATATCGACGGGATCGCGGTGCGCGTGTACCGCGGTCCGGCCGACAAGCCCTCGCAGAGGCACCTCGAGGCGGCGCGCAGCGAGCACGGCCGGCGGGGCGAGCCGCGACAGATGGCCTTCTCGTTCATGGGACAAGAGACCGAGCCGGACGGCCCTTGGTTCTGGATGATGGCCGTCGAGACGGACGTCGAGGGGAGGGCGCTCCGCGCCGTGTTCTTCCAGGCCAACGAGGCGGGCGGGACCCGAAACGCATGGGAAGCCCCGGTCGAGATGGCGCCCGCCGCGCCGGCGCCAGAGCCCGGAGACAAGCCGGCGCGCCCGGCGAAGCAGCGGCCGGCCCAGGGCCAGCCGGCGAAAGAAGGGCTCCTCGGGCGCGACGGACGGCCGCTGTTCCGGGCGCAGACCGTGCCCCTGCCGCTCGTGTCGCAGCCGAGCTGACGCGCGCGAGAGGGTCAGCGCGGAGGAGGGCTGTCCGAGGGGGAGCCCTCGCCCCGGATGTTCGGCTCGGCGCGCAGCTCGCCCTCCAGGACGGTGACGGCCTGGCCGCCGAGGTCGACGCGATCGCCGCGCAGGCGCACGCGCACGACGCCGCCGCGCGCCGAGGCCTGATAGGCCAGCATCTCCGCCTTGCCGAGGCGCGCCGCCCAGAACGGCGTCAGGCAGCAATGTGCGGAGCCGGTGACCGGATCCTCGTTGACGCCCGCGGCGGGGGCGAAGAACCGCGAGACGAAATCGAACTCCCGGGACGAGCTCCGGCTCGTGATGATGACGCCCCGGGCGGGCACCGTCGCGAGCAGGCCAAAGTCGGGTTGCGCCGCGCGGACCTCGTCCTCCGAGCCGAGGAGGACGAGGTAGTCGGACGCGTTCCTGCCGATGTAGAGCGGCTCAACGCGGAGCGCCTCATCGAGGCCGGGGAGCGGCTCCGCCTTCTCCTCCCGCTTCGCCGGGAAATCCAGCTCGATCCACCCGCCGTCGCGGCGAGACGCGGTGAGCAGGCCGCTCTGCGTGAAGAAGCGGGCCTGCTCGTCGGGCGCGAGCAGGCCTGTCTCCCAGAGCACATGCGCGCTCGCGAGCGTGGCGTGGCCGCAGAGCGCGACCTCCACCGTCGGCGTGAACCAGCGGAGATCGAAGCCGCCGTCGCCGCGGGCGACCAGAAAGGCCGTCTCGGAGAGGTTCATCTCGCGCGCCACGGCCTGCATCCACGCGGCGGGGCGCGCCTCGGGCAGGACGCAGACCGCCGCCGGGTTGCCGCGGTACGCCTTGGCCGTGAACGCGTCCACCTGCGTAATCCGAAGGCTCATCGCCACCGACTACCGCGGTCTTGCGCCGCAGTCCACGCCGAAGCGGCCGGTCCCGGACTCATATGCTGGAGAACTTCGAGATCCGTAGTGCGCGGACCCGCCGTCACGCCGTCATGTCCTCACCACCGGGATTCCCATCGTCCGGCGGAGCGCGTCGAACTCCTCCGTGAAGCGTCCGTTCGGGCCGCGCAGCAAGAGGGGCGGCTCGTCGCGGCACGGCGCCGCGGCCCCGGCGCGGCGCAGGGCGTAGACGGAGAAGAGGGCGGCCTTGCCCGGCTTCGGGACGACGTCGCGCCACGCCTCGAGCGCGAGCCCGGCCGCGGCCGCCGCCGCCTCGACGCGGCCCCGCTGCCGCGCCGACGCGCAGGCCACGAACG
Organism: Sorangium sp. So ce296; assembly: GCF_051529605.1. Lineage (NCBI taxonomy): Bacteria > Pseudomonadati > Myxococcota > Polyangiales > Polyangiaceae > Sorangium > Sorangium sp. So ce296. The sequence continues at coordinate 10,208,743 of NZ_CP150325.1, forward strand.
GCGCGCCGGGCGCGAGCAGCCGCGCCGCCGCGAGGCAATAGTCCTCCACGCCGCCCCGGTGCTCGAAGCGGCACGGCCCGCACTGGACCCGATAGGACTCGATGCCTGTTCCGACCGGCAGGTAGGGCGGCGTCCCCGTCACGAGGTCCGCGGGCCCGAGGCCGTCGAGCGTCGCGGGGTCGCGCAGGTCCCCCCACCGGACCTCGCAGCGGTCGTCGATGCCGTTCCACGCGACCGACCGCCGCGCCATCGCCATGCTCACCTCCTGCGCCTCCACGCCCGCGCAGCGCGCGTCCGGGAAGCGCCACGCGGTGAACAGGAGCACCGTGCCGATGCCGCACCCGAGATCCACGGCGCGGCGCGGGGGCGCGTGCGCCACCTGCTCGGCCGCGAAGCAGGCGGTCAGGAAATCGTCGGCCGACCAGCGGTGGCCGTCGAGCCGCTGGAGGATGCGGAAATCGCCGGAGAGGTAGCAGAGGTCCTCGCCGGGGCCGGGCCAGACCTCCGGCCGCTCCGGCGTCGCCGGCCGCGGCCCAGGGGCGACCCAGCCGGGCGGCCGGCGCGCAGGGCGCACGACCCCGCCGGTCGGCGCGAGGGAGGGCTGGACGTCAGGGGGAGCGGTCATCGGCCCCCATGTACCACGCCCGGCGGCGCCGGGGGCTGGCGCCGTCCTCCGGCGCGGCGTCAAGGGCCCGCGTCGACCTCCGGGCGGATGCATTCCGTCGCGAGCGCGGGATCATCGCAGAAGCGGCACGGCGTGGTCTCGCAGTCCAGCGCAGGGCACGACGTCGGGCACGGCTCGTCCGCGCGGCAGTCGATGAGCTGCCAGGTGATCCAGCTCATGTCGTTCGGGTCGTCCGGGCATTTGCACTTGAGATCGTTGAAGGCGTGCGACGCCATCATGGTGATCGTATGACACTCCCCCTCCGTCGTGCTGTCGTTCGGGAGATCGTCGAAGTTGCGGTCTAGCGTGGCCGTGACTGGGCGCTGTCCGCCGGCGATGGTCCCCGCCGGGAATGACCTCTGGTCCAGGGCGTCGCGGTGCGGGTACGTGTCAATGAAGAGCCGCCCATAATCGATGTACAGCCTGACCTTCACGGGATCGCCGTTGTCCTCCGACAGCACCGTCGCGTGGAAGTTCGTGATCTTGTTCACCTGGTCGATGTGCACGGGCGTGTGCGGGGGCGGGAAGACCGCCGTGAGCACCGGCGGTGTCTTCTCGGGGTGATCGTACTCCGGCGGCGAGAGCACGAGGCAGCCTGTCGCCGACGCGGCGAGCGCCGCGGCCCCGAGCGAGCGCGCGAGCGCGGTAGCGGAGCGTGGGCGCGCCGCGAGGTCGGCAGCGCGGAGCAGGGAAGGGCAGAACGGAGCGGTCATGGTGGCGCTGGTGAGGGTGGAGCGGTGCAGGGTCCGAAGCTGGACGCTGGAACTCTATCCGCTGCGGCGACGCGCGGGTTGGATATAGCTGTAATCCGACCGCGGCCGCGGCCTGCCAGCGGCGCCGGCCTGCCGGCGGGCGAAGGGCAGGCCGCTCAGCCGCGGAGGCCGAGGCTCCGCCCGCGCGGTGAGCGCGCGCGACGGCCGGCGTCGAGCGGCGGCCCGGGTCGGGCGATCACTTGCGCGGGCTCGCCGGCGCGTTCTCCAGGGCGTAGATGACCTTCACCTGCGTGCCGAACTGAACCTCGCCGGGCGCGACGGGGGTGGCGGCGTCCGCGGCCATCGCGCCGGCGGCGAGGCGGGGGGCGTACATCGGGCCGCGCGGGCCGGAGTCGACGATCTCGCTGATCGCGACGACGCCCCCGAGCGAGACGCCTTGCAGCTTGGCGAGCGCTTCGGCGCGAGCGCGCGCGTCCGCGATCGCCTTCTCCCTCGCCTGCGCCTCGAGCGGCTCGGTCTTGTCGAGGCCGAACGAGACACCCCACACGTTGTTCGCGCCCGCGGCCACGACGGCGTCGAGCACCGGCCCGACCTGATCGAGGTTGCGGATGACGACCGTCACCGTGTTGCTCACCTGATAGTAGTACGCCGGAGGCGCCGGCTGGGGCGGCGCCAGATCGGGCGCCGCGGGCGGCTTCGGGGCGGGAGGCGGCGCCGGCTTCGGCCCGCGCCCCGCGGGCGCCGCGGTCGCCGTGGCGGGCGCGGCGGGCGCGGCGGGCGCGGCCGCCGCAGGCGCCGCGAGGGGCTGCGGGGGGAGCATCCAGGGCGGCACGTCGGCCTGCCGCATGAGCTGGATGGAGTAGTTGCTGGTCTGGATGTCCTTGTCCGCGACGCCGAGCTTCCTCAGCGCCGCGAGGATCTCGTTCATGCGCGCGGCGGCCGACCTCGTCGCTTCGTTCACGCTGGGCGCCAGGACCTCGATGCCCAGCTGGGCGCGGGCGACGTCGGGCTTCGTGTGGACCTCGCCCCGGCCGACGACCGTGATGGTGTGGGACTCCGGATGCACGGCCTGAGGCGGCGTCGCCTGCGCCGCGCAAGCGGCGAGGAGGGGCGCGGTCGACAGCAGGAACCCGGCGAGGCACAGCCGGCGCGACAGAGAGCTCTGGTTCTTCATGGCCGTGCAACGCGCGAGCCCCGCGCCACCTTACAGGGGCGCCGGCAGGCCGCGCGGGCGACGCGCGGGCCACGCGCGGGCCACGTCAGAGCGGGCCGCATTGCCCCCCTTCGTCAAGTTGTTCCACGGCGCGCCGGGTGCGCTATGGTCGTTCACGTGCTCACAATACCCAGCGATGAAGAGGCCCTCGGAGGACTGCAGGGGGCCACGATCCCCAGCGACCTCTCGCCAAGCATCGGCTACCGGATCGTGTCGCGCGCCGGGGCCGGGACGATGTTCGTCTCGTACTACGCGGTCCGCACCGCGCCCGAGGGCGAGACCCCGGTCGTCGTCAAGATCCTGAGGCCGTCGCTGTTCAGGCAGATGGGGCCGTCGGCGGCCGTCATCGTGAAGAAGGAGGCGGTGTCCCTCGGCCGCCTCAACGAGCAGGTCCCCCCGACCCCCTTCGTGGTCCGGCTCATCGACACCGGCACCTTCGCGGTCCGCCGCGGCACGAAGACGCTCGACCTGCCCTGGATCACCATCGAGTACGTGCACGGCGGCGTCCAGGGCGTGACGCTCCGCCAGCGGGTGCAGGGGACCATCCAGGCCACGGGCCACGCGTTCGATCCGGCGCGCGCCACGCGCGCGATCGAGTGCATCTCGAGCGGGCTGTCGGCGGTGCACGACGTGGGCGTCGTCCACCGGCAGCTCACGCCGGAGAGCATCCTGTGCTGCGGCTCCGGCGACGAGGAGCTGTTCAAGATCAGCGACTTCGGCATGGCGCGGCCGCGCGGCATCCGCGAGACGATCATGGCCGGCGTCGTCAGCAACACCGGGGTCGCGCCGCCGGAGATGCTGTCCGCCGATCCGAGCACGATCGGCCCTTGGACCGACATCTTCAATCTCGCGTCCGTCATCTTCTTCCTGCTCACGGGCGAGCAGTACATCGTCGCGGAGTCGCAGGCGCAGGCGCTCATGGCGGCCATGGCGCGCACGCGCCGGAGCATCCTCGAGACGCGGTGGCTCCACCCCGCGCTGCGCGGCAACGACCAGGCGTGCAAGTCGATCGACTTCGCGCTGCGCTGGGCCTCCGCCGGCGAGGCGCAGGAGCGCCTCCAGGAGGCCGTGGCCGTGGCCGCGATGCTCTCGCCGTACCTCCGCCCCGCCTCGCCGGTCTCCGCGCTGGAGCAGCGGATCGTGGCGAGCGCGGGCGAGCAGCGCACGCGCGCCCACGACGAGATGGCGCCCATGACCATCCCGGCGACGCACGTGAAGGCGCCGGCGCAGCTCAAGGGGGAGCTCGGCCAGACGCTGCTCTCGCCGCGCCAGCCCAAGGCCGCCGCCGCGCCCGCCGCCGCGCCCGCCGCCGTGGATCGCGCCGTCGACCGCCCGAGCCCCGATCGCGCGATCGAGGCCGAGCTCATCAGCGCGCCGCCGCGCCTCAGCCGGGAGGCGCCGCCGCCTCGGCCGTCGTTCATCGTCGAGCGCTGGACGTGGAGCGTGCTCCACCACCCGAGCCTCGACTCGGTCATCCGGAGCGTGGCCTGGGACGGCTACGGCCGGTGCCTCGCGGCGGCGACGGGCGGGCTGCTCTTCTGGAACGGGACGAGCTGGAGCGAGGCGTCGTCCGGCGGGCTCCCGAGCCCGCAGGGCGTGCGCTTCGTGCACCGGATCGGGCCCGGCCGCTGGCTGCTCGGCGGCGACGGCTCGACGCTGGCGGTGTACACGACGGGCGGCGTCACGGGCGTCTTCCAGCTGCCCGGCGAGCCGCAGAGCCACGTCGCGCTGAGCGGCGACCTCGAGGACATGGGCATCCTCGTCTCGACGACGCCGAACGATCCGCGGCCGCTCCTGCACGCGTTCATCGCCAAGCGCTGGCTGCGGCCGATGCCGGCCGAGGGGGTCGCGCTCCTCGCCGCGGTCGCGCGCGTCGAGGACGAGCGGTGGCTGCTCGTCGGCCGGTCGACCGCGGGCGAGGGGCTCGTCGCGCTCTACGCGCCGCTCGACTGGCACATGGAGCGCCTCCCCGCGCCGCCGGCGCGGGCGTTCGTCGCTTGCGCCGGGCGGCCCGATCTCGGCGTGGGCATCGCGGTCGGCGCGGACGGGAGCGTCGTCTGGCGGTACGGGCAGAGCGTCTTCACGGAGCACATCGAGCCGCGGCGCGCCCTGTCGGCCGCGACGATCGACGCGGAGGGCCGCGCCTGGGCGGGCAGCGCGGGCCGCATCTGGGTGCGGCGCGGCGGCATCCCGCCGATGGCGGGGACGTGGGAGTGCGTCTGGGAGAACGACGCCTGGGTCGGCCCGGTCGTGTCGCTGTTCGTCGACTCGGAGGTGGTCGTCGCCATCACCGCGGACGGCGGTATCATCGAGGGGCGCGTCACCGGCTGACGGCCCGCCCGCGCGCCGCGCTCCGCTCCGATGCCAGGCCACCCGCTGAACCCCGAGGCAGGCTCGACCCCGGTCCCCGACGACCCGCGCGAGGTCGCCGCGGCGCTGCGCGCGGGCGAGCTCTCCCTCGGCCATTCGCCGTACTACGGGTTTCGCTACGGCGAGCGGGGGCGGCGCTTCACCGGGAGCGACAGCGCGTTCCTCGTGACGCTCGCGACCCACACGCGCCCGGTCGTGGAGCGCCAGATCCGCTGGCTCGCTGGCCTGCTCTCCAACCGCGGCATGCCGAGCGTGCTCCTGGAGCAGCACCTCCGGGTCCTCCACCGCACGCTCTGCCGCGCGATCCCCCGGCGCGCCGCGTCCTACGAGCGCCTCCTGGAGGCGGCCGCGCTGCTGCGCGAGGTCCGGCGCGCGCACCTGCCCGACGAGGTCTGCCGCGCGATCGCCCGATCGTTCGCGCGCGACGCGGGGCTGCCGCCGACGCGGCTCGCCCTCGGGACCGGGTGGCTGCTCGCCGGGGCGGTCGCGGACGAGCGCTCCGGCATCCGGAGCGCGGTCGACAGCGTGGCGTCGTGGTTCACCGACCCCGAGCTGTTCCCGCCGGCGTTCGTCGCCGCGGTGCACCGCGCGCTCGCGGAGGCGCGGGCGGCCGCGCGGCCGGGCCCCGCGCTCCGGTGATCACCGCGCGCCGGCGCGGCCGCCGATGAGGCTGATGTCCTTCGCGTCGATCAGGTCCGGCGCGGTCCACCCCTTCTCGTCGTAGTCGGCCATGCACCGGGCCACGAGATCCTTACAGCGCTCCGTGGCGCCGGCGGCGGCGGCGGTGTGCAGCAGCTCCACCAGGCAGTTCTCCTCGTTGCCGCCGTAGCTCCGCTCGTAGAGCTCGTGCCGCCCGCCGAACTCGGTGCCCACGGCGTCCCACGTCAGCTTCATCAGCTTGGCGCGCTCCAGCGCGGAGCTGCCGTCCGAGCCGCGGGCGATCCGGTCGAGGTGCCGGCGGAGCTCGGGGACCTCGAAGTCGATCGCGTGCGACGGCACGTACACGAGGGAGCTGGCCAGGACCTTCTCGAGGATCCCCTTGATCCGCGGGTAGATCGAGGGAGCGAGGGCCCGGTAGGTCATGGCGTACTCCGCGTTGGGCAGCACCGTGCCGTCCTTCCACGGCGTCGGGGCGTGCACCATGGCGTCGGCCAGGCCCGAGAAGACGTTGCGCCAGGCGATGACCTCGCCCACCTCCGCCTGGACGCCGCGAAAGTCCTTGTTGCCCATGACCTCGACGCCCCGGAGCAGCAGCCCGGCGATGAACTCGAGCTTCACCGAGAGGCGGACGCACCCATGAAAGAAGGCGCGCGGCGCGAAGCCCGAGCGCGGCAGGAACTGCTGCGCCCGCTCGATGTCGCGGTAGATGAGGACGTCCTCCCAGGGCACGAGGACGTCCTCGAGCACCAGGATCGCGTCGTTCTCGTCGAAGCGGCTGGAGAGCGGGTAATCGAACGGGCTCCCCATGACGCCGGCCGTCATCGCGTACGAGGGCCGGCAGAGCAGCTTCACCCCGCGGGCGCCCGTCGGCACGATGAACGCCAGGGCGAGCCCCTCGTCCTGGATGGGCAGCGTCGCGTACTGGCTGATGAACGTGTAGTTGGTGAGGGCAGAGCCCGTCGCCACCACCTTGGCGCCGCTCACGACGATCCCGCGGTCGGTCTCCTTCTCGACGTGGACGAAGACGTCGCGCGACTCGTGGGGGGGCAGCCCGCGGTTGATGGGCGGGTTCACGATGGCATGGTTGAAGAACAGGACCTGCTCCTGCGCCTCCCGGTACCAGCGCCGCGCGTTCGCCTCGTAGGGAGCATAGAACTCGGCGTTGGACTCGAGCGTGGCGAGGAAGCTCGACTTGTAGTCTGGACTACGGCCCAGCCATCCATACGACATGCGCGCCCACGCAGCGATGGCGTCCCGGGTCCCCCGCAGATCGTCCACGCTCCTCGGCGATCGGAAGAACTTGTGCGTAAGCCCACCTGAGCCGGTGTCCGTCGGCGCCGTCAGGACCGGCTGTGTGTCCGGGTCGTGCAAGGCGTCATAGAGCCGGGCCAGGATGCGCGCGACGTTGCGAAACGCCGGGTGCGCGGTCACGTCGCGGACGCGCTCGCCGTAGACCCAGACCTCGCGCTCGTCGCGCAGGCTCGCCAGGAACTCCTCCCCGGTCATCGGCATCCGGGGCTTCGCGAAGGAAGCGCGGCTCATAAGGGTACCTCGTTCTATGGTTGGGCCGCCCCGTCGCCGTCACGCCGCGCGCGGTCCGCCGCGGCGCCGTCGCGCGGCGGCCCGGCGCCCGACGCCGGGGCGGGCTGCTCAAGGGAATACGGCGGATTTCACCACATCCGGCGGCGGCCGTCGACTCGAAGAGGACCGCAAGGGCGCAAGGGAGGCAAGGGACGCAAGGGGAAGAGAAGAATACAACGATACCTCTGTTCGCTTGCGCCTCTTGCGCCTCTTGCGCCTCTTGCGCCTCTTGCGCCCTTGAGGTCTCTCCGCTCGCGGCGTGCCGCGCTCTTCCAGCTGGCTCCTCGGCGGATCCAGCAGGCGCCGCAACCTGTTGAATTTAGATGATTTTCTGCCTGTTCGGTGCCCTAGGCGGCGCCCGGCGGCGCGCGGTGCCGCGCCACGAGGAGCGTGATGTCGTCGTCCTGGCTCGAGCACCAGCTCTCGACGTCCCTCAGGAGGCGGTCGCGGATGACGTCGACGGGCGCGTCCTGGGAGGCCTCGACGGCGGCGCAGAGCCGCTCCAGCCCGAACTGCTCCTGCTGCGCGTTCCGCGCCTCCGTCACCCCGTCGGTGTAGAGCACGAGGAGGTCGCCGTCCTCGAGGAGGAGCTCGGCGTCCCGGGTCATCGCGTCGACCGACGGCAGGACGCCGATCCACACGCCGGAGCTCGCGACGCACTCGCAGCGCCGCGTGCCCGCGCGGCACACGACGAGGTCGTCGTGCGCGCCGGCGAACGTCACCCGCCCGCTGCGCTCGTAGCGGAGCAGGAGCAGGGTCGCGTGCTCGTCGCGCTTCAAGCGATCCCGGATGTTCTCGTGGATCGCCCGGTTGAGCGCGGCGATGAGCTCGCCCGGGCTGGCCGTCGGGTCCTTGCGCGCCATGCACGCGACCATGCTCTGGATCATCAGCATGATGAGGCCCGCCGCGAGCCCGTGCCCCGCGACGTCGCCGATGCCGAGCCACCCGCCCTCCGGCGTGGCGATCACGTCGTAGTAGTCGCCGCCGACCTCGGCGGCCGGCCTCATCGCCGCGCAGAGCTCGAGCCCCTCGACGTGCAGCCGCGGCGGGACGAGCGTGGTCTGGATGCGCTCCGCGACGACGCTCTCCTGGCGGACCCGCTCCTGCTCCAGCCGCTCGCGGATCTCCACCTGCCGGACGATCTCGCGGTGCATCATGACCGCCTTCATCGCCGAGCCGATCTGGAGGCGCACGGCGTCGTAGACGACCTCGTTCGCGCCGCTGTTGACGAGCGCGATGCCGAAGTGCTCCGCCTCGCCGAACGTGATCGGCATCGCGATGACGCTCCATCGCTCGGCGGAGCTCAGGAACCCGGGCGGCGCGAGGCTCGAGGAGGCGAAGCTCGCGGGCGGCGGCTCCACCTCGCGGCTGTTCTCCATCAGGAAGAGCGACCGCAAGGTGGCGCGCCGCGGGTCGTCGTAGAGCGAGACGGCGACGTGCCTGAGGTCGAGCCTGGGCAGCTCCGCGGCGAGCGTGCGGCGGAGCGTGGGCATGCTCAGGCTTGTCGAGAAGCTCATGCCGGTCCAGCTCAGGTCGATCGAGGCTCGCTCCAGGCGCAGCCGCTTCTCGCCCTCGGCGCGCACGGAGGCGTGGCCGATCAGGACGCGCGCGGTGTGCCAGAGCCGCTCGAGGTCGTCCTCGGCGACGCCGGGCGCCCGGCGGACGCGCGCGCGGAGCAGCGTGATCGCGCCCTGGAGCTGATCGAGCGCGACGCCCTCGCGCCCCGCCGCGTCGAGGAGGTCCTGGAGCGCCCGCAGGAAGCGGCCCTCCTGCCCGGCGAGCTCCCCCTCGAGCGCCGAGAGCAGCTCGCGGGGCCAGTCCCTGAGCGACGCGGCCGAGGCGGTCGCCGCCCGCTCGAGCGCGCGCGTGAGGTCCTCGCGCTGCTCGGCGATCGAGCGCGGCGCGCGGCGCGACGGCGCCTCGGCGGACGCGCGCGGGAGGGCGGCGTAGTAGCCGCAGCCGCACGACTCGCGCCGCGTGAGCTCGACCGGGAGGAGGCTGCACTCCGGCACCCGCTCGCCGGCGAGCTGGCGCAGGACGGTCGCGACCGCGAGCGCCCCGAGCTCCTTGATCGGCTGGCGGACGGTCGTCAGGGACGGCCGCGCGACGCGCGACACGGCGACGTCGTCGAACCCGCACACGAGCACGTCGCCGGGGACGCCGATGCCGTGCGCCTTCAGCGTGTCCATCGCGCCGAGGGCCATGTTGTCGTTGCCGGCGATGACCGCGTCGAAGCGGACCCCGCGCGCGAGGAGCTCGCGCATCGCGCGGCGACCGCCGTCGATCAGGAAATCGCCGTGCACGAGGAGGCGCTCGTCGTAGGGGAGCGCGCGCGCCTCGAGGGCCCTCCGGTACGCCCGGGCGCGCAGCTTCGCCTCCTCGTTGTTGGGCGGCCCGCTGATGTACGCGACGCGCTGGCGCGCGTGGTCGTCGACGACGTGCGCGACCGCCACCTCCCCCCCGAGCGCGTTGTCGACGACGACGCTCGGGATGCCCTCCAGCGCGACCCCCACGCTGCAGACGGGCAGGGGCGCGTACGATCGGCAGAACTCGTGCATGCCGTCGGCGCCGAGGGCGTTCGTGAGCGCCGACGACATGATCACCGCCCCGTCGACGGTCGCCGCGCCGACGAGCGAGTAGATGCTGCCCCGGGCGTCCAGGAGGGAGTAGCCCCGGCGGGCGCGCGTCTCCCCGAAGGCGATGACGAGGTTGACGTCGTGCGCCTCGGCGGCGCGCTCGACGCCGAAGCGCGCCTCCGACTGGTACTCGCCGCAGAGATAGTCGGTCAGGAGGGCGATCGTGGGCCGCTTCGTCGCCATGCGCCGTCGCTCCCGGCTCACGCCTCGTCGATGGACACGAGGCTCGGGGACATGCGCTGGAGGGCCGCCAGGCTGCGCCGCTGCCAGCCGAGCCTCGCGTCCGTGAGGAACTTGATCTCGCACCCGAGCCCCTGCGCGGAGATGCCGCAGATGAAGGCGATGAACGCCTTCAGGCAGCTCGAGTTCAGGAAGTACAAGGCGCGTATGTCGAACTCGACGGTGGTCAGCGAGAGGCGCTTCACCTCGAGCTGGACCTCGTTGCAATAGCTGGCGAGCGGCCCGGCCGCCGCCATGTCGCCCGTCCCCGTGAGCTTGACGCTGAGCCGATCGCCGGCGAGCGCCGGCTCGATGCCGAAGCTCTCGGTGACGACGGGCTCAACCCTTAAGCTGCTCATTGGGCCTCCACCGCTCGAGCGGCGCGTGCGCGATGATCGTGAGCTCGTTGCCCTCGATCTTGTAGTCGACGTCGAGGCCCCCCTCGGCGCGGACGCGCGCGAGGCCCAGGCCGGAGACGCCCTCGACCATCGCTGTCTCCGTGATGAGCTCGTCGTAGTGCTTCAGCGGATCGATGGCGGTCTTCAGATCGAGCAGGCGCTTCTCGACCTCCCGCAGGCGCTCCGGGGACGCCTCGTTGCGCGCGCGGATCTTCATGATGTGCGAGCGCTCGTCCTCCTCCAGCGCGAGCTCGAGGCTGACGCGGGGGCCGGTGGAATACTTGGTGATGTTCTCGGCGAGCTCGTGCGCGGCCATGTAGAACCGCGAGCTCACGTTCGCGTCGTCCAGCACCGCGCCGCAGAAGCTGGACACCAGCCGCAGCACCGCCGTCGCCAGGCGCTCGCTCGGAAAGAAGGTGATGCAGAGGAATAGCGAAGCGCTCTGCGTCGGTTCGGGGGATGACACAATCTGTGACTCTACGCGGCCCTCGCGCGGAATCCAACCGCGTCTGAACGGCGTGATGTGCATCGCAGGCCGGCGAGCACCGCGCCCCACGTGGTGCGACGCGGTGCGCTGCGCTGCGCTGGCCCAGCCGAGCCGAGCCTAGCCGAGCTGCCCGAGCCGAGTGGCACGCTCGTTGATTCGATCTCGGCGCCCACCGATGGTGAGGTGTGTCCGTGGATCCGGTCGGGCCACCGAGCGCCTCGCGCACAACCGCCGTCACCTGCGGGAGAGATCCCGTCGGGCAACCCCACAAGGAGGTTCTCGCCGTATGAAACGACCCCTCGCGCCCGGGCTGCCCGGGCCATCCGACTGCCGATCTCGCCGCGGGGCGGCGAGCTCGCGCGTTCACTCCCTCATGATGCGCGGCGTCCTCGCCGGAGCCGCCGTCGCGACCGTCAACTGTAGCACCGGGCCCGGCGCCGAGGGAGACATCGCGCATGGAACCGGCGGTGTCGACGACGTGGGGGAGGGCGATCTCGGCGATTCGCCTGCGCTCGGTCTCGGTTTCGGGCTCGGGGTAGCGCGCGCGGCGCTCTCGAGCGAAGCCAAGGTGTGCGTCTCGATTCAGCGTGGAGAGCGAGGCACGGTGAGAGATGCGACACTGTGGCAAAACGCTCCGGCGTGGAGCGACTCGGCCTCTCCGAACCTCTCGACGGGAGCCGCCGGGAGCGCCGGCCGCCGCCGGTCCGTCGTGCAGTTCGACCTCTCTCCCGTGCCCACGGGCGCGACGGTCGTCTCTGCCTCGATGATCGTTCATCAGACGTACAAGGTCGATGGCAGCGCGATCGGCGTACATCGCGTCATGATCCCGTGGGAGGAGCGCACCGTCGCGTGGCGGACCTTCGGCGACGGCGGCTTCGAGCGGGAGAGCGCGGCGACCATCGCGGCGGAGGCGGGCGTCGGCCCCCGCGCGGCGGACGTGTCGTCGCTCGTCCAGGCGTGGGTGCTCGGGACCGCGCCGAACCACGGCGTGCTCCTCGACGAGGCGCCGGCGCGCTCCACCAGCCTGAGGAGCAGCGAGATCGACCGCGCGGAGGAGCGCCCCCGGCTCGACGTCTGTTACGTGACCTGCTCGGACGGCGTGATGAACGGCCTCGAGGCGGGCATCGACTGCGGCGGGCCGCACTGCGCGCCCTGCACGGGCGTGACGACGGGCGCCGCGAGCACCGCCGCGTCGAGCGTCGCGACGTCGAGCTCGACCGGCGGGGCGAGCTCGGCGGGCGATCCCTGCGCGGACCCGGCCGCGCTCCCGCCGGATCCGGTGCCGCCCGATCGGCTCTCCGAGACCGGGCTCTACGCCGACATCGCGACCCGGTCGCGCGCGGCGAACACGCGCGAGTTCCGCCCCGCGTTCGAGCTCTGGTCGGACGGGGCGGCCAAGCGGCGCTTCGTGTACCTGCCGCGCTGCTCGACGATCGACACGAGCGACATGGATCACTGGTCGCTGCCGGTGGGGACGCGGTTCTGGAAGGAGTTCCGCGCCGAGGGCGTGGCCGTGGAGACGCGGCTCATCCACCGGTTCGGGCCGGGGATCGACGACTGGGTGTTCGCCGCGTATGCGTGGGATCCGTCGGGGAGCGACGCGTTCCTTGTCGAGGACGGCGTCGAGGACGCGCGCGGGACCAAGCACGATATCCCGCGGACCGCGGACTGCTGGGAGTGCCACGGCAAGCTCCCGGAGCGCATCCTCGGCTTCAGCGCGCTGCAATTGAGCCATGCGGGACCGGGCGAGACGATCCGGTCGCTGAGCAGCGCCGGGTGGCTCACCGTGCCGATGCCGGGCGGGTTCCGGCCGCCGGGCGACGCCACGGCGGCCGCGGCGCTCGGCTATCTCCACGCGAACTGCGGCAACTGCCACAACGACACCGGCGTCGCGACGCTGCGGACTCGCCTGCTCGCGGCGGACACCACGGTGGAGAGCACCGACACGTACACGACGGGCGTGGGCGTGAGGCCCAGCTTCTGGGAGACCGGCGTGGTCCACCGGATCACGGCGGGAGACCCCGAGTCGAGCGCGGTGGTGCGCCGGATGGCGCACCGCGGCTCCAGGGCGCAGATGCCGCCGATCGGGTCGGAGGTCGCCGACGCGGCGGGGCTCGCGGCGGTCCGCGCGTGGATCGAGGACGTGCGGCCGCCGGCCGGGGCGGCGAGCGGCGGAAGCAGCGCGAGCACGAGCAGCGCGAGCGCCAGCGGCGCGAGCGCCAGCAGCGCGGCCAGCGGCAGCGCGAGCGCCAGCGGCGCGACCTCCGGCGCGGGCGGCGGGAGCGCCGGCACCGGCGCGGGCGGGAGCACCGGCGCGAGCAGCGGCAGCGGCGCCGGCGGGAGCGGCGGCGCCGGCCCCGCGTGCGCCGGGGTGCCGCGGCTGAAGCTCACGCAGGTCGCGTCGGGCCTGGAAGCGCCGCTCTTCCTCACGAGCCCGCCGGGCGACACCTCGAGGATGTTCGTCCTCGAAAAGGACGGGGTCGTCCGCCTCATCAAGAACGGTGTCCTCCTGGCCACGCCGTTCCTCGACATCCGGGGCGGGACCTCGTGCCCGCCGTCGCGCCCGGCGAGCGCGCGCCCGCTCGTGTGTACGCCGAGCCCGACCGCGGAAGGCGGGCTGCTCGGGATGGCGTTCCACCCGAGCTACGCGAGCAACGGACGATTCTGGCTCTTCTACACCGCGGCGCCCAGGGGCAACGTCACGATCGCCGAGTTCCGCCGCTCCGCCACGAACCCCGATGTCGCCGACACCGCGGCCGGGAGCGTGCCTGTCCGGACGCTCCTCGACGCGAAGCACGGCGGCTGGAACCACGCGGGCGGCACGCTCGCGTTCGGGCCCGACGGATATCTCTACGCGTCGGTCGGCGATTCGGCCGTGACGCCGTACTCGACCTCTCCGGCCAAGGACCTCTCGTCGCCCCTCGGCAAGATCCTGCGGATCGACGTGAATACCGGGCTAGGGCCGTCCGGCAACCTCTCCGGCGCCGGCGTGAACCCGCTCGTGTGGGACTACGGCCTGCGCAATCCGTGGCGCTTCAGCTTCGATCGGCGCACGGGAGACCTCTACATCGCCGACGTGGGGCAGAACGCCTGGGAGGAGCTCAACATCGAGCCGGCCCGCACCGGGCGGCGCAACTACGGCTGGCCGACGATGGAGGGCGACCACTGCGTCGCTTCCGGGTGCTCCCGCGTCGGCGTGGCGCCCGCCGTGGAGCACAGCCACTCGAGCGGGGAGGGCGGCTCGATCACGGGCGGCTACGTCTACCGCGGCTCGGCGATCCCGTGCCTGCAGGGGAGGTACGTTTACGGCGACTACGGGACGCACCGCTTCTGGACGCTGCGGTGGGACGGCAGCGCCGCGCGGGATCACGTGGAGATCACGGGGGACCTCGCGTCGAGCCTGCCGGCGGCCTCGTTCGGCGAGGACGCCGCCGGCGAGCTGTACGTGGTGATGCTCACCGGGGAGGTGTTCCGCATCGACCCGAGGTGAGGGTCTAGCGCGGTTTTCAGCCGCGGCTGACACCGTGCGTCGTCCTCGTCCCCATCTTCCGTCTTCCGTCTTCCGTCTTCCGTCTTCCGTCTTCCGTCTTCCGTCTTCCGTCTTCCGTGCTCGTCCTTCGTGCGCGTGCGCGTGCGCGCTGACTCCGGGGAATCGCGCACGCGCACGCGCACGCAGACGTGCACGGGGACGAGAGACGGGGACGAGAGACGGGGACGAGAGACGGGGACGAGAGACGGGGACGAGAGACGGGGACGAGAGACGGGGACGAGAGACGGGGACGAGAGACGGGGACGAGAGACGGGGACGAGAGACGGGGACGAGAGACGGGGACGAGAGACGGGGACGAGAGACGGGGACGAGAGACGGGGACGAGAGACGGGGACGAGAGACGGGGACGAGAGACGGGGACGAGAGACGGGGACGAGAGACGGGGACGAGAGACGGGGACGAGAGACGGGGACGAGAGATGCCTGCATTGAACCCGAGCAAACGTCGTCGTCTCCCGCGAGCTACCCCGCGAGCTGCCCGTACCCCGCCCGGAGCTTCGCGAAGCGCGGGCGCCAGGCCCTGCTCTCGGCGAGCAGCGGCGCGATGCGCGCGAGCAGCAGCGCCACGTCGTCGGGGCGGCCGGCGTCGAGCAGGGCCCGCGCGCGCCAGTAGAGGAGCTCGACCCGCTGGTCGGCGCTCAGACCGCTCCCGAGCTCGCCCGAGGGCTCGCCCTCCTCGCGGAACGCCGCCCGCGTGCGCGCGCTCTCCATGCTGTTCCTCGGGTCCTTCACGGCGAGCTGCATCACGCCGAGGAGCGCCTGCGCATAGGGCGGCAGGTCCGCGACCGCGCCCTGCGCCCGGAGCCACCGGAGCTGCCGGCTCGCGTCCGCGTGCTCGTCGCGCATCGCGTGGATCCGCGCGAGCAGGAGCGCGCTGCTGTAGACCGGCCGGTCCTTGAACTGCTCGTCCAGCGAGCGCACCTGCCGCACGAGGGGCAGCGCCTCGTCCTCGCGCCCCCAGAGGTAGAGCTGCTCGGCGAGCTTGATCGTCGCCTCGCGCTCCGCCCAGGCGTTGGCCTCCTCACGGGCGAGCTGGACCGCGCGCCTGAGGTCGGCGATCCCGCGATCCGGCGCGTCGAGCGCCGGCCAGAGCTCCGCGCGCCGGATGAGCGCCGCGCCGAGGTGGACCCGGTCGCCCCGCGCCTCGCAGGCGCGCACGGCCTCGTCGAAGCGCTGCTCCGCCTCGTCGAGGTGGCCGCACCGCACGAGCACGCACGCGAGGAGCGTCAGCCCGATCACGTGCGTGTCGTGGTCGGCCTCGCGCACCCGCTCCACGCCGAGCGTCAGCCGCTCCAGGGCGTCCTCCAGGTTGCCCTTGCGGTACGACGAGCGGCCGGCCGCGACCTCGAAGCGCGCGGCGAGCCCGGGGTCGGCGTGATCCTCGCGGACGTCGAGCAGCGGGATCACCTCCTCGACCCGCGCGGCCGACTCCTCCCAGGCGCCGGCCCAGTCGAGCGCCGTCGCCTCCTCGAGCAGCGCCTCCGCGATCATCCGCGGGTCCTTCATGGTGCGGGCGAGCGCGCCCGCCGAGCGCAGATCGTCGAGCGCCTCGCCGGTGCGCAGGACGCGGTAGCGCACGCGCGCGCGGCCGAGGAGCGCGAGGTACCGCTGGCGCTGATCGTCGCCGTCGGCCCAGAGGAGCGCGGACGAGTAGTGGCCCTCCGCCACGGCGTTGTTGTGCCGGTCGCGGTGCATGTCGCCGAGGAGCAGGTAGGCGTGCGCCGCGCGGGCGCGCGCGCCGGCGGCCGCGGCGTGCCGCGCGATCGGCTCGAGCAGGTCCGGCGCCATCGGCTGGGCCTCGGCCAGGCGCTCCCAGACGGCGAACGCGTGCCGGTGCATCCCCGCGCGCTGCTCCTCGGTGAGCAGCGCGTAGATCGCCTCCTGCAAGAGCGCGCTCCGGAAGGCGTAGCGGGCGCCCCCCCACGGGGTGCCCTCGCGCGCGGCGTCCTGCGCGCCGCGGGGGACGAGGATCCCCCGCGCGGCGAGCGCGCGCAGGCCGCTCGGGACGTCGATGCCGTCGCCGCGAGCGGCCGCCGCGCCCTCGCCCTCGAGCGCCCGCTGCACGTCCGCGGCCACGTCCTCCGAGAGCTCGAAGCCGAGCACGGCGCAGAGCCTCGCGCACGCGCCGAGCTCCGGCGGGAGCGCCTCGAGCTGCCGCGTCGCGAACCACTGCCACGCGACCGACGGCGGGAGTTTGTCGAGCTCGGCGGTCGCGAGCTGGTAGCTGCTCGACCGCGCCCGCAGCCGCACGAGGCCCGCGCGCTTGATCGCCCGGGTGAGCTCCACGAGGCAGCGGGGGTTGTAGCCGGCCCACGCGCAGAGGCGGCGGAGGGCGGCGCTGGGCGGGTGCTCCGCGGGCCGGAGGAGCTCGGCGCAGAGGAGGCGCCCGGCGGCGTCGTCGAGCGGCGAGAGCGCGACCCGGTCGCGCGCGTGATCGCGGGCGCTCAGCGCGTGGCGCCGCGCCGCGAGCTCCGGCGCGCCGGCGAGGAGCACCCAGAGCGGGAGATCCGCCTCGCGCCGCGTCGCGAGGTCGAGCGCGTCGAGCGCGGCGCCGTCGGCGAGGTGCGCGTCGTCGACGATCACGACGACGGGGCGCTCCGCCGCCCGGCGGCGCAGCCCCTCGGCGATCGCGCGGATCACGCTGCCGCGGCGCGCCGGCGGCGGTTCTTCCGCGAGGCGCGCGCCGTCGGGCCAGCCGAGGAAGGCGGCCACGGCGGGCCACACGTCGCCGCCGAGCGCCTCGCCGAGCCGCTCGACGCAGAGCGCGCGCGGATCGCGGGGCGCCGCGAGCGCGCCGCCCTCCGCGCCGAGCACCCCGGCGAGCAGGGCGGCCGCGGCCTGGCCGGGCCGGCCCCCGGCGGCGCGCCCGGGGTGCTCCGGCTCGGCGCGCAGCGCGATCACCAGCGCGCCGGGGTGCGCGCGCCGGCTGCTCGCGGCGACCTCCTCGGCGAGCCGCGACTTGCCGAGGCCGCGCTCGCCGACGAGGGCGCAGAGGCCGGGCCCGAGGCCCGCGAGCGCGCGCTCGCGGCTCTCCTCGAGGGCGCTCAGGGTGTCGCTGCGCCCGACGAGCGGCAGCGGCGGCGCGGCGCGCGCGGCGTCGCGATCGCCCGCGGACAGCGGCGCCTCCTGCGCGAAGAAGTAGCGGCCGTCCTCGCTCGCCGCGGCGACGTCGAAGCCGGGGTGGGCGGTGACGAGCTCGGCGCTGAGCGCGATCCCGCGCCACGGATCCGCGGGGAGCCACGCCTCGGGCCGCTCCACGGCGAGCCCGGTGGCGGCCAGGCCCCCGTCGGCCTCGCGCCGGAGCTTCAGCGGCGCGACGTGGATCGCGAGCGGCGCGCCGACCGACGCGACGATCTCCCGCCCCGCGAGCAGCGCGCGCTCGGCCGCGGCCTCCTTCGGCCCCGGGAAGATCGCGACGAAGCGGTAGCCGCGCTGCCGCGCGAGGTGCCCCTCGTGCCGGGCCACGGCGGCGCGGACCTCGGCCTCGGCGCCGCGGGCCTCCAGGGCGAGCACCACGGTGTCGTGCCGGTCCGCGGAGCTCGCGGCGTCGTCCCGCGCCACCTCCGCGGCGCCGGGGGCGCCCGCCGACGCGAGCGCGGCCCGCAGGCCGGCGGCGTCGCGGGGGCGGAGCGCCCGCTCCTTGGCGAGGCAGGCGAGGACGAGCGCCTCGACGGCCGGGGGGACGGGGGCGGCGGCCGGGGTGAGCTCGCTCGGCCGCGGGGGCCGCCGGCCGAGGTGCCCCTGCGCGACGTCCTCGCGATCGCCGGCGAACGGCGGGCGCAGCGTGAGCAGCTCGAAGAGGAGCGCGCCGAACGCGTAGAGGTCCGCGCGCCCGTCGAGCGGCTCGGCCCGGAGCCGCTCGGGCGACGCGTACTCGGGCGCCCCGAGCATGGCGCCCAGCGTGGTGAGCGCGCTGTCCGCCGGGTGGCAGACGACGCCGCGATCGCGCTGCGCGAGGCCGAAGTCGAGGAGCCGCACGCCGCCGCCGGGCTCGAGGAAGACGTTCTCGGGCGCGAGGTCGAGGTGGACGAGGCCGCGCTCGTGCACGACCTGGAGGCAGCTCAGCACGGCGAGCGCGACGTCGAGCGCGGAGCGCAGGTCGAGCGCGGCGGGCAGGCCCTCGAGGCGGGCGGCCAGCGTCTGGCCCTCGATCCGCTCCATGGCGATGTACGCGCGGCCGTCCTCGAGCACGCCGTTCTGGAGCAGGCGCGGCGAGACCGGGGGGCCGAGCTGCTCGAGCGCCCACGCCTCGCTGCGGAAGCGCTCGCGCGCGAGGAGCGAGTGGGCCCTGCTGACCTTGAGCACGGCGGGCGCGCCGTCCTCCAGCCGGGTCGCGTCCCACACGATCGAGAACGCGCCCGCCGCGAGCGGCGGGCCGATGAGGAAGCCCGCGAGCGACGGCGGCGTCTCGGCGCCGAGCTCGACGGGCGCGGCGCGGAGCGGCGCCAGGGCGCCGTCCGCTGGGCAGGGGGCGAAGGCTGCGAGTCGGCGATGGCAGGATGGGCAGCGCGGCAAGAAGACCTCGAATGACCTCGGATGGGGCGGCGCGAACCGTGGCCGATATTACCGGGTCTCTGCTCATCACAAGTGGGAAAAGCCGCGTTGCCCGCGCAGCTTTACGCCCCTGGTAAAAGCGCACGTCGCGGATCGCGGCGACAGCGTGGGCGTCGTGTCGACACCGGGGGACAGGTGCGGCGACCGTCGCAGTGCGCGAAATGCGCGGCGGATCTCGCGATCTCCCGCGGAGCGGCGAGGGATCCGGCAGGGGGCGAGTCTCCGGCGAGCACCTACCCGAGGAGAGGCGGAGTCGCTCGCGCTCGAGGAACGGCCGAGTCCGGTCGCCGGGGTGGCACGGCGGGCCACACGGGGCCGGGAGCTGTGGTGTATGCTGCCGCGAGCGGTCGGAGGATTGGATGATCCATCGGCAGACAGGCGAGATCGAGCTCGCGTCCGGGCTCCGCATCGGCCCCTCGTACTCGGAAGCGCAGTTTTTGTCGTCGCCGCTCGCGCGGACGGCCAACGCCCTGAGCCAGGCGCATCCGCGGAGCGGTTACCGGACGGCGCGCCAGCGCATCGGCTTCCGCACCTTCCGGATCACGCTGCACTTCTTCAGCGGCAAGCTCGCGTCGGTCGAGCTCTTCGAGGTGGGCGCGGAGTCGAAGGCCTTCTGGAACGACTGGTCCGAGAAGGAGGAGGCCGAGCGCAAGGCGAACCACGACGCGTGGCTGGAGTCGATGCTCGGCGCGCCGCCGTACGAGTATCCCTGGGGCAAGGTCACCTCCGAGCACGACCCGCGGGGCGGCTACAGCAGCATCGTCGTGCGCTTCGCCTAGCCGCCCTGGATCCGCGCGAGCGCGCGCTCGAGAGGCTCCCTGCGATCCCGGGGGAGCAGGCCGAGCATCTCCCGGCCGAGATCGAGGACCGCGGGCGAGAGCGACCTCGCGATCAGCGGATCGTACCGGGGGTCGACCTCCTCGCCGCGCTCGCGCAGCGTGCGCAGCATCGGGAGCATCACGAGGAGGCACTCCTGCGCGTTCGGGCTGGAGGACCGCCCGATCTCCAGCAGGTGCTCGGCGCGCTCGCGCAGGCACGCCGTCAGCGCGCGGCGCACCGGCTCGACGAGCCGCAGCAACAGCCCGGGACCACGGTCCGCGAGCAAGGTGGGGAAGGCGAGGGGAGCATAGGCGCCCGAGACGATGTCGAGGCAGAGCCGGAAGATCTGCTCCGGAGAGCGCTGGCCGTGGAGCGCCTCCAGCAGCGCCGCCTCGTCCACCTGCCCGCGGCGGAGCGCCCGGAGCCACTTCCAGGTCGGCCAGTCGCGGGGCGAGCCGTCGACCCGCATCGTCAGCCGCGCGTCGAGCGGCCCCGGCGGCGACAGCCCGAGGAACCGCGCGCCGTCCTGCGGCAGCCATAGCCCCCGCCGGGCCAGCATCGAGGACGCTTCCCGCGCGAGCGCCTGGAGCGCCCCCTCGGCGACCAGGAGCTCGAGGGTCGCGCGCTGCGGCGCCGAGAGCTCCTCGGGCAGCACCTCGTCGTGCTCGCGCCCCTCGTACTGTCGGAACGCGACGTCGAACAGCGCGGTGAGCAGGGCGGCCAGCGACTCGCGGTGCGGCGCGGGCGGCTCGACGCGCTCGCCGCGGACGCGCGGCAAGAGCCGCTGCCCTGCGGCGAGCCGGCGCTCCACGGCGGCGCGCAGGACGCAGAGCGCCTCCGCCGGCCGCGCCTCGCCGAGCCGGCCCAGCACCCGCGCCGCGTACGCGCCGACGTGCCCGTCGCCCCACGGGAAATCCCACCGGGCGAGCGGGCCGAGCGCCGCGGCGTCGCCGATCGCCTCGAGCGCCGCGCGCGGCATGTCCCGCGGCGCCACGTGCGCGAGCGCGATGCCGGCGCTCCCGCGCACCAGCGGATCCCGGGAGCGCAGGAGAGCCTCGAAGCGCGGCGCGTCGACCGTGGTCCCGAGCCGCCGGCCGATCAGCCCCAGGGCCACGACGGCGCTCGCCCTGTGGACGCCTTCCCCCGCCGCCTCGACGGCGCGCTCGACGGCCTCGCGGTGCTCGAGGGTCGGCCCGGGGAGGGCGGCGAGCACGCAGGCCGCGCTGGCCCGGAGCTGCGGATCGCCGTGGAGCGCGTGCCGCACGTAGACCGGGGCCCCGGCGCGCGCGGCCTCGCCGACCGCGTCGGCGAGCGGAGAGCGCTCGCGCGCGGGCGTCCCGAGGTCGCCCTCCGGCGAGAGGAGCTCCCGCACGAGCAGCAGCAGCCGGTGTCGGTCCGGGACCTCGGGGGCCGCCAGCAGCTGGATCACGAACGGGACGACCGCGAGCGAGGCCGGCCACAAGGTCCCCTGGTGCACCAGGCGCTCGAGGAGATCGAGCCAGGCGTCTTCGCGCACGTCGGCGTCCGGAGAGGCCAGATCGTGCAGGATCTCCGGGATGACGTCGCCGGGCCCGCAGGGCGTCTCGAGGGCTCCCCAGTCGACGGCGTCGAGACCCTCGAGCTCAACCACATCCGCCTCGCCGCCTCGCCGCCCGCTGCCTGCGGTCGCGCTCGGCGTTGTAATCGTCCCTCCCCAGCATGTTGGGAGGCACCGGATCCGGGCCCAGGTAGAGCGTTACCGGCATGCCCTGGCCGCCCCTGCCCGCCCCGAGGCCGGTGTACTGGATGGCCATACCCTGGTTCTCGGGCAGCTGCCTGAAGTTGTCCATCGCGTTGACGCAGTTCGCGCAGGAGTGCCACTCGCCGAAGATCCGGATCGTGGAGCCCGCCAGATCCGTGCGCCCGGTGAGCTGCTGGACGAGCATGACCTCGCTGTCCAGGAGCCGGTTCCCGGGGACGTTGCCGACGCGGAACTCCGGGATCTCGGTGCCGTCCGCGAGCGTGATCCTCACGTCGATATCGTGGCTGAGCCCGAACGGATCGACGGACCACGTGGGCGCTCCGCCGAACCCGTACAGGTCGTTGCCGCCGTAGATCCCCAGCGGATCCGGGCTGCACCACCGCGCCACCTCCGGATCGAAGTAGCGGTACCGCGTGTAGCGCAGGCCGGACTCCTCGTCCTCGTACTGCCCGAGCAGGCGGAACGGCGGCTCCACCGTCCGGCCTTGCGCCGCGCGCTCGCCGTCCACGAACGTCTCCCGCAGCTCGCCCCAGGCCGAGTAGGCGCCGGACCACGCCACCCGGCCAGCGGCGTCGATGAGCTCCCTCGGCGTGCCCACGTGGTCGGTGACGTAACAGAACACCTCCCCCTGCTCGGCCTGGAGCAGCGGCAGGAACGTCCCGGGGGCGTGGACGAAGGTCCGTGTCCCGCGCTGGCCGTGGATGTCGGCCGCGAGCATGTCGCCATCCCAGACGAACTCGACGACCTCGCGCAGGTCCGTGCCGTCGTCGAACACCTCCTTGCGGATCCGGCGCCCGAAGGCGTCGTAGGTGAACGCGACCCTGGCGCCCGACGGGAGCCTCACCTCCCGCAGCTGATCGCGGCAGTCCCACACGTACGCCGTCGTGTCGTCGGGCTGCCCGTCCGCTCCGCTGCGCGCCGAGCGCTTGAGGACGCGGCGGCCCCGCCGGTCATGGCTGTACGTCGCGCGCTCCGTGTGGACCAGGCGGTTGCCCGGGGCGATCTGCCAGGGCTCCTGCTCCGCCGGCTCCGCCTGCGGCGTCGGCTCGAAGCGCTCCAGCATCCTCCTCAGGGAGCCAGCGACGTCGTAATCGAAGACCTCGCGCCGGGCGCCCCGCTGCGCGGCGACGAGCTGGCCCATCGCGTCGTGCGCGAACGCGGTCGCGCCCCACCGGCGGTCGTCCAGCCGCTCGACAACCCCGTTCTCGTCGTAGCGCCAGGATCGCTGGGCCAGGACCGAGGACAGCGCGCCGCCCGGGGGGCCGACGCTGACCGTCCTCTCGATCAGCCTGTCCAGCGCGTCGCGCTCGCTCTGGATCGTCACCTGTCCCGGGGCGTGCCGCGCGACCTCGCGCCCGAGGCGGTCGAGGCGGATGTCGAGCCGATACCCGTCGTGCTGCACGCCCGTCAGGCTGTACGCCGCGTCGTACTCGTACCGCGTGGTCGCGCCGTCCGGCATGATCCGCTCGGTCCGCCTGCCGCGCGGGTTGTACCCGTACCGGATGCGGCGGGCGCCCTGCGTCTCGGCGATGATCCGCCCCAGCGCGTCCCGCTCGAAGACGGTGACGACCCGCTGGCCTCCCTGCTCGCTCACCGCGCCGAGCAGCCTGCCCTTCGGATCGCGGTGGAAGACCGCGGTCACGTCCGGCGAGTCGTCGCGCACGATGTTGCCGAGCGGGTCGTGCGAGAACGCGCGGAAGGTGCTGTCTGGATAGTCGATCCGGGCGAGCCGCCCGGCGCGCGAGTACGCGTAGGCGAGCTCGCGCCCATCGAAGGACGTCTCCGTCGCGATCCGCCCCGCCGTGTCGTAGGTGAACTCGTAGCGCTCGCCGCGCGGGTTCCTGACCCGCCGCAGCCGCTCTCGCGCCGTGTACGCGAAGCTCCACGTGCCCCCGCCCGGCTCGGTCACCTTCGTGAGCACGCCGGTGCCGCCGTACTCCATCTCGTGGCGATACCCCATGGCGTCGGTGGACCGGATCGGCCGCTCGAGCGGGCCGTACTCCCAGCGCTCGACGGTGCCGTCCGGGCGGCGGAGGGCGAGCAGGCGCCCGAGCCGGTCGTACTCGACCGCGCTGCGCCGGCCGAGCGCGTCGGTCCGCGCGACGGGGCGCCCCATGGCGTCATAGGCGTACTCCGTCCTGGCGCCGCGCGCGTCGACCTGCTGGACGACGTTGTGTCGCGCGTCGAACGCGAAGGATGCGAGGAGGCCCTGCTCGCCGTGGATCGCGCGGACCCGGCCGCGCTCGTCGCACGTCAAGACGTACCTCAGCCCGGAGGGATAGACGATCTCGCGCAGGCGGCCGCGCTCGTCGTACCCGTAACGCTCCACCACCCGTCCCTCCGACTCGACGCGAGCGACCGGCAGGTCGTCCTCGTGATCCCACGTGATCACGTTCCCGGCGCGGTCGATCTCCCGGATCTTGTTCCCGCGCGCGTCGTACTCGTACCGGATCGTCTCGCCCGCCCCGTTCGCCTCGGCGAGGAGGTAGAGGTCCGCGTCGTACGCGCACGTCCGGATCAGGATCCCGTCCGGCGTCTCCTCGCGCACGACCAGGCCGTCCTCGTTCCAGTGGAGGATCCGCGGCTCGTCATTGCCGCTCAGCCGCGTGATGCGACGCTCGAGATCGGGCACGATCTCGACCGCATGGATCCCGCCGTCGCCCCAGGTCCTCCTGCACCAGCCGGTCTCGGGATCGTACTCATAATGGAAGCTCACGCCGTTCTTCAGCGTGGTCTTCACCATCCGGTGGTCCTCGTCGTACGCGTAGCGGTCCGCGTACCCGAGCGCGTCGGTCGCGCTCGCGAGCTCGCCCATGGCGGTATAGCCGTAATCGACCCATTGCTCGAGGCTGTCGCCCGCCCACACCTCAAGGCGCGCGATGCGGCCGCCGTGGGTCAGCTTGACCCGCACCTCCCGGCCCGCGGTGTCGATCACTCGGCGGAGCCTCGCCCCGCTGTACTCCAGCGCGATGGCGTTGCCATACGCGTCCTCGATCGATCGCAGGAGCGCCGGCCCCTGGGGCTCGGCCGGCGCGAAGCGCCGGGTCAGGCGGCTTTCGTGATCGTAAACGGCGAAGGCGCCGTCCGGGAGCGCGGTCAGGGTGAGGCGGTCTCCACGGTGGAAGGCGCGCTCGCCCGGCTTCACCGCCCTGAAGTAGACGTCGCGCCCCTCCTGGTCGCGGAGCGTGATCCGCTGCTCGCCGCGCTCGACGTGCTGCTCGAAGCTGTGGACCCACCCGCCGCGGCCGAGCGACGTCCGTTCGAGGGCCCGCGCCGAGGAGTAATGGCGCTCCCAGGAGAGCTCGATGGCGCCGGGGAGCGAGAGATCTATCCTGGAGTCGACGACGCGCCCCGAGGTCACGTCCACCGGATGGCCGGCCTCGGCGCACTTGCTCCGCGGCGGCGCGGAGGCGCCCTGGTCGGCGAGGCCCTTGGCGCCCTTCTCGGCCGCTTCCTGGCCCGCCTCGTCGGCGTTCTTGGTCGCCGCGCGGAGCCCGTCGCCGACGACATCATCGCCCTTCCGGAACAGGGGCCTCACCAGGTCGCCCGCGAACTTCGCGAGGAGCGCGCCGCCGGCCCTCGCCACGACCTCGAAGGCGAGATCCAGGACCAGATCGATCGCCAGCGTCAGCGCCCCTTGCGCGAAATCGCTGAACGTCGGCGTCGTCTGCACCGTCCCCGGGTTCAGCACGAGCGACGTGGGCCACTTGCCGTACTCCCAGCAATCCGCGTTGAGCGACACCGGGCCGCCGATCACGCAACACGTCGCCTTCTCGCCGCAGATCTCGACGGCTCCCCGCGGCAGCCAGCACTTGTGAGAGCCGAAGAGGATGTGGAGCGGCGTCAGGGCGTCGAGCGGATCGGGGATGATCCCGAGGTGAGGCCACAGGAACACCGGCTCATGCTGGTGCGTGACCGACGGGACGCCGTTGAACAGCACCGTCGGGTGCTGCCTGTCCCCCAGCGTGAACGGGTGGAGAAGCGTCAGCTTCCAGAACCACATCGGCGCGGGCGGGAAGATGTGAAAGCCGCTGTGACCCTCGATGCCGACGATGAGCCAGCCGTTGATGTCGTGAAAGTTGTGCGCCATGCCCGACTCCCTCGCGCCGGTGGGAAAAATCAAGCTTTGGTGGAGCTGGTAGGGCAGTCCCACATCACGGTAGAAAAAGCGGCGCGATGTGGCAAGGTGTGTCCCGCGCGCTGTTCCGCGGCACCTTGGCGAAGCGCGGGTATCCGTCACGGCCCGCTCGACGGGGCGCCTGCCACGACCCTCGTCCGCCTCGTCGCCGCTTTGGGGAGCCGTCGTCCTCGCGCGGCGGCGCGGCGTTCGTGGCGGCGTGTGATCGGCGCAGCCACGCACGGCGGCTCGTGTACGCTGCGCCGCCGTGCGATGTTCCGGGAGCGCCGTGCTCCACCCGCGCCGTCTCGTGGCCGTCGCCGTGCTCGCCGGTGCCCTGGCCGGGTCGGACGCGCGGGCGGAGGAGCAGCCCCTGCGCATCACCTACGAGGCGCACGAGGGCTGTCCCAGCCCCGAGGTGTTCCTGCGCGAGCTGACCGCGCGCACGAGCCGCGCGCGCGCCGCCGCGCCGGACGAAGCGGCGCTCGAGGTGCGCGTGCGCATCACCGGGAGCGCGGGCGCTACCCGCGGCCGGATCACCCTCGGCGCGGGGGAGGGGGCGCGCGTCCGCGAGGTCGGCGGCGTCACGTGCGCGGAGGTCGTCGCGGCCCTGGCGCTCATCACGGCCCTCCGGGTCGACCCCACCGCGTCGCTCGATCCCCAGCCGCCGGCCGCTGAGCCGCGCTCTACCGAGGTTCCGGCGCCCGGCGGGGCGGCGACCGTCGGCGGGGCGGCGACCGCCGGCGGGGCGGCGACCGTCGGCGGGGCGGCGGAGGCCGCCGGCGCGGCGCGCGCGGCCGGCGCGGCGGAGGCCGCCGGCACGTCGCGGAGGAGCGCGCCGACGAGGGCCCGCCCCTGTCCGGGCCAGCCGCCCCGGGTCCAGCCGCCCCGGGTCGAGCCGCGCTGGCGAAAGCCGCGCCGGCCGCGAGCAGCCCGCGCGCGCCCGAACGGAACACGTCGACGCTGGCCTCCGAGCTGGCGTTGCTCGACACCGCGCGGCGCGCGCTGCGGCGCGGCGATCCGGCGGCCGCCCTCGCGCTGCCGGATCGCCACGCGCGCGAGTTCGCCGGCGCGCAGCTCGCCGACGAGGCCGCGGCGATCCGCGTCGAGGCGCTGGCGAGCAAGGGAGATCGTGCGGGCGCGCGAGCGGCGGCGCGGCGCTTCCTCGAAGCGCACCCCGGCAGCCCGCACGCCGATCGCGTCGAGTCGGCCGCCGGCATCGGCGCGCGCGAAGAAACCGTGATCCTGAGGGGCGAACCCGTAGATTGAACCGGCAGGAGGCTTTGTGATGAGGCTCTTGAACACCGTATCCACACTCTGTTGCTCCTCGGTGCTCTCGCTGCTCGTCGCTGCGTGCGGGATATCTTCTCTCGGCAGCGGCCTAGGAGGCGACGGCGGCGGCTCCAGCAGCTCCGGCGCAGGCACCGGCTCGAGCTCTTCGGGCGGCGCAGGCACCGGCTCGAGCTCTTCGGGCGGCGCAGGCACCGGCTCGAGCTCTTCGGGCGGCGCTGGCGCCGAGTGCCGCGGCCCGAACCCGGCCGGCTGCAGGACGCAGGGCTGTCCCGCGGGGCAGAGCTGCGTCGACGAGGGCTGCACGCCGTCGAGCTGCGGATGCGACCCAGCGACCGGATCATGGTACTGCACCGACGACTGCGGCGGCGGGACGTGCGTGGCCGACGAGCCCGCGTGTCGCGGCCCGAACCCCGCCGGCTGCAGGACGCAGGGCTGTCCCGCGGGGCAGAGCTGCGTCGACGAGGGGTGCACGCCGTCGAGCTGCGAATGCGACCCAGCGACAGGATCGTGGATCTGCACCGACGACTGCGGCGGTGGGACGTGCGTGGCCGACGAGCCCGCGTGCGGCGGCCCGAACCCCGTCGGCTGCAAGACCCAGGGCTGCCCCGCGGGGCAGACCTGCGTCGACGAGGGCTGCACGCCGTCGAGGTGCGGATGCGACCCAGCGACCGGATCGTGGGTCTGCACCGACGATTGCGGCGGCGGGACGTGCGTGCCCGACGAGCCCGACGAGACCGAGTGTCGCGACCCGAGCCCCGCCGGTTGCAAGACCCACGGCTGCCCCGCGGGGCAGACCTGCGTCGAAGAGGGCTGCACGCCCTCGGCGTGTGGATGCGACACGGCGCGCGGCGTGTGGATCTGCACCGCCGATTGCGGCGGCGGGATCTGCGTGCCCGACAGCGACGCGTGAGGCGAGCCGAACCCCGTCGGCTGCCGCGTCCGCGCTGGCAGCGGGCGTTACAGCGCGCGCCGGTAGCGGACCTCCGGCAGGCTGCCCGCGCCGACGCGCGCGCCCCGTCGCGCCCCGTCGCGGGTGAAGCCGGAGAGCTCGTAGAAGCGGCGCGCGCGGGTGTTCCCCTCGAGGACCCAGATCGTCATGGTCCGGTGGCGGCGCCGCGCGAGGTCGGCCTGCGCGGTGTCGAGCAGCGCGGCGCCGAGGCCGCGGCCCCACGCGGCGGGCAGGAGGTAGATCGTGTAGAGCTCGCCCACCGCGCGGGGATCGTCGTCGTCGTCGCGCGTCGGTCCGGCGCTCGCGAAGCCGAGCGCGGCGTCGTCGGCGCAGAGCACCCAGGCCCGCGTGCCGGTCGCGGCGCCGTGGAACAGGATCCGCTGCCAGCTCGCCTCGCGCGCCCGCACGGAGAGGGCGTTGAGGTCGGCCGCCGGAACGAGGCCGAGGTAAGCCGCCCTCCAGGAGTCGATCTCGACGCGCGCGATGGTCGCTGCGTCCGTGGGCTGCGCCCGGCGGATGACCGCCCTCGTGATCCGCTCCGACATGGTGCCTCGCGTCCCAGTATGCCTCTCGGCGCGGCGCGCGGCGCTGCCGCCGCGTGGTCCAGGGCGCTCGCCCGAGCCGGCCGCCCCGTCAAGCGGTGCCTGACGCCGCATTCATCCCGCTGCTCCATCCCCTGCCGGCGCCGGTCTCCTAAGGTCCGGGTGTGCGCGGTGACGCAACCGAGCGCTGCAAACGGAGCCGAAGGAGGAAACCATGCTGTGCAAGGAGATCATGAAGAGGGAGATCCAGTGCGTCATGACCTCGGACACGATCCAGACGGCCGCGCGCAAGATGCGCGACGCGAACGTCGGCTTCCTTCCTGTGTGCGACGACGAGGGGAAGGTGCTCGGCACGCTCACGGACCGCGATCTCGCCATCCGGGTGCTGGCCGACAGCCGCCCGCTGAGCACGAAGGCGGGCGACGTCATGACCCGCGCGGTGGTCGCGTGCCGGCCCGACGACGAGGTGCACCGCGCCGAGCAGCTGATGGGGCAGCACCACAAGTCGCGCGTCCTGTGCACGGACGCTGACGGACGGCTGGTCGGCATCATCAGCCTGTCGGACATCGCGCAGCGCGAGGACGACAAGACCACGGCGCAGACCGTCCGCCGGGTGACCGAGCGGGAGGCGGCGCACGGCGCAGGGGCGTCGTAGCGGCGCTCGCGAAGGGGGCCGCCTCGACCGCCCCCGGGGCCTGCGGCCGGGCGATCCGGCCTCAGCGGCGCTGCGCGATCACCCCGGGCCGCGCAGCGCTTCGACCAGGGCCTCCACCAGCGCGCGAACCGGCAGCGAGGGCGCCCGCTCGCCGAGCAGCTCGAGCACGTCCTCGTCGTCCTCGCCGCACGAGAGCTGCACGGCCGCGACCACGGCGCCATCGCGCTCGACCGCCAGGTCGAAGATCCCTTCCTCGTCGCTCACCGGCGCGCCGAGCAGCGCCGACAGGCGGCGGCCGAGCAGCTCGGCCAGCGGCTCGTCGCCGCCGAGGCCTGCCTCGTCGGGCTCGATCCTGGCCTGGACCGGGCGCGCCGGCCCCCCGCTCACCTCGGCCCCCTCGCGATCGAGCCGGAAACGCAACCCACGCGCCTCGAAGATCCCCGTCGTCACGCGCCCGATCAAGGCACGCCGCGCGCGCCCGGGCAAGCCGGTCCGAGCGCGATCGCTCTCCGCGGCCCGCGTCGGGCTCACAGCACGCTGACGAGCGGCCCGGCGTCGCCGTCGAGCCATTGCTCGGAGATCACGAAGCTGGTCGAGATCCCGAGCTGGCCGCGGTACGCCCACACGCCCGTGAGGATCTCGATCACCCTCCGGTCGCCGCGCCGGACGGGGAAGACCACGGAGACGCCGCTCGCGAGCTCCTCGCTGTTCTTCTGGTCCAGCCGGAACCACGCCTCGCCGGCGCTCGCTCCGAGCGTCCTCACGGCGGCCAGCGAGGGCGCCGTGCAGTCGATGCGCAGCCACTCGCGCCGCATCCGCGCCTTGCACGCGGCGCCGCTCTTGTCCCTCGCGAGCCGCACCGGCTCGGCGTCGTCCCACTCCGCCATCGCGGGCCGCGGCGTCCGCTCGGGCGCGGGCGGCGCCTCTTCCAGCGCGCGCGCCTCGGGCGCCGCCGCGCCGTCCCCCCCGTCCGGCGCGCCCTCTCCCCCGTCCGGGAGGGCTGCCCCCGTCTCTGCCCGAGGTCCGGCCGCGGCGCCGTCCGGCGCGGCGGCCACGGCGCCGGGCGGCGCCGCGGTCTGAGCGCTCTGCGGCTCTGCGGCTTGCGCCGGCGCGAGCGCGCCGAGCAGGACTGTCCCGATCCAAAGGAGCTTCTTCATAACGTCCTCAAGAAGGCGACGAGCGCCGCCTTGTCCTTCTTCGACATGTGGCTTGTGCGGCCCATGCGATCCTCGTTGTTCTCGACGAGCTCCTCGAGCGTCCTCGCGGAGCCGTCGTGGTAATAGGGCGCCGTCCCGGCGACGAAGCGCAGCGATGGCGTCTTGAACACCTGGTCCTTCTTCTCCCTGTAAAACCCCGGCTGGGCGACGAAGCGCGGCATCGGGTAGCCCATCCGGTCGGTGTACTCGGTCTCGGGCACATGGCAGCGGGAGCACTGGGCCGCCTCGCTCGTGAAGAGCGCGAATCCGTGCTTCTCCTGCGGCGTGAGCGGCCGATCCTCCCGCGGCGGGGGCGCGAGGCCCTCGCGCAGGAAGCTGGCGAGGTAGGTCGCGCGCAGCCCGAGCGCGCCGTCCTTGGCGCCGCCCGTCCCCCATCGATGCAGGCCGAAGCCCTCCAGGATGCGCGCGGCCAGGCTCTCGCTCTGTGCGTTCCAGCCATAAGGGCCCACGGCCGAGACGCGCCCCGCGAGCATGGGTGTCTGTCGCGCCACGCCGCCGGCGAGCCCTTCCATCGGCCGGTTGTCGGCGGATCCGAAGAAATTGGCGAAGTCGCCGCCGCTGACCTCGTGCCACACGTGGCCGTCGTCGCGCCCGTCGGGGTGGCACCCGGCGCACCCGAGCCCGCCGCTCGTGAGCCAGTCGGTCGCGTTGTAGAAGAGCCTCCGGCCGACGGCGGCGTGCTCCAGGACCGGAGGCTCGGCCAGCCGGATGAACGGCACGGGCCCCGGCTCGTAGCGCGCGCCCGCCCTGTGCTCGTCGAGGCGGACGATGGCGAGCGTGTCGGTCGAGCGGCAGTACACCCACGCCACGGACTCGTCCCCGGAGAGGGCGA
This sequence comes from Sorangium sp. So ce296, assembly GCF_051529605.1. Lineage (NCBI taxonomy): Bacteria > Pseudomonadati > Myxococcota > Polyangiales > Polyangiaceae > Sorangium > Sorangium sp. So ce296. The sequence continues at coordinate 10,239,952 of NZ_CP150325.1, forward strand.
CGCCGCTCGGCGCGCCGCACAGGGTCGCGGCGCCGACGTCGCGCGAGAGGGCGTCCACGGATCCCGGCGCCGCGGCGACGGTCGCCGGCGAGCTGCCGAGCCGGTAGGTGGCGAGGGGCCGGAGCGCCGGATCGATCGAGAGCGCGTCGAGCTCCACCAGGGCGTCGGTGCCCTCGCTGGCGACGAGCAGCGTGCGGGTGCTCTCGCGGACCACGAGGGCGCGCGGCTGGACGAACGGGGCGAGCTCGGTCTTCGGCGCCTCGAGCTCCGGGTCGCCGGCGATGTCGAGCTCGAAATCCCGCGCGATCCGGCTCGGGGCGCCCTCGCGGCGGCGGGGCGCGAGGGGCTCGTCGTTGCCCGTCTGCAGGGCGTCGACCGTGGCGGCGCCGAACCACGAGAGCTCGCCGATCGCGCCGAGCGCGTGGCGCGCGACGAACAGGCGGCGGCCGTCCGGGGAGAGCGCGGCCGCGTATCCGAGCGAAGCGGCGCGCGGCTCGTCCGGAGGGGCGCGGTACGGCGACGGGGGGAGCGCGATCGAGCGCGCCTTGGGCGGAGAGCGCAGCTCGATCCGGGTGAGGGCCGCGGACGTGAGGTGCGTGACGTACGCGGCCGCGCCGTCCTCGCGGACCACGACGCCGCGGGGCTCGCGCGCGACGTCGATCGACCATGATGTCGAGGCGGTCGCGAGATCCACGGCGGAGACCTTGGCGGTCCAGGCGCTGGTGACGATGGCGGTGCGCTCGTCCGGTGTGATGGCCAGCCCCCAGGCGTCGGCCGGCAGCGGCACGCGCGCGACCTCCGCGAGGCCTGCGGTCGGATCCGGGCGCATGACGAGCAGCAGCCCGGGGTCTCGGATCGTGACGAGCACGCGGTCGTCGAGCGCGAGGACCTGCGCGGGGCGCCCTGGCATGGCGATCGCGACGGGCGGTGTGCTCACGTCCACGGGCAGCGGGATGCGGCGGACGACGCGGTGGTCCTCGTCGGCCAGGTAGAGCGCGTCGCCCTGGGGCGCGCGCACGAGCGCGCCGCCGGCGCGCAGGGCCGCGCGGCGCTTCGCGGACGGCGGCGTCGTGGACGGCGCTTGGGGGGGAGACGGCGGCGGCGTCGCGGTCTCCTCGGCTCCGGCATTCCGCTCGTCCGGCGCGGGTTGCCTGGAGGGGGGTGAGCAGGCCGCGGCGAGGAGGGCGGCGGCCAGAAGGAGAGTCGGTGTTCGCGGGTTCATCGGGCGCCCGCAACAACGACACCGCTCGGTGGGGGTATTCCAGGAGTTGTCGGGTCTGGGGGGCTCCTCGCGGCGCCGTTCGAGAGGCCGCCATCCGCCATGGCGCCGCCACCCGGCCGGCGTCGCGCCTGACCCCGGAAGCCCCTGATTTCAGCCGTCCGAGCGGCTGGTACGCCTTCTGCCATGGGCGCCGCGCATGGGAGACGCCGACATCACGTTGCGCCACCTCGCCCGACGGCGCCCCGAGGACCTGGTGCGCGCCCTGGTCCCCGAGGGATCCATCGAGGTCCTCGGTTGGCTCGACAGCCAGGTCACGAACATCGAGCGCCGCCTCGACAAGGCCCTTCGCCTTCGGGTCGGCGGCGAGCCGCGGGTGTTACATGTCGAGTTCTGCTTCGCGCTCCGGGGCGACGTTCCGGATCGCATCTTCGAGTACCTCGGCTTCCTCTTCGCCGCGCTCCGTCTCGAAGCCCCCGGCGAGCCGGTGCCGCCGATCGAGAGCGTCGCCGTGGTCCTCTCGGGGCGCAGGCGGCGCTTGCCGAAGGCCGCGGAGCGCCGCATCGCCTGGCCGGGGCGACCGTTCAGCGGCGCGCGCTTCCGGATCGACGCCGTCTACCAGCGCACGGTCGCCGAGCTGCGGGCGCGCGGCAGCGTGCTCTGGCTGGTGTTCGCCCCGCTTGCACGCAACGCGACCGCGGCGGCGCTGCGGGAGGTCGTCGCGGAGATCCACGCGGGCGCGAAGACCGCGGAGGAGCGGGCCGAGCTCTACACGGCGCTCCTGGTGATGGCGACGATCGATCCCTGGCGGCATAATCTGCTGAAGGAGCTCATCATGATGGTCGAGGACGAGGAAGAGGGGCTGCTCCGTCGCACGCCGATCATCGGGGAGATGATCCTCGAGGCCGAGCGTCGAGGAGAGGAGCGCGGCGTGGAGCGAGGAGAGCGTCGAGGGGAGGAGCGCGGCGAGGAGAAGGCGATCGCCGAGCTGCTCGGCCGCCTCTTCGCGCGGCGGATCGGGCGACGACCGACGGCCGAGGAGGAGCGCTCGATCGTCGAGCGAGCCCGCGCGCTCGGTCCGGGCGAGGTCGAGGACGCCCTGCTCGATCTCGAGGCCGAGGCGCTGGTTCGCTGGCTCGCGGAGCCGATCCGCCCCTCGTGAGCCCCGTGGTACCCTGCCGCGCGACGAGCGCTGAGCCGAGCCGGCGCCTCGCTTCTTCCGGGAGACGCCATGCCTGACGCCACGCCGCCCGTTACCCTGCGCGAGATCACCCGCGATAACCTCGGCGCCATCCTCGAGCTCTCCGTGGCCGAGGGCCAGAAGGGCTTCGTCGCGAGCAACGCGGTCTCGCTCGCCCAGGCGCATTTCGCGCCCGAGGCCTGGTACCGCGCCATCTACTGTGGCGACGAGCCCGCCGGCTTCGTCATGCTGGAAGACCAGTCGATGGCGTCCCCGCCGCCGGAGAGGCCCGAGATCGGCGTGTGGCGCTTCATGGTCGACCAGCGCTTCCAGCGGCGCGGCGTCGGCCGGGCGGCGATGCTGCAGGTGATCGAGCACGTGCGGCGCCTGGGGCGCTTCTCGTCGCTGCTGCTGTCGTACGTGCCGGGCCCGGGCAGCCCCGAGGGGTTCTACCGCAGCCTGGGCTTCCGCCCCAACGGTCGCATGGACGGGACGGAGGTGGTCATGGAGCTGCCGCTCGACGGCGCATCGTCGCCGTAGCGCGCCGCCGCGCCGCGCCGCGCCGCGAGCGGCGGCGGCGGCGGGATGATGCGTGCGAGCGACGCGCGGCCTCCGGCTCAGTACGCGAGCACCTCGCTGCCGGACGAGAGCGCGCACGCGCCGTCCTCGGGATCGCCGCCCGTGCGGAGGATCTCGGACGGCACCGGCTCGCGGTGGACGCCGGAGAGCTCGATGTCGACCATGCGCAGGATCGCGCGATCGAGCTTGGTCACGTAGTAGCAGGGGATCGTCGGCTCCTTGTGGGCACCGCCGACCCCGGAGTCGTCCGTCAGGAAGAGGTATCGGCCGCCCGTCAATTGCGCGGCTGAGCGCATGGTGATCTCGGTGAGCTCATCCACGCCGCTCGACGCGACGGGATAGACATGCACGCCGAGGTCCTTGAGGGCGCGTATCCCCTCTGCCATGGCGCCCGCGTTGGCGTCGTGGTGGGGCGCGTCCGCCACCCAGAAGGCGAGGCGCGCGGTGTCGTTGCCGGTGCGCCAGGCGAGGTCGGCCGCCTTGGACAGCGCCATGTCGGGCGCCTCGGGGAAGTCGCCGCCGCCGCCGGCCGCCTGCGCGGCGAGCTTCGCCTGGAACTCGTCGGGATCGTCGCGGAAGTCGAACCACCGAACGATGTAGTCGTCCTCGGTGTCTTTATAAACGACGAGCGACCAGCGCTGCGCGGCGTTCGGGTACTTGGCGAAGATGGATTCCGAGAGGGCGATGAACTCCGTCTGGAGATACGTGATCTCGTCGCCCATGCTGCCGGTCGTGTCGATGATGAGCGAGACGTCGAGCGTCTCCTTCGGTCCGGGAGGCGTCGCGAAGAGGCTGTTGGCGGCCTGGTGGTCGGCCTCGGTGAAGGGCAAGAAGCCCGGGAGCTGCTGCGCGTAGAGCGTGCTCCGGTACGAGAGGAAGAAGTCGAAGTTGCGGTTGTCGTCCCAGACGCCCGCGGTGAGCGTGCCAGGCTCGGCGCTGCCGCCGCCGGTGCCGCCAGCGCCGCCGGTGCCGCCAGCGCCGCCGCCGCCGCCGCCGGCGCCGGGGCCGACGCCAGTGCCGCCGCCGGCGCCGACGCCTGCGCCGGTGCCGCTGGAGCCGCCGGAGAAGTCGCCCCCATCCGACACACCGCCCGCAGCGGCCGAGCCGGAAGCGCCGACGTCAGCGCCGGCGCCGGCGCCCGGGATCTCGCCGTCGCCGCCTTCGTCCGAGCTCGGGTCGCTTGAGCTCGCGCCGCCCGAGCACGCCGCCAGAGCCAGAAGGCTTCCCACCATGAAAGCGAAGCGGAAACGGATGCGCATGGGGTCTCCTTGGCCGCCGGGGCCTCACGTGCCCACGTCGGACGCGGCCGGGCGTGCCAAGGTGCATGCAGCGTGCCGCGTTCGAATCGTGCGATTTCCGGCACTTACGCGGCTGTATAGTGAGCGTTCTGTGCCAGGACGCGCCAGGGCGGCACCGGCAACCCGACCCAGGTTGGGGCGACCGACCCAGGTTGGGGCGACCGACCCAGGTTGGGGCGACCGACCCAGGTTGAGGGAACCGACCCAGGTTGAGGGAACCGACCCAGGTTGAGGGAACCGACCCAGGTTGAGGGAACCGACCCAGGTTGAGGGAACCGACCCAGGTTGAGGGAACCGACCCAGGTTGGGGGAACCGACCCAGGTTGGGGGAACCGACCCAGGTTGGAGCAACCCAACCCAGGTTGCGCACGGCGGAGCGCCCCCCCGGGAAGACGACCTCCGCTCAGGCCCCCCGCAGCGCGGCGATCACCGGCGCGGTGTCGGGCCGCACGCCGCGCCACAGGGTGAAGCACTCGGCGCCCTGCTCGACCACCATGCCGAGGCCGTCGGCCGTCTGCCTCACGCCGGCCGCGCGCGCCGCCCGCACGAACGCGGTCGACTCCTTCTTGTAAGCCATGTCGTACGCCAGCGAGCTCTCGTCCCACACGCCGTCGGGCAGCGGCGGCACCTCGTTGGTCATCGACGAGGCCGAGCCGTTGATGACCACGTCGAACCGCCCGACGATATCGGCGAAGCCGCCGCCGGCGAGCCGGGCGGCGCCCGCCTGCGCGCCGAACTCGGCGGCGAGCTCCACCGCCTTGCTGGCGGTGCGGTTGGCGATGAAGATCTCGGCCGGCCGCTCCTCGAAGAGCGGCAGCAAGGCGCCGCGCACCGCGCCCCCCGCGCCGAGGAGCAGCACGCGCGCGCCCATGAGCCCGCGGCCGAGGTTGTACGTGATGTCGCGCAGGATGCCGACGCCGTCGGTGTTGTCGCCGAGGATGGTGCCGTCGCCCCGGAAGGTGAACATGTTGATCGCCCCGGCCGCACGGCCGCGCGGCGTCAGCTCGTCGGCCAGCGCGAAGGCCTCGAGCTTGAAGGGCATGGTGATGTTCATGCCCTTGCCCCCGCTCCCCTGGAACTCGCGCACGGCGGCGGCGAAGCCGTCCAGCTCGCCGAGGATCGCGCCGTACTCCATGTCCTGCCCGCACTGCTTGGCGAAGGCGGTCTGCAGCGCCGGCGACTTGGCCTGGGCGATCGGGTTACCGATGATGGCATAGCGGTCGGTCATGGTCGTCTCCACGCCTCAGCAACGCGAGCAACGCGCGGGCCACACGCAACCTCGCCAGCGCGCGCCGCAGATCTACGACAGCGCCGCGCCTCTCGCCAAGCGCGCGCGGCGGTGCCCCTCCGTCCAGCGCCGCGCCCTTCGCCGTCACGCGCGTCTGTACACAGCGTCAACCCGAGGTTGACGCCGCGAGCGATCGCCGTCGCCCGAGCGCGCCCCGGCGCGAGCCTCGCCCCGCCGCGCGCCGCGCCGCCCCGCGCAGCTCGAGCTCCGTCGCTCGCGGGCCGCGCCGGGCGCTGATACCCTCGCGCCCCATGCCGAGCCACGGGACCGCGCGCACGCACCACCGCACCTGCAACATCTGCGAGGCGATGTGCGGGATCGACATCGAGGTCGACGGCGACCGGATCACCTCGATCCGCGGCGACGAGCGCGACCCGTTCAGCCGAGGGTACATCTGCCCGAAGGCGCTCGCGCTCCAGGACCTGCACGAGGACGCGGATCGCCTCCGGGCTCCGGTCCGGCGCACCGCCTCCGGCTTCCAGCGCATCTCGTGGGACGACGCCCTCGACGAGGTCGCCGGGCGGCTCCGCGACGTCCAGCGGCGCCACGGCAGGGACGCCGTCGCGGTCTACCTGGGCAATCCAAGGACGCACAACTACGCGTCGCTCCTCTACCTCACCCCGTTCCTGCAGGCGTTGCGGACGCGGAGCTGCTTCTCCTCGAACTCGGTCGACCAGCTGCCGCACCACCTCGTCTCCACCCTGCTCTTCGGGCACCAGATGCTCGTCCCCGTGCCCGACATCGACCGCACCTCGTTCCTGCTCATCGTCGGGGCCAACCCGGTCGTCTCGAACGGCAGCCTCATGTCGGCGCCCGGCATGCCGCGGCGGCTCAAGGCGATCCGCGCGCGCGGCGGCACGATCGTCGTCGTCGACCCGCGGCGCACCGAGACCGCCGAGATCGCCGATCGCCACCACTTCATCCGCCCCGGGACCGACGTCTTCCTGATGCTCGGGCTGCTCTCGACCCTCTTCGCCGAGCGCCTCGTCGCGCCGGGCCGGCTCGGCGATTTCATGAACGGCGTCGCCGACATCGAGCGGCTCGTCCGCGACTTCACGCCCGAGCGCGTCGCCCCGAAGGTCGGCATCCCCGCGGCGCAGATCCGCGAGCTCGCGCGCGCCTTCGCCGCGGCGCGCCCGGCCGTCTGCTACGGCCGGATCGGCGCCTGCCTCCAGGAGTTCGGCGCGCTCACCACGTGGCTCATCGCGGTGCTCAACCTCGTCACCGGCAACCTCGATCGCCCCGGCGGGGCGATGTTCGCCCGGCCGGCCGTCGACGTCGTCGCGATGCAGGACCTGCTCGGCCAGCGCGGCGAGTTCGGCCGGAGCCGCAGCCGCGTGCGGCAGCTGCCCGCGTTCGCCGGGGAGTACCCCGCCGCCGCGCTCGCCGAGGAGATCCTCACGGAGGGCCCGGGGCAGGTCCGCGCGCTCCTCACGATGGCGGGCAACCCGGTGCTGTCGACGCCGAACGGCCGGACGCTGGATCGAGCGCTGGCCGGCCTCGATTTCATGGCCAGCATCGACTTCTACATCAACGAGACGACCCGGCACGCCCACGTGATCCTGCCGCCGACCGGCCCCCTGGAGCGCGACCACTACGACCTCGCGTTCCACGCGCTCGCGGTCCGGAACACCGCCAAGTACGCCCCCGCGCTGTTCGCCCCGGCGGACGACGCGCGCCACGACTGGCAGATCCTCGTCGAGCTCGGGGCGCGCCTCGCGGCGCCCGGGCCCGCGGCGCCGCTCGCCGGCCGCGCGGCGCGCCTCCTGTCGCGGGTGCTCCCGCCGACGCGGCTGCTCGACGCCGCGCTCCGCTTCGGGCCTTATGGCGCCGGCGTGCGCCCGCTGTCGGGCGGCCTCTCGCTGCGGAGGCTCGAGCGCGAGGCGCACGGCGTGGATCTCGGGCCGCTCGTGCCGTGCCTGCCCGAGCGGCTGTTCACGCGGTCCGGGCGCATCGAGCTCGCGCCGGAGGTCCTCGTCGCCGATCTCGAGCGGGCGCGCGCGGCGCTCGACCGCGAGGAGCGCGGGGGGCCCGGCCACGAGGAGCGCGGGGCGGGGGAGGCGGGCGAGCCGGGGCAGCGGGGCGAGGCGGGGTACGACCTCCAGCTCATCGGGAGGCGCCAGCTCCGGAGCAACAACTCGTGGCTGCACAACAGCCGTCGCCTGGTGAAGGGCAGGAACCGGTGCACGCTGCTCATGCACCCGGAGGACGCCGCCCGCCGCGGCATCGCGACCGGGCAGCAGGTCCGGGTGCGCTCGCGGGTCGGGAGCATCGACCTCGAGGTCGAGCTGACCGACGAGGTGATGCCCGGCGTCGTCAGCGCCCCGCACGGCTGGGGCCACGGCCGCGACGGCGTCCGGCTCGAGACGGCGCGGCGGCACGCCGGCGAGAGCGTCAACGATCTCACGGACGACCGCGCGATCGACGCGCTCTCGGGCACCGCCGCGCTGAACGGCGTCCCGGTCCGCGTCGAGCCGGCCGGGGCCCCGTCGGCGTAGCCCGGCAGCCCCCGTCGACCGGCCGACGCACGGCGCGCCGCCTCCGCCGCGGCCGTCGCCCCTCAGCCGATAGCCTCGGCCGTGAGCAGCCGCGTCCGCCGGCCCGACGCGAGCGTGAGGTGCTGCCCCCAGCTCGTCTGGTGCGGGACCTCCCCGTCCACGATCTCGCTCGCCCGGATCTCGAACCCCGCGGTGCGGTAGGCGGGGCGCAGCGCGTCGTCGATCCACGCGTCCGAGAGCTCGGGGAGGCCGAGCCGGGCCGCGTAGGGCCGGTCGTCGAAGACGCTCTGGTTGAGCAGCGCGATGAGCTCCCCGCCCGGCCGGACGAGCCGGCGCAGCGCCTCGAGCACGGGCGCCTCCGGGAGCACCAGGGCCGAGAGCAGCGACGCCCACGGGAAGTTCAGGGTCAGGGTGTGGGCGAGCCCGGCGAGCTCCTCGGGCAGCGCCTGCACCGACGCGACCACGAAGAGCGCGTTCGGCCGGCCGCCGCGGGCGGGCTTGCGGCTGGCGCGCCACGACACCTCGCGCATCCGCTCGCCCGCGGGGTCCACGCCGATGCAGTACGTGTCCGGGTGGGCGCCGGCCGAGCGGTACACGAAGCGCCCGTCGCCGGTGCCGACGTCGATGAGCACGCGCGCGTGGCCGGCGAGCTTCGCCTCGAGGTCCGCGCGCGTCCACGTGACGGACGCCTTGCCGAGCTGCACGATCATCGCCGCCTCGAGGCCGCCCTCCCGGCCGCCCGCTCAGCGCGGGGCGCCGCCGCTCCCCGCGCGGGCGCCCTGGGGCGCGCTCGCCGCCGCGAGCTCCCGGCAGCCGATCGCCCGCGCGAGGTCGTCGATGGACTCGCGCAGCATCCGGACCAGCATCGGCAGCCGCGGCGCCGCCGGCGCCGCGCCGTCCGGGGCCCGCTGGAGCGCCGCGAGCCGCGCCTCGGCGGCGGCGAGGAGGTCCCGATCGACGCGGTACGACGGGAACAGGTGGGTGAAATACGCGGACGCGAGCTCGTGCGTCCGGGTCTCGAAGACCTGCTGCACCCGCTCGAAGAAGCCCTGCGCGTACGGCTCGAGCAGCGCGCGCTGGAACGACCAGTTGAAGCCCGACATGGCCGCGCTCGTCAGGTGCAGCGAGCCGTACCCGCCCTCGTGGAAGCGCTCCCACGCCGCGGCCTTCGCCGCCGGATCCGGGCGCGCCGTCTCGGCGCGCAGCGCCGCGCGCTGGCCGCGATCGGACGGGTCGCGCTCGCGCTCGGCCGCGAGCCGCGCGTCCGCGCCGGCCATGCCGCGCGCGATCCACTTCACGGCGACCGTCCAGCGCATCTCCTGGTCGATCTCGAGCCCCTCCACCTCGATCTCGCCGTCCACGAGGCGCGCGGCCAGGGCGAGATCCGGCGCGGCGTAGGCCGCGTTGAGGAGCGCCCGCGCCCACACGATCTGCGCGTCGCCGCGGGGGGCCGCCCGGAGCGCCGCGAGGGCGAGGGCGGTGAACGCGCTCGCCTCGACCTCGCGCATCGGGTCGGGCACGTAGCGCGCGAGGGCCGTCACCGCGTTCGAGAGCACGGGCTCGACGAGCGAGAGGTCGGGCTCGACGGGCAGCTTGTCCCTCACCAGCGCGAGGTACGCGGGGGAGGCGAGCTTCTGGTCGCGCACCATGCTCCAGAGCGACGACCAGAGCAGCTGGCGCAGGAGCGGATCCTCGACGCGGCCCATGTGCTCGCGCACGAACGCGAGCGAGCCCGGGTCGAGCGCGATCTTGGCGAACGTGAGGTCGTTGTGGTTCGGGAACACGAAGAGCGGCGCGCGCTGCCCCCGCGCCGCGGCGACCTCGGTGGCCGCGCCGTCGATCTCGGCGGGCACCGCGTCGACGACGAGCGCGCCGCCCTCCTCGCGCGCGAGCGCCACGTCGATGCGGTGCGGCCGGAGGGTCGGGTAGTCCTCGGGGGCCGTCTGCAGCACGCGGAGCCGGCCGATGCGGTCGCCGTCGGGCTCCCACTCGGCGGTCAGCGTGTTGAGCGACGCCTGCTCCAGCCAGACGCGCGACCAGGCGCCGAGGTCGCGGGCGGAGCCCTCCTCGAGCGCGGACAGGAACTCGCGCAGGGTCGCGTTGCCGTACTGGTAGCGCTTGAAGTACCGGCGCATCCCGTCGCGGAAGGCGGGCAGGCCGATCGCCGCGACGAGCTGCTTCATCGCGGCCGCGCCCTTGCCGTAGGTGATGCCGTCGAAGTTCAGGAACGTGTGCTCGGTGTCCGCGAGCTCCCCGGCGATGGGGTGCGTCGTCACGAGCTGGTCTTGCCGGTAGGCCCAGCTCTTCATGACGTTGAACGCCTTCCACACGGCCGGCTGGAACCGGGTCGCCTGCTCCATGGCGAGGAAGGCCATGTACGTGGCGAAGCTCTCGTTGAGCCAGAGATCGTTCCACCACCGCATGGTCACGAGGTTGCCGAACCACATGTGGGCCATCTCGTGGAGGAAGACCTCCGCGCGCGTGAGGCGCTGGTGGTCGGTCGGCGGGTCGCGGAAGATCATCCGCTCGCTGTGGGTCACGGCGCCGGCGTTCTCCATGGCGCCGGCGTTGAACTCCGGGACGAAGACCTGGTCGTACTTGGTGAAGGGGTACGGGTAGTCGAAGAACTCGGGGTAGAAGTCGAAGCCCTGCTTGGTGATCGTGAAGAGCTCGTCCGGGTCGAGGTGCTTCTCGAGCGATCTGCGGCAGTAGAGCCCGAGCGGGATGCCGCGGTGCTCGTCGCGGACGCCGCTGTAGGGGCCGGCGATCAGCGCGAAGATGTAGGTGCTGAACCGGGTCGTCTCCTCGAACACGCGCGTCGAGCGCCCCAGGCCGGCGCCGATGGTGCGGCGGATGCGGGCGTTGCCGATGACCTCCCAGTCCTCGGGCGCGGTGACGGAGAGGCGGTAGCTCGCCTTGATGTCCGGCTGGTCGAAGCAGGGGAACAGGCGGTGGGCGCTGAACGGCTCGAGGTCCGAGTAGAGGTAGTCCTCGCCGTCCTCCGGGTCGCGGAAGTGGTGGAAGCCGTCGCCGGTATGGTCGTAGTCGTTCTCGTAGACGACGCGCACGCGCGTCTCCGGGTCGAGCAGCTTCCCCGGGAGGCGGATGCGGCAGTCGGACCACTCGGGCTCGACCGGGACGCCGTTGATCTCGAGGCGCTCGATGCGCCGGCCGCGGAAGTCGATGAAGGTGTCGCCGCTGCCGCGGACGTCGAAGTAGGCGATCGCCTCGCCGCGGTAGCCGCTGTCGCCGCGCGACAGGTCGAGGGAGAGCTCGTAGCGCGCGTTGCCGATGCGCGCGGCGCGCTCCTCGGCCTCCTTCTGGGTGAGCACGTCCCGTCCAGGGCCGCCGGTCTTTTCCGTCATGACGTGCACACCCTAGGACGAACCCCCGGAGGGTGGCCAGCGATCTGGCGCGGTCGCGCGCGCCGCCCCGCCGGGAGGCGCGGGAGGGAGGCCGCCGCCGGGCGGCCGGTGGAGGGATGGGGGAGCGGACGGTCGAGGGACGAGGGGGCGGACGGCCGGGTGAAGGAGCCGTCCCGCGGGGGAGCCGACCCGGGTTGGGGTACCGACCCAGGTTGGGGAGCCGACCCAGGTTGGGGAGCCGACCCAGGTTGGGGAGCCGACCCAGGTTGGGGAGCCGACCCAGGTTGGGGAGCCGACCCAGGTTGAGGTACCGACCCAGGTTGGGGTGCTGCCGACGCCGCGGGCGGCCTCCGGACGGAGCAGCGCGCCCTGGTTCTGTGCCAGAACGGCGTTGTTTTGTGCCAGGGAGGTTGGGGAGCCGACCCAGGTTGGGGTACCGACGCCGCGGGCGGTCTCCGGACGGAGCAGCGCGCCCTGGTTCTGTGCCAGAACGGCGTTGTTCTGTGCCAGGGGAGGGGGGGTCCGGCACCGGCACAAACGCAATGCATTGCGACACACCGGGGTCCGGACCCCTCGAGAACGCTCGGCGGAGCGATTTTCAGGGCAAGATTGTGCCAGAAAACGCGTTTTTTGAGGATTTTCTGTGCCAACGACCCCGCGTACCCCCTCCTCTTTGTGCCAGAAGGGGGTGCCGGACCCCTTCGGACCGCAATGCAGAGCGCTGGCGGGGGTGCCGGACCCCTCCCGGGACGCAGTGCAGAGCACGCGCGGAGGTGCCGGACCCCTCCTGGCGCAAGGCCGCGCGAGTGGGGGAGCGCGGCGCTTGCTCGGCGCGGCCCTCGAACGCCCCGACGGGCCGAGCCCGAGCGCCTACCAGGCCGGGCGCGTGCCGTGGTGGCGCGTGCGCGGGCTCGCTATGCTCGGGCCATGGAGCGCGCGCCGGTATCCTGGGTGATCGACCCCGACGACCCGCGGGCCCCGCCGCAGGAGATCTGGGACCGGATGACCCCGGAGGAGCGGCAGCGCGTCGTCGATGCGCTCCCGTCGGAGCTCGAGATCTCCGAGGCGAGCCCGCCCGAGGGCGACTTCCACTTCAACGCCAAGCTGGCGGCCCGGGACACGCTGGGCGGATACTTCCAGAGCATCGGCAAGCGCGTGTACCTCGCGTGCGAGCTGCCGGTCTACTACCCGGCAGGGCGCATGGTCGCGCCGGATCTCATCGCGGTGCGCGACGTCGAGGTGAAGGAACGCGCCTGCTGGTCCGTGAGCGCGGAGGGCAAGGGGGCCGAGCTGGCGCTGGAGATCCTCTGGAACGAGCGGAGCCAGGAGGAGCTCGAGAACCTCGCCGTCCGCTACGCGTCGCTCGGGATCCCCGAGTACTTCGTCTTCGATCGCCGGCGCCGCCAGCTGCGCGGCTTCCGGCTCGCCCAGGGCAGCGCGCGCTACGAGCCGATCGCCCGGAAGGGGGGCCTGCTCGCGAGCGCCGTGCTCGACCTGGACCTGGGCCTGGAGGGTGACCGGCTGTGCTTCTACCACGCGCTGGCCCGTCTGCCGGAGCCGCGCGAGGTGCTCGCCAGGCTCGGCGCGATGGTGAACGACCTCATGGCGTTGCGTGAAGAGGCGGAGCAGCGGCTCGATGAGGAGCGGCAGCGCGCCGACGAGGCCGAGCGGAGGTTGGCCGAGGCTCTGGCCGAGCTGGAGTGCCTCAGGCGTGAGCGCGGCTGAGTGCGCGCGGAGCGCCTGCGTGGCATCACGCTCGGCTTATCGACCAGCACCTTCCAGGTCCCGCTCGAAGCGCACGTGGGTTTGCAGCCGGCGCTCCTGCGCGACGATCCCGAGCTAGTGATAGGTACCCCCGCACCGCGCTCGTCGCCGTGCTTCTCATTGATCTCGAGCGCCAGCGCCTGGAACGCCCGCTGCCCCCACGCGCGCAGCGCCGTGAGGACGCGCTCTGCGTGATCCGTCTCCGGCGAGAACGGATAATCGAGGAAGCCCTCGAGGCACCATTGCAGCTCCCCGAGAAGGTCGCTGTTCGGCCGTCCCTCCACTGGAAACGCCTCTGCACCGGAGGCATCCTCGGACGCGCACGTGTCGCTTCTGCGGCGTCTACAGATCCTCGAGCGCGCGCGGCTGCACGGCGCTGCGGGCCCGAAGCCGGCGAGCGGCGTCCTTCCGAACGGCGGCCTGCTTCCATCGCGTGGCTCGCGCGCGGGGCTGCCAGCCCCTGGCTGGTCGCGCCCGCGCGGGCTCGCTATGATTCGGACCATGCAGCGCGCGCCGACGTCCTGGGAGATCGACCCCGACGATCCTCGGGCTCCCCCGCAGGAGCTCTGGGATCGCATGACGCCGGAGGAGCGGCAGTGGGTCCTCGACACGCTCCCGTCGGAGTTCGAGGTCTCGGAGGCGAGCCCTCCCGAAGGCGACTTCCACTTCAACCCGAAGGTGGCGGCCCGGGACACGCTGGGCGGGTATTTCCAGCGCATCGGGCGGTGCGTGTACCTCGCGTGCGAGCTGCCGGTCTATTACCCGGCAGAGCGGATGTTCGCGCCGGATCTCATCGCCGTGCTCGACGTGGAGGTGAAGGAGCGGGCCCACTGGTCCGTGAGCGCCGAGGGCAAGGGCGTCGACTTTGCGCTGGAGATCCTCTGGAGAGGAAAGAGCAAGAAGGATCTCGAGGACAACGTCACCCGCTACGCGTCGCTGGGCATCTCCGAGTACTTCGTCTTCGACCGGCGCCGCCGCCAGCTCCGCGGGTTCCGGCTCGTCCAGGGCAGCGGGCGCTACCAGCCGATCGTCCCGCAGGAGGGGCGGCTCTCGAGCGCGGTGCTCGCCCTGGACCTCGGCCTGGACGGCGATCGGCTGCGCTTCTTTCACGGGCAAGATGCGCTGCCGGAGACGCGCGAGCTGCTCGACAGGCTCGGCACGATGGTGGGCGACCTCGAGGCGCGCATCGAGCGGACCGAGCTGCGGCTCGATGAGGAGAGACGGCGGCTCGATGAGGAGAGACGGCGGCTCGATGAGGAGAGACGGCGGCTCGATGAGGAGAGACGGCGGCTCGACGAGGAGCGGCAGCGCGCCGACAAGGAGCGGCAGCGCGCCGACGAGGAGCGGCAGCGCGCCGACGCGGCCGAGCGGCGGCTGGCCGAGGCCCTCGCCGAGCTCACGCGCCTCAAGCGCGAGCGCCGCTGAGCGCCCGCCGGAGGCGCGCGCGACCTCCCTTGGCCCACCCGAGCCCGGCTCACCGCCCCGGCGGGCTGCGCCGCCACGCCAGCGCGGCGGCGATCCCCGCGAGCGCGAACGCCGCCTGGAGCAGGTGCACGAGCAGCGACACCGCGATGGCGGAGCTCGCGGTGAGCCCGAGCAGCGGGGCGGCGAGCGTGAAGGCGCCGTCGGTGGCGCCGATCTGCCCCGGGATGAGGTCGCCGGCCGCCGTGCCCGCCGCGCCCACGCCGTACGCGGCGAGCGCGCGGAGGGGGCCGCTCTCGGCGCCGACGGCGGCGAGGAGCACGGCGTACTGCGCCGCCTGGAGCGCGCGGCCCGCGACGCAGGCGGCGAACGGCCACGCCGGGACGGGTGCGCGCTCGCGGACCGCCTCCTGGAAGGCGGCGGTGAGCTGGCCGGCGCGGGCGAACCGCCGGGTGATCCACGCCGACGCGGCGCGCTGCCGCGCCGCGAAGGCGACGCCGAGGCCGCTCGCGACGAGGAGCGCGGCGTGCGCGAGCACGCCGAGGGCGAACGGGGAGGCGCCGCCGCCGATCCGGAAGAGCGCCGCGGCCGCGAGGAGCGACAGCGGCGCCGCGCCCAGGAGCGCGAGCGACTGGTTCGCCGCGGCGATCGCCGCCGCGCGCGGGGCGCCCACGTAGGGGGAGAGCAGCGCGGCCTTGACCGCCTCGCCCGCGGCGCGGCCGGCCGGCATCAGCGCCATGACCGGGTAGGTGACCGCGTGGATGCGAAGGAGCTCGGCGGTCGGGACGCGCCGCGGGGCGCAGAGCACGCCGGTCGCGAGCGCCTCGCAGCCGACGCGCGCCGCCTCCAGCGCGACCAGGAACGGCAAGAACGGCGCGGCGCGGATCACCGCGGCGAGCATCTCCGCCGCACCGACATGGCGGATGAGCGCGGCCAGGGCGGCCAGACCGAAGGCCGCGAGCGCCGCGTGGAGCAGCGCCCTCCACCGCGCGCGGCGGGCGGCGGGCGCGTTCAGGGCGGCGGGCGGAGCGACCGGGACGAGCGCCCCGCCGACCGGCGCGGGCCCGGGGTCGCCGCCGGAGCATTCCTCTGCCGCTCGGGCCGGAGGCAAGGGAGCCATGGGGAAGAGGGCTGCGAGGCGCATGCCGGCGCCGTGTGGGCGCGGCGTGCGCACGCGGCGGTGAGCTGCCTCGCGGAGCAGGCACCCTGGGCAGGCAACGCGCGCGCGGTCGTGACGCGGTAGTGAGCTGCCTCGCGGAGCGCAGGCGCCCTGAGCGAGCAGCGCGCGCACGCGGCGGGCCCGCGTGCGCGCGACCGCTCACGCAGGCGCGAGCGGCGCGTGGAGGCGCGCGCCCGGCACCACGATGCCCCCGCGGTCGCCGGGGGTGAGCGAGCCGAAGCGCTCGCGGAACACCGGCGGCAGCGGCCGCGCCCCGGGCGGAGCGAGCCACAGGCGCAGCAGGTGCCGCTTGCGATCCGGCTCCGGCCAGTCCTCGAACGCCGTGCGATCGTGCAGCAGCGTGTGGTTGTGCACGAGCTGGATGTCGCCCGGGCGGAGCTCCATGGTCATGTGGAGCGCCGGGTCGTTGGCGAGCGCGTCGAACAGGTCGAGCGCCTCGACCTGACGCGCCGTGAGCGGCGGGACGTCGGGAAAGCGGCGCGCCGACTCGATGTACTGTCGCTGGTAGATCGCGGACAGGAGCCCAGCGTGCCAGTTGAGCACGGGGATGCGGAAATACGGCCTCTCGCCCGCCGGCACCTCGCCGCGGCGATCGGTCTCGATCGGCGCGAACAGCGCCTCCACGAGGTCCGGGCGCGCGCGCCGCATCTCGTTGTACAGCGTGATCGAGCTGACCAGGGCCGAGAGCCCGCCCGCCCGCGCGGTCCGGAGGCAGAGCAGCGCCACGACGTCGCACGAGTCGGTGTGGAACGTCTGCCGCTCGCGCGTCTGGTAGACGCGCACGCTCGGGTCCTGGCTCGACAGGCCGAGGTCCTTGACGTGACCGAGGACGTGCCCGCGCGCGTTCTGCGAGCGCGCGCTCCCGAGGTGGCTGCCGATGCCGAGGAACGCGATCGCGGCCGCGCGCAGGTCGTCGCGGCCGCCGCGGTCGAGCCAGCGGCCGCGCAGCCCGCGGAGCAGGGCGAAGCCGCGGCCGTCGAGCACCTCGTCGAGCACGCGGCGGAGGCGCGCGGCGAGCGAGGGCAGCGGGAAGTCCTCGCCGCGGATCTGCGCCGGATCGGCGCCCGTCTCGCCGAAGCGGCGGACGGCGGCCTCGACCTCCTCGACCTCCGCGGGCGTGAGGTGCTCGATCCAGCCGTCGCCCCGCGCCATCGCGGGGCCGTACCAGGCCGCGGGGCCGGCGATGTGCGCCGGGATCTGCGAGAGGTCGGCGATCGGTGCGGTCGGTTCGGAGCTCATCGTCTGCCCTCGGGTCGCGGCGCGGCGGGCGCTCGCCTCGCGCGCGGGGAGGGAGGGGGAGCGCTGCCGCCGGCGTCGCAAGGCGATCCTCGTGCCGCTTTGCCTGGAGCGGACAATATCAGGGGACGTATCTTGCCGCGATGCCGATCCCCGATCTGGCCCGCGTGGGCGCCTTCCTGGAGGAGGTCGCGAGCGAGCACATGCTGCCGTTCTGGCGGCGCCTCGCGCCGGGCGACGTGACGTCGAAGGCGCGACGGTCGCCGACCCCGGCGACGTCGTGACGACCGTGGATCTCGCGGTGGAGCGGCGCCTGAGCGAGGGCCTGCTCTCCGCCGGAGCCGGCGCCTAGTCGCGAGCCGCCCAGGCTCGTCCTGCTCAGGGCCCGTAGAGCAGCGCGGCGCCGTCCTTGTCCTTCTGGGTCAGCGTGAGCGCCCACGTGTTCGTCCCGTTGCAGTGCGGATAATGCATGACCGAGCTCGAGTCGTACGTCGTGAGCGCGCGCCAGCTGTTGTCCTCGAAGCACGTGCCGGACTCGGGTCGCGTGTGCTCGTGGCGGAAGCCCAGCGCGTGGCCGAGCTCGTGGCGCAGGATGCCCGCCAGCGTGAGCGGCGGGGCCGTGTCGAACGACGACGCGTCGATCAGGACATTGCGATCGGCGCGCGAGAAGCTCGGAAAGAACGAGCGGGCGAGGTACTTCCCGGAGCGGACCGGTCGGACGTCGAACACGACGTTGTTGTTGCTGGCCCTGCAGCGCGCGTCCTCCGCGCTGACGTGCACGAAGTCGACCTGCGCCGCCTGCTCCCAGGCGCCCGCTGCGTCGGTCATGGCCTCGACCACGGCGTCGTAATGGGCGTTGAAGCTCGTGCTGACACAGTAGGTGATGTTCAGCTTCTCCACGTCGTTCCATCTCGCGTCGACGCCGCTCACCTGATGCACGATGAGCGCCCCGTCGCGTACGTGCCGGTCGAAGAACCGGCGGAGCTCGAGCTCATCCTGGAGGGGCGTGTCACCGTCGACGATGTACAGGCCGCTCTCCGGTTCGCGGTACACCGTCGCGGCGAAGGCCTCGAAGCTCTCCGCGGTGTCGTCCACAGCCTCGGCGCCGGCGAGGTCCGGCTCGGCGATGCAGCCGACGCCGAGGAGCGCCGCTCCTGCAGTCACGGCTACGCGATTGAAGGTCGAGAAGGCGGGGTGAAAAGGGATCCAGCTCATCGACATCGCTCCTCCGGAGGCGGACAGCGCCCGCCGCTTGCGGGTGACAGGACATCCAGCAGAGTCGTTCGCGGGCGCCCGGCGCGGCTCAGGAAAATGCGCTGTCCCACGGAGGACCGGATCCAGGACACGAGTCGCACGACCGGGGCGAACTCGCCGACGATCGCGCGGTACGGACTGCGCGCGTCTCGGTCGGCCGCAGCTGGCCTGAGCCTGGGACGATCAGCGCGCGCGCGATCGGCCGGCAGGTCAGGGCCGCGAGATCACGCGCGGCGGGCGCGCAGCGCGGCGTCGGCGCTGAACACGGCGAGCCCGGTCCAGATGCAGGCGAAGCTCACGGCCTGGGTGGCCGTGAACGGCTCGCCATAGACCAGCACGGCCAGCAGGAACTGACCGCTGGGCGCGAGGTACTGGAGGAAGCCGAGGGTGGTGAGCGACAGGCGTCGCGCCGCGTTCGTGAACCAGACGAGCGGCAGCGCGGTGATGATGCCGGTGGCGGCGAGGAGGAGGTCGGTGCGGAGATCCACGCGGCCCATGGCGCCGGCGCCCTGGGCGTGGAGGGTGGCCAGGTAAGCCGCGCCGAGCGGGGCGACGAACAGGGTCTCCAGCGTGGAGCCCGGGAGCGCGTTGACGGCGACGACCTTCCGCAGCAGGCCGTAGACACCGAACGTCCCGGCCAGGGCGAGCGCGATCCAGGGGACCGAGCCGGCGCGCGCGGCGAGGTGTACGACGCCCGCGGCGGCGAGGCCGAGCGCGATCCACTGCGCCGGGCGCGGCCGCTCGCGCAGGAAGACCATGCCGAGGAGCACGCTGAGCAGCGGGTTGATGAAGTAGCCGAGGCTCGCGTCGAGCACGCGCCCCACCGCGACGGCGTAGATGAAGAGGACCCAGTTCGCCGAGACGAGCGCGCCGGTCGCCGCCATGGCCCCGACGACGCGCCGGTCGCGGAGCGCCGCGCCGAGCGCGCGGAGCTGCCCCGTGGCCAGCGTGAGCGCCGCGAACGCGAGCAAGCTCCACACCGTGCGGTGGGCCAGGATCTCGACCGCGCCGACGTGGCGGAGCTGCTTCCAGAAGACGGGGACGACGCCCCAGGCGCTGTAGGCGGCGATGCCGTAAACGACGCCCAAGGCCGCTTCACGGCGGCTCTCGCGAGCGTTCTCGGGCGTGCGCATGAACGGTGATGCCTTCCCGGGCGCGATCCTTCCGGCCCGGCGCAGCCGTCGCGGGGCGCCGCTCGCGTCCAGCCGCGGCGAACATGTCCAGGTTGCTCCCGGATTTCAAGCGTCTTCTGCGGGCGGGCCCGCCGTCATCGCGGGTCGCTCCTCAGCTCCGGCACGAGGACCTCGATCCGGCGGCGGTAGGCCGAGCTCGGGTGCTCCGCGACGAAGCGATCCGCGCGGGCGCGCGCCTCGCCGCCGCGGCCGAGCGCCTTCAAGGCGCCGATCGCGATCACCTCGCGCTCCTGGGAGAGCGCGCCGCTCGGGAAGCGCGCGCGGTGGACGTCGGTGAGCGCGAGCGCCTCGGCGGGGCGCGCGCCGAGCGCGTCCTGCGCGCGCTGCAGCAGGCCGGTCTCCGTCTCGGCGTCGGGCAGCGCCGCCTGCGCCGGGTCCCCCGCGACCTTCGCGTCGGTCGCCGGGGCGGGCGCGCGCGGGGGCGCCGGCGCGCTCGCCGGAGGGCGCGGCGGCTCCGGATCGAGCCCGCGCGCCGGCGGCGCCGCAGGGGGGGCGTCCGCGGGGACCGCCGGCGCTTCCGCGACGGGGGCGGCGATGGGCGCCGCTTTCGGCGCGGTCGCGACCGCCGCGGCGCGGGGCGGCCCGGGCGGCGGTTGCGAGCGCGACGGCATGAGCCATACGGCCCCGACGAGCACGGCGCCCACGGCCGCGCCGATCGCCAGGCCGGAGAGGACCGTCGGCGGCGCGGCGGCCACGGTTGGAGCGAGCCCCGACGGCGCGGCCGAGCCGCCCGACGGCGACGCCGAGCTGCCCGACGGCGCGGCGGAGCTGCCCGACGGCGCGGCGGAGCCGCCCGACGGGCCTGGCCCCCCGAGCGGGAGCCGCGCCGCGAGCCGCGCCAGCCGGGCCTCGTCCGGCCCGTCGCGCCGCGCGGCCTCGAGGCCGCGCCGGAGCGCGTCCGGGCTGCCGTCCGCGTCGATCAACCTGGGAAGCTCGTCGCTCATGCGCTGCTCCTCGCGGTCATCCGCGCGGCCTCGGCCGGCGCCGCGACGAGCTCCTGCCGGCGCATCGTCGCCTCGATCTGCGCCCGCGCCGCGCGCAGCCGCGAGTACGCCGTCTGCAGCGGACACCCCGCCGCCTGCGCGATCTCCGCCATCGGCATCTGCTCGATCTCGTACAGGACGAACACGGCGCGCTTGTCGTCGTCGAGCTGATCGAGCGCCGCGTCGAGCCGATCGAGCGCGCGGCGGCGGTCGAGCGTCTCGTCCTGAGGCGCCGCCATGATCTGCTCGGGGACGGTGCCCGCCACCTCCTCGCGCCTCCGGTGCGGCCGCCGCCGGTACTCCGACGCGAGCCGCAGGCAGATGCCGTAGAGCCATGTGCGCAGCGCCGAGCTGCCATCGAAGGTGTCGAGCTTCCGGTGGACCACGAGGAACACCTCTTGGCAGACATCCTCGACGTCGGCGTCGCGAACGCCGAGCCTTCGCAGCACGCGCCACACGTAGGCCGCGTTCTCTTCGAAAATCTGCTGGAGGGTCATCCGGAGGGGCCGAGGCAGCGACGCCCGCGGCCCTCCCTGGATGGCCCGGGGGGCGAGCCTTTATCAAGGAAAGTGAACGTCGAGAAAGACGTCGACCGTTCCCGCCAGCGGGGCCGCCCGGAAGACCTGGCGGCCCCGGTCCTGTGCGTCGATGTAGCAAAACGTGTCCCGCGCGAGCGGTGTCGCACGGAAGGCACGGATCCGACGCGACGAGAGCTGGTGTGAACGGAACAAAGCCTGCGCCGCGCGGAGGATGTTTGGTAGCATGGCCCACACGATGTCCGGCGACAGAAGCGCATCGACAACGACGTTGAACACCACGGCATCGATGCGACTCGGCGCGCCGACCGCCGGGCGGGTGAGCTCGGGGGCAGGCATCGTGCTGCTCTATGCGCCCAATTACGAGCAGTTTCGCCCGGCGTACAGCCTCTCCGAGTCGGGCTCGGTCCTCGGCCGCGACCCGAGCGCGGACATCTACATACCGACGCGCACCGCGTCGCGCCACCACGCCCGCATCGAGCGGCGCGGGGGCGTCTGGCAGCTCCTCGATCTCGGCGGCCGCAACGGCACGCTGCACAACGGCGAGTTCGTCGCCGAGGCCGTCCTCGCGCACCTCGACGAGATCCGGATCGGCGACGCCATCTTCAAGTTCGTCGAGAGCGACGCCGAGAGCTACGCGCACTACCGCATCGACGGCGCGTATTTCGACGATCCGGACGCGCCGGCGGGGGCTCGGCCGCGCGCCTCGACGAGCCGGATCGTCGGCGGCTACCAGAGCCAGCGCCTCGCCGGGAGCCTGCGCGAGATCGCGCGCAGCGAGCTGTCGGTGCTGATCCTCGGCGAGAGCGGGACCGGAAAGGAGATCTTCGCCGAGCAGCTCCACGACTGGAGCGGCAGGCGCGGGCCGCTCCAGGCCGTCAACTGCGCGGCGATCCCCGCCGCGCTCATCGAGGGGGAGCTCTTCGGGCACCAGCGCGGCGCCTTCTCGGGCGCCGACCGCGACCGGCTCGGCATCCTCCGCGCGGCCCACCAGGGCACGCTCCTGCTCGACGAGATCGGGGATATGCCGCTCGAAGCCCAGGCGAAGCTCCTCCGGGTGATCCAGTCGAAGGAGATCACGCCGCTCGGCGCGTCGCAGCCCGAGCAGGTCGACGTGCGGATCGTCGCCGCGACCCACCGCGATCTCGACGCGCTCCAGCAGACGGGCGCCTTCCGCGCCGACCTGTTCGCTCGCCTGAACGAGCTCCGCATCACCCTCCCGCCCTTGCGCGAGCGCAAGGAAGACATCTTCTCGCTGTGCATCGCGCTCGCGAGGCGCCACGGTCGGCCCGTGGCGCGGCCCAGCATGGCGTTCATGGCGGGCCTGCTCCACCACGATTTCCCCTACAACGTGCGGGAGCTCGAGGCGCTGATCAAGCGCTGGGCCGCGAGGGATCGCGGCGCCGAGCTCGACGTCGAGGACCTCAGCGACGAGATCCGGCGCACGATGCGGGGCTACGGGGCCCGGAGCTCGGCGTCGCAGCCGCCGCCTTCGGACGAGGCCCGCGCCACGCCGATCCCGGACGAGGCGCCGATGCCTGCAGGCGAGGGGGCGTACGCGCCGAGGGCGACGCTGCCGCCGAGGATCTCCCCGGACGAGAAGGTGCTGCGGGAGCTCCTGGTGCAGCGGCGGGGGAACGTCGCCGCGGTGGCGCGCGAGCTCGGGAGAGATCGCGCGCAGGTGCACCGGTGGATCCGGCGATTCAACATGAACATCGACGACTTCCGCTGATCTGCGCGGCGCGGTGATCGAGGCCGGCTGATCGCGGGCCGGAGCGGCGAGCGGATGGCTCATCGCCGCGCGCGTCGACGCGCGTGGGCGGCAACTTCCGCCGAGCTGGATACGTCCATCGCTGGGGGAAAATGGCGCTGTCGCAGGCGGCGAGCGCAACGCCGAGCCCATGTCCGCGAACGGCGATCGTGAGATGTCACGTGACGAATCGGTCTGCGAGCGTGACATGTCACGATGCGAGCGTGACATGTCACGATGCGAGCGTGACATGATGGTTCATGATCGAAGCATTCATGTTGTCGGCTTGACGTAGATAGGAGCTCGCGCTAGACCGTCAGCGCGAGTCGAGGACGGCCGGAGGGTCTAGGCCGTCGCGAGGAGCCCGGTGCTCGGTCCTCCTGCGGGCGCTCTGCAGGCTCGCGGGGGTCGGTCCGCCACCGATTCGTGGTCCACTCTTTGGATTGTGGAATGAGGGGTATCTCCATGGCGAGAATGCGCGCGTTGAGGGAGCGGTGTGCCGGTTTTTCGGCTCGTTTGACGTTGCCGAGGGTGCTCTTCGCGGGGTCGCTCCTCGTCGGGGCGGTGCTCGCGACGACGACGTCCGACGCCGCGGTGCACGGATCGATCTGCCAGCCTCAGTATGGGACGGACGAGGAGGTCACGAGCCACCTGCTGAGCGGGACCTACGGTTTTCAGGGCGCCTCCTTGCTGTGCCCGGTGCCGATCGAGGCGAACCTCGGATCGGGGACGATCAATTTCTCTGCTGTCGTGGACGATCAGACGGACGATGGGGTTCTGGGCGTCATGTCGTGCCGAGGCCGCGTCTATGACGGGTCGGGGAACGTGCTGGGGACGACCCCCTTCGCGAGCACGACGGGGGTGTTCACCGGCGTCACGACGCTGAATTTCAGCGTCAACATCGGCACCGGCTCGGCGTCGAACAGCTACGTGGTCGAGTGCGTGCTTCCGCCGGTGCTGGGCGGCACGAGCGGCAACACTCAGTCGGGTGTTCGCTCCGTTCGTGTGTTCTAATCCTTCACCGTCTGGCAAGGCCGTGCGCTACTCAACTATGCTGAGCCTCGTGGCCGTCGCCTGCTCGATCGGCGCGGTGGGGTACGTCGAGCATCGGCTGCGTACGGTCGATCGGGCCACCCTCGCGGCGGCCGGGCCGGGTGGACCTTCCGCCGGAGAGGATCCGGCCGCGCGGGCGCGGGCGATGGATGCTTTCTATCAGGAGCTCAGCGATCGGGTGGAGAGGGAGCCTCCGGATCCACGCTGGCGCGCCGAGGCGGAGGAGGAGCTCGGCGCGAAGCTGCGCGAGGCGCTGCCGCGGGAAGTGCAGGTGACCGCGCTCGCGTGCGCGTCGACGCTGTGCCGCCTGGAGCTCTCGCACCCGCAGATGGACACGCTGTCGAGCGCCCTCGTGGAGAAGCTGATCGCGCGCGCCGTCGTCGGCGATATGGGCACCAACTTTCAGCGGTTCCCCGGCCGCACGCGTGTCTACCTGAGCCGTCCACCCGGGTAGCCGCGGCGGCCGGCCCAGGGCGACGCTCGGGCGACCGGCCGCATGGGAAGGAGCGCGCCCTCCCCGCCGAGCCCCGCGCCCGCCGGCCCGATGGTGTGGCCCTGCGCGCCGGCGCGCAGCCACGCGGGCAGAACCGCGGCTCACGCCCGGCGGGCGAGCTCTCGTCGCTCGCCGCCGCGCCGCGAGACCAGCGTGGCACCCGCGTTGCTGGCGCGGAGCGCGGCGCCGGGATCTGCGCCGAGCACAGCGAGGTTGAGAATGCGAAGTATCTACTCTGTGGCAGGGCTATGCGCATGCGCAGCGATGATGGTCGCGTGCATGCACAACACGAGCGACGAGACGGAGCCTGGAGAGACACGGCCGGGGGAGACAGAGCCCGAAAAGATGGGATTCGTCACCGTCCAGTGGTCGATCGAGGACAAGACCGACGCCTCTCAATGCAAGGCGTACGGCGCGAGCGCGGTCGAGCTGATGCTCATCGACGCGAAGAACAACCAGGTCACCAGGCAGGTGGTCCCGTGCGAGCGGTTCGACACGAGCGTCCAGGTCACCGCCGCTGACTACGTCGGGACGATCACGCTCGTCGACGAGAACGGTAGGCCGGTCAGCGAACCGCAGCCGGTCGGGCCGTTCGAGGTCTCCGCAACCGAGCAGGCGACGCGCCGGGTCAGCTTCCCCGCCGCCGAGGGGCAGCGGGACAACCAGGGGCAGCGCGGTACGCATCGACCGCGCGACCGGCAACGACGGTAGAACGCGGGCGGGGCGCGCCGCCGGCGCGGCCCCCGGAACGAGCCAGATCGCGGGCCGAGCCGCCGCGGCAGGATCGGGCCGAGCCGCCGCGCCGCCGCCAGGCCAGGGGAGCACCGGCGAGACGTCCTCGGCGAGACGCCCTCAGAGCGGCGAGGGCGCCGCCCGGTCTCGCCGCGCCCCCGCGGAGAGCTCTCGCCCCTCGACCAGCTTCAGGAGCTTCTCCTTCGTGGTCAGCCCCACGTGGCGCGCCACCTCCTTGCCCCCGGCGAACGCGACGACCGTGGGGAGCCCGCGGATGCCGAAGCGGCGGGCGAGCGCCGGGCTCCGGTCGCCGTTCACCGCCACCACCTTCAGGCGACCTGCGCCCTCCTCCGCCACCTTGTGCAGGATCGGCGCGAGCGCGCGGCACGGCGGGCACCACTCCGCGGTGAACTCGACGAGGACCGGCACCCCGGCCTCCAGCACCTCGGCGTCGAAGTCGAGCTCGTTGATCTCGTGGATGGGATTCGTGGACATTGCGCGAGCCTCCATGCCTTGGCAGGTCTCGACGCGGGCATCCATTACAGCGCGCGCCGGTGTAATGTGGGCGCGGCTCGAGACCTGACCTCCGTAGACCATGGAAGCCATCAAGGACGCGGACGACATCCTGGGTCGCGTGTCGCACCTTGTGCGCGTCGAGCGTGCGGCGCTCGCCGCGCTGGCGCGCGCCGAGGGGGTGACGCCCGAGGATGCGGTCGACTGCGTGCAGGAGGGCCTCTGCACGCTGCTCACCGTCGTGCAGCGCGGCGAGCTCCCGGAGGACGCCGGCGCGTGGGGAGGCGTGCTCGCCGGCATGGTGCGGAACGCCGCGCGCAACCGGCGCCGCCGACACTTCCGCGCCCGGCCGCACGAGGACCTCGACGCGCACCCGGAGGCCGCCGGGGTCGTCCCGGCGACCGACGAGGCGATCGCGCGCGCGGAGGAGCACGTGCGCTTGCGCGCGTGCGTCGAGGAGCTCTGCGAGATCCAGAAGGCGGTGGTGACCCTGCGCATGCTCGAGGAGCAGCCGGGGGAGGACGTGGCGCGCGCGCTCGGCATCTCGGCCGGCCACGTCGCGGTCCTCCTGCACCGCGCCAAGGCCGCGCTGCGCGCCTGCATGACGGCGCCGCCCTGATCGCGGCCGATCGCGGGCGGCGCGCTCGCGGAGCGCGCGCTCGCTCCCGATCGCGCGCGGCGCGGCGGCGCTCGGGTCTGCTATGTCTCGGGCGAGACGCCATGAGCTCCTCCCCGCCTGCCTTGCGCATCCTCGCGCCCGACGAGCCGCCCGCGTTCGAGGTGGTGAATCCCCAGGGTCGATCCAGCGCGGTCCTGCTCTGCGATCACGCCTCCAACGCGGTCCCGCGGCGCCTCGCCGAGCTGGGCGCGCAGAAGGAAGCGCTCTGCCAGCACACCGGCTGGGACATCGGCGCGGCGCGCCTCGCGCGGCGCCTGTCCGCCCTCCTCGACGCGGCGCTCGTGCTCTCCGGCTACTCCCGCCTGGTCATCGACTGCAACCGGCCCCTGGGCTCGCCGACCTCCATCCCCGAGATCAGCTGCGGCGTGCCCATCCCCGGCAACGCCATCGACGCCGCGGAGGCCGCGGCGCGCGCGGACGCGTGCTTCTGGCCCTACCACCGCGCCATTGACGCGCTCCTCGACGAGCGGCGGGAGCGCCGGAAGAGCACGGCGATCCTCAGCGTCCACAGCTTCACCCCGTCGATGCCCGGCCAGGACCGGCCCTGGCACGCCGCGGTCCTCTACGGCCGCGATCGGCGGCTCGCCGCGCCGTTCCTCGAGGCGATGCGCCGCGAGGCCGGGCTCTGCGTCGGCGACAACGAGCCGTACCGCGTGACCGATGGGGGCGATTACGGGATCCCCGTGCACGGCGAGGCCCGCGGCCTGCCGTGCGTGCTCCTCGAGATCCGCCAGGACGGGCTGCTGAGCGACGACGGCGTGGAGGCCTGGGCGCAGCGCCTCGCCGCGATCTACCGGGAGATCGAGCCCGGGCTCTTCCCCGGGGCCGGCGGCGCGTGACCGGGGCCGCGCGCGGCCCCGCCCCCCGCGGGGACCGCCGGGCCGACGTCATTGACAAAAAAAGTTGTCAAGTTTAAGCCTGACGTGTGGCTGACGTTGACGTCGGGATCCGCCCCGGCCACGGCGGCCGTCGAGCTCGTCGAGAGCCGGCGGATCGCGGAGCTCGGCTCCCGGATCGCGACAATTCGAAAGGAGCCAACATGCCAGTGAAAAAAGACGCGTCCGGCCGCCGGAGCGTCCAAGCGGAGGTCGAGGTCCCCGGCAGCCCCGAGGAGGTGTGGCGAGCCATCGCGACCGGACCCGGGATCTCGTCGTGGTTCGTGCCGAGCGACGTGGAGGAGCGCGAGGGCGGCGCCGCCGTGTCTCACTTCGGCCCGGGCAACAGCATGGACTCGGTGTCGAAGATCACGGCCTGGGATCCGCCGCGCCGGTTCGCCGCCGAGAGCCCGGAGGACATGGGGCCGGGGAGCCCCGCCGTCGCCACGGAGTGGATCGTCGAGGCGCGGTCCGGCGGGAGCTGCGTCGTGCGCGTGGTGCACAGCTGGTTCGCGAGCACCGACGACTGGGACAAGCAGTTCGAGGGTCACGAGCAGGGCTGGGTCGCCTTCTTCCGCATCCTGCGGCTCTATCTCTCCCATTTCCGCGGAGAGCCCAGCGCGGCGCTCCAGGTGATGGGCGCCGGCCCCGCGCCGCTCGCCGCGACGTGGGACGCGCTGGTCGGCCAGCTCGGGCTCGCGGGCGCCGCCGAGGGCCAGCGGGTGAGCACCTCCGCCGGCGCGCCGCCCCTCGCCGGCGTCGTCGAGCGCGCCGGGCCGAGCGAGCATCCGGAGCTGCTCCTGCGGCTCGACGAGCCGGCGCCCGGCATCGCCCACATCTTCGCGCTCCCCATGGCCGGCAAGATCTTCCTGCCGATCCGCCTCTACCTGTACGGCGACCAGGCCAAAGCCGCGGCCGCCCGCGCCGAGCCGTCGTGGCAGGCGTGGATGGCCGAGCGCTTCTCTCCTGGCCAGTGAGCCGGGGAGGCCGCCGAGGCGGAAGGGGGGGAGCTCCCTGGGAGGCCCGGCCTCGTTCGCTCCAGCGCGGCGGCGCTGTGGCGTAGGACCAAGGTCCCATGGCGCGCAGGGCCGCCATGACCCCACCATGGCCGCGACATGCATTGCGAGAGGCGAGCCCTGGACGTGGGAGCGGTCGCGCCGTCGGCAGCCGGGCAGCGCCCGTCCCTGGCGAGGCCCGGAGTCGGAATCCCGGCCGTGGACCTGGTCGTGCTCATCGACTCCGCCGACGCGATGAGGGATCTGGCCGACACGCTCAGCAAGGTGGTCGGTACGGCCATCGGCGCCGCGAGGCGGAGGCATCCGGCGGACCTCCGCGTCACGTACCTGGGCACCGAAGGCGCGTTTCCTCATACCGTCTTCATGATCTCGGCGCGCGGCTATCTCACCGTGGCGTGCAGGATCGACGGAGCGCTGCTCATGAGCCGCCACCGCGGGTCGCGGAGCGCCGAGCAGGAGGGGCAATCTGCCGGCGCCCCGGGGAGCGCGGGGCACGCCATCCTGGACATCGTCACCCACTTCGACTGGCGGTCCGGGGCCACTCGCAACGTCCTCTTTCTGGGCGATGGACCGCTCGATGGCGTCGATTCTCTCACGCCGGCAGGGCAGGGCGAGGCTCGCGGGGCCGCGAGCCGCATCATCCAGGTCGCCAGGCGGATGGGAGCCCGCGTGCATATGTGTCCGAGGCTCGACCGGTCCCGCGGCGACGCGGAGCTAAAGGAGCGGCGGCGCGTGGGCATCGAGGCCGAGTGCGCGCGCGTGGCCGTCCAGACGGGCGGCCGGTTCTTCGTCGCGCAAGACAGCCTGGGCGCCTGCCTCACGATGCTGGAGAGCGTCATCGGCGGCAGCACGGCGGCCCCGCGCATCCCCGCGGCGGAGCCCGTACCCAGATACCCAGGTAGCGGCGGCGGGCCGTGGGGCCACGGGGCGCTGGCTTCGCGCGCCTTCGGCGCCCGGGCGCCGAGCCGTGATGTTGGTTGATGTGCCCGCCGCTGAGGGTGTATATGCCATCGTCAGGACGGCCATGAATCCAAGGTGCCAGCGACTCATCGAGATGCACCTGCAGCACGGCGAGAGCCTCCTGGCTCGCTCCGAGGGGGGAACGTCGGTCGGCTGCGAGCCGCACCCCGATCTGCCGCATCTCTACACCGTCGACGCGGGCCAGCTGGCTCCCGGCGAGCCGTTTCGGTACGTGGTGCGCGGCGCGGACGGGACCGAGAGGGCGGAGCGGTACTTCGCCCACTCGCTCGACCAGGGAGGGCCCGTGGACGTGTGGGAGGGGATCCGCGCCGTCGACAACGCCTTTTACACGGCCGAGGTCCAGCGTCACTTCGAGCGCCGCGGGTTTGCCGTGGTCCGAGGCGTCCTGTCCGCGGACGTGGTGAGCGCCCTGCGCGCCGTCGTGCACCCCCTGATCGCCGACGTGTGGGCGGAGGACAGGGCGGCCTACCGCGACAAGATCAACCTGGAGAAGGTGCTGCTCCAGGTGCCTTATCTGCTCCAGGCGCTGGCCGAGAAGCTGGGGCCGCTCCTGCGGAGCGTCGTCGGGGACGAGGTGTTCCTCGAGTACGAGCAGGTCATGGTGGTGCGCGCGGGCTCATCGTACGCCACCCGGCGCCACCGGGACGTCGACGGCGGCAAGGAAGGCTTCTCCGAGGCGTCCAGGCGCCACAAGGGCTCCGTGCACCTCTGGATCCCCCTCGTCGACATCGATGAGACGCGGGCGTGCCTCTATGTCGATCCGTTCGACGCGCCGGAGCGGTCCCTCGATGTGACGATGCGGGCCGGCGACGCGCTGTTCCTGCACAACTACGTATGGCACGGGAGCCGCGCCAACGGTTCCGCGGTGGATCGCGCCTCGTGGCTCCTGAACTTCGCCCCCGCGCCCAGCCGCGACGAGGCCAACCCGGGCGCCGATCTCAACCTCCAGATCCTGCGCGGCGGGGCGCCCGCCGATCTCGGCCCCGAGGTGTGCTCCCGGCTGGTCCGGGAGAAGCACGCGTTCTTGAACCTCTTCGATGCGTTCTTCACGTACGACCCGTCCTTGAGGCGGATGGCGCACCCCGACAACCGGCGCGCGCGGACCCCGACGCGCGACCGCGAGCACCGGCTGTCGCGGGCCAGGAGCGACGACCCCCTCGACGAGAGCCTCGCCGGATAGCGAAGGAGAGGTCCTCGCCGGAGCGCGAAGACCTGCGGATCGTCAGACGTCCCCGGACCTCACGCGCTCCTCGGCGCCGCCCTCGGCGCGCGGCTCGCCGCGCGCGGCCAGCCGCGCGCCGAGCTCGTGGATCCGGAACTCGTCGGCCAGCCAGCGCACCTCCCGGAGCCAGGGCGCGAGCCGCGGCTCCTCCGCTTCGAGCGCGGCGAGGCGCTGCACGAGATCCGGGATGCGACCGCGGTCGACGAGCTCGGCGAGCCGCGCGAGCTCCTCCGGCGGCGGCGGTACCACCAGCTCACGAGACGGCGCGCCGCCGCCACGACCACCGTCCGCGCCGTGCGCGCCGTCGGGCGCCGCGCGGACCCAGGTGAGCGCGAGGCGGCGCTCCAGGAGAGCGAGCAGGGCGCCGAGCTCGATCGGCTTCGGGAGGAAGCCGTCGCAGCCGGCGGCCGCGCTGCGCGCGCGCTCGGGCGCCTCGACGCTGGCCGACGTGGCCAGGATCGGCACATCCGCCAGCCCGGGGAGCCGGCGGATGCGGCGCGCGGCCTCGTCGCCGCCGAGGTCGGGCATGTGCAGATCCATCAGCACGAGGTCCGGCCTGCGCCCGGCCGCGAGCGCGACCGCCGCCTCTCCGCCCGCGGCCTCCAGGACATCGAAGCCGAGCGGGGCGAGCGCGTCCCGCAGGAAGGCGCGGTTGTCCTCGTGGTCGTCGACGACGAGGATCGACCGGCGCGCTCCCTCGTAGCCCGTGATCGCCTCGGCCCCGCGCCGCTCGCCCGCCGACGATTCGCCGGAGAGGACGGGGAGATCGAGCGCCACCGTGAAGGCGCTGCCCTCGCCGGGCGCGCTCTCCACGTCGACGCGGCCGCCCATCTGGTCGACGATGCGGCGCGTGATCGCGAGCCCCAGGCCCGCGCCCTCGCCCTGCGCGCGCCGCTCGCCGGCCTGCTCGAACGGCTCGAAGATGCGCGCGAGATCCGCTGGCGCGATGCCGGGGCCGGTGTCCTCGACGCGGAGCACGACGCCGCCGCGCGCGTGCCCGTCGCGCGGCGCGACCCGGAAGGTCACCCGCCCCGCGCGCGTGAATTTGATGGCGTTGCCGAGCAGGTTGAGGAGCACCTGCGTGAGCCGCTTCTCGTCGACACGGACCCACGCCGGCGTGCCCTCCGCGACCTCGAGCTCGAACGCGAGGCCCTTCTGCGCCGCCCGCACCTTGCACAGCTCCGCGACCGTCCGCGCGAGCGACGGCAGGTGGACGTCCGCCGGCGCGAGATCCATCCGGCCGGCCTCGATGCGGGCGAGATCGAGGACGTCGTCGATCAGCGTCAGCAGGTGCTCGCCCGACCGGCGCACCACGTCGACGCTCCGCCGATCCTCGGCGACAAGGCGCCCGGAGCGCTGGAGGAGCTGCGCGTACCCGAGGATGCCGTTGAGCGGGGTGCGCAGCTCGTGGCTGATGCTCGCGAGGAAGGTGGTCTTCGCCTGGTTCGCGGCGTCCGCGGCGTCCTTGGCGGCCTTGAGCTCGGCCGTGCGCTGCTCGACCAGGAGCTCGAGCTCGCGCGTGCGCCTCCGGAGCGCCCGGAGCCGCAGGCGCACGCCGACGTAGGCGAGCGCGGACAGCGCCGCCGCATAGCCGAGGTACGCCCAGGCGGTGCGCCACGGCGCGGGCTGGACGCGGAAGGCGACGGTCGCGGGGCCGGCCACGTTGCCGGCGTGATCGCGGCCCCAGACCTGGAAGGTGTACGCGCCGGGCGCGAGGTTCGTGTAGCGCGCGCTCGCGTCCGCGCCCCACGCGCTCGGCGCCGCGTCGAAGCCGACGAGCTGGGTGCGGTAGCGCGTGCTGCGCTCGTGGAAGAGGCTCAGGAGCGCGTACTCGAACGCGACGGTGTTCTCGTCCCAGGCGAGCGACGCGCCCGGCGAGAGGGCGAGCGCGCCGCGCGGACGTTGCGCGCGCGCGTCGAGCGCGAGCGGCTTCGGCGCGACGTCCGGGACCTCCTCGGCCGGATCGAGCACCGCCACCCCGCCGGTCGTGCCCGCCCAGACGCGGCCCTGGCCGTCGATGAACGAGCCGTTCTGGTTGCACTCGTCGCTCGGCAGC
The DNA here is from genome assembly GCF_051529605.1 of Sorangium sp. So ce296. NCBI lineage: Bacteria > Pseudomonadati > Myxococcota > Polyangiales > Polyangiaceae > Sorangium > Sorangium sp. So ce296. The sequence goes on from NZ_CP150325.1 coordinate 10,272,317, forward strand.
CCATCGTCGGTGGTGAAGGTGTACGCGGCGAGCTCGGCGGGGTCGTCGGGCGTCGCCGCGCGCGGGGTGAAGCGGGTGACGCCGCGGTCGGTGAAGGCGTAGATCCGGCCCTGCGCGTCCGCGCGCACGCCGTAGACGATGCCGTCCGGCAGCGCCGGCCGGCTCCGCGCGTTCAGCGGCTCGAGCCACGCCTCCGCGTCGAGGTCGTAGCGCGAGATCCCGCCCTGGGTGCCGATCCAGAGCGCCCGCGCGCCGCGCGCGCCCCGGATCTCGGCGAGCGCGGCGACCGCGTTCGAGGCGAGCGGCGCGTCCGCGGCCGTGTAGCTCTGCCATCGCCCGTCCCGGAGGCGCGACAGCCCCTTCATGGTGCCGAACCAGGTGGAGACCTTCCCGCCCGGGCCGACGGTCTCGAGGACGCCGGTCACGTGATCGTCCGCGAGCGGCACCTGCGCCCTCGTGAACACCTGCCACGCGCCGTCCGCCTCGAGGCGCGCGGCCCCGCCGACGGTGCCGACCCAGAGCGCGCGCCCGTCCAGCGACTCCGACAGCCACCGGATGCCGTCGTGAGGGAGCGGGGAGCTCCGCGCCGTGTACGTGGTGAGCTGCCCGCCGGCCCAGCGGTGGAGCCCGGTGGTGTCGCTGCCGAGCCAGACCACCCCGGGCTCGCGCGCCGACGGAAGGAGGAAGGTCAGGAGGTCGCCGAGCTTGCCGGCGAGCTCGGGCGCGTCGAGCGGCGCGAAGCCATGCCCGGAGGAGCGCACCACGGTGTCGTTCATGGCCACCCAGAGCTCGGGCGGGCCGCCCTCTGCGCCCGGCGCGCGCACCTCGGCGATGGAGGTGATGCTGCCGGACAGGCCCGCGTTCCGCTGCGTGAACCCGACCCACCCGTCGTGCCGCAGGCGCGCGAGGCCGCCGGCGTTCGTGCCGATCCAGAGCGTGCGGCCGCCGTGCGCCGCGCCGGCCGCCGCGAGCGCCATCACGTGGTCGTCCGGCAGCGTCGAGCTCGCCTTGGTCAGCGCCGTCCACGTGCCGCCCTGGAGCCGCGCGAGGCCGCCGCCGTACGTGCCGGCCCAGAGCGTCCGCGCGCCCGTGCCGCTCACGGTCTCGGCGAGCGCCCGCACGGGCTGCGAGAGCTCGGGCACGCTCGCGGGGGTGAAGCTCTCCCACCGCCCATCCGCGAGCCGGGCGACGCCACCCCTCGTGCCTGCCCAGAGCACGCGGCTCCCCGCCTCCCCGGAGGTCTCGAGGAGGCTCATGACCACGTTGCTGGGCAGCCCGTCGGCGGTGCTCGCGAGGCGGGCGCAGCCCCGGGCGTCGCAGCGGAAGATGCCGTCGCCGGTGCCAGCCCAGAGCCCCTGCGCCCCGCCGGGGATCGTGGCCGCGTGGAGCGAGCGGACGTCCGGGTGCTCGAACCCGGGCCCCAGGTCGACCCGCGTCCACCGCTCGCCGTCGAGCCGGTAGAGGCCGTCGATCGTCCCGACCCAGACCGCGCGCCCTCCTTCCGTGGGCGCCTCGAGGAGCGTCCGGATCGGCTTTTCGGCGGTGAGCCCCTCGGCGGCCCCGAAGCGCGTGAAGCGCCCCTCGGCGTAGCGGATGACCTGGCCGGTCATCATCCCGAACCAGACCGCGCCGTCCTGCCCCACCGCGATCCCCTGCACCCAGCTCGACCCCCCGCCGGTCGGCAGGGGGAGGGGCGTGAAGCGGCGCCCGTCGTAGGAAGCGGCGCCGTTCTGGGTGCCGATCCACAGCCGGCCGCCGGGCTCGAAGGCGATCGCGTTGATGGTGATCTGGGGGATGCCGTCCTCCACGTCGAAGACGCGCATCGCCGGCACGCCGCGCGCCCGGAGGTCGGCCGCGGCGGGCGCGGGCGCGAGGGCCACGCCGAGGCCGAGCGCGAGGGCGACGCGCAGGCGCCCGCAGGGGAAGGGGGATTGGCCGAGCATGCCGGCCGCACTCTAGACGAGATCGCGGCGACGGATCTGGCCCCTCGAGGCGTCGCCCGAGCTCATCCCTGGTTTCACGAGAGAAGGAGAGAATGAACCACAGAGGCACAGAGGAAGAGAGAAAGGTTATATCTCTCTCCTCTGTGTCCTCTGTGTCTCCGTGGTTCGAATCCGTCTCCACCGAGGAGCCGGAGGCAAGCCTGGGAAACGTCGTGCTGTAGATGAGCCTGTCGAGGATGACAGGACCGTGACCGGGCGCCTACACGACAGACATGCGGCTCGACCCTCGGCCTCCTGACGCCAGAGCGCCGGCTGCGCATCGCACGTCGCGGCGAGCGTGAGCCCCGCATGCGCGCGGCTGGCCCGCTCGCCGAGAGAAGCGACCAGCATGGGACCAAAGTCCTATGGACAGCGCTGCATCGGCTGGAGTACAAGCCCGAGGCCGGATCGGCGAGCGGCGGCGAGGCGGGGCACTTTGCACGATCGACAGGGGCTCTCATTGGCTGATCCGACGGACTACCCCGAGCGCCGCCTGGGGCTGCAACGGGACAACGGGTTTCTCGAGGTCCGCTTCGAGCGGCACGATCGCACGAGGCCGGTGCACGTCGCGCACCGCGCCCCGTGCCGCATGCTCTTCCCGCGGCAAGAGCCGGACGAGCCGCTGCTCGGGGTGTTCATCACGACCTCCGGCGGGACGGCCGGCGGCGATGTCCTCCGGGTCTCCATCGAGGCGTCCCGCGGCGCCACGGCCACCGTGACGAGCCAGGCCGCCGAGAAGATCTATCCGTCGCTCGGCGCCCCGAGCCGGCTGTCGCTCGAGCTCCGCGCGGAGGAAGGCGCCGAGCTGGAGTGGCTGCCCCAGGAGACGATCCTGTTCGACAGCGCCCGGCTCGAGCGGCGCGTCGAGCTCGACGTCGCGCCCGGCGGGAGCCTCCTGGCGCTGGATCTCGTCGTCTTCGGCCGGCTGGCGCGGGGCGAGCGCTTCACGGCCGGCGCGCTGCACGACGTGTGGCGCCTCCGGCGCGGAGGGCGGCTCACGTGGGCGGACGCGCTCGACCTCTCGGGCGACGTCGCCGCGCAGATCGCGAGTCCCGCGGGCTTCGGGGGCGCCACGGCGGCGGGGCTCCTGCTGCTCGTCGCCGACGACGCGGCGGCGTGGGTCGACGAGGCGCGCGCGCGGCTCTCGCGGGGGTCGTCCCGCGCGGGCGTCACGCTGGTCGGCGGGGCGCTCGTGGCCCGGGCGCTCGGCGCGGAGCCGGCGCACGTGCGGCGCGATCTCGCCGATCTGGTCTCGTGGCTCAGGGCGGCGCGCTCGGGCCACCCGGCGCGCATGCCGCGTTTCTGGTCGATCTGAGGAGGAGTCGATGAATCTCACCCCGCGAGAGAAGGACAAACTGCTGATCTCCATGGCCGCGATGGTCGCGCGCCGGCGGCTCGAGCGCGGCGTCAAGCTCAATTACCCGGAGGCGATCGCGCTCATCTCCGACTTCGTGATGGAGGGCGCCCGCGACGGCCATTCCGTGGAGGATCTGATGCGCAGGGGCGCGCGGGTGGTCTTCCTGGAAGACGTGATGGAGGGCGTCGCCGAGATGATCCACGACGTCCAGGTCGAGGCGACGTTCCCCGACGGCACGAAGCTCGTCACGGTCCACAACCCGATCGGCCCGCGGCTCGGGGTCATGTCGGCGCCCCAGGACGAGCACGACAAGCCGTAGAGGCGAGGAGGAGGTTCCATGATCCCTGGAGAGATCATCAGCAGAAGAAAAGACCTGATCGTGCTCAACGAAGGGAAGCCGAGCGTGACGGTCACCGTCAAGAACACCGGCGATCGGCCGATCCAGGTGGGCAGCCATTACCACTTCTACGAGGTCAACGGGGCGCTCGCGTTCGACCGCGAGAGGGCGCGCGGCATGCGGCTCGACATCCCGGCCGGCACGGCGAGGCGCTTCGAGCCGGGCCAGACGTACGAGGACGTGCCCCTGGTGGCCTACGGCGGCGCCCGTGTCGTCGTGGGGTTTCAGGGGAAGATCAACGGTTCACTCTAGGAGACCCGGGCGATGGCTTCCACGATCACTCCCTTCAACTACGCGAGCCTGTACGGCCCGACCGTCGGCGACAAGGTGAGGCTCGCCGACACCGACCTCTTCATCGAGGTCGAGCACGACCTCACCGCCCTCCACGGCTATGGAGAGGAGGTCTCGTTCGGCGGCGGCAAGGTCATCCGCGACGGCATGGGCCAGTCGCAGAGGACGCGGGCCGAGGGCGCCGTCGACACGGTGATCGTGAGCGCCGTCATCCTCGACCACTGGGGCATCGTCAAGGCGGACATCGGCCTCAAGGACGGCCGGATCGTCGCCATCGGCAAGGCCGGCAACCCCGACGTGCAGGACGGCGTGACCATCGTCATCGGCCCCGGCACCGAGGTGATCGCGGGCGCCGGGAAGATCGTCACCGCCGGCGGCATCGACACGCACATCCATTTCATCTGCCCGCAGCTCGTCGAGGAGGCGCTCTGCTCGGGCCTGACCACGATGATCGGCGGCGGCACCGGGCCGGCGGCGGGCACGACCGCGACGACGTGCACGCCCGGCCCCTTCCACCTCCGGCGCATGCTCCAGGCCGCCGAGGCGCTGCCGATCAACATCGGCCTGTTCGGCAAAGGGAACACGAGCCGGCCCGCAGGCATCATCGAGCAGATCGAGGCTGGCGCCTGCGGGCTGAAGCTCCACGAAGACTGGGGCAGCACGCCCGCGGCCATCGACAACTGCCTCTCCGTGGCCGACGCGTACGACGTCCAGGTGGCGATCCACTCCGACACGCTGAACGAGGGCGGCTTCGTCCAGGATACGATCCGGGCCTTCAAGGGCCGGACGATCCACTCGTTCCACACCGAGGGGGCCGGGGGCGGCCACGCGCCCGACGTCATCGCGCTGGTCGGGGTGCCCAACGTGCTGCCGGCGTCCACGAACCCGACCCGGCCGTTCACCAGGAACACGGTGGCCGAGCACCTCGACATGCTCATGGTCTGTCACCACCTCAAGAAGGACATCCCGGAGGACGTGAAGTTCGCCGAGAGCCGCATCCGGAAGGAGACGATCGCCGCCGAGGACATCCTGCACGACCTCGGCGCCATCTCCATCATGTCGAGCGACAGCCAGGCGATGGGGCGCATCGGCGAGGTCGTCCTGCGGACCTGGCAGACGGCCGACAAGATGAAGCGCCAGCGCGGCAAGCTGCCGGAGGAGAGGCAGAACAACGACAACTTCCGCGCCAAGCGGTATGTCGCGAAATACACCATCAACCCGGCCATCGCCCAGGGCGTCAGCCGGCACATCGGCTCGGTCGAGGTCGGCAAGCTCGCCGATCTCGTGATCTGGTCGCCGGCCTTCTTCGGGGTCAAGCCGGACATGGTGCTCAAGGGCGGCTCGATCGTCATGGCGCCGATGGGCGATCCCAACGCCGCGATCCCGACGCCGCAGCCCGTGCACTACCGGCCGATGTACGCGGCCTATGGCCGGAGCGCGATCGAGAGCTCGGTCCTGTTCGTCAGCCAGGCGTCGCTCGCGCGCGGGGTCGGGGCGGCCGCGGGGCTGTCGCGCCCGCTCGTCGCGGTGGAGAACACCCGGTCCGGGATCTCGAAGGCGAGCATGATCCACAACAGCGCCACGCCGCGCATCGAGGTCGACCCGGAGCACTACACCGTGAAGGCCGACGGCGAGCTGCTCACCTGCGAGCCGGCGGAGGTGCTCCCCATGGCCCAGCGCTACTTCCTGTTCTGACATGCGACGCGCCATCCACGTCATCCCCCGCGGGAGCACGCCCGAGACCGCCGCCGAGGCGCGCGTGACGCTCGCCTACGACGACCGCCACCGCCGGCGGATCCGGCTCGCGACCGACGCGGGGTGGGAGTTCCTGCTCGACCTGCCGGAGGCGACCGTGCTCGGCGACGGGGACGGCCTTCGCCTCGAGGACGGCGGCTGGCTCCTGGTCCGCGCGGCGGACGAGGAGCTCGTCGCGGTCACGTGCCGCGAGGCCGCGGACCTGCCGCGCATCGCCTGGCACATCGGCAACCGTCATATCCCGGCCGCCTTCGACGGCGCGCGGATCCTCATCCGGTACGATCACGTGATCGTGGACATGGTCCGGGGGCTCGGCGCCGAGGCGACGCCGCTCCGCGCGCCGTTCACGCCGGAGCGCGGCGCGTACGACCAGAAGGCGCCTCACGGGCATGGGCACCCGCACGCTCACGATCATGGGCATTCCCATGGGCACGGGCACTCTCATGCTCACGAGCATGACCACGCCCATTCCCACGATCATGGGCACTCCCATGCTCACGAGCATTCGCACGACCATGATCATGGGCACGCTCACGATCATGGACACCCCCACGCACACGGGCATTCGCACGATCACGGGCGCGGACACAGGTGATCGCCGTGGGTGAGGGCGCGCTCTATCGCCTGATGAGCTGGATGTCGCCCGCCTACCCGGTCGGCGGCTTCAGCTACAGCCACGGCCTGGAGTGGGCGGTCGAGGCAGGCCTTTTGACCACGGCCGAGCAGCTCCGGGCCTGGGTCGCGGCGATCCTCGGCGAGGGCTCCGGCCGGGTCGACGCGGCCCTCCTCGCGGCGGCCTACCGCGCGGAGCACGACCGAGAGCTCGACGAGGTGGCCGAGCTCGGGGCGGCGCTCCGGGGCACCCGCGAGCTCGCGCTGGAGAGCGCGCAGCAGGGGGCCGCGTTCCTCGCCATCACGCGCGCCGCCTGGCCGCACCCGCGCCTCGACGCCTTCGCGGAGCGCCACGCCGGCGAGGCGCCTTTCCCGGTCGCGGTCGGGCTCGCCGCGGCCGCGCACGGCGTCCCGCTCGATCCGACGCTGACGGCGTACCTGCACGCCTTCGGCTCCAGCCTTGTCTCGGCGGGCATCCGCCTGGTCCCGCTCGGCCAGACGGACGGCCAGCGCGTCGTGGCGGCGCTCGAGCCGGTCATCGTCGATGCCGCCCGGCGCGCCCGCGACACGCCGCTCGACCGCATCGGCGCCGCGACGCCGGGGGTCGATCTCTCGTCGATGCACCACGAAACCCAACACACGAGGTTGTTTCGATCATGACAGCAAGCACTCACGGTCCCCTCCGCGTCGGTATCGGAGGGCCGGTCGGCTCCGGCAAGACGGCGCTCGTCGATCGCCTCTGCAAGCGCATGCGCGACGAGTGGCGCGTCGCCGTGGTCACCAACGACATCTACACGAAGGAAGACGCCGAGTTCCTGACCCGCTCGGGCGCGCTCAGCCCCGAGCGCATCGTCGGCGTCGAGACCGGCGGCTGCCCCCACACCGCGATCCGCGAGGACGCCTCGATCAACCTGGCGGCCGTCCGCGAGATCGCGCAGCGCCTGGCCCCGCTCGATCTCGTGTTCGTCGAGTCCGGCGGCGACAACCTGGCCGCGACCTTCTCGCCGGAGCTCGCCGATCTGACCCTCTATGTCATCGACGTGTCGGCCGGCGACAAGATCCCGCGCAAGGGCGGCCCCGGGATCACCCGGTCGGACCTGCTCATCATCAACAAGATCGACCTCGCGCCCATGGTCGGCGCGAGCCTCGAGGTGATGGACCGGGACGCCCGGAAGATGCGTGGCGACAGGCCGTTCCTCTTCACCAACCTGAAGGAGAACAAGGGGGTCGAGGAGATCGCCGCGTTCATCGTCAAGAAGGGCGGCCTCGATCCCAAGAGCCTCGCCTCCGCCGGCGGCTGAAGGGCGAGCGAGAAATCAACCGCCAAGGCGCCAAGGACGCCAAGATTGGATTCTCTTCTTGGCGTTCTTGGCAGTTCGAGGTCCGCGACGTCCTTCATCCCGATCGCGTGAACGTCGTGCTGAACCAGCACCGAGCGCAGCTCGGCAGCGCGTCGGCGAGGGCCGGCGAGCCCCCTACCGCTGCCCGCCGCCCGAGCCGGCGCCCGCCGCGAGCGCCGCCTCGAGCTTCGGGTACTGCGCGATGAGCGCGTCGAGGCGCACCTTCCTGAAGTCGTACGCGACCTCGATCGTCTCGCCGAGCTTCAGGGTCTTGTCCCGCATGAGCAGCCCCCCCGTCTCGTGCTTGGGCCACGCCACGTCGCCCTCCGGCGTACCCTTGCTCGCGAAGGAGAACCAGTACTTGCTGACCTTCTCGGACATCGTCCGATCCGCCGCGGTGAACCTGGGCTTGATGCCCCCGAACGGGAACATCATCTCGCCGCCGTGCGGGACGCCGTGGGGCTGGTCTTGGCGGTCCCCCTCGGGCACGTAGCTGAAGTAGTACCACCGCGTGTCGGCCGCCTTCGAGTGCTTGTCCGCGAGCCATCGGGCCTGCGCGGTGAACAGCATGTCGCGCAGCACCAGGCCGGCGAAGCGGCTCGGGTCCTTGAGGTCCTCCTCGGTCACCTCGGGGTCGCTGCGGTAAAGACCCTTGAGCTGTTCCAGCGCGTTCTCGGCGTCCTCCCCTCCCGCATCGATGATCTTCTGCATGATTTCCGCCGGATCCATGTCGAACGCCTCGAGGACGCTCGCCTCGTCGCTGTTGGTGCCGATGATGAGCGGCTTTTTCGCCTGCTCGCCGGCCTCGAAGGTCGCCCTGAGCCCCGTCGGCAGGACCGTGTCGCCGCGCACCGGGCTCGGCCCCAGGAACGGCACCTGGCCGCGCGGGTTCTCCGGGGTCGGCATGAGCTTCTCGGTGAACTTCTCGGCTGGCACCGCCCGCAGCTCCTCGGCCGTGGCCTGCGCGCCATTGAGCCCGAACAGCCCGGAGGCGACCTTCACGCCGAGCTCGGACGCCTTCACCCGGGTCTGCTCCGGGATCGCATAGGGGCTCTGCGCGATGCCCTTGTGGAACAGGGCCGGGCTCCTGTCCCGCGAGAGCGGGGAGGCGAACAGGGCGAGGACGCTCTCGGCCCCCGCCGACTGGCCGAAGATCGTCACGTTGCCAGGGTCGCCGCCGAACGCCGCGATGTTGCGCTGCACCCACTCCAGCGCGGCGATCTGATCGAGCAGGCCGAAGTTGACCGGCCCGAGCTCCCTGTCGAGGGCCGGGTGGGCGAAGAACCCGAGGAGGCCCACGCGGTAGTTGATGGTCACCACCACCGCGCCCTTCCTGGCCAGCGGACCCCCGCCGTAGATCTTGTCGCTGCCGACGCCGATCTTGAAGGCGCCGCCGTGGATCCACACCATGACGGGCTTGAGCGCGCCGGGGTCCACGCCGCTCGTCCAGACGTTCAGGTAAAGGCAATCCTCGCTCTGCGGACCCACGCTGCCCGCGCCATCCATCGAGGGATAGGTGGGCTGGAGGCAGGCCAGGCCGAAGGTGTCGGCCTTGCGGGTCTCCTTCCAGCGCTCGACCGGCTGGGGCTCCTTCCAGCGCAGGTCGCCCACCGGCGGCCTGGCGTATGGAATGCCCTTGAACACGAGGATCTCGCTCTCGACGACGCCCTGGACCGGGCCCTCTACCGTGTTGATGATCGGCGTGCTGTTGCTCGTCATGGACTCGTCTCCTTGCAATTCGATGGTTGCTGGTCTGGCGCGCCGAGGCGCGCTCCCGTGAAAGCTGGGGAGTTGGACCGCGCGCGCCGCGGCCCGGCGGAGCGCACGTCCCGGGCGGCAGCGCGCGCGAGGGCGCGATCCCTGCATGGGAATCGATGCCTCCGCGCACCGTCGCGCGGCCCGCTGGATCTAGTCCGGGGAGCTGGGATCGCGCCATGGGACCTTGGTCCCATAGGCGCGTCGCAGGCAGACGATGTGATGTGTCGGGAAGGGCTGGCTCACGAGGCGCTGCGAGAGCGCGGAGCCGGCGCTGAGTCTCGGGGCTGGGGGGATGGGGCGGGAGGCGCGCGCCGCGAGCGCGGCCGCGCGGATCAGGCGTCCTGCACGACGACGCGGTTCATGCGGATCGGGGTCACGGGCCGGTCGCTCCCGTCGGTGGGCGACTTCTCGATCTTGTGCACGACGTCCATGCCCTCGATCACGCGGCCGAACACGGGGTGCTTCGAGGGGCCGGGCGTGAACCAGTCGAGGTAGGCGTTGTGGACCGTGTTGATGAAGAACTGGCACGAGCCGCTGTTGGGGGAGCCCGTGTTGGCCATGGAGAGCGTGCCGGGCTCGTTCGAGAGCTTGGCGCCGGCCGGGTGCTCGTCCTTGATGCAGCCGTCGGGCCCGTCGCCCGTGCCCGCCAGCCGGCTCTTCGGATCGCGGCTGTGCGGGCAGCCGAACTGGAGCATGAAGCCGTCGATGACGCGGTGGAAGTGCAGCCCGTCGTAAAACCCGCTCTTTGCGAGCTTGAGGAAGTTTCCGGCAGTGACGGGCATCTTGTCGACGTAGAGCTCGATCTTGATGTTGCCCAGGGAGGTCTCGAGGAGCGCGGTGGGGTTGGCCATGGGCGAGAGGGTAGGTGAAAGCGTGGGCGGGCGGCAAGCGCGGGGAGCGCGCCGCCAGCTGGCCCCGGTGCCTCCGAGGCCGCCATGAGCTCCCCTGCCGGCGCCACCCGCAGCTCCTCGGCCGTGGCGCGCTGCCGCTCCGCCTGACAGCCCCGAGGCGGCCTTGACGCCGAGCCCGGCCCGCGCCCGCCGCGGGCCGCCCGGCCGCTACCGGGGGCTGGCCGTCGGCGCCTCCGGCTCGGCGTCGGCGAACCGCTCCTCCAGCCACCTCGTCAGGCTCGGGAGGTCCGTGTCCATCAGGCCGAAGTGGAAGCCGAGCTCGACCGGATCGTGCGTCGCGGAGACCTCTTCGTACTCCTTGTAGGTCACGTTGACGGGGCCGTTCAGCGCGGCGAGCTGGTGGTGGAGCGTCCTCGTGAAGTCCGCCCGGATGCGTTGATCCTTCGCGCCCTGGGAGATCCGGATCGGGGCGAGGATGCGGAGGGCGGGGTTCATCAGCTCGAGCTGGTCGAAGAACGCCTTCTTGCTGGGGTTCGGCTCCGGGCGCAGCTGCTCGTTCCCCTTGAGCCCGCCCCAGGAGTCCTCCTTGGCCAGCTCGACGCGCGCCCGCTCGTGGATGTGGTGCCACACGCTGTACGCCTTCACCGTGAGGAGCTCCTCCGGATTGATGTTCGGGTTGCCGGCGATGGCGCCCGCCAGGAACAGCGCGGTGAAGGCGAAGCCCGGCTGCGCGTAGTCCAGGGTGGTGCCGGCGGCGACGAGGAGGTGGACCCCCGAGGCAGGGGCCATCGCCGCGACCCCGCGCAGGTCGAGATCGGGCGTCCAGATCGGGGCGTGGTGCGCGCCGAACAGCGCCGCCTGGCCGCCCTGCGAGTGGCCCACGATCGCCAGCTTCCTCGAGAGCTCCGCGGGGAAGAGCCGGCGCGCGGCGAGCGCGATGTCGAGGATGCCGTGCGCCTGGGACTCGCCGAGCAGGTACGGGTGCAGCCCGTCCGTGCCGAGCCCCTCGTAATCGGTCATCGCCACGGCCCAGCCCCTGTCCAGGAACGCGCTGAGGAGCCCGTGCGGGTACTCGTTCCAGGGGTGCGCCGGCGACGTGACCGTGTCGCGCGACGGCGCGCACGTGTCCGCGCAGCCCACCGTCCCGTGCGCCCAGCTCACGATCGGATAGCCGCCCTCCGGGGCGGGCTTGCGAGGCAGCGCGACGATGCCGGAGACCGCGATCGGCTTGCCGTGGACATCTCTCGATCGGTAGAGCACGAGCTGGTTGAGCCGCGCCGACGCGATCGCCGCCTCGCCCGAGAGCGGGCGCGACCAGATCACCTCGCCGTGCTCGCCCTCGAGCAGCGACTGTGGCGGATGGTAGAATGTGTCGTCCTCGGGGACTGTCACGCTGGTCGTCATGGCTTCCTCTCCAGGGCAAGTGAATCGATGCCTCCGCGCACCGTCGCGGGGCCGGCCGTTTGTCGCGGGCCGGCCGTTTGTAGAATCGAGCGCCGGGCCTCGCCATGGGACCTTGGTCCCATAGAGGCCGTCGCGGCGCGCAGGGGGTCAGGGGATCCCCCCTTCCGGCGCGGGCGCATTTGGGCCTGGCCGTTCGAGCTGCCTCGGCGCGTGAGATGGTAGGGGCGCCTGCCCGTCGTGGCCTGCACGTGACCATCGAGGCCCGAAAGGCGCGTCGAGCGGCTTGGCCGGCGCCGAGGAAAGGTGAACCACGTCAGCCGCCTGCCGCGCGCGTCGGGCGCGCGCTGGCTCGGCGATGAACGGGCATGGCACCGGCGGCATCCATGAGACCATGCACATGAAACGGATCGAGCTTCTCGCGGCAAGCGGCGGCGCGGCGGACCTGGTAAGCAGCTGCTCCGGGAGCGCGACACGGCATAGGCGAGCGGGGCCGCGACGGCGCCTTCGGCGGCGCGTCCCCGGCTTCCCAGGGGGCCTTCGACGACGAGGGGCCATCGTCGGCCACGCTGTCTCAGCGCGGCGGGGGAGCAGGAGAGGGAGACGCGGGCGAATCACCGAGGCAATACACGCGCACGCCGGGGACCCCGCCCACGATGACGTGACGCGCGTCGGGGGAGAAGCTCACGTTCCCCATGTTCGCCTCGGCGAAGGAGTACAGGCGACGAACAGGCTCATGCTTCTCGATGTCGAAGATCGTGATCGTGCCCGTGTGGCCGGGCGTGAGGCCCCAGTTCGCCGCCGCGCTCGCCAGGTAGCGGCCGTCGGGCGAGAGGGCGATCTCGCCGTCGTGGATGTCGATGTCGCCTGCGCCGCCGCTGCTCCGCTCGAGGAACTCCTCGATCAGCTCGCCGGTCTGGACGTCCCAGAAGCGGATGCTGCCCCGCTCGTCGGCGGTGGCGAGGCGTTGATTGTCGGGGAAGAAGGCGAGCGTCCGCACCGGGTGCTCGTGGCCGACGAGCTCGTGGAGCACCTCGCGCGTCGCTGCGTCGTGGATGCGGACGGCGATGCCGGTGTACGTCGTGGGAATGGTGGAGTCGTCGCTCGCGGCAAACCCAGCGACCGCGATGAGCCTTTGATCCGGAGACCAGACCCAGGCTGTTTGATTGCCCTCGAAGCCGGGGAAGGTGGCGACGCGCGCGCCGGTCGCGGCGTCGAATACCCGGAAGATCCCCCTCGTGTTGGCGTCATGGGTGCCGAGCATCAGCGTGCCGTCGGGGGACATCCTGAGGTCTCCCGACCACTCGGGGTCCGAGGACGAGGTCGTGGGCAGGTCCTCGTCCGTCTCGTAGGTGACGGTCCGCGTCGGATCGCTCTTCTCGAGGTCGTAGTAGCGACCGACGCCGTCATGGTTGATGAGCAGCTCGCCGGAAGGGTGGAAGGCGACGAGGTGCTGGTTGCCAGGCGGCCTCGGAAAGACGCGCAGGCGGGCGCCCGTCTCGTAGTCCCACACCTCGGCGGGCTGCCCCACGCCCGCGAACGCGACGTAGGGTCGTGTCCTGTCCAGGTCGTGGCTCCAGACGAAGCCGTTGGCGAACCGCTCGTAGATGACCTCGCCCGAGCCGGTGTCGTAGATGTGGAGGCTCTGCGCCGCGACCGCGAGGCGCGAGCCGTCGGGGGACACGGCGAGCTGGCGCGGCGAGAACCCGGCGGGATACTCCATCTCGACCGCGCCGCCCTCGAGAGCGAGCCGCTCGATGTGGCTCGGGTGGGCGACGTAGACGGCGCCGGTGTCAGGGCCCAGCGCGAGGGCCTGCACGACGTCGCGCGCCCGCACCTCCGCGCGCTCCGGGATACCCTCCTTGGCCTCGAAGACGATCACGTCGTCGTCCTCGGCCCAAGCGAAGCGCGTCCCGTCGGGGGAGAAGGCGCCCACGCGGTCGCCGAAGGTCGTCTCCCCGACGAGCGTCCCGTCCCTGGCGTCGCGGAGCTGGGTGCCGCGGTCCTTGCCGAGAGCGAAGAGGCTGCCGCGCGGCGACGCGATCAGGGGCGCGACAGGGCCTTCGCCGACGTCGACCGACCAGCGCTCCTCCCATGAGGCGGGGTCGAGCGCCTTGACGGTGCCGTCGCCGAACCCAACCAGGATGACGCCGCCCTCCTCGGAGCGGGCGAACGCGGTGATGCCGGCGATCGTCGGGCTCTCGGCGAGGCGCTTGCCGGACGGGGCGTCCCAGATTCGCACGACCTCGTCCTCTCCGAAGCTCGCGGCCACGCGGCCGTCCGACGAGAGAGCGGCGCCGTAGACCGTGCCGCGGTGATCCGCCGCGGTGCGCTCGACGGCCCACGTCCGCGTGTCGACCGCGCTCGTCCCGAGCGTATCGCCGACGAGCAGGCGCTCGCCGTCGCCCGAGAAGTCGACGGTCATGGCGGCCGACGGGAGGTCGCGGCAGGGGGTGAGATCGAAGCCGCCATCGGGGTCGATTCCGCCGCCGAAGCTGTCGCCGCCGGAGCCGCTCTCGCCCGGGTCAGCGGGGGGCTCGCCGGACTCGCCGCAGGCGGTGAGGATCGAGAAGAGAAGGATTGAAGATGCACCGAGAAGCTGTCTCATGGTGAGAGGCAGTGTAGCGACGTCCTCGGTTTGCGGGAAGGCCAGCAGGGTATCGGGTGTGGCATGTCACGGTTCGAGGGCGTGACATGTCACGGTTCGAGGGCGTGACATGTCACGGTTCGGGACGTGACATATCGAGCTCGTCGCGTTCGACCCTGAGGCCGCGTTCGGGGAGCGGCTGCGGGTCTGGGATCGCATCGACGGCGATCTGGTGGAGCGGGGCGTCGAGGGGGAGCGCAGCCCGTGCGCCGTGCTCGATCTGCACTGCCACGGTGAGGTCGAGGCGCGCTCGGTGCTGGCGCTGCTCTGCATTCAAAAGGCGTTCTGGGACGGGCGAGCGGCGCTCGCCGGGCGAGCGCCGCTGTTCGGCGTAGGACGTCGGGTGTGATGGCGCGATGTGGGACGCCCCTGATGTGGTGAAGAGTGTTGAGGGATGCCCCCGGCGATTGACAAAGATGCGCCGTCATCAGATTCGAGCCGGGACGCGCGATACGACGGTCGCGTACTCTGCAAGCGCGGCGTACTGCCGTCCGCAGAAGGAGCATCGTGGAGCTCGTTCTCATCGTTCTGTTCGTGGTCGCGCTCGCGGCCGCGGCGTTCTTCGCGTCCAGGGAGCACAAGACGAGCGGCTCGCTCCGGCAAGCGCAGGGCTCGCTCCGGCAAATGGAGAGCTCCCTCCAGCAGGCGAACGGCGAGCTGAAGCGGGCGCTCGACACGAACGGAGGTCTTTGCCAGCACGTCGCGAGCCTGCAGGCGCAACTCCAGCATCTGAGCCGCTACCAGACGATCGTCGACGCCGAAGCCGCCGCCGCGGGGATACGAGCGCAGACGGAGACGTGGGCAGCGCAGCTCAGAGCGCACGCGCAGGCCGCCGCGACGGAGCTCGCCGCCGGCGCCCGACGGGAGGCCGATCGCCTCCTCGCCGACGCGCGCGCTGCGCACGCGCAAGCACACACCGCGGCCGACGCCTTGAAGGCGCAGGTCTCGGCGGAGGCGCAGGCCGCCCAGGCGGCGGCGCGCGCCTCCGTTCAAGCGACGCTGGCCCAGGCTTCTGCCGACGCGGCGCGCATCGTGGACAGCGCGAACCGGCGCGCCGAGGAGATCGCCGGCGCTGCGCTCACCGCGCAACGGGAAGCGAAGCGCCTCGAGCAGACCGCGCAGGCGATGAAGAACGTGATCGAGGGCTACGGCGATCGCTACGTCCTGCCGACGGCGGGTCTCCTGGACGAGCTCGCCGAGGAGTTCGGCTTCGCCGAGGCAGGACAGCGCCTCAAGGCGGCCCGCGGCAAGTGCCGCGACATGATCAGCGACGGCCTGGCGGCGACGTGCGAGTACGCGGAGGCGAACCGGCGCACGACCGCCATCGCCTTCGTGCTCGACGCATTCAACGGCAAGGTGGACACGATCCTCGCCGACGTTCGGCACGACAACTTCGGGACCTTGCAGCAGAAGATCCGGGACGCGTTCATGCTGGTGAACCAGGGCGGGCGCGCCTTCCGCGAGGCGCGGATCCTGCCCGAGTACCTCGACGCTCGGCTCGAGGAGCTCCGATGGGCCGTGGTCGCGCAGGAGCTGAAGGTAAAGGAGCGCGAGGAGCAGCGGCAGATCAAGGAGCGTATCCGCGAGGAGGAGAGGGCGCAGCGCGAGTTCGAGAAGGCGAAGAAGGAGGCCGAGAAGGAGGAGGAGACGATCCGGAAGGCGATGGAAAAGGCGCGTCGGGACGTGGAGAAGGCGAACGACGATGAGCGCGCCAGGTACGAGCAGAAGCTCCTCGAGCTCTCCGAACGGCTCCGCGCGGCGGAGGAGAAGAACCAGCGCGCCATCTCGATGGCGCAGCAGACGAAGGCCGGGCACGTCTACATCATCTCGAATGTCGGCTCGTTCGGAGAGCACGTCTACAAGATCGGCATGACGCGGCGGCTCGAGCCCCTGGACCGGGTCCGTGAGCTGGGCGACGCGAGCGTGCCGTTCGAGTTCGACGTGCACGCGATGATCTCGAGCCAGGATGCTCCGTCCCTCGAGCGCGTGCTTCACCAGCGGTTCGTCCGGAACCAGGTGAACAAGGTGAACCCCCGCAAGGAGTTCTTCCGTGTGCCGCTCCACGACATCCGCCAGGAGATCGAGCGGATGTCGTTGGAGGTGACGTGGACGCTGGCGGCCGAGGCGCGGGAGTTCCGAGAGACGCAGGCCATCGAGCGTGCAATGGCGAACAAGACCTTCGACGAAGCCGCCTGGCTGGACGCGCAGGCGAAGGCCGAAGCCGCACCGACGTTCGAGCGCGATCTCGCCGAGGCCACCGCCTGATACGAGGCCATCAAGCTGGCAGCAGAGCGGCCGAAGCACGCCGCCGCCGGCGCCTCGTCCGGCGGCGCCGTCGTGGTGTCGGTGTCGGTGGACGGCGTCGCGCGGCCCGTGCGCCGCTTGCAGAGCGACGGGGCGGTCGCGTCGGCGTCCCTCTCGTCCCAGCGCAGGTAGGCG
The DNA here is from genome assembly GCF_051529605.1 of Sorangium sp. So ce296. NCBI lineage: Bacteria > Pseudomonadati > Myxococcota > Polyangiales > Polyangiaceae > Sorangium > Sorangium sp. So ce296. The sequence goes on from NZ_CP150325.1 coordinate 10,289,147, forward strand.
GCGGCGCGGCGGACCTGGTAAGCACCTGTTCCGGGAGCGCGACACGTCAGGGGAGCCGCCCTTCCGAGGCGGGCGCATCTGGGCGACCGTTCGAGCCGCCCCGGCGATGCTGCTCTGCACGGTATGACCGGGGAGGCTATACTCCCCCCATGCAACCCGCCGTGCACGCGCGTCGTCTCCGTCACGTCCGCGCGCCCTCGCCGCTCCACTTCCCGGAAGAGGCCCTCGTGCCGGAGACCAAGCGCCACCTCGATCTGCGGACCCTGCTCTACCTCGTGCTCAAGACCTTCTCGGATCGAGCGGCGATCGGCTCCGACCAGTTCGTCTACTGGTCCGCGTCCGACCCGAGCCGGTGCCTTGCGCCGGACGCGTTCGTCCGGCTCGGCACCCCGGACACGCCGTTCGGCTCCTGGAAGACGTGGGAGCGCGGTGCCCCGGAGCTCGCGGTCGAGATCGTGAGCGAGCACGACGCGGATCCGCAGATCTGGGCGGAGAAGCTCGGCAAGTACCACGAGCTCGGCGTGCTGGAGCTCGTCGCGTTCGACCCCGAGGCCGCGCCCGGGGAGCGGCTGCGCGTCTGGGATCGCATCGACGGCGATCTGGTCGAGCGGGTCGTCGAGGGGGAGCGCAGCCCGTGCACGGTGCTCGATCTGCACTGGGTCGTCGTCCCGGCCGCGGGCCAGCCGGCCGCGCTTCGGCTCGCCCGCACCCCCGACGGTGCGGAGCTCGTCCTCACCCCCGAGGAGGCCGCGCGCGGGCGCGCAGAGGCCGAGCGCGGGCGCGCAGAGGCCGAGCGCCGGCGCGCGGAGGCCGAGCGCGGGCGCGCGGAGGCCGAGCGCCGGCGCGCGGAGGCCGAGGAGGCCGCCCGCGCGTCGGCGGAGCGGCGCATCGCCGAGCTCGAGGCCGAGCTGCGCCGGCGCGGCGGCTGACCGCGCGGACGCGGCGGCGGCGGTGCAGCCCTATGCCTGGCAGCAGAACGTCGACGGCTCGGCCGGTAGCAGCTCGCCGACCGGCTCGCCGCCGCTCGGGGCGCAGCCGCCGGGGTCGACGGCCACGAGCTCGGCCGACTTGCTGCCGAGGGCGACCCCGGGCGGCGTGACGACGCAGAACGACGCCATGGAGCTGACGAGGTTGGATGCGACTTGGTCCGCGCACGCGCCGTCGCTGTAGACCGAGGCCATGATCGTGCACGACGCGCCCTCGGGCTCCCCGCAGCCGCACTCGGAGCAGCCGCGGGTGTCGTCGGCGCCGCCGTAGAAGACGTGGCGATCGAGGTAGGGCTCCTCGCACGTCACGTCGCCCTCGTGGAACACGCAGGTCAGGAAGCCGCCGGGCGGCGGGACCCCGGGCTGCTCCGGCGACGGCATGCAGGTGCTCCGGTCGCCCGGGCATTCGGCGTAAGCGCCGGGCAGGCAGGCGAGCGCGCGCGTCTGCCAAGGATCGAGGCGGGCAGGCGGCGGCGGCTCGTCGACCCTGGGCGTGCACGCGCCGGTCACCAGCACGGCCGGCGCGTCGACCGAGAGCGCCCGCACGCACGGCTGCCCGCCGCAGTCCTGGCCGGCGGGGATCGCGTTCACGGCGGTGCAGGCGCCGTCCCAGGCCGCGGGCGCCGCGAAGGAGGTCACGACAGCGCCGGAGGCCTCGCCGGAACACGCCGTCGCCGTGTGAGCGGACCAGCCGAGCGGGAGCTGGCACGAGGCCGTCGCCAGGTCCGGCGGGTCGCACCGGCAGGCCGCGCAGGCGAGCGGCTCCGGCGCCAAGTCGGCGAACCCCTGGTAGCCGACATTCGGCGCGGCGGCGGGGCAGCCCGGCGCCTGGTCCGGCGGGCCGAACCAGAGCAGCACCGGGCCGAACCAGCCGAGCGGCGCCGGCGGGATGCAATCGCCGGCGCAGGCCTGCTCCTCGCCGCCGCCGGCACCGCCGCCGCCGGCACCGCCGGCACCGCCACCCCCGGTGTCGCCTGCGTCTCCCGCATCTCCTGGGCCCGCCTCGGGCCAGGGGCAGCCCGGGTAGCCGTATTCGATGGGGTAGCAAGCCAGCGTGGCCGCCGTGACGGCCAGCGCGCCCGCGGCGCCCAGTAGCCCGTGCCCCACGCCGAAAGGAATCAACCCAAGCAACAACCTGGCGACGAACCCTCCCTCAACCTGAACATAGGAGTTCTGCGATCAGTCGTCATGTTTCTCCGCCTGCGCATCGTCACTGCGCCGTCGGATCTAATCTTGTTCTGGTCCATGCGAGCCCTACTGAGCTGCGCTCCGCCTCCCAGTTGTTTGGCAGATTGAGCACGTCGCGCAATGAAGGGTCAGCGTCAAGAATGTGATTCATCCCGACCACCCGTGGAATCGCATCCGAGCCATGAGAATCGCCACACAAGAACTGCCACGCGCCGTCTTCGTGTGCCACCAGCAGCACAGGGCGGCTCCCCTCGAATACGTGGTCACAAACGTATGCTGCAAATTCGCGATCGCTCATCGGCGTCTCCACTCCTCGGGCGTCTGTGCTCCCTTCGAACGGTTGCACGTGCGGCATGTGGGATCCAAATTCTTGTCCATCGTTGGACCTCCACGCGAATACGGAATGCGATGATCTGCCTCGTAGGTATTGGGTTCCCCAGGTTTTGTCGTTAGCTCAGTGCCGCAATGTTCGCACCGTGGCACACCATCCGCGTCTCGGGCACGTTCAAGACCTCGTTCGCGCTGTTCGGGTGAGAACCTCCGCGGTCCTCGCTCCGTTGCAGTGGGCGCCGTCCCCTGCGGACCCTTGCTCCCCGACCCTTGCGACATCAGCGCCTGCGATAACCCCTGGATCCCCGCTGCGATGTTCCCGACTCCACCGACGACGAGCCCGCTCGACACCGCGATCGCAGGCACACCGATCGCCGCGCCGATTCCGGTGGCGCTCGTGATGCCCCCGAAGACCTCCCCCGTCAAGCCTCCGATCGTGATGGCGAGCCCACCCACGATCTGCCCAACAGCCAGGCCCATCCTGGCTTGCGGCGTCCCAGGGGCCAGCACGCCTGCAGCGTCCAGCAGCTCATGACCCACGCCGGCGAAAGGAACCGCCCCCAGCAGCAACCCGGCGACGAACCCTCCCTCGATCTGGACATAGGGATTCTGCGACCAGTCGATCGGCGCCGTGGTCACCGGCTGCGGCACATACCCGGACGCGCTACCGGTCGTGCTGACGTCGATGGGCGGCATGGCGCCGCCCGTCTCGGCAGCCACGATATTACTATCGGCGTCGGCGCGCGCTTCGTGCTCCGAGGACGGGACGACACTCAGCTTGAGTCCGATCGGCGCCAGGTCGAGCACTTGCCAAGTGAACTCCGCGCCGGCCGGCAGCGGTGAGCGAGCCCCGGCCTCCGGGAGCGCTTCCTGAAAGCCGCCCGGATCGACGTACGCGAGCGGGTTGTTCAGCACGTAGCTGTACGGATTCCAGCTCTGCCCGAAGGACGGAATCGAAACGATCGGGTCCGTGGTCAAGAACCGCCCGATCTTGGGATCGTAGAGCCTGCCCTTCATGTTCACGAGCCCGAGCTCGTCGTCGCTCTCGTGCCCGGTGAATCCCTGCGTCGTCTCGCTGGAGAACGACGCCGGCGCGGGCCCTCCCCACACTGGGTTCCTGCGCTGGCCGAACGGGTCGTAGCTCCGCCGCTCGATCACGTCGCCGTCTTCGTCCGTGAGCGCGTCGACCGAGCCGAGATGATCGACATGCACGTACCGCGTGCCGGCGTCCGAGCCTCCTCGCGTCACAATCACCACCACGCGCTCCGGCGAGCGGACGTGGTACCGGTGCTCCACGGTGCCCGATGCCGCCTTGGTGATCCGCTCGTACAGATCGTCGAAGTAGAGCGTCTCCTGCTCCGGGGTGGTCTTGCGGATCCGCTGCTGGTCGCCGTCGTAGCCGAACGTGACGGTGCTCGCGCCCTGCGTGATGCGCTCCGGCAGGTCGAACGGCGTATAACGCACGGTCGTGCCGCCGGGCCGCGCGAGCTGATTGCCAACGGCGTCGTAAGAGAAGCTGTCCGTGCCCGCGCCCGTGACCGCGTGCGGGTGTAGCGGGTCATCGTACGAGAGCGTTCCGACGTCCGACTTGAAGGTGAGGTTGCCGTTCGTGTCGTGGCCGTACCGGAGCGCGCAGGGCGCCGACGCGCTCTCGACGTCGCCGAAGTACGCGCAGGTCAGCCGCTGGAGCGGGTCGTAACGGAAGCGCTCCGTCCTTTTCTCGGGCTGGAGCGCGTCTGTGCGGCGCGTGAAATTAAGGAGATCGTCATAACCGTAGTCCAGGTCTTGCACGTTGGCCGCGCCGCTCTGCGTCGCCACGTGCCTCAAGCGCTGCTTGTCGGCGAAGTAGCTCCGCTCCGTGACGACGCCGTTGCCGAACACCTCCTCCCGGACGCGCCCCGCGTCGTCCACCTCCGTCAGTCGCCAGTAGGCGGAGCCCGTTCCGCGGTCGCGCACGGCGATCACGTGGCCATGCGCGTCGTGGTCGTAGGCCACGACGAACGGCGCCGCGCCGGCCGGCGCCGGATACGTGACCGCCTCGACGCGGCCGAGCTCGTCGTAGCCCAGCCTGGCCTCCAGGGGAGCGCGCTCGCCGTCGATGCGGAGTGAGATCGTGTCGAGCTGGCCGCGATCGGTGTACCCGTACGTCTTCTCCGCGTCAGGGCTCGCGAGCGCGTGGAGCTTTCCGATCCCGTGCGCCGCGGTGTCCCAGGTCCACGTGGTCGTCACGCGCTCGGCGCCCTCTTGGTCCACGCGCGTGCGCGGTCGCCCGAGCGCGTCGTACGCCCACGCGGTTTCTCGCCCGAGCGCATCGGCCGATGAGATCAGCTCGCCGAAGCCGTCATGGATCGAGACCGTGGTGCCCCGATCGGGGTCGTCGAGCTGCCGGACGCGGCCGAGCGCGTCGCGCGTCGTGCGCGTCACCGCCTCGCCTGGATCGGTGACCGTGAGCAGCATGCCGAACGGGCCGTAACTGTAGCGGGTGATCCCGTCGGCTGCGTCGGTGATCGACTCGGTTCGCCCCAGCGGATCCTGCTCGGTCACGGTCACGTATCGAGCGGGTCGGTGACGCGCACGCGCCAGCCATCGTACTCGGTCGTCGTGACCGCATTCCACGGCGTTGTATGCCGCACCTCGCGGCCTACCGCGTCGTACTCGAAGCGATCGTACAGCCTCTCGCGCTCGGGGGTATCTTCGCGGACCGGCACCGAGCGCCGCGCGATGTGCTCTCCCAGCGCGTCGTAGCCGATCTCTTGCAGGATGCGCTTCGCACCGCCCGCCCCCTGCGCCGGCTCCGGCTCGGGCCCGTACCACCACCACCGGATCGGGCGGCTGAGGCCGTCGAGCTCGATCGTATCGTCGGCCCCGCCGGTCGCCGTGCGCCGCTGCCTCACCCGCCACGCGTCCTGCGCCGGGCCGCCGTCCTTGGTGCGGGAGAGCGTGACCGTCGTCGTGCCATCCGGGCGGGTCTCGACGCCGAGGCGCCCGAAGCCGTCGTACGCCCACGCCGTCACGAGCTGATTCGGATCGACCCTCTTGAGGAGCACGCCGAGCGCGCCGTCGAACTCCACGAGGGTCGTATGCTCGGCCGCGTTCACGTATTTCTCGGGGAACATGCCCTCCTCGTCGAAGTCCGTGCTGGAGGTCCGCTGGTGGCCGAAGGCGTCCTCCGCCGTGACGCCGGTGATGTTCCCGAAGCCGTCCCGCGCATAGGCGATCGTCAGCTTCGTGTCCGGCAGGCCGTCGTCGCTCTCGGTGGACTCGGTCTCCACCTCGCCGTAGATCGTGGTCGTTCGCGTGAGGGTCCGGCACTGCGACATTCCCGCCGCCGCGCTGCACTCCTTCTGCGTCTCGAGCTGGCCGAGGACCCAGCGCTCGGTGTCGTTCTTGAACGTCCGCGTGACCTTGAACGTCAGGTCGACGCCGCTCGTCGAGCCCTCCTCGGCGCGCACATTGCCGAACGTGTCGAAGTCCATCACCGTCGACACCGAGTCGCGCAGCAGCGTCGCGCCGTCGCCTCCGGCCTCGACTTCCCGCACGTACGCCTCGATGGTCGGCGTCGCGCCGTTCGGGGGTGGATAGATCCCTTGCGCTCGCCTCACGCGGCGCTCGGTGGGTAGCGTGAAGTACGTCGCGCCGTCGTTCGTCGGAACGAGCGTCCGCGTCACGTCGACGAACGAGAGCTCGATCTGCTCCGGCCTGGGCTGGCTCGGCAGCCCCGGAGCCCAGCGCCATGTCCGCTGGACGCTGCCCGCGAAGGGAAAGACCTGGAGCTCGTCGTCAAAGGTGGCGTGATCGTACACGTCGAGCGTCGCGGCGCCCGTATCCAGGTCGGTGACGATCCGCTCGCCGAAGCCGAGAAATCCGCGGCCCAGCCGATGGTAGCGCCCGTCGCGGTAGCTGACCTCGAAGCGCCGCGGTCGATCGGCACCGTTGTTGAGGGCGTACGCGCTCACCACCCGCCGCGGCCCGACCACGCAACGGCGCGGATAGCCGCAGTCGTCCGCCGCGCCGGAACGCGCGAGGTACAGCGGGCTCTCCCGCGCCGGATCCTCCGCTCCGTCGCCCGTCGCCGCCGACGCGTCGGTCAGATGCCCGTACGAGATGCTCACATTGGGCACGAAGCCCGGCTCGGTCGGGTCGTGTGCGTTCATCCCGTCGGAGACCGCGACCAGGAGATCCTGATCGGCCGAGAGGTTCCGGAACACGTTGAACACGCCGCCGAGCGACAGGATCACGTCCTGCGCGCCGTCCCCGTCGACATCGCCGGTGCGCGGCCCGCGCGGATCCGCCAGGGTGACCGCGTCGCCGAGGCTGGCCTCGAACGGCAGCCCCGGGTCGACGAGCCTGAAGGGCGGCCCGGCGCGGTCGCCCGTCGCGAGCAGGACGGCCCACGACGGGAGCGCGTCGGAGCCGCCCAGCAGCATGCCTGGTGGAACCGGCATGAGGAGATCCTGCCGCCCGTCGCCGTTGACGTCGAGCGGCACGGCGAACCGGAAGAACGCGTCCTGATCGGGAAGGCCGAACAGATCGCCGAAGCTGAACGCATCGACGGTCCGGAACGGCGAGGCCACGAAGGTCGGCCCCGTGTTGAAGTAGGTAGTGAGCTGGTGGTCATCCGGACCGGACTCGACGGCATCGGGCAGGCCGTCTCCGTTCGCGTCGAGAAAGACGACGCGACCCCCGGGCCACACGACGGGAAGCTCGGTGTCGATCACCTCCCAGCGCCTCTCGCCCCGGCGCATGATCGCGTCGTAGCTCGATCCGACGACGACCGTCCCGTCACCGAACCGTTGCAGCGCGGGCACGATGAGATCGATCCTGCCGTCGGCGTCGATGTCGAGCGTGTGGAGCTCCGTATCGCAGGGATGGCCGGTGAGCAGCTCGATCGATTCGCCCGCGGGGTCGAAGCCCGCGGGCGTCGCGCCGCGCGCAGGGCGCCAGGGGTGGACGGCCCACACGGCAGCGAGCGGGAGCGGTGCCTGTCCCTCGCGTGCGTGGTCCTCGCACTGGATCAGATCCGGCACGCCATCGCCGTCCAGATCGGCGAGGTGCATCGACGCGCCGGGGCTGCTCAGGCTCGGCGGTGCGGGCGTGAATCCGAGCGGGAAGGGTCGGCGGATGCCCGTGTCATGGAGCGCGAAGGTCCAGTCCGGCCGGGACAGGAGCACATGCCACGTGACCTCGGTGCCGTAAACGTCGTGGAGCAGTACGTCCATCCGCCCATCGTCGTCGTAGTCCAGGACCGTCCCGAGCTCGGGCTGAAGAAGGGCCGGATCGGAGGGTCCCACCGGATCGGCGACCGTGGGCCACTCTTCGAGGAAGGCGAGCTCCGCCGGTGCGAAAAAGGACGGCGAGGCGCGCGCCCCGACGTTTCGCGCCACCCGCCACGCGGTGATCGGATTCCTCGGTGTGCTGAGCCCCGCGACCATGTCCGGGATCACGAGGTCGTCGAGCCCGTCGGCGTCGATGTCGAACACCATCGGGCTCGCCCTCTCGGAGACCGGCTCGTCGATCTCCGTCGTCACCCGCTCGAATCCGGGCTTTGCGTGGCTGTACTGAAAACGTGTGGGAGGCTTGCAGACCCTGTCGCTCGCGCACTCTTCGACCTGGGTCAGCAATGTGCGGCTCGTCGTCGGGCTGAGCTCATAGCGGAATCCGTAGCTCCGGACCAGCGCGTCGCCCGGACCGAGCATCTGGATCTCTTCGAGGCGAAGCGAGCGCTGAAGCGCCATGCCGCCCGAGTAGCCGGTGCGAATGGCGGCCGGATCCATGGTCCCATACACGAAGCGCACCGCCCGGGAAGGCTCGAGCGACGGCGCGCCCTCGAAGCTCGTATAGCGGATCTCGTCGACCGCGTACTCGGCGGCATGGCCGTCCTCGGCCTCGGCGAGGCAATACGCGTACGTCATGGCGTTGCCGCGGCCGTCGTGGGCCTTGTTCGCGAGCCAGGCGCGCGGGACGCCGCCCCGCGCGAGCGGCTTGCTGCCCTCGGAGCGTCCGTACTCGACGACGCGGCCGGTGGGCAGGGTTGCCTCGAAGAAGAGCGCCTCGGCAGGCGCACCACCTTCCGGAGGGTAGTGCCCAACCACCTTGACGAAGGTATCCGGGAACGTCCGGTACTCGATGGTTCCCGGCCCCTCTCCCACGGGGACGAGGCGCTGGCCGTCGAGGCAGAGCGCGTCGTCGCCGTCGTACCGCACGCCGCGGATCTCCCCGTCTTGCGCGAGGCTCTTCGGACATCGCGTGATCGCGGACAGCCCGGCGATCGAGAAGCCGGCGCCGAGCACACCGTCGCCGCCGTCGCTGCGATAGACGAGCTCGATCCGAGGACCCATGCCCGCGCGTGGCGGAGGGGAGGCCAGCACCATGGTGTACACGGCCTCCCCGGTGCTCGTGATGGAGAACGTCCCCGGGATGGTGCCGGCGGCGACGGTCTCGACTTCCGGCGCGGGGCGAGCCGCGGCAGGGCTGCGTGCGCTCTGGGTCCGACAGGCGACGAGGCCAGGCGGCTCCAGGGGCGGGTCGCCGGAGATGCACTGGCACCCGCCCTGCGCGAGCACGCAGGCGAGAAACATCAAGAGCGGGGTGAGGGCCCGCAGCACATACCGCAGAACGAGCGCCATTGCAGCCTCCGTCGCACCGAGGAGGCCATGGCGCCGCGACCCGAGTCAAGCGATGAGTTGAGCCGGTACCCCTTGCCTATGCTGAGCTCTAGGCATTCATCAGGGGGTCTGTGCTCGGTTGACGTCCATGCGGCAACAGGGATTGCGCTGTGCCGAAAACGCTTTCGGCCGTCCGCGCTGGAGGCGCAGCAAGGCCCGATCGATCGGACGGTGCATCAATATCATCGCCCGCCCATCGCCCTGGGTGTGGCCCTGGCGGCGCTCAGCGGGGGCGACCATGCCATCACTAGGACCATGATGCAGCGCTCGATGAGCTTCCTCCTGCGACCGCCGCCGGTCCAGCCGGCGCCTCGTCCGGCGGCGCCGTCGTGGTGTCGGTGGACGACGTCGCGCGGCCCGTGCGCCCCTTGTAGAGCGACGGGGCGATCGCGTCGGCGTCCTCCTCGTCCCAGCGCAGGTAAGCGACGGCGCGGCGGATCTGGTCGTAGGCATAGACGAGCAGCGAGAAGGCGCGCGCCCGCTTGTCCGCGGCCTCGGTCGGCCCGGGTCCCTTGCCGTGCTCCCTGATCCCGAGGGCCGCGAGCAGCTGCGGCCCGACCTCCCCGGCGCGCTTCACCTCCTTCTCGGTCGCCGCCGTCTTGCAGGCGATCTCGGACCAGCTCGCGGTGAAGAGCGCCGAGAGCGCCACGAGGTCGTTCGCCGTGTCGATGTGCCCTTGCCCCGCGCGGATGTCCGCGACCGCCTCTGCGTCGAGCAGGCCGCGGCGAGCGAGCGCCTCGGCGTCGCCGAGCAGGTTCTCGCGCAGCGGCGCCGCCTCGGCGAGGAGCGGCTTCACCGCGCTCTCGGCATCTCCGCTGGACAGCCACAGGAGGTGCGCGTACCAGGCGGCGAGCGCGTAGATCTCGAGCCGGTCGAGCCGCGCGAGCTCGAACGTCGGCAGGTGCTCCGCGACGGCGGGGCGCAGCGCCCGGAGGCCGGGCAGCACGCCGAGCACCTGGGAGACCACGCGGGGAACGTCGAGGTTCAGGGGGATGAGCCGATCCGGGCTCAGGGCCTCGATCTCGGGAAGCGCCTTGTCGAACGCCGCCGCCGCCTGGGGCGGGGCCGAGGGCTTCCTGGGAGCGGGCTTTTTCTTGACCGAAGAAGATTTCGCCATGAGGGGATCACCTCTCGCTTGTATTCATCGCCGAGCAGTGGAGGACAGGAAAGGACACGCCCTCTACCCCCCGCGATGGATGTTGTCGTGAGCGCCCGGCGCGCGCCGGACGTTCCGGGCAGGCATAACGACGCGTCTCCATGCGTCAACGTGCCTGGCAAGATCCTGACGACAGGCCGCCCGAGCTCGTGAGCTTGCGCGTGGGCAGCGCGGCAGCCCTGCCAGGAGCGGTTCCGGTCCCGCAGGACAAGCTCAGCTAAGCTGTTCGGACCGTTTCCGGTGGGTCGAGGGCAGCGCGGCAGCCTTTCCCGGACCGTTTCCGGTGGGTCGAGGGCAGCGCGGCAGCCTTTCCCGGACCGTTTCCGGTAGGTCGAGGGCAGCGCGGCAGCCTTTCCCGGACCGTTTCCGGTAGGTCGAGGGCAGCGTGGCAGCCTTTCCCGGACCGTTTCCGGTAGGTCGAGGGCAGCGCGGCAGCCCTTCCCGGACCGTGTCCGGTGGCGGGAAGGCAGCGCGGCAGCCCTTCCCGGACCGTGTCCGGTGGCGGGAAGGCAGCGCGGCAGCCCTTCCCAGACCGTGTCCGGTGCCTCCAGGGCACCGCGCGGCCCGGGTCGAGCGCTCACTTCGGTGTGGGTGTCTGCTCCTCGGGCACCTCGTCTCTTTCCCAATGAATCGATGCCTCCGCCCACCGTCGCGAGGTCCGCGAGCCGTCGTCGCAGGTGCAGGGGCTTCGCCATGGGGACCTCGGTCCTATAAAGGCCTTCGCGGCGGGCGAAGGGACGCTCCTGCCCGTCGCCCGCCCTCCTCGCGGCCGCCTGGTCGCGACCGCACCTCGCGCGGCCACGACCAGGCGCCGACCTCGATCACTTGGCCTTGATCATCCGCCACGAGCCGGTGCCCTGGCCGGCTCGGTCCGCGTACGCTCCGGTGACCACATCGTACTTGTTGCCGACGGCGCCGCCGTAGGTGTCCAGGAAGCCGCCAGGCGCGTTGTTGTAGGTCGTCGCGTTGAAGAAGTTGACGACGTCGAGCTCTCTGATCTTCTTGTCGCCCGGATACGAGCTCTTGGCGAGGACCTTCCACTTCGCCGTGCCGACGCCGGCCCGATCCTGCTGGGCAGCCGTCCCGACCTGGTAGATGCACGGGGCGGGGGAGGCGGTCCCGCAGGCGTCCAGGTACCCGCCGTCACCGCCGTAGAGGTTCTTCAGGTAGATGACGTCGCCGCTCTGGACGTCACCGCCGCTGGGCTTCCCTGTCGCGGAGAGGATCTCCCAGGTGCCGGTGCCCGGAGCACGCGTGGGCGTGTCCGACGTCGACACGTCGTACTTGATGCCCGTGTTGCTCGCGTTGCACGTGTCGAGGTAACCCCCCTGCCAGCTCTGGTAACCGTTCTGGATGTGAACCTTGTCGCCATACTTCAGCACGTCCTTGAGCGGCACCTTCGTGAACCGCCAGGAGCTCGTGCCTTCGCCGGACCTGTCCGCGTAGGCGCTGGTGACCACGCCGTACTTGTTGACGGAGGCGTTGCCGGGGGGAGCTCCGTAAGTGTCCAGGAAGCCGCCGGGCGCGTTGTTGTACGTGGTCTCGTTGAAGAGGTGAACGACGTCGCTCTCCCTCACCTTGTTGTCCGTGGGCGCCGAGGTCTGGGCGAACACCCGCCACCGCGACGTGCCGTTGCTGTCCCGGTCCGGCTTGGCTGCAGTCCCGACCTGGTAGATGCAGGGATCCGGGGAGGCGTCCCCCGCCACGTCCAGGTACCCGCCATCGCCGCCGTAGAGGTTCTTCAGGTAGATGACGTCGCCGCTCAGCACGTCCTGCCCCCTGGCTTTCCCGGTCGCGGAGACGATCTCCCACGTGCCGGTGCCGTCGGCGCGCGTGGGCGTATCGGAGGTCGACACGCCGTACTTGATGCCTGTGTTGCTCGCTCCACACGAGTCGAGATAACCTCCCTGCCAGTTCTGGTAGCCGTTCTGGATGTGGACCCTGTCGCCGTACTTGAGCACGTCTCCCATGGTATTCTCCTCTGTTGGATCGTCTGTCCGTGCAGATGCCGTCTTCGCCGGCCAAGACGCGTCCGTGTGCGCCAGCGCCGTCGGCGCGGTCTCGCCGCCGGTCAGCGCACCCCCCCGGGCCCGCGTTTCCCGCCTAAGACTGGCGCTTGTTTAGAAACTGCGCGCCTTGCCCGCAATGGGACCTTGGTCCTACGAGGTCTGTCGAACCGGCCGCGCGCGCCTGGCGAGCACCCCAGATGCTACGCCCCTCCTCCGCCGGCAAACGCCTGGACCTCGGGGATCGTTCGACGCGTCTTGATACCCCACGGCGAGCGCCTGCGTCGGGCTCGGCGGAGCAGCTCGGCGCGTCGCCGCCGCCCGCGCCCTCCGCGCGCCGGGCTCAGGGCCCCTGGAGCCGATCCACGAGCCGCACGAGCTCCGCCACCGACTCCACGCCGAGCTTCTCCATCACCCGGCCGCGGTGCACCTTGATCGTCTTCTCCGCCGCGCCGAGCTCATCGGCGATCTGCTTGTTCAGGAGCCCCTGCGCGACCCGCAGGCACACCTCGCGCTCGCGCGGGGTCAGCGCCTCGAAGCGCGTCCGCAGCGCCTGCTGCTCGCCCCGGGCGGCGCGCGCCTCGGCGTCGCGCGCGATGGCGCGCTCCACCGCCGCGAGCAGGTCGGTGTCGTCGCAGGGCTTCGTGAGGAAGTCGACCGCGCCCGCCTTCATCGCCCGCACCGAGCTCGACACGTCGCCGTGGCCGGTCAGGAACACGATCGGCAGGGGGCACCCCCGCCGCGCGAGCTCGTCCTGCAGCTCGAGCCCGCCCAGGCCGGGCATGCGCAGATCGACGACCACGCAGCCCGGCCGCTCCGAGGGGGCGCGCTCCAGGAACGCTTCGGGCGACGCGTACCCCTCCACCGCATACCCCGCCGAGCGCAGCAGCCGCTCGAGGGCGCGCAGCACCGAGGGGTCGTCGTCCACAACGAACACGGTGGGCGAGGTCGCATGCATGGCGGCGGCCGCATTTCACGCCGAACCCGCCGAGGGCGTCAACCGCGGGCAGGGCGAGGCGGCAGCGAAGCGCTTGACGCACCCGACGGCGCGCTGGCATCTGCTCTCCACCATGGCGTCGGACCGCCGCGCGCTCGTCTTGCTGGTGGACGACGACCCCAGCAGCCTCAAGCTGCTCTCCGAGGCCCTCGCGGGCCAGCCGATCACCCTCGCCGTGGCCATCGACGGGGAGATGGCGCTGCGGCAGATCCGGCGCGAGGCGCCCGATCTCGTCCTGCTCGACGCCGTGATGCCGGGCCTCTCCGGCTTCGAGGTCTGCCGCCGGCTCAAGGAAGATCCGGCGACGCGCGCCGTCCCCGTCCTGTTCATGACCGTGCTCTCCGACACGGCGAGCCGGGTGCGCGGGCTCGAGCTCGGCGCCGTCGATTACGTGAGCAAGCCGTTCGTCCGCGAGGAGCTCGTGGCCCGCGTGCGGGCGCAGCTCGCGATCCACGCCGCGGCGCGGGCGCTGTCGGAGAAGAACGAGGAGCTCGCGGCCGCCCGGGCGTCGCTGGAGCTCGAGGTGGCGCGGCGGACGGAGGAGCTGCGCGCGGCCAACCAGCGCCTGGAGCGCGAGCTCGAGCTCAACCGGGCCGCCGAGCTCAAGGTGCGGAAGGCCCAGGAGGAGCTCGCCCACCTCAACCGGGTGTCGGCGATGAGCGAGCTCGCGGCCTCGATCGCGCACGAGCTGAACCAGCCGCTCGCCGCGATCCTGAGCAACGCGCAGGCGGCGCAGCGGCTCCTCGGGCAGGCGCCGCCGGACATCGCCGAGGCGCGCGCCGCGCTCGACGACATCGCGGCGGACGGCCGCCGCGCCGGGAAGGTCATCGAGCGGATGCGCGCGATGCTCCGCAAGGGCGAGCTCAGCGCGGTCGCGCTGGACCTCCGCGAGCTCGTCCGCGAGGTGGCCCGGCTCCTGGCCAGCGCGGCGCTCCTCGCGGGCGCGACCCTGCGGATCGAGCTCGCGCCGGGCCTGCCGCGCGTCCGGGGCGACGGGATCCAGCTCCAGCAGGTGCTCCTCAACCTCCTCGTCAACGCCCTCGACGCGGTCTCCCGCCGTCCGCCCGAGGCGCGCCTCGTCGTGGTGCGGGCCCGCCCGGCCGACGGCGGCAGCGTCGAGCTCTCGGTGGCAGACTCCGGCGAGGGGGTCCCCCCGGCGGACCTCGAGCGGATCTTCGAGCCGTTCTTCACGTCGAAGGCCCAGGGGCTCGGCGTCGGCCTCGCCATCAGCCGCTCGATCGCCGAGGCGCACGGCGGCCGGCTGTGGGCCGAGTGCGGCCCCGGCCAGGGGGCGACGTTCCGCTGTACGCTGCCGGTGTGGCGCGAGGGCGAGGGCGCGCCCTGAGACCAAGGTCCCATGGTCGACCGCGGGGAGGCGTGGCACAGATTGTCTGTCATGGCAGCACCTCGATCCCGCGCTCAGGCCGCCGAGGGGGTCCAGGGCGGCGAGGCGCTCGACGCGCGCGCCGACCCGCTGGCGTCGGGCTCCCGGCTGGCGCGAGCCCGACCGCCGCTCGTCCTGATCGTGGACGGCGATCCCGAGAGCCGCGGGTCGCTCGCGGACGCCCTCTCGGGCCAGCCGTTCGACGTCGCGGAGGTCGGCGATGGAGAGGCGGCGCTCCAGCAGATCCGCTGCGAGGAGCCCGATCTGGTCCTGCTCGACGCCGCGGTGCCGGGCCTCTCCGGGTTCGAGCTCTGCCGCCGCCTCAAGGAGGAGCCGGCGACGCACGAGATCCCGGTCCTCTTCGTGACCGCGCTCGCCGACGCGGCGGGCCGGGCGCGGGGGATCGAGCTCGGCGCGGTCGACGGCGTGGCCAGGCCGTTCGTCCGCGAGGAGCTCGTGGCCCGCGTGCGGGCGCAGCTCGCCGCGCGCGCGGCGGCGAGGGCGCTGTCGGACATGCACGAGGAGCTCGCGCGCTCCCGGGCCTCGCTGGAGCTCGAGGTGTCGCGGCGGACGGAGGCGCTCCGCGCGGAGATCCAGCGCCTCGAGCGCACGATCGCGCTGAGCCGGGCCGCCGAGGGCGAGGCGCAGGCGGCGCGGGAGGAGCTCGCGGGCCTGAGCCGGGTGTCGGCGATGCGCGCGCTCGGGGCGTCGATCGCGCACGAGCTGAACCAGCCGCTCGCCGCGATCCTGAGCAACGCGCAGGCGGCGCAGCGGCTGCTCGCGCGGACCCCGCCGGACGTCGTCGAGGTGCGCGCCGCGCTCGACGACATCGCGGCGGACGACCGTCGCGCCGCGGAGATCATCCGGCGGATGCGCGCGCGGCTCGGCGAGGGCGAGCTCGGCGCGGCCGCGCTGGACCTGAACGAGCTCGTCCGCGAGGTGCGCCGGCTGCTGGCGGGCGCCGCGCACCGCGCCGGCGCGACCGTGCGGAGCGAGCTCGCGCCGGGCCTGCCGCGCGTCCGGGGCGACGCCGCCGGGCTGCAGCTGGTGCTCAGCAACCTGGTCGCCAACGCGCTCGATGCGGTCTCCTGCCGCCCGCCCGAGGCGCGCCGCGTGGTGGTCCGGACGCACGCGGGCGGAGAGGGCCGCGTCGAGCTCTCGGTGACGGACTCCGGCGAGGGCGTCCCGGCCGAGGATCTCGAGCGGATCTTCGAGCCGTTCTTCACCACGAAGGCCCGGGGGCTCGGCGTGGGCCTGGCGATCGGCCGCTCGATCGTCGAGGCGCACGGCGGCCGGCTGTGGGCCGAGCGCGTCCCCGGCGAGGGGGCGACGCTCCGCTGCGCGCTGCCGGCGTGGGACGAGGGCGCGCGCCCCGCTGGGTGACCCCGGCGCGTCGCGCCCGGCGCCGGGGCTGCCCGGAGCCTCCGGGGATGCGCTGAGGCAGCTTGTCTCATCCGTGGCTGCCTGCCGCGGGGGCGCCTCCTCCAGCCGCGGAGCGACGGCGAGGCGGCGGCCCGGACGCTGCTCTAAGCGTTTGTATTTCCTGGTCATTTCTGCATGCGCTCGCGGCGGCACCGTTCGTGTAACGGCCCCCCTCACGCGCCGGGCTCGGCCTCCGTGCTGGCCCCTTTCCGCGCGCCCGATGGGAGGTATCCATGACGCAGTCGATCAATCCGAGGTGGTGGGATGAGCACAAGACGTCCGGCTGGGAGCGCGTGAAGGAAGCGCTGCGCCGCGACTGGGAGCAGACCAAGGCGGACTTCACCAACAACAAGGGGCAGGAGCTCAATCAGGACGTGGACGACACGGTAAAGCAGGCGCTCGGCAAGCAGCCGATCCCGCCGCGGCACGTGCCGAACAGCGACTGGGACGACGTCGAGCCGGGCCTGCGCTACGGCTGGGGCGCGGCGAGCCAGTACACCGAGCACCGCGACTGGGACGACCGGGTCGAGAGCAAGCTCCGGGAGGAGTGGAACGACCTCAAGAGCGGGCGCACGTGGGACGAGGCCAAGAGCGCCGTCCGGCGCGGGTGGGATTCGGCGCGCCGCAAGGCGTCCTGAGCCGCACGCGGGCAGCGGGCCCGGCGGGCGGCGCGCGGGGCTGGGCGCGCCGTCCACCTGGCCGATGCGCCGGCGGCCGCTATCTACGCCCGCGAGCGGCTACTGCGCCCGCGAGCGGCTACTACGCCCGCGAGCGGCTACTACGCACGCGGGCGGAGAGCAGCGTCCGCAGCGCGTCGTGCAGGCGGCGGTGCGTCGTGATGTCGCCCCACGCGAAGCCCTCCCGCGCGAGCTCCCGGGCGACCTCGGGGCCGATGCCGGCGAGCACGCAGGCGCTGCCGAGGAGCCTCACCGCCGCCGCCACGCGCAAGAAGAGCGTGAGCGCGTTCGCCTCCATCCGGTCGAGCCCGGTGACGTCGATGACCACCGCGCGCGCCCTCGTGGCGTTCACGGCGGCGAGGAGCCGCTCCATCAGGTGCCCGCAACGCTCCTCGTCCATGGAGCCGATCACGGGGACGCAGAGGATCTGGCTCCACACCTCGAGGATGGGCACGGACAGGGCGCGCATCGCGGCGCGCTGGTGCTCGATGAGCGTGAGCTTCTCCTGGATCTCCCGCTCGTGGGCGAGCTCGCGTGCCCGGGCGAGCTCCTCCTCCGCGCGGACGCGCGCGAGCGCCTGCGAGGCCGCGGGCAGGAGGCGACGGACGAGGCTGACATGGCGCGCGTCGAAGTAGGCGCGGGCGGGATGGGTGAGCACGAGCAACGCCCGCTCTGGCCCGGCCTGAAGGGGCGCGTGGAGCGCGGAGCCGCACCGCTCCAGGACGGACGCCGGCTGGCGCTGCCACTCGGCGAGCTGGGCGAGGTCGAAGCTGGCCACCGGCCGGCCCGCGAGGGCGCGATCGAACGCGGGCCCGCGCCGCCACACGGTGGCTGACAGGCGCGGATCGGTGGAGGCGACGACGTGGCCGTCAGCGCCTTCGGCGAAGGCGATCACGAGCCCGGCGGCGGCCCCGACGGTCCGCGCGGTCGCCTCGACGATGCGCGCCAGCGTCTCCGCGAAGGTCCCCGGCTCGGTGAAGAGCAGGAGCGCCTCCGCCAGCCCCTCGGCCTCCAGGCGGAGCGCCCGCTCCTCCTCGCGCGCGCGTTGCAGCTCGGCGATGGTCTCTCGGGCAGCCTCGTCCTCCATCACATCTCACTGCCCGAGCAGGAGGACGGCGATGGAGAGGTTCGCGTGCTGGTTCCTGCCCCGCGTGAAGCACCCTTGTTCACCGAAGGTGAACCTGCCCAGGAAGGGTGTCGCTCCGAGCGACGCGATCACCCCCTCGACCACGCGGTCGAGCTCGTCGCGCACGGCGAGCATGCACCCCGCGCAGAAGATCACGAGCGCGCCCTGCGCGCGGAACGGGCGCGGCGCGGACGCCAGCGCGGCGTCGACCACGGAGCGGACTCGGCCGATCAGGCTCTCCCGCGATCCGCTCATGAGCACGAGCTCGTCGCCATCGTGGATGTTCGCGCTGAACGTCATGGATTTGTCCTCCTCCACGGTGCTCGGATGGATGAGCAGGAACTGGGGGACCTTGCCGATCCAGCCCGAGGGCCGCCCGAGCGGGTGCAGCGCGGTCTGCTCCAGGATGGTGCCGCCGCCCAGCTGCGCGGAGATCAGGCCGCCGGTCCATCGGTCGTAGACCTCGGCGGCCGGGAGCCCGTCGATCTCGGGCAGGCGCCTGCCCGCGGCGCGGGTGACGCGGCAGCGGTGCTCGGTGGGGGCGTAGCCGCTGCTGAATGCATAGGAGATCTCCCCCGACGGGTAGAGGGCGGAGAGCAGCGCCGATCCCTTGCAGGCGCGCCCGCGCTCCAGCTGGGATTGCTGCCCGTCGAGGGAGTCTGCTGCAGAGGAGCCGCCGAACACAGGCACGTTGGGGCCGACCACGTCCGCGATGCCGAGCAGGATGTCCTCCTCCGCGCCGGTCTGCGCGGTGAGCCAGAACAGGGCCGGGAGCTCGCCGGCTCGCCCGGCGTCCTCGATGGCGCGGCGCGCGGCGCGCGCGCCCGCTTCGCGCGGCGCCCCGCCGATCGGCTCGGCGGCGACTCCATAAGCACCTTGCGCGTCGGCGACCCCGAGCAGGGCGAGGCCGGGACCGGACATGCCGTGGACTCCGGCAGAGGTCATGACGGACAGGCATGAGCTCGAGCCGTGGACGCGAACCGACGCCGGGAGCGCCGCGGTGGCGCGCGCGAGCTCGTCCACATCATAACGCTCCGTGTAGCTCAGGAAGATGTGGTCGGGGGCTGCGCCGAGGCGCGCGTGGAGCGCGGACATGGCCTCGTCGAACGCCGCGCCCGCCGTCGCTGCGGTCGACGCCGAGGTCGCTATCTTCATCTGCCCTGTCCTCCCTGGTTCACGGTCCGGCCCGCCGAGACCGGCGCGCTCGCCGGAGATGCGGAGTCGTCCTCGGTCGTGGTCCTACCATCTCTCTCCCGCGTGTCGCTCTCCCGCTGGCGAGGAGCGGGGCGGTCATCAGGTACCTATACACGAACGGGCGCCGTCCCTCGCCGCGATTCGGCTGCGTCCCGGGCGCTGGCCAGGTCGGGGCGCCCACCGCCGACCCGACCCGGGCTGCCGGGCGCACGTGAGCGACCCCGGCGGCGCGGAGCCCGCTTACGTCCGCTGCCTGCGGCTCGTGCAGGGGAATCCGACATGCGCTGTCCTTTCTGCCGCCGCTATCTCGGCGAGGACGGTGCTAAGGTCCTCGGCATGGTCCAACCCGCCTCCGGAACGCCGCGGCCGCCCGCCCCCCCGCCGATTGCTCCGACGGAGGCCGAATGGCGCGCGATGACGCCGGCTGAGCGCGAGCGCCTGCTGGTGCAGATCCTCGACGCCCTGTCGGACCCGAAGAGCGCCATGGCCGAAGGTCGGCCCCACCACAAGGCCAAGGGGCGAGCAATCGACATGCTCACCCTGCACTTCGGGACGACGGGGCGCGCCATCTACCTCGCCGAGGAGTTGGCGGTCCTGTACCCGGGCGAAGAGGTGTTCGCGCCGGACATCCTCGCGGTGCTGGATGTTCCGCAGCCCGAGGATGACCCTCGGATGGCGTGGGTGGTGGCCGACGAGGGCAGGGGGCTGAGCATGGTGCTGGAGGTGCTGCACCAGGGCGACCGGAAGAAGGATCTCGTCGCCAACGTCGAGCGCTACGCGCGCCTGGGGATCCCGGAGTACTTCGTCTACGACCGGCTCCGGCAGCAGGTCCACGGCTACCGGCTGCCCGCGCCGGATGCCGAGCGCTACCAGCGTATCGTGCCGCAGATGGGGCGTTACGCTTCGGCGGTGCTGGGCCTCGATCTGGCGGTCGTCGGCGACCGGCTGCAGTTCTTCTACGGCATGGCCGAGCTGTTCGGATCCGCGGATCTGATCGGCCGCTTGAAGGGGATGATGGCGAGCCTGGAGTCGAGGGCCGAGCAGGCGCAGGCGCAGGCGGAGCAGGCGCAGGCGCAGGCGGAGCAGGCGCAGGTGCAGGCCGAGGCGGCCATGGCGGGCCTGCGAGAGGCCCTCCTGGCCGCGCTCGCCATGCGCGGCATCCCGTGCCCGGACGAGGCGCGCGCGCGTCTGCTGGCCTGTCAGGACCCCGCGACGCTGCAGCGCTGGCTGCTGCGGGCGATGAGCGCCCGCTCGCTCGATGAGGTCCTCGCCGGATAGGCGAAGCGGCAGGCTCGCCCTGCACGGGAGACGCTACCGCGCGAGCCCTTCCTCCCCGCAGAGCGCGTCGTACCAGCGCGCGTAGCTCGTGGACGCGACCAAGCGTCGGTTCTCGTCGGGCGCGCCGTCGCTCCACCACGGCGGTCCCCGCTCGCCCAGCGCGATCTTCGCCTCGTTCACGCTACGGCGGGCCGCGCGCAGCGCCCCCGCGTCGCCCGCGCGCAGCGCGCGTCCGACCTCGCGCCGCGCCGCCATGAGATCGGAGACGAGGCGCCTCCGCGCGTCCTCCGGCAGCGCGGGGTTGGCCCGACGCCACAGGCGCCCGCGCACGATCAGGTAGCGGCCGTCGGGCGTGACGAGCGGCCCCTGCGAGGCGCCTCCGCGCGGCGAGGCGGTGCCGGGGCGCTGCGCGCCGGTGATGCGCGGGCTCATGCCGCGCCTGCAAGCAAGTCCCGGGCACGCCGCGAGCCGGGGCTGGCACGGCCTTCGCCTGTCGTCGCCCATCCGATGGGTGCAGAAGGAGAACGGATGATGAAGGTTCTGGTGACCGGCGGCACAGGGGTGGTGGGCCCGGAGGTGGTGCGGCGGCTCCTGCGGAGAGGGCACGGCGTCCGGCTCCTGTCGCGCCACGCGAGCGACGATCGCAAGCCGTTCGAGGGCGACGTCGAGGCGTTCGACGGCGACATCGGCGACGCCGCGTCGATCCGCGGCGCCGCCGACGGGTGCGACGCGGTGATTCACCTGGCGGCGACCGTCGCCGAGCGGCCTCCGCAGGTCACGTTCGAGCGCGTGAACGTCGAGGGCACACGCAACATCGTCGCCGAGGCCGAGCGAGCGCGCGTCCAGCGCTTCGTCTACGTCTCGTCGCTCGGCGCCGATCGCGGCGAGTCGGATTACCATCGCTCGAAGAAGGCGGGCGAGGAGATCGCCCGCACCTTCTCGCGCGCGTGGATCATCCTCAGGCCCGGCAACGTCTTCGGGCCGGGCGACGAGCAGATCTCGCTCCTGCTCAAGATGGTGCGCACGCTGCCGGTCGTGCCGCTCGTCGGCAAGGGCGACGACCCGTTCCAGCCGATCTGGTGCGAGGACTGCGGCGAGGCGCTCGCCATGGCGGCCGAGCGCGCCGACCTGGCGGGGCGCGAGCTCGACCTGGCGGGCCCGGAGCTGACCTCGATGAACCAGGTGCTCGACCGCTTCGAGGCCATGACCGACCGGCACCCGACCCGGATCCCGCTGCCGGCGTGGATCGAGTCGACGGGGGCGAAGCTCGCGGCGAAGTTCGGCATCGAGACGCCGGTCAACGCCGACCAGATCACGATGGTGACCGAGGGGAACGTCATCCCCGAGGGCCGCGAGAACGCCCTCGACGTGCTCGGCGTGAAGGCGACCCCCCTCGACGAGAGCCTGGCCAAGCTCGGCGATTCGCTCCCGGAGCGGCTCCCGTCCGAGGGGCTCGGCCCGATGCACCGCAAGATCTACCGCGCCGTGATCCGCGGCGCGCGCCTCGACGCCGAGGGGCTCATCGCGCTCGTGCGCGACGAGTTCCCGGAGCTGACGCCGCGCAAGACGGTCGTCGTCGGCGCCGAGCCCGAGAGCCCGACGCGCATCGCGCCGGGCGCGACGCTCACGATGGCCCTGCCGCTGCGCGGGCACGTCCAGGTGCGCGTCGAGGAGGTCTCGCCCCGCGCGATCACCCTCGCCACGCTCGAGGGCCACCCGCTGGCCGGCGCCGTGCGCTTCCTGGCCGAGCCCGCGCCAGGCGGCGACGGGTCGGTGCGCTTCGAGGTGCAGACGTGGAACCGCGCCTCGACGCTCGCCGACCTCCTGGTCATGGAGACGCTGGGCGGGGCGATCCAGACGTACACGTGGACCTCGCTCGTCGAGACCGTCATCGAGCGCAGCGGCGGCCGCGCCGAGAAGGGCGTGGAGGTGATCCGCGACGACCCCGACGAGCGCGAGGGCAACGCGTTCGAGCGCTGGCTGGAGGAGCTCATCCACCGCCGCGTCCGGCGCGACGGCGCCCCCGCGCCCGCGATGGCCGCGGGCTGAGCGCCGAGGGCGGAAAGCGGAAAGCGGAAAGCGGAAAGCGGAAAGCGGACACGAGACGCGGTCGGCGCGGCCGAGGCCTGGGTGTGGGCTGGCCCGCGCCAGCCCCGAAGCGCTCCGCAGGAAAGCGGCGCCGCGCGGTGTCGCTTCGTGCCTCGATCGGGCGCGGACCGAGGCAGCCCGCTACGGCTCGCGCTTGTCGTCCGCGGGGCGGCGGGCTTAGAGTGGACGCTCGCCCTCGCGTCTGCCTCGCCGGGCCCGATCCGCCGCACGTGACCTCGCCGTGGCCTGTCCAAGTCGTCGCGCTGAACGCCGTCTCGTGCGGCTCGGTGCTGTGGCAGGCCGGGAGCGCGCAGCGGGTCACGGTCATCGTCAAGGCCACGCTGGCCCTCGCGCACGATCGCCTCGCCTGGCCCATCGCGCCGCTTTCGATCGTGCGCGAGGACCGTCACGGGCCCTCGGGCTCGCTCGAGGCGGCGAGCGAGGTCGCGCCGTACCTGCCGAGCGTGGGGGTGGTGCTGACCGGCCACGCTTACGCGCCGGGCGGGCAGCCGATCGCGACGATGATCGCCCGGCTGGCGATCTACCGCGGGGAGGCGCGCCTGCTCGACAAGCGGCTCAAGATCGTCGGGGATCGCGCCCCCGTCCCGCCGTGGAGATCGCAGCCGTTCCAGCGGATGCCGCTCGTCTACGAGCGCGCCTTCGGCGGGCCCGGGGTGCCCGAGAACCCCGTGGGGGTCGGCGCCGCATCCAGCGCCGCGCCGGCGCTGCCGAACCTGCTCGACCCCGTCCAGCCCACGCGGCCGGCCGGGATGGGGCCGATCTCGCCGCGGTGGCCCGCGCGGCAGCGGCTGCTCGGCGGCGCGGAGCCGCGGGGGGGCGAGCCGCAGCAGGCCGGGCCGACGGCGGGCTTCGACTGGCGTTATTTTCACGCGGCGCCGCCCGATCAGCAGCTGCCGTTCCTGCACGGGGACGAGTGGCTCGTGCTCGACGGGCTGCACCCCGAGCTGCCGCGGGTGCAGACGCAGCTCCCCGCGGCGCGGGCGATGGCGCGCCGCTATCCGGCGGGCGGGGGCGGGCAGGGGCAGCCCGTCGATCTGGCCGCCGACACGCTCGTCATCGATGTGGATCGCCAGATCTGCTCCATCGTGTGGCGCGGCAGCTTCGCGCTCGAGCGCGCCGAGGAGGGGGCGTCGATCCGGGTGTGCGCCGGCCTCGAGATGCCGGGCCATCCGCTCTCGTGGCCCAGCCTGGAGCAGGCCGCGCCTTCGCCGCACGGCCGACCGATCGCGCCGGGCGATCTCGGCACGACGCTCCCCGTCGGCGGCGCGTCGAGGTCGAGCGCGCCGGGCGATCTCGGCACGACGCTCCCCGTCGGCGGCGCGTCGAGGTCGAGCGCGCCGGTGCTGCCGTTCTTGCCGAGCCCAGCAGCCCAGGCGCAGGCCTGGCCCGCCGCGAGCGCCGCGCGGGAGTCGCGGCCGTCGCGGTGGTCGGGCGCCACCCTCGTGGACGAGGAGACGCGGATGCAGGACCCGGCGGAGCTGGCGATGCAGCTGCAGGCGCCGCTCGCGCCGTTCGCGCTGGCGCCGCCCGGGTCGCCCGCGCAGCCGGCCGCGCCCATCCCGGGAGCGCCGTGGGCTCCCCCGGAGCCCGCGCTGCAGCCCAGGCCCGCCGCGCTGCTCCGGCCGATGGACGAGAGCGCGACCGCGCTCGTCGACCTCGATCCGCCGGACGCGCAGGAGGTCGTGCCGGAGACCGAGGACGCGCCTGTGCCGCTGCGGCCATCGGCAGCTGGGTCGGCCGGGAGCACGTCGGCCGGAGAGGGCGCTCCGCCGGCGGTGGAGGCGCCGCGGGTGGTGGCGGCGGTGGAGGCGCCGCCGGCGGTGGAGGCGCCGCCGGCGGTGGAGGCGCCGCCGGCGGTGGAGGCGCCGCCGGCGGTCGTGCCTCGAGCCGCCGATCCGCCGGCGGCCGGCGTCGTGGCGCCCCCGGACCCCGCGGGCGCCGCCGGCGCGGCACCGGCCGCGGGCGCCGCTGCCGTGGACCCCGCGGACGAACGCCTGCGGGCCGAGGTGATCGCGCGGCTGCGGGCCGGCGAGCTGCTCGGAGGGCTCGAGCTCGCGCACGCGGACCTGAGCGGGCTCGACCTGAGCGGCGCCTCGCTGTCCGCGCTCGATCTCCAGGGCGCGAGCCTGCGCGGGACCAAGCTCGCCGGGGCGCGCCTCGCCGACGCGAAGCTCGCCGGCGCGGATCTCGGCGGGGCAGACCTCTCGGGCGCGGATCTGACCCGCGCCGACCTGTCGCGCGCCGTGCTGGAGGGCGCGCGGCTCGACGGCGCCACGCTGCACGAGGCGATCCTCGCCTCGGCCCGCGGCTCAGGGGCGAGCCTCGCGGCCGTGACCGGCGCGCGGGCGAGCTTCGCGCGGGGAGTCTGGGACAGCGCCTCGTTCGAGGGCGCGGACCTGCTCGCCCCCAACCTCTCCGGCGCCTCGCTCGGGGCAGCGCGGTTCACGGGCGCGTCGCTCCCGGAAGCCCGCCTCGACGACGCGCGCGGCGCCGGCGCCGCGTTCGACCGGGCCAGGCTGGGGAACGCGCGCGCGCCGAGCGCGGAGCTCACGGGGTGCTCGTTCCAGGATGCGGCCGCGCCCGGATCGGTCTGGCAGGGCGCAAAGCTCGACGGTTCGCGCTTCGAGGGCGCCGACCTGACCGGCGCCGACCTGTCGCGCACGAGCTGCGCGTCGTCGGTCTTCGCGGGCGCTGACCTGACGGGCGCCAACCTGCAGCGCGCCCAGGGGAACGGCGCCGACCTCGAGGGCGCTCGCCTGACCGGCGCGGATCTGCGGCAGGCGCGGCTCGCGGAGGCGCGCTTCGACGGCGCGTCGCTCGGTCGGGTGATCGCCCACCGCGCCGATCTCGGCGGCTGCCGCCTCGTGCGCGCCGATCTCTCGGGCGCGAACCTGCGCGCCAGCCGGATGCGCGGGGCCGACCTCTCCTTCGCCCGGCTCGATGGGGCGGACCTGCGCGACGCGGAGCTCGACGGGGCGAACGTCTACGGGGCTTCGCGGCAAGGCGCGAAGCTGAGCAAGCGCGACGAGGCGCGGCTGGTCGAGGTCCCGCCCCGGTCGGGGGATCCCGGCGGCGGGGCCGCGGGGAGCTGACGCTCCACCGGGAGCCAGCGCCCCGCGGGCGGTCGACGCTCCGCGGGCAGCCGACGCTCCGCGGGCAGCCGACGCTCCGCGGGCAGCCGACGCTCCGCGGGCAGCCGACGCTCTCGCGGCGCGCAGCGACGCTCTCGCCGCCGACAGCCTGCGCTGCGCTCTCGCCGCGGGCCGGCGCGTGCTACGCGTCAGGTGCCCCGCGCGGCGCTCACGCCCGCCGCGGGGAGGAGCGAGCCGCCGTGTCCCACCCCCTCGTCGTCAACGATGCGCTGACCGCCCCGGCCGCGCTCCTCAGCTGGAGCGCCGTGCGCGCGTCGGGGCCCGGCGGCCAGAACGTCAACAAGGTCGCCTCCAAGGTCGAGCTGCGCTTCGACTTCGCCGCGTGGCCGGAGCTCGACGAGGGCGCCAAGGCGCGGCTGCGCGCGCTGGCGCGCGGCCGCCTCGACGCCGAAGGGCGGCTGCTCATCGTGAGCCAGTTGACGCGCGATCAGCAGCGCAACCTGGACGACGCGCGCGAGAAGCTGCGCGCGCTGATCCTGCGCGCGCTCGAGGTGCCGGCGCTGCGGAGGCCGACGCGGCCGACGCGGGCGTCGAAGGCGAGGCGGCTCGACGACAAGCGGCGCACGAGCGAGAAGAAGCTCGTGCGCCGCGGCGGGGGCGCCGACTGACGGCCGACCCTCAGCGCTTGCGCCGGGTGCCCGCGACGACCTCGGCCGCCGTCGCCGCGGTGGCCGCGCGCTTGAGCCATCGGCGCAGCTTGCTCGGGTCGTCGCAGCCGGCGATCGTGCGCGCCACCTTGGCCGGCACGGCGACCCCGCGCGCCTGGAGCACCGTGGTGATGGCATCCTGCGCCATCCGGATCTCGCCGAGCAGCGCGCCGCGCGCCTCTCCGCGCGCCTCGCCGAGCGCCTCGCCGAGCGTCACGCCGCGCGCTTCTCCGCGCGCCTCGCCGAGCGCCACGCCGCGCGCCTCCCCGCGCGCCTCGCCCTCTGCGAGCGCCGCCTCGAGCGCGGGCACGCGCTTCTGGAGCAGCGCGCGGGCCACGGCGTCGTCCGAGGACGCGGCGTCGAGCAACGCCTGGAGCGGCAGCGGGCGCACGAGGCACGGGTCCTCGATGACCGCATCCTTCGGGAGCGTCCGCCAGCCATCGGTCTCGCGCGACCATTCGAGCACCCGGTGCTGCTTCACCAGGATGCAGAACACCCGCCGCACGCCTCGATCGATCAGCCGGCGCGCCTTGCTGGTCGGAACGGCGAGGGCCTGCTTGTCGCTGACCTCGAAGGCCAGCTCCTCCAGCCGCCGGTGGCCCCCCCGGTCGGGCTTCTGCGCGAAGACGCTGGCGTCGGGCGCGTAATCGCTGCCCTCGTCGGCCCGGGTGAGCATGTCGACGGCGCCCCGGTAGCCCGGGGCGACGTGGGCGCCGAGGACATAGGTCAGATCGAAATGCTGCGTCGCGTGCGGCGTGTCGGCCGGGGCGGCGAAGATCTCGGCGCCGTCGAGGTACTCCACCCGCGTCTCGGGCGGGGCCAGCCGGTCGTCGACGTGCGGGCGCGCCCTGGACGAGGGCGCCTTCAGCGTGCGGCCGGACGCGTCTGCGCCGGGAGCGAGGAGGACGTGGTCGTGCCTGCTGCGCATGCGCTCCAGCATAGCCCAGCCGGCGCCCGGCAGGGCTCGCGACGCCCGCGACGCGGGAGGCGGGCGCGGATCAGGCGTTCGCCCTCAGACAGCCCAGCTCGTACAGCCCCATCCACCCGACCTCCGGATCCGTGCAGGCGCCCTCCCTGAGCTGCGCGACGAAATCCTCGATCGGCTTCTCGATCACGTCGATGAACTCGGTCTCGTCGAGCGTCTGCGCCCCCCCGCGCACGCAGTCCACGGCCAGGAACGCGTGGCGCTCGATGGTCGAGTAGGCGCACTCCAGCGGGCGTCCGAGCGGCAGGAGCCGCCCGGCGACATACCCGGTCTCCTCGAGCAGCTCGCGCGCGGCCGCGTCCTCCGGCGTCTCGCCTGGTTCGACGCCGCCGCCGGGGAGCTCGTCGAGGATCCGATCGGGGCCGGGCCTGTACTGGCGCGCCAGGATCACCCGCTCCTCGCGGGAGATGGCGAGGACGCAGACGACCCGCCCCTCCTTCTTGAGCGAGAACGTGCGGATCTGCCCGTCCGGGAGCTCGAAGGTGACGTCCTCGATCCTCCGCCACGGCGAGTGCTGGGTCACGCGCCGCTCCAACGCTCTCCACCGCACGACCGCCATCGGAAACCACCTCGGAGCCCCGCGCGCGCCGGCGCCGCCGCGAGGCGATGAGGGCCGCAGGACGGGCACGGCTACCAGGCGTCACCGCGGACGGCAAGGGGAGGGGAGAGCTTCCGCGCGCCGCCTCGCCCCCGCGCGACGGCGCGCCGCCGTGATGGCGGGCGCAAGATCGGATACGACAGGGGGCGAGCGCCATGGGCCCCACCGGCTGCATCAAGGCCATCCGACTCTGCGTCCTCACCGCGTCGCGCGCCGGCGTCGACCCGCGCGAGGCCCTCGCGGTCGCCGGCGTCGACCCCGCCCTGCTCGAGGATCCCACCGCCCGCGTCCCCCACGACACCGTCGTCCGCGCGTGGACCCGCGTCCCCGAGCTCGCGCGCGACCCGGCGTTCGGCCTGCACGCGGCCGAGCTGCTCGTCGCTCGGCATGAGCGCGCGGACGCTGCAGCGGAGGCTCGGCGACGAGGGCGAGAGCTACACCGCCTGACGGCGCGGAGGCGGGCCCGGTCAGTCGAACTCGGTCACCGAGTCCCTCCGCTGAGACACGCGCAGATAGGTGAGCGGCGAGTGGTCGGCCAGCGAGAAGCGCAGCTTGATCCAGTGGAGGAAAGGCAGCTGCTCGATGACGAAGGCCGCGACCCCGAGCGCGAGGCCCAAGGTGGCGGACCAGGTCTGGTTCACCTTCCCGGCGTGCTCGCCCCAGCCGGACCCGTTGGCGCGCAGCTCCTGGCCGAAATGCGAGAACGCCCCCGTCGAGATCGGCGGGAGCGACGGCACCACGTCCACCCCG
Source organism: Sorangium sp. So ce296 (assembly GCF_051529605.1). Lineage (NCBI taxonomy): Bacteria > Pseudomonadati > Myxococcota > Polyangiales > Polyangiaceae > Sorangium > Sorangium sp. So ce296. Next base: position 10,317,797 of record NZ_CP150325.1, read on the forward strand.
TAGACATGACGGAACAGCTTGTCCCCGAAGCACCGGCCGAGCTTGTCGGCGAACACCTTGTTGCCGACCATCGGCTGCCCGAAGGTGTAGACGCCGCGCAGGCTCCCCTGCAGCGCCTGGAGGTCTTCCACCGCGTCTTCCGGAGCCTCGTTGGCCATGAAGAGCTGCGACGCGGCGAGGACCGCCAGCGCGCCGCCCAGGCTGTGGCCGGTGATGTAGAGCGCCTTCAGCTCGGGCTTCTCCGCGCGCTTCGGCCCGGCCTCGCGCGCGCGCAGATGTCCAGCCGCCGCGTGGGGCGCCAGGGCCGCCGACGGCGCGGACGAGGTGCTCTCGTCACACCCGGGCGTCGCGGGGGCGTCCTCCGGCCGCCCTCTGCCGGCGCTCTCCGGAGCGACCTTGTCCAGCAGCCGCTCCCTGGCGTCCTGCACGATGAGCTTCTTGACCGCGCGCACCTCCTCGAGGACCTTGTCGAGCCGCGCCTCGTCGACGCTGCGCACGAGCCCGTCGAGCGTCACCGAGCGGACGGCGGTCCTCTCGATCTCCCGCGAGAGCTCGTCGTCGACGCGGCGCCCGTGGAGCGCGCCCCTCAGCATCACCAGGAGGGGTGACCACACGGCCCGGGCGGCCCGGTAGAAGCCGCCATGCACCGTCCCCGCCGCGTGGAACGGCTCCGGCTTCACGGCCGCGTCCGTCAGCCAGGTGATCACGTTCCTCAGCCTCGTCCCGCGGAAGCAGAGGATCGCCAGCTGTTTGCACGGGCTCTGGACGAGGTATGCGCTCGTGTCGACGAAGAGCTCCTCGTTGGTGAGCGAGACCTCGACGCACGTCGCCCCCTGGAGGCCCCGGCGGCCCATGATCCTGGTGAAGGTGTCGATATCCGAGTACGCCCACGCCGACGCGGTGGCGAGGAGCTGCGCCGCCCGGCTGTCGTACTCCCCCGGCCTGCTCTTGAGCAGGTGCTCGACGATCCCGCGGGCGCTCGGCGCCTCCTGACCGTCGAGCATCGTCTGTTCTCCGGCGCTGCCCCGCGTCGCGGTGATGACCCGGGGTCGTCGAGGGACCGCGAACGGCCCATCGCTGCTGTCCGCGCGGTCGGCGCTCACCGTCTCTGCGCGTCCAAGCTCGCGATCGATCTCGGGATTATCACGGTTCGTACAAGCGACCTGAAACCTCATGGCCACCCCCCATCTCTCCTGTCGATTGCCGGCTGTCGCGGCGAAGGCGCACGTCGTCGCCCGTTTGCGCGATCGAGGCCCTCTGTCGATCCGCGCTCCGCGATCTGCGAGGCACGAGCGCGGCCCAGCAGCGGCGGAGAAGCGACGCCCACCGTACCACGGCCGCCCCGCGCGCGGTGAGTCGCGATCTGGCTACGGCACCACGCTCTCGGGCGCGTACTCCCGGGACAGAACAACGGGACAGCGGCGTGGACAGAGGCCCTCGAGGCGCCGCTGCCCGCGAGCCGCCCTGGCGGCGCGCCCGGTCAACACATTGGCGCCGCCGGTCAAGGACGGGGCGCGCGCTCGTCCTCATCCTCTCCGGCATGACCTACCTCATTCCGAGCCAAGAGCAGGCGCACGCGGGTCTGCGTGCCATCAAGGGCGTCCTCACCTCGGCCGGTCCCCTCGACGGGCCGCGGCGCGACGCGATCGCCGCGGTGCAGCGGCACCTCCTCCACACGGCGCACGACATCGACGCGCTCGCCCCGATCGCGCCCGAGGCGCTCGCGGCCGCCGTCCGCGAGCCCGCGCTCCGCGAGCAGCTCGTGAGCGGCCTCTGCGCGATGACCCTGTGCGGCGAGCGCATCGACGAGCGCGAGCTGCTCGAGGTCGAGCGCTTCGCCGCGGCGCTCGGGGCGCGCCCGCCCGCGGTCCGCCAGCTCCAGCGCCTCTACGAGCGGCGGCTGCTCCTCCTGCGCATCGACATCAGCCGCAACGCGCTGCTCGGCAAGAGCGTGCGGCGCATGCTCGACGAGGGCGGCGCATCCGGGCTCGCCAGGAACCTCGCGAGCTTCCCACGATCTCAGCCACATCATCGCCGGCTACGGCACCGACCTCCGCAGCGAGGCGCTGACGATCGCCTTCCAGGCGGGGTATCGCCGCGAGAACCCGTTCGGCATCCTCGTGTTCCTGCTGGTCCAGCTCCAGCAAGGGATAAAGCTCACGGTGCTCGCGCCGTCGCAGCAGGGGATGCTGGCGACGCCGGGGCTCGCCGATGATCTCGTGCGCTCGTTCGTTCGAGGCACGAAGATGAACATCGACCTGATGGATGACTGGGATTTCTGGTCGGTCATGGACGTGGACGTCGAGGAGCTGCGCCGCCGTTACGGCGTCCTTCCCTGGGCGGCCGCGGCCTGACGCGGCTCACGCGCCGAAGCCGCCGGCGGCCGTCTTCGAGAACGACGCGCCGCCCTGGCTGGCGCGCACCGCCGACTGCGAGAACAGCGCGAACGCCTTGCGGATGTCGGCCGCGTCGCTCTTCGGCGTCAGGATCCAGCGGTCCTCGATCCCCATGTCGCGGAAGGCGGCGCGGAAGTCGGTGTTCTTGTCGTCGATGCCGATCGCCGCCACGATGTGGGCCTCGGCGCGGCGCATGTCGCGGACGAGCGCGCACACGTCCTTGGCCTTGGCCCACGTCGATCCCGCGTCGGCGCCGTCCGAGATGATCAGCGTGACCGTGCGCGCCGGGACGCCGCTCAGCGCGAACTCCTGCGCCTTCGCGATCACCGTTCCCAGGAGCACCACCGTCTGGTCGTAGAGCGGCGTGCCGAGCGCGGGGTCGTAGTTCTTCATGTCCATCTTCACCGCCTGGGCGATCGGGCAATACGGATACAGCACGGTCCCGTTCAGGTAGCGGTTGTGCGCGAGGATGGAGTCGCGCTGCTTCGAGTCGGCGAGGGCGCTCACCACCAGGTTGTGCCCGTCCCGCACCGCCCGGGCGTTGCCGGCGAACTTGATGGATCCCGAGTCGTCGGGCATCACGGTGACGAGCACCACCTCCGACGACGTCACGTCGTCCACCTGCACGCCGAAGCCCGCCTGGATCTGGGCGCCCAGGTCCGTGATGTGCAGCGCCTGCATCGCCTCGGGCGAGAGCGCGCCCTCGTCCCGCGCGGCCTCGAACAGCTGCTCGATGTCGAGCGAGCCACCGCCATTCATCGTCTTACCGTCGTCTTTGCTCATGATCATCGCCTCTCTCCTCTTCTTCGCTTCACCGCGCGGTCAGCGCTGCGCTAGGCGAGCCAGCGCGCGATCGGGTCGGTGCTCTTCACGAGGTTCATCCCGGCGGCGGCGAACCGGCTCAGCGCCTTGTCCGCCTCGGCCGTGAAGTCGGCGACGAACCCCCCCTTGCCGTCGGGCACCGTGACCGGCGACATGCAGTCCGTCATCACGTAGATCTTCTTCGCGAGCGCGCGATCGGTGAGCGCGATCTCGGTCAGGATGTCCTCGATCGAGCTGCGCACGCAGTGGCTCGCCGCCTGGCCGGCGATGAGCACCGCGTCCGCGTGGAGCAGCGTCTTCAGGAACGCCGTGCTCCGCTGCGCCAGCGGCTGGCCGTCGTGGCGCGTCAGGACCTCGGGCTGCATCACCGAGTAGTTCTCGGTGAGCGGGTTGCCGCCCTTGACCTCCACCCACGACTGCACCCCGCGCGCGAAGGCGTGGAACATCCGCGCCTCGTGCACGACGCCGGCGAGCGCGTGGCCGTCGCTGCCGAGGATGCAGTGCGGCGGCCACAGGTACAGCTTGTATTTGCCCGCCTTCTCGAGCTCCTCGCAGTAGTACCGGACCTGCTTCATCAGCCACGGATAGCTCCCGCCGCAGAGCCACCGCGCCACGGCCGGGTTCGGCCGCACCTCCCCCGCGTCGATCTGCGCCGTCGTGATCTCGCGGTGCGCCGAGAGCGGCCGGTCCTCGCGATCCACCCAGAAGGCCGGGAAGAAGATCTGGTACGCAAAGTGGGTATCCATCGTGACCGTGACGTTCGTGATGGACGCGAGGTTCTTGTAGATGAACTCGGCGATGCGGCGGCTGTCGTCGACCGCGCCCGTGCCGCTCCTGCCGGCGACGTAGAGCGACCCCTGCGGGAAGCAGAAGTCCTTCTGCACGTCGATGAGCAGGAGGTGCACGTTCCGCGCGTCCGCGGCCGACGGTTTGACGCCGTGCGCCTTCCGCCACGCGGCGGCGGCGCCGTGGAGCGCCGTCTCGTCGGGGTGGTAACCCCACCGCTCGGCGTTCCTCGGATCGTAGAAGGCGGGCAGCGGGAGCTCTGTCGTTGTCATGGTCTCTCTCTCCTCTCGTGCGGCCCGCGGAGGCGGGCCGATCAGGTCAGCGTTGGTTTACGCAATACGAAGCAAAGTGATCGCCTGGGCGTCGACGACGAACAGGCCCTCTGGCCCGACGAGCAGCCGGGAAGACTGGGTGACGAACGGCTCGGTGCCGGGGAACTGCCGCGTCTCCACGAGCGCCCCCCCGCGGACCTCGACGCGGACGACGCCGCCGTCGGTCGCCGAGAGCAGGAAGCCGGACGCCGCGCACTTGCCCGTGAGCGCCCCGAGCCACGAGCCGCCGCCCCCCTCGCCGTCGGCGACGGCCTCGACCGCGCCGTCCTCGCCCACGACGATGCACCGATGCACCGTCCGGCCGGCCAGCTCGGCCGCGAGGAAGAGCCACGCGCGCCCGCGGCCGGCGCGCGGCGCCGCCCCGTCGAACACGCAGGTGGCCGAGGTGAGCTTGCCGCCGGGGAAAGGCAGCTTGACCGTGTCCTTGAGGCCCGGCCGCTCGGCGTCGAAGACGAACGCGATCGAGACGTTCCCGGCCCGGTAGAAGCCGAGCCCGAAGCGGGGACCGACCCAGAACACCGTTTGCCCGGCGAGGACATCGCCCATCGCGACGGCGCCCGCCTCGCCCGAGAGGGCGGCGGCGCCGGGCCTGCCGCTGCGCAGGAGCTTGCCGCCACGGGTCCAGTAGCGGGCGCGCTCGTTGACGCCGAACGCGGGGCTCGTCCCCAGGCAGTCCACCTGGATCCGCTCGGGCGGCGCTCCCGGCGAGAGCACCACGAGCTCGCCGGCGCGGCCGATCAGCGTCACCCGCCCTTGCACCGCGAACCGCATCGCGGGGTGGGGCGCGCCGGACAGGACGACCGACCCGTCCTCCCGCAGGAACCGCCCGCCCTCGTGCACGAGATAAGCGAGCCCGCCCGGCCCGGCGGACGCGGCGAGGATCACCCCGCGCGTGCTCAGGAGCCGCGTCGCGAGCACCTCGCCGTGGACCACCGTCGACGCCTTGACGGCGGCCGGCGCCGCGCCCGCGCAGGTCGGACAGGCAGGGCGCGCGTGCTCGACGCCGCACGACGCGCACCGCTTCCACGCGAGCCCCTCGAGCAGCCGGCGCGGGAAGACGCCGCGCTCATCCTTGACGAAGACGCGGTACAGCGCGTCGAGGAGATCGTCGGGCAGCACGCGGTAGGGGATCGCCGGCTTCGGATACCGCACCTCGCGGTCGAACACGGTGATGCGGCGGAGCGGCCTCGCGCACTCGGGCACGCGCGCCGCCGCGGACCGCGGCCGGAAGACGCCGCCATACGGCCCGACGCAGAGCAGGCTCTGCATGACCATCACGGCGAACGCGTACCAGTCGGAGTCCGGCGAATAAGGCCTCCCCAGCGCCGGCCGGGGCAGGGAAGGGTCGCAGAGCAGCGGATCGACGAAGCGCTCGGTGAACACCTGGCACAGGAATGGGCCGAACTGGAAGCTGTCGGCGTCGATGACGAACGCCTCGCCGCCGGCGACGAGGACGTTGAGATCGTTGAAGTCGCCGATCACCACGCCCCGGCCGTGGATCGCCTCCACGGTCCGGTGGAGCCCCGCGAGCACCTCGGAGACCGCGGCCGACGAGAGCCCGCCGTGGCGCATCGACGGCTCGCCGTACCGCAGGAGCGGCTCGGCGCCCCGCACGAGGCGCATGGCGTAGCCCACGATGCGCTTCTTCGATCTGTCGGTCGCGAGCTCGGCGGGCGCGATCACCTGGGCGGGCAGCGCGCCGGGGAAGGCGCGCAGCTTGTCCTGGTGGCGCTCGATGCGGTCCTGCGCGGCCCGCTGCTCGGCGTCCTGTCCGGCGTAATCCGGGTGATCGGGCGTCTTCCAGACCTTGAGCGCGCGGCCGTCGCCGAGGTCGAACACGTCCGCCTCTCCGCCCTTGCCGATCGAGGCCCGAGGGTCGAGCCGAACCCGCTTTGCACCGAGATAAACGTCCACCTTCGCCTCCTCCGGGCGCCCCGAGAGCCTCGTTGTCCACGCCGCGATCCGCGCGATCCCGCGCAGGGCCGCGGGTCAATCGCGCGCGCCCTGCGCCCTCCGCACGACGACGAGCGTCGTGTCGTCGCGCAGCAGCCCGCCCTCGCGCTCCATCCGCTCTTCCTTCCACACCGGCCGCGTCACCGCGCGGTTGATGAGCGCGAGCCGCCGCCTCACCGCGTCCGGGTTGGCGAACATGCGATCGTCCTCCCAGAACCTGGAGAGCGGGCCGACCGCGCCGCCGCCGCCCGGGATCTGCCGGGACGACGACTCCAGGAGATCGAGCGCGCCGTCCGTGCCGAGCAGGGCAGTCCGGAGGGCGCTCGATGGGAAGGCGCGGTGCACGGTGAAGCGCGGCGCCTCGCCGCCCGGAGGGCGCTCGAGCAAACCGTACGCGAGGTACGGGGGCTCGTTCCGCGGGAAAGGGCCGAGCCGCAGGAGCTCGTCGCCGAGGGCGATCAGGCCGTCGCCGAGGGAGAACGCGCACGCCCTGTCCCCGGAGACGGCGAGGCCGACCACGGTGAAGAGGAAGTAGGTCGACACGACCTCGGCGAGGCTCCCGCCCATGCCGGCCGCCATCGCCCGGAGCGGCGCGAGCGCCCCGCGCCGCACCTCTTCCCAGGTCTCCGGCGACTCGACATCTGCGCCCCGCCGGAGCGCGCCGAGCACCTGCTCGGTCACGAGCCGCGCCCCGAGCGCGGCGCCGACCTCGCTGCGCGCGCCGCTGCCGCAGCCGTCGCAGACCACCGCGGCCAGACAGCCGCCCTCGGCCCGGAAGGCAAAGGCATCCTGGTTGGGCCGCCCCACCGCGAGGTGGTCCGTCCCGGTCACCGTGCCGCCGGCGACCTCGAGGCGTGGTCCCGCCCCCAGGTCGGCAGAGAAAGCGGCCTCGCGAGACATGAACATCCCTTCTGCGCCCGGCGAGGGCGCGCTGAGAGCCCGAGAGCGAGCAGCGCTTCCGGGCGCGCGGCTGCGGAGATCCGCTCGCGATCGAAGTCGAGCGCCGGCGTGTCGCCCGCGGCTCCGCAGGCGCCGGCCGGGGGCTCCGGCTCTTCGTGTGACTGGTACACGAAGCATAGTGTCCTGTGTACACTATGTCAACCCCAGGCACGCCAGCCTGATCGCTTCGCGGTCGTGTGGGGTCAGGGCATGGAAGGGCGCGCGACCGTCGCTCCGCCCGGCGCTGGCACGCACGCACGCACGCACGCTGGCACGCACGCTGGCACGCACGCACGCACGTGGACTTTTGCCGTGCTAACGGTCATCTGCTGAGAGCGTTCTCGGAACGAGGGACGATCGAGCGCCGCCGATGCCGAGCGAGGGAAGGGACGTCGCCTGGTACGTGGGTTGCCTGGTCGCGCGCCGAATGTTCTCAGGCGCTCGTGTGCCCTCGCGCGTCAATGCGGCTAGGCGTGATTGACCGGGGCGACTGCGGGCGCGAGGCGAGGCCGGCGCGCATGTTACGTTCCTGTGACGTATGCGCTCCGGACTGCGGAGGTGCAATGACGGTTGAACGTGCAGCCAGATTGCTCACGAGACGACATCGACGAGCACTCCTTCAAGCGCTCGAGATCTTCGAGCCGCGGAGCAGGCATCGGCGAAGGTACCTTGTTCTCGCGAGCGGCGTCCTCCTGAGCGCCATCGCATTCGGCGCCGGCTGCGGCTCGGGCTCGCCGAACGAGGAGCTCCACGGCACGGCAAAGCTCGCGGCGGGCGCGGAGGACCCGACCTGCGTGACGATACAGCGCGGGACGGCCGGCGCGGTGGAGGACGCGACCATCTGGGAGACCTTCCCGACCTGGAGCGACTCGACCGTGCTCCTCCGCACGGGCACCCTGGCCGAGTTCGGCGTGCGGCACGCCGTCCTCCGCTTCGATCTCTCGCCGGTGCCCGCCGGGGCGAACGTCGTCTCCGCGACGCTGCGGCTCGAGCAGATCTTCCGGGACACCACGAGCTCGAGCACCATCAACCTCCACCGGATCCTCTCGCCGTGGACCGAGTCGACGGTGACCTGGCAGAGCCTCGGCAACGGGAGCGCCTTCGACCCGGCGATCGCGGCGTCGTTCCAGTCGCTGCCCGGCGTCGGGATCCGCTCGGCCGACCTGACCTCGCTCACCGCGGCGTGGCTCGCGGGCACCGTGCCGAACAACGGCGTGCTCCTGGAGGAGGCGCCGGTCCTCACCACGAGCTTCCCGAGCAGCGAGGAGCCGACGGTCAGCAGGCGGCCGAGCCTCGAGGTCTGTTACACGACCGAGTCGACCTGCACCGGTACGCTCGACGACGGCGATGCGTGCACGACCGATACGTGCGATCCGGTGCTGGGCATCGTGCATACGCCCATCTCGACCGACGACAGCGACCCGAGCACGATCGACACGTGTGACCCGGCCACCGGCGCGGTGACGCACGTGGCCTGTCCGGCGCTGGATCCGACCGTGGCCACCCGGCTCATCGACGCCGTGGGGTGCATCTACCAGGGGCCGAGCGCGCCGCAGACGGGCGTGACCGCGACGTTCGAGCCGGGCACGGTCGCGGTCGTCAGGGGCAAGGTCGCGACGAGGGCGGGTGTCCCGATCTCGGGCGTAGAGGTGAGCGTGCTGGGGCACGACGTGGAGGACGCCGAGAGCTTCGGTCGGGTGCTCACGCGCGCCGACGGGGCGTTCGAGCTGGTCGTGCGCGGCGGCAAGCCGCTCACGATCAGCTATGAGAAGACCGGATACCTGCCGTCCCAGCGGCAAGTGGCCACCTCCTGGCAACGCTGGTCCGACGCGCCCGACGTGGTGCTGATCGAGCGCGATCCGGTGGTGACGCCCGTCGAGCTGGGCAGCGCGACGGAGATCCAGGTGGCGCGGGGGAGCGTGCAGACCGACGAGAGCGGCACGCGCCAGGCCACGTTGCTGTTCCCCCCCGGCACCTCGGGGACGATGACCGTGCCGGACCCGAACGGCCCGCCGGGGGCAACGACGACCGTGGCGTTGCCGGCCGAGGTGCACGTGCGCGCCACCGAGTACACCGTCGGCCCGAACGGCCCCGAGGCCATGCCGGGTACGCTGCCACCGGCCAGCGCGTACACCTATGCGGTGGAGCTCGGGCTCGACGAGGCGGTCGCCGCCGGGGCGACGAACGTCGAGTTCACGCAGCCCGTCCCGTTCTACGTCGAGAACTTCCTGAACTTCCCTGTCGGGATGGCCGTCCCGCTCGGCTACTACGATGCGCAACAGGGGATATGGGTGCCGTCGGACGACGGGCGCGTCATCCAGATCCTCGACGTGAGCGGCGGCGTGGCGTCGCTGGACACCGACGGCGACAACGCGGAGGACGATCCGAGCGCGCTCGACGACCTGGGCATCACCGCCGAGGAGCTCGAGCAGCTCGGCGGCTTGTACACGGCGGGGACGAGCCTCTGGCGCGTCCAGGTGACGCACTTCACCCCGTGGGACTGCAACTGGCCGTTCGGGCCGCCGGAAGACGCGGTCCCGCCCCCCGCCGGCTCCGGTGTGGCGACCGGCCTTCCGGACAAGACCTGCAATGCGACCGGCTCGATCATCGAGTGCGAGAGCCAGGTCCTCGGCGAGCGGCTGCCCGTGAGCGGCACGGCGTTCAGCCTGCATTACCAGAGCGACCGGACGCCGGGGCGAAGGGACCAGTTCCGCCTCCCGATCCCGCTGACCAAGGAGACGGTCCACTCGAAGATCCGGCGCATCGGCGTCGCCGTGAACATCGCCGGGCGTAGCTTCGGGTACGCCCAGTCGTGCCCCTGCCTGCCGAACCAGGAGTATGTCTTCGAGTGGGACGGTAAGGACGCTCTCGGCCGTGACGTCGTTGGGAAGCAGCCGGCCGTGGTGGACGTCGGCTACACGTACGAGGGAGAGTACAAGAAGCCGATGAGCAACGCCACGATCGGCTCGGGATCGGGGAGGTCGTTCGGCCGCCTGGGCGGCAGCGGGATCACGGGGAACAGGACGCGGCAGGAGATCACGCTACACCGGAAGTGGGAGACCACGATGGGCGCCTGGCACAACGGCTCCGACGCGCTCGGCGGGCTGAGCCTCAGCGAGCACCATGCGTACGATCCCGTCACCTCGATCCTCTATCGAGGCGACGGCGCGCGGCGCACCGGTCGCGACTTGCCGAGCAGCCTCCGCCGAGTGGCGGGCGAGATCTCCTCGAGCAGCGCCGCCGACGCGGACGGCATCAGCGCCGCGGCCGCCTACATCGGCGTTCCCTACGGCGTCGCGGCTGGGCCCGACGGCAGCGTGTATTTCCCCGACCCAGACACTCTGCGCCTCCGGAAGATCGGCCCCGACGGGATCATCAGCACCGTCGCCGGCGTCTACAACCAGTACGGATACAACGGGGATAATCGGCCTGCCACGAGCGCGCTCCTGGGGAACCCGAGGCTCACTACGGTGGGGCCTGACGGAAGCGTCTATTTCAGGGACTTCTGCCGCATCCGGCGCATCACACCGGACGGTATGATCTCGACCGTCGCCGGGAATGGCAGCTGCGGTATCTTTACCATGCCCAACAACGTGCCCGCGACCTCCGTCCCGCTGGGCGATAACGTCGAATCCATCTCGGTCGCGCCGGATGGCACCCTGTACTTGGCCATGCGCACGCGTGTCCGGATGGTGACCCCCGACGGGATCATCAACACGGTGGCGGGTACAGGACAGGCAGGCTATTCCGCCGATGGTGTCCGGGCCACCGAGGCTCAATTCGCGTGGCTCACCGCCGTGGCCGCCGCCCCCGACGGCGGCTTCTACCTCGCCGAGTCCGGCGGTGCGACCGGTTCTGCTGGCAACTTCATCCGGCGCGTCGACCTCAACGGAGTCCTCAGCACGGTCGGAGGGGTCCCCGGCAGTTTCACGGCGCAGACGGGCGACGGGGAACCGGCGACGTCCGCGTTCCTCGGGTCGCCGCAGGCGCTCGCGCTCGGAACCGACGGCAGCCTCTACTTCACGACCCAGCGTCTCGGGACCTCCGACAACCCCACGGTGCGTCGCATCTCGCCAGACGGCATCATCACCACGATCGCAGGCAACCGTACCTATCTGACGGGGTGCACGTCGATGCATTGCGGGATCGACGGGCCGGCGACGAGGGCCTGGCTCATCCGGCCGCAGGGCCTCGCCGTCACGCCGGGCGGGGAGATCCTCATCGCCGACGGGAACGCGGCGTCCAACTCGCTCATCCTCCGTGTGAAGGCGCCCTTCCCGGGCGTGGCTCCCGGCAACATCACGGTGCCGAGCGAGGACGGCACGGAATACTACGTGTTCGACGAGCGGGGGCGCCACCTCGCAACGAAGGACGCGCTGCTCGGGGTCACGCGCTACCAGTTCGGCTACGACCCCGAAGGCCGACTGACGACGGTCACCGACGTGGACGGCCAGGTGACGACGATCCAGCGCAACGCGAACGGCGTCGCGACGGCGCTCGTCGCGCCCACCTTGCAGACCACATCGCTCGCGATGAGCGCGGAGGGCTACCTCTGGACGCTGACGAACCCCGCGAACGAGACGACGACGCTGGAGTACTACCCGGGCACGGGCCTCCTCATGTCAATGCTCGAGCCGCTCGGACGCCTGCACGAGTTCGAGTACGACGAGGGGCGGCTCATCAGGGACGATGATCCGGCGGACGGCTTCAAGACGCTCAGCCGGACGGACACCAGCTCGGGCTACTCGGTCACGCTCACCACGGCGGAGGGCCGGACGCGCACGCACGCGATCGAGAAGCTCGCCGCCGGCGGCGAGCGGCGCACGCATACCGGATGGAACGGTCTCTCGACCATCGTGCAGACCGACGCGAGCGGATCGAGGACGGTCACGACGCCGGACGGCATGGTGGTCTCCACGGAGCTGACGGGCGATCCGCGCTTCGGCCTGCAGTCGCCCATCCTCAGCAAGGAGACCTACACCACGCCACTCGGGAGGCAGATGCAGATCACCCGAGCGCGATCGGTGCTCCCGCCCAACGATCTCGACATCACCTCGCTCACCGAGACCGTGACCGTCAACAACAAGACGTTCACGAGCGTGTTCAGCAAGGCCTCGAGCACCCTCGTCTCCACGATGCCGAGCGGGCGGCAGCTCACGACGACCCTGAACCCAGAGGGGCGGGTGGCCGAGATCGCGATCCCGGGCATCCTTCCCGTCGAGGTGACGTATCATCCTGACGGCCAGCTCCACACGCTCGCTCAGGGATCCAGGACGTGGACGTACACCTACGAAGACAACGGCTGGCTCACCACGATGACCCATCCGCTGAACGGCACCACATCCATGGTGCACGATCCGGTCGGCCGGGTCACGCAGGTGACGAGGCCGGACGATGAGATCTTCGGGATGGGCTACCACGCCGGCGGGCTCCTTCACACCGTGACGCCGCCGGACCGGCCGGCGCACTCGATCGATTTCACGCCGACCGGCCTGTTGGAGGAGTACCTGGCGCCGGAGGTTGGAGGCGTCGCCCGGACGACGTCGTGGTCTTATGATCGGGATCGCCTGCTCACCAGCTCGACACGGCCGGGCGAGCCCGCCATCGTGTACACGCCGGATCCGGTCACCGGCCGACCCGGGCTCGTGACCCTGCCGCTCGGGATGGGCACCATCCAGTACGGCTATCACCCCACGACGGGCAACCTCCAGAGCGTCACCGGTCCCTCCGGGATCTCGCTCGCGGTCGGCTACGACGGCGCGCTCCCGACCAGCCGGACGTGGACGGTCACCGGGTCCGGGGCCGGCGTGGGATCGGTGCAGTGGACCTACAACAACGACTTCCGCATCGTCAGCGAGACGGTCAGCGGCGGAGCGGCGACGGCCTTCGGCTACGACGCCGACGGCGTCGTCAACCAAGCCGGCGGCCTCACGCTGAGCCGGCACCCGCAGAGCGGGCAGTACACGGGGAGCAGCATCGGCGTCGTCAGCGACACCGTCACCCCCGACGCCTACGGCGGCGTGCAAACGTACGTCGCGCAGGCGGGCGGGTCGACGGTGTACGAGGTGAGCGTTACCCCGGACGCGCTGGGGCGTATCGATCAGCGGACGGAGACCATCCTGGGAGAGACGCACTCGTACGACTATGAGTACGACCTCACCGGCCGGCTGACCGACGTGGTTCGAGACGGCGCGCTCGTGGCGCACTACGACTACGATGCGAACGGGAACCGCCTCGTGCGCACGTCACCGGCAGGGACGGAGGGCGGCACCTACGACGATCAGGACCGGCTCCTGACGTACGGGACCAAGACCTACGTGACCAGCCCGGCGGGCGACCGGACGAGCGTGACCGACACGGCCACGGGCGAGACGACGACCTTCACGTACGACGCCCTCGGCGCCCTGCGGCACGTCGGGCTGCCGGACGCCACGTCGATCGACTATCTGGTGGACGGCGAGGGTCATCGCATCTGGAAGCAGCGGAACGGGGTCAAGGTCCAGGGCTTCCTGTACCGGAGCGCGCTCCAGCCGGCGGCGGAGCTCGACGGCGCGGGCAACGTGGTGGCGCGCTTCGTCTACGGGCGAGGGCAGAACGTGCCGGACCTGATGACCAAAGGCGGCGCGACGTACCGGATCTTCACGGATCACGTCGGCAGCCCGCGGCTCGTGGTGAACTCCGCGACCGGCGCTGTGGCACAGCGAATGGACTTCGACGAGTTCGGTCGCGTGCTGCTCGACACGAACCCGGGCTTCACGCCCTTCGGCTTCGCCGGTGGGCTGTACGATCCAGAGACGAAGCTCGTGCGCTTCGGGGTCCGGGACTACGATCCGGCGGCGGGAAGGTGGGCGAGCAAGGATCCGATCCTGTTCGCTGGGCGCAGCTTGAATCTCTACGCTTATGTCGGGAATGATCCGATCAACCGGACCGACCCTGCAGGGTTGTTCGACTCGGGAAGCTGGCTTGGCGAAGCGCTCGCGGTGCTCAATTTCTGGTCGATGTGGAACGACACGAGCGTAAGCTGGCGGTGGAATGGAGGGGATCCCATCGTTCTCGTGGAGAATGCGAAATATATCAACGGCAACGATGGTCTGACGCTCGGGCATTTCGTGTTCTTACAGAGGGACGCCGAGACGGACCCCGAGACATATCAACATGAGCTTGCGCACGTGAAACAGCACGACATCCTCGGGCCCGCGTATCTGCCCCTGCATATTCTTGCACAGGCGTATTCGTTGATGACGACGGGTAGCTATAAGAAGGCGAACCCGCTGGAGCACGGCCCTCGCAAAAAACCGCCGTGCGCGTTCTAGGTCAGTATCATCTCCGGAGGAGTTGTCATGCGTTCTCAAGTGCGGTATGCGTTGCGGAGTGTGTCTATGGCTGTCGTTGCGGCTTCAGGGCTCATCGGGTGCGACCCGGGGATCGATGTCTCTGGCGTCGTGCGTGACGCGGCGGGCAGTCCGATCAGCGGCGCCGAGGTCACGCTGACGTGCCCCGAGGCGGACCTTAACGCCACGACGTCCACCGACGCTTCGGGGCATTTCCAGGTACCCAGGAAGCTCGGCTGCCTGGAGCTCGATTGCAAGGTGTCGATTCGAGCTGCAGATAGCAAGGCGAAGGACTACACGGTCCGCGATCACTGCAAGGACAAGAAATATCAGTGCCGCGCAGGGTGCAATGTCGTCTCTCTGGATGCCGTCCTGTGACGCTTTGCAGTGACGAATGGATGGCGGCGAACCCGTGAGCCTCTCGGCTCGGCGCTGTCGGCGAGCGCCGAGCCGAGGTCCGCGTCCAGGCGTGTCGCCATCGCGCTGCAGCCCTTCCGCTCTTGTCAGGAGCTCATGGGCTACATCGCGGAGCGGCTCCGCCGCGCAGGGCGCGACGGGCTCGTCCAGTAGGCACGGAGCGCCTGAGGCGCTCTCGCCTGCGCTCCACCATGGTAGGGACGGAGCGCAGGCGCGGCCGCGCAAGCCGCTCAGGGCGATTCGAAATTCCTGCCGTGTCTTCGGACGCCATGGTGGCGTCGTTGGAATGGTTGTGTGTTTCTTTTGTGCCAAGAGGTGCTTCATGAAATTCGATAGGATCAAGATCGTAGCAGCCGTCGTCGTGCTCGCGAGCGTCGCCGCGACGGGCAGCGCCATCGCCGGGAACACGTACTACGGCGAGGTCTTCATCGACACGGTGGCGTTGGAGGCGAGCGGGACCGCGTATGCCGCCCGGACCTCGTCGAACTCGGAAGAGAGGATCGACTGCCTGGTGAACGGCTACTCGAGCGGCACCGCCGGCGTGCGCTGCTTCGCCGTTAACGCGGCTGGTGTATTCAAGGAGTGCTCTTCGTTTTCGGCGGGGATCGTGGCCGCGGCTCAGGCAATCTCCGACTACTCCGCCATCTCGTTCAGCTGGAACGCGCAGGGGACCTGCACGTCGCTCAGCGTGCACACCGGGTCGCGCTTCCTGCCCTGAGCCATGCATCCCTGGTTGCGCGATGTTGTTCTGATCGGAGCAGGGGTCGCCGCTGGGACACTCGCGGCGACGCTCTGCTGGGCGCCTGTTCGCGCTGACCTGAGGTCGGTCCGGGGTAGCTTGGGCATCGTCCACCAGCAACTCGAGGGGCTGAATGCACGGTGCGCCGAGAGCTCGCCTGGCAAGACCGATATGGACGCGCTGGCGCGAGGCCTCTCGTCCCGGCTCGCCCAAGCGGCGACCGGGGTGCAGGCCGCCGGGGCGGGCTCCGAGCCTGCCGAGCAGCCGGATCCTCGAGAGGCCCCGGCCGCGCCGGCCGAAGAGGGCGACTGGGAGGTCGTGAGCCAGGCCGAAGGGCTCGTCGCACAGGCGATCTCGACCGGTCGATGGACCGAGGCCATGCGGCACCGTTTTGATAGGCTGCTCGTCGACGCACCCGAGAGCGAGCGGCAGCGCCTGCATGCCGAGGTCGCACAGAAGGTCAACGCCGGTATCCTCGTCCCGGACGGCGCGCGGCTGCCGTATTGAAGATCAGCGCGCGCCGGGGCCTCCGCGCCCCGGCGCGCGCTGGCCGCGCACCCGGCGTCGGCCGGGGAATGTCGCCGGGCGCCGCCCGCCCCGCCTCAGATCTCGAAGCTGAACCCGTCCTTCTCGAGCCGCTCGTACTTCCGCCGGTCGAACCGGTAGAGCCGCGCGGCGCGGTGGGCGACGTCCTGCTCGACCTCGTCGAGCTCCACGAGCAGCCCGGTGCCGAGGACCTTCTTGCGGAAATTGCGCTTGTCGAGCGGGCGCTCGAGGATCTTCTCGTAGAGCCGCTGGAGCTGCGACAGCGTGAACTTCGGCGGCAGGAGCTCGAACCCGATCGGCCGATACCGCACCTTGCCCTTCAGCCGTTCCAGCGCGGTCGAGAAGATCTCCTCGTGATCGAAGGCGAGCGCCGGCGTGTCGTCCACCGAGAACCACGCGGCCTCGCGGGCGTCGGTCGCCGCCTTCACCCGGTGATCCCCGAGCTTGACCAGCGCGTAGTACGCCACCGACACGACGCGCTCGCGCGGGTCGCGCCCGAGCGCGCCGAAGGTGTAGAGCTGCTCCAGGTACACCCCCGAGAGCCCCGTCTCCTCGGCGAGCTCCCGCCGCGCGGCGTCGTCCAGCGGCTCGTCGACGCGCACGAAGCCGCCCGGGAGCGCCCACCGGCCGCGGAACGGCTCGAGCTCCCGCCGGATGAGGAGGACCTTCAGATCCTCCTCATCGAGGCCGAACACGACGCAATCCACCGTCAATGCCGGCCGTGGGTGCTCGTATGCGACGGACATCCGGACCTCCGTGTAACCTGGACACGAAGCTTTGTGTAATCCGGACACCATGTCAACCCGCACCGCGCCGCGTCGCGCCCGGCCTCGCGGCGCGGCGCGGCGCGGCGGCACGGCGACTGCGGGCCTCGATAGCTTCACCGGGACACCGGGACATCGCGTCTGCGAGGGCCAAGCGGCCTCAGCAAGCGGTGCGATGTTTCCCCCGGTGGGTTCACGAAACTTGCCGTCCACCGTCGACAAACGCTCGACGGCCAGCGCGCACGCGGGGTAAAAAACTCTCATGACGGGGGACGAGGCGTCGGTCGCGGCGGGCGCGGAGATCCAGAATGAGCCCGAGGTGGAGCTCGGAGAGGCGGAGCTGCTCCTCCGGGCCGTGCTCGACAATCTCCCGGTCGCCGTGTGCAGGTACGATCGCGAGGGGATCTTCAGGTTCCACGACGGCAAGGGGCTGGAGCTCTCCGGCGGCGTGCGGCCGGGAGAGCTCCTCGGCAAGAGCGTCTACGAGCTCTATGCGGGGGCGCCGGACGGGGTGGAGGCCATACGGCAGGCGATCGAGGGGAAGGGGTCGCACGTCGTCACCGAGGCGCACGGCCTCACCTGGGAGACATGGTACGTCCCCGTGCGCCACGGCGGGGAGCCCGGCGCGGTCAGCATCACCATGGACGCCACCGCGGCGAGGCAGCGCGAGCAGGAGCTCCGGAACAAGCTCGAGCTGATCGAGAAGCAGCAGAGGGTCATCCGCGATCTCTCGACGCCGATCATCGAGGTCTGGGACAAGGTGCTGACCTTGCCCATGGTGGGCGTGGTGGACAGCCTGCGGATCGCCGAGGTGATGGACAACCTGCTGACGGCGATCGTGAACAAGGACGCCCGCTACGCGATCCTCGACCTCACGGGCGTCGACGCGGTCGACACGCGGACGGCCGGGTACATCATCGAGATGATCAAGGCGATCCGGCTGCTGGGCGCGGAGGGGATCGTCACCGGGATCCGGTCGAACGTGGCCCAGACGATGATCGCGCTCGGGCTCGACCTGTCCGGCGTCACGACCGTCGGCAACCTCCGCGCCGGCCTCAAGCTCTGCATGCGGCGCATGGCCGCGGCGGGCGACCCGGGCGCCGCCGGCTGCGTCCCGGTGAAATAGCCGCCTTCGCGGGCGCCCGCGAGGCGCGACGCGGGCGCGCCTCGCGCTCGGCCGCGGCGATCAGCGGTGGATCACGACGCGCGTCGACGCGTCTTTGCGCGTGACCTGGACCGCGTACCACCCCTCCGGCACGGGGGGCTCGGTCCAGTGGAACAGCCACTTGGCGTCGACCGGCGAGAGGTTCACGCAACCGCCGCTCTGCCCGTCGCCCCAGTTGTTGTGCCAGTACGCCGCGTGGAGGAGATACTTGCTGAAGAAGTGCTGGCTCCACGGCACCTCCGCCTCGATCCAGTCGTCCTCGTCGACGTGAGGGGTGATGAGCGTCTTCGTCACCCACTTGCGGTTGATGCGGTACTGGCCGAGCGGGGTCGTGGAGGGCGGCACGAACGGCTCCTCCCGCTCCGGCTCCTCCGCCCCGTTGCGCCCGGCCGAGATGAGCGTGGCGAAGACGGGCCGGTCGTCCTCGTAGGCGATGAGCCAGCCTTCGAGCGCCGCGATCTCGATCCACGTGTTCCTCGGCCCCTCCACCGGCGCCGCGGGCGCCGCGCCGCCGAGCTGGATGCGGCGCCCCCACGGGTTCTTCGCCTTCCGCGGCTTGATCACCACCGCATCTCGCTCGAGCACCCAGTGCCCGTCGTCGCGGGTCTCGAGGTACGTCAGCTTGCCGACCTGCCGCGATTTGCCCGTCAGCCCGACCCGGTCGAGGCGCTCCCACACGGCGTCCGTCTTCGCGAGCTGGTTCTCCTCGGTAAGGCGGTACTTGGGGCGCGGCTTGCGGCGAAAGAACGCGATCGGGAGCCGCTCGTCGGCGCCGAGGTGGACCCCCTCGAAGGTGGCGGGCTCATACGGCTTCACCTTGTCCTTCGGCACGAACGTCAGATCGGAGGCCCAGAGCCACGTCGCCCCGCCGGCCTCGACCTCCTTCGTCCATGCGACCGACGAGCGCGGGCGGACCTGCATGTGCCGCAGGTCGTGCATCCCCTCGGGCCACGCCGGCGCGTCGATGCCCTCGACGTTCAAGAGGCGCTTGAGACCGAGCGACTCGCCGTAGCGGTACGGCACGGGCTGATCGACGAGCGGGGCGTGCTCGCTCAGCGTCTTCAGCAGGGGATCGGCCGCGTCGAGGGTGGCGCGCTCGCCGTCGACACAGACGTACCCGCGGGGCTCCACGGCGTAGAACGCCGGGCAATCGCCGGCGGCCCGGACGGGCTCGGGGCTCTTCAGGCGGACCGAGCCGCCGATCGAGAGATACCCGATCCACTGGGCCTTCGGCCGCGGCGCGGACCGGATCCACACCTCGCGGGTCCTCGCGTACACGCGGGAGGGGACCTCCGGCGCCGCCTCGGCCGCGGCGAGCGGGGCCTCGGCGGCGGGCGCCTTCGGCGGCTCGGGGGTGACGATCGGCCCGGCGGCGCCCGGGTCGGCTGCCGGGCGCTCGCTGGACGGCTCCGCGACCGCGACACCCGCGCGCCCGGCCGGGTCGGCGCCCGAGCCGGCGTCGTGCCGCGACGGCGTGCAAGCGAGGCAGAGCACGCCGACGGCGGCGAACCACGAGCGGCCGGACATAGGCGCGCCACCCTAGCACGCCGAGCCTGCCCGGCGGAATGATCTGCCAATGCCGTGACGGGGGCCGGCGGCGCGCGCACCGGTGAGGTCGCGTCCGGCCGCCGCGATTTTCGATCGCGCGGGTGTCACGCTCGGCCCCGCTCGCGCCTAGAGCCGAGGAAGGCCGGTGAGGACCGCCGGCCGGAGAAGACAAGGAGACCTCCCATGCGTCGTTGGCTCAAGGTGACCCTGTTCGCGGCCGTCCTCGGCATTCCGGCGATGGCCTATGCTGGAACGCAGCTCGCCGGCGGCTGTCCGTGCGCGGATTGCCCGTGCCCGGACTGCCCCTGCGGCTGAGGACCCAGCCTCTTGGAACCGCGCGCGCGATCGCTGCTCAACGCCTCGATGAGGCGCCTCGCCGACGGCGATCGCGCGGCGTTCGACCCTGTCTATGCCGCCCTCTGGCCGGCGATCCGCGCGTTCTGCCGCCGCATGCTCGCGGGCGACGCGGACGCGGAGGACGCGGCGCAGCAGGCGCTCCTCAAGGTGTTCGACCGCGCCAGCTCGTTCGATCCCGAGGCGGACGCGCTCACCTGGGCGCTCGCCATCGCGGCGTGGGAGTGCCGCACGGCGCGGCGGCGGCGGACCCGATCGCGGGAGGCGCCGGACGAGCAACTCCCGTCGCTCGCGGCCGACACGCCCACGCCGGAGGACGCGGCGATCGCCCGGGATCTGGACGACGCGGCGCGCGAGGTGCTCGGCGCGCTGGGCGAGGCGGATCGCGAGACGCTGAGGGCGACGCTGCTGGAGGGCGATCGCGATCCATCGGTCTCGGGCGCGGCGTTCCGCAAGCGCCGCGAGCGCGCATTTGCCCGCCTCCGGGAGGCGTGGAGGAGGATCTATGGAACCTGAGGCGCTCGCCGGCCTGAAGGAGAGGGCCTATCGAGCCTACGAGCGCGGGAGGGCGCGACAGGCGGCCTGGGCGGCGACCCCGACGCTCGCCGTGGCGCTCGTCGCCGCGCTGATGAGCGACCGCCCGCTCACCACCGCGATCATCGGCGCGGCGCTCTACGTCGCCGCGGCGCTGCTCTCGTGGCGGGGGCGCGAGCTCGGGCGGGGCGTGCTCCCGGGCGTCGCGGCGGGGCTCGTGCCCTTCGCGGCGGCGCACGCCGCGCGCGTCTACGGTCACCTCTGCACGCCGGAGGGGTGCGTCTCCATCTGCGTCCCGGCCTGCCTGGCGGGCGGGGTCGCCGCCGGCGTGCTGCTCTCGCGCGCGCTCCGCCGGTCGGACCGGCTCGGGGCCTCCTGGGCCTCGGCGTGCGGCGTCGCCGCGCTGACGGGCGCCCTCGGCTGCGCCTGCGTCGGCTTCGGCGGCGTGGTCGCCCTCGCGGCGGGGCTGCTCACCGGCACGGCGCCGCTCGCGCTCCGCCCCGCGCGCGGCGGCGCGTGACGGGGCGAAGCGGGGCGCGGGCGGTCAGCGGGTCGCCCCGGCGCGTCGCTTCGACCACACGTCGAAGGCCACCGCGGCGAGCAGCACCAGGCCCTTGACGAGCATCACCCGCTCGGACGGAGAGCCGATCAGCGACATGCCGTTGTTGATCACGCCCATCATCAGACCACCGGTGATCGCGCCGGCCACCTTGCCGACGCCGCCCTGCACGGCGGCGCCTCCGATGAAGGCCGCGGCGATCGCGTCCAGCTCGAAGTTGATCCCCGCGGTCGGGCCCGCCTGGTTCAGCCGGCCGGCGAAGATGATCCCCGCGACCGCGGCGAGCACGCCCATGTTCACGAAGATCCAGAAGGTGACCCAACTGACCTTGATCCCGGACAGCATCGCGGCGTGCACGTTGCCGCCCACCGCGTAGATGTGGCGGCCGAAGATCGTCCGGTTGGTCATCAGCGTGTAGCCCAGCGCCAGGGCGGTCAGCAGGATCAGCACCCACGGCAGGTTCTTGAACCGGGCCAGCTGCACGAGGACGAACAGCACCACGGCCGACGCGGCGGCGAGCTTCGCGACGAACACCGGCAGCGCATCGACCTGCTGCCTGTAGCGGAGCCGGGCGGCCCGGGCGCGCCACTGGGTGGCCACGATGCCGGCCACGCCGGCGGCCCCGACGAGCAGCGTGACCACGTCGACCCCGCCGAGCGCCCCGAGGCGAACGTTGCCCAGGTATCCCTCGGTGAAGCCGTTGGCCAGCGTGCGCACCTCGTCCGGGAACGGGCCGATGCCCTGGTTGCCCAGGATCGTGAGGGTCACGGCCCGGAACAGGAGCATGCCGGCGAGCGTGACGATGAACGCCGGGATGCGGAAGTAGGCGACCCAGAAGCCCTGCCAGGCGCCGATCAGGGCGCCCACGACGACGGTGATGCCGGCCGCCAGCGGCCAGGGCACGTGGTTTTCGACCATCAGCACGGCCGCGACCGCGCCGGTCGCCGCCACGACCGAGCCTGCCGACAGGTCGACGTGACCGGCGATGATGATCAAGATCATCCCGATGGCCAGAATCAGGATGTACGAGTTCTGGACCATGATGTTCGAGATGTTCTGGGGCGCCAGCAGCTGACCGCCGGTCAGGCCCGTGAACAGCGCGACGATCAGCGCGAAAGCGACGTAGATGCCGCTCTGCCGCAGGTTGATCGAGAACCGGTGGCTCAGCGGCCGCTCGGGAGGTGACTGCATGTCGGCGGGCAGGGCCTTGGTGGTGGGGGCCGTGCTGCCGGTGGGCGCGACGCTGGCCATCTCGCCGCTACTCCTTTGCCTTGGTCATGTATTGCATCAGCCGTTCCGGTGTGGCGTCGGCGCGGGCGAGCTGACCGGTGATCCGTCCGGCCGACATGGCGTAGATCCGGTCGCAGATGCCGAGCAGCTCGGGCAGCTCCGACGAGATGACCAGGATCGCCTTGCCCTGGTCGGCGAGCGCGTTGATGAACGTGTAGATCTCGTATTTGGCGCCGACGTCGATGCCGCGGGTGGGCTCGTCCAGGATCAGCACGTCGGGGTCCGCGAACATCCACTTGGCGAGGACGACCTTCTGCTGGTTGCCGCCGCTCAGCGTGCCTGTGACCGTGAGCACGCTGGGGGCCTTGATGTTCAGCCGCCTCCGGTACTCGTCGGCGACACGGTACTCCTCGTTGTCGTCGACCCAGCCCAGCTCGGCGAGCTTCCGCAGGGCGGCCGCCGAGACGTTGCGCTTGATGTCCTCGATCAGGTTCAGGCCATAGGCCTTCCGGTCCTCGGTCGCGTACGCGATGCCCTGGTCGATCGCGTCGCTCACCGTTCGCAGGCGGATCTCGCGGCCGTCCTTGAACATGCGCCCGCCGGCGCGGACGCCGTAGCTGCCCCCGAACACGCTCATCGCCAGCTCGGTGCGGCCCGCCCCCATCAGGCCGGCCAGCCCGACGATCTCGCCGGCGCGCAGCGTGAGGCTCGCGCCCGACACCACCACCCGCCCGTGCCGGATCGGGTCGTGCACGGTCCAGTCCTCGATCCGCAGCACCTCGGGGCCGATCTTCGGCTCGTGCGGCGGGAAGCGGTGCTCCAGATCCCGGCCGACCATGCCGGCGATGATCCGGTCCTCGGTCACCTGACCGCTCTTCATGTCCAGCGTCTCGACCGTCCGCCCGTCGCGCAGGATCGTCGTCGAATCGGCGATGGCCTCGATCTCGTTCAGCTTGTGGGAGATGATCACGCAGGTGATGCCGTCGTCGCGCAGCCCCCGGATCAGGTCGAGCAGATGCGCGGAGTCGTCGTCGTTGAGGGCGGCGGTCGGCTCGTCGAGGATGAGCAGCCGGACGCGCTTCGACAGCGCCTTGGCGATCTCGACCAGCTGCTGCTTGCCCACGCCGATGTCCATCACGGGGGTCACCGGGTTCTCCGGCAGCCCGACCCGGGCGAGGAGGGCTTCGGCCTCTGCGTTGGTGCGGTTCCAGTCGATCAGCCCACGGTGGACCCGCTCGTTGCCGAGGAAGATGTTCTCGGCGATGGACAGGTGGGGGCTCAGCGCGAACTCCTGGTGGATGATCACGATGCCGCGCTTCTCGCTGTCCCGCACGCTGGAGAACTTGCAGAGCTCGCCGCTGAAGTAGATCTCACCCGCGTACGAGCCGTGCGGGTAGACGCCCGAGAGCACCTTCATCAGGGTGGACTTGCCGGCGCCGTTCTCGCCGCAGATCGCGTGGATCTCGCCGCGGCGCACCGACAGGCTGACGTCCTGCAACGCCTTGACACCCGGGAACGTCTTGGTGATTCCGTGCATCTCGAGGATCGCGTCGTCGGCCATCCCGGTCTGCCTCCTTGAGGGGGTCGCACGCGAGCCGGGCGGCGCCGGCCCGGCCGGCGGTCCCAGGCGGCGCGCCGGCCGGCGTCGCGCGGCGCGATCGCCGCCGGCCGGCCCCGCGCGGCCGGCGCCGCGGCGCGGCTACTTGAGCTCGTCCTCCTTGTAGTAACCGCTGTCGACCAGCACCTTCTTGTAGTTGCTCTTGTACACGATGATCGGCTCGAGCAGGTACGACGGCACGACCTTCTTGCCGTTGTCGTAGTCCTTGGTGTTGTTCACCTCGGGCTTGCCGGCCTTGAGCACGGCGTCGGCCATCTTCACGGTGACCTCCGCCAGCTGGCGAGTGTCCTTGAAGATGGTGGCGAACTGCTCGCCGGCGATGATCGACTTGACCGACGCCTTCTCGGCGTCCTGCCCGGTGACGATCGGGTACTTCTGGCCGCCGGCGCCGTAGCCGTTGCTCTTCAGCGCCGACAGGATGCCGATGGACAGCCCGTCGTAGGGCGACAGCACGCCGTCGACCTTCGCGCCGCCGGTGTACGTCGCGGTGAGCAGATCCTCCATGCGCTTCTGCGCGGTCGCCGGGTCCCACCGGAGGATGGCCACGGTCTTGAAGTCCTTCTGACCGCTCTTGACGACGAGCGTGCCCTTGTCGATGTAGGGCTTGAGCGTGTCCATGGCCCCGTTGAAGAAGAAGGTCGCGTTGTTGTCGTCGGGCGAGCCGGCGAACAGCTCGATGTTGAACGGACCCTGGGCGGCGCCGTCGGAGCCGTCCTCCTTCTTCAGCCCGAGGCCCACGAGGAGCGAAGTGGCCTGCTGCACGCCCACCTTGTAGTTGTCGAAGGTGGCGTAGTAGTCGACGTTCGGCGAGTTGCGGATGAGCCGGTCGTACGCGATGACCGGGATCTTCTTGTCCGCCGCCTGCTGAAGCTGCGTGGTGATCGCCGTGCCGTCGATGGAGGCGACGATGAGCAGCTTGGCGTCCTTGGTGATCTGGGTCTCGATCTGGTTGACCTGAGTCGGGATGTCGTTCTCCGCGTACTGCAGGTGGACCTGATAGCCCAGCTTCTCCAGCGCCGCCTTGACGTTGTTGCCGTCGGAGATCCACCGCTCCGACGATTTGGTCGGCATGCTGACGCCGACGAGGGGGCCCGCCTTGGAGCCGGAACCACCCTTGTCGGCCGTCTTCTCGCTGGAGTCGCAGGCGCCCATTCCCGCGGCCAGGGCCATGGCCACCGCGGCGGCGGCAAACCTCGCAAGCTTCATCGTCGCTCCTGCTGCAAACGGTGCAGATCCGAGCCGGTCGAACCGGCCAGTGAGGTAAGGAACTCGGCCCATGGCCCGCGTCTCGCCGGACATCGCGCGAGCTTCCGCGTCGGTGAGGCATCGTCCCGTCACGACCGTGGCGAAGCAAAGATGCCCTTGAGGACCGCATTGTGAGCGTTCACATTTTGCTTGTCAATTCCAAACGGCCGGTCGCCGGAAGCTGCACTGGCGGAGAGGCTGCGGTTAGGCTCGTCTCATGCCGGAAGCCGCCCGCAAGCGCCTCGCGCTGGCCCTCCTCATCGTCGCCGTCGTTCCCGTCGGCCTGGCCGCGCGCTTCCACGGCGGTCCGGTCTGGCTGCGCAACAGCGCGGGCGCCGTGCTCTATGAGGTCGTGTGGATCGCCGCGGCGCAGCTCGTGTGGATCTCCGCCCGCACCCACCGGCTTGCGCTCGCGGTCTTCGCCGCGACGTGCGCGATCGAGCTGCTCCAGCTGAGCGAGCTGCCCTGGCTGTGGGCCGCGCGCAGCACCACCCCGGGGCGGCTCCTGCTCGGCGCGAACGGGGGATTCGATCCCGCCGACCTCGCGCTGTACGCCGTCGGCTCCGCCCTCGGTCTCGCGCTCTGCCGGCCGCTCCGGGTCGCTGCGTGACGCGCCGCCGCGCCGCTGCGCCGCTGCGCCGGTTGCGCGGTGCGCCGGCCGGGGCCAGGCTGGCGAGCGCGAGTTCCAGGAGCAAGGAGGCGACGTCCATGACCGAGGCTCACCACACCGGCGGCTGTCTGTGCGGCGCGATCCGCTACCGCGCCCAGGGCGCGCCGGCGAGCGTCAACGTTTGCTACTGCAGCCAGTGCCGGCGCCAGACCGGCGCGCCGATGCCGTCGTTCGCCACCTATCCCGACGAGCAGTTCGAGCTGCTCTCGGGCGCCCCCGCGACGTACCGGTCGTCCAGCTTCGCCATCCGCCAGTTCTGCGCGACCTGCGGCTCATCGCTCTTCTGGCGCCGCGACGGGGCCCGGGAGCTCGACATCTTCCTCGGCACGATGGACCGGCCGGGCGACCTGCCGCCGCCGTCGTTCCAGCTCTGGACCGTGCACCGCGTGCCCTGGCTGCCCGCCATCCCCGGGGCCACCGACTACCGCGGCGCCAAGACCACCACGTAGTCTAGATGCACCGAGGCGAGGTATTCCCATGAAGAGATCGGTGAGGATCGCGCTCCGGGTCGCGCTGGGCGTCGTCGCCTGCGGGGCGATCGCGGCGCTGAACGTCGGCGCGCTGACTCGAAGCGCGTTGACGCCGGGGGCTCCCTTCGACGCGGCGGCGCTGCCGCCCGCGCCGGACTACGCGGATCCGCGGAGCTGGAGCGCGCTCCCGGAGCGCGACGACGCCGGCGACGCGGCGCCCCCCTCCGCGCCGGCGGTCGACCAGCGCCGGGCCGCCGCCGACGTCTTCTATGTCCACTCGACCTCTTACGTGGGCCGCTCCTGGAACGCCGACACGAACGACACAGCCGTCAACGACGCCACCGACCGGGGCGCGACAGGGATCCAGGCGACGGCGTTCAACGGCTGCTGCGCGGTGTACGCGCCCCGGTACCGGCAGGCGAACGGCATGGCGTTCACGCGATCCTCCGCCGACGGGGACCGCGCGATCGACGTGGCCTACGGCGATGTCCGGCGGGCGTTCGACGCCTTCAACGCGCGGCGCGGCGCCGGCCGCCCGTTCCTCCTCGCCGCCCACAGCCAGGGGACCGTCATGGCCGAGCGGCTGCTGCGCGAGGCCATCTCCGGCACCGCGCTCCGGGACCAGCTCGTGGCGGCCTACCTCATCGGCGGCGCGGTCACCGTCGACGGGCTGCGCGAGCGCGCGCCCGACGTTCCGCCATGCCAGGCGGCCGACGACGTCCGCTGCGCCGTCGCGTGGAACGCGCGCGGGGCGGCGTACGTGCCGACCGACTTCGAGATGCACCGGCCGGACCCGCGGGAACGGCTCTGCACCAACCCGCTGTCATGGCGAACGGACGGGGCCCGCGCGCCCGCGGACCTGAACCCTGGCACGGTGTTCCTCGAGAGCGACGACAAGGCGCCGCGCGCGGGGCTCGCGGGGGACGCCCAGTGCGTGGACGGCACGCTCATCGTGCACGACGTCGGCGCCACGCCCCGGGACCTGCCGAGCCGCATCCTCGATCGCGTGCTCGGCGAGGAGAACTACCACGCGATCGAGTTCCAGCTCTTCTTCATGAACCTCCGGGAGAACGCCGCGTCGCGGCTGGCCGCGTTCCTCGCGGCGTCGGCGCGCCAGTCCCGGTAGGAGGACGCTGGCGCCCCCGCCGGCGCGCCCGGCGCTCCCTCGCGGCC
The DNA here is from genome assembly GCF_051529605.1 of Sorangium sp. So ce296. Classification (NCBI taxonomy): domain Bacteria; kingdom Pseudomonadati; phylum Myxococcota; order Polyangiales; family Polyangiaceae; genus Sorangium; species Sorangium sp. So ce296. The sequence goes on from NZ_CP150325.1 coordinate 10,345,388, forward strand.
GCCTGTCCCTCAAGGCCCTTCGGCGGCCTCGCCTCCCTCGGCGCCCTTCGCCTCCTCCTCGGCGATCTTCGCGCGCACCTCGTCCATGTCGAGCGAGCGCACCTTCTCGATCACCTGATCGAGCGCCGACGCGGGCAAGGAGCCCGCCTCCGCGAACAGGAGGACCTTCTCGCGGAAGATGAACAGCGTCGGGATCGAGCGGATGCCGAACGCCTGGGCCAGCTCCTGCTGCTCGTCGGTGTTGATCTTCCCGAACACGATGTCCGTGTGCTTCTCGGACGCCTTCTCGAAGACGGGACCGAAGACCCGGCAGGGGCCGCACCAGGGCGCCCACCAGTCGATGAGGACGATGTCGTTCGACTCGACCGTCTGCTCGAAGTTCGCCGCGCTGAGCTCTTGGGTACTCATCCGCGGAGCATAGCCCTGAAACCCACCCCTGTCGCTGAGCGGCCGGCCCTCGACTCCGCGCCTCCGCTCCCGCGCCGAGCTCTGCCCTCCGCCGTCTCCCGCGGACTCCGTTCCTGCTGACTCCGCTGCTCCGCCCCGCTCAGGGCGCGTTGCAGACCATGATCTGCTCGATCGCCTCGACGAGGAGCTGCTCGACGCGGTCCGGCCCTATGTCCGCGGCGCGAGCGAACCGCTCCAGATCGAACGGCGTGGGGTTGACCTCGAGGTAGGCGAGGATCTGGAGCGGATAGCCGGTCCAGCGGATGACGCAGAAGCCGACCACGTTGCGGCTCGCCTTGGCCTCGCGCAGGCCGAGGGCGAGCTCGATGCTCGGCGTGTCGTGCCCCTCGTCGAGCACGATGCGCGGCGCGTGGCCCGCTCTCCTCAGCTCGGCGGCGAACTCCTCCATCTGGGGGCGGAGCACGCGCTCGCGCAAGTCTTCGAATTCACGGAGGAAATCGGCCTCCGCGGGGGCGCGCGCAGCCTCGATGCGCCGCGCGTAGCGGGCCGTGAGGCGCTCGATGCGGAGCCGGTTGTGCTCTTTCATCGGCGGCCTACGGGGCGAGGAGCAGCACCTTGACCTGGCTCGGGACGAGGCTGACCCCGACCGCGTTGACGGAGTTCTGCGTCGTGATGCTCGTCATCCGCGTGGCGGGCGCGCTGCCCACGAGCACGGTGAACGCCGCGGTGACGTGCCGCGAGGGGCCCATCACCGTGTGCGAGACCAGGCCCATCTCCAGGCCGGCGTTGTCGCCGTTCGTGAGCGGCACCTGCGTCGTCAAGTTGTGCGCCGGCGTGCACATGAACAGCACGTTGTAGGCCGCCGGCACCCCCATCGGCTGCGCCGACAGGTTGGGGTAGGGCACCGGCAGGTGCGCCGGCGGCGTCAAGCACACGTCCGGCCCGCCCAGGGCCAGGCCCCCCATCTGCGTGTTCGCGAACATCGGTGCCTCCTGTCAGCCGAGGTGGATCTGCCCACCGTCGATCTTGGTCAGCTCGCCGCTCGAGACGAGCGTCGCCTGCGCCTTGATGTTGACCGCGGCCTTCGCCGTGACCTCGTAGTACTGCGCCCGCACCTGCTCCGACTCGGCGATGAACCGGTACGCCCGATCGAGCCGCTGCACCCAGCGCTCCGCGATCGACTCGACCGACCGCGCGACCGTCTTCACGCGATCCACCTGCGCGACCAGCCGCTCGCCCACGTACGTCATCGCCCCGACGGCGAGCGACCCCTCGCTCGCGGCGACGCGCACCTTGCCCGCGGCCACCGACGCCTCGGCCGGCGTGACGAGGCGCACGCCCTCGCCCGCGGCGACCGTGACGCGCCCGCCCGGGGCGCTCACCTCCAGATCCCCCTCGGCCACGAGCCGCGTCGGCGCGTCGCCCTCGCGGTCGAGCACCGCGAGCACGTGGCACCCGGCGTCGTGCAGCGCGACGAGCACCCGGTCGCCGAGCGCCGGCTCGACGAGGCAGCTCACCGCCCGCTTCGCGGCGTAGTCGCCCGACCCGACGCGCACCTGGAACGACCGGTCCACGGCGCCGATGACCGTACCGACCTCCTGGATCGCGAAGGTCTCCACCCTTTGTCTCGCCAGATTGTCTCGCATGGTCTCGTTCTCCTGCTGTCGGGAGGGGCATCCCCTCAGGGCGTCCAGCGCTCGGCTTCGAGCAGATCCGGGTCGTCTCCGAGCGCGGCGGACCGGCTCGTGAAGGTCGCGCCCGCGTCGCGGGCCTGGTGGAAGCGCGCGCGGAAGAGCTTCGCGTGCGAGAGATCCGCCTTCTCGATGCTCGCGTGCGAGAGGTCGGCGTAGGTCAGGTCCGCGCCGCGGAAGCTCGCCAGCGGGCAGGCCGCCCGGTGGAAGATGGCCTGGTAGAGGTCGGCGCCGGCGAGGTTCGCCGCCTCGAGGTCGGCCTCCGAGAAGATCGCCTGCCGCGCCTTGAGGCCGGCGGCGGAGACCCCGGCGAGCCGCGCGCCGAAGAAGAGGCCGCGCTCGGCGTCGGCGCCGTCGAGCTTCGCCGCGGTGAGGTCCGCGCCCTTGAAGCCCGCCTGGACGAGGCGGGCGCCGCGCAGGTCGCACCCGGCGAGGTCGGCGTCGGTGAGCTGCGCCAGGGTCAGGTCCATGCCCGACAGATCCTGCCCGCGGAGGCGGGCGCCGACCAGCACCGCGAGGTGCATCGTCGCGCCGCGCAGGCTCGCGGTCGACAGGTCCGCCTTGAGCAGGCAGGCCTGCTTGAGCCTCGCCCCGTCGAGCGCGAGGCGCGCGGCCTCGGTCTCCACGAGCGAGAACCGGTCCAGGTCGGCCTCGCGGAAGCTCGCCTCGTCGGCGCGCCCCTTGATCATGCTGCCGATCGTGAGGTTCGCGCGGTCGAAGCTCGCCCGCGACGCGTCGCACTCGGCGAAGCTCGCCGAGACGAGGTCGGCCTCGTCGAGGCGCGCGTGGAGCAGCGCGCACCCGCTCCACACCGCGTGGCGGGCCCGCGCGCCGGACAGGTCGGCGCCCGAGAGATCGCACCCGTTGAACATGGACTCGCTGATCTTCGCGCCCCTCAGCCGGGCGCCGCGGAACGTCGCCTTCTCGAACACGACGCCCGACAGGTCGAGCCCGGACAGGTCGAGCCCGGACAGGTCCTCCCCGGCGATGACCTCGCCCTCGTCCACCTTCGCGAGCAGCTCGTCGCGGGTCACTTGCCCTGCCCCGTGAACACGACGTGCTTGATGTGCGCGTCGGAGAAGGAGGTCCGCGGATCGCCCTTCGCGTCGAGCAGATTGGCGCGGAACAGGTTTGTGTTCTCGAAGCGGGCGCCGGGCACCTTCGCCTTCTGCAGCATGGCGTCCATGAGGTTCGCGCCCGTCAGATCCGCCTCGGCGAGGTCCGACCGCATGAACCGCGCGCCCTTGCCCGAGATCTGCGCGAGGCGCGCCTTGCGGAGGTTCGCCTCGCTGAAATCCGCGCCGTCCGCCGAGGCGCCCTCGAAGATCGCGCCCTCCAGGTCGACCCCGCGGAGGTTCGCCCGCGCGAGCTCGGCCCCGGAGAAGTCCGCGCCGGGCAGCGCGGAGGCGGAGACCACGCGCAGCGCCGTGGCCTTCGCCTTCCGGAACGAGGCCTTCTCGCCCTTGAACTCGACGAGGGCCGCGTCCTCGAGGTCGGCCTCGCCGAAGTCCGCGCCCGCCCCCGCGCACTGGAAGAACGTCGCCTTGCGCAGGCTCGCGCCGGCGAAGCGCGCGCCCGTGAGGTCGAGCTGGAAGAAGAGGACGTCGTCCGCGGCGGCGCCGCTGAAGTCCGCGCCTCGCACGCGGGCCTCGAGGAAATCGGCCCCGGCGAGGTCGGCCCCCGAGAGCCGCGCCTCCTCGAGCCACGCCTTGTGGAGCACCGCGCCGCGGAGGTCGACCCCCTCGAAGCTCGCGCGCGCGGCGCGCGCCTCGCCGAGGTTCGCCCCGCGCAGCGTCGCCTTCCCGAGCCGCGCGCCCTCGAGCCTCGCGCGCGTGAGCACCGCGCCCGTCAGATCGGCCCCGCCGAGATCGCACCCCGACAGATCCGCGCCCTCGAGGAGCGCCTCGCGCAGATCGGCGCCGGCGAGGCCGAGCCCGTGGAGGTCGGCGCCCGTCAGATCGCGCCGCGCGAGCGACTCGCCGGCGGCGAGCGCCCGCTCCACCTCGGCGCGCAGATCGGATTTCTTCGGTTCCTCCGCGGGCTCGGTCGGCGGGTACAGGTGCGCGAAGGCGCGGTACGCGCCCAGGACCCTCTCCTCGGTCCTGCGGAGGCTCGCGGCGAACTCCGGATCCGCGAGCTTCGCCTCGAGGTCATCCATCGGCGCGCCCGCCTTGCGCCCCGCCTCGGCGAGCTCGCGCAGGCGGGCGAGCTCCTCGTCGGCGCTGAACCTCGACGGGCCGCCCCCCTCGCGCTTGCTCTTCGCGACCACCTTGTCGAAGTCGAGCCCCTGCTCGGCGCAGAGCTTCCGCGCCTCGTCCTCGGCGTCCCTGCGCTGCGCGTCGGCCTGCTTCTGGAGCTCCGCGGCCTCGAGATCCATCCGCGCGGCGAGCTCCGCCAGCTCGTCGGGCTTCGGGTCCTCCGTGCGCTTGATCTCCCGCGGGAGCTTCTCGTCCGGGTTCATCCCGAGCATGCGCAGGGTGAGGCGCGCCTGATCGAGCTCGCGCTGCGCCCGCGTGAACGACCGCTGCTCCAGGGCCCGCTCGCGGCGGATGAGCTCGTCCATGTCGCTGATCGCCTCGTCCGGGAACGACGGGGCGTCGGGCTCGGCCTCGGGCAGCAGCTCCTTGTCGTTCAGGGCGTGGAGGTGCCCCTTGTCCTTGTCGAGCCGCCTCGCCACCACGGCGCGGTAGTGCTCGACGGGCTTCGGCGCGTCCGCCCGCTCCAGGCCGGCGATCAGCAGGCGCACGTCGTCGGCGTCGTCCTCGGCCACCTGGACGACCCCGCGGAAGATCGCGACGCCGCGCTCCAGGTCGGGGAAGAGGATCACCGTCTCCAGGCGCGTCGCGACCTCCCGGAGGCCCTCCTCGCCGTCCGCGTCCTCGGCGCCCCGCTGGCGCACGAAGCACCGGGCGCGGAGCGTCGGCGCGCGGGTCCAGAGCTGCGGCCGCGTCGGGTGGAGGTGCTTGAGGCTGATCGGCTCTCCTCCCTGGAAGTAGTCCGGCAGCCGCTGGTCCTCCGGGGCCACCTGGAAGTACTCGGGGTCGAGATCCCGGGCGTAGCCGGGGAAATCGTGCTGCAGCCACTCGGCGCCGTACGTGCCGAGCTTGGCGATCCGCGAGGCGAGCGTGGGATCGAGCGCGCCGAAGCACGCGGGCGGCGGCCTGTCGCCGGGCGACTTGAGGAGGTGCCGCGGGTCCTCGAGGTGGGGCAGGTAATGCACCCTGGCCCCCTCTTCCTCGATCGCCCCGAGCCCCGTTCCCTTCGGGTTCAGCGGGTAGTCCGGGCCGCCGAACGCATGCTCCCAGACGAGCGGCATCTCGGTGATCGGCTCCGGCTCGGTCGGCGCGCCGTGGTGCCACCGCCGCTTGCCGACGACGGCGATCGTCTTGTCGACGAGCGGCTTGTCGGCCGGGCCGACCGTCAGGCCCGCGGCGAAGGCCGGCCGGGGCTCCCCCCCGGGAGAGAACGCCTTGCCGAAGACGAGGACCTCGCCGCGCGGCTTGGGCATGCCTTCGTCGAGGAGACCGTCCTTGCCGAGCGCGGGCGTCACCCGCTGCCACATCGAGGCCTCGGGCAGCGGCACCTCCGGGGCGTCGAGCGGAAAGAACATCAGGAGCCCGACGCTCAGATGATGGCTGCGCCGGATCGTGAGCACCCGCTGCAGGACGGAGAGGCGAAGAGGCTTGATGACGCGCATGGATCTCGAAGTGGATGTTGTGCCCGGAGCGCCTGGCGAGGGCCCGGCGCGGGCGAGCGCCGGCGGGAGGCGGGCGAGCGCGGCGCAGCTCGCCCGAGCGTCAGGTGACGATGAAGATGCCGCTCTTCTTGATCTCGGCCGCGACGTTCTTCAGCTTGAAGTTCTCGTTCTCGATGGTGACCGTATCGGCCTTGAAGATGGCGTTCTGGATGACGAGCTCCGGACCGTTCTTGATGGTCGCCGTGGGCCCCAGCTTGAGGTCCAGCGTGCCTGCGAGGTTCATCGACGACTTGAACCCAGCGACGACCTCCGCGGTGGCGCTGAGCGACAGCGACAGCTTGGTTCCGAAGGTGAACTCGTAGGCCTGCGTCAGCTTGACGTCGGTGGACGCCCCCTCGGTGATCGTCTTGAAGGAGCCGATCTTGTGGTCGTACGTGCTGCCGTTGGTGACGCTCTCGGCGTCGCTGTGCTTGTACTCCTTCGTCGATCCGTGCGTGTGCGACTCGAACGTGCCCATCTTGACGTCGCGCCCGTTCCCCATGGTGATCGACGCGGCGCTCCCGAGGACGATGGCGCGGACGCTCCCGATCGTGGTGAGGTTGTAGTTGCCGAACCTCGTCGTGTTGTGGTTGCCCGAGATGGTCTCGTTCTTGTCGCCCTTCGCCTCGATGTTGTAGTGGCCCTGGGCGAAGACGTTCACGTCGGCGGCCAGGGACTTCACGTGGACGCTGCCGGCCTCGGAGATGAACGTCGCGTCCCCCTTGGCCTTGTCGGTGAGGGTGCCGGCGACGGCCTGCGTCGTGATGTCGCCCGCGGTGGCCGTCGTCGTGATGTCGCCCGTGGTCGCCGTCGTCGTGATGTTGCCTGACGCGGCGGTCGTCGTGATGTTGCTCGTCACGATGCTGGTCCAGCTGGCGCCGACCAGGAAGTCCATGTTCACCCCGCTGTCGAGCAGGATGTTGCCGTCCGTCTTGCCGATGAGCTCGTGCCCGTCGTTGGGCGACCCCATGCGCATGTACGTGTTCGAGTACGGCGTCGAGAGCGTGATGCGCTGCGCCCCGGCCTGGTCCTCCAGCTCGAGGCGGTTCCGGCCGCCGGTCTGGACGACGTTCTTCGTGTGGTTGCCGCTCGTGACCGGGCTCGGCGTGAGCACGTTGGGCACCACGCCGGAGATCACCGGCCGATCCGGGTCGCCGCCGAGGAAGCTCAGCACGACCTCGGTCCCCCGGCGCAGCGGGAAGTGGAACCCTTCGACGCCGCCGCCGTGCGGCTGCATCATGCGCACGTACGTGGAGCCGCTGCCGTCGCGCGGGCTCGCCTCGTCGAACTTGAACTTGACGAGGTAGCGCCCGTGGTCGTCGATCTGCGCGTACTCGCTCGCCGCGGAGCCGTCGACCGTGCCGTTCTCGTAACCGTAGATGCGCGGCCACGGCGTCCGCGACTCCGCCCGGAACTGCGTCGACGCCGGGATGGCCGCGATCTCGACGAAATAGACCTCCTCGTGCGTGAGCCCGGTGAGCTCCTCGAAGTCGCTGTGCCCCGCGGACTGGTTGCCGTGGTGGCGCAGCTCGACCGCGAGGTACTTCGTGTTGAACCGCGCGCGGGGGTGGTCCTCGAGCTCGAACGTGTACCCCGAGCGCAGGTGGAGCCGCGAGCCGGTGGCCTGATAGACCGCCTCGCGAGCGAGGTATTCCTCCGCGCGCAGCTGGGCCAGCCGCTTGCCGGCGTCGGCGCTGAAGAAGCGCTCGCCGTAGAGGCTGATCTCGCCGGTGCCGTACTGGGACACCGGCGCCGCCCCCGCGAGGGGGAAGTGCGGCCGGACATAGTCGTAGTCCTTGAGCTTCACCCGCGACGGCAGCGCCCCGTGCTGGCAGGAGAAGGTGCGGAACGAGGCCGAGGCGCTGCGGTCCTCGCCGGTCTGCGGGTGGTAGCGGACCGGCGCGCCGAGCGGCCCTGCGGGGTAGCTCTTGTCGTCGCAGAGGACGAGCTTCTCGCCGTCCTCGGTGTGCTCGAAATAGTAAAAGATGCCTTCCCGCTCCATCCAGCGCGAGACGAAGTCGAAGTCGCTCTCGCGGTACTGGCAGATGTGCTCCTCGGTCTCGTAGCTGCCGAGGTTGAGCTCGACGTCGCTGCCCGTGATGCCGTTCTCCTCGAGGACGAGCTTGATCACCTCGGGCACGGTCTTCTTCGTGAAGATGCGGCTGTGCTTCGACAGGGTGAGCCCCCAGAGCCGCGGCACGAGCACCGCCCGCAGGAGCGCGCGGCCGCCGAACTCGTGCACGAGGTCGACGCCGGCGAGCACGCCGGTGAACACGTAGGGCGGATTCGTGTCGTCCTGGCGGTCGATCGCGAGCCGGGCCTTGGCCCCGACCATCTCGGCGAAGTCCGTGTCGTCCTCGCCCTCGCTCGGGATCGACAGGAAGATCTCGAACCGATAGGGGCGCGAGATCGCCTCCACGCCGCGAAAGCCGACGACGCGCGTCGGGCCTTGCAGGATGCTCGAGGAGAACGTGATGAGGTCGCTCATGGTCGTGTCTCTTCCAGGGTGCGAGGAGGTGAATGCTCCGCCTTCGTTCCCGAGGGATCGCGTTCCATGGAGCTAGACGTAAAGGAGTCCGCGAGTCAACCTTGTGAAGAAACGTTAATATCGTCTCCCTCCGGCGGTATTTCGACGATGGACCGCAGGATCGCGCCGCTCGACTTCGCGTTTGCGAGCGTGACTCCATAGAGGTTGGCGCCCGCGAGGTCCGCTTCGCGCAGATCGGCGCCATCGACGTTGGCGCGGGGGAGGCTCGCCTCCTTGAGCTTCGCCGCGCGGAGGATGGCGCCGGCGAGGCTCGCGTTCGCGAAGCTCGATCGGGAGAGCTCCGCCTTGGTTGCGTTGATGTCGGCGAGGCTGGCCCCGTCGAAGACGGCATGGGTGAGGCGCGCTTGCCGCAGGTCGGCGCCGTCCAGCGACGCGCCGTCGAAGCGCGCGTGCGCGCCTCTCGTCGAGGTGAGGTCTGCGCTCCTGAGGATCGCCGAGGAGAGCTGCGCGCGGTCGAGGGTGGCGCGGGAGAGATCGGCGCGGGTGAGGTCGGCGGCGGTGAGGCGCGCGTCGGTGAGGTCGGCGCCGCTCAGGTTCGCCCTGGCGAGGCGGGCCGAGGTGAGGTTGCACCGGGCGAGCGTCGCGCCGGCGAGGTTGACGCGCTCGAGGGAGGCGCCGCTCCAGTCGATGCCGTCGAGCTCGGCGCCCGCGAGCTCGAGGTCGTAGAGCGGCTGGCCGCTCTTGAGGCGGGCGAGCACCGCCGCGCGCAGGCCGCGCGCCTCTGGCTCGGGCGGGGGCGGCTCGGGCGCGGGCGGCTCGGCGGGGGAGGCGTCCGAAGGCGAGGGGGCCGAGGGAGAGGCGTCCGAGGGGGCGTCAGGGGGCGCGACGTTGGCGGGAGCCGCTTCGACCGGCGCGGTGGCGCTGGCCGGCGCGGGCGTCTCGGCCGCGGGCGCCGCGGCGTCCGGAGAGCGTGTCTCGTCCGCAGCGGGGCCGGTTTCGTGGACCGGCGCGGGCCACGGCTGCGCCTGCGAAGGCGGCGGTTCGGCGACGGCGGCCGCCTCGCCAGGCGGCGGTTGTGCCTGCGAGGGCGGCGGTTCGGCGACGGCGGCCGCCTCGCCAGGCGGCGGTTGTGCCTGCGAGGGCGGCGTCTCGGCGACGGCGCCCGCCTCGCCAGGCGGCGGTTGTGTCTGCGAGGGCGGCGTCTCGGCGACGGCGCCCGCCTCGCCGTCCGGCGCGGGCGCCGGCTGCGCCTGCGCAGGCGGCGGGTCGATGACGGGGTGCGTCTCGTCGAGCCCGGCGAGCGGCGGCTGCACCCGGGGCGGCGGCGCGGCGTGGGCCCCCGAAGCGGCGAAGGGCATCGCGAACGGCACGGAGCCCGGGGCAGGCTCGGGGCGCGGCGGCGGCTCGGGCGCGGGCGCGAAGGGCAGGGGAGGCGGCGGCTGCAGCGGCGCCACCTGCTGCGTGACGGCGCTCCAGTGCGGCTCGGGCGCGGGCGCGAAGGGCAGGGGAGGCGGCGGCTGCAGCGGCGCCACCTGCTGCGTGACGGCGCTCCAGTGCGGCTCCTGCCGCTGCGAGAAGGGCAACGGGGGCAGCGCATGCAGCTGCGTCACCTGCTGCGTGACGGCGCTCCAGTGCCCCACCGGCAGCTCCGCCCCCCGCTCGGCCAGCGCACCCCCCGGATCCACGATCGCGACAGGCGCGAGCCGCAGATCGATGCCCGCCGCCGGGCCGCGCGCGCCGGCCGCGGGCCTGCCCTCGCCGTCGGGCGCCGTCCGCCGCTCGGCCCCCCTCCCGTCCCCGGCGAGCGCCGGCGCCGGACACGCCGGCCCGGCCGCCGGGGGCCACGGGCGCGACGAGGCGCGATCCGCCGCGACCGAAGGCCAGGCGAGGGGCCGCCCGGGCATCTCGACGCCTGCGACCACCCGCATCCGGGCCGGCAGGTCGCCCGGCAGGAGGGCGACGTTCCCCCGCCAGATCAAGGAGCAGAGCAGGCGATCCGCATCGATGGTCAGCGTGTCGGCGACGAGCTCGACCGGCTGCCCCGGGTCGTCGCCTCCCGGCCCGGTCCGATGCAGCCGCGCGAGCGCGCGCGCCGACGGCAGCCTGGACCGGATCCACGGCGCGTGCGGGTGCAGCCCCTGGAGGAAGATCCACTCGTCGCCGCGGAGGCGCTCGATCTGCTGGTCCGCAGGGGCGGCGTGGAAGTAGCGAAAGTCGAAGCTGCCATCGAGGTCCGGCGCCAGGGGATCGGGCGCCTCGCCGCGCGAGAGGAGCGCTCTCCTCGGCGCCCAGTGCCCCGCGATGGGCCCGAAGCCCGCGGGCCGCGTCGGGTCGGCCGGATCGAAGATGCTCGGCAGCGCAGCCCCTGGGGGCACGCCCACGGGGTTCGCGTCGAGGTGCGGGCCGCCGTAGGCGCGCTCGTACACGAGCGGCACGAGGCTGAAGGGCCGCGGGCTCGGCGCATGTGGCGTGAATTCGCCGTAGACGTGGAGCTCCTTGTTGAGGACCCAGCGATCGTCGCGGAAGAGCGCGACCCGCACCGAGAGCGCCGTCGCGGTCGTCCCCGCGGGCGCGGCCGCGTGTCCGCGCACGAGGACCCCGGCGCCCGGCAGGTAGGGCGCTGTCTCACACGCCTCCTCCAGGCTGCCGCGCCCCTCTCGCAGCTGGTCGGAGCGGACCAGCGGCGCCGGGGCGGCGAGCTCCGCGTGCCGATCGTGGACGAGGGCGAACGTGGCTTTGACGATGACGGTGAGCCGCTCTGCGCCCTGCATGCGCCACAGCACGGCCCCGCAGGAGGCCGGCGTCAGGGCGACGATCGGGAGGGGCCAGGGCGATTGCACGGCGTGATCTCGGCTGGCCCGCGCGCCTTCACCGCCGCGGAGGGCTCTCGAACTGACGACGATACGCGGCGCGTCTCTCGGACGCAAGCGCGGGAGTCCACGGTGAGGACATCGCGTGTCGAGCGCTCGCGCTCACGGGACCATGGCGCTGTGAAGATCGGCGGAGGCGCTGAATTTGTGGTGCATGGTAGGCAACTCCCTGCGGGCTCGCCGGTGCGTCGCAGGCCGCGCGGCGGGCATCCATGGTTTGCTGGATCGCTTTATGTGTTTTGCTGGGCTGAAAACTTCGAGCTCGTGGGGGAGAGTTCAACGCAAGGTCGCAAAGGCGCAAAGGCGCAAAAAGGAAAGATAAAAGGGCGTGAGAGGGGGGCTCTTTCTCGCCTCTATGTCCTCTGTGCCTCTGCGGCTCCCTCTCTCCTCCAACCACGAACGAGCCCGGGCGACGCGGCACGACATCGAACCTTGCTGCGGGGTACGGTCGCCAGGGCGCGTCGCGGTCCTTCAGCCGCGCGCTCGGAGGCGGAGCGGCGCGCCGTCGCTCGACACGGGCCGCGCGCCCTGCGATCGTCGGCGGCGATGGACAGGATCGAGCGCCTCTTCGCGCTCATGGACGCGCTCCGGCGCCACGCTCGCCGCCGCCGCCGCCGGGCGCGAGATCCGGCGGCGTTCGCGGCGTAGGGCGCAGCGCGGCGCCTACCCGGGCGGCGCGCCGTCCTGCTCGTCCAGCCACGCGCGGGCGAGCAGGAGCGTGCGGGCGTTCTCGGGCACGTTGTCCAGGAAGCTCGCCCGCCACGCCGCGTTCGCGATCTTCGCCGCGCGCTCCAGCAGCCGGCCGCGGGCGATCGCGATCGCCCGGCGAGCCTCCACGCGCGCGCCGCACGCCGCGAGGGCCTCCGCGCGCACCAGGTAGATCTGCGACTCGCCCTCCTCGAGGTGGCCCTGCGAGGCGATGATGGGGGCGGCGAGCTCTGCGGCCTTGTCCGCCGCCTCGCGCGCCCCTTCGGCGCGCCCCGCGGCGAGCAGCACCCCCGCGAGCGTGCCCAGGGCGCACGGCATGAGCGGCGGACACTCGGCGAGCAGCTCGCAGCCGCGGCGCGCCTCCGCCTCGGCGCGGGCGAGATCGCCCGCCAGGCGGGATGCCTCCGCGAGGTAGACGTAGGTGCCGCCCTCCATGCGCCGGTCGCCCGACGCCACGAACGAGCGCAGCGAGTCGTCCAGCAGAGCGCGCCCCTCGTCGAGAGCGCCGAGGTGGACGAGCGTGCGGCCGAGGTTCTCCTTCACGAAGGCCGCCATGTGCGGCATGCCGAGCCGCTCCGTGTCGGCCAGCGAGGCGCGGAGCAGGTGCACGGCCTCGGCGTACGCGCCGATCTCGTTGCAGAAATGACCGGCGTTGCCGCGCGCGATGCAGGCGTTGCGCATGTCGCCCGCCGCCTCGTAGCAGCTCACCGTCGCTTCCCCGAGCTCACGCGCGGTGCCGACGTCCCCGGCCACGATCGCGAGGTGCGTGCGCAGCCGCAGGACCGGCGCGGCCACGGTCGGGTCGTGCCGGAAGCGCTCGAAGGTCGCGTCGATCCGGCGGCAGAGCGCCTCGGTCTCGTCGCTCTGGCCCATCATGTAGTGCAGGGCCAGCGCCGCCTGCGCCATGGAGATGAGCACGGGCCCGGTCACCGTCTCCTCCGACCACCGCGCGCACAGCTGCCTGGCGAGCGCGATGACCGCCGCGGCGCGCCCCGCCATCTGGAAGGTCCAGAGCGCCACCCCCGTCGCGCGGCTCCACCACGCGCTCCCCTCGGGCAGCGCCCGCATCGCCGCCGTCGCGTGCTGCTCGGCCGCCGCGCTCTCGCCCCGGAAGCGGCACGCCTCCGCCCGGATCGTCTCGAGCTCGCCGAGCGCCTCGCCGGCCGCGCCGCACGCGACCGCGCGCTCGGCGCGCTCGAGCGCCGCCGCGTAGTCGTTCCCCCCGAGCGCCTGCTCGGCCGCCCGCCGGTAGCACCCGATCGCGCGCTCCAGATCGCCGCCGCGCTCGAAGTGCGTGGCCAGGACCATCGCGTCGGTCTCGCCGGCCTGGGCGAGCCACGCGCCCGCGAGGCGGTGGCCGAGCCGCCGGTCCTCGTCGGTCAGCATCTCGTAGGCCGCCTCGCGCACGAGCGCGTGCCGGAAGGCGTACTCCACCTCGCCCTGGAACGTCGACTCGTGCAGGCGGGAGATGAGCTCGCTGCGCGCGAGCTCCGAAAGGCAGTCGTCGAGGAGCGCCTCGTCCGCCTCGGGGCCGAGCAGCGCGCGCGCCGCGCCGCGCCAGAACGCGCCCCCGAACACGCTGCCCGCGCGCAGCGCCCGCCGCGCGTCCGGCGCCAGCCCCTCCAGGCGCGACTGCGTCATCGCGAGCACCGTCTCCGGGACGCCGCCGACGTGGCCGTCCGCCGCGGCGCGCACGAGCTCCTCGAGGAAGAACGCGTTGCCGCCCGAGCGGTCGACGATGCGGGCGACGTCCTCGGCGTCGAGCCCCCCGAGCGCCTCGCTGACGAGCTTCTCGCACGTCTTCCGCGACAGCGCCGTGAGCCGCAGATCCGTCAGCGCCCGCTTGGTCCAGAGATCCGGGAATGCCTCGCGCACCTCGGGGCGCGCGAGCGCCAGGACCATGAGCCGCTCGCCCTCGAGCAGCCGGAGCGCCGCGTCGACGTACTCGACCGTGGGTCGGTCGCCCCAGTGCAGGTCCTCCAGCACGAGCACGAGCGGCCGTACCCGGCACTCGGCGCGCACGAGCTCCACCCACGCCGCCTGCATCTGGTCGCCCATGAGCTTGGCGTTTTGCCGCGCCGCCCGGAGCAGCACGTTGTCGTCCTCCGGGAAGGGCGTGCCCGCCATCTCGCCCAGGAACTCGGCGACCTGCCGCCGCAGCGGCTCGGGGACGTGCTCCGCCACGCGCGCGGCGAGCTTCTGCCGCCGCGCGTCGAGCGGCTCTCCGTCGAGCAGCCGCGCCGCCCGCCGGACCACCTGGCCCAGCACGCCGAACGGCGCTCCCTCGCGCATCGGGTCGCCGCGCGCGATCCACAGCTCGAACGGCTCGCCGCGGGCGGCGAGGCGCCGCATCAGCTCGTGGCGCAGGCGCGACTTGCCCACCCCGGCCTCGGCCGTGACCAGCACCGCGCGGGCCTCGGACTCGGCCACGCACTCGTCGAAGGTCGCCTGGAGGAGGAGCAGCTCGCGCTCCCGCCCCACGCACCGCGTCGGCTTCCCGAGCAGCTTGCGCGCCTCGTCCGCAGGCTCGCGCTCGCCGACGAGCGCGAGCCCCGCGCCGTCGAGGGACACGTCGAAGCGCTCGCCGAGGAGATCCGCGGTCATCCGGTCGAGGAGGACGGGGGCCGCGCCGGCCGAGCTCGCCGCGAGCAGCGCGCTCGCGCGGTCGATGACCTGCCCCATCGGCTGCGTCTTCTCGAGCTCGTCCCAGCCGGTCGTGAGCGCGACGCGCGCGTGCGGCAGGAGGTCGCGGAGGGCGAGGGCGCAGCGCGCGGCGTTCACGGCGAGATCCGTCGGCGAGCCCGAGCCGGCGAGGACGGTCGCGAGGGAGCCGTCCCCGAGCAGCTCGAGCTGCGCGCCGTGCCGGGCGGCGACCTGCCGGAGCGCCTGCGACGTGTTGAAGAGCGTGCTGAGCAGCGGGGAGTCGCTGAGCGAGGCGGTGAGCTCGCAGGAGTCGGCGCTCGCGGGGAGCTGGCCGCCGCCGGGCGCCTCGGACGCGAGGATGACGCTGACGAGGCGCCGCTCGCGGCGCGTCAGGCCGGCGACCGAGGCGGGCGCTGTCGAGGACGACCCGGCGACGAGCTCGGCGAGCGCGCGCAGCTCGTCGACGGCGGCCCGCGCGGCGGGGCGATCGCCCGGCCGCTTGGCGAGCAGCCGCGCCGCGAAGGCGTCGAGCTCCCGCGGCAGCCCGGCCACGAGCGCGCTCGGGCGCGGGGCCTCCTCGAAGACCACCCTGGCCAGCAGGGCGAGCGGGTGCGGCGCGGCGAAGGGCGGCCGGCCGGTCAGGCAGGCGTACAGGACGCACCCGAGCGAGTAGATGTCCGCGCGGGCGTCGACCTCGCAATCGCCGATGATCTGCTCGGGCGCCATGAACGACGGCGTGCCCACCGTCGCCCCGGTGCGCGTCAGCGACGACGTCGCGTCCTCGAGGCGCGCGAGGCCGAAGTCGACGATCGTCGCCCGCTCGATCTCGCCGCCCGGGAGGAAGATGTTCTGGGGCTTGATGTCGCGGTGGACGATGCCCTGCGCGTGCGCGAACGCGAGCCCGTCAGCCACCCGGAGAAGGAGCCTGAGCGCGGCGGTCGGCTCCAGCCGGCCCCGGGAGATCCGCGCCCCGAGGTCTTCCCCCTCGAGCCACTCCATCGCGAGGTAGAGCTCGCCGTCCGGCGTCGTCCCGTGGGCGACGTACCGGACGATGCTCGGGTGCGACAGGGCGGCGAGCGCGCGCGCCTCGCGGGCGAACCGGCTGCGCTTCTCTTCGGTCGGCTCCCGCAGCACCTTGATCGCCACCGGCGCGCCGCTCTCGACGTCGCGCGCGCGGTAGACGGTCCCGAGGCCGCCCTTGCCGGCCTGCCGCTCGATCGTGTAGCGCGCCCCCAAGCGCTCCCCCGGTATCATGCGCGCTCGAGTATCTCACGGAACGAGGGCGTGTCCGCCAGCGGCGTTCGGCGTTCGACAGCCGCGCCCCAGCGCGTCCGATCCTCGCCGGGGCCGCGGCGAGGCCTGATCGGCGGCCATCCGCGCTCCTGAGCGCCGTGAAATCGTGTCGCGCCGCCGTTGCGCGCGCCTCGCGAGGCGGTCGCGCGGCCGACGTCCCGTGCCGGGCGGGCGCTGTGCTACAACGTAAGCAACGCCTGCCGTGAAGGAGCGTGCGCCATGGGGAACGCGTGTGTTCAAGCCCTCGCCGATGCGATGGATCTCGGTTCGCTGCTGCAGGAGGTCCGGGATCGACATGGCGAATTCGAGCTCCTGGCGCACTGGACGCAGGGCGAGTTCCACCACGACGTGGTCCTCCGGATCCATCGCTTCGCGCCGCTGCCGGGTCCGGTGCTCGTCGTGAGCACGAACTGCAACGGCGGGGTCAAGGAGGTGCTGTGCTTCGGCGAGGTCCCGGACCGCTATGCCCTCTGGCACCATCGCTGCCCCGAGGTCCCGGAGTTCTCCGGCGCGCTGCCGCCCATCGCCGCGCAGGCCCGGACGTCGCATTACTTCGACCCGTGCGAGCTGCTCGCGGCCGACGCGCGCAGCGAATTGCGCGCCGAGTTCCGCGAGCGCGACGTGGGGGGCGGCTGGCGCCCGCGGTGCGGATAGCGGGCCGGTGAGGCCGCTCAGCGGCGCTCTGCGTCAGCGCCCGTCGCGGCCTCCCCCTCCGCGCGGGCCGTGCGGAAGGCCGCGTCGCGCCGCCACGCCTCGCGCGCCGCCTCGCCGGCCGTCAGCCCGCGGGCCCCCGCGGCCGCGGCGATCGCCTTGCGGAACCGCGCCCCGGCGCGGCGGTACTCGAGCGTGACGAGCGTCAAGCAGAGCGCGACGAGCAGGACGTCGCGCGTGTTCGGCGCGGGCAGCGACCAGGCGAGCCACCCGGTGGCGAGGGCGAGCAGCGCGCCGCACAGCTCCCAGGACTCGGAGCGCTCAGCGCCCTGCGCCTCCGCCGCGGCGGTCAGCGCGCGCGCGACCGAGGGTGGCGGCTCGGCGTCCTTGTCGGCGGGCGTACACCCCGTTGCGTTAGGAACGACCGACCCGCCGCCGGTCATCAGGGGCGTCGAGGACACCACGACAGCGTTCGTTGCCGCACCGCGATGCATTGAGCTCATACCAACACCCTCCTCGCTTTGCCGTCCGGCCCTGCATACCGTCCGCGCTTGCACGCCGCGCGCCGTCGGCTAAATACGCGAGCCCACGTCGTTCTTGCGGCTGAGGCCGCATCGCGTGCGCATCTGTCGCGCCGGGCACGCAATCGATGCGCGTTCGTCGAAATCTCGGCCGCGCCGAGGCGCACCGAAGGCGCAGAGGTGGGTGCGCGGGGCTGCGCCCTCTCCGCCGCCCGCGCGGCGGAGAGGGCGGCGCGGCCCGGGGGGCGCAGGCGCTCAGGGGTAGACGTAGGGCGCGTCGAGCCCGAGGGGGAGCCCGAGCTGCCAGTAGGCGAGGAGGAACAGGCTCCACGCGACGAGGAACGTCATGGAGTACGGCAACATCAGCGCCATGAGCGTGCCAATCCCGGTGCCTTTCACGTACTTCTGGCAGTAGACCACCACCAGCGGGAAATACACCATGAGCGGCGTGATGATGTTGGTGGTCGAGTCGCCGACGCGGTAAGCCGCCTGCGTGAGCTCCGGCGAGATGCCGAGCGACATGAGCATGGGCACGAAGATCGGCGCGAGCAGCGCCCATTTCGCCGACGCGGAGCCGATGAAGAGGTTCACCGTCGCGGTGAGGGCGATGATGCCCACGATCGTCACGGTGCTCGGGAGCGCCATGGCCTGCAGCGCCGCAGCGCCCTTGAGCGCCACGAGCGCGCCGAGGTTCGACTTGTTGAACAGGTAGATGAACTGCGCGGCGAAGAAGGCCATCACCAGGTAATAGGCCATCGTACCCATCGTCTTGCTCATCCCGCCGATCACGTCGCGGTGGCTCGTGAACGTGCCGGCCGTGTAGCCGTAGACGATCCCGGGGATCAAGAAGAACAGGAAGATGAGCGGCACGATCGCGTTCATGAGCGGCGCCGTGCTGATCGTCAGTTGACCGCCCGGCGCGCGCAGGGGCGACGACGCGGGCGCGCTCGCGGCGACGAGCAGGCCGATGCAGATCGCCATCGCCGCGAGCCCCGCCCAGAGCGCGCGCGCTTCGCGCGGCGTGAGGTCCGCCGCGCGAGGCTCCTGCTCCGGCGCGGCGTCGACCGGCGTGCGGGCGATGCGCGGCTCGATCACACGGTCGGTGATGAACCAGCCGAGCCCGACGATCAGCAGGCATGAGGCGCTGCAGAAGAACCAGTTGCAGAGCGGGTTGACGGTGCGCTTCGGATCGAGGATCCCGGCGCCGGCCTGGGTCAGGCCTTGCAGCAGCGGGTCGAGGCTGGAAGGGACGAAGTTGGCGCTGAAGCCCCCGGAGACGCCCGCGAACGCGGCGGAGATGCCCGCGAGCGGGTGGCGGCCCGCGGTGTGGAAGATGACCGCGCCGAGCGGGATGACGAGCACGTAGCCCGCGTCGGCCGCCGTGTGGCTGACGATGGCCACGACGATCAGCATCGGCGTGAGCAGCGCCCTCGGCGTCACCGCGAGGAGCTTCTTCAGGCCGGCGTTGATGAACCCCGAGTGCTCGGCGATCCCGACGCCGAGCAAGGCCACGAGCACGACGCCGAGCGGATGGAAGCCCGTGAAGGTCGGGACCATGCTCGCCAGGAACTCGGTGACGGCCTTGCCCGAGAGCTGGCTCTGGATCACGAGCGGCTGCTTCGTCCTCGGGTCGATCTCGCTGAACTGGAGCGGCGCGAGCGCCGCGGACAGGACCACGACCACGGCGGCGAGCACGACGAAGAGCAGGGCGGGATCCGGGAGCTTGTTGCCCGCCCGCTCGAGCGCGTCGAGGGCGCGGCTCGCCCGTCCCGCCCTGATTTCGGGCGGGACCGGGGCGGGCTCGGATTGCTGGTTGGACATGCCGCGCATGGTAAGGCGATTCACGCTGCGCGTCGCCAGTTTCGTAGCGGACGGGTCCAGGCCGTCGCAGTCGAACGCGATCGCGCGCGCGCCGTCGCGACGCGGCCCGACTCCACACCTCATTCCGTCGTCTCTTCAAACAGGGCTGCTCAACAGGGCAGGTGGAACTCAAGCGTTCGACTGCTGTACGATGGCCCAGAGGGGCTCATTACATGCTGATTCTTCAGGACTACACTGCCACGGAAAAGATCTACGAGGGCATCACGTCCGTTCTTTATCGTGGTCACCGCAACGCGGATCGGCTGCCTGTCGCGGTGAAGCTCCTCAAGAGCGAGTACCCGGATCCGCGAGAGCTCGCCAAGATACGGCACGAGCACGCGCTCATGCGGGACCTCCGTGTCCCGGGCATCCCCGTGGTGATCGAGGTGGGGAAGCACGGGAACGGCCTCGCGCTGATCATGGAGGACAGCGGCGGGCGGTCGCTGAGCGACATGATGCGGTCGCAGCGGCTCAGCCTCGCGTCGGCGCTGCGGATCGCGGCGTCGGTCGCCCACATCATCGACTCGGTCCACCAGCGCCACGTCATTCACAAGGACGTCAAGCCGCACAACATCCTCGTCGACCCCGAGACGATGCAGGTCAAGCTGATCGACTTCGGCATCGCCACGCGGCTGTCGCGCGAGAGCCAGGCCGCGCTGGCGCCGGAGGCGCTGGAGGGGACGCTCGCGTACATGTCGCCCGAGCAGACCGGGCGGATGAACCGCGTCGTCGACCACCGCAGCGATCTCTACTCGCTCGGCGTCACCCTCTACGAGATGCTCACCGGCGTGCTCCCGTTCCAGGCGAACGACGCGATGGAGCTCGTGCACCACCATATCGCGAGGAGGCCGGCGCCGCCGGCGGAGGTGAGCCCGCAGCTCCCCCAGATCGTCTCCGATATCGTGATGAAGCTCCTCGCCAAGACCGCCGAGGCGCGTTACCAGAGCGGCGCCGGGCTCAAGGCCGATCTCGAAGAGTGCCTGAGCCAGCTGGAGGCGACCGGCGAGATCCAGCCGTTCGCGCTCGGGCGCTCCGACCGCGTCGGCGAGCTCCGGATCGTCCAGAAGCTCTACGGCCGAGAAGAGCAGACGGCGACGCTCCTCGCGGCGTTCGACCGCGCGAGCCGGGGCGCGGTCGAGCTCCTCCTGGTCTCGGGCGAGGCGGGCGTGGGCAAATCCGCGCTGGTGCAGGAGCTCCACAAGGCGATCGCGCACCGCCGCGCGTACTTCATCGAAGGCGCGTTCGAGCAGATCGGCCGCAGCACCCCGTATGCCTCCGTGGCGAGCGCGCTCCGGAGCCTCGTCCGGAGCCTCCTGGCCGAGCGCACGAGCGCCCTCGAGCTCTGGAAGGAGAGGCTGCTCGAGGCGCTCGGCCCGAACGGCCAGGTGCTCCTCGACCTCGTCCCCGAGCTCGCGCTCGTCATCGGCCCCCAGCCGGCCGTGGCCGAGCTCGGACCTACCGAGTCCCAGAACCGGTTCAACCTGGTGTTCCAGAACTTCCTCCGCGTCTTCGCGACGCGGGAGCACCCGATCGTGCTCGCGCTCGAGGACCTCCAGTGGGCGGACGCGGCCTCGCTCAAGCTCATGTACGCGCTGATGACCGGGCCGGGCACCGCGCATCTGCTGGTCATCGGCGTCATCGGCACCACCCGGGAGGGCGAGATCGCCGCGGCCCACCCGCTGCGCCTGCTGGTCGACGCGCTGCGGAGCGCGAGCGTCGCCGTCCACGCGATCGCCGTCGAGCCGCTCCCGCGGCCCGCCGTCGCTCAGCTCGTCGCCGAGGCGCTGGACTGCGCGGCGGAGCAGGCGGCGCCGCTCTCGGAGGTCGTCTTCGACAAGACCCGCGGCAACCCGTTCTTCGTGAGCCAGTTCCTGAGGTCGCTCCGCCAGGACGATCTCCTGCGCTTCGACGCGCGCTCCCGCTCCTGGACATGGGAGCTCGCCCCGATCCAGGCGATGCAGATGACGGACAACGTGGTGGCGCTCATGGCGGGCAAGCTCCAGAGGCTCGCGCCGGACACCCAGCGCGCCCTCATGCTCGCGGCGTGCCTCGGCCACGAGTTCGAGCTGGAGGTGCTCTCGGCGATCTGCGATCGATCGCGCCGGGACACGGCCGGCGATCTCTGGGAGGCCCTGCGCGACGGGCTCATCCAGCCCACGGGCACCGAGTACCGCTTCGTCCACGCCTCTCCCCGCGGCGACGCGGCGGACGACGTGCCCTCGACCAGGTTCAACGTGTCCTACCGGTTCTTGCACGAGCGCGTCCAGCAGGCCGCGTACTCGCTGCTCGACGACGAGCGCCGGAAGGCGGCGCACCTCCGGATCGGCAGGCTGCTCCTCTCGAACGCCGGCGCGAGCCCGCGCGACGACGCCCTGTTCGCCGTGGTCCACCAGATGAACCTCGCCGTCGACCTGATCTCCGAGCCGGGCGAGCGCGCGGAGCTCGCCAGGCTGAACCTGGCCGCGGGGAGGAGGGCGAAGGCGGCGAACGCCCACCAGGCGGCCGCCGGCTACCTCGCGGTCGGGGCGTCGCTGCTCGGCGAAGAGGCGTGGGCCCGCGACGGCGAGCTGATGTTCGCGCTCACCGTCACGCTCGCCGAGTGCGAGTACATGTGCGGTAACTTCGATCGCGCCGAGGCGCTCTTCGATCTCCTGCTGTCCCGCGCGAGCTCCACCCTGGAGCGAGCGCAGGTCCACGACCTGCGGATCGTCCTCTACCTCACCCTGTTCAAGGTCGCGGACTGCATCAGCGTCGGGCGCGCGGGCCTCGCGCTGTTCGGGATCGAGCTGCCTCGCTCCGAGGAGCAGGTCCAGGCGGCGCTCGACGCGGAGCTCGCGGAGGTGCCCGTCAACCTGGCGGGCCGGCGGATCGAGGACCTGGCCTTCGCCCCGGCGCTCCGGGACCGAGAGGCGCTGATCGTCCTGAAGCTCCTGACGAACCTCTCCTCGCCGGCGTACCTCACCGACGCGAGGCTCGCGGCGCTGGTCACGGCGAAGCAGGTCAACCTCTCGCTCCGGCACGGGCACTCGGAGGTGTCCGCGTTCGGCTTCGTGCTGTACGGCCTCTACATGGCGGTGCTGCGCGATGGGTACGACGAGGCGCGGCGGTTCGGGCGGCTCGGCATCGAGCTCAACCGGAGGTTCGACAACGTCGAGCTGGCCTGCAAGATCCACTTCACGTTCGGCGTCTACGCGCATTTCTTCTCTCCGCTGCGCGAGACGGTCGAGCACCTCCGGAGCGCGCTCGAGGCAGGGATGGTGTCCGCGGACTTCGCCTACCTCTCGTACACGTGCAACGCGATCGTCATGGCCCGCCTCGGCCTCGGCGACGAGCTCGCGTCGGTCAGGAAGGAGATCGACCGATTCCTGGGCCTGATGGCGCGGACCAAGAATGCCCTGTCGACGGCCTTCCTCTCCATCGCG
The DNA here is from genome assembly GCF_051529605.1 of Sorangium sp. So ce296. Lineage (NCBI taxonomy): Bacteria > Pseudomonadati > Myxococcota > Polyangiales > Polyangiaceae > Sorangium > Sorangium sp. So ce296. Next base: position 10,367,679 of record NZ_CP150325.1, read on the forward strand.
AGGCAGATGGTCGCCTGCCTCGAGGGGCGCACCGACGGCGGGGCGTCGCTCAGCGACGACGAGTTCGACGAGGCCGAGCTCGTGGCGACGCTCGGCGCGCCGAGCGCGATGTTCACGGCCTTCTGGTATCACGTGGTCAAGCTGGAGCTCCTGTTCCTGGACGAGGAGTACGCCGCCGCGCTCTCGGAGGCGCTCGCGGCCGAGCGGGCCCTCGGGAGCAGCATGGGGTATGTCTCCACGACCGATCTGTCGTTCTATCTCTGCTTGACGCTGCTCGCCCTGGGCGAGGCCGCCCCGGAGGGGCCGGCGCGGGGCGCGGCGATGCTCGAGGAGCATCACGCGCGGCTCGCGCGCTGGGCGGAGAGCTGCCCGGAGAACTACCGGCACAAGCTCCTCCTGGTCGCCGCCGAGCGCTCCCGCGCGTCCGGCGACGAGCTCGGGGCGATGGCGCGCTATGAAGAGGCGATCGAGGCCGCGCAAGAGAGCGGGTTCGTCCGGGACGAGGCGCTCGCGAGCGAGCTTTGCGCGAAGTTCCACCTCGCGAAGGGCAGGCGCAAGACGGCGCGGTTCTACCTGGCGAGCGCGTGTTACGGGTATGTCCGCTGGGGGGCCACGGCCAAGGCGCAGGCCCTCGTGGACAGGTATCCAGCGCTCGCCCTCCAGCCCGCGGCCGGCTCGGGCCGCGCGGACTCGCCGGTGTCCTTCACGGTGTCGAGCTCCTCGACCGCCAGCACCGGTCGCAAAGGCGTGCTCGACGTGACGGCGATGATCCGCGCGGCGCAGGTGATCGCCGGCGAGGTCGAGCTCGACAACGTGCTCGAGCAGCTGATGCGGATCGCCGTGGAGAACGCGGGGGCGCAGCGGGGCGCGCTCGTCCTCGATCGCGGCGAGCGGCTCGTGGTCGAGGCGCTCGCGACCGTCGATCCCGACGCGGTCCGCACGGGCATGACGACGCCCGTCGAGGACAGCGCCGAGATCGCCGTCTCGGTCGTGCAGTACGTCGCCCGGACCCGGGAGCCGGTCGTCCTGGGCGACGCGACCGAGGACGCGCGCTTCGCGGCCGACCCGTACATCGTCGCGAGCCGCCCGCGGTCGGTCCTCTGCATGTCGATGATCCACCGGGGCCGGCTCACGGGCGTGCTTTATCTGGAGAACAACGCCGTCAGCAACGCCTTCACGGCGGCGCGGATCGAGCTCCTCGGGCTGCTCCTGTCGCAGGCGGCCATCGCCGTGGAGAACGCGCTGCTCTACGCGCACTTGCAGCACCGCACCGAGGAGCTGCGCGTGGCCGGCGAGCGGCTGGAGCTCGAGCTCGCCGAGCGCGCGCGCTCCGAGCAGACCCGGGCGTCGCTCCAGGAGGAGATCATCCGGGTCCAGAACGACAGGCTGGCCGAGCTGTCCACGCCGCTCATCCCGATCACCGATCGCATCATGGTCATGCCGCTCATCGGGACGATGGACGCGGCGCGCGCCCAGCAGGTGCTGCACACGGCGCTGCAAGGGGTCGACGCGAACAGCACGCAGGTCGTGATCATCGACATCACCGGCGTCAAATCGATCGACACCGGCGTCGCTGCCTCGCTCATCCGCACGGCGAGCGCCCTCCGGCTGCTCGGCGCGCAGGCGGTGATCACGGGCGTTCGCGGCGACGTGGCGCAGACGCTGGTCGCGCTGGACATCGATTTCGGGGCGATCGTGACCAAGGGGACCTTGCAGAGCGGGATCGCTTACGCGCTGGAGCAGAGCAGGAGGGCTCGCCGTCTGTCCTGAGGGACCGACCAGGACACGACGTCGCGTCCCGCCATCTACAATCGTCCTCGCGCAGGCGCGAAGTCGCGCCTTCTCTCTTGTTGCGGCGCATCTCGTACTTATATGGATGAGGTATGTTGTCGAGCGAACACACTCGACGCGACGCCGAGCTCCGCGCGATCCGCCGCCGGCAGCCGTACGCGATCGACGTCGACGGACTTCGGATCTGGGTCGCAGAAGACGTCTTTCCTCCCGATCTGGGCTACTCGCCGCGTCGGCTCGCGGCCGTCCTCGGGCGGTACACGCCTCGTCGCGCCCTCGATATGGGCTGCGGATCGGGGTACCTCGCCCTGGTGTTGAGCAAGAACGGAGCCAGAGAGGTCTGGGCGGTGGACAAGCATCCGCCGGCGATCGCGTGCACGACAGCGAACGTGGCGAGGAACCCGCCGCTCCGCGTCCGCGCGGTGGAGAGCGATCTGTTCTCGTCGGTCCCACCTGGCACGATGTTCGATCTCATCGTGTTCAATCAACCCTTCTATCCGAGCACGGCGCCGCGAGGCGTGTTCGGCATGAGGCGCGACGGCGGCCGCGCCATCATCGAGAGGTTCTTGATCCAGGCGAGGGGCTTCGTCGCGCGCGATTCCGTCATTCTCATGCCCTTCTCGCAGATGGCGGGAGCAGAGAACGATCCGGGCGCGATCGCGGCGCGGCTCGGGTACACGTCCCGGATCGTGCGCCGCGACGACGACGGGCCTCACGCGCACGTCATCCACGAGATCCGAGCGCGGGGCGGCGCGTCCTGACGCCGGCAGGAGAGGCCATGACCGGGTTCGACGTCAGCCGCTATCCTCTCTGCGGTGCGCCGGAGGCGATGCCCGCGCGCCCCCGCCGGCCGCATCGGCTGACCCACCAGGCCTGGGCCCTCGCGTCGCGCCGGTTCGTCCGCAATGACATCCCGCCCATCCTCGACCGGCTGGAGGGCTGCACGAGGGTCCTGGATATCGGCGGAGGAACCGGGGTGGTCGTGCGGCGCATCGCGGAGGCGCTCGGCGGGTGCACGACCGTCGAGCCCGACGCGGCGAGCGCGTCCGCGATCGGGGAGGGGCGAGCGGGCCACAGGATCTGCGTGCTGCGCGGCAAGGCCGAGCGCCTGCCGATCGAGGAGGACACGTTCGATGGGGTCGTGTCGACCTGGGTGCTTCACTACGTCGATGACGTCGTGAGCGCCGTGGAGGAGATGATCCGGGTGTGCGACAAGCGCGGGTCGAGGATCTTGATCGTGCAAGGGGCCCCCGACAACGAGATGATCGGCCTGCTGAACAGGAACTGCTGCGCCGTGGCGGGCGACGCGGCGGATCATCAGGGATACCTGCTCGCGACGGCCGCGGAGGTGCTCTTCGGCCGCGGCTTCAGGAGCATCGAGATGACGAGGGTGAACGTCGAGCTCCGCTGCGAGGAGGCCGATCTCGAGGAGCGGATAGCGAGCGCCGCGGAGGTCCTTCAGCGGTTCTGGTACGACCGGCACCCGGCGGCGGAGCTCATGAAGAGGCGGCTCGCTGGCGAGCTGAGGGCCCATTTCACGAGGAAGCCGAGCGCGATCGGCAACGATGGCGTCCTTTTGACCGCGCGCCGATGAGGTGCCCCGCCGGGGCCGGCCGGCGCGCGGCGCGGAGATGGGCGGAGATGGGCGGAGATGGGCGGAAATGGCGGGAGATGTCAGATGATGAGCGGTTCAGCATCCGTGGGACGGTTCGCGCACGCGAACGCGGCGCGTATGATCGATTACTGGCTCGGCGGCATTCACTACCTGCCGGTCGACATCGAGGCGGCGAAGGAATACGAGGCCGCGTACGGCGATTTCCGCGGCATCTTCCGCGTCCTGCGCGCGTACATCGGGCGCGCCGCGAGGGCGATCCGCGCGGAGGGCATCGATCAGCTCCTCGTCTTCGGCGCCGGGCTGCCGACCTCCGGGAACGTCCACGAGGCCGTGCCGGACGCGCGGGTGCTCTACACCGACGTGGATCCCATCAACATCGCGATGGGGCAGCGGATCCTCGCCGGCCTGCCGAACGTCGGGTATGCCTACTGCGACGCTTCGGACCTGACAACGCTGGACCGGGCGTCGGTCGAGCGCGTGCTCGGGCCGATCCGGCGGCTCGGGATCGTGTTCGTCGGGGTCGCCGCCTTCATCGCCGACGACAAGCTCGCGGCGACGTTCGCGTCGCTCCACGACCTGGCGCCGGCCGGCAGCTTGATGGCGCTCGATTTCGACAGCGAGATGTGCCGCCGGTACCCGCGGATCGTCGCGCTGCTCGAGGCGCCGGGGCTCCGGTTCCACATGCGCGCCCCGGAGGCCATCCGCCCGCTGCTCGGCCCGTGGCGGCTGACGAGCGAGGGGATCACCCCCGTCGGCGCCTGGCGCAATCACGGAGAGGACGCCGATTATCCGCCGTTCATGTACGGGTGCATGGCGCGCCGTGCGGGCGACGAGGAGGGCTGATCCGGGGCCGACCGCCCGCGGGGCGCCCGCCCCGCCCGGACCGAGCTCGCCGGAAGGCACCGGCGCCCGCGCGGGCGCCGGCCGCCCTCAGGCCGCCTTGCGCGCCTCGTCGGCCTCGAGCTCGCGGACGATCGGCAGGACCTTCTTCCCGAACTGCTCCACCTCCTCGAGGTAATGCAGGAACCCGCCCAGCACCAGATCGACCCCGGCCGCCTGATAGGCCACGATCCGCCTCGCGATCTGCTCGGGGGTGCCGATGAGGCCCGTGCGGAAGCCGTCGTTGTACTGCACGAGATCCTCGAAGTTGGAGTTGGCCCACATGCCCTCGCGCTCGGGCGACGCGCGGCCGGCTTGCCGCACGGCGTCGCCGAAGCCGTTCACGGCCTCCACGTCCGCGTGCGCGATGATGTCGCGCAGGACCTGCCGCGCCTCCTCCTCCGTGTCGCGGGCGATGATGAAGGCGTTCAGGCCGAACTTCACGCGGCGCCCCGCCCGCGCCGCGAGCTCCTGGATCTCGCTCACCTGCGCGCGGACGCCCTCGATGGAGTTGCCGTTCATGAAGTACCAGTCGGAGACGCGGGCGGCCATCTGCCGCGCTGCCTTCGAGTTCCCCCCCTGGAAGATCTCGGGGTGCGGCTTCTGCACCGGCTTCGGCTTCAGCGTGAAGTCGTTGATCCGGTAGAAGTCGCCCCGCAGCGAGAAGTGGTCCTCGGTCCAGATGCCCCGGAGCGCCCGGATGAACTCCTCCGAGCGCCGGTATCGCTCGTCGTGCTCGAGCCACGGCTCGCCGAGGGCGGTGAACTCCCCCTTGAACCAGCCGCTCACGACGTTGACGGCGAACCGCCCGCCCGACAGGTCGTCGGCGGTCGCGCCTAGCTTCGCGAGCACCCCGGGGTGCCACAGCCCCGGGTGGACCGCCGCGATCACCTTGAGCCGCTCGGTCGCGAGCAAGAGTGCCAGGCTGAATGACGTGGACTCGTGCTGGTTTTCGGCGCCGTAGCTCGCCATGTACCGGACCTGGCTGAGCGCATACTCGAAGCCGCTGTCCTCGGCGAGCCGGGCGAGCTTGCGGTTATAGTCGATGCCCCAGTGCGTCCGCTGCTCGATCTTGCTCACCACGAGCCCGCCGCTGACGTTCGGCACCCAGTACGCGAACTTCACGGGGCCGCGCGAAGGCGCCGTCGAGGGCAGCGCGGTCAGCGCGGTAGGCACAACATTTCCGTGATTACTCATGATTTCATTCCTCCAAGCATGCCCGCGGGGGCTCACTCTCCGCCGGCCTCGAAGAGCTCGAGCGGCAGGCCGACGAGGGATTTGCCGATCCACTCGCGCGCGATGTTGTTGGACGGCCCCATGCCGATCGCGGCGCGCGCGTCGCGGAAGGCGCGCTCGAGCGGCCCGCGGCGGTAGCCGTAGCCGCCGCTCACGTCGAGCGCGAGGCGCGCCACCTTGTTGGCCACCTCGGCGGCGTGGACCTTGAACTCGGTGAGCGGCATGAGCAGCTCGCCCTGCGGCCTGCCCGCCGCCTGGAGCTCGTCGAGCTGCTCGGCGAGCGCCGCCTGCCAGGGGCGGAGGCTCTCGACGAGGACCTTCGCCTCCCCGAGCTGCTGGCGGAGGACCTGGTAGTCGGCGAGCCGGCGATCGAAGTCGCGGTGCACCGTGCCGAGCGCGTACTGGGTCACGGTCGCGAGCGCGCCGCGGGCGACGCCGTGCCACGCGGCGCCGAGCCCGATGAGGTACACCGGCGAGACGCCGTGATAAATGATGTCCTTGCCCTGGCCCTCCGCGCCGAGCCGATCCCGGCGCGGCACGGGCACGTTGCTATAGCGGATCGGCCCGCTATGGTTGCCGTGCACCCCGAGGGCGTCCCAGCGGCCCGCCTCGATGCCCGGCCGCTTCCCGTCGACGATGAAGAAGGTGATGTCGGTCGGCCCCTTCGCGCCCGGCGTGCGCGTCTGGAGGACGTAATAGTCGGCCTTCCCCGCGCTGGTCGTGAACGACTTCTCGGCGGAGATCAGGTAATCGTCCCCGTCGCGCGCCGCCTCGCTGAAGTTGAACCACCAGTGGCCGCCGGACGCCTTCTCGCTCGTCGAGTAGGTGCCGACGAGCCCTCGCCGGGCGGGCTTGAGCCACCGCTCCTTCTGATCGTCGTTGCCGAAGAGCGCGATCGTCTGCACCGCGCCGATGTGCATGACGTAGACGAGCGCGGTCGACGCGCAGGCGCGCCCGATCTCCTCGGCCGCGATGGCGAACGCCGTGTGGCCCAGCCCGAGGCCGCCAAGCTCCTCGGGCAGGAGCACCCCATTCCACCCCTCGCGCGCGAGCGCGTCGAGGTTCTCGCGCGGGAAGACCCCCTCGCGATCGATCCGCTCGGCGTTCGGCGCGATCACGGCGGCGACAATCGCCCCCACACGCTCGCGGATCGCTGCATCATCTCGTCTCGCCATGTCTCTCTCCTCATGACGGCGCACGCGCGCCGATCGCTCTTGCCAGGGTCCGGTCAGGCGAGCTCCCGTCACGGCGCCGCCCCGCCGCGCGCGCGCCGCGCCTCGACGTCGCCATCCCGGGAGGGCTCGCTGCCCGGGTCGGTCGTGTCGCGCTCCCTTACGAGTAGAAGCTCGGCTCCGGGATCGCGCCGTTCAGCGCATAGGCGCCGAGCTCGCGCGACTTGTAATCGACCGGGTCGTGCAGCGTGTGCGTGCGCAGGTTCCGCCAGAACCGATCCATCCCGGCGCTGGCGGCCGTCGCGCTCGCCCCCATCACCTCGAACATGCCGTTCGTGATCTCGAGCCCTGCGCGCGACGTCGCCACCTTCGCCGCGGCGACGGCGATCGCGCACCCGCCGCGCTGCTCGGGGCTCAACCGATCTCCCTGCTCCCACGCCGCCTGGAACGCCGCCCCGGCGCGATCGGCGAGCAGGCGCGCGCCCTCGAGGGCGAGCCACAGGTCGCCGTACCGGAGGAGGACATACGGGTCCTCGGTCGCGGGCGTCCCCTTGGCGGCGATCCACGGCCGCCGCCGCGTGCCCGTGTACCGCCGCGCCTCCTCGAACGCCCCTTCGGCGAGGCCGAGGTACACGTTCACCAGCACGAGCTGGGCGAGGCACGGGCGCAGCGAGGCGAACGGCGAGCCGAGCGGCCCCGGCGTGGTGAGCAGCTCGTCCGCCCGTACCTCGACGTCGTCGAGCTCGACGGTGCCGCTGTCGGTCTGCCGCTGTCCCATGTTGTCCCAGTCGTCGAGCACCCGGATCCCCGGCCGACGGGTGGGGACGGCGGCGACGACGAGCTTGGATGTCGCGTCGTCGAGCGCCGACACGATGAGCATGTCCGAGTCGCTCGCCCCGGAGCAGAAGCTCTTCGCGCCGCGCACGGCGAGGCCGTCGCCGCGGCGCACGAGGCGCGCGCGCGTGTCGAGCGGGTTCAGTGCGTTTCCCCAGAACCAGCGCTCCGCGACGCTCGCGGCCTGGAGCCGGCTCGCCTGGTCCGCGCTCCCGAAGAGCCGCAACGTCGCGAGCATCAGGTGATGAAAGCCGAACACATGGGCGACGGCGCTGTCGGCGCGGGCGATGCGCCGGACCGCCTCGAGCACGACGGTCCAGGGCGCTCCCCAGCCGCCCAGGGGCGCCGGCACCGAGAGCGACAAGAGCCCGCTCCGCCGCAGCCGATCGCGCTCCTCCTTGGGCGTCCCGCCCCGCTTGTCCCGCTCGACGGCCGTCACGGCGAAGGCGCGCGCGAGATCGTCGGCGACGTCGAGCGCGCTGCCCGGCGCCGGAGGCGACTGTCCATTGCTTGCGTGAGCCACTTCGCCCTGCATGCCTCGGCCTCGGTGGACATGCGATGTCGCGACGTCGCGCGCCATTGGCACATCACTGGCTAAAGTCGGAAATTGCCTTATAACTAGGCATGAGCCGTGCCATCGAGCAGCCCGCGCGGACTCGGTCCTTGCGCCATGAAGGCTGTCCGGCGTTGCTGCTCCAGCAGCAGTCGCTGCGCGCGCGCTGCTGCCCCAGCAGCAACTGCTGCTCCAGCAGCAGCGTCAGCGTCGCGGTGCGCGCGGGCGCCCTCGGACGGCGGGCGGCGCTCGCGCGGAAGCCTGTCACCTCGCGTCTGCGGCGCGAAACGTGCTTCCGGGCCGCTGGCCCGGTGATCCACGGGCGAGGAGCCCACGATTTCATGAACATCTTCTGGTTTCTCCCGACGCACGGCGATGGCCGCTATCTCGGCACCGCCGAGGGGGCGCGCCCCGTCTCGCTCGCCTACCTTCGCCAGATCGCGCAGGCCGCCGACGACCTCGGCTATTACGGCGTGCTGCTCCCCACGGGGAGGTCTTGCGAGGATGCCTGGGCGATCGCGTCGGCGATGATCCCGCTCACGCAGCGGCTGCGGTTCCTCGTCGCGCTGCGGCCGGGCATCGTCTCGCCCACGTGGGCTGCCCGCATGGCGTCCACGGTCGATCGGCTCTCCGACGGCCGCCTGATCCTCAACGTGGTGACCGGCGGCGATCCCGCGGAGGCCGAGGGCGACGGCGTCTTTCTCGGCCACGACGAGCGGTATGCCGTGACCGACGAGTTCCTCACCATCTGGCGCCGCGTCATGGCCGGCGAGACGGTCGACTTCGAGGGCAAGCACCTGCGCGTCAAGGGGGCGAAGCTCCTGTATCCGCCGATCCAGACGCCGCACCCGCCGCTCTACATCGGCGGATCGTCGCCCGCGGGGCACGCGCTGGCCGCGCGCCACCACGACGTCTACCTGACGTGGGGCGAGCCCCCGGCCGCCGTGGCCGAGAAGATCGCGGACGTGCGCCGCCGCGCGGCCGTGGAGGGGCGCGAGGTGCGCTTCGGGATCCGCCTGCACGTCATCGTGCGCGAGACGGCCGAGGCCGCGTGGGCCGCTGCGAACGACCTCATCCGGCACCTCGACGACCGCGCCATCGCCGCGGCGCAGCAGGCGTTCGCGCGCTTCGACTCCGAGGGCCAGCGGCGCATGGCGGCGCTGCACAGCGGGCGGCGCGAGGCGCTCGAGATCAGCCCGAACCTCTGGGCCGGGGTCGGGCTCGTGCGCGGCGGCGCCGGCACCGCGCTCGTGGGCGACCCGGAGACGGTCGCGCTCCGCATGCGCGAGTACGCCGAGCTCGGGATCGACACGTTCATCCTGTCGGGCTATCCGCACCTCGAGGAGGCTTATCGCGTCGCCGAGCTGCTCTTCCCGCGGCTCTCCGTCGCGCGGAAGGGGACTGACGTCCGCACCAACCTCACGGGGCCGTTCGGCGAGGTGATCGCCAACGACATCCTCCCCCAGCGGTCGCAGAGCTGAGCGGGCCAGAGCGCCGCGTCGCGCGCGCCGCCGGGCGGCTCCGGGCCGTGACCGCGCGCGGCGCGGGCGCGCGGTCAGGGCTCGGGGGCCAGGAGCTCTCGCACCGCCGCGCGCGCCTCCCCGGCCCTCGACAGCGAAGCTGGGGACTCCGACGTGGGGGGCGCCGCGAGCTCGCCGGATTGCAAGAGGCGCGCGCGCACGAGGTCGCGGGTGACGCCGAGCAGGTTCGCCGTGTGCCCCAGGTTGCGCTCGCAGCGGCGGTACGCGGCGCGGATCACGATCTCCTCGACGCGCTCGTGCACGTTGGGAAAGTCGCCCTCGAACAGGGCGGTGATGGCGCTCTCGAGCGTGGCCATCCACGCGTCGACGCCGCTCGACGCGCCGGGGAGCGCGGGCGGAGGCGCCTTGGGGGGGAGGCTCGCGAGCCGCAGATCGCTCCCTGTCACGCGGCCAGCGCGGCAGACGAGGAGCGCCTGTTGAATGACGTGCTCCAGCTCGCGGATGTTGCCCGGCCACGGGTGCGCCAGCAGCCGCTCCATCGCCGACGACGCGAGCACGCACGGCGCGGGGCCGAGGCGGCGCCCGTACGTGGCGAGGAAATGCCGGGCGAGCGGGAGGATGTCGCCCGGCCGCTCGCGCAGGGCCGGCACCGCGATCGCCGCGCCGGAGAGCCGGGAGAGCAGGTCCTCACGGAACCTGTCGACGGCGACCATGTCCTCGAGCGGGACGCTGGCGGCGGCGATGACGCGCACGTCGGCGGGCGCCGGCTGCCGCGCGCCGAGCCGGACGACCTCGCGATCCTGCAGCAAGCGCAGCAGCCTGTCCTGCGCGCCGACCGGGAGATACCCGATCTCGTCGAGGTAGAGCGTGCCGCCCTCGGCCGCCTCGACCAGACTGCGCTTCGGGGCGGGGCCTCTCGCGCCGCTCCCATGCTCGACGCGCTCGACGCGCTCGACTCCGAAGATCGCGCTCTCCGCGAGCGCGGGCGACAGCGCCGCGCAGCTCACGGCGACGAAGGGCCGGCTGCGGCGCGCGCCGAGCTCGTGCACGTAGCGCGCGAGGATCTCCTTTCCCGTCCCGGTCTCGCCGGCGAGGAGCACGGCCGCGTCGCCCGCGGCCGCCTGCTTCACGCGCTGGAGCAGCTGGTGCGATCGGCGGTCCTCGAAGGCGAGCGCCGTGGCGCGCTCGGTCGGGGCCGTGGTCGATTCCGGGGTGGGGAGGGTGAGCAAGCGCATGGTCTACCTCGAAGCACCGGGAGTTGTTGGCTGGTGTCTGCGCTTCCGTGGGATCGAGCGATCGAACCGGAGGGCGCCGTGCGGCGCCCTCCTCCCCGGCCGGACCTCAGGCGGCCACGTCGCGCGCCGGGAGCGGGAGGCCTTCGCGGAGCACGCTGTCGATGAAGGGCCTCACGACCTCTTCCAGCTTGCTTCCGAGCTCGTCATCGATCTCGAGCGCGCCGTCCTCGCCGAGCCGAAGCGCCTTGTCGAGGAGGAAGAGCCCGGCGAGCACGTGCCGAGCGCCGAGCGACTGGAGGACCGGGCGGAGCCCGTAATCGATGGCGAGCACGTGCGCGAGCGTCCCCCCCGTGGCGAGCGGCAGCACGGCCTTCCCCGCGAGCCCGAACTGCGGCAGGAGGTCGAGGAACGCCTTGAGCGCTCCCGTGTACGAGGCCTTGTAGATGGGCGTCGCGATGACGACCCCGGCCGCCTCCGCGACGATCCGCACCGCGTCCGCGACGGCGGGCGAATCGACGCGGCCGAAGAGGACGTCCTCGGCGGGGAGATCGCGGACGTTGACGGTGGTGACGCGAAACCCCTCGCGCCCGAGCCGCGCCGCGATCCGGGCGGCCAGCGCGGCCGTCTTCGAACGGGCAGAAACACTTCCAGTGATGATGGCAATGCCTGACATGAACGCGTCATAACAAAGCCCACGGCTCTTGTCTACTATAACGGATGATTCATCCGTCTTGACGGACTGTGCCCGACGGATCGCTGCTGCGGCCCTCCTGCGCGTGAGCCTGCGGAGACGATGGGTGTCATGGCGTTCCCTGGTGCCTACATGCACCTGCACGGCGCCCCGCGGCGTGGCTGTGCGCGGGCGCGCGTGGGCCACAAAAGAAAAAAGGAAGAGGACGCCGGTCGGGGGGGAGAGCACCGGCGCCTCTTCCTGAGCGGGCGCTCGCCTTCGCGAGCGCCCGCCCCCGCTAATTCTCGAACCGGACGTTATCCAGGTAGTACGGCCCCGAGTTGGTGGTCACGTTGAAGTTGAACTGCAGCTTCACGTCGGTGGGCCGCGGCGTTGCGCTCAGCGCGTTCTTTGTCGCCGTCGCCAGCGAGGCGAACTGGAGCCTCTGGAACGACCCCCGCGTGATCGGCGTGAGCGGCACGTTCCCGGCCCACTCGTTGTTGATGCCGGCCGACGGGATCGAGATCAGCACCTCGACGTTCCCGACCCAGCTCGGGTTCGGCTGCGCGGGAGACACGAAGAGGTCGACCGTGATCTTGTTGCCGATCGTGAGCCCCGCGGTGCTGAAATTCGGGCTGACGACCGCGTGGAACGTGCCCGGCGTCAGGATCTGGAGGGAGGAGATGCCCTCCACCGCGCGGCCCGTGTGGAGCGACAGCTGGGCCTGCGTCGACGTCCACGCGCCCGGCTTCTCGAACCCGAGGATCGGGTTGTTGAGGAGGAAGTCCGCCATCACGTTCTCCCGGAACGGGATGAACACCTCCGTGAGCGCCTCCGAGATGGCGAAGCGCTGCCCGCCCTCGATGGGGTCGCTCTCGAGCTGCTCGGTCGTCTGGACGAACGGGGCCGTCTTGGCCAGCGTATCCGTCGTGCCGAGATCGAGCTCGACGGTGGGCGAGCCCGTGGCGTCGCCGATGGGCTCATGGCACCCGCTGCACGACAGCGAGAACGCGCGCCCGACGATCTGGTCCGGCGTGAGCGTGCTGCCCATGGCGGTGAGCTTGTTCTGGATGCTGGTCCTGAGCGCCGAGGTCCCGCTGCCGAACGTGGCGAAGTAGTTGTTCTGGAGCCCGATCATCTGGCTCTCCCCGGCGTTCATGGTCGTCGGGTAGCCCGGCTCGAACGCGAAGCGGTTGATGTCGTCGGCCGCGGCGAGCCGCTCCACCAGGCTCGGGAACGACGTGTTCCGGAAGGTGACGGCGCGCGCGTCGGTCGACGCGGGATCGAAGAGCGGCGCGGCCGGGGTGTCCTTCACGAAGGACGGGGTCGCGACCAGCGTGGCGCTCGTCCCGGAGCCGGTGTGCAGGAGCCTGAACTCCCGCAGGTTCCACGTCGTGAAGGGCACGGGCGGATCCCCGACGACCTCGGGGGCGAAGAGGAACTCGTTGGTCCGGATCTGGCCGCCGAACGGCCCTGTGTTCTGACCGTAATGATCGATGTGGATGACGGGCTCGAACCCGGGCAGCCCCTCGAAGTAGAAGTCGTGCAGCGCGTCCCGCCGGTCCGCGAGGGTCTCCGACGGGTCGGACAGGCCGTACCAGAAGTCGACGATCGGGCGGCAGCCCTCCCGGCCCAGGCTCGGCGTCGGGTTGGGCAGCCGGGCCTCGAAGATGATGAAGTTGCGCAGCTGGAACGCCCCCGGGGTCATGCCCGAGCGCCTCGCGAAGACCACGCGGTACTCACCGCAGTTGGCGCCGTCCGGCGGGGCGAGGTCGAAGCGGTTCGACAAGGTCGTGGCGACGTACGCGTTGTCGGCGGTCTCGTCGGCGAAGGGATCCCGGTCGGCCTCGAAGCCCACGGCGCGGGGGCAGTCGATCGGCCAGCCGTTGATCGACCCGTCCGAGCCGGGGATCACCACGTCATCGCAGTTCGGGCCGAGCCCGAGCCCGTCCGCGGCCTTCCGGTTCGTGTCCATGAGCTGCTGGAACAGCTGGAGGGGCGTCAGGCTGACGCCCGCCTGATCGATGAGCTGCTGGAGCACGTCCTTCAGCGTGAACGCGCTGAGGATATCGGCGTTCGTGACGACGAGCGACTTGCGCCCCTCGATCGGGAACGCCAGCGAAAGCTCCTGTGCGGCGGACGCGGTGTCGCCCTCCGCGAGATCGGCCGGATCGCCGTTCGTCGGCGAGAGATCCGCGCAGGAGACCGGCAGCATCGCGAGCGAGATCAGCGCGGCGCGCCGCGCCCGTCGGAGCGCTCCGGCGGGGGCAGAGCCAACATGAGAGCGCACCGGATTGCTCGAACTCGACGGCTTAGAGAACATGAAACCTCCTGAGAACGACGACGACAAACGACGGAGCCCGCGCTCTGGCGCGCGCGCTCCCGGGTGACGGCTGGACGTGCGGACAGAGCCCGACGATCGCGGACGAGCGCGCGCGTCGACCTGCGAAGACACGAGTCGAGCGCGCTCCCGAGCGGGGCACGACGCGCATGGATGGCGTCGAGCCTACGGCTCTGCGATGAGGCGAAGTGACGCCCTCATCTCCCGGAGCGGCTGCCCGTGAACGCGGGCTGAACAATAGTGGTATTTACGTCCCGAGCAAGCCTTATCCGATGTCATGTCCGTGACATGCCAGGCGCCGCGCGTGCGGCGCCGATCGGCCGTCGATGAACACCCGGAGATCATCGTCGCTGGCGTGGACGAGGGATTCGCCGCTCATGTGCTCGAACGTCGGATGGAGCTCGTGCGTGAAGCGTAGTTGCGCGCGACCCTCGCTGCCCGGGCCGCGGTCGTCGATAGGGGAGAGCTCCCTGTCGAGGAAGATGCCTGTCCCGCGAACGCGCATGTTCATGGGGCGGTGTACGGATCTCGCCGCCATGGCCGTCGTCGGCGGGGCTCAGCTTCTCGACCGATGACGGCGACGTCGGTCGGGCACGCGGCGGGCGGGAGCGCGGAGGCCGCCGGGGGGACGACGGCCGTCGCCGGGGGGCCAGCCCGGGCGCCGGGCGCGGCGCACCGGCCCGACCTCGTCGACGATCGCCACATGCCCCGTGAATGCTGCCGAGCCCGCTGGCCCTTCACGAAATCGTGAGGGGCGCGTCGCTCTTCAGCCCGCCGCGGCGCCGCGGCCTCGCGGCCCTCGGGCCGTCAGGGCGTCACGGCGTGGCGCTGACGATCCGGCGCACCGGCTCGGCGAAGGAGCTCGACGGGTAGCGCGCCACGAACGCCGCCGCCCGCGCCCGCGCCTCGTCGGCGCGCCCGAGGCGCATCAGCGCGCGGATCGCGATGAACTCCCGCTCCTCCGCGAGCCGTCCCTTGGGGAAATCGGCCTCGTGCCGGGCCAGCGCGGCGAGGGCGGCCGCCGGGTCCTGCGCGAGCGCGGCCCGCGACTGGTCGACGAGGTTCGACTCCCGGACCAGGTCGTCGTTGTCCACCGCGGCGATCGCGTCGGGCGTCGGCGCGGCCGGCCGGGCGTTCCGCGGCGCCTCCCGGCGGGCGACGGGCGCGGGCGCCGGCTCCGCCGCCGGCGCGGGCGCCGGCTCGGGCGCGGGCGGCGGGGCGGCGGCGGGCAGGCCGCCCCGCGCGCTCGAGAACAGCTGCTCCAGCGGCAGGTCGGTCAGCGGCGCGACCGGCGCGGCGGCGCTCCGGCCGTCGTCGAGGGCGGCGTAGAGCCCGGCCCCGCCGGCGCCGAGGCCCACCGCGAGGAAGATCCCCTTGATCCACATCGGCACCGTCGCCCCGGCGCCCGCGCTCGTCGCGAGCGGCGCCACCCGGGCCGCGGTGCGCGCGAGCTCGGCGGAGGTCATCGGGCGCGGGCGCGAGGCGGCGAGGAGGAGCTCGCGCGCTCCCAGCGGGGCGCCGCCACCTTCCTGCTTCCATCGCTTCGGATCGCTCATTGGACCCCCCTGCGCGCGCGCTCGGACTCGCTCTTCTTCAACAGCGTGGCGAACTCTTTCCGTGCCGCGTGGAGGCGCGAGTATACGGTGCCGACGGGGACGCCGACCAGGCTCGCGATCTCGTTGCAGGGCATCTCTTCGATCTCGAACATGACGAACACGGCTCTTCGGTCGAGATCCATGGCCTCGAGGATGCCGTCGAGCCGCAATCTCGCTTGATGTTGGGAGGTGATCTCTTCGGGGCCGCGCGCGGAGTCCGGCACGTCGTCCACCACCTCGCCGAGGCGCTCCCGCCGCGTGTGCGCGCGGCGGCGGTGCGACGCGGCGACGCGGCGGCAGATGGCGAAGAGCCAGGTCGTGATGGGGCAGGCCCAGTCGAAGGACGGGAGCCGCCGCTGGACGACGATGAAGACGTCCTGGAAGGCATCTTCCAGGTCCGGATGCTGGATGCCGAACCGCTGGAGGGTGGCCCAGACGAATCCGCCGTGCTCGGCGTGTAGGGCGACGAGGCTCCGCGGCGACGGCTTGGCGTCGCCCAGGACCTCTGCTCGTAAAGCTTGCTCCACGGTCTGGTGGATGCTGCCAGTCGGGGGATCCTTCATCAAAAGGTGACCCCGACCCCCGCGAACGCCGCGCCGCCGACGGCCGGCTGCTCGAAGCCCGCCGGTTGCCCGTCCTGCAGCTGGAAGCTGTACCGTGTCATCGGAACGAAGAGATCGATCCCGGTCTCGAGCCGGAGCGGCCCGACGATGCGGACGCCGAGCCGGGTGCCGGCCCCGAGGCTGAGCCAGGCCCGCGAGCCGACGTCGGTCGGCAGGATCGTCGGGGTGATCTGCTCGTCCCCGTAGACGACGGCGTGGATGGCGCCCGCCACCACGCGGCCGCAGAGCCCGAGGGCGAGCGATCGGCTCCGGACCGCCTCCAGGCACCCGCCGAGCCAGCCGGCGGTGAGGCCGAAGGCGAACGTCCGCTGGGTCGCGTGCTGCTCCGGGAGCCAGAGCGCCCCGGTCTCGAGGGTCCACCGCGGCAGGACCGCCCACTCGCCCGAGAGGGCGACGCCGGCCCCGGGCGAGGGGACGAGGCCCACCGAGGCGAACCCGCGCCAGGCGACCGAGATCCCGACGGGCGGCGGATCTTCGGCCGGCGGCGGCGCGGCCCGGGTCTCGGCCGGCCAGGGGAACGGCGGCTCCGGCGACCGCGTGGCCGCCGGCGGGCTCGGCGGCCGCACGGCGGCCGGCGGAGGAGGAGGAGGCGGCGCCGGCGCGGCGGCCGGCGGCGGGGGGACCTCGGCCGGGGGGGAGAGGGCGGCCTCGGGATCGGTGGTGAGCATGATGTGCACCGCCGCCGCGGCCACGATCCCGTCGCAGCTCTGGCCGTGGTCGGAGAACTCGCGGACGGTCGGCGGGGCGCCGTCGCACAGCTGGGTCCGGATCGTGGCCGACCAGGCGCCGGGCTGCCCCTGCACCATGGCCTCGATCGAGGCGACCTTGCCCGTGGTGACGAGATCGCGCCCGAGCCGCCGCGAGATCTCGGCGCGGAACTGGGCCGCGCTAGGGCACTGCGCCTCCGCGCCCGCGAGGCGCACCCACGACACGTCGGCGGCGCCGCGGTCGCACTCCTCGGCCCACGCCCCGGCCGGGGCGAGCGCGACGCAGGCGCCGAGGACCGACATCAGCGTACGTACGGCCGGTTCGCTCACCGCCGCCCCCTTCGCGCCGGCGGACCGGGCTCGCGGCGGGGGAAGGGGCGACTTCGTATGGTGCGGCGCGTCATAGCGGAGAGAATGTTAGCTCAGTCGCCAAATTGTGGGGGGCCTGTGTACACGCGGGTAGATCACAAGTCACACGGGATTTACGGGCGCCGATGCTGGTTCGCTTCCATCGCGTGTACACGAGGAGACCCAGGTGGGGAAGGCGCGCGGGCCGCGCGCCGACGCTGGCGAGGCGGCGGATGCCCCGGCGTTCCGCGCGGCTCAGCGCGCTTCGCGCCGCGGGCGGGGAGCACGATTCGCGCTCATCGCGTGAGGCGATCTCGCCGCCGGGCGTTCCTCCGGTGGTTCGATGTCCGGTAGGATGAGCACCGACGATGCCGACGCCCGGACCGCGACGATGCGGACGCCCGGAGCGCGCGCGCACCCCCCATGCCCTCCCGCCCGACCACCATCGGCGTCCTCACGCCCTTCCTCGACGGCTTCTACTTCAGCGCCATCCTCAGGGGCGTCCACCAGGCGGCGCAGCAGCGCGGCCACCGCGTCGTGGTGATCTGCGGCACCCCCGACTTCATCCAGGCTCCCTCGCTCGCCCGGGACCAGGTGGATGGGTGGATCGTCGTGCTCGCCACCGACGGCATCGAGCGGCTCGCAGCGGCGCGCGTCCCGCTCGTCACGATCAGCACCTGCGCCCCCGAGGCGGGCTGCCCGACCGTGATGCCGGACAACCGCAAAGGCATGCGCGCCGCGGTGCGCCACCTCGTCGAGCACGGGCACCGGCGCATCGCCTACGTCGGCTTCATGGACCAGGACGACATCCGCGAGCGCTTCGAGAGCTACAAGGAGACGCTCGCCGAGAGCGGGATCCCCTTCGATCCTGGGCTCGTCTTCGAGGCCGAGAACAACTGGCAATCCGGCGGCGCCAAGGCCGCAGAGGCCGTCCTCGCGCGCCGGGGCGAATTCACCGCCGCGGTCGTCGCCACGGACAAGAACGCGCTCGGCATGATGTCCGTCCTCCAGGCCGCGGGGTGCCGCATCCCCGACGATCTCGCGATCGTCGGCTTCGACGACATCACCGAGGCCCAGTGGTCCACCCCGCCCCTGACCACCGTGCGCCAGCGGTTCGACGGCCTCGGGAAGATCGCGTGCGATCTCGTGCTGGCGCAGCTCGCCGGCGAGGCCGTCCCGCCCGGGCCCGTGCTCGCGCCGACCTCGTTGGTCCCGCGGCGGACCTGCGGGTGCAACCTGCTCCAGGGCTTCCTCCACCGGCGGGGCGGCGCGCCCGACGAGGCCGCCGGCGGCGTCCTCGCCCGGCAGATGGTCGAGCTGCTCATCGGCCATCCGCTCCCGTCCGATACGCCCCCCGCCGCCGTGTGGCCCGGCGTCGCCACGGTGATCGAGGGACACCTCGCGGCGATCGAGGGCACGAGTCCCCCTCCGTCGGACGCGCTCGACGAGGCCTGCCAGCAGGCCGTCCGCCTCACGCCCGACGTGGAGAGCCTGATGGGGATCGCCCGCCTCCTCGGCCGGCACCGCCGCCCGCGCGGGGGGTGGACCGCCGAAGCTGCGGAGTCGGCCGAGGCGCGCGTCGAGGAGCTCCTGGAGCGACTGCGCCTCTCGCTCACCCTGGCCCGGATCGATGCCGAGCGGCAGTTCGTCGAGGAGCTCGGCGTGGTCGTGCGGTCCGATCACGAGGTGAGCCTCGCGCTGCTCGGCGGCACCCAGGAAGAGTCCCGCTCGCTCTCCTGGCTCGACTCGACAACCGCCGTCTGGGGGTGCCTCGGGCTCTGGGAAGACCCGATGACCCGCGAGCGGCTCGTCGTCACCGGCGCGTACAGCCGCGATGGCACCCCGACTCCCGCCCTCGGCGGCGTCTACGCGCGAGAGGCCTTCCCGCCCGCCGAGCTGCTGCCGCCCTCGACCGCCGGCGGCCCATTCATGGTGACCCTCCAGCCGATTCGCACGCTCCACCGCGACTGGGGGGTCCTCGCGATCGTCGGCCCGGGCTCGATCGAGAGCGCCGGCGACGAGGGCACCGTCGCGATCTGGGGCGCGCTCCTCAGCGCGGCCCTCGAGCGCGACGCGCTGATGCAGTCGCTCTCGGAGCAGCACGCGAGCCTGGAGGAGGCCTATCTGCGCGAGCGCGCGCTCTCGGCGGCCGTGCGCGAGCTCGGCTGCCCGCTCATCCCGCTCCTGCGCGGCGTGCTGCTCGTCCCGCTCATCGGCGAGCTCGACACCGGCCGCGCCCGGGAGGTGCTCGAGCGCGTGGTCGAGGGCGTGAACCTGCACCGGGCGCGCTGCGTGCTGCTCGACATCACCGGCGTCCCGCGCCTCGACGCCCCGGCCGCCCACGCGCTGGAGCAGATCCACCGCGCGGCTGCCCTGCTCGGCGCCCGTGTCATCCTGGTCGGCGTGCGCCCGGAGATCGCGATGAGCCTGGTCGCCCTCGATATCGATCTCGGCGATCTGTCCACGCATCAGTCGCTGTCGTCCGCGCTCGAGGATCTCGCGCCGGAGGGGGTCCGCGCGCTCCGCACGAGACGTAACGACGAGGCGCCGCCGCGCGGCGCGACGCCGGAGCCGCGCCGTCGCCGAGGATCGGAGTGACACTCCACAGGCCGCGCTGAGCGCGCGCGCAGCGCTGTGGACTCCCACGCTCGCTCGGCGCGGACACGCCTGGACATAAGCACGTCATGAACGTGCATGTCGGCTGCCAGCGTGATTGTCGAGCACGAGAGACGTAGAGCGAGAAATCCTACGAGGATCGCAAGTACAGCGGCGCGAGCGACCGACTCTCCTTCTCGCGCGCTGGACATCGCATCGGCAGCCGGGCAATACTTCTTTCATGCGCGTCGGCGACGTCGTCGGGCAGCGGTTCGAGCTCCTCACGCGCGCTGGCTCCGGCGGCATGGGGGAGGTGTTCCGGGCCCTCGATCGGGCGACCGGCGAGACGGTCGCCCTCAAGGTGGTGCTCGGCGAGGGCGCGCACGAGGCGCGGTTCGAGCGGGAGGCAAGGCTCCTGTCGGAGCTCTCCCACCCGGGCATCGTGCGGCACGTGGCCCACGGGAGGGCCTCGTCGGGCAAGTCCTATCTCGCCATGGAGTGGCTCGAAGGCGAGGATCTCGCGCGGCGCCTCCTGCGCGGCCGGCTCAGCATCGAAGAGACGCTGACGCTCGGGGTCAGGGCCGGCGAGGCGCTCGCGGCCGCGCACGCCCACGACGTCGTCCACCGCGATCTCAAGCCGAGCAACCTGTTCCTCGTCGACGGGCAGATAGACCAAGTGAAGATCCTCGACTTCGGGATCGCGCGCCGGCTCGACGCGACGCCGATGACCCTGACGGGGGTCGCCCTCGGGACGCCGGCCTACATGGCCCCGGAGCAGGCGCGCGTCGGGTACAACGCGCTCACGCCGCGCGCCGACGTGTTCGCCCTCGGCTGCGTGCTCTTCGAGTGCCTCACGGGCAACCCCGTGTTCGTCGGCGAGAACATCCCCGCGATCCTCGCGAAGATCCTGTTCGGCGAGGTCCCCGCGGTCCGCTCGCTCCGCCCCGAGGTCCCCCCGCAGCTCGACGCGGTGATCCACCTGATGCTCGCGAAGGAGCCGGACGAGCGCCTCAGCGACGGCGCGACCGCCGCCGTGATCCTGAGCACCCTGCGGTCCGCCGGCTGCGGGCCCCCGCGCGGGGTCGCGTCGGAGCGCCCCGAGGCGCTCACCTCGAGCGAGCTGCGGCTCTTGTCCGTGCTGCTCGTGGGGAAGGAGCCAGCGCCGGTCGAGGCCGACACCGCGCCGCTCGACCAGACGCTGCAGGTGACCGTGGACGCGCAGCTGCGGCAGGTCGTGCAGGCGCACGGCGGGCACATGGAGGCGCTCGCCGACGGCTCGGCGGTGATCGCCATCGTCGCGAGCCGGGACGCGACCGATCAGGCGGCGCACGCGGCGCGCTGCGCGCTGGCGCTGCGGAAGCTGGCCCCGACCCGGCCGATGGCGCTCTCCACGGGCCGGGCGCACATGGCGCGGCAGCTGCCGATGGGGGAGGCGATCGATCGGGCCGCGCGGCTGCTCGGCGCCTGCGAGGCGCGGCGGGCGGTCCAGCGGCACCCCGACACGCGCCCGCGGCCGATCGCGATCGACGACGTGACGGCCCGGCTCCTCGGCGCGCGGTTCGAGGTGTCCGGCGAGGGCGAGCGGCGGGAGCTCCACGGCGAGCGCGACCTCGCGGGCGGCGCGCAGACGCTGCTCGGCAGGGCGAGCGCGTGCGTCGGCCGGGATCGCGAGCTGCTCACGCTGCAGACCATCTTCGCCGAGTGCGTCGAGATGCCGGTCGCCCGCGCCGTGCTCGTGACGGCGCCCCCCGGCGTCGGCAAGTCTCGGATCGCCCACGAGTTCACGCGCGCGCTCCGCGCCGAGGGCGGCCCGGTCGAGATCTGGACCGGCTGCGGCGACGCGCTGCGCGTGGGCTCGGCGTTCGGCCTGCTCGGGCAGGCGATCCGCGGCGCGTGCGGCATCCACGGCGGCGAGGCGGCCGCCGCCCGCCAGCAGAAGATCGTCGCGCGGGTCGCGCGGCACGTCCCCGGCCCCGACCGCGAGCGCGTGGCCGTGTTCCTCGGGGAGATCGCCGGCGTCCCGTTCCCGGGCGCCGAGAGCGCGCTGCTGCGGGCGGCCCGCGACGACGCGGAGACCATGAGCAAGCAGATGCGCCGCGCGTGGGAGGACTTCCTCGCCGCCGAGACGTCGGCGCGCCCCGTCCTGCTCGTGCTCGAGGACCTGCACTGGGGCGATCTGCCGACGGTGCGCTTCGTCGACGCGGTGCTCGGCGCGCTCGGCGAGCAGCCGTTCATGGTGCTCGGGCTGGCGCGCCCCGAGGTCCGCGAGCTGTTCCCGTCGCTCTGGAGCGGGCGCGCGCTCAGCGTGCTTCACCTCGCGAAGCTGCCGAAGAAGGCGTGCGAGCGCCTGGTGCGCCACGCGCTCGGCGAGGAGCTGGACGCGGCGACGGTGGCGCGCCTCGTGGCGCACGCGGACGGCCACGCGTTCTACCTGGAGGAGCTGATCCGGGCCGTGGCCGAGGGCAAGGGCGACGTGCTGCCGGAGACGGTGCTGGCGATGGTCCAGGCGCGGCTCGCCGCGCTCGACGGCGACGCGCGCAAGGTGCTGCGCGCGGCGAGCGTCTTCGGCGACGTCTTCTGGCGGGGCGGCGTCGAGGCGCTGCTCGGGAGCGCGGAGCCGTGGGCCGCTCCGCACGACGTGCTCTCGGAGCTCTGCGACGGGGAGGTGATCGTCCGCCGCAAGGAGAGCCGGGTCCCCGGGGACGAGGAGTTCATGTTCCGGCACGCGCTCCTGCGGGAGGGGGCCTACGAGATGCTCACGGACACCGATCGCGTCCTCGGGCACCGGCTCGCGGCGGCGTTCCTGGAGCAGAACGGCGCGAGCGATCCGACGATGCTCGCCGAGCACTACGAGCGGGGGCTCGACCTCTTGCGCGCGGGGAGCTTCTACCTGCGCGCGGCCGAGCAGGCGCTGCGGGGGAGCGACGCGGACGCGGCGATCGCGCGCGCCCGGCGCGGGCTCGAGTGCGGCGTGCCGGACGCGGTGCAGCTGAGCCTCCTCGGCGTGCTCTCGGAGGTGCACGCGTGGCGCAGCGAGTGGGACTACGCGCTGCTCTACCTCGAGCAGGCGCAGCGCTTCCTGACGCCCGGGAGCATGCCGTGGGTGCGGACGGTGCCGGCGAAGATCACCGCCGACATCCACCTCGGGCGCATGGACGAGTTCACGGCGACGGTGCGGGCGCTGCAGGCGGTGGAGCTCGCGCCGGAGGCGACGGGGGTGGCGGCGTTCGCGCTCGGGGTGGGGAGCTACTACGCGGCCCAGCTGGGCGAGTTCCGGCTCGCCGAGGCGCTGACGCGGCGGGTGCGCGAGGTGGCGGAGCCGGTCGCGGATCGCGAGCCCGTGGCGCGCGGGTGGCTGCAGATCGCGCACGCGTTCCACGAGGCGTGGCGGGACGGGGATCTGTGGGCGGGGCTGTGCCAGGCCGAGGCGGCGCGCGCGAGCTTCGTGCAGGCGGGCTACTGGCGCGGGTCGATCGTGTCTCAGGTGGCGATCGGGATGAACGCCCGGCTGCTCGGCGATCTCCACCGGGCGGAGCGCGAGCTGTTCGAGACGATGTCCGCGGGCGAGGAGCTCGGCCCGGTGTCGTGGCTGCGGACGTTCCTGCGCATCGAGATGCTGATCGATCGCGGCGCGCTCGACGGGGCGCGGGACGAGACGGGGGCGATGCTCGGGATGGGGCTGGAGCGGCGCAACCCGCTGCAGCAGGGGTTCGCGCGCTGGGCGCTCGCGAGCCTGCTCCGCCGCGAGGGCGATCTCGAGGCGGCGGAGCGCGAGGCGCTGACCGCGATCGATCTGCTCGCGTTCCTGCCGCTGGAGCAGGCGGGCGCGCGGGCGCTGCTCTCCTCGATCCGGCTCGCCGCGGGCCGCGTCGAGGACGCGCTCGCCACGGCGACGGAGGTGGTGTCGGCGCACGATCGCTGGGGCGCGCCCGGCTACAAGGGCACGTTCGCCCGCCTCGTCTACGCGGAGGCGCTCCACGCGGCGGGCGAGCGCGAGGCCGCGTGCGCGGCGATCGCCGGCGTGGGCGAGCGGCTGCGCGCGCGGGCGGAGCGGCTGCCCGCGGCGCACCGCCGGAGCTTCCTCGGGGAGATCCCCGAGAACGCGCGCGTGCTCGAGCTGTCGCGGCAGTGGCTGCGCGCCGCGAGCTGAGGCGGCGCGGGCGCCCCGGAGCGAAGGGCGGGGGGACAAAACGGCGAAGGCCGCCCGGCTCTCGCCAGGCGGCCCTCGCGGGCGCGCTTCCGCTGCGCTGGATCAGGCGCCTTCGCGCGCCAGGACCGGCGACGGAGCGGGCGCGGAGGAGGTCGGGGGGATCGACTCGACCGCGTGCGCGCTGCCCTCGCCGAGCGCGTAGGCCTCCTCGCCGTGGAGGATGCCGTCGAGGCCCTCGTCTTCCGTCTCGGGGTCGACCCGGAAGCCCATCACCGCGTTGATGCCCTTCACGAGCACGAAGGTGACCAGCGCCGCGTAGCCGGCCGCGACCGCGGCGGCGATGAGCTGCTCGGTGAGCAGCGCCGAGTTGCCCTTGATGAGGCCGTCCTGGCCGGCCGAGTTCCACACCTTGGAGGCGAACACGCCGGTGAGCAGGGCGCCGAGCAGGCCGCCCACGCCGTGGATGCCGAACGCGTCGAGGCTGTCGTCATAGCCCAGCTTGCCCTTCAGCATCACCGCGCCGTAGCACACCGCGCCCGCCGCGAGCCCGATCGCGACGGACGCCATCGGCCCGACGAAGCCCGCGGCCGGCGTGATGGCGACGAGGCCCGCCACGAGGCCCGACGCGACGCCGAGGAGCGACGGCTTGCCGAAGCGCACGGCCTCGATGAGCGCCCAGGCGAGCGCGCCGATGGCGGCCGCGATGTGCGTGTTCACGAACGCGACGCTCGCGAGCCCGTTCGCCGCCAGCGAGGAGCCGCCGTTGAAGCCGAACCAGCCGAACCACAGCAGGCCGGCGCCGAGCAGCGTCATGGTGAGGTTGTGCGGCACGATCTTGCGCGTCGGGTACCCCTTGCGCTTGCCGATCACGATCGCCATCACGAGCGCGCTCGCGCCCGAGGCGAGGTGCACCACGGTGCCGCCGGCGAAGTCGAGCGCGCCGCGCGCGAGGAGCCAGCCGCCCGGGTTCCAGACCCAGTGGCAGATGGGGCTGTAGACCGCGAGCGACCAGAGCAGCGTGAACACCACGTATGACGAGAACTTGATGCGCTCGGCATAGGCGCCCGAGATCAGCGCCGGCGTGATGATGGCGAACATCATCTGGAACGCCATGAACAGGAGGTGAGGCACGGTCGTCCCGGCGCGCGGCTCGGTGCCGACGCCGTTCAGGAACGCGTAATCGAGGCCGCCAATCAACCCGCCCTTGGATTCGGCGAACGCCATCGAGTACCCGATGGTCACCCACGCCAGGGTCACGATGCCCATGGCGAAGAAACTGTGCATGAAAGTGCTGAGCGTGTTCTTGGTTCGGACCATGCCCCCGTAAAACAGGGCCAGCGCTGGCGTCATCAGCAGGACCATTGCCGACGAGACCAGGAGCCAGGTGGTGTCCGAGGCGTTGATTTCGTTCACTGGTGGCCTCCTCGACGGCGAAGGTAAGAGGAGGCAGTTTTCCGGAATGTTTCGCCGGCATGTACTTCACGAGCGCGTGAATCATGCCGCCACGACGCAGCGAGTCAGGCCGCGTGGGCTCCCCAACCGCGGGCGAGCGGGGCGGACCGGTGTTTCCAGCGGGTCGATGGATTTGCAGTGCGGCCGCCTGCCGGTGGGGTCACCGCCACTCGGGGTAGAGGGCCTTCCCGGTCTCGAGGAGGCTCTTCATGCTCGACAGGATGGCGGGCCAGCCGTTGCTGATGGCGGGGAGCACCTTGCTGTTCTCCGCGAACTGGTCGTGGGTGAGGGTGAGCTTCACGTGCGCGCCGAACTGGGCGAGCTCGAAGGTGACGCGCGACGGGCGTTCTCCGAGCACGTTGCCGAAGGTATAGGCGAGGAGCTTCGGCGGCTCGGCCTTGAGGACCTCGCCTTCCCAGTCGAACGAGCCGTCTTCCTTGACGTGCTTCACGGCGGACCCGGGCTTCCACTCGGATTGGATGGTCCTGCCGCCCCAGTATTGCCGGGTGAACTCTCCGGTGGTCAGCGCCTCCCACACCTTGTCCAGGGTCGAGGCGATGTACGTGACGTAGACGAACTCGGGTTTACTCATCGTTGCTCTCTCCCTCCAGCGCGCGCTTGAGCGCGTCGAGCGCCCGCACGCGCTGGCGCTCGTATTTGCCTATCCATCGCTCGTAGATCTCGCCGATCGGCGCCGGGTTCAGGTAGTGGAGCTTCTCCCGCCCCTGCCAGACGACGGCGACGAGGTTCGCGTCCTCGAGCACGGCCAGGTGCTTGCTGACCGCCTGGCGTGTCATGTCCAGCCCTTCGCAGAGCTGCCCAAGCGTCTGCCCGTTCTCGGCGTGCAGCCGATCGAGCAGCTTCCTGCGGCTCCGATCCGCGAGCGCCTTGAAGACCTTGTCCATCGAGCCGCTCACCGGCCCCATCATGCAACCAATCGGTTGCCTGTCAATATGCAACCAATAGGTTGCCTGTCAAGCAAGTCCGCGATCGCTCCGCGTGACGATCGTGTTCTCGAGGGACGAGTCCGGGCCGCTTGGTCCCTCGGCATGGCGGTAGGCCCGAGGGGGGTGAGCTCGTGCGGGCGCGGGGTGGGGGATGGGCCGATGTTTGAGCCTGAGCCATGGGTTAGCCGGCGAAGCCGGCTGGCCCATGGCTCAGGCGAGTTCGGCGGGGCCCCCACCCCGCGCCCGCACGAGCTCACCCCCCTCGGGCCGGGCGTTTCAGCTCACCCGCCCTGGCGAGGCGCCTAGCCGCGCCCGCTCGCCTCGATGCTCTCCCGCACCCGATCGAGCGCCCCCCGCACCTCGGGATCCCGGTCCATCTCCGCCGGCGGCGCCGGCAGCCGCAGCGACCAGTTCTCCGGCCCCACGGTCCCCGGCGTGTTGACCCGATCCCGCGTCGCGAGCACGTCCTGCACGAGCAGCAGCACGAGCTCGCTCTTCGACCCGTGGATCAGGTCGAGCAGCGCCCGGTGCGTCTCCTTCGTGAACTCCCGCCCGAACTCGTGCCGCCGCGGCGCGAGCTGCGGCAGATCGAGCACCCCCGCGCGCTCCCGGTCGTCCCGCGACTCCCACCACGCCACCACCGAGTCGGTGTCGTGCGTCCCGAAGCACGCGACCGAGAGCGGCGGGTATTCCGCCGGATTGCGGAACACCACGTCGTCCTTCTCCCAGATCAGCACCTTGTACCCCGGCACCCCGAGCGCCGTCAGCGACGCCCGCACCCACGGCGGCACCGCGCCGAGATCCTCGGCCACGAGCTGCGCCCCGGTCTCCGCCGCCCCCTCGATCATCGCCCGCACCACGCGCTCGCCGTGCTCGCGCTGCTCCGGCTCCTCCGCCGGATCGAACGTCGCCCTGGGCCGCTCGCCCCCCTGCCCCTGGCTCTTGCGCTCCGGGAAGATGTACGTCCGGTAGAAGCCGACCAGGTGATCGATCCGGAACCGGTCGCAGAGCAGCCCCGTGTAGCGGCAGCGCCGCCTTAGCCACGCGAAGCCGTTCTCGCGCATCCGGGCCCAGTAGTACGGCGGGAGCCCCCAGTTCTGCCCCTCCGTGTCGAACTGATCCGGCGGGGCGCCGACCGACATGTCGTGCCGGAACTCGTCCTGGTGCGCCCACACGTCGGCGCTGTCGCGCGACACCATGAACGGGAGGTCGCCCATGATCTCGACCCCCTTCTCCCGGAGATCCGCGCGCGCCGCCTCCCACTGCGTGTGCGCGAGCCACTGGACGTACTCGTAGTAGAGGATGTCCCGCGCGCGCTCCTGCCGCAGCCTGTCGAGCGCCTCCGGCCTCCGCTCGCGGATCTCCTCGGGCCAGTCCCACCACGCGACGCCGCCGAAGCCGTCCTTGAACGCGCGGAACTGCGCGTAGTCGGGCAGCCAGTCCGACTGCCGCTTCACGAAGTCGGCCAGCTCGGCCGCGCGCGGCGTCTGCTTCGCGTGGTGCTCCCGCTCGAACCGGTCGAAGGCGAAGCGCAGCGCCCGCCCCTTCACGCGGCGCACGAGATCGTAGTCGACGCGCGCGCTCTGCTTCGCGCGATCGAGCGCCGCCGCGTCGTCGCCGAGCGCCTCGCCGTAGAGCTCCGGCGGGAGCTCGGGCACGGCCGAGAGCGAGATGTACATCGGGTCGATGCCGAACGCGGAGAGCGCCATGTACGGCGACGTCTCGCCGCCCGACACCTCGCCGAGCGGCAGGAGCTGCACGAGGCGGAGCCCCGCGCCGCGCATCCACGCGGCGAACTCGGGGAGATCACCGATCTCGCCGATGCCCCACGAGCGATCGCTGCGGAGCGAGAAGAGCGGCACCGTCACGCCGGAGATGCGACGGCGCGCGCCGGAGGGAGGAGGCGAGCTCTGGGACGAGCCCTGGGACTGGTTTTCGGCAGAGGGAGAAGACATGGGCGTTTTTCGCTTGGCTCCAGGCGTTCGGGGCGGAGTCTATCCCGGCTCGCGCGCTTGGCGATGCTCCATCTGTTCGTCGGGCCGCCCCGGCGCCGCCGCGTCATGGCCCTGCCTGCGCGCGTCGGCGTAGGACCGGGCAGGCGCGGAGGCGGCGCCTGATCCCGGCGGCGGGCGGCGCCCGATCCCGGCGGCCGATCCGGGGCCTGGGGGCGAAAAATCGAGCCGGTCGCGCTTGTGTCTCGACAGCGGCGCCGATTTCGCGAATAGGGCGACTCCACAGGTTTTTCCGATGACCAGACGCATATGGCCCGGCACGCCGACCCCCCTCGGCGCCGTCTATGACGGCGAGGGGGTCAACTTCACGCTGTTCTCTCAGTCCGCCACGAAGGTCGAGCTCTGCCTCTTCGAGGCCGTCGACGATGTCGTGGAGCGCGAGCGCATCGAGCTCCCCGAGCGAACGGCCCACGTCTTCCACGGGTACGTGCCGGGGCTCAAGCCCGGCCAGCTCTACGGCTACCGGGTGCACGGGCCGTACGATCCGCGCTCCGGGCACCGCTTCAACCCGGCGAAGCTCCTCGTCGATCCGTACGC
Organism: Sorangium sp. So ce296; assembly: GCF_051529605.1. Taxonomy (NCBI): domain Bacteria; kingdom Pseudomonadati; phylum Myxococcota; order Polyangiales; family Polyangiaceae; genus Sorangium; species Sorangium sp. So ce296. The sequence goes on from NZ_CP150325.1 coordinate 10,396,452, forward strand.
GTACGCGCTCTCCAGCGAGCCGAACTGGAAGGCGCCGCTCTTCGCCTACGACCGCGGCGGGCCGTCCGAGCGCGGCGACGGCGGCGGCGCCGGCCGGCCCAAGGACGCGGGGCGCGACGGCGCGGCGGCCGAGAAGGGCGAGGGCGGCCGCGCGGGCAAGTCGGGCGAGCGCCAGCCGCGCGTGAAGCAGGGCGCGTCGACGCCGCCGCCGCCGCCGACCGCGCTCGACGACCTCGAAATCTGCCACCGCGACAGCGCCTGGGGCGCGCCGAAGTCCGTGGTCGTCGATCACCGCTTCGCGTGGGACGGCGACCGGCCGCCGGCGACCCGCTGGCAGGACACGATCATCTACGAGGTGCACGTCAAGGGGTTCACCCAGCGGCACCCCGGCGTCCCCGCGCACCTGCGCGGCAGCTACGCGGGGCTCGCCTCCGAGGCGGCGATCGCCCACTTCAAGAAGCTCGGCGTCACCGCGCTCGAGCTGCTCCCCGTGCACGAGATGGCGAGCGAGCGCGAGATCTGGGAGCGCGGGCACATCAACTACTGGGGCTACAACACGCTCTCGTACTTCGCGCCCGCGGGCCGCTACTCGTCGAGCGGGCGGCTCGGCCAGCAGGTGGCCGAGTTCAAGGCGATGGTGAAGGCGCTCCACGCCGCCGGCATCGAGGTGATCCTCGACGTCGTCTACAACCACACCGCCGAGGGCAACCACCTCGGCCCGACGCTCTCCCTGAAGGGGGTCGACAACTGGGCCTACTACCGGCTCGTGCCGCACAACCCGCGCTACTACATGGACTTCACGGGCTGCGGGAACACGGTGAACACGCGCCATTACCAGACGCTGAAGCTGGTGATGGACAGCCTGCGGTACTGGGTGACCGAGATGCACGTCGACGGCTTCCGCTTCGACCTCGCGTCGGCCCTGGCCCGCGGCCACCACGACTTCGACCGCCTGAGCTCGTTCTTCGACATCATCCACCAGGACCCGGTCCTCTCGCGGGTCAAGCTCATCGCCGAGCCGTGGGACGTGGGTGAGGGCGGGTATCAGGTCGCCAACTTCCCCGTCCTCTGGACGGAGTGGAACGATCGCTATCGCGACTCGGTCCGCCGCTTCTGGAAGGGGGATCTGCTCGCGGCCGACCTCGGCTACCGGCTCACCGGGTCGAGCGACCTGTACGCGTCGAGCGGGCGCCGGCCGTACGCGAGCGTGAACTTCGTGACGGCGCACGACGGCTTCACGCTGAACGATCTCGTCTCGTACAACGAGAAGCACAACGAGGCGAACGGCGAGGGGAACCGGGACGGCACGAACAACAACCACAGCTACAACCACGGGGTCGAGGGCCCCTCGAACGACCCGGCGGTCGTCGAGCTGCGCGAGCGCCAGAAGCGCAACCTCCTCGCGACGCTGCTCCTCTCGCAGGGGGTGCCGATGATCAACGCCGGCGACGAGATCGGCAGGACGCAGCTCGGCAACAACAACGCCTACTGCCAGGACAACGAGCTCTCGTGGCACGACTGGGATCTCGACGAGCGGCGGCGGCAGCTGTTCGAGTTCACCTGCCGGCTCATCGCCCTCCGGCGCAGCCAGCCGGTGTTGCGCCGGCGGACGTTCTTCTCGGGCGGCTACGTGCACGGGAGCGGGCTCAAGGACATCGTGTGGTTCCGCCCCGACGGCGGCGAGATGACGCCGGAGGACTGGACCCACCCGAACGCGCGGGCGATCGGCTACCTGCTCGGCGGCGACGCCCTCTGGTCGTGCGGCCCGCGCGGCGAGCCGATCACGGGCGACACGCTGCTCGTGCTCATCAACGCGAACCACTCGCCGCTGGAGTTCGTGCTGCCCGCGATCGAGTTCGGCGAGCGGTGGGAGGTGCTCATCGACACCCGCACCGCCGCGGAGCCGGCGCGCACGGTGCCGGCGAGGGCAGGGGGCGAGCGCTACCTGCTCGTCGACAGGTCCGTTGCGGTGCTGCGGCTCCTGGAGCGCAAGGAGAAGAAGAAGGTCAAACGCGTGAAGGCGCGGACGTAGCCGACTGGCCACGACGCCCCCGCGCCCCGCGCGGCCGGTGATCCGGCCGCCGGGGTGGGCTTCGACGACCGGGCGCAGCGCCGCCTGCGGCAACCCAAGAGGGCGCCTGCCAACGCTCGCCCTCGCCGCGGTGGACGCGGATGCACCGGGGGAGAGCCCCGAGCGCAGCCCGGAGATCTCAATATCACTCCAATTTTCTGATGTCGCCCCGGGAGCCGGGGTGAAATATCACTATTGGTTAAATTTTCTCATGCTCGCCCCAGGAGCCAGGGACGAGCGCGGCGCCACCGGCGTCGCGGCTCGGCCTACGCGCGTGTTCGCGACGCGGGCCAGCTCTCCGCGACAGGCGGGCATGCCGCCTTGCATCATTTTGTTAACGTTAACATGGAAAACATGTTCAAATTCGGCCGATATCGATCGTTGTTGACATGTGAAATGTTAGCGTTCACAATATTCCTCAACTGGTCGCCCCGCGTGTCCGCGCGCCCGGCGTGTCCGCTGCGACAGCGGTGGATACCGTCGGCTCGAGGTTTCCGCGGGCTGGCCATCCATCATTACTCATTACTTACGCCTACTCAAGAGGATAGGGATGCGTACGAAGACTATTCGGATGCGTTGGCTCGGCTTTCCTTCGTTCGCCGCCCTGCTCGCGGCGTGCTCCGGCGGCGCCGACCTCGGCCCGACGCCGGAAGGAGACGGCGGCAGCACCGCCGATACCACCTCCGTGGCGACGGGCACTGGCGGCGGGGCGCCGATGCCCACGGTGGGAGCCACGAGCAGCAACTCCACGAGCAGCAGCTCCACGAGCGGCGGCGCCACGAGCGGCTCGGGCGGAGACGCCACGACCGGCACCGGCGGCGGCCCGGTCGGCGTCGAGCCGGACGCGATCACCGCTCCGGAAGGCACGATCCCGAACATGCCGATGCCGGCGAACAAGGTCAACCTGCCGCGCGACAAGTGGCGAGATGGCCTGGTGTCGCCGACGCTCGAGGCGGGCCACCACCAGAACCAGCCGATCGTCGTCAACGGCTACGTTCAAGGCGCCGGCAACGCCGAGATCGTCTTCTACGACATCGCCGATCCGGCCAATCCGAAGATGCTCTCGCGCATGCAGAGCCCTGGCTTCGATCCCAGGGGAGGGCCCAAGGGCGTCGGCGAGGCCGAGTCGCATCAGACCTCGCTCGGCCGTTATGGCGACAAGTTCTACCAGGTCACCACCTCGGGCACCGGCGTCGACATCTGGGACGTCACCGACGCCCGCGCGCCGCGTCACGTGAGGCTCGTCAAGCTCGACGGCGTCAACTACGGGGACTTCACCGACGCCGTCTGGGGCATGTACTGGCAGGGCAGCGTCATCTACATCGGCGGCACCAACACGGGCCTGCACATCCTCGACGCCGCGGATCCCGAGGACGTGAAGTTCGTCAAGAAGATCCCGATCTCGCAGTTCGGCGGCGTGAGCGCCGGTCCGCTGTGGGCCGTGGGCAATACGCTCGTCATCACGACGCCCAAGGACAACGGCGGCATCGCGACGATGGACATCAGCGATCCGATGAACCCGGTCGCGCTCGACTTCATCACCCCGAGCAAGAGCTACATCTGCGGCCTGTACGGCAAGCACGTCTACGTGCAGTCGCCGCTGCGCGTGTGGGACGTGCTGACCGACCCCACCGACATCGGCTCGGCCAATGCCCCCATCGCCACGCTGCCCGACTCGGCGTTCAGGGCCAAGGGCTACCCCGCCGGGTCCGAGTACATGAGCTTCTCCGATGGAACTCTGTTTCTCGGTCACCTGCGGCCGGATGCGGGCGTCTCCAAGATCGACGTGCGCGACATCCACAAGATGTCGATCACGAGCCGCGTCTGGGGCCGGCTCGAGTTCACGAACGGCGACGACCAGTTCTCGATCCCGGTCGGCAGCCTGCTGGTGCTGGCCGACGACGAGCTGCCCTACCGCGGCATGGTCATCGCCGCGCACTCCACCGAGCCGGACACCACGCCCCCGGCGGTCGACACGGTGCTGCCGAAGAACGGCGCGACGGGGCTGTCCAGGAAGTCGCGCATCGGCCTCAGCCTCACCGACAACGTCGAGATCGCCACGGTTCACCACGGCAGCTTCATCGTGAGGCCGGTCGGCGGGCAGCAGGTGAAGGGCAAGTTCGGCCTGTACATGGGCATCGTCAACTTCGATCCCGACGAGGACCTGATGCCGAACACGACCTACGAGATCGTCCTGCCGAAGGACGGTATGAAAGACCTCGTCGGCAACGGCATCGCGGCCGAGTTCAAGTCGACGTTCACGACCGGTCCCTGAGTCATGCGCTCGCTCCCGAAGCTCATCGGCCTGCTCGGAGGCATCTGCTCGGTCGCGGCCTGGCCGGCCGAGGCGCTGGCCATCACGGCCAGCATCGCCGACCGCGCGTCCTCGGTCGCCGGCGAGGCCGTCACGTTCGACCTGACGATCGCCGACGCGGTCGGCCCCGTGCAGGTGCGCTGGGACATGGGAGACGAGACACGCACCGAGTTCACGGTCGACGACGTGCAGCAGGTGCACACCTACGCCGCTCCCGGCCACTACCCGGTGCTGGCGACGGTCAAAGACGATGTCGGGTTCACCAGCGTCTCGTTCGTGCACACGGTGCATCGGCCGCTCGTCGCGGGGAGCGCGGCGGGCTCGACCGACCTCGTGTACGACCCGCCGAACGCGAAGGTCTACACGGCCAATTACGAGAACGACAGCGTGAGCGTGCTCGATGCGAGCGCGCTGACCAAGGTCGCGGAGGTGCCGGTGGCGCGCGGCCCGGTCGGGCTCGCGCTCACCGCGCAAGGCAAGCTGTGGGTGCTGCACCGGGATGCGCACTCGGTCTCCATCCTCGACACCGCGTCGCTCTCGGTGGAGCGCGAGATCGCACTGCCGTACGCGTCGCAGCCGATGGGCCTCGCGATCAGCCCGACCGGAGACGCCGCGTATGTGACGCTGATGGCGGTCGGCAAGGTGCTGAAGCTGGACGTGGCGAGCGGCGCCGTCGTGGCCGAGCTCGCGCTCGGCGGTACGCCGCGGGGCGTCTCGGTGTCGCACGACGGCGCGCAGATCTACGTCACGCGCTTCCTCTCCGAGGACAGCCAGGGCGAGGTGGCGCGCATCGACGCGGCGACCTTCCAGGTGAGCACGCGCTTCGCGCTCGCCGCGGACACCACGACGGAGGACACGGATCAACAAGGGCGCGGCCTGCCGAACTACCTGTTTTCGGTGGGGCTCTCGCCCGACGGCGCGTTCGCGTGGGTGCCGGGCAAGAAGGACAACATCTTTCGTGGGCCATTCCGCGATGGGCTCGACCTCACCGACGACAACACGGTACGTCCGCTCGTGGCGCTGCTGAACCTCGCGGAGGGCGTCGAGGACGTCGCGCGGCGCATCGATCTGGACGATCGCAACCTGCCGAACCAGGTCGTGTTCACGCCGCTCGGCGACTATGCCTTCGTCAGCGTCGCCGGCTCGGCCCTGGTGGAGGTCCGCGACGCCTACACGGGCGAGTTCGTGACCGCGCTGAAGGAGACGGGCTTCGCGCCGCGCGGCCTGGCGCTGACCGAAACCAACAAGCTGTTCGTGCACGCGTCGCTCAGCCGCGCGGTGACGGTCTACGACGTCGCCGACATCGTGAGCTCGCACGACCTCATCACCAAGAAGCTGGTCGAGATCCCGACCGTCGCCGTGGAGAAGCTCGATCCCCAGGTCTTGCGCGGCAAGCAGCTGTTCTTCAACTCGGCCGATATCCGCATGAGCGACCAGGGCTACATCAGCTGCGCGTCGTGTCACTTCGACGGCGCGGAGGACGGGCGAGTCTGGGACTTCGGCAGCGCGGGGGAGGGGCTCCGCAACACCGTCTCGCTGCTGGGGCGGCGCGGCACGGGCCACGGCAACGTCAACTGGAGCGGAAGCTTCGACGAGATCCAGGACTCGGACGACAACATCCGCCACCTGTTCGGCGGGAAGGGGTTCCTGACCGCCGAGCAGCTCGCCGTGGGGACCGTCGGCACGCCGCGCGGCGACAAGAAGGCCGGCCTGAGCCCCGAGCTCGACGCGCTGGCGGCGTTCCTCGGCTCGCTCGACACGTACCGCCCGAGCCCCTATCGCAACCCCGACGGCTCGCTCACCGAAGACGGCGTCGCGGGTCGCGCGATCTTCAAGCGCCTCGGCTGCGATTTCTGCCACACGGGGCCCGACGGGACCGACAGCGCGCGCGGCAAGCTGCACGACGTGGGCACCGTGAAGCCGTCCTCCGGGATGCGCGCCGGTGAGCCGCTGCTCGGCATCGACACGCCGACGCTGAACGGCGTGTGGGAGACCGCGCCGTACTTGCACGACGGCTCCGCGCCGACGCTGCGCGACGTCCTCGTCACGGCCAACCCGGAAGATCGCCACGCCTTCATCAGCGGGCTCAGCGAAGCCGAGCTCGGGCAGCTCATCGCCTATGTGCAGCAGCTGGACGGCACCGTCGACGCGGGGCCGAGCGAGGGCGAGGCGCCGGGCGAGGCGCCGAGCGACGCCGGAGGCTTCTTGGGCCTGGGCTGCAGCGCGACGGGCGGGCCTGCCGAGCGCCGCGCGCCGCTCCTGGCCATCGCGCTCATTGCCGGTTGGATGACGTTCGGCGCCCGCCGCAGGAGGCCGTCATGAAGTACCTTCCGAGCCTGTGCCTGGCTTCGCTGCTGCTGTCGGGCTGCGTCGTCGGCGAGATCGGCGAGGAGCTCGCCACGGACCAGGCGACGATCGACTGGGACACGCTGCCGCCCGTGAGCGCTCCCGACCCGGAGCTGTGGAGCCTGCCCACGCGCGAGGCGCAGTACCGCGCGTTCTGCGCGTCGCCGCGCGGCGACAGCTTCTTCCGGGCGATGTGCGCCACGCCGCGGCCGAACATCACCGACTTCGCCAGCTTGCTCAGGGTCGCGAAGCTCGACGAAGATCGCGCCTTCGCGCTCACCGGCAACTCCACCTCGCTCGTGAAGAGGGCCGTCTCGGCCGTCAATCCGCGCATCATCATCTTTCCGCGCGTGTCGGAGATGCGCGAAAGGCCGGCAGAGATGACCGCGCTCGGCTTCGTCCGCGGCGAGCCCTTCGTCGAGATCGTGAGCCGCGATCTCTCGACCGGCGACTACAACTTCTACCTGTTCACGTTCGAGCGGCAGTGCGACTACGACGGCGGCTGCGATCTCGCGAGCCTGCTCACCGAAGAGGTGGAGCACGGCTGGACCGCGTTCAGCGTTTACAGCGAGGAGGACGTCGAGAATACGTCGTTCGACTGTCGCTCGTGCCACCAGCCCGACGGCCACGGCACGAGGAAGATCTTGCGCATGCAGGAGCTGGAGTTCCCCTGGATGCACTGGTTCCCGCAGCGCTTCGTGCAGCGCACGGAGTCCGATCGGGTGCTCACGGCGCAGTTCGCGGAGGCCCACGCGCACGACGCGCAGTACGGCGGCATCCCCATCGCGACCATCCAGAATGCCATCGACGAGGGCAGCGGCGCGCACCTCGAGGCGCTGCTCGCCGCCGAGGGCCAGTCGGCGCAGCCGAACGCGTTCGACCCGCGCATCGAGGCCGAGATCAAGGTCGGCCCGTCGAGCCCGACCTGGGAGAAGCAGTTCGCCGTGTCGCTGGCGGGGGACTCGATCTCGGTGCCTTACCCGCTCGTGGACGTGACGGATCCCGCGCTCCGCGCGGAGCGGACCCGGTCCTACCTCGACGTGGTGACGGGCGCGGCCCCGCGACAATCCCTGCTCGATTCGCGCGACCTCTTCTCCGCGGACGCGAAGGTGAAGCTGGGCCTGGTGCCGCCGCCGGGGGCGAGCGGGCGCGCCGTGCTCACGCAGCTCTGCTCGCGCTGCCACGACGGTCGCGTGAACCCGGCGCTGAGCCGCGCCAGGTTCAACGTGAAGAACCTGGACGGCATGTCGCGGGAGACGAAGGACGCGGCCATCCTTCGCTTGCAGGAGCCGGCGACCTCGCCGCTGCGCATGCCGCCCTGGCGCGCCGCCGACCCCCTGCCGCCCGCGGAGCTCGCCGCGGCCATCGAAGAGCTGCGCAAGTAGCGCTGTCGACTCGTCGGCCGGGGGGCCGGATTTGAACATGAAGGCGGGAAGGCGGGAAGAAAGATCATTGATCTTCCTGCCTTCCCGCCTTCATGGGAATCACTCCGGGGCAAATTGGGCCACCACCTCGGCCGGCGAGGCGCTACCCCGTCAGCGACTCCGCCTGCGCCGCGGCCACCCACTCCGCGAGCCCCGGGTGCCGCCACATCGTCTCGGCGTACTCCGCCGCGGCGCCCGTGAGCGGGACCGCGTACGTGCGGAGCCGCGTGACCACCGGGGCGAACATGGCGTCGGCGATCGTGAAATGCCCGAACAGGTAGTCTCCCTTGTCGCGGTGCGCCGCCCGGCACTCGCTCCAGATCGACGTCACGCGGCTGATGTCGGCGTCCGCCGCCGCGTCGTGCGCGATCGGGGCGATCTCCCGGCGAAGATCCATGGACATGGCGCTCCTCAGCGCCGCGAACCCGGAGTGCATCTCGCTCGACACCGACCGGGCCAGCGCGCGCGCCGCGCGATCGGCCGGCCAGAGCCGCGCCTCGGGGAAGAGCTCGGCGACGTACTCGCAGATCGCGAGGGAGTCCCAGAGGACGAGATCGCCGTGCCGCAGCGCCGGGACGCGCCCCGACGGCGAGCGCCGGAGGAGCGCCTCGCGCGAGCCCGGCTGATACAGCGCGATGACCTCCTCCGAGAACGGCGCGCCCGTGTGCTTCAGCGCGAGCCAGGCGCGGAGCGACCATGTCGAGTACGTCTTCGTACCAAGATACAGGACCAGCGGTTCCATGACACCTCCCGTCGGCTCGCCGCCCTGCGACGAACGCGGCGGGTTCTATCTCATGCGCTGGCGCGCGTCTCGTCCGAACGCGCCGCCGGCGCCTCGCCCACGAGCTGACCGAAGTCCATCTTGATCACGCGATCCGCCAGTCCGAAATACTTCTCATCGTGGCTGATGACGATGATCGTCTTGCCGCTCGACCGGAGCTCCGCGAGGATCTGGCGGTAAAAGACGTCCTTGAACACGGGATCCTGGTCCGCCGCCCACTCGTCGAACAGGTAGATCGGCCGGTCCTCCAGGTACGCCGTGAGCAGCGCGAGGCGCTTTCTCTGCCCCTGCGACAGCGACGTCGTCGAGAGCGCGCCCCCCTCGACAGACACCTTGTGATCGAGCTGCAGGCGAGAGAGATACCCCCGCGCACGCCGGGTGAGCTCCGGAGAGTCGAGCCCGATCAGGCGCTCGAACAGGTGGAAATCGAAGAACACCACCGAGAAGAGCTGCCGGTAGGCCTGCCGGTTCTTGTCCGTGATCGCCTCGCCGTCCAGCCGGATCTCGCCCGCCTCGGGCGTGTACAGGCCGGTGATCAGCTTCGCCAGCGTCGTCTTGCCGCTGCCGTTGCCGCCGACGAGGAAGATCAGCTCGCCGCGCCGCACGGTGAGGTGGATGGGGCCCAGCGTGAAGCTGTCGTCCTTGCCCTCGGACCGGTAGGCGTGGGTGACCCCGGCGAGCTCCAGCCGCTTCCACTTCTCGGGGAGCGCGGCCGGCGCCTCGGCCTCGCCCGCGTCGACCGCGAGGCCCGCGCCGAGGTCCTCGACCTTCTGCACGGCGATGCCCGCGCGGCTCAGCGCCGGGAGCGAGCCGATGAGGACCTGCATCGGCGTCATCAGGTAGAGGAGGATGATCGCATATCCGACGAGCGTCTCCGCGCTCGCCACCTGGAAGAGCGGCAGGACGAAGAGCGTCACGCCGATGATGGCGAACACCATCCCCTGGCCCCACCCGTTCGCGGCGGTGAGCGCGACCATGCCGCGCAGGTTGCTCGCGTGGACCGCCCCCGCCTCCTCGTCGAGCGACGTCGCGAGGAACGCCTCGCGGCGCCGCGCGTGGAGCTTCAGCTCCTTCACGCCGCGCGTGAGCGCGCGGAACGTCTTCATCAGCTCGTCGGTCGCCTCGCGCGCGCGGCGGAAGTGGCGAGTCGCCCGGCTCATCGGGAGCTGGTACCCGACGACGCCGAGGACGATGAGCGCGACCACCGAGGCCAGCATCGCCGGCGACAGCCACCCCAGGTAGAGGAGGCCGCCGACGACGATGACCAGGTTGATGCAGATGATCGGGATGTGCTGCAGCGTGGCGGTGATCACCGGGACGTCGTCCGTGAGCACCGTGAGCATCCGCGGCGGGCCGATCTCCTCGAGCTGGCGGAGCGGGGCGCCGAGGATCTTGCGGCAGATCTTCACCCGGAGATCGAAGAGCGCCCCCTGGCTGAGGCGCGTGAGCAGGATCTCCGAGTGGTACCGGGCGAACGGGAGCAAGAGGCAGACGGCGGCGAAGGCCCACATCACCGCGCCGCGCTCCCCCTGGAGCGCCTGGTTGATCAGCACGAGCAGCGCCGTGTTGCAGGCGCCGCAGAGTACCCCCGCGATGACCGCGAGGACGAGGATCCGCCGGGAGTAGCCGGCGATGAAGGCGACGAGCTTCATGGACGATCGGGGGTGGCGGGGCGCTCTCCCCGCGCCGGCGCGGCGCCGCGCGCGCGGGCGGCCGCGACGAGGATCTGGCCGAGCGAGATGCCGCCGTCGTTCGGGGGGACCAGCCTGTGGCAGTGCGGCGCGAGCCCCTCCCGCGAGAGGCGGCGGAGCGCGTTGATCACGACGAACTCGTTCATGAAGACCCCGCCGCTCATGACCACGCGGCGCACGTCGTACCGCTCGGCCAGGCGCAAGCACACGTTGGCGATCACATCCACCACCGTCGAGTGGAACCGGCGGCTGAGCTGTGCCGGCGTGGCGCCATGCTCCTCGGTCGCGCGCAAGAGATCGCGCACGAGCGGCCGGTAGTCGACGACGAGCCGGCCGTCCCGCTCCTCGATCCCGTAGTCGAGCGGGGGCGCGGTGCCGAAGTCCCGCTCGAGCAGCGCCTCCAGCTCGATGGCGGCCTGCGCCTCGTACTCGACCTCGTGGCAGACGCGGAGCAGCGACGAGACGCCGTCGAACAGCCGGCCCATGCTCGTCGTCGCCGTCGCGTTCAGCCGCCGCTGCGCCATCTTCACGAAGACGTCGCGGCGCTCCTCCGGGATGTCCGCGAGCGCCGGGACGCGGACCCCGCCGAGCTCGTCCCCGAACGTCTCGACGAGCAGCGAGATGGCGACGCGGATGGGCTCCTTGACCGCCTTGTCGCCGCCGAGGAGGTACATCGGCCGGAGGTGCCCGGCCCGCACGAAGTCGCGGTAGTCGCCGACCAGGAACTCGCCGCCCCAGATCGTGTTGTCGAGGCCGTAGCCCGAGCCGTCGAAGATGACGCCGATCACCCGCTCGTTCAGCCCGTTCTCCGCCATGCACGCCGCCATGTGGGCGTGGTGGTGCTGCACCGTCGTGACCTGCATACCGCTCCGGTCCTTCGCCGCCCGGGTGGAGCGGAACGCCGGGTGCATGTCGCAGGCGACCGTGTCCGCCTGCACGGACAGGAGCCGCTGGACGTGCGACGAGCAGTCGACGTGGGCGCCGAACGTCGAGTCGTTCTTCAGATCGCCGATGTGCTGGCTGATGAAGACCTGGTTGTCCTTGCCGACGGCGACGGTGGTCTTGAGCTCGCCGCCGAGGGCGACGACGGCGCCGACGCCCTGGGACAGGTGGATCGGGTACGGGGCGTAGCCGCGCGAGCGCCGGATGAAGGAGAGGAGCGGGCCGTCGAGGCCTTCCGCCTCGGTGAGCCGGACGACCGAGTCGTCGACGCGGGTGCGGATGTCGCGGTCGTGCAGGACGAAGTAGTCCGCGATGTCGCGCAGCTGCGCGAGCGCCGTGTCGTTGTCGAACGCGATCGGGTGTCCGGACAGGTTGCCGCTCGTCATGACGAGGACGTCGAGCGCCGGGTCCTCGAGCAGGAGGTAATGCAGCGGCGTCGACGGGAGCATGACGCCGAAGCTCGGGTTCCTGGGGGCGACCGCGTCGGGGAGGGAGCCGGGCCGCCGGCGCAGCAGCACGATCGGGCGCTGCCGGCTCTCGAGCAGCGCCCGCTCGGGCGGGCTGAGCGCGACGTAGCGGCTCGCCGCCTCGCAGTCGGCCACCATGATCGCGAACGGCTTGGCGTCGCGGCGCTTGCGCCGGCGTAGCTCCCGCACGGCCGCCTCGTTGCGCGCGTCCGCGACGAGGTGGAAGCCGCCGAGGCTCTTGACCGCGAAGAGCGCGCCCTCGCGCAGCCGGGCGATCGCGAAGCGGACCGGATCCTCGGCCGCGATCGGGGCGCCGAGCCGATCGGTGAGCGTGAGCCGGGGGCCGCACGCGGGGCACGCGTTCGGCTGGGCGTGGTAGCGCCGATCCTCGATGTCCTCGTACTCCCGCGCGCAGGCGGGGCACATCGGGAAGCTGCGCATCGTGGTCTGCGACCGGTCGTACGGCATCTCGCAGATGATCGAGTAGCGCGGCCCGCAGTGGGTGCAGTTGATGAACGGGTAGCGATGCCGGCGGTCCGCGGGGTCGCGCAGCTCCCGCAGGCAGTCGGCGCACACGTCCGAGTCGGGCGGGATGAGCGTGTCCGTGTAGCGCAGATCGACGCTGCCCTTGATGTGGAAGTCGTCGTACCGCGGGGCGGGCTCGGCCAGCGCCTCCTCGCGGACGGCCGTGATCCGGGCGAGCGGCGGCGGCGACTCGACGAGGGCGCGCAGGAACGACTGGATCTCGGCGTCGCCGGCCTGCAGCTCGAGCAGCACGCCCTGAGAGTCGTTGAGGACCCAGCCGCGCGCGCCGACGGCGCGCGCGAGCCGGTGCACGAACGGCCGGAAGCCGACGCCCTGGACGATGCCCGAGACCCGGAAGCGGCGGGTCACGAGGGCCGGCAGCGGCTCAGCAGAGTCGCGGGAGTTCGGCTCCATAGAGCTCCTCGATCAGGGTTTGGGTCCCATCGGGCTCGATCATGGAGACGGCCGGCGCCGGGGCGCTCTTGACCTCTCCGATGACCGCCGCGTTGCGGCCGTACGGGTGCGCGCGGAGGATCCCGAGCACGTCGCCCGCCTTGTCCGCCTCCACGAAGAGGCAGAGGCACCCCTCGTTGGCGAGGTGGATGAGGTTGATGCCGAGCATGTCCGCGGCCATGACGGCCTCCGGCAGCACGGGCAGCGCCGCGCGCGCGAACGAGAGCTCCGCGCCCGAGGCGCGGGCGAACTCGTGCAGGACGGCGCACAGGCCGCCGCGGGTCACGTCGCGGATCGCCGTGACGGCGCCCTGGGGGACGCCCCGGAGGACGGCGTCGATGAGGCCATTGAGCGGCGCGCAGTCGCTCTGCACCCGCTTCTCGAAGCCGAGGCCCTCGCGCACCGAGAGCAGGTGGATCGAGTGGTTGCCGAGCTGCCCGCTCACGATGATCTTGTTGCCGGGCTTCACGGCGCGGCTCACGAGCGGCGGGCGCTCGAAGACGCCCACGCCGGTCGTGTTCATGAAGAGCCGGTCGGCCTCGCCCTTGCCGACGACCTTCGTGTCGCCGGCGACGATCTTCACGCCGGCCTCCCGCGCCGCGTCGCGCGCCGACTCGAGGGCGCGGACGAGCGAGGCGATCGGGAAGCCGGTCTCGATGATGAGGCCCAGGGTCAGGTAAAGCGGCCTCGCGCCGCTCACCGCGAGATCGTTGACCGTGCCGCAGACGGCGACCTTGCCGATATCGCCGTTGCCGAAGAACAGCGGCGTGACCACGAACGAGTCCGTGGTCATGGCGATCCGGCCCGCGGGCACGTCGAGGATCGCGCTGTCCTCCATCGCGCCGATGTACGTGTCGCCGAGCGTCGCGGCGATCCGCTCGACGAGCTCCCGGCTCAGGCGGGCGCCGGTCCCGTGGTCGAGGACGACCTCTTCGTTCTCTCTCGCGTGTTCTTTCGTCATGTGAGGCTCCAGCGTTGACTCCGCAGGTGTGCGGTGAGGGGGTGTAAACGCGCGTAAAAGCGCGCAAGAGCGCGTAAAAGCGACGAGGCCGCCCGCCCCTCGGCCCCGTCGCGCGCCGTCAGCCGAGCAGCTCTTCCCGGCTCGGCAGGTCGTCGTTCTGGCGCAGGCGCTTGATGATCTCCGCGCCGGGCGCGATCGCGGCGCAGTACGACGCCATCCACTCGAGGGAGCGCTTCTTGTCCTCCTCCTTGAGCGAGAACACGCAGTCCTCGGGGACCCAGACCTTGTATCCGCGGAAGAACGCGTCCGCCGCCGTGGTCTGCACGCAGATCTGGGTCTGGATGCCGGTGACGAGCACCGTCTTGACGCCGAGCTCCTTGAGCTTGTCGTCGAGGGGCGTCTCGTAGAAGCCGCTGTCGCGGCCCTTGACCATCACGAGGTCGGACGGATGGACGAAGTCCTTGATCAGCTCGGCGTTCGGCGTCCCCTTGATCGCGGGGATCTCCTTGCCGCGGAAGCGCCGCTGGATCTGCGGATCGTTGGGATCGTTGATGAGCTGGAGGTGGACGACGACGTGCCCCAGGGCGCGGATGGCGCCGAGGAACATGTTGAATTGCGGCGCCACCCGGGTGAGGAGCTCGCGACCTCCAGGCATCTTGTCGATGAACTCGTACTGAAGGTCGTTGGTGAGCACGGCGATGTTGGGCATGATGGTCCTCTTCGATTCGGTTGATGGATTCGAGACGAGTCGGTCAAAGGCCCTTGCCGGCGACGGGCGCGGCAGGGCGGTGAAGCGCGGCGGCGCGAGCGCCGATCACCCGGGCGGCCCGGCGGCGCCCTCGCGGTCCGCGCCGGCGTCGGCCTCGAGCAGCGCCGCCCGGATGCGCTCGGCGAGCGCGCCGACGCGCGGCTTGCGGAGCAGCGTGTAGTGATCGCCGGCCGCGACGTGGCTCCTCAGGCCGGGCGCCCACCTGGCCCAGGCGGGCCGCGGGTCGCGGCGCGGCGAGGCCTCGGCGCGGAAGAGCTCCACCCGGGCCGACACCGCGCCGGGGGCGTAGCGCGCGAGCAGCGCCGCGTTCCGCTGGAACACGTCGAGCAGCGCCTCGAGCTCGGCGAGCGTGGTGCCGCGGGGCAGGGCGCCGAGCTCCTGCGCGCGCTCGAGCAGCCACGCGGCGTGGGGCGCGCCGTCGCCCAGCTCGGCGAGCGCCGCGGCGGCCGACGCGCCCGAGATCCCCGCGAGATCCGCGGCGAGCTGCGCGATCGGCGGGAGCTCGTCGCCGGGCTCGTCGAACGGCGGCAGGTACGCGTCGAGGAGGACGACGGCGGCCACGCGGCGCCCGCCGCGCTCGAGGACGCGGGCCATCTCGAAGGCCACGACGCCGCCCATCGACCAGCCGCCGAGGAGGTACGGCCCCTCGGGCTGGACGCGGCGGAGCTCCTCGCAGTACGCCTCGGCCATCTCGCCGACGCTGCCGAGCGGCCGTGGGGGGGTCTCCAGCCCGTACGACTGGATGCCGTAGAAGGGGCGCTCGTCCCCGAGCGCGGCGGCGAGGTCGGCGTAGCAGAGGACGTTGCCGCCCACGGGGTGCACGAAGAAGAGCGGCGGGCGCGCGCCCCGCGTGTGGAGCGGGACCACGACCGAGGCGCGGCCCGGCGGCGCGCCGCCCCCGTCGCGCAGGAGCGCCGCGAGGCCCTCGACCGTGGGCGCGCGGAAGAGGCTGGTGAGCGGCAGATCGCGGCCGAAGCGGCCGCGGATCTCGGTCATGAGCCGCACGGCGAGCAGCGAGTGCCCGCCGAGCGAGAAGAAGTCGTCGGTCACGCCGACGCCGGGCGCGCCGAGGAGCTCCTCGAACAGGGCGCAGAGCTCGAGCTCGAGCCGGGTCCGCGGCGGCACGCGCGCGCCCTCCGCGAGCGCCGCGAGCGCCGCGGGCGCGGACGCGGCGAGCGCCCGGCGATCGATCTTGCCGCTCGGCGTCTGCGGCCACCGCTCGACGGGCACGAGCGCCGGCGGGACCATGTAGTCGGGCAGCCGAGCGGCGAGGAAGCGGCGCAGCGCGTCGGCGTCGGCGCGCCCGCCGCGCGGGATGAAGAAGCCCGCGAGCCGCACGTCGCCGGGCGCGTGCTCCCGGGTGACCACCGCCGCCTCGGCCACGTCCGGGTGGGACGCGAGCACGGCCTCGATCTCGCCGAGCTCGATCCGGAAGCCGCGGATCTTGACCTGCTCGTCGAGGCGGCCGAGGAAGTCGATCTCGCCGTTCGGCAGCCACCGCACGAGGTCGCCCGTGCGGTAGAGCCGCGCGCCCTCGGCCTCGGGGAACGCCGCGCGCACGAAGCGGGCGGCGGTGAGGTCGTCGCGGTTCAGGTAGCCGCGCGCGAGGCCGACGCCGCCGATGTGGAGCTCGCCGGGGATGCCGACGGGCGCCGGCTGGCCGCGGCCGTCGAGCACGTAGACCTGCGTGTTCGGCAGCGGGCGGCCGATCGTGGGCCGCGCGACGTCGGCGGTGTACTCGGCCGACGTCGCGAGCACCGTGGCCTCGGTGGGGCCGTAGCCGTTGAGGAACCGCCGGCCCCGCGCCCACCGCCGCGGCAGCTCCACCGGGCACACCTCGCCGGCGACGCACAGGACGCGCAGGTCGGGGAGCGTGTCGAAGCCGACCGCCATGAGGGCCGAGGGCGTCAGCATCGCGATCTGGATGCGCTCCTGGCGCAGGAGATCGATGAGCCCGGGCCCGGGCATGAGCGCCTCGGCGCGCGCGAGGCAGACGACGCCGCCGGCGGAGAGCGGCACGAAGATCTCCATCACGGAGACGTCGAAGCTGAGCCGGGTGAACTGGAGGACGCGCGTCCCCGGCTCGACGCCGAGCTGCTTGCGCTGCGCCTCGGCGAAGGCGGAGAGCGAGCGGTGCTCGATGAGCACGCCCTTGGGGCGCCCCGTCGAGCCGGAGGTGTAGATGACGTAGGCGAGGTCCTCGGGGAGCGCGCCGGCGTCCGGATCGTCGGCCCGCTCGTGGGGGAAGGCGGGCTCGCTCTCGTCGAGCCGCACGACCGGAGGCAGCGCCGCGGGCAGCGCCTCGAGGAGCTCCGGCTGGGCGATGAGCAGCGCGGGGCGCGCGTCCTCGAACATGAAGGCGAGCCGATCGCGCGGGTAGGTCGGGTCGAGCGGCACGTACGCGCCGCCGGCCTTCAGCACCGCGAGGAGCGCCACGATCATGTTGGGCGAGCGCGGCATGCACACGCCGACCAGCGCGCCGCGCCGCACGCCGCGGGCGCGGAGGTGGTGCGCGAGCTGGTTGGCCCGGCGGTTCAGCTCGCCGTAGCTCACCGCCGCGCCCTCGAAGAGGAGCGCGGTCCGCTCGGGGGCCGCGCCGGCCTGCGCCTCGAACAGGCGGTGCGCGCACGCGGCCTGAGGGGCGGGCTGCGCCGCGCCGCCGTCGCTGAACGTCCGCACGACGAGATCGCGCTCCTCGCGGCCGAGCAGCGGCAGGTCGCTGACGCGCAGCTCGGGCCGCGCGGCGCTCGCCGCGAGCAGGGCCTCGAGGTGGCCTCGCCAGCGCTCGATCGTGGACCTATCGAACAGCTCGGCGCTGAACTCGATGCCGCCGGAGATGTCCGTTTCGCCCTCCTCCAGCGCGAGCAGGAGGTCGAACTTCGCGGTCGCGGTGTCGACCTCGAACGGCGAGGCCTCGAGCCCCCCGAGCGCGCGCGGCCGCTCCGGCGCGCCCTGGAACGCGAAGGCGGCCTGGAAGAGCGGCGTGCGGCCGAGGTCGCGCTTCACCTGAAGGGCGTCCACCACCTGCTCGAACGGGACGTCCTGGTGCTCCTGGGCCTCGAGCGTCACCTGCCGGACCCGCCGCACGAGCTCGGCGAACGTGGGGTCGTCGTCGACGCGCACGCGGAGGACGAGCATGTTCACGAAGAAGCCGATGAGCGGCTCCATCTCGACCTGCGTGCGCCCGCCGGTCGGCGAGCCGACGGCCACGCCGGCGCGGCCCGTGTACCGGTGCAGGAGGGCGACGTAGCCGGCGAGGAGCACCATGAACATCGTCGCCCCCTCGCGTCGGCCGAGGGCGCGGAGCGCCTCGACGAGCGGCGCGGACAGGCGCACGGGGACGGTGTCGCCGCGGTGGGAGAGGGCGCCGCCGCGCGGCCGGTCGGTGGGGAGCTCCAGCGGCTCGAGGTCGGCCAGCGCGCGCTTCCAGTACTCGAGCTGGCCGCGCCACGCGTCGGCCTGGGCGCGCTGCCAGATCGCGACGTCGGCGACCTGCACCGGGAGGGGCGGCAGGTCCGGCGCGCGGCCCGCGCGCGCGGCCTCGTAGCAGGCGGACAGCTCGCGGAGCAGGACGGGGATCGAGCCGCCGTCGCAGGCGACGTGGTGCGCGGTGACGAGGAGCGCGTGCTCCTCGTCGGCGAGGCGGAACAGCGCCGCGCGGAGGGGCGGGCCCGCGGCGAGGTCGAACGGCCGGCGCGCCTCCTCCTCCGCCGCGCGCCGCGCGGCCCGCGCCCGGTCCTGCGGCGGGACGCGGGACAGGTCGACGTGGCGCAGCTCGATCCGGGCCTCGGGGAGCACGACCTGGATCGGCTGGCCGCCGCGCACCTCGAACCGGGTCCGCAGCACCTCGTGGCGCGCGACGATCTGCTCGAGGCTCCGCGCGAGCGCGGCGCGATCGAGCGGGCCGCGGAGCATGACCCCGATCGGCATGTTGTAGACCGCGGTGCCCGGCTGGAGCGCCTCGACGAACCAGAGGCGCTGCTGGGCGGGGGAGAGCGGCGCGTCGGCGCCGCGGTGCGCCGGGCGGAGCGGCCGGGGCGCGGCGCGGCGCCCGTCCTGCTTCGCCCGATCGATGCGCTCGGCGAGGGCGGCGATCGTCGGCGCGTCGAAGGCGGCGCGCAGCGGCAGGTCGACGCCGAACAGGCGCCGCGCGCGCGCGACGACCTGCACGGCGAGGAGCGAGTGGCCGCCGAGCGCGAAGAAGTCGTCGGTCGTCCCGAGGCCGTCTCGGCCGAGGACCTCGCCCCACACGCCAGCGAGGGCCTGCTCGGTCGGCGTCGCCGGCGCGCGCTCCGGGAGGGCCGCGGGGGCGGGCCGGCTGGGCGCCGGGAGCGCCTTGCGGTCGACCTTGCCGTTCGGGTTGAGCGGCCAGGCGTCGAGCTCGACGAAGGCGGACGGGACGAAGGGCTCCGGGAGCCGCTCGGCGACGAACGCCCGCAGCGCCTCGGCGTCGAGCGGCCGCCGGGCGAGGACGTAGGCGACGAGCCAGCGGCCGGCGGGGCCGTCGTCGCGCGCGAGCACGAGCGCCTCACGGACGTCCGGGTGCGCGGCGAGCGCGGCCTCGGTCTCCGCCGGCTCGATGCGGAAGCCGCGGATCTTCACCTGGTGATCGAGACGGCCGAGGTACTCGAGCTCGCCGCTCGCGAGCCAGCGCGCGCGGTCGCCGGTGCGGTACATGCGCGCGCCGCGGGCCTCGTCGAGCGGGCAGGGGACGAACCGCTCGGCCGTGAGCTCGTCGCGCCCGAGGTAGCCGCGCGCGACGCCCGCGCCGGCGATGTAGATCTCGCCGGCCACGCCGACGGGCACCGGCTGCCTGCGGGCGTCGAGCACGTAGACCTGGGTGTGATCGATCGGCCGGCCGATCGTGGGGCGCGCGTCGGCGGTGACGGTCGCGCCGGTCGAGTACGTCGTGGTCTCGCTGGGGCCGTAGAGGTTGAGGAGCCGGCCGACGTGCGGCAGCGCGAGCACGTCGCGCGCGAGCGAGGCGCGGAGCGGCTCGCCGGCGAGGCACACGGTCCGCACGGAGGCGGGGATGCCCGAGGCCGCGAGCAGCGCCGCCGCGGCGGACGGCACGGTGTTGAGGAGCGTGACCTCGCCGGCGCGCCGGAGGGCGGGCAGCGCGAGCGCGTTGTCGGCGAGGACGACCTTGCCGCCCCAGCAGAGCGGCACGACGAGCTCGAAGACCGAGAGGTCGAAGCACGTGGACGTGGACGCGAGCACGCCGGCGAGCTCCTCGTCCGAGAACGCCCGCCGCGCCCACCACGCGAGCGCGACGGCCTGGCGGTGCTCAATCACGACGGCCTTGGGCCGGCCCGTCGAGCCGGAGGTATAGATGAGGTAGGCCGCCTGGTCCGGCCGCCCCGGCTCGAGGGGGGCGAGCGGGGCGAGCGGCGCGGCGGCCTCGTCCGCCGCGATCTCGTCGAGCAGCAGGACCTCGGACGACCCGGCCGGCACGAGCCCCGAGAGCGCGCGCTCGGTCACGAGCAGGTGCGCTGCCGCGTCCTCCAGGATCACCGCGAGCCGCTGGCGCGGGTAACCCGGGTCGAGCGGCACGTGGACGCCGCCGGCCTTGAAGATGGCCCAGAGCGCCACGACCAGGTCGAGCGTCCGCCGCACGCACAGGCCCACGCGCACCTCGGGCCCCACCCCGAGCGCGCGCAGGCGCTGCGCGAGCGCGTCGGCGCGGCGGCGGAGCTCGCCGTACGTGAGCTCGCCGCCGTCGGAGACCACGGCCACGGCGTCGGGCGACCGCTCGGCCTGCGCGTCGAAGAGCTCGTGCAGGCACGCGGCGGGCGGCGGCGGCGCGCTCGTGGCGTTCCACGAGACGAGCACCTCGTTCCGCTCGGCCGGCGTGAGGAGCGGGAGCTCGCCCACGCGCGCCGACGTCGCCGCGGCGGCGGCGCGCAGGATCGTCTCGTAGTGCCCCGCGAGCCGCGCGACGGTCGCGGGGTCGAACAGGTCGAGATCGAACTCGAGGGCGCCCTCGATGACGTCGCCGGTCTCGGTGAGGAAGAGCGTCAGGTCGAACCGCGCCTGCTCGACGTCGAGCTCGACCGGCGACACCTCGACGCCCGGCAGCGAGAGCGCGGGCGGGGGGACGTTCTGGAGCGCGAACATCACCTGGAACAGCGGGTTCCGGCGGAGATCCCGCTCGACGGCGAGCGCGTCGACGACGAGCTCGAAGGGGAGATCCTGGTGGGCGTACGCCTCGAGCGCGTCCGCCTTCACGCGGCCGACGAGCTCCTCGAAGCTCGGGTCGCCGTCGAGCCGCGCGCGCAGGACGAGCGTGTTGACGAACAGCCCGATGAGCGGCTCGATCTCGGCCCGCCCGCGGCCCGCCACCGGCGTGCCGACGCAGAAGTCCTCCTGGCCGCTGTAGCGGTGGAGCAGCGCCTCGAAGCCGGCGAGGAGCGTCATGAACAGCGTGGCCCCGAGCTCCTGGCTCCGGCGCCGGAGCGCGGCGGTGAGGTCGCGCGGCAGCTCGAACCGGTGCGTGCGCCCGCGGGACGAGCGCGCCGCGGGGCGGGGGCGGTCCGTGGGCAGCTCCAGCGGCGGCGCGCCGTCGAGCCGGCGGCGCCAGACCTCCCGCTCGGCCTGGAGCAGGTCCTGGGTGAGCTCCTGCCGCTGCCAGGCGGCGTAGTCGGCGTACTGGATCGGCAGCGGGCGGAGCCGCGGCTCCTCCTTGCGCGCGAACGCCTCGTAGGCCGCGGTGAGCTCGCCCGCGAGCACGCCGAGCGACCACCCGTCCGAGGCGATGTGGTGGAGCGTGACGAGCAGCACGTGGTCGTCGGGCGCGAGCCGGAAGAGCGCCGCGCGCAGGAGCGGCCCCTGCGAGAGATCGAACGGCCTCGCGGCCTCCTCCGACGCGCGGCGCCGCGCGGACGCCTCCCGCTCGGGCGCGGGGAGCCCCGAGAGGTCGACGAGGGGGAGGGGCCACGCCTCCGGCGCGCCGTGGAAGCGCTGGACCGGGCGGCCGTCGACGGCGTGCAGCGTGGCGCGCAGGGCCTCGTGCCGCCGGACCACCGCCGCGATCGCGCGGCCGAGCGCCTCCGGGTCGAGCGCGCCGCGCAGGCGGAGCGCCGCCGGCACGTTGTACGTGGCGCTCTCCGGCTCGAGCTGATCGAGGAACCAGAGCCGCTGCTGCGCGAACGAGAGCGCCACCTCGCCCTCGCGCGGCGTCGGCGAGATCGGCCGGGGCGCAGGGCGCGCGCCCCCCTGGGCCTGCCGCTCGACGAGCGCGGCGAGCCGGGCGACGGTCGGCGCCTCGAAGATCCACCGGACGGCGACGTCGACGCCGAGCACGTCGCGCAGGCGGGCCGCCGCGCGGGTGGCCGAGAGCGAGTGCCCGCCGATCGCGAAGAAGTCGTCGTGCGCGCCGACGCGCTCGACCCCGAGGACGGCGCGCCACACCTCGGCGATCGCCTGCTCGAGGCCGGTGCGCGGCGCCGTCCGCGCCGCGAGATCGCCCGCGGCGCCCCACGCGGGCGCGGGCAGCGCCTTGCGGTCGACCTTGCCGTTCGCGCTCAGCGGGAGCGCGTCGAGCGGGACGATCGCCGCCGGGATCATGTACGCCGGCAGGCGCGACGAGAGCTGCTCCTTGAGGGCGCCCGGATCGAACGACGGGGCCTCCGGGACCACGTACGCGACGAGCCGCGGGTCGCCCGGCGCGTCCTCGCGGGCGACCACGACGACATCGCGGATCCCCGCGCACCGCGCGGTCGCCGCCTCGATCTCGCCGAGCTCGATGCGGAAGCCGCGGAGCTTGATCTGGTGGTCGATCCGCCCGAGGAACACGAGCTCGCCGCCCGGCAGGCGCCGCACCAGGTCGCCCGTCCGGTACAGGCGCGCGCCCGCGCCGGGCGCGAACGGATCCGGCAGGAACGCCGCCGCGGTGCGCTCGGGGTCGTGGAGGTAGCCCCGGCCGACGCCGTCGCCGCCGACGTAGAGCTCGCCGGCGACGCCGAGCGGCACGGGCCGCCGCCGCCGATCGAGCACGTAGAGCTGCGTGTTCTGGATCGGGAGGCCGATCGGCACGTACGCCGCGTCCTCGGGCGGGGGCTCGGCGAGGACGTGCTGGGCGACGTCGTCCGAGCACTCCGTCGGGCCGTAGGCGTTCATCAGCGGGATCTGCGGGAAGAGCGCGAGCCACCGCCGCGCGAGATCGGGCGGGAGCGCCTCGCCGGTGAGGACGAGCCACCGCAGGCCCTCGAGGCGCGGCCGGAAGCTCGGGCGCGACTCCAGCTCGTCGAGCGCCCCGCGCAGGAGCGACGGCACGATCTCCAGGACGGTGATGCCGAGGTCGCCCACGGCCTCGAGGAGGCGCGCCGGGTCGGTCGCGATCTCGTCCGGCACGAGCCGGCACGTCCCGCCCGCGAGCAGGGCGCAGAGCAGCTGCCACACCGAGATGTCGAAGCTGACCGGCGCGGTCTGCGCGACGACGTCCGACGGTCCGAGCCCGAGGGAGCGCACCTTCGCGAAGAGGTGGTTCAGCATCCCCCGGTGCTCGACCATCGCGCCCTTGGGCGCGCCGGTCGATCCCGACGTGAAGATGACGTAGGCGAGGTGCTCCGGCCGCGCGCGGGCAGGCGCTTCGTCGGGCGCGGCCGCGCCTTCGGCGAGCAGCTCGCCCGCCGAGAGCGCCTCGGGCGCGGCGGCGCACGCGGCGACGATCTCGTCCCGCAGCGCGCCCGGGATCGCGTCGCCCACGAGGAGGGGAGGGCCGCCCGCCCGCGTGAGGATGTCGGCGTTGCGCCGCGCCGGGTGCGCCGGGTCGAGCGGCACGTACGCGCCCGCCGCCTTGAAGGCCCCGAGCGCGAGCACCAGGAAATCGAGATCGCGGCGCGTCAGCAGGGCGACAAGGCGATCCGGGCCGACGCCGCGCGCCGCGAGCGCGCGCGCCACCTGATCGGAGAGGCGGTCGAGCTCCGCGTAGGAGAGCCGGAGGTCGCCGCAGGCGGCGGCGAGCCGGTCGGGCGTGCGGGCGGCCTGCTGCCGGAAGAGGTCGTGGAAGCAGACGCCCTCCGGGACGGGCGACGCGGTGTCGTTGCAGCCCGCGATCAGGTACCGCTCCTCGTCCGGCGGGAGCAGCGCGAGCTCGTCGATCGGCCGGTCCGGATCCTCGGCGGCGGAGCGGAGGAGCACCTCGAGGTGGCCGGCCATGCGCTCGATCTCGTCGCGCGCGAAGCGATCCTCGCGGTACTCGAGCGCGGCCGCGAGCTCGCCGCGCTCGCCATCGAAGCGGGCCACGCTGAGCCCCAGGTCGAACTTCGCGGTGCCCTCCACGGCCCCGTCCGGCGACCAGAGCACGGGGCGCCACAGCGCCCCCTCGGCGCCCGCGGGCGGCTCCGAGACGCTCTCCAGCACGAAGCTCGCCTGGACCAGCGCGTCCCGCTCGCCCGGGCGCCCGGCGCCGGCGGCGCGCGCGACCTCGTCGAACGGCAGCTCGGCGTGCTCCATCGCCTCGGCCATGGTCCGGCGCACGCGGCGGACGAGCTCGCGGTACGTCGGCCTGCCGGAGAGATCGACGCGCAGGACGACCGTGTTCGCGAAGAAGCCGACGATCTCCTGGTGCTCGGGGCGGCTCCGGTTGGCGACGACGACGCCGATCCCGAAGTCCTCCTGCCCGGTCGTGCGGTGGAGCAGCGCCGCGTACACGGCGGCGAGGGCGACGAAGAGCGTCGCGTTCTCCGCCCGCGCGGCGGCGAGCGCCGCCTCGACGTGCGGCGCGGACAGCGAGAACCGGACGGTCCCGCCGGCGAAGGGCGACGCCGCCGGGCGCCGTCGCTCGGCGCCGAGATCGAGCCGCGGCAGCCCCTCGAGCTTCGCCTTCCAGTGCGCCCGCTCCGCGTCCATGCGCGCCAGCGCGACCCGCTGCGCGCGCGCGTAGCCGTCGTACCCGGGGGCCGGCCCCAGCGCCGCTCCGGCGCGGCCGGCCGCGCGCGCGGCGTAGGCCGCCGCGAGGTCGCGCACGAGCACCTCGATCGATCGGCCGTCGGTCACGAGGTGGTGCTGCGCGAAGAGCAGCACGTGGTGGCGCTCGCCGAGCGAGACCAGGCACACCCGCGTCAGCGGCCCCTCCTCGAGCGCGAACGGCCGCTGCCCCCATTCGGCGGCCAGCGCGCGCAGGCGCTCCTCGGCCCCCGCCGCCTCGACGCGCGCGCGGGCGAGGGGCACCGCCACCTCGGGGAGCACGATCTGCCGCGGCTCCCCGCCGATCTCGCGGAACACGGTGCGCAGCGCCGGATGCCGGCGGACCACGGCCGCGAGGCTCTCCTCGAGCTTCGCCTCATCGAGCGCGCCGACGATCCGCGCGCCGAACACCACGTGATAGAGCGGGCTCTCCGGCGCGAATTTGCAGAAGAACCAGAGGCGGAGCTGGTGGGACGAGAGCTCGACCGGCTCCCCCGCCGCCGCGGGCGGCGCGGCGGGCGACTCGGCCCGCGCCGGCGCCTCGAGCGCCCCCGCGAGCGCCGCCGCGAGCTCCTCGACCGTGGCCGCCTGCCAGAGCAGCTGCGCCGGCACCGGGACACCGAGCAGGTCCTCGAAGCGCGCCTGCAGCTCGATGCTCGCCAGCGAGTCGAGCCCGAGCGCCATGAGCTTCGAGGTCGGCGCGATGCTCCCGGCGTCCACGCGGGCGAGCCGGGCGAGCTCCTCGCGCGCCGCCTCGACGAGCAGGGCCGCCCTCCCCGCGGCGGGCACCGCGCGCAGCGCGAGCCGCAGCATCCGCGCCGGATCTGCCGCCGGCCGCGCCGGCTCCGCCGCCGCGCCGGCCGGCGCCTCCGGGGACAGCGACGCGACCAGCGCCTCGAGCGTCCCGTCGCGGAACCCCTGGGCGCACGCGTGCCGCTGGATCTTGCCGCTCGACGTCTTCGGGATCGTGCGCGGCCGGAGCAGCAGCACCGCGTGCGGCTGCACGTCGTGCTCCCTGGCGACGGCGGACCGCACCGCCTCCACCGCGTCCGGCGGCGGCTCGCCCCCGCCCCGCGCGTCGATCTCGGCCGCGATCCCGAGCCGCTCTTCCCCGCCGACCTCGATCGAGAACGCCGCGCAGCAGCCGGGGCGAACGCGCGGGTGCGCCGCCTCCACCGTGCGCTCGATGTCGTCGGGGTACAGGTTCCGCCCGCGGATGACGATGAGGTCCTTGATGCGCCCGGTGACGAACAGCTCTCCGCCCGCGAGGAACCCGAGATCCCCGGTGCGCAGGTACGGCGTGGCGTCGTCGCCCGCGAGGCGCGCGCCGAACGTGCGCGCCGTCTCCTCGGCGCGGCCCCAGTACCCGCCGGCGACGCTCGGGCCGGCGACCCAGATCTCGCCGATGTGCCCGTCCGCCACGCGCTCGCCGCCCTCCGGCGACACGACGGCCACGCGCGCCCGGGGCGCCCCGGACGACACGAGCCGCCGCGCGCCCGCCAACGCCGGGTCCACCTCGAGCGAGACCCCGCGCGCGAGCGCGCCGGCGTCGACGCTCACGCACGCGGGCGGCGCGGCGCGGAGGCCCCCGGAGACGAACAGCGTCGCCTCGGCGAGCCCGTAGCACGGGTAGAACGCCTCCCGGCGGAAGCCGCACGGCGCGAACGTGGCCGCGAACCGGTCCAGGGTCTCGGCGCGGACCGGCTCCGCGCCGTTGAACGCCACCGTCCAGGAGCGGAGGTCGAGCGCCGCCAGGTCCTCGGGCGTCGCCTTGCGCGCGCAGAGGTCGTAGGCGAAGTTCGGCCCGCCGCTCGTCGTGGCGCGGAAGCGCGAGATCGCCTTGAGCCACCGCATCGGCCGCTCCAGGAACGCGAGCGGCGACATCAGCGTGCACGGGAAGCCGACGAAGATCGGCTGCAGCACCTTGCCGATCAGCCCCATGTCGTGGAAGAGCGGCAGCCACCCGACGCCCGACGAGCCCGCGTCGTGCTCGAAGCCGGCGAGGATGGCGCGCTCGTTGGCCATCACGTTCGCGTGGCTCACCATCACGCCCTTCGGGTGCCCGGTGGAGCCGGACGTGTACTGGAGGAACGCGAGCGTCTCCCCGGAGATCGCCGGCGGCCTCCACGCCGAGGCCGCGCCGGGCTCGAGCGCGTCGGTGGCGATCCAGCGGAGCTGTCCGAGCTCCGGCGCCTGCTGCCCGAGGGCCTCCGCCATGGAGGCGATCATCGCCGTCGAGAGGACGAACCTCGCGCCCGCGTCGCGGGCGATCGCGCGGAGCCGCGGCAGGGTGCGAGCCATCTGCGCGGGGTTCGGCGGGTACGTGGGGACCGCGATGACGCCGGCGTAGACGCAGCCCATGAACGCCGCGATGAAGTCGAGCCCCGGCGCGTAGAGGAGCAGCGCGCGCTCTCCGGCGCCCCCGGCCGCCTGGAGCGACGCCGCGATGCCCAGCGCGCGGACGTGGAGATCGCGGTACGTCCACGCCTCGGCGCCGCCGTCCACGTCTCCGGTCGTCAGGAACCGGAACACCAGGGCATCGCCCTGGGCCTCGGCGCGCAGCCGAAGGAGATCCACCAGGGTCGCGCAGCGATCCAGATCACCCACCAAAACACCGCTCATCGAAAAGCTCCCGCGCTCTCTCGCCCTCTGCGAAGCCCGCCCGGCGTCAGCGCGTCATGTCGAAGAAGTCGTCGATCCACGTCACGTCGCCCGCGGCCTCGGCGCGGGCGTAGGCCCACCGCGCCACCGCGAGATCGAGGATCCCCATCCCGAACGGCGAGAACACGATCGGCCTCGTCCGCGGTGCCGCGCACCGCCCGAGGAGCACCTCGGCGATCGTCCCCGTGACGAAGTCGCGCCGGCCGGACTCCTGCTCTGCCAGGTGGAGCGAGGTGCCGGCGCTCAGCACGTGCTCGACGCTGTCGACCACGTTGAACGAGGAGCGGACGATGCTCGGCGACAGGTCGCGCAGAGACAGGTGCAGCACGACCGGGTTGTGGGAGAACCAGCCCGCGTCGTGGACGTGCGGCGTCGCCGCCGAGGTCGTGAAGACGAGCAGATCGCTCCGCCGCACCACGGTCTCCAGGTCCTTCGCGACGCGGATCTCGCGGCGCTCGTCCGGCCCGAAGGCGGCCGCGCGGAACCGCTCGGGCTCGGCGGGGTTCGTGTCGAACAGGAGCACCTCGGGGATCTCCCAGCCGAGGCGCGACAGGAACGAGACCACGTACCGGGCGATGAGCCCGGTCCCGACGATTCCGAGCGAGCGCGCGCGCCGCCCCCCGGACAGCGCCGCCGCCGCGGAGACCGCGGACGCCGCGGTGCGCGCCGCCGAGATGATCGATCCCTCGAGGCACGCGAACGGATACCCATTGTCCGCGCGGTTCAGGACGATCACCGCCGACGCCCGGGGGATGCCCTGCCGGACGTTCGCCGGATAGCTGGCGATCCACTTGATCCCCGACACGGGCTCTCCGCCGCCGAGGTGGGCCGGGAGCGCGATGATCCGCGCGTCCGGCCGGTCGGGGAAGCGGAGGAAATAGCTGTTCGGACAGACCACCTCACCGCGGTGGCCGGCGAGGTACGCGCCCTCGACCGCCTCGACGCACTCCTCGGGGCTCTCCTCGATGAGGCGACGGATGACATTGCCAGAGACCACACCAAAGCGCATCGATCATCCCTCGGCGTATCGCGACGCCCACGCAGGGTTGTAAACGGTGTCGAGATAAGGCACGCCGCGGTCCGCGCAGAGGAACAGGACCCTCGGCCTCGTGAGGCCGGTCGCCCGGCCGAAATAGCGCTGGATCGCCGCGTAGACCGTCCCCGTCGAGCCGCCGACGAGCAGCCGGTGGCGGTCGAGCATCGTCCGGCACGCGGCGATCGACTCCACCTCTGGGACGATCACGACGTCGTCGATCAGCGCCTCTCGCAGGAGGTCGGGCACGACCCCCGCGCCGATCCCCGGGATGCGGCGCGGCCGCGGCGGTCCGCCGAAGATCACCGACCCCTCGGCGTCCACCGCGACGATCTTCACCCCGCGGAAGTGCTCCTTCAGGCGCCGCGACAGCCCGGCGACCGTCCCCGCCGAGCTCACGGCGACGAACACGAAATCGAGCTCCGTGAACGCCTCGCAGATCTCCCGGCCCGTCGTGTGGAAATGGGCCATCATCCCGTCGGGGTTCTTGTACTGGTTGGGCCAGTAGGCCCTCGGGAGCGAGGCGCAGAGCGACTGCACGCGGGCGAGCCGCGTCTTGAGGAACCCCCCCGTGTCGTCCCGCTCCTCGACCTTCACGACCCGCGCGCAGAGCGAGCGGAGCACGTGCTCGTTCACCGCGGAGATGTGGGGATCGATCACGGGGATGTAGTCGAGCCCGAGGAGCTGCGCGTACGCGGCGAGCGCGATGGCGAAGTTGCCGGACGACGACTCCACCACCGTCGTCCGCGGGTCGATCTCGCCGCGCTCGATCGCCGACTTCAGGATCCAGAGCGCGGGGCGGTCCTTGATGCTCCCGACCGCGCTGCAGTACTCGAGCTTGACGAAGAGCTCGAGGCGCTCGTGGTCGAGCCGCACGACCGGCGTCTCGCGGAGCATGCTGACGAGCGTGGCCGCCCGCGAGAGGAGTTGTTCTTGATGAAGCATGCAGGCTTTACCACCCTCAAGGCGCTGGACAGGCACCCACGAACTAGGCCTCTCTCGGGCGCAGCGACACGAGCCGCTGCGACCAGAGCCCCTCGATCTCCAGGACCGCCTTCTGCATGCGCGCGGGCTCGCCGGCGCCGGCCTCCGCGAGCAGCTCGCCGATCGAGCGCGCGCCGTCCGCGCGCATCAGCGCCTCGCCCACGTCGGGCGACACGCTCGCCCGCGCGCCGGCGTCGTACGTGTTCCGCAGCTCGAAGACCGAGGCCGCGCGATCCATCGCGACGAACCTGTGGATCTGGTCCACGCGGACGTGCCTCGGGATCTCGAGCGCGAGCGTCGCGAGGTCCTCCCACGTCCACGGCCGCTTCTCGACGAAGTAGTCGCCGATCGCGAGGTAATGGAGCCCGGTCGTCAAGAAGCTCGTCACCACGTCGTGCGCGGAGTCGACGATCGGCTCCACGTTGTTGTTGAACGAGGTGTTGAGCAGCACCGGCACGCCGGTCCGGTCCTTGAACGCCTTGAGGAGGCCGTAAAACCGCGGGTTCGACCGCTGCGACACCGTCTGGACGCGCGCCGTGCCGTCCACGTGCGTCGTCGCCCCGAGGACGCTCCGCTTGTCCTCCCGGACCTTGAGCACGAAGATCATGAAGGGGAACTCGCCCTCTCCGGCCGGGAGCTCGAAGAACTCGCGCGCGTCCTCCGCCAGCACGGCGGGCGCGAACGGGCGGTAGGCCTCGCGCTTCTTGACCATCGCGTTCACGAGGTCCTTGTTCGCGGCCGGCCGCGGGTCGGCCAGGATGCTGCGGTGTCCGAGCGCCCGGGGCCCGAACTCGGACCCGCCCTGCGCCCAGCCCACGGCGGCCCCGCCGGCGATGACGTCGGCGACGCGCCCCGGCAGATCCGCGGCGCGCTCGCTCCGGACGAAGCGGGACCAGCCGGCGAGCTCGCGGCCGATCTCCGCATCTTCGCCGACGTCGCTGCCCCAGAACACGTGCTCGAGCCGCCGCCGCGACGTGAGCGCCCCCGCGGCGAGGTTCGTGTGCAGCGCGGCCCCGAGCGCGCAGCCCGCGTCGTGCGCCGCCGGCTGCACGAAGACGCGCTCGAACAGGCCCGAATAGAGGATCTTCCCGTTCATCGTGCAGTTGTGCGCGACGCCGCCGGCCAGGCACAGCCGCGTCTTGCCCGTCGCCTCGCGCTGGTGGCGGAGCACGTGCAGCGCGATCGCCTCCAGCGCCTCCTGGAGCGACGCCGCGACGTCGCGGTGCTGCTGCGTGAACGGGCCGCCCTTCTGGCGCACCTCGATCACCTGCGCGAGCGCGCCCACGCGGTCGCGGTACACCTCGTAATCGCCGTCCGGCAAGAGCGCGTAGAGCGCGCTCATCTGCGCGCGGTACCGCGCGGGATCGCCGTACGGCGCGAGTCCCATCACCTTGTACTCGTCGAACACGCCGTAGCCGAGGAGGTTGATCACCGCGACGTAGAAGTTCCCGAGCGACTTCGACTCTGCCATCGTCGACAGGACGTCGATCCGGTCGCCCGAGCCCACGGCCACGAGCCCGGACAGGAAGTCTCCCGATCCGTCGATCGCCACGATCAGGCTGTCGTCGAAGCCCGACAGGAGATAGGTGCTCGCCGCGTGCGCCTGGTGGTGCGGGACGAAGACGATCTTGTCCCGGTCGATCGGGCGCCCGAAGCCCTGGCCGAGCTTCGCCGCGAGCAGCGTGCGCGCGTCGATGCGCGGCAGCGCGCCGCCGGTCAGGAGGCGCACCCGCGCGAGGAGCGCGTTGCAGTACTCCTCGCTCGCGTAGAACGCGATCCGGTCCACCCGGTCGATGTCGACGCCGCGCCGGGCGAGGCAGAAGCGGATCGCCTCCATCGGGAACTTGTTGGAGTGCTTGATGCGGTTGAGCCGCTCCTCCTCGATCCCCGCGACCACCTCTCCGCCCTCCACCAGCACGGCCGCGCCGTCGTGCGTGAAGCTCTGCGGGATGTCGTACATCTCCTCGTGGGCGAAGCTCAGCCCGCCTGAGAGCCCCAGCGTCAGCATGTCTCCTCCTTGCCGCTCGCGCTCATCGCGCCATCGAGCCACGGCGACGACGCCGCGCCGTCGAACTCGCCCTCTCCGAGCGCGCGCCGCCCGTGGGCGCGCTCGATGACGGCGTTCACCTCCGGTCCGAGCGGGCCGAAGACGACCTCCTTGCTCAGCCGCTCGAGGACGCTGTCCCCGGCGTACGCGCGCGCGCCGACGATGCCGCGCGCCGCCGCGACGATCTCCTCGGCGCACCTCGTCCCGCCGTACTTCGCCGCCCCGGCGAGCTCGTAGAGCCCCGGGAGCCGCTCGGCGCGGTCCCGCGCGCCGCGGATCGCGCCCATCGCCTCGCCCGCCTCGCGGACCGCCGCGCACGCGGCGCGGTAGCGGATCACGAGGCGCCCGACGTCGACGACCATGCCGTCCAGCTCGGCGAGCGGCGCGCCCTCCCGGGCGCGGACCGTCCGGAGGAACCGGCGCGACTCCTCGATCGCCCGGGCCGCGGCGCCGAGGTAGAGCGATGGAATCAGCGCCTGGTGCCAGACCATCTCGAACAGGAGGAGCTGAATCACCTCCGGCGCCTGGCCGCCGAGCAGGAAATCCTCCTCGGGCACGAAGAGGTCGTGAAAGACGATCCGGCGCGTGTCGGAGTCGATCATCGCGTCCGGGAACAGGTAAGGGCCGATCTCCACCGCCGCGTTGCCGCGCGGCCGTGTCATCAGGACCGCGGGGAAGCCCTCCTCGAGCGCGGTCGTGAAGATGAGGAGATCCCCCTCGGTCGCGAGCGACGTGTACGACGCGGCGCCGCTCACCACGTATCCGCCGTCGACCTTCCGGGCCCGCGTCCCCACCGCGCCCACGCGGTCTCCGTGCACCCGCGAGTTCGTGTTGGCGACGAGCCGGCGCTCCTCGACGATCTCGGCGAGCAGCGCGCGCCGCCGCGCGTCGAGCCGCTCGTCGTCGCCGATGGGGAAGGTGGCTATCGCGGAGCTCACGTAAAAGTGGTTCTCCACCGCGAGCGCGACCGCCGGGGAGACGCCCCCGAGCCGGTGCAGCACGTGCGCGCACGCGCGGAACAGGCCCGCCGCGTCCCCCTCGTAGACGAGCCCCAAAAACGGCAGATCCGTCGACCGGAACACCCGGTAGAAGGCCGGGAGATCCCTGTCGGCGAGCGCCTTCTTCAGCGCGTCCTCCGCGAGCTCCGTTTGCCGCGCGAGGTCGATCCGCGGGCGCGCCCGGCGCCCGGCGCCCATGATCATGTCATTCGAGCTCACCGCTCTTCTCCTTGCATCCGTGCTGTTTCAACCCCGCGATCCCGGTCCGGCCGGCGCGCGCCTCACGCGCGCGCCTCACGAGCGCCACGCGCGCCTCACCCGCGCTCGGCCGGCGCGAGCCGGATGAGCCGCTCCGTCCAGAGGGCCCAGAGCTCGCCCGCGACCTCGGCCCCCGCGCCGCCCGGCAGCGCCGCGACGGGCCGGGTCCCGTCGGCCTTCGCCAGCACGTCGTACGCGGATCGCGAGATCTTGCGGCGGAGCCCGCGGTCGTAGCTCGTCCGCAGCTCCCACGCGTCGCCCGGGCGCGCGCCGTCGTGCCACCCGCGCGTGCGGACCACCTGGGTCGAGCGCGGGAGCGACACGGCCATGCCGAGCCTGTCCTCGACCGACGCGCTCTTCTTGCGGACGAGCACGTCGTCCACGAAGGCGGCCTCGAGGCCGCTCGTGAGGAGCAGCGCGACGACGTCGTCGACGGTCTCGGCCGGCGGCTCCGCGCCGTCGTCGAGCGACGTCACGAGCAGCGCGCCGACCCCGGAGCGCTCCTTGAACGCGCCGAGCAGCGCGAACAACCGGGGATCCGCCGCCTCGAGGACCACCCGCGCGCGGACGGTGCCGCCTTCGTGCAGCGCCGCGGCGAGCGCCGCCTTGCGCTCGTGCCGGACGCGGAGGGCGAAGCTCTTCCAACAGAGCTGCTCCGCCGGGCACGGCAGCATCAGGCACTCGGCCGCGTCCTCGGCGAGCATCGCGACCGAAATCGGCCGGTGCGGCGCGCGCCGCTTCATCGCGTTCAGCGCCGCCCGCCGCCGCTCGTCCCGCGGATCCGCGACGATCACGCGGCGCCCGAGCGCCACGAGCCCCATCTCCGAGCGGCCGTTCGCCCACCCGACGGCCGCGCCGCCGTCGATGAGCGCGGCGGCCTCGCGGGCCGGCGCGGCGCTGCGCTCCGCCGTCACGAAGGCGCCCCAGCGGCGCAGCGCGGGGAGCAGCGCGTCGGCGGTGCCGAGGTCCGTCCCCCAGGCCACGTGATCGAGCGCGGCGCGGCGCGGCGGCGCGTCGGCCGCATAGAGCGCGGCCCCGAGGGCGCAGCCGGCGTCGTGCGCGGCGGGCTGGACGAACACCTCGTCGAACAGGCCGCTCGCGAGGACGCGGGAGTTGACGGCGCAGATCTGCGCGCCCCCTCCGGCCAGGCACAGCCGCCGGACGCCGCTCGCGGTCCGGTGGTGGCGCAGCACGTGGAGCACGATGTCGGAGAGCGCCTCTTCGAGCGCGGCGATCACGTCCTTGTGCGCCTGCTCGACCGGCTCGCCGCGCAGCCTGCCCGGCGCCTTCGAGACCACGGCGGCGAGGCGCTGGAACGCGAGGTCGTAATCGCCGTCCGGCAGGAGCGTGTACACGTCGCGCATCGCGGCGCGGTGCACGGCCGGGTCGCCGTGCGGGGCGAGCTCCATCGCCTCGGCCTCCTCGAAGGGGCTGTACCCGAGCGCTCGGATCGCGCGGTGGCACAGCTCGCCGAGCGACTTCTGCGGCGAGAAGGCCGCGAGCTCCGTGAGGCACGACCGGGCGCCGCGCGTCGATGTCCCGGTGAAGACCCCGCCCTCGTTGTCGATGACGTAGACGAGCGACCGCTCGAAGCCCGACATCGCCGCCGCGCTCACCGCGTGCGTCAGCCGGTGCGGCACGAAGACGATCTTCTCCGGATCGATCGCGCACTTCATCTCTCGCTGGATGGCCGCCTGGAGCAGGCCGCGCGCGTCGGGGACGCCGGCGAGCTCGGGGAACGCCGCGCGCAGGCGCCCGACGAGGAAATTGGCCGTCTCCTCGCTCGAGTAATACGCGATCCGGTCCACGTCCTTGAGGGCGACGCCCCGCTGCCGCAGGCAGGCCCGCAGCGCGTCGAACGGGAACTTGTTCGTCCGGCGGACGCGGTTCAGCCGCTCTTCCTCGATCGCGGCCACCACCTGCCCGTCCTCGACCAGCACGGCCGCCGCGTCGTACGTGAAGTATTGCGGCGCGTCGTAACGGCAGTCGTAGACGGGATCCAAGCCTCCGGCGAGGCCCAGAGTCAGCATGCGCTCCTCCATCCTTCGGTTGGGACGTTCGCCGTCCTGTTCGTCGTTTTCGTGTTGTTCGTCCCTACCGCAAACGCTGTACCAGCGCGCCGTGGGGACATTCCGGCGGATGGCATCGGGCGGGCGCGATCTTTTTGTTAGAACTCTTTAAGAAGCCGGAGAAACGTGGAGCGATAGGGGGCGAGCGAGGCGCGGATCTTCTCCGAGGTGCGCTCGAGGCTGTCGGCGCTCTGGAGGTCCTTCGGCTTGATGCCGAGCTTTGCCAGGCGGCTGTAAACGTACGGTAACGAGCGGTTCATCCTCCGCGACAGCTCGCGCGCGCTCCTCGTCTCCCTCGCGCACTTCAAGAACAGGAGATCGTCGAGCTTCTCGATCTCCTGCGGTTGAATCTGCGGGGCCGTAGCGGCGTCGTCCGCGAGCTCGCCCTGCTGGGCCAGGAGGTCGAGCGCGCACGCGGCCCGCCAGTTCTCCTCGACGGTCCGCTCCGGGTCTCGCACGAGGAAATACCGCTCGACGGCGTTGCGGAGCTCCCGGACATTGCCCCTGTAAACACCGCTGCTCGCGAGCTCGCCGAGGGCGCTCACCTCGCGCGCCGAGGCGGCCGCGCGGTAGCGCTCGCTCATCTCCACGGCGAGCACCCGCGTGAGGCCGCGCAGATCGTCCCTGCTCGGCGGCGGCACGACGATCGTGAACACGCTGAGCCGGAAGAACAGGTCGGACCGGAACGTCGTGTCGAGCCCGGCGGCGAGATCGCGGTTCGTGGCGGCGAGGATGCGGACGTCCACGCTCTTCTCCTCGCAGCCGCCCACCGGCCAGAACGAGCCGTCCGCGAGGAATCGGAGGAGCTTCGCCTGCGCCTCCGTCGGCAGCTCGCCGATCTCGTCGAGGAACAGGCTGCCCCCGGAGGCGAGCTCCACGACGCCGCGCTTCGAGGCCGTCGCCCCGGTGTAGGCGCCGCGCACGTGGCCGAACAGCTCGCTCTCGAAGAGCGTCTGCGTCAGCGCTGCGCAGTTGACCGTGATGAGCCGGTGCTTCGAGCGCCTGCTGTGCTGGTGGATGTCGCGCGCGAGGATGTCCTTCCCCGCTCCGGTCGGCCCGACGATGAGGACCGAGCAGTCTGCGGACGCGGCCTGCTTCGCGTACTGAAGGGCCCTGCGCCGCGCGTCTGAGTGCGCGACGAATCTCCAAGAGCTGGTCATCAATGCATCTCCTGATTCTGTAGGACGAACGCTGCTTGTCTGGCACCGCCCGCACGGGCGGGGCCATTGCAAACATATCGCAGCTCGCCTAGCGCCCTCGGCCTCCCACCGGGCGAGGGAGCGCGGCCGGGCACCGATACAGGAAACTTCTCGACATGGAAGTCGCGGGCGCCAGCGCCGGGGCGCCGAGCGGCGCGTCATCGCATCTGGGAGGAATTGGGGAGGAGGGGAGAGCGGAGGCGATGCCCCGCGCGCGGCGCCGCGAGGACCCGCCGCGGCGGCGGAGGGCTCAGGGCGCGGCGGCGGCCGTCAGGCGGTCGACCACGGCGCGGTTCGAGTCGTCCGTGTGCCGGCAGTTGTCGCAGCGGCCGCAGTCGGGCGCGCCCTCTCCGGCCGCGGCCTCGCCGGGCTCCTCGAAATAGGCCTTCAGGGCCGCCATCCGGCACGACGGGCTCTCGGCGTAGCGCATCACCGCCTCGAGCCGCTCGCGGTCGCCCGCGCGCCGCTCTTCATAGGCCTTGAGGAACGCGTCGAGCTCCGCCTCGTCGGCGAAGTCGCGCAGCCGGCGCACGCCGCGGCTCCGGTCGACGATGCCGGCGGCCTCGAGCAGCGCCACCACGACCTTCACCTTGCGCTCGGGCAGGTCCGCGACCTCCGCCAGCGCCTTCACCGGCACCCCCGCCCGCCGCTTGCCCTCGGCCCGCTGCGCCTCGAGGCGGCCCAGGGTCTCGTAGATTCGGTAGCTCTCGTCGGGGCGCGGGTACTTGCCCCCGAGGAAGAACGCCTGAATGCGCCGGTCCTCCACGCGGTACAGCAGGACGCCGCGGGCCGGGCGGCCGTCGCGCCCGGCGCGCCCGGCCTCCTGGTAATAGCTCTCCAGCGAGTCGGGGAAGTGGTAGTGGACGACGTAGCGGATATCGGGCTTGTCGATGCCGAGGCCGAACGCCTTCGTGGCGACGATGAGGCGGTACTCGTCGCCCATGAACCGCTGCTGGGCCTCCTCCCGCTCCCTCGGGCGCATCTGCCCGTGGTAGCGGCCCACCGAGATCCCTTGATCCGCGAGCCACCGGTGGAGATCGTTCGCGGTCCGGACCGTCGCCGTGTACGCGATCCCGACGCCGCGCTCCTCCTCGAGGACGCGCAGGAGCCGCTCGCGCTTCTTCTCCTCGTTCGGCGTGCGGATCACCTCGAGCGACAGCTGCGGGCGGTCGATGCCGGTGTTCACGACCGCCGCGGCCCGCATGCCGAGCTGCTCCACGATGTCGCTCGCCACCTCGGGCGTCGCCGTCGCCGTGAGGGCCAGCACCGGCGGCCGCCCGAGCGCGGCGATCGCGTCGCGGAGCCCGAGGTACGCAGGCCGGAAGTCGTGGCCCCACTGCGAGACGCAGTGCGCCTCGTCGACCACGAAGAGCGACACGCCCGAGCGCCGGAGCAGGTCGATGTACTCCGGGTTCTCGAGCCGCTCCGGCGTCACGTAGACGAGCGGGAGCTCGCCGCTCTGGATCCCCTGGGCCGCCTCCCGCTCCTCGGCCGTGGTCAGCGTGGAGTTGAGCTTTGCAGCAGGGATGTCCGCCTGCGCCAGCTTCTCCTGCTGATCCTGCATCAGCGAGATGAGCGGCGAGACGACCACGGCCGGGCGCGGCAGGAGGAGCGCTGGCAGCTGATAGCAGAGCGATTTGCCCGCCCCCGTCGGCAGGAGCCCCAGGGCGTCTCGCCCGGCGAGCACCGCCTCGATGAGCTCACGCTGGCCCGGCCGGAAGATCTTCACGCCGAACCGCTCGCGCGCCATGTGCCGGATCTCTTGCCAGCTCGGCGCGCCACGCCGTTGTTCCATTCGCGCGAGCATGGCGCGCTCGCCAAGGGCGCGCCATGCTCGCGCGCCTTCGATTGCCGCTCGACGCGGCGATGGCCAGTGAGGGCGGCCCTTGGGGCAAAACGTCACTGAGACGAAAAGCCACACATCGGCTGGAGCGCTCCGCGCCGGCACACCGGAATGAAGACCTGTCATGACGAAGAGGAGCGGACGCGAATCGAGCTCGAGGACGGCCGCGCCGCACGGGCGCCGCGACGGCGCGCCGGCGAGTGGCGCTTGGGCTCAGCGCAGGTCCGGGCGGCCACGGGCGTGCTCTGCTGCCATTCCCTAGTTGCCTCAGGTTATTCCTTCATCGGCGATCCGGAGCCGCGGGATCGCGCGGCGACCCTGACAGATCGCACCCTGCACGAAGCCTTGTTCGAAGTAGATTCTGCGCCGGAGGCACACGACGAATGACGGAAGCGTCGGACGATCAGAAGATGAGCAGCCAGGCAGACAGCGCGGCGCGCAAGGCGGCGCGGCTGGTCGAGGCGGCGTGCGACGGCGTGGCGCCGCGCCTGCCGCGCGCCACGTACCGCGTCCAGCTCAACAAGGACTTCACCTTCGAGCAGGCGCGGCGCGTGGTCGCCTACCTCGACGCGCTCGGCGTCAGCGATCTCTACTCGTCGCCCTTCTTCAAGGCGCGCCCGGAGAGCCTGCACGGCTACGACCTGGTCGATCATAACGCGCTGAACCCCGCGATCGGCGGCCGCGACGACCTCGACCGGCTCACGGGCGAGCTCGCGGCGCACGGCATGGGCCTCCTGCTCGACTTCGTGCCCAACCACATGGGCGTCGGCACCTCCGACAACGCCTGGTGGAACGACGTCCTCGAGAACGGCCCGAGCTCGCTCTACGCGCCGTTCTTCGACATCGACTGGGCGCCGCTCAAGACGGAGCTCAAGCACAAGGTGCTGCTCCCCGTGCTCGGCGACCACTACGGGCGCGTGCTCGAGCGCGGCGAGCTCAAGATCGAGTTCGAGAGCGGCGCGTTCGTCCTCCGGTACTTCGATCACGTCTTCCCGGTGAACCCGCGGACGTTCGGGATGGTCATCGGGCCGCTCGTGCCCGGCCTGACCGCCGCGCTCGGCGAGGAGCACGACGCGCTCCTCGAGCTCCAGAGCATCTTGACCGGGCTCCGCAACCTGCCGCCGCGGACGGAGACGCAGCGGGCCAAGGTGATCGAGCGGCGGCGCGAGAAGGTGGTCCTCAAGCGGCGGCTCGCGACGCTCGTCGCGGACTCGCCCGACGTCGCGGCGGCGGTGGCGGAGGGCGTCGAGCGCATCAACGGCAAGGCGGGCGATCCGCGGAGCTTCGACGCGCTCGAGGCGATGCTCGAGGAGCAGGCCTACCGGCTGAGCTTCTGGCGCACCGCCGCCGAGGAGATCAACTACCGCCGGTTCTTCGACATCAACGAGCTCGCGGCGATCAAGATGGAGCACCGGCCGGTCTTCACCGAGGCGCACCGGCTCGTCTTCGAGCTCTGCGAGCGCGGCCAGGTCACCGGCCTGCGCATCGATCACCCCGACGGCCTGTGGGACCCGATCGGCTACTTCGAGGACCTGCAGCGGGGCTACCTGGTCGAGCGCTGCCGCCGCCGCTTCCTCGCCGAGGCCGCGGGCGAGCCCGAGCCGCGGAGCCTCGACGACGCGCGCCGGAGGCCGCCCGCCGCCGCCCGCTTCGCCAGGCTGGAGCCGGCGATCCGCGCGGCCATCGAGGAGCGCGTGGGCGCCGGGGGGGCGCACGGCGCGCAAGGCTCGTCGATCGAGCGGCCGATGTACGTCGTCGTCGAGAAGATCCTCGCCCGCGGCGAGACGCTGCCCGAGGCGTGGCCCATCCACGGGACGAGCGGCTACGACTTCACCGCGGCGGTGGGCGAGCTCTTCGTCGACTCCTCGAGCGAGGCGTCGATGACCGCGATCTACGAGCGGTTCATCGGCGATCGGCTGGAGTTCGACACGCTCGTCTACGAGAAGAAGAAGGTGATCCTGCGGACGGCGCTGGCGAGCGAGCTCAACGTGCTCACGCACGCGCTGAACCGGCTCACCGAGCGCGACCGCCGCTTCCGCGACTTCACCCTGGGCTCGCTCAACGACGCCCTGCGCGAGGTGATCGCGTGCTTCCCGGTCTACCGCACGTACGTCAACGAGCGGACGCCGACGATCTCGGACCACGACCGGGTCGCGATCGGCCGCGCGATCGCCCTCGCGCGCCGGCGCAACCCGACGATGGAGGCCACGATCTTCACGTTCGTGCGCTCGGTCCTGATGCTCGATCCGGATCTCTTCCGCGAGGAGGACCGGCGCCACTTCTGCGAGTTCGTGATGAAGTTCCAGCAGCTCACCGGGCCGGTGATGGCCAAGGGGCTCGAGGACACGTCGTTCTACATCTACAACCGGCTCGTGTCGCTCAACGAGGTCGGCGGCGAGCCCGAGCGCTACGGCGCGAGCGTGCTCGCGTTCCACCGCGCCAACGTGCAGCGGCAGAAGACGTGGCCGTACTCGATGCTCGCGACGTCGACGCACGACACGAAGCGGAGCGAGGACGTCCGCGCGCGCATCAGCGCGCTCTCGGAGATCCCGTCCGCCTGGGAGGAGGCGCTCCAGCGCGCCGCCGCCGCGGCCGCGCCGCTCAAGGCCGAGATCGAGGGCCGCCTCGCGCCGGACAGCAACGAGGAGTACCTCTTCTACCAGACGCTCCTCGGGAGCCTGCCGATCGAGCCGCTCCTCGGCGCCTCCAGCGGCCCGCGGGCGCCCGAGGGCGACGCGCTCTCGGCCTACGCGGGTCGCCTCGTGGACTACATGCGCAAGGCCACGAAGGAGGCGAAGGTCAACACGTCCTGGATCGACGCGCAGCCCGAGTACGACGCCGCCGTCGAGGCGTTCGTGCGCAAGGCGATCGCGTCCGCGGATGTCCTGGGCGCGCTCCTGCCGCTCGCGCGCGTGGTCGCCTACCACGGCATGTGGGGCTCGCTCTCGCAGACGCTCCTGAAGCTCACGTCGCCGGGCGTGCCGGACATCTACCAGGGCAACGAGGTGTGGGACTTCAGCCTGGTCGACCCCGACAACCGGCGCGCGGTCGACTACGCGTCGCGCGAGGAGGCGCTCGCGGAGATCCGCGCGCGGTGGAACGGCGGCGACCTCGCGCTCGCGCGCGAGCTCTGCGCCGAGGCGCGCGACGGCCGCATCAAGCTCTTCGTCACGCACGTGGCGCTCGAGCTGCGCCGGCGGCACCCGGCGCTCTTCGGGGCCGACGGGGCCTACGCCCCGCGCGCCGTGATCGGCGAGCGCGAGACGCACGTCGTCGCCTTCGCGCGCCGCGACCCGAAGGACGGGCGCTCGGCCGTCGTGATCGCGCCCCGGTTCAGCGCGCGGCTGCTCGGCGGCGCCTGTGCCCCGCCGACGGGGAAGGTGTGGGCGGGGACCTTCGTCGACGTGGAGCCCGGCCTCTACACGGATCTCTTCACCGGCGCCGAGATCGAGGCGTCGCCTTCCGCTTCCTTGCCGCGCGATGCCGTCGCGACGTCCGAGCCAAAGGACGGCGCGGCGCTCCCGCTCGACCGCGTGCTCTCCGATTTTCCCGTCGCCCTGCTCGTGCGGGCGACCCAGCGAGGTCAGTGACATGAAGGCGATTCGCACGATGGGCGCATGGCTCGAGGGCGGCGCGGTCCGCTTCCGGGTCTGGGCGCCCGACCACGATCGGATCGAGATCGTCACCTACGGCAAGGACGGCGAGGAGATCACGGGCGCGCTGCCCGCGGCCCCCACCGGCGGCGGCTACTTCGAGGCGACGGCGCCGGGCCTCGGGGCGGGCGCGCTCTACAAGGTGCGCATCGACGGGGAGGGGCCGTTCCCGGACCCCTACTCCCGCGCGCAGCCGTTCGGCGTGCACGGCCCGTCGGCGGTCGACGACCCCTCGTTCGCGTGGACCGACGCGGGGTGGAAGGGCGTCGCGCTCGAGGATCTCGTCCTCTACGAGGTGCACGTCGGCACGGCGACGCCGGAGGGCACGTTCGACGCGCTCATCGGGCGGCTCGCCGACCTGCGGGCGCTCGGGATCACCGCCATCGAGCTCATGCCTGTCGCGAGCTTCCCGGGCGAGCGCGGGTGGGGGTACGACGGGGTCGATCTCTTCGCCCCGGCAGCGGCCTACGGCGGCCCGGAGGGCCTCCGCCGCCTCGTCGACGCGGCCCACGCCGCGGGGCTCGGGGTGGTCCTCGACTGCGTCTACAACCACTTCGGCCCCGACGGGAACTACCTCCGCGCCTACGCGAAGCGCTACTTCACCGATCGCCACAAGACGCCCTGGGGCGACGCGGTGAACTACGACGGCGAGGGCGCCGAGCAGGTGCGCGCGCTCGCCATCGCGAACGCCGAGATGTGGATCCGCGACTTCCACATCGACGGCCTCCGCCTCGACGCGACGCACGCGATCCTGGACGACACCGAGCCCCACATCCTCCGGGAGATCGCCGAGCGCGCGCGGGCGGCCGGCGCGGGGCGGCGCGTCGTCGTGATCGCCGAGGACAGCACCAACGACACGCGCCTCGTG
Organism: Sorangium sp. So ce296; assembly: GCF_051529605.1. NCBI lineage: Bacteria > Pseudomonadati > Myxococcota > Polyangiales > Polyangiaceae > Sorangium > Sorangium sp. So ce296. Next base: position 10,438,718 of record NZ_CP150325.1, read on the forward strand.
ACGCCCGTCGAGCAGGGCGGTTACGGCCTCGACGGCGTGTGGGCCGACGACTTCCACCACGAGCTCCGCGTGCTCTTCGCCGGCGATCGCGACGGCTACTTCGAGGATCACCGGGGCACGGCCGAGGACATCGCCGCGACGATCCGCAAGGGGTGGCTCTACGAGGGGCAGGTCTCGAAGCACTCGGGCAAGCCGCGCGGGACGCCCGCCGCGCCGGTGCCGCCGCCGCGGTTCGTGCACTGCATCCAGAACCACGATCAGATCGGCAACCGCGCGGTCGGCGACCGGCTCGGGGACAAGGTGAGCCCGGCGGCCTTCCGGACGATGTCGGCGCTGCTCCTGCTCACGCCGTACACGCCGCTCCTGTTCATGGGCCAGGAGTGGAACGCGCGGACGCCGTTCCAGTACTTCACCGATCACAACGCCGAGCTCGGCCGGCTCGTCACCGAGGGCCGCCGGCGCGAGTTCCAGTACTTCACGTCGTTCGGCGGCGCGGAGGTGCCGGATCCGCAGGATCCGCGCACGTTCCAGCGCTCGAAGCTCGACTGGAACGAGCGGCAGCGGCCGGAGCACGCCGGCGTGCTCGCCTGGTACCGCGAGCTCCTCGGCCTGCGCGCGTCGCACCCCGCGCTGCGGAGCCGCGCGCGCGACGCGTTCTCGGCCGAGGCGCTCTCCCCGGACGCGGTCCGGATCGAGCGCCGCGGCGGCGAGACCGCCGTGGTCGCGCTCGTCGCGCTCCGCGGCGCGCTCGCCGTGGACCTCGGCCGCCCGGAGGCGCGGGTGATCGCGTTCAGCGAGGAGCCGCGGTTCGGCGGCGCGGCGCCGCGGGCGCCGCTCGAGCGCGGCCGGGCGGCGTTCGAGGGCCCGGCGGTCCTGATCGTCGAGGTGTCGCTCCGGTGACGCCCGTCACGTTCACGCCCATCGGCGTGGTGCGCACCCCGTTCCCCGACCGCGTGAGCGCGCCGCGGCAGCCGCACGCCGCGGCCGGAGCGGAGGGCACGATCGAGCTCGTGCCCGGCCGCGGCCTGGAGCACGCGCTCTGCGACATCGAGGGGTGGGACTACCTCTGGGTGGTCTTCTGGTTCCACCTCAACGAGGGCTGGCGCCCGAAGGTCCTGCCGCCGCGGAGCGCCGGCAAGCGGCGCGGCGTGCTGTCGACGCGCTCGCCGCACCGCCCGAACCCGATCGGCCTCAGCGTGGTCAAGCTCCTCGGGGTGGACGGCCTCACCTTGCGCGTGAGCGGCGTGGACATGATCGACGGCACCCCGGTGCTCGATCTGAAGCCGTACGTGCCCTACGCCGACGCCTACCCGCACGCGCGCACCGGCTGGGTCGCGCCGCTCGCGCCGGGCGAGGCGCCGGCGGATCCGGAGCCGGGGTTCGAGGTGGTCTGGAGCGAGTGGGCGGCCGAGCAGGCCGCCTGGCTCGACGCGACGCACGGGGTCGCGCTGCGGGAGCGGGTGGACCGCGCGCTCGCGCTCGGCCCGCAGCCGCACCCTTACCGGAGGATCCGCGCCGACGGGGACGCGATGCGGCTCGCCGTGACCTCGTGGCGGGTGCGGTTCAGGGCCGAGGGGCGGCGGATCGAGGTGCTGTCCGTGGCGACCGGCTACCGCGAGAAGGAGCTCTGGAGCGGAGACGCGCCCGAGCTCGCCGCGCACCGGCAGTTCGTGGAGCGGTTCGGACGCGGCTAGCACCGCGGGCGCGGATCAGAAGTCCCGCCAGGGATCTGCCTCGCGAGCGAAGAGAGAGTTCAACGTAAAGGCGCAAAGACGCAATAACGCAAAAATACATCATATTTATTCTTTTTGCGCCTTTGCGCCTTTGCGTTGGGCTCTCTCCCGATCGCATGCCGGGAACTCCGCATCAGCGGTGCGTCTCCGGCCCTTGCGGAACGAGCTGAGCGCAGACAAAGCGTCCACGGCGTTTCGCCGGCAATGCCCGGTGGAATCGCGCGACGCGAATCGAATGAGTGTGATCTCCACGAAGCAGGGGCGCAGGGCTGAGCCGCGGAGGGCTGAGCCGCGGGGGGCCGAGCCGCGCGGGATGGATCTGCACTTCCGTCTGCTCGCCGAGAGCATCCCACAGCTGGTCTGGGTCGCGGGCAGCGACGGCTCGTGCGATTACGTCAACGGCCGCTTTCGCGAGTACACCGGCCCGGCCGCGGACCAGGTGACGCGCCTGGGCCTGGCCGCCGTCATCCATCCGGAGGATGCGGTGCGCTGCTCCGCGGCGTGGCGGGCGGCCGTCGAGCGGGGCGCGGCCCTCGAGCTGGAGTTCCGTGTGCGGCGGCATGACGGCGCCTACCGCTGGTTCCGCGGCCGAGCCGAGCCCGTCCTCGAGGATGCGGGCGGCCGGGCGGGCCGCTGGCTCGGCACGGCGGCCGACATCGACGAGCGGGCGCGAGGAGAGGGGGCGCCGCGCGGGCAGAGCGAGGCCGAGCTGCATCCCGGGTCGACCCTCCTGGACCAGGCCGGCGAGGAGCGCCTGCGCGAGAGCGAGGAGCGACTGCGGCTGGCCCTCGAGGGCGGCCATCTCGGCATCTGGGAGTGGGACGTGCCGAGCGGGCGCCTCTTCTGGTCGGAGGAGGCGCTCGAGTGCGCGGGCATCGACGCGGCAGAGTTCGGCGGCACCTTGGACGATTTCGCGCGGCGCCTGCACCCCGACGACCGGGACGCGGTCTGGGGACATGTCGAGAGCGCGTTTCGCGGCGAGGCGGACTTCTCCGCCGAGTTCCGCTTCCGCCGCGCCGACGGGCGCGTGCGCTGGATCCACAGCCGCGCGCTGGTGCAGCGGGATCACGGCGGTCGCCCGCTGCGCATGGTGGGCGTGGTCGGGGACGTCACTCCCCGGAAGCTCTCGGAGCTGGCCCTCCGGGAGAGCGAGGCGCGCTTCCGCAACATGGCCGATCAGTCGCCCGTGATGATCTGGATGACGGGCTCCGACGGCCGCGCCACGTACGGCAACCGGTGGTGGACCGAGTTCTCGGGCCAGGACGACGCGGCCTACCTCGGCTTCGGCTGGCTCGACGCGATCCACCCCGAGGATCGCCCGGCCACGTTCGAGATCTTCCGGCGGGCCGAGGCGCGGCGCGAGCCCTTCCGGGTGGATTACCGCCTGCTCCGGCGCGACGGCGAGTACCGCTGGTGCATCGCCTCGGGCTCGCCGCGGCTCGGCCCGGACGGCGAGTTCCTCGGCTACGTCGGCTCGGTCATCGACATCACCGAGCGCAAGCAGGCCGAGCTCCTGCTCCAGGAGAGCGAGGAGCGATTCCGTCGCGCCGTGATGGCGATCCCGTTCCCCATCATGATTCACGCCGACGACGGCCGGGTCGTCGGCGTCAACCCCGCGTGGACCGACATCACCGGCTACGCCAGCGAGGAGATCCCCACCATCGACGCGTGGCTCGACCGGGCGCACCCGGCCCAGAAGGACGTCGTCCGCGCCAGGATCAAGGCCCTGCACGCGCTGGACGGCGCCTCCACGGGCGAGCTCGAGGTCGCGGTCACCACGGCGCGCGGCGAGCAGCGCACGTGGCTCTTCCGCGGGGCGCCGCTGGGCAAGGACGCGGCGGGCAGGCGGCTCGTCATCAGCATCGCCCACGACATCACCGAGAGGAAGCAGGTCGACGACATGGTCCGGAAGAGCGAGGCGAAGTTCCGGACGCTCGCCGACGCCATGCCGCAGATCGCCTGGACGGCGCGCCCGGACGGCAGCGTCGATTACTACAACCGCAGGTGGTACGAGATCTGCGGCCTGAGCGAGGGCGAGGTGACCGGCGACAGCTGGGTCTCCTTCGTGCACCCGGACGATCGCCGGAGGTGCACGGACAGCTGGCGCCGCTCGGTCCTGTCCGGCGAGCCGTTCGACGTCGAATACCGCTTCTGGGTCCTCACTACCCGCGAGCACCGCTGGTACCTTGGCCGTGCGGTGCCGGTGCATGGGCCGTCGGGCGAGATCGTGAAGTGGTATGGCACCTGCACGGACATCCACGATCGGAAGTGCGCCGAGGCCACGCTGAGGGAAGCGGACCAGCGCAAGAACGAGTTCCTGGCGATGCTCGCCCACGAGCTGCGCAACCCGCTCGGGCCCCTGCGCAACGCCGCCGAGCTCCTGCGGCGGTCCGGGCCCCAGCAGCCATCGACGGCGTGGGCGTGCGGCGTGCTCGAGCGGCAGGTCTCGCACATGGCCCGGCTGGTGGACGATCTCCTCGACGTCTCGCGCGTGGCCCGCGGCCGGATCGAGCTGCGCAAGCAGCGCTGCGACCTCGCGCAGCTGCTCCGGCAGACCGCCGAGGACTACCGCAGCACGCTGGAGGCGAGCGGCCTCGCGCTCGCGCTGGAGATCCCGGCCGAGCCGCTGTGGGTCCACGGCGACCGGACCCGCCTGTCGCAGGCCATCGGCAACGTGCTGCACAACGCGAGCAAGTTCACCCCGGCCGGCGGACGGGTGACGGTCGCCCTGTCGGCGGCGCCGGAGAGCTCGGCCGCGATCCGCGTCCGCGACACGGGCATCGGCATGGAGGCGGCGATGCTGGCGCGCGCGTTCGAGCCGTTCAGCCAGGCCGACTGCAGCCTGGACCGCAGCCGGGGCGGGCTCGGCCTGGGCCTCGCGCTGGTCAAGGGGCTCGTCGAGCTGCACGGCGGCGCGGTCTCGGCCGAGAGCGCGGGCATCGGCCGCGGGACGGAGGTGGTCCTCCGCCTGCCGCTCTCGCGCGAGGTCGCGCCGTCGGCCGAGAGCGCCGCGCCGGGCTCGGACCTCGCGGCGCGATCGCTGCGCATCCTGATCATCGAGGACAACGCCGACGCCGCGGAGACCCTGCAAGCGCTGCTCGCCATGGAGGGCCACCGGGTCGAGGTGGCCCTGTCCGGGCCCGCGGGCGTCGACGCGGCCCGCGCGTTCCTGCCGGAGGTCGTCCTGTGCGACATCGGCCTCCCCGGCGGGATGGATGGGTACGGCGTGGCGCGCGCCCTGAAGGGGAGCCCGGGCACCTCCCCCTCGCTCATGATCGCGCTGACCGGCTACGGCCGTGAGGAAGATCGGCGCCGGGCCCAGGAGGCCGGCTTCGCGATGCACCTCGTCAAGCCGATCGAGCCGAGCGCGCTGCAGACCGTCCTCGCCTCGATCGCGGCGCGGGGTTGAGCGGAGGCGGGCGCGGGCCGCCTCGACGATCGATCACCAGGCGGTCCAGCCGCCGTCCACGGCCATCGCGTGCCCGTTGATGTACGTCGCGCGGTCGGAGAGGAGGAACGCGGCCGCCTCGGCCACCTCGTCGGGCGATCCCAGGCGATCCATCGGCTCCAGGGCGAGCAGGGCCTTCTCGTCGACCAGGTTGTTCTTGATCGCGCTGTCGTACATGGGTGTCCGGATGGGCCCCGGGCACACCGAGTTCACGCGGATGCCGCGCTTCGCGTACTCGAGCGCGGTGGTCTTGGTCAGCCCCACCAGGCCGTGCTTCGAGGCCACGTAGGCCGGGAGCGACCCGACGCCGGCCAGGCCCGCGACCGACGCGTTGTTCACGATGGCGCCGCCTCCCTGCTTCAGCATCTGGGCGAGCTCGTATTTCATGCAGAGGAACGGGCCCTTGAGGTTCACGGCGAGGGTGCGGTCCCAGTTCTCCTCGGTGCAGTCGGCCGTGGCCGCGATCGCCCCGTCGATGCCCGCGTTGTTGAAGGCCCCGTCGAGGCGGCCGTGGCGCTCGACCGCGCGCGCCACGATCGCCTCGGCGTCGCTCGCCCGCGTCACGTCGGCCCGGACGAAGACGGCGTCGCCGCCGCGCTCCTGGATCCTCCGCGCCGTCGCCTCGCCGTGATCCTCGTCGATGTCGGCGAGGACGAGCCGCGCTCCGTGACCCGCGAACACGAACGCGGACGCCTGTCCGATCCCCGAGCTCGCGCCCGTGATGGCGATGATCTTGTCCTCAAGCAAGCGTGCAGTCATGGGGCCCTCCTTAGTTCGCACGCTAACCTCGCGCCCTGACCGCAACAAGCCGACCACCTCGGCGGCGCCTCGCCCGGCTCCGCGCCGTGCTCGGGTGCGCGCCGGCGCGGCTCGAGCGCGGGATCGCGCCGCGCGCGGGGGAGGCCGGCGCGCCCCGCACGCGAGCCGCGCGCCGCCGCGCCGGCCCGGCCGAGCGATGTGGCCCGCCCGCACACCGGCGCTGGCTCGACCTTTGAAGAGGCCCAGAGCCCAGCGCGGAGGATCATGGGGCGTTCGGGGACGGGCTGGATCGGTCTCGCCGGCGCGGGGAGGAGCCGCGGCGGCGGCAGCGCGCGGCGGCTCCGCCGCTCGCCTGGGCGCGATCTGCACGGGCGCGCCGGGATCGCGCGGCTGCGCGCGGAGGTGGCCGGCCTGTTCGGCGACGGTGCGCGCGCCGCGCGCATCGAGCGCGACCTCGCCGCGGTCCCCGGCGTCGCGTCCGCGCGGGCGAGCGCGAGGACCGGGCGGGTGCTCGTGCGCGTGCGGGAGGACGCGGCCCACCTGGCCGCCGTCGTGCTCGCCGCCCACGCCGTCCCCGGCGCCCCGCCGCCGCCGTCCGCGCGGCGCGCCGCGCTGGCCCTGGCCGAGGGCGTGGGCGCGCTCGTCCGCGGCGCGCGCCGCCGCCTGCGCCGCGAGGGCGCGGCCGAGCGCGAGCGCGGCGTCGGGGCGGCGTGGGCCGCGCGGGGCGAGCGCGCGCCGGCCGCGCGGGGCGAGGGCGCCGCCGCCGTCGACCGGGCCCACGCGGAGGACGCGCGCGAGGTCGCCCGCGCGCTCGGCGTCGACCCGGCCGTGGGGCTCGGCGCCGCCGAGGCGCTGCGCCGCCTCCGCGAGGTCGGCCCCAACGAGCTCGCGGGCGTCGCGACCCGCTCGTCGCTCGAGATCCTCGCCGAGCAGCTCTTCACCGTGCCCACCGCGCTGCTCCTCGGCGCGGCGGGCCTGTCGCTCGCGCTCGGCGATACGGTCGACGCGGGCGCCGTCCTCCTCGTCGTCGGCGCGAACGCGGCGATCGGCACGTACACCGAGTCGCGCGCCGAGGAGCTCCTGCACGCCTGGGGCGCTCTCCGGGTCGGGTGGGCGCGCGCCGTGCGCGACGGGCGCGAGCAGCGGCTCGCCGCGTCGGAGATCGTGCCGGGCGACGTGCTCGCGCTCCGCGCGGGCGAGCCGGTCGTCGCGGACGCGCGCGTCGTCGCGGCGCGCGACCTCGCCGTCGACGAGAGCACGCTGACCGGCGAGAGCGAGCCCGTCGAGAAGGGCGCCGCGAAGGTCGACGCCGGCGCGCCGCTCGCCGAGCGCCGCGGCATGGTGTACGCGGGCACCACGGTCGCCTCGGGCGAGGGCGCGGCGGTGGTCGTCGCGACGGGCGGCCGGACCGCGCTCGGGGACATCCAGCGCGCGCTCTCCCGCGAGGGCGAGCGCACCCCGCCGATCGAGCGGGAGCTCGCCTGGATCGGCCGGCGCCTCGCGGCCTTCGCGCTCGCGAGCTCGTCGGCGGTGGTGACCGTCGGCCTCGCGCGGCGGCGGCCGCTCCGCGAGCTCGCGCGGAGCGCCGTCGCCCTCGGCGTCGCCGCCATCCCCGAGGGGTTCCCCGCCGTGGGCACCACCGCGCTCGCGCTGGCGAGCCGCCGCCTGCGCGGCCGCGGCATCGTCATCCGGCGCCTCGCCGCGGCCGAGACGCTCGGCGCGGTGAGCGTCGTCTGCGCCGACAAGACCGGCACGCTCACCGAGAACCGCATGCGGGTCGCGGAGATCTTCCTCCCCGGCGAGGGCGTCCTGCGGGTCGCCCGCGCCGCGTGCGGCGAGCGCGGCGGCGATCGCGACGGCGCCGGGCCGCCGCGCGAGATCGCGCTCGTCGGCGAGGACGGGCGCGAGGTCGCCGTGAGCGCCCCGCGCGTGCACGCGCTCGCGCGCATCGCCGCGCTCAACGCCGACGTCGAGCTGAGCGACGTCGGCAAGGTCGTCCAGGGCAGCGGCACGGAGCGCGCGCTCGTCGAGTTCGCGCTCGCGGCCGGCTACCCCGTGTCGGCGCGGCGCCTCGCGGCGCGGCGCGTGAGCGAGGAGCGCCGCTCGGCCGAGCGCTCGTTCATGGTGACGGTCCACGATCACCCGGAGCTCGGGCACATCGAGCTCGTGAAGGGCGCGCCCGAGCAGGTGGTCGCGCGCTGCGACGCCCCGCGCGGCGCGGGCCGCGACGAGGTGCTCCGGCAGAACGACGCGATGGCCTCGCGCGGCCTGCGCGTGCTCGCCCTCGCGTGGCGGCGGGACGGCCGGCCGGACGACGACGCCCCGCTCGAGCTCGCCGGCCTCGTCGGGCTCCGCGATCCGGCGCGCGAGGGCGCGCGGGAGGCGCTCGCGACCCTCTCCGGCGCGGGCATCCGCACCCTGATGCTCACGGGCGATCAGGAGCGGACCGCGCGCGCGATCGGCGCCGAGCTCGGCATCCCCGCCGACGCCGTGCACAGCCGGGTCACGCCCGAGGCCAAGCTCGACATCGTGCGGGCGCTCCAGCAGCGCGGCGCGATCGTCGCCATGACGGGCGACGGCGTGAACGACGGCCCCGCGCTCAAGGCCGCGGACGTCGGCGTGGCCATGGGCAAGCGCGGCACGGACATCGCGCGGGCGGTGGCCGACGTGGTCCTCGCCGAGGACGACCTGCCGAGCCTCGCCGAGGCGGTCCGCGAGGGCCGCCGGCTGCATGACAACGTCCGCCGCGCGATCGCGTACTTCGTCGCCACGAACGCGAGCGAGGTGCTCGCGATGCTGGCCGGCGCCCTGGTCGGCGCCTCGCCGCTCACGCCGCTTCAGCTCCTCTGGATCAACCTGCTCACCGACATCGCGCCCGCGCTCGCGCTCGCGCTGGAGCCGGCCGAGCCCGGCGTCATGCGGCGCCCCCCGCGCGATCCGGCCGCGCCGCTGCTCGGCGGCCGCGACCTCCGCGCGCTGGGGCTCGACGCGGCCACGATGTCCGGGGCCTCGCTCGCGGCGTACGCGATCGGCGGCCGCGCGACCGCGGGGTCGAGGGCGTTCACCGCGCTCGTGACCGCGCAGCTGCTCCACATCCTCGCCTGCCGCGCCGGCGCCCCGGAGGGCGCTCCGGGCCCGCTCGCGCGCCGGGACAACCCGCACGTCGCGCGCGCGCTCGCCGCGACCTCCGCGCTCCAGGCGCTCGCGCTCGGCTCGCGCTCTCTCGGCCGCCTGCTCGGGGCGCCGCGCCTCGCCGCCGGCGAGCTCGCGCTCGCGCTGATCGCGGGCGCGCTGCCCTCGCTGGTCCGCGGGTCTCCGGCGCGCGCCGCGGGCGCCGGCCGCGAGATCTCGATCGTCCGCCCGGTCGACTCCGTCGACCTCCTCGACGTCGAGCGCATCGACGACGGCGCGCGCGGCGCGCGCGCCGCCGGTTCGCGAAAGGGGGATACGGCATCATGAGGTTTCATCCACCGTCGTTCGCCCTCGGGGTCGGCAGCGCCGTCCTCCTGATGGGCAAGAAGCAGCACCTCCGGCCGGTGGTCGTCGAGATCGCGGCGCTCGGGCTCCACCTGGGCCGGCTGGGCCTCGCCCTAGTCGAGCGCCAGCGGGAGCACGTCGAGGATCTCTGGGCCGAGATCGCGGAGCGCGCGCGGCGCACGGCCGGGGGCGCGGAGCGGGGCGCGCGCGCGGCGCGCCGGAGCAACGGCGCCTCCGAGCTCCACGGGGAGCCGTCGTCATGAGGCTGCCGCCGGTGCTCGTCGCCCACGTGCTGGAGCGGCGCGTCCGCCTGCGCGCCCCGGCGCTGACCGGCCATCGTCGCGCGTGCGAGCGGGTCGCGGAGCAGCTCGCGGCCGATCCAGGCTGCGAGGTCGTGACGGTCCGACCGGTCACGGGCTCGGTGATCGTCGAGCGCCTCGAGGGCGGCCTCGACGCGGAGCGGCTGCGCGCCCGGCTCGCCGAGCTGGTCGGCGAGGCGCGCGACGACGACGGCCGCCTGATCGCCGCCCCGCGGCCCGAGGGCCACCCTGGCCCGACGCGCGTCGCGCGCGCCGTCGCGCACGCCGTCGCCGGGATCAACGCGGACGTGCGCGAGGCGATGGATTACCGCGCGGATCTCGGCACGCTCTTGCCGGTCTTCTTCGCGGCGGCCGGGATCGCCGAGGTCGGCGTGACGCGCCGGTTGCCTGTGCCGGCCTGGTTCAACCTGCTCTGGTGGTCGCTCCGCTGGTTCGTGACGTTCAACCCCGCGGCGGTCGCGGAGGAGCTGCGCGCCGCCGCCGGCGGGGCGCCGTCGCCGCCGGCCGACGCGGCCGACGGGAACGGCGGCGCGGGCCCGCCCGGTCGCGCGCTGTAGGGCGGGGGATCGCCGCGTGGCGCGGGCCATCGCGCGGCCGTGCGGCTCGCGCCGAGCAGGTGGATGCCGTCCATGACAATGCGCAGGGCGACGGCGAGCCGTCGAGTCCAGCGCGGGTCGATGCGCGCGTTCATCGCCTCGGCGAGCGCGACGGCGATCGGCGTGCTCAGCAACAGGGCGGCGGACGCGCCGATGAACACCGATAGGCGGCTCTGGCGCTCATGGCTGGACCGGCTCCACGCCGCGCGCAGGAGCAAGCGCAGAGAGAGGCAGCGAGAGCATTCCACCGGAGAGCGGATGTTTCTCGTAACGCACCTGCGCGGACACCTTTTTGCGGCGTGAGCGTGCCGGCGCGCTGTCGTGCTCGGTGCTTCCCGTCGACCGCGACATAAAGCGGCGACGCTTCACAACGGTTCGGGATTCGATTGAACCTTGGTAGCGGCGCGCGTACCCTATTGTCCCAGATCGTAAGCCCCAGAAGCAGAGGGGAACACGTTGATGGCGCGACCGCGATTTTCTACCTGGCTTGGCCTGTTTGTTGCATCACTTGCCGTGTTTCCTGGCTGCAGCTGCGGCAGTGAAGAGCTGACGGTGACCGGGCCTGGGTCGGGCGGCGGTGGGGCCGGGGGTGCTGGCGGCGCGGGGGCTGGCCCTTCGGTGGCGTCGAATGGCGGGGGCGGTGAGGGGGGCAAGGCTGAGGTTGCGGACCGGGGCGTCGCTGCGAGCGATGTGGTCAGCGCGGGCGAGGTCGTGAGCAGCCCGAGCTACCGCATGGTCTTCACGCTCGGTCAGCCGACGCAGAATCAGGGAAAGACGACCTCGCCGAGCTACCGCATGCAGGGCGGGCTCGTCGGGGCGAATGGGAGCTTGCCATGAACGGGATGGGACGGCGTGTCCTCGCGATTTGTGTCCTCCTCGCCGCCTCGGTCGGCCTCGTGCGCGGCGCGTCTGCCGCTGTGCCGACGCAGATCACCCACCAAGGTCGGCTCTTCACGGCCAACGGAGAGCCGGTCAACGACGCGCTCCAGGTGACGTTCGCGGTGTACGTCGCCGAGGCGCCCGAGGAGGGCGAGGCGCCGCTCTGGAGCGAGACGATCTCGATCTCGTTCGACGACGGATACTTCTCCACGGCGCTCGACTTCACGGAGGAGCAGGCCGCGAAGGTCTTCAACGGCTCGGTCCGTTACCTTGGAATCACGGTCGCGAACGATCCGGAGATGGAGCCTCGCGCGGCGATCGGGAGCGTTCCGTATGCGATGGTCGCGAACAACGCAGTTGGTGAGATCACGCCGAAGCTGGTGAAGATCGGCGACAAGGTCGTCATCGACGAGAACGGCAACTGGGTCGGTAACCCGACCGGGGTCGCGGGGCCGCAGGGTCCTCCTGGGCCCGAGGGGCCTCAGGGGTTGCCTGGCGAGGTGGGTCCTGAGGGCCCTCCGGGTGCTCCTGGGCCCGAGGGGCCTCAGGGGCCTCAGGGTCTGCCTGGCGAGAGGGGTCCTGAGGGGCCCCAGGGTCCTCCTGGGCCACCGGGGCCCGAGGGTCTCCAGGGGCCGGTCGGTCCGTCAGGGGTGCTCGCGACGATCGCGATTGCGGGCAACATTGCCCCCACGTTTCCTGGCTACAGCCCCGAATACGTCTTCGTCGGTCCTCCGGGGTCGGTGAGCATCACCGGGACAAAGCGCGTGACGGGATCGGCCTCTGCGGCCCTTGGTCTAGGCCCGTCCAGCGCTCCGCTCCTCGCCATGGTCGGCCTCTGTTACCAGCCGGTCGATGAGGCGGGCGTCGGGGGCGATCTCGTCAACTTCTTCGGAAACGCCTATGCGAGCCACTATTTCACGCCGACGCGCGCCACCTACGCTGTCTCTGGCACGACCTCGTTGACAGAGGGCAACTGGAATGTCGGCATGTGCCTCCGCAATGAGGGGGGCAGCGCGATCCTTGGAGCGAGCTCGACGACCGCCGGCAGCCTGGTGAACGGCTGGTTCATCGTCACGAACGACTGAGGGCGAGCGCCTCGCGCTCGCATCCGCACGAGCGATGAGCTCGCTCAACGCAGCTGGCTCGCGTAGCTCTGGAAGGAGCGATGGCTCGGGCGAGCTCGGCGGGGCGCCCGCGCGCCCCCCTTCGAGGGCGCGCGGGCTTGCACGTCAGCGCAGCGCCACCGGGCTCCGCGCGATGTACTCGTCGTAGGCGAGCGTCCGCAGGTCCTCGATCCGCTTCGCGCGCATCGCCTCGATGACCGCCCGCGCGAGCTGGAGATCGGTGATGAGCGGGATGTTCGCGTCGACCGCCCGCCGCCGGATCAGGTACCCGTCCGGACGCCCGAGCTGGTCGTACTCGCGGGGGATGTTGATCACGAGATCCACCTTCCCCTGCTCGATCGCGCTCATCGCCGTCTCTCCCTCGTCCGGCTGCTTCGCGAGGCTCGTGCACTCGAGCCCGAGCGCCCGGAGCGCCTCCGCCGTGCCCGGGGTCGCGTAGATGGGCAGCTTCAGGTGCTCGGCGATGATGCGCGCCTCGTCCGCGAACCAGTACTTGTCCTCGAGCGGCCCGAGCGACAGGAGGACGCCCTTCTTCGGGAACCGGAACCCGGTCGCGAGCAGCGCGTGCAGCAGCGCTTCATGCACGTCGTCCCCGAAGCAGCCGACCTCGCCGGTGCTCGCCATCTCCACGCCGAGCATCGGATCGGCCCCCACGAGGCGCGAGAACGAGAACATCGGCGCCTTCACGCCGACGTAATCGAGATCGAGCCCGCGGTTCTCGACCGGCTGCGACACGCCGAGCATCCGGCGCATCGCCTCCCGGACGAAGTTGTTCCCCGTCACCTTGGACACGAACGGGAAGCTCCGCGACGCGCGCAGGTTGCACTCGATGACCTTCACCGTGTTGTGCTTGGCCAGGAACTGCATGTTGAACGGCCCGGTGATCGAGAGCGACCGCGCCACCTGCTGGGCGATCTGCTTGATCCTGCGGATCGTCGCGATGTAGAGCGACTGCGGGGGCAAGACGAGCGTCGCGTCGCCGCTGTGGACGCCGGCGTTCTCGACGTGCTCGCTGATCGCCCAGAGGACGATCTCCCCCCGGTCGGCGACCGCGTCGATCTCCACCTCGCGGGCGTGGGTCTCGAACTTCGAGACGACCACGGGGTAGGCCGGGGACACCGCCTTGGCCCGGGCGAGGATGCGATCGAGCTCGTTGGGCTCGTGCGCCACGCTCATGGCCGCGCCGCTCAGCACGTAGCTCGGGCGCACGAGGACCGGGAAGCCGCCGAGCTTGTTCACGATCTCGCCCGCCTGGGCCGCGTCGACGACGTGCGCCCAGCGCGGCTGATCGATCTCCAGCCGGTCGAGCAGATCGCTGAACTTCTTCCGGTCCTCGGCCGTGTCGATGCTCCCCGGGCTCGTGCCGAGGATGCGCGCCCCGGCCTGGTGCAGCCGGAGCGCCAGGTTGTTCGGGACCTGCCCGCCCATGCTGACGACGATGCCGTACGGCTGCTCCCGCTCGTAGATGTCGAGCACCGTCTCGAGGCTGATCTCGTCGAAGACCAGCTTGTCGCACGTGTCGTAGTCGGTGCTGACCGTCTCCGGGTTGTAGTTCAGCATCATGGTCTCGTAGCCGAGCTCCGAGGCCGCGCGGATCGCGTTGACGCAGCACCAGTCGAACTCGACGCTCGATCCGATGCGGTAGGCGCCGGACCCGAGCACCATGATCTTCTTCCGCCAGGACGGCGCGACGTCCGTGGCCGACGCGTGGTAGCTCGAATAGAGGTAGTTCGTCTCGGCGGGGAACTCGGCCGCGAGCGTATCGATCTGCGCGAGGTGCGGCACGATCCCGTGCCGCTTCCTGAGCTCCCGGAGCGAGCCCCGCGGCGCGCCCGTCAGCGTGCCGATCATCCGGTCGCTGAAGCCGAGCTGCTTGGCCTCCCGGAGCGTCGCCTCGTCGAGCGCGGGCTCCTGCGCCGCCGCGGGCTTGTCGGCCTGCGCCGGGACGGGCACCCGGAGCGTCTTGAGGTCCCGGTGCATCCGCACGATCGGCTCGATCTGGTGCAGGAACCACCGGTCGATCTTGGTGAGATCGTGGATCGCGTCGACCGACATCCCCTCCTGCAGCGCGCGGGCGACGGCGAAGATCCGGAGCGGCGTCGCGTTCTTCAGCGCGTCGGGCAGGTCCTGGAAGGTGAACGCGTCGGGGTCGAGCCCCTTCACCCCGATGTCGAGCATCCGGAGCGCCTTCTGGATGACCTCGGGGAACGTCCTGCCGATGGCCATGACCTCGCCGACGCTCTTCATCTCGCTGCCGATCCGCATCGAGGCGCCGCGGAACTTGCCGAGGTCCCAGCGCGGGACCTTGCAGACGAGGTAGTCGAGCGCCGGCTCGAAGAACGCGGTCGTCCTGCGGGTGATCGCGTTGGCGATCTCGGGCATCGTGTAGCCGACGGCGATCTTCGCCGCGACGTACGCGAGCGGGTAGCCCGTCGCCTTGCTGGCGAGCGCGCTCGACCGGGAGAGGCGCGCGTTCACCTCGATGACCCGGTAATCGACCTTGTTCGGGTCGAGCGCGTACTGGATGTTGCACTCGCCCACGATGCCGAGGTGGCGGATCGTCTTCAGCGCGACCGAGCGGAGGAGCTGGTACTCCTCGTCGTTCAGCGTCTGCGACGGGGCGACGACGATCGACTCCCCGGTATGGATCCCCATCGGATCGAGGTTCTCCATGTTGCAGACGGTGATGCAGTTGTCGCGGCCGTCGCGGACGACCTCGTACTCGATCTCCTTCCAGCCGCGGAGGCACTCCTCGACGAGCACCTGGGGCACGCCGCCGGCGAAGCCGCGCCGCACGGCGTCGTCGAGGTCGCGCTCGCTCTCGACGATGCCGCTGCCCTTGCCGCCGAGCGCGTAGCCGCCGCGGAGCATCACGGGGAACCCGATCTCGCGCGCCGCGGCCATGGCCTCGGCCGCCGTGCGGCAGGCGCGGCTCCGGGCCGTCTTCACGCCGATCTCGTCGAGGCGGTCGATGAAGAGCCGCCGATCCTCGGTGTCACGGATGGCCTTGATCGGCGTGCCGAGCACCCGCACGCCGTACTTGTCGAGGATCCCGGCGTCGTGGAGCTCGAGCCCACAGTTGAGCGCGGTCTGCCCGCCGAAGGAGAGGGCGATCGCGTCGACCTCCTCCTTGACGATGATCCGCTCGACGAACTCCGGGGTGACCGCGCAGAGGTGGATGCGGTCGGCGAGCCCCTCGCTCGTCTGGATGGTGGCGATGTTGGGGTTCACGAGGACGGTGGCGATCCCCTCTTCCTTGAGGGCCTTGATCGCCTGCGACCCCGAGTAGTCGAACTCGCCGGCCTGACCGATCTGGAGCGCGCCGGAGCCGAGCACGAGCACGCGCCGGGGTTTCTTGGGGAGATAGGCGCCGTACATGGCTCAGCTCCTTCCTGCGGTGGAGGTGGGGCGGGGATCCGCGCCAGCGGTCCCTGCGGATTTGAGTCGCGAATCGGCGGACCCCTTCATCGCGCCGCAGAGGCGCAGGAAGTCGTCGAAGAGATAGCCGGCGTCCTCGGGCCCGGGCGTCGCCTCGGGGTGGAACTGGACGCTGAAGAACGGGCGCAGCCGCGAGCGGATGCCCTCGTTCGTGCCGTCGTTGATGTTGACGAACCAGGGCTCCCACTCGGCGGGGAGCGACTCGTGCTTCACCGCGTAGCCGTGGTTCTGGCTCGTGACGTAGCAGCGGCGGCTCAGGAGGTCCTGCACCGGCTGGTTCACGCCGCGGTGGCCGTACGGCAGCTTGTAGGTGTCGCCGCCGGCGGCGAGCGCGAGGATCTGGTTGCCGAGACAGATGCCGAAGATCGGCTTCGTGTACGTCCCGAGCAGGCCGCGCACCGCGGCGACCAGCTGGCCGAGGTCCTTCGGGTCGCCGGGGCCGTTGCCGATGAGGACGCCGTCGGCGGCCTCGGCGAGCTCGGCGATGGGCGCGTGGAAGGGCGCGCGGACGACGGTGACCCCGCGCCGGAGGAGCGAGCGGACGATGTTGTCCTTCGCGCCCGCGTCGATGAGGAGCACCTTCAGGGGGCCGCCCTCGTACGTGATCGGCTCGCGGGGCGACACGAGGCGGAACACTTCCTCGCGCATGTCCACGGCCTCGGCCGAGCGCTTCACCCGATCCAGGTCCATCTCGGCCGGGAACAGCCAGCCCTTCATGGTGCCGACCTCCCGGAGCCGCCGCGTCAGCGTGCGCGTGTCGATCCCGGTGATCGCCGGGATGCCCTCGCTCGCGAGCCAGGCGCCGAGCGAGCGGACCGCGGCGTGGTGGCTGTAGCGCTCGATGTAGTTCTGGACGACGAGCCCCTGCACCTGGATGCGGTCGGCCTCGTAGGGCCCGTCGACGCTGCCTGCCTGCCGCGGCGCGGGCACGCCGTAGCTGCCCACGAGCGGGTACGTGATCGTCAGGATCTGCCCTTTGTACGAGGGATCCGTGAGCGTCTCGACGTACCCCGTCATGCCGGTGTTGAAGACGACCTCGCCGCTCACCGCGCGCGGGGCGCCGAAGCACCGGCCCGTCATGGTCGTGCCGTCTTCGAGTACGAGCTTCATCCGATTCGCATCCATCCTCTTTGACCGCCTGGGCCGCCGCGGCGCGGACCCTTACGCAGGAGGGGCCGCGAGCGCGTGCTGCGCCGTAGGCCCGTGGGGTACCCGGTCCGCGCGCGCGTTGCGCGGCGGGCCGGCATCATGATCGAGGCTGGGCTTCCAAGCACCTCCGGTCGCTGGAGCCGCCTGCTCCGGCATTCCGTCGAGGTGGGCATCGCGCCCGCCGTCCCGTTCTTCCACATGCCGGGGACGCCCATTTGCCGTCCCCTCGCTCCACGTCAACCAGGAACTTTCGCCTGAGATTTCCCGGCCGCTTCCCGCGTGCTTTTGACGGGCCGCCGGGCTGTGCAGCTCCGGCTAGGGGGTCTGCGCGCGCTCGACGTAGGCCTGCTCGAGGACGAGCGCGTCCATCTTCGTCCGGAGGAAGCAGTCGAGCGCCTCCTTGGGGGTGCAAACGATCGGCTCGCTCGCGTTGAACGAGGTGTTCAGGAGGACCGGGGTGCCGGTCAGCCGGCCGAACTCGAGGAGGAGCGCGTGGTAGCGCGGGTTGTCCTTGGCGGTGACCGTCTGGGGGCGGCCCGTGCCGTCGACGTGGGTCACGGCGGGGATCTCGTCGCGGCGCTCCGGCTTGACCTTGTAGACCATGACCATGAACGGGTCCGGCGAGGTCTGCTCGAAGTAGTCGCCGACGCGCTCGAGCGGGAGCGCCGGCGCGAACGGGCGGAACATCTCGCGGCGCTTGATCCGCTCGTTCATGAGGTCCTTCACGTCCGGCCGCCGCGGGTCGCAGAGGATGCTGCGGTTGCCGAGCGCGCGGGGGCCGTACTCCATCCGGCCCTGGAACCAGCCGACCACCTTGCCCTCGCTGATCGCCCTGGCGACGCGCGGGATCAGGTCCTCGTCGGGGAGCGTCTCGAACGCGACCTGCTCCTTCCGGAGCAGCTCGTCGATCGCCTCCTGCGAGAACGCGGGGCCGAAGTAGCTGTGGGTCTGGTGGAAGGCGCGCGGGTTGCCGAGCTTGTGGTGGTGGACGTAGAGCGCCGCCCCGAGCGCCGTGCCCGCGTCGCCGGCCGCGGGCTGGACGAAGACGTCCTCGAACAGCCCCTTCGGCCGGATCTTCCCTGCGGCCACGCTGTTGTACGCGCAGCCGCCCGCGAGGGCGAGGCGCGGCGAGCCGGTGAGGTGCTTCGCGGTCGCGAGCAGCTCGAAGTAGACCTCCTCGAACGCCGCCTGCGTCGAGGCGGCGACCGCCTTGAAGCGGTCCTCCATCCCGCTCTTCGGGCTGCGCGCGGGGCCGAGCAGCTCGACGAGGCGCTCGGCGTGGATGGTGCCGTAGCGGGGCTCGCCCTCCCACGTCATGGAGATGCCCTTCGTGTGGTGCTGGAAGTACTCGAGCCCGAGCTCGAACGCCCCGTCCTTGACGCGCACCACCTGGCGGAGCTTGTCGAGCAGCTCCGGCTGGCCGTAGGCCGACAGCCCCATGACCTTGTACTCGTCGCCGAACTTGGGGAAGCCGAGGTACTGCGTCATGGCCGAGTAGAACAGCCCGAGCGAGTGGGGGAACGCGACGCGCCGGAGGATCTCCAGCTTGTTGCCGCGGCCGCGCGCCCACATCGTGCTCACGAAGTCGCCGAAGCCGTCGATCGAGACGACCGCCGCCTCGTCGAAGCCCGAGGGGAAGAACGCGGAGGCGAGGTGCGCGCGGTGGTGCTCGACGTTGTGCGACTCGGCGCGGATGCGCTTCGGGTCGACGCCGAGCGCGGCGCCGAGGTGCACCTTCGGGGCGCTCGCGCCGAGCGCGCCCTTGAGGAGCCCCGCCGGCGAGCGCCGGGTCAGCGCGTAGAGGAGCTTGTCGCCGAGGTGCGCCCGCGTGTCGCGCCCGATCGCGATGTGATCGATGTCCTCGACGCGCGCGCCGGCGGCGCCGAGGCAGTACTCGACCGCCAGCCGCGGGAAGCCGGCGCAGTGCTTGATCCTGCTGAACCGCTCCTCCTCCGCCGCGGCGACGAGCTGTCCGTCGACGAGCAGCGCGGCCGACGCGTCGCCGTGATAGGCGTTGATCCCGAGGATGAGCATGTTTCGGCCATCTTCCGGCGCCCCCGCGCGAGGGTCAAGGCGCGCCCGGCGCGCGGGCGCGCTGGGGTCAAGGCGCGCCCGGCGCGCGGGCGCGCTGGGTTCAAGGCGCGCCCGGCGCGCGGGCGCGCTGGGTTCAAGGCGCGCCCGGCGCGCGGGCGCGCGGGGCAAAGACGGCCGCCGCGCGCCATGCGAAGGCGCGTTCGCAGGAGGGCGCGCGGTCAGATCTCGGCGAGGCGGATGGCCTCGAGGCGATCGCCCTCGTCGATGCGCTCCCGATCGGCCGCCACGAGGACGAGCGCCTCGGCCTCGGCGAAGCTCGTGACCGCGCCCGAGGCCTGGTTCGAGGCGATGCGCGCGACGAGCTCGCCGCTCGAGATCTCGAGGCGCGCGCGGAGGAACTCGGCGCGCCCGGTCTGGCGCCGCAGCGCGCCGGCCGCGCGGACGATCACGCGCGGCGGCAGCGGCGCGGCGTCTCCCTGGAGCGCGCGCAGGAGCGGCACGCCGAAGAGGACGAACGTGAGCGAGGCGGAGGCCGGGTTGCCCGGCAGCCCGATCACGTGCACGGCGCCGCCGCGCGAGAGCTCGGCGCGCCCCACGGCGAGCGGCTTGCCCGGCTTGATGGCGACGCGCCAGAAGTCGAGCGTCACGCCCGCGGCCTCGAGGGCGGGGCGGACCACGTCGTGGTCGCCGACGCTCACGCCCCCGACGGTCACCACGAGATCCGAGCCGCGCAGCGCCGTGGATACGGCCTCGGCGGCGCGGGCTGCGTCGTCGGGGACGAACGGCGCGATGCGGACCGCGGCGCCCGCGGCGCGCGCGGTCGCGGCGATGAAGTAGCTGTTCGACTCCGCGACGGTGCCGGCGGGGCCGGGCGAGCCGGGCCCGCGCAGCTCGTCGCCGGAGCACAGCACCGTGACCACGGGGCGGCGCGCGACGAGGACGCTCGGGCGATCGAGCGCCGCCGCGAGCGCCACCTTCCCCGGCGTGAGGCGCGCGCCCCTCCGCAGCGCGACGGCGCCCGCCGCGAGATCCGCGCCCCGGCGCCGCACCCAGGCGCCGGCGCGCGGCGCCTCTCGCAGGGTGATCTCGTCGCCGCTCCGCGCCGCGTCCTCCTGCGGCACGATCGCGTCGGAGCCGGGCGGCAGCCGCGCGCCGGTGAAGATCCGGCACGCGGTGCCCGGCGTGAGCGTCGGCAGCGGGCGGCCGGCCGCGCTCTCGCCGCGCACGGGGAGCGTCCAGGGCCCGCTGCCCGCGAGCTCGGCCGAGGCGACCGCGTAGCCGTCCATCGAGCTGTAATCGAAGGCGGGCATCGCGTCGGCCGCCGCGATGTCCTCGGAGAGCACGCGCCCGGCCGCGTCGTCGAGCGACACCCGCTCCGGGCCGACCGGGACCGCGGCCGAGAGCAGCCGCGCGAGCGCTTCTTCGAAGGGGATCATCCGCGCTGCTCCTCGTCGCGCGCGCCGTCCTTCGCCGGCTGCGCGTGCCGGTGGTGATGGCCGCCCTTGCCGGACGCGAGCGCGACCGCGTGCGCGAGCACGGGGCCGATGAGCCGCGTGACGGCGAGCTCCACCGCCTTCGGGCTGCCGGGCAGCGCGATCACCACGAGCCCGCGCACGACGCCCGCGGCGGCGCGCGAGAGGATCGCGTTCGGCCCGATGGCGTCCCAGCTCAGCCGCCGGAACGCCTCGCCGAAGCCGTCGAGCGTCTTCTCGAAGAGCGGCGCGAGCGCCTCGACGGTCCTGTCGCGCGGCGCGATCCCGGTCCCGCCCGTCGTGACGATCGCGTCGGCGGAGCCCGCGCCCGCGATCTGCTCGATCGCCGCGCGCAGGAGCTCGGGCTCCTCGCGCACGACGGCGTGTGACGTCACGGTGAAGCCGGCGTTCTTGAGGAGCTCGCCGAGGAGATGTCCGCCCTCGTCGTCCTCGAGGGTGCGGGTGTCACTGAGCGTCAGCGTGGCGACGCGCACGGGGGAGCGGCTCATGCGGCAGATCTACGCCTCTCGCCGGCGAATGGCGACCTCTTGGTGACGCCGGCGCGATCGTCGCGGGGCTCCCCGCGAACGCGGCGACCGCCCGGGCTCGGGCGGCGCTCGGGCCTCGTGTCCGCCCGCGCCGCGCCTCGTGTCCGCCCTCGTCGCGCCTCGTGTCCGCCCGCGTCCGGCGGAGGGCGCGCCGCCGGCCGCCGTCCCATCGGGCATCGGCCCTGAAGGCCGCGGCGCGCGCGACGTCGCCCGGCGCCATCGTGATGTCGTTGACGTTGGATGGCTTTCGCATCGCCGCTGCGCTAGGGGAGCGGCGTGTCCGGCCCTCTGATCCCTTACATCGAGCTCCCCGAGATCCCGCTCTCGTTCCTGGAGCACATCCCGCTCGTGGGCCAGCTGATCGATCCGGCGAAGCCGCCCTCGATCAAGCCCTTCGGCACGCTGGTGGCGCTCGGCGTCTACATCGGCGCCGTGGTCGCCACGCGGCACGCGCGCGAGCGGAAGCTGGACGAGAAGAAGATGAGCGAGTTCATCTTCTGGGTCGTGGCGGCCGGCTTCATCGGCGGGCACGTCTTCGACGCGATCTTCTACCACCCGCAGCGCGTCGCCCGTGACCCGCTCTACCTCTTCGCGCTCTGGGACGGCCTGTCGAGCTTCGGCGGCTTCACCGGCGCGCTGATCGGCGCCGCCTCGTGGCGCTTTTACCGCCGCGAGAGGATCCTGCCCTACTGCGAGGTGGTCAACAGCGCGTTTCCGCTCGCGTGGGTCTTCGGGCGCGCCGGCTGTGCGTCGGTCCACGATCATCCGGGCCGCCTCTCCGACGCGTGGTTCGCGGTCAAGTACCCGCTCGGGACCGGCGTCGTCGGCCGGTTCGATCTCGGCCTCTACGAGTGCGTGCTCGCGATCCCGCTCGCGATCGCGTTCGCGGTGCTCTGGCGCCGGAACCCTCATCGCCCGCTCGGGTTCTATACCGGGGTCATGTGCACCGCGTATGCGCCGGTGCGGTTCGGCCTCGACTTCCTGCGCGAGCGGGAGGGGACGCTCGTCGGCGGCGATCCGCGCTACGGCGGCCTCACCCCCGCGCAGTGGGCCTGCTTCGGTCTGCTCGCGCTGGGCCTTTATTTCCTGCGCATGGCGGCGCGCGGCGAGCCGTCGAACGCCGGGGTTGGCCCGCTCGACGGCGCCCCGCGCGTCGCGGACGACGACGCGTCCGACGACGAAGACGACGACGACGAGGGCGATGAAGCCGAGGAGCCCCGCCCCTCCCGCGCTCGGGCGGGCCGGTAATCCTCCGGGCGGGCCGGCGCGGCGCCCGCGTGGATCCCCGGGATTTCCGCGGGCTTGCGCACCGCCTTGGGGTCGTGTCGGACAGATCCGCGCCGCGCGACGCCCTCGCGATCCGGCCGGCGCCGGACTCGGCGGCTCCCGGGCGCTGCGCTTCCCTACGGCGGTCCGGCGCCGCCTGCCTGCGCCGGCGCCGCCTGCCTCGGACACAGCGCGGGCGGCGCCGCCTTCCAGGTCCGCCGGCGCTGCGCCTTTCGCGCCGGGGGGTCAGGACGGCTCCGTACGGGCTTCTTTTGGCTCGCTCGCCCGTGGCGGGTCCCTTGACGCGCCTGGGGCGCTAGATATCGTGGGGTGGAGTTTGCACCAGAGGGTCGGCCCGCCGACCTTCGCTCGATTGAGCTCGGTTGCCCCTTCCGCCGAAAGGGGGGGTCGATCGAGGCGCGCTCGCGAAAGGCTCCGCATCATCGACATCGATCACGGAGCGAGTGGACCAAAAAAGAGGGAACGCAGGGGCCAACCCCAGGTTTTTCTACAATGGCTGAAGATTCGCGTAAGTTGTTCGTGGCGGGCTTGCCCGACTCCATCACCGAAGACGTTTTGCGGCAGCTCTTCGAGGCCACCGGCGGCAACGTCGTCGAGGTCAGTCTTCCGAAAGATCGCGCGACAGGTCGTCCGCGCGGGTTCGGCTTCGTCACGCTCTCGACGACCGGCGAAGCCAACGCCGCGCGCGAGTCGCTCGACGGGTCCTTTCAGGGCGGCAAGTCCATCTCGGTCCGCCCCTTCCAGGCCGAGCCGCCGCGCCGCGAGGGGCGCCCGATGGGCGGCCCCGGCGGCGGTCCCGGTGGTGGCCCAGGCGGTGGTCCAGGCGGCATGGGCGGCGGCCCGGCCGCGGCGCCCGATCGGACCCTCTACGTCGGCAATCTCCCCTATGACGCGAGCGTCGAGGAGGTCGAGGGGCTGATCGGCTCGACGGGCGCGGGGCCGGTGGTGCGGGTCCACCTGCCCATGGATCCCGACGGTCGCAAGCGCGGGTTCGGCTTCGTGACGATGGCCAGCGCCGAGGCGGCGCGCGCTGCGATCGATGCGCTGCGCGGCGTGGACGTCCGCGGCCGGCGGCTCGTCGTCAACCTCGCTCACCCGAAGGGCGAGCGGCCCGCGCGCGAGGAGCGCCCCGGCGGCTTCGGCGGCGGCGGCGGCTTCGGCGGCGGCGGCGGCGGCTTCGGCGGCGGTGGCGGCTTCGCCGGCGGCGGCGGTGGCGGTGGCGGTGGCGGTGGCGGCTTTGGCGGCGGGCCTCCGCCGCCTGCGCGCAAGACGTTCGACGATCGCCGGCGGCGCGGCGGTCACGACGGCGACGGCCCTCCCGGCGGCGGTGGCGGTGGTGGTGGCGGCGGCGGCGGCCGTCGCGCCAACAACAAGAACTGGGATCGCGGCCGCGGTGGGGACGACTGGGACGACGAATGAGCTCTCCCGGTTGACAACTGCACCGTTTCCCGTAGGGTAGGCGCCCTCCAGACGGGCGGTCGGGTGTCGCTGACCCCGCTCACGCACCCCTGGTGCCCTGCTGGTTGCGGTGTCAGCGCTCCCGTGCTGCCCGTGCCTAGGTTCAACCAGGGCCGCCTGTGACACAGGTCGGCCCTGTCTTCGGAGACCTCCGATGCGCGACATCATCAAGCTGACGTGCGGCAACTGCGGCCGCGCGAACTACCACACGACGAAGAACAAGCGGACGATGACGGACAAGTTCGTCATCAAGAAGTTCTGCCCGACCGAGCGCAAGCACACCGAGCACAAAGAAGGCAAGATCTCGAAGGGCTAGGCCAGGCTGCACGCTGCGCAGCTGGCCGTTGCCGCCGGGGCCCGCGCACGCGGGCCTCGGGTCAGGCTCTGCGCCCTCGCGGTGCTCGGCTTAACCTTGTTCATTGTTAGAGCGAAGCGATGATCTTCGACTGGCTCTACGGCCTGTTCTCGAACGATCTCGCGATCGACCTCGGCACCGCCACCACCCTCATCTACGTGAAGGGCAAGGGGATCGTGTCCTGCGAGCCCTCGGTGGTCGCCGTCCAGCGCGATGCTCGCGGCGGCAAGAAGGTGCTCGCCGTCGGCCGCGAGGCGAAGGAGATGCTCGGGCGTACCCCCGGCAACATCCAGGCGGTGAGGCCGCTGCGCGACGGCGTCATCGCCGACTTCGAGATCACCGAGGCGATGCTCCGGTATTTCATCGCGCGCGCTCACAACCGCCGCACGCTGGTCAAGCCGCGCATCATCATCTGCGTCCCGTTCGGCATCACGGAGGTCGAGAAGCGCGCGGTGAAGGAGAGCGCCGAGGGCGCCGGCGCGCGCGAGGTCTTCCTGATCGAGGAGCCGATGGCGGCGGCGATCGGCGCCGGGCTTCCGATCACCGAGCCGAGCGGCAACATGGTCGTCGACATCGGCGGCGGCACGACCGAGGTCGCCGTCATCTCCCTCGCCGGCATCGTCTACTCGCAGAGCGTGCGCGTCGGCGGCGACAAGATGGACGAGTCGATCATGGCCTACATGAAGCGCAAGTACAACATGGCCATCGGCGAGCAGACCGCGGAGCGCATCAAGATCACGATCGGCAACGCGTACCCGCTCGAGCAGCAGCTGACGATGGAGGTCAAGGGGCGCGACATGGTCGCGGGCATCCCCAAGACGGTCGTCGTCAACTCCGACGAGATCCGCGACTCGCTGAGCGAGCCGACGAACGCCATCGTGGACGCCGTGCTCATCGCGCTGGAGCGCACGCCGCCGGAGCTCGCGGCCGACATCGTCGACAAGGGCATCGTGCTCACCGGCGGCGGCTCGCTCCTCAAGAACCTCGACGTGCTCCTCCGGGAGGAGACGGGGCTGCCCGTGATGGTGTGCGACGACCCGATCAGCGCCGTGGTGC
Organism: Sorangium sp. So ce296; assembly: GCF_051529605.1. NCBI lineage: Bacteria > Pseudomonadati > Myxococcota > Polyangiales > Polyangiaceae > Sorangium > Sorangium sp. So ce296. The sequence goes on from NZ_CP150325.1 coordinate 10,463,851, forward strand.
TCGGCAGCGGCAAGGCGCTGGATCACCTCGAGCTCTTGAAAGAGGTCACGATCAGCTGAAGGTTGGTCTCACGCCCCGCCCGTGAGCTTGCCGGCGGGGCTCTCTTGCGGCGCGCGCCCCGAGGCGGCGCGCGCCGCGCGCGGCGACGACAGGGGTGGCCTCGCGGGGCGCCCCGTACTACCTGGGTCCGGGAGCCACGGTGAACCTGAAACGCTACCGCGACTTCGTGATCGTGCTGCTGGCGCTCGCGGTGCCGTTCTGGTTCCTGCGCGCCAGCATGCGCGACCCCAAGCAGAACACGGGGGCCGACCGGATCATCATCAGCATCGCGGCGCCGATCCAGTACGCGGCCGCGACCCTGGCGCGCGGCATCTCGAACCTCTGGGGCGACTACATCTACCTGGTCGACGTCAAGGAGGACAACGCCAGGCAGGCCTCGCAGATCGCCCGCCTCCGCGAGCGCGTGCGGAAGCTCGAGGCGCTCGAGGAGGAGAACCGGCGCCTGCGCCGGCTGCTCGATCTGCGCCAGAGCCTCCGCACCGACGTCGTGAGCGCCCAGGTCGTCGGCAAGAGCACCAACGATTTCTTCCGCGTGGTGCGGGTCACGCTCGATCGCGAGGCGCGGGACATCGGCTCGAACCTGCCGGTCCTCTCGGCGGACGGCGTGGTCGGCACGACGCTGAAGAGCGCCGGCGACACCGTCGACGTGCGGCTCGTCGTCGACGGCGGCAGCGGCGTCGACGTGGTCGTCGAGCGCACCGGCGCGCGCGGCTTCGTCCGCGGCACGGGCGACGAGAGCAAGTACTCCTGCAGCGTGGAGTACGTGCAGCGCACCGACGAGATCGAGGTCGGCGATCTCCTCGTGACGAGCGGCGTCGGCCGGCGCTTCCCGAAGGGGATCCCGGTCGGGACCGTCACGCAGGTGATCCGCCGCGATTTCGGCATCTACCAGCAGGTCTACGTCGCCCCGGCCGTCGATTTCTCCCGGCTGGAGGAGGTGCTCATCGTGACGACGACGCCTCCGGAGGAGGCGCCGCCGCAGGCGCAGCGGAGGTAACGCGATGAGAAACTCCGCGTTCCTGGCGATGGGGGCCGCCCTGCTGATCGTTCAGTCGAACCTCTTCCGGCTCATCGGCAAGCTGAACATCCCGGGCTCCACGCCGAGCCTGCTCCTGCCGCTCGTCGTGTTCATGGGGGTGCACGAGTACTCGATCGCGCGCGGCGCGGCGCTAGCGTTCCTGCTCGGCTACCTGCTCGATCTCTTCACCGGCGCGCCCGTCGGCCTGTTCACCTTCATCACCGTGGCGACCTTCGTCGTGTCGCGGGCGGCCGGCGTGCGGCTCGCCGCGCAGACGCTGCTCACGAAGATCGCGCTGGCCTTCGTCTTCGGGCTTGTCGAGGGGGTGCTCATCGTGATCCTCACCGCCATCTTCGGGGGCGACGCGGCGCGCCCCCGCGCGCTCGCCTTGCTCGTCGCGCCGCACGCGGTCTCGACCGCGCTCTTCGCGCCGTTCGTCTTCCGGCTGGCCGAGCGCGTGCACCAGGCGACGATCAACGTCCCGCGGCCGGGGGAGAGCCCGCGGTGAGCCTCCTCGTCCAGCGCTCCGACGTGAGCGAGTTCCGCCGGCGCTTCCGGTGGATCGCGCTCGGCATGGTCGTCGGCTTCATGGTGCTCGTCAGCCGCCTCTTCTACCTCCAGATCCTCGAGGCCGACGAGAACAAGGCGATCGCCCGCGAGAACATCGTGCGGCGGGTGACGCTCGCGACCACGCGCGGCATCATCCGCGACAAGAACGGCAAGGTGCTCGCGGCGAGCCGGCCCTCGTACAACGTGTACGTCGTCCCGCGGCGCCTCGACATGGAGACGACCTGGCCGAAGCTCGTCGAGTACCTCGGCGTCGGCATCGAGGAGCGGGCGCGGCTCGAGGCGCTCATCACCTCGATCCGCGCCGACGACGGCCCGCGCAAGAACCAGCAGATCCTGCTGAAGGAGGACATCTCGCGCGACGCCGTGGCGACGCTGGCCACGCACGACGCCGAGCTGCCAGGGGTCGACGTTGTGCCGGTCCCGGTGCGCTACTACCCCTACGAGGAGGTCGGCTCGCACGTGCTCGGCTACATGGCCGAGGTGGACGCCGAGCGGCTCGCGTCGCTCCGGAGCGTCGGCTACATCGAGGGCGACCGCATCGGCGTCACCGGGATCGAGCGCGCCTGGGAGAGCTACCTCCGCGGCACGCGCGGCTGGGAGAAGGTGCTCGTCGACGCGAAGGGGCGGCGCCGGACGGGCGGCGACGGGATCATCGAGGAGCCGCGGCGGGTCGACCCGATCCCCGGGCGCGACCTCCGGCTGACGCTCGACGCCGACATCCAGAAGGCGATCGACAAGGCGATGCGCGGGGAGCTCGCCGGCGGCGTCGCGGTCGTCGACGTGCGCACCGGGAGGATCCTCGGGCTCTACTCGAAGCCCGGCTACAACCCGAACGCGCTCTCGGGCGGCTCGGGCAAGCAGGTCATCCGCGACGCCTTCCGGCGGCTCTACTCGGATCCGCTGAAGCCCGCCCTCGACAAGACGCTCTCCGGCGCGTACCCGCCCGGCTCCACCTTCAAGCCGTTCACCGCGCTGGCGGCGCTCGAGAAGGGGCTCATCGATCCCCGGCAGTCCACGCGGTGCCGGGGCGCGCTGACGTTCGGCAAGCGCACCTTCCGGTGCACGCACGTGCACGGGCCCGTCGCGATGCAGAAGGCGATCGCCGAGTCGTGCAACGTCTACTTCTACAAGCTCGCGGCGGAGTACGGCGTCGGCATGGACGTCATCGCCGAGATGGGCCAACGCTACGGGCTCGGCGCGCGGACGGGGCTCGGCATCAACGCCGAGGCGGGCGGCAGGATGCCGACCCGGGCGTGGATGACGCTCCGGAACAAGGGCCAGTTCCGCCTCGGCTTCGGCCTGAACGCGGCGATCGGCCAGGGCGCGACGACGGTGACCGTGCTCCAGCTCGCGCTCGCGTACGCGGCGCTCGCGAACGGCGGCACGCTCTACCAGCCGCAGATCGTGCGGGCCGTCGAGACGAGCGCCGGCACGGTCGTGCAGGAGTTCACGCCGCGCGTGCGCCGCCAGATCGACATCCGGCCGGAGAACCTCACCCTCGTGCACCGGGCGATGGTCGCCGGCGTGAACGAGGAGGGCGGCACGGCCTTCAAGGCGCGCGTCGCCGGCGTCGAGATGGCGGGCAAGACCGGGACCGCGCAGGTCTCGCACCGGCTCACGCGCGGCGTCGAGGCCGAGCGGGTCTGGTATTTCAACCGCGAGCACGCCTGGTTCGCCGGCTACGCGCCGGCGCGCGCGCCCGAGGTGGCCGTGGTCGTGCTGGTCGAGCACGGCGGCACGGGCGGCAAGCACGCGGCGCCGGTCGCCTTCGAGGTCGTCCGCGCCTACCAGGAGCTCGCGAAGGAGCGGCGCGGCGGCCCGAACGAGGGGCCGCGCGCGGGCAAGAGCAGCGCGGGCCGCGCGCCCGCCGCGTCGGGGCGCACGCCATGATCCGGGGCGACTCTCTCTCCGCTCGCGATCGCGACCACTTCGACTGGCCGCTGTTCATCGCCGCGGTCTCCATCGCGGTGCTGGGCGTCGTCAACCTCTACAGCGCCACGAGCGTCTACTCCGGGGCGCGCGCGGAGCTCTACATCAGCCAGGTCTACTGGCTGTTCATGGGCGGCATCATCGGCGGCGTCCTGATCGCGATCGACTACCGGCACCTGGAGCGCCTCGGCTACGTGCTCTACACGTTCGGCGTCTTCTCGCTGGCGCTCGTCTTCGTGCTCGCGCGCGACGTGCGCGGCTCCGCGCGGTGGATCGAGTTCGGCGCGTTCCGCTTCCAGCCCAGCGAGTTCATGAAGGTGTTCCTGGTCATCGCGCTGGCGAAGTTCCTGCACGACGACCCGCGCAACGAGGGCCGCACCCTGCGCGATCTGGCGATCCCGGCGGCGCTGACCGCCGTCCCGGCGCTGCTCGTGCTGAAGCAGCCCGATCTCGGGACGGCGCTCATCCTCGTGTTCGTCTTCCTGACGATCGCGGCGGTCACGCGCGTGCGGTGGAGGAGCGCCGCGCTGTTCGTCGTGTCCATCCTCGTGGCGGTGCCGATCGTCTGGGAGTACGTGCTGCTCGACTACCAGCGCGCGCGCGTCCTCGTGTTCCTCCACCCCGAGGAGGACCTCCTGCACCGCGGCTGGCACGCCCACCACTCGCGGGTCGCGATCGGCAACGGCGGGCTGTTCGGCAACGGGTACCTCCGGGGCACCCAGAACCAGTTCCTCTTCCTGCCGGATCAGTTCACCGACTTCCCGTTCCCGGTCTTCGCCGAGGAGTGGGGGTTCGTCGGGTGCGTGGTGCTCGTGTGCCTCTACGCGTTCCTGGTCGTGTGGGGGATCCGCATCGCGTCGATGGCGAAGGATCGGTTCGGCGCGGTGCTCGGCGTCGGCTGCGCGGCGATCATCTTCTGGCACGCGGTGATCAACCTCGGCATGACGTCGGGCGTGCTGCCGGTCGTCGGCGTCACGCTGCCCCTGTTCTCGTACGGCGGCTCGAGCGTGACCACGGTGATGGTCGCGATCGCGCTGCTCATGAGCGTGTCGATGCGCCGCTACTCCGGCGTCGCCTCGCTCGATCGGCTGTGACGGCGGCGGGGCCGCCCGCGCGCCGCCGCCGCGTCAGATCGCGCTCTCCGCGAGCCGCGCCTCGATCACGAACGCGAACGCCTTGAGCGCGTCGCGCTCGGTGACCTCGCCGCCGGTCTGCGCCCTCCGCAGCGCGGCGCGGAAGCCGAGGTAGCGGCGCCCGTCGAGGCCGAGCAGCGCCGGCACCGCCGCCGGGTCGCGCGGCGCGTCGGTCGCGCCCGCGAGCTCCGCCGCCTTGGCGAGGATCCCCGCGACGAGCGCGCCGCAGCGCTCGAGCGCCACGGCGTACCGCTCGGCGGCGATCGCCGCCTCGACCTCCGCGACCGCCTCGCGCTCGGCGGTCGGCCACAGCGCGACGAACGAGAGGCCCGGCTGGGCGAGGTGCCTCGTCGCCGCGGACGGCCCGTCCGCGCGGGCCGTCGCCGGGGCCTCCGCCGACGCGGCGAGCCTCCGGGCGGCGAGCCGCAGCGACGACGGGATCCCGCGGCTCACCGGATCCCTGACGCCGGCGCTGCGCGGCGCGGCGCCGGCGCTCGGCGGGGCGGCCGCGCCGGGGGCGGCCTCGCCCTCGCTCAGGTCGCCGATCGTCGAGTTCGGGGGCATCGTCGACCACGGCCTGCTGGGCGGAGCGAGCCGCGAGATCACCGCGTCGAGCGGCGCCGACGGCGGCGGCGACGCGTCGCGCAGGGCGGTGACGAGCCCGCCCTCGATCGCGTCGAACCCGCCGAGCCCGCTCCCCATCGCGTCGGGCAGGCGGCTCTCGAAGGCGCGCAGCACCGTGGCGCTGATCTCCTCGAGCCCCTCGTAGAGCCCGAGCCCCGTCTTCGCCGAGGTGGCCAGCGAGGCGGCGCGGAACGGGTTCAACATCGCGTCGAGCTCCTCCAGGGGGAGGAGGTCCGGCAGATCGCGCTTGTTGTGCTGGAAGACGAGCGGGACATGCTGCAGCTCCCGCCCCTGCTCGGCCAGGTTCTCGCGCAGGTTCTCGAGGCTCTCCACGTTCGCGTCGGCGCGGACGGCCTGCGAGTCGCTGACGAACACGATGCCGTCGGCGCCCGTGAGCACCAGCTTCCGGGTCGCGTTGAAGTAGACCTGCCCGGGCACCGTGAAGAGCTGGAGCCGCACGTTCATCCCGCGCAGCTGCGGGAGCCGGACCGGCAGGAAGTCGAAGTAGAGCGTCCGGTCGACCGGCGTCGCGAGCGAGACGAGCTTGCCGCGGTACTCGGGCTTCGCCGTGGCGTGCAGGTACTCCAGGGTGGTCGTCTTGCCGCCCAGGCCGGGCCCGTAATAGACGATCTTGAAGACCAGCTCGCGCGACAGTGGGTTCACCGACGCCATGGGCGGCGGCGACGATACACGAAAAGGGGATCGGGGGCGCCGGGGCGTGCGCGGGCGCGCGTCAGGGCGGCCCTGGCCGGGCCCCGGCTGGCCGGCCGGCGCGGCCCCGCGTCATCGGACCCCGACGAGCGGCTCGAGCTTGTCCTTCTGGCCGATCTGCAGCATGAGCGCGACCTGGCCCCGCTGCGCCTGGAAGTAGTCGAGCCGCAGCCGGTGCGTCCCCTCGGTGAGCCGCGCCTCGCCGTCCGCGGTCTTCGCGCTGTGGACGCCGTCGTTGGCGAGCGCGCGCTTGTCGTCGATGTAGAGGATGGCGCCGTCGTCCGAGGTGAGCCGGAGCTGGTACAGGCCCTCCTCGGGCACCTTGAACTCGCCCTCGAAGCGGATCGCGAACCACTCGTTCTGCGCGAGCGCGCCCGGGAAGCCGCCGGAGAAGTCCTGCGACTTCACCTCGAACTTGTCGGTGTACAGGACCGCGAACGGCACGAGCCCGTCGAAGCTCGGCAGCTTCTGGCTCTTCTCGGGGATCACGTACGCGAGCCCCCGGAAGGCGCCGCCCTCGCCGTTGCCGAACGCGATCGGGGCGGTGATGCGCGGGGCGCCCTGCGTGGGCAGGCGCCACTTCGCGGTCTTGCGGCGCGCCGGCTCCGGATCGGGCTTGGCCGGCTTGCGCGACCGGGAGGCCGTCTTGGCGGGGGGAGGGGGGGGTGGCGGCGACGTCTCTGCCGGCTTGCTGCCGCTCTGGATGGTGACATGGCAGCCGCAGAGGAGGGACGCGGCGAGCACGCACGAGGCGATGCGCGATGAGGTTCGGACCATGACGTCTCCTGAGAGGGAGCGGACGGTCGCGCCCGCCCCCACGTGAATGCGACGATGGCGCTTAGACGTTCGGGCAGGGCGCGGCAATCAGCGTCACGCGTCGTCAGGGGCGCCCGGCGCGGGCGACCCCGCGGGCTGCGGCCGCGGGGCCCGGAGCGCTCCCCGCGGCGGCCCCCCGGGCGCGTCGCGCTCGTCGCGCCCTGGCGCCTCGAGCCGCGAGAGCCCGTCGATCGGCGCCGCGGCACGCCAGAGCGGCGAGCGCTGGGCGAGCCCGAGCGCGGCGAGGCAGGCGAGCACGCCGGCGAGCGCGCCGGCGTTCATCACGCCCTCGAGCCTCCGCCGCGCCGGGCCCGCGTAGCTCAGCCCGAGCAGCGCGCCGCTGACCAGGCCCCCGATGTGCGCCGCGTTGTTGATGCGGATGCCCGTGTTCGACGCGTTCACGACGAAGCCGAAGAGGACGATGTAGAACACGGCCTGGAGCGCGAGGTCCTTCCAGCGCGGGTCGCGGCGGCGGAGCAGCCAGCCGAGCAGGAGCCCCATCACGCCGAACACCGCGCCGCTCGCGCCCGCCGTGCACACGACCTCGGGCTGCACGAAGACGTTCCAGGCTGCGCTCGCGGCGAAGCCGACCAGGCCCGTGAGCACGTAGGCGATCGCGAACCGCGCCGAGCCGACGGCGGGCTCCGCGGCGCGGGCGAGCATGACGAGCGTCATCATGTTCATGCCGAAGTGGAGGACGCCCATGTGGACGAACACCGCGGAGAGCAGGCGGAACGGCTCGAACGGGGCGCCGGGCTCGATGAGGAGCGCGCCGAAGCGGAGGTAGTTCGACCTGTCCCACGCCGAGAGCAGGCCGAGATCCCGGGAATGCGCGGCGACGAGCTGCCCGACGAACACGAAGGACGTGAGCGCGCCGAGGATCTTGGTCGCCAGCAGGCCCCGCCCGTCGAGGAGCCCCCGCGCCGGCGGGGCGTGGACGGCGGGCGCGAGCAGCGGCGCGCCGCAGCGGATGCAGCGGCTGAAGTCGCTCCCGTTGAGGGCGCCGCAGCGCGCGCAGTGGAGCGAGCGCCGCCGCTCGCCGGACGGCCCCGCCGTCACAGGCCGGTCCCGACCCGCCGCCCGACCCGGAGGCGTGCGCGAGACCTGAACGTTGTATCGAGGGTCACGAGGGCTCCTTTCACGGCGGACGCTCCGCGCCGAGGCCGGCACGGTCGGGCGCGCCGCGCCGAGGCCGGCACAATGTGGAGTCTTCGGGCCGTAAGGTCCACGCCTTTGGGCCGTTGTCGAGGTGTGAATGCGGCACCCCTCCCGCGCTCGGCCCCCGCCGCCGCGTGGCGCCCGCGCAGCGGCGCGGGGCGCCGGCCCGGCGGCGCGCCCGCGCTCCTCCTCGGGCGGGGGGCGCTCCGTCCCGCCGCGGGCGCAAGGTGGACACCGGTGCGGACCGCTCCACGTCCGGGTATCGTCGCCGTCGTGACCGCGGCGGCAGCAGCGAGGCCCGATCTCGAGGCGGAGCGCCTGCAGTGCGAGCGCGCGGCGCAGGGCGATCGCGCCGCGCTCGGCCAGCTGCTCCGCAAGTACGGCCCCTCGCTCTACCGCGCGGTGCTGCTGCCCCGCCTCGGCTCCGACGCGGCCGCGCAGGACGCTCTGGCCGAGACGTACGCGCGCGTGGTCGAGCGGTTCTCCCAGTTCCAGTGGCAGAGCTGCGGCATCTACCCGTGGCTCCGCGTGATCGCGCTGCGCATCGCGCTCGACATGCTCCGCGCGCGCCGCCGCGAGGCGCTCTTCGAGCCGGAGGATCTGCAGCGCGAGATCGACGCCGCCGAGACGGATCTCACCGCCCGCGGCGAGGTCGAGCTCTGCGAGAAGCGCGACCTCGCCGACGCGCGGGCGCGGGTCGAGGACGCGCTCGGGCGCCTCAACCCGCGCTACGCCGAGGCGATCCGGCTCCGGGTGCTCGAGGAGCGGCCCCGCGACGAGGTGGCCCTCGCGCTCGGCGTCAGCGTGGCGACGTTCGACGTCGTCCTGCACCGCGCCATGACCGCGCTGAAGAAGGCGCTCGCCGCGGGGGTTGCCGCGCCGCGCGCGGAGCTTAAGGAAGGGGCGCGATGAAGCCGCGGCTGCCCTCGGATCCGCGCCCCCCGCCGAGCGGAGACGGGCCCGCCGAGCGCCGCGGCGGTCCGGATCGCGGCCGTCGGCTCGCGCTCGTCGCGCCCGAGGCGGCGCCGCGCGCGCCCGAGGCGGAGCCGCTCGCGCCCGCGTCCGAGGACGAGCTGCGCGCCGCGCGCGATCTCGCGGAGGCGCTCGATCGCGGCGAGGTCCCGCTCGCGGCGGCCCTCCGGGCCGCGGCCCGGCCCGTCGGGCTCGACCGGGCGGACCACGAGGCGCTGCTCGCGCGCGCGCTCGGCGACGAGGGCGCGCCGCCGACCAAGGCCGAGCTGCGCGCCGCGGAGCGCTTGCGCGAGGCGCTCGATCCAGGCGCCGCCGGCGGCGCCGGCATCGAGCGGGGCGGCAGCTCCCGCGAGCTCGCCTCGCCCGGCGAGCAAGACGAGCTCGCGCAGCTCGCCGTCGCGCTCCGGGCCGCGTGGCGCCCGGCGCCCCTCGCGGAGCTCCGGAACCGCGCGCTCGTCGAGGCGGCCCTCCGCGCCGCGCCCGCGCCTCGCGCACGGCGCATCGCGCCGGTCACGATGGCGGCGCTCTCGACCCTCGCCGCGGCGGCTGCCGCCGCGGCGCTGATCTTCGGCCAGCTCCGGGAAGAGCGCGCCTCGGTGGCGCGCGCGCCCGGGGCGGCGGCCGCGCCGGTCGGGGCGGCCGCGCCTCGGCTCCCGCTCATCGAGGCGCGATCGACCGCTGCGCTCTTCGATCCGGCCGCGCCGTTCCCGAGGGAGGGCGGCCAGACCGAGCGGATCGATCGCATCGCCGCCGCGCGCGCGTCGGATCTGCGCCAGAACCGCTATGCGGCGTGGGGGGTGCGCTGATGCGGAGCGCGCGCCTCGCCGCCGCCTGCCTGGGGCTCCTCACGGCGGCGCACCTCGGGTGCGCCCGAGACGACGACCCGGCGCGCGCCGGCGCGGCCCCGGGCGATCCGGCGTGCGCGTGCGCCCCGGCGCAGATCGTCGATCCCACGCTCCTCGCCTTCCTCTCCAGGGCGCGCGCGGCGCATCACGCCGCCGACGTGTCGCTCGGCGCGGGCGATCGCGCCGCCGCGATCCGCGCCCTCGAGGGGATCATCGCCGCGCCGCGGCCGCCCGGCGCGCCGCCGGAGGTCGCCGAGGTGACCGCGGACACCTACGCCCGGCTGGCGGAGCTCCGGAGCGAGGCCGGCGACTTCGACGCCGCGGCGCGCGACGTCGACGCGGGCCTCAAGCTGGCGCCGGCGCCCTCTCACTACGAGGGCCACCTCTACGAGGTCGCGGGCGTGGTCGAGGAGCGCCGCGCGAAGGCGCTCGACGAGAAGGGGGAGCGCGAGGCGGCGGCGCAGGCCCGCGCGCGGGCGGTCGGCCTGCTGGAGCGGGCGATCTCGATCCAGGATCACGTTATCACCGAGGCCCTGAAGGGCGCCCAGGAAAACCCGCGCTGAAGCGCGCGACCGCCGTGGTCTCCAATTGCGACGGGCGAGCGTTCCTCGTTAGACTCGACCGGAGGGGGCCGCTGCCCGACGCGATGACGCTCCGTGTGCCAAGGCCGAAACCCGGGTACGATGTCAAATCGCTCCCGCTGAAACCCGCGGACGCGTTCCTCCTGTCGCGGATCGACGGCGTCCTGACCGATCGGGATCTGTCCCTGATCACGGGCATGTCGCACGGCGACACCGTCGATGCGTTGCGCCGCCTGCGCGATTTCGGCGCGATCCTCCTGGACGGCGAGTCGGGCCCGCCTCCGCAGCGGGGCGCGGCCGACGGTGCGCGGCGCGGGGTGGACACGGAGCGGCCGATGGCGTCCGGCGGCGAGCCGTTCCCGCTCGGCCGCGACGCGCTCCAGCAGGCGGACTCCCCGCCGCTCTACGATCCTGCCGAGCTCGACGAGCCGGTCGAGCTCGCCCCGGAGCGGAAGCGGCGGATCCTCGACCTCTACTATCGGCTCGAGGATCTCAGCCATTACGCGCTGCTCGGCGTCGCGGATCAGGCGGACAAGAAGCAGATCAAGAGCGCCTATTACCAGCTCGCGCCGGAGTTCCATCCGGACACCTACTTCCGCAAGCAGCTCGGCTCGTACAAGCAGAAGATCGAGGCCATCTTCACGCGCATCACGCTGGCGCACGATACGCTGACGTCGAAGCAGCGGCGCGCCGAGTACGACGCGTACCTCGAGCAGACCCACAAGAACCGGGCGATGGCGGCGCTGATCGAGCAGACGCCCCGCGACATCGTCACGATCACCACCGCCGTCGACGCCTCGGTGCGCGCCGCGTTCGCCGAACCGCGCGACCTGGTCGGATCGCCCGGGCGTTACTCCTCCGAGCGCACCCCCACGGAGCAGGCCCCCGCCGCGGCGTTCGCCCGGGCAGCGGCGCCGGCGCAGCCGTCCCCCGAGGCGATCGCGCCGGACCGCGCGGGCGCGCCGGCGCGGAGCGCAGCGGCGATCGCGCCGGACCCCGGGGGCGCGCCGGCGCGGAGCGCGGCGGCGACCACGCCCGTCGCGCCCGCGCCCAGCGCGAAGGATCGGCGCGAGATGTTCGCGCGCAAGCTCACCGGGGGCCTGCGGCGCGGTCCGACGGGCGCGCCCGCCGCGGCGCCTGCGGCGGCGGCCACGGCGCCCGCCGCGGCGGTGGCCATGGCGCCTGCCGCGGGGGCGGTGTCGAGGCCCCCGGGCGGCGTCCGCTCGCCCGAGTCGATGCGGGCCGTCGATGCGCTCAAGGCGCGCTACGATTCCGCCCGGAACGAGGCCGTCCGCAACCAGATCGCGCGGTACTCCGAGGCGGCCCGGGCCGCGCTCGAGCGGAACGACTACGCGAGCGCGGCCAACGCGTACCGGATCGCCGCGTCGCTCGCGCCAGAGGACGCCGCGCTCCAGAAGGCGTCCGCCGACGTCCAGCGCCTCGCGGCGGTGACGCTGGCGGACGGTTACCTCAAGCAGGCCCAGTACGAGGCACAGAACGGGCGCTGGGTCGAGGCGGCGCTGAGCTATGCGAAGGTGTGCAACGGTCGCCCCGACGACGCCAGCGCGCACGAGCGGGTCGCCTATGCGACGCTCCAGGCCGGGGAGAACACGCGGCGGGCGGTGGAGTTCGCGCGGCGGGCCGTGGAGCTCGTGCCCTCGTCGGTGGAATACCGGCTGACGCTCGCGCTCTCGTACGCGGCCGCGGGGCTCGCGAAGAGCGCGAACGGCGAGTTCGACCGGGCTGCCGAGCTCGCGGGGAACGACGCCAGGCTGCGGGGCCTCATCGCCCAGACGCGCGACCAGGCCAAGAGGTACGGGAAGCAAGTCTAGCGCCGCCGGGCGCCGCCGGGCTGGGTCGGGCCGGCGGCGGCGCCTTTCCGAAGCGGGCCGCGCACGATTGGCCCGCTCGGCTCCGCGAAACGGTCTAGCATCGTGACCTCGGCGGCCGTTCGGGCCGAAGATCACAAGCCGAAGATCACAAGAGGAGCAGCGGCATCGATGGAGCGTGTCATCGGCATTGACCTTGGCACCACGAACTCGTGCGTTGCCATCGTCGAGGAGGGCGTCCCGACCGTCATCCCGAATCGCGGTGGGTACAAGACGACGCCGTCCATGGTCGCGATCACCGAGGCCGGCAAGCGGCTCTGCGGGCACATCGCGAAGCGGCAGGCGATCACCAACGCCGAGAACACGGTCTACGCCGCGAAGCGGCTGATCGGCCGGAAGTGGTCGTCCCCGCAGGTGAAGAACGCGATCCTGACAGCCTCGTACAAGATCGTCGAGGGCCCGCACGGCGACGTCCGCATCCAGCTGCGCGACAAGACGTACTCGGTCCCCGAGATCAGCGCGATGGTCCTCCAGGAGATGAAGCTGTTCGCCGAGGACTACCTCAACGAGCCGGTCTCGAAGGCGGTGATCACCGTCCCCGCCTACTTCAACGACAACCAGCGGCAGGCGACGAAGGACGCGGGTCAGATCGCGGGGCTCGACGTCATCCGCATCGTCAACGAGCCGACGGCGGCGGCGCTCGCGTACGGGTTCGGCAAGAACGTCGAGAAGACGATCGCCGTCTTCGACCTCGGCGGCGGCACGTTCGACATCTCCGTGCTCGAGATCGGCGCGGGCGGGGTCTTCAAGGTCATCGCCACCGCGGGCGACACGTTCCTCGGCGGCGAGGATTTCGACGCGCGGGTCATCGACTGGCTGGTGCAGGGCTTCAAGGAGCAGCACGACGTCGACCTGCGGCAGGACAGGATGGCGCTCCAGCGGCTCAAGGACGCGGCCGAGAAGGCGAAGTGCGAGCTGTCCAGCGTGCTCGAGACCGAGATCAACCTGCCGTTCATCATCTCGAGCGCGCGGAACGAGGCGCTCCACCTCCAGCGCACGCTCTCGCGGGCCACGCTCCAGGACCTGTGCGAGGACCTCGTCGAGCGGTGCATCGAGATCTGCAGCCAGACGCTCGAGGACGCGCGGCTCGATCGCGACGAGATCGAGGACGTCGTGCTCGTCGGCGGCATGACGCGCATGCCGCGGGTGCAGGAGGCGGTGCGCGACTTCTTCGAGCGCGAGCCGTGCAAGGGGGTGCACCCCGACGAGGTGGTCGCGCTCGGCGCGGCGGTGCAGGGCGCCGCCCTCGTGGACGAGACGAAGCAGATGATCCTGCTCGACGTCACGCCGCACGCGCTCGGCATCATGACCTTCGGGTCGAACTTCGAGGAGCTCATCCCGCAGAACACGACCGTCCCCACGAGCCGGTCGAAGATCTTCACGACGAGCCGCGACAACCAGACCGCGGTGAAGATCCTGGTCATGCAGGGCGAGCACCAGAAGGCGACGGACAACGAGCTGCTCGGCGAGTTCATCCTCACGGGCCTGCGCCGCGCCCCGAAGGGCCAGGTCGAGATCGAGGTGACGTTCGAGATCAACAGCGACGGCATCGTCTCCGTGAGCGCGAAGGATCTCGAGACCGGCCAGCAGCAGTCGATCCAGGTCACCGCGTCGAGCGGCCTCACGAAGGAGGAGGTCGGCGAGATGATGGAGGCCGCGAAGGAGTACCTCGTCGATCGCCGCGCGAGCGACCAGTTCGAGGGCGTCCGGCAGGAAGCCGAGAAGCTCATCGCCGAGATCGAGCGGATGTTCCCGCAGGTCGAGCAGATCGTGGCGTCCAGCGACTTCGGCCGCGACGCCATCGGCAAGGCGCGCGGGATCGTCGAGCGCTCGCGCCAGGCCATCGGCCGGCGCGACGCGGCCGCGGTCAAGGAGCAGATGGAGGCGCTCTCGCGCACCCACCGGATGTTCAAGGGTGTCGTAGCCAGGCCACAGGGGTGAACGGTGGCCGCGATGAGGGATGACGATGCGGTCGGTGCCGCCTGACTCCAAGACCCTGGACTCCTCCTGGGGGCACGATGAGGTGGACGAGCTCGAGGACACCCAGCCGGTCGCCTCGGAGGAGATCCTCGCGCTCACCGCGCTCGCGCGCGGGGAGCCGGGCTCGTCCCGCCTGGGGGCGACCCCGCCCTCCGGCTCGCCCCTTCCGCCGGACTCCGAGGGCAAGATCACCCTTCCGCCGCCGATCCCCGTCAGCGAGTACGTGGCAAAGATGATGACCCGCCGCTCTCATTCGAGCTCCGAGATCACCGCCCAGCGGCCGCGCCCGCCCGAGCCCCCTCCGGAGGAGTACCCGCCGGTGCCGCCGCGCAGGACGATCCCCTGGGAGCCGCCGCCCGGCAGCAGCTTCTCGGGCAGGCACGGCCCGCCCAGCCTCGAGGCCGGGCGGCTCGGGCTGGAGTGCGACGAGCCCGGGGTCCCGTCGCGGCCCGGCGGCCGGATGGGCTTCGGGTCGCTCGAGGGCGACCGCGAGCTCGGGCCGGACCTCGACGACGACCTCCTGCGCGAGCCGAGCCAGCCGTACCCGCACAGCTTCGGCGAGATCGACGTCTTCGGCGGCCCTCCGGTCGACGCGCGCGACATCCACCTCCCGCCGAGCGCGCGGGGCCGCGGGTACGGCGCCGACGAGGGCGGTCCGCTGGGCATCGATTTCCGGCTCGATCTCGGCTTCGAGGAGCCGATCCCCGCCGCGGACGAGCAGCCGGTCACGCCGCCGCCCGGCACGCTCCGCTACGGCCTGATCGTGGAGGACGACGAGCCCGCCTTCCGCGGCGGGACGGGCGCGCTCGCCGGCTCCACCTCGTACCGGGTCTCCGGCGACGCGCAGGGCGGGGCGCGCTCGCCGCGCCGGACCGAGACGGATCGCGCGCCGGCGGTGATCGCGCGGATGGACAAGGGGGTTCATTCCCGGGCGACCGAGCCCCAGATGAGCGCCCCCGGGCCGCGGGAGCAGATGCAGCACCGCTTCGATCAGGGCGACTTCGGCGGCGCGCTCGTCCTCGCGGAGGGGCTGCTCGAGGAAAACCCGAAGGACTGGATGGCGCGGCAGTACGCCGACAGCTGCGTCGAGATGCTGCGCCAGATGTATCAGTCGCGCCTGGGCGACGGCTCGCGCGTGCTCCGCCTCGCGGTGCCGCCGGACCAGCTCCGCTCGCTGAACCTCGATCACCGCGCGGGCTTCTTGCTGTCGTGCATCGACGGGTACAGCTCGATCGACGAGATCCTCGACGTGTCGGGCATGCAGACGCTCGAGGCCTTGCGGCTCCTGTACGAGCTCGTGCAGGAGGGGATCGTCTGCGGCGTGTAGGCGCCGGCGTCGCCTGAGGTCCCCGCCCCGCCTCGCCTCGAACCGCGCCGCGCCGGCCGCCGCGCCTTTCCGCGATGACGCTGGCTCGCTACGGTGCACCGGTGCGTACGGCTCTCCAGGCCGCCGTCGGTCTCCTCCTCGCGCTGCTCGCCGGCCACACGGGCGCGTCCCTGCTCGCGGCGGTCGCGCTCGGCGCTCCGGCGCGGCCGCCGACCGCTGCCGCAGGCGCCGCGGATGTCCACGCGGGCGCCGCGGATGCCGACCGCGCGACGCCGACGCCGGCGCCTCCTGCCGACGCCGAGCTCGCGCCGCGCGCCGATCCGATCGCGAGCTACACGCTGCGCGCGACCCTCGATCCGGCGCAGCACACGATGCGCGGCGAGGGCACGCTGGTCTGGCGGAACGCATCGCGCGAGCCGCAGCGCGAGCTGTTCGTCCACCTCTACCTGAACGGCTTCAAGAACCAGCGCACCGTGTTCCTGAGGTCGGCCATCGGGGGCTTTCGAGGCAACGAAATCCTTAGCGATTACGGGCATATCCAGGTGACGCGGTTCGCGGTCCGCGAGATGGACGGCGCGGACGTCTGGCCCCAGGGGAACCCCACGACGCCCGGCGATCCCGACGACGAGACCGATATCCGCGTGGCGCTGCCGCGGCCCGTCGCTCCGGGCGATGCGATCACGATCGATCTCGCCTGGGACGCGCGCCTGCCCGCGCTCGCGCTCAGGACGGGCCACTACGGGAGCTTTCACATGGTGGGGCAGTGGTTCCCGAAGATCGCGCGCCTCGAGCCCGACGGGACCTGGGCGCACTTCGCCTTCCACCGGCTCTCGGAGTTCTACGCCGATTTCGGGGCCTACGACGTGACCGTCGACGTCCCGGAGGGGTTCGCGGTCGGCGCCACCGGCCGGCTCGTCGAGGAGCAGCGGCGGGACGGCCGCGCGATCCGGAGGTTCGTGCAGGAGGACGTGCACGACTTCGCGTTCGCCGCGTGGGACCGCTTCCGCGAGGTGCGCGCGACGACCGACGAGGGCGTCGCCATCCGGTGCCTCTTCCCCGAGGGGAGCGAGCGCGAGGCGGCGCTCGAGATCGACCTGGCCCGGTTCGGCCTCGCGCACCTCGGCGCGGCGTTCGGCCGCTACCCGTACGGCACGCTCACGATCGTGCACCCGCCGGAGGGCGCCGAGGAGGCCGGCGGGATGGAGTACCCGACGCTGATCACGACCGGCGGCAGCTGGCTCTGGCCCGCGGCGGGCGTGCGCTTCGTCGAGGCGGTCACGATCCACGAGCTCGCGCACCAGTGGTTCTACGGCCTCGTCGCCACGAACGAGCACCGCTACCCGTTCCTCGACGAGGGCCTCACCACCTACGCCGAGGTCGACGCGCTCCGCGCGCGCTACGGCGACAGCTCGGCGGCGCGGCTGCCGGGGCTCGAGATCGACCTCCGGACGCAGTACCGCGCCGACGCGCTCGCGTCGGGCCAGAGCGGCGCCGTCGCGCAGCCGGCGACGAGCTTCGTCGACGGGGCGGACTACGCCGGGCTCGTGTACGGGCGGCCCGCGATCCTCCTCGCGACCCTCGCCGGCGTCTACGGCGAGGACCTCGTCCGACGGGCGGTGGGCCGCTACGCGCGCGAGAACCGGTTCCGTCACCCCGGCCCCGAGGCGCTGCTCGACGCCGTGCGGCGGGAGGTGGGCGACCCGGCGGCCGACGCGCTCCGCGCCGGGCTCTTCGACCGCGCGTGGGTCGACTACGCGGTCGCGACGTTCCACTCGTGGCCCGCCGACGCCGCGGAGCCCGCCCCGGGCGAGGGCGGCCACGAGGGTGCGGCCTACCGCGGCCACGCCGTGGTGCGGCGCCGCGGCCCGCTCGCGCTACCCGTCGACGTCGCCCTGCACGGCGCGGACGGCGTCGTGCAGCGGGTCCTCTGGCAGGCGCACGAGAGCACCGCCAGGATCCCCTACGCCGGCGCCTCGCCGCTCGTCGCCGTGGTGATCGACCCCGATCGCCGGGTGCTGCTCGACGAGGACCTCGCGAACAACGCGCTCCGGGTGGACCCGGACCTCCTCGCGCCCAGCGTGCTCGCGCGCGCGAGCTTCGCCGTGGGGCTCGCGCTCACGCTCCTCGGGCCATGAGCGAGCCGGCGGAGGAGGGCGCGACGGTTCCGGGCGGGGCGGCGGCCGCAGGCGCCGATCCGCCGCTCGCCCGGCCCGCCGCGCGGCGCCCCGCCGCGCACGAGCGGCTCGGCGCGGTCGGGTTCTACTTCGGCTACCGGGCGCTCGCCTCGCTGGTCGTCGCCGCGCCGCTGTCGGTCTTCGCGGCCCAGCTGGTCGGCGACCACCCGCGCGGCGACGCGATCCTGTTCGATCCCGGAGGGCTCATGCTCAGCGAGCTCGTGCGCCTCGGGGCGCCCGCCGCCGGGGCCCTCGCCGCGCAGCTCGGCGCGGGCGCCCTGCTCGCGGCCGCGTTCGGGCTGGTCCCGCTCGCGGTGCTCCTGGTCGCGCTGAGCCAGGCGGGGCCGCTCTCCGCGCAGGCCGTGGGCGGCCGCGCCGCGCGCGCCCTCGGGCCGCTCGCGCTGCTCTGGGGCGTCGCGCTCGCGGCGCAGGTCACGGCCGCCGCGCTCGTCCTGCTCCCCGGGACGAAGCTCTGCGCCGCGCTCTTCTCCGTGCCGCGCAGCCGCGACCTCGCGGCGGCGGCCGTCGCCGCGGTCGCGCTGGCGCACGTCGCGGCGATCGGCCTGCTCCACGACCTCGCGCGGGCCGCCCTCGTCGCCGAGCAGCGGGGGTTCTACACCGCCGTCGCCCGGGGCCTCGACGCGCTGCGCGCCGCGCCGCTCGCGGCCGCCTGGGCCTGCGCTTCCCGGGGCGCGCTCGCCGCCGCGGCGCTGGCCGGCGGGGCGTGGGGCGTGCACCTCGCCGGCGCGGGCACCGGCCCGCGCGTCGCCGCCGCGTTCGCCGCGCAGCTCGCGGCGCTCGCGGCCGCCGCGTACCTGCGCGCCTCCTGGCTCGCGGCCGCCCTCCGGCTGGTCGATCGCTCCGCGCCCGCGCAGGAGCCCGCGCCGCGCTCGGCGGCGGAAGACGCCGAGGGGTGAGCGCGCCGGCTGCTAGCAGATGCCAGCTGCCAGCGCGCTCCGTCGGCCTCCGACGATCCGCGCGCAGGAAGGGCCCCCAACAGGAAGGGCCCAAAGAATTCCTTGACATACGCCCACATCCGCGTAACGTAGCCCGCCCGTGACCGACGCCTCGGCGTAAGCGCGGGGCCCGCAGCAAGCCCAGGTAGCTCAGTTGGTAGAGCAGAGGATTGAAAATCCTCGTGTGGGCGGTTCGATTCCGTCCCTGGGCACTACCCCTTCTTTCTTGTTTCGGCGAGCGAGGCGCTCGCTGCTCTGTCCTCGCGCCCCCCCCCGCGTGTGCCTCCGCGCCGCCCGGCGTCGATGTCGTCGTGGACACCTGAGCGACTCGGCCTTTCGTTCAGAGAGCCAGGCGGTCTCAACGGCTGACGCGTCGCGCACACGCCGGCGCACGCAACGCGACGCGCGGCGGACGGTTCAGGAGTGCTTTCGCGGGTTTGGCCACATCAGGTGACAGTGGAACTTGGTTCCTGTGCGGTAGCGATCCTGGTAAGGTGACGGGGGGACCACTCGTTGCAACCTGAACACTCCGGAGGCGCCCTAGGGAACGGCGCCTCCTCATGGAGGCTCCCTCATGGCCGATCGTCGTGTCGACTCCTCGCGAAAGAGCTCTCCGGAAACGGCCTCCGCTTCCGACTCGGCGCCGCGGAGCCGGCCGTCCGCGCCAAGTAGCGAACCCAGCGCGACCGCTCGGAAGAAGAAGATCCTCGTCGTCGACGACTCGCTGACTTCGCTGCTGTCACAGCAGCTGACGCTCGGTGAGGACGACTACGACATCGTCATCGCGCGCAACGGCAAGGAGGCCATCGCGAAGGCCGTGGCGGAGCGCCCCGACCTCATCCTGATGGACGTCGTGATGCCCGCGATGGACGGCTTCCAGGCCTGCAGGTGGCTTCGCGCGTTCGACGCGACGAAGACCGTGCCGATCATCATGATGACGACGAGGAGCGATCAGACGAGCATCAAGATCGGCTTCGCCAACGGATGCACCGACTACCTCATCAAGCCTTTTGACAGCGATACGCTGCTCCTGAAGGTCCGCACCCACCTCGGCGAATAGCCCCTCTCGTGTCCCCGGCGCGCCGCCCCGGCGCTCCGGCGAGCCTCTCTCTCCGAGAGGACCTCCACAGCAGACCTCTCGCCCGCGGGGGCTCTACAGACAGCACCGCAGTCGTCGCGAGGGCGCATCGACGGTTGCCGAGCGACGCGCAGGGCGCGTCCGGCAGGGGGGCGCGCCCGGCAGGACGGTCCACCTCCGGCGAGGGGGCCGTGTCGTGGCGGGCTCAAATGGCTACACGGGCGGCCATGCGCGCCGCGTACGGCGCGCGCGGCGCCCGCGCTCGATCACTCGAACTGGGCGTAAACCGCGAGGGATACGAGCGGCCCGGCGCACGCACCGAGGTTCTCCAGCGGCCTGGCGCATCCGGAGATATCGACGTCACGTCCGTCGCACACGAACTCGTCGTCGATGCAGGAGATCGCCTCGTCGAACTGGTCCTCGCAGCCTTCGTACTCGGAAGTCCGCTCGGCGTCCTCGAGGGCATCGATACACTCCACCTCGTCTCTCTCGCTGCACGAGCCGGTGCAATCGCACTTGTCTTCGCACAGACCTGAGGGAGAGGCCCCACAGCCCGCGAGCATGGCGAGCGCGAGGGCGACCGTGAACGAGAGGGCGAGCTTCAAGGGCGGTTTCCTCCAACCTGGCCGCGCGGCGCGCGAGCTACGATGACGCCGCCCCTCTTATCGCGTCCGCGGAGGAGGTACAAGCCGGACGTGGTCGCGCGCGGGCGCGCCAGGGAGCGGGCGAGCCCGCAGGAGCATGTCAGTTCCGCCGGGCGCCTTCGGCCTGCGCCGGCCAGAGACGGCGGAAACCGACGCCGACGATGATCCCGTCGTCGCGCTGCACCAGCCCGCCGAAGCGGCATTTCTCGACCAGCATGCCTTCGGCCAGATCGCCCCCGTCCTGAAACCGGATGCGCTGACCCTCGCTCAGGGCGGCAAAGACGCGCGCGTCCGCTGCGACGGCGACGAGCGACTCCGGGGAAGGGGCGCGCAACGGCGCGAGGTCCGATGGACGGGCCCGGCGAACCAGCCCCCGGTGGGCCGCGGAACGCCCAGGAAGGGCGCCGTTGATTGTGTCCCGAGCGGAACCGGTTGCTTCGGGAGCGTCGATCCACACGTCGACTAAGGCGCCGCGCCGGAAGAGGACCACCCCTGGCAGCGCCTTGCCGGCGGCAGTGGTCAGCAGGACCAGCTCACCCACGCCCGGCTCGCTCGACGCGCGCCCGCCGAGGCGCTCGCGCACCGCGTCGACCGTGGGCTTCGCGGCGGCGGACGCGGCGCGCTCGGGGCGGCCCAGAGAAATCAGCGGGAGCGACAGCTTGCGCGTCATCGGACCCGGCCATTCTACGCGAACCGACGCGCGCTCGCCCGGCCGCGGGGCCGGAATCCGCGCCCGACGACGCCGCCCGCACGGGGGAGCGCCCGCGCCGCGCCGCTAAAGGCCGATGGCACCGCGGTACATCCAGCCCGTCTTGCCCCGGTGCTCGACCTTGTACCAGTCGTTCTGCCGGCCAATGAGCTTGACCCGCGTCCCGCGCACGAGGCGCATGACCACATCGCCCTCCTTGGGCGCCCCGCGGACGAGCGCGGTATCCCAGCTCACCGTGGCAAGGCCGCTCACGGCGGTCTCGCTCGTGGTCGTGCCGGCGGCTTGCTCCTGCTCCTCGCCGCCGGCCTCCGCCTTCGCCGCCTCCGCGCCGGGCGGGTGGAACGTGGCGGTGTACACGAGGGAGTAGCGGCGGTACTTGTGCGGGACCTCCTCGAGCGAGACGTTCGAGAACTCGCGCGCGGCGCACTGGAGAATGCCGCTGACCGTCGAGGCGGGCAGGCTCGTCTTCTTCCCCTTGACGACCTGGACCTCCTTCTTCTCGAAGTTCAGCTCGAAGCCGATCGGGAGCTTGCCGTCGGCGCCGAGCGCCGCCGGACACTGGGCGAGCTCCTTCAGCCGGGGCAGCGCGATCGGGTCGAACTGGAGCTCTCCGCAGTCCTCGACCTTCTTGTTCTTCTTGTCGGAGCAGCGCGTGATCCGGCCGGGGCCGACCACGACCTGCTGCTGGTTCTTCGCGGGCTCCGGCGGCTTGGCCTCGGCCTCCGCGGTCCCAGGCGGCGCCGCCGCGGGAGGGGGCGCCGCCGACGCGGCCGCGGTCTCGGCCGTCGGCTTGAGGTCGCCGGGGACGCTCGGGCCGATGCGGACCCCGGCGAGCCTGGGCCAGGCGACGCCCACGACGAACCCCACGAGCGCGATCACCCCGACCCGCGACCAGACGGGCTGCTCGTCGCCGGGACGGGGGATGTCGACCGTCAGCGGGCGCTGCCGCTTCGCCATGTCCGCCTTCGCCATGTCCACCACGTCGCCTAGCACAGCTGGGTCGCCAGAACGAAATAGTACGAAACGGTCCGCTCCGCCGCGCAGGGCCGCTCAGTCGGCGCCCGCGACGCCCGCCGCCTCGAGCAGCGGCCTCACCCGGGACTGCGCGATGGCGTAGACCGCGCTCACGCCGTCGCGGCGGGCATAGAAGACGTTCGTGCCACGGAAAGCGTCGCCAGCGCCGATCGCGATCGTGAACGACCCCTCGGACGAGCGCGACGCGCCTGCGCCCGCCGGCGCGGGCTGCGGCCGGGTCAGCTCGATGGCGACCCGGAGCCGCGGCGGGCTCAGGCCGTGGTGCCGCTCCGGCGAGCCCAGGGCCACCGCGCCCTCGGCGCGCAGATCGGCGAGCGCGTCCCGGACGCGCGCGGCGGTCGCGGCGGCGCTCGCCGGATCGGCCGCCCCCGCGACGGTGAAGCCGTGCGGAGAGCCCTCGATCACGACCGGCTTGCCGTCCCGTGGGCTCAGCGTCACCCGCGCGACGTCCTCGGGCGCGACGAGGAAGACGTCGCGGCGGAGCAGCAGGCGCCCGGCCGCGGCCTCGAGCGACGGCGGCGCGACGAACACGGCGGCGCCGCCGTCGGCGCGCGCGAACGAGCCCGCCCCGGCGTGCGCGCCGAGCTCCACCCGCGCCGCGCGCGACGCCGCGCCGGACGCGCCCCCGCCCTCCGCGGCGGTGAGCTCGGCCTCGACGACGAGCCGGGGCGCGGCGAGCCCGTAGCCCTGGGCGGCGTCCACGGCGACCCAGCGCTCGGCCTTGAGGCCGGCGAGCTGCGCGGCGAGCTCGTCCGCGAGCCCGCCGTCGGCCGAAAGGCCCGCGCCGGTCGGCTCGACGAGCTGCCACGCGCCCTCGCCCGTCCGGCGGAGCCGCTGGACCAGGCCAGGGCGCTCGATCCGCAGCGCGCTGACCTGATCCGGCGCGAAATCGAACACCTCCATCGAGCGCAGCGACACCTCGGACGGGAGGAGCGCGCCGGCGGCCGCGGCCGGGAGCTCGGCGATCGCACCGTCCTCGAGCCGCCGGACGCGCACCACGCCGGCCTGCTCGGCGCCGATCTCGAGCGTCTCGATCCGCTCCAGCGGCTCGCCCTCGCCGGCCGCCGCGGGCGTCGATACGACGCGGAGGGTGGCCCGCGGCGGATCCAGGCCGAGCGCCTTCGGGTCGCTCGCCGCGGGGAGGAGGCGCGCCGCGCGCACGTCGAGGATCGCCTGCACGAGGGCGCGGCCGGTCTCGGTCGGGACGGGGCGGTCCTCCGGGGCGCGCAGGTGCCACTCGCTGCCGGCGCGCGCGAGCTCCAGCGAGCGCGCGCCGGGCTCGCCGGCCGACAGCTTCACCTCGGCGACCTCGTCGAGCGGCGCGGCGACGAGGGCGAGGTCGACGAAGCGCGACGCCTCCTCGGTGAGCGGCTCGAGCACGCTCGCGGGCACGCAGGCGGCCGCGCGCGTGGGCTCGCGCCGCACCGCGACGACGTGGTCCGGCCTGTCGGGGCAGGCGCCGCCGACGTCGATCACGCCGGGCTTCGCCGAGGGATCGCTCGGCAGGAGCGTCAGCGTGACCCGGGGGCCGCCGGAGGCCGCGGCCTGCTCGGCCTCCTCGTCGGAGAGGAACGCCTCGGCCTGCATGCGGCCGAGCGCCGAGAGCACGAGGTCGAGCGCCGGCGCGCTGACCCGGACGCCGCTGCCCTCGGGCGAGCCCTCGGCGAAATGGAAGCCGGCGCCGCGGCCGCCGCCCCACGGGGCCCGCGAGAACCGCCGCGCGCCGCCCGCGCCCTCGAGCGTGAGCCCCGAGAGCTCCGACGGGAGGTAGGGGACGAAGCTCCGGGTACGGAAGCGATCCGGCGGCACGTCGAGGGCGGCGGCGAGCTGCTTCGTGATGACGAAGACGCCGCGGCCGGCGACCTCGGCGTAGACCGCGCCGGGCGGCGTCGGGGCGCCGCCGCCGAGCAGCAGGCGCTCGCGGCGCGGGCCCATCGCGAGCGCGATCGTGAGCCGGGGCGCGGTGAGGCCGAGGGCGGCGCGATCGCTCGCCTCCGCGGAGACGCGGCGCTCCGCCGTCGCGAACTCGAGCGTGCCGAGGAGCTGATCGACCGTGGGCTCGTCGGCGGGGTAGCGCTGGCCGTCGATCTCGACGCTCCAGGGGCGCTGGCCGGCGTCGTCGACGTCGCCGCGGGTGAGCCGCGCGGTCTGCTGCGCGGCGGGCGGCGCGCCGGGCGGCGCCACCGTCACGGTGAGCTCGGTGATCTCGTCGGGGCGCCACGCCTCGAACAGGTGCTTCTTGCGGCGCGCGGCCTCGTCGGTGGACACCGCGCCCCGGTCGAGCACGAAGAGCGCGACGGCCGCCGCGGCGGCGAGCGCGACGAGGATCAGCGTCGTCGCGTGCCGGCGGAGGCGCCGCATCACGGCGCCCCTTCGCGCTCGGCCCCGCCCGGCGCGCCGCGCCCGGCCGGGGACCCGGGGCCGCGCCTGTCGTCGGGGCTGCTGGGGCGGCGCTCGGAGCCGCGCCGCGAGAGGTGCACGGCGAGGCCCAGGAGGGCCGCGGCGAGCGGCATGTAGACGATGACGTAGCGGAAGACGCCGGCGAGCGCGTCCTCGCTGAGCCGGAGGCCCGCGGTGACCGCGGGCTTGTCGGGGATGTCGAGCATGGGCGGGCTCGCGGCGAGCCAGGAGAGCGCGCTCTCGACGAACACGGCCGTCCCGCGGAGCTCGGGGCTCTGCCAGTTCGCGGCGTAGAGCGCGCTGGGCGAGCTGATCACCACGACGCGCGGCCCGTGCGCGGCGCTGGAGCCCGCGGACTTCGGCAGCTCCGCGGCGTAGGCGACCGTGAGCGGCCCGGGGTGATCGCCGTCGCGCGGCTTCGGCTCGGACGGGTCCCGGGCCCAGCCGAAGAAGTCGACCATGCCGAAGGCCTTGTCGCTCGTGACGAGCAGCGGCGCCGGGGCCACGGGCCCGGTCGTCGCGGGCGCGAGCGAGCTGGCCACCGTGAGCACCGGGCCGAGCCCCTGGTCGGCCGCCTTGACGAGCCCCTCGGTGATCGGGTGCGGCCTCACGACGGGCGAGAAGGTCTCGCCGAAGCCCTGCGTCGAGCGGAGCTTCGGATCGAGCTCGAACACGAAGTCGGACCTGAGCTCGACGCCCGCCACGGCGAGCAGGCCCGCGAGCCCGAGGTCGACGTACCGCTGATCGCTCTCGTCCGGCACCGGGCCGATCGCGAGCAGCGCGCTGCCGCCCTTCTCGATGAACGCGCGGTAGCGGGCCACGTCGCCGGGGGGCACCGGCTGGCTCGGCTCGGCGAGGACGAGCACGCGGCAGCGGCCGAGATCGGCCTCGGGCGCCGGCGCCTCCGGCGCGGCGCCGGGCTCCTCGTCGTCGCCGTGGTCGTGGCCGCCGCGGCGGCCGCCGAGCTCCACGACCTCGTAGTTGTTCTTGTTGAGCCGGTCCTTGAGCGCCGCGAGCCCGCCGGCGCCGCCGACCTCGATCGACTTCTCGCCGTGGCCGCTCGCGAAGCAGACCCTCGGCTGTTCGCTGCGGAGGACGCTCCGGATCGCGCCGGTCAGCGCCTGCTCGAGCCGCGGGCGGGCCCGCAGGTCGCCCTCGTCCTCGACCTCGACGAGGTCGCTTGCGGTGAGGAAATGGGGCCGGTCCCCGCGCGCGACGATGATCGCCGCGTCGGTGACGATCCGCCCGTCCTCGGTCTTGCCCGCGACGACCCCGTAGCGCTGCTGCACGGCGAGGAACTCCGCCGGGCGCCGGTCGGGGTCGGTCACCGCGACCTCGAGCCGCGTCGTCTCGGCCCGGTACGCGTCGAGCAGGTGCCGCACCGAGAGCGTCAGCGGGTCGGCCTCGGAGAGCAGGACGTAGACGCGGATCGGCTCCTCGAGCGCGCGCAGCGTCGAGACGGTCGCGTCGCTCAGCGTGTACAGGCCGCCCTGCGTCCAGTCCCAGCGCTTGTAGTGGCGGGCGACGAGCAGGTTGACCAGCACCGCGAGCACCATCGCCGCGATGATCCCGACGCTCGTCGAGAGCTTCTCGCCGAGCGAAGTACCCGGAGGGACCCGGGAAGGCGGGCTCTCCTCGTGCGCCGACGGAGGATCGGGCCGCTCGTCGCCCATCAGCCCCACCTCCACGCGTCCACCGCGCGCACGGTCACGAACAGCGGCAGCGCGACCACCGTCGCGTCGAACACGAGCCGGCGCAGGTCGACGATCCCGCGAGAAAAATCGTTCATCTGCGTCCAGACCGAGACGTAGGAGCAGAGGTCGTGCGCCGGGCCGTCCGGGAAGATGAACTCCCCGATGCCGAGGATGAACAGGCCCATCACCGCCATCGTGCTGAGCACCGCGGCCATGAGCTGGCTCTTCGTGAGCGCGCTCGTCATCGTCCCGATCGCGAGGTAGCCGGCGCCGACCGCCACGACGGCGAGGTAGCTCGACCCCACGACCCGCCAGTCGAGCTCGCCCGTCCTGGCGATGAGCACCACGTAGAGCAGCGTCGGCGCCCACATCGCGACGTACGTCACGAGCGCCGCTGCGTACTTCGACAGCACGACGCCCGCGGAGCCCACCGGCGCCGTGAGGAGCGCCTCGATCGTGCCGCTCCGGCGCTCCTCCGCGAAGAGGCGCATCGTGAGCAGCGGGCACACGAAGAGCAGCGGCAGGTAGATCAGGATCGTCTGGCCGAAGAAGACCTGCACGGGCCCCGTGTCGGCGGAGAGCTCCGCCTCGCCCGCGAACTGGGTCGCGATCAGGAAGAAGTGCACGCCCTGCACGAGCAGGAACGTGGTGATCAGCACCCACGCGAGCGGCGTCACGAAGAGCGAGAAGAGCTCCCGCTTGAAGATCGGCCAGAAGCCCCTCACCGCCGCTCCTTCACCGCGCCGCGCCGCGCCGCGCTCGCCTTTTTCCGGGCCGCTCGTCCGGCGGGCGCGCCGGCGTCGCCCGCCGCGGCCGCGCCCGGCTCGCCGGCGCCGCCCTGCGCATCATCGGCGGCGGTCAGCTCGGAGAAGACCTGCTCCAGGGACGGAGCGTGGGGCACGAGCTCGCGCACGCCGAGGCCCGCGCCGACGAGCGCACTCACGAGGCGCTCGGTCGCCTCGCCTGGGTCGGCGCCGGCGTCGAACTCGACCGTGAGCCGCACCGCGTCGCCGGCCTCCTCCGCCTCGGCCGAGCGCACCCCCGCCGCGCCGCGCGCCGCCGCGAGCGCCGCGTCCGCCGCGCCGCGCACCGCGACGCGCACGCCGGACGCGCGGCGCATCGCGCGGATCTCCTCGATCGAGCCCTCCGCGACCAGCCTGCCGCGGGCGATCACGATCGCGCGCGTGCACGTCGCCTCGACCTCGGAGAGGATGTGCGTCGAGAGGAGCACCGTGCGGTCGCGGCCGAGCCTCCGGACGAGCGCGCGCACCTCGCGGATCTGGTTCGGATCGAGGCCCGCCGTCGGCTCGTCCAGGATGAGCAGCGGCGGATCGCTGACGAGCGCGTCCGCGAGGCCGACGCGCTGGCGGTAGCCCTTCGAGAGGTGGCCGATCATGACGCTCGCGACGTCCTCGACGCGCGCGTCGCGCAGGGCGCGCGCGACCGCCTCGCGGCGCGCGCGCCGCGGCACGAGCTTCAGCTCGGCGCGGAACGCGAGGTACTCCGAGACGCGCATCTCCGGGTAGAGCGGCGACGTCTCGGGCATGTACCCGAGCGACGCGCGCGCGCGCATCGGCTCCTCGGCGAGGTCGTGGCCGGCGACCCGCACCCGGCCGGAGGTCGCGCCGAGGAACCCCGCGAGGATGCGCAGGGTCGTGCTCTTGCCCGCCCCGTTCGGCCCGAGGAACCCGACGATCTCGCCCTGGCTCACCCGGAAAGAGAGGTCGCTCACCGCCAGGTGGGCGCCGTAGGACTTGGAGAGGTGCTCGACCTCGATCATCGGGACATCGGGGCGCAGGGGGTCAGGGCGGCCGGCGCGGCGCGCGCGGGCGGGCCGGGCGATCGCGCGGAACGCTTAGCGCACCGGGCGGGGCAGGGGAAGCGCGCGCCGGCTCCCGCGCGCCGCCGGCGGCGCGGGACGCCGGCGAGTAGCCAGAGCCGCGCGTCTCTGGTAACCCTCCGCCGTCGCGCCCGGCGGCCCGGGCGCTCACGCCACGGGCCCCTCTGCAAGGCGACGCACCCGGTGCGCCGAGCGCCGCGGCCCCCTCACACCCACCGCTTCACGATGGATCAGACGCTCCTCCGGTCGTACTTCTCGACCATCTATGAGTTCCCCACGGCGGCGGGGACGCTGCGCGTCTCGCTCGACGGCGAGATCGTCCAGGATCAGGCCGGGCTCCCCGAGCTCCTGACCCGCAAGTTCGCCGTGCTCACCGCCTACAACCCGCGCTCGATGCTCATCCCCCGCCGGGTCAACGATCAGCGCCACCACGTCCTCCGCGATCTCTTGATCCTCGGGTGCTACCGGGTCGAGCCATGCGTCGGATCCGAGGCGGAGCCGGAGGGCATCTGGCGCGAGCCGGCCTGGCTCGTCCACGGCATGGACCGCGACGAGGCGATCGCCTTCGGCCGCGTCTTCCGGCAGAACACGATCGTGTTCGCGCAAGGCGGCCGGCCGGAGCTCATCATCACGGATCCCACAGCCGACGACATCGGCCGAACTTTCCAGGGCAACTGGCGGGTTCGAGCGTGACCCGGGCGGCGCCCGCGGACGCGGTACGCCGATTCCATGTTGAAACATACCCGCAAAATGTGGGTTCATGCCGTGGCGTTTAGGGATGGGCGGACCGGCCTCGCTCACCACATGAGGAGACACAGCAGAATGCGCACCCAGGTCACCCTCGCAGCGCTCGTCGCCGCGCTCGGGCTCGTCGCCGGCGCTGGCGGCTGCGGCCAGAACAAGGTCTCGGAGTGCAACGCGCTCATCGAGGTCATCAACAAGGGCGTCCAGAGCATCGAGAAGGGCACCAAGACCGGCGCCGATCAGGGCGGGTCGAGCGAGCTGAAGGCGATGGCCGATGCGATGGACAAGGTGGCGGCCGACGCGGCGCAGGTGAAGCTGACCACCCCGGAGCTGCAGAAGTTCTCGGGCGAGTACCAGGCCATGGCGAAGGACGTCGCCAAGGCGGCGCGCGATCTCGCGACCGCGGCGGACGCGAACGACGCCGAGAAGAGCAACACCGCCCAGGCCGCGATCGAGAAGGCGATCAAGCAGGAAGACCCGCTGGTCGACAACATCAACAAGTTCTGTCAGGCGCCCTGACGGGCCCTCTGCCCGGAAGGGCGCTCGCGCCGACGAGGGGGCGCGCGCGGCGACGAGGGCGCGCGCCCTCGTCGGCGCGACGCGGCCGGCGAGGCCTGCGATCAGGGGACGAAGCGGTAGCCGACGCCGCGCACGGTCAGGATGTGGCGCGGCGCGGTCGCGTTGTCCTCCAGCTTGTTGCGGAGCTGGAGGATGAAGTTGTCGATGGTGCGCGGGGTGCCGTGGTGCGTCGGGCCCCACACTTTGGCCTGGATCTGCTCCCTGGACAGCACGCGGCCGCCGGCCTCGGCGAGGCAGAGCAGGACGTCGAACTCGGTCGCCGTGAGCTCGATCAGCGCCTCGCCGCGGCGGACCTCGCGCGTCGCCGCGTTGATCACGATGTCGCCGGCGCGCAGCTGCGCCCCGTCCGCGCGCGCGATCGCGTCGCGCCGGAGCACCGCCTTCACGCGGGCGAGCAGCTCGGCCAGGCTGAACGGCTTCGTGATGTAGTCCTCGGCGCCGAGCTCGAGGCCCATCACCTTGTCCATCTCGGCGCCGCGCGCGGACAGCATGATCACGGGCAGGGTACGCCGCTCGTTCCGGAGGATGCGCAGGAGCTCGAAGCCGTTCAGCCGCGGGAGCATCACGTCGATGATGATGAGGTCGATCCCGCCGGCGCGGGCGAGCGCGAGCCCGCGCTCGCCGTCCTCGGCCACCTCGACGCGGTAGCCCTCGGCGGTGAGGTTCATCTCGAGACCCATAGCGATGCTGGGATCGTCCTCGACGAGCAGGACGGTCCGGGCCGGTGCCTGAGGGTTCCGGGTCATGCTGAGCACGTCCTCTAGCATGTTCATGTCCGGACCGGAGGCGGCCGCGTCTACGGCGACGCGTCCGCCCTGACGCCGCGATCCGCCGCCTCGGGGGGCGCCTTGGCGCCCGCCGGACGCAGCGCCGCGGCGGTCGCCCTGGGCGAGCCCCGGAGCGGGAGCACGAGCGTGAAGGTGCTGCCCCTCCCGGGCTCGCTGTCGACGAGGATCCGGCCCCCGTGCGCCCGGATGACGTGCTTGACGATCGACAGCCCGAGCCCGGAGCCTTCCTGCTGCCGGGCCAGGAGGTCGTCGACCCGGTAGAACTTCTCGAAGATCCGCTTGTGCTCCGTGCGGGCGATGCCCTTGCCGTTGTCGCGGACGGTGATCAGCGCCGACCGGTTGCTGACATCGGCGGAGACGCTGATCTTCCTCGGCTGACCGCCGTACTTGTAGGCGTTCGAGAGCAGGTTCACGATCGCGTCGACGAGCGCGCTGCGATCGCAGAGCACGGGCGGGAGGCTCGCGTCGACGGAGACGTCGAGCTCGACGCTGCGCTTCTCGCGGGTCGGCTCGAAGGCGTGGATCGCCTCGTGGATGACCACCCCGAGGTCCTGCTCCGAGAGCTCGTAGACGCGCCGGCCGCTCTCCATCCGCCCCCAGTCGAGCAGCCGGTCGATGAGCTGCTGGAGCCGGGCGCTCTCCTTGGTGAGGGCGTCGATGCAGCGATCCTCGCTGTGCGTGTCGCCGCGCCGGAGCTTGAGCGTCTCGGTGAACATCCGGATCGACGTGAGCGGCGTGCGCAGCTCGTGCGAGACCTTGGACACGAAATCCGCCTGGAGCTCGGACAGGTTGCGCTCGCGCCGGAGGAAGACCCAGACGAGGATGACCCCGGTCGCGAGCGTCCCGCAGAACGTGAGGACCAGGATCCCCATGATGAGGTTGTACTGGGCCTCGCCGAGCACGAGGAGGAGGAAGCCGACGCCCGACAGGAGCACGCCGGGGACGATGACCAGGTAGACGAGGAGCTGGATGATCCGCCGGTAGCCGAGCGTGGTGAGGTCGCGCCGCGGGGTCCGCATGCCGGGAGCTTAGTGGGGCGGCGCGGCGGCCGCGAGCGGCCTACGCTTCGATGCGCTCGAGCACGAGCGCGGGCGCCTCGGCGGGCGCCGGGCCGAGCTGGAAGGCGGCGCGGACGCGAGCGGCCGCGGCGCGGGCGTCGTCGGCCCGGCGGGCGTGGATGCGGGCGAGGGGGGCCCCGCGGTCCACGCGATCGCCGCGCGCGGCGGCGAGCTCGATGCCCACGGCGGGGTCCACGCGCTGGTCGGCGCGCGTCCGCCCGGCGCCGAGCGCGACCGCGGAGAGCCCGATCTCCAGCGGATCGACGGCGACGACGTACCCCTCGCCCTCGGCCGCGACGTCGACGACGACCGGGGCGCCGGGCAGCCGGCCGGGGTCGTTCACCACGGCCGGATCGCCCTTCTGCGCCGCGATCATCCGCGCGAGGACCTCGGCCGCGGCGCCGCTCGAGATGGCGGCCTCGAGCTTCGGCCGCGCCTCGGCCGCGCTCGCCGCGGCGCCGCCGGCGATCAGCATCTCCTCCCCGAGGGCGAGCGTGCACGCGACGAGGTCGCCCGGCCCGCGGCCGTGCAGCACCTCGATCGCCTCGCGGGTCTCGATGGCGTTGCCGACGGCGCGCCCGAGCGGGGCGCTCATGTCGGTGAGCAGCGCGGAGACGCGCTTTCCGGCCGCGGTCCCGACGCGCACGAGCGCGGTCCCGAGCGCGCGGGCGTCGTCCAGGGTCTTCATGAACGCGCCCCGCCCGACCTTGACGTCGAGCACGAGCGCGTCGATGCCCTCGGCGAGCTTCTTCGAGAGGATGCTCGCGACGATGAGCGGGATCGACTCGACCGTGGCCGTCACGTCGCGCAGCGCGTAGATGCGCTTGTCCGCCGGCGCGATCCGCGCGGTCTGCCCGATCATGCACGTCCCGACCTCGCGGACGACGCGCGCGAACGTCGCGGCGTCGAGCGCCACGTCGAACCCCGGGATGGCCTCGAGCTTGTCGAGCGTGCCGCCCGTGTGGCCGAGGCCGCGGCCGGACACCATCGGCACGGGGACGCCGCACGCGGCGACGAGGGGGGCGAGGCAGATCGAGACCTTGTCGCCGACGCCGCCGGTGGAGTGCTTGTCGACCTTCCGTCCGGGCACGTCGGACAGGTCGAGGACGTCGCCCGAGTGGAGCATCGCGCGGGTGAGCGCGACCGTCTCCGCGTCGTCCATGCCGCGGAAGAAGACGGCCATGAGCAGCGCGCTCATCTGGTAGTCGGCGAGCTCGCCGTCGCCGTGGGCGCGGACGAGCCGCGCGATCTCGTCCTCGGACAGCCGCCCGCCGTCGCGCTTCCTCGCGACGAGCTCGACAAGGGTCTGCATCGCCCTGGAGCTTAGCCGCGTTCGACCCTATTTGTCCCCGGCGCGCGCATCCCTATGGTCGCCGGGAGCGCGCGGGCCGCCGCCGCGGGAGAGCGGACGCGGCGCCGGTCGCGGTCGCACCGGAGAAGGGAGCCGTACGGGGCCTCATGGACAGCCTCCTCTACGCACGGGCCCAGATGGGCCTTTCGCTGGCATTTCACATGATCTTCGCGGCCGCCGGGGTGGCGCTGCCGCTGATCATGGTCATCGCGGACGCGCTCTGGCACCGGACGGGCGATCCGGACTACCTCGAGTTCTCGAAGCGCATGGCGAAGGGGACGGCGATCCTGTTCGCGGTGGGCGCGGTCTCGGGAACGGTGCTCTCGTTCGAGCTCGGGCTCCTGTGGCCGAGCTTCATGGGGACGTTCGGCGAGGTGATCGGGCTCCCGTTCTCGCTCGAAGGGTTCGCGTTCTTCACGGAGGCGATCTTCCTCGGCATCTACCTCTACGGCCGGGGCAAGCTCCCGCCGAAGCTGCACCTGCTCTCGGGCGCGCTGGTGGCGCTTAGCGGCGCGCTCTCGGCGTTCTTCGTGATCCTGGTGAACGCGTGCATGAACGACCCCGCCGGGTTCACGATGGTGGGGGGCCGCCCGGCCGACATCGACCCGGTGGCGGCGATGTTCAGCCCGCCGTGGAAGCACGAGACGCTGCACGGCATCCTCGCGTGCTATCAGGCGACGGCGTTCGTGATGACGGGGATCCACGCGCTCGTGCTCCTGCGGCACCCGAAGAGCCCGCTGTTCCGCAAGGCGTTCGCGGTGACGCTCGCGATCGCCGGGGTGACGGCGCTGGCGCAGCCGTTCGTCGGCCATTTCGCGGCGGTCGAGGTCGGCGAGGGCCAGCCCGCCAAGCTCGCGGCGATGGAGGCGCACTTCGAGACCTCGGCCCGCGCGCCGCTGCTCGTCGGCGGCTTGCCCGACGTGGAGCGGGGCGAGGTCGACTACGCGCTCGAGATCCCGGGGGGCCTGTCGATGCTCCTGCACGCCGATCCCGACGCGGTGGTGCCGGGGCTCGACGCGGTCCCGCGCGACGAGTGGCCGCCGGTGACGGCGACGCACCTCTCGTTCCAGGTGATGGTGGGCGCGGGCTCCGCGATGGCGCTGCTCGCGCTGGTCGCGGCGGCGCTCGCGTGGCGCCGCCGGGGGATCCCGGATCAGCGCCCGTTCCTCTGGGCGGTGGTCCTCGCGAGCCCGCTCGGCATCGTGGCGATGGAGGCCGGCTGGCTGGTGACGGAGTTCGGCCGCCAGCCGTGGATCGTGCGGGGCGCGATGCGCACGCGCGACGCGGTGACCCCGTTCCCGCACCTCGAGGCGCCCTTCTGGACCTTCACGGCGCTCTACGTCTTCCTCGGCGTCGTGGTGACCTACCTGCTCGTCCGCCAGCTCCGCGCGGCGCCGCTGGCGGTGACGGGAGACGTCGCGCCGCCGGGGGGCGGGGCGGCGGGCGGCGGTGGGCCGTACGAGGGCGGGGCGGCGGGCGGCGGCGAGCCGCGCGCGCTCGGGGCGGCGGGCGGCGGCGGGATGCGCGCGCTCGGGGGAGGCGCGGCCGATGGTCGTTGAGTGGCTCCTCGGCGGGGTGATGGTGGCGGCGCTCGTGCTGTACGCGCTGCTCGGCGGGGCGGATTTCGGCGGCGGCGTCTGGGATCTGCTCGCCTCCGGCCCGCGCAAGCAGGAGCAGCGCGCGCTCATCGAGCGGGTCATGGGCCCGATCTGGGAGGCCAACCACGTGTGGCTCATCCTTGTCGTGGTGCTGCTCTTCACCGCGTTTCCTCCGGCGTTCGCGGCCATCTCGGTCGCGCTGCACGTCCCCCTCACGCTGTTCCTCGTCGGCGTCGTGTTCCGCGGCTCGGCGTTCAGCTTCCGCAGCTACGACTCGCGGCGCGATGAGCGGCAGAAGCGCTGGGGGCTGCTCTTCTCGCTGGCGAGCGTGATCGCGCCGGTGCTGCTCGGCATGATCGTCGGCGCGGTGGCGTCGGGGCGGATCCGGGTGGCGTCCGGGGTGGTGACGAGCGGCTTCTTCGCGCCGTGGCTCTCGCTGTTTCCGTTCATGGTCGGGCTGTTCGCGCTCTCGCTCTTCGGGTTCCTCGCGGCGGTCTACCTGACCAACGAGGCGACGGAGCCCGCGCTCGTCGACGATTTCCGTCTGCGCGCGCTCGTCTCGGGTTGCGTGGTCGCGGCGCTCGCGCTCGCGTCCTTCGGGGCCTCGTTCGAGGGCGCCCCGCTCATCCGAGAGGGGCTGACGGATCATCCGATCACGTGGCCGCTCCACGTCACGACGGGCATTGCGGCCACGGCGGCGTTCTTCGGGCTGTGGACGCGCCGCTTCCGTCTGGCGCGCTTCGCGGCGGCGGCGCAGGTCACGCTGATCCTGCTGGGCTGGGCTGCCTCGCAGTACCCGTACCTGGTGGTGCCGGACGTGACGCTCGCGGGGGCGGCGGCGAACCCGAGGACGTTACGATTGCTTGTCTGGGTCCTCGGCGTCGGATTCGTGCTGCTGTTCCCCTCGCTGTACGTGCTCTTCCGCGTCTTCGGCAGCGGCCGGGCGGGGGCCGCGTCGGACAGCGATGACGCTCATTGAGCGGGAGTAGCAGCGAGGTACGCGGAAGTCGCGGGAGTCGAATTGGCCGGACCACCTCGTCCTACCCATGGAGAGGCGAGAGGTGGGAGGACGGTGAGCGGAACAGGGCCTCTCTGTCCGTCCTGGCGCCAGAGGGCGGTGGTGCGAGGTCAGGCGCGCATTGCATTCCTGAAAGCCAGAGCCCTCTCTCATGAGGCCGCTGAAAAATCGCCTGCGCTTTCGCGGGCCTCCCCAGGGCGGGCGAACCGTGTTAGGCTCGCAGTCGCGAAGTTTTTCAGGATGCTTGTGGGGGAAGGAGCCCTGTGGAGATGGCGAACATAGCTAGATACCGTCGACACGCGATTGTGGGTTTTTTTGCAGCGACAGCCGGTGTGACGGGCTCGTTCGCCGGGTGCTCTGACTCGTACCGTGGAGAGCTCACCGGCAGCGGCTCGGGGCCCGGCGGGGCGGGCACCGGCGGCCAGGGCGGCCAGGGCGGCGAGGGGGGGAGCACGGGGACCTTCGGTCAGGGGGGGCAGTGCGAGTACACGTGTTCCAATGATCTGAAGAAGGTCATCAGCTGCAACGGCGTGACGATCGAGGAGTGCGGGCCCGAGTTCGGGTGCGTCAACGCGAAGTGCGAGCCGAACCCGTGCGAGGCGGCGGAGAAGTCGAAGAGCTCGTACGGGTGCGACTACTGGGCGCTGAAGACGGCGCTCCGGCCGACGACGCAGGGCGCGTGTTTTGCTGCGATCGTTGCGAATACGTGGGAGCTGCCGGTTCGTATCAATGTCGAACGCGGGGGACAGCCGCTTCCGGTAGAGAAGTTCGCCTATATTCCGGTCGGGCAGGGATCCATTCAGGATATTCAGTATAATCCCTACAACCCGGAGACTGGGCTTGGTGTCGGTGAGGTCGCAGTCCTCTTCCTTTCGCGACGGTCTCCCGGTTCGAGCGTTGTGGATTGCCCCAAGACCGGCGCGCTGGATCTGGAAACTGGCGTAGCGGGAACCGGCCGCGGGACGGCATTCCATATTACGACGGACTATCCGGTCGTAGCTTACCAGATGCTCCCCTACGGCGGGGGGCAGGCCGCCATGACCTCCGCGACGTTGCTCCTGCCCACGAGCGCCTGGCATACCAACTACGTTGCCATCAACGGCTACTCGTCATCGGAGTCCCCCGATTTTCCTGGAGCCAATCCCTCGCTGGCCATCGTCGCCCATCAGGATGAAACCGACGTGACCATCCTGCCGAAGGTGGACATCGAAGCAGGCACCAACGTCGAGCCAGCGACCAGCAACGAGGCGAAGACTTACACGCTGAACGCTGGTGAATTCCTGCAGATTACCCAGTCTGAGGAGTTGACCGGGAGCCCCATCCAGTCGACCAAGCCCATTGGCGTGTTTGGAGCTCATGCTTGTATGGTCGTCCCGAGTAACGGTGGCGACTGTGACTCAGGGCAACAGCAAATCGCCCCTGTCAGGGCTACTGGTAGCGAGTACGTGGCGGTTCGCTACAAAAATCGCGTCACAGAGCTCGAAGAGTCGCCGCCTTGGCGCATCGTCGGGATGGTCGACAATACGGAGCTCATCTGGGAGCCATCCAAACCGAACGGCGCGCCGGATACCATCAACCTCGGCGAAGTGGTTGAGTTTGATACGGGCGAGCCCTTTGTCGTCAGGAGCCAGGGGGTGAATAACCCTTTCTATGTTGGTCAGTACATGACCAGCGGGGACCCGTACATGTTCATCGGAGATCCCGATTGGGTGAATGTGGTTCCGCCGTCTCAGTTTCTGGATTACTATGTGTTCTTTACGGACCCGACCTATCCTGAGACGAGCCTCGTCGTCGTTCGCACCCGCTCGAAGTTGAATGGTGAGTTCGCTGACGTGGAGCTGGACTGCGCCGGCAAGCTCAGCGGGTGGGAGCCGATTGGCGATTACGAGTACACCATCGTCGATCTCACGACGGGGCGCTTCGAATCGGTGGGCGATTGCGCCAACGGCCGACACGAGATGCGGAGCGACCTTCCGTTCGGCGTCACGGTCTGGGGATGGGGCGCGATCCAGCAGAATTATCGCGTCTCCTACGCTTATCCTGCCGGTGCGGGGTTCCTGCCCATCAATGAGGTCGAGATACCCCCCACGGCCAATTAGGGTTGTTCGACGAGTGAACCAGCACGAATGAGCCTCCTCGGGGCCGGCGATCGACCACCGACCTCGGGGGCAGCTCATGCGATCCGTTTCATGGAGCAGCATCGGCTGGGAAATCTCTCGCGCAGCGTGCGCCGACGAAGCCGTTCCTGTTGCGCGGATTTTCCGCTGATTGAGCGTCGGTAGCAACGTAGAGCCCACTGGTCCACGCCGTACCCCCGCGGACCACACGGTTCGCCGTGTTGCCTTCCAGTTGAGCACAATCGTTGCACGGATTCGGAAGCCCTAGCTGGCTAACGTCCAATACCAGCTCTCCTGCGTTGCCCGACATGTCAGCCATGCCCCACTTGGCATCGCCATCCGGAGATTTTGACCCTACGGGCAGGAAGTCCTGTATGCTGCATTCCGCTGCATGGTCCCCGTCTCCGAGGCAGTTGTAAGCTGCCTTAGACGCATCGATTGACTCTCCCCAGGGGTACAACCTCTGCTCTGCGCCCCCTGCGGCCGCATAGTTCCATTCCGCCTCGGTGGGTAGCCGCCCGCCATCCCATATGCAGAAGGCGAACGCTTCAAACCATGTCATGCATGTCATGGGATGGCGCTCGTTCTGCTCCGGAAAGTCCGTCCAGTGCGAGTATTCGCATCTGAGCGCCACTTTCAAAGCTGATTCGTCTGCGGCTAGTTCGCTGTTCCAGTTTGGGCGCCAACCACTTTCTCGAATTTGGGGATGCGCGCCTGCGCCGGAGACCGGTGGATCTGCTCGAGTGCCTTTCCCTGCCTCCACGAATGCGCGGAAACGTCCAACGGTGATCTCGTAGATGTCTAGCTGGAACCCGCTGACGGTTGCCGGGTACATGGGAGCATTGAGACGATCGAAGGTCCCTCCGGGAATGCTCGCGGTGCCGCAGCAGTCGACGCCTGGGCTGCGTCCGCAGTCGGTTCCCGCACCTGGCCCCGACCCTTGGCAGCTGGGCGCGACACAGGCGCCGAGCCGACATCCAGGGAACGGCGCTGCGCACGGCGTCTCGTCTCTCCAGGACGCCTCGACGCACTGGCGCGGCGTGCGACCGCTGCAGCCGCGCTCTCCTTCGCGACACTCCACGCAGTGACCTCGTGAACACACCGGCTGCTCTCCGCTGCACGGCCGTTGAACGACCCACTCTTGCGAGGCGCACTGTCGCGGCACGTCACCCACGCAGTCTCGCTCGCCATCACTGCATGGAGCTTCTCCGGCTGCGGAGCTCGCGCTGCTGCCGCCGATGCCGGCGCCGGGAGCGTCCTCGAACTCATCAAGCCCGAGGACTAGCCCACATCCAGCGGTAGCCAGGCCTGACGCAAGAGAAATCAGCAATGGTCGCGTCGTTGCTAGACGCGCCTTGGCCTTCGATCGCGCTTGTGTGAACATCGGCTTTGGTGAAGTTGGCGCGGTATGTTTCGCGTTGAGGTTGAGAGCTTGCTCTCGGTGGCCGAAGCTGCCGCGCAGGCGCTGCGTAGCCTCGGTCGGGTGTCCCACCTCAACCAATAGCATCGGTCGGCTCAGACATGGGAGTGTGCGTCCCTGTGGACCATCACTCGCGCCGCCGTCTCCGCCGCGACCGCCCGTCTGAAGTACATCGCCTCCCTTCGTCAAGTCGAAGCAGCAGCAGCGACGCTGCCCCGGCGGTGTCGCGATCAGCAGCGCTCTGCGTGGCTGTGCATCGTCCTTTCACCCTCGCGACCGGCGCCGCGCTCCGCGTGCCGCGACCCGCCAGGAGGCCCCGCCCGCCCCCGCGCGCCCCGGACACAGCCGCCCCGGCCCCCCGGGGGGCTCCTCGCACCTCCTGGTTCGACCCAGGAGACATCCTCCCCCGGGCCGAGTAATCTCCCGCCCGGACGCCGGCCCGCATGCGGCGGAACGCCCGCGTCAACCTCGTTTTTCGAGCGTTGCTTGGAGGACAGCTCACCGTGATGGATCGAAGAAACCTGCCGGGCGGTAAGCCGCGACGCCCGTCGCGCCTTCGCTGCGCGCTGACCGCAGCCGCCCTGGCCGCACCGGCCCTCGTCGCGCTTGCGCCCTCCACCGCGCGCGCGCAGGACCGGACCTTCTACCTCGATCGCCTCAGGATGGCCGGCGCCCCCGACGACGGGATCGGGGTCTGGCGCCCCCACATGGGTGAAAAGACGCGCCTCTTCGGGCAGCTCGGGCTCGGCGCCTCGGTCCACCCGCTCCGCAACGACAACTACGTTGACGACCTCGCCGTCGAGGAGCAGCTCGAAGGCGAGGGGCCCGTCACCTCGCAGCTCATCACCTACCTGAGCGCCGGCGTCGAGATCCTCGGCCGCGGCGCCCTCCAGGCCTCGTTCCCGATCGTCGTGTTCCAGGACGGCAACCAGACCTGCCACCCCGACCGGACCCTCGGCCTGGACCAGTGCGTCAACCTGAAGACCGCCACCCCGATGGACCTCCGGCTCGACGCACGCCTCGTCGCGCTCGAGCTCGACGAGCGGCGCTTCCGTCTGGGACTCACGGCCGCGGTCTTCGTGCCCGTCGGCAACGTCTACTCCTTTGGCGGCGACCGGACCGTGAGCAGCGCGTTCGGCCTCGGCGCCGAATACGACTTCAAGGACTTCTTCGTCACCCTCAACACCGGCGTCGCGATCCGGCCGCCCGTGCGGCTCCACGAGCTCCGCGTCGGCACCGAGCTCACCTACGGCGTCGGCGGCTACGTCCCGCTGGTCGACGACACGATTCGCGTCGGGGCCGAGATCTTCGGCTCGTTCGGCCTCCGCGAGGAGACGCTCGGCGAGCTCGACGCTTCCCCCATCGAGTGGCAGCTGAACGGCCGGATGGCCCTCACCAAGGACAAGGCGCTCTACGCGGGCGCCGGCGTGGGCACCCGGATGAGCGGCGGCTACGCCCCGGATTTCCGGGGGGTCGCCGTCGTCGGCTACTCGTTCAGCATCGCCGACTCGGGCACCCGGTCGCCCGGCTTCAACTACGTCATCGAGCAGGAGAAGGACACCGACGGCGACGGCTACCCCGACGTCATCGACCTCTGCCCGGAGGACCCCGAGGACGGCAAGCAGCCGAAGCCGGCCGACGGCTGCCCGGACATGCCCGATCGCGACGGCGACGGCATCCCCGACGTTGTCGACAGGTGCCCCGACGATCCCGAGGACAAGGACGGCATCGACGACCGCGACGGCTGCCCCGAGGAGGACGCGGACCAGGACGGCATCCCCGACGCCGAGGACAAGTGCCCGAAGGAGCCGGGGCAGGTCGTCGTCGACGAGCCCGAGAAGAACGGCTGCCCGTACTACATCCGCAGGATCACCGGCTCCGCCGAGATCGAGATCATGAAGCAGGTCGAGTTCGAGTTCGACAGCTCCAGGATCCTCCCGCAGAGCTATCCGATCCTCGACGAGGTCGTGCGGCTGCTGAAGGCGAACCCGGAGATCAAGCTGCTCAGCATCGAAGGGCACACCGACAACCAGGGCACGATCGACTACAACGACCGGCTCGCGCACAACCGGGCCATCGCGGTCAGGGTCTACCTGATCAACAAGGGCATCCAGGCGGAGCGGCTCACCTCCGTGGGCTACGGCTCCCGCCGGCCGCTCGTGGCCAACGACACGCCGGAAGGCCGGCAGCGCAACCGGCGCGTCGAGTTCCACATCAAGTCACAGTCGATCGAGGGCCGGTAGGCTCCCGCCTGGAGCGGCGGGTCGGATCGACGCCGGGATCCGCCGCCGCCGGCGCGCGCGTGCATCGCCACGTGCGCGCCGGCGCCCTCTCCGCGATCCGAAGGGCCTCGCCGGCCGCGCGTTCGCGCGTCGGGCGCTGCGCTCGCGAGACGGCCGCGCTCGCGGGATGGCCGTACTCGCGGGCCGGCCACGCTCGCGGGCCGGCTGCGCTCGCGCGCGGTGAGCGCAGCCCGCCGCGGCGCTCAGTCGTCGTGATGCCCGAGCGCCGGGCGGCGATGGTCGCACTTGCCGGGGATCGGGAAGCCGCAGACCTGCTCTTCGAGCAGGCAATCCTGCGCCGTCGGGCACTGCTCCGGATCGAGGACCGCCGGATCGCACGGGCGAGAGCAGAAGTCGGGCCTCGGCAGCGGAGCGTCGTAGCGACCGTTGCCGTCGACATCGATGTAGATCGGGTTGGTCACCGCATAAGGCGGGACCGGCGACCAGTCGGGCACCGTCGGCGTGGGCGCGAACAGGGCGCTGATCGCGGGGATCCTCCCGAACCCGTCGCTCGCCAGCCGCGAGAGCTGGATCTCCCCGAACGGGACGTCGAGGGAGACAGGGCTCATGAGGTTCCTGTCCTCGAGGCCCATGGCGATGATCACCACCCAGGAGTCGCGCTCCGGCACCGTGAAGGTGACCTTGCCGCGCACGTCCACGAGCGCGCTCGGCGGCATCTCCGGCTCCAGCAGGCGGATCATCCTGCCGTTCAGGTAGATCTCCACCCGATCGACGCCGAACCAGCTCGCCGTCTGGACATCGAAGAGGAGCTCGAGCGGCTTGCCGGCGCTCGCCCCCGCCACCTCGCCGTAGGTCTTGCCGCCGATCGTCGCCCGGATGAAGGGGCCGTACGTCGCGAAGGCGTGCGCGCCCCGCAGGCTCTCGACCGCGGCCGGCGTCTCGAGCGCCGCCGGGGAGTCGGTCGCGCTGCGGAAATAGGTCCGCGGGAAGCCCGGCTCCTTCGAGGCGTCGTGGCCGTCGCTGCTGGCGATCTGCGCCGGCAAGAACCCCCGCTCGAGGTAACGGAAGTAGTCGTCCACCTGGCCCGCCCGGAACGTGCAGGGCTCGTCGCGCGCCTCCGCGGCGACGGGCGCGTC
This sequence comes from Sorangium sp. So ce296, assembly GCF_051529605.1. Taxonomy (NCBI): domain Bacteria; kingdom Pseudomonadati; phylum Myxococcota; order Polyangiales; family Polyangiaceae; genus Sorangium; species Sorangium sp. So ce296. The sequence goes on from NZ_CP150325.1 coordinate 10,506,046, forward strand.
GCCGAGCGCGGCGGGCCCGCAGAGCTCCTGGCTGTCGGGGCTCGTGCCGGGGAAGCCCCAGTTCTTCTCCTGCTCGTCGGGCGTTCGCGCGAGGATTCGCTTCGTGAGCGCCCACGCGAGCTCGGTGCGCGCGCGGCGCTTGCAGTCGGCGATGGCCAGCGCGACCGCGGCGCCCGAGGGCGAGCCGGAGGCGCCGCCCGCCGCCGGTGCCGACCCGCCGGGGGCCGCGCAAGGCGCGCGCAGCCAGCCCGCCACCTCGGGGCACGCCGCCTCGATCTCGCCTTCGCCCTGGGCGGCGTTCAGCCGCGCGAGGCAGCGATTCCAGTCGACGACCTCGGCCACGCTCGGCGTGCGCACCAGATCGAACCGCTTGCCGTTGATGACCTCCATCGCGTCGAACGCGCAGCTCGCCGTCCGGAACACCGGGTTGTTCTCCTCGAGGAACGTCGGCGTCCGGTCCATCGTGTAGGTGTCGACGCCGAGCTGCTCGATGTAGCCAAAGAAGCCGTCGCGCGGGTGGGCGACGATCGTCAGCGGCTCCACGGTGCCGTCGCCCGAGGCGCGGATGGCGTCGAGGATCGTCCCGCCGGGCTCGCACGTCCAGTCGTGCGCACCGTGGGTCGGGACGTCGAGCTCGTCGTACTTGAGCGGGAAGCCGATGAAATGCCCCTGCTCCAGCGTCGTGATCTCCGCCCCGATCGCGGTGGCGAGGTGGGGCGCGAGCCCGAGCGCGCGCGCGGTCGGCTGGTAGTCCGTCTCGACGTCGTGGTCGGTCGACACCGCGAGCTCCACGCCCTCGGCCGCCACCATGGCGACCCGCCGCGGCACGGGCATGCCGCTGTCGAAGCTCGGCCTGGAGTGGAGGTGCATGTCGGCCGACATCCACCCGCTCGTGTCGACCTCGCGCACGAGCGTGGCGTCGAGCTGGAGCGCGCGCCCCGGCGCGAGCGTCACGTCGCGCTCCACGTAGATCCCGTACTCGATGCCTCGCGACACCGTGATCTGGTATCGCCCCGGCTCGATCTCGACCTCTCCTTCGCCCGTGGCCGTGACCTCGATGGCGCGGTTGCCGTTCCCGAGCCGGCCGTCGCCGAGGTAGACCCTGCGCCGGCCGTCGCCCGGGAGCCGCCGCCCCGCGTCGTCGAGCGAGATGAAGGCGAGCTTGGCCGGTATCCGCTGGCCGGCCTCGTCCGCGACGCGGTAGCGCACCGTCGCCGGCGTGGGCAGGCGCGGCGATACCGCGACCTGCTCTCCGGCCCCGAGGCGCACCCGGACCGGCGCCGACGTCGCCGTCCCCGCGGCGTTCCGCGCGACGAGCACGTAGCTGCCGGGCGGCAAGGCGCCGCGGAAATCGCCGTCCTCGGACGGATCGAGGCCGACATCCGCGTCGATCTCGTTGATGAGGCCCACGTCGCCGCGCGCCTCCCGGTTGGCCGCCACGAGCTCGTCGAGCGAGCCGAAGGGCCGCGACGGATCCGGGTCGGAGAAGACGAACACCCGCGCGTTCGGCGCGGCCTCCAGCGTGCTCTCCCACAGCACGTGGCCGTGGACCGTGCCCGTCTCGGTCCCGCGGAGCCGGTGCATCACGTCGGTCACGCTCGCGATGTCGCCGTCGCCCACGGCGAGGTAGCGCTCGTAGCTGAACGCGCGGTGCGCGTCGCACGCCGCGTCGTCCCCCTCGCTGAACAGGCACGATCGGCTGGCGGACACGAACGCCGTCGCCGCGCTCGCGAAGAGGGGCACGTTGACCACGGACGGCGCCGCGCCCTCCTGCGCCCTGGTGAAGTAGCCGTAGCTGACGTCCCCGCCCGCCGCGGCCACGAAATCGAACGTGAGCGGCTCCGAGAACGAGTTCCGCCCGGCGTTCCAGGCGTCCTGGACCGCCGTGTCCTCGTCGAAGCCGGCGCCGGGCGCGAAGACGTCGTTCTGGTTGCCGAAGAACACGAAGTCTCCGGCGACGATGCCGGCGCGGCGCGCCGCCTCCTCCTGCGCCTGGTCCGCGGGATCCCCGAGGACGCCGCCGAGCACCGAGACGGGGGCCGTGGCGTTGTCGAGCGGCAGGACGTCGCTGCACGCGCAGGTCAGGCAGCCGCCCGGGTCCTGCTGGTACCCGTCCGGGCACGGCTCGCAGCTCCTCGGGGCCTCGCAGCCGGGCGGCGGCTTGTCGTCGAGCAGGAGCACCGTGCGCACCGTCACGAACCGATCGCCCGGGTGAAGGAGGTAGTCTGTCCGGAAGCGGATCCTCGAGCGGACGTTGGGGAAGAAGAGGCCGAGCAGGTCCTCCTGCGCCCGGAGCAGGCCTATCGCCTCGAACAGGAACTCCCCGTCTCCCTCGACGCGGATCCCGGCCTCGGCGCCGTCCGAGCCGTCGGCGAGCACCGAGACGTCGGTCGCCGTCGGGTCGGGCACGATCAGGTTGGCGAGCGAGAACATCTCCGCGAACCGGTCGCGCCCCTGTCCGCCCTCCTCGCCGATCCGGCCGCGGCGCCGATCGACGTCGACGATGGCGCCGCCGAAGATCCCCGGCCCGGGCGAGTCCCGCCCGCCCAGGATGGCCACGCGGATCTGGTCGTTCTCGAGCAGGAAGTCGCCGACGTCCGCCATCGCCACCGGGCCGCCGACGAGCTCGGCCCGGTGCTCGATCCGCTTGGCGCGGAGCAGCCGGTCGCCCCCGCAGCTCGGCAGCGCGGGGGCCGCGAGCGCGGCGGCGGCGAGCGGGAGGAGCGCGACCCTCGTGAACCAGCGGTGTGTTCGCCGCACAGCGATCTCTCCTACAGCGAGAGCTGGAGTTGCAGGATGACGGCGTCGTTCGCCAGCGAGAGCCCGCCGAGCTCTTCACGATGCGTGTAATCGAGCTGCGCTTTCAGCAGATCGTCGTACGCGTGGTAGCTCACGCCGCCCGTGAGCGCGAGGTTGTCCCCCTCGTCGTCGACATCGATGTTGGGGTCGATCCACTCGACCCGGCCCGAGACGCCGAGCTTCCGGGCGACGATCATGTAGCCTGCCTCGAAGACGAGCGCGAGCGACGACACCGACGTGACCTGCGAGATCGGCTGGGTGGGCACCGATTTGGGGCTCGCCCCGGTCCAGAGCACCTCGCCGAGCGCGTGCAGCCCCGCGGCGTGCAGCAGGACGTCGGCGCTCGCGCCGTAGAGCGTGCGCGCGCCGCCGTTGCTGAAGAAGCCGTCGGCGCCGACCCCGAATCGCAAGGGCGAGTGGGCGACGTCCTGGAGGGTGCGGCCGAGCGGGCCTCGCGGCTCGGTGGCGAGCCTGCCGGCGAAGGCGATCCCCTCGAAGCGGTTGCCGAGGGGGGCGAGGCTCTCGGAGTGGCCTGCGTAGAACTGATCGGCGCGCTGGAAGGCGTTGTAGACGCCCGCGTGGTAGCTGAAGGCGCGGTCCTGGAAGTGCCCCTCGGCCTGGATCCCGACCTGCGTGAACGGCGCCATCGCGCGGACGGCGAGCGGCCGTTCGGTGAGCGCCCCGTCGCCGGCGCCGAGCATCGCCGAGCGCGAGAAGGGCACGGTCCGCGCGCCCGCGTAGACCTCGAGCGCGCGCTCCGCCGTGACGCCGGCCCACGCCTCGTGGATGCGCGCCGTCCCCTCGTCGCCCCCGGCGAGCTCCGTCGAGACGGCGAACCGGACGAGCCCCGCGACGTCGCCGCGCAGCCCGACGCGGGCGCGGCGCAGCCGGAAGCCGGGCTGCTCGGCGCTGTCCCCGGCCTGGTTCAGCGCGTCGTCGCCCACGTAGGGTGCGGCCTGCAGCGCGAGCAGCGCGATCGGCGCGACCTCCAGCGGTCCGAGCGCGACGCGCATCCGCTCCCGGAAGCCCGGCGAGAGGAGGTCGCCGCGCGCGGGCGCCTGCGAGCCTTGCGCCGGCGCCTCCCGCCGCGGCGGCTGGCCCACCGGCGCGCTCGGGCGGGCGGCGGGCGGCGCGGCGCGCTCCGGCTCACCGGCCGGCTCTCCGCTCGGCGCCTGCGCCTCGGCGGGCGCCGGGGCGGCGGGCGCCTCGGCCGCGGGCGCCTCGGCCGCGGGCGCCTCGGCCGCGGGCGCCTCGGCCGCGGGCTCCTGCGCGCGCGGCGAGGAGAGGGCGAGCAGGACGGCGGCGCCGCCTGCGACGCAAGCAAGGTGCCTCATGGCTTCAGGTCTCCTGGAGGGCTGCGTGGAGCGCCCCGTGCCGCTCCGGATGGCCGGTGGGTGTCATCGCGTGCCGTGTCTGCCTGCGAGGTGGCCGGGAAACTAGAGGAAGACACGCGGCGCTGCAATCGGCGCCGCCTCCTGTGCTAAGGCTCGCAGCCCCTCGCGGGCCTTTCCGCACCTCGCGCCGCGCGCGCAGGGAAGGGGAGGGCCACCGTTCTCATGGAAATGCCCGGTTCGAGCCCGCCCGACAGCGCCCTCACGCCCGCCGCGGCGCCGCCCCGGCGCGACGTCGCGGCCGAGCCCCCCGCGTCGCGGCGATGGCCTGGCTGGGCGAGCGATCGCGGCTTCGTCGCGACCTTCGCGCTCCTCGCCGTCGCGGCCATCGTGCCGATATGGCGCGTGCGGTTCCTGCCGCTGCTCGATCTGCCGAACCACCTCGCGGCCGTTCATATCTGGCACCACTTCGACGAGCCGTGGACTCGCTACCGGGACTTCTACGAGCTCAGCCTTCGTCCGGCCCCGTACGGCGCCTATCACATCCTGACGCACCTCCTCGCCTACGCCGTCGACCTCGAGGACGCGAACCGGATCGTCCTCTCCGCGTACGTGCTCGGGATCCCCGCGGCGGCGCTCGGCTGGGCGCACCGGACGCGGCGCAGCCCCTGGCTCTCGCTGCTCACCTTCCCGCTGGCGTTCAGCCTCTCGTGGGCGTGCGGCTTCCTGCCGTTCCTCGTCGGCATCGCGCTGCTGCTCGCCGGCGTCGTCGCGCTCGACGCCCATCTCGAGCGGCCGAGCCCCGGGCGCGCCGCCGCCGTCGCGCTGCTCAGCGTCGGTTGCGGCCTCAGCCATCCGCTCATCCTCTTTGGCTATTACGTCTGCGTCGCCGCGCTGATGCTCTGCTATCTGCCCCGGTGGTCGCGCATCGCCCGCGCGCTGCCGCTCTTCGCGCCCGCCGCCGCGCTCCTCGCCTGGCAGCTCGTCGCCTTCGAGAGCCCCATGGTCGACCTGCGGAGCGGCCCGCGGTTCCAGGGCGCCTGGGTGCCCTGGCACGAGATGCTCCGCTCGTTCCCCGAGTACACGCTCAACTCGGTGTCGGGCGAGCTCGACACCCGGCTCTTCTGGGTGCTGCTCGCGGTGGCGTCGCTGCTCTCGCTCTGGAGCTTGGCCCGGCGCTTCGGCCTGCTCCTCCCCGCGCAAGACGCGGCCCCGCCCGCCAGCTCGCCGCTCGGCCGGTTGCACCACCACCGCTCCCTCGTCCTCTGCGCCGCGATGGTGGCCTGTTATTTCCTCGTGCCGCTGCACCTCGCTCGCCCGTTCGACTGGTGGTTCGTGAGCGGGCGCTTCTCGCCGCTCATCTGCTTCTTCGGATTCCTGGCCATCCCGGCGCCGCTCCGGGGCCGCTCTCGCCTGCTGATGACCCCCGCCGCGGCGGTCGCGCTCGTGCTGCCGCTCCACCTCTCGGAGAAATACGCGAGCTTCGACGCGCGGCTCGAGCCGTTTGCCCGCATCGTGGCGCGCATCCCGCCGGGCGCCGAGGTCCTCTTCGTGTCGCTGCCCCCGCGGACCGACGAGGCCTTGATCATCGAGGGCACGAACCACTTCTCCTCGTGGGTGCAGGTCATGCGCGGGGGCTTCAGCGCGGATGGCTGGCACAACGTGGGTTTCCCCTTCAAGCTGAAGCGCCGGCTCCCCGCGCCGCCGTCGAACCGCGGTGAGTGGTTCAAGCCGGATGTCCACGGCGTCGCGTACGACTACGTGATCCTCCGCAACGAGCGGCCGGAGAGGCCGGTATTCACCGCGGCGCACACCTCGTTTCGCCGGATCGAGCGCGAGGGCGCCTTCACGCTGTACGAGCGCACGCGCTGATCGCCGTCTCGGTCGCACCTCCGGCGAGCTCGGCCGATCGCGCCGCGCGCGTCATCGCCCGTCGAGGGGCGCAGCCGATCTCCGCGGATCCGCCGTCGTCCGCGGCGCCGGCGGGGTATCCTACGATCCTTGCGGTCGGGCGCCGCTCGGGTGCGCCGCCTCCGCGGAGGGGAGCAGCTCGCCGATGTCGACCAGAACCCGCGCTGTCCGTCGCCGCCCGCTGGCCTGGACCGGAGGGCTCGTCGCCGTGGCGGGGCTCGCGCTCGCGTCCGCGGCGGCGCCGTCCTGCGCCGCCGGCGCCGGATCTCCCGGCGTTCCCCTGGGCGGCGGAGGGGAGGGCGAGGGCGATTGCCCGACCGACTGCTCCGCGGATCCGGGCGCTCCGCTCTGCGACCGGGCGACGGGCAGCTGCGTCGCGTGCCTCCCCGGCCCGGACGCGTGTCCGGCCGGCCAGGTGTGCGATCCCGAGGCGAAGCGCTGCGTGGCCGGATGTGAATCCGAGTCCGACTGCCCTGCTCCGCTCCACTGCGATCCCGCCGAGCACACCTGTGTTGCCTGTGTCGCGGACGGCGACTGCCCTCCTGGCACGCTGTGCACCGGAGAGGGCGAGTGCGCTCAGGGCTGCTCGCCGACGCGCCCGTGCGACGGCGGCGCCTCGTGCTGCGACGGGCTCTGCCGGGATCTCCAGACCGACGCGCTGAGCTGCGGCCTGTGCGGTCGGGCGTGTCCGGATCTGGCGCACGGCGAGAGCGCCTGCGTCGCGGGCGGCTGCGTGCTCAGCGCCTGCGACGGCGGCTTCCTCGACTGCAACGAGGACCCGGCGGACGGGTGCGAGCACGACGAGGGGGCGCGCGGGCCCTGCTCGTGCACGCCGGGCGAGGCGAGGGCGTGTTACCAGGGGGCGCCTGGCACCGAGGGCGCCGGTCCCTGCGCCCCCGGGGTCTCCACGTGCAGGCCGAGCGGCCTCGGCTGGGGGCCGTGCCTCGGCCAGGTGCTGCCGGAGCTCGACGCGTGCGCCGACGGCATCGACAACGACTGCGACGGCACGGTCGACAACCCGCCCGATGAGGACGGCGACGGGTGGACGATCTGCGAGGGCGATTGCTGCGACTCCTCGCTGGACGCGTGCGGCCCCGCGTCCCTCATGAACCCTGGCGCCTTCGAGGTGGCGGACAACGGGATCGACGACGACTGCGACGGCGCGGTCGACAACGCCTCGCCTTGCGACGAGGGGCTCGCGAGCGACTCGGCGACCGCGCTCGACTACGCGAAGGCGATGGATCTCTGCGCCACCACGACGACGTCGCGGCGCACGTGGGGCGTCATCTCGGCGAGCTTCCGCCTCGCCGACGGCGCCGGCACGCCCGTGGCGGCCCAGCGGTCGATCCGCCGGGGCTTCGGCTCCGGCATCCTGCCGCTCCGGGGCGCGCGGCTCGCGGTGCTCTCGACGGGCGTGGCCGCGGCCCAGGCGTCGCCGAACAACACGCGGCCGAGCTTCGCCCCGTTCCAGGGTGGCCAGAACATGGGGACGTCGAGCGGCATGCCCGCGGACTGGCTCGAGGCGAACGGCGAGCGCCTCCCGAACACGCCCGGCTGTCCGGAGCCGCTGGGCGGCACGACGGCCCACGATCCCGTGATGTTGCGGCTGCGCGTGCGCGTGCCGACGAACGCGAGCTCGTTCAGCGTCTCGACGTTCTTCCTCTCGTCCGAATACCCGGAGTGGGTGTGCAGCCGGTTCAACGACTTCTTCCTCGCGCTCCTCGACTCCACGTTCGAGCCCTTCCCCGGCGAGGCGGCGAACCCCGACGACAAGAACCTCGCGTTCTACGATCCCCCGCCCGCCGGCGGCTCGGTCTACCCGCTGGGCGTGAACCTCGCATTCGGCGATACCGGGCTCTTCACCCAGTGCGTCAACGGGCCGACCGGGTGCGGCGGCGGCGCCAAGGCCGGCTCGACGACCACCTGCACGGGCGTCGGCCAGCTCCTCGGGACGGGGTTCGACATCACGAGGCCGCCCGCGCAGATCGAGGGCGAACCTGGCTGGTGCGGCACGAGCGAGCGCGCCGGCGGCGGGACCGGCTGGCTGGTCATGAATGGCAACGTCGTCCCGGGAGAGATCATGGAGCTGAGATTTGTGATCTGGGACACCAACGATCCCTGGAACGACTCCGTCGCCCTCCTCGACAACTTCCGGTGGTCGGCGTTCGCCGCGACGCCGGGGACGCGCGATTGACGGGGGCGAGCGCGCTCTGACCGGCGGAGAGGTCCATGTCGTCGGATGTCGCCTCTGGAGGCGGCACCTCGCGTCGGGCCCTCGGGTGGCGGCGTCCAGGGGGCGCGCGAACGCAGCGGACGGACGGCGACCCGTTTACACTGCGCGTCGAGCCGGGGACCGCGGCACGCATCCCTCGGTCGCGCTCGAAGGAGCGCTTCTGTTCATCACCAAGGAGACTGCATGAGGAGAACGATCACCCCGCTCGCGCTGTTGCTCGCGAGCCTGTCCTTCGCCACGCTCGGCTGCGACAGCAAGGGGAACGACGCGACGACCCCGGGGGCGGTGGCCGAGGGCAAGCCGACCGAGAGCGCGGCCCCGGCGGCGACGACGGCCGCGCCGGCGGCGACGCCGGCCGCGGCCACGGCCGAGCCTTCGGCGGCCGCGCCGGCGGAGACGGCTGCGGCGGCGGCCGCGCCGGCGGAGACGGCCGCGGCGGACGCGAAGGCGGAGACGGCCGCGGCCGCCGCGAAGGCGACCGCGGCGGCGTCGGCCGTTGCGGCCGCAGCGCCGGCGGCGACCGGCGCTGCCCAGGCGGGCGAGAAGAAGTTCGAGTGCGGATCGAAGGGCCAGAAGCTCTGTCCGATGCAGGCCTGGATGAAGAGCACGATGGCGTCGGCGACCTCGAGCGGCGACGGCGAGAAGATCGCGGCGGCGCTCCAGTACGTGGCCGGCAAGCCGCCGCCGGGCATGGGCAGCTGGGGGGCGATCTCCAAGGCCGGCGCCGCCAAGGCGAAGGCCGGCGACATCGACGGCGCGAAGGCGAGCTGCAAGCAGTGCCACGACCTCTACAAGGAGCAGTACAAGAAGACGATGCGCGATCGTCCCTGGTGAGCCGCCCGCGGCGCCTGGCGGGGGCGCCCCCGTGCGCCGGCGCCGCTGCGTCTCTGCGGCTCACGTGTCGATAAGTTAGGTTAACTAACGGATTTGCTGGCGCGCTGCGCCCGCGCGCCCCCCATGCCGTGGCCGGAGCCCGGCGAGCGGCATGCGGCGAGCGGCATGCGGCGTGCGGGTCCTCGTGTGCCCGCGCCGCCCGCAGCCAGAGCGCAGCCGCAGCCCGAGCCCGACGTGCGGCGCGCGTGTCCTCGTGCGCCCGCGCCGCGATCGCCGTCCGGCCGGAGGAGCGCGGGACAAACATCTTGGATGGGAAGGGGTGATGCGATAGAGCGCTGAGCTGATGGCGCGCGCTGCTCGCACAGGCCCTGGGGGCGCCCCCGCGCCGGCCACCTCGCCCGGTCGCGCGCGGGGGGCCGCCGGCTCGAGCGGGGCCGGGGGCGCGCCCCGCGGGCGCGTCGGCCAGGCCGCCGACCCGTTCTCCAGCAGCGCGCTGCCGCCCTCGAAGCCGCGCGCCGGCGCGACGCCGCGGCTCACGGGGGACGCGGCGCCCGACGTCAGGCCGAGCACGGCGGCCCCGCCTCCGCCGAGCGTGCGCCCTCCGCCGAGCGTGCGCCCTCCGCCGAGCGTGCGCCCTCCAGCGGCCCCGGCGCGGACGGACGCGCCCCCTTCGGCGGCCGCCTCGAGGAGGCCTCCTGCGCCGGAGGACGACGAGGACGAGGACGACGAGGACGACGCCAAGGGCGGCCCGCGGCGCGGCCGGCCGCGTGGCCCGTTCACGCAGCACCGGCGGCTCGACTCGCTGCGCAGCCTGCTGCAGAAGCACCCTGCCGGCCTGACGATCTACGACCTCGCGCGCGAGCTCAACGTCACGCCGCGCTCGCTCCGGCGCTACCTCGTCGAGGTCAAGCGCGAGCTCGATCTCGTGTCGGTCGCCACCCGCCCCGGCGGCCCTCGCCTCTGGCGCCTCTCGCCGAGCGAGGCGCCCCGGCGCGTCGAGGTGCGGCGGACGCAGGCATACGCCCTGCTCGCCGCCCGCCGTCTCTTCGAGCCGATGCGCGGCTCGACGCTCTTCGAGGAGATCGACCTCGCCGCGCAGCGGCTGCTCGGCGTCGCGCGCAGGCCAGGGCGCGGCCCGAACGCTGGCGTCGCCGACGCGCGGCTGGAGGAGCGCTTCCTCTACCTCCCGTTCGCCCCGAAGGACTACGCCGCGCGGACCGAGGAGCTCGACGACCTGTTCCAGTCCGTCGCCGATCTGCGCCCGCTCCGGTGTCGTTACCGCCGCTCGCGGGACGGGCGCGAGGAGCGGGTGCTCATCCATCCGTACGCGCTCGTCCTCTACAAGGACGCGATCTACTGCGTGGGCCTCCACGTGAGCCGCGGCGAGGTGCGCACGTTCCTGCTCGATCGCATGCGCGACACGGAGTGCGCGGTCACCGAGCGCTTCGAGCTGCCCCCTGATTTCTCCATCGACGACTACTTCCAGGGCCAGTTCGGCATCTGGCGCGGCGGTGAGCCCCGGCGCGTCGTGATCGACTTCGACGAGCGCGTGACCGAGTTCGTGCGGACGCGCAAGGTGCACCCCTCCCAGGAGATCACGCAGCTGCCCGGCGGCGGCGTGCGGCTCACGATGCACATCGGCGACATGACCGAGCTCGCGACGTGGGTGCTCGGCTTCGGCGAGACCGCCCGCGTGGTCGAGCCGCCCGACCTCGTGGACCGCGTGAAGCGCGAGCTCGCCGGCGCGCTCGCCCGCTACGCGGAGCCGCCGCCGGCCGAGGGCTCGGGGCAGGCCGAGGGCCAGTAGGGCCTCGCGGGCGCGCCTGCCGCCGCGAGCTCACGCGCGGGCGCTCGCCCGCCGCCGCGAGCGGCCCCTCGACCGCCCGCGCGCGCGGCCCCTCGACCGCTCGCCGAGCGCGGCCCCTCGACCACCCGCGCGCGGGCCGCCTCAGCGCGACGCGCGGAGCGCCTCGTCGATCATCTTCTGGTGCTCCGCCGGGTCCGCCCAGCGGGCGCGCCCCTCGGCCGGGAGCTGATCGATCGGATCGAAGTACGTGTACCGCTGCCCCGGCTTGACGCTCGGCGCCTCGAACACCGAGATCCCGGTGGTGCGGTCGTAGTGCTCGAACGAGTGCGCGTCGCGCTTGCCGCCGCCGCCGGGCGCGTCGACGACGAACGTCGGCGTGTTGAACCCGGCGGTCGAGCCGCGCACGTGCTTCTCGATCATGAGCCCGGTCGCGAGCGTGGTCCGGAGGTCCTCCACGCCGCGGACGAGATCGTGGATGTAGACGTAGTAGGGGTGCACGTGCAGGTGCCCCAGGCGCTTCACGAGCAGCTTCATCGTCTCGGGCGTGTCGTTCACCCCGCGCTGCAGCACCGACTGGTTCCTCACCGTGATCCCGCGCTCGAACAGCTTGTTCATCGCGTCGCGGGTGATGCCGGTGATCTCGTTCGGGTGGTTGAAGTGCGTGTGGATCACGACCTCCTTGTGCAGCTTCCGCCCAAGCTCCACCGTGCGCGTCACCGCGTCGATCCACTCGTCGTCGGTGAGGATCTTCTGCGGCATCACGGCCGGGCCCTTCGTGGCGAGGCGGATGCGCTGGATGTTCGGCATCCTGAGGAGCGTCTCGCCGATCGCGCTGATCTGCTCCGGCCGCAGGTTGTACGCGTCGCCGCCGGAGACGACGATGTCCTCCAGCTCCGGGCGCGACGCGATGTACGCGTACGCGCGCTTCCACCGCTCCTCGTCGACCTTGAAGTGGGTCTTCTCGACCTCCTCCGTGTCGATGCCCACCGCGTAGCTGCGCGTGCAGAAGCGGCAGTACACGGGGCAGGTGTCGAGCGGGAGGAACAGCGCCTTGTCGGCGTACCGGTGCGTCAGCCCGGGGACCGGCGCGTCGGCGCGCTCGTGCAGCGAGTCGAGCCCGAGCTTCGGGTGATCCGGCAGGAAGCGCGAGGCCAGCGGGATGAACTGCGTCCGGAGCGGATCGCCGTACGGATCGTTCCAGTCGATCAGCGAGAGCATGTACGGCGAGACGCGGACGCTCATGGGCGCGTGCGCGAAGCCCTCGGTCGCGTCGCGGATGAAGTCGTCCGACACGATCCCGCGCAGCGTGTCGAGCAGCTTGTCCGGGCGGGTGATCGACTTCTTCGCCTGCCATCGGTGATCCATGAACTGCTCGTCGGTCACCTCGGCGTAGGCCGGGATCCTCCGGAAGTCGGGCACCTCGGGCAGCTTCGTGTGCTGGAGCGACGCCGGGTCCACCGGCGGCTTGAGGGGCGCGATGTCGGGGCTTCGCTTGGTGAGTTCGATGAGGCTCGAGGTGGTCGTCATGTCGTGGACCCTTGCCCGCGCGGAGCAAAGAGAGCGTGATGGATGGCCGCCTGCCCGCACCTGCGCTTCCCGGGGCCTGCCCGGGGGCGGCTGCGGCAGCCGTTCCTGGGATCGTAGCATCGCGGTACCCCCGTCGGGGGCGGTGTGCGCTACGCCGTGTGGTCGAGCGCGCCTCCGGCTGGCGAGCGGAGGGGCGGCGCGGCGGGCGAGCCGATCAGGGCTCGATGGAGGCCACCGTGGTATCCCGGGTGGTGCGGTAGCGCGCGTAGTAGGTCCGCACGCGCGTCACGTAAGCCTGGGTCTCCTCGTAGGGCGGGATGCCGCCGTACCGCATCACCGCCCCTTCGCCGGCGTTGTACCCGGCGATGGTGAGATCGAGATCTCCGTTGAAGAGGTTGGCCAGGATGCGCAGGTACCGCGTTCCTCCGAAGATGTTCTCCCGCGCGTCGAACGGGTCGCGCACCTGCATGCGGAGGGCGGTCTCGGGCATCAGCTGCATCAGCCCCTGGGCGCCGACCGGCGAGACCGCGCGCGGATCGTAGTCGCTCTCGCACTTGATGACCGCGCGGACGAGCTCCTCGGGGATCTGGTAGAGCGTCGCGGCCTGACGGATCCACGTGTCGTAGCGGCTGAAGCGCTCGAGGGATTTGTCGCTCGGGGCGACCGGGGCCACGCCGGGGCGGGCCCCGGGGCGGCGCCCGTCGCCCTTGATGTACACCTTGAACCGCGCGTCGCCGGCGGCGCGGTTCGAGAAGTGCACCGTTCCATCCGCGTCGGTGTACGTGAAGATATCAGCGCGCGCGCTGCCCGGGTGCAGCGCGAGGGCGGCCAGCCCGAGCGCGGCGACGAGGGCCCGCAGGGGCATGCGAACGGAGGAGCCGGAGGTCGACGGGACGGGCATTTCTCGGCTCAGCATAGGTTGGGATCGCCTGCTCGCGCAAACCGCACCGTGGCGGCGGAAAGGAACGTCGTGGAAAGGACGTCGCGGAAAGGAACGTCGTGGAACGCCACGACGAACGCCGCGGCGGGCGGCGCCATTCCGAGGACGGCCGCGCGAGGCCGTCCACCGCGGGGGCGTCCGCGCGGAAGCTCGCTCTGGTGAGCACGTCCCGGGCGCTGTACTAAGGCGGGCGCCATGGAGATCGGCTGGCGACACGTGCTCGCGGGGGTTGCGGCCCTCTTCATCCTGTTCCTCGTCATCAAGATGCGCCCTGCCCGGCGGCGCCGGGACGCGCTGAGCGCCGAGGTCCAGGCCGCGCGGGAGCGCGCGCGGCGCGCCGCGACCCCGCGCGAGCGGGCCGAGGCGCTGTGCGACGCGGGCGTGCAGGCGATGCGCGGCGGCCGCCGCGTCACGGCCGCCGTGGGCTTCTTCGTGCGCGCGATGCGGGCCGACCCCGCCTCCGCCCGGGTCATCGAGCTCGCGAGCGGCGCGCTGGCCAGGCGCAGGCCCCGGCTCCTGGAGAAGATCCTCTGGCGGCGGCTCGCGGTGCTCCCCTGGGAAGGCGAGCACCGCGACGCGGCGCGCGCGGCCGCCGTCGGGCTGGAGGCGCTGTACCGGCGCGAGATCCGGGACCGGAGCCGCGCCGAGATCATGCGCAAGCTGACCCGGACGCTCGGCTGAGCCGCCGCGCGAGGGCCGGCGGCGCCGGCCTCGCCGGCGTCACGTCCCCCAGAACGATCGCGGCAGAGCGCCGCGGTTCGACAGCGCGACGAGGTCCATGAGCAGCGCGATCGTGACGTGGACCAGGAAGCCCGAGTAGATGCTCTTCGTGCGCATCGCCAGCGAGCCGAGCGCGATCCCGGCGACCACGGCGCCGGCCGCCTCCAGGTACGGCTTGCCGAAATGGATCATGCAGTAGGGGACGACCATCGCGAAGATCGCGCCGGAGCCCAGGGTGTGGCGCAGGCCGGCGAGCCAGAAGCCGCGGAAGAAGATCTCCAGCGCGAAGAACTGGGCGAAGTACATCGCCTCCCAGGCGATGAGGTCGAACCAGGAGCGGGAGGACTGCTTGTAGAAGGGGTAGTAGCTCCCGAAGTCGGGCGCGCTCGCGACGATGAACACCGCCGGGACCACGACGGCGAGGCAGAGCAGGTAAATCCACGCGTGCTGCGCGAGCCCCCGGACGCGCAGCCCCATGTCGAGCAAGCTGTCCCTGGGGAAGCAGAGCTTCCACCCGACCATGGGGATGGCGACGTAGCCGAAGACGCGGGTGAACGACCACCACACGTAGCTGTAGAGCTCGTCGTAGCGGCGGAGCGAGATCGGCACGATCACCCCGGCCGGCGAGAGCGTCTGAGCGAGCTCGAGCTCGCGCAGCCACGGCCGGATGTGCTCGTCGTAGACCGCCCGGCCGCCGTAGTACTGCTGCAGCATGAGCACGACCGCGGTGATCGTGAACAGGACCGCGGGCCGGCGGTCGTAGCCCCCGGCGGCGAGGGTGCGCCGCTGGTGCTCGTGGGCCTCGACGTCGAGCTCCCGCCAGGTGCGCCGGAAGAAGAGCCAGAGGAGGGGCGCGAGCGCGATGAACGCGGCGACCGGGAACAGCGCCTTCAGCAGGGTGCTCGCCAGCGCCGACGACGGCTCGGCGAGGCGGGCGCTCGCGTCCGAGGGTGGCCGGAGCGGCCTGAGCCGGTCGATGTGCGCCACGAGCCAGCTCCCCAGGTTGAGCATCGGCGCGCCCTGTACCATGATCCGCGGCCCAGCACAGCGCCGACGCGCGGGCTCCGCCGCGTTCGCGCCTTCCGCCGCCGGCGCGGTCCCTCCGCCGCCGGCGCGGTCCTCCGCGGCGCGCCCTTGCGGTGACCCCGGCCGCTCTGCTAGATCGCGCTCCCTCTTCAATGCCGCGCGAGTCATCTCGCGCATTTCCGGCGCAGGCCCCGCCTGCCCGTGGGAGTCTCAGAATGGCCAGCAAAAATCCGCTTGCGATCGTGAAGGAGCGCTTCGGCGACAAGGCGAAGCTCGTCGAGGCCCTGAAAGGGCTCGCGAACGAGGACCTCTGGCTCGGGCGCGTCAGCACGGATCGGGGCGGTTCCAAGGGCCTGGAGCACGTGTCGAACGCCAAGCTCCTCCGCCTGCACGCGACGTTCAGCATGGTGAAGGAGAAGTTCGGGACGCGCGCGAAGCTCATCGACGAGACGCTGGCGGTCCTGAACCGGTCGAAGGACCAGGGCTACAGGAAGCGCCTCGAGGCGTACCCGGTGCCGCGCCTCTACGACCTCTACCAGTCGGCCTCGAAGCGGGCGAAGGCCGCCTCGGCCACCCCCAAGGCTCAGGCCTGAGCCGCCCGCTCGTCGAGCGCGCCGTCCATGCCGGACCGGACCGGGCTGCCCGCCCTTGAAGGTCCGGCGTTCCTATCGTAATTGAGCCGCGTCGCCAGCGCGCGGCGTCCAGCCGTCCAGCGTCGGACCGACGATCTGACGTCCCCTGATGAGCCTGAAGCCCCCCGTGGGCCCTCCCAGAAAGGTGGGTGTCGCCCGCCGCGAGCCCCGCCAAGGAGAACGACTGTGAGCAGCGCGCACGAGACCGAGACCGGCGTCTGGACGACGGAAGACGCCAAGTCGCTCTACATGATCGACCGCTGGGGTCGCGGCTATTTCGACGTGAGCCCGGACGGCAACCTCACCGTCGCCCCGCTCCAGGAGCGCGGCAGCAAGATCGCGATCCGCGACGTCGTGGACGCGGCGCTCGAGCAGGGGCTCCGCACGCCGCTCCTGATCCGCTTTCAGGACCTGCTCCACCACCGGGTGCGGTCGCTCAACGAGGCGTTCAACAAGGCGATCGCCGAGAGCAAGTTCCGCGGGACGTACCGCGGCGTGTTCCCGATCAAGGTGAACCAGCTCCGGGAGGTCGTGGAGGAGATCCTCGACGCGGGCAAGACCTACCACTACGGCGTCGAGGTCGGCTCCAAGCCCGAGGTCTTCGCGGGCCTGTCGGTCCACCACGACCCCGAGTCGCTGATCGTCTGCAACGGCTACAAGGACGAGAACTTCATCCGGACGGCGCTGATCGGGCGCAAGCTCGGCAAGAAGGTGATCCTCATCGCGGAGAAGCTCTCCGAGGTGCGGATGATCACCCGCGTCGCCAAGGACATGAACGTCGAGCCGATGATCGGCCTCCGGGTGCGGCTGCTCACCGAGGGCGCGGGCAAGTGGAAGACGTCCGGCGGCGAGAACGCGAAGTTCGGGCTCTCCACCGCCGAGATCCTCGCGGCGATCCGGATCATGGACGAGGCCGGGATGAGCTCCTCGTTCAAGCTCCTCCATTTCCACATCGGCTCGCAGGTGCCGGACATCCTGATCATCAAGCGCGCCGTGCGCGAGGCGACGCGCTACTACGCGAAGCTCCGCAAGATGGGGCAGCGCATCGAGTACATCGACGTCGGCGGCGGCCTCGCCATCGACTACGACGGCTCGCGCTCGACCTTCCACTCCTCGATGAACTACTCGGTCGAGGAGTACGCGCGCGACATCGTGCACAACATCGCGGACATCTGCGACGAGGAGCGGGTGCCTCACCCGAACATCGTCTCGGAGTCCGGCCGCGCGATCGTCGCGCACCACTCGGTGCTGGTCGTCCAGGCGTTCGGCTCGATCGAGAAGACGCCGATGTCGCCGATCGACATCCAGACCGAGGAGCACAAGCTCATCCAGAACCTCCTCTATATCAAGGACAACCTCTCCGGGCCGAACCTCGGCGAGTCGTGGCACGACCTGCTCCAGATCAAGGAGGAGGCGCAGAAGATGTTCGAGCTCGGCCTGCTCAACCTCGACGTGAAGGCCCGGGTCGAGATCCTCTTCTGGGAGATCGCCGAGGCGATGGAGAAGATCGCGTCGGAGCTCGACCCCGAGGAGGTGCCGGACGATCTCGGCGAGCTCCGCAAGCAGCTCGCCGACCAGTACATCTGCAACTTCTCGGTGTTCCAGTCGCTGCTCGATCACTGGGCGCTCGGCGCGCTCTTCCCGATCGTGCCGATCCACCGGCTGAACGAGCGCCCCGCGGCGGACAGCACGCTCGTCGACATCACCTGCGACTCCGACGGCAAGGTGAGCAAGTTCATCGATCTGAACGACGTGAAGGACACGCTCCCGCTGCATCCGATCGTGGGCGACCAGCCGTACTACGTCGGCATCTTCCTGACCGGCGCGTACCAGGACATCATGGGCGACATCCACAACCTCTTCGGCCGGGTCAACGAGGTGCACGTCTTCCTCGATGAGGACGAGGAGAGCGGGTACTACATCGAGGAGACGATCGCCGGGAACAAGATCCACGAGGTCCTGGCGCTGACCCAGTACGACAACCGCGATCTCGTCGGGAAGGTGAAGGCCCAGGTGGACGGCGCGATCAAGCAGGACCTCCTCAAGCCGACCGAGGGCATGCGGCTGCTCGCCGACTACGAGCGCGGGCTCAAGGATCAGACGTACCTGAGCCTCTGAGCGGCGCCGTGCTCTCCGAGACCACGGCGCCTGCGGGCCCGGCGTCCCTGTCGAGGCGCCGGCCCGGGTGGGTGCGCCAGGCGATGCTCGTCGCGCGGAAGGATCTCGCGATCGAGCTCGCCACCGGCGAGATCGTCACGACGAGCGGGTTCTTCGCGGTGCTCGTCGCCGTGATCGCGTCGCTCGCGTTCTACGCCGGGCAGGACGCGGCCGAGCGGGTCGCGCCCGGCGTGATCTGGGTGAGCGTGGCGTTCGCGTCGGTGCTCGCGCTGAGCCGCACGTGGCAGCGGGAGCGCGAGGACGGCGCGCTCTCGGGCCTGCTCGTCCTGCCGATCGCGAGGAGCGCCCTGTTCGCCGGCAAGGCGCTCGGGCTGTGCGTCTTCGTGATCGCGGTCGAGGCGATCATCATCCCGGCCGCGGCGCTCCTCTTCGCGGTGGATCTCGCGAAGACGGGCGCGGGGCTCGCGCTCTTCTGCCTCGCGGCGACGCCGGGCATCGCCGCGAGCGGCACCCTCTTCGGGGCCATGACCGTGCGCACGCGCGCCCGCGACCTCGTGCTCGCGAGCGTCCTCTTCCCGTTGCTCGCGCCCACCCTGCTCGCCGCGGTCGCGGGGACGCGGGAGCTCTTCGGCGGCGCGACGCTCGGCGAGCTCACCGATTACGTGGCGCTCATGGGCGTGTTCGACGTCGTGTTCATCGCGGGCGGGATCGGCCTCTTCGATCTGATCATCGAGGGCTGACCCGCCGCGCAGCTGGGCCGCGGCGCGACGGCGATCGCAGGCTCACGCGGCCGCGCCGCGCGCCGCGACCACGTCGTCGGCGAGCAGCGCCGCCGCCCGCGCGACGCCGTCGAGATCGAGCGCGGCGCCGGTGCACTCGCCGATCGCCCACACGCCGTCGCCGGCCCGGCCGCGCGCGTCGACCCGCACGGCGTACCCCGCGCGCGGGTCGACCTCGACGCGCGCGCCCGCCTGCGCGGCGACCTCGAACGACGGCGCGGCCGGCGCCTCGACGGCGAGCGCCACCACCTTGAGATCGCGCGTCGGGCTGCCTTGGGCGGAGGGCGCGCCGCGCACGGTCACGCTCTTCACCTGCGAGATCCCGTTCACCGCGGCGAGCGCGGCGAGCGGGATCCGCGCCGCGATCCGGTCGCCGAGGGCGCTCGCGAGCTCGTCGGCCCAGAAGCCCTCGCCCGCGATCGCGACGGGGCCGGTCGGCTCGACGCCGCAGGCGAGCAGCCGGCAGAGCGCGCGCGCCGAGAAGACCCCGGGCAGATCGTTGTTCGGGAACGCCGCGACGCCGTCGTGCGCCCCGGTGGCGAAGACCAGCGCGGGCGCCTCGATCACGGTCGCGCCCGCGTCGCCGGCGACCAGGAGCTCGCCGAGGTAGACGCCGGCGGCCACGTGCTCGCAGAGCACGCGCACCCCGTCGAGCGGGTGCCGCGCGAGGAGCTCCGCCGCCCGGCGCGGCGCCCCGGCGAGCGACCCGGCGGGGGCGAGGCCGTCGTCGATCAGCGCGACGCGCAGGCCGCGCGCCGCGAGCGCCGAGGCCGCCGAGACGCCGGCGGGCCCGGCGCCGATCACCGCCGCGTCCAGCTCGAGCCGCGCGGCGGGCTCCGGCGGGAGCGGCGCGCTCGGCAGCCGGCCGAGCCCCGCCAGCTTGCGCGCGATCGACTGCATGACCCCGGACAGCCCGGGGACGCCGGCCATCAGGTGGTGGTGGTCGATCCCCTGCGGGAAGAACCAGTCGGTCACCCGGAGCAGATCCGCCTCCCGCGAGCCGACCACGTTCTGCACCTCGATGCGCTCGCCGCCGGCGGCGGGCCGCAGGCAGGTCATCACGTTCGGCACCCCGTCGACCCGCGCCAGGCAGCCGTCGCAGCCGCCGCGCAGGCAGGTCGGCGCGCGCGGGCGGTGCAGCTTCGGGCTCCGCGCGAGCGTCACGCGCCCGGAGGCGAGCAGCGCCACGGCCAGGGGCTCTCCCCGCTCCGCCGGGACGTCCGCTCCGTCGAGGGTGATGGTGACCGGATCCCGGAGCGCGCGACCTCGCCGAAACATGGGCGGACGCTAGCAGACGCGCGCCGGGCGCGCGCGCCGCGGGCCAGGGAAAACGCGGGAACGAAGCGGCAAGCGAGCGGCAGGGAAGCGGCAAGCAGACGGTAAGCAACGGCAGGGAAGCGGCACGGAAGCGGCACGGAAAGCGCGCGGCGTCGCCGGCGCGAGCGCGCGGCGCGGAGAAGGTGCCCCCCGCTTCGCGCGCTGATCTATGCTGTGGCCGATGCGCCTCGGCGTCCTCGGCCCTGCACAGGGTGATCTGCCCGCGCTCGCTCGCGGCGCGCAGCACCTGCTCGACGAAGGCCACGCCGAGCGGGTCATCTACGTCGCCGAGGACGACGCGCTCGACCGGGTCGTCGAGGGCTGGGCGCAGAGCCTGGTCGGCGTGAACCCGACCGAGGGCGCCCTCTTCGATCGGGCCGCGCGCTGCGCCGCCGCGACGCCGGAGCAGATCGACGCGTTCGTGGCGTCCGAGCGGGCGCGGCTGCGCCTCAAGGTGCTGATGAGCCTCCCGCCGGGCCAGCGCACGATCGAGATCCTCGACGGGCGCGTCGCGCTGTTCGTGTTCGACAAGGCGGCGCTCGACGAGGAGGACATCGTCGCGGCGTCGCTCCTCGTCTTCGGCAAGAGCTCCGAGCCGCTCATCAAGAGGGTCGGCCCGCGGACGTTCTTCTCTCCCGGGCCGATCGGCTCCGAGGGCGGCCGGGCGCTCCTCGACGACGGGCAGGGCGGGGTGCGGATCGAGGTGATCAACGCGAGCGGCGCCGTGACCGCGCGCGAGATCGTCGGCCCGCCCGCGGCCGGGCCCAAGCTGAGGGTTCAAGGTGGCTCGCACGGCTGAGGGCGCAGCGGGCGCGACGGGCGGGCGCGCACGCGGGTCAGCGTCAGAAGCGCGCCGCGTCGCGATCTTCGGCGGCAGCTTCAACCCGCCCCACGTGGCGCACGTGCTCGCGGCGACCTACGCGATCTCCGTCGCGCCGATCGACGAGGTGCTCGTCGTCCCCGTCTACCGCCACCCCTTCTCCAAGGAGCTCGCGCCGTTCGAGCATCGCCTGGCCATGTGCCAGCTCGCGCTCGGCTGGCTCCCGCGCGTGTCGGTCTCGGCGGTCGAGCGCGATCTCGGCGGCGAGAGCCTCACGCTGCGCACGCTCGAGCACCTCGCCGCGGCGCACCCCGGCTGGGCGATGCGCCTGCTCGTCGGCGCCGACGTGCTCCCGGATCTCCCGCGCTGGCACCGCTTCGATCGCATCGAGCAGCTCGCCCCGCCGATCGTCCTCGGCCGCTCCGGCTTCGCCGCGACCGCCGCGGAGCGCCTCGACGCGGCGGCGGACCCGCGCCCGCTCCTGCGCCCCGCGGACGTGCTCCTCCCGCAGATCTCGAGCAGCGAGATCCGCCGGGCGTTCGCCGCGGGCGATCTGGAGGCCGTCCGCCAGCGCGTGCCGCGCGCCGTGCTCGACTACGCGCTCGCGCACGGCCTATACGGGAGCGGCGCATGAACGAGATGGACAGCACACGCCCGTCGCCGATGCACCGGGACGACAGCGCCCTCCCGGAGGTGTTCATCTACGGCGCCGGCAAGGTGGGCCGCGGGCTCGCGCGCGCGAGCCGCGACGCGGGGCTGTCGGTCACGCTGCGGCCCGCGCGGGACGGGCTTCCGATGGAGCGCATCGAGGCGGACCTCGTGATCCTCGCCGTGCGCGATGGGGCCATCGCGCCCGCGGCCGAGGCGATGCGCGACCTGCGGCTCGTCGGCCACCGGGACGTCGCGGTGGTGCACTGCGCCGGCGCGCTCGGCCCGGAGGCGCTCGCCGCGGTGCGGGGCCGCCGCGTCTCGGTCGCGCAGATGCACCCGATGATCTCGTTCGCCTCGCCCGCGTTCGTGCCCTTCCTCGAGCGCGGCCACCTCCACATCGACGGCGATCCCGCCGCCGTGCGCGCCGCGCGCGCGCTCGGCGTGCGCCTCGGGATGACGCCGCGCACGTTCTCCGACCTCGACCGCGTCGCCTACCACGCCGCCGCGGGCCTCGTGGCCAACGGCGCCGCGGCGCTCGCCGCCGCCGGGGTCGACCTGCTCGAGCGCGCCGGCGTCGAGCGAAAGACCGCCGCCGAGATGCTCGGCCCGCTGCTCCGCACGGTCGCGGACAACGTCGAGGTGCTCGGCGTACCCGAGGCGCTCACGGGGCCGGTCCGGCGCGGCGACGCGCCCGGCGTCGCGCGGCACCTCGAGACGCTCCGCCGGCTCGCGCCGCACCTCGTCCCGTTCTACGTCGCCGCCGCGGCCACGCAGCTCCCGCTGGCCCGCGCCCTGGGCGAAGCGCCTCCGGACGCGTTCGACGCGATCCAGCAGGTCCTGGACGGAACCCGGTAGTCGCACTGAAATTTTCTATTGGTGCGGCAATTACTTATTGATGCTCGACGGCAGGATCCGTTGATGCGTGCTCCAGCCGAGAGGTACGCTTCCATTGCCTTGGGATCTGTCGCCGCAGCCTGCGTTCCTTCTGCCACCACGAGCGATGCCGGGGGTTTCCGGGCGCTCGATGAGCGCGTCCGTGAAGCCGCGTCGCGTGGGGTGCTCCACGTCCATGGACAGCGGCCGATCCTGGATGCGGTTTGCTCCCACCTCGCGCGTCGCGCGCGAGGCGTGGGGCGCTCGCTGATCTCGGCCGCGCACGCCGCGGGTCGGGATCCCTGGCGCGATCTCGCGCTGCGCTGCGGCGTCGCCTCCGCGGATCCGGTCGCGGTCGCGCAGGGCATCAGCGCCGCCGCGGAGGGCGCGATCCTCCTCGTCTCCGAGGGGGAGCCCACGAGCTGGGGGAGCCTCGTGCTGGAGGAGGTCTCCCGCCTCATCGCGGAAGGATCGAGCTCCGCGCTGGTCATCGTGTGCAGCGACGCGGCGAGGCGGCCGTGGACGAGCGCGATCGCGATCGACGGCGTCGCGTCGCCCGACGACCTGCACCGGTTCTGGGAGGCGTTCGCGGCGGAGGCGGAGCGCCGGGTCGTCGCGAAGCTCGACCGGCTGGACGCGCTCGAGGGCTGGTGCTCCGCGGTGCTGGCCGCGCCGGCCGAGCCGCGCCCCCTGCCGCAGCAGCCGAGCCTCGAGGCCAGGCGGCTGCTCGATTGGCTCGCGCTGAGCCAGCGGCCCTGGCCGTCCGCGCAGCTCGGCCGGCTCGCGCCCCGGCGCGCGGAGCGGGGGCCCGGAGCCGCCGCGTGCCCGCTCGCCGGCGACGAGCTCGCGGGCCTCGGGCTGATCGAGGCCGACGAGCGCGGGTGGGTGACGGCGCGGCGCGCGGCCGCCGATCCGGCCGGCGCCGATCCCGAGGACGTGCTCGCGGTCGCGGAGGCGCTCGAGGAGCAGCCGTCCGACCCGTGGAGCCTCTCGCGCGCGAGCGAGCTCTTCGCCTCGCTGGGCCGGGCCGACCGCGCCGAGGCCGCGGCGACGCTCGCCATCTCCTCGGTCGGCGAGCCGTCGGCGCGCGCCGATTTCTGGCAGCGCTGGGCGCGATCGATGCGCGCGCTCTCCGGCTCGCCGCCCGGCGAGCGGCTGCTCCGGGCCGCGGAGCTCGCGCTCCGGCTCGGCGACGTCGAGTTCGCGCTCGACTTCTCCTCGGCGGCCCTGGGAGAGGGGGAGTCGTTCGCCGCGCTGCTCGTGCACGGCCGCGCGACGAGCGCGCGCGGCGACCTGACGACCGCCGCGATGGTGCTCTCGCGCGCGGCGGCCGCCGCGGCCACGCCCGCGGAGCGGGCGCGCGGCGCCGTGGAGGTGGCGGAGCTCTGCTGCAAGACGGGCGACCTCGCGGCGGCCAAGGCGCACGCGGAGGAGGGGCTCGCCGGCGCGGGCGAGATCGCGACGCGCCTCCAGGCGCGCAACATCCTCGGCAAGCTGCTCCTCACGCAGCAGGCCTGGTCCGAGGCGGAGCGGCACTTCGCGGCCGACGCGTGGGAGGCGGCGCGCGCCGGCGAGCACGTGAGCGAGCTGCGCGCCCGGCTGAACCGCGCCATCGCGCAGCTCTCCAGCGGCCGGCTCGACGAGGCGCGCGCGATGCTCTCGGCGGTGCTCGACGACGGCGAGCGGCGCGGCGAGCGCGCGGCGACCGGCTACGCGCTCACGAACCTCGCGGTCATCGCCCACCTGAAGCACGAGTACCCGGAGGCCTTGCGCCTCTTCGAGCGCGCGATCGGCATCTTCCGCAAGATCGGCGACAAGGTCGCGCTCGTGAACCTCATCGCGAACCTCGCGGAGCTCCGGCTCCAGCTCGGGCTCCTCGAGGAGGCCGAGCAGGCGCTCGCGTTCGCGCGCAAGGTCTCCGGCCCGGGCATCCCCGGCGTGTGGATCACGCACGTGGCCTACGTCGCGGCGCAGATCCACCTGGAGCGCGGCCGCACCCAGGAGGCCGGGGACGAGCTCCGCGCCGCCTTCACGTACGGCGCCGGCCCGAAGCTCGGCGAGTGCTACGCCGTGGCCGCGCGCATCGCGCTCGACGACGGCGACCTCCTGCTCGCCGCGCAGATGATCAAGGCGGCGCGCGCCGAGGCGAGGTCCGATCGGCACCTCGCCGAGGTCGCGCTCCTCGAGGCGCTCCGCGCGCGCGCCGCCGGCGAGCCGTTCGGGCAGCTCGCCGCCGAGGCGCTCGCGCTCTCGCGGAAGGACCACGGCCGCGAGCGCGCCCTGGAGGCGCACGTGCTGCTCCACCACGCCTCGGCGTCCGGGGATCGGCCGCCGCGCGCGCCCGACGACGACGCCGCGGCCACGCGGTCGCACCTCGAGGCGGCGATCCACCTCCGCGATCGCATCACCGCGTCGCTGCCGCCCGACATCGCGCGCAGGTTCCTCGCGCGCCGGCTCTTCGCGGCGCTCGGCCGGCTCGAGGCGTCGGCGCGCGTCGCCGCCGAGGCGGAGCCGAGGGGCTGCGAGCTGTGCGGATCGAGCGCGTGCGCCGGGTGCGCCCGGATCGCGGCGCGCGCGCACCGGCCGTCCACCGTGGTGCCCGCGATCAAGCGGCTGGTGGGGACGGCGCCGGCGCTGCTCAGCCTCCTCCACCAGGTCGAGAAGGTCGGCGCGAGCGACGCGACCGTGCTGATCCACGGCGAGAGCGGCACGGGGAAGGAGCTCGTCGCCGAGGCGATCCACGAGGCGAGCGGGCGGGGCGGGCCGCTGATCAAGGTGAACTGCGCCGCCCTGGTCGAGACGCTGCTGCTCTCGGAGCTGTTCGGGCACGAGAAGGGGGCGTTCACCGGGGCGGCGGCGCGCCGTCGCGGGCGGTTCGAGCTCGCCGAGGGGGGGACGCTCTTCCTCGACGAGATCGGCGACATCTCGCCGCGCACGCAGGTCGCGCTGCTCCGCGTCCTCCAGGACAGGACCTTCGAGCGGGTCGGGGGTGTCACCCCGCTGCGCGCCAACGTCCGGATCCTCTGCGCCACCCACCGCGATCTGCGCGTGATGGTCGCGCGCGGCGAGTTCCGGGAAGATCTCTACTATCGCCTCCGGCAGGTCGTCCTGGAGGTCCCGGCGCTCCGCCAGCGGCCGCGCGACGTGCCGGCGATCGCCGCCGCGATCCTGGAGAGGATCGCCGCCGAGCGCGGCACGGCGCCGAAGCGCCTCTCCGGCAGGGCCATCTCGGCCCTCTCGCGGCACGCCTGGCCGGGCAACGTGCGCGAGCTCGAGAACGCCTTACGCGCCGCGGCGATCTTCGCGGACGGCGAGGTGATCGAGCTCGAGGACTTCACGGCGAACGTCGAGGGGCTGCGGGACCTCGAGGCCCTGGAACCGGCGAGCGCTCCGATGACACCGAGGGCTGGCATGCTGCCTGCTATCCCTGCCGTCGAGCCGTCGAGCGGCCCTCGCTCTTCCGCGCCCGAGCGGGCGGAGCCTGAGTCTCACCCCCCGTCGGCGCCCGTGGCCCCGTCGGCGCCCGTCGACCGCACGCCGCTGGAGCTCGCGTACGCGCATGTCCGAGGAGGGGTCAGCCTGAGCGACATGAAGCGCGAGATCGAGCGCGAGTGCATCGCCCGGGCGCTCGACGAAAGTCGCGGGAATATCACGCGCGCCGCGGTGCTCTTGGGTATGAAGAGACCACGTCTTTCGCAGCTTGTGAAACAGTATGGCTTTGGCGGGACGTCGGAGGATTGAAGTGATGCGACCTTGCAGGAGGGGTTGGCTGTCCGGGGGCCTCGCGCTTGCGCTGTCGGTCCCTGCGCTGCTCACGGGGTGCGCGTTCGCGCCCGGGGAGCGCGACGAGCAGGCAGACGACGCGTGGAGCGAGCTCGAGCCGACGAGCTCCGACGAGGCGCTCGTCTCGGATACACGCGGCGAGGACGTCGAGCGCGACGTCGCCGCCCCCGCCGCCGACCGCGCGGAGCTGTCGCGGCTCCGGCTGCGCGAGGCCTCGCCTCCGGCCGCCGGCGACGAGGGATCGAGGACGCGGACGTACGTGCGATCGCGGGACACGCAGATGCCGGAGCCGCTCCCGTGGCACCCGAAGGGCAGCAGCGACGGCGACGGGACGCGCTGAGCTGCAGGCCACCGCCGGCCCTGTGCGGCCGCGCCCGGCGCCCTGGCGCGCTCGTCCACGAGCGCCCCGGCTCGTTTTGAGGTTGCCGCGCGGCTCGCTGCGGTAGCCTTCGCGCGTGGCGCCGCTCGGGATCGATCTCCGCACACGGACGACCCTGGTCTGCGGGGCCCTGGCCCTCGCCATCGCGGCCTCGACGCTGCTGCGGGGGCGCGTCCGGCGCGTGCACCTCTTCTTCGCCGCCTTCGCCGCCGACGTCGGGCTCTGGTACCTCTCCCAGTCGCTCTTCGGCTTCTTCCAGGCCTCCATCTGGGAGCGCTTCACGGCCATCCTCGCCGTGCTGCTCCCGCAGTTCGCGCTGCACCTCTTCGAGGCGATGATCCCCCACGACGGGGATCGCCGCTCGCGCCTGCTCCGGTTCGCGGGGGTGCTCGCCATCCCGCTGTTCGTCCTCGTGCTGGTGAGCCGGGAGCCGGGCTCGTGGCTCGACTGGCTCACGCGCGGCTGCATCTTCCTCTACGTCTTCGCGCTGCTCACCGCGGGGCTGTTCACGCTCGGCCAGCGCGGCAAGCAGAGCTCCTCGCGCGCGACGCAGCGGCGCGTGCGGTTCCTCGTGGTGATCGGCGCGCTCGCCGCGCTCGCCAGCGTCGCCGACTTCGCCTGGTTCCTCGGCGCGGAGCCGCCGCCCGTCGGCGCGGCGCTCTCGATCGTGTTCCTGTTCGTGCTCGCCCAGGCGCTGCGGCACGAGCGCCTCCTCGACGCCTACGAGATGCTCGCGCGCCTGCTCGTCGCCACGGCGGTCGCGTTCCTCATCGCGCTGATCTTCTATCTCCTGCTCACGTTCATCGGCGGCTTCAACACGATGTACCTGAACGCCGTGCTCGCCGCGATCGTCATCCTGGTGCTCTTCGATCCGCTGCGGGAGCGTGTCGAGGAGCAGCTCCAGCGCCTCTTCTTGCGGGAGCGGTTCGATCTCGATCGCTCGCTCGCGGACGCCCGGCGGCGCCTCGTGCACACGCTCGAGGTGGAGGAGATGGGCTCGATCGTGATGAGCGCGCTCGAGCAGTCGCGCCGGGTCACCGCGGCGGCGCTGTACCTGCGCGATCAGGACGGGACCGGCTTCGATCGGCTCGCGTCGCTCGGGCCGCGCGTCCCCGAGCGGATCGAGGTGGCGACGGCGCGGGCGCTGCTCGATCGCCTCGATCGCGGGCCGCTCGCGATGGAGGAGCTCGAGCGCGAGGCGCGCGAGCGGCGGGCGCGCCGGAGCCGCAGCGACGCGGACGACGACGGCAACTTCGCGCGGCGGACGGAGGTGCGGCCGCAGGTCCCCGAGGACGCGGTGCTCGCGGCGGCCGAGGTGCTCGGCAGCCTCTGCTCGGGCGTGGTGCTGTGCGCGCGGGACGAGCAAGGCGAGCCGATCGGGCTGCTCGTCGTGGCGGACACGCGCGTGCGCGACGCGTTCTCGCCCGAGGAGCTCACCCTGCTCGAGACGCTCGCCGCGCAGATCGGCGTCGTCCTGGAGAACTCGCGCCTCTACGCGCAGATGAAGGAGCGTGACCGGCTCGCGCTCCTCGGCCAGATGGCGGCCGGCCTCGCGCACGAGATCCGGAACCCGCTCGGGGCGATCAAGGGGGCGGCGCAGCTGCTCGCCGATCCCGTGCCGGAGGCGCAGATCGATCCGGCGTCGCGCGAGTTCATCGGGATCATCCTCGAGGAGGTCGATCGGCTCGACCGCGTCGTGGGCTCGGTGCTCGATCTCGCGCGGCCGGCGCAGGGCTCGGTCGTCCCGACCGACGTGAACGCGATCGTGCGCCGCACGCTGCAGGTGCTCTCGATCGAGCGCAGGAACGACCAGCTCGAGGTCGAGGTCACGCTCGACCCCGATCTCCCCCGGGTCGCCATCGATCCCGAGCAGCTGCGGCAGGTGCTGATGAACCTGTTCCGCAACGCGGTCCAGGCCATGAAAGGCCGGGGCAAGGTGGTGATCTCCACGCGCGTCCGCTTCGGCCGAGGCACGCGGCCGGGCTCCGGCTCGGACGAGCCGTTCGTCGAGCTCAACGTCACCGACAACGGCCCGGGGATCTCGCAGAAGGTGCTCGCGAACATCTTCCTGCCGTTCTTCACCACGAAGGACAAGGGGACGGGGCTCGGGCTGTCAATCAGCCAGCGCATCGCGCAGAGCGCCGGCGGCCGCATCGAGGTCCGCTCGTACGAAGGGAAGGGGAGCACCTTCGCCGTGATCCTCCCGGCCGCCGTCGACAAGCTGGGCGCGGCGCCGTCCGCGCCGTCGCCGGCGGCGCTCCCGGCGGCCGAGCCGGCGCCTCAGGATCGGCCGGGCTGAAGCCTCCGCGACTGCCGGCGGCGCAGCGGCGCTCCCGACGAGCGCCGCTGCGGCGCGCGCTCGCCGCGCCGCGCCGCGCGATCAGCCGTAGCGCGACGCCATGAGCGCCGCGAGCGCGGGGCGCTCGCGCACGAGCGCGAGCGTGTGGTCGGCGTGGCCGTGCGCGTAGCCGTTGCCGATGTAGAGGTCCACGTCCTTGCCGATCCCCTCGGCCCCGAGGGCGGCGGCGGTGAAGCTCGTGCTCATCGCGAAGAAGTACGCCTTGCCGCGGTCGCGCGTGGCGACGATCGCGCTGAGCTCCACCCCGGGGACGTTCACGCACGAGAGCGTGAGGTCGGCGCCCGCGCCGCCCGTGAGCGGGAGCACGGCGTCGCGCACCGCGATGGGATCGCGCGCGTCGGCGACCGCGACGTGGTCGCAGAGCCCGAGCGCGCGCAGGTCGGCGGCGAACTCGGCCGATGCCTCGATCCCGATCACGCGCCCGCCGGGGCCGACGCGCCGCCGCGCCTCGGCCGCGCAGAGGAGGCCCGACTTCCCGCCCGCGCCGAGCACCGCCACGGTGTCGCCCGGGCCGGCGAGGCGCGCCACCTGGGGCGCCGCGCCCGCGACGTCGAGCAGCGCGAGGGCGAGCCGCTCGGGCATGTCGGTCGGCATCCGCGCGAGCGGCGCCGACGCGAAGACGATCGCGGTGCCCTCGACGTCGAGCTGCGCGGACGCGGGGCGCACGGCGACGATCCGGCGGAGCGAGAGCGGCGTCAGCGACAGCGAGGCGAGCGTCGCGACGCGATCGCCGACGGCGACGCCGCGGTGCTCCGCCAGCGAGCCGACCCGGCGCACGACGCCGAGCAGCATGCCGCCCGAGCCGGTGACCGGGTTGTGCTGCTTGCCCCGGCGCGCGACGGTCTCGAGGACGAGCCGCGCCACGCCGTCCGGGCTGCCGAAGGAGGCCTCCTCCATCTGGCGGAAGCTCGCGGCGTCGATGTTCAGCGTCTGCACCTCGACGACGATCTCGGTCTCGAAGCTGCGCGAGGCGTCAGCGTCCAGCCGCGCTGCGGGCTGCGGCAGGGCCCCCGGTGGATCGAGCACGCGGTGCGTGCCCAGCGGATCGCCTGCGGCGAGGGTGCGTTGCGTCGCTTCGGAGCTCACGCCGAGGCCGTTGAACATGCCGCGCCCGAAAGCAAGGGCAATGCGCCGAGCGGCGGCGGTCTGCATCGCTGAGGCGGCCCGGCGCGCCGCCCGGAGGGGCCCGGAGCCGGCCGCCCGGCCGGCGCCGATCGGCGTTTTCCCCGCGGATTGGACGCACTTGCGCCGCCCGGAGGGCGGCGTCAGGGAAGGGCTAGAGGAAGGGGGTCGGGGACGGGAACGAGGGGCGAGGGCGGGGCGCGGCGCGCTGCGTTAGGACGAACGAGCCAACTCATTTGAAAGAACCGCCCGGATCTCTTGACCAGCTTTGCTCGGTGAAACTAGACTTTGCCCCCTGCTGGCGCTCGCGTAGCGCTCGAAGGTTTTTACTCCCTGCGATGGATAACCACGCTCCCAAGGTGTCGGCAACGCGGCAACTGGCGTTGCGCTTCATCTCCGGGAAGTACCAAGGCGGCGAATTCCCCCTCGGGGAGCAGCAGGAGATCGTCGTGGGTCGCTCCAGCGACCTCGACATGGTCCTCGTCGAGGACATGGTCTCCCGGCGCCACGCCCGGATTGCCTGTACCGAACAGCAGATCGTGATCGAGGATCTCGGCTCGACGAACGGCACGTTCGTCAACGGCGAGAAGATCAAGAAGACGACCCTGAAGGAGGGTGACCGGGTGCTCATCGGCACCAGCATCCTCAAGGTCGTCTCCACCGATCCGAGCGCGCCCCCGGCGCGCCGCCGGATGGACGAGCCCTCGCTCAGGAGCGGTCAGACCCGGTCGATGTCCGGGTCGATCGACGAGATCCCGCTCCCCGATCTGCTTCAGCTCTTCGGCACATCGAAGAAGAGCGGAGTCCTCGTCGTCCGTTCCGACGACGACGTCGGCAAGATCTACCTGCGCAAGGGCATCGTGACCTTTGCGACGATCAACGATCTGACCGACGTCCCGCCGCTCAAGAGCGTCTACCGGATCCTCACGTGGGCCGGCGGGACGTTCGACCTGGAGCCGGCGGAGGAGCGGGTCATGACCGGCGAGATCAGCGCGACGGTGCAGGAGCTCCTCATGGAGGGGCTCCGGCAGATCGACGAGCTGAACAACATCCGCCACCAGCTCCCGGACCTGTCGGCGCGCCTGGTCATCCCCCAGCCGCTCAAGCCGTCGCTCCGCGATCTCTCGCCCGTCGATCTGGACGTCCTCCAGGTCGTCTACAACCACGGGCACCTCGCGATGGTCCTCAACAAGAGCCCCGCGACGGATCTGGAGACCGCGCAGTCCGTGCTGAAGATGATCAACGCGGGCTACCTCCGCGTCGAGTGAGCCAGGCCCACGCGCGAGGCGCCGCGAGGCCGCGTGATGCGGCTCGATCGCTCGGCGTCCGCGCGCCCTACCCGGGCTGACGGCGGGCGAGCGCGCTCAACCCGCTGCCACGGGAGACGGGCGCGCGGACAGGCGCTGGCCGGGGCGCGCTCGATGCGCGCCGCGCCCCCGAGGGCGCGGCGCGCGGGCGGCGGAGCGGGGCGTCAGGACTGCGATGCGCCGCGCTTCGCTGCCGGATCGGTCGCTGAGCTCGAGAGGCGGAGCGACACGGCGCGGGCGTGCGCCTGCAGGCCCTCCGCCAGCGCCAGCTTCTCGATGATCGGGCCCTGCGCCCGCAGCGCCGCGCCGGAGTACCGGATGAGGCTCGCGCGCGTCACGAAGTCGTAGACGCCGAGCGGCGCACCGAAGCGGGCCGAGCCCCCGGTCGGGAGCACGTGCGACGGCCCCGCGAGGTAGTCGCCCGCGGCCACCGGGGTGAGGCTGCCGAGGAGCGCGGCGCCGAGCGTGCCGATCTCCGAGAACAGCCCCTCGGCGTCGGCGACGTGGAACGCGACGTGCTCGACCGCGAGCTGATCGGCGACCTCGGCGAGGCGAGCGCGCGAGCCGACGACGAGCGCGGCGGCGTGCGTCGAGAGCGACGCCTGCACGATGGCGCGCCGCGTGAGCTCGGGGAGCGCGGCGTCGAGCTCGCGCGCGACCGCCTCCGCCAGCTTGGCCGAGGTCGTCGCGAGGAGCGCGTAGGACGCCTCGTCGTGCTCGGCCTGCGAGAGCAGATCGGCCGCGACGAGCCGCGGATCCGCGGCGTCGTCGGCGAGCACCAGGATCTCGCTCGGCCCGGTGATGCCGTCGATCGACACGTCGCCGAAGACGAGCTTCTTCGCGCAGGCGACGTAGGCGTTGCCGGGCCCCACGATCTTGTCGACCGGCGCGAGCTCGGGGAGCCCGTAGGCCATGGCCGCGATCGCCTGCGCTCCACCCGAGTCGAGCAGGGTCGTCACGCCCGAGAGGTGCGCCGCGGCGAGCGTGACGTCGTCGGCCGACGGGCTCGCGAGGACGATGTCGCGCACGCCGGCGACGCGGGCGGGGATGGCGGACATCAGCACGCTCGACGGGTAGCGGGCCTTGCCGCCCGGCGCGTAGACGCCGACCCGGCGCAGGGGGCGCACGCGCATGCCGAGGAGGACGCCCTCGTCCTCGTAGCTGAAGCCGGCCTGCAGCGGGGGCCCGCTCGCCGCCGCCTCGGCGGGCCCGAGGTCGCCCGCGTCGCGCTGCCGCTCGTGGTAGCGCGCGATCCTCGCGGCCGCGGTCTCGAGCGAGGCGCGGACCTCCTGCGGGAGCCGCGCGAGCGCCTCGGCCCCGCCGAAGCCGCCCTCCGCCTCGGGGCCCGCGTGGCGGACGAGCGCCTTCGACGTCCTCCGCTCGAACTTCTCGATGTAGCCGAGGACGGCGGACGTACCCCCGCGGCGCACGTTGTCGATGATCTCGGTCACCGCCGGCGTGACGTTCGCGAGATCGCCCGTGCCGCGGGTGCGCAGGGCAGACAGGGTGGACTCGAACTCAGGCGAACCTTCGATGTAGATGGGCAGCATGGCTTGATGGTGGACCGCCGCGGCGGGATCTCCGCGCGGACGGCGACACCCCGTACCACACCACCCCGGCCGCCGGTACGTCGGCCGCGCACGGCGGGCCGTGCCTGCGCGGCCGCGCGCCGCGTCCGCGGCGCGGCGCGGCGCGGCGCGGACGCAGCGCGCGCGTCGCTCCGCGAGTTTGCCGGCCCGAGCGGATCGAGTAGGGTCGCCCCATGCGGTCCGGCTCGTTCGGCCTCGCCCCCGCCGCGCTCTCGATCGCGACGCTCGCGCTCGCGCCTCTGGTCCTCGTCGGGTGCCCGGAGAACTCCTGCTTCCTCAAGATCTGCCAGGGCAGCAGCTGCCGCTGCTCGATCTCGTCGTGCAGCGACGGGGCCGGCTTCGACACCAAGCAGAACCGCTGCCGCTGCCTCAAGGGCTACCTCTCGATCGCGGGCCAGTGCCTCACGCCGCAAGCGGCGAACGCCTTCTGCGGCGTGGGGCGCCACTACGAGGCCGGCGGGTGCGCCCCCGACCGCTGCCGGCCGGGCGACGAGATCGACCAGAGCACGGGCCTCTGCGTGTCGCGCGAGCAGGTGGCGACCAACGCCGGGGTCGCCATCGGCGCCGGGCAGAAGCTCGGATGCCCGCCCGGCCAGCAGCTCATCGTCGACGGCCCGACCGCCGCGTGCGTCCCGCTCTCGCAGACCTGCGCGCGCGACGAGGTCTGGACCGGCCAGGCCTGCGCCAAGGTGGGGCAGTGCCCGACGGGCGCGATCTGGGACCCCGCGCTCGCCCAGTGCGTCCAGTACGCGCAGGGCTCGGGCGACAGCGGGCTCACGGTCAACGTGGGGCAGTGGGCGTCGGCGAACTACGGCCCGAACGGCGGCATGGGCACGAGCGGCTTCTGCGGATCGTTCGCGAAGAAGCCGCACAGCTTCGGGATCGTCGAGGGGGCGTCGGCCTACGTCCGCATCACGGTGATGATGTCCTTCCCGGACAGCGAGATCGCCCGCGGCGTCGTGCAGGCCGTGACGGTGTTCGACGCGAGCGGGAACCCGGTTCCGCCGCGCGGCGCCGCGGAGGTCGACGCGGCGGCGCGCAACGTCTTCAACACGCTCGTCCTCGGGGGCGGGCGGTCGAGCGCGCCGACGTCGTCGACCACCGTCCGGTGCGCGGTCATCCACGCCGGAAAGCCGCAACCGGTGCCCGCCGTCGGCGGCCTCTGAGCGGGGCTCACATCCTCGACAGCGTGCTCACGACGAGCGTGGCGGGGAGGGCGCTGAGGCCGCGGCAGCTCACGACCTTGTTGCGCTCGATCACGAAGTTGCTCGTGGTCGGCTCGATCTTCGCGAACTCGACGCTCAGGCGCGCGCCGTCGAAGCTCGCGCGCAAGGGGCGGCCCTCCACGTCGCTGCGGACGTCCTGGCAGGTGCCGCGCGAGCGGGCCGGGTCGAACTGGCGCGACTCGGGCGCGATGAAGCGGAGCCGGTCCTCCACGGCGAACACGCCGCTCTCGCCGGGGATCTCGCGCAGCGAGAAGCGGGCCTCGCCCTCCTCGTAGTCCTGCGGGGCGAACTGCTCCGGGCGGCGGACCCGGAACTCGAGCGCCTCGCCGGCCAGCACGGCCTCGAGCTCGCGCCCGTTGCCGACCCACAGGCCCGTCAGGCCGGCGAGCGGCGACGTGTGCGTCGGCTCCACGCTCGCGTCCGGGGCTGCGGCGCTGCTCGCGCTGGCCGCCGGGCGCGACTGCGCCGCGGCGCCCCTCCGGCGGACGTCGCGCGGCCTGTCGAGCACGCCCAGCGCGAGCAGCGCCGCAGCCCCGCCGAACATCACGAGCGCCCCCGCGCCGATCGCGAGCCACGAGCCGCGCGCGCTCGCCGGACGGCGCGGCGCCGGCCGGCTCGCCAGCGCCGCGCCGCCCGGCGAGCGCGCCGCGTCGCGGACCTCATCGACCGTCGTGGCGGCGGGCGGCGGCGGGCGGCTCGACGCGCCGAGCGGCGCCGAGGTCGCGGGCGCCGGAGGGCGGGCGATCGCGTCGAGCGCCGCGAGCATCTCCTCGCAGCTGGCGAAGCGATCCGCCCTGTCCTTCGCGCACGCCTTCTGGAGGAACGCGTCGAGCTCCGGAGGGACGTCGTGGCGCGCGGCGCTGACCCTGGGGAGCGGCGCCTCCGCGTGCTGCCGCATGATCTCGATGTCGCTCTCGGCGTCGAACGGCACCCGCCCGACCAGCATCTCGTAGAGCACGACGCCGAGCGCGTAGATGTCCACACGCTTGTCGAGATCGCGGCGCCCGAGGACCTGCTCCGGCGACATGTAATAGAGCGAGCCGATGATCCCCTTGGTCATCCCGCGCCCCGCGAGCGCGTCCGCCTCGGCCTTCGCGATGCCGAAGTCGGTGACCTTCGCGACGCCGTCCTTGCCCCGGAGGAGCACGTTGGCCGGCTTGAGATCGCGGTGGATCACGCCCTCGCGGTGCGCGGCGGCGATGCCGGAGGCGATCTGCCGGAAGATCGAGAGCGCCTCGGGCAGTGGCATCGGCCGGCGCTCGTCGGCGTACCTGGCGAGCGCCTGCTCGAGGCTCTCGCCGTCGATGTACTGCATGACGAGCCAGAGATCGTCCCGCTCCGCGACCACCGCCTTCAGGTGGACGACGTTCGGATGATCGATCTGCGCGAGCGCGCGGCCCTCGGCGAGCGTCCGCGCGCGCACGTCGGGCCGATGCCCGAGCTCCTGCCGCACCGCCTTCAGGACGACGTGCAGGCCGGTGTGGACGTCCCGGGCGAGGTAGACGACCCCCATGCCGCCCTCGCCGAGCACCCGCTCGAGCACGTACTTCTGATCGACGAGCGTCCCCGCCGGCAGGTGACCCCCCGGCGAGCGCCGCGGGAGAGAGCCCGCCAGCGGCGCCGGGACGACGTGCGGCGCCGCCGCGGGCCCGTTCGCGCCGCCGGCCCCGAAGGCCGGCGCGCTGACCCGGCGCGACGGATCCTCGGGCAGCAGCGCCTCGAGCAGCGGCTTCCCGGGGACGGTCGCCCGCGGGCCGGGCGGAGGCGCCGAGGGGGCGGCGACGGCGTCCTTCGCGGCGATCGGCGCGCCGCACGCCACACAGAACCGCGCAGAGCCCGGGGCCTCTGCGTTGCAAACCGGGCACCTGGCCATGGCACGGTCAGCTCGACCCACGGCGGCCGCGCGCGGCGCGCCGCGGGCGCTGCGTCACGTCCAGTGACCCGCGCGGAGGGCCGCGGAGTCGATCGTCTTGATCTTCGGCGCCAGCGCCTCGCGGAAGATGGCCTCGTCGTCGTCGTCGAGGCCGCTCTCGCCGAAGCCGGACGCGACCTCCATCGAGGTCGCGAGAATGCGAAGGAACTGCTGGAAGCTCGACGCGCAGAGCTCCGGCTTGAGCGAGTCGGTCCCCGTCATGCAGGTGAACACGGGACAGTCGCCCTCGGCGTCGAGCTTCGAGATGTCGAGGAAGTAAGGGTCTCCCAGGAGGGCGCTGCGCGCGATGAGGATCCAGCTCTTGCGCCAGCCTGGGAGGGAGCTGTCGCCGCCGTTCGCCTGCTGCTCGGCCGCGAGCTTCTCGGAGGGGATGAGGCGCACGCGCTCGACCGGCGTCACCGTCTCGACGTCGAGCGGGTCGGCCTCCTGCAGGAAAGCGCGGTACCTGGCGGGCACCCGCAGCGTCCTGCGCAGCTCTTCCACCACCGCTGGAGCCGCCTTTCCGAACCTCGCGGGGATGCCTCTTCGGGCAAAGGCATCCTTGAGCGCCGTAACCGACTCGGCAAGGTCGCTATCCACCGAACATCCCTTCCTTTGCAAGTCCACGGGACAGCCCGCTGGGCGGGCGCCCTCATCGCTTCGAAACCGCTTCGCTCCCGGGGAGAGCACCGGCGCGCACCCGGAGGAATACCCCGCGCCGGGCCAGGTAGTGTAACAGAAAAACGATGGTCGACGTTGCGTACGCTGAGAGCCGATTCCGGCCCCCCGAAATTGCGCACCGATACGGTCCGGGCGTGCACCTCCTCGACGATCCGCTCGCGTGGACTCTGCTGGCCCGCGCCTGCTCCCCGGAGACCGGCCAGCCCGACGTGGGGCGCCTCGTCGGCTTCCTCTACCAGACCCTGGCGCGCGCCGTGCTCGCCGCCGAGCTGGAGCGCACCCGCGTCGACGTCCCGACCCGGATGATCTCGTCCCACCCGGAGGCCGTGTATCGCGGCACCGCGCTGTCCCGCGCCACGAAGGTCGTCACCGTGGGCATCGCCCGCGCCGGGACGATGCCCTCCCAGGTCGTCTACGAGCTCATGAACGAGGTCCTCGACCCGGCGCTGGTGCGGCAGGATCACCTGTTCATGAGCCGGCAGACGAACGAGCACGGCGAGGTGGTCGGCGCCACCTGGCACGACGCCAAGATCGGGCGCGACGTCGGGGGGCGCCACGTGCTCTTCCCCGATCCGATGGGCGCCACCGGCTCGTCGATGGTCAGCGCCATGACGTACTACAAGACCGCGCTCGAGGGGCGGCCGGCCAAGTGCATCGCCATGCACCTCATCGTGACCCCCGAGTACATCCGCCGCGTCACCGAGGCCCACCCGGACGCGATCATCTACGCGCTCCGGCTCGATCGCGGCCTCTCGCCGGCGCGCGTCCTCAAGACCGAGCCGGGCACGCACTGGGACGAGGAGCGCGGCCTGAACGCGATCCAGTACATCGTCCCGGGCGCCGGCGGCGTCGGTGAGATCCTCAACAACGCCTGGGTGTGAGCGAGCGGTCAGCGGCCGCGCTTCGAGCGGCGGTTGTGGCCGGCGGCGAGCGCGCGGTAGTCGATCGCCGCGTGCGGCCGGCTCACGGCGGGGCGCAGGTCGCTGCAGAGCCGCGTGAGCTCCGCGATCATCGCGCCGAGGTCGCTCGCGCCCGCGGCCCTGCGCTGCGCGAGCTCGCCGTAGGCGGCCTCGAGGGACGCGATGCCCTTGCCCGAGACGTGCCCGCGGCGGGACAGGTCGACGTAGCTCCGCGCGAGCGCGACGCTGTCGAAGTTGTGCGCGACGACCAGGTCCTGCGCGACGCGGAGCACGGCGTGCGCGGCGATCCGGCCGTCCTCGTGGAGCACGAAGGCCGCCTGCAGGTAGTTGTAGAAGGGGACGACCCGGTCGCCGAAGATCCGGAAATCCGAGGGAGATGACTGCCGATCGAGGTGGATCAGGATGCGCTCGACGACGGGGCCCTTCTCGACGTAGCTCGCGAACCGGAGCGCGTCGAGGATGGTGTCGTCGTAGGCGTGGCCGAGCCGCATCACCTCGCCGAGCTCCAGCGGGGTGACCCGCCCCTCGCAGACGTCGGCGTACAGCGAGTAGACGAACGCGTCGGCCTCGGCGTCGTCGCCGAGGAGCACCTCGCGGATCAGCGCGCCGCTCGCGTCGCGCTGGCTCGGGAGCTCGCAGCGCCGCTGGAGCAGCGCGGGCAGCTTGTAGCCGAGCTGGCCGCGCAGCGCGCGGAAGCGCAGCCGGAGGATGTTCTGCAGGTTGGGCTTCAGCGTGAGCGACGCCCACCGCGCGCCGTCGAGCCGCAGCTTCTGCTCGATGCGGGAGCGGAGCTGCTCCGGGCTGCCCGAGAGGATGTGCGTCTCGACGCCCGCGCGGCCGAGCTCGCGCAGGAGCGACCCGGCGCCCGGCACGGTGCGCTTCTGGTCGGGCCGCTCGATCGCGGTCCGCACGAGATCGCGCAGCGTGTCGAAGTCCGTCCTGAGGTAGGTCTTGTCGAGGTCCCACCGCGCGATGAACGGCGCGCGCAGCGCAGGCGCCGCTGCGTTCGCCGGAGTTCGGGGCCCTTGCGCTCGCTCCTCGCCGCTCACCATCTCTCGCTCAGCGCGCCATCCACTCGCGCCGCATCTTGTCGAGCGACTGCACCACGTCGCTGTCGGCGCTCTGCCGGGCGAGGTCCATCGCCTCGCGGAGGTACATCGACGCCTCGCTGGTGCGCTCGCGCTGGTGCGCCACGTGCGCGAGCGCGCCCAGGACGAGCGCGCGGTCGGGGCCGCCGGGGCCGGCGAGGTCGAGCGCCTCGCGCAGCACGCCGTCGGCGTCGGTGAGATCGCCGGCGCGCGCGAGCGCCTCGCCGAGCTTGCGGCTGAAGATGAGGACGGCGCGCACCGGATCGTCGAGCTCGCCGCGGAAGATCTCGCGCCGCGCCAGGTCGAGGCCGCGGCGCAGCGCGAGCACGCTGCCGGCCGTGTCCCCGCGCGCGGCCGACCGATCCGCCGCCTGCTCGAGCAGCATCAGCGCGACGAACGCGTTCTGCGCGTGGTAGGCGTGGATCGCCTGCACCTCGAGCGGCAGCGCGAGCGGATCGCCCGCGCTGTCGAACGTCGCCTTGGCGTGCAGGTCGCGCCGGACGCCGGCCGGGATCGTCGCGAGCGTCACGTCGCGGAGCAGCGGGTGCGCGGTGCGGATGCCGCTCGAGTGCTCCTCGATCATGCCCGCCGCCGCGAGCTTGTTGAGCAGCTCGTCGAAGGCGCGGATGTCCGGCAAGAGGCGCTGCAGCGTGGCCCGGTCCGCCGCGTCTCCGATGACCGCGAGCGCCTGCAGCGTGCGGCGCGCGTCCTGCGGCAGCCGCTCGATGCGCGCGGCGACCAGGTCGGCCATGCGCGCGGGCGGATCGCTGCCGCCCTCGAGGGTGTAGCGGACCAGCTGGTCGATGTAGAGCGGCGGCACCGTCGCGGCGTCGCCGCCGAGGCCGGCCGGGGTCGCCGCGCTCGGCGGCAGGCCCAGCGCGACGTGGTCGGCGGTGGCGCCGTCCGAGGGATCGCGCCGCGGCGACGGCCGCGCCCCGCCCGTGCTCTGCGGCGTCTTGCGGGCGGCGCGGTGATCGAGGCTCACGCTGCTCCGGAGGAGCGAGAGCGCGATGTCCTTCGGCAGGCCGCCGAGCGCGCGCACGGCCCCGCCCCATCCCGGCTCGAAGCCGGGGGTGTGGCTCGCGACGATGAGCAGCGCCGCGAGCGGCGGCTCCGCGATCACGTCGGCGAACGCGTTCCGGCTCGCGCCGTCGACGGCGTGCAGGTCGTCGATCGCGAGCAGGACCCGGTGCGGGAAGGCGGACTGCTGCGCGCGCGAGAGCGCCCAGCGCAGCGCCTCCGCGGCGATGAAGCGCCGATCGTCGGGCGACAGGCCGCCCGCGGCCGGCTTGTTCCAGGCGTGCCTGCGCACGTCGGCCGCGCGGTCGCCCTTGCCGAAGATCTCGAGCAGCCCGCGCCGCGCCTCCGGCGTCGCGCCGTTCCAGTTCGACGCGTTGCCGCCGTCGTGCGGGAGCTCGGCGAGCCCGGCGATCGCCCAGCGGAGCGCGTAGTAGCCGACCTCGGCGCCCCACGGGTCCGGGCCGGTCTGGATCACGATGTCGCCCCGGCTCGCGGCGACGTCGAGGAACTCGCGGAGGAGCCGGGTCTTGCCGACGCCGTGTTCGCCGACGATGCGCGCGGCGACGACCGAGCCCTCGACCTCGGCGAGGCAGGCGTCGAGCCACGCGAGGTCCTCCTCGCGCGCCGCGAACGGCAGCGGGAGCGGGGGGGCCGACGTCGCGCGATCGCGCCGCGCGGCCTGGGCCGGCGCGGCGCGCGGCGCCGGAGCGGGCGCGTGGGCCTGCGCGATCCTGGCGCCGCACTCGCCGCAGAACTTCTGGCCGCGCGGCACGATGGCGCGGCACGAGGCGCAGATGACGGTCGCCTCGGCGAACGAGAAGCGGCCGGAGGGCGTGTCGAACGTCCCGACCGCCGCGCGCAGCGCGGCCGAGAACTCGTCGGCGGTCTGGTAGCGCCGCGCCGCGTCCTTCTCGAGCGCCCGCAGCGTGACCTCGACGAGCGGCTCGGGGATCTCGCGCTCCGGCGCGACCAGGGCCGGGTCGGGCGGCGGCAAGGAGAGGTGCATCAGCACGACCTGCGTCGGCGACTCGGCCTCGAAGGGGAGCCGGCCGGTGAGCAGCTGGAACAGGATGACGCCGCACGCGTAGAGGTCGCTCCGCGCGTCGATCGGATCGCCGCGGCCCTGCTCGGGGGCCATGTAGTCCGGGGTCCCGCAGACGATGCCGGGGCTCGTGATGTTCGTCGTCGCGACCTCCGCCTTCATCTTCGCGAGGCCGAAGTCGACGACCTTCACGAAGTCGCCGCCCGAGCGCATCGGCTCGAGCACGATGTTCTCGGGCTTGAGATCGCGGTGGATGATGCCGAGGTGGTGCGCCTCGGCGAGCGCCGCGAGCACCTGGCAGAGGATGTCGACGATGCGGCGGAAGGGGAGCGGGCCGTCCTCGTAGACGACGCGGGCGAGGTCGCGCCCGCGCAGGAACTCCATGACGAGGTAGAGCTGCCCGCCGTTCTTGCCGAAGTCGATGACCCCGACGGAGTTCGGGTGGTTCAGGCGGCTCGCGGCGCGCGCCTCGGTGATGAACCG
Source organism: Sorangium sp. So ce296 (assembly GCF_051529605.1). Taxonomy (NCBI): domain Bacteria; kingdom Pseudomonadati; phylum Myxococcota; order Polyangiales; family Polyangiaceae; genus Sorangium; species Sorangium sp. So ce296. The sequence continues at coordinate 10,547,275 of NZ_CP150325.1, forward strand.
GACCGACGCGCTCTCGTCCCCGAGCAGGTGGGGGTGGATGATCTTGACGGCCACGGTGCGCCCCAGGGCCTTCTGCTCGGCCCTGTACACGCGGCCCATGCCGCCCACGCCGACGAGCTCCAGGATCACGTAGTTGCCCGGGAGCGTCGTCCCGATCAGCGGGTCGTCGGAGGTCCGGTTGAACTCCGAGATGGGGAAACCGCACACCGGGCAGAATTTGTGCGCCTGCTCGCACGGATTCGCGCATTGCGGGCAGACCACTGTGGACACGCGCGGGACCTTACCACGTTCGGGATAGCGATTGGAGTCGAGCTCTCCCTGGGCCCCCGGGGCCTCGGCCGGAGGGGGGCAGGGGGGCTCGTCCTGCCGTCTGTTAGGTCCTGGATCCCACTTGGGGTAACCTCGGGCGCGATGGTTACGCCTCGCCTACGTCTCGGTCAGCTCCTGGTCGACGCGCGGATGATCACCCAGGACGCCCTCGAGAGGACCCTGGAGCTGCAGCGCACGGACGGCCGGCGGTTGGGGACGCTCCTCGTCGAGCAAGGTCTCATCAACGAAACCCAGCTGACGCAGATCCTATCGCACCAGCTCGCTGTTCCCTGGGTGTCGCTGCTGCACATCGAGTTCTCGCGGCAGCTGCTCAACCTCGTCCCGCACGACGTGGCCGAGCGTTACTGCCTCGTGCCGATCTACGTCCGCCACGTCCGCAACCAGGGCGAGACGCTCTACGTCGCGATGGACGATCCGACGAACGAGGACGGCATGAAGGAGTGCATGGCGTTCTCGGGCTTGCCGGTGCGCGCGATGATCGCGCCGCCGAGCGACATCCGGAACGCGATCCGGGTCTATTACGGGGCGCGCGCTCGCTCCGCGCCGCCGCCGGCGCCCGCGCAGCGGGCCCAGGCGACCGAGCCGCAGTCGCGGGCGCGCCCGGTCGATCCGCCGCCGTCCTCCGAGCTCGGCGCGCCGGAGACCGCCAGGCACTCGGAGGAGGTCTCGTCGACGCCGGAGCCCTTGCTGCTGACGAGGCCCGCGCTCCGCTCCGGCGCCCGGCTGGTCGACGACGCGGTGCCGGCGATCGAGACCTCCGAGGTCGACGCCAGCGACATGGGCGTCATCGACGACGAGCTCGCCTGGGAGGCGCCGCGCCCCGCGGCGCGGCCGGCGGAGCGGGAGGCCCGCGGGCGGCCGGAGGAGCGGCAGATCCGCGGGCGTCCTGACGAGCAGCGCTCGCGTCCGACGCTGAAGGTCGCGCCGTCGCCCGAGCTGCTCGCGGCGGCGCAGGCCGCGCAATCCGCGCAATCCGCGCAGCCGGCGCAGCCGGCGCAGGCCGCGCCGTCGGAGCGCCGGAAGACGCTGCGCCCGAGCTCGGCGCCGGGGCCGCTGACGCCGCCCGCCAGCGAGGCCGCGCCGAGCACGGAGGCGCCGCCCACGTCGAGCACGCCGGCCGCCGCGCTCCTCGGCGCCGTGCTCGGGCGCGCCAGCGCCGCGCGCGCCGCCGCGGAGACCGCCGCGCGCAGCGCTCCAGAGAGCGCCGCGCGCACCGCCGCGGAGAGCGCCCCGGACTACGGCGACGAGCCCCCGAGCGAGCGCGAGGTGCGCAACATCCCCGCGCCGCAAGGCCGCGGTCGCCGCCGGATGGTGTCGCTCACGCTCCTCGACGGGACGACGATCACGCTCCCCGCGCGCGGCACCAAGTCCCAGCAGCAGCAGCGGCAGCAGCCGGCCCCGGCGCGGGCGGCGGCCCAGTCCGAGCCGCCGCCGGCGCCCGCCGCGGACGATCCGGGCCTCACCGCGCGCGATCTCGTCTCCGCGCTCCGCGCCGTCTCGCACGGCGCCGACGCGAGCGAGATCCTCGGCAACAACGTGCGCTGGGAGGCGATGTTCGCCGCGCTCCTGTCGCTGCTGCTGAAGAAGCACCTCATCGCCGACTGGGAGTTCGTGGACGAGCTGAAGAAGATCTGACGTCAGCCCGCCTCGCGCGCCGCGCCGGCGCGGACCAGCGCGTCGATCTCCCCGTCCGAGAAGCCCGCGTCGCGCAGCACGGCGCGCGTGTGCTCCCCGGCGCGAGGCGCCGGCGCGAACGCGGCGCCCGCCGGCGTGACGGGCGTCCTGAGCTGCGGGACAGGGCCGCGCGGCGAGGCGATCTCGAACAGGAGATCGCGCGACGCGAGGTGGGGATCGGACGGGGCGCTCCGCGGATCGAGCACCGGCTCGAGGCAGCAGTCGCGCTCGGCGGCGAGCGCCTCCCACTCCGCGCGCGTCCTCTGCCGGAAGACCGCGGCGAGCTCGCGCTTGAGCCCGGCCTGGTGCGGTCCGGGGACGAGCGCGCTCGGATCGGGCTCGATCCCGGCGCCCTCGCAGAACGCGCGCCAGAACTTCGGCTCCAGCGCGGCGAGCGCCATCGCGTGGCCGTCCTTCGAGAGGTAGGTGTTGTACGGCGCGAGCCCCCCGGTCAGCGGCGCGTCGCCCGCCGCGCGCGCGCCCTCGGCGGCGTCATCCCCGCGGAGCGCCGGGTCGCCGCCCGCGAGCGCCGCGGCGAGCGTGGGGAGGGCGAAGCCGAGCACGCCGTCGGTCATGGCGATGTCCAGCACCGCGCCCCGCCCGGTCCGGTCCCGCTCGCGCAGCGCCGCGAGGATGGCGATCGCGCACCACATCCCGCCGCTCACGTCGGCGACCTGGGAGCCCGGCACCTGCGGCGGGCCCTCGGCAGGCCCCTGGGCGCCGAGGACGCCCGCGCGCGCGACGTAGTTAAGATCGTGCCCCGCGCGCGCGGACAGGCTGCCCGTCTGGCCGTAGCCGGTCAGCGCGCAGACGATGAGCCGCGGGTTGTCCGCGCGGAGCGCCGCGTGGCCGAGCCCGAGCCGCTCGAGCACGCCCGGGCGGAACTGATCGAAGAGCACGTCGTACGTCGCGGCGAGCCGGCGGAAGGCGTCGCGCCCTTCGGGCTTCTTCAGATCGAGCAGGGCGCTGCGCTTGCCGCGGTTCAAGAGCTGGAACGCCGCGGATTCACCGGCGATCTGCGGGGGGAGCCCGCGCAGGAGGTCGCCGCCGGTGACGTCCTCGATCTTGTCCACCGTCGCTCCGAGATCCGCCAGGACCAGGGTCGCGAAGGGGCCCGGCAGGAGCCTCGAGAGATCGAGGATGCGCGTATCGGTGAGCGGGCGCATGGAGGCCTCCCTGTCGTGGCGCGAGGCGGGTCGACGATCGAGGGGGAAGAGAAGGGACGCCGGTCGCGTGCGCGCGCGGCGTGAAGCGGGCTCCGAAAGATCAGAGAGGTGATCGCAGGGCTGCGATCCGAGAGAGGCTCGTCGGCGGCGCCGGGGAGTCGGGGCGCCTCCGGCGCCGGGATCAGCCGGTGCTGAGCTGGAACAGCTTCGGGAGCTTCATCGCGAGCATCTGGTTGCCCGCGACCTTCAGCTTGCCCGCGAAGTAGAGCTGCATCGAGTTGGCCTGCGGGTTCTCGTACAGCTTCTGGAAGTCCTCGCTGGTGAGCGAGATCGTGACGTCCGCGCCGCCCGGGTTGCCCGAAGCGAGCTTCGGCCCGGTGTCGGACAGGTCGATCAGCCACTCGCCGCCGCCCTCGCCGGTCACGTTGATCTGGTACTTCCCGCCGATCTGCTTGGCCGCGTCGGAATGCTTCGCCAGGGCAGCAGGGAGCTCTTCGTTGAACAGTCTCTGGATATCGACGGCCATGGATCGCCTCCGGATCTCGTAGGGGACGTGGTGACGTGAACGTCTAGGTACCGTGCGCGGTTTACCCGTGCCCGCACGCGCGCGTCAAGCGAAGGCCGACGCTCTGGCGCGCTCGCATCGGGACGTTGGGACACGGCACGCACGCCGTGTCCATCGCGCCGTACGCGCCGTCAGGGCGCGCCTGGCGCCGCTCTCATGCGCGCGCGCGGTGCGTCTGCGCGGCGGGCCGGGGCGCTTTGTCCAGCGCGGAGCGGATCGGGACCATCAGCAGGCGATCGATGGCGACGCGCTGCTCGGCGGGCGGCGGGCTCTCCGGGGCGCCCTGCATGAGCCGGAGATCGCGGAGCGCGCCGCGATCGAGCGGGCCGGGCAACGCGCCCAGCCCGTCGAGCGACGGCGTCATGGCAGGGAGCAAGCAGACGAGGAAGATCTCGCTCGTGCCCTGGCGCACCCACGTTCCCTGGTACACCGCGACCGCTTGGCCGAGCGCCTCCTGGAAGACGAACGCGCGCCACTCGAGCGGCGCGGTCAGATCGAAGACGCGGCCGCCGGCGCGGAGCTCCCGGCTGTCGAGGCTGAGCGCCGCGCCGCGCGCGTCGGTCAGGAGGAAGCGATCGAGGCACCCGGGCGAGCGCTCCGTGAGCTCCTCGAGGAGCGCGGCGAGCACCGCGGGGCCGAGCGAGATCGGCTCGCCGTCCGGGCCGATCGCCTCGAGCCCGACCTCGTCGGAGCCCACGACGGACGCGCGGTCGAGCAGTGCGGCGAAGGCGCGCCGCGCGGGGCCGTCGAAGCTGGCCCCGACGGAGGACATCCCGGCGCTGGAGGTGAGCAGGGCGACGATGCGATCGCGGCGCGGCGTCGCGAGGAGCGTCACGCCGAACCGCTCGCGGGTCGTGAGCAGCACGTGCTCCCCGGCGCCGCCCTTGCCGCGCAGGAGCAGCCGGTCGCCGTCGAGGCTCAGCCCGCGCCGGCTCGCCTGCGCCGCCGGCAGGAGGTGCCGTCGCCCCCGCGCGAGCAGCGCGCCGGCCGCCGCGACGAGCGCGACCGGCAAGAGCGCGCGGACCGTCACGCTGCGCGCGGTCGCGACCAGCACGAGCGCGGCCACGAGGAGCGGGATCGACCAGAGCCGTCGAGCGCCCGCGCCCCGCGCCGGCGAGAGCTCGGGAGCGGTGGCGTCGAACCACCGCGGCTCGGGGGGAGGCGTCACGGCCTCATCGCTTGCTGGCTGGCCCGCGAGCGGAGCGGACGGCCAGCCTGTGGCAGGCGGAGGCTCTTGCGCGCGGGCCTCGATCGGTGGGAGCGTGGCGACGGACCCAAGAGGGTCCTTCTGGCCCTTCGCCTCGCGTCCCATCGCACCTCCACCCCAGCCGAAAGTTCGGCGTAGAATAGCATCGAGCGGGGCCGGAGCGAGAGAGACTTTGGTGCGACGCGCCGCGTAGGCGGCGCCTCGACCGGAGGCACCGGCTCGGGGCGGCGCCGGGAAGGCGCCGCAGGCTGCGCTCCGGTCGCAGGGCCCCGGCGCCGCCTGACGGGCGGGAGGCATCGCAGGGCTCCCGCGCGGGCTTCGCCTGAACGTGATGGGCGACGGGCCGCGAGCGTCGCGGTGCAGCAGGCCGCGACGCTCGCGGCGAAGCAGATCGAGGGCCGCTGGGCGAGCAGGCGGGGGCTCGGCCTGCAGCCCCGACGGCGAGCGCGGCGACGAGCGAGGCCTCGTCGTCACGGTACGGCGGTGGTCGCCGCAGCGCTCCGCGGCGGTCGCCGCAGCGCTCCGCGGCGGTCGCCGCAGCGCTCCGCGGGGGCTCGTCGGCGGAGGCCGCGTCGCCGGCGAGCGGCCTGGAACTCAGGGCGCGAGAGGAGATCCCGTCAAAGGCGAGGCTCTTCCGGATGCCCGCGACGGCGTGCTCGGCAGCAGCCGGCCGTACGCGCGGGATGACGCCGCGCGATCCAGACGCCGGTCGTCCACTCGGCGGTGGGGTGCTCCACCTGGAGCCGCGCGTTCTTCGTCGCGGCCCGACGCGGGATCAGGCCCGCGAGAGTCTTTCCCCAGGCCGAGCAAAAGGGTAGGTCTGCCCTGTGCAGCGCCGCGATATCCCGCCCGAGCTCTCGTTTGCGGCCCCTCCCGCCGCCGAGCCTCGCGAGCTCACGAGCCCGCCGACCTCGCGCCGGCAGAGGGGCGCCGAGCCGGAGGTGGTCTCGGTCGCGGAGCTGGATCGCCGGCTGAAGCGGATCCTCGAGGGCTCGACGGCCGACGTGCGCGTCGAGGGCGAGATCTCGGGCCTGCGCGTCGTGGGCAGCGGCCACGCCTACTTCACGCTCAAGGACGAGAGCGAGGAGGCGGCGATCGACTGCGTGATGTACCGGACCGCCGCGCCGCGCGCGCGCAAGCTGCTCGCCGACGGCGCCCGCGTCGTGCTCACGGGCCGCGCCACGGTCTACGTGCCGCGCGGCCGGCTCCAGTTCTGCGCGGACGACGCGCGCCTCGCCGGCCGCGGCGCGCTCCTCGAGGCGCTCTTCCGCCTCAAGGAGAAGCTCGCCGCCGAGGGGCTCTTCGCGCCGGAGCGCAAGCGCAAGCTGCCGGTCGATCCGCAGATCATCGGCGTCGTCACGAGCGGCGACGGGGCGGCGATCCACGACATCGTGACCGTCGCGTTCCGCCGCGGCGCCGCCCGGCTGATCCTCGCGCGCACGCCGGTGCAGGGCGCCGGCGCGGGGCAGCGGATCGTCCGCGCGATCGCGCTGCTCGAGGAGTTCCCGGGCATCGAGGTGATCATCGTGGGGCGCGGGGGCGGCTCGGCCGACGACCTCAGCGCGTTCAACGAGGAGATCGTCGTCCGGAAGGTGGCGGCCGCGCGCGTACCGATCGTGAGCGCGGTCGGGCACGAGATCGACGTCGCGCTGACCGACCTCGCCGCCGACGCGCGCGCCGCCACCCCGTCGCAGGCGGCGGAGATGCTCGTCGCGGACGCGGCCGCGCGCCGCGCGGCGCTGGAGCACCTCGAGGCCCGCATGCGCCGCGCGATCGCCCACCGGCTCAGGGCAGCGCGGGCCGACGTCGACCGGCAGCGCGCCCGCCTCGGCTCGCCCGCGCAGATCCTGGCCGAGCCGCAGCAGCGGATCGACGACGCCGTCGCGCGGCTCCGGCGCCGGATGGAGCGGATCCTCGTGGAGGACCGCGCCGGGCTCCAGCGCCTCGAGCGCAGGCTCGCCGCGCGCCACCCGCGCGCGGTGCTCGCCGGCGCGCGCGGCGCGCTCAGGCCGCTGTCGGTGCGCCTGTCCGCCGCCGCGCGCCGCCACGTCGCCCTGCTCCGGGAGGGCTTCGCGAGCGACGTCGCCCGGCTCGAGGCGATGTCGCCGCTCCGCGTGCTCGCGCGCGGCTACGCCATCGCGACCGACCCGTCGGGCCGCGCGGTCCGCGATCACCGCGAGGTCGCGCCGGGCGATCCCATCACGGTGCGCGTGCACCACGGCGCGCTGCTCGCGCGGGTCGTGGCCACCGCGGGGCCGGACGAGCCGCTCGTCGAGCGCGGCGCGCCCCCGGCGCCGGCGGCGCCCGCGCCGGCCGAGGCGGCGACGCCCGCCCCGCCCGCGCGCCAGAGCGGCGGGCCGCGCGCCCCGGCGGCCGGCCGCGCGCCGAGGCGCAGGGCGCAGCCCGGCGCGCCCGCGTGCGAGCAGCTCGGGCTCGGCTTCGCGGCCGACGAGCGCGCCCCGGCCTTCGGTCGCGCGGGCGCCTCGGGCCAGGTCTCGGCGGGGCAGGGCGGAGCGGAGGCCGGCCCGGAGGAGAGGCGTCATGTCGAACCCTGAGCGGCGAATGTTCGGTCTGGTCGGGCACCCGGTGGGCCACTCGGTCTCGCCGGCCATGCACTCGGCCGCGTTTCGGGCCCACCAGCTGCCCCACATCTACAGCGCGTTCGACGTGCCCACCGGCGCGGAGCTCGCGCGCTTCGTCAGCGACATCCGGAGCGGCCTCATCGCGGGCGCGAACGTCACCATCCCACACAAGCGCGCGATCATGTCGATGGTCGACGACGTGGACTCGAGCGCGGCCGACGTCGGCGTCGCGAACGTCCTCTGCGCAGCCGAGCCGCGGCGCGTGACCGCGCACAACACCGACGTGATCGCGCTCCGCGACGAGCTCGACCTGCTCCTGCGATCCGCCCCGCCCCAGGGCGACGATCCGGCGGGGCGAGGCGGCGCGCCCTCGAGCCCGCGCCAGCGCGCGCTGATCATCGGGGCGGGCGGCGCGGCGTTCGCGGCGATCGCCGCCTGCAAGATGCTCGGCTACCACCTCATCAGCGTGACCACCCGGTCGTGGACGAGCACCGAGGAGATGCTGGAGTCGCCCGCGGGGCAGCGCGCGTCCGAGCTCGGCGCGCTCACGGCGCCCTGGCCGATCCCGACCGAGCGGTCGATCAGCAGCAAGTCCTCGGTGGCGCTGCGGCTCAACTGGAGCGAGTTCGCCGTCGCCGCCGACCTGATCATCCAGGCCACGAGCGCCGGCATGCTCGGGGGGCCGCCGGGCGACGAGGTCACCCGCATCATCCCGTGGGACTCGCTCTCGCCGAGCGCCTGCCTCTACGACGTCGTCTACAACCCGCCGGTGACGCCGTTCCTCCGCATGGCGCGCGAGCGAGGGCTCCGCGCGTCCGACGGGCTCGGCATGCTGGTCGGCCAGGCGGCGCAGTCCTTCACGCTCTGGACCGGCCTCCCGGCGCCGGTCGAGGTGATGCGCGCCGCCGCCGAGGACTCGCTCAGGAAGGCCACCGGCGGTCGATGAGCTCTGACGGATCCCGGAGGTACGCTCCGCCTCACGAAGCCTTCTCGTCCGCGCCCGCGGCCTCGCGCGCCCACGGCGCCGCGCTGGAGCACGCGTCGCCCTGGCCCCACGTCGAGGTGCGCGGCCAGCTCTCGATCGCGCGCAAGGAGTGGCTGCACACGAACGGGGCGGGCGCCTACGCGAGCTCGACGATCGCCGGCATGCACACGCGCCGCTACCACGGGCTGCTCGTCGCGGCGCTCGACCCGCCGCGGCGCCGGCACGTGATGCTCTCGCACGTCGACGCCAGCGTCCGCCCGATCCGGCAGCAGGGCGCCCCGACCGAGCGCCGGGCGGCGTGGCCGCGTTGGGACCTCGCCAAGCACCAGTTCCCGGGCATCGACCCGGAGAACGGCTCGTTCTACCTCGAGCGCTTCGATCAGGATCCGCTCCCGCGCTGGGCGTACGCCCTCCCGGGCGGCGAGCTCGAGGTGACGCTCGGCCTCGTGCGCGGCGAGAACGCCGCCGTCCTGCGCTACGCCTGGAGCGGGGCGGATCCGGTGATGCTGACGCTGCGCCCGCTCCTCGCCGCGCGCCACATGCACCAGCTGCTCCGCGAGAACGGCGGCATCTCCCAGAAGGTCGAGCTGCGCGCCGGCGCCGCGCGCGGCGAAGCCGGCGCGGGGCGACACAGCCCCTCGATCGGCGAGGTCCGGGTGCAGCCGAACCGCGCGCTGCCGCGGATCTGCTTCCGCTACCAGGGCACGTTCGTCGGCTCGCAGGACTGGTGGCGGCGCTTCGAGTACCTCGGCGAGCAGGATCGCGGCCTCGATTTCCTCGAGGACCTCTGGACGCCGGGCCACTTCGAGACGGTGATCGGCCCCGAGCCCGTGCACCTGCTCGTGGCGGTGGGCGCGCTGCCCGAGGACGAGCCGGAGAACCTGCTCGCCGCGGCGAGCGCGGCGATCCGCGCCGAGGACCCGGGGCCCCGGCGGCCGCTCCTGGAGCGGCGGCTCTGCATCGCCGCCGAGGCGTTCCGCGCCGACGCGGCCGCGCGGCCCGGCGTCATCGCGGGCTACCCGTGGTTCGAGGTGTGGGGCCGCGACGCGCTCATCTCCCTGCCCGGCCTCTACCTCGTGCCGCGCAAGACCGAGGGGGCGATCCGCGTCCTCCGCGCCATCATCGACTCCATGCAGGACGGCCTCGTGCCGAACCGGCTCCCCGACGCGGGCGAGCCCCCGGATTTCCACGCGGCGGACGCCACCCTCTGGCTGTTCGAGGCGGCCCGCCTGCTCGCCGACGCGATCGGCGACGCGCACCCGTTCGTCACGGGCGAGCTGCTCGCCGCGCTCCGCGACGCCTTCGAGGCCGCCCTGCGCGGGACCCGCAACGGCATCCACGTCACGGCCGACGGCCTCTTCGCCGCGGGCCGCCGCGGCGAGGGCGCGATCGACGGGCTCACGTGGATGGACGCGCGCGTCGCGGGCCGCGCGGTCACCCCGCGCGCGGGCTGCCCGGTCGAGCTCACGGCGCTGTGGGCGAAGGGCTCGGAGACGCTCGCGCGCCTCGCGCGGGCCGCCGGCGACGATCGCCTCGCGGAGCGCGCGGAGGCGGCCGCGAGCGCGGCGCGCCGGGGCTTCGCCGCCCGCTTCTGGTGCGAGGAGACCAGCTACCCGTACGACGTCATCTCGGAGGACGCGGAGGGGGAGGGCGCGTTCCGCGACGCGTCGATCCGCCCCAACGCGGTGATCGCCGTGGCCGTCGATCCCGCCTGCTTCACGCCGGAGCAGGCCTCGGCGCTGCTCGAGCGGGCCCGCCTGGAGCTCGTGACCCCCGCCGGCGTGCGGACGCTCTCGCCCGCCGATCCGGCCTACGCGCCCCGGTACCAGGGGGGCCCCGAGGCGCGGGACGCCGCCTATCACCAGGGCACGGTCTGGCCGTTTCTGCTCGGGTTCTACGCGCGCGCCGCCCGGCACTTCTCCACGCTCGGGGAGCACGTCCTCCCGCTGCTCCACAGGCTGGTGACGTCGGCGGCCGCGAACGAGATCGCGCTCGGCCAGGTGCCCGAGGTCGCGTCCGGGGAGGCGCCGCACCACCCCGGCGGCAGCTTCGCTCAAGCGTTCAGCGTGGCGGAGCTCCTGCGCGTGATCGCCTGGGACCTGCCCACTCAGGACGGGGGCGCGCCGCGCTGAGCGCCCGGCGCCTCCGCCGCCCTCAGCTCCCTCGCTCGAGCGCCGCCTCCTCGCGGATCGCCTTGCCGCCCTGCGCGGTGAAGCGCAGCAGCTTGCCCGGATCCTCGGCCTCCATCGCGAAGGCCTCGATCTCCTCGAACAGCGCCTCGAGCTTGCGCGGACCGCACGTGGGCAAGAAGCCGCGGAGCACGCGCGGGTCGTAGAACCGGAAGTACTGCTGCTTGCCCGTGCCGCTCTCGACCAGGAGGAAGCGGCGGAGGTGCTTCCGCACGTCGCCGAACGGGCGGTTGCTCGTCAGGAAGACGCCCCAGCTGTCGCCCCAGCCGCAGTCGACGAGCGCGTCGAGCAGGGTCGACCCCGGCGGGAGGTGCACGAGCGTGGGGCCGACGTCCGCGAGGATCTCGCCCTGGAAGCCGGTGTAGAGCGAGGCGGTCTGCTCGCCCGCCTCGCCGAGGAGCAGCCGGATGCGCGGATCGCGGGCGGCGTCGACCACCGCGAAGAGCGGCGAGCGCTCCTCCCGCAGCCGCGCCCGCGCCGACGCGGTGAACGGCGAGCCGGTCGTGGGGATCCCGGTCCTCCGCGCCCGCCGCGAGGACGGGACCGGCTCGGTCCGCGCCCGCCGCGAGGGCGGGGCCGGCTCGGTCGGCGCATAGCGGCGGCTCGGCACGTGGCGAACCACCGCGAACAGGGTCGCCCCCGCGCGGATCTCGTCGCCGTCCCGGAGCGACACCTCGCGCGCGCGCTCGCGGTTGACCTGCGTGCCGTTGCGGCTCCCCAGGTCGCGGAGCAGGTAGCTGCCGTCGATCTGCTCCACCGAGAAATGCAGGGCAGAGAGCTCGCCGTCGCTCGAGATGGAGAGATCCGATTCGGGCGCGCGGCCGACGAGCAGCGGACGGTCGCCAGGGATGTGCGCGGTCTGTCCGGCCAGGGGGCCCGAGATGACCCGGAGGACGAATCCGGCTTCCTGGTCTTCGCTCATGGTCGTCTCCATCGCACAAGGCGCCGATGAGGCCGGCGAGTAAGCCTAGAACACCGATCGACGGGAAATCCACACGAAGCCGGGAGCCACGAGAGGGGCCATCGGACGACTGCCAGCCTTTCCAGGCTGCCCACATATCCTGGCAGCCTGCGCCGATTCCACATCCGGATCCGCTGTTTGCCGCCCGAGACAGCGAACGTGGGGAACCGTGGTTCGAGCGGCCAGGTCGATCGCCCGAGCCGCGTCGTCGAGGCCTGCAGCGGTGGTCGTCGCGCGCGCGCCGAGCGCCTCGAGGGGATGTGGCAGAGGCTGGTTGCGGCGGCGCCGGTCATGTTCGCCATGTTCGCCCTGCGGGAAGCATCGTGGATGGATGGTGGCGGCGGTCGCCGACCTCAAGCCCGCCGCGCGGGGAGGGCGCCGAGCCCGCGGGCGCGTCAGCCATGGCGGCTGCGCAGCGGCTCGAGGCGGAGCCAGCGCGCGACGAACGCGCGGTCCTCGGGGGCGAGCACGCCGGTGACCCACGCGGCCACGAGGTAGAGCCCCGCGTAGAGGGGGGCGCCGAGCGCGAGGCAGAGCGCGGGGCGCTCGTCGACCGCGCCCGTGACGAGGAACGCGGTGAGCGGCGCCGCGGCGACGAGCGCGGTGGCCGCGACGCGCCCGTAGTGGCGCCACGGGAAGACGCCGCGCAGGCCGACCCCGGAGAGGCGCGCGATGGTCGCGACCATGACGACGATCCCGAGCGCCTGGGTCAGGACGGCCGAGAGCGGCGCGCCGACCATGCCGAGCGTCGGGAGGAGGACCAGGTTCGCCGCGGTGTTGAACACCATGGACAGCACCTGGATCCGCAGGATCATCGACGTCTTCCCGAACGCCATCAGCACGATGGCGTACGCCGTCACGCGCAGCGGCAGGAGCGCGGAGTAGATGCGGAACGGGACCGCGGCGCCGGCGTACGCGTCGCCGTAGACGGTGCGCATGAGCGGCTCGGCGAACAGGAGGAGGAACGCCGCCACCGGGAGCATGATCAGCGTCGTCTTGCGGATCCCCGAGTGCCACAGCGCGATCGCGGCCCGCGCGCCCTGCGCGGGCGTCGCCCCGCCCTCGAAGCGGGCGACGAGGTCCGGGAGCATCGTGGAGGCGACGGAGTAGGCGAGGACGCCGACGAGCGGGAGCTCCTGCGAGCCGACGGCGAACTCGGCGTAGAGCCCCGCGCTGAAGAAGAGGCCGATGACGAACTTGTCGAGCTTCTGGTTGAAGAGGCCGGCGAAGCGGGTCACCGAGAGCGGGAGCGCGTACGCGAGCTGGGCCCGGACGCCGCCGGGGAAAGGCGCCGCCGCGACGTCCCCGAACAGCCGCGCGTACAGCCGGTACGAGAGCCCGAGCCGGAGCGCCTGCGCCGCGCACTGGGCGGCCAGGATCCACGCCACCGAGCAGCCGAGCGCGGCGGGGACGATCGCGCCCGCCGCGGTCGAGAGCGTGACGACCAGCGCGACGCCCGCCGACTTACGGTGGTTGTTCGTGGCGATGAAGAGCGGGCCGAAGACGCTCGCGGGGTAGGCGATCACGCTCATCAGGCCGATGAGCAGGAGGAGCGGCGTCGCGCCCTCGCGGACGTCGAGGAAGACGCCGGGGACGAGGGCGAAGCCCGCGAAGGCGAGCGCCGAGAAGGCCCCGAGGCCGAGCAGGAGCAGCAGGCTCTGCCGCACCAGCCCCTTGAGCTCGGGGCGGGTCACCTTGGGCGCGAAATAGAGGAACGACTCCGGCAGGTAGAGCTGCGCGAGATCGCGCCCCGTCATGAACAGCATCGTCGCGAAGGCGAGCGCGCCGTACTCGGACTTGCCGAGCAGCCGCACCACGACGACGCCCTGCACGAGGACGATGAGCGTGTTCACGAACTGCCCGCCGACGATCATCCCGATCCGGTCGGCGAGCGACGCGCCCTGCGCCTCGGCGGGGGGCGGCGCGCCGTCGGCCACCCGCGCGGCCCCCGCGGCCTCGGGCGCACGCGGGGGCGCGCTCGGCTCGACCGGGGTGGGCTGCTCGTCCCGCATGGCGGCTCGGTAGCACATGCGCGGGCGGAGCGGCCTCCCGCGGCGGGCGCGCGGGGCCCCGCTCGGCCGTGATATAGGCGCGGCGATGAGGCGCGCGCTCCTCGTGAGCTACTACTTTCCCCCGCGGTTCAGCGTCGGCGGTAAGCGCGCGTACCGCTTCGCGAAATTTCTGCCGGAGCACGGTTGGGCGGCGACGGTGCTCACGGCGAGGCCGCCTCCCGGCGAGCGGCTGGATCCGTCGTTCGCGGAGGCCGACCTGCCGGCGTGCGACGTGCGCCGCGACTACCTCACGGACGCCGAGCTCGCGCGCATGCCGCGCCGCGCGCTCGGCTCCGACGGCACCCTGGAGGCGCCGACCGAGGCGCCGCTGCCGGTCGCGCGCCGGAGGGGGCTCGCGCGCGTCGCCGCAGAGCTCCGCTACGTCCGGGTGATCGGCCCGGACGCGGGCCGCATCCCGGCCCTCGCGGCCCGCATCGCGCGCCTCGCCCGCGAGGCCTCCGCCGAGGTGATCTTCGCGAGCGGGGCGCCGTGGGAGACGGTGCTCGCGGGGCTGCTCGCCGGCAGGGCCGTCGGCCGGCCGGTCGTCGTCGACTTCCGCGATCCGTGGTCGTTCGGTCCGGTGATGGCGACGCGGCCCGCGTGGGTCCGCGCCGCGGTGGCGCTCGTCGAGCGGGCCGCGGTGGGCGCGGCCGCGGCGCTCACGGTGACGTCCGAGATGACCCGCGACGCGTACGTCGCGCGGGGCATCGCGCGCCGCGTCGCGTCGATCCGGACCGGCTTCGACCCGGACGCGGCGGTCGCGCCGCGGCGCGACGGGGCGGTGACGCTCGTGCACTTCGGCAACTGCTACAGCGAGCGCACGCTCGCGCCGTTCGTCCGCGCGCTCGCGGCCGTCGCGCGCCGGCGGTCGCTCGGCCCGGGCGCGATCCGGCTGCTCAACCTGGGGCGCGTCGCGGGGAGCGATCTCCGCCTCGCCGAGGAGCTCGGCGTGTCGCGGCTCTTCGAGCACCGCGCGGTCCTGCCGTACGCCGAGGGGCTCGGCCTCGTCGCGGGCGCCGACCTCGCGCTGCTCACCGGCTTCGGCGACGAGCCGTACCTCCTGCCCGGCAAGCTCTACGATTACCTCCTCGCGCGCGCGCCGGTGCTCGCGGTCTCGCCGTCCCCCGAGGTCGCGCGCATCCTCGAGGAGACGCGCCTCGGCTGGACGCACGCGGCCGGCGACGCCGCGGCGATCGAGCGCCGCATCGAGGATGCCGTCGACGCGCGCGCGGCCGGGCAGCCGCTCGTCGAGCCCGACGGCGCGGCGCTCGCCGGGCTGAGCGCGCGCGCAGCGGCGGGCGCGCTCGCGCGCCTCTTCGAGGAGGTCGCGGCGCGCGGCGCGGGTTGACGCCGTGCGCGGCGCGGGCGCGGCGCCGTCCGTCCTCGCGTCGCCGCCGCGCGCGGCGTCGACCCGCACCGGCCTTTCTCGCGCGGCGCCCGCTCGACGTCCTTGCCTGCGCGGCGGCCGCCGTGGCATGCGAGCCGCGATGCCTGACCATCTTCCCAAGGATCGAGCGGGGCTCCCCGAGGGCGAGCGCGCCCTCCAGGAGGCGTGGCGCGCGAAGTACGCGCCCGAGGTGAAGGAGCTCATCGTGCGGCGCGAGGTCCCGTCGCCGAAGCTCACGCTGATCATCATCTCGTACAAGGCGAAGGACTACCTCATCGAGTGCCTCCAGCACGCGCGCGGCCAGACCGCGGCGCTCGACGTGCCGTACGAGATCCTGCTCGCCGACAGCGGCGGCATCGAGCACCTCAGGCCGCGCTCCGCGCCGCTCGTCGACGTCGAGCTCCGCCTGACCGACGGCATCCCGCTGAACGCCGCGCGCAACGCGGCCATCGCCTGGGCGCGGGGCGAGCACGTCGCCTTCATCGACGACGACGGCCTGATCGCGCCGACGTTCGTCGAGGTCGTCCGCCGCGTCTTCGAGGACGCGCGCATCGCCGCGATGCGCGGCCGGATCATCCCCAAGGAGCACCCCTACTTCTGCACGCTCGCGGGGCACTACGACCGCGGCGACGACATGATCGACGACGTCCTCGCGACCGAGGGGCACATGGCGATCCGGCGCGGCGTCTACCTCGAGACCGGGGGCTTTCCGGATCAGTTCTACGGCGCCGAGGGGGTCTACCTGGTCTACCGCATCGCCAGGGCGTTCCCCGACATGCGGGTCGTCTACGTGCCGGATCTCCTGATGCGGCACGACTACTTCGACAGCTGGGAGAACTTCATCTGGAAGACGCGCAAGTACCGGCGCATCCGGCGCGAGGTCGGCGGCATGGAGCCGGATCCCGAGTTCCTGCGCTACCTCGACGACTACCTCGCGCGGCGGAAGCCGCAGCGCCCGCTCACGGTGGAGCAGACGGTGGCGCTCGGGCTGCTCAAGGCGGTGCGCTGGGGGGTCCTGCGCCTGCCGGGGTGGGCGGTGGGGCAGCCATGACGGCGCAGGCCGGCGCCGCGCGGGCGGGAGAGGGAGGCGGGCCGATGGGCGACGACGGCGGTTTCGAGCGGGATCTCGAGGCGATCAGCAGGCACTACACCGAGCGCTTCCTGCCCGCGAACCCGTGGGCGAGCCTGCTCAACGCCCACCCGTACCTCGTCGCGCGGCAGCGGCAGCGCCGCGTGCGCGAGGCGCTTGTCGAGTGCGGCGTGCGCACGCCCGAGGCCCTGCGCGGGATGTCGGTGCTCGACGTGGGCTGCGGGTCGGGCTCCAACCTGGCGTGGCTGGTCGAGCTCGGCGCGGATCCGTCGCGCCTCACCGGCATCGACCTCGTCGCGCAGCGGACCGAGCTCGCGCGCTCGCGCTTCGCCGGCATCCGCTTCGTCGCGGGCGACTTCCTGCAGGCCGACGTCGGCGGCCCGTTCGACATGGTGATGATGTTCGCCGTCCTGTCGTCGGTCACGAACGCGGAGCTCAAGCGCGGGCTCATGGACAAGGCGCTCCGCCTGCTCCGGCCGGGCGGCATCTTCTTCTTTTACGACGTCGTCTCGCGGCGCCCCATCCCCGGCACCGCCGCGTACCAGCGCCTGACGTTCGCGGAGCTGGAGGGGTACTTCGCCCCGCGCCCGCTGCGCGTCTTCCGCAGGGACATCCTCCGCCGCGAGGTCGCCGACCGGCTCGTCCAGCGCTTCGGGGTGACCGTGGCCGAGCTCGTCCAGGCCACGGGGCTGCTCAACATCGACGGGACCTTCGCCTACGCGCGCGGCTAGCCCCGGGAACAAAGCGCTTCGACCCGGAGCGGACGCGGGAAAACGCGGGTTCCGGTGCGAGGCAAAATTCCCCACCGGGGAGAAAAGGTCCTGCTCGACGCCCGGTTGAAGCTGGCCGGGATGCTGAACAGCCCGGCGCGGCGCTGGCATGGGACGTGCCGACAACGCCGCAATCACGTGCGAACCACGTGACATGAGGCTGCCATAGCCGGTGAGCGCAGCGCGCACAGCGCGGCTGCACACCGCAGGAGATGACTCCATGTCCCAACGCGTCCTCCCCCCATCGGCCGCGATCGCCTGGCACAACCTGTCTGCCGGCGATGCGCTCTCCAAGATCGAGAGCGCCGAGGCGGGCCTCGCAGACGACGAGGCCGCGCGGCGGCTCGAGGAGGTCGGGCCCAACGTGATCCAGCGCGCCAAGGGCGACAGCGCGCTCAAGCTGCTCTTCCGTCAGGTCAACGACCCGCTCATCTACGTGCTGCTCGCGTCGGCAGCCCTCGCGATGGCGATGGGCGAGGCGATCGACGGCGCGGTCGTGCTGGCCGTCGTGGTGCTCAACACGGCCATCGGCTTCGTGCAGGAGCTCCGCGCGGGCAAGGCGATCGAGGCGCTCGTCGACATGGTGCCGCAGACGGCCACGGTCGTGCGCGGCGGCCAGCGGAGCGTGATCCCCGCGGCGAACGTGGTCCCCGGGGACGTGGTGGTGCTCGAGGCCGGCGACAAGGTCCCCGCCGACGCGCGGCTGCTCTCGGTGAAGAACCTCCACGTGGACGAGTCGGCGCTCACCGGCGAGTCGGTCCCCTCCGACAAGCACGTCGCGGTCGTCCCCGAGGACGCCGGCGTCGGCGACCGCAAGAACCTCGCCTTCGGCGGGACGCTCGTGACGAGCGGCACGGGCACCGCCGTCGTCATCTCCACCGGCGCCGCGACCGAGCTCGGGCGCATCTCGTCGATGCTCCACGAGGCGACCGAGATCGAGACGCCGCTCACGCGCTCGATGGCCAAGGTGGGCCGCGTGCTGACGATCGCGATCGTGGCGGTCGCGCTGCTCATCGTCGGGGTCGCGCTGCTCCGGGGCTACCCGCCGGTCGACGCGATGCTCGCCGGCATCTCGCTGGCGGTCGCCGCGATCCCGGAGGGGCTGCCCGCGATCATCACCATCTCGCTCGCCATCGGCGTGCAGCGGATGGCGCGGCGCCGGGCGGTGATCCGGAAGCTGCCCGCGGTCGAGACGCTGGGCAGCACGGGCGTCATCTGCTCCGACAAGACCGGGACGCTGACCCGCAACGAGATGACGGTCCGCGCCCTGTGGACGCCGTCCGCCGGAGCGCCCGGCGAGGGCGCCGACGAGGCGCTCGAGGTGACCGGCGTCGGCTACGCCCCGGCCGGCGAGCTCCGCCGCGGCGGCGCGTCGGCCGGCGAGGCGCCCGAGGCGGCGCGCGCGCTGCTCCGCGCGGGGCTGCTCTGCAACGACGCGCGCATGACGCGCGACGGCGAGGCGTGCGGCATCGAGGGCGATCCGACCGAGGGCGCGCTCGTCGTCGCGGCGCAGAAGCTCGGCGTGGACGTCGACGGGACGCGGCGGGAATACCCCCGCATCGACGCCGTGCCCTTCTCGTCCGAGCGGCAGCTCATGGCGACGCTCCACGAGGCGCCCGGCGGAGAGCGGGTGATCTTCATGAAGGGGGCGCCCGAGGCGGTGCTCGGCTGCGCCGCGATCGGCGAGGCGGAGCGGGCCCATGCGATGGCGCAGGTCGAGCGGATGGCGGCGCAGGGCATGCGGGTGCTCGCGGTCGCGTCGCGGCCCGCGGAGCGCGGCGCGGCGTCGCTCGACGAGGCGCACCTCGCGGAGGGGTTCGCGCTCCTCGGCCTCGAGGGGATGATCGACCCGCCGCGCCCGGAGGCGATCGACGCGATCAAGGCGTGCCATGAGGCCGGGATCACGGTGAAGATGATCACGGGCGATCACCTGGCGACCGCGCGGGCGATCGGCCAGCAGCTCGGGCTCGTGAACGAGGGCGGGCGGGCGATGAACGGCACGGAGCTCGCGCGGCTGTCGGACGACGAGCTGCGCGCGGCGGCGGCGTCGACGAACGTGTTCGCGCGCGTGGCGCCCGAGCACAAGCTCCGCCTGGTGAGGGCGCTGCAGGCGCAGGGGAAGGTCGTCGCCATGACGGGCGACGGCGTGAACGACGCGCCGGCGCTGAAGCAGGCGAACATCGGCGTGGCGATGGGGATCACGGGGACGGCGGTGTCGAAGGAGTCCGCCGACGTCGTGCTGACGGACGACAACTTCGCGAGCATCCGGGCGGCGGTCGAGGAGGGGCGCCGCGTCTACGACAACCTGGTCAAGGCGCTCGCGTTCGTGCTGCCGACGAACCTGGGCGAGGCGCTGATCCTGCTCGTGGCGGTGATGACGTTCCCGATCCTCGGGGGCGCGCCGCTCATGCCGATCACGGCCGTCCAGATCCTCTGGGTCAACCTGGTGGCCACGGTGGCGCTGTCCCTGCCGCTCGCGTTCGAGGCGATGGAGAAGGACGTCATGGGCCGCCCGCCCCGCGATCCGAGCGAGCCGATCCTGAGCCGGTTCGTCCTCGTGCGCACGGCGATCGTCGCGGTGCTCATGACGGCGGGCGCGATCGGGCTGTTCTTCTACGAGTACTCCACCGAGGTGCGCGGCGGGGTCGTCTCGGACGTCGCCTACCGCGAGGCGCAGACCGCGGCGGTCACGACGGTGGTGCTGTTCCAGATCTTCTACGTGCTCAACTGCCGAACGCTGCGCGACTCGATGCTGAAGATCGGGCTCTTCACGAACCCCTGGGTCTATGTGGGCATCGGCGCGCTCCTCGCGCTGCAGCTCTGCTTCGTCTACGCGCCGTTCATGCACACGCTGTTCGGCTCGGCGCCGCTCTCGCTCGACGCGTGGGTCAAGTCGACGCTGGTGGCGATGTCGATCCTGCCCGTGATGACCGCGGAGCGGTGGTGGCGCACCCGAAGGGCGCGGCTGTCGGCGGCGGAGCGCGAGCGCAAGACGCCCGCGTCCGAGGTCGGCGGCGTGGCGAGCGCGGTGGCGAACCACGGCGCCGTGGCGAACCACGGCGCCGTGGCGAACCGCGGCGCCTAGCGACGGATCTCGGCGCGCGCAGCCTCCCTCCCGGCGCCCTCAAAACGCTGGTGCCGCGCCGCATACCGCGGCATGCTCCTCGGTCGACATGATCTACCTCGTCGCCGCGACGCGCCCGAACTTCATGAAGCTCGCCCCCATCTGCCGCGCCCTCAAGGCGCGCGGCCTCCCGATGCGGCTGCTCCACACAGGCCAGCACTTCGACACGACGATGAGCGACGTGTTCTTCCGCGACCTCGGCCTGCCGACGCCGGATCACACGCTCAAGGCGGGCGGCGGCTCGCACGCCCAGCAGACGGCCGCGGTCCTCGTCGGCACCGAGGCCGACCTGATCGAGCACCGGCCCAAGGTGGTTGTCGTGGTCGGCGACGTCACGAGCACCCTGGCCGCCGCGCTCGCGGCGTCGAAGCTCGGCATCCCGGTCGTCCACGTGGAGTCCGGCCTCCGCTCGCGCGACTGGACCATGCCCGAGGAGATCAACCGGGTCCTCACCGATCAGCTCTCCGATCTCCTGCTCACGCCCTCTCACGACGCCCACCCCAACCTGCTCGCCGAGGGCATCGCCCCGGAGCGGATCCGGTTCGTCGGCAACGTGATGATCGACTCGGTCCACTACGCGCTGAAGCGGCAGACCGACGCTCTCTCTCGCTTCGGCCTCCAGCCGAAGAAGTACGCCATCGCGACGCTCCACCGCCCCGCCAACGTCGACAGCGCCGAGCGGCTCGCCGAGACGCTCGACGCGCTCACCGCGATCGCCGAGCGCTTGCCCACCGTGTTCCCCGTCCACCCGCGCACGGTCGCGCGCGCCGAGTCGTTCGGGCTGTCGTCGCGCCTCCGGGAGACGAAGGGGCTCCGGATCATGGAGCCGCTCGGGTACGACGATTTCGTGACCGTGATGGGCAATGCGCTGCTCGTCGCCACCGACTCCGGCGGCATCCAGGAGGAGACGACCGCGCTCGGGATCCCCTGCCTCACGATGCGCCAGGGCACCGAGCGGCCGATCACCGTGACGCAGGGCACCAACACGGTCGTCGCGCTCGACGCCGCGCTCATCGCGCGCGAGGTCGACGCCATCCTCGACGGCCGCGGCAAGCGAGGCACGGTGCCCGAGGGGTGGGACGGCAAGACGGGCGAGCGCATCGCCGACGCGCTCGAGGCCTTCCTCGCAGGCGACCCGCCGCCGAAGACCGCCGGCCCGCGCGCCTGAGCCGACGTCCCGTCCGCAGCGCTCGCGGCCGTTCCGAGCGGCTCGCCGCGCCCCGCCGCAGCGCGCCGCGCGCCCCCCGGCTGCGCCTCTCCACACCACACACAGGCTCCCTGGGAGCGCGCCGCTTGAACTGCCGCGCTCGCTACGGCACGCGACCCAACGTCGTTCGCTGTGGCTGACGTGGGAGACGCGCCGCCTCAACGGCCGCGCTCCCCACAACACCCGACCAAACGGCGTTTGCTGTGGCCCATCCCCCAGGGATCTGCCTGTTCAGCGAGCGAGGCTCCGGTTATAGGTGTATCGTGGTAAGGAATTTCCGAGCTGGGGTCGATAAGGCATCTCGGGGGCGGGGACGACGGGGTTTCACCCTCGTCGAAGTGATGCTCGCGGGCGGGCTCGTGGCGCTCCTGGCCGCGCTCGCCACCCAGGGGGTGTCGAAATACCTGGTGTTCGCCACGTCGGCCGAGGCCAAGCAGACGATCGGCGGCATCGCCAGGGCGGTTGTCGCGTCGGCCGACCGCCTTCAGGCGAGGTCGGACGGCGCCGCGTCCGAGCCGCTGTGCAGCGATGCGGTCACGGTGCCCAACGCGTTTTATCGCGTGCAGGGCGTCAAATACCGGCCCGACCCCCGCCCGGGCGTGGACTACAACACCGGGAGCCCGACGGCGGGCTGGCTGTGCCTAGGATTCGAGGTCAGCCACCCTCAGTCGTACCAGTATCGATATCGGCTCGGCGGCTCTCCCATGCCCGTGTCGGTCAATCACTTTCCGGAGGACGTGCCGCTGAACAGGCGGTGGGCCGCTTACGCGCGAGGCGATCTCGACGCGGACGGCACGCACGCGTGGTTCGCGCTGGACGGCTACATGAAGGACGGGCAGGTGGTGTTCGCGAGCGCGGTCGGCTCCATCGACCCGGACGAGTAGGCGGCGCGCCCGTGGATACCTCAGCGTTGCACAGGCTGTTCGGCGCCCTCTCGGCGCGCCGCGGCGGTGAGGGCGCCGCGATCGAGCTCCCCGGCGCGGATCTCGCGGCCGCGCACCTGCCGAGCGCCGATCTCCAGGGTGCGAACCTCGCCGGCTCGCGCCTCGACGGGGCCAAGCTCCCCGGCGCGAACCTCGCGGGGGCGCGGCTCGACACGGCGTCGCTCGTGAACGCCGACCTCACCGGCGCCGACCTGCGCTGGGCCGATCTCTCGGGGGCGCTGCTCGGCGGTGCGCTGCTCACGGCCGCGGATCTGCGCGGGGCCAAGCTCCCGCGCTCGTTCTCGTCGGCGAGCTCGCTCGCGGGCGCGCGCGTCGATTCGGCGGCGTGCGCGCGCTCCGGCCTCGACGAGGAGGCCATCCTGGCGCTCGCGAGCGCGGGCGCGGCGTTCGACGACGTCGCCTCGTTCGCGTCGCCGCTGCGCGAGGCGCTCGTGAGCGCGGACGCGGCCCCGGCGAGCGCCGAGCGGAGCCGCCGCACCGCGCCGCCGGACTCGCGGCGGCTGGGGGCGGCGCCGGACTCGCAGCGGCTGGGGGCGGCGCCGGACTCGCAGCGGCTGGGGGCGGCGCCGGACTCGCAGCGGCTGTCCGCGGCACCGTCCTCCCAACGGATGTCGGCGCCTCCCGAATCACAGCGGTTGGGGACGGCGCCGGACTCGCAGCGGCTGTCCGCGGCACCGTCCTCCCAACGGATGTCGGCGCCGCCCGAATCGCAGCGGCTGACCGGTTCGCCTGACGCGCGCCGGCCCGGCGCGGTCGCCGGGGCGTCGCGCCGGGCCGGCGAGCCGGCCGAGCCGCTGCCGGCCCGGCGCGCCGCCGTGGCCGCCGGTTCACGCCCGGCGCCGGATGGGCCCCTGCTCGCGCGGTCGCTCGAGGTCCGCCTCGCGCTCGCCGGCGGCGCGCTGCTCCTCGCCCTGGCGGCCGCGGTCGCGCTGGCGAAGGTCCCGCCGCCCGGGCTCCTGTGGGCGGCGCACGCCGGCGGCGCGCTGGGCGCGGCGCTGTTGACCTTCGCGCTGCCGCCCTTCGGCGCCGAGCGCGGCGCCGCGCGCGCCCTCGGCGCCCGCCTCGTGCTGGCCGCGCTCGCCGCGACGCTCGTCCACGGCCTGGACCCGTCGCGCCTCGCCGTCTTCCGGCTGCGCGCCACGCTCTCCTCGGGCGACGCCGCGCATCGGGCCGCGGCCGTGCGCCTGCTCGCGCGGAGCGGCCACCGCAGCTTCGACGGGCTGGATCTGTCAGGGCTCGACCTCTCGCGCGCCGATCTCACGCAGGCGAGCTTCCGGAATGCGCGCCTCGTGGGGGCGGACCTCTCGGGCGCCGCCCTGATCGAGTCGACCTTCGAGGGCGCCGATCTGAGCGCCGCGAACCTCCGGGGCGCCGACCTCTCCGGGACGGACGCCGAGCAGGCGCGCGGCTGGGAGCTCGCCGAGTGCGATCCGGGGACGGAGCTGCCCGGCGAGGGCACGTGCCTGCTCGGCCACCCCGTCCGCGGTCCGCAGCCGGCGGAGGACGCCACCGCGCGCTCCGCGCACGAGGACGCGCCGCCGGCAGGGGCGCTGTAGAGCGGTTATGGGCTGGGACTGACACATCGTCCATCTCTCGTCTTCCGTCTTCCGTCTTCCGTCTTCCGTCTTCCGTCTTCCGTCTTCCGTCTTCGCTCTTCCGTGCGCGTGCGCGTGCGCGCTGATTCCGGGGAGTCGCGCACGCGCACGCGCACGAAGGACGCGTACGAAGACGGGAGACGGGAGACGGGAGACGGAGACGAGAGACGAGAGACGGATGACAGTGTCTCAATCCCAGCCGAGACCCGCTCTAGAGATATCATCTCACCGCTGTCCCCTTGCGTCCTGGCGGTCTCTCCTCTTGCTGCATGCCGTGCTCTTCCAGGTTGCTCTCGGCGGAACCGGCGAGGGTTGTAAGCTGTTGAATTCCTCCGCGCCGCCGGGCCGTCAGCCCGGACGCCGCGCCGCCGCGCGGGCGGCGCGGGCCGCCGCCGCGTCGTCGACCGCGAGCGCCTCCTCGGCCACGGCGGCGAGCTCCGCGAACGAGGCCCCGGCGAGCGCGTCCTCCACCGCGTCGAAGGCGGAGGCGCACATGCTGAGCCGCGTGATGCCGAGGCCGACCAGGAGCGGCGCGACGCCGGGATCGCCGGCGGCCTCGCCGCACACCGAGACGGGCCGCCCCACGGCGTGCCCCGCCTCCACCACCGCGCGCACGAGCCGCAGCACCGCCGGGTGCGCCGGATCCGAGAGCGCGTGCAGCCGCGGGTGACCGCGCTCGGCCGCCAGCGTGTGCTGCGTCAGATCGTTGGTGCCGATGCTGAAGAAATCGGCCTGCCGCGCGAGGCGCTCGGCCATCAGCGCCGCCGACGGCACCTCGACCATGATCCCCGTGGCCACCGGCCAGAGGTGCGGCAGGCCCGCGGCCGCGAGCGCCTCGTGCGCGCGCTCGAGCGCGGCGCGCACCGCGACCACCTCCGCGGCGGTCGAGACCATCGGGATCAGCACGCGGACGTCGTGGCCGCGCCCGGCGACGAGGATCGCGCGGAGCTGCGCCTCGAGCATCGCCGGCCGCGCCAGCGAGAGGCGGACCCCGCGGACGCCCAGGCTGGGGTTCGTCTCGGCGTCGAGCTCGAGGTAGGGCAGCGCCTTGTCGCCGCCCGCGTCGAGCGTGCGGACCACGATCGGCGCGCCCGCGAACGCCGCGAAGATCTCCGCGAGCAGCCCCGCCTGCTCGGTCTCGCCCGGCTCGTCCACGCGGCCCAGGAACAGCATCTCGGTGCGCAGCAGCCCGACGCCGAGGGCGCCGGCCTCGCGCGCGGCCCGCGCGTCCGCGGGCCCGGCCACGTTCGCCCACAGCTCGACCTCGCGCCCGCACGCGAGGCGCAGGCGCCCGTCGCGGGCGCTCGGCGGGCGCCGCGACGCGCGAAGGGCCGTCCGCCGCCGCTCGATCTCGGCCGCGGTCTCGGGATCGGGGTCGAGCCACACCTCGCCGGTCGCGCCGTCCAGGCCGGCGCGCGCGCCGCCGTCGTCGGGCACAAGCGCCGCGGCCCCCGCCACCGCGGGGATGCCGGCGGCGCGCAGCAGGATGGCGGCGTGCGACGTCGGGCCGCCGCGCCGGTC
This sequence comes from Sorangium sp. So ce296, assembly GCF_051529605.1. Taxonomy (NCBI): domain Bacteria; kingdom Pseudomonadati; phylum Myxococcota; order Polyangiales; family Polyangiaceae; genus Sorangium; species Sorangium sp. So ce296. The sequence continues at coordinate 10,572,623 of NZ_CP150325.1, forward strand.
GATGACCCCGAGCACGCGCGCCGCGTCGAGCCGCGCGGCCTCCGACGGCGTGAGATCGTCGACCACGACGACGGCCGGCGGCCCTTCGGGCAGCGTGGCCGCGGCGCCGCCGAGCAGGGCGCGCACCACCGCGTCGCCCACGTCGTGGACGTCCGCCTCGCGCGCCCGCAGGTACGGGTCGTCGAGCTGCCGGTAGATCGCGGCCGCGGCCTCGATGGCCAGGCGGAAGGCCCAGGCGGCGTTGCAGCGCTCCCGATCGATGCGCGACAGGGCCTCGTCGACGAGGGCCGGGTCGCAGAGCAGCGCCTGGTGCGCCTCGAGGATGTCGCTGCCGCGGAGCGCGTTCCCGAGGTCCTGCGCCGCGATCTCGAGCGCCCGCCGCAGCCGCACGGCCTCGGACGCGGGGTCGTCGACCGTGGTCTCGGGGATGTCCGGGAGCACGCGTACGAGCCGCACGAGCGGCCCGAGCGCGACGCCCGGCGCGACCGGGGTGGCGAGGCCCGACGTGGCGGGCGCCGCCGCCGCGCTCGCCGGCGCCTCGCGCTGCACGAGCGCGGCGAGCGCCGCGACCGCCTCGGCCGCCTGCCGGCCGGTCGCGCGCAGGCGCAGCACGTCGCCGCGGCGCGCCCCGAGCGAGGCGAGCGCGATCAGGCTCGACGTCGCCACCGGCCCGCGGCCGGCGGTCACGTTCTCCAGGGTGATCGCCGCGTCGAACGCCGCCGCGCGCGCGATGAGCTGCGCGGCCGGGCGCGCGTGCAGGCCGCTCGGATCGGCGATCGCGACGTCGACCGCCACGGCCGGCGCGCCCGCGTCCGCCGCGTCCGCCGCGGCCCCGGCGGGGCGCTCGCCGTCGCCGAGCTGCGCGGCCTTCGGCTCGAGCGCCCGCCGCGCCTCCGCGGCCACCTGCTCGAGCGTGCCGCCCGCCGCCGCGCGCACGGCGGCGGCGACCGCGCCTTCCACGATCGGCCCGCCCGTGAGGCGCGTGCGCGCGCCGAGCTCCGGATCCACGAGCTCGAGCGCCGTCTCGGCGCTCAGGATCGCGCTGCCGAGGTCCATCAGCACGACGGCGCCGGCCGGCCCGCAGACGCGCTCGATCGCCGCGGCGATGGCGGTCGCGTCGGTGCCGAGCTCGGCGCCGCCGTCGCCCGCGCCCGCCGCGCACGCGATGGCGACCGACTCGCCGGTCATCTGGCGGGCCAGCGCCTCGGTGGCCTCGGCGAGCGCGCGGCTGTGCGAGACCAGGACGAGCCCGACGCGGCCCGCCGCCCCGCTCATGCGCCTGCCGTCGCGGCCAGGCTCCGCAGCAAGAGCCAGCACGACGTGGCGCCGGGGTCCTGGTGCCCAGCGCTGCGCTCTCCGAGGTAGCTCGCACGGCCCTTGCGGGCGATGAGCGGCACGGTCGCCTCCACCCCGGCCCGCGCCGCGTCGGCGGCGCGGCCGAGCGCGTCCCGGAGCGCGGCGCCGTCCGCGGCCCCGGGCGCGCTCAGCGCCGCCTTGAGCGCGTCGACGGCAGGGACGAGCGCGTCGACCATCGTCTTGTCGCCGGGCGACGCCTTGCCCCGGCGCCTCACGCCCTCGAGGCCCGCCTCGAGGCAGCCCGCCAGGGCCGCCAGGTCGAGCGCCGCGGCGCCTGCCACGCGGTGGCCCGCGTCGCGGAAGAGCGTGCCGTACAGCGGCCCGCTCGCCCCGCCGACGGTCGACAGCAGCGTCATCCCCACCTCCCTGAGGAGCGCGCCGATGTCCCCGCGATCGAGGCGGCCGAGCCGGTCGCGCACCGCCGCGAAGCCGCGCGCCATGTTGACCCCGTGATCGCTGTCGCCGATCGCCGCGTCGAGCTCGGTCAAGAACGCCTTCTCGCGCTCCAGGACCTCGGCCGCGCGCTCGAGCCACGCCGCGATGTGCTCGCCGCTCAGGGTCTGCATCGCTCAGGCCCCCCAGCGGAGCGCCGGCGTGTGCACCGGGGCGTCCCAGAAGCGGATCATCTCGTCGTCGAGCCGGAGGACGGTCGCCGACACGCCGGCCATCTCGAGCGACGTGATGTACGACCCGACGAGGCTGCGCGCGACCTTGAGGCCGCGCTCGCGCGCGATCGCGTGGGCCTTGCGGTAGACGACGTAGAGCTCGATGAGCGGCGTCCCGCCCATGCCGTTGACGAACAGGAGCACGTCGTCGCCCGGCTTGAACGGCAGGTCGTCGAGGATCGGCTGCATCAGGAGCTCGGCCACGCCATCCGCCGGCTCCAGCTGGGCTCGACGCCGGCCGGGCTCGCCGTGGATGCCGATGCCGACCTCCATCTCGCCCGGGCCGAGCTCGAACGACGGCTTGCCGGCGTGCGGCACGGTGCAGGCGGAGAGCGCGATCCCCATGCTGCGGCCGTGCGCGTTGACCCGCCTGCACAGCGCCGCGACCTCGTCGAGCGGCAGGCCGGCCTCGGCGGCGCCGCCGCAGATCTTCTCCGCGAGGACGGTCGTCCCGACGCCGCGCCGCCCCGCCGTGTAGAGGCTGTCCTCGACCGCCACGTCGTCGTTCACGATCACGCCCTCGACCGCGATCCCCGCCTCGCCGGCGAGCTCGGCGGCCATCTCGAAGTTCATGACGTCGCCGGTGTAGTTCTTGATGATGTGGAGCACGCCGGCCCCGCCGTCGACGGCCCGCGTCGCCTCGAAGATCTGGTCGGGCGTCGGGCTCGTGAACACGGGGCCGGGGCAGGCGGCGTCGAGCATGCCGCGCCCGACGAACCCCGCGTGCAGCGGCTCGTGCCCGCTGCCGCCGCCGGAGAGGAGGGCGACCTTGCCCCTGGCCTTCGCCTCCGCCCGCGTGACGAAGAGCGGCGCGGCGTTCACCCGGAGGAGCTCGCCGTGGGCCAGCGCCATGCCCTCGAGCGCCTCGCCGACCAGATCGTCCGGCGCATTGATGAGCTTCTTCATCCTGCCTCCGCTCCGTCGTCGTCCGCGTATCGTGCGTTGACGTCCGTTGACGCCCGCTTACGTCCGCTCTCCGCGCGCAGGATATCCCCATGGCGTCGCCCGCCGCGAGAGGAGATCTTTCCGCCGCGCTGCCCTACGCTCCGGGCGCCATGGACCGACTCGCCCCCACGCTCCGCCCGCCGGGCCGCCCGGCGGGCTTCCAGCGCTGGAGAGAGCTGCTCTTCCTCCACTGGGAGACGCCGGCCTCTGCGCTCCGCGCCGTCGTGCCGCCGGCGCTCGAGCTCGACACGTTCGAGGGCAGGGCCTACGTCGGCGTCGTCGCCTTCACCATGCGCGACGTCACGCCGTGGTGGTCGCCGAGCGTCCCGGGGATCTCGCACTTCCACGAGCTCAACGTCCGCACCTACGTGCACCGGGCGGGGCGCGATCCGGGCGTGTGGTTCTTCAGCCTGGACGCGGCCAAGGCGCTCGCGGTCCTCGTGGCCCGCGTCGGCTGGCACCTGCCGTATCACTACGCCTCGATGGCGCTCGAGCCGCGGGGCGGCGAGGTCCACTACCGCAGCGAGCGGCGCTGGCCCGGCCCCGTGCCCGCGCGCTTCGAGGCGCGCTACCGCGTCGGCGCGCCGATCGACGGGGGCGTCGCGGCGCCGGGGACGTTCGAGCACTTCCTGGCCGAGCGGTACCTGCTGTTCGCGTCGCGCCGGGGCGCGCTCGAGGTCGGGCAGGTGCACCACGCGCCCTATCCGCTCCACCGCGCCGAGGTGAGCCACGTCGAGGAGAGCGTCGTGGCCGCGGCCGGCTTGCCCGCCCCCCACGGGGCCCCGCACGTGCTCTTCAGCCCGGGCGTGGACGTCGACGTCTACGCGCTGAGGCCCGCCGCGCCGCGGGCGTGAAGCGGTCGCGCGCGGCGGCGCGGCCTCCGGCGCGCGCGCCGGCGCGTCAGCGCCCCCGCAGCCAGTGGATGACCTCGGATTCGAGGCCCGGCGCGCCCCCGAACCCGAGGCTCAGCGTCTGCGGGAAGCCGACGTGCCCGCCGAACCGGAGCCACTGGACGTCGAGCAGCGGCGAGCGCGGGTAGGCCGCGAGCGCCGGCCGCACCGTGTCGAGCGGCACCATGGGGTCGGCCTCCGTCGCGACGATCAGCGACGGAACGGCGAGGTCGCGGAGGCGCGGGGCGGCGCTCTCGCTCGAGTAATACGCCTCCGGGCTCGGATAACCGAACCGCGGCGTCATGATGCGCCGGTCCCACTCGCGGATCGTGCGGATCGCGAGCGCCTCCCGGACGGGCAGGGGCATGGCGCGGCGGGACGCCACGGCGCTGTACATCTCCTTCAGCGCCGACAGCACGTGCCAGCGGTACACCCAGCGCTCCGGCTGATCGATCGCCGCGACGGACTGCTCGAGATCGAGCGGCGGGCAGATCGCGGCCACGGCGCGGACCCGCGGGTCGAGCGCGCCGGACGCGGCATAGCGGAGCGCGATGTGCCCCCCGAGCGAGTAGCCGACGACGAGCACGCGCTCGTACCGGTCGAGCTCGGGGGAGGCGATGGCGGCGTGCAGATCGGAGAACAGGCCAGCGTGGTAGAGATCGGCGCCGTCGCCCCCGGCGCCGCGCAGGTTGACGCGCAGGCACGAGAGCCCGGCGCGCTCGGCCTGCGCGGCGGCCTCGACCACGTAGTGGCTCTCCAGCGTGCCGCCGAGGCCGTGGACCGCGACGAGGATCGACGTCGCGCCTTCGCGGTGGCGGACCCGGCCGAGCAGCCGGACGGGCCCGGCCGGCGACTCGTCGACGTTCACCGAGAACGGGGAAGAAGGGGGGAGCGGCGGCGCGCGGAGCTGATGCTTGAGCCAGGGAGCGATCGTCCAGAAGTGGCCGTGGAGGAGGATGCGCCGCATCGACGCGCTCCTACCACGGCCACCGCGCTCGTTCTATTTGGCGCCGCGGCTCACCGGCACGCGACCGGGGAGGCGCCGCTGCAGGAGTCCGCGCACTCGTCGCAGTAGGCGCACTGGATGGCCGCGTTGTAGAGCGCGGCGCTCTCCGGATCGCGGGCGACGCAGGCTTCCTTGCAGTCGGTGTCCGGTCCGCACGTGACGTAGCAGTCGATGAAGTTGACGCACGCATCGCGCTCGCTGCAGGCCGCGAGCTCGTCGCTGCAGTTGCCGTCGAACGCGCACCGGACGCACCCCGAGCTGCCGTCCCCGCACACGCCCGCGTCGTCGCAGACCGGCGGCGGGACGGCGTGCCGGACGGTGAGCCTGAACGCGCCGTCGCTCGCGTCGCGGGACCCGTCCACCACGACCACGACCGTCTGGCCCGCGGCGAGCGTCACGGTGACCTCCGACTGCTCGACCCGCGTGTCGTCGTTGCACGCGAGCTGCGTCCCCCGGCACGTGGCGTCGTGCACGTGGACCACCGTGTCGAACGCGGACCCGTACGTATCGAAGACGTAGTCGCCGGCGACCTGCGCCGTGAACGAGTACCCCGCGTCGGGGGCGTTGGCGGCGCTGGGGCAGGCCTCCGTCGCGGTGGGCCGCACGCTGCTGGGCCGGCCGACCGTGCTGCCGGTGATCGTCTGCGGCACGAAGCCGGTGAACGCGCCCGCCGGGCAGCTCGGCTCGCTCGCCCGCGAGATCGCCAGCTCGAACGTGCCCGCCTCGCCGTCCGCGCCGTCGACCACGATGTAGACGGTCTGGCCCGTGGCCAGATCCGCCGTGAGGGGCGCGCTCGAGTCGGCGGCGCAGCCGATCTCGGCGCAGCCCGTGGCGTCGAGCAGGGCGAGGACGACGTTGTACCCGGATCTGCTGGCGTCGAACGAGTAGACGCCCGCGGTCGCCGCGGTGAACGCGTAGATGTGCTCGCTCGAGCTCGCGGACACGCACGTGGGGGCGTAGGCGTTCGGCAGGCCGACCGTCGTGCCGCTCGCGGTCTGCGGCACGGCGTCGCCGAGGTCCTGGTTCGGGCCCACCGTGCACGCGCACATGCCGGCCTGGCAGACCTGCGCGTCGTTGCACTCGGTCCCGCAGCCGCCGCAGTTCGCGGCGTCGGTCTGGACGTCGACGCAGGCCTCGCCGCACGCCGTGAGCCCGGAGCCGCAGCCGTCCCTGCACTCGCCCGCCACGCACGTCTGCCCGTCGGTGCACTCGGTCCCGCAGCTGCCGCAGTGCGACTCGTTGTTGGCGAGGTTGACGCAGGCGCCGCCGCAGTCGGCGAGCCCGCTCGAGCACCCTTCCTCCTGGCAGGCGCCGCCCTCGCAGACCTGCCCCTCCTCGCACGCGGCGCCGCAGTCGCCGCAGTTCGCCGGGTCGGACGCGGTGTCGACGCACGCGCCGTCGCACTCGGTGCGCCCCCCGGCGCAGTCGCCCTGACAGTCGCCGCCCTGGCAGGTCTGCCCCTCCTCGCAGGCGTGGTTACAGCTGCCGCAGTGCGCCTCGTCGGTGTCGACGTCGACGCAGCGGTCGCCGCACAGCGTCTGCCCGGACTCGCACACGGCCACGCAAGCGCCCGCGCTGCAGACCTGCCCGCTCGAGCACGTCGCGCCGCACGCGCCGCAGTGGCTGGAGTTCGAGCTCGTGTCGACGCAGACGCCGTCGCATTGCGTCTCGGGAGCGATGCACTCGTTCGTGGTAGGACCGCCATCCGAGCACGACGCCACGGAGGCGAGCACCGCCGCGGCGAGCCAGAGCAGGGTGTACGTCGGCGCAAGCCTGAAGCGCGATTTGACCTTTTCCATGAGCCTTCCCTCGGCAGAGATGCCGGCGACGGGGGTCGTAACGAAGAGCTACCGGGGAGGATACGCTGATGGCCTTCCGGGCTGTCAATGCTTGCAGCCCGATCCTGCGCGTAGATCGTGCCGGCGCGCGCCGCGTCGGCGCCGCTGCGGCCTGGGGGCCTGCGTCACGGCGTCAGGTCGTCAGGGCGTCAGGTCCATTGCGTGCGCGGCGCCGCCGGCGACGGGGCGCCGCCGAACCGCGAGGCCGGCAGGAACTGCAGGAGCGCGAGCGCCTCGGCGATGTCGTCTTGGCTGATGAGGCCCAGGTACCTTTCACCGTCGTACACCGCGGCCACAGGGGCGCTCTTCTCGGACATGAGCCGCATCACGTCGTCGAGCGAGCGGTCGGCGTCCACGCGGGGGACGTCGCGCCGCATGATCCCGGCGACGTACGCGCCGCCCGCGCCCTCGGCGAGCGCGCGGACCACGTCGCCCCGCGTCAAGGCGCCGATCGGCTGCCCGTCGAGCAGGACCGCGAAGTCGGTCTGGTAGGTCGTGAGGATGTGCTCGGCGGCGTCGCTCACCCGATCGCAGGGCGACAGCGCGATGGCGCGCCGGTTGTAGGCGCGCCCGACGGGGACGACGCCGAGGATCGACCGCGCGCGCTCCGTGGTCCGCTCCTGCGTCGCGCCGAGGAACACGAGCACCGAGATGAAGGCGAGCACGAGGTGGCCCGAGAGCACGGCGAGGGCGAACAGGGCCACCGCGATGACCTGCCCGATCGCGGCCGCCGCGGAGGTCGCGCGCGCGGGGCCGATCGCCATCGAGAGGCCGGCCCGGAGCACGCGCCCGCCGTCGAGGGGCAGCGCCGGGATCATGTTGAAGACGGCGAGCGCCACGTTGGCGCCGAGGAGCCAGAGCAGCGCCGTGGGCAGCGATGGGCTCGCCCCCGTCCCGAGCGAGGGGAGCTCCGAGAGCAAGCCGAGCGCGCCGGTCACGACCAGGAGGACGGCGGCGAGGACCACGTTCACGGCGGGGCCGGCGAGCGCGATGAGCAGCTCGTGGAGCGGCTTCTGCGGGCGGCCCGCGAACATCGCGACGCCGCCGATGGGCAGGAGCAGGATCTCGCGCACGGTGAGCCCGAAGCGCCTGGCCACCAGGCTGTGACCGAGCTCATGCAGGGCCACGCAGGCGAAGAGCGCCAGCATCAGCGCGGCGCCGAACAGCGCCCCCCGGGCGCCGTGGTGGCCGCTCCACTGGAGCGCTCCGAGGGCGACGATGAGCCCGAAGGTCGCGTGCACGTTGACGTCGATACCGGCGATCCTGGCGACCCTGAATGACCATTTCATGGTGTCTGGCTCCTGCTGGATGCGCGCGAGCGGCGCGTCACGGCGCGGGAGAAGCCGACGACCGCGCGCGCCCGGCGGTGCGGCCGGGTGGCCTGGTCATGAGATCTCTCGATGCCTGCTCGACGATCCTCGGGGTTGTAAAGCAATGCGCGTACCGGATTTCACGGCGGCGGCGGGCCGGGCGGGCGGCGCGCTCCCGCGGCGCCTCGCCGCAGCGGGGCATTTCGCACCGGGCATTCGAGGCGGAGTGTTTGCGCGGGAACAGGGGGCAGAGCGCGCCCGGCCGAGGCGGGTGAGGGGCGGCGGCGCGGGCGGCGGGCGCCGCGGCGCGCGGAGCGGGGAGGAGGGGAGGCGAGGGCGACGCGCGGATTGCCCGGGCGCGGGAGGCGGTCTAGGACGGCGCAGGCGCGCGCGAGGGCCCTGCCATGACGCAAACCGCTTCGAGCACCGACCGATTTCCCCCGCAGATCAAATACATCATCGGAAACGAGGGGTGCGAGCGCTTCAGCTTCTACGGCATGAAGAACATCCTGACGTTCTTCCTCATCAACTACATGCTGATCCACGAGCACGTGGCCAAGGCCAACTACCACCTGTTCGTGAGCGCCTGCTATTTCTTCCCGCTCCTCGGCGGCTTCCTGTCCGATCGCTTCTTCGGGAAGTACCGGACGATCCTCTGGCTCTCGCTCATCTACTGCGCGGGGCACGCCTGCCTCGCCATCTTCGAGAGCAGCCCGAGCGGCTTCTACGCCGGGCTCGCGCTCATCGCCCTCGGCTCGGGCGGGATCAAGCCGTGTGTTTCGGCGCACGTCGGCGACCAGTTCTCCGAGGAGAACAAGCACCTCGTCAAGCACGTGTTCGCGCTCTTCTACTGGATCGTCAACTTCGGATCCTTCTTCGCATCGGCCCTGATCCCGAAGACGCTCGAGTGGTTCGGGCCGAGGGTGGCGTTCGGGATCCCCGGCGCGCTCATGCTGATCGCGACGGTCGTGTTCTGGATGGGGCGCGACAAGTACGTGCACGTGCCGCCGACCGGCAAGAACCCGCACTCCTTCCTTCGCGTCCTCTGGGATGCCGTCCGGGGCGGGCGCGGCGCGCGCGGCGCCACCGAGGGCGGGCACTTCCTCGACGCGGCGCGCGGGAGGCACCCGGAGTGCGCGGTCGAGGGCGCCAAGGCCGTCTTGCGGGTGATGACGATCTTCGCCCCGATCCCGGTGTTCTGGGCGCTGTTCGACCAGAAGGGGTCGACCTGGATCGTCCAGGCGACCCGCATGGATCTCGAGGTGCTCGGCCACAAGCTCGCCCCATCGCAGCTCATGGCGCTGAACCCGCTCATGGTGATGCTGATCATCCCCTTCAACACGATGATCCTCTATCCCGCCCTCGAGCGGCGCGGGGTCCGCCTGACGGCGCTCGGCCGCATGACGGCGGGCATGGCGATCGCCGGGCTCTCGTTCGTCGCGGTCGCCGCCATCGAGCTCGCGATGGGCTCCGGCGGCAGCCTCAGCGTGCTCTGGCAGGCCGGGCCCTACCTGCTCATCACGCTCGGCGAGGTGCTGGTGTCCACCACCGGCCTCGAGTTCGCCTATTCCCAGGCGCCGCGCGAGATGAAGAGCACCATCATGAGCTTCTGGAACCTCACGGTGACGGTCGGCAACCTGATCACCGCCGGCGTCGCGGCGCTCAACGTGTTCTCGGGCGCGATGCAGTACCTCTTCTTCGCGGCGCTCATCCTGCTCGCCGCGCTCGTCTTCGGCCTCCTCGCGCGGCGGTACGTGGTGGTCGACCACTTCCAGCCGAGGCCCGCCGGCGCGCCGCCCGTCCCGGCGGCGTGACGCGCTCGGCCCCCGCCGCGCGCGCGCGGCCCCGCCGCGCGCGCTCGCCCCGCGCCGCGCGCGCTCAGCCCGCGTCGCGCTGCTCCTCGTCCTCGCGCTCGGCCGGCTCCAGCGGGACGCGCACCCGCACGGTGCGGATCTGCCGGGGGCTCGCGTCGACGATGTGGAGCTCCGCCCCGGCCGGGGTCCTGAGGACGTCGCCGGGCGCGGGGATGCGCCGGGCGAGCCCCATGCACAGGCCCGCGACCGTGGACCAGCGCGCGTCGTCCGGCAGCTCGATCTCGAGCTGCCGGCTGAGCTCGTGGACCGGCATGTCGCCGGGCACGAGCGCCGACCCGTCCGGCTCGCGGCGGATCCCCTCGGTGGGGAGCGCGTGCGCCTCGTTCTCGCCGAAGATCTCGCCGACGAGCTCCTCGACGAGGTCCTCCATCGTGACGATGCCGATCATGCCGCCCTGCTCGTCCACGACGATGGCGAGCTGGAGCCGCCGCCGCTTCATCTCGGCGAGGAGGTCGACGGCCGGCATCGACGCGACCACGAAGTAGGCCGGGCGCAGGACGCTCTCCAGCGAGAACGGCCCGTCGCCCCAGAGGAGCGCGAGCACCTCCGGCGTCGTGACGTAGCCGATCACGTTGTCGTTCGACCCCTCGTAGACCGGCATCCGCGTGTGGCCGTGCTCCAGCACCGCGCGCTGGACCTCCGCGGCGGTCGCCTCGCGCGGGACCGCCACGACGCGGACGCGCGGGAGCATCACCTGGAGCGCGGTGAGCCCGGCGAAATCCAGGGCGCGGGAGGCGATCTCGCCGGCGCGCCGGTCGACCGAGCCCGCCTCGGCGGCGTCGTCGACGATCTGCTGGATCTCCTCGGGCGAGATGCGCGCCTCGACGAAGTTCGTGCGGTCGCCGAAGAGCCTCAGCACCAGGTTCGAGGTCGCCGTGAGCAGCCAGACGAGCGGGCGGGCGAGCGAGGCCAGGCCGCGGAGCGGCGGGCCGACGAGCAACGCGTACCGCTCGGAGGAGCGGAGCGCGAGCGACTTCGGGACGAGCTCGCCGAGGACGAGCGAGAGGAACGAGACGAGCGCGACCACCGCGGCGAGCGCGAGCTCGTCCGCGGCGTCCCCGATCCACGGCACGGCGCGGAGCAAGGGCGCGAGGTCCTGCGCCAGGGTCGACCCGCCGAAGGCGCTCGCGGTGGCGCCGACGATGGTGATGCCGATCTGCACGGTGGCGAGGAAGCGCTCCGGGTTGCCCCGCAGGCGCTTCACCGCGCGCGCCCGGCGGCTCCCCGACTGAATGAGCTGGTCGAGCCGCGTCTTGCGGACCGTGACGACCGCGATCTCGGCGCCCGCGAAGATGCCGTTCACGAGCACGAGCGCCAGGATGATGAGAATCTCCGATAAAATGATGGTCTCCTCCGAGGCGCTCCGGGGACATAGCGCGTCGCCCCTGGCGCGGCAGCGACGCGGAGCATGCACGGACAAGGCCGGCGAGCGATCGTCGCCGCCCGCGCTGCGATCCGTGGTTGCGCCTGTGATGGAATTTTCTGAAAGGGCTGGCGCGCCGGGGTGGCGGGCTGGGCGGCGGGGTCACACCGCGCCGGGCGGCGGGGTCAGGCCGCCTTGCTGGCCCGCCGGTCGCGCACCGCCTGGGCGAGCAGCTCGAGGACCGGCACCGTCTCGTTCCAGCCGAGGCAGGCGTCGGTGATGCTCTGGCCGTAGATGGGGAGCTTGCCCGGCGTGAGGTCCTGCCGGCCGCCCACGAGGTGGCTCTCGATCATGACGCCGAGGATGTCGCGCGAGCCGGAGCGCAGCTGGTCGGCGAGGCTCTCGGCCACGATCCGCTGGCGCGCCGGGTCCTTCTGGCTGTTGCCGTGGCTGCAGTCGACCATCAGGCGGCGCGGCAGGCCCGCCTTGGTCAGGCGGTCGGCCGCCTCGCGGACGTGCTCGGGCGCGTAGTTGGGCCCGCGCTGCGAGCCGCGCAGGATCACGTGGCAGGCCGAGTTGCCGCGCGTCGCCACGATCGCCGAGATGCCCTGCTTGGTGACGGACAGGAAATGATGCGCTTCGCGGGCGGCCCGCACGGCGTCGACCGCGATCTGCACGTCGCCCTCGGTGCTGTTCTTGAAGCCGACGGGACAGGAGAGCCCCGAGGCGAGCTCGCGGTGGATCTGGCTCTCGGTCGTGCGCGCGCCGATCGCGCCCCAGGAAATGAAATCTGCGATGAACTGCGGCGAGATCGTGTCCAGAAACTCGGTCGCGCTCGCGAGGCCGAGCTCGGCGATGTCGCGGAGCAGCCCGCGGGCGACGCGGAGCCCCTTGTTGATCGAGAAGCTCCCGTCGAGGTCGGGGTCATTGATCAGCCCCTTCCAGCCGACCGTGGTGCGCGGCTTCTCGAAGTACACGCGCATGATCACGAGCAGGTCGTCGCTCAGCCGGTCGCGCGCCTCCCGGAGCCGCGCCGCGTACTCCAGCGCGGCCTTGGGGTCGTGGATGGAGCAGGGGCCCACGACCACGATGATCCGGTCGTCGTCGCCCGAGACCACGCGCTCGGCGGCCCGGCGCGTGAACGCCACCGTCTCCGAGGCGGCGGAGCTGACGGGGATCTCTTCGATAAGGATCGCGGGGGGGATCAAGGGCCTGAGCCCTGCAATGCGAAGGTCGTCGGTCGAGTAGTACATCGTGAGGATGCCAGCATAGCGCGTCGCAGCGCGCTGCGATATGCCCCGACTGCCCGCGCGTGAAACGAAGGCATTTTTTCTTCCGGATCGCCTTCCGGTCCGTTCCGATCGGTCCGGGGCGGCGCCGGCCAGGGCTAGCCAGGTTTGGCCAGGTTTGAACAATTCCGGTCGGCCTGAAGATTTGCCTCGCTGGTGTTCGCGCGTCGTCGAGGCGCAGGCGTCCGGAACGCCCGGTCGCGGACGGCGCGGGGGGCTCGCGCGGGCGCGCCTCTGGTCGCGCCGGCCGCCTCGGGGCGCGCCGGCGGTCTCCGCGGCTCACGCGCCCGCGGGCGCGTGAGCCTGCTCGGCGCCGGATCTGCGGGCGAGCGGGGCGCTGCTCGGGGGCGTGCGGCAGGGCGCCGCCGGCCGCTTCGCGCTCGCGCGGGCGGAAGCCGCGGGCGGCGCCCGTCGCGCGGCCTTCGCGGGCCGCCGCTCGCCCGCGGCTTCCGCCGGCCGCGGCGCGGGCTGCCGTTCGCCCGCGGCCTTCGCGGGCCGCGGCGCGGGCTGGCCGGCGTGGGCCCCCGCGGTTCGCGGTGGCCGCGTTCGCTTGCGCTCGGCGCAGGGCTCCTCGATCAGCGCGCGCAGCGAGGCGATCGCGCGGGTGCGCCACTTGTACGCGGTCGACAGCGGGATCCCGTGCTGCTCGGCGATCGTCGTCATCGGCAGGCCCTCGATGTCGTGCTCGATGAGGATCCGCTGCTCCTCGGTCACCAGCGACCCGAGCCGCGACAGGATGAGCGAGCGCGTCTGCTCCGCGTCGATCTGCTCCTCGGCGTTCGGGCGCTCGTCGGCGACGCGCCGCGGGGCCTGCCAAGACGAGAGCTCCTCGCGCCGGTGGTGCGCCCGATCGCGGTAGTGCGCGGCCACGTGGACCGTGATCCGGTTGAGCCACCGCTCGGGCCGCGCGCGGAGCGGATCGTAGGTGGGGAAGCTCTGGTATCCGGCGAGGAAGACATCCTGAAGGATGTCGCTCCGGTCGCGGCGTGGGACCCCGAGCCGCTTCAGCCAGTTCCACACGGAGTCGTAGGTCTTCCCCCGAAAGAGCCGGACAAAGGCGCGCTGTCTATCCAGCGGCATCGACGGAGCGAGCGTGCGGTGCGGTTGTCCCATGCTCCCTTAGTTAGGAGGACCCGATCCCCCATCTCACAAAAAAGCCATGGCCCCTCAAAAATGATCTTCTGTGCGCGCGCGATCCCCCAACGACCCACCCCAAAGCGCCACGGACGGGAGCGGTGCTCTCCCGCTTCGGAGACGGGCCCACCTCGGCGTTTTCGGTGCTCGGCGTGCTGGAGCACGCCTGTGCGCCGAAAACGCCGATCTAGGCCCGTCTCCTGTGCGGGAGAGCACCGCTCGGCGGCGCGGGTCGAGAGGGAGAGAGGGGGCGGCGTGATGCGGTGGAGGGGAATCGCCGAGGGGACGGGGGGATTCAGAGATTTCCCTCGCGGGCGTCCTTGGTGGCTTGGCGGGTCAATTCATGCTCGCCTGACCAACGTCGTGGAGCGCAGAGGGGAGGGGAGCGGCTGTCGCGCGGGCGCGGAGCGCGCGGAGCGCCGCGTTCCTCTCGGCGGTGAGGCGGCCCGCCGGGAAACGCCGCCGGTGCTCGGCGAGGCGGCTGTTCGCCTCCGCGTAGCGGCCCTTCGAGAGCGCCGTGATCGCGCCGTCGATGAGGGCGCGCTCGGCGGCGATCTCCTCGTCGTTCGACGCGGCGGCACGCCGGCCGGCGGGCGCGGCTGCGGCGGCGGCGGCGGCCGGACGGAGCGCGGCCTTCCGGCCGGGGAGCGCCGCGCCGCCCGCTGGCGAGATCCCGGCGGCCGCGCCCGGGGCGACCGCGCTTCCGCGATCCCGCGAAGCGTCCGCCGCGGCAGCTGCGTGCGGCGGCGGCGCGGCGCCCGCGGACGGCGGCGGCGCGGCGCCGGCGGGCGGCAGCGGCGCGGCGCCGGCGGGCGGCAGCGGCGCGGCGCCCGCGGGTGACGGCGGCGCGGCAGCCTGCGTCTGCGGCGCCGCGACGGCGGCCAGGGCCGGCGACGCAGCATGGGCCTGCGGCGTGGGGGCCTGCGCCTCTGGCGCGGCGACGGCAGCCACGGCCGGCGCGGTCGAGGCGCGCGCATCGGCGGCGACCAGCGACGCGTCCGCGCGCAGCGCGCCGATCGCGATCGCGACCGCCGCGGCGGCGGCCAGCGGGGCCGCGGCGGTCGCGACGGCGTGGAGCGCGGCGGAGCGCGAGGCCGAGGCGGCGGCGAGCCGCCGCGGCGAGAGCGCGCGGCCGACCCGCGCGAGCAGCGAGCGCCCGATCTCGCGATCGGCGCGCGCCTCCTGGACAAGCGCGCCGGCGCTGACGGGGATGAACGCGAGCGCGCGGCCGCGCTGCCGCGCCTGCCAGCGGCGCATCGCCGCCTCGATGTCGACCCACGCGAGCCGGTGCCGGCTCCACGCGGTGCTCAGGGGGATCGAGAGCTGCTGGGCGATCTCGGCCATGTCGATCTCCTCGATCTCGTGGGCGACGAACACGCAGCGGCGCTCCATCGGCAGCTCCGCGAGCAGCTGGTCGAGCACGCCGCGCCGGTCCCGCGCGATGACGCGCTGCTCGGAGTCGGGCGTGGCGTCGGGCAGCTCCGCGAGATCGTCGAGCGACCGGAGCCGCTCGCGACGGCGGTGGGCCCGCCGGAAATGGTTCGACGCCTGGTGGGTCGCGATCCCCATGAGCCACGACCGCACGCTGCCCCGGCTCGCATCGAACCGCGGCAGCGCGCGGTAGGCGCCGGCGAGCACCTCCTGGGCGACGTCCTCGATGTCCTGCGCGCGCACCCCGAGGCGGGCGAGGTAGCGGGCGATGAACGAGAAGTGCTCGCCGGCGATGGCCGCCATGAAGGCGTGGGAAGGCTCCACGGACGTGCTCTTGCGTGACGGTGACCCCATGTCTTTCCCCCCTGGAGCGCGGCGACGTCGCCGCCGCGAAGCTGGTCAATGCGGCGCCCACGCCCCCCGAGCCACGGGAGCGCGCCGCGCGGGCGCCTCGCGCCGCGGATGCAGGTGGAAATCCACCCGGAAACCGACGAGCCCGCCGGACGCGGGCGGGGCCCAGAGGACACCCGACGGCCCCTCGATGCGGAACTCCGTGAGACGGAGCACGAGATCGCCATAGAGCTGCACGCTGATCCGATCCGAGAACGGCATCTCGACGCCGGCGCGCGGCCCCGTGGCGAGCCAGAGCGACGGCGTATCGACGAGCTCGATGTTGGAGCCGGATGTCTCGACGACCCCGATCGACACGAAGGCACAGGCGAAGAGGCGACGGATCTGGGAGCACGGGATCGCGCTCGCCGCCGCCAGCCAGGTCGTGACGAGGCCGCTCTTGTCGATCTGGACCGCGGCCGGCCATTGCACGTGGCCTTCCAGGCCGAGCGAGAAGGACGGATAACGGAGCGCGACGTGGAGCGCCGTCCCGGCGGTCGTGTCCGGCAGTATCCCGAACACCGCGGCGCCGGCGAGGCCGACGCTGATCCCGGGCCCCGAGGGGCGCGCCGGCGCTCCGGACGCGGCCTCGACCGGGGGCGCGGGCGCGGGGAGCGGGGCGGCCGCGGGCTGCACGTGGAGGCTCGGATCGAGCGCCACGCGGAGCGAGAGCGCCATGTTCATGATGAGCTCCCGGCAGTCGTCGTTGTAGGCGACCAGGTGCCGCGACCACGTGATGGAGCCCTCGGCGTCGTGGAGCTCCATCGCGGCGTGCACCTCCCGGCCCGGCCCACGGAACACGAGCGCTGTGGCCTGCAAAGCCGCCTCGGGCGCCACCGGGTCGTAGCCGAGCTGCCTGGCCAGCTCCTCGCGCAAGAGCCCCTCGTCCGGACAGCGCTCGGTCCCCGGCGCGCGCCGGTACTCGAGCTGCACCGCGGCGCGAGGCGGCGCGGCGGCGGCGCGCCAGGGCGTGAGCAGGGCCGCGGCCGCCGCGGCGAGCCACGCCGGCGTCCGGCGCCACGGTCGCCCTGGGGTCGCCGCGCCGGCTCCGGTGTTTCTTGCTGAAGGTGCTGACATGGTGCTCATCGCGGCGTGGTGACCGCTCGTTCAGGCCAGGGTTCGACGACGAGTGCGCTCCGTCGAGGAGCGGCCAAGGGGATCCGCTAGAAGGCGTCCACCGGGAGCGCGAGCCCCAGGCCGACCACCCCGGAGAGCGGCGGAACCCGCCATACCTCTTTGCCGTTCACCCAGAGCGATGGGCGGCTGTGGTTCGTGTGCAGCTCGACGAACCCGCGCAACGACAGATGCTCGGAGAACCGCCAGTCGCCGGCCGCCCGCAGGCCGATCGAGCTGATCCAGGCCTTGCGCGCCTGGATGGCGACGCCGGGATCGCTCGTGATCTGCAGCTCGCCGGCGTCGAAGACGGCGCACACCGACAGGACCCCGCGATGGCCGCAGATGTCGAGCGTCGGCATCGCCAGGCTCGCGTGGACCAGGACGCCGTCCTCGAAGGTGTCCGCCAGCGAGGTGAGCATGCGCGCCTCGACGGCGATCGACAGGGCAGGCCAGCGGAACGTCGTGGCGAACGAGGCCCCCCCGGCGAGCGCGGGCAGGAGGCCCGTCGCGAGCAGCGGCGACGCGGACAGCTCGCCGCGCAACATGTCGTCTCCTTCCTGCATGTCCCGTCGCGGCTCATCCGTCTCCCGTCGCGATTCAGACCGAGGCGTATCCGCGTGCACCGGGGCCGTTGCCGTGACGACAGCGACCATGACGGCGCAACCGGCGCGTGACATCGGCGTCCCGGCTAGGGTGGGATCTGTGCCGCGCCGCGCGGAGGGAACACCCCGACCCGAAGCCCCCCGCTGCCTCTCATCCGGCCACTACACCTCGACATTTGCCCCCTCCTCAAACGTCTCCGGCGCCCGTGGGACAGTGCACCTCTGCCGCGTGGCGGAGGCGGGCTCGACGTCACCGCTCCCACGTCGTGATCCTGTAGATACCGACTTTGGAGCGCACGTAAAGGCTTTTGTGCGCGCACCCGATCGCCTGCAACGCATTGTGTTTTCGTTTTTAAATTTCTCCCTATCGAGAGATTTTTGTCGGACCGATCGAACCCTGCACTGAGGATCTTCATCTCCGCGACATCGGGTCTGGTTGCGCCCGACCCTGGTTCAGGGAGAGCCCGCGTCGCGCCCCGGGCGGTGCCGGCGCCGCCGCTTCGGCGGGGGCGCGCCGCCGTCACTCGTTCTCGCCCGGACGCTTGTCCGGGCGCGTCTGGCAGCAAAACGTGGTCGCACCGGTGAGGGTGATCCCGCCTCGCAGCTCTCCGCCGCTCGGCTCGCAGTGGCCGGGCTCGTTGACGTGCAAGACCGCCTTCATGCTCTTGGGCTTCATCCCGGGCACCGGCGCGAGGCATGCCGGGTCCACGCCCGACGTCGTGTCGGTGGCGAGCAGCGCGCTGCACGCCTCGTCCTGGAAGGAGAGGAGCGTCAAAGAGCACTCACCGCCCGTGGGGGGGCCGCACTCGCAAGGCGAGCAGTGGCGATCGTCCACCATGCCGTCGTAGAGGACGACGTCCTCCGGGTAGTCCGGCGGGCACGTCGCCTCGCCCGCCCCGAGGTGCATGATGCACTGCGAGAACGCGTGATCCAGCGGCCGATCATCGACCGGAACGCACCTCTTCGGAGCCATGCAGGTATCTTCCGGGAGGATGCCAGAGCAGGCTTTCCCGGAGCGATACCACCGCGAGACGATGCGCGGCACCGGGGGGGGCTCGACGCTGGGCTCGCACGGCGTCATCTCGGGCGCGCCGAGCAGGAGCGCCTTGCGATCGCTCGCCAGCGCCTCGCTGGGCACCACGCAGGTGCCGCCCTGGATGTTCCGGGCGTCGTGCCGCGAGAGCTCGATGCCATCGCACCTCAGCGAGGCCGCCGTCCTGAGGCCGTCGGGCAGGGCGCACGTTGGCTCGCTGCACCGGCACGGGTCGCACACGAACGGGAAGTCAGGGGTCTCGTAGCCCACATACACCGTGCTCGGGGCGCTGTTGGGGCACTGCGGCTCATCCGTCGTCCTGCCCACCCAGAGCAACGCAGGGCCGTCGAAGCCCTCTGGAACCGGGTTGACACACTGGCCTGCGCACGTGCCGCATTCCTCGATGCACGCGTCGGGGTCGAGCTCCGTTTTGCAGTGTTCCGCGCACGTATGATACGTCCCGCCGCCGAGCATCTCGCAGCCTCCGAGGCACGCGGCGAACAGCAGCGCAAGCGCGAGATCGGTCCTCTTCATGAGACCTCCTTTCGGGTAGAGCTCGCAGCCCCCGGCTTACTACAAATCCGGAGGACGCCGTCGAAAACGAGCCGCGCAGCGCGAGGAATGGCACCGCTGGACCCATTGCGGATCGAGTGAGTGAATTCTAACCGTTTGTGAAGATAGGCAGTTTTTTGTTCGCGTGCGGGATGGACCGGCACCTGCGCCGGCGCAGCGACGCACTTTGTGAAATGAAGACTCCCTACCTCCCGTAAGCTCTCCGCGGCGGCGCGCAACCTCGCACAACCGCGCGCATCCACGCGCAACCACGTCGTTCGCCGTCGGCGCGCGGGCCGCCTCACCTTCCGGTTGCCAGGCGGAGAGCCGCGCACCCTCTGGTCGTCTTGCGCCCGAGCGCGGCCGCCGAAAGCCCTCGCGGAGCGCGCGCTTGCTGCGTTAGGCTCTGCGTCCTGATGAGTGGGGATCCACCCGATACCGAGCCTGCGCTGCATCCGACGGCGACCCATCCTCAGGAAGACATCGGCGGCCGGGGGGCGCCGTGCGGCGCGCCGGTCCCGTCCGCGACCGTCGAGCTCTCGTCCGGGCGACGTTACGAGATGGAGGCGGCCGCGGCGGGCGATCGGCTGATCGTCCGCGGGAAGGACGGCGAGATCGTCCTGCAGATGGAGGTCACCGACGCCGGTCCGGTGCTGTCGTTCGCGGCGCCCGACGGCGAGCGCCCCGGCGCGCGGCGGGGCCCCCGGAGGGGAGAGTCGTCCGTGCCCCCGCGGCGCGCGGCCTCGCCGCCGCTGTCCGCGATCGTCCCCCTGTCGAGCGGGAAGGGCCAACCCGGGGAGGGCGAGGCCGAGGAGCCCGTCGCGGTGCCGCGAGCCATGCCGCTGCCCTCGATCAAGCCCCCGCCCGAGACCGAGCTGATGGAGCTCGACGGCGGCAACGCGCGATCGGGGGTGACCCTCCGGCGCCCGCCCGGCGAGGCCGGCGCGGGCAGCGCCCCGCCGGCGGGCGCCGCGGCCCCCGACCCGGTCGCGGCGCAGGACCCTCCCGGCAAGCGAGGCGCGCTGCCCTCGCTCAGCCTGCAGCAGTACGCGGCCCTCTGCGCCGAGTCGTCGGTCGGGGTGGCCTCGTCGTTCGATCGGGCGCTCCTGCGCCACGGCATCACGGACCGGGACCTGTGGAAGGCGATCGATCGCAGCTGGCAGGACCGGCTCGAGCGCGAGCCGATCCTCACGCTGCGCTGGATGGAGCTCACGACGCGCTACCGCGAGCACCTGACGCGCCGGTAGAGCTCGCCGGGTCAAGCCGCGCGCGACGCGAATTCCTGCTACAGGAGCGCCCCGCGCTCGCCGGGCAAGCTCCTGGAACCTGGAAGACGGGGTGGCGGAAAAAGGCGCCTGAGCCTCTTCCCGTCCTCTCCGTCTTCCTGTGAACATTCTCAAGAAGTGGCGCCGGTCCCCGGAGAGCGCGCGAGCGCGCGCCTCGTCAGGGCAGGTGGTCGGCGCCTGGAGTCGCTGTGCAGGGTCTTCTCGAAGCCATCCGAAAAGCCTGTCTTCCGGGCCTCTGGTCCCAGGGCGTGAAGCTCGCCCGCGAGGGCGCCGCCTTCGGCCGGGAGGACCGCGGCGATGCCGTCGTGGTCCGCGTCAAGGCCGCCGGCCAGCCGGTCGCGCCCACCGTCACCCTCTACCCCGCGGACGCCGAGTGGACGTGCGACTGCGGCGGCAAAGTCGACCCCTGCGCCCACGCCGTGGCGGCGGCGATCGCGCTCTCGCAACCGGCGGCGCAGGGGCAGCCGGCCGCGCAGGGCCAGCCGGCCGCGCAGGGGCAGCCGGCCGCGCAGGGCCAGCCGGCCGCGCGGGGCGGCGCCGCCGCCGTGGCGACCCCGGCGGCGCGGCTGCGCTACCGGCTCCGGCGCAAGGGCCTCGTGCTCGCGCTCGAGCGGATGGTCGTCCACGCGAGCGGCGCCGAGGAGCCGCTCCGGATCTCGCTCGCCAGCCTCGCCGGGCGCGGCGTCAGGGCCCCGGCGGGGGCCGAGCGGCCCGGACCGAGGCTGCCCGAGCTCTACCCGACGCACGAGGACCTCGCGATCGATCGGCTCGTGGGCACCAAGCAGCACGGCTACTTCCCGTCGGATCGCCAGCCCGAGCTCTTCGCCGCGCTGGCCGGCGTCGCCGACGTGGAGCTCGACGGCGCGCCCATCCGCGTCTCCAGCGAGGCGATCGGCCCCCGCGCGGCGGTGCGCGATCAGGACGACGGCGTCGCGCTCGTCGTGGAGCGCGACCCGCGCGTCGACGAGGTGATCGCGTCGGGCGTCGTCCGGTGCGGCGGCACGCTGCACCTGCTCCGGGAGACGGACCTCACGGGCCCGAAGCTCGAGCGGCTGCCGCTCCGGCGGATCTTCTCGCGGGGCGACCTCGGCAAGCTGGTGACCCAGGTCCTGCCCGAGCTGACCAAGCGCGTCCCGGTCACCGTCCAGAGCCAGCGCCTGCCCCGCGCGGGCGGCGTGTCCAAGCCGCGGATCCTCCTCGAGCTCAGCCAGAAGGATCACACGCTCTCGGTCGTGCCCAGCCTCGTGTACGGCGACCCGCCCGAGGCGCGCATCGAGGGCGGCCGGCTCGTGCACCTGTCGGGCCCCGTGCCCGTCCGCGACGAGGCCGCGGAGCGCGAGCTGCTCATCCGGCTGCGCGACGAGCTGCACCTCATCCCGGGCCGCCGGGTCGACTTCGACGGCGCCGAGGCGATCCGCTTCGCCTCGCGCCTCGAGGCGTGGGACGCGCGCGCCTTCGCCGACGCGCGCGGGGAGCTCTTCGGCAAGGCCGAGCTCGTGCCGCGCTTCGTCATCGACGACCGCGCCTTCGACGTCGAGTTCGAGCTCTCGAGCGACCGCGAGGACGGGGCGGGCGAGGGCGCCGGCGCGCCGCCGAAGCGCGCGGACGCCGCGGCCGTGATCCGGGCGTGGCAGGACGGCCTGCCGCTCGTGCCGCTCCTCGGCGGCGGGTGGGCGCCGCTGCCCGCGGCGTGGCTCGAGAGGTACGGCGCGCGCGTCGCCGACCTGCTCGCGGCGCGGCGCGACGACAAGGAGGTGCCGCCCGCGGCGCTCCCGGCGCTGGCCGCCCTGTGCGACGAGATCGAGTACCCGCGCCCGTCCGGCTTCGACAAGCTCATGCCGCTGCTCGACGGCTTCGCGTCGCTCCCGGAGGCGCCGCTGCCGGCCGACCTGACGGCGACGCTGCGCCCGTACCAGCGCCGCGGCGTCGACTGGCTGTCGTTCCTGCGCGACGCCGGGCTCGGGGCGGTGCTCGCCGACGACATGGGCCTCGGCAAGACGCTGCAGACGCTCTGCGCGGTGCGCGGCCGGACGCTCGTCGTGTGCCCGCGCAGCGTCGTCCACAACTGGGCCGACGAGATCCGGCGGTTCCGCCCCGGCCTCAGGTTCGCGGTCTACCACGGCGCCCGGCGCGCGC
The DNA here is from genome assembly GCF_051529605.1 of Sorangium sp. So ce296. Lineage (NCBI taxonomy): Bacteria > Pseudomonadati > Myxococcota > Polyangiales > Polyangiaceae > Sorangium > Sorangium sp. So ce296. Next base: position 10,594,839 of record NZ_CP150325.1, read on the forward strand.
TCGATCCCGCGGCCGACGTCACGCTGACGACCTACGCCGTGCTCCGCAACGACGTCGAGCTGCTCGCGGCGCAGGCGTGGGACATCGTGGTGCTGGACGAGGCGCAGGCGATCAAGAACCCCGACAGCCAGGCGGCGCGCGCGGCGTTCGCGCTGCGCGCCGAGCTGCGCGTGGCGCTGAGCGGCACGCCGGTCGAGAACCGGCTCGACGAGCTCTGGAGCCTGCTCCACTTCACGAACCGCGGCCTGCTCGGCGGGCGCAGCGCCTTCCAGGAGCGCTACGGGCGGCCGATCGCCGAGGGCGCGGCCGGCGTGGCGGCGGAGCTGAGGCAGAAGATCCGCCCCTTCGTGCTGCGGCGGCTGAAGCGCGAGGTGGCGCCCGAGCTGCCGCCGCGCTCGGAGATGGTGCTCTACTGCGAGCTCGAGGAGGCCGAGCGCGAGCTCTACGAGGCGGTGCGCGCGACCACGCGCAAGGACGTCGTGGAGCGGCTCGCGCAGGGGGCGAGCGTCATGGCGGCGCTGGAGGCGCTGCTCCGCCTGCGCCAGGCGGCCTGCCACCCGGCGCTGATCCCGGGGTCGGGCGCCGGCCCCGCGGAGGCGGGCGCGGCGCCCGCGGCGCGGGCCGCGCCCTCGTCCAAGGTGATGCGGCTGCTCGCGGCGCTGGAGGAGTGCGTGGCGGACGGCCACAAGGCGCTCGTCTTCTCGCAGTGGACCTCGCTGCTCGACCTCGTCGAGCCGCACCTCACCGAGGCGGGGATCCCGTGGAGCCGCCTCGACGGGGCGACGCGCGACCGCGCCGGCGTGGTCAACGCGTTCCAGTCGCCGGGCGGCCCGCCGGTGATGCTCATCTCGCTCAAGGCGGGCGGCACCGGCCTGAACCTGACCGCGGCGGACCACGTCTTCCTGCTCGATCCCTGGTGGAACCCGGCGGTCGAGGATCAGGCGGCGGACCGGGCCCACCGCATCGGGCAGCACCGCCCGGTGCTGGTCCACCGGCTCGTCGCGAAGGACACGGTGGAGGAGGGGATCCTCGCGCTGCAGGAGCGGAAGCGCGCGATCGCCGGGGCCGCGCTGGGCGAGGCGGACCGGGCGGTCGCGCTGACCCGGGAGGACCTGCTCGCGCTGCTGGGGTAGCGCGAGGCGAGATCGGGATCTGGGCGGCGCGCCGGGCGCGTCGGGATCTGAGCGGCACGCTGGGCGCGTCGGGATCTGAGCGGCGCGCTGGGCGCGTCGGGATCTGAGCGGCGCGCTGGGCGCGTCGGGATCTGAGCGGCGCGCTGGGCGCGCCCAGGCAGCGCCGCGCCGGCTTGCGGGGGTTGGGCCGTCATGGGATGAGCGGGCATGCCGCGAAGAGCCATCCTCCCCCTCGCCGCGCTGCTCACGTCGCTCGCTGCGTGCACCGTCAGCAGCCCGCGAGAGCCGGCGCCCGAGCCGCCGTCGCCGGCCTCGTCGCCCGCGGAGCGGCCGACGACGGCGGCTCCGACCCCGCCCGCGCCGGCGACGCAGGAGCCGACCGCGCAGGCGCCGACGACCGCGGCGCCGACCGCGCAGGAGCCCACGGCGCAGGCGCAGCCCACGACGGCGCCGACCGCGGGCCCTGGACCCGGGGACGACGCGCTGCTCGGCACGTGGAGGTCCGCGGCGTGCGGCTCCCGCAAATACGAGCGCGTGCTCTCCTTCGCGAAGGGCGGCAGCTTCACCGCGGAGGATCGCGTCTCGCCCTGTCCGCCGAAGGCGGCGTGCATCTGGTCGGGCATCATCCAGCGCCAGGGGGCGTTCAAGCGCTCGGGCGACAGCCTCTCCCTCTCGGTCGCCGAGGCCTCGAAGGGGCCGGGCGGCCAGCCGTTCCCGACCACGTTCGCCGTCGACGCCGCGACCGGCGCTCCCGTCGAGACCGGCGACGGCGGCAAGCCCTGCCCGTACAAGCGCTGATCCGCCGCGCGCGGCGTCGACGCCGCGATCCGCCGCGATCCGCCGCGACCGCTCGGCCGCCGCCGGTTCGCGCCTGCGCGCCTGCGTGCTATGCACCGCCGCTTCGATGAGCTCCGAGAGCGACGCCGCCGGCGCAGGCCGCCCGTTCACCGCCGCCGATCTCGACGCCTGCCTGCGGGTGCTCGAGTCCCTGGTCGACGACCGCGCGCAGCTCGCCTCGATCGGCGTCGAGGATCGCCGCCGGCTCCTCCTCGCCGCCGGCCGCGTCTCGCGCCCCGAGCGCGCCGAGCAGCGAGAGCTCGCCAGGGCGTTCCGCAAGGGCGATCGGCGCGCTCGGAGGTCCGCCGACACCGCGCTCCTCGACGCGGTCGGCATCCGCGCCGCCCGCCGCGAGCCCGTGTTCCGCACGCCGGACGCCCCCGCGCTGGCCGCGCCCGCCGCCTCCGCCGCGCCAGCCGTCCCCGCCCTGGCGTCCCCGCTCGCGCCGGCGCCGCCCCCCGCGGAGGAGCCCGCGCCGCCCCCCGTCGAGGAGGCCGCGCCGCCGGGCGAGCGCGGCGGGCCGGAGCTCGCGAAGCCGCGCAAGTGCTACGTCTGCAAGGCCGAGTTCCGCAAGGTGCACTTCTTCTACGATTCGATGTGCGGCCCCTGCGGCGACTTCAACTACCGCAAGCGCAGCCAGACCGCGCCGCTCGACGGCCGCGTCGCGCTGGTCACCGGCGCCCGCGTCAAGATCGGCTATCAGGCGGCGATCATGCTGCTGCGCGCCGGCGCGCGGGTGATCGTCACGACCCGCTTCCCGCACGACGCCGCCCGCCGCTACTCGTCCGAGGGCGACTTCGACGTCTGGGGCTCTCGGCTCGAGATCTACGGCCTCGACCTCCGCCACACGCCGAGCGTCGAGCGCTTCACGCGGCACCTCCTCCACACGCACGACCGGCTGGATTTCATCATCAACAACGCCTGTCAGACCGTGCGGCGCCCGCCGGGCTTCTACGCGCACCTCATCGAGGGCGAGACCGCGCCGGTCCACGCCCTGCCGGAGGTCGCGCGGCCGCTGCTCCAAGCGTACGACGGCCTCCGCGCGCGCGGCGAGCTCCCCCTCGTCGCCGGCGGCGACCCCGCCGCCGGCCTCCGCGCGCCGGCGCTGCTCTCTCAGATCCCCGCCCCGGGCGACGCGCCCCTCGACGACGTGCTCTTCCCCAGAGGGCGTTACGACGCGGACCTCCAGCAGGTCGACCTCCGGACGATGAACAGCTGGCGGCTGACCCTCGCCGAGGTCCCGACCGTCGAGCTGCTCGAGGTCCAGCTCGTGAACGCGGTCGCCCCGTTCGTGCTGAACTCCCGGCTGAAGCCGCTCATGCTGCGACAGCCGACGTTCGACAGGCACATCGTCAACGTCTCGGCGATGGAGGGGCAGTTCTACCGCCGCTACAAGACGGACAGGCACCCTCACACCAACATGGCCAAGGCCGCGCTCAACATGATGACGCGCACCTCCGCGCCCGACTACGCGAAGGACGGCATCTTCATGAACAGCGTCGACACCGGGTGGGTGACGGACGAGGACCCCGCGGCCCTCGCCGCCCGCAAGCTGGAGGAGCACGGCTTCCACCCGCCGCTCGACATCGTCGACGGCGCCGCCCGCATCTGCGACCCCATCTTCTCCGGGCTCCTCAGCGGCCAGCACGTCTACGGCCAGTTCCTCAAAGACTACATGCCGACCGACTGGTAGGCGCCGCCGCGCGCGGACGCCCCCGAAGGCGAGCAAACTCAGCAGCAGCTGCCGACGGGACGGAGCTTTCCCCGCGCGACGGACAGTCCCGCGCGCTCACGGGGTACGCACCTCCACCGACCGCACCGCCGCCGGTGCGTCAGAGCGAACTCTGCTTTGACGCCCTGCATCGTTGTCATTGACAGCCGAGGCGGCCCGCTGATAAGCGATCACTTAACACTTACCAGGAGGGAGCGCTCCCATGGAGATCCTGATCCACAACCCGCTGAGCCGCTTCCTCATCCAGGCGTTCTTGATCATCGCCTGCGCGCGGCTCGTGGGCATGGTCGCCCGCAGGCTGGAGCAGCCGATGGTCATCGCCGAGGTCACGGCGGGCATCCTGCTCGGCCCGTCGCTGTTCGGCTGGCTCTTTCCCGACGCGTCGGCGGTGCTGTTCGCCCAGGAGTCGCTGCCGCTCCTGAAGCTGGTGAGCGAGGTCGGCCTCATCGTCTTCATGTTCCTCATCGGGCTGGAGCTCGATCCGAAGCTCCTGCGCGGGCGCGGCCACGCCTCGGTCATCATCAGCCACACCAGCATCGTCGTGCCGTTCGCGCTGGGCGGCCTCCTCGCGCTGTACCTGTACCCCCGGCTCTCCCAGAGCTCCGTGCCGTTCATGTCGTTCACGCTGTTCATGGGCGTGGCCATGAGCATCACGGCCTTCCCGGTGCTCGCGCGCATCCTCACCGAGCGGCGCCTGCTGGGCACGAAGGTCGGCGCCCTCACGATCACGTGCGCCGCCGTCGACGACGTCACCGCCTGGTGCATCCTCGCGTTCGTCGTCTCGATCGCGCGCGCCACCGGGCTCGTGGGCGCCGTCTGGACCACCGTCCTCGCCGTCGCCTACATCGCCGGCATGATGTTCGTGGTCCGCCCCTTCCTGGCCCGGCTCGGCGAGCGCGGCTCCAGCAAGGAAGGGCTCTCGCAGGACCTCGTCGCCGTCACGCTCCTCCTGCTCATCGTCTCGAGCTGGACGACCGAGATGATCGGCATCCACCCGCTGTTCGGGGCCTTCATGCTCGGCGCGATCATGCCGAAGGGCACCGGCTTCGCGCACAGCCTGGCCGAGAAGCTCGAGGACTTCGCCGTCGTCTTCCTGCTCCCGCTCTTCTTCGCCTACAGCGGCCTGCGCACGCAGATCGGCCTGCTCAACTCGGCCGACGGCTGGATCATGTGCGGCCTCATCATCGTGGTCGCCTGCGCCGGCAAATTCGGCGGCAGCGCCGTGGCCGCCCGCCTCACCGGCCAGCGCTGGCGGGAGGCCAGCGCGCTCGGCATCCTCATGAACACCCGCGGCCTGATGGAGCTCATCGTCCTGAACCTCGGGCTCGATCTCGGCATCATCTCGCCCACGCTGTTCACGATGATGGTGCTCATGGCGCTGGTCACCACCTTCATGACCACGCCGCTCCTGCGCTGGATCTACCCGCCGGAGGAGCTCGCGAAGGAGCTCGCCGACGTCCCGGAGCGCACGCCCCTGCCCGTCGCGGCGGACGTGTTCACCGTGCTCATGTGCGTCTCCTACGAGCGCTCCGGCCCCGGCATGGTGACGCTCGCGAGCGCGCTCGCCGGCCACGGCCCCGAGGCGAGGCGCCTCTACGCCCTGCGCCTCATCCCGCCGACCGACCGCGGCTCGTTCTACCTCGACCAGGCGCCCGAGCGGCAGGGCGCGGCCGCGCTCGCGCCGCTGCTCTCGCGGGCCAAGGAGCTCGGCGCCGAGGTCCGGCCGCTCTCCTTCGTGTCGCCCAAGCCGAGCCACGACATCTGCAACGTCGCCGACGTGAAGCAGGCCGACCTCGTGCTGGTCGGCTGGCACAAGCCGCTGCTCAGCCAGACCGTGCTCGGCGGCACCGTCTACGAGGTCATGCGCGGCGCCCGCACCGACGTCGGCGTGCTCATCGATCGCGGGCTCACCGCGGTCCGCAAGCTGCTCGTGCCGTTCCACGGCACGGCGCACGACAAGGCGGCGCTCGCGCTCGCCCGCAGGCTCGCCCAGCAGGTCGGCGCCGACGTCACCATCCTCCACGTGGTCAAGCCGAAGCGCGCGTCCAGCGACGCGCTCGGCGCGCAGGACGCGGTCGACGAGGTGTTCGAGGGCGAGGAGGGCGGCTCGCTGCGCAAGGCCAAGGTGGTGCTCAAGGTGGTCGAGCACGACTCCCCCGCGGACGCGGCCCTCGAGGAGTCGAAGCGCGGCTACGATCTCGTCCTCGTCGGCGTCGGGGCCGAGTGGGGCCTCGCGCAGCGCCGCTTCGGCATCCGCGCCGAGGACGTCATCCAGGGGTGCCCGACCTCGCTGCTCGTCGTGCGCAGCTACGAGCCCGCCGCCGCCCGCGCCCCGGCCCCGGCGCCCTCCGCGCCGATCCTCTCGGCCGCCCTCGCGGGCGAGCCCGATCGCTCCTGAGCCCCATGCCGGCCGTCTCCGACGCCGAGAGCGCCTCGAGGGCGCGGGCGCTCGCCGAGTTCGGGGCCGCGCTGCGGCTCCTCCGCGTCGAGGCGGGCCTCAGCCTGCGCGCCCTCGCGCACCGCATCGGCGTCTCCAGCGCCTACCTGAGCCGCGTCGAGCACGGGCACGACGCCATCCCCACGCCCGACCGGCTCACCGCGATCGCGAGCGCGCTCGAGCTGCCGCCGGCGGTGCTCCTCGAGCTCGGCCGCCAGGTCGAGCCGCTCGTCTCGCGCTACCTCGAGCGCGTCCCCGCGGCGAACGCGCTCTTCCTCGAGCTCGCGCGCCGCAACCTCAGCGGCCCGCAGCTCGCGCGGATCAAGGCGTTCGTCGACGCCGAGTTCCCGGTGAGCGCGCCGTTCGGCGTCTCGCCCGCGCGGCGGCTCAGCGGGCTGCTCACGCCCGAGCGCATCGTGCTGCACCTCTCGTGCGCGCACATCGAGGACGTCATCGACGTCGCGGCGTCCCGGCTCGCGCCCCCCGGCGGCGCGCTGGCCGCGAGCGCGCTCGCCCAGGAGATCCTGCGGCGCGAGCGCGAGTCGCCCACCGTGCTCGGCAACGGGGTCGCGGTCCCGCACGCGATCGTCGCCGGCGCCTGCCCCGCGGCCGTGATCGCGACGCTGGCCGAGCCGCTCGCGGTGCCGACGCCGGGCGGCGCCCCGCTCCGGCTGCTCGTCGTCCTCGTCTGCGGCGAGGGCGGCCGCGCGCACCTCGAGCTGCTCGCCCAGGTCGCCCGGCTCGCCAGCCACAACGCCGCCGACGCGCTGTGCGCCGCGCGCGGCCCCGAGCAGCTCATCGAGCAGCTCTCGCAGATCGAGGCCGGCTGCGGGTGACGCCGCTGGCCCCGCGGCGTCACGCGTCGTCACGCCGTGAGGCCCGCCGTCACTTCACGCGCACGAGGCGCTGCACGACCGACGAGCCGCCGCGCGCGTCGCGGAGGACCGCGGTGATCGTGGCGATGCCCGGCTCGGACGGCGGGATCCACGTCACGGCGTGGTCGCCGAGGTACCCCTTGGCCGCGTCGCTCACGAGCTTGATGCCCCCGTCGAGGTCGCCCATGTCGGCGAAGTAGTTGACCCAGACGATCTCCTTCAGCGCCTTCTGCTTCGCGTCGGGGTCGTCCTCCGCCACCTTGGGCGGGATGATCGCGTCGATCGCGTGGGTGGTGCAGGCGGTGAACGGATCCTCCGCGCTGCACCCCGTGTCGCGCCGCTCATCGCGGTCGATGGGGCAGCGCTCCACCGTCGGGATCGCGGCGAAGTCCTCCGACATCTCGTCGCCGTCGAAGGTGAGCCCCTGCATCTCCGGGTTCTTGTTCGCGCGGCTGTCCTCGAAGACGTAGACCTGCGTGTAGCCGGGCACGAAGCTGTCCGGGCCGAGCCTCCGCCCGTCGGCGTCGAAGCAGGCCACGGGGAAGGTCCCGGCGCGCCCGGTGCCCTGGTCCTCCACCGCGCCGAGCTGCCCGGTGCAGGCGACGAAGAAGACGTAGGCGCTCCCGAATCGCGGGCCCCCCGTGGCGGGCGCCTCGCGCCCCTCGAGGATCTTGTCGCTGATGGTGATCGTGTACGTGTCGCTGAAGATGCCGATGGGCACGCCGTTGAGCTCGGGCAGCGGGGCGTTCGGGTTGGTCTCGAGCTGTTCTGCCCATGCAGCGATCTTCGGGGCGAGCTCCGCGAGCTGCGGGTAGCAGCCGTAGTAGTCGTCGCCGACCGGGTTCTCGCACCCGCCGAACCAGTAGACCGAGACCGGCCGCGACCCCTCCTCGGGGCCGCCGAGGCCGTCCTGGTAGTGGATCTTGAAGGTGACCTGAGCGCCGGGGTAGGCGTACGAAGAGCTCGCGTCCGGGTGCGCTTCGGTCGGGGCGACGTCGGCGACCACGGCGAAGACGCGGAGGCCGTTCACGAGGCTCGGCGGGTCGAAGCCCGCGACGCACCCGGAGGAGATCGCCGGCGCGGCGAGCGCGCTCAGCGCGAGCGTCCCGAGCACCGCGCGCCGCCACCTGCGCCCTCGGCCCGCGCCGGCGTTTTTTGACGTGCCGCACGTGCCGCCCGCGCCGCCCGCGCCGCTCATCGCCCGCGTCGATCGCATCTCAGAACTCTCCTCGCAGCCCGAAGCTCGGCAGGATGGGCAACCCCGTGACGTACTGGCGGGCGGTGTAGTTGTAGTTGTACTGAATCGCCTCGCTGTTCCCGTTGTTGTAGACGTTCTGCACGTCGAGGTAGGCCGAGAGCTGCCAGCGCTTGAACTTCCACGACTTGTCGAGGCGCAGGTCCAGCTGGTGGAACGGCGGGAGCCGCTCGCTGCTCGGGCCGGAGAACGGGATCGGCGTATAGGTCCCGGTGGGCGCGTAGAAGAGCGCGTTGGTGCGGTACGCGTCGCAGCTCAGCTCGTTGACGTTGCACACGTTGGGCGTGACCAGGTTGCCGGACACCAGGCGGAACCGCGCGCCGAACTCCCAGCCGTCGCCGAGGCGGTAGCTGCCCAGCACCGTCAGGATGTGCGTCTGATCGAACGAGACGAGCCGCTCCGGCTCGCCGAGCCCGGGCACCCGCGTGCTGCGCGACAGCGTGTACGCGGCCCAGCCGAAGAAGCGATCGTCGGGCTTGTACTTGAGCAGGAACTCGCCCCCGATCACCCTGCCGGACCCGGCGTTCTGGTAGTCGAGCTGGATCGAGCCGGGGCGGTTCACGCCGACGACGAGCGCGTCGAGCTGCTTGTAGAACCCCTCGGCCGACGCCTCGATGTGCCGGGTGATCTCCTGCTCGACGCCGGCCGCGTAGTGCAGCGCCCGGGTCGACTTCAGGCCCGGGTTGCCGAGCGGCGGGATCACCTCCTGGAACTGCGGCGGCTGGTGGAACACGCCGACGCCGCCCTTCACCGTCGTCCGCGGGAACCCCTGGACCACGTCGACGCGCCCGTTCACGCGCGGGCTCACGGTGAGCTGCTCGTTGAGGTCCTGGTAGTCGAGGCGCACGCCCGGGACGATCTTCGCCTGGGGGCTCGGGGCGAACTCGAGCTCGACGTAGCCCGCGGGGTAGAAGAAGCTGCCGTCGCGCGAGACCTCCTGGAGGGAGCGCGTCGAGAACGGCTGGTTCGGCGGCTCGCCGGGGCGGTTCGGCGCGGGGGCGCGGAGGTTCACCGCGTAGAGGCCGGCGAAGACGTCGACCCCCGCGTTGAGGACCGCGCCCTTGGACAGCCGCCGCGCGTACTCGAGGCGGCCGGAGAGCGTCTTGAGATCGAGCTGGAAGTAGATCGGCCCGACCCCGAAATCGGCGTCGTCGCGCGCGATCGCGAGCACGGCGTCGAGCCGATCGCGATCGGTGAGCTCGTGATCGTAGCGGAGCTGCAGGCGCTGAAACGCGGTGTGCAGCCCGACGTTGCCCGAGAGGGCCGGCTCGTTGGGCGCCGGGTCGCTGAGGAGCAGCTCGAGGGCGTCGTCCGAGCCGAAGAAGGTGAGGCGGAGGCGCGACGAGGGCGTCGGCTCGGTCTCGAGGAGGGCCTGGTAGTCGTAGTAGACGGGCGCCTGCGTCACCCCCGCGCCCGCGGCCTCGAGCACCGGGCCGAACGACTCGCCGATGTAGCTCCGCCGGCCCGCCACCATGAAGCGCGTGTTCTTGAGGAACGGCACGGGCCCCTCGAGCAGGACGCGCGCGTCGATGAGGTCCATCTGCGCGAGGCCGTGGAGCTCGCCGTCCTCCTTCGGCGAGCGCAGGGCGACGTCGACGATGCCGCCCTGCACGCGGCCGTACTTCGCGCTGAAGTTGCCGGGGTAGAAGTCGATCTTCTCCAGCATCTCGGTCGGCACGACCGAGGAGAGGCCGCCGAAGTGGTAGATGAGCGGCACCTGCGTGCCGTCGACGAAGGTCTGCGTGTCCTGCGGGCCCGAGCCGCGCACGATCAGCAGGCCGGCGAGGGTGGGCGGGCGCGCCACGCCCGGCAGGTTCTGGAGCGAGCGCAGCGCGTCGCCGTTCGTGCCGGGGATGCGGTTGATCTCGCGCTGCTCCAGCGTGCGCTTCGTGACCTCGCGCGGCGGCCTGTCGCCGCGGACGGTGACCTCGAGGCCCTCGCCGCGGGGCAGGAGGCGGTACTTCACCTCGAGCTGCTCGCCCGCGGCGATCTCCTCCTCGACCGAGAGCGGCTCGAAGCCGGGCGCGGCGACGGTGACCTGGTAGCGCCCGGGCGGCAGATCGACGAAGACGAAGCCGCCGCCCTCGTCGGTCGTGCGCTCCGGCGGCGCGGCGCCCGCGCCGGCGACGCGCGCGACCGACACGGTGGCGCCGGCGAGCGGGACGTCGCCGCCGCTGGCGAGCACGGTGCCGCGGAGGTTCTCGGCGGGCCTCTCCTGCTCGCCGGCGGCCGGCGGCGGCGCGGCCGTCTTCAGGGTGAACGAGTAGCGGTACAGGATGCGGGCCGCGGCGGGCGTGCCGTCGGCGCGGCGGGCGGGCTCGAACTCGAGCTTCTGGGCCGCGGCGACCGCCGCCTCGTCGAACCCGTGCCCCGCGCTCTCGACGACGACCGCCTGCTTCACGCGCCCGTTGCGATCGATGTCGAGCTGCAGGGTCACCGACCCTTCGAGCCCCTGCTTCTCGGCCTCGGGCGGGTACGCCGGGGGCGTGTAGTTGAGCGCCCGCGGCGGCGTCGCCCGCCCCGCCGGCGCGGCCGTGGGGGCGGCCGGCGTGACGATCGCGCCGCCTTCGCCGCGGGGCACGCTCGTCGGGCCCTCGGGCGCCTGCGGCTCGCCTTGGCCCTGCTGGCCTTGCTGCTGCTCCTGCTGCTGCGCGCGCGCCGCGGCCGGCGAGAGCGCGGCGAGCGCGAGCGAGAGCAGCGCCGCGGCGCGCGGCCCTCGCGGGCGCGCGCCCGGGAGCGGGCCATCGACATCGGTGCGGGCGGGGGCCGGCTCCTGCTTCGTCACGAGATCACACCGGGTCGCGCCGCTTGAGCACCGCGCAGAGCGTGACGAGGATGATGACGGTCATCCCGGCGAGGACCGCGAAGGGGATCCAGGTCTGATCGTACGTGGTGAAGCCCCACGCGCCCGCGTAGTTGTCGGCGGCCATCTGCGCGATGGAGCACTTGAACTTGCCGCCCTCGATGAAGTCCGCGGGGCTCGAGTCCGTGCGGTGCAGATCGATGACCCAGGCCGGGTCCTCCGCGACGGCGAGCCGCTCCGGCGCGATCGCGCCCTCGAAGCCCCAGCGCGCCGGGATGATGTACATGAGCGGCCGGAGGTGCGGCACGGTCGTCATCGGGACCATGAGCCCGCCGAGGACGACCTGCGGGATGAGCGCGATCGGCGTGAGCGCCATGGCCGCCTCGGACGAGGCGACCACCGTCGAGAGGAGGAGCCCCAGCGCGACGGCGCTGAGCGAGGTGGCGGTCAGCGCGGCGAGCTGCATGGCGAACGCCTGCGCGCCGCCGTGGAAGCCGAGGGCGAAGAACACGATCGCGAGCAGGATCGTGCACTGGACGAGGCAGAACCCGGCGAGCAGCAGGTACTTGGAGAGCACGTAGTTGACGAGCCCCAGGTTGACCATGCGCTCGCGGAGGTAGATGGCCCGCTCGCTGACGATCTCGCGCGCCGCGTTCGAGGTCCCGAACCAGACCGCGGCGACGACGAGGAAGAAGATCGCCGCGGTGTGATCGGTGGTGACCTCCATCCCCTTGAGGATGTCGGTGCTCTGATCCGCGCCGCCGGCGCGTCGGCCGAGCTCCTGGAGGGCGCCGAGGCACCACGCCGGGATCGCCTTCTCCTGCCCGCCGAACACGATCGCGAGCAGGATGCCGATGATCGGGGCCTGGAGGAGCATGATCAGGGTGCCGCCGATGTCGCGCTTCTTCACCTTGAAGTAGCGCGACAGGAGCAGGCCGAGCTGCCCCTTGGTCGTGGCGCGGCCGGCCGGGATGCCGCGCTGCCCCTGCCCGGTGCCGATCTCCCGCCGGCCGGAGTACATCCGCCGGTACGTCGGGTTCCCGTCGCTGAAGAACTCCTTGCGCCACTCGAGGGCCGCGAGCCGCCTCGCCTCGCCGCGCGACGCGTTCGGGTCCCGCGCGCGGAGCTGATCGAAGATGGGGCGCTCGCGGAGGGCGAGCATCTCGAACATGTCGCGCGGGTTGTCGACGTCGTTGGGCTGGCCGTGCCGCTCCTTCCAGCTGCCGAAGAAGCGGTACGCGTCGGGCCGGGTCGGCCCGAAGAACATCGGGATGCCGCCGTAGCCGAGGATGAGCGCGTGGCTGAACTTCTCGAACTCGTCCTTCGCCGGCTGGTGGATCGTCATGATGATCGTCTTGCCGGTGGCCTTGGTGAGGTCGTGCAGCAGGCTGATCAGCGCGGTCGTGTCGTCGGCGGCGAGGCCCGAGGTCGGCTCGTCGAGGAAGAGGATGACGGGGTCGGTGACGAGCTCGAGCGCGATGTTGACGCGCTTGCGCTGCCCGCCCGAGAGGATCTTGTTCTCGGGCTTGCCGATCTGGAGGTTCTTGACGCCCTCCAGGCCGAGGTCCTTGATGGTCTGCTCGACGCGCGCGTCGATCTCGGCCTCGGTGTAGTCGGGCGGGAGTCGGAACTTCGCGCTGTAGCGGACGGCCTCGAAGACGGTGAGCTCCGGGTGGACGAGGTCGTCCTGCGGCACGTAGCCGATGGAGCCGCGGAGCGTGTCGTAGATGTTGTAGAGGTCCTCGCCGTTGATGCGGACGACGCCGCTCGTCGGCGGCAGGTAGCCGTTCAGGGTGAGCAGGAGCGTCGTCTTGCCGGCGCCCGACGGCCCCATGAGCGCGATCATGTCGCCCGGCAACGCCTTGAACGACACGTTGTCGAGGAGCGTCTTCTGCTCCTGGGGGTTGTCCCGGTCGGGGACCTGGAGGACGAGGCTCCACGCCTCGATCTCGTAGAGCGGGCGCCCTGCCCACCGGTCGGCGGCGTACTCTTCCTGGACGACCTCGACCGCGCCCGCGCCCCCCATCTCGATCTGGAGGGGCATCGGCCCGATGTAGATCTTCTCGCCGCTCTGGACGGCGATCTTCTGGCCGGGCGCGATGCGGTTGCCGCGGACGTAGGTGCCGTTGGCGCTGCCGCGATCCTCGACGTAGAGCTGCCCGTTGATCGAGTGGAGGAGGGCGTGGTGGCTCGACACCTGGGGGTGGGCGAGCACGATGTCGTTGTCGGGGGTGCGGCCGATCTTCTTGACGTTCGGCCCGCCGCCGGAGAAGTCGAGCTGGCCGAGGACCGTCTTGTTCTTCCTGCCGGGCGCGCCCGCGGCGGGCCCGGACGACGCCGCGTGCGCGGGCGGCGGCGCGTAGCCGGAGGCGGCGGGCTGCGGCGGCGGCGCGTAGCCGGCCTGCGGCGGCGTGTAGCTGACGGCGGCGGGCTGCGGCGGCAGGGCGCTCGCGCCGGGCGCGGCGGGCAGCGACGACTGCCGGGCCGCCTGGGCGAGCTGCACGAGCAGGCTGACCTGGACCGGGACGGGCCCGAAGGCGACGGCGCCCTGCGGATCGATGGGCGTCGGCGCGCCGGGGGCGATGCGCTGCGCGCCCACGTAGGTGCCGCTCGTCGAGTTGTGGTCGATGACCATCATGCGATCGAGCGTGACGGTGGCGTGCTGGCTCGAGACGCTCGGGTGCTGGAGCACCAGGGAGGCGCGCGTGGGGTCTCGCCCGATCACGACCTGGCCGGGCGCGGGCGCGAGCTGGCCGGGCGACGCCATCATCAGCGTGATCGCCGGGTGATTGAGCGGGACCGGCGCCTGCGCGACGACGAACTGGGTGCGGAAGTCGAACGGGACCTGCTCGCCGGGCGCGAGGGGCCGCCCGTTGGCCGACGCGGGCCCTTGGCCGCAGAGGAAGAGCAGTTTGCCGCCGCCCTGGTGGACGATGCGCGCGTGCTCGGGCAGGACGCCGGGAGCGACGAGCACCACATCGCAGGTGGGGGCGCTGCCGATCGTGATGCTTTGTTTACCTAGCCCCGGGATCATGCGGGCCGCGTTTCACCACAGGCGGTTGGGGAGAGCAAGGAAAGAGGCGCGTGCTGCGGCCGTCGCTCGCCGCGACGCTGCTCGCGGCCGGGTGCGTGAGTGGGGAGCGCGTGGCTTTCGTCGCGCGGTGTGGGGCGTGTGGAGCGGCGGGAGGTCTTCGTCGCTGGACGAACAGGGCTTCAGCGCGGCGCGTGGCGGCGGCCGGGAGCCGTGCGGCTCAGCGCATCAGAGGTCGAGGAGCATGAAGCCGGCGCGGGCTTCCTCGAGGGAGAGCGTACGGGGCGACGGGGGCTCGTCTTCCAGGTCCGCGGGTGCGCCCTCCATGTCGTGTCCGACCTCGAGCTCTTGATCTCCAGGCATGGAGGAACCTCCGGAGAGCTAGGCTAATCCGGAATCCTGTCCTTCTTCAATTGCATTCCGCGGCCCCATCGCGCCGCAGCGTTCGTCCGCGCGTCCGTTCACGCCGCGGCGGTTGCGTCGGTCGCGTGGTTGCGTCGGGGCGCGGTGGCGTCGTCGCGCCGCTCGGCTCAATCCGCGGCGAGCTTCCAGAGCAGGAGGGCGATCAGCGCGACGACCACGACCGAGATCGACGCGATGGCGGCGATGTAGACGCCGCGCGAGACGCGCACGGTGCTCGGGATACCCGAGGCCGTGGACGAGGACACGGGCCCGGAGAAGCTCGGCGCTGGCACGGCGCGCGGCGCGGTCGCGGCGTAGCCAGGCGCGTGCGGCGAACCGGGGGCGAGGTGCGGCGCGGCGGCGGCAGGGGGACCTCCCGGCGCCGCGCCATGGTGCCCAGCGAAGGCCACCGAAGGAGGAGGAGCGTCCGGGTCGATCGGATGAGGCTGCGGGCCGAAGGCGGCGCCCGGGTGGGGCGGGGCGCCGAAGGAACCCGGGTGCGGCGGCTGGCCGAAGGCGGCGCCCGGGTGGGGCGGGGCGCCCGGGTGAGGCGAGGCGCCTGGGTGAGGCTGCGGGCCGAAGGCGGCGCCCGGGTGGGGCGGGGCGCCGAAGGAACCCGGGTGCGGCGGCGGGCCGTGGGCGCCAGGCGGGCCGAAGGCGGCGCCGGGGTGAGGTGAAGCGCCCAAGGAACCCGGGTGCGGCGGCGGGCCGTGGGCGGCGCCAGGCGGGCCGAAGGCGGCGCCCGGGTGAGGCGGGGCGCCGAAGGAACCCGGGTGAGGCGGCGGGCCGAAGGCGGCACCGGGGTGAGGTGAAGCGCCGAAGGAACCCGGGTGAGGTGGCGCGCCATGGGCCATCGGGGGCGGAGCGGCCGCCGCGGGAGCGCTCAGGGGGAGGGGAGACAGCACGGCGGGCGCGTCCGGCGCGATCGCGTGAGGCACGGGCGCAGGGCTCCCTGGCACCGTCGCAGGCCGCGCCAGGCCGGCGTCCATCGCCGTCGGGCTCACCGTCGGCGTGCTGTCGATGGTCGGGCGCAGCGCCTGCGCGCTGCTCGCGGCTGCTGGCGCCACGGCGGGGACGTTGTCCGTGGCGGTCGGGCTCACCGCCGGAGCGCCGGTGGTGAGCGTTTGCGCCACGGCGGGGACGTTGTCGGCGGCCGTCTGCCGCACCGCCGGGGCCCCGGTGGTGAGCGTCGGCGCCACGGCGGGCGCGCTGCTCGCGGCTGCTGGCGCCGCGGCAGCGGCGTTGTCGGTCACCGTCGAGACCAGGGCAGGGACGTTGTCGGTCGCCGTCGGGACCAGCGCGTGCACGTTGTCGGTCGCCGTCGGGACCAGGGCAGGAGCGACGTTGTCGGTGGCCGTGGGGGCCAAGGCGGGCCCGTCGCCGGTGGTCCTCGGCGCCAAGGCGGGCCCGTCGCCGGTGGTCCTCGGCGCCGTGGCGGGCGCACCGGTGTTGCCCGTCGGGACCACGGTCGTCGCGTCGCTGGGCGACACGGCGCCTCCAGCCGACGCGCGCGTCAGATCGACGCCGTCGCCGCCGCCGTCTGCCCCCGGCGGCCCGTGCGCGATCGTCAGCGAGCGGCTGCCCGTCTCGAGCACCCGGACCATCTGGACGGTGATGTTGTCGTGACCGCCGCGATGGTTCGCGAGCTGCACGAGCATCTTGCAGGCGTGATCGACCGAGCCCGACGCGAGCGCCTGCCGCGTGCACCCGAGGATGTCCGCGCCGAGCACGAGATCGGTGAGGCCGTCGCTCGCCTGGATCAGCACGTCGCCCGGATACAGCTCCATCGGCTCGGGTCGAACCTCGACCTCCACCTCCGGCTTCATCCCGAGGGCGCGCGTGATCTTGTTCGCGTCGGGGTGGCCGATCGCCTGGGCCTCCGTGATCATGCCCGCGTCGATCATCCCCTGCACCATCGAGTGGTCGCGCGTGAGGGGGTAGATCTGGTGGCTCCGGATCACGTACGCGCGGCTGTCGCCGACGTGCGCGATGTCGACGCCGCTGTCGTGGAGGACCATCGCGACGACGGTCGAGCCCGGGCGGACGCGGTTCTCCGCCGGCCCGCCCAGCTGATAGACGCGGCGCCCCGCCTCCTCGATCGCGGCCTTGAGCGCCGCCCTCGGATCCACCGCGGCCGGCGTCTGCTCGATCACCTCGAAGATGGTCTTGATGGCGGTGCGGCTCGCCTCGCTGCCCCCGTAGTGCCCGCCCATGCCGTCGCACAGGACGCAGAGGTAACCGAACTTGGTCTCGGCGTAGCCGCACGCGTCCTCGTTGACCTGCTTGTTCGGATCCCGGCCCGCATCGCTGGCCTGGGCGAACTCGATCTTGAGGTGCGGGGAGGACTCGGTCGGGGGCATCATGAGGGGGCGTCGCTTGGGGCGTGAGGCCGGGCCCCGGACACGCTACTCCAAACGGACGCTGAACTCGACCGGGCCGAACCGCAACGACGCGCCGGGGGGCACGGGCGTCCACACGCCCGCGGCGACGCGCTGGCCGTTCACGTACGTCCCGTTGTTGGAGCCCTCGTCCCGCACGAACAGCTGACCGGCCTCGAGCTTCACGCTCGCGTGGGTGCCGGACACGCGCGGCTCCGAGAGCGCGATCATGCACGAGGCGCCGTCGCGCCCCGCGCGCACCTCGACGCCGGGGTGCACGGTGAAGATGCCCGCCGGCCCCGAGAGCGTCGCGCGGCTGGCGCCGCCCGGCGGAGGCGCCATCATCGGCCCGCCGCCGTAGCCGAAGTCGCCCGGCGGAGGCGGCGCGGGCGCGTACGGCGGAGGCGACCCGCCGCCCGCGACGATGGGCCTCGGGGGCGCCGCGGCCGCCGTCCCGCCGCGCCGGCGGCCGCCGCCGCCGCGGAAGATCGAGACGAGCAGCAGCACGATGACGACGCCGCCGAAGGTCACGCCCGCGATCAAGAGGTACGGCAGCGGCGCCTCCTTCGCCTTCAGCGTGAGGATCTTGTCGGCCGTGACCGCGCTCGTCCGCCGCGCGTGGTTGTCGTAGACGATGAGGCGCGCCGTCATCTGGTCGCCCTTGCCGACGAGGAACTTGTCCGTGTCCGGCAGCTCGAACTCGACGACGCTGTCGCCGGCCGAGATCGCCTTGCCGCGCATCCCGCCGTCGATCAGCGTCCGCTGGGCCTTCCTCGCGTCCTCGATGCTCCCGCCCTGCAGCGACTGCGGCGCGGCCTGGTTCTTCGGGATCATGTAGATCTCGGCCCGCTGCGCGTTGCCGCCCCAGCAGAAGTTGCCGAAGATCTTGATCGTGCCGCCGGGGTAGAGCGGCGTCTTCTTCGCGGCGCGATCGGTCGCGTCGCGGTCGATGTCGAGCGGCCACGCGGTGGGATCGATGCCGACGGGGACGTTCTGGAACGTGGCGTCGCCCGCGATCGGCGGATCGGTGTTGACGAAGGCGAGCTTGAACGTCTGCGTGATGCTCGGCGCGACGCACGAGACCCGCCACTTCACGATGTGCATCTTGTTGAAGCGGGTGCGGATCGCGTTGACGAGGTTGGCCGCGCGCCGCTGCTGGCCGTCGCGCACCACGCTGAAGAAGCCGCCGATCTCGGTGTTCGCCATCCCCTCCATGAACTCGCGGGCGTTCGCCGTGAACTCCTCGACGAGCCGGCTCGGGAACCAGATCGAGATGACGGGCACCGGCGTCTTCGGCAGGACGTCGTTGTTCTCGGGGAACCGCCCCTTCGTGAGGTAGTCCCGGAGCAGGTTCGACGCCGCCGCGGTCGAGCTCGGGTCGGCGCCAGCCGAGCCGTTCGAGAGGACGACCATCGCCTGGTGCATCGGCACCGAGACACCCTGGCCGGCGTTGCCGAGCTCTTTGAACGCGTCGGTCGCGGCGTTCTTGATGATCGTGAAGAGCGGGCGCGTGCGGCCCTGCGTCGGGTAGGTGCGCGTCACGCCGGCGATGGCCTGCGCCGCCGCCTGCTTGTTGCCTACCCACTTCGAGTCCTCGACGACGCCGCGATCGTTGAAGAAGATCACGTCGACGATGTCGTTCGGCTGCATCGCGTTGACGAACGCGCTCGCGACCGCCTTCGCCTCGTCGAAGCGGGTGCCCATGCTCGACGCGGCGTCGATCAGGATGAGCCACGCCGTCCCGACGCCCGGCTGCCCGGCGCTGTCTCCCCACCGCGCCTTCGACTCGAACTTCGCCGGCAGGTCCGTGCCGTCGACCGTGACGGAGAAGATCGCGTTCTTCTCCGGGAAGTCGAACGACGAGTAGAGCGCCGACGGCTGCTCGATCGCGTCGGCGACGCAGTCGAGGTTCGCGTCGCCCGTGAGCGCGGCGCAGTTGCGGGTGATGTCGCTGAGGCGCTTGTTCTGCACGACCTCGAGCACGGTGGTGAGCACGGGCGAGCCGTCCACGGTGCTCGCGCGCGGGTCGATGCGGAGCAGGTGCGCCTCGGGCGCGGCCTCGGCGCGGGGCTGTCCGCCGAGGAGCGCGAGGACGGCTGCGGCGAGGGCGAGCAGCGGAGCGCAGCGGCGGGCCTTGCCCCGGCGCCGTTCGCGGCGGGCGGAGGCGCTCATGGAGTGGATCGGGCGAGTCGCGTCATGAGAGGGAGTCATGCGTGGGGATCTCCAGCGAGCGCGAGGGAGCTGAGGAGCGCTCCCCGCGCGAGCGGGGCGGCCGCCGCGCGCTGGCGGCGGCTATCCGGTTGGTTTTCACGCAGCCTGGCCGGGGCGCCAGGTGCCGGTCGAACGTCGCGGGGGAAGGGGGCCAGGCTCGGCAACGCCTCTCCTCGTGCGATGGGCCGGTCAGGCCCGCGCGGCCACGCTGAACACGATGACGCTGAACCCGCCGAAGCGGATCTTGTCGCCATCGCGCAGCTCGCGTCGGCCCTGGAAGCCGATCGCCTCCTCGTTGTGGAACGTCCCGTTGGTGGAGCCGAGGTCGGCGAGGACGATCCGGCCGCCGTCGACCTCGATCGTCGCGTGGTGGGTCGAGGTCGTCCCGTGGGCGATCTCGATGTCGACCCTCTGCCCGGTCTCGGCGCGGCCGACCGAGTTCTTGCCTTGCCAGAGCGGCCAGAACCTGCCGAGCGGGTCGTCCTGGAAGCTCACGAGGAAGCCCGCGAGGGTGCGCCGCTCCTGGCCCCGCGGCGGTGCCGGCGTCGGCGGGCGCACGGCCGGCGGGGAGGACATGTACGGAGGCGGCGGCGCGGGCAGCGGCATGTTCTGCTGGGCCGGCGGAGGCTCGCCGTAACCGCCGATGCCGCCCCCCTGCTGCATGGGCGGCGGCGCGGACGGCCCCGGCTGGTTGGGCGCGTACGCCGTCTGGTTGAAGGCGTCGCCGCTCATCTGGATCCCGTCGAGGGCGATCGGGTGACCGCCCTCCATGCAGAACGAGCCGCCTGCCGGGATCGCGTGCCCCTGCACGCAGCGCGCGCCCTGCGGCTGCGGCGGAGGACCGAAGCCGGGCCGCGGGACCGGCGGGACGGGATAGCCGCCCTGCGGCTGCTCCGGGAAGCTCGGGGCCGGGCCGAAGCCGCCGCTGCCGCCCGGGGCGCCGAAGATCGGCGGCTCCGGCGGGAACGGCGGCGGCTTCAGCGGCAGCGGAGGAGGCGGCTGGGGAGCGCCGTAGCCGCCGGGCGGCGACCCGAAGGGCGGCGGGGGACCGAAGCCCGACGCGCTCTCGGGCAGCGGCGGGAAGCCGGGCGGCGAGCCCGGCGGTGCTCCGAAGGGCGCCGGCGGCGGTGGACCAAAGCCGCCGCTCGGCGAGCCGAAGTTGGGAGGGGGCTCGGGGGGCGAGCCGAAGCCAGGGGCAGGAAACGGCGGAGGAGGAGGCGGCGGCGGCGGAGGCGGCGCCCCGAACGCTCCGGGCCCGGACGGGGCGAGCGGCGAGGCGCACACGGCGCAGAATTTATCGGCGGGGGTCGCGGGCGCACCGCAACGCGGACAGAGCATGGTGATCCTTCTCGGGTTTCGCGGCGCCGCGGCGCCGCGGCGCGAGCATACCGTGGGCGCTCGGCCGAGGATCAAGAAGAAGTATGCGGGAATCCTTGCCTGAGACCGGCAATGCGGCTCGCGCGCGCCTGCTCGCATCGCCGTTCGGCGCGCGCCGTCTGCGGCGCTGCGCCATGAACGCCAGCGCGCCTCAAGCCAGGGGGCGGACTGCTCCCCTGGCCTCCTGCTCTGCGGGAACGTGCGCTGTGCGGCCGGGACGCCGGCCGGCGCGGATCAATCCTTCGCGTCGCGGACGCGGGCGGCCTTGCCGGCGAGGTTGCGCAGGTAGAAGAGCCGCGAGCGGCGGACCACGCCGCGCGAGACGATCTCGACCTTGTCGATGCGGGGGCTGTGGAGGAGGAAGATGCGCTCGACACCGACCGTGAAGCTCACCTTGCGGACGGTGAAGGTGCTCCGGACCCCGGCGCGGTGGCGCTTCAGCACCACGCCCTGGAACACCTGGATGCGCTCCTTCTCGCCCTCGACGATCCGGTAGTGGACGCGCACCGTATCGCCGACGCGGAAATCCGGGATCCCCTCGCGGAACAGGGGCGCTTCGATCTTCGCGAGGATGTTCGAGGTCTGCATGGTCGGTCAATCCTTCAAGGGGTCGGGGATCCGTCTTCGCGGTCCCGTGCTCAAGGGGGCAGGGCCGCCGCAGTTCGTGGACTGTGTCCGGCGGAGCGGGGGCCGCGCGCGGCCCGGTGCATCACGCCATGACACAGATGCTTGCCCGGTTGCGGTTCCGGGAGCATGGGGCGCGAGCGTGGCCCGCGCGCCTCCCCGGGGGGTACCGGAGAGGTGCGGCATTATGCATGCGGGCGATCCTGTGTCAACGCCGGTCGCGGAGCACGTGCGCGCTCTCGCGAGCGCTCGGTCTCCGTGTGGCTCATCGGCCGCTCAACGGCGGACGGGGATGATCTGGACGCGGCGGGCTTCTCCCTCGCCGTCGCTCTTCGTGACGACGCCGGGGAACTTCGCCAGGGCCAGGTGGACGACGCGGCGGTCCTGCGGGTTCATCGGCTCGAAGGTGATGATCTTGCCCTCCTCGACCGCCTGCTTGCCCAGCCGGCGGGCCATGGAGGAGAGCGTGTCCTCGCGGCGCTGCCGGTAGCCCTCGGCGTCGATGATCACGTGGCGCCGCTTCTTGCCCGGCCGGTTGATCACGCGGTTGGCGAGGAACTGCAGCGCCGCGAGCGTCTGCCCCTTCTTGCCGATCACGCGACCTGCGTCCTTCCCCTCGATCTCGAGGCGGATCTCCTCGGGCGGATCCTCCTCCTCGTTCTCGAGGAGGTCGACGGTGCAGTCCATGCCCATCGCCGCGAGCACATCGATGACGAAGTCGAGCGCGATGTCGGCGCGACCGTCCTCCTCGAACTCGGCCGCGTCTCCAGCGCCCTGCGCCTCTGCGTCGACATCGACGTCCGCCGCGTCGATTCCCCTTTCGGCAGCTTCACTATCCACGGACACGTGCTTTTCCCTTTCCGAGAGCAGGCGCCGACTTGTCGTCGCCCTGAGTCTTCTTCATCGCGGATTGGGGCTCCGCGCTCGCGATCTCTCGCACCTCGATGCCGCCGGCCCGATCGTTCTTCGCCTTCAGGTACCGCTCGACGAGCACCTGCTGGCCGATGCCGAGCCAAGTGTTGGTCAACATGTAAACGCCGAGGCCGGCCGGGAGGAAGAGCATCATCGCGGTGAAGATGCCGGGCATGAGGTACATCATCATCTTCTGCTGCGCAGGGTCGCCCTGCGGGGGCATGAGCTTCTGCTGGATGAAGCTCGAGGCGCCCAGGACGATCGGGATGATGAAGTACTTCCCCGGGGCCGACAGGTCCGGGATCACGGGGCCGAACGGCGTGTGGTAGAGCTCCACCGCCGTCTGGAGCGCGGTGTAGAGGGCGAACCACACCGGCATCTGGAGCAGCATCGGGAAGCAGCCGATGACGGGGTTGGCGACCTTGTTCTTGCGCCAGAGCTCCTGCATCGCGAGGCCGCGCTGGGTGGCGTCGTCCTTGTACCTCGCGTTGAGCTCATCCATCTCCGGCTTGAGCTTGCGCATCGCCGCGGCGCTCTTGATCTGCTGGATGCTCAGCGGGAAGAGCAGGAGCCGGACGGTGATGGTGAGCAGGACGATCGCCCAGCCCCAGCTGCCCACGGCGCGGTAGAGGACGTAGAGGTACGAGACGAGGAGCTTCGCGATCGGCGAGAACCAGCCGAGGTTGATGACCTCGCTGGTCCCGTGGCCCACGGCGCCGAGCAGGTCGCGCTCCTTCGGGCCGGTGAAGGAGAGGGCCTTGTAGGTGACCGCGCCGCCGGGCGCGAGCTCGTGCTCGGGGAAGGCGAGCCGCGCGCGGTAGACGTGCCCGTGGCTCGGGTCCTTGGCCTTCTGCTGGAACTTCGACGTGTCCCAGATCTCTTCGATCTGGGTCTCGGCCACCGGCTTCCCGGGCCCCTCGAGCGGGATCGCGATCTTGCTGAAGTAGCTGCTCGAGACCGCGACGAAGCGCGCGTTGCCCGGCGTGCGGCGCCAGCGCTCGGCCGTGAACTCCTTGTCCTTGAAGTCGCCGGGCTCGAAGGCGTCGGGGTGCTGGCGCTCGGTCGTCTGGTCGGTCGCGGCGACCGTCTCGGTGATCCACTCGGAGATCAGGCCGAGGTGGCCCTCGGTCTCCTTCTGGGTTCGCCAGGCGGTCTGCTCGACGGCGAACCGGTGCTTGCGCGGCTCCTGGGCGAGGTTCTCGACCGTCACCTGCAGCGACAGCTCGTACGGGCGCCCGGTGGCGGCGACGACCTTGGTGAGCCTCGTCGCGTCGTCGCTGTAGGTGAACGTGCAGCTCTTGCCGTCCTGCGCCGCGAGCTTCCAGTCGAGGTCGTCGAACGGCACCTGCTGCGCGTTGCCGCCCGGCAGGCGCAGATCCGTCCGGAGGGGCATCCGCGACTCGAGCGAGGTCGTGACCAGGTCCATCGGCCTGCGCTCGCCGTTGCCCGTCGTGTACTTCGGGTCGGTCATCCAGATGTGCCGGACCGACCCGCCCCGCGTGGAGAGCTCGGCCTTGAACCGATCTCCGTCGATGACGCACGCCTCCGCGGGGGCGCGCTCCGCGGGGGCCGTGCTGTCGTTGACGTCGAGCGGCTGGAGCTGTTCCGCGCTCTCACCGAAGAGGAGCGGCTTGCCGAACTGGATGAACAGGATGATGGCGAGGCCGAGGAACAGCCATTTGGCGATATTGCTGCGTTCCATGAAGTCCTTCGTCGATCCCAGGATCTCGAGCCCGCGCCCTTCGCTGCTGGCGTCTCGTGACACCTCACGAGGCTGCCCAGGGTCGCTCCGGACGGGCTTCGCCCCGCGGGGTGTCGGGCGCCGTGCCGCCGGGGCCGTGTCGATGGTCGAGCGGGATTAGTCCATGAGAGTGACCCGGCCGCTGGAGCCCGCTCGCCGGGGGGGCGAGGCGACCGAGGCGAGCTCCGTGCCAGTAGACGAACAGCGTGCCGTATCCCGCGGGTCAGCGTCCCGTGGCGTTGGCGCCCGAGCCGCCGCGCCACGGCGAAGACGAGGTGGTGGCGGAGGGTCGAACCCGCCCGGATGAAACGGGTGACACCTACACAGTCGCTTGAGCGAAAGCAAGCTCCCCCGAAGCGCTCCGTGACCCACGATGCAGGCGGCGGCGTAGCGCGAGCACGAGGGCTCGAACCGGCAGACCGGGCCCACCAACGCCACGATGACCTTGGAGAGCGTCATCTGGTAGGCGCGGATCAGCGCGAGGAGGAGCTTCGCCAGCATGCGGTGACCCGTGGATGAGCGGGGAGCTTGGGGCCCGGCGCACCACGGCGCAAGGTGAGCTACGTCATCGGCCTGTCGGATCCTCTGCGCCGCGCTCGTCCGTGGCCGGGGCCGCGCCGCGCGCAGCGGCGGGGGGCGCGCCGCGCGCAGTGGTGGGGGGCGCGGGAGGCCCGCCGGCGAGCGCGTCCCGTGCCTTGCGCCGGAGCACCGGGACCACGCTACGCAGCTCCGCGAGCACGTCGTCGAGGCCGAGCGCACCGGCGCCGGTGCGCAGGATCATCACGATGTCGACGCGCTCCGGGAAGAGCTCCGGGAATCTCCGGAACGCCTCCCTGAGCAGGCGCTTCGCTCGGTTGCGGGCCACGGCGCCGCCGACCTTGCGCGAGGCGACGAGGCCCAGCCGAGGCGCCCCCGGTACGGGCTCGGGGGCGAGCGGCGCGCGGCGGGATCCCGCGCCGCGCGCCGCCGCGTCGTTCGGGGCCGCGACGAGGATCAGCAGGTGTCGGGTGGTGACGCGCTGACCGCCGTTCTGGATGCGGACGAAATCGGCCCGCTTGCGGATGCGGCGCCCGCGCGGGAACGACGAGGAGGAGGACGCCGACGAGCGCGGATGCGCTGTCGCCATCACGCTTGCGTTACTTCTTGTAGATGGTAGGCGCGAGCCGGGCGCGGCCCTTGCGGCGGCGGTTGTTGATGACCTTGCGACCGCCGGCGGTCGCCATACGCGCACGGAAGCCGTGGGTCCGGGCGCGGCGAGTATTGTGGGGCTGGTAAGTGCGCTTCATGGCTGGTCGTCCCTTGGCGTTCTGGACCGCGAACGGCGGCGACCTGGCCGCACGTCAAGCGGGCGCGCAAGAAAGCACGACGTTCGGCCCAGGTCAACACCAGACGACGCGGCGTTGCCTCGGTTCGCCGTTCTCTCTCACCTTTCTAGGTACCTGGGTTAGCGTGTAGCCTCCGATCGACCGCGACGGCCGTTCTCAAGGGGTCACAGGAGGGAATTTGACGCGCACCGGTGGACATGTGGGGGAGAAGCAGCACGTGACTGCGCGGGGCGTCGGGCGACGCGCGCTGGGCGCTGCTGCGGCGGGAGCCCTGTTCCTGAGCGCGCTCCCTGCGAGCGCGCAGACCAGGACGTTCTACCTGGACCGGCTCTACATGGCCGGCGCTCCCGAGGATTCGATCGCGCTCTGGCGGCCGCAGGTGGCGCCGGACACGCGCTTCTTCGGTCAGTTCGGGCTCGGCTTCGGCCTCAATCCCTTCCGGGTCGAGAACATGCTGGACGACGAGCACGCCGCGGAGCGGTTCAGCCGGGACTACGGCGCGCCGGTGTCCTCGCAGCTCATCGGGTACCTCAACGGGGGCGTCGAGTTCCTCGATCGCTTCAGCGTCCAGGTGGGGCTGCCGTTCATCGCCTTCCAGACGAGCAACCAGACGAACGACTCGACCATCGCCGGCGCGCAGGACGCGGCGAGCCCGTCGGCCGCCGCGATCATGGACCTGCGGCTCGACGCGCGGGCGATCCTGTACCGGTCCGACGATCGCTTCTTCAAGCTCGGCGTCAACGCGGCGGCGTGGGTGCCGACGGGCCACAGGTTCTCGTTCGCCGGCGACAAGAGCACGAGCGCGCTGATCGGGCTCTCGGGCGAGATCGACCTCAAGAGCATGTTCTTCGTGCTGAACACCGGGGTGCACTTCCGGCCGTACGCCTCGGTCAACGACTTCGACGTGTCGCACGAGTGGCGGTGGGGCATCGGCGGCTTCGTCCCGCTGCGGAACGGGACCCTGCGGCTCGGCGCGCAGCTCTTCGGATCGACCGGGCTCGGTCGGGGCACGACGTTCGACGGGGACAACACCCCGCTCGAGTGGATGGCCGAGGGGCGGCTCGCCCTCGATCAGCGGAAGAAGGCGTGGCTCGGGGTCGGCGGCGGAACGCGGCTCACCGGCGGCTACGCGCCGGATTTCCGGGTGACCGGGGTCATCGGCTACGCGTTCGGCATCTCGGACGTCGAGCCCATGTCGCCCGGCAGGCGCTTCCAGGCGCCCCCGCCGCGCGCCGCGGACACGGACAAGGACGGCTACCCGGACGACATCGACCTCTGCCCGACCGATCCCGAGGACAACAAGCCGCCGAACCCCAGCGACGGCTGCCCGGCGCTGCCCGATCGCGACGGCGACGGCATCCCCGACGTCAGCGACAAGTGCCCGGACGAGCCCGAGGATTTCGACAAGATCAACGACGCCGACGGCTGCCCGGAGGACGACGCCGACGAGGACAAGATCCCGGACGCGAAGGACGCCTGCCCCAAGGAGCCGGGCGAGCCGAGCCCGGAGCCGGCGAAGAACGGCTGCCCGCAGTTCATCCGCCGCATCACGGGCTCGAGCGAGATCCAGATCCTGAAGCAGGTGCAGTTCGCGACCGGCAGCGCGCGGATCCTGCCGAACAGCTACGGCATCCTCGACGAGGTCGTCCGGCTGCTCAAGGTGAACCCCGAGATCACGCTCGTCGCGATCGAGGGCCACACGGACAACCGCGGGTCTGATCAGCTCAACGAGCGGCTCTCGAACGACCGCGCGCACTCGGTGAGGACGTACCTCATCGAGCGCGGCGGCATCGACCCGGCGCGGCTCACGGCGGCGGGCTTCGGGCCGCGGCGGCCGATCGAGACCAACGACACCGAGGCCGGGCGCCAGAAGAACCGGCGCGTCGAGTTCCACATCCGGGAGAGCAACACCGGCGGCAACAAGGCTTCCGGCGGCGGCAACAGTGGCGGCACGGTCACGCCCTAGGTCCGAGATCCGGGCGGCGCGCGCGGGCGTTCTGCTGTGTGCAGTCCTCGCGTCCGCGTGCGGCCCGGAGCAGGGCACGCCCTATCGCTGCAGCTGCACCTTCGTCACCGACTTCGACGCCGACGCGAAGCTCGACGTGGAGGTCTGCTCGAAGGCCGAGGCCCGCGCCGAGGGCGTCGGGCGCGGCTGCGCGCAGACCCACGCGCCAGGCCCGGTGTCCGGATGCTCCTGCTCGAGCGTCCCGGCGCGCGGGCCGTGCGAGCTCAGCGCGTGTCGCGTCACCCCAGCAGCGCCTTGAGCTCGGCCGGCGTCGTCACCGGCGCCGAGCACGTCCGCCCGCGGCAGACGTAGGCGACGGCCGCGCCCGGGCGCGCCGGCTTGCCCTCGGCGACGACCTGCGCCGCTGCTGCGGTCTCCGGGCGCGCCGGATCCACGAGCACGACCGCCCGGTTCGGCAGGTAAGCCTTGAACGCCTCGCGCGCGAGCTCGCCCGCCGCGGCCGAGCCCGCCTCGCCGACCACGACGACCGTCACGCTGCCGCGCGCGAGGCGATCGAGCGCGCACACGGTCTGGCTGAGCCCGAAGGGGTTCTCGATGGCGGCCGGGGCGAGGGCCTCGAGCTGCCGCTCTGCCGGCGGGAGGTAGCGCTCGTCGGCGATCTCGGCGAGGCGCAGGCAGAGCAGCGCCGCCATCGAGGTGGCCGACGGCGCGGCCTGGTCGTAGATGTCCTGCGTGCGCGCGATGAGCGCGTCGCCGTCGTCCGGCGTGAAGAAGAACCCGCGCGCGGCGTCGTCCCAGTGGTGCGCGACCATCGCGTCGGCGATCGCGCGCGCGACGCCGACGTAGCGCGGGTCGGAGGTGGTCTCGTAGAGATCGAGGGCCGCGTTCCCGAGGTACGCCTGGTCGTCCAGGAAGCCCGGCCGTACGTCGGCCGCGCCGTCGCCGCCCGCTGCCTTCGCGCCCGCGGGCGCGCCGTCCTTGAGGTAGCGGCCGACGCGGCCGCCGCGCACGAGCTTCTGCTCGAGCGCCGCGAAGGCGCGCGCGGCGGCCTCGACCCAGGCGGGCTCATCCAGGGCGCGGCCCGCGTCGGCGAGCGCCCCGATGAGCAGCCCGTTCCAGCTCGCGAGCACCTTGTCGTCGCGCGCCGGCCGGGGCCTCGCCTCGCGCGCGGCGAGCATCTTGGCCCTGGCGCGCGCGAGCGCCTCGCGGCACCGATCGAGGTGCGCCGCGGAGCCCCCGCCGGCGCCCGCGTCGAGGATCGCCGCGGCCTGCTCCAGCGTGCGGTGCTGCGAGAGCACCGTCGCGCCGGTGTCTTCGAAGTTGCCCTCCTCGGTGACGCCGAAGACCAAGCGGGCCACGTCGTACGCGAGCGGATCGTCGCCGACGGCCGCGCGCAGCTGGTCGAGCGTCCACACGAAGAACTTGCCCTCGCTCCCCTCGGAGTCGGCGTCCTGCGACGCGTAGAACCCGCCCTCCGGGTCGCGCATCTCGGCGAACAGGTAGCCCACGATCTCGCGCGCCGTCTCCGCGTAGATCGGCTTCTTGAACGCGCGGAAGCCGTCGGCGTACAGGCGCAGGAGGAGCGCGTTGTCGTAGAGCATCTTCTCGAAGTGGGGCACGAGCCAGCGCTCGTCCGTCGAGTAGCGGTGGAAGCCGCCGCGCAGGTGGTCCCAGATGCCGCCGTCGCGCATCCGGTCCAGCGCGAGCTCGACGCTCTCCGCCGCGACGCGATCGCCCTCCAGCACGCCGCGGCGGAGCAGCACGTCGAGCGACATCGTGTTCGGGAACTTCGGCCGTGTGCCGATGCCGCCGTGGCGGTTGTCGAACCGCGCGAGCAGCTGCCGCGACGCGCGCCGGAGCAGGTCGGACGAGGCGAGATCGACGGCGCTCGCCGCCTCCGCGGCGCTCGCGGCCGCTGCGGCGCTCGCCGGCGCTCGCTGCACGCGCTCGATCGCCTCGGTGATCTCCATTGCCTGGAGCTCGACGTCGCCGCGCCGGTTCCTGTAGGCGTCGGCGACGGCGTCGAGGACCTTCGGGAAGCCGGGCATGCCGCGCTTGTCCCTCGGCGGGAAGTACGTGCCCGCGAAGAAGGGCCGCTGGTCGGGGGTGAGGAACACGGTCAGCGGCCAGCCGCCGCTCCGGCCCATGAGCTGCACGACGAGCTGGTAGATGTGATCGAGGTCGGGCCGCTCTTCCCGGTCGACCTTGATGTTCACGAAGAGCTCGTTCATGCGCCGGGCGATCGCCTCGTCCTCGAACGACTCGCGCTCCATCACGTGGCACCAGTGACAGGCGGCGTAGCCGATGGACAGCAGGATCGGCTTGTCCTCGCGCCGCGCGAGCTCGAGCGCCTCGGCGCCCCACGGGTACCACGCGACCGGGTTGTGCGCGTGCTGCAGGAGGTACGGCGAGGGCTCGCTCGCGAGCCGGTTCGTGGGGGATGCCATGAGGCCCACCTAGCGCCGGGCGAAGGGGACCGCCAGCCGGGCGGCGGGCGGCGGCGGGCGAGGCCGCGTCGGGCTACGCGCGCTCCAGCACGAGCGCGCAGTTGTGCCCGCCGAAGCCCGCCGAGCACTTCACCGCGTGACGCAGGTCGACCGAGCGGCGCTCGCGCACGATGTCGAGGGAGCACCCCGGATCGAGCTCATCCACGTTGATCGACGGGTGCAGCAGCTGATCGCGCAGCGAGCACACGACCGCGATCGTCTCCACGGCGCCGGCGCCGCCGAGCAGGTGCCCGATCATCGACTTTGTCGCCGAGATCGGGATGCGCGGGAGGCGCTCGCCGAAGACGCGCCGCAGGGCGAGCACCTCGGCGGCGTCGCCTTGCGGCGTCGAGGTCGCGTGCGGGTTGATGTACCCGATCGCCTGCGGCGCGACGCCCGCCCTGGCGAGGGCGCGCTCCAGCGAGAGCGCGAGCCCGAGCCCCTCCGAGTGCGGCCGCGTGAGGTGCTCGGCGTCCGTGGTCATCCCGAAGCCGGCCACGACGGCGAGCGGCCTCGCGCCGCGCGCCCGCGCGTGCTGCTCCTCCTCGAGCACGAGCGCCCCAGCGCCCTCGCCCATCACGAAGCCCTGGCGCCGCCGGTCGAACGGGCGGCTCGCGCGCGCCGGGTCGCCGTCGACCGCCTTGGCGAGCGCCTTCGCGTTGCCGAACCCCGCGACGGTGTTGAGCCGCGTCGCGGCCTCGGCGCCCCCCGCGACCATCACGTCGGCCTCCCCCGCCTCGATCAGCAGGGCCGAGGTCGCGATCGAGTGCGTGCCCGTCGCGCACGCGCTCGCGAGGTTGTACGACGGCCCCATGAGCCCGTAGCGCATGGCGATGAGCGCCGCCGCGCCGTTCGGCATGACGCCCGGGATGAAGTAAGGCGACACGGCCCTCGGGCCGCGCGCCGCGCTCCTCGCGATCTGCTCCTCGAAGATCTCGACGGAGCCCATCCCGGTCGACATCAGGCACCCGACGCGGGTCCTGTCGAGGCCGCCGTCGCCCGGCGCCGCGGAGCCCGTCGGCGCCGCGCCCGCCGCGCGCGGCGCCGCGCCCTCCGCCGCCTCGTCGTCCGCCGCGGGGGCGCGCTGGAGCGGCGCGATGCCCGCCTCGCGCAGCGCCTCCACCGCGGCCGCGAGGCTCAGGTGGGTCACCCGGCCGTAGATGTCCGCCTCCTTGGGCGACAGGTACTTCCCGACGTCGAACCCCTTCACGCTGGCGGCGATGTCGCTGCGGAGCTTGTCGACGGGGAAATCGCGGATGTAGTCGACGCCGGATCGGCCGGCGAGGAGGTTCTGCCAGGTGGTCGCGACGTCGTTGCCCAGCGGGCAGACGGCGCCGATCCCGGTCACGACGACGCGCCTTCGCATGGGACTGCTCGTGCTCGTTGCAGGGAAGGGGGAAGGGGTTCAGCGAGGGGCGGACGCGCTCAGGCGGACAGCGCCTGCGGGGCGGCGTCGTTCAGGTTGGGGGCGATCGCGAGGGCCTCGATCGACGTGTCGCGGCGGCGCTCTCCGCCGCGGCGCAGATCGAGCGCGGCGCGCTGGGCCGCGAGCATCTCGTGCCGGCCCACCCCGAGGTACTTGAGGATCGGCATGTAGACCTTCTGGATGAACACGTTCCGATCGACGCCCGCCTCGCGCATCTTCAGGATGCGCGAGTCGTAGTCGGGGACGATCCCGACGCCCGGCATCTCGAAGTTCGCGAACACGTGCGCCATGTCGGCGAGCGTGCCCTGCCGGTCCTCCTCGAGCAGCACCTTGATGACGCTCTGGTAGAAGCGGCAGTGGGCGATCTCGTCGCGGGCGATGTAGTCGTAGATCGCCCGCAGGCACTCGTCGCCCTCCGCCGCCGCCCGCTCCCGGTGCTTCACGTAGATGACGAACGTCGCCATCTCCTGCACGCAGCCGTAGAACGTCATCTGCCGCGGCGTGTGGAACGGGAGGTCCCACTTCTTCGCGAAGATCTGGTGCTGCAGATCGGTGAGCTGCTCCTCGGTGCGCTTGCCGGACCTGAGGAGGTACTGCATCAGCGTGAGCGAGTGCTTCGACTCCTCGTAGGCCCAGTTCGCCTGGAACCACGCCTGGCCGAAGTAGCTGCGCACGAGGTTGATCCCGTTCGACACGTAGTCGGGCAGGTACATCTCGACCGAGCAGAACGTCTCCGCGCAGAGCGCGAGCTCCTCGCTCGCCTCCTTGTTCACGCGGTCCCAGGGGATGTCCTCGAAGATGTTCCAGCGGCGCTCGCGCTCCGCCTTCTCGAAGAACGTCATGTACTCCCGGAAGATCTTCTCCTCGAGCCGGCTCATGCGCCCGCCTCCAGCCGCTCCCCGACCTTCTTGCAGAGGTCGCCCACGGTGATGAGCTCGACCAGATCCTCGTCCGGAATCATGATCCCGAGCTCGGTCTCCATCTCTCCGACGATCTGCATCATCGAGAGCGAGTCGATGCCGAGCTCCGTGATCACCGACGCCGCGGTGACGTTGGGGAACTCGCGCTTGTCCACGCGGGCGGCAACCGTCTTGAACATCTCGAGCAGATTGGTCTTGTCCGTCATGGTTCAGTCGATCCTGCGAAGCTCGTATTGAGCGAGGGAGCTGTAGTGCTTGTCGAACGCGTTCACGCACGTCGACAGGTAACGATCGTAGTCGTCGAAGACCTTGTCCCCCCACGTCGACCGGATGGTCTTCTCGTTCAGCCTGAGCCGGCGGAGCCACTCCGCGGTGGTGCGCTGGTAGTGCTCGCGCCGCGTGTTCACCTGCATCACCTCCCAGTAGGGGTTCGCCGCCTGGATGATGTCCTCGAGCCGCGGGTTCAAGCCCCCGGGGAAGATCTCCTTGGTGACGAAGTAGATGTCCTCCAGCTCCTGCCTCGTGCCGGCCGGGAGCCCGCCCCAGGGCGTCATCCGCGGCGTCCGGTTGCGGAGGATCGTCTGGAGGCCGAACCAGGCGCCCTTGTTCGTGAGCTCCCAGGCCTTCTTGAAGTACGCCCGGTAGATGTCGATCGCCTTGCCCTGGCGCGCCTCCTCCGGCGAGCACAGGTGGTCGATCATGCAGATCGAGATCAGGCTGTCGAACCGCTCGGGCGTCGCGAAGGTCCGGAAATCGCCGCCGATCACCTCGACGCCGGGGATCTTGCGGGCGTTCACCTCCGCGGCCTGCGCGGTGGACAGGGTGACGCCGACCGCGCGCTTCACGCCGCGCGTCGAGGCCACGTACTCGAGGGCCGCGCCCCACCCGCAGCCGATGTCGAGGACCTTCTTCTCGGGCCCCACCTTGGCGAAGTCCGACAGGATCCGGAGCTTGTTCAGCTGCGCGGCCTCGAGCGACTGCTCGGGGGACTCGTAGACGGCGCAGGTGTAGTTCATGCGCTCGTCGAGCCACAGCCTGAAGAACTCGTTCGAGACGTCGTAGCTGACCTCGACCTCGGCCTTACTGGATCCCATCGATGACTCCTTCGACACGTGCCGGGGCGCCGCCCGCGCGGCCCCCTTCGGTTCGCGCCGTCGCTCCGCTCGCGCGGACCGCGTCGGCTTGGGGGGAGGGCGTGACGCCCTCGTCAACGTCCGAGGCGACCTCGAGCTCGCCGGCCTCGAAGCGCCGCTTCATCTCGCGGCGCCGCACCTTGCCGCTCGACGTCTTGGCCAGCGTCCCCCGCTTGATGAGCGCGACCTCGGACAGCTGGACGCCGAGCTGAGCGCGTACCGCCTGGAGGATCGCCTGCGCCACGCCGGCCACGCCGCGCTTGACCTCGGCGACGACGACGGCCCGCTCGGCCCCCGACGCCGTGAGGCACGAGAACGCGACGCAGTGGCCCTCGCGCACCCCCTCCACGGAGGAGGCGACGCGCTCGATGTCCTGGGGGAAATAGTTCTTGCCGCCGAGGATGATGAGATCCTTCGAGCGGCCGCAGAGGTACACCTCGCCGGCGACGGTATAGCCGAGATCGCCTGTCCGCAGCCAGCCCCCTCCGAACGCGGCCTTGGTCGCCTCCGGCTCGTTGAAGTACCCGGCGGCGACGCTCGGGCCGCGCACCCAGATCTCGCCCACCTCGCGCTCGCCGAGCGGCGCGCCGTCGGGCCCCGCGATGATGAGCTCGTGGCAGGGGAGGGGGCGGCCGCAGGAGACGAGCTCCAGCGACGCGCCGCCGTTCGCGGGCCGCGCCTTGCCGGACTGCATCGCCTTCGCGTCCACCCGGTCGGTGGTGAGCCGGGCCGCGAGGTCGCTGAAGGTGATCGCCAGCGTGGCCTCGGCCATGCCGTACGACGGCAGGATGCTCTCCGGGCGGAGCCCCTGCTTGCCGAAGCGATCGAGGAACGCGCGGAGCACGTCGGCCTGGATCGGCTCGGCCCCGCACCCGAGCGCGCGCAGGCAGGAGAGATCCCACTGGCCCGCCTGCGCCTCGGTGACGGCGCGCGTCGCCAGGGCGAAGGCGAAGTTCGGGGCGAACGTGATCGTGCCGCGGAACCTGTGGATCGCGTCGAGCCAGAGGGAGGGGCGGCGGATGAACGCCGTCGTCGGCAGGAACAGCACCGGCACGAGCGCGTAGAGCGGCGCGATGACGAAGCCGATGAGCCCCATGTCGTGGTAGAGCGGCAGCCAGCTGACCCCGCGATCTTCCGGGGTGGAGCGCAGCCCGTCGAACATGATCGCGTGGCTGTTCACCGTCAGGTTGCGGTGGGTCACCATCACGCCCTTGGGCCGCGAGGTGCTCCCCGACGTGAACTGCAGGAACGCGAGGTCGTCGAGGGACACCCGCCACGGCTCCGCCGCGTCCGACGCGTCGAACCCCTCGGGCTCGCGCAGCTCGCGCTCCAGGACGACGCGCAGGGCCGCCGGGCCGTCGCCGCTCGCGGCGAGGTGGGCGTCGATCATCTCCTTGAGCGGCTCGTTCGTGACGAGCACGCGCGCGCCGGAGGCGGCGAGGATGTGCTGCACCGTCTCGCTGTACGCCTCGAGCTTCGCCAGCGACTGCGGCGGATACATCGGGACCGCGACGATGCCGGCCGTGAGCGCGCCCACGAAGGTCAGGACGAACTCATCGGCCTCGGCCAGGATCAGGGCGACGCGGTCGCCCTTCTTGAGCCCGAGCTTGCGCAGCGCGTGGGCCCTGCGCCGCGCCTCGAGCCAGAGCTCGGCGTAGCTGACCGACCGCTCCTCTCCCGAGCTGCGCATGAACGTGATCGCTCGGTCGGCGTGCACCGAATTTTGCTGGAGAACTTCGACGAACGTTCGCATGGCTCTCTGCTGACTCAGACCGGTCGGACGTAGGTGTCCGTCCGACAAGGACACCCGGGGCTTGAGTGAGCGCAGCCATAAGCGAAATCCGGGCCAGGGCAAACAGAAAACAATGGAATCCTGGTTTGGGCCTGATTCCGCGATGCGAGCTCATGAATCCGTCTGATCGTGGCGTCCCGGGTGACGAAAATCCGTGCGCAGAGTGCGTCGAATATTCGTCACATCGGCCCCGGTGTGCGAACCGGGTTTCGCGCGGCGCGGGCGGCCGCCCGCCTCGGCGCACAAAAAACGAAGAGGCGCCGGTCGCCCGGCGCCTCCCGATCTCCCGCGCGATGTCGCCGGCTACTCGCCGTCGTCCATGCCCGGCATGCCCGGCATGCCCATGTGGCCCGCGGCCTCGTCTTCATGGGGGTTCGCGGGCTTCTCGTCCTTCTTCTCGCTCTTCTCGAACCGCTTCTGGTCCGCGAGGGCCCAGTCGGCCGACCACGACGACAGCACGTAGATCGTGCCGTCGCCGCCTTCCTTGACGGCGTAGCGGCTCTGGCCCTTCGCGGTCTTGCCCACCTTGATCGTGTGGTCGCCCGCGTTGTCCTTGAGCTTGATCGTGACGATGCCGCCGTTCGTGGTCGCCGCGTCGAGCCCGGTGTCGGCGTCCGACTTGCCGTCGCCGAAGTCCTCCGCGCCGAGGCCCTTGAAGGCCCGGAGCAGGTCCTTCACCTTCGCCTCGTCGAACTTCTCCCACTTCGCGGAGGCCGCGCCGATCTTGCCGCCCTTGTCGCGGGGCGCGAACGTGCCGGCCCACTTGTCGCCGTTCTTCGAGAAGCTGAACAGGCCGTTCTTGTTCTCGACCGAGACCTGGACCACGTTCTCGTCCTCGAACTTGAGGATCGAGTTCTCGCGCCAGTTCTTCGGCTCCCGCGTGTAGAGGTAGCTCGAGTAGCCGCCCGCGATGTAGACGCCGTCCTTGCCTTCGACGCGCGACATCTGCCCGCGCGACCCGCTCTTGCCGAAGTACATGTCGAGCGCCTTCTCGTCGCCCTTGTACGCGACCACGTGGACGGCCTTGTCGTCGGTGAGCTCGTACTGGCCGTAGGTGCCGCTCGTCCTGTCGATCACCTCCTTCAGCTTGAGCTCCTTCAGGTTGTCGAGCAGGCTCCGCACGTTCGCCGTGTTCGCCTTGGCGTTCACGGGCTTCGTGACCTCCCACGTGTCGCCCTTCTTCTCGAGCGTCACGTCGGACTTGTCGGCGTTCTTGATCGAGATCTTCGTGATCTTCTCGACGTCGTCCTTCGAGACCCCGACGCTCGGCAGGTCCGCCGTCGCGGCGGTCGCCGAGTGGGCGGCCAGCTGGTCCTTCTGCCGCTTCTGCATGAGGAACACGCCGACGCCGAGGAGCGCGAGGAGGACGAGGGCGACGTAGATTTTATGCTCGGTCTTCATGGCTCTTTCACCCACCATGGCTCTGCCTCAGTCGAGCGTGATGTTCTCGCGGGCGCTCTCGCGCCGCCGCCACCGGACGATGCCGAACGCCGCGAAGAGGACCGCCGGCAGGAGCGTGAGCGTCCACTGCACGCGCTGCTGCACGGTCTTGCGCTCCGCCCGGTACTCCTCGGCCTTCTTGGCCAGCGCGGCCTCGTCGTCCGTGGCCTCCTGCTTCGGCTTCTCGATGTCCGCGTAGGTCAGGTTGGTCTCGCCGAACATCTTCGCGGTCGCCGCGAGCAGCGTGCTGTCGCCCGCCATCCAGTCGAGGGTGTTCTTGAACGCCAGGATGGTGGCGGTCAGGTACTTCTGCGCGTAGGGCTGCGAGAGCATCAGGAGGTCCTCGTCGCCGCCCATCCCGCCCATCATCGCCATCTGCGGCGGCATGGGGGGCGGGTTGCCCGCGCGGGCGAACGGGTTCGCGAGGAACTGCGACGCCGAGAGCACGAGGATCCGGCTCGGGGCCGCGCTCTCCGCGGGCGCGGTGATCCCGAGCCCCTCCTGGCCGCCGAAGGCGCTCTTGAGCTTGCCCTCGACCGTCACGCCGATCGCGCGCTGCGCGTACTCGCCCTTCGGCTTCCAGTCGGCCGAGAACTTCATGTCGATGGTCTCGGACGTGTCGGCCGTGGTCTTCGGGGTGGAGCGCGCGACGACCTTCATCGTCGCCTCGGGCTGCTTCTCCGGGTGCGGCACGAGGGTCGACGGGAAGGGGAAGGCGAGCTCGGGGAGGCGGAAGAAGCCGGGGAACGACGAGTCGAGGATCTGCTCGTTCTCGTCGAAGCGGCTGTCCTCCTGGAGCTGGAGGATGCCCGGCGCGCGGAACCACATGAGCTGGCCCGACTGCGACTGGACCGGGATGGCCATCGAGCGGCTCCAGTCGAGGATCGCCTCCTTCTTCATCTCGACGCCGTAGCCGTCGAGCAGCTTCTCGAGGCCCCAGGTGTTGAGCGTCGCCTTCATCGACGGGTCGGACGCCTTGAGGTTCACCGCGCCGGCGAACACGGCGAGCGACTTGTCGCCGAGCATCAGGAACTGGTCGATGCGGCGCAGCTCCTTCTCGGTGAACTCCTTGCCCGGCTGCGTGATGACGAGGCCGGAGAGCTCCTTGTTGATCTCGGCGTCGCCGCCCTTCAGGTCGACGTCCTCGAACTTGTAGAACGGGAAGTGGTGCTCGAGCAGCGCCCGCATCGACGGGCCGCCCCGGCCGCCCTGCGAGGCGACGAGGTTCGGGTCGGTGAGCTTGATCTCGTCCTTGCCGGTCACGACGCCGATCTTCGTGTCGATGCCGTCCGCCTTGTCGCGGATCTCCCGGATGGTGTTCGTGATCCAGAACTCGAGGCCCTGCCCCTGATCGGGCGAGAGCATCGGGATCGCCTCCTTCTCGCTGCCGTACTTGAAGGCGATGCCCATGAACCCGCGGGTGATCGTCGCCTGGTCCTGGCCGGTCTCGCTGCCCTCGCCGAACGCGGCCTCCTGCAGGCCCGCCTCCTTGGCGGCGGCGCGCTGCTCGTCCGTCTTCGGCTCGATGATCGCGTAGTGGAGCTTGCCGTTCGAGGCCTGCTCGTACTCGTTCATCAGGTCGGTGAGGTCCTGGATGAACGCCTCGTGCTTCGGGAGCCCCCGGGTGACGTAGACGTCGATCTGGAGATCCTGCTTGAGCCCCTCGCGGACGAGGTGGGCCGAGCCCTTCGAGAGGGTGAACCTCTCGGTCTTCGTCATGTCGAAGCGCTTGTAAACGCCGTGCGAGATGACGTTGGCCACCACGAGGATGGCGGCCACGATGGCCAGATAGACGCCTGTTTGCGTCGCGGCTTTGGCTTTGCGTTCCATGGTAATCCTTACGCCCACTTCCTGCGCTCAAGCGCCCTGAACGCGGCCATGAGGCAGCCCGCGGTGACGGAGAGGAAGAAGACGATGTCTCGGGTGGACACCATGCCGCGCGCGAACGGCGTGAGGCGGGTGTCGAAGCTGATGAAGGAGAGGACGTCGCGGATGGCCGACGGGGCGTAGTCGGCGAGGTTGTCCACGCCGTGCAGGAACCCGAGCAGCAGGAAGGTGATGAAGAAGGCGATCACCTGGCTCTCGGTCAGCGACGAGATGAGGAGGCCGATCGAGACCGCCGCCGCGCTGTACAGCACGAGCCCGATGTAGCCCGCGACCACCGGCCCGGTGTCGAGCGCGCCGAGGTGCCAGGGCCACGTGAACATCAGGATCGGGTAGAGGATGGTCGAGAAGACCAGCACGAGGACGAGCCCCCACGCCCCGAGGAACTTGCCGAGGACGACCTCGTGGTCCTGCACGGGCAGGGTGATCAGCATCTCGAGCGTGCCGCTCCGCTTCTCCTCGGCGAGGAGCCGCATCGTAATGACGGGGATGATGAGGAAGGAGAGCCCGATCGGCGCCCACGAGAACAGCTGCACGAGCGAGGCGCGGTCCGCCTGCCAGAAGCCGCCGTTCATGAAGAAGAAGGTGACGCCGAGCGCGATCAGCCCGAAGCAGATCACGACATAGGCCAGGGGGGAATCGAAGTTGGAGCGGAACTCCCGCTTCGCGATGGTCAGGGTGGTGCTCATACCGTTCAGCCCTTTTTCTTCGCCGGCGCTTCGTCGTCCGCGCCTTCGTCCTCGTCGCCGGCGCTCTTCGCCTCGTCGCCGGCGCTCTCCTCGTCTTCGTCCTCGTCGTCCTCGTCCTCGTCGTCCGCGGCGCTCGCCTCGTCCTCGTCGTCGAGGTCGTCGGTGATCAGGCGGCGGCCGCGGTCCTTGCGCTCGTCGCCGCGCGTGAGCGCCTTGAACACGTCCTCGAGGCTCTGCGAGTCGCGGCGCATCTCGAGCAGGAGCCAGCCCTTCTGCACGATGAGCTGGAAGAGCTCGGGCCGGATGTCGCCGCCGAGCGCGCCGAGGAGCTGGAAGCTGTGGGCGCTGTCGTCGGTCGGCAGCTCGGTCACGCTGGTGACGCCGGGCAGCCCGGCGAGCGCCTCCTGGACCTCCTGCGCGGTCGGGGGCTTGCGCGCGCCCGACCGGTAGCCGTCGCCGCCCTCGAAGACCTTCTTTTCGTGGACGGTCACGACGTAGCGGACCTTGCCGCTCTTCGCGCGGATGTCGTCGAGGGGGCCGTCGGCGACGACGCGCCCCTTGGAGACGATGATGGCGCGGGCACAGGCGGCCTCGACCTCGGAGAGGTTGTGGGTGGACAGGAGGATCGTCCGCTCTTTGCCGATCTCCTTGATGTAACGGATGACCTCCGCCTTCTCGTTCGGGTCGAGGTCGCTCGTCGGCTCGTCGAGGATGAGGATCGGCGGGTCGTGGACGAGCGCCTGGCCGAGGCCGACGCGCTGGCGATAGCCGTGGGAGAGGGTGCCGATGTCCTTGCCGAGCACCTGGGCGAGGCCGCACACCTCGACGATCCCCTTCATCCGCTTCTTGAAGACCGACTGGTCGAGCCCGCGCATGTCCGCGACGAACGACAGGTACTCCCAGACGTTCATCTCGCCGTAGAGCGGGGCGCGCTGGGGCAGGTACCCGAGCTTGCGCCGGACATCGAGCGGCTCGTCGAAGACGTCGTATCCGTGCACCCGCGCCGTCCCGGCCGACGCCGAGATGAAGCAGGTGAGGATGCGCATCGTCGTCGACTTGCCGGCCCCGTTTGGTCCGAGGAAGCCGACGACCTCGCCGCGATGGACCTCGAAGCTCACCTTGTCGAGCGCGCGCAGCGACCCATAGCGCTTGGTCAGCGAGCTCGCCTCGATCATCACATCGCTAGCCAAAATGACCTCCTTACGATGGTTCCTTGAGAAGCGGAGCGCCTTGCTCCGCGGTTCGCCTCTGGCGATCCCCCGCCCCTCACCGGCGACCTCGCCGTCGGGGCCCCCTGGATCGCCCATTACCCAGGCGAAGGGGGCGCCATCGTAGCGACGGGGGGATCTGTGTCAACAGCGCCGACCCGAAGCGGCTGAGCCGGGGGTTTATTCCCGTCGGCCGGGCCCGCGCCGGGCGTGGTTGTCCGGGGTATCCACGTTGGCGTGGGTGGGCGGGACGGCGGCGCTCCTTCGGCATGTCCGGGTCGTGCCGTGTTCGGTTGCTTCACGGCTTTGCTTCACGGCCGTGTCAAATTTCCTCTTGACCCGGGCGTCCATGTTGGACTAGTTGGCCACACCTCGCGTGAGCCTCATCGTCCAGAAGTTCGGCGGCACGTCCGTCGGGTCCATCGAGCGCATCCAGCGGGCGGCCGCCCGGGCGCTCGCCACACAGCAGGCCGGCCATGACGTCGTGGTCATCGTGAGCGCGATGGCCGGCGAGACGAACCGGCTGCTCAAGCTGGCGTCGGACATCGCGCCGGTCCCCGACGCGCGGGAGATGGACGCGCTCGCGGCGACCGGCGAGCAGGTCTCTGCGGCGCTGATGGCGATCGCCATCCAGGCGCAGGGCGGCAAGGCGCGGAGCTTCCTCGGCCACCAGCTGAAGATCCTGACGGACAGCGCGTACACGAAGGCGCGGATCAAGGCGATCGACGCCCAGCGGCTGCACGAGGCGCTGGCGGGGGGGAAGATCGCGGTGGTCGCCGGCTTCCAGGGCGTGGACGACGCGGGCAACATCACGACGCTCGGGCGCGGCGGCAGCGACACGAGCGCGGTGGCGATCGCGGCGGCGGTGGGCGCCGAGTGCGAGATCTACACGGACGTCGACGGCGTTTACACGACGGACCCGAACATCTGCAAGACGGCGCGGAAGATCGAGCGGATCAGCTACGAAGAGATGCTGGAGCTCGCCTCGCTGGGCGCGAAGGTCCTTCAGATACGGAGCGTGGAGGTTGCGATGAAGTATGGTGTCCCGGTGCACGTGCGGTCGTCGTTCTCGGACGTGCCGGGCACGTGGGTCGTCGGCGAGGAGCAGTCGCTCGAGAGCGTGACGGTGACGGGCGTGGCCCTCGACCGCAAC
This sequence comes from Sorangium sp. So ce296, assembly GCF_051529605.1. Classification (NCBI taxonomy): domain Bacteria; kingdom Pseudomonadati; phylum Myxococcota; order Polyangiales; family Polyangiaceae; genus Sorangium; species Sorangium sp. So ce296. Next base: position 10,636,009 of record NZ_CP150325.1, read on the forward strand.
GAGGCGCGGGTGATGCTGGTCGGCGTCGACGACAAGCCGGGCGTCGTGGCGCAGATCTTCGGCGCGCTGGCCGAGGAGAACATCAGCGTCGACATGATCATCCAGAACGCGCCGAGCTACGGGCTGGAGGCGCGCGGCGCGGCCGGCGAGGTGAAGGCCGACGTGACCTTCACCGTCGGCAAGGCCGATCTTCCGCGGGCCAAGCAGGTGATGGAGAAGATCGCCGGCGGCGTGGGCGCGGTGGGCATCCGCTACGAGGAGGACATCGTGAAGGTGTCGATCGTCGGCCTCGGGATGCGCACGCACGCCGGCGTGGCGGCGCGGATGTTCCAGCTGCTCGCGGCCGAGGGGATCAACATCCAGGCGATCTCCACGAGCGAGATCAAGATCTCGTGCCTGGTCTCGACGAAGTACGCTGAGCTCGCCGTCCGCGCGCTGCACGACGGCTTCGGGCTCGGCAACAAAGCGTAACGAAACCTGTGCTACGGTCGTAATGCGCTCGCTGTGAGCGGCTCACCGACATGGTCGGTGCGGCTGCTCGCGGCGCGTTGCGTTATGGCGTCGCGACCGCTCCGCGGGGGGCGCACGGCGTTGCTTTTGTCGTCGTGGAGGTTCGCATGCGTAGCAGGGATGTTGGGCTGCTTGTGCGGCTAGGTGCGCTCGGCGCCGTGGCGCTGCTCGGGGGCGCCGGCGGGTGTCAGCCCGAGGGGAACAGCGTCGGTGCGCCGGCGGGGCCAGGGGGGCCCGGAGGGACGACCGGCACCGGCGGCAGCGGGGCAGGGACGAGCGCGGGAGAGGGCGGCAGCGGGGGCGAGGCGGGGGCGGCCACGACGGGGAGTGCCGGTGGGGGCGGGGGAGGGACGGAGGATCCCCCGCCGGCTCAGGTGGTGACGATCCAGGACGTCACCATGGGCACGGTCGCGTCGGGGATCGTGGAGCTGCGGGGCGTCGTGGCGATGAGCCCGAAGTTCCTCGTGTCCCAGAGCAGTGCGGGCCGCTGTACCTACGGCGTCTATCTCTCCGCGCCGGGGCTGACCGAGACCGCGCCCTACTCCGGAATCCTCGCGGTGGATCGGGGGAACGATGCCACGACGGGGTCCGGCGGGAAGCTGTATTGCGCCAAGCTCGGCGAGGAGCCTGCCGGGGGGGAGATCCCCGACGACGTCATGCCGGGAGACGTCCTGAACGTGGTCGGAGAGACGTCCTATTTCCTGCTGGACTTCTGCGGCGCGGACACGTGCGGCGATCTCCAGTGCGATGAACAGGAGCGCGCGTGTCACGACGACGAGGCGGCGTGCGAGGCCGACGAGCACCAGTGCTGGGAGGACTGCAGCGCTGATCCCCTGCCGTACGTCGAGAGCAAGACCCGGCAGCGCCAGCTCGCCTATCTCACCAAGATGGAGAAGGTCGGGGACGAGCGGGCGCCCTTGCCCGAGCCGCACGCGCTGACCGCGGAGGAGATCGCGTCGCTGAGCTCGGCCGCGGACGCGAGCTTTCACGACCGGTGGGGTGGGGTGAAGGTCCGGCTCCGCGATGTGGCGGCGGTGCCCTGGTCGCAGGGGACCGTGGTGAATTACGGCAACATGGTCGCGGACACCGATCCTGGGGAGGGCGTCGCGAAGCTCCAGATCGGCAACGACATCTACTACCGCGGGTACGCGCCCCTGGACGACGCGTGCCACAAGGGGCCGGTGTTCGCGGACGCGGCGACGACCTGGCAGCAGATCGATGGATTCAGCTCGCTGGACGGGTGTCTCTGGACCTTGCAGGTCGTCGACCCGTGCGCCGATTTCCTCCCGGCCAGCGGCATGTGCGGCGCGAGGACGAGCTGCTCCTCGGAGCCGCAGCCGGGCTCGGAGTGACGGCATGACGGCGCTGCCCCCGCGCATCGCCGCGGCGACGCCTCGTCCGGCGCGCGCCGCTACGCCTGCGCCATCGCGGCGGCGAAGCGCAGGAGCCCCTCGCCCCAGCCGCCGAGGATGTACGTGCGATCGTAGAACTCGGGCACCAGGGTGTCCTGGTAGCCGGCGACCTGCACCAGGAACACGCGCACGTCGCGGTGCACGGCCGCTCGGTACGCAGCGACGAGCTTGGCCACGTCGATGTAGTGCCCGTTCCAGGCGAAGTCCGCGTAGTCCTTCGGGCGCGACCCGTAGAGGCCGCCGTGGCCGGCCTGCATGTCGCTCAGCACGAACACCGCGTCCCAGCGCTGCCGCTCGCGGATCGCGCGATCCCAGAACAGCCACACGCCGTTCTCGGTCGCCATGCCGATCGTGCGGGCGATCTGCTCCGCGCGGTCGAGCTGCGAGAACACGCTCTCCTGCTTGCGCACCGCGAAGCTCTCGAGCCGGTCGCCGAACACGCCGAGGTGCCCGTCGTCGGCGCGCATCCCGGCCACGACCCCCGTGAGGTTCGCGATCGTGGAGACGCGCATGGTCCCGAGGCTGCTCGTGGTCGTGCCCTGCGCGGAGCCGCTGTTGTCGCAGAGCACCATCACCCGGCCGGGGAAGCGCGGCACCTCGCCGAGCGCGCGGTGCAGGCACTGCTCCACGGCGTCGAGCACGGCGCCCGGCGCGCAGCCCTTCACCGCCTGGTAGGCGCTGTAGTACCGGAAGGGCAGCTGCTTGCCCTCCGCGGCCGTCGCCACGAGCTTCGGCAGGAACGCCTCGGCCGGCACGCCCGCCTCGATCAGGTTGCGCAGGTTGCGCAAGAGGGCCATGTGGCCCATGGCCGGCAGCGCCTTGCGCCACGCGCACCGGTTCGAGCCGCGGGCCGAGACGATCGCCTCCCAGGTGCGGCCGGTCGCGCGGAGCGCGCCCTTCGCGAGGCGGTCGACGCTCGGGCTCTTCGGGTGCACGAGGTTCACGACGTCCACGGTCTTGCTCCCCTTGCCCTCGAGCCGGTACTTCGCGAGGGCGTGATCGTCGAAGCGCTGGAGGGCGTCGCGCAGCGCGCGCTTCAGCGCGTTCGGCACCGGCTTGCCGAAGCGGTAGAGCTGGTACGCGAGGGCGACCGCCGGCTCGTCCGCGCGCTTCAGGATGCGCGGCGCGAAGCGGCGCACGAGGCCCGTTCCGCGCACCGCGGCGGCGTTCGCCGCCCGCACCAGGATGACCTGCGGCGTCGTGCGGAGGTGCTCCTCCTCGCGCAGCCGCGCCGCCTCGGCGAGCGTCGCCTCCGGATCGGCCGCGAGCGCCTCGTCGATGGCCTTCTCGATCAGCGCCGCCGGCGAGAGCGCGCGCCACTCGGCCGGATCCACGGCGCCGAGCGTCTCGCGCAGGCGCTTCACGTCCGCGTCGGAGAGGCGCGCGCGGTCGGCGGCCCTCTTCTTGGTCTTCGCCGGGCGCGGGTCCACCGGATCGCGGTGGTAGTACATGGGCTCGCCGAAGAAGCACGAGGAGGCCGCGAGGCGGAGGCGCTTCAGCGGATCGGCGATGTCGTAGGAGCGCCCGCCCATCCAGTTCAGGTGCGAGGCGACGTCGTGCTTGGCCTTACGCTTGAGATGCTGAAAGAACGCCATGATGACACCTCCTCCCTCGGCGCACGCGCGACGAGGGGCCGAGAGAGCGGGCGCAGCGCGGAGGACGGTGGTCACGGGGTTTGTCGTGTGGAAACGAAGGAGCCGTGACGCTCACTGCCGCGCTGCGCCCTTGTGCCAGAGGCGGGATTCGAACCCGCGACCTCGTCCTTAGGAGGGAAGTAACCCCGGATCTCACTGCCGGCGCTCATCGCGCCGGAGAACACCGTCCGGAGTTGTTTTCGCGCTCTACCGCTGAGCTACTCTGGCGTGGACGCTGAGGGGTTATTGCAGGGAGGATGCCAGGCGGCCTCTGGCGGGGTTTTCCGGGGGGAGCCGCGGGGAGCGAGCGCGGGGCTCGGGGGCGGCCTATCCTGGAGGATAAAACCGTAGACCTTGGGATAGATGGGGGAGCGCCGCGGCGGGACGCGGGGGCGCGCCGGGACCGGCGGAGCTCCCGCCGCCCGGCCGGCGGTGAGCGATGGGGGCTGTGGGCGGGCGCGCCGGGGCGCACGGCCGGGGACGGGGCCGGCGCGGCACCGGCCGGATGGCCGGAAGGGGTCCGGGGGGTGGCGACCGTGGCGGGCGCTCGTGACGAGCGCGCGCGGAGGTCGCGACCAATCGCTCCGCATGATTTCGACGGAACGGATAGGTCGCGACCTATCGCTCAGCGTAATTTTGAAGGAACGGACAGGTCGCGACCTATCGCGCGGCATGATTTCAACGGAACGGACAGGTCGCGATGTGGGCGGGGCCTACGAAACGAGGGGGCGGATTGGTTGCGGCCTCCGCAGGGGCTCCGAGACGAGGGGGTGAGGTCGGGGTCGTCGTGGTCGAGCCTGCCGGGGGCGCCGCCGAGCCGCGTCGCCAGGTCGGCCGGCGCCGGCGGGGCGCGGGGCGGCTCGGCGGCGCTCGGCGCTGCGCGCAGGAAGCTGGGCACCGCCGGCGCGCGGCGCGGGGCAGGGTCGCCGGTCGGTCTGGGCGCGGGGGGCTCGCTCGGCCCGGCCGGCGGAGACGTCTCCGGGCGAGCCGCGCCGGCTCCCTCCACGCGTGCGCCCGCCGCCTCCGGGGGCAGCGCGAGAGAGCGGGGGCGAGGCGCGTTGGGCGATGGGATCATCAGCAGGCGCTTGAGTTGTTTCGTGATCATCGCTGTCCCGCCGCTCCGATGCGCTCCAGGCCGGCTCGCCGTCGTGGATGTCCACGACAGGTACCACGGTGCCGGCGTCGTCGCGGACCACGAAATCCCCTCCCGCCGCTCGCGCGGCTCATGTAGAGAGCTCTGGCTGGGCCCGCCCGTTGCGCCGTGGAGCTGCCCCCCATGTCCGATTCCTACATCTACCAGCGCGATATCGAGGCATACGGCCGCTTCACCGCGTCGCAGATCCGGAAGCTCGTCGTGCCGGTCGATGCGGGCTTCCTGCAGGCGCTGCGCGCCGTCGCGGCGCGGCTCGACGCCGCGACCGAGGCTTCGCGCAAGGCGATGCTGGAGGCGACCGCGGCCGCGGCGGCGGCTCCGGCGTCCAGCGCCGCGAGGAGACGCGAGGCCGCCGCGGTCGCGAGGGGGCGCGACCTGCTGCGCCGCATCGTCGAGCGCGCCGCGTCTCGGCCAGGCGGGGTCGCGCTCGCCCGCGACCTCCTCCAGGGCCAGAGCCTCGCCACGGCGCTCCGCGCCCGCCCCGCGAAGCTCGCCGAGGCGCTGGCGCACGCGGCGGAGGTGATCGAGCAGCGCAAGCGTCCGCTGCCCGAGCGCGAGGCGTGGGTGGCCGAGCTGGAGCGCGCCCGGGAGGCCCTCGATCCGTTCCTCCGGAGCGTGCGCAAGGCCCGGCTCGCCCGCCGCACGATGACCCCCGAGGCGAAGGCCGCGCGCGCCGAGTGGCTCACCGTCTACGGTGCGGCGAAGCTCCTCGTGAAGTGCGTGCTCCGGCTCCACGGCAAGGTGTCCCTGATGCCGCAGGTCTTCGACGATCTCGCCGGCGCAGGCCGCGCCCCCGGCGAGCCGGTGAGCCCGGCGCAGCGTCCGGCCACCCGCACCGCGTGAAGCCTCCTGTCCTCTCCAGGGTCTGACCGCATCCGACCCGCAGGCCCCGGCGCGGTGGGGCCGAGGCGAGCGCGCTCGCCGCGCGGCGCGGGGAGCGCCGGTGTCGAGCCGCCAGGAATACGGGCCTACCGCGCCCCGAGGTGCGTCCGGAAGAACCGCACCAGGTGCCCGTACTGGAGCACCTGGTTGTCCCGCTTCTGCACGCCGTGCCCCTCGTCGGCGAACAGGATGAGCTCCGACGGGATCTTCTTCGCCTCCAGCGCCTGCTGGATCTGCACCGACTCGCCCGCAGGCACGCGCGGATCGGTCACCCCCTGCATGATCAGCAGAGGCGCCTTCACCCGATCGAGGTGCGTGATCGGCGACAGCTTGAGGAGCGCCTCCCGGTCCTTCTCGGGATCTCCGTACTCGGAGATCCGGAGGATGCGCCGGTAAGGCGCGGTGTTCTGGAGGAACGTCACCAGGTTGCTCATGCCGACGACGGCCGCGCCCGCGTCGTAAGCGCCGGCGAACATCGTCATTCCGATCAGCGCGGCATAGCCGCCGTAGCTGCCGCCGAAGACGCCGACCCTCGGCGGCCGGCCCTCGTGACCGAAGCTCGCCCTGACGAACTTCGCGGCGTCCTCGATGTCCGCGATCACGTCGAGCCGCTTCGCGCCGTCGTCCGCGTGCAGCCAGGTCTTGCCGTAACCGTCGCTCCCCCGGACGTTCGGCTCCACGAACACGAACCCCGCGTCCACGAAGATCTGCGCCCGCGCGTTGAACCCCGCCCTGGTCTGGCTCTCCGGGCCGCCATGGAAATGGACGATGACCGGACACGGCCGCTCGCACTGGGCAGGGCGCCGTACGAACATCGGGATCTGCGCCCCGTCGCGCGCCGGATAGGACTCCAGCGTGACCGCCGCGAACGCGTCCGGCGGCATCTCCGGCATGCTCGGGGTGTGCCACTGCGTCAGCTTGCCGGTCGTCCAGTCGAGGACGTAGCTCGCCGCCGGCGCCCTCGAGGTCTCCAGGAGGAGCGTCGTGAACCGGCCGTCCGGCGTCGTCGCGACCGGCACCACGTGATCCGCCGCCGGCAGCGCGGGCAGCTTGACCTCGCGGTACGACCTCGCGTCGAGCGCGCGGAGCCGCGTGTAGCCCCGCTCGTTCACCGTGTAGAGCACCCGCTTCCGCGCCCGATCGATGGAGAAGGCGCTGACGTCGAACGGGATCTCCGGCGTGATCGGCGTGAGCTTCCCCGCCTTCCAGCTGTAGAGCCGGCGGTGCTCCCCGAGGCGCGGCGTGAGGACGAGGACCTCGCCGAGCGCCGCGCCGTACATGGCCCTGTAGTCCTCGCGCTCGCCCTGCCCGAAGAGGGGAGTCAGCGTCCCGGCCGCCGGATCGGCCTTTGCGGCGCCCGGCGCCCACTCGTAGAGCTCGCTCATGTTGGAGCCGACGTCCTTGGCGAGCAGCAGGCGGCCCCCCGCCGCGGCGTCCACGGCGCGCCAGATGCCCTCGCCATCGAACACGAGCTCGCGCCGCTTCGACGCGATGTCATACCGGTAGATGGCATACGCGTCCTTCTTGATGTCGTTGGCCCGGTGATAGACGGTTCGGCCGTCGTCGGAGACGAGCTGCAGCTGCGTCTGCACGCCGGGCTTGTGCTGGATGGCGAGGAGCGGCCCGCCCTTCGCGTCCTGGAGATAGAGCCCGGGGTTCTCCTCGCCCTTGCGATCGCGCGAGAGGACGAGGTGCGCGCCGTCCGGCGTGACGTCCACCACCACCGTCGGATCCTCGCCGCCCGTCAGCTGCAGCGGGAAGCGCTGCGGCCCATCGAGCCGGAAGACCTGCCTCGTCCCCGTGATCGCCCAGGTGAAGTAGAGCGCCTTGCCGTCCGGCCCGAGGACGCCGCCCCCGGGCGCGCGCACGTCGAGCAGCGCCTGGATCCGGCGCGACACGTCGTCCGGGAGCGGAGGCGGGGCGTAACGCGCCAGGAACTCAGGAGAGACGCTCGCCGCGCCGTGGCCCTCGTACCCCGGCCGCTCGGGCGCAGGCCGCGGCGCCTCGGCGGGGGCCGACGGCGAAGGCGGCGCGGGCGCGGCCGGCCGGGGCGCGGCCGGCGCAGGCGCCGTCGGGGCGGGCGCGCACGCCGCGGAGAGGGCCAACAGGCCGACCAAGGAGCGCAGCGCGCCGTCGTGGCGCGGGCGCCGCGTCGAGCGGGACGACATGCCGCGCATTTCGCCGGAGCGGCCGCGCCCCGGCAAGGTCAAAGGCCGCGGCGCGACCGGCCCGGATCGCCGGAGCGGCGGCGCCCCGGCGACGCCCGACGCCGCGGCGGCGACCGGGGCAGCTCAGTCGGGCTCGCCCGGGAGCCTCAGGCGGCCGAGGGCCGCTTCCGCCGCCGCGAGCTCCGCCGCGAGCTTCCGCAGCAGCTCGGCTTCCTCCCCCTGGAGCGAGATGTTCGGGACGAGCGCGTTCAAGGCCCGGCGGTTGTACGCGAGCCCGAGCGGCGAGCCCTTCTCGAGGTTCATCGCCATGGACTCGGCCAGGAGCGAGAGCGCCTCCCGGTGCAGCCCCTTCGCCGAGAGCACCTCCGCGAGCGCGGCCGTCGAGCGGGCCAGGCCGATGAGATCGCCGAGCGCCTCCTCGGCCTCGATCGCCGCGGTCAGGCGCTGCGTCGCGCGATCGAGGCGGCCCTTGCGGAGCTCCAGCCGGCCGATCGTCTCCCACACCCGGGCGATCTCCCGGGTGTCCCCGAGCTGCTTGTAGGTGCGCTCGGCGGCGAGCGCGTGATCGATCCCCATCGACAGGGCGTCGGACTCGCGCCCGGGCCGGGCGGGGACGTGGAGCGGGATCCGCGCGAAGAGGTGATCCGTCTCGGCCAGCTCGACGCGCGCCACCGGATCGACGCGGGCCCGCTCCTCGAAGACCCGGCGCGACTCGGTGAGGAGGTGCGTCGCCCGGACGGGATCGCCCATGCGCACGTAGACCGCCGCCTGGTCGTTGAGCAGCCGGGCCGAGCCGAGCGCGTCCCCGGCGTCGAGCAGCAGGCGGCTCGCCGTCGTGAGCTCCTCGAGCGCGCGCTCCAGCGAGCGCATGTCGCCGAGGTCGTAGCAGACGCTCGCGATGAGCGCGGCGACCTCGGCGTGCAGCTCCGGCGGGTCGCCCTGCGTGAGGAGCGCCCGCGCGGCGTCGAGCACCTCGAGCGCGCCCGCGAGCGTGAACGCCGGATCCGGGCCGGCCGCCTGCCATTGCACCCGGGCGATGCCCGCGAGCGCGCCGATCCGGAGCCGCCGGCGCGCGGGGGTGGCCGGCAGGCCGTCGAGCAGCGCGAGCGCCTTCTGCCCGTAGCTCAGCGCCTGGGGATACGCGCCCATGGCGGCCGCCTCCGCCGCGGCCGCGCGGTAACGCCGCGCCGCCTCCTCGAGCTCGCCGGCCTCGGTCAGGTGGGCTGCCGCGCGCGCGTCGTGGGGCCGGCGTCCGGCGCTGGCCGCGGGGGCGCTCGGCGCCTCGGCGGGGTCGGGCTCCGGCGGGGCCGGGTGCACGGACACGCCGAGCGGCGCCGCGCCGCGCAGGGATTCGGCCGCCGCGCGCGCCGGGTCGACGCGCGCTCCGCCGGCGGCGTCGGCCGCCGGAGGCCGGAAGGACGGGCGGGAGCCGCCGGGAGACGACCGCTCGGACAGCGCGGCGGGGACGCGCAGCGCGGCCCCGCGGAGCGAGCGGCTCGGCTCGTCCGCCGGGGCGCCGGCGTCGCCGGGGGCGAGATCGCGGGGGACCCGCACCGGCCCCGGGATGGGCGCGTCCAGCGAGTCGGGCGGGGCGTCGAACCGGACGGACTCGGGCGGCTCGGAGAGGCGGCGGCTCTCCGGGTTGCGGTGGAACAGCTCGGCGTAAGGCCACGGCGGGTTGCCCGGCCCGGCGGGCGCGATCGGCGTGGACCTGTCCTGGCCGACGCGCGGCGGCGCGCGCCGCGCGCTGCTCATGGACGGGCCGCCGACATAGGCCGCGACCGGCGGCGGCCGCAGCGTGTCCGCCGCGCGAGGTACCCCGCCGCGTGCCGCCGGGAACGCGGCGTCGGCGCCCTTGTCCCGCTCGTCGGCGGCCGCCGCGCCGCTGGCGTCGGGGCCCTGCGACGCCGCGGCGGCGGGCGCGCCCGGCGATGCGGCGGTCGGCGGGGACATCGCCGCGCTCGTGCGCGGCGTCGCGACGGCTGGGATCGACGTGGACGACGGGGTGGTCGCGATCGGCGCCGCCGCGCCGGGCCTCGCCAGCCCGGCGGCCCGCGCGGCCACGTCGTCGCCGCGCGGCGCGGCGGTGGGAGCGGGCGGCGCGGGAGGCGCCGCGGCGACGCCCGGCGCGGGATCGGGCGTGGCGGCGCGCGGCTCGTGCGCGGCGGGAGCGTCCGGCGCGACCGGCTCCTCGCTGAGGAGCGTCGCGAGCCGCCGGTGCCACAGCCGCGCCAGCGACGGGAGGATCGACCCGCGGAGCGCCTCGACGGTCGCGGGCGGGAGATGGAACCGCCCCTCGCCGCGGTCCTCGACCGGAACGCCGGCGTCGGCGGCGCGCTGCAGCGCCTCGAGCACGTCGACCGCGTCCACGCGGAGGAGCGCGGCGACGAGCTCGCTCTCGAAGCCCGAGCCGACGATCGCGCCGGCCCGGAGCACCCGGAGCACCTCGCCGGGCAGCTCGCGCAGCGCGAGCTGCGCCGGCGGCGGGGGCGCGCTCACGCTCGTCAGCGTGGTCGTCGCCTCCGGCGGCCGGAGGATCGCGTCGGGGCCGAGGGCGGCGCGCACCGCGTTGAGCAGCTCGCCGGCCGGGCCGGCGGGCGCGTGCAGGCGGAAGGACAGGACGAGCGCGACCCGGAGCGCCTCGGGGCGGGACATCACCCGCCGCAGCACGTCGAGCGAGGCGTGATCGGCGAGCTCCACCGCGTCGAAGACGATGGCCCACCTGCGATCGGTCTGCTGCGCGAGCCGGTTCGCGGTCTCGATGAACTCGACGTCGACCATCCGCTCGTGCACGTCGCCGAGGAGCCGGCGCCGGAGCCCCGAGACGACGCGGCTCCGCGCCTGATCGAGCAGCGGGGGCGCGCCGCCGACGAGCCGCTCGACCTTGGTCCGCACCTCGTGCAGCGGCCCCAGCGTCACCTCCGGCACGTCGCAGCGCACGCGCAGGATGCGCAGCCCGAGGTGGGACGGAGGCTCGCCGGGGACGATGTCGAGCAAGGCCGTGTGCCTGCCCTCAGAGACGCGCTGCCAAAGCTGTTCCACGGTCCGCTCCTTCCGTATGGCTCGCTCGGGGGCCTCGCACGACTGCGCCCGCTCTTTGTAGACGTTTCCCGTACCGCACGTCATGGGAATGGCAGCGTTTTCGCCGGGACCTCGCGGCGAGCGCGCCCGGTCGCGTCGTCGCGTCGTCGCGCGCGAGGGCGGGACGACGCGCGCGCCCGGGTCACGGCCGCCGGACGAACCTGTAGATCTCGCCGTCCTGCGAGAGCACGTAGAGCTCGCCGCGCGCGTCCTCCCCGAACGACGTCACGCGCGAGAGGGCGCCGTCGGGATCGAGGATCGGCTTCCAGTCGGTCGGCTCCGTCGCGCGCCCGTCCTTCCAGCGGAAGCTGCGGAGGATCGCGGTGCAGTAGTCCGCGTAGAAATAGAGCCCGTCGAGCTCCGGCAGCTCCGCGCCGCGGTAGACGAAGCCGCCCGTGATCGAGCAGCCGTCGTTGTGGGGGTACTCCAGCACCGGCGGCGTCAGCCCTTCGCGGCTGCAGGCGAGGTCGTGGAGGCAGTGCCCGTCCCCCTCGACCACGTTCCACCCGAAATTGTGGCCCGCGAGCCGGTCGACAGGCGCGACGTGGACCTCCTCGTAGCGGTCCTGGCCGACGTCGGCGATGTACAGGTCGCCGGTCTTGCGGTCGAAGCTGTAGCGCCACGGGTTCCTGAGCCCGATCTGCACGATCTCCGGCGCGGGCCGCTCCTGCCCGTGGCCGTTCACGTCGAGCGCCAGCATCTTGCCGAGCAGCGAGCGCCGGTTCTGCCCGTGGCCGTGGGGATCGTCGCGCTTGCCGCCGTCGCCGGTGCCGACATAGAGCCTGCCGTCCGGCCCGAAGGCGAGGTGGCCGCCGTTGTGGTTCGAGTACGGCTGCGCGACGTGGAGCAGCTCGCGCGCCGTCGCCGGATCCGCGCGCTCGGGGTCGCCCTGCGCCGCGCGGTACTCGACGACGCGGGTGTCGCCGCGCCGATCGGTGTAGTTGATGAAGAAGCGCCCGTTCTCGGCGTAGCGCGGGTGGAACGCGAGCCCGAGGAGGCCTTGCTCTTCCCCGGTCGAGACGAGCGCGGAGACGTCGAGGAACGGCGCGCCCTGGGCCCGGCCGCCCGCAAGGACGCGGATCCGCCCGGGTTTCTCGACGACGAAGAGGCGCTCGCGCGCGTCGCCCGGCGCGAAGGTGAGCGCGACGGGCTGGTCGAGCCCGCGCGCGAACACGGAGAGCGTCACCGCGCGGGCGGCGCCCGCGGCCGGCGGCGGCGGCGGCGCGGGCGAGCCGCACGTGCAGCCGGGAGCGAGCGCCGCCGCGACGGCGGCGGCCGCGATGGGGCCGCGACCTAGTAGCCCCAGAGGAACTCCGCGCGGGCGAACGCCGTGAAGTAGCTCCCCGGACCGTCGCCCGCGCCGGGGAGGAGCAGCGTGTACTTGCCGGCGAAGCCCGCGGCGAACTGGCGGTTGAAGGCGTAGTCGATGCCGAACGGGACCGAGACCCCGAACTGCCCTCGGTGGCAGCTCGGCTGACCATACGAGCCGCACGGCGCGAGGCGCACGCTGTCGTAGGCGCCGGTCATGACGCCGATGTACGGCACCCACTGCAGGATATCGATGACGTAGGTGGCGCCGGCCGACGCGCCGAGGAACATGAGATCGCCCCCCGGGTGCGACGCGGTGTCGAGCTCGACGATCGCGTTGAAGGCGTCCGTGAGCCCGTAGGCGACGTGCAGGCCGCCGCCGAGCCCCGGGTACGTCCCGCCGTCCGCGAGGAGCGCGTACCCGATGCTGGCGCCGGCGTGCCATTGCCGTTCGAAGGCGTCGGCCCGCGAGGGGGCGAGGAGCGCGGCGAGCGCGAGCGCGGCGGCGGCGGTCAGCAGGGGGGCAGGGGAGCGTCTCATGGTCGGTGGCGGCGAGCAGCCCAGGGCGCCTCCGCGCCGAACCAGGGAGCGAGGGCGACGGCGGCGCGCGCCGGGCGCTCGAGGGGCGCGCGCGGCGCGAGGCTAGCACGCGCGCCGCGGGACATGCTCAGCGGAGCTGCTCGCGGCGGGGGGAGGCGCGGGACGTGCCCGCGTCCTCCTCCTCGAACTCCTCGGCGTAGACCCGCGCCGCGGGGTCGGCCGCGCCGTGGCCCGGATCGATGCGGAGCGAGGGCTGGGGGAAGCGGAAGCCGGCCGCCCCCGAGACCCCGGGGAAGGTGTAGAGGATCTCGCCGCGATCGCCGATCTCGACGCCCACCTCGTCGGGGCGCTCCTTGGCGAGCTCGGTGAGCAGGGCGTCGGCCTCCGGGGCCGGCAGGTCGAGCGCGACGCCGACCTCCTGCGCGGTGAGCGGGCGGCGGCGGTGCGACGCGAGGGAGAAGATCGCCTGGGCCTGCGCGTCGCGGGAGGCCTTCACCCCGGACCGGGAGAGCTTCCGCCCGCTGACGAGGAGGAGCAGGCCGAGCGTCAGCGCGATGAACCCGATCGGCAAGCCGATCGCGAGCCCGGCGATCGAGCCCGGGAACAGCGCGGCCGCGCCCAGCCCGAGGAGCAGCGCCAGCGCGGTGCCCCCGATGAGGACCAGCCAGCCGAGCACGCCCGCGACGGCCCCCCCGACCGTGGACGGCTTCCCCGCCAGGCTGACCGACTTGCCCGCGAAGGGCAGGCGCTCCCGGCCGCACGCGGTGCAGTACGCCGCGAGCCCGCGGTGGATGACCGGCGCGTTCTTTCCGCAATGAGGACACATGACGACTCTCTCCGCGAGGAGCTCTTCGCGAGCCAGGCTGTAGCGTAGGAACCGAGCTCCCCCACCGCCAGATGTACGATGATGTGCTCTCCAGGTTTTTCGGGGGCATGCCGCGGAACGCCGGCGCGGTGGGGGTCCGTCCCGGCGCGATGTGCCTGGCGCGCGGGCGCGCGGGCGTCAGAGGCCGAGGTAGCGCGCGATCTCGGCGCGGGCCGGGTCGGAGGCCACGGCGCGCAGGGCCTCGTACCGGCGTTGCCACGCGGCCGCGCTGCCGTCGTCTCCGCGCCACCGCGCCGCTTCGGCCCGGGCGAAGGCGACGTGGCGGAGCGAGAAGCGGGGGGCGTCGAGCGCGAGGAAAGCGTCGAGCCACACCTCGGCGTCCCCTTCGCCCTCGCCGAGCAGCTGCGCCGCGAGCGCGGCGTACGGGACGAGCGCGGGCGGCGCGTCGCCCCGGCGGCGGAGGGCGGCGTAGCGGAGCGCGCGGCGCGTGGCCGGCGGCGCGTCGCGCGCGGCGCTCCAGGCGGCGAGCGCGCGCGCGAACGCCGGCTGGTCGCCGCGCGCCCAGGGCGCGTCGAGGCGCGCGAAGCCGACCCAGGGCCACGCGGCCGAAAGGTCCGCCGGCAGCAGCGCGGGCGGGACGCCCTGCCGGAGCGGCGAGCCGCCCTCGGAGGGGGCTAGGGCGAGCCGGGTCCACCGGGCGCGCGCCTCGAGCAGCGCGAGCCCGGCGAGCCCCGGCGGCGCGTCTACGGCGCCCGCCGCGCGCGCGGCCGCGGCCTCCTCGTCGGCGAGCACCGCCGCGCGCGCGGCGTCGAGCCGGCGCCCCAGCGAGGCGAGGAGCTCGGCGCGCTGCAGGTGCACGGCCGCGCGGAGGGCCGGCGGCGCCGCGGCGAGATCGACGCGCTCGATGAGGTCGAGCGCGCGCGGGCGATCGCCGGCGAGGGTCCACGCGCTGGATCGCGCGAGCGCGCGGGCCGCCTCCGGCGCGAGCTCCGGGGCGAGCGCGCCGAGGCGATCCAGGGCGTCGATCGCGCCGGGCGCGTCGCCCTCCAGGGCGAGCTCGCGCGCGGCCTTCAGCGCGAGGGATCCCGCGGCGGCGCGCAGGGCGTCGCCGTCGGACGGCGAGAGCTCGGGGGCGGCGGCCAGCTCGGCGGCGCGCGCCGCGGCGCGCGCGCGCAGCGAGCCGGCGACCACGGGCCTCGCGAGCCCGCGCTCCGGCAGCCAGTCGAGCGCGCGCAGCGAGCCCGCGCTCCGCGAGAGCGCCGCGCCGGCCGCCGCGCGCGCCGGGGCAGCGCCAGCTCCGGCGCCTCCGACCACGACGGCGTCCGCGCCGGCCGTCTCGGTCACGTCGCCCTCCGGCCGCGCGAGCGCGGCGGCCTCGATGGCGTCGAGCGCGCCGTCCTCCGCCAGCGCCACGGCGAGCAGATCGCCGCGGGCGTCCGGATCGAGCGCGTCGGCCGAGACGAGCAGGTCCCGGATCTCGCGCCCGGCGCGCCCCTTCGCGTCGGCGGCGTCGTCGCGGGCGGCGGCGAGGCGGGCGCGCTGCGCGAGCCGCGCCTCCACGGCGTCGGCCACGCCGGCCTCGGGGGCCTCCGGCATCGGCGGGGGCTCCACGCCGGCCCGGGCAGCGCAGGCGACGAGGACGGCGCGGACCTCCCCCCAGTTGCGCGCCATGCCCGCGTGGCGCTTCGAGGCCCGGTCGTCCTGGGTCAGCGTCAGGAGCTCGGCGCCGCGCTTCGCGTCCGCGCTCGTGCCGAGGCAGAGGATCGCGGCGACCGTCGTGCGCAGATCCTCGTCGCGGGGGTCCATCCCCGCGTAGCCGTTCGCGATCGCGAGCGCGCGCGGCAGGTCGCCCTCGGCGAGCGCCGCGCGGAGGGTCTGCACGCGCACGTGCCAGTCGGGCCAGCGATCCGGCTGCCCGAGGAGCGCGCGGCGGTCGCCGAGCCGCGCCGCCTCGCGCGCGAGGCTCGGCGCGCCGCGCGAGGGCCCCAGCTCGTCGAACGTGATGCGCGTGGAGCCGGCGGCGACCGTGGCCTCGGCCGTCGCCACCGCCTCGGTCGCCCTGGCGAGCGCCGCGCCGTCCGGCCGGCCGACGGCGGCGTCGACGTACTCGGCGACCGCGGCGCGCACGCCGAGCTCCTCGGCCAGCGCGCTCGCCGCGCCGTAGGTCCACGGCAGCCGCGACGGCAGCGCGAACCAGCGGATCTCGGGCCGGCAGTCGGGGAGCGCGGGGCCGCGCGGCGCCTCGATCGACGCGAGGCACGCCGCGGCGCTGCGCCTGCCGGCGAAGACCACCGCGACGGGCGCGAGGAGCACGAACACGAAGAGCGCCACGGCCGCCGTGGCGAGCACCAGGACGAGGGTGCGCTGCCAGCGCGGCCTCGGGGCCGCGGCGCCGCGGTGCAGGAGGGAGCCGTCGCCTTCACGGGGCCGTGTCGTGGGCTGCGCGCGCACGGGACCGCTATTAGCCCACGGCACGGCCGAGCGACACTGCCTCGGCGGCGCGGCTCGCCGCGTCGGCCGCGTCGCCCGCCGCGTCGCGCCGCCACGCGGCGCTACGGAGCGCTGTGGCTCTCGCCGGCCGCGGCGTCCGGGGCGAGCAGCGCCCCGGCGAGATCGGCGACCGCCGACAGATCCTCGACGCGGTCGACCTCGAGCTCGAGCCCGCGGGCGAGCTGCGGCGCGCTGGCGAGGGCGACCTCGGCGACGGTGAGCGTCCTCCCGGTGAGCTGCCCGGTGAGCTGGTGGAGCGACGTCACGCCGTGCTCGCGGATGCCGCAGGGCACGATCAGCTCGAACGCCCTGAGGTCCACCGCGATGTTGAACGCGAAGCCGTGCATGGTGAGCCAGCGCGAGAGGCGCACGCCGATCGCGCCGAGCTTGGCGAGCTCGCCCGCCCACGCGGAGCCGCCCCACTGCTCCGGGGCCGCGCGATCGACCCAGACGCCGATCATCCCGTCGACCACGCCGGCCTCGACGTAGTGCTCGCGCGCGAGCAGGATCATCACCTCCGCGAGCGACCGCACGTACCTGCGCACGTCGCACCGGTCCGGCCGGAGATCGAGCAGCGGGTAGCACACGAGCTGGCCGGGGCCGTGGTAGGTGACGTCGCCCCCGCGGCCCGTCGCGACGAGGTCGATGTCGCGCTCGTTCAGCGCGCCGGAGTCGAGCAGCACGTTCTCCGGGTTCGCCCGCGGGCCGAGCGTGATGACGGGGTCGTGCTCCAGGAGCAGGATCGTGTCGCCGATGCGCCCCTCGGCGCGCGCCTCGACGAGCTGCTTCTGCAGATCGTGGATCGGGGCGTAGCGGCGCCGGCCGATCCACACGGCGCGCGCGCGCCGCGGCTTCGGCGGCCCGAGCTCGGTGCCCTGGTCTCGCGGGGGCGCTAGGAGATCGCGGAGCGAGGTGGTCGGCATGGTCTACTCCGGGACCCTCTCGCCGTGCGCGCGCCGCTCGTCGCGGTAGGCCTCGATGTGCGTCGTGAAGCTCGCCGCGACCTCGGGGTCGAACTGCGAGCCCGAGCACCGCTCGATCTCGGCCACCGCGACCTCGTGCGGGAGCGCCCGGCGGTACGAGCGGTCGCTCGTCATCGCGTCGTACGTGTCGGCCACCGAGATGATGCGCGCGATGATCGGGATCTCGTTGCCCCGCATCCGGAGCGGGTAGCCGCGCCCGTCCCAGCGCTCGTGGTGCAGGTGCACGCCGGGGATGAGCGGGTGCAGGAACTTGATCGGATCGAGGATGTCGCGCCCGTAGACGGGGTGCCGCTTGAACACCTCGTACTCGTCGTTCGTGAGCTTGCCCGGCTTGTTCAGGTTGAGCACGCACCCGATCTTGCCGATGTCGTGCATGAGCGCGCTCTGCCGGACGATCTCGATCTCGTGCGGGCCGAGGCCGAGCCGCTGCGCGAGCATCACCGCGTAGACGGCGACCCGATCCGAGTGGCCCGCGGTGTAGCGGTCCATCTTGTCGATGGCCTTGGCGAGCCCCTCGATCGTCTGCTGGAACGTCGCCTGGAGGTCCTGGTAGAGGCGCGCGTTCTCGATCGCCGCCGCGGCGCGCGAGCCGATGATGCTGAGGAGCTTGCGCTGCCCCTCGTCGAAGCGCTTCGTCCGCGTGAACGACGCGACGGCGACGAAGCCCATGAGCCGCTTCTGGATGCGGAGCGGCACCGCGACCAGCGACTGGAGCGGCAGCGACGGCTCCGCCGCGAAGAACCTGAGCCCCTTCATGCCCTGCTCGAGGAGCAGCGCCTCGGGGCGGAAATGATCGAGCACGAGCGCCGGATCGAGCCTCCCGAGATCGGCCTCCGGCGGGAGCGACGGGCTGCGGAGGTGCTGCCGCTCGAAGAAGCTCCCCTCGCCGTCGTCGAGCCAGGTCGAGATGAGATCGCCGCGCACCTCGTGCAGGCAGCTGTCCGCGACGGTCTCGAGCACCTGATCGAGCGAGAGGCTCGCCGCGATCGCCTCGCTCACCTTGTAGAGCGACACCGCCTCGCGCAGCCGGATGTTCTCGGCGGCCATCCGCTGCTTCTCGATGCCGCGCTGGACCACGTGCACCACCTCGTCCAGCTTGAACGGCTTGAGCACGTAGTCGTAGGCGCCGCGCTTCATGGCGTCGATCGCGGTCTCGACGGTGCCGAAGCCCGTCATGATGACCGTGAGCGCGTTCGGCGCGGTCTTGCCGATCTCGTCCAGCAGCGCGATGCCGCCCATCCGCGGCATCTTGAGGTCGCTGATCACGAGGTCGTAATGGCCCTTCGTGAGCTCGCTCAGCGCGCTGGTGCCGTCCTCCGCAGTGCGGACGTAGTAGCCCTCCATGCCGAGGAAGTCGGCCAGCATGTCGCGGATCACCTTCTCGTCGTCCACGACGAGGATGCGAGGGCGGTCTTCTGGAAACGTGGACATGCGGCCGGCAAGCCTACCAGATCCGCTCGCAGCCCATCGGTCCAAGGTGGGCGGGTCGGGCACACGGACGGACCCGCGCCCCGCGAAGACCGATCTACCTGAGGCGCTCAGGTAAGGCGGACGGCGCCTCGGGTAAGGGAGCGACCGCCGCGAGCGCGGTGATCGCGACGGGAGCGCCGCGGCCGCCGACCGCGGCGGCCGGCCGGCCGCGCGCGGGAGCGGCGCGGGCCGCTCAGTCCTCGTCGCCGGTCGAGATGATGGGGTGCCGGATGGTCCGGGGCGACTCGTCCAGATCTGGGACGCGGATCGAGATGGGCCCGGGGCTGCGGATGGAGGGGGGCGGCGCGGACTCGGCGTCCTCGGTGCGCAGCGGGATCATCCTGCTGCTCGGAGCGGGCTCGTCCGTGGCCGTCGTCAGCACCGCGACGGCCCGCTGCTCGCCGAGGGCGTGCTTCTGCTCGAGGAAGCGCAGGACCGACGGGCCGGTCGAGCGCTCGAGCGCCGAGCGCAGGTCGCCGGGCAGCGTCGACTCGATGATCATCTTCACGCCCGTGCGGGGGTGCTCGATCTCGATGCGCACGAGGTGCACGAACGAGCGGTCGAGCCCGTGCTTCTCCTCGAAGTAGCGGTTCGTGGGCACGTGCCCGTAGCGCTCGTCGCCGAGGATCGGGTGGCCGATCGCGGCGAGGTGCCGCCGGATCTGGTGCGTGCGCCCGCCGTCCGGGATGACGCGGAGGATCGAGTGGCCCGAGGCGACGGCGAGGCGGCGGTACCGCGTGCGCGCGGTGTACGTGCGCGTCCCCTCGCGGAGATCGCGGGTGATCGCGCCCTTGCCCGGGGTCACGCCCTTGGCCGCGGCGAGGTAGATGAGGCGCCCCGTCTTCGTGAGCGCCTCACCCCAGCGCGCCGCTGCCTCCTCGTTTCGCGCGAGCATGACCAGGCCGCTCGTGCCCGGATCGAGCGCGTGCACGACCACGGGCGTCGTGGTGTTGCCCGGGATGCGGGCGCATCGGGCGAGCAGCGAGCCGAGGTACTCGGGCTGCGGGGCCACCGGCTCGTGCGGGCCCTTCTCGACGACCAGCACGCCGTCGTCGTCGTAGATGACCTTCGGCGCCGGCGGGGGCGTCCTCCGGAGGGCGGCGATCGTCTCGATCTCCTCCGTGAGCGGGATCATGTCGAGCGGCGTGAGCTCCGTCGACGAGTACCCGAGGCGGCAGAAGTGATCGAGGTCGCGCGCGAGCGTGTCGGGATCGCACGAGACGTAGACGAGCAGCGGCGCGCCGAGGCGCGCGATCGCCTCGCGCGCGGTCGGGGAGACGCCGCGGCGCGGCGGGTTCACCACGATGCCGTCGAACTTCTCCGAGCCGTTGACGAGCGAGCTCACGATCTCCGCGACGTCGCCGGTGCGCACCTCCACGCGCTGGCTCAGCCCCTGGGCCTCGGCCGCCGCACGGGCGTTCGCCGCCGCGGGCGCGAAGGACTCGACCATCAGGACGCGGTTGCCGCCCTGCGCCAGGGCGAGCGAGATCGCGCCCGAGCCGCCGTACAGATCGAGGATGCGCGGCGGCTCCTTGCGCCGGGAGGCCGGGCCCATCGGGGCCTCGCCTTCGATCACGGGCCCGTCGTTCTCGAGCGACGCGATCTCGCGGAGCAGGAGGGCGTGCACGCGCGCGGCCTGCGAGCGGTGCGCCTGCACGAACGAGCCGAACGCGGCGACGTGGTACGTCTGCCCGATCCGGTCCTCCGCGTGCGAGACGCCGTCGAGCACGATCGTCTCGGGGCCGAGGATCTGCGGCGCCTCCGCGTCGTGGAAGTTCGCCGCGACGCCGATGACGCGGGGGAGCATCTGGCGGATGGCGCGGCCTGCCTCGCGCAGCTCGTCGCGCGTGCACGCGCGCTCGCGCTGGAGGACGAACGTGATCAGCACGAACGCCGGGTTGTCCTCGGTCGCGCCCATCTCCGCGTAGAGCGGCGTGCCGGGCGCGAGGTGGACCTCGCGCAGGTCGAGGGCGCGGAGCACGCCGCCGCGCGCCGGATCGTACGGCAAGAGCAGCGGCCGGACCTCCGGCGGCGGGGACGCGATCAGCTCGCGGAGCCGCGAGGTCACCGCCGCGAGGGCCGGGGCGAGGACCCGGCAGCCCGGGATGTCGACGACCTCGTGATGCCCTGTGCGGCCGTACAGCCCGATCGCGCCGGAGGGGGCGACGATGAGCTTCGCTCGGCCGCGATAGCCGGTGATCGGATCAGCCGGGATGACCGGGCTCGTCTGGAGCAGCTCGAGCGACGGGTAGTGCGCGGCCGCGGACACGACCCTCGCGCGCTTCGTGCTGAGCTGCTCTGCGTAATCGCCCGCGATGAGCGGACAGCCCGCGCACTCGACCGAGTGCACGCACTCGATCAACGTGTTCGGGATCTCGCCTGCCTTCAATGTGCGCCGCACGGGCCCGGACAAAACGCCGCCGCCCGATCCCTCTGCGCCGGTGCTCTCGCCCAGCCCGTGCGGTTCTTCGATACCTGCGCCGGAAGCCATTCCGGGGGAGCTTACAGGGGCTCTCGGCCAGCGTCGAAGGTGTAAAGAGAAGTCCGTCGAGCTTTTCGTCTGCAGCGCTTCGACGTTCCGGGCGCGCTCGGGATCCCCGAAAAGCCCCGTGTCTCCCCGGCGGCCTGCGCGAGCGCCCGGACGGCGGGCCGTCCAGGCCGCGTTCGCTCCGTCGAGGCGGCCCGAGCCGAGGTAAGGAGCGGCGCGAGGCGCCGCCACATTGGCGCCCGCGCCGCTCCTTCCCTCGGGCCGCCGTGCCGTTCGCGACATCCGTGGGCGCAAATGGCGCGTCCGTCCCGCGCGCGCCGTGGATGAGGTGGTAGACTGAGCGCCTCTTGCGTCTTCCGATCGCTTCTCTCTTCGGCGTCCTGGCTGTGCTGTTCGCCCATGCGGCGCTCGCCGCGCCGGGCGACAAGGAGGCGAACCAGGGCATCAACGCGGCCCGGGGCGGGTTCTGCAAGCGGGCGATCCCGCTCCTCGAGTCCGCCGAGGGCCAGCGGCACCGCCCGAGCTCTGCGGTCCCGCTCGCCGACTGCTACGCGAAGCAGGGCGAGCTGCTGAAGGCGAGCGAGATCTATCACACGGTCGCGAGCGAGAAGAAGGAGCCCGGGTACACCGGCCGGGATGTCGTGGCCATCACATCGGCCAAGAAGAAGGCGGCGCAGCTCGACGCGCGCATCCCGACGCTCGTCGTCACGCCGGCGGAGCCCTACGCGGGGCTCGTCGTCGAGATCAACGACGAGGCGATCGGCGACCCATCGACGCCGCAGCGCTTCGATCCGGGCAAGCCGCTCTCGGTCGTCGCCAGGGCCGAGGGGTACGAGGAGCTCTCGCAGAAGATCACGCTGAAGGAGAAGCAGCGGCGCGAGCTCAAGCTGCGCCTCAAGCCGAAGCCCGGCGCGGCGAAGCCGGCGGAGAAGCCCGTGGCGGCGAAGCCGGCGGAGCAGAAGCCGCCGGAGAGGCCTGCGGCGGCGAAGCCGCCGGAGAAGAAGCCGGTGGCGAAGAAGCCGCCGGAGAAGAAGCCGCAGAAGCCGGTGGCGAAGAAGCCACCGGAGAAGAAGCCGACGAAGCCCGTGGCGAAGAAGCCGCCGGAGCAGAAGCCGACGAAGCCCGCGGCGACGGAGTCGGCGGAAGACGAGCCGCGCGTCGCGGCCGGGCCCGACGAGAAGGCGAAGCCGCAGGTCGAGATGCCCGAGCCCACGCCGCCGGACGAGATGCCCGAGCCCACGTCGCCGGCCCGGCGCAAGCAGCGGAACGTGTGGCTCGGCGCCGGCTTCCGGGGCTTCTTCGTCCCCCAGGTCATGTTCGGGCTCTTCGGGGAGGGCGGGCGGCACGCCTTCTTCCCCGGCGGAGACGTCTCGCTGTCCACGCGGCTCGGGCGGTTCGATCTCGTCTTCTCGGTCGCCTACGCGCGCTTCCGGTTGCAGGAGACGCCCTTCTTGCCGAACGGGCACCCCGACACCGACTACGAGATCATCGAGAGCGATCTCCAGGCGCTCCAGGCGGACGCCCGCCTGGTCTGGAACATTCCGCTCGATCGCGACGAGCGGTTCGCCTTCCGCGTCGGGGCTGGCCTCGGCGTGGGCTGGATGTTCATGGGCGAGCTCTACCGGACCCAGGCGTACCCCGGGGACGCCGTCCCCGGCGACCAGAGCACCTTCGTGCCGGGGGATCCGTACCGCTACAAGAAGTGCCGCGGGCCGAACAATCCGGAGGGGAGCTTCCGGTACTGCAACCAGCTCGACTACGACGCGGATCATTACCCCGGCTACGCCGAGCCGAGCTGGTTCACCCGCCCCAAGGGAAAGCCCCAGGGCCTGAAGCCGGTCGTCTATCCGTGGCTGCTCTTCCCCGAGCTCGGCCTCTCGTTCCGGCCGTGGGACCGCGTCGCCTTCGATCTGCGGGTCGGCGCCTCCGTGACGGGTCCGCTCGGCGCGCTCGGCATCCGCTTCGCGCTGTGAGCGGCGGGGCTCAGCGCTCGAGCTTCACGTCGCGGCGGAGCTTCCGGGAGACCACGGCCTCGAGCGTGCTCCAGAGCTCCTCGCCGGTCCTCTGCGCCACCCAGCGGCCTTCCGGCTGCAGGTAGTCGAAGTGCCACGCCGCCCGCTCGGCGGCCATCCAGATCTGCCGCGCCGCGCGGTGGCTGTTGACGACGTATTTGACGCCGTCCTCGAACTCCAGCGTGAGGATGCCGCTCTGCAGGTCGGCCTCCACGCCGTCGGGGATCTCGTTGATCGCCCGATCCAGCGCGCGCAGCGACCGATCGGCCACGGCGTCGAACTCACGCTCCGACAGGGGCTCTCCGCTCATGCCGCTCGGCTTACAACGGCGCGCGCCGCGGCGGTATGGGGAAGCGCCGGGGGCCGCTCACTCCCAGGGCACCGTGTAGAGCTTCACGTTGCTCATCGCCTTCATCGCCTCGACGACGCCCTCCTTGACCCCGGTGCCGCTGTCCTTGACGCCCCCGAACGGCGACAGCTCGGAGCGGTACCCCGGCACCTCGCGCACGTTGACCGTGCCGCAGCGCAGCTCGCGGACGAGCCGGTGGACGTGCCTCATGTCGTTCGTGCAGACGCCGGCGGAGAGGCCGTAGCTCGTCCCGTTCGCCACCGCGATCGCCTCGTCGATGTCCCTCACCCGGAGGATCGGCGCGTGCGGGCCGAAGGTCTCCTGCTGCACGGACGGGGCGTCGCGCGGCACGCGATCGATCACGGTGGGGCCGTACAGCGCCCCGCGGCGCTCGTTCCCGAACAACAGCTCGGCGCCCCGCGCGAGCGTGTCCGCCGCGGCCGCCTGGAGCTGCCGCGCCGCCGCCTCGGAGATCACCGTCCCCATGTCCGTCGCGGGGTCGCGCGGATCGCCGACCTTGACCTGCGCCGATGCGGCGGCGAGGCGCGCGGCGAACTCGTCCGCGACGCGCTCGCTCACGATGAGCCGCTTCACCGCCGTGCAGCGCTGCCCCGAGTTCTTGTAGCAGCCGTAGACGGCGAGCCGCACCGCCTCGTCCAGATCCGCGTCGTCGAGCACGATGAGCGGATCGTTGCCGCCGAGCTCGAGCACCGCGCGCCGGTAGCCGAGCATGCCGGCGATACGCTTGCCGATCTCGACCCCGCCGGTGAAGCTCACGAGCTCCACCGCGGGGTGGGTCACGAGCGCCCGCCCGATCTCGGCGGGGTCGCCGGTCACGACGCTGAGCATGCCGGGCGGCAGCCCCGACTCGTGCAGCACGGCCGCGAGGTAGACGGCGGAGAGCGGCGTCTTCTCCGACGGCTTGAGCACCATCGCGCTGCCGCTCGCGACGCTCGGCGCGACCTTGTGGGCGACCTGGTTCAGCGGGTGGTTGAACGGCGTGATCGCCGTCACGAGGCGCAGCGGCTCGCGCAGCGTGTAGCCGCGGCGGGGCTTGCCGTTCGCCGAGATGTCGAACGCGAGGCACTGGCCGTCGTCCCGGAGCGCCTCGTACGCGGCGAACCGGAGCACGTCGAGCGCGCGCCGCACCTCGTACGCCGTGTCCTTGAGGCACAGCCCGCTCTCCCACGTGATGAGGCGCGCGACCGCGTCCGCCTGCGCCTCGATGAGCGCCGCGGCGCGGAGCAGGATCTGGCTGCGCTCGTGGCGCGAGAGCCGCGGCGGGCCGGGCGACGCGGTCTCGATCGCCCGCGTCACCTCCTGCTCGTCGAGCCTCGGCACGCTGCCGATCACCTCGCCCGTGAACGGGTAGCGCACGAGGATGCGCTCGTCCCGGCTCACCGGCCTGCCCCCGATCAGGCACGGAAAATGGAACCCCGGTCGTTCGATGGAGAGCGTCGAGCCCATCCTGTCCCCCCTTCAGGCGCTCGATCGACGGCGCTAGGCCGCGGCGATCGAGAGTCGGTTCAGCAAGAGATCGAAGACGTCCGCGTTCGACAGCGCGCACGGCCGGCCGCTCGCCGCGCCCGCGTCCGCGCCGAGCAGCCTTGCGCGCTCCTCGGGCCGGAGCGGGTGGCTCGCGAGGATCGGCACGTCGGCCTCGTGCAGGCCGCCGTGAGACCTGAGCCCGCGCCGCACCGCGGACAGGTCGTGGTAGGCCGCGCTCTTGCCGAGCACCGTGCTCCGATCGCCGAGGACCACGAGGTCGCCGATCCGGTCGGGCGGCAGCGCGAAGCGCCGCGCGGCCTCGTCGCGGGGCAGGACGAGCTCCACGCCCGGGAGCCGCGCGAGGACCTCGGCGGCGCGCGGCTGCGCCGAGGCGCAGGCGTACACGGTGGCGTACGACCCGAGCGCGCCGTGGTGCACCACGTACGGGTCGGTGATCGGCAGGAGCACCCGGAAGCCCGAGAGGCCGGCCTCGCGGAGCGCGTCCTCGAGGTAGCGCACGTTGGGCGAGCCATCCGGCGCGGTCTTGTCGTTCATGCCGTGATCCGCGGTGATGCCGCAGACGAACCCGGCGTCGAGGTACGCGCCGAAGAGCGCGTCGAAGCGGGCGTAGAACCGATCCGACATCGGCCCGCGCGGCGGCTCCTTGTGCTGCACGTAGTCGGTCAGCGACACGTAGAGCAGCGTGGCCGAGACCCGCTCGTGCAGCGCGAGGCCCATCTCCATCGCGTAGTGCGAGATGTCCCAGTCGTAGATCGACGGGTTCTCGCGGCCGACCGCGGCGGTGATGGACGCGATCCCGTGCTCCGGGAGCGCCTGCTCGTGCGCCTTCTCGGCCGACAGCGAGATCGGGCGCGGCCCCCCCTCGCGGCAGGCGCCGAGCAGCGCGCGGAGCTTGTCCTTGGCCGTGATGCAGAGGGTCCGGACGCCGGCCTGCTCCATCCTCTCGAAGAGCGTCGGGACGCGCAAAAACCGCGGGTCGTTCATCGGCACCTCCTCCCCCGAGTCGGCGTCGAAGTAGTAGTTGCCCGAGATGCCGTGCACGCGCGCCGGCTGGCCGGTCACGATGGACACGTTGTTCGGGTTCGTGAAGCTCGGGATCTGGCCGCGGCCGCGCACGTACAGGCCGCCTCCGGCGAGCGTGGCCGCGAGCCGAGGCATCAGCCCGTCCGCGAGCGCCTGGTCGAGGTACTCGGGCGCGCAGCCGTCGACGCAGAACACCACGGTCTTGCGCGCGGGCAGCGCGTAGCGCCGATCGCACAGATCGATCATGCCGAACGCTGACACGCAGCGCGCGGGCCGAGAAGGGCGGCGGCCGCGGCGCCGCCGGGGCCGCTCCGCCTCGAACGGCGGGCGCGGCGCGCGCCGCGGCGGATCAGTAGCCCGGCCAGGGGTCGGCCGGCTTCGGAGGCGCCGGGGCCGGCCGCTTGAAGCACATCACGCCGGCGTCGAGCGCCACGAGCTCCCAGCCGCTCTCCCCGCGCGCCTTCGCGACGGCGCGGGCTTCCTCGACGCCGTGCGCCTGCTCGCAGTCCTGCTCCCACCGCGGCGCGGGGGCGCTCGGCGCGACCCCCTGGGCGCGCACCCGCCCCGCCGCGAGCGCGCAGGCCGCGCCCAGCACCAGACCGCCCAGCACGAGCACGACCCGCTTCTCCATGATTCCAGGAACATGGTGGTCCGCTGCGGGCAGGACCGTCAAGCGACGCACCGGGGACGTTCGGCACGCCCGGCAGGATTCGAACCTGCGACCCGCGGCTTAGAAGGCCGCTGCTCTATCCAGCTGAGCTACGGGCGCGTGGACGACAAGCGCGTCATTCGTACTGCATCGCGGCCCCGGAATCGAGCGTCACGAGCGGCGCGGGCGTGCGCGCGCGGGCGCGGGCGCGGCACGCCGCGCTGCGCCGGTTCAGCCCGACGCGGCCATCCGCCGGACCTGCTCGCCGGTCCGGCCGTAGCGCCGCTGCCGCCGGGCGTAGGTCTCGAGCGCCTCGTCGAAGGTCGCCTCGGTGAAATCGGGCCAGAGCGTGTCGGTGAAGAACAGCTCCGCGTACGCGGCCTCGAAGAGCAGGAAGTCGCTGAGGCGCTTCTCGCCGCCGGTGCGGATGATGAGATCCGGATCCGGCATCGCGCTGGTCGTCAGGAAGTTCCGGAGCGACTTCTCGTTGATCTCCTCCGGGATGACGAGCCCGGCGCGCGCGCGGACCGCGAGCGCGCGCATCGCGTTCGCCATGTCCCGGCGGCCGCCGTAGCTCAGCGCGAGCGCCAGGGTCATCTCGGTGCCGCCCGAGGTGTCCTCCACGAGCTTCTCCATCGCGCGCCGCGTCGGGGTCGGGATGTCCTCGAGGTCGCCGACGATCTGCACCGCGATGCCGCGCCGGATCAGCTCGTCGTGCTCCCCCTCGGCGAACTCCTGGCAGATGCGCATCAGCGCGTCGATCTCGTCCTTGGGCCGCGACCAGTTCGCGACGCTGAAGGCGTAGAGCGTGAGGTACGGGATGCCGCGATCGCGGCAGGCGCGCACCGAGAGGCGCACGGCCTGCGCGCCGTGCCGGTGCCCCTGCATCCGGGGGAGACCCCGCGCCGCTGCCCAGCGGCCATTGCCATCGAGGATGATCGCGACGTGCTTGGGGAGAGTGCTGGACGTCATGGTTTTCCTGGTGGGGACGACGACCCACTTTGCGCCGACCTTCGGCGCGCTAGGGGGGCAGACGGTGATGCGATTATGGAGGTTCTGTGGAGGATGCCGCGGATGAGCTCAAGGGCCGCTGCCCGTGGACCTTAGCGCGCGCCCGGCGGAGCGCTCCGCCGGGCGGCCGGCCGCGTCTTCGCACCACCGATCGGGTGTGCTGTCAAACCGGAGAAACCTCCCGGAAACCAAAATGCTCCCGGGGGTGGCCCCGCGGTGGATTGCGAGGAAATGGAGCGGGGGAGCTCGTGGTTTCCAAGCGGCTCAGGCCCCCGGCAGCGACAGCTTGAACTCGACCTCGGGCGGCCCGCGGTGGGTGCACTCGGCCGAGCCGCTGTGGGCCTCGGCGATCGCCTTGACGATCGCGAGGCCGAGGCCGGTGCCGCCCCGGTCGGCGCGGGTCGTCACGAACCGGCGGAACAGGCGGCCGGCGACGTGCCGCCCGATCTCGCCGCGGTTGCGGATCGCGATCGCGACCTGTCCGCCCAGGCGGGACACGGCGATGTGGATGGGCGCCGCGGCGTCGCCGTGCGTGCGCGCGTTGTCGAGCAGGTTGTCGAGCGCGCGCGACAGCCAGAGCTCGTCGCCGCGCACGGCCGCCGAGCTCGGCGCGTCGAGCTCGACGCGGCTGCCGCGCTCCCGCGCCCGAGCCGCGGCGGCCTGCGCGATCGCGACGAGGTCGATGACCGCGGCGTGCTCCACGCCGCGCGCCTCGAGGCGCGCGAGCGACAGGAGCTCCCCGAGGAGCGCCTCGATCCGGGTGATCGCCTCGCGGATGCGGGCGACGAAGCGCGCGGCCTCCTCGGGGTCGTCGAGCGCGCCCTCGGAGAGCACCTCGGCGCTGGCGCGGATCGCGGCGACCGGGTTCTTGAGCTCGTGCGAGAGGTCCGCGGCGAACGTCTCGACGAAGGGGCGGCCCTCGAGCTGGCGCCGCATCGAGTCGATGGCGCGCGTCAGCCGCTGGACCTCGCGGCCCTGGGCCGGCGGCGGCGCCGCGCGCACCTCCCCCTCGCTCACGCGCACGGCGAACTCGGTGAGCGCCTCGATCGGCGTCGCGATGGCGCGGCCGATCAGGAAGGACGAGAGCGCCGCCGCGGCGCCGAGCACCGTGCTGATCACGAGGATCGGCGGGGCGAAGTCGGCGACCATCCGCTGCACGACGATGGTCGGCTTCACGACCTGCACGCTCCCGACGCGCCGGCCGCGGACCTCGATGGGCGCGGTCACGAAGACCGTCCCGGGCTCGCCCGGCGACGCGCCGCGGGCCCGGAGCACGCGCCCCTCCGGGTCGAGCAGCGCGATGTTCTGGGCCGTCGGGCCCTCGCCGTCGAGCGCGCGCACGGCCGCGAGGTCGACGCCGCGGACCTCCATCTCCATCGCGGCGACGGCGGCGAACGCGGCCGCCTCGTCGCGCGCGCTGCCCTCGGCGAGCAGCGTCGCGCGCGCCTCGATGCGATCGATGACGAGCAGCCCGAGCCCGAACGCGAACGCGCCGACGATGCCGCCGAGCGCGATGAAGATCTGCATCCGGATGCTCATCCCGGCCGTCCGGGCGCGGACGAGGCGGGAGGCGAACAGCGCGACGAGCAGGATGATCGAGACGGCCGCCGCCGCGGTGACGACGAGGCGCACCATGGGCTAGGCGCCGCCTTCCGGGGGGCTCGGCTTGTCGGTGACGCGGTAGCCGACGCCGCGCACCGTCTCGATGAGGTCGGCGTCGCCCCCGGCCTCGACGACCTTCTTCCGGAGCCCCTTCACGTGCGAGTCGATGGTCCGGTCGGTGATCGCGAACCCGTCGCCCCAGACGCGGTCGATGAGCTGCGCGCGCGTGAACACCCTGCCCGGCGCGGCGAGCATGCAGGCGAGCAGGTCGAACTCGACGCGGGTGAGGTCGACCTTCTGGCCGTTGACGTGCGCCCTCCGCGTGGCCTCGTCGACCATGAGCGGCAGCGGCGCGGGGGCGGCGTCGGGCGCCTGCGGCCGCGCGGCGCGGCGCAGGACGGCCCGCACCCGCGCGACGATCTCCCGCGGCGAGAACGGCTTGGTCACGTAGTCGTCGGCGCCGGTCTCGAGCGCGGCGACGCGGTCGGCCTCGCCGTCGCGGCTCGACAGGACGATGATCGCGGCGCGCGCCCCGCTCCGCCGCACCTGGCCGATGAGATCGAAGCCGCTGCCGTCGGGGAGCATCAGGTCGAGGATGATGAGGTCCGCCTTGTCGATCTCCCGCTCGGCGGCGGCGAGCGTGGTGGCGACCGTGGCCGCGAACCCGTCGCGGCGCAGGAAATAGGCGATCGACTCGGCGATGGCCGGCTCATCCTCGACGACCAGGACCTTGGCCATGATCGGGGAGCCTAGACCGGCGCGGCGGACGCGTCGACAGGGCTGGCCGGCGGGGTCGTGCCGCCACATTGTGGCGTGGTCACGCGCACTTACGTGGCGTGGCCGGGCGCTCCGGGCAATCCGCGCGACCCGCGCTCACGGGAGCGCCGCGTTCACGAGCTCGCGCACGATGCCGAGCAGCCGGTCGTAGTGCTCCGGGATGGGCCGCAGGCCGGCGCAGTGCACCACGAGCCCGCCGGGGCGGAGCTCGAGGTGACCCTGGAAGCCGCGGCGAGCGAGGAGCTTGCGCAGGCGCGGGTGGAACGCGGCGGCGGCCTCGCGCGGCGAGGCGGCGAAGGTCGTCACGTGGGCGTCCCAGAGCGCGTCGCCGAGGACGACCCGGGGCGGCGGGGCGCTCTCGATGAAGGCGACGCGGGTCAGGAAATGCTCGCCGACGCGCATCGCGGCGCGGCGCTGGAGCGCCGGGTGCGCCGCGAAGCCGAGCAGCGATCGCTCGAGCGGCTCGGCGTCGCCGTCCGCGTACCACGGCTCGACGATGACCGCGTGCCCGGGGTTCGCCGTCCACGTGCACGAGGAGAGGTAGGCGGACGGGGGCGCGATCGTGTCGTACGGCTCCCAGCGGCGGAACCAGGCGTCGTCGGGGCGCGCGGTGAAGGCGAGGCCCCGCCGGGCAGCCCACGCGGCGATGAGCTCGGAGCCGAGCGAAGGCGGCATGGCCTGCGAGGTTAATCCCCGCGACGGCGCCTCGGAAGCCTCCGCCGCCACGCCGCGGCGAGCGCGCCCGCGCCGAGCGCCATCCAGGACGCCGCGCCGGCGGCGCCGCCGCTCCCGGGCAGGTCGCAGGAGCACCGGCCGTAGAGGCCCACCGTCGTCGTGGTCGTTCCGTCGTCGTTGCCGTCGTCGTCCACGGGGCCTCCGGGTCCTCCCTGGCCTGCGGTCACGGGCGCGCCTCCGGTGTTGCCGTCCGGTCCGCCGCTGCCGCCCACGCCCCCAGCGCCGCCGCTGCCTCCTGCGCCGCCGTCGCCACCTGTGCTGCCGCTGTCGCCGCCACCTGTACTGCCGCCGCCGCCGCTGCCGCCCACGCCCCCCGCGCCGCCGTCGCCCGTCGGGCCGCCGTCGTCGGCGCAGCGCGTGACGTGGAGGGGCCGCGTGCGCGTGCAGTCCGTCGGCGAAGCGCAGCGCGGATCGGAGAGCGCGGCCGGCGCGCCGCCGGCGCCGATCTCGCCGAGGGCCGGGTAGGCGACCTCGATCTTCTCCCAGCGCCCGCCGGTGTGCTCCATCCGGCCGAACACCCGCTCCTGGTACGGAGCGGCGCCGCCGATCGCCGGATCGTAGACGCCGCGCCCCGCGTCGTAGTTGGGGTTGTTCGGGTTGTTGACGTACGACAGCCCGTTGTACGCCCACACGGCGCTGTACCAGTGCTCGACGATCGCCGGCTGCCGGTCGCCGACGCAGCGCGTGGCCTTCCACTTCATCGCGAGGATGTGCGTGCCCGTGGCCGCGTTGTACGTCGGGTCCGCGGCCACGCGGCGCGGATCGAAATCCGGGCTGTCGCCGCCGCGCATGCCGCTCGTGATCTGCGAGGCGCCGTAGCCGCAGTCGAACGAGATGATCGTCCGCGAGCTCGCCCCCGCCTGGTCCATCGGCCGGTCCGGCGCGCAGAACTGCTGCCACCCCGACTCCTGCATGGCGATCGCCTTCAGCAGCTCGCACGGGAACGTCGCGTCGACCTGCCGCGGCGCCTCGGGCTTCTCGCAGCCCTGGCCGAGATCGATGGTCTCCGGGCCGGCGTCCCCCCAGGCCGCGGGGCCCCGCGAGACGAGATCGAAGATGGCGTTCCACTCCGCGACCGACGGGTTGATCCCGGGCACAGCCTCGATTGCGCACCCGCGATCGTTGTAGGCGCTCGACGCGGTGAAGCAGGGGCAGTACGCCGCGCGGGCGTCCGGCGCCACAAGCGCGGCCGCGGAGACCGCCGCCGGGACCAGGAGAAGGCGGCCCCTCACGGCTCCTCCTTCGCGGTGGTGAAGCCGGCGACGGCGATGCGCGCGCCGGACGGCGCGGGGATCGCGAAGGCCTCGCCGCTCTCCGCGTGGATCGCGAAGGGGACGGCGAACGCGGAGGGGTTCGTGTGCAGCGCGGCGACCCACGCCCCATCCGGCGAGACGGCCTGGATGGCGTCGACGCCGGCGCCGAGCGGGCCGCGGACCTCGGCGCTGGCGCCGACCACGCGGAGCCCGGCGGCGCGATCGGGCGTGTACGCGAGCCCGCCGCCCGGCCATGCGTGCGGGGCGAGGCCGCTGTTCGCGCTCACCTCGAGCCGGGCGCGCTTGCCGCGGGCGAGATCGAGGCGATCGATGACCCACAGGCCGGGATCGGTCTCGTGCCGCTCCTGGAACACGAGCGCGCCCGTGGTCGCGTCGATCGAGAAATCGCGCGCGAACGGCGGGATTGACGGGGCGATCACGCGCGACGCGCCCGAGTCGGGGTTCACGAGGACGAGGTCGGCCGACCCAGGGGAGACGCGGTAGACGACGAGCTCGCCGTTCCACGCGCCGGCGAGGAAGGCGAGGTAGCCCGTGTGCCGGTGCGCGGTGCGCGTCGCGCCGGTGGCGAGGTCGACCTCGTCGATCGTGAGCGCGTCGACCCGGAGCCGCGCGAGGTCGCCGTCCATCGGCGGCTCCGGGCCGGCGACGCCGCGCGAGACGAAGACGCGCCCGTCGGCGGTGACGAGCGGGCGGCTCGCGTGCACCACGCCGTCGCAGAGCGCGACCGGCTCGGCGTGCGGCTCGACGCGGAAGAGGGTCGCGTTGAACGAGCGATCGCGCGACGGGCGCGTGTCGGCGGTCGCGACGACGATCGGCGTCCGCGGCACGACGCGGGCGCGGACGACCGCGTCGCCGAGGTGCTGGAGCGTGGCCAGGGCGGGGCCGGCCTGGCCGCCCCCGACGGCGGCGATGTGGAGCGTGGTCCGGGTCGCCCCCGGCGACGTCGCGAGAATCGCGACCCGGGCGGCGGCGGCGCTCGCAGCGGGCGCCGCCGCGGCCGCGGGCACGAGGAGGTGGCCGATCCGCGCGAGCGCGGGCGCGGGGGCCTCGCCGCGGGCGAGCACCGCGGCTCCCGCGACCGACAGCGCGGCGAGCAGCGCGCCCGGAAGCGCGATTCTGTTCAGAGATGACCGTGTGAGGAGCAAGCGGGCGGAGGAGCTGAGACGCACGATGGAAGAGTAGACGATGTGCCCGCGAGCGCTCGCTCGCAGGCGGCCCGGCGCTCCCCGCGGCGGCGCGCCTCCGCGGGCCAGGGCAGCGGATCCCGCCGGTCGCGGCGCGCCGGCGCCGGCTCGGAGGCCGGCGGCGCGCCGGGAAACCTGCTCAGAAGCGGCCCGACACGCCGACCCCGGCCGCGCCTGGACCGGCGACCGGGGTCAGCCGGATCCCGGCGGAGGGCGCAGGCGAGCTGGCGGACGGCCGGGGCTGGTTGAACCCGAGCTCCCAGATGAGGCCTCCCGCGACGCCGGCGGCGCCCAGCCCGAGGAGCACGCCGCCGACGGTGGCGTGGGTGCGGCCCTGGTTGCCCAGATCGGCCACGTCCGGCTCGCAGTCGACGCGCCCCTGACAGCTGTCCTCGGCGGCGCCGATGTCCGCGAAGCCGCTCGAGGTCAGGATCCCGCCGACCAGCAGCGTGACCACGCCGGCGCCGGTCGCGACCCACGGCGCATACCCGTACGGGGGCTGCGGCGGCGGAGGCGGCTCCGCGGAGAGGCTCGGGGTCGCCGAGGCGGTGGGGAGCGTCGGAGGCGGCACGGGCGCGGACGCCGACTCGCTGGCGGTCGGGGTCGGCGCCGGCCGGATGGAGTTCTTGAGGTTCTGGATCTTGTCCTGGATCGTCTGCGCGTCGGTCGCGTCCGGCATGCGGGCCAGGTACGTCTCCAGCGCGGTGACCGCCTCGGCGCGGTCGCCCTTCTTCTCGTAGGCGTTGGCGATGTTGATGAGCACCGCGTGCGCCGCGCAGTCGAGCCGGTAAGCGTCCTTCCAGTACTGGATGGCGCGGTCGTAGTCGGCCCGCTCGTAGAACTGCGTGGCGGCCTTGTGTGCGCCCTTGGCGCCTTCCAGGTCAGCGGGCGTCGCGGTGCGGTTGCACTCGGGGTACTCGATGGCCGGATCTCCTGCTACGGCCAACCCCGCGGCGAGGAACATCCCCGCGCCGAGACCGACCAGCCAAGTCCGAAGCACACGCATCCGAGCCGCCCTCCACGAGAAGTGGGCGCAGCATACTGATCCGTTTCGCCGGCAGCGAGAAAAAGGCATCACGGCGGACTTCGGGGCAATGCGCTCGGCCCGTCGACCGCGGGACGGGCGGCCGAGCGAGGCGGCGGGCCGGATCCGGCGCCCGCCGGCGCGACCATCGCGCGCGGCTTGGTCGTCGTCGACGACCGACGACGACCGACCCGGAGCGCCAGGGATCGGTCACGGCGCTTGCCCGGTTGCCGGTTCTGCTAGTCTCGCCCGGTGATGCTCCCCGAAAAGAAGCAGATCCTCGTCGTCGATGACGAGGCGAACCTCCGGCGGGTCCTCAGCGCCCAGCTCGGCCGGGATGGCTACGAGGTCCACACCGCCGAAGACGGCGAGGAGGGCCTCGCGTTCCTCAAGGAGCACCACATCGACCTGGTCATCACCGATCTCCGGATGCCCAAGGTCGACGGCATGGACCTGCTCCGGGCCGCGCTCCGCGACGACCCCTCGCGCCCGGTCGTGCTCCTCACGGCGCACGGGACGGTCGACAACGCCGTCGAGGCGCTCAAGACGGGCGCGTTCGACTACATCACGAAGCCGTTCGATCAGAACGAGGTGCGCGTCGTCGTGAAGAAGGCCCTCCGCACCCGCGATCTCGCGAGCGCGGACGCCACGCGCGACGTCTCGGCGGCGCCGCCCCGCGGCGGATCGGACCGCTTCGGCATCATCGGCGAGAGCCCGCCCATCCAGGAGCTCTACGCGATCCTCGAGCGGGTCGCCGACACGCCGACCACGGTGCTCATCAGCGGCGAGAGCGGCACCGGGAAGGAGCTCGTCGCGCGGGCGCTGCACGAGAACTCCAGCCGGCGCGACCGGCCGTTCATCAAGGTCAACTGCGCGGCCATCCCGAAGGATCTCATGGAGTCGGAGCTCTTCGGCTACGAGCGCGGCGCCTTCACGGGCGCGGTCGCCTCCAAGCCGGGGCGCTTCGAGCTCGCCTCCGGCGGGACGCTCTTCCTCGACGAGATCGGCGAGATCCCGACCGAGATGCAGGTGAAGCTCCTGCGCGTCCTGCAGGAGAGCGAGTTCGAGCGGGTCGGGGGCATCAAGACCATCCACGTCGACGTCCGGCTCGTCGCCGCCACGAACCGCGATCTCAAGCGGGAGATCGCGGCGGGCACGTTCCGGGAAGACCTCTTCTACCGGCTCAATGTCGTCCCGATCGCGCTCCCCGCGCTGCGCGATCGGAGGAGCGACATCCCCCACCTCTGCGCCCACTTCGTCGCGAAGTTCAACGCGCGCCTCAAGAAGAGCATCGAGGGCATCGAGCCCGAGGCGCTCGAGCGCCTGTCGTCGCACGCGTGGCCGGGGAACATCCGCGAGCTCGAGAACGTCGTCGAGCGCGCGCTGCTCTTCGCCGACGGCGCGCGCATCCGGCTCGACGATCTGCCGGAGGAGATCCGCAGCGGCGCCCCGTCGGCGCCCGGCGCGTCGCTGCCGCCCGCGGCCGCCGACACCGCCCTCGCGCCGTCGACGCCCGACGGCCTGAAGGAGCAGGTAAAGGCGGCGATGAGCAAGCTGGAGCGCGACCTCATCGAGCGCGCCCTCAAGCAGACGCACGGCAACGTCACCCACGCCGCGCGGCTCCTCAAGATCTCTCGCAAGGGGCTCCAGCTCAAGATGAAGGAGCTGAACCTCCGCGAGCGCGACCCCGAGTGAGACCGTGGACCCCGGCGAGCAGCGCTCCGTCCGCGCGCTGAGGGGGAAGGCGCTCGCGGCCGCCGCGTCGCTCGCCGTCCTCCTCGCGGCCTCCGCCGGCTGCGAGCGCGGCGGCGCCTCGCCGGGCACGGACGCCGACCTCGACGCCGCGCCGCCCTGGGACGTGGGCCAGGCCGAGCCGGAGCCGCGCCCCGGCATGGCGTGGATCCCGAAGGGCGTGCTCATCGCCGGCACGCCGCCGGACCGGCTGCCGCGCATCGCCGACGAGGAGATGGCGGGCGCGCAGGTCGTGATGCACGGCTTCTACATCGACGTCTTCTCGTACCCCAACGAGGTCGGCGCGATCCCGACCACGAACGTCACGCAGGACGAGGCGCGCGCGCTCTGCGAGACGCAGGGCAAGCGCCTCTGCACGGAGCTCGAGATCGAGCGGGCCTGCAAGGGGCCGGCGAACACCACGTACGAGTACGGCGACGCGTACAAGGCCTCGGTGTGCGCGACCGGGCAGAGCCGGGTGCTGACGCCGAACGGCGTAAACGCCGGGTGCGTGAGCGCGTTCGGGGTGCACGATCTCCACGGCGGCGTGTGGACCTGGACCTCGAGCCAGTGGCAGCGGGACACCAGCAAGCCGGGGCTCGTGACGCTGCGCGGGGGCAACGGGCCCTCGGGCGAGCTCGTGGGGCGCTGCGCCCACGGGCGCGGCGTCAAGCCGGACACGCGCCGCCCCGAGGTCGGCGTGCGCTGCTGCGCCGGGGAGGTGAACAGCTTCGAGGTGGTGCTCGAGGTGACGCGCGATCGCCCGCTCCGGCTGGAGCCGCTCGTCGACCCGCGCGTGGCGGCGCAGCTCGCCGAGCTCGCGCCGGAGGAGGCGCGCGCCGCGGCCCAGGCCGGATCGCCCGAGGCCGCGTTCAAGGTCGAGCGCATGTGGACCTGGCACCCCCGGGGCAACGAGGAGCTCGTGCTCGGCGGCGGCTGCGCGCGCCCCGGCGCGAAGGAGGCGCGCGGCCGCGGCAAGCGCGCGAAGCGGGCGCGGCCGGGCGACAAGGCGACGTGCGGGCTCCTCGTCGCGCGGATGCGCCTGAGCACGCCCGCGCTGCTCGCGTTCGTCTCGACGGACCTCTGGGAGCCCACGCTCGGGGAGACCGACTCCCCGCGCGAGCTCCTGCTCTACGGCGGCGACGCGCTGGGCGTCTTCCGCCGCCGGATCACCTACGAGTGGGGGAAGATCGGCGTCGCCGACAAGGAGCGCAAGCGCAGGCACAAGGGCCGTCGCGGGCTCTCGTTCGACTAGGCGACGACCGGGCAGGGCGCGCGTCCGCGCGGCGCGGCGCTTCGGTCACAGCGGGGGTGGCGCTTTCGCGCGGCGGCGATCACATTCCAGCGGCGCGTCGGCCCGTGGCACATTGGCCTTGCGCCCGCGCGCCTGGAAGGGCAGCGCTAGCAGCGCGCCGCCGCCGCTCTGCCTGCGCGCCCGCCTGCACGCTCCCTCGGCACGCCCCCTTCGATGACCCGCCCGCACGACCCTGAACCGCGCGACGCGCCGAGCATGCGTCCGGACGATCCCGGGCGGCGGCGCGCGGCCGCGCGGAAGGCGCTGCGCGCCGCGGTCGCGCTGGGGCGCGCGCGGCTGCGCAGCGCGCGCGGCGGGCAGCTCGGCCTCGCCATGGCGGCGCTGATCTCGCTCGGGTACGGCGCCACGGCGCTCGTGCTCCGGCTCGACGACGGGACGACGTCGCTCGAGGGGCTGCTCGGGTCCGCGGCGCGCGGGCTCGCGTGGGCCGCCGCCGGCCCCATCGCCCTCGCCGCGGCGCACGACCGGCCCGCGTCCGACCGCCGCGACGGCGTCGAGGCGCTCGCCGCGTCGCGGGGGATCTCGCGGGCCTCGCTGCACGGCGCGCGCAGCCTCGCCGCGATGCTGGAGATCGCGCGCGTCGTCGCGCTCCCGCTGGCCGCGCTCTCGGCGCTCGCGGCGCTCCTCTCCGGCTCGGTGCTGCTCGCGCTCCAGCACCTCGCCTTCGGCGCCGCGCTCGCCCTGTTCGGCGCCGTCTCCGGCGTGACGCTCGGCGGGCTCGCCGCGGCGAGCGGCCGCATCGCCGGCGCGCGCGGGCGCGCCCTGTTCCTCTCTCTGACCCTCGTCCCCTGGGCCCTCGCCGACCTCGCCGGCGACGCGCGCTGGTCGATCCCGGGCGCGCTCGGCGCGTTCCTCTCCTTCGCGGCCCGCTCGGCCGGGAGCCCCGCTGGATGATCCCGGGCGCGCCCATCGCGGCGCTCGAGGGCGTGCGCGCGCGCGACAGCGCCGGCGAGGCGGGTCGCCCCCGCGGGAGCCTCTTCGGCGCGGCGGCGGCGCTCGGCCCGGGCGTGCATGCGGTCCTCGGCGCGCCGGAAGACGGGACGCTGGCGCTCGCCGAGGTGCTCGCCGGGCGCGCCGCGCCCCTCGCCGGCCGCGTCCTCGTGGGGGGGCGCGAGCCGTACCGGAGCGCGGCGACACGGGCGCGGATCGGCGTCCTCTCCATCTCCCCGGAGCTGCCCGACGGCGCGTCGGTGGCGTCCTGCATGGCGGTGGCGCTCCGCGCCCGCGGCGCGCCCGCGAGCAGCGCCGCCGCGCTGCTCGACGCGCTCGGCGTCGCGCCGCTCCTCGCGCGCCGCACCGCCTCGCTCAGCTTCGCCGAGACCCGGGCGATCGAGCTGGCGCTCGCCCTGGGGGTGCCGCAGCCGCTCCTGCTCTGCCTCGTCGAGCCGTTCGCCGACGTCGCCGTGCCGTCGCCCGCGTCGGTCCGGGAGCGCCTGCGCGCGCTCGCGGCGGGCGGCGCCTGCGTCGTGCTCATCACGTCCTCGGCGGTGGACGCGCGCGCCCTCGCCGATCGCATCCACGTGCTCGATCGCGGCGTCATCGCCCGGACCGAGCCCGGCGACGGCGAGCGCCTCGCCGTCGCCCCGAGCCCGGCCGCGCCCGGCGCCGCGGGGCCCGAGATCGAGCTCCACGTGCTCGTCCACGAGCGCGCGCCCGGCGCGCCCGGCGCGCGCGCGCTCGCCGCCGCGCTCGCGCGCTCCCCCGCGGTGCGCGCGGGCGCGTGGGAGCCGGGGCCGGCCGAGGCGTCGTCGACGCTGCGGATCCGGGCTGCTGACCGGGATGCGGCGGCGCTCGCGCTCGTGGACGCGGCCGCGCAGGAGGACGTCGCGCTGATTGCGATCTCGTCCCCGGCGCCGTCGCTGCGCGACGTGCGGGCTGCGACCGCGCTGCACCTCGCCGCCGTTCGCCCGCGCCGGCCGTTCGGCGCGCCCGCGGAGGGCGGCGCGGCGCCGCTGCCCGGCGCGCCGCCCCAGGGCCCCGTCGCCGTGGCGGCGTTCGACGCGCCGGCGGCCGACGGCTCGCCCCAGGCCGCGGAGACAGGACGCCAGCATGGTGGGTGAGAGCGCCCCGATCGACGCAGCGCCGCCGGTTCCCCCCGCGGAGGGGGGCTACGAGCGGGCGACGCCCGCGCGGGTGGGCGTCCGGCTCGGCATGGAGATGGCCCTGAGCCGCCTCCGCGCGCGGCGCCCGCTGCTGGCGCTCGGCCTCGGCGTGGCGCTCGCGGTCGCGGCGGCGGTGATCGAGCTCGCGTTCGGGTCGTCCGGCGCCGTCGACCGGGCGCTGCTCGCCACGTTCCGCCTGGTCACACCGCTCACGATCTTCGCCCTCGCCGCCGACGCCGCGGATCGGACCGCCCTGCGCGACGCGGCCTGGCCGGCGGCCCGCTTCGGCGCGTCTTCCCACCATGTCGCGCTCGGCATCGCCCTGGCCACGGCCCTCGCCGCCGCCGGTGTGGGCGCGCTGCTCGCCGTCGTCGTCGTCGCGACCGCCCGGGGGCCCGGCGCTGCGCCGTTTGTCCAAGACATGCTCATCAGTGGGTGGATCGGCGCGCTCGTCGGCGCCGC
Organism: Sorangium sp. So ce296; assembly: GCF_051529605.1. Classification (NCBI taxonomy): domain Bacteria; kingdom Pseudomonadati; phylum Myxococcota; order Polyangiales; family Polyangiaceae; genus Sorangium; species Sorangium sp. So ce296. The sequence continues at coordinate 10,675,713 of NZ_CP150325.1, forward strand.
CTACGCCGGCTGGTTCTCGCTCGGCGCGACCTTCCACCGGCGCGGCCTCGGCCGCTTCGCGCCGCTCGCGGCCGATTTCCTCTTCGGAGGCTCGGCCGGTGTGGTCGGCGCGCTGATGCCGCGGGGCAACGCCGTGAACCTCCTCGGCGGTCCCGCGCCGCTCGGGCTCGGGCAGCCGGCGAGCGCCGGCTTGCTCGCGCTGAGCGCCGTTCTCCTCGCGCTCGCCGCGGCGGCGCGCTGCAGGGAGTAGCGTCGCGCGCCGCCGCGGCGGGGGCGATCGCGGCCGGCCGGCTGCCGCGACCGGCCGCTCGACCGCCGTGCCGAGGCGCGGAGCTGCCGGCCACGCGAGGGGGATGGTTTCATCCGCCCGTTCACGTACTCTTCGAGGGATGACTCACGACGACGACGAGGCCACCAAGGCGGTCAACACGCCTCGCTCGGTCCTGCTCGTCGGCTCGGCGGAGGCGCTCGCGGCGCGCTGCAGGGGGATGTGCCTGCGGGCTCGCGTCATGCTCATCGTCGAGAGCGACCTCGCGGCGCTGACGAACACGGCCGTGGAGCGGAAGCCGCTCGCGCTCCTGTTCCCCGACGACATCTATGCCTTCGACAGCGCGGAGTTCGACGCGCTGGCGCGCGACATCCAGGCCGCGGTGGTGACCCTGGAGCCCGGCGTCACGGACGAGGTCATCGAGGCGCGGCTCTCCGAGGCGCTGCTCCGCGCCGAGCTCCTCCGCCAGCCCGAGCCGGCCTCGAGCCGGTACGTGCTGGTCCCTGACGGACCGCGCCGCTCCAAGCGCCGCTGAGCGCGGCGTCCTCCTTCCTGAAAGCGCCCCAAGGATCCCCGTCCCGTGAACGAGCTGCACCTCGATCCTGCCGCGTCCCGCCTGACGATCCGCACCCGCGCCGCCGGGATGCTCGCGCGGCTCGCGCACGACCTCGAGATCACCGCGCCAGCGCTGCGCGGCCGGGCGCGGCTCGACGGCGACGCATGGACCGCCGAGCTCGAGGTCCGCGTCGCCGATCTCCGCGTCGCGGGCGTCCTGCGCGGCGACCGGCTCGACCCGGGCGCGCTCTCGGAAGGGGATCGACGCGACATCGAGCGCCGCATCCAGGGCGAGGTGCTCGGGGGCACCGATGTCGTGGAGGTCCGCGCCTCGGGGGCCGCGCGCGATCGCGCCGACGTGCGCGTGCAGGTCGCCTCGGGGAGCGCCGCGCTCGCGGCGCGCCTGTCCTCGCGCGATCTCGGCGAGGGGCGCATCGGGGTGACGGGGGGCTGTCAGCTCTCGCTGGCTGCGCTCGGCGTGCGCGAGGTCAAGGGGCCGCTCGGCGCCTTCAAGGTGCGGGACGAGCTCGAGGTCCTCTTCGACCTCACTCTGCGGCCGGCGGGGTAGGCGGCTCGGCGGGGAGCTCCGGGGCGGCCTCGCCGCGCGAGCACGCCCCGTGGACCTGGTAGGGCTTGCCGGCGAGGCGCTTCGCGAGCGAGGCCCCGCGCCAGGCGACGTAGGCCTTGTTGAACTCGAGCACCTGATCGGCGGCGAAGTAGGGGTTCTTCGTCTTGCCCAGCGTGACGAGCGTGAGCACCTGCTCCGCCACGCTGACGGGGCAGCCCTCGAGCCGGATGACGCTCTCGTTCCGGGCCTTCGCGAGCTTCGTCGTCACCTTCACCATCTTCGCCAGCACGTCGTCGTGCTTCGCGGTGTAGGGGTCGCGCGCGCTGCGCTCGCGGTACAGGCTGTCGATGCTGATCAGCTGATCGCCGATCTTGCCCTTGTACGTCGCGCAGTCGCCGATGAAGACCACCTTCTCGCCCGGCTTGGCGTCGATGGGGCCCTCGTAGGCGCCGAACACCACGTGCATCCGCGGCATCTTCGCGTCGCACTCCTTGTCGTACTCGCGCAGGATCTCGATCGCCTCCTCGATGGCGCCTGGACAGCCGCCCCAGCAGTAGTCGGTGTGCTCGGGCTCGGGCGGCGTGCCCGCGTAGGCGGTGATGTTGGTGCCCTCGAAGTACTTCTCGACGCGGACGAGGCCCACCTTGAACCCCTTGGCCTTCTGCTTCGCCTCCTCGAGCGTCACGTCGCCGGTGATCTCGATCTCGCCGAGGTCCATCGGGCCGAAGCCGCGCTCGGAGGCCAGGCGGATGTGGTCGACGCTCCTCGGATCGACGCCGATGATTTGGCAGCAGACCGAATCGAAGGCGACCTGGTTGTTCCCCATGATGATGAGGCCGAGGTCGAACGGCGTCGGCGTGAGCATCCGGCCCTCGCCGGCGGTGATGGCGTCGATCGCGATGAACTGCGGCTGCACGATGTACTGGAGGTCGGCGACCTTCTCGTTCAGCCGGTGGTCGTGATCGATGAGCCGGTGCCGGTCGTCCTGGATCCCGATGTAGTTCTTCATCGAGAAGGTCACGGTGGTCCAGGGGTGCGACTTGAACTTGGGGCAGTTCACGAAGAAGTCGGCCTTCGCGACGGGCTCCGGCGTGAACAGGTAGTCGCGCAGCCGGCCCTCGTGCGTGAGCCGGATCTCGACCTGCTGCTCTTCCTCGAAGTGGTAGTGCTTGACCCCGGTCCGCCGGAACATCGGGTAATAGCCGGCGCCCTCGTAGGTCATGCGGGTCGGGAGCGTGATGCCGCACCGCTCGCCGACGGCGAGCTCGGTCACGCGCCCGTCGTCGCGATCCCTGAGCGCGCCGATCACCCCCTCGATGAACTCGGGCCGCGTATAGGCGTGCGGGAAGTGCGCGCCGGACGCGACGACGTTCGGCTTGATGAGCGTCCGGCCGCGGGGGCGCAGCGAGAGCTCCTCGAGACCGCTGCGCACGATGCTGCGGATCTTCTCCACATCATACGTCGAGCAGCGCCGCAAAATTACACGAGGGCGCGACGCGATTTTCATGGATCACCAGCGTAAGTGTCGCCGTGAGTCACCGCAACACCTGCTGCCGAACGGGCCGCAGCGGGGTCCCGATCGGCCCGGACGCCCGCCGTGGTGCAGCGCGGACAGCTCCGCCGCGCGGCGCGGATCAGCCCGGACGCTCGCTGCCGACGAGCCGCGCGAGCTCGGCGCGGACCTCACGCGTCGCGTCGATGAGCCGGCCTTCGAGCTCGTAGATGCGTTCGGCCGGCGCTTGTTCGGTGGGCTCGTGGGGGGCGCGCAGGCGGCACCGGGCCACCTTCAGCCGGATCGCCGTCCCCGTCGACCGGAGCGCGCCCTCGACGCGCGCTCCGGGGGCCGACGATGCGGTCGAGCGGAGCCGCACGCGGTCGCCGTCAAGCTCGACGAGCTCCGCCTCGCCGCCCCTCGACCAGGTGAGATGCCAGCTCATTCCGGCCTCCGGGGGTTCGGTCGAGCCTCGCCGCGCGCCGCGCGGGGCGCGGGGCTGCGCCCGCGGTCGCCGCCGCCGCGGGCCCGCTCGATCGCCGCGCGGGCCTCGCGGGCGGCGTCCTTCTCCTTCAGGCTCTCGCGTTTGTCGACGGTCTTCTTCCCCTTCGCGAGGGCGATCTCGGCCTTCACGCGGCCGTTCTTGAAGTAGAGGCGGGTCGCGATCACGGTCATGCCCTCGCGCTCCACGCCCTTGCGGATCGCCTCGATCTCGGCCTCGTGGAGCAGCAGCTTGCGCGGGCGCTTCGCCTCGTGTCCGAAGGCGGCCCCGGGCATCACGGGGATGTTGACGCCCTTCAGGAACACCTCGCCGTGCTCGATGGAGCACCAGCTGTCCGTCAGCTCGGCGGCGCCCTCGCGGAGCATCTTCACCTCGCTGCCGAGCAGCACCAACCCCGCCTCGAACCGATCGTCGAGGGTGTAGTCGAACGTCGCGCGCTTGTTGCGCACGATGAGCTTCTCCCCCTCTCGTTCCTTCTCTTTGCCAGCGCGGCTCACGCGGCCGCATAGCGCGCGCGCCGCCGTCTGTCCACCGCCTCTCCGCGCATGGCGCCGTCGCCGGCGCGCCGGGGCGGCGGATCGCGCCGGCGCGCCGGGGCGGCGCGGCCCTGTGTGGGGTCGTGGGGTCCGTGCGGCGCCCTGCGGCGCCGCGCCGGCGCTTCTGGGCCGCGCGGCCGCGGCGCGGTCGCTTGACGCCGAGCGCCGCTGCTCGTCCAATGGATGCATCGAGCGCGACGTGCTGTCGGGCCGGAGGACGGAGTGAATCGCGGACGGGGCTTTTCCGCCTGGCTCGGAGCGGTGGTGGCGATCTCTGCGGTGGCCCCCGCGTGGAGCTGCAGCTGCGCCGCCGACTCGATGGTCGACGCGCCATACGCGAGCGGCGCCGGGGTCGGGGGCGACGGCGGTCAGGGCGCGAGCTCCGGCAGCGGCGGGGAGGGCGGCGTCGGCGGCGGCGGGCACGGCGGCGAGGGGCAGGGCGGGAGCGTGCCCGCGGAGACGGGCGTGGAGGCGACCGAGACGGTGACCGCCGGCGAGGTCGCGAGGAGCTCCCGCTACCGGATGGTGTTCACGCTCGGCCAGCCGACGCAGAACCAGGGGACGTCGGCCTCGCCCAAGGTGCGGATGCAGGGTGGGCTCCTCGGAGCCAACGGGAGCTTGCCATGACGAGGATGTGGCGATGAGGACATCGAGGATCGCGCGGCGCATGGCGGCCTCCGCCCTGGCGGCGGGCGCGCTCGCGAGCGCAGGGACCGCGGCCGCGGCGGTGCCGGCCACCATCACCCACCAGGGCCGGCTCTTCGACGATCGCGACGCGCCGATCAACGAGACGCTCGACGTCGTCTTCGCCCTCTACGACGCTCGCGACGCGTCGATCCCCATCTGGAGCGAGGTCCACGCGATCACGTTCGAGGACGGCTTCTTCTCGGTGCGCCTCGGCTCGATCACGCCGTTCCAGGGTGCGATCTTCGACGGCGCCGAGCGGTACCTAGGCATCACGGTCGGCGACGACGTCGAGCTGAAGCCGCGCGCGACGGTCGCGAGCGTGCCGTACGCGCTCCTCGCCGGCAACGTGAACGGCGACATCACGCCGACCTCGGTCACGGTGAACACCGCGAACGGCAGCACGGTGGTGATCGACGGGAGCGGGGTCGCCGTGAACGGCGGCCAGGTGATCAACGAGGACGGGGAGTGGGTCGGCTCGCCGGCAGGGCTCGAAGGGCCGGAAGGGCCGCAAGGGGCGCCGGGCCCCACCGGGCCGACCGGCGCGACGGGCCCGGAAGGGCCGACGGGTCCCGCGGGTCCGACGGGCGCAACGGGGCCAGCCGGCCCCACGGGACCGGAAGGCCCGGTGGGGCCCAGGGGCCCGGAAGGCCCGGCCGGGCCTGCTGGGGCGGCGGGCCCGATCGGGCCGGAGGGCCCGGTCGGCCCCATGGGACCGATAGGTCCGATAGGTCCGATGGGCCCTCAAGGTCCGATAGGTCCGATCGGCCCGGAGGGTCCGATCGGTCCGACGGGCCCTCAAGGTCCAGTGGGACCGGTCGGTCCCGAGGGCCCCGTCGGGCCTCAGGGGCCCCGCGGTTTCACGGGCCCCACTGGGCCGACCGGGCCCCAGGGGGTCGTGCTCTCGGTGACGGCCAGCGGCGTTGGCCCGCACCTCACGCTCCCGTCGGGAGGGGCCATCGACTTCTTCGGCCCGACGGTCAAGGTGGCGGTCTCGTCGGGGAGCCAGTCGATCTACGCGACCGCGCATCGTTACCTGGGCTCGGGCACCGATCCGGCGAACAGCCTCAGCCTGTTCATGTGCTACCAGCAGGATCTTTCCGAGCCGGAGGGCCCCCCGGTGTTCGGCCCGATTCAGACGGTCGGCCTTGGGATGACTGGAGGCAGGGTCCCCCCAGGCACGCGCGTGCCCTTCGGGCTCAGCGCCGTCATTACCGGCCTCAGCCCGGGCACGTACAACATCGGGATGTGCGGCCAGACGTTGAGCCGCAACTGGAACAGCAACGATTACGGCTACGTCTCGGTCCTCCTCGTCAACGGCGGCTAGCCGCAGGGGCCGCCGCGGCTAGCTGCTGAGTCCAGCGCGCTCAGCCGCTGAGTCCGTCGGTCGCGACGGACGCACCGGGCAGACGGAGCAGCTCGGAGCACGCGCGCTCCCACCGCGCGCCTCGGCACGCACGCGAGAATCCCGCGCCGAACAGCGCAATGCCACGCGGCGCGTGCTCGGCGCGCCGTCACGTACGATCGTCCGCGACGATGGGCGGAAAGGGGGCTAAACACTCGCGGTTTCACGCGGGCCTGTCCACCCCGGACGCCACCCCGCGGGGCCCACCCATCCGCGCCTCCTATGCAATCCATCTGTCTCCGCGGCGCCCGCACGCACAACCTCCAGGGCATCGACCTCGACTTCCGGCCCGGCGAGCTCGTGGCCATCGCCGGCGTGTCCGGCGCCGGCAAGTCCTCGCTCGCGCTCGACACGCTCTACTCCGAAGGGCAGCGCCGGTTCGTCGAGAGCTTCAGCCCGTACGCTCGCCAGTTCCTCGAGCGGCTCGAGCGGCCGCCGATCGACGCGCTCGAGCCCGTGGCGGCCGGCGTCGCCGTCGACCGCCGCGCGCCGGTCAAGAGCTCGCGGTCGACCGTCGCCACGATGGCCGACCTCGAGCCGTACTTCTGCGCGCTCTTCGCGCGCGAGGCGGTGCCCGTCTGCCCGTCCTGCGAGGCGCCGGCGGCGCGGACCGACCCGGTGCGCGCGGCCGAGCTCGCAGCGAGCCAGCACGAGGGCGCGACCGCGCTCGTCACGTACCCGGTCGCCGTCGCGGGGACCGAGCGGTTCCTCGACGTGCGCGAGTCGCTGCTCGCCGCCGGCTACCGGCGCCTGCTCGTCCGCGGCGAGGCGCGCGACCTCGACAGCGTGGCGCCCTCCGAGGCGATGAGCGGCACCGACAAGGTCGAGGTCATCGTCGATCGCGTCCGCGTCGCCCCGCGGGAGCGCCGGCGCCTCGGCGCCGCCATCGAGGAGGCGTGGAAGGGCGGGGGAGGCGACGCGTCGCTCCACCTGCAGCGCAAGGCCGAGGAGCCGGGCGGCAACGGGGCGGGGTCGACGCGGCTCCGGCTCGTGCGCGGGCTCGCCTGCCCCTCGTGCGCCCGCGCCTTCGATCCGCCGCGCCCGGGGCTCTTCTCGTACCAGTCGCCGACCGGCGCGTGCGCCTCGTGCCGCGGCTTCGGCCGCACCCTCGGCATCGACTACGACAAGGTGATCCCGGACCCGTCGAAGTCGATCGCGGGCGGCGCGATCCGCCCCTGGAACGGCCGCTCCACCACGTGGGAGCGGAAGGTGCTCCGCGCGTTCTGCGAGCGGAACGGGATCCGCACCGATCGGCCGTGGCGCGATCTCTCCGAGGCGCAGCGCGCGCTCGTGCTCGAGGGCGAGGGCACGTGGAGCCAGGGCAAGTACCCCGGCGTGAAGGCCTGGTTCCGCTGGCTCGAGACGCGCACCTACAAGATGCACGTCCGCGTGCTGCTCGCGCGCTACCGCACCTACGACGTGTGCGGCGCGTGCCACGGCAAGCGGCTCTCGCCCGAGTCGCTCCTGTACCGCGTCGGCGGCCTCGATCTCGCCGCGTGGCACGAGCTCGAGCTCCGCGAGGCGCGCGCGCGCCTCGAGGCCGAGCGCCCCCAGACGGGCCAGGGGGAGATGGCGCGCCGCGAGCTCATCGCGCGGCTCGGCTACCTCGAGCGCGTCGGGCTCGGCTACCTCTCGCTCTCCCGCCAGGCGCGCACGCTCTCGGGCGGCGAGGCGCAGCGCGTCGCGCTCACCGCGGCGCTCGGCACGTCGCTGACGGGCGCGCTCTTCGTGCTCGACGAGCCGACCGTCGGGCTGCATCCGACGGACATCCCGCCGCTCATCGCGGCCATGCGCGAGCTCGCCGACCGCGGCAACGCCGTGCTCGTCATCGAGCACGAGCCCCTCGTCATCCGGGCGAGCGATCGCGTCGTCGAGCTCGGCCCCGGCGCGGGCAAGCAGGGCGGGCGTGTCACCTTCGACGGGCCGCCCGCGGGGCTCGCCGCGCAGAGGCCGCTGCCCGCCGCGCCCGCGGAGCGAAGGTCGCCGAGCGGCAAGATCACGATCCACGGCGCTCGCGAGAACAACCTGCGCGACGTCTCCGTCGACGTCCCGCTCGGCGTCGTTGTGGCGATCACGGGGCCGAGCGGGTCAGGCAAGAGCACGCTGGTGAACGACGTGCTCTACCGGCACATCGCGAGGGCCCGCGGCTACAAGGACGTCGATGCGCCGGGCCTGTACCGGCGCATCGAGGGCACGGCCGACATCCGCACCGTCACGCTCGTCGATCAGGCGCCGCTCGGGCGCACCTCGCGGGGCAACCCCGCGACCTACACCGGCGCGTGGAACCGCATCCGCGCGCTCTTCGCCGAGCAGCCCGAGGCTGCGGCGCGGGATCTCGGGCCCGGCCACTTCTCGTTCAACGTCGCGCTCGGGCGCTGCGAGGCGTGCGCCGGCGAGGGGAGCGAGACGATCGAGATGCAGTTCTTGGCCGACGTGTCGCTGACCTGCCCGACCTGCAAGGGCAAGCGCTTCCGCGACGAGGTGCTCGAGGTGAAGCTCGACGGCCGCTCGGTCGCCGACGTGCTCGATCTCTCGATCGACGAGGCGTTCGCGGCCTTCGAGCGGGAGCCGGCGGTCCGGCGGGCGCTCGCGCCGCTCAAGCAGCTCGGCCTCGGCTACCTCACGCTCGGCCAGCCGCTCTCGACGCTCTCCGGCGGCGAGGCGCAGCGGCTCAAGATCGCGCGCGCGCTCGGCGAGCCCTGCGCGGGCGCGCTCTTCCTCCTCGACGAGCCGAGCGCCGGCCTGCACCCGGAGGAGGTGAAGCACCTCAACGCTTCGCTCTCGGTGCTCGTGGCCGAGGGCGCCTCCGTGCTCGTGGTCGACCACGACCTCGACGTCATCGCGGCGGCCGACTGGGTCATCGATCTCGGGCCGGGCGCGGGCAGCGAGGGCGGTAGCGTGGTCGCGGAAGGGACGCCCGAGGCGGTGGCCAGGACGGCGACGCGGACCGGCGGCGCGCTGGCCGAGTGGTTCGCGCTGCGGGGCGACGGCGCGGCGCCGAGGCCGCGCCGCGGCGCCAAGGCCGCGGCGCCTGCCGCCGCCCCGAAATCCGGCAAACGCAACGGCAACGGCAACGGCGCGGCGCGCCCGTCGCTCGATCGGCGGCGCATCGAGGTGGAGGGCGCCCGCGAGCACAACCTCGCCGAGGTCTCGACGGTGATCCCGCACGGCGAGCTCGTCGTCGTGACCGGCCCGAGCGGCTCCGGCAAGAGCACGCTCGCGTTCGACGTGGTCTTCGCCGAGGGCCAGCGGCGCTTCCTCGAGACCTTGACCCCCTACGCGCGCCAGTTCCTCCCCACGCTGCCGCGGCCGGACGTCGATCGCGTCACCGGCGTACCGCCGTCGATCGCGCTCGAGCAGCGCACCACGCGCTCCGGCGCCAACTCCACCGTCGCGACCGTGACCGAGATCGCGCACTACCTGCGGCTGCTCTACGCCAAGGTCGGCGAGGCGCGCTGCCCGGACTGCGACGTGCCGATCGAGGCGCGCTCGCCGGACGAGGTCTATCGTTCGCTGCTCGCGACGCGCGGCGCGCGGACGCTGCTCGCCCCCGCGGTCGTGGCGCGCAAGGGGACGTACCTCGACGTCTTCACCGCGGCCGCCCGCGCCGGCATCACCCGCGCGCTCGCCGACGGCGAGCCGTGCGCGACCGACAGCCCTCCCCGCCTCGACAAGCGCCGCGAGCACTCGATCGACCTCGTGATCTACGAGGGGCGCATGGACGCCCTCGATCGCGCGCTCTTCGATCGCGCCCTCGCGTTCGGGCGGGGCGCGGTGAAGCTCGCCGGCGGCCGCGGCGGCGAGCAGCTGCTCTCCACCACGCGCACCTGCCCGCGCTGCGGCGTCGGCGTCCCGGAGCTCGATCCCCGCTGGTTCTCGTTCAACACGAAGCAGGGCCGCTGCGAGGCGTGCGAGGGGACCGGCGCCTCGGATTTCGACGACGACGCGCTCGCGACGCCCGATCCGTGCGAGGCGTGCGGCGGCTCGCGCCTCGCGCCGATCCCCCGGGCCGTCCGGCTCGCCGGCGAGCGTTACCACCAGGCGTCGGGCCGGTCGGTGGCGGCGGCCGCCGCCTGGGCGAGGGGCCTGCGCTTCACGGGCGATCGCGCGCTGATCGCCGAGGCGCCGCACAAGGAGCTCTGCCGCCGGCTCGACTTCGTCTGCGAGGTGGGCCTCGGCTACCTCACGCTCGATCGGCGCGCGTCGACCCTCTCGGGCGGCGAGATGCAGCGCCTGCGGCTCGCGGCGCAGCTCGGCAGCGGCCTCACCGGGGCGCTGTACGTCCTCGACGAGCCGACCATCGGCCTCCACCCGCGCGACACCGATCGGCTGCTCTCTAACCTGCGGCGGCTCGCCAGCATGGGGAGCACCGTGCTCATGGTGGAGCACGACGCCGACACGATCCGCGCCGCGGACCACCTGATCGATCTCGGCCCCTCGGGCGGTCGCAAGGGCGGCAGGATCGTCGCGGCGGGCCCGTCGCGCGAGGTGCTCGCGAACCCCGACTCGCCGACCGCGCGCGCGCTCGCCGGCGAGGACGCCCTGCTCAGCGCGCGCCCGGCGCGCCCGCCGGCGCGCGAGCACATCGAGCTCCTCGGCGCCCGGGCGCACAACCTCCAGGGCGACGCGCTCCGGATCCCCGCGGGCCGGATGACGGTGGTCGCCGGCGTGTCCGGCTCCGGGAAGAGCACGCTGATCCAGAAGGTGCTCTACCCCGCCGCGCGCCGCGCGCTGAAGCTCGAGGCGCCCGAGCCGGGCCCGCACAAGGCGCTGCGGCTGCCGAAGAGCATCCTGCGCGCGGTGGCCGTCGACCAGTCGCCCATCGGCCGGACGCCGCGCTCGATCCCGGCGACATTCCTGGGCGTCTGGGACGAGGTTCGCAAGCTCTACGCCGCCTGTCCCGACGCGCAGGTGCGCGGCTACGGCCCCGCGCGGTTCTCCTTCAACACGGCCTCGGGCGGGCGGTGCCCCGCGTGCGAGGGGCAGGGCGTCATCGCGCACGAGATGTCGTTTTTGCCCGACGTGACCACGCCGTGCGAGGCGTGCGGCGGCGCGCGCTTCGAGCCGGCGACGCTCGACGTGCGCTACCTCGGCCTGTCCGTCGGCGAGGTCCTCGATCTCACCGCCGAGGAGGCGGTCGAGGTCTTCGCGGCGCACCCGCGGATCCGCGCGCCGCTCTCGACCATGTGCGATCTCGGCGTGGGCTACCTCCACATCGGCCAGGGCTCGCACACGCTCTCGGGCGGCGAGGCCCAGCGGCTCAAGCTCGCGGCGGAGCTGACGGCCGGCGTGCGGCCCAAGCCGACGCTCTACGTCCTCGACGAGCCCACGACCGGCCTGCACCTGGCGGACGTGACGCGCCTCGTCCGCGTGCTCGATCGCCTGGTCGAGCGCGGCGACACGCTGGTGATCATCGAGCACCACCCGGCGGTCATCGCTTGCGCGGATCACGTGGTCGAGCTGGGCCCGGAGGGCGGCGCCGGCGGGGGGCGCATCGTGGCCGAGGGCACCCCGCGCGAGCTTTCGCGTCAGCCGACGGCGACGGGCGAGGTGCTGAAGAGGATCTTCGCGAAGGCGACGTGAGCGGGCGCGCCGGCTCGGCCCGGCGCGCCGCCTCGCGGGTCGCGGCTCAGCCGCCCGAGCGCTTCGCGTACTGGTACGCGGTGTAGGCGGAGATCAGGTGGCAGATCCAGCCGAGCCATCCGCCGGTGCCGATCCACAGGCCGGGGGTGACGATCAGCCAGAAGATGCAGCGCAGAAACGCGCCGTTGTAGAGCTGCCCAACGCCCGGAATGAGGAAGGACAGAACTGCGGCGATCCCGGATTTGCTCATGAGGTCGGAAGCTGATCACCCTGATCGCCTTGTCAAGCGGACTCGAGCGAAAGCTTCGGATTGCGCCCGCGGCGGCGCGGCAGGCCGCGGAGATCCGCTCAATTCCTGCCGGGCAGGATGATCTTCTTCCGGCCCGTCGAGGATGCGGACGGGGTGGTCGTCGGGGTCGTCGCGCTGGGCGTCGTCGGGATCGTCGGCTGAGCGGTCGTCGACGGGATCGTCGGCGTGGTGGTCGGGTTCGCCGGCTTGGGCTGTGCTTTCGGCGGCGGTTTCGGGGCCGCTGCGGGGACGGGGACCGGCTCCGGCGGGGGCGGTTCGGGCGTCGTGGTTGCGGCCGGCGGCGGAGGCGCCGGATCGCTGGCGACGGACGCCGGCGCCGGCGGCGTGTCGACCGACGGCAGCGCCGTCGTGCCGTCGGACGAGCTTCCGCTGCGCATCATGAAGAAGGCGGTCGTGAGGCCCCCGATGACCACGAAGGCGCCGATCCCGATCAGCGCGAGCGTCGGGCCGGAGCTCTTCGGGCGAGGCCGGGCGGGGATCGGCGCCGCGTACGGCCCGCCGCTGCCCGGCAGCGCCGGAGCGCCGCCGCCGTGAAACCCCGGCGCGCCGGCGGCCCCGCTCGGAGCCCCGAACGGCGAGCCGCCGTACGGGCTCGCGGGAGGCGGGAGCGGCTGCCCGTAGGCGCCCCCTGGTCCTGGAGGGCCGCCGTAATTCGCGGTTGCGCCGGGCCCGTACGGGCCGGGCGCGCCTGCCGGCGGCGCGCCGTACGCGCCTGCCGGGGATCCGTAAGGGGCTGGCGCGCCGGGCGGGGGCGCGCTGTTGCCCCCGCCCTCGACGATGGTCCGCGGCACGGCTCCGCCCGCGGCTCCTGGATCGTGCGGCGCGGTGCCGGGCGGCACGGGGAAGGCGCCCTGAGGCGAGTTGAGCCCTGCGAGCGGAGGCTCGCCGGGCACGGTCTTGCCAGGGCCGTACATGCCGCTCGGGGGCGCAGGCCATCCGGGCGGCGGACCGCTATTCTGATTGCTCATCGAGATCGCATCCTACCGCCTGCGCCGGGCGAGTCAGTTGTTCGGTACGATGATCACGCGCCGTGGCGGCTTGCTGGACGGCGTGGTGGGCGGCGTCGTCGGCGCCGGGGTCGTCGTGTTCGGGGTGGGCTGGGGGTTGTTGGCCGGCGGCTGCGCGCCGGGCGGCGCGGGGAACGGGAACGGGAACGTCGACGGGATGACGATCGGCGGCAGGTTGGGGAGGATCGCCGTCCCGCTGGGGCGCGTCGTCGGCGCCGGCTGCGTCCCCGTCGCGCTCGGCGTCGCCGGCGGCTTCGAGGTGGAGGTCGACGTCGGCCGGGGCTGGGGCTTGGCGACCACCGGCGGCGGCTCGACCGGGGGCGGCGTCACGGCGGGGGGCGCCGTCGTCGCGGGGGTGCTCGGCTCCGAGGGCGCCGTCGCGGTCGGCTGGAACGTCGGCATGGCCGGCGCCACGTCGGCCTGCTCCCTCCGACCGAGCTCGCTGGCGATGTACACGCCCCCCACGACGGCCCCGGTGATCCCCGTGGCGAGCAGCAGGATGGTGAACAGCGAGGTCCCGCGCCGCGCGGGCTGCTTCGCCCCGTGCGCCGAGGCGGCGTGCGAGGTCCTGGGCAGCGGATCCATCGGCGCCGTCCCGGGGATGTACCCCTGCGCGCCGCCCCCGTAGGCGCCGCCGTAGCCGGGCGCCGGAGCTCCGTTGAACGCGCCGGCCGAGCTCCGGTCCATGAAGGGCGCGTTGCCGACCGCGGTCCCGCCTGGGCGAGGCGACACATCGAACGGCCCGGGCTCGTAGCTCGTCGCTGGTACCCCGGGCACCCCTTGCGGGGGCATGTAGGGCGCGGCGCTCACGGTCGCAGGCTGGCCGACCGGGGGGTAGCCGCCCTGAGCGAAGTACGGGCCCGAGGACGGCTCTGGCCTGGGCGTGAACCCTGGCGCTCCCGGCGTCGACGCCGACGGACCCCGGGCGTCCGAGGCGAAGCCGCCCAGGGGCGTCGAGGGCCCGAGCGCGCCCGGGGGGCCGCTCGCAGCGTGCGGTGCGCCGCCGTTCTCGGGCGGGATCGTCTTGGGGACGGAGCTCGTGCGACCGTCGCCCATCGGGTTGGCCGCGGGCGCAGCCGCGGAGGCCGCGAGCATCGCGGGCGCAGCGAGGGCTGCGGGCAGGGCGGGCCCGGACGACCGCGCCACGCTGACCTCGGACGGCGAGGGGGTGAGCGCCGAGGGGGCGCGGGCGGCGCGGGCGAACGGCTCGAGGGCGCCGCGGAGCTCGGCGGTGGTCGCGAACCGATCGGCCGGCGAGGCCGCCATCGCGCGGTGGACGGCGGCGCAGAGGCCCGGCGCGAGCTCCGGCGCCAGGTCCGAGAGCCGCGAGATCTGGCCCGACAGGTAGGCGCCCGCGATCTGCTGGGGCTCGTCGCCGCCGACCGGCCGGCGGCCGGCCAGCATCTCGAAGATGATGACGCCCAGCGAGAAGATGTCCGCGCGCGCGTCAACGGAGTCCGCCGAGTAGGCCTGCTCGGGCGCCATGTACTCGGGGGTGCCCATGATCACGCCCGGCCGCGTGAGCCCGCGATCGAGCTCCCCCGTGACCTTCAGCTTGGCGATGCCGAAGTCGAGCAGCTTGATGAGCGGCTCTCCCTTGGCCGTCCTCGTGATGATGACGTTGTCCGGCTTGAGGTCCCGGTGGACCACGCCCGCGCGATGGGCGGCCTCGACGCCTTCGAGCATCTGCATCGCGTACTCGAGGGCGTCGGCGTAGGCGAGCCGGATGCCGGCCCGGTAGAGCTCCTCGTACAGCGTCTGGAGCGTCTTCCCCTCCAGGTACTCCATCACGATGAACGCCAGGCCGCCGGCGGTCTGGTCGACGTCGACCACGCGGACCACGTGCGCGCTCTGGATCTGCGCGGAGACGCGCGCCTCTTGCAGGAAGCGCTGCACCAGGCCGGAGCGGCGGGACAGCTCGGGGTGGAGAAACTTGAGGGCGACCGTCGTCCCCAGCACCTCGTGGCGGGCTTCGTAGACGCTCCCCATGCCGCCGTCGCCGATGAGGCGCACGAGTCGGTACTTGTTGTGGATGACCTGGCCTGCCTGCGGACGCATCGATCTCCGTTGAGGGCGCTGGAGTTGCTCGGAGAGTCTCACAGGCTGGTAGACGAACGTCAGCCCCATTTGTGCGACACAGCGTCGCGAAGGTCGCGAACCGTACCGCTTTTCGGCGCCGCGGGCCCGATCCGCGCCGCAGGGATCCCGTCCCGGGCAGCCGCGCCGCCGAGCTCGCACGCCCTGGCACGACTCTTGATGACGCATTGCGTCGCCCACCTCGGGGGGGTGCGACGTCGCTGATGCGCGCGTGCGGGAACGAGTATACCTGGGGGCGCCGCCGGGGGTTGCGGCGCTCGAGGAGATGCCTGTGCTGGCTGCGCCGTTGCTGGATGCCCTGATCGATCGCGCTCTGGAAGAAGATCTCGCGGGAGGCGATCTCACCACCGAGGCCTGTGTCGAGGCTTCCGCGCGCGCGACCGCGAAGGCGGTGGCGCGCAAGCCGCTCGTCGTTTGCGGTGGGGACGTGTTTCTCCGCGTCTTTCAGCGCCTGGATCCGCAGGTCGAGGGCGAGGTGCTGATCGCGGACGGCACGGCGGTCGACACCGGCGCCGTGCTCTGGACGGTGCGCGGCCTCGCGCGCACCCTCCTCAGCGCGGAGCGCACCGCGCTCAACTTCGCGCAGCGGATGAGCGGCGTCGCCTCCGAGGCGCGCCGCTACGCCGCGGCGATCCCGCAGGGGTCCGGCGTGCGCATCACCGACACCCGCAAGACGACGCCCGGCCTGCGCGCGCTGGAGCGCTACGCGGTGCGCGTCGGAGGCGCGCACAACCACCGCGACAGCCTCGGGAGCGCGGTGCTCATCAAGGACAACCACATCGTCGCGGCGGGCGGCATCGCCACCGCCATCGGCCGAGCCCGGGCGCGCGCCCCGCACACGACGAAGATCGAGGTCGAGGTCGCCTCGCTCCGCGAGCTCGACGAGGCGCTCTCTGCCGGCGCGGACATCATCATGCTCGACAACTTCACGCTGACCGACGTCAAGACGGCGTCCGCGCGCGTCCGGTCGGCGCAGCACGGCCGGCCTCTCCTCGAGGTCTCCGGCGGGATCACGCTGGAGCGCATCCCCGAGCTCGCCGCGGCGGGCATCGACATCATCAGCGTCGGCGCGCTGACGCACTCGGCCCGCTCGGCCGACATCGCGCTGGATCTCTCGCTGTGAGGCGGCTCGACGCCGGGGCCATCGAGCGCGAGCTCGCGCGCCTCGGCGCGCCGATCGGGAGGCCGCTCGCCGTTGCGTGGGAGACGGCGTCGACGAACGACGACGCCCGGAACGCGGCGGCCGCCGGGGCGCCGCACGGGGCGGCGTTCCTCGCCGACGCGCAGACCCAGGGGCGCGGGCGCGGCGGGCGCGCCTGGCACTCTCCGCCCGGGGAGAACTTGTACCTGTCGGTCGTGCTGCGCCCCGGCCTCCCGGCGAGCAGCGTGGCCCCCATCGCCCTCGTCATGGGCCTCGCCGTGGCGTCGGTCGTCGATCGACAGCTCGCCCGGCTCGCGCCCGGCTCGCGCCGCGGCGACGGCGCCGCCGCCGAGGTGCGGCTCAAGTGGCCGAACGACGTGCTCGCCGGGGGCCGCAAGCTGGCGGGGATCCTGGTCGAGGCCCAGCTGCGCGGCGAATCGGTGAGCAGCGTGATCGTCGGCGTCGGGCTGAACGTCCACGCGTCGAGCTTCCCGCCGGAGCTCTCGGCACGGGCCACGTCGCTCGCGATGCTCGGGATCGACGACGTCCCTCGCGAGGTCCTCGCGGCGGAGCTGCTCCAGGCGATCGGCGACGCCGCGTCGAGGTTCGAGGCGGGAAGGCTCGCGCCCTTCGCGGAGGATCTCGCCCGGATGGACTGGCTGCGCGGCCGCCGCGTCGAGGTCGCCGGCGTGGCCGGCGTCGCGGCGGGGATCGACCCGGAGGGGCACCTGCTGATCCGCGGAGGGGACGGCGTCCTCCGCGCGGTGGCGGCGGGCGAGGTCAGCGTCATCACCGGCTGAGCGCCTCGCGCCGCTTGCGCTGCGCGGTCGGCGCGGCCAAAGCTTGCGGCCTCATCGCGGGTCGCCGGCGGCGCGGAGCCGCCGAGGCCGGCCCGGGCTCCTCGGAGGCGTCGCTTCCTTGAAAGAAGACACCCTCGTCGTCCACGAAATCTACGCCAGCGTGCAGGGCGAATCGACGTTCGCCGGGCTGCCGTGCACCTTCGTCCGGCTCACCGGGTGCAACCTGCGCTGCGCCTGGTGCGACACCTCGCAGGCCTTCTACGGCGGCAAGCGCCTCCGCCGCAGCGACGTCCTCGGGCGCGCGCTCGCCCTCGGCACGCCGCTCGTCGAGCTCACGGGCGGGGAGCCCCTCCTCCAGCCCGGGTCGCTCCCGCTCCTCAAGGAGCTCTGCGACGCGGGCCGCACGGTCCTCGTCGAGACCAGCGGCGAGGCCGACGTATCGCGCGTCGACCCACGCGTGCACAAAATCATGGATCTGAAGGCGCCCGGCTCCGGGGAATCCCACCGGAACCGCTGGTCGAACCTCGACCATCTCACGCCGCGCGACGAGATCAAGTTCGTGCTCGCCGATCGGGCGGACTACGAATGGATGCGGGGCACCATCCGCGAGCGCCGCCTCGACGCGCGCGGCGTGACGCTGCTCGCCTCGTGCGTCTGGGGCAAGCTCGCGCCGAGAGATCTCGTCCAGTGGGTGCTCGACGACGGCCTTCGCGTCCGCGTGCAGGTGCAGCTCCACAAGGTGATCTGGGGCGCCGACGCGCAGGGGGTCTGACCCGCGGGGCCGCCCCCTCCACGCTCGGCTCGTAATGGGAAGGGGCGGCGGCGTCCTCTCGCGGCGTCAGCGCTCGCCGCGCTGGAACTGCTCGAAGTCGTCGACGTCGCGGGGCGAGCCGAGGACGAGCGGCACGCGCTCGTGGAGCGACTTCGGCACCAGATCGAGGATGCGATCGGAGCCCGTGCTCGCCTTGCCGCCGGCGGCCTCGAAGATGAAGGCGAACGGGTTCGCCTCGTAGAGCAGCCGCAGCTTGCCCTGGCCGCCTCGATCGGCGGGGTAGGCGAAGATGCCGCCCTTGAGCAGCGTCCGGTGCGCGTCCGCCACCAGCGATCCCACGTACCGGGCGCCGTAGGGCCTCCCCTCGTGCTTGTTCTCCTCCTTGATCCACGTGTTCCAGCGGCGCACGTCCTCGGGCCACCGCGCGCTGTGGCCCTCGTTGATCGAGTAGGTCGAGCCGCGCTCCGGAATCCGGATGTTCTCGTGGGAAAGGAAGAACTCGCCGACGGTCGGATCGTAGGTGAACCCGTGCACGCCGCCGAGGCCGGTGGTGATGACGAGCAGCGTCGACGACCCGTAGAGCACGTAGCCGGCCGCGACCAGATCGCGGCCGGGGCGCAGGAAATCCGAGGGGTCGGCGCCCATCTTGGCGTCGCTCTTGCGGAGCACGCCGAAGATCGTGCCGATCGAGATGTTCACGTCGATGTTCGACGATCCGTCGAGCGGGTCCACGACGACGATGTACTTGGCGCGCGGATCCGTGGAGAGGAGCCTCATTTCGCCGAGCTCCTCGCTCACCACGGCGGCGCAGTGCCCGCGCCGCCCGAGCACGCTGAGCAGCGTCTCGTTGGCGACCTCGTCGAGCTTCTGCACGATCTCGCCCTGCACGTTCGTCTGGCCGGTGTACCCGAGGACGTTGGCGAGGCCGGCGCGCCGGACCTTCGACGTCACGAGCTTCGCCGCCAGGCCGAACTGGTTCAGCAGCGAGGTGAACGCCCCCGTCGCCGCGGGGAACCCGAGCATTCCCTCGAGGATGTACGTCTCGAGCGTGATCCCGACGCGCGACTGCGCCTCGGGCGGCTTCCAGCTCAGATTCCGTTGGTCCGATGAGAGCGACATGATCCCTCCGCGTGGTGGCAAGGACGTCGCCGCCCCGCCACGTGCTCGCGCTCGCGGCCTCTGCTGCTGATTGCTCCCGCAGAGCCGACCGGCGCGGCTACGAGAATTGCGTATCCGACGGCTCCGTACAACATCCTCCAAGCGCTGCTCGACCGGGGTGTTCGGCTCGATACGTTCGTCTCGGGTCCTCGGACAATGCCAGGGCTTCCTCGCTCGCTGGCGTCGACCCGGGCCGCGGGGCAGGACGGCTCGTGCTCACGCCCAGGTGGGCTGCGCGTTCTGGCGGCAACCCCCTCCACGGAGTGATCCATGGCGCTCACCTCCCGCGTAGAGCAGATCCTCTCTTGGTACGCCTCGGAGAACCCCGGCACGCTGACGAACCTCGTCCGGCTGCTCAACCACGGCGCGCTCGCGGGCACCGGCAAGATGGTGATCCTGCCCGTGGACCAAGGGTTCGAGCATGGCCCCGTGCGATCGTTCGCTCCGAACCCCGAGGCCTACGATCCCGACTACCACTTTCAGCTCGCGATCGACGCCGGGTGCAACGCGTATGCGGCGCCGCTCGGGTCGCTGCAGGCGGGCGCGGCCAGGTTCGCGGGGCAGGTGCCGCTGATCTTGAAGCTCAACAACAGCGACACGCTGGCGAAAGTGGAGCAGCCCGTGTCGGCGGTGACCGGATCGGTCGACGACGCGCTCCGCCTCGGCTGCGTCGGCGTCGGCTACACCATCTACCCCGGGTCCGGCGCGAGAAACCGGATGTACGAGGACCTCCGCGAGATCGGCCTCGAGGCCAGGCGGAAGGGCCTGGTCGTCATCGTCTGGAGCTACCCGCGCGGCGCCGGGCTGTCGAAGCAGGGCGAGACGGCCGTCGACGTCTGCGCCTACGCGGCGACCATCGCGGCTCAGCTCGGCGCGCACATCATCAAGGTCAAGCCGCCGACGGCTCATGTCGAGCAGGAGGAGGCGAGAAAGATGTACGAAAAATTCGGCATCCCCATCCAGACGCTCGCCGAGCGGGTCCGCCACGTCGTGCAGGCGACCTTCAACGGCAAGCGCGTGGTGATCTTCTCAGGCGGCGAGTCCAAGGCGACGGACGCCGTGCTGGAGGAGGTGCGCGAGATGGTCGCGGGCGGCTCCTTCGGCTCGATCATGGGGCGCAACGCGTTCCAGCGCCCGCGCGCCGAGGCGCTGAAGCTCCTCGCCGACGTCATCCACATCTACAGGTCGGGGCGCTGACGCCCCTCGATCCGGCGCTCGGGGCGGGACGCCCGGACCGCCGTCCCCGTAAGCGTTGCCGCACGAGGCATCCCGGCGGAGGCGCCGCGGGGCCCGCCACAGAGGCGCCGCGGCGCCCGTCGTTGCCGGCCGCCGAGCGGCGCCGCGCCTCCACCGCGCCTGGGAGCGCCTCCGCCGCGCCCGGGAGCGCGCTTCCGGCGCCCGGGAGGCGTGCTCCCCCGCGCCTCGGGCCGACCGCCTGCGGCATCGTCCACGTCGACGGGGTTAGCCCTTCGTGATTAGATGCCGCGCTGGATACACCCCCCCGTCCGGGCTCAGGAGACCGCATGCCGATCAAAGTGAACCTCGCCTCGTCAGACCCGCTGAGCCTCGCCGTCGACGTCCTCGTCATCGGCGTGCCTGAAGGCGCTTCGACGGGTGAGGGCGTGCTCGCGAGGCTCGTGGAGGCGCTTGGCGAGTCCGTGGCCCACCAGGTCAAGCGTGACGACTTCACGGGGAAGAAGGATCAGAGCGTCGATTTCACGACGCGCGGCGCGCTGAAGCCTGGCCGCGTGCTGCTGCTCGGGCTCGGGTCCGGCAAGCTCACCGACGTCGATGTCCGGCTGGTCGCGGCGAAGGGGGCGCGCTTCGCCAACGGCGTGCGCGCCGAGAGCGTCGCGGTCGTGGTGCCGCCCGGCGTCGAGCGCGCGGAGCGGTCTGCCGCCGAGGGCCTCGTGCTCGGGTCCTACCGGTTCACCCGCTACTTCACGGGCGATCGCGTGCCCAAGTTCGGGCTCGCGCGCGGCACCGTGGTCGTCGAGGGCAAGGCGGGCAAGGCGGCGCGCGACGCCGTCGCGCTCGGCCAGCAGGTCGGCGAGGCGATCTGCATCGCGCGCGACCTCGTCAACGAGCCGCCGAACGAGATGCATCCGGAGGCGCTCGCGCGCGTCGCCGCAGAGGTCGGCAAGCAGCACGGCCTCAAGGTGACGGTGTTCGACAAGGCCGCGCTGAACAAGCGGGGGATGAAGCTCGTCATGGCGGTGGGGCAGGGGAGCGCGCGCGAGCCTCGGCTGGTCCACATGAGCTACGCGCCTCCCGGCAAGCCGAAGGGGAAGCTGGTCTTCGTGGGCAAGGGGCTGACGTTCGACAGCGGCGGCCTCTGCATCAAGCCGGCTCCGGGCATGGAAGAGATGAAGGGCGACATGGGCGGCGCCGCGAACGTGATCGCGCTGATGGCCGCCGTCGCGGCCGCCAAGCCGAGCGTCGAGGTCCACGGCATCATCGGCGCGGCCGAGAACATGCCCGACGGCGCGGCCTACCGGCCGGGCGACATCTTCGGCTCCCTCGACGGCAAGACGGTGGAGATCATCAACACCGACGCCGAGGGGCGCCTCGTCCTCGCCGACTGCCTCGCCTATGCGCGCGGGCTCAAGCCGGACCTGATCGTCGACAACGCGACCCTCACGGGCGCCTGCGTCGTGGCCCTCGGGCCCACGGTGTCGGGCTTCTTCTCGAACCGCGAGGAGCTCGCGGATCGCCTGCGGGGCGCCGCGAAGGCGGCGGGCGAGTCGATGTGGCAGCTCCCGCTGGTCGACGAGCTCCGCGACGGCCTGAAGAGCGACTGGGCCGACATCAAGCACACGGCCGACCGCTGGGGCGGGGCGATCACCGCGGCCCTGTTCCTGCGCGAGTTCGTGGGGGACGTCCCGTGGGCCCACGTGGACATTGCCGGCCCGTCGATGGCGAGCAAGCCCTACGGCATCTTCTCCAAGGGCGGGACGGGTCACGGCGTGCTTACCTTCCTCCGCCTCGTCGAAGGCTTCACCGGCTGAACCGTGCAACTCCGCCGTAAGCTCGCGCGCGCCATGGGCCGCGCCATCACCGACTTCGACATGATCGCCGACGGCGATCGGATCCTCTGCGCCGTCTCGGGGGGCAAGGACAGCTACGCGCTGCACGCGCTCCTCATCGACCTCGCGCGCCGCGCGCCGGTCCGGTTCAGCGTGATCGCGGTCAACATCGACCAGGGACACCCTGGCTATCCCGGGCACCTCCTGTCCGACTACATGGCCGCGGGTGGCCACGAGTTCCGGATGATCTCCGAGGACACCTACTCGATCGTCACCGAGAAGATCCCCGAGAACAAGACGTACTGCTCGCTCTGCTCCCGCCTGCGGCGAGGCATCCTCTACCGCGTCGCGCGCGAGCTCGGGTGCTCGAAGATCGCCCTCGGCCACCACCGCGACGACGCCGTGACGACGCTGCTCTTGAACCTGATCTTCGCCGGCCAGCTGAAGTCCATGCCGCCGAAGCTCATCTCCGACGACGGCGACAACGTCGTGATCCGCCCGCTGATTTACTGCGCCGAGGCCGAGCTCGCCGCGTTCGCCGCGGAGGAGCGCTTCCCCATCATCCCCTGCGATCTGTGCGGGTCGCAGGAGAACCTCCAGCGCAAGGCGGTGAGCCGGCTGCTCGCGGAGCTCGACGAGCGCCACCCCGGGGCCCGGCAGAACATGCTCGCCGCCCTCGGCAACGTGCGCCCGAGCCATCTCTTCGACACGGGCCTCTGGAAGCGCCTTGGGCTCGAGGTCGCCCGGGAAGAGGGGAGCGCGAGCAGCCAGGCAGGCGCCGACGCGCCGGCGCCGGAGGTGCTGCCCGTGGGCCACTTGCTCAGAAACCTGGCCTAGCGGCTCGCGCATGAGCACGGAGGCTCCCGGCGCGATCTCGATCGGCGCTCCGCGCGAGGCGGAGGCGAGCGCGTCTGCGCCCGACGAGCGCGGCGGAACGGCGGCGCGCAGGGGCGACGGACCGTCCGCCGCGGATGGCCCCGAGGCGCCGCAGCCCGGAGCGGCGCGCCCGGGCCTCGGGGAGGGGCGCGCCCCGCAGGCGCTGCTGGCGGCGGTCGTCGCCTGGATGATCACGGTCGCTCCTGCCGGGTTCGGCCGCGGGGCACCCGTGTCCGCCAGCGTCGCCGCCACGCTCGCCTTCCTGTGCGGCATCGCCGCGCCGCTGCTCGCCGCCTCCCACCGCCGGGCGGCGCGGCACCTCGGCATCTCTGCCTTCCTGGCGCTCGTCACGCTGACGTGGCTGCTCGCCTCACCCTCCCTTCAGCCGTCCCGCCTCGACCCGGTCAGGGCGGCCATCGGCGGGATCGCCTGGGGCCTCTTCGCGCTTTCCTGGCGCGACCGCTGGGAGGTGCGGCGCCAGCCGGAGCCGGACCCGGACGTCCCCCTCCTGCAGCCTCGGGCCCACCTGCCGCCGCTCGCCGCCGTGATCGTCGCGTTCGGCGCGCTGGTGAGCCTCGCCATCCTCGTGCTCGCGTGGCGGGTCCGGGACCCGGACCGCGCCCTCCTGGCCCAGGCCGTCGCCGTGGCCTGCGCCGTCGCCCTGATCACCGCGGCCTCCGGCGTCGCGGTCGCCCGCGGCCGCCGATACACGGCCGGCGCGCGGCGGCTCACCCACCGCGCCGTCCGGCAGCTGCTGGTCTTGATCGTCTTCGCCGTCCTGGGGGCGGTCGTGATGATGCTGCGCTGAGCAGCGGCCCGGCCGCCGCTCGCCGAGGGGGGCTGCCCTGCAGCGTCCCCGCATCTCCGCCGGTTCCACGTCAAATCGCGTTACACTCACGCGCGTGTCCCGTGCAGTCGATGTCTTCGCGATTCTGCTCCTCGTCGCCGCCGCGTTCTCCTTCGCCTTCGGGGTCCACGCGCTCGGCGATCGCCAGGATTTCAAGGCCATCTACCTCCTGGTGATCGGCGGGCTCTCGCTCAAGGCGTCCACGGAGATCCTTCGCCCCCGTGGGGGTAGCGCGTGAGCCCTGGGCGCCGAGGGATCGCGGCCGTCGCGTGCCTGTGCGCGTGCGCGGCCTGGGCTGCCTCGTCGACGTCCGCGCGGGGGGCGGCGCCGCTTCCGGCCGACGTGGCGGCGCGCGTGGGCGCGCTCGACATCTCCGTCGAGTCGGTGGCTCGCATCGCGGCAGCGCAGCACATCTCGCCGGCGCACGCACGGGACGCGGCGATCCGCGACGCGCTCCTCGCCGCCGCTGCGCGAGACCGCGGCCTCGAGCGCGACGCCGACGTGCAGCGCGACATCAACGCGGTGCTCGCCCGTCGCCTGCTCCACCGGCTGAAGGACGAGGCGGAGAACGCCGGCCCCGTGACGGACGACGAGCTGCGCGCGGCCACCGAACGGCACTGGCTCGACCTCGATCGACCCGAGGGATACCGCACCGTGCATG
>NZ_CP150325.1:10707500-13205000 GCF_051529605.1 Sorangium sp. So ce296
GGGAACCTTGGGACCCAGGCGCAAGAGAATCGCGTTGATCGCCGGTGGCGCCCTCGGCTGCGGGCTCCTCGCCGGGTTTGCGCCGTTCGTGCGCTACCAGGCGGAGAAGGCTGCCGCAGGATTCGGGGCGTCGCTGGCGATCGAGCAGGTTCGACCTACGTGGCACGGCGTCTCGCTGAGGGGCGTGGACATCCGGCTGCGAGGCGCGCCAAGCATCGCCATCCGACTGGATGAGGTCGCCGTCGCGCTCGGCTTCTCGGGACGCCGCGTGGCGATGCGCGGGGGCACGGTCTCCGCCGTCGGCCCGCGGGAAGTGATCCTCCACGAGCTGGAGACATGGCGGGCTGGGCAGACGCCAGGGCGCTCCGGCGCCGTCCCGAGCGAGGGGGGCGGGAGCACCGACCTGGAGGGTCTGAAGGTCGTCTGGTCCGATCGAACCGACGCGCCCAGAGAGAGCCTGTCCGCGGCCGGGGTACACCTGGCGCGCGCCGAGGGGCGGACCTCCATCTCCGCGCAGGAAGCGATGCTGTCCCTGGGACACGCCGCCTTCTCGGTCCGAGAGGGCCGGCTGGTGCTCGCCCGGGAGCAGGCTCGTTACCAGGTGAGCGAGCTCTCGGCCGCGGCCATCGACGCCGAGGTGACGCTCCCGGAGGTCGAACCCGAACCCCAGGTGGCGCCCGAGCGGGGTGGGAACACCCGGCCGGCGCAGATCAAGAGAGCGGCGGAACCGGGCGAGGGCGACGACTCGGGCCAGAACCGCGGGGTTGCGATCCGAGAAGCGCTCCTGCGGACGGCCCGGATGATCGATCTGGCGCTCGGGGAGGGGGCAAAAGTCGACGTCGCAGGGGTCACGGCGCGCCTCAAGCGCAGGGCCGATATGCTCAACCTGGGACCGGGCAGCCTCGCCGTACGGCGCGAGGTCGGCTCCCTCGTGGTAGAGCTCTCGCCCGGCGAGGCGGCGATCTCGACCGCCGGCTCCGACGCCCAGCAGGCGCTCACCTTCCGGCTTCGCGTGCCCATCAACGACGCGAAGGAGACCCCGCAAGAGATCGTCGCCGACGTGCAGGGGGGGCCCATCTGGCTCTCGACCCTCGGTGTCCATGAGGGCGACATGGGGCTGTTCGATGTGGCGCGGACCTCGATCGTGAGCCGCGCGCGGGTGGTCCTGTCGGCCGATGGTCAGACGCTGGGTGTCGACGGCGACGGGAGGCTGAAGAACCTCTCCCTGCGGAGCGCGGCCCTGGCAGACGAGTCCATCGCCGGGCTCGACCTGGCATGGCGGGCAAAGGCCAACGGCAAGCTCGACGGGTCCAGGATCGTCGCAGAGGACGCCGAGATCGACCTCGGCGCCCTGCGGCTGATCGCGCGCGGCGAGTACGAGCAAGTCGGGGCTTCGCACCGGGTCCGCGGCAGCTTCGAGGTGCCCCTGTCGGCGTGCCAGTCGATGCTGGACTCGGCGCCCAAGGGGGTGGTGGCGAAGCTCCACGGCATGAGGCTCGCCGGCTCGTTCGGGATCGAGGGGAAGCTTCGCTTCGATACCGCCAACCTGGATCGGACCTTCTCGCTGGACTGGGGCATCTCCAACACCTGCCGCGTGACCGAGATGCCGCCGGAGCTGAGCGTCGATCGTTTCAAGCGCGCGTTCCGGCGCCTGGTCTACGGACCAGGCGGCCAGCGCGTCGAGATCGAGTCCGGTCCGGGGACCGCCGAGTGGGTGCCCTATGAGGACATCTCCCGCTTCATGGAGGTCGCCGTGCTGACCACGGAGGACGGCGGCTTCCATCGGCACCACGGGTTCGACGAGGAAGCCATCAAGAACTCGATCCGCGAGAACCTCCGGAAAAGGCGGTTCGTGCGGGGGGCGAGCACCGTCAGCATGCAGCTCGCCAAGAACCTGTATCTGGAGCGGACCAAGAGCGTGGCGCGCAAGCTCCAGGAGACCCTGCTCACGATGTACCTCGAGCAGGAGCTCACCAAGGAGCAGATCATGGAGCTCTACCTGAACGTGGTGGAGTTCGGGCCGCTGGTCTACGGCATCGGCGCCGCCGCGCGGCACTACTTCAACGCGTCCGCGGCGCAGCTCTCGCTCGGGCAGGCGCTCTACATCGCGTCGATCCTGCCCAACCCGAGCGTGCAGCACTTCGATGCGAGCGGGGAGGTGACGCCCGCATGGAGCGAGTACCTGCGCAAGCTCATGCAGATCGCGCACAGGCGCAACCGGATCTCCGACGAGGAGCTCGAGAAGGGGCTGCAGGAGACGGTCGTGCGAGGCTCCCCCGCGCCCCATCTCGCGCCCCGGCAACCCGCCGGAGACGGCGACGAAGCCATCGAGGATCGACCCGAAGAGCAGGGGGGCGCCTGGACGGCGCCCTGACCCGCGCCCGCGCGGCCCTCACCCCGCGCCCTCGTGGTCTTCACCGTCAACCCCGCGCCACGACCGGCGCGCGCGGCGCTCTTGCGGGCCCCACCGCTGAGCCGCTGCATGCCGACCCGCGCCTGCGCGACGCGACCCGCGCCCCCGCGGGCCTCGCCGTCAGCGTCGCTGCGCGGCGGTCCGGAGCTTGGCGAAGAACGCGCGAAGCAGGGCAGCGCACTCGTCCGCGAGCACGCCCGACGTGACCGCGAAGCGATGGTTGAGCCGGGTGTCGCGCCCGATCGCGAAGAGCGTGTCGACCGCCCCTGCCTTCGGATCCGGACAACCGTAGACGAGCCGCGCGATCCGGGCGTTGACGAGCGCGCCCGCGCACATGGGACACGGCTCCAGCGTCGCGTAGACGGTCGCCCCTTCGAGCCGCCACCGGCCCAGCTGCCTCGCCGCCGCCCGCAGCGCGTCGACCTCGGCGTGTCCGGTCGGATCTTGATCGATCTCGCGCCGATTTCGACCGCGCGCCAGCACGACCCCCGCCGCATCGACGATAAGCGCCCCGACCGGCACATCACCAGCGGCTGCTGCGACCTCGGCCTCGATGAGCGCCTCGCGCATCCGCATCACGTCGATGCCAGCAGCATCCCCGACGTCGGGATCCTCCGCCCGCGGCACGGCGGAGAGGAGCACCTCGGCTCCGTCATCCATGTGGGTCTCTGGATCTGTCACACAACCGATCAGGCGCGCCCAGGAAGATTCGAACTTCCGACCCCCGGCTTCGTAGGCCGATGCTCTATCCAGCTGAGCTATGGGCGCTCTGTAAAGACAAGCAGCAAGACGTGGCTACGCCACCGCGTTCCTCGTGTCGCGCTCGTTTGCGCGAAGTGAGTGCCGGCGTTTATACGCCCCAGAGCGGCCTGTCAAAGGAAAAGTGATCGAGACCTGGGGACGCTCGCTCGAGGGCGTGGCTTTCACGGGCGAACGCTGCTCGATTCTCGTGGCCCCCTCCGGTCGATTGGCTCCCGCCAAGGGCTGAGCCCGCCTCATCGCTAGGCCGTCGCACCGCCGTACGAACGAGACGACCGAGCGAGCGAGCCTTGCAGCGGCACGGGCATCCATGCGCACGGAGCCGACCGCCGGGGCAGCCGGTCGCAGGACAAAAACATGGCGCGCGGCGATTCCGTCACGGAATGGCCGCGCGCTCTCACACGCTCTCGAAGGCAAGTGAAGCTCTGAAGCGCACCACGAGGCGAGCAGGCCAAGCAGACAGAACAGCAGAAGGCGTAAGCCAAGCAGCAGCTGAGCGACGGACGAGGCGAAGTCGCGCCAGCTGGACGACCAAGCGCAAGCTAATGAGGCCCGTCAGGAGGGAGGAGGACCGCGACACGCTGCAGCCCACAGCGAAGAACACGGTCAATTCCGCCTGGAGCAGCCTCCGTGCCATTGCGCGGCTTCGACGCCGGCACACCCTCGCCGCGGAACGCCCCGGCGGAATATTCACGTTTCGCGGCCGTTTCCTGCGTGGTCACGGAGCTCCGCACCACGACGGCTCGGGCAGCGGTGTCGCGTCGGGCGTCGTGGCCCGCAATCTTTGCGGAGTTGAGCCACGCGTCGATGGAGCGGGATGATGCGCCGCGCTATCGCGGGCCTCCGAAGAGGTGGTCGTGCGGGGCGTCCGCATGGCAACGTTTGCAGAGAGGCAAGGCGCCGCGGTGGGTGGACGTGCCCTGCGGCGTGAGGACGAGGTACTCCCAATCGCCGCCGTCAGGGTCGTAGCCGGCCGAGCGCTTCACCATGGCGAGCAACGTCACCGGTTCCGACGAGCCCGCCGGGTAGTGGAGCTCGACCAAGGCCGCGCCCGGCGGGAGCGCTCGCGCCGGTCCGAGCGCCGGGTAGGGAGCGGCGGCCGCGTTGATGCGCACCTCCGCCTCCATCTCGCCGGTGAAATGCTGGGAGCGAGCACGGTCCGTGGCCGGCGTGAAGCTCGCGAGCTGCCCGGCGAGCTCCCACGCCGACGGCTCCGCGGGCGCAGACGCAGCGGGCGCGACGGCCGTCGCGCGCGGCTCGGCGACTGGGATGGAGCCGCGCTCGATCCACGCGGTCGCCTCCTCGTGGGGCGTCCGGGAGCGCGACGGCGCGCAGCCGAGGGGCAAGGGCGCCCACCCGGGACGGGACTGCGCCTCCATCGAGAGGATCGGCGAGGCCAGGGTCGCCACAGCGACCGCGCACCACGCAGGGAGGCGGGTTCGGGACCGCACCGGTCGAGATGCTACACTGCCAGGATGCACCTGGCCTCTTCCAGGCGAGGCCGCGCGTGGCGCGCCCTCTTCGCTGCGACGCTGGTGGCGCTGTCAGGCGCTGCGCTGATGGGAGGGGCCTCACGGGCGGTCGCGCAGGAAGCGTCCCGCCGCGCCTGGCTGGGCGTGGAGCTGGCGCCCGGACCGGCCGGGGGGGTGGTCGCGAAGCACGTCGTCACCAGCTCGCCGGCCGCCAAGGCGGGCATCGTGGACGGGGACCACGTCGTCGCAGCGGACGGCGTGCCGCTCGAAGATCCGAAGCAGCTGGTCGCCCGCGTCGCGCTCGCGGGGCCTGGCAACGTGGTGAACCTCCGGATCCGACGCGGCGGGCAGGAGCGAGACGTCGCGCCGACGCTGGTGCCGTTCCCAGGGCACGATCAGATCCTTCGCCTCGACAAGATCGGCACCTTCGCGCCCGGCTGGAAGCCGCTCGCCACCGTGGCGGGGACGGTTCCGGCGAACGTCGGGGCGCTGCGCGGAAACGTGGTGCTGCTCGATTTCTGGGCCACCTGGTGCGGGCCGTGCCGCTTGATGGCCCCGCAGCTGTCGAAGTGGCACACGACGTACGCCGCGCAGGGGCTGCGGGTCATCGGCCTGACGACCGACAGCGTGGGCGTCGCGACGAAGACGGCGCAGGCCCTGTCCATGCGCTACGCGGTCGCCTCGGACGCCTCGGAGTCGACCTCCGCGGCCTACGGCGTCAAGGCGCTCCCCACGATGTTCGTGATCGACAAGAAAGGCGTCATCCGCGACGTGGTGGTCGGGTACGACCCGTCCCGGCACGCGCAGGTCGAGAAGCTCCTCCAGGCGCTGCTCGCGGAGCCTGCGCCGGCGCCGTAGCCGCCGCGGGTCGCGCGACCGGCGAGGCCCCCGATGCTTCTCTCCATCGACGAATTTCTGTGGGCGCTGCGGCGCGACGGCTTCGCGGTGTCGACGGCGCAGGCCATCGACGCCGCGCGCGCGTGCGCCCTCGTCGGGTTCGGCGACCGCGCGAGGCTGCGGGACGCGATCGGCGCGGTGGTCGTCGAGCGCGCCGCCGATCTCCGCCGGTACCGCGCCTGCTTCGACCGCTTCTTCTCCCCGGAGGGCGCGCACGTCGGCGACCTGTGGGCGCGCCTCCGGGAGCGAGGGTTCTCGGAGGGGGAGCTCTCCGCCCTCCGCGATCTGCTGACCGCGGCGGCCGAGCGGAGCGGGGCGTCGGGCGACGCGCTCGGGTTCCAGGCGCTCGCAGGGACCGCAGGGGAGCTCGACCAGGCGCTCCGGTCGGCGGGGATCGCGCGCGTGCTCGCGCCGATGACGAGCTCGCTCCAGGTCGGGTTCTTCGCGCAGCGGGTGATGGATCAGCTCGGGGTGCCCGCCGTCGCCAGCGCGCTGCGGAGGATCCGGAGCGCGCTCGAGGAAGCGCTCGGCGAGGACCGGGGGAAGGCCCTCGCCGACGCGCTCGCCGCCGAGATGGAGCGGATGCGGCACCGCGTGCGCGAGCACGTGACGCTGGCGCTCCGGCGCGTCGAGGGCGAGGAGCCCGCGGCGCCCGGCCGCATGGACGTGCCGTTCGCCTCGCTCGGCGAAGGCGAGATGGACGAGGTGCGTCGCGCCGTACGGGCGCTGTCCGAGCGGCTCCGCGGCGCGGAGAGGCTCCGGAGGCGCCGCGCGCGGCGCGGCAGGATCGATCCGCACCGGACGCTGCGGCGCAGCCTCCAGACCGGCGGCGTGCCCTTCCAGCCCGCCCGGCGGGCGCGCCGGCGCGACAAGCCGCGCCTCATGGTCCTGTGCGACGTGTCGGATTCGGTCCGCGTCGCCGCGCGGTTCATGCTCGAGTTCGTCTGCGCGGCGCAGGAGCTCTTCGACCGGACGCGCTCGTTCGTCTTCGTGAGCGAGCTCGCCGAGACGACCGAGCTCTTCGGGGCGATGCCGGTGGGCGCGGCGCTCGAGCGCATCCAGCGCGGCGAGGTGGTGAGCCGGGCGCACAACTCGAACTACGGGCGCGTCCTGAGCGCCTTCGAGGAGCGGTACGGGCGGGACGTGGACCGGCGGGTGACCCTCGTGATCCTCGGCGACGGGCGCACGAACTACTTCGCGGACGAGGCGGAGGTCGTGAGGAGGCTCCGCGACCGGGCGCGGGCGCTGCTCTGGCTCTGCCCCGAGGGGCCGGGCGCCTGGGGGACGGGGGACAGCGCGATGCTGCGCTACGCCGCGGCGTCGACCAAGGTGCTGGTCGCCCGGACCGCGCGGGAGCTCGAAACGGCGGCGCGGGAGGTGGTCGCCCGGCGCGCTTAGGGCTATGGGTCGCGCCATGTCGCTCGATCAGAAGCTGAGGGAGCTCACGGCGCGCATCGAGAAGGGGGGCGCGCAGAAGTACCACGACAAGAACGCGGAGCAGGGCAAGCTGTTCGCGCGGCAGCGCGTCGCGCTGCTCCTCGATGAAGGGAGCTTCATCGAGGACGCGGCGCTCGCCAACGCGCTGGATCCCGAGCTGCCGGCCGACGGCGTCATCACTGGCAGCGGGACCGTGGGCGGGCGCCCGGTGTGCGTGATGGCGAACGACTCGACGGTGAAGGCCGGCTCGTGGGGGCGCCGCACCGTCGAGAAGATCCTGCGCGTGCAGGAGACCGCGCGGCGCCTCCGGTGCCCGCTGCTCTACCTCGTCGACTCGGCGGGGGCGCGGATCACCGACCAGATCGAGATGTTCCCCGGGAGGCGCGGCGCGGGCCGGATCTTTTACAACCAGGTCGAGCTGAGCGGCCTGGTGCCGCAGATCTGCCTGCTGTTCGGCCCGTCGGCGGCGGGGGGCGCGTACATCCCGGCGTTCTGCGACGTCGTGTGCATGGTCGAGAGCAACGCGAGCATGTACCTGGGCTCGCCGCGGATGGCGGAGATGGTGATCGGCGAGAAGGTCACCCTCGAAGAGCTCGGCGGCGCGCGCATGCACTGCTCGGTCTCGGGGTGCGGGGACGTGCTCGTGAAGACCGAGGAGGAGGCGATCGCGTTCGCGAAGCGCTACCTCGCGCTGATGCCCCAGAGCTCCGCGGAGGCCCCGCCCCGCGTCGAGCCGAGGCCGGAGAAGCCAGGGCAGCGGCCGCTCGATGGCGTGATCCCCGCGGACGAGAACAAGCCGTTCGACATCATGGCCGTGATCGACGCGGTCATCGACGAGGGCAGCTTCGTCGAGATCAAGAAGCTCTACGCGAGGGAGATCGTCACGGGGCTCGCGCGCATCGAGGGGCGAGCGGTCGGGATCGTCGCGAACCAGCCGAAGTACAAGGGCGGCGTGCTGTTCGTGGACTCGGCCGACAAGGCGGCGCGGTTCATCTGGCTGTGCGACGCCTTCAACATCCCGCTCCTGTACCTCGCCGACGTGCCCGGCTTCATGATCGGGACCGTCGTCGAGCGGCAGGGGATCATCCGGGCCGGCGCGAAGATGATCGCCGCGGTGAGCGAGGCGACCGTGCCGAAGCTGTCCGTCGTCGTGCGCAAGGCGTACGGCGCCGGGCTCTACGCGATGTGCGGGCCGGCGTTCGCGCCGGACGAGTGCATCGCGCTGCCCTCGGCGTCCATCGCGGTGATGGGGCCGAGCGCCGCGGTGAACGCCGTTTACTTCAATAAGATCCAGGCGATACCGGCGGGGCCGGAGCGCGATGCGCTCGTCCAGAAGCTGCGCGACGAGTACCGCGCGGACGTCGATCTGGAGAAGCTCGCGAGCGAGCTCGTGATCGACGCGGTCGTGCCGGCGGCGAACCTCCGCCGCGAGGTGGCGCGCCGCTTCGAGCGGTACGCCGGCAAGGTCGAAGAGCGGCCGCGCAAGAAGCACCTCGTCCCGCCGGTGTGAGCGGCGCGCCGGCAGGCGCGCGGCTCGGCGCGGCGCCCTCGAGCGCGCGCCGCGAGGGCCGCGCTCCGCTGGGCCGGCCGCGCGCGAAGGTGGTGTAGACTCGCCGCGTGCTTGCCCGCAGGCTTCCGCTCTCCCTCGCGCTGCTCGGCCTCGCTCTCGCGCCAGGCGAAGCGCGCGCCGACGTCCCGGCCGCGGCGGTGGCGCGCCTGCTCAGCCCGCGCCTCGGGCGGCACCCGCTCGCCGATCCGGGCGGGCGCATCCCGGTGCTGGTGCCGCTGCCCGCCGGCGCCGACGCGCGGTCGCTCGGGCTGCTCCCGGTCGCGCCGGGCTTCGGGACCGTCCGGCTCGCGCCGGGCGAGATCGGCGCCTTCGCCGACGCGCACCCGGAGCTCTCGCTGTTCACAGGACCGCCGCGGCAGCCCCAGCTCGATCGATCCAAGGTGTGGATCCGCGTCGACCCGTACCGGAAGGCCACCGGGGCCGACGGCACCGGGGTGATCGTCGGCGTCGTCGATACCGGCATCGACGTGGCCCACCCGGATTTCCGGCGCAAGGACGGCAAGACGCGGATCCGATGGTTGCTTCAGGCGGGGAAGCCCAAAGGGGTGCACGCGCAGCTCGAGGAGGCCTACGGGTGCGATGACCCGAACCAGTCGCGGTGCGCGATCCTCTCCGACGCCGATATCGACGCCATGATCGAGAGCGGGGATCTGCGCGCTGTCCGCGACGTCGCGGGGCACGGCACGCACGTGGCTTCCATCGCGGCGGGCAACGGCGGGCCGATGGTCAACGCGCGGCCGCGGTACGTCGGGGTGGCGCCGGCGGCGACCCTGGTCGTCGCCGCGCCCTCGCTGCCGGGTGAGGGCTTCGAGGATCCGGACATCCTCAAGGCGGTGCGGTTCATCTTCGACCGCGCGGAGGAGCTCGGCATGCCGGCGGTCGTCAACCTGAGCGTCGGGAGCGATTTCGGGCCGCACGACGGGACGAGCCCGCTCGAGGCAGGACTCGCCGCGATGGTCGGCGACAATCACCCGGGACGCGCGATCGTCGTCGCCGCCGGCAACAGCGGCGCGCTGTACGAGATCGACGGCGAGGGGCCGATGGGGATCCACACCGAGGCGCACGTCTCGCCGTACGCCGACACGCGCGTGCCCATTCGAACGCCCAGGGCGTCGGACGGGGAGGCATACGTCTGGATCACCTTCCGACCCGGGGATGAGGTGTCGGTCGGCCTCGAGGGGCCGGGCGGCGAGACGTGGATCGGCCTCATCGAGCCCGGAGAGAGCGCCGGCTACACCGCCGACGACGGCGAGACGACGGGCGCCGTGATCAACCGCATCGCGAACGGAAAGCCCATCGACGCGAACACGAACAGCGCCGTCGTGGCCTTCAGCGGGGCGTGGGAGGCGGGCGAGTTCGCGATCCACCTGAAAGGCCGCGGGGACGCGCAGCTCTGGGTGACGGGGCTCGGCGACGTCTCGGCGTCGCACGACCTCGGGCTCCAGTTCACGCGCGGCATCAAGCAGGGGACGATCAACGTGCCCGCCAGCCACCCCGGCCTGCTCGCCGTGGGATGCACCATCAACCGCGTCCGCTGGCAGCCGCAGGGGAGCTCGACGAGCATTCGCCTCACGAGCCTCGACGGCGAGGCGATCCAGGAGGACAGCGCCTGCTACTTCAGCGCGGCCGGCCCCACGCCGTTCGGGGTGGCCAAGCCCGAGATCAGCGCGCCCGGCGGCCTGGTCGCGGCCGCGATGGGGAGCGGGGTCGACCCGCGCAATGGCCCCGGAGGGCTGTTCGACACGCCCGGGTGCCCCGACGACGAGCCCTGCTTCGTCGTCGACGACTACCACGCGATCGCGTCGGGCTCGTCGATGTCGGCCCCGCAGGTCGCAGGCGCCATCGCGCTGCTCTTCCAGGTCAACCCGAACCTGACCCAGGCAGAGGTCACCGACGCGCTCCAGGCGGGCGCGCGGTACCCGAGGGGCGCCGTGCCGCTCGAGGCGCAGCTCGGGCCCGGCGTGCTCGATCTCGAGGGCACGCGGCTCGCGCTGGAGGCCGCCGAGAGCGGGGACAACACGCCGGCGCTCGACAGGAGCTGGTACGTGCTGTCGAGCACCTACGCGAGGCCCGACCCGTCCTGGCCCGTCTGGGGGACGATCGAGCTGCGACGCGCGGACGGGGCCCCGGTGAGGGTCCCCGCCGACAAGCTCACGGTCGCGGTCCAAGGCGGGGCGATGCACGCGCCGCTCACGGAGGTGCGCCGCGGGCTGTGGCGGTTCGCGGTCGCGGCGCCGCACGGCTCCGGCGGCGCCACGCTGGCCGTGGACGTGCTCTACGACGGCGTCTCGCTCGGCGCGCGCGAGCTCCCGGTCGGGAGCGACGTGTGGATGGCGAACGGTGAGCTCGAGGTGACGAGCGGCGCGTGCACCTGCGCGGCCGCCGGCGCGGACCGGGACGGGCCGTCGCGCCGCGTCGCCGTCGGGCTCGCGGGCGCCCTTGCCGCGGCGCTCGCGGCGCGCCGCCGGCGCCGCGGCTGAGCGCTCGCCACCCGCGGCGCTCGGCGTCGCGCCCTGAGGCCCGCGCCCCGGCTGCCGTCCGGCGCGGCCCATGTCAGCGTGGCCGGGCGGCACGGCAGGGCAGACCACGACGAGGATGGAGCAGGGACCATGGAGAGACGGGTGAGCGCAGATCGACCTCCCACGGAAGAGGCAGACGCGGGGCGCGCGCCCGCGCCGAGACCGCTCCGGTTCGCGGCGCGCACGGGGTGGGATCTCTCGGAGAACCGGCTCGCGTCCGTCCTCGTCGAGGCCCGCCGCGCAGGGCGCGCGCTCGTCGACTTCACCGAGTCGAACCCGACGCGCTGCGGGATCGTCGAGACGGCGCCGCTGATCGCGCGCCTGGGCGAGCCGCGCGGCTCCACGTACGCGCCGCTGCCGCTCGGCGACCCTGCCGCGCGCGCCGCGGTGTCGCGGTACTACAGGGAGCGCGGGATCGACGTGGATCCGGCGGGCGTCGTGCTGACCGCGAGCACCAGCGAGGCGTACGGCTGGCTGCTCAAGCTGCTCGCCGAGCGCGGCGACGACGTGCTCGTCCCGGTGCCGTCGTACCCGCTCCTCGAGTACCTCGCCTGCCTCGAGGACGTCGCGCTCACGCCGTACCCGCTCGTCAAGGAGGAGGGGTGGCGCATCGACCTCGGCGCGCTGGAGCGCGCCGCCGGCGAGCGGACGCGCGCGGTGGTGCTCGTCCACCCGAACAACCCGACCGGCTCGTTCGTGCGCCGGGACGACGCCGCGGCGCTCGAGGCGTGCGCCCGGGAGCGCGGCCTCGCGCTGATCGTCGACGAGGTCTTCGGCGACTACGCGTACGGAGACCTCGCCCCGGACCGCCTGCCGAGCTTCGCCGGCCGGCGGCAGGCGCTGACCTTCGTGCTGAGCGGGCTGTCCAAGGTGATGGCGCTGCCGCAGCTCAAGCTCGGCTGGATCGCGGTCTCGGGGCCGCCGGAGCTCGTCGCCGCGGCGGTGGAGCGGCTCGAGATCATCGCGGATACCTACCTCTCGGTCGGCACCCCGGTGCAGCTCGCGCTGCCGGAGATCCTCGCCGCGCGGGCGCCCGTCCAGCGCGCGATCCTGTCGCGCGTGCAGGCCAACCTGGCGGCGCTCGACGCGGCGATCGCGGCGCGCGCCGGGGGCGCGGTCCGGCGGCTGCCGATCGACGGCGGGTGGTACGCGACGCTGGAGGTCCCGCGCGTGCACGACGAGGACGGCTGGGTCGAGCTGCTCGTGCGCGACGAGGGGATCATCGTCCACCCCGGCTACTTCTTCGACATGCCGCGCGACGGCTTCCTCGTGGTCGGGCTGCTGCTCGATCCGGAGGTGTTCGCGGAGGCCGCGCTGCGGCTCGTGGACCGGATGGCGCGCGCGATCAGCGGTGAATGAGGACGACGGTGGAGCGGCCGGCGTCGCGAGAGGCCCGCAGGCCGTGCCACCCCTCCGGGACCGGCGGGTCGGTCCAGGCGAACATCTGCTTCGCGTCGATGGGGGAGAGGTTCACGCAGCCGCCGCTCTTCAGCTCGCCCCAGGCGTCGTGCCAGTACGCGCCGTGCAGCGCGTGCGGGCCGTGGAAGTTCTGCACGAACTGCACCTCGGAGTGGACGATGTTGTCGTTCGAGCTCGACACCATCGTCGCCGTCACGAACTTCCCGTCGATGCGGAAGCGCCCCGTCGGCGTCGCCGCGGTCTCGATGGCGGGGATGCCCTTCTGCGGGACGCCGCCGCGCCCCGGCGAGATGAGCGTGGCGAAGACCGGGGTGAGCTCTTCGTAGGCGACGAACCAGCCGCCGAGGACGCTGATCTCGATCCACTTGCGCGGCGGCGACGAGGGATCGTTCTCGCCCTCGAGCGGCGCGCGCTTCGCCGCCTCGACCACCACGGCGTCGTCGGCGCGCACGTAGACCCCCGGCTCCTGCGTCTCGAGGAACCGCTCGCCGTCCTCGACCTCGGCGCGGCCCGTGAGCCCGACCGAGGCGAGCCGCGCGAACGACGCGCCCGTGGGCTCGAAGCGGCCGCCGGCGCCCCGCTGGTACTTCGGCCGATCGGTCTTGCGGAAGAACGCAAGCGGGAGCGAACGCCCGTCCTTCAGCCACACCCCCTGGAAGCTCGAGCGCGGGTAGGGCTTCAGCCGATCCTTCGGCATGTACGCCTGGTCCGAGGTCACCACCCAGGTCCGATCCTGCGCGTCGAACGCCCGGGTGAACGCCACCGTCGAGCCGTTCACGATCCGGTCGCGCGCCTCGCGCACGAGGTCGCCGAAGGGAAACAGCGCCGGGGCGGCGACGCCCGCGGGCTTCAGATCGACGCCCACGAGGGCCTCGTCGATCTCCCGGATCGCTTCGTCGCTCAACCCCTCGGCGGCGCGCACCTTGGAGACGCTCGCGAGGTGCGCCTCGAGGTCCCATTCGGAGCGCCGCTGCTCCTTCGCGCTCGGGAGCCGCGGGTAGCGCGGCGCGCCCGTCGACTCCGCGTAGTCGTACGGCCACGGCGAGTCGATCTTGGGCGCATGCGGCCGCAGCGCGGCCACCACCGGATCGTTCGGGTCGACCGTGGCGCTGGCGCCGGCGCAGATGTAACCCCGCGGCTCGACGGCGTACCACGCGTCGCAGCCCTCCCCCGGCGTCCGCGCGGCCTCGACGCTGCCGCCGCGGAGCGCGACCGACCCGCCAAGGCCCAGGTAGCCGCTCCAGCCCCGCGTCGGGTACGGACCAGGGTTGATCCAGGCAAACCGCGCCTTCGAATAGATGCGCGCGCCCTCCTTCGCCGCGCTCGCCGGGGGCGCCGCTCCGTCCTCCGCCTGGACCGGGGCCGGCGCGTTCGCGACGTGCGCCGCCTCGACGATCGCGGCGCGCGGCGCGTCGGCCTCGACGGTCGCGGCGCGGCGCGCATCGGCTTCGGCAGGGGCGCGCGGCACATCGGCCTCGAGCGAAGCCGGCGCCGCCGCGGCGGGGCTCTCTTCCGAGCAAGCGGCGGCGCCCCCCGACGCGATCGCGCACGTCAGGGCCGCGAGGAGCAAGGAGGACGGTGAGCTAGGCATGCAAGCCGGAGAGACTACTTGCCGGAAGCCGCCGCGGACAAGCCAGCGGCGCTCGCCCGTCCCGCGAGAACCGCCCTACAGCCTGCCGAGCACGGCCACCACGAGCAGGATCACCCCGACGGCCGCCGCGGCGATCATCATCAGCCTCATCAGCCGCGGCTTCAGCCACTTCCACAGGACGAGGCGAGCCACCTTCCACAAGAGCGCCAGGATCTGCCAGAGGACCTTGCCCACGATCAGAGCCTAGCGCAGTCCCGCGGGGCGCGCCCCCAGCAAGGGCGGGAGATTTCGCGCGCGGTGGACAGCGTCAACGGCCGTCCTCCACGCCCGACCGGGCCGGGACGCGGCGGCTTTCGGTGCGCCCGGCCGCCGGCGCCGGCACGGAGTGCGAGCAGCCGGCAGCGAGCGGCGTCAGTCGATGTCGACGCTCACCTTCGACGCGTAGCTGCCGGGGGAGGGGAAGGTGATGTCGCGGAGCGCGCCGGCGACACACTCGGCCGCCTCCTCGCCCCGTTCGTCGGCGCTGGAGACGCCCACGCTGAGCGGCTTGCCGTCGGTGTCGATGTAGAGCGTCGCCTTGAGCTGGGTGCCGCCGGCCTGGCTCCGGCACGACGCGAGCGCCGGCCGCGCCTTCTTGTACGGCGTCCCGAGCTGGTCGGGCGTCCACGGCACCGGCGGGCGCTCGTCGCTGCTCGGCTCGAAGGTGAAGCTGTTCTCCGCCAGGCCCTCTCCGCCGACGGGCTTCGGCCACTTCGTCGCCTTCAGGACGTTGAGCATGCACGCCTCGGTCTCGCGGTCGCCGAGGGTCGAGTCCTTCACGAACGCCCAGCGCGCCGTGCCCTCCTCGGTCACCCGGACCTTGAAGCGGATCTCGCCGCCGAGGTAGGGGATCCGCGCGACGCCCTTCTGGTAGCAGCGCGAGAGCCGCGGAGAGGCGCGCTCGAACGCCGCCTGCACCTTCTCCTCGTTCATGCCGCCGATCTCGGACCGCGAGCTCATCGTCGGGCGCGACGTCTCGACAGGCTCGGCGTCGCGCATCACCGGCGCCGCAGGCGTGGGCTCGGCGCCGCCACAGCCCGGGAGGGCCGCGAGCGCCGAGACAGCAACGAGGGTGACCGTGCCCCTGAGCAAGACATTGAATTTCATGATCCGGCGAGGACTCTATACGAGCCACGTCTCCGGCGAAAAGAGGGCGGTGAGGGGCGCCCGCGCCTCCAGTGCATGTGAGAGATTCTACGCCAACGCGAACGTCGACGCGCCGCTCCGGACCCGCGTGCGCTCCGAGAGAAGGCGCCCGTAACGCACACGGTAGAACCGCAGCGGAGAAGGTCCGTCCACGAGCGCCTGCGCGCAGAAGATGCGAGGGGGAGCGCCGGAGCGCACGGGCGCGTCGTATTCCCGGTGCGCGTGGCCGTGGATCACGTGGAGGTGATCGTGCTCGTGGAGCAGCGCCATGAGCTCGGAGCTGTTGATGAGGCCGTCCAGCCACTGCATCGCGCCGATCGGGTGCGGGAGCGGCGGGTGGTGCTGGGCGAGCACGAGCGCGTCGCCCGAGCGGCGCGTCTCGGCGGCGAGCGCGGCGACGCGCGCGAGCTCGCGGTCCGCGATCGAGCCCGCCGAGCGGGTCACCGGCTGCATCATGGCCGTCGATACCGCCGTCACGAAGGCCCCAGGGAGGGCGACCACCGCCCCCCGCCCGCTGGTGGCCGCGAAGGGGCGGAGGCAGCCTTCCAGGGCGCGCTCCCACGCGTCGCCCCCGCCATACGCGTCGTGGTTGCCAGGCACCAGCGTGACGCGGGCCGGGTCCCAGCCGCTCTCCGAAAGCACCGCGGCGAGCACCTCGAACTGGGCAGGCGTCCCGTCTTCGGTGAGGTCGCCGGTGAGCACCAGGTGATCCGCCCCGCTCCGCCACGCCTCGACGAGCGCGGCGAGCGCGCGGCGGCGGCGCTGCGCGGCGTCGATGGGGCGGCCGAAGCTCAGATAACGAAGCCGCCACCGCTCGGCGCCGCGGCGGCGGTCGTGATCCGCCTCGAGGAGATGAAAGTCCGTGAGGTGAGCGATCGTCGTCATCGACGCGATCGTGAGACCGGACCGACGTCGTTCCGGCGACATCGACGCAAGCTCTCGGCGACTCCATCCGCCGCTGCGCGAGGCGCCCCGGCGATCGCGGCGCGCCCGCGGCGGCCCCTGCAGGCGACGCGCGCCGCAGGCGCAGCCGATGACGGGCGCTGTGACGGTCACGAAGCCCGATCGCGACGCGGTTGTGACAGGGGCAGGCGGAGCTCTACCATCGGCCGCCATGCGCGGCGCCGCAACCATCTCGGACGTGCTCGTGCGGATAGCGTCGTCGGGCGCAATCGGCATCGGGATCGCCGCCGCGCTGCTCCTCGCGCTGCGGCTGCTGATGCCGAAAGCCCAGCGCGGGAAGCTGCGGCTGCCGGCCGCGCTGCTCGGCCTCCACGTGGCGGCGCTGCTCGCCCGGCTCCCGCTCGATCCGGCATCGTCGCTTCACGTGGCGCTCTCGGTCGTCGCGCTCTTCCTGCTGCTGACCGCGCTCGGTCGCGCCGCCTTCCTCCTCGTCGTCGACCTGATCCTCGGCGTGCGCCTCGGGCGGCCGCTCTCCAGGATCATCCACGACATCATCCAGGGGCTCGTCTACGCGAGCGTCGCGCTCATCACGCTCCGCGCGGCCGGGGTCGAGCCGGGATCGCTGCTCACCACCTCGGCGCTGCTCACCGCGGTGATCGGCCTCTCGCTCCAGGAGACGCTCGGGAACCTGTTCGCCGGGCTCGCGATCCAGGCGCAGCGGCCGTTCGAGGTGGGGGACTGGATCCAGATCGACCCGGATCCGAGGCTCATCGGGCAGGTCATCGAGATCAACTGGCGCGCGACCACGGTCCTCACGAACGATCAGATCGAGCTCACGGTGCCGAACGGCACGCTCGCGAAGAGCACGATCCGGAACTTCACGAAGCCCACCGCCCTCGCGCGGCGGATGATCGAGGTGCGGGGCCCCTACGAGGTGTCGCCGCGGATCGTCGAGCAGGCGCTGCTCGGCGCCGTGGCCTCGGCGCCCGGGGTGCTGCTCGCGCCGCCGCCGTTCGTGCTCGCCGCGAGGTTCGACGAGAGCAGCATCGGCTATCAGGTCAACTTCTTCATCGAGGACTTCGCCCGCCGCGATCGCATCGACTCGGAGGTCCGTCAGCGGATCTGGTACGCGTTCCACCGCGAGGGCATTGCGGTCCCGTTCCCCACCCGCATCGTCCGGATGGCCGAGGCGCCGTCCGAGTCGCAGGCGCGCAGCGAGGCCGACGAGCGGCAGCGCCGCCTGCAGTCGCTCCGCGTCGTCGACTTCATCGCCGCGCTCCCCCCGCCGCTCCTCGACCGGCTCGCGACGCTGTCGAAGACGTGCAGCTACATGACCGGAGAGGTCGTGATCCGGCAGGGGGCCGCGGGGCACGAGCTCTTCATCGTGCAGTCGGGCGAGGTCTCGGTCGTCGTGGGGCGCGAGGGCGGCAGCACGGCCGAGGTGGCGCGCCTCGGCCCGGGCAAGTTCTTCGGCGAGATGTCGCTGATGACCGGGGAGCCGCGCAGCGCGACGATCCAGGCGGTGAGCGATTGCGAGCTCGTGAGGGTCGACAAGGAGGCCTTCCACGAGATCCTCGCGGCGGCGCCCGGCATCGCCGAGAAGATCACGGAGGTGCTGGTCGCTCGGCAGTCGGCGCTCGACGAGAACGTGTCGGTGCGCCGCGCCCGCGCCGGCGCCGAGGAGGCCAAGACGACCGCGCTCCTCGAGAAAATCAGGCAGTTCTTCTCGGTCTAGCTCCACGGCGGGGACACGGGCGCGCCGCGTCCAGCGGGCGCGTCACGGGGCGGGCGCGGCGCTGCTCGGGACGGGGAGAGCGCCCTCGGTGACGTGATCGCTCTCCTGGTTGTCCTCGATGGTGTTGTCCTGCGATAGCTCCGGCGCCCGCGTGCCCTGCACGACAAGGCCGAATCGGTTGCCCGTGGAGCGAGCGTGCGCGAGCGCGCCGTCGCTGTCGCCGAAGAGCAGCCCCGCGCGCGCGCAGCCCTCCGCCTGCACCGAGCTCACCTGCGCCGTCGAGCGGAGGACGAGGA
This sequence comes from Sorangium sp. So ce296, assembly GCF_051529605.1. NCBI lineage: Bacteria > Pseudomonadati > Myxococcota > Polyangiales > Polyangiaceae > Sorangium > Sorangium sp. So ce296. The sequence goes on from NZ_CP150325.1 coordinate 10,725,697, forward strand.
GCCCGTCGCCCAGGTCCGAAACCGACTCCATCTGCCCGCCGGCGCTCAGCGTGGAGAACGTCCCGCTCTCCACCCCCTGGATGAGCGTCTCTTCGACCGTGCTCGGCGAGGCGAGCAGCAGCAGCCCCGCCACGCGGCTCTCCAGCACCGCCGACCTCTGGACGACGATCCGCGCCGACCCGGCGCTCAGCAGGCCGACGCCGCCGGTGCTGTCGCGCTCCTCCGGCCGCGTCCCCTCGATGAGGCTCTCCGTGAGATCGAGCTCCGCGCCCTGGGACGCGGCGACGCCCGCGACATGCGCGCCCAGGACAACCGTCGACGCCAGCGTGGCGCGCGCGCCGCGCACCAGCACGCCAGCAGCGCGATCCCGATGGATCGGGCGCGCGCGCGTGCCAGCGACGACCACACCGCTGGCGGAGAACGTCCCGCCCGACACGACAAGGCCCGCGTCGCCGGCCTGGCGCACGGCGCTCGACGACAGCGAGAGCGCGCCGCCCCGCTGCTCGACGGCGTACCCGAGGCGGCCCGCCTCCGCGGCGGCCGCGCCCTGGAAGAGGGTCCCGGACACATCGACCGCCGTGCCGGCGCCCGCGACGGCGAGCTGCGCGTCGCACGCGCCGGACAGCACGCTGCCCTCGAGCGTCGCGCGAGCGCCCTGCTCCACGACCACGTCGCCGGCCTCCTGCACCCCCTCGGGCGGAGCGGCGAAGAGGGAGCGCGTCGCGGTGAGCGCCGCGGAGGCGCCCGTCACCAGCGCGCCCAGGCGGTGGTGGACGAGGGCGCTCGCGTCGAGCTGCAGCGCGCCCGCTTCCAGGATCACGCCGACCGGGGCGGTCGTATCCGCCTGCTGGGGCGTGATCTCCAGGAGGTTGCCCTCGGCGACCACCCCCTCCGCCCCGGAGGTGATGCGCAGGTGGACCGTGCCGTCGACAAGCGCGCTCTCGGTGAGCCGCGCCCGCGCCCCGGACAGGACCAGCACGCTCGTCCACTGATCGCCCGTGCCTTCGCCCGCCCACGACGCCTGGACCAGGCTGCGCGACAGCTCGAGGCTCGCGCCGGGGAGCGCGACCACGACGCCGCTGCCGCTCCCGCCCGTCACGCGGACGTCGCGCGCCGAGACCTCCGCCGCCTGGACGAGCAGCCCGATGGACGGGCTGATCACGCTCACGCCGCGCACGCCGGCGCCCTCGACGTCATGAATCCAGACCGCGCTGACGTTGCCGCTCGGGTCGCTCTGCTCGCCCCGGAGCACGACCCGGGAGGCGCACCGCCCGACCAGCTCGATGGGCTTCGAGATCTCGACCGGCTCGTCGTACTCGCCCTCGGCCAGGACGACGCGGCCGTCCGCCTGCACCGCCGAGAGCGCCTCCGCCAGCGTCGCGAACGGCCTGTCCCGCGACCCGTCGCCGCCCCCACCCGCGTAGCTCGGATCGACGTGGATGTCGCCGGGCGCCTCGGCGACTTGGCCCCACGGCCCCGAGCCGCAGCCGTCTGGGCCGTCGATGGAGATACACCCCTTCTGCGGGACCGCGAACGTCCCTTCCGGGCACTTGGCCATCGTGGGATGACAGCCGCCGCCCTCCACGAACTCCGCTGCACACCCGGGGATCCCGGCTTCGAGGCAGCCCCCGTCGAACGTCGGGACGGTCCCGGGCGAGCACCGCTCGAGCGCGGGACGGCAGAGCCCGTCCTCACCGACGGAATCGTCGGTACAGCCCTGGACGCCCACGGAGACACACCCGCTCATGCCGCGGAGTTGCCCCGGCGCACACGGGGGCTCGCCCGCGTCGTTCCGCGGGACGTACGTATTCGGCGGGAACTCGGAGCCCTCGCAACCGAGGAGCGACGCGGCGCACAGGCTGACAGTGAAAGAGAAGAGACACAGGAGCGCTGAGAGTCCAAGCTTCGCGCACAACACCCCATCAACGTAGCAGATCGAATCGACGCGCATGCCGGCGAAGCGCGCTTTTCCTCGTCGTCCGCGGCCGCTCGAGGCCGGACATTCACGGGCGCGACCCGGACAGCCGCACGTCGGCTCGCGCGAAGGCGCGCTCGAAGCGCTCGTGTGCGGCGGCCGACTCCTCTTCCCTGCCCTGTGCGCGCAGGCTCTGCTCGAGGCCCGAGAGGGACCAGCCGTTGTCGGGATTACGGGCCAGATCCTCCCGATAAGCCGCCTCGGCGTCGCGCGGTCGACCCGCTTTGAGGAGCGCCGCCCCGAGCGTGTGGCGGACCGGCTCGGGCCAGTCCGGCGGCTCGAAATAACGCAGTGTGTCCTCGACGCGTACGGCCGCCTGGAGCAGGCGGACGGCTTCGCCGGCCTGGCCGCGCTCCGAGGCGATCTGGCTCTCCAGCACGAGCGAGGCGATCTCGAGCAGGTCCTCCGCGCGGTTCATGCCGATCGTGACCCCGGCGATCTCGGACGACACCGCCCGGAGCGCCGCCGCCTCGCGCGCGGCGTCGCCGGGGCGCTCCGTCGACGCGAGCGACGCGAGCGCGCGGCCGCGCGCATAGTGCCATATCCCCGTCGCGTAACGCTGCTCGGACGGCGGCGCCGGCTGCGCGAGGACGTCCTGCCACCGGCCGAACCGGACCAGGGCGAACAGCAGCGCTGGCCGGAACATCTCGAGCATCGGCATGTGCCGGACGTGGCGGTCGGGCACCGCGGCGCCGAGCTCGCGGGCCGCGCGCACGGCGACGGCGCTGCGCCCCTCCATGCTCGCGGAGACCGAGAGGAAATAGAGGTTGTGAGGGAAGTACATCATCGGATAGATGCCCCCCGGCCGCTGCTCGCGGATGTACCGGCGATCGACCAGGACCGCGCGCTCGTTGGCGTCGGACGCGTCCGCGTACCGGCCGACCCGCATGAAGATGTGCGACGGCATGTGCACGAGGTGCCCAGCCCCTGGGGCCAGACCGCCGAGCCGCTCGGCGCTCGGCAGCGCGCGCTCCGGCGCGCGCGACGCCTCCACGGCGTGGATGTAATAGTGATTCGCGCCGAGGTGCTCGGGATCGCGCCGGAGGACGCCCTCCAAGGTGGAGACGATCTCCTCGGTCCCCGGCTGCGGCCGGCCGTACAGCGTCCAGAGATCCCACGGGCGCAGGTCCATGAGCGCCTCGGCGAAGAGGACGCTGGCGTCGAGATCGTCGGGGAAGCGACGGGCGAGCTCGCGCATCGCGCTCGCGTAGGCGCGGCCCCGCGCCGCCCGGTCGCGGTCGCGGCCCGGCGCCGCGGCGTGGCGCTCGGCCAACGCCTCGATGTACGCGCGCTCGCGCGCGGTCGCGGACGCGGCGAGCGCGCGCGCCTGCTCGACGGCCGCGAAGGCGGCCCGCTCCCGCGCTGGCTCGGCCGGCAGGTTGATGTTGGGGCCGAGCGTGAGCGCGACGCCCCAGCGGGCCATGGCGAGGCCGGGATCGAGGCGGGCGGCCTCCTCGAACGCCCGCCGCGCCTCATCGTGGTTGAACGCATAGACGAGCCGCAGGCCCTGATCGAAATAGCGCTGCGCGAGCTCCGATGACGTCGTCACGGGGTGATGGAGTGAGCCGATGTCCTCGAACAGCGGGACGCGCCCGGCGAAGGGCGCCCCCGCGGCATCGTGGCCGGGCCGCGGATCCGCTCGGGGCGAGGCGGGACGTGGCGCCGCGCCGCACGCCGCGAGGGCGGCGCAGGCGCAGAGGAAGGGCAGGCGGAAGGGCGCGCGTCGCGCTGTCATGGTCACCTCGCTGGAGCCCGGGTGGCCGGGGCTCCGACGGATCGACATCCCCTCGCGGGGTCGCGTGGCCTCGGCGCCGACCTCCGGCGCGAGCACGGAGGTCGAGCCGAGCGACGGTCATGCATGCGCGATTCCCGCCGGCCGGGAAGGCAGCGCACACACGACATGCCGTGCGCCCCGGCCGATCGTCGCGCCCGCGGCGTCAGCGCGGTGCGCGATGGACGGACGGCGCGACTTGCGGCAACCTCGAGGCATGACGACGTGCAGGGATGAAGCTCTTCGCTGGGTTCACCGCTACGCGATCGGCGGCGCCGCCTTCGCCGCGCTCCCGCTCCCGATCTCGACGTCCGCCGGGCTCGTCGCGATCGAGACCCACATGATGTCGATGATCGGCGCGATCTACGGCGAGAGCGTCGGATCCGTGGCGACGACCGCCGCCGGCGGGAGCTTCGCCATCCTCGGGCGAGGCTTGAAATTCCTCGCCACCCGGGCGGTCGGCTTCGTCCCCTTGGTCGGACCCGCCATCAAGATGGGGATCGCCGGGCTCACGATCGAGGCGATCGGCCATGGCGTCGTGGGGCACTTCGAGCGGAAGTACCCGGGCAAGGCCTTCGAGAAGGCGTGAGCCGTCCGCGCGCGCGGACGATGCGCGCGCTCGGCAGGGCGGCGCGGGCCGCACGCGCGGCGCGCAGCAGGCCGGCGCGTCGCGCGTCGCTCACGGGAGCCGCGCGATGCGCCGACGCGCGGCGCTCCCGGATCGCCCGGCCGCACCGCGCGCCGCTGTCGATGTCCGTCAGCTCCCGCAGCCGGTGCAGGCGAGCGGGCAGGTCCCGTTCTCCGGCTGCTGGCAGTGCAGGTCGGGCGCCTCGGCGCTGGTCCCGTAGTCGCAGCAGATCGTGCCGCCAAGGCAGCACTCCACCCCGCAGCAGATGCCCTCTTCGCACCCGAAGTTCGGATCGCAGGGATCCTTGCACTCGCCCTGGATGCATGCCTGCTCGTCGGGGCAGCGCGTGCCGCACGTTCCGCAGTTGTGCGGATCGTTGGCCAGGTTGACGCAGGCCGGTCCACAGCACGAGAGCCCGGCGTCGCACGTGCACGCGACGCCCCCGGCGCCGCCCTCGCCGCCAGCGCTCGTCGTCGAGACGGTGGTGGTGGTGGTCGTCGTCGTCCCGGCCTCTCCGCCCGCGCCGCCGCCAGAGGAGCTCGATACGGTGACGTAGATCGGCAGGACGTTCACGGTGCCCGGGTCAGCTTCACATCCAGCAACGGCGAACAATGCGGCCAACGACACCAATGCGGTCACCCGATGACTGGGCATGAGCACCTCCAAGCCGATCATGACACTACCACGGGGGGTCGCGGTCACACGAGAGCGATGGCGCAGCACGCTCGGCGCGCCGCCTGCGCTGCGTCGCGCGGCGCGGGCCACGCGCGACGCAGGCGAACGCGGCAGCGCCTGCGACATCAGGGGTTGATGAGCTTGCAATCCGACAAGAGCCCCGTGTACCAGTCATCGGTCCTGTCGAGCCATGCGCCCTCGCTGGACCAGCGGATGCCGGGCTTCTTCATCTTGCCTTCGACGGTGTAGGTGCACTTCACCGCGAACCGTGCGGACGGCAGCTTGCTCGTGAGGGCGGGCTCACTCCAGAGGCCGGCGGCGAGGAACTGCACGCGGTCGGTCGTCGTGTAAGGACGGAGCAGCTTCTTGTCGTCCGCGTCCCCCTTGGACCAGCCCTTGGTGGGCGACTCGAACGCGCAGTGCCGGCCGCTGATCTCCTCGGCCGACCAGCAGGCGAGGTCCTTGATGTCGCTGGCCACGAGGGTGACCTCGACCTGCGCCTTGTCGCCCGGCTTCCACTTCGGACCGGCCGCGCCGGGCGCGGGCTCGCGCCCGAAATAGGCGAACGCCGCGGCCAGGCCGCCGATGATGATCAGGAACAGGATCATGCTCTTGCCGAGCGAGCCGCCCTGCGGCTGGGCGGCCGCGCGAGGCCGCGCCCCGGGCTTCTTGCCGGCCGGGCGGCGCGCGGCGCCCGCCGGCTTCGCAGGGCGAGAGGCCCTCGCGGGGGCCGCTGCGTCGGCGCGGGCAGCGGCGCGGTCCTCGCCGTCCTCCCTGCTGGTGTCCTGCGCGTCGGCCTCGCCGGAAGGAGCGTCGTCCGTGTCGGGGCGGTCTTTGTCTTCGGAGCTCGTAGCCATCGCGGCGCTTTATGTACCGGAGCGCGTCCGCGACTCAAGCATTCCGTGTACCGGGCCTGGCGCGCGATCGCCCGTCCCAACCCGCAGCCCATGATGTAGGCTGCGCTTCCAATGACGTCCGATGCCAGAAATCCCCGCGCGCGCATCCTCGGCACAGGCCGCTCCCTGCCGCTCGCCGCCCCGGAGGGCGAGGCGCACGCAGGCGCGCCGCCAGCGGACGGCGCCGCGGGCGACGCGAGCGCGGCCGACGAGCGGCGCCGCGGCGCGGCCGGCGAGACGACGAGCGACCTGGCGACGAGGGCGGCGAAGGCGGCCCTCGACGCGGCCGGCCTCGGGCCGCGCGACCTCGAGATGATCATCCTCGCGACGTCGAGCGGCGACGCGCCGATGCCGGCGACCGCGGTGTACGTGCAGCAGAAGCTCGGCGCCGAGCTCATCCCGTCGTTCGACCTCTCCGCCTCGCTGACGGGCTTCCTCTACGGGCTGTCCGTGGCGAGCCAGTTCGTCGCGGCGGGGACCATGAAGCACGTGCTCGTGATCGGCGCGGACCTGCTCTCGCGCCGCGTCGATCCGCGCGACCGGGCCGCGGCCCAGCTCTTCGGCGACGGGGCCGGCGCAGTCGTCGTCGGGCCGGCGGCCGGCGACGGGCGCGGGATCCTCAGCGTCAGCCTCCGGGCCGACGGGAAGAGGGCCGACGTGCTCCAGGTCCCCGGCGGCGGATCCGCGGAGCCGCTCACGGTCGAGCGGCTCGCCGACCGGCGGCAGTACCTGCGCGTGAAGCAGCCCGAGCTGCGGCAGGCCGTGGAGGAGCACCTCGGCGCGCAGGCGCTCGCGGCGCTCGCCTCGGCCGGGCTCGCGCCCGCGGACGTCGACTGGGTGATCCCGCACCACGCCGACGCCCAGCTCGCGGCGCACCTCGCCGATCGCCTCGGGTGCCCGCGGCAGCGCGTCCTCGGCGCGCGCGACGGCGAGAGCGCGGCCGGCGCGAGCGCCGGCTCGGTCGCGAGCGCGCTCGACGAGGCGCTCCGCGACGGGCGGATCTTGCCCGGGCATCACGTGCTGCTGTGCGCGCTCGGCGGCGGGCTCACGTGGGGCAGCGCGGTGGTCCGCATGTGATTTGACCGCGGCGAGGCCGACATGGGATTGGACCGCGGCGCGGCCGACGGTGGCCCGGAAGGCGCGCCCGTCGAACGAGCGCGCGCCGCGCTTCGCTGGACGGCGGCTCGAGGAGTCGCTCAGGAGGACTCATGAACGACGCTCCCCTTTACAAAGACGCCAAGCAGCCCGTGGGCAAGCGGGTGGAAGATCTCCTGAGCCGGATGACCCTGGATGAGAAGGTCGGCCAGCTCATGCAGCTGGACGCGCAGGGGGACCTCGAGGACGCGATCGGGCGGATGCAGGTCGGCAGCCTCCTGCACTGCAACGGGAAGGACGCGGACGCGGCGATCAAGCGCGCGCTGGGCACCCGGCTCGGCATTCCGGTGCTGATGGCCGACGACGGGATTCATGGTCATTCCTTCTGGGCGGGCGCCACGATCTTCCCGACGCAGCTCGGCATGGCGTGCAGCTGGGACACGGGGCTCCTGGAGAAGGTCGCCCGGGTCACCGCCGCCGAGATGCGGGCCACGGGGCTCAAGTGGACGTTCTCTCCGGTCCTGTGCCTCACGCGCGATCTCCGCTGGGGCAGGGTGGGGGAGACGTTCGGCGAGGATCCCTACCTCATCGGGGAGCTCGCGTGCGCGATGGTCAAGGGCTATCAGGGCAAGGGCCTCGACGATCCGGACGCGGTGCTGGCCACGGCCAAGCACTACGCGGGCTACTCGGAGACGCTGGGCGGCCGTGACGCCTCGGAGGCGAACATCTCGCGGCGCTACCTGCGCTCGTATTTCTTGCCGCCCTTCGAGAGGGCCGCGCAGAGCGGCTGCATGGCGTTCATGACCGGATATCAGTCCATGGACGGGATACCGGCGACGGCCAACCGCTGGCTGCTGACCGAGGTCCTCAAGGAGGAGTGGGGCTTCGAGGGCATCGTCGTGACCGACTGGAACAACGTGGCCAACCTCGTGCTCGATCAGAAGGTCTGCAAGGACATGGCCGAGGCGGCCACGGTGGCGATCCGGAGCGGCAACGACCTGATGATGGCGACCCCGCAGTTCTACGAGGGGGCGCAGGAGGCGGTGCGCCGCGGGCTCCTGGCCGAAGCGGAGATCGACGCGGTGGTGCGGCGCGTCCTCGCGCTCAAGTTCTCCCTCGGGCTCTTCGAGGACCCCGGGTACAGCAGCGAGCGGCGGATCAAGGAGGTCATCGGGTGCGAGGCCCACCGGGCGCTCAACCTGGAGGCGGCGCGGGCCTCGCTGGTCTTGCTGAAGAACGACGGCCTGTTGCCGCTCGCGCACGGCGCGAGCGCCGCCGCCGGGGCGGGCGCGGGGCCGAGGGCCCTCCGGCGGATCGCCGTGATCGGCCCCAACGCGGACGACCCGATCGCCCAGCTGGGCGACTGGTCGCTCGGATCGGGCCAGATGAGCGGCGGCAACGGCCCCGAGCACCCCCGCTCGAGCATCGTCACGATCGTGGACGGGCTCCGGGAGCTCGCGTGGCCGGGGTGCGAGGTGGTGCACGCGGCAGGCTGTTCGGTGGTCAGCGAGGACGAGTCGGGCATCGCTGCGGCGGTGGATCTCGCCCGGGGCGCCGACGTGGTGGTCCTGGTCCTCGGGGATCGGATCGAGTTCATCGGCGAGACGAAGAGCACGGCGACCCTGGAGCTCATGGGCGGGCAAAAGGCCCTGGCGGACGCGATCGCCAGGACGGGCGTCCCCACGGTCGCGGTCCTCGTCAACAGCAAGCCGCTCGTCCTGCCGCGCTCGGTGCTCGGCGCGTCGGCCATCGTCGAGGCGTTCAATCCGGGGATGATGGGCGGGCGGGCCGTGGCTGAGGCGCTCTTCGGGCGGATCAACCCCTCGGGCAAGCTGACGATCTCGTTTCCCTACCACGTGGGCCAGCAGCCGGTGTTCTACAACCAGGCCCGCGGCCAGCACGGGAGCCGTTACGCCGACCTCACGCAGGAGCCGGCGTTCGCCTTCGGCTTCGGCCTGAGCTACACGCGCTTCGCCTATGCCGACCTGAAGGTCCTGACGCCCAGCGTGGGGCGAGATGGCGTGGCCTCGTTCGAGGTGACGATCACCAACGCTGGAGAGCGCGAGGGGGTCGAGATCGCCCAGCTGTACATCGAGGATCTGGTGACGTCGTCCACGTGGGCGGTGAAGGAGCTCAAGGCGTTCCGCCGCCTGAGCCTGGCCGCGGGCGAGGCGCGCGCGGTGCGGTTCGAGCTCCCCGCCTCGGCGCTGTCGATCATCGACGCGGAGGGGCGCCGCGTGGTGGAGCCGGGGGAGTTCCGCGTCCACATCGGAGCCTCGTCCCGGCCGCAAGACCTGCTGAGCGCCGGTTTCGCCGTCGCGTAGCCGCGCGCCGACCTCGAACCAGAAGTCCGCGTGTTAGCATCGCTCGCGCGGGCAGCGCCGGGTAGGGCCCCGGCGCTCGAGGAGGCGAGGGGCGATGACGGCGAAGCGGGTGGCGCTGGTGACGGGCGCGAGCACGGGGATCGGCCGGAGCGTGGCGGAGGCGCTCGCGCGAAACGGCTATGTGGCCTTCGCGGGGATGCGCGATCCCGAGGGCAAGAACCGGGCGGCACGCGACGAGGTGGCCGGCCTCTCGGCCGCCGGCGTCCCCATCGAGGCGGTCGCGCTCGACGTGACGGACGACGCGTCCGTCGCCGCGGCGGTCGCGACGGTGGTGGAGAAGACGGGGCAGATCGATGTGGTCCTGAACAACGCGGGCAACAGCCTGATCGGCCTGACCGAGTGCAGCAGCGTCGATCAGCTGCGACGGTTCTTCGAGACGCACGTCTTCGGGGCGCAGCGCGTCTGTCGCGCCGTGTTGCCGCACATGCGCCGGCGCAAGGCGGGGGTGCTCGCCTTCACGTCCAGCATGGGAGGGCGCATCCTCATGCCGAGGTCGGCGCACTACTGCGCGGCCAAGGCCGCGATGGAGATGATGGCCGAGGGCTACAAGACCGACCTCGCGTCGTTCGGGATCGACGTCGTGATCCTGGAGCCGGGGCTGGTCCAGACGAAGATCTTCCACAACGCCTGGGCGCACGACGACGAGGCGCGCGCCGCCGAGTACGGCGAGCTCGACGGCGTGATACGCGCCACGCTCGAGGCGGTCAAGACGCTGACGGGGCCCGACCCGGCGGAGCTCGCGAGCGTGCTGCTGAAGCTCCTTGAGATGCCGCACGGCCAGCGGCCGCTGCGCACGACGTTCGGCATGGACGCGGCGCTGGTCGGCCCCGTGAACGCCGCCGCGGACGAGGCCGGGCGGACGCTGTTCGCCATGTACGGGGCGTAGACGACCTCCGCGGGCCGGCGCCATCATGCTGAACCTCCTCCTCCAGCTCTCCCCGCTGCGCCCCGCGGTCCGCGTCGAGACCATCGAGCGGCGCGACTTCGACGACCAGCGCCTGCGCGAGCTCCACGCCCTCTCGAACGCGCTCATGGCCGAGCGCTTCGAGCACTTCTGCGTCCACGCCAGGACCAACGACGTCGTCCACGTCTTCCGCCGCGTCGACACGGGCGCGATCGTCGGATTCCAGTTCTGGAAGACCGCGCCCATCGCCTTGCCTCGCAGCCGGGCCATCGTCGGTGGGAAGCTGCGGATCGCGCCCGACTTCCGGACCCGCGGGCTGCACCTCGCCTCCGGCCTCCTGTTCCTGCTGGAGACGAAGCGCCGCGCGCCGCGGACGCGTCTTTACCGGCTCTCGATCGCCAGCCTCTTCGGCTTCGTCTCCATCACCGAAGCGCTCGCGCGTTACGAGATCTTCGATCCGAAGCGCCGGAGCACCGCGGAGGACGAGGCCGTGCGCGAGGCGTTCCTCCGGCTCGCAGGGGAGAGCAACTACCACGTCGATGACGAGACCGGGCTCTTCCTGGTCAACATCTTCATGACCGAAGAGACGCTGAGCCGCTATCCGCCGCGCTACTTCGACCGCCCGGCCGCGAGGCGCTACGCCGCGGTCAACCCGGGCTTCCGCACGAACGGCTGCTACGCCGGCTTCTGGTTCCGCTTCACCAGCGACAACCTCCTCGCCATGACCCGCGCCGTCGCGAGGAGGCTCTTCCGGAAGGCCGCCCCCCGCTGATCCGAGCCGCGCGGCGCGCGGGCTGCTCCGCCGGCAACACAGCGGAAGCAGCCTGCTGCTCGCGAAGCAGGCGGGCGCCGGGCCCGCCTTCGCCGCGGGCGCCGCCCGGAGGGCGCGCCGGAACCAGGACCGGGCGAGCCGCGCGCTCGCTCCCCGGATCGAACATGGCGAGACGAGCATGGAATGAGACGTGCCCTGCGCGGCTCCCGCCACGTACGAGGCCGCAGGCGTCGTGTCTGCGAAGGAAAGGGAGCTGATCGTGGATCTCGAACTCACCGGCAAGCGGGCCATCGTCACCGGCGGCAGCCGCGGCATCGGCAAGGCCATCGCGCGCGAGCTCGCGCGCGAGGGCGCCGACGTCGTGATCGCCGCGCGCGGCAAGGACAAGCTGGAGGCGACCGCCGCGGAGCTCTCGGCGGAGACCGGCCGCCGCGTCGTCCCGCTGGTGGTCGATACCGGCAACGAGACCTCGGTCAACGCGCTCGTCGAGCGCGCCGTCGCCGCGCTGGGCGGCGTGGACATCCTGGTCAACAACGCCGCCTTGCCGGGCGGGATCTCGCCCGCCACGCGTCTCGATCAGATCGTCGATGCGCAGGTGATCGAGGACATCAACATCAAGGTCGTTGGCTACCTGCGGACCGCGCGCGCCGTCGCGCCGCACCTCATCGCGAACGGCTGGGGTCGCATCATCAACATCGGCGGGCTGGCCGTGCGCAAGACCGGCCGCCCCGTCGCCACCCTGCGCAACGTCGGCGTGGCGGCGATCACGAAGAACCTCGCGGACGAGCTGGGCCCGAAGGGGATCAACGTCACGGTCGTGCACCCCGGCGCGACGCGCACCGAGCGCGTCCGGCCCGAGCCGGAGAAGGACCTCGCCGCCTCGGTGAGCATCGGCCGCATCGTCGACGCGCGCGAGGTCGCGTGGGTCGTCACGTTCCTCGCCTCGCCGAGGAGCGTCGCGATCAACGGCGACGCCGTGGTCGCCGGCGGCGGCAGCGTCGGGCCGATCTATTACTGATCTGCCCCGCTCGGCCGGCCCTCGGCTCGCGCGCCGAGCGGCGCGGGCCACCGACGGATCGGCCACAGGGCCACGGAGAGCACGGGGATCCCTCTCTCCCTCTCCGTCTCTCCCTCTGTGCTCTCTGTGCCTCTGCGGTCGCTCTCTCTCGTTTTCACACCGCTTCACCCCGCTCGGCGTACCCGATTGACGCCCCGCGCCGCCCTGTCTGAAACTGTACGGGCCAGCCCCCGAAGAACCCACGGAAGACCATGAGCATCCCGACCACCCGCCTCGGCCGTACCGGCCTCACCGTTTCTCGCCTGTGCCTGGGCACGATGACGTTCGGCTTCCAGACGGACGAGGAGACCTCCCGCGCCATCCTCGACAAGGCCGCGTCCGCCGGCGTCAACTTCCTCGACACCGCCGATGTGTATCCGCTGGGCGGCGGCCTGCCGACCGCGGGGCGCACCGAGGAGATCGTCGGCCGCTGGCTCAAGGGCAAGCGCGACCGCTTCATTCTCGCCACGAAGTGCGTCGGCCGCGTCGGCCCGAACGACTGGGATCAGGGCGCCTCGCGCAAGCACATCCTGGACGCCATCGACGCCTCGCTGCGCCGCCTCGGCACCGATTACGTGGATCTCTATCAGCTCCACTCCGACGATCGCGACACGCCGATCGACGAGACGCTGGAGGCGCTCGACACGGTGGTGCGCTCCGGGAAGGCGCGGTACATCGGCGTCTCCAACTACCTGGCCTATCGCCTGGCGCGCGCGCTCGGCCGCGCCGACGTGCGCGGGCTCGCGCGGTTCGTGTCCGTGCAGCCGCGCTATGCGCTGCTGTTCCGCGAGATCGAGCGCGAGCTGCTCCCGCTCGCGCAGGAGGAGGGCCTCGGCGTGATCCCGTACAACCCGCTCGCCGGCGGGCTCCTGACGGGCAAGCACCGCCGCGGCGAGCCCACGCCGGGCACGCGCTTCACGCTGGGCACGGCGGCGAGCAACTACCAGCAGCGCTACTGGAACGAGCGTGCGTTCGCGACCGTCGAGAACCTGCAGGGCATCGTCGCCGAAGCCGGCCAGTCGCTCACGACCGTCGCCGTCGCGTGGGTGCTCGCCAACCCGGCGATCACCTCGGCCATCATCGGCGCCAGCCGGCCCGACCAGCTGGACGCCACGCTCGCCGCGGCCGAGCTCACGCTCGATCCGCAGCTGAAGGCCCGGCTCGACGAGGTGACCGCGGAGTACCGCCGCGGCGACTCGCCGCGCTGAGCCGCGCCTCGTTCGATATCCAGCCGCGGCTCACGTTCGAGGCCATCCCGCCGAGCGCGCCGATCGTCCTTTGCATCGGCGCTCTCCTTTCTGGGTCCCTGTCCGCCTACCCCAAAGTTTCCCTCGACCCTGCGCGGAGGACGCCGCGCGGAGGAGGCGAACGGCGCCCGGAGGCGGCTCGGTCACCCTTGACAAGATGCCGTCCAATCACGCCCACTGGCGCGAAGCCGCGCCTTCGTCGGGGTGGGGTGCATGGACGCAAGGCGCATGGTCACCGGTCTCGATCTTCATGCAACGCTGCATCATATCGTGATCGACGCCGTGGGCACCGTGCCCTCCGCGCAGCGCGGGAGCCTCCTGGTCCGGGACGGGGAGCAGCTGGTCTACAAGGCCTCTGTGGGCCTCGCTGGCGTGCTGGCGAGCGCGCAGGAGGTCGTCGGCGGCGCGGGGCCGGCCACCGTGATCGCGGCGCTCTCGAGGCATGACTCCGCGGACGGCGGTCGGGTCATGGCGGCCGCCGACTGGTACCGCGAGCACCTGCCGGGGGCGTCGGCGCTGCACCTCGTCCCGGCGGGCGCGGTCGTGGTCCTCACCCCGGTGCGCGTGCAGGAGCAGACGATCGGCGTGCTCGCCGTCGAGCAGCCGGACGGGCAGGCGCCTTCCGGCGAACGCTGGGCGCGGCTCCTCGCGCTGGCCGCGAGCGCCGGCGCGGCGCTGGAGCGGCGAGAGCTCTACAACGACAAGGCGCGGTCGGCCCAGGAGGTGCGCGTGCTCGAGGCGGTGCTGAACGCGGTGGCCACGCGGACCAGCACGCATGAGCTCGTCGGGATGATCTCGAAAGGCATCAAGAGCGTGCAGCTCACGCCGCAATGGCGCTCGGTACACCTCGTCCTGCTGAGCGACGCCCCCTCCGGGGGCGCGCGCGGCGACGCCGCGGCCCGCGAGCTCCGCATCTACCACGTCCCGCACCGGTCGCCGTTGTCGTTCTGGAACAACGTCCGCGATGGCGCCCTCGCCGCGGGGCGCAGCGTCGGCATCCACGTGGACGTCCGCAATGCCCCCGCCCACAGCGCCGTCGAGCAGCGCGGGATCCTCGAGGACGCCATCGACCGGGGCGTGCACGGTATCGCCGTGGCGCCGATCACCCCGGAGGTCCTCGAGCCGGCGATCCGTCGGGCGGCGCAGGCCGGGGTCCCGGTGGTCACGATCGACACGCCGCCCGCCGAGGGCAGCTGCGCTCGAGCCTACATCGGCACCGACAACGTGGCGGCGGGGCGGCTCGCCGCGGAGATGATGGCCCGGCTGCTCCCGGGCGGAGGCAAGATCGGCGCGCTGACGTTCTGGCTCAGCGCCATCAACAGCCGCGAGCGCATCGACGCGTTCCGTGCGGCGGCCTCCGGCACGCCCTTCGACCTGCAGCCGCCGGCCGAGGACCGGTTCGATATCGAGCTCGGGATGCGGATCGCCCGGGAGGCCGTGCAGAGCGGAGGGATCGCCGGCGCCCTCGGCGTCTGCGCCGAGAACGGCCTGTCACGATCCGCGAGCTCTCGAGCCCGGTCGTGCCCATCGCGCGGAACATCCTCGTGATGCCGATCGTCGGGACGATGGACGCGCAGCGCTCCGGCCGCTTCATCGAGTCGATGCTGCAGGACATCACCGAGCACCACGCGCGCGTGGCGCTGGTCGACGTCACGGGGATGGCGGTCGTCGACGCCGCGTCGGTGGAGCACCTCCTGCGGGCGGCGCGGGCGGCGCGGCTGCTCGGCGCCGAGGTCGTGCTCGTCGGCGTCACGCCGGCGGCGGCGCGGCTGATGGCGGAGCAGGGCGTGGAGCTCGGGAGCCTGATCACCCGCTCGACCCTGGAGCTCGGGTTCGCTTACGCGCTGTCGAAGACCGGCGGCCAGATCGTCTATCGCCGCTCGCCCGCGTCCAGCTCTTCTGAGCCGAGCTGAACCGGGGCGGCCAGGAGCGGCCCTCGCCCGAGCCGCCGGGGGGACGGGCTACTTCTTCATCTCGGCGAGCGTGGCCTTGAACTGAGCGACGTTCTCCTTGTTGATCACGTCGACGCCGGTGTCGATCACCTTGCTCGGGGGGATGGCGGCGATGGCCGCGTCGCCCTTGGTCGCGAGGTCGTGGAGCCACTTGCTCCCCAGGTAACCGAACTGGAACGGCTTCTGCATGACGGTGCAGGCGACGGTGCCGTTCTCGATGCCGGCGAGCGTCGCGTCCTCCTCATCGAACACGGCCGGGAGGACCTTGCCCTTCTTCCCGAGCGCCTCGACGGCGGCGGCGATGGCCGGCCCGTTGTACGACCAGAGGCCGATCGCGACGTTGAGGTCCGAGTGGGCGTTGATGATGTCCTCAACGTTCGAGCGCGCCTTGGCGAGATCGGTGTTGTCCTCGCGCTTGTCGACGAGCTGGATGTCGTGCTGAGCGACAACGTCCTGGATGCCCTTGAGGCGCTGGGCCGCGTTGTCGACCGCGAACATGCCGACGAAGGCGGCCATCTTCCCGCCGTTCGGCAAGAGCTTCACGATCTCGTTGCCGAGCACCTTGCCGGCCTCGTAGTTGTTCGTGCCGATGTAGAGCAGCCGGTTCGACTTCGGGGCGTCGGAGTCGAACGTGATCAGCTTGACCTTCTCCGCGACCTTGTTGAGCACGGTCACCTGATCGTCCGGCGCCAGGACGCTCACGCCGATGGCGTCGTAGCCCTGGCTGGCGAGGCTCTCGAGGAGCTGGTTCTGCTCCGTGGGCGTGCTGACCTGCGGCACCTTGATGTCAACTTGGATCTTGGCCTCTCGCTCGTATTTGTGGACGCCGGCGAACGCGATTTTCCAGAAGTCGCTGGACCCGTTCGTCACGAACGCGAGCTTGACGACGTCGGTCGTCGCCTCTTTGCCGTTGCCTTTGCTGCCGACCTCCTCCCCACCTCCCTGATCGCAGCCCGCGATCAACGCCATCGACAGCGTGGCGAACGCTGCACACGCGAGCTTCCAGAGATCCTTCGGATGATTCATGGCAGTTCTCCTCGGTTCGTCCGCGCCAAGCGTGCGTCGAGATGACGTCGCTGATCCGCGACATCAATGATGCCCCGGAGCGATCCTAGCGACTCACCGCGCCGATGTCGCGACTCGTAGGAACGACCGAGGCCGATCCTCGAGGGGACGCGCCGGGCCACCTGCTCCGGTATGACGCGGGGGTGTGCGTGCCCACCAGCTCTAGAAAACGAGTGAGGCGAGGCACATGGGATGTGCGGTGTGAATCTCCTGATTGTGGGGTTGCTGCTGAGGATGTGTCCCCGAGGCGGCGACGTGGTGCGCGCGAGGCGCACAGAGGGCCAGCGCCGGAGGACGGAGAGGTGGTGAATTGGACCGTGTTGCGCTGCCGGCCCTAAGCCGCGAGCGACGTGTCGAGCGCCTGCCTGCGCGACAGCGTCCGGAGCTTGCTCAGGGCGCCATGTTGGGGTGACCGGCTCCGGCTGCCTTGGCTAGGCGTACTGGCACCCCGCGCCCTCGGTCGACAGCGGCAGCTCGACGTAGAAGGTCGAGCCCTGGCCGACCTCGCTCGACAGGCGAATTTGACCGCCGTGCGCCTCGACGATGGTGCGCGTGATATACAGGCCGAGCCCGAGCCCCCCATAATTGCGAGACGAGACACCGCGGCGAAATCGCTCGAAGAGCTGCGTCCGCACCTCGGCCGGGATCCCGAGCCCGTGGTCCGTCACCGAGAGCCGTGCGACCCCACCTTCCGCGGTGATGGTGATCTCGATCGGCGCGCGTTCCCCGAATTTCATCGCATTGGTCAAGAGGTTGGTTACGACCTGTTCCAGGCGGTACCGGTCCCACCAACCGACGACCGGCTGCTCAGCGCGCACAGCGAGCGTGCTGCCCGACTGCGCGAGCTGGTCGCCGAGGTGGGTGACGACCTCGGCGACCAGCTCGCGCAGATCGACGGGCGCCCGGTTCAGCTCGAGCCTCTCCGCCTCGATCCGGGAGACGTCGAGGAGCATGTCGACGAGGTTGGCGAGGCGTTTGATCTGGCGGCCGGAGAGGGCGACCGCGGATCGCACGCGCTCGACGTCCATGCCTCGCGAGAGCTTTTGCCCCAGCGATTGAATAGAGAGCTGCAGGGTGGTGACCGGGGTGCGGAGCTCGTGCGAGGCGATGAGGAGGAACTCGTCCCGCAGGCGGATGGCCTCCTCCGCCGCCGCGCGCGCGCGGCGCTCGTCTAGGAGCAGCCGATCGCGTTGCTGTTCGGCTTGCACGCGCGCGGTGATGTCGCGGAAGCTCCAGACCCGCCCGGCCACGCGCCCTCCGAGGCGCTGGGGCTGAGTATAACACTCGAAGACCCGTTCGTTCCGAAGCGGGAACGTATTGAAGTCGCTCGCCTCGGGATCGGCATAGAGGTCACGGACGCTTTGCAGGAATAGCTCGGGCTCGCGGAGCTGGCCGCCGACGAACGCGAGGAGCACATCGGCGGATCCGCCGGCGAGGACATCGGTGGGAATGCGCCACATCTGCGCGAGCCTGTGGTTATGGCGCACGACGCGCCTCGCGCCGTCGACGACCAGGATGCCGTCCTCCGTCGATTCGAGCGTAGCCTCGAGGAGCGAGTAGGAATGGCGCAGCACGTCTTCGGCGTGCTTGCGGGAGGTGATGTCGGTCGCGATACCGCAAATACCGTCAGGTGTTCCGGCGGGGCCGCGGAGCGGGAACCTGAGGGAAATGTACGTGCGTACGCCGTCGCTCTGGGGGGCCGGCTCGTCGAGCTCCATGGCCCGATTCTGCTGCAGGACGAGCAGATCGTTGGCGCGATACTCATCGGCCTGCTCGCGTGGGAAGACGTCGTGGTCGGTTTTGCCGATGACCTGCTCGCGGCGCATGTGGAAGAGCTCTTCGAACCCGCGGTTGACGAGCATGTAGCGACCCTCGATGTCCTTGGCGGAGATTACGGCGGCCGTGTTGTCGACGATGGCCTGGAGCAGATGTTGGCTTTCGCGGAGAGCGGCGTTCGAGCTGGCCAGCTCGGCCGTGCGTTCTCGCACCCGCTGTTCCAACTCTTGATGAGCACGCTGCAGCGCCGCCTCTTTTTGCTGGCGTATCGCCATCTCGCGCTGCAACTGCGCGTTCTTCGCTTCGAGCTCCTTTTGCGCCTCGCGCAGGCTCACGTGCGTCTTGACCCGCGCTATCACCTCTCCAATCTCGAATGGTTTGGTGATGTAATCGACGCCCCCCGCCTCGAACCCCACGAGCTTGTCAGCCGCATCGGTAAGACAGGTCATGAAGATCACCGGGATGTCTCGGGTGCTTTCAGTCGCTTTCAGGCGCCGGCACGTCTCGAAACCGTCGATGACCGGCATCACCACGTCCAGCAGGATCAGGTCGGGTTGCATGAGGCGGGCCCGCTCCAAAGCCTCCTCGCTGTCCTCAGCGATGAGCACCTGATGATCCATGCATTCCAGATGATCCACCAGCACGGTGAGATTGGCTGGCACGTCATCCACGATCAGGATGGTGTAGGTGCGAGCACCGGACGCCGTGGCTCTGCTCATGGTCGCTGGTCGCCTCCGATGCGCCGCGGCTCCGGCGCCAGCCTCGCCTTCGGCTCCATCCCCTGCAGGTGCTCCTCGACCAGGCTGCGGATCGCCTTGCACTGGCAGCCCTGCGCCAGGCGATGCAGGCGGTCGGCCAAGGGGCGGTAGCGTTCGTCGAGGGTGGTGAGGTAGGCCGCCCGCTCTCGGATGTCGCGCATGCTGCCCTTCAGAGCCAGGACATGCAGGACTTCCATTTCCTCTCGGGACGGCGTCAGGAGCTCCGCGTCCTCCCGGTCCCCGGGACGCTCCTCGGCCGGTGCGCGATAGACCCAGGTGAGCCCGAGCTGGGCGCCGATGATCCGCAACAGGCTCTCATGGTCGATCGGCTTGGCGAGGAAGGCGTCGGCGCCGGCTGCAACGCTCTCAGTCTGGTCTTCGTCGTTGGTGCTCGCCGAGACCACGATGAACGGCAGCCGCGCGAGCCCCCGAGCCTGGCGATTGCGACGAATGCACTGCATGGCTTCCAGGCCGCCCATCCCCGGCATGACCAGATCCATCACCACCAGATCCGGCGACGCCGCCATCTCCTGCTCGACCGCCTCCTGGCCAGTGGCCGCCTCGCACGCCTCGAAGCCCAGGCCGCTCAGCAGGTCCAAGAGCACCGCCCGATTGCCCACCACATCGTCAATAACCAGCACCTTCCGGCGCGGCCCCTCGTAGCCGATGGGGGCCCGCGCGGAGGGCCGGAGGGGTGCTGCGAGCTCGGCCACCGGTAAGGTCGCATGGAACCAGAACCGGCTGCCTTCATTGGGCCGGCTTTCCACGTGGATCTCGCTGCCCATGAGGTGCACCAGCTGGTGGCTTATCATCAGCCCGAGGCCGGTGCCCGCGCGGCGGCGCACATCCCCCACCCGCCCGAAAGGCTGGAAGAGCTTGGCCAGCTGCTCCGGCGTCATTCCGACGCCGGTATCTTCCACCTCGAAGCGCAGGCGCGGCCCGGTCCCGTCCTGGGAAAGGGCCTGCACCCCGAAGCGCACCCGCCCCCGATCGGTGAATTTCACCGCATTGCCCAGGAGGTTGAGCAGCACCTGGCGCAGGCGCTTCTCGTCGGCCAGCACCGCCTGGGGCAGGTGGGGCGTGACCTCGTAGACGAAGTGAAGGCTCTTCTGCTCCGCCCTGACGCGGATGATGTCGGCGACGACCGTCAGGAAGGTCGAGAGAGGGATCGGTTCGGGGTAGAGCTCGAGCTTGCCCGCCTCGATCTTGGCCAGGTCCAAGAGGTCGTTGATGAGGGTCAAGAGGTGCTGGCCGCTCTGCTGGATGGTATTCAGCCCCGTCACCTCGCGGCCTTCGAGCCCCGGGGAGCGCTTGAGGATCTGGGCGTAGCCGAGGATGGCGTTGAGCGGTGTGCGCAGCTCGTGGCTCATGTTCCTCAGGAACTCGGTCTTCGCACGGCTCTCGGCTTCGGCCGTCTTGCGGGCTTGGCGCTCTGCCTCGGCCTGCTTGCGCTCGGTGATGTCGGTGGAAATGCCGCAAACGGCATAAGGCTGCCCCGCCGCGTTGCACAGGGGGTACTTGAGAGAGATGTAGGTGTGCAGCCCATCGTCCTGGGGGACCTCGTCCTCGGCTTGCAGCGCCGCTCCGGTGGCCACCACCTCGTGGTCGACGGCGCGGAAGGCATCGGCCCGCTCGCTGGGAAATACATCGTAGTCGGTTCGGCCGACGATCGCTTGCTCACTGACGTGGAACAGCTCGGCGTAGCGCCGGTTGATCATCAGGTAGCGACCCTCGAGGTCCTTGAGGTAGATGACCGCTGTCGAGTTGTCGACGATCGACTGCAGCAGCTCTTTGCTGTCCCGCACGGCCTGCTTCTCCTGCAGCAGGTCGGCGTAAAGCGTGGCATTGGCGATGGAGATGGCGGCCTGGGACGAAAGCAGCTCCAGCACCGAAAGCCGGTCCGGGGTGAAGGCGCCGGCGACGAGGTCGTTTTCCAGGTAGAGCAGCCCCACGAGCTCCGCTTGCCGCAGGATGGGCAGGCAGAGGGCGGATTTGGGGTACCGATAGAGGTCGTCGCTGGCGACGATGGGATTCCGCGCCGTCCCGTCGTCCAGGATCACCTTCTCCCGGCTGCGCCGAACGTAGTTGAGCAGGGACGCCGGCAGGTCCGAGAGGGAGGCTTCGGGCTCGTGGGGAATCCGCACCTCGATCTGGGGCCCCTCCGCCCTCGCCTCGGCAGCCAAGTGCAGGGTTTCGCCGCGGGCGAGGAGCAGGCAGCCCCGCTGCGCGCCGGCGTTCTTGACCAGGATGCGCATGAGCGCGTCGAGCAGGCGGTCGAGGACGATCTCGCCCGAGATGGCCTGGGAGGCGTTGAGCACCGAGCCGAGGTCGAGCGCGGCGCCGGCGGGCGCGGCGGCGTCCGGGCCCGTCGCGCCGCGGAGGATCTCGCTGGGGACGAGGTCGGGGTACGCGCGCTCGAGGCGCCGCATCGCCTCGGTCGCGCCCCATCGGCCGTAGGCCCTGTGCGCCTCGGTCAGGTAGGTGCGGGCGATGGTGGTCTTGCCGAGCGCGCGGAAGGAAAGGCCCGCGAGCTCGTTGGCGAGCGCCTCGTCGTGGAGGTAGCCGCCGCGGTGCGCGAGGGCGATCGCCTCGTCGTAGCGCTCCCACGCCGCGCGCGCGTCGCCGCGGATGCGCTCGAACTCGGCGCCGAGCAGGGCGCTGCGGTGCGCCAGGTTCTCCGGGCAGAACTTCGCCCAGCGCGAGAGTTTTTCAGCAAAGAGCTCCGCGCGGGCGAGGAAGAGCGCGCGCTCGTCCGGGGAGACCACGTCCGCCGCCCGCGTGAGCGCGACCCCGGCGTAGAAATGGCACGCGGGGATGCCGAGCCAGCCCGCCACGCTCTGGATCTCGACGTCCATCGAGAGCGCGATGCGCGCCGCTTCCTCGAACGCGCCCTGGAAGACGCCGAGGAACACGATGTACGTCTGGGCGGAGGGAGGCGAGACCACGTTGCCCATCCGGCGGGCCTTCTCGATCACCTCGTCGATGTCGATCCACGCGCCCTTGAGCTTGGCCGGGTGCGCGGTCTCGACCGAGAGCTGGTGCGCGATCTGTACGACCGCATCGACCATCCAGGAGATGGCGTTGCCCCTGTCGAGTTTGCATATCGGCTGGTAGCTCTGCGCCTCGGCGAGGAGGTCGGAGAGCGGGAGGCCGCGCAGGAGGCTGTTCATCACGGCGTTGACCGCGGTGTAGAACGCCCAGATGTACTGGCCCGTCTCGAGCCCGGTGTGCATCCCCGCGAGCAGCGACTTCTGGCAGGCGGGGTAACCCTCCATCCAGTGCTGCACGTAGGAGCCCCACATGTTGCGGAGTATCGCTTCGGACTTCTTGTCCGGGTAGCGCTCCGAAAGGTCGATGGCGGCGCGGCCGAAGCGGTAGCCGAGCTCGATGTCGCCGCGGCCGCAGAGGAACGTTGCGAAGTTGATGCAGCCGAAGATCGCGTGCTTCGATAGCCCGTGGCGGAGCGTGTTCTCGACGAGCTTCGCGACCGTGATGCCGCGGTTGTTGGGGCTCAAGAACCCGCAGGGGAGGAAGAGCGCCTCGAGCACATCCTGCATGGCGCGGATCTCCGGGTCCGCGAGCGGCGGCAGGTCTGGCAGCGCTTCGAGCGTCTTTTCCTGGACGAGATCCACCGTCGCCCGGATCTGGGCGTCGACCATGGCTTCGTCGGGGAACAGGGGCAGGTCGAGCCCGAACGGGCGCAGGGCCGCGAGTCCCTCCGCGAGCGCAGCGGGCAGATCATTCTTGAGCACCTGCACGTTCATCTTGAGCCGCAACACCTCGGTGCGATCGAGCCGGCTCGCGGCCCGCTCCAGGCAGTCGGAGAGGACCGCGAGGGCATCGTCGTGCTGGCCCGAGAGCGAGAGCATGAGGCCCGTCTTCATCCCGTACTCGAGGCGAAGCGGGTACTGCGACGTCCAGGCGTCCTCCGGAAGGCGCAGGAGGCCGAGCTTCAGGTAGCGCAGGGCCGCGCCGAAGGCGGACGAGTCCTCGGCGCGGCAGGCGGCCTCGTGGCTCATGCGGGCGAGGGAAAGGCGCTCCGCGGGGTCCGACACGAGGTCGCCTGCGCTGTTCAGGTGGCTGACGACGTCGAAGAGGTTCTGGCTCTCAGAGAGATCCAGCTTGACCGCGAGCAGCCGGCCGATCCGGAGGTGGAAGGCGGGCCGATCCACTTCCGGGATCAGCGCGTACGCGGCCTCCTGGACCTTGTCATGGGCGAAGCGGTAGCCCTCGCGCCCGGCGAGCACGAGCCCCTCGCCGACGGCGGGATCGAGGCGGCCGTACACCTCTTCCGGCGAGCATTCGTTCACCGTGGCGAGCATGTCGAGGTCGAACCGGTTGCCGATCGCCGCGGCGAGCTTGAGCGCCTCCACCGTCGAAGGGGGCAGGCGCGCGATGGTGCGCACCATGAGGTCGACGACATTGTCCGTGTACGTCAGCGCGTCGATCCTGGCGAGGTCCCAGCGCCAGCCTGACCCGGCTGCGAACGTGAGCACGCCGTGGTCGTGCAGCGACCGGACGAACTCCTTGACGAAGAACGGGTTGCCGCCCGTCTTTTTCAGCACCGCGTCGGCGAGCGGCCCGCAGTCGTCGCGCCTGAGGCTGTCCGAGAGCATCTCGAGCACGTGCGGGCGCGCGAGCGGGGCGAGGACGATGTCGCGCACGACGAGCCCAGCGCGCTTGAGCTCCTCGATGGCCCGGACGAACGGGTGCCCGGGCGACACCTCGTTGTCGCGGTAGGCGCCGCAGAAGAAGAGCGCCTCGAGCGAGTCGTCGGCGAGGAGCGCGCGGAGCAGCCCGAGGCTCGCGGGGTCGATCCACTGGAGATCGTCAAGGAATAGGACGAGCGGGTGCGCACCGCGCGCGAACACCGAGACGAACAGCAAGAAGCAGCGGTTCAGGCGGTTCTGCGCCTCGAGCGGGCCGAGCGCCGGCACGGGCGGCTGCGCGCCGACCACATGGCAGAGCGAGGGGATGACGTCGCAGACGACCTGCGCGTTCGGCCCGAGCGCCTCGAGGATCGCGCTCCGCCAGCGCTCGATGCGCGCCTCGCTCTCGGTGAGGAGCTGCCGCACCAGGCCGTCGGACGCCTGGATCACCGCGCTGTAGGGCGCGTCGCGGTTGTACTGGTCGTACTTGCCGCTCGTGAAATAGCCCTTCTGCCGCGCGAGCGGCTTCAAGATCTCGTGCACGAGCGAGGACTTGCCGATGCCGGAGTAGCCGGAGACGAGGACGCTCTGGCGGCTGCCGTCGAGCGCGCGCTCGAACGCGGCGGTGAGCGCCTCGATGTCCTGCTCGCGGCCGTAGAGCTTCTGGTGGATCCGAAACAGGTCCTGGCGATCGTGCTGGCCCGCGACGAAGGGCTCGATCGTCCCCGTGCCGCGCAGGGCTTCGCGACAGCGTTCGAGGTCGGCGAGCAGGCCCTCGGCGCTCTGGTAACGGTCCTCGGCGTTCTTCGCGAGCAGCTTGAGCACGACACCGGAGATGGCCTCGGGGATCGCCGGGTCGACGCGGGACGGCGGCGCGGGAGCGAGGGCGAGGTGCGCGTGGATGAGCTCCACCGGATCCAGGGCCTCGAAGGGGCGCTGACCCGTGAGCATCTGGTAAAGGATGACGCCGAGCGCGTAGAGGTCCGTCCGGTAGTCGACGCCGCGGTTCATACGGCCTGTCTGCTCCGGGGAGACGTAGGGCAGCACGTCGGCGATCACCACCGGCGCGTAGAGCCGCTCGTGCGCGCGGGTGATCTCGGCGTCGACGCCGAAGCTCGTGATCTTGACCGCGCCGCACGCGTCGGCGAGCACGTTGTGCGGGCGCAGCTCGCGGTGGATGAGCCCCGCCGCGTGCACCGCGGCGAGGCCTTCGGCGAGCGCGGCCGCGAGATCGAGCGCCTCGCAGATCGGCAGTCTGCGCGACGGGCGCGCGGCGAGGATCCGCGCGAGATCGCGGCCCGGGAAGTCCTCGAGAACGACAATCAGAGAGCCGGCGAGCTCCTCGACGCCACGCAGCGCGACGAGGCGGGGTGAGGCGAGCTGCGCGATGCGCTCGCACTGGTGCTTGAAGCGCGCGACCTCGGCGCGAGTCGCTCTTTCCGCGCGCAGGACTTTCAGCAAGACCGGGACGTCCTCGCCCTCGCGGCATGCGCGGATTAGCCTGAACTCGGCGGTTTCCTCGATCTTCTCGCGAAACGTATAGCCTGTCCCAACGAGCATCGACACCCCCGCTCGCTCGCCATGGCAATGCGGCTTACGCGACTAAGTATATGCGCGAGGGGAGACTTGGCACAGGGATCGGGCCGCACCACCGGGGCTTGGCGTTGCCCACGCCCCCCGCCCGCTCGCGCGCCGCGACAGGAGTTTTCACCGAGCTCAAGCCCTCACTGGGTTCCCTGGTGAACTGTTCAATAAGTTTTTTACCGTAATCACGAGGGATGCCGCTCAACCCAGCGGTGCATCCGATGTCGTCAAGAGCGCGCGGGCGTGCGGATAAAGCACGTGATTCCAGGCGAGCAGAGAGGATGTCCTTCATGAGCGTCCTTCGGGTGAGCGAGCGCTAACATCACCCGCAGGAGAGCTCCTGTTCAATGGTCGTGCAGCGGAGCACCACCGCGGCACGCCACTCGACCCGATCGTCAACCCCCGAGCGGCGTGTCGAGCGCCTGCCGGCGCGACAGCGTCCGCAGCTTGCTCAGGGCGTTCTCCTCGATCTGCCGCACCCGCTCCCGGCTCACCGAGAACATGCCGCCGATCTCGGCGAGCGTGTGCGTCTGCTCGCCGTCGAGGCCGAACCGGAGCCGCAGCACCTCGCGCTCGCGCGGGGTCAGCGACTGGAGCAGCGAGCGCACCTGCGTGTGCAGCCGCCGGTGGACCAGGAGCTCGTCCGGCGCCGCGTCGTCGCTCGCGAAGAGGTCGCCCGCGCGCGCGCCGTCGTCGTCCCCGGCCGGAGCATCCAGGTACACGAGCGGCATCGCCAGCTCGCGCAGCGTCTGGATCTTCTCCATCGGCAGCCCGCTCCGCTCGGCCACCTCCTCCGGCGCCGCCTCGCGCGCGTGCTCCTGCTCGAGCTCCTTGCGCGCTTGCAGCGCCCGACGCCGGGTCTCGGCGAAGTGGACCGGCACCTTGATGACCTGGCCCTGGTAGATCAGCGCGCGCGAGAGCGCCTGCTTGATCCACCAGGTGGCGTACGTGCTGAACCGGTACCCGCGCCGGTAGTCGAACTTCTCCGCCGCGCGCATCAGCCCGAGGTTGCCCTCCTGGATCAGATCGAGCAGCGGCACGCCGCGGTGCTTCAGCTGCCGCGCGGCCGACGCCACCAGGCGCAGGTTCGCGCGGACGATCTCGGCCCGCGCTCCCGCCGCCGCGCGGCGGGCGTCGCGCATCGCCGAGAGCGTCCCCTCGATCGCCGCTAGCTCGGGCCCGCCGGCCGCGGCCGCGGCCTCGCGCAGCGCGCGTTCGATCCGCTCCTCCACCGCGGGGCCCAGGCGCGCGTCGGTGAGCCCGGCCGAGAGCTCGGCCCGGGCTCCGCGTGACGCGGCCTCGCCGGCCTCGCCGGCCTCGGACGCGGACCGCGCGAGCCCGAGAAGCCGCGCGAGCCGCGCCGACGCCGCGTCGCGCACCTCCTCGTCCGCGTCCGCGTTCAGCAGCACCTCGCCCGCGGCGACCCGCCCCGCCCGGAGGTCGTCCGCGAGCGCCGCGAGCTCGCGCAGCGCGACGGGCGACGCCACCCAGGCCTCGATCCCCGCGCGCTCCGCCGACTCGATCCGCCGGCCGAGCTCCACCTCGAGATCCCGGCTGAGCGGCGCGTTGCGCGAGATCTCCTGGAGGTAGATCTCGGTCACGTCCTCGCCCGGCGGCGCGGCTCGCTCGCCCGAAGGCGCGTTCCACGAAGACGGCAGGGCCGCGCCGAGCCCGACGTCGAGCTGCACCTCGTCGCGAGCGTCCCTCTCTTCCCTCATCGTCGTTCCGGTCTCGCCCGCCAGGAGCGAGCTCATGGGCTTCTCCTTCATCTCGATCGCTCCACCATGGGGCCGTGCCGCGGTGGTCCACCCGGCTGCGCACCGGAGCGCGAAGCCCTGGAGGCAATCCCCAGGAGGAACCACGAGCCGCCGTCGGCCGTGCCACGGCAGAGCAAAGGGGCTCCGCCGGTCCCTGCACCGTAATCACTCGTTGCGCTCAGGAAAGGGCCCAGCGTGAGGAGGCGGGAAATGGGCGCATCAGCGCGGGGCGCGGCGCCCGAGGCCCCCGGGCCGCCGCGGGCGCGCGGTCGCCGCCGCGCGCCGCGCGCGGCGGCGACCGCGCGCCCGCGGCGCCTCACAGGAGCACGGCCAGAGGGAGCACGGCGGGGCGGCGCGACGCTTCGCGCCGGAACACCCGCCGCACGCCGCGGCTGAGCGCGTCCTCCAGCGCCGGCGCCAGCGTGCGCGCCGCCGGCGACAGCGCCGCGAGCGCATCGCGCGCGCTCTCGAGCGCGGCCGCGAACAGCGGGCCGCCCTCCTCGAAGTGCGCCACCCCGCGCCCCAGGAGCTCGGGGCCGCGCAGGACCTCGCCCGTCTTGCGGTCGGCCACGACCAGCACCATCACGAGGCCCTGATCCGAGATCTGCTCGCGCTCGCGCAGCACCAGCTCGGAGACGTCGAGCCCGCCGCGCGCGTCGAGCCACACGCGCCCGCTCTTCACCGCGTCCCCGAGCCGCATCCGGCCGTCCTCGATGACCAGCGACTCGCCGTCCTCGACCACGAAGACCCCCGAAGCCGGCACGCCCATCCGGAGCGCCGTGCGCGCGTGGGCGAGCAGCATCCGGTACTCGCCGTGGATCGGGACGAAGTGCTCCGGCCGGACCGCGTCGAGGAGCACCTTCTGCTCCTCCGCCTGGGCGTGGCCGCTCGCGTGGATCGGATCGAGGCCGCGATCGAGCACCACGGCGCCGCGCCTCGCCAGGCGGTTGGCGAGCTGGCTGACGGCGATCTCGTTGCCGGGGATGGCGCGGGACGAGAAGATCACCGTGTCGCCCAGGTCGACCCGCAGCCGGTGGTGATCGCCGACGGCCATGCGCGCGAGCGCGCTGTTCGGCTCGCCCTGCGCGCCCGAGGCGAGCACGACGAGGCGCTCGCGCGGGAGCGTGGCCGCCGTGGCGTCGTCGACGAGCACGCCGGGGGGGACGGTGAGGATGCCGATCTCCTCGGCGATCCGCGTGTTGGTCGCGAGGCTGCGCCCGGCGAGCACGACCTTGCGGCCGAGCTGGGCGGCGAGGTCGAGGACGCTCTGGACCCGGTGGACATTGGAGGCGAACAGCGCGACAAGGATGCGGCCCTTCGCCTCGCGAAACGGCCGGAGGAACCCCTCGGCCACCGCCGTCTCGCTCACCGACCAGCCGTCGCGCTCGGAGTTGGTGGAGTCGGACAGGAGGGCCGCCACGCCGGCGCGGCCGTACTCGGCGAAGCGGCCGAGATCGAGCCGCTCGCCGCCCACGGGGGTGAGATCGATCTTGTAATCGCCGGTGTGGATGAGGATGCCCTCGCCCGTCTCGATCGCGAAGCCGACCGCGTCGGGGATGGAGTGGGTCACGCGCAGGGGCTCGGCGCGGAACGGGCCCGCCGTGAAGTGCTGCTGGGGCTCGACCTCGCGGAGCGGCACGTCGATGCCGTGCTCGACGAGGCGCTCGCGCACGAGCCGGAGCGTGAAGCGCGTCCCGTACACGGGGACCGGGAACTCGCGCAGCAGCGACGGCAGCCCGCCGATGTGATCCTCGTGGCCGTGCGTCACGATCACCGCGTCGACCCCGCCCGCCTCGCGCACGTAGCTGAGGTCGGGGATCGCCACCTCGACGCCGAGCACCTGGTCGTTGGGGAACATGACGCCGCAGTCGACGAGCACGCGGCGGCCATCCTCCTCGATCAGCATCGCATTCATCCCGACCTCGCCGAGGCCGCCGAGAGGAATGATCCGGACTCCCATGGGCGCGCAGCCTAGCATCGCCCATCCCCGGAGAGCCGGCTCGTCCGCTGAGCCGGCTCGCCCGCTGAGCCGGCTCGCCCGCTGAGCCGGCTCGCCCGCTGAGCCGGCTCGCCCGCTGAATAGGTGTGTGCGCTTGTGCTCCGGTCTGCGGATTGCCTCTCCCGCGTCACGGGAGGTATCCATGGCACAATCCAACGTTTCTCTGGGCGCGGACGACCTGCCGGCGACCCGCCTGCCGCCGGACGACCGGCCCACCGCAGAGCTCGAACGACCGGGCCTCTTCGCGCGGGAGACGCAGCGGAGGGCGACGATCCCCTCGAGGCCGCTCCTCGGCGTCCTGCCCCTCGCGCGCGTCGTCCCCCAGGACGTCCACTCCGTCATCGATTACTCGAATGGCGTCATCGTCGCCCTCGCCGGCCTGTCGGCGCGCAAGCCGTCGGCGAGGATCGCCGGCGTGATCCTCGGCGCATCGGTCGTGTCCGTCTCCCTGCTCACCGACTATCGCCTGAGCCTGGCGAAGCTGATTCCCATCGAGGTGCACGAGGCCATCGACCACGCGTGGGGCGCGTCGGCGATCGCGGCGCCGTTCGTGCTCGGCTACGCGAAGCGCTCGCCGCTCGCCGCGCTCATCCACGCCGCGACGGGCGCGGCCACCATCCTCGGATCGCTGCTCACCGACTACCGCGCGGTGAGGGGCGTCGGCCGCCGGGCGCGCATCGCCTAGCCGCGCGCGCGGCTAGGCGATGCGCGCGGCTAGGCGATGCGCGCGGCTAGGCGATGCGCGCGGCTAGGCGATGCGCGCCCGGCCGGCGACGAGCCTCCCGAGGTGCGCACTCGCCCCGCGCCGAAACCCCCGTTCTCCGGCTCACCCACGCTCCGTGAACTGCGGTATCGCGCCGATCGGACTCGCGATCACCGCACCACAGCGCACATCGCCCGCCCTGCCGAAGCGAGCTTAAGCGCTTGCCACGGGCGTTCGGCCCATGCAACCATCGACAAACCATGCGCAAGACCAGGATCGAAGATCTGCCCTTCACACTGGTTGAGCAGATGTACGACACCGCGGATACCGTCATCTACCGCGCGAAGCGCGACGCCGATGGTACTCCGGTGACGATCAAGGTGCTGAAGGGTGAGCACCCCGGCCAGCGGCATGTCGCGCAGCTCCGGCACGAGCTCGAGATCTCGCGTCACCTCAACATCGATAGCGTCGTTCGCGCCCATCGGCTGGAGAGCATCCCGGGCGGGGCGGCGCTCGTGATGGAGTACTTCCCGGGGGCGCCGCTCGACAAGCTCGCCCGCTCGGCGCCGCTCGACCTCAAGGCCAAGCTGCGTATCGCCTCGTCGCTGGCCGGCACGCTGGCGGCGGTGCACGGAAAGCACGTCATCCACAAGGACGTCAAGCCGCAGAACATCCTGGTCAACCCGGAGACGTGGCAGGTCAAGCTGACGGACCTCGGCAGCTCGACGCGGCTCTCGGAGGAGACGCTGGCCGCGGAGCGCCCGGACCTGCTCGAGGGGACGCTGGCCTACATGTCGCCGGAGCAGACCGGCCGAATGAACCGCGTCATCGATTACCGGACTGACCTCTACTCGCTGGGAGTGACGCTGTACGAGCTTTTCGCCGGGGTGCTCCCCTTTCAGGCGGCCGATCCGGTCGACCTCATGCACAGCCACATCGCGCGGGTCGCGACGCCGCTGTGCGAGCGCTCGCCGGAGATCCCGAGGGCCGTGTCCGACATCGTGCAAAAGCTGATGTCCAAGGTCGCCGAGGAGCGGTACCAGAGCGGGACCGGGCTCAAGGCCGATCTGGACGCGTGCCTCTCGGCGCTCGAGGCGACCGGCCGTATCGAGCCGTTCGAGCTCGGGTCGCGCGATGTCTCGAGCGAGCTCAGGCTGCCGCAGAAGCTCTACGGGCGCGACGCGCAGATGGCGGAGCTGCTCGCGGCCTTCGAGCGGGCGCGCGGGGGCCGGTGCGAGCTGCTGCTCATCGCGGGCGGCGCCGGGATCGGGAAATCGGCGCTCGTGAACGAGCTCCAGAAGGAGGTCGCGCAGCGGCGCGGGCACTTCATCGAGGGGAAGTTCGATCAGCTGAGCCGGAACATGCCGCACGCGCCCGTGGCGGGCGCGCTGCGCCAGCGCGTCCGGCAGCTCCTGACCGAGCCGGCCGAGTCGCTCGAGCAATGGAAGGACAAGCTCCTCGCGGCCGCGGGGAAGAACGCGCAGATCCTCGTGGAGCTCATCCCGGAGCTCGAGCTCGTCATCGGGCCGCAGCCCGCGGTGGCCGAGCTCGGGCCCAACGAGGCGCAGAACCGCTTCAACCTGGTGTTCCAGGACTTCTTGCGCGTCATCACGTCGGCGGAGCACCCGGTCGTGCTCTTCCTCGACGACCTCCAGTGGGCCGACTCGGCCTCGCTGAAGCTCTTGCACGTCGTCCTGACCGATCCGGGCGGGGCCTACCTGCTGATCATCGGCGCCTACCGCGACCAGGAGGCGATCGCGGGACAGCCGCTCATGACCTGGCTCGGCGAGCTCAAGGCGGCGGGCGTCCCGCGGCGCGAGCTCCTGCTCCCGCCGCTCTCGCTCGCGGACGTGCAAAGGCTCGTCGCGGACGCGCTGGGCGCGCGCCCGGAGCAGGTGCAGGCGCTCGCGGAGGTGCTGTATGCGACGAGCAAGGGCAATCCGTTCTTCCTGAGCCAGCTGCTCAAGGAGCTCTATGCGGCGGGGCTCGTGTCCTTCGACCCGGGCGCCGGGCGGTGGACGTGGGACCTCGAGCCGATCCGGCAGCGCTGGGGCGCCGTGAACGTGCACGATCTGCTCATCGACAAGATGCAGCGCCTCTCGCCGGGGACGCAGCTCGTGCTCCAGCTCGCCGCGTGCATCGGTCACCAGTTCGATCTGAAGACGCTGGCGACCGTGCGCGAGCTGCCGCCGGCCGATGTCGCGGCCGATCTCTGGGAGGCGCTGCGCGAGGGGCTCGTGCTGCCGCTCGACTCCGATTACCGGCTGCTGCACGCGCCGGGCGGCGCGCCGGCGGAGCTGCCGCTCTCGGTGCGGTACCGGTTCCTGCACGACCGGGGGCAGCAGGCGGCCTACAGCCTGATCGAGGACGCGCGCAAGCAGGAGGTGCACCTCCGGATCGGCCGCCTCACGCGGGCGCAGCTGAGCGGGGAGTCGCGCGACGAGGATCTGTTCAAGGTCGTGAGCCACTGCAACCTCGGCGCGGCGCTGATCGACGACCGGGCGGAGCAGCTCGAGCTCGCGCGGCTCAACCTCACCGTGGGCAAGCGCGCCAAGGCGTCCATGGCGCACGCGGCGGCGTCCGAGCACTTCAGGACGGGGCTGTCGCTGCTCGGGCCGCGGGGGTGGGAGGAGGACTACGCGCTCTGCTTCGCGCTGCACCGGGAGCGGGCGGAGTCCGAGTGGCTGAGCGGCAACGAGAAGCACGCGGAGGCCTCGATCCGCGAGCTCCTCGGGCACGCGCGCTCGCGCCTCGAGCGCGCGGAGGTCTATAACCTCCGGATCCTCGTGCACACGATGCGCGGGGAGTTCGAGGACGTGCTGCGGGTCGGCCGCGAGGGCGTGGCGCTCTTCGGGATCGAGCTGCCGGAGCCGCTCGAGGCGATCCAGGCGGCGTTCGGGGCCGCGCTCGCGGAGGTGCCGGTCCACCTGGCCGGCCGCCGCGTCGAGGAGCTCGCGGACGCGCCGTGGGGCGGCGACGAGGAGCAGCTGGCCGCGCTGCGGCTCCTGGCGGCGATGATCCCGGGGGCGTACACGCTGAGCCCGGCGCTGCTCGCGCTCATCGCGGCGACCCAGGTCAACCTCTCGCTGAGGTACGGCAACTCGCCCGCGGCGGCGTGCGCGTACGGCCTCTACTGCCTGCTGCTCGCGGGGGGGATGGGGCGGCCGGAGGAGGCGCGGCAGTTCCAGGGCGTTTCGCTGGCGCTCTGCGAGCGGCCCGCGGGGGTGGAGCTCCAGTGCAAGGCGTACGTCGTGTGCGGCGCGCCGTCCCACCTCTTCGAGCCGGTCCGCGCCTCGGTCGCGTGCCTCGCCAGGGCGTACGAGGCCGGGCTGAGCTCGGGCGACTTCAGCTTCGGGGCGTACGCCTGCCTGAACATCGTGACGATCCTGCTCTGCTCGGGCCACGAGCTCGGCGCGCTCCGCGAGGATCTGACCGGGTATTTGCGCTTCCTGCAGCGGACGCAGGATCCGCTCGGCACGCCGGTGCTCGTCGTCGCGCAGCAGATGATCGCCTGCCTGGAGGGCAGGACGAACGGGCGGAGGAGCCTGAGCGACGGCGCGTTCGACGAGGGCGCGTTCCTCGCGGGGCTCGCGCCCGCGCAGGAGCTGCCGCGGTGCTGGTACTTCGTGAACATGCTCGTGCTCGCGGTGCTGTACGGCGACGCCGAGGGTGCGCTCCTGATGGCGGCGCGCGCCGAGAAGCACAGCGGGAGCGCGATGGGCCTGTTCCTCGCGAACGACATCCCCTTCTACGTGAGCCTCGCGCTGCTCGCGCTGTGCGCGACGGCGACGGCGGAGGAGCGGGAGCGGCACCTCGCGGCCGTCGCGGAGCACCGGGCGAAGATCGCGGGCTGGGCGCGGCACGCGCCGGAGAACTACGCGCACAAGGAGCGGCTGATCGGGGCGGAGGTGGCGCGCGTCCTCGGCGACGACGCGGAGGCGGCGGAGCTCTACGATCAGGCGATCCAGGGCGCGCGGCAGGGCCAGTTCACGCACCAGGAGGCGCTCGCGCACGAGCTGTGCGCGCGGTTCTACCTGCAGCGGGGCCGGGAGCGGATCGCGCGATGGCACATGGCCGACGCGTACCGGGCGTACCTCCGGTGGGGGGCGATCGCGAAGGCGGAGCACCTCGCGAAGGAGCACGAGCAGCTGCTCGACCTCTCGTCCCTCGGCGAGGCGCAGCCGGCCCGGGTCGTCGGCACGACGGTGACGCGCCGGGGGAGCACCGAGTCGTTCGACGTCGCGACGGTCGTGAAGGCCATGCAGGCGGTCGCGGGCGAGAACGTGCTCGATCGGCTGCTCGACCGGCTGATGCGGAGCGTGGTGGCGAACGCGGGGGCGCAGCGGGGCGCGCTGATCCTGGAGCGCGACGGGAAGCTCGCGATCGTGGCGTCGATGCGCGTCGATCCCGACGTGGTGGAGACGGGGCTGTCGATCCCGGCGCTCGACGGCAGGGAGGTCGCGGCGAGCGTCGTCCAGCTCGTCGCGAGGACGCGGGAGCCGGTCGTGGTGAACGACGCGCGCCACGACAGCCGCTTCGCGGCGGATCCGTACGTCGCGGAGCGGAGGCCGCGCTCGATCCTGTGCCTGTCGATGACGCACCAGGGGCGCTCGGCGGGGCTCCTGTACCTGGAGAACAACGTGGTGCAGCGGGCGTTCACGCCCGGCAGGGTCGAGGTCTGCGGGCTCCTCGCCTCGCAGGCGGCCATCGCGCTGGAGAACGCGCTGCTCATCGCGAGCATCCGCGCGGGCACCGAGGCGCTGCAGCGCTCGAACGAGCAGCTGCAGCGGGAGCTCGAGCTGCGCGCCGCGTCCGAGGCGGAGCGGGCGCTCTTGCAGCAGGAGATGATGCGCCGGCAGACGCCGATCATCCCCATCACGGACGACGTGCTGGTCATGCCGATCGTCGGGGCGATGGATGGGGAGCGCGCGCAGCAGGTGCTCGAGACGGCGCTGACCGGGTTCCACTCGAGGCAGGCCAAGGTGGTGATCCTGGACATCACCGGCGTGGCGCAGGTCGACGCCACGGTGGCGGACGCGCTGATCAAGACGGCCAAGGCGCTGCAGCTCCTCGGGGCGAAGACGGTGCTGTCCGGGGTGCGGCCCGAGGTGGCGCGCGCGCTCATCGAGCAGAACGTCTTCCTGGGGTCGATCGTGACGATGGGGACGCTGCAGAGCAGCATCGCGTATGCGCTGGGCCCGAACGGGCTGTCCGGCTCGCCCGGGCGTCGGCCGGGGGCGTCGCGGCAGGCGTGATCGCGCGGCGCCGCTGCGCGCGCTCCGCCTAGGCGGTGCGTGCGGCGCCGCCGCGCGCGCGGCGCGCGCAGCGGCGTCGGGGAGGGTCAGGGCGTGCTGTTCGGATCGGCGGGGTCGCTGCCGGCGTCGCGCTCGTCCCCGTCGAGGAAGCCGTCGCTGTCGCGATCGATGCCGGCGCGCGCGCCCGAGCCGGGCGGCATGCACGTGTACGTCAGATCATGGTGCGTCTGGGTGGACAGCAGGCGGAGCACCGTGTCGCTGATGGGCGGGAGGAGCTGCCGGTCGGTGAGGAAGTGGCCATTGCCGACGTAGAGGAACCCGACCTCGTGGAGGAATCCCTGGGTCTTCGCCACGAGATCGCACTCCCCGACGTCGGCGCGATCCATGAGCAGATCGATGCGCGGCCCGGCCACCGCGCTGTTGTTATGCTTGAGCGTCACCTGCTGGCCGACGATCGGCGCCATATTGCTCTCGATGGCGAGCACGTAGGCCTCGAGCTGCCGGCGCAGCACGTCGCCCGCGGGGGTGAAGGGGATGGCGTCGGGGTTGTTCGGGAACTGGTCGGAGAACCCGATCGCGGAGAAGAACCGGTACATCGTGTCGACGGTGCCGTTGTTCAGGATGCCGAACCCGCGGATCTGGTCCCCCATGTGCTGGTTGTCACGCGGCAGGAAGACGAAGGGGATATCCGCGAGGCCGAACGCGCCGACCTTGGTGTACACGTTGCGGAGCTGCGGTATCTTGAAGAGCTGCGTCTGGAAGTCGAAGACGGAGGCGCCGCTCGTCCCGAAGAAGCCGGGGAAGTCGTCGCCCGGGTTGGCGTCCGGGTCGACGACGTGGCAGCCGCCGCAGCTCGCGATCGAGTTGACAACGGGGCCGTTGTAGAAGTCCTTCCCTGCCTGCTGATCGGGCGTGAGCGAGTTGTCCAGGTTCCTGATCGGGTTCGGCGGGTAGGTGACCTGGAGCATGAAGTCGGTGAACGCCTCCATGTCCTCAGGCGGGAGGGGCCCGCTGCGCCCGAGCAGGTCGGCGAACGCCACCTGGAACTGCCGGAAGGCTTCCCGCTCGTCGAACGCCCCGTCGTCCGGCTGCGCGGACGGCTCGAGGTTGCCCCCGGTGCGGTCGCCGCGCCAGTGCATCGGCCCGTGGTTGGCGAGGCCGCGCAGGCTCTGCGTCATCATCGGCCCCTTCATCGGGTGGAAGATCGGGTCCGTGATCTCCTGGTTGAAGATGACGTCGTAGAGGCCGAACGGGAACGGGCCCGGGTCCGGCACGACGGGGGCGTCGGGGTTGCCGAGGTTCCAGGCCAGGTCGTCGAGATCGCCGAAGACGTGGCAGCTCGCGCAGGCCGAGTCGCCGTGGCTCGACGTGAGCGAGGCGTCATAGAGGAAGCGGCGGCCGTTCACGATGCTGGCCGGCTCGGGGTTGTGCATCGGGACGTGTCCCACCTCGGTCTTCGATGTGGTGTTGATGATCGAGATGGAGTTGTCGAAGCGGGTCAGCACGTAGAGGCGATTCCTGCTCTCGTCGAGCACGAGGCCGGTCGGCCCGCCGCCGCTCACCGGGATCTGGTTCGCGGTGCTCGGCACGAACGTGTCGTTCTCGAGCGCGGCGGTGCTGAAGACGCCGATCTTGCTCGACCCGAGCGCGGCGACGTACAGCGTCGCGCCGTTGCTGGTCACGGCCATCTCCTGCGGGAAGGCGAGGCTCTTCGCGTTCTCGGCGTTGGGGACCGGGGCGCAGCAGGTGCTGTAGTCGATGTGCTTGTTGAGGTGCCGCGGCGCGACGCTCCCCGGGCTGAGGACGGTGATCCGGCTCTCGTGCAGGTGGCCGCGCGTGGTCTCGCCGGCGAAGAGGCCGGGGCCCTCGAAGTTCTGCTGGCTGAAGGCCTCGGTGTTGGCGACGTAGACCTTCCCGTTCACCGGGTTGACGGCCATGTTGAAGAGGATCGTCCCGACCCCGGAGAAGAAGCCCTGCGCTCCGCTGATCCACGCCGGGGGGTTCGCCGTGGCGTCGATGACGAAGACGTCCTTGTCGGGCAGCGAGAACCTCATCTGGTCGTCCCAGAGCTTGCCCCGCTCGTCGTACCAGTGTCCGCCGTCGTATTTCACGATGACGGCGACCTCCGGCGCCGGCGCGCCCTCGAAGTTGGTGCTGGGCCCGGGCGCGCCGTTCGGCCCGAAGCCGTCGGGGACCAGCGCCTCGTTGACGGTGGCGGTGCGGTTGCCGGAGTGGAACGCCGCCGCGTACACGCGGGTGCCGTCCGGGGTCACGGCGAGGGCGCGCGGCGTGTCGCTGAAGAGGGTGATGATGTTGAGCGGATTACCCCCGAGCGACTGGCCGAGCTGGTTTGCGTCGAAGACCCACACGTCGGCGCGACCGACGCCAGGCGTCGTGAACTGAGGGTCGTAGGGGACGTTCTGGCCGCGGTGCGCCGTCGTGATGAAGGCGCGGTTTCGCCCCGGACCGGCGAACACGATGTCGCGCGGCTCGTCGCCGACGAGGAGCGTGCGCACGACGCGCCCGGTCTGCCCGCCGAGGCCCAGCTGGACGACGCTCACGCTGTCCGACAGGTGGTTGACGACCCAGACCTCGTTATTGCTGCGGACGGCCACGGCCACCGGCTCCAGGCCGACCGATATCGACGTGCGGTGCTCCAGGCCGCCGCTGCCGATGCGGAACACCTCGAGGCGGTTGTCCGGCGTGTTGACGGCGAAGAGCAGCTTCCCGTCGGGCGAGATGGCCAGCGGGCGGACCTGGCCGCTCTCGAACGCGGTGAACGACGGCGCGGCGAGCGCCGGGGCCCCGGAGAGCGATACTGCAGTCAGGGATGCGACGAGAGCGCCTAGCGTCGCCCACCGTGAACCGGGCAATCGAGTCATGGATGCCTCCGTGGTGTCGAGTGGCTCCCCAGCCACACAACGACAATCCAAGACTGTAAGACAAAATCGAATGATTGTTCAAGCATGCAAAGAAGCTCGGCGCGATTTTTTGCAAAGGGGCGATCTCTCGTTCTCTCGTCCTCGTCCTCGTCCTCGTCCTCGTCCTCTCGTCATCTCGTCCTCGCGCCCTATCGCCGATCTCGCGTCTCTGTCGCTGATGTAGGCGTCGATAGCGGCGGCGCGCCGGACGACGCGTCACCGTGGCTGGGCGCGCGTGCGACGCTGGAGGCGACGCGGCGTGAGCGCTCGTCTACCTGGGTTACGTGAGTCACGCGAGTCACCTGAGTCGCGCTCAGCGTCGGTGGACCGCGTCGCCGGTGCCGGTGGGGGCCGGCGGGGATCGGAGCATCGGCGGAGCGGGGGGCGGGCTCGGCTGTGATGGGGAGCACGAATGACGCGCGCGGGTCGCGCTCCGAACGGCTGTGCGCGCAGGAGGGGATTGGATCCAGCGCGAGGACGCTGTAGGATGGAGGGCTCGTATCGACCACCGGACCAGCTCTGGCTGTAGTACCGAGGGAGGCGATCTGGCGGGCACGGCGCGCCGGTCGAGGGATGGAGAAGCTATGAGGAGCTTGCGCGTGGACCCTCTCGTTACCGACGGCTTCGGGATCGAGCCGGCCCTGAGGGACGACACCCTCAGCGTCAAGCTCACCGGCAGGGGGGACATGGCGGCTGCCGCGCCGCTCAGCAGGTACGTCAAGGCCCTGGAGGGCGAGGTGGCGCGCCTGTCGGTGAGCACGCTCGAGCTCGACGTGCGCGGGCTGTGCTTCATGAGCTCGAGCTGCCTCAAGGCGTTCGTCAGCCTCATCTGCAGCCTCGTCGGCCACGGCATGAAATGCAGGATACGGTTCGTGACGGACCCGCAGCTCGCGTGGCAGCGCCGGAGCCTCAGGCCCCTGGATCGCATGTGCCCGGAGCTCGTCTCGATCGCCGACGCATGAGCCGAGGGCCCGAGGCCATGACGAGGAAGCGCCGGACGATCGCGTTTCTGATCGACAATGTCGTCGGCGACTACCAGTCGGAGCTGCGCGCGGGGGTCGAGCGCGCGGCCGAGGCGCACGACGTCAACCTGCTGACGGCGTTCGGCGACCTGTCGAGCGCCCTCCGGCCGGACGAGACGGACCGGAGCACCTTCTATCACCTCATCGGTCCGGACACGGCCGATGGCGTCATCGTCGCCTCGTCGACGCTCTCCCGCTACGGCGGCGTCGACGTCATGCGGGCGTTCTGCCGGTCCTTCGCGCCGCTGCCGGTGTGCAGCATCGGGACGGCGATCGATGGAGTCCCGAGCCTCATGGTCGACAACGCCCTCGGGAGCGAGATCTCGGTCGCGCACCTGGCCGACGAGCACGGGCGCCGGCGCATCGCGTATATCGGCGGGCCGCTGAGCAGCGAGGAGGCGCAGCTGCGCGCCGGCGGGTACCGGAGGGCGCTCGCGGCGCGGGCGCTCCCTTGCGACGAGCGCCTCGTGGCGGTCGGCGCGTTCACGATACCGACCGGGCGCGAGGCGATGCGCGAGATCCTGGCGCGCGGGGCCGAGTTCGACGCCGTGGTGGCCGCCAACGACAGGATGGCGCTCGCGGCGATCGAGGTGCTCAAGGCGGAGGGGCTCCGCATCCCCGAGGACGTCCTCGTGTGCGGCTTCGATGACGTCGGCATTGCCCGCTTCACGAAGCCGTCGCTCACCACCGTCCATCAGCCGATCAAGCGCCTCGGGGGGATGGCCGTGAGCACGATCCTCCGCCTGATCGGCGGCGAGGCCGTCCCGGCACTGGAGCTCGCGGAGGTCGAGCTCACGCAGCGCGAGTCCTGCGGCTGCGGCTACCGCCCAGGCGACACGGTCCTCCCGCCGTCGCCGCCGGCGCAGGGCTCTCCGCGCCCGGTCTCCGACCAGCGGGCCTCTCTGGAGAGCGCGCTCAGGAGGAGCGTGGCGATCCCGATCGGCGCCCTCGACGGCTGGGCGGGCGACCTGCTGACGGCGCTGGAGGACGAGCTCGCGGGCGACCGGGGCCGCTTCCTGCGCGCGCTCCAGGCGCTCCTCGACGAGGCGAGGCGCGAGGGCGTGCTCCTCGACCAGCTCCAGGCCGTGATCTCCCTCTTGCGCGAGCGGGTCCGGCCGGCGGCCGCGGCCGGCGACGCGGCGGCCCTGGAGCCGCTCTGGCACGCCGCGCGGATCCTCATCGGGAGCGAGTCCGTGCACGTCGAGGGCGAGCAGCGGCTCCGCGTGGAGCTCGCCGCGATCGAGGTCATCTACGGCGCTCGGGGGTTCGCCGCGTGCTTGAGCCTGCCGGTCCTCAAGGGCCTGCTGGCGTCAGAGCTGCCGCGGATGCAGCTCTCGCACGTGGCGGTGTCGCTCTACGACGACGCCCAGCGCGCCTCGCTGAGGCCGCTGTTCCTGATGGATCATGGCCGCGAGGTGGAGGCGCCGCCCGTGAGCTTCCCGGCGCGCCGCCTCGCGCCGCCGGGGTTCCTCGGCGGCGCGGAGCGCAGCAGCATGATCGTCCTCCCGGTCGCGTTCGGCGACGTGGAGACGTTCGGCGTCGCGGTGCTCGACAGCCGCGCCAGCGCCATGAGCTACGACGTGCTGCGGCTCCAGCTCGGCTCCGCGGTCAAGGCCGCGGCGCTGCACCGGGAGGTCGTGCGGGAGGTGGAGCTGCGCGAGCGCTTGGAGCAGGAGCGCGTGCGCCAGGAGAGCCAGGTCGCGGCGCGCATCCAGACCGCGCTGGTGCCGAAGCAGCTCTCGATCGAAGGGCTCGAGCTCTGCGCGGTGATGCAGCCGGCGGCCGAGGTCGGCGGCGACTACTACGATGTGCTCGCGACGCCCGGGGGCGGTTGGCTGGGGATCGGCGACGTGGCCGGGCACGGGCTCGCGGCGGGCCTCATCATGCTGATGATCCAGAGCATGGTATCGGCGCTGACGAGCAACGACCCGAGCGCGAGCCCGGCGAGGGTCGTCGTCGCGCTCAACAAGGCGATTTACAAGAACGTCCGCGGCCGCCTGGACCGCGACGAGCACGCGACGCTCCTCTTGCTCCGGTACGAGCGCAGCGGGCGCGTGACGTTCGCCGGCGCGCACGACGACATGATCGTGTGTTCGGCGCGCACCCGGCGCTGCACGTGCATCGCGAGCTCCGGGGTCTGGATCGGCGCGCTGCCCGAGATCGGGGCGATGACGCGGGACGCCGAGCTCTTCCTCGAGGACGGGGACGTGCTCGTGCTCTACAGCGACGGCGTGACCGAGGCGCGCAACGCGCAGCACGAGCAGTTCGGGCTGGAGCGGCTGTGCGCCATCATCGAGGCGGTCCAGGCCGCGCCCGTCGACGTGATCCGCGACCGGATCCTCGAGGCGGTCGAGGGCTGGTGCCCGAGCCCGGACGACGACATCACGGTCGTCGTGGCGAGGCATCGCGCGCCCGAGTAGCGCGCCCGAGGCCAGCGAGCGCTCATTCGAGCTCGGGACGGCGTGCGCGAGGAGCACGCCGGTGAGCCGCTCGCGTACGGTGGCCCGCGGGTGCCGCCGGGGAAGCCGGCGCGCTCGTTACGACGCCCGCGTCGGCTTCCGCGGGGTCGGCGACTTACGCCCCTTCCGCTCCGGGACGCGCGAGCGATTCCCCGGGATCGAGCGCTGTGCCGCCCTGGCCGGTTCCGGCGCGAACACCTCGCTCACGGAGGCGGCCGTTGCGGCGCGGGCGATCCATCGATCGAGCTCCGCCGGGACTGTGCAGGCCTTGACGTGAGCGCGCTCCTCAGCCGTCAGCGACAGGCCGCGCGCGTCGAGCACGGCGAGCAGGGCCTCCTGCATGCCCTCGATCTTGCCCTCCGCCTTGCCCGCGGCTCTCCCGCGCTTTTCAAAGAAGAGCCGGAAACGCCGAGACGCTTGGGTTTCAGGGACTTTGCTCGGATCCATGGCCAGCTCCCTGAGCGAGGCGAGCATGGCGTCGCTCAGCACGGCCAGGATCGCACGCGCCTGCGCGTCTCGCAACGGCTCGTCGGTGAGGTGCTGCTCGGTGAGCTCCAAGGCGCGCGCCACGATCCTGCGCGCAGCGGGCCCGTGGCGGTGGTGCACGGCCCAGGCGGCGAAGAGCGCGAGCTCCGGATACGCCGGATCGAGCAGCGCCTCGACGCGCCGACCCGAAAGGAGCAGCACCCGCGGCGTCAGCTCGAAACGCGTGCCGAGCTCGCCCCGAAAGCGCGCGGCCTGCTTCGCCCACGAGGCTACGCGGCGGCTGGCCGTGATCACGATCACCTCGCCCATCGCCTTCTCCTGATGGACGAGCACGCTGACCGCCAGCGGCCAGCTCCTCCGCTTGCGCTCATCGATGGAGTTCTGGATCTCGACCATCACCCACCCCGGCCGCCGGGAACGCAGGAGCAGGTCCGGACGAACCTCGATGGCCCTGGTGAAACGCACGGTGGCATCGACCGCCTCGGCCGGCGTGCCGAACGAGCTACCGGTGAGCCGCTGGAAGAGGTCGGCGAGCAGCGCTGGACGGTCCCGCAGCGCGACGATGAGCACCTCGTGCGGTGTTCCCGGCATGCGCTCCTCTCTACTCGACGCGAGAAGAGTTGGCGAGGCATCAAGTCGGGAGATCGATGCTCGTATGATGAGGCCCGCCGACCCACCGGAGCATTCGTGAGGACCTTTCTTGCTATTCCTGACCAAACACGCCTGGCGCACGTAATGAGGCGCCGAGCGCGCCAGGCGATGCCTGCCTGAGGAACCGAGAGCGGCCGTGTCGACCTGCCGCGAACCCAACGTGGGTGTGCCGGGGAAGGCGCCCGCGAGCGCCTCGGTCCCGGCGCCCCTGGCGGCCGCCACCCCCTCCGCCGCATCCGCCACCCCTGGCTGCCCGTAAGTCCCTGAAATTGCGTGTGTCCCTGCCTGGCACGCCGTTCGCGAAAGGGCTCGGACATGCAGGCCACGGCGCTCACGTTCTCGCTGCTCGGGCTCGACGCCCACCCCATCCGCGTGGAGGTCGACTCCGGCCGCGGCCCCTCGTTCTTCCAGATGGTGGGCCTCGCCGAGGCGAGCGTCCGAGAGAGCCGCGTGCGTGTCCGCGCCGCGCTCCAGCAACTCGGCGTCGAGCTCGACGAATATGTGATCACCGTGAACCTGGCCCCGGCAGACCTCAAGAAGAGCGGCGGCGCGTACGACCTCGCGATCGCCATCGCCGCGCTCGCCGCGCTCGGCAAGGTCCCGGCCGGAGGGCTCGACCAGATCGGCTTGCTCGGCGAGCTCTCGTTGAGCGGCGCGGTGCGCCCCGTGCGCGGCGTGCTGCCGGCGCTGCGCGGCGCGGCGGAGCAGGGGATCCTGCGCGCGATCGTGCCTCACGGCAACGCGCGCGAGGCGGCGAGCGTGGCCGGCGTCGACGTCTTCATCGCCGAGCACCTCGGCCAGGTCGTCGCGCATCTCCGCGGCAACAAGGCCCTCCCCGGCGCCGGCTCCGTGGCCACGGTCGTCGCCGAGCCCAGCGCCGCGGCGGTGGATCTCGCCGAGGTCCGCGGCCAGCACGGGGCGCGCCGCGCGCTCGAGATCGCGGCCGCCGGTGGACACAACCTCATCATGCTGGGCCCGCCGGGCAGCGGAAAGACCATGCTGGCTCGCCGACTGCCCACGATCATGCCGCCCATGTCCTACGAGGAGGCACTCGACATCACCGCGATCCACTCGGTCGCCGGGCTGCTCTCCCCGGACCGGGGCCTCGTCGCGGCGCGCCCCTTCCGCGCCCCGCACCACACCGTGAGCGCCGCGGGCCTCGTCGGCGGCGGCGATCCGATCCGCCCGGGCGAGGTCTCCCTGGCCCACCATGGTTGCCTGTTCCTCGACGAGCTCCTCGAGTTCCGCCGCGGCGTCCTCGAGGCCCTCCGCGAGCCCCTCGAGGAGGGCACGGTCGCCCTCTGTCGCGCGCGCGCCCGCGTCGTCTTCCCCGCGCGTCCGATCCTCGTCGCCGCCATCAACCCTTGTCCGTGCGGCTTCTACGGGGATCGCGGGAATCGCTGCGTCTGCTCCCTCGACCGCGTGCGCGCCTACCGCGCGCGGCTGAGCGGGCCGCTGCTCGATCGCATCGATCTGCACATCGCCTTGCCTCCGGTCGACGTCGCTCACCTGTGCGCGCCGCTCGGGACGGCGATGGACGACGGCCGGGCGCCCTTGCACGCGCCTGAGAGCTCGGCCGCGGTGCGGGCGCGCGTGGTCGAGGCCCGGGCCGCGCAGCGCGCGCGCTTCGAGGCGGGGGAGGTCGCGGCGACGCACAACGCCGAGCTCGGCCCGCGCGATCTCGCGCGCGTGGCCATGCCGGACGTCTCCGGGGCGCGCGTGCTCGCGTCGGCCGTGGAGCGGCTCGGCCTCTCGGCGCGGGCGTACACAAAGGTGCTGCGGGTCGCCCGGACGCTCGCCGACATGGACAGGAGCGCTGCCGTGCGCGCGGCGCACGTGGCCGAGGCGATCGGCGCGCGGCTGTTCGACCGCGAGGCCGCCTCCGGGCCTCCGCCCGTCACCGCCGCGGCGGGCGCCTGAGCCTGCCGCGCGACCCAAGATCATCGTGCCTGCAGCGACGCAGGCGCGATCGCGGCCGCCCCGACGGCCGCGTCGAATCGGCTGTTCGCGCGCTCGGGGGCGCGCACGCGAAGCACGCGACACGCAACGAAGGTACGTTGAAAGGAAGAGACCAAGATGATGACCGAGATCGCTGAGAAGCTCCGCACCGTGAAGACCGTCGTCGGCACCATCGAGAAGCAGT
Source organism: Sorangium sp. So ce296 (assembly GCF_051529605.1). NCBI lineage: Bacteria > Pseudomonadati > Myxococcota > Polyangiales > Polyangiaceae > Sorangium > Sorangium sp. So ce296. The sequence continues at coordinate 10,770,281 of NZ_CP150325.1, forward strand.
TCGGGAAGGGGGCGATCATGTCGTTGAACGATGAGAACGAGACCAGGGACATCGGCCTGATCCGGACCGGCTCGCTGTCGCTGGACGCGGCGCTCGGGATCGGCGGCTACCCGCGCGGGCGGATCGTGGAGATCTACGGCCCGGAGTCGTCGGGGAAGACCACGCTTACGCTCCACGCGATGCGGGAGGCGCAGCGGGCGGGCGGGGTCGCCGCGTTCATCGACGCCGAGCACGCGTTCGACGTCACGTACGCGCGCTCGATCGGCGTCGACATCGACCGGCTCCTCGTCTCGCAGCCGGACAACGGCGAGCAGGCGCTGGAGATCGTCGAGATGCTCGCGCGCTCGAGCGCGGTCGACGTGATCGTCGTCGACTCGGTGGCTGCGCTCACGCCCAAGGCCGAGATCGAGGGCGACATGGGCGAGTCGCACATGGGCCTCCAGGCGCGGCTGATGAGCCAGGCGCTGCGGAAGCTCACGGGGATATGCCACCGGACGGACACGACGCTCATCTTCATCAACCAGCTCCGGCAGAAGATCGGCGTCGTCTTCGGCAACCCCGAGGTGACGACCGGCGGCAACGCGCTCAAGTTCTACGCGAGCGTGCGGCTCGACGTGCGTCGGGTGGGGCCGGTGAAGGTGAGCGACGAGGCCATAGGATCGAGGACACGCGTCAAGGTGGTAAAGAACAAAATGGCTCCGCCCTTCCGAGAGGCCGAGTTCGACATCCGCTGGGGCGCTGGCATCGACGGCGCGGCGGACCTCATCGACTTCGCGTGCCAGCTCGGGGTGGTGGAGAAGAGCGGCGCGCACCTGTCGTTCGCGGGCGAGCACATCGGGCAGGGGAGGGAGCGCGCCCGCGAGGCGCTGATCGGCAAGCCGACGCTCGCCACGTCGCTCCGCGCGGCCGTCGACGCGGCCGCGCCGGCGCGGCCCGGCGCCAGCGCGGCGATGGATGCGTGAGCCCGAGCGGGCGGCGCGCCGGCGGCCCGGGGCTGCCGGGCGCCGCCCGCTCGGCTCGAACGACGGTTTGCTCGCGGGGAGACACCGCGCCTCGTGGAGAGAGGCGCGAGGCAGCAGGAGATCTCGATGGACGGCGCTCGAGCGATATCGAGCGACGGGTGACAGCGGAATGAGACAGCTAACGACGTAATCGACGGCAAACCACGTAATCGACAGCAAACGACGGCAAACGACGGCAAACGACGGCAAACGACGACAACGACAACAACATCACGAACTGGAGCGCATCATGAACGACGGAATGAACAAGGTGATTCTCATGGGCAATCTCGGCTCGGATCCGGAGCTGCGCTACACCGGCAACGGCACGCCGGTGCTCCAGCTGCGCATGGCGACGAACGAGTCGTTCGTCGACAAGAACAAGGAGCCCAAGGAGCGCACCGAGTGGCACAACATCGTGTTCTGGGGGCCGCGCGCCGAGGCGCTCGCGAAGGTGCTGACCAAGGGCGACGGCGTGCTCATCGAGGGCGGGCTGCGGACGTCGAGCTACGAGAAGGACGGGATCCGGCGCTACCGCACCGAGGTGATCGCGCGGGAGCTCCGCTTCACCGGGCGCCGGTCCATGGCGCAGCCGCCGCCCGGGCTGGAGGACGACGGCGAGGCGACGCAGCCCGGGGCCGCGGTGCCGGCCACCGCACGGCCCGGGAAGAACGGGGCGCGGGGGCGGCCGCCGGAGGTGCCGGCGCTGGATGAGCTGCCGTACTGAGGGACGAGGCGCGATGAGCGAGGCGGGTCGGTGGACCCGCCTCGCGGCGATGCGGCACGCCTCACCGCCCGCCTCATCTCACCCGGTGGGCGCGCGACGATGAGCGCGCCCCGCTGAGCGGGGAAGCTCCCGCGAGAGCCGGGACAGCTCCCGCGCTTGCCGCAGCCTGACCGCTGCGCGGGTCGTCAGCGACTACCTGAAGTCGTTCGGGACGAGCGGATTCGGCGGCTGCGGAGGCCTCGGTGCCCTGGAGCCGGTCGGCGCTGTCGCGCTCGCAGGGGCCGGTATCGACTCCGGCCGCGCGTCTTCCGTTCCATCCTTGCGAGGCGCTTGTGGCAGCTCGAGCTTGGTCGGATGCGCGCCGAACTCCGTCACCGCGACGTCCGCGATGATCTCCACCTCGCCCTTGAAGACGCGAACCCGCCGCATGCTGCCCAGCTCGCCCTCGAGCTCGAGGATGCCGTCCCGCATCGTCGCGGGGCGCCCGTCGATCTCCACCGAAGCGTCGGCGGGCAGCACCACCAGGTTGACGCGGCGTCTGGGCGCGGGCTGCTCGGTTATCGCTTGCGGTGACGCCTGGGAGGCGCCGCCCTGCGCGAAGCCGTTGACAGCTCGAACCACGGTGTAGGCGCCGAGGCTCCCAGCGAGCAACACGCTGACTCCGGCTGCCTGCCAGATGCGACGCCACGCCAGCCCGCTCGGTTGCGGCGCCGCGGCTGCAGCATGGGGCTCAGGGATGGTGTTGCTCGACGTGAGCGTCGTTGTATTCACGTCGCGGGCGGTCACACCGATGGTCGTCGCGATGTCGGGTCGGTCGGCCACCATCGCGCGCTCGGTCTCGGTGAGGGGAACGAGCGTGCTCTCGTCGATGGTGAGATCCCCGTCGATCAGCGGCAGGATCGCCTTGAGCATCGCGGCGGCGCTCGGGTAGCGCCGCTCCCGGTCGTGCTGGAGCGCCGTGTGCACGATCCTGGAGATCTCGGGCGAGACCCACGGCGCGAAGTCCTGCACGGGCGGGGGCGGCTCCTGCACGAGCGCGGCGATGAGCTCGACGAACGCCTCGATATGTTCATGCGGCGTGCGGCCCGCGAGGGCGCGGTAGAGGACGATCCCGAGCGACCAGATGTCGGTCCTGTGGTCCATCTCTCTGCGCCCCCGCGCCTGCTCCGGCGACATGTACCGCGGGGTCCCGAGCATGGTCCCTGTCTGGGTGAGGCCCGTCGACGGGTCCTCGGAGCCGTGGGGCCGCCTGATCTTGGCGATGCCGAAGTCGAGCAGCTTGACCGTGATCGTCGGCTCTCCCTCGCGGCGCGCGAGGAACAGGTTGGCCGGCTTGATGTCCCGGTGCATGACGCCGGCCTCGTGCGCCTTCTGCAGGCCCACGCACGTCTGCGCGACGATCCGGAGGGCGAGGGGCGGCGGCAGCGGGCCGAGCCGGCCGAGGAGCTGGCCGAGGTCTTCGCCGCGGAGCAGCTCGATGACCATGAAGGGCGCGCCGCTCTCCGCGTCCTTGCCGCTGTCGAGCACGCGCGCGATGTGGTCGGTGTCGATGCCGCCGGCGACCCTCGCCTCGCGCTCGAACCGCCCGATGGCGGAGCCGCTGCGCTCCGCGCGCTCCGGGTTGATGAGCTTCACGGCGACGCGCCGCTTCTCGGCGAGGTCCTCGGCCTCGTAGACCGCCCCCATCCCCCCCTCGCCGAGCAGCGAGCCCAGCAGGTACCTACCGTTGAGCGTTCTGGCGTTCATAACCGCAGCGTTCTCGAAGGTGCTCTACCGTGGTGCGGTCGCTCATTCTGCGCCGTACGGGCCGCAGTCGTCCCGCCAGGAAGCTTATATACCACGGGCTCGGCGCGTTCACGAGCCCTCTCACGCGGCGCGCGCGGTCGTGGAGCGCCGGCGCGCCGGCGCGCATGGCGTCTGAAAAAGACGCGTAGAGTCATCAGGTTAGCCGGTCAGTTGGACGCGTGTACCCAGCGGAGGGCGCCTGCGTCCGTGGCGCCTGAGAGCGAGCCGGAAACGGCTGCTAGGCCGCGGGTCGGCCAGCGCGCAGGGGCGGCGGCAAGGTGCCACGAGCGCTCTGCGGGGCTGCGCGGCACCCCGATGAAGCGCTGGAGGAGATGAAGGAGGTAGCCTAAAGGCGTAAGGCGCTTCCTTGCGCTGATGGGTCCGGTCGCGTCGGTGTAGTATCGTTTCGCAAGCGCCGTGATTGATCCGGCGCTGCCGCTGCACTATCGCTTTGCGCTTCACGACGGTTCCGAACGATGCTCCGCCGCTCCGTTTTCGCCTGGGCCTGCGCGGCCCTCTTGACGCTGGAGCTTGTATCGGCGCCGCTCGTCGCCCAGCCTTCCGCGCGTCGCATGGCGCCGCCGACGGTGTCGACTGCAGGCGGCGGTATCGCGGTCGCGGCGCCGAGCGCGCCGGTGCCTGCGCCAGAGGAGGCCGGCGCGAGGGAGGAGGCGGAGGGGCGTTTTCGACGGGGGCGCCGCCTCTTCCTGGAGGGCGCGTGGGAGGCCGCGCTCGCAGAGTTTCTCGAGTCGAGGCGACTCTACCCGACCTGGAGCGCGACCTCGAGCGCCGGTGCCTGCCTGATGAACCTCGGGCGCTTCGACGAGGCGCTCGAGATGCTCGAGGGGCTGCTGGCGACGTACGGGGACGCTCTCCCGGCCGCTGTCAAGACCGCAGCACAAAAGGAGGTGATCGCGCTCCGTGACCGGGTCGGGACGATCGCGCTCGTCAAGGCCGAGCCGGGCGCAGCCGTCGTGATCGACGGCCGAGCTCGCGGGGAACATCCGTCGGCCGCGCCGCTGCGCGTCGTTGCGGGTACCCACGTGGTCCGCATTTACAAGGAAGGGTTCGAGCCGTTCGAGACGGCCGCATCGGTGGCTGGCGGGCAAACGACGAGCGTGGTTGCGCGCCTCGCGCCGCTCGTCGCGTCCGGGCGGCTGCGCGTCGCGGAGCGGAGCGGCAGGGCGCTCGCCGTGATGGTGGATGGTTTCGAGGTGGGCAAGACGCCGTGGGAAGGGCCGATCGCGGTCGGCGAGCACACGGTGGTTCTGCGCGGCGAGGACAGCTTGAAGTGGGTGCTGGTTGGCGGCGTCGATATGTAGATGCCGAATATTGGTTCGCTTCGATGGATCGTTGTTCGTCTGGATTCTGTGTGTTCAGGACTCTTTGCGGCTTATGATGGATGCCATTGGGTAGGATGGGGACTTGCTCCCTGAGTATCGTGAGCAATATGTCGAAGCATTCCGAAGCCCCGAACGCTCGCGTCGACACACTCACCGGAATTGTCCACGCGATGCGGCTCGCGAGCGACGTGGCGCAGCGAGCCCCACAGGACAACCCGGAACCTCGCGCACCGGACGCGCCTCCCGAGCCCCCCTCCGCGCCGGTCACCACCGCTGCCGCGGCGGATCCGGCCGGCGCTCCGCAAGCCAGCAGCACGATCGCGGCGGGCTCCGTCATCCGCCATTACGAGCTCATCCGTGCTCTCGGCAGTGGCGGCATGGGAACGGTGTTCCTCGCCCGGGATACGCGTCTCGGCCGCCTGGTGGCCATCAAGGTCCTTCTCAAGCACAGCGGCGAGCGCGCGCAGCGTTTTCTGATCGAGGCGCGCGCCACCGCGCACATCAGCCATGAGAACATCGTCGTGATCCACGAGCTCGGCGAGCACGACGGCCGGCCCTACATGGTGCTCGAGTACATCAAGGGCAAGACGCTGAGCGAGCTCCTCAACAAACAACGCGATGGCCTGGACGGCGAGCGGGACGAGGAGGACGCCGAGGCGCCGCCCTCGGCGCCGGCCGCCGCCGGCCTGCCGCCGGGGCGCGCCGTCGAGCTGATGATCCCGGTCGTTCGCGCGCTGGTCTGCGCTCACGAGCGCGGCATCGTCCACCGCGATCTGAAGCCGTCCAACATCATGATCAGCGATACGGGCACCGTGAAGGTGCTCGATTTCGGTCTCGCCAAGCTGCTGGGCGCGCGCGACGGGGAGCGCGACGGCGCCGCCGACGTCGCGCTCGCGGAGACCTTGCTCGACGATGACGCCAACGCCCTCGTGCTGACCGGCGCCGGCGCCCGGCTCGGAACCGCGCCGTACATGTCGCCGGAGCAATGGGGCGGGGGCCCCGTGGATCACCGCACCGACATCTGGGCGGCCGGCATCCTGCTGGCGAAGCTCGTGCTCGGCCGGCATCCGCTCTCGCCGCTGTCGCTCTACGAGCTGTCCACGATCGCCCGCCTCAATGTCCCCATGCCGAGCCTCCGCGAGATGCGCCCGGACCTCGGCAAGCTGGCCTCGATCATCGATCGATGCCTGATCAAGCGGCGAGAGGACCGGCTCGGCAGCGCCCGCGAGCTGCTCGCCGAGCTCGAAGCGCTCGCGCCAGCGTGGTCGAGGCCCTCCGCGGGCGAGGAGCACAACCCCTATGCTGGCTTGGCCGCGTTCCAGGAGAGCGATGCGTCGCGTTTCTTCGGCCGCGCCCGGTCGGTCGCCGAGGTGGTCGCGCGGCTCGCCGAGCAGCCGCTCATCGCCGTGGTGGGGCCGTCGGGGGCAGGGAAGTCGTCGTTCGTGCGCGCCGGCGTGATCCCCGCGCTGGGTCGCACGGGCGAGGCCTGGGAGTCCTTCACCATCCGCCCGGGAGCTCACCCCCTGGCCGCGCTGGCCGAGCTGCTGCTGGCCCACGAATTCGAGACGTCGACGCAGGACGCCGCCCGCTCCGCGCGCGACGCGTCCGCCGCGGGAGGCAAGGACCGTGAGGGGCTCATCGCGAAGCTGCGCGCGGAGCCGGGGTTTCTGGGCGCGCAGCTCCGCGCGCGGGCTCGGCGCAAGCTCAAGCGCGCCGTGCTCTTCGTCGATCAGTTCGAGGAGCTCTACACCCTGGCGCGCGGCGGCGAGCGAGAGCGCGCCGCGTTCTATGCGTGCCTCGCCGGCGTGGCCGACGACCCGGGCTCGCCGCTCCGCGTGCTGCTCACGCTGCGCTCGGACTTCCTCGACCTCGTCGCCGAGGCGCACGCCGCCACGACCGGGCTGAACCGCGGGCTCATGCTGCTGTCGCCCATGGACCGCGAGGGGCTGCGCGAGGCGCTGCTGCGGCCGCTCGAGGCGGTGGAGCATCGGTTCGAGCCGCCGGAGCTGGTCGAGGAGATGCTCGACGAGCTGGAGCACACCGCGGGCGCGCTGCCGCTGCTCTCGTTCACCGCGGCCAAGCTGTGGGAGCAGCGCGACCGCGCGCGGCGCGCCTTGACCGAGGCGAGCTACCGGCGGATGGGCGGCGTCGCCGGGACGCTCGCCGGCCATGCCGACGCGGTGCTGGACGCCATGTCGTCCAGCGAGCGGATGCTGGCGCGGGCGGCGCTGCTCCGGCTCGTGACCCCCGAGCGGACACGGGCCCTGTGCACGCTGGGCGAGCTGTGTGAGCTCTCCGCGGTGCCGTCGGACCGGGATCGGGTCCTGAGTCGCCTCATCGACGCCCGGCTGCTGACGGTCGAGGGCGGCGGTGCGGCCGAGGCGACGGTAGAGATCGTGCACGAGTCGCTGATCGAGGCCTGGCCGACGCTGGCGCGGTGGGTGGCCGAGAGCCAGGAGGACGCGGCGTTCCTGTCGCGGCTCCGCAACGCGGCCGCGCAGTGGGAGGCGAGCGGACGATCTGAAGGTCTCCTCTGGCGCGGGCAGGCGGCGGCGGACGCGAAGCGCTGGCGCGCGCGGTACTCCGGCGAGCTCGCGCTCGGAGAGGAGCGCTACCTGAAGGCGGTGATCGCGCTGGCCCAGCGCGCGCGGCGCCGGCGCTGGAGGATCGCGATGGGCGCGATCGGAGCGCTCGCGACGGCCGCCGTGGCGGTGTCGTACCTGGCGGTGCGCGCCGATCGAGCGGCGAAATGGGCGCACGAGGAGGCCGCGATGGCCGCGCGGCAGGCTGCGCGCGCGGACCAGGAGGCGGCGCGCGCGCAGGCCGAGGCGCGGCAGGCGCGCAATGCGACGCGCATCGCGGCGGCGCGCGAGCAGCAGGCGGATCCGACGACGGCGCTCGCGTTGCTGCGCGAGGTGGAGCCGCCGGAGGTGCCGCGAGGGTGGTCCGAGCTCTCGCGCGGAGCGCTGCAGGCCGGGGTCGCCCGGGTGGTGCTCACGCATCCGGAGGCCGTCCTGGGGACGTCGTTCAGCCCCGATGGGAAGCGCATCGTCTCCGCGTGCTTCGACAACATCGCGCGCGTGTGGAACGCCGACGGCACGGGCGAGCCCCTGGCGCTCCGCGGCCACGAGGATCGGGTCTGGTCGGCGGCGTTCAGCCCAGACGGCAAACGCATCGTCACGGCGTCTTTCGACAAGACGGCGCGCGTGTGGAGCGCCGATGGTGCGGGCGAGCCCCTGGTGCTCCGTGGTCACGCCGATCGGGTCCATTCCGCGGCGTTCAGCGCCGACGGCGAGCGCATCGTGACCGCGTCCTTCGACCACACCGTGCGTGTATGGAGCGCCGATGGTGCGGGCGAGCCCCTGGTGCTTCGCGGTCACGCGGCTGGAGTCTACTCTGCGGCGTTCAGCCCGGATGGCAAGCGCATCGTCTCCTCATCGCATGACAAGACGGCGCGCGTGTGGAGCGCCGATGGTGCGGGCGAGCCGCTGGTGCTCCGCGGCCACGCCGGCGCGGTCTACTCTGCGGCGTTCAGCCCGGATGGGAGGCGTATTGTCACCGCGTCGTGGGACAAGACGGCGCGGGTGTGGAGCGCCGACGGCATGGGCGAGCCGCTGGTACTTCGCGGCCACGAGGCAGGGGTCTACTCTGCGTCGTTCAGCCCGGATGGTAAGCGTATCGTCACGACGTCATGGGACAAGACGGTGCAGCTGTGGAGCGCTGACGGTAAAGGTGATCTCCTGGTGCTCCGAGGGCACGAGGATGGTATCTATTCAGCGAAATTCAGCTCTGATGGGACGAGCATCGTCAGCGCATCATGGGACAAGACGGCACGCGTGTGGAGTGTCGATGGCACAGGCGATCTCCTCGTGCTCCGCGGTCACGGGGCCGGGGTCTATGCGGTGGCGTTCAGCGCCGACGGCAAGAGCATCGTCAGCGCGTCGGCGGACAAGACGGCGCGCGTGTGGCGCACGGGCGATACGCGTGCTTCTCTGGTTCTTCGTGGTCACGACGATCGGATCTATTCGGCGGCATTCAGCCCTGACGGCAAGCGGATCATCACCGGGTCATGGGACAAGACGGCGCGTATCTGGAGCGCCGACGCTACGGGCGAGCCGCTGGTGCTCCGCGGTCATGCGGATGGCGTCTATTCCGCAGGGTTCAGCGCTGACGGCAAGCGGGTCGTCACGGCGTCGTGGGACAAGACGGCGCGCGTGTGGAGCGCCGACGGCACGGGCGAGCCGGTGGTGCTGCGCGGTCATGAGGAACGGGTCAACTCGGCTGCGTTCAGCCCAGACGGCAAGCGGGTCGTCACGGCGGCTTGGGACAGGACGGCGCGCGTGTGGAACGCCGACGGCACGGGTGAGCCGGTGGTGCTGCGCGGTCATGAGGAACGGGTCAACTCGGCCGCGTTCAGCCCTGACGGCAAGCGGGTCGTCACGGCGGCTTGGGACAGGACGGCGTGGGTTTGGAGCGCCGACGGCACGGGTGAGCCGGTGGTGCTGCGCGGCCACGACCATTGGGTCATCTCGGCTGCGTTCAGCCCTGACGGCAAGCATATCGTCACCGCATCTCAGGACAAGACCGTGCGGGTGTGGAACGCTGACGGTACGGGTGACCCCCTGGTCCTCCGCGGCGCCGGTATGGCGTACAACCACGCGGTGTTCAGCCCGGATGGGAAGAGCATCGCCGCCGCTTCTGATGACAATAGCGTATGGATATGGGCCGACCTCGACCCACTTCGCGGCGTCGATGATCCCAGGCTGTGGACCGCGACCACCTACTGCATGTCCGTCGAGCGCAGGATCAAGATCCTCAACGTCCCCGAGGCCACCGCGCATGCTCAACAGGATGCATGCCTGCGCCGTGTCGAACAGGCTCGTGGGGCGGACTTCGTGCCTCCGGCGACGCCTTGAGGGCGAGCGTCGCCGTGTGCTTGAGAGGCCGCCCTCGGCGGGCTCTTTGCCTTCTTATTGAGCTCCAACGCGGGGGAGGCGAGCGCGGCGGGCAGCGTCCGGGGGGCGCGAGCCGGCGTCTCGACGGCGGCGCAGCCGGCGGCTTGACGCCAGTAGCCCCATGGAGAGCAGCGCGGCAAGCGACAATGAGTCGCCTACGCCGTCGCCGGGCGGCGCGGCGCTGCATCCCGGGTCGCGCCCGGCGGAGATGCTCGGCGGGGCGACGCAGGTCCCCTCGGAGCCGCAGACCCAGCCGGGCGCGCACTCGTCGACCGACGCACAGCGCTGATAGCACCAGCCCACGGTGGGGTTGCAGCGAAAGCCCTTGCAGTCGAGCACCTCGCGCGCGTCGAGGTCGCACGCGGCGCCCTCGCTCGGGCAGTACGCCAGCCCCTCGGCGCGGCCTTCGTCGATGCAGCGCCACGGGGCGCACTGCGTACCCGGGCCCGCGCCCATGCAGCGGCCCTCCGGCCCGCACGTGCTGAGGCACTCGCCTTCACGTCCGCAGTCGTGGTGGAGATCGACGCCCATCGGCTCCCGCTCGCAGAGGCCGAGGCTGCCTGGCAGCACGCAGGAGAAGCACCGATCGGTGCAGGGCATGTTGCAACACACGCCGCTGACGCAGAACTTGCCGGGCGGGCACTCTCCGGTTTCACCGCAGAAATCGATGTTGGCGGGGATGCCGGGCACGAACTTCTCGACGACGGAGCCTGCGTCGGCAGGCGGAGTGCACTCGGGCGTGACGACGATGGTGCATTTGCCGGTCCGGGGCTCGCACACGCCGTCGTGGCAGGCATCCGGCGCAGGGCAGATGATGGGATCGCCACCGACGCAGGCGCCGGCCTGGCAGGTGTCGGTCCGGGTGCAGGCGTTGTGGTCGTCGCAGGCGGGGCCGGTGAGCGGCGCACAGGTGCCGTCCGAGGGGGCGCCCGCAGCCGCGGAGCATGCGTCGCACGGGCCGGCTTCGCAGGCCGTCGTGCAGCAGACGCCGTCGACGCAGAAACCGGTCTGGCACTCGCCGGGAAGGGTGCACGGAGCGCCGAGGGGCAGGGGGCTGAAGAGCTCCGCGCTCGCGAGGACATCGTCGCCTTTCCCGCCGGCGATCAGCACCTGACCGTTTCCCAGCGGCGTCGCGGTGTGGTCGTAACGACCGGTATGCATGGATGCCGTGGGGATCCAGGTGTCTCTCGCCGGATCGTACAGCTCTGCGCTCGCAAGGTAGGACGTTGGATCCCCTGAAACGCGCAAGCCGCCCGCGATGAGCACCTGACCGTTGCTCAGCAGGTTCGCCGTGTGACCGGTGCGCGCCGTGCCCATGGAAGCGGCAGGTGTCCAGGTGTTGCTCCCTGGATCGTACAGCTCCGCTGCGCTCAGGTTCGCTCCTCCAGCGACGAGCGTTCGGCCATCGCTCAGCAGCGTTGCGGTGTGGCCATCGCGGTCGGGCACGCCCATCGGCGCCGTGGCTGCCCAGGTATTGCTGACCGGGTCGTAGAGCTCCGCGTTCGCCTGGCTGGCCGCAGAGCCGCCGACGATCAGCACCTTCCCATTCCCGAGCAGCGTCGCGGTGTGGCCCGCGCGGTTCGCGCTCATCGCGCCGGCGTTTGTCCAGGTATCATTGGCTGCGTCATACAGCTCCGCGCTCGCGCCGGCGCCTGGGCCGCGCCCGCCGGCAACGAGCACCTTCCCGTTGCCGAGCGTCGTGGCGGTGTGGTCGTAGCGGGACGTGCTCATGCCAGCGGCGCCGCTCCAGATACCGTTGTTCGGGTCGTAGAGCTGCGGGACGAGGTTGGTCAGCCCGTCGGCGCCGACGCCGCCGGCGACGAGCACCAGCCCATTGCCGAGCAGCGTGGCCGCATGATTGGTGCGGGGCTCGCCTAACGAGGCAGCGGGGAACCAGATGTTAACTTTCGGATCAAACAGCTCCGCGCTGGCGAGCACGAGTTCGTCTGCGCCTCCGGCGCCGACGCCGCCGGCGACGAGCACGTGTCCGTTTCCCAGCAGTGTCGCGGTGTGGCCGGCATAGCGAGCCGTACCCATCGACCCGGCGGCTATCCAGGCGGGATCTACCAGCGCCCGCTGGCCTCCCGCGTCCACCCACAGCTCGATCCGCTTGCCGCTCACCACGAGCCTGGCCTGGATAGGCCGGCCTCCCTCCGCATAGGCCCGCGGCGCCGTGACGCGCAGCCTGGGTGTCCCGCCCTCGTCGCAGAGCTCGGCTGCCCGGTCGCGCTGACGCAGCGCTGCGCCCTCGACTTCCCACGTCGCCGCGGGCCGATCACCCGTGGCGACGCCCTCTTCGAGCAACAGCCACTCCTCGTAGCCGCTCGCCGTGGCCGTCCAATACGATGTGCCACCTGGCCGCGCGTATGCCACGGCGCTGCCCGCAACCGCGCCCTCGCCGGAAGCGCCGAGCTCGCGCACGTGGACCTCGAAGCCGGCGGAGAGCGCCGCGCCTCGAGCACCGTCCGAGCCGTGCGCGAGCCGAAAGCGGAACACATCCTCTCCGCGTCTCGGCAACACCGCCTCGAGGCCGCCCCGTCGCTGCCAGACGGCCGTCCCGCTGCTCGGAGCCTGCATGGCGAAGCCCTCGGCCACGGCGACCAGGGTGTCACGGCGCTCGAGGATTTCCGCCGCCTGCCCTGGGAAGCGGTCGCGCAGGGCAGCAGCACCGACCGGCTCGGGTTCGGCGGCGCAGCTGGCAAGGAGGGCGCAGCTGGCGAGGAGAACGAGCTGCAGCCCGCAGCGCGACGCCCTCCGCGGGTCGAAGCGCCGGGCAGGATGCGGCGAGCGCGGCGGCGTCAGCCTCCTGCGCCTCGCTGCCGCCAAGGCCAGCAGGCCCGCCGCGAGCCATGCTGCGCCGCCCCGGCCAGGCACCTGGGCCGTCAGGCTGCACCCGGCGTCCTGCCCACGAGCCCTGTCCGGCGGCGGCACACATCGTCGATCAGCATTGCAGACCGACCCCGGCGCGCAGTCGTCCACCGAGTGGCAGCGCGAAAGGCAGGCGCCGAGCCCTGGCGAGCAGCGGTACGGCCCGCACTCAAAGGGCGCGCCCTCGTCGTCGGGGCACGGAACACCCACGCCCGGGCAGTAGGCCGGGCCCACGCCCCGGCTCAAGCCTGTGCACCGGCTCGGGGCGCACTGCGCCCCTGCGAATGCGCCGATGCACTCGCCGTCTGGCCCGCAGGTGCGCAGGCAATCCTTTTCAGCCGGGCAGCTGCCGCCCAAGTCGACACCTGGCGGCTCTGCCGTGCAGGTACCGAAGTAGCCCGGGAGCGCACAGGAGCGACAGGGCTCGGAGCACTCGGTGTCGCAGCAGACATGGTCGACGCAGAACTGACCGGATGGGCAATCTTCCTGCGCATCGCAGAGGTGAACATCTCTGGGGATGCTGTCCGGTGGCGGCACACAGTTTCCGCTGGCGTTGCAGACTGCTCCCGGCGCGCAGTCGTCCAGCGAGTCGCAACGCGAAAGGCAGGCGCCGAGCGCGGGCGAGCAGCGGTACGGCCTGCAGTCAAAGGGCACGCCATCGTCGTCGGGACATGGAACGCCCACGTCCGGGCAGTGTGCAGGGCCTACGCCCTGGCTCGCGCCGGTGCACCGGCTTGGGGCGCACTGCGCCCCTATGAATGCGCCGATGCACAAGCCGTCCGGACCGCAGGTGAGCTGGCAATTTCTTTCGGCCGAGCAGCTTCCGCCCAAGTCGACACCTGGCGGCTCCGGCGTGCAGGTACCGAAGCTGCCGGGGAGCGCACAGGAGTGACAGGGTTCGGAGCACTGGGAGTCGCAGCAGACATGGTCGACGCAGAACAGACCGGGTGGGCAATCTGCCGGCGTGTCGCAGAGGCGAGCATCTCTGGGAATGCTCGGCGCGCTGTCAGCCCCGCCCGCGAGGTCGGGATCGCAGTCGGACTTTCGCGGCGTGGTACACCGGCCGGTCCGCGGATCACACGTTCCGGCGTCGTGGCACGCATCCACTGGCCTGCAGACCCTGGGAATCCCGGTGCATATGCCGCTCTCGCAGGCGTCGCCGTTCGTGCACGCGTCGCCGTCATCGCAGGACATGCCATCGGCCTTCGCGGGAGTGATGCAGGCCCCGGAGCCCGGGTCGCATACCGCGTCATGGCAGCTGTCGGGCGCGCGGCAGACGCGGGGGTTGTCGCCGATGCAGACGCCGGCCTGGCAGAGGTCGGTCTGCGTGCAGGGATTGCCGTCATCGCAGGCGGCGCCGCTGACCGGAGAACAGGTGCCATTCGAGGAGGCGCCTGAGGCCACCGAGCATGCGTCGCATGCGCCTGCATCGCAGGCAGTCGTGCAGCAGACGCCGTCCACGCAGAAGCCGGTCTGACATTCGCCGGGAAGGGTGCATGCAACGCCAAGGGGGAGGGGACTGAAGAGCTCAGGGCTGGCGCCCTCTGCACCTCCTGTGACGAGCACCTGCCCGTTGCCCAGGAGCGTCGCTGTGTGAAAGCTGCGTTGCACGCTCATGGCCCCGGCGGGCGTCCAGGAGTTGGTCGCCGGATCGTAAAGCTCAGTGTCCGTGCTCTCTGAGCCTCCCGTGACGAGCACGTGTCCGTTTCCCAGCAGCGTCGCAGTACTGAAGGACCGAGCGTGGCGCATAGGGCCCGTGGGTGTCCAGGAGTTGGTCGCCGGGTCGTACAGCTCCGCGTCCGCGCCCCCCGTGACGAGCACGTGTCCGTTTCCCAGCAGCGTCGCAGTATGGTATGCTCGTGCGCGGCTCATAGGCCCGGCGGGGGTCCACGAGTTCGTTGCCGAGTCGTACAGCTCCGCGCTCATGAGCCTACCTACGGCGTTGTCATCGCCGCCGGCAACGAGCACGTGGCCGCTGGCCAACAGCGTCGCGGTGTGCTGCCAGCGTCCCGTGTTCATCATGCCGGCGGACGTCCAAGAGTCTGTCGCAGGATCGTACAGCTCAGCCTCGAGCGCCAGGCCACCGGGGTTAACGCCACCTGCGAGCAGTACCTGGCCGTTCGGCAGTCGCGTCATAGTGTGTAATAATCGACCCGTATGCATTGGCGCGGCGGGGGTCCAGGTATTGTTCATCGGGTCGTAGACCTCGGCGCCTTCGAACGAACCTCCCTCTCCCCCAGCGATGAGCAATTTCCCGTTCGCCAGTAGCGTGGCCGAGTGATTTATGAATGGCATGCTGATCGGTGCGGCAGGCGTCCATGCATCGAGAGCCGTGTGGTATAGCTCACTCTCTAAGATAGATCCTTCCATGGTGCTGCCGCCCGCGACAAGCACATTGCCGTTACCCAACAGCGTTGCAGTATGGGCGCTGCGAGGACGATTCATCGAAGCCGCCGCCGTCCACGCCGGGTCCACCAGCACCGCCTGGCCGCCCGCGTCCACCCACAGCTCGATCTGCGTGTCACGCACGGCGAGCCTCGCCTCGATCGGTCGACCTCCGCCGGTGTACGCTCGCGGCGCACTGACGCGCAGCTTCGAGCGCCCGTGCCCATCGCAAAGCTCCACGACCTCTCCCCGCTCCCGCAGCGCCGCCCCCTCCACCTCCCATACGGCCACCGGACGGTCGCCCGTGGCGACTCCCTCATCGAGCAACAGCCACTCCTCGTAACCGCTCTCCGTCGCGGTCCAATAGGACGTCCCACGTAGGCGCGCATACGCCACCGCGCTGCCGGCGATGACTCCGTTGCCGGACGCGTCGAGCTCGCGCACGCGGACTTCGAAATCTGCGAGGCGTCCCGCATCTCCGCCCATCCCAAAGCCTTCTGCAAAGTAAAAGCGGAGGGCGTCCTCGCCGCGTTTCGGCAGCTCGACCCTGAGGCCTCCCCGACGCCTCGATTCCGCCTCCTCGCCGCCCGTCAGCAGAACGGCAAAGCCGTCCACCACGCCCGCGAGCGCCTGGCGGCGATCGAGGATCTCCGCCGCTTGCGCGGGAAAATCCCGGCGCAGCGCCGCTGCATCGTGCGGCGCCGGTTCGGCGCCGCACCCCGGGAGCGGGCAGGCCAGCAGCAGCGCCATGGAGGCGAGAACAAAACGACGGATCTGAGGCTCGAGACACATGACAGCCCTCCACAGCGCGGTGTCCGGCCCGCGCCCGCCGCGATCAGAAGTCGTATCGAATCCCGGCGCCGGGCATCACTGCGAAGAGCACCGGATCCGTGAGCGTCTCGGCAGCAAAACTACCTTCACCATCGGTATGGGCGAAGATCCGCTGTCCTGCATCCCACCGAGCCGCCGAACCGATCAGCACGAGCACATCGACCCCCGCCGAGAGCTCCACATGGTCCCCGAGGCGCATTCCCACCCGGACCTCCGGATCCAGATAGAACCACGCACGCGGATGCACGTCGATGTACGGTCCCACCTCGTAGCGCTCGCCCCGCCTCGTCGTGAAGGTCCCCGTTCGCGTGTCGGCCACCGATCCCAGCAGGGCTCCTGCGCCAAGCCGCAAGCGCACTGGATACCGCTCGCCGAACCCGAGCCCGGCCCACGCTCCTGCGACAAACCCCCGGACCTGGATCGCGTCATCTGCCGTGCCCACGCCTGGCTCGACAATCCCACGCGCCTCGATGAAGGCACTCCGCCCGCTCGGCGACTGTTGCATCCGGACATAGCCCGTAGCGATCCCGAAGCCGAAGCTCGTCCCGAGATCGATCTCATAGCCGCCACGGAAAACGCCATGACCGCCAAAGGCGACACCGGCGCTGCACGAATCCCCGCAGCTCGCAGCGATGTCGCCGCCGAGCGACGGCGTGAGCGCGATCGCGCCGTCGAGCTCCAGCGTGAACCGCGGCGGCTTGCGCCACCGGCGAGCGCTCGGGTCGCGCGCCAGCGCGAGCGAAACGGCCGCTCGTCCTCCCCGGTCGACCTTCACCTGCCGCGCTGCCTTGACATACCCATCATCCACCGCTTCCACCGTGTGCGGCCCGGGGCGGAGACGCCCCTCCCAGACGCCGCGCCCCACGAAGAGCCCGTCGATCGCGACGCTCGCGCTGGCAGGCACCGGCACGACGCGGATCGCAGCGTCGAGCTCCTCGGCGGCCAGCGCGAGATCGACCGTCTGCTTGGGCCGAATCACCACCTGAGCCGGCAGCGTCCCGAAGTGCTCCTCGCCGCGCAGCATCACCGTGTGCTCGCCGATCGCGACCGGCCCCTCCCAGGGGGTCGTGCCCACGACATTGCCGTCGACCATCACGTCGAGCGCCTTGCCGTTGCGCTCCGAAACACGGAGGCGACCCGCCTGGATCAGCGGCCGCAGCCGCGCTGCCACGCGCGCGATCTGCCCGCCGGCGACGGTAAAGCTGGCCTCGAACGGCTCGAAACCCTCCTTGTAGACCCGGACGACATGGCTCCCCGCGAGCACGTGGTGCGGCGCTGGCGACGGGTGCTCGCCGCGGGAGCGGCCGTCGATCGTGATCGCGGCGCCCGGCTCGGCTCCGTCGAGGACGAGCGTGCCGACGCGCTGGCGCAGCGCGACGACCTCTTTCTGCGCGTACGCCTTGACGGCGGCAGGCAGGCTGCCAGCATATGCCGAGAGCAGACCCTCGAGCATATCGAGCGCCTCGTCCGAGCGCCCGAGGTTTACCAGGCATGCACCAGCGCTCGACGTCGCGCTCCAGGCCGCTGGATAGAGCCTCCTCGCCTCGAGAAACTCGGCGAGCGCCGCGTCCCACTCCTGCCGATCATACAGGCGCCGGCCTTTCTCGAAGTGAGCCGCCGCCTCCTCTCTCAGGCGCGTGTCGTCCTGCGTGCTCTGCGCCGCAGCGGCGGGATCGGTCGCTGTGGACCCGACAGCGGCAGGGTTCGACGGAGCGGCCGGCTCCGGCGGGCTCGACTCCGTAGCCTGCGCGGCGGCGACCGCCGACGCCAGGTGAAGGGCGAGCGCCACCGCACACGAACACATCAAAGGGCGAGTGCAGTGCATTGTCCTGAGCCGGCTGACCCTCTCCACTACAGCAAGGTCGGTGCAGGATCAACAGGGAACCTCGCCGCCTGCGGACGAACACAGCACTCGGCCTCCTGGCTGGTTGAGGCCGGCCTATTCAGCACATCCGGCGCAACGGCCGTCCCTGGCAGTAGCGCCGGTCCACCGAGCCCGATTTATTTCGACGGAGCCGGCCGCGCCTCCTTGTAGGCTCTTGCCGCCGGGACGAGCGCGCCGAGGACCAGATCCGCCTGCTGAGCTCGACCGGGATCCATCCCGGAGATCCCGGTAGGGAACACCGGCGCCAGCATCACCTGATCACCACGCCGGAACCCGATGAACTCGTGCATCAGCGCCGGGACGTCGACGATGAACATGCTCGACGGACTGACCCCGTGCAGCCGTGCGAGCTCCGTCTGAACCCCGTGAATGAGCTTCGCCCTGTTGGCGCCGCCGATGCGTACGGTCTTCCATCGATCCGCCTGCCTGCGCAGGAGGATCGATGACGTGGCATGCCCATCGACGGTGACGATGGCGACCGCGGTCTCCGTATCGGTGAGGACGCTGCCCACGCCGCTGTCGCCTCGATACGCGCGGAGCGCATCCAGCCGGACCATGTACACAGGCAGCAGGGGCTCCGCCCCCGCGCGGTCGAGCTCCGCGGGCGCCGAGAAGCCGAGCGCCTGGCGGATCTCCGGCCTGTCGAGCGCTCGCAGCTCGCTGAGCGAGGCCGCCGTCGCGTGGCGAGCTGCCTCCGCCCGCGATGCCGGGGCAGCGCCGGCAGCCGTGGTTGTCAACGCGAGCGAGATCGCCATCATGTTCATGAGCTTCATGGGTCACCTCCGTTCAGTCTCGAATATCGTAGACGTCCGAGCCGTGCGTGTGGACGCCGGAGACCGCCACGAACGCGTCGTAGGTCTCGATGTAGAAGTCGCCCACGTTCGGCGGCCACGGATCATGGATCACGAGAAAGTCGTCGTCGTCGAACCTCAGGTAGTCCTTCACGACGACCATGTGGCTAGAACCGCCGGTCCAATGCCTTGTGCCGGCGAAGGGCAGACCTTTGGTGAGGAGCTGGTCCTTCACCTGAGCGAGCGTGAGGGCGGTGCCCCAGGCAGTGGTCGCCGACGAGAAACCATAACTCGAGAACTGCGGCCACCCCGGCACGACGCACTGGCTCGGGGTCGGCGTGTTGCAGCAATCCGCCCTTCCAGTATATCGGTTCGCCTCGTCGCACTGAGATACCTGCGCGCCGTGATACTCCATGATCATCTCGCCGGAGGCCGCCCAGCACCACTGAGCGGTCTCCTGCGGGCGGAATGGCACGTGAAGGAAGTCCTGCCAGACCTTGTGCTCGATGGTCGAGTAGTCCGCGCCCCTCGCGACGACATCGATGCGGTCCGGCCCCCAGGAGACAGCGCTCGGCGCGCTGGTGAGGCTACCTCCCAGGTCCTCCTCCCATGACCAGCCGCCGTAATACGGATACCACTTGTGCTTCAGGTGGTTGTCCGTGCCGCGCCAGAAGACGTCGAGCCGCCCTGGCGCCCATGACGCAGCGCCCGGGGCAGACATGAGGTTGCCGCCGAGGTCCTCCTCCCACGACCAGGCGCCGTCGTGGGGGTACCACTTGTGCTTCATATGGTTGTCGGGACCTCTCCAGAAGACGTCGACCCTTCCGTCGTCCCAGGAGACGGCGGCCGGCTCTGATTGCACGTTACCTCCCAGGTCCTCCTCCCATGACCAGCCGCCGTAATAGGGATACCACTTGTGCTTCATGTGGTTGTCCGTGCCCCTCCAGAAGACGTCCAGGCGCCCGGGGCCCCACGAAGCGGCCGCAGGGCCGGATACGAGATTGCCGCCGATATCCTCTTCGGGGGACCAGTCGCCGAGATGAGGGTACCACTTGTGTTTCAGGCGATTGTCGGAGCCCTTCCAGAAGACGTCGATCCTGCCGTCGTCCCACGAGACTGCGGCAGGTGCAGACGCGAGGCTCCCCCCGAGGTCTTGCTCCCAGGACCAGTCCTCGTAATAGGGGAACCACTTGTGCTTCAGGTGATTGTCAGGTCCACGCCAGAAGGCGCTCAGGATGCCGGAGCCCCACGACGTCACCGCGGGGCTCGATTGCGATGGACCTCCGATGGTGTCCCAGCTGGGCGTCCAGATAGGCTGCGCCGTCTCGGATACGGTCTCCGTGTCGGCGCCGGATGCGGCGTCCAGTTCAGGTGGCTGCTGCAGGCAGCCGGTCGTCGTCAGCGTAAGCGTCGTCATTATCATCGAAGCAGCACGTTTCATACGGCCTCCCTTCGGTGTTGCAGCGAGCCCGAGCACGCCAGCGAGAGTCGCCCGCAGGGCGTCGTCCCGGTGCGTCAGCGATGCCCTGGTGATCTCCTCCCGAGCAGCGCGCGGCGCACGGGAGGACCGCGAGGGCGGTCCTCGAAGCATACGCACATCACCAAGATGAACAGTCATGAGGACGGGAAGAGCATCGCTCGCCGCCCGTCACGCCCGGGACCTCCTGCATCGCTGATGCCAATTCCAGGGTCCCCTTGATCCGGCATGACGACGTGTGCGCTCTCCGGGGTCCCGCTAACCGCCATCGCCCAGCGGACGACGACGATCCGGCTGCCTCTACGCTCTTCAGGAGGTCGCGCCGCTCAGGGGCGCGAGCGAGGGTGTGCGGCGATGCGCCGCGATCGACGCCCTCCTGGTCGATGCGCCCGGGTTGCAGGGGTGACACCGGCGTTGCGCTCTGCCGCTCAGCCTATTCAGCGCGACTTCTTCTGGCGCCTGACGCTCCACCCCCCGGTAACCGGAGGGTTGCGGTGTTACGCGTGGGCGTCTCCGGCTCGTGAGCTCCCCCAGGGACGCTGGCGGCGCCGCGCCATGGTTCGCAGCGGCGACACCCGCCGGGCGGTCGGCCGACCCGCGGACGCACGCCGTAATTCCCGAGCCAGCCGCGAGCGCCTCGCTCGGGCGAAGCGCCGCTGCTGCCGATGGGTGCAGGTGGGACGAGGCGTGCGAGGTTCACGTCCGGGATGGCGCGCGGCGCCGGCGGCGCAAGCGGCCGTCGGTCCTCGGGCGCGCCGCGCGCGCGGAGCCGTGAAAGCCGCCGCGGCGCTGGAAATGGCCGTTCACCCGCGCCGTGGCTTCGTGGTGGAAGCGCGCGGGTGGCTCACCGCAATCTGCCGACGACGAGGGCGTGATCCGAGGTGGGATGGTACACGGACGATGCGTCCTCGCTCCAGGTGTACCCCGCGATCTGCCCACCCTCGTCGGCGTAGAGGCGCATGACGCCCGCGCCTGCGCCGTCATGCCACGATCCGTCCGGATTTCGCCTGGTGTCGGTCTCCCCGTGGCCGGAGCTGCTCGAGTCGAGGATCTCGACCGCGTATTGTGCTGTTCCCGGCACGAGCGGCGCCGTCGGGGCGCGCTCCTCGGCCGGGCCCGCGAGGATGCCGACATGCCCTGAAGGCGCGCTCTCGTCCGGATATTTCACGGCGAGGACGTCACCGGCGGCGATCCGGCGCACGTCCCGTATCGCTCGAAACCCGATCTCCGCCGCGATCGTGTCGTGGTATCGAGCAGCGTTCGGGCTCGTGCTCCCGAACCACGCGTCGATGTCCGAGGTCGAGAAGCCATGGGCGCGTCGCAGCGTGTGCGTGACAAAGGTCCCGCACACGCTGCGGTTTCGGTACTCGTCGGCCCCGTCGACGCCCGCCCAGCGGACGTAGCTCGGGTTGCTTCCGTACTCGTTGCGCTTGGGCTCTATGTTATCCACCAGATCCCGGGCCCAAAGGACATGGCTCGGTACGGGGTCCGACCCGACGACGGGCGCCTCGGATGGCGATTCACATCCGATCAAGATGAGCGCGAGCAGGGTAAGGCGGGACTGCAGGCGCGATCGCTCGGAAAGCAGCGGCTTCACGTGACGATTCCTCCGGCTGAGCTGCGTGGTTCTCGCGGCTTCGCGCGACGCGGCCAGGGGCGAGCCATGGGCCGACTGTGCCCGCCAGGGCGAGCGCGCGATCGCCAGCGCCCGGGAGGTGAGCAATCGCCGAGCCACGCGGCTACACGCGGCGTCGGGCCAGCTGCCAGAGATTCGTGCCGCTCAGATCATCGAGGAATACGCCTGGATGTGGAGCGCGGACCCGCCATGGGGAACTTGCCCTCGCAGCAGCTTCGCGGCGGCGCGTCCGACGACTTCCCGACAGATCGACGTCGCCCAGCCAGCTCGTCCCCGTAACTCAGGCGCAACAGGCGTAACAGGCCCAACGGGGGCCGCGGGGGCGCGCGCTGAGCTCCCGGTCAGGGCAGGGGGCTGAGCGGTACGCCGTCTGTCCCGCCGGACACGTCGCGTCAGCTCAGCGATCGTCGCTCGCCCGGAAGCTGTCCGGGTCGATCCCGTACCGCTTCAGCCAGCGGTGGATCTGCATTCGCTCCTTGCCCATCGCGCGCGCCACGGCCGCGATGTTGCCCTCGTGCTGCCGCAGGAGACCCAGGAGCGTATCGCGCCTGGCGTCGTCCTCGCTGCTCCGGGCAGCGGCGGTGCCGCCGAGGGCCTCCTGCAACTTCGACGGCAGGTGATCGAGCCCGATCTCTCGCTCGGCCCTGGCGAGCAGGATCGCCGAGGATACCGCCTTGTCCAGCTCGCGGACGTTTCCAGGCCACCTGTGCTGAAGGAGCGCCCGCACCGCGCGAGGGCGGATCCGGAGCTCCCCGGCGAGCTCTGGATCGGCGCGGCGCAGGAGCGCCGCGAGCAGGAGGCCGAGGTCCTCCCGCCGGGCGCGCAGCGGCGGCAGCTCGACGCGGTGCCCGGTGAGCCGATTCAGCAGATCCGCCCGGAACCTGCCGTCCTCGACCATCCGGTCGAGCGGCTGGTGCGTCGCCGCGACCACCCGCAGATCCACGCGGAGCGCGCGCGTGGCCCCCACCGGGCGCACCTCGCGCTCCTGGAGCACCCGCAGCAGGACGGCCTGCGCCTGCGCTGGCATATCGCCGATCTCGTCAAGGAAGAGCGTCCCGCGATCGGAGGCGCGCACGAGGCCGGGGGTGTCCGCCACCGCGCTGGTAAAAGCTCCCTTGCGATGCCCGAAGAGCTCGTCCTCGATGAGCTCACGCGGCAGCGCCGCGCTGTTGACCGGGACAAACTCGCCGGTGCGGCCCGAGAGCTCGTGGATCGCCCGTGCCAGGAGCTCTTTGCCGGTCCCGTTCTCTCCCTCGACGAGCACCGGGACGGTCGACTGCGCGATCAGCGAGAGCCGCGCGAAGATCCGGCCGAGAGACGGCACCATGGTCGACAACCCGGGGACGGACGGCGGCAGGCTGGCGCCGTCGAGCAGCGAGGGCTCCCCCTCTTCGAGGGACACCGCCTCGCGGTAGATGAAGAAGGTGTAGCCGATCTCGATCACATCGCCGTCGACGAGCTCGGCGCGCGTCCGCTGGACGCCGTTGACGATACAACCGTTCCTGGAGCCGAGGTCCTCGAGCTCCCATTGCCTCGTGGACCGCCGGAGGACAGCGTGCCTCGACGACATCCGTTGATCCTCGGAGCGGACCTCGAGGATGCGGCGCGCGCCCTCGTCTCGGCGCAAGAAGGCTCGCGGCCGGCCCCGGCCGACGACCACCTCGTCGAAGCCGTGGAGAGACATGCGTGCTGGCGGTGCGAGCGGACGATGGCTCTCGAGCACGAGGTAGAGATGCGGGCTGCTCGGGCGCTCCGAGAGCTCACGGGACTCGGACGACGACGAGAGCGTGG
This sequence comes from Sorangium sp. So ce296, assembly GCF_051529605.1. NCBI lineage: Bacteria > Pseudomonadati > Myxococcota > Polyangiales > Polyangiaceae > Sorangium > Sorangium sp. So ce296. The sequence goes on from NZ_CP150325.1 coordinate 10,793,756, forward strand.
TGCTGGTATCGCGAGCGCCGGGCACGAACCACTGCCTACCCAGTCGCGCTCACGCGGTCAATACGCGCGGGAGCATGTGCCGGGGCCGGTGCGCGGGGCGGCTGTCGCGGTCACGGAGCACCGGGCGCCAGACGGCGTATCTGCCGTCCGCCGGCTCTCGCCCGCAGCCGCGATCGCGATCTCGCCCCGCACGGACGCGAGAGGTCCCACGCGAGCGGCAACCGTCCCACTCGGGTGAGCCGTCCCGGTCCATCTCTCCCCCTGGGCCGAGCTCCGTTGCACCGGCCGCAGCGCCCCGCGCCGCTGCGAGACCGCACCGATGCCGCAGCGACACGCCTTTCACATGGCCGCGCCGCACCCCGGCCGCCCCGCCATGGTCCGCCCCCGGCGCGCCCTGGACGCGAGCCTCTCGGCCGCCTGGGGCGCGCGGCTCATCGTGAACGGCCTCTCGCCCCTCTCTCACCCTGGGCCCCACCCCATCGCAGATGCATTGAGCCCCAGCGCTCAGCGAATCGAGTGTTGCTGGATTCCAGCGGGACGAGCTTCCGAGACCGATGCCTCACGACGCCGTCCCTCGCGGTCGCTGGCGCGCAGCGTCAGCCGCGAGGTGGCTGAGTCGATGACTCGGGGTCGCCATCAACGGGTGGACACTATCCGGCGGTGCCGGCCGAAGAGCTCTTGTGTCCTACATGAGCACATGAAAATGAATCAGCGCATCGGGAAATGGTCGAAGCATGTTGACGGATGCCGTGTATTGACAGTAAACATTGGATGCTAGGCTCGACCCGACCAGGTGCGATTCTCTTGCTGTACACGATCGACCTCCTCAACCGAATCTGCTCGGCCTGCGGAACGGCAACGTGGTAACCGTCAACCGAGGTACTTCATGCTCAGCAATGCTGCTCGTCTCCTGATGGTCTCTGCTGCTGCTTCTCTCGCGCTCGGCGCCGCGCCCGCCGAGGCGTGCCAGGACATCGCCGATGAGGCGCTCGCTCTCGCCGCGGCTCAGACGCCGCTCGCCAGCGGCGCATCGCTCCTCACGCTCATCCAGAAGAATATCTGGGGAGTCAACAACACGGACCTCTCCTTGCTCTGGGGGTCATCCAGCCCGAGCTCCGCCGTTTACTACGACAACGCCGTCGATCTGATCGATGTCCCGGGCACTGACCCGGGCGATGATTTCACGCCGGTCTCGAGCGTCGCGGACATCGCCCCGGGCGACGTCCTGGTGATCGACGCGACCGGCACCTACAGCGGGCACACCGCCATCGTCACGGGGCTGCCGCAGCAGATCACCGCGATCAACCCGAAGATCGGCACCTACACGCAATGGGCGTTGCCGATCGTCGACTCCACCACCTCGGTGCATGGGTGCAGCACCATCTATCCCGACGACCGCTTCACCGCCTCGGCGCCGGGCTCGTGCACCGGGACCTTCAGGGGAGGGGTGGGGACGGCCTTCATGCGTATCTACGCCGATGCGACGACGGGAGCCCTGACCGGCCACACCTGGAGCGTCACCTCGGGCGGCACCTTCTACGCGCAGAGCGGGACGACTTACCCCGTGCGCTCCTTCGTGATCGCCAGGGTGCAATCCTGCCCCCTGCTCTGATCCGCCGCTGAGCGCCGCGCCGGCGCGCGCCTGCCGAGCGCCGGCGCGCGCCTGAGATCAACGAGCGCTCTCGTCGCTCCGCACCTCTCCAGCTCGGACGTCCCCGCCTCTCGCGGGCGCGGAGGACCTCGGGCTCACCGCATTCCCTGCTTCTGATCAGCCGCGGGCACGCGGCAGAGCTGCGCGATGCCGCGGCCGCTCAGCCTCTCGCTCGTCAGCTCGAACTGCGGCACATACATGCAGAAGCGCCCGCTCTTCTGGGTCGCGATGCTCGCCCGGCGCGAGATCATTTCCTCGAGCTCCGAGCGCGTGACGGCGGTGTCCGTCTTCAGCGTGTCCGTGACCCGGAGCTCGGGCGTGTTCGGGCAGCTCATCGAGGCGGAGACGGTGAGGTTGGGCTTCACCCTCTCCTGGCCGCCGGCCCCTGGGCCTGCCTGGCCCCCGCCCTGCGCGCTGTCCGCCTGGCCGCCTTGGGCGCCGCCGGCCTGAGCGGCTGCATGGGCCTGGCTGTCGCCCTGAGCGCCGCCGGCCTGGCTGCCGCCTGGAGCACCGCCCGCCGGAGCCTGGCTGCCGCCGGTGTCACGGCTGCGATCCTGAGCGCCGCCGGCCTGAGCCTGGCTGCCGCCGGCAGGGCCTTGCGCCGCGCCGCCGGTCTGGCCCTGCGCGCCCGCGCCGCCTCGCCCCTGAGGGCCGCCGCCCGGCTGAGCGCCCGAGGGCTGCTGCGACTTGCCCGCCGGGGCCGGGTCGATCCGGCCGTTCACGGAAGCGGTGTAGGTGCACCCTTCCTCGACTTTAAATGAGATCTGCTCCTTGAGCGTCATCGCCTTCTTCTGGCGTTGCCCCTGTTGCTGCTGCTGCTGCTGCTGTTGCTGTTGCGCGCGTTGCCCACCGCTCGCGCCAGGCTGGTCGCCCTGCTGCCGCGCGCCGCCCTGCTGCGCGCCGCCCTGCGCCGCCCCGCGGGCGCCGCCCTGGTGCGCGCTGCCGCCCTGCTGATGCGCGCCGCCCTGGGCCGCTCCCGGCGTGCCCGACTCGCGCTGCTGCGGCGGGCTGGTGCTGCCCGTCTGAGCGGCCGAGAGCGCCGGCGCGGCCGCGAGCACGCCCATGGCGAGCGCGAGATGAATGGACCGATTCGACTTCATATTACCCCCCCAGCGTAGAACCTGTTTCCGATCGTCTTCGTCACCACCTCAGGCCGACCGCCCGCCTAGGCGGCCCGCTCCCAGACCTTCCGCGACAGCGCGTCCTTGATCCACGCGAGGTGCCGCTGCTCATCGGCGTAATTGCGCTCGACGATGGCCCGCGCCTCGGTCGTGAGCGACTCGTTCAGCGCCCCCTGGTACTGCCGGTTCGTCAGCTCCTCGTTGCCGCGCATCGCGAGCAGCGCGCTCTGATCTCCCATGCTCGTGATCGCCGTGAACCCTTCGATGAGCTTGCCCTTGAGGTCGCGGCTCGCCGCCGGGGCGCCGCCGAGCGACGTCACGTGTGCGCTCAGATCCACCACGTGGCGCCCGTGATCGTCCCTGAACCTCGCGAGCATCTCCCTGGTCTGAGCGTGCTCGCACGCCTTGATGGCCTGGTCGTAAGCGGCGATCGCGTCGCGATCGAGCTGGATGAGATCGTTGAGCACCTCGATGACGTCTCTCGCCATGATCGACACTCCTTCCGGGGTCGCGCTCCGCGCGGACCCCCCCGCCGACCACCTTGGGCATTTGCGCGGGGACGCAAGCCGCGCGCGGGCTGTGCGCCGAGCCTGGCGTCGCCGTGGCCGCGCTCGGCTCGACGGCCCGCGATGAGCCGCGGCCGGCGGCGGTCGCGAGGGGCTGCCTGGCAGCCCGTTCAGCCCGGCGGCCTCGACCTGGCACGGACCGTGAACCCCGTCGGGAAACCCTGACGACCTCCGCGGACCGGCGCGGCCAGCGCCGGCCACGCGGGGAGATGGGATGTGCCTATGAAACGCTCTTTCGGCTCCTCGATCCGCGCCGCGCTCGCGCTGCTCCTCGTCGCCGCCTCCGCGGCGTGCGCCGAGGGGCTCGCGAACGCGCCGAGCATCAACCGCGAATGGACCTCGGACGACCGCGAGCACGACGCCATCGCAAACGGCCCGCGCTCGTGCCCGAGAGAAGGCCCGGATCCGCTCGCGCCCCCCGGCGAGCAACGCGAGATCTGTCCCAAGGTCTCTCCGCCGACCCTGCCCAACCTCGCTGCCACGCCCTGACCGCCCGATCGAGGCCGTGCTCGCTACGAGACGGCAGAATGTCCCGGCTGAGGCGAACTGCCTCAACCCGCAGGAACGATCCTACGGCTCCGGCGCGCCGTCCTTCGCCGTGGAACCGGCCGCGGGGGGGCGGCTCCGCGGCTCGCCGGCGGGGCACTCGCGGAGCCCGGCGTCCGCGGAGGCGGGGGTGGACCGGTCGGTCCGGCGATGCTGCGGCGCGATCGGGATCGTGACGGGCTCCTCGATGAGCTCCGGGGCGAGCGCGCCGCCTTCGGGGACGAGGCGCGGCTCGCCGGGCCTGCGATCCTCGGCCACCTTCCACGCGCGCGGCACCTCCCGCAGGCCGACGGGGTAGATGGTGAGCCCCTCTCGGTGGACGTGAATCCGCAAGAAGTTCTTGTAGTCCTCGATCTGGAGCGCCGAGAACGCCTCGTTGCCGTGGCGACGCGCCACGTTGAGCGAGATCAGGAGGTAGATGCCCATCAGCGTCGACCCGACCACGGCGCCGGTCACGCCGACGAAGAGCGTCACGCCGATGATGCTCCACATCGACTGGAGGTTCCGGACGTCGACGCCGAGCAGGGCGCCGCCGGCGTAAGCGAGCCCCAGCGCGGCCCCGAGGTGCGCGAGCGCGTGGAGCGAGCCGGCGAGGCGGCGATACCAGGTCTTGTGCGTGTCGGTGAAGACGATGAACACGAGCAGGACGACGAGGACCCACGCGACGGCGCCCGGACCGGGGCGGGGCAGCGTCAGCGACGAGAGCATGTAGACGAACGCCGCGACGGGCCAGAAGCCGAGGTTGTACCGGGCGAACAAGAGGTTGCGCCAGGTGAGGCGGCGCGACTCCGTCTCTGACGGGAATGACGCCTTCAGGGTGTAGGGGCGCTGGTCCGCGCCCGCGCCGGAGCGGACCACGGCGACCGGCTCGCCGTGGGTCGGGTGGAGGAAGGCGCCGCCGCCGCCGGCGATGATGTTCTGCCGGCCGTCCGCGGACTCGTGGCGTCGATAGTGGTGCAGATCTCCGGCGATGCGCGCGACGACCTCGATCCCGGGCCGCGCGTCGGCGAGCTGCTTCTCGAAGAAGGCGAGGTTGCTCTGGAGATCGGGGTTGTAGATGGCGCCCTTCACCCAGTCGGGCTCGGCGGTGCAGAGGACCACGCGATCCCCGTCGCGCATCTCGTGCCTCGCCAGCTTGCAGAAATACTCGATCTGCGGTTGATCGATGTCGGACTCCAGCTGGATGTCCACGCCGAGCAGCCAGAAGCCGTTGGGGAGCCTCAGCGCGAAGTAGCTCCGCGACTGGAGCGTCTTCCACGCGCCGAGCGTGCGCTTCTGGCCGAAGAGGCGCATGAAGCTCATCAGCCCGTCGTACCAGTCGTGATTGCCCGGGATCGCGAACAGGTGAGGCGGCTCCTTCACGTCCGCCTTCGGGAGCGCGGCCGCGTAGGGCTCGACGAGGCGCGTCCAGTACGCCTGCCGCGTGGCCGAGGGATACACCTGGTCCCCGCCCATGATCAGCACGTCTCCGCGCCGCGTCTCCCGGCCGCCGAGCGAGAGCGTCGGCCGGGCGAGCAGGCTCGCGATCGCATAGGTGGGGTTGAAGCCATCGCCCGTGTCCGCCACGTAGTCGATCCAGATCTCGTCGCGCGTGAGGCCGTTTCGGACGGCATAGTCGAAGGGCGGCTGCGGCCCCGCGATCGCCTCGATGAGCCGGAAATCGCCGCGCGCGCCGATCAGGCGGGAGACGGTCAGGTCGAGCGCGGCGCGGGCCAGCTGGAACGGGCTGTACCAGCCCGTCATGGTGCTCCGCTGGAGCGCCTCAAGCCGCTCGCGATCCCGGCGATCGATCATCCATTCCCTCCCGTAGCGCAACGGTATCACCGCCGGAGCGCGGCGTCGCCTCCGCGCCGCGGCGCCGGATCGTGGTCAATCCTGCGCCGCGAGCTCACCGGGGGATGCCGGACGACCCGGGAGGCCGCGCGGGGCGCGCGATCAGGCGCCGTCCTTGAGGCAGTTGGCGAGCTCGCTGAGGAGCTTGTCGGTCGCCTCCAGCCCGCTCGTGAAGACCTCGCCGTCCCTGGGGCGACGGGAGAGCCGCATGTCGGGCGAGATCCGGTAGGGCGAGCCCTTCGGCTGGACCAGCCGGAGCACCTTGGCGTGGTCGAGCGGGGTGTCCTCGCGCAGGTGCAGCGTGACCCCCTTGGCGCTCGCCTCGCACGCGAGCGCCTTCAGCCGGCGCAGCTCGGTCTTCAGCCGCATGAGGTGCACGAACCGGCGCGCCTCGATGGGCGGCGGGCCGAAGCGATCCTCCATCTCGACGGCGAGGTCCTGCACGTCCTCGGCCGAGCCGGCGCCGGCGAAGCGCTTGTAGAGGGAGAGGCGTACGCCTACGTCGGAGATGTACTCCTCGGGCAGGAGCGCATCGGCGTCGAAGGAGAGCTCGGTGTCGACGTCGTGGACCACGGGCTCGCCGCGGAGCTCGTGGACGGCCTCGTCGAGCATTTGGCAGAAGAGCTCGAAGCCGACCTGGGCGACGGTGCCGCTCTGCTCGGCGCCGAGGAGGTCGCCGGCGCCGCGCAGCTCCAGGTCGAGCGAGGCGATCTGGAAGCCGGAGCCGAGCTCGGTGTGGCGCTCGAGGGCCTCGATGCGGGCGCGGGCCTCGTCGGTCATGGCGTTCGGGGGCGGGACGATGAGGTAGCAGTAGGCCCGCTCCTTGGAGCGGCCGACGCGGCCGCGCAGCTGGTAGAGCTGCGAGAGGCCGAACATGTCGGCGCGGTCGATGAGGATGGTGTTGGCGCGGGGGATGTCGAGGCCGCTCTCGATGATGGCGGTGGCGCAGAGGACGTCGTAGCGCCCCTCGACGAAGTCGAGCATGGCCTGCTCGAGGTTTTGCTCGCTCATCTGGCCGTGCGCGACGCAGATGCGGGCGCTCGGGACGAGCTCGGCGAGGCGGGCGGCGCGCTCGTAGAGGCCCTCGACGCGGTTGTAGACGTAGAAGACCTGGCCGCCGCGGCCGAGCTCGCGGAGGACGGCCTCGCGGATGACGGCCTCGTCGTGGCGGGTAACCACGGTGCGGATGGCGCGGCGGTCGACCGGGGGGGTGGTGATGATCGACATGTCGCGGAGGCCGGAGACCGCCATCTGGAGGGTGCGGGGGATGGGGGTGGCCGAGAGCGTGAGGACGTCGACGTTGGTCTTGAGGGCCTTGATGCGCTCCTTGTGGGTGACGCCGAAGCGCTGCTCCTCGTCGACGACGAGCAGGCCGAGCCGCTTGAAGTGGATGTCCTTGGAGAGGAGGCGGTGCGTGCCGATGACGACGTCGACGCTGCCGTCGCGGAGGCCGCGGGAGACCTCGTCCTGCTCCTGCTTGGTCTGGAAGCGGGACATGGCGCGGACCTCGATGGGATAGGAGGCCATGCGGGACTTGAAGCTGAGGTAGTGCTGCTGCGCGAGCACCGTGGTTGGACAGAGGACGGCCACCTGCCTGCCGGCGTTGGCGGCGCGGAAGGCGGCGCGGATGGCAACCTCGGTCTTGCCGAAGCCGACGTCGCCGCAGACGAGGCGGTCCATGGGACGGCCGGACTCGAGGTCGGCCGCAACCTCGGTGATGGCCCGCGCCTGGTCGGGCGTCTCGTCGAAGGGGAAAGTCGCTTCGAAGGCACGGTAATCGTCGTCCGGAGACGGAATGGGCTCGGCCGTGGCCGCGCGGCGCTCGGCGTACAGGCGCAGGAGCTCGTCGGCCATCTTACGGACGCTCTTCTCGACCCGCGCCTTCGTCTTGGCAAAGGTCTGCCCGCCGAGCCGATCGAGCTTGGGGGCGCCTTCGCCGCCGCTGAATTTCTGGATCTGGTTGAGGCGGTAGACCGGCAGGTAGAGCTTGTCGCCGCCGGCGTACTCGACGGCGATGAGGTCGACCGTGGTTGCACCGACCTGCTTGTGGACGAGGCCGAGGTACCGTCCGATGCCGTGCTCTACATGGACGACGTAATCGCCGACTCCCAGGTTGCGGAGATCCTCGAGGAAGGCCTGCGCGGGCTTGGCGGCGGAGGCGGAGGCGCGAGCGGCGCGGCGGTGGGCCCGGGCTCCGAAGATCTCCTCTTCTGTGACCAGCGCTAGCCCCTCGGCCGGAGCGATGACGCCACGCGCAAGGGAGCCGGTGACGACGAGGGCGGTGTCGCGTGGGACGATCGAGCTGCTGCCGTCGAGGAACGCCGGGTCGAACGGACCGAGGTTGGCCTTCACCCGCACGTCTCGGTGGCGGAGCAGCGCAACCAGGCGCTCAACCTGGGTCTGTGCGCGCGCGGCGATTAGCACCCGCAGGCCCGCTTCTTGCCATGCGACGACGCGGCGGACGAGCGGGTCCAGAGCGCCATGCTTGCCCCGTGAAGCGCGGGCCGCCTTGATGGCACGCTCGAGGTCCGACTGGTCCCGCGTGGCGATCGAGGGGGCATCCTCGGGGACGACCTCGAAGCGCTCCAGCGAGTCCTGACTTTCCACAGCGCCTTCGACCCCGGTGCGATGTAGCGCAACCACGGTGCGGTCCCCGAGCCACGACGCGACGTGCGCCTCGTCCTCGTAGAAGGCGCCGAGCGGGAAGTGCGGTTCGCGATCCTTGTGGCTCCGGTCGGCGGCGGCGCGACCGAGCTCGTCGCGCAGGGCGGCGGTGAGGGAGGCCGGATCCTCGAGAACGACGAGCGCGTCGCCGGGCAGGTACGAGCTGAAGGCGGCGAGGTCGATGTACGCCGGCAAATAGCCCTCCGCCCCGAAGAAGGCACGGCCGCTGGCAACGTCGTCGACCAGGGCGCGCGCCTTGGTCGAGGGGAAGTCGATGGCGTCGCACGCGGCACGGACGCGCTGGCGGGCGCGCTCGACATTGCCTGGCGTGAGGATCGCCTCGCGGGCCGGCGGCAGCCAGACCTCCTTCACGTCGGCGACCGTGCGCTGATCGTCGGGGTTGAAGGTCTTGATCGAAGCGATGACGTCGCCGTAAAAATCGATGCGCACTGGCAGCTCGGCCGAGGGCGCCCAGACATCGAGGAGGGCACCGCGCACGGCGAAGGAGCCAGGGTCCTCCACGAGGGGGCTGCGCACGTAGCCAGCGGCGCCGAGGCGGGCGGAGAGCGCGTCGCGATCCATCTCCTGCTCGGCGATGACGAGCTCGGCGTGATCGGTGACCTCGTCCTTGGGAACGACCTTGCGGGCGAGCGCGGCGACGGGGCAGACGAGGACCGACCACGGCAGGTCCATGCCGAGGTGGAAGAGCGTGGCGAGGCGGGTCTGGGCGCCGCGGCGGTCCGGGTTGACGTCCGCGTAGGGGCTGGCCTCGTTGGGCACGTAGAGGAGGACGCGACCAGAGGCCGTGGAGCCGGTGGCCTCGGCGTCGTCGGCGTTTCGGTCGGCGAGCAGGAACGAGGCGTCTGCTGCCAGGGCGCGGGCACTGTCGACGTCAGGGGTGAGGGCGACCATGCGGCGGCCGGCGGCCGCTGCCACGAGGCGACGGATGACGAGCGCGCCGGCCGAGCCGGCTGAGCCCGTCACGTGGAACGTGCCAGGTGGCGCTGAGGCGAGCTCCGCGGCGAGATCGCGGGGGGTGACGATCCGGCGGTCCGAGGGGAGGTCGAACGACGGGAGCGGCTCGTGGTCGGCCGGCGTGGAGGCGGGAGGGCCGCTGGTGGAGGTGTCGTTCGAGGCGGTGTCGTCGAGGCCGCCTGAGAGCTCGCTGAGGGTAGCGGTGAGTGGGGAGCTTGCGGGGGAGAGGAGGGAGCGCTCGGAGGGCATCGGCGCAGCGCGGTCTAGCATGGGCGGCGCCATCCGACCCGACCGGGCGCTATCTGCAGCCCCGGACCGGCTCCGCGACCCTGAGCGCATCCGCGAGAACCCCGACCGCACCTGCGGATCCAGCACGGACCCGACCGCAAGCGGACCCGGGACCGCGCGGTGCTGACCGCACGCGGTCCTGACCGTGGTTGCGGCGCGCGGTCCTGACCGTGGTTGCGGCGCGCGGTCCTGACCGTGGTTGCGGCGGCGGCGGCGGACCGTGGCTGCGGCGGCGGCGGACCGTGGTTGCGGCGGCGGCGGCGGACCGTGGTTGCGGCGGCGGCGCAGCGGCGGCGCACGCGAACACGACCGTGGTTGCGCAACTGCGACCAGACCGACCCGACCGTGATTGTGCAGTCCTCGGTCCCATCCAATCGCGCGCACAGGCGCAGTCCGGTCCTCCTTGGCCGCAGTTGCGCGTCCTCCGTGGTTGCGCCGGTCCTTCATCCATAGAGTAGGTCGATACGCTCCAGCTCATGGTCGTGCGACGGGAGAGGGAGCACCCGTGACCGACGCTTCCTCCTCGTTGATGTTCAGGTATGATCACCCTGTCTATGCTTCAGCGAGCTCGCCGCGATCGACGCTAACCCCGTGGAACACACGCATCCACCATGTCCCGATGGGGAAGATTGTGTCGCGTACACCAGCTCGCCATTGTTCAAGTGATCTGCGATATGCGGTGCGGAAGGCGTACATCGCGGCGATAGCATTGTTTCGCGCATCTGTTCGTCCGCGCCCAACCGCGAATGTTGGGTTGAGGCCACGGATCGGTTCGATAGTTGTCGCGCGTTTGTAAGGGGAAATCTTGCCTGCTCGTGCACGCCCGAGGAAGCTAAGTCCCTGTTGCTTCAGGGTGGCACGAGCCTGCTTTTCCTGCAGATCGATCTGTATTGTGACCTCGCGCCTAAACCGCTCGGCGTCGCTGTCCGCGATCATGGGCGGAAGTGTGATTGGTACGGTGGCTTCTTCGGTCCACTCGGGGTTCTTCGGATTGAAGTAAATCTCAGGGCGTCGGGCGCGCAGTGTGCCGCAGCCGAGTTCGCGGACGAGCACTTTGGCGCCGGGCCATTCGTGAGCATGCTCGACGAGGCCGGCAATCACCGGATTGGCAAGTGTGTAGGCGATCTTCTCCACCAACGCATCCCTTGTTGATAAGTGTACTACGCTCGTTGCCTCATGGTCCCATATTGGACCTTCCCAGGCTCGCAGGATTTTTGCTCCGAGCGCGACAATGCGGTGGAACCGCTGGAGGAAGCGTGGAAGCTCGCCACGCGTATCTGTGACAACAAGATGAAGATGGGTGGACATCACACAGAGTGCGTGCACGAGGACTCCATAGCGTTGTGCCGAGACCGCCAGGCTATAGACCACGAGTCGTGTGATGGCGGAATCGGGTCGGAGGAGGAAGTGCCGTCGCAGGACCCGGCGCGTGAGAAGGTAGGTAGCGCCAGGGACGATCGCTCGGGGCTGACTCATGTTCGTGGGCCATACCAAGAGTCGTGCCACGCTGCGAAAGCGGCTGATTCGGACGATGTTGACGCTCCTCGGGTGGCGGCCGCCACCCTCTCCGCCACGTCTCGCCAGTGGAGCAACGATCTCGTCGATCGGTAAGTGTGATTGACCTAACAAATTTGAAAGCGGGGAGATGTGAGAGGTATTACGTTGTTTGAGGATCCAAAGGTCGAGAGATCCGAGATCCATAGATTCGTCTCAACGTGGTTCGAGGCCATCGCCGCCCGCCCGAACGGACCGTGGTTGCGATTCGGCCCGCTCCACCAACGGACCGTGGTTGCGACCGCCCCGGCGCGCGACCGCCTAACCGACCGTGGTTGCGGCCGCCCGTGGTTGCGGCCGCACGCGACCGAACCGACCGTGGTTGCGACCGAAGCGCGAGCGCGAAGCGCGTCACGCCCGGGTTCTCGTAAAGCGGACTCCGGACATACCGGTTCCGGTACGAGCGGGCCTGGCCGCCCTCGACCGCGATGCCTGGGCCATCCCATCGCCGGCGAATGCGTTGGGCGACCATCCAGTCCGCGGCTTGACCCGTTGCGACCATACCAGCCCAACAGCTCGCTCGGGATCTTTCCGAGCACCTCGCGCGGCTCCACGGTCACCTCCTCGGAGACCGGTGCGTTGTTGCCCAGCAGGTGAATGGGCGGACGGACGCCTGATGCGGTCGTCATGAGCTCTCTCCCGTGTTGCTGCGAGCAACCGACGTGCAGCCCCGACCTTTTTCCTTGTCAGGCTTGTTCTCTCGGCCCCCCTCAGCCGCCCGCCGGCGGTGCCTCGCAGCTGCGTCGCCGCCCAGGCCACCGCCTCCACGGCGCTGCAGATGCGCCAGCGACCTCGAATCTCGACCGGTCGTGACCCCTGCCAGGGACGCGTGAGCCGGACGGCGCGCAGCGCAGCGGAGGAAAGCGAGGTGCGACGGCGCCCCGCGCGTCGCGCCGTGACGAGCCCCGCGCCGCCCCGCGCTCTCTGCTACAGGCGGAGCCCGCCGCCCAGCGACGCCCCCCACACGGTGGCCCCTCGCTGCCCGGCGAGGCCGAACGGCGCATCCACGTTGACCACGCCCTGCGCGCGCACAAAGACCGCCTCGATCTCCGCGTGCGCGTACAGGGTCGCCGACCACTGCGAGAAATTGCGCCCTGCGAGGGGCGCCGACTGCGCGAGCATCTGCACCCGCAGCCCCGGCGTCACCGGCCCGAGCCGCAAGCCCGCGTGCGCGGCGGCCACGATCGCGAGCCGCGATGGAGTGGAGTTCACCGAGACGAGCACCGCAGGATCCAGCTCGGCGCCGAGCACCACGCGCGCCAAGAGCTCCGCCCGGCTGCGGAGCAGGAGCGCGATCGGGATCGCGTTCGGCGCCCACATCCAGGGGTCCGCGAACCCGCGCGCCGCGCTCGCGACCGCGTAGTTGTACTCGACCTCCGTGTTCGCCGGGATCGTCCCAGGGAACGTCGTGAGCGGCGGCGCAGCCCCGAGCCCCGCATGGATCGATCGCCCTCGCCCCTCGACCAGCGCCGCCTGCAGCGTCACGAACGGATTCCCGAACCGGAACGACGAGCGCCGCGCTTCGCCCTCCACCTGGAACGTGGTCCAGGCCGCGGTCACATCCAGGGTCGCGCTCAGCCACCGGTTCAGGCGAGCGCCCGCCGCCACCTGCGGGGCGACGTGCGCCGTCGCCTGCTCGCCGTCCTGCGGCGAGGCCGAAAAGATGCCGTAAAGCGCGACATACCCGCGGTCCTCCGGCCGCATCGGCATGTCGCCCACGCCCTGCGCCCGAGCAGGCGCCACGGCCAGCGCGCCGGCCGCGACCGCGGCGAGCGCGAGCGCCCGCCCTCGCCCCCTCACTTCGTCCTCCGGAACTTCTGCACACCGCGACCCCTCAGGCTGGTCACGTAGACGCTCCCGTCCCGGCCCACCGCGATCCCGTGCCCCCAGTCGATCTCCCCGGGGCCGTCCCCCGAGGTTCCCCACCGGTCCACGATCTCCCCACCGAGGTTGAGCCGCAGCACATGCCCCCGCGGCCGCTCCGGATCCTGGTCGCCACCGTCGACCACGTAGACATGCCGATCGGGCCCGAAGGCGATCGCCCATGGCCGCCCCAGCGCGGCGCTCTTCCACTGCGCGAGGTAGCCGCCGTCCGCGCTGAAGACCTGCACGCGCGCGTTCTCCCGGTCCGCCACATAGACCCGCCCCTCGTCGTCCGTGGCGATCCCGTGCGGCGTATCGAACTGCCCCCGCCCGAAGCCCTTCTCCCCCCACTCCGACAGGAGCTCGCCGCCCGCAGAGAAGCGCGCGATGCGAGCGTGGTTGTAGCCGTCCGCCACGTAGACGTCGCCGTCCAGGCCGAAGGCGACGTTCGTCGGCCGATCGAGCTGCTCCGGGCTCGCCGCGCACCCGAGCCCCGCGAGCGACGCCAAGAGCCACACGCCGCTCCTCTTCTTCACGGCACCTCGCCGAGGGTCATCACCACCTTCCCCTCCGCCGTCAGCTTGAACACCCGGTTCTGCTCGGAGTCCGTGACCCACACGAAGCCATCCCGGTCGACCTCGATCCCGTGCGGATAGACGAACAACCCCTCACCCCACGCGTCGAGCAGCTCCCCCGTCTCCGGATCGAAGACCAGGATGGTCGCCTCCCCGATCGGCGCGTCGTTGCCCGACGCGCGCCCGGCCGCATGGCTCACCAGCACGCGCCCGCGCCCGTCCACCGCCACGTCGAGCGCTGGCCCGAACACCATCCCCTCGGGGACGCGCGGCCACCCGTCCACCACCTCGTACGGCCCCACCGGCGCGTCGTCCGCCGCCGGCGGCCGCGACGTGCACGCCCCCGAGAGCCCGCCCGCCGCGAGCGCGAGCCCCACCGCGAGCGCGCGCCCCCCGCGGGGCGCCCCGGAAGCCACCGCCTCAGCCCAAAGCAATCCCATATCCATCCGGCATAACAGTGTTATGCTGCGCGCGTCAACGGGCGAAGCACGGACATGGCAGGATCGCGGGTATGGGTGTGACGGACGCCGATGAGCCGGTGGAGCGCGTGTTCCAGGCGCTCTGCGAGGGTCGGCTGGCGCGCGACGATCTCACCGCCCGCAAGATCGCCGCGTTCCTCGGCCAGACGACGATGGTGCTGTACCACCACTTCGGCTCGCTCGACGGGTTCCTCATCCGCGTCGACGGCGCCGGCTGGCGGCGGCTCGCGGGGCTCCTCGAGGCGCGGGCGCGCGCCGGCGCCGACGCGCGGTCGCTCGCCGTCGCGTATGTCGAGTTCGCGCTGCGCCACCCGGACCTCTACTGGCTGATGGCCGAGCGCCGCTTCGACCGCGCCCGCCTGCGCGAGGAGGGGCGCCTGCGGCTCGCGCGCCCGCTGTGGAGCGGCTTCGTCGAGCTCCTGCGCCGCTACGGCAGCGCGCGGCCGGCGGAGGACACCCACGTGCTCTTCGCGGGCCTCCACGGCATCGCGATGCTCGCGCTGAGCGGGCGTGCCAACCTCGGTGAGGCTCCCGCTCCGGACGAGGAGGTGGCGTTCGCCGCGGCGCGACGGCTCGCGGACCTCGTGCTCCCCGCCCGCCCCCCGGAGCCGCCCGCACCGCCGCCGATCGGCGACCGGGGCCCGCGGCGCAGCGCCTGATCCGGTCCACCCCAGGCGCCCGCCCGCGCCGAGGGCGCGCGCCATGCTCCGCGCGCGACGCCCGGCCCGCCCGGCTCGCCGCACGGGAAGAACAGGAAAGGGCGTCGAGGCAGGCCTTCGCGCCGGGCGCATCGGCCCCGCCGACGGGCGGCGTGCGTCGGCGTTGCCCGAGAACGACCGCAGCGCATCGGGCCGCTCCGCTGGACGGGCCGTGCCATGTGGGGGAAATCGGCACGTCCTGCGAGCTCGCGGCATCGATCTCCGTTCGGAGGTGCTTATGCGCGCGCGACGCAGGATCGCTTTGTGGCTCGGCGGGGGATTGCTCGCCGCCGGCGCGGGTTGCGGCAGCGACGAACCGGCGGCGCCCGCCGCGGCTCGGCTCGCGATCGCCGCGGGCGAGGACCGCGACGTGCATGCGCCCGACGCGCTCGGCCCCCAGAGCCAGGCGGCGATCGCCGCGAACGCGGACGCGAGCATCCTCGTCGTGACCTACACCGATCCGCGCGGCGCGCTCGCGAGCCCGATCCGCCTGTCCGGCGTCGCGCGCTCCACCGATCGGGGGAGGTCCTTCGACGAGGTGCTCGACCCGAGCGGCGAGCGCGGGCTGCCCTCGGCCCCAGGCGGACAGGTGCTCGGCGACCCCCGCGTCGTCCACGATCCGAGCCGCGACGTGTTCATCAGCGCCTCCACCTACGTTCGCCCCGCCGACGGCGTCCAGGGCCTCTGCATCCACGGCTCGAGCCCCGGCAGCGCGGCCGGGACCTCGTGGTCCGCGCCGGTGGAGGTCGCTCCCGCGTTCGTCGCGGGGGAGAGCGCCGAGCAGGCCTCCATCGACGTCGACGCGGCGACCGGGCGCCTGTCCGTCACCTGGGTCCAGCGCGGCGGCGCGTCGCCCAAGGTCCTCTACAGCCACTCCGACGATCTCGGCCAGACCTGGTCGCCCGCGGCCGTGCTCGCGCAGGCGCCGGCCGGCGGCGACCTCGACGGGCCGAACGCGCGCGTCGTCCCCGGGGCCATCGATCGAGAGTCCATCGTCTATGCCGTCTTCCGCTCCATCGAGCCGGGGACCTCGCTGCGCAACATCGGATGCCGCCGCTCGACCGACGGCGGCGCCACCTGGGAACCGCTCGTCCTCCTCGACGCGGCCGGCTACCCCCCGGAAGACCAGGTCCTCGGCGTGGACCACGCGAGGAGCTCCCCGTCGATCGACGTCGACCAGGCCACGGGCCGCGTCTACGTGGTCTATCCGCGGAGCGGCGACCGGGGGACGGGCGACATCGCCCTGCGCTCCTTCACGGAGGAGTGCGCCGCCGGCGACGCCGTCCTCCTCAACAGCGATCCTGGGCGCGACCGGGCCCAGCTCTTCCCCTTCGTCGCCGTCGACCGAACGACGGGCACCGCGCACGTCGTCTACTACGACCAGGATGTCGCCGGCACGGGCGATCTGACCGAGATCATGCACACCGCGTCGAGCGATCAAGGCGCCTCCTTCAGCCCCCCTGCGCCGATCTCGGACCACCCCTTTCACGCGGGCCACGGCAACGACGTCTCCCGCCCGAACCTCGGCGATCGCATCGGCGGCGTGGCGCTCGCCGGCGAGCTCTACAGCGTCTTCGGCATGACGGCCGAAAAGCCGCGGTTCGATGAGGGACAGCCGACGTCGACCTCCATGATCGCGCCGAACGTCCACCTCGACGCCCTCGACGAGTTCGCGCGCGTCCCGCCGCTGCGCGCCGCGGGCACCCGGATCGCGGACACGGCGTGCGGCGCGCTCGCGAACGAGCGCGTCGATCCTGGGGAGCTCATCGAGGTCGGCGTCTACCTCGAGAACTACGTCGCGAACCCGGTCTCGGGCAGCACCACCGTCTCCGGGATCACGGCCACGCTCGAGACGGAGACGCCCGCCGTGACGGTCGCGCGGGCGAGCGCGACCTACCCCGACATCGAGCCGCTCCGCGTCGCCGCGAGCGACGCGCCGTTCCTCCTCACCACGGCGCGGGACTTCACCCCTGGCGCGCCGATCGATCTGACGCTCACGGTGAGCTCCGCACAGGGCACGATCGAGCTGCCCATCCAGCTCGAAACGGGCGTGCCGGGCGACCCGGAGGTCCTCCTCGAGGAGGATTTCGACGACGCGAGCCCGCCCGCGCTCCCCTCGGGCTGGCAGTCGGTGCGCGAGGGCGGAGCGGCCTCCGCGTCGCCGTGGATCGTCGCGCAGACGCTGACGCCCGGCGACAACGCCGCGTTTCACGATGAGGAGCCGGCGACGTCGCACGTCGCGCTGGTGTCTCCCGCCGTGACGATCCCGGAGCGCTCCGGGGAATCGCACGTCACGCTCGACTTCGATCTCACCTACGAGCTGGAGGACGATCCGCAACGGCTCGTCGAGGCGTTCGACGGGCTGACCTTGCGCGTGGAGGATCTCACGGCCGGCGCCGCGCCGCGCGCGGTCCTGGCCGAGGCGTTCGCCGAGCAGATCTTGACGGGCGCGAGCCACCATTTCCCCAAGCACCTTCCCGCCAGGGACGACCCGGGATACTTCGGCGATCAGTCGGTCTGGTCGGGGAGCTCCGGCGGGAGCAAGCGCGTGTCGATCCGCTTCCCTGGCGCGGGGCTGGTCGGGCGGACCGTCCAGCTCCGGTTCGACTACACGCAGGACGATACCCTCGTCTGCACGGATATCGGGCGCCCCGGGCCGTGCGGCGTCGCGATCGACAACGTCGTGCTCGCGGCGGTGCCGGTCGCGACCGGGGCCTGCGGGGCGGATCTGGCGCTCACGCTGAACGACGCGCCGGATCCCGTGTCGCCCGGCGCGCAGTTCGTCGCGACGATCGGCGTCTCCAACCAGGGGCCGGGCGACGCGAGCGACGTGGTCGTGACGTACGTGCTGCCGCCCGGGGCGAGCTTCGTCGGCGCCTCCGGGGCCGACTGGACGTGCAGGCTGGCCACCGAGGGGCTCGTGTGCCGGCGCGCGTCGCTCGCGGCGCTGGAGACCTCGTCGATCGCGGTCACCCTGACCGCGCCCGCGCTCACGCCGCCCGCGGTCGCCCTCGAGATCGACAGCACGGCGAAGGTCACCGCGCGAGAGCACGACCCCGCGCCGGAGAACAACCAGGGCGTGGCGAAGACGAACGTCTCCGTGCCGACGCGCCTGATCGGCTACCTGACCGTGGTCAGCGAGCGCAAAGCCGGCGACGACGTCTCCTATGCGCTGCTCATCAACAACACGGGCGGTCGCGCGCAGCCCGACAACGCGGGGTTCGAGTTCGTGGATGTGCTCCCGCCGGAGCTCCTGCTCGAGGGCGCGGTCGCGGAGGAGGGCGCGATCACGTCCGATCCCGCCACCAACACGATCGGCTGGGACGGCGTCATCGCGCCCGGGGAGTGGATGTTCATCACGATAGAAGCGACGCTCCGGCCTCGCACCGAGGGGCTCGTCGTGAGGAACCAGGGGAAGCTCTTCTTCGACGCCGACTCGGATGGGGTCAACGAGTCGAGCGTGCTGACCGACGAGCCCCTGTTCGCCGGCGCGGCCGATCCGACGGTCTTCATGGTGCGGCCCGCGATCTGCGGAGACGGCGTGCTCGGGCGGGGCGAGTCGTGCGACGACGGCAACCGGCTCGACGGGGACTGCTGCTCGGCGCGGTGCACCGCCGAGCCCACGACGCTGCTCTGCCGCGTTTCGAGCTCGCCCTGCGATCCCGGGGAGTACTGCGACGGCGCAGGGCGCTGCCCGGCGGACGTGACCCTGCCGGACGGGGACCTCTGCGACGATTTCGACGTCTGCAACGGCATCGAGCGGTGCTTCCAGGGGGCTTGCGTGAGCGACATGCCCCTCGACTGCGACGATGGGGATGAAACGACCACGGACGAGTGCCACCCTCGCTTCGGCTGCCGCAATCTACCGACCTCGGATCCGGGCGCCTCCGGCGGGGGCGCCGGTGGCGGCTCGGGCGGCGGCAATGTCGGCGGTGGGCGCGACGCGGCGGGCGGCGGCGCAGGCGAGGGCGGTGACGCAGGGCAGGGGGGTGACGCGGGCGGCGGCGGCGCAGGCGAGGGCGGTGGCGCAGGCCAGGGGGGCGACGCGGGCGGCGGTGGCGCAGGAACGAGCGGCGGCGGCGGCGCAGGAGCGAGCGGCGGCGGCGGCGCAGGGCAGGGGGGCGATGCGAGCGGCGGCGGCGCAGGAACGAGCGGAGGCGGCGCAGGAGCGAGCGGCGGCGGCGGCGCAGGCGAGGGCGGCGGCGCAGGGCAGGGGGGCGATGCGAGCGGCGGGGGCGCCGTCGGCGGCGCTGGCAGCGCAGGAGAGGGGGGTGGCGGCACGGCCGCAGCCGGGGGCGAGGGGGCTGCCGGGGAGGGCGGCGCCGCGGCGAGCGGAGCGGGCGGCGGCGTCGGCGGAGGCCGGGAGGCGGCAGGCGGGGCAGGGGGAGGGGATCACGCCGGCGGAGGAGCGCCCTCAGACGAATGCAGCTGCTGCTTCAACATCAACATCAACTGCGCGGTCGCCGCCGTGGGCGGCGAGGCAGGGCGCGCGCCGGGCCCGTCCCGCGCGCTCGCGCTCTACGGTCTCCTCCTCGCGCTCGGCAGCGCGCGCCGCGCCCGCCGCCGCTGACGGCGGCGTCGGCGCGCGCCGGCCCGAGCGCGGATGTCCGATCACCGATAGAGGAAGACGCCCTTCAGGTCCTCGGTCTGCGAGATGGGCGTACCGCCCTTCTTCGAGGTGGCCCTGAACTGGTAGATCATCCCAGGCATCAGCGCCGGACCGTCGTACTCGACAGAGACGTTCTCGCTCCCCGACACCCTGGGCACCTCGAGGTTCTCCCAGAGCTTCGCCCCGAGCGCGTCGAACAGCGTCACCTCGTAGAGATCTTCGCTGGAGTCGTCCTCGAAGACGAACGTCGGTGTCCCGCTCACCTCCTCGAGCGAGCTCGCGCCGGGCGAGGCGACGGCGAGCGCGCCCGTCACCTTGAACGACTCCTGCACCGGCAGATCCTCGCCGGAGACCTTGATGCGCACGATCTCGGTCCCGCCGATCGACGTGTCGGGATCCCGCACGAGCGCGTCGTTCTCGAAGGCGGCGAGGATGACGTACTCGCCGTCGGGCACCCCGTCGATCGAGAACTCGCCGGTCACGTCGCCCTGCCGGAGCCCGCGCGGCGTCTCGCCGCGGGCGGTCATCTCGTCGAACGTATCGGCCACGACCAGGATGACCGAGGTCGCGCTCCCGCCGGGCGCGTTCACGATCTCGACCTTGCCGCTCACGACCGCCGTGGCCGCTCCGGTCTCGTGCAGATCCACGCCGGCCGTCTCCTTGCCCGCGCCGACGGTCGCGCTCGCCGTGTCGAGCGCGAGGCCGGCGCCGTAGCCTTTCACCGTGACCTCGCCCGCGGGCACGTTGAAGATCGTGTAGCTGCCGTCGAGATCGGCCGCGCCGGTGGCGCCGCCCGCGACGAGCAGCGTCCCGCCGGGCTGGTCGGCGCGGACGACCCCGGAGATGGAGCCGAGCCCGTCGCTGTCGGGCAGCGGCAACAGCGCGACCTCGGTGGCCGCCGACGCGATCCCGAGCGGCTTGCCCGACGCGGTCGAGAGGTCGATGGGCAGCGCGACCCGCGGCGCCTTCGGGAAGGTCTCGTAAGCGAGCGCGTCGGCGCGCAGCGTGACGACGGTCTCGACCGGCGCCCCGCCGGCGTCGCGCCGCGCGGGCACCGCGAGCTCGTAGCTGCCGTCGGCGCCGGTGACGGCGACCCGGGAGATCACGGCGTCGTTCGCGTCCCGGGCGAGCACGCGCGCGCCGGCGATGCCCTTGTCGTCGAGCGAGTCGTAGACGCGGCCCTTCAGGGTCACCGGATCGAAGCAGGCGGGCTCGGCGCCCTCCACCTCCTCGCACACCTGCGGCGCGGTGCACCCCGTCTGCTCGGCCACCGAGCAGCGCTTCGGCTGATCCTCGTCGTCGCCGCCACACCCCATCCCCAGCGAGGCGCAGAGCATCCCAACAGCCATCGAGCGCATCCTCATCGACTCGTCTCCTTTCAAACGATGTTTCGTCGCCGCAGACACAATGTCTCAGCTCGCGGGCGGTCAGCGCTGCGTCCCCCCCAAGCTCGTCTCCAGCTCGCACGGACGCAATACACCACGGAGGCGCTGCGGGCACAGAGGAGAGTTGTAACAAACCTCCGTGTCTTCAGCGCTCTTCAAGGCTCCCTCCCTGGCCTGGAATCCAGGGAGAGCTCGCGCTTATCGGTGCTACTTCACGATGGGCTGGCAGCAGCCCGTGATGCAGTAGTAATCGGCGGCACAAGGCTCCTGGCCGGCGAGCCCGCACGGCTGGACTCCCGGCGCGCACTGGCCGCCCGGGTCGCCGCCGCCGCTCCCTGCGGCGCCGCCGCCGGCCCCGTCGCCGCCGCTGCCGGCCGCGCCGCCGCCGGTCCCTCCGCCGCCGGCGCCCGTGCCGGCCTCGAAGCAGTCGGCGGGCAGCGTGTCCTTGCCGAGGCACAGCTCGCAGCGGCCGCAATCGTTGAGGCAGGCGTCCACGGGCGTGCACGGCTCGCAGCGGCTCGGGTCGGAGATGCCGTCGCGCGAGCACGAGCCTTGGCCGGTGCCGTCGGCGTCGGAGCCGAGCCAGACGTAGAGGCCGCTGCCCGCGGGCAGCTCGCAGCAGCCGAAGCAGTCGCAGCCGTTCGGCGTGAGCGGACCGCAGACATCGTGGCAGGCATCGGACTGCTCCATCTTGAGCTGGCTGCAGCTCCTGCCCTGGGCGCCCGGCGTCGATGCCGCAGGGTTGTACGCGCACATCGACCCGTTGATCGACTCGGGGTGATAGTCGGGCGCGACCTCGTTCGGATCGCACTGATGGTTCCAGTGGCAATCGTCGTTGCCGGACCCGGAGTCCTGGTCGAAGTAGCAATCGACGGTGCACGCCGGCCCTGCCTGCCCGGGGATCCCGCCGTAGTAGCTGTCCTCGGTGTTGTCGCACGCGCCGAGGCAGTCCGGGTCCTGCGCGTCGAGGAGCCCATCCCCGTCGTTGTCGATGAGATCCCCGCACTGGTACATCTTGCCCTGGCACGTGACGGTGGTCGTCGGGGTCGGGATGACGCCGCCGCCCGCGCCGCCGGTGCCCGCCCCGGCCCCGCCGCCGCCGCCGCTGCCCCCGCCGCTGGCGCTGCCGCCGCCGCTCGCGGCGCCGCCGCCGCTGTCGCCCGCGCCCGCGCCGCCGGACGGGGCGGCGCCATCGACGACGCCATCGCTACAGCCGGCGCCGAACGTGAGCCCGAACAGGGTGGTCAGCAACGAAAGAGAGAGCGGCAGAGCTAGGCGCATGGTGTCTCCAAAGGTGGCTCCAGACGACCCACCCGCAGCGCGGCTGCGGAGCGAGCGTGCCGGCGCGTTCAGTCGGAGCAGTTACATCGCCGCGCAGCCACGGCTCAGAAAAATGCTCAGATCGGGGAAGCGGCCGAGCCCGCCCGGAACCGGCGTGGGGTCATGACCCACCCCGTGCTTGCAGCAATTCCCAGGTAGCCACCGAGCGAGCGCTCGCGTCGTTCGCTCTTCCTGGTTGTACGATGGGGAGGACTTGGAGCCACCGAGGCACAGAGGACACAGAGTTTCTCTGTCCTCTCGTCTGTGCCTCTGTGCCTCCGTGGGTCCGTCTCTCATCCAACCGGAGACAGGATCGAACGCCAGGGTCTTTGTGGAATTCGACGTCAGCCGCCCTCATGTCCGGCTGACCGTGCTGCCGCGCGCCGGCAGCCCTCCACGGCCGCTGCGCCGAAGCTCCGCGCGGCGGCGATCACGCCGCGCGGCCGCGACGCCGGCGGGAGCCCAGGCCGAGCGCGCCCGCGAGGAACGCCGCCAGGCCGACGAGCGCGCCGCCGCCCTCGCCTCGCTGCATCGCGCAGACCAGGCCCGACGAGACCTCCGGCTCCGGGGTCTGCCCGCCGCCGCCCGTCCCGCCGCCGCCCGCGCCGTCGCCGTTTCCGTCGCAGACGTCGCCGATCCCGTCGGCATCGGCGTCCGCTTGATCCGCGTTGGCCGCCAGCGGGCAGTTGTCGTCGCCGTCCTGAACGCCGTCGTCGTCGTCGTCCTCGTCGTCGACATCGCAGGCATCGCCCTGATCGTCGCCGTCGCTGTCGGCCTGGTCGGCGTTCGGGACCGCATCGCAGTTGTCCGCCTCGTCGGGCACGCCGTCGCCGTCGTCGTCCCCGTCGCAGGCGTCGCCCTGCCCGTCGCCGTCGCTGTCGGTCTGCTCGGGATTCGGCTCCTCGTCGCAGTTGTCCGCCGCGTCGGTCAGGCCGTCGCCGTCGGTGTCCTCGCAGGCGTTGCCCGTGCCGTCATCGTCCGCGTCCGTCTGATCGGGGTTCGGGACCTCCGGGCAGTTGTCGGCCTCGTTCGGGATGCCGTCGCCGTCGGCGTCGGCGTCGGCGCCGAGGTCGCAGGCGTCGCCGCGGCCGTCGGCGTCGCTGTCGGCCTGGTCCTGGTTCGACACGAAGGGGCAGTTGTCGCGCTCGTCCGCGATGCCGTCGTTGTCGTCGTCGTCCTCGCAGGCGTCGCCGGTGCCGTCGCGGTCCGTATCTTCCTGGAAGATGTTCGACGCGAGGGGGCAGTTGTCCTCCCCGTCGAGCACGCCGTCGTCGTCGCTGTCCGGATCGCAGGCGTCCCCGAGCGCATCGCCGTCCGTGTTCGTCTGGTCCGGGTTCCGCTCCGCAGGGCAGTTGTCCTCGGCGTTGACGAGCCCGTCGCCGTCGGCGTCGACGTCGGGCTCGCAGAAGTCGCCCACGCCGTCGCCGTCGCTGTCCTCCTGGTTCGGATTCTGCGTCACGGGGCAGTTGTCGCAGACGTCGCCGAGCTTGTCGTCGTCCCGGTCCTCCTGGAGCGGGTTGACCACGCTGGGACAGTTGTCGACCTCGTTGGCTACACCGTCGCCGTCGTCGTCCGGCGCAGAGGTGTTGTCGTCGCAGAGATCTCCGATGCCGTCCCCATCGGAGTCCGTCTGATCCGGGTTTTGCAGGCTCTCGCAGTTGTCGGCATCGTTGAGGACGCCGTCACCGTCGAAGTCGTCGTCGCAGGCGTCCCCGAGCGCGTCGCCGTCGAGGTCCTCCTGATCCGGGTTCGGAACGTACACACAGTTGTCGGCGTCGTTGTCGACGCTGTCGCCGTCTAAGTCGTCGTCACACGCGTCCCCAACATCGTCGGCATCGCTGTCCTCCTGACTTTCGTTTTGCGTAAGAGGGCAGTTGTCGTCAACGTCGAGACGGCCGTCGTTGTCGTCGTCATTGTCGCAGGCGTCGCCTGCTTCGTCTCTATCGGTGTTCCGCTGGTCCGGATTGGGGACAAGGTCACAATTGTCTTCGCGGTCGTGACGACTATCGTTGTCGTCGTCCTCGTCGCAGGCATTGCCGGTGCTGTCACCATCGGTGTTCAGCTGGTCCGGGTTTACGACAAAATCACAGTTGTCAATCGCGTCCGGAATGCCATCCGAGTCGGTATCCAGCGCCTGCGCCCACCCCGCGACCGGCAGCATCACCCCGAGCACCCCCGCCGCGAGCCCCATCGCCAACCGCCGCCCGCGCGACCGCACGCCCTTTTTCCCCGCACGCATCATCGCGCCTCCATCCTTCGCGGCGACCGCCGCTTCACGGCGACAGCTTGGTCACGAACACGTCCGTGCCCTCGCCGCCCTCGAGCTGCTTCTCCCCGAACTCCACCGTCCCGGTGAACGCCCCCGTGACGAACACCTGCCGCTCCCGGTCGATGGCAACCCCCGTCGCCCGGTCCGCGCCCGCCCCGCCGAAGCGGTGGCTCCACCGGAAGCCGCCCTCCGGATCGAGCTTGGCCACGAACACGTCGTCGCCGCCCGCGCTCCTCACGGGCCCCGCCGCGAGCGACGCCTCGCCCCGGAACCCCCCCGCCACGAGCACGTCCCCCGTCCCGTCGACGAGCAGCTGCCCCAGCGTCGCGCCCTGCTCGCCGATGACCCGGCTGTAGAGGTGCCCGCCCTTCGCATCGAGCTTCGCCACGAACACCGCCGGCCGGTCCCCCGCCACCCGCGCCACCCGCGGCCCCCCGCCGAGGTCGATCGCCCCGCGGAGCTCCCCGCCCACGATCACGTTGCCCGCGCCGTCCACCGCCACCGCCCTGGCCCGCTGCAGCCCCGCGTCGCCGAAGCGCTTGCTCCAGCGGTGCTTGCCGAGCGCGTCGAAGCTCGCCACGAACACGTCGAGATCCCCGGCGCTCTCCAGCGGATCGCCGCCCAGATCGAGCGTCCCGGCGAAGTCCCCGACCACGATCGCGTTGCCGCGCTCGTCCATCGCCACGGCGCGGGCCTGCTGATCGAAGCCGTCGCCGAACCGCGCGCTCCAGAGCGGCGTCCCGTCGGCGTCGAAGCTCGCCACGAACACGTCGCTGCCGCCGGCGCTCTGGAGCCGGTCCTTGCCGACGCTCAGCGCGCCCGAGAAGCGGCCGGCCACGACGAGGCGCCCCGCCGCGATCGCCGCCACGCCCGTCGCCGCCTGGAAGCCGATGCCCCCGAGCGGCTGCAGCCACAGCTCCCGCCCCTCGGCGTCGAGCCGCGCGACGTAGCCGTCCCGCCCGCCGGCGCTCGTCCGCGGCGCGCCGCCGAACTCCAGCTTGCCCGAGAACTCCCCCGCCACGAGGAGGCCCTCGTTCCCGTCCGGCGCGACCGCGTTGACGATCTGCGGGTCGAACGCCCCGAAGCGCTTCAGCCCGAGCCCCGCCCCGTCGCTCGCCGAGAGCCGCGCCCAGAAGACGTTCTCCACGCCGATCGGCGTCACGCGCTCGTCGTCGAGGGCCACGCCCTCCGCCGCCGTGAGCCGGCCGAGGAGCGCCGCGCTGCGGTCGTCCGCGACCGCCACGCTCGCCCCGGCCTGCTCCCCGTCGCCCCCGAGCGCGCGCGCCCACTGCACCTCGCCGCCCGCCGGCGGCGCGCCGCCGCCCCCCGCGCCGCCCGTGCCCCCGGCGCCGCCCGAGCCCGTCGTCGCGGCCGAGAGGCTGAGCTCCGGCGCGCAGCCGAGCGCCGCGCCGCAGAGCGCCACGCAACCGAGCGCCGCCGCTGCCGAAGCCGCCATGAAAGGTCGCGCCATCATCAGAACGCCCCCTGCCACACCACGCCCCGCGCCGTGGGGGTCACGAGCGGCACGAGCGACGCCGCCGCCCGCTCGTCGCCCGTCCTGGGCCGCAGGAGGATGCCGCCGAGCGCCGCGCCGACGCCGGCGACGCCGACCGCGCCGAGCGTCACCGACAGCCCGAGGCTCCGGTTCCACCGCGCCCGGAGCGCCTCCATGCTCTCGAGGTCGTACGCGCGCCGATCGCACACGGACCCGGGGCAGTCCCGCTCGACCCGATCGCGCGCGGCCGCGTGGTCGACCGCGAACGCCACGCTCCCCGCGAGCGCCGCGAGCCCGACGCCGCCCGCCGCCCACGCCCACAGCGGCACGGGCGCGCGAGGCTCCGCGGGCGCGCTCTCGGGCGGCGGCTGGCCTGGGGCGCTGGCCTCGGCCGCGGGACCGCGCCCCGGGACGAGGGCGATGCGGACCTCCACCGGCGCGCGCTCCGCCTCCTTCAGCGCGACCTCGCGCCGCTCGGTCTGGAAGCCGGGCGCCGCCACCACCACCTCGTGGCGACCGGGGTTGAGCTTGCGGGGGTACGGGAGCGCCGCGCGGGGGATCGGCTGGCCGTCCACCCGCGCCTCGATCTGGTCCAGCGACGCGCCCTCGACGCGCAGCACGAGCGACGGGATGCGCGCGTCGAGCTGCTCGACCAGCGCCGCGGCCGCCGCCCGCGCCTGCGTGAACGCCGCGGGCTCGTCCTTCCCGAGGGGCAGGTGGACGACCTCGTACGCCGTCTCCCGGGCCTCGAGCAGGTGGCCCAGCGCCTCGTCCGCGCGCGCCAGATCGAGCCCCGTCGTGGGGGCGCGGACGAGCGCGTGGGCGGCCTGGAAATCCGCGCGGGCGGCCGCCACGTCCCCCGCGTCGCGCTTCTTGCGCCCCTCGATGAGGAGCGTCCGCGCGGTCTGTCGATCGGCCGCCGAGGGCTCGGCCCGCGCCGGGAGCGCCACGGCGACCGAGAGGACAGCCAAGGCGATGCCCGCGGCGCGCGGGGCACGAGGGCGCAGGAAATTCATCTCATCACCAAGCCGCCGGGAACCCTCCCGGACCACCCGGTCATGATCGCACGCGGCTCGCGCGGGGGTCAACTGCGCCCTCACGCGGCGCGTCGCGCGCAAGCGCGCATGGCGCTCGCCGATCAGGTGGCCGGGCGACTCTGGGGCAGGCTCACGGCCGACACCGGGACGGCGACGACCTCGGGCGTACCCTTCGGCGTCACCGATTCTCCGGCGCCGGCGGGCGCCTCGCTCGGCGCGACCGGCGCGAGATCGGCCGTCGCCGGGCCGCGCAGGACGCGGCCCATGGCGTCGAACCGGGCGCCGTGACAGCGGCAGTCCCAGCTGCGCTCCGCCGGGTTCCACGACACGATGCCGCCGAGGTGGGTGCACATGGCCGACATCTTGTGGATCTGCCCCTGCGGATCGCGGTAGACGGCGAGCTTCTTGAGGCCCCTGCGCACGACGGCGCCGCTGCCCGGCGCGATCTGCGCCACGTCGCCGACATCGCCCTTGCCGAGCCACGAGGCGTACTGGCAGGCGACATTGACGTTCTCCTTCACGTACTCCGAGACGGCGGCCGCGCTCAGGTTGACGCGCGTGGGATCGAAGAGCGACGCCATCCGGTTCTCCCGGCCCTGCACGAGATCCGAGATCACCAGCCCGGCGATGGTCCCGTGCGTCATGCCGTTGCCGCAGTCGCCCGTGGAGATCAGGATCCTCGAGTCCCGCTTGACGCGGCCGATGTAGGCGAGCCCGTCGACCGTCTCCATCACCTCGCCGGACCAGCGGTGCAGCACCTCGCCGGCCTGCGCGAAGCGCTCCCTCGCCCACGCCTCGAGCCGCGCGTACCGCTGGTCTGCGTCGCTGGCCTGGCCCGTCTTGTGGTCCTCTCCGCCCACGATGAGCACCTGGTCCGGGCCGTCCGCGCCGTCGACGTTCGCCACGCGGACGTAATGGAACGGATCGGCCGTGTCCCAGTAGAGGCCCGGCGCGACGGCGTCCCGGGGCACGCGCAGGCCGATGACGTAGGTCCGGTATCCGGCCTGCTTCATGTGCACGCTGATGCGCGGGATGAACGGCGAGTTCGTGGCGAGCACGGCCTCGCTCGCGACCACCTGGAGGCCCCGCGCGGTCTTGACGACGACCTTGTGCGGCGCCGCGCCCTCGTCCACGTCGACCACGTGCGCCAGCGTGTAGAGCTTGCCGCCGTCGCGCTCGATCGCCCGCGATAGCCCCGCGAGGTACCTGCGGATATGAAACTGCGCCTGATCGGGGAAACAGACCGCGGGCCCCGTGTCGAAATCGACGAGCGGCGCCCGGTCGACGTAATGGACCGAGCCCAGCCCGGCGCGGTGCGCGGCCTGGATCTCGTCGCGGA
Source organism: Sorangium sp. So ce296 (assembly GCF_051529605.1). Taxonomy (NCBI): domain Bacteria; kingdom Pseudomonadati; phylum Myxococcota; order Polyangiales; family Polyangiaceae; genus Sorangium; species Sorangium sp. So ce296. The sequence goes on from NZ_CP150325.1 coordinate 10,822,023, forward strand.
GCGTCATCGGGAGCGACCCCGGGGCCGCGAAGAGATAGCCGTGGACGCGCCGGAAGTCGCAGTCGATCTCCTCTTCCTTGACGATGCGCTCGATCGTGTCGATGGCCATCGTGTGGCTGCGCGCGGCGAGCCGCAGGTGGCTCACGTTGTGGAGCTTCGCGAGCGAGGCCCAGCGCCGGTCGAGCGCGTGGGTGATGTGCGCGGTCGTGAAGCCCGACTCGCCCCCGCCGACCGCGCCGTTGTCGAGGACGATGACGCGCTTGCCCGCCTTGGCGAGGAGATAGGCCGTCGTCAGCCCGGCGATCCCGGCGCCCACCACGCACACGTCCGCCGTGTGATCGGTCGCGAGGGGGGCCATGGGAGGGAGGACGGCGTGGGTCCAGACGGTGTTCTTATCGTAGGCTCGCTCCGTCATAAACGCTCCGCGTGTGGACGCCGAGGGCTGCATCCCGGCGCTCGGTCTCGGTCATCCATCGTCAATCGATCGTCTCGCCCGCCTCGCGCGAGGCGCGGTGTCGCTCTGCCCCCCGAGAGGCGCGGTGAAGAGGGGCGCCCGGGCGTGTCATGTGTCGCGCCTCGACAGGGTGACGAGCAGCCCGTAATGGTCGGAGAAGCCGCTCTTCACCTTCTTCTTGCCCGCCTCGATCGTGAGGTTCGACCGCATGATCTGGGCCCCGCGCGCGTCGCCCTCGAAGCCGCGCAGCAGCACGTGATCGATCAGCAGCCCGCGGGTGCCCTTCCCCCCGTCGAGGGGGTTGTCGAAGCAATACGTGCACTTCGCGTCCTCCTGGGACGCGTAGGGGTTCACGAAGCCGCGCGCGAGCAGCCGGTCGTAATGGGCGGGCAGGCGCGCCGAGATCGAGGGCGCTTTTGCCGGGCCGGTGTTGAGATCGCCGAGCAGCGCGGTCGCGCCGCGGCCGCCCGTCTTCCGATCGATGTAGTCGAGGAGCGCGTCGATCTGCGCGGATTGGTCCTTTTGCCACGACGTGTTGCGGGGGTGCGGGACGCCCTCCAGGCTCGCCGTGAGGTGGGTGCAGAAGACGTGGAGCTCGCCGACGGAAGGGGGCGAGATGCGGGCATAGAGCACGGCGCGCCGATCGATCGCGGACGGGAGCACCAGCGCGTCGCGCTCGAGGATCTCGGCGTTCGTCAGGATGGCGGTGCCGGAGGCCCCGGCGTAGGCCTCCACGGCCGTCGCGCCGCCGGCGCGCGCGGGGGGACGCGCGCCGGCGGCGCTGTTCGTGCGTGTGCGAAGGCACGCTCGAGCAAGCTCGTCAGGCCCCTGCCGCGGGTTCGCGGAGAGGCAGTTGAAGCAGTCGGGCGACAGGCTGGTGAGCCTCGCCGAGCAGCTCTGGAGGAGGCACGGGAGCAAGGCGTGCTGGGTCAGGCCGGCGCAGCTCTTCGCGGCGCACGCGACGAGCGGCTCGGTCTCCTGCTGCGTGCAGCCGCCGTCCTCGTGGCCGGGGGGCAGCCGGAAGGTATGCGGCAAGGCGCTGGACGTGGCGGAGACGAGCCGCTGCCAGTGCTCCTCGAGCCAGAACTCCTGCACGCAGAGCAGGTCCGCGGGCTGCTCGGCGAGCGCGCGGATGAGCGGCTCCGCCCGCTCGTCGACGTATTTGAGCACGCCCATCGCGAGCCCGCCGTTGTAGGTGGCCACGCGAAACGGCGACGCCTGCTTCGGCCCGGCGCTGCCGCGCGCCGCGTCCTCCGGCGCGCCCGGCTGCGGCGCGGCGGCCGGCGGCGCGACGCCGCCCTCGGGCGCGCCGGCGCTCTCCCGCGCGCGGCTCTTGTCGCCGCTGCACGCGGAGAGCGCGAGCGCACCGAGGATCGCCGCGCTCCGAAGCCAAGCCGTCTGCATCAGGCTGCTGCACGATGCAGATCGCGTACCGCGGCCGCCCGCCGCCCCGCACGGCGCGCGCGGCCGAGGACGTCCCGCCTTCGCGCGTGGGCGCGGTGAGGCATTCCGCCACAATGGGACAAAGCTGCACCGGGCAGGGCGGCCGCGCGTCGAGCGCCGGCGCGCATCGTTGTGGGGGAGCGACGCGCGGTGCGCGCGCTCGAGCTGGGGGAGCGAAGCGCGGGACGGGCGCTGAGGCGAACCGCGGCGCGCTGTGGAATCGGGACGTGCCGTGGAGGCGGAACCGGAGGTAGCAGGTTGTCGCCCCGGATTTCGCCGAGACAGCTGTTGATTCGAACGGCGGGCACGCGTACTCCAGCTTCACGACACAGCGGATAGGACGTTCGACACCCCACAGCGATGGGGTACCGGACCATCCTTGGCTCCACCGAACGCCTCGCGGCGAGGGTTCTTCGTCGAGACATGGAGGAATGATGAGAGAGCGCTTCGTGACGAGAGTGGCCCAGATTGCTCTGCTGACGAGCATGGGGCTCCCCGTGGGCTGCGGCGGCTGCGACTCGGAGCCTGACGATGGCATCACCGCTTCATCGAGCGGCGGCGGTGAGGGCGGTGTCGGCGGGGAGGGCGGCGTCGGCGGGGACGGGGGCGCCGGCGGGGACGGGGGCGCGGGGGCCAGCGGTGGCGACGGTGGATCCGGCGGGCAAGGCGGCTCCGGTGGCGCGGGCGGCGACGGTGGGCAAGGCGGCTTCGGCGGAGAGGGCGGCGCCGGCGGCTCGGGCGGCGCGGGCGGCGCCGGCGGGCAAGGCGGCGCGGGCGGCGCCGGCGGCTCGGGCGGCGCGGGCGGCGCCGGCGGCTCGGGCGGCGCGGGCGGCGCCGGCGGGCAAGGCGGCGCTGGCGGCACCGGCGGCACCGGGCCGGGCGGCGTCGGCGGCTTCGGCGGCGCGGGCGGCACCGGCGGCGCCGGGCCGGGCGGCGTCGGTGGCTTCGGCGGCGCCGGCGGCAGCGGCGGCGAAGGCGGCGAAGGCGGCGGCGGCGAGCCTCCCGAGTTCCTCGGAGACGCGCTCTGGGGCGCCAGCGCCGGCGAGGAGAGGGGCGAGCGCGTCGAGGCGATCGCGGCGGATCAGGGCGAGAACGTCGTCCTGGTCGGCGGCTTCCAGACCGCGATCAACTTCGGCGGCGACGCCGACCGCCTCGTGAGCGCGGGCCAACACGACATCTTCGTGGTGAAGCTCGACCCGGCCGGGGGCCACCTCTGGAGCAAGCGCTTCGGCGACGCGTCGGATCAATACGCGATCGCGGTGGCCACGGATTCGAACGGCAACATCGTCATCGCCGGCGAGTTCGAGGGGACCCTCAACTTCGGCGCGGACCCGGGCACGGCGCTCGTGAGCGCCGGCGAGCGGGACATCTTCGTCGCCAAGCTCGACCCCGACGGCAACCACCTCTTCAGCAAGCGCTTCGGCGACGCGGTCGACCAGTACGCCTCGGCCTTGGCCGTCACCGCGGAGGACGAGATCGTGGTCCTCGGCGTCGCCGACGGCGCCATCAACTTCAGCGAGGATCCCGGGGCCGAGCTCACGGGCACCGGCAGCGACGCCGCCGTCGTCGCGAAGCTCGACGTCGCCGGCGGCCACCTCTGGAGCAAGCGGTTCGGGTCCCTCGAGAGCTGGCAGCGCCTCGCCAGCCTCGCGACCAGCGGCTCGGCCCTCTACGTGGCCGGCGCGTTCGGCGGCAGGCTCGCGATCGACCACCGGCTCCTGGAGAGCGCCGTCAGCGGCGTGACGTCGGGCGCCGGCGGCGCCGGCGGCGGCGGCGAGCCGATCTACAGCATCGACGGGCTCGTCGCCCGGTTCGATCTGGCGTCGGGCAGCCTGGTCTGGGCGAGCTCGCTGGGCGCCGCCGGCGAGCAGTACGCGAAGTACGTCAGCGTCGGCGTCGACGGCCACCCCGTGGTCCTCGGCAACCACCGGGCGCCGTTCCGGGTCGGCTCCATCGACGTCGAGCACACCGAGGCGGCGGGATACGACCTCTACGTCGCCCGGCTCGACGCCGATGCGGGGGAGCCGCTCGCCGCGCGCGCGTTCCTGTCCGACGGCGACGAGTTCGTGTGGGGCTTCTCGCAGGATCCCTGGGGCAACCACGTGCTGAGCGGCTACTTCACGAGGTCGCTCTCGCTCGGCGGAGAGCCCCTCTCGGTCGGCGCGCCCTCGACGGGCGACGCGTTCGTCGCGAAGCTCAGCCCGGATTTCTCCGAGGAGCTCTGGTCCGATGTCTACCGGGATCAGTTCTTCTCGTACGCCACCGCGCAGGCGGTCACCGCCGGCGGAAACACGGTGGTGGCGGGCCTCTTCTGCGGCGAGCGGCTCGAGCTCGGCGGCGGGCTCCCCGCCCTCGAGCACAGCGCGCCCGCGCGCGATCGCAACAACGGCGACGTCTTCCTCGTCACCCTCTCGCCCTGACGCCCTCGAACGGCCGCGCGGAGCTTCATCGAGCTCCGCGGGGCGGTGCGCGCGAGCAGGTGGCGAGCCCAGCTACCGCGCGTACCTGCGCGCCGGCCCCAGCTGCCGCGCGTACCCGCGCGCCGGGGCCGCCGGCAGCGGCGGCGCCGATCAGTGGGCCTCGTGGCTCTGCTGGCCGGCCTGGACGTGCTGCTCGTGGCTGCCGCCCTGCTCGCGCTCGCCCTCGGCCTGCGCGGCGCTCGCGTTGCTCGAGCCGTCGCCGCGCGCCTCGCCGCCCTTACGGCCGATCTGGGCCATGTGCCCGCGGTTCTGGCTCACGGCCGCGCCGCCCTTGCGGCCGATCGCGGCCATGTGCTCGCGGTTCCGGCTCACGGCCGCGCCGCCCTTGCGGCCCGCGGCGCGGGCCTCCTCGGAGCTGAACTCGTGGGCTGTGCCCTTCTCGTGCGCGGCCTTGCCACCCATGCTCGCGATGGCACGCTGCTGCTTCTGGTCCATCGCCGCGAACCCACGACTGCTGCTCTGCCCTTGTTGCTGTGCCATGATAGGTCTCCTTGGTGTCTGGCGCATCGCTCGGCGCCGGCGCGGGACAACGCAGCTGCGGCACCCCGCCCGATCTTCGCTGAACGATGTCGGCTGGAGGGGTAACTGCAACGTGGATGCCATGGAGTAGAACCCATGGAAATTGGGCCTCTCCAGCGCGGATCCAGCGAGAGCTCCCGGGGATCGCCGCGCGAGCCCGCGGTCGTCCCGGGGGCGTCTCGCCCAGGGCGAACGACAACGGTGCGCGTCGGCGCAAACGCGTCGCGACGCGGATCGCGGGCTTCTGCGCCGCTCAGCTCGCGAGGCGCGCTGCTCAGCCTGGCCGATCCAGGTTTTCAGCAGGAGATCCGCGTCGCGGCAGACTGCCCCACCGGCCGTGGGCGCGCGGGCCATCGCGCCTCGTCCGCGCGCCGCCGAGATCCGCGGCGAGCGGACGCGCGCGAGCTCACGAGCTCAGCGCGTTGCGTCTGGCCTTCAGCGCTCGCCGTCGCGCGGACGAGGCGGCTGGCCGCGCTCCCCGTCGGCGCCGCGCGGCCGGCGGTGCGCCGCCGTTCATCCGGAGAGATCGCCGAAGAAGACGAGAAGGTGGGAAGGCGGGAAAGTCATCCACGTCGCCTCACCGTGCCTTACCCACCGTGACGCTCCACCGCGCGATACCGCGCGACACCGCACCGCGACGCCGTCACGGCGCCGCGCCGCCATCGGGATCGCCGGGGCCAGCGCGGGTGGGCCTTGACGATCGAGAGCGGCCGCGCGTCCTGACCGCGACGGGCACGCCGCTCAAGGCCCATCGTCAGGCCGAGGTGCACGCCGCTCGGGGAGGCGCAGCGCGAGCGACGCGCACGCCGCGAAGCGACGCTCGCCCGGGCGCGCCCTCGGCGGGTCGACATTGCGCTTCTCGCGATCGTGATCACCGCATCACCGGCGCCCGACAGGCGCGGTGGGTACGGCGAGCGCGCAGATCCTGCGGAGCTGCAGTCGCGCAGATTCTGCGCGCTCCGGAGCTCGGCAGTGAGGATCAGAAAGCGAAAGCGCACGGTGGGACGCGTAGGAGCTGCGCCGCTGCGTCGCCGCGTTCGCACGCGCGAAGCGGCGCGCTGCGCGTTCGCACGCGCGGCGCGGCGTCGGGCCGCGCCCGGGGCGCGTCGCTCCGGCGCGCGGCGCGGCGCCCGCGGCTGTCGCGCAACGCGAAGCAGCCCGTCAAAAACTCGACGTCCGCGTGGCCTCCGAGTTGCTCTCCAAGATGCGCGCGCGCGCGCTCGTCACGGATGTCACGGCGACGCCACACGTGATACACAGCGACCTGACGCAACGGACGCAACGGACGTAGGCGACCCACGCGCGCATCACGCCATCCCTGGAACATTCCCGTATGCAAGAGAGGCTGACAACGGACTGTGATAAAGTCGCCGGCTCCCGCGGCCTGGTCGACATCGAGCGCCCCGGCACGCTCCTGAAGGACGCGCTGCGCGGCCTGGTCGCCGTGTTCGCCCTCCAGGACGCGATCCTCATCGGCTACCTCGTCGTGACGACGGTCTGCCTGCTCGGCGCGCCGCCCTCCGAGGTGCAAGCGCAGTGCGTGCACCGCAATCTGGCCGCCATCGCCGCGCTCGTGTCCCTCTGCGTGTTCGTGCGCCGCGCGACGTTCGTGCCCAGCCTGCTGCGGAGCGTGGTTTACCGGCTCTCGCTCGTCGGCACCTTCCTCCTCAACTACCTCTCGCTCCGGACCATCCTGCCGACGGTCCGGAGCGACAGCCTCGACGCGGAGCTCCTCCAGCTCGACCTCCTCCTCTTCCGGTTCGAGCCGGCGCTCTGGATGGAGCGCTTCAACACGCGCCCCATCGTGGAGTGGTTCTCCTTCTTCTACTTCAGCTACTTCTTCATCTGCTTCACCTCGATGGTGCTGGCGGTCTGGGTGGCCCGCCCCGGCCGCGGCACGACCGAGTACGCGGTCGGCACGTCGATCGTCTACTGCGTTGGCCAGCTCGGCTACATGGCGGTCCCGGCGTACGGCCCGATCCAGGCGCTGAGCCACCTCTATCAGGGGCCGCTCGACGGCGGCTTCTTCTGGGGGTGCGTGAGCAGCATCGTGCAGGCCGGCGGCGCCATGAAGGACGTCTTTCCCTCGCTGCACACGGCCGCGCCGCTCTGGTTCGCCCTGTACACGTTCCACCGCGCGCGCACGGACCGGCGCCTCTTCTGGCTGGCCGTGGTGGCCGCGTTCTTCTCTTTCAACATCATCATCTCCACCATGCTCCTCCGCTGGCACTACGCGGTCGACGTGGTCGCCGGCGTCGCGCTGGCCACGGGGGCGGCGTGGCTCACGCCGCGGCTCGTCCGCTGGGAGGAGGGCCTCCGCGCCCGCATGGACCAGCCGCAGCCGTGGACCTTCCGGTAGCGGCGGCGCCTCCGGCGGCGGCGCCGCCGCCCGCCTGAGCCGCCCGCGCGCCGCGCCTCACGTGGCCGGGACCGCGCTCTGCGCCGGGGCCGCCTGGGCCCGCGGCGCCCCCCGGCGCTCCTCGGCGCCCCCGTCGGGCAGGAAGCCGTCCGACTGCTTGCTCCAGAGCCGCTTGTAGGCTCCGTTCCGCGCCAGCAGCTCGGCGTGGGTGCCGTCCTCGATGATCCGGCCGTCGTCGAACACGAGGATGCGATCGAGGTGGACGATCGTCGAGAGGCGATGGGCCACGACGAGCACCGTCTTGCCCTTCATGACCCCGTCGAGCGTGTCCTGGATAGCCTTCTCGGTGATGGAGTCGAGGCTCGACGTCGCCTCGTCGAGGATGAGGATCGGCGCGTCCTTCAGGATGACCCGCGCGATGGCGATGCGCTGGCGCTGGCCGCCCGAGAGCTTGACGCCGCGCTCGCCGACCATGGAGCGATACTGGTCCTTCATCTGCGCGACGAACTCGTGCGCGCGCGCCTTGCGCGCCGCCTCGACGACCTCCTCGTCGGTCGCGGTGAGGCGCCCGTAGCGGATGTTGTCGAGGAGCGTCCGGTGGAAGAGGCTCGGGTCCTGCGGGATCAGGCTGAGCTGCGCGTGCAGCGCGTCCTGCGTCATGTCGCGGATGTCCACGCCGTCGATCAGGATCTGACCGGAGTCGATGTCGTAGAGGCGCAGGATGAGGTTGACGAAGGTCGATTTGCCGGAGCCGGAGAAGCCGACGAGCCCGACCCGCTGGCCGCGCGGGATCGTCACGCTGAGCCCCTCGAAGATCGTGTCGTCCGGCGTGTAGCCGAAGGTGACGTTCCGGAGCTCGATCCGGCCGCGCTCGATGCGCGGCGCGACGGCGCCCGGCCGGTCGACGAGCTCGTGGGAGCGGATGATGGTGTTCACCCCGTTCGCGACGTTGCCGACGAACTCGAAGAACTCGAGGAAGCGGCGGCTCAGGTTGCGCGCCTCGTTGATGATGAGGAGCGACAGGCTGGTCGCCATCACGAACTCGGCGACGCCGATGGCGCCGCGCTGCCAGAGCGCGAGCGCGTAGTAGAGCGTCCCCACCTTGAGCAGCGCGGCCGACGCGAACTGGAACCAGCGCACGCGCTCGGAGTACCAGTTCGACCGGCGCACCGCCCGGAGCTCCCGGACGAGCTGCTCGTCGAGGTACTCGCGCTCGAAGCCGAGCCGGGCGAAGAGCCGCGCGCTCGTGAGGTTCGTGACCGAGTCGACGACCTTGCCCGTGGTCTCGCTCCGCGCGCCCGCGGCCCGCACCGCGTGCGGCTGGCAGCGGGTCGCGAGCCAGTACGAGATGCCGACGAACAGCGCCGCCCAGGCCGAGACGAACGCCGCGAGCTCCGGGTGAGCGCGGTAGAGCAGGCCGATCGAGACGGAGAAGACGATGGCGATCGGCCAGAAGTCGAACAGGATGGCCCACAGCGTCTGCGAGACGCCCATCGACGTCTCGCTGATGCGGTGCGCGAGCGCCCCGGCGAAGTTGTTGCTGAAGTACCGGTGGGAGTGGTGCTGGAGGTAGGCGTAGAGATTGCGGGTCACGTTCTGGCGCTGCCACGGCCCGACGAGGATCTGGCAGAGGCCCGCGACGCGGCTGAACAGGAACTCGCCGGCGATGAGCGCGACGAACAGCGTCAGCGGGCTGCGCAGCTGGCCGCTCAGCGCGGCCCGGTCGCCGTCCGGCGCCTGCGTCACGCCCTTGATCACCTGCCCGATGGCATAAGGGATCATGATCCCGAACGAGGCGTGGGCCGACTCGAACACGAACATCGCCAGATACCAGGCGCGGTATCGGCGGACGAAATGAAGGATGAACCGAAAGGGCGTGTCCGGCAGCGCCGGAGCGCCGGGGGCGCGCTGCAGAGAGGTCTTGGATTCCACCGCATTGTCCTGGGCGCCTCGCGCGCCCTCATGGGCCGACGGTCGTCTGCTCTTCCACCCCGCGCGGCGCCCGCCCCGCGCGGGCAGGGAGAGCGCCGGCGCAGGGAGCGTCACGCTGTTGTGTTCACTGCCCGGCCGTCACGGCGCGGAACCGGAACGTGGGGTCGCGATCCGTACCGCCGGGCCGCGCGGCGCGCCACCCGAGGTGGTGCGCGTAGCTCCCGAGGCGGCCATCCTGCGCCAGCCGCTCCTCGGCGACGGGATCGCGGCGCTCGGCGAGCGGGCTCACGTAGAGCGCGTCGGTCGGGCAGTAGAGCTCGCACATGAAGCAGGTCTGGCAGTCTTCCTGGCGCGCGATGACGGGCGCCTCGCCCGGCCGCGCCTCGAAGACGTTCGTGGGGCAGACCTTGACGCAGAGGTTGCAGTCGATGCAGCGGGCGTCGCTCAAGAGCTCGATCATGCGAGGTCTCCTCGATCAGGGGCGTCAGAGGCGTCAGGGGCGGGCGGGCCGGACCCGTGCGTGGGCCGGCGAGGCTCGACCCAGATGGACGAGAGCCCGCCGGTCGCGAGGCAGTGGGCCTGGTCCGGGTCGGTGTGCGGCAGGTCGGTGCGCTGGTGCAGGCCCCGGGACTCGGCGCGCGCGAGGGCGCTCCTGTAGCAGAACCGCGCGGTGGCCAGCAGCGCGGCGGCCTCGCGCGCGCGGACCCGGGCGGCGCCTGCGGCGTGGAGGTGCGCCTCGGCGTCGCGCCACGCGCCGTCGAGCCGCTCGACCGAGGCCGCGAGCCGATCGCGCCGGCGGAAGAGGTTCTTGTCGAGCGGCAGCACCTCCTGCTGGACGAGGTCGATGATCTCTTTGGCGCCGAGCCCGCCCGCTGTCCCGCCGGGCCGGAGGCCGACGGTCCCGGCGGGGCGCGCGGCCCGCGCGGCGGCGCGGTCGCCGAGGCGCTGCGCGAAGCGCGCGGCGGCGCGGCCCGCCCAGGTGCCGCTCGAGATGGCCCAGGCCGCGTTGGGGCTCCCGCCGCCGCTCGAGGCGCCGACGATGAGCTCGCGCGAGGCCGCGTCGCCCGCGGCGTAGAGCCCCGGGACGCCGGTCGCGCACCCGTCGTCGACGATGCGGATCCCGCCGCTGCCGCGCACCGTGCCCTCCGAGCGGAGGGTGACGGGGAACCGCTGCTTGAAGGGGTCGATCCCGAGCCGATCGTGGGGCAGGAAGCAGTTCGGCTGTCCGTCGCGCAGCCAGCGCTGGATCTCGGGGCCGGCGCGGTCGAGCACCGCGTACACCGGTCCGTGGCGCAGCGCCCTGGCCACCGCGAGCATGCGATTGCCCCGGCTGTCGATGATCTCGCCCGATTCGGTGGTGAAGGTCGCCCAGAAATAGGGCAGCCCCTTGGTGACCGAGGCGTAGGCGGGGCTGATCCCGTATTGCGCCGAGAACTCCATCCCGGAGAGCTCGGCGCCCACCTCGGCGGCCATCAGGGTGCCGTCTCCGGTGTTGACGTCGCAGCCGAGCGCCTTGCTGAGGAACGCGCAGCCGCCGCTGGCGAGCACCACGGCGCCGGCGCGGATGCGCCACGCGGCGTCCTGCTGGCGGGCGTGGCCGGCCGCGCCGGCGACCACGCCGTCGCTGGCGAGGAGCTCGAGGGCAGGGGCGTGGTCGAGGATGCGGACGCCCGCGCGCCGGAGCTGGCGTCGCAGGAAATACATGTAATCGGGGCCCCGCAGGTTGGCGCGGTATTGAAGGCCGCTGTCGTCCAGCGGAAAGGGATAGCCCCACTCGGCGAGGCGGTTGATCTGCTCCCAGGTCGCGTCGAGGACGCGCGCCATCCAGTCGCGGTGCGCGAGCCCGCCGCTCCGCGCGAACCTCGCCTCGATGGCGCGCTCGCGCGCGTCGCCCTCGGGCGTCACGTACCAGGCGCCGGTGTTCGCGGGGGCCGTGGCGCCGGAGGTGCCGCAGTATCCCTTGTCGACGAGCGCCACGCTGCGCGCGCCGCTCGCGACGGCCCCGAGCGCGGCCCACGCGCCGGCGGGGCCGCCGCCGATCACCAGGACGTCGGCGACGTCGTCGATCTCGGAGGCGAGGTGTGGGGACGGCGTCGCAGGGGTGCTCATCGGGGATCCGCCGCGGCGGGCCCAAGCACCGATCGGGCCAGCGCTGCGGCCGGCGCGGGCGTGCGGCAGGGGGCTCCGCTGCTGCCTCAGCAGCAGCCGGGTGGTGATCGGCTGCTGCGGCGCGCGCAGGACAGGGGTGGCAGGCCGGGAGCGGCCGGGCGGCGGGTGCCCCGGCGCAGTCACGCCGGTGAGGGTCGAGCGGGCAGGGCACGTCCCGCAGAGCGCAGGCGATCGCGTCAATGTCGTGGTGAAATCGCCCTCGACGCGCCTCCCGCTACTCGGCCTGCTCCGGGCGTACCAGGACGGCGGCTGACAGCAGGCCGCTCAGGCCGTCGCCGTTCGTGGAGCGCGCCGTGATCGAGCACGCAGCCTGAGCCGTCGGCGGCTGCCAGTCGTACCTGTGATAGTAAGAGAGACCGGTGTACGTGATGGCGCCACCGCAGCTGTCGGTGACCTCGACCGGCCCAGGAGACGAATCGCCCCACTCGACGCGCAAGAGCAGCTCGACGCGACCGGGCGCCGTGATGGGCTCTTGGCAGGTGCCGTCGGCGAGGTACGAGTTGACGAAGCAGGAAGCATCAGGCCACTGCAACGTCAGGCGCATCTCTGGCCTGGCGATGAATCGGCCGTCGATGATCACGGCGCCCTGGGCCTGGCTCTCCTCGAAGATCATGATCGAGAACGTCTCGCTCGCGGAGAGCTCGCCGTCTGTCACGCTCACGCTCACCTCACAGGTGCCGGCGGCGGGCTTGGTGAAGTCGGTCACGAACGCCGTGGGCGCCGAGAACACCCCATCGGCGCAGTCGCTGGTCCACTCGACGGCGAGCGCGTCGTCGTCCAGATCGACCGCGGAGATCGAGAGCTGCGCCGGCTGGTTCACCACGGTCGAGAGCGGGTAGGTCAGGCCCAGCACGATCGGGCTGTGCTCGATGTCGTGTGCCTCCGCGAGATCGAGGATCCGGAGGATGGCTTGCGTCGCTGCGCCGCCCTGGATCTCGACCGAGACCGGAGCGCTGGTGCCGACGAGCTGGTCTCCGACGAAGGCGTTGCCGACGAGCTGGTGCGAGCCCTCGGGCAAGAGCAGGGTGCCGCTGAAGTTGCCGTCGGGATCGCGCGCGAGCTCGGCCTCGGGGCCGCTCAGAACGGTGACGGTGACCCGTGTGATGTCGCCCGCGGTCGTCGGCGCTGCCTGGACGCTCAAGCGCGCGATCCCCAGGCGGGAGCCGTCGGCTTCTCCCGCGTCGAGGGGGTCGCCATGCTGCGCGCAGCCGCCGACCGGCAGCAGCGCGGCGCAGAGGACCAGACCCATCGCCGACAGAACGCTCGTCCTCGTCTTGCCGATTGCCATATCAACATTCCCTCCAGAAGAATGGATGAGACGCCAGCTCGCCTGGCGCTCGCTGCTGAGGCGGGTGGGCGAGTCAGATGCGCCTCTGGGATCGAACATTCACACGCCTTCTCCTCCGACCGACCCCCGCGGCTCCGCGGGCTGCCGCGCGGACAGGGGCGCGTCGGTCTCGCGAGATGGGGGAACGCGCGGCGCGGGCCCTTCGCCAGAGGACCGCGCTCGGGAGGAGTGCGCCGGGGTCCTGCGGGACGGCGCCGGGGGGCGTGGCGCGGAGCCCCCGGCACGGCGGTGGGTCGCCGGGGGGCGGCGGCGGGAGCCCCCGGGGCGGCGAGGGCCATCCCCGGCTCGGAGGGCGCGTGCCCCGCGGGGACTGCGGGGGGCGAGGCGGGGGGCGAGCCGGGCAAGGCGGGGGATGAGTCCGGCGAGGTGGGGAGCGAGATGGCGGAGGCGGGGGGGCGAGTCGGGCGAGCCGGGGGTGACGGCACCGGAGGCGGGGAGGCGAGCGTCGGAGGTGGGGAGGTGAGCGCAGCAGGCGGGGAGGCTGTACGAGCGGAGCCCTGGTAACACTTCTGACCGGGAGCCGCGGTGACACTTCCTTAGAGCTACGGGCCGCTGCTCCGGGAGGACTGGAAACAGAGGCCGGATCCTCGTCGACGCGACACGCTCACCGCGCTCTCTCGGACCGCCAGGATCTATACACGAACCGCTTCCCGCGGTCTCGGTACACGCGAGCCTCTCCTCACGTTCCGGCGTGAGTGCGCGCAGGTCACCGTGCCTTGGCGAGCTGCAGCTCCTTGTTCTTCAAGGTGACCTGCGCGAGCAGAACCGGCCCGTAGTACAGCTCCCAGACGTCGTCGGCGATCGGAAGCAGCCCCACGGGCTCGTTGGCGATCAGCTTGGAGACGAAGGTGTTCGCGCCACCGAACTGCAGCCGTCCCATGTCCCCCACGCGTCGCACGGCCATCGTGTCCGGATACTCCGGCGAGGAGGGCTTGCTCGGCATCGTCCGCCGCGACGGCGTGTAGCGCGAAGCCGGCGTCCTCTGGCCGAGCGCCTCGTGGGGCCGCTGGTCATTGTACTCGTGCCGGAAGCGGTCGAAGACGCGCTGCTGCGCCGCGAGCGTGGCTCCGGGCGGCGATGTCGCCTCCGCCTTCAGCGTCTTGTGCATGCGCTCGTGACGGCCGTTCTGCTGCGGCTTGCCGGGCTCGATGCGCTCGGGAGCCACGCCGAGCTTGATCCAGCTCACCGACAGCGCCGAGAGCCCTCCGATGCCCAGCGTGGCGAACGGCGGGCCGTTGTCCGAGCGGATACGGTTCGGCAGCCCGAACTCGCGGAACGCGCGCTCGAAGTGCGGCCGCACCGAGGCCTCGTCCGGCTTCGCTACGCCCTCGCACTTGAGCAAGTACCGCGACGCCTGGTCCGTCAACGTCAGCGGGTGGCACCGGGTCTTGTCGCCAAGCGCAAAGTGCCCCTTGAAATCGACGCACCATGTGTCATTAGGCTGCTCCGCTGGAGCCAGCGTCGACGGCATCGCTGACGTCGGCATCACCACGCGGCGCCGCCGGGGCCGGATCAGCCCGTGTTTCTTGAGCAGCTCGCCGATGGTGCTCGTCGCCGGCAGCCCCTCAAGGCCCATGCTCTCCAGCCGGGCGCGCAGCTTCTTCGGACCCCAGGTGGGTCGCACCTTCCGCAGCTCGACCAGCGCGTCGACGATCGCCGCTGGCGTCGCATGCGGGAACGTGTGCGCCACGGGCCGCCGCTCCTCCAGACCACGAGGTCCGGATTGCTCGTAGCGCTCCACCCACTTGTACCCCGTCTTCCGGCTGATGCCGAACCGTCGGCACAGCTCCGCGAACGTCTCGTCCGACTCGTTGACCTGCGCGATGAACTGAAGCCTCTCGTCCACTGAACATGTCTCTTTCCAGGGCACCAGCGATCCTCCGTCGCCGACCCTCTACGACATGTGTCACCCAGGCTCCCGGTCCGTCCGGGTGCTACCCAGGCTCCCGGTCTGAACCGTTACCCAGGTCACCGGTCCGTACCGGGAGACGGAAAGGCCGGCGATGGGGAGCGGGGGCGTGGTAGCACTACTGCGGGAAGTCGGGCTGCGAAGCGAACCACCAAGACGCCAAGAAACCAGAGGAGTAGAGGGAAAAATGCCGGGACGTGCTTCCTCTCTCCTCCTTGGCGCCATGGTGCTTTTCTCCTGAAACGGGGCCACTTCCCGCGGCAGTGGCAGAAGAGGGGGTGCCGGTGTGACCACGGTCGTGCTCAGGATTCAGGGGAAACATCTCGATGTGGATCAGTGCCTTACGTGGATTCCAGAGACCGCCCTCGAGCAGGTCTGGCGCGCGGGCGAACGGCGACACGGCGGCAAGGTCAGCGCGACCTCCGGGTGCAACGTCCTGCTGGCGGAGAACGAGGACACGTCGCTCGCGGTCGAAGAGGCGATGAGGGTGTTTCTCTCGCTCGCGCCGCAGGTCGCTGCGCTGGTACAATCCGGGGCGACGGCGGTGGTCGACTTCGCGCTGTTCATCGAGGCCATGAGCGCCAGATCCATCGAGCTCGAACCGGGCGTGCTGCGCTCGGTAGGGCAGTACGGCGTGGGCCTCGTCGTCAGCGCATACCCCTGCGCCGACCCATGAAGACCTATCAATCAATTCTCCTCGGAGGGCAGGCCGACGCTGCGCTCCTCCACCGACGCCGGAGCAGATCCGCGCGCTGAACCCTACGAAAGGCAGCGCCCCGCGCGCTGAGCAGATCCGGCTCAGCGCGCCTCTCGCACCGGTGGCTCCGGTTCCCTGAGCCTCCCGTACCTCCTCATCACCTCGCGCAGCCGGTCGAGCGGGATGGCGTAAGCGACGTGGTCGTCTTGCCCGAACGTCGTCGTCGCCATGGTCAGCGCGTTGAGGATCGCCTCTTCCACCGCCTCCACGGCCGCCTGGAACAGCGGGTTGAGGCGCCCGTCGTCCACCTCGCGGAGGGTCCGGGTCAGCTCCCTCGGCTCGGCCGCGATCCGGTTGCCCGTCGCGAAGGCCAGGAACAGGTCGCCGCTCCCGTCGCGGGAGATCGTGCCCGTGCGCCCCACCGCGAGCGAGACGCGGCGCGCGACCCGCCCGAGCTGCCGCGCCGACAGGGGCGCGTCGGTCGCGACCACGGCGAGCAGCGAGCCCTCGCTGTGGTAGTCCGGCACGGGCAAGAGGTCGCGGATCTCCTGGCCGACCGGCACGCCGTCGATCCGCAGCTCGCCCCGCGCCCCGAAATTGGCCTGCACGATGGCGCCCACGATGAACCCGCCGGCGGCCTCCGGCACGACGCGCGAGGCCGTGCCGATTCCGCACTTGAAATCGTAGCAGATCATGCCCGTTCCCCCGCCGACCGCCCCCTCCTGGACAGGCCCGTCCGCCGCCTGCTCCGCCGCCGTGAGCACGTCCTCGGCCGACACGTGCAGCCCCCGGATGTCGTTCAACGCGCTGTCGTCGCACTCGCCGACGATGGGCCCCACCGTGGGCTCGTCGATGCCGATGGCCGGATAACGCCGGAGCATGTACTGGACCGCCCCGTCGAACGCGCGGCCCACGGCGAGCGTGTTGGTGAAGACGATGGGCGACTCGAGGACGCCGAACTCGTTGACGTAGTGCAGCCCGGTCATCTCCCCATTGCCGTTCAGGACGAAGCTCGCGGCAGGGAGCTTGTGGTGCCAGAAGTCGTCCGACGTCGGCAGGATGACCGTCACGCCGGTCCGCACCGGCCCCTTGCCCGGGACGAGCCGGCCAGCGCCCCGATGGTGGGTGACGTGCCCGACCCGCACGCCGGGGACATCGGTGATCGCGTTCAGCCTGCCCGTGGGCAGGCGGCCGATGACGATGCCGAGCTCGCGGGCGCGGCGGCGTGCGCCGTCGGCCGGCGGCGCCGCCGCTGGCCGCGCGGAGGGCGAGGGGGGCGCGGCGGGAGGGGGAAGGGAAGGGGAAGGGGAAGGCGCGGAGGGCCGGGGCCGGGGCCGGGCGCACGACAGCAGCCCGGGCGACGAGACGAGCGCGGCGGCGAGCGCCGCGCCGGCGGCGAGGCTGAGGCGACGGGGCATCGGCGCGAGGATAGTCGATGGCCGCGCGCGTCGCCGGCGCCCGCCCGCGCGGATTCGCCGTCGGCCGGCAGGAGGAGCCGCCCGGTCACGCCGCGCCGAGCGTCACGGGCAAGGACGTGGGCTTCCGGAAGAACATGCTGGGCGCATAGCTCGGGCGCGCCTCGGCGGCGAGGCGCAGGCCGGGGAACGCAGCGCGCAGCGCCTGCACGGCGCACCGCACCTCGATGCGCGCGAGCGAGGCGCCGATGCAGGTGTGAACACCCCAGCCGAAGCCGAGGTGCCGCGCGCGCGGGCCGGCGGCAAAGCGATTCACGTCGAACCGCAGCGGATCCGGGAATATCGCCGGATCGTGGTTCGCGGCGCCGAAGAAGGCGAACGCCGTGGCCCCCGCGGGGATCTCGACGCCGCCGACCACCGCCGGCGCCGTCGCGCGCCGCGGCTCCATCTGCACCGGGGCGTCGATCCGGAGCGTCTCCTCCATCGCCGCCTGGAGCAGCGCCGGGTCGCTGCCGATGGCGTCCCACAGCGCGGGCGTTTCGAGCAGGCGGAGCACGAGCGAGCCGATCAGGCTCGCCACGGTCTCGTAGCCGGCGAAGAACAGGACGATGAGGTGGGAGATCATCTCTTCCACCGACAGGGGCGCCTCGCCGTCGACACGGGCGCCGATGAGGGCGGTGATCAGGTCGTCGGCAGGCGCGCCGCGGCGTCGCTCGATGAGGTCGGCCAGATATCGCTCGTAGGCCACGCACCTCCGCGCCGCCTCGACCTGGCGCGCCTTGTCGAGCGCCGGGTCGTAGAGCTTGAGTCGGTCGTCCTGGCAAGCCCTGAGCAGCGGCGCGTCCACGAGCGGTATCCCGATGAGGGCGGTGATGATCTGCAAGGGGAGCGGGAAGGCGAGCGCCTGCATCAAATCCACCGGGCCGTCGCCCGGCGCCATCGCGCGGACCAGCGCCTCCGCCGCCTCGGCGATCGTCGGCTCGAGGGAGGCGACCCGCGCGGGCGTGAACGCCTTGGAGAAGAGCGCCCGCGCGCGCGTGTGCCCGGGAGGGTCGTTGTTGAAGAGCGCCGGCGGCATCTGGTAGATGCCGCGCTGGAGCTCCGCGGTCACCTCCGGCGGCAGATCCGGCGGCAGTTCGAGGATGTGCGCCGAGGAGAACCCGACCGGCTCGCGGAGCACCTGCGTGAGCTCGGCGTGCCCCACGACGAGGTAAGCGGAGAACGCCTCGCTGTAGGCGACCGGCGCCTCCCGGTGCGCCGCCTGATAGAACGCCAGCGCGGGGCTGTCCGCATAGCTCGACGAGAAGGGCTCGAACAGCGCGCCGACGCGACGCAATCTGTCGGCGACCGGCGGCCCCTGACGCGTGCTCTCTTCGACCATAGTGCCCGAGCGTATCGGGTTCGGTGATCGCGCGAAAGGGCGCTGCGCCCAGCGCGCACGGCCGAAAACGCCGTGGGCGGCGTGCACCCGAGGTTGAAATGGCAGAGCCGCGCGCCCGCCATCGCCGCGCGGCAGGCGCCGAGGCCCGCGTACCCGCCCGCCTGCCCCACGGAGTCCGTGTTGTGGGTGAAATTCCCCTCGACGCTCCAGTCGATGGATTCGACATGAAGATAGATGTTCGTGTCGATGCCGATGTTGCCGACGACGACGACCTCGGGGGGCGCGCTCATGGTGGACGGCCGGCGAGCTTACCAGGCATCGCGGCGCCGCGTCCGGCTGCCCGCCACGCCGCCGGCCGGGCCGGCAGCCGGACGCGGCGCAGCGCGCCCCAAAGCCCCGCCCGCCCGCGTATCCAGACATCGCGACCGTCCACAAAAGCTCGCTCGCCCGCGTCCAGGCGATCGGGCCTTGCGCGAAGGTCGATCTCCACTAAGCGCTTCACGATGAGCTGTTTCCTGCGTGGAGCGGAGCCGCAGGCGGGATGAGCGACGGGATGAAACAGCGGTGCAGCGAGGAACGAGCGGAAGGGCGCGACTTCATCGAACGCCTGGAAGACCTCACGATCGTGAGACCCGTAGACGACTCCGAGGAACGCCTCCTCCAGGACACCGAGCTCCTGAGGCAGGAGCTCGCGCGCGCGAGCCCAGGGCGCGAGTCCGGGCTGATGCGGCTGCTCGCGGCGCGGGTCGCGATGAACAGCGCCTTCCAGTTCTGGGGCCTGCTCGACGCCCGCGGCACGAACTGGGAGTCGAACTACGCCTCGGTCCGCGGCGCCGGCGTGGGGCTCGGGCAGGTGCACGGAGTGCCGTTCTGGGACTGCCGCTGGTGGCAGGGCGCGCCCGAGGCCCAGGAGCGGCTGAAGGACGCGGTGCGGCACGCGGCGCGCGGCGAGTTCGTCCGGTACGACGTGGAGATCCTCGGGGGCAACCGGGGCGAGGAGATCATCACGATCGACTTCAACCTGAAGCCCGTCAAGGACCGGCAAGGCAACGTCGTCTTCATGATCGCCGAGGGGCGCGACGTCACCGAGCAGCGGCGGCTCGAGCGGGAGGTCGCTCGGCACCGGGACGAGCTCGCGACGCTCGACCGCCTCAAGACGGAGTTCGTGGCCAACGTGAGCCACGAGTTCCGCACCCCGCTCACCCTCATCCTCGGGCGCGTCGAGGACGCGCTGGCCCACCCCGGCGCCTCGCTCTCGGGCGATGGCCTCGCCGCGGTGCGCCGCAGCACCCTGCGGCTCCTCCGGCTCGTCAACACGCTGCTCGACTTCTCCCGCATCGAGGCGGGGCGCCTCCAGCGGACGTTCGAGCCGACCGACCTCGCGCGGCTCACCGCGGAGCTCGCGAGCTCCTTTCGCTCGCTGGTCGAGGGCGCGGGCCTGTCGCTCGTCGTGGACTGCCCGCCGCTGCCGGAGCCCATCTACGTCGACCGGGCGCAGTGGGAGAAGATCGTCTCGAACCTCATGTCGAACGCCTTCAAGTTCACGTTCGAAGGGGAGATCGCGGTCTCGCTCCAGCCTTCTCCGGACCACGTCGAGCTGTGCGTGCGCGACACCGGCGCCGGGATCCCGGCGGACGAGCTCCCGCGCATCTTCGAGCGGTTCCACCGCGTCCACGGCGCGCGCTGCCGGAGCATCGAGGGCACCGGCATCGGGCTCGCCCTCGTCCAGGAGCTCGTCAAGGTCCACGGGGGGGCCGTGCGCGTCTCGAGCGAGCCGGGCCGGGGGAGCGCGTTCACCGTGTCGATCCCGAGGGGCCACGCGCACCTGCCCGCCGAGCGCGTCGCCGCGGCCGCCCCGGAGGCCGCGCCCTCGCCGGTCGGCACGAGCCTCCACGTGATGGAGGCGTCGCAGTGGTGTCCGCAGGCGCGCAAAGGCGCGGCGCCCGGAGGCCCCGAGGCGCGCGCCGGAGCGGCGCCGGGGGAGCGCGCCGGGGCCGCGCCGGAGGCCCGCGCCGGGGCCGCGCCGGGGGAGCGCGCCGGGGCCGCGCCGGGGGAGCGCGCCGGGGCCGCGCCGGGGGAGCGCGCCGGGGCCGCGCCGGGGGAGCGCGCCGGGGCCGCGCCGGGGGAGCGGGAGGGCAGCGTCCTCGTCGCCGACGACAACGCGGACATGCGCGACTACCTCGTCCACCTCCTTTCGCCGAGGTGGAACGTGGAGGCGGTCTCCGACGGACGGGCGGCCCTGGACGCGGCGCTCGCGCGCCCGCCGGACCTCGTGGTGAGCGACGTGATCATGCCCGGGCTCG
This sequence comes from Sorangium sp. So ce296, assembly GCF_051529605.1. NCBI lineage: Bacteria > Pseudomonadati > Myxococcota > Polyangiales > Polyangiaceae > Sorangium > Sorangium sp. So ce296. Next base: position 10,842,432 of record NZ_CP150325.1, read on the forward strand.
ACGGCGTCTCCCTCCTCCGCGAGCTCCGGGCGGATCCGAGGACGAGCATGGTCCCCGTGATGCTCCTGTCCGCGCGCGCGGGCGAGGATGCGGTCGTCGAGGGCCTCGACACGGGGGCGGACGATTACCTCGTGAAGCCGTTCTCGGCGCGCGAGCTCCTCGCGCGCGTCCGGACGCAGATCGAGATGGCGCGGATGCGGCGGAGGGCGGCCGAGGCCGCGGAGCGGGAGCGCGCGCTGGAGCTGCCCCGCTTCCTCGACGCGGCGAGCGTGGTGCTCGCCGATTCGCTGGACTACCCGACGACGCTCGCCCGGGTCGCGCAGCTCGCGGTGCCGGTCCTCGCCGACTTCTGCCTCGTCGACCTGCTCGACGAGGAGGAGGGCACGTTCCGGCGGGTGAGCGTGGCCTGCGCCGACCCCTCGCAGGCCGCCCTGGCCGAGGAGGCGAAGCGCTTCACGCTCAAGCTCGACGGCAACCGCGAACACCCGTCGACGCGGGTGTTCATCGAGCGGGAGCCGCTCCTCGTCGAGCGCCTCACGGAGGAGGACATGCGCGGCATCGCGCACGACGAGGAGCACCTCCGGGTGATGCGGGCCATGGGGGGGCGCTCGTACATGTGCGTCCCGCTGGCGCGGCGGGGGCGGCTCTTCGGGACGCTCACCTTCATCGCCGCGCAGTCAGGGCGCCGGTACAGCCGGGAGGACCTCGCGGGCGCGGAGGAGCTCGCGCGCCGCTGCGCGCTCGCCGTGGACAACGCGCGCCTGTACAAGGACGCCCAGAGCGCGATCGCGCTGCGCGACGAGTTCCTCTCGATCGCCTCCCACGAGCTGAAGACGCCGCTCACCCCGCTGTCGCTGCAGATCCAGATCCTGACGCGCCGCGCGCCGGAGCTCTGCCCCGACAAGGAGCGCCTCGCGTGGCTCACCGACCGGCTCGGGCTCGTCCGCCGCCAGGGCGAGCGGCTGAGGCGGCTCGTCGACAACCTGCTCGACATCTCCCGGATCTCTGCGGGGCGCCTCGCCCTCGACCTGGAGCCCGTCCGGCTGTCGGAGATCGTCCGGCAGGTGGTGGCCCGCTTCCACGAGGGCGGGGAGATCGCGGAGTCCGGCTCCCGGGTGACCGTGAGCGCGGGCGACGACGGCGCCGGCAACTGGGATCGGCTGCGGCTCGAGCAGGTCGTCGACAACCTCGTCTCGAACGCGCTCAAGTACGGTCAGGGAAAACCCATCGAGATCGCCGTCGACTCGGCGGGATCGAGCGCCACGCTCACGATCGCGGACCACGGTATCGGGATCGCGCCGGAGAACCTCGGTCGGATCTTCGGGCGGTTCGAGCGGGCCGTGTCGGCGCGGCACTATGGCGGTCTGGGCATGGGGCTCTACATCACGAGGCAGCTGGTCGAGGCGCTGGACGGCTCGATCGAGGTGAGCTCGGTCCTGGGCGAGGGCTCGACCTTCAAGGTCACCCTGCCGCTGGCCGGCCCTGCCGCCGCGCTGCCGGGGGGCAGGCCGGCCTCCGGGCGCGCCTGAGGCGATCGGCGCGAGCGGGCCGCGGGCCGGCGCCTGGCCGAGGCGCGACAGGACCCTGCTGCCTCGGGGAGAGCTCGGGGAGAGAGCGATTGCGCATGACGATGAGCCGTCCCAACAAGTGCATCCTGATCGTCGACGACGACGCGGCGATCCGCCAGACGTTGAGCGAGCTCCTGGAAGATGAGGGGTATCTGGTCGCGTCGGTCGCGAACGGGCGCGAGGCCCTGGACTACCTGCGGGACGATCCGTCGTCCATCTCGCTGGTCCTGCTCGACCTGATGATGCCGGTCATGGATGGGTTCCAGTTCCGGGCCGAGCAGAAGCGCGACCCGATGCTCGCCTCCATGCCGATCGTGGTGATGACCGCGCGCGGCGGGACGGACCGCGCCGGCATCGACGCGGACGCGGTGATCAGCAAGCCGTTCGACGTGCTCAAGCTGATGGACACCATCGAGCGGAGCTGCCGTAGCGAGTGAGCCGCCCGCGCAGCTATCGAGTTGGCCGAGGCGCGGCGCGGGTAGGGTGCCTCACGGCGGGATCCACGCGACCGAGAGCACGGCTGTCGTGAACAGCAGCGGCAAATAGGCAAGCGGCCTCATCGCCGCGGCGCCGTCTCGGGTTCATCCGCCCGTATCACCCTCCGGGAGCGCTCCACCCTTCAGGCCGCCATGGAGAGCAAGTTCTCCACGTGGCGAATCGGAATGGCACAGGTTTTCGACGTGCTAAGATCAGCTCTTCTGTACAAGGACGTCGCCGGCGGATCTGCTGGACGGTTGTGTGAATGCTCACGCTGAGTGCGCGGATGGCAGATGGCCAATGCCGGCGACGAGGGGTGCTGGCGCGCACGCGGTAGAAACCATCGTGTAAAGCGCTGATGTGGGTAGACGCTCGGCGCCGCGGCACGGTGCCAGAGCGCGAAGGAGAAGACGCTCCGCAGGGGCGGCGGCGTTCGTCGTCTCGTTCGAGCCGGAGCAGCGTAACCTTTGTTGTCAGGAGAAACCTCCATGAAGAGTCTCAGCTTCGCAGCGATTCTGGTCACGGCGTGCGCGGTGGCGGCCTGTTCGGATGACGGCGACCCGGGCGGTGACGGCGGGGCGGGCGGCGGGGGCGGCGCGTCCGGCACCACCACCTCCTCGTCGTCGAGCTCGACCGTCACGACGGGCACGGGGACGGGCGGCAGCGGCGAGGGCGGCAGCGGCGAGGGTGGCGGCGGCGAGGGCGGCGGCGCTGACTGCGCCATGCAGTGCATCGAGGACAACCAGCAGGGGGCCGTGGCGTTCCTCGAGATGACGCTGGAGGCGTGCGGTTGTGCGGAGAGCGCTACGTGCGCCAGCGACTGCGACACGGCTGAAGCGGAGACCGACGCCTGCGGGGACGATGGATCCGCCGACTTGCAGGGGCTCGTCGGAAACCAGGCGTGCCGGGACTGCGTTGGCGGGCTCCAGGACGACGCTTGCATCGATACATCCGCGGAGCAATGCGCCGCGGACGAGGGGTGCACCGCGTACATCACGTGCCTATCCGAATGCCTGTGAGATCGTGAGACGGAAAGGCCGGCCTCGCGCCCCGGGGAGACAAAGCCAGGTCCGCCCGCGCGAGGCCGCCGCGAAACCGCGCAGAAGTCCGCCATCCCTGGCCGGACCGCTGGCGGGCGGAGCTAGACCTCTCCCCGCGATCCAGCGATGTTCGCGAGCACCGCGAGCAGCTCCGCCGGCTCGATCGGCTTCGGGACATGGGTGTTGAACCCGGCACGCAGGGCGCGCGTGCGGTCCTCGGTGCGCGCATACGCGGTGAGCGCGACCGCCGGGGTCCGCCCGCCGCCCGCCGACGGGAGCGCGCGGATCTTGCGGATCAGCGCGTAGCCGTCCTCGCCGGGCATGGCGATGTCGGACACGAGCACGTCGGGCCGCAGCGCCTTGAGCGCGAGCAGCGCCTCGGCGGTGGAGGCCACCGCCGTCACGTGCGAGCCGCACTGCTCCAGCATCGTGACGAGGAGCTCGCGCGTGTCGTCCTCGTCGTCCACCACGAGCACGTTCAGGCCCTCGAGCTCCGGAGGGCGCTCGGTCCCGCCCGCGCCGGGCAGCGACATCCCCCGGCGATCCCGGGCGTGGCTCGCCGCCACCGAGAGCGGCAGCCGGACGATGAACGTCGCGCCCCGCCCCTCGCCGTCGCTCAGCGCCTGGACCGTGCCGCCGTGCATCTCCACCAGGCTCTTCACGATCGTGAGCCCGAGGCCCAGGCCCCCGTGCTTGCGGGTGGTGCCGCTCTCGGCCTGCCGGAACTGCTCGAACACGTAGGGCAAGAACGCGGGATCGATGCCCTGGCCGGTGTCGGACACGACGATCTCGGCCGACGCCTCGGAGCGCTCGAGCCGGACGCGCACGGACCCTCCGCGCGACGTGAACTTCACCGCGTTGCTGAGGAGGTTCCAGACGACCTGCTGCAGCCGGCCCGCGTCCCCCGCGACAGGGCCCACCCCGGGCTCGAGGAGCGGCTCGAGCCGCACCCCCTTGGCGTCGGCGGCCGGACGCACCACCTCGAGCGCGGCGTCGAGCACGGCCACGAGCTCGACCGGCTGCACCTCCAGCCGGAGCTTGCCGGCCATGATGCGCGAGATGTCGAGCAGATCGTCGATCAGCTGCGCCTGCGCCTGCGCGTTGCGCTCCACCGTCTCGAGCGCCTTGTCGCGCCGATCCTCGGCCAGCTTGCCGGTGCGCAGCATCCGGACCCAGCCGAGGACGGCCGTGAGCGGCGTGCGCAGCTCGTGGCTCATCGTCGCCAGGAACTCGTCCTTCAGGTGGCTCGCGGCCTCGGCCTCCTCCCGCGCCGCCTGCGCCGCGGCGAGCAGGCCTTGCCGCTCCTCCTCGGCGCGCTTGCGCGCGGTGATGTCGAAGAACGAGGAGACGACGCCGGCCACCGCGCCGTCCGCGCGGCGGAGCGGCTGCGCGTTCACCGAGAGCCACAGGACCGAGCCGTCCTGCCGCTCCATCCCGAGCAGGACGGCCGATTGGGGCGCGCCGGTCCGGAGCGCGACCTGCGCGGGGAACATCTCGAACGGGAACGGCGAGCCGTCCTCGCGCACGAACCTGCACGCGGGATCCAGCATCGTCGACCCGACGATCTGCGTCACGGGCCGCCCGAGGATCCGCTCGGCGCTCGCGTTCGCGGTGCGGATCACCCCGCGCTCGTCCTGGAGCGTGATGCCCTCCTCGAGCGCGCTGATGATCACCCGGTAGCGCTCCTCGCTGTCCCGGAGCGCCCGCTCCGCCTCGAGCGCGTCGGTCTCGTCGCGCGTGATCAGCACGGCGCCGGCGGGCGATCCGTCGGCCTGCCGGAGCGGCGACGCGGTCCCGGCGAGCGCGCGGATCGAGCCGTCCGGGCGCGTCACGAGCCAGCGCGCGTTCTCGACCTTCTCGCCCCGGATCGCGCGGTAGAGCGGGTCCTCGTCGGGGCGCAGCGGGCGCCCGTCCAGGGCGAGCAGCCCGTTGGCCCGGAGCGCCTCGATCGCGGCGCTCGCGTCCCGGGCGTACACGCCGTGCTGGCGCTGGGCCTCGCCGTTGCAGATGCGCAGCACCCCGCGCTCGTCCGTGGCCATGATGCCGTCGCCGCTCTGATCGATGAGGGCGCGCAGCAGATCGCGCTCCACCGCGGCGACGCGCTCGGCCCGCTCGGCCCGCTCGCGGAGCCGCTTCGAGCGGAGGAGCGCCCCGACGCGCGCCGACAGGGCGGCCGCGGGGCAGGGCTTGACCACGTAGTCGTCGGCGCCCGCGGTGAGCCCCTCGACGAGGTCCTGCTCGTGCCCGGCGACGGTCAGGATGAGGATCGGGAGCCCGACCGTGGCGGGGCGCGACCGGAGGAGGCCGCAGATCTCTGTGCCGGACATGCCCGGCATCACCTGGTCGAGCACGAGGACGTCGGGGAGCTCGCTGCTCGTCACGCGCTCCAGCATCACCGCGGCGTCCGTGAAGACCTGGACCTCGTGCCCGGCGGCGAGCGAGCGCGCCGCAATCTCGGCCTCCAGCGGCGAGTCGTCGAGGATCCACACGACCGCGCTCCGCGCGCGCTCGCACGGCGGCGGCTCCGCGCTCGCCTCCCGGTCGCCGCGCCCCGCCGGCGCCGCGCCGCGCCGCGGCGAGGTGATCGGCTCGCGCGCCGCGTCCGCGAGCACGAAATCCATCGTTGTCCGCCGATTCATGGTTCTCCAGGAGCAGCAGGGACCGCAACGCCCCTCCCCCGCGAGAGGCCGCTCTCCGGGCTGAAACCGGGGCGCGGAGAGGAATTGGCTCTGCGCGAGTCGTTACCGCCCAGTCTCATCTGATCGAGAGCCCACAACGACGCAAGCCCCATGCGCTGAAAAGCGCGCTGCCGCGTTCCGCCGCTTCGCGCGCCTCGACGCGCCTCGACGCGCCTCGACGCGCGGGCTTCCGCTTTGGGACGCGCTCCGGGGCCGCGCGTCGCGCGTCGGGCTTCGGTGTCCGCGCCCTGGGCGGCGCGCGCCGCGCCCTGGCCCGAGCGAGCGCCCCTCGGCGCCGTTGCCGGACGGACGCGGCGCAGCCGGCGTGGACCCGGACGAGCGCTCGTCGCCCGCGCCCGCGCCCGCGTGTCGTGAACCTCGGGGCCAGTCCGACGGGATTTCCCTGATTCGTCCGGGCTCGCTCCGCCGCGCAATTGACACCCAGCACGCGGGCCGGCTATGCCCTGAGCCGAGTGTCGCTGTGGCAGAGATCCTCATCGTCGACGATAGCAGGGTAATGCGTGAGATGGTCGTCGCCTGCCTGCGGGCCGAGCAGTATTCGTTCGCGCACGCGGCGAGCGGGCTCGAGGCGATTGAGACGCTCTCGCTCAGGCCGTTCGATCTCGTGGTGCTCGACCTGAACATGCCCGATATCGGAGGGCTCGAGGTCATCGAGTTCATCCGTGGCCAGGACAAGCTGCGGAGCCTGCCGATTCTGGTGGTGACCACCCGGGGTGATGAGGAGTCCCGGGCCCGCGCGCTCGGCGCGGGTGCCTCGGAGTTCATGACGAAGCCGTTCACGCCCGACGCCATCCTGGCCAGCGTGCGAGCGCTCCTCGGGGAGCGCGTCGCGGGCGCAGGATGAGCGACGCGCTCGATGTGAACGAGTTCGTCGCCGGCTACCTCGTCGAGGTGGAGGAGCACCTCTCCGCGTCGACCGCGAACCTCCTCGCCGCGGAGGCGGCCGTCCGCGCCGGCGAGTCGAACCCGCGGGCGGTGCGCGAGCTCTTCCGCTCTCTTCACACCATCAAGGGCCTCTCCGCCATGGTCGGCGTGGAGCCGATCGTGGACATCGCCCACGCGATGGAGACCGTGCTCCGGGCGGTGGACAGGGCCGCCGGCAGCCTCTCCGCGCAATCGATCGAGGTGCTGCTCCGCGGGCTCCGGGCCATCGAGGAGCGGACCCGCGCCCTCGCCGGGAAGCAGCCGGTGCCGCCCGCGGCGCCCGCGCTGCTCGACGCCCTCTCCGCGCTCGATCTCGCCGACGCGCCGTCCCCGCCCGCGCCGACGATCAGCGCCGACCCCGAGATCCTCGCGAAGCTCGGGGCCGGCGAGCGGGTGCAGCTCGCGCAGGGCCTGGCCGCCGGTCGGCGCGCGCTGCGGGTCGATTTCGTCCCGTCGCCGGCGCGCACGGCCGAGGGGATGAACATCACGACCGTCCGCGAGCGCGTCGGCAAGCTCGCCGAGATCGTCAAGGTCGTCCCGCTCTCGGTCCCGGCCAGCGACAGGGCGCCGGGCGGCATCGCCTTCGCGCTCCTCGTGCTCACGAGCGCGCCCGACGAGGAGATCGCGCGGGCCGCGGTCGCCGACGGCGTCCGCCCGCTCACGGTGGCGCCGCCCGTCCCGCTGGCGGTCGCGGCCCTGGCCGAGGCCGAGCCGGAGGAGCCGGCGGACCGGGAGCCCCAGCTCCGCGGCGTGGTGCGCGTCGAGGTGGCGCGCCTCGACGACGCGCTCGACAAGCTGTCGGCGCTCGTCGTCACGCGGTTCCGGCTCGCCCGGGCGGCCGCCGACCTGCGCGCCCGCGGGGTGGACGTCCGCGACCTCTCGGAGATCCTGCGCGAGCACGACCGCCAGCTGCGCGACCTCCGCGGCGCCATCATGCGCGCGCGCATGATCTCGGTGACGGAGCTCCTCGAGCGCGTGCCGCTCGTCGTCCGCGGCCTCGGCCGCGCGACGGGCAAGCAGGTGCGGATCGAGATCGACGCGGGCAAGGCGGAGCTCGACAAGGCGGTCGCGGAGCGCATCTTCCCGGCGATCGTGCACCTGCTCCGCAACGCGGTCGATCACGCGATCGAGCCGCCCGCGGAGCGCCGGCGGCTGGGCAAGCCCGAGGAGGGCGTCGTCCGGGTCTCCTGCTTCGAGCGCTCCAACAACCAGCTCGAGCTCAGCGTCGCCGACGACGGGCGGGGCATCGACCGCGCGCTCGTCGCGGCGCGGGCCGGCCGCCCCGCGCCGGACAGCGACGCGGCGCTGCTCGACCTCATCACGCTGCCCGGGCTGTCGACGCTCGACCAGGCGACGAAGACCAGCGGCCGCGGGCTCGGGATGGACATCGTGCGGCGCATCGCCGTGGAGCAGCTCGGCGGCGAGCTCTCCGTGAGCACGGCGCGCGGCGCCGGCACCACCTTCACCCTGCGGATCCCGCTCACGTTGACCATCGTGGACGCCTTCTCCTTCCTGTGCGGGGACCAGCCGTTCGTGACGCCCGTCGCGGGCGTGGAGGAAGTCATGGAGATCGACGCGGCCCGCATCTTCCGCGGCCCGGCGCCGGGCCGCGCGCGGGGCGGTGCGGAGCTGCCGGCGCTGGGCCCTGCCCGAGGTGCGGCAGAGCTGCCGGCCCTGGGCCCCGCCCGAGGTGCTGCAGAGTTGCCGGCTGCAGGCCGCGCCCGGGGCGGTGCCGAGCTGCCAGCGCCGGGCCGCGCCCGGGGCGGTACCGAGTTGATCGAGCGGCGCGGCGAGGTCGTGCCGCTCGTCGACCTCGGCGCGCTCTTCGAGCTCGGGGCCTCGTCCGCGACCAGGGCGCTCGTCGTGCGGCGCAACGGCGCGCCCTTCGCCTTCGGCGTGACCCGCGTGCTCGGCCAGCAGGAGGTGGTCGTGCGGCCGCTCGAGGACCCGCTCGTCAAGGTGCCGGGCGTGTCCGGCTCGACCGATCTCGGCGACGGCCGCCCCACGCTCGTCCTCGACCTCGTGAGCCTCAGCGGGCGGCTCTCCGCCGGCCAGGGCGGCCGCGCAAGCCTGGTCCGGGTGGCCTCATGAGCGACCTGCACGTGGTCCTGAAGGTGGCGGACACCGAGTACGCGATCTCGGCGGCCGACGTGCTCCACATGGAGTCGTTCACCGGCGCGACCCGGGTGCCGGGCACGCGGCCGTACGTCGGCGGCCTCATCCAGATCCGCGGCCGCGTCGTGCCGGTCGTGGATCTGCGCGCCCGGTTCGGGCTCCCCACCGTGCAGCCCACGCTCGACTCGCGCGTCATCGTCGTCCAGCGCGGCGGCCGCACCGTGGGCCTCCTCGTGGACAGCGCGCGGGAGGTCGTCAACATCGCCGCCGACGAGCTGCGGGCGCCGCCCGAGGTCATGGCGGAGGAGAGCGCCGGGTTCGTGAGGGCGGTCGCGAAGCTCGGGAAGCGGCTCGTCATGCTCGTCGACGTCGGCAGGATCATCGGTGAGGAGCAGGATCATGGCAGTTGATGCAATCGCGGACATCGACGGCGCGCTCGCGCGGGCAGAGCAGACCGAGCGCTCGCTCCGTCAGGCGATCACGGCCGTGGCCGGCGTCGAGCAGGCGGCCGCGCGGCTGGCCGCCGCCGGCGCGGAGCACGCCGCCGCCGGCAGGCAGCAGGGCGCCGCGGCGGGCGCGCTCGCGGGCGAGATCGAGGAGGCGGCGGCCGCGGCGCAGGCGCTCGCGCGGTCGGGGCAGCGCATCAGCGACGCCGCCGCCGAGGTCGCGCAGGGCGCCGAGGGCACGACGAGCGGCCTCGGGACGCTCGCCCCCGCGCTCGCCGGCGTGCGGGGCGACACCGAGGCGCTCGCCGGCTCCGCGGAGACGACCGCGGCGGCGCTCGAGGAGATCGCCCGCTCGGTGAAGTCGGTGAGCGCCAACGCCGAGGAGCTCGCGTCCTCGAGCGAGGAGCTGCTCAGCTCCGTCTCGGTGACGAGCGGGGCCGCCGACGAGGCGGCGGCCCGCGGCGAGAGCAGCGCCGCGGCGCTCGAGCAGATCGGGGCCACCATCGAGGAGATGTCGAAGGGCATCGCGCGCATCTCGGCCGACGCCCGGGGGTTCGGGTCGCAGATCTCGACCATGGCCGGCGCCGTCGCGGGCGTGGGCGGCTCCCTCGAGCGCGTCGCGCGCGACGCCACCGAGATGGCGAGCGCGGTCGAGGAGACCGCCGCGACCGCGGAGCAGATGGCGCGGTCGATCCGCGGGGTGGCGGAGAGCGCCAAGGCGCTCGACGCGAGCACGTCGTCGACCTCGAGCACGATCACCGAGATCGCGAGCTCGGTCGAGGAGGTCGCGGCCACGGCCGAGAAGAACGCGGCGACCATCGAGGCCAACGCGGTCGCCGCCGAGGAGCTCGCGCGGACCGCGCAGCAGGTCGCGCAGAGCGCCGACCAGATCAGCGGGCTCGCGGCCGGCAACGCCGCCGCCTCGTCGCAGGTCGAGGCCGCCACGCGGCGGATCGTCTCCATCGTCGAGACCGCGCGCGCGACCGCCGAGCAGGGCGTCGCGACCGCGCGCCAGGGCGCGGCGACGGTGGGCAGGTCCATCGCCGGCCTCGGCAGCATCCGGCAGGCGATGGCCGACTCCGCGTCGGTCATGAAGGAGATGGGCAAGCGGGCCGAGGAGATCGGCGACATCGTCCAGACGATCAACCTGATCGCCGACCGCACGAACCTCCTCTCGCTCAACGCCAGCATCGAGGCCGCGCGGGCAGGGGAGCACGGCCGGGGCTTCGCCGTCGTCGCCGAGGAGATCCGGAACCTGGCGGACCGGGCCGCCGTCTCGAGCGCCGAGATCGCCAAGATCGTCCGCGCGCTCCAGGCGAGCGCCCGCGAGGCGGTGGCCGCATCGACCGAGGGCGTGAAGGTCGCGGACGAGGGGACCCGGCTCGCGGGCGACGCCGACCGGGCGCTCGCGTCGATCCTGCAGGGCGTCGAGGAGCTCGGCCGCTCGATCCGCGATATCGACCGGGCGAACGCCGATCAGGTGCAGGCGGTGGGCTCCCTCACGCAGACCGCGGCGCGCATGAGCGAGGAGGGCAGGGCGGTCGCGCGCTCCGCGGCCGAGCAGACCAAGGCGGTCCAGGCGCTCGCGCAGGGGAGCGCCGAGATGCGGCGCATGGCCCGGCAGACGAAGGAGGCGACCGCCGAGCAGGCGCGCGCGCTGCGCGACGCCGTGAAGCTGAACGGGCAGCTCACGTCGAGCGCGGAGCGCGTGTCGCGGGCGATGGACGAGCAGGCGACGGGGGCGTCGCAGCTCGCGAAGGTCGCCGCGCAGATGCGCGCGCTGACGCATCAGACCAGCACCGCCGTGGTCGAGCAGACCCGCGCCCTGGCCGGCGTCACGGCGCTGACGCAGGAGGCCGCGGGGGCGTCGCAGCGGATGGTCGCCGGCCTCGCGGAGCAGTCCGGCGGCGCGACCGAGGTCGCGCGCGCCATGGACGACATCCGGAAGATGTCCGCCCACTCGGCGCGGGGGATCGGCGAGCAGGCGCGGGCCGCGAAGCAGCTGGAGGCGTCCGCCCGCCAGGTCGCGCGGCTCGCGGCGGCGGTGACCGCCGCCACGGCGGACCAGACCAAGGCGACGGCGTCCCTCGCGAAGGAGGGGGAGTCCGTGCGCCGGATCGCCAAGCAGACGGCGCGGGCGGTGGCCGATCAGGCCGAGTCCATCGCGGCGCTCGCGTCGGGCGCGAGCCGGCAGGCGGCGTCGCTCCAGGGCGTCGTCAGGGCGGCCGCCGAGCTGTCGACCCGGAGCGAGCAGCACGCCGCGTCGCTCGCCCGCCTGCGCGAGCCGGTCCGGGAGGTCGCCGCCGCGGCGGCACGGCAGGCGAGGGACTCCGGCGCGGTCGCGGCCGACGCCGGCCACGTGCTCGACCAGGTCGGCCGGATCCGGCACGCGAGCGCCGAGCACGTGGACGCGGTCGCGGCGGTCGCCGCCGCGGTCGCGCAGCTCAGGGCGAACGGAAGCCAGCCCCACGCGCCGCCGGAGACCGCGTGATCTCCCGTCGCCCCGCGCTCTCCGTATCGGACGCGGAGCGACAGCGCGTCGAGCAGGTGGATCGGCTCGCCGCCTCCGGGCCCGCGGGGGTGCCGGCGCTCATCGAGATGCTCGCGGATCCGAGCTGGACCGTGCGGCGGTCCGTGGTCGCGTCGCTCGCCGCGCTCGGCGACGCGGCCGTGGGGCCGCTCTGCGCGTGCCTCTCCGCGCGGCGCGACAGCGAGGCGCGCATCGCCGCGAGCGTCGACGCGCTCGTCGCGTCGCTCGGCGACGTCGACGACCCCGTGCTCGCGCTGACGCGGGACCCTCGCCCCGCGGTCGTCGCCGACGCGGCGCAGATCCTCGGGCGCCGCAGCAGCGCGAAGGCGGTCCCCCGGCTCGCGGAGCTCACGTCGCACGCCGACGACAACGTCGCGGTCGCCGCGATCGAGGCGCTCGGCCGGGTCGGCGGCCGATCGGCGGTCGACGCGCTCGTGGACGCCGTCACGAGCGGCAACTTCTTCCGCGTCTTCCCGGCGATCGACGTGCTCGGCCGCAGCGGCGACCCGCGCGCGATCCCCCCGCTCTCGGCCCTCCTCGACGATCCGCGCTACCTCCTCGAGGCGGCGCGGGCGCTCGGCCGCACCGGCAGCCGGAGCGCCGTGGCGCCGCTGATGCGCCTGCTCGGGCGCCCGAGCGACGCGGTCGCGCGCGTCGCCGCGGTGGCGCTCGCCGAGCTGCGCGAGCGGTACCGCGAGCGCTACGGGACGGCCGGGCCGATCGACGAGGCGCTCCGGGGCGAGGCGCCCGCGCCCGGCGCGGCGCGGCGGCTCTCGCAGAGCCTCGGCGGCGCGGATCCGGCGGAGCAGGTCCTCATCTGCAGCGTGCTCGGCGCGATCGGGGGCGAGGACGTCCTGCTCGATCTGACGCGCCTGCTCGACGCCGAGCCCGCCGTCGCGAGCGCCGCGGCGGAGGCGCTCTTCCAGCTCTCCCGGAGCGCCGACGCCCGGGTGCTCGCGGCGCTGCGCGACGGCGACAGCTCCCGCCGGCTCTTGCTCCTGCCGCTCGTCCGGAGCGCCGCGGCCGCGGGCGACGTGGAGCGCTGCCTCGCGGATCCGGATCCGGAGGTCCGCGCGGCGGCGTGCGACGCGCTGGCGCGGATCTCGGAGCCGAGCTCGGCGCGCGCGCTGTTCCGGCTGCTCGACGACCCGAACCCCCGCGTCGTCCACGCCGCGACGACCGCGATCCAGTGCCTCGGCGGCCCCGACGTCGAGGCGCTCGCGCTCGCCGCGGCCCGCGAGGGGACCCCGGCCGCGCGCCGGACGGCCCTGCGGATCCTCGCCTACTTCGCGCCCGCCTCGGCGCTGCCGATCTTCCTCGATGGCGTCCGCGACCCCGACCTGCGGACGCGCGAGCGCGCGATCCACGGCCTCGCGTCGTTCGCGCAGCCGGAGGCGATCGAAGAGCTCGCCGCGCTCGCCGCCGACGCGTCGGAGCGGGTCCGGGCGGTGGCGATGCGGGCGCTCGGGCAGTCGCAGCGGGCGCCGCGCGTCGTCGACGCGCTCCTCGCGGGGCTCGGCGACGAGGACGCGTGGGTCCGCTACTACGCCTGCCAGGCGCTGGGGAAGCTCGGGTGCGAGGCGGCGGCCGGGCTCATCGCCGAGCGGCTCCGGGACGAGAGCGGCCAGGTGCGCGTGGCGGCGATCGAGGCGCTGTCGGCGATCAAGGGCGATCTCGCGCTCGCTGCGCTGGAGCAGGCGGCCCAGGCGAGCGACACGGACATGCGCCGCTCGGCGCTGATCGGGCTCGGCATCGCCGGGCGGGCGGAGTCTCTGCCGACCTTGCTCGGCGCGCTCTCGTCGCCGGACGTGGCGACCCGGCTGGTCGCGGTCTCGGCGATCTCCGGCTTCTCGTCGCCCGAGGTCCTCCCGGCGCTGGTGCGCGCCGCGGGCGACCCCGACGAGAGCGTGCGCGCCGCGGCGACCGGCTTCATCGCGGGGCGGGCCGGGGTCGACGCGACGCGGAGCCTCATCGCGCTGCTCGTCGCCTCGCCGGCGCAGGGCCCGCTCCTCGCCGCGCTGTCCACGCCGGTGCCGGGGCGCGTCGAGGGCATCCTCGAGGCGCTCGGGACGGCGGACGACGAGCTCTCGCCGGTCCTCACCGCGGCGCTGGCGCGGATGCGGCAGCCCGCGGGGCACGCCGCGCTCCTCCAGGCGCTCGGCCTGCCCTCCGCGCCGGCGCGGAAGGCGGCCGCCACGACGCTCGCCGCGGTGGCCACGCGGGAGGGGTTCGCCGCGGTCGAGCACGTCTCGCGGACCGATCTGGACCCGGAGGTGCGGCGCGTGGCCGCCTCGGTCCTCTCGCAGTGGGCATGACGCCGTGGGTATGACGAGCCGCCTCCCCATCTCGCCGCAGGTCTTCGCGATCTTCAGCGCGCTCATCTCCGAGAAGATCGGGATCCACTACGACGCGGGCGATCGCGAGCTGCTCGGCGACAAGGTCTCGGTGCGCGCGATCGACGCCGGCTTCGACTCGCTGCTCGATTACTATTACTTCCTCCGGTACGACCCCGCGGGCGCGGCCGAGCTGGACGCGCTGATCGACGTGCTGGTCGTGGGCGAGACGTACTTCTTCCGCGAGCTCGCGCAGCTCGAGGTCGCGGTCGCGGAGCTCGTCGCGCCGCGCGTCGCGGCGGGGGAGCGGCCGCGGATCTGGTCGGCGGCCTGCTCGACCGGCGAGGAGCCGTTCACGATCGCGATGCTCCTCGCCGAGCGGGGCCTGCTCGGCGGGGTCGATCTCGTCGCGAGCGACATCAGCGCGCGGGCGCTCTCGCGCGCCCGGGCCGGGGTGTACGGGCCGCGCTCGATCCGGAGCAACGCCCCGCCGCCCCCCTTCGCCACCCGGTGGCTGGAGGTGACGCCCGACCGGGTCGTCGTGAGCGCCGAGCTGAAAGAGGCGATCGACTGGCGGCGGATCAACCTGCTCGAGGCGTCCGACGTCACGTCGCTCGGGCGGTTCGACGTCATCGTCTGCCGCAACGTGCTCATCTACTTCCACGACAACACGGCGCGGTGGGTGGTCGCGAACCTCTCGGGGGCGCTCGCCGCGGACGGGGCCCTCCTGGTCGGGATCTCCGAGTCGCTGCTGCGGCTTGGCACCGCGCTCGCCTGCGAGGAGCGGGGTGGCGTGTTTCTCTACCGGAAGACCGCGCGATGAAGAACCCGGCTGTCCGCGTGCTCGTGGTCGACGACTCCGCCTTCGTGCGCAAGGTCCTGCGGCAGGTCCTCGGCGCGAACGCGGCGATCGAGGTCGTCGACACGGCCATGGACGGCCTGGACGCGCTGGAGAAGATCGAGCGTTACAAGCCCGATGTGGTCACGCTCGACCTCGTGATGCCGAACCTCGACGGCATCGGCGTGCTCGCGTCGCTGCCGCGCGAGGGCGCTCCGCGGGTCGTCGTGGTGACCAACTCCGAGGCGGACAGCGAGCTCGGCGTCAAGGCGCTCCAGCAGGGGGCGGTGGATCTCGTCGAGAAGCCGACGTCGCTCGCGACCGATCGACTCTTCGAGCTCTCGGACGAGCTGGTCCGCAAGGTGCTCGCCGCGGCCGAGGCGCGGGTCCGCCGTGAAGGCCCGCGCCCGCAGCCGCCGCCCGTGTCCGGCGCGATCCCCGCGCTGCCGCGCGCGCGCCTCGTCGTGATCGGCACGTCCACCGGCGGCCCCCAGGCGCTGACGCGGCTCTTCGCGGCGATGCCCGGCGATTTCCCGGTCCCCATCGTCGTGGCGCTGCACATCCCCGCCGGGTACACGGAGTCGCTGTCGCGCCGCCTGAACGACGCGAGCGCCCTCTCGGTCGTCGAGGCGTCGGACGATCTCCAGCTCCGGCCCGGGCTCGCGGTCATCGCGCGCGGCGGGGCGCACCTCGAGGTCCGGCGGCACCGGGACCGCGCCAGCGTCCGCTTCGCGGACGCGTCCAGGGCGTCGCTGTACTGCCCGTCGGTCGATCTGCTCTTTTCGAGCGCCGCCGCAGAGTTCGGCTCGGGCGTGCTCGGGGTCGTGCTGACAGGCATGGGCGACGACGGCCTGGAGGGGTCGAGGGCGATCCACAAGGCCGGCGGCAGGATCCTCGCCGAGGCCGAGTCGTCCTGCGTCGTCCACGGCATGCCCCGCCGCGTGGTGGAGGCCAGGCTCGCCGCAGCCGAGGCGCCGATCGACGAGATGGCCGCGGCCATCGTGCGGCACCTCTGACGTCGGGCGGCCGGCCCGTCACAGCGGCCAGTAAACGACCTTTCCCTCGATCTCCTGGAACGTGGCCGCGTTGCCGTCCTGGGAGACGATGAACGCGATTCGCTCCGGGTACCCCGCCACGAACGCCGCGGCCGCGCGGTGGCGGGTGCCGCGCGCGTCGAGGCTCAGGCTCACGTCCATCCGCTGGTCGGGGGTCGCGGCGTACACCTCGGAGATGATCGACCGCGGCGGGGGCAGCTTCGCGCCGAACGCGAGCACGTCGAGGCCGTGGCTCATCACCACCGCGCCATCGACGGTCGTCAGCCGGACGATGAGGTCGAGCAGCCGGTTGAGGCGCTCGGAGCTCTTGAACCGGTGGTCCGGGCCGCGCGCCGCCCCGTCCGCCGCGGGCTTCTTCCCGTCCGCCTGCCGCGGCTCGCTCGGCGGCTGGCTCTCGCGCGCGGCGGAGGCGGAGAGATCGAGGATGGCCGAGCCGAGGCACAGGGCGGGATCCAGCCGCTTGACCTCGGTGTCGAACGGATTCCCCTCCTCGCCGAACAGCTGCGGCAGGCCCTCGCCCGGCCCGAGCACGACGAGCAGCCCGCCGCGCCCGAGCTCGACCATCCCTTCCACGATGCGCAGGAGATACTTGCTCACGCGGCGGCCGTGCGGACTCGCGAGGTCCCGGAGGACGGCCCGCTCGATCGAGTCGAGCTGCGGCCGGTTCTTCGGCATCCACGTCCGCACCGCGCCGCGCTCGTAGCGGACGATCTCCCACTCGCCGCGGTACACGGCCACGACGCCGGGCTTCGGGACCACCACGCGCACGAGCTGATCGAGCTCGAAGGAGCGCCGGCTATGCGGCGTCGCGATGCCGGCGATCACGAGCGACCCATCGAGCGGCACCACCGACAGGAAGGAGCGCGGCCACGCGCACGCCGAGGCGAGGTTGGCGACGTGCTCCACGTCGAACGCCACGGCGGAGCCGAACCGCACGAGATCCCACGCGGGCTCGTCGAGCTCGAGATCGCCGAGGCTCCCGGCGAACACGACGCCGACCGGGTTGAGCCGCCCCTCCTCGGTCGCCATGGAGGCGAAGAACATCGTCTCGATCAGCTCGGTGAGGACGGCGGCGAAGGGCGGCGGCGCCGCCGCGCCCGGTTCGACCCTGCCCTTGCACGAGAGCGTTTGCGCCGTGAGCTGTGGCTGCTCCTGCAGATCGAGAAATGCGGCCGTGACATCCGCAGGATACTTGGGGCGCATGAGCTCGGTATACCATCCTGCGCCGTCGACGGTCAGGCCGACGGCTGCATGCGGGCTCGGCCCGCCGCCGCGGCGCTGAGCGCCGCGGCGGCGTGCGGTCCGGCCGCGTCGCGCGGCGTCACGCGGCCCGGCGAGAGCCGCTCGCCTTTCGCTTCGACGTCTCCGCCTTTCGCGGCTTCGCGCGGGCGCTCTCCCGTTTGTCGTCGCTCGCGTCGTTGGCGACCTTCGCGCCCTTCTGGCCGAGGCTCTTCTTGAGCAGCGCGATGAGGTCGACCGTGCCGGTGTCGCGGGGCTTCTCCTCCTCCTCCGGCTCCGCGGGCGTCGTGGTCTGACCGGATTTCACCTTCTTCTCGATCATCTTCATCACGTCGTCGCGGTACTCGTCCTTGTATTTTTCCGGCTTCCACTCGGTGGCCATCTCGGCCACGAGCCGCTCGGCCATCTCGAGCTCCCGCTTGCCGAGCCCCTTTGCGTCGACATCCATCTCGGGCAGGTCGAGCTCTTCATCGGACCGGAGCTCGTGCGCGAACCGCAGCAGGTTCAGCACGAGCGCGCGGCCGTGCGGCCGCACCGCGGCGATGTGCTCGCGCGTCCGGATCACGACCTTCGCGATCCCGACCTTCCCCGTCTTCCGCAGCGCCTCGCGCAGGAGCACGTACGCCGTCACCGACGACTTCTTCTTGCTGTTCGTCGACGCGGGGGCGAGATAGTACGGCTTCTCGTAGTACATCGGGTCGATCTCCGAGGCGTCGACGAAGTCGAGGATGTCCACGGTCTGCGTCGCCTCCACGTTCGCGCGGCGCAGGTCCTCGTCGGACATGACCACATACTCGCCCTTCTCGTAGGGATAGCCGCGGACGATATCGTCCCAGCTCACCGGCTCGCCCGTCTCCCGGTTCACGCGCTCGTAGCGGATCGGCGTCATGTTGCGCCGGTCGAGCTGCGTGAAGTGGAGCTCGTTGGGCTCCTCCGCGGGGTAGAGGGCGACCGGGATCTGCACGAGCCCGAAGCTGATACTCCCTTTCCAGATGCTGCGAGGCATGCGCTCTCCTTCGACCCAAGAGGTCCGTTTCAGGTCCGTGTCGGGAGGCAATGCAAGCCAGCGGCCGAAGGCGCGATCCCGGAGGTCCCGCGCGCCGCGCCCGTCCTGGTCGCTCCCGGCCCGCCGCGCCGCGGCGCCGCCGCGGCCGGCGTCGCGTTTCGCCACAGCGGGCTGAGCGAGCGGCGATTGCTGCCCCGCTGGCCGTGGCCCGCTGTATAACCCGCGGTCTCTATGCCGCGGCGGACCCACGACCTCCACGGAGCTGCGCCGGACAACAGCCGGACCGCGCTCCTCCTCATCGACGTCATCAACGACCTGGAGTTCCCGGAAGGCGACCAGCTGCTCGCCCACGCCCTCCCGATGGCGCACCGCATCCGGGCGCTCAAGCAGCGGTGTCGCGACGCGGGCATCCCCGCGGTCTACGTGAACGACAACTTCGGCCGCTGGCAGTCCAACTTCCACCGGCAGATCGAGCACTGCCTGGAGGATGGCGTCCGCGGCCGGGAGATCGCGGCGCTGCTGCGGCCCGGAGAGGAAGATTATTTCGTGCTCAAGCCCAAGCACTCGGGCTTTTACGGCACCACGCTCGAGATCCTGCTCGAGTCCCTCGGCGTGCAGACGCTGATCCTCACCGGCATGGCGGGGAACATCTGCGTCCTGTTCACGGCGAACGACGCGTACATGCGCGATTACCGGCTGCTCGTCCCGTCGGACTGCTTGGCGTCGGAGAGCGAGGAAGACAACCGCTACGCGCTCCACCAGATGCAGCGCTTCCTCAAGGCCGACATCGCGCCGTCCGACGAGGTCGACCTCGAGCGGCTGCCCGCCTGACGCCTCTGGGGGGGCCGGGCGTCGGACGGGCAGCTGCCGAGGTCAGGTGTTCCGCAGGGGCGTTACGCTCAGGCGACGGCCCGCTGCTTCGTCGAGAGGCCCTCTTCGGTGAGGACCGCGATGTCGGTCGCGCCGCCGCGCTCCAGGACCTGCTTGGCGAGCGTCCGCTCGTTGCTGTTCTCGACGTGGACGGAGATCAGGATGTTGCCGCCCTTGATCTTGCCCTCGTACTGCTTGGCCTCGACCTCGGGGATGCCGAGCCCGATGAGGGCGCCGGTCACGCCGCCGACCGCCGCGCCCGCCGCGGCGCCGCTCAGCGCGGCCATGATCGGGCCGGCCGCGATGAAGGGCCCGAGGCCGGGGATGGCGAGCGCGCCGATGCCGGCGAGCAGGCCGATGGTCCCGCCGATCGCGCCGCCGGCGCTGGCGCCCGCGGTCGCGCCCTCGGGCGCCTTCGTGTTCTTCTCGTGCGCGAAGTCCCGCGTACCGTGCTTGTCGGGGAAGAGCGCCGAGATATCGCTGGTCATGAAGCCGGCGCGCTGTAGCTCGCCGACGATGATGTCTGCCTGAGCGAGCGTGCTCACGAGGCCCAGGACCGCTTTCTTCGTTGCCATGGTATCTTCCTTTCAGCCTTTCAGACTGGTTCAGTCAACGTCAACTTCGAGCTGGTTGTCGACCCGCTGGACGCCCGGGGTTCCCTTGGCGACCGCCTCGATGTCGGCCTTTTCTTTGTCGCTCTTCACCGGGCCGCGCAGCGTGACGACCTGCCCGTTCGTGATGATCTTGACGTTCTTGGCGTTCATCGACAGCGTGTCGTTCGCCACCACCGCCTGGCGGATCTTCTGCGTGATCGTGCGATCGGTCTCGTTCTCGCCCTGATCCCCGGGGGTCAGCGCGGCGGGATCGCGATCGCGATCGTTCTTGTCCGTGTTGTCGGCGGCCGCGGGCGTGGGGTTGTTCGCCCTCTGGGCGACCTCGCCCGGCACCGTCGCGGTGTTGTTGTCCGAACGCGTCGTGCCTTCTGCTCTGTCGCAGCCAACCGCGGCCGCGACGGAGAGAGACATCAGCAGAAAGAGTTTCGCTGTGTTCATGCCCGGACCACGTCGCAAGGCTCGGGCCACCTCGGGCCGAGAGCGCCTGTCGGTCCACGGCTGTGGTCGGGGCGGAACATGGACGCCGTTACCCCTGAACATGAGTTGTCTTTTTTCTGCGCCGCATCGTGGGCGGCTCGCTCGCGCGACGCGAGCGCGACGCGGAGCGCCTAGCGAGCTCATGACTGGCGAAGGCCGGAGTGCCTCAGGTGGGGCGAACTGCCCCGTGCCGGCCGCGTCGAATTCAGGAGAATTTGCCTTCTCGGACGAAACCGACCCGCGCGAGGTTGCCTGTGGCGGATAGGGCGTGTGGGCGGAGGTGGTCAGTCGCCGCGGGCGCTCGTCGGGCCGCCGTTCGGGGGCTCTGCCGAGCGTTCTGCCGGAGGCCCTGCCGGTCGCTGGATTCCGAGCCGCCGCAGCTTCCGGTAGAACGTCGCCCTCGACATGCCCGCGTCGCGCGCGGCCTGCAGCGCGTTCCAGCCGGTGCGCTCGAGGGCGGCGAGCAGCGCGGCGCGCTCGTCGGGGAGGGCGCGGGGCGCGCCGCGGCCGCCGCCTTCGCGCGCGCGCGGGAGGTCCACGTCGTCGGGGCCGATCCTGCGGCCGTCGCAGAGCACGACGGCCTTCGTGATCACGTTCTCCAGCTCGCGCACGTTGCCGGGCCAGCCGTGCTGGCTGAGCCGCCGCAGCGCCTCGCGGGAGAGCTGCGGCGCCGGGCGGCCGAGCTGCTCCGCGGCGCGGCGCACGAAGTGGAGCGCGAGCTCCGGCAGGTCCTCCAGCCGGTCGCGCAGCGGCGGCAGCCGGATCTGCACCACCGCGACGCGGTAGTAGAGGTCCTCGCGGAAGCGCCCGCGCGCGGTCTCGGCGAGCAGATCGCGGTTCGTCGCGCAGACGAGGCGGAAGTCCACGCGCACGGCCTCGGCGCTGCCGACGGGGCGGACCTCGCGCTCCTGGAGCACCCGGAGCAGCTTCGCCTGCACCTCGAGCGGCATCTCCCCGAGCTCGTCGAGGAACAGCGTCCCGCCGCGCGCCGCGACCACGAGGCCGGTCCGGTCCCGGTCGGCCCCCGTGAACGCGCCGCGGACGTGGCCGAAGAGCTCCGACTCGAGCAGCGCGGCGGGGAGCGCGGCGCAGTTGATCCCCATGAACGGGCCGCTCTTGCGCGGGCCGGCGAAGTGGATGGCGCGCGCGACGAGCTCCTTGCCGGTGCCGCTCTCGCCGGTCACGAGCACGCTGACCGGCGTGTCGACCACGCGGTCGAGCGTCGCGAACACCGCGCGCAGGGCGGGGCCGCGCCCCACGATGGCGCCGTAGTCGTAGCGGTGCTCCAGGGCTTGCTGGCGGACGAGCACCTCCTCTTGCAGCCGGTCGATCTCGGCGGCCTGTCCGCGCAGGAGCTCCTCGACGCGGCGCCGCTCGGCCTCGAGCTCCACGGTGCGGCGGCGCAGGTCGTCGACGAGCCGCGCGTTGCGCAGCGCGAGCGCGACCTGGTCGGCGAAGGCGAGGAGCAGGTCGACGTCGTCGGGGGCGAAGCGGGCGCGCCGGAAGCGGTTGTCGAGGTAGAGCGCGCCGAGCACGCCGTCCGGCGAGCGGATCGGCACGGCGATCACGGAGCGGAGCCGCATGGCGTGCACCGACGCGTGCTCGCGGAACCGCGGATCGTCCTGGGCGTCCACGGTGACGACGGGCTCCTGCGCCGCGATGGCGCGCTCGGCGATGCTGTAGCTGAACTTGAGGTGGCTCCTGCCGACCTTCTCGCGGTCGACGTTGCGCGCGACGGCCACGCGCAGCTCGCCGCCGGGCTGCTCGAGCAGCACGAAGCCGCGTTCGGCGGCCGTGAGGTCGATCGCGGCGTCCATGGCCATGGCGAGGATGTCGGCGATCTCGACGGAGGAGTTGAGCTTGCGGAACATCGCGAGGAGCCGCTCGAGCTTGGCGGCGCGCTCGGTGGCGGGCTGCGCCTCGGGGCCGGCCGCCGCCCCGGGCGGCGCCGCGGCGTTGGCCGGGGCGGGCCGAGCGGCGCGGCGGCGGGGGTGCGTCCAGAAGGCGTGCTGGAGGGCTTCTGGCAGCGAGCGCGCCATGGCGGTCCAGGCGGCGGTGGCGCGCTGCCGCTGGGCGGCTGCGGCGTCGGGCTCGCCGGCGAGCTCGGCGGCGTCGGCGAGCGCCAGGCGGACGTCGGCGATGAGGTCGGGCTGGGCTGCCCGCTCGGCGAGGCCGAGGGCGCGCTCGAGGAGCTCCCGGGCCGCGGCGAGGTCCTGACCCAGGTTGGGCCGACCGGGGTTGGGCTGACCGGGGTTGAGGGCGGGCTGACCCAGGTTGACCTGACCCAGGTTGGGCTGACCGGGGTTGGGCCGACCGGGGTTGAGGGCGGGCCGACCCAGGTTGGGCAGGGCAGGCTGACCGGGGTTGGGCTGACCGGGGTTGAGCTGACCGGGGTTGAGGGCGGGCTGACCCAGGTTGGGCAGGGCAGGCTGACCGAGGTTGAGCTGACCCAGGTTGGGCTGACCCAGGTTGGGCTGACCGGGGTTGAGGGCGGGCTGACCCAGGTTGGGCCGACCGGGGTTGGGCCGACCGGGGTTGAGCCCGCCCTCACCCAGGTTGGGCTCCCCCAGCTCGTCCCCCGCCTGACCCAGGTTGCCATCCCCCCGACCGCCGTCCCCATCGAGCAGCGCCAGCCGCCCCTCCAGCAGCGCCGCCCGCGCCCCCAGGTCGGGCGCCTCCCGCACCGCCGCGTGCTCGCGCGCCCGCGCCAGCGCCGCCCGCGCGTCGTCCAGCGCCCCGCGCGCAAGGTGCGCCCGGCACAGCTCCAGCTCCTCCTCCACCACCTCGCGCTGCGCGCCCTGCGCCTCGAACCCCCGCCTCGACCGCTCGAAGCAGCGCGCCGCCTCCTCGGCGTCGCCGGCCGCGAGCGCGCAATCCCCGAGCACCGACGCCGCGGCCGCCGCGAAGAACGGCGCCCCCCGCCGCGCCGCCTCCGCCTCCACCCGCGACGCCACGCGCCCGGCCCGCTCGAACGCCCCCACGTCCGCCCAGAGCTTCGCCAGATCGAAATCGAGCACCAGCACCAGGTCCGCCTGCCCCAGCGCCGAGGCGAGCCGCGCCCCGCGCTCGTACGCGGCGAGCGCCTCCCCCAGCTCGCCCGACTGGTGGCACGCCGTACCCACGTTGAGGCTGCAGCGCGCCACCAGATCCCCGAGCCCGTGCTCCTCCGCCGTCGCGAGCGCCTGCCGGTAGCCGACGAGCGCCGCCTCGACCTCCCCCGCGCGGAACGCGTCGATCGCCTGGTACGACAGCGCGCGCACCAGCGCCCGCGGCGCGCGCCGGTCCCGGTGCAGCCCGGCCGCCAGCCCGAGGTGCAGCCCCGCGAGCCGCCGCTCCCCGAGGTAGCTCGCCGCCACCCCCACGTCCTCGTGCAGGCTCGCCAGCACCTCCGGGTCGTCGCACCACGGAAGCGCCGGCTCCGCGCGCGCCCGCGCCTCCGCGTGCGACCCGAGCCGCAAGAGCGCCCGGCTCGCGAGATCGGCGAGGCACGCGCGCTCGCGCGGCGCGAACGACGGCGCCTCCCCGGAGGCCTGCTCCGCCTCCTCGAGCCGCGCGAGCGCCGCCGTCGGATCGCCCAGCTCGAGCAGGCACGCGCCGAGCCGCACGAGCGCCTGCCCCCGCCGCGCCCCGAGCGCCGCCGCCTGCCCCTCCGCGAGCAGCTGCTCCAGCACCTCGCGCGCCCGCGCCGCGCGCCCGCCCCGCTGGAGCGTCGACGCGATCTCGAGCCGCGTCTCCGCCGCCGTGGCCGCCTCGAGCAGCGCCTCGGCCGCCGCGGCCCACGGCCCCGGGTCCGCCTCGCGCTCGGCGCGCCGCGCCAGGAACACGCGCTCGGCCGCCGCCGTGTCGCCCGACAGCGAAAGGTGCAGCGCCTGCTGCTCGACCCGCGCCGGGAACGCCGCCGCCGCCCGCGCGTGCGCCGCGCGGACCGCCTCGCCGCCGAGCGCCGCCAGGAGCGCCGCGATCGGCCCGGCCCGCGTCAGCGTCCAGCCCCCCGCCGCGCGGGCCGCGACGCCGCGCGCGGCGAGCTCGGCGAGGTGCGCGACCGGCAGCCCGAGCGACGGCAGCGCCTCGTCCGCCGCCGCGCCGCCCAGCACGGCCAGCGTCGCCACCGCGTCGCGCAGCGGCCGCGCGAGCCCCCGCAGCCGCAGCGCGTAGCGCGCGCTCGCCCCCGGCGTCGTCGCGTCGAGCCCCCCGATGTCCCCGCTCTCGGCGAGCCGCCCCGCGGTCACCACCAGATCCGCGGGCCACCCGGCGCTCGCGCGCAGCACCGCCTCGGTCGCGTCGCCCAGCCCGATGGCGTCCATCCAGCGCTGCACCGCCTCGCGCCCGAGCGGCGGCAGCGCGACCTCGCGGACGCTCCGCCCCGCCTCCGCGGCCACGGCGGCGAGCGGCGCCCGGCCCCCGCCGTGCGGGATGCGCTCCGCCGCGAGGAGCAGCACCGGATCTTCGGGGCCCAGCAGCCGCGCCAGCGCCTCGAGCATCTCCCGGTCCGCCCCGCTCACCTCGTCGGCGTCGTCGAGCACCAGCACCAGCGGCTCCGCCCCCGAGCCCGACCGCGCGCGCGTCAGGCGCTCGTGCGCGCGCAGCGCGCCGAGCGCGCCGGCCGGGAGCGCCTCCTCCCCGGTCGCGCGGCCGAGCATCGATCGGACCGAGCCCACCCGCGCCCCGGCCCGCGCGAACCCCTCCACGGCCTCCATCCTGAGCTCCGCGCTCCACTTCGCCTCGCGCAGCAGGCGGCTCTTCCCGCAGCCGGGCTCCCCGGCGATCACGCACAGGCGCGGCCCGCTCTCCCCGCGCTCCAGCGCCGCGAGCGCCTCGGCGACCGCGCCGAGCTCCGCGTCGCGGCCGACCAGGTGGGGCGGCTCCGGCGGCGGCGGGGCCAGGGCGCGCGGCGACGCGCCCACCCAGTCGAGCACCTCGCCCGCGTCGGCCGGGCGGTCGCGCGGCTCGGGCCGCACGAGGCGCTCGGCGAGCGCGGCGATCGCCTCCGGCGGCGGCTCCGCGAGCAGCGGCGCGATCGCGCCGAGGGTGCGGCCGAGCGCGAACAGGTCCGCGCGCCCGTCGGCCGCGTCGCCGCGGATCACCTCGGGCGCCACGTAGCCCTGCGTGCCGGAGATCCCGTCGTCGGACCGCTCGCCGACCCGCGCCGCGCACGACAGATCGATCAGCACCGCGCGCCCCGAGGCGTCGACGAGGATGTTGGCCGGCTTCACGTCGCCGTGCCGGATGCGCGCCCGGTGGAGGAAGCGCAGGGCGTCGAGCACGTCGACGATCGCGGCCCGCACCTCCTCGAAGCGCCGGCCTGTCACGTACGCGTCGAGCGGCGCGCCGAGCACCGCCTCCGACGTGAAGTAGAAGCGCGGCTCGCCGGTCTCCCGGAGCATGCCGAAGTCGTGCACCCGGACGAGGTGAGGGTGGAACAGTCCCGCCAGCATCCTGAACTCGCCGCGGAACGCCGCCCGCTCCGCGCTGCGCGCGCGGCCGAGCAGCTTCAGACAGATGTCGCGCCCGAGCGCCTCGTCGCGCGCGAGCCACGCCGTGGCCAGCCCCCCCCGGCCCAGCGGTCGGATCAGGCGGTAGCGGCGGGCGACCAGGCTCCCTTCGGCTGGGATCATCCGCACAGTGTCTCACGGATGTGCCATCTGAGACAGTGAGACAATTGATGAGACACTCGCGGCCGCGATTTCAAGACGATTTCCGATGTTTTTCCGTCGGCACCGCGTTTGCTCTAGGCTCGGGCATGGCGATGCGGATGACAAGCGGACACGAGGACCGGCGGGGCGCGGTCGTCTCGGCGCTCCTCGCGGTGCTCCTCGGCGGCTGTGTCGTGAGCCCGCAGCCGAGCCCGCCGGTCCGCGAGCCTATCCTCGATGGGGGGCTCGTCGGCGTGGTGGACGCGGTCATGCCTTTCGCCGACCAGATCGCGCTCGAAGGGAAGCCGGGCGCGGTCACGCCGGCGGAGGGCGTGATCGTGGTGACGAACCTCGACACGCTCGACGCGCCGGTGGTCGCGGACGTGAACCCCGACGGGAGCTTCATCGCCACCGTGCTCGCCCGAACCGAGCACGTCCTGCGGATGCAGGTGAAGCAGGGCGAGCTCCGGTCGGACCCGGCGGATCTGCGGCTCGCGGGGCCCAGCTCGACCGAGAAGACGCTTGATCACCTGCCGTGCCTCGAGCTCACGCCGGGCGCGTGGGTCACGTTCGAGGCCGACCGCGGCCCCCGCGACGTTGTCGTCCGCAACGGGTGCGCCGAGGACGTGGCCATCGAGGCGCCGCGCCTGCGCCGCGGCGCCGCGCCGTTCAGCGTCAGCCCGGAGGCGCCGTTCGTGGTGCCGCCGGGCGGGTCCACCGTCGTCACCGTGCGCGCGGACGGTGACGGGGACGAGCGCGAGGACGTGCTCTTCCTCGACGTCACGGCGCCCGAGCCCGGGCGCCGCGCGCTGACGCTCACGCTCCCCGACTGATCGGTCGGGGAAGCGACCCACGGATCACGCGCCGCGCTCGCGCGGCGCAAGGGCGCCCTTCCTCGGGAGGGGAGGGGCTCGTGCGTGTCTTTCGCCTCGCCGGCGACGGCGAGGCCTTGTGTTGGAGGAACATCATGAACGTTCAGAATCGCATCAAGAGCAGCCGTATCGGTTCCGTTCTCTGGCTGGCGCTGTCGATGATCCCGCTCACGGTGGGCTGTCAGGTCGAGCTGGGCGGCGACAACACCGGCACCAATTCGGAGGAGGTGTCGGGCGGCGGTCACGGCCGCGCCTGCGGCGGCCTCGCCGGCCTCAGCTGCAAGAAGGGCTACTTCTGCGACTACGAGCTCGAGGCCATGTGCGGCGCGTTCGACATGACGGGCACCTGCGAGCGCATCCCGAAGGCGTGCACGGAGGAGTACAACCCGGTCTGCGGCTGTGACGGCAAGACGTATGGCAACGAGTGCGCCGCGAACTCGGCGGGCGTGTCGGTGGCGTCGCGCGGCGAGTGCGAGCCGCCCCCGGCGCGGGACTGCGGCGGCCTCGCGGGCCTCGCGTGCGAGCCCGGCGAGTTCTGCGACTACGCGCCCGACGCCATGTGCGGCGCGGCCGATCAGACCGGCGTCTGCGCGCCGATCCCGGAGGGGTGCACGAAGGAGTACAACCCGGTCTGCGGCTGCGACGGCAACACCTACGGCAACGCGTGCATGGCGGCCGCGGCGGGCGTGTCGGTGGCGTCGCCCGGCGAGTGCGCGCCTGCTCCGGGAGGGGTGTGCGGCACCCGCGGCGCCGCGGCGTGCGAGCCCGGGTTCTTCTGCGACTTCGCGCCCGAGGCCGCGTGCGGGGCGACCGATCTGCCGGGCGCCTGCGCGCCGATCCCGGAGGCGTGCACGTTCGAGTACAACCCGGTCTGCGGCTGTGACGGCATCACCTACGGCAACGCGTGCGCCGCGAACGCGGCGGGCGTGTCGGTGGCGTCGCGCGGCGAGTGCGCGCCCTCCGAGGTGCAGCACTGCGGCGGCCTCGCCGGCCTCGCGTGCGACCCCGGCGAGTTCTGCAACTACAGCCTGGAGGCCATCTGCGGCGCGGCCGACCAGACGGGCGTCTGCGAGACGATCCCGGAGGTCTGCGATGACAGTTATGACCCCGTCTGCGGCTGCGACGACAAGACGTACAGCAACGCGTGCAACGCGCACGCGGCGGGCGTCTCGGTCGCGCTGCGCGGCGAGTGCCCGCGCGGGTGATGGAGCGCCGCGGGGGCCGGCCGCGCCGCGCCCCCGCGACCCGGTTCGGTAGGTCATCCGCCGCTTCAGAAATCCCGCCAGGGATCTGCCTCGCAAGCGGAGAGAATTTTTAACGCAAAGAGCGCAAAGGCGCAAAAAGGCATAATAATTGTCTTTTTGGCGCCTTTGCGCCTTTGCGTTGAGCTCTCTCTCCGCATCCCTGGCGGGCGGCGCCAGGGTTGTGCGATGGATCGGGGACGGCGCGCGGCGTATGCCTGCGCTGCCCTCCTTTCCCCATGCAGACCTCTTCCTCACCTTCTCGGTCGCTCCGCCGCGGGCTCGTCTGGCTCATGGCGGCGGTCTCCGGCGCCACCGTGGCGAACCTCTATTACAACCAGCCGCTGCTCGGGGACATCGCCCGCGAGCTCGGCGGCGCGGGCGGCTCGCTCGGGCTCGTGCCGACGATGACGCAGGTCGGGTACGCGGCGGGCATGCTCCTCCTCGTGCCGCTCGGCGACAGCCACGAGCGGCGGCGGCTCATCGTGATCATGACGGCGCTGGCGAGCCTCGCGCTGTGCGGCGCCGCGCTCGCGCCGGACCTGCCGTGGCTCATCGCGGCGAGCTTCGCGGTGGGCATCACCAGCGTGGTGCCGCAGCTGATCTTGCCGTTCGCGGCGCAGCTCGCGCCGGACGAGCAGCGCGGGCGCGTGGTGGGGATGGTGATGAGCGGCTTGCTCATCGGCATCCTCCTGTCGCGCACCGTGGCCGGCGTCGTCGGCACGCACCTCGGGTGGCGCGCGATGTTCTGGGCGGCGGCGGGGCTCATGATCGCGCTCGGCCCGGTGCTGCGCCTGGCCCTGCCGGCGCAGCCGCCGGCCGCGACGATGTCGTATCCGGAGCTCCTGCGCTCGCTCGGGCGCCTCGCCCGGAGCGAGCCTGCGCTGCGGCTGCACTCCGCGCTCGGCGCGCTCTCGTTCGGCGCCTTCAGCGCCTTCTGGGCGACGCTCGCGCTCTACCTCCAGAGCATGCCCGAGCGCCACGGCCCGCAGGTCGCGGGCTTCTTCGGCCTCGTCGGCGTGGCCGGCGCCGCCGCCGCGCCGCTCGTGGGCCGGTACGCCGACGTGCGCGGCGATCGCCGGATCAACGCGCTCGCGCTCGGGGTGCTGCTCGCGTCGTTCGGGGTGCTGTGGCTGCTCGGAGGGTGGCTGTGGGGCATCGCGCTCGGCGTCGTGCTGCTCGATCTGGGCGCGCAGGCCAACCAGATCTCGAACCAGGCGCGCGTGTACGCGCTGCGCCCCGAGGCGCGCAGCCGGATGAACACGATCTACATGACCACCTACTTCGTCGGCGGGGCGGCCGGCGCGTGGCTCGGCACCGCCGCCTGGACGCGCTGGGGGTGGCTCGGGGTGTGCGCGGCGGGCGGGGCGATGTCGGCGGCGGCGCTCGGCCTTTTGTGGGCCGGGTCGACGCGGGAGGCGCAGGGCGCGGCGGGCGGGGGCTGAGGGGACGCGCGGCGACCCAGGGGACCGCGGGGAGGCGGCGGTCGCGACGTCAGGGAGTCATCGGCAGCGCGACAAGGATGTTCGCATTGCACATCTCGTTCTGCGTGCCCCACCCGGGCAGAACCGGGTCCTGAGCGTCGCGCGTGTCGAAGGTGCATGTCACCTCGAGCGAGGAGCTCGGGTCGAGCAGCGGCGGCGTGCGGTACCAGTACACGTCTTGCCAGTGGACGTCCCAGTCGTCCACGCGCGCGATGCAGCTCTCCTGCGCCCCCGAGGTCACGCGGATATCGAAGGTGCGCCCGCGCTCGTGCATGTGCGGCATCACGCCGAGCACCTCGATCGGTGGCAGCGCCGGGTCGAGCGTGAGCTCCGCCCGCGTCCTCTTCCACGTGTAGGCGGCGTTCTTCTGGCGGGGAGGCAGCGTGTCCGGGCCGTCCGGCTCGAAGAGGCTCGTCATGAAGCCGTCGTCCCCGATGAACACGGCGCGCCGCTCCACGGTGTCCTCGTATCGGATCCGGAGGCGCGTCGAGTCCTCGGCGGATGCGCCCGCGCGGTCATGGAGGTTGTAATGCACCTGGACGACGAAATGGTCCTTCGAGGAGACCGGCGCCCCGGTGCCGGCGGGGAACTCGATGACGTTCTGCCCGGGCGCCCAGGCGAACAGCGGCTGGAACGGCAGCGCGTCGGACGGGCCGCCGAAGCACTCCCAGCCGGGCCGGTCCGGCGAGGCGTCGTCGAGCTCCGTCATCACATCCTGGTTCGTCTTGCCCTCGACGAGCGACGGCTCCGAGGGAGTCACCCGGTAGACCGTGAGGTGATGAACGATGGACCGGACCCCGGGCGTCACCTGATATCCGGTGATGAAGCGGTCGGCGTCGAGGCCCGGGTCGACAGGAAAGCACCGCCACTCGTCGTAGGCCGCGAGGGGATCGGCGGGGTCGGCCACGGGGGTGATCGGCGGTGTCATGTAGTCGACGCCGCCCTCGAGCGTGGGCACGGGCGGGGTGGGCGGCGCGCCCGCGCGCCCCCCCTCGGCGCGCGCCCCGGTCGCCCAGCGATGGATGATGTCGAGCTCCTCGGCGGTGAGCGTCGCCTCGTCCTTGAAGTCGCCGCACGAGCCGTCGTGCGCCACGAGGAACGGGGGCATATGGCCGCCCTGCACGGCAGCGTCGATCGCGCCCGCGCGCGCCTTCGCCGAGACGTAGTCGTCGAGGCGGAAGGGCCCGAGCCCGCCCTCCTGATGACACGCGGTGCACTTGGATGCCGTGATCGGCGCGACGTCCTGCCAGAACGTCGGCTCCGGCGCCGGCTCCTCCGCCGCGCACCCGAGCGAAAACGCGAGCGGCACGGCGGCCGCGAGGCCGCGCGCTCGGAAAAGCTGGGTCTTCGATCGCATCGGTCGCCTCTCGTCGTGCTGCTTCATGCGGACCTCCAGAAAACTGTTTATCACGTACACTGTATTGTGTGTGGTATACGCAGTTATTCGATGGCTGTCAAACCGAAGCGGCGACGAAAAACTGCGACCGAGTACAGCGGAGGCGGCGACGCCGTGCGCAGCCTCGAGCTCCTCTGGGGGATCAGGCGGCGGCCGAGCCGGGGGCCCAAGCCCGGCCTGAGCCTCGATCAGATCGTCCGGGCCGCGATCGAGCTCGCCGACGGCGAGGGGCTCTCGGCGCTGTCGATGCAGCGGGTCGCCGCGAAGCTCGGGTTCACCACGATGTCGCTGTACCGGTACGTGCCGAGCAAGGCCGAGCTCCTCGACCTCATGCTGGACACCGCGGTGGGGGAGCCGCCCCTCGTCGATGGTGTCCCCGGGGGGTGGCGGGCCAAGCTCGAGGCGTCGGCGCTCGCGGACTGGGCGCTTTACCACCGGCACCCGTGGTTCTTGCACGTGACGCCGGTGCGCCCCGTGATGGGGCCGAACGGGATGGCGTCGTACGAGGCGGTGCTCCGCGCGGTCGCCGG
The DNA here is from genome assembly GCF_051529605.1 of Sorangium sp. So ce296. Classification (NCBI taxonomy): domain Bacteria; kingdom Pseudomonadati; phylum Myxococcota; order Polyangiales; family Polyangiaceae; genus Sorangium; species Sorangium sp. So ce296. The sequence continues at coordinate 10,873,819 of NZ_CP150325.1, forward strand.
GATCGGCCTCACCGACCGCGAGATGCTCGCCGCCGTCCACCTCGTCGACAGCTACGTTCGCGGCGCGGGGAGGCTCGCGGTGGACCGGGCCGAGGCCGAGCAGGAGACCGGCGTCACCGACGAGCAGTGGTGGTCCGAGCGCGCGTACTTCTTCGATAAGCTCTTCGACCCGGCCCGCTATCCGACGATGGCGAGGATGATGGGGTCGGGCACGTTCGACGAGCACCCGTTCACGGAGGGGATGTTCCTGTTCGGCCTGCAGCGCGTGCTCGACGGCATCGAGGCGCTCGTCCGGTCGCGCTCCGGCCAGTGTGACGAAAGTCGCGAAACGTCACGGCCCGCGGCGCAGGATCGTGACGAAACTCCGGACGAGGCCCCGCGGACGGACGGGGCGCCGACGTGCGCGCAGTGCGGCGGCGCGATCGACCAGCCCGCCACGGGGCGGCCGCGGGCGTACTGCTCGCGGGCTTGCCAGCAGCGCGCTTACCGGGCGCGCAATGCGTCGGATCGGCGGTGATCGCCGCTCGTCCTGCTCGGCCGCCCGAGCGGCTGGAGGCCCGCGCTCGGCCAGCAGCCTCAGCGCGCCGAGAGCAGGAAGGCCGGGGCCCACCAGTAGCGGTGGAGCAGCCGTCGGTCGACGCGCGCGAAGCCGGCCTCGCGCAGCAGCGCGGCCCAGTCGTCGATGGGGTGCTCGAACGTGGTGCGGGTGGCGCCGCGGTCCACGTAGCCGAAGAGCACCGGCATCAGGAACCCCTGGGCGACCGTGTCGCGCTCGGCGCCGGCGTACTCCAGGAGCCCTTCGCGGTAGCGCTCGAGCACGTGCCGCGCGGTATCCGGGGAGAGCGGCTCATCCATGCGCGGCGCGTCGAACTCGGCGACGAGCAGCCGGTCGCAGCGCGCGCGCGCCCAGCGGAGCAGCGCCGGCCGCTCGGCCGGGGCGATCGCGTGGAGGCAGAACGTCGCCTGCGCCACCGACCAGCGCCGCGGCGCCATGTCCGGGTCTGCGGCGAGATCCTGGAGCCGACCGCCGAACGCCTCGACGTCGACCCCTCGGCCGGACAGCGCCGCGGCGCATCGCTCGAGCAGCGGCGCCGCCGGCTCGACGACGGTCACCCGCCGCACCGCCGGCGTCAGCGCGGGCAGCAGCGCCATCCCGTCGCCGGCGCCGATGTCGAGCAGATCGAAGGGCGCCTCCGGGTACTCGCTGGCCAGCGCCGCGCTGGTCTCCCGGTAGAGCGGCACATTGCCGCCGCCGCGGATGAAGGCGGCGAACCCCTCGGCGGACACGTACACGTTGCGCTTGCCCTCCCGGGCGACCCGCGCGAGGTGCTCCGCGGCCGCGTGGAACAGGATGTCCCCCGGCGAGGCCGCCGCGGCGCGCGCGGCGAAGGCCGCGGCGTCCGCGTAGCGCTCGTCGGAGAACGCCAGCATCGCGAGGTAGCAGAGGTCCTCCGGCGACGGCGCGGCGACGGCGGCGGCCGCTGCGTCGAGCCCGGCGGCGCGATGGCGATTCCAGATCGTGTCCAGCATGATGCTCCTTTTTCTGCGCGCGAACGCTGCGATCAGCCGAGCTCGGCGAGGCCCACGGGGCGATACGAGATCATCGTCGTCTCTGCTCCTTTGCCACGCCCTTCGCCCGCACCGCTTTCGCCTTCGCGGGGCCATCGCGCTCGGCCCGCGCCGCCGGCGCCTTCGCGGCGCCGTCGCCCTTCGCGCGCGCCGGCGGCGCCTTCGCGGCGCCGTCGCCCTTCGCGCGCGCCGGCGGCGCCTTCGCGGCCCCACCCTTGTCGAAGCGCACCTCGAACGCGCCGGCGTCCTCCTCGATGAAGCGGAGGAGCGCCTCCCCCTCCTCGGCGAGCTCCTCGCGCGCCGCCCGGGAGAGGGCCTCGAACGGCTCGAGCACGAGCGTGGCCGAGGCCTTCTTCCGCTCGATGCCCCATGTGCCGGCCACGAAGCCGTCCACGAGGAAGGTCGGCAGGATGCGCAGGTTGGCGGACAGGACGATCCGCGCGCGATGCTCGTCCGCGATGATCCGCGTGCGGTCGTCGTGCGCGAGCAGGACGTTGTCGTAATCGGGGAGAAACCGGGCCGGCGCCGTGGTATCCGCGGGCGGCCTCGGCGCGTCGGGCAGGTCGAAGAGCTCCCGGCCCCGCTCGTCGCGGAACGTGCAGAGCTGGTCCCCCAGGGATCGAAGAACGTCCTTGATCCCGGTCAGGCCGGACCAGGTCTGCATGTCGGCCGCGGTCGCCGGACCGAACGACGCGAGGTGCCGGAGCACGAGCGCGCAAGGCCCGCCGCCCTCGCCGAACGGCGCGCCCAGCCACGACGCCGCCGGGGCGAAATCCGCCGTTCCCGGGTAGGCCCACGCGGTCTCGGCGGGCACCTGGACGACCGGCAGGTGCATGCGGACCGCGAGGGCCATGGCCCGCACGTCGCCCTCGGGGTGGAGCGCGGCCAGGTGGTCGCGCAGCTCGTCCATGGTCCGCGGCTCCTCGTCGAAATACGCGCGCGCCTCGGCGACCAGCCGGGCGACGTCGAGGGCGTCCGCGCGGTCGCGGAGGATCGACCGCACCGCGGCGTGGAGCACCGGCGCGACGACCGGGTGCAGCGCCAGGTAATCCTTCGCGCTCACGAGGTGCAGCGTGCCGCGCAGGAACGGCGCCCGGACCACCTCGCGGCGCCGGATCAGCCGGACCAGCTCCTCGCGCCGGAACCCCTCGATCCGCGACCAGAGCCCGATGAACGGCGGCCGCGCCAGCTGCGCCTGGAGGGCGACCAGCCGCTCGATCCCGCGGACGGGCGCGGTCCGCTCGCGCGACAGCAGCATCTGTCGCGCGAGCGTGGCGCGGTTGAGCTCTCTTCGTGTCAGCGTCGTGGTGGGCATGCAGCCCGGCGAGCTTACCCGAAACGAGGCTCACCCCACACGAGCCGCGAGCGCCTCCGCGTCGAGCCGGGCGCCCCGCGGCCTCACGGCTCGGCCCCAGCCATCGGGTGGCAGCTGGTACACGAGAACCCGTCGGGGTGCTTCTCCGGATCGAACACGGGGACCCGGAGCACGTCGGCCATCTCGGGCAGGACCCGCTCGTACATGAAGGTGCCGAACTTCTCGCGCTCCGGGTGCGCCGGGTCCGCGACCCACTCGAAGAACGCCTCCTCGGTGCTGGGGAGCGCGGGGAGTTGCGGGTTCGGCATGGCGTAAGTGCCGCCGTTCGCGTCGGCGCCGTGGCACGTCGTGCAGGTCATGGTCTCGTACTTCGCGTCGTACTCCGCGAAGAGGGCCGCCATTCGCGGCAGGACGACGTCGGTCATGTACTCGGTGCGCTCCTCGAAGCTCATGTCCTCCCACGCGACCGGCTCCGGTTCGCCGCCGTCCCCACCGCCGCACGCGGCGACGAACAGGCAAGCGACCATCGAGATGCGCTTCACGGCCGTGTTGTCCCTGCTCCTCCGGCGACCTGGAGGTGGCGAGCGGTGAGGCAGCGCTGCCCCCGTCTGCGCGTCGCGCATCGCCGGTCCCAAGGTATTCATGGCTCGCATCGTCATGTCTCCTTCTGGCTCAAAGCCGGGCGCCCGGACGGCCCCGACCGGACGGGCGCTGGTTCTACCGTGATGACGAACGAGATGCCGCCCGATCGACACGCCGGGCGATCTCTTTTGTATGGCATCTACGACGGCGTTCAGGCGTGCACGCGCCCGAGGAAGTCTCGCGTCAGCGCCACGATCTCCGGGAGGTTCGTCTCGAGCGCCCAGTGCCCGCCGTCGAGGAGGTGGAGCTCGGCGTCGGGCAAGTCCCGGAGATACGCGCGCGCCGCGCCCTCGGGCATGTAGCCGTCTTGCGGCCCCCAGACGATCAGCGTCGGCGGGCGGCGCTCGCGCAAATACGCCTGGTACCGGGGGAACCATGCGAGGTTGTCCTTCAGGCCCTCCATCAAGCCCACCATGATGTCACGGCGTTCCTCGGTCATGAGCGGCCAGGAGAGCTTCCACAGATCGGGAGGGATCCTCTCCACGAGCCGCTCATCGACCTCGCCGACGAACTCGTGACGGAACCCCTCCTCGCTGACGGACTCGCACAGCTTCTTGCGGCCCTCCGGCGTCGGGTTCGCCCAGTACCCCTTCAACGTCTCGTACTTGGGCCCGAGCTCGTCCTCGTAGATATCGCCGTTCTGGAGGATCAAGGCGGCGACCCGCTCGGGCGCCTTGATCGCCAGGCGCAGGCCGATCTGAGAGCCGTAGTCGTGCAGGTAAAGGGCGTATCGCCCGAGCCCCAGCGCCCTCGCGAACCGGTCGAGCAGGTCGGCGTACCCGTCGAAGCTGTACGCGAAGCCCGCGGGCGTGTCGCTGTAGCCGAAGCCAGGATAGTCGGGCGCGAGCAGCCGCCATCGGTCCGCGAGCGCGGGCATGAGGTTGCGGAATTGAAACGAGGACGACGGATATCCGTGCGGCAGCAGGACGACCGGCGCGTTCGCCGGACCGGCCTCACGGTAGAAGATCCGGACCCCGTCGATCGAGATGGTACGATGTCGAACCGCGAGATCGGGCGTGTGCGCGCTGTTCCTTGAATCTAGGGTGGCCCTCATGGCCGTCCTCCTAGGGCCCGCTCGGCCGGTCGTCGACCCGGCCCCGCGCCGCGCCCGCGCGATCCCGCGCGCGGCGGGTCTTGCGCTCCTCGGCGCGGCGATGCTCGCGTGCGGCGGCGACGCGTGCGACCGGGCCGCCCCCGAGCCGCCGCCCTTGCTCCTCGAGGTCGAGCTCGCCGGATGCGGCGCCGTGCGCGCCAAGGGCGTCTGCGAGCTGCCGGAGGACGGGACGATCCGCGTCTGAGTGCGGGCGCCGGCGCAGGCCCGCGCCGCGCTCGCGCTCGACGGGACGCCCGTCGCGCAGGGGGGCGCGCCGGTCCAGGGCGGCGTGCTCACCCTCGTCCACGCGCCGGACGGGGCGCGCGAGCTCGAGGTGACGGCCGAGGGCGCGGGGGCGCGGGCCTCGTTCCGCGCGCGGCTCATACCGTCGACCGCGGCGCCCGCGCTCAAGCAGGCCGAGGCCCTGCGCCGGCAGGGCAAGCTCGACGAGGCGCTCGCGGTGCTGGGGCGCGCGGATCTACGAGCGGCTCGCGCGGCTCGCCGAGCTGTCGGCGCTCGCGCACGGCCGTTATCGGGCGGCGCTCGGGCGCGGCGAGGCGCTCGAGGCGCTGGGGCGCCTCGACGAGGCGGACGGGGCCTACGCCGCCGCGGAGTCGACGCGCGGGGAGCTCGGCCTGCTCGCGCCGCTCGGCGAGGGCCGCGGGACGTTCCTCGGCCGCTTCGAGGAGAGCGCGCGCCTGCGCGTGGACCTCCTCTTGCGGCGCGATCCGGCGCGGGCGCTCGGGGCCGCGCGGCGGTCGCGGGCGCGCGCGCTCGCGGCGCTCCGCTGGAGCCATCGCCTCGCGTCGCTCAGCGCGGCGGAGCGGGCGCGCTGGGAGGGCGCGCTCGCGGCGTACCGGCGCGCGCGCGAGGCGTTCGACGCGGAAGGCCGGCAGGACTGGCAGCTCGCGGCGGACGAGCTCGAGCGCGCGACCGGCGCGCGGCAGCACCGCAGCCAGGCGATCCGGGCGATGCTCGACGAGGCGCTCGCGGTGCTGGGGCGCGCGGAGCCGGAGCCGGCCGACGACGGCGCGCTGCCGGCGCTGGGGGAGGGGGAGCTGATGCTCGTCTACCGTCGCGTCCGCGACGGCTGGGCGGGCTTCGCGGTCACGCGGGCCGGCGTCGTCGCGGCGCGGCGGCTCGCCGCGACCTCCGCGGCGGCGCCGGCCGGCGAGCGCCCCGCGGCGACGCCGGCCGGGGAGCTGACCGCGGCGACGCCGGCCGGCGAGCTGTCCGCGGCGCTCCTGACGCCGTTCCGGGAGAGCATCGCCGCGGCGCGCCGCCTCCGCTTCGTGCCGAGCGGCGCGCTCGAGCAGGTCGACTTCCACGCGCTGCCCTGGAGCGGCGCGCCGCTCGTCGCGCACGCGCCGGTGGCGTACGGCATGGATCTACCCGGCCGGAGCGAGCGCGCCGCGCCGGGCGCGGGGGGCGGCGCGCTCGTCGTGGCCGACCCGCGCGGCGATCTGCCGGCCGCGCGGCGCGAAGGCGAGATCGTGGCGGCGGCGCTCGCCGGCCAGGGGCTGCGGGTGGAGCGGCTGTCGGGCGGCGCGGCCACGCACCCGTCGCTGCGCGACGCGCTGGAGCGCCCTTCGCTCGAGGTGTTCCACTACGCGGGTCACGGCGCCTTCGCCGGGCGCGACGGCTGGGGCAGCAGCCTGCGCCTCGCCGCGGGCGGCGAGCTCGCCGTGGGGGACGTCCTGGCGCTCCAGCGGGCGCCCGCGCGGGTCGTCCTCTCGGGCTGTGACACGGCGCGCACGGCGCCGACCGCCGGCGACGCGGGGCTCGGGCTGGGCCTGGCGCAAGCGTTCCTGCTCGCGGGCGCCGGGTCGATCATCGCGGCGGCCGAGCCGGCGATCCCCGACGCGGAGCTGGCGCCGGACGTCGAGCTCGCCGGGGAGGAGGGAACGGACGGCGACGGGGGGATGGATCCGTCCGACCCCCAGTGCGGCGCGTGCGCCGTGTACAGCGTGCAGGAGCAGAGGCTCTATGCGATCCTCTCGAGCGAGGGCACGGCGCCCGACATGCGCCTCGATTTCTATTCTCGGAGCCGCGAGCTCGTCGGCATCTACGTGCTCAAGTCGGGCGCGTACTTCGGCCGCGGCAGGATGGCTTATTCCGTCCCGGGGGGGCCCACGCCGGACGTGGCGGAATGGGGGGTGATGCGCTGGAGCGACAAGACCGGCGCGATCCACGAGATGCTGATCCCCCTCGTGAACACGTGGCTGGGCTGGGACCACCTGAACAGCCTCTAGCCCTCCTCGCCGCCGGCGCGATGACCGCCGGACCGCGCCGGCGCGGCGACCCGCTCAGGGCGCGGGGACGCAGGTCCCGCCGCCGCAGTCGGCGGTGCAGAGCCAATGGCCCCTGTCGGGATCGCAGGTGCACACCGACGGCGCGCACCCCTCGTCGGCGCAGATCTGCCCCTCGGGGCAGCCCTGGGTCTTGCAGCCGACCGGGCTTGGACCGCTGCACGCGGGCTCGTCGGGCACGCACGTGCCGCCGCCGCAGTCCTCGGTGCAGGCCCACGCGCCGGTCGCAGGATCGCAGGCGCACTCCGAGGGCGCGCACCCCTCGTCGGCGCAGGTCTGGCCCTCGGGGCAGCCCTGGGTCTTGCAGCCGACCGGGTTGGGACCGCTGCAGGTGGGCTCGTCGGGCACGCAGGTGCCGCCTCCGCAGTCCTCGGTGCAGTACCACGCGCCGGACTCGGGATCGCACCCGCAGTGCGAGGGCGCGCAGCCCTCGTCGACGCAGGTCTGGCCCTCGGGACAGCCCTGGACGTGGCAGCCGACCGGGCTGGGACCGCTGCACCTCGGCTCGTCGGGCACGCAGGTCCCGCCTTCGCAGTCGTCGGTGCAGTACCATGTGCCGGTCTCTGGATCGCACCCGCAGCGCGAGGGCGCGCAGCCCTCGTCGACGCAGGTCTGGCCCACGGGACAGCCCTGGGCGTGGCAGCCGACGGGGCTCGGGCCGCCGCACTCGGCGCCGGGGCCGCTCGACGCGCTGGCGCCATGGCCGGCGCTGCTCGCGCCGCCGCCGTCACCGCCGGCGCCGCCGCCCAGCGGCGAGCTCCCGCACGCAGCGACGAGCAGCGAGAGCGCCGAGGAGCAGCAGAGCGAAAATGCGATCTTCGAGAGCCTCATCACCAAGCCTCCTGCCGCATCAATCTACGGCATCCCTCCCGCGGGTCACGGCCCCGTCGCGGCGCCGATCCGGCGATCGCTGTCTGCGGTGTGTCTCCGCGTCTGGATCTCCTCTCATGTCGCGCGTCAGGGCTCCGCACCGGCATGATGCCCCTCCGAGCGGCCTCATCCAGATCCTGATTCAGAGTGAGCGGCCGAAATGTCTGCGGAGGGCGGAATACCGACCAGCGCCTCGGCCCGCGGCGCGCGTGGCGTTTCGAGACGTGACCTGCGCGGGGCGCCGCTTCCGGGGGAGGAAGCGCTGCCGTTCGGCTCGCTCACGCTCGTCGCGGAAGTGGTCAGCAGGGCGTGGATCGAGCATCCTCTCTGCGTCATGTCTGTTTTGTTACAGCCGAGCGGGTTGGCCGATCCGGGCGTCAAGGAGTCGCTTCGTGCGAGCGAGGAGCGCTTTCGGCTGCTCGTCGAGACCATCCAGGATTATGCCATCTTCATCCTGGACGACCGAGGTCATGTGGCCACGTGGAACCCGGGGGCGGAGCGGATCAACGGCTACGAGGCCAGGGAGATCGTCGGCCGCCATTTCTCGACGTTCTACCCGCCGGAGGACGTGGCCGCGGGGAAGTGCGACCGCGAGCTCGAGCAGGCGACCGCGCTCGGGCGGGTGGAGGACGAGGGGTGGCGCGTCCGCAAGGACGGCACGCTGTTCTGGGCCAGCGTCGTCATGACGGCGCTGCGGGACCGCGATGGCACCCTGATCGGCTTCGCGAAGATCACCCGGGATCTGACGGAGCGCCGGCACGCGGAGGAGGCGCTCCGCCGGAGCGAGGAGCGCTTCCGGCTGCTCGTCGAGAGCGTCAAAGACTACGCCATCTTCATGCTCGATCCGCAGGGCGTCGTCACGACCTGGAACCGCGGGGCGCAGGAGCTCAAGGGGTACACGGCCGAGGAGATCCTCGGGCACCATTTCTCTCGCTTCTATCGGCAGGAGGACGTCCGCGCCGGCAAATGCGCGTGGATGCTCGAGGTCGCCGCCCGCGACGGGCGGGTGGAGGACGAGGGGTGGCGCGTCCGCAAGGATGGAGCGCTGTTCTGGGCCAGCGTCGTCATCACGGCGCTCCGCGGCCCCCACGGGGAGCTCGTCGGGTTCGCGAAGGTCACGAGGGACCTCACCGAGCGGCGCCGGGCCGAGGAGGAGCGCCTCCGCCTCGTCCAGGCGCAGGAGGCGAACCGCATGAAGGACGAGTTCCTCGCGACGATCTCGCACGAGCTGAGGACGCCGCTCAACGCGATCCTCGGGTGGTCGTCGCTCCTGTGCGACAGCGTGAGCGACCCCGAGATCGCGAAGGCCTTCGACACGATCCGGCGAAACGCGCAGGCGCAGGCGAGGATCGTGGAGGACGTGCTCGACGTCTCGCGCATCATCACCGGCAAGATGCGCATCGAGACCAGGCCGCTGAGCTTCGCGGCCATCGTGGATCAGGCGATCGAGGTCGTCCGCCCGGCCGCGGACGCCAAGGGCATCGAGCTCGTCGTGCATGGCGGAGGGCGCCCCCTCATGCTCCTCGGGGATCCGGCGCGGCTCCAGCAGGTGGTGTGGAATCTCCTGTCCAACGCGGTGAAGTTCACCGAGAAGGGGGGGCATGTCCGCGTGGAGCTCGAGCAGGCAGGGGCGAGCATCCACCTCGCCGTGCACGACGACGGGCGCGGCATCGATCCGGCGATGCTCTCCCACGTGTTCGAGCGGTTCTGGCAGGCCGACAGCTCGATCACCCGCAGGTTCGGCGGCCTCGGGCTCGGGCTGTCGATCGTCCGCCACATCATCGAGCTCCACGGCGGCACCGTCTCGGCCCGCAGCGCCGGCCATGGCCGAGGGTCCAGCTTCTTCGTCACGCTGCCCGTGCGGGCGGTGGCGCCCGCGCCCGAGCACGACGCGGAGCGACCCCCCGAGGCGGCCGCTCGGGAGCCGACGCAGGCGCAGCTGGACGGCCTCCGCGTGCTCGTCGTCGACGACGAGCCGGACGCGCGCGAGCTCGTGAGCGCCGTGCTCCGCCCGCGAGGGGCGGAGGTGCACGTCGCGAGCTCCGCGTCGGAGGCGCTCTCGGCGATCGCCGCGGTGAGGCCGGACGTCATCGTGAGCGACGTCGGCATGGCCGATCTCGACGGCTACGCGTTCATGCGGAGCGTGCGGGCGATGGCGCGGGACGACGGCGGCGCGACGCCCGCGATCGCGCTCACGGCGTACACGAGCGGCGCGAGCCAGCGGCTCGCCTTCGAGGCGGGGTACGACGAGCACCTCGGAAAGCCGGTCCACCCGGAGGACCTGGTGAGGCTCGTCCGGAAGCTCGGGCGAGGGCAGGTCTAGCTCCCTCCGGCGTGGCCCAGCGGGGCGCCCTCCGCCGCCGCGTCGCCCGCGGTGAAGGGCTCGCGGCATCACCGGTCGCACCATTCACCCTATTCACCCTATCGCGTACCCTACGCGCTGGTCGACATAGAAAACCCTACTCGAACCGCATCTCTCCTGGAAAAATGACGATTGCTGGGCCCGCTTGCGGTATGAACGGACTCATGGAGATCAAAGATCTGTCGGACTCCCTGCGCGCCGACCCTCGCTTCACCACCCGTCGCAAATGGCTGATCTTGAGCGAGCTCGTCTACCTCCCTACGCGTGAGAAGGTGGAGGAGGGCTTCCGCTATTTCACCTGCCCAGTCGAGGCCCTCACCGCCGCCCTGGCGAGGCGGGACTTCGCCGCCATCGCGAAGCTCCCCTTCGCCCTGGACGCGGAGGGCGACCCGGACACCTCCGCCGTGCGCCTGGATCTCGCCTACACCGCGTCCGGTGCCCTCGCCGCCTTCCAGCCCGTGGAGTTTCGCGAGCACGTGCCCACGCCCCTGTCGGCGTCCGTGATCCTCGAGGGCGCGGAGGCCCAGGCCCTCCGCGAGACGCTGCGCGAAATCGACCAGTCCTCCTAGTCTAGAGCGGTTTTCTGCCATCTCCAGTACATGCGCTCCAGAGCGGCGTTCACCCGCACAGGAGACGGGTCCAGCTCGGCGTTTTCGGCGCGGAAGCGCACTCCAGTGCGCTGAGCACCGAAAACGTCGAGATGGGCCCGTATCCGAAGCGGGTGACCGCCGCTCTTGCCGGCGCGCATCAGGACGCGGGGAGCCGGACGCAGAAGCAGCTCCCCGGGCGCCCATCGCCGTTGTCCCGCACCTCGATCGTGCCGCCGTGCGCCTCGACGGCCAGCTTGCAGAACGTCAGTCCCAGCCCGCGGCCGGAGCGCGCCGCGACGTTCGGATCGTCGAGCCGGACGTACCTGTCGAAGATGTGGTCGCGCAGGTGGGCAGGGATGCCGGGGCCCTCGTCGCACACGAGCACCTCCACCCAGCGCGCGTCGACCGGCCGCGCCTCGACGTGCACGGCGCCGCGCGCGGGCGTGTGGCGGAGGGCGTTGTCGAGCAGGTTCTGCAGCACCCGGCGCAGGAGATCCGCGTCGCCCCGGGCGCGGCAGCAGCGCGGCGCGCCGGGGCGGAGCGCGATGCGCTGGTCGCGGGAGGCCGCGAACGGCTCGAGGATCTCGGACACCTCCTCCAGCAACGCCGTGAGGTCGAGCTCATCCAGCCGAGGCACGAGCGCCCCCAGCTGCCGGCTCGAGGTGTCGAGCAGGTTCATCGCCGTGCGCTGGATGAGCTCGGCCGAGCAGAGCACCCGGCTCCAGCGGCGCCGTTCCTGCTCCTCCAGCGCCGGATCCCGCAGCCGAGCCCTGGCGGTCAGCAGGATGCCGGCGGCGGGGCTCCTGAGGTCGTGCGCGAGGAGCTCGTTCAGCGCGTCGCCCTGCCGCTGGCCCTCCGCGAGCGCCTCGTGCCGCTCCGCGAGATCGCGGGCCAGCGCGTCGAGCTCGTCGATCCGCGCCTCGGCCTTCTCCATGCGCTCGCGGAGGGCGATGTTGTCCATCGCCAGCGCGGCGCCGTCGGCGAGCGCCTGGAGCAGCGTCACCTCGTGCGCCGTGGCCACGCGCGTCGAGCCCCAGTAGCACCCGATCGCCCCGAGGGGAGCGCGCGCGTGGATCGGCACCATCGCCATGCTCCGCACGAACGTCGGCCTGTAGACGCCGAGGGGGATCCGGGGATCGAGCGCGATATCGTCGACGATCGCCGGCCTCCGATTCCGCATCACCCACCCGCTGACGCAGCTCGACATCGGGAATCGCCTGCCCTGCCAGAGCGAGGAGATCGCGTCTTCCCTGGCATAATGGCAAAGCTCACCGTCGCGGAGGACGAACGACGCGCCGTCGGCGCCGGTGAGCTCCCGGGCGGCTCGGGCCGCGACGTTCAGGAGGGTCGGGAGATCGGGCGCGCGCCACAGCTCCCCCACGGCGCAGAGCAGGCGCTCCGCGCCGTGATTCTCCCGGACGCTCGAACCGTGACCGTTCGAGCGGGCTGGATCTCCCGGGCCCTTGGGGTTCATCGCGTCATGCTCTAACGCCTGGTCCCTCGCCCGACAAGGCGAACCGCCGGCGCCGCGCGCGGCGCGGCCTGCGAGCTCATGCACCTCGGCCGACGCCGCTCTGCTTGCCTGCGCGGAACGCGCCGGACGCGCCGGACGCGCCGAACATGCGCAACGCGTAACGACAGCGGAGCGGGCCCATGCATCGATGGATATTCCTCAATCGCCGTGCTATCGTGCGAAGCGATCTGCTTGATTCGACAGCTCACCGGGTGTTCGCTCCGTCACGCTGGTTCCGCGCTCGATGACATGATCCTGGCGTCTCGGGTCCACGCGCGACGGTGAAAGGAGAACTATGCCTAGGTCCTTTGCATTCGTGCTTGCTGGATTGATCGCTCTCGGGGTCTCGCCGCCGGCGCACGCGAAGCCGTCGGTCCTCGTCGAGGGGGCGCGGCTCCACGGCGCCAACGGGATGAACGTGGGGCCGGATGGCCGGCTGTACGTCGCGAGCCTGTTCGGCGACGAGATCGCCGTCGTGAACCGCAAGAGCGGGAGCGTCGTGGACCGGCTCGACGGGTCGGACGGCGTCGTGGGCCCGGACGACCTCGCGTTCGGCCCGGATGGCTCGCTCTACTGGACGTCGCTCCTCACCGGGAACGTCGTGCGGCGCTCGCCGTCGGGGGACATCACCGCGCAGAACGTCGCGCTCGGGGTCAACCCCATCACCTTCTCCGATACGGGGCGGCTCTTCGTGGCCCTCGACTTCCTCGGCGACGGCCTCTACGAGCTCGATCCCGATCTGTCGGCGCCGCCGCGCTTCATCGCGGGCAACCTCGGCTTCCTGAACGGCATGGACTGGGGCCCCGACGGCAGGTTGTACGGGCCGATCTGGACGCAGGGTAGGGTGGTCAGCATCGATGTGGACTCCTGCACCGGCGCGATCGACCCGGAGGCGGAGTGCGATATCCGGACGGTCGCCGACGGCTTCTTCATCCCCGCGGCGGTCAAGTTCGACGGGCTCGGCCGGCTCCACGCGGTCGATCAGAACGGCGAGGTGGTGCGGATCGACGTCGCGACCGGCGACACGGAGGTCCTCGCGGTGCTCCCGCCCGGCCTCGACAACCTCGCCATCGACGCGCAGAACAAGCTCCATGTCTCGAGCGCCACCGACGGCTTCGTCGTCCGGATCGAGCCGGACGGCGGGGTGCGCTCGCTGCTCCCGGGTGGCCTCATCCTGCCCGGCGGCGTGGCCGTGCTGAGCGAGGGAGGGGCCGAGACGGTCTATGTCGGCGACACGGCCTCGCTCCGGACGTTCGATGGAGACACGGGCGAGCCGCTCGGCGTGGAGCGGTCGTTCCTCGGCGTCTCCGAGATGCACGCGCCCACCACCGTGTCGGCGGACGGCCCGGCGTTGATCTTCACCTCGTGGTTCGCCAACGTGGTTCAGGTCTACGACCCGGCGACCGCCTCGGTGCTCGAGACCTACAGCGACTTCGCCACGCCGCTCAACGCGGTCCGGTTCCAGGGCGATCTCGTGGTGGCCGAGCTCGGCGCGGGGCAGGGAGCGGGGCGCGTCGTCCGCGAGACCGGCGGCGGGCGCGTGACCCTCGCGCCGATGTCCGTGCCCTCGGGCCTCGCCGTCGAGGGCGGCGACCTCTGGGCCGCCGACTGGGCCACGGGCGAGGTCCTCCAGCTGGTGTCCGGCGGCGCGACGCTCTCTCCGCCGCTCGAGGTGGCCGCCGGCCTGTGGCAGCCCGAGGGGATGGCGGTGGATCTGGACGGCACCCTGCTCGTCGTGGAGAGCGGGAGGCGAAAGCTCCTGCGCATCGACCCGTCGACCGGAGAGATCACGGTTCTGGCGAAGCACCTCGAGGTGGGGCTCCCGGCGACCACCGGGACGCCGCCGACCTTCGGGATGAGCAGCGTCGCCGTGGGCCCGTCGGGCGCGATCTACGTGTCCGGCGACAAGGCCAACGTCCTTTATCGGTTCTGAGCGATCGGCCCGGCCGGCGGCGGGGGCCCGCCGCCTCGCGGCCACCGCGGATCGCGCCGCTCAGCCGCCCTTCGAGAGCCACCGCACGATCAGCGACTCGAGCGCCTTCGCGGCGGCGGCCTCGTCGGCGCGGCCGCGGAACATCTCGGCCGCGAGCGCCTCGGCGGCGCCGATGATCGCCACGCAGCGGAGGTGCAGCTCGCGCTTCGAGAGCTGGACGCACGGCGCGAGCGCGTCCCGGTAGATCGTCACGTACCTGTCGAGCAGCTCCCGCTCCACGGCGTCCATCTGCTCGTCGCCCTTCAGCGCCGCGAGGATCGCGAACCACTGGGGCCCGACCGTCGCGCAGCAGTGCATGTACGCGGCGCTGACGACGCGCGCGACGTCCTCCAGGCGCTTTTGCGTCCGCGTCAGCGCCTCGAGCAGCGCCGCGACCTGGCGATCGTCGATCTGCCGCGCGAGCGCGATGAGGAGCCCGGACCGCGTCTCGAAGTGCTCGTACGCGATCGGCTTGCTGACGCCGGCGCGCTCGGCGAGGTGGCCGAGCGTCAGCGCCTCGGTGCCCTCCTCGCGCGCGATCTGCTCGGCCGTCTCGAGCAGCTGCTCGCGGCGCTCCGCCTTCGGCAGGCGCTTGCCGGGGGCCTCGCCCCTCGGCCGGGTCGGGGTCTGCGCTGCGTTCGTCTTCGCCATGCGCCTTGACACTACCACGGGTAGGTTCATATTACCAAAGGTAACTTACTGATGGTAGGTTGCTTCGAGCACGCCCGGCCGCTCGCGCGACCCGGCGGGAGGAGTCCATTCCCATGAGCACACGTACGATGTCTCCAGTTCTCTTGATCGGCGGCTCGGGTCACGTCGGCGCGCGCGCGGCGAGGGCGCTCCGGCGCCTGCATCCGGATCTCCGGATCGCGATCGGCGGGCGCGACGGGCGCAAGGCGGCGGCGGTCGCCGCGGAGGTCGGCGGTCCGACGGCGGCGGTGGCGGTCGACGTCCAGAGGAGCGACCTCGGCCTCGAGCCGGGCGCGTCGTTCAGCGCCATCGTCACGCTGGTCAAGGACGAGTCGTCGAACGCGCTGAAGCGCGCGCAGGCGGACGGCGTGCCCTATATCGCCTTCTCGGACTTCGTCTCGGAGATCGGCCCCCTGGTCGCCCATTACGTGGCGCGTCCGACGAGCGCTCCCATCCTCATGCTGGGCCACACCTTCGGCGGCACGGCGACGCTGGCGGCGCTGCACCTCGCGCAGGAGCTCCGGAGCGTCGACGCGATCGCGATCGCGGCCGTGATCGGCGCGGACGATCATGGCGGTCCCGCGTCGAGCGCCGATTTCGAGCGGATCCGGCAGGCCGGGGGGGCCGCGCTCGTCCTCGACGACGGGAAGTGGACCTGGTTGCGCGGGGAGGCGTCCACCCGGCGCGTCGTGGACGCCGAGGGCGCGGCGCACGTCGGCCAGGCATTGCCGCTGCCCGACGTGGTCAGCCTCGCGGCGGCGACCGACGCGCGATCGATCCGGACCGACCTCGCCGCGCGCGACGGGGCGGCCGGCGGCGCGCGCCCCCTGACGGAGCTCATCGTCGAGGTGTCGGGGCGGCGCCACGACGGGTCGGGGGCGCGGCTGCGTTACGACATCATCGACACGGACAACCTCTCTCGCCTCAGCGCGTACGGCGCCGCGATCGCGACGGAGCGCCTGCTCGGGCTCGCGGGCGGCCCGCCGGTCGGCCCGGGCCTCTACAACCCGGAGAGCGTGCTCGACCCGGCGAGCGCCATCGCGCGGCTCGAGGAGCTCGGCGCGCGCGTCCGCCGCACGCTGGCCTGAGCGCCGCGCGCTGGCCTGAGCGCCGGGCCGCCGGACGCGCGCCGGCGGGACCGGGCCCCGGCCGTCCGCGGGGGCGGGATCTGGCGGGGCGCGGCGATCGGACCGCAATCCAGCGCGTCATGGCAGCGCGACAGGCACGGCCTCGACCCGCGTGCTGACGACCCTCCGGCGCTGCGCGCCGAGGTTCGCGAAATCGGTGAGGAACGAGAGTACGAATTTCACCTCGCCAGGCGAAGGCGCGAGGTGAGGCGATCGGAAGCGATCATCCAGCGAGTCTTCGCGGATGATCGGCTTGCCGCCGTCGTGCTTCGCCATCGGCATCGGTATCCCGTGCCCCGTCCCGTCGGGCACGACGACCCGGCTGTTCACGTGGACGATGACCCTGCTGCCGGCCGCGAAATCGCCGTTCATCGGCAGCGCGCGCCCGGAAAAGCGCCTCAGCACGGCCTGGGCGATGCGCCGCCAATCGTCGCCGCTCCCTGCGTTCGCCCGGAGGAAGCGCGCCGAGATCAGCTGGCCTTTCGCGTTCAGGGTGAGCTCGAACGAGCTCTCGGAGACCTCCGGCGCCGGGGACGAGGACACCTCGTCCGCGACGGCCGAGGCGAGCGTGCCCGCCGCGGGAAACACCAGCATGGGCCCTCTCCCGCCCTCCTCGGCGTCGTTCTTCGCGGAGCGCGGCGGGACGGGGCGCGTGGGAGCGGGAGAGCCGGCCGGAGGCGCCGCCGGCAAGACACCCGGCAAGGCCCAGACCGGCGATCCATCGAGGCCGGGAGGGGCCGCGGCGGGGGGAGGCGCGCCGTATTCGTCCGGGGGCGCCGCCTCGTGGGTCTCCGGTCCGGAGCTCGGCGCCTGCGCGGAAGGCGCCTCCGGCGGCGCCGGCGCCCGCCCTCTCGATGCGGCGCGCGCAGAGCCGGGGTCGGCGCTGCTCGTCCGGGCGAGGCCCCGCGGCGGTTCTATCGGCGGGTCGTCCGGCGCCCTGGGCTCGTCAGGCGACACGTCGAGATCCAGCAGGACGAGCGGCTCGACCTCCGCGCCCGCGCCGGCGCGCTCGTCGACGACCCGCGGCACGAGCGCAACCGCGGCCACGACGCCGCCCGCGTGGAGGAGGAATGCAACGAGCAGAAAGAGGGAGTCCCGACCGCGCGCCGGCCGATCGCCGCAGCATGTGGGCGCGATTCCCATGATTTCCGCCGAATCCTTACCCTGCCGGCCCCACCCCAGCAAGCGCTGGCGACGGCGACGCGAGGACGCTCGATGCCTGGTCGCGGCTCAGGCGGCTCAGGCCCACCGCCGGCGAGGTCGGCCACGCCGATCGGCTCGCGCTTCAGGCCCCTTGACATTTCCGATTCGTCTTGCTTTTCCTGACCCCTCGCGCTAGAGGAGCCGGCCGACCTCGAGGCGTGGACTGCGTCCGGCGCGCGCGATGCCGCCTGGGGGGCCCACGCGGACATGTTCGACGCTCGATCGTCTCGGTTCCGCCGCCTCGGTTCCGCGAGGTGGCCAATCGCGTCGGTTTCTGATCGTGGCCTTCGGGGAGACTGCGGCGGTCGGGCGTTTCGGGCTCGGAGAAGGAGGCAATCGTGATGGATCGCCAGTTCATCCAGGTGCGCGGCGCGCGTGAGAACAACCTCAGGGACGTCTCGCTGGACATCCCCAAGCAGAAGATCACGGTGTTCACCGGCGTATCCGGCTCCGGGAAGTCCTCCCTGGTCTTCGACACCATCGCCGCCGAGGCGCAGCGCCAGCTCAACGAGACCTTCACCGCCTTCGTGCAAGGCTTTTTGCCGCATTACGGCCAGCCCGACGTCGATCGCATCGAGCACCTGAACGCGCCGATCATCATCGATCAGAAGCGCGTCGGCGGCGGCTCGCGCTCGACGGCCGGCACCTACACCGACATCGCCGCGCTGCTGCGGCTGCTCTTCTCGCGGGTCGGGCAGCCGGCCGCGGGGCCGGCCTTCGGCTTCTCGTTCAACAACCCGCAGGGGATGTGCCCGGAGTGCGAGGGTATCGGCAAGACCGTCCAGCTCGATCTGGACAGGTTCCTCGACCGCAGCAAGTCCCTGAACGGCGGGGCCATCCTCCATCCGGACTTCAAGGTCGGCAAATGGATGTGGAAGATGTACCCGCTCTCCGGGCTCTTCGACAGCGACAAGCCCATCAAGGACTACTCGGAGGAGGAGCTCCGCGCGCTCCTGTACGGCGCTGACGTGAAGGTCTCGTTCGGCGAGTTCGGCTCGAAGTACGAGGGCCTCGTCGAGCGCTTCACCCGCATGTACCTCAAGAAGGACGCCGCGGCGATGTCCGACCGCAACCGGGCGGTCTTCGAGCAGTTCACCACCTCGCAGACGTGCCCGGCGTGCCGCGGGGCGAGGCTCAACCAGGCGGCCCTGAACTGCAGGATCAACGGCCGTAACATCGCCGAGGCGTCCGATCTGGAGGCGACGGAGCTGATCGAGTTCCTGCAAGGCCTCACCGATCCGGTCGCCGTGCGGCTGGCCGCGCGGCTCATCGAGCGGCTGCAGCACCTCGTGGACATCGGCCTCGGCTACCTGAGCCTCGGCCGGGAGACCGCCACCCTGTCCGGCGGCGAGTCGCAGCGCGTGAAGATGATCCGGCACCTCGGCAACAGCCTGACCGAGATGCTGTACATCCTCGACGAGCCGAGCGTGGGGCTGCACGCGCGCGACGTCGCCCGGCTGAACCGGCTGCTCCAGAAGCTGCGGGACAAGGGCAACACCGTGCTCGTCGTCGAGCACGATCCGGACGTGGTGGCGATCGCGGATCACGTGGTGGACATGGGCCCGAAGGCGGGGGTGCACGGCGGTCAGGTGGTCTTCCAGGGGAGCTATGAGGCCCTCAAGGACGCCGACACGTTGACCGGAAGGTCCCTGAAGCAGCACCTCCCGATCAAGCGGAAGGTCCGGCAGCCCACCGGGCAGATGCTCATCAAGAACGCCGCATTGCACAACCTGAAGAACGTCACGGTGGGCATCCCCACGGGCGTGCTGACGGTCGTGACGGGGGTCGCCGGCTCCGGGAAGAGCACGCTGATCAACGATGTCTTCCTGGAGCAGCACCCGGAGGCGATCGTGATCGACCAGTCCCGGGTGACGGCCAACAGCCGCTCGGCGCCGTGCACGTATACCGGCATCATGGACGACATCCGGCAGGCGTTCGCCAAGGCCAACAAGGTCAGCGCCTCGCTCTTCAGCTTCAACTCGGAGGGCAGCTGTCCCAACTGCAACGGTCTGGGCGTGGTCTACACCGATCTGGCGTTCATGGAGGGCATCGTCTCCACCTGCGAGCTCTGCGAGGGCAAGCGGTTCAAGGCCGAGGTGCTCGCGTACCGCCTGCGCGGCAAGACGATCAGCGACGTGCTGGACATGACCGTGGAGGAGGCGCTGGCGTTCTTCGGTGAGAAGAAGATCCGGGCCGTTGTGCAGGCCATGAACGACGTGGGGCTCGGGTACCTGAAGCTGGGCCAGCCGCTCAGCACGATGTCGGGCGGGGAGGGGCAGCGGTTGAAGCTCGCCACCGAGATCCACAAGCAGGGCAGCGTCTACGTGATGGACGAGCCCACCACCGGGCTGCACCTCTCCGACATCGGCCTGCTCATGGGCATCATCGACCGGCTGGTGGACGCCAGGAACACGGTGGTCCTGATCGAGCATCACCTCGACGTGATCCGGCAGGCGGACTGGATCATCGACCTCGGCCCGGAGGGCGGCAGCGCCGGCGGCGAGGTGCTGTTCGCGGGGCCGCCCTACGAATTGAAGGGCTGCGAGCGGAGCATCACGGCGAAGTTCATCTGAGGGCGTCGACGGCGCGGCGGGCCGTCCCCTCCACAGCCCTGTCCGGACGCCCGGGGGGTGGAGCTACGGGCTCCGCCGGCCGTAGTAACCGGCGAGCATCGAGAACGCCTCCTTGGGCGCCCAGGTGCCGTCCTTGAGGACCTTCACGACGCCGGTGCTGGCCAGGTCGAGGTCCTTGCGCGGCTCGCCCGGGTCGTGCGGCAGGATGTATCCGGCGAAGGCGTGCACGAACGCGGCGTCGACGCCCTCGGCGTCGAGGACCTCGAGCACCTCGCGCAGGTAACTGGCTTGCTCGGCCTCGTCGCGCGCGTGCGCGCCGTTCAGCCCGAGCGGCGTCGCGGTCGCCTCGTCCCACACGATGATATCGCTGCCGCGCGGGCCGGCGTCGGCCGCGCCCGCGTAGGTCGCGCAGCCGAACTCGGTGATCGCGACCGGCTTGCCCAGCGCCTTGCCCTGGGCGACGAAGGCGCGGATGAGCTCGGGGAACCGGTCGGCGATCTGCGCGTACCGGTACGCGGCGTCGGTGCTGACGATGTCGAACGGCGTCCAGTCGACGCCCTCGAACGAGAGCGAAGCGTAGGTGACCTTGCCGCCGAACCGCGCGCGGACCACCGCGACGGCCCGGGCGAGGAGCGCGTTCAACCGGGCCGGGATCGCGGCGAGCAGCTCGCGGAGCTCCGGCCCCCGCCCGGTGAACACCTTGCTCCGGTCGAGGAACGTCTCGCCGGGCACGAAGCCCTCGTTCATCAGGCTGAGCTCCGAGCCGGTGACGATCACCACCTCGGCCCCCGCGCGGCGGAGCCGCTCCCCGTGCTCGGCGCATTCGGCGAGCAACGCGAGCAGCTCGTCGCCGGTCAGATCGGTGGTGAACGGGCAGATCCACGTCTCCAGGCCCGCCGCGGCGGCGTGGGTGGCGGCGATCTTCAGCCGGTCCAGATCGCCGCCGGTGATGCGGACCGCGGTGCAATGCAGGTCGCCGCGGATGACCCCCATGTCCCGCCGCACGCGGTCCGGGTCGAACGGCTCGTGGGTGCTGTTGCCCTTGTTGAGAAAGCCGGTGTCGTAGCAAATGCCGTAGGCTCGCATGATCGATGGCCCTCACGCCGGTTAAGGTACTGATCGTACCTTAAATCGTCTCGGCGTGCGCGCAACGTAGTTTAAATTACATGTCCGAGAGCGGGTGACGGCGTGGCGGCGGAACGACGGCGTGGAGCGGTGCTTGAGCTGGCGATCCTGCGCGCCGCGGCCGAGGAGCTCGCCGAGGTCGGCTTCCCGGGGCTGACCATGGATGGGGTCGCGAGGCGCGCGGGGACGAACAAGAACGCGATCTACCGCCGGTGGCCGAGCCGGGCCGCGCTCGCCGTGGCCGCGTACCGGCAGCTCGCGGCCGACAGCGCGGCGCTGCCGGACACCGGCTCGCTGCGCGCCGACGCGCTCGAGCTGCTGCGGGGGGCGAATCGGCACTGGTCGTCGCCGCTCGGCGATGTGCTCCGCGGCCTGCTGGCAGGGGTCGGCGGCGAGCCCGAGCTGCTGAAGGAGCTCCAGGAGGCGTCGAACGACGGCGGCAGCGCGCTGTGGCTGAGCGTCCTCGGCCGCGCGGTCGCGCGCGGCGAGGCGCCGCCCGAGGCGCTGCATCCCCGCGTCGCGACGGCGGCCGTCGTCCTCCTGCGCAACGAGTTCATCACCCGGGGCGCGCCGAGCGTGCCCGACAGCGTGCTCGTCGAGATCGTCGACGAGGTCTATCTCCCGCTGATCCGCGGCCGAGGCGCCCGGGGACCGACCTCGGCGCGCTAAACGAGCATCGAATAGCGCTGCTCCGCCGCGAGGCACGGCGCCAGCTCGAGGCCGAGCTCGCGGCGGACGATGTTCGCGCCGCGCACCAGCGACACCATCTTGTGAAACGCGTGCATCCGGCTCATGCCCTGTCGGCCGAAGCCGCAATCGCTGCTGAGGATCAGCCGCTCCGGCTCGATGAACCGGAGCGCCTTGCGGACGAGCGCCGCGACCTGCTCGGGGGTCTCCACCTCCAGGCTGCGGTGGTGCACGACGCCGATGCAGACCTTCTTGTCCTTGCCGATGGCCTCGCCGATCGCCGCGAGCGCCGCGCCGCCGTCGCTCGCGGCCTCGAACGTGATGACGTCGACGTCGAGCCGGTCGAGCAGCCCGAGCGCGCCCTCGTAGCCGCTCGTCGCGACCTCCACCCGCTGCGCCGCCGGGTTGCCCCAGCAGGTGTGCACCCAGACCTCGGTCTTGTCGCGCAGCCCGGCGACCTCGCGGTTGAAGGCGTCGACGTAGAGCGCCGCGGTCAGCTCCGCCCCCTTGTCCTGGCCGGCGACGTAATGGAGCATCGGCTCCTCGAGCTGGATGACGGGGCACCCCGCGTCGGCGACCTCGTGCAGCTCCTGATTGAGACTGTCGGCGATGGCGAACAGGAGCTCGCGGCGGTTCGCGTAATGCTGGTTGAGGAGGACGGCCTCGAGGAGCTGGCCGCAGCAGGTGCCGAGCTTCATGGGCCTGCTCGTCATGCGCTGCGCCGCCTTCCAGACGCGCGCGTACTCCAGCCCTCCGCGGCCGACGGGGCCGCGCACGAAGAAGGGGAGGCGGGCCTCCATCACCTCGTGGAGGATATCGCCCGCTTCCCGCTCCCTCGGTGACGTCCAGGGCTGGGGCCGGAGGCCGGGATCGGCCATGCCCTCCATGCGCTCGGCCAGATAGCCGAACCAGGAGCGGCCCCCGACATCCATGTCGAAGCGGGCGTCGCCGTCGGTCAGGATGTCGAGGCCGGCCCTGACCTGATCGGTGATGTGGACGGCGAGCGTGTCGGTGTACTGCTCCCTGAACACGAGATCGGCCATGGCCGTCGAGAACCTGCGGCCCGCGAGGCCGGAGACATACCAGGACGGCCGCGGCAGAGAGCCGGTGATGGTCGTTGCGAGAGGCTTGTGCTTCGTCGCCTTAATCAAGGAAACCTCCTGCGCATACCCGTGCAGCGCGCCGCGGAGGGTAACCCAGGAGACCAGCGCGAGCGAGCCCTCGCATCGCGGCTGCGCTCGCCGCGCTCGTGGGGAACGATGCCGCGCAGCGGGCGGGCGCGCGGCCCGGTCCAGGGAGACCCGGGCGAGGCCCGCCGAACGGCGCCTCACCGCGGTATGAACCGATAGATCTGCCGAGCGGACACGAGCTCCAGGATCTCGGTCTCCCACGCTTCGGAGCCCTGCTTCACCGTCCCCTCGTATACCCTGAAGGAGCTCACGGCCTCCCAGTCGATCTGGTGGGCCACCGTGGTCGGGTACTTCTTCTTCGTCTCCCGGTAGTCCCTGGTGGTGTCCTTGAGGTGCCCCCATCGCACCGGCTTGTTGCGCAGGCGCTCCTTGCTGGCGTGGTCGTAGGCCATCCCGCGGATGGCGTCGCCTTCGACCTTCAGCGAGCCCGTGAACGTATCGCGGTCCAGATCCGTGAAATGGAACGCGCTGTCCTCCTCGATCCTCAGACGAAGGGCGTGCATCTCGGTGCGAAACCGGTCGAGCGTGAGCACGGCTCCGCTCTGCCGATCCTTGATGGAGTGGAGCGACCAGCCGTGCGCGCTCAGCCTGGAGTAAGGAAACCGCTCCAGCACGTAGATCTGCGAGGGGGTATGGAGGTAGAGCGTGCGCTTCTCCAGACGATAATGACTAGCGCGGCCGTAATGGACGTCTTCCACGGTGAAGTTGCAACCGAGCAGGCTGCTCGTCACCTCGGGACCGAGGGTGAGCTTGCCGGCCTCGGCCCGAGCGAGCGTCGACAGGTGATTGCACCCGTCCGTCCAGCGGAACAGGCCGTCCGTGGAGAGGGTGAACCCACCATGGTGCTTCGGCACGAACGGCTTGCGCCCGTCTTTGTAACGGACCTGCTTCAGCTCCCACCGATCGACGAGCTCCGGCGGAACCTTAGGCCCGCCGCTCTTCGGCGCCACGCCCTCGCGGAGAGGGTCCTCGGCGTCCTCGTCCTCTGCGTCCGCGTCGACGCCAGTGGCAGGGTCGGGGGCCGCGGCGGCGCTGCTCGTGGCCGTGGCCGCCGGCGGGGCCGAGGGCGCCGTCGGCGCAGGGCTCACCGGCGCCTGCGCCGGGGGCCTGTCGCCGGAGCAGGCCAGGAGCGCCGCGGCCACGAGCCCGCGCAGCGCGGCGGAGAGCGCATCGATCGTCCTCATCACGCCACCTCGTTCAGAGCCGTACCCCTCCAGCAATAGGCGCGCGAGCGTACCGCCGGAGGAGCCCGGAGGCCAGCGGGTCGCATCGCCCCGGGCCGCGCACTGTTCGGCAGGACTGGATACCTCCTCGCCTCGCCGCCTCGCCGCCTCGCCGCCTCGCCGGCGAGCGGCTGTCCGTGCGCTGCGCAGCTGTACGATCCTTGCGCAAGATCTCGTGATCGGCCCGAGGCGACGAAGCGCCTTTGCGGCCTTCGCCCCGGCGTCCTCCCGCGGCGGGCGGTATGGCCGCCCGCTTGCAATGTCCCCGCGTCGAAGCGCCCGGCGCACGCGCCAGGGTCGCGACTTCAACGTGACAGGCAACACTTCGAGGACAAAGGCTCATGAATCGATCGATGAGAATCCGCGCGCCGCACGCGGCGCACCGCCTCGCTCCGTCCGGCATCCTGCTGCTCGCCGTCGGGCTGTCTTCCGCGTGCGCAGCGCCGTCCGGCCCCGACGACGCAGGCGCAGACGCGCTTCAGGCCGGGCTCGCCGCGGCGGCCGGGCCGTGCGGGGATCGCTCGAGCGGCAAGATCATCACCGTCGCTCCCTCGGGCGGCGATCATCGCACGATCCAGGCCGGCCTCGACGCGGCGGCCGCGGGCGACACCGTGCTCGTCAAGGCGGGCACCTACAGGGAGAACGTCTCCTTCGGGAGGGGCGGCACGGCCGTCGCCGGCTGCATCACCCTGCAGGGCGAGACAGGCGCGATCCTCGACGGGGCAGGCAGGGACGGCGCCGGGATCGAGATCGCCAGCAAGAGCTACATCCGGGTCGCCGGCATGACGGTGCAGAACTTCAAGGGCGCCGACACGCCGATCGGCATCAGCGCGAGCGGGAGCTCGAGCTTCCTCGAGATCCGCGACAACGTCGTGCACCACATCGAGAGCTCCGAGGACGCCCACGGCATCGCCGTCTATGGCACGTCCGCGACGCCGATGACGGACATCCTCATCGACGGCAACGAGATCCGGGATTGCAAGCTCGGCTCGAGCGAGTCGCTGGTCCTCAACGGCAACGTCACGAACTTCGTGGTCTCGCGCAACGAGGTCCACGACAACGACAACATCGGCATCGACTTCATCGGCTTCGAGGGCGTCGGCCCCTCGGGCTCGGATCAGGCGAGGAACGGCGTGTGCGTGGACAACGTCGTCTACAACATCACCTCGGCCCAGAACCCCGCCTACGACGGCGAGCGGTCCGCCGACGGCATCTACGTCGACGGCGGCAGGGACATCGTCATCGAGCGGAACAAGGTCGAGAACAGCGACATCGGCATCGAGGTCGCCAGCGAGCACCGGGGCAGGACCACGAGCAACATCACCGTGCGGAACAACTTCGTGTCGCGGAGCTACCAGGGCAACATCATGGTCGGCGGCTACTCCACGAGCGTGGGCAGCGCGGCGAACATCTCGGTGCTCAACAACACGCTGGTTCAGGCCACCGGCGGCGAGATCATCCTCCAGAACAACTCGGACGGCGTGCTCATCCAGAACAACATCCTCTACGCCAAGGCGACGAACGCCTACGTGAGCAGCGGCCGCAACAACAGGAACGTGCGCGTCGACAACAACATCTTCTTCGGCGCGAGCAAGACCTCGGCCGGCGCCTTCACCGACTCGCGCGCGCGGTTCGTCGACCCGCTCCTGGCCGGGCCGCCGTCGGACCTCCACCTGATGAGCGGCTCGCCGGCCGTCGACGCGGGCGTCGATCCGGGCGCGCAGGGCGGAGCGTTCGACATCGACGGCGAGGCGCGGACGCGCGGGGCGCGCATCGACATCGGCGCCGACGAGCGATGAGGCGGGAGCCCGACGGCGCCGGGGGTTGAGAGGATCGAGGATGCGGCGCGCGAGCGCCGCGGGCAGCCAGGTTCACTCGTCCAGGAGATCCAGCCTCGAGCCAGGCACCATCCTGTAGTCACCGATCGCGAACCCCTGCAGATCGCTCGTGAACTCGAACGGACCGAGCACGTGAACCACCTCGCCGCTGGCGCCACCGGCGCCGCCGTCTCCGCCTGTGCCGCTCGTGCCGCCTGCGCCGCCTGCGCCGCCGTCGCCGCCGTCGCCGCCTGCGCCGCCGTCGCCGCCTGCGCCGCCGTCGCCGCCTGCGCCGCCGTCGCCGCCTGCGCCGCCGTCGCCGCCGTCGCCGCCTGCGCTACCGGCGCCGCCGTCTCCGCCTGTGCCGCTCGTACCGCCTGCGCCGCCGTCGCCGCCCGTGCCGCCGGGCCTCGTGATCCTGATGAAGTCGACATAGACCACGCTCGGGTTGGCCCAGGGCCCCGAGATACCTGCGTCGACCCTTAGGCCGATGCGCCTCACCTGGGTCTTGTCGAACGTCATGGTCTCATCCGCAGCGGCGGCGGCATCGACGTCGATGGTGAGCTCTGTCCACTCCTGCAGGCTGCTGAGGTCCGTCCAGGCCCAGGGGAGGCCTATCCAGGCCTGTGCACCTCCATTCTGTACGAACGTCTGCACGCCACCGCCGGTGCCGGCGTACGTCTTCACACGGAACGTGACGGTGGCGCCGGTCAGGTCGATCAGATCCGGCAAGTCGAACTGGAACAGCGTCCCTGTGTCGGCCTCGGTGAGCGGCACGGCCAGCCGGGCGCAGCCCGAGCAGCGCTCGTCCGGACCGGGACCGATGTCCACGTCTTCAGCGCCGCCCGCGCCACCGTCGCCGCCCGTGCCGCCGTCGCCGCCCGCGCCGCCGTCGCCGCCCGTGCCGCCGTCGCCGCCGTCGCCGCCCGCGCCGCCGTCGCCGCCCGTGCCGCCGTCGCCGCCCGTGCCGCCGCCGCCGTCGCCGCCCGCGCTCCCGGTACCGCTCGTCGACGAGCTGCTTGAGCTGCTCGTCGTGGTGCCGCCACCGGTCCCGCCGTCGTCACCGCCGCAACCCGTCGTGACGAACGAGCCAGCCAGCAAGCCGCACATCGCCAAAGCAAAAACTGATCTCATCGCATCCTCTCTACGCTCTGCGCTTTTGTCCCACGCGATGGCGCGCGGTTCGGGCCGGCGTTCGCCGTGCCTGCTCCCCTCTGTCCCAGCTCTCTGAAAGCCAGCCGCGCCGGACCCGGGCACTCTCTACGTTCACCGGGAGCGCGCCCGCTGGATCATCGCTCCCGGCACCGGCTCCGTCAGTTCGCGACGGCCCCGCTCCGCCCCGCTTTTCGCGCACGACGCCGCGCGACGATCGCGCCCAACGCGGTCAGGGCGGCGAGCACGCTCGCCGGGGAGATGGGCCCCGTCTTGACCCGGCACCCACACCCGCCCTCGTCCTCGCCGGCGCTGTCTGGCGGGGCGGCGCCAGCGCCGCCCGTGCCGCTGCCGGTCGTCGCCGCGCTGCTGACGCTCCCACCCTCACCCGAGCCGCCGCTGCCCGTCGCTCCCCCTTCACCCGTGTCCGGACCGCCCCCGCTGCCCGTCGGATCCGTGGCGTCGAGCATAGCGAATTTCCACCAGTTGAAATTGAACAGGGGACCGTTCCCACCGGTGAACGTCAGATACAAATCGTGTATCCCTTTCGCACCGTCGACCGGACACGACGTGGTAACCCAGGTCTGGGCGCCGCCGGTACCCTCAACCACACAGGTCCCCACCAGCGTGCCGGTCGGGCTGTCGAGGCGCAGCTCGATGCTGCCGCCGCCGGTCGCCGAGGCGACCCTTGCGTCGAACGATCCCGCGCCGGCACCGAAATCGACGTCCTTCACCTTGATGTAGTCCCCGTCGTCAATCGAGGTGACATTCATCCCACCCTCGCTGCATGCCTCGGTCTCGACGCCGGATTCCCAGGCGATGGTCTCAGCCTCCGTCATGACGTACGGATTGAGGGTGTCGACGCCAGGCGGTCCCGCCTCGGTCATCGTGATCGTCGGGATGGTACCATCCTCGTTGTACGTGAATCGCTCGACGGCCACCGAACGGTGATACCCTCCTCCGCCCGGCAAAGCGCCGTTGTGGTAGAAGAAGTACGAGTTGTCCTTGAAGTCGATGATGGCCGGATGATTGGTGAAGCTGTCGCCTTCCGTGGGCATGATGACCCCCCGGTACGTCCACGGGCCGGTGGGGCTGCTGCTCGTGGAGTAGGCGATATATTCGGGGATGCCGCCTGCCGGATACGCCAGGTAGTACATTCCATTGCGCTTGTAGAGCCACGGACCTTCCTCGTACAGGGTCGGTCGTTCGGCGCTCCCGGTGCGCTCTCCGAAGCTCTCCGCCGTCATGGGTACGCGTACGACCTCTCCCTGGTAGGAGATCATGTCCTCGTTCAACTTCACGTAGCACAGGTTGGGATTTCCCCAGTAGAGATAGGCCTGGCCGTCGTCGTCGATGAACACCGTCGGATCGATGTCGCCGCAATTGGCGTTGATCAGCGGCTTCCCCAGGGCGTCTTCGAACGGGCCGACAGGGCTGTCCGACACGGCGACGCCGATGACCATCCTGTTGTGCGTCCGGCTGGTCGTAGGGACGTAGAAATAGAACTTCCCGTTCCTGTGGGCGACCTGACCTGCCCAGGCATCTGCCTTCGACCAGCTGAAATCCTTGTATTTCAGCGGCGAACCGCGATCCGTCCAGTTCACCATGTCCGTGGACGAATACACCCTCCATTCGTTCATCCCGAAGAACGTCGAAGCGCTGTCTTCGTCATGTCCGGTATAGAGGTATAGGGTCCCGTCGTGGACCATGGGGGCCGGATCGGCGGTGTAAATCGTCTGCACGATGGGGTTGTCCGCCATGGATTCAGACGGAAACACGGTCGTGCTACAAAGCAGCAGTGCCGCGATGAGGTGCTTGTGCTGGAGGGATGTCGTAACCGTGGCCATTCCTGGACCTCGCTGCTCTCCTGAAGGATCGTCAAGTGCCGCCAGATGTCGTAGAACGCTCAGGCGATGGCTCTCCGGCGCCGCTCGATGGGCACTACGCCGCGACGGCAGCCCGGCCCATCAAGAGCTCATCAGCATCGCGTCCGAGACGCTCGGGCGAATGGAATCAGTGCCGAGGCCGAGATCGATATCGATCGGATGACGAAGGTCTCGGTGCGCATGACCCATCCAGGCTATGCAAACGATAGCCGTTCACGGGTCGGAGCGCGCTCCTGAGCTATTTCGGGCACTTACGAGCCCATCGATCATGGGCAGCATAAGCGAGCTCGGCCTTGCAAGTGTTCGAGATCGTTGCTTTTATGGATCCGATCCGTGAACGTTTACAGCAAAAGGGTACCACTCGGGCCCATTGTGAACGCTCACATTGTCGGTGTCAATTCCGATCGACCACGCCTGGCGACGACAGGAGCTCGTCCGCCCTCACCGAGGCTCGTCGCGCTTCCGGAACCACGTGGAGAGGTAGCGCTCCCCGAGGTCGATGAAGGCTTCGCGCATCATCGCCTCGTAGACGATGGCCTCGAGGGTCCCGCGGGGCGGGGAGCCCACCTGCTGTTGGATGAGCCCGGCAGGGATCTGCCGCGCGATCTTGTGGCTCGTGAGCAGCGGTTGGGCGTCTCCGGGCAAGATGAACTCCGTTTTGAAGAGGAACTTGAGCCCCATCACGATGATCTGCGGCTTCTTGCTGCCATAGGCCATACCGGACGACTCGACGCGATAGCTCACCACGAGGGCGGGAGAGGTCACGGAGAGCTGCTCCTCGGCGGAGCCCTCGAACGGCGGGCCCGGCTCGAAGGTGATGAGCTCGAGGTCGAAGCCCCGCGCGAGCCCCTCCGCCAGCGCCGTCGCGGTCCGCTTCTCCTGGGGATCGAGGCGGGTCGCATCCACGTAGCGCGTCGGCAGGGACGTGACGCCGCTGAACATCGGGCTCTTCATCACGAGCTCGTCGGCGCGCTCCAGGTCCTGCGACGGAAGCCGCCGGAAGCGGACCTGGACGGCCGGGCCGCGCAGGCCCTGCGGCGTGCTCCTGGGCCCGACGCGCTCCGCGTAGGCGAGGAGCCGCCGCACGAAATCCGCGTTCTGCTCGCTCCCTTCGGGCATCTCGCGCTTGTACCGCTCGAGCGCGCGCACATAGAGCGCGTGCCTGGCGTCGTTGAACGCCTTGTCCAGGCCGTGCTTCGGGTAGCGCTCCGCGAACGCCAGCAGCGCCGCGAGCGTGCCCACCTCCCGCGCCCGCTCGAGCGCCGCGGCGAGCGCGGCGCGGCGGGCCGCGGCCACCTCGCCCTGGATGCCCGTCTTGGGGTAGGCGCGGATGAAGTCGTCGATGGCCTCCACCGAGCCTTTCGCCACCGCGAGGCGCAGCTCGGCCCGCGGCAGCAGCACCTGCGAGACGACCTCCCCGTGGCCGCGGCCGCGCGTGATGTAGCGCTGGTACGCGGCCACGTCGTCGCGCGCCCGCGCCGCGGCGTACATCCGAGCGTCGCTCATCCGGTTGCGGAGGAAGAAGAGCCCCAAGCCGAGGGCCACGCCGACCGCGGCCGCGACGAGCCATGCATAGCTTTGCCACCCCGGGACCACGCGCGAGAGCGGGATCGGCGACGCGAACGGGCTCTCGATGGCAGGCGGCTGGAATGGATCGAGCCGGCGCAGCTCCGCGGGGTCGGGGTTCGCTCTCATGCGGCTCCACGCCGCTTCGATCTCCCGGATCACGTCGTCCGAGCGCGACGGGTCCTCGAGGGGAAATGCGTGCCGCGTGCCGCCGAACGTGAGGACCACGGCGCCCCGAGGGCCCGCCGAGACGCGCGAGAGCTCCGCGAGCGAGAAGACCCGGAGCCTGTGGTCGCGCGCGTCGATCAGGTTCGCGGGGAAGACGAACAGGCCGGGCGCGAACGGCAGCGAGACGAGCTCGGCATTGTAGGCGAGCGCCTGGACCACGCCGATGGCGGTGGTCGCGGCGAGCAGCACGTACGCGGCGGCCGCCGCCGTCGGGTGGAGCGCGACGGGGCTGTCGACGTCGCCGAAGCCGGCCGCGCAGAGCGCCGCCAGCAGGAGGCCCGCCGCGACGCTGACCGCGAGCCAAGCCACGATGGTGCGCCGAGTCGCGAGCCGGCTGACGATCGGCGCCGGCGCGAACCGGCCGCGGAACGCCTCGATGACGCCGTCCTGAATGGCACGCGGAAGCTTGTAAAAATCGATCTCGTTCATCGCGCTGCTCCCACCCGGCGCCGGAGCTCGGCGCCCTTCCGCTCCTCGACCTGCCGATCGACCCTAATGCATTTCGCCCCGAGCTCCGAGACCGGAGATGGCATATCCTTGCAGCAGGAGCGTGCAACGATGCGTCGACTTCTGCTCCTCTGGCACTTGTGCAGTCTGCTCGCCGCCGGCGGCGAGCCCCCGGGGGACGGATCGAGCGCGCCGGGGCTGGCGGCGCCGGCAGCGCGAGCGCGTGCAGCGCGCCATGTCTCGACTTTTCCGGGGAGTCGTGGCCAGCTGCGAGCGACGAGGTGTCACCATGGGAACGAGGGAATCCAAGATCGGAAACTCGCCGCCGCCGGGGCTCGCGGCCTCGATGGCGCGCAACCTGGCCCGGATGGTCGGTCTGACGTTGCTCTCGACGCTGGGCTGCTCGAGCGGCATGGATGACGGATCGTCGGCCGGCGCTGGTGGGAGCGAGGGCCAGGGCGGGAGCGGGGGCGAGGGCGGGAGCGGCGGCCAGGGGGGCAGCGCCGGGGAGAAGGCCGTGCTCCGGGTTTCCCTGTACCCCTATATCCCCGACGCGGCGGGAGACAAGCTCGCGGCGATGGCGCTCCGCATCGAGGCCGAGTTCGAGGAAGCGCACGCCGGGATCGATCTCGTGGTGAATCCGCCCTGCTTCGCGGCGGATGTCTACGATCCCGCGGCGCTGGCCGTGAGCCTCGCCGGGGAGGACGCCGACTGTCCGGTCGACGTCATCGAGACGGACATGATCCTGCTCGGCGAGCTCGTGGCCACGGGCGCCATCCGTCCCTGGTTGGAGCTTCCGCCCGCGGACTGGCACCCGGCGGGCGTCGAGGCGTCGACCCACGACGGCGAGATCTACGGCGTCCCGCACTGGCTCTGTGGCCATTTCACCTTCTCCAGGGACCCGTCCGTGGAGAGCGCTGGCACTGCGGCCGAGCTGGCGTCGGCGCTCGTCGACCTCCAGACGGATGCGCCGGACATGGCCGGCAACTTGCTCGGAAGCTGGAACCTGCCGTCGCTGTACCTGGACGCGTGGGCGGACACGAACGGGCCTGAGGGGGTCGCATCGGCGATCTCCACCACGATGTACGACGCGGCGACCCTCGATGCGCTCGGCACCTTCGCGAGGACGTGCGAGAGCGAGGGGAGCAATCCGTGCCTCGACGGCACCTACGATCGGGAAGAGAACGTCGATCTCCCGGCGCAGCGGTTCGCGGCAGGGGAGGTCGACGCGACCTTCGGTTATTCCGAGCGGCTCCACACCATCTTGAAGAGCCTCCCTCCTGGCGGCGATCCGGCCGAGATCAAGCTCTCCTCGGCGCCCCTCGGGGACGGCAACCACCCGTTGCTCTTCACCGACAGCTTCGTCGTGAGCGCGCGGTGCACGGACGCCTGCGCCGATGCTGCCGCCGCGTTCGTCGCCTACATGAGCTCGGCCAGCACCTTCGCGTGGATCCTCGCGAGCGAGGACGCGCCGCGGGAGACCCGCGTTCCACGCTACCTCATGGCAGGGACGTTCGATGCGTACTCGGCGCCCACGATCAGCGCGGATCCCTTCTACCAGGCCATCAACGCGCTGACGGAGGAAGGAAAGAGCTTCCCGAACGGCGGGCTCGTCGACGTCAGGAGCGAGATGCGAGATCACCTCCTCGCGACCTTGACGTCCGCTCCCTGATCCCGGCCGTCCTCCGCGGGCGGCGGGCGCGCCAGGGAGTCGCACAGCGGTAGCCGGCGGCGCACGCCGCTGCGGCGGCTTCACCGGCCGTACGGTCACTTGACGCCGGGGGCGCCAGGGGATGATGCTCCGTCGCCATGGCGGGCTCGAAGCGGGCGGACGCATTCCTGGCGATGGCGCTACTAGGGCTGGCGGCTGCGGCGGCCGTCGGGTGTACCGCGCTGGCGGGGCTGGACGACGCCTACCATCTGGTGGGCGGGAGCGGAGGCGGCGGGGCGAGCGGCGGCGCGGGCGGCAGCGGGACGGGCGGCGAGGCCGGCGGCAGCACGGGCGGGAACGGGACCGGAGGCGAGGCCGGCGGCGAGGTCGGCGGCTGGAGCGGAGCGGGCGGTGAGGTCGGCGGCTGGGGCGGAGGCGGCGGCAGCACCGGGTGCGCGACCTGCTCGCCGCCCCCGTACGACACCGCGGATCCGGCGGAGATGTGCGAGTGGTCGGCCGGGATCTACGCGGTGCTCATGGACTGCCTGTGCGCCGAATGCGGCGCGGTGGAGGGCTCGCCCTGCTATGGCGGGTGCGGCGCCGGCGCGGCGCGGAGCGCCGAGTGCGACGGCTGCCTCGCCTCGTTGGCCGCCGAGGTGGAGGGCGCGTGCGCCTCGGAGGTCGCCGAGTGCGAGCTCGACTGGGACGAGTGATCTCGGCAATCGGGCGCGCGCGGCGCGTACGCCGCCGGCGATAGCCGATCTCGGCAACGCTGCGGACGCGCTCGGCCTCGTCGGCCGCTCTGCGCGGAATGCATCTTGAACCGCCCTGAACCATGAGCGACGAGGCTGCGCATCCTGGTGACGCAGCGGGGGCCGCGGCGCTCCCGCTGACCGAGGCGACGAGCGGAGCGGGCGTGGGCGCGCGCTCGGTCCACACATGGCTCGAGGAGCTCCTGTCCCGCGCGGTGCGCCGCTACAACCGGCGGCCTCGCCGCGCGATCATCGCGGCGTCGACCGGCGTGACCGAGCGGACGCAGGCGTGCGCGGTCATCCGGCGCGCCTGCGTCCGCTCGGCGCTCGCGGGCGGCGCGACCGGGGCGCTCTCGACCGGCGCGGCCGCCGCCACGGCCGAGACGAACGGGCTCGGCGGGCTCGTCGCGATCCCCGCCGCCGCGCTCGCGCTCGGCGGCGAGACGGTGCTCCGGCTGCTCCTGCACGTGCAGATGCTCTGCGAGCTCGCGGATCTCTTCGGGCTCCGGTTCGATCCGGACGAGCCGGCCGACGTGTGGGCGCTGCTCGCCCTCACGTTCGGCGTCGCGGAGCACCCCCAGGACACGGACGATCCCGCGGGCGTGCTCGTGCGCTCGGCGCGCGAGCGCGGCTCGGACGTGGCCAAGCAGCTCGCGGCGCGCCTCGCCGGCGAGAGCGTGGCGCGCAACCTGGTGCCCGTGCTCTCGGTCGCCTCGTCGTCGATCGCGAGCTGGTTCGTGACCCGGCGCCTCGGGGACACCGGGCGCCGCTACCTGCGTTACCGGCGCGCGCTCGACGGGGCGCTCTGCGACGACGCGCTGCGCCCGCACCTCGATCGGCTGTTCGACGGGCTCTGGTTCATCTTCACCGCCGACGGCCGCCTCAAGCCGGAGGAGACCGCGCTGCTCGCGGCCGTGCTGCGGCAGCTGCCGGCCTCGGCGCGCGCTGGCCTGAACGAGCGGCTCGCCGACGACATCGCCTGGATCGAGCGCCTCCGCGGCGTGCCGGAGGACGCGCGCGCGCCGCTGCTGCGCGCGCTCGAGATCGCGGCGGCGGTGGACAAGGTCGCGTCGCTGCGGGAGCGGAGGCTCCTCGCCCACGCCGCGGCGGCCCTGGGCCTCGGGGTCGACGAGGGCGGGCTCGCTCGGATGATCCGCGAGTTCGAGGAGATCGGCACCCTCGGCGTGGCCGCGTAGCGCGGGCGCCCGGCGGCATGCCGCGGGGGGTGGTCGCGATCCACTTCGCATTCGGCCCCAAGGCGGGCAGCGCGCCTGGCCGTCTATGCCGTCACCGCAGTCCGTTCTTCACCGCCGTGACGAGCTCGCCGTTCGCGGTGTCGCCGCTCAGCTCCCAGAACATCGCGCCGCCCAGCCCCTCGTCCTTGATGTAGCGCATCTTGACCCCGAGCGAGGCCGGTTTGTCGTAACTCCCGAAATCGGTCCCGTTGAAGGTGTAGACCGCCTTGGTGTCCGGGTGGGTGAAGCCGATGAAGTCGTCGCGCTTGTTCTTCGGGACGCCGAGCATGCATGGTACCCGGGGATCGCGATTTGATCCTTGCCTCGCCCACCCTCACCGTGGGTTCCGTGCCTGCCGCTTGCACCGCTACCGCCGTCATTGATACACCTTCGCCGCGCCCTCCGCTCGCCGCGCCCGGCCCGACTGTGGGCACCGCAATGGCGTCCGGACGGCGTTCGGCTCGGATCTCAGAAGGCGCGCAGCGGTGGCGTGCGCGAGATTCGGACGATCGCGCGTCGCGATAGTGACAATAAAACATTGCGAAAATAACTGTGCATAGTTTTCCAAATTCATGAAAATGGCTATCCGGCTTGTTGGCGGTAATCGTCGTGTAGTTTAGGGTCGATGTGGGCCGTACGCAGCTCACATCGAGCCGATTGCCCGACCGCCTTGGCTCGGTCGCCAGTTCGGATTTAGAAAGGAGCTCCCCATGGCATCGACATCTGCCCGCACGCCACGCGCGTGTCAGGGCACCTTTGATACCCGTGCCGCGCCCGCGCCGCACCCGTCGACGACACGGCGGGTCGCGGTCGCTCGAAGCGTCGAGCCCGCGGAGACGGTCTCGAGCGCGCTGATCGGCGTGCTGCAGGAGCTCGGCGTCGAGCACGCGTTCGGGTTGGTGGGGGGCGCGATCGCGCCCTTTGCCGACGCCCTCGGGAGCAGCGACATCGACGTGCTGCTCTGCCGGCATGAAGGCGGCGCGGCCTTCGCGGCGGTCGAGGCTTACTTCGCGAGCGGCCGGCCCGCGATGGTGTTCACGACGACGGGCCCCGGCGTGCTGAACGCGCTCACGGGAATGAGCGCAGCGCGCTGGGAGGGCGCGAAGGTGGTGCTGATCGCGGGCGCGACCGCGTCGCAGCAGCGCGGGCGCTGGGCGTGTCAGGAGACCAGCAGCCATACGATGCCCGCGTCGGGCGTGCTCACCGCCGGCCCGATCTTCGATTACGCCGTCACGCTCGAGAGCCCAGCCGAGCTCGAAGAAATCGCCCGTCGGCTGGCCATGGGCTTTGCGCGACCCACGGGGTTCGTGGCGCACATCGGTCTACCGCTGACCTACCAGCAGGCGCCCGTCGTGCGGCCGCGATCGATGCCGCACGCGCGCCTGCTCTGGCCGGGGTGCGATCCCGCCGCTGCGGCCGAGTGCGCGCAGCTGCTCGAGGGCCGTACGGCGGCCATCTGGGTCGGCCACGGTGCGCTCGGGGCCTCGGAGGCGATCCGGGCGCTGGCCGAGCGGCTCGATGTGCCGGTGATGTGCTCGCCCCGCGGCAAGGGTGTCTTCCCGGAAGACCACCCGCTATTCCTTGGCGTTACCGGGATGGGCGGGCACCCGCGCGTGGACACGTACATGCGCCAGTACCGGCCCGATTACATCCTCGTGCTCGGTACGCGGCTCGGCGAGCTCACGTCGTTCTGGCGGCCGGAGCTCTCGCCGGCGCGCGCATTTCTGCACGTGGACCTCGATCCGACCGTGCCGGGCGTGGCGTACCCGAACATCGCCACGGTCGGGATCCAGGCCGAGGTCGGTGCGTTCGTCCGCGCGCTGCTCGCCGAGGTCGCCGGCGGCGACCGCCCCGCCGTGCCATCGATCGCGCGCGAACCGGCGCCGGTGCTCGCGCAGCGGCCCGCGGGCCCGGTGCGCCCGCAGTACCTGATGCAGGAGATCCAACGGATCGTCATCGATGGCAGCGACGCGCTGGTGATGACCGAGGCGGGGAACGCTCTTGCGTGGGGCAACCATCACCTGCGGTTCCAGACCCCAGGGCGCTACCGCGTCAGCACCGGGTTCGGGTCGATGGGACATTTCACCACCGGCGTGCTCGGCGCGGCGCTGGCCCGCAAGCGCCCCGCGGTCGCGATCATCGGCGACGGCGCGATGCTGATGAACAACGAAGTGAGCACCGCGGTCGCGCGGCATGTGGCGTCGATATGGATTGTGCTCAACGACTCGCGTTACGGAATGGTCCACCAGGGCATGTCGGGCAATGGGCTCGTGCCGCTCGGCGCCGAGATCCCGCCGACGGATTTCGTCGCGATGGCGCGCGCGATGGGCGCGCGCGGCGTCCGCGTGGCGCGCGAGGCCGACGTGGCCGCCGCGCTGGAGACGGCGCTCGCAGACGGCGGCCCGTTCGTGGTCGACGTCGAGATCGATCGCGACGAGGTCGCGCCGCACTTCGCCCGGATCGCCAGCCTCGGGCGGCAGAAGAACCAAATTTCCAAGGGGAAGCAATCATGAACACCTCGGTAGGCCTGCGCTCGCTTGCGGTCAGTTTTCCGCGCACGATTCGAACCAATGACCACTGGCGGCAGAAGTTCCCCGACATCGTCGCCAACGCGGAGCAGCGCTCGCTCGCGAAGCTATGGGCCGCGTCGAGCGCCGACGCCGCCACGATGAGCGCCTTCGAGGCCGAGATGCAGCCCTATCTGTCCGATACGTTCCGCGGTACGAAGGAGCGGCGCGTCGTGCAGCCCGGAGAGTCCGCGCGCTCGTACGAGCTCATCGCCGCGCGCGACGCGCTGGCCGCCGCGGCGATGAAGCCCAGCGACGTCGACCTGCTCATCTCCGTGTCGTTCTGGCCGGACCAGATGGGCTTCGGCAACGCCGCGTGGCTGGCCAAGGACCTCGGCCTGCGCTGCGGCGCGTGGAACCTGGAGACCGCGTGCTCGGGCGGGCTGGTCGCGATGCAGACCGCGTGCTCGCTCGTGAAGGCCGGGCAGCAGCGCAACGTGTTGGTCGTAGTCTCGTGCCTGTATTCCCGGCACGTCGAAGAGTCCGATACGCTGTCGTGGTTCCTCGGCGACGGAGCGGGCGCGACCGTGATCGGGCACACGCCCGAGGGTTTCGGGCTGCTCGGCTCCAAGACCCTGCACACGGCCGACACGTGCGAGGCCTTGATCGCCGACGCGGTGCCTGACCCGACGTTCGGGCAGAAGATCCGCCTGCGGCTGAACCGCAATCCGTCGTCGCTGAAGGACACCGCCGATGAG
Source organism: Sorangium sp. So ce296 (assembly GCF_051529605.1). Lineage (NCBI taxonomy): Bacteria > Pseudomonadati > Myxococcota > Polyangiales > Polyangiaceae > Sorangium > Sorangium sp. So ce296. Next base: position 10,911,871 of record NZ_CP150325.1, read on the forward strand.
TACATCAGGCACTGCTGCTTCGGCGCAGCCGAGGCCGCGGGCGTCTCGATCCGCGACATCGATTTTTTCGTCTTCAACACGCCCACCGCATGGTTCTCGGCGTTCGGTACGCGTGCGCTCGGCGTTGATCCGGCGCGCACTGTCAACGCCTACCCGCTGTACGGCAACATCGGTCCCGCGCTGACCACGGCGAACATGCACCTTGCCGCGTCGACGGGGAAGATCAAGCGTGGCGACCTGGTGATGATCTATTCGATCGGCAGCGTGTCGAGCTGCGGCGCGATGGTGATGCGCTGGGGCGACGTGGCGCTGGGCCCGGCGCCCGAGCGCCCGCCGGCGCCATAGAGATCGGACGAGCTCCCACAGGCCGTGGAGCGAAGGTGACGCCATCGATGCGGCAGGGCGATGGCGCCGCCTTTCATGGATACCTCCGGCGGCCTCGATGAACGCGCGGGTCTTCTTGCTCGTGCGGATGCCGAAAGTGCCGACGATGATGGACAGTCGCCATAAGGACAACGTGGCATCAGCGCGACCCTCGGCCCTTCACGCCGTCACCGCAGGCCGTTCTTCACCGCCGTGACGAGCTCGCCGTTCGCGGTGTCGCCGCTCAGCTCCCAGAACATCGCGCCGCCGAGGCCCTTGTCCTTGATGTAGCGCATCTTGGTCCCGAGCGAGGCCGGGTTGTCGTAGCTCCAGAACTCGGTCCCGTTGAAGGTGTAGAACGCCTTCGTGTCCGGGTGGGTGAAGCCGGGGTGCCCCTTCGCCTTCAGGACCTTGTAGTCCTCGATGCCCGCCTCGTACGTGCCCGGGGCGGCGCCGGCGGCCGACTGCCACACTCCCTGGTTCGCGTTGGTCACGCCGGTCCAGCCGCGGCCGTAGAAGGGCACGCCGACGACCAGCTTGCTCGCCGGCGTCCCGCCGTTCAGCCAGGCCGTGACCGCCTCGTCGGTGCTGTACTTCAGCGCCTTCGCGGGGTTCGCGCCGGCGTTGTAGAGCGGCGAGTGGAAGTTCGTCGTGCGCTCCCACGCGCCGTGCATGTCGTACGTCATCAGGTTGATGAAATCGAGGTGCCGGTGGATCTGGCCCACCTGGATCTTCTCGATCTTGTCGAGCCCGGCGGGCGCCGCGATCGTGAGCAGCAGGCCGGGGCGCGCCGCGTTGAGCTGGCCGCGGAACTCGGCGAGCAGCGCCGTGAAGTTCTGCGTGTCCTCGGGGCGCTGGTTGCAGGTGCTGCCGCAGGCGGCCGGGTACTCCCAGTCGATGTCGATGCCGTCGAACACGCCCGCCCAACGGGGATCCTTGATGAAGAGATCGACGCACGACGAGACGAACGACGCGCGGTTCGCGGGCAGCGCCGCGTCGGAGAAGCCGGCGGACCAGGTCCAGCCGCCGAGCGAGATCAGCACCTTGAGGTGCGGGTGCTTGCGCTTCAGCTTGCGGAGCTGGTTGAAGCTGCCGCGGAGCGCGCCGGCGTCCCAGGTGTCGGCGACGCCGTCGACGCTGTCGGCGGCGCTGTAGGCCTTGTCGTAATCGGCATAGGTGTCGCCGAGCGCACACCGGTTTCCTACCACGTTGCCGAAGGCATAGTTGATGTGCGTGAGCTTCTCGGCCGATCCGCTCGTGTCGATGTTCTTGACGTGGTAGTTGCGGCCGTAGACGCCCCACTCCGCGAAGTAGCCAATCACCTTCTTGCCGCCGCCGCCGGAGCCGCCGCCGCCGCCGCCGCCGGAGCCGCCGCTGCCGCCGCTGCCGCCGCTGCCGCCGCTGCCGCCGCCACCGCCGCTGCCGCCGGAGCCGCCGCTGCCTCCGGAGCCGCCCGCGCCGCTGGTGCTGGAGCTCGTGGTGCTGCTGCTCGTGGTGGTGCTGCCGGCGCCGCTGACCGGCTGCCACAGCGCCGGGACGATCGGCGGCTGCCAGCCCGGAAGGGAGGTGTGCGCCTGGATGCAGCGGTATGTGACGCCGCCGTAGGTCACCTCGGCGTTCACCGCATACGCGGTATACGGCGCCCACGCAGCGGCGACGGCGGCTTGCTCCGTCGATTCGAGCTCTGCTCCATCTGGGCCGAAGCGCTCCGCGTCGCCGCCATCGATGCCGCCGCAAGCGGCCAGCGCGATCACAGCAAAGAGCGGCAGGGTCGTGAGGGCATAAAGCTTCATAACGGATCTCCTTTAGTTTGCCGGTTGCCGGTCGTTGCTGGTCCAACGAGCAATCGGCGTACCGGTCGCGGCGACGCCCTCGACAGCCGCCGCCACGGCGCCCCCTCGGCCCGTTTTTGCGCGCCGCCAGGACGGGAGCCGCCGCGGTCGCGCCCGGCGATCCCGGCGAGCAGGGGGGCGATCCGGGAGATCGCCGGGCGATCCCCCCGATCGCGGGAGCGCTCCCGGATCGCCCCCTCGCCGTCCGCGCGATCGTCGGGAGATCGCCGGCGATCCCCGCGCGCAGCGCGCTTTTCTCGATCACCCCCCTCCTGGAGCAGCCAGCGCCAGCGCAGGGCACGACGCTTGCTTTTGTCTCAATCCGTGGACGGAACCATCGCGCCCCTCGGCCAGGAACCTGTCGAGCCACATCCGGGTAGGATCGCGGTCGACATGCACCCCGGCGAATCGCTGACGCTGCTCGCACCGCTCTCCGGTCCCATCGTGCCGATCGAGTCGGTCCCCGACGCGGTCTTCGCCGACAAGATCGTCGGCGACGGCATCTCGATCGACCCGATCTCCCAGACGTTGCTCGCCCCGTGCGACGCGACGGTGACCCAGCTCCACGCGGCGCGGCACGCCATCACCCTGAGCGCCGCGGGCGGGGTGGAGATCATGATCCACGTCGGCATCGACACGGTCGGCCTGAAGGGCGAGGGCTTCACGGCGCGCGTGAGCCAGGGAGACCGGGTCTCGGCGGGCCAGGCGCTCCTCGAGTTCGACGCGGATCTCCTCCTCCGCAAGGCGCCCAGCCTGCTCACGCAGATCGTGGTCCTGAGCGGCGAGACGAGCGCCATCGTCGAGCGCGCGAGCGGCGTGGCCAGGGCCGGCGTGAGCCGCCTCATGACCGTGAGCCCCCGGCAGCGCGGCGGCGGGGGAGCGCCGCGGGCATCGAGCGCGGGGGAGGCGGGCGCGTCCAGGCCGCCGCCGCGGGCCACGGTCGGGGTCACGTCGGCGCTCGTCGTGGTGCCCAACCCGCACGGGCTGCACGCGCGGCCGGCCGCGGTGCTCGCCAGCGAGGCGAAGTCGTTCTCCGCCGACATCAGCGTCGAGCTCGCCGGCCGCAACGCCAACGCGAAGAGCGTCGTCGCGCTGATGAACCTCGGCGCCGGTCCGGGCGCCGAGCTGCGCATCGTAGGCAGCGGCAGCGAGGCGGCGCGGGCCGTGGCCCGCCTGGTCGAGCTCGTGCGGAGCGGGCTGGGCGAGGACCTCTCCGCGGCGACCGCCGCGCGCACGGCCGAGCCCGAGCGCGCCGCCGCCGCCGCGCCTGCTTCCACGCCGCGCGCGGCCGACGACGCGCGGCACGTGCACGGCGTGAGCGCCTCGCCCGGCCTCGCCATCGGTCCCATCTGCAAGATCGACCCGCTCGCCGCCGACGTGGACGAGCACGCGAGCGACACGGAGGCGGAGCTCGCGCGGCTGCAGAAGGCGCTGCGCCACACCCGGCTCGAGCTGAAGCAGCTCGTCGCCGCGTCGGGCAAGCGCGTCGAGCAGGCCCAGATCTTCAGCGCGCACCTCACGATGCTCGACGACCCGGAGATGATCACCCGCACCGAGGTCGCCATCGTGGAGGGCAAGTCGGCCGCGTTCGCGTGGCGCGAGGCGGTGATGGCGTCGTGCCGCGAGCTCGCGCGCCTCTCGAACCCGCTGCTCGCCGCGCGCGCCAACGATCTCCGGGACGTGGGCGGCCGCGCGCTGCGGCACCTCGTCGGCGGCGGCGAGGCGCAGGCCGCGCCCGCGGGCAGCATCGTCGTCGCCGAGAGCCTGACGCCCTCCGAGGTCGTGCGGCTCGCCGACCAGCGGGTCGCCGGCCTCGTCAGCGTGCTCGGCGGCACCACCTCGCATGCGGCGATCCTGGCGCGCTCGCTCGGCCTGCCGTACCTCGTCGGCGCCTCGGCGTCGCTGCTCGCCGTCGAGGCGGGCGCGACGGCCGTGCTCGACGCCGAGGGGGCGGTGGTGCTGCTCCGCCCGACCGAGGCCGAGCTCGACGCCTACCGCGGCCGGCTCGGGGCGCGCAAGGCGCTGCGCGAGCGGCAGGAGGCGGCCGCGGGGGAGCGCGCGGCGACCCGGGACGGGGTCCGCGTCGCGGTGCTGGCCAACATCGCGAGCGCCGACGACGCGCGCAAGGCCGTCCGGCTCGGGGCCGAGGGCGTGGGCCTCCTGCGCACCGAGCTGATGTTCTTCGATCGCGACGCCGCGCCGACCGAGGCCGAGCAGACCGCCGCGTACCAGGAGATCGCCGACGCGCTGGGCGAGCGCCCCCTCGTCGTCCGCACGCTCGACGTCGGCGGCGACAAGCCGCTCTCGTACATGCCGCTCCCCGCGGAGGACAACCCGCTCCTCGGCATCCGCGGCCTGCGCATCGGCGCGCTCCACCCGGCGCTCCTGCGCAGCCAGCTCCGCGCCATCCTGGCGGCGCGCGCCCCGGCCGGGCACCGGATCCTCCTGCCCATGGTCGCGAGCCTCGAGGAGCTCCGCGAGGCGAAGCAGGTGCTCGAGGAGGAGCGCCGGCGCGCCGGCTCGCCCCCGGTGGCGCTCGGCGTGATGGTCGAGGTGCCGTCGGTCGCGGTCCAGGCCGACAGGTTCGCCGCGGAGGTCGATTTCTTCTCGATCGGCACGAACGATCTCACCCAGTACACGCTGGCCATGGACCGCACGCACCCGCGGCTCGCCGGCCGGCAGGACGCGCTGCACCCGGCGGTGCTCCGGCTCATCGACACGGCCGTGCAGGCGGCGAAGAAGCGCGAGCGCCACGTGGGGATCTGCGGCGCGGTGGCGAGCGACCCCGAGGCCGTGGCCGTGCTGGTCGGCCTCGGCGTGACCGAGCTCAGCGTCAGCGTCCAGGCGATCCCCGAGGTGAAGGCGAGGATCCGCGAGCTCGACGCCGCGCGGTGCCGCGAGATCGCGCGGGCCGCGCTCGATCTGGGGACCGCGGCCGAGGTGCGGGCGTTGCTCGCGCCGGGCGCGCGGCCCGGCTGATCTCGAGAGCCCAGCAAGCAGACCGGGGGCGGCGCGGCGCGGAGGCCGCCCCGCCCAACGGAGGAGGAGCGTCGTATGAGAGGATTCAACGAGCTGCAGCGCGTTGGCAAGGCGCTGATGTTGCCCATCGCGGTGCTGCCGATCGCGGGCCTCCTGCTCCGGCTGGGGCAGCCCGACGTGCTGGACATCGCGTTCGTCGCCCAGGCGGGCGGCGCCATCTTCGACAACCTGGCGCTGATCTTCGCGGTCGGCATCGCGGTCGGCCTCGCGCGCGAGACGAACGGCGTGGCAGGGCTCTCCGGGATGATCGCCTACCTCGTGATCACGAACGGGGTGAAGAGCATCGACGACAAGATCAAGATGGGCGTCCTCGCCGGCATCCTCGCCGGCGTCCTCGCGGGGGCGATGTACAACCGCTTCCGCGACACGAAGCTGCCCTCCTTCCTGGGCTTCTTCGGCGGCAGCCGCTTCGTGCCCATCGTCACCGGCGGCGCGAGCCTCGCCCTCGCGCTCGTCCTCGGCGTCGTCTGGCCGACGATCCAGGGCGCCATCGACGCGGTGGGCGGCTGGATCGTGGCCTCGGGGCCGGTCGGCGCCTTCTTCTTCGGCGTCCTCAACCGCCTGCTCATCCCGACCGGGCTGCACCACATCCTCAACAACCTCGCCTGGTTCGTGGTCGGCTCGTTCCAGGGCGCGAAGGGGGCGGTGACCGGCGATCTGAACCGCTACTTCGCCGGCGATCCCTCGGCGGGGGTGTTCATGGCCGGCTTTTACCCGGTGATGATGTTCGGCCTGCCGGCCGCGTGCCTCGCGATCTACCGCACCGCGCGCCCGGAGAACCGCAAGGCCACCTTCGGCGTGATGTTCTCGGCCGCGCTGACCGCCTTCCTGACCGGCATCACCGAGCCGATCGAGTTCGCGTTCATGTTCCTCGCGCCGGCCCTCTACGCGGTCCACGCCGTGCTGACCGGCCTCTCGCTGGCGCTGCTCGACGTGCTCGGCGTGAAGCACGGCTTCAGCTTCTCCGCCGGGTTCATCGATTATGCGCTGAACTACGGCCTCTCGACGAAGGGCTGGATGATCGTGCCGATCGGCCTCGCCTACGCGGTCGTCTATTACGGCCTCTTCGTCGTCTGCATCGAGCGGTTCAACCTGGCCACGCCGGGGCGCGAGGCCGCGGCGGCGCCCTCCGCGGTCGCGTCCGAGGGCGGCGGGGCCGACACGGCCGGCGGGGCCGAGGCGGGCGCCGGGGTCGAGGCGGGCGCCGGCGGGCTCGCGGGGCAGTTCCTGCGGGCGCTGGGCGGCCACGGCAACATCCGCGAGATCGACGCGTGCATCACCCGCCTGCGCCTGGTCATGGTCGACCGCGATCGCGTGAAGGACGCGGACCTCAGGGCGCTCGGCGCCAAGGGCGTGGTGCGCCCGGGGACCGACAGCCTGCAGGTGATCCTCGGCCCCATGGCCGAGTCGATCGCCAAGGAGATGCGGGAGCTCGCGGGCCGCGCGCCGGCGGCAGGCGAGCCGAAGGCGGCGGGCGCCGCGCGCGGGGGCGCGGCCACGGCGGCCGTCGCGCGGTCCGAGGCATGGCCCGCCGCGCCCGCGGCGCGGCAGGAGATGTGGATCGACCGCTGGCTCGCGGCGCTCGGCGGCGCCGCCAACATCCGGTCCGTGGAGGGGTTCTCGAGCGGGCGCGTGCGCGTCGAGCTCGCCGACGCGGATCCGATCGACGAGGCGGCGCTGGAGGCCGCCGACGTGAAGGGCGTGATGCGCCTGTCCGATGGGGTGGTCCACCTCCTGGTCGGCCCGGAGGCGCCGCGGTACGCCGCCGCGCTCGCGCAGAAGCTCAAGGGGTGATGGGCGTGGAGCTCGTGGGCAACATCCTCACGCCGGACGGCTGGCTCCGCGGGCGCCTGTACTTCGGCGCGCGGGTCCAGGAGATCGCGGGCGCGCCGGCCGAAGGGCCCGGCCAGGGGCCGCGGATCGTGCCCGGCTTCATCGATCTGCACGTGCACGGCGGCGGCGGCCGGGACGTCATGGAGGGCGGCGACGCGCCCCGCGCGATGGCCCGCGCGCACGCCGCCACCGGGACCACCAGCCTGCTCGCCACCACGATGACGGCGCCCCTCCCGGAGATCGCCTCCGCGCTGCGCGCGATCCGGGCCGCGATGGACGCGCGCCGCCGCGGCGAGGCGCGCGTCCTCGGCGTCCACCTCGAGGGCCCGTTCCTCAACCCGGGTCGGCTGGGCGCGCAGCCGCCTTGCGTGGTGGGCGGGGATCTCGACACCGCGCTCGCGCTGAACGCCATCGCGCCGATCCGCGTGCTCACGCTGGCGCCGGAGCTCGCCGGCCACCTGGAGCTCGTCCGCCGCCTGTCCGGCCTCGGGCTGCGGGTCCAGATCGGGCACACGCTGTCGAGCTACGAGGAGGTCGTGGCGGCGCTCGCCGCCGGGGCGAGCGGCTTCACGCACCTCTTCAACGCGATGAACGGGCTGCATCACCGCGAGCCCGGCGCGGTGGGCGCGGCCCTGGCCCACGGCGACTTCGCCGAGCTGATCCCGGATCTGGTCCACGTGCACCCGGGCGCCATCCGCGCCGCCCTGCGCTGCATCCCCCGGCTCTACGCCGTGACCGACGGCACCGCGGCCTCGGGGATGCCGGACGGGCCGTACCAGCTCGGCGCGCACGCGGTCGCGAAGTGCCAGAACAGCGTGCGGCTCCCCGACGGGACGCTCGCGGGGAGCTGCCTGACGATGCACCAGGCCTTCAAGAACCTCGTCGACCTTGGGCTCCCGCTGGCCGAGGCGTCGCGCCGGTGCAGCCAGTTCCCGGCCGAGCACCTCGGCATCGAGGATCGAGGGCGCATCGCGCCGGGTTGCTTCGCGGATCTGTTGGTCCTGGAGGAGGATCTCGCCCTGCGGCAGGTCCTCGTGGAGGGGGAGCCCCTTGAGTGACCGAACGACCTCGATGATGGCCGAGGAGGCCCGCTCCGCGCCGGAGATCGTCGCGCAGCAGCTCGCGCAGGACGAGGACGCCTACCGCGAGCTGGGCGCCCGGCTGCGGGCGGCGCCGCCGCCGTCGGTGGTCACGATCGCCCGCGGCAGCTCGGATCACGCCGCGAGCTACCTCGCGTACCTCGTGACGACGCAGCTCGGCTGTCCGGTCGCGAGCCTGCCGCCGTCGGTGGTGACCCTCTACCGCGCGCCGCTGCGGCTCCCGGGCGGCCTGGCGGTCGCGGTGTCGCAGTCGGGGCAGAGCCCGGACGTGGTGGGCGCGCTGTCGGCGTGCGGCGCCGCGGGCGCGATGACGGCGGCGCTGGTGAACCAGCTCGGCTCGCCCCTCGACCAGGCCGCCGCGACGACGATCCCCCTGCGCGCCGGCCCCGAGCGCAGCGTCGCCGCCACCAAGAGCTTCATCGCCAGCCTGAGCGCCATGGCGAGGGTGGTGGGGGCCTGGGGCGAGGACGCCGCCCTGCTCGACGCGCTCCAGGCGCTGCCGGAGACCCTGGCCGCCGCGAGCGAGAGCGACGTGGGCCCGCTCGTGGACGCGCTCTCGGGCGAGGAGCGCCTGCTCGTGCTCGGGCGGGGCCCTGGCTTCTCCATCGCGCTGGAGGCGGCCCTCAAGTTCAAGGAGACGTGCGGCGTCCACGCCGAGGCGTTCACGGTCGCCGAGGTGCAGCACGGGCCCATGGCCCTCATCGACGAGCGCTTTCCGCTGCTCGTCTTCGCCCCGCGGGGCCCGGCGCAGGCGGGCCTCGCCCGCGTGGCGGAGGAGTTCCGGGGGCAGGGCGCGAAGGTGATCCTCGTGGGCCCGGCCGGGCTGCCGGGGGTCGATCTCGCGGTGCCCGCGTCTCCTCACGAGCTGCTCGACCCGCTCTGTCAGATCCTGGCGTTTTACCTGGCGGCCGCTGCCCTGGCCGAGGCCCGAGGGCTGGATCCCGACGCGCCGAGGCGGCTCAAGAAGGTCACCAAAACACTGTAGGAGTGCGTCATGAGAATGCCTGTTTACCGATTTGGGCTGCTCGCCGGCGCCCTGTTTGTGGCAGGGTGCGGCGACGACGGGACGTCCTCGTCCACGGCGAGCACCACGATGAGCACCAGCACGGGCAATGACGGCGGCGGCGGTGGCGGCGGAGGTGGTGGTGGCGGCACCGGAGGTGGCGGCGGCTCGGCGCAGGAGCGCCCGTCGGGCGCGGACTTCGCCGTCACCTGGGGCGTGCTGGACAACCACAAGAACCCCGCGGTGAGCTTCGGCTCGGAGCTGACGATCGCCAATCACGGGAAGGTCGCGCTCGGGAACAGCGGCTGGACGCTGTATTTCAACTTCGTGCGCTCGATCCTGCCCGAGAGCCTGCCGGCGGGGGTGAAGGTCACCCACATCAACGGCGACTTCTTCAAGCTGGAGCCGACCGAGGCGTTCCAGCCGCTGGAACCGGGGCAGAGCGCGGTGATCCCCTTCGATGGATCGTACTGGGCCATCAAGGAGACGGACGCGCCCGCGGGCTATTACTTCGTGTTCACGGACGGCGAGGGCGTCGCCTCGGCGCCGGAGGCGGTGGGCTCCGAGGCCGTCGCGCCGTTCGTGGAGAAGAAGCAGACAGACCGTTTCCCCGGCGACATGACGCCCGTGCCGACGGCGGCGTCTCGTTATGACGAGAACCTCGCTGTCCGCCTGCTCCCGGCGGGCGACGTGGACAGGGTCGTGCCCACGCCGGTGCTCCTCGAGGCGGGCGCCGGAGAGCTCTCGCTCTCGTCGGCCGTGCCCATCTACCACGCTGCCGGGCTCGAGGGAGAAGCGGCCTTTCTGGCGGAGGCGCTGGGCGCGCTCCTCGGCGCCGCGCCGGAGGTCCGCGAGGGCGCGCCGCCCGCGGGGACGGCGGCGATCGCGCTGGCGACGGGCGCGATCGACGTCGGCGGCCAGCCGAGGCAGGCGGGCGACGAGGCCTATCGCCTCACGGTCACCGCCGAGGGGGTCGAGATCGTGGGCAGCGACGCGGCCGGCGTCTTCTATGGCATCCAGAGCCTGCGCGCCCTCGCGCCCGTCGAGGCGTACCGGACCGCGAAGCCCGAGATCGCGATCGGCGCCGTGACGGTGGAGGACGCCCCGCGCTTCGGGTATCGCGGCATGCACCTCGACGTCGCGCGCAACTTTCAGCGCAAGGAGGCCGTGCTGAAGCTGCTCGACGTGATGGCCTTTTACAAGCTCAACAAGTTTCATTTTCACCTGACCGACGACGAGGGGTTCCGTTTCGAGGTGAGCGGCCTGCCGGAGCTCACCGAGGTCGGCGCCCGGCGCGGCCATACGGTCGACGACCGCGACCAGATCGTCCCCTCGTTCGGCTCCGGGCCGGATCCGGCGTCGCCGTCGTCGAGCGGCAGCGGCCACTACACGCGCGCCGAGCTCGTGGAGATCCTGCGTCATGCCAAGGCGCGCCACATCGAGGTGATCCCCGAGATCGATATGCCGGGCCACGCCCGCGCGGCGGTCAAGGCCATGGAGGCGCGTTACGCGAGGCTCGCGGCCGAGGGCGATGTAGAGAAGGCCGAGGAGTTCCTGCTGAGCGATCTGGAGGACCCGTCCCAGTACATGTCCGTGCAGATGTGGACCGACAACGTGGTGAACCCCTGCCGGGAGTCCACCTACAGGTTCCTGCGAAAGGTCGTGGACGACGTCGTCGCGATCTACGCCGAGGCCGGCGCGACGCTCACCACCATCCATACGGGCGGCGACGAGGTGCCGGACGGCGTCTGGGAGCAATCCCCGTCGTGCCAGGCCCTCCTCGGCCAGGCGCCGGGCGGCGTCGAGTCCGTGGAGGACCTGGCGAGCCATTTCCTCCGCGAGCTCAACGCGATCGTCGTGTCCCACGGCCTGGTGACCGGAGGCTGGGAGGAGATCGCCTTGAAGAAGGTGCAGGCGGAGGGCGGCGTCGACAAGGAGGCCAACCCCGAGTTCCTGAGCAGCAATTTCAGGGCGTATGTCTGGAACAATGTCTGGGGGTGGGGGGACGAGGACAACGGGTACAAGCTCGCCAACGCGGGGTATCCGGTGGTCCTCTCCAACGCCACCAACCTGTATTTCGACCTCGCCTACGACAAGGATCCTGCCGAGCCTGGGTATTACTGGGCGGGGTTCGTGGACACGCGCAAGCCGTACGAGTTCGTGCCGTTCGACGTCTACAAGAGCGCCCACGCGGACCGCATGGGCAATCCGATCGATCCGGCCGAGATGTTCCGGGACCACGTCAAGCTGACCGACGCCGGCCGGGCCAATATCCTCGGCATCCAGGGGCAGCTCTGGGCCGAGAACGCGAAGGGGCAGGGGGCGATGGAGTACCTGATCTTCCCGAAGCTGATCGGCCTCGCGGAGCGGGCCTGGGCGCCGGACCCGGCGTGGGCGGCGGAGGAGGACGGGGCGGCGCGCGCGGGCCTGCTCGCCGAGGCGTGGAGTCGCTTCGCCAACAGCCTCGGGCAGCGCGAGCTGCCGCGGCTCGACCACCTGAGCGGCGGCGTGGGCTACCGGCTTCCGCTGCCGGGCGCGCGCATCGAGGACGGCAAGCTCGTGGCGAACGTGGCGTTCCCGGGGCTGCAGATCCGCTACACGACCGATGGCGCCGAGCCTGGCGCCGACTCGGCGGTCTATGAAGGGCCGGTGGCGGTGAGCGGCGTCGTGAAGCTGAGGACGTTCGACACGCGCGGGCGTGGCAGCCGCACGTCGGTCATCGGAGAGGGGGCGTCCCCGTAGGATCGCCGCGCTCGGCGATCAGGCCTCGCCCAGCCACGCGCGCGCGAGCTCGAGGGTGCGCGCGTTCTCGCGGATGTCTTCGAGGAAGCTCCGGCGGAGCTCCGGATCGCCGATCTTGGCGGCATTGGCGAGCAGGTGCGCGCGGGCTTCGGCGAGCGCCGCCAGGGCTCTTTGCTGGTCTCCCGCCGCCATCAACGCCTCGGCATGGATGAGCCGAGCGAGGGAGCCCTTGAAGAAAAACATCCGGAACGCCTCGTACCCGGCCATCGCCTCCTCCGCGTCCGCGAGCGCCTCGGTCATGCGACCCTGCGCGAGCCGGATCGCTGCGAGTGTCCGCTTGAGCACCGTGCGTTCGGGGGGCGTCGTCGAGGGCATCCCCAGCGCGGTGAGCGCCTCTCGCTCGGCGGCCTCCAGATCGCCCCCGTGAAAGAGGGCGTAGGAGAGGAGCCTGCGCCCCATGGCTTCATAGGGCGCGACGCGCCGGGCGCGCCCCGCCTCGACGATGCCCTCCGCGATGAGGCGCCCTTCCTCGATCGCGCCCTGGTCGATCAGGATCTCACCGAGGAACATCGACCGGTTGGCCACCGCGAGCCACACGTCCTCGTCCGTGCAAGGCGGTGTATCTCGCAGGATCTGCGCCCCCCGCGCGCGCGCCCCGAGGAGCCATAGGCCGGCGGCGACGAGCGCGCGCGCGTGCGCGACATCGACCTGGGAGCCTTCCCGCTCGAAGCCCTCGAGGGCCGCTTCGGCCCACCCCAGGCCAGACCACGGATCTTCGTCGCCATACATCGCGTAGAAGGAGCGCGCCATGTCGCGGAACCCCCGCGCCCTCGAAGCGCTCTCGGCGACGGGCTCCACGATGTCCTCCAGCCACCGCAAAAATGGCTCAGCGACCCGGAGTTGACCGTGGAGCAGGAGGTACGTCACGCCCACATAGACGGTATCCGCGACGGCCGCGGCGGCGTCGGGGAGGGGTTTGACGGCACGCACGGCGTGCAGCGTGGCCGTGAACGCCGCGGGCTCCCGCGCGGCGAGCAACGCGAAGAGCTTCAGGAGCGCGCCCCTCACCCAGAGCCCGCTGCCCGGCGTGGCCAGGGTCATCAGCTGCTCCGCGACGCGCACGGCAGCGGGGTTCGTGAGATCCCTGCCAAAAACGTGGGCCTCCCAGAGGACGTCCAGGAGGGCGAGCCGGAGCTCGTCCGAGGGAGCGTACACGAGGCCCCGGTAGGCATACGCGATCACCGTCTCCATATCGCCGAGCCGCGCGGCCTGCTCCGCGGCGCGGCGGTAGAGGCCCGCGGCGCGCGCCGGCTCCCCGCCCCGCACGAAATGCTCGGCAGGCATGACGGAGGCGCTCTCGCCGCGCTCCTCCAGCCACGCCCCGGCGAGCCGGTGGCCGCGGACGCGCTCGTCTCCCGTCAGCATCTCGTACGCGCCCTCCGCCAGGAGGGCGTGCCGGAACGCGAGCTCCGGCTCTCCCGCGAACCGGCTCTCCGGCCGACGCACGAGCGCCTCCTGCTGGACGAGCCGGTCGATGAGCCAGCTGAGCTCGACGCCAGCGTCGCCGGCATCCTGCCCGTCGCCGAGCAGCGATGCGACGGCGCCCGGCCAGAAGACCTCGCCGAAGATGCTGGCCGTGCGGAGCAGCCGCCGGGCCTCGGGCTCGAACCGCTCGATCCAGGCCTGCACCATCGCCGCGACCGTCTCGGGGAGCGTCTCGCGGCCCTCGGCGACGGCGCGGATCAGCTCCTCCAGGTAGAACGCGTGCCCTCGCGATCGGGAGACCAGGCGCTTCACCGTCTCGGCGGGCACCGCGTCGCCGAGCACCTGCCGGACGAGCTGCTCGCTCGCCTTGGGCGTCAGCGCCCCGAGCCGGATCTCCTGGAGCTCGCGCTCGGCCCAGAGGCGCGGAAACCGCTCGTGGACCTCCGGGCGCGCCGACGCGAGCACCAGGAGCGGCAGGTCCTTCGCGACCCGAAGCGCGGCGTCGACCAGGCGCACCGTGGCGTGGTCGGCCCAGTGCAGATCGTCGAGCGCGAGCAGGACCGGGCCCGCTGCGCACTCGGCGAGGAGGAAGTCCTCCCAGGCCCGGCGGACCTGCTCGCTCATGAGCTCGGCCTTGGCGCGGGCGGCGCGGAGCGGCGCGCTCTCGTCGTCGGGGAAGGCCGCGCCGGCGAGCTCGCCCAGAAACCATGTCACCCGGGCGCGATCGGCCTGGGCCACGCGCCGGGCGACGCGGGCGCGGAGCTTGTCCCGGCGCGCCTCGGGCGGGTCGTCCTCGCGGATCTCGCACGCGCCGCGGAGCGCCTGTCCGAGCGCGCCGAACGCCTGTCCGCCTCGGAGCGCGTCGCCGCGCCCGATCCAGGTCTCGATCGGCGCGCCGCGCCTGCGGGCGGCGCGCAGGAACTCGTGACAGAGGCGCGACTTGCCGACGCCGGCGGGCGCCGTCACCAGCACCGCGCGCGCGACCGGCTCGTCCACGCATTCGGACAGCAGCCCGGCCATGACCGCGAGCTCGCGGGTGCGGCCGACGCACGCGGTCCGCTTCCCGAGCAGCGTCCGCGATCCCGTGACGACGTCGTGCTCGCGGAGCAGCTCGTACCCGGCCTCGCCAGCGGCCACCTCGAACCGCGCGTCGAGGAGACCCGCCGTCAGGTCGTCGAGGACGACGGGCTGCGCGCCGGGACCGCGCCGCGCGACGAGCCTCGCGGCGCGATCGATGACGTCGCCGAGCGGCCGCATCCCCGCGCCCTCGCTCCGGCCCGTCGCGACCGCCATCGGCCGGCTCGGGCGGATGGCGTGCAGGGTGAGCGCGCAGCGCGCGGCGCGCGCCGCCAGATCGGTGGCGACGAAGACGCCGGAGAGGGTGACCGCCGCCGAGCCGTCGGCGAGGACGTCGAGGCGGCCGCCGAACGACGCGGCCGTGTCGCGCAGCTCGTCCTCTTCCGGCTCTAGCGTGCTGTGGGGCCTCAGGGGCTCGGTGGCATCGAGCCAGAGCGGGCTCTCCCTTCCGAGCATGACGACCGAGACCACCTTCGGCTCGCCCGCCGTCCGTGTGGGGGCAGGAGGGCCCGCCGGGGTCGGGTCCACGTGTGCGTCGTCGTCGAGCGCCGAGAGCTCGGCCGCCACGCTGGCGCCGTCGCGAGGGCGCATGTCGGGCTGCTTGGCGAGCATGCGCGCGACGAGCGCGTCGAGGGCGCGCGGCACGCCGGCCCGGAGCGCGGCGACGCGCGGCGGCTCTTCGCAGCAGATCTTGGCGAGGACCGCCATCAGGCGCTCGCCGGCGAAGGCGGGCGTCCCCGTCAGGCACTCGTAGAGCACGCAGCCCAGCGCGAAGACATCGGCGCGCGCGTCGAGCGCGCCTGCGCCGCCCGCCTGCTCGGGCGCCATGTAGCCCGGGGTGCCGAGGATGGCGCCGGTGCGCGTCAGGCGCGTGACGTCGCCGAGGTGGGCGATGCCGAAGTCGAGCACCTTGACGAGCGCGACGTCGCCGGCCGGCAGAAAGAGGTTGCTTGGTTTGAGGTCGCGGTGGACGACGCCGCGCGCGTGCGCGGTGCCGAGCGCCGCGGCGACGCGCGCGGCGAGCGCGACGCTCTCGTCGACGCCGAGCATGCCGCGGGCGAGCCGCGCCCGCAGGTCCTCGCCCTCGAGCCACTCCATCGCGAGGTAGGGCTCGCCGTCGGGCGTCTCGCCGTGGGCGACGAACTGGACGATGGCCGGGTGCCGGAGCTCGGAGAGGAGCCGCACCTCGCGCTCGAAGCGGGCGCGCTCGCCCGAGTGCCTGGCGAGCATGACCTTGACGGCGACGGCCTGACCCGTGGCGTTGTCGCGCGCGCGGAAGACCTCGCCCATGCCGCCCGACCCGGCGGGCGCGTCCAGCGTGAAGCGGCCCTCCAGCACGTCCCCCACCCGCATCTTCGCGCGCGCATTGTCGGCTCCTCGATCCCGCGTGTCCAGGGGCATAACGCTCCGTGTTGCGCGCGGATCACACCCGATGTTGCGCGCGGATCACACCCGATGTTGCGCGCGGATGTCGTTCCCGCTCGGCGCACAAAGAACGCCCGGAGCTTCCCCTGGCCCGGCTTCTGCTCTGCGCGATGGCATGGCCCTCGACGGAGGGCTGGACGCCGGGCCCTCGCGGGCCCCGGCGTCGCTTCATCCCTGGGGCTCACCAGCCATCGACAAGGGCGGTTCATCGTGCCTGATTTCAAATACTCAATCGCGAGCGTGCCCGACATCGATCAACGGTGGGCAGCTTGCCGGGCGGCGGCAGCGCTTTCTGCGTGCCCACCTCGACCATGAACTGGATGTACTACATCGCCAGTCACGGCCGTCCCTCGGTCGCGCCGCCTGTTCGTCGCCCAGGACCGGCACGTCAGCTGATCCCGGCTGCACGAAGCCCGGTCCGCGCCGCCGCTCACGCCCGCTCCGCCCCGCGGAGCCCGTAGCGCTCGATGAGCCGATAGACGAGCTGCCTCGACACCCCGATCGCGTCCGCGGTCCGCGAGACGTTGCCGCCGTGCTCGCGGAGCTTGGCCGCGATGTAACGGCGCTCGAAATGCTCGACCACCGCATCTCGCGCCTCGTGGAGCTGCATCTGGAGCAGCGCGCTCAGGCCGTCCTCGGCCGTGTCGACCGCGGGGCCCTCGGCGCGCTCCGCCGCGCCCGCCGGCGAGGGCGCCTCCGCGCGGCGCGCCGGCGGCGCGGCCTCGACCCTCGAGGGAGCCAGCGCGACCCCGAGCGCCTCCCGCGCGAGGTCGGGGAAGATCACGAGCCGGGAGACCATGTTTCGGAGCTCGCGGACGTTGCCTGGCCAGTCGTGCGACAGCAGCACATCCATCACGTTCGGGGGCAGATCCGACAGGGCGCGGGGGGGCGACTGGGCGGCCAGGAAGCGCTCCACGAGCGCCGGGATGTCGTCCTTGCGCTCGCGCAGGGCCGGCACCCGCACCTCGACGACGGCGAGACGGTAATAGAGGTCCTGGCGGAACGTGCCCTCGGCGACACGCGCCCGGAGGTCCCGGTGGGTGGCGGCGATGACGCGCGCGTCGAACGAGCGCCACTCGCTCGATCCCACCCGGCGGATCTGGCGCGCCTCGAGCGCGCGGAGGAGCTTCGGCTGCAGATCGAGCGGCAGCTCCCCGAGCTCGTCGATGAACAGCGTCCCGCCGTCCGCCTGCTCGAGCAGGCCCGCGTGCGGGGCCACGGCGCCCGTGAAGGCCCCGCGCGTGTGGCCGAAGAGCTCGGCCTCGACGAGGCTCGGGGCGACGGCGCTGCAATCGACGACCACGAGCGGCCCGTCCCTCCTCGGGCTCGCGGCGTGGATCGCCCTGGCGAGCACCTCCTTCCCCGTGCCGGACTCGCCGAGGAGGAGGATCGTCTCCGAGGTGGCCGCGGCGCGCTCGAGCTGGGCGAAGAGCGCGCGCATGACGACGCTCCTGCCGATGGCCTCGCCGAAGCGCTCGGAGGCCGACAGGCGGACGAGCGACGGGGCGCCCTCGAGCGCGATGGACAGGCGCGTGCTCCCGATCGTCGCGATCGCGCCGACCGGCAGGATCGCCTCCATCACGGGGATTTCGCCGATGAACGTGCCGTTCTTGCTCCCGAGATCGCGCAGGACGACGCCCCGCCGGGTCAGCTTCAGCTCGCAGTGCCTGCGCGACACCCGCGCGTCGGGGACGACCAGATCGCACTCCGGGCCCGTGCCGACGACCATCAGGTCCATGGTGAGGCGCGCTTCGCGGGTGAGGTTGTGCGGGAGCGTCGCGATCACCCGCGCCGACGGCAGGACGATCGAGCTGTCCTCGCCGTCGGTCAGGGTGCAGATCTTCGTGTCGTCCCCGCCCATGAACGCGGGGCCATGTTCGCGCGTCCCCCCCGCGCGTCAAGGTTCGGAGCTCGATGCACGCCGCCCGCGGCGCGAGCTGCCGGGGTTGACGCCCGCCAGGCGATTGCTTCTCTTCGAGAGCAGGCCATGAGGGGTGCATCGGTGAGCGGCGGGTCGAGAATCGCACGGCGGACGGGGGCCGCGCTGGCCCTCCTCGCGCTGCTGCCCGGCTGTTACATCGACCTCGACGGCCTGACCGGCGGGGGTGTCGGCGGCGGGGGCGGCGAGGGTGCCGGCGGCGGGGGCCTGGCCGGCCCCGACGCCGGCGACCCGGGGCGCTGCGCGCCGACGGACTGCGATGGCCCGTGCGTGGTCGCCGCGGCCGAGGAGGCCGGCGGCCCTGCGGCGATCGCCGCGGCCGGGCCGTACGTGGTGTGGACGAGCCGCGCGAGCGATCGCCTCCGCCGCCTCGACCCGGCGACGGGCGCGGTGGAGGATCTCGTGTCGTCCATGCCGTCGCCGGGCCTGCTGGCGGCCTCTGGCGAGCTCGTCGTCTGGGTCGCCGCCAACGGGCTCTGGCGGTGCGCGGTCGACGATTGCGCGGCGGGGGCGACCTCGCTCCTCGCCTTCGGCGCGGGCGACGCCGAGGCCGTGCGCGGCCTGGCGACGGACGGGCGGCACGTCTACTGGACGCGCGACGAGCCGAGCGGCACCGCCGGCGAGCTCTTGCGCTGCCCTGTCGCCGAGGGCTGCGGCGCGGCCCCGGAGCTGCTCGCGCCGAGCCAGTCGCACCCGCGCGGCGTGGCGGTCGCCCCGGGCGACGCGGGGAGCGTCGTCTGGGTCCAGCGCGGCACGGGCGCCGATTTCGGCCGGGTGCTCGGCCTCGACAAGGGCGCTCCGTCCGGCGCCGTCGCGGCGCAGATCGCGGTGCTGCTCGACTATCCGGACCGGATCGCGCTCGGCGACGCGGCGGTGCTCTGGACCTGGGCCCACCCGGACGGGACCTCGGGCGGCGTCTCCCGTTGCGGCCTCGTGGCGTCGTGCGCCGCGGCGGAGCTCGCGCCGCAGGCCGAGCCGTCGCGGCCGCTGCGCGAGCCCGCGGCGCTCGTGATCGACGGCGCCGACGCGTACTGGGCGGACCGCGGCGGGGGCACGGTGATGCGCTGTCCGACCGCGGGCTGCCCCGGCTATCCCGAGGTGCTCGCCGAGGGCCTGACGCGCCCCGCGGCCGTGGCGGTGCAGGGCGCCTGCGTTTACGCCACTGACGAGGCCGGCGGCGGCCGCGTGGTGCGCGTGGCGCGGTAGCGCCGTGTTGACCGGGCGCATCGCTGGTTGCATGAGAGGAGGAACCACGGAGGCGCGGAGGACATGAGCCAGTTCGACCATCGATCGGGGCAATCCATCGAGATAGATGGGGCGAGCATCTATTACGAGATCGTCGGCCCGGACGACGGTCCGGCGCTCCTCTTGCTCCACGGCGGCTTCGGCGACATGGAGGACTTCAATGGGCTGCTGCCGGCATTGACTCGGAGGTACAGGGTCATCGGCGTCGACAGCCGCGGGCACGGGAGGTCGACGCTCGGCGAGGTCCCCTTGACGTACCAGCGCCTCCAGGAGGACGCGGAGCAGATCGTCGACCGGCTGAAGCTCGGCAGGTACAGCGTCATCGGCTTCAGCGACGGAGGCATCGTGGCGTACAGGATGGCCTCCCGGGGGGCGTCGGCCATCGAGCAAGTGGTGGCGATAGGCGCCCAGGGCGACCTGCCGGAGGACGATCCGGTGCGAGGGATCCTGGCGAAGGTCACGCCGGAGAGCTGGCGCGAGCGGTTCCCTTCCACCTACGACAGCTACCAGCGGCTGAATCCGGCGCCGAACTTCGACGCGTTTGCCCGGGCGGTCGTCGCGATGTGGCTCGACGCGGGCCCATCCGGGCACCCGAACGACGCGGTCGAGAGGATCGGTTGCAAGGTGCTCATCGTGCGCGGGGAGGACGATCACCTCGCGCCGAGAGACGCTATCGACAGGCTGGCGAAGCGGATCCCGGATGCGAGGGTGCTCGAGATCCCGGGCGCCGGGCACGTCGCATTCCAGGACCAGCCGGAGCTGTTCCTGCGCGGCGTGGGTGAGTTTCTCGCGTGAGGGGGGCTTCCGGCGACCCGGCGCCCGGATGGCCGTCGCAACCGACCGCGAATGCCGTGCGGGGACATCGCAGCGCATCGTCGGATCGAGGTCCTCGCTGAAGCAGGTGTGGGCGGCCGGGATCGGTGTAGTATTCGAGCATGGCAAGGACGGCTCCGGTACCCAACATACCTGCAATACCCGGGATGAACCCTGGCGTCTTCGTGATGGGGGGAGGCGGTGGCGGTGGCGGCGGCGGGGGGCGTGGAGGCCGCGGCGGCAAGGGTAGGCAGGGCGCCGGCGGCAAGAACGGTGGCCGCCGGGCCCGGGGAGGCGGCAGAAACGCACGATCATGCGGGCCGGGTAGCGGCGGCGGTTGTTCCAACCCGGTCCACGGGCGCCGCGGAACCCACGCGGGGGACCCCATCGATCCCGTCACCGGTCGCGCCTATACGATCGCGGTCGCGGATCTTTCGCTCCCCGGACCGCTGCCGCTCGTTCTGGAGCGCGCCTACTCGAGCTCGGCTGCGGACGAGGACGTCGGCCTCGGGTTCGGGTGGAAGCATTCGCTCGCGTGGTCGATCATCGAGACCCGTTCGGAGATCCGAGTCATTGAGCCGTTCGGCTTTCCCACCATCGTCGAGAAGCCAGACCTCGGCGAGACGCTCCCCTTGCCGTGCGGGCGGCTCCGACGGCTCGAGCACGGGTACGTGCTCGAGCGAGACGATGACCTCTATATCTTTCGCCTGGAAGACGCCCGCGACAGACACTTTCGTCTCTCGCGCATCACGGATGCGAACGGCTCCGCTATCGAGCTCCTCTATGGCGATGCTGGCCTTTCGGCCGTGGTCGACAGCGCAGGTAGGCTGGTTCGCGTCCGTCGGAACGCGGCGGGCCGAATCGCGGCGTTTGAGGTCAAAAACGCCAAGTCGCAAGGACAATGGGTCGCCTTCCGGCACTATGTGTACGACGACGCTGGCAACCTGGCCGCCGCGATCGACGCCCGCGGCTACGCCGAACGGTTCGCCTACGACGAGGAGCACCGCCTGCTCTCCCGCCTCACGGCCGCCGGCTTGAGCACCGAGCTCCGGTACGACGGCGAAGGCCGGTGCGTCGAGAGTTGGTGTCACCGAGTCCGCGGCGAAACGGGCCTCGCTCGGGATATCTCTGCGACGCTCGCGGACGGGAGCACGCAAGCGAAGGGCTTCCTGCACGTCAAGGTCGACTACTACGACGACTTCTGCGAGGTCATTGCGTCGCGAACGATACGACGCATCCACGGCAACGATCTCGGGATGACTGATAAGGTCGTCTCGGGCGGCGGTGTCCACACCCAGGTGTTCGACGACCTGGGACAGCTCGTGTCGTACACTGACGCGAACGGCGGCGAATGGCGGTGGGAGCGGGACGCCCGTGGCCTCCTCGTGCGCACGGTGAACCCACTAGGCCACACGAACGAGTACGAATACGACGAGCGCGGTTTCCTCGTGCAGGCGTGGGACGCCCTCGGCGGGTTTGCACGCTACACCCGAGACGAGCGAGGGAACGTCCTATCGATCGACGACGATGCGGGGAGCGTCGCCTTACTCCGATACGACCCGCGCGGTCTCCTCGTCGCGGCGACGCTTCCCAACGGAGGGACGACGACGCTCACGTATGACGAGCAGGGGAACCGCATCGCGATCGTGGAGCCGGACGGAGCCGCCAGACGAATTCATTACGATTACCTTGGCCGTGTCCTGTGCATCGTCGATGAGCGCGGCATGGGGACGTGGCTCAGCTACGACGAGTGCGGAAATCTACGTGGCGTACGCGGGCCGACGGGCGACGTGGCGTTCTACGAGTACGACGAGGACGGCGAGCTTGTCCGTATCACCGATCAAGACGGTCGCTCGACGACGCTCGTGCGCGGCGGCTTCAACGTCGTGATAGGTGTGGTCCGCCCTGACGGGACGATGGTCCGCTACTTTTACGATCGAGAGCAGGAGCTCGTGCGCATCGTCAACGAGGTGGGGGACGAGCGCCGGCTCGATCGCAATAACGAAGGTCGGATTGTCGAGGAGCATACGTTCGACGGGCGCAACGTGAGCTACCGCTATGATTTCCAGGGGCGGATCACGCGGATCGACTATGGTGAAGGCGATTTTGTGGAGCTCGAGTACGACGTGCTCGGTCGGCTCATC
Source organism: Sorangium sp. So ce296 (assembly GCF_051529605.1). Classification (NCBI taxonomy): domain Bacteria; kingdom Pseudomonadati; phylum Myxococcota; order Polyangiales; family Polyangiaceae; genus Sorangium; species Sorangium sp. So ce296. The sequence continues at coordinate 10,933,911 of NZ_CP150325.1, forward strand.
ACGCGGAGCTACTCCGACGATCGCGTCGACCGTTTCGAGTATGATGCGGCAGGTCGTCTCACCTCCGCCGAGAACAACGATGTCGCTTGCGCCTACACATACAACCCACGCGGCGACGTCACGCGACAGACGACCACCTACGCCGGGGATGTCCACCTCGTGGACTCGACATTCGACGCGCTCGGCGCACGCACCGGGATGACCAGCAAGTGGAGCCGGCGGCAGACCGGCGCCGTGCCGGCAGCGGAGCTGGAGATCCGTTTGACCCGGGATGTAGTGGGTCGAGCGCTTCAGGTGTGGCATGGCCCGACGACACCGATAGAACTCCGTTATGATCCTCATGGCACGGAGAGCTTGCGGTTGCTGCCCCACGGGGGCCGCATCGAGACGGAGATCGGGCAGGATCGTTCGCTCTCGCGCGTCACTGTGCGACGGCCCTCGAGCGACCGGGCCGTCCGGCCGGGAGAACCGGCGTGGGTCGGCTCGTTGCAGGGCGAGGAGACGCTGCGACGCTCGTTCGCCTGGTCTCCGGGGGGGCACCTCCTCTGGGTCGACGACGCGGGGGTTGGCCGAACCGAGATGAGCTACGACGCGAACGGCCGCGTGCTGGCGGAAAGGCCGAACAAGGGCGACCCGACGGTGTTCCGCTACGGACCGAGCGGCGATCTCGATGAGCCGACATCGTCGGGGACGAGGCGTCGTTACGGTAAGGGTGGTCGCCTGCTGGAGCGTGACGGCGTCGTGATGCGGTATGACGGGCGCGGTAGGCTTATCAAAAAGTGCGTTCGTGGCCTCTCTGGCACGACGTCCGAGTGGACGTTCTCCTGGGCGGCGAGTGGTCTACTTTCGTCCGTGGTGAGCCCCGGAGGGGAGCGCACGGAGTTCGTCTACGATCCGTTCGGCCGGCGGATCGAGAAGCGTACGCGGAAGGGCAACGAAATCGTCTCGAGAACGAGCTATGCGTGGGATGGAGAGGTCGTGCTGCGCTCGGCAGAGGAGCGCCTCGCCGAGACCGGAGCCGTGGTCTGTCAGACCCGTGATTATCTGCAGCTCCCGGACAGCCTGGTTCCTCTCGCGCAGCGCGTCTGCACCGACCATCAGGACGCGCGCTGGGAGTACTTCCTCTCGAATTACACGACGCTGCAGCCGGAGGCTTTGCTCGACGGCAACGGCGAGGTGCTCGCGCGCATCGGCGCGTCGCTCCACGGGAAGGTAGACCCAGCGAAAGCCCATCTGACCGATATCCGGTTGCCGGGGCAGGTCGCCGACAGCGAGACGGGCCTCCACTACAACCGATATCGTTACTATGATCCCGACGCAGGCGTCTTCATCAGCCCTGAACCGATCGGTCTCGAGGGAAGCCTCCTCACGTATGCGTACGCGGACAACATGCCGCTCCGTGGCGTCGATCCCGACGGCCTGGCCGTCGTCCGATCCACCGTGAGGGGTGTGGGCGGAGACGGGCGGCCGATCTCGACATCAGTCGACGCGAACGGCTCCAACGTGAATCGGCCGCTGCACCCGGCGGTAGCCGCCGCGCTACCAGCTCACAACGCCCGTGGACGTTACCAGAGCACAGGGATGGAGCACCCCATCACGCAGTGCGGTGATCCGCACGCGTTCAGCGATTACATCCGTGCGTGGGAGAACAGCCACACCCCCCCGCGACGATGCGACCCGGCGACTGCGCGCGGCCGGCGCAACCTGCGTGACGCTCTGCGGAGCGTAGATTCGTTCGAATCCAACCAGATCGGCAAAGGGGCGGGGCCCCGCGCTCCATGCCCGAACTGCTCGCAGACCATCTCGCGTCTGCATGCGCTCGCCGGGCTGCCTCCGCCCCGTTCACAGCGGACCGGCCCCATGCAGCCGGGACAACGCGTCGCCCCGCGAGGTGAGCGGGCGACCAGGGGCACCTACGAAGACCCGCAGGGGGACTCGGATCTCGCCGCCGTGGTGCGCGGCGGGCCGGGCGCCGATCCTCGCCAGCCGAACCGGGCTAGGTACGAGGAAGCGGTCCGGCAGATGGGCTGGCAGAACCCCGGCCGCGCGGAGAACATCCCCGAGGCGGGCGCATATCGCTACGATAACCCGAGCCCACGGCGCAACAGCCAGGGGCGGTGGCGGCGCGTATGATCCAACTCTCCGAACAGACATCGGCCTATCTCCTCCATGTTCCGACGGTGACGGCCTGGGCGCCCGATGCTGCCAGGGCCGCGCTTCCAGAAGCCGCGCGCTCTCTTGAGGCCGCACTGTACGAGGCGACCGGGAAGCGGGGTATTCCCGTGCTCGCTGGCTGGGTGCTCGGCCATGCCGCGGCGAGCGCCTTGATGAAGCGGCCCGATCCTGCGACCCGAGATCGCGTCCTCATCGCCGAGCACCCGCTGCGCTGCGCGATCTTCCTCGATCGGAACGGTCGCGCGCTCTCGTCGGAGCATCCGCCTCGGGTGCTCGCTGACGATCCGGCGTCGCTCGTCGACCGACTCGTTGCTCTGGACTCCTTCAGGGATCCTGCGTTCTCTCTCGTCGCCCTTGGACGGTGGGGAAAAGCCCTGGGGCGTGAGCTCGGCATCCCGCCGATCGGCCGATCCATGGGACAAGATCTCTGGATCGCCACGGGGCGCGCGTTGATCGAAGAGCAATGGAGCGAGACGACGGTCGCGTGTGTCGCCGCGGACGACGTGGCGCGCTGCCTCCGGTTCGCCGCTCGGAAAGACATCGCCGTGTGCTTCTCCGCCTCGCCACCAGAGACCGCGCCGCCTTCGCTCCTCGCGGACGAGGCTGCTGGCCTGGTATCGGTCTATGTACGGGAGGAGCATGGACGCACCGCCAGGATAGATGCGCGGCCGACGGGAGCAGGGTTCGTCCAGCGCCTCGAGAGGTACGGCGACGTCATCGAGCGCCGCGAGATCGCCCCACGTCGTGTGACCGTCACGTCGTCGCCCGTCCTGAAAGGCGCCTCACCAAGGCTCGCCCGCTACGCCGTGTCAGCGCCGCTCGGCCGGGCAGCGAGCCTCACCTCCGTGGAAGGCCTCTCGACGTATCTTGCTGAGATGGGCTGCCGCGGGTGGGATGTGTTGCTGCACGTCGAGGCGCAATTCGGCGGCCTCATCCAGGAGCCGCTGTGGCCGGGCCCGCCGAGGATGCGGCTCGGGCCCTGGCTGGCGGTGAGGCTCGCGGAGGAGCTCGAGGCCGAGGGGCGGGGAGACAGCCCCGACGCCGAGGAGTTGCCGCGTGCTTTCCCGTTCCTGCGGTGGGGCGAGCACGAGCTCTGCCTCATCGGCACATTCGATCAGGATCAAGACCTCTCCATCGATCCGCGCGGCTTCGTATTCCTGGGTGATTGCGAGATCGGCCAGCTGTCATGCCTGGCGCAGTCGGTGCTCGGGATGCTGGAGAAGGCGGCCCTCGTGGATGAGCGAGCGAACGGCTGGGGCAGGCTCGCTGCGCTCATCGTGGACCGCGACCTCGGTGGCGACTTCGCGGAGCAGGCGGGCACGACGTGCGTCGATGAGGCATCTGACGTCGTGAGTGCGCACCATGTGGGCGAGCTGTCATGGATCCACCGCGTGTCGGAGCTGGGTCCTAACCGGGCAGAAACCCGGATCGTGGCGAGGACATCGGAAGAGCTCGTGCGGCTCGCCCGGCTCGCTCGCGAGCTCGCGCCTGAAGCCAAGCTGCGCGTCGTGACGTCCAGCCTCGAAGGGCAGGCTCGCATCGCGGCGCTCCATGCGGCGGGCCTGCGGGATGTGACATCCATTCACTGAGGAAGCGCTGGCGGGGTGCTTTGCGCATCGTGTCGCGGCGCGAGCGCGCGGGTCGCATCGGTTTCACGCCACTCACCCGGTTCGAGCGGAGCCGCACGACCCGGCTTCGGCCCCCAGCAAGGCAACGCCGCACCGCGCCGCCGCACGGCGCGCTGGCGCGCGTCGTCGTCGCAGCGCCGTCACGGACAGCGCGGCGCCGTGTACTCTCCGCTCGGGTTGCCGCCCATGAGCGCCGCGTCGGTGGTCACGCGGAACCGCACCTCGGCGCTGTCGATCGCGAGGATCTCGAGCGTGCCCGAGCCGAAGAGCGTGCCGCCGCCCTTCGGGCAGTCGTCCGGCGCCGGAGAGTAGGGCGCGCCCGTCTCGAAGACCGTGGCGTGGAGCGCGAAATCGTCGAGATCGTAGACGCCGACCTGCTGGTAGGCGATCGGCAGGACGAGGCGCAGCTGCCAGTGCCCACCGCAGGGGAGAGCGCTCGGATAGACATCGCAGGACTCGCCCATGTCCGAGATGTGCAGCATGAGGTCGTTGGGATCCTGGTCGGGCTGCCCGCCGGCCGCCGCGGTCGAGACCACGCTGCCGGTCTCGTTCATGATCTTATCGTAATACGCCTGCACGAGGGCTTCGCGCTGCGCGCGCGTCATCGCGACGGCCGCCGACAGCGGGCCCGAATCGCCACCCCCGCCGCCGCCCGCGCCGCCCGCGCCGCCCGCGCCGCCGGTGCCAGGCGGCCCCGGCGGATCGCTCGAATCCGGCGGATCGTGCGCGCCGCCGTTGAAGACGTCGGAGATATCGACCGAGCTGCCGTCCCAGAAAGCAGGGTCGCAGGCGGTCAGCATGAGTGGAATCAAAGCGACAAAGACCGATCTGTTCTTCATGGCTGTGCCGACCATGCAGCTCCGGTGCCAGGGCGGGAGAATGCGAAAAGCGCTGCTCGCGGCGATTCAGACCCTCGGCGCACGATAGCGCCGAGTGCCAGATTGTGCCGTGGCACATGCGCGGGAGCTCGATGGCCCAAGGGCCGCATGGCAGCCGGCCAGCGGGCCTTGGTCGCCGGCTCCGCCGCCATGCGTCGAGCTCGGCGGGCGGGACATCGTTCCGGACGTTCTGTATTCTCCTCCCAGGACACGCCGCCAGGAAGACCGCCATGTCGCAACGTTGGAAGATCGCGGCCCTGCCGCTCGCCTTTGCGCTGCTCGACGCCGGCTGCGCCGACCCCGGACCGGACGTTTCGCCCGGCGCCACGGGCGGCGGCTCCAGCCCGGTGAGCTCCGCGTCCACCTCGACCGGCGGGGCCTCGTCGAGCGAGGCCAGCAGCGCGTCGACAGGCCAGCCGCCCGGCGATCCGGTCGAGGTCGACTGCCGCACGCCGGGGGACGGGAAGTCCACGCTGGCCTTCGTCAACCGGTGCGACAAGCCGCTCCAGTTCCTGGGCAGCCTCATCGAGGGCGGGGAGCTCGGCCCCGGGCAGTTCGCGTGCCGCGACGTCGGCACCAGCGAGGAGCCGCTGTCGTCGCTGCGCTACTGGGCGTATGCTGGGTCGGACCCCGGCGGCGGCCGACACACGCTGGCCGAGATGACCCTCAACACCGATTTCAACGATTTCGACTGGTACAACATCAGCCACGTGGACGCGCACAACCTCCCGCTGGCGATCGTGCCCGTCGGCCTGCCGGACTGCCGGACGCTGTCGTGTCCGGACAGCCTGCTCGCGGGGTGCCCGGAGGCGGGCCGCTACGAGGACGCGAGCGGCGCGACGATCTCCTGCGTGAGCCCCGACCGGGACGATCCCACGAACCCCGTGGCCGTGTACTTCGAAGAGCGATGCAAGGATGCCTATTCCTGGTCGGGCGACGACCAGGAGTCGATGGCCGCCTGCGCGGGGGAAGACTACGACATCGTGTTCTGCCCTTGACCTGCTCCCTCGCATTCCCGCGCATCAGGTCAATCGCCGCGGCATCACGGAACAGGGGATCCCCGGGCGCGGCCCTCCGTGCTAGGTCAGCCGCGTGGCCACCAAGGACCGCCGCGCCCGCAAGCAAGCTCCGGAGGTCGGCCGCCGCCTCCCGGTGGCCCCGGGGCCGCGCCGGGGGCGGCGAGAGCCCGCCGCGCTCCCCGACACGATCTCCTGGTGGGCCGCGTTCTACCGGGTCATTCGCCGGATCCCCGCGGGGCGGGTGTGCACGTACGGCGCGGTCGCCGCGATGGCCGGGCACCCCCGCGCGGCGCGCCACGTCGGGTATGCCCTCGCCGCGCTCAAGGAGACCGGCGACGGCGCGGGCGTGCCGTGGCAGCGCGTGCTCGGGAGCCGCCCACGCCATCGCGCGGCCGTCACCATCAAGGATCCGGTGGGCGGCGCGCTCCAGCGCATGCTGCTCGAGGCCGAGGGCGTCGAGTTCGACGATCGCGGCAACGTGTCGCTCGATCGCTTCGGGTGGTTCCGGAGCACGCCCGCCGCCGCGCCCGCGAAGAAGGCCCGCGGCGCGGCGCCCCGGAAGCGGCGATCGTGAGGCCGCTGCTCCTTGCCATCCGTCTCCTGCCGCTGGCTCGGTCCGGTTCTGTGAGGCGCTCTCACGAGCGCCGCAGCCCTGGAGCAGAGCGGCCCGTCACAGCGTGCGACAAGCGAGATGGACGGCGCGCACGAGGGTGTCGGCTTCTCCGGTGATCTTGGCGACGGCGGTCCCCTTCGGGCACTTGACCCCGAAGCCCATGCTCTGGACGGGGCCGATGCCAGGGCCGACATTGAGGTTCATGTCGTCCATCTTCCACGCTTCGATGGTCTGGCACAGCAGCTCGACCCGGTACACCCGGTTGTCGTCGACCCAGATGTTCATCCCGACCATGACCTGGCTCGCGGGGCAGATCACGCTGCCGGGCGACCCGCCGTCGCCACCGGCGGTCAGGGTCTGGAAGGCGGTGCCCAGGGTGCCGTCGCTCGCGAGCGGAGCGCACATCAGGCCGATGCTGTCGAGCGAGCCGCCGCTCCGGCCGTGGACGCCGACAGCAACATTGCCGCCCCCACAGTTGATGTCGTAAGAGATGTCGCCGGCGCCGCCGGTGCCGCCCCCGCCGCCGGTGCCGCCATCACCGCCCGTGCCGCCGGCGCCGCCCGTGCCGCTGGTGCCCGTGCCGCCGGCGCCGCCGCCGCCGCCCGTGCCGCCATCGCCGCCCGTGCCACCAGCGCCGCCGCCGCCCGCCTCACCGCCGGCCGTACCGCTGCCGCTGCCGGCCGCGCCGCCGCCCGTCGCGTCGGCGGTGCCCGAGAAGTCGAGCTCGTCGACCCCCGAGATCGCGTTGCATGCCGCGATCCCGCACGCGAGGGCGAGCGCCGCGGCCATCACCATCGCGCGTGGCTCCGTCGTCCGGACTGCTGCGTGCTCTCTCATCAGAAGCTCCCGTGGAGGGTGACCTGGCCGGCCCGGAGCTCGCCGGCCGTCGTGCCGGGCGGTCAGCGACCGGGGCGTCCAGGACAACCGGCCTCACCATACCTGCGAGGGGGGGCCAGCGTCATCGAAAAATGCGCGCCTCCATGGACGTTACAAAAATCGTCAGGTGGCACGTCGACTCGATCACGGAAGCCACCCGCTCCGGCAACGAGGTGTGTGAGAGGAAACGGGACGCCGGGAGCGCGGCGGTGCGCCTTCGCCATGCACACTTCTTCGTATCGACATCGAACCTCCCGTGAGGGCGCGTTGCGTGTGTTCGCTCGGGCATGAGGCGCCGAGACGGCTGCATCCGCAACGACCTACGCCGCGCGCAGGCGCTCGATGAAACCGCGTGAACCCTTCTGACGATGATGGCCGAGGTACATCTGGAATGCGCAAATATATAGTTCGTGTCCCCACGCCGTGGGGCGCAGCGCGTCTGCGCTCGTTGCGCAGCTGCGCTCATGGGTTCGGCTCGGTGGCCGGGCACATCCTTCGGCCGTCGGCGCTCGCCGTCGGCCTCGTCGCCCTGGGTTGTGCGTCGGAGAGCCCCGAACAGCCCGATCGAGGCGAGGCCGGCCAAGCCAGGCAGCCCATCGTCATCCCCTCGGGCTTCCAGCACCAGGTGATCGCGACGGGGCTCAGCCAGCCGACGGCGATGGCGATCGCGCCCGACGGCCGCATCTTCGTCACGCAGCAGACGGGGCAGGTGCGCGTCATCAAGAACAACGCGCTGCTCGCCGCGCCGTTCGTCACCGTCACGGTCGACAGCGTCAACGAGCGAGGCCTGGTCGGCATCACCCTCGACCCGAGCTTCTCGAGCAACGGTCACGTCTACCTCTTTTACACCTCGACCAGCGGCAGCGCGCACAACCGCGTCAGCCGCTTCACGGCGAGCGGCGACGTGGCGGCGGCCGGCAGCGAGGTCGTGCTCGTGGACTTTCCCCCGCTCAGCGCGGCCGGCAACCACAACAGCGGCGCGCTCCACTTCGGCAACGACGGCAAGCTCTACGTCGCGCACGGCGACAACGCCGAAACGGCGCACGCCCAGGACCTGAACCACACCTTCGGCAAGATCCATCGCTTCAACGCCGACGGCAGCATCCCCACCGACAACCCCTTTTACGGCACCTCCACCGGCCTCGCGCGCGCCATCTGGGCGTACGGCCTGCGCAACCCGTTCACCTTCTCCGTCGAGCGCGCGTCCGGGAAGATCTTCGCCAACGACGTGGGCGGAGGCGACCCGGAGGAGATCGACCACATCACGCGCGGCTCGAACTACGGCCATGGGGGCGGCCCCTCGCCGGTGCCGCCGGTCCACGCCTACCCGCGCGACGCCGGGCGCTGCGCGATCACGGGCGGCACCTTCTACAACCCCACGGTCGTCAACTTCCCGCCGTCCTATGTCGGCAAGTACTTCTTCGCCGACTACTGCTCCAGCCAGATCTGGTCCATGAACCAGGACGGCACGGGCGTCACCGTCTTCGCGGACGACTCGAACGGCGAGCTGAACAACCCCGTCGACCTCGACGTCGGCCTGGACGGCTCGCTCTATTACTTGCAGCGCGGCAGCGGCGCCAAGGTCGGGCGCATCTACGTGGCGCAGCCGGCCTGCACCACGAACGCCGATTGCAGCGACGGCGACGTCTGCACCGGCGCGGAGACCTGCGTCGCCGGGCAGTGCCAGGCCGGCACACCGCTGAGCTGCGACGACGGCGACCCCTGCACGACCAACGGCTGCACCGCCACGAGCGGCTGCGCCTACACCGACAACGGCCAGTGCTGCGCGAGCTCGGCGACCTGCAACGACGGCTCGACCTGCACCACGGACTCGTGCGTGAGCGGCATGTGCCAGTACGTGGACAACGGCAGTTGCAACAGCTGCGTCAGGATACGCTCCCAGCGCACGAACAACTACCTGGTGCTCGACGCTGCCAAGAAGGTCGTGCCCGGCGCCACGCAGGCGGCCGCGCAGATCTTCGAGAAGGTCCCGTCGGGGGCCGCGTTCAAATTCAAGAGCAGCTCCGGCGATTACCTGCGCGTGGTGGCCAATGATCTCACGATGGACGCGACGTCGGCGACCGCCGCCGCGTTCGCGGAATACGACTGCTCGAGCGGCGGCCTCTACCCGAACGGCAAGGGCTACGCGGCGCTCGCCGGCGCGGCGCCGCACTGGAAGGCGACAAGCACCGCCGGCCCGATCAAGAGCGGCGACGGCGGCAACGGCACGAGCTGCGTGACGGGGGACGCCACGTCCTGGGAGCGCTTCTATCTCGAGGCGACGGCCTGCGGCAGCGCCGGCCCCGCGTGCGGCGACGGCGCCTGCGACGCGGGCGAGACGTGCGGCAGCTGCGCCGCGGACTGCGGCACGTGCAGCGGCACACCCGCCAAGCTGACGCTGGCCCACGTGAGCGACAGCGGCGGCTGGTCGAGCGCGGCCGGCCTCACCGACGGCAACCTGACCGCCAAGGTGAGCAGCGCGGCCTCGCCGAGCTGCGCCACGTACGATCTCGGCGGGACCTACACCATCAGCTCGGCGCGCCTGCTCGAGGACAACGATGGCGCCTGGCATACGGACACTTGGAAGGTGCAGTACCAGACCGGCAGCGGCTATGTGGACGCCTTCGCGTACACCGACACGCCGAGCGCGATGCCGGCCTGGAATACCGTGGACTTCGCCGACGTGCCCGGCGTCTCGCGCGTGTCGGTGTGCATGCAAAACGTCGGCGGACCGGTCGAGCTCGCCGAGATCGAGGTCTGGGGCTTCCCTGACGCCGGCCCGGTCTGCGGCGATCGCGCTTGCAACGGCGGCGAGACGTGCGCGAGCTGCCCCTGGGATTGCGACACCTGCATGGGGAGCCAGCTCGGCCTCGACGCGCGGCCGTCGAACACGGCATGCGTGGCGGGCGATGGGGCGATCGAGCCGCCGGTCCTCCTCAGCGACCACCCCTGCTTCACCAGCGTCGCGAACCCGCCGGCGCTCGCCCCCGGGGTGATCCCGTACGCGATCGCCGAGCCATTCTGGTCGGACGGCGCGGTGAAGTCGCGCTACCTCGCTTTGCCGGACGGCACGACGTTCGACGTGAAGAACGACGGCGATTTCGAGCTGCCGCCAGGGGCCGTCACGATCAAGAGCTTCCAGTGGCAGGGCCAGTACTTCGAGACACGCTTCTTCGTGCGCTTCACGAACGGCACCTACGGAGCCTACACGTACCGGTGGAGCGACGCGCAGGACGAGGCCTTCCTGGTCGATCCTATCGACGGCGCCTCCAGGACGCTCGCCGGGGGCCACGTCTGGAGCTACCCGACCGAAGCGCAATGCTTCGAGTGCCACACCAGCGCCGCCGGTTTCAGCCTGGGCCTCGAGACGCGGCAGCTCAACGCGACCCAGCTCTATCCGTCGACCGGCCGTACGGCGAACCAGTTCGACACGCTGAACGCCATCGGCATGCTGAGCGGCAATCTCACCAGCCTGCCGCCGTTCCCGCCGCACGCGCAGCCGGACGCGTCGCTGCAGATGCGCGCCGACGCTTACCTGCATGTCAACTGCTCGAACTGCCACCGCCCGGGTGGCCCCGGCTACGGCACCGCGGACTATCGCTACGACACGCCGCTTGCCGGCAAGAACATCTGCGACCAGGAGTCGATCCTGACGGCTTACTCGGGGCTCGCGCTGATCGAGCCGGGCGCTCACGAGGCGTCGGTGGTCTGGCTGCGCATGAGCCAGCGCGCGGCGAGCTTCATGCCGCCCATCGGCAGCAAGCTCGCCGACGGCGGAGGCGCCGCGCTGCTAGCGCAGTGGATCGACGGCCTGACGGGCTGTCCCTAGAACGACGGTCGCGTCGAGATGCGGTGTGACTCTTCCGCAGCTTCAGGGGGCGATGCTGGGCGAGGGCGCGGCGGGCAGCGTCACGCGGCCGGCTGCTGCCTGGCCCGGATCTCGTCCCGCCGAGCGAGGAGCCCACGCGCGCGCCTCGGCTTCCGTGGCGAAGAAATCGACGGGATAGGAGCGTGACGTGAGGAGGTTCACGCTCCTCAGGGTGAGCATCGCGAGGACGCGCAGGGCGAAGCTCGCTCCGACGACCGCGACCGCGTCGTGGCGCGCCCCGAGCGTTCCGCCCGCCATGAGCTTGCGCACGTCATGCGGGATGGCCTTGATGCGGCTCACGTCGGCGAGCGCCAGGACCTCGCGGCCGCTCTCCGCGATGCGCCGGGACGCTGCGGCGATCGAGCGCACCATCTCCTCCGAGAGCTCTCCTTCGGCCGTCACATAGAGGATTCCGTTGGGCTCCTCGCGGAGCTCGAGGACTCCGCGCCTGGGATCCGGCTCGTGCATGGCGGGCAGCATAGCCGCTCTGCGTCGCACCGCGACAGGGGTCTCTCGGGGCGAAGGGGAGCGGCGCGCCCTCACGGGGAGGAGCCGCGACCGCCATCGTATCCGCCGCGCCCACACCGGACCGGCTCCGCGCCCGGACGCCGAGCCCGGCGGGGCGGCGCCTGGCGACCCGCGCTCGCCCGGGAGAAACCCGGGAGACACCAGCGTCGGCCGCCGCGGCACCGGCGCGCCGTGGGCCGGCTGAGCCAGATCGGTCCGCGCATGACCGCGTCCAGCGCAGGAAGATGTTTGTCGTTGCACGCTTGCGGCAGGTTTGATAGCCATCCTCTGACGCCGCGAGACCGTCCCTGCGCTCGACGGTCGTCCTCCCGGCCGCGGCGCGCGATCCCCAAGAAGGAGCATGAGCAGATGCCTCAATTGAACGGCAACACCTGTGAAATCGACGAGCTCCCGGATGGTGTGACCGTGACCATCAAGGTGACGACGAACTCGAGGCACACTCAACGGATCACGGTGACTCGCAACGATGAGGTGCTGTGCGTCTTCGCGGGCTCTGGCGAGCGCAACGCCATGACGGGCCAGTCGACCATCGTCGCCAACTCGCGGGCGAAGCTACAGGCGAAGTTCGAGTATCAGACGGACATCAACGCAGAGTGGCGCAAGTCGCACCAGCTGAAATCGGGCGGTCCTTACGCGATCGGCAGCTACAATCTCCTGGTGATCGTCGCCGAGAACGGAGACGACAGCGACTACAACGACAGCGTGCTCGAGCTCAGCTGGAGCACGTCCACGTAGTCCTGGCGGGAGATCCGGAGGTGGGGCGCCGGAGGGGCAGCTGGCGGCGTCGAACGGGCCCCCTGAGCTCCGGCGGCGCGCCGCGCCAGGCTGGTGGAGTGGGCGGGCTGCTCGCCACCGCGGCCGGGATCGCCATCGGCTCCCTCCGGAAGGTCGAACGCGCCAAGGCCGACGTGGGGGTCGCCGTCCATGGGTCGGCCTGGGAGAGAACTACAGCGGGAGCAGCGCCGGGGAGGATTGTGATGGATATCCAGGATGTGTTGGTTGATTTCTACAGTGGGGCGCACGCGGTCGATGTCGTAGCTGCGTGGGCCTATGTGGTCGCAAACCGACAGGCCGTCCTTGAAAGCCTCGCCTCGTTCGAGAAAGCGTATGAGCGGCTCATCGAGCTGCAGGCGGCGGGCAAGCTCGGCGTCGGAACGGCCGATTTTCCGGCTGGCAACCTCGAGATGGTCAAGCGGCTCAATCGGCTGATTGCGGCGGGCTTCGACAGCGACGAAGCGCGTCAAGCAGCTCGAGAGATCCATGCTCTGGCCGAGCTGTGCGCGAGCGCGTTGAAAGAAAGCGACACGTCGCCGGCCGGGCAGGGGAGCCAGTGACGTCGAGGCGGCGGGAAGGCGGCGCAGGCCGGCCACCTGCCAGCGGCTAGCCTTCACGGCCGAGCGAGCCGGCCATCTTCGAGCAGCACGCGAGGTGGAAGCCTCGTGCCCTGGCGTCGGGGCCCACGGAGGTCACACGGCGTCACGAACCCGGATCGATGCCCGTAAGCAGGGCGGTGCGGCCTCGCCAGGCGCGATCGGGCCGTTCTCGGTCGGCCTATACCGGAGACGGTGCCGTGTCGCTGGCGGGGGCCCCGATCTAGCGGTTCGACACACCGCGCTCGGCACGCCGGTCCAGAAGCACCGAGGACGTAACGTGGCCTAGATCACTGTTGACACCGCTCTCCGGCAGGCGAAGCCTCGGGATTCGGGGTGGGGGAGGGCATGGGGAACGGGCTGAAGGGGAAGGCGTGCGCGCTCGTGCTGCGCGGGTGTGCCTGCGCGCTGGTCGTTGTTCCGGCGCCGGCGACGGCTTTCGAGCTCAGTGGTGGCGTGGACCGTGGGCGGGATCCAGATCGGTGCCGACCCCAGGCTTGCGGCTGTTTTGATGTGGAGTTCGTGGGAGATGCGAAGCGGGGGCTGTGACGGAGAGAAATGTGATGGATATCGAGGATTCACTGGTTGATTTCTACAACGGGGCGCATGCGCTCGATGTCGTTGCCGCGTGGGCCTATGTGGTCGCAAACCGCCGGGCCGTCCTTGAAAGTCTCGCGTCGTTCGAGAAGGCGTATGAGCGGCTCATCGAGCTGCACGCGGCGGGCAAGATCGGCGTCGGAACGGCCGATTTCTCGGCTGGCAACCTCGAGCTGGTCAAGCGGGTCAACCGGCTGATTGCGCCGGGCTTCGACAGCGACGAAGCGCGTCAATCAGCTCAAGAGATCCATGCTCTGGCGGAACGGTGCGTGCGCGCGTTGAAAGAAAGTGACACATCACCGGCCGGGCAGGGGAGTCAGTGACGCCGAGGCGGCGGGCAGCGGCGAGGCGCCTGGTGCGTGCGCTCTCGGCCCCGCCCATGGTGGTCGTGGATCAGGTGCGGGAGCTCGTGGGCGAGCACGTGGTCGATGAGGGCCCTCGGCGCCTGCACGATGCGCCGTTCAGCGGCTTGCGCTCCGAGATGAGGCCGTAGATGGCGAGCCCCGTGTCCGAGAGGCCCAGCGTGTCGGCGGTCTGCGCTCGGTTGTGGATCTTCTTCTCCACCTCGTCGAAGAGCAGCAGCTGCTTGGCCGCATCGATGCGCTTCGCCTTGCGATCCTCGATGTTCTGCTCCAGGCGCTCGCGCAGCGACGTGAGGAACACGGGGTCGTCGTCGAGCCGGACATGGATCTCTTCCCGGAGCGCGTGCTCCATCTCGCTCGCCCGCGCCTCGGGGGTCTTCAGCTTCTTGAGCTCGTCCTCGAACTCCGGCGCGAAGAGCGAGGTGGGCTTGACCAGGATCTCGATCCCGTCCGCCGCCACCGCCTCCTCGATGAGCTTCCGGACCTTGGCCCCGCAGTCGGAGATATCTCCCTATCCCCGCCTCCTCAGCGACCGTCCGCCCGCGCCTCCAACTTCACCGAGCCGGCGATCTGCCTCGTGGTGACGTTGAAGCGGTTGAAGCAGTTGACCAGCGCGATGTGCAGGATCAGCCCCGCGAGCGCCCGCTCGTCGTAGTGCCTCGCCGCCTCCTCCCAGACGTCGTCGGGCACCGGATCCGCGCGATCGCTGAGCCTCGTCGCGGCCTCGGCGAGCGCCAGCGCGGCGCGCTCCGCGTCGGTGAAATAGGGCGTCTCGCGCCAGGCCGCCACGGCGAACATGCGCTCGTCGGTCTCGCCCGCCTTCTTGAGGTCGCGCGCGCCCACGTCGACGCAGAAGCCGCACCCGTTGATCTGGCTCACCCGCAGGTGGACGAGCTCGAGCGTCCGCGCCGGCACGCCGCTCTTCTTCGCCGTGCCGAGCAGGGCGTGGATGGGCTGTATGACTTCGGGCATGAGCATCGCAGGGTTCTTCATCCGTGCCTTCAACATGATCGTGATCCTCTCGAGGATAGGGGTGGGCTCGCCGACCGTGACCGGACGCTGAACGTCCGTTCGCGTCGTCACATCGGCGAGGGTTCGTTCGTCACAGCCATGACGAAGCGCGGCGAGGGAGTGTGACCGATGGATGAAAAATTGTTGGCTGCCGGAGCGGTTCGAGGCCCACCGGGCCCGCGACCCGGAGCGCGAGGCGATGCTGGCTCGAGGTAAGGAGGCGTCGCGCAGCACGTCGCCGCCTGGTCAAGCGCAGCCGGAGAAGCTACCGTCGCCCTCGACACTGCCGCGTCGAGCGCGGGCCGCGCGGCGAGCACCTCCCTCGAGCTCGCACGACTCGCGCGCCGAGCTCGGCTGAGAGACGCTCCACCAGCGATTGCCATCCACGAGGTACCGCGATGCAAGACGAAATGCAGGTCGAGGATTGGGGAGAGCTGTTCGTCACGCGCAAGTGCTGTGGCGCCGGCACGTGCCGGAACTACGCGCCGGAGCTCCTCGGCGAGGTGGTGCCGGCCAGCGACCTCCCGGAAGGCCGCCGCCTCTCGGTGCTGCCGGGCTCCTACGAGGCGGGCGCCTTCACGGGGGTGCTGCGGCAGCCGCGGAGCCAGGAAGATCTGATGGCGGCGCGGACGGCGGTCGCGGCGTGCCCGTTCGGCGCCATCAAGCTCAAGCCGGGCGCGTCGCGGGTCCGCCGGGGTGCCCTCGGCTCGCCCTGGCGCGATTTTCCGCGCCTCATCGAGGACAACGTCTGGATCGTCGGACAGCCATCCATCAAGAACATCAGCGCCCTGTCCTATTTCATCGAGCGGGACGGAGGCGGGGTGCTGGTCGATCCCCCGAAGCCGAGCGAGGAGGTCTTCCGCTGGCTCGCGGAGCACGGCGGCGTGCGATGGCTCTTTCTGACGCACCGGGATCATGCGCACCACCACGCCGAGTTCGCCAGCCGCTTCCCGGGCTGTCGCCGCATCATCGGCGCCGCCGACGTGAACCTCCGCGAGACCAAGCACATGGCCTCGACCGGCGACGTGGAGATCAAGCTCGGGGACGAGCTCGGCGCGCTCTCGCCCGAGGGGGAGCCGCTCTCGAGAGAGGCGGCCAAGGAGGCCGACATCGTGATCGTGCCGCAGCCCGGACACACGCCGGGCTCGCTATGCCTCCTGTATCGAGGCCGCTTCCTGTTCACCGGCGATCACCTGAGCTACTCGCGCGCCTCGGGCCAGCTCGTGGCGCATCGACTGCAATGCTGGGAGGATTGGGAGCGACAGACCCGATCGGTGCGTTATCTGCTCGCGGCGGCCGAGGCCGGATGGCTGAGGTTCGCGTGGGTGTTGCCGGGTCACGGGGAATGGGCCCGCCTGCCGGGCGAGGGGAGCGCGGCCGAGACGGCCGCCGAGCTCCGCCGCGTCATCGCGTCGATGGAGCAGAAGCCGAAGGGGCATACGCCGCTGGGCCGCTGGATCCTGTACGCTCAGGGCCGGATCGCGCCCGAGGGCAGGCTCGGCCGGGCGGTGCGCGCGATCGGCGGCGGGAGCGACGCCTGGGTATTGCCGCGCGGCGCGCGGAGCTCGCTCACCGATTTCGATCCCGACAAGACGGCGGTCGCCCTGCGCCGGCTCTATCTCCTCGGCGCCACCGCCCTCCTGGCCGCCGCCGGGGCCGTATGGCTCGCCGCGCGCCGGGACACGGTCCAAACACGCTGAGCTCATCGCGGGATCTTCCTCCGTGCCTTCCGCAGGATCGTGACCCTCTCGAGGGGTAGAGGTGGGCTCGCCAACGTGACCGGGCGCTGAACGCCCGTTCGCGTCGTCACATCGGCTAGGGTTCGTTCGTCACAGCCATGACGAAGCAGGACGAGGGAGTGTGACGGGATGGATGAACATCGTTGGCTGGCGGAGCGGTTCGAGGCCCACCGGGCTCACCTGCGGGCGGTGGCGTTCCGGATGCTCGGCTCCGTGGGCGAGGCGGATGACGCGGTGCAGGAGGCCTGGCTCCACCTGAGCCGCGCCGACACGACCGGCGTCGAGAACCTGGGCGGGTGGCTGACGACGGTCGTGGCGCGGGTGTGCCTCGACATGCTGCGCTCGCGTAAGGCGCGGCGCGAGGAGCCGATGGCCGCGCCCGACCCCGCCGCGGACCGCGAGGCCGGGACCGATCCCGAGCGCGAGGCGGTGCTGGCCGACTCCGTCGGCCTCGCGCTGCTCGTGGTGCTCGACACGCTGACCCCGGCCGAGCGGCTCGCGTTCGTGCTGCACGACCTGTTCGCGGTGCCCTTCGAGGAGATCGCCACCATCGTGGGCCGCTCCCCGGCCGCGGCGCGGCAGCTCGCGAGCCGCGCCCGCCGCCGCGTGCAGGGGGCGCCCCCGTCCCCGGACGCCGACATCGGCCGCCAGCGCGAGGTCGTCGACGCCTTCCTCGCGGCCATGCGCGGCGGCGACTTCGACGCGCTCGTGTCGATCCTCGACCCGGACGTCGTGCTCCGCGGCGACGCCACGGCCGCGCCCCCGGCCGGCATCGAGCTCCGCGGCGCGCGCGCCTGCGCCAAGCGGGCGCTCTCCGGCGCGCGCGGCGCCAAGCTCGCCCGCCCCGCCCTCGTCGACGGCGCGGTGGGCGTCGTCTTGGCCCCGCGCGGGCGGCTCTTCCGGGTGCTCCGCTTCACGCTCGCGCAGGGGAAGATCGCCCAGATCGACGTCATGGGCGACCCCGAGCAGCTGCGCGATCTCGACCTGTCGGCCCTCGACGACGGGCCGCACGCGGAAACCTAGTACCGCGGTCAGAACTCCCGCCAGGGATCTGCCTCGCGAGCGAAGAGAAATTAACGCAAAGGCGGCGACCAAAGGCGCAAAGGCGCAAAACTACAAATTCTTTTTTGTTTTTTTGCGTCTTTGCGCCTTTGCGCCTTTGCGTTGAACTCTCTCTCCGGATCCCTGGCCGGACTCCTGGCGGGCGGAAACTAGGGCCGGCAATACGGGGTAGACGATCGGGCTCGGTCTCCAGGCTCGTACCGCTCGAGCTTCGGCACGAAGCGTGCTTGGACTACGGAGGATGTCCTCCAGGGTCGGAGAGAATGAAATTTCCGACACCCAGGCGTTCTTTCAGCACATCGATGTCCGCGGCCCCGTGGACCCCCTCGGAAGGAGATGCCGCTTGAAAGAGCCTGGGCCCACCGCTGACGTGGAGCTCGTTCGATGGCTGGCGTGAAGCAAGCGAACGGCGAACGAGGCCATGAAGGCGACGGTCCGGCGCAGGACGACGCGCTCGACGACGGCGCCGGCGACCCCGTGGGCGTCCTCGCGGACGAGGAACATCCTCACCGCGCGGCGCTCCGTCGCCTGCCGCTCCTGCTCAAGGTGCTCGTCGGTCCCTCCTGGGGGAGCCTCGCGGCGCTCGTCCTCTTTCAGGCGCTCGCCGGGGCCACCCCCAGCCTCACGGTCTGGCTGAACGCGATGATCGTCGACGAGATCGCCGGCGCCGGACCCAGGAGCGTGCACGAGCTCCTGGCCTACTCGGCGTTGCTCCTGGCTGTCCTGGTCGTCCTGCTGAACGCGCTCGGCGACGTCCTGGAGGCGATGGAGGGCTTCGTCGGCGACTCGTTCAAGGACCGCGTGCGCAGGAACGTGTCGCTCAGGATCAACGAGGAGATATCGAAGCAACCGCTGCTCACCTTCTTCGATGAGCCGAGGTTGAATCACCTGGTGATCCTCGCGCGCCGCAGCTTGAGCTCGATCAACGAGCTGGTCCATACGTCGTCCTATACGCTCATGGGCATCCTGGGCATGGTCCCGGCGCTCGTCTTGGCTGCCAGCTTGAGGTGGTGGATCCCGCTGGTGGTCGTGTCGAGCATGACCCCGGTGCTCTACGCGAAGGCGACCAACGAGAGAAAGAGCTGGGACATCGAGACCTTTCACGCGGCCACGTTCAATCGGCTGCAGCTCGGCGAGCGGATCCTCACGCAGCAAGAGTTCGCGAAGGACCTCAGGCTCTTTTCCATGCAGGAGTGGGTCCTCCGGCGATGGAGCTGCTTGTACGAGACGTTCCTCAGGGATCTCAAGGCCGTCCGCAAGAGAGGAGCGTATCAGATATCGATCTGGTCCCTGCTGAGCGGCCTCGGCATGTCGGTCCCGTTCGTGTACGTCGTCAAGGAAGCCCTGGAGGGAGGCTTCACGGTCGGAGACGTGTCGCTGCTCATCGGCGTCATCGTGCAGATACGAAACGGGCTGGCCGTCATCATCTACAACGGTGGAGACATCATCGGCGCCTTGCTGGCGACCAAGCCGTTGATCGAGCTGCTGAACCTGCCCGAGCCGCCGCGCGGGGACGCGCGCCAGGAGGCAGAGCGGTTTCCTGTCCCGGGGATCCGGCTCGAGGACGTATCCCTGCGGTATGCGGGCAGCGCGGAGCTCGCGCTCCGGAACGTGAACCTCCTGATCGCTCGAGGAGAGAAGATCGCCGTCGTCGGAGAGAACGGCTCGGGCAAATCGACCCTGGTGAAGCTGATTTGCGGGTTCTACCGCCCGACGTCGGGACAGATCCGGTGGGACGGAGCCGCCGCGAACCCCGGCGCCAGCGACGGGCGCGGAGACACGAGCAGGATATGCGCCGTCTTCCAGGATTTCGCGAGGTTCCCCCTGTCCGTCCGCGAAAACGTCGATGTGCGGCAGACCGGGGCCAGCGATGACGACATCAGGTCGGCGCTGAAGCGGGTCGGGCTCGACGCTCTCGCGGGAGAGCTCGACACGGTCCTCTGGAAAGGCGTCGATGGGGGCACCGAGCTCTCGGGAGGGGAGTGGCAACGACTCGCCATCGCGAGGGCGCTCTTGAACGCGAAGACGGCCGATCTGCTCATCTTCGACGAGCCCACGTCCGCGATCGACCCGGATGCAGAGCACCACATCATCCAGCTCATCCGCGAGATGATGGGCGGGAAGACGTCGATCGTGGTGAGCCATCGGCTGGCGCTCACCCGCTTCGTGGACCGGATCGTCGTGCTGGAAAAGGGGCGCATCATCGAGGCGGGATCGCACCGAGAGCTCATGGGGCTGAAGGGCAAGTACCACGAGATGTTCACCAAGCAGGCCAGCTACTACGTGGACTGAGCCGGCGGCGGCGCCTTGTCATCCGGACGTGGAGGTCCGGGCGGACGGGCTCGCGAAATTCGACCCGGAGGCCGCCGGGAGCTTCCGGGGAGAAATGAAATTCAACCCGGAGGCTGCCGGGAGGTGATGTCCGGAACCACATCGGCACCATCCGCGTTCCGGACACCCTGCCCGACGCATTCCGGACACCCCGTTCTACTGAAGCGACGGGGGCACCCGCGGGCGGCTCGGCTTGAAGCGGCGCGCGACCCGCACGAGTGCGTCGACGCGTCACGTCTGCGTGGTAACGTCGACGGATGAGGATCGAGATCAAGCGGCGCGCCGATGGCGAATGGGAGAATGTGGGCGAGGCTCAGTTTTTGGACCGCGGACGCGGGCAGTACTTCGTCAACCTGCCGACCGAAGCGAACATGTGGCCGACCGTCGCTGCCTCCATCCAGAATGGCGATCGGGACGTCCCGCTGCGCGTCAATGGCGTCGACGCGATCAGGGCATCCGCAAAGGAATGGGGGATCCATGGGGTTCAGCTCATCCTGCTGATGCCGCAGGATTTTCGCGTCGGCCGCTGACGATCCTGGCCAGGAACTCCCGCGTGTTGCAGCGCGCGCTTCCGACGCAATCGGCGCCTCGCAGTGCTCAGTTCCGCGTGACCGGCTCGTCCTCGTCCTGTGGGTCGATCCGGTGCATGAGCCACGCCCACAGCGCACGGATGTGCGCTAGAGCGTATCGAAGAATGCCTGCGCCTTGGCCTTAAGGCCATCGTCCACCGGACGCGGCTTCCCCTTTTCCATCTGGAAGAGCACAGAGAAGCACCCCGCGCGCTTGGAGCCAACGAACGTGTTCGACGGGTCACCGGCGAACTTGGACGCCTTGGTTTCGTACACCTCCGTCGCGGATTTGTCGGTAGTCGGGCTCGCGCACGCGACGATTCCGCCTGCGCCGTTGTTTGCGTCGGAGCCGATCTCGAACACAACAGGGTCTCCAGGTTTCTCGCTGGTCTTGCAGGTCCCGCCGGTCGCGGACACGAGGCGCTTGCAGAGCTTCATCATCGGGTTGATTTCGCAGTCTCTGACCAGCACGTTCATCATGAGGCCACCTACGCGGCCGCGCACCGTGACTTTCTGCCCCTTCGACAGCGCAGCTGCGGCGCCAGCCTCCCCGTCGGCGATGAAGCACTGGACCACTGGGATCTCCAACATCGCACCGGTGCCAACAGTCACGTAGACGCTGCCCGTGATGTCCTTCTTGACATCGCCGACGACGCCCGACGTTTGCACGAGCTTGCCCTTGAAGGCCGAGTCGGCTCGCACCTCATTGTCGTGGTACTCGCCGAGGAGCTTCTTGACGTCGACGTCGATCGCCGCCTCCCGCGGCGCTGGCTCCTCCTGCTTCGCCGCTGCCGCTGGCGTCGCCGTCGTTGCGGCCGGTGCCGCAGCGGCAGGCGCCTCCGCCGCCGGTCGCGCCTCGCCGTCACGCTCCTGCCCCTTGCATCCCACCGCGAGCAGCAGCATCGCAGCGACCCCCATACACCTGACCATCCGACACCTCCGCCGCGGAGGCTACGCGCACGCCAGGTCGCCGCGCAAGCTGCCTGCGCCCACGCCCGCCGTGGCCACCGGGTGGCGCAGCTCCGCACGTGCCGCGGCCTCGTTACGCCCGCCCACTCCGCGCCGCCATCTTGCCCCGCCTCGGTCGCCGCGCTGCCCGTTGGCGCTGGCGACCGACGGCGCAAGAGAGCCGTCAAATAGGCTGTAAACGCGCACGCTGGCTAGGACATCCGCTGTCCGACCGGACCCATCAAGAGCAGGCCGACGACATCTCAAGTGGTAGACTAAGGGCCTTAACGAAAGCGCCCGCCCGTAGCTGGTCACTACGGGCGGGCTGCAAACACACCCTGTGGTGGCCCACAGAGCGCGCGTCGCAGCCGCATCATGGGCCGACCCAGGGGGAGAGGCAAGGCCCGTCATGCCCGCACCGCTCCCGCAGGAGATGCGCGTCCGCATCGCGTCCGCTCTCGTAGAAGGCAACTCGATCCGCGCCGTCGCACGCATGGTCGACGTCGACAAGGGCACCGTGATGGCCTTGGCGCTGCGTCTCGGTGAGGGCTGCATCCGGTTCCACAACCGCAAGGTGCGCAACCTTGCGGCGCATGTGGTCCAGATGGACGAGATGTGGGGGTATGTGCAGAAAAAGCAGGCTCGCGTGACCGCGAAGGACCCCGCCGAGCATGGCGACGCCTACCTCTACGTCGCGCTGGACGCGAACACGAAGCTGGCGATCTCGTTCCACGTCGGCAAGCGCGACGGCGAGAACACTGAGGTGTTCATCAAGGACCTCCGCTCTCGCCTCACGGTCGTTCCGCACGTCACGAGCGACGGCTGGCAGCCGTACATCGAGGCGATGTTCGCAAACTTCCGCGGGTCGGCGGACTACGGCCAATGCGTCAAAAATTACCGCGGCGGGCCGCAGCGGTCGCCTGATCACCGGTACGAGCCAAGTCGCGATATCTTCGTTACTAAGACACCCGTCTTCGGTGTACCCAAGGACGAACTTCTCTCGACGTCGTTTGTCGAGCGCTTCAACCTACAGACTCGGCACACGGTTGGCCGGACGCGCCGCCTGTGCTTGGCGTTCAGCAAGACGATTCGCGGGCACCGCGCCGCGATCGGTCTGGGGATCGCTTCGTACAACTGGGCCCGCGTGCACGGCACGCTCGGCACCACGCCTGCCGTCGCGGCGGGGCTCGCCGAGCGCCCCTGGACCCTCGCTGAGCTCGTCGCGGCCGCCCTTGCCGAGGAGGAGACGGCGCCGCCAGTCGCGCAGCCGCTCAAGCTGGAGCCGCGCCCCGGTGAAGCGTCTGCGCCCGCTCGCGAGCTCCCGGATGGCCGCGGCTGGCTCCGGCTCGTCTCGGGCGGATCCGCATCGACAGCGCCCGCTGCTTCGCAACCGCCGCCCTTGGCGCCCGTCGCCGTGCCGTCGGAGCCGGAGCCTCCGCCACCATCAGAGCCGCCGCCTGCACCGGGGCCGCGCAGGATGGTGCAGCTGAGCTTGTTCAGTATGGACGAATGAGGCCCGTCTGCTTTCGTCAATCTCCGGCATCGATGATGCCGCGCACGTATCGTGCCAACACGGACGCGGCGGACTGGGCGCCGCTCAGTTCGCTGCGACTGTCGCTGGAATGGACGCCGTCCAGCACCCTTCAGGCTGCGCGATTTGCGCCACATCTTCCTAGCGCTGCGATCCCAGATGCATCAAAGTTGAACTTGGTCAAGGCCAAATTTCTCGGCCACCGACACACCTGGGCGACGTCGGAAGAATCATCAATAACTCCAGGTATTTATGCATCACGAGACGTCAGTGCGCAGCAGACCGACCGGACCAGACGCGGAAGCCGTCATGCTTTCCGTTGACGCGCGGCGGTCGCGCGGGTTCGATCGTGGTGCTTATTGTGCACCGGTCTGCCTGGATGCCATTCTGCGGCTTCCAGGGCAGCTGGAACATGTCGGACTCGAGATGGCGACCGAGCTCATACCCTCCACCCACCTGGAGCACCTCCTGGAGTCGCTGTATCCATTCTACAGCAGCGACGACATGGACCTTCTGTTCAAGAAGGCTCGCTCAGACAGCCTGGCATCGAAGTTGGAGGTCCTTGATGCCATCGATCGCTATAAGAAGGGCACGTCCGAGCACCTATCTTCCATCTGGTGCTTTCGCGGGTCGCGCTCAGTGCTGCTTTGGGATCTTCCGTTTCTCCGTGGTGCGACTGTCGAGCAAGCTTTAGATTATCGCGTAGGCGGCCAGCACCGACTATTTGACGACTGGGAGAGTAACAAAGTCGATGGCCGCCGACTAAAGCCTGGACAGTGGGTGACGGTCAAACAGTCCGACCGCTCGAAAGGCAAAGACCGAGTGTATCAGGTCCGGATGACCAAAGCGTCATTCGATGCTAGGGTTCGGCTGGTGAAACCGCTCGGGTTCACATTCGAGGATCAGCGGCAGTCGACCGACAGGACCACCGACGTAGAACTGCATATCGATTTCTCGAAGAAGTATCGCATCGCCGAAGTGTACGCGTATCAAACGGACGCTCAGACTGCTCTCGTTACATTCATAGAATGGTGTACCGGTCAACAGATGCCAACGGCGCGAACGGCGCGCTCCGGGTACCGTCGAGACCACATGACCTCCATAGGGTTCACGGAGCGTCAGATCGACAGCCTCGCTGTCAGACTGAGCCTGGAGAACACGTCTGCGAAGGCGCGGCCTAAGCATGGTCAGGCCGGAGAGGTACAGCTCTGGGGAGACTTCAGTGGACCGCGCAGGCAAGCGTTAGACAGTAGCGTATTAGCAACTCACTCGATCGACAAGTCCCCCAAAAGCTTACTCTGGTACAATATGACGCATGTCCATCCGGATGGATATCGCGAGCACACTGAGCTGGAGTTTATGTTCAAGGCAGCACATCCGCGCATAACCTTTCGCCAGAAGGCGAGCCGGCTGTGCATGAGCCACGTGGTCTCCGAACTATGCCATGAGATCGGCGTCGTGTAGTCGTGTAGCAGACGAGGGGCACCATGAACAGTAGGTCTCCCAATGCAATCGCGATCGACATCGAGGAGGAGATCCGTGCGGAGTACCTCTCGTCCCACGCGCGAGTATTTTGGCCAGAGCAGTTTGTTGACGCAAGGATAGGCAGTCAGGAAGACGTGCTGGATGCCATCCGCGTCCTTGCGACCACTGGCAAGGTGCGCGTTCTCGCTGAACTGCATTGCCCCAACGGGCACCAACTTTGGGAGGGGCCACCGGAGGAGCTGTCAACGTATACGGCCACGTCTTGTCCGTACTGCGGCGCAGGTCTTGAGGACGATGGTGCATTTATATACTTGCATATAAGAGCCAACGACGAGTGGCTCATGAGACTGGACCGCGAAACCCGGGGGAACAGTGGCGCCAATCTCAAAAAAAAAGCGTAATCCATCGCAACGCCTCTCGCCGCGCTGTTTCGCGGGTCACACTTCAAAAGTTTGTTAATTGCGGCAGCGTGATCGCGGTCGCAGAGCGTGGCTCGGCCGCCAACATCAACGTACTAACTATGGGTGGCAACGTGGCAGACGACAACGGAGGCGGCCGCGAACGGGAGCGCCGTGTAGAGTCAGATATAGATGCAACTGGCAAGTCAAAGGTGCGGACCGTCAGGGTCGAGTCTGGTAGCTCGAAGATCCGCGCCGGGGACGGGTCAGAGGTTGAAGGTGTTACTGTTGGCTCTGGACCGGCTTCTGCCGAGCTAAAGTCTGGCGGAGCGAAGGATTCAAGAGTAACACTCTGGGTCGTCCCTCTGGTTGTTGCATTTATAGCGGCGTTGGGCGCAATTGTGGCCGCGCTGCTCCAGAGTGGAAAATGATCGTGGAGTCAGCGCATGCGCCCATGGCGGCTGTCCCGGCTGCTCGCGACTGAAGAGCCTTTCAATCCGGCTGTAACGCTCAGCTGGCACTGGTGACGGGAAGCTGGGTTACATGCGCCTTCGGGGGGCCGCCTACTCGCCGGCTTTCGCCATTCGCTTCAGGGCAGCGTTCTCGCGTATCGGCTCAATCCCAGGTCCGCCAGAGCCGCCCCGATCGGCGGCGACGCTCCGGGCCCTTGCTGGCTGCGATGTCGGCGAGGACTTCGCCGGGCGAGCGCCTACTCGTCGGGTCGGACGTACAGCTGGATCAGGGCGTCGAGCGCCAGGATCGCGCCGAGGGCCCGCTGGGCCGCCGTGCTCGGTCTTGGTTCTGGCCTCGATGAGGGCGTCGAGCACGGCGGCCCAGAGCTTGTCCCGGTTCCAGGGGCGCACGCCGGGCGGCCGTCGAGTGCTGGTAGGTCAGACGGTAGCGAGGCGCTTCGCCGCGCGCGCCCGGCAGCGCTGCAAGGCCCATTTGCCGGCGCGCCTGTGCATGCCTGCGTCGACGGCTGCCTCGTGGGCGAAGCGGAGCGCGCCGCCGACCCCGAGCATCGCGAGCAGGAAACGCTGGGCCTTCGGGGGTTCCGCGCGGATCTCCGAGGCAAGCTCGAGCGCGGGCTCCACCTCGTACGTGCGCGCCTCGAGCAGCGTCTCCCCGCCCTCGCGGTCGTGGCGCCGGAAGACGTCCTTGAAGCGCTTGCGGTTGCTCACCATGCGCCACGCCATCGTCCGCATGTACCCGCCGATCTGCCCTTCGCGTTCGGCAGGATCCGCGCAGAGGGCGAGGGAACCATCGGCGATGTTGCGGTACGTGAGGCAGGCGCACTCGAAGGCGAAGTCCTCGACGTCGCCGGAGGGCAGACCGCGGCGGCGCAGGTACGCCTCGACACGGGCGACCCCGTGCATGAGGGCGCGCCCGACGGCGTCCTTGGTGTGGCGATCGAGGTGCGGCGGGGCGGTGGTCGGACGGGTCCCGGGGTTCCTCGGTGGGCGCTTGGGCGCACCGGTCCCTTGGCCCGATCCGCGCGGATCGGTAGGCTGCATGCTGTCGGCTCCGTGCAAGCGGTGTCGGCCACGCGGGGCGGACGCTGGCAGGCGTCGCGCCCCGCACTACTTCCGGCGGAAGCCTACGGACCGATCACGAGGTCACAACAGATATCAGCATTCCGGACACTGCATTTTTAGGTTCCGGACACTCGATCTGGGAGAGGGCCTATCCCGGACACTACCTGCCGGGAACTGCCGGGGAGAAATGAAATTCAGCCCGGAGACTGCCCGGAGCGTCCCCGGAGAATTGAAATTCAACCCGGAGGCTGCCCGGAGGTAATGGTCAAGGTGCCAGTCGATTGGTCAAAGTGAGCAGTTTGCGATAGCGGACCTCAGATCGGGCCCGTAGGTTCGGCCTCAAGCAAGTGCAGCCCGCGGGTGCGTCAACACCCCGGGCTGCGTGGCCGAACCCCGCGTCAACGAGGTCCGACGATGCAACTTGTACTCCCGCTGCCCGAATCCGGGCAAGGCGGACGTGTACCTACACGCCGCTCGTACCATCGAAGCCGATCCCTGTCCCTGACCCCCGACGAGACCAGGCGGCTCCGCGCCGCCCTGCGCGGGCTGAAGGCCCGCCTGGGCAGCTGGCGCGCCGTCTCAGCCGCGATGGGCGGCGTCCACACGCGGACGCTGGCCGGCGTCGCCTGCGGCATCGGCCGAGGCTCGCCCGCGCTCGTCCTGCTGGCCGCTCGCGTCGCTGAGACGACCGTGGAGCGCATCCTGTCGCCCGGTCTCGTCGAGGCGGGCACGTGCGCCGCGTGCGGGAGGAGCGGATGAGCCGCCCGCGGAAGGGGGCGAAGAGCCCGCCTGCCGCACGACATCGCCGGAAGCGCCTGCCCATCGAGGCGCTCCTCGCCGAACGCGGCATCGTCCGCGCGACTCTGCGCGGCGTTCCCGCTCGGGACCGAGCCGACGTGGAGGCAGAGGTCTTCCTCGCCGCCTGGAAGGCGGTCCGGCGCGGCAAGTACCGGCCTGACCCCCGGGTCGAACCGCGCGTGGCCCTCCGCGCCTGGCTTCGCGGCATCAGCTGGAGGCAAGCGTCGAAGTACTTCGAGAGCGCGTACGTGCGCCGCGCCATCCTCCACGCGGAGCCGCTCGGTCTGCTTCGCGGGGTGGTCGGCCCGAGCCTCGACGCGCAGGTGGAGGCGCGCGACCTGCTCAGGGCGATCGAGCGGCTGGAGCCTCGCCATCAGGAGATCCTCCTGACCGTCGACGCGCCGGAGACGCTCTCCGCGTACGCAGCGCAGCGCGGGATGAGCCAGGGCACCGCAGCGTCGAGGCTCCGCATCGCCCGCGCCATGCTGGCCCTCAGGCTCAGGAGGTGGCGCCGATGAACTTCAACATCCGCGACCCGAAGCACCGCATGGCCGTCACGTTCCCAGGGCGGCCCGTCACCCGGCGCGTCTCGCCTGGCGACGTGGAGCGCTACCTGCGGGAGCGCGGCTACGAGCCACATCGCCTCGGCGACGACGCCTGGCCTCCGGACGCCATCTACTCCTGGTGGCCGCCGCGACGGCCGCCGAGGTGGCCGGACCCACGGCCCACGTCCATCGACCTCCCGCCCCGCGTCGTGCGCGGACTCCGGGAGTGCTGCAAGTCCCTGGAGCAGGCAATCGAGACCATCGCCCAGAACGAGGGGCGCACGCCCGGCGAAGTCCTGCGCGAGATCGCCGTCATGGCGCAGATGGCCGAGGACGGCGGGTAGATCGGCAGACCGGCTGCTCCCACCATAAAAAGGCCCGGTCGGCCACAGGCCGACCGGGCTGTGTGATCCGCGATCGGTATGTTACCGGCGCGGCGTCTTGCTGGTCCTCCTCCGCGGGGTAGGCGCTGCTGGCGCAGCACGCTGAGTGCCCGGCTGCCTGTCAGGCGCCTGGCGTCGAGGACCGTCGATCCTCACCTCCAGTCGAATGGCCCGATAGCCGAACTCGTACGCGTACACCCGACGCTTCAGTCCCCAGTTCCAATAGCTGGAGACGTAGATGAACCTGTACCCCGGACGGGGCTCGTCGTTGGCCATATGATGGCGTCCTCATGAGAGCGAGACTCACGGCTTGCCTCGGCGGTGCCTGACCGCCAAGTCGCGGAATCCACTGCCCGGGTGCGACGGCGCATCGAGCCGCAACTACGACCGGCGCACCCGTTCACGCTCTAGAGACGCGATCGCTTGATCGCATGGCACACCTCTCCCGCTACGACGCGAAGGTCGCTGAAGATGCTTGCGCAGCACCCTTCGAGCGGGTAGGATAGCGACTGTGTGGAGGCGCTATGCCTGTCCCGCTCGGGGCCGGTCGGTGCCGCGCAAGCCGGTTGCTAAGACCGGCCGCAGGGCCGTTGGGGGCGCTGGGAACGCCCCCTTCGGCCCGAAGTCTTTGTGTGGGCCTACTCGTCCGCTACGTCCTCCGCTGAGGGCTCTCCGGGGTAGTAGACGCGGGTTCCGCGGGAACCCTCCGCCTTGATCTCGCCGCTGTCCAGCGCTCGGTACAGTCCCGAGTGGACCAGCGCGGGGTCTACCTTCGGCATCACAAGCCGAACCGTGTCCACGACCTGCGGCGCCCTGATCCCCTCCGGGTGGTCCATGACGATGGCCCGCACCATCTGAGGCATACTCAGCTTCCTGAAGGCGCTGGCGGCCATCGGCAGGCGCGGCTGCTGCTGGTCTCGCGCATCGCCGCGTTGCTCCTCATCGTCCGGGGCGTCTTCGTCCGGCGTCACTGGATTTTGACCCGGCGGTTCCGGGATCATGGCGAGCGCGGCGTCGATCTCGCGGATCCTCTTCTGGAGGAAGCTCTTCTCGGCCAAGAGCTTCGATCGGAACTCAGCGCCCTGCCGCCACCAGGCTTCGATCTGGGAGAGCACCTCGTCGGGGGCGTCCACTCCGTTGTCGTTCGTCATCCGTCCGCGATTGTACAAACCTACATCGGCGCAGGCAAGGCGAAACGACATCCCGTAGATTGATTGGAGATACGACACGACGGATAGGATTCTATCCACTTGCGCTCTCGTCGCCGGGTAGGCCGGAGGCTCGACGATCGGATCGGCGAGCGGCCAGAACCGCGGCATCCCCCACCCTGGGTTTTACGTCCGGTGGCATCGGCGGCGCATCAGTCGCGCTTCTTCCCCGACTTCGCGGGCGGCTCGGGCGGCATGTGCTGCGCCGGATCCCAGCCCTTCGCGCGTAGCTCCCGGTTGAGGAGCTCCCGGAACGCGGTGCCCTCGGTCGCGCGCGCCTCGATGCCCTGCGCTCGGAGTGCGACGGCACGCTGCTTCGCGAGCCATTTCAGCCCGGCGCGCTCTTCCTTCGAGAGTCGGATCGTGACGTTCTCCGTGAGCCTGATCTCGCCGTCGTCGATGTCCATGCGGGGCTTCATAGCGCCCGCGCCAGCCGGATGCACGACCGTCGCACGACGTTGCGAGACGTGCGTCGTGCGGCGCTCCGCCGCGCGGGCGGTCACGCCGCCCTCTTCGGCGCGGCGCACGTGTCCCAGCGGACGGTGACCTCCCAAGGGCCGCGGTCGGGCGAGAAGCCGGCCGCGCGGAGTGCCTCCGCGATGAGGACGAGCATGCGGATCTCGGCGCTGCGGCTCGCCGGGCTGAGGATCCCAATGGCCGCAGTCGTCCCGTGGGCACGACGGACGACGATCGTCTCCCCGTCCACCGGCGCCGCGAAGCGGCCGTTCTTGAACGTGAACGAGGTGCGGAACGCCTTCGCGATGGCCGGGATGATCGTCTCGTTCGCCGTCGTCGTCATGCGGAGAACATGACCACAACGTCTTGCGCGCGCAAGACGTTGCAAGACATTTGTTTTGCAAATGGTAGGATATGGTGCGTTGCGCGTGCGCCGGGCGCGGCAGCGACCTATGCCGACACGCCGAGACGCTGCGCGGCGTACGCCGCGCAGCGATAGCGGGGCCCATCCACCACGGCGCTCAGGCTCCGCATGTCGACCCCATGCTGGCGCGCTGCGTCGGCGCATCGCACGGGCCATGCACGCATTGACGCGCGCCACGCGAAACGGCTAAAATACGGCAATTCCATGCCGCAACATGGTTCGTCACCTGCGCTGGCGTTCAGTCGACTGCTGACCTCATGGGGTCGCTGCGGTGATGGCATCCGTTTGCAACGAACGGCGTTGCATCCGTCTGCTCGAAAGGCGGGACTATGAATATGTCTTCGGCTCAATTGAGCGATATAATAGGTAACCTGCCATCAGAGCCGGAGGTGATTGAGCGTCTCCGAGCGTTCCTGGACCGTGCCCAGCCTGGCAATGTATACTCCGCAGAGCGCTTATACAACATACTACGGCCACCATCGTTGCCGCTGCTTGCGCAGATTCTCATAAGAATGGTGAGGCACGGTCTTCTCGTTCCAGAGCTACGCGTGGAGACGCCGAACGGACGCACGCTGCGCACATTCAAATCGGTTCAGGATGTGCCTGACGTTGTGTACGACACAGTCGCCGATGCCGACGTGAGAGTGTGTCCGGAGAATGTGCAGGTTGTGTATCAGGTGCCAAATGGGGGCTGACGTTCCCAGCAGTGGACACGAGCCGACCAAGGACCAGGTTCCCAGTAACGCAGAAATAGTTCAATGGTGCAGGCGCGTCCAAGTCGACCTGATGGATGTCACAGAGGACATGCAGTGGCAAACGATGAAAGCATCGCTTGCCGAACTGTCGGACGATTCGCAGATCGCCATCGTCTGCATTTTGCATCTCGGGCAGCAGTTGGAGAGGGCGAAGTCTGCCTCTGGTGAGGCGGGGGCATCGTTCCTCCTCAATAAGGATGGAGAAATCTCTGGGCAGAGATTAAGGTCACAAGACGCGGTAGCGATGGCCAACGCGGTGAGCCGCGTCGCAGTCCCCGGTGGCGTCACGGCATCCGGTGCGTTCACTGACAGCACAGTGGCAGACGTAGTCAAGAGCGTGTCTCCCGAGCCGCAGAACAAGCCAGGAATCGCAAGGTTTCTGTTTGAGGAGCACTTGAAGTCCACGCTGGCCACCGTAAGCACGGTGGTCGCAGGCGCAGTTGCTGCCTACTTGCTTCCGTCGGCGTGCGGGCCCAGTCCTGCCGCCTCCGGCCCGCGACCGCTCGCTTCCGCTTCTGCTGGGATCGGCGCTCCGGCAATCAAAGCCGCTGCTGCGCTGGAGGCTCCCATTCCTACAAGCAGCGCGACGGCGGCGGCGAGTGCGTCTGCTCCGCCAGCGCGCCGTCGTATTCGCAAGCCGTAGCCACCATGGCCTCAATCATCATCGAACAAACTGAGCTGCTTCATCCGCCTCGGCCCCGGCCCCGGCGGCGGCTCTGACGGCGGGGGCTCCGGCTCCGGCTGAACCGCGACGGACGCCACGGGAGGCGGCTGCGGCGCCACGGGGGCCGACGGCGCGGCGCCGACGAGCCGAAGGAACCCCCTCCCGTTCGGCAGGGCCCTGGCGGGCGCCGTGGGCGCTCCGGCGGGCGGCTCCCGTAGCCTGAGCGGCTGCGGGGTCGGCGGCTCGGTATCGGGCTCCGCCAGGGCGGCCTCGACGAGCTCCGGGATGGACCAGACGTGCCGCGTGATGCCCGCCTCCATCGCTGGCGTGCAGCGGATCGACTCGTGGATCCGGCAGAGGTTGTACCAGGCGACGTGTAGCGCGACCGCGGCGCGGTGGTTCGCGAGCTTCCGCGAGAAGCCGTTACACAGCCGCGTAAACCGGCGGATGTGCATCCGCATCGTCCAGTTCTGGCGCTCGACGTGGCTCGTACTGGCGCGCTCCACGTCCGGCACACCGTAGACCGGGATGCGCGTGATGAACGGGTCGCGCGGGGGCTCGTAGCGGTGATCGTCGTCGCGGCGCGCCTTCCGGCTGTAGTTTTTGTGGACGACCGCGTAGTCGGCGCCGCCCGCGAACGAGGCGCCGATCGCCGATGGATACGGCTGCCAGCCGTCCGTGTAGAGCTGCGGGACGGTGGTCAGCCTCGCGCGCAGATCGGCGATGAAGGCGCGCGTGTTCTCGTCGTCGCGCTTGCCGACGCGATAGCTGATGATGAGCTTCGACGCGCTCGCCAGCGCAACGAAGGTGTACGCATCGCCGAACTCCGCAGGATCGGAGTCCGTCACACGAGACTGCTTCTTCTGCACAAAGGACCAGATCTCGTCGCACTGCGCAACGTGACATGCGACGCCGCGAACGAGGCGATTGTGCAG
The DNA here is from genome assembly GCF_051529605.1 of Sorangium sp. So ce296. Taxonomy (NCBI): domain Bacteria; kingdom Pseudomonadati; phylum Myxococcota; order Polyangiales; family Polyangiaceae; genus Sorangium; species Sorangium sp. So ce296. The sequence goes on from NZ_CP150325.1 coordinate 10,966,602, forward strand.
CCGTTCGCATCCGGCTCCGACGCGGAGCAGCAGAGCGAGCACGGTCGGTTTGCTGACTCCGGTCAGCCTACACGTGGAGGCGATGGAGCAGCCTTCGACGAGCTGGGAGACAACGCGCGCGCGTGCCTCCGCCGACAGCCGAGACATGGCCGGGCCTTGCCTTTCTCGACGGCATGGCCCATGCTCGGCGTTGTGGGGCGACGGGCGGGCCTACCGCTCGGTGCTCTGGCGCCGTGCTCGGGTTCCAGCCGAGCATGGCGCTTTTGCTTGGTAGGCCTTCATTTTAGCCGATTTCGCGATCGACCGCTGTTGCGGTCGCACACCGGCTAGGACATCTCCTGTCCGACCATTGGTCAACGTGGGCAGCACCTTGACCATTACCTGCCCGGAGCGTCCCCAGAGAATTGAAATTCAACCCGGAGGCTGCCGGGAGCCCCGGGGAGAATTGAAATTCAACCCGGAGGCTTCAGGCGCACCGTCGCATGGATCGATTCCGGTGATGCTGTAACGTTTGCGCCCCTGAACGGCCTGCCCCACGCCGAGCGGCCGCCCGATGCCGCGCGCGCCGGGTCCCCGCGTCACGTCTCCAGATCCCGCTTCAGCCGGTCGAGCAGGTCGACCGCGGCGGACGCGTAGCGGCTGATCCACCGGTCGTGGATCCGCTTGACGGGGAGCACGTTCAGGTAGTTCCAGCGGTGGCGCCCCTCGCGCTTGACGATCACCAGCTCGGCCTTCTCCAGCACGCCGAGGTGCTGCATCACCGTGCAGCGATCCCAGTCGGCGAAATGAGCGCAGAGCTCGCCCGTCGTCTTCGGCCCGTCCTTGAGCAGGTCCAGGATCTCTCGCCGCCGCCCGTCGGCCAGCGCCTTGAAGACGAGGTCGTCCGGGTCCGCGCTTGACATGTTATAAGAATATAACATGATGGGGGGGCGGTCAATCGCCGCGCGAAGCTGGGTCCGTACGGGCGGCGCACCGGTGCGTCCGCGCGCCGAGGTGTTCGGGCGCGGGTGCGCCGGTGTACCCGTGCGCCCGCGCGCCGGTGCACCCGCGCATCGCGCGCGGTCCGCGGCCGAGGCAGCGCCGCGACAAGGAGGCGTCATGGAGCTCAAGTTTCAGGTGCAGACGAAGGTTCAGAAGCCCGTCCACGAGGTCTTCGATGCGGTCTACAACCCGAAGAAGCTCAGCGGGTATTTCACGACGGGCGGCGCGAGCGGCCCGCTCGACGAAGGAAAGACCGTGATGTGGAGCTTCGCCGATTTCGACGGCGGCAAGCCGTTCCCGGTCTACGTCAAGCAGGTCATCGCCGACAAGCTCATCGCCTTCGAGTGGGCGGCCGGCGAGCCCGGCGACGACGGGAAGCCGGTGAACGAGCTCCCCTACAACACGCGGGTCGAGATGCACTTCGAGGCCCTGGGCCCGAGCTCGACGATGGTCCGGATCGCCGAGTCGGGCTGGAAGCAGACCGAGCAGGGATTGCAGGCCTCCTACGGCAACTGTCAGGGGTGGATGCACATGGCCTGCTGCCTGAAGGCGTACCTCGAGCACGGCATCAACCTGCGCGAGGGCTCATTCTGAGCGGGGCGCCCGGCCGCGGTCCCAGGCCCGCGGCGAGCCCGGCAGCTCAGAACCGGCCGCCGAGCGCGGCGGCGGCGCCCCCGCGCACGGGGACGACGTGCACCGCCGCGGTCGCGGCGGGCGCTCCGGGCTCGGCGCCGCGCAGGACGAGCGCGGCCACGGCGCCGGCGAGCGCCGCCACGCCGACGCCGAACGCGATGTTGGCGCCGAGGATCTTGGCGCGCACGGCGTCGACGTCCGCCTCCGCGCAGCGCGGGGCGCAGGTCGCCCGCAGGCGGTCGGCGTCGGCGCGCGCGCTCAGGCCGAGCGCCGCGTAGGCGACGCCGCTTCCGGCCGCGGCGCCACCGAGCGCGATCGGCAGGACGAGCGCGCTCGCGGGCGACGAGGCGGCGCGGTCCTCGCGGGGCGGGACGGCGCCGCCTCCCGGCGCGCCCGCGCTCGCCCCCGGCGCGGCCGTCCGCGCGAGGCGGGCCGAGACGCGGCGCAGCTTCTCGCCCTCGCGCACGACGAGCCGCAGCTCCACGGGAGCGCTGCCCGCGCGCTCGAACCGGAGCACGCGCTCGCCCGGGTCGACCTCGACGGCCTTGCCGTCCAGGCGCGCGGCGAGCGGCGCGCCGTCGAGGGTCACCCGCACGTCGGCCACGTCGTGGCCCTGCTCGTCCTGGGCGCTCAGGATCAGCGTCGGCACGCGCGCCGTGACGTCGGAGAGCCAGCCCGCGCAGTCCGACTGGACGAGATCCGGACAGCCGGCGCCGCCGCACGCGATGAAGCGCGCCCGCGCCTCGCGCAGCCGGCCCTCGTCGCGCAGGCGCTGGCCCTCCTCGGAGGCGGTGAAGCACGCCTCGGCGTCGCCGGCGCGAGCGCGGGCGGGATGGAGGCACGCGGCGGCCGAGAGGGCGGCGGCGACGAGGAAGCGGGGAGAGGTGCGCGGGGTCATCGGGCCTCCGTCAGAAGCACTCGCGCTTGTAGCGCTTGTGGCCCTGTCCATCGATCACGAAGGGCGGATTGCACCCGTCGCGCGCGGGCTCGCGGCGCGGCAGCCGCCGCGCGCCCGCGCCGGCCGCCTTCGCGGCGGGCGCCGAGGGCGCAGCCGTCGCGGCGGCCGCCGTGGGCGCGGCGGGCGTCGCCGACGCATCCGGCACCCCCGCGCCGGCCGCGCCGGCCGCTCCGGCCGCGAACTGCGCCCCGTGCGGGAGCGCCGCCGGCCGCGCCGCGACCCGCGCGCGCGCCGCCGCCACCGCCGCGACGCCGGCCCTCGCGCTGGCGCGCGGCGGCGCCTCGGCGCGCGCGAACCCGATCGCCGCCGCCGCGATCGCGAGCGCCGCGCCCGCCGCCGCCGCCGCGCCCCAGCGCCGCCGGCTCGGGCTGGCGGCGGCGGGCTGCGGCGCGCTCGCCACGGCCGCCTCCGCCGGGCCCGCCCCGGCCGTCCCGAGGGCCGCCCTGGCCGTCCCGAGGGCCAACCCGGCCGTCTCGAGGGGCGACCCGAGCTCCGGCGGCGCGCTCGGCGTGGCCGCCCCCGGCTCGATCGCGGCGATCAGCGCCGCGCGCTGCGAGAGCGCCTCGCCCGCGAGCGACGCCACCCACGCGCCAACCTCCGAGGTCGACGCCGCGAGGCCCGTCGCCTCCAGCGCGAGCGCCATCTCGCGCGCCGTCGGGAACCGGTCCTCGGGGCCGCGCGCGAGCGCGCGCAGCGTGATCGCCTCCAGCTCCGGCGGCACCCCGGGCCGGCGGGAGCTCGGCGGATCCACGCCCGCCTGCAAGAGCCGCAGGATCGAGAGCGCCTCGCCGCGCCCCTCGAACAGGCGCTCGCCCGTCAGCGTCTCCCACAGCACCACGCCGGCCGCGTACACGTCCGCGCGCCGGTCGAGCGGCTCGCCCGCGATCTGCTCGGGCGACATATAGGCCAGCTTGCCCTTGAGCTGCCCGTCGCGCGTGATCTGCGCGCGCCCGGCCGACTTCGCCACGCCGAAGTCGAGCACGCGCGCCACCCCATCCTCGCCGACGAGCAGGTTGTGCGGCGACACGTCGCGGTGCACGAGGCCGAGCGGGGCGCCGTCCTCCGCGGTCGCCTCGTGCGCCGCGTGCAGGCCGTGGAGCGCGCCGGCGAGCACCGCGCAGGCGATGCGCGGCGGGGGCGCGCCGCCGTCCTTCGTCGCCGCGCGCAGCAGCCGCGCCAGCGACTCGCCGTGCACGTACTCCATCACGAGCAGCACCTCGCCGCCGCTCGACACGACGTCGATCGTCGCGACCACGTTCGGGTGCCGGATCCGGGCCGCGACGCGCGCCTCGTCGAGGAGCATGGCCACGAGCTCGGGATCCCGGACGAACTGCGGGTAGAGCCGCTTGACCGCCACCGTCCGCCGGAACCCGGCCGAGCCGTGCTGGCGCCCGAGGTGCACCGTGGCCATGCCGCCGGCCCCGATCTCGTCGAAGAGCAGGTAGCGGACGACAGCCGATGCGCCGCCCTGGGCCCGCAACATCGGGGCGACGATAACACGCCCGCGGCGGATGCCGCGGCGGCATGTCAGCCGGAGCGCGGCTCGCGGTGGTGGTCAACCTTGCCCAGAGAGAGTCCACATGAAGGCGGGAAGGCGGGAAGAACATTAAGGTTTTCTTCCCGCCTTCCCGCCTTCATGTTCAAATTTGACCACGACTGCCGCGCGCAGCCTCTTCAGGTGGACCGCCGCGCGCGCAGGAGCTGGAAGTACCTCCGCGCGAGGCCCGACGCGGCCGCCGCGCTCCGGACGTTGCCCCCGTGCTGCGCGAGGACGCGCTGCACGTACCGCCGCTCGAAGTGCTCGACGATCCGCTCCCGCGCGCGCGGCAGGGGCAGGTCGAGCGCGAGGATCTCCTCGATGATGTCGCTGGATGTCGCAGTCTCGGCTCCCTCGCCGGCCCCGGCGCCCGCGGAGGCGGGCGGCGCGGGCGTGGCCGGCGGCTGCGCCGAGGACGCGGGCCCGCTCGCCGCGGCCGGCTGGGTCACCGACGCGGGCCCGGAGGGCGGGGCCGGCGCGCCCGCGGAGGCGAGCCCGGCCCGGCTGGTCTCGATCGGCGCGGCCTCGCCGAGCGCCACCCGGCGCGCCACGGCGTTGTAGAGCTCGCGCACGTTGCCCGGCCAGTCGTAGTCCTCGAGCCGCTCGGCGAACCCCTGCGGGAACGGCGCGCCGCGATCCGCGAGCTGCCGCCAGAAATGGTGCGCGAGCACCGTGACGTCGCCCCGCCGCTTGCGCAGCGGCGGCAGCTCGATCCGCGCCACCGCGAGCCGGAAGAACAGATCGTCCCGGAACCGCCCCGCCTGGATCTCGCGCTCCAGGTCGCGCCGCGTCGCCGCGAGCACCCGGATGTCGACGCGGATCCACTTGTTCGAGCCGACGCGCTGCACCTCCGAGCGCTGGATGGCGCGGAGCAGCTTCGCCTGCAGGCCGAGATCGAGATCGCCGATCTCGTCGAGCAGCAGCGTGCCGCCGTGCGCCTCCTCGAAGACGCCGCGGCGGGTCTCGTTCGCGCCGGTGAAGGCGCCGCGCTCGTGCCCGAAGAGCGCCGACTCGACGAGCGTCGGCGGCACCGCGGTGCAGTCGAAGACCACGAACGGCCCGGCGGCGCGCGACCCCTGCTCGTGGATCGCCTCCGCGAGCACCTCCTTGCCGGTCCCGGTCTCGCCCTCGATGACGACGGGGACGCTCGAGGCCGCGAGGCGCTCGCAGAGCGGGTAGAGCCGCCGCATCTCCTCGCTGGCGCCGACCAGCTTGCCGAAGCGCACCGCGCGCGACAGCTCGGCCGCCTGCGTGACGCCGAGCGCCTCGACGCGGAGCACGGTCTCGCCGATGCGGACGAGCTCGCTGCCCTGGAGGTAAGCGTCGCCGACGCGGATTCCCTGGACGAACGTGCCGTTCGTCGAGCCGAGGTCGGTGACGCGCAGCCGGGCGCCGGCGAGCTCGAAGGCCGCGTGGCGGCGCGAGACGAGCCGGTCGGTGAGGGGGATGTCGCAGGCCGGGCTGGTGCCGGCGAGCACGCGGGCGGGCAACCCCGGCGCCACGGTGAACCGGAGGCCCTCGTCCGGGCCCGCCATGACGGAGAGGGCGAAGCTCTCGGCCGCGGCCGCGGCGGGGCGCAGCGGCCCGGGCACGAGCTCGGTGGAGGCGGCGTCGTCGTCGTTCCACGGGGGCATGCGCCCATCTCAGCAGGCCTCCGCGCCGGCGTCACGCGGCGCCGCGGCGCCGCGGCGCGTGCCCGGTCCACGAACACGGTGGGTTTCCGGCGTGACCGGATTGCTACCGAGCGTAACGCGCGCTGGCCAACGTGTTACCGATCGTAACGCAATGCCGCGGATCGAGGCGTCCAGCGCGCTCGCCCGCCATGAAACATGGTGTCGTTCAGGCCCCCCGTGTGGCACCTTGGGCGGCACTTGTAGGGGTATAGCGTCGGACGAGGACCATGCGGAAAATTCTTTACGCACTGCTGTTTCTATCGATCACCGGCTGCGGCGATGATTCGCCCGGATCCGATACGACGAGCACCGGGTCGAGCGCGACGACCAGCTCGGGGAGCTCCGGGGGGGCGACGAGCTCCAGCGGGTCGGAGGCTTCCGGCACCGGCGGCGGCGGCGGCGGCGGCAACGACGCTGGCGGAGGCGGAGCGGGCGCCACCGGCGGCGCTGGCGGCACGGGCGGCGATGGCGGCACCGGCGGCGACGGCGGCAGCTCCGGGGAGAGGCGCTGGGTCGGCACCTGGACGACCGGCCCGCAGCTGACCGAGACCAACAACAACCCGCCCGCGCCGGGCCTCGCCAACAACACGCTGCGCCAGGTCATTTACACCTCGATCGGCGGCAGCAACGTGCGGCTGCTGCTCTCGAACGAGTTCGGCAACGGGCCGGTGACCATGAGCTCCGTGCACATCGCGGACTCGACGAACGCCGACGGCATCAATGCGGACACCGACACGGCCCTGACCTTCGAGGGCTCCGCGTCGGTGACCATCCCGATGGGCAAGTCGGTCTTCTCCGATCCGATCGATTACGACCTCAAGCCCCTCACCAAGCTCGCGGTGACCATCCATTTCGGCGCCGTCCCGAGCGGGATCACCGGGCACCCGGGCTCACGGACGAACTCGTACATCCAGACCGGCAACGGGGTCTCGTCGCCGACGCTGACGTCGCCGGTGAGCACCGCGCACTGGTACTACATCACGGGCCTCGACGTCATGGCCGACCCCACGGCCCATGCGATCGCCATCCTCGGCGACTCGATCACGGACGGCCGCGGCTCGGTCACGGACGGGAACACGCGCTGGCCGGACTTCCTGTCTCGCCGGCTGCGGGCCAATCCCGGGACCGAGGACGTCGCCGTGCTGAACCTGGGGATCGGCGGGGGCACCGTGCTGGCCGGCGGGCTCGGGCCGACCGCCAAGCTGCGCTACCAGCGCGACATCCTGGACCAGCGCGGGGCTCGCTGGGCGGTCATTTTCATCGGCGTGAACGACATCGGCGGCGACAGCGCGCCGAACGTCGCCGACGCCCTGATCGCGGCCTATCAGGAGTTCATCGACAAGGCGCACGCCAAGGGGATGCTCGTTTACGGAATCCCCATCCTGCCGTTCAAGGGCAACGGGTACTACTCCGACGCGCACGAGGCCGCCCGTCAGAAGGTCAACACCTGGATCCGCACGAGCGGCAAGTACGACGCGGTCATCGACCTGGACCCGGCGGTCGTCGACCCCAACGACCCTGCCAAGCTGCAAGACGACCTCGACTTCGAGAATGACGGGCTGCACCTGAACCCGACTGGCCTGGAGGCGATGGCGAAAGCCGTCGACCTCGACCTGTTCACCAAGTAGAGCGAAGCGATCGTGGGGGAGCTCGGCCGGGCGCGCGACATCCTTGCGCGCCCGGCCAGGCCCCCCGCTTCCCCGGCGGGGAGCCGGGGAGTCGTGGCGATCGCCGAAGGCTGCGATGGACGCCTCTGCGGGAGACATCCCCTCGGTAACGCAGCTTCCTGGACGCCGGCGCTGACGCGTTGCGTTGTGCGCCCACACATGTTCATCCGTTGCGCTCCTGAGTAGCCTTGTCCCATGCGCGGAGGACACGACGCGGAGGCCGTCGCCACGGAATGTGCGCCCGCGCTCGCGGCGGCGGGCGGGCTCGTTCCACGCGCCGGCGGGCCCGAGGTGGCGCCGTGAGCCGGATCCTGCTGGTCGAGGACGAGGTCGTCATCCGGATGGAGCTCCGGCGGCTGCTCGCGCGCCACGGGCACGACGTCGTCGAGGCGGGGTCGATCGCCGAGGCCGAGGCGGCGCACGACCTGCGCGCGTTCGATCTGGTGCTCGCCGACGTGCGCCTGCCCGGCGCGCCGGGCACGGAGCTCGTCGGCCGGTGCGGCGGCGCGCCGGTCGTGCTCATGACGAGCTATGCGACCGTGAAGGCGGCCGTCGACGCGGTGAAGCGCGGCGCCGCGGATTACCTGTCGAAGCCGTTCGATCACGCCGAGCTCGTCGCGCTGGTCGATCACCACCTCGCCGGCGCGCGCCCCGCGCAAGGCGCGCCCGGGGAGAGCGCGCCGCGCCCGCCGTCGCCGGCGTCCGTGCCGCCCGCGCCGGCGTCGACGCCGCCCGCGGCGTCCACGCCGCCCGCGGCGTCCACGCCGCCCGCGCCGGACGACGAGGAGCTCGAGGGCATGATCGGCGGCTCGGCGGCCATGCGCGAGGTGTTCGCGCGGGTGCGCAAGGTGGCGCCGAGCGAGGCGACGCTGCTCGTGCTCGGCGAGAGCGGCACCGGCAAGGAGACGCTCGCCCGCGCCGTGCATCGGCTCAGCCCGCGGCGGCAGTGCCCGTTCGTGCGCGTCCACTGCGCGGCCATCCCCGAGGGGCTGATCGAGGGCGAGCTCTTCGGTCACGAGCGCGGCGCCTTCCCGGGCGCGCTCTCGGCGCGCGCGGGGCTCTGCGAGGCCGCGGAGGGAGGGACGCTCCTGCTCGACGAGATCGCCGACCTGCCGGCGCGCGTGCAGGCGCGGCTCCTCCGCTTCCTGCAGACCGGCGAGGTGCGGCGCGTGGGCGCGGCGCAGGCCCGGCGCGTCGACGTGCGCCTCGTCGCGGCGACCCAGCGGGATCTCGTGGCGATGGTGCGCCAGGGGTCTTTTCTGAGCGATCTCTACTTCCGCCTGCGGGTCCTCGAGCTCCGCCTGCCGCCGCTGCGCGAGCGGCCGGGCGACGCGGTCCGCATCGCGGAGTCGCTGCTCACGCGGCGCGCGCGGACGACGGGCCAGCGGCCGCTCGCGCTGTCGCCGGAGGCGCGCGCCGCCATCGCGGCGGCCCCGTGGCCGGGCAACGTCCGCGAGCTGGAGAACGCCATCCACCGCGCCATGGTCCTCGCCGAGGGCAGGGACATCGGGGTGGGCCTGCTCGGGCTCGACGACGCGGCGCAGCCCGCGCCGCCTCCGGCCGCGCACGAGAGCGAGCCGCGGTCCGATTCGCTCGAGGGGTATTTCCGCCGCTTCGTCCTCGAGCACCAGCACGAGCTGACCGAGACCGAGATCGCCCGCCGCCTCGGCATCAGCCGCAAGGCCCTCTGGGAGCGCCGCCAGCGGCTCGGCATCCCCCGGCCGCGCTAGCACCAGGCGCCGCCAGACGAGCTTTCCTCATCAGAACACGCTTCCGGTCGTGCCCCTTCGCACGACGATACCGCCGGCGTCGGGCCGAGTCTTCGAAGTGAAATATGAGCTACAGAGGCGCAGAGGACACAGAGGAGAGAGAAAGAAAAGAGATCTTTCTCCTCTTCCTCTCTGTGCCCTCTGTGCCTGTGAGGTTTGTCTTCTTTTCATCGGCCATGCGCACCACGTCCGGCAGCAACACCACCTGGACCTGGACGCTGCCGGCGCACTTCCCGCCGGGCAAGTTCCTGCGCATGAAGGTCGACGGCGGCACGCTCAGGCAGGGCGGCAGCGCGCTCGCCTGGGACGACCACGGCTATTACGAGGTCGCGCTCGACGCCGGCTCGCTCACCCTGTCGCCGTGAGCAGCGCCGCCGCGCCTCGCTCGCGACGCCGGTCCCCTGAACGCCCGCGCGGGTGACGGAGCCAACAACGCGACCGCCGACCCCACTGTCGCGTGATGGCGCCGACGCTGGTGATATATCCTACGGTCTGTGCCGTGGAAGATCTCGAGCTTTGATCGCCCGCTCACCGCCCGAGCCCCGCGCCGGCGGACCGCCTTCCGCACCGGGCGGCGTGCATGAAGCCCCTCCGCGCCTTCGAGCACAGCGAGCGCTTCGAGATCCGGCGCCAGCTCGGCGCCGGCGGGTTCGGCGCCGTCTACGAGGCCGTCGACCGGCGCTACGGCTGCGTGATCGCGCTCAAGGCCCTCTACCAGCAGTCCGAGCCGACCGCGTTGCTCCGCTTCAAGCAGGAGTTCCGCAGCCTCGCCGACCTCGTGCACCCGAACCTGGTCACCCTGCACGAGCTGCTCTCCGACGGCGGGACGTGGTGCTTCACCATGGAGCTCGTCGACGGCGTCGACTTCCTCAGCTTCGTGCGCGTCCAGCTGCCCAGCCACCGCGCGCACGCGGAGCAGGAGACGATCGTCTCGGACGCGTTCGTGGACCGCGCGTCGCTCGAGCCGAGCACCGCGCGCCCGTTCCCGACGGACGACGCCACGTGGGTGGAGCGCGCGTCCGCCGGCGCCGGCGGCGGCGTCGCGGGCCCGGACGAGGTGACCCACGCGCTGCTCGGGACCCCCGCGCCCCCGGCGCGGCGCCTGAACGGCGGCTGGCCCGAGCGCAGATCCGGCCCGCACCGCCCGCTCCGGCAGACCTTCTCGCTCGACACGCGGCGGCTCCGGGCCGCCTTCTCGCAGCTCGTCGAGGGGGTCTCCGCGCTCCACGCCGCCAACATCCTCCACCGCGACCTCAAGCCCTCGAACGTCCTCGTGACGCGCGACGGCCGCGTGGTGCTGCTCGACTTCGGGATCGCCAAGGAGCTCAAGCCGAGGGCGCCGGGCGAGGCGACCGTCGAGGACCTCGTGGGCACGCCGGCGTACATGCCGCCGGAGCGGATCACCTCGGCGCCCGAGACGGAGGCCAGCGACTGGTACAGCGTCGGGGTGATGCTCTACGAGGCGCTCACCGGCGCGCTCCCGTTCGTGGGCTCGGTGGTCGACACGATCTCCGCCAAGCTCTGGTCGACGCCGACGCCGCCGTCGCTCCTCGTCGACGGCGTCCCGCGCGACCTCGACGAGCTCTGCGCGGCGCTCCTGCAGCGCGACGCGGCCGCGCGGCCGTCGGGCGCCGAGGTCGTGCGGCGCCTGCACGGCGAGCGGCCGGCGCACCCGGTCCGGTGGCTCCGCGCCTCGCCCGAGGGCGCCGACCGGCTCGTGGGGCGCGAGCGGGAGCTCGGCGCGCTGGAGGACGGGTTCCGCGCGAGCGCCGCCGGGCGCACGATGGTCGTGCTCGTCGCCGGCCGGTCCGGGATGGGCAAGAGCGCCCTCGCGTCGAGCTTCCTGCGCGCGCTGCGCGAGCGCGGCGCCGCCACCGTGCTCGCCGGGCGCTGCCACGAGCGCGAGTCCGTGCCCTACAAGGCGCTCGACAGCCTCGTGGACGCGCTCTGCGAGCACCTTCGGCGCATGCCGGCCGCCGAGTCGGCGAGCGTCCTGCCGGACGACATCCACGCGCTCGCCCGGCTCTTCCCCGCGCTCCGCGCCGTCCCGGGCGCCGAGGTCGAGGGCGCGCCCGCGACCGCGCCGGACGCGCGGCAGGCGCGCTGGCGCGCGTTCCAGGCGCTCAAGGCGCTCTTCCGCCGCCTCGCGGCGCGCCGGCCGCTCGCGATCTGCATCGACGATCTGCAGTGGGGCGACGCGGACAGCGCGCGCCTGCTCGCCGAGCTGCTCTCGCCCCCGGACGCGCCGCGGCTCCTGCTCATCGCCTGCTACCGGAGCGACGAGGCGGAGCGCTGCGCCGCCGTCGGCGAGCTCCGGCGGCTCGCGACCCGGTGCGGCGCCGCGGTCGAGCTCCGCGAGCTGACCGTCGAGCCGCTCTCGTACGAGCAGGCGATGCGCCTGGCCATCGAGCGGCTCGGGCCCGCCGCGGGCGCGCGCCTCGAGCGCGCGCAGGCGATCGCCCAGGAGTCCGAGGGAAGCCCCTTGTCGGTGAGCGAGCTCATCCAGTATCTCTCGAGCCGGGACGGGGGCACGCTCGCACCGTCTGGGGGGGGAGGCGACATCAGCCTCCGGCGGGTGATCATGAGCAGGATCGACGAAATGCCCGAGCGCGCCCGGCGGCTCATCGAGATCGTCGCGGTCGCCGGATGCCCGATCGAACAGGAGGTCGCCTTCGCGGCCGCGGAGCTCGGCGAGGAGGCGCTCTCGTGCCTCACCCCGCTCCGCGCCGCCAACCTGGTCCGGATCACGGAGGCCCGCGGCGGCCCGCGCCTCGAGATCGCCCACGATCGCATCCGCGAGACCGTCCTCGCCGAGCTCGATCCCGCGGCGCTCGCCGCCCGGCACGCCCGGCTGGCGCGCGCGTTCGAGGCGACGGGGCGCGCCGATCCGCAGGCGCTCGTGGTCCACTTCCACGGCGCGGGGGAGCTCCTCGAGGCGGCGCGGCACGCGGCCGCCGCGGCCGATCTGGCGAGCGCCGCGCTGGCGTTCGACCGCGCGGCCGAGCTCTACGCGCAGGCGCTCGCGTGGGGGCGCGGCGGCCCCGGCGACACCCCCGAGGCGCGCCGCGATCTCCAGGTCCGGCGCGCGACCGCGCTGGCGAACGCCGGGCGCTGCCGCGACGCCGCGCCGCTCTTCCTCGCCGCGGCCGAGGGCGCGTCGCCCGCCGTGGCGCTCGATCTGCGCCGGCGCGCCACCGAGCAGTACCTCGTCGGCGGCCACCTCGAGGAGGGCACCTCCGCGCTCGTCCCGCTCCTCGCCGAGGTCGGGCTCGGCTATCCGGCGACGACCGCGCGCGCGGTCATGACCGTGGCGGCGCTCTACGCCCGCATCCGGCTGCGCGGCCAGGCGTTCCAGGAGCGCGCCGCGGCCGAGATCCCGCCCGAGGTGCTCACGCGGATCGATCTCTGCCTCTCGGTCAGCAAGGCGCTCACCGACGTCGATCCGCTGCGCTCGACGGTGTTCCTGTTCCGCAGCCTGCTGCTCTCGCTCGACGCGGGCGAGCCGTCCCGCGTCGCCCTGGGGCTCTCCGCCTTCGGGCTCATCTCGGCGTTCCAGGGGACGCCGGCGGCGATCGAGGAGGGGTCGAGGCTGCTCGCGCGCGGCGAGGCGATCGCGGAGCGGCTCGGCGACGGCCGGCTCGGCAGCGTCATCCGCATCTACGTCGGCGGCGCGCACCTCGTGCGCGGGGCGTGGCGCGAGGCGCTCGACTACTACGACGCCACCCGCCGGCAGCTCGAGGAGCGCTGCGTCGGCGTCGAGATGGAGCGCAACCTGGCGCAGGCCGGCGCCGTGGTCGCGCTGGAGGCGCTCGGCCGGTTCGTGGAGCTCGCGGAGCGCACGGCGAGCTGGCGCCGCAGCGCGACGGCGGTGGGCAACCTGTTCGCGTCGGTGTCCGCGACGATCGCGTCCGCGGTGCCGCTGCTCGCCGCGGACGACGCGGCCGAGGCGCGGCGGTGCGTGCGCGAGGTGGTCGCCCGCTGGGCGAGGGGGGCGCGGGGGGCGATGCACGTGCAGCACCTCTACGCGCTGCGCCTCGAGACCCTGGCGGACCTGTACGAGGGCGAGGCCGACGCGGCGCGCGCGCGGCTCCTCGCCGAGTGGCGCGGCATCGAGCGCTCGCAGCAGCTGCGGGTCCAGCCGGCCCGCATGGACATGCTGCTCCTGCGCGCGCGGACGGCGATCGCGGCGGCCGCGGCGCGGCGCTCCGGCCGGGAGCCGCTCCTCCGGGAGGCCGAGGCGGACGCGGCCCGGCTCGAGCGCGAGGTGCGGCGCGACGGCGCCCCGCTCGCGGCGCTGCTCCGGGCGGGCGTCGCGCGGCTCCGCGACCGGCCGAGCGAGGCGATCGTGCAGCTCGGCGCCGCGGCGCGCGGCTTCGACGCGGTGGACATGGCGCTCCACGGCGCCTGCGCCCGCCGCGGCCGGGGGGAGCTGCTCGGCGGCGACGCCGGGCGCGCGCTCGTCGCGCAGGCCGACGAGGCGATGGCCCGCCAGGGGGTCCGTCGCCCGGATCGATGGACCGCGCTCTACCTGCCGGGCTTCGGCGGCCCGGGAGGCTGACCTCGATGCATCGCCGCTCCCGCGCCGCGCGCGCCTCCTCGATGTCGCCGGCGTGGGCGGCGTGGGCCGCGGCCCTCTGGCCCGCGCTCGCCGCGTCCCTCGGCTGCCTGGGTTGCACCTCGCAGGCCGGCCTCGCCTCGCCGCCGGAGCCGGCGCAATCGGACGCGCAGGCGCTATCGCCGTTCGTCGCCCGGCCGCTGCCCTATGCGGCGGAGCCGGGCTGGCGGTCGCGCGATGAAGAGGACGTGTACTCGATGGGCCTCGGGCTGGCCGACATCGACGGCGACGGCTTCAAGGACATCGTCGTGGCGAACGGCAACGACATGACGAAACAGCCGATCGTCGTCTATTACAACGACGGGACGGGCCGTTTCCCGCCGGAGCCCAGCTGGTCGTCGGCGGACGCCGACTACAACACGGGGCTCGCCGTGGGCGACATCGATCGGGACGGCTGGGTGGATGTCGCGGTGAGCGTCGGCCCCCGGGAGCCGGGCACCCTGAAGCTCGGGCACGTCAAGGTGTACAAGAACCGCGGCGGCGCGCTGGAGCCGACGCCGGGCTACCGCAGCGCGGACGGCTACTCGAGCGTCGGCTGCGCGCTCGGCGACGCGGACGGCGACGGGGATCTGGATCTCGCGGCCTCCGTGGCGCTCGAGGAGGGGTATGCGCCGGGCCCCGCGCGGATCTATGAGAACGTCGGCGGCGCGCTGTCCCCGCTGCCGAGCTGGAAGAGCGCGAGGGTCGATCACAGCTTCGGCATGGAGTTCGCCGACATCGACGAGGACGGCCTGCTGGATCTCGCCGTCGCGATGCCGGGCGTGCCGATCTTCCGCGGCGTGCTGCGGGACGGCGGCGTCATCTCCCTCCCGCGGGAGCCTGCCTGGACGGCGAGCGAGTCCATCCAGTATCCGATGTTCCTGGACGCGGGGCGACTCGGCGCCTCCACCGGGCTCGTGGTCTCGTACAGCGACTTCGGTGCTGGCGCCGCCCCGGCGGGCCGCGCGCGGCGCTCGGGCGCGCCAGGGCGGGGGGCGGCGGGCGCAGGCGCGGGCGCGAGCTCGACCCGGTTCGAGGCCTATGCGCCAGGGCGCCAGCGCGGCCCGACCTGGAGGTCGGCGAGCGCCGGCTGGGGGGCTGGTGTCGCGCTGGCCGACGTGAGCGGCGACGGCGTGCTCGATCTGATCGCGGGCCGCTGGGGCCCGGCCCCGCCGCCGAACGCGCTGGGCGCGCCGCTGCAGATCTACCTCGGGCTGGGCGGCGGGTTCACCCGGGAGCCCGTCTGGTCCTCGGCGACGATGACGGTGCAGGAGACCATCGCGCTCGCCGACCTGGGCCGGGAGGCATTGCAGTCGGCGACCGAGACGTTCCGCATCGAGCGCGAGCAGGCCGTGATCACGCTCTCTCGCCCGGTCATCGAGCAGATCGACGAGATCCTCCGGAACGGCGCGCCCGTCGCGCCGCGCGACGTCGCCTCGCTCCCGGGCGGGAGCTGGGTTTCGTTCGCGCAGCGGCTCCGGCCCGGCGATGAGGTGGAGGTCCGCTATTCGTACTCGACGGAGCTGGACATCGTCGAGACGAACTGGGATACATCGAATTTCATCTACTATCATCGGACGTCGTCCCGGTGAGCGCCGGGCGGCGCGTGGGCGCAGGGCCCTTGCCGCGTCCATCACCCTTAGCCGTGGAGCGGTTCTCATGTTGATGTTCTTCATCGCCGATCTCGCGCGCGATCCCAACCTGCAGGCCGCCTTCAGCGAGGATCCGGAGCGCGCCATGGCGCAAGCCGGCCTCTCGGACGAGCAGAAGGCGCTCTTGCGGACCCGCGATCCGAAGCGCATCGCCGACGCGGTGGCGCAGGAGGTCGAGGCCCTGCCGATCCGGTCGGTGAGCCCGGTGGTCAACTGGATCGGCCCTGTGCTCCATGTCACGGCCGTCGAGCCGAACAGCGGCGTGCACGGGCAAGAGGTCAAGACGGTCGTGTACGGCACGTATTTCGAGAGCACGATGGCGTGCTCGCTGGTGCAGGGCACTTCGGTCATCTCCGGGGTTGTCTCGAACGTGGTCACGGGGATGAACTCGCGGATGGATGTGCGGTTCAACCTGGCCAACGCGGTCCCCGGCCCGTACGGCGTGCAGGCGAGGTCGCGGAAGGCCGAGAGCACGCTGCCGAGGGCGTTCGAGGTGAAGCGCGCTCGCCAGACGCCGGTGTGAGCGGCCGGGGCGGCGCGGCGCTGCGGGGAGCGCGAGGAGGGTGATCGTCCCGGTGCACGCGCTGATGGCCGAGGGCGCGGCGCTGCTCCCGCCGGCGCTGGTGTCCCCGGCGGCGCACGCGCGCCTCGCCGCGGCGGCGGCCGGGCTGCCCGCGGCGGCCTCCTGCGCAGCCGTCGAGTGCCGGCTCGACGGCTCCGAGCGGGTCGATCTGCTGGTCTGTCTGACGGCGGCGGAGGGGGGGCACCGCGCGCTCGCGCGGCGGCGCGCGGATCTCGACCTGCTCGCCGAGCCGGCGTGGGCGCGGGTGGCCGCGTTTTGCGCGGAGTGGGCGGACCCTGGCTCGCCGCTCTACCGCGGTATTCCGCTGCTCTGGCTGGAGCTCGACCTCCCCGACGACGGGGCGCGACTGCCGTCGACCGTGCCGGCGCCGTATCCGTTTCCCTGCATCGAGCCCTCGGTGCCGGGCGGCGTCGCGCCGGGCGCTGCGGGCGATGGGGCGGGGCTTCCGGAGCAGACGGGCGTGATCCGGCGGGCGCTCGCGCTTTTGCTGGGCGAGCCCGTGCCGCCCGCGGTCGACGGCGCCTTGCTCCGGTGCATCGCGCGGCTGCCGCCGAGCGGGCGCGCGATGCACGTGGCCCCGCTCGCCGTGCGGGGGCGCGCCGCGGTGCGCCTGGTGGTCGCGATGGGGAGGGCCGATGTCCCGGCGTACCTGGCGCGGATCGACTGGCCCGGATCGATCGCGGACATCGAGGCGCTCCTCGACAGCATGGTTCCTTTCACGAGCCATGTCGGCTTCCACCTCGACGTCGGCGCGACGGTGGAGCCGATGCTGGGCCTGGAGATCTCGGTTCCGGTCGTGGATGCCCGCTGGGCGACGGCGCTGGACCGGCTGGTCGCGCTCGGCGCGTGCTTGCCGGACAAGCGCGACGCGATCCTGGCCTGGCCGGCGGACGCGCGGCCGTGGCCTGGCCGGGGGTGGCCGACGCGGCTGCGCCAGGGCGTCATGCTGAAGCTGGTCTACCGGCCGGACGCGCCGCTGGAGGCGAAGGCGTATCTCGGGATCACGCCGTATGTAGCGCTGTTCGGGTGAGCGCGGCGGCGGGCGGAGCTGGCGAGTCGGTGGGCGGGAGCGGTGGTGGGGGAGGCGATCGCGATTCGGCGGATCAAGTAGGGAAGACGGAGCCGCGGTTCAGGATGCCCCCCGGATCTTGCTGCGCCTTGAGGCCGCGGAGCGCCGCATAGGTCTCCTCGCCGAAGCACGCGCGGTAGGCGTCGGCGCCAGAGGTCGACTCGGACTGGATGTAGCGGCGGCAGCCGATCTCGATGGCGGCGCGCGTGAGCGCCTCGTCGTAGGCGCGCAGCGGGCCCGCGGCGTCGCCGGGGGGCAGGCGCAGCGCGCCCCAGGAGCCGAGCGCGAAGAACGGCTCATCGCGCGGGTAGACGAGCGGCGGCACCGGGCGCCGCTGGCGGATCGGGTATGCGTAGCGCCGGCGGTACGAGAGCAGGCCCGCGTGCTCCGCCTCGAGGGCGGCGAGCCGCGCCTGCGCCTTCGCGAGGCTCCTGCCCGGGGTGAACAGCGTGAACCACAGGAGGCGCTCGTCGCGCTCGGCCTCGTCCGGACCGGGGCCCTGCAGGTCTGGCGAGGCGGCGATGGACTCGCGGCTGACGGTTGCGCCGGCCGGGTAGGGCGGGGGAGCCGCGGTGTCGAGCGGATGGAGATCGAGCGTCGCCTCGACGACGACGCCGAGCTGGCCCATCGCGCCGAACAGCCACGGAAAGAGCGCATGATGCCTGTCGACGCGCTGAAGGCGGCCCGTGCCGTCGACGAGCGTCAGGGCCGCGACGTTCTCCCAGAAGCCCCCGTGCAGGTTGGAGCGCGGCCCGAAGCCGCCCGCGGCGACGAACCCGGCGACCGAGGGCCCGGCGTGGCCGTCGTTGACGACGGGCACGGTGTAGCCGTGGCGCTCCACGACGCTCCGCAGGCTCCAGAGGACGACGCCGGCGCCCGCGGTCACGGTGCCTTCGGTCTCGAATCGGACGTTGCCGAGGCGCTCGGTGCGGAGGAGGAGCTCGTGCGCGGCGGGCAGCGAGGCGCCGTTCAGCGCGTGTCCCTGGCCGCGGGTCCGCACGGGGACGCCGTGCAGGTGGGCCGTCCCGACGGAGTCGGCGAGCTCGGCGGACGAGGCGGGGGCGATCTCGCAAAAGGTGTCGGCGCTCTGCCGGAGGCGGCCGAAATGGGAGATCCGGCCCGAGGCGACGCGCGGGGCGAACGCGGAGAAGAGATCGCGGAGCTGCTGCGGCGAGCGCACGGGGCGAGCGTACACGGGGGAGAGATCGACGCAAAGGTGCCAGGGTGGGAGGAGAGGTGAAATCGCCGATCGAGGGGCGTCTTCGTAAGGCTCAGGGGCTTCGGGACGAGATGCGGTATGCAGGACCGTCTCGGCTGGGCGCGTCCGCGATCATGCATCATCCCCGCGGCGGCGGTCGGGGAGTCGAGGGGGCGCTGACGAAAAACTTGACGAGGGTAGAGTGTCCAAGCCCCCTGGATGCGTCGCTGCGGTCCGGCCCCCGGCGATGCCGCGCCGCCCCAGGACCGGCCGCGATCTTTCCGTTGCAATCGGCCGCCGCCCCGACCTACCGTCTTACTCTGCGCATGCCGACGCCGCGCCAAGTCCTCGATCTGCTTCTTCGTGGCCGAGTGTTCGCGGAGTACATGGTTCCGATTTTTACCGGTGTGAGCGTGCCCAGTCTGAGTCCCGAGCAGATTCGGGCCTTTCCCGTCGCGTTGCCTCGTCGCGATGAACGAGATCAAATGTGCGAGAAGATCGAAGCTGAAGCACTCGCTCTCGACGTTGCGATTTCACAAGCCGAGCGAGAAATCTCACTCATCCGCGAGTACCGCACCCGCCTCGTCGCCGACGTCGTCACCGGCCAGCTCGATGTCCGGGCCGTGGCCGCTCGCCTCCCCACCTCCGATCCCGACGAACCCGCCCCCGCCGATCTCGAAGACGACGCTACCCACGACGACCTCGACGAGGGCGACCCTGAATGACCGCCCCGCTCGCCCCCGTCCCCGCCGTCCTCGTCGACGAGCTGCGCCGCCTCATCGACCAGAGCCGCGCCGCCGCCGCCCGATCCATCAACAGCGAGCTCGTCTGGCTGTACTGGCAGGTTGGCCGCCGCCTTCGCGAGCACGTCGTCGGCGACGGACGGGCTGCGTACGGCGAGCAGGTCGTCGCCGACGTGGCCGCTGCGCTCTCGGCCGAGTACGGTCGCGGCTTCGGCAAGCGCAACCTCCACCACATGCTGCGCTTCGCTGAGGTTTTTCCCGACCCGCAGATTGTGCACGCGCTGCGTGCACAGTTGAGCTGGACCCATCTCCGGGAGATCATCGCCCTCGACGACCCCCTCCAGCGCCGCTTCTACGTCGAGCTCTGCCGCCTCGAAGGTTGGAGCACCCGGACCCTCCAGGAGAAAATCGCCGGCATGCTCTTCGAGCGCACCGCCATCGCGAAGCGCCCGGAGGCCGTCGTTCAGGAAGCCCTATCCGCGCTCGGCGAGAGCGGACGAATGACGCCCGACCTCATCTTCCGCGATCCGTACGTCCTCGACTTCCTCGGCCTGCCCGCCTCCTTTGGCGAGCGCGAGCTGGAGGCCGCCATCCTGCGGGAGCTGGAGGGCTTCCTCCTGGAGCTGGGCCAGGGTTTCAGCTTCATCGCGCGGCAGAAGCGGATGAGCATCGGCGCCGAGGATTACTACCTCGACCTGCTCTTCTTCCATCGTTCGCTGCGGGCGCTCGTGGCCGTCGAGCTCAAGCTCGGCCGCTTCGACGCCCGCGACAAGGGGCAGATGGAGCTCTACCTACGCTGGCTCGACAAGCACGAGCGCCAGCCCCACGAGAACCCGCCGCTCGGCCTCATCCTGTGCGCCGACAAGAACGAGGAGCAGATCGAGCTGCTCCAGCTCAGCGAGGGCTCGATCCGCGTGGCGAGCTACCTGACGGAGCTGCCTCCCCGCGCGCTCCTCGAGAGGAAGCTCCTGGAGGCCATCGCCCACGCGCGCGCGGAGATCGGCGCCGCACCGCGGCCGAACACGAGCGGGGGTGAACCTTCGACCTGAGCCGAGTCTCGCCCCGGCGCCTTCTCCCGCTATCGCTCATCGAGCAACGCCGACGGCCCCTCTAGCTCCTCGAGCGTCCGGCTCAGCGCCTCGAGCGCCGCGCCGGCCTCGTGGAAGCGACGCTCGCCGAGCAGGCGCAGGTAGCTCGCGAACGCGTCGTTGGCCCGCTGCGCCAGCCCGTCGGTCACGCCGCGCGCGCCGCGCGCCTCGGGCACGCCGGGCACGCCCGCCGCGGCCGGCGTCGGGGGCGGCCCGCCCTCGAGGAGCCCGCGCAGCGCCGCGTCGAGCGAGCTCGCGAAGCTCATCCGGTCGCCGTGCATCACCACCACCACGCGGAGCTCCGGATACGCCGCCGTGTCCGCCTGGAGGAAGATCGGCTCGACATAGAGGAGCGTGTCCTCGACAGGGATGACCAGCGCGTTGCCGCGGATCACCTTCTGACCGCGCTGGCTCCACAGGGAGAGCTGCGCCGACAGCACCGGATCCTGATCGATCTTCGTGTCCATCTGCTGGGTGCCGAGCACCCGCGTGTCCTTCGGGAACTTGTACGCGAGCATGCGCCCGTAGTCGTCGCCGTCGGACATGCCGGCGATCCAGCCGATGAGCACCTGCCGGTCCTTCGGCGTGAACGGCAGGATCAGGGTGAACTCGGGCCGACCCTCGCCCGGCGGCTTCCACATTACATAGTAGGGCTCCACCGGCTGGACCTTGTCGTAGTACTTCTCGGTCGCGCGCGCCCAGAGGTCCTCCTGGTTGTAGAACACCTCGGGATCCGTCATGTGGTACTTCGCGTAAACGAGGCCCTGCGCGAGGAGGAAATCCTCCGGATAACGCACGTGCGCGCGGAGCTCCGCCGGCATCTCCTCGCGCGGCAGGAGCAGGCCGGGGAAGATGCGGCTGTAGACCTGGAGGATCGGGTCCTCCGGTTCGAAGACGTAGAGCCGCACCGAGCCGTCGTAGGCGTCGACCACCGCCTTGACCGAGTTGCGCACGTAGTTCGCGCGGCGGAGGTGATGCGCGAACCCCGCCCGCCCGCCCGCGTCGCCCGGCGCGCTCGCCGCGCTCATCCCGGCGCCCTCGGCCGAGAAGAAGCTCTCGCTGTAGGGGTAGTAGCTCGACGTGGTGTACGCATCGAGGATCCAGTGGAGCCGCCCGCCGGCGACGACGATGTACGGATCGCGATCCAGGGCCAGGAAGGGGGCGATCGCCCCCACGCGCTCGCGGACCTCGCGGCGGAACATCACCCGGCTGTCGTCCGTGGGGATGCCGGACGCGAGGAGGCTCGTGCCGCCGAGCTTCCACCCGAAGAGGAGCTTGCGGAAGAAGCCGTCGAGCGCGATCCCGCCGGTGCCCGCGTAGCGCGTGTAGACGTTCTCCGAGCCGCTCGGATAGTCGAACTCCGGCTCCCTGGAGTTGGCCACCACGTAGCCGTGGGTGGTCTCTCCATAATAGATCTCCGGCCGCTCGATCGCGAGCTCGGGCGAGGCGGAGACGGGCGGGATGTCCTTCACGAGCAGGTTCGGCTGCCCGTCGTGTGTGAAGTCGTGCGCCGAGGCCATCGCGACGCCGTAGCCGTGCGTGTACTTGAAGCGACGGTTGACGAAGGTCTGGTGCTCGGGCGGCAGGTTCTCGGCGTTGAGCTCGCGCGGGGCGAGCATGACCTGCCGGTAGCGGTCGCCCACGGCGTAGCGATCGATGTCGATGCCAGGCATCTCGTAATAGAGGCGGATCGCCTGGAACTGATGGATCACGGCCTCGAGCGCGCGCGGGTCCCAGAGGCGCACCTCGGACAGGAGATCCTGGTTGTCCGCCAGGGTCTCGCGGGTGAGCCGGTCGGAGACGGGGAACTCGGTGACCTCGATGTCGTGGAGGCGGAACCCCGCGCGGGTGAACGCGATGTTGTGGGCGAGGTAGGGGCGCTCGAGCGCGAGCTCGTTGGGCACGACCTTGAGCCACTGGACGAGCGCCGGGAGCACGTGCATGCCGAGCGCCCACGGCACCGCCACGAGCAGCGCCGGCAGCGCGGCGAGCCTCGCCAGGGCGCGCCGGCCCGCGCCGCGCTCGACGGCGGCGGCGCGGCAGAGGGCGCGCTGCACGGGCGGGAGGAAGAGCGCGATGCCCACGAGCGCCGCGATGACGGCGATGACGCGGGTGGCGGGCAGGCGCACGTGGACGTCGGTCCAGCCCGGGCCGACGACCACGCCCGACGACGAGTACATGAGGTGATAGGCCGCGAGCCACCGCCCCCAGGCGATGACGAGCGCGAGCGCGCCGAGAGAGAAGAAGAGCGCGCGGTACCGCGCTGCGCCGGCCTGCGCGGCGTCCGCGGCGGGAGCCGGGATGTCCGGCGCCGCGGCGCGCTCCGCAGGGAGGTCCGCCGGGGGCCCCGTGACCTGCTCCGCAGGAGGCGCCGCGATGCGCTCCGCAGCAGGCGCCGCGACGTGCTCCGCAGGAGGCGCCGCGACGTGAGGAGGCGCCGCGACGTGCTCCGCGGCGGGACCGGTCGTCCGCCGCGCCGACGCGAGGTCCGCGTCGACCGCCGCCCCGGCGAGCGCGAGGAGCGCGAGGGTCCACAGCAGGAAGTACACCGCATCGTAGAACGGCAGCGAGAACAGGTAAAACGAGGTGCTTCGGCCGAGGATGGGGTCGCGCAGCGCCGTGGGCACCTGCGCGAGGAAGCGCAGGATCACCTCCCAGCCGAAGAAGCCCCAGAGGGCGCCGAACGCCGCGCCGAGCAAGGTCGGGACGCGGCGCGCGCCGAGCGACCGCGCAGGGAGGGTCAGCAGGAAGACGAGGAGCCCGCCGAGCGAAGCGGCCGCGAGCGCCGAGATCGACCGGGCCAGCGTCGCCGTCCAGAAGCGCGCCGTGTAACCGAGCTCGGCGAACCAGAGGTACTCGCCCCAGAAGCTCAGGAACCCGAAGAACGCGAGCGTGCCGGCCGCGAGCAGCGCTCCCGCCGCGACGGGCAGCCGCCTGCGCATCCACATCCCCCACGCGATCAGGGCCGCTCCGGCGCCGAGCAGCACCACGATGAAAAGAATGTACATTCGATGCCTCCCTTTGGCGGGGCCCCACGCGGGGCGCGACGTGTGCGCCCTCAGGGCGCAAGGTCCGCGCCCGATCCAGAGCCGCGAATGCGTGTCCGCGACGCACGGGCACGCGAGCTGGCAGCCGGGACCGCGGGCAGGGCGGCTCGCCCGGCCGCGCGAGTACGCGCTGGGACCACGGAGCGGGGCCGACGCGCCCGCTTTCCGGCCAAACGCAGGCAGCCGCCGAGGTGGAGCTTGCGCCGTGAGAGCTCTGGCTCCACCCAGTTCATCGACAGGGCGGTTGGAGCCGCTCGTGCTCGCTCGGAGTGGGAGCCACGCGCATGACGCTCGTCCTCGCGACTGACTTTTCCGCGGATGCGCAGCGCGCCGGGGGCAGCCTCGGGCCGTCGCCGGCATCGAAGGGGAACCTGCTGCGATGCTGTGGGCTGTCCTGAGCGTATTCGTCGGAGCGCTGCTGGCGCCGCCCCTCCATCGCAGGCTCGGCCGCCAGGCCGGCTGGCTCTTCGCGGCGCTCCCGCTCGTTCCGCTCGTGCTCGCGATACGGTTCGTCCCGAGGCTCTTCGCCGCGGGGGAGGCCCATCACGCGTCGCTGCCGTGGATCCCGTCGCTCGGCGTGGAGCTCGCGGTGAGGCTGGATGGGCTCTCGCTCGTGTTCCTCGGGCTCATCTGCGGCATCGGGGCGCTGATCTTCGTGTACGCGAGCGAATACCTGCGCTCGCACCCGCGGCTCGGGCGGTTTTACGCCTATCTGCTCCTGTTCACGGGATCCATGGCGGGCCTCGTGCTCGCCGACGACGTCATTCTCCTCTTCGTGTGCTGGGAGCTCACGAGCGTGAGCTCGTATCTCCTCATCGGGTGGGACCACGAGCGGCCGGAGGCGCGCAAAGCCGCCTTGACGGCGCTCCTCGTGACGGGCGGCGGCGGGCTCGCCATGCTCGCGGGCCTCGTCCTCCTCGTCGTGGTCACCGGCGAGACGCAGATCTCGCGGTTCTCGGGGGACGTCGTCCGCGGGAGCCCCCTCTACCTGCCGATCCTGCTCCTCGTCCTCGCGGGGGCCTTCACGAAATCGGCGCAGGTGCCCTTTCATTTCTGGCTCCCTCGGGCGATGGAGGCGCCCACGCCGGTCAGCGCCTACCTGCACTCGGCCACGATGGTGAAGGCCGGCGTCTATCTGCTCGCGCGCCTGCACCCCACGCTCGGCGCGACGCGCGAATGGACCCTCGTCGTGACGGGCTTCGGCGCCGCCACGATGGTGACGGGCGCGGCGCTCGCGGTCACGCAGAAGGATCTCAAGCGGATCCTCGCCTATTCGACCGTGAGCGTCCTCGGCCTCCTCACGATGCTCCTCGGCATCGGGACCCGGGCGGCCGTCTCCGCGGCGGTGGTGTATCTGGCGGCGCATTCGCTGTACAAGGGCGCGCTCTTCATGACCGCGGGGACCCTGGACCACGAGACCGGGACCCGCGACGTCACCCGCCTGCGGGGCCTCGCGCGCCGGATGCCGATCACCGCGACGGCGGCCGTGCTGGCGGCGCTCTCGAGCGCGGGGGCGCCGCCCCTCCTCGGTTTCGTGTCGAAAGAGCTCTTCTACGAGGCCGTCCTCGCGCCGCCCTCGATGACGGCGGTCCTCGCCGGGGCCGCGGTCCTGTCGAGCGCCCTCCTCGTCGTGGTGAGCCTGGTCGTCGCCCATCGCCCCTTCTTCGGGGGTTCCCCGGCGGCGCCCACGCTCCCCCACGAAGCGCCGCCGTCCTTGTGGCTCGGGCCTGCCACGCTCGCGGCGGCGAGCCTCGTCCTCGGGGTGGCGCCGCGGCTCCTCGGCGACCTCCCGGGCCTGGCGGCGACCGCCATCCTCGGCCGACCCGCGCCGCTCGCGCTGCGCCTGTGGCACGGCCTGACCCCCGTGCTCGGGCTCAGCGTCGCGACCCTCCTCGCCGGACTCGGGCTCTTCCGCGTCCTCTCCGGCCGAGACGCGCGCCTCCTCGACGCCGCCACGCGCGCCGCCACGCGCCTTGGAGCGTGGGGCCCCGCGCGCGTGTACGACGCTGCCTTCGCGGGGCTCCTCCGGTTCGCGGAGTGGCTGACCCGGCGGCTCCAGACGGGGCATTTGCGCCATTACCTGCTCATCACGGTCCTGACGACGGTCGTGCTCGTCGGGACGCCGCTGCTCCGGAGCCTCCCGTTCACGGTCCCGTCGCTCGCCGTGGAGCTCCCGGAGCTCGTGCTCGCGGGCGTGATCCTCGGGTCCGCGGTCATGGCGACGCGCACGCAATCGCGCCTCGCCGTCGTCGCCGCGCTCGGCGCGATCGGCACCTGCGTCATGCTCATCTTCGTGATCTTCAGCGCGCTCGATCTCGCGCTGACGCAGATCATGGTCGAGGTGCTGACGATCGTCATCTTCGTCCTCGTCCTGCACCACCTGCCGCGCTTCGTGCCCCGATCCCCCGCGCGCGTGTGGATCCCGGACGCGATCGTCTCCGTGATCTTCGGGGGCACGGTGACCCTGCTCATCCTCATGTCGTCGTCGCTCTCCCCGGAGCCGATCCTGCGCGAGTTCTTCGTGGAGAAGGGATACGCCGAGGCCCACGGGCGCAACATCGTCAACGTGATCCTCGTGGATTTCCGGGCGATGGACACGCTGGGGGAGTCCACGGTCCTCTGCGTGGCCGGGATCGGGGTCTATGCGCTGCTCGCGACCCGTACGCGGAAGGGAGCCTGAGCCGTGCCCTCCGTGATCCTGCGCGCCGCGGCGCCGGTCTTGATTGTGCTCCTGATCATCGTCTCGATTTACGCGCTCCTCCGCGGTCACCACGAGCCCGGGGGCGGGTTCGTCGGCGGGCTCATCATCGCGTCGGCGTTCTCGCTCCACGTCCTCGCGTACGACGTCCCCTCGACGCGGCGGCTGCTCCGCATCGCGCCCCAGACGCTCATGGGGCTCGGGCTCTCGACGATCCTGCTCTCGGGCGTCATCGGGCTCGTGGCCGGCGGAGCCTTCCTGCAAGGCGTGTGGGCGACCGTCCCGGTGCCGGGGCTCGGCAACGTTGCGGTGGGGACGCCGGTGCTGTTCGACGTCGGCGTGTATGCCGCCGTGATGGGCATGGTGCTCATGATCGTCCTCATGACCGCGGAGATGAGCTCATGACGGTCCTCCTCGCGATCGTCGTCGGCGGGCTCTATGCGTCGGGGCTGTTTCTCATGCTCCGGCGCAGCATCGTGAAGCTCGCCTTCGGCCTCGTGCTGCTCGGGCACGGCACGAACCTCCTCATCCTCACGGCGGGCGGCGTCGTCCGCGGCCGTCCCCCGCTGATCCCCAGGGGTGGAGAGGCCTTCCACGCGCCGCCGGCCGATCCCATGGCCCAGGCGCTGATCCTGACGGCGATCGTCATCAGCTTCGCTGTCGTCGCGTTCGCCGTCGTCCTCCTTCATCGCGTTCATCGGACCATGGGCAGCGACGACATCGACTCCCTCGAATCGGCCGACCCATGAAGGTGCTCCTCGTCCTGCCCGTCCTCGTCCCCATGACC
This sequence comes from Sorangium sp. So ce296, assembly GCF_051529605.1. Taxonomy (NCBI): domain Bacteria; kingdom Pseudomonadati; phylum Myxococcota; order Polyangiales; family Polyangiaceae; genus Sorangium; species Sorangium sp. So ce296. Next base: position 10,993,279 of record NZ_CP150325.1, read on the forward strand.
ACGGCGGCCCTCTCGCTCCTCTCCTTCCAGCGCGCGGGGCGGCACCCCGCGCTCGGCCTCGTCGGGAGCGTCGTTCAGCTCGCCGTCGGCATCGTCTTGCTCCGCGCCGTGCACCGGGGAGGCATTCAATCGACCCAGCTCGGAGGCTGGCCCGCCCCGTACGGCATCACCTTCGTGGTCGACCTCTTCTCGGCGCTGATGGTCCTGCTCTCGGGCATCATCGCGGTCGTCACGTCGATTTACTCCCTGTCGGACATCGACCGGGAGCGGCGGGCGCGCGGGTTCTACCCGCTCATGCAGGTGCTCCTCATGGGGGCGAACGGCGTGTTCGTCACCGGCGACCTCTTCAATCTCTACGTCTGGTTCGAGGTGACGCTGATCGCGTCTTTCGTGCTCCTGGTGCTCGGCAATGAGCGGCCGCAGATGCAGGGCGCGATCAAGTACGTCGCGATGAACCTGATCTCGAGCGCCCTCTTCCTCACCGGCCTCGGCATCCTTTACGGATCCGTGCACGCCCTCAACCTGGCCGACCTCTCGCTCAAGCTGCCGGGCCTCGCGCCGCCGATCCGGCTCACCCTCGCGATGATCTTCCTCGTCGCGTTCGGCATCAAGGCCGCTGTCTTCCCCCTCTTTTTCTGGCTGCCGGACTCGTATCACACGCCGCCCGTGACGGTCACCGCGCTGTTCGCGGGCCTCTTGACGAAGGTGGGCGTCTACGCCCTCGTGCGGATCTTCACCCTCGTCTTCGTGGCCGACGGCGAAGCCACCCACGCGCTCCTCCTCGGGATCGCGGCCTTCACCATGGCCGTGGGCGTCCTCGGCGCGGTGTCCCACCGGGAGGTCCGGCGGATCCTCGCGTTTCACAGCGTGAGCCAGGTCGGCTACATGGTCATGGGCCTCGGCCTGTTCACGGCGTCGTCGCTCTCGGGGGCGATCTTCTTCGTCTTGCACCACGCCATCATCAAGTCGAACCTCTTCCTCATCAGCGGGATCATGCGACCCGACAGGAGAGACGCCCCCCTCGAGCTTCAGGGCGGGCTCCTCGCGCGGAGCCCGGGGCTCTCCGCCTGCTTCCTCGTCACGGCCCTCTCCCTCGCCGGCATGCCGCCCTTGTCGGGGTTCTGGGGCAAGCTCATGTTGGTGCGGTCGGGGCTCGAGGTCGGCTCGCGAGGGGCCGCGGCCGTCGTCGCCACCAGCCTCGCCGTCGGCCTCGTCACCCTCATCTCGATGACGAAGATATGGAACGAGGCCTACTGGAAGCCCGCGCCCGCCGAGGCCGACCTCGCCGCGCGGGAGGGCGGCGCGCGGCGCCGCGCGCTCCTCTACGCGCCGGTCGTCCTCTTGACGGCGCTGGGCTTCGCGCTCGGGATGGCGCCCGAGCCGCTCCTCGCCGTCGTCCGTCGGGCCGCCGCGCAGCTCGCCGAGCCGACCGAATACGTGCGCACCGTGCTGGGGGAGGGGCGCCCATGAGAGCCCTCGTCCTCAATCTGTTCCTGGCGATCGTCTGGGTGACCCTGCTCGGCCGCGTCACCGCGGGGGGCCTCGCCTTCGGCTTCCTCCTCGGGTACCTCCTGCTCTTCGGGCTCCGGCGCCTGCTCGGCCCCACGACCTATTTCGAGAAGCTGCCGGGGGTGCTGTCCTTCCTGCTCTTTTATGCGAGAGAGATGGTGCGGGCGAACATCAGGGTCGCCCGCGACGTCATTTCGATCCGGCGAAAGAGCCGCCCCGGCATCGTCGCGGTCCCCCTGGACCTGACGACCGATCTCGAGATCACGGTGCTGACGAACCTCCTCGCCCTGACGCCCGGCACCTTTGGCCTCGACGTGTCGAGCGACCGCACGGTCCTCTTCGTCCACGCGATGTTCGTGGACAGCGCCGACGCGCTGCGCGCGACCATCAAGAACGACCTCGAGCGCCGCGTGAAGGAGCTCTTGCGATGACCCCGCTCTTGCTCGTCGCGATCGCCGTCGTCACGGCGGCGTTCGTCGTCGCGTTCATCCGGCTCCTGCTCGGGCCGAGCCTCCCCGACCGCGTGGTCGCCATGGACCTCATGGCGACGGTCGGCAGCGGGGGCATCGCCCTCTACGCGATGGTGACCGACCAAGGCATCCTCCTCGACGCGGTGATGGTGCTGTCGCTCATCTTCTTTCTCGGCACCATCGCGTTCGCGTATTACCTCGAGCGACAGGGGGAGTCGTCGTGATCCTCGAGCTCGTCGAGGGCGCGCTCCTCGTCATCGGATGCATCTTCATGCTGCTCGCGGCCGTGGGCATCCTGCGCATGCCGGACCTGTTCACCCGCCTCCAGGTGACATCGAAGGCCTCGGTGTTCGGGATGACGTGCATCATCTCCGCTTCCGCCCTTCATTTCCAGGACCCGGCCGTCACGGCCCGGGCCATCGTCATCATCGCATTCGTGGTGCTGACGATGCCCGTCGCGACGCACTTGCTCGCTCGCGCCGGTTACGCGACCAACACGCCGCTCTCGCCCGAGACCGTGGTGAACGAGCTCGCGGGGCAGTACGATCCGACGACCCACACCCTCGCCGGCGCGGAGCCGAGGAGCCGCATGTTCGAGCTCGCGCCCGGGGCCGTCGTCGTCGGCAAGCGCATTGCCGAGCTCGGCCTGCCTGCCGGGGTGCTCATCCGCGCCATTCACCGGGAGGGCGGGACCGTCGTGCCCCGGGGCCAAACGATCCTCGAGGTCGGCGACAGGCTCGACGTGCTCGCGGAGCCGGCAGAGATCGGCCGCGTGCGCGAGATCTTCCAGGCCCAGGCCGCAGCGGCGGCGACGGACGACCCGGACGGCAAATAGAGCGCCTCCTCGTAGCATCGAGGACGACGAAGCGGCGCTCCATGAGCCGGCGTTCGAGGAGGAGCTCGTCGCGGTCGCCCTCGGTTACCTCGCCGCGCGCCCGGGGGCGCGCCGCGCGAGCGCCACGTGATGCGGAGACGCTGCGCACGAGCCGCCGGAGGAATATCGCGTGGTCCGGGGCGCTCCGTGGCCCTGGCGGTCGCGGCCCTCACGATCGCGCCGCCGGCGATGCCGAGGCGGTCAACCGTGAGGGCTCGACGACACGCGGGCAGGCTCGATGCGGCGGTAGGACAGCCGCCGCAGCAGCACCTCCGCCGGGCCGCGGTGGCCTGCACGGCGCATCCCATCGGCCAGCAGGATCGGTCTGGGCCGTCACGCTCTGCCAGGAGAGCAGGAGCGTTGCGGGGACGAGCGTCACGGCGCTGGTCCACCCCAAGATCGAGTCCCGGCTCCGGACCAGCGGCGCGAGCAGGAGCAGCGTCAGCCCGTAGACCGCGACGATATCGAGCGGGACGAGCAGCGCCGCGTGCGCGAAGCCGATGACCATCAGCCAGAGACCCCGGCGCCGCAGCAACTCGCGGATCGAGGCCCAGTCGCTGCCTCGCGCGTGCTGCCGCTGGGTCAATTGTCCCAGCGCGTAGCCGAAGAGGAAGACGAACATGGCGCGGGCCTGGTTCTCGGCGAAGAGGGAACGGACGAACGCGGCGAGCGCGTTGAGGGCGGCTGGTCCGAGATCCCAATGGCTGACGAACGCCGGCGCGTGGGCCACGGCGATCGGCAGCAGCATGAAGCCGCGCGCGAGGTCCGGCGCGAGGGACCGACTGGCCACGTCGGTGAGCGCTCGGGGGTGGTGGGAAAGGTCCATGGACGTCACCCGCATGCTGGGGCCCGGCCGCGCCGACTCGGTACGTGGGCCGAGCGCGCCGGCGCCTCACCAGGCTATTCGAACAGCGACGAAAGCTACGTAGCGTTTCATGCATCGTCAACGATGGATCATGCGGCTTCTCGCGATGTGCGGCGAGCTCATGGCAGTCGTTGCAATGGCGTTGTCGATGAACGCAACGGTTGGGCGTTCGGTCGTTGCAATGTGCTGATCATGAATGCACACTGGGCTCGACCATCGACCCACAGGAGGCAGTCGACGATGCCGGGAGGCAGGCTGAGCGACCAGGACCGCGGGCTTATCGCGTCATGGCTGGCCGAGGGGCTCGGGTACGCCGAGATCGGAAGGCGGCTGGGCAGGCCGACGTCGACGATCAGCCGGGAGGTGGCCCGCAACGGCGGTCCCGGGGGCTACCGGGCGGACCACGCCCACGAGGCGACCGGGCGGCGCGCTCGCCGGCGCAGGCTGGGCCCGCCGGCGGAGCTGCCGGCGGCCGTCGGCGCGGACGGTCGGGACGCCGAGGCGGTGCGCGCCTACATCGAGCGATTCGCGGCGCTGATGGTCCAAACAGGGCTGCCACGGACGGCGGCCCGGGTGCTCGCCTCGCTGTACACGATCGACGCCGGCGCCATGACCGCCTCCGAGCTGGTCAGGCGTCTGCGGGTCAGCCCTGCGTCGGTGTCCAAGGCCATCGGCTATCTGGAGGCGCTGGAAGTGGTCCGGCGCGAGCGCGGCCCCGGGCGAGGGGTGCGCTACGTCGTCGACGACGACGTCTGGGAGCGGTCGTGGATGGCGAGCGCGCGCGCGAACGCGATGTGGGCGGATGCCGCCCGGCAGGGGGCTGATATCTTCGGTGCCGTCACGCCCGCCGGAGCCCGGCTGGACCGCGTGGGCCGATTCTTCGCGCGCCTCAGCGACGATATGGCGGGCGGCCCTGTCGAAGCCGCCCTGGGCGACGCGCTCACGGCGGTCGCCGCGCTGGTGCACGCGAGCGCGCCGCTCACCGTGCACCAGCTGGCGACCGCGCTGGACTGGCCCGCGGAGCGCGTCACGAGCGCCCTGCGCGACGCCGAACAGCACCCGGACGTCATCGATCCCGTCGCCGTCCGGCGCGCTGCGCCCGGCACCTATGCCATTACCGCAAGGCTCGATCGGCTCACCACGACACAGCGGGAGGCCCTCGGTTGCCACCGGGAGAGGACCTCGACCTGATCGCTGTGCCCCGCCGGCTGACGGCCGCCGTCGGCGGTCGTGATCGCATTGGCCGAAAGCGAGCTCGCACGAAGGCGGGAAGAAGATGGAGCGAACGGCCGCGTCGCGGACGCGAAGGCGCGGGCGCGGCGGCTCAGCAGATCGGCGTCATGCCGCTCAACGTCGGGCGGAGCCCGGAGCCCGCTCCCGGCGCCGCCGAGCGACGTCGATGCGGCGGGAATCCCGGGACCGCAGACATCCCTGAAGCCGTCGAGGTCGCCGGTGGCGCCGTCAGGATGCGTCGCCCTGGCAGGCGGAGGGCGGTTGCGTTCGGGCATCCGCCTCCTCTACGCTCTCCAGGCCTTGCCCTCCCTCGATCCCTGTCACCTGATCGCCAATCGCCCCGACTACGTGGTGGCCACCTGGCGCCAGATCTTCTGCGCCATCTGGCGCCGAGAGACGACCGAGGATGCCGTGCGCCGCGTGCACCACGCGTGCGTGGAGTTCGCAAAGCAACATCTGCGCGGCATCGGGCTGCTCACCGTCGTCGAGGGCGAGGCCTCGTTGCCGCCGGCCGGCGCGCGCAACGCGCTGGCGAGCCGGCGAAGCACACGGGGAGGAGCGCCATGCGACGATTCGCCATCTCTCATCTGCTGATCGCCTGCCTGTCGAGCTGCACGTCCGCGCCGCCGTCCGCGCCCGGGGAGGGGCAGGTCGAGGGGCCACCGCCGCCCGCGGCCGCGTGTCCGACCGAGAAGCTCGCGTTCACCCGGGAGACGGGGTGCGCGAACGATGGATCCGTCGAGTTCTGCCTGCCGGCGGGCGACGAGGCGCTCGTCGCCCGGGTGCGGGGCATCGCGCCCACGATCCAGGAGGGCTCGTCGAGGGGGCGCGCCGGGTGCGATGTGCCCGCGGAGACGCTGTACTTCTTCCCCACCGGAGACGCCGAGTGCGTCGCGCGCCATGGCGCGCTCGAGGGCGCGGCCTGGGACAAGATCTGCCGCATCGCCGCGCTGCCGGAGGTGCGGGCGATCGTGCCGACGTGGTACGAGTGATCGGGGCGCGCCGGGCGCCGCCGCGCTCGCTCGTTTGCGGGGCGGCGCGAGCGCGCGGATTGCAGTAGAACCTCGGCAGAACGACGCGTCTCATGGCGCCGATGGCCCCCACCCGCCCCGAGGTTCCCCGATGAAGCTCGCCTTCGACAACACCTACGCCAGGCTCCCGGACCGGTTCTACGCGCGCGTCGCCCCAGCCAAGGTCCGCGAGCCGCGCGTCGTGAAGGTCAACCGCGCGCTCGCGGAGGTGCTCGGGCTCGACGCGGCGCAGCTCGCGTCCGCGGAGGGGGCAGAGGTGCTCTCCGGCAACGCGCTGCCCGAGGGCGCGGCGCCGATCGCCCTCGCGTACGCGGGGCACCAGTTCGGCAGCTTCGTGAACCAGCTCGGGGACGGCCGGGCCATCCTGCTCGGCGAGGTCGTCGGCAAGGACGGCAAGCGGCGCGACATCCAGCTCAAGGGCGCGGGGCGGACGCCGTTCTCGCGCGGCGGAGACGGGCGCGCCGCCCTCGGGCCGGTGCTGCGCGAGTACGTCGTGAGCGAGGCCATGGCGGCGCTCGGCGTGCCGACGACGCGCGCGCTCGCCGCCGTGACCACGGGCGAGCCGGTCTTCCGCGAGGAGGTGCTCCCGGGCGCGGTGCTCACGCGCGTGGCCGCGAGCCACCTCCGCGTGGGCACGTTCCAGTTCTTCGCCGCGCGGGGCGACCGCGAGGCGCTCTCCACCTTGGCGTCGTACGCGCTCGCCCGGCACTACCCCGAGGCCGCGGGCAGCGGCAACGACGCGCTGGCGCTGCTCGAGCGCGTCATCGAGGCGCAGGCGAGCCTCGTCGCGCGCTGGCTGGGCGTCGGCTTCGTGCACGGCGTGATGAACACCGACAACACCTCGATCTCCGGCGAGACCATCGACTACGGGCCGTGCGCGTTCCTCGACGAGTACGACCCCGAGAAGAAGTTCAGCTCGATCGATCGCGGCGGCCGCTACGCCTTCGGGAACCAGCCGGGCATCGCCCAGTGGAACATGCTGCGGCTCGCCGAGGCGCTCCTGCCGCTCCTCGCCGACGACAAGGACGAGGCCGCCCGCCTGGCCACCGAGCGCGTGCAGCGCTTCACCGGCCTGTTCGTGGAGGCGCACGAGCGCGTCCTCCGGGCGAAGCTGGGGCTCGCGCGCGAGGAGGACGACGACCTCGCGCTCGCCGCCGATCTGCTGGACCGGCTCGCGTCGAACGGCGTCGATTACACCCTCTTCTTTCGCCGGCTGTGCGCGTCGGCGGAGGACACCGCCGCGGACGCGCAGGTGGCCTCGCTGTTCGCGGAGCCCGGCGCCTTCCGCGACTGGGCCGAGGCGTGGCGCCGGCGGCTCGCCAGGGAGGACGTCACGCCGGAGGCGCGAGCGCGGGCGATGCGGCTCGTCAACCCCGCGTTCATCCCGCGCAACCACCGGATCGAGGCGCTCATCCAGGCGGCCGTCCGCGGCGATTTCGAGCCCTTCGAGACGTTCGTGCGGGTGCTCGAGCGCCCGTACGAGGATCAGCCGGAGCTCGCCCACCTGAGCGAGCCCCCGCAGCTGGAAGAGCGCGTGCAGTACACGTTCTGCGGGACGTGATCGGCGCGGCCCCTCAGTCGGCCACGAAGCCTTTCCATCGCCGCAGGTACCCGGCGAAGGTCTCGGAGACGCCGCGCTCGAGCAGCTCGGCGCGCGTGAGCGGCGGCCGCCGCGGCTCCCAGGCGGGATCGGCGATCCGCTGCGGCCAGTCGGGGTTGGCGATGCCGGCGCGCCCCAGCGCGACCGCGGTGGCGCCCTTGTCGAGGAGCGCCTCGGCCTCGGCGCGCGTCCACACGCCGCCGGCGACCACGAGCGGTAGGCTCGGCCCCACCACCTCCCGGAACAGCGGCAGCGGGTGGGCGTCGGGGCGCTTCCGCGAGGGCTTGCTCGCGTCCCACAGCGAGAGGTGGAGGAAGTCGGCGCCGTCCTCGACGAGCCAGCGAGCGAGCTCGAGGTTCTCGTCGAGGTCGAGCCCCTTGGCCTGGCCCCAGTCCTCGGGCGACAGGCGCACGCCGACGACGAAGGACGCGGGCACCGCGGCGCGGACCGCCCGGAGGGTCTCGCGCAGCAGGCGCGCCCGGTTCTCCCACGCGCCGCCCCAGCGATCCGTGCGGCGGTTCTGGGTGGCGGACAGGAACTGGCCGAGGAGGTAGCCGTGCGCGCCGTGCAGCTCGACGCCCGCGAAGCCGGCGAGGAGCGCCCGCGCCGCCGCGTCGCGGAAGCGCTCGATGACGCCGAGGATGTCTTGCTCGGTGGCGGCGCGGGGGACGGGCAGGTCCGGCTCGGCGACGGCGCTGGCGCTCCACGTGGGCAGGCCGGACACCTGCGGATTGGCGCGGAGGCCGCCGTGAAAGAGCTGGACGAGGCCCAGGGCGCCGGGGGCGGCGACCGCGGCCGCGAGCCGGCGCAGGCCGGGCAAGAGCCGGTCGGCGAAGACGCCGAGCTCGCCCTTCCAGGCATGGCCGTCCTCGGCGACGTGGGCGGCGCAGGTCTCGACCACGCCGAAGCCGCCTTGCGCGCGGTAGGAGAGCCAGCGGAGCTCGTCGTCGCCCAGGGAGCCGTCGTCGTGGCTTTGCCCGTTCGTGAGCGGGGCGAGCCAGACGCGGTTCCTGGCGGTGAGGCCGTTCGGGAAGGAGAAAGGCGAGAGCAGGGGTGAGGTCACGGGGCGAGTGTGTAGCATTCGCCGGGCCACACGCGCTCCGTGCTGCGCGCGCTCGGGTCGCGGCGGGGGGCGCGCGGCGCGCTGGCAGCGCAGCGGCGGTGGCGCGACGCGCGGCGGGACCGGCGGCGAGGCGCGGCGCGGACGCGACGGCGCTTGTCACGTCGCTGCGCGCCGGGCAGGCGTCCCGCACCCTGCTGCGGCCGCAGCAGCGCGCCTGCCGCGCGCGGCGGTGAGCCGCAGGCTATCCCGAGGTGCTCAAACCTGCGTCGCGGTATCCGTACCTCGGCCATGTCATGGGCGCTTCGGCCACCCTCTCTATCCGATTGACACGCAGCCAGATCCGGCGTGACGTATGTCCGGGGCGTCGTGTTGCAGCAGCGGCGGAACGAACGAGCCGGGCCGCCGAGCGCCGCTCACCTCGATACCCCAGGAGGATCATCATGAAGCGCATCTTCTGGGCGCGGTCCGCGGTCGCGGCCGCCGCATGTCTCGCCGGGCTCTATATCGCCCAAGGTCGCACCGCCATGGGCACGGGCACCGGGCGCTGGACGATGTACGGCAGGGATCTCGCCAATACGCACCACGCGACCGGCGAGAACGAGATTGGGACGTCGAACGTCGGTTCGCTCTCCGTGAAGTGGGCCTTCACGACGACTGGCATCGTCCCCGCGACGCCGGCGGTCGACCACGGCGCGGTGTACTTTCCGGACGGGGGCGGCAACCTGTACAAGCTCGACGCCGAGACCGGGGTCCCGATCTGGACGCGCGCGATCCCCAGCCTCACGGGCACGGCGGACGCCGTCTCGCGCACGAGCCCCGCGCTCCACGGCCACATGCTGTTCGTCGGCACCCAGGCCGGCGCGCACATGCTCGCCGTGGACAGCCGCACCGGCGATCTCCTGTGGAAGACGCAGCTCGACCCGCACCCCGCGGCGATCATCACGCAGTCTCCCGTCGTGCACGGCGGGCGCGTGTACGTGGGCGTCTCCTCGCGCGAGGAGCTCTTCGCCGCGGACAACGCGTATCCGTGCTGCTCGTTCCGCGGCAGCGTGGTCGCGCTCGACGCGGTGACCGGGGAGGTGCTCTGGCAGCGCTACTTGGTCCCCGCCGGTTTCACCGGCGGCGCCGTCTGGGGCGGCGCGCCCGCGATCGACCTCGGGCGTCGCACCTTGTACGTGACGACCGGCAACAACTACACCGTGCCTCCGGCCGTCTCCGCGTGCGTGGAGGCGGCCGGCGACGACGCCCTCGCCGTGGAGGCCTGCCTCCCGGCCGACAACTACATCGATGCGATCCTCGCGCTCGACCTCGACACCGGCGCGCTGAAGTGGGCGCGGCGGCTCCAGGGCTTCGATGCATGGACGGGGGCGTGCTATTTCGGCGGCGACTGGTGCCCTGATCCGGCGGGCCCGGATTACGACTTCGGCACGGGCGCCACGCTGTTCTCGGCCGGCGCGGGGGCGGAGCGCCGCGATCTGGTCGGCGCCGGCCAGAAGAGCGGCATCTTCTGGGCGCTCGACCGGGACGACGGGAGCGTGGTGTGGAGCACGCTGGTCGGCCCCGGCGGGGAGCTGGGCGGCATCATGTGGGGAGTCGCCGTGGACGAGAGCCGGATCTACGTGCCGATCGGCAACAACGGCGGGGTCGAGTACACGCTGGAGCCCTCCGGCCAGGTCGTCTCGTGGGGATCGTGGAGCGCGCTCGACACCGCGACGGGCGACATCCTGTGGCAGACGCCCGATCCCACGCCGGGCGCGCAGGATCGGGGGCCGCTGACGGTCGCGAACGGCGTTGTCTACGCCGGCTCGATGAGCGGCAACGTGCACGCCCTGAGCGCCGCGACGGGCGCGATCCTCTGGAGCCATCCGGCCGACGGCTCGGTCAGCGCCGGGCCGGCGGTGGCGCGCGGCAGGGTGTACTGGGGGAGCGGCTACGAGAGCTTCGGGATCGGCACGCCGGGCAACACGCTGTTCGCGTTCAGCTTGCCGTAGCGCTGCGCCGGGCTCTCCAGGTCAGGACGTCGCGTCCGGTCGGTCCGGCGCGGTCCGGGTGGAGTCGCGCGGAACGATGATGAACCAGAGGAGGACGTGACCCACAATCGCTGCCGTCCATAGCGCCAGCAGCGGGAGACCGAGCCGGGGGAGCGCCGACATCCCGTGGGGAGCGGCGAGGAGGCCCATGAGCAACGCCGCTGCAGGTGCCCCCATGCCGAACAGCAGATGGGCAGCCGTCCGGAGCGCAGCAAAGGCGAGGCGACCAGGGCTCTGCGCGAGGTTGCGAGCGTACACCGCAATCGCGGTTGCCCCGAGCGCCCCGGCCACCCACGGGGCGGTCGGGAACGGCCCCGCGGCTTTCGTGGTCCAGTAGCGAATCCAGACGGCGGCCATCAGCGCGAGCCACCCGGCCAGTCCATGGGCCATCGCGCACCCCAGCTCACGGAATTGCCTACCGCCCCTGGTCATCGTGGAACCGTAGTGTAGCTGACAGCCGCCCCGCCGTGTCAAGAAGACCGGGGGAGGGCGTCCGGGGCTGGAGCCCGCGCGGGCTCTCACACACGATCCGCGGGGTTCATCTCGATCCGGAGGCAATCCGCAGGTCGAGCGCGGCCTGCGCTCCGATCGACCTCGCCATCGCGCCAGCGCGTCGGCCGGACGTCCCTGGAGCGCCTCGACCGACACTCCTCCTGTGCAAAGCACGTGGCGAATTGTCGCAGTGGGGCGTGCGTGCAGGTCGCGCGTGAAAGGTAACGACACGTGATGACATGTCCTCATCGGGCTCCGGCGCATCGTCGCAAACCCCTCTCGTGCGCTTTTTTCAACAGACGCTCAGCCCGCACGCCTGGATCGTGACTTGCAATCTCACGGAACATGCATCGACACACCGCTCTCGGACTGGCAATCATGGGTCTCTCGCTGACGCTCGGCTGCGTCGGCGAAGTTGAAACCGCGGAGGCGCTCGACGAGAGCGCCGATGCATTCTCGACGGCGCCCGGCGAGCCGAACCACGAGGAGATCACCTACACGGCCCTGTCGTTCCTGAAGCCTTCCGTGCTCACAGCCCTGAAGGTCGGGAACGTGTCCACGGACGTCGCGTTCCATTTCAGCAACGCCGCCCACTTCGATGACTGCAACTTCAGCGGAGGCGCCGCCTTCGTCGCCGCGAGTCAAGCCGAGGCGGTGCGCGCGCTGGGCCCGGGCATTCCGCTCCTGGATGGGGATGCCCGGGCCATGCTGGCCTTCGGGCGTTCGCTCCACGCGGTGCAGGACTTCTACGCACACACGAACTGGGTCGAGCTCGGCGGCGACGTCCTCGTGGACGAGTCGCTCACCGCTTTCCCCGCGCTCGTGCCGTATTCCGCGATCCCGTCGACGGGCTTCATCGTCGTGCAGGGCGACAAGCCGAAGCGAGCGGCGGTGACGCGCGACGCCCGCGCACCGTACCCGGAATACGCCATCGTGACGGTCCGGGTCGAGCGGAAGAAGGCCTATGGGCTCGTCTCGGGTACGGTCGAGTACGAGCAGGGGGACTACTGTCCGCCTCCGGTCGCGATGACGCACGACGAGCTCAGCAAGGACAAAACATCATTGACGGATCGCACGGCGCAGCACCTGGCGGCGAAGTCGCTCGCCGTCCAGCAGACACGCCATGAGTGGTGCCGGCTCAACCAGCTGGCGCACGACGCGTGGGGCGACGCCGGGACCGCGCGCCTCGCGGCGTGGGTCGCGGACCCGAGCTCGGCGCCCGACTGCGCTATCGAGTGACCCACAAGGGCCGTCTTCCGCGGGCCCGAGAGGTCCCTCCTCCGGCGGCGCCGGCGCGCTCACGCGAAGGCGATGATGGGCTTCACGTCCGCCGGCTTTCGCACGAGCGCCTCGGCCCAGCGGTCGAGCGGGACCCGGCGGGTGAGGAGGCGGTCGAGCCAGCCTTGATCCGCCCGGGCGAGCGACGCGGCGGCCGCCTCGTAGTGCCGCCGATTCGCGTTGACCGTGCCGAAGACGACCGTGTTCTCGAGCACCATCTCGCGGTTCAGCCCCTGCACGTCGACCGGGAGCGTCCGCCCGCCCGACGACACCCCGGCGAGGCACACGAGGCCGACCGGCGCCACGACCAGCATCGCGTCGTAGATGAGCCGCCCGACGCCCGTGCACTCGATGACCACGTCCACGCCCGCCCCGGCCTCCTGCACGCTGCTCGCGTGGTACGTCGCCCCGAGATCGCGCACGAGGCCGGGCTTCGGCCCCTCGGTCACCCGGTCGAGCACGCGCACCTCGAGGCCGCGCTCCACGCCGAGCAGCGCCGCGAGCAGGCCGATGGGGCCCGCCCCCGTGACGAGCACGCTCCGCGGCTTCCAGCTCGTCCGCGCGCCGATGCGCTCGATCTGGTCCCACGCCTTGGCCACGACGCTCGCCGGCTCGAGCAGCACGCCGCGCTCGCCGAGCTTCTTGTCGACGACCACCGCGAACTCGGGCTCGATGCGGTACCGCTCCGAGGCGTAGCCGTCGATCGCCTTGATGCCGCGCTCGGTGTAGCGGCCGTTGCGGCACATGTCCCACTCGCCCGCCGCGCAGCTCGCGCACGGGACCGGATCGGGGCGGCGCACGATCCCCACCACCCAGTCGCCCCGGTCGAGCCCGCTCCCGGGCGGCGCCTCGAGCACCTCGCCGAGCGACTCGTGCCCGATCACGAGCCGCGCCTTGCCCGGCGGCGCCCACCCGTAACCGCCGCCCACGATCTCGACGTCCGTGCCGCACACGCCGACGGCGAGCGTCTTGACCAGCACCGGCCCGTGCGCGCTGGGCGGCTCGGGGATGTCTTCCAGGCGCCCGGAGCTCGGTTTGCCGGGCTCGACCGTGATGGCGCGCATCGAGCTCTCCTTTCTTCGTGTGAGCCTCAACGAGATCGATGAGCCGCGGGCCCCTCGCGGTCCAGGGCAAGATTGAACGCGGTGTCGACCAGCGCCAGATGGCTGAACGCCTGGGGGAAGTTCCCGAGCAGCCGCTCGCTCGCGGGGTCGTACTCCTCCGAGAGCAGGCCGACGTCGTTGCGCAGGGCGAGCAGCCGCTCGAACAGCGCCCGCGCCTCGGCGGCGCGGCCCATGAGGGCATAGCAGTCCGCCAGCCAGAAGCTGCACGCGAGGAACACCCCCTCGCCGCCGGGCAGGCCGTCGACCGCCCCCGCCGGGCCGGTCGGGTAGCGGAGCACGAAGCCCCCGCGCAGGAGCTCGCGCTCGATCGCGCGCACCGTGCCCGCGACGCGCGGGTCGTCCGGCGGGAGGAAGCCGACGAGCGGGATGAGCAGCGTGCTCGCGTCGAGCACCTGGCTGCCGTACGACTGCGTGAACGCGCCGCGGCCCCGGTCGAACCCCTTCTCGCACACCTCGGCGTGCACCGCGTCGCGCAGCGCGCGCCAGCGGTCGACCGGGCCTTCCAGCCCGAGCTGCTCCACGGTCTTCACGGCGCGATCGAACGCGACCCAGGCCATCACCCGCGAATAGGTGAAGGGGCGCGGCCCGCCCCGCACCTCCCAGATGCCCTCGTCGGGCCGGCGCCAGTTCGACTCGAGGAAGTCCATCAGCTTGCGCTGGAGGCGCCAGGCCTCCGGCTCCGGCGCGAGGCCGGTGCGGCGCGCCTGGTACATCGTGTCCATCACCTCGCCGTAGACGTCGAGCTGGAGCTGCGCGACCGCGGCGTTGCCGGCGCGCACCGGCCGCGAGCCCTCGTAGCCCGGCAGCCAGGGGAGCTCGACCTCGCGGAGCCGCCGCTCGCCCGCGATGCCGTAGAGGATCTGGAGCTTCGAGGGGTCGCCCGCGATGGCGCGCAGGAGCCAGTCGCGCCAGGCCTCGGCCTCGTCGCTGTGGCCGCCGAGCAGCAGCGCGTAGAGCGTGAGGGTCGCGTCGCGCAGCCAGCAGAAGCGGTAGTCCCAGTTGCGCACGCCGCCGATCCACTCGGGGAGCGAGGTCGTCGGCGCCGCGACGAGCCCGCCGGTGGGCGCGTGGGTGAGGGCCTTGAGGGCGACGAGCGACGAGACGACCGCCTCCCTCCACGGTCCGGCGTGGGCGCAGCGGCTCGACCAGGAGCGCCACCACGCCTCGGCGTTCTGCACCTCGCGCTCGGCGTCGAGCGCCTCGGGCGGCGGCTCGTGCGACGGGTGCCACGTGAGCACGAAGGGGATGCGCTGTCCCGCGTGGACGTCGAAGTCGGCGACCGTGGTGAGCCCCGCGCCGCGGAGCGGCACCCCCGCGCGCAGGATCAGCGCGTCGGGCCCGGCCACCGCGCGCAGCGCGCCGCCGATCGAGCGCACCCAGGGCACGATCGAGCCGTAATCGAAGCGAATGATGAGCTCCAGGGAGACCGGGACCCGGCCGCGCACGCCCTCGACGACGCGCACCACGTCCGGCGCCCTCCCGCGCAGCGGCATGCAATCCACGAGCCGGACCGCGCCTTCGGCCGTGGTGAACTCGGTCTCGAGCACGAGCGTGCCCTCGCGGTAGCGGCGCGCGACGCGGGGCGCCGGGTCCTTCGGCGCGATCCGGAAGCGGCCGTGCTCCGGCGCCCCGAGCAGGGCGGCGAAGCAGGCGGCCGAATCGAAGCGCGGCAGGCACAGCCAGTCGATGGAGCCGTCGCGCCCGACCAGCGCCGCGGTCTGTGTGTCCCCGAGCAGCGCGTACTCCTCGATCCGTAGCGGCATGCGAGCTCCCCGACCGGCGCGGCGACGAGCGCCGGCGCCACGCGCTGCGGCGCGAGCACGGAGGATGCCACGCGCCGCGCCGCGGCTTTCGAGCGGCGGCCCGGGCGCGGATGGCCACGCCGTGCACAGCGACGGCCGCCGGGCACAGCCATCGTGTGCGGGCGTCGCGGGGGCACAACCCTGGTGTCCCGGCGCAGCGGACACGACCCTATGGCGCGGGCGCGGCAGAGATTCCTGGGCTGCTCAGAATCGGGGGCCGAGCTCGACGTCGTATCTTTCGAGCCCGCGCAAGCGACCTGCCTCGGGCGGGATCCACGGTACGATGGTGGAGCGCTCATGCCCGAGGTCCTGCGCAACGTCCATTTCATCGTGGCCGTCGATCCCATAGCGAGGATCGTGCGGGTCACGCGGACCGCCGCGCCGTTCGATTCCCTCGAGCAGATCGAGCAGAAGTGCCTGGAAATCATCGCTGCGCTCGCCCCGGTCGACCGGAGCGCGATGTCGCTGCTCCTGGACATTCGCGCGGCCCCGGGGCGAAACGATCCGCAATTCGAAGAGGCGACGCTGCGGCTGCGGACGGCCGCGGTGCGCGGTTTCGGGTGCGTGGCCGTCCTCGTGGCGACCTCCGCCGGGGCGCTGCAGGTCCGGCGCCATAGCCGCGAGGACGGCGTCGATCGCATCATCAGCGACAGCGAGGACGAGCTGCTCGCCTACATCGCCAACGCGCCGCCGCGCTATCGATGATCGCGGCCTCCGGCGGGCGCGGATCTCATCTCGCGCTCCCTCGCCGCGGGCTCGGCTCGGGCCGATCTCCAGCTTCCTCGCCGCGGGATCGAGGCTCGATCCGATCTTCCCACGGGACGCGGAGCACGGCGCGCCTATACTCGCGCCGTGCCCACCGCAGAGGAGATCACGAAGCACCACGAGCCCGCGCCCGATCAGAACCCGTGGGTGAACGGCCCACCGGCGCCGTCGCCGATCGCCGTCGTCGACTACGACGAGCGCTGGCCGGCGCTCTTCGACGTTGTCGCGCGGAAGATCCGCGCCGCCCTCGGCGGCGCCGCCCTGGCGATCGAGCACGTCGGCTCGACCTCGGTGAAAGGGCTGCCCGCCAAGCCGACGATCGACGTCGACCTCACCGTCGCCGATCCCGCCGACGAGCGCGCGTACGTCCCCGCGCTGTCGAGCGCCGGGTTCACGCTGGTCATTCGCGAGCCGGAGTGGCACGAGCATCGGTGCCTCCAGCTCGCCGAGCCGAACAGCAACGTGCATGTCTTCGGCCCCGACTGCCCGGAGGTGATCCGCCACCGGATGTTCCGCCAGTGGCTCACCGAGCACCCGGAGGATCTCGAGCTCTACCGCCGGGCGAAGCTCGCGGCCGCGTCCGCGATCTCCGCGGGGAGCGGCATGGTGATGGACTACAACAAGCACAAGGAACCCGTGATTCGCGCGATCTACGAGCGGATGTTCCGCGCGAACGGGCTCATCCGCTGACGGGCGTCATGCGGTTCGACTCCTCCCAAAAGAATAGTTAGTCTAACTTACCATTGCGTCGCGCGTCGAGGTGGCCGCCGCCAGCGATCCGGAACGTGGGTTGACAAGCGCTCGCCGAGGAAGATTACATGCGCCTTCGCGCCCGCACGGTTGTTCAGCTCGGAGAGGCCGGGCACCGGCGGGGGCGGCGAAAGGGAAGAGTGAGGCGGTGCGCGCAACCTTCATCCACGGCATCCGCGACGTCCGGTTCGGCGAGGTCGAGCCTCCGCAGCCGCGCGACGGCATGGTGATGATCCAGGTCGCCGGCTGCGGGATCTGCGGCAGCGATCTGCATTATTACCTGGAGGGGGGGATCGGCTCGGCGCAGATCCACCGCGCCTTCGTGCCGGGACACGAGCTCGCCGGCTGGGTCGTCCAGGACCATCCGGAGCTGGGCCTGTCCAGGGGGCAGCTGGTCGCCGTCGACCCCGCGCACTCCTGCGGCCGCTGCGAGTGGTGCCAGCGCGGCCACGTGAACCTGTGCCCCTTCGTGGAGTTTCTGGGGGCGCCGCCGCTCCATGGCGGCATGACGGAGCGGGTCGTCGTGCATCCCGACCAGGTCGTGCCGGTCCCGGCGGGCTTCTCGGTGCGCCGGGCGGTGATGCTGGAGCCGCTCGGCGTCGCGATCCACGCCATCGACCTCGCCCGGCCCCACCTGCAGGAGACGGTGGTGGTGCTGGGCTGCGGGCCGATCGGCCTGTGCCTGGTCCAGCTCGCGCGCCGCTCGGGCGCCGCCCGCGTCTTCGCCATCGATCCCGTGGCCTACCGGGCCGAGGCGGCGCGTCGGCTGGGCGCGCACGACGCGGCGCCGGCGCTGGCGGCCGTCCTGGAGTGGACGGGCGGCCGGGGCGCCGATCTCGTGCTCGAGGCGACGAACTCGCCCGACGGCTTCCACCACGCGGCCGAAGCCGCGCGCATCGGCGGGCGGATCCTGCTGGCGGGCATCCCCGAGGGCGACCGCTACGCCTTGCCGGCGGCGCTGTGCCGCCGCAAGGGGCTGAAGGTGAAGTTCTCCCGGCGCATGGGGCATGTGTACCCGCGGGCGATCCACATGGTCGCCGAGGGCGCGGTGGACGTCGATTCCATCGTCACCCACCGCTTCGATCTGTCGGACGCCGAGAAGGGTTTCCGTTTGCAGGCGGATTGCCAGGACGGGGCGCTGAAATCGATCATCGTCCCCGAGGACGGCGGCACCCCGTTCTGATCCCGGCTCAGTCGCCGAGGATGACGCGGAAGATGCGCTCGTTGCTGTTGTTGGGGACGCTGTCCGTGCCCCCGGTGTTGGTCGTCGTCAGCCAGAGATTGCCGTCGAGGGTGGGCTCGACGGTGCGGAGGCGGCCGTAGGTGCCCACGAACAGCTGCTGCACGCTGGTGAGGCTGCTCCCGCTGATGACCGCGCGGTACATCCGTGTCCCCCGCTGACACGCGGCGTAGAAGACGTCGTCCACGATCGCGATCCCGCTGCACGACCCCTCGGAGGTCGGGTACGTGAGCTTGGGCGCGATGTAGCCCGCGGTGCCGCACCCGCTGCCGCCTTGCGAGACGGTGCCCTCGCAGTTCGGCCAGCCGTAGTTGCCGCCTTTCTGGATGAGGTTGGTCTCATCCATCACGGTGTTGCCGAACTCCTGCTCCCAGAGCCGACCCGCGGAGTCGAACGCCAGCCCCTGCGGGTTCCGGTGGCCGTAGCTCCACACGTAGTTCCCGAACGGGTTGTCCGACGGGACGCTGCCGTCGGGATCGAGCCGCAGGACCTTCCCGGCGAGGCTGCTCGTGTCCTGCGCCAGGTTCGCGTTCTGCGCGTCGCCCGTCGTCGCGTAGAGCTTGCCGTCCGGCCCCCACCGCAGCCGGCCGCCGTTGTGGTACTTGTTGCGGGGGATGCCCGAGATCAGCACCTGCTCGGTGGACGTGTCGAGCTGGTTGCCGACGACCTGGATCCGCACGATCCGGTTGTCCGTGGGCGACGTGTGCATGATGTAGAGCCAGCGGTCGGTCTCGAACGTCGGCGCGATGGCCAGCCCCATCAGGCCCCCTTCGCCGTCCGTGCCCGCGACGTTCGGCACCGTGCCGATCGAGGTCTTCGCGCCGGTGCTCGGGTTGAGCTGGACGATGTCGTCCGCGTCCCTCCGGCTGTAAAGGACCGTGCCGTCCGGCAGCGAGACCAGGCCCCACGGGAGGTCGGTGTCCGTGGCGACCTGGACGACCTCGCAGACCCCCGAGCTGCAGCCCGACCCCGTCGACGACCATCGCTGGTTCGTCTGGTTGTTGCAGGTCCAGATCTGAACGGCGGTGCCGTTGGTCGTCCGCTGCCCCTCCACGTCCAGGCATAGCCCGGACTGCTGGTGGACGATGGCGCCGGCCGAGCTCCTCGTCCATTTCTGGCGAGCCTGGCCGCTGCAATTGGCGATCACGGCCTTGGTCCCCGCGGTGGTCGCGCCGTTCGCCGGCTCGACGCACCGGGTGCCGCCGTAGACCTGGAGCTCACCTGCGGATGTAAAATTGAAGCTCTGGTTGTCCTGTCCATTGCAGGTGTAGATCTGCAGGGCGGTCCCTGTCGTGGTGCTCCTCCCTTTCACGTCCAGGCATTTCCCGGACGCGACGCTGGTCAACGGGGCGCCCGTCACGGCGGCCGCCTCGTCGGTGTCGAGCGCCTCCGGGTCTGCGCCTGGATCGTCGATGCAGCCGGCAGGGAAGAGCGCCAGCGTGGCCAGTCCGGTCAACCAGTACCGAGAACATCCATGTCTCTTCATGATCGTTCCATCCATGTTGGCAGTCCGTTTGCTCGCCGAAAGGTCATCCCGGGCGAGGCCGAAGCGACGTCCTGGCATCGATTTCGTAGGGCCTCGTCCGACCTGGCTCGCGACGGAATTTGACAATCGACGGCGATTGACGGTGATCGACGATGATCGCGCGGCTACGACGATGAAGCCTGCTTGGCTTACCATGCTCGACCACGTTCGCAACGGGTTTCCATGGCCTGGAACCAGAAGGTTTCATGATGCAATGCCATCATCTTGTTTCGCTGCGACGGCCTCAGCCGCGAGGCCAATGACGCTCGGCGCCCGCTCTCGCCCGATAGGCCGACGAGCATTGCATGGCGCAAAAGCGCCTCACCGAGCGCCCTGTGGAGCAAAATGCCTCACCCGGCGGCGGTGCGATGCCGCGTGCCGTTGCCGTGCTCCGCCGCGGATCGGGGGGGCGGCCGCCGGCGCCGGCGAAGCTGCACAGTTGTCGTGTACGTGCCTTCGCTCGACGGCTGGCGGGCACACGGCGGTGGCAGCGAGAGACGGTGCGCCGTTGTCCCACCATGGTGCACGCCGGCCGCTCGATGGCTGTCGGCGCTGCGATCGCCGTCGCGGCGCTCTCTATCCAGGTATCGGGAGGAGCGGGGGAGCCGCGGCGCCTCGTGGATGGCGCCTCGCGGCATCCCCCGGGCAACCTGGACGCGCGCCGTCCCAATCGACACGTGAGTACGGCAGCACACAGAGCACCCAAGAGGCCCCGAGCGGGCGAGCGTGGGGGAGCGTTCTAGGCGCGCCGGTAACCCGTCTGCTCGATATGGATCCTCGACACTGACGGCTCGATCGAGGTAGTCTGCCAAGCTGGACATGCCACAGCCAGACAGCACGACCAGCACGCTCGACGACTTTTTCCTGCATTGTACGGAGCTGGTCTTCATCGCCGGCGAGGGTGGCGCGCTGCTCCGCGCGAGCCGCGCGCTCACGCGCGCGATGGGCGCCGAGCTCCTCGACGGGGAGTCTGCAGCAGGGCTCGGCCCCCTGGTTCATCCGGACGACAGGCGCTCGTTCGACGAGGCGTGGCGGCGTGTCCGCGCCGCGGCGGAGCCCATAACCGTCGACGTGCGGCTGAAGACGGCCGACGGATCCTTCAAGTACTTCCAGTGCGACGCGCGATGGGTGCCCGAGAAGGAAGAGGTCTATGGAACGCTCCGCGACGCCGAGGAGCGCATCCAGCACGAGATACAGCTGAAGCTCCTCCGGGCGATCAACGACCACCTCCCCGTCTGCCTGTGGGCGATCGACGCGCGGGGGGAATTCGTCCTCCACGACGGGAAGGGGCTCGAGTCCGCGGGGCTCAAGCCGGGGCAGTTCGTCGGCCTCAACATCTTCGAGATCTACCCGGAGTCGGGCACGGCGGTCCTGCGCAAGGCGCTCGAGGGCACGATGTCGACCTTCGTGAACGAGATCGACGGCGTCCACTGGGAGGCCTGGTATCTGCCCATCCAGAACGAGCGCGGCGACGTCACCCACGTCGCGGGGGTCACCCTCGACGTCACGGCCTCGAAGCGGATCGAGCAGGAGCTCCGCGCGAAGCTCGATCTCATCGAGCGGCAGCAGCAGGTCATCCGCTCGCTGTCGACGCCGATCATCCAGGTGTGGGACCGCGTGCTCACGCTGCCCCTCGTGGGCATGCTCGACAGCACGCGCGCCGCCGACGTGATGGAAGGCGTGCTCCGCGAGGTCGTCCGGACGCAGGCGCGCTATGCCATCCTCGATCTCACCGGGATCGACGCGATGGACACGGAGACGGCGAACCACCTCTTGAAGCTCTCCGCGGCCATCAAGCTCCTCGGCGCCGAGGGGATCATCACGGGCATCCACCCGGCGATCGCCCAGACCATCGTCGGGCTGGGCGTGGATCTCTCGTCGATCGAGACGCGCTCGACGCTGCGCCAGGGGCTCGAGCACTGCATTCGCAGCATGCGCCGGAGCGCCGCGTAGCGCGCGTGTAGCGCGGCTCACCAGCGCTGGCCGCGCGGCGCGAGGTGGCGCGAGGTGGACAATCTGACAGCGTACGTCGACGTCGCCGGCGAGCGCCGGGCGGACGACGGCTCCGCACGTGCGCCCGAACCTGTGGAGCTCGACCGTCGAACCTGCCACATGATCACACGATGACGTGATGACGCGATGACGCGACGCCCTCGCGTCAGATCCTGAAGCTCGGGGCAATCTGTCCTTGACGGAGTTTGTTAAGATATTTAGGTTATATCTTTGATCCTTGGCGACTTGCATACGCCCACCGAAAGGGGTGAGTTCCATGAGCACGAACGGCGATCGTTTCAGCGGCTTTCTGCGTCGTGCCTTGCCGGCGGCCTCCGCGCTCGCGCTGGCGGGCGCCGTCACCATGTCGATCGCGAAGCCCGCGGAGGGCACGCCCCCGAACGGCCTGCCGGAGCTCAAGGCGCTGCAGGAGATCGAGCAGCTCGAGTACTGCTACGCGGCCGGGACCGACGCGATCGGCCGCGGTGATCTGGAGACGGGCAAGGCGATCTACGCGAGGTGCTTCACCGAGGACGCGCCCGTCCTCATCTGGGAAGCCGGCGCCGATCCGGGCGACCCGCCGGTGGTCTCGGTGCCCAGCGCCGAGGCCTGGGCCGATTTCATCGACGTCCTGTTCGCGGAGTCCGGTTACGTGGGCACGCAGCACCTGATCAGCAACGTTCGTATCGACATCCTCCCTGGCGGCCGCCGGGCGAAGATCACCTCCTACCTGATCGCGACGCACGTCTACGACCCGCTGAGCAGCGTCCAGGTCGCGCATGGCACCTACGAGAACGAGGCGGTCTTGACGAACTCGGGCTGGAAGCTCAGCAAGCGCACGTTCCGCACCCTCTCGTTCATGCGCATCGACTCGCCGGAGCCCTGAGCGAGCGCCGCGCGCGCAGCTCAGGGGACGAACGCGATGTCGTCGACGAGCATGTCGAACACGGTCGACTTCGCCGTGTGGAACTCGATCGAATAGACGTGCGCGGCGTCGAACGCCGGGGGCGCCGGGACGCCCCAGCCGTCCGTGCTGAGGACGGAGAACATGACGGTGTACTGCGCCCACTCGGTCGTGAGGTCGAGCCCCTCGCCGAAGTGGTCGCCGCAGCCCGAGCCCTCGCACACGCCGCCTTCGCGATCGGTGTTGCGGTCGGGGAAGTTCACGTAGATGTGCGTCGGCGCCGCCGCCTTGGCCCAGAAGGTCAGGCCCACGTAGGCGGAGGCGTCGTAGCTCAACTTCGCTCCTCCCGGGGCGAGGTTGAGGTCGAACCCCATCCCGGCCCCCCTCGTGACGAAGCCGCTTCCGGCGACGTGGGCGGCGTAGTTGCTCGGGTCGTGCCCGGGCGAGACCGGGACGAAGGGGCGGCCGGGCAAAGGCGTCTGCGTGCCGCTCCGGGTGCCGTCGTTGTACGTGTACCAGCTGCCGACGCGGCCCTGGCACCGGAGGATCGCGCTGTCGCCGTCCTCGAGGTCGTCCAGGAGCGCCGTGCAGGGAGGCGGCTCGGCCCCGGCGTCTGAGGCGCCGGCGCCCCCGGTTCCCGCGGCGCCGCCCGTGCCCGCGGCGCCGCCAGAGCCCGCGGTGCCGCCAGCGCCCGCGGCGCCGCCATCGAGGCCGAACGGGTCGGGGTCGTATTCGCCGGACGAGATGCCGAGGACGAGGCCGCACCCGGCGGCGAGCACCGAGGCGCAGAGGCCGGCGGCGAGCACCCGGAGGCGCATCAGAAGCTGCCTCGCACGAGCGCGCCGCCCAGCGTGGGTGTCAGCCCGACCGACGCGCCCTTCGACGGGCTCGGCGCGGTCAGCCAGAGCACGCCGCCGCCGGCGATGGCCGCGAGGCCGACGCCGAAGACCACCGTCGCGACGTTGGCGCGCGCCACGGCGCCGTCGCGGATGTCCATGCCGCGCTGGTCGCAGCGGTCGCCGTTGCAGAACGGGCGCGACTCGTCGAACCGCGCTTTCGCCGCGAAGCCGAGCGCCGTCCCGACGCCCACGGCCACGATCCCCGCGCCGCCCGTCACGAGCGCGAGCGTGCGGCGCCCGCTGCCGTCGCCGCCCGCGTCCGCCGACGCGGGGTCGTCCTCCAGCGCGCGCACGACGAGGGTCGAGGTCGCGCCGCCCGGCTCGACCGCGATCTGCGCCGTCCACGCCCGCTTGCCCGGCGCGCTCGCCTCGACGACGTGGGTCCCCGCGTCGACGGGCATGGGCACGCCCCACTGGCCGGGGCCGACCGGCCTGCCGTCGCGCTTCACCTCGAGGCCCGGCGTGCTCGCGGCCTCGACGACCACCGTGAGGCGCGAGACCTTCGGCTGGACGGCCGCCGCGCGCTCGCGCGCCTTCGCCTCCTTCGCCGGGTCGCCGCTCGCGCGCACCCGGGCGGCGACCTCGAGGAACTGCGCCCACGCCGACGCCATCTTGCCGACGCGCTCGTAGCAATCGGCGAGGAAGTACCGGGTGTTGACGCTGTCGTAGAGGCGCAGGCTCTCCTCGTACTTGGGGCAGGCGCGCGCCGCCTGGCCGGCGTCGACGAGCGCCCCCGCCTCCCGGAACAGCGCCACGGCGCCCGCCTTGTCGTCGGCCCTCGCCGCGGGGCCTCCCGCGATCGTCGCCGTCAGGCCGGCGCCGATCGCGCAGAGGCATGCGATCCACCTGGGCCCGCGCGTCGCTCGGCTCCTCGTCTGCGGCGGCGTCATCGTGTCGGCGAGGGTATCAGAAGACATCGCGCTGGAAGGGATCCGCGCCGGTGGGCCGCTTCGGGGGCGGCGCGCTGCGCTTCGGGGGAGCCGAGCCGCTCGGCTTCGCGGGCCTCGGCGCCGCGGTGGGCGTGGCGCGCGCCTGGTCGTGCTGCCCGTCGGCCGACGCGCCGGGCGCGGCGCCGGGCGGCGGCGCGGCGCTCGCGGAAGGCTTGGCCGCCGCGGGAGGAGGCTCGGCCGCCGCGGGAGGGAGCTCGGCCGCCGCGGGCGACGGCGCGGCGCTCGCGGAAGGCTCGATGGCCACGGAAGGCGCGGCGCTCGGGGGCGCGGCGCGGGGCTCCGCCTGAGCGCCCTGCGCGGCCTCGGTCGGCGCGGTCTCGGGCGATGGGCGCGAGAGGAACACGCCGCTGGCCACGACCGCGAGGCCGAGCCCGAGCGCGATGGGGAGGACGCGCCGGTCGAGCGACGCTGGCCTGCGGTTCGTCGTGCCGACCGGCACGATCGTGTGCGCTCCGTCGGCGGGCATGGCCGCCGCGGCGGTGGCGGCCCCGGGCGCCGAGGCCGCGAGCACAGCGCCGCCCTGCGGCGGGGCTCCCGCCGGGAGCGCGCCGCGCAGCGCGCCGAAGAGGCGCTCGGCGGCCGCGCGCAGGTGCGGCGGGGCGAAGGGCACGAGCGCGAGCGCGAAGTCCGCGGCGGTGGGGAAGCGGCGATCGCGATCGCGCGCGATCGCCGTGAGGATCGCCTGCTCCAGGGGCTCCGGGAGGTCCGGGCGCAGCGCGCGCGGGCGCTGCGGCTCGCCCTGCGTGACCAGATAGACGAGCTGCGCGAGCTCCAGCGCGACGAACGGCGTTCGCCCCGTGAGCAGCTGGAAGAGCACGACGCCCAGCGAATAGATGTCCGCGCGGCCGTCGACGTCGCTCGCCGAGCGGAGCTGCTCGGGGGACATGTAGAGGGGCGAGCCGAGCACGCCGCCGACCCGCGTCAGCGCGTGGTCCTCTGCGTGCGACATCTTCGAGATCCCGAAGTCGAGCACCTTGACGCACGGCGAGCCGTCCGCGTTCCGCGTGAGGAACAGGTTGCTCGGCTTCACGTCGCGGTGGACGATGCCTTGCGCGTGCGCCTCCGCGAGCGCCTCGCACGCCTGGAGCACGAGGTCGACGGCCAGGGGAATCGAGAGGGGCCCGCTCTCCGCGAGCACGGCGGCGAGGTCCTTCCCCTCGAGGTGGTCCATGACCATGTACGGCGCGCCGTTCTCCAGCGTGCCGACGTCGGCGACGCGCACGACGTGCGGGCTGCGGATGCGCACCGCGGCGCGCCCCTCCCTCAGGAAGCGCTGGAGGATCTCTGGATCCTGCACGTACCGCGGCAGGAGCACCTTGATCGCGACGCGATCGTCGAGCGCGAGGTGGCGCGCGGCGACGACGAGCCCCATGGCGCCCCGCCCGAGGACGCTCTCGACGCGGTACTTGCCGAGGAGCACGTCTCCTGGGGCAATTCCAATCGAGAGCTGGTCGGGGGTGGAGGTGGACATGGGAAGGACTGGACGGGGTTGCGCAGGGACGTCCAATATGCCACGTTGAGCGGTTTTTGCAATTCCACCGCTTCGGCCGCTCGATCGAGCGATCGTGGTCGTATCGTGCGCTGGGCTCGCTGCGATGTCGCGGCGTCCCGACTCGGCCGTTGCCTTCGGGGGGACGGCACGACGCGCGGGTCGTCATGGCGTCTCTGGCATCGGCGGCGCAGCGCCGCGCTCTCTCCCTGTCGGACTCGCGATCACCCGGCGCGCGCGCTCTGGACGAGGGCGAGCGTGAGCAGGGCGGCGGACGCGAGGGCCGCGAGCGCCCGCGCGGTGTTCCACGTCGTCCACGCGGGGACGTAGCGAGCCCACGTCTCCGCGGCCGCCGCGGCCTGCGGCGAGACCCGCTCCAGCGCATCGTTGAGCGGCACGTTGCGCACCATCGTGACCAGGAACGTGCCGACGACGTACAGCGCGCCCCCGGCGACGCGGAGCGCCGAGCCCGCCTCCGACCAGCGGAGCATCGAGACGATGGCGAGGATCAGGCACGCCCCCGCGGTCCCCACGAACACGCCCAGGAATGAGCGATTCAGCACGACCACGTTGATCGACTGCATCGCCGCCATGCCCTCGGCCGGCGGGAGCCTGGCCAGCGCGGGCATCACGAAGCTCGAGAACGCGAAGAACACCCCCGCGATCAGCCCACACCCGAGCGTCGACGCGAGGGTCAGGAAGAACAGCGCTTGCGGGATCATCGGCTTCACACCCTCCATCTGGCTCGGTCATGGCTGTCGACGTGCGGCCCGCGGCGCGGCGGGCCGGCGTCCGGCGGCTCGCTTGCGCGGGGCGCGCCCTGCTTCCGGCGGGCGGGGCTCATCGCGCTTGCCGGGGGCCTGCTTCGCGAGCCAGGCGTCGATGGCGGCGAGGATCTCGGCGAGCACGCTGTCGGCGGTCCGTCCGGCGGATTTCAGGAGCTCGAGGGAGTGGTCGCCGCCCTCCACCACATGCAGGCTCGCGCGAGCGCCGAGGCGCTTCAGCACCGGCCGGAGGAGATCGAGGCTGCAGAGCGGATCGCGGGTGCCCTGGAGGAAGAGCATCGGCGCCTCGATGGCCGAGAGGTGCTTGTCGCGGAGCGGGGCGCGCTTGCCCGCGGGGTGCAGCGGGTAGCCGAGGAACACGAGCCCGTCGCAGGGGACGCCGCGCGCGGCGAGGAGGGAGGCGATCCGGCCGCCCATGGATTTGCCGCCGATCAGGAGCCGCTGGGGTTTGTCTTTTCGCAGCCGCGCGATGGCCGCCTCGTAGGCCATCTCGAGCTTTTCCGGCCTGTCGGGCGCCCTGCGGCCGAGCTCCTTGTAGGGGAAGTTGAAGCGCAGCGCCGTGTGGCCGCGGTCCTTGAGCCCCCTGGCCACGTCGACCAGGAGCTGCGCGTGCATGTCGCCGCCGGCCCCGTGGCCCAGCACCACGGCCACGCCGGAGCGCTTCGCGCGCGCGGCGGGCGCGTGGAGCACGCCCGAGACCGCGCTTCCGTCGGGGAGGGGGATCGAGAGGGCTCGCTCGGGCATGGGGGCGTCATGCCATGGCCGAGGGGCCGGCGTCGAGGGCGGCGCAAGGGCGGGCGCGGCGAGCCGCGCTGGGGGCGGGGCTCGATGGGAAGGGCTGGCGCTACTTCCCCTCGTCTGGGGGAGCAGGATGACACGATCGAGCGGATTTACGCGGGTTTCGACGGGATCGAGGTCGACGTCAATACGCCGATCGCGGGCGCTAACCCCGCGATCTCTGGTCGGCCGGACGATTCCGTGACGCTTCCGGCGATGCCCTCGGCGCCCATGCAAGAGGCAGCGCTGGCGACCCCTCCTCGACCCGAAGCAGCGCCCGCTGCGTCTCCGGCGGGCAGCCCGCGCCAGGTGCTCGTCGCGACCCTGACGCAGACCATCACCGCCGCCCACGCGGCGGGCGATCTTGCGACCGCGCAGATCGCCGCTCGCACCCTCTCGGAGCTCCTCAGCGCCCCGCAGGCGACGCCGCGGACGGCGCCTGTCGTCGACCTCGCTCGCGTTCGACGAGCGCGCTCTTGAGCCCATCCTGAACGCCACCGCGGCCGTGCTGGACGCTGTGGCCGTCCACTAGGCCACCACGCCGGGAAGTACTACGACAATGCCTCTCGTCGCCGGGAGGTCGCCGTCGACGATCCGCTGGCCCACGTTGCCGGCCTGGGGTGCGAGCCGTTCCCGCACAGGGAGGTCGAGGTGCGCGTTGTGCTCGGAGCAGCACGCAATATCTTGGTCCTGTCGCACCGCCGCGAACTGTGCGGTCGCCCTACTCGTGCGGGTCGTAGTCGTCGCCATAGTACTCTATGCTCGCATCGACATTCTCGTATTCAACGTCTCCATCTGCGCTGACAATGGCATCTGCACTTCCACAAATGCGGGTGCCGCAGTACATCTTTTCGTCCAGCTGCTGTCCGGACGCAAAAAATCGAAAGTGAACCACACAACGCTCTCGCTCCACTTCAATATTCACGTCGTCGATGACAATCTCATCAATTTCCCAGTCCGTCGCATTTGTATCGGCCATGGCATCGCAGAACGACTCCGAATCGATTAGGCCATATGACTTGTCGGAAATCTCGTCGTATACCGTGTCAACAACTTGCTCATCGGACATGTCGCACAGCTGCTCAATATAATTCAAGTCGCCTGCTGCTGCCAACAGCTGACGAAGCAACGTTGTATCACCTTGTGAGATCCCGGAAGGGGCGCCGGAAGCGGGAAAACGGGAGAGGTCACGGCAAGACAGAAGCGCCTTCTCATAAAGAGCGGCACCACCTTCGTCGAGAATGCCACATCGATTCAATTCTAAAGCCGTGGGGGTTTGGTTCAATATCTTCCCGCGAAGTTTTAGTCGTCGCTTAATTGCCATATCGACTTGATTCCAGAGTGAGACAGACTCGATTTCCTCAACGATTGTCGCATGCGCAGCATATCCGTCGGCCGAAGTTTCGCTGTTTGTCTGGGCTGGTAATGCGACAATTTTTGTGGTGTGAGGAACGAGAGGTACACTGCCGTGTTCCTCGTCTGAACTTCGCGCGGCCTTTGCAATCAATCGAGCAATCTTCGCGAGCTCGGCGTCTCGTTGTGCTCCGCGATAGGAGTCAAATGGCTTCTCCGGGTTATTAGCTGCCCAGTAGTGGCACAACGGGGTCTCTTCATGGAGACATGATCCAACGCAAATCCAAAGCACTGTCAATCCTTGCCGAGAAGCAGAATCAAGAATGCGTCGAAGTTCACCGTTGACAATAAGATCGGAGTCCAAGAAGTTGGAGCTTATTAGAAGCACTGCGACACACGCGGAATCAATGGCCGCATCAATTTCCTGGCGCCATTTTTTTTTGTGCCCAGGTCCGATCTGCGTGGTGTCCCAAACCGAAATCGCTCGCTCGCGGGTCAACGGTCGAAGCATCTTTTTGAGCCGCGCAAGCCACTTTACGTCGTCGTAGCAATAACTAATGAACACGTTGTTTCGCGTCACGTCGGTTCTCGCTGTCGGTAGGCTGGGATGCCCGCTGCGGCCTGACGCCAGATTGTGGTTGTGTCCGTTGCTTCTGTCCAGCGAAGACGTTCTTCCGTGTCAAGAGGGGGCATGGTTCCGGTGCGCCCGCAGGGAGGGTGCCTAGCCGCCACGCTGACGGCGAGCGGCTCCTCGGTCGTTTTTGCGTAACCGCCCAGCCATCGCCATGGGCGCTGTCCCTTGCGGGTCTCGCTCGGGTCGACGATGCTCAGCGCGGGGCGGCATCCGCCCAGGGCCCGGTGACGGGGGCTGGATCGCAACGTCGGCCTCGACCTCGACGGGGTCGTGGTCGGAGGAGCCGCTCAGCACGGCGCCCTCGACCTTGGCGGCGCTCAGCGGCGCGGAGTCCTGACACTTCGCCGTGACGATTCGATCGCGCAAAGCCTTATTTTCAAGGGGTTTCGGCGCGCTGTGCGTCCCATGCTGCGGGGGGCGCGCCGGTAGGCGCGGCGAGATCCCGTGGCTCTCGCGCGGGCGGCTGGCGATCGCGGGGCCGATGTTCGGCATGAATACACGGGAGCGCTCGGCCCATCGGTCGCACAGGATGTGTCGAATTCCAAACGCATCGCGCCGACAGCACGTAAGGGCCCATCGCCGTACCGCCGGGCCGGCGGAGCGTGCTTTTTTCTGGTCTCGTCCTCGCGGCGTGCCAGCTTGCGGTCGTCGAGCGCGGGCCGGCGACGCCGGAGGAAGAGGAGTTCGTGATGACCACCCAGGAGCTCGTCGAGCAGTTCATCGAGCAGGGACGCACACAGGGGATGGCGCAGGGAGTGGCGCAGGGGACCGCCCAGGGAACCATCGCGCTGTACGAAGCTCGTTTCGGCCCTATGCCTCCATCGCTGCGCTCCGCTGTCGAAGCCATGCGCGACCTGCCGACGCTCCGGACATGGCTCGTCCTCGCCGGCACCGGGACGCGCGAGGAGGTGCACGACGCCCTCTCCGCCGCTCCCCCCGGGCGTTCGTCCTGACCGCCGCGCGACGACTCCCTCCAGCGCGTGCGTTCCTGCCTTCGCCGCCCCGCTCCCCCGGCGACGGCTCCCGGACAGCGCGTCCTCCACCGCGTACGGACGCCCTACGGCCGGAGCCGCCGCAGCGCCTCCAGCGCCTCGCGCAGCTCGCGCTTCCCCCGCTCCACCAGGTCGCTGTGGCCGTGCCGCGCGGCCCAGGGGAGCGCGATCCCGACGTTCATCGCCTCGTACGCGGCCGCCCGGAACGCGCTGGCCCGCGTCCGCGGCGGTCGGCCATACGCCTCCCAGAAGCGATCGTAGAGCGGCCGGTTGGCCGGCGACGCGGACTGATGACGGTGCGATCATCCCATCGGCTGCATGAGGATGTGTCGAATTTCAAATGCTTCACGCTGGCAGCCCGTAAGGCCCCATCTCAGTCCCACCGCGCAGGCTGAGCGTGCCTTTTTCTTTATCTCGACCGCGCGGCGTGCCAGCCTGCGCCCGCCATGCGAAACCGATTCGATCGGCTGGCAAAGGACATCGCTCAAGAGGGGCTCACGCCGATAGGCAAGGTGGTGACCAACGCCGAGGTCGTCGGAGACGCGCAGCATGCGGACGTGTGGTACGAGCCCGACCCGGCGCGCGCCTCGGGTCGAGAGCGGCTCGGGCTCCTGGGCCGCCTCGCGGCGACGGCGTGCACCATCGAGGCCTACAGCGATACGCCGAGCGCCGACGAGGCGCGCGCGTGCGTGGAGAAGCACCTCGCCCTGTGGCGAAGCTGCACGGCCCGCAATCGCGAGGCAGGGCCCCCGTTCCTGTGGGTATTGTCGACGGGCCGTCCCACGGCCGTGCTCGACGGTCTGCGGGCGGAGCCGATGGCCGGCTGGCCCGCGGGCGTGTACGAAGGACCGAGCCTGCTGCGGGCCGCCGTCGTCGTGCTCGGTGAGCTGCCCCGCGTGCGCTCGACCGTGCTGATCCGGCTGATGGGCGGTGGGCGCGTTTTGCGAGAGGCGATCGAGGACTTCCGCCAGCTGCCGAAGGATGCGCCGGAGCGCGCCATCGCGCTCGGTCCTCTGCTACGCTTCCGCGCGGAGGTCGAACAGCGCGGGCCGGCGACGCCGGAGGAAGAGGAGTTCGTCATGACCACCGAGGAGCTCGTCGAGCAGTTCATCGAGCAGGGACGCACGCAGGGGATCGCCCAGGGTGCCATCGCGCTGTACGAAGCTCGTTTCGGCCCCATGCCTCCATCGCTGCGCTCCGCTGTCGAAGCCATGCGCGACCTGCCGACGCTCCGGACATGGCTCGTCCTCGCCGGCACCGGGACGCGCGAGGAGGTGCACGACGCCCTCTCCACCGCTCCCCCCGGGCGTTCGTCCTGACCCCCGCGCGACGCTCCATCCCGCGCGTGCGTTCCTGCCTTCGCTGCCCCGCTCCACCGGCGACGGCTCCCGGACAGCGCATCCTCCACCGCGTACGGACGCCCTACGGCCGGAGCCGCCGCAGCGCCTCCAGCGCCTCGCGCAGCTCGCGCTTCCCCCGCTCCACCAGGTCGGCGTGGCCGTGCCGCGCCGCCCAGGGGAGCGCTATCCCGACGTTCATCGCCTCGTACGCGGCCGCCCGGAACGCGCTGGCCCGCGTCTGCGGCGGCCGGCCATACGCCTCCCAGAAGCGATCGTAGAGCGGCCGGTTGGCCGGCGACGCGGACTTGGACAGCACGAACATCGTCCAGTCGGCCATCGGATCGCCCCAGAACGCCCGATCGGCGTCGATCACCCCGACGATCCTGGGCCCCTCCGCCACGCGCTCGATCAGCAGGTTGAACAGCCACAGATCGCCGTGCAGGAGCCGCGGCTCCCGGATCTCGTCGAGCACGGCCGCGCCCCCGCGGATGATCTCGATCGCCGCCGCCATGTCCGTCACGTCGAGCGACGCCCCCGCCATGGTTCGCAGCGAGCAGGTCAGGCGGTACAGCACCGCCTCGCTCCACGCGGGAAACTCGGGCACCGGGAACGGCCCGCCGAACGCGGAGCCGGCCGTCCCGTGGATCGTCCTCGTGATGCGGCCGAACTGCTCCCAGAGCGCCAGCGACTCCTCCGGCGACAGCGCGTCGGCCACGTCGTCCCAGCGCTCGCCGGGGAGCAAGGTCTGGAACACGTAGTCGCGATCGATGATCTGGCGCGTGAAGTCCGCCGCCAGCGTCCGCGGCGCCAGCGTCGAGAGGCCGGCGAAGTACGGCTGAACGTGCAGCTCGCGGCGCATGAGCGCCGCCTCGTCCCACGACAGCGCGGCCGAGTCCGGCGGCGCGACCCGCAGGATGACCCGCCGCTCTTCGACCAGCGCCGGCGCCAGCGAGACCAGGTACGTCGTATTGAAGGTGCCGCCGCCCAGCTCCCGGGCGGACGCGACAACGGCGCTCTCCCCGAACGCGCGCCGGCACATCGCCGCGATCTGCTCCGCCGTCAGCGCGCGATGCGCGTCCGCGGGCGCACGTTCGATCGTCGTGGGCTCCATCCAATCTCCTCGCAGGTCGCGCAGCGCCGGGATGCCGGCAAGGGCAAGCGGTCGAAGGGCAGGCGGGCCGTCTCGCGGTCCTCGACGGCGCGCGCCGGAGCATCCCCGCCGCGCGGCCGCGCGTCAACGCCGCCCCCTCGCCGGCGCCTCGCGCGCCGCCACGGTGCGAGGTGACGGCCCGTCCCTCCGCGGCTAAGCTCCCGCCCGTGCCGAGCCCCCGGAAGAACCACCTCCTGCGCAGCCTGCCCGCGCTCGCGCTCGCAGCGCTGACGGCGATCGCCGGTCCCGCCTGCGTCAGCAAGCCGACGATGCAGCTCGACCACGCCGAGATCACCGGCATCCGCATCGGCTTCCCGCCGAGCCTCGGCGTCCTCATGACCGTGGTCGTCAACGTCCACAACCCGAACTCGTACGACGTCGCCGTGCGCGCCGTCCGCGGCCAGGTCGTGCTCGCCGGCCGCTACCCGCTGCCGGTCGACTTCCGCGCCGACGGCGACGGCGTCTGGCTCCCCTCCGACCGCACCACCCAGGTCCGGGTCCCCATCAGCATCCCCGTCGATCTCGGCCTCCAGCTGGTCCGCGAGTCGTTCGCCACGCCCGTCATCCCGTACCGCTTCAGCGGCCGCGCGGACGTCACGGCCACGCGCACCTTCCGGCTCGAGGCAGACGACTACTCGGTCGACGACCACGGCGTCTTCTCCCGCCAGCAGATCGAGCTCGCCCTCGGCATCCTGCGATAAGCTCCGCGGCGCAAAGCTCCGGACGCCCGCGAGCAGGCGGCCGCCGGGCGCGCCCCCACGACGCAACGAAAGACGGTGGCTGCATGAGCGGCGTGATACGAGCGACGACCCTGGGACGCTACGGCAGGCTCGCGAACGGCAATGCCTATTGCGACGATCCGCAGGAGCCCGACCACGTGAGGGCCGATGGACGGTGGACGATGACCGGCGCCACGGCGGCGGACGGCATCGTGATGTGGTTCTGGGCGTGGGAGAGCGTGCCAGGCGGCGAGAAGCGCAAGACAACCTATCCTGGATGACCTGAGTCAGCATCGCATCGAGCCTCGTTACGCGCCGTTCGCGCGCCCCCGGGCGGCGACGCGCCGTTCGCGCGCCCCGGGCGGCGCCCCTCTCTGTAACAACCCAACGACCCAACGACGGAACGACGAAACGACGGAACGACGAACGATGGACAGGGGCCGACCCCAGGGCTCGCCCCGAGCCCTCTGCCTGCCTGAATGTCCATCCGTCCGTAGATCGCTTCGCCGCGCCCCCGCGGTTTCTGACACGGGTCTCGAGAAAAAAATCGCGGCCTCGCAGGGGTCGAGTCGTCCGGCGAGACCCTGCTTCGATTGACGGCCGTGTTGCGCGCGTCTATCCGTGTGCGTTGATGCCATCGATGTCCCCCTCGCCCGCGCAGCCGTGGACGCCCGCCGACGGCCCCTGGCGGGAGCCCGGGGCGGCGGAGGCGACCTCCGAGGCGGCGCTCGCGCTGATCGCGCGGGCCGTGGGCGGGGAGCCGGCGGCGGTCAGGGCGCTCGTCGATCTGCTCACGCCCATCATCCAGGAGCGCGTCATGCGGCCGCTGCTCCGCCGCCGCCGGGCAGCGGGGCACCGCGACGTGCGGCAGGAGGTCGAGGACATGACCCAGAGCGTGTTCCTCGCGCTCTTCGCGGACGGCGGGCGCACGCTCCGCCAGTGGGACCCGGCCCGGGGGCTCTCGCTCACGAGCTTCGTCGGGCTCGTGGCCGAGCGCGAGGCGTGCTCGATCCTGCGCAGCCGCCGCCGGAACCCCTGGACCGAGCAGCCCACCGAGGACGACGCGCTCGAGCGCGTCGACGCCGCGTCCGTCTCGCCCGAGCCGGCGGCCATCTCGCGCGAGCTGCTCGCGACCCTCGCCGTGCGGCTCCGCGACCGGCTGAGCGAGCGCGGGCTCGAGCTGTTCTATCTGCTGCTCGTCGACGAGCGATCCACCGAGGACGCGTGCGCCCTCACCGGCATGACGGCGGACGCCGTGTATGCCTGGCGGAGCCGCATCGGCCGGCTGGTCCGGCAGATCGCCGCGGAGCTCGCCGCCGAGGCCGAGGCGCCGGGACGGGCGCCCGCGGCAGACCCAACCACCCCGGAGCGCGCACGATGACCGACAGGGACGAGGAACTGCTCAAGGCGCTGGCGAGCGCCGCGCGCGCGGAGGATCGGGCGAGCGATCCGCGCTGGTCGGCGAGGGTGCACGGCGCGCTCGCGCAGGATGAGCTCGACGCGCTGGAGGCGCTCGCGCAGCGGTCGGCCGAAGACCGCGAGGCCTGGGAGGCGTCGCGCCCGCTGGACGGCGAGGCGCGGGCGCGGATCGCCGACACGATCCTGGCCGGGCTGCAGGCGAACGGAGCGGAGCGCGGCGCGCCGGCGGCGAGCGCAGGCGGGGCGGCGGCGAGCGCGGGCGGGGCGGCGGCGAGCGCAGGTGCGCCGGCGGCGAGCGCGCCGCCTGCGGAGACGACCGGCGCGCCGCGTGCGGAGACGACCGGCGTGCCGCTTGCGGAGACGACCGCCGCGCCGCGGTCGGCCGCGAGCTCCCAGGCAACCCCCGCGGGCCGGGTGATCCCGCTGGCGGCTGCGCCGGGTCGCCGGCGCTGGCTCGCCGCCGCGGCGGTCCTGGCCGCGGCCGCGGCGTGGGTCCTCGTCGCGCGCCTAGGTCCCGGCCACCAGGGCAGCGCCACCGGAGACCCGGGCGCGCTGGCCCTCCTCGATGCGTCCGCCCCGGTGCCCGACTACGCCGTCTCGATCGCGGGCGGCGAGGCCGGGCAACGGTCCGCGAACGGCGACCCCGCCGCGCCCGGCATCGCGCGCCTCGGCCCGGGGTCGAGGGTCGAGATCGCCCTCCGGCCCGCAACCCGGGTCGAGGGCCCCGTCGCGGTGCGCGCCTTCCTGATCGCGGGGGACAAGGCGCTCCCCTGGGACGTGCGCCCCGAGGTGTCGGCGCAGGGCGCGGCGCGCATCGCCGGCGACACGGAGGCGCTCTTCCGCGGGGTGCCCGAGGGCGAATGGGAGATCGCGATCGCGATCGGGCGGCCCGAGGCGCTGCCGGACAGGCCCGCCGAGCTCGCGGACGGGCCGCCGGGCGAAGGCGAAACCCCCAACGCATTCCGCGTGTTGCGCCTCAAGGTGCGCCTGCTCCCCGGCGCGGCGCCGCCGCCGCCCGCCCCGCCGCCGCAATCTCCATGAGCCGCCGCCGGGCGATCCGGGCCGCTGGGCTCGGCGCGGCGCTGCTCGTCCCGGCGCTGCTCGGCGCGGCGGCGCTCGTCGCCCGGAGCGGCGCCCCCGGCGGCGCGGCCCCCTCCGGCGGCACGCGCGATCAGCCTGCGCCCTCCGCCGGCGACGCGCGCGACCCGGCGGCCCCCGCGGCGCCACCGCCGCCCCTGGAGGTCGAGTTCGCCGGCTGCGGCGCCGTGCTCGCCGGCCCCGCCTGCGCCCTGCCCGACGATCGCGCGATCCGCCTCTGGATCAAGGCGCCCGAGGGTGCACGCGTCGCCGTCGAGGCCGGCGCGACCCCGATCCCGCTCGACGGCGCGCCGATCCAGGGCGGCCTGCTCGTCCGCGTCCCCGTGCCCGACGGCGCCGCGGCCGTCTCGGTGACCGCCGAGCAGAACGGCGCGCGCGCGGTCGTCCGTCTGCCGCTGCTCCCGCCCCTCGCCGCGCCCGCGCTGGCGCAGGCCGAGGCGCTGCGCCGGCAGGGCCGGCTCGACGAGGCGGCGTCGGCCCTGGGCGGCCTCGCGTCGGGCCAGGACCCCACCGTGAAGGCCCTGGCGATCGGCAAGCTCGCGCGCGTGGATCTCGCCCGCGGGCGGATCCCGGAGGCGATCGCACGCTTCGAGGCCTCGATCCGGGCGCACCGCGCCGCCGGGCGGCTGTCCGACGAGTTCCTCGATCGCTTCGCCCTGGCCTACACCCTCCTCTACAACGGCCGCAGGTTCGCGGAGGCGCGCGCCGCGCTCGACCCGCTCGCGCCGCTCGAGGCGAGCCACCCGGAGGGGCGCGCGCTCAAGCCGTACTACGCCGCGCTGCTCTCGTTCGAGTCCGGCGACCTGCGCGCGGCGCTCCGGCAGCTCGACGCGTCGGCCGCGGCCGCCGAGCGCCTGGGCCTCCGCGACCACCGGCGCCACATCCTGCAGAAGCGCGCCGAGGGCCTCCAGCTCCTGGGTCGGCCGCTCGAGGCGCAGGCGCTCCTGCGCGAGGTGGAGGCGTCCCTCCCCGCCGGCAGCCCGCCGTGCGAGCAGGCCGCCCTCCAGAACAACCTCGGCTGGGGCGCCC
Source organism: Sorangium sp. So ce296 (assembly GCF_051529605.1). NCBI lineage: Bacteria > Pseudomonadati > Myxococcota > Polyangiales > Polyangiaceae > Sorangium > Sorangium sp. So ce296. The sequence continues at coordinate 11,030,460 of NZ_CP150325.1, forward strand.
TGCAGGTGGCCTGGGCGAGCGCCTCGCCCGGGGAGCCCCTCGCGGCCGCCGAGGCCGCGCTCGAGGCCGCGCTCGCGCTGTACGGCGGGCCGTGCCCGCGGCCGGCCGAGCGGGCGAACGCGCTCACGAACCTCGCGCTGGCGAAGCTCGCGGCGGGGCAGACGGCGCGGGCGCGCGCGCTCCTCGGCGAGGCGCGGCGGACCGACGCGAGCCCCGACCCCGGGGTCGCGATGTACTGGCTCGACATCGAGGGGCGCCTCGCGCTGGACGGCGGCGACGCCGCGGGGGCGCTGCGGCGGTACGACTGGCTCGCCCGGCTCGCGGAGGCGAGCACGCTCGCGGAGGGGCGCTACCGGGCGGCGCTCGGCCGCGGGCAGGCGCTCGAGGCGCTGGGCCAGCCCGATCGCGCCCTCGCGGCCTACGAGGCCGCGGAGGCGCTGCGCGGCGAGCTCAGCCTGCTCGCGCCCCTCGGCGAGGGCCGAGGCGCCTTCCTCGGCCGCATGGAGGAGGGCGCCCGCCGCGCGGTCGACCTCCTGCTCCAGCGCGATCCGGCCCGCGCCCTCGCGGCCGCCCGGCGGTCGCGCGCCCTGGCGCTCGCGGCGCTCCGCTGGGTCGACCGCATCGCGTCGCTGGACGGCGAGGCGCGGGCGCGCTGGGAGGCCGCGCTCTCGGCGTACCGCGGCGAGCGCGCCGCCCTCGACGACGAGGGCCGCGACGACTGGCGGCTGTCCTCGGGCGAGCTCGAGGCGGCCCGGGCGGCCCGGGCGGCGCGCGGCCGGTCGATCCGGGCGCGGTTCGACGAGGCGCTGCTGCTCGTGCGGCGCGGTGATCCGGCGGCGGCGCCCGCGGAGGCCCCGCGCCTGGACGAGCGCGAGCTGATGCTGGCCTTCCACCCGATCCGCGACGGGTGGGCCGGCTTCGCCGTCACCCGGGACGGCGTCGCGGCGCGCCGGCTGCCGGCGATCGATCCCGCGGCCCCCGCCGCGACGCTCGCCGCGCGGCTGCTCGGGCCGTTCGAGGCGCCGCTCCGCGCGGCCGGGCGCCTGCGCGTCGCGGCCTACGGCGAGCTCGAGCGGATCGACGTCCACGCGCTGCCCTGGGACGGCGCGCCGCTCGTCGCCCGGATGCCCGTCGTGTACGGCCTGGATCTGCCGGGCGGCGCCGCCCCGGGGGCCGGGGGCGCCGGCGCGGCGCGCGGGGCGCTCGTGGTCGCGGATCCGCAGCGCGATCTGCCGGCCGCGCGGCGCGAGGCCGACGCGGTGGCCGCGGCGCTCGAAGGGCAGGGGCGCGCGGTGGAGCGCCTCTCGGGCGGCGTGGCCACGCACGCCGCGGTCGCCTCCGCGCTGGAGCAGCCCGGGATCGCGCTGTTCCACTACGCGGGCCACGGCTTCTTCGGCGGGATCGACGGCTGGGACAGCGGCCTCCCGCTCGCCGGCGGGGGCCAGCTCGCGGTGAGCGACATCCTGGCGCTGCGGCGAGCGCCGGCGCAGGTCGTCCTGTCCGGCTGCGACACGGCGCGCACCGGGGCCGCGCCCGGGGTCCGGGGGCTCGGGCTCGGCCTGGCGCAGGCGTTCCTGGTCGCCGGCGCCGGGTCGGTGATCGCGGCGACGCGCCCGGTCGACGACGCGCTGGCGGAGCGGATGATGGTGGCGCTGGTCGCCGCCGGGCAGGACGACCCCGGCGCGCAGCTGCGCGAGGCGACGCTCGCGGCGCTGCGCGCGACCCCCTCGTCCGACTGGGCGAGCTTCCGGGCGCTGGTGCCGTGAGCGGGCCGCGGCGGGCGCATCGCGGCGGCTCCGGCGCGGAGGGGAGCCGCGGAAGGATCCGGCGCGGCGGCGCGTATCGATCGCGGGTCTCAACCATCCAACCCCGCGAGCCTCGGGGCCGCGCAGCGGGATCGACCCGCTGCGCGGATCGAGGAGCGCCGGCGACCGGCGGGGACACGACGGTCCCAGGCCGGGCGCCACGGAGGATCTCGCCATGATTCGGAACAGTCTCAGAGCAGCTGGTCTCCTTGTCGCCGCGGGGGTCGTGTCGGCGCTCGGCATCGCCTCCACCGACGCGATGGCGGCGGAGCGAGCGTCGACGGTGCGCCACGGACCGGCGATCGACGATCCCAACCCCGTGGTCACCCCGTGCGGCGCTTGTTACAGCATGCGGGACCGCCGGCTCTATGTGTCCCTCGAAGCCATCGGGAGCGCGAAGGCGATATCGCTCGAGCTCGATTTGCTGCGCGACGGCAAGTCGGCCTATGGAGAGCAGCTGGCGCCGTACCGCGTGGCGAACGGTTACGTGGAGTACCTGGTGCCGCAAGCGCCGACCGAGGACGTCGGAGGGGGCAGGATACACTGGGTGACCTCGCAGGGGAGGTTCCGGACGATGACGGTCATCGTGGCTGCCGGCGGCGAGGCGGAGTAGAACAAGCGATCGCGCGAGGCCGGGCGCGGGCTCGCGCGCCGGCGAGCAAGGGACGACGAGGACGACCGTCGAGCGAGCGCCAGGAGGAACCAGGGATGATTCTGCACCGCATCAAATCAGCTGGTCTGTTTCTCGCCGGGGCCGCCGTGGCGGCCCTCGCCTTCGCGGGCCCCGAGGCCGCGGCGTCGGAGACGGGGCCTTCGGACCTGGAGATCCCGCCGGACATCCAGCCTCCCACGACCCCGTGCGGCGCCTGTTACAACATGCGAAGTCGGCTGCTCTACGTGTCCCTCGCCAAGGTCGACAAGATACCGGCGGTCGTCCTCGATCTCTACGAGCCGGACGGCGGCGGCGCGGGCACCTATGGAGCGCTGAAGCCGGTCCAGGTCAACACGCTCTATGCCGTGTACTACGTGCCGCAAGGGCCGACCAAGGACGTCGGCTCGGGCGTGGTGCGCTGGAAGCACCCCTACGGCTACGTCCGGACCGAGGACGTCACCGTCGATGATCCCGAGCCGCAATGCGATGAGTAGCGCGCGCTGGCTGGCCGGCCGGCCGGCCGGCCGGCCAGCCACATCGACGCTGAGCTCGACTCCGTAACAGCGGCGCGCCCGCGCCGCGCTCATCTCCCTTCCTCTCACGTTCTCCAGCCATCCACGCTGGTGGTGGCGTCAGCCCTCAGGTGGAGGCTCCAGCCTCCACGTGGTGCGACGAGCCTCGGCGCGCGGGGCCGCTCGGGACATCGCGCCGGACGCGCGCTCACCGGAGCGGCGGTGCTCCGCGCCACGGGCGGCCCCGGAGCGCCGCTGCGATTCCATCCAGCCCAGGGTTCGCGGCGCGGCGTTCCGCGAGGGCAGCACGGGATGCGCGGGCTTGCGTCAGATTGCGCCGTCCTTGCGCAACTCGTCGCGCATCCTTGCGCAACTCGTCGCGCAGGCTCGACCGGAGGGCTCCGCTGGCTCCGCGGCGCGCCGCGCGCCCGCCGGCGGGCTGAGGCGTTGGCCACCGACTTGCTTCGAGTCGCACCCGTCCCGTCGCCGCCGCGGCGCCCCGCGCGCCGGTGCGGCCCTCGCGGAGGCGCCGTCCACACCGCCGCACAAGGCCCTTCGCAGCATCGGAATCGTCATCGGACCAGGTACCGGAGTCAGCGTCGGACCCCGGCGGCCACGGCACGTGAGAGACATGAATCACGCCCTTTCGTCGTGATGAGGAGCGTTCATCGTGGATGACTGTCAACCCGGTTTTCTCGCGATCGATCCGGAGATGCGGCGCCTTCGGGAGGCCCTGGAGACCGTGGCCCCCACGCCGCTGCCGGTCCTGATCCTCGGCGAGACAGGGACGGGCAAAGAGGTCGTGGCGGAGTGGATCGCCGGCATGTCGCGGCACCCGCGCGAGCGGTTCGTAAAGGTGAACTGCGCGAGCCTGTCGGAGTCGCTCGTCGAGAGCGAGCTCTTCGGCCACGAGCGCGGCGCGTTCACCGGGGCGGTGGCCCCGCGCGAAGGCCTGTTCGAGGCCGCCCACGAGGGCACGCTCTTCCTCGACGAGGTCGGGGAGCTGTCCCCGCGCACGCAGGCGAAGCTCCTCCGCACGCTGGAGTACGGCGAGATCGTCCGCGTCGGCAGCACGCGGCCGCGGCGCGTCGACGTCCGGGTGATCGCGGCGACGCACCGCGATCTCGAGCAGATGGTGAGGGACGGGGACTTCCGCCAGGACCTGTATTTCCGCCTCAACGCGGTCACGCTGCGCATCCCGCCGCTCCGGGCCCGCATCACCGAGATCCTCCCGCTCGCGGAGCTCTTCGCGGCGCGCCTCGCGCGGCGGCTCGGCCGCCCGGCGCCGCGGCTCGCGCCCGAGGCGACGGCGGCGCTCCTCGCGCACTCCTGGCCGGGCAACATCCGGGAGCTGCGCCACGTGATCGAGCGCGCGGTGGTCATGTCCAAGGGGGGGCCGATCGTCGCGGACCACCTGATGCTCGAGGCGCCGCGCGCGCAGGCCGAGGCCGGGATCCGAGGCGACCTGCGCACGTTCGAGCGGGACCGCATCGTCGCCGCGCTCGACCGGACCCGCCAGAACCAGACGCGCGCCGCCGAGCTCCTCGGCGTGTCGCGGCGCACGCTTACCAACAAGCTCAACGCCTACGGCATCGCGCGGCCCCGGAAGAAGGTCGCGCTGGAGGGCTGTTGACGTGGCCTCCCCGTTCCACCGCACGATGCGGTCGCTCGAGCTCGAGCGCGGCGCGCGGACCTGGCTCCGCCTCGCCGCGACCCTCGCCGTCCTCGGCGCCTGGGCGGCCTGGATGCACGCGGCGCGCGTGTCGGTCTACGCCACGACCGCGAAGGCGCGCCTGGAGGTCAGCCGGATGGCGCACCGCGTGGCCGCCGCCGAGGCCGGGCGCGTGGCGGTCGTCCGGGTGGAGCTCGGGCGCGACGTCGAGCCGGGCGAGGTGCTCGTCGAGCTCGACGCGTCGGTCGAGGAGAAGCGCCTGGAGGAGGAGCGCACGCGGGTGGCCGTGCTCGCGCCGAAGCTCGAGGCGCTGCGGCGCCAGATCGCCGTCGAGGAGGAGGTGCGCGCGTTGCAGGAGAAGCTCTCCGACGCGTCGATCGCGCGCGCCCGGATCGACCTGCGCCAGCGCGACCTCTCCGCCGCGCACGGCGAGGAGCTCCGCGCCATCTCCGAGCGGCTGCACGACGAGCGGCTCGCGTCGACCGCCGATCACCTGGACGCGAAGACCCGCGCCGCCGACGAGCTCCTCAAGGCCGAGGGGGCGCGCGCCGATCTCCACCGGCTGTCGGTCGCGCGGCGCCACGACGAGCGGCAGGCGGCGGCCCACCTCGCCGAGCTCGAGCGCGCGCTCGGCGACCTCGTGGCCGAGCAGCGGGCGGCCGAGGCCGCGGTCCACACGGCGCTCGCGCAGATCGAGCGGCGCAAGATCCGCGCGCCCATCGCGGGCAAGCTCGGGAACATCGCCGCGCTCCAGGCGGGCGACGTGCTCAAGCCCGGCGACCTCGTGGCGACGGTCGTTCCGGGCGAGGACGTGCACGCGGTCGCGCTCTTCGCGCCGTCCGACGCGGTCGGGCGCATCGTCCCCGGCCAGAAGGCGCGGATGCGCCTCGACGGGTTCGCGTGGACGCAGTTCGGCATGCTCGAGGGCGAGGTCTCCCACGTCGCCAGCGAGCCGTTCGACGGCGCCATCCGCGTCGAGCTCCTCGTGCGGCCGGACAGCGCCGCGTCGATCCCGGTGCAGCACGGGATGCCGGGGACCACCGAGGTCGAGGTGGAGCGCGTCTCTCCGTGGACGCTCCTCCTGCGCGCCGTGGCGCCGGGAGGCCCGCGATGAAGCGCGCCTTCCTCGTCCCCGAGGTGCTCCAGACGTCGCTCATGGACTGCGGCCCCGCCGCGCTCAAGGCGGTGCTCCAGGGGTTCGGCGTGGAGGTGCACTACGAGTGGCTCCGCGACCGCTGCCAGACCGACGTCGACGGGACGTCGATCGACGCGCTCGCCGCGCTCGGGCAGGAGCTCGGGCTCGCGACGGCCGAGATGGTGGTCCCGCACGACAGCTTCCTCCTGCCCGAGGCCGACTGCCTGCCCGCGATCGTGGTCAAGCGCGGCGCGGGCGACGCGCTCCACTTCCTCGTCGTCTGGCGCCGGCTCGGGCCGTTCGTGCAGATCCTCGACCCGAGCAGCGGGCGCCGCTGGGTGCGCGCGGAGCGCTTCCTGGAGGACATGCCGCACTTCCCGATCCCGATCTCGATCGAGCGGTTCCGGCGGTGGGCGTCGTCCGAGGACGCGCTCGCCCCGCTCCGCGCGAAGCTCCGGGCGCTGGGCGCGCGCGGGGAGGCGCTCATCGCCCGCGCCGACGCCGACCCGGGGTGGCGCTCGTTCGCGGCGCTCGACGCCGCCGTGCGGATGGCCGCGCGCCTCGTCCGCGGCGGCGCGATCGCGCGCGGCGGCGAGGCGCAGCGCGTGCTCGAGGGCGTCTTCGACCGCGCGCTCGCCGGGGAGGCGGGCGCCATCCCGAAGGGGTTCTTCTGGGCCACGGAGGGCAAGGCGCCGGGCAAGCTCCTCGTGCACGGCGCCGTCATCGTCCACGTCGCCGCCCGCGCCCCCGCGCCCGCCGGCGCCCCCGCCGGCGCCGCGCGCCCGGCCGCGGCGCCGCCCCCGCCGAGCTACCGCGGCAGCGCCGCCCCGGCGGCCCCGCCGGTCGAGCAGGCGCCGCGCGCGGTCGCGGCCGCGGTGCTCCCGGCGCCCGTCCGCCGCGAGCTCGAGCGGCCCACGCCGTCGCCCGCGCGCCTCTTCCTGTCGATGCTCCGCGCCGACGCGGGCCGGGCCCTCGCCCTGGTCGGGGTGGCCCTCGCGGCGAGCGCGGCGATCGCGGCGATCGACGTTGTCGTCCTGCGCGGGCTGTTCGACGCCGTGAAGCACGTCACCGTCGAGTACCAGCGCGCGCTCGGCCTCCTCGCCCTCGTCGCGTTCGCCGCCGGGGCCCTCCTGCTCGAGCTGTTCGCGGCCCACGCCGTCTCGCGCCTCGGGCGCGCCCTCGAGGTGCGCTTCCGGGCCGCCTTCCTCGAGAAGCTGCCGCGGCTCGAGGACCGCTACCTGCGCAGCCGGCCCACCTCGGACATGACCGCGCGCGGCCACGCGATGCACCTGATGCGCGAGGCGCCGGCGCTCTTCTCGCGCATCGCGCGCGCGGCGCTGTCGTTCGTCGCGACGCTCGTCGGCGTCCTCTGGCTGTACCCGGGCGGCGCGTGGCTCTCGCTCGTCGCGGCGGCGGTCGCGCTCGCGGCCCCGTACCTCGCGCGCAGGCCGCTCGTCGAGAGCCTCATGCGCCTGCGCACGCACGCCGCGTCGCTCGAGCGGTTCTACCTCGACGCGCTGCTCGGCGCGGTGCCCATCCGCGTCCACGGCGCCGAGCGCGCGGTGCGGCGCGAGCACGAGGCGCTGCTCGTCGAGTGGGCGCGGACCGGCCGCCTCGCGCACGCCCAGGCCACCGCCATGCAGGCCGTCCAGGGGCTCGCGAGCACCGCCGTGGCGGTCGCGATCGTCGGCGGCTACGTCGCCTCCGGCGGCCCGCCCGCGGCGCTGCTCCTGCTCGTGTTCTGGTCGCTGCGGCTCCCCGTCGTGGCGCAGGAGCTCGTCGCCGCGCTCGTCGGCTGGAAGAACGTGCGCAACGCCTCCGTGCGCCTCTTCGCGCCGCTCGCGGCCCCGGAGATGGACCTCCCCCGCGCGCCCGCCCCCGAGGACGGAGGCGCCGCCGCGCCGGGCGCGGCGTCGATCGATCTCCGCGGCGTCAGCGTCCAGGCCGGGGGGCACACGCTCCTGTCCGACGTCTCGCTGAGCCTCGCGGCGGGGTCGCACGTCGCCATCGTGGGCACGTCCGGCGCGGGGAAGTCGTCGCTGCTCTCGCTCTTGCTCGGGTGGCTCCGGGCGTCCCGGGGGGAGGTGCTCGTCGACGGGCAGCCGTTCGACGACGCGGCGGTCGCGCGCCTGCGCCGCGCGACGGCGTGGGTCGACCCGGCCGTCCAGCTCTGGAACCGCACGCTCCTCGAGAACATCACCTTCGGCCACGCCGGCGACGCCCTCGCGCGCGTGCCCCTCGCGATGGGCCAGGCCGATCTCACCGGCGTGCTCGAGACCCTGCCCGACGGCCTCCTCTCGGCCATCGGCGAGGGGGGCGCGCGGCTGTCGGGCGGGCAGGGGCAGCGCGTCCGCCTCGCGCGGGCGCTGATGAAGGCCGACGCGCGCCTCGTGCTCCTCGACGAGCCGTTCCGCGGGCTCGAGCGCGAGCGGCGCCGGGCGCTCCTCGCCCGCGCGCGCGAGCGCTGGGCGCGCGCGACGCTGATGTTCGTCAGCCACGACGTGATGGACACGCTCGGCTTCGATCGCGTGCTCGTGGTCGAGGGGGGCAGGGTGGTGGAGGACGGCGCGCCGCGCGCCCTCATGGACGACCCGCGGAGCCGCTACCGCGCGCTCGCCGAGGCGGACGCGCGGGCGCGCGACGAGGTCTGGTCGAAGGGGCGCTTCCGGAGCGCGACCATGGAGAGCGGCCGGCTCACCGAGGGGGCAGCATGAAGGCGACGGACACGAGCTCGAACGAGGCCGCGCGGGCGGCGGCGGCGCTGGCCGAGGTGGCGTGGCAGCCCTCCGCGCTCGGGCACGCGATGAGCGCGCTCACGGCCGCGTGCGGGCTCGCGAGCGGCGCGGCGCCGTCGCCCGGCGCGCCGCCGGACGGCGACCCCACCGCGTGGATCGAGGCGTACGCGGGCTGCATGGGCATCGAGGCGGAGGCGGTCCAGTCGAGCTTCGCCGACCTGCCGCGCGCGATCGCGTCGCTCGGCCCCTCGCTCGTCCGCCTCGATCGCGGCTACCTCGCGGTGGTCTCCGCGGGCCCCCGGGGCCTCACCGTGCTGACGCCGGCGCTCACGCAGGCGCGGATCCCGCTGGAGGCCGTGCGCCGGGCGCTCTCCGCCCACCTCGAGGACCGCCCCGCGTCGCACGTCGACAAGTGGCTCGCCGCCGCGCAGATCCCGCCGCGGCGCGCCGCGCGGGCGCGCGCCGAGCTCCTCGCCCAGCTCGTCGCGGACCGCCCCATCGAGGGCATGTGGCTGCTCCGCCCCGATCCCGGATCGAGCTTCCGGCGCCTGCTCTCGATGCGCGGCGCGCTCCGCCGCGGCGCGCTCTTCCTCGCGGCCGCCGCCGCGCAGATCGCCCTCGGCGTGCTCGCCTGGTGGCTGATCGGCGCGGGCGCGCTCGACGGCGCCGTGCAGCCCGGCTGGCTGCTCGCGTGGGTGCTCCTGTCGCTCTCGGCCATCCTCGTGCAGCTGTTCGCCTCCTGGACCGGGGGGCTGCTCACGATCGACGTCGCCGCGCTCCTCAAGCAGCGCCTGCTCTGCGGCGCGCTCCGCCTCGATCCGGCCGCGATCCGCGCGCGCGGCTCGGGCGAGCTCCTCGCGATGGTCTCCGAGTCCGAGGCCGTCGAGACCGCGGGCCTCGGCGGCGCGCTCGGCGCGGTCGTCGCGCTCGTGCAGCTCGCGAGCGCCGCGCTGGTCCTCTCCGCCGGCGCCGGCGGCGGCCTCCACGTCGCGCTGCTCGCCGGGTGGACGGCCTCCGTGGCACTGCTCGCCCGCCGGTTCGCCGGGCGGCGGGCGGCGTGGACGCGCGAGCGGTTCGCGATCACGAGCGGCTTCGTCGAGAACGTCGTCGGCCACCGCACGCGCGTCGCCCAGCAGGCCCCGCACCTCCATCACGTGGAGGAGGACGCGGTGCTCGAGCGCTACCACGCCGCCTCGCGCGCCATGGACCGCGTGGGCGATCTCCTCGCGTCGCTCCCGGCGCGCGGGTGGCTCGCGCTCGGGCTGCTCGGCCTCGTCCCTGCGGTCCTCGCGGGGGTGAGCGTCGGCCCGCTCGTGGTCGCCACGGGCGGCATCCTGCAGGCGCAGGCGGCGTTCGCGACGCTGTCGACGAGCCTCGGCGCGCTCCTCTCCGCCGCCGTCTCGTGGCGCTCGATCGCGCGGCTCTTCGCGGCGGCCGAGGCCCGCGAGCCGCCCGGGATCCCGCAGGCCGTGCTCGGGCGCCCCGCGGCGTCGGACGTCGTGCTCGAGGCGCGGGGCGTCTCGTTCCGCTACGGCGGCGAGCGCGCCGAGCCCGTCCTGCGCGACTGCGGCCTGGTCCTCGCGAAGGGCGACCGGCTGCTGCTCGAGGGGCGCTCCGGGGGCGGCAAGTCGACGCTCGCGGCGGTGCTCAGCGGCCTCCACGCCCCGTCGTCGGGCCTCGTGCTCCTCCGCGGCCTCGATCGGCGGACGCTGGGCGGGGCCGCGTGGCGCAGCCGCGTCGCGAGCGCGCCGCAGTTCCACGACAACCACGTGCTTTCGGGGACGCTCGCGTTCAACCTGCTGATGGGCCGCGCGTGGCCTGCGTCGCCGGAGGACCGGCGGGAGGCGGAGCTCGTGTGCCGCAAGCTCGGCCTGGGCCCGCTGCTCGATCGCATGCCGTCGGGGCTCGATCAGGTCGTCGGCGAGACGGGGTGGCAGCTGTCGCACGGCGAGCGGAGCCGGCTGTTTTTGGCGCGCGCGCTGCTCCAGCGCGCGGACGCGGTGATCCTCGACGAGAGCTTCGGCGCCCTGGATCCGCTCACCGCCCGCGAGTGCGTGGGCGCCGTGCTCGAGCGGGCCCCGGCGCTGGTCGTCATCGCGCACCCCTGATCCGCTCCGGCCGCCGTCCGCGCCGAGGCTCTGGTCCAGAGCGGTTTTTAGCTGGGACTGACGTATCGCCCTCCGTCTCTCGTCCCCGTTCCCCGTCTTTCGTCTCCCGTCTTTCGTCTCCCGTCTTTCGTCTCCCGTCTTTCGTCTCCCGTCTTTCGTCTCCCGTCTTTCGTCTTTCGTCTTCGCTCTTCCGTGCGCGTGCGCGTGCGCGCTGATTCCAGGGAATCGCGCACGCGCACGCGCACGCGGGACGCGCACGAAGACGGGAGAGGGGAGAGGGGAGACGGGAGACGGGAGACGGGAGAGGGGAGACGGGAGACGGGAGACGGCCTCTCTCGCGTGTTAAACGCGAAAGGCCCGCCGCTGCTCATCGCAGCGCGGGCCTCCGCGGTCGTGTCGTCAGGCTCGAGGGGCCGGTCGCCGCGGGGTGCGGCCCCCGGCCCCTCGCGGGCGGTTCAGCAGCAGCAGCCGGGCGGACAGGTGCAGACGGCCGGCCCCACGCCAGCCTGGAGCTCCGTGGGGACCTCCACCGTCAGGCGCGCAGGGCGCTCCTCGACGGTCTCCTGCTTCGTCTCGACCTCGACCTCGACCTTGATCTGCTCGTTCATGATGATTGCTCCGTAGCTCGGTTGGTTATTTCGGTTGCGGACTCGACGTCCCGCGACATGGGCTATTGCAGCGGCCGTGCCACCGCGGCCTCTGCGCAGCAAAGGCCGCTGTTCCCGCGCGGCGGGGGCCTGTTTTCGCAGGGCGGCGGCCTTCGTTGAGCAACCCGTTTCCCAATTGGGGAAGCGCGTCGGGAATCGATGTTCCCTCGAGGTGCGCAGGGCCGCCCGAGCGCGGCGCGCGTGGGCCGGCATGAAACTGGCAACGTGAAGCGGGCGATGGACACATCCATGATCCCCGAGCTGCTCTCGTTCCGTGCGCCGTGGCTCGAAGAGAAGCTGGTCAAGGACCGGATGGCTTCTTCCTGCGAGGAGGCGGCGCGGCTCTTCGACGAGGTGAAGAAGTACATCTTCGTCTGCAGGGCGGACCGGACCCGGCAAGTCCCCATGTTCTCCCGGAGGATCGACGAGGTCTGGCACCAGTTCGTGCTCTTCACCGAGGAGTACGCGGCGTTCGGCCACCGCTTCTTCGGCGAGTTCGTGCACCACACCGCCAACACCGCCCCTCGCGGCGAGCTCGGCGCGCGCCCCGAGATGACCTTCGACGCGTACCGCACCGAGTACGAGGCGCTCTTCGGGCCCATCTCCCCGGCGTGGCGGGACGAGCTCGCCGTGACGCCCGACACGCGCCTCATCCGCGTCAAGTTCGGCCGGCCCATCTTCGTGCGGGTGGAGGAGGGGAGGGCGGATCTCGTGTGGTCGCTGGAGCCGCCGCGCGTCCTCCTGCGCATCGACGCGTGGGCGAAGGACGCCCTGCAGTTCATCGTCGACTGCGACCACTTCTACGTCCGCGAGCTCCCCGGCCTCGACGACCCGGAGCGCGTGGCGCTCTGCCGTCCGCTCGTGAAGGGCGACTTCCTCCGGATCGCGCCATGAGGCTCGCCGAGCTCACCGCCCTCTTCGGGCAGCTCGATTTCCCGCGGTCCGACGGCCACGCCCGCCCGCCGCGCGATCACGTGCGCGCGATCGAGGGCGCGGTCCGGGCCGGGCTCTCGGACGACGAGCTCCCGCTGGAGCTCCTCGCGCTCGAGATCGAGCGCCGGGACGGCGCGCCGGAGCTCGCGCCGTTCCACGTGGTCCCCGAGGTCGGCGTCCGCGTCGCGTTCGCGTACTGGCGGCCCGGGCGCGCGGCCGGCGCGCACGAGCACTCGGACTGGACCGTCACGGCGGTGCTCCACAACGCGCTCGACGTCGCGACCTTCGACTGGGACGCGACGGCCCGCGCGCGGCGGCTCGTGCCGAAGCGCCTGTTCTCCGCGGAGGCGGGCCGGGTCGGCCACATCTACGGGCCGTGCATCCACGACCCGCGCAACCCGACCGCGCGCTGGTCGATCTCGCTGCACCTGTTCGGCCCGAGCGACGGCCCGGTGCTCGAGGCGCAGGTGGGCCCCGTCGAGGGGCTGACCCCCGCGGCGCCGCGGCCCGCCGCGGCGGGCGACGCGCTCTCGGCGGCGCTCCTCGCGCACGAGCGGGAGTGCGTCCGCCGGGCGCAGGTCGACGCCCTCGCGCAGCGCGGCCCGCGGGCCGCCGCGCTCCTCGCGCGCCTCCACGCCCGCGGCGACGCCGGCACCCGCGCGCGCGCCGCCCGCGCGCTCGGCCGGCCCGAGGAGCTCGACGCCCGCGCCGCGCTCGCGCGCCGCTGGCCGGGCGTGGACCTCGACGTGGTCCGGATCGCGGGCCGCGCCGAGCTCCGCGCGCGCTGCGGCGAGCGCGCGCAGCTCCTCGTGCGGACCGAGGCGTGGGCCGAGCCCGCGCTCCGCGCGCTCGCGGCGGCGCGCGAGCTCAGGCCCCGCGACATCCCCGGTCTGGCCGAGGCGGAGCAGCTCGCGCTGGCCCGCGCGCTCGTCGACTGGGGGACGTTTCAGCCCTTCGCAGCCCAGGAGAACTGACCATGCAACCGATGCAAACCGATGTGGTGACGGCGAGCGCGCGCAGGCGGCCCGATCTCTTTGCCTACCGGGCGCAGTTCGTCATCGACAAGCTGCTCATGAACAAGACCGTGGCCACCGAGCGCCAGGCGGAGGCGCTGTTCCGGGAGCTCGCGCGCTATCTCTGGCTCGTCGAGTCCGATCGCACCCGCGCTTACCCGATGTTCTCGCTGCGCGTCGACGAGGCCTGGCACCAGTTCGTCCTCTTCACCATCGAGTACGCCGATTTCTGCCAGCGCTTCTTCGGTCGCTTCCTGCACCACGCGCCCGCCAACGCGCCTGTCGCGCACGCGGTCCCGGAGGCGACGTGGGACGAGTTCGCGGCCGCGTACAGCGCCCTTTACGGCGAGCCGCCGCCCGAGGTGTGGAACGACGCGGCGTCGGTGTGCGGCCCGCGGCGCGTGATCCGCGATCGCGAGGTGTCGGTCCGGCTGAGCGGCGGCAAGGCGGAGCTCGTCGACGGCGACGCGGTGCTCGTCCGCGTCGACGCCTGGGGCGAGGCCGCGCTGCGGTTCATCGCGCGACACGGCATCTTCTACGTGCGCGAGCTGCCCGGGCTCGACCTGGACGACCGGATCGCCCTCTGCCGAGCGCTCGTGGCGACGCGGACGCTCCGGGTCGCCCCATAAGCCCGCGTCGTCGCGCCGATCCGCGACCTGGCGTCGAGCGGGCGATGGCGGCACGGGAGAGCAAGGAGCTCCTACGGGTCAGCGCTCGACGCGGAGGCTCCTTTCACGCACGAGGCGCGCGACGGCCGCCCAGTCGACCGGCGCCACCATCCTCGGCGCGGGGGCGGGCGAAGCCGTGTTCTCCCACATGTCCTTCGTGCCGAAGAGCACCTCGACGACCGCCGGATCCTCGTCCCACGTGACGGGCACGAGGTCGTCGAGGCACGTCGTATCGACGGGGGCCTCGGGATCCGCGATGAACTTCGCCATCATCTGCGTGCCGCAGGGCGCCGCACCGGCGGTCTTCACGGGGGACTCGAACGTGACCACGTGCGGGCTCCAGGGCACCGCCACGAACGTCTGGTGGGGCGCGGTCAGCCTGTCGGACGAAAGCTCCGCCAGGCCGATGGGCGTCTGCGGGTCGAGCAGGCCGTTCATCGCCAGGATGGGCACGGAGGAGCGCGGCCATTCGCTCCAGAACGGGTCGTGCGGATACCGCGGCCAGGCATCGTAGAGCTGGCCGATCTCCAGCGCCGCCCCCGGGCAGAAGCGCTGCGCATCGCAGCGCGCCTGGAGCTCGGCCGAGGTCGGGGCCGGGTCCTCCCACATCTCGGAGAGGGCCACGTGCGTCCCAAGGACGACCGAGCGCCGCGGCTCGCCGCCGTCGGCCTGCGAGGAGGAACCGCTCAGCGCCTGCATGTAGTGGCCGACCACCTGCACGTCGCCCGCGTCGCAGCGGTCGATGCGGTAAGCGAGCGGGAAGAGGTGCGTCCGCACGCTGCGCAGCTGCGCGAATGCCGGGACGATCGACGCGAACAGCGCGGCGTCGATGCCGAGCTGCGAGCAGTGCCCCTCCGTGAGCTTGCCGAAGAGCGCGTCGAGCTTCGCCGAGGGATCGGGCCCGAGCTTCGCCCCGCAGACCGGATCGACGGCGCAGATCGCGGACAGCTCCTTCACCACGGGGTCGAACTGCGTATCGTACAAGGACAGGTACTGCGCGCCCGGCGATGCGATCGAGTCGAGGATCACGGCGTCGACCGCCTCGGGGTATTTCTGCAAGAAGCGCAGCGCGCGCGCCGTCCCGTACGAGGCGCCGAAAAGGATCACCTTCTTGCCGTGCTCGCGCGTCCGATCGAGGAGGCGCGCCAGGTCGTCGGCGTCGGCCGACGTCGTGAAGTGCGCGAGATCGTCGCCCCACTGCGTCTTCAACGCCTGGATGCAGGCGGGCCACTCGCTCGCGCTGATGTCCGCCCCGTCCTCCGAGCTCGGGTCCTCCTGGACCGGGCACTCGAGGCGGCTCGAGAGCCCGACGCCGCGGTGCTCGAGCACGTACCAGTCCACATCGGGCATCACGCGCTCCCATAGCTGCTCGATGAAGCCCGTGAACATGTTGCCGGAGTCGCCGGGGCCGCCTTGCAGGAGCCAGACCTGCGCCTTCGCCGCGCCGCCCGGCGCGAGGTGGCGCGCTACGAAGACGGGCAGCGTCTCGCCGTCAGGCTTCGATGGATCGAGCGGCAGGGCGACCGTGGCGCACTCGGAGATGAAGTCGTCTGGACAGCTTCCCCATGCGACCGCCGAGCTGCCGCCCGAGGCTCCATCGCCGTTCGTGCCAGGGCTGGCCGGGTCATCGCCGCCGGGGCAGCCCGCAGCGAACGCCGTGAACCCGAGCACCACGGGGAGGAGCCCCACCCGAAGGACAGTCTGTGTGATCATCTTCGTCAACCTCGCAATCACCGGAACGGCCAAAGGCTGAACGGCGCGAGGTCTGCGGTGGCGATGACCACGGCGCCGGCGGCGTCGACGAGCGTGCGGGCGTCGAGCGCCGTGCCGTGTGTTCCCGCTCGGCCTGGCTCCGTTCAACGCCAGAATCACTTTCCGTGCACCTGCAGCGGTCCGCAGCGCGCCGTACGCCTGCGCGATGATGCGACGTCGACGAAATCGTAGAGACCTTTGAACGGAGCCAGGCCGAGAGGGAACACACGGACATGGCACTCAACAAGCTCTCGATTCCGCTCTTCTGCATGGCATCTCTCGTCGCGGGTTGCCCGCGCGACTCTCCCGAGGAGGGCGACGCGGCCTACGGCAAGCTGCTCCAGGACGGGGTGGACAGGATTCAAGCGAGCGGCATCGTCGCCGTACATGCGGAGATGCTCGAAGGCGACCGACGGATCCGCGCCCGCAGCGGCGTGGCGCAGCTCGACGGCGAGACGCCGGTCGACTTCGACAGCTACTTCCGGATGGGCAGCAACACCAAGACGTTCGTCGCCGTCGTCGTGCTGCAGCTCGCCGGCGAGGGAGCGCTGTCGCTGGACGACACGGTCGAGCAGTGGCTGCCCGGCGTCGTGTCGGGCAACGGCAATGACGGCTCGCTGATCACGATCCGCCAGCTACTTCAGCACACGAGCGGCCTCTATGACTACATCGGTCCGGCCGATCCGGACGGCCCGGATCCGCAGCCGTCCCTGGCCGTGCTGCGCTCCGCCGACGAGTACATGCAGCATCGGCTCGACCACATGGACGCGGAAGAGCTCGTGGCGCTCGCCCTGCAACACAAGCCGAGCTTCGATCCGGGGACGCAGTGGGACTACTCCAACACGAACTACGTGCTCGCCGGCATGATCATCGAGCGTGCCACCGGAAACCGCTGGAGCGAGGAGGTCGAGGCGCGCATCCTCGATCCGCTCGGCCTCGACCACACGTTCGATCCCGGCGATGCGCCTGATCTGCCTGCCCCGCACGCCGTGGCGTACCAGCAGTACGAGGTCGACGGGCCGCTCATCGACGTCACGATTGCGAACCATACCATGGCCGGCGCCGCCGGCTCCCTCGTCACGACCACCGCGGATCTCGCGAAGTTCTGGCGGGCGCTGACCGAAGGATCGCTGCTCGATCCGGAGCAGATGGCGGAGCTCCACGAGACGGTCCCGGCGCCTGCCTTCGACCCGATCGCGCCCGGCACCGATTATGGCCTCGGCATCATGTGGATCCCGACCAGCTGCGGTGGAGGGTACTGGAGCCACGCCGGAGGCACGCTCGGGTACTCGACCCGGAACGCCGCGAGCGACGACGGCTCTCGCGTCGTCGTGATGTCGCTGTCGACGTCGACCGACGACCCCGAGGCCTCGTACGCCACGATCATGGATACCTTCAAGATCATCGATCAGCTCATGTGCGCCGATTGAGCGTGGGCCCGGCGCGGGCGGCGCGGCCGCTCGAGTCGCGCCTCGTCGGCGTCCGCCGCCAGCTCACGGTGCTCCTGGTCGCCCTGCTGCGCGCCAAGAGGGTCCCTGCCCGGGCGCGCTGCGGCTTCGCCGGCCATTTCACGCCCGGCAACATCGTGGACGACCGCCTCAGTCGCCTGGCGCGACAGGAGCAAGGAGCGAGGTGTCGATGCGCAGGGCGCGCGCCGTGTAGATCGCCGTCAGCGCCCTGGAGATCGCGGTGGTGGGCATGAACATCGACGGCAAGCCCGACTTCTGTTGAACGGTCGCTGATCGGGCGGCGAGCCGCTGGATGGAGCGCATTGCCGAGATACCGGTGCCGCCGCCTGCTTTCGCGAAGCCGTTCTCGTGCTTCACATTCCGGCGGGCACCGCCGGGAAGCCGACCAGGGCTCGGACGCGGCAATGGAAGTAGTGTGAGGCTTGCCCGGCGCTGTCGGCCGGAAGAGGCTGGAGGCAGTCGATGCACAGCCTCACTCCGGAAGGCGGCTGCGGCATCAGGAGGATGTCGACGGCGAACCCGCATTCCTGCACCTCGAACAGCGCAGGACCGATGACGTCCCAGACGTCTTGCAGATAGTCGACGAGCGTCGATCGCCACACGAGGATGTCGAGTGCGCTCCGGTGCTCCGCGAAGCCTACCGCGCTCCCGTTCGGCGCGGGATAGCTCGTCACGGTGAGAGGCACTTCCCTCGACCGGCGCGCGGACGGATCGCCGAGGACCGCGCGGAGCAACTCCGCTAGACCGTCCGACAGGTGCGCGGCTCGCTCGGGACCGCTGAGCCAGGCGAGCGTTTCCGTGCGCCACGTTTCCACGTGCAGGAGGAAGCGTTGCGTGACGATGGCCGGCGGCGCGCTCCCGAGCATCTCGGCGGCGACCAGGGGGAAGGAAGGTGCCTCTCGCGGAACGTCCAGCATGTTCTTCCTCGCCATTCACTGCCCCTTCGGGGAGCTGACGGTCGCCTTACGCTGGATCAGCGGCGGCATGATGGGGATGCGGGCGAACACGGAGGAGCCCTCCCGGCAGTAGTTATCTCGACCCTAACAGCTCTTGACGGGCGCGCCTACTCCGAAGGGTGCTCTCGTCGGGCTACGACCGGTTCGCTCGGGTCGTGGGGTCGCGCGTACGCATGCCCAGCGAACCTTCCCGCTCGCGTCGGCGCAGTGCCTGCTGGTGCTCCTGGCTGCGCTGGACCCCCCGGAACCTGGGCCTCGGCTGCTTTCCTCCCCGGCACAGGCCTGCTGGTTGCCGGCGCGCGCAGCTCTTCAGGCCGGCTCGCCGGCGCCGTCGGCGGCCGCGCCGGTCGCCGGCGGGGCGGCCGGCGCGGGCGGGGCGCCGCTCGTGGCCTCGCCCTTGGCGCCGCTCGCGGCCTCGCCCTTGGCGCCGCCCTGGGACCGCCGCGCGCCGGCCTCGCGGTGCACGTCGAGCGGGCGGAGGGCCTTCCGGACGGCCTCGACGGTCGCGGGCTCGTCCTCGTCGACCATGGCGGCGACCTTTGTCGCGTAATTGACGATGGCCGTCTGGATGGCGCGCACGTGCGTGGCGAGGTTCGATGTCGCGGCGGCCTCCTTCTGGAGCTTGTCCCGCACCATCGCGTCGTAGCGCGGCAGGACGTTGCCGATCTGCTCGAGGAACTCGGGCCCGGCGAGCGCGTCGATCTCCGGCTTCAGGCCCGCTTCCTCGATGTGCGCGAGGATGGAGGCCATGACCGTGTTCTGCACGGAGTACTCGGCCGTGAGGAACGAAAGGCCGTCATCGCCGAAGAGCTCGTTGACCAGCTCTCCGGCGCGCCGCGCCTGCGGGAAGCGCGCCTCGGGCAGCATCGAGGTCGCGATGAGGCGCATGCGCAGCGCCCCGAAGCTCGCGTCGGCCTCCCGGTCGAGCCCCCGCACGTCGTCCTCGGACAGGGCGCCGTTCACCCGGCGGCGCGCGGTGAGCGCCTTCTGGCCTGCCTCCCCGGCGGCCTTCAGCTTCGTACACGCCTTGGCGACGTTCTCCGGCGCCGCCTCCGGACAGGCTGCGACCAGCGCGTTGGCGAGGGTCACGCCATTGGCGATGTTGATGATGGGAGCGCGAACGTAGATCGAAGCATCGAACGTTGAGTCCATCGTGGCACGATGAGCATCGCCCTCTCCCACGTCCAGCGCGCCTGTCGTCGTTAACGTGCTATCGACTGCGCTGGTGCGCAGCTCAGCGGATATCTACGGAGGTGCTGGAGCGCGGGCCTGACGGTCGTGCTCGAAGTTGCCCGGAGAGAGCTCCCATGAAGGCGGGAAGGCAGGAAGATCATTGAGCTTTCCCCCCGCCTTCGCCTTCCTGCCTTCATGTTCAATCGTGAGCACTGCCGGCCTGACGCGGGCGGGATGGGCCGGTTGCATCCCGGAGCAGGGCGGGGGCGGGGGAGGGGCGAGGGTGGACCACCCGCCTCGAGGGGTCCTCGACAGGTTGCCGGCCCGCTCGGAGATACCGAAGGGGTTCGTCGGCAGGTCGCCAGCATGCTCGGAGATACCGAAGGGGTTCGTCGGCAGGTTGCCAGCGCGCTCGGAGATACCCCCGGGCTTCCCGGAGCGGGTCGCCGTCGTGGTGGCGCGGGCCGATCGGGCTCTTTCCGGAGGTCGTCGACCTGCTGGGGAGGCCGGGAGGCCTCCCGGAACGGGTGATCGACCCGTCCGGCAGACCTCGAGGCCTCCGGCGCCCGCCGGCGCGGGCGTGGCGGGTCGCCGCGGCCCGGAAAAATCCGTTGCCGGATGCGGGTCGTGGTCCGTAATTCCAGTCGGTGCAGGTCGCAGCCGGCCGTGGCCCCTCGCCATCGACCTGCGGCCCTTGCCTGACGCTCGAGCGGAGTCCTTTGCGCCATCCACGTCTGAACGCCATCGGGTGGAGTCTTGCGGTGTCCCTGGTGCTGGCCGCGCCGCCGGCCCTCGGTCAGGTCCCGCCGGGCGGCGCGCGGCTGTCCTACACGCGCGGCCCGGGCGCGGAGGGGTGCCCCGAGGAGCAGGCGCTCCGGGACGTCGTCGCCGCGCAGCTCGGCGGGACCGACCCGTTCGTGGACGGCGGCGGCGGCCGGCGGGTCGAGGTGGTCCTCGGGCGCAAGGGGCGGCATTTCCTGGGGGAGATCGCGCTGTACGACGGCGATGGTCGGCGGCTCGGCGGCCAGGAGCTCACGAGCGCGGCCTGCGGGGCGCTGGTGGAGGACGTCGGCACCGCCCTCGCCATCGTGCTGCGGCCGGTGCGGCCGGCGCGGGAGCCGGCGCCGTCGCAGACGGCGGTGGAGGGGACGGCGCCGGAGGGGACGGCGCCGTCGGAGGCAGCCTCCGCGCCGGAGCCGTCGGAGGCAGCCTCCGCGCCGGGGCCGCCAGAGGCTGCCTCCTCGCGAGCGGCGCCGGCGGGGCCGCCGCGCGCGCCGGCCGCGGCGCCAGCCCCGCCGGCCCTGCCGTGCAGGCCCGCCGCACCGGCGCGGCCCGAGGAGCGCCGTGACGCCGCGCTGGCCGGGCTGCGCCTTCAGGTCGGTGTAGGGGCGCTGATCGGCGAAGGATTTGCGCCGGCCCCGGCGGTCGGGTTCTCGGGGTTCGTGGGGGCCCGCTGGGAGGCGTTCTCGCTGTCGCTGGAGGGACGCGTGGACCCGCCGGTCGATTCCGAGCCGTATCGGGGCAGGATCTACGGCGTGTCCTCGCTCGGCGGCTCGGTCGTCCCCTGTGGGCACGTGGCGTGGTTCTTCGGCTGCGGCCTCGTCACGGCGGGCCGCGTGCGGCACTTCGGCAGGGTGAACGTCGCGGGCGAGGCGTTACGGCCCTACGTGGGGCTCGGGCTGCGCGGCGGCGTGGAGGTGCCGTTCTCGTCCTACCTTGCGGCCCGGCTCACTGGCGAGTTCGTGGCCAACCTCGGGCGTCCCACGGTTCATCTCGGTGGCGGCGAGCATTTGTCCGGGGCCGGCACCTCCACGACGGGAGGCTTGCACCTCGTCGCTTCGTTCTAATCTGCCTCGATGGTTCGCCGATCGGCGCACGCGGGCCGGGAGCGTCGCGCGTGCTGGCCGGGAGCATCGCGTGTGCTGAAGGACGTGGATGAGGTGTCCGCGTGGACGCGGCCGTGAGAGCCCAGGTCCACCTGCCTCAGGCAGGTACCGGATCAGGGATCGGCTCAGGGCGGCAGCAGAGCGTCGCTGCGCCGAGCAACGCGACGCCGCCGGTCGGCTCGCCGCCCGTCGGCGCGCAGGTGCCCGGCTCTAGGCGGACGACGCTCGCGGATTTGCTCTTGAGCGCCGTCCCTGGGGAGATAGCGCCGCAGAAGGGGGCCGCGGAGCTCACCACCACGCCGACGGCGAGCTCCGAGCACGCCCCATCGCTGAACGCCGACGCCAGGACGCTGCAGGTGCCCCCGGTAGGTTCGGCGCAGCCGCACGGGGCGCAGCCGCGCGTGTCCTCGGCGCCCGCGTAGAAGACGTGCCGGTCCGGGTAGGTCGCCGGGCAGTCCCGCTCTCCTTCGCGGTGGATGCACGTCAGGAACCCCTCGGGCGGCGCGGCATCGCCGGCCGGCGGCGCCGGGGTGCAGGTCATCCCGGGATCGGCGCACGGCGCGAACGCGGTGCCGGTACACGCCCGGGCGAAGATCGCGAAGCTCCCGGCGCCTTCAGGCTCCTCCGGCTCCTCGGGTTCCTCCGCGATCCTGGGCGCGCAGCTCCCCGGGAGGACGCGGGGGGTCGGGATCTGGAGCGACTGCGCACACAGGGCGCCGTCGCACATCTGTCCGGCGTCGATCGCGCCGGCCGAGGTGCAGGACCCGTCCCAACCTCCGGGAGCAGCGAACGGCGTCTCGGCGGCGCCGGGGACGCCGCAGGGAAAGCTGGCGTAGGTGCTCCACGCCGCCGGTAGCTCGCACGACGCGTCCGGCGGGTCGCACAGGCAGGCCGGGCACGGGCGCGATGCCCCCGCCGTGAAGTCCGCGCGGCCTTCGAAGGCGACGATGGGCGCGGCGGCGGGGCAGTCCGGTGCTCGGTCCTGCGGGCCGATCCAGAGCAGCGCCGGCTCGGACCAGCCGAACGGCTCCCTCGGCACGCATTGTCCCGGACAGGCCGCCGGCGTGCCGGGGTCGAGCTCGGGGACCGTCGCGCTGTCGAAATCGGCGCCGGCATCCCCGTCCGCGCAGGCGTCGCCTGCGTCAGGACCGGCGTCGCCGCACGCGTCGGCGCCATCGCCGCCATCCACGGGCTCCTCCGTCACAAGGCATGGATGGTCGTAGAACCCAGGCACGGGATCCCAGGGGCAAAGCCAGTCCTCGCCCGTTGAGCAGCCACCAGCCCAGGTCCCCAGCACGACGGCCGTGGCGCCCGACCCCATCACCATCCCGCCCGTCACCCGTCGAGCCCATCGCCTCATCGTCTCACCTCAGTCATTCCGCGGCGCAGCCGTCGCGCGCGCAGCGCTATGGCGCCAGCGCCTCGGCAGGAAACCACATCAAGAAGGACGCGAGAAGCCCCCTCAGGCTCATGCAGGCTCGCGGGGTCATGGTGGCTCGCAGGGTTACGTTCCGAGAATCATCGTTTCTTTCTCGCGATCTCCTGCGCAAGAAAATCGTGTGCCGCCCGCTTCAGCCGAGTGAACCCCGGTCACAAGCAGACCCATCGCACCGAGAGCCCGTGGCAGCCGCATGGACGCCCGGTCCCCGACGCGCCTGGTTGATTTCGCAACGGAACACGGAGACGCCACGTAAGCGGCAGGCGGGCGTCGGCGAGCGAGGCGGCTGCAAGCGCAGCCGGCGGACCGCACGGCCCCCGGTCCTGTTCTTTTTTCTGCCCCGCGTACGATTTCGCCACAATCCGGCCCGCCTCGCGGGAAGAAGCGGCGATGACGGAGCCTCAACCCCCCCGGCCTCCGCTGGCCCCCGCCCATGACGCCGACCCCGGACCGGCAGCCGACGCCGACCCCGGACCGGCAGCCGACGCCGACGCCGGACCGGCAGCCGACGCCGGCGCCGGAGCGGCGCCCGAGCCGCCCCCGCGGCCGTCCTTCGAGGAGGTCTATACGGGCCTGCTCCGGTACGTCCTCCGGGTGCTCTGGCGGATGGGGGTCCCGGCGAGGCACCTGCGCGATGTGGCCCAGGAGGTGTTTCTCGTCGTCCACCGCCGCTTCGGGGACTACGACCCTCGCTTCTCCATGAAGGCGTGGGTGGCGAGCATCGCGTCGCACCTCGCCCTGCGGCACCAGCGGCTCTCCCGGAACCGGCGGGAGCTGCTCGCGCGCTCGGAGGCCGAGCGCATCGACGTCGCGGACCCGAGCGACGACGCGGAGCAGCGGTTCGCGCAGGCCGAGACGCAGCGGATCGTCCGGGCGCTCGTCCAGCGCATCGAGGGCGACCGGCGCGTCGTGTTCCTCCTGTACGAGCTCGAGGGGATCGAGATGCGGGAGATCGCCGCAGCGCTCGAGATCCCGGAGAACACCGCGTGGGACCGGCTGCGGCGGGCCCGCAAGGAGTTCGCGGCCGCGGTCATGCGGCTCGGCGCGAGGGAGCGCGACGCGCTCGGCGTGCACGCGCGCTCCGCCCTGGCGCCGCTCGCCCTGGCCCACGGGCCGCTGCTGATCGAGCTGGGGGACGCCCGGCTCGGCCTGCCGGAAGGCCTCGGCGAGCTGCTCTGGACGCGGCTTCAGGCGCGGCTCGCCCTCCCGGAGGGCGACGGGGGCGCGCCGGCCGGCCAGGCTGCGCGCGCCTTCCCGCCCGGCGACGCCGCGGCGGAGGCCGTCCTGGGGTGGGAAGCGCGCCGCGCCCCGGCGAGCCTCGCGCGGGCAGGCATCCGGGTCACGCGGGCGAAGCTCGCCGCAGCAGGCGCGGCGCTGTTCCTGGGCGGGGCCGGCACCGGCGCCGGCGCGCTCTACGCGGCCCTGCCGCGCCCCGCCCCGCCGGAGAGCGCCCTCGTCCGCGGCGACGTGCTCGCGGCGGTCCCGGCCAGCGCGGGCGCGACGGCCGCGCTCGCCGACGTCCCTGCGGCGTTTTCCTCGGCGGCGCCCGCGCAGGCGCCGCCCGCCGCGACCGGCGCGAAGGCGGCCGTCCCGCCGATGGACACCGACTTGACCCTGATCCAGCGCGCGATCGCCGCGCTCGGAGCGGGAAGGGCGACCGAGGCGCTCGAGGCGCTCGACCGCCACGCGCGGAGCTACCCGCGCAGCCCGCGAGCCCAGCAACGCGAGACCCTGGCGATCCAGGCGCTGGACCAGACCGGCCGGCGCGCCGAGGCCGCGGCGCGCGCCGCCCGGTTCCGCGCGGCGTTCCCCGGCAGCGCCTACCTGCCCGCCATCGAGGGCGCGTTGAACGGCGCACCGTGAAGACGAGCCCACGCCCCCACGCCCGCTCGCGTCCTCGATCGGAACAGAGAGCCGTCAAGGCACCGTGAGCACCAGGAGATCTGCTTCTCCGGCGGGCGTCCATGGGTAGTGGTCGAATTTGAACATGAAGGCGGGAAGGCGGGGAGAAAACATCAATGATCTTCCCGCCTTCCCGCCTTCATGTGGACTCTCCCTGGGCAAAGTTGACCACGACCCGTCCATGGCGCCCTGAGGCCTCTCAACCCGCTCGCTGTCTCCCTCTGGCCCCTTCCGCCGAGATCGCGCTCGATCTGTCACCGCGCCGGCGCGAGCGCCGCGTCGGCGCCACGTGCGTGAAAACGAGCGTGCCTGATCGATTTTGCAGCGAAGCGCGAGATCGTCGGGGAACTCGCGCGCATGGACGCGTCCTTCGACGAGCAGCGATGGATCACCCTGGAACGCAACAGCGGCGTACTGCGGCGTGCCGCCGGAATACCCACGCTCCATCGCGAACGCTCACCCCGCTGCCTGCCGGCGGCCGGCCGAGGCGCGGCGCGCCGGATCTCCCGATGAGCCGTCGCGAGCGCGGTGCGCCGCCCGCTCCGGCGCGCTCGACGCCGCGCCGTCCCGCGGTCTCGCCGTCCATCGGCGCCCTCGTCGCGGAGCGGCGCCTGATCGCGGCCGTGCTCGCCGCTTGCGGCGTCCACGCGCGCGATCGCGAGGATGTGCTCCAGGACGTGCTCATGGCCGCCTGGAGAGCCGTCCAGGAGGGCAGATACCGCCCTGATCCGCGGGCCGATCCGCGCCGCGCGCTCCAGGGCTGGCTGCGCGGCATCACATGGCGGCAGGCGGGCCATCACCTGGGGCGCGCCCGCGTCCGCCGGGAGGTCCCGGTCGACGACCCGCGCGCGCTGGTCGGCGAAGGCTGCGTCGACCTGGAGGGGAGGCTCCTGGCCCGCGCCGCGCTCCGCGCGCTCGTCGAGCTGCCTGCGCAGGACGGCGAGCTCCTCCTCGCCGCGGCAGGTCCCCAGACCATCACCGCCTGCGCCAGGGCGCACCGCCTGAACCCGGCCACCACCGCCCGCAGGCTGCAGGCCGCCCGAAAGGCGCTCGCCGATCGGATCGCGCGGCGTAGCTGGTAATCCAGGCGCCGCCGCCGCTCCGGAACGCTTCGTCGGCCGTGACGAGCGAGGCAGCTCCTCTCTGGCGACACGACGAAGCACGGAGTCGGCCACCGGCCGCTCTCTCTCCGCCAGACATGCGCTCGGAGCGTCCTTCATCATCGTCCGATGCCCGCGACAAGCCTCCTCGGCGCTGAGCCGGAATTCCTCGATCGCGGCGTCGTCGATCCCGAAGCTGGCGGCGGGGTCGCGCGGCCGGCGAGCTCCGGCGGTCGGATTGACGGGGCGGGCGATCTCGCGGAGGATCCCGCCCCGCGATCGAGCCCGGAACGATCCACATCGACGGGGGACGATCGGCGATCGCCAGCGATTCAGCGCCCACGTCACCCGCATCGAACAGCGGAAGCCGTACAACCGAAGGGACGCGCCCCATGACCACTTTGCCCAAAGGCCCCAGCAACAACATCCTGGTGAACATTCAGGGGATGCTCGACCCGATCGGCTACACGCTGCGCATGCGGGAGCGCTACGGCGATCCGATGTCGTGCCCGAAGATGAACGGCAAACCGGTGCTGGCCACCGGCAGCGTGGAGGGGCTGCGCTCCGTGTTCGCGGTGCCGCCGGAAAACCTCGACCAGATGCTGGGCGAGAGCTTCACCGCGGCGGTGGGAGAGTCGTCGCTGTTCTCGCTCTCGGGCGCGCGGCACGCGGCCATGCGCAAGCTGCTCATGCCGCCGTTTCACGGACAGCGCATGCGCCTGTATGGGAAGCAGATATGCGACCTGACCCTGCAGTGCTCCCGGGACTTCAAGCCGGGCCTGCAGCTTGTGGCGCAGGACCTGATGCACAAGCTCTCGCTGCAGACGATCATCCACCTCGTGTTCGGGGTCACCACACCGGCGGAAGCGGCGCGCCTCGAGGAGCTGCTCGAGGAGCTGCGCAAGAGCTTCTCCTTCGGCCTGACCATCACCCTCATCATTCCCTGGCTGCGCCGGGAGTTCCGGGGCTTCGGCCCGTGGGCGCGCAGGCAGCGCGCGACCCGCGACCTGCGCAGCTTCCTCGATCCGGAGATCGCCCGCCGCCGCGCCGAGCCCGCCGAGCGCACCGACATCCTGAGCCTGCTCCTGGAAGCCCGCCAGGAAGACGGGACGGCGCTCGACGATCAGCAGATCTTCGAGCAGCTGCACACGCTGCTCTTCGCGGGGCACAGCACGACCGCGGCCGCGCTCTCCTGGGTGCTCTATTTTCTCGGACACGCGCCCGCCGCGCTGCGCCGGCTGCAGGACGAGCTGACGGCGCTGGGCGCGGATCCGGAGCCCGAGGCGCTGGCCAAGGCGCCGTATCTGGAGGCGGTGTGCAACGAGACGCTGCGCCTGCGCCCGCCCAGCCCGGGGGTGGGACGCAAGCTGAACGCGCCGATGCAGATCGCGGGCTACGAGCTGCCGGCCGGAGCAGGCGTGTTCGCGCAGATCATCTGGGCCCACCACAATCCCGCGGTATTTCCGGAGCCGGAGGTGTTTCGTCCCGAGCGATTCCTGGAGCGGACCTATTCCCCCTTCGAATTTCTGCCGTTCGGCGGCGGCAATCGGCGCTGCATCGGGGCCGCCTTTGCGCTGTACGAGATGAAGCTGATCCTGGGCACGCTGCTGCGGCGCTACAGCTTCGAGCTCGTGTCCAAGAAGCCGGTGCGGGTGGGGCTGCAGGGGCTGCCCGGCTCTCCGGTGCGCGTGATCGTCCGTTGACCCGCTCGGCGTCCTAGGCGACGGCCGGCCCCGGCGCGGGCGAGCCGTTCATCTTGTCGCGGATCATGCACCGGAGGAGGGCTTGCCGCAGGTTCGCGTGCGTCGCCACCGAGGCGAGGTCCAGCCCGATCGACACGATGGTCTGCGCCACCTCGGGCCGGATCCCGACGATGATCCCCTCCGAGCCGAGCAGCTTCGCCGCGCGCACCACGCGGATCAGGTGATCGGCCGTGGCGCTGTCCACCGACTGGAGCGCCGTCACGTCCACGATCACGTGCCGGGATTGCTTGCGGACGATCGCGTCGAGCAAGGCCTCCATCATGTGAGCGGCGGTGCGAGCGTCGATGTCGCCCAGGACTGGCATCGTCAGCACGCCGTCCCACACCTCGATGATCGGGGTCGACAGGCTGCTGATGGCCTGCTGCTGCCGCTCGATGATCGCGAGCTTCTCGCTCAGGGTCGCCGCGGAGGCCTCGCGCTCCTCCAGCAACCGGCGCAGCCGCTCCTGGCTCTCGCGCAGCGTGCCCTCCGTCTGGCGGCGCTCGGCGTTCTCCAGCCGGAGCGCGTTGTAGAGCGCAGCGTTCTCCATCGAGATCGCCGCCTGCGCCGTGATGAGCTGGAGGAGCCCGAGCCGCCGCGCGCTGAACGCGCCCAGCGTGAGGTTGTTCTCCAGGTAGAGGACCCCCACGAGCGCCGACTGCCGGAGGACGGGCGCGCACAGCACGCTCCGCGGCCGCACCCGCGCGACGTACGGATCTCCGGAGAACAGCGACTGTGCGGCCGGATCGTCGAGGATGATCTGCTCGTGCGTCCGCTGGACATACTGGATCATCGACTCCGGCAGGCGCCCGGCGTCGAGCGCGACGCGCGGCGAGCGCACCGCGACGTCGACGCCCTCCTCGCCGACCTCGGCCGACGCCGCGATCAGCAGCGCATCCCCGCTCGCCGCCAGGAAATGGCAGCGTTCGGCGCCCGCGTGCTCGACCACGATCCGGAGCAGCGTCGACAGCAGGCTGTCCTGGTCAATCTCGGACGAGATGGCCTGACACGTCTTGACGGCCGTGAGCACGTCCATCTGGTCGAGCTGCGCGCCGGACGCCGCGCTGGCGCGGGCGGGATCGGCCGAGAGCAGCCGCGAATAGCGCTGCTCCAGCTGGCGGACCTTCCCGTCGGCGCCCCAGCGCGCGTAGCAGGCCCGCGCGTCGCGGAGCAGCGCTCCGGCCATGGAGCCGAGGCCCCGGGCGAGGCAGAAGCGGCCCGCGAGCTCCTTGGAGAGCGCCTCGATCTGCGCGAGCCCGTGCTCGCGCGCGGACTCGGCCGCTTCGTCGTACAGCCGGAGGGCGTCGTCGGCCCTCCGCTCCACCCGCGCGATCTCGGCCCCGGCGAGGAGCTTCATGGCGCGGTAGTTCGCGGGGCAGTTCTCCGCCCAGACCGCGAGCAGCCCCTCGTTCGCCGCGATCTCGGCCCTGTACTCGCGCTGCTTCTGCTCGTCCACGTCGTCGAAATGGCCGAGCAGGGCGAGCGTGATGTAGAGCGTGCACTCGGCGAGGAGGGCCTGGCAGCCCATGCTCCAGAGGAACGGCTTGAACCGCTCCGAAAGCCGCACGGCCTCCTCCACCTCCCCGGCGAGGAGCCGCACCTGGATCTTGCGGCCGTGATAGAAGTAGAAGGCCATGAGCGAGCTCGGGGGATTGGCCTGCTCGAACGCCTCCTCCTCGAACCCGCCGCCGTTCATCGTCGAGAGGCTCGCCGTGAGGCCGCGCAGGCACTGGATCGCCCGCTGCATGCCGACGATGATGGGCGCGGTCATGCTGCGCTCCACGCCGCCGGTGATGTCGAGCAGCCGCTCGCTCTCCCGGTACACCTCGTCGAGCCGGCGCCCCGAGGAGATCATCAGCGACAGCCCTTGCACGCTGTTCACCGTGATGAACGTGACGTTCCCCGAGCGGCGCCCCGCCGAGAGCCCCTCTTCCAGGTACTGCACGCAGCGGCCGAAGGGCTCGAACCACACGGCCGCGTAGGAGCCGAGCGCGGCGCTGATCATGCTCTGCCAATAAGGCGTCCCCGTGCGGTGGGCGAGCTCGTGGCCCATCTTCGCGAACTCGTAGCCACGGCGGTAGTCGCCGAACCTCGGCATGAGGACCATGGCGGCCGTCGCGTAGCTCATCGCCGAAGGGCCGGCGTTGCCGTGGAGGACGCTGAGGTAGATCGTCCTCGCCATCATCCAGTGCGCCAGCGTCTGGTCGTAGTACCAGGCCGGGACGTAGGTGACGCTGAGCACCGTCACCGCGCCCAGGATCTCGGGATCGGTCATCGGCGGCAGATCCGCGAGGGACGCGATGGGCCGGTCGCCGATCGCCGCCCAGATCCGCTCGAACTCCGCCTCGACGTCGGCGTCCGAGGCGCTCGTCGGCATGTCCATGCCGAGCATGCGCATGCAGTCGACGCACGCGTGGATCGCCTCGCCGATCGCGAGCTCGGCCGTGCTCCGCTCGATGAGGAGCCTGTAGGCGAGCTGCTTGTCGAGCCGGGTCCGGCCGTGCTCCAGGAGGAGCGCGCAGAGGCGGCGCGTCTCCGCGCCGTTGCCGGAGAGGTGCTCGCACTCGGCGAGCTCGCCGTGGAGCGCCAGCATGAGCTCGTGATCGCTGCGCCAGCTCGCCTCGTCGAGCAGCGCCGCGCCGGCCGTGAGGTACCCGGCCGCGACGCCGTACGCCGAGGATGCCTTGGCCCTCCTGCCGGCCGCGAGGTTGAGCTCGGCCACGGCGCTGCGCTCCTCCGGGTCGGAGATGTGGGCGGCGCCGAGGTTGTACTGGTTGGCGATCGCGAAGAGCTCGTCGCCGAGCTCCGCGGAACGCGCCTTGAGCGCGCGCGCGATCCGCAGGTGCACGTCGGCCCGCTCGGCCTCCGGCGTGAGGAGATAGGCGGCCTGCTGGACGCGATCGTGGAGGAACGCGTACCCGCCGCCGGAGCGCAGGAGGAGCCCGCTCTGGACCGCGGGCGCGAGGCGCTCGTGGAGCTCGGCCTGCGGCGCCTCGCAGACGGCGGCGAGGGTGTCCATCTCGAACTCCCCGCCGATGCAGGCGGCCAGGCGCAGCGGGAGCATCGCCGTCTCCGGCAGCCGCCGGAGCTCGTGGAGCACCATCTCGACGACATCGTCGGTCAGGCGCGCGGCCTCGATCTTCGCGAGATCCCAGCGCCAGACGAGCTGCTCCGGGTCGAAGACGACCAGCCCGTCCTGATCGAGCATCTTGAGGAACTGGGTCGCGAAGAACGGGTTGCCGTGGGTTTTGTCGTGGATCAACCCGGCGAGCGGCCGGGCCTCCTCGGCGCCGCACCGGAGCGCGTCGGCGACGAGCTCCGCGACGTCTTCCCGGGACAGCGGCTCGAGCGTGACGCGCTCGGTGCGGACGCCGGCCTTCTGGATCTCGTCGATGGCCGCGCTCAGGGGGTGGCCGGCCCCGACCTCGTTGTCGCGGTAGGCGCCGATGAACAGGAGGTGGCGGATCTCGCCGCGCGACAGGAGGCTGACGAGGAACGAGAGGCTGGCGGCGTCCGCCCACTGGAGGTCGTCGAGGAAGAGCACGACCGGGTGCTCCGCGCTCGCGATCGCCCCGAAGAGCGCCCGGAAGACCCGCTCGAACCGGCCCTTCGCCTCGCTGCCCGGCAGCGGCTCCACCGGCGGTTGTGGGCCGATGACCCGCTCCAGGCGAGGGACGATGTCGAGGATGATCTGCCCGTCGTCGCCCACGGCGTGGAGGAGCTGCCGCCGCCACTCGGCGAGCCGCGGCTTGCTCTCCATGAGCATCCGCTGCACGAACCGATCGAGCGCCTGGACGATCCCCGCGTAGGGGACCCCGCGCTCGTACTGATCGGCCTTGCCCGAGACGAGGAGGCCGTGCCGGCGGACCACCGGGCGATGGAGCTCGTCCACCAGGGCGGACTTGCCGATGCCGGGGTTCCCGACGACGAGCACGAGCTCCGGCGCGCCCGCCGCGCAGCAGACGCGATCGAACGCCGCGGAGAGCGAGGCGATCTCGGCGTGGCGGCCATAGAGCTTGTGGGGAATGCGGAGCTGCTCGGGGACGTCGCCCGCGCCGAGGGGGAACGAGGAGAGCTCCTGTCCGGACTCGAGCGCTCGCAGGCAGCGCGCGAGGTCCCGCCCCAGCGCGGCCGCCGTCTGGTACCGGTCCTCGGGCATCTTGGCCAGCAGCTTCATCACGATGTCGCGGATGGGCGCGGGCAGGCGCGGCGCGTGCTCCGATATCGGGCGCGGACGTCGAGCGATGTGGCAGTGCACCCACTCGATGACACCCTCGGCCTGGAACGGCAGAGCTCCGGTGAGCAGCTCGTAGAACACGACGCCCAGCGAGTAGAGATCGGTCCGATGGTCTGCCGCCCGGCTGGTGCGGCCCGTCCGCTCGGGCGCCATGTAAGGCAGCGCCTCCGGCGCGACCGCGTGCCGGCCGCTCTGCTGCCCCGCGACGCCCTCCTCCGCGGCCGGGCCGACGAGCTGTGCCGTGCCGCTGCCCTCGTCCACGAGCAGGGTGCCTGGCCGGACATCCCCGTGGGGCTCGGCGCGATGAGCCGACGAGAGCGCGGCCGACGCGGCGATCGCGATCCTGACGAACCGCGCAGGATCCATGGGCGAGCCGATGAGTTGCTTGAGCGGTACCATGGTGGACTCCTCGAACAGGCGTCTGGGCTGGCCGTCACCCGGCAGGCTCCAGGTACGGTCGCGGCGCAACCCTCATCGCGATGGTGCAAAGGCAGATCGAGACGGAGGACCGCGCTGCGACAGGCGCCATGGGCCGCCCCGCAGACAACGAACACCTCGCCGCCGCCCCGTTCCGAAGCGCTGCCCCGCGGAAAGCGAGGAAGGGCCGTCAGAGATCCCTTCCCGAAGATGCCTTGGTCGAGGAACAATTTCAACCGGTTCCGCGCCCGATCGCGAGCAGCGCCTCGCGGTCGAGGGCGCGCTTGATGAGCCTGCCGGAGCGCTGCGCAGTTGCCCAGCGCATCAACGCGAGGGCGTCCTCGCCGCTCTCCGAAGGGCGCCTGGGCGGCGAGCCAGGGTAGGGCGAGCCAGGGTAGGGCGAGCCAGGGTAGGGCTCGATCGCCGGCCGGCTCGTCGCGCTGCGTCCTCAGGAGCGGCGCCGTCGCGCCCACCTTGACAACCTGATGGCCCTTCGCACGATTCGTCATCGTGGGGGCTCATGCGTACCGGGACCGACGATCACACAGAGCGAGGCGCGCTCGCTGTCGACCATGCCCACCGCCCGGGGCTGGGCGAGCCCGCGCCCTCGGAGCGCGCTGAGCGCGCAGGCGTCGGGCCGCATGAGGCCGCCTCCGGCTGCCCGCCGGAGCAGCGCGCGGACGACCTCGGGACGAACACCTCTTCGCCGGCGAGCGGCCGAAGGAGCCGATCGAGCACGGTCGCGATCGACATTCCGACGGACATCGCTCGCAAGTGGCAGGAGATGACCGATCTCCTCGCGGAGATCCTGCGCGTCCCGGCCGCCCTGATCATGAGGGTCGAGCCGCCCGAGATCGTCGTCTGCGTCTCCAGCGAGTCGAAGGGGAACCCTTATGAGCCCAACGAACGCGCGCGCCTCGACACCGGGCTCTACTGCGAGACCGTGATGAAGACCCGATCGCCGCTGCTGGTCCCTGACGCCTTGAAGGACGAGCAGTGGGAGTCGAATCCGGATGCCAAGCTCGGGATGATATCCTATCTCGGTTTCCCGATCGCCTGGCCCACGGGGGACATCTTCGGAACCATCTGCGTGCTGGATGACCGCGCGAACCAGTACAGCAAGACCTATCAGACGCTCGTGGCGCAGTGTCGCGATGTGATCGAGGTGGACCTGAAATCCATCTTCGCCTTCGAGGCTCGCCTGACCGAAGAAGCCCGGGCAAAAGAGCGGCTGGAACAGCAGGTCGCCGAGCGCACCGCCGAGCTCAGCCACGCCAACGCCCAGCTCAGGCGCAAGATCGCGGAGCACGAGCAGACGGAGGCGGCGCTGCGGAAGGTCGCGGAGGAGCGCAGGCGCGCGGAGGAGGCGTTGCGCGCGAGCCAGGAGCTCCTGCGCGCCATCATGGACAGCTCGACGGCCATCGTCTCCGTCAAGGACATCGAGGGGCGCTACATCCTCGTCAACCGCCGCTTCGAGGAGCTGTTCGGCATCACGCGCGAGGCCATCGTGGGCAAGAGCGACCGTGACGTGTTCTCCCGGGAGCACGCCGAGGCGCTTCGCGCCTTCGACCAGCGGGCGATCCTCGCTGGGACGGCGCTGGAAGACGAGGAGGTGATGCCTCAGGACGATGGCGTGCACACCTATCTCGCCATCAAGTTCCCTCTGCGCGACGCTGCCGGCGTCCCGTACGCGGTGGGCGGCATCTCCACGGACATCACGGAGCGGAAGAAGATCGAGGCGGAGCGCGCCCTGCTCCTGGAGGAAGAGCAGAGGGCCCGGGCCGCCGCCGAGGCAGCGGTGCGGATGCGCGACGATTTCGTGTCGATCGCCTCTCATGAGCTCTATACCCCCATCGCGGGCCTGAAGCTCGCCGTGCAAGGCTTGATGCGCGAGGCGACGGCGCTCCCCGCCGGCGCGCAGAGGCTGGCCGGGATGGCCGATCGGCAGTGCCGGCGGCTCGTCAGGCTCATCGAAGATCTGCTCAACGTGGCCCGGATCCAGGCAGGCAAGCTCGAGCTGAAGCTGGAAGACGTCGATCTCCGGGCGCTTTCGCGAGAGGTCGTGGAGGACTTCGACGTGGAGCTGAAGCAATCCGGAAGTACGGTGACATGGCGGGCCGACGCTCCCGTGGTCGGCTCGTGGGACAGGGCCCGTCTGGAGCAGGTGGTGACGAACCTGGTGCTGAACGCCATCAAGTATGGGAGGGGCAAGCCGATCGAGATCAGCGTCGCGGCCGACGGCGAGATGGCCAAGCTCGTCGTCGCCGATCGCGGTATCGGGATCGACGCGAGCTGCGTGCCGTACATCTTCGAACGCTTCGAGCGAGGCGTCTCGGCGCAGCACTACGGCGGTCTCGGCCTCGGCCTGTACATCAGCCGCCGGATCGTGGACGCCCATGGTGGCTCGATTCGCGTAGAGAGCGAGCTCGGCGCGGGGGCGGCCTTCATCGTGGACCTCCCCCTGCGCCCGCGCCGCCACGCGCTGCCGACCGAGGTGTCCCCGCCGGCCGGAGGTCCCGATGAGCCCGCAGGATGATCCTCGCGATGGTGTCTTGCTCGTCGACGACGACAGCGGGTTTCGCTCTGTCGTGAAGGAGCTCTTGCAGGCGTTCGGCTACGAGGTCGTCTGCGCGGAGAATGGCTCGGTGGCGCTGGATCTGCTCCGCCGCGGCCTCCGCCCGAGCATCATCCTGCTCGACCTCATGATGCCGGAGATCAATGGCTGGGAGTTTCTCGCGCTCAAGCGACAGGAGCCCGCGCTGGCGAACATCCCGGTGGCGATCCTGTCGGGCGTCGACGCGCTGGAAGCCAAAGCGGCCACCCTGGACGCGTGCGCGCTGCTCAAGAAGCCGCTCGAGCTCGACACCCTTCTCGCCGTGGTCGCGCGGACACAGTGAGCCCGTGTCGGGGAGCGCGCCTTTGCGCCTCTGCGTCGAGCTCGCGCTCTCCGGATCCCTGACCGGACTCCTGGTGGGTGGAGCTAGCGCGTTCCGGCGCCCAGGTTGGCGACCATCCCGAGGCGCTGAGGACCCTCGCCGAACCGCGCCTGCAGCCGGGCGAGGATCGCCTCGCCGAGCTCGTCCCAGCGCGCCTCGCCGAGCTTGTCCCGCAGGAGCACCAGCGGCGCGTTGCTCCGGCGCATCGAGCCCCAGAGCTCCTCGGTCGAGGCCGCCTCCCAGGCGTGCTCGACCTCGCGCACCGAGACGTCGCGAAACCCCGCGGCCTCCATCTCGGCGCGGAACTCCGCCGGATCTCCGAGCGGCGCCTTGCCCTCGCCGAAGGGCAGCCCGGGCAGCTCGGCGCGGAGCGCCGAGAAGAGCTCGTCCATGATCGGCGACCGGTCCATCGGCGCCCAGCTCCCGACGACGGCCCGGCCACCCGGGCGCAGCACCCGGAAGAGCTCGCGGAAGCCGCGGTCGCGGTCGGGGAAGAACATCAGCCCGAACATCGAGAAGGCGGCGTCGAAGGCGCCGTCCTCGAAGGGCAGCGCCATGCCGTCGCCGACGCGGGCGTCCACCGCGAGCCCTGCGCGCGCGGCGCGGTCGCGCAGCTGCTCGACCATCGCCGGGGAGAAGTCGAGGGCGGTCACCTGCGCCTTCCTGGCGGCGAGGAGGGACAGGGTGCCTGGCCCGGCGGCCACGTCGAGCACGCGCGCGTCCGGGTCGACGCCGGCGAGCCGGAGGGCGTCGGCGGCGTATCTCTCGAAGTGGGGGACGATGTCGACGGCGTAGTCGTCGGCGACCATCTCCCAGGCGACCGGGGTGGCGAGGGGGCTCGGAGGCTGGGTCATCGGCGACGGTGCTACCACGCGCGCGCCGCGCCGATCCAGCCGGCGCTGCCCGGCGGCGCCCCACGACGCCCAGAAGAGGCGAAACGACCTACACCAGGAGAAGCTGTACGGATCGCGGCGCGGTCCTCCCCGGCGGCGCCCCTTCGAGCGGCCGCGCCGGCGCGGCCGTCACTGCGCGACCGCGCCCTCGCGGCGATTCGCCACACGCGCCAGGGCCTTCGACCCGGCCCTCGCGCCGGCGGGGCGCGCCGCCGCCTCCGGCGAGCCCGGCTCCGCGTCCGCGCCCTTCTCGCCCTTCTCCGCTTCCGCATCCGCCGAGTCTGCGCCGGCCTCGGTCGCGTCGTGCGGCGGCAGCACGGCCTTCGCGGTCGACACGAGCAGCACGCTGGTCAGCCCCACGACGCTCGCCGATCCGGCGACGAACACCGCGATATGCATCATGGTGCGCTGGAGGAGGCTGCCTTCATTCAACTTCCGGAGGATCTTCAACATGGTGCTACCTGCCTCGTTCGCGAGCGCCCGCCCGCCGCCAGCGCCTTTGCTGCCTGTCAATGCGAGCCTCGTGCCACCCGCCCTCCGGCGGATCCACCGCATGGATCACAGGGCTTCTGGTGCTGCTCTGCCAAAGTGGACACGTCGGCGACCTGTACATTGGCGCATCCTGCCAAAATGACAATCCGTTTTGCGGAGACGCCGCGACCGCGGTGTGCGCGGTCGTCGTTGCGCGTCGTTGCGCGTCGTTGCGCGTCGTCACGTACGAAATACGGCGCACGCCCGACGGAGTTGTCGCGCGTTTCGTGCTGTCGACGCGCCTCCTGAGCTGTCGGCCTGGCCGTCCTCGACAGGATGTCCGCGCTTCGTCGGGAGAGGCCTCTCCGCGCGGTTTCCGCGCATGTTCGGCGGGGGGGCCGCGCGTCTTCCGCGCGTCTTCCGCGCGTCTCCGCGCGCCTACCGCGGCTCGTCGGACGCCGCCGCGGCAGCGGGCGCGGCGCCCGCGAACGCGCGCGCGGCCTCGGGGTGCTCCGCGATGAGGCGGAGCGCGCGGCCGAGGAGCGAGATCCCCGGCTCGGTCCTGTGCCAGGTCGACGCGCCGCTCGGGTGCGGCAGGCAGATGACGTCGGCCTCGACGCCGTGAAAGCGCGCCCGGCGCGCCTCGCCGATCACGCCCGCGAGCGGACCTCGGTGGCCGAGCACCTGCTCCACCGCGAGGCTGCCCACCGGCAGGATCAGCCTCGGCTCCAGGATCCCCACCTCGCGCGCGAGGTGCGTCCGGCAGCGCAGGATCTCCTCGGGATCGGGCTTCCGGTCGCCGCCGCCCTTCGCCTTGCCGGGGAAGCAGCGCGCGACGGCCGACATGTAGACGCGCCGCCGGAGCTCGTCCTCGCGCACGCCGAGCGCCGCCTCGAACCAGCGGAACAGGGTGCGGCCCGCGGTCCACGCGAACGGGCGCCCCAGGCTGCCCTCGCGCGGGCCGGGCGCCTGGCCGATGAGCAGGATCCGGCTCGGGACGGGCGGACCGTGGACCACCGGGCCGATCATCTTCGGGCAGGCGCGGCACGCCTCGAGCTCGCGGTGCAGCGCGGCGAGCCGCTCCTCCGCGCTCAGGACGGGAAGACGGAGCGCGGGACGCCTCATCGCGTCGACATCGGGCGCCTCGCGGCGCCGGCGGCCTGCGCGCGCAGGCGGCCGCCGAGGAGGCGCGCGGCGAGGACGCCGCCGAGGAAGCCGAAGAGATGGCCCTCCCAGGAGATGCCCACCCGCGTCGGGAGCACGCCCCAGATCATCCCGCCGTAGACGAAGCCGACCACCAGCGAGAGCGCGATCGAGAGGAGGCTCCGCTCGAACCAGCCGCGGAGCAGCAGAAAGCCGAAATACCCGAAGATGACGCCGCTCGCGCCGATGTGCACCGAGCTGCTCGACCCGATGAGCCAGACCCCGAGGCCGCCCACGAGCGCCGAGAGGAGCGTCACGAGGGCGAGGTCGCTCTTCTTGCGGAGCAGGATCAGCCAGCCGAGCGCGACGAACGGCACCGTGTTCGCGATGAGGTGCGCGAACCCGCCGTGCAGCCACGGCGCGAGCGCGATCCCGACGAGGCCCGGGATCGTCCGAGGACGGATTCCCAGGGCATCGAGCGATCCGTGGAACACCGCCATGTCGAGGATCTCGATCGCCCAGAGGAGCGCGACGACGCCTCCGAGCAGCGCCGCATGCAGCTTGAGCTCACGGGTGATCGCCCTGGTTTCGCTGGTGCTCATCCTGTCCTCGCGCTGTCCTCGCCGGCCCGCCGAGAGGGGACCCACGCTTCGAGCCTAGCGCGTGCAACAGCCACGCGCGCGCTCTCTTCCCGGCTCCTCGCGTCTCTTCCCACAAGGCGCGCCCGGTGCCGATAGCTGTCCCGTCCGGCGAGCGGCGCGGTAGAGATCGGGCTCATGCTCCTCACCCGCGCTGAAGCCACCGGATTTCGCGAGACATCCCTCCACGCCGACGTAATGCGGTTCGTCCGCGCGCTGGACGCCCGCGACGACCCGCGCCTCGCCGTGACGACCTTCGGGACCAGCCCGGGCGGACGGGAGCTGCCGCTGCTCGTGCTGTCGAAGGACGGCGTGCGCTCCCCGGCCGAGGCGCGCCGCGCCGGGCGCCCGGTGGTGCTGATGCTCGACGGGATCCATCCGGGCGAGGTGGAGGGCAAGGAGGCCAGCCTCGCGCTCGTCCGCGACCTGCTCGACGGCCGGCACCCCGACTGGCTCGACACGCTCGTGCTCCTCGTCGCGCCGCTGTTCAACCCCGACGGCAACGACGCGCTCGACCCGCAGAACCGCCGCCTCGACCTGAAGAAGCTCACCGGCCAGCCAGGCCCCGTCGTCGGCACCCGGACGCAGAGCCAGGGCATCAACCTGAACCGCGACTACCTCCGCCAGGCCGCGCCCGAGATGCGCCTGCTCCAGGAGCGCGTGTGCATCCCGTGGGCGCCCGATCTCACCATCGACAACCACGCGACCAACGGCTCGGTGCACCGGTTCCACATGACGGTCGACGTGCCGCACACCGCCGAGTCGGGGCGCGCCGAGCCGATCGCGATGGTGCGCGACCGCCTGGTCCCCGAGGTGATGGCCGCGGTGCGCAAGCGCGGCTTCGAGAGCGGCTGGTACGGCAACTTCGTCGAGGACGAGCGCGCGCTCGACGCGGGCGGCGACGCGGATCCGGCGGCGCCCGTCGGGCTCGGCTGGATGACGTACCCGCACCACCCGCGGTTCGGCTCGAACTACCGCGGGCTCACGGGCCGGCTCGACCTGCTGCTCGAGTGCTACAGCTACCTCTCGTTCGAGGAGCGGGTCCAGACCGCGTCGGCGTGGCAGATCGAGACCCTCTCCTGGGCCGCCGCCCACGCCGATGCTATCCGCGAGGTCGTGGCCTCGAGCGCCCGGCCGCCGGATCGCGTCGCGGTCCGCTACCGCCTCGAGCCGACCGCGACCCCGATCGACGTCCTCACGCGCAGCCCGCGGTCGTTCGACGGCGAGCCCGTCACCGTACGGATCCCGCACCTCGCGCGGTTCGTCGGGACCACCGTGGTCGAT
This sequence comes from Sorangium sp. So ce296, assembly GCF_051529605.1. Taxonomy (NCBI): domain Bacteria; kingdom Pseudomonadati; phylum Myxococcota; order Polyangiales; family Polyangiaceae; genus Sorangium; species Sorangium sp. So ce296. The sequence continues at coordinate 11,069,777 of NZ_CP150325.1, forward strand.
CGGCCGCGGGCCTACCTCGTGCCGCCGGCGATCGCCGAGGCCCTGCGCCGGCACGGGCTCCGCGTCGCGCCGGCCGAGGGGGTGCACGACGTCGAGGTCGCCCGGGTGGCGTCGCTCGGCGCCGAGCACGGCCGCGCGATCCTCGAGGCGGCCCAGGTCGGCGAGGCGGCGGTCGAGTGGCGGGCGGAGGCCCGGCGCGCCCCGGAGGGGTGGTCGCGGATCGACACCGAGCAGCCGCTCGGCGCGATAGCTGTGTACCTATGCGAGCCCGAGAGCGACGACGGGGCGGCCGAGAACGGCCTCGTGGCGGCGCCCGCCGTCGGGGACGAGCACCCGGCGTGGCGGGTCCGGTGAGCCCGGAGGCTTCACATTTCTCCCGCGTTCTGCTTTTCACGGGGGCGATCGCCCCACATCGTCGCTGCTCGATGCCGCTCGCTGACCTGGAGGAAGGCGCATGAAGGACCAGATTCCCGGCTTTCTGTTCATCGACCACGTCGCCATGGCCGTGCCCGCCGGGCAGCTCGACGCGCAGGTGAAGGCCTACGAGCTGCTCGGCTTCCGCGAGGTGCACCGGGAGGAGGTCCGGGGCACGGATCAGGTCCGCGAGGTGATGCTCCGCGTCGGCGACAGCGACAACCACATCCAGCTCCTCGAGCCGCTCTCCGCCGAGTCGCCCGTGCAGAAGCTCATCGACAAGAACGGCGGCCGCGGCGGCTTCGCGCACGTCGCCTACCGCGTCGGCGACGTCCAGGCGGCCTTCGACGAGCTCAAGGCGCGGGGCTTCCGCATCATCGACGCGGCGCCCCGGCCCGGCTCCCGGGGCACCACGATCTTCTTCATGCACCCGAAGTCGCGCGACGACGCGCCGTTCGGCCACCTCATCGAGGTCGTGGAGTCCCATGGATGACAGGCTCTTCTCCGAGTTCGCGCCGGCCGCGCTGGAGACGTGGCGACAGGCGCTCGCGCGGGATCTCAAGGGCAAGACCGCGGACGATCTCTCCTGGGCGAGCGCCGAGGGGCTGCTCGTGCCGCCGATCTTCGCGCCGGACAGCCCCCCGCTCCCCGCGGCGGAGGGCGGGCCGCTCGTCGAGTCGCTCGTCGCCGAGCTCCGGGGCGGCGCGCCGGAGCTGCGCTTCACGCTCGGCTGCAGCTATTTCCTCGAGATCGCCCGCCTCCGCGCCGCGCGCCTCCTCGCCGAGCGCCTGCGGCCGGGCGCCACCGTCACCGCCGTCATCCCGTCGGCCGCCGTGCCCGGCGACGAGCCGCACAAGAACCTGCTCCGCGGCATCGTGGCGATGATGGCGGCCGTGGCCGGCGGCGCGGACGACGTGGTGATCACGCCGCCCGAGCGCCTGCTCGGCAACGCCCGGGTCATCCTCCGCGAGGAGGCCCACTTCGAGGCCGGGGGGAGCCCGGCCGCGGGCTGCTGGTACGTCGAGCAGCTCACCCGGAGCCTCGCCCGGGCGGCGCTGCGGCAGATCGACGGCGCCGCGGAGCTCCCCGCGCCGGCCGCGGCCCCGGAGGGCGGCGCGCCGCTCGAGCACCTCGGCTTCACCGCCGGGATTCCGCCGTTCCTGCGCGGGCCGTATACGAGCATGTACGTGGTCCGCCCGTGGACGATCCGCCAGTACGCCGGGTATTCGACGGCCGAGGAGTCGAACGCGTTTTACCGGCGCAACCTGGCCGGCGGGCAGACCGGGCTCTCGGTGGCCTTCGACCTCGCGACCCACCGCGGCTACGACTCGGACCACCCGCGCGTGGTCGGCGACGTGGGCAAGGCCGGCGTGGCCATCGACACCGTGGAGGACATGAAGGTCCTCTTCGACCAGATACCGCTCGACAAGATGAGCGTGTCGATGACCATGAACGGCGCCGTGCTCCCCGTCATGGCGTTTTACATCGTCGCCGCCGAGGAGCAGGGCGTGCGGGCAGAGCTCCTCTCCGGGACCATCCAGAACGACATCCTCAAGGAGTTCATGGTCCGGAACACGTATATCTACCCGCCGGCGCCCTCGATGCGGATCGTCGCCGACATCTTCCGGTTCGCGGCCGAGAAGATGCCGAAGTTCAACTCGATCAGCATCAGCGGCTATCACATGCAGGAGGCGGGGGCGACGGCCGAGCTGGAGCTCGCGTACACGCTCGCCGACGGCCTCGAGTACCTGCGCACCGGCATCGCGTCGGGCATGGATATCGACGATTTCGCCGGCCGATTCTCGTTCTTCTTCGGGATCGGCATGGACCATTTCACCGAGATCGCCAAGCTGCGGGCGGCGCGGCTGCTCTGGGCGAAGATCGTGAAGGGCTTCCAGCCGAAGAGCCCGAAGTCGATGGCGCTCAGGACGCACTGCCAGACGTCGGGCTGGAGCCTCACCGAGCAGGACCCGTTCAACAACATCACGCGCACGGCCATCGAGGCGCTCGCGGCCGTGCTCGGCGGCACCCAGTCGCTGCACACGAACGCCCTGGACGAGGCGCTGGCGCTCCCCTCGGACTTCTCGGCGAAGGTGGCGCGCGACACCCAGCTCTTCTTGCAGAAGGAGACCGACGTCTGCCGCGTCATCGACCCGTGGGGCGGCTCGCACCACGTCGAGCGCCTCACGGACCGGCTGGCGCGGCGCGCGTGGCAGTTCATCCAGGAGGTGGAGTCGCTGGGCGGCATGGTCAAGGCGATCGAGAACGGTCTGCCCAAGATGCGCATCGAGGAGGCGGCGGCCCGCAAGCAGGCGCGCATCGACGCGGGGCGCGACATCATCGTCGGCGTCAACGCGTACCGGCTGGAGCGGGAGGCGCCGCTGGAGCTGCGCGAGGTCGACAACACCGCGGTGCGCGAGCGCCAGGTCGCGCGGCTCGGCGCCGTGAAGGCGGCCCGCGCGGAGGCCGCGGTGGGCGAGGCGCTGGCCGCGCTCACGCGCGCCGCCGCGACGGGCGAGGGGAACCTGCTCGCGCTGGCCGTGGACGCCGCGCGCCGCCGCGCGACGCTCGGCGAGATCTCCGAGGCGCTGGAGCGCGTCTTCGGGCGCTACGAGGCCCCGGTGCGCGCGGTCAGCGGCGTGTACGGCGCGGAGATCCGCGACGCGGGCGCGGGCCGCGAGGTGGAGGCGCTCGTCCGCGAGTTCGCCGCCCTCGAGGGGCGCCGCCCGCGCATCCTGGTCGCCAAGATGGGGCAGGACGGGCACGACCGGGGCATGAAGGTGATCGCGACCGCCTTCGCGGATCTCGGGTTCGACGTCGACATCGGCCCGCTCTTCCAGACGCCGGACGAGGTGGCCCGGCACGCCGTCGAGAACGACGTCCACGTGGTCGGCGTCTCGTCGCTCGCGGGCGGCCACAAGACGCTGGTGCCCCAGCTGCTCGACGCGCTCGGGGCGGCGGGCCGCGGGGACATCCTCGTCGTGGCCGGCGGGGTGATCCCGCCGCAGGACTACCGCTATCTCGAGGAGCGCGGCGTGGCGGGCGTCTTCGGGCCGGGGACGGTGATCCCCGACGCCGCGGCGCGGATCGTGCGCACGCTGGTCGACAGGCTCTCGGCGCAGGAGGCTCGCTAGGTTGAAGCCGGATCCGAGGCAGCTCGTCGACGGTCTCGTCGCGGGCGACCGCGCGGCGCTCGCGCGCGCCATCACGCTGGCCGAGAGCGCGCTCCCCCGCCATCAGGAGCTCGCCGAGGAGGTCCTGGAGCTGTGTCTGTCGCACGCGTCGCCGCGCGCGGGCGACGCCGTGCGCCTCGGCGTCAGCGGCGTGCCGGGCGTCGGCAAGAGCACGTTCGTCGACGCGCTCGGCGTGCACCTCGTGCGCGAGCGGGAGGAGACGGTCGCCGTGCTCGCGGTCGACCCGACGAGCCCCGTTCACGGCGGCAGCATCCTCGGCGACAAGACCCGGATGCCGCGGCTGGCGAGCGATCCGCGGGCGTTCATCCGCCCGTCGCCGTCGGGCGGCTCGCTCGGCGGCGTGGCGCGGGCGACGCGCCAGGCGATCGTGCTCTGCGAGGCGGCGGGCTACCGCAACATCCTGGTGGAGACCGTCGGTGTCGGGCAGTCCGAGGTCGCGGTCGCCGACATGACGGATTGCTTTCTGCTGCTCATGCTCCCCGGGGCCGGGGACGAGCTTCAGGGGATGAAGCGGGGGATCATGGAGCTCGTCGACCTCGTGATCATCAACAAGGCCGACGGCGGGGGCGAGGGCCGGGCCGCGCGCGCCAGGCGCGAGTACGAGGCCGCGCTGCACCTGTTCCCGCCGCCGCCCCACGGCTGGGCGCCCGTGGTGGGCGTCTGCTCGGCCCAGGAGAACCGCGGCGTCCGCGAGGCGTGGGAGCTCGTGCTGCGCCACCGCGCGCACATGCAGGAGAGCGGGTGGCTGCATCGCCGCCGGGCCGCGCAGGCGCGCCGCTGGCTGGTCGAGCTGATCGAGGGGCACCTGCGGGAGGCGTTCCTGCGGAGCGCCGCCGTGCGCGAGCGGATGCCGGGGCTGGAGGGGCTGGTGGAGGCCGGGGCGCTGAGCCCGCTGCGGGCCGCGCGGCAGCTGCTGGAGGCCTGGGAGGCGGCGGGGAAGGGGTGACGGGGGGCCACCGGGCCGGGCGCCGGGAGCGGTAGGTCGGCGCGCGTCGTGGCCAGAGGAGGCGCGCGCCGCCCGGAGGGTGTCGAGAGGCTCTCGGTAGAATTGAAACCCAACCCAAAGGCTGCCGAGAGCCTCCCGGTAGAATTGAAATTCAACCCGGAGGGCGGACGACGAGCCCGCTCCCAAACGCAAGCGGGGCGCTTACCGGCCGTGGGCCGAGCCTCTGCGCCGCACGCTTGCGATCGATGTCCTCGCGTGTCCAGCTTGCAAAGGCAGGATGAAGCTCGTCGCCATGCTCACCGAGCCAAGGAGCATCGCCCGCTTCCTCACCGCGCTTGGCGAGCCCACCGACGTTCCAGTGCGCTCCCCTCTGTGCCAACGTCGGGTGAGACAAACTGCCTCTGGAAATCTGTGGTGAAAGGGCGGAGAATGGACCTGACCCGTGCCGAAGCTTTCCCATCTCCGATCCGTCGATCCTACCCCCGCCCCAGCGGCGCAGGGCGCTGCGCCCCGCCCGAGTGGCGCCGCCGTCGAGAGCGTGGCGAAGCCGGGCAAGAGGCGGAAGTTCTCGGCGGCGGAGAAGCTGCGCATCGTTCGCGAGGCGGCTGCGTGCACCCAGCGCGGGGACATTGACGCGTCGCTGCGTCGCGAGGGCATCGACAGCCCCCTCCTGGCGGCGTGGCGCAAGCTGCTCGCCCTCCACGGCAGCGAGGCTCTCGCGGAGCGTAAGCTCGGTCACAGTCCGCACGATGTACCGGCTGCTCGCCGCCTCCGGCGAGAGCGGGGAGCGGCGCGCGCAGCGTGGGCCGATCAACCTTCCAGAGAGAGCGTGGCCCAGGGCACAATTGCTCGAGAATGGGCGAAGGTATAAGCCGTGAAACATCGCATGATAACAATCGTCAGCAAGCAATTCTGGAAAGCGTCCATGAAAAATTTGCAGCAGAATCGGTCCTCTCGTTGGTTCATACTGGCGTTCGCGTCAGTCGCGCTAGCAGGCTGTGACGGTGGTGCCGATACCATGGAGCCCTCGGGCGGCTCATCGTCTTCTAGCAGCTCGTCATCCTCCAGCTCCAGCTCCAGCTCCAGCTCATCTTCGAGCAGCTCTAGCTCGTCTGCGAGCAGCTCTAGCTCGTCTGCGAGCAGCTCTAGCTCGTCTGCGAGCAGCTCTAGCTCGTCTGCGAGCAGCTCTAGTTCTTCTGGTTCTGCTGGAGGCGGGGATACGACGGGTCCGCCTCTCCCTGATTTCTCCAAGTATTCAGCCTACACTGAGCAATACACTGAAAAAACCGTGATCACTTCAAATCACGCAACGGGTCATGTTGGTGATTTTTTCTTCACCCACTGGAAAGATGGCGGCTCGACATCTTTGACTGTGGACCCGAATGGCGAATTCAGCGTGACCTGGCAGGGCGGTGGCTATAACTATGTCGGTGGTCCGGGATGGCATTACGGAGATGAGAACAGGGTGATCGGCTACCGCTTGAATAACGACAGCGGCGCGAGCTATATCGCTTTGTACGGCTGGGGGTACGACAAGACCATGCCTACTTCGAACCCGGCACACCTGGTGGAGTATTACATTCTGCAACGATGGAGTTATGACCCCAGCCAAGGTGCTACCGCTGGCAAGACCTTCGTGAGCGATGGGGTTGAGTATTCCACGTACCGCTCAACGCGGCAGCAGCAGCCCTCTATCAATGGTCGCTCCACTTTCTACCAATACTGGAGTAAGCCTGCTCGGCCGCAGGCCCTCGGACAGGACCACAAAATCATATTCGCCGATCACTTGAAGGCATGGGCCGATACCGGCTGGATTGTTCCGAACATGAACAATCTGGATGCGAGTGACGATCCCACCTATCAGGTCATCGCCGTCGAGGTGTTCAACCCCGGCAGCAATGGAACTGCATCTGGTCGCGTTTGGGACGAGACGCCCTAATCGAAAGAAATGTGGCGCTCCTGAGCGTTTCGTAGGTGTACGGCGCGAACACCGATATCCGTTCTGTAGACCGGATCCTCGCGAGGTGCGCGCCGTCGCCGTAGATTCGCGACACGATGCAAGAGCAAGAGCGGCCTGCGACGACGGGTGGCTGGGCGCAACAGCAGCCGGGGGAAGGGCGCGGTCGACGCCGACGTCGCCGCCCGCGTGAAGGTCGCCCGCAGGCGCACGAGGTGCTGGCGATGGTGCAGGCCCGGCTCGCGAGGCTGCCGCCTGGGGCCCGGGCCGTCCTGCGCGCCGCGAGCGTGTTCGGGGAGGTCTTGTGGGAGGGGCAAACAATTCGCAGACGCATAAATGATCCTGAGTGGTTCCGATAGGTTGGCTGCTGTGCCCGGCAGCTGCGCGACAAGCGCGGGGAGGCCGGGGAGCTGTACGGAGCCATGGGCGTGCGCCCGTGCCGGTGCTGGGTCGCGGGTCGTCAAGGGCGTGGCTTCGGATCGCTGGGCCTGGGGCACGCGCTCGGGGCTGTGGTCGTTCACCATCCAGCAGCTCGACAGTGAGGAACTCGGCGCGGCCGCCGTCGAGCATATGGCGCCGGAGTCTATTCAATGTGCTCACGGATCCCGCTCACGCGTCGGCGTCAATGCTCTTGGGCTTGGCGCCGGCGGCCAGCATCTCCTCGCGCATGCGCTTGTGCCTGTAGCTGGCTAGCTTGAGGCTGAGCGCCGGAGACAGGCGATCGAGGTACCAGAACGCCTTCCACCATTTGGGCAGGACGATGATCGCCTCGTTGCGGGCGACGGCGTCGAGCGTGCGGCGTGCGAGCTCTTCGGGGGGGATTGGGCGCAGGCGCTCCGACATGCGCATGATGGCCTCTTTGGAGACGTTCTCCACGTTGATACGGCCGTACACACCGCCGGTGAGGATGGGTGTGCGGATGGTGCCGGGGCACAGGACGGAGGCGCGGACGCCGTAGCGCTCTGCCTCCACGCGGAGGGCCTTGGTGACGGCGACGACGGCGTGCTTGGTGGCGGTGTAGGCGCCCTCGTTGAAGCCCGCGACGAGGCCTGCGACGGAGGCTGTATTCAAAATGTGTCCTGAACCCTGCTTCACCATGATCGGGTAGACTGCCTGGATGCCGTAAACGACGCCGCGCAGGTTGACGTCGATGACGTCGTCCCAGTCCTCTTGCACGTGACTGGCCATCTCGCCCCCGACGACGATGCCGGCGTTGTTGAACAGGTAGTCGATGCGGCCTGAGCGCTGCAGCGTGTCTTTTGCGATGGCCTTGAAGGCCGGCAGGCTGCGCACGTCGAGCTCGGCGGCGGTCGCGCGGCCTCCGCGGTCGGTGATGCCTTTGGCGACCTCCGCGGCGACGCTGTGCTGGCGATCCGCCAGCACGACCTCGCACCCTCGATGGGCGAGCTCTTCACCGAGCGCGCGGCCGATGCCGGAGGCGCCTCCGGTGACGATTGCGACCTTGTTTTCAAGCGTTTTCTGGTTGGTGCTCATCGGGCGCGGACGCTATCACGTTCACGCGCCGCGCACGATATGCCCTTCGAGATCGATGTGTAGACAGCAGCGCCGCGACGACTTGGCCCAGCGACCGCGAAGGCGTGCAAACCAGCCAGACAGCGCGCAAGTATTCGGAATTACACGGTTCGTATCCCACTGCGTCGGGCGCTGATCCTCCGGAGAAGCGAGTGCCACAACATGAGCGATATCATGCAGTTGCGCGCGGTCTGGCCGTTCTGGTCTCCTCGGGGGCGCTTTCGCGGTTGGGAAGCGACGCCGGTGAGCGGTGAGAGCGGTGCCGCGGCGCGGCCGCATGTTCGTACCGGGGGCGGGCGTGGTCATTGCGGACGTGGCCGACAGTCCCGTCCCCCGGTCGCTCGCCGGACCAGGGCTGCTCGCGCACGTGCTGGTGAGCAAATACGGCGACCAGGTCTGCTCAGTCCGGTCTCGCCGCTGGTGCCGGCGCCCTGCCGTCGCTCTCGCATCACAAGGCAAGCCTATGTCCCGGACCTGCTCGGCGTCAGGATGGGGTCTACCGAACGCGTACTGTACGGATACGCGCCCACGACATCGGCCACGCTCGTCGCGATGCCGAGAACCGCGACCCATCTACCGTGGATTCCGCGTCTCATGATCAGGCTGAGCGCGAGCGTCGCAGCCCCCAGCAGGAGACCGATCGCGTGCAGGCCGCCGTAGAAGATGGCGATGACGAGCGCCGCCACGTCCGGCGTGCCGATGCGTATGCCGTACACGGGATAGACGAGGCGACCGTGGACGATGCACAGGACGGCGATGACCGGAGCCGCCACCGGCGTCCCCTGCGGGCGAACGAGGTGGAACCTGCGTCGAGGGGATGCCTCGGCCCGTCGCGGAGCAAATGCCCTGATCCGGGTGACCCGAGCGTTCACGATGCCTCCGTGGATCCGCGCGTCCGCCAGGTCGCGGAGTATGCCTGCGAGCCCCGCAGGCTGTGGCGTGAACCTCCCGGCTTCGACCGCGCGCTCTGGCGCGACGCGGCGCCCACCTCGGCCTCCAGGTGGGGCTGGAGCCGCTCGACGCGCTGGTCCTCGCGGGGACGCCCCCGCGGCCGGAGGCGCGCGCTCCCGCGAGAAAAATCCCCCCGCCGGCCGGCCTCGACCAGAGCGGGACGACGGGCGCTCCTCCTGGTCCATGGTCCCGCGGAGGGCCCCGGGCCGGAGAACTCGCTAAGATATCGGCATGCGTCCGCTTGTCTTGTCCCTCGCCGCCCTCGCTCTCCTGCTCCCGGCCGCCGCGCCGGCGCTCGCCGAGGAGACCGTCAAGGAAGAGGATTGGGCGAAGGCCCGTGGCTTCCGCCTCGGCGTGGAGGCGGACGTGCTCGTCAGCACCATCGAGGCGAACCTCCCGCGCCGGGAAGCGGCGAGCGGCGGCGGGACGAGCGCCGGCGGGGAGGCGAGCTCCTTCGCGGCGTCCTTCGCGGCGGTCGCCCAGATCCCGCTCTTCGCGGGGCTCCACCTCGACGCCGAGCTGCCCTTCGCGTACGGGAGCAGCCAGGCGAGGCCGCCCGACGCGGCGGTGGGCGACGCGGCGACCGTCGCGCCGGAGCTCGAGGGGTTCTTCTTCGGCAACCCCTCGATAGGGCTCCACTACGTCGCGAGCGTCTTCCCCACGCTGATGGTCGTCGGCGGGCTCTCGGCCTCCATCCCGATCACGCAGGACCCGTCCGACGACACGGCGGCGGCCGCGGCGGCGGCGCTGGCCGTGCGCGGGTACTTCGACGCGCAGCGGACGCTCCTGGAGCACGTCCCGCTGCGCGCCCGCGGCGGCGTCGAGCTGCGCCCGATCGAGGCGTTCTACGTGCGGAGCGATCTCGTGGCGATGTTCGCCATCCCCACCGATGACGGGGAGACGGAGGTCTTCATCGAGCACGCCACCGAGGCGGAGCTGCGCAGCCTGGGCGGGTTCGGGGTCGGCGCGCGGCTCCAGGCCGCGTTCCCGCTCACGCGGACCGACAAGGTGGTGCTCGCGGCCGAGCCCTTCGTCGGGGTGGAGCCGCCCACGTCGGGCCTGTACTTCCGGGCCGGGCTGCTCGTGGCGCTGGACGAGCCGCTCGGGTTCGGCCTGGAGCAGGGCAAGCTCGCGACGGTCCGCGTCGCGCTGGGGGGCAAATTCTGAGGCGGCCGCGGCCGCTGGCCACGAGAGCCACGGGCCGCGGCGACCTCCGACAGCCAGAGCAGACGGGCTCAGAGTCATAGCGAGAGCATAAAATTGACGCCCTATGTATTCGCGGCGTGGAGGAAGTGCGCGGACGAGCGTCAACGATGCCAGTTCGTCGGGACGCAACCGTGGCATACGGCGCGGGCGATCAGTGGTTTTATCGGACCGCGACCAATGGCATCGACTGTAACAACGACACCTCTCCATCGGAGAGCCCGAGGAGCTGGGCGGTCGTGCCCGCGCGGTCGGCACAGGCCACCGACCTCGCCGCTGCTCCCGTTCGCCAGGGGCGTCACCGTGACGTCGGGTACAAGGGAATACTTCTGGAGCCCGGCGACGGCGGCGGGCTCATCACCGGCGGATCGGCGCCGCCTTCTGCAAGGGCCGTCCGCGCCTGTGCCCTGACTCCTCGCAGATCGCCCGGGACACGCCGCGCATGGAAGAATCCTGCACGGTACCCCTTGCGCATCACGCCGTGCCGGAGTACCCTGCCTTCCTCACGACGTCACTGGCCCTCGACACGATGCTTTTTCTCCCTCCGTACGAGGGAGGCGTTGCTCGCGCGGATGACTGGACGACGCACCGTGTGCCTGCGCGGGATTCGCCGCGCGGCACGTCACCGTTCGATCCGCAACGGCTTCATCGAATGGCAGGCGAATGAGCGCTCACGAGCGCAGCTGCAGGCCGTGAAAGCAACGTGTCATGGGTAATCGTCTTTACGTCGGCAACCTCTCGTACAACACCACGCGCGAGTCCCTCGAGAGCGCCTTCTCCGGCAGCGGCGAGGTCCGCGAGATCTCGATGCCGACCGATCGCGAGACCGGCCAGATGCGCGGGTTCGCGTTCGTCACGATGGGCTCGGCCCAGGATGCGAACAGCGCGATCTCGCAGCTCAACGGCTTGATGCTCGACGGGCGCGCGCTCAAGGTCAACGAGGCGCAGGAGCGCCCGGCCGGCGGCGGCGGCGGCGGCGGGCGCGGCGGCTTCGGCGGCGGCGGCCGCGGTCGTTACTGATCGCGCTGCTCGAACCGTCGAAATAGGGCGGCGGACCCCGAAGGTCCGCCGCCTTTTTTGCCACCGCGTGAGCCTGCGCACGAGCCAGTCGAGCTCGAGCGGACTACCGAGCGCGCCGGAGATGGCCTCTCCGCGTGCTCGTCTCGTCGAACGTGCCAGAGAAACCAGGCTGCTCGTGTAACGTGTGGGCACACGCTCCGGCTCGACCGCGACCACATGTCGGTCCGTCCGGGCGTGCGCCGGCAGATCTCACCGAGAAGCCTATTCCAGGGCGCCCGATCAAAGGCGTCCTGAACCTGGAGTCATCATGCAACGACAGACCGCGTTGAAGCGCCAGAAAGAGCGCGCCCGTATCGAGAAGCAGCGCGAGAAGACGGCGAACCGCCTCGAGCGCCGCAATGACAAGGGATCGAGCGGCGGTCTGGCGCCGGGTGAAGATCCGGATATCGCCGGCATCGTCCCAGGGCCGCAGCCGCCCGCCGTCGATTGAGCCCGGTCACCGCGCCGCGCCGCCCTGCGCGGCGCAGGTCGCGAGCCGATGCCCTGCCGGGATAGACCTTCCTGGCGGCTCACGCCCGGCTCCTCGAGGGGGCTCGGCCTCGCCAAGGCGCGCAGACGCCAACATCTCGTTCTCGTCGTGGCGCCCTTGGCGGTTCACTTCTCGGTCGATCGACCCGGCCGGTGTTCTAGGGTGCCTCCATGCGCGACGTCTGCTGGCGCTGCCGGCGCCCCCGTCCGGTCTGCTACTGCTCGCTCCTGCCCTCCTTGCCGACGAGGACCCGGGTCGTGCTCCTCCAGCACCCGCGCGAGCGGCGCGTGGGCATCGGCACGGCGCGCATGACCCACCTCTCGCTGCCCAACTCCGAGCTGCACGAAGGCGTCGTCTTCGAGGACGACCCCAGGATCGCCGCCCTCGCCGCCGATCCGACGACGGCCGTGCTCTATCCCGGGGGCGACGCGCGCCCGGCGGACGATGCGCCGGTGCGCTCGCTCATCGTCGTCGACGGCACGTGGTGGCAGGCGAGGAAGATGCTCGCGCTGAACCCCCGCCTGGCCGCGGTGCGCCGCATCGGCGTCACGCCCCGGGCGCCGGGCAACTACCGCATCCGCAGGGAGCCGCGGCCCGAGTGCCTCGCCACGGTCGAGGCGGTGGCCAGCGCGCTCGGCGCCCTCGAGGGCGAGCCCGCGCGCTTCGACGCGATGCTGCGGGCCTTCGCGTTCATGGTCGACCGGCAGATCGAGCACCAGGCGCGGAGCACGGCCCCGCGGAAGCGGCGCGCCGAGGCGCCCCCGCCGCTCGCGCCGCTGCGCCCCTACCTCGCGGATCCGGCGAGGGTGGTGCTCGTCGACGGCGGCGCCAACGCCGGTTGGCCGGCCGCCGACGGCGCGGTCGAGCCCAGGTCCGAGCTCGTGCACCTCGTGGCCTGCCGCGCCTCGGGCGAGCGCTTCGAGGCGTTCCTCCGGCCGCGGCGCCCGCTGGGCCCGAGCGTCGCGCACCAGCTCGAGGTGCCCGAGGCCCGCCTGCGCGACGGCGAGGACGCGTGCGCCGCCCTGGCCCGGTTCCGCGCCTTCGTCGGCGACGGCGTGCTGGGCACGTGGGGCGTCTTCACGGTCGACCTGCTCGCGCAGGAGGGCCTCCAGCGCTCGCCCTTCGTCGACCTGCGCGACCTCTGCATGCGCCACCTGCGGCGGCGCCCCGGCGGCATCGCGAACGGGGCGCGGGCGCTCCGGGCCGGGGAGCCGGCGCCGTGGGGCGCCGGCCGGTGCGGGCGCACGGTGGGGTGGCTCGAGGTCGTGCTCGCGCGCCTGCTCGAACTCGCGGGGGAGGACACGGCAAAAGGCAGCCAGAAGCGCCCTGCGGGAGGCGATTGACGGTATCGGTGGCCAGACGTCTGGACGAGCGCCGGTCATCAGAGAACAGCCCCGAGCTCCCCTACGTGACAGCCCCGAGCTCCCCTACGTATGGAGCGGCGGCTCGTATTCGTCGTGGCGGTGGCCCCGGCGCATGGTCCGCCCGCCGCGGTCCCCGCCGACGAGACAAGGCGGCGTATCCACCGAGAGACACCTCGAGGAAGCGACGCCTCAGAGCGCTTGAGAGGCTCCGGGCCGCTTGGAGGAAGCTGCATCGCGGATCTGGGAATGCAACCCTGATAGCCTCCGTCTGAGCTGCCTCAGGTGCGTCTACACTGGCTCTTGATAGGCGCTCTCGGGCACGTTTCGCACGGATGCCGCCGGCTCCCCGCGGAGGACGGCCGCGAGGTGCGACAAATTGATGCATCCCAGGAGAGCCGACTTTCGAGTAGGCTGCTATCCGTTCCGGCGCGGTGGTGACGACGCTGCCGCCTCGTAGCTTGAAAGGTTGCCCGATGGTTGGTTCGATGGCTCGTGTCACGTTCCTGAGCGTGGCCTGTCTCGCGGCGCTGAGCGGGTGCGGCGAGGGCGACGAGGACATCGCCTCGAAGACGTTCGCGCTGAGCTTCGCCGCCAAGGTCGGCGACAAGCCGTTTTCCTGCACGACCACATTCGACGGAGTCGGCACGACCCGATCGGCGGTGAAGCCGCTCGATTTTCGTATGTACGTCCATGATGTCCGGCTTGTGCGCGACGACGGGTCCGAGGAGCCGCTCTCGCTCGATCAGGACGGCAGTTGGCAGCGCGACAAGGTCGCGTTCCTCGACTTCGAGGACGGCACGGGGACCTGTGAGACAGGCAGCCCGGAGACGAGGACCGAGATCGTGGGCACCGCCCCGGCCGGCGATTACGCCGGTGTCAGGTTCAACCTGGGGTTGCCCCCTTCATGAAAAGCTTGACCGATCCGGAATTCGCGGCCGTGGTGGACGGCGCGCAGGCGCCGTAGCCCGTCGAGCGCGGGTCCGTCGCGAGCGCGCCACCGCGCTGGGAGCACGGCGCCAGACCGCAGCCCCCCAGCGCCCCAGGCGGGCTACTTTGCGATCTTCCGGATCTTGCCCTCGCCAGCCCAGTAGACGCCCGTGCCGTCCACGGCGAGGTCATAAAGCTCGCCGGTGGACGCCAGGACCTGGGTGCCGGTGCCGTCCTTGCACATCGCCCGGAGGGCTGTTCCATCGAGCCAGTAGATCCTCTCGTCATCGACGACGACCCTCGTCCCTCCGGTGGCGAGCTGGACGGGGGTGCCGCCGCTCTTGGGCATTCTGTAGACCCCGTTGGCGGCGTAGTAGACGTTGGCCCCGTCGAAGTCGAGATACCAGGTCAGACGAGGTATGAACCTGGTCGGCGCTGCGGCGCCAGACTTGGGCGCCGTCATGATGCCAGATGAGGCGATCTCGCGATAGTACAGGCTATCGCCGTCCTCGAACAATGACGTCCGCAACCCGCCCCCGCGAGGGACGACCACGGAAGGGGTCCCGCCCGAGAGCGGCCGGGCGTAGATGTCGTAACGATTGTTGCCAATCCAGTAGATACGGGTCGAGTCCACCGCCACCCCCGACGGGTAGCCGCCGGCGATCGGCAGCGCGGTGATGGTGCCGTCCGGGTTCACCCTGTTCAATTTGCTCCCGAGGCCGGGACCGCTGCCGGCGAAGTAGGCGTAGGGGCCGCTTCCCACGAGCTCGGTCACGTACGTGAGCCTATCGATGAGGATGCTCTTCGCGCCGCCGGCCTTGGGGACCCTGCCGACCTCGTCGTCGCCGACCTCGGAGCCATAGCCGCCGCCGTAGTACACGTACTGGTCCGTCAGCGCGAGCTGAAGTGCGCCGTTGGTGTTGACGGTCGCGAGATCGATGGGGGTGCAGCTCCCGTTGCACAGCGGCGCGCACGCAAGCGTGGGGGCGGAGGTACTGCCGCCGGGGGCGGCGTCGTCGCCTGAGCCATCGCGGCTCTCGAGCGCGCCCTCTGCCCGGCCTTCCTCCAGGCTCGCGCCAGCGACGTCCACCTCATCGAGCGAGCCGATGCAGCCGACCATGGCGGCAGAGAGGAGGAGGGCCGAAGCGGCGTAGAACGAGGTCTTCGTTCGGGCGAGGGCTTCGGCTCGGGAGGAACGGGGACCTGCGATACGTTCTTTCATGCACACACCTTGTGGAAGATCGCGCGTCGCGCGGCGATGAGGAGGCATGAGCCTCGGTTGAACAGGCGCGTCGAGCCGCCAGTGTCCCTACCGCTATTCACTTGGGATATCCACCTGTATATTTCCACCGTGACGGTGGGATCGTTTACCGATGGATGAGGTGGGCTTGCGAGTGATAGCGCGCTCAATTACGCGCGCAACCATACGCGTATTCGATCGTGCGTTGATTCGTCCGCCGTACGAACATAAAGCGTACCAGGACGCATGAGAGCTTGACGCTCGTCTTCTGGAGTGCATCGAGCGTTCGATGCACCTCCACCCACACAGGCGATGTCTGTGCCTCGCGACACAAGAGTGACGGCCAGCGACGACACTCTGTCGGCGATGGCAGACAGGTTCGCGCGCGCTCGCCGCCTCGCCGAGCGCCCGTGGCCGGTGACGCATCGCAGCGAAGCGCGCTGGCAGAGAAGCGCGCGCCGGATCCGGGCGGATCGCGCCGGCTTGACCGTGGTCAAGGCGACCTTGTACCGTCTGGCCACCCTCGTTGCGAGATTCCCTCGAGAGGGCGAGCAAAGAGGAGCGAAAGCACCATGAGCGGGCGGGCGTCGAACGACAAATCCAGGATGAAACAAACCTTCCAATTCGGCGACGGGCCGTTCCTCAAAGGGGCCGGGACCAGGGCGCCGGAGGCGTGGTTTCTGGGCCCGAAGGCCGAGAACGCCGACGAGCTCGAGAGGCTCATCGTCGAGGCCATCCGGGATCACTCGTTCTGGCGACGGAACTTCCACCCTCAGGATCCCACGCACATCACCGAGCAGTCCAAGCGACACCCGGCCTACCTCCACGCGATGGACTCGCTGAAGGACAACTTCCGGTCGCTCATGTCGTTCCTCAAGAAATCGGTGCCCTTCTTCAGCGATCGGTACCAGGGGCACATGAACTGGGACACATCGATCCCCAGCGTGCTCGGCTACTTCGCCGCGATGCTCTACAACCCCAACAACGTCGCGTTCGAGGGGTCCACGGCGA
Organism: Sorangium sp. So ce296; assembly: GCF_051529605.1. Lineage (NCBI taxonomy): Bacteria > Pseudomonadati > Myxococcota > Polyangiales > Polyangiaceae > Sorangium > Sorangium sp. So ce296. The sequence goes on from NZ_CP150325.1 coordinate 11,086,066, forward strand.
CCACGATCCTGGAGATGATCGTGGGCGACGATCTCTGCCGGATGCTCGGCTATCCGCTGCCGGACGAGGGCGCCGGCGAGCAGGCCGTTCGACCGTGGGGGCACATCACCTGCGGCGGCACGGTCGCGAACATCGAGGCGATCTGGTCCGCCAGGAACTTGAAGTTCTACCCGCTGTCGCTCCGGGACGCGCTGAAGTCCGAGCCGAGCCTCTCGGCGGCGCGTGAGCTCGTCGTGACCACGTGCGACGGCAGGCGCGCGCTGCTCGGCGCGCTCGACGCCTGGTCGCTCCTGAACCTCAAGGTGGACGAGATCCTCGCGCTGCCCGCGCGCCTCACGCAGGAGTACGGCATCTCCAGCGACACGATCACGGCCGCGATGGCGGGCCACTCCCTCCAGCACCTCGGCATCCAGGAGCTCTACCGGCGATGTGGGGCGGACCTGCCGTGCTCGCCCGTGTTCCTCGTCCCCGCCACGAAGCATTACTCATTCCCCAAGGCGGCGGCGGTGCTCGGCATCGGCTCGGCGAACGTGCTCGACATCCCGGTGGACTGCGATGCGCGGATGAGCCTCTCCGCGCTGGAGGCGACGCTGAAGCGCTGCCTCGACGAGCGGCGGCCGGTCTACACCGTGGTGAGCGTCGTCGGGAGCACGGAGGAGAGCGCGGTCGATCCGCTGAAGGGGATCCTCGAGCTGCGCCAGCGATTCCAGAAGGAGGGGCTCTCGTTCGCGGTCCACGCAGACGCCGCTTGGGGCGGCTATTTCGCCTCGATCCTCCGCCCCGACGAGGGGCCGCGCGCGAAGGAGGCGCCCTCGGGGCCCGCGGCCGAGATCGGGATGAGCAGGTACGTGACGGCGCAGCTCTCGGCGCTCGGCCGGGCGGATTCGATCACGGTGGACCCGCACAAGTCGGGCTATGTCCCTTACCCGGCCGGGGCGCTCTGCTACCGGAACTCGGCGATGCGCGACATGGTGACGTTCAAGGCCCCGTACATCGTCCACGGGGACGCGGAGCCGACCGTGGGCATCTACGGGCTCGAAGGGTCGAAGCCAGGCGCCGCGGTGGCGGCGGTCTACCTGAGCCACAAGGTCATCCGACCCACCCGGAGCGGGTACGGGCAGCTCCACCGGAAGGCCCTGTTCAACTGCAAGAGGTTCTACGCGCGGCTCCTCTGCCTGGCTCGCCCGGACGACCGGTTCACCCTCGTCCCGGTCCCGCGGCTCCCGGCGGAGATCGGGGGCGGCGACGCGGAGAACGAGCTGCAGTTCATCCGCGAGCGGATCGACCGGCCGAGCCTCGAGGAGCTCCTGGCCGACCCCGAGGCGATGGCGCTGCTGCCGGAGCTCGGCCCCGACCAGAACATCCTCACCTACGCCGTCAACTTCAAGCACCCCGACGGTTCGATCAACACCAGCCTCGACATGATGAACCGCTTGAACAAGGCGATCTATGATCTCCTGAGCATCGCCCCCGGGGACGACATCTATCACTACCGGATGATCGTGAGCACGACGGACTTCAGCGAGGAGCATTACGGCAAGGTCTTCATCGAGGACTACAAGCGGCGCCTCGGGGTCTCGGCGTCGCCGGGCTCGACGGTGACGGTGCTGAGATCCACGATGATGGCGCCCTGGCTCCTGGAGTCTCCCGACGGGAGCATCCTGGATGTGCTCGAGATCGAGCTCCGCGATGCGATCTACAAAGCGATGATGCGCGACTCGATGCTCCAGGTCTTCGAGGAGATCGACACGAATCGAGACGGCACCCTGGACGTCTCCGAGATCATGGCGAAGTTCCGCGAGAAGGGCTTTCAAGACGGCGATATCGACGAGTTCTTGCAGGTCTGCGACGTCGACAAGAACGGCAGCGTGTCGGTGAGCGAGTTCCTCGGGGCGTTCTCGCACTTCCTGGTGAAGGCGAAGCTCTCGGGGAGAGAGGCGAAGGTGTAGCCGGGTGAAGGGGGCTCTCGCCGCCTGGAGGGAGGCCGAGCCGGGAGCTCGCGGCGCCGCCGTGCCGCGGGGCCAGCGTCGCGCCGAGCGCCGTGAACGCTGTTGCGGTGCAGGGCGCGGCGTGAGATGCTCCGTCCGTGGCATTCATCCGGCTGCGCTGAGCTCGGCATCCTCGTCTCCCCCGTAACCCCGGCGCGGCCGGGTCGACGTGGTGAGCGCGCGGGTGCCCGTCCGTGCCCTGTCTTCCACCGCAACGCGGAAGACCGGGGCGCGGAGCCTCACGCCCGGTAGCCTGGAAGGAGCATGCCACGCACGCCTGGCCGGTCGTGAGCTCGCGCCGCGAGTCTTCCCCATCCACGCGCGCCGCCCGCAGCGGCGGCGCGCGACGAGGCTCGCGATCATGACCGAACGTTCCAACACGCCGTCCACCCCGTCCCCGTCTCCTTCCTCCTTCGCGCCCATCGACTCCGTCGGCGCGCTCCTCGATGCGGCGCGCCGCGAGGGGCTCCGGCTCGTCGCCTCGCACGAGGGCTTCGACCAGACCGGGCTCGACTTCCTCGCCGTGCACGCCCACGACGAGGAGGGCGTGCCGTGGATCGTGCGCACGCCGCGCCGGGCCGCGGTGGTCGAGGCCGCGCGCGTCGAGGCGCGCGTGCTCGCCCTCGTGCGCGGGCGCTTGCCGGTGGCTGTCCCCGACTGGCGCGTGCACACCGACCAGGTGATCGCCTACCCGAGGCTCGGCGACGTCCCCGCGATCACCATCGACCCCGAGGCGGGCGTGCGCTGGAACCGCGTCGACCCGGCGGCGCCCTCGGAGGCGTTCATCGCGTCGGTGGCCGACGCCCTGGCGGCGCTGCAGCGCGTGGACGTGGCGGCGATCGCGGCGGCGGGCGTCCCGGTGAAGTCCATCGACGAGACGCGGCAGCTCCACGCGCGGGCCATGGCCGAGACGCGCGCCGCGCTCTCGCCCCCCGACGCCCTCTGGGCGCGGTGGCAGCGCTGGCTCGCGAACGACGCGGTCTGGCCGCGCCACCTCGCCCTCGTGCACGGCGACCTCCACCCCGGGCACATGCTCCTCGACGAGGGCGGCCGGCTCACCGGGATCCTCGACTGGACCGAGGCGCACCTCGGCGATCCGTCGGTCGACTTCGCCCTCTTCGCCGGCGCCTTCAGCAAGGCCGCGTTCGACGCGTGCATCGCGCGCTTCGAGGCGGCCGGCGGCGCGACCTGGGCCGGCCTCGCGGCCCACGCCCAGGAGCGCTGGGCGGCCTGGCCCGCCATGGCGGCGAAGTGGGGGATGGACACGGGCAACGAGGGCGTGATCGCGCACGCGCGCTCGATGCTCGCCCAGATCGCGGCCGAGGGCAGGTGAGCGGTCCCGGGGGGTAGTGGTCAACTTTGCCCGGAGAGAGTCCGCATGAAGGCGGGAAGGCTTTAATATTATTAATGTTTTCTTCCCGCCTTCCCGCCTTCATGTTCAAATTTGACCACGACTCGACCCCACCCTGAGTAGCCTCTTGCCGTATGCGCGGAGGACACGACGCGGAGGCCGGCGCGGCGGATCGCGCGCTCGTGCTCGCCCTGCTGGGCGCGGTCCTCCTCGTGTCGCCGGCGCGCCTGCTCTGGGCGCGCGGCCCGCTCGCGGTGGCGGCCGTCTTCGCGGTGTGGGTCGCGCTGATCGCCCTCGCCTGGCTCGCGACGCGCGCCGACCGCGGCGACGCCGGCCGCGGCGACGGCGCCCGCGGCGACGGCGCCCGCGGCGACGCCGGCCGCGGCGACGGCGACCGCGGCGACGCCGGCCGCGGCGACGCCGGCCGCGGCGAGCGGGAGCCGCCGCCGTGATCGACGTCGGCGTCCTCCTGTCCGCCACGGTGGCGTGGCTCGCCGTGCTCGCCGCCATCGCGCTCGCCGCCCAGCGCGAGCGGATCCCCCGCGCGCTCGCGCGCCACCCGCTCGTGCTCGCCCTCTCGCTCGGCGTCTACGCCTCGTCGTGGACCTACTACGGCGGCGTCGGCTTCGCGCAGCGCCACGGGCTCGTCTTCCTCGCCGTCTACCTGGGCCCGACCCTCGCGTGCATGGCCACGCCGCTCCTCTGGTCGCGCGTGCTCCACATCACGCGCGAGCAGCGCCTCTCGTCGCTCGCCGACCTGCTCGCCTTCCGCTTCCAGAGCCCCGCCGCGGGGGCGCTCGTCGCCGCGTTCTCCCTCGTCGCGAGCCTGCCCTACGTCGCGCAGCAGTTCCGCGCGACCGAGGAGTCGGTCCGCGTGCTGTCCGGGCCGGGGCACGAGGAGGCCGTGGGCGCCGTCTTCTGCGCGCTGCTCGCCCTGTTCACGGCGTTCTTCGGCGCCCGCCCGTCCGCCGAGCGCCGCCGCGAGGACGGCCTCGCGACGGCGGTCGCGTTCGAGTCGGCGGCGAAGCTCGCCGTGCTCGCGGCCGTGGGCCTCGTCGCCGTGCTCGGCGCGTTCGGCGGGGCCTCCGGGCTCGCGGGCTGGCTCCGCGAGCACGCCGCCGAGGTCGAGGCGCTCGCCCGCCCCGTGCGCGAGGACAGCGGCTGGACGTCGATGCTCGTCATCAGCTTCGCCGCGGCCTTCCTGCTGCCGCGGCAGTGGCACATGGCCTTCGCCAGCGGCGCCGGGGACCGGGCGCTCGCCAGGGCGGCCTGGGCCTTCCCGCTGTTCCTGCTCGCCCTCAACCTGCCCGTCCTGCCCATCCTCTGGGCCGGGACCCGCCTCGCCCCGGCCGGGCCCGCCGACAGCTACGTGCTGCTCGTGCCCCAGCTGCTCGACCAGCGCTGGCTCGCGCTCGCCGCCTTCATCGGCGGCATCTCCGCGGCGAGCGCCATGGTCATGGTCACCGCCGTCGCCCTCGCGAACGACAGCGCGACCCACCTGCTCCTGCCGCTCGCCCGGAGGACGCTGCGCCGCAACGTCTACGCGCGCGTGCTGTGGATGCGCCGCGGGCTCCTCACCGCCATCCTCGTGGGCGGGTGGCTCTTCCACCGCGCGCAGGCGAACCGCGGGCTGCTCGTCGAGAGCGGCATCGTGTCGTTCGTCGCCTTCGCGCAGCTCCTGCCGGGGCTCTTCGCCGTGCTCTTCTGGGAGCGCGCCACGCGCGCGGGGTTCATCGCCGGGCTGCTCGCCGGCATCGCCTGCTGGACGGCCCTGTGCCTCGCGCCGCTCTTGCCCGGGATGCCCGGGCTCGATCCGGCGTGGCTCGGCCTCCTGCTCGAGGGCGCGGACCACGGGGGCCGCGCCGCGCGCGCGGCGCGCGCCCTGCCCATGGACACGTGGTCGCTGCCGACGTTCGTGTCGCTCGCCGTCAACGGCGGCACGCTCGCGCTCGTCTCGCTGCTACGCCCGCCGGCCAAGGCGGAGCGCGAGGCGGCGCGGCTGTGCCGGCGGCGCGAGATCGGCCCGTCGGTGGAGCGCGCGACCGTGGCCTCGAGCGTCGGGGCGCTGGAGGAGCGGCTCGCCCGGCTGCTCGGCCGCGAGGCGGCGGGCATCGAGGTCACGCGCGCCCGGATCGAGCTCGACATCCCGCGCGACGAGACGCGGCCCACCGAGCTCCACGCGCTGCAGGAGCGGCTGCACCGCAACCTGTCGCCGCTCGTCGGCCCGGTGCTCGCGAGGACGGTCGCGGAGGAGGCGGGCGCCCCCGCCGCGGCGCCGGGCGCGGGCGGCGCGCTCACCGAGGAGCTGCGGTGGCTCGAGCGGCGCCTCGCGCGCGGGGAGACGCGGCTCGTCGGCGCGGCGCGCGAGCTCGATCTGTTGCGGCGGTGGCTCCGCTCGGTGCTCGCGCAGCTGCCGCTCGGCGTCTGCGCCGTGGGCTCCGACGGCGCGGTAAGCCTCGTGAACCGGCGGCTCGAGGCGCTCGTCGGCGTCGAGGAACGCGACCTCGTCGGCGCGCCGCTCGACCGGCTGCCGGCCCCGTTCGCGGAGCTGTTCGCCCGCGCGGTCCGCGCGGCGTCCGCCGCCGAGGCCGGCGCGGGCGCCGAGGAGATCGAGGCGCACGTGGCCGGGCGCGCGCGCTCGCTGCGCGTGCACCGCGCCGCGCTCGATCCGCTCGACGCGCGCGCCGCCTCGGGCGGCGTCGTCCTCCTCGTCGAGGATCGCACCGAGCAGCGCGCGCTCGAGGCGCAGCTCGCCCACAAGGACCGGCTCGCCCAGCTCGGCCGCCTCGCCGCGGGCGTGGCCCACGAGGTCGGCAACCCGCTCACCGGCATCGCCTGCCTCGCGCAGAACCTCCGGGCCGAGGCCGACAGCGACGAGATCCGCGCGCGCGCGGGGCTCATCCTCGGCGAGGCCGCGCGCATCGAGGCCATCCTTCGGACGCTGCTCGAGCACAGCCGCACCGGCGCCGTGCCGTCGCCCGGCGAGGGCCCGCGCGCGCGGGTCGGGCGCGTGTCGCTCGCCCAGGTGGTCGCCGAGGCCGAGCGGCTGCTCCGGCTCGACCGCGCGGCGCCGCACGTCCGGGTGGAGCAGGCCTGCCCGGAGTCGCTCGTCGTCGTCGGGGATCGGCGCGAGCTCGTGCAGGTCTTCGTCAACCTGCTCGCGAACGCCCGCGACGCCTCCGGGGCCGGCGCGACCATCGCCGTCCGCGGGCGGACCGAGGCGGGCGAGATCGTTGTCGAGGTCGAGGACCACGGCTCGGGCATCCCCGAGGAGCTCCTCGCCGCCGTGTTCGAGCCGTTCGTGACGACGAAGCGCGATCCGAGCGGCACGGGGCTCGGGCTGCCGCTGTCGCGCTCGATCGTCCAGGATCACGGCGGCACGCTCACGCTGCGGAGCGCGGTGGGGCAGGGGACGACGGTCGTCGTGCGGCTCCCGCTCGCGGGCGCGCCCGGGGCGCGGCGCGGGCCCGAGGCGGCGCCGTGAGCAGGACCGCGCGGGGCGAGGGCGGAATGGCCCTCTGGAACACCGGCGGGTGTTACCGATCGTAACGGGGTCTCGCCGGACGGGCCTGAGTCGACGAGATGGCCTCTGGAACACCGGCGGGTGTTACCGATCGTAACGGGGTGTCACCGGACGGGCCTGAGTCGACGAGATGCCACCTGGAACACCGGCGGGTGTTACCGATCGTAACGGGGTGTCCCCGGACGGGCCTGAGTCGACGAGATGCCACCTGGAGCACCGGCGGGTGTTACCGATCGTAACGGGGTGTCACCGGACGGGCCTGTCTACGTGATTGGCCCGTAGCAGAACGTGTACTCTCGCGGCGCCTTGCGTGGTATTCGGATCCTGGAGATCAGCAGACGGAACACTGGGGGGTGGCGCGGGAGAGGCCCTGCGCGACACCGTGGCTCCCTCTACACGGCGCGAGCCCGGCTTCGGCCCTCTCGACAAGCGCTGGAACTCCTTCGAGGAACCGCTCCCATGGCACAGACGTCTCCCGAAATCCTCGCCGTGACCCCACCGCGCCGCGCCCGCGAGGCCGGGCGCGAGGTCGTCGACAGCGGCACGCTCTGGAAGGTCATCTTCGCGTCCGCCGGCGGCACAATGATCGAGTGGTACGACTTCTACATCTTCGGGAGTCTGGCCGCGATCATCTCCACGCATTTTTTCCCGAAGGACAACCCGACGGCGGGCTTTCTGCTGACGCTGGGCACGTTCGCCACCGGCTTCGTCGTCCGCCCGTTCGGCGCGCTCGTGTTCGGGCGCATCGGCGATATCGTCGGCCGGAAGTACGCGTTCCTCGTGACCTTGCTGCTCATGGGCGGCGCGACGTCGCTCATCGGCATCTTGCCGACGTACGAGAGCGCCGGGCTCGTCGCCCCGCTGGCGCTCGTCCTGATCCGCCTCGTGCAGGGCCTCGCGCTCGGGGGCGAGTACGGCGGCGCGGCGGTGTACGTCGCCGAGCACGCGCCGGACGAGAAGCGCGGCTTCTACACCTCGTTCATTCAGATCACGGCGACGCTCGGCCTGTTCGTCTCGCTGGCGGTGATCCTCGGGAGCCGCCTCATCGTCGGCGAGGACGCCTTCAAGGAGTGGGGCTGGCGTGTCCCGTTCCTCCTGTCGGTGCTCCTCGTCGGCGTGTCCTTCTACGTGCGCGTCCGCCTCAAGGAGTCGCCGATCTTCGCGAAGCTGAAGGCCGAGGGGAAGACGTCGGCCGCGCCCATCAAGGATAGCCTCGGCAACAAGCGCAACTGGAAGGTCATCCTGATCGCCCTGTTCGGCGCCACGGCCGGCCAGGGCGTCGTCTGGTACACGGGGCAGTTTTATGCCCTCTACTTCCTGCAGAACACGCTGAAGGTCCCGTTCATCACGTCCACGGTCGTGGTCGCCGCGGCGCTCGCCCTCGGCATGCCGTTCTTCGTGTTCTTCGGCGCGCTCTCGGACCGCATCGGCCGGAAGAAGATCATGATCGCGGGCAACCTGTGCGGCGCGATCGGGTTTTTCCCGGTGTTCTGGGCGATGAAGCAGAACGCGGACAGCCCGGTCGTGCTCACGCTGCTCGTGTTCGTGCTCGTGCTCTTCGTCACGATGGTCTACGGCCCGATCGCGGCCTACCTCGTCGAGGCCTTTCCCGCGAAGGTGCGTTACACGTCGCTCTCGATCCCGTACCACGTCGGCAACGGCGTGTTCGGCGGGCTGCTCCCGCTCATCGCCTCTTCGGTGACGGTCGCGACCGGCAACATCTACGCGGGCCTCCTCTACCCGATCGCGGTGGCGCTCATCACCGTGGTGGTCGGCGGGATTTTCCTGAAGGAGCGCAGCGACGTGCGCCTCTGGGACGAGCTCGAGCGCCCGCGCGAGTCCTGACGTCCGCCGATCTCGTCGAGGTCGTCTCCGATCTCGCGAGAGAATTTGAACCACAGAGGGCACAGAGGAGAGAAAAATCTCTGTCCTCTGTGCCCTCTGTGCCCTCTGTTGTTCAATCCTCTCTCCTCACGCATCATTTGTGATCCGATGTCAGGGTGAGAGAGCGGCCGTGCTCGATGTCTACCATGAGAAGGTGGTGCTGGGCCGCGACTGGCAGCCGCTGCAGCCGACCCGGGTCGAGCGCAGCGGGCGCGTGATCACGGTGCATTTCCACGTGCCGGTGTCGGCTCGATGACCGGGACCGCGCAGCCGAACTACGCGGTGGCGTTCGAGATGCCCGTCCCCTGAGGCAATCCGCTAAACGCTTGCGCCGGTCAGGGTCGCAACGATGCGCTCGATCGACCAGTAGCCAGCCATTCCGCCCATCGCATACACCAGGCCGCGCCGCACCGTCGCCGGTTGCACGGGGACCCGCGCGGCCAGGAGGCTCAGCGCGAGCACCAGCGCGATCACGCCGAGCTGACCGATCTCCACGCCCACGTTAAAGAACAGGAGCGCGGTCGGAACATGCTTTTCCGGCAGCCCGATGTCGAGCAGCGACGACGCGAACCCGAGCCCGTGCAGCAGCCCGAAGGCGAATGTGACGGCCCACGGGGCCTGGTGGGCGAGCGAGTCGGCCGGCCGCAGGCACTCGCCGCAGACCAGGACGATCGAGAGCGCGATGGTCGCTTCGACCGGCGGCGACGGCAACGTCAGCCAGCCGAACACGGCGCAGGCCAGCGTCAGGCTGTGCGCGACCGTGAACGCCGTGACGGCGCCGATCAGCTTCCGACCGCCGCGCACGAGGAGCGTGAGCGCAATGACGAAGAGGAGGTGATCGAACCCGGTCAGGATGTGCTCGACGCCGAGCCACGTATAATCGACCACGATCGGCTTCAGCGCGAGGAGCCCGGCGGAAGCGGGGATACCGTAAACCACGAAAGTCGGATCGCTGCCGGTGAGCACCCGGAGGAGCCGGCTTCCGCTCCGCCACTCGATCGCCACCATCACGTTGGTCTCGCTCCCCTCGAGCCAGGGGAGCTCGACGGTGCCGACCAGGCCAGCGGGACCGCAGTCGAGAAATTCCCCGTCGAGCTTGCAGGGCGGTGGGAACACGGCGGGCGCCGCGAGCTCGGACTTGAGCGTGGACGAGCTCGCCTCCCAGCGGACGAGAAACCGCCCCTCGCGCCCTTCCACTTCCGTCAGCGAGAGCGACGCCGAGTTGAGCTCGTGGCCTTTTGCGGGGGCAGGCGCCAGAAATACGACCAGGAGGAGCGGCAGGGACCACGCCAGCCGGAGCAGCCACAGGCGATTCAAGGCTCCTCCTCGAACCTGTACCGCGCGACGACGCTCTCGACGAAGTCGTCGGCGGCTTGCCTCTTCCTCGCGGCGGTCCAGTCGACGACGAGGGTCGGACGTATCGACTCGCGGCTGGGCAGCCCTCCTTCGATCCGGTTGACCCGCGCGAGCAGCAGGCTGTCCTCGGTCTCCAGGGGCTGCCACGTCGCGAGCGGCAGGTTGCAAATGCTCTCGGAGACCGCAGGTCCGAACTTGGCTGCGAGCTTGTCGCGGGTGAAGTTGCCGCCCGCGATCGGACGACCGAGCGCGCTTGGGTCCGCACCGTCGGCCAGCGCACGTCGATACGTCGACCGCTGCGCCTCTGCCGCTGGATCGCTCTTGGGAAAAGCGACGACCTCGAAGCTGTACCGCAGCGGCGCTTCGTAGTGGCTCCGGTGAGCGGCCAACCACGCGTCCAGCTCTGCATCCGTCGGCTCCCGCGGCGGCGTCTGCTGCGCCGCCCGTGCCCGCAGCTTGTCCGCCAGCACGGTCCGCACCGTCGCGTCCTGCCGATCGAGCCCCTCCCGCAGCGCCTCACGATAGAGCACCTCGTCCCGCTTCCACCGGTCGAGCGCCGCCTTCAGCTCCTCCTCGGTCGGCGCCCGCCCCGTCTCATCGCGGAACCGCCGCTCCACGTCCGCCCTCAGCCCCGGGCTGACGACGACCACCCTCGGATCGCCGACGATGAGCCGGTGGGCGAGAAATAGCAGCGCGCCGATGAAGAGAAAATGAACGATCGGCTCGCGGAGCAACCGAGCGAAGCTCCCCATGGGTCTCCCGGTGGTGTCAGACATGGTATTTAGAGGTCGAAGATGCCGCCTTCATGCCGGGGCGTCCGAGGGTCGCGCTCTGCGCCACCGGCGCGGTCGCCGCTCGCCGGCCACGGCTGCGCGTGGCCGCCATCCTGGCATGAACGGGTGGGGGTCGGCTACGCCCGAAGCCGCGCCGGTGACGGCGCGGACCTTCGGGCGGCTCGCTTCACGGCGACAGCGTGAGGGACTTCGCGTCGAGCGCCACCTCATAGAAGCCGTGCGGATTCCAGGGAAGCGCAGCGCCGTTCTGCTTGGGCGTGCCGCCGGTGACCGTCACGCGCACGTACTTGCCCGGCGGGAAGTTCGCGGGGAGCTGCCACGTGTACGTCGTCTCACCGCCGGTCTGATTGCTGTCGGCGTCGCTGACCGCCTTCTGGCCGAGCCAGTAGGCGCCGACGGTCTCCATGGTGCCGATCCACACGTCGCCGAAATCCTTGACGTGCTTGACGTGCTCGAGGAAGGCGTTGAGCGGGATGGGCATATAGGCGCCGTCGCTGCCGCCGGTGAAGCCGTGGATGCAGAAGGTGCGCCACTTCTTGCCCACCCGCGCGCTCGTGACCTCCGCGTCCATCTGCGCCGTGCTGGCGTTCTGCGGGGGAATGTAGGTGGGCAGCTTGAACGGGTTGCTCGAGTCGTTCGGGCTGATCAGGGCGTTGGACACGCCGCGGTTGATGAGGAAGCGCGACTGGGCGATGCTCACATACGCATCCGAGCCGTTCGGAGCCGCCATCGTATACGGCGTGATGCTCCACTTGTCCTTGATGAACTGCGTCGCGGCGTCCGTATCAGAGCCGTTGTCCATGCTGCTGTGGCTCTTCGTGTGGTTGCCGAGCTCATGGCCGTCCATGAGCGCCTTCGTCCACACCGGGTTGTTCGCTTCGTTCTTGCCGGTCCAGACGTAGAAGGTGAACGGCACGCCGAGCGCGTTCAGCGCATCGTAGTTCTGGATCTGGGTCTGGTTCACGTCGTCGAAGGAGTACGTCACGGCGCCCGCGAAGCCGGCCCAATCGATGACCTTGAGCCCGCCGGCAGCGCCGGACGGCTTCGCCACGTTGTCGGCGCCGGGGGGCGTCGGAAGACCGGAATCGACCGGCGGCGTCGGCTCGCCGCCCGCGCCTCCGTCACCCGAGCCGCCCTCGCCGCCGGTGCCGGCGCCGCCGCTGCCGGCGCTGGTGCTGGTGCTCGCGTCGCCGCCGGTGCCTCCGGTCGACGCCGAGGTCGTGCCGCCCGGATCGCCGGAGGTGACGCTTCCCGTCGTGCCGCTGCTGGTGGTCCCAGGCTGGCCACCGGCGCCGCCGGAGCCACCATCGCCGTCATCGCCGCATCCGCCGATGTGCAACGCTCCTAACAGGAGCAACGCGCCGAGCACGGGTGACGATGAAAAATTCCCGAAGTGGCGCAATCGAGATTGTCTCAACATAGGTTAACCACAAAGATTCCCGCAAGGCGCTCGGATGATCACGACGCACGCGGATCGACGCTGCGCATGAACCGCTTGCAGTTGACAGGTAGGAACGGGGCCGCGTCGACGGAGCGCGCCATCGACCTTCCTCCTCGCGGCACGGCGATGGCCCGAGCATCCCGAGCTTCGCCTCGACCTCGCGTGCAGCGCCGTGCTCGATCTCGCGATCTAGCGACCTCGTTCGTCGTACTGCTCTTGTCGCATCGTCGTCGCGCGAGGTCAAGAGGCGGGCGGCGCATGCGATGTCGGGGCGCGGGCAGGAGCGGCCGCGCCGGGCCGGAGAGCGAGCCTCCTCAGCCGCCGGACTCGGCGCGGCGCGAGGACAGCGCAGCTCGCGGCGGCGCGAGCGCTGCGGCGCCGCCGCGAGGGCCTCCGCCCATCAGGGATAGAAGTTGACGGCGACCTTGTTGCTCGCCCCGCTGCCGTTGCGCACGCGGATGTACCCGGGGCCGAGGCCGCTCGGGACCTGCACGGTGAGGCTCGTCCCGGTGATGGTGGTCGGGCTTACGACGGCGGTGTGCGTGGCGTCCACGAACTCGACCTGTACGCCGGGCCCGAAGCCAGAGCCGGTGAGGGTCACCGTCGTGTTCGAGTACATGGTATCGGCGTTCCCGAAGTCGAGCCAGAGCCCGCCGCGCACGAGCACGCCGGACGAGAGCATCGGGCTCTCCTGGAGGATCATCTGCTCGTGATCGAAGAAGATGGTCGTCGGATAGCCGCCGTGCCATCCCATGATCGACTCGCCGGGATAGCTGTCCGGGTGGTGCAGGCCGAGCGAGTGCCCGAGCTCGTGCGCGACGGTCCCCTTCGGCGTGCCGTCGAGGCATTGCCACGTGGCGTACCCGCAGTGGATGGCCAGCGGCTCGCGCACGCCGGAGATGGGCTCCAGCACCCAGTCGCCGACGACGGCGAAGCCGGTGTAGTCGCCATAGAGGTTGGCGCCGGCATAGCCGCCGCCGCCCTGGGAGAAGACCAGCGTGGACTGCCGCGCCGGGAAGCCGCCGACGGCCTGAGACACCGCGTTCAGCCAGTTCGGGATCTCGATCGGGTTGTTCTGGCAGGCGCTCGACGGGGACGAGCCGCAGCGCATGTTCACGTAGTTCTGGGACGAGCGCACCGCCTGGACCGAGCCCACGAGGTGGAACGAGACGTTCGACTGCTGGCGATACCAGCCTTGCAGCTCGGCGAGGGTCGTGTTGATGGCGTCGACGTACTCCTGGTGATACGGCTGGTCGTTCGGATAGACGTAATACGCCCTCACCGGGTAGACCTCGCCGGCCGCGAGCTGCGCCACCTGCGTGGAGCTCAGGGCCTGCTGGTAGAGGCGGACCTCGTCGATCAGGCCGTCGTAGGCGTTCCAGGCGGGGTGTCCGCCGATGACGATGGGCCGCGTCGATTGCTGCAGCGCGCCGGACGCGGGCGTCGATGCGCGGAGCTCGCCGTTCACGTAGAGCTTGAGCGCCGCGCCGTCGTACACGCCGGCGACGTGGGCCCAGGCGTTCGCGACGGCCGGGGTCTCGACGAGGACGTGCTGGCCCGCGCCTGCGCCGGGGAAGGCCACGGAGAAGAAGTACTTGCCGTGATCGATGCCGAGCAGGAACGAGTCCGCGGCGTACCACTGGTTCACGATGGTGCGGTATCCCGTCACGCTCCGCGGGTTGACCCAGGCGGCCGCCGTGATCTGGTCCTGGAAGTGGAGGTAGCTCCGCCCGGCGCTGCTGATCTCCACCTGATCGCCGGCGCCGTTGAAGTCGCCGGCGGACAGGAACTTCCCCGGACTGCAGAGGCCGCGGCCGGACATCACCCCGAACGCCCCCCGGCCCGAGTCCTCCCGGACCCGCGCGTTCGTCCCGTCCGTGCAGGTGTCGAAGCTCCAGTAAGCCGCCGGCGTCGGCAGGCTGGCCCGGTCCGCCACGAGCGCGCCGGACGCGGTGTCCACCGCCTCGCCTTCCGCCCCGTCCGCAGGGTCGGGCGCGACGCAGCCCGCGAGGCTCGAAAGCAGGGCGAGGGCGACCGATAGAGATACCGTGTGCATGGGAGTTCGCATGGAAATGAGTGCCTTTCTTGCCTGGCGCGCGCCCACGCGAGCGTGCTCCGCCGGTGGGCCAGCGGCGCGCCCAGCGCCGTGGAATGAGGCAGGGCCCCGGGGAGGTTCGCCCCGAGCGATCCGCCTGCCCATTCCTTCGCCGCGCCCTCGGGGCGTCTGACATGACGGCAAGAAAACGACGCGCCGGCTGGCTGCGCGCGGCAGCCGCCGGCGAGCGCCCCATCGGGTGGCGCTGCGCGGCCCGAGCGTCGAGCCCGGCCTTCCCTAGAGGCTCAGGACCGCTCGCAACGCGCGCACCGCGTCCACGAAGCCGAAGCCCGTCTCGAAGTCGAAGCCGCGCGCGCCTTCGACCGGTACCGGGCCGATCTCGCCGCCGAGGTCCCGCAGCCGCATGTCCTCCGCGGTGAGCCTCAGCGCCAGATAGACGAGCGACGGTGGGAGCCTGTGCGCGCCGAGGATGCTCGTGCCGGCCGCGACGTCGCGCGCGCGCGCGTCGAGCATCAGGGCGGCCACGGCAGCGACGTGCGGTGCAGACGCCGACGTGCCGAAGAAGTTCGGAAACTGGTCGGGCTCGGTGCTGCCGGGGATCTCCACCGTGATGGGGGCGAAGAAGAACGTCGTGTTTCCACCGTCCGGTCCGGTCACGCCGGGCTTCAGCCGCACCTCCGGGATCGGGAGGCGCCGGCCGCGATCGTCGAACAAGATCGGCGTGCCGCCTACGGAGGAAAAGGATTCCAGGCATGCGGGCACGCACGCCGGGTTGAGCGGGCCCCACTCCTCGGTCTGGAACCACGCCGCGGCGCCGACCGCCTCGGCGCCGGCGGCGTTCAGGTGGCCGTACATCGTGGAGCTCCGCGTGTCGAACTCGTCGACGCTGAACGTGCCCTCGATATTGAACCACACGTATTTCATGAGATCCGGCTTCGGGCCCGCGATCAGCTCGATGCCGATCTTGAAGACCATTTCCTCGTCAGATCCGTTGATGAGCACGGGGACCTCGACCGCGTCCCCGCCGAGGTTGTTGGCGATGCCTGCGATCTGACAGACGACCTGCGCGGGGGCCATCGTGCACTCCTCCACGGGCTCGCCGTTCTCGTGGTAGAAGATGAGATCCACGTCGCTCCGTGAACCGCGCCTGCCATTGGCCGAGAGCGACGGTTGGTCCCAGTCGAACGCCAGCTGCGTGATCGAGCGCGCGCCCGCCGAGACGCGCTGCAGGTCGTCGACGCGCGGCCCCGGGTCGAAGTCGTGGCGTCGCCCGCCGGAATGGCCGGCTCGACCGGAGTCGCGGAACCTCGACTGGTACGACTGGCGCGCCAGGTTGCCGGCGGCCGAGAAATACGCCACGCCGCGCTTGACCACCCGATCCACCGCGTCGGCGACCCGCCCATCCTCGAACATCGGCTCGTCGAAATAGATGATGTCGTCGACGATGACCTTCGCACCGTTGTCGGCGAGCTCCACGATCCCGGCGGCGAAGTCGTCCTCGCTGATGGCCGCCGTGTGAAAGGACAGGCTCGCTCCCGGCGCGACGTCGTGGATGGTCTGCATCATGGCGCGACCTTCGTCGATGCAGTCGGGGACCGTCGTCCGGTCCACATCCTGCAGGACGACGGTATCCCGAGGCAGGTCGTCGTTACGGATGTCTTTAGCGGCGTCGGTGAACATCTGCCCTGGGAAGAGCGGCTCATGCCGACAGTCGAAGCTGTCCGACAGCACGCCGACGCGGACCCCTCGGCCGTCGACGCCGAACCGCGCGCGCGCGACGTCGCTCCGCAGCGAGCGATCACCTTGCGTCGTGACCAGACCTGCCTGCGTCGTGGCCATCGTGGGCTTCATGTACTTCAGGTCCCCCATGGCCGCGATGGCGCCGAGGCGGGCGATCGGGACGCGGCCCGACACGGACTCGCCATGGACCCGCGCGTCGAGCATGCCCTCGCGGGCGAGCTGCGCCGCGAGCGCCGCGCCGTCGTCGCCGTACGCGCTGACGGCGACGTAGCCGTCCTGCACGCGGAGCGTCGGGAACTTCCGGTCGAACGCGGCTTCGTCGGCCGACGGACGCGCCGCCGCGGCCCGCTGCAGCGCGCGCAGATGAGGCCCGAGCTTCGCGCCCGGCCCAGACATCAGGTCGCGCTTGCGCTCATGCAGCGCCTGCGCGGTCTGCTGCAGATCCGTCTCCTCTTCCCAGCTGGGCTCGCCCACGCACCCTATCAGCACCATCCAGAGAGCACACGCAGAGATCCCCCAGAGCTTCATCGCGATCCCCCCCCTTGAGCGGGTCGACGCGTGGCTGCGATCCACGAGCCCCGCTTGACTTCAAGCAATGACGTTCATCCAGGGCGTCCTGGCTACGTCATCACGGCGATGACAGCCTTTTTCCCTTATGAACTCGGTCCATGATCCCACCCCCTCCCCCCTGCGCAACGGGTTTTCGCCGTTGTCCAGGGCAGCGCGACCGGCACGGAATCGGCTGTTCCTCAGTGCTCTCTCTGCCACCGCCTCGCGTTGCCGGAGCTCCTCCCGGATGACGCATTCACGGTAGGCTCCCGGGGAGGGGGGCGGCTCGGCAATACCTGCGTACCCAAGGAGGAGCGTAGGCGACGCAGTGTCGATCAAAGCCGAGGATCGATGGGCTCGCTCTCCAGCGCGAGCACCCCGAACACGCACTCGTGCACGCGGTAGAGCGGCTCGCCCTCGACGAAGCGGTGGAGCGCCTCCAGGCCGAGCGCGTACTCCCGCAGCGCCAGCGCGCGCTTCGCGGAGACGCTGCGGTGGCGCAGCCGCGCGAGGTGCTGCGGCATCAGGTACTCCGGGCCGTAGATGATGCGCAGGTACTCCGGCCCGCGGCACTTGATCGCCGGCTGGACGAGCCCGCGCGGGCCGCGCACCACCCACTCCCACGACTTGACCACCATCCCCTCGCCGCCGCGCTCGACCATCTCCGTCCAGAAGGCCACCGCCTGCGCCTCGCTCGCCGGATCCGAGAGGTCGACGACGCGGTGCGGGGTCGGCACGAAGAACGCCGGATCGACCTCGCAGAGCCGCGCGAGCTGCCGCAGGTGGAAGCCGTGATCCCGCGAGGCGTGCACCGCGCCCTCGCTCGCGAGCAGGTGGAACGGCGCGAGCCGGAGATCGGCGATCGACCGCACCGGCCAGCAGTAGCGCCGGTAGGCCGCCACGTACCCGTCCATCGCCGCCTTGCGGGCCGCGTGGCGCTCGAGCAACGGCCGCGCGCTCTCGTCGCGGGCGGCCGCCAGCTCGAGCGCCTTGACCGCGGCGTCGAGCGACGCGCGGCCGGACGCGCCCACGGCGGCGTACTGCCCGCGCAAGAGGTCCTGCGCCTTCGCGGACCAGGGCAGGAGCTCCGCGTCGAGGCAGACCCAGTCGGTGCGGAGCTCGGCCCAGAGATCCGCGCGGTCCATCGCGGCGCGCACCCGGTCGATGAGCTCCCGGCTCCGCGCCTCGTCCGCGAAGAACGGCCTGCCCGTGCGCGTGACGCACACGCCGAGCGGCCCGTCGTCGACGCGGAACCGCCGCCTCCGCGCGGCCTCGTCGCGGCACACGACGAGCACCGCGCGCGACCCCATGTGCTTCTCCTCGCACACGACGCGGCCCACGCCGTTCTGCCGGAAGTACGCGAACGCCTCGCGCGGGTGCTCGAGCAGGCCCCCGTCCTTCGACGTCTCGCTCGGCGACATGGTCGGCGGCAGGTAGATGAGCCAGCGCGGATCCACGGCGAAGCGGCTCATCGCCTCGAGCGCCGCCGCGGCGTTCTCCTCGCGGATCGTCACCATGCCGTGCACCCGCGTCCGGATCGCGCGGCGGCCCCGGATGTCGTCGATGTCGAGCGCGTCGTCCGCCGGCCCCCGCGGGTCGGCCTTCGGGTCGGCCCCGCGCGGCGCGAGCGGCTTCTGCGGCTCGTAGTACACCCGGCGCGCCTTGACCTCGACGAGCTCGCGCTCCGGGTAGCGGAGCGCCGTGAGCGCGCCGCCGAACACGCACCCCGTGTCGATGCAGATGGTGCGGTTCTCCCACTCGGCCACGGTCGTCGGCGTGTGGCCGTAGACCACCATCGCCTTGCCGCGGTACTCCGAGGCCCAGTTGTACCGCACGGGCAGGCCATACTCGTCGGTCTCTCCCGTGGTCTCGCCGTACAGGCAGAACTCGCGCACCGCCCCCGAGCCGCGGCCCTGGAACGCCTCCTTCACGCCCGCGTGCGCGACCGCGAGGTTGCCGTCGTCGAGCACGTAATGGCTGACGAGGCCGTCGATGAAGTCCGCAGCCTTCGCCTTGAACTCGTCCGTCTCGACCTCGAGCTGCGCGAGCGTCAGCTCGAGGCCGTGGGTCGGCCGCACGTCGCGGCCGCGCAGCTTCTTGAGCAGCTTCACGTCGTGGTTGCCGGGCACGCAGAGCGCCGCGCCCGACGCGACCATCGCCATCGCGAGGCGCAGCACGTCGGGCGAGCGCGGCCCGCGGTCCACGAGGTCGCCGAGGAAGATCGCGCGCCGGCCCTCGGGGTGCGACGCCCGCGGCGCGTCCGGCAGCCCCTCGAGGCGGTAGCCGAGCGCCTCGAGCAGCTCGACGAGCTCGTCGAAGCAGCCGTGGACGTCGCCGATGATGTCGAACGGGCCGTGGTCGTCGCGGCGATCGGTCCACAGGCGCTGCCGCTCGATCGTGGCGGCGGCGACCTCCTCGGGCGAAGAGAGCACGTGCACGTAGCGGAAGCCCTCGCGCCGGAGATCCTTGAGCGAGCGGCGGAGCTCGCGGCTCTGGCCGCGCACGACGTGCGGGCCGAACTGCCGGTCCGGGCGGCCGGCGTTGCGCGCGTGGCAGAGCTTCTCGGGCAGGTCGAGCACGATGGCGACCGGCAGCACGTGGTGCTCGCGTGCGAGCGCGACGAGCGGCCTGCGCGCGTCGGGCTGCACGTTGGTCGCGTCGACGACGGTGAGCCTCCCCGCCGCGAGCCGCTTGCCCGCGATGAAGCGCAGGACCTCGAACGCGTCGGCGCTGGCGGCCTGGTCGTTCTCGTCGTCGGACACGACGCCGCGGTAGTGGTCGGACGAGAGGATCTCGGTGGGCTTGAAGTGCGCCCGCGCGAACGTGCTCTTGCCGGAGCCGGAGGCGCCGACGAGCACGACCAGCGAGAGCGCGGGGACGACCAGCGGCTTCGGCTCGCTCACGACGCGTCCTCCTCCGCCTGCGCCCCGGCGCCGCCGCCGTCCGCACCGGCTTGGCCGTTTGCGCCGCCGTGGCCGTTCGCTTTGCCCGGGCCGTCCGCGCCGTCCTCTCCGGCCGCGCGCGTGAAGATCGCCATCTGCGTCGGCGCGCCGAGCGACGGATCCATCGGGCCGATGGGCAGGTGCTCGACGGCGTAGCCGTGCGCGCCCGCGACCTCGGCGCAGAACGCGTGGAACTCGGCGCGCGTCCACTCGAAGCGGTGGTCGCCGTGGCGGAGCGCGCCGCGCGGGAGCCCCTCGAACCGCACGTTGTACTCGGCGTTCGGCGTGGTCACGACGGCGACGCGCGGCCGCGCGTGCTCGAAGACGGCGCGGGTGAGCGCGCCGAGCCGCGGGGGGTCGACGTGCTCGATGACCTCGATCAGGGTGATGGCGTCGTAGCCCGAGAAGCGGGCGTCGCGGTACGTCACCGACGCCTGGAAGAGCTGGATCCGCCGCCGCTGCTTGTCGGGGAGGTCGTCGAGGCGGAGCCGGTTCTTGGCGATCTCGAGGCTGCGCATCGAGACGTCGGCGCCGGCGACGCGCTCGAAGACGCGCTCGTCGACGAGGCGCTTCAGCAGCTTGCCCTCGCCGCAGCCGAGGTCGAGCACGCTCCTCGCCTCGGCGCGGCGGAGCGCCGCGACGACCGCCGCGCGCCGCTCCTCGTCGAGGCTCATCCGCGCCTCGGCCCTGTCCTCGGGCGCGGCCTTGTCGTCCTCGGCCTCCTCGGGGCTCGCCTCCTCGTCGGCCACCAGCCGGGCGAGCGCCGCGCGGAAGAGCGGCCGGCTGTGCTTGAGGTAGCGGAGCGCGATCGCCTCGCGCTCGGGGTGCTCCGCGAGCCATCCCTCGCCCTTGGCGAGGAGGTTCTCGACCTCGGCGTCGCCCACGTAATAGTGCTTCTTGTCGTCGAGCACGGGCACGAGCACGTAGAGGTGCGCGAGCAGCTCCCGGAGGCGGCACGTCCTCGCGAGCGAGACGCGCAGGTAGACGCTCTGGCCCCAGTCCGGGAACGCCTCGTCGAGCGGGAGGCGCTCGGCCGCGACCTCGTAGCCGAGCGGCTCGAAGAGCCGCCGGAGCATCGCCTCGCCGCCGCGGCACGGCAGCGCCTCGATCGTGGCGGAGAGGGGGAGCGGCACGTCGGCGAGCTCCGGGCGGTCGCGGCACTTGCCGCCGAGCGCCGAGCCGAAGACCTGCGCGATCGCCACCGAGAGGAACGACGAGGCGACGTAGGGCCGGTCGTTGACGTACTGGGCGAGCGTGCCCGGCTCGCCGCCGCCGCGCCCGCGCACGAGGTCCACCGGGTCGACGTCGAGCAGGAGCGCCGCGGTGCACCGCTCCTCGGTCGCCTCCGGATAGAACACGTGGGCCTTGCCGAACGAGAGCGCGAACGACTGCGTGTGCGCCGGGTTCTTGACGAGCAGGTAGCCGAGATCCGTCGCCGGCCGGTGCGTGGTGGTGAGCGTGAGGAGCATCGGGCGCCGCAGTCTACGGGAGCCGAGCGACGCGCGACAACCGCGCGCCCGGAGCCCCGGGGCGCAGAGCACGATCGCCACCGCGAAAGCGCGCTGCTCGGCAGGGCGCGCCGGCGCGAGATCGACAGGCCAGCTCGGGTTCGCTGACGTCGAACGCTCGAGGGGGAGCCGGTGGTGATAGGGGCGCTCGTGGGGAGTGATGTGGGCAATCGGCGCTCGTGTAGATGCTTGTGACTGAGTTGAAATCTTCGATGGAACAGGGGATTTCTCCGGCCGTGGGAGATCATTTCAGGGTGCTTGTTTGTCAAAATGACGTTTCTGTGCGTTGGAGCGATGGCGAGCTCATGAATCTGCATTAAGGGAGGTGTTGCCGGTCGCGCCCTCTCGGCGCGCCCACGACGTGGAGACTTAGGATGCGATCTCTGGCTTATCGAACCGCTGTTGCCTTCTCTCTCTCTGGCCTCTTCGCCGCCGCGTGCACCGCCGAGGTGCCCGGCGAGGAGGCTGCGGACGACCTCACCAGCGCCGTGGTGACGACCGACGGGCTCGGGGTCGCGGCGCTGACGAGATCGTCCGACTGGGGCAGCGGCTATTGCGCGAACGTGAACGTGGTGAACGAGGGGACCACGCCGGTGACGTCGTGGACCGTCGTCATCGATCTCAGGCAGTCGACCCTGAGCAACCTGTGGGAGGCCCAGTCCAGCCGGAGCGGCTCGCTCCTGACGGTGACCCCGGCTTCCGGTCGCGGGCAGATCCCGGTGGGGGGCGCGGCCAGCTTCGGGTTCTGCGCGACCGCGACGGGGAGCGACTACCAGCCGGTGATGGTGTCCATGACCCAGACCGGCGCGACCGGCTCCGGCGCGACGACGAGCTCCGGCGGCCCGACCGGCTCGGGGGTCACGACCGGCGCGGGCGGCTCGGGCGGGGCAGGGGGCAGCGGCGGGGGTGCGACGACCGGCGCCGGCGGCTCGGGCGGCGGGAGCGCCGTGACCGGCGGCGGCTCCGAGGGCGACGGGAGCGGCGGCACCTGCTCGATCCCGCTCCCGAGCTACGAGGACGGCCGTGGATCGGTGACGTGGTACACGCTCGGCCAGGGCTCGGGCGGCGCGGTGAACTGCAGCTTTCCGGTGCTCGGGAGCAACCCGGACAAGGTCGCGCACGTGGCGACCGGCGGAGGGCGGTATTTCGCGGCGCTGAACACGGCCGACTACGACACCGCGGCCGCGTGCGGGGCCTGCGTGGAGGTGAGCCGCGACGACGGGCGCAAGGTCGTGGCGACGGTCGTCGATCAATGTCCGACCGGCAGCAACCCGAAGTGCACGGCCGGGCACATCGATCTGAGCAAGGACGCCTTCCTGCAGATCGGGTCGGCCGACGAGGGCTATCTCGGGACCGGCAACGGCGGGGCGAAGGGCAAGATCTCGTGGAAGTTCGTTTCATGCCCTGTCGAGGGGGACCTCTCCATCTCGCTGAAGGAGCAGAACAACTGGTGGAACGAGTTCCGGGTGCAGGGCCACCGCAACCCGATCGCCAGGGTCCAGGTCCAGCTCGACGGGGCGTGGAAGGAGGCCACGCGGCGGGACTACAACTACTGGCGTGTCGGCGACGGCAACATGAAGCCGGGGCCGTGGCGCGTGCGCGTGATCGACGTCTTCGACGAGGTGATCGAGACCACGGTCCAGGTCACCACGGCCGAGCAGACCGCGTCGGCCCAGTTCTCGACGTGCGAGTGAGCCCCATCCCATCACCGCACCCGCTCCTCACATCCATGCTCCGGCGCGCGGCGCCCGCTGCCCCGCCGGAGCCGCCGTGATTCGCGCCCACCCCGGCGAGGGGATCCTCTCACCGCTGCTCCGGCCTCACCGCCCTTAGAAGGCCGTCACGGACGTGCGCTCCTGCGTGAGCCCCGGACTGCCGTCTTGGCCGGAACGGGGCCTGTCGCGGTTCGCCCGTCGAGGGCGACGCGTGCCGGGCTGAGCCGGTACACTGCGTCAGGCGGGCGGGTGAGCTCGTGGATTCGGAGAATTTATGAGCACAAGCTCTCAGCTTCTGGACGAGAAGATCCGCGTCGACGTCGGGGGAATGCCGATCGAGTGGGACGTCGCGCGCGGGCAGTGCACCTGGGCCGGCGTCCCGTCGGTGTCCATGTTCGTGCCGAGCAGCGTGCTCGGGCTGATGTCGGGCTTCCAGCGGATGGCGGGGACCGAGCGCTTCAACCTCGCCGTGGAGAGCGGCGGTCGGCTCAGCGTCGATGACGACTGGACGTTCCTCTCCGGCTATCCGACGTTCGAGGAGGGCTTCAGGGCGCTCGGCATCGGGGCGGCGACCGCGGGCTGGGGCCTGTGGCAGGCGGTCTCCATCGACCGAGAGCGGAAGGAGGCGCGCTTCCGCGTGGTGAACGGGTGGGAAGCGCTCTATCAGAAGGAGCTCGACGTCTGCTGGGGGAGCAGCATGATGGCGGGCAAGCTGGCCGGATATTGCACGAGGCTGTTCGGTCAGGAGTGCGAGGTCGAGCAAACGTCGTTCGCGGCGCGGGGCGATCCCCACGACGAGTTCACGGTGCGCCCCGCGACGACGACCCTGGAGGAGCGGCTGAACCGCCTGCTCGACGAGGAGCGGGCGACGAAGGCGGATCTGGCGATCGCGCTGCACAAGCTCAAACGCGAGGTCGAGGAGCGGGCCCGCATCGCCGAGGAGCTCCAGAAGACCGAGCAGGAGCTCCGCGAGAAGCTGTCGCTCATCGTGCGGCAGCAGCGCGAGCTGCGCGCGCTCGCCACGCCGATCATCCAGGTGTGGGACGGCGTGCTGACGCTGCCCTTGATCGGCACGCTCGACGGCGTGCGGGCCGGGGTGATCACGGAGGAGCTGCTCGACGCGGTCGTCCGGACCGGCGCCCGCTATGCGATCCTCGACATGACCGGGGTCGACGGCATCGATGAGGCGACGGCCGACCACGTGATCCGGATCGTCCGCGCGGTCGAGCTGCTCGGCGCCAAGGGGGTGATCACCGGGGTGCGCCCCGCGGTGGCGGCGCTGATCACGTCGCTCGGCCTCGACATGGCCGCCGTGGCCACGCTGCGGAGCGTCCGCGAGGGGCTGCGGATGTGCCTTCGATCGCTGGCGGGAGCGCCCGCCGGCGGCGGGGGGAGGTAGTCAGCCGCCGCCTGCGCCAGCTGCGCCGCTGGCGCCGCCAGTGCCGCCGGCCTCGCCAGGAACGCCAGTGCCGCCCGTACCACCGGCGCCGCCGGCGCCCTCCGCGCCGCCTGCACCGCCCGCACCTGCATCGTCCAGCGGGTATCTCTCATCGAGGCACAGCGGGCCGTCCGGCGTCTCGGCGCAGACCTCGCCTGCTCTCCCGCAATCCCCCTGGCCGCGCGGGCATTTCGTCGGTCCGAAGATGCAGAAGCCGTTGCTCTCCTGCCCCACGAACGTGCACGAGGCGTGCGGCATCAGGCAGTCGCCGTGCGTCGTGCACGCCTTGGCGCAGGCACCGGTGTCGCCGATGCCGGGATCTTTTTTGAGCGCGTAGACGCACATCCCGCTCCGCAACCCTCCGCAGTCCTCGTTCGCGATGTCTCCGCCGAGCGCGCACAGCCCCGCGCAGACACCGAGCTCCGGACCGAAGGGGACGCACCACCCCGCGCAGGGGTCGATGCCCTCGTCCCCGACCTCGCAGGGTGAGCCTGCGGGCAGCCCCGTCGTCGGCTCGTCGACGCAGAGGTTGATCCGGGGGTCGCACGCACGGCCGGCGCACTGGCTGTCCATGCCGCAGCTCGGCATGCACACCGATACGTCACCGATGCTGTCGCAGCGAAGATCCTCGCGGCCCTGGCACTTCCCCGGATCGAGCTCGTCGGTGATCCGGACGAGCGGGGGATCTCCCAGGGGGCACCCCAGAAGACAGATGCCTTCGACGCACGCGCTGCCCTCGCCCTCGCAATCGCCGTCGGCAGCGCACGACGTCGTGCAGTAACCGCCCGCCGGGCCTCCGCCGAAGAACTCATTGCCCGAGGCGGAGAGGCAAATGCCGCTCGGGCCGCAGTCGGCGTCCAGCTCGCACCGGGCGCCGAGCCCCCCGTCGCCGTATCCGCCGCTGCCGCCGTCGCCGCTGCCGCCGCCGCCGCTGCCGCCGCCGCCGCTGCCGCCGCTGCCGCCGTCGCCGCTGCCACCGTCGCCGCCGCCGCTGCCCCCGTCGGCGCCGCAGCCCCCGTCGCCGCCCACGCCCGAGCTGGCGCTCCCGGAAACGGAGCTCGTGCTCGTCGAGCTCGCTCCCACGCCGTCGTCCGCGTCGTCAGCGCAACCGAGGAAGCCTGTCGAAAGGGCGAGCGTGGTGAGCAAAGTCGCCGAAATCGTTCGCGTTTTCATCGATGTCTCCCGCGCCATAAGGCCCGGCCCGCAGCGGGCGCGCCCTCGATCGATCTCGCGACAGTAACGGAATTGGCGCTGCTCCAACATCGACAAGGGGGCTTGCGACAGATGACTTCGTGCGGCGAAGGGCCGTGTGCGGCGGCCTCAGCGCTCGCGACGGGCGCCTGAGCGGCGGCCCCGACTCAGAGCCGCACGAGCAGCCCCAGAAACCCCGCGAACGTCGGCCTGCCCGCCGTGCCGAGCCGCTCGCCCCCCAGCGTCACGACGGCGCGAGGCTCGGCGAAGATCGCGTGCACGTCGAGCAGGAGCGCCGCGCGATCCGTGAGGCGCAGCCCGGCGCCCCCGCCGAGGCTCGCGGCGATCGACCAGACCTCGCCGGTGGCGCTCCGGAGCGGCGGCAGGGGATCGCCGGCGATGAACAGGTGGACCCCGCCGACGCCGGCCGAGAGCACGGGCGAGATCGCGGCCCCCGTCTCCGGCGCCCACACGGCCTCCAGCAGCGCCATCTCCTGCCGGACCGACACCGCGCCGAGCGCGCCCTCGAGCGCCGGCCCGATCGCCGGCCCCGCGAACGTCAGCCGCGCCGCGAGCCCCGCCGGCAGCGCGCCCCCGCCGACGCCCGCGCCGTACGACAGCCGCAGCGCCGGACCGAGCGCCGGCCCGATGCCGCCCGCGCCGAGGAGCGCCGCGAGCCCGGCCTCCACGCCGAAGCCCGCGAGCATCCCGGGCCGCTCCGCCGCCGGCGCCGGATCGGCGCCGGCCTGCCGCCGCACCGGCGCCATCCACCGCTGCACGTCCTCGGGGACGGCGGCGCGCGCGCCGCCCGCCGCGCCCTCGGGCGGCGCGCGCGACGAGAGCAGGCTCGCCTCCAGCAGGCTCGCCTGCAGGAGCTCCACGGTGCGCACGGCCATCACCGAGGGCGCCGCCGCGCCGGACACCTCCACCGTGCGCACGACCGTCTTCTGCGTCACCCGGTCGACGATCCAGAGGTCCGCCGTCGCGCCCGCCCGGGAGCGGAAGATCGCCGCGGCCGCGAACGCGCCCTCGTCCTGCGCGGCGCGCTCCAGCGCGGCGCGCGCGTCGCCCTCGCGCTCCCGCGGGACGCGCACCACCTCGAACCCCGCCGCGCCGAGCTCGGCCCGGAGCCGCGTGGCGGCCTCGCGGACCAGCGGGTCGTCCGCGTCGGCCTCGACGATCACGACCCGCGAGGCGGCCGCCGCGGCCTGCTGCGACGGCGCAGGCGGCGCCGCCGCGGCCCGCGCGGGGAGGAGCGCCGGGGCGAGCAGGAGCGAGGCCAGGAGGGTGAAGGAGCGCACACGCCAGGGCTTATCAGATCGCAGGCGGTACGCGGAGGCGCATCGCGGCCGCACGGCGCCGATGCCAAGGACGGATTGCCTCTGGATCTCGGCGGTCGGCCTTCGATTCCGTGCTTGCGCGTCAGCCGGCACAGCACATCCCGCCGAATGGAGCTGGATCGACGGCTTCATCCTCCGCCGCTGTCCGGTGACCGGGGCCGAGTATCGGCACTTCTTGAAGACATTTCAACTCCTCGCGCAGAACACGAAGTCCGATCCGTGAACGAACACGGAAGCTCTACGGCTGGCGCTCTCGCATTCAGGAAACCTTCCGCGATACATCATAAAGTTCGTTTCGGGATAGGCTGTGCGCAGCACATATCGGTGATACTGCCCGGACGGCCCGAGCGCTTGGCGCCGACCCACATGCGTCGAGGCGAAACGCTCACGCGCTCTCCGTGGCCACGAGCCCATAGCGAACCGAGCGCACCGCGAGCAGCGGTTTGTCGGCGGACCACGCTGCCTCGGCGAAGAGGCTGACGTCGAAGAACACCGCAGCGTTCGTGTGCGACGGCTGCACGGTGCGATCCCAGGCCGCCACGAAGCCGGCCAGGTTCGCGGCGAAGGCCGCGATTTGCGCGCCGCCGTCGCCGTTGATGACGAGCTCGACGCTCGGCACGAGGGCGACCGGGAGGTGCGTGAAGATGTGGCCCGCGCTCCCCGTCGCCGACGCGCACCCGCGCACCGTCGCCGAGGTCACGGGCCGCGTCAGCTCGTACCCGTAGCTGGCGGCGACCCGGAGCACGCGCGTGCTCCCCGCCGGCGCTGCCGAGCGCGCGAGCAGCGCGACCAAGAACGCCGAGAGCGCGGCCGCGAGGCCGTCGATCGGGCCGGCGCCGATGTCGAAATCCGCGGGGACCACCAGGAGCGGCACGAGCGGCGAGGAGAAGCTCGTGTACGGCGCGCTGTAGACGAAGAGCTCGTTCGTCTCCTCTCCGTCGATCAGATCGGCGTTGCGCTGCACGGCGGCGCCTGCCTCGACACAAGGGATCATCGCCACGTCGAGGCTCGACAGGCCGACCCGATACACGAGCGAGATGCCCTTCGGGACGCCCGGCGGGTACCGGTAGACGCCCTTCGTGCCCGACGACGACACGAGCTGGAGCGGGCGGAGCCCCTGGCGGTCGCCGGCGTCGACCGCGAGCGCGGGCCAGAGCGGCGCGGGGTTCTGCGCCTCGGCGATCAGGTCGAGCTCGGCGAGGTCCCCGGCTCCGCCATCGGAGTGGAGGAGCGTGTAGGTGTACGCCCCGGGGGCGATCTCGTCACTCTCGCGCAGCGCCGCGCCGGCCGCGATGGGCGGCGGCACGACCGCGTTCGACGGCCACGCCGCGGCCACCGCGGCGGCGATCGCGGCGAACGCCGACACGGCGCACCGGTTGACGGGGTCGGGCGGAGCGCCGGGAGCGCGCGTGGTCAGGAGCGCCAGATCGCGCTGCAGATCCGGGTAGACCGAGGCGAACTGGGCCAGGGCCGCGAAGATCGGAGCGTCGCTCCCGAGCTCGGTCCGGCGGTCGCCCGCGCCGGGCGCGATCCCGATCGAGAGCCGCAGCCGGCCGGCGTCCTGAGCGGCGTCCTGGTGCGAATACAGCGCGGCCGCGTTCCAGCGCACGAGCTGATCGACGGTGGCCGGAGCCGGGTACGTCGCGGCCGCGGTCTGCGACACGAGCGTCGGCGGCAGCGGGTACGCGCGCAGCGGGATCGGGAGGGTGACGCCGTTGATCTCGCCCCGGTCGTCCGCGATCGGGTGGACGAGCGTGAGCCACCGCGACGACTGGTAGCCGTCGGGATCCGGCGCCCCCGTCGGCACCTCGATCTCGCCCACGGCGTAGCCGAGATCGACCGTCGCGTTGCGCTGCTGGGCCGCCGACTGCACCGTCAGGAGGAACGTCAGCGGCGCGGGCGCCGCCGCCGTCGTGCGGGCCAGGGGGGCCTTCGCGGTCGAGAGCGACGCGTTGCGCACGGGCGCGCTCGACGCCGGCTGGGTGAGCGTCGCCTTCCCCGAGAGGCGCGGGGCGGTGACGGGATCGGTGTACGCCGACGCGACGTCGACCGCGGCCTGCACCAGGCTGGTGACGGAGTAGGCGCTCGAGAGCGTGACGAGCAGTGACTGCTCCATCGCCGCGATCGCGGCGTCGCGGCGCGGATCCGCGCCGCCGTACTCGCCCGGCCCGCCGCCGTGCATGACGTACTGGACGCGGCCCGCGATCGAGCTCGCGAGGGTCTGCTTCGCCGCGACGATCCGCTCGAAATCGGCCAGCGACACCTCGCTCGCGGGGACCGCGTAGACCGGCGAGAGCAGGGTGTCCGTCGCCGCGAGGAACGCGGCGCCCCACACGTCGAGATCGATCGAGGCGAACACGATCGGCAGCGGCGTGCCGGTCAGGCCCGCGCCGGAGACGTACGGCGTCACGCTCGCCGTCCCCGACACCAGCGAGGTCGAGAGCGGCGGGATCGCGAAGGATCGCACCGCCGGCGCGCCCTGGAGCTGGAAGCCGATCTGCGGGCCGCTCGGGCTGGTGAAGTTGATCAGCCAGAGCGTCCGGTCGCTCGCGTCGTCTGCCTCGGTCGGCGGATCGCCGGTCGCGACGCGCACGCCGGGGATCGCCGCCTCGACCGCGGTCGCGAGCGCGTCGAGCGACAGCGTTTCCACGCTCGCGGCGCCGCCGCCGCCGTCGGGCGGCACCTCGAAGGCGCTCGCCGCGACGCTCGCGACGTCCTTGAAGGCCTCGTCGATCCACCCCGGCGTGCGCGCCTCGATCACCGTGACGCCGAGGCGCACGATCGCGGCGGTGAACGAGGGCGCGATCGCCACGCCGAGCGCACTCTCGACCGCGGCGGGGAGCACGAGCGCGCCCGCGGGCACGAGCGCGACGCCGGCGATCGCCGCGGCGAGATCGTCGATCGACGGCGGCGGCGCGCCCGGTCGGGTGAAGCGGCGGAGCAGCGCGTTGAGCGTGTCGCCGGCGAGGGTCACCAGGGTGACGCCGCCGAAGGAGAGCGAGACGCCTTGCGCGACGAACCCGAGCACGGCCGCGTTGGCGCGCGCAACGCGGGCGGCGTCCGGGGTGCCGTCCGGCGCGAGGATGCCGTAGCGAGACGCGATCCGCGCCAGCGTATCCGCCGCGCCGCCCGCCTGGGCGATCGCGATCATCGGCGGGCACAACCACAGCCCGCCCTCGCGCGGCAGGCGCGGCGTGGACGCGTTGTCGCGCGCGAGGCTCGCCGGGGTGACCGTCACGCCGATCGCCGCGAACGCGGCCATGAGCGACGCGAACGTCGAGCTCGCGTCGGTCGGGACCGTCTTCCCGGTCGCCGTGTCGCGCACCGCGATCCCCGCGGCGAGGAGACCCGGCCGATCGACGTTCAGCGGGCCGAGCGCGGCGGGGTCGCCGCCCGCGAACTTCGCCGCGATCGTCGCGAGATCGGGGTCGGTCGCGAGGGCGCGATACGGCGCGTGACGATCGGCGCCGTGGTTCGTCACCGTCGCCGGGACGGTGAGCGCCGCCGAGGGAGCGAGGAGCGCGCCCTCGTTGACGGCGGGCGGATCCGCCGGCTGGAGGTCGAGGTAGAGCGCGCGCCCGAGCGTGGCCGGCGTCACGCCGTGCTGCGCGGCGAACTGGGCGATCGTCACCCCGCCGCCGGGCGGCGACGCGGTCGAGCCCGGGCCGAGGTAGAGCGACGTGCCGGCCGCGTAGAGATCGGCCACGCCCTCGTTGGCGGCGGCAAGCGTCGCGACGGAGAAGCCGAAGCGCTCCTGCAGCGACCCGAGCGAGTCGCCCGGGAGCGGGGCGAGATCGTCGATCGCCAGCGTCGCCGGCGCGCGGAAGATGCCGGCGGTGGTCTGGTTCGCGACCGCGATCTCGCCGATCGTCACCGACAGGCCGAGATCCGAGAACCTCTTTGCCAGCGAGGGGAAGTCGTCGCCGCTCGTCGTCACCGTGATCCCCGCGATGGCGAGATCGAGCCCGTCGGCGAGCGGCACGGCCGGGTTCGCCCGGGCGATGCCGGCCACCGACGCCTGCGTCGCGGCGGCGAGGGTCGTGAGCGAATCTCCCGCGCTCGCCTGCACGGTCCGCGCGGGCGCCGCGAGGGCGATCGTCATGGAGAGCCCGGCCCACGGGTTCTGCCGGGCGAGCATCACCGGATCGAGGCTCTTCGCCGCGGCGATCGAGGCCAGCGAGTCGCCCGCCGCGGTGGTGTGGAGCGCGGGGATGGAGAGCGGCGCGGCGCCGAAGACCGTCGCGTAGAGGGCCTGGTCGTTCGCGGCGAAGAGGTCCGAAAGCGCGATCCCGTAGAGGGCGGCCACGGAGCCGATCGTCGTCGTCGCGTCCGGCGGGGTGAAGACCACCGGCGTCGTCGCGCGCAGCGCGTCGAGCACGACCCAGGCCCCCGCGACGAAGTCGCGGAAGGGATCGACGGGCAGGTCGTGGGCGATCGGCGCGTCGCCGGCCTCGAGCGTGGTGGTGAGCGCGAAGCCGACGTCGGGCTGCGCGAGCTGGTAGTACACGCGCAGGTAGGTCGCGAGATCGGCCCCGACGTTCTGCGCCGCCCGCGCGCTCGAGATCGCCGCGGTCGGCAGGTAACGCGCCGTCGCCATCGAGAGGCGCAGCGCGATCGAGGGGCCCCCCTCGCCGCCGGCGATCGAGTACCCCGCCGCGCACGACGGCCACTGCCCGAGCCCGACCACGTCGTCGAAGTAGCGGACAGGCTGGGGGAGCGAGCCGCCCCCCGGCACGGGCAGCGTGTTGCCGAACGGATCCTGGAACGCGAACGCGAGGGTGACGCTCGCGCTCGGACCGACGCCCGCGTACGGGCTCCCCGCCGCCGGGGGCAGCGCGGGGCTCGCGCTGCCGTGGTGTTCGATCGCGAAGGGCGCGATCGCGACCGCCTGGTGGTAGTCCCACTGCGGGTTCGGCGCGTCGGGCGGCGGGGCCCCGCCGCCCTCGGTCGGGCTGCTCTGCGCCGGCCCGACCGGCACCCCCTCGCCGCTCTTCACGAAGTCGGGATCGCCGCTCGCGTTCGGGACGATGCGGTTGCCGAGCATGTGGAAGAGCTCGTCGAGGATCGCCGCGCCGTTCATCTCGGTGAGCGCGCGCGCGTTGCCCGGATCGGGGTTCGCGCGCGTGAGCTGGAAGCCCGCGCTCCCCGCGGGGATCGCCGCGGTGCGCGCGAGCGCGCCGGGGTAGAGCTGCACGATCCCGGTGGGGGCGAGGATCTGCGCTGACGCGTTGGCGCCGAAGGCGGCGAGCGCCGTGGGCGTGAGGCCGCTCCGGGCCGCGAGCGTGGCGAGCGTGTCGTCGATGCGCACCGCGTCCGCCTTGGCGCCGCCCGATCCGTCGGGGACCTGCACGGTCGCGCCGGGCCGCAGGAGCTGCGGCACGTCGGCGTTGAGCGTCGCCACCGCGCCGGCGTCGAGCGAGAGCCCGAACCGCGCGGTCGCGTACGTCGCCGCGTCGGCGAGCGAGCTCGGCGCGGCGACGAGCCAGGTCGCCGCCTCGACGAACACGTTGCTGCTGGCCGCGTCCACGTTGTCGCCGACGATCGCGCAGTTGTTGAACGGCAGCATGGGCGGGTGCGCCGCGTTCTGCGAGGCGAGCACCACGAGGAGGACCAGCTCCGCGATCGGGCCGTTCGTGAACAGCGAGCCCGGAAGGCCGCCGCCGCCGTTCGCGTTCACGTAGCGCAGGTAATAGCCGCCGCTCCGCACGATCGAGGCGTCGCGGATCAGCCGCAGGAACGCGCCTGCGCTCGTGATCGGGGCGACGTGCACGGCCTCGCCCCCGTCGCCGACGAGGAACCGGGAGCGCGCGCTCCGCGCCCTGGCGCCGCTGTGGCTGAGCGTGGACAGGTTGGTCTGCACCATTGCGGTCGCGCCGCCGAGCGCGTCGGAGAGCAGGCCGGCCGGCGTCGCCGAGGCCGGATCCGGCGGGTAGAGCAGGTACAGCGTGGCGCCGTCGCGCGCGAGCTGCGCGTCGATCGCGTCGAGCAGCGCGATCCCGTCACCGTCGGTCCCGACGACGGACACGATCGTGGCCGCCGTCTCCGCCGCGGCCTCGTCGGCCGGAAGCTGCTGCACCGAGAGCCGCAGCATCGTCGCCCACGCGAATCCCTTCGCGTAGGTCACGGTCATCCCGTCCGCGCGCTGGTGCGTGCCGACGGCGATCGTGTAGGGCGGCTGCGCGGCGCCGTCGGCCTCGAGCCGCGCCACGAGCGGATCGGGGAACACCCACAGATCGGGGCTCCCCGCGACGTTGCCGAGCTTCGCGGGGTCGAACACCGCGTCGGCCTGCAGGGCCGCGGGCTGCCACGCGACGTGCCGCTGCAGCGTGGTCCGCGCCGCGGAGCGGCGGAGCAGCGGCAGCGCGGCGAGCTCCACGGCCGGCGCGAACGTCGCGCCCGCGATCTCGCCGATCACGGCGGCCTGCTCCGAGGTCAGCCCGAAGCTCAGCGACCCCGGCAGCGTCAGCCACGGCGCCGCCGCGCTCTGATCGAAGGCGATCGTGTACCCGACCGGCGGCGGCGACGGGATGGCGACCTGCTGCCCGGTGAGCGCGTAGAGCGGCAGGGTCACGATCGCGCCCAGCTTGGTCGGGTCGCGCATCTCGGCGAGCGTCAGCTGCTCGAACGCCGGGTCGCCCGGATCGGGCAGGCGCAGGCCCGCCAGCAGGAAGCGCGAGGCCATCGGGGCGAGCGTCGTCCACTGCGTCGCGGCGAGCCCCGCCACCAGCGCGTCGAGCGCCATCTCAGTGACGTCGGCGACGGTGATGGCCGCGCCGGGCGCGAAGATCGCGAGCGCCGCCGCGCCGTCGATGGCCACCTCGAGCGCCTCGAGCGTCAGGTTGAAGAGCGCGGCGATCGACGCGAACGTGTCGCCCGCGCGGACCTCGTAGGCGAGCGGCGGCAGCGCGAGGAGGGCCTGCGGCGCGAGCAGGTTCGCCTCCGGCGGGGCCGCGAGGAGCGCGGCGATCACCGCGTCGAGATCGGTCAGCAGGCGCGCGGCCATCGACGCGGCCGTCCCGCCGGCCTCGACGGCGTGCGGCGTCGGCGGGAGCGCGATCGTGGTCCCCGCCGGCTGCGGCGCGCTCGGGTCGGTGACCTTCAGGGTGTTGTGCGCGAGCACCCACGCCACCATGGAGACGAGGTCGACGAGGTTCTGCTGGATCGCGATCGACGTCGCCGCGACGCGGATCAGCGTGTCCCCCGGCACGGCCGCGTAGGCCGCGAAGGCGGCGCCGTCTGGCATCGCGACCTGCGGGTGCTGCGCGGGATCGATCGGCAGGTTGAGCGCGGCGATGGGGTCGGTGCCGTCCGGGAAGAGCCCCGCGTTCGCGGGGAGCGCCAGGATCTTCTGGGCGAGCGGCTGCAGGCCCGACAACCCCTGCACGAACGACGCGGCGGCCGCGCGCACGGCGAGCCGCGCGAGCACGAGGTTCAGCGTCTCGCCCGCGAGCGTGGTCCACGAGAGCGCCGAGAACGTCAGGGCCGCCCCGGCCCGCAGCACCCCCGCCGCGCCCGCGTTCTGCGTCGCGATATGCTGCGCCGTGATCTGCGCGCCGGCCGGGAGCAGGGCGTTGAACGCGGCGGCGACGGAGGCGAAGCTCTCGCCGAGCGAGATCTGGTGGTGCACGCCGTCGAGCGCGAGCGGCGCGGTCGGGGCCAGCACTGCCGCGTCGCGGTTCGGCGGGACGACGGCGATCGCCGAGAGCCCGGGGGCGCCGAGCTGCGCGCGGATCTCGCTCAGGCCGAACGGCCGCGCCGCGTCGGCGTACGAGAAGGCGTAGGCGTGCATCACGTCGCCGGCCGCCTTGACGACGGCGCGGAGGAGCATGGCGAAATACTGCTCCAGGACGATCTGCGCGATCGGGGTCGCGTCCCCATCCGCCGCGCGCGCGCCCGGCCCCGCGGCGCCGCCCTGCTGCGCGACGAACTTCTCGTAATCGACGGCGAGCAGCGCGAAATACGCCCGCATCTTCTCGAGCGTCACCTCGTCGAGCGAGCGGAAGCTCGCGAAATCGATCGTCGCCCCGCCCGCCGTCATCTTCAGCACCGGCGGCACCGGGAACACGCCGACACCGGTGTCGCCGCCGTCGCCCGCCTGCGGCGCGTTCAGCGAGAAGCGGTAGTTGCGATCGAGGAAATCCGCGAGGTACGCCCGGTAGTCGACCGCCGAGGCCAGCGCCACGTCGTCCGCGAGCGCCCGGCTCGCGAGCGCCACGTCGTCCGCGTCGACCCGGCCGTCGTCGACGGGCTCGCCGAGGCTCGCGCGCGCGTTGGCGATCGCCCAGCGGGCGAGCCCCTCGAGCACGTCGCCGACGCCCGGCACCGCGGCCGCGGCGCGGGGCGGGGCGTGCGCGGCGAGCGAGCCGGCGCGCGCGGGGATGCCGTCCTCGATCCCGAGCAGCAGGGTCATCGCCACGCCCCCGCCGGCCCGGGTGAAGGCTGGCATCGCGTGGAGCGGGATCGCGCGGGGGCTCGCGAAGACGGTGCGCGCGCTCCAGGCGAGCGTCACGTCGCCGGCCGCGAGCCGCGCCGCCATGCGCGCGAGGCGCTCGTGCCGCGCGAGCCCCGCGAAGAAGCGGCGCTGCGGCGCGTGCACCGATCCGCGGCGCGCGAAGAGCTGCCGCGCGGCGGCGCCCGATGGCTCGGCGCGGACCCAGGGCGTCGGCGATGCCGATCCGATGGTGAACGAGGCGCCGATCGTCGCCCGGAAGGAGCAGTGGATGGTGAAGAAGACGATCTTGACGCTCACCTCGACGGAGACGCTCACCGACATCGAGATGTAGATCGGCTGGTGCGCCTCGATGACGAGGGTGACGCTCGCGTACGCGGTGATGGAGACGCTCGCACGGACGATGGCGAAATCGATCGACCCGTAGAGGCGGCCGGTGATCGCGATCGTGCCCTGGAGCCAGTAATACTCGTCCTTCGGCGTCGCCGCGTCGGTGGGGTCGAACCACCCGATCACGCCCTGCAGGACGCCGACGATGGTGACCGAGAGCCCGCCCGAGAGGATGCCCTCATCGAGCGTCTTGCCCACGCCGACCGAGAGCGCGACACCGAGCTCGATCACCGGGCTGAAGCGGCCGTTCGTGATCTTTGGCACCCGGCTCGACGTGTCCCCGTCGAGCAGCGCGAAGTAGAAGCCGCCGTAGCCGATGAAGGGGAAGACCTGCAGGCAGAACGAGTTCGAGAAATCGAGCCCCTTAGGGAAGCCGAGATCGACCCGGAAATTGCCGTTCGTGTAGATGTCGAGCACGACCAGCGGCAATGTCAGCGACACCTCGCCGAACTCGAGGTGTCGCATCGCGTCGGGCAGCTTGAGCTCGATGTGATAGACGCCGATGGTGCCCGTGACCTTGCGATAGAGGATCTCGAACTTCAGCCCCGCGAAGCTCTTGGCGCGCCCCCCCGAGAGCGCGATGAGGATGCCGTAGAGGTTCGGGTCGTTGAAGACGAAGGCGAGCTTCAGAGTCTGGAGGATTGTGAAGTCGGCGCCGACGAGCCACCCGCTGTCCTTGGCGAAGCGCAGGCCGTCCTTCGAGGTGAGGTTGGGGAGGTTCGATCCGCCCGCGGGCAGCGCGAGCTTCTCCATCTTGTCGATGACCTCCTCGACGTTCTGCGGCCTCCACGCCGGGTCGAAGGAGACGTGCTGGCCGATCCCGACGTAGCGGAGATCGAAGATCTTGTCGCCCGCCCCCGGGACCGCCGGCGGGTTCTCGTTGATCGGGTCCCACGAGAGCTTCGGGTTCGACGACCCCGTCCCGAACTCGACCCCGAGGAACGTCCCCGAGATCTCGATCCGCGTGGTGCTCGGCCCGGTCGCGTTCTTCTTCCACGAGATCGCGAGCTCGGTGATCGTGAGGAAGCCGAGATCGATCGACGCCTCGTAGGCGAGCGAGACCGTCTGTCGGGTGACGTCGGCGTTAAGGACGAAGGCATCCAGGCGGACGTCGAGGAGCTTGTCCCACGGCGCGTCGAACGAGACGTCGTACGTGGGATCGACGAGGTGGACCAGGTGACCGAGCATCGACCCGACCGTCTCGCCCACGAGGTGCACCGTGAAGACGGTGCCTATCGCCGGATCGCTGCTGAGGACCGCGTCGACCTGCGCGGTGATCGGCCCGAGGCTCAGCTGGCCGTCGAGCGTCGCGGTGTATTTCTTCGTGGCCGCGGACGCGTCGACCACGACGCGGATCGCCATCTGCCGGAGCGCGAGGAGCTGCGCGCCGAAGAGCGAGAAGCTCGCGTCGGCGACGGCGCCGATGCCGAACGTCTTGGCCGCCTTGTCGATGTCGATGGTGAAGTCGCTGACCGCGATCCGGAGCAGATCCTCGGGGACGGTGATGCCGCCGTCGAAGAGCGTGTCGGCCACGTCCTTCAGCGAGAGGGTGAGCGGCGCGCCGCTCTGCCGGCCGCCGATGCGGAGCCTGGGCAGCTCGACGGTGACGTCGAACCGCATATTCTCGTCGTAGTCGAAGCCGGCGTGCAGCGTCATCGTTTGCACCGACGCGCCGCTCAGGAAGAGCACGCTCCAGGTGCCGTCGAGCGTGAGCGTGTAGTCGCCCCACAACGTCCACGGCTTCTTCAGCGTGCCGACGCTGAGCGAGAGGGCCGTCACCGACCCGCTCGTCGAGAGGGTCATCACGTAGCCAAGGAAGCCGAACGTGTCGAAATACGGCTTCAGCTCGGCGGCGGGCCCCTGGAAGAAGTCGTCCCAGGTCTGGCCGGCGACGAGCGAGCCGAGGTTGCTCAGGCTGGTCGAGAAGCCTTTGGGGAGCACGCCGATCTGCAGGAGCGGCGACGACCTCGACACCACCGGCATCATCGCGCAGAGGTCGACGATCACCTGCGATCCGCCCTCGGCGCCGAAGGAGGCGGTGGCGGCGAGGTAGAGCCGGACGAGCAGCTCGACCGCGCCCTCCGCATCGGTCTTGCGCGCGAAGGCGACCCCCGCGCGCGGGCTCTGGAGGGTGAGGATCGAGCCGATCCCGAACGTCGGCAGGCCGAGGTCGGCCTCGAGGGTGAAGCTCAGGTTCCCCCGCGCGTCGCGGGTGAGCGCGCCCGTGAGCGGGAACGCGCTGGAGAGGTTCATCAGCGTCGCGAGCGCAGCGAAGATCCCCGTCAGCGAGAGCTGCCCGTCGAACGAGAGGCCCCTCTGCCCGCGGGTGGCGAAATCGAGCTGGGGCGCCGCGAGATCGAGATCGTCGTACGGCTGGTACGCGAGCTCGGGGAAGCTCGTGCTGAACACCCACGGCGCGGCGGCGCCGGAGCGCCAGGTGCGCGTCGCGACGGTGAGATCGAGATCGATGGCGCCGCCCACCGCGAAGGTGATGGTCGCGCTCCGGTCGCCCAGGTTAAGGAAGCCCGCGGATCCCACGGGGACCGCGGCGGCGAGCGAGAAGCCCGCCGCGGGCGGATCGGCCGGGATCGTCGCCGGATCGACCTGCAAGAGCAGCGAACCGTCGGCGCGCAGGAGATCGCGCTTCACCAGCGCGTCGACGCCGCTCGTCCCGAGGACGGCGTCGTTCAGCGTGATCCTGCCCGCGTTCGCCGTCGCCTGCTGCCGCAGCAGATCGGCGAGCTGTTTCGAGGTCATCATGGCTGCCGCTCCGCTCAGACCGTCACGAGGATCGGGAGGTGATCGCTGGTGCCGTCCAGCGTCGTGTCGTCTGTCTTGTCGGCGCGCTGCGGCTGCGCGATGTGCCCGTAGTTCCAGCGGCTGCGGAAGGTGGTGAGCGCCAGGTCGGGATCCTCCTCCGTCGGCTGGATCGTCGGGTATTCCGCGAGGGCCGTCTGCATGTCGGCGTCGAATGGCGGGCTCGGTGTTCCGGCGACCCGGTCGACGACCGCGACGGTGGGCTGGAACTCCGGCGGCTGCCTCGCGCCCTTCCCGTAGCCGACGAAGGCGTAGTCGATCGCCTTCTTGGTCTTGTAGTTGGCCCAGGTCGCCTTCGTGCGCGCCTTTACGCGCGTGGTCTCGTAGACCGTCTTCAGGAACGAGTGGGAGCTCGGCGTCTTGACCAGCTGGAGCCGCTGGTCGACGCCGAGCCACGTCAGCTGCTGCGACGCCGCGGTGCTGTCCGAGTTCAGATCGACGTTGAAGTCGCCCGTGACGACGGTGATCTCCCCGTCTCCCGGACTCATCCCCCGGATTTCGCGCATCTGCGCGACGGCGTCGGCCGCCGAGGCCGGGGTGGTGTGCACCGAGTACAGCTTGAGGACGCGCCCCGTGGCGCGCTCGGTGAAGCGGGTGAGGAACGGCCTCCGATTCCAGGCTTCGGGGAACCCGAGGGAACCGCTTTTGCCGTTGCTGAACAGGCACTGCCCTGCTGCGGTGTTCCCGTCGGGCACCGCGACCTTCCAGGGGGCGTCGTACGCGACCCCCACGCCGACGGGCCAGGCGCCGTTCGCGGTCCACACCCACGGCCCCGTGAACTGCAGGATCTTGTCGTTCCAGAAGACGCCGATGCACTCCGTGTAGGTCTTGCTGGCGAGATGGTCCTGCGGGTTCAGGAGCAGCGGCGGGACCAGGCGCCAGTCCGTCCCCTCCATGTACTTCTGCAGATCGCCGAGCAGATGGAGGAGGCCGTCGGGGCCGCCCCCGGCCGCGAGCGAGCCGACCGCGCCCTGTGACGCCTGCGGCTCGACGATGACGAAGACGTCCGGCGCCGCCTGCCTCACCGTGCTCGTGATGTAGCTGATGTTGGCCAGCGTCCGCAGGAAGTCCTCCACCTCCGCGTCGGGATCCTCGTCGAAGCCCTCCGATCGAGGCTCGATGCGGCGCTTCGTGAAGAACTGGATGTTCCAGACGAGTATTTTCACGACGCCCTCCTCCGCGGAAGCGCCCGCGCGGCCTTCGCCCCGCTCGGCGTCTGCGCCTGATCCTTGGCGTAGGCCGCGTACCAGCCGAGGCTCGAGTCGTGCTCCTCGGCGGGGTTGCCGAAGAGCGCCATGTCGATCTGCCCGGCGGGCGGGAACTTCAGGCCCAGGAACTTGAGCGTCAGTGCGTTGAGCAGGAGGTAATAGGTCGAGGGCCCGTCCTTGCCGAGGACGATGGCGCGGAACCCCAGGCTCAACACGCCCTCGACGCTGATGGTGCCCTTGCCCCCGTCGCTCCCGGGGAGCTTCAGGCCGAGGAAGACCTTGTACGCGCCCGACGACGGGCTCCACGCCGCGAGCAGCTGCGCGGTGAACCCCACCTTCGCGGCGAGCGCCCCGGGCGAGCCCAGGTCGAGGTCGAACACCAGCCCGAACCACGGGTACACGAGCGCGCTCTGCGTGAGCGGGCTCTGCACCCCGAGGTAGCCCATCCCGCCCGGCGACGCGACGCTGTCGGCCTGAATGAAGGCCGAGACCTTGATCGGGAAATGCAGGTAGAGGCTGTCCGGGCGCGCGGTGCTGCTCGACGGGTCGAAGGCGATGCCGGTCGCGTCGAACGCGAATACGCTGCTGTCCTGCACCGCCGGGTCGAACGTCATGCGCACGAGGAGCTTGCTGTACGCGAGCCCCGCGACGTCGCTCGCCCCTTGGCGGCCGAACGAGAAGACGTCGAGCCCCTCGAGCGCCGCGAAATCCAACAGGCCGGCGAGCGCGAAGTAGGTGTGGGTGAGCCCGTCGCCGCTGTCGAGCTGGGTGACGAGCTGAGCGCTGCCGATCTGGATCTGCCGAAAGACGCTCCCCTCGGCGAGGGGGAACACGCGCGGATGGTTCTGCGCTGTCTGGAAGAGGTACGTGTCGTAGATCTTCCCCGCGATCGTCTGCCGCTGCAGAACGCCGTAGAGGCACAGGATCCGGTCCGCGGCCGGCAGGTCGACCGCGTCGCCGAAGAGCTCCGCGACGAGCAGCTCGATCGTGCTCGAGAACGAGGTGATCGCCGAGTTCTCGAAGAGCACCTCGAGCAGATCGACCTGGAACTGATAGGCGGCGCCGTTCGGCGTGATCGGGACGCGCGGCGCCTCGTAGCGGATCAGCGCGAACATCGACGACGCCTCGATGGAGATCGGGCTCGTCGAGGCGATCTTCGCGGTGTTGATCCCGACGTGGTGGGCGTGGAACAGCGCGGGATCGATCCCGGCCGCGAGCCCCTTGCACGCGTCGGGCAGCGCCTCGAGCGGCGTCTCGGCGTTGAGGATCAGGATGCCTCGCCACGCCGCGTCGGTCACGGCGGCGACGAACGTCGCGAACTCCGCGATCCCCTTGCCGCCGTCGTAGGCGTCGATCGCCCGCTGGATCAGCAGCCCGACGCGGGTCGAGGTCGCCTCGTCGTCGACGTTGAACGGGGCGGCGCTCGCGCCGGCCTTCGCCCAGGCCCCGGTGTCCTTGACCAGATCGACGAGCTGCCCGTCCGCGAACTTGAAGATCAGCGTCGTCCCCTGGAGCGCCGGCGGCCCCGTGGTGGCCCAGGTCGAGGGATCGAGGTCGAACGTCCAGCCCTCGATCCGGATGCGGTTCTGCGACGGATCGGCCGAGAGGTGCGGCCCGATCGCGGCCGTGTTGCTCGCGACCAGGAAGAGCTGGTTCGACGCGATCGCGGTGCGGAGCGCCGCCCCGTTCGGCAGATGACGGAGCGAGAAGCGCGATCCGTCGGGTATCTGGGCGAGGACGAGCTCGTCCATGGTCTGCAGCGTGGTGTCGGCGAAGATCGCCAGCAGCCCCTGCGGCGTCACGCCCGCGAATCCGGCCTCGGGCGCCGCCGCCCTCGCGAAGGCGGGGTGCGCGGCGGAGGCCGGCGGCGGGCCGCCCTCCCTCGCGACGATCGCCCGGCGGTTCGGGCTCAGCACCTTGGCCTCGAGCGCGAGGTATGCGTCGAGATCGGGATCGCCGGCCGAGACGCCGGCGTACGGGAAGATCGGGGCGGCGGCCGCCGCCGTGGCGGCGGCCGGCAGCGCGTTCGCGGCGACCTCGAGGTAGACGAGCGGATCGAACGCGGCGCCGCTCGACGACGGCTGGTGGAGCACCGCCCCGTCGGGCTGCGCATAGTACGTGAGCGGCGCCGCCCCGGGCTCGGTCGGGAGCGCCCACGCGGTCGTCGCGTCGGTCGTGAGCGTCGTGGCCGCCTGCACGCTCGAGGCGGGATTGAACCCGCGCGCGTACGCGGGGCTCCCGGTGAAGAACGAGAGCGCGTTCGCCCCGGCGCCGAGCCCGACGTACTCGACGCCGGAGAGGCCGCACATGAGGCGGCTGTTCGGCGAGGTCACGGCGACCGCCGGCACCGCCTCGTCCGCCCGGGTCCCGCCCGCCGGCCTCTCGGTCGAGAGCGCGAAATCGCCCTTCGGTACGAGGGTGTAGAGATCGTCGGGCGACGGCGGCAGCGCGCTCGGGCGCGACGCGAACACGAGGCGCGCCGGTGCCCCCGAGGGGCCCGCGCCGTCGGCGTACGGCGTGAGGAGCGCGCGATAGCCGGTCACGGTCGCGTAACACGACCGCAGCGCCCCGCCGCCCGCGGCGAAGGTGAAATAGCTGCGCCCCTCGGCCGCGCTGAAGGGCGCGAGCGACGCGCCCAGCGTCGGTGTCTGACCGGGGTCGAAGACGGGATATGCGAGCGAGGTGACCAGCGTGGAGACGCCGCCGTCGGTCGAGGTTCCGGGTGTGGCGTAATAGGCGCGCAGCCCGACGTCGAGGTGGGTGAGATCGGAGACGCCGCCGGTCGCGCCGAGCGAGAGCGGGAATTGCAGCGATCCCGCGTCGGCCCCGGTGAGGGGGATGGACACCGATCCTGCGCCGCGGAGCGCGGCCCCGCCGAACTCGGTGGTGAGCGCGATCGGCCGCGCGGCGGTCTGAGACAGCGTGAGCGCCTGCGCGGCCGTGTCCAGGCCGAGCGGCGTGCCCACGCCGACGACGAGCGCGTAGTTGCGATAGCTGACCACCAGCGCGCGCCCGGTGACCGACGGATCGATCGGCGACGTCGAGAGCACGTACCCGTCGAGCGCGCCGCCGCTCGGCGTACCGCTCGGGAACCACGCGACGCGGGGCGTCCGGAACGCGGCGTCGTCGAGGAACGCCCACGCCGCCGCGGCGAACACCGCCTCTCCGCCGGCGGGGAGCGGCGTCTCCAGGAAAATGTACGTCCCCGCGAGCGCCCACGTCTGCGAGAGATCGAGGGTCGCGGGCGCGCTCGCGCCCTCCGGCAGGAGGAACCAGCGCGTGACGCTCCCGGCCGGCGGCGGCTCCCCGTCGTCTGAGGCCGCGTACAGGTCCGCGATCGCGGCGGAGCGCAGATAACGGATCATCACGCGCCCACCGGCAGGTTCAGGATCAGCCCGTCGCCCGGCCAGAGCGGGAGATCGTACGCGCCGGGATCGACGATGGCCGCGCTCGTCGGCGCGAACGCGACCAGCACGCCGGCGAGCGACCCGAGCTGCTGCGAGGAGTACACCGGGCGCGTGAGGCGCACGGAGTTCTGCGCGTTGCTCGACGAGAGGGGCTTCCAGCGGGTGAAGCGCTCGAGCAGGTTGTCCACCGTGGTCCCGAGCGGCACCCAGATCGGCTGCATCGTCGCGCTCGAGACCCCGAGGAGGACGCAGATCTCCGGGATCACCACGCCGCGGCCGAAGAAGCTCGCGGAGTAGGGCGGGCTCGCACGCAGGGCGGCGAGGGTGTTCGCGCCGGTGAGCGTCACGTTGGTCTCCGCGCCGAGCGCGCCAGGCGCGCTGCCCGCGATCACGCTCTGGGGGTAGACGAGCCGGTGGTACTTGTACCCGCTGTTGGCGAGCGCGAGATCGACGAGGCCGTAGATCGGCCCCGGCGACGCCGGCGGCGGCGTGATCTGCGGGGAGGCGACGGCGCCCAGGAACGCGTCGAACGCCTGCACGGTGGAGCCCGAGGCGGTGCTCGTCGCCACCTCCCACGCGAGCGTCCCCGTCGAGACGTAGCCCGAGAAGGCCTGCTTCGGCGGGGCCAGGTATTGCCGAACCGAGGGCTCGGGGCGGAGCCGCATTCCGGGCATCACGTCGACCGCGGGCGGCCCGCCCGTGCCCCTCCCCGACTCGAGCCCGCACGCGTAGAGCAGCGCCTCGCCGACGGGGAGCGGCATGCACTGCACGAGCGCCGCGGCGAGCATCGACGTCGCGCCCGGGATCAGGAGCGGCGTCGGCGCGAGCTCGAGCGACGCCTCGATCTGCGCCACGAAGGAGAGATAATTGCTGCGGAGCGCGGTGCGCGCCTGCGCCCCGGTGCTCCAGGCGTTCTTGCCTGTGAGCTGGAGAGTGACGTTGACGTTCGCGCGCGTCGGCGTCCCGCTCCAGCTAGCGCTGAGGACGAAGTCGTCGTTCGACAGGCGGAGCGACGACGGAGTTCCGCTCCCCGTGTAGAGATAGGGAATGCTCAGGGGCTGCTGCGGAGTCTTGCCGGCGTAGACGCCCCCCGGCGGGAGGACCCACGCCTGGGTGACCCCCGGCTGATCCGGCCCCTCATAGCCGGTGTGGACCAGGTACTGATTCACGAGGATCGGCGGAGCCTGCGTCGCTTGCACTCTTCTCACCCCTTATCGATGCGTTGCCGAGAGGCGCGCGCCGCGAGCGCGCACGAGCCCCAGCGCCGCCGCGCCGGTTCACGGCGCGCGAGCCTCCCCCCGCGCGCAGGCGCGGCGCAGCGGCGCTGTCCAGCGGAGCGCGTCAGCGGGCCGCGATGAACGGATCCCAGTTGACGTAGTACTTCGTCGGCCGCGGCCCGCCGCTCGTCACCAGGATCTGGATCTGGTACGTCTGCGAGCCCGCGTTGACGGCCTGCCCGATCCAGTAGGACGGCTTGTCGGTCGCGATCGGGTACCCCTGGCTGCCGAACACGTTCCCCGCCGAGACGTTGAACCCGGTGATGACCACGGTGTCGCCGGTGTTCGGGTTGACGGGGACGACGTCGAACCCGATGAGATCCCCCGCGTTGGCGAGCGTGGAGAGCTCGAGCGTCCCCTCGCCGGTGCTCCCGTTGTTGAGCTGGTTGTCGAACATGTAGATGCCGGTCGAGATG
This sequence comes from Sorangium sp. So ce296, assembly GCF_051529605.1. NCBI lineage: Bacteria > Pseudomonadati > Myxococcota > Polyangiales > Polyangiaceae > Sorangium > Sorangium sp. So ce296. The sequence continues at coordinate 11,130,846 of NZ_CP150325.1, forward strand.
TTCCGGCCGCCCTGCGAGATGACGTACGACGTGTCGACGGCGATCGAGATCGCCGTCTGCGGGGCGCGCTTGGTGTACGAGGGCTTGACGACGCGGACCTGGGCCCCGTGCGAAGGCTTCTCTTTCATGATCGTCCTCGTCCTTCGTGTCGGCGCGTCACGCCGCGGTCCTGCGGCTGATCGCCTGCACGTTCATGCCGGGGTTTAGGATGACCGTGGTGCCGGAGCCGCCGCCCGCCGTCACGTTGATGGAGAGCTGATAGGAGGAGGAGCCCGGGTTCTGCGCCTGGCCCGTGAACGCGTTGGGGTTGTCCGACGCGACCTGCGGCTGCCCGCTCGGGCCCCATGCGTTGGAGCTCCCGATCGACTGGATCTGCACGCTCGCCGACGCATTCGGGTCCACGGTCAAGATCTGCCAGCAGACGTAGGAGTCCTGCGTGCAAGACGTCACCAGGTTGGCGGAGCCCTCGTTCTGGCCGCCGCTCGTGACCCGGTTGTCGACGAGGTACACGCCGCGCGTGCTGCCATTCTGGATGGCATTGGTGTCGACCCAGATTTGGATCTGGACGCTGCATTGCGTGGTGGGAATTGTCATGGTCATGCCTTTCGCGTGCTGGTAGCCAATGACGAAGGCAATAGTGAGAGCGGCGCGCGAAATGACGCCCGAGAATTCACCCTGCCGGGCAGCGCTGCGACCCCCCCCCCCTATGCCCCGAGAATCCGCGATTTTTATTGACAGAGCGTTTGCAGCGAGACAGGAGCTCGATTGCGTGACGTCCGCGGGTTCTCCTCGGCTGCGGCGAGGTGAACCGTTTATCCTTCTATTCTACTCACACCCCCGCCGCAAGCGGCGTCCCTTGCCGCGGTCCTGTTGTTGTCATTCAATATTTGCGTCGAGGAGCCTACCGCTCCGTCCCGGGAGGCCGAGGAGCGGATGCGCGAGGCAACAGCCGCCGTCGATCGGCTCGACGTGAACCGCGCCCGCGTGCTCTGGACGTAAGTCTATGCGTTGCGCGTGACCGGCTCCTGCTCGCAGCTGCCTTCGCGCACGTGGCGCTGGCGCTTCTCGAGGAGGCGGGAGAACGAGCCGGCCTCGATCACCTCATGAAGGCCAATACGGTGAAGTATCGAATGTCGCCGCTACAGAATCGTGGATGCTCCTGGTCAGCTCGGCGATGATCCGCGGGTTGCGGCCAGCGGGGTCGAACCAGCACGTCCACGAGGAGCGCACCTCCGCCGTGTCATGGGCGACGGCCTGGCTCATGAGCTCGGGCTGGCCGGTGGCGGCCGACCAGAGGAACGCCGCGCTTCAGAAGTTGATGTGCGCCGACACCGATTCTTCGATGTTGACGATCACCGCGCCCCAGTTGGACCCGGCGGCCATCCCGTGGTTCATGTAGGCGTCGCAGTTGCGGTATCGCGGGAACGCGAACACCGGAGCGGGGTTGGCGGACGGGCTCCCCAGGCCGGATCGCGCAGGGCCATCATGGCGGCGGCGTTGATCAGGTAGCCGTAGTGGAAGTGGTGGTCGTTGCACACCGGGCCAGGGGCCCGGAGCCGTCATAGGGCGGGGCCGCGGTGTCGGAGGGGAATTCGGGTTGCCCGGTGCGGCCGCGACGCTGGGATACTGGTGCGACAACATGTGCTGCCTGCACTGCGCATCCGCTAGGACTGAGCGCCGGGCAGCCTGGGCCGCCGGCGTCACCCGCCCGGCGTCACGGCTCCACGAGGTCGCGCGCCACGGGCGCGTGCGCGCCGCGCGGGTGGCGCTTCAGGTAGAGCTCCGCGACCGGCCGCGCCGCCGCCCGGCCGGCCGTGCGCTCGACCGCGACCATCTTGCGGCCGAGCGCCTCGGCGGCGAACGGGCCGCCCGGCGACTCGGCGAGGTACGCGTCGTACCAGGCCACCGCCGCCCCCGGCGAGCCGCCGTCGTCGACCATGCGCCCGAGCAGGAAGGCCGCCGCCTTCCCGTGGCTCGTCCCGGGGAACCGCTTGCGCGTCGCCGTGAGCGCGCGCTGCGCGACGTCGCCGCGGCGCGCGTACCGCGCCGCGTCCGCCAGCGCGACGAGGTCGTCGAGCGAGCCGTGCTCGAGCACGCCGCCGAGGCCGCGCTGCTCGGCCTCGGCCAGGACCGACCGGAAATCCCCCGCCGCCACGCGCTTCGCCCAGCTCGGCGCCGCCGCGGCGCCGTCCGGCGCCGCCGTCAAACCGCCCGGCGGAGGGCCCGCGGGCGCCCCCTCAGCCCGCGAGCCCCCCGGCCGTGCGGCCCCGGCGTCGCCGTCGACGTCGCCGGGCCCGGTATTCTTCTCTCCTCCGGGCGGCGCCGCGCTCGCGGGCGACGGCGCCCGCTCCGCCGGCCCCGCCGCGCTGCCCACCGCGCCGGCCGCGTCGAGGCTCGAGATCTGCACGTCGCCCTCGCGCATCCGCGCCACGAGCCGCTGCCCGGCGCGGAGCGGCAGCCCTTCGGGCGCGAGCGGCCCGCGCACGGTCACACTCCCCTCGTGCAGATCGACGCGCAGGGTGCCGTCGCCGCGCGTCCACGACACGTCGAACGCCGTGCCGGTCACCAGCACCGCGAACGGCCCCGCCTCGACCGACCAGCGCGCCTTCGGCCGCCGCGTCACGCGCAGCGACGCCCGGCCGTCCTCGAGCAGCATGCGCGCCCCGGCCGCGTCGACCTCCGCCACGCGCAGCGCGCTGCCCGGCGCGAGCGCGACGGTGGTGCCGTCCGTGAAGCGGAGCCGGGCCTCCTCGACCGCCGCGGCGATGTAGCCGCCCGCGGCGCCGGGCGCGCCCTCGACCGCGTAGTCGAGCCGCCGCGCCGGCCAGAGCGCGACGAGCGCGACCGCGAGCGCCGCCGCGCCGGCGAGCGCCAGGCCCCACCGCGCGCGCCCCGCGTGCGCGGGCGAGAGCCCGAGGAAGCGGAGCCACGTGTCCATGCCGCTCAGGGCAGCGACCCAGCCCAGGACGCCGCCGCGCCGCTGGGCGGCCCCGCGGCTCACCGCCTCCACGAAGCGGGCGCGCTCGGCGGCGTCGTGCGCCGCGTCGACGTCGGCGGGGATGCCCTCCCGCGCGAGGTCGGCGAGCCGGCTCAACTTCTCCGCTTCATTCATCATGCTCTCCTCCGCAGGCAAGGAGGCTCCCGGGCTGATCGAGCGCTTGCGGGGCCTTCGTGAGGTAGGCCGAGAGCGCGGGATCGCGCTGCGCGGCGGTGAGGATCCGGTGGGACGCGCGGGCGAGGTGGCGCTTCGTCGTGGCCAGCGAGCACCCGAGCGCGGCGGCGATCTCGGTGAGCTCGAGCCCCTCGATGAACCGCAGGACGAAGAGCGTCCGCGAGCGGTCGTCCACCTGGTCGAGGATGCCGTAGAGCCGCGCGAGCGCCGCGCGCCCCTGCGGATCCTGCTGCGCGCTGCCGACGTCCGGGAGCTCGCCCGAGGGCGACAGCTGGAGCCAGCGGCGCAGGCGCCGGCGCCGCAGCTCGGCGCGCGCGACGCGCACCGCGATGCCGACGATGAAGCTCGAGAGCAGCGACGGATCGCGCAGGTCCTTCGCCACGCGGAAGAAGCGCAGGAACGTGTCCTGCACGTGGTCGTCGACCTCGTCGCCCGGGCCGAGGGTGCGCTTCAGGATCCGGCGCACGAGCGGCGCGAACCGCTGCCATACGATCGGCGCGGCGCCCGGGTGCCCCTGCGCGGCGGCGCGCGCCAGCGCCACGTCGTCGGTCGCGGACAGCGGTAACGCCTGCACGCTCCCCCTTTGCGTGGAGGGCGCGACCGCTGTCAATGGCGGCATGGTCGACCGACGGCTTCGGATCACGCCCAGCAGTGTTCTCCGGAGGTCCGCCGCGGCTCAAGATTCGGCACGCCGCGCGCCGGAGGAGCTCGAGCCAAGGAACGAGGAGGAACATCGATTGGATCTGCGCGGAATCACTGATCTTGGCCGCGGCGGCCCCGACGCGCCGTCGAACGCCGTCTCGGGAGTCTCCGCATCAGTTGTAACCTGCACACATGACGACACTTGGCGCAGTTCATGCCACCGCATCAGCGAGCCCGCTGCAGGGCTACGCCGCGGACGCCGTCCTCCACGAGGGGCGGATGATCATCGTGCGCCGCGCGCGCCGCGTGTCGGACGGGCAGCCCGTCGTGCTGAAGGGAGCGAGCGCGGGGCGGGCGTCGCCGCGGGCGATCGCGAGGCTCCGCCACGAGCAGGTGATCACGCGCGAGATCGCGCACCCGGGCGTCCTCCGTATCCTCGACGTCGAGGAGAGCGACGGGGGGCCCGTGCTCGTCCTGGAGGACTTCGGCGGCGCGTCGCTCGACATGGTCCTGCGGGGCGACAGGCTCAGCCTGGCGACGACCCTGCGGATCGGCATCCACGTCGCGGACGCCCTCGCGGCGCTGCACCACGCGGGCGTCATTCACAAGGACGTCAAGCCGCACAACATCCTCGTCCGCCTCGATCCGCTGGTGGTCAAGCTCTCCGACTTCGGGATCGCAACGCGCCTGTCGCAGGAGGCGCCGCGGGCCGAGAGCCCGGACGCCGCGGAGGGGACCCTGGCGTACATGTCGCCCGAGCAGACGGGCTGGATGAACCGCAGCCTCGACTGCCGGACGGACCTCTACTCCCTCGGCGCCACCCTCTACGAGATGCTCACGGGCGCTCCCCCGTTCACGGCGCCGAGCGCCATGGAGCTCGTTCACTGCCACCTGGCCAGGACGCCGACGCCGCCGCACGCCGCGTCGGCCGAGATCCCGCGCGTCGTCTCCGATCTCGTCATGAAGCTCCTCTCCAAGGCCGCCGAGGATCGGTATCCGTGCGCCGAGGCGCTGCGCGCCGATCTCGAGGAGTGCCTCCGGCGGTACGAGGCCGACGGCCGCGTCGATCCTTTCCCGCTCGGCGAGCGCGACGCGGGCGGCCGGCTCTGGCTGCCGGAGAAGCTCTACGGGCGCGAGGCCGAGACGCAGGCGGTCGTGGCCGCGTGCGAGCGCGCGGCGGCCGGCGCCGTCGAGCTCTTCCTCATCTCCGGCCACGCCGGCGTCGGCAAGTCCGCCCTCGTCCGCGAGGTCTACAAGGTGCTCGCGCAGCGGCCCGGGTACTTCGTGTCGGGGAAGTTCGGCCAGCTCAAGCAGCGCACCCCCTACGCGGCCATCGCGCAGGCGTTCGGCGAGCTGTGCGAGCGCATGCTGGCAGAGGGCGAGGAGCCCGTGGCGCGCTGGAAGGCCCGGCTGAGCGCCGCGCTCGGCGCGATCGGGCAGGTCGTCGTCGACGTGATCCCCGAGCTCGAGCGCGTCGTCGGACCCCAGCCCGCCGTGCAGCCGCTCGGGCCGACCGAGTCGAAGAACCGCTTCAGCCTCGCGTTCCAGACCTTCGTCCGCGCCGTCGCGGAGGAGCACCTCCTCGTGCTCTTCATCGACGACCTCCAGTGGGCCGACCCGGCCTCGCTGAGGCTCCTCGAGCTCCTGATGACCGATCCCGACGGCCGCGGGATGCTCGTGATCGGCGCCTACCGCGACCAGGAGGTCGACGACGCCCACCCGCTGGCGAGGCTCGTCCGCGACCTGCGGGCGGCGAACGCGCCCGCGTCCGATGTGTGGCTCGGGCCGCTCGAGCTCGAGGACATCCGCCGGCTCCTCGCCGACGCCCTGCGCTGCCGCCTCGAGGACACGGACGCCTTCGCGGCGCTGATCCTGGAGAGGACCGCGGGCAACCCGTTCTTCATCCACCAGCTCCTGCACGCGCTCGCCGGCGAGGGGATCGTGCGCTTCGATCCGGCCGCGGGGGCGTGGGCGTGGAGCCTCGAGCGCGCCCGGAGCGCGGAGGGCGCGGAGGGCGTCGTCGAGCTGATGTCCGCGAAGATCCGGCGGCTCGCGCCCGGCGCGCAGCGCGCCCTCCGGCTCGCCGCCTGCGTCGGCCACCGCTTCGACCTCAGGACGCTCGCGCTCGTCGCCGAGCAGCCCCCGGGCGAGGTGGCCGCGGCGCTCTGGGACGCCCTGCGGGAGGGCCTCGTCGTGCCCCTCGATCCCGAGTACCGCTTCGTCCACGCCGGCGACGCGGCGGTCGCGGGCAGGCTGCTCGAGGACCCCTCGTTCCGCGTCTCGTACCGGTTCCTGCACGATCGCGTCCAGCAGGCGGCGTACGCGCTCATCGACGAGCCGGAGCGCAAGCGGCTGCACCACCGCATCGGCCGGCTGCTCGCGGCGAGCCTCGGCGAGGACCCGAGCGACGAGGAGCTGTTCGTCGTCGTCGGCCACCTGAACGTCGCGGCGGCCCTGATCGAGGGCGCGGCGGAGCGCGGCGAGCTCGTGCGGCTCAACCTGGCCGCGGGGCGGCGCGCGCAGGCGGCGACCGCGTACGACGCCGCGTTCGGCTACCTGAGCGCCGCGGTGTCCGCGCTCGGCGCGGATCCATGGGCCGGCGAGCCGGGTCTCGCCTTCGTCTTCGACGTCTTCAACATCCACGCCGCGAAGGCCGAGTGCGCGCACCTGAGCGGCCGCTTCGACGAGGCGGAGGCGCTCTTCGATGCCCTCCTCGAGCGCGCCGCCTCGGACGTGGAGCGCGCGCGCGTCTACTGCGCGCGGATGGTCCTCTACAACGCGCAGCACCGCTGGGCGGACACGCTCGCGGTGGCGCTCAAGGGCCTGCGCCTCTTCGGCGTGGAGGTGCCCACCGAGGGCGAGGCGCTCGCCGCCGCGCTCCGCGCGGAGCTCGCCGAGGCCGAGCGCGGCTTCGCCGCCCGGCGGGGCGAGGACGTCGGCGCGGACCCGGAGCTCGCCGATCCGCGCGTCAGGGTCGTGGTGGAGATGCTCGGCTACGGCTCGCCGTCGGCGTATTTCCTCAACCCGCCGCTGGCCCAGCTCCTCGCCGTCAGGATGGCGAACCTGTCGCTCCGGCACGGGAGCTCGCCGATGGCCAGCGTGGCGTACGCGTACCACGGCTTCTACCTGGCCGCGTTCTGGGGCCAGCCGCACGAGGGCTACAGGATCGTGCGGATGGGCGTCGCCCTGAACGACAGGTACCGGATGGACGCCATCAGGGCGAAGCTCGACTTCAACTACGGGGTCGTCATGAACCTCTCGAGGCCGCAGCGCGAGGCGCTCGAGGTCCTCCAGCGGGCGCGGGTCGCCGGGATGGAGACCGGCGACTTCATGTTCGCGTCGGCGTCCTCCAACATCGTCGCCCAGATGAAGCTCAGCCTGGAAGGCGAGCTCCGGCGCGTGCGCGAGGACGTCGGCGGGTTCCTGCGCTTCACCTCCCGCACGAAGGACGCGCTGTCGACGGCGGTCCAGACCATCGCGCGGCAGGTGATCCAGAACCTCGAGGGGCGCACGCTGGACCGCGGCACGCTGAGCGACGCCGGCTTCGACGAGGACGCCCTCGTGCCGAAGCTCGAGGGGGTGGGCTTCGCGATCGTCGCCGGCTTCTACTACACGAACAAGCTCGCGCTCGCGTACCTCTACGGCGATCACGAGGGCGCGCTCCGGATGGCGCGCCGCGCGCAGGAGCGGGCCCGCGCCCTGACGGGCCAGTACATCGGCATCGTCGATCTGCCGCTCTACACCTGCCTCACCCTCCTGGCGCTCGGCCCTCGGGCGAGCGGGGAGGAGGGCGGCGCGCTGGCCGAGATGCTCGCGTCGAGCCACGACAAGCTCGCCGTCCTCGCGCGGAATTGCCCCGAGCTCCGGCACCTGGAGCTGCTCGTCCGGGCGGAGCGCGCGCGCGTCGCCGGGGAGGCGCTGGAGCCGATCCTCGAGCTCTACCAGCAGGCGAGCCACGCCGCGGAGCAGGCGGGGTACGTGCGCTACCGCGCGCTCGTCAGCGAGCTCTGCGGCAGGTTCCTCGCCTCGAGGCGCATGCCGTGGCTCGCGCGGTCGTGCCTCGTCGAGGCCTACCAGGCCTACGCGCGCTGGGGCGCCACGGCCAAGCTGCGGCAGATGGAGGAGGCCTACGTCGAGCTGCTCCCCCGCGCGGCGGCGGGCCAGCCCGCGTCCGCGGACCTCCTGTCGAACCTGACCTCGGTCGCCGTGTCGACCACGGAGATGGTCGCGCGGCGCGTGGCGCTGCTCGACGCGGCGGCGCTCATCCGCGCCGCGCAGGCGGTGGCGCGCGAGATCGACCTCGGCCGCGTCATGACGCGGCTGCTCCGGCTCGCCGTCGAGAGCGTCGGCGCCCAGCGGGGCGCGCTGATCCTGGGCCACGAGGGCGGGCCGCGCGTGGAGGCCGTCGTCGAGGACGCGGGCGAGGTGCGCGTCGGCCCGTCCACGCCCGTGCGCGAGAGCGGCGCCGCGGCCGCCCGGGTGATCGAGCTCGCGATGAGCACCGGTGGCGCCGTCGTCGTGGCGGACGCCGCGCAGGACGCGCGGCTCGATGGCGATCCCTATGTCGCGGCGCGCAAGCCGCGATCGGTGCTCGCGCTGCCCATGGTGAGCCAGGGCGAGCTCTCGGGGGTCCTCTATCTGGAGAACAACGCCGCGCCCGACGTGTTCTCGCCCGCCCGCCTCGACGTGCTCGAGCTCGTCGCCGCGCAGGCCGCCATCGCCGTGAACAACGCGCTGCTCTACGCGCGCGTCCAGGCGGCGAGCGACGAGCTCCGCCGCGCCAACGACGCGCTCGAGGCGGCCGTCGCCGCCCGCACCGCGGAGCTCTCGTCGGCGATGGCGCGGCTCGAGGAGGAGCTCGCCGAGCGGGCGCGCGCCGAGCAGGAGCGCGCCGGCCTGCAGGAGGACCTCATCCGCGTGCAGCGCGAGCGGCTCGCGGAGCTGTCGACGCCGCTCATCCCGATCACCGATCGCGTCATGGTGATGCCGCTCATCGGGACGATGGACGCGCAGCGCGCGGACGAGGCGCTCGCCGCGGCGCTCCGCGGCGTGTCGGAGACGGGGGCCCGGGTCGTCATCCTGGACATCACGGGCGTGCGGGGCGTCGACAGCAGCGTCGCGGCCACGCTCCTGCGCGCCGCCGCCGCGCTGCGCCTGCTCGGCGCCGAGGCGGTGATCACCGGCATCGGCCCCCGCGTGTCGCAGACGCTCGTCGGCCTCGACATCGACCTCGGCGGGACCGTCGTCCAGGGGACGCTCCAGCGCGGGATCGCCTACGCGATCCGGCGGACCGGCGAGGCGCCGCGGCTCGGGCGCCGCTCGTCCGGCGGCCGCCGCTGAGCGCGGCTCAGTTGGCGAGCTTGTTTTCCTCGCGCGGGCCGAAGATCGCCTCCCAGTTCGCGCGGTAGGCGTCGGTCGCGACCTGGGCGGGGCCCGACCGGGGCGCGTCGGCCCCGCCGGGCGCCGGGAGGAGCACCTCGACGTCGAAGAGCCGGGCGTGCTCGGAGCGCTGCGTCAGCTTCACGAGCTCCCCGGTCAGCGGGCGCCCGTGCTCGGTGGGCCGCAGCTCGCCGATCTCGAGCCGGTCCTCCCGGCTCCGGATGACCCGGAAGCCCTCGCCCTGCTCGACGGGGCTGTGGATGAAGACGACATCCTGGTTCGCGGGCGGCGCGGGCTTGTCGTCTTTCTGCGGCGGCTCGTCCTTGCCCATTGCCGAGAGCTTCCCACGTTTGCCCCCGGGGGCGCCAGGCGAAGCGAGCGGTCGGATCCACGCGGCGCGCGCGTCCCGCGGCGCCGCGCGGCGTCCAGAAATCGACGCGGCGCGCGCGTCCCGCGGCGCCGCGCGGCCTCCAAAATTTGGCCAGCGCGGGGCTTACGCCGTACTGCCGGCCAGTGGGCCCTCTGCACCGTGGAGGTCCCGCGATCGCGGACGCGGCTTCGCGGCCGAGGCGGAGGAATGGGCGTATGAACGTTCGAGGCGCAGACGGAGATGGCGTTCGCAGGGCGCCGGAATCCTTGGAGAAGGACCGCGAGGGCGGCGAGCGGCGCGCCGGCGCCGGGCAGCGGGTCCGCATCGAGGCGCTCGTCGCTGTCGGCGAGACGTCGGGCGGCGGCTTCGAGGCCGAGTCGATCGACATGTCGCCCGAGGGCATGCGCCTGCGCACGGCGTACCTGCCGCGGGTCGGCGACGCGCTGATCTGCCGCTTCGACGGGCTCGGCAAGGAGCTCGTCGTCGAGGGCGAGGTCTGCTGGCGCGCCGAGCAGGCGCGCGGCGGCGAGTTCGGCCTGCGCTTCACCGGCCTCGATCCGGAGGCGGAGGAGGCAGTTCGCGCGATGTGCTCGTCGATGGACGCCGGCGCCGCCGGCTCCGCGCCGGCGCTCACGATCCCGTCCGGCGCGGGGCAGGGGACGGCGCAGCGCGGCGCGCGCGTGCGGCTCCACATCGACGGGCTGGGCTCGCCCATGAAGGCGCGCGTGCGCGCGGGTGGGCTCGACGACCTCGAGGTGGGCTCCAACCTGGAGTTCCTCAAGGTGGGGCGTTCCCTCGAGCTGGAGGAGGTCGAGCAGGGCACGCGCCGCGAGGCGTACATCGACCACGTGAAGGTCGAGGTCGACCCGGCGACGAGCGTGCCGCAGCTCGTGGTCACGCTTTGCTACGAGGCGCCCCGCGCGGCCAGGGCGTCGCGGCCGCGGGCGCCGTCCGAGACGCTGCCCCCGGCGAAGCCCGCGGCGGCGCTCGACGCCGGGGCGCCCGCGCGGGCGCCGTCGGTGCCGCCGCCGGGCGAGGGCGCGCGTGCGTCGTCGGCGCCGCCGGGCGAGCGGGCGACGGCGCGTGCGTCGTCGGCGCCGCCGGGCGAGCGGGCGACGGCGCGTGCGTCATCGGCGCCGCCGCGCGATCCGCAGGGCGAGCGGGCGACGGCGCGTGCGTCGTCGGCGCCGCCGCGCGATCCGCAGGGCGAGCGCGCCCCGGCGGGCGCGAGCGGCGGCGCGGCGGCCCCGGCGGACGACGATCACGACGGCGACATGTCGCCGGCGCTCTCGGCGCGGGAGGCGCCCGCGGCGGACGCGGCGCCGGCCTCGGCGCAGGACGCGGCGCCGCCTTCGCAGGAGGGGTCGGACGAGGCGGGCTCTGCGCAGCCGAGCCGGCTGCGCGACGTCGGCGAGAAGGCCGCGATGGCGAGCAAGGCCGTGGCGGGCAAGCTCGGGCCGGCGCTCGCCGGCGCCGGGGCGCGCGCGGCCACGGCGATGGCCGGCATGGTGGCGCGGATCAAGGCGCGGCGCGCCGCGCGCGCGGCCGGCGAGGACGGGTCGGGCAAGGACGGCGGCCCGCGCCGCAAGACGGCGCCGCCGCCGGCCGGCGCGCTGAAGTCCGGCGGGCGCCGGCTGGTGCGCGAGGAGGCCGAAGAGGCGGCGGGCGAGGGGTCGGAGCCGCCGCGCTTCAACAAGAAGGCGGCCGCGGCCGGGAGCTTCCTCGGGCTGGCGGCGGTGCTGGTGGTGTTCGGGGCCGCGCGCCTCCTCGGCCTGCGCGGCGGCGACGCGCCCGCCGCCGGGGCCGCGGAGGCGGCCGCGGGCGCGTCGGCGCTGCCGGCGTCGTCCGGCGCGCCGGCCCTGCCGGCGGCTGCGGCCACGGCGGCCGCGCCGGGCGGCGTGCTGACGGCGAACGTCCCGCTGTTCGGCGCGACGCCGCTGTCGACGACGGAGCCCGTGCCGCCGACGCCGCCCGCTGATCCGGGCGCCCAGGCCGGCGATCCGCTCGAGCGGTCCGCCGCGGTCCCGGGCGGCCCAGGCGACGAGGGCGACGCGGAGGCGGACGAGGACGCGCAGGAGGGCCCGAAGGAGTGGGGCCAGGGGTCCGTGAGGAACCCCATCGTGCTGAAGCTGAAGATGGACGGCCCCATCGAGGAGCTGAACGGCGCGGCCGGCGCGATGGGCTTCACGGTGTCGCTGCCCGACCGGCGCGCGCTGTCCTCGGGCAGCGGCCTCGCCCGGAAGGACAAGCGCATCGCGTCGGTGCGCGTGGTCAACACGCCGCACGGCGCCGAGATCACCCTGCAGTTCAAGGACGGCGTGCCTTCCTACAAGGCCAAGGCGCGCGGCGATCGCTTGGAGATCGCGCTCGGCCGCGACGAGCCGAAGAAGGTGGCGTCGAAGTCGAAGAAAGAAAAAGAGAAGACCAACCGCAAGGACAAGAAGAAGGAAGAGAAGAAGGACAGGGAGCGCTGAGGCGCGCCCGGCCGGAGCTCCCGCCCCTCAGGCGCGCTTCCACCGCAGCGGGAGCTCCAGCACCCCGTTCGTCTGATTCGACGCCTGGGGCACCACCTCCCCCGCGATCCCGATGCTCTCCCAGCGCTCGACGAGCGCCGAAAGCGCCTCCTGCAGCTCGATCTGCGCGAGGTAGGCGCCGATGCAGTTGTGCCGTCCGGTGCCGAAGTTCAGGTTGGGGCGCACCGGCTCGCGCGTGATGTCGAAGCGATCGGGGTCGTTGAACACGCGCTCGTCCCGGCTCGCCTCGGCGACGACGCTCATCACCCAGCTCCCCGCCGGGATCGGGACCCCGCCCAGCACGGTGTCCTGCGCGGCGTAGTGCGTCAGCCGGAGGACGCGCGGCCGGTAGCGCATGCACTCCTCGACGGCGCGGGGGATGAGCTCCGGGCGGGCGCGCAGCTGCTGCCACGCCTCGGGGCGCTCGGCGAGCAGCAGCACCATGAGGCTCAGGGTGTGGTTCACGTTGTCGACGGCGGCGGTGAGCGTGAGCCTCACCAGGTCGATCAGCTCCTGCGTGCTCAGCCGGTCGCCCTGCTCCTCGGCCAGGATCAGCCCTGAGACGAAGTCCTCGCCCGGCTCGCGCCGCCTTCGCTCGATGAGCGCGAGGCTGTACTCGCCGAGCTCGTGGATGGCCGCCTCGACCTCGCCCCGGTGCTCCGGCTTCATCCAGAACATCTTCATGATCGAGCCGTTCATCCGCGCGAGGGGCGCCGCGTCGTCCTCGGAGACGTTCAGGAGGCGGCAGAAGAGGCGGCCCGGGAACAGCCCGCTGACGTGAGCGACGAAGTCGCACGCGCCGCGCTCGTCCACGGCGTCGAGCAGCGTGTCCACGACCTGGCGCGCCGGAGCCCGCAGCCGTTCCATCGCTTCGATGCTGAAGGCGGGCTGGATCAGCCGGCGGATGCGCCGGTGCGCGTCGCCCTCCTGGGAGCCGACCTGCTGTGACATGTGCTCGTGCGCCGGGCCGGAGGTGATGCCGAGGAGCTCCAAGAGCTTGTCGAAGCCGGGCCTGATCCGCTCGTCGCGCAGCATCGACACGGACTCGGGGAACCCCAGCACCTCGAAGCCGATCGGGCTGCGCGCCATCCAGTGCTCGCGTCGGCACGCGCGCAGCATGGGCCCCGGGTCGCGGACGAACTCCGGGCTCAGCACGTCCAGGAAGGGAAGATTGTCCGACTCGGTCATCGTCGCATCGACCACAGTCCGTCTCCTCGTCACGTGGGTTTGAGTCACTCCGTCACCCGAGGAGAGCTCCGCGGGGACACCGTGACCCTGAAGGAGGACGACGTCGCCGCGCGCGCCTCGAGCGGCGCGGCGGCGCGCCTCCCGCTGCTGCTCAGCCGGGCGCCCTCTCGGCGCGACCCGGCTTCCGGGCGATGAACACGGCCGTTCGCCCGACAGGCTCGATGGAGTAGTCCGACACGTGCCGCTTCAGCGCCGCCTCCAGCCCAGGCAGATCGTCCTCCTGGTTCTTGAAGATCCCGAGGCGCTGCATCGCCGCGGCGAACGGGCCGCCCGCCGCGTTGTGGCGGACGCCTCTGCCGAGGACCGTGGTCCCGAACAGCACGCCGCCGTCCTTCATGCAGGGCAACAGGTGCCCCAGGATGGCGTCCATCTTGTCGCGCAGGGCCCCGGGGATGCAGTGCACGACATAGTTCATACCCACGGACCCGAAGGCCGACCCGGGGAGCGGGAGCGGCTCGAGGAGGCTCGCGACGAGCCCGGTGACACGGTACCTGCGCAGCCGCTCGAGGGACACGTCGATGGCGCTGCGGTTCACGTCGAGCAGGGTGAGCGAGGGGTCGGCGACGGGAAACGCGCATCGATCGAGGAAATAACCGCTGCCGACCCCCGCCTCGAGGTGGTCAGCGGAGGTGTATTGCCTGTACAGGTCCAAGATCCTGTCCGAGGGACAGCCCCAGAGATGCTCGGAGGCGATCGTCGGCACCCAGAGGTCGTACAACCTCCACAGGGCCTTCTCGGTGGATGAGCCGAATTCGGTCAAGGCCGGTCTTCCTTGCCGCGCCGGGGACGCGTCGCGTGCTGCCGTCTTCATGATCGGGCCGTTCCTTCGAGCATGGCGGCTCGATCGCAGCGCGTCGGGCCCTCGCGGGCGCTCTCATAACATGCGGTCACGATCGTCGACAATGCAATTTCGATTCCCGTCGCCGCACGATTGAATCCGCCGCGGTTACATACCCGTGACGAGTCGCGGCGCCGGCGCAACAGGCACGGTGCCATGGCACCGAGGCGTTGTGCCATGGCACCGCGGGCGCTGTGCCATGGCAGGAAAGCGACGCGAAGAGCGCCATGGCAACGCGGGGCGTCGCGCAATGGCTCAACTTCTTCGTCGGGGCATTGCGGTGCTGGCGTAGTCGCAGGCCAGTCCAGGGCAGAGAGCGACGGCACGGGCATTGCGTAATCGCGCATACTGACGCGCGCTGGTGCGTATCGGGCCGAGGCGGCGTTTCCCGCTCGCGGTGTGTCGCCCGGTGAGGTGAGGACTCGAAGCATGAGCACGCAGGGAAGCTCGGGGACGTCTCTCAAGAAGAGGGAGGACATCCAGGAATGGCTCGTCCTCCGGCTGTCGGAGCGCTCGGGCGTGGCGCCCGCGTCGATCGACGTCCGCGAGCGATTCAGCCGTTATGGGCTCAGCTCCCGCGGCGCGGCGGAGCTCCTCGCGGGCCTCGGCGCCGCGCTCGGGAAGCCGCTCTCGCCCACCCTCGTCTGGAGCTATCCGACCATCGAGGCGCTCGCGCTTCACCTCGACGGGGGCGAGAGCCCGCCGCCCGCTCGGCCGCGCGCGTCGCCCGCCGCAGCGCTCGCGGACGAGCCCATCGCGATCGTCGGGATGGCGTGCCGCTTCCCGGGGGCGCCGAGCCTCTCGGCCTTCTGGCAGCTCCTGTGCGACGGCGTCGACGCGATCACGGAGGTGCCCGCAGACCGGTGGGGCGTCGAGGCGCTCCACCGCGACGACGCCGGCGCGGCGGGCGCGCGCTGGGGAGGATTCCTGGAGCAGGTGGATCGGTTCGATCCCCAGTTCTTCGACATCTCGCCGCGAGAGGCCGCCCAGATCGACCCGCAGCAGCGGCTGATGCTGGAGCTCTCCTGGGAGGCGCTCGAGGACGCCGGGATACCGCCGCGCGGGATGAGGGGCACCCGGTCCGGGGTGTTCTTCGGCGCGATGTGGAGCGATTACGGGAAGGTGGCGGGGAGCGCGGCCGACCGGATCGCGCAGCACACGGCCACCGGCCAGGACCTGAGCATCCTCGCCGCGCGGGTCTCCTATGTGCTCGGCCTGGAGGGGCCGAGCATGGCGGTGAACACGGCGTGCTCGTCCTCCCTCGTCGCCGTCCACCTCGCCTGTCAGAGCCTGCTCCGAGGAGAGTCCGAGCTCGCGCTCGCCGGAGGGGTCAACCTGATGCTCGCCCCCGAGAGCACCGTGGCGATGTCGAGGCTGGGGGTCCTCTCGCCCGACGGTCGATCCAAGGCGTTCGACGCCCGCGCGAACGGCTATGTGCGCGGCGAGGGGGCGGGCGTGGTGGTGCTCAAGCCCCTGGCGCAGGCGCTGCTCGACGGCGATCCCATCTACGGCGTCATCCGCGGCAGCGCGGTGAACAACGACGGGTTCAGCAACGGCCTGACGGCGCCGAACCCGGCGGCGCAGGAGGCGTTGCTCCGCGACGCGTACGCGCGGGCCGGGATCGGGCCGGACCAGGTTCGGTACATCGAGGCCCACGGCACCGGCACGAACCTCGGCGATCCGATCGAGGCGAGGGCCCTCGCCGCGGTCCTCTGCGCGGATCGCCCCGCCGAGCGGCCGCTGCTCATCGGCTCCGTCAAGACCAACCTCGGCCACCTCGAGGCCGCCGCGGGCGTGGCCGGGTTGATCAAGGCGGCCCTCATGGTCCGGCACCTCGAGATCCCGCCGAGCCTCCATTTCGAGCAGCCGAACCCGCATATCGCCTTCGAGGAGCTGCGCCTCAGGGTGGCGCAGCGCAGGGAGCCGTGGCCGGACGACGGGGCGCCGATCGTGGCCGGGGTGAGCGCCTTCGGCTTCGGCGGGACGAACTGCCATGTCGTCGTCGAGGGCGTCCGCGAGGGGCCGGCGGCGCACCTCCTCCCGCTGTCGGCGCGCAGCGCCGATGCGCTCCGGGCGCAGGCGACGGCGTTCGGCGAGCTGTCGGGTCAGGGCGCCGGTCGTCCGCCGCTCGTGGAGCTCTGCTCGTCGGCCGCGGCCCGGCTGAGCGGCGAGGAGCATCGACTGGCCATCACGGCCCGCTCCCACGAGGAGCTGTCCGCGCGTCTCTCGAGCTTCCTCGAGGGGCGCGCCCTGCCCGGGCTGGCGAGCGGGCGCGCGGGCGAGCGGCGGCCGAGGCTCGTCTTCATGTTCGGGGGCCACGGATCGCAGTGGCTCGGCATGGGCCGGGATCTCCTCCGTCAGGAGATCGTCTTCCGGTCGGCGATCGAGCGATGTGGGCGGGCGATGAGGCCTCACGCGGGCTGGTCCGTGCTGGAGGTCCTCACCCGCGGCGAGGCCCGATCGCTCGAGGACAGCGACGTCGTCCAGCCCGCCATCTTCGCGGTGCAGGTCGCGCTCGCCGCGCTCTGGCGCTCCTGGGGCGTGCGGCCCGACGCCGTGGTCGGGCAGAGCATCGGCGAGGTCGCGGCCGCCCACGCGGCGGGCGCGTTGACGCTCGAGGACGCCGCCAGGGTCATCTGCCGCATGGGTCAGCTCGCCCTGCGGGTGAGCGGCCGCGGGGGCGCGGCGCTCCTCGAGCTCCCGCTGGACGAGGCGCGGCGCGCGATCGCGGGCCGCGCAGGGCGCCTGGCGGTGGCGGGCACGACGAGCCCGAGCTCCACGATCGTGTCCGGCGACGCCGCGGCGCTGGACGAGGTCATCGCGGAGCTGCGCGAGCAAGGGACCTTCGCGCGGCGGATCGCGATGAACTACGCGCCGCACGGGCCCTCGATGGACGCGCTGCGCGGCGAGCTCGTGCGCGCGGTCGACGGGCTGCGGCCCGCGCGCTGCTCGACTCCGTTCTACTCCTCGGTGGCCGCGGCCGCCGTCGACGGCGAAGCGCTCGACGCCGCCTACTGGGGGCGCAACCTGAGCGAGCCTGTCCGCTTCGCTCCTGCGATCGATCGCCTCCTCGACGACGGGTACGATGCGTTCCTCGAGCTCAGCCCCCACCCGCTGCTCACGCACGCTGTCGAGCGGAGCCTCGCCCACCGGGGTCGACGAGGCACGGTGTTGCCGTCGCTGCGGCGCGAGGAGGCAGGACGCGCGGTCCTCCTGGACGCGCTGGGGGCGCTCTACACGCGCGGGACGCCCGTGTGCTGGGGCGCGGTGTACCGGGGCCCGGCGTCGCCCTCGCGCGCCCTGCCCGGCGTCGATCGTGGCGCGCCAGCGGCCGAGCCGCGCGCCCCCGAGGCGGCCGGGCCGCAGCCGTTCGAGCAGCTCGTGCTCTCGGCGCGATCGCGGGCGGCGCTCGCGGACGCGGCGCGATCCGTCCTGTCCTCGACCCTCGCGCAGCCGGATCTCTCCACGCGCGATCTCTGCTACACGGCGAGCGTCCGGCGCAGCCATCACGAGCATCGGCTGGCCGTCGTGGGGCGGTCGGCCGATGAGCTCGGCGAGGCGATCTCGTCCTTCCTGCGCGGTGAGGCGCGCCCCGGCGTCGCGTCCGGCGAGGCGCAGCGAGGCGGGCGGCCGAAGGTCGTCTTCGTGTTTCCCGGGCAGGGGTCGCAGTGGGCCGGCATGGGCCGAGCGCTGCTCGACGAGGAGCCGGTCTTCCGCGAGGTCATCGAGGCGTGCGACCGGCTCTTGCAGCCGCTCTCGGGCTGGTCGCTCCTCGAGCAGCTCTCCGCCCCCGGACCGGTCTCGCGCGTGCACGAGACCGAGGTGGCGCAGCCGGCGCTCTTCGCGCTCGAGGTCGCGCTCGCGGAGCTCGCGCGCTCCTGGGGCATCGTCCCCGACGCCGTGATCGGGCACAGCGTCGGGGAGGTGGCGGCGGCGCACGTCGCCGGGGCGCTGAGCCTCCGGGACGCCGTGCGCGTCGTCCACCACCGGAGCCGCCTGATGCAGCGGTCCACCGGCCTCGGGAAAATGGCCTCGGCGGAGATCTCCCCCGAGCGGGCGGCGCGCCTGCTGCGCGGCCTCGAGGGCGAGCTCTCGCTGGCGGCGGTGAACGACCCGGGATCCGTCGTGCTCTCCGGCGAGGCCGCGGCGCTCGCGGAGGTTCTGGAGCGCCTGCGGCGGGAGGGCGTGCAGTGCCGCGAGCTCCGGGTCAATTATGCCTTCCATAGCCCGCAGATGGCGCCCTTCCAGGGCGAGCTCGCGGCGGCGCTCGAGCGGCTCGACGCGGCCGGCCCGGCGCTCTCGATGTACAGCACGGTCACCGGGGCGAAGGTCGGCGGAGCGCCGCTCGACGGCGCGTACTGGGCGAGGAACATCCGCGAGCCGGTGCTGTTCGCGGGCGCCGTGGACGCCGCCATCCTCGACGGACACCGCACGTTCCTGGAGCTCGGTCCGCACCCGGTGCTGTCGGCCAACGTCGAGCAGTGCCTGGCCGCGCGGGCGCAGGAAGGCCACGCCGTCTCCACGCTGCGGCGGGCGCAGGAGGAGCGGTGGTGCCTGCTCCAGTCGCTCGGCGCCCTGTACGTCCAGGGCTATCCGGTGGAATGGCGCCAGCTCTACCCGGGCGGCGCGCGCTGCGTGGCGCTCCCTGCCTATCCGTGGCAGCGCGAGCGCTGCTGGGTGGACGGTCCCGGAGGAGCGCCGGCGCCGGCCCTCCGCGGCCCGCGCGAGGCGGAGGCGCGCTCGGCGGCGCTTTCGTCGCTGCTCGACGCGAAGGGCGCCGCGGCCCTCGCCGCGTCGGTCGCGGCCGAGGCGAGGCTCTCGGCCGAGGAGCTGCCGGTCGTCGCGCGGGTCCTGGAGGCGCTGCGGAAGACCGCGGAGCAGGCGCGCCTCGACGCCGACGCGGAGCGCGGCGACGCGGTGTACGCGCTGGAGTGGCAGCGCCGGCCCGCCCTCGCGCCGCGGCCGCCGGCCGCGGGGCACTGGGTCGTGCTGGTCGACGAGGGCGGCGTCGGGGACCGGGTCGCAGAAGCGCTGGAGTCGGCGGGCGGCGTCTGCTCGCGGATCCGCGCGGGCGGCGTCCGCGCGCGCGGATCCGCGGGCGAGGGCGCGCTCGACCCGGGCTCGACGGAGGGCCTCGCGCGCCTCTGGGCGGAGCTCCTCCGCGAGCGGGGGCCGGCGCGCGCCGTGATCCACCTCGCCAGCCTGGACGGCGCGCAGGG
Source organism: Sorangium sp. So ce296 (assembly GCF_051529605.1). NCBI lineage: Bacteria > Pseudomonadati > Myxococcota > Polyangiales > Polyangiaceae > Sorangium > Sorangium sp. So ce296. The sequence goes on from NZ_CP150325.1 coordinate 11,150,227, forward strand.
CACCGACGCGGCCCTCCGGCAGGGCGTCCACAGCGCGCTGGCCTGGATCCAGGCCGCGGGTGAGGCGGCGGCGAGCGCGGATCGCGGGCCCGCGGCGAGGCCGGAGCGGCGCGACGCGCCGAAGCTCTGGTTCGTGACCCGCGGCGCGGTCTCCGTCGGGCCCGGGGATCGGCTGACCGCGCCCGAGCACGCGACGCTCTGGGGGCTCGGCCGGGCGATGTCGCTCGAGCGCCCGGCGCTCTGGGGTGGGCTCATCGATCTTCCGGCGGAGATCGGCCAGGACACCGTGGCTGCGGTGGTGAGCCAGGTCCTCGCGCCCGACGGCGAGGACCACGTCGCGCTGCGGCCGTCGGGTCGCTTCGTTCAGCGGCTCGTGCGCCACCGCGGGCTTCGATCGCGCCGGGCGCCGTGGTCCACCCCGGGCACGGCGCTGATCACCGGGGGCCTGGGCGCGCTCGGGCTCCGCGTGGCCGAGTGGCTCGCGCGGCGGGGGGTCCAGCACCTGGTCCTCACGGGCCGACGGGGCGCGTCCACGGAGGATGCACGGTCGTCGATCGCGGTGCTCGAGGCGCTCGGCGCCGCGGTGACGGTGGCCCAGGCCGACGTCGCCGACGCGGGCGCCATGGCCGCGGTGCTCGCGGACATCGACGCGCGGCTCCCGCCGCTCTCGGCGGTCTTCCACGCGGCGGGCGTCGAGGATCACACGCCGCTCGCGGCCCTGGACGGCGCCCGGCTCGCCGAGGTGCTGGCCCCGAAGGTCCACGGCACCCTGGTGCTGGACGCGCTGATGCGCGACCGCCCGCTCACCGCCTTCGTCTGCTTCTCGTCGATCGCCTCGGTGTGGGGCTCGGGCGGGCAGGCCGGCTATGCGGCGGCCAACGCGTTCCTGGACGCGTGGGTGACGGCGCGGCGCGCCGCCGGGGCGCCCGCGTTCGCGGTCAACTGGGGGCCCTGGCAGGGCGGCGGCATGATGACCGAGCGGGGGCTCGCCGCCCTCGAGCGGCGCGGGGTGAGGGCCCTCGGCCCCGGCGTCGCGCTCGCGATCCTGGGCCGGATCCTCGATGCGGACGCGGCGCAGGTCGTGGTGGCCGACGTGGACTGGCCCCGGTTCCGCGCGGTGGTCGAGACCGGCGGGCCTCGCCCGCTCCTCGCGGAGATGCCGCGCGCGGCGGAGGCGGCGTCCGGGCCGGCCGAGGCGGCCTTGCTCGACGAGCTCAGGGCCGCTCCCCCGCGCGAGCGCCGGCGGCGGATGCAGCGGTGGCTGCAGGGGGTGGTCGCGCAGACGCTCGGGTTCGGCGACGCCGAGCGGGTCGACCCGACGAGGGGGTTCTTCGACCTCGGCATGGACTCGCTGATGGCGGTGGAGCTCCGCACGCGCCTGCATCAGGCGCTCGGTCTCCCGCTGCCGTCGAGCGTGACGTTCAACCACCCGAACGTGGTCGCGCTGGCCGAGCACCTGCTCGAGCGGCTCTCCCTGGGCGAGCCGGCCGCGGCCTCGGGAGGCGGCGAGGCGCCGCGCCCCGCTGGCGGCGAGGGGGGCGAGCCCGCGCTCGACCGCGAGCGCGAGCCCATCGCGATCGTCGGGCTGGGCTGCCGTCTCCCGGGCGGCGTCGCGGACGCCGAGGGGTTCTGGCAGCTGCTCGCGGACGGCGTCGACGCCGTGGGGCCGATCCCGGAGGAGCGATGGGACGCGGACGCATATTACGACCCGGACCCGGACGCGCCCGGCAAGACGTATGCGCGGGAGGGGGCGTTCCTCTCGACCTCGCCGGATCTGTTCGATGCGCGGTTCTTCGGGATCTCGCCGCGCGAGGCGGCGAACATCGACCCGCAGCACCGGCTGCTGATGGAGGTGATCTGGGAGGCGTTCGAGCACGCCGGCCTCGTGCCTGGCGGCGATCCGCTGACGGGGGTCTTCGTCGGGATCGGCCTGAGCGACTACGGCGTCCTGCAGCGCGAGTCCGAGCGCCTGGAGGCGATGGACGCTTACACGATGTCCGGCACCTTCACGAGCTTCTCGGCAGGTCGGCTGTCGTACGTGCTCGGGCTCCAGGGCCCCAGCGCGGCGGTGGATACGGCGTGCTCCTCGTCGCTCGTGGCGGTCCACCTGGCGTGCCAGAGCCTGCGGGCGTCCGAGTGCAACGTGGCCGTGGCGGGCGGCGTGCAGCTGATGCTCGCCCCGCTCATGTACGTGTACCTGGCGCGCGCCCGCGCCCTCGCGCCGGACGGCCGCTGCAAGACGTTCTCCGCCGAGGCGAACGGCTACGGCCGCGGCGAAGGCTGCGGCATGGTGGTGCTCAAGCGGCTCTCGGACGCGCGGCGGGACGGCGATCGCGTCCTCGCCGTGATCCGCGGATCGGCGGTGAACAACGACGGTCATAGCAGCGGCCTGACCGTGCCCAACGGCCAGGCGCAGCAGGCGGTGATCCGGAAGGCGCTCTCGGACGCGCGGCTGTCTCCCGGCGACGTCGATTACGTCGAGGCCCACGGGACGGGGACGCCGCTGGGCGACCCGATCGAGGTCGAGGCGCTCGCGGCGGTGTACGGCGCCGGCCGGCCCGCGGAGCGGCCGCTCCGAATCGGCGCGGTGAAGACCAACATCGGCCACCTGGAGGCGGCGGCCGGCATCGCGGGCCTCATGAAGGTCGTGCTCTCGCTCCAGCACGGCGAGCTGCCGGCGCACCTGCACGCGAGCGCGCTGAACCCGCGCATTCCCTGGACCGAGCTGCCGGTCGAGGTGACCACGAGGGCCGCGGCGTGGCGCGGCGAGGGCCGGCGGCGGCGCGCGGGCGTGAGCTCGTTCGGGATGAGCGGCACGAACGCCCACGTGCTGCTCGAGGAGGCGCCCGCGGGCGTCGCGGAGGCGCCCGCGGGCGCCGCGGAGGCGCCCGCGGGCGCCGCGGAGGCGCCTGCGATTGGCGATCTCCTGACGCTCCTGCCCCTGTCGGCGAGGACGCCCGAGGCGCTCTCCGCGATGGCCGACGCGTACGGGCGCTTCCTGCGCCGGGGTCCGGCCGAGGCGGGCGCGTCGCTGCGGGACATCGCCTACACCGCGAGCGCGCGGCGCAGCCATCACGAGCATCGCCTGGTGGTGCTGGGCAGCTCGCGGGAGGAGCTCGCCGCGTCGCTCGACGCGTTCGCGGCCGGCGAGGCTCGACCGGGCGTTACGCGGGGGCGAGCGGCGCCCGCGGTCCAGCCGAAGATCGTCTTCGTGTTCTCGGGGTGGGGCTCTCAGTGGGCGGGGATGGGCCTCTCGCTCCTGGACGAGGAGCCGGTCTTCCGCGAGGCGATGGAGGCGTGCGACGCGGCCGTGCGCAAGGAGGCCGGGTTCTCGCTCCTCGAAGCGCTGCGCGCCGAGGGCGGGCCGATCGCGCTCGGGCGCGTGGACGTGGTGCAGCCCGCGCTCTTCGCCATCGGCGTGGCGCTCACGGCCCTGTGGCGCTCATGGGGCGTGGAGCCCGACGCGATCGTCGGACACAGCATGGGCGAGGTCGCGGCCGCGTGCGCGGCCAGAGCGCTGACGCTGGAGGACGGCGCGCGGATCATCGTCCACCGCAGCCGGCTGCTCTCGCGGCTGAGCGGCAAGGGGGCCATGGCGGTGGTCGAGCTGCCGCTCGCGCGGGCGGAGGAGGCGATCCGCGGCCACGAGCGCCGGCTCGCGGTGGCCGTCAGCAACAGCCGGAGGTCGACGGTGCTGTCCGGGGAGCCCGCCGCCATGGACGAGCTCCTTGCGCGGCTCGAGCGGGAGCAGGTCTTCGTCCGCCGGGTGAGGACCGACGGCGCCGGGCACAGCCCGCAGGTGGATCCGCTCATGGACGAGCTCCGGGAGGCGCTCGCGGGGCTCTCGCCGGCGGCCTGCCGCGTCCCGATGCGCTCGACGGTGAGCGGGGACGTCTGCGAGGGGCCGGAGCTCGGGGCCGAGTACTGGGCGCAGAACATGCGGCGTCCGGTGCTGTTCTCGCAGGCGGTCGAGCGGCTCCTCGAGAGCGACCACGCGATGTTCCTGGAGATCAGCCCGCACCCCGTCCTGGTGCACGCCGTCGAGGAGGCGCTGCGGGACGGGCAGCGCGAGGGGGTCTCGCTCGCGTCGCTGCGGCGGGCGCAGGACGCGCGGCGATCTCTCCTGGAGTCGCTCGGCGCCCTGCACGCTCACGGCCATCCGGTCGACTGGAAGCGGCTCTATCCCTCGGGGGGACGGTGCGTGTCGCTGCCCGGCTATCCGTGGCAGCGAGAGCCGTACTGGCTTCCGGGCGGCCGTGGCTGCGGCGCCCGGCGCGCGGCGAGGAGCGACGGGGCGGAAGAGCTGCTGTACCGGCTGGAGTGGCGGAGGAAGGAGCTCGGAGCAGAGGGCGCCGGAGCGGGCAGGTCGCGGGGAGCGTGGCTCGTGCTGTCGGACCGAGGCGGGACAGGGGCAGCGCTGAGCGCGCAGCTGGAGCGGCGAGGGGAGGCGACGGTGCGCGCGCTGGCGGCCGAGCGCTACGAGCGTGTGGAGCCGAGGCGATACCTGCTCGACGTGTCGGACGCGTCGGGGTACGCGGCGCTGCTGGCCGACGCGTTCAGCGAGGAGCACCCGTGTCGAGGCGTGGTGCACCTGTTCGGGCTGGATGCGACGGCGGCGGAGGCGACGAGCGCCGAGACGCTTCTGGAGGACCAGCGGCGCGGCAGCCTGAGCGCGCTGTTCTTGGCGAAGGCGCTCGTGGGCCGGGGGTTGCGGGACACGCCGCGGCTGTACCTGGTGACGCGAGGGGCGCAGTCGGCCGGGCCAGAGGCGCAGCCGGTGCGGGTGTCGCAGGCGCCGCTGTGGGGCGCGGGTCGAGCGGTCGGAGCGGAGCACCCGGAGCTCGGGTGCACGCGGGTGGACCTGGGGGAGGGGGCGCCGGAGGACGGGGTGGAGGCGCTCGTGGACGAGCTTGTGGCGCGGGATCGGGAGCCGGAGGTGGCGCTGCGGGCGTCGGGCCGGTACGTGGCGCGGCTGGTGCGGGGGCCGGCGCGTGCCGGCGGAGACGGCGGCGGGGTGCGGCTGCGGGCGGACGGCAGCTACCTGATCACCGGCGGGCTCGGGGGGCTCGGGCTGTCGGTGGGGCGGTGGATGGTGGAGCGAGGGGCGCGGCACGTTGTGCTGGTGGGCCGCAGCGGACCGACGGAGCAGGCGCGCGCGGCGATGAGGGAGATGGCGGGCCAGGGGGCGCAGGTGCTGGCGGTGCAAGCGGACGTGTCGCAGCGGGCGAGCGTTGCAGGGCTGTTGTCGGAGCTCGGCCATCGGCAGCCGGCGCTGCGCGGCGTGGTGCACGCGGCGGGGGTGGCGGTGGACAGCACGGTGGAGGAGGAGACGGAAGAGCGGCTGTTGCGGGCGCTGGCGCCGAAGGTGCAGGGAGCGTGGAACCTGCATTCATTGCTATCGGCGAGGGCAGGAAAGGAGTCGCCGCCGCTGGACTTCTTCGTGATGTATTCGTCGGCGATGTCGGTGCTGGGCCCTCCCGGCAGCGTGAACTACGCGGCGGCGGACGCGTTCCTGGACGCGCTGGCGCACCACCGGCGCGCGCAGGGGCTGGCGGCGACGAGCATCGGCTGGGGGCTGTTCTCGGACGTGGGCGCGGCCGCGAGATCGGGGGTCGCCGAGCGGATGGCGAGCCGCGGTATGCCCGGCCTGACCGAGGCGCAAGGCACGGAGGTGCTCGCGCGCATGCTCGCTGGAGGCGACGCCCACGCGCTCGCGATGAAGTTCAGCCTGCGGCACTGGATCGAGTTCTACCCGAGCGCCGCCATGTCCCCGCTCTGGGAGGAGCTCCGCAACGAGCCTGTCGAGGCCGCGCCCGGCGCCGGCCGCGCGGCCGAGCTCCGGAAGGCGCTCGAGGCGATGAGGCCCGAGGACCGCCCGGCGGCGCTGCAGCAGCTCGTCAGGGAGCAGGCGGCGCTCATCCTCCGGCTGGATCCCGGCCGGATCGAGCGAGATACGCCCTTCATGAGCCTCGGGTTCGACTCCCTGATGGGGCTCGAGCTGCGGAACCGCCTCGAGGCGGGGCTCTCCGTCGCCCTGCCGGCGACCTTGGTCTGGACCTATCCGCACATCGCGGCGCTCTCGACGTACCTGCTCGGCAAGCTGGAGCTCGGGGGCGGGCCTGGTCATGCGCCGCGGCAGGCGGAGAGCGAGGGCGCCCCCGCGGGGGCGGAGGGGGTCGCGCAGCTGTCGGCGGACGAGCTGCTCGACGAGCTGGCGAGGGAGCTCGGTCGTGAGTGAGCGTGACGAGCGGGAGCTCGCGGCGAGCGGCGGCGACGCTCGCCGCGAGAAGCACCTCGAGGGCCTCTTGCGGGACTCTCTGCTGAAGATTCGAGAGCTGAAATCGAGGCTGAGGCACCTCGAGCTCTCGAGGAGCGAGCCGATCGCCATCGTCGGCCTCGGCTGCCGCTTCCCCGGCGGCGGGACGAGCCCTGGCGCCTTCTGGCAGGCCCTCCGGGGCGGCGTCGACGCGATCCGGGCGATCCCCCCGACCCGGTGGCCGGCGGAGGCGATCCCGGCGGAGAAGCACGGCGCGCGCTGGGCGGGGCTGCTCGACGCGGTCGACGGGTTCGACGCCAGGTTCTTCGGCATCGCGCCCCGCGAGGCCGCGAGCCTCGACCCGCAGCAGCGCCTCCTGCTCGAGGTGGCCTGGGAGGCCCTGGAGGACGCGGGCCTGCCCGCCGATCGGCTGACGGGCAGCCGATCGGGCGTGTTCATGGGGCTGGCGACCCTGGACTACCAGCAGCGGGTGACCTCGCTGGGCCCGGAGGACATCGACGCTTATTGCGGGACTGGCAATCTGGCCAGCACGGCGGCCGGCCGGCTCTCCTACGTCCTCGGGCTCCAGGGGCCCTGCATCTCCGTCGACACGGCCTGTTCGTCCTCGCTGGTCGCCGTCCACCTCGCCTGTCAGAGCCTGCGCGGCGGCGAGTGCGAGCTCGCGCTGGCGGGCGGGGTCAGCCTGATCCTGTCCCCGGCGACGATGTGCATGGTCAGCGAGACGCAGGCGCTCTCGCCGGACGGCCGGTGCAAGACGTTCGACGCGGCGGCCAACGGCTATGTACGGGCCGAAGGCTGCGGCGTCGTGGCGCTCAAGCGGCTCTCGGACGCGCAGCGGGACGGCGATCGCGTCTGGGCCGTCATCCGCGGCTCGGCGATCAACCAGGACGGCCGCTCCACGGGGCTGACGGCGCCCAACGTGCTCGCGCAGCAGGCGCTGCTCCGGCAGGCGCTGGAGAGCGCCGGCGTCTCGCCCGCGGAGGTCGGCTACATCGAGGCGCACGGCACCGGCACCTCGCTCGGCGATCCGATCGAGCTCGACGCCTTGAAGGAGGTGCTGGGCCAGCCCCGCGCGAACGGATCGATCTGCGCCATCGGCTCGGTGAAGACCAACCTGGGGCACCTCGAGGCGGCGGCGGGCGTCGCGGGGCTCATCAAGGCCGTGCTCTCGCTGCATCACCGGGTGATCCCGCGCCACCTGCATTTCCGGACGCTGAACCCGAGGGTCTCCCTGCAAGGCACGCCGTTCGTGATCCCCGCGGAGGAGCTGGCCTGGACCGGCGGCGCGCCGCGGTTCGCCGGGGTGAGCTCCTTCGGCGCCAGCGGCACGAACGCGCACGTGGTGCTGGAGGAGGCGCCGCCGTGCGCGCCGGCGGCCTCCTCGGGCGAGGGCGCCGCGGCGGTCGTGCCCCTGTCGGCGAGGACGCCGGAGGCGCTCTCCGCGCTGGCGCAGGCGTACCTCGGCTTCCTGCGCGACGCCGCGGCCGGCGGGGCGGCGAGCCTCGGGGATATCGCCTACACCGCGGGCGTCCGGCGCAGCCACCATGAGCGCCGCATGGCCCTCGTGGCCTCCTCGCGGCAGCAGCTGAGCGAGCTGCTGGAGGCCGTCGCGCGCGGCGAGGCGCCCCCCGGGGTGGCGGGCGGCGACGCGGGCGGCGAGCGCCCGACGCGGGTGGTCTTCGTGTTCCCGGGCCAGGGCTCGCAATGGCTCGGCATGGGGCAAAGGCTCCTGGGCGAGGCGCCGGCCTTCCGCGCGGCGCTCGAGGCCTGCGACCGCGCCATCCGCGAGGAGGCGGGCTTCTCGGTGCTCGAGGAGCTCGCCGCGGCCGAGGAGCGCTCGAGCCTCGGTCGCATCGACGTCGTCCAGCCGGTGCTGTTCGCGATCCAGGTGGCGCTCGCGGCCCTGTGGCGCGGGTGGGGGGTGGAGCCGAGCGCCGTGGTGGGCCACAGCATGGGCGAGGTGGCGGCGGCGCACGTCGCCGGCGCGCTCACGCTGGAGGACGCCGCGCGGGTCGTCTGCCGCCGCAGCAGGCTGCTGCGGCGGGTGAGCGGGCTCGGGGCGATGGCGCTCGTGGAGCTGCCCATGGAGGACGCGGCGCGGGCGCTCCGCGGCAGGGAGCATCAGGTGTCGATCGCGGTGAGCAGCAGCCCGAGATCGACGGTGCTGTCCGGGGAGCCGGGGCCGCTGGAGGAGATCCTCGTCGAGCTCGAGCGAGCGCGCGTGTTTTGCCGTCGCGTCAAGGTGGACGTGGCGTCGCACAGCCCGCAGATGGACCCGCTCCTCGCGGAGCTCCGGGACGCGCTGGGAGGGCTCTCCCCGAGGGACGCGCAGATCCCGCTGCACTCGACCGTGACGGGGAGCCCCTCTGGCGGCGCGGAGCTCGGCGCCGGCTACTGGGCGCGGAACCTGCGCGAGCCGGTGCTGTTCTCGCCGGTCATCGAGCGGCTGAGCGAGGGCGCAGGCGCGCTGTTCCTCGAGCTCAGCCCGCACCCCATCCTGGTGCCCGCGATCGAGGAAGTCCTGCGCGAGCGGGGTCGCCGCGGGGCGGCGCTGGCGTCGCTGCGGCGAGCGCAGGACGAGCGGCGCTGCCTCCTGGAGACGTTCGCCGCCCTGTATGTCCACGGAGCTCCGGTGGACTGGGGCCGGCTTCATCCGCACGGCGGCCGCTGCGTCTCGCTGCCGTCGTATCCGTGGCAGCGAGAGCGCCACTGGCTCCCGGAGGACCGTGAACGAGGCGCCTCGGGCCGGCGGGCGCAGGCGAGGTCCTCTGCGGGCGGCGCGGCGGGCCACCCGCTCCTCGGCGCGCCGCTGTCGTCGTCGGCGCACCCTGGGACCCGGTTCTGGCAGCGCGCGCTGAGCCTCGAGGCGCTGCCGTACCTCTCCGAGCACCGCATCCTGGGCGACGCGGTGCTGTCGGGGACCGCGTACGTGGAGATGGCGCTCGCGGCGGCGGCCGAGGTCCACGACGAGGCGGCGCTGTCGCTGGAGCACGTGGCGTTCGAGCGGGTGCTCGTCCTTCCGGAGGAGGGTGAGCGGACGGTGCAGGTGGTCCTCGCGGAGGAGGGGCCTGGCCGGTCGTCGATCCAGATCTCGAGCCTCGAGGGCGCGGCATGGATACGGCACGCGACGGGGACCGTGCGGGCCGCGCCGGAGGGCGCCGGGCAGCCGCGGTCGGGCGGGTCTCCCCTGGAGATCATGGCCCGATGCGCAGGGCTGGAGGGCGAGGCGATCGATGCGCCCCGGTCGCGGGTGATGACCGGCGGCGAGCACTACGAGCGCCTCGAGGCGCGCGGGTTGTCGCTCGGCGCGAGCTTCCGCGGCGTGGAGCAGCTGTGGGTAGGCGCGACAGAGGTGCTGGGCCGGGTGCGCGCTCCGGACGAGGTGAGCGCGCAGATGGGGCTTTACGGGCTGCACCCGGCGCTGCTCGACGCGTGTCTCCAGGTCCTGAGCGGGCTGCTCCTGGCGCCGGGGGCTGCGCTCGACGCGGGAGAGACGTATGTGCTCGCGTCGGTCGAGCGCGTCCTCGTCCATCGCCGGCCCGGGCGGGACGTGTGGGTGCACGGTCGGATGCGGCCTGCGCAGGGCGCCGGCCCGGAGCGGGTCGTGGGGGATCTGCACGTGATCGACGACGAGGGGCAGGTGCTCGTCGAGGTGCTCGGGCTGCGCGCAGAGCGGCTCGCGCCCGGCGCGCGCGCGGCGAAGAGCGATGGGGCGGAAGAGCTGCTGTATCGGCTGGAGTGGCGGAGGAAGGAGCTCGGAGCAGAGGGCGCCGGAGCGGGCAGGTCGCGGGGAGCGTGGCTCGTGCTGTCGGACCGAGGCGGGACAGGGGCAGCGCTGAGCGCGCAGCTGGAGCGGCGAGGGGAGGCGACGGTGCGCGCGCTGGCGGCCGAGCGCTACGAGCGTGTGGAGCCGAGGCGATACCTGCTCGACGTGTCGGACGCGTCGGGGTACGCGGCGCTGCTGGCCGACGCGTTCAGCGAGGAGCACCCGTGTCGAGGCGTGGTGCACCTGTTCGGGCTGGATGCGACGGCGGCGGAGGCGACGAGCGCCGAGACGCTTCTGGAGGACCAGCGGCGCGGCAGCCTGAGCGCGCTGTTCTTGGCGAAGGCGCTCGTGGGCCGGGGGTTGCGGGACACGCCGCGGCTGTACCTGGTGACGCGAGGGGCGCAGTCGGCCGGGCCAGAGGCGCAGCCGGTGCGGGTGTCGCAGGCGCCGCTGTGGGGCGCGGGTCGAGCGGTCGGAGCGGAGCACCCGGAGCTCGGGTGCACGCGGGTGGACCTGGGGGAGGGGGCGCCGGAGGACGGGGTGGAGGCGCTCGTGGACGAGCTTGTGGCGCGGGATCGGGAGCCGGAGGTGGCGCTGCGGGCGTCGGGCCGGTACGTGGCGCGGCTGGTGCGGGGGCCGGCGCGTGCCGGCGGAGACGGCGGCGGGGTGCGGCTGCGGGCGGACGGCAGCTACCTGATCACCGGCGGGCTCGGGGGGCTCGGGCTGTCGGTGGGGCGGTGGATGGTGGAGCGAGGGGCGCGGCACGTTGTGCTGGTGGGCCGCAGCGGACCGACGGAGCAGGCGCGCGCGGCGATGAGGGAGATGGCGGGCCAGGGGGCGCAGGTGCTGGCGGTGCAAGCGGACGTGTCGCAGCGGGCGAGCGTTGCAGGGCTGTTGTCGGAGCTCGGCCATCGGCAGCCGGCGCTGCGCGGCGTGGTGCACGCGGCGGGGGTGGCGGTGGACAGCACGGTGGAGGAGGAGACGGAAGAGCGGCTGTTGCGGGCGCTGGCGCCGAAGGTGCAGGGAGCGTGGAACCTGCATTCATTGCTATCGGCGAGGGCAGGAAAGGAGTCGCCGCCGCTGGACTTCTTCGTGATGTATTCGTCGGCGATGTCGGTGCTGGGCCCTCCCGGCAGCGTGAACTACGCGGCGGCGGACGCGTTCCTGGACGCGCTGGCGCACCACCGGCGCGCGCAGGGGCTGGCGGCGACGAGCATCGGCTGGGGGCTGTTCTCGGACGTGGGCGCGGCCGCGAGATCGGGGGTCGCCGAGCGGATGGCGAGCCGCGGTATGCCCGGCCTGACCGAGGCGCAGGCGCTGGGCGCGCTGGATCGCCTCCTCGCCCAGGACGGCGCTCAGATCCTGGCGATGCAATGGAGTCTGCGGCAGTGGCTGGAGACCTTCCCGTCGGCGGCTCGTTCGCCCCTGTGGGCCGAGCTCCAGGAGGAGGAGCGCGAGCGCGGCAGGCCGAGCGCCGCGGACGCCGCCGGCTTCCGGCAGGCGCTCGAGCGGGAGAGCCCCCCTGCGCGGCTGTCGCTGCTCGAGAAGCACCTCGGGCAGCAGCTCGGCCGGGTGCTGCGCCTCGACGCGGCGCGGATCGAGCGGAGAGCCCCTTTCAGCGGCCTGGGCATGGACTCGCTGATGAGCCTGGAGCTGCGGAATCGGCTCGAGTCGAGCCTGGGAATCAAGCTCTCGGCGACATTGCTCTTCGCCTACCCCGACGTCGCATCGCTGGCCGAGCACCTGCTCGGGAGGATGGCGCTCCGCGGCGGGCCTCCGGAGCCCGGGAGGATATCGCTCCGCGGCGGACCTCCGGAGCCGCCGGGGGGCATCGTGGCCGGCGCGCCTCCCGGCGACGAGCCGCCGCTCAACGCCATGGATGAGCTGCTCGCCGCCGTCGACGCAGAGCTGTCGCTCGCCAGGAGGGGAACATCGAGATGAGCATGCTTGAACCGGACGTGACGACCCGCCTGCGCGAGCTGCTCGCAGCCCTCAAGACGCTGCGGGCCGAGCGCGACGCCCTGGAGCGGCAGAAGACCGAGCCGATCGCCATCATCGGAATGGCGTGCCGGATCCCGGGCGGCATCGACAGCCCGGAGGCGTTCTGGCGGCTGCTCGACGAGGGCCTCGACGCGGTGACCGAGGTCCCTGCCGAGCGCCCTGGCCTCGCGGTCCCCGCGGGCGGCGCCGCGGATCCTGCGGCGCGCGGGCTCCGCTGGGGCGGCTTCCTGAAGGACGTGGATCGGTTCGACCCGCACTTCTTCGGGATCTCGCCCCGGGAGGCGAGGGCCATGGATCCTCAGCAGCGCCTCCTGCTGGAGGTCGCGTGGGAGGCGCTGGAGAACGCCGGTCAGGTCCCCGAGGAGCTCGTGGGGACGTCCACGGGGGTGTTCATCGGTTTGACTGGCAACGACTATGCCCTGCTGTGCGGGGCCCTCGATGCCTCCGAGCAGGACGTCTACACGGCGACGGGCAACGGCCACTGCTTTCCAGCTGGGAGGCTGTCCTACGCGCTCGGGCTCAACGGTCCGAGCCTCGTCGTGGACACGGCGTGCTCGTCGGCGCTGGTCGCCGTTCACCTCGCCTGCCAGAGCCTGCGGAGCGGCGAGAGCTCGCTCGCCCTGGCGGGCGGGGTCAACGTGATCCTCTCCTCCGCGACGACGCGCCTGCTCGCCAAGATGGGCGCCCTCTCGCCCGACGGGCGGTGCAAGGCGTTCGACGCCGAGGCGAACGGCTTCGTGCGCGCCGAGGGGTGCGGGATGGTCGCGCTGAAGCGCCTCTCCGACGCGCTCTCGTGCGGCGATCCCATCCTCGCGACCATCCGGGGCTCGGCCGTGAACCAGGATGGCCGCTCGACCGGGCTGACGGCGCCGAACGTCCTCTCGCAGCAGTCGATGTTGCGACAAGCGCTGGAGAGCGCCCGGGTCTCGCCCTCGGAGCTCGGATATATAGAGACGCACGGGACGGGGACGCCCCTCGGCGATCCGATCGAGCTCGAGGCGCTCGCGGCCGTCCTCGGCGAGCCGCGCGACGATGGGTATCCGTGCGTGCTAGGGGCGGCGAAGACGAACCTCGGGCACGCCGAGGCTGCCTCCGGCGTGATCGGCCTGATCAAGGCGGTGCTCTCGCTCAGGCACCGCGCGATCCCCGCGAACCTGCACTTCGACACGCTGAATCCGCGCAGCTCGCTCGAAGGGACGCCGCTCGTCGTCCCGACGCGCAAACGCGCCTGGAGCGCGGGCGGCCGCGCGCGGCTGGCGGGGGTTAGCGCCTTCGGCATGAGCGGCACCAATGCCCACGTCATCCTGGAAGAGGCGCCGGAGAGCGCGTCGCCGGCGCCCGTGGGCGACGCGTCGAGCGTGCTCCTGCCCCTGTCCGCGAAGACCGGAGAGGCGCTCTCGGCCATGGCGCACTCGTACCGGAGCTCGCTCTCCGACGCCGTCGAGGCGCCGGCGAGCCTCGGGGACGTCGCGTACACCGCGAGCGTGCGGCGCAGCCATCACGAGCATCGGCTCGCCGTCGTCGCCTCGTCGCGCGAGGAGCTCTCGGAGCTCTTGGGCGCGTTCGTGCGAGGGGAGGCGCGCCCCGGCCTCGCGCGCGGGGTGGCCAAGGGGGGAGCGCGCGCTCCGGCCGTCTTCGTGTTCTCCGGACAGGGCTCGCAATGGGCGGGCATGGGGCAAAGGCTCTTCGCGGAGGAGCGGGCCTTCCGCGCCGCGCTCGAGGAGTGCGATGAGCTCGTGCGGAGCCTCGCGGGCTTCTCGCTCCTCGGTGAGCTCACGGCGCCCGAGGAGAGATCTCGCCTCGCGGAGACCGAGGTGGCCCAGCCGGCGATCTTCGCGGTGCAGGTGGCGCTCGCCCGGCTCTGGGGATCGTGGGGAGTCTCGCCGGGCGCGGTGGTCGGCCACAGCGTCGGCGAGGTGGCGGCAGCGCACGTCGCGGGCGCCCTCGGCATCGACGAGGCCGCTCGGCTCGTCGTGCTCCGCGGGCGCGTCATGCAGCAGGCGACGGGCCGGGGCAGGATGGCCTCCGTGGCGATGCCCGTCGACGAGGCGGCGCGCGTCCTCGAGGGCCACGCGGGCCGGCTCTCCATCGCGGCGATCAACGACCCTGGCTCGGTGGTGCTGGCGGGCGACGGCGACGCCCTCGCCGAGGTCGTCCAGCGCCTCACGCTGCGGCAGGTGCCTTGCCGCATGCTTCGGGTCAACTACGCGTTTCACAGCGAGCACATGGCGGCCTTCCAGGGCGAGCTCGCGCGCGCTCTCTCCTGGCTCGCGCCCCGCCGCCCCGCGCTCGCGATGTACAGCACGGGCACGCAGGCGCGCGTCGCCGGCGGCGACCTCGACGCCGCGTACTGGGCGAGGAGCATCCGAGAGCCGGTGCGCTTCGCGGGCGCGATCGCGCGGGCCATCGCGGACGGCCACCGCGATTTCCTGGAGATCGGGCCGCATCCGGTGCTCACGGGCAACCTCGAGCAATGCCTCCTCGACCGGGGAGAGGAGGGGATCGCGCTGCCCACGCTGCGGCGAGGCCAGGACGAGCGGCGCTGCCTGCTGCAGTCCCTCGGGGCGCTGTACGCCCGCGGCCACGCGATCGACTGGAAGCGCCTCTATCCAGCGGGAGGGCGGTGTGTGCCGCTGCCGGCCTATCCGTGGCAGCGACAGCGGTACTGGATCGAGCCCTCGGAGGCAGCGCCGCGCCCGGCGCCCGCCCGGATCGAGCCTCGGCCGGAGGTGACGGCGCCCGCGATCCTCGAGCAGCTGAACGGCGCCTCGGCGGTCGAGCGCCGGCGCGTGCTCGAGCGATGGTTGCAGGAGGCCGTCGCGCGGACGCTGGGGTTCGAGGATCCCGCGCGCGTGGACCGCGCGGCGAGCCTCTCGGACCTGGGGATGGACTCGATGATGAGCCTCGAGCTCCGCGGGCGACTCGGCGCCGCGCTCGATCTCAAGCTCTCGATCAACTGGAGCTTCAGCTGCCCGACGCTGGCGTCGCTCGCCGAGCACGTCGCCGACCGTCTGGGGCTGCCGGCGGAGGCGAAGGGCGCTACCGAGGCCGCGCGGCCGCGGCTCCACCCGCTCCTGGTCCCGCTCCAGCTCTCCGGCCGGGGGACGCCCTTCTTCTGCGTGCATCCGGCGGGCGGTCCGGTCCTGTGTTACGCCGATCTCGCGCGCCACCTCGGGAAGGATCGCCCTTTCTATGCGATCCAGGCGAGGGGCCTCGACGACGACGGCGAGCCGGACGATCGCATCGAGATCATGGCCGCGCGTTATCTCGAGGCGCTCCGCGCCGTCCAGCCGACGGGCCCTTATCTGCTGGGCGGCTGGTCGCTCGGAGGCCTCGTGGCGTTCGAGATGGCCCGCCGGCTCGTGGACGAGGGTAGCCGCGTCGCTTCGTTGACGCTGATCGACAGCTTGCTCAGCGTCGACGACGACCCCGAGTCGAGGCTGAGGGAGTACGTCGAGCTCGCGAGCATGCTGTACCCGGAGCGCTCGCACGCAGAGCTCCGCCGGCTTGGCGTGGGTGAGCTGACGAGGGTCCTCGTCGACGGCGTCCTGCGGTCGAACATCGCTGGGTTCACGACCTCGGTCAGGCGGCTCTTCACGGCGCACGAGAGGGCGCTTCGCGCGTACGTCGCGCCCACGTACCCGGGCGCCTTCACCTATTTCCGGTCCGCCGAGCAGCCGTCGCGCGGAGGCTCCGCGGAGGTGGCGGAGCCTTACGGGACGCTCTATTACCCGCTCTCGCGGTTCTCGTCGCAGCCTGTCGAGCTGTACGAGGTCCCTGGCTCTCACTGGACGATGGTCCGGGAGCCGCATGTCCAGGTCCTGGCCGAGAGGCTGAGGCGATGCTTGCTCGCGGCCGATCACATCCATTCGATTTCAGATTGACCGACACGCTTCGTCAGCGTGACGCGCTCGCCCTGTGGGCAGGCGCTTCCTCTCCGGAAGCGCCAGCGGGGGGCGCGGGTTCAAACGACGAGCATCAGGAGAGCGCGATGGCGGACGCATCGTATTGCGAGAGCACCTCGTACGCAGAGAAGGATCTGTATGGGCTGGGGGAAATGCCTCCGCTCGGGCACGTGCCACGGAGCATGGTCGCGTGGGTCATCCGGCGCGATCGCCATGGCGAGCCGAGCACCGCCATGCAGCTCGAGGTCGTGCCGACGCCGCGCATCGGCCCGGATGAGGTCCTCATCGCGGTCATGGCCGCCGGGATCAACTACAATGGCATATGGGCCTCGCTGGGGAAACCCGTCTCGGTGTTCGACGTGCATCGGCACGACTATCATGTGTGCGGCTCCGACGCGGCGGGCGTCGTATGGGCGGTCGGCAGCATGGTCAAGCGGTGGCGCGTCGGCGACGAGGTCATCGTGCTGGGCAGCCAGGACGACGGCGAGGACGAGGAGTGCAACGGCGGCGATCCGCTGCTCTCTCCGACGCAGCGGATCTGGGGATACGAGACGCCGCACGGCTCGTTCGCCCAGTTCACGGTCGTGAAGGGGAGGCAGCTGCTCGCGCGGCCCCGGGGCTTGACCTGGGAGGAGAGCGCCTGCTACCTCGCCTCGCTGGCGACCTCGTACCGCATGCTGTTCGGGCACGCCCCGCACATCCTGCGGCCGGGGCAGAACGTGCTCGTCTGGGGCGCCGCCGGCGGCCTGGGCTCGATGGCCGTCCAGCTCGTCGCCGCGACGGGAGCGAACGCGATCGGCGTGATCTCGGACGAGAAGAAGCGAGATTTCGTCATGTCGCTGGGCGCCAAGGGCGTCATCAATCGCTCCCAGTTCAGGTGCTGGGGGCCGCTGCGCTCGCTCGATGACGCAGCTTATGCAGAGTACATGAGCGAGGTGCGCCGCTTCGGGAAGGCCATCTGGTCGATCACGGGCCAGAAGACCGACGTCGATCTGGTGCTCGAGCACCCTGGCGAGTCGACTTTCCCGGTGAGCTGCTTCGTGGTGAAGCGCGGGGGCATGGTGGTGTTCTGCGCCGGCACGACCGGGTACAACTTCACGATGGATGCGCGGTTCGTGTGGATGCGTCAGAAGCGCATCCAGGGGAGTCACATCGCGACGTTGATGCAGGCGAGCCAGGCGCACCGCCTGGTGCTGGAGGGGCGCGTCCGTCCGATCCTCTCGGAGACGTTCTCGTGGCACGAGATCCCGAAGGCGCACATGAAGATGAGGCAAAACCTCCACGAGTCCGGGAACATGGCCGCGCTCGTCCAGGCCAGGGCGCCGGGCATGCGTTCGCTCGAACGGTGAGCGCACGCCCTCACGACAGCTCGCCCGTCGCATCGACCGGCCCCCGGCCGCGAGGTGACAAGTCGTCCCGTGTAGCTCTCCGCAGAACGAAGAGGGCGCCCTGCGCGCCGCGGCGGCCTGACGGCAGCCCAGCAATGCTGTCTTGCCGCAGAGCGGAGCTCGCCAGCTGGTCGGAGCCGCTTCCCCGCATTCCCAGGGCGCTCACCAGCAGCCCCGGGGTGCTCGCCGGCAGGTCCGGGGCCCTTGCCGGCAGGTCCGGGGCCCTTGCCGGCACCCGCTGGTACGGCTCCTCGGAGCTGCTGGTACGGCTCCTCGGACCCGCTGGTATGGCTCCTCGGAGCCGCTGGTACGGTTCCTCGGAGCCGCTGGTACGGTTCCTCGGAGCCGCTGGTACGGTTCCTCGGAGCCGCTGGTACGGTTCCTCGGAGCCGCTGGTACGGTTCCTCGGAGCCGCTGGTACGGTTCCTCGGAGCCGCTGGTACGGCTCCCTGGAGCTGCTGCCACGACCCTCGCCGCCTCACCGGCGCCGGCCACGTCCCCCGGCCCGCTGACGAAGCTCCCAGGCGTTCATCGACGGCGCCTGCTGCTGGCTGCGAGCTCAGGGACAGGCCCTAGAGCGGGTTTAGCTCGGGTTTGATGCAGCCGTCTCTCGTCTCTCGTCTCCCGTCCCCCGTCTCCCGTCTCCCGTCTCCCGTCCCCCGTCCCCCGTCCCCCGTGCGCGTCCTTCGTGCGCGTGCGCGTGCGCGCTGATTCCGGGGAATCGCGCACGCGCACGCGCACGAAGAGGAGCACGGGAGAGGGAAGACGGGAGAGGGAAGAGGGAAGACGGGAGAGGGAAGAGGGAAGAGGGAAGACGGAAGAGGGAAGACGGAAGAGGGAAGACGGGAGAGGCCAGCCGAGAACCGCTCTAAATGGACCCCCCCGGCCCTACGGGCGGCGGAATCGACCACTCCGCGCTGTCCGAGAGCCTCGGCTCCGCCTCCTCCGCCGCGCTCCCGAAGAAATCCGCCACGTCGTGCCGCCTCGCCTCCGCGTCCGCCCGCCCGAGCTCGATCAGCTTCCGCGTGAACGACCCGTCGAACAACAGGTAGCTCGCCAGATCGGCGTCGTTCTCCGCCCCCACGTCCACCAGCGAGAGCAGCCGCCGCATCATCGCCGGCCCCCCCTGCACCTTGCCCGCCTTCACGTGCTCCGCCGCCAGCCGCCCGAGATCCACGCTCGGCCGCACCACCAGCGTCTCCACCCGCCGGTACGGCAGCGCCCCGCGCTGCGCCGCCGCCCCGTTGATCGAGTGCAGGAAATCCGGCCCGAACGCGCGCTCCCCGTCCTCGATCATGTGGTTGACCCGCGTCAGGACCTCGAAATCCGTCTGGATGTGGTCGAGCAGGAACGCGTTCAGCACCTTGCCGAGCACCAGCGCCATCCCCGGCGGCTTGCCGCTGTCCCCCGCGTCGATGCTCCGCACCTCCCGCGACAGCCCGATCGCCAGCACGTGCGTCGCCCCCAGCCGGAGCGCCGGCGCGATCGGCGTGTTCTGCCGCACCCCGCCGTCCATGTACAGATCCCGGCCGATGCGCACCGGCGGGAACAGGATCGGGATCGCCGCCGACGCGAGCGCGTGCGGCGGGCCGATCAGCGCCCCGCGGATGATCGTCCGCGGCGGCGCCGTCGTCGGCAGCGCGCCGTCCGGGCCGGTCTGCATGAAGATCACCGTGCGGCCCGTCGCGATCTCGGTCGCCGACACGCTGACCGCCGACAGGTACCCGTGGCGCAGCGTGCGCGCGATCGCGCGCCACGGGATCTCCCGCTCGACGAGCCGCTGCATCGGCGAGACGTCGAACAGGCCCACGCCCTCCGAGCCGCCGCCGAACATGAGCTTCGGCAAGGAGATCGCCTGCCGCACCCCGAAGCCGAGCACCGTCTCGAGCTTCAGCTGCGTCCACAGGTTGACGAGCCGCCGCACGCCCAGCGTCGGATCGTCGAGGTGCGCCGCGAGGTAGCACGCGTTCACCGCCCCCACCGACGTCCCGCACAGGATGTCGATCCGCGGCGGCGCGCCCCGCAGCCGGGCGAACGCGTCGAGCACGTACGACATCACCCCGACCTCGTACGCCCCCCGCGCGCCGCCGCCCGAGAGGATCACCGCGACCTTGCGCCGCGGCTTCGCCGCTGTCCTTCCGCCGGTACCCGTCATGCCATCTCCCCGCGGCGGAGCGGGTCGTGCCCCGCCGCCGGACCCTCGGCCTCCGCGGCCAGGATGCGCCGCACCACGGCGCGCTCCAGGAACAGCGCCCTGAGCCGCGCGTCGCGGATGTAGCTCGCCACCTTCTGCACGTGGAGCGCGGCGCGGTGGTACGCGTCCGCCGCGCTCGCCGGCGCGCCCTTCTGCAGCGCCTCGCAGCAGAGGTCGCGCACCTCGATGCCGTACTCCGAGCTGCCCGCCTCGACCGCGCCGAGCGCCGTCCGCGCGAGCAGCACCCCGGAGTGCACCTCGCCCGCGTCCACCCGCGCCGCCGCCTCGATCGCCGTCGCGTACGCGTGGTAGCTCATCAGCCCCTGCGACTCGGCGAGCTGCCGCGCCTCGGAGGCGTTCGCGATCGCGGCCTGGACGTCGCCCTGCGCCTTCGCGAGGAGGCCGCGCACGTTGCGCTCGTGGATCATGTCGTACACGCTGCCGGTCACCGCGATGAGCGCGCCCGCGTCGGCGCACAGGGTGTGCGCGGCGTCGGCGTCGCCCGCTTCGAGGAGGATCCCCGCCGTGCAGAGGAGCGTGTCGGCCCGCGCATCCTGGTCGTCATAGCGCTCGTGCGCCTCCCGCGCCCGCCTCATGTACGCGAGGCTGCGCGGCATGTCCCCGAGCTTGGCGTACGCGTGGCCGATGTTGCTCAGCGTCTTCGCGATCTGGAACCTCCCGCCGATCGCGAGATCGATGGAAATCGACGAGAGCCCGACCGCGATCGCGTCCTCGAAGCGCTCGAGCACGAACATCGCCACCGCGAGCGAGTTCTTCGCGCGCGCCTCGCTGCGGCGCGCGCCCACCGCGCGGAACACCGCGATCGCCTCGGCGTAGGCCTCGACCGCCTCCTGCACGCGGCCGACCCGGCGCAGCAGCACCCCCTTCGTGCGCAGCACCTCCGCGCGCGCCCGCGGCGTCAGCCCGCCCATGTGCGTCACCCGGAGCGCCCGGTCGGCCGCGCTGATCGCGCCCTGGACGTCGCCGAGCTCGCGCAGCACCTCCGAGAGGATCGTCAGCGCCTCGACCTCGAGCGCCGGGCGCCGGGCGATGCGCGCGATCTCGGCCGCCCGCTGCGCCACCGGCAGGCCGCGGGCGAGGTGGCCGTCGTCGAGGTCGAGCCGCGCGGTGCGCACGAGCGCGAGCGCGGCCCACCGCGCCTGCCCGCTCTCCTTCGCGAGCTGGCGCAGCGCCGTGAGGTGCTTCCTCCGCTCGCGGCGGCGGCCGAGGTGGCGGAAGATCGCCTCCAGCGCCTCGTGCGCGATCATCCGGCGGGTGTCGCCGGTCGGCAGGAGCGACAGCGCGCGCTCGTAGTACCGGCGCGACAGCTGCGCCTGGTGCCCGGCGCGCGCGGCCCGCGCCGCGTCGAGGTAGAGCTCCGCCGCCGGCCCGGGCGCCTCGCCGCGCGCGAGGTGCTGCGCCACGATCGCGGCCGAGAGCCCCTGCGCGAGCGGCGTCGTCGACAGGTGCTCGCCGAGCCGGCGGTGCATGCGCACGCGGCTCGCGCTGTCGAGCGCGAGGTAGGCGACGTCGCGCACGAGCGGGTGCCGGAAGTCCACCGCCCCGGCGCGGCGATCGCACAGGCCGCGCGCGCAGAGGCGCGTCACCGCCTCGTCGTCCGCGAGCCGCGTCAGGTTCAGGATGTCGTCCTTGAGCAGCGGGCCCCCGGCGACCGCGAGCCAGTTCACGACGTCGTGCTCCGCGGGCGGCAGCTCGCGCAGCCGGTCGCCGATGAGCTGCTCCAGGGTCGACGGGAGCGGCTCGCCGCGATCGCCGGTCCGGTCGTGGCGGACGAGCTCGTGCCGCCCGTCCGGGTGCTCGACGATCTCCAGCGTGCCCCGCTCGAGCAGCGCGTCGACCATCTCGAGCAGGAAGAACGGGTTGCCGGCGACGCGCGGCACGAGCTCGCCGCAGACGGCCGAGACGCCCTCGCGCACGCCGAGGCGCGCCTCGACGAGGCGCATCTGCTCCTCGGCGCTGAGGCCGCGGAGCTCGATCCGCACGAGCCCCTCGATGAACGGCGTCACGCGCTCCTCGGGGCGCGTCAGCAGCAGCACGAGGATCGGCAGCCGCTCCGAGCGCTGCTTGAGGAGCTCCGAGATGAGCTCCAGGCTCGGGCGATCGGCCCACTGCAGGCCGTCGATGACGACGACGAGCGGCTGGTGGCGCGCCAGCGAGCCGAGCAGGTACTTCACGCCGCGCACCACCACGTCGCGGCCGTAGGCCGACGCGTCCTCCTCGGGGTGGTCGAGCTGCTTGCCCGTGACCAGCTCGGCGAGGCGCGTGACGATGCGCGCCCCGAGCGGCGAGCGCGCGATCGACCCGAGCAGCGCGCGGATCACGTGGGCCGCGTCGTCGATCGAGTGGTCGAGCCCCATCCCGGTGACGTCGCGGAGCACGTCGCAGACCGTGGCGAGCGGCAGCTCGCTCTTCACCGGCGAGCACTCGACGTGGAGCACGCGCGCCTCGCCGGGGAGCTCCGAGAGGAACGTCGAGATGAGCGCGCTCTTGCCGATGCCCATCTCGCCGACGATGACGCGCGCCACCGACTGGCCCCGGAGCGCGCCGCCCGGCGGGCTCGGCGGCTTGCTCTGCCGGCTCGGCGGCGGCGGCGGCTCGCTCTCGCCGTAGCGCGACGGCGGCTCGGCGAGGCCCTTCACGGGCGGCGACACCGCGCGGTGGTAGGCGGCGTGCAGGTCCGCGCGCTCGGCGTCGCGCCCCACGAGGTCGTTCGGCGACAGCGCGATCTCGGCCATCCGCTCCTCGCGGGTGAGCGGGCGCTGCAGCGCGTAGAGCCGCATCTGGTGCGGGACCTGGTAGCCGCCGGCGTCGTTGAGATCGAGCGACGGCGCGTCGCCCCAGCGGAAGTCGCGCCGGACGAGGCGGTAGACGCCGCCCGCGACCCAGGTCTTGCCGAACGGGGTGCGGCTGCCGAGGCGCTCGGCCAGGAAATTCGCGGGCTCCTTGAGCACGTGGTTGATGAGGTGCCCCTGCTCGTCGCGCTCGCCGTACGCGATGCCGCGGACGATGCCGATCGCGGCGCGGAGCTCGACGGGCAGGTCCTCCGACGCGCCGGCGAGCGCCTCGTGCACGTCGACGGCCAGCGAGGCCGCGTCGGCCGCGGCGCGCGACGGGTTCGCGAGCAGCCCGACGACGGCGCGCGCGCTCGCGTGCGACTCCCACGACCAGATCGCCCCGTGCTTGAAGGCGATCGCGTCGAGGGTCGTGCGGATCGAGCGCCCGCTGCGCTTGCCGGCGAGCCGCCCCTGCGCCCCGAGCAGCTCGTCCACCCCCTCGATGCGCAGCGTCACCACGGCGACGTGGCGCACCTCGCGCACGACCCGCGGCGCCCCGGTGTTCTCGGCCTCGCCGCCCGTGCGCGCGGCCGGCACCGCCGCGAGCGTCTGCGGCTGCGCCATGGAGCCGCTGTCCGGGGCCTGCTCCGCCGCGCCGCCCGCGGCGTTGTCGCGCGCGTCCTCGTGCCGATCGCGGCCGAGCAGGTGGGCCACGGTCTGCTCGACCGACGCGTTGTCGACGAGCTCCTGCTTCGCGAGCAGCACGCGCGCGATCGCGCCGGCGAGATCGCGCGCGGTCTGGAAGCGGTCCTCGGGCGCGTGCGCCATGGCGCGCATCACGATCGCTTCGAGCTCCGCCGGGATGTCGCGCGCGTGGGCCGACGGGGGGTCGAACAGGCCCTCCTTGACGGCCTGGAGGAGCGCCTCGTCGTCGAGCTTGCCGTAGGGCGAGCGCATGGCGAGCAGCTCGTAGAGCACGACGCCGAGGGCGTAGATGTCGCTCCGCCGGTCGACGCGCTCGCCGCGCGCCTGCTCGGGCGACATGTACCCGAACTTGCCCTTGAGCACGCCGGGCTCCTCGCGGAAGAGGTTCGCGCTGGCGATGCCGAAGTCGGCGATCTTCACGACGCCCTCGAACGACAGGAGGATGTTTTGCGGCGAGACGTCGCGGTGGACGATGGCGAGCGGCATGCCGCCCTCGTCCTTGCGCTCGTGGGCGTAGTGCAGCCCCTTCGCCGCCTCGGAGACGATGAACGCGGACACGAGGGGCGGGATCCGCGACTCCTTCTGCTGGGCGGCGCGCATCAGCTTGCCGAGGTCGAAGCCCTCGACGTACTCCATCGAGAGGAGCAGCCCGTCCTCGCCGTGGTCCGAGAACTCGTAGACCTGGACGATGTTCGGGTGGTTCAGGCGGGTCGCGAGGTGGGCCTCCTCGACGAACATCGCGCGGAAGCGCCGCGAGGCCCCGTGCGCGGGGAGGATCCGCTTGACGACGAGGAGCTTGTAGGTCCCCTCGGCGCCGCGCTTCTTGGCGAGGAAGACCTCCGCCATGCCGCCAGCGCCCAGGCGGCGCTGGATCTCTAGGTCGGCGAGCTGGGACGGGTGCTTGGCCATGCAGCGAAGCGGCGCGCGGGCGCCGCGGCTGGGAGGGGCCGGGCGCGGTGGATCAGGGAGACCGATGAAAGAAGGACCGCGCGCGGTTCCCCCCGATCCATGGGAGGACTACGGGTTGACCCGCATGGTAGCGTCCCGCCCGCGTCTTCGGGGAGACAACCATGGTGGAAAGGCGAATCTTTCTGGGCGGGTCGGGGGTCGGCGCGCCCGGTGAGCCCGCCCGCGCGCCGCGGATCCGCGGCGGCGCGGCCGTCCGCCATCGACGCTGAATTTTCGCTTGCAAGGCGCCCTCACGCGGGGGCTCGCCCCCGGGCCGCCGCGGCCGGCCGAGGGCAACAAAGCGATTGCCCAGGGTGCCACCGTCTGTTAAAGCGGATCCAGTAAAACGGATGCGGCGTCCGTCATGGAAGACGCCGTGCATCCGACCCTGGCGGCCGGGCCGATCGGCGGCGGGGTCGTCGTGTGCGCGCTGGAGACCTCGAGGGGTTCGTAATGGACATTCGCGTGACAGAGGCGGACGTCGTCGTCGTGGGCGGCGGAAGCGCAGGCTCGACTGCAGCGGTGGAGGCACAGCAGCGCCTGCCGCGGGGGCGCGTGGTGCTCCTCGAGAAGGCGCATATCAAGCGGAGCGGCGCCATCGCGATCGGCATGGACGGGCTGAACAACGCGATCATCCCCGGACACGCGACGCCGGAGCAGTACGTGAAAGAGATCACGGTGGCCAACGACGGCATCGTGAACCAGCGCGCCATCTACGAATACGCGCGGAACAGCTTCGCGATGCTCCAGGAGCTCGACTCCTGGGGGGTCAAATTCCAGAAGACGCGCTCGGGCGATTTCGACGTCAAGAAGGTCCACCACAACGGGAGCTACGTCCTCCCGATGCCGGAGGGCTACGATCTCAAGAAGATCCTCACGCGCATGGTGAAGCGCGCCGGGGTGCGGGTCATCAACCGCGTCATGGCCACGCGGATCCTCGTGACCGAGGGGCAGGTCGCCGGCGTGATCGGCTTCGACACCCGGGAGGGTCACATCGAGATCATCAAGGCCAGGGCGGTCATCCTCTGCTGCGGCGCCTCGGGGCGGCTCGGCCTGCCCGCGTCCGGCTATCTCCACGGGACGTACGAGAACCCCTCGAACGCCGGAGACGGCTACTCGATGGCCTACCACGCGGGCGCCGAGCTCACGGGCATCGAGTGCTTCCAGATCAACCCGCTCATCAAGGACTACAACGGTCCGGCGTGCGCCTACGTCACCGGCCCGCTCGGCGGGCACACGGTGAACGCGCGCGGGCACCGCTTCATCGAGAGCGATTACTGGAGCGGGCAGATGATGCTCGAGTTCTACCGGGAGCTCCACTCGGCGAACGGCCCTGTCTACCTCAAGCTCACGCACCTCGCCCCGGAGACGATCACCGAGGTCGAGCGGGTCCTCCACCAGACGGAGCGCCCGAGCCGCGGCCGCTTCCACGAGGGGAGGGGGCACAGCTACGCGAGCGATCTCGTCGAGATGCACATCTCCGAGATCGGCCTGTGCAGCGGTCACAGCGCCTCGGGCGTCTGGGTCAACGAGAAGGGCGAGACCACGGTGCCCGGGCTCTACGCCGCCGGCGACATGGCGTGCGTGCCGCACAACTACCTCCTCGGCGCGCTCACCTACGGGAAGATCTGCGCCCAGAACGCGCTCGACTACCTCGATCGCACGCCCGCCGTCGAGCCGCTCGCGGCCGACGTCGACGCCGAGCGCGAGCGCATCCTCGCCCCGCTCTCCCGGAAGAGCGGAGTCGCGCCCCACCAGTACGAATACAAGGTGCGGCGCCTCGTGAACGACTACCTGCAGCCGCCGAAGACGGGCAACCGGATGACCCTCGGCCTCGAGTACTTCCTGCGCGCGAAGGACGAGCTCGACGAGGTCACGGCGGCGAGCCCCCACGAGCTCATGCGCGTGATGGAGTGCCACTTCATCCGCGACTGCGCGGAGATGGCCGCGCGCGCCTCGCTGTACCGGACCGAGAGCCGCTGGGGCCTCTACCACTACCGGCTCGATTACCCCGAGATGGACGACCGCCGCTGGTTCACCCACGTGAACCTGAAGAAGGGCGACGACGGCGAGATGGTCGCCTTCAAGCGGCCCGTGGAGCCTTATCTCTTCCCGATCGACGACGGCGAGCTCAAAACCTACCACCGGCTGCGCATCCCGGCCGAAGAGCAGCGCGCGCCGCTCTGACGAGCAACGAGGTCATCAATCCATGGGTCACCTTCTCAACCGCGAATCCGTCAAGGCGCAGCGCGCCAGGACCGTCGGCCACGCCGAGGCCTCCGTTCGGCTCGATCTGCCGGTCGTCGTCGACGAGGCGTCCTGCATCAAGGGGTGCCGCATCTGCATCGACTCGTGCCCGGTGGACTGCCTCGCCATCCATCCAGAGACGAAGAAGGCGCACATGGCCTACGACGAGTGCTGGTATTGCCTCGCGTGCGAGATCGACTGCCCGAAAGAGGCCATCACCGTGAAGATCCCTTTCCTCATCCGGTAGCGGCCTCGAGGCGGAGAGACGACATGACACAGGCTTCGCTCGCACAGGAGCTCGTGAGCGTGCTCAGGGATCCCGATCCCGGCGCGCGCCAGCTCGCGCTGACCCAGATCGAGGACCTCTCGGACCCGGAGATCCTCCACCCGCTCATCGAGGCCGTCCGCGACGAGGACCCCACGGTGCGGGCGCTCGCGCTCGGGCACCTCGAGGACCTCGGCGACCCGCGCGCGGTGCCCGCCATCCTCCGGGCGCTCGACGACGACGAGACCCACGTGCGCGAGGCCGCCGCCACGGCGCTCCGCGAGCTCCGCGGGGCAGAGGCGGCCACCCACCTGATCGACGCAATGCGTCATGATAACCCGTTCGTGCGCATGTCGGTGATCGTGGCGCTCCGGGAGATCCGCGATCCGCGGGCGCTCGAGCACCTCGAGGGCGCGCTCCTCGACCCTTCGCCCGAGGTGCGGCGCGAGGCGGTCCTCGCCCTGGCCTACCTGCGGCGGCCGGAGACCGCGCGCGCCCTGCGCGGGAGCCTGCGCGATCCCGACGCGCGGGTGCGGCAGGTCGCGATCGGCGCGCTCGAGCCGCTCGGCGCGCCGGCGCTCGTCGAGGAGCTCGTCGCGCTCTTGTCCGACCCCGACTGGCGGGTGCGCGTCGAGGCCGCGATCGTGCTCGGGCGCTCGGCGCACGGCCTCGCCGCGCCGCACCTCCGGACCGCGCTCAAGGACGCGGCCTGGCAGGTGCGGAAGGAGGCGGCGCTCGCGCTCGGGCGGCTCCGGGCGGCCTCGGCCGCGGCGGATCTCGTCGGGCTGCTCGGGAGCGAGCTGCCCGACCTGCGCAAGGCCGCCGCCCAGGCGCTCGGCGAGCTCGCGGCGGCGTCGGCCGAGGCGCCGCTCGGGCGGCTGCTCGGCGACGCCGACGTCGAGGTGCGGAAGGCGGCGTCCCGCGCCCTCGACGCCATCCGGGCAGGGGCCGGGCGCCATGGAACCTTCGCGAGGGATTGAGCCGATGATCAAGGCAGCGCGCGTGCTGTTGCTCCTCGTGGCGGTCCTCGTCGGCCTGTCGTGCACGAAGGAAGAGAAGCGGACGATCCGCATCGCCATCGGGACGCAGGACACGACGATCAACTGCGCCACCGGCGGGCTCCTGATCCGGGAGCTCAAGCTGCTCGAGAAGCACCTCCCGAGGGACGGCAAGTACAAGGACGTCTCCTACGAGATCGAGTGGAAGGACTTCACCTCGGGGCCGCCGCTGACGACCGAGATGGTGGCCGGGAAGCTCGACATCGGCGCGATGGCCGACTTCCCCGGCGTGCTGAACGGCGTCGCCCACCAGAAGCAGGGGAGCCGCAGCCTCTACATCGCCACGCTCTCGGGCAGCGCGCTCGGGAGCGGCAACGGCATCGTGGTGCCGCTCGACTCGCCGGCCCAGGGCCTGAAGGACCTCAAGGGCAAGCAGATCTCGGTCCCGTTCGGCTCGTCCGCCCACGGCATGCTGCTCCGGGCGATCCGCGATCTCGGCTGGGATCCGGACAAGGACGTGACGCTCGTGTCGCAGTCGCCCGAGGTCGGCGGCTCCTCGCTGAAGGCGAAGAAGATCGACGCGCACGCCGACTTCGTCCCGTTCGCCGAGCTGTTCCCGTTCCGCGGCTTCGCCCGGAAGATCTACGACGGCGCCAGCGTCAAGGTGCCGACGGCGCACGGCGTCCTGGCGCGCGCGGCCTACGCGGAGGAGCACCCGGAGATCGTCGTCGCCTTCCTCAAGGCGGCGCTCGAGGCCGATCGTCTGTTCGCGGAGGAGCCCGAGAAGTACAGCGAGCTCATCGAGAAGGTGACCGGCGTGGACGCCGAGGTCGCCTACATGTTCCACGGGCCGCTCGGCATCCAGACGCGGGACTTCACCGTCAAGCCGGAGGTCCGCCGCGCGCTCCAGGTGGCCGTCGACACGCTCACGCTGCTCAAGCGCACCGACACGACGCTCGACGTGGGCGCGTTCGTGGACGACCGGTACATCCGGCGCGCGGCCCAGGAGCTCGGGCTCGACTACGAGGCGCGGCTCGCGAGCTACGCGAAGCTCCCGCTCTCCGGGAGCGACGCCCTGTCCGGCGCGCCGATCGCCGAGCCGACGCTGGCCGCGCAGATCTGGGTCGGGGGCGAGCCGAAGGTGCGCGCGTACGCGAGCCCGGGCTCCGCGCTCGCCGCGCTGAAGCAGCTCGCGGCCGAGGGCAAGGAGATCCGCGCCGCCTTCGTGCACGACCGGCTCAGCGGGGTGAAGCTCCTCGCCGATCGCGCGTGGTACGCGCGGCGCCCCGACGGGAGCCTCGCGGCGTTCCTGGCGAAGGAGGACGCCGACCGGTGGGCCGCGGAGAACGCCGCGGCGGTCGTCGACTTCGCGACCCTGCGGGGCGACGTCACCAAGCTCACGGCGGCGGCGCCATGACGATGATCTCGGAGCGCAGCGCGCCCGCCGCGGCGGAGCTCGGCGGCCGCGCGACCTTCGCGCCCGCGCCCGCGCCGGCCAGCGCGAGCGCGTCGCGGCGGCGCGCCTCCCCGGCGCCGGGGGGCGAGCGGCGCCCGCGGCGCGATCTCGGCCGCGCCGCGCTGCGCGTCCTGTCCGTGGCCGCGTGCGTCGCCCTCTGGCAGTGGGCGTCGCTGTCGCGCGTCGACCTCGGCCTCGTCACCTTCGTCAACGTGCCCGCGCCGACCGAGGTCCTCGTCGCGGCGCGGGAGCTCTTCGGCTCGCCGAAGCTCTGGCTGCACCTCCGGAGCAGCGTGCTCCGCGTCCTCGCGGGCTTCGTCGCCGCGGGCGTCACGGGCGTCGTGCTCGGGCTCGCCATCGGCCGCTCGCGGCTCGCCGAGGACACGCTCCTGCCGCCGCTCGAGGTCCTGCGGCCCATCCCCGGCGTCGCCTGGCTCCCGCTCGCGATCCTGATGTTCCCGTCGGCCGAGCTGAGCATGATCTTCATCACCTATATGGGCGCGCTGTTCCCGATCCTGCTCGCGACGATCCTCGGCGTCGGCGCCCTCGATCCGCGGCTCATCGCGAGCTCGCGCAGCCTCGGCGCGCGCCCCTTCCGCCTCTTCCTCGAGGTGGTCCTCCCGGGCGCGCTGCCCAGCATCATCACCGGGATGAGCATCGGCATGGGCACGTCCTGGTTCTGCCTCGTCACCGCCGAGATGATCGGCGGCCAGTACGGCATCGGCTACTTCACCTGGGAGTCGTACAACTTGCAGCGCTACCCGGACATCGTCCTCGGCATGCTGCTCATCGGCCTGATGGGCATGCTCAGCAGCGCGCTCGTCCAGCGGATCGGCGCGTGGCTCACGCCCTGGCACCGGCCCGAGGAGAAGGGCCGATGACGCCCGCGGCGAGCGCGGCGCGCCGGCAGAGCCCGGGGGGCGCCGTCGAGATCCGCGGCCTGTCCGTGGCCCTCGGGGCGGGCCCCCGCCGCGTCGAGGTGGTGCGGGATCTCGATCTCACCGCCGAGGGCGGCGAGCTCGTGAGCCTGCTCGGCCCGTCCGGGTGCGGCAAATCGACGATCCTGAACGCCGTCGCCGGGTATGTGACGCCGGAGCGCGGCAGCATCGCCGTCGGCGGCGAGCCGGTCGACGCGCCCGGGCCGGAGCGCGGCATGGTCTTCCAGCAGTCCTCGCTGCTCCCCTGGAAGACGGTCCTGAACAACGTCGGCTTCGGCCTCAAGATGCGCGGCGTCCCGGAGCGTGAGCGCCGGGAGGCGTCCCGCCGCCTGCTCGATCTCGTCGGGCTGTCGGGGTTCGAGGACGCCTATCCGGCGCAGCTCTCCGGCGGCATGCAGCAGCGGGTCGAGATCGCGCGCGTGCTGATCACCGAGCCGCGCGTGGTCCTGATGGACGAGCCGTTCAGCGCGCTCGACGCCCAGACCCGGCTCTCGATGCAGGCGCTGCTCCTCGACGTCATCCGCCACGTGCGCACGACGGTGCTGTTCGTCACGCACGACATCGACGAGGCGATCTTCCTGTCCGACCGCATCGCCCTCATGACCCGCCGGCCGTGCCGCGTCGGCGCGCAGATCGCCGTGCCGTTCGAGCGGCCGAGGAGCGCCGCGATCGTGGGCTCGAGCGAGTTCGCCGCGATCAAGCGGCGGTGCCTCGACGCCCTGAACGACGGGCGCGTGATCACCGCGCCGCCCGCGGCCCCCGCGCGCGGCCTCGACCAGCGCCCGACCGCGTGAAGCGCCGACCGGCGCGCCGGCGTGGCGAGCTCATGCGCACGGCCTTGATGTTCTCTGCATTTTTCCTTACTACCGAGCCGAGAGGAGTGATCCCCGATGCTCACCAGGTTCCTGCGGGTGACCGACGTGCCGTTTTCCGGCTCGGTCGGGCTGCTCGTGCTTCGCGTCGTCACCGGCATTGCTTTCATCTTTCACGGCTGGGGGAAGATCCAGGCCCCCTTCGGCTGGATGGGGCCCACCGCGCCCGTCCCCGGGTTCTTGCAGGCGCTGGCCGTCCTCGCCGAGGTCGGCGGCGGCATCGCCTGGATCCTCGGCCTCCTGACGCCGCTCGCGTCGCTCGGGATCGCCATCACCATGGCCGTCGCCGTCTCGGTGCACGTGATGAACGGCGACCCGTTCTTCGCGATGGGCGCCGCCTCCTACGAGGCGGCGGCCGTCTACTTCAGCATCTCCCTCGTGCTGCTCCTGCTCGGGCCGGGGAGGCTCTCCGCCGACGCGGCGATCTTCGGGCCGAAGCGCTGAGCTGCTCCGCGCGCGCTCGCCCGACGCGCGCCATCGCGTCGCCGCCGGCGCTCCGGCGGCGCGCCTGAGCCTCGCCGGCCGATCCCTCCGGCCCGGCGCATGGGATGGGCACCGCGGGAGCCCGCGGTTCCATCGAGGTCGGACGGCGAGCGCATCGCCGCCGTTTGCGCCAATGAAGTGAGGCCGTCCCGGTGGCCCCGGCATTATGCTGCCGCTGGGAGGGGCTCGATGAACGACGGCGGGGCGAGGGCGCTCTCGAACGGCGCGCCGCGCGGTGTAGCCATCGCGGCCGCCTGTTCGTTCACCCTCGGGTCCGTGGGGCTGCTCGGCTGGTCGATCGAGTCGACCCGCCTCGTCTCCATCGCGGACGGCCTGCCGAGCATGGTGCCCAACACCGCGGTCGCCCTCGTCCTCGCGGCGGCGTCGCTCTGGGCGCTGGGCGGGCGGGAGCGTCCGGCGCCGCTCCGCCGGCTGCTCGGGCGGACGTGCGCCGCCGGCGTCGTCGCGTTCGGCTTCGCGGCCCTCGGTCAGTACGTCTTCGGGTGGGACCTCGGCCTCGATCGCCTGCTCTTCCCGGCGCGCGTGGCGTTCACGAGCAAGTTCCCCGGCAGGCCGCCGCCGAACACCGCGCTCTGCTGCGTCCTGATCGGCGCGGCGCTCCTCTCGCTGCCCGTGAAGACGCGGCGAGCCTCCCGGCTCTCGGACGGCGGCGCGCTCTCGGCCGCCGCGCTCGCGCTGACCGCGCTGACCGGGTACGTCTTCGGCGTCGGCTACTTCTACGGCCTGCCGCCGCTGTTCCCGTTCACGGGCATGGCGCTCCACGCCGCGATCGCCTTCCTCGCGCTCTGCGCCGGGCTCCTCGCGGCGCGGCGCGATGGCGGGGCGTTCGCCGTGCTGACGGCCAGCGGGCCCGGGGGCGTCCTGTTGCGGCGCTCCCTGCCGTTCGTCGTCCTGGCCCCGCTCGCGATCGGCCGCCTCTTCCTGATCGGCGCGGATCTCGGGGCCTACCCCCTCGCGGCGTCGTTCTCGCTCGCCTCGGCCATCTCGACGCTCCTGCTCGGGGCCGCGCTCTGGGTCAGCGCGGCGCGCCTGAACCTGCTCGACGAGGCCCGGCGCCAGGCCGAGGACGCGCGCGCCTATCTGGCGACCGTCGCGCAGTCCTCCGACGACGCCGTCATCGGGAGCGCTCTCGACGGGACCATCCAGAGCTGGAACCCGGCCGCGGAGCGCCTCTACGGCTACGGCGCCGGCGAGGCGATCGGGAAGAAGCTGCCCATCCTGTGCCCGCCCGAGCGCGCCGGCGAGGCGGCGGCGATCCTCGCGCGCCTGCGCCGCGGCGAGCGCGTCGAGCGCTTCGAGGCCGTGAGCCGGACCAAGGACGGCAGGGATATCGACATCGAGGTCACGGCCTCGTCGATCGTGGACGCCTCGGGCCGCATCACCGGCGTCTCGACGATCTGCCGCGACATCGGGCGCCGCAAGGCGATGGAGGCGGCGGTCGCGAGCGCCCACGCGGCGGAGTGGCGCCTCCGCGCGCAGCTCGAGGCCGTCGGCGCCGCGTGCGCGGCGGTCTCGGAGACGCTGGCGAACCAGCCGCGCTCCGAGTCGGGGATGCGCGCCGTGCTGGAGGTCATCGCGCGGCACGCGAAGGAGATCTCGGGCGCCGACTACGCGTCGCTCGGCGTCGGAGAGGACGGCCGGCGGCCGTTCGACGCCTGGGTCCCGAGCGGCGTCCCCGCGGAGCAGATCGCGCGGATCGGCGCGATCCCGCGCCCCATCGGCGTCCTCGGCGCGGTGGGCCGCGACGGCCGGCCGATCCGGCTCGACGACGTCCGCGCCCACCCCGACTTCATCGGGCTGCCGCCGCACCACCCCCCGATCGAGGCGTTCCTGGGCGTGCCGCTCCGCTTCCGCGGCCGGAGCGTGGGCCGCCTGTACCTCGGCAAGCGCCCCGGCCGCCCGCCGTTCACCGAGGACGACGAGCGCGCCGCGACGCTGCTCGCCGACCGCACGTGCAGCTCGATCGAGACCGCGCGCCTCTGCCGGGTCGAGGCGAACGAGCGAAGGCGGATCGAGGCTGTCGTCGAGCAGATGCCCGAGGCGGCGATCCTGGTCGACGCCGAGGGGCGGCTCATCACGTGTAACAGGCTGGCGCTCCAGTATGCCTCTCGCGCGGCGGGCGAGCTGGATCCGTGGGGCAACACGGTGCTCTTCGACCCCAGGACGCCGCGAGGAGAGCCGGTCGGCTGGGCCGATCGCCCGCTGACCCGGGCCCTGCGTCGCGGGGAGGTCGTGACGGGGGCCGAAGCGCTGCTCCGTCGCGAAGGCGGCGACCTCGTCCCGGTGCTGATCAACGCCGCCCCGGTGCGCTCCGACGACGGCGAGATCCAGGGCGCCGTCGCCGTCTTCCAGGACATCTCGGCGCTCAAGGAGATGGAGCGGCAGCGCCAGGCGTGGATCGGCATCATCGCGCACGACCTCCGCCAGCCCATCCAGGTCATCGCGACCGCGAGCCAGCTCCTGTACGCTCGGTCCGGCGGGCCGCTCGTCGCGAACGGCGAGAAGCAGCTCGGGAGGATCGCCTCGTCCGTCGAGCGGCTGCGCCGCATGATCGACGACCTCCTCGACGCCTCGCGCATCGAGGCGCACGAGCTCACGCTGGATCGCTCTCCGGTCGACCTCCGCGCGCAGCTCGGAGAGATCGTCGAGAAATCGACCGCGGCGACCGCGGGCCACGCCGTGCGGCTGGAGGTGCGCGGCGACGTGCCCGACGTCCTGGCGGACCCCGGCCGGCTCGAGCAGATCGTCACCAACCTGCTCTCGAACGCGGCCAAGTACGGCCAGACGAACGGCGACATCGCGGTGGCCGTCAGCGCCGACCGCTCCTTCGCGCAGATCGCCGTGACCAACTGGGGCCGCGGCATCGCCGAGGCGTCTCTGCCGCACCTGTTCAAGCGCTTCTCGCGCGTGGCCGAGGGCGATCCTCGCCGCGTCCGCGGCGTGGGCCTCGGCCTCTACATCACGAAGGGGCTCGTGGAGGCGCACGGCGGCACCATCGCTGTCGAGAGCACCCCCGGCGGCGCGACGACATTCCGCTTCTCGCTGCCGCTCGCGGATCCCGCGCGCGCCGCCGGCGCGTAGCGCGCAGCAGCGCGTCTCCTGCCCCGCCGCCGAGCTCCACCTCGCGCGAGGACCCGCGGCGAGCTCCACGATTCGAGGCCAGCGAGCTCGGCAGTTCCAACTGACGAGCTGGGCAGTCGAGTTGGCGAGTTTTATTACACCGAACTTCGTTCTCCGCATTCCGTTTTACGGCGCCACCATCCTTTCGCAGTATTCTGTGCTCAGGCCGCTCAGAATGATCGCAGAAGGAACTTCCTGAGGTTCGTATCCTTGCTACACCTGAGATCCGCTCCGGCCCGACGTCGGGGTAGTGAGGTGGCGCAGCAGTGAATTCCTGGTTCTTGCAGGTGGGTAAGCGGCTGGGGCCCGCGGGGCGTCGGCTTTGGGTGCTCGGGATCCTGGGGGTGGTGCTGGCGGTGACGCTCGGGCTCGCTCTCCGCGCGGCCCGCGAGTCGCCCACGGAGCGCGCGGCGACGTACACCGAGCTGCTCCAGATCGCGCAGGCGGGGCAGGCGACCGCGGTCGAGGTGAGCGGCGATCGCTTCTTCGTGCGCCAGGCGGGCGGCGTGGCGGTGACCGCCGTCGTCGACGAGCCGACGCTCCGGCAGGAGCTGGTCTCCCGGTTCGCGGGCGCCGGCGCCTCGGTCGACTTCGCCTCTCGGGAGGAGCCGTCGCGCGCCGCGTCCACCGCGCTGCCGGTGGTCGTCCTCGCCGCGGTCGGGTTCGCGCTCTTCACGGTGAGCCGGCGCCGCAGCCCGAAGGTCTTCTCCGAAGCCAAGGCCGGGGTCGCGCGCGCGCCCGTGCGCTTCGCCGACGTGGCCGGGATGCACGAGGTCAAGCAGGAGCTCGCCGAGACGGTCGAGTTCCTGAAGAGCCCCGAGCGCTTCGCGCGCCTCGGCGGCCGCCCGCCGCGCGGCGTGCTGCTCACGGGCGAGCCGGGGACCGGCAAGACGCTGCTGGCGCGCGCGGTCGCGTGCGAGGCGGGCGTGCGGTTCCTCTCGGCGTCGGGGTCGAGCTTCCAGGAGATGTTCGTCGGCGTCGGCGCCTCCCGCGTCCGCGCGCTCTTCGCCGAGGCGCGCAAGGCCGCCCCGTGCATCGTCTTCATCGACGAGATCGACGCCGTCGGGCGGGCGCGCGCGAAGGGACAGGGCGACTCCGCGTCCGCCGAGCACGATCAGACGCTGAACCAGCTGCTCGTCGAGATGGACGGGTTCGACCACGCGACCGGCATCGTGGTGATCGCGTCGACCAACCGCGTCGACATGCTCGATCCCGCGCTGCTCCGGCCGGGGCGCTTCGATCGCAAGGTCACCGTGCCGCTGCCCGACGTGCGCGGCCGCGAGGAGATCCTGAACGTCCACGCCGGGCCGATCCCGCTCCAGGGCGAGGTCGATCTCGGGTACATCGCCCGCAGCACGCCGGGCTTCTCGGGCGCCGACCTGGCCAACCTCCTGAACGAGGCGGCCATCCTCGCGGCCCGCGAGGGCGCCGACGCGGTGGATCCGACGCACATCGACCGCGCGCGCGACCGGGTGCTCATGGGGCTCGAGCGCAAGGGGGTGCTCGTCGACGAGGACGAGCGCTACGCGACCGCCGTGCACGAGGCCGGGCACGTCGCGGTCGGGTTGCTCGCGCCGAGCTGCGACCCGGTGCACAAGGTGTCGATCCTGCCGCGAGGCCGCGCGCTCGGCGTCACCCAGGCGCTGCCCGAGAAGGATCGGCTGATGTACCGGAAAGAGTACCTCGAGGATCAGATCTGCATGCTGATGGGCGGTCGCGCCGCCGAGATGGTCATCCTCGGGACGATGACGGCCGGCGCCTCGGACGACATCCAGCGCGCCTCGACGATCGCGTGGAAGATGGTCGCGGAGCTCGGCATGAGCCACCTCGGCCCCATCTGCGTCGGCGATGGGCACCCCGCGCGGAGCCCGGCCCTGCTCGACCGCGTCGACGAGACGGCGCGGGCGCTCACCGACGCCCAGCTCGCGCGCGCCGTCGAGATCGTGAAGTCCCGGCGGAGCGAGATCGACGCGCTCGTCACGGCGCTCCTCGCGAAGGAGACGCTCGGCATGGACGAGATCCAGGCCTGCTTCCCGGCCGATCGACGGCCGCGCGCCGCCGCCCGCGCGGACGCCTGAGCCGCGCAGGCTCGAGGGCGCCGGGAAGGAAAGCTCTTTCTGGCGCCCCCGGGTCCTCTCCGCGATCCGCCTCCTCACGGTCGCTCGCCCGCGCTCCCCTCTCTCCTGCACTCCATCCCTCGCGCGCCACGGGCGCTCCCCGAGGCGTCGCGCCGGCTCCCGGAGTGGCGGCTGGCTCACCGGATCTGAGGTGTCCGGGCCCCGTCGCCTGGAAGAGCTCGCCCGCGGGCGGGTCGCGCAGGACGGGATGCGGCGGAGCGTCTCGGAGCGATGGCGCGCCGCATCGCCCATTCCGTCCGGAGAGCGCAAATCTCCCCTTGCGATTGCCGGGCAAGCTGGTGAAGTGGCGCCACTTGCATGCACGGATTCCGTCGCCTTCGCATCTCCTTCGACGAGGCGCTCTCTCCACGTTTCGGCTCCAACGGCCGGGCCCCGCGGCGCTCTCCGAGCGCGGCGCCGCTGTCGCGCGCTCATGTGCCCTGCGCGGGCGCGCGGCGCCGTGGCCCGGAGGCGCGCGGTGCCTGAGCCCCGGATACTGCTCCTGTCCAACAGAGACCCGGAGGAGGCCGTCGACGAGCCGCCACTGGCGCAGCGGGTGGGGAGCGGCCGGCTCCGGCTCGGCCGCGAGGACGGCAGCGCGGCCGTCGCCGAGAGCGTCCTCGCGACGCTCGCCGCGGCCCCTGGCGCGCGCGTGGCGCACCGGCCCGTGCTCCGGCCGAGCGAGGTGCTCGCGGCGATCGGCGATCATCGCCCCGACGTGATCTTCAACCTGTGCGAGGCGCTCGACGGCGACAGCCGCCACGAGGTCATGTGCGCGTGGCTGCTCGCGGGGCTCGACCTCCCCTTCACGGGCAGCGATCACGTCGCGCTCCGGAGCTGCCTGCACAAGGCCGAGGCGAACCGCATCCTCGCGCGCGCCGGCGTGCGCGTGCCCGAGACGGTGCGGGTCGACGGTCCGGATCGCATCCCCGACGTCGCCTTCCCGGCCATCGTCAAGCCGGAGCGCGAGGACGGCTCGACCGGGATCGATCGGGGCTCGGTCGTCCGCGATCGCGCCGCGCTCCGCGACCAGGTGGCCGCGGTCGTCGCGCGGTGCCGCCAGCCGGTCGTGGTGCAGCGCTACGTGCACGGGCGGGAGCTCTCGGTCTCGCTGCTCGGCTGGCCCACGCCGCGCGTGCTGCCGCCCGGCGAGATCACCTTCCAGGGCCTGCCCGAGGGGCACCCGCACGTCGTCACGTACGAGTCGAAGTGGCGCCCCGAGACGGCCGCGTCGATCGGCACGCCGTCGACCGCGGCGGTGCTGCGGCCGCTCGAGCTGCGCCGGGTCGTCGCGGTCGGCCGCCGCGCCTTCGAGGTGCTCGGGCTGCGCGACTACGGCCGCGTCGACGTGCGGCTCGACGAGCGCGGGACGCCGTACGTCATCGACGTCAACCCGAACTGCGACCTCTCGCCGGACGCCGGCTTCGCGCGCGCGGCGGCGCGCGCCGGCCTCTCCTACGCCGACGTGATCGGGGAGATCCTCCGCGCCGCGCTCGCCCGCGGCCCGCGCCAGGGCGATCTGCTCCGCGCGCGCGGCCGCGCCCCGGCGCGGGGCCGCGCGCGCCCCGCCGCGCGCGGCGCCCTCGCCGCCGCGCCCGAGGCGCCGTGATCGCGCAGCGCGGCCTCCGCCCCGAAGACCGGCCGCTCATCGCGGAGCTGCTCGAGTCGCTCCCGGCGTTCACGGCCGACGAGCGCGCGGTGGCGCTGGAGCTCGTCGACGCGACGCTGGCCCAGCCCTCGTCGGACGGCTACCGGTTCGTGCTGAGCTTCCAGGGCGCGCCGGCCGGCGGCGGAGCGCCCCGGCTGGCGGGGTACCTCTGCTACGGCCGCACGCCGATGACGCAGTCCACGTACGACCTGTACTGGATCGCGACCTCGCCGGACTTCGCGCGCTCGGGGGTGGCGCGCGGGCTCGTCGCCACCATGGAGAGCGAGATCGCGCGCGAGGGCGGCGGCCTCGTGCGCGTGGAGACGGGCAGCCGGGAGGGGCACGGCGCGGCGGTGCGCTTCTACGACGCGGTGCAGTTCGCGCGGGCGGCGGTCATCGACGACTTCTACGCGCCGGGCGACGATCTCATCATCTACACGAAGCGGGTCGCTCCTGCGCGCGCCTCGGCCGCGCCGCCGGCCGGCAGGGGGGCGGGCGCCGCCTCGCCGGCCGCGCCGGCCGCGCCGGCGCTCTACGACGCGGCCTTCGGCTACCGCGACTACGCCGCGGAGCGCGACTTCCTGCTCGCGTGCGCGCGCCGCTTCGGCGCCCGCCCGGTGCAGCGCGTGCTCTCGTGGGCGTGCGGGCCTGCGCGGCACCTGGAGGCGTTCGCCGAGCTCGGCGTCGGCTGCGCCGGCGCGGACGGCTCCGCGGCGATGATCGCCTACGCCGAGCGCGCCGCGTGCGCCCGCGGCGCCGGCGCTGGCGTCCGCTTCCATTGCGCGGAGCTCGACGAGCGCCCCGACGTCGCGCCGGTCGATCTCTCGTTCGTGCCGCTCTCGGCGATCCACCAGCTGGCCACGCCGGCGGCGCTCGAGCGCCACCTCCGGCTCGCGGCCTCGCTCCTCCTGCCGGGCGGCGTCCACGTCATCGAGGCGACGCACCCGGCCGATCTCACGCCGTCCGGCGTGAACCGGACCGAGTGGACCGAGCTGCGCGGCGAGCAGTCGATCGACGCGCGGTTCCGCATCCACACCGAGCGGGCCACGCCCGATCGCGTGGTGCCTGTGAGCCTCGAGGTGGTGTGCTCGGCCCGGCGCAACGGCGGCGCGCCGCGGGAGCTCTCGTCGTTCCGGCAGGAGGCGACCTGGTACATCCCGGACCTGGCCGGCTGGCGGCGCGTCGCGGAGCGGGTGCCGGAGCTCTCGCTGGTCGCGACGCTCGGCGACTTCAACGTCGACGTGCCGTTCGAGCACGCCGCCGCGTGGCGGCTGATCCTCGTGCTGAAGCGCGTCTGATTGCCCCCCGGCGCCGCGCGGCGCTCCCCGCCGGCGCGCCGCTCAGTTCAGGTCCCAGAAGTACTTGCCCCCGCTCGGCGGCGGCTCGTCCTCGCCCCCGTCGGGCTCGCCGCCGTCCCCAGAACGCGCGATCTGCATCACTTCCTCGAGCGAGCTCGCCTCGTCGCGCCAGTACGCTTCTGTGCCGAAGTGCGGGAAAGTCCTCGGGAAAATGGGATCGTGCCACCGCCGCGCGATCCAGGCGGCGTAGTGGATCAGGCGGAGCCCTCGCAGCGGCTCGATCAGGGCGAGGGTCGAGCGGTCGAAGCGGCGGAGCTCCTCGTAGCCCTCGATGAAGAGCTCGCGCTGCCGCCGGGCGGTCGCGTCGCGGCCGGGGAGGAGGAGCCAGAGGTCTTGCACGGCGGGGCCGACGACCATGTCGTCGAAGTCGAGCACGCGGAGGGCGCCGTCGCGGAGGAGCAGGTTGCCCGGGTGCAGGTCGCCGTGGATGCGGTGCACGTCGACGCCGCGCAGGCGCTCCTCGGCCGCGTCGGCGACGGCGCGCGCGGCCGCGAGGTACCGCGGCGCGACGGCGGCGGGGATGACCTTGCGCTCGGCGAGCCAGCCGAGGTCCTCGCGCGCGTACGAGTCGGCGGAGAGCCGGACGCGGTGCTCGGCGGTCCGCTGCGCGCCCACGTTGTGGATGCGGGCGGCGAGCCTGCCGAGGCGCACGAACAGCTCGTCCCCGAGCTCGTCGGGGGCGCGGCCGCCCATGCGCTCGAAGAGGCAGTACTGGATGTGGTCGATCTGCTTGAGCGTCTCGCCGTCGGGGAACGGGCGCGTCGGGCAGACGGGGATCTCGGCGTCCGCGAGCTCGGCGAGGAACCGGTGCTCTTCGAGGATCTGCTCGCGGGTCCAGCGCCCTGGCCGGTAGAACTTCGCGACGATGCGGGTGCGGTCCTCGAGCTCGACCTCGTAGACGCGGTTCTCGAACGAGTTCAGCGGATAGCAGACGCGGTTGCAGAAGACGCCTGCGGCCTCGACGGCCTCGATCACCTTGTGCGGGGTCAGCGAGAGGAAGAGGTCGGTCGGGGTGGTGGAGGTCATGGTGGGGGCGTCGAGGTGGGGGAGGGGTCGCGCGGGGGGTGAGGACCGCGGTCGCGGGGCTGATCTATCTGACCGCGGAGTTGAACACCAACCGGCGCCGCGCTCGATGAGAAGTTTCGCTGCGCGCGCCCGGACTCCCTGGATCCCGGCGGCGACCGCGGCGCGGAGCTCGACGGGCAGATCCAGGCAGCGCGCCGCCCGCTCGCCGCCGGGCCGAGCGCCCCGGCGGCGAGCGGGCGGGCGCGGTGGCGCTGTGTCCCGTG
The DNA here is from genome assembly GCF_051529605.1 of Sorangium sp. So ce296. Taxonomy (NCBI): domain Bacteria; kingdom Pseudomonadati; phylum Myxococcota; order Polyangiales; family Polyangiaceae; genus Sorangium; species Sorangium sp. So ce296. The sequence goes on from NZ_CP150325.1 coordinate 11,191,018, forward strand.
GGGTCGTGATACGCTAGCCTCGGATCGCATGATGGAAGAAACGCAGCTTTCCTTTCCTCACCTCGAGCTCAGCAAGCTCGAGGCGATGGTCGAGATCATGTTCCTCGCCGCGTACGCTGACGGATCCATCAACGAGGCCGAGCGCGCCGAGCTCACGGCGCACGCGGCGGCGATGAGCGCGGGCCGCCTCGGGGCGGAGGTCGTCGAGTCGCTCATCTCGATCATCGAGCGCTCGGTGCGCGAGGAGGGCAGGAATGGCCGCTTCGCGGCGCTCCGCGCGCGCCTGCCCGACGTGCGGATGCGCGAGGCCGCGATCGAGCTGGCGGTCCGCCTGGTCGCCGCCGACGGCGTGATCCACGAGAGCGAGCACGCGCTGCTCGTCGAGGCGGCGAGGGCGCTGGAGGTGCCGATCGCGTTCAAGGGGCGCGTCGCCTCCGGCTCGGCGCGCTGAACCGCGCCGACCCGCGCGAGGTGGGCGACGCGCGCGAGCGGCGGCCGCGCCGCGAGCCGGGGGTGGGGTTCACTGTGAATGGCGAGCTGGTGAGCGACTTCCCCGCCTCGTCCGCGATCGAGCCCGGCGCGCTGGTCGGCCCCGGCCACGCGCCCCACGCTGCCGAGGGGCATGGGGGCTGACACCCGACGCCGATGTGCTCGTCGCCCCCAGGCGCCGGGCGCAGGGAATGCGCTCTGCTACAACCCTTGCGCCGCTGGCCGTCGCGCGCTGTCCGGGGCCGCTCCAGGCGGCGCCCGGAGGGCGTGAGGCGCGCTGATGGCGAGGGGCGCCGGATCTGAGGCCTCGACCCCGCACCTCGGCGCCGCGGCGGGCGCGAAAGAGGCGCATTTGCGGCGGTTTTTGTCGGCCTGATCCTTGCAGTTCCGTGGGCCGGAGGGCCAGAGGGCCAGAGCAAGGTCATGGACACCCGACGAACCGACAGCTCCACGACGCCACATGGCGCATCGATGGATCCCGCCTCGAATCGCTCCCGTCCCCCGAGCGGGGGCAGAGCTTCTTCTCCGCGCGCGTACCGCTCGCCGCGATCTCCGCGCTGGTCTTCGGCGCACCGCCCCCCGTTCGATCCCGTCGATTTCCGGACGTCAGGCCGGCTGTCGCGGCCGTCCGCCTCGGTAAGGCGTCCTGGCGGCGAGGTCGTGCCGCTGGAGCCGGCGAGCGACACGCCCGCCCCGGCCAGCGTGCCGCCTGCCACGCTGCGGGCGGGGCTCGCGGGCGTGTCGCCTGCCGTCGCCCTGCCGGCTCCGGCGACCGACGCGCCGGCCGCCGCGCTGCGGCGCTACGCCCCAGGCGACGTCCTGGCGGGGCGCTATCGCCTCACGGAGCTGATCGGGGAGGGCAGCATGGGCGCCGTCTGGAAGGCGCGGAATCTCGCCCTGAACCTCGATGTCGCGCTGAAGCTCATCCGTCGTGACTGCGCGGTTCCGGAGGCTGCTTCGCGGCTGCTCAAGGAGGCGCAGGCGACGGCGCGCGTGTCCCACCGGGCGGCGGTGCGGGTGTTCGATCTCAGCTTCACCGAGGAAGGGGAGCCGTTCGTGGTGATGGAGCTCCTCCAGGGCCGGTCGCTGGCCCAGGTGGTGGCCGAGTCGGGCGCGATGTCGCCCATCTCCGCGGTCCAGCTGCTCCTGCCCGTGATCGGGGCGCTCAGCGCCGCGCACGGCGCGGGGGTCGTGCACCGGGACGTGAAGCCCGCGAACATCGTGCTCGTGCGCGACGGCCGCCGGACGGTCCCCAAGCTGATCGATTTCGGGATCGCCTTCACGGACACGCGCGCGGTGGACGGCGGGCAGAAGGACGCGCTGGTCGGGAGCCCGGCCTACATGGCGCCCGAGCAGGTCCGCGGCGGGCAGGAGTCGGACGCGCGCTCCGACGTGTGGAGCGTGTGCGTGGTGCTCTACGAGCTCGTGAGCGGCCGGCGGCCGTTCGGCGGGCCGGGGAGCATCTCCATCGTGCACGACGTGCTGCGGGTCGATCCGCCGCGTCCGGAGGCGTTCGAGGCGCACCCGCGGCTCTGGGAGATCATCGAACGGGGGCTGGCCAAGTCCCCCGACGGGCGCTTCCCCGCGATGGCGTCGCTGGGGCGGGCGCTGGCCCAGTGGGCGATCGCGGCCGGGGTCGCCCACGACGTGACGGGGGCTTCGCTCGTCGATTACTGGCTGCCCTCTTCCTGATCCCAGCGCCGAGACGTCGGCGCTCCCCGCGCCGCGCGAAGAGCTGCCTCTCGTCGGGCCGGCTCAGTACTGCACGTCGCAGCCTTTCGAATCGGCGAAGGCCTTCATGGTCTCGAGCTCGGTCGGGGTCGCGTCGCCGTAGGCCCAGCTGATCGCGCCGGCATAGCCCTGGCTGTACCAGCTCTCCAGGAGCATCGACAGGGTGGCCGTGGCCAGGCCGGCGACGGGGAAATCGGCCATGACGACCGGTTTGTCGGTGATGCCGTAGTCCGCGGGCGACTGGTTGTAAGGCCAGTAGCGGTTGACCCGGTCGTTCATGTGAAATGTGTAGAAATCGACGTCGGTGGTCGTCCACGCGCGCGCCCACTTCATCGAGGCCGAGCCGATCGTGATGAGCGCCCTGCTCTCCGCGCGCAATACCCCGATCGTGTCGCGGAGGAAGGCCTCCATCTGCTCGTGCGCGATCGGCTCCACCTGGGGATCCGGGTCGTAGTCGGGGTCGCCGTACGGGCTCGGGCCGGTCATGGCCAGCTCGGGCTCGTTGATGACGTCCCAGGCGACCATCCGGTGCCGGTACGGGCTCTGCTCGACCGCCTGGGCGAGCGGCCTGACGACGTTCTCCAGGAGCGCCGCGCGCCGCGCGGCGTCCGTCACGAGCGGGGCAATGCCGACCGTCCTCACGTCGGCGTCGACCCGGGTCGCATGGAAGTTGTCGAAGGAGAAGAGACAGAACATGAGGTGGACGTCCGCCTGCTCGGCGAGCTCGAGCGCCTTCTCGACGTCACCCCGCGTCGTCCCGCCGAGGCCGGTCGGGTTGCCGTTCGCGTCGAAGACGACGCCCTCACCCCGCAGCTCCGGCAGCATCCACCACCGCACGACGCTCGCCCCGTGCGCGCGGATGCCGGCGAGGTTCTTCGCATGCGTCTCGGCCTCGGCCGCGACGCCGCGCTTGTCCCACGCGGCGATGCCGCCGAAATCGCCGGCGAAGTTGTGCCACGCGTAGTTCATTCCGAACATGAAGCGCGTCTCGCACCCGATCTTGATTCCACCCTTCTCCGCAGGGCACTCGTCGACACACTCCATGACGCCGCCCAGCCCGCCTTGCCCGCCGCCCAGGCCCCCCTGGCCGCCCTCGAAGGGGGCGCTCCCCCCGCCGCCGTCCTCGCCCGCGGCCGCGTCTCCAGGCGATCTGCCTCCCGAGCAGGCGGCGAGGGACAGCGCGGCTGCTGCGGTGAGGGCGCGGTGACCGGGTATGCGACGAGCGGTGCGCATAAGGATAACGGAGCGATGGTACGCTCGCCGGTCCACGAGCGCCATCCGAATCCCTGCCTCGCCGGCCGAGAGCAGCTTCTCGCGAGGTCGCGTGAACGGCGCGCAATGCCTCTGCACGACAGAGGTCGTCTGCCCCACGAGCGGCGCGCGTCGCTGTGGGGCGGAGTGGGAGCGCGCCAGGCCGGGCGCGCGGGCGGGGCCGCCGAAATGGGGGCGAGCGGGCCGCGCCGGCGCGCGCCGCGACGCGAGCGGGCGGGGCGGTGGCGCGGGCGGGGCCGGCCGGGTCCCCCTTGAAACCTGCTTCCCCGGCCGGCTATTGGAGGGGCTCGGGCGCCGCTCGGGCCCCGAACGCCCCGCTTGCGGGAGGAGAACCACCGATCATGAAAGCGCGCGCAGCCGTGGCCCACAAGGCCGGCGAGAAGCTCACGGTCGAGGACGTCCAGGTGGAGGGCCCTCGCGAAGGCGAGGTCCTCATCGAGATCAAGGCCACCGGCGTCTGCCACACCGACGCTTACACCCTCTCGGGCAAGGATCCGGAAGGCCTCTTCCCCGCGATCCTCGGCCACGAGGGCGCGGGCGTCGTCGTCGACGTCGGCCCGTCGGTGAAGAGCGTCAAGAAGGGCGATCACGTCATCCCCCTCTACACGCCCGAATGCCGGCAGTGCTCTTACTGCACCAGCGGAAAAACCAACCTCTGCCAGGCCATCCGCGCCACGCAGGGCCGAGGGCTCATGCCGGACGGAACGAGCCGCTTCTCGATCGGCAACGAGCGGATTCACCATTACATGGGCACGTCGACGTTCTCGAGCTTCACCGTCCTTCCCGAGATCGCCGTCGCCAAGATCCGCGAGGACGCGCCGTTCGACAAGGTCTGCTACATCGGCTGCGGCGTGACGACGGGTATCGGCGCCGTCGTCAACACCGCGCAGGTGCGGCCCGGCGACAACGTGGTGGTCTTCGGCCTCGGCGGCATCGGGCTCAACGTGATCCAGGGCGCCCGGATGGCCGGCGCCGACCTCATCGTCGGCGTCGACATCAACCCGAAGCGGCGTGAGCTGGCCGAGAAGTTCGGCATGACCCACTTCGTCAACCCGAACGAGGTGCAGGGAGATCTCGTGCCCTACCTCGTCGACCTGACCCGGGGCGGCGCCGATTTCAGCTTCGAGTGCATCGGCAACGTCAAGGTGATGCGCCAGGCGCTCGAGTGCTGCCACAAGGGCTGGGGGACGAGCATCATCATCGGCGTCGCCGGCGCCGGCGAGGAGATCTCCACGCGCCCGTTCCAGCTCGTCACCGGGCGCGTCTGGAAGGGCACCGCGTTCGGCGGCGCCCGGGGGCGCACCGACGTCCCCAAGATCGTCGACTGGTACATGGAGGGCAAGATCAAGATCGACGAGCTCATCACGCACACGATGCCGCTCGACGACATCAACCGCTCGCTCGACCTCATGCACAGCGGCGAGTCGATCCGCAGCGTCGTGCTCTTCTCCTGAAGCGCGCCTCTCCGTCGCTCCTCTCGCTCCTCTCGCTCCGATTCCCCTCCATTCCCGACCACGAGCGCTCTCCCGCGCCGCGCGAGGAGGGAGCGCGGCCGGCGGCGGCGCTCGGCCGCGACCGTGACCGTCGGGGCGGACGCGCGCGCCATCGCGCCTGCGGGCGAGCTCGCCCTGGCCGCGGCGCGGGCACGCGGCGGCCGGCCACGTCCGGCCAGCGGCCATCGGGGCAGGTGTCGGTACCCTGCCGGGCGGCGACGGATGCTGCAAAAATGCTGACCCCTGTGACATCATCCGCCGCCATGGTGCATGTCACTTCGCTGGCGGGTTTGCCCGCGAACGCCCTCGCCGAGTCGACCTCGGCGACCGCGGGCTGCGATGCTGTCGTCCTCGTCGCGCCGTCGCCGATCGCGAAGCACGCAGGGGGGCTCGGGCCCGCGATCGGCGCGGTGGTCGAGGCGGCCGCGCGCGTCGACTGCGCGCTGGAGGGCAAGTGTGCGCCGCTCGTCCTGCCAGCGCCCGGCGTGCCCGGCGGGCGTCTGGTGCTCGCGCCGGCGGGGGCGCTCTCGGAGGACATCGACGACGTCCGCTCCATCGCGGAGGCGGCGGCGGCCGGCTTCGCGCGGGCGGTGGAGGCGGGGGCGAGCCGGCCGCTGCTCGTCGTGCGCGCGCCGTCCGCGCCGCGGTTCGCGCGGGCGATCGAGGTGGGCGCCCTGGCGGCGCTCGGGAGCCAGTGGACCCCGCTGGAGGCGCGGGAGGCGGAGATGGCCCCGCGCTCGGCCGAGTCGCTCGGGGTGCTCGGGCTGCCCGAGCCGCGCGCCCGCGAGATCGCGGCCATCGAGGTCGGCCGCGCGCTCTGCCGCGACATCACCGGCACCGAGCCGGAGCGGATGGCGCCCCGCCGCGTCGCCGAGATGTGCGAGGCGGCGTTCGCCAGGACGGGCGTGCTCGTCAAGATCGAGCGCAACGTCGACGACTACCCGCTCATCAGCGCGGTCTCGCGGGCGTCGCGGGTGGTCGAGCGGCACCGGCCGTGCGTCGTACGGCTCGACTACCGGCCTCGCGGGGAGATCCGGCGCACCGTGATGCTCGCGGGCAAGGGCGTCACCTACGACACCGGCGGCGTCGACCTGAAGACCGACGGGCACATGGCCGGGATGTCCCGCGACAAGGGCGGCGCCGGCGCGGTCGCCGGGCTCGTGCGCGCGGCCGCGGCGCTCGGCCTGGAGGGCGTGCGCATCGTCGGGCTGCTCGGGCTCGTGCGCAACAGCATCGGCGAGGAGTCGTACGTCAGCGACGAGATCATCCGCAGCCGCGCCGGCGTGCGCGTGCGGATCGGCAACACCGACGCCGAGGGGCGCCTCATCCTGGCCGACCTGCTCGCGCTCGCGCGGGAGCTCGCCATGAGCGGCGCCGCCGACCCGATCCTGTTCTCGGTCGCGACGCTGACGGGGCACGTCTACCGCGCCCACGGGCCGTACACCGGCGCGATCGGCAACGCCGCCGCCCGGCCCGAGCTCGACCGGCTCGACGTCCTCGCGGAGCGCTGGGGCGAGCCGATGGAGCGCGTGCGGCCGCGGCGCGAGGACTACGCGTTCGTCGCGCCGCGGTCGAGCGCCGAGGACGTGGTGTCGTCGAACCGCCTCGCCTCGGTGAACACGCCGCGCGGCCACCAGTTCCCCTTCGCGTTCCTCGACATCGCCTCGGGGCTCAAGGGGGGGACGCTCCCGTTCATCCACCTCGACATCGGCGGCGTCAGCGTCGAGTCCGCAGACTGGCAGTTCGGCCGCCCCACCGGCGTCCCCATCCCCAGCCTAACCGCCTACCTCTCCGGTGAATTCTAGGGGCACACCCGCTTCGGATACGGGCCCATCTCGACGTTTTCGGTGCTCGGCGTACAGGAAGTACGCCTGCGCGCCGAAAACGCCGATCTGGGCCCGTCTCCTGTGCGGGTGTGCCCCGGCGACGGTCGGGGGAGAGAGGGAGAGAGAGGGGGGAGAGAGAGGTGGACGGAATTGGCGGGGAGAGAGTCGGCTGGATTCGGAGGGGACGGGGGTGTGCGCGTGGGGCGCTTTAGGGGGGGAGGGTTCCCTGTTCTCCGGGGGCGAGCGGGGGCGGTGGGGAGGGGATCCGTTCTTGGCGGCGGGGTGGGGTGGGGCCTGAGCGTTGATGTGCGGAGCGGTATCAGCGCCGGAGGGCGGCGGCGGGCACGTCGCTGGCAAGCTCGGCGGTCATGGGGAGAACTCGCTCGACCACCATCGCCCATCGCGTCCTGATCCAGCCCTCGCTCTCCGGAGGACTCGCGCTCGCGATCGCCGCGTGCGGCGCCGGTGAACAAGGGAGCACCCTGGATGCACCGAGCCTGCCGCTCTCGCAGCGCGACAGCGGCGATGTCGTGCCTGCCGCCGCCAGCGACGACGGCGGCGAGCGCGCGCAGCCGGCGCCGGACGCGGCAGGGATCGCGAGCGTGGCGGTCCCGATCGGCAGCACCGGGTTCTCGCGCGGAAGGTCGACGGCCGTCGTCAAGGCCCCGCTGGAGCGCGTGCGCGCCACCGTGCTCTCGTTCGAGCGCTATCCGGAGTTCATGCCGCACTACAAGAAGTGCCGCGTGCTCGGGCGCACGCCCGCAGGCGGATGGGATATCTACATGGAGGTCTCGGCGCTGCAGGGCGCCGTCACGATGTGGGCGCGCATCGAGTTCCAGAAGGCCGCCCTCGTGGACGGGGTCGAGACCTACTCGTCACGCTTCGTCGCCGGCAACGTGAAAGACCTCCAGGCCACCTGGCAGCTGGAGAAGATCGACGCCCGGACGACGCGCGTGTCCCTCGAGGTCTTCCTCCGGCCGAAGCTGCCGCTGCCGAAGAGCCTCCTCAACGCAGAGAACCTGGACGGCTCGGCGCGCGCCGTCGCGGCCGTCCGGGCGCGCGCCGAGCAGGCGCAGGACGGGAACCGCTGACGCGCGCCGGAGCGAGGCCGGCGAGGCGAACGCCGAGCGGCGCGGCTCTCTCCGGAGGCGCGACGTCCGCGTCTCGCCTCAGGGCATCCGGACGCTGAGGTTGTCCACCGGCCCCCACGGGCCGTCCGGGGGAGGGGCGCCGAGCGTCCACTTGCGGATCGGCGTCCCGGGGGGCAGGCCGACGTAGCTGTGGCGATGGCGAGACCCGTTCAGGTGCGCCCGGTTGCCCAGGAAGGCGCTCAACCCGGCGGGATCCTCGTTCTGGATGCCGTAAAGCGTGTTCCCCGACAGCGTGTTTCCCTCGACCAGCGCGCGCGCGCACCCCCGCAGCCAGATCCCTTTTCCGTCGTTGTTGGCGGCATTGCACCCGACGATCCGCGCGTCCTTCTGCCGGTCGAGCAGGAAACCCGCCCCCTTCCGCGGGTCGCCGCGCGACGGACCGGCGTCGACCGGCGGGGCCGGCGGCTGCACGAACAGGGGGGCGCGGTGCACCGTGTTGCCGTCGGCGATGCAGTCGATGAACGCGTTGCCCTCGCCGCCCACCAGGCCGCCCCCCGGGTCCGCGAGCGGCGCCGACGCGATGAACCCGGCCGCGAGGCCGTCGTTCTCGGCCGTCCCGCTCGCGTTCCTGTTGCCCAGGGCCACGCAGCGCCGCAGCACCACCTGGCCGGTCGCGTGGAGCGCGAAGCCGGCGGCGGGCGCGTTCGCGCCCACGCTGTGGTTGCCCAGCGCGCGGCAGCCCTCGATCGACGCGCGGAACACCGCCCGGCCGATGCGGAAGCCGAGCGCGGAGAAATCGCGGACCGCGTCGGCGGACGCGGCCGGGTTCGCGTTGTAGTTCCCGTCCGCCTCGCAATCGACCATCTCGAGGTTGTTCGTGGTCGAGATGTTGAATCCGCACGCCCGGTTGCCGGTGAGCGTGAAGTTCCGGTTCGCCCGGCAGCGCAGGAACTTGTAATTCTCGCCCCAGGCGAAGAAGCCGGCCGGCTCGCCGCCCGACGTGTTGTCGTGCGCCTCGCAGTCCTCCACGAGCACGTTCCGGCAGATGACGAAGTCGGCGCCGACGACGTTGAACTGCACCCCGCTCGGCTCAGCGCTGGTGTTCGCGGTGCGGTTGAACACGCACCGCTTGACCTCCACGTCGTCGCAGAACAGGACGAGCGCGCCCAGCGTCACCACGAAATCGAGCCGGCTCGTGTTCTCCGAGCACACGCAGTCGAGCATCCGGATGTCGGACGCAAAGGCGATGTTGCCCTCGGCGTCCTGCGCGCCCATCACGAAGATCCCGCCGTTGCGGCGCAGGAAGGTCGTGTCGACCACCCCGTCGCCGCCGCACCGCCTGACCGACAGGCCGATCAGATCCACCTGGCAGCACGCCTTGGCGACGATCCCCACCCCCTGGACCCCGAGCACGCCGCCGTTCTTGATGACGAGCCGGCGACGCCCCTCGGCGTAGACGCCCACGTTCCCGGAGACGACCTCGCCCCGGCACGGCCGCGCGCTCGGATCCGGGGCGCGGGCGGGCGCCGGAGGGTCGATCTGCCGCAGCGTCCTCCCGCACAGGTCCAGCGTGACATCGTCGCTGGCGATCGTGATCGCCCGCGCGTTCTCGTCCGCCGCCACCCAGTCGACGTCCTCGACCAGCGCGTACTGGCCGGGCGCCGTGATGACGAAGGGGACACGGCGGGTCGGGTCCGGTCCGCCGTTGATGTCCTGCGCCGTGATCGGCGTCCTGCGGCAGCACGCGCCGCCGTGGGGGGGCTCGCTCATGATCCTCGGCCGGGAGTCTACCCGAGGCCGCGGCGCGCCGGGGCCGGCGCGCTCACTGGATCGGCACGGCGCGCAGCGACTCGGCGAGCTTCGCGTAGAGCGAGCTCCGCGGGTCGTCGCGCCGGTAGACGAGCCGGAAATGATCGCGCGCGAGCGACGCCGACGGGAGGAGCCGCTTCAGCTTGCCGCCGCGGAGCTCGGCGGCGACCATGTGGAGCGGCAGCACGGCCACGCCCTCGCCGGCGAGCACCAGCGTCTTCATCGCGGCGCCGAGCCCCACCCAGCGGTGGCGCGCGAACGCGAAGCGGCCCAAGCCGCCCGCCTGGTCTGCGAGGTACCGGAACAGCGGCATGGTCGCGTCGACGTCGAGCAGGCAGTGCCGCGAGGCGTGCTCGGCGCGGGAGAACGGCGCGCGCCGCAGCAGCCTGGGCGAGGCCACGAAGGCGTAGCGCTCCTCGTGCAGCGTCTCCGCCGCGAGGCTCGCGGCGCTCCAGCGGGCGCTCGTGACCACGCAATCGACGCTGCGGTCGGAGAGGCGCCGCAGCAGATCGTCGGAGGCGCCGAAGTAGAGGTGGAGGATGAGCTCGGGGCGCCGTCGCGTCAGCGCGCCGAGCTGGGGGACGATCCACGACATCCCGAGCTCGAAGCGCGTGCCGAGCGTCAGCTCGACCGGGGCGGGCGCGGGGCTCATCGCGCCGCGGAGGCAGTCCTCGGCGAGGGCCAGGCACTGGCGGGCGCGCGGCAGCAAGGCGAGCCCCTGCGGCGTGAGGTGCACCCGCCGGGTGGTCCGCTCGAACAGCGGGGCGCCCACCTGCTCCTCGATCTGCCGGATGCGCTGGCCGAACGCCGCGGGGCTGAGCGCGACGGCGCGCGCCGCGGTCCGGAAGTTCAGCGTCCTCGCCGCGGCCTCGAAGCAGGCGAGGTTCTCCAAGGACGGGAGCCGCATGGCCGCATTGTATCGCCCAGCGCAACAATCCAGGCGGTGAAATATCGATCCGCGATCCGCAGGCGCGAGAGTCGCCGGCGCGGTCGTGGGACGCCGACGCGTGGTCACGCCGTCGCGCGGGGCGCTGCGGGGGCGCACGGCCGCGCGCGCGGCGCCGCCGGGGTGCGGCCGGGAGGCGGCCGCCGGCGTTACTGGGGATCCTCGACGGGCGCGGTCCCGACCGCGACCGTGCCGCCGTTCGCGACCCACTTGAAGCCGTCGACGAGCGCGGTCGAGTCGAGATCCGCGTCGCCGGTGTCGAAGATCATGAACCGCAGCTTGAGCTCCTCGCCGCCTTTCACCGGGGCCTGCGTGCGGAGCCAGCCGGTCGCGCCGGCGTCGTCCCACAGGCCGAACCCGGTGCCCTCGAGCTCGTCGGCCCCGAGGTCGCACCCTTCGCAGACATCGAAGAAGCCGATGTTGACGCTGACCGGCTTGCCCAGGCTATCGAACGAGAGGTTGCCGTTGAGCGACCCGGGCGGGGCCGGCGTGGCCAGCGCGAGGAACTGATCGTTGAAGTGGTCGCAGATGAACTCCGGGTATTCGAAGGTGTAGAACTTGAACGCGAACTCGTAGCCGGTCGCGTTCGTCGGCGTGCGGATGACGAGCTCGAGGCCGATGTCGTCGTTGATGTTCGACGAAGGAGGGCAGTCCGGGTTGTCCTGCGGGAAGCCGGGCGGCGCCTCCCCCGGGCCGTAGTTCGTGCAGCTCGGCATGTTGCACGCGCCCGGCCAGTGGGCGATCCGGGCGCGGCCCGTGGACAGGACGAGCATGCGGTCCCCGCCCTGCACGTGCACGTTGGGGCCGAACGAGTCGAGCACGCCGACCGCCGGCGTGGGCTCCGCGCGCGAGCCGTCGCCGCGCACGTACGCCGCGCTCAGCACGCCCCACCTCCTGTCGCCGGGCGACGCCTTGGCGCAGAGGTCGACGGCGTGAGCCCCGTGCATGGCGTCGAAATCGGCGGGCGCGATGTTCCGGTCGCACGTCGGCGGCACGTTGTCGATCTCGCCGTCGCAGTCCTCGTCGGCCGGCTCGGGCACGACGCCGGTGTCGTCAGGCTCGGTGATCGCGACCTCGAGGGCGCCCGGGTTGACGTTCGCGTCGTCGTCGTTGCAGTCGCCGTCCTCCACGGTGAACCCGTCACCGTCGTTGTCGCGCTGCTCGGGCTCGCTGCTCGGCGCGCCGCCGTGGCCGAAATCGATCCCCGAGCTCGCCCCCGCGGGGCCCCCGCCGGCGCCGGCCTCCGCCGTCGTGGCGCTCGTCGCGCCCCCGCCCACGCCCCGGCCGACCGGGCCGGGCGCCTGCTGGTCGCGCGATGCGGCGGAGCACCCGCTCGACGACCAGAGCGCCGCCCCGACGCTCGCACAGAGACCCAAGTAGATGAAGCGCCGGCCTCTCATGGTGCATCCCTCGATGGTCGCTCGGACCGCCGGAGGGTCCTCGTGTTTCCGGCTGCCCGTCGCACATCCAATCCCATCACGGCCGCGGCTCCCTGTCTGCTGCTCCCTGCCGCGCGGGCACGGACCCGTCGTCGGGCGGCTCGGCCCCTCGCCGCAGGAGGCGCGCGGCCCACGCAGCGAGCGCCAGCAGCCCGAGGGCCAGCGCGGCCCCGATCGGCGCGCGGTGTCGCTCGGTGAACGGGAGGTCGCGCGCGACCGGGGCGGCGCCGAAGCCCGGGTTGGCCTGCGCGGCGCCGAGCCTCGCGGCGACGGGCGGACGCTCGCGCTCGACGCGGTCGAGCACGTCGCCGAAGTCGTAGCGAGGGCGCTTGCCGAGGGCGTCGCCGACGTAGAGCCGGTGCGGGCCGGGCTGGGCGGCGCGGAACACGATCTCGCGGGCCCGCACCTCGCCCTGCGCGCCCGAGAGGGAGAGCGGCGCCGAGTCGCCGTCGTGGATCGTGAGGCGCAGGAAGCGCTTCCGCGTCGGGCTCAGCGGGATCCGCGTCGACGCGAGCGCCGGCCCGGCCTCGCCGCGCGGGCGGATCCGATGGATCTGGCCGCTCCCCACGGCAGGCCAGACCGCGCGGTAGGTGGTCGAGGCGACGTCGACCCGGCGGCTGAACTCCGGCGTGGCGACGTCGAGGAGGACGGCGTGCAGCGGCGCGCCGTCGGCGCCGGCGTCGAGCGTGACCAGGGTCGCCTGCGCGTCGGCGTCCCGCCGCGTCTCGACGATCGCGAGCGGCAGTAGCGCGGCCTTCTCGGCGGCGGCCGGCGGCTCGCACGCGACGGTGCCGCCCGTGATCCGGACGTCCGCGGCCGCCCCGGGCGCCGGGGCGCGCTCGGGGACGAGGCGGATCCGGACGAGGGCGGCGCGCGAGAGGGGATAAGCCACCGAGAGGTGCTCGACGGCCTCGGCGCCCTGCGGGATCCGGTACACGTAGGTGCCGCGCGCCACCTCGCTGAGCGATCTCGGGTCCGCGCCGGTGTCGACGCGCGCCTCGCGGAGGAAGCTGCCGCCGAGGACGCTGAGCTCGACCCGGCAGTGGCGCGTACCGGGCGCGTCGAGGGCCCAGGCCGCGTGCGCCACGCCGGCGGCGTCGACGCCCGGATCGAGCATCGTGGCGGCGATCCGCCCGGAGGAGGGGGAGGCGCCCGTCTCGCGCAGCACGTACGGCACCTCGGCGCCGTCGGGCCCGGCGATGCGGACATCGGCGAGCAGGTCCTCGGCGCGGCTCTCGCGGTAGAGGTCGAGATCGACGTCGATGCGGTGGTCGCCGGCCGCGTCCACGCCGTCGATCGGCCGGACGAGCGCGTGCCTCTCGGTCGGCAGCGGCGCGACGGTCTGCGCCTCGGAGGGCCGCGCGAGGCCGGTCGCCGCGAGCAGCGCGAAGAGCCCGGCCGCGCCCCTCGGCCCGGCGCGCAGGAGCGTCACGAGGCGCCGGCCGAACCGCGCGTAGAGGAACCCGCCGCCGACGAGCAGCGCGCCGACGCCGGTGAAGAGCGCGATCTGGTAGATGCGCTCCACGTGCCAGACGTCCCACGCCACGAGCTTCGCGATCGTGACGGCGAACAGCGAGAGCCCGGCGTACCGGTGGAAGGCGTCGCGCGCCGCGAACCCCGCCGTGAGCAGCGCGATGGCGGCGAGCGCGAGCACGAGCGTCGTCGCCATGGCGAGGCTGCCCTGCTGGCCCTCGAGGGCGGCGCGGTGCTGCACGGCGAGCTCTGCGAACTCGGCCGCGTCGAGCGGGGCGGGGGGCGCGGGGGGCAGCGCGGTGATCGCGCTCCGCACCTCGATGACGACGGTCGCGAGGAGCAAGGCGTACCCTGCGCCGAGCGCCGTGAGCCCCGCGGCGCGGAGGCCGGCGCGCGCGGGGTGGACGGCGCGCCCGGCGGTCTCGGCGCGCGCGACGCCGGCGCGGGACAGCAGGCGGCCTGCGGCCAGCAGGGCCGCGCTCACGCCGGCGAACGCGTACGCCCTCGCGTTGAGCAGGACGGGGACGGCCATGACCCCGTCGCGGCCGCGCGTGTCGAACCAGGTCGTCACGAGCGCCTCGGTCTCGACCCGATCGACGCCGAGCGCCCGCGCGAGGGCGGCGAGGAAGAGCAACGAGGTGACGACGAGCCAGGCGCGCTCGCCGGTGCGCGCGGCGATGGCCGCCGCGACCGCCGCGAGGATGCCCCAGACCACGGTGACCGTGGCCCCGCCGAGCCCGAAGGCGACGGCCGCGGCGAACAGCGCGAGGGCCTGCCCGAGGAGCAGGGCGACGCGATCGGCGGCGCGCGCCGCGCCGGCGCGCAGGAGCGCCGCGCCGAGCGCGAGGTCCAGGGCGCCGGCGACGGCGGTGAGCAGCGCGCGGAGCGTCGGCGTCTCCTCGGGCGTCGCGCCCAGCGCGGCCGCGACGAACCCGAGCGTCGCCACGCTGGCGGCGAGCGCGCCGGACCAGGCGAGCGCCGTCGCGCCGGGCTCGCGCGGGCGCCGCGCGGAGGCGCCCACGGCGCCGAGGAACACGAGCATGACGAGCGCCGACGCGCCCAGGAAGCCCGCGTCGACGGCCGCCGGCGCGGCCGCGTCGTCCGGCGCGAGCGCGCGCGGCGCCGCCGCCGCGAGCGCGCCTGCCGAGGCGGCCGCCGCGACGAGGAGCAGGGCAGGGAGCTCGGCGCGCGCGGCCATCCACGCCGCGACGGCGGCGGCGCCCGCGATCGCGACCGCGAAGAGCGCCGGCTCGGCCTCGAGCAACAGCATGCCCGCGGTGCAGGCGAAGAGCGCCGCGCCGGCCGAGCACGCGACGGCGGTCCTCCGATCGAGGCGGCCGAAGGCCCCGGCACCGCGGAGCCAGCCGGCGAGGTAGACGAGCATCCAGAGCGCGACCAGCGCGGCGAGCGCCGTCCGGTGCGGCGCCGGCGCGTCCGCGAACGTCGCGGCGAACGCGAGAAAGGCGGAGCCCATCGGCGCCAGCAGCCAGCTGCTCTCGCCGAGCGCGCGCAGCGCGACGGTCGCCGCGATCGCGAGCGCGATGGCGGCGGCGGCGAGCGCGCGCGGGGCGTCGAAGAGCAGCGCGCCCGCGCCTGCGTGCGCGAGCGCGAGCGAGGCGGCGGCGAGCGCGGTGGCGTCCGCGGGCGCCGCGCCGGGGACGCCGCCGGCCGGCGCGGGGACGGTCGTGGCCGCGCCGCTGGCGGCGGTCGGGGCAGGCGCGGCGTCGGGAGCGGCGCCCGGGGCGGACGCCGCGCCGCTGGCGGCGGTCGGGGCAGGCGCGGCGCCGGGAGCGGCGGTCGCGCGGCGCGCCCACAGCGCGCGCAGGAGGCCCTGCAAGGCCGCGAGCCCGACGAACGCGAGCGGCACGGCGCGGGCGGCGAGCGGGAGGTAGGGCCCTGGGAGCGCCTGGCCCGGCGCGTCGAGCCAGGGCAGCGCGCTCGGGTCTCCGCCGTCCGGGGGAGCGCTCGCGTCGAAGTGCCGATCGTACCAGCCCCAGAACAGCGCCGCGTGGCCCGCGAGCGCGAGCCAGGGCGCGACGCGGAAGCCGAGCTTTGCGGCCACCGCGTGGACGACGCTCGTCATGAGCAGGAGGTAGCTGAACAGGACGAGCGGCCGGTCCTGCCCGGTCGAGAGCACGACCGGGTTGAGGAACCCGGCGACGAGGGAGAGGATCAGGATCGCCTCGCCGCGGTGGCGGAGCGCGAGCGCGGCGCCGAGCAGGAGGAGCACCGTGTCGGCCGCGAAAGCGGCGGGGATCGGGATGAGCTCGTACAGCGCGGCGCTCGCCCACACCGACACGATCAGGACCGCGAGCCCGAGGCCGATGAGCGCGTGGACGAAGCGGCGCTGCGTTCGCCCGCGGAGCACCTCGGCCGCCGCGAGGAGCGCGGCGCCGGTCACGGCGCCGATCGCCACGCGCCCGAGGGGACCGATCCAGGCGTTGTCCGAGGCGTATTTGAAGAAGAAGAGCGCGCCGAGCAGGAAGGTCGCCGCGCCTGCGCGGGTGAGCCAGGTGAGGCCGAGCCTCTCCTCGATGGTGGGTGTCTCCGGGCCTGCGTGGCGCGCGGCCGAGGCGGCGCTGGCGGCGCTCTCGTCGAGCGGCGCCGCGAGGCGAGGCGGGAGGGGGGCGGCGGTCTCCGGGAGCGCGATCGCCGGCGGCGCGCCGGCGGCGTCGGTGGTGACGTCCGGGAACGCGATCCCCGGCGGCGCGCCGGCAGCGCCGAGCCCAGGATGTGCGCCGGCGCCGATTGCAGGCGCCGCCCCTGCGCCGATTGCAGGCGCCGCACCTGCGCCGAGCGCGGGCGCCGCACCTGCGCCGAACGCAGGCGGTGCTCCGGCGGACCCCTCGTCGATCGCGGGCAGCGCGCCTGCGGCCCCGGTGGCCGCTGGGGGCGCGACCGACGGCGGCGTGAGGGCGTCCTGGGCAGCTCGCGCCGGCTCCACGGGTTGCGCGTTGCGCGGGCTCTCCACCGCGGCGGTCGGCTCGGGGCGCCCGCGCTGCCCGGAGAGCTCGGCCAGCCGGTGCTCCAGCGCGTGGATCCGCAGCAGCAAATCCTCGTTGCGCCGGTTGGCCCGGACGGCGAACACGAAGGCCACCAGCGGGGCAACCAGGAGATAGCCGACGAGCGCGAGCCCGAAAAAGACGACGATTCCTGCCCCCATGAGGGCTTCGTAGCATGGGGCGCCTGTCGCTGGCGCCGCCCGTCCGCGCGATGGCGCCTGCGCTGTTCACGCTGCCCCATGCCGACGGCCCGCCCGCGCCTGCGACACCTTTCGGCGCGCGCTGGGACTGGAGTAAGGTGCACCCCCATGAGGAACACACGCCTGCCTGATCGCCCGGCCCGGGGCGCCTGCTATCTTCCCCGTGTTCCCGGACGGCGGCGTTGCTCGGGGGGGGAGCGCGGCCATTCGGGAACAGTTCTTTTGTCCTCTCGCCTCGCTGCTCCGGAGACCTCGCGATGCTGAAGCACCCGACGGTCTCGGCATGGCAGCGAGATCACGAGGAAGGTGGGTATACCGCCGAGATCAACGGCTGGACCTTGCGGGTCCGCTGGAGACCGGAGCGCCCGGGCGAGCTCCGTGGCTTCGTGTGGGAGGCCGTCGATCCGTCGGGGAACAAGGTCACCTCGAGCGAGATCCACGAGGAGATCGAGGTGGCGATGGCGTACGCCGAGGAGCGCGCCGCCCCCGATCCGAAGAAGCACGGGTCGAAGACCGTCGACTGAGGCGCGCGCCCGGCGGCGGCGCGGGGCTCAGCCCGCCTTGTCCGCCGCCGCCTTGCGGCTCCGCCGGGTCGCGTAGTTCCGGATCACGATCTCTCCCACGCGTCCCCGGGCGTCGCTCTTCGCGTTGATGCTCCGGAGCGCCGCGACGCGGTCGATCTTGAACCGCTTGTAGAGCGGCGGGATCTCGGGAACATCGGAGTTCGAGAGCATCACCTGGACTCCCCGCTCGTCGAGCGCCGCGAACAGCGCCGCGAGGCGCTCCTGGTCGCGGAAGCTGAAGCCGCCCGCGCTGTACGAGGTGAAGTTCGCGGTCGGCGAGACGGGCGAGTACGGCGGGTCCAGGTAGACGAAGTCGCCCTCGCTGGCGTGGTCGAGCACGCGCTCGAAGTCGCGGACCTCGAGCTCGACGCCCTGCAGCGCCGCCGAGCAGGCCCGCAGCTGGGGCGCGTTGCAGATCGACGGGTTGACGTAGCGGCCGAAAGGCACGTTGAAGCGGCCGGCGCTGTTGACCCGGTAGAGCCCGTTGAACCCCGTCTTGTTCAGGAAGATGGTCCGCGCGGCGCGCTCGGGCAGCGTGAGCGAGGCGGGGTCGAGGTCGCGAACCCGGTAGTAATGCGCCTCCTCGTAGGCGTGGCTGCCCAGCGCGGCGACGACCTCCTCGACCCGGTCGCGCACCGCCCGGTAGCAGTCGATGAGCTCGGCGTTGACGTCCGTCAGCGTCGCGCGTTTCGGCTGCAGGCAGAAGAACAGCGCGGCCCCCCCGACGAAGGGCTCGAAGTAGCGCCCGTACGACGCGGGCAGGAGCGGCTGGAACTGCCGGAGCAGCTGGCCCTTGCCGCCCGCCCATTTGAGGAACGGACGTGGCAGCAGGGGCGCGGCGCTGTCGGGTTCGGTGACAAGGGCGGTGGTCATCACGCAATACTGGACGCCAACCTACCAGGGCGCGCGATCGTCCTCAACCGCCGAGGTCATGCCGGCGATCTCTCTGGTCCAGGGCCCCCGCCGGTCCGCCCGCGGCGCGCGTTCCCCCGCGCGACGTCCCGCGCCACGCGTCGCTCCAGGCTAGGTCTTTCTATGTCCACGCCCCGGCGCCGCCGGACGGCGAGATGCCTTGTGGACAAACGGGGATGTTGGCCAATTTTATTAGCAAATTCAATGGCTTATAAGCGGGCGTGAGCGCGCGTGTCCCGGCTCGAGCGCTGCCCGGATCATGGCATGTCGCGGCTTGCGTGATCGCCGAGCAGGGATAAGTTGAAGTCTCGACACGCGGGCTGAACAGCCGCCGGGAAAGCGGGGTTCTCCCGAATTCACGCACCGCCGCTTCAGGCCATCACGCCGGTGGACCTCGGCGGCGCGGCAGGGGCTCGCCCGGGTGCAGGGCGCGGGCGCCCCGCGCCGGCTTTGGGCTCTCGTGGGAGCCGCCGTTCGCTCTCGACAGGAGGAATGCCGCCATGATGCTTGCCTTCGACCTCGATCGCGACGACGCCCCGCAGCAGCGCGGCCCCGCTCCGGCGGACGGGCCGGGCTGCTTCGGTGAGGCCGTGGATTACCGAGCTCAGCGGATCCTGTACGCCGCGCGCGGCTGGATCGCGGAGCAGGACGGCATCACCACGGACGGGCGCTCGCTCATCCTGCTGCACGCCCAGCGGACGCCGCCGGAGCGGCGCGAGGCGCTCGTGCGCTGCTTCGAGCGGGTGCTCCTGCACGCCCCCCGGCCGGAGCTCCCTGCGCTCGCCGCGTCGCTGCGCCAGGCCGGGCTCTCCGTGGACGAGGGGCTCTCGGTGATGGGCGCCCCGGCCGGCGAGGTGCGCGCCGCCGTGCAGGGGCTCGGCCGGTTTCGCTCCTTTCCGGCGGGCCTCCGCCTCTTCCGGGTGTCCCCGGACGACGACGCCACGATCCGGTCGCTCCAGGAGCTCCAGGCCGAGAGCGGCCACGCGCCGCTCCCTGGCTGGACCCTGCGCGGCGGCGAGGGGCGCTCCGTGACCCTCGCGCTGCGCGACGGCCGGGGCGCGCTGATCGGCTGCACGACCCTGTGCGTCCTGACGCGGCCCGACGCCGCCGAGGACGGCGGGCCCCGGGCGCTCTCCCAGCTCGGGCTCCTGGGCGCCCCGCCGCTCTGGATCTCCGACGTCGGCGAGGCGCCCTCGTGGACGGGCATGCCGATCTGCACCTGCCTGCGCGAGGAGTACCGCGGCCGCGGGCTCGGCGCCCCGCTGCAGGCCGCGGCGCTCCGGGAGGGGCACGATCGCTTCGGGATCCGGTGGTTCTACGCGCTCGTCCGGGCCGGCGACGAGATCGCGAAGCGCATGAACGCGCGCTGCGGCCTCGCCCCGCACCGGGCCGAAGGGTTCCTCGTCGCGACGGCGGGCCCCGCCGAGAGGGCCCGGCGGCCCGCGGAGCCGCGCCGCGCCTCAGGCTGACAGCGCGGGCGCGGGGAGCTGGCGGGGGCGCCCGCCTCAGGCCGACAGCACGGGCGCGAGGATCTGGCCGAGCTCCGCGGCGACCTTGTTCTGCTGCGGGACGCGCGCGCCGATCGAGGCGAGGTAGAGCGTCCGCTCGCACACCGTGAGCCGCGTCGCGTAGAAGTCGTCGTCGCCGGCGACCGCATCGACGAGCTCGTCGAGCTCGGCGTAGCCGGCGATCCTGTCGGCGCAGCCGGCGCCCAGCGCGGCGAGCAGCGCGAGATCGTCGTCGCTCGCCGCGCCCGCGGAGCGCGCGCCGCCGAGGAGCGCGCCCTCCTCGCCGGCGAGGGCGACGGCGCGCACGCCGCTCCCCTGCGTGGCCTTCGCCAGGTAGCGCCCCACGGCATCTCGAGGGACAGCGCTCGGAGTCTTCTGTCGGTTCATCGGGCAGCCTCCGGCCGCGACTCTGCCCCGCCCGGCGCGGATGCCCAAGAAATCGGCGCCCGCGCGCCGGAGCCAGGACGAGCTCGGCGGGAGCGCTAGCCGAGCGTCCACGGAGCCGGCGTCTCGCCCGCGGCGTGGCGGCGGATGCTCTCGAGCGCGTGCTCGTAGTAGCCGTCGCGCGCGGCCACGAACTCGTCGAGCCGCACGTCGCGCGGCGCGATCTTCACGGCGCCGCTCTCGTCCGGCGCTTGCCGCATCAGGCCGGTCACGCTGGGCACCTCGCCCCGGACGAGGCGCTGCGCCGCGTGGAGCGGGAGCGACAGCAGCGCGGTGACCTCGGCCGGATCGGGGCGGAACGCCGCGAGCGCGCGGCGGGTGGTCGCGAGCAGCACGTCCACCAGCTCGCAGTCGATGATGCCGGGCGCGTGGTCGTCCCTGTGGCGGCACGTGCCGAGCCGGATCACGTCGCCCGGCGCGAGCGGCAGGCCGATCTCCTCCTCGGCCTCGCGCAGCGCCTCCGCGAGATCCTCGCCGGCGCGGTAGTGCCCCGACACGGCGACCTCGAACGCGCCGGGCCAGGTGTCCTTGTCCGGGCTGCGCTGCTGGAAGAGCACCCAGGGCTCCGCGCTGCTCCGGCGGCCGTCGGGCTCGCGCTCGAGGACCACCCACACGTGGAGGCTCCGGTGCCAGTCGCCGTCGCGGTGGACGAGCTTGCGCGCCTTGCGCACGCCGAGCGGCTTGCCGCTGCGATCGAAGATGTCGAACAGCTCGTCCCCGTCCTGCGCCGCCATGGGCCCGAGGGTAGCGCACTTCGAGCGGAGGGCGCCGTTGCTACCCTGCGCGCTCCTCGACGAGGCCGTGCTTCATCGAGAAGCTCACGTGCCGGGCGACGAGGTTGGAGCGCCCGGCGATGCTCGACGAGCTGCTCCGGCGCGCACTGTTCCCCGCGCGACTCCCCGCGCGACCTGCAGACGCCGGCGGCGCACCATCGCGGGTACGCGAGCCACAGCCGCGGTCGCAGGGCGACGTAGGGGAGCTCTCGGTAGCGAGGAGAGCTGAGGTGATGCTGGCGATCCCAGCGGGAATCGAACCCGCGTTACCGGCGTGAGAGGCCGATGTCCTAACCGCTAGACGATGGGACCTTGTATTGTCGAGAAGGCCGATAGCAGAGCTGATCGACCTGGCTGGGGGACAAGGATTCGAACCTTGATAGCAAGAGCCAGAATCTTGCGTCCTGCCGTTAGACGATCCCCCAAGGGGTCAGCGCTGTGTTCATCAGCGCCACGGGCCGCGGAATCTACTCGGACCGGTGGGGTTGTCAAGCGATCAAAATCGGACCCGACCAAGAAAACCTCACGGGGCCGAAAATCCTCGGCGTTTTGCGCGTTTCGCGCATTTTGCGCGGGTTCGCTCCGTCCCCTCCACCCGCATCGAGCCCGCCGCGCTCGCGCTGCCGCTCTCTCGCAACCGTCCGGCGCCGCCGTCCCGTCCGTCCGCAGCGTCATCGCTCGCCCTCGGCCGCCCGATCTCTGGAGGGGGGCCCCCACGGCATTGCGACGGCTGCCCGGACGCTCTCTCCAGGAGCTCCTTCTTCATTCCACGGGGGCGACGGCCCCGGAAAAGTCGCGACTGTCTGCTGCGCGCCCTTGACGTGCCGGGCGACTGATTTACTTTCGGCCGCGGTTTAGCCACCGGCCTAGGAGAGTGCCAAGCGACTGTGATCCCGGGCACTTAGCTCTCGTCGTGTGGGCGGAAGGCCCCTGCGGGGGGGCGAACGGGACCTCCGGCGAGCCGATGGTCAGTCAACCAGCCGAGGACGAGGGAGCCACCATGAAAATCAGGCCGCTGCAGGATCGGATTGTCGTCAAGCGCGTCGAGAGCGAGACGAAGACCAAGGGGGGCATCATCATCCCCGACACCGCGAAGGAGAAGCCGATCGAGGGGCGCGTCGTTGCGGTGGGCAACGGCAAGGTCCTGAAGGACGGCAAGGTTCGCCCGCTCGAGGTGAAGGTCGGCGACAAGGTGCTGTTCGGCAAGTACAGCGGCACCGAGGTGAAGCTCGACGGCGAGGAGCACGTGCTCATCCGCGAGGACGACGTGCTCGCCGTGACCGAGTCCGCCTCCTGATCCGGATCGAGGGAAACCGAACCCAAGCGCTAGCAGACGCGGCCGCGCGGCCGCGAGGGGATTGAGAGATGGCTGCGAAGCAGATCGTTTATAGCCGCGGCGCCCGCGCCGCGATCCTGAAGGGCGTGAACACGCTCGCCGATGCGGTCAAGGTGACCCTCGGGCCCAAGGGGCGGAACGTCGTCATCGAGAAGAGCTGGGGCGCGCCGGTCGTCACGAAGGACGGCGTCACGGTGGCCAAGGAGGTCGAGCTCGCCGGCAAGCTCGAGAACATGGGCGCCCAGATGGTCCGCGAGGTCGCCTCGAAGACCAGCGACAAGGCCGGCGACGGCACGACGACGGCGACGGTGCTGGCCCAGGCGATCTTCGGCGAGGGCCTCAAGCTCGTCGAGGCCGGGCACAACCCGATGAACCTGAAGCGCGGCATCGACGCGGCCGTCGCGAAGGTCATCGAGTCCGTGCAGCAGGCCGCCAAGCCGACCAAGGACAAGGACCAGATCGCCCAGGTCGCCACCGTCAGCGCGAACGGCGACAAGGAGATCGGCCAGATCCTCGCCGACGCCATGGAGAAGGTCGGCAAGGAGGGCGTGATCACGGTCGAGGAGAACAAGCGCATGACGACGGAGCTCGAGACCGTCGACGGCATGCAGTTCGACCGCGGCTACCTCTCGCCCTACTTCGTGACCGATCCCGAGAAGATGACCGCGGTCCTCACGAACCCGCTCATCCTCGTCCACGAGAAGAAGATCTCGGCCATGGCCGACCTCTTGCCGCTGCTCGAGCAGGTGGTGAAGCAGGGCCGCGAGCTGCTCATCCTCTCCGAGGACATCGAGGGCGAGGCGCTCGCCACGCTCGTCGTGAACAAGCTGCGCGGCACCATCAAGGTCGCCGCCGTGAAGGCGCCCGGCTTCGGCGATCGCCGCAAGGAGATGCTGAAGGACATCGCGATCCTCACGGGCGCGACCGCGTTCATGGAGGACCTCGGCCAGAAGCTCGAGAGCGCCACGGTGCGCGACCTCGGGACGGCCAAGCGCGTCGAGATCGACAAGGACAACACGGTCATCGTCGACGGTCAGGGCGACAAGGCGGCGATCAAGGGCCGCATCGAGGCGATCCGCAAGCAGATCGCGGACACGGCGAGCGACTACGATCGCGAGAAGCTCCAGGAGCGGCTCGCGAAGCTCGCCGGCGGCGTCGCGGTGGTGAAGGTCGGCGCGGCGACCGAGACGGAGATGAAGGAGAAGAAGGCGCGCGTCGAGGACGCGCTGCACGCGACCCGCGCGGCCGTCGAGGAAGGCATCGTGGTCGGCGGCGGCGTGGCCCTCCTCCGGGCGGCCTCGGCCCTGGAGCAGCTCAAGTTCAACGACGAGCGCGACGTCGGCGTGCGGCTCGTGCGCCGCGCCGTCGAGGCGCCGCTCCGCCAGATCGCCCAGAACGCGGGCGTCGACGGGACGGTGGTCGTGGAGAAGGTCCGGTCGGGCGCGGCCACGTTCGGCTACAACGCCGCGACCGACGCGTACGAGGACCTGCTCGCCGGCGGCGTCATCGACCCGGCCAAGGTCGTGCGGCACGCGCTCTCGAACGCGGCCAGCGTCGCGAGCCTGATGCTCACGACCGAGGCCCTCGTCGCCGAGAAGCCCAAGAAGGAGAAGCCGGCGGCCGGCGGCGCCCCCGGCGGCATGGGCGGCATGGGGGGTATGGGCGGCATGGGCGGCATGGGCGGCATGGGCGGCATGGGCGACTTCGACATGGGTTGAGCGCCTGTCCGGCCGCGCGCCGGTCGTCGCCGCGCTCCGGCGGCGCCGGGCGGTCGACGCGGCGCGCGCCGCTCCCGACGAAGCGGGCCGAGGGGTCCTCCAAAGCATGCTGGCTTGGAGGGCCCCTCGCGCTTTGTGAGGCCGAGAGCCTTTGCCTGGGTTTTTGACCCGCGGTCACGCGCGGCGCTAGACTCTCGGGCAATGTCGGAGTCGTCGTTCGCCCGCTATGGCCGCGAGTACGTGCCGGGCGACGTGCTCTTTCGCGAGGGCGACCCCGGCGACGTCATGTTCGTCATCCAGTCCGGCGCTGTGCGGATCACCAAATCGGTCGAGGGCGAGGACAAGGTGCTCGCCGTGCTCGGGCCCGGCGAGTTCGTCGGCGAGATGGCGATCCTGAACGGCAAGCCGCGCAACGCGACGGCCACCGTCAGCGAGCCGTCCCGGTGCCTCGTGGTCGAGGCGCGAAAGCTCAAGGCCATGCTGCAGCGGGACACCGAGATCGCGTTCCGGCTGATCAAGAAGCTCGCGAAGCGGCTCGACGCGGCGGACGCGCTCGTCGAGATCCTCATGCACCGGGACCCCAAGGCGCGGGTGATGCTCGCGCTCGCCCGCCACGCCGAGGCGTTCGGGGAAGAGACGCCGCAAGGAATACGCCTCCGCGCCACCCCCGCGGACATCGCGCGCGAGGTCGACGCCGAGCAAGGAATGGTGGACGAGGTGATGGCGCGGCTCCGCCGGCTGAAGCTCCTCGCGGAAGGGCCCCCTGGGCAGGGGGCGATCATGGTGACCGACATGCGGAGGTTTCAGGATTTCATCGAATTCCTGGAGACGCCGCAGAAGTTCGGCGGAGCGAGCTGAGCCCGTGGAGCTGCGCGTCATCGGCTGCCACGGCGGGGAGACCCCCCGGCATCGCACGTGCGCGTTCGTCGTGGACGACGTCCTCGCGATCGACGCGGGCTCGCTGACCAGCGGGCTCGAGGTGAAGGAGCAGGCGAAGATCGAGGCGTGCCTCGTGAGCCACGCGCACCTCGACCACATCCGCGATCTGGCCACGATCGCGGACAACCGCTGCCAGCTCGGGTGCCCGCCGCTCGTGATCGCGGGCACGCGCGAGACGCTGCGCACGCTGAAGAAGCATTTCTTCAACAACGTGCTGTGGCCCGATTTCGCGGCGATCCCGAGCCCCGCGCAGCCGACCATCGAGTACCTCGAGCTCAAGCCGGAGCGCCCTACGATGGTCGCCGGGCGGCTCGTGCGCGCGGTCCACGTGACGCACACGATCGACGCGTCGGCCTTCGTGATCGAGGGGAGCGGCGGGGCGATCGCGTACAGCGGCGACACCGGGCCGACCGAGCGGCTCTGGGAGGTGCTGAACCAGCAGCAGGACCTCCGCGCGCTGCTGATGGAGGTCAGCTTCCCCGATCGGGAGCAGCGGCTCGCGACCGTGAGCGGCCACCACACGCCGCAGACGCTCGCCGTCGAGCTCCAGAAGTTCCGCGCGCCGAAGGATCTGCCGACGATGCTCTACCACATCAAGCCCGTCTTCCAGGCCGAGGTGGAGCGGGAGTGCGCCGCGCTGAAGGGGCTGAACCTGGAGGTCCTTCAGCTCATGGATCACTTCGTCCTGTAGCGGAGCGCCAGCCGTCGGCCAGCGCCTGCGCGCCTGCCGCGGGCTCAGCGCCTGCGCGCCTGCCGTCGGCTAGAGCCGGCTCGCAGCCTCCGCCCGGAGCCTGCGCGCCTGCCGCCGTGGTGCACACGGCCTGGCCGGTGCCGCCGGCGCGCGCTCGCCGCCCCCGGAGGCGGCGGTGGCGGGCGAGCGGCAGGGGCTAGCGGCTCTCCTGCGTGGGCTCGTCGACGAACGCGCGCTTGCCGTCGGGGACCTCCTCGACGCGGGCGAGGACGACCGTGATGTTGTCGGTGCCGCCGAAGTAGTTCGCCCGATCGATGAGCGCCTTGCACGCCGCGTCCAGCGAGCCGCTCGACATCACGAGCTCGAGGATCTGATCGTCGCTCACGAGGCCGGACAGGCCGTCGGAGCAGAGGAGGTAGACGTCACCGTGGCGTGTCTCGTCCGTCACGAGATCGACGAGGACGTCCTCGCGGATGCCGAGCGCGCGCGTGATGACGTTCGCGGGCAGCTGCCGGACCTCCTCCTCGGTCATCCATGGCGCCATGTGCGCCGCGTCGCTGACGAGCGAGTGGTCGCGGGTGAGCTGCGTGATCTGGCTGTCGCGCAGGCGATAGCAGCGGCTGTCGCCCACGTGGCCCACGGTCACGTGCTCGGCGTCCTTGGAGAACATCGCCGCCACGATCGTCGTGCCCATGCCGAAGTCGGCGAGCGTCTTCAGCGAGCGATCGAAGATGCGCCGGTTCGCCAGCCTGAGGCCGGTGACGACGTAGTTCTCCTCCTCCGTGAGGTTCGGATCGGCGGGGAACGGCCAGGTGGCGTCCCTCCCCACCGTCACGGACAGGAAGTCCGAGAGGGTGCTCACAGCAAGCTGGCTCGCCACGTCGCCCGAGCGGTGTCCGCCCATTCCATCCGCCACGGCCACCACACGGTACTCCTCGCTGACGAGGAGGTTGTCCTCATTGTGGTCCCGGAGGAGCCCGGTATCCGTCATCCCGGCAAACCGGGTCCGCAACATGGGCAGAGAGTAGACGCGGAGCCGGGGGGCAGCGCAAGTTCAAGGCGAGGGCAAAGCTGAAATCCTGGGCCGGATCTCCCACCGCGGCGGCTCCACGCGGGGCAGAAGCGGCCGGCGGCGGGGGCGACGGACCCTCCCGGAGGCGCCCGCCCGCCGGACGCACTTTGCTCTTGAAAGATGAGAGGGGACGTGGGGTTCCCGCCGAGCGGCGCCGCGCGCCGCGAAAGCGCGCCCGCGCCGCGCGCTTTCGCCCGGGCGCGCGAGCTCAGAGCCAGCTCTCGCCGATCGCGAGCCCGAGCGCGGCCGCGATCGTCTCGGCGGCGCGCACGCCCGACGCATGCGCCTCCTCGAAGAGCGCCATCCCGGGCTGATCGACGTGCGCCCAGGCGACGCGCTCGTCGAGCGCGCAGACCGGCTCGAACGGCCGCGGGCCGAGGAAGCCGGGGCGCGGGCGCGGCATCGCGTGGCCCCAGATCATGACGTCCATCCGGCCCACGTCGTCGCGCAGGTGCGGGTGCGCCGGCGCGAGATCGCGCAGCACGCCCTCGGCGAGCGACGCCCACGGCGCGCCGAGCAGCGCCGCGCGCGCGCCGGCGACGTCGGGCCCGCCGTACGCGCGGTAGTACGTCAGCACGGTGCGCTGCATCGGCGCCTCCAGGCGCGAGCGCTGCGTCGTGCCCGCGGCGAGGTCGGTGAGCTGGTGGCGCGCGTCCACATAGCCGAGCCCGTCCGCGCCGTAGAGGACGGAATCCCACGCGTGGTTTGGATCGAGGGGCCGCTCGACGTGCAGGTTTGCGACGAGCCACGCCGACGCGACGCGCGCCGGCAGCTCGCCCGCCGCGCCGCCCGCGAAGATGCGGCGCGCGACGAACGCGGGCGCCGCGAGGATCGCGGCGCGCGCCTCGACGCGGCGGGCCTCGCCGCGCGGCACGTCGACGTAGTCGACCTCCACGCGGCCGCCCGGCTGCGGGCGCACCGACGTGACGAGCGCGCCCAGCGACACGCGCGGCGCCGCGCGCTCGAGCAGCGCCTTCACGAGGCGCCCGTTGCCCTCGGGCCAGATCAGGTAGCGGCTGCCCGCGAGCTCCGGGGTGCGCGCCTTGCGCCCCGCGAAGTAGTGCAGCCCCGCCCAGGCCGAGATCTCCTCGAGCTCGCCGCCGAAGTCGTCGAGCATCGCGTAGCGCACGTACCAGCGCAAAAAGGGCGTGCGGTACCCCTCGCGATCGAGCCAGGCCGCCATGCTCATCCGGTCGAGCGCGAGCAGCTCGGGATCGCGCGACGAGCGGTCGAGCGGGATCTGGAACGCCGCGCGCCCGTCGCTGCCTCGGAGCTCCGTGAGCTCCTCCTCGAGCGCGTGGAACCGCTCGAGCTCCTCGACCGCGTCGGCCGGCAGCGCGTCGACCGGCGCGAGGCCGGCGTGCCAGGCGCCCTCGTAGAACAGCCGCTCGCCCGGCGCGTGGCACAGCCGCCGCGGATCGAACGTGGGGCGGCCGGCCGCGTCCCACCCGGTGACGACGCCCATCTGTTCGAGCAGCCGCAGCGTCGCGCGGGCCTCGACGTTCGGCGCGGCCAGGTAGTGCGCGCCCCACGGGTAGGGCACGACGCCGTCCTCGCCCCACGCGCTCGTGCCGCCGGGCCGCGGCTCGAGCTCGAGGACCCGCAGATCGAGCCCGGCGCCGGCGAGCCGCCACGCGGCCGACAGGCCGCTCACCCCGCCGCCGACGATGACGACGTCCGCGCGCTCGGCCGGGCCGGACGCTGAGGCGCGCGGCGCGCCGCCGCGGAGCAGGTGGCCCGCGCCGTGGGCCGCGCCCACGATTTCGCCGGCGAGCGGCGCCCGCCCCGGCGCGGCCGTGTGCACGAGCCAGCCGGCGGCCACGGAGCTGAGGAAGCCGCGGCGGTTCACCGGGTCACCGCGTCCACTCCGCCCACTCGCGCGTGTACACGGAGACGAGCTTCTGGTCGTTCAGCCGGTTGACCGGGGCGTCGACGCGGCCGAGATCGCGCGGGAACCGGAAGAGCTCGGGCAGGCCGCTCGAGTCGAGGTAGCGGAGCTTCGACGCGTCGATCCGCAGGGCGCCGGGCGCGGCGAGCCCCTCGCCGCCCGCCAGGATGAACCCCCACTCGCCGAAGCTCGGCACGTAGACGTGCAGCGGCGCGGCCTTGAAGCCGGCCGCCTCGAGCGTCGTCACGACGGACCAGAACGACTCGCGCGCGTAGTGCGGCGACGTCGCCTGGATCACGGCGAGCCCGCGCACGGAGATCCGCTGCCGGAGCAGGTGGTAGAAGGCGTCGGTGTACAGCTTGCCGACGGCGTAGTTGCCCGGATCGGGGAAGTCGACGACCGCGAGATCGAACGACTCGGTCGACTCCTCGAGGTACTTGAACGCGTCCTCGTTGCGGACGACGACGCGCGGATCGCGGAGCGCGCCCCCGTTCAGCGCCGCGGCGAGCGGCAGGTCGCGGAAGGCGCCGGTGACGGCGGCGTCGAGGTCGACGAGCAGGATCTGCTCGATCGACGGGTAGCGCAGCAGCTCGCGCGCGGCGAGGCCGTCGCCGCCGCCGAGGATCAGCGCGCGCCGCGGATCGCGGCCCAGGGCGGCGACGGCCGGGTGCACGAGCACCTCGTGGTACCGGTGCTCGTCGTCGGACGAGAACTGGAGGTTGCCGTTCAGGAAGAGGCGCGTCGTGCGCGGGCTCCGCGTGATGATGAGGCGCTGGTACGGCGACTGCGCCGCGTAGACGATGGGCGCGCCGAAGTAGAGCGCCTCCGAGCGCTCGACGAACCGCGAGACGAGCGCGAAGGCGACGCCGAGCCCCGCCATCACGACCACGCAGAGCGACCGCAGCCGGACGACGACCGAGCGCTCCAGCGGGAAGAGGAACGTGCTCGTGAGCGCGACCGCCGCGTTGAGCAGGCCGAAGAACAGGCTCGTCTGGTGGATCCCGAGGCGCGGCAGCAGGAGCGACGGGAAGAGCAGGCTCGCGGCGAGGGCGCCGATGTAATCGAGCGTGAGCACGCGCGCGACGAGCCGCTTGAGATCCAGGGAGAAGTTGAGCAGCCGGATGAGCAGCGGGATCTCGAGGCCGACGAGGACGCCGATGAGCAGCACGAGCGCGTAGAGCAGCGCGCGGAACGCCCCGAGCGCGGTGTACACGCGGAAGAGCATCGGCGCGGAGAGCCCGCCGACGAGCGCGAGGCCGAGCTCGATCTCGACGAAGCGCTCGAGGAGGCGGCCCTCGATGTACTGCGAGAGGTACGAGCCGATCCCCATCGCGAACAGGTAGAGGCCGATGACGAAGCT
The DNA here is from genome assembly GCF_051529605.1 of Sorangium sp. So ce296. NCBI lineage: Bacteria > Pseudomonadati > Myxococcota > Polyangiales > Polyangiaceae > Sorangium > Sorangium sp. So ce296. Next base: position 11,220,993 of record NZ_CP150325.1, read on the forward strand.
GAACTGCGTCACCGAGTCGCCGAGGACGTAGCTCGCGAGGGTGCCGGTGATGAGCTCGTAGATGAGCCCCGACGTGGCGATGACGAACACGCTCGCGAGGAGCGCGGGGTGCACGAGCCGGGGCAGCGGCTGCGCCGCAGGCGCGCTCGCCCCGGCGTCCCCGCGCGGGGCGCCCCGAGCGCCCGTCGAGCTCTCCTCGGTGGCCGGCATCGGCGCGGTCCTACCACCGCTCGTGCGGGATCACAGCCGGTTCGCGCGCGGGTTCACGCGCGCCTGTGCGAGCCCGCGGCGCGCAAGCGGCCTTGAAACGCTTCCTCTTCCCTGGCCGGCGCTTCTAGTATGGTGCTCGCGTGAGCACGCCCTTCGACCGAGCAGCCGCGTGCCCCTCGTGCGGCGCGCCGATCACGTTTCGCTTCGCGGGCGCGATGGCGCAGGTGTGCAAGCACTGCAAGTTCGTGGTCGCCCGCACCGACCGGGACCTCCGGGCCGTCGGGCGCGTCGCGGACCTTGTCGAGATCCCCACGCCCCTCCAGCTCGGGGTCACGGGGCGCTGGGGCAACGAGCCGTTCGTGGTCGACGGCCGCGTGCAGCTCGATCGCGCCGGCGCGCCGGGCGCGCCCTGGCAGGAGATCTTCATCGCCTTCCCGGCCAGCGGCCGCTGGACGTGGGTCGCCTACGCCCAGGGGCGCTGGTACGCGACCACCGAGGCGCCGCTCCCGCTGAACGGGCTGCCCCCGTGGGCCTCCCTCCAGCCCGGCGGCCGCGTCCACCTCGAGGGGCACGGCGTGTTCACCGTCGTCGAGGTCGGCCGCCGGCGCGTGATCTCGGCCGAGGGCGAGATGCCGCACGTCGCCGCGCCGGGCGTGGTGACCGGCTTCGTCGACATCGCGGGGCCGCGGGGCGAGTTCGGGACCCTCGACTACGGCGACGGTCGGATCATCCCGCCGAAGCTCTACCTCGGCCGGCAGATCGACCCCGCCGTGATGCAGCTCGACGCCGGCGTGCCCGTGGAGCGGCCCGCCGCGCAGGTGACGGCCCTCGCCTGTCCGAACTGCGGCGGCAATCTCCCGCTCGCCGCCCCGGGGACCGCGGAGCGCATCGTCTGCCGCTACTGCGGCACGGCGAGCGATCTCACGAACGGCGCCCTCGTCGCCCTCGGCCAGGTGCCCCGGCCGCCCATGGAGCCGTACGTCCCGCTCGGCGCCGAGGGCCAGCTCCGCGGCATGCGCGTGCTCTGCATCGGCTTCGTCATCCGCGGCTGCACGGTGGAGGGCGAGCGCTACCGCTGGCGGGAGTACCTGCTCTACGGCGGACCGAGCGTCGGCTACCTGTGGCTGATGGAAGAGGACGGCGCCTGGCAGCTCGTGACGCCGCTGTCGCCCGGCGAGGTCCAGCCGATGGGGTCGACCGCGAGCTACCAGGGGAGGACGTACGCGCTCCAACAGAGCGTCCACGCCGAGGTGGAATACGTCATCGGCGAGTTCTACTGGAAGGTGGAGATCGGCGAGGGGGTACAAGCCACCGAGTACCAGGGCGAAGGCGGCAAGATCAGCATCGAGCAGGCCCCGACCGAGGTCAGCGTGTCGTTCTGCGCACCCTTGCCCGGCCCGGAGCTCGCCGCCGCCTTCCACCTGCCGCCCCCGCCGAAACCCGGGCTCGGCAGCGGGACCGGCATGAGCGCCGGCACGGTGATCGTCCTCGTCGTCGTCCTGGTCATCGTCCTCCTCATCCTCATCGCGCTCAGCGACTGTGGTGGGGGCGGCGGCGGCGTCATCTTCGTTCCGACCGGGGGGGGTAGCCCGAGCTTCGGGGGCGGGAAGTGATCCAGCTTTACTGCCAGATTCGGCTGAATCTGAATTAGAGGCCGTCGCGGGGCCGGGAATGCCATGGTCCCGGGTGGTGCCGAATCGGGCGCGCGCGGGCCTGGACATCTCTATGTCCACCGTCGCGGAGAGAGCGGCCTCACGTCGAAGGGAACGGTCGAATCCGGGCAGGTGATGGTCGGTTTCGGGTATCGGTCGCCTCCGGCCGCTCCCCTCGATCGAATGATTTCAATGGTTTACACGCTGGCCTGCGGCGGCCCATGACGTGCAATGTGCCGCCCGAAGCCGGCGCGAACCGGTGACGGAGGCCCATGCAAACCGTGAATTCGGTCGACCCGCACGCACAGCTGCGTGCGCTCTACATCTCCCTGCTCCGGAACCAGGAGCACTTCGACGAGTTCAAGCAGCTGCTCTCCCTCTACATCGTCTCGCCCGAGGCCGACGAGGAGCCGGTGGACGCCGCCAGGGTCCGCGCGCTGCTCAACAGCCGCATCCGCTCCTGGATCGGCGGCTTCTTCGATGGGCTGAGCGCCGCCCAGGTGCTCCAGTGGCGCGCGATCGTGGTCGAGGAGCGCATCAACGTGTGCCTGTCGCCCTGGAAGGAGTCGAACATTTATTGATGCTGCGGCGCAGGCGACAGGCGGGGTTGCACCGCCATCGGCGTACGTCCCACCGGCGCGGCTCCGCCCCGGTCCCATCTCCCGGCGCCCGGCGCCCGCGCCGCGCCTCGGCCGCGAGCGCCGGGCCGCGCGCGTCGCGCCCGGCCGCGGAGGTGTCCGCCCATGGATGACGCGCTCTGGGTGGACGAGCTCTACACGGCGTTCTGGCGGACCCTCCCGGGGATGCTCCACGCCGAGGCGCAGGGGCTGGCCTACACGCTCGGCCTGGCCCCGTCGCGCGACGTGCCCTGGAGCGCCGTGTTCCGCAACGAGATCACCCTGGCCGCGCCCGCGCTGCTCGCCGAGGCCATGCCAGGGGTCCGCGGGGCCACCGTGCAGGACGCCCTGCTCGCGCACCTCCTCGCCGTCATCGAGGCGTTCGGCACGGACCGCATCCAGGACGCGCAGGTCCGGCCGACCTGGCAGCTCGAGGCCATCCTGGCCCACGCGCGGCGGGCGCGCGACGAGGCGCTGCGCCGCGTCGCGCCCGAAGTCGACGACCCGGCCATCGACTTCGCCCGCGCGGACGAGGCGACGCTGCTCGCCATCGAGGCCGAGCGCAGCGTCCTCGCGAGCGGCGAGCCCGCCGGCTTCAGCCGCTACTACGCGCTCTCCCTCGGCAAGCAGAGCGTCGGCTTCCCGGCGTCGATCGCCCTGGCGCACGCCGCGGGCTGGACCGCCGCGCAGCGCGAGGTGCTCGCGCGGCTGCTCTCGTCGGTGTGGCTCGGCCTGCAGCTCCACGACGACGTCATGGACTGGCAGGACGACTACCAGCGAGGCGGCGCCTGGGCCGTCGTCCTGGCCTCGGAGCTCCGATCGCGGGCGGAGGGGGAGCCCGACACCACGTCCGCGCGCGCGCGGGATGATGATGACCGCGCGTCCGGGTCGTACCACCGCGCCGCGATCGCGTACGGGCCGCTCGGCACGCCGCCCTGGGGCATCGCCGCGACGCCGAGGGCGAAGAGCGAGCCGCCGGCCTCCAGCGCGGCCTCGTCGCTCGTCCCCGTGCGCCGCATGGTCCTCGAGTCGGGCGTGCTCGCGGCGATGCTCGACGGCGAGCGCCGGTGCTTCGGCGCCGCGCGCCGGCGCGCGGCCGCCCTCGGCGCCCGCCGCGTCGCCGCCTGGGCGGCGGCGAGGGAGGCGCACGCGCAGGAGCTCGCGCGCTGCGAGGCCGAGAGCCCGGGCTTCGCCAACCGCGCCCACGCGCTCAACGCCTGGGCCAAGGCCGTGCTGGCATGAGCCGGGGCCGCGACGCGGCCTCGCGGGGGGGAGCGGGCGCTCCGGAGGAGGGGCCCGCGCGCGCTCGCCCGGCGCGCGGCCGCCCGAGCGCGCCGCCCCCCGCGTCGACCGCCTCCCCCAGGGCGCGCCCGGCGCGCCCGCCGTGGGACTTCGGCTACGCCCCGGTGCCCACCGCCGCGGGCGACGACGACGGCTGCCCCCTCGACATCGTCGTGGCCCTGCGCTGCGCCGCGGCCCCCGGCGACGTCGTCGCGGCGCTCTCGGCGCGCTGGTCCGCGGTCGAGGTCGAGCGGGTCATCGAGCGGCCGCCCATCTTCTGGCTCCGCGTCCGGTCGCCCGACGGCGGGCGGCGCGCCGAGGTCGCCGCCGCGCTCTCGGCCGCGGCGCTCCCGGTGCGCTACGTCGCGTCGGCCCGGCGCCCGAGCGCCGCCGTGGCGCCGCGCTTCGACGCGGCCGCGGGCGCCGCGGCGCGCCCCGACGGGTGGACGGTCCGCGGCGCGTCGTTCGAGGAGGATCCCGTCACGCCCGGCCGCTGGTTCCTGCGCGACGAGGAGGGCGGGATCGGGGTCGACCGCCGCCGCTGCGGGAGCGGCGCGGGGATGCGGCTCGGGGTCATCGACGACGACGCCTGGGCGGCCGACGAGCTCGGCCTCGACCGCGAGGTGCTCGTCATGCTCGAGCACCCGCCGCGCAGCCAGGCGCACGGCTCGTTCATGGTCGCCTGGGCCGTCGGCTCCCGCCGCCCCGGCGGCTTCCGCGGCGTCGCGCCGGACGCGTCGCCGCGGCTCTACCTGATCCCGAAGCCCGGCTCGTGCGTCCTGGCCCTCCCGGTCGCGATCATCCAGGCCGTCAGCGACGGCGCCGACGTCGTGGTCTGCGCCGCGTACGTCGAGGGCTCGACGACGCCCATGCTGGACGACGCGCTGGAGTTCGCCGCCCGCCTCGGGCGCCGCGGCCGGGGCTGCCCGGTCGTGTTCCCGACGGGCCGCGAGGCCTCGAGCCCCCCCGCGTCGCTGCACGCGAGCTTCTCGCTCGGGTTCGGCGAGCCCGCGAGCGACCCGCGGGTGTTCTGCGTCGGCCCGGGCGCCCGCGGCGAGGGGTGGTTCCTCTGGCGGGACCGCCGGGGGCGCAGCCGCCCCTTCGCCAACCGCGGCCCGGCGGTGCGATGGCTCGCGCCCGGCGACGATCTCACCTGCCCGCTGCCGCCGGCGTCCGGCGCGGCGCCCGAATCCGGCGCGGCGCCCGCCTCCGGCGCGTCGGGCGCGGCGCCCGAATCCGGCGCGGCGCCCGCCTCCGGCGCATCCGGCGCGGCGCCCGCCTCCGGCGCGTCGGGCGCGGCGCCCGAATCCGGCGCGGCGCCCACCTCCGGCGCCGCGCCGCTGGCCGAGCGGCTCTGCCACGCCGAGTCGAGCGGGGCCTCGGCCCTGGCCGCGGGCGTCCTGCTCCTCGTCCTGTCGCGCAACCCCGCGCTGCGCCTGCCCGAGCTCGACGCCCTGGTCCTGCGCACGCTCGCGCCGGTGCCCCCCGCGGCGCCCGCGTCGGCCGAGCCGATCGCCGACCCCTGGGACCTCTTCCCCGACGGGCGCGATCGCGACGGCCACAACGCCAAGCACGGCTACGGCCGCATCGACGCCGGCCGGGCCTGCCTCGCCGCCGGCGACCCCGTCGCGCTCGCGCTGGTGCTCATCGGCGAGGACCGCGCCGCGCGCGCCTGGCACGACGCCCGCGCCGCGGGCCCGCTCGCCCGCGGCCTGTACTCGCGCCGCCTCGCGCGCTGGGCCGTCCGGGCGCTGCTCGCCGACCCGAGCCTCTGCCACGGCGTCTGCGCGCTCGCGCGCCACGCCCGCCTCACCGCGGGCGACGACGCGCGCCGGCGCGCCCACGGCGCGGGCGTCGTGCTGCGGCAGCTCTCGGTCCTCGTCCGCGGCCTCGCCGCGAGCCGCCAGGCGCCGCCGGCGCCGCCGCGCGTGCGCGGCGAGGTCGCGGCCCTGCTCGACGACCTCGAGCGCTCGGCGACCGACGCCGCCGCGGTCCAGGCCGTCGAGGCGCGCTTCGGCGAGCTGGCCGACGCCGTGTTCGCGGACGCCGCGGAGCGCCGCGCGCGCCAGGGCGCGGCCTGAGCGCGCTCCCTCACCGGCGGCGCGGCGTGATCCCCCTCTCATCCACGCATGAAAACGTAATGAAAATCGCGTAACAGCGCCGCCGGGCCCGCCGGGGCGCGGGCGGTCGCGGCGCGGCGTGCCGCCCGGCGCGTGAGCCCCGTTGGTTCACCCGGGGTTCCAGCGTATCGTGGGTGGCTCGTGGCGCAATTTACGCGCCGTCGAGTCTCCCGATGCCAGCTATCGAGAATCGGCGTTGGCTCCTTGCGGCGGTCGTCTTCGCGACGCTCGTACTGGGCGGCTCCGGGATCAGGAGCGCCGTGAGCTGGTACGAGCGCCCGTTCCCGGGCGTCCTCGTCGACCCGGACGGCGTGGTCTCGAGCCTCGGCCTGCCGTCCTGGGAGGGCTTCCAGAAGGGCCTCCGGTTCCCCGATCGCGTCGTCGAGGTCAACGGCTGGCGCCTCGAGAGCACCGAGGGGCGCTACCGCGCCAGCACCTGGGACGCCGCGATCGAGCAGGCGGCGCGCGAGGGGCAGCGCTCGGTGCACGCCCGCGTCGAGACGGCCGAGGGGGTGCGCGACGTCGAGCTCTCCCTCGTCCCGTTCGATCCGCTCGCGTGGTGGTTCTACGCCGGCGGGCTGATGGTCGTCGCCTCGCTCTACGTGGGCGCCGCGCTCATCGCCCTCAGCGCGAGCCCGCGCGGCAAGCTCGCGCGCGCGTTCGCGACGGCCGCGCTGTTCACCGCGCTCTTCCAGTTCTCGATCTTCGACTACCACAGCTCGCGCGACCTCGTCCCGTTCTTCCACGTCGCGTACGCGCTCGTCCCGATGAGCTTCTTCACCCTGGCGCTGCGGCTGCCGGACGACGTCGCGCTCATCGCGCGCTACCCCGCCTTCGCGCGGATCGCGCATGGGCTCGGCGGCCTGCTCGCCGCCGGCATGCTCGCCTCGCACGCCATGGGCTGGACCACCGTCGGGATCCGGGGCGTCTGCGCGACCCTGGTCGTCGCCTCGTTCCTCTTCTTCGCGATCACGCTGATCCTCCGCTTCGCCGCCGCGGAGGGGGACCGCCGCCGCACGCTGCGCGCGCTGCTCCTCGCCATGGCGCCGCCGCACGTCGTGATCGCGGTCGGGTTCCTCCTGGCCATGCTCGGCGTCGCGGAGTCGGCGCTCGCGTGGTTCTCGATCCCGGCGCTCGCCCTCACGCCCGTCTCCAGCGTCGTCGCGTTCATCCGCTACGACCTCTGGGGCAGCCGCGCGCTCCTGTCGCGCCCGCTCACGCGGATCATCATCGCCGGCATGATGGTCGCGCTCACGGTGATCGTCTGCTCCGCCTGCGCGGGGTACGCCGGCCTCCCGCTGCTCGGCGCGATCAAGGTCGCCGCGCCCGCCGCGATCGTCAGCGCCGCGCTGGTCGTGTTCGCGCTCGGCGCCGGCGACCGGAAGCTCTTCCCGGCGCGCGCCGAGTACAAGCCCACCGTCGAGCAGCTCAGCGAGGAGCTGACCCTCGTCGCCGATCCCGACGAGGTCGCGGACGCGGTCGAGCGCACGGTGGCGCGCTGGCTGTCCTGCGAGCGCGTCACCTTCCGCCGCATCGAGGTCGACGCCGCCGACGCCCCCGGCGAGCAGGAGCCGCGCGCCGCCGAGGCGAGCGGCGAGCGGCTCATCGGGATCGATCCGCCGCCGGCGAGCGCGAGCGAGCTCTCGCTCACGCTCATGTTCCGCGGCCGGCTGCTCGGCGTCCTCGAGGTCGGCAAGAAGCGCGGCGGCGCCCTGTTCACGAGCGAGGACCTCGACCTGCTCCGCACCATCGGCAACCAGGCCGCGCTCGCCCTCGCGCACGCGCACAGCTACGCCGAGCTGGAGCGGCGGCGGCGCGAGCAGGCCGCCGCCTGGCGGGACGAGCGCGCGGCGCTCATCGAGACGCTCGCGGCCGAGATCACCCACGAGGTGCGCTACCCGATCAACTTCTTCCGCTCGGTGTTCAAGCGCGGCTCGAGCAACCAGAGCCTGGACGCCGAGGAGGTCGAGATCGGCTGCGAGGAGGTCGAGCGCCTCGAGCGGCTCGTGATGGGCCTGCGCCGGGTGACGCACAGGAAGCTCGAGCGCCGCCGCCTCGCGGTCGAGGAGCTCGTGAGCCGGGCGGAGATGCTCCTGCGCGATCAGCTCGGCAAGCGGCGGATCGAGGCGCGCGTGAGCGCGACGCCGCGGCTCAGCTGCGACCCCGACCAGGCCACGCAGGTGCTCGTCAACCTCCTCTCGAACGGCCTCGACGCCGCCGGGGACAGGGGGACCGTCGGGGTCACCTGGGAGCCGTCCGAGGGCGGCGCAGAGCTCGTCGTGTGGGACACGGGGCCGGGCTTCGGCGGGGACGCCTCGCGCATCTTCGCGCCCTGGTACACGACGAAGCCGCGCGGGACGGGGCTCGGGCTCGCCATCACGCACCGCATCGTCCGCGCCCACGGGTGGTCCATCGACCCGGAGCGGCGCGACGGCAGGACGCGGTTCGTGATCGCGATCCCGGCCGCCGACGTCACCATGACCGCAGAGGACGAGGTCGCGTGAAGATCCTGGTCGTCGACGATCAGCGGAGCGGCCGCCGCACGCTCCGGCAGATCCTGGCCGCGCTCGACGAGGTCGAGGTGCTGGAGGCGGTCGGCCTCGACGACGCGATGGCGGCGGTGGAGCGGAGCGCGCCGGATCTCCTGCTCCTCGACGTGCGCCTCTCGGACGATCCGCGCGACCGCGGCGGCCTGGAGATCCTGCGGCGGGTGCGCGCCTCGGGGCGGAGCACGCCGGCGGTGATGGTCACCTCGGTCAGCGAGCTGTCCGAGATCCGGGAGGCCATGCGGCTCGGCGCGCAGGACTACGTGCTGAAGGACGAGCTCTGCCCGGAGATGCTCCTGCCGATCATCGAGGGGCAGCGCGAGCGGCTGCTCCTCAAGGGCGAGGTGGTGCGGCTGCGCGAGCGGGTCGACCGCACGTTCGGGACGAAGGCGCTGCTCGGCTCGTCCGCGGCGATGGAGCGCGTGCGGCGGATCGTCGAGCGGGTCGCCGAGTCGAGCAAGACCGTGCTCATCCGCGGCGAGACCGGCAGCGGCAAGGAGATGGTCGCCCGCGCGCTGCACGAGATGAGCTCGCGCCGCGGCGAGCCGTTCGTGGCCGTCAACTGCTCGGCGCTGCCGGGGACGCTCATCGAGTCGCTCATCTTCGGGCACGAGCGCGGCGCCTTCACCGGCGCCGAGAAGCGCATCCGCGGCCAGCTCGAGCTCGCGGGCGCGGGCACGATCCTGCTCGACGAGATCGCCGAGATGCCCGGCGAGCTCCAGGCGAAGCTCCTGCGCGTGCTCGAGGATCGCCGCTTCCGCCCGCTCGGCGCCGAGTCGGAGATCCCGCTGCGCGCCCGCGTCCTCGCGGCGACCCACGTCGACCTGGAGAAGCGCATCAGCGAGGGGCGCTTCCGCGAGGATCTCTTCTACCGGCTCAACGTGGTCACGGTGCACGTCCCGTCGCTCGCCGAGCGCGACGCGGATCTCATCGAGCTCTTGCTCGCCTTCAGCGCGGAGCTCCCGCGCAAGCTCCGCTACACCGACGAGGCGATCGCGTGGCTCGTCCGGCGGCCCTGGCCCGGCAACGTGCGGGAGCTCCGGAACGTCGTCGAGCGGCTCGGGCTGCTCGCGGACGACGATCTCATCGACGTCCCGACGCTCGAGGAGCTCGCGCGCGAGCGGCCGATCGTGGACGCCACGGCGGAGATCGACCGGCTGGCGCGCGCGCTGCTCGCCCTGCCCGAGCGGCTCGGATCGAAGCTCCGCGTGATCGAGCGCGCGGTGCTGCACCACGCGATCGAGAGCTGCGGCGGCAACAAGGCGGCCGCGGCGCGGCTCATCGGCGTCGATCGGAAGATGCTCGAGCGGCGGTGGGACCGGCACACCGGCGAGGAGCCGCCGAGCAGCCGGCGGGTCACGCCCGTGAACGCGCCGCGGTACCTCGGCGAGGAGCCGCCGAGCAGCCGGCGGCTCTCGCCCGCGAACGCGCCGCGGTACCTCGGCGAGGAGCCTCCGAGCAGCCGGCGGCTCTCGCTGCCGTCGGACCCTGGCGACGGGTGAGCCGCGCCGGGGCGGCGCGGGCGACGGCCGAGCCGCGCCCGGGCGGCGCGCTACTTCCGGCCGATGCCGGTGTAGACGAACCCCATGCCGCGGAGCTCGTCGGGCTCCCAGACGTTGCGCCCGTCGAAGAGCGTCGGGGAGCTCAGGATGCGCTTCAGCCGGTGGAAGTCGGGGCGCCGGTACTCGTGCCACTCGGTGACGACGACCAGCGCGTCCGCGCCCTCGGCCGCGCCGTACATGCCGTCGCTGAGGAGGATGCGGTTCCCGTAGATGGCGCGCACGTTCGGCATCGCCTGCGGATCGTGCGCCTGGACCGTCGCGCCCGCCTCGAGCAGCTGGTCGATCAGCGTGAGCGCGGGCGCCTCGCGGATGTCGTCGGTCTGCGGCTTGAACGCGAGCCCCCAGACCGCGATCGTCTTGCCCTTGAGCGCGCCGTCGAAGTGGGCGCTCACCTTGCTCCCGAGCAGCCGCTTCTGCCGGGCGTTGATCCGCTCCGTCGCCCGCACGATCTCCAGGTCGTGCCCCACCGCGCTCGCGGTGTAGAGGATGGCCGAGAGATCCTTGGGGAAGCACGACCCGCCGAACCCTGGGCCCGCGAAGAGGAACTTCGTGCCGATGCGCGGGTCGGCGCCGACGCCCTTGCGTACGAGCTCGATGTCCGCGCCGAGCTTCTCCGCGAGCACCGCCAGGTCGTTCATGAACGAGATGCGCGACGCGAGCAGGGCGTTGGCGGCGTACTTGGTGAGCTCGGCCGAGCGGGCGTCCATGAGCTGGATGCGGTCGCTCGCCCGCACGAACGGGTTGTAGAGGTGGCGCAGGATCTCGCGCGCCTTCGGGTCGTCCGAGCCGATGATCACGCGGTCGGGCTTCATGAAGTCGTTCACCGCGTCGCCCTCCTTGAGGAACTCCGGGTTCGACGCGACGGCGAACGGCTGGGTGGTGAGCCCGCCGATGATCTGCTTGAGCCGATCCGCGGTCCCGACCGGGACCGTGCTCTTCGTGGCGATCACCTTGAAGTTGTTCAGGTTCTTGCCGATCGTCTCGCCGACGGCCTCGACGGCGGAGAGGTCGGCGGAGCCGTCGTCGGCCTGCGGCGTGCCGACGGCGATGAAGACGATCTCCGCGTCGCGGATGGCGCTGGCGACGTCGGTGGAGAACCGGAGCCTGCCGTCCCGCGTGTTCTTGGCGATGAGCACGTCGAGGCCGGGCTCGAAGATCGGCATCTCTCCGCGCTTCAGCATCTCGATCTTGGCGGCGGACACGTCGACGCACGCGACGTCGTTCCCGAAGTCCGCGAAACCCGCGCCGGCCACGAGGCCGACGTACCCTGTTCCCACGACCGCAAGCTGCATGCGCGGGACGCTACCACGACTCTCGGGCTGTTCGAGCCGGGAGGAGCGCGAAGTGTGATCCCCGATCGATCTGTCCCGCTACGTCAAGCGCGCGCGCCCGCGGCCGCGCCCGCGCCCGCGCCGGGCGCGGGCCTCGCCGGCCGCGCGCCTCGCGCGCCGCCGTCGGGGCGGGCCTGCGCTCGGGCGCGCGCGGGGCCGGGCGCTCGACGCCCGAGGGGCGCGTGGCTCAGGGGTGCACGAACACCACCGTTCCGGTCAGCGAGCGCGCCGCGCCGTGCCATCCCGGCGGGACGGCCGGCTCGGTCCAGAAGAAGAGGCGGCGGGCGTCCTCCGGCGACAGGTTGATGCAGCCGTGGCTCTTGGGCCGGCCGAACTTGTCGTGCCAGTAGGCGCCGTGGAGCGCATACCCCTCCTCGAAGTACTGCACGTAGGGGACGTCGCGCAGCTCGAACTCCTCGCCGACGGCGTCCGAGTCCATCGTGATGGAGATGTACTTCGTGTGGATGCGGAAGATCCCGCGCTTCGTCGCGGTGCTGGACTCGTGGTCCTCGAGCCCCGCCTCGCCGCTCGAGATCAGGGTCGCGTAGACCGGCTTCGTGCCCTCGTAGGCGACGAGCACCTGCTTCGTGATGTTGACGTCGAGCCACTTCTCGCCGTTCTTGCCCCAGGCGGGCATCTTCTTGGCGGGGTCGATGCGGCCGGCGTGGCGATCGTCGACCCAGTCGCCGTCCTTCGTCTCGTAGTGCAGCTTGCCGCCGAAGAACTGCTGCTTGCCGGTGAGGGGCACCGCGGCGCGCCACTCGAGCTCACCGGCGTCGACGAGCTTCTTGCCCTCCACGCGCCACCGCTTGCCGCCGGCGCGGCGCACGAGCGCGAACGGGAAGTCGATGTCCTTGCCGATCTCGACGCCGTGGAAGTCGGACCCGCGGATGGGGCGGAACCGATCGGCGGGGACGACGCGCAGGTCGGTGGTGACGTTGTAGCGCCGGCCCTCGTGGAGGAACGACTCGATGAAGGCCATGCCGTTGCGCCGCGAGACCTCGTCGATCTTCACGGCGTCGTCGGACTTGATGAGGCCGGAGAGGTTGGGGGCCCTCCGGCCGTCGCGCAAGAACCACGGGATCTCGCGATCGGTGATGCGCTGCGCGAGGGCGTCGAGCGCGGGCGGGGCCGGCTCGTTGCTCCATTTGAGCCACACGTCGAGGCCGTAGGTGGCGCCGCTCTCCTCGTCTTTCGCCCAGCGATCGAGGTGCTTCTTGAGGCTCGGCTCGTGGCGCTCGAGGTCGTCCTGCGTCGGGATGCGCGCGTACGCGGGGCCGCCGCGGGTGACGGTGCCGTACATGTACGGGAGCTTGTGGGTGACGTCGGGGCGGCGGGCGGCGGCGCGGACGATCTCGTGGTTCAGGTCGAGGGTCGCGTCGGGGCCGAGGCACACGTAGCCGAACGGCTTGATCTTGCGGAAGCCACCGGGGCAGCCGTCGGTGCCTGCGGGCTCGGGATCCATCTCGACGATCGCGCCGGCGCGGAGGAAGCCGACGCGCTTGGCGCCGGTGCTGGGCCGGGCGTAGACGCGGGTGAGCATCGCGATGCTCGCGAGCCGCGGGCTGCCCTCGGCGGGCGGCGGGGGCGGGGTGGCGACGCCGCTCAGCGAGACGATGGGCGGGCCCTGGGGCTGGCCGGGCGGGGGCTCATCCTCGGCCGGGGCAGGGGAGGCGGAGGGGGCGCCGGAAGCGGCGGAGGCGGGGCCCTGCGCGGCGGCCTCCTTGGCGGCGGCGCCGCCCTGGGCCTCGGCCGGCGAGTCGGGGGTGGTCCCGGACTGGGACTGGCCGCAGCCCGAGAGGAGCGCGGCGAGGGCGAGAGACGCGAGCGCAGGGCGGCGCGCCGCGCGCGGTGCTGCGGGGCGCGTTCGGGGCGGCGTGTCCATGGCGGGGCGACCGTAGTGCACAGGAGGGGGAGGCGGGCCAGTTTTCGGCGGCGTCTGCGCCGAGGATGGTCCGCTCCTGCTTCGCGCTCGGGCCTCGTGGAGGGTGGCGTCCACCACGGGTCCTGGCACTGAGACGAGCGACACGCGTGCGTGATGGCGACCGTTGCCGAGCGAGGCGCCGCGCGAAGACTCCGCGCCGTTCGGCGGAACACAGGGGCGCTTCAGCGCGCCACGCCGCGACGGCAGCGAGTTCGGTCCAACTTCCCGCGACGCAAGAGGCCACGCGATCCCGTTGCTAGCGGAAGCCAGAGGGCGAGCGGGTCAGGCGCGCGAGGTAGCCGGGATGGGCGGGGTCGTCTAGGCTCCCGGGGCCCGTGGAGGGCTCCGGTGCAGGACCATGATCGAGACCGTCAGCTTCAAGAATTTCAAGGCGCTGCGGGACATCTCTCTCCCGCTCGAGCGGTTCACGGTGCTGGTGGGGCCGAACGCCTCTGGAAAAACGAGCGTGCTTCAGGGGCTCGCGTATCTCCATTCAGAAGACCCTTGGTCGCTGCTGGAAGGTGAGCGACATCCGTCGGTGCTCCGCTCTCATGGCACCGGCGAGCCGATCGAGATTCGATGCACAGGAACTTGGAAGGGCAGGGCGGGCTCGATCCGTCTCTTGGCAGAGGACTACGGCGATGGCCACTGGGGAAGGCACGTGACCGTTGAATACGGCGATGACGTGATCACGTACCCGGGGGCTAGCTCTCAGCTGTCAGATGAAGCTCGAGAAGTGATAGATGCTGTCCGCGCTCCAGCGGACTTGCTCAGGCTCGATGCGACCAAGCTCGCCCAGTCATCCTACAGCGCCTCCCTCGTCCCGCGAATAGAGCCGGACGGCGATGGCCTGGCCGCCGTGCTCGCCGAGATGCTCATCTCGCGCGCGGACGACTTCCGACGTGTGGAGGACGCGCTGCGCGCGGTCATCCCCGCTGTGGAGAGGATTCGCCTGGAGCGTTCAGCGGTGAAGCGTCCCGAGATCCAGCGGGTTACCATCAACGGTCAGACGATGACGAGCACCGTCGAGCGAGAATACGTCGGCCATCGTGCCGTGCTGGACATGCGGGGTGCGGCCAATCTACCAGCCCACGCCGCGAGCGAGGGGACGCTCATCGTGCTCGGGATCTTGACGGCGATCATCAGCCGTAAGGGTGCACATTTGCTCCTCATCGACGATCTTGAACGCGCGATCCACCCGAGGGCCATCGCCGATCTGGTCGCGCAGATCCGCAAGCTCCTCGACGTGTTTCCTGAACTGCAGATCGTCGCGACGAGCCATTCCCCCTACCTCATCGATCATCTCGAGCCTGAGGAGGTTCGACTGACGAGCGCCGACGAGACCGGCGCCGTGAGGTGGGCCCGGTTGAACGAACATCCGCAGTTTGAACGCTGGAAGGAGTTCATGAGCCCCGGGGAGATCTGGAGCATGGTGGGCGAGGACTGGGTCCGCGAGCGAGGCGCGCAGCCCCATGCCTGAGCAGGCGGCTTACTCGATAGCAGTGGTATGTGAAGCGGACGCCGACCGGCGCACCGCATGCGCGCTCTGCGATCGAGTGCTCTGCGAAGCGGTTGACTGGATTGACTCGGAGACGCTCGATCATCTTCGCGCCTATCACGGCGAGCGCCGTCAGGATTCTTGTCTGAAGTGGACGAGCATGAAGGAGATAGCGAGGGCGCGGCATGTCGTCGCGCACGGGTTTTCCGGGGGAAAGCCGCGAGAGCCGGATGCAGCTATGGCCGAGCAGGCGTTGAAGCTCCTCGCCACGAGCGATCCTCCCCCGGATGCCGTCATCCTCATGCGCGACGCGGACAAGCTGAGCCGGCGTCGTGAGGGCTTCGAGCAGGCGCGGGACGCGCAGTCGTGGCGCTTTCCGGTCGTCATCATCGGCGTCGCCCACACCAAGCGAGAATGCTGGATCCTCGCTGGCTACGAGCCTCGCGACGATGCCGAGAGAGCGCTCCTCGAGCGCGAACGCAAGGAGCTCGGTTTTGATCCCCGCTCGCGCGCCGAGCAGCTCACGGCCAGCGAGGACGGCGCGAAGCGCGATGCCAAGCGGGTGCTCCGTGCGCTCACAGGAGGAGACCACGAGCGGGAGGAGGCATGTATGAAGGAGCCTCCCCTGGCCGTCCTGAAGCAGCGAGGCGCTGCGACTGGACTGATGGACTACCTCGATGAGATCGAAGCGCGCCTCGTGCCTCTCTTCGGCCAGGTCGCGAAGCGCTGACGACCGACCCTCCCCCGGCCGGCGCCGTCCTCGCTCGCGGCCACTCAGGCCGTACGCGAGAGGCATCGTGGCGGCGCCGCAGCTCGCTCCCTGTGCCGAGCACGACGCCGGCAGCCAGACGGCCCGTGCTCATCCGGAGCAGCCGTCGCTCCGTGGGTGGAGGACCACCGTGAAGGGATATCGCTCCTCTCCTCGGGTGTCGGGGTCGTAAGGGCCCGTGGGCAAGACGGTCACGGCGAGCGTTCGCTTCCCGTCCGCCGCGAGCTCCAGGGGTGCGGGGCCGGACGAGAGGTCGAGGAGCTCGCCGTCGGAGTCGGGCGTGAGCCCGGGCACGGCCTGGACGACGAAGCGGCGCCTCGCGTCGTCGGGCGCTTCGAGGGATACGCAGACCGGCCGCGCGGCGTCCGCGCCCGCCGACAGCTCGATGTAGCTGGTGCCGAGCATCATCGGCGCGTCCTCGCGGATGTCGATCCTGCCCGGCGAAGCCTCGATCTGGGCCGCCAGCGTCAGCCTGGCCTCCTCGAGGTTCTCGAGGCCCCCCGCGAAGTGACGGAAGTGCCGGTCGTCGACGTGATCGCCGGTATACCAGCGCCAGCGCGCGAGCTCGGGGACGATGTCGACATAGCTGGTGTCCGCCACCTCGCGCAGCATCGCGTCGAGCGCATCGACGAAGTCGGGCTCGTTGCGATCCAGCGCGCCCTCGGCGCCTCGAGGGTTGCGCGCGTCGAGCCACATGCGGGAGACGAACGTCGGATCGCCGTCGAAGAACCGCTCCTTGAGGTACAGGAGGACCATGGACGAGCCATACATGGCCCACGTCTCGTAACCGTCGTCGTGGTCGATCGCCCGGTCCGGGTGCCTCTGGAAATCGGCGAGGCCCTCGTCCGCATAGCGATCCATGTAGATCTGGTCGAGGAAGCTGGCCGACATCTCGAAGAGGACGGGGCTCTCGTTCCAGTCGTCGGAGGCCTGCGACGCGTGCGCCATCTCGTGCACGACGGTCTCCTCCAGATCGGCGCCGCCATAAGGCCCCCACGGATCGACGATCATGAAAGGGTGCCAGTCGTTCCAGGAAGTCGACGGCTCATCGCCGAGGACGTCGACCAGGCAGCTGCGGTGGCCTCGCCACACGAGCACGTCGAACGCGTCGTCGGGGCCGCACTCTCCTGCATCCGTCAGCGGCGGGTGCATGCCGATCCGATTCACGTGGTAGTCCCACCCCTTCTCCACGAAGGCGAGGACCTGACGGGCGGTGTCGCGCTCCTCTTCCCGGGAGTAGTGGACGAGCACGGGGAGCGTCGCGGAGCGGATCGAGAAAGGAAACAGCTCCTCGAAGTCGGCTCGCCCACAGGCGCTCTCCCCTTCGGACAACGGATGCATGTACTCGGGAAATGGAGCTCGGGTCGTATCGTCGCTCTCCGCGCCGCAGCCGGCGGTGAGGATGAGGGGAGAGCAGGCCAGCCACGCCAGGGCCTTGATCATCGTCGACCCTTTAACCGAGCCATCGGCGAGCCCGCAAGGCGGCCAGGACCATCCGAAGCGGGACGGAGCGAGCTTCGGAGGGGTCTCGAGCTGGCCGCCCCCGCGGGATGGATCGCGGGCAGGTCGCGACGTGCCGGCGCGGGCTTCGGAGGCCCTCCGGTTCGGTTTCGGATCGACCTGACCCCCCTCGGAGGGGTCGCGGACAGGTCGCGATGTGGCGAAACGGGCTTCGGAGGCCCTCCGGTTCGGTTTCGGATCGAGCCGACCCCCCTTCCGAGGGGGCGCAAGGAGGTCGCGACCTGTGCGCGCGACGCGATGCGTCAATTGTTCCTGTCGCCGGACTCCATCCACGCGAGCCATGCGTCCGCTCCGTGCAGGGCGTCCGCCACAGCGGCGAGCGCGCTGTCGCCGCCGATCCGCGCCACCAGCGGCGCGAGCATCTTCACGCCTCCCCAGCCGCTCAGGGTCGATGCAAGCGTGACCGAGCCGGCAGCGTCGCCGAGGCTCCTGGCGAACAGCCACGCGGCGTCATGAGGCGACATCCAGGCAGCGCAGCGGATCACCGTCTCCAGCCCGTCCGTGTCCCCGCTCTCGCGGTAGGCCGCGACGGCGCGGGCGGCGAGCGCCGGCCGCGACGGCGCGGGCGCGGCGCAGCAAAGCGCCGCGAGGGCCGCGATGCGCGCCTGACCCGAGCTCCCACCGCGCTCGGCGATCTCGACCGAGGCGTCGAGCCCCAGCGCCAGCCGGAAGCCGCTCACGGGCACCCAGGCGATCGTGGAGACGTCGAGGGCGAGCCGCTCTGCCCACCGCTCGGCCGCTTCCCTGGGACCCGACACCGAGATCAGCACGCGCACGGAAGGGCCGAGCTCGCCCAGCACCGACCGCTCGCGCTCCTCGGGCCAGTCGGCGCACGCGTCCGGGCCGACCAGGCCGAGGAGGAGCGCCGGCTCGCCGTCCTCGGCGTCCCGGTTCGCGATCTCGTTCGCGAGCAGCTCGCAGAGCCCCTGGCGATCCTCGGCGTGCGGCGCGTCGTCGGGCCAGAGGCCGTCCGCGAGCCGCGCCAGCACCTCCTGCTCGAACGGCGCGCCGGCCGCCCGGCGCCGGCCCGTACACAACGCAGGCGCCGGCGCTGCCTCCGCCGTGCCAGGCGCGGATCGCGTCGAAGGCCGCGGATTGGCCAGGCCCAAAGAAGCCGTCTTCCATCGCCGTCTCCCGCTCCGCGTCGCTCAATCGCTCCTGGGCTTCCGGTTGAGAGCACCTCCACACGTCAGCAGGTATCATGGCCCAATTGCTGTCGAGCGCGCCGCGGGCGCGCAGCATTCAGGGATTGCGGGGGGGGCAGCCGTTCTCCGGCCCTCCCCGGCGCAGCGGTCGCGCCCCCGCGCTCCGGCTGCCGCCGGCCCGCTCCTGGGACACGCACGTCGCCCCTGATGCCACGCGCTCGCTCGCGCACCGCATCCGGCGGTCCCCCGGAAGCTAGCCCCGCCCGAACCTGAGCAGCAGCCCGAGCCAGCCCCGCGCCAGGTAAAGGCCGTTGATCAGCACATAGATCCAGAAGAACACGTCGAGCCGAGCCGCGAGCGCGAACGCCCAGATGTGGCTCGGGTAGTGGTTCAGGAATCGCAGGAACGTCGTCACGAGCGCCGCCGCCCGGGCGACGGGCGACCGCGGGCGCTCCTCCGTGACATTCTCATAGTGCGCCGAGACCGACGTCTCCTTGCCGCTGATCTCCGGGCGGCGGACGAAGTTCGTCAGCGAGATCGCCGAGGCGATCACCGCGACCCCGACCACCCCCGCGAGCAGGAAGCGCGGGTCGCCCGCGGGCCAGAGCGCGCCGTCGAGGCCGAGGCCGCCGGCGAGGAAGAAGCGCACCGAGAGGGCGCCCGAGAGGAGCACCGCCTTGAGCTCGTCCGTGAAGAAATCGAAGAGGTGACCCTCCTTCGACGCGATCTGCTTGTGGCGCGCGAGCATCCCGTCGGCGCAGTCGAGGAGGTAGCTCAGCTCGAGCACGGCGATGGCGACGAGGCCCCCCACCGCCGTGGGCAGCGCGACGAGCAACGCCGCCGCGACCACGAACACCGCGAGGTTGAGCAGCGTGACCTGGTTCGGCGTGATCGAGGTCCGCGCGAGCAGCGCGACGACGCCGCCGGCGAGCGGGCGCATGACGTAGGTGTTGAAGAGCTGATCGTGCTTCTTCCGCGTGGCCAGGTAGATGCGCTTCGCTTCGCCGAGCATGGCGGGCGCATCCTAGAGCGGCGGTCCGACGGGAAGGGCACAAACCGCTCCGCGCCGCCCCGCCCGACGCACAAACCGCCCCGCGCGCGGCGCGCGCCCCGTCTCCTAGCGCCTCCTCCCGCCCTCCGGGCGTGTTTCCTCCGGGCTTCGTCGCGGTAGCGAAGAGCCCGCCCGCCGCCGCCCGCCGCCGTCGCGGCCGCTCTCGCCGGGGCTAACGCCCGCCCCGAGCCGCCGAGCGGCTTCCCTCGTGCGGCGGGAACGTCTATCAAAGGTCTTCATTCATCAGGCCGGTTTCCCGCTCGGGAACAACGAAGCGATCCGGCGGCACGACCGCTGTCCAGTCACGCACGGAGTAGATCGGATGAAGCGTTCCATTCGCGGTCTCACGCTCTCGCTCGCGCTCCTCGCCGGCTCGCTCGCGCACGCGGCCCCCGGCAAGCGGCCCGACCTCAACGCCTACCTGCGCGCGCCAAGCGCCGCGCGCGCCCTCGGCGCCGCGCGCGCCCTCGGCGACGCGCGCGCCGCGGCCGCCGCCCGCGCCGCGCGCGCGGGCGGGGTCGTCACGTCCATCGACGAGCAACGCGGCGCGCCGACCTTCCTGTGGGCCGCGAGCGGGGCCGCGCCGGCCGAGGCCCCGTCGGCCGTCGCCCCGGGCGCCACGCCGGAGGCCGCGGCCCGGCGCCACCTCGCCCGCTTCGCCGCGGACTACGGCCTGTCCCGGGCCGCGCTGGAGGCGGCGCAGGTGGTCCACGTCCACGACCTCGGCCAGGGCCCCGTCATCGTCGTCCTGCGGCAGCGCGTCGACGGCGCCGACGTCTTCCAGACCGACGTGAAGGTGCTCATGCGCCAGGACCTCGCGCTCGTCGCCATCTCCGGCAACCTGCACCCGGCCGCCGTGCCCGCCATGGCGCGCGCGCGCCGCCATGCGTTCCGCCTCTCGCCGAGGCAGGCGCTCGGCCGGGCGCTCGAGGACCTCCACGGGATCCACCCGGGGCAGCGCGGCGTCGTCGATCTCCAGCGCCCCGCCGGCGACTACCAGGCGTTCGACCTCGCGCCGGGCAGCGCGCTCCGCGCCGCGGGCCTCCACCTGGTCGAGCCGGCCCGCGTGAAGAGGGTCTATTTCCCGATGCCGGAAGGGTTGATCCCGGCGTACTTCGTCGAGTTCATCTCGGGAGAGGTCGAGTCCGTCTCCTCGGACGCCTACGACTACGTGATCGCGGCCGACGACGGCCGCGTCCTCTACCGCCGCGACCTGATCGAGTACGACGCGTTCAACTACCGCGTCTGGGCCGAGACCACCGGCGACCGGCGGCCCCTCGACGGGCCCCAGGCCGACTTCCTGCCGCACCCGACCGGCGTGCCGGACGGGTCGCAGCCGGACTTCATCCCGGCGCCGCTCGTCTCGATGGAGGGGTTCAACAAGGGCCCGGGCGGCGCCGCCGACCCCTGGCTGCCGAACGACGCGGTCCAGACCTTCGGCAACAACGTGGACGCCTACGCGGACCACCGGGCCCCCGACGGCTTCTCGAACGGCGACGTCCGGGCGACCCTCACCGCGGCGCGGACGTTCGACCACGTCTACGACCCGCTGCTCGATCCGGTGTCGAGCGAGGCGCAGACCATGGCCGCCGTGACCCAGCTGTTCTACGTGAACAACTGGCTGCATGACTGGTACTACGACTCGGGCTTCGACGAGGCCGCGGGCAACGCCCAGCTGGACAACATGGGCCGCGGCGGCCTCGGCGGCGATCCGCTGCACGCCGAGGCGCAGGACGGCGCCCTGGTGCCGAACGCCCAGCGGAACAACGCGAACATGAACGCGATGTCCGACGGCGCCTCGCCGCGGATGCAGATGTACCTCTGGAACAGCAAGGACGTCCGGCGCACGCTGACGCTCGACCCGGGCGGCGCGAGCCTGAGCACCGGCACGGCCGCGTTCGGGGCCGGGAACTTCAACCTCTCCGCCGAGATCGCGCTGGTCGACGACGGCGTCGACGCCACGCCCGACGACGCGGTCGATGGAACCCGCGACGGGTGCGAGGCGCCGGTCGCCGACGTCGCGGGCAAGATCCTGCTCGTCGATCGGGGCGGCTGCACCTTCAAGCAGAAGGGGGTGAACGCCCAGGCCGCCGGCGCGGCCGCGCTGATCATCGCCAACAACGCGCCCGGCGACCCCGCGCCGGGCATGGGCAACGGCGCGCCGGAGGACGCCGCGGTGACCATCCCGGTGCTCTCCACCTCCTACGAGGAAGGGATCAGCCTCAAGGCCGCGCTCCTGGAAGGGACGGTCAGGGCGGCGATGGAGCGCGTGCTCGGCGTCGTGCGCGACGGCACGATCGACAACACCGTCACCGCGCACGAGTGGGGGCACTACCTCCACCGGCGCCTGACCCAGTGCTTCACCGCGCAGTGCGACGCGCAGAGCGAGGGCTGGGGCGACTTCATCGCGCTGCACATGGCGATGCGCGACGGCGACGACCTCGGCGGCACCTTCGCGACCGGCATCTACGCGTCGGAGGAGAGCGGCGAGAGCGCCTACTACGGCGGCCGCCGGGCGCCCTACACGATCAACTTCTCGAAGAACGGGCTCACGTTCAAGCACATCTCGGACGGCGTCGCGCTCCCGGATCACCCGATCCTCGAGGGGAGCGACCCGAGGAACTCCGAGGTCCACAACGCGGGCGAGATCTGGGCGCTCATGCTGTTCGAGGGCTACGTCGAGCTGCTCGCGCGCGAGGACGAGGGCGGCCGCGTCTACACGCACGACGAGGCGCGGCGGCTCATGTCGGACATCGTCGTGGCGGGGATGAAGCTCGCGCCGGTGGACGCGACCTACACCGAGCAGCGGGACGCGCTGCTCGCGGCCGCGTTCGCGCGGAGCGAGGCCGACATGCTCGCGCTCGCCCACGGCTTCGCGCGGCGCGGCGCGGGGACGTGCGCGGTGTCCGCGCCGCGCGACTCGGAGGACTTCGCCGGCGTGGTCGAGAGCTTCGCGATGGCGCCGCTCGCCGCCGTCTCGCCGGGGGAGCCGGACGACGGCGTGCGCTCGTGCGACGACGACGGCTTCCTCGACGCGGGCGAGCGCGGCAAGGTGGCGATCGAGGTGCGGAACGCGGGGCCGTTGCCGCTCCTCGGCGCCGCGGCGACCGTCTCCTCGACGAACGAGCACGTGTCGTTCCCGGACGGGACCGCGATCCTGCTGCCCGATATCCCGGCGTTCGGGGCCGGGACGGTCGAGGTCGAGGTCGAGGTGGACGAGGCCGCGGTCGGGATCGAGGCGCTGGAGCTCCGCGTGGACGTCACCGCCCCCCGGGCGTGCGAGGTGATGGTCGCCGGCGTCGTCGGGGCGCGCCTCAACGTCGACGACGTGCCGGCGGCGTCGGCCGTCGATTCGGTCGAGAGCGAGGCGCCCGCCTGGTCGAAGGACGGCGACGAGGCGGACGCCATCTGGTCGCGCGAGAAGACGGACCTGACGAACCACGCGTGGCGCGGCGTCGACCACCCGAGCCTCTCCGACACGCAGCTCGTCTCGCCGCCGCTCTCGGTCGGCGAGGGCGAGCCGCTCGTGATCTCGTTCAAGCACCGGTACTCGTTCGAGATCTCGCCGGCGACGGAGGACGAGGCGGCGGTCCACTGGGACGGCGGGCTCATCGAGATCAGCGGCGACGGCGGCGCGACCTGGCAGGACGTCGCGGCGTACGCGGATCCCGGGTACGGCGGCCCGATCGGCAACACGGTGGACGAGCCGTCGGTGAACCCGCTCGCCGGCCGCCAGGGCTTCGTCGGCGCGAACGAGGCCTGGCCCGATCCGGAGCAGGTGACGCTCGATCTCGGCGACGCGTTCGCGGGGAAGACGGTGAAGGTCCGCTTCCGCATCGGCACCGACGCCTACTCGGGCGATTTCGGCTGGGAGATCGACGACATCGACGTCCGCGGCATCGAGAACACGCCGTTCGGCGCGCTCGTCCCGGACGCGCCCGGGTGCGGCGATCCGGTCGGCGAGGGCGGCGCCGGCGGCGAGGGCGGGGCGGGCGGCGAGGGCGGCGGCGGTGAGGGCGCCGCCGGCGGCGCGGGGGGCGCCCCGAGCGGCGAGGGCGGCGGCGGGGCCGACGCGCCGACCGATGGCTCCCCGGTGGTCGCCGAGGGCGACGGCTGCGGCTGCCAGGTGCCCGGCGGCGGCGCTACCAGGACCGCGGGGCCGCTGGCCACGCTGCTGGCGATGGCGCTGCTCGGGCTGCGGCGGCGCCGGGGCGCGGCCTGACCGGGCGCGGCCCGGCGAGGCGCGATCCAGCGGACGCGGGCTGACGGGCCGCCGAGCCCGTCAGCGCCGCGCGCGGTGCGATGCGGGCGCGTCCGGCGGCTCGTCGCTCCACTCGACCGCGATCGATTCCTCGTTCGCGCCCGCGGGGCGCTCCCACTCGGTGGTGATCGATCCGCCGCTCACGGGCGGCTCGTCGCTCCACTCGACCGCGATGCTGTCGACGGCGGTCGGGATGCTCGCGGGGCCCACCGGGACCGTGATCGGCCCGTTCTCGTCGTCCGGGGCGGCGGGCGCGCGCTGCCCGTGCAGCGTGACCGCGTCGGGATCGAGCGCGTGCGCGAACCGCGACGCGTACGGGGGCGGCTCGCGGCGCAGCAGGGCGAGGACGTCCTCGAGCATGAGGCGCGCGTCGGGGTAGCGCTGGTCGCGGTCGAAGGCGAGCGCGCGGTCGACGACGAGGCACACGTCGCGCGGCGCGTACGGCGCGCGCTGCGAGAGCGGCGGCGCCGGCTCCCGGCCCATCTTCAGCAGGAGGTCGAAGTCGGTGCTCGCCTCGTGCACGTGGCGGCCGGCGATCAGGCGGAACATGGTGGCGCCGACCGCGAACAGATCGGCGCGGGCGTCGATGTCGCGGCCCTTGGCCTGCTCCGGCGGCATGTACGGCGTCGTGCCGAGCACGAGGCCCATCCGCGTGAGCTCCCCCAGGAGGCCAGAGTCCTGCCGGATCCGCGCGAGGCCGAAATCGAGGACCTTGATGCGCGGGGCGCCGGCGGGCGCGGGCGTGGACGCGGGGGCCTCGCGGACGACGTACAGGTTGGGCGGCTTGATGTCGCGGTGGATGATCCCCTGCGCGTGCGCCGCGCCGAGCGTGTCGAGCACCTGCGCGGCGAAGCCGAGCACCTCGGCGAGCGGCAGGCCGCCCAGGCGGCGCTCGCGCTCGGCGAGCGACTCGCCCTCGAGCAGCTCCATGACGAGGAACGGCGCGCCGTCCTCGGCGACGTCGATGTCGCGGATCTCGACGGCGCCCGGGTGGCGGAAGCGGTTCGCGGCCTGCGCCTCGCGCTCGAACCGGTCGCAGATCTCCTTCGACTGCGCGGCCTGCGGGTGGAGGATCTTGAGCGCGTCGCGGCGCCCGATGCGGTGGACGCCGACGTACACGGCGGCCATGCCGCCGGCGCCGAGCAGCCGCTCCAGCGTCCACTTGTTGCGGATCGTGGTCCCCACGCGTTGTAAGGCCGTGTCGCTGCTCATGGGGTCCTTGCTGGGCCCATGGAAGCGGGGCGGGCGCACGCGGTCAAGCGTATGCTCTCCGCGCGCGGGGGAAGGCAGAGCGATGGCGAAACCGGACAAGCAGAGCGGGCGGCGGTACACCGAGGCCGAGGTGCGGGCGATCCTGGAGCGCGCCCTCCGGGACGCGCAGGCGCGCGACGTCGGCCATGACGAGCTGGTCGCGGCCGCGGAGGAGATCGGCATCTCGCGGGGCGCGATCGAGGCCGCGTCGCGCGAGATCGAGCATGTCCGGGGCGAGGAGGAGGCGCGCGCGGCGATCCTCGCGCGCCGGCGCAAGGGGTTCCGCTCGCACCTGTTCTCGTTCCTCGTCGTGAACGCGTTCCTCTTCGCGGTCAACGCGCTCACGCCCGGGCCGTGGTGGTTCTTCTGGCCGCTGCTCGGCTGGGGCCTGGGTCTCGCCTTCCATGCGCGCGCCGCGCTCTCCAGCGACGTGTCCCCGCGGCAGCTCCGGCGGGCGATCGAGCGCAGCGCCGCGCTGGCGCAGCGGGAGGAGCACCGGCGGCTGAAGGAGCGGCGCAGGGCGGAGCAGCTCGAGCGCAAGCAGCGCCTCGAGCGGAGCGCCGAGGAGCTCGGGCACGCCGTCGAGGAGGGCGTCGCGACGGTGCTGTCGCGGATCGCGCAGGAGATCCGCGGCAGCGCGCCGCCGCCGCCGTCGCCCGAGGACGCGCGGCGCGGGCGGCGGATCGCGCCGCTCGGCGCGGAGGAGGCCGGGGCGGACGACGCGGAGTTCGATGCGCTCGGCGAGGAGGAGGCGGATCGCGAGGCGCGGCGGGGGCGCGGCCGGCGCTGACGGCGGCGGGTGGCGCGAACGCACAACCGAATGGCGCGTTCGTGAACGCGCGCCCACCGCCCCGCGCGTACACATCCTCACGACGATCGCGCGACGGGCGCGCCCTTCGCTCACCCCGGCTGCGCGCCGACCCGCTGCCGCGGGCGGGCGCCGGGGCGCGCGTTCGCGCCGTCACAACGAGGGAGTACGCAGACCATGCTGAAGAACATCTTGATTGCTCTCGGCCTCGCCACCGCTCTTGCAGCCTGCATGGCCGAGCCGATGGAATCGGCACCTGAGGCCGAGGCGGTCGCCGGCGAGGAGGCCGTGGACTCCGCCGAGCAGGCGCTGATGTCGACCGGCTTCACCCGGACCTACTACAGCGACAGCTCGTTCAAGACACCGATTGGCGTCGAGACCCGCGACTGCGACCCCGATTATAATGAGTTCTTCGGAGAAGCGTCGAGGTACTACAAGCAGCGTCGCTACAACTGCCCCGGCAGCACCATGCCCGGGCTTCCCTCGACGAACTGTTACATCTGCTACGACAACGCGGTCCCCGGCGGCCCGCCGTCCGTGGCGTGCGTCGGCTCCTCGTGCCCGGCCTTCTGAGCAGGCTCGGCCTGAGCAGGCTCGGCGCGGACTGAGCAGGTTCGGCGCGGGCTGAGCAGGCTCGGCGCTGGAGCCCCGGTGGTGCGCCGACCTGCGCCAGCCGCCATGGCCCAGGTTGGCGCGGTCCTAACGCCGGCACCCGGGGCGGCCGTGGCCTACGCGCGCCGGTGCGGACGGCGCGGGGGCTCCGGGGCGCGCGCGCTCCGGAAAAGCGCACGGAGAGGCGGGCCCCGCGAGGGCGTGGAGGCGGCTGGCGCCGAGGCGAGGGGCGCGGCCGGGCGCGTGGCATGTCGAGTGCGTTCGTCAGGCTAACGAACTGACCAACCGACAACCCGAGCCCTCCGCGTCGGCGCTGAACGGTCGCAGCGCGCTCCGCGCGCCGGGGCGCACAGCGCTCGATCGACGGCGCACGTCCGATGTCCGCCAATGGTCTCTCTCGACGAGTTGAAGAGCGCCTCCAGCATCGATGAGCTCCTGGCCGATCCGATCGGCAAGTACTTCGTCGACCCGACGTTCGTCTTCTGGTACCCCGAGCGCGCCTTCAAAGGGTTCTCGCTGTGGGGGCGGCCGAGCGCCGGCGACATCGAGCGCCTCAATCGGCTGAACGACGCGGTGCTGACGCCGCACGGCGGCCGTCACGTGTCGTTCGTCGACCTCCAGGGCCTCGAGGGCGCCGACCCGGCGGCGTTCGCGTCGATGGCGGCCTACCTCTCGGCGCGCTGGCAGCCGTTTCGCGAGCTGGTCGTACGGCAGGCGCTGGTGCGGCCGCCGGGGTTCGCCGGCGCCGTGGTCTCCGGCTTTTACGAGGTCCTGAAGCCTTCGTTCCCGGTCGCCGTGTTCGACGGCATCGGCGAGGCGCTCGCCTGGCTCGGCTTTGGCGA
The DNA here is from genome assembly GCF_051529605.1 of Sorangium sp. So ce296. Taxonomy (NCBI): domain Bacteria; kingdom Pseudomonadati; phylum Myxococcota; order Polyangiales; family Polyangiaceae; genus Sorangium; species Sorangium sp. So ce296. The sequence goes on from NZ_CP150325.1 coordinate 11,247,994, forward strand.
TCGCGAGGCGCTGGTCGGGCGCGTGATCGGGCTGCGAGAGCAGGCCGGCGAGGCCGCCGGCGTGCTCGGCTCGCTTCGGCGCTTGCTCTGCGCGTCGCCCTGCCGGCCCGCCCTGGCGGAGGCGGCGCGGGCGCTCCACCTCTCCGAGCGCTCGTTGCAGCGGCACCTGCGGCGAGCCGGCACGACGTTCCAGGCCGAGGTGAACGCCGCGCGGGTGCGCGTCGCCCAGGGGAGGATGCTCACGGGCGACGACAGCCTGACGGCGATCGCGCTCGACGTGGGCTGCGCGTCGGCGCAGCACTTCAGCGCGATGTTCCGCAAGGCGACGGGGCAGAGCCCGAGCGAGTGGCGGGCGCGCGCGCGCGGCGCGCCCCGCCGCGCCGCGCCAAGGAGCGGAGCCCTTGCGGCTCTGCCTCTGCACGGGCCTGCGCTTCCTGTGCTCCGCCGGGGCTCGTCCGGCGGCGGTCAGCGCGGCCCGGGGAGATCTTTGCCCATGCACACGCTGAGCGGCGAGCCCAGGTACTCGCCGAACGGCGGGATCTCCACGAAGCCCGCGCGGCGGTAGAGCGCGAGCGCCTCGGGCTGCCTCACCCCGGTCTCGAGCACGAGGCGCGTCCGGCCGAGGGCCAGCGCCTGCTCCTCGAGCGCGCGGAGGATGGCGCCCGCGATGCCGCGTCCGCGCGCTTCCGGGACCACGTACATGCGCTTGATCTCGGCGGCCGTTGTGTCGAGGGCGCGCACGGCGCCGCAGCCCACGGGCACCTCCCGCGCGTACGCCACGAGGAAGGCGCCGCGCCCCGGGGCGACCTCCGCTGCATCCAGCCGGAAATGGGTCGCTCCCTCCTCGGGGTACCGCTCGGTGAGCTCCGCGTTCAGCCGTCCGATCAACGAGAGCGCTACGGAGGAGAGCAGATCTTCGGCCCGGATCACCGCGGGCAGCGCGCGCGACGCCATGCCGCCTCTAGAGCATGGTTTGCAGGCGGGGGGAAGGCCGCGCCTGCGCGCCGACGAGATCATGACGAAGAGCGATCGCCGGCACCGCAACTTCGTCTGATCCGGGCCGTGACGTCGCGAGGAACAGCGCAATGTGGGGCGTAACGGCAACCCACAGCCAAATGCGTTTTAATCAGCGTGCAGCGCGCGCAGCGTGGCTGTACGTTGGGACGGCCGCTATGAGAGCTTGACTTTAGGATCGAGTTTGGATTTCATAACATATGGAGAGGATTGGAGGATGGCATGCGGCACGCAGGGGGCGCGGCCCCGTACATCGGCCCCGCGACCCTGAACCCGGACATCGGGCCCGCGACCCTGAAGCGGATCACCCGTCACCTGATGCCGCTCTTCTGCCTGATGTACCTGATCGCGTACATCGACCGGCAGAACGTCTCCTACGCCAAGCTGGAGATGGTGGGCGCCCTGGGCCTCACCGAAGCCGCCTACGGCCTCGGCGCCTCGCTGTTCTTCCTCGGCTACTTCCTGTTCGAGGCGCCGGCCAACCTGATCCTCGTCCGCGTCGGCGCCCGGGTCTGGTTCAGCCGGATCATGGGCACCTGGGGCCTCGTCACCATCGCGCTGGGGTTCACCCAGAGCCCGGCCATGTTCTTCGTCCTGCGCTTCCTGCTGGGCGTGGCGGAGGCCGGGTTCTTCCCGGGCGTGCTCTATGTCCTGACCCTCTGGTACCCGCAGGCGCACCGCGCCCGCATGATCGGCGCCTTCATGATCGCCAGCGCCGTGGCCAACGCGGTGGGGTCGGTCATCGGCGGCGCGCTGCTCGACCTCGACGGCCTCCTGGGGCTGGCTGGCTGGCAATGGGTGTTCGTGGCCACCGGCGCTCCCGCCGTCCTGCTCGCGCCTTACGTCCTCTGGCGCCTGCCGAGCCACCCCGAGCAGGCCCGCTTCCTCACCCCCGACCAGAAGGCCTGGCTCGCCAGTACCCTCGCCGCGGAGCCCCGCCAGCAGGCGGAAGGCTCCCCCTGGCGGGCCTTGCTGGACATACGAGTGATGGCGCTCGCCGGACTGTATGTCGGTTTGCCGCTCGGCGCTTACGGCCTCAGCTACTGGCTGCCCACCCTCGTGAAGGGCTTCGGCGCCTCCAACGTCCAGAACGGCTTCATCAACGTCATCCCCTGGGTCTTCGTCGCCTTGGCGCTCTGGTGGGTGCCACGCCATGCCGCCCGCAACGGCGTCAGCGCCTGGCACATCTCCGGCCCCATGCTGCTGGGCGCCCTCACCCTGGTGCTGAGCGTGGTCATGCCAGGCGCAGCGCTCAAGTTCGCCCTGCTATGCGTCGCCGCCGCCGCCATCTTCGCCGGCCAGCCGGTGTTCTGGAGCGTGCCCCAGAAGATCCTCGCGGGCCCGCACGCCGCCGCCGGCATCGCCGCCATCAACTCGGTGGGCAACCTCGGCGGCTTCGTGGCCCAGAACGTGGTGCCGCGCATCTACGACGCGACCGGCAGCCAGCTCGCCCCCATGCTGTTCCTGGCCGGCTGCCTGATCATCGCCGGCGTCAGCATCCAGGTGCTCGTCCCCCGGCTGGCAGACTGGTAGGGCGCCGGCGGAATCAGCCGGACGCGCCGAGCATGCCGGTGGCGATCGCCCTCTTCCGCGTTCGCCCTGCAATTCGCATTTCGCAGGTCGTGGCTGTGGAGTGGAGGCGGCGCCTTCGATGCGTGACTCAATGGTTGAGATGGCGTCGCTTTTTCCGGGGGTGGTGGCTCGCATTCGATGTGCCGCATCGGCCGGTTGAAGACGAGGCTCGACCATCGAGGAGCTTGACATTTGAATCGCTTTTTGATTCCCTAGCCCAGTTGCTCTTTGGAACGCCTGAGGCGTATTTTTGCACGCTGCCTGCAGCGCGCTGCGCGCTTAGGACACCGCGGTGAGAATGCAAAATGCGCCAATGCATTGATAGCGCGGGCTGCTGAATTCGATTTTGGCACTGATGCGCGTTGGAGGTCCTCATGCACCTAAAGAACTGGCCTGCTGTCCTTTCGCTCTCGGTCATCTCTGTCCTCCCCGCCGCGGTGTATGCCAGCGACCCCGCTAACCTTCCCGTTCCGCCCGCGGGTTTCGATGCCAAGAACCCCGGCATTCCCCATGGGAAGGTGGACGTCTCCGTCAGCTATCCGACCCGGAACTACGGAATGCGGAAGGTGACGGTTTATACGCCTCCGGGGTATTCGACGGACCGGAAATATCCTGTCGTTTACCTGCATCATGGAATCGGCGGCAATGAGGTTTCCTGGATCGGCCAGGGGAGCAACGAAGGCAATGCCGACAACATCATGGACTATCTGTACTCGAAGAACTTGGCCAAGCCCATGATCGTTGTGATGCCCAGCGGCAAGATGGACGGAGCGGACGATTTCGCGCGCTTCGCGAATTTCGGGGACGTCCTGCTCAACGACCTGATCCCCTGGGTCGAGAGGACGTATTCCGCCGCGACGGATGCCGATTTGCGGGCCATCTCCGGCCTGTCAATGGGCGGGGGGCAGACCTTCAACTTCGGGTTCCCCAATACCGATGTTTTTCACTACATCGGGCCGTATTCGGCTGCGCCCAACACCCAGCAGCCAAGTCAGACCATCAGGGATGTGGCTGCGGTCAAGGAGAACGTGAAGCTCATCTTCATCTCTTGCGGGAGTGCGGACGGGCTGATCGGCAACAGCCAAAAATATCACGACTTCCTGGACGCGAACAACATCGACCATATTTACCAGATCGAGCCGAATGAAGGCCATACCAAGACCGTCTGGAACCGCAGCTTTTACAACTTCGCCCAACGCATTTTCCTCGACGATGGCGCGACGGGCGGCGGCGGGGCCGGCGGCGGCGGCGGGGCGGGCGGCGGCGGGGCGGCCGGCGGCGAGGCGGGCGGCGGCGGGGCGGGCGGGGCCTCGGGCGACGGCGGTAGTGCAGGGGACGGAGGCGGAAACGGCGGGGGCGCGACCGGAGGTGATGCCGTCACGACAGGCGGTTCTCCAGCGACTGGCGGGCAGGTCGCGAGCAGTGGGAGCAGCGGCACCGACGAAGGTACGCCCTCGACGGACGACTCTGGCTGCAGCTGCTCGGTCCCCGGGTCCAACCCCGGAACGCCGCCTTGGCGCTTCGGGCTCTATCTTGCGGCAATCGGCGCCGTCCTCTTCAGAGCGCGAGCAAGACGGAATCAAAGCTGATCCGTCGAGCGTCGCTCCGTGCGGCTTCACGCGAGGAGCCATAGGCGTCTTGCCGGCACCGTCGAGCGGTGCCGGACTCGGCCGGCGAGCGAGGCAGATCGTCGAGACCCTTCGGGCTCCTCTATACCTCTATAACCTCTCCACGAGCTGGCTCCACCTCGGGATCGAGGAGTAGCGGTCGCTGATCTTCCTCGTGCTCGTGGTCGCCGGGCAGGCGCCCCCGGCGCTCTTCGTCGCGCGGACGCCGCCCGGATCCCGTGGACCTATGTCGGCGTCGTCTGGAGTTGCTGCCTCACCTGGCTGCCGATCGACGAGCTCTTGCCGCGGAGGGAGGCTCGGAACGTCGCCCTTCCCCAGGGCGAGCAGCGCGCCCCCGGGAACATGGATGCCGAGCGCGCTCAGATCGAGCAGCGGATCGAGGCGCTCCGCCCGAGCACCCGATGACGCGCCGCCGCAGGTACTGCCTCGCGCGGCGACACGGCCATGGCTACCGCGCGGCGGCGCCGCTACTCGGAGCGCTGCTCGCCGAGCGGCGCCTCGCCGGATTCAGGGCCGAGCCGCTCGACCTCGTCCCAGAGGGCGTCGAGGTCGAGCGTGAGCCCCTCGAGGCCCGGCACGCCGGAGACCACGCCGGCTGCGGCGGCGCGCGCGTGCACGTACCGGCCGTCCGCGCCGAGCTCCAGGAGATCGAGCGTCGCTGCCTGCGGGTCGACGAGCCAGTACCAGCGCACCCCGAAGAGCGCGTATTCGTGCAGCTTCTCCACGCGGTCCCGGCGCGCGTCGCGCGGCGAGGGAGAGAGCACCTCGACCATGATGTCGGGCGGGAAGCGGATCACGCCGCGGCGCGGCGGCTTGCGGCTCCCGGGCAGGTACGCGGAGGCGTCGGGCTTGCGGCCGGACGAGGAGGTCACGGCGAACTTCGCCTCGGAGCCCAGCACCAGCCCGCCCCGCGCGATCAGCCAGCTCCGGAGCACCCCGACGACCCAGGCCACGACGACCTCGTGAACCGCGTCCGGCACCTCTTCCTCCGCGAGCACACCGTCCACGAGCTCGCCAGGCTCGTCTTCCGGCAGGCTGGTCCAGTCGGCCAGGGTCAGCCTCGCCCTGGCCGGCGCCTCGCTGACCGCGCTCTGCCTGATGACGACTGCGCCCTGCACCATGATGACGGGTCCAGCGTAGCACGCCGTCGCCGGTCTCCTCGGGAGCATCGCCCGGGCCCCGCGGCGGGCCTGCGCTTCCCGCCTCCCGCTTCCGCCCCGCGGCCGCCCCGGCTACCCTCGGCCGGATGTTTCACCCCGTCGTCGACCGGTGGTTCCAGGGGCGCTTCGGCGCCCCCGCCCCCGCGCAGGAGCGCGCCTGGCCGGTCATCGCGGCCGGCCGCGACACGCTGATCTGCGCGCCGACCGGCGCCGGCAAGACGCTCGCCGCCTTTCTCTTCTGCCTCGACCGGCTCGTCCGCGACGCGGCGCGGGGCGCCCTCGAGGACCGCACCGACGTCCTCTACATCTCGCCGCTCAAGGCGCTCTCCCACGACGTCCACCGCAACCTCGAGCAGCCCATCGCCGAGATCTCGGCGGCCATGCGGGAAGCGGGCCTGCCCGCGCCGGGCATCCGCGCCGTCGTGCGCACCGGGGACAGCCCGGCGCAGGAGCGGCGCGCCATGGCCGCCCGGCCGCCGCACGTGCTCGTCACCACGCCGGAGTCGGCGTTCATCCTGCTGACGAGCGAGTCGGGGCGGCGCGCGCTCGCCGGGGTGCGCACCGTCATCGTCGACGAGGTCCACGCCGTCGCCGGGGACAAGCGCGGCGCCCACCTCGCGCTCACGCTCGAGCGGCTCGAGGACCTCGTGATCTCCCGCGGCGGCGCCCGGCCGCAGCGCGTGGGCCTCAGCGCCACGGTGCGCCCGATCGAGATCGCCGCCCGGCTCGTCGCCGGCGCGCGCGAGCTGCCCGAGATCGTCGACGTCGGGCACCGGCGGGACCTCGACCTCGCCGTCGAGGTGCCCCGCGACGAGCTCGGCGCGGTCTGCACGAACGAGCAGTGGGCCGAGATCTACGACCGCATCGCGGCGCTCGCGGGGGAGGCGCGCTCGACCCTGGTCTTCGTCAACACGCGCCGCCTGGTCGAGCGGGTCGCGCACGCGCTCGCCGAGCGGATCGGCGAGGACGTCGTCGCGGCCCACCACGGCAGCCTCTCGCGGGCCCGGCGCCTCTCGGCCGAGCGGCGGCTCAAGGCGGGGGAGCTCCGCGTCGTGGTCGCGACCGCGTCGCTCGAGCTCGGCATCGACGTGGGCGCGGTCGACCTCGCCTGCCTCGTGGGCTCGCCGCGGTCGATCAACGTCGCCCTCCAGCGCATCGGCCGCTCGGGCCACGCGCTCGCGGCGACGCCGCGCGGGCGGCTCTTCCCGCTGACGCGCGACCAGCTCGTCGAGTGCGCGGCGATCGTGCGCGCGGCGCGGCGCGGGGAGCTCGACCGGATGACGTCGCGCGAGGGGCCGCTCGACGTGCTGGCGCAGCAGATCATCGCCGCGTGCGCGTGCGAGGAGCGCGACGAGGAGGGGCTCTACGCGCTCGTCCGGCGGGCCGCGCCGTACGAGGGCCTGTCGCGCCGCGAGTTCGACGCGATCGTGGCCATGGTGTCGGGCGGCGCCGCGGGCCCCGGCGGCGAGGGCGCCTCGGCGGCCCGGGGCGCGCGGCAGCGGGCCGGGTCGCTCGTCTACCGCGACGCCATCGGGGGCCGGCTGCGCGGGCGGCGCGGCGCGCGGCTCGCGGCGCTCACGTCGGGCGGGGCGATCCCGGACCTCGCGGCCGTCGACGTGGTGCTCCAGCCCGACGGCACGAAGGTCGGCACCCTCGACGAGGACTTCGCGATCGAGTCGTCCGCGGGCGACGTGTTCCTGCTGGGCAACACCTCGTGGCGCGTGCTCCGGCTGGAGGGCGGGCAGATGTGGGTCGAGGACGCCCACGGCGCCGCGCCGACGGTGCCGTTCTGGCTCGGCGAGGCGCCCGCGCGCACGCCGGAGCTCTCGGCCGAGGTCGCGGCGCTCCGCGCCGAGGTCGCCGCGCGGCTCGAGGAGGAGCGGGCCGAGGCCGGCCGTCCGGGGGCGCGGCGCGGCGAGGGCGGCGGCGAGGACGCGCGCGCGGCGAGGTCGCTGGCCGCGCGGTGGCTCATGCAGGAGTGCGCGCTCGACGCGCGCGGCGCGCTGCTCGTGCGCGACTACATCGAGGCCGGGCGCGCGGCGCTCGGCGCGGTCCCGGGCGGCGCGACCGTGGTGGTCGAGCGCTTCTTCGACGAGGCCGGGGGGCAGCAGATCGTCGTGCACACGCCGCTCGGCGGCAAGGTGAACCGCGCGCTCGGGCTCGCGCTCCGCAAGCGCTTCTGCCGCTCGTTCGACTTCGAGCTCCAGGCGGCGGCGACCGACGACGGCGTGCTGCTGTCGCTCTCGGCGGAGCACGGGCTGCCGATCGAGGACGTGCTCGATCTCGTCCGCCCCGAGGGCCTCGAGGAGGTGCTGGTGCAGGCGGCGCTCCAGGGCCCGATGTTCCGCACGCGGTTCCGCTGGGCCGCGTCCCGCGCGCTCGCGCTGCTCCGCTTCCGCGGGGGCCGGCGGGTGCCGCCGGCGCTCCAGCGCATGCGCGCCGACGACCTCCTGCTCTCGATCTTCCCCGAGCAGCAGGGGTGCCAGGACAACCACGGGCTCTTCGCGCACGTCGACCCGCCGGACCACCCGCTCGTCCGCGAGGCGCTGCGCGACTGCCTGACCGAGCTCATGGACGTCGAGGGGCTGCGGAGCCTGCTCGTCGGCCTGCGCAGCGGGGCGATCCGGGTCGTCGCGCTCGACACGCCGGAGCCGAGCGTCTTCTCGCACGAGATCCTGAACGCGAACCCCTACGCGTTCCTCGACGACGCCCCGCTGGAGGAGCGGCGGGCCCGCGCGGTCCGGGTGCGGCGCGGGCTCCCGGCGGAGGTGTCCGAGCGGCTGGGCGGGCTCGATCCCGCGGTCATCGCCGAGGTCGTCGCCGAGGCGCGGCCGGAGGTGCGCGACGCGGACGAGCTGCACGAGCTCCTGCTCGACCGGGTCGCGCTCCCCGCCGAGGAGGGGATCCGGAGCGGCTTCGCGCGGCTCTTCGAGGCGCTCTGCGCCGCTGGGCGGGCGGCGGAGGTGCGCGCCGCGCGCGACGCCGGCGCGGGGTCGCCGGCCGCGCCGCGCTGGGTCGCGACGGAGCGGCGGCCGCTCGTCGAGGCGATCTGGCCGGGGGCCGCGTTCGCGCCCGACGTCGCCGTGCCGCCCGCGCTGCGCCCCGAGGGCGGGGGCGAAGACCGCGGCGCCGCGATCACGGCGCTCGTGCGCGGCTTCCTGAGCGCCGCGGGGCCGGTCTCGACCGAGGAGCTCGCGCGGCGGCTCGACGTGCCCGCCGACGAGGCGCTGTCCGCGCTCGCGCGGATCGAGCTCGCGGGCGGCGCGCTGCGCGGGCGCTTCCTGACGGGCGCGCCGGGCGATCCATCGATCGAGTGGTGCGACCGCCGCCTCCTCGCGCGCATCCACCGCCGCACCGTCACGGGCCTGCGCAAGGCGATCGAGCCGGCGACCGCGGCGGAGCTCATCCGGTTCCTCCTTGCGTGGCAGGGCGTGGCGCCGGGCACCCAGGCGCGCGGGCCGGGGGGGCTCGGGCGGGTGATCGAGCAGCTGCAGGGCTTCGAGCTCGCCGCCGGGGCGTGGGAGAGCGAGGTGCTGCCCGCGCGCGTGGCCGGTTACGACGAGGGGCTGCTCGACGCGCTCTGCCTGTCCGGCGAGGTGGCCTGGGGCCGCGTGGTCCCGCGCGACGCGTCGGCGCCCACGCGCGCGGCGCCGATCACGCTGGCCCTGCGGCGCGATCTCCCGTGGCTGCTGGCGCCGCGGGAGGCCGAGGGCGAGCCGCCGCCGGCGTCGCTCTCGGAGCCGGCGCAGGGCGTGCTGTCGTTCCTCGCGCGCGCGGGCGCGTCGTTCTTCGACGACATCGCCGCGGGCGCGGGCCGGTCCCGGGCCGAGGTCGAGGAGGCGCTCTGGGAGCTCGTCGCCGCCGGGCTCGTGACCGGCGACGGCTTCGCGGCGCTGCGCTCGCTGCTCGGCGGCGGCGCCGCCGCGGCCGTCGCGCTGGGCGCCGGCCGCTTGCGGGGCGGGTCGCGCCGGGCGGGGCCCGTCGCGTCGGGCCGGTGGTCGCTGCTGCGGGCGCGCCCGGACGCGCCCGGCGCCTGCGGGGACGGGGCCGACGGCCTCGACGTCGTCGAGGCGCTCGCGCACCAGTACCTCCGCCGCTACGGCGTGGTCTGCCGCGAGCTGCTCGCGCGCGAGCCGCGGCCGCCGGCGTGGCGCGACCTCCTGCGGGTCTACCGGCGGCTCGAGATGGCCGGGCAGATCCGGGGCGGCCACCTCATCGCCGGCTTCGTGGGCGAGCACTTCGCGCTGCCCGAGGCGCTCGACGGGCTCCGCGCCGTCCGGCGCGAGCCCCCGTCCGGGGAGATCGTCCAGCTGTGCGCGTGCGATCCGCTGAACCTCGTGGGCATCGTCACGCCGGGGCCGCGCATCCCGGCCGCGCTCGGTCACGTGGTGATCTACCGCGATGGAGTCCCGCTCGCGCCCATCGCCCCCGCGGCGGGCGGGCGGCCCCGGGCGCAGGCCGCGTTCTCGCGAGCAGCGGTGTGAGCGTTCCGCCGCGCTCCTCGCCTCCTCCGCTACAGCGTTGAGCGGCGGCCCGCGGATTCAAAGGAACCTCGCGCCCGCGCCGTTTATATACTCGAGGGATGCGTTCACCCAACCATGGCACTCATGTTCGCGCCCTCGTGCTGCTCTCGATCGCCGCCCTCGGCGCCGCGGCCTGCTCGCCCAAGGTGAGGAATTACGGCGATGGGAGCGGCGGTGTCGGCGACGGGGGCGGCGGCGGCAGCGCTGGAGGAGGTGAGCCGGCCGCGGGCGGCGGCGGAGGCGGCGGCAGCAGCGGAGACGGCGGCAGCGGCGGGGAGGGGGGCGCCGCGGCGGCGCCGGGGCGGCTTCGATGGGCGATCCAGATCGGCGAGAACGGCTTCGACTCGGCCGCGAGCGTCGCCGTGGACCCCGAGGGGAACCCGATCGTCATCGGGCGGTTCTCCGGCGCGATCGATCTCGGCGGCGGCCCCATCGTCGCGCAGGACGGCTCCTCGGCGTTCCTCGCGAAGTTCGATGGCGACGGCAAGCACCTCTGGAGCAGGTCGTTCGGTTTGAGCCTCCCCGGCGGCCAGCACGTCGCGCACGGCCCCGGCGGCGGGCTCTTCGTGGGCGGGAGCTATTTCCAGAACCTCGATTTCGGCGGCGGCCCGCTGCCCCAGAACAACGGCGGGCTCGGTCTCGCGAGGTTCGAGAGCGGCACCGGCAACCACGTCTGGAGCAAGGGGTTCGGCGATCAGTACGTGAAAGAGCTCGAGTACGTCGCCGTCGACGGGCAGGGAGCGGTCCTCATCTCCGGAACCCTCGGCGGAACGGCCGACTTCGGCGGCGGGCCGGTCGGCGACGCCATCAGCGGCAATGCGGTCTATGTCGCGAAGCTGGACGCGGACGGCAATCACGCCTTCACGCTCTACATCGATGATGGCAGGGCGTCGCTCGCGGCGGGCGGGCTGGCCGCTGACGGGGAGGGCAACGTCGCGATCGCCGGCACGTTCGATCAGAGCTTCAACCTCGACCCGATGAGCGCGCCGCCCCTCGTCTCCAAGGGGGGACGCGATATCTTCTTTGCCAAGGTCGGCCCGAAGGGCGGGCTGCTCTGGCAGAAGGCGTTCGGCAACAGCCTTTACGACGCGGCCTCTCAAGTGGCCTTCGACGCCGCAGGGAACGTGTTCCTGGCCGGGATGTTCCAGGGGAGCGTCGATTTCGGCGGCGGGCCGCTCGTCGCGCTCGGCACGAAGCCGAACTTCTTCGTCGCCAAGTTCGATCCGGCGGGAAATCACCTATACAGCCGGGGTTTCGGCGACTCCGAGCTGCAGGAGGTCGCGTCGATCGCGGTGGCTCCGGACGGCAGCGCGGTCGTCACGGGGACCTTCCTCGGGAGCATCGATTTCGACGACACCGTGCTCGAGAGCCAGGGCACGAAAGAGGATCGCAACGGGTATCTCGGCGGGGGAGACATCTTCATCGCGAAGCTCGGGCTCGACGGCAAGCACCTCTTCAGCCGTCAGATCGGCGATCCCGACATGCAGATGGCGGGGGGCGTGGCCCTCGGCCCCAAGGGCGAGGTGTTCGCCGTCGGAGCGTTCCGCGGCACCGTGGATTTCGGCGGCGGCCCCGTGACCACGCGCGGCGAGACCGACGGCTACCTGATGAAGCTCGACCCCTGAGCGACGCCCGGCGCGGGGGCCGCCGCTCGGCCGGAGCCCGCGCCCGGCTCCGAACGCCGAGGCGCGGGCCGCCCGCGCTCCGGCGATCGCGGCCCCGGCGTGCCTGAGCGCACGTTGCGCCCCAACGCTGATGCGTCAATATCCGTTCGCTGCACGCGCTCGGGGGGGCGTTCCTGGTCATCTGAGGCCGCCGACATGTGGATTGCCCATCCAGCGCTCTGCCAACCCTCCAACCAACCCTCCAACTCGGTCAGCTGTTCCCGCAGTCAGCTCAGGGGGTTCTGGACGTCCTGGGCCGCGCTCCTGGTGGTGCTTCTGCAGTGCGCTGCGTGCGACAAGAAGGCAGCGCCCCAGCCTGAAGGCGCGAAGGGGGCGAAGACCGCGCCGAGCGCCAAGGAGGTGACGCTCGCCCCGGTGACAGAGCTGGTCGTTGAACAAACCATCGACATCTCCGGGACGCTGGACGCCGATGAGCAGGTGACGGTCGGGGCCAAGATGCCAGGCCGCCTCGCGTCGATCGCGGTCGATCTGGCGAGCCCGGTCACGAAAGATCAGGTCATCGCCCAGCTGGAGACGAGGGATTACGAGCTGCGCATCGAGCAGGCCGCGGCCGCGCTGGCGCAGAGCCGCGCTCAGCTCGGCTTGCCTCAGGACGGGCCCGATGACGAGCTCGACGTCGAGGGCGTCGCGATCGTGAGGGAGGCCCTCGCGACGTTCAAGGAGGCGCAGGCCAACCAGGTACGCGCGCGCAGCCTCGCCAAGGAAGGGTTGATGTCGGGCATGGACCTCGACGCGGCCGAGGCGGCGGCGGTCCGCGCGGAGACGGCCGTGCAGTCGGCGCGCGAGGAGGTGCGGATCCGGAAGGCGGCGGTGCGCCAGCGGCGCTCGGAGCTGCGCATGGCGCGGCAGCAGCTCGCGGACGCGGCGGTGCGGTCGCCGATCGATGGCGTCGTCCAGGCGCGGCGGGCGAGCGTGGGCCAGTTCCTCGCCGCGGGGGCGCCGATCGCGGACATCGTCCGCGTCGACCCGCTGCGGCTGCGCGTGGCCATCCCGGAGACCGAGGCGGCCGGCGTGCGCGCCGGGCAGCAGGTGCGCGTCATCGTCCCGGGGGACAGCGCCGTCTACGCGGGGACGGTCGCGCGCCTCGCGCCCGCGATCGACCCGCAGAGCCGGACGCTGCTCGTGGAGAGCGACATCAAGAACCCCGGCCACCTGCGGCCGGGCAGCCTGGTCACCGCGCAGATCGTCGTGACCTCCAAGCCGGCGCCGTCGGTGCCCGCGACCGCCATCGTCCGGTTCGCCGGCCTCGCGAAGGTGATCACGGTCGAGGACGGCAAGGCGAAGGAGAAGCAGGTCGTCACCGGGAAGACCGCGGGGGATCGCGTCGAGATCGTCTCCGGCATCGCGGTGGGCGAGTCGGTCGTCGCCCGCCCCGGCTCGCTCCAGCAGGGTCAGCCGGTGCACGTGGTGGAGGGGAGCTAGATGCAAGCGCTCGCCAGGATCTGCATCCAGCGGCCCGTGTTCGCCGCGATGCTGGGGCTCGCCCTCATCGTCGTCGGCGCCGTGGCGTACTTCCGGCTGGGCGTGGATCGCTTCCCCGCCGTGGACCTGCCGACGGTCTCGGTCCGCACCACGCTCCCGGGCGGCGCGCCCGAGGACGTCGAGGCGGAGATCACCGAGGAGATCGAGGAGGCGGTCAACACGGTCGAGGGGATCGCCGAGCTCCGCTCGATCTCGACGAGCGGCAGCTCCGTCGTCATCGCCACCTTCAACCTGGACCGGGACGTCGACTCGGCGGCGCAGGACGTGCGCGATCGCGTGCAGGCGGCGCTGCGCCGCCTGCCGGTGGGCACCGATCCGCCCGTCATCGCGAAGCAGGACAACGACTCGACCCCCGTGATGACGATCGCGCTCTCCGCCGATCGCTCGATCCGGGAGCTCACCGAGATCGCCGACAAGCTCGTGCGCGTGCAGCTCGAGCGCTCCTCGGGCGTCGGCGAGGTGCGCGTCGTCGGCGGGCAGGAGCGCGCGATCAAGATCTGGCTCTCCGCCGATCGGCTCGCCGCCTACGGCCTCCCGATCACCGCCGTCCGCGAGGCCATCGTCCAGCAGAACGCGAACATCCCCGCCGGCAACGTCACCGGCAAGGAAGAGGAGCGGACGCTGCGCACGATGGGTCGCCTCGAGCACGCGGGCGACTTCGACAACCTGGTCGTCGGGCAGGTCGACGGCAGGCCCATCCGGGTGCGCGACATCGGGCGCGCCGAGGACGGCACCTACGAGCAGCGGTCGCTCGCGCGCCTCGACGGGAGGCCCACCGTCGTCCTCGACGTCGTGCGGCAGTCGGGCGCGAACACGGTCGCGGTGATCGAGGCCGTGAAGGCGAACGTGGCGAAGCTCTCCGACCAGCTCCCCTCGGACGTGAAGCTCGAGGTGATCCGCGACCAGTCGGGTTACATCTACACCGCGTTGCACGAGATCAACGTGCACCTCGTCCTCGGCAGCTTCCTGGCGTGCGCGGTCGTGCTCCTGTTCATGAGGTCGTGGCGATCCACGATCATCGCGGGGGTCGCCATCCCGACGTCGGTCGTCGCGACGTTCGGGATGATGTGGGCGCTCGACTTCACGCTGAACAGCGTGACGATGCTGGCGCTCGTCCTGATGGTGGGCATCGTCATCGACGACGCCATCGTCGTCCTCGAGAACATCTTCCGCTTCGTCGAGGAGAAGAAGATGGACTCCTTCGAGGCGGCCAGGGCCGCCACGCAGGAGATCGGGCTGGCCGTGCTCGCGACGACGCTGTCGCTCGTCGTCATCTTCGTCCCCGTGTCGTTCATGTCGTCGATCTCGGGGCGGTTTCTGTTCCAGTTCGGGATCACGGCCACCGTCGCGATCCTCGTGAGCCTGCTCGTCAGCTTCTCGCTGACCCCGATGATGAGCGCGCGCCTGCTCCGCAAGGAGGCGAGCCGCGCTCACGGGTCGGGCGAGGCGGGCGGCGGGGGCGAGGCGGCGACGCGCACGGGCTTCTACGGGCGGCTCGAGGCGAAGTACATGGGCGCCCTCGCGTTCGCGATGCGGCACCGCGCGCTCGTCGCCACCTTCGCCGTCCTCGTGACGGCCTCGGCGGTGCCGCTCTACGGGCTCGTGAAGCAGGAGTACATCCCCTCCGGCGCGGACGACGCGGAGTTCGAGATCCGCGTCACGGGCCCGCTCAGCGCCAGCATCGGCGCGATGGACGACGTGATGCGGCGGATCAGCGACGACGTGCGCTCGGTGCGCGGGGTGCGCAGCGTGCTCGCCACGGCGGGCGGCGGCTTCGTGGGCGGCGTCAGCTCGGGCGAGGCGTTCGTCCGGATCGCCCCGCACGACGAGCGCACCTTCTCCCTGACGCGGCTGTTCCGGGAGACGTTCTCCGGCAACCCGCTCCGCGCGTTCAAGGACAACTACGCGCAGAGCGAGGTGATGCAGGAGGTGCGGCGCAAGCTGCGCAAGTACACCGATCTCCGGATCTCGGTCCGCAACGTGCCGTCGTTCAACATCGGCGGCGGGAACTTCGAGATCGACTTCGCGATCCAGGGGCCGGACATCGAGGCGCTCGAGCGCTACGCGAACGAGCTCCGGGAGCGGTCCGCGCAGCTCGGCGGCATCGTCGACGCGGACGTGACGCTGAAGATCGACCGGCCCGAGCTGCGGGTGATCATCGATCGCGAGCGCGCCGCGGCGCTCGGCGTCCGGACGCAGGACATCGCGAGCGCGCTGCGCCTGATGGTGGGAGGCGATCAGGAGGTCTCGCGCTTCCGCGACGAGGAGGCCAACGAGAACTACGACGTGCAGCTCCGGCTCGTCGAGGAGGATCGCGATCAGCTGGCGGCCGTCCGCCGGCTCTACGTGCCGCGGACGGCGCGGCCGCAGGCGGGCAGCGCTGGCGCCGCGACGGCGCCCGCGGCGGGCGCGCCGCTGCTCCGGGGCGACCTGGTGCGCCTCGACAACCTGGTGCGCATCGAGGAGGCGAAGAGCCCGTCGCGCATCGATCGGCTCGATCGCCAGCGGGTCTCGAGCTTGCGGGCCGGCGTGGCGCCCGGCTACGCGCTGGCCGACCGGCTCGAGGCGCTGCGCGGCGCGGCGCGGGAGATGGACATGCCGTCGGCGTACACGACCAGCGTGCGCGGCCGCGGCGCGGAGCTGGAGCGCACGTTCGGCGAGTTCATCTGGGCGTTCCTCCTGTCGATCGTGCTCATGTACATGATCCTGGCGTCGCAGTTCGAGAGCCTCGTGCACCCGGTCACGATCCTGCTCTCGCTGCCGCTGTCGGTACCGTTCGCGCTCTTGAGCCTGTGGGCGACCGGGAACACGCTGAACCTCTACTCGGCGCTCGGCTTCCTCGTGCTGTTCGGCGTCGTGAAGAAGAACTCGATCCTCCAGGTCGATCACATGAACAAGCTCCGCGCCGAGGGCATGCCGCGGGCGGAGGCGATCCTCCACGCGAACCGCGATCGGCTGCGGCCGATCCTGATGACCACGCTGGCCCTGGTCGCGGGCATGCTCCCGCTCTGGCTGGGCACGGGGCCCGGGGCCGAGGAGCGCCACACGATCGCGGTGGTGGTCATCGGCGGCCAGTCGTTGAGCCTGCTCCTCACGCTGATCGTCACGCCGGTCTCGTACTCGCTGCTCGACGATCTCGCGCACAGCGAGCGCTGGGGGCGCGTTCGGGCGCGCGTCGGCGCCTTCGGCGAGCGGACGTCCGCGCGGATCGGGCGGCTCTTCGCGCGCGCGCGCAGGTCGACGTAGAGGCCGGGCGGCGCGGTCGGCCCGGGGGGGCGCCTCAGCCCTTCGCGAGCCCGAGCGCGGCCACGATCACCGCGCCCCAGCCGGCGAGGAAGAACAGCCCGCCGAGCGGCGTGACCGCGCCGAGGACGCGGACGCCGGTCAGGGTCATCACGTAGAGGCTGCCGGAGAAGAGGAGTACGCCGGCCGCGAAGCAGAAGCCGGCGACCGTCGCCGCTGTCCCGCCGGTGCGCGCGGCGAGGTGGGCGGCGAGCGCCAGCGCGAGGGCGTGGACGAGGTGGTAGAGCGAGCCCGTCTGCCACCACGAGGCGCGCAACGGGCCGTCCGGCAGCCTGTCGAACGTCGCCTTGAGGCCGTGGGCGCCGAAGGCGCCGAGCGCCACCCCGAGGAAGCCGTAGACACCGGAGAGCAGGAAGAAGAGCCGTTCCATCGGGCGCGGAGCTTAGCCCATGGCTGGAGCGCGTCACGGGGCGCGTGCGGCCGCGCGCCCGGCCAGCGGGCCGGCGCTGCGCGAGGCGCGTCAGCCGCCCTGCGCCGGCCGCCGCGGGAAGATCGTCCCCCGGATCTCGGCCATCGACGCGCCGGACATCGCCGCGAGGCGGCCGAGGACGACGCGGTTCAGCCGGCCGTCCGGCGGCGCCTTGACCGCGATCACGAACGCGGCGTCGACCGGCGCGCCGGCGTGCCTCGCCGCCCGCTCCGCGAGCGCCGCCGCCTCGCCCTCGGAGAGCTCCTGCCGCCGCGCCACGCGGATCTTCACGTAGAGCGCCGCCCGCATCAGCGCGTGGTAGCCGTGCATCCACGCCATCCAGCGCTCCTCCGCGCCCCCGGCGAGGGCCCGCGAGAGCGCGTCGTGGCGCCGATCGATCTCGTCGAGCGGGAGGTTGTCGAGCTCGTTCAGCGCGCCGGGGAACTCCCCCGCGAGCGCGCGGAACACCTCCTTGCCCGGGATCGGCTCGCCGGCCGCCCGCGCGCGCCGCAGCTCCGCGAGCGTGTGGTACTTGCGGGCGAGCTGCGCCAGGATGTCCGGCGAGAGGCGCGCGCCGTCCTCGGGGACCGCCCCGGAGGTCACAGCCAGCCGTGAGGGAACGCGAGGACGTCGCCGATCGACGCGGCGCCGAGGCACAGCGCGACGAGGCGATCGACCCCGAGCGCGTTGCCCGCCGCCGGCGGCATCCCCTCCTCGAGCGCGCCGAGGAAGCGCTCGTCGATCGGGTAGACCGGCTTGCCCCGGGCCGCCCGCGCCGCCTGATCGGCGAGGAGCCGCGCGCGCTGCTCGACCGGGTCGGTCAGCTCGCCGAAGCCGTTGCAGAGCTCGACCCCCGCGACATAGAGCTCGAACCGCTCGCACACCCGGGGATCTCCCGGCTTGAGCCGCGCGAGCGACGCGAACGGCGCGGGGA
Organism: Sorangium sp. So ce296; assembly: GCF_051529605.1. NCBI lineage: Bacteria > Pseudomonadati > Myxococcota > Polyangiales > Polyangiaceae > Sorangium > Sorangium sp. So ce296. The sequence continues at coordinate 11,265,704 of NZ_CP150325.1, forward strand.
AATCGACCAGGAACACCGGGTGGGGCAGCGCCGCGATCGCCGGCTCCACCGCGTCCACCAGCAGGCGAAAGAACCGCTCCTCGTCGCTCGACGCGAGCGCGATCGCGTCGTCCGCGGGCACGCCGGCCCAGCGCGCGAACGCGTCGCCGACCGAGATGCGCGGGAACGGCGGCGTGAGCCGCACCGCCCTGCCGGACACCGAGATCGCGCCGTCCGCGCCGAGCGCGCCCGCGACGCGCTGCACGATCGCCTCCGTGTCGGACATCACCTCGTCCACACCGGAGAAGGCGCGGTACCATTCGAGCATCGTGAACTCCGGGTTGTGCCTGTCCCCGAGCTCCCCGCGCCGGAAGCAGCGCGCGAGCTGGAAGCAGCGCGGGACGCCGCCCGAGAGCAGCCGCTTCATCTGGTACTCCGGGCTCGTGATCAGGAACGTCGGCCGCGCCGCCTCCACCGCGAACGCGTCGAGGTGCAGGTCGAGCCCGGGGGAGGGGACCATGCTCGGCGTCTCCACCTCGAGGAACCCGCGCTCGGCGAACAGCGCTCGCACCGCCGCGAGCGCCGCCGCGCGCCGCGCGAGCGCGAGGCCGAGCCCGCGGTGGATCGCCCGCTCGGTCTCGCTCGACGGCGGCGCCGCGGCCCCCGAGCGCCCCCGCGGCGGCCTCCGCGGCGCGATCCGCTCGACGAGCCGCGCCGAGGCGAGCGCGCCGCCGGCCGGCGCCCCCTCGACCACCGCGAGATCGCCGATCTCGACCGGCGGCGCGGGCGCGCCCTCCAGCGCGACGCGCAGCGCGCCGAAGGCGTCGCCGAGGACGACCGCGCCCTCCGCGACGTCGAGCACGCGACCGCCGACGCGCACCCTTCCGGGCAGCGTCGCACCGGCGGAGGCGATGTCGCTCGGCGCGAGCGTCGCCGGGGCCCCAGTCGAGACGTCGGTGTGGAGGAGAGTCACAGGATCCTGCGCCGAGTGTGCCGGAGACATATCACGCAAGTCGACCAAAGACGTCAGGCAAGAAGCCAACGGACGCTACAACTCGTTATTTTTCCGGGAGAGCACCGCGCCTCTCCTCCTTGATGAGCCAACGTAACTCGATACGTTGGTCGCGCTCGTCGGTCCGGCCATGCCGCGCCTCGCGCGAGCGCCGCTCGCAGAAACCCAGCCGGAGAGGAGAATCATGGGACGACAGCTGCTCTTGCTTCCGTTGACCGCGCTCGCAACGTTGACCTTCGCGGGGGCCGCTGCCGCGTCCGAGTGGCACACTGTACCGCCGAGCTCGGTGTCGACCGACCCGTCCCTGCGCGTCGCCGGCGGCGCGCGCAGCGCGGCGGAGGCGTACCTGAAGCGCGCCGTTTCCGAGCTCCGGCTCCAGGGAGTCTCGCTGCGTTATGAGCGCGAGCTCCAGGACGGCGATCACCGCACCGTCCGGTTCGCGCAGTTCCACGCAGGGCTCCCCGTGCTCGGCGGCGCCGCGGCGGTCCACGTGGCCCCGGGGGGCCGCGTGGAGCTCGTGGTGCTCGACGTGGCGCGCGACCTGTCCGTCCCGGCGGCGCCGAAATACCGAGAGGAGGCGGCGCGGAGCGCGGTCGAGGCGACCTACGGGATGAGCCTGCCCGAGCGGCCGAGCGCGGCGCTCGCGGTGTTCCCCGAGGCGGAGACGGGCGGCAAGCTCGTCTGGGTCGTCGACGTCCGGTCGGAGCTCGGCGGCGAGCGCTTCCTCGTGGACGCGCACGCTGGCAAGATCGTCCACCGGCGATCGCTCGCCGTCCACGCGCGCGGGCGCGTCTACCCGATCAGCTCCGCGGTCACGCCGCGGCTCGAGGATCGCGAGCTCGTCGACCTCGACGCGGGGGACCCGCAGACCTTGAGCGGCTGGGGCGGCAACCTCAGGGTGGTGAACTACGTGAATGGCGACCTCATGAGCGGCGTCCCGCTCACCCTCGAGCAGCGCGTCGGCCCGAACGCGGGCGAGGACTTCCTCTACGACCCGCCGAGGAGCGCGGACGACGCGCGCGACGAGTTCGCGCAGGTCGGCGTCTATTACCACCTCACCCGGATGCGGGATTACTTCACGACGGCCCATCAGCTCGACATGGCGTCGCCGAGCTGGAAGCTCGTCGCGATCGCCAACATGCTGGAGTCGGGCCGGCCGATGGACAACGCGTTCTTCTCGCCGATGGGCTCGGAGGCGCCCTTCAGCGCGCCGAACCTCATCGCCATCGGCCAGGGCTCGTTCTTCGACTTCTCGGACGACTCCGACGTGTTCCTCCACGAGTTCACCCATTACGTCACCGCCAACGCGGTCGGCTACAGCGAGGGCCAGTTCGCGGTGAACGAGTACGGGCTCTCCCCGTGGGCCGGCAGCATCGACGAGGGCCTCGCGGACTACTTCGCGTGCACCGTGAACGGCGACTCGACGCTCGGCGAGGCGTCGCTCGAGCCCTTCGGCGCGCAGCGCGAGCTCTCGGAGGACGTCAAGGTGTGCCCCGACGATCTGGTCGGCGAGGTGCACGACGACGGCGAGCTGATCGGGAGCCTCGCGTGGTCGTTGCACGAGAAATTCGGGGCCGAGCTGGGCGACAAGCTGGTCTGGAGCGCGCTGACGCTGCTGACCCGCAACGCCTCGCTCGGCGACTTCGCCAAGGCGCTGACGAGGGCGACCGACAAGCTGGTGGGCTCCGGCGAGCTCACGGCGGCGGACGCGGACACCGTCGCGGCGCTGCTCAAGAGCCGCGGCCTCGACGACTGCGAGGAGGTGCTCGACCTGAGCGGGGGCAAGTCGCGCAGGACGCACATGTTCGGCATCGACTCGCTGGTCTACGGGACCGGGGCGTCGTGCGTGGAGTGGCGCAGGCAGCTCAGCCTCCAGAGCCTCTTCCACTTCAAGAGCACGCCGGACCGGACCGCGAAGGGCATCCGCTTCACCGTGGAGCTCGAGCCCCGCGGCGGCACCGATCTCGACTGGAGCATCTACGTGAGGAGCGGCCGGCACGTCGGCTTCGCGATGGGCGACGTGATGCCGGAGGCCAGGAACTACGACTACAGCGTCGAGGGGATCACGGACACGTACGGGGAGATCGTCATCGACGAGACGTCCGATCCGCCGTTCGATCCCACGCAGACGTACTACATGGTGATCGGTCACGCGAACTGCCCGTCCACCGCCGTGTCGGTGGACAGCGCCGATCTCGGGGTCGAGCCGCCGCCGGTCGATCCCGTGGACCCGGTCGAGCCGGAGCCCGGCTCGACGGGCGGCGCGACGCCGGAGCCGACCGATCCGGCCGAGGAGACGCCCGCGGAGCCGCCCGCAGCGGGGTGCGCGTGCCGCGCCGCCGCGCCGAGCGCGCCGGTCGCACCGTGGACGGCGCTCGCCGGGATCGCGCTCGCCGGAGCGGCGGCGCTCAGGCGCGCCGCGCGCCGGAATCAGCTGGAGCGGAGGGAGCCGCGCTGAAGCCGCGCGGGCCAGGATGGCCGGCGAGGCGCCGACGCTCGTGCGCCTCGCTGCGGTCGCCGTGACGCGGCGTCCGCGTCCGCTGCGCTAACGCCCGCCGGCGCCCCCGGCGCCGCCGGCTCCCCCGGCGCCGCCGCTGCCGCCCGTGCCCGCCCCGCCGGCGCCGCCGCTGCCGCCCGTGCCCGCCCCGCCGTTGCCGCCGCCGCCATCGCCGGCGCCGTCACCGCCGCTGCCGCCCGTACCAGCGCCCCCCGTACCGCTCGCGGTGGTCGTGGTGGTCGTGGTGGTCGCGGTGCTCGTCACCGGATTCTGCGTCGGATCGCAGACCTGCGTCACCACGCCGGGCCTGCAGCAGCGGTGTTGTAGCTGCTGCTGGCCGATGCCCCTGCACTCGAGGCCACTCGCGCAGTCCTCGTTGCCGTTCGCGATCTCGCAGGGCTCGCCCTCTTGCTGCTGGCTGCAGCTCGCGGCGGAGGCGACGAACGCCGCGGCGAGCGCGGCCAGGAGGAGCGCGGGGCGCAAGGCGTTGCGCGACGTCTTCAGGGCTTTCACGCGCGCTGGTCTAGCAGAACCCGGCGGGCTTGCCTATTGCCCATCTACGGCGGAGGAGCGGCCCGGTTCTTCGCGTCGATCGCGTCGATGAACAGGCCCATGTACTGCGCGGCGCTCGTGATCGAGAAGACGAGCGATAGATAGATGAGCAGCCGGCCCACGTGCACCACGTCGACCTCGCCGAAGTCGACGCCGAGGTGGATGTGGTACGGGTAGCCGAGGATCAGGCAGACGATGCCGATCATCTGCAGCGCCGTCTTGATCTTCCCGCCGTCGCCCGCCGCGATGACGAGCCCCTCGGTCGACGCGATCGAGCGGAGCGCCGTGATCGTGATCTCGCGCGAGATGAGCAGCACCACCGCCCACGCCGGGATCCGGCCCATCGGGACGAGCCACACCAGCGTGCCGGCGACGATGAGCTTGTCGGCCAGCGGATCGAGGAACTTGCCGAGCACGCTCACGAGGCCCTGCCGGCGCGCCAGGTAGCCGTCGAGCATGTCCGTGATCGCCGCGAGCGAGTAGACGCACGCGGCCCAGAAGCAGTCCCGCGGCGCGCCCCTCGAGAGCAGCAGGAGGACGGCGGGGATCATGAGGATCCGCGCGAACGTGAGCAGGTTCGGGAGGTTCTTCGCGTCCTCCCAGAGCGTCCTCCGCCGCTGCGCCTTGATGCCCCGCAGGGACGTTTCCGCGCTAGCGACCATCGACGAGAACCATCCCCTCTCCACCGAACGTCACGAAGCCCTGCAGCCCTCCGGGCGCCTCGGTCGCGGGCAGCGTGCGCGGCAGGAGCCGGCCCATCCACCCGAGCACCGCGGTCGCGCGCATCGACGTCGGCCGCGACGGGGCGATCTCCAGCGCCGCGGCGCGCTCGGGCACCGAGAGCACCATGTGGCCGCGGCCGCGCAGCTGCACCATCGCGACCGCCTCGCCGTCGCCGGCCGGAAGGCGGCCGTTCTCGTAGCCGATCGGCAGCTCGAAGCCGACGAGCACGTCCTCGCGCAGGAAGATCGGCTCCTCCCCGAGCGTCACGGCGTGCAGCCGCCGCCCCTCCAGCGCGCCGAGCACGAGCTCGCAGCGCGCGCCGATCTCGACGAACGGCGTGCTCGGCCCGCCGAGCGGCTCGTCGAAGACGCGGCCGCGCGCCTGCCGCTTCAGCACGTGCGTGGCCGTCCCGGGGAGCGTGCTCATCGTGCGGAGCGCGTCGAGCCGCGCCACGAAGCCCTTCGCGGCCTGCACGAGGACGACGCCGCTCGCGTGCCGCGCCACCGCGACGTCGCGCGGGAAGACGAGCAGCCGCTCGCGCGCCACCGAGAGCAGCGCCTCCGGCGGCTGCACCGCGAGCGGCGTCGTGGACGGCGGCGGCGTGCCCGGCGCCGCCGTGGGGGGCGGCAGCGACGACGACGACGCCCGCGCGGCCGCCTTCCTGCCCGCGAGCGCGGCGTCCCCGGTGGCGGAGACCGGGACCGTGAAGCGGCCCGTCATCGACGGCTCCTCCGGCGCCATCGAGCCGCGCCGCACCGCCGGCGCCGCGCCCCCGCCGGGCGGCGCCTGGACCGCCGCCATCGACGGGACCGTCGGCGCCGCGCCGCCCCTCGGCGCGGGCGATCGGCTCGGCCCGGCCGCGCCGCCCGCGCGGCCGTCCGCCCCGAGGCTCCGGAGCGACGGCGGCGCCGGGATCGTCGGCATCGTCTCGCGGCCAGGCTCGATCGCCGACCAGGTCCCGGACGGGATGCGCGGCAGATCCGAGTCGTGCCGGAAGCCCGCGCCGGCGCGGTCGAGCGCCTGCACCGCCTCGCCCGCGGCGCGCTGCACCTCGGCCCTCGCCTCCGCCTTGGCCTCGAGCGGCGGCTGGTCCTCGGTGTCCGGCGGCTCGGCCGGGTACCTGCCCGTGGAGCCGCCCGTCATGTCGAGCAGGCGGCGCGCCATCGCGTCATGGCCGCCCGCCGCGAACGCGTGGCTCGCGCGCTCGTAGTCGCCCATGCGCTGGAACGCGAGCCCGAGGTAGCCCCAGGCGCGCTGGTGCTTCGGGTTCTGCTCGAGCGCCTTCTCGAGCTCGGACCGCGCCTGCGCGGGCTGCCCGGTCTTGAGGTACGAGAGCGCGAGGTTGATGCGCGGCTCGACCGCCTCCGGGTGGGCCTGGATCAGCCGCTCGTAGATCGCGATCGCGCGCGGATAGAGCCCCAGCCTGAAGTAGACGATCCCGAGGAGGTCCTGCCCCTTGGGATCGCTCGGCTGGAGCGAGAGGGCGCGCTCCAGCTCCGCCTTCGCGGCGTGGACCCGGTTGTCCTGCAGGAGCTCGCTGCCCCGGTGCAGGTGGAACAGGAACTCCTCCGCTGCGACTTCGCGGGTGGAAGGCCGGGGGTCGTCGCGCTCGGGCATCGTCGGCTGGAGCGTACACGAAAACGCACACGCGCCGTCAGGCGCTCGCCGCCTCGATCGCCTCGGCGAGCGTGAAGGCCCCCTCGTAGAGCGCGCGGCCGACGATGACGCCGCTCACGCCGGGGATCTGCGCGAGCGCGCGCAGGTGAGAGAGCGAGCCGACTCCGCCGGAGGCGAGCACGGGGAAGCCGCACGAGCCGGCGAGCTCACGGGTGGCCTCCAGGTTGGGGCCGACCTGCGTCCCGTCGCGGGAGACGTCGGTGTAGAGGAGCGCGGCGATGGGGGCGCCGGCGAGCGCGTGGGCGACGTCGAGCGCCGTGACCGAGGAGACCTGCTCCCAGCCCTGCACGGCCACGCGCCCGTCCTTCGCGTCGACGGCGACCACGACGCGCCCCGGGAAGCGGACGGCGAGGTCGCGCACGAGCGCGGGGTCGTTCACCGCGGCGGTCCCGAGCACGATGCGATCGGCGCCGAGCGCGAGGTAGCTCTCGGCCGCGGCGGCGGAGCGGATGCCGCCGCCCACCTGCACGCTGCCCCCGTCCACGCCGAACGCCGCGACGACGGCGCGGACCGCGTCGGCCTGTACGGGCCGGCCGGCCCGGGCCCCCTCCAGATCGACCACGTGCAGCCGATCGCAGGAGCGGCGGAGGCGGGCGGCGAGCGCCGCCGGGTCCTTGTCGTAGACGGTGACCTGATCGTAGCGCCCTTGATGGAGGCGCACGGCCTGGCCTCCGAGGAGATCGATGGCGGGGATGAGCTGCACGCGGCGGGTCTAGCGCGCCTCCGCGCCGGCGGGTAGGGGCGGCGAGGGCGCGCGCTCGTCCGCGCGGGCGCCGCGCAGCCCGCCGCGTCACCACGCCCCGCTCGCCCCCAGCACCACGCCCTCGGGCCCCGCCGCGAGCACCCCGGCGCGGATCCGCCTTGACGTCGCGCCGGCGGTCGCCTCGCTCTGCGTCGGCTCGGTCAGGTAGAGCACCGCCGCCGCCCCGAGCCCGACCAGCCCCACGCCGAAGCCGATCGTGCTCACGAGCCCCGTGGCGCTCGCGCTCTCGGCGGCGTCGAGCCCGGTCTGGTCGCAGGCCGTCTCGTCGCTCGAGCCGATCCCGCTGCCGCAGTGCTTCTCGACGATGCTCTTCCGGCCCAGGGTGAGCGCGCCCGTGATCCCGCCGAGCACGAGCCCCGCCACGCCGACGCCGCCGGCCACGTACACGGCCGTCCGCCGGCCCGACGCGCCGCCAGCGGGGGTCGTCGCGGCGCCGTTCACCTGCAGCTCGACCCGCTTCTTCTCGCCCTGGGCGAGCTGGATCCGCGTCTCCCAGACCGACCCTCCCGGCGCCTGGGTCGACACGACGTGCTCCCCCGGCTCCACCGGGACGCTCGCGCCGAGCGCGGCGCTGTCCACGACGTCGCCGTCGCGCTTCACCACCGTCCCCGTCGGGGCGCCGGGCGGGAGGGCGAGCGAGAGCTCCGGCACGAGCGGGGCCAGCTTGTCGCGCTCCTGCCTGGCCACCTTCGGCCGGTCCCCTTGCCGGCTCTTCTGCTCCGGCGGCAGCTGCTCGTACTGCGCCAGGTACTCGCCGAAGTGCGCGGACGCGGCGGCGATGCGGCCCCACCGCGACTCGCAGGTCGCGAGCGTGAAGAGCGCCCCCAGCTTGGGCTCGAGCCGATGGCTCTCGGCGATCGCCTTGCAGCCCGCCTCGTACCGGCCCGCCTCCATGTCGGCGAGGCCTCGGTTGAAGAGGGCCTCCGCGGCCGCGCTGTCCTGCGCCGCGGCGGGCGCCGCGGCGGCGAGCGAGCAGAGGACGAGGGCGACAGGGGCAATCCGGCGCAGGCAACGTGTCATGGTCTGGCGCATCCACAGGGCGAGAGGTCGGACGGCGTGGGCGATGAGGGAGCCGGCATCGCGGTGGACATGGATCTCAATCCCGTCCGAGCAAGGGAACCTTGGGGCGCGTCGAGGTGCCCTTTCGCTCGCTCGGGGCCGGCCTCGGCGGCGCCTTCGGGGGAGCGCTCGCCGGCCTGCGCGCGGCCGGGCCCGCGCTGGCGCTCGGCGCGGACGCCGCGGCGTCGGGCTGCGCCGCCGAGGGGTCGGCCGCCGCGGCCGAGGGCCCGGCCGACGCCGCGGGGTCGGCCGCCGCGGCCGAGGGCTCCGTCGACGCCGAGGGCCCGGCGGTCGGCGCCGCGCTCGGCGCCAGGGTGACGGCGGCGCCCGACGCGCCGGCGTCCTGCGCGGCGGCCTCCGGCGACGCGGCGACGTCCGGCTCGGCCCCGGTGCGCATCAGGAGCCAGCTCCCCGCGACGACCAGCACGCCGAGCCCGAGGACGGCCGCCGCCGCGACGAACGGCGCCCGGCCGGGCTTCGCAGGCGCGATCGGCCCTGCGGGGACGGAGGTCATCGAGGTCTCCATCATGGTCGCCGCGAGCGGCACGCCCGGCGCGCGGGCCGGGTGCTCCGGACCGAGCGGGGCGACGCTCGTCATCGCGGGCGTCATCAGCACGGGCGCGGTCATCCCGGGCGCCGGCATCCCGGGCGCGGTCGTCCCCGGCGCGGTCATCCCGGGCGACGGCGTGGCGAGCGCCGGCATCCCGGGCGCGGTCGTCCCGGGCGCCGGCGTGGCGAGCGCCGGCGTGGGGGCGCTCGCCAGGGACCAGGACGGAGCGCTCGGGTGGGGCACGGGTCCGCTGCTGGCCGCGGCCAAGCCGAGCACCTCGGAGAGCGCCTGCGCCGCCTCGCTCGCGGTGCGGAACCGCGCCGCCGGATCGACGGCCGCGACCTTGGCGAACCACGCGTCGAAGCCCGGCGGCAGCACCACCCGATGCGCCATCGCGCGCTGCACCGGCGGCTCCTTCGGCCCGTGGACGACCACCAGCGCGAACGCGATCACGTCGCCGGCGCTGAGCGCCTCCGGGCTCCAGTACGGCGTCCCCACGAGCAGCGTGTACGCGATCAACCCGAGCGCGTAGATGTCGACGGCGCTCGTGAGCTTCGTGTCGACGCGGAACTGCTCGGGCGCCATGTAGATCGGCGTCCCGAGGCTCCGCGTGAGGCCGGCCGCGGTGCCGCCCTCGGCGAGCAGCTTCGCCACGCCGAAATCGAGGATCTTCATGCGGGGCGTCCCGTCGTCCCGGTGGGTCACGAACAGGTTCTCGGGCTTCAGATCCCGGTGGATGATGGCCGCGGCGTGGGTCCGGTCGAGGGCCGACGCCGTCTGCTGGAGGTACGTCGCGACCTCGCCGGGCGGCAGCCGACCGAGGCGCTTGAGGCGCTGGCCGAGCTCCTCGCCGCGGAGCAGCTCCATCACCAGGAACGGCATCCCCGTCGCGTCGTCGATGCCCGCGTCGAAGACGTCGACGATGTACTCGCTCTCGATGTCCGCCGTGATCTGCGCCTCGCGCTTGAAGCGGCTGCGCATCTCCTCGCTCTGGAAGAGGTACGCGTGCATCACCTTCAGCGCCCGGCGGCGGTTGGTCTCGAGGTGCACCGCCTCGTAGACGGACCCCATCGCGCCGACGGCGAGGAGGCGCACCACGCGATAGCGGTGCGCAAAGACCGTTCCGTCCGCGAGCGTGGCCGACACGGCGGGAGGGTCGCGCGCGGCGGCGGTCGCGTCAAGGATTCAGGGAGCGGCGCAGGGCGCAGCGCGCGCGCCGCGCAGCCCGGCGCTCGCGATGGCGGAGCGGGCCCATCACGGCGCGCGCGCGCACCGAAACCCGGTGCCCGCGAACTCCCCGCCGGGGCTGCGCTCCTCGAAGGCCGAGGTGAGCAACGTCTCCTCCTCGCTGCGCCAGCCCCCGCCCCAGATCATGTGGTTCGCGTCCGGGGTGAGGACGGTGCAGTCCTCGCACTCGAGCGGGATCTCCTCCGCGAACGAATCCAGCACCCACTCCCACACGTTTCCGCCCAGGTCCGCATGCCCCCACCGCCCGTCCCCGCGCGGCGACCTCGACCCGCCCGGCTGGAGGTCCGCGATCTCGCACGACCCGTCGAGGCCGCAGCCGTACACCGCGTAGCTCTCGTCGGGCGCCGCGGCGCTGTCCGCGGTCGACCAGGGGTACTGCCGCTGCTCGTCCCCGCCGGCCGCCGCGTAGCGCCGCTCCGCCGCCGTGGGCAGTCGGCCGCCGTCCCAGGCGCAGAACGCGAACGCCACGAACCAGCTCACGCAGGTCACCGGCAGGAGCTCGCGGTCGCCGACCTCGTCGGTCCACGAGTAATAAGGATCTTCGCAGTGCGTCCACGCCATCAACGCGTCTCGGTCGACTGGCATCTTGTCGTCCCATTCGGCGCGCCACCCGCTGTCCGGGATCTTCGGGTGCGCTCCCGCGCCCACGACCGGCCACGCCGCCGGGTACTCCGAGACGAACGCCCGGAACCTCCCCACCGTGACCTCGAATCGATCCAGCCGGAAGTCGCTCACCGCCGCCAGGCGTGGCTCGGCGTCGCCGCGATCGAACGTGCCTCCGGGCACCACCAGGCTCGCGCAGCAGCTCTCGTCCCCGCGCGGCCCGCAGATCGCGTCCATGTCGGCGCAGCTCCTCGGGACGCTGCCGCCGCCGCCCGCGGTCCCGCCGCCTCCTCCTCCGTCCGCGAGGTGGTACGGCTCGTCCACGCCCACGATCGCCGTGCAGCCTTCCATCGCGAGGCATGACGCCGTCCACATCGCCACCGCCGACCTGCTCATCTCCATCTTCTCTCTCCCTGCGGCAATCGCGCCGTCGGCACCGCTGGGCCCGCGTGGCGTGAGCGGCTGACCCCGGCGGCCGGGTGTTGGACCTTACCGCACCTCCGCGCGCGGCGAGGCGAGGCGCGCCGGCCCCGAACGGCGTGGCGGAGGTCCGACGGCTGCTGGTAAGCTCCGGCGCAGGCTCGATCTCCACGTGGTCCGGAGCGGCGAGCGGGCGTGAGGCAGGAGGAGCATGGGGGAGCGGAGGAGCGCACGCGCGACGCGCTCGTCTCGCCCCTGTGACTGCGGATTGCGGGCAAGGCGGGGATGCACATCACACAGTCGACTGCGCGCGGACACGAAGCCCTCGCCGAACGGCGGGCCGAGCCCATGGACGTGAACGGACCGGAGGGCGCTCGATCGGAGACCCTCCTGATCGTCGACGACGCGCCCGCCAACCTGGCTGTCATCCTCGCTCACCTGGAGGACCAGGGCTTCGAGATCGCGATCGCCCAGGATGGCGAGGAGGCCCTGGAGCGGGCGGAGCTGTTGCGGCCCGATCTGATCCTGCTCGACGTCGTGCTGGTGCCCGGGATCGACGGCTTCGAGACGTGCCGGCGCCTGAAGGCGTCCGCGAGCACCCGGGAGATCCCGGTGATCTTCATGACCGCCCTGGCGGACACCGCCGACAAGGTCGCGGGGTTCGAGGCCGGCGGGGTCGATTACGTCACCAAGCCGTTCCAACTCGATGAGGTCGTCGCGCGCGTCAGGACGCACCTGGCCATGCACGCGATGCGCCGGAAGATCGCGGCGCAGAACGCGCAATTGCAGCGGGAGATCGCCATGCGCGAGCAGTTCGAGTCCGCCCTGCGGCTCGCCCACGGCGCCCTGGAGCAGCGCGTCGCCGAGCGCACGGTCGAGCTCGCTGCGGCGAACGCCACGCTCCGGGAGGAGAGCGCCGAGCGCAAGCGGGCCCTCGCGGCCCTGGGCGAGAGTCAGCACCTCCTCCGGGCCGTCATCGACAACTCGACGGCCGTCATCTACGTCAAGGACGCGGCGGGGCGATACGTGCTCATCAATCGCCACTTCGAGAGGCTCTTTCATGTGACCGAGGCGTCGGTCCTCGGCAGGACCGATGACGAGCTGTTCCCGCCCGCGCAGGCCAGCGCGTTCCGCGCCCACGACCGGCGGGTGCTCGACGCCCGGACGCCGCTCCAGGCCGAGGAGCTCGTGATGCAGGACGACGGCCTGCACACCTACATCTCCATCAAGTGCCCGCTGCGCGACGCGGCCGACGAGCCGTGGGCCGTCTGCGGCATCTCGACCGACATCACCGAGCGCAAGCGGGCGGAGGAGGAGCGAGAGGCGCTCCTCGCCCGCGAGCAGGCCGCGCGCGAGAAGGCCGAGGCCGCCGACCGCCTGAAGGACGAGTTCCTCGCCACGCTCAGCCACGAGCTGCGCACGCCGCTCACCTCCATCGTCGGCTGGGCGCAGCTGCTCTGCACGGGCACGCTGGACGCGGGCACGATGCGGCGCGCCTTCGAGTCCATCGAGCGCAACAGCCTGGCCGAGCTGCAGATCGTCGAGGATCTGCTCGACGTCTCCGCCATCGTGAGCGGCAAGATGACCCTGAAGGCGCAGCCGGTCTGCCTGGCCTCGGTCCTCCGCGCCGCGCTCGACGCGCTGACGCTGGCCGCCGACGCCAAGGGCGTCAGCGTCTCCCTGTCGCTGAATCCGGAGGTCGGCGAGGTCTGGGGAGACGGCGGTCGCCTGCAGCAGGTCGTCTGGAACCTGCTCGGCAACGCCGTCAAGTTCACGCCGCCTGGCGGGCGCGTCGCCGTGTCGCTGGACAAGGTCGGCGCCACGGCTCAGATCCGCGTCAGCGACACGGGCGAGGGGATCAGCGCGGAGTTTTTGCCCCTCGTCTTCGAGCGTTTTCGCCAGGCCGACAGCTCGATCCAGCGCCGGCGCGGCGGGCTCGGCCTCGGCCTCTCCATCGTGCGGCACCTCGTCGAGCTGCACGGCGGCGCGGTCCGCGCCGAGAGCGGCGGTCCGGGCCAGGGCGCGACGTTCACCGTCGAGCTGCCGCTCCTGCCGTCGGTCGAGGCGCCCGCTGCCCCGCGCGCCGCGCTCGCGCCCCGGGGCAGCGGCGCGGCCCCCCCGCCGGTCCTCGCCGGGCTGCGCGTCCTCGTGATCGACGACGCGCCGGACATGCGGGAGCTGATGGCGCACCTCCTCTCGGGGGCGGGCGCCGAGGTCCGCGTCGCCGGGTTGGCGCTGGAGGGCTTCGAGCTCGTCGAGCCGTGGCGGCCGGACGTCATCGTGAGCGACATCGGCCTGCCCGGCGAGGACGGCCACGCGCTGATCCGCCGCGTCCGGGCGCTGCCGGCCGAGCGCGGCGGCGCGACGCCCGCGATCGCGCTCACCGCGTATGCCGGCCAGAGCGCGCGCGATCGGACGCTCTCCGCGGGATACCAGATGCACATCCCCAAGCCGGTCGATCCCGCCGCGCTCGTCGAGGTGATCGCCCGTCTGGCCCACCCCGGTGGGCCCGATCTCTCCCGCACGTAGCGCGTGACCTCGGCGCCGAGGCATCGCCGACCGGATCAGCGCATGGGCTCGCGAGGTGAGCGCGTGTCCTCCGATGAGCCCCAATGGGCGAGCCTGGCGCAGATCGCGGGGTGTCAAGAGCGTCGGGACCACCCATACCCTCGAGCTGAACCTGGGGCGTTTCCGGTGGGAGTGCGACCGGGGGATGCTGTTCACCCACGGTCTCCCGTCGGTGCTCTTCTGGCTCAACCCGTCGCTCTATCGCATGCTGGAGCCGCTCGTCCACGAGGTCGGCGTCCCGCTCTTCCGCCTCATGGTGGCTCAGCACTCGAGCCTGGGCACGGCCGAGGACTACGACACGATGGTCACCGCGCTGGGCAAGACCTTCGAGGAGGGGTTCCTCGCCTGGGGGAGCGCGGTGGGCATGGGCGGGTGGGGCCGGTTCGAGCTCCCTGTGTTCGACAAGGAGTCTCGGCGCGCCGTGGTGGTCGTGCGGAATCCCTGGGAGCTCGAGATGCAGCGCGGCTCGACGGTGCGCTGGGGTTGCCCGTTCCTCCAGGGGAAGATCATCGGAATCCTCTCTCTCGCCCTCGGGGTCAACTGCTGGGCGGATGAGCTCCTGAGCGCGCCGGACGAGGCCGAGGCCTCCGTCGAGTTCCGCGTCTATCCTTCGGACAGGACGCTCGACGCGGAGATGACGCGGCTGCGCCTCGCGCACCACGAGGAGGCGAAGCGGAAGCTCGAGGAGCGGACGCTGGAGCTCCGGCAGAGCGAGGCGCAGCAGCGGGCGATCCTCGCCTCGCTCAGCGAGGTCGTCTTCACGCTCGACGAGGGGGGCCGGCTCACGAGCTATCATGTGCCGAAGGAGATGAGCGCCTTTCACCGAGAGCCTGCTGCGGGAGATCGTGAGCACGCAGGCGCGCGTGGCGATCCTCGATCTGACGGGCGTCGACGTCGTGGACTCGGCGATCGCCGATCACTTCCTGCGCATCGTGCGCGCGGTCGAGCTGCTGGGCACGACGTGCCTGATCTCGGGGATCCGGCCCGCGGTGGCGCAGACGATGACGCAGCTCGGGACCGGGATCGAGAAGGCGCGGACGTTCGGCACCATGCGGGCCGCGCTGATGTCCGTGACGCGCCGGCGGAGGGCCTGAGCGGAGCTCGGGAGGCGTCGTCGGGCGGCGGCGGGCCTCTTGCGCTCGTGACGCGCCGCATTCATCCGGTCCGCCCGCGCGCCGCGCGGCGACCGAGCGAGCGCCTCGTTCGTGCCGCCGAGCGCCGGCGGCGCGCCTGCCCTGTCCGCCGTGGCCGAGATGCGCCGCGAGCGAGCGGCCCGGACGGGATCGCGAAGCGCCCTGGCCGAGCCAGGGCTGGTTGCGTGAGGTCGGCGGGCGGATACCATCGCTCGCCGACGATGGCTGTTCTGACGCTCGAGCAAGCGGCGGTCCCGCTCCGGCAGGCGTACCGGGAAGGGCGCCTCATCCCTTTTCTCGGCGCAGGCTTCTCCGCCCCGCTCCAGCTGCCGATGTGGAGGGAGCTGATGGGGTGGATGGGCCAGGCGCTCGGCTTCGAGCCTGCGCTCTTCGAGCTGCACGGCCTGCCCCCTCAGCTCGCCGGCTTCTTCGCCCGGGAGTGCGACGGCGGCCTCGACAGCTTCATCGCCGAGATGCGCGCGCGCTTCCACGCGCGCGAGGTCAACGAGCGCCGCAGGAGCTCGTGCCAGCACAAGGCGCTGGCGCGCCGTCATTTCCGGACCATCTACACGACCAACTTCGAGCATCACATCGAGGAGGCGCTCCGCGACGCGGGCAAGGAGGCCGTGGCGCTCTCCACGTTCGACGACTTCGCGCGTTGCCCGGCCCAGGGGGCGTGCCATGTCATCAAGTTTCATGGCGACCTCAACTGGCCCGAGACCGTGGTGCTGACCGAGGCCCAGTATTTCGGCCGCCTCCGGCTCGAGGCCGCGCCCGATCAGCGCCTGCGGGCCGATCTGCTCAGCAACACCTTTCTCTTCCTCGGCTACAGCTTCAGCGACGTGGACATCCGTTACATCTGGTATCGCATGGAGCAGATGCGCCTCGAGGGCAGCTCGCCCGGGGCGAAGCGCGCGTTGAACCGCCGCGGCTACTGGGCGACCTTCGGCGCCGGGCTCGTCCAGCCCGCGCTGCTCGAGGACTGGCACATCGACGTGATCGAGCTCGACCCGAACGACAAGACGAAGAGCGTGGTGGACCTGCTCGATGCGCTGGATGGATGAGGCCGACGATCATGGTCTATTTCGTCTCCTCGAACGAGGACACGCTCGAGGACATGATCCACGCATGGAAGGACGGCCCGACGCCGCTCCGGGTCCTCAGGCTCGACGTGCCCGAGGTGCTCTCCTCGGATCTCGACGTCGTCGTGCGGGAGAAGGCGCTCGCCGCCTTCCGGCTGGCGCTCGTGCCGCTCTTCGTGGAGCACGGCGGGCTGTTCATCGAGCACCTGAACGGCTTTCCGGGGCCGCTCGTGAAGCCGTTCTGGGAGCGGCTGCAAGACCGGATATGCTCCATCATCCCCCCGGGCATGTCGCGCGCCGCGCGGGTCGTCCAGAAGGTGTGTTACTGCGACGGCCGGACGCTCCGCATCTACACGGGCAGCGTCCTCGGGGAGATCGCCTGTGAGCGGCGGGGCGACGGGGGGATCCACTGGGAGCCGATGTTCATCCCGGCCGGGCACGCGCGGACGCTCGGGCAGATGCACCGCGACGAGCGCCTCCGCTGCTCGGCGCGCACCGAGGCCCTGCGGGCGTTCCGGAGCGACATCGGCCTGTGATCGGCGCCGCGCGGCGCGGCCCGCGCACCCCGGGGCGACGCGCGCCGCCCGATGGCGCTTGACTTCCGGATCGCCCTGGAGTTCCTAACCGTCCACGACCGCGGCAAAGGGGCAAGCGCCTGGAGTCCGGCGTCCGCTCCCTGCGTCGGAGGTTGTCCTCATTACGCGGAGAAGATCCATGGAATTCAGGCTGCTGGGCGGGTCAGGGTTCAAGGTGCCCGTGCTGAGTCTAGGGACGGGCACGTTCGGCGGAGGCAACGAGTTCTTCCGGGGCTGGGGCGCGACCGACGTGGCCGAGGCGACCCGGCTGGTCGACGTCTCGCTCGAGGCCGGGATGAACATGTTCGATTCGGCCGATATCTACTCCAACGGGCTGGCGGAGGAGATCCTCGGCCAGGCGATCAAGGGCCGGCGCGATCGGGTCATCATCTCCACGAAGGCGACCTTTCGCTTCGGCCCGGGTCCGAACGACGTCGGCTCCTCGCGGCACCACCTGCTCCGGTCGGTCGAGGGCAGCTTGCGCCGGCTGCAGACGGATTACATCGACCTCTTTCAGCTGCACGGCTTCGACGCGCTCACGCCGGTCGAGGAGACGCTGGGCACGCTCGACGACCTCGTGCGGGCGGGGAAGATCCGGTACCTGGGCTGCTCGAACTTCTCCGGCTGGCACCTGATGAAGTCGCTCGCGGTGTCGGAGAAATACGGCCTCTCTCGTTACGTGGCGCATCAGGCGTACTATTCGCTCGTCGGGCGTGACTACGAGTGGGAGCTGATGCCGCTCGCGCTCGACCAGAAGGTCGGCGCGGTGGTCTGGAGCCCGCTCGGCTGGGGGCGCCTCACCGGCAAGATCAGGCGCGGACAGCCGTTGCCGGAGGTCAGCCGGCTCCGGAACAAGCTGGCTGCCGAGGGCGGGCCGCAGGTCGATGAGGAGTACCTCTATCGGGTGGTCGACGCGCTCGACGAGGTGGCGAAGGAGACGGGCAAGACCGTCCCGCAGGTCGCGATCAACTGGCTGCTCCAGCGGCCGAGCGTCGCCAACGTGATCATCGGCGCGCGCAACGAGGAGCAGCTTCGGCAGAACCTTGGGGCCGTCGGGTGGACCCTGACGCCGGCGCAGATCGCGAGGCTGGACGCCGCGAGCAAGACGCCGCTCGCGTACCCCTACTTCCACCAGACCGGGTTCGCCGAGCGAAACCCGTTCCCCGTCGCGGTCTGACCGTCTGCGCTGGCGGCCGGCGCGAAGGCGTGCACAATCCGCGGCCGTGCTCATCCTCAGCGACTTCGACGGAACCATCACCTGCGCCGACCTGACGAACGAAGTCTGGGACGCCCACCTCCGTTATGACTGGCGGAAGGAGCTGCTCACGCTGTCGGCCAGCGGCCAGATCACGCCGCTCGAGCTCCTCCGGCGCGGCTATGCCGATGTGGATCGCCCGGCGGACGAGCTCCTGGCCTTGCTCCGCCCCCACGCCGGGCTTCGTCCGGGCTTCGAGGAGCTGCTCGCGCTGTGCGCCCGCCGGGGGTGGGTGTTTCATGTGGTCAGCCACGGGCTGCCGTTCTACATCCGCGAGTTCCTGCCGCCGGGCACCGCGTTTTCTTGCTTCGATGCCGTCTTCGACGGCCGCTGGCGCGTGACCGTGCCAGAGGCGGTGCGGCTCGGCCCCGGCGACGATTTCAAGATCCGCGTCCTCGACCAGCTGAAGGCCGCGACCGGCGAGGCGGCCACCGTCTACATCGGCGACGGTCGGCTGGACTATCCCGCGGCGCGGTGCTGCGACCGTGTGTTCGCGGTGCGGGGCAGCGCCCTCGACGTGCTCTGCGCGCGCGACGGGGTGCCGTGCACGCCGTTCGACAGCTTCACCGAGGTCTGCGCGGCGCTCGACCTCGGCGACGAGCGCCCCGCGGGCGCCGCCCGAGCCGGAGAGCGAGCTCCCGGACGCGGCTGACGCGAGCTCTCCTCGGCCCTCGGGCGACGCCCTCGCCGGGGCTCGAAGGTCCTGATACGGAGGAGAGGGGGCACCGCTGCGCCGCGCCGGTCAGGCGTGCCAGACGGCGTTGCGGCAAAGCGACCTCCCGGGGTGACCTCACCGTCCGGCGACGGTTTCTTGCTCGAGCAGCGCCGCGGACGATCGATTGATCGGCGGCGGCCCGTGAGCCACGCATCGCGACACGAGCCGGGAACACCGCGGGAACACTGCGGGACGAGGCGGGACACTGCGGGACGAGGCGGGACAAGGCGGGACACTGCGGGAGCAGCGGCGGTGAACGGCCAGGGCGTCTGAATTGAGCTCAGGGCCCGTGCCGCATGGCGCGTATGCCGACTGGGTGCTAGGTTGCAGATTTTACGGGCTGTCCGTTCGCAACCCGCGCGCAATCCTCGCGCAAACACGCGCAAATCGCGCAAACCGTGCGCGCTTTGGCGACCCAGATCGTTTGAGACAGCGTCCATCAGCGACAGTGTACAGTGTGTTTGTATAAAGGGTGTGATCAACGAATAGCTTGACTTTCGAATCCCATTAGTTAGTTCCTATCCGCTTATCTCGTGCATGTGAAAGCAACGTAGGAGGCGCTCGTTCGTCTTGTCCGCTGCTTGTCAGTGATTGCTCTGCAACCCGTCTGATCGCCTGATCGTTCGGGGCAGCATTTTGTGCTGACAGCCGCTCGCCGCGCATCGCCATGCGAGGCGGCATGCGGCCCAGGGTGAGCGTGGCGCACGTGACCTGCAAACAGCGGTCCTTGCGAGGGGGCCAGCAGAAGGAGATCGGCATGATCAGGCGAATGACCGGCGTGGCATTCCTGCTCTCTGCTGCCGCGTGCAGCGTGGCCCAGGATGATCAGGGGTTGGCAGAGCAGACCGCGGCCAAGGAGACCGCGGTCGAGATCAGCGGCCTCGATGTGGCGTACATCCGCGTGGACGATCGCGGGATGTCCCACGTCACCGCATGGGACGAGAAGGCGGGTTACGGCGGCCTTTGCTATGCAATGGCGCGCGACCGGCTCTTCCAGATGGACGTGCTGCGCCGGAGCGCAGAGGGGCGCCTCGCGGAGATCTACGGACCCGGCGACGACGACGCCATCCTCGGCCAGGATCTCCTCGCCCGCGCGCAGAACCTGCGCGCGTTCGCGGCGGCGCGCTACGCAGCGGCGGCCTCGCGGACGAAGCGCGCGCTGCAGGGCTGCGCCGCTGGCGTGAACAAGTACATCTCCGAAGCCAAGGCGTCGAGCGGCGGCCTGCCGCTCGAGTTCCAGACCCTCGGTTACCAGCCGGATCCCTGGACGCCCGAGGACAGCGTCCTCGCCTATATTTACGTGGGTGTCACCTTCGACACCCTGACGTGGTTCACCAAGCTCGAGCGCGCGGCCGTCGCCTCGATCGCGGGGACGGAGGTCGCGACGACGCTGATCAAGGAGGCTCCGAACGAGGTGTCGATGTTCGACGCGCAGGGCAACCTGAACCCGATCTCGACGTTCCTCGTGCCGCCTGGCCCGACCACGCCGTCTGCCACCATCGTGAACCCGCCCCCGCCGACGTGCCTGGAGGGGGCGCGTCGGCTCACGGAGCAGCTCCGGCAGATGACGCCTGTGAGCGGGCGCGCGAGCAATGCGTGGGCGGTGGACGGGCACCTCACCTCGACCGGGAAGCCCCTCCTCGCGACCGATCCGCACTTCCCCCACGCGACCCCGTCCGCCGTCTACCTGGCCCAGCTCAAGGTGAACGGGCAGTACAACGTGGCAGGCTGGATGGTGCCCGGGTTCCCCGGGTTCATCAGCGGTCACACCGAGAGCATCGCCTGGGTGCCGACGTTCTCGCTCTTCGACAGCGTCGATATGTACGTGGAGACGCTCCGCCCGGCGAGCGGAGGAAAGCAGGAGGTGCTCATCAACGGCCAGTGGAAGCCGGTCACCAAGCGCGTGGAGACCATCCGTGTGAAGGGGCAGCCGGATGTGCAGCGGACGTTCCGCTCGACGCCGCACGGGCCGATCCTCAACGACGGTCTGGACGGGCTGGAGGCGTTCGGGACCCTCGCGCTCAAGTCGACCGCGGGCCAGCCCGAGTGGAAGGTCGACGGCTACTTCGAGATGCCGGCGGCGCAGAGCTTCCCGCAGTTCAAGGCGGCGGCGCTGAAGCAGAGCATCGGCTGGAACTTCATCTTCGCCGACTACGCGGGCACGCACGGCCACATCGGCTACCAGAACTCGGGGCTCGCGCCGCAGCGCCAGAGCCCGCTGAACGCGCTCTATCCGGTGCCGGGGACGGGCGGGCACGAGTGGACCGGGTATGCCACGAACGCCGAGCTGCCCTCGGTCTACGATCCGCCGTCGCATATCCTCGTGACGGCGAACAACCGGATGGTGCCGCGGAACTACGCGCCGCAGGGGCGGCCGGTGCACCTCGCGAACTACTGGGACATGCCGTGGCGCGCGCAGCGGATCATGACCCGTCTGACGACGGCGACGCAGCCGCTCACGCCGCAGGACATGGCGTCGATCCAGCTGGACACGCAGACCACGATCGGGTTGCCGCTGCGCGACAGCTACCTGGCTGCGCTCGGGCGCGTGGGGCTGCCCGCGGACGATCCGAGCGCCGTCGCGGCGGTGGAGGCCCTGCAGCAGTGGGACGGGAACGCGGCGGCGAGCAGCCGCGGCGCGGCCGTCTACGAGATGCTGACCTTGATCCTGCTGCGCAACACGGTGACGGACGTGATCGGCCCCGACGAATATGCGCTCTTCGCGCCCAACGTGTTCCTCACGAACCAGCTCAACGGCTTGATCGACGTGCTCGAGAACCCGCGCGCGCCGTATTTCGGCATCAGCGAGGGCGTGGATCCCGGGGTCGCGCGGGACGAGGCCGTGCGCCGGGCGCTGGGCGAGGCGGACGCGATGCTCCGCGGGGCGCTGGGGCCGGACGTGAGCGCGTGGACCTGGGGCGGGATCCACGAGCTGACCTACAACCACCCGCTTGCGGGCGAGGACGCGCGCTTCGATATCGGCACCTTCCCGGCGACCGGCGATGTGGAGACGGTGAACATCGGCGGCTGGTTCGCGAAGGTCGGGATCCTGGCGCTTCCGCCCGGCGAGTTCGAGGCCGCAGGCGGGGTGCGGGGCGCGCTCGACCAGGACTCGCTCAGCGCGACGCGGCTGGTCTGGAACCTCGCCCCGCTCGACGGCTCGCTCGGGGTGATGAGCACCGGTATCAGCGGGGATCCGCGGACGTGCCATTACGCGGATCATGCCGAGGCGTGGAGGTCGGGTCAGATCTTCCCGATGCCGTTCACGTCCGCAGCGATCCCTTGAGTGGACCGCCGCTGGCGGTCGACCCGACGGTGATTGGCCCATCCTGATAGCGACGCCCTACCTGCCGCCGGCCGATCTGCCGCCCAACCCGGGTCGGTGACCTCAACCTGGGTCGGTGACCTCAACCCGGGTCGGTGACCCCAACCTGGGTCGGTGACCTCAACCTGGGTCGGTGACCTCAACCTGGGTCGGTGACCTCAACCTGGGTCGGTGACCCCAACCCGGGTCGGTGACCCCAACCCGGGTCGGTGACCCCAACCCGGGTCGGTGACCCACGACCGACGGACCTCGGTCGTCCTACCGGCCACCGAACCCGGGTGAGGCCCCCGCCGATCAGGCCCCCGCCGGTCAGGGCGCCAGGCCCTGCTTGACGTGGCCCGCCGCCGTACCAGACGACGTAGCGATGGCGGCGATCAGCGACCGACCCACGGCACTCCAACGACCCACGCGGGTATCTGGCGTGATCCGCATAACAGTTTCTACGCTCCCGCCTTATCGCCATCAGGGAATCCAGGAGGCCCGCCACGCCGTCCTCCACCCGTCGGCTGCGCGCACGGGGTTCGTCGTGAGCTCCCTCTCCTGGCGCGAGCCGGATGCGCCATGCCGTTCCCGCTCCGCCTCGCCGCGCGGCGCGCCCGCTGGACAGGTCGAGCGCGCTGTGGTGGCGCCCCTCCGCCCTACATTCCCCGCCTCGCCGGCGCAGCGCGCCCCTCCGACCTCGCTTGCGCGACGACACGGTGCAACGGTGGAGCCGGCGGTCGGCGTGCGCGTCGGCCGGCGTTCGGCGGCGCGCGCAGCGCGCGCAGCTCGCCGCTCCCATGCCTGCTGCTCGGCGGGAACGGTCGGTTCATGGATGGAAACGAGGAAACAGGAGACATCACATGACAGAAGCGACACTGGGAGCCGGGGACATCACCGTGAAGGCCTGCGGTATCACCGACCTCGGGCGGGTCCGTAAGAACAACGAGGACACGCTCCTCATCGCGCACCTCACCTCCGCCGCCAAGACCGCGCCGCCTGCCCATGAGGTCACCTTCGAAGCCTCCTATCCGGTCCTGCTCGCCGTCTCCGACGGCATGGGCGGCGCGGCGGCCGGCGAGGTCGCGAGCGCCCTGGTCGTGGAGGCGCTCCGACGGGCGATGGCCTCGGCGCGCGGCAACTGGGACGACGCGACCCTCCAGGCCGTACAGCGCGCCAACCGCGAGGTGTGGCAAGCCGCGCAGCAGCCGGGCCGCCATGGCATGGGCGCGACGCTCACCGCGATCTGCGTGCACGGGACCGAAGCGCACGTCGCCGAGGTGGGCGACTCGCGCGCCTACCTGATCCGCAACGGGCAGATCCTCCAGATCACGCACGACCAGAGCTTCGTGCAGGCGCTCGTCGACGCCGGCATGATCCAACCCGAGGAGGCCGAGCAGCACCCGATGAGGAGCATGCTGCTCCAGGCGATGGGCCTCGATCCCGACGTCAAGGCCAGCGTCGCGCGGCTCGATCTGCGGCGCGACGATCGCCTCCTGCTCTGCTCCGACGGGCTCTCGAACAAGCTCTCGGCCGAGGACATGCTCGCCGTGATCGAGCGGGGCCCCTCGATCGAGGCCGCGTGCGAGCGGCTCGTCGCCCTCGCGAACGATCGCGGCGGCGAGGACAACATCACCGCCATCGTCGCCGAGCTGCACGGAGGAGGGCTCCCGCCGCCGAGGAGAGGCGAGAAGCCGACCCAGACGCTCCACACGGTCACCGAGTTCGACCCGAGAAAGAAGGCCTGACGCCGAGCCACGTCGGCTCCGCGAGCTCCCAGGGCCCGAGCCCCGCCCGAGCCCCGGTGCGCCCGCGCGCCGCGAGGTGACGTCAGGCGCCTCTCCGCGCCGAGCCTCCGTCGCCGCCGCGCGCGGCGGCCGCCCGAGAGCTCGCGCGCGCGCGCTCGGCCGTGGTACGGCGGGCGGCAGGCAGGAGAGCGCGCATGGTCCCAGGGAGCTTCCGCGGCGTGGCCTTCGATCTGGACGGGACCCTGCTGCGGTCCGATCATTCGATCTCGCCGGAGATGCGGTCGCTGTGCTCGGCGCTCACCAGGCGGGGGCTCCTGGTGACGCTGATCAGCTCGCGCCCCCCTCGCTCCGTGGAGCAGCTCGCCGCCAGCCTGGGGCTCTCGGGCCCGTGGGCGGCGCTGAACGGCGCCTTCGTCGTCGGCTCCGGCGGGGAGAGCCTCGGCCGCTCACCCCTGCCGGAAGCCACCGTCGAGCACATCCTGGCGCGCTATGGACGCGACGAGCGGATCAGCCTGAACCTCTACGCCGGTTTCGACTGGATCGTTCAGGCCGCGGACCGTCGCGTCAGGGCCGAGGCCGACATCGTGGGCTTCGCGCCCATCATCGACGTCGGCTTCGCGAGCCGCCCCGCGACCGAGAAGCTCCTGATGATCACCGACGAAGGGAGCCGCGAGAACGCTCGGCTGGCCGAGGAGCTCGCGGCGCTCGACGACGGCATCGCGGTCGCGCGCTCGAAGGACAACTACATCGAGATCACGCGCCGCGAGATCGACAAGGGGCGCGCGCTCGCGCTCATCGCCGCCAGCCGAGGGCTGTCCGCGCGCGAGATGGTCGCAGCCGGCGACGGCGAGAACGACATTCCCATGCTGAAGGCCTGCGGTCTTCCGATCGCGATGGGCCACGGCCCGGAACCGCTCAAGCAGGCGGCGGCGCTGATCGTCGGCAGCAACGACGACGGCTCCCTCACCGACGCGATCGGCCGCATCTTCGGGGCGGCTCCGGCGCGCTAGCTCGCGCGGCGCGCGTGCGTTCCTTCTGATATGGAAAATTCTACACCCCCTGGGAGGTGCATTTCTATGTCTCGACGAGCGCTGACGGCGCACATCACCGCGTGGGTCGTGGCGCCGCTCTCCGTGTTGCTGCTCCACTGCGGCGGCGACGAGTCCACGGAGCCGGTGAAGAACACCACCGGCTCCGCGACGACATCCTCTGCCGCGACGGGCGGCGGCGGCGGAGCGGCCGGCGGCGGGGGCGGGGGCGGGGGCGGGGGCGGGGGCGACGGCGGCAGCGGCGCGCTCCCCGACCTCGATCCGACGCTCGAGTGGTACGGCGACAACCGGCAGCGGATCGACGCCATGATCGACGAGCACGGCGCCGTGAGCCCCGGCTACGACCCCGACCGGAAGCCGGTCGCCGTGTTCGACTGGGACAACACCGTCATCAAGAACGATGTCGGCGACGCGACGATGTTCTGGATGCTCCGGCACGACAAGATCCTCCAGCCGCCGGACGGGAACTGGGCGTGGACGAGCCCTTACCTCACGGCCGCCGCGGTCTCCTCGCTCGGCGAGGCGTGCGGCGCGGCCGCCGAGCCTGGCGAGCCGCTGCCGACGAGCACCATGGCCGCCTGCGCCGACGAGATCCTCAGCGTCTATGTCGACGGGGAGACCACCGGCGGCGACGCCGCCTTCGACGGTCACAACCGCCGCACCCTGGAGCCTGCGTACGCCTGGTTCGCCCAGCTCGGCGCGGGCCACGCGCCCGACGAGATCGCGGCGTTCGCCGCCTCGGCGATCGAGGAGAACCTGACGGCGGAGGAGGGGGCCGTCCAGACGATCGGGACGCGCGCGGGGCTGACCGCCTGGCTCCGGATCTACGAGCCGATCCGGGACCTGATCGACGTGCTGCACAAGAACGGCTTCGACGTCTGGGTGGTGTCCGCCTCACCGCAGTTCGTGGTCGAGCCGTTCGCGGCGAGGGTGAACATCGCCGCGGACCGGGTCATCGGCGTCCGGCAGGTGACGACCGAGGACGGCGCGCTGACGTACGACTTGCAGGGGTGCGGTCCGATCCCCGACGGCACCAACGACGGCGCCGGCGAGTTCTCGGGGAACAGCCTGATCACCTACATCGAGGGAAAGCGGTGCTGGATCAACCAGGTGATCTTCGGCGCGTCGGGCCCCGCCGCGCTCGAGAAGAACCCGGACGCATCGCAGCGCCAGGTCTTCGGGGCGGGCGACTCGGACACCGATCTGAGCTTCCTCCAGGACGCCACCGGCCTCAGGCTCGCGATCAACCGCAACAAGAAAGAGCTGATGTGCAACGCGTACAGGAACTACGCGGGCACCTGGCTGATCAACCCGATGTTCATCGCGCCCAAGGGACACCTCGCCTCGGGTTACCCGTGCTCGACCACCGCCTGCGTGGACGAGGACGGCGCCGCGGTCCCGTGCCTCGATGAGGCCGGCGCGGTCATCCCCGACCAGGCCGACAACGTCTACTGATCTCGATCGATCGCCGCCGCTCGGCACGGGGCGCCGGGGCGCCGGGCCGCCGCGCCGCGCGGCGGTCAGATGTGCTTCGGCGGGTTCAGCTTGTCGCTCGCCGACTTCCCCTGGACGAGCGCCTTGGCCTTCTCGTAGAGGATCCGGAGCCGCCCGCCCTCGGGCTCCCAGTACTCGGCGCGCTCCACGTACAGCTTCAGGATGGCGGCGTGCGGGTGATCGGGGCCGTCCGGCAGCCACGCCTTCCACGAGGGCTTCCAGAGGCTCCGGATCTTCTCCTCGTTCCTGTCGATCGTCGCGCGCGCCGAGATCGAGATGTACGCCCGATCCCGCGGCCGGTAGCAGCAGACCGCCACCTGGTGCTCGCGGACGATCTCGCCGGTCTTCGGCGTCTCGTCGTGCGTCACGAACCAGAGATCGCAGTCCAGCTGCTCGGCCGGCTCCTGGATCTCCATCGGCCGACCCCGCATCAGCCCCTCCGGGGTCATGGTGACGAGCATGGCCGTGTCGAACTCCCTGAGCATCGCGTGCAGCTCACCCATGGTTCCGCGGGCCTGAGCCGTGGCTCCTGGCTCTCCGCCCTGGTGTTGCTCTCCGCTCTGGTGTTGCATGCGGAAAAGCTGCTCCGCGCGCGCTTCCCCGCCAAGCAAGGGCGCGCCCGGACCCGCCTGCGCCGCGGCCCGTCGGCGCTCCGGCGCGGCCCGAGGCGCAGCGCGCGGCACGACGGTCCAGGCGGCTCCCTCCGCGAGGTTTTGCGCAGTCGGTTGCGCAATGCGACGCCTTGACGCGCGTCCGCTCGGCAGACGTGGCCCTGTCCTGCCGCGGGAGGTGCCGATCCGAGAACAGCCATGAGCGGCACGAGCCATGCTTTGCCGGGTCACGACTCCACCCCGCCAGCAGGCTCCGCCATGACCGCGTTTTGCGACGAACTCGACGACCGCGTCCCCGCCGTCCCGATCCGGGAAGACATCGCCCGGCTCCCTGAGGACTTCCTCGTGCTCGCCGCGCACGAGATCAGGACGCCTGTCACCTCGCTCCTCCTGCAGCTCCAGCTGACCAAGCGGATGAGCGAGCGGGAGCCGGAGAATACCCCGGCCTGGGCGGCGGCGATGCTGGCCGTCTTCGACCGTCAGCTCGGCCGGCTCGCCCGGCTGTGCGACGACATGTTCCAGGTCCGGCGCGTCGAGCCGGCCCAGCGCGCGTCGGCCCGCTCGCCGGTCGATCTCGTCGCCCTCGTCCGCGAGGTGGTGGCGGCGGCGGTCGCGCATCGGCCGGCCGCGCGCGGCGCCATCGCGGTCGCGGCCGAGGGCGCCGTCGTAGGCCGCTGGGAGCGATCCCAGATCGAGCGCATGGCGTTCCACCTGATCAAGAACGCGCTCACCTTCGGCGAGGGCAAGCCGATCGCGATCGAGGTGCGCGCGACGCGCGCGCGGGCGCGGCTCATCGTGCGCGATCACGGCATGGGGATCGCGCGGGAGGACCAGGAGCGGATCTTCGCGCGCTTCGAGCGGGCGGTCCCGGCGGAGCGCTTCGGCGGCCTGGGGCTCGGCCTTTACATCGCGCACGCCGCGGCGCGCGCGCACGGCGGCGCGATCCGCGTGGAGAGCGAGCTGGGTCGAGGCGCGGTGTTCATCGTCGATCTCCCCCTCGCGCCGCGGCCGCTGGGGCGCGAGCGCGCGGCGCGCGCGGGCCGCGCGCGCCCGCCGCGGCGCGGCCTCGCCCGCCGGTCGCCCGAGCTGCCCCTGAGCGCGCACCTCAAGCTGGCGCACGTCAAGCACGCGCACCACCGCGCGCAGCGGCCGCACTAGGCCGTCCGCGGTTGGCTCACCCGTCGAGGAAGCGGACGAGCAGGCGCAGCCCGGTCTCCTGGCTCTTCTCCGGGTGGAACTGCGTCGCGGTGACGTTGTCCCGCTCGATCGCCGCGGTGATCCGGTGCGGGCCGTGCTCCGTCGTCGCCGCGATGAGCGCCGGGTCGCGCGGGACGGCGTGGTAGCTGTGGACGAAGTAGACGAACGGGCTCTCGCCCGCGAACACGCCGAGCGGGCCCGCCACGTCGCGCGTGATCGCGATGCGGTTCCACCCCATGTGGGGGATCTTGATCCCGACCCACGGCTCGCCGGCCGTCGCCTCGGCGGCGCTCGGCTCCGGGGTGAGGCGCTTGACCGTGCCGGGGAACACGCCGAGCCCCCGCGCGCCCTCCGCCTCCTCGCTCGACTCGAAGAGCGCCTGCATGCCGAGGCAGATGCCGAGGTACGGCGTCCCCTTGCGGATCTGCTCGCGCAGCACCTCGCCGATGCCGTTCTGCAGCGCCGCCGCGCAGTCGCGGAAGGCGCCCTGGCCGGGCACCACCACCTTGTCGGCCCGCGCGATGACCTCCGGATCGCCCGTGCGCGTCACCGCGCACGGCGCGCCGGCGTCCCCAGCGGCCTGGAGCAGCGCGCGCTCCACCGAGCGCAGGTTGCCCATCCCGAAATCCACGAGAGCGATCGATTGCATGGGTCAGAGGCTCCCCTTGGTGGACGGGATGCCGGCGACGCGCGGCTCGATGCGGGTCGCCTTCATCAGCGCCTTGGCGAAGGATTTGAAGCAGATCTCGACGATGTGGTGCAGGTTGTCCCCCTCGAGGAGGCGGACGTGCAGGTTCGCGCCCACGCCGCGCGCGAAGCCCTCGAAGAACACGGGCGCGAGCTCGACGTCCCACGTGCCGAGCTTCGCCTTGGGCAGCGGCACGCGCCAGACGAAGTACGGCCTGCCGGAGAGGTCCAGCGCGCACTGCGCGAGCGCCTCGTCCATGGGGAGCGTCGCCTCGCCGTAGCGCGCGATGCCCGCCTTGTCGCCGAGCGCCTGCTGCACGGCCGCGCCCAGGGTGATGCCGCAGTCCTCGGTGGTGTGGTGGCCGTCGATCTCGACGTCGCCCTCGGCGTGGATGGTGAGGTCGAACAGGCCGTGGCGGGCGATCTGATCGAGCATGTGCGTGAGGAAGGGGAGGGGCGTCCTGATCGACGAGCGGCCCTGGCCGTCGAGATCGATCTCGATGCGGATGTCCGTCTCGCGCGTCTTGCGCTCGACTTTGGCGATGCGGGGCATGGCGCGTAGGGTAGTCGCCCCGGCCGGGGATGGGGAGCGCCACGGATGAGCCGGCCGCCCGGCTCGCCCCTCCTGGCCGGGCGCAGGGTCGCCCGCGCGCGGCGCCCCAAGCACGGCGACCAAGCGCCGCGACCAAGCGCGGCGACCGAGCACGGCGACCAAGGCGCCTCGACCGGGCGTGACCGGCCGAGGCGAGGTCTTGGATGCGAGCGCCGGATGGAATAAGGTGGCCCCCTGGATAACGTGTCGATGGTGGCGCCCTGAAGGCAGCCCCAAGGCAGGAGCGTCCGTGAGCGCACCGGTTGCCGAAGGTCAAATTCTGTCGGGGAAATACCGGGTCGAGCGCATCCTCGGGCAAGGCGGCATGGGCGTCGTCGTCGCCGCCTTGCACGAGCAGCTCCACCAGCGGGTCGCCATCAAGATGCTCCACCCCGGCGCGAACGCCGAGATGGTGGAGCGCTTCGTGCGCGAGGCGCGCGCGGCCGTGCGCCTGAAGAGCGAGCACGTCGCGCGCGTGCTCGACGTCGGGACGCTCGAGACCGGCGCGCCGTTCATGGTGATGGAGTACCTGGAGGGGAGCGACCTGCAGGAGACGCTGCGGCAGCGCGGCCCGCTCGAGCTGGAGGAGGCCGTGGGCTACGTGCTCGAGGCCTGCGAGGCCATCGCCGAGGCGCACGCGGCCGGCATCATTCACCGCGATCTCAAGCCGGCGAACCTCTTCCTCACGCGCGGGGCGGACGGCAGCGGCATGGTGAAGGTGCTCGACTTCGGCATCTCCAAGGCGCTCGCCGAGCCGTCCGCGGCCGGGACCGCGCCGGAGCTCGGGCTGACGAAGACGTCGATGGTCCTCGGCTCGCCGCTCTACATGGCGCCGGAGCAGATGCGCTCGGCGCGCACGGTGGACACGCGCGCGGACATCTGGTCGATGGGCGCCATCCTCTACCAGCTGCTCACGGCGCGGGTGCCCTTCGACGCGACGTCGCTGTCCGAGCTCATCATCATGATCAACACCGAGCCGCCGCCGCCGCCGAGCGCCTACCGGCCCGATCTGCCGCCGGGCCTGGAGGCGGCGATCCTGCGCTGCCTCGAGCGGGACGTCGCGAAGCGCTTCAAGTCCGTCGCCGAGCTCGCGGGCGCCATCGTCGATTTCGGCCCCCCGCTCGCGCTGGCGTCGCTGGAGCGGGTCGAGCGGACGCTGGGGCTCGTGCCCGCGGTCGCCTGGCGCGACCGGGCGAGCGCGGCGCGCGATCGGAGGAGCATTCCCCCGTGGCCGACGGCGCAGGACCGGATGAGCGGCGTGCCGGCGGCGACCGGGCAGGACCGGATGAGCGGCGTGCCGGCAGCGACCGCGCAGGACCGGATGAGCGGCGTGCCGGCGGCGACCGCGCAGGGGCGGTCCAGCGCGCCGCCCGCCGGCGCGACCGCGGGCGCCGCGGTCGGCCCCACGGCGGGCACGGCTCCGGGCTGGACGGCCGCGGGGCCCGCGCCTTCCGGCCGCAGGCGGAC
This sequence comes from Sorangium sp. So ce296, assembly GCF_051529605.1. NCBI lineage: Bacteria > Pseudomonadati > Myxococcota > Polyangiales > Polyangiaceae > Sorangium > Sorangium sp. So ce296. The sequence goes on from NZ_CP150325.1 coordinate 11,296,264, forward strand.
CGGCGTGGTGCTCGCGATCGCCGGGGTGGGCGTCGCGGTGGCGCTCGGCGGGGTCCTGCGCTTCTTCACGTTCCGCGGCAACGCGGCGGATCCGCCGGTCGAGCCGCGGGCCGCGACCACCTCGGCCGAGCCGCCGGCGGTCGCGACGACGGCCGTGCCGCCTCCGCCGGAAGTCACCGCCGTGACCGCGGTCACCAGCGCGCCGCCGCCGACCACCGCGGCGCTGCCGACGGCCTCGGCGTCCTCGTCGAGCTCCGCGACGCCGACCGTCACGACGGCGACCGCGAAGGCGCCCCCGTCGTCCACCGCCCCGGCGCCCCGGCCGAGGGTCCCCACGGCGGCTTCGACCCCGGCCGCCGCGACGGCGGCGCCCTCGGCCGCGCCGCCCGCGGCCGCCACGTCGCAGGGGGACGGCAACCGCAGCGTCTTCGATGTGCTGAACGACAAAGGGAAGCCCAGATGATTTGGCCTGGAAGCGAACGGCTCTCGCTGCGGAGCCGCGCCAGCTTGCGCGTCTGCGCCGCGCTCGCGCTCGGCGGCGCCGCGCTGACGGGGCTCGCGCCGGCGGCGGCCCAGCCCGCGCCGCCCGCGGCGAAGCCTGCGCCCGCGACAGCCCAGCCCGCGCCGCCCGCGGCGAAGCCTGCGCCCGCGGCGAAGCCTGCGCCCGCGACAGCCCAGCCCGCGCCGCCCGCCGGCGCCGCGGCCCCGCCCGCCGGCGCGCCTGCGGCGACCGCTCCTGCCCCCCAGGGGCCGCTGTCCGAGACCCTCGCGGGGGAGGCCAAGGCCGAGTACGAGGCCGCGCGCATCCTCTTCAACGACGGCGACTTCCGCAACGCCATCATCAAGTTCGAGCGCGCCTACGCGCTGTCCCGCGACCCGCGGCTGCTCTGGAACATCGCCCTCTGCCAGAAGAACCTGCAGCGCTACGCGCGCCTGCTCGGAACGGTCGAGAAGCTCCTCCAGGACGCGGGCCCGCAGCTCTCGGAGCAGGATCGCAGGGACGCCGCGGCGCTCATCGAGGCGACGAAGGCGTACGTGAGCCGCCTCGATCTCCAGGCCAGCGAGGCGGGCGCCACCGTCTTCGTCGACGGCGAGGAGGTCGGTCAGACCCCGCTGCGCGAGCCCGTCCTGCTCGACGTCGGCACCCGGAAGATCCGGGTGACCAAGAAGGGCTTCGAGGCCTTCGAGGTCTCGCAGCAGGTGCCGGGCGGCGGCGTGGTCACCGTCGCGGCCACGCTCGAGAAAGAGGTCCATCAGGGGCGGCTCATCGTCGCGGCGCCGCCGAACGCCGTCATCTCCATCGACGGCCGCGTGGTCGGCCGCGGCAGCTACGACGGCCCGGTGCCGAGCGGCGGCCACACGCTCCGCGTCACGGCGTCCGACATGGTGTCGCACCAGTCCGAGGTCATGATCTACGACAACCAGACGCGCCGCGTGCAGGTCTCGCTGGAGCCGGCGCCCAAGAAGAGCAGCGTCGAGCAATGGCTCTGGATCGGCGGCGGCGTGGCGGTGCTGACGGGCGCGCTCCTGATCGGCCTGGGCGTCTTCGCGTCGGAGCCGCCGGTCGACGGCAACCTGTCGCCCGGCTCGGTCGCCCTGTCCGCGCGGGGCGGCGCCTCGTTCGCGATCCCCTTCGGGGGCGGCCGATGAGCCGCGGCCGTCGGCTCGCGCTCGCGGTGCTCGTGGCGCTCGCGTGCGGAGGCTGCGGGGAGGTGGACGAGATCGTCGTCGCCATCTCGACGGATCTCGCCGTGCCTAAGGATTTCGATGTCCTTCAGGTCCAGGTCGACGGCAAGTTCAATTACGCTTACCGGCGGCTCGGCGCGTCCGACGCCGAGGCGAGATTCCCGGCGACGATCGGGTTCTTCTCCTCGGACGCCGGGGGTGAAGCCATCACGATCAAGGTCGCCGCCCGCACCAACGGCGAGGTCCAAGGCGATACCGGCCCGGTGCGCATCGTGCGCGAGGTGGTCACGAGGATCCCGAAGGATCGCGTCGCGTTGCTCACCGTACCGCTCGATTTTCTCTGCGACGGCTCGGGGAGGGGCGCGGGGATCGACGTCGAGAGCACGTGTGGCGATGGCATGACCTGCGTCGCGGGGGCGTGCGTGCCGAGCGAGATCGACTCGAGCACGCTGCCCGACTACTCGTCCAGGGACGTCTACGGCGGCGGGGACGGGGAGTGCTTCGACGTGACGGTCTGCTTCGCGGAGGCGACACCAGCGGAGGTCGACACGGCGGGTTGCACGATCGCGGGCGACGGCGCTGGCCCGCGGAACGTGGCGCTGGAGACAGCCGGTCGCGACGGCATCTGCGACGGCGACGAGGACGACGAGGACCGCCGCTGCCTGGTGGCGCTCAACGCCGACAGCGACAACGGCTTCCAGGTGGAGGCCGACGGGCGGATCCAGCTGCCGCCGAAGGTGTGCGAGCAGATGGCGCAAAAGAAGATCGCGGCCGTGCTGACGGCGCCCGCGACGGACTGCGCACAGAAGACCGCGGGGCTGACGACGTGCGGGCCGTGGCTCGCGTCGGGGTCCAAGGAGCCCTGACCGAGGGGCCCTCGCCGCGGGCATGGCGCCCAGCGCCGCGGGGATAGCGCCCAAGCGGCGTCGGCGCCGCGGGAGAGCGCTCGTCGCGGCGCGAGCCAGGACCCGGCCTCGCGCCGCTGACGCCGGGGCCGCGCGTCACTTGGGCGCCCGCGCAGGCGCGCGGCGTCACGCGCGCCGTCGCCGCCACCCCACGAGGAGCGCGGCAGCGGCGAGCCAAGCCATCGCCGAGGTCGCCGACCCATCGCCGCGCACCGCGAGCCCGCAGCCGTTGCCGTGCGCCCGCGGATCCGCGCCTCCGGGCCGGGGAGCCGCGCCGCCGCCGTCCGCGCCGCCACCGCCGCCGTTCCCAGCGTCGCCGCCCGCGCCGGCATCGCCGCCTGCGCCGCCTGCGCCGCTGTCCCCGCCTGCGCCGCCGCTGCCAGCGTCGCCGCCCGCGCCGGCATCGCCGCCTGCGCCGCCGTTGCCGGCATCGTCGGGCACGCAGCCGCCGGCCACGCAGGTGCCGCCGGGGCAGCGGGCGCCCTCGTTCGGGACCAGCGTACACTCGCCGTACCTCGGGTGGCACCGCGCGGCGGTGCAGACGTTCCCGGAGGGCGCGCACTCGACCGGCGCGCCGCCCCTGCAGACGCCGCCGTCGCACGCGTCGGCCAGCGTGCAGGGATCGCCGTCGTCGCAGGGCGCGCCGTCGGGCTTGGGGGGCGCGTCGCAGGCGCACGCGTCGCCCACGCCGTCGCTGTTCGCGTCCTCCTGCCCGCGGTTCGGCAGGAGCGGGCAGTTGTCGGCGCCGTCGGGCGCGCCGTCGTTGTCGTCGTCGTCGTCGCACCGGTCGCCCAGGCCATCGCCGTCGGTGTCGCTCTGGCTCGGGTTCGACAGGAGCGGGCAGTTGTCGGCGCCGTCGGGCGCGCCGTCGTTGTCGTCGTCGTCGTCGCACGCATCCCCGTCGCCGTCGCGGTCGATGTCGGACTGGTCGGCGTTGGGGGTGGAGGGGCAATTGTCCGAGCCGTCCTCCACGCCGTCGTTGTCCCTGTCGAGCGCGCCCGCGTCGCAGGCGTCGCCCAGCCCGTCGCCGTCGGCGTCGGCCTGCTCCGGGTTGGGGACGAGGGGGCAGTTGTCGGCCTCGTCGCTCGACGCGTCGTCGTCGTCGTCGTCGTCGCAGGCGTCGCCCAGCCCGTCGTCGTCGGTGTCGAGCTGTTCGGGGTTGGGGACGAGGGGGCAGTTGTCGACCCCGTCGCTCGACGCGTCGTTGTCGTCGTCGCCGTCGCAGGCGTCGCCCAGCCCGTCGCCGTCGGTGTCGAGCTGCTCGGGGTTGGGGACGAGGGGGCAGTTGTCGGCCTCGTCGTTCGACGCGTCGTCGTCGTCGTCGCCGTCGCAGGCGTCGCCCAGCCCGTCGCCGTCGGTGTCGAGCTGCTCGGGGTTGGGGACGAGGGGGCAGTTGTCGGCCTCGTCGCTCGACGCGTCGTCGTCGTCATCGCCGTCACAGGCGTCGCCCAGCCCGTCGCTGTCGTGATTCGCCTGGTCGGGGTTGGGGACCAGGGGGCAGTTGTCGGCCTCATCGCTCGACGCGTCGTTGTCGTCGTCGCCGTCGCAGGCGTCGCCCAGCCCGTCACCGTCGAAGTCGATCTGCTCGGGGTTCGGCACCGACGGGCAGTTGTCGTCGGCGTCGCCCGCCCCGTCGCCGTCGGCGTCGTCGCCGAGGTCCCAGTTGACGACGCCGGATCGCTCGGCCGCCGTCAGCCCCAGCAGCGCAGCCGCCGGGAGGGCGTCGAGGGTGACCGCGCTCGCGTGCGCGTCGGCCTGGCTCGCGTGCTGCCCGCCGAAGTGCATGAGGACCCGCGTCCCGCCGGGCGGCACCGACAGCGTGAACTCGACAACGGGCCCCTGCGTCGCCGCGCAGTCGTCGGTGACCATCCCGACGCTCCCCGGCACCACCGCCGCCGAAGGCCCGTAGAAGTTGAAGTGGAGGCTCGGATCCCCGCCCGCATCGAGGTCGTCCGTGGCGAGCCACCGGTCCGCCGGCGTGAACTCCAGGTCGCCGGTGTGCGACTGCGTGATGACGGTGCTGTTGTCGGAGCCGACGTTCGTCTCGACGCGCACGACCGCGGGCAGCGCGGCGGCCGTCGGGTTGTGGACGATCTCCAGGAAGCGCGCCCAGCCCTCTTCGGTGGGCACGTACACCTTCCGGGTGACCTCGAGGCTGCCGAGGAGCGCCGGCCCGTGGACGAGCTGCCGCCCGTCCATCTCCGCCGCCCGGGCCGACGACGGGAACCTCACCCCGTCCACCCGCAGCAGCATGCCGGTGTCGAAGGCGTCGATGCTCCCGTTGTTGATCACCCCGTCCGTCCCGACGTCCCACAGGAAGGCGCGGCCATCCACGAGCTGCTCGACGGGCGGCGCGGCGCCGCACTGCGCCGCCGCGCTCCGCGGCGCCGCCGCGAGCGCCAGCGCGACGCCGAGCCCCGTGGCCATGACGGTTCGCTTCATGCTCTCTCTCTTCTGCTCCCCGGGTCCGCGTCTCACGGCCCGATCGCGTCGACGCGGCGGCGCTGCGCGGCCGCCGCCCGCGGGCTACTTCTTCTCCAGGACCACGAGCTCGATCCGCCGGTTCTTCTCCCGGCCGGCCGCGCTCTTGTTGTCCGCGATCGGCTGGCTCGCCCCGTACCCCTTGGCGACCAGCCGCTCGGCCTCGACTCCCTTCTCGACGAGCCACTTGCGCACCGCCTCGGCGCGCGCCGTCGAGAGCGTCTCGTTGAACTTGGCGTTGCCGGCGCCGTCCGTGTGCGCGCCGACCTCGATCTTCACCCACTCCGGATGCTGCGCGATCACGTCGCGCACCTCGGCGAGCACCGCCTCGCTCTTCGGATCGATCGGCGCCGGGTCGCTCTTCAGCACGCGGAACGCGACGGGCTCCAGCAGCACGACCCGCTCGCCCTGGACCCGCACCCGCGTCGGGCAGCCGCGCGCGGCCGCGTCCTCGCTCGCCGGGCCCTTCTCGCGCGGGCACGCGTCGGCGTCGTCGAGCAGGCCGTCGCCGTCCTGATCCGCGGGCGGGCTCGGCGCCGCCGGGGGGCAGCCCGGGCGCGTCGCGCCGCCCGCCGCGTCGCCCTTCTCCGCGGGGCACGCGTCGAGCGCGTCGGGCAGGCCGTCGCCGTCCTGATCCGCGGGGCAGCCGCGCCGCGCCGGATCGCCGCCCCCGCCGCCCGCGGCCGCGTCGGGGCACGCGTCGTCCGGATCGGCGACGCCGTCCTCGTCCCGGTCCTCCACGGGGCAGCCGTTCCGCCGCGCGTCCGCGCTGGCCGGCCCGTACGCGTACGGGCACGCGTCCGCCGCGCCGGAGACGCCGTCCGCGTCGGGGTCCGGGTCCGCCGCCCGCTCGGGCGGCCCCGCGGGCGGAGCCCACGCCACGGTCCCGATCGCGCGGAACGACGGCGCGCCGATCGCGTCCCCGAGGCCCGGACCGGCGGCCGCCCCGACGACGAGGCCCGCGAGCGGGCGGAGCCGGGCGCCGAGCAGGAGCTCGCCGCTCGTCGTCCGATCCACGGCGACCCGCTCGCGCTCCGTGAGCGACAGCGAGCCGCCCTGCAGCATCGTCTCGGCGTACACCTCCGGGCCGATCTGCAGCCGCTCGTCCCAGAGCAGCACGGCCGCGCCGCCGCCGTACGTGAGCGTCGACGGGTTCTCGGAGCTCCGCATCACCGCGCCGCCCGCGACGCTCCACACGAAGCGCGCGACCCGCCCGCCCAGCAGGAGCTGCGGCGTCACGCGCACCGCGCCCTCGCCGACGTACGCGTCCGAGCTGCCCGTCGGCAGGTGCAGGGCCGCGCCCGTGCCGATCTGGAATGCGCCGCGATCGTCGCCGAGCAGCCGGACGCGCACGCCGACGCGCAGGTCGCCGAGCGCCGGGGACGACGGCGCCTCGGGCGCGCCGGCGCCGGCCGCGGCCGCGGGGCCGTCGCCGCTCTGGGCGAGCGCGATCGGCAGGGAGGCCGACACGAGCAGCCGATCCCAGAGCGAGAGCGAGCCGCCGACGTGGAGGTGCGACTGGCTGCCGACGATCACCCGCTCGGACGAGACGCCGTCCGAGAGCGTGAGCAGATCCTCGGCGTGATCGAACAGGACGAGCCCCCGCGGGATGAGGTGCCCGCCGATGAGCGGCGACGGCACGCCGAAGAGCGGGTCGCCCGCGGGGGTCGGCTCGAACCGGCTCAGGGCGACGGCGCCGGGCCCCTCCGCGCGCGCCAGCGGTGCGCCCAGGGCGATGCCGAGGAGGGCGCCCGCGAGCGCCGCGCCCACCGTGATGAGGCCTCTCATGAGCGGCGGATGGTATCCTCGCGAGCGCAGGCGGAGCAAAGGCGATTTGTCCGCGGCGATTCCATGTTGCTCGCCGGGCGCGCGCATCGGTTAGCATCACGCTGACCGGAGCGCGGCCTGCGAGGGCCGCCTCCGCCAGCAAGGAGCATCGATGCGAGGGAAGCATCTGGGCCATTGGGGGTGCGCCGTCGTGGCCGCGCTCGGGGTGGGGCTCGCGGCGGGCGGTGCGGCGGCCCAGCCCGCGCCGGCCGCGCCCGCGCCGGCCGTGCCCGCGCCGGCCGCGCCCGCGCCGGCCGTGCCCGCGCCGGCCGCGCCCGCGCCGGCCGCGCCCGCGCCGGCCGCGGAGAAGCCGCTCGCGGAGTCGCTGACCGGGATGGCCAGGGCCGAGCACGGGGCGGGCGACGCGCTGTTCGCCGACGGCGACTACGCGGGCGCGCTCGCGCGGTTCGAGCGCGCCTACGAGCTGTCGCGCGATCACCGCCTGCTCTGGAAGGTCGCGCTCTGCCAGAAGAACCTGCGGCGCTACGCCAAGATGCTCGCGACGCTGCGCCGGATGGAGGCCGAGGCGGGCGCCGCGCTGTCGCCCCGCGACCGGCAGGACGTCGCCGACCTGATCCAGGCATCCGGGGCGTTCGTGTCCCGCCTCGAGATCACCGCGAGCGAGCCGGGGGCCACGGTGTTCGTGGACGACGAGCCGGTCGGGACGACGCCGCTCGCCGAGCCGGTGCCGATCGACATCGGCGACCGCCGCATCCGCGTCTCGAAGCCCGGCTTCGTCGACGTCGTCCGCCGGGAGACGGTGGTCGGCGGCGGCACCCTCGCCCTCGTGGCGCGGCTCGACCGGGCGGTGCACCGCGGGCGGCTCGCGATCGCCGCGGGCGGGGACGATCTCATCGCGATCGACGGCAAGGTGGTGGGCAAGGGCCGCTGGGAGGGCTCGGTGGCGAGCGGGACCCACGCGCTGCGCGTGACGGCGCCCGGGATGACGCCGCACGAGGTCGAGGTCCTGGTCCGCGACGAGGAGCTCCGCCGCATCGACGTCTCGCTGGAGCGCGCTCCGGAGCGGGGCGGCGCGCGCAAGTGGCTCTGGATCGGCGGCGGCGCGGCGATCTTCGCCGGCGCGCTCGTCGCGGGGGCGCTGCTGTTCGAGCCGGGGACGCCGGCGGAGCGCGGCAGCCTCGGCACGGTCCCGCTCGGGTTTGGAGGGAGGCGTTGATGCGCGCGAAGCGGACGGGCTCGAGGTCGATGGCGGCGGTGTTCCTCGCGATCGCGGGGGCGGCGGGGGCCGCGTCCTGCAGCGGGGAGAGGGGGCAGCTCATGGTCGTCTTCCAGACGGACATGTCGCTGCCGAAGGACGTCGACACGATCCGGGTCGAGGCCACGCTCGAGGGGTCCATCGTCTACGACGAGACGTTCGAGCGGCTCGGGAGCGAGGACTCGATCCGCCTGCCGGCCACGCTCGGCTTCCTCACCCCCGACGATCCTTCGCAGGCGCTCCGGGTGCGCGTCATCGCGAGCCGCGGCGGCAAGGAGGGGGTGCGCGTGCTGCGCGAGGTGCTCACGACGGTGCCCGAGGGCCGCACCGCGACGCTCCACATGCCCATCCAGTTCCTGTGCGACGGATCGGCCGACGTCGAGCGCGACGCGCAGGGCAACGTGCTGCGCGACGCTCAGGGCAACGTGCTCGTCAAGAACAGCTGCCCCGAGGGCGAGAGCTGCGTCGCCGGCGAGTGCAAGCCGCGCGAGATCGACTCGCGCTCCCTGCCCGAGTTCGAGGTCCAGGCCGTGTTCGGCGGCGGCGGCGAGAGCGACGGGCTCTGCTTCGACACCGTCCGGTGCTTCTCCTCGGCCGTGTCGGCGCAGATCGATCGGGCGAGGTACGAGGCGAACCCCGAGGACTGCGTCGCGACCGCGCCGAGCGGCGAGGTGAACGTCGCGCTCCTCACGCAGGGCGGCGGCATCTGCGGCGAGAGCGCGTGCTACGTCCCGCTCGACGCCGAGAGCGACGCGGGCTTCCGGGTGGAGGAGGGCAACGTCCTCCGGCTCCCCGCCGCGGTGTGCAAGCGGGTGACGGAGGGCAAGCTCGCGGGGCTCGCGATCGCGATCGCGGGCGAGGACGCGGGCCAGAGCGCGGGGACGTGCCGCACGAAGGGCACGGACCTGCCGACGTGCGGCCCGTGGTCGGCGCTGGCCGGCGGCCAGTACACGGGGCCCGACGCGGCGGCGCCCATCCCGGTCGCGGTCGCGCAGGTCCACCCGGTGTCGCTGCGGGTGACCGCGGGCGGCGTGGCGTGGATCTCCGGCACCACCTTCGACGAGGCCGGCATGGCCCGGGACGACGGGGAGCTGAAGACCGCCCCGCAGGGCGGCGGCGAGCCGCTGGTCCTCGGCGCGGCGCAGGCCTCGCCGCGGGACCTCGTGGTCGACGAGGCGCGGCAGGTCGTCTTCTGGACGAACGCGGCGGACGGCACGCTGAGGGCGGCCCCGCTCGCGGGGGGCGAGGCGCGCCTGCTGCTCGCGGATCTCAAGCAGCCCGAGGGGCTCTCGCTCTCGGGCGACGCGCTCGCCTGGACCGAGCTCTGGGGGGGCGGCGTCTTCAGGGCGACGCTGAGCGGCGCCGGCGCCGAGGTCGCGCTCGGCACGCCGGAGGATCTCGCGCAGCCCGGCTCGGCGTTCGCGTCCCCGTACCGCGTGGCCAGCGCGGGGGACGTCGTGTGCTGGACCTACCAGGGCACACTGGGCAGGGCCGACGGCGCGGTGGCGTGCCGCGTGCGCGGCGAGACGCTGACGGTCGCCGCCGAGCAGCTCACCCCGCGGGAGCTCGCGCTCGACGTGGACGCTCAGGGGAACGCGGCGGCGGTCTACTGGGCGAGCTTCGAGGGCGGCAGCGTCTTCCGGGCCGACCTGAGCGGGGAGGCCGTGGGCGAGCCCGAGGAGATCGCCTCGGATCAGGGCCAGCTGAACGGCATCGCGGTCGACGCGGAGCACGTCTACTGGACGCGCCGCGACGAGGGGACGGTCGTGCGCATGCCGAAGGACGGCGGGGAGCCGGAGGCGCTCGCCTCGCAGCAGACGCGGCCCGGCGACGTCGCGGTGGACGAGACGACGGTCTACTGGATCAACGAGGGCTCGCCGGATCTGGAGGACGGCACGCCGGTGAAGGACGGGGCCGTCCTGAAGCTCGCGAAGTGATGGGGGGCGGCCGGGGCCGCGCGCGGCGCGGGGGCCGCGGCGGGCTCGCCCCGCGCGCCGCCTGCGCGCTCGGCGCCGCGTGTGCTATGGCCCGACCCGTGAAGCGCACGGCCCTCCTCCTGTTCACCCTCGCGCTCCCCGCGTGCGGATCGAGCTACGCCCAGCAGGGCCCGAGCGACACGCTCCGGGCCTACGCGCAGGCGCTCCAGGAGGGGCGCGTCGACGCCGCCTACCGGCTGCTCTCGGACGAGGCCAAGCGGTCGATGTCGCTCGAGGCCTTCCGGCGCGCGGTCCGGGACAACCCGGACGACGCGCTCGAGATCGCCCGGGCCATCGCGCGGCCCGCGGCCGATCCGGTGGTGACCGCGACGGTCACCATGCCGAACGGCGAGGAGCTCCTGCTCGTCTTCGAGGGGGGCCGCTGGCGGCTCGACGCGGCGGCGGTCGATCTCTACGGCCAGGCGACGCCCCGGCAGGCGCTCGTGGGGTTCCTGAGGGCGTTCGAGCGGAGGCGCTACGACATCATCATGCGCTACGTTCCCGACGCCGAGAAGGAGGGCCTCGTGGAGCCGGCGGGCGGTGCGGCCGGCGAGGCGGCCACGCTCGGCGAGGCGGGCGCCCCGCGCGCCGAGGGCACGGCACAGCCCGCTGCGCCCGACGGCGCGGCGGGGAGCGCGGGCGCTGACGCAGCGCAGAAGCCGGGCGGTCAACCCGGGACGGCGCGGGGTGGGGCGGGCGCGGCGCAGCTCACCCCCGAGAAGCTCAAGGCCGCCTGGGAGGGGCCGCAGAAGGAGCAGATCAACCGGGTCGTCCAGGCGATCAAGGCGGCCCTGCCGACCGCGACCATCGAGGAGACCGGGGACAGCGCCTCGATGGCGTACGGCGCTGGCGGCACGGTCGCCTTCACGCGCGAGCACGGGGTCTGGAAGATCAAGGACTTCTAGCGGCGCGCCCGCTCATGGCTTCGAGAAGAGCGCTGTACTAGGGTTGTCGGCATGCCGACCGGCGATCCTCCTTCGCGAACGCCCCCCTCGCCCGACGCCGACAGCGTCCCGATCCTCCCGCTCCGCAACTCGGTCCTGTTCCCCATGTCGGTCGTGCCGATCAACGTCGGTCGGCCGCGGAGCGTGCGCCTCGTCGAGGATCTCCTCGGCCGCGAGCGCGCGCTGGTCGGCGTGATCAGCCAGCGGTCGCCGGACGTGGACGAGCCGACGTTCAAGGAGCTCTACTCCGTCGGGACCATCGCGCGCGTCGTGAAGGTGATCCGGCTCGGCCCGAACAACTACTCGGTCGTGCTGAACGGGCTCGGCCGCTTCCGCGTCAAGGCGGCGTTCTCGCTCGAGCCGTACATGCGCGCGCGGATCGAGCGCATCCCGGAGTCGCTCGTGCGCGACGTGGAGCTCGAGGCGCTCGGCGCGGGCTTGCGCGAGGCGACGCGCGAGGTGCTCGGCCTGATGCCGAACCTGCCGCGCGACACCGCCGGCATCCTCGACAACGTGCGCGAGCCCGGCGCGCTCGCGGATCTCATCGCCTCGAACTTCCCGCAGGCGCAGGCCTCGGTCGGCGACAAGCAGGAGATCCTCGAGGCGTTCGACGTGAAGGCGCGCGTCCGCCTCGTGCTCGCGATGGTCGGCCGGCAGCTCGAGGTGCTGCGGGTCAAGAAGGAGATCTCCTCGATGGTGCAGGAGGAGATGGGCAAGTCGCAGCGCGAGTACATCCTCCGGCAGCAGATGAAATCGATCAAGGAGGAGCTCGGCGAGGGCGGCGACGACGACGAGATCGAGGAGCTCCGCGAGCGCATCCGCCGCGCCAAGGTGCCGGCGGAGGTCGACAAGGTCGTGCGCAAGCAGCTCAGCCGGCTGCGCTCGATGGCGCAGCAGTCGGCCGAGTTCAACGTGACCAAGACCTACCTCGAGTGGATCGCGGATCTGCCGTGGTCCAAGACGACGGTGGACAAGCTCAGCGTCGAGAGCGTGCGGCGCTGCCTCGACGAGGATCACCTCGGACTGGAGAAGGTGAAGAAGCGGATCGTCGAGTATTCGGCGATCCGGCAGCTCCGCTCGGACAAGAAGGGGCCGATCCTGCTCTTCATCGGGCCGCCGGGCGTCGGCAAGACGTCGCTCGGCAAGTCGATCGCGCGCAGCATGGGCCGGCGCTACGAGCGCATCGCGCTCGGCGGCGTGCGCGACGAGGCGGAGATCCGCGGGCACCGGCGCACGTACGTCGGCGCGCTGCCCGGGCGCATCCTGCAGGCGCTCAAGAAGGCGGGGACGAAGAACCCGGTGCTGGTGCTCGACGAGGTCGACAAGATGGGCGTCGACCTGCGCGGCGATCCAGCGGCGGCGCTCCTCGAGGTGCTCGATCCCGAGCAGAACTCGACCTTCCAGGATCACTACCTCGACCTGCCGTTCGATCTGTCGCAGGTGATGTTCCTCGCGACGGCGAACAACTGGGACGGCATCCCGGGGCCGCTCGTGGACCGCATGGAGGTGATCGAGGTGCCCGGCTACACGCGGACCGACAAGCTCGGGATCGCGCGGGAGTTCCTGGTGCCGAAGCAGCTGTCGGCGCACGGGCTGACGGACGAGCGGCTGGAGTTCACGGAGCCGGGGATCGCGGCGGTCGTCGACCACTACACGCGCGAGGCGGGGGTCCGCGGCTTGGAGCGGCAGATCGCGGCGGTGTGCCGCGCCACGGCGGTGAAGGTGGCCGAGGGCCACGACGTGCGCGAGGTGGCGACGCCCGAGCACGTGGAGCAGGTGCTCGGCCCGCACAAGCACCGGCCCGAGCTCGCGGAGCGGACGCTCCAGCCCGGGGTGGCGACCGGCCTCGCGTGGACGCCGGCGGGCGGCGAGATCCTCTTCATCGAGGCGACGAAGATGCCGGGCAAGGGCAACGTGGTGCTCACCGGCAACATGCGGAACGTGATGCAGGAGTCGGCGAGCACGGCGGTGAGCTTCGTGCGCAGCAAGGCCGATCGGCTGCACCTCGATCCGGAGTGGCTGAAGGAGATCGATCTGCACGTGCACATCCCGCAGCACGGCACGCCGAAGGATGGGCCGAGCGCCGGGGTGACGATGTTCGCCGCGGTGGCGTCGCTGTTGCTCGGCGCGCCGGTGCGCAGCGACGTCGCGATGACGGGGGAGATCTCGCTGCGCGGGCGGGTGATGCCGGTCGGCGGCATCAAGGAGAAGCTCCTGGCGGCGCACCGGGCCGGCATCCGGCACGTGCTCATCCCGGCGAAGAACCGCCGGGATCTCGAGGATGTGCCGCAGGACGTGAAGGACCAGGTCAAGATCACGATGGTGTCGTCGATGGAGGAGATCCTGCCGCTCGTGCTGGAGCCGCCGCGGCGCGCGTCGACGCCGAGCGCGTCGGCGGACGAGCTCGAGGAGCAGGCGGGGGCGTAAGCTGCAGGCCCGTGGCGGGCGGGATACTCGACCTATGCGGATCGCGGTGGTCTCGGGCGGGAATCGGGGAATCGGGCTCGAGATCTGCCGGCAGCTCGCGCGCCGCGGGGTCCACGTCGTGCTCGGGAGCAGGGACGAGGGCCGCGGGAACGCGGCGGCGGCCGCGCTCAAGGAGCAGGGGATCTCCGTGGAGCCGCGGCGCCTCGACGTTTCGGAGGAACGGAGCGTCGAGGAGCTCGCGCGCGCGCTCGCGGCCGAGCACGGCGGGGTCGACATCGTCGTCAACAACGCGGGCATCGCGATGCAGGGCTTCAACGCCGAGGTCGCACGCAACACCATCGAGGTCAATTTCTTCGGGGCGCTCCGGCTGACCACCGAGCTCCTCCCGCTGATGCGGGCGGAGGGGCGGATCGTCATGGTGACCAGCGGGCTCGGCGATCGACGCAGCGTCTCCGAGGCGCTCCAGGCGCAATTCGGGAAGGCAGCGCTGACGCGCGAGGAGCTCGTCCAGCTCATGCGCAAGTTCGTCAGCGACGTGAGCGCGGGGAGGCACACGGCAGAGGGGTGGCCGTCGTCGGCCTACGCGGTGTCGAAGATCGGGCTCAACGCGCTCACGGGCGTCCTCGCGAGGGAGCTCGAGGGCGACGGGCGCAAGATCCTCTGCAACGCGGCGTGCCCAGGCTGGGTGCGCACGGACATGGGCGGCGCGCACGCGCCGAGGTCCGTGGAAGAAGGGGCCGAGACGCCGGTGTGGCTCGCGCTGCTGCCGAGCGGCGGCCCGCAAGGGGGCGTGTTCCGCGACAAGGCCCCCGCGCACTGGTGAGCCGCGCGGCCTGGGCCGGGAGCGCGGCGCCGCGCCCCGGCGAGGAGGCTAGCCGTGGCACGCCCGCACGAAGCCGCAGCGCAGCCTGCGGCACGCCTCGACCGGGACGCCGTCGAAGCGGCCCTCCGCCGTCGCCTCGGAGAAGCGCTCGGCGAGCCGGGCGAGCTCGCGCTCGAACCGCGCATGCTCCTCGTCGGCGATCGCCCCCATCGGGCCCGACCCCTTGAGCCACACGGGCTCCACCTCGGCGCCGAGGAACAGCACGCCGGCGCGGATCGGGCGGTCCGGGTGGCGCCTCCGCAACGCGAGCGCGTACGCCCGCAGGCGGAGCTCGTAGGGCGCGAGATCCGCCCGGGGGCGCGCGCGCTTGACCTCGATGACGTCGACCAGCCCGCCCGGATGCAACACCACCAGATCGATCGCGAGCGACAGCGCGAGCCTCGCCCCGCGCCGCTCTCCGGCGCCCTGGGGCTCGACGTCGAGCACGAGCGCCTCCTCCCGCAGGAGCGCCGCCTCCTCGCCGCGCGCCTGCCGCGCATAGGGCCCGCCCAGGAAGCGGGCGATGCCCTCGGCGGTGCGCAGCGCGTCCGGGCCGTGGGGCGCGAGCCCCTCGAAGGCGAGCCGCGCGACGACGTCCGCGGCCTCGGTCGGCTCTCCCCAGCGCGCGCGCGGCCAGCGCTGGAGCACCCGGTGCGCGGCGCGGCCGGGCGGGCGAGGATCCGCGCCGTCCTCGAGCTCGACGCGCTCCTCGCCCGGCAGCTCCGGCGGGCCCTCGACGTCGAACAGGCCGAGCTGGCCCTCGCCGGCGGGCTCCCCGATCCCGAGGAGGTGCCGCAGCCGGAAGCGGCGCGCGCACCCCTGGAACGCCGCGAGCGAGGCGGCCGCGATCAGCACGGTCCGCGCCCGCGCAGGCCCCGCCGCCGGCGCGGTCCGGGGGACCGGCGCGGCGCGCGCGTACGCGTCGGTGCCAGGCGCAGGCGGCCTGGCCTCCGCGAGGAGCGAGCGGGCCTCGAGCGTCGCGCCGATCGCGCCGGCGAGCGGCGCGGCGTCCTCGGCGCTCGGCCCCTTCAGCGTGAGCCACGCCGAGCCGCTCCGCGGCTTGGCCGAAGCGCCGACGAGCACCAGCTCGCGCTCGGCGCGGGTGATCGCGACGTACGTGAGCCGCTGCCGCTCGGCCCGCTCCCGCGCCCGCACCTCGGCGCGCGCCGCCTGGAGCGCGGGCGTGCTGAGGGGCAACGACGGCCCGTGCGCCGACGCCTCGACGTCGTAGAGCGCGCCGAGCCGCGACGTCCGGTCGACGCGCCGCGCGTGATGGCGCACGAGCAGCGCGGCGGGGCGATCCCCCGCGGCGGGGACGTAGCTCAGGCCGGGCTGCTCCGCGCGGGGCTCCGCGTTGAGATCCAGGAGCACCACGGCCGGGAAAGCGAGCCCCTTGCTGGCGTGGATCGTCGTGAGCCGCACGGCGTCGTCCTCGGGCGAGAAGACGGCGGCCTCGGGCTCGTCCGCCTCGTCGCGGATCCGGCGCTCGAGCCAGCGGACGAAGCTCGCGAGCGAGCCGCCCCGGCGGCGGGCGATCGAGATCAGCCGGTCGACGTTGCCGATCCGGGCCTGGGCGCGGGGGAGCGCGGCGAGGACGCGGTCGAGATCGAAGGCGGCGATCGCGGCGCGGATCGCCTCGCCGGGCGTCGAGCGGAGCGCCGCGCCGCGCAGGCCGGCGAAGCGGGCGCGGAACGCCTCGAGCCGCTCGCGATCCGCCGGGGAGAGCCGCGCGAGCGCGGCGGGGGGGCGCGCGCCGCCGGGTCCCTCGTCCTCCGGGCCCCCGGGCGCCAGCCCGGCGCTCGACCAGCGGCCGAGCAGCGGGACGGTGAGCCCGCGGCCCGGCGGCGCGAGGACCGCGAGCGCCGTGTCGGAGAGCGCCACCGCCGGGCCGCGGAGGACCGTCGCGAGCGCCAGGCGATCGCGCGGATCGAGCAGCAGGCGGAGGATCGCGGCCACGTCGCGCACCTCCGGCGCGTCGAAGAGCGCCCGGCCCGCCACCACGTACGGGATCTCGAGGCGCGCGAGGGCGAGCTCGACAAGGGGGATGGTGCTCCGGCGCCGGGCGAGCACGGCGACGTCGCGGAAGCGCAGATCGCCGCCGGCGCCCTCCGCCGCCCCGCCGCCGGCGCGCTCCGCCGCCCCGCCGCCGGCGCCCGCGCCGCGGACGCGCCGCGCGATGTACGCGGCCGCGATCAGCGCCTCGCGCAGCTGCCCCCGCGCGTCCCGCACGAGGGCGTCGACCCCGTCCGGGGCGCTGCCGTCGTCGTCGACGAGCACGACCTGCGTCGGCCCGCGCGCGGCCCCGCCCGGCGTCGCGACGAGGTGCTCCGCCGCGCTGTAGGCGATCTCGAACTCGCGCGGCGCGCCCGCGCCGCCGTCGCTCGCCCCGGGGGCGCGATCCTGGGCGAAATCGCGCGCCGAGAACGCGTTGATGAACGCGAGCAGCTCGGGCGTCGACCGGCGGCTCTCGCGGAGCGCGACGAAATCGGCGCTCGGCTCGGGCGACCACAGCGAGGGCGAGAGCTCGAGCGCGCGGCCCGCGGCGGCGCCCGCGAGCTCCGCGCAGACGCGGCAGAAGATCGACACGTCCGCCCCGCGGAACCCGTAGATCGACTGCTTGCGATCGCCGACCAGGAACAGCCCGTGGCCCCACAGGCCGGCCGCCGTCGGGGCGACGCCGGCCGGGCGCGCGAGCGCAGCGTCGCCCCGCTCGCGCAGGAGGTACACGAGATCGCGCTGCACCGCGCTCGTGTCCTGGAACTCGTCGACGAGCAGCACGTCGACCGACCCGCGGACCGCCTCGCCGATCGCCGGATCGTCGCGCAGGCCGTCGCGGGCGGCGCGCAGCAGGTCCCCGAACCCGAGGCCGCCCTCGGTGCGGCGGATGGCCGCGAGCCGCTCGCGGATCTCCTCCAGCAGCTCGACGATCTGCGCCTCGCGGCGCGACAGCGCCGGCGCCTCGCGGAGGAAGCCGAGCAGCTGCAGCGCCTTGTCGCGGTTCGTCTCGCCCGGCAGCGCCTCCCGGAAGGCGAGCAGCGCCTCGTCCGCCGGCGTGCACTTGCTCTTGTGCGGTTTGCGCTGCGTGAGCAGCTCGATCAGCGGGGCGCTCGCCGCGCTCGCGGGGAACGGCGCGCCGTCGCCCTCGCGGCCGAGCGCCGCGGCGAGCGCCGCCGCCGGCTCGCGGAACGCCGCGCCGCCGAGCGCGGCGCTCTCGACCGCGAGGCGGCGCAGCTCCCGCGCGAGCGCGCGGGCCTCGGCGGCGTGGTCGGACACCGCGAGCCGGCGCGGCGCGAGGCCGTCCTCGTCGAGCCGGTCGAGCAGCCGCGTGACCTCGCTCCGCGCGCCCTCCACGCCGCCCGTCGCGGCGACGAGCGCGCGCGCGGCCTCGGCGCGCTCGCCCCCCTCGGCGAACGCCCGGCTCAGCGCCTCGTCGACCGCGAGGTCGCTCAGCGCCTGCGCCTCCTCCTCGTCGAGGATCCGGGCGGAGGGCGAGAGCCCCATCGCGATCGCGTGCCGGTCGACGATCTGCTTGGCGACGCCGTGGAGCGTGTCGATGCGCGCCGCCGGGAGGCGGGCGAGCGCGTCCTCCGCGCGCTTGCGCAGCTCGGAGAGCGAGAGCGCCGCGCCGCCGCCCGCGCCGGGCGGACCGGCGACGGCCGCCTGCCGCGCGCGGAGGATGTCGGCGAAGGGGATGCTCGACGCGCCGTCCCAGCGGGCGATCTCCCGGAGCGACCGCTCGATGCGGTGGGCGATCTCGCGCGCCGCCGCGCGCGAGAACGTCGTCGCCACGATGCGGTCCGGCGGCACCGGCGGCGCGGCGGTCGCGGCGTCGGCCTGGCCGACGGAGGTGAGGCCGAGCGTGAGCAGCACGTAGAGCGCCGTGAGGCGGTGGGTCTTGCCGGTGCCGGCGCTCGCGGCGACCACGACGTTGCGGCGGAACGCGTAGATGAGCGCGTCGCCCTCGGCGAGCTCCGCCCCGCGCGGCGCCGCGCTCACGCGACCTCCTCCGCCGCCTCGTCCGTCGGCACGACCGCGGGGCGCCGGCACACGTCGCGCGCGTCGCAGCGCGCGCACATCGTCGCCACCACCGGCCGCGGCGCGGCCTTGCCCTGCCAGAGCGCGACGACCGCCGCCCGCGCCGCGCGCCCGGCCTCGGCCCAGCCCTCGGCGAGCGCGCGCTGCTCGTCGACCTTGCCCGGCCACACCTCGATGAGCCCGCGCTGGCGCACGCCGATGTAGACGGCGCGCACCTCCTCCGCGCCCAGCGCGCGCGCCGCGATGGCGCTGTACAGCGGCAGCTGGAGCGCCCGCCGCCGCTCCTTCGCGTCGGGGAGCTTGCCGGTCTTGTAGTCGACCACCCGCACCACGCGCTGGTCCGTCGACCGATCGATCCGGTCGATCTGCCCGTCGACCCACAGGCTCGGCGCGCCCTCCTCGTCGTCGTCCGACGGCGGCAGCTCGAGCGGCTGCCAGGGGGGCGGCTCCCCCGCGCCGAACCGCCGCTCGGCCAGGAAGAAGCGGAGCTCCGGCGACGACTCCTCCCCGTCGATGGCGCGCACCACGACCTCCATCACGTCCGCGATCGCCTTCTCGACCGCCTCGCGGCGGAGCGGGGCCATGGGCGCCGACACGCCGAGCGCCGCCTCCGCCGCCGCGCGCGCGGCCGCGAGCTGCTCGGCCGGATCGCGGTCCGGGCCGAGCTCGCGCAGCGCCTCGAACGACGCCTGCAGCGCGCGGTGGATCAGCGTGCCGCGCTCCCGCGCGTCGGCCGACTCCGCGAGGTCCTCCGCGCGGCGCACCTGCAGCACGCGGCGCGCGAACCCCGCGAACGCGCAGCCCACGGCGCGCTCGATGTGGGTGACCGCGATCGGCCGGTCCGGGTGCGCCCCGCCGATCGCCGCCCGGAGCTGCGCGCCGAGCGCTGGATCCTCGTCGAGCAGGACCCGCCCCGTGTAGCGATCGATCGGCGCCCGCGGATCCAGGAAGAAGTCCGCGCGGGCGCGCTCGATCCGGACCCGCTCGGCGATGTCCGGCGCCGGCCGCCCGCCGCCCGCGAGGGCGATGAGCTCCGCGTCGCGCGGCCCGAGCGCCGCCGCGTCCGGCGCCACGCGCGAGGCCGGCTCCGTCCGCTGGGGAGCGCCCGCCGCGACGGCCGCCGCGAAGACCGGGTGCGGCTCGTTCGGCTCGCTGTCGTCCCCGCGCGTGAAGCAGACGGCGACGCTGCGCGCGCCGGCGAGCGCCCAGCCGAGCTCCGCGCGCTGGGCCGCCTGGCGCTCGCGCCCCGACGCGGGGCGGCTCGGCGCCGGCAGCCTCGCGCGGAGCGCCTCACCGAGCAGCGTCTCGTCCGCCCCGGGGCTGCCGCCGTAGGCGCGCGCGTCGAGCCCGGTCACCACCACGACGTCGTGCTCGAGCGCCGCGAGCCCGGCGGCGACGTCGACGCGCACCGCGCCGGCGCGGCCCGCGTCGCCGCGCGGCCCCGCGCCCTGCTCGGCGGCGGCCCGCTCGAGCTCCGCGTAGACCTCCGCCGCGGTGGCGGGGCGATCCTCGCAGCCGAGATCGCGCGCCGCCCGCGCGAGCGCCTCGGCCTGCTCGCGGATCGCGCGCGCGGCCCGCGCGCTCTGGCCCATCGCGCCGATCGCCTCGAGCGCGATCGCGCCGCCGCTCCGCCGCTCCCCGCGCAGCGCCGCGCGGAGCTCCTCGACGCCGGGCTCCCCGAAGCTCAGCTTGTCGAGGAGCGACACGAAGCGCCGCACGATCTCGGGCCGCGTCGTCGCCTCGCCGATCCAGCGGGCGCTCGCGAGCAGCCGCTCGAGCGCGTGCGGCATCCACGCCTCGTCGTCGTCGCCGTGCGCGTCGCCCGCGCGGCGCAGCGTCGAAAGGCCCAGATCGAGCTCCGCCTCCTCGAGCCGCGCGTCGCGCCCGGCGGCCCGCGGCGGCCCCGCGCGGCGGTCCGCGCGGCGTGCGGCCACGACCGAGATGAGGCTCTCGATGAGCAGGCGGCCCGTGCGATCCACCTCGACGGGCACGTCGCGCAGCCGGTGGGCGAGGTCGGCCGAGCGCTTCTCTGCCTCGGCGGCGGACGCGCGGTCCACCCAGGCGCCGGCGTGGACCCCGGGCGCGCGGAGGATCTCGATCGCCTGCTCGCGGCGCACCGGGCCCACGGCGAGGCGGAGGATCGCGAGCGCGACGCGCCCGTCGGGGCAGCTCGCCGCGGCGCGGCCGCGCGGCTCCGAGAAGCGGACGCCCGCGTCGGCCAGCGCGGCCCGGAGCGGCTCGAGCGCGGCGTCGTCGAGCGCGGGCACGACCACGGCGATGCGCTCGGGCGGCACCCCGCGCCCGAGCGCGGCGGCCACCTCGGCGGCGGCGGCGCGCGCCTCGCCCTCCGCGGTCTTCGCGCCGATCGCGGCGAGCGGCTCCGCCTCCCGGTCGGGCACCCACGCGATCTCCGGCGCGTCGTCGAGCGAGGCCCAGCGCCGCTCCAGGACGTCGGCGACCGCCGCCGCGCCGTCGCCCCGCAGCGCGGGCAGCTCGACCGTCACGCCCGCGCCGCCCGAGGCGCGGACGGCGGCGTGGAGCGCCTCGACCCAGGCGAGATCGTCGGGCTCCCAGCCGACGGCGCCGCGGATCGTGACCTTGCGCGGCAGCGGCAGCGCGCCCGCCGCGCCCGCGGACCGGAGCGCCCGGCCGAGCAGGAACCCTGCGCCGCGCGGGTCCACGAGGCGCGCCGCCCCCAGGGCCGCGTCCGCCCGCTCGAGGACCTCGGCGATGGCGACCGCGTACCCCGTGCCGAGCGCCCGCAGGTCTGCCGGGGACGTCCCGGCGCGCCGGAAGCTCCCGAGGGCGCGGTCCAGGGCGTGCGCGAGCGCGACGCGCGCGGCGGGCTCGGCCGGCTGTCTGAGCCGGTCCGGCGGCAGCGCGTCGAGGGCGAGCCGGGTCGCCAGGCGGGTCGCCTGCGGGCTCGCGACGGCGACGTCCGGCGCCAGCAGGGCGAGCGCCTCGGACACGAAGCTCCACCGAGAGCGCACTTCCTGGCCCGCGGCGCGCGGGTCGAGCGCGGCGAGCTCACGCTCGACGTGCCGCTCGGTCGGGACGATGAGGAGCGATGTCCTGATCACCGCCACGAGACGGCCAGTCGCCGCTCCTGGGAAGCGCGGGCGCCCGGCGCGGCAGGACGCTGGGAGCGCGCCGGTGCGCCTGGATGCTCGTCCGGCAAGGGATACCTCACCGCAGAGCCTTTACTTCATGCATCCGTCCCCTCGCAACCTCCGCCGGGCGCGTGGGTTGTTGAAAAACTCCCGCGGAATGTGGGAATTCTTGTGGGAAGATCGGAAGGCGTGTTGAAAAGCCCGTTGGGAACCGCGGGCGGACCGGGCGGCGATCGCCCGTAATCCTGCGGAATTGCAAGCGGCCGGGCGGCAAGAGGGCACGCCCGGGGCGCTCTCCGGTTATCAACAGGCTCGGCGGTCGGCGGCGGCTGCCGGCGGCGACAGCGCCTCACGATGCGCGTCGCGGGCGATCTCGACAGCGACTGCGGGGGAGGTCGGCTGGTTCGCTCGGTCGGGAGACGCCCAACCGATGGAGGGGATAGCTACCGGCGCGCCATGTCCTTGTGGCGACGCACGCTGTCGTCCTCGGCCGGCGGCATCTCGGACGCGACCTCGGACGGGGCCGGAGCTGCATTCGTACGGCCCTGTTCGCTGGCTTGCGCGGCCGGGGCGGCGCTGCCCGAGGCGGTCGCGGGTGCGCTCGAGGCGGTCGCGGTCGGGGCGGCGCTGGGCGGTGCGCCGGGATCGGCAGCGGCGGTGGTGCTCGGCCGCGCGCTGGCGGGCGCCTCGGCCTGCGCGCGGTTCCGCACGGCGGTCACCGCCTTGTCGGCCGCCCGGGCGAGCTGCGTGGTGACGGCCGAGGGCGGGAAGGGGAGCTTCGGGTCCACGAAGAGCTCGAGCTTCAGGATCGTGTGGTGCTCGTCGACCGCGCGGAGCCGCCACCGGGCGCGGAAGTCGGCGACATTGCCGCGCTTGTGGCGCCCGGAGATCACCTCGTCGGCGCCGTCCTTCGTGGGCGGCGACATGTCGGCGACGGTCCAGATGTGCGCGGCGCCGTTCAGGATAGGCACCTGGAGATAGACCTCGCTCGTGCCCTTGCGCTTCGCGAGCACGCGGCTCTGGTCAAAGGAGGTGATGAACGACTTGTAGCTACCGTAGGAGGTGACGATCTTCCGGACGGCCGGCAGGGGCGCCTTGATGAGGATCGCCGCGCCCCCGGTGTCGATCGTGGAGGCTGGCCCGGTGGTCTTCAGCGTGTATCGGAGCGCTTTTCCGAGCGAAGCGAGCTTCTCGGACTCGGCGTCGGCGGCGCGGGCCGCGCGCGGCGAGAGCGAGAGGGCGAGGACGGCGAGCGAGAAGGCGATCAGGGACAGGGACCACCACTTCTTCATGGACTCTCCTGTGCGAGCAGCGTCCGTCGGCGTGTGGCTGCCGGCCACGTCGCGGGCGTGCGCCTCGGGCGGCGAGAGCGCGGCCGCTCGATAGATCTAACTCGCTGAGCGGGCAGCCGCACCCCTGCACGCTACAGAAAATGTGCGATCTTCGGCGGAGGTCGGAATTCAGCGATCCGCGTCGGAGCGCTTCGCGGTCGCGCCGCGCTGCGCGCCGCCGCCGCTGTCCTCGGCGGTCTTCGCGCCCTGTCCGGCGACATCGGCGTCGGGCTCGGAGGACGCCGCGGGCGGCCGCAGAGGCCGCTCGCCAGCGTCGTCTTCGAGCGGGGCCATCTTGCACGACCCGTCGAACTGCACGCCGCGATCGATGAAGATGGCGGGCGCGTGCAGCGCGCCGGTCACCTTGGAGGGCGCGTAGAGCTCGATGGCGTCGCGGGCGCGGATGCTCGCCTGGACCTCGCCGCCCGTGACGATGCAGGTGACCACGTGGATCTCTCCGATCACGAGCGCCCCCTCGCCGATGACGAGCACGTCTTCGCCGCGGATCTCGCCGCGGAAGCTGCCGTCGATGCGCACGCGGCCCTCGAAGAAGAGCTTGCCTTCGAAGTGCGTGCCGCGGCCCAGGAGGGCGTTGATCTCGGTGGGCCTGTGGCCCCCTGTGTCGTCGCCGCGGGGGCCTCCGGGGGATCGCGACGAGAGGGGTGAGTCCCTGTCGCCCGGGAAGGACATCGGGTCCATGGCCTGTTGGCTTACTTCAGCCATCGTCACATTCGCAACGGCGGCGCGCGTCAGCGGGGTAACGCGCGCGCGGCGGTGGCCATGAATATGTAATCATTTCGATGATTTGTGGATAAATTGCTGCGGGGTACGTTTTCTGCAAAGGGGGCGGGTTCCCGGCGCCTGGGGGCCGGGGGGCGTGCGGAGCGCGGGCGGACGTCTGGCCGAGCGCGCGGTGGAGCGTGAGGGTCCGAAGGGACCAGGAGAGGGAGTGCAGATGACGTTCCGTTCGTTGCTTGTGGCTGCCGGTGTCCTGGGCAGCATCTCGGTGGCGTCCGCGCAGACGCCGCCCGAGCCGCCGAAGGCTCCGCCGGCCGATCCGGCTCCGCCCGCCGTGCCAGCTCAGCCGACGGCTCCCGCGCCGGCTGCCCTGGAAGCGTCCGCGCCCGCTCCCGGTACCCCTGCCGCTCCCGCCGCTCCTGCCGCGCCCGGTGCCGCTGCCGCGCCCGGTGCTGCGCCTTCCGTTGCTGCTCAGCCCGCGGAGCCGGCGCCTCCGGCGGAGCCGCCGCCTCCGGCGGAGCCGCCGTCGCCCACGCAGACGCCGGGACCGGAGCCAGGGCCGATCACGTCGCCCGCGGTGCGGTGGAGCCAGGGCACCGCGGCAGACGCCGTGCTGGAGGAGGAAGAGGAGACGACCCTGCGCTGGCGCGGGTCGACGTTCACCTGGAACCAGGGCGCCAGCACGACCCTGTTCGGCGTCGGCGGGGAGTACATCCCTGCCGACCAGGTCTACGGCTGGGATTTCACCTTCCGGCCGAACTTCTACGTGCTCGACCGGCCGAAGGACAAGGTGTCGGTGTCCGCCGAGATCGGCTGGGTCACCGAGCTCACGAACAGCGACATCACGACGACCTACCGGGAGCCGCAGTTCAAGGACATCGCGCTCAACGGCCGGTACAGCCGCGAGCTCTGGGAGAGCGGCGGCGCGGACCGCGGCGAGTACAAGACCGACGCCGCCATGCGGCTGCGCCTGATCCTGCCGACCTCCCCGGCGAGCTGGAACTCCGGCAAGTACTTCACCGTGTCGGTGGGCCCGCAGCTCATCCAGAAGGTCAAGCTCCTCGGCGCGAAGGCCGACGGGCTCAACCACGTGACGGCGACGCTCGGCGTGAGCTACTCCCACCTGTTCTCGGATTCGTACACGCCGGTGCGGGAGGGCCTCGCGCGACCGCGGATGACCCCGAGCGGCGAGACGGCGCCCGACGACCAGCTGAGCGGCACGTCGCTGGCGATGGATCGTCTGGCCACGAGCCTCCAGGTCGACGTGCCGCTCTACCAGGACCTCTCCCTGGGGACGAGCTTCGCCTTGCTCAGCGATTTCAAGCACGAGTTCGAGGGGGGATGCGCCGAGACGGCCACCGGCTGCGCCCCCTACGAGGGCTCTCAAGGGCCCACGTACGTGCCGCAGACGGCCTTCGACGTCAGCCTGAACTACCCGATCTTCGAGGTCGTCGACCTCACGCTCGGGTACAACAACACGAACCTCCAGATCGGCCTCGACGGCAGGCGGAGGAACTTCTTCTACAGCCCCACGGCGCAGTTCTATCTCGACATCACCGCCAACCTCGACGTCATCTACTCGAAGGTGACCGGCCGCGGGAAGAAGGCCGAGACGCCGGGCACCGCCAAGGCCGCGAGCCGCCTCCCGCTGTAGCCCCGCGCGTCACGCGCGCCCGCGGCTCTCGCCGGTGGTCAGCCCGCCGGCGATGAGGTGCGCGGCGCGCAGCGGCTCGGGGAGGTGGCCGTGCACGGCCAGCCGCGCGAGCAGCGCGGTCGTGTCCTCCAGCGAGATCCCGGCGCGCTGCACGTACACGCCGCCGACGGGCTCCATCGGCCCGGCGCGCTCGATGAGCGCCCACTTGCGGCGCCCGCCCCGCACGCGCGAGAGCAGCGCGTCGCGGATCGCGTCGAGGTTCGGGAGGCGCCGCGCCACCACCACGACCGGGAGGGCGAGGGCGTCGCGCAGCGCCGCGATGTCGACCACGTTGAACCCCGCCACCGCGATCCCTTGGAGCAGGACCACCTGCGCCTGCGCGTAGAAGCGGGAGCCCCGGATCATCGCGGCGATCGCCGGGGTGGCGTTCCGCCCGTCGCGGCGGGCGCGGGTGGAGAGCACCCCCTCGAGGCGCAGCCCCGCGAAGACGGCCCCGATCACCGGCACGTCGCCGCGGTGATCGCGGGCGAACGGCGCGTCGTCGACGCCGATGACGTGCGAGAGGCGGGCGACGCGGGGCGGCACGCGCCGAGCTTAACGCGCTGCCGTCTTTTCCGGACCAGGCGCGCGTGCTGTACTTGGTAGCGTGAGACCTCCCCGGCATCTCTCGCTGAGCCTCTCGCTGGCCCTCGGCCTCGCCTCGCCGCTCGCCCTCGCGCAGGGCGCGCCCGCCGCCCCGGCCGCCCCGAAGGCCGCGCCGGCGCCCGCGAACGCCGCCGCCCCGCAGAAGGCGGCGGCCGGCAGCCCGCGCAGCCAGAGCGCTGGCGCGCCGCAGCCCGCCCGGCAGCGCGCGCGCAAGCCGAAGCCGAAGCCGAAGGACGCGCAGGCCGACCTCACCGGGCGGCCGGTCGCCACCTTCCCGGGCTTCCGCATGCTCCCGACCGGGGGCTCGCGCGTGTTCGTGCAGATCCACGGCGGCAAGGTCGACGTCGCCGAGTCGAAGGCCGCAGGGCGCCTCGTCTACCGGATGAAGGGGGCGGGGGCGATCCAGACGAACCGGTTCCCGCTCGTCACCTCGTTCTTCGCGACCCCGGTGAGCCAGGTGCAGCTCGTCGATCAGGGCAACGATCTCGACATGGTGATCGAGCTGCGCGCGCAGACCGACGCGACCTACCGCGTGATCGAGACCGACCAGGGGATGGTGCTCCAGGTCGACTTCCCCGCGTCCCTCCCCGCGCAGAGCGCCGCGGCCCAGGCCGGGCCGACGCGGCAGCGCGCGGTCCGCCGCACGATCTCGCAGGACTCCGAGCAGGGCGACGGGAGCTCGGGCGACCTCTAGCGCGCCGGCGGCCTACCCCGGCGTGGCGACCGCCGCCGGCCGCGCCTTCTCACCGCGCGCGCCCGCGTCCGGCGCCGGGACCTCCTCGCTCAGCGCGGCGGCCGCGAGGGTGACGAGGACCATCCAGAGCGCGTCGGCGAGCAGGAGGTGGACGAGCTGCATCCACACCGGCGCGAGCAGCAGCAGGTTGACGACCCCCGCGCCGATCTGCAGCAG
This sequence comes from Sorangium sp. So ce296, assembly GCF_051529605.1. Taxonomy (NCBI): domain Bacteria; kingdom Pseudomonadati; phylum Myxococcota; order Polyangiales; family Polyangiaceae; genus Sorangium; species Sorangium sp. So ce296. The sequence goes on from NZ_CP150325.1 coordinate 11,323,011, forward strand.
CACGAGCCCGCCGGTCGCCGCGGAGAGCCGCTCGACCAGCGGCGAGGGGCGCCGGGCCGCGATCGCGCCGCGGGCGTAGAGCAGGTAGACGCTCACGACCGCCGCCACGACCGGGTGCAGGACGCGCAGCGACACGAGGAAGTGCGCCGCGGGCGAGAAGTCCTGCGCGAGGCCCTCGCGGAGCGAGCCCGCCGCGAAGAGCGTGTCGCCGAGCGCCGCGATCGCCCCGGTCACGCCCACCGCGAGGACGCCCGCGAGCGCGGCGGCGAGCAGCGCGCCCGTCGCGCCCTGGCCGCGCAGGCGCACCCGCCGGCCGCCGCGCGCCCAGTAGAGCGTGCACGTCATTGCGCCCACGAGCAGGAACGTGTTGATGAGGTGCACCGCCATCCAGAGCGCGCGGGCCGCCGACGCGTCGTGGGCGACGTACTCGAGCAGCACGATGCCGGCGCCCACCCCCGCCTCGGTCACCATGAACAGCATCGACGCCGCCGCGCCGCCGCGCACCGGGTGCCCCGCCGGATAGGCGACCAGCGCCCAGACGAGCTGCAGGGCGACGAGCAGGAAGGCGACGCCCGAGGTGGCGCGGTGGGTGAACTCGATGAAGGTCGCCGCGCTCGGTGAACGCGGGATGACGTCGCCGTTGCACGTCGGCCAGTGGCTGCCGCAGCCGGCCCCCGAGCCGGTCGCGCGCACGAACGCGCCCCACAGGATCACGCCGAGCGTGAACGCCAGCGCGAGCGCCGCGAGCTTCCAGAACCGCGCCTGATTCATGCGGGGTCCTTACCGCGAAACCAGCGCGACGGCAGCCCGCGCGCGACCGGCGACGCCGCGCGCGACCCCCGCGGCGGCCGGCGCCGCGCCGGCGAGCGGCCCGCGCGACCGGCGGCGAGCGGGCTTCCGCTGTCGTGCGATCTCGTTGCGCCCGGCCCCGCCCGAAGGGAGGATGTGCCCGTGCCGAACAGCGAGGACATCCGAGGCGCTCCGCTCTCCGTGCCGGCCGAGCTCCTGAGCAGTCGACCGGCGAGGATCGTGGTCGCCGACGACGATCGCCTCGCGCGCCAGATGCTGGTGAGCATCCTGCACAAGGCCGGCTTCCAGGTCGAGGCGGTCGACGACGGCCAGGAGGCGATCGAGCTCATCGGGCGCGGCGGGGTCGACCTCGCGCTCCTCGACATCGTGATGCCCCGGCTCACGGGCCTCGAGGCGTGCCGGCTGCTGAAGAGCATGACCGCCGAGTCGTTCCTCCCCGTCGTGCTGGTCACGGTGAAGGCCGACACGGCGAGCCGGGTCGAGGGGCTCAAGATCGGCGCCGACGACTACGTGTGCAAGCCGTTCGAGGAGGAGGAGCTCCTCGCGCGCGTCGGGGCGATGCTCCGGATCAAGCGGCTGCACGACCACGTCGCCGCACAGCGCGCGTACCTGGAGCAGCTCTCCATCCACGACGAGATGACGGGGCTCTACAACTACCGCTACCTCTTCACGCGGCTCAACGAGGAGTTCAAGCGCGCGGAGCGCTACCACGAGCCGTTCGCCTGCGTGCTCGTCGACATCGATCGGCTGAAGGCGATGAACGAGATCGGCGGGCGCACCCTCGGCGACGCGGTGATCCGGCGCGTGGCCGACGGGATCCGCCGCTCGGTCCGGGAGGTCGACGTGGTCGCGCGCTACGGCGGCGAGGAGTTCCTCATCGTCCTGCCGAGCACGCACTTCGCCGGGTCGCTGACCGTGGCGGAGCGGATCTGGCGCGAGGCGTCCGGCAACCCGGTCGAGTTCGGCGGCGCGTCGCGGCCGTGCAGCGTGTCGATCGGCGTCTCGCTCTACCCCTCGCGCGACGTCCGCTCCAAGGACGCGCTGATCCGCGCCGCCGAGAGCGCGCTCCACCAGGCGAAGCGCGAGGGCGGCAACCGGATCTGTGTCTTCCAGCAGCACGGCCAGATCTACACGCCGACGGGGAGCGCAGATCCGCCGCCCCCGCCGCCCCCGCCCAAGCTCCGGAAGTCCAGCGATCCCGCCTTCGCCGCGGCCACGGACGAGCCGAGGGAGCCGCAGACGCGCCGGGGCACCGATCTCCCCCCGCGCAAGCCGCTCTAGTCCCGCCCCGCCGCTCCGCCTCGTGAACGCCCGAGCTCGCGCCCGCATCCTCCTCGTCGACGACGAGCCGGCCCAGCGCCGCAACCTCGCGCGCGCGCTCGTGCGCGACTTCGACGTCCTCACCGCGGAGGACGGCCCCGCGGCGCTCGGGCTGCTCGCGACCACCCGCGTCGAGGCGGTGCTGCTCGACCTCGCCATGCCGCGCATGAGCGGCGCCGAGGTGCTCGCGCAGATCAAGGCGGCGCACCCCGACGTCGAGGTCGTGGTGATGGCCGGCCACGCCGAGCTCGACGCCGCGGTCGCGGCCGTGCGCGCCGGCGCGTACGCCTTCGTGACGAAGCCGGTCGAGCCCGAGGCCGCGCTCTCGATCGCCGTCGAGCGCGCGATCGAGCGCCGGCGGCTCGAGGGCCGCGCGCGGGCCCTCGAGGAGCGCGTCGGCGAGCACGAGCAGCTCGGCGAGGTGATCGCGAGCTCCGCCGCGATGCAGGACGCCTACCGGAGGGCGCTCGGCGTGGCGTCCGTGGCCGCGCCCATCCTGCTCGTCGGCGAGCGCGGGACGGGCAAGGAGCTCGTCGCGCGCGCCGTCCACCGGCGCGGGCCGCGCGCCGGGCGGCGGTTCGTCGCGGTCGACTGCAGCGCGCTCCCGGCGCCGCGCGCCGAGGAGGAGCTCTTCGGCGAGGGCCGCGGCGTCGCGCCGGACGGCGGCGCCTGCGGGGGCCTGATCGACGCCGCGGACGGGGGCACGCTCTTCCTCGACGAGGTCTCGGCGCTGCCGCTCGCGGCCCAGGCCCGGCTGCTGCGGGTCCTCACGCACGGCGAGGTCGCCGCGGCGGGGGCCGCCGTGGTGGCGGACGCGCCGCGCCGGGTCGACGTCCGCGTCATCGCGTCGACGTGCGCCGACCTGAGGGCGCGCGCCGCCGTTGGCGATTTCCGGGAGGACCTCCTCTACCGCCTCGGCGTCGTCGTCATCGAGCTGCCGCCGCTCCGCCGGCGCCGGGAGGACATCGCGCTGCTCGCGAGCCACTTCCTGCACCGGTGCGCGCGCCGGCACGGGCGCGGCGTCGCGCGGATCGGCCCCGAGGCGGCGCGCCTCCTGCGCGAGTACGCCTGGCCCGGCAACGCGGGCGAGCTCGAGAGCGCGATCGAGCACGCCGTGCTCTCCGCGCGCGGCGACGCGATCCTGCCCGCGGATCTGCCGCCCGCGGTGTCGGGGCGCGCCGGGCCGGATCGGCGCCCGCCGAGGGACGCGCTCGTCCTGCCCGCGCAGCTCTGCGAGCTCCCGTACGCGGAGGCCAAGGAGCGCGCCATCGAGGCGTTCGATCGGATCTACATCGGGCGCCTGCTGCAGCGCACCGGCAACAACCTCAGCGAGGCGGCGCGGCAGGCGGGGATGGATCGCTCGAATTTCCGGAGGCTCAAGAAAAAGGTCGCGTCGCGGGGGGACGAGGCGGCGATGGGGGAAGGCGCGGGGGAGGGGGAAGGCGCAGGGGAGGGGGACGGCGCAGGGGAGGGGGACGGCGTAGGGGAGGGGGAAGGCACAGGGGAGGGGGACGACGCGGAGGCGGCGGCGCCGCCGCGCAGGGGCGGCGCGGGCTGACGCGCGCGGCGGGCAGAGCGCGCCGCGCAAGCGCGTGGCCAGCTCGTGCTACGTTGCGCCGAAAATGGCCCGACGCGCTGCACGAGGTGCTCTTGTCGCCGCCGCCGTCTACCTCGCGGTCCGGCTCGCCCCGCTCCCCGCCGCCGCCGCCGACACCGGCGGCGCTCCCCGGCGGCAGGCGGCGGTGGTCCTCGATCTCCCGCGCGTCCTCGCGCTCGCCGATCGCAACCACCCGCACGTCCTCGCCGCCCGCGCGAAGCTGAGCCAGGTCCGCGCGCAGCTCGACGAGGCCCACTACGCCCCGTTCTCGCAGTTCAAGCTGACCGGCGGCGTCGCGCTCGCGCCGACCGTCCGCGGCAACAACATCTTCAGCCCGAACACCGACGTCTCGCTCACCTCGAGCCTCGGGGTCGCCTGGCGCGCGAACATCGACGGGGTGGTGCCGCTCTGGACCTTCGGGAAGATCACGAGCCTCTGGGACGCCGCCGAGGCGAACGTCCGCGTGAACCAGGCGAGCGTGGAGAAGGAGCGGGACGCGGTGCGGCTCGACGTCCGCAAGGCCTACTTCGGCCTCCAGCTCGCGCGCGACTCGCGGAGCCTGCTCACGGACGTGCGGACCGAGATGGACAAGGCGCTCCGGCGCCTGGAGGAGCAGGTCGAGAGCGAGGAGGGCGATCCGATCGAGCTGCTCAAGCTGCAGACCTTCGGGGCCGAGCTCGAGGCGCGCGGGGCCGAGGTCGACAAGTACATCGCGGTCGCGCTGGCCGGGCTGCGCTTCTACACGGGCGTCCCGGAGCTCGACATCCCCGACCTCCCGATCCGCCCGCCGAAGCACCGGCTCGGGCACGTCAGCCGTTACCTGACCGCGGCGCGCCTGTACCGGCCGGAGCTCGCGCAGGCGCGCGCGGGCCTCGACGCGCGGTCCGCCCAGGTGCGGCTCGCGCGCGCGCAGCTGTTCCCCGACATCGGCATCGGGCTGCAGGCCGGGGTGAGCGCCGCGCCCGAGGTCGCGGATCAGCTGAACCCGTTCACCAGCGACCCCGGCAACTACTTCCACTACGGCGCCGCGCTCGTGCTGCAGTGGAAGCTCGACCTGCTCCCGCAGTCGGCGCGCATCCGCTTCGCCGAGGCGCAGCTCGAGGAGATGGCCGCGACGCAGCGCTTCGCCATGGGCGGGGTCGCGACCGAGGTCGAGACCGCCTACGCCGAGGTCGTGGAGGCGCAGAAGCGCCTCGACGCCTACACGAAGGCGGCCAGGTACGGGAAGCGCTGGCTCGTGATGGTCCAGCAAGGAATCGACGTCGGGACCATGGCGGAGAAGGACTTGATTGATCCAGCCAAGGCGTACGCCACGAACCGCTTCAGCCAGCTGAACGCGACGATGGAGCTCGACATGGCGATGTCGCGCCTCGCGAAGGCGACGGGCTGGGACGCGATCGCTCCGGACGGCACGTGACCGAGGGGGCGGCCGCGCTGAGCGCGTGGGCTGCCTCGCCGGCGCCTGGCCGTCCCCGTCCGACCTTCACCGCGGCTTGAACGCGACCGTCCTTGGCACTACGGTGGCGCGCCAGCATATGGGAGCCAACGACGAGCGGGCGCCGCGCAGGGTGGCTTTGGCGGCGAGCGGGGATGCGGCGCGGCGCGGCGCGGGCGGCGCGTCGGGCGCCTCCACCATCGCGTTCTCGGTCCTGCTCGCCGCGTCGGCCCTCGCCATCATCGGGACGCTCCATTTCGTCGCCTACGTCGTGCCGACGGAGGCCTCGATGGGGGTCGTGCAGAAGATCTTCTACTTCCACGCCCCGGCCGGCTACGCGATGTACCTCGGCGCGACCGCCTGCTTCATCGGCTCGGCCGGCTACCTCGCGCGCGGCACGCAGTGGTGGGACTCGCTGGCGAAGGCCGGCGCGCAGGTCGCCGTGGCCATGGGCCTCATCGTCCTCATCACCGGCCCGCTGTGGGCCGCCAAGGCGTGGGGCGTGTACTGGACGTGGGACCCGCGCCTGACGACCTCGCTCCTCAGCGTCCTTATCTACATCGCCTATGTCGTGCTCCGCGCCTTCACGGGCGACAGCGAGGCCGAGCGCAAGTTCGCCGCGGCCCTCGGCGTCCTCGGCGCGGCCAACCTGCCGATCATCCATTATTCGGTGAAGATGTGGGGCGGTAACCACCCCACGGTCATCACGGGCAAGGGCGGTGGCCTCGGGCACCCCGACATGAAGCTGGCGCTCGGCTTCGGCTTCCTCTCGTTCACCCTGCTCTCCCTCGCGCTCCTGTGGTCGCGCCTCCGCGTCGATCTCGCGTCCGCGCGGCTCGCGGAGCTCGAGCAAGAGGCCCTCGAAGTCGGTATCGGAGAGGACTGACAACGTGAAATCCCTTCATTCCTTGTTCTCCCACGCGGCCCTGCAGCAACCGACGGGCACGGCCACGGACGACCGAGCGCAGGCGTTCCGCCCCGTGGAGGGCGGGAACGAGATGCAGAGCGGCGAGAAGCTGCTCGTCGAGGCCTACGCCGCGATCTGGCTCATCATCTTCGGGCTCGTCTTCCTCTCCTGGCGCCGGCAGAAGCAGATCGACCGGCGCATCGACGCGCTCGAGGCCGCCGTGCGGAAGGCGCGGGCGGGCGCGGGCGCGGGGCAGGGAACGAGCTGATGCCGAACCTCGGGGAGATGACCCCGCAGCACGCGCTCTACATCCCCGTGGTGCTGATGCTGGGGCTGATCATCGGCTATATCCTGGGCAGCCGCGCCGTGCGCGCCGAGCTCGAGCGACGCAAGCGCAGAATGAAGGAGTGAGGGGGGGCGCGAGCCCTCGTCCCCGTTGCCGGCGGGCGCGGCGAGCGCCGTCCCTGCCGTACTAGCCGGAGGTCACGTGGTCGATTTCTCTCTGAGCGAAGAGCACAAGGCTCTCATCGATACGGCGCGTCGCTTCACGAAGGAGCGCATCACCCCGATCGCGGCCGAGTGCGATCAGAAGTCGTCCTTCCCGATGGACGTCTTCGTGGAGGGCTGGAACATCGGCCTCGTCAACCCGACCTGTCCGGCCGAGTACGGCGGCCCGGGGATGGGCGAGATGGAGAACGCCCTCCTCGCCGAGGAGCTCTCGTACGGCTGTACCGGCATCCAGACGAGCTTCCTCGCGAACGGGCTCGCGCTCACGCCCATCAAGCTCGCGGGCAGCGAGGAGCAGAAGAAGAAGTACCTCGGCATGCTCACCGCCGAGCCGATCATGGCGAGCTACTGCACGAGCGAGCCGGACGCGGGCAGCGACGTCGCGGGGCTCAAGACCCGCTTCACGAAGCACGGGGACGACTACGTGCTGAACGGGCAGAAGTGCTGGATCACGAACGCGAGCTACGCGCGCTACTACGTGATCTTCGCGACCGCGAACCCGGAGCTCCGGCACAAGGGGATCGCGGCGTTCATCGTCGATCGGGACACGCCCGGCCTCCGCGTCGGCAAGAAGGAGGACAAGCTCGGCCAGCGGGCGAGCGACACCGCGCAGGTGTTCCTCGAGGACGTGAAGGTGCCGAAGCAGAACCTCCTCGCGGCGGAGGGGCACGGCTTCAAGCTCGCGATGGAGACCTTCAACCAGACCCGCCCCGACATCGGCGCGGCCGCGACGGGCCTGATGCGCCGCTGCCTCGACGAGTGCGTGGCCTACGCGAAGGAGCGCAAGACGTTCGGCCAGCCGATCGGCAACCACCAGCTGATCCAGTGGATGCTCGCGGAGATGGCGATCCGCGTCGAGGGGACGCGCCTGCTCTACCAAAAGGCCGCGTGGAACCTCGATCACGGGGTGCGCGACCCCATCGTCTCGAGCTTCGCGAAGGCCTACGGCGCCGACAGCGCCATGCAGACCGCCGTGGACGCCGTCCAGGTGTTCGGCGGCAACGGCTACGTCAAGGAGTACCCCGTCGAGAAGATGATGCGCGACGCGAAGGTCCTCCAGATCTACGAAGGCACGAGCCAGATCCAGCGCATCGTCATCGCGCGCCAGCTCCTGTCGTAGCGCGCGGCGCGCCGCGGGGGCCGGCAGGGCGCCGGGGGAGCGATCGCCTCGCCCGGCGTCCCGCCCTTCGCCGGCTCGCGACGCCCTCGCCGGCGCGCGCCGCCCCCGCGCCGGCCCGCCGCGAGGGCGGACGGCGTCACGTCTGCGGGTGCCAGATCAGCGTCAGCTCGGGGCCCAGCGTGAGGGCCAGGCCCTCGGCGGGGATCATCACGCGGCGCACCTTCTGGCCCGCGTACCTCGTCCCGTTCGTCGAGCAGAGATCGAGGGCCATGACCTCGGCGCCGTCGCGCAGGAGCAGCAGGTGGGTCCGCGAGATGTGGGTGCTCAGGACGGCGCGCAGTCCGCGATCCAGGCAGTTGTCCGCGCGCCCGAGCAGCACGCCGTCCTCGAGCGCCTTCTCGGGCAGCTCGACCGCGGCGCTGCGCTCGCTCGACTGCAGCGTGAGCCGCACGTACCCGGTCTTCGCGCGCGGCGCGACCATCTCCTCGATGTGCGAGACGGGCCGCACCGACGTGATGTGCGAGATCTCCCCGCGGGCGAAGCGGTGGCTGGTCGTGATGCCCTCGGTCGGCGACGGGGGCACGGCGCCGTCCGCGGGCTTTTCCGAGACGCTCTCGATCCCGCGCGGCGGCTCGCTCATCCCGCACGAGCTCACCTGCAGCACCCGCGACGAGGCGCGCGGCCCGACCGGGAGCCCGCCGACCACGTGCTTGCCGATGCGCACGAGCAGCGGGCCGCTGACCACGATCGAGCGCCGCGGCACGTCGTCGTCCACGAAGAACGGGATCGAGGTCTGCAGGTCCATGAGCCGCAGGCCGAAGCCGCCGTCGGGCAGGTTGCAGCACGTGGCGACCAGGTGCCGCACGCACACGTCGTCGCCCGACGCGAACTTCACGTCGCAGCGCGGGTGCGAGCCGAACACGGCGTACGCGCCGGTGTTCGCGGGCATGTCCAGCCACGCGACGTCGCCGCCCGACACCCGGAACAGCCGGTAGCCCTCGATCATCGGCGACTCGGGCGGGTTCAGCGCCATCACCGCCTCGGCGGTGGACAGGGCGCGCCGCATGGTCGCGACGTCGATCCGCGGTTGCACGGTCATCGCGCGCTCCAGACGACGCGCCGAGTCGCGCGCGGGATCGCTCGCGGCGCCGGCCTGCCAGGCTCGAGCGTGAACGGCGGAATCGCTGTGCGGGCCTGCGGCGGCGCCGCGGCAGGAGCGAGCGTGGTGGATGGCAGACAGCAGCAAGGCCTCATGCGGTCGAGCCGAATCCTACCGGAATTTTTCGTCTGAGGCTCTTTCGCTGCACGTCCCGAATCTGCTGCGGCCGCCGGGCGAGGGGCGAGACGACGGATGTCCGGCTCAGCTCACGCCGACGCTGACCTCCGCAACGAGCTCGCCGCCCCAGCGCCAGAAGGCGACCGAGCGGCTGAACAGGAGGATGACCTCCAGCCCGAGCCCACCGCCGAATTCGAGCCGAAAGCGCCCGACGTCCACCTCGATGAGTTGCATGCCCCCAGAAGACGCGAGAGTCGGGCCAACCGTGGATCCGTGCGCGTTGCACGCTGGTGTGTCCGCCGGGGGCACGGCCTCGCCGCGGCCGGTGCGCAGGGCGTGCCGGGCCGCGCCGGCGTGGCCCCGGCAACGATCGCGCGGCGCGGGGTCGGGGCGAGCGCGGACGAGCGCAGGCGAGCGGGCGCGGAGCGACCGCGCGGTCGCCGAGCGCCGCGCGATTTTGACGCCGCCCGCACGGTGTCTATCCTGGTCGCGGTGTCCCGGATCCTCCCGCGCTTCGACTATCGCATCGAGTTCGCCGCATCGACCGATGTCGGCCTCGTCCGCCCGAGCAACGAGGACCGGATCCTCTGTTGCCCCGAGCTCGCCCTCTTCGGCATCGCCGACGGCATGGGCGGCCACGCCGCCGGCGAGGTCGCCGCCCAGATCGCGATCGACACGGTGCGCGATGAGGTGCTCCGCCCGCCCGCGGCCGCCATCCTCGACGCCTACGTGGCCGACCCGAACATCGAGGCGCGCCGCGAGGTGTTCGCGCTGCTCCGCCGCGTGGGCGAGGCGGCGCACGCCGCCATCCTGGAGGCGCGCCGCACCGAGCCGAGCTACCAGGGGATGGGCACGACGCTCGACTTCGTGGTGCTCGCGCACAGCCGGGCCTTCTTCGCCCACGCGGGCGACAGCCGCGCGTACCTCGTCCGCCCGACGACGACCGTCCAGCTCACGCAGGACCACGCCCTCTACGACACGCTCCGCGCGGCCGGCACCCCGACCCCGGCCAGGAAGCCGCAGCGCAACCCGCTCGTGAACGCGATCGGGCTCGCCGGCACCGTCTCGGTCGACACCCTGTTCGTCGATCTCTCGCGCGGCGATCGCATCCTGCTCTGCACCGACGGGGTGCACAACGCGATCGAGAGCGAGGCGTCGCTCTCCCGCTTCTGCGCGAAGGGCGGCCCCCAGGACGTCGCCGAGGGCCTCCTCAAGCACGCGCGCGAGCGCGGCGGGCTCGACAACGCGAGCGTGATCGTCATCGACATCATGGATCGCTTCGTGAAGCGCGCGGACGACGCCGGTCCGTCCTCGCGCGACCTCTCGGTGCTGTCCGCGTGCCCGCTCCTCGCCGGCATGAGCCCGGCCGCGGTGCTCGGGGCGCTCGCGGCGGGCGTCGAGGTGGAGCTCGGCGCGGGCGATCGCATCCCGCGCGACGTCGCGAGCGATCTGGTCGCCTACCTGGTGCTCGACGGGGCCGTGGACCTGCCCGACGGGCGGCGGATCATCTCCTCCGGCCTGCTCTTCCCGGAGTCGCTCGTCGGCGCGCGGCGCAAGGGCGACCTGCCGGTCGCCGCGGCGCGGACGCGGCTCATCCGGATCCGCAAGGACGATTTCGCCGAGGTGTGCGAGCACGACGCCGAGCTCGCCGCGGCCCTGTACCAGCGGCTCGCGCGGTACCTCGCCCTGGGGACCGGCTGAGCGGCGCCTCCGCGATGCAGCTCTCCCTGCTCCACCTGGACGATCGCGTCGCGGCCTTCGCGAAGCCGTCCGGGCTGCTCGTGCACCGCGGCTGGGGCAGCGCGCCGGTCGTGTTCGTCGATCTCGCCGAGCGGGCGCTGGGCCGGAAGGTGTTCCCGGTCCACCGCCTCGACCGGGCGACGAGCGGCGTGCTGCTCGTCGCGCTGGACGCGGCCGCGGCGGCGCTGCTCGGCGCGCAGTTCGAGCAGGGCCTCGCGCGGAAGCGCTACCTGGCGCTCGTCCGCGGCGTCCCGCCGGAGCGCGGGTGCATCGATCACCCGATCCCGCGGCGCGAGGGGGGCCCGCGCGTCCCGGCCGTCACCGAGTTCGAGCGGCTCCACGCGCTCGAGCGCTACGCCGTGGTCGAGGCGCGCCCGCGCACGGGGCGGCTGCACCAGGTGCGGCGGCACCTCAAGCACATCAGCCACCCGATCATCGGCGACGTGAACTACGGCAAGGGCGAGCACAACCGCCTCTTCCGCGAGCGCTACGCGCTGCACCGCCTCGCGCTGCACGCGGCCGAGCTCGCCGTCGCCCACCCCGAGACGGGCGCGCAGCTGCGCATCGCCGCGCCGCTGCCCGACGACCTGCGAGGGCCGTTCGACCAGCTCGGCGTGCCGGCGTGGATCGGCGCGGCGCCTGGGGCGTGAGCGCGTCCGCGGCGCGCCGGCGATCCTCCTTCGCGGGGCCTGGAGCGCGCTAGGCGGCTTCCGGATCGCGGCGCTTCGGGGCGGCGCCGTGCCCCGCCCGGACCCCGTCGAGCGAGAGGGCCGGGCCTCGCTGGGCGAAGCCGCCGTCGAAGGGGTTCTCGGCGAGGAACATGGGCGTGTCGAGATCGACGAACGAGAACCCGCCGAGGCCGGCGGCGAAGCAGGCGGACGCCGTCATCGCGAGCACCGACTCGACCATCCCCCCGATCATCAGGCCGAGCCCCGCCGCGCGGGCGACCGCCGCGATGTCGAGCGCCTCGGCGATGCCGCCCTTCATCAGCTTGATGTTGACCACGGTCGCCGCGCGCTCCGCCGCGACGCGGAGGACGTCCGCCGCGGAGGCGGCGCTCTCGTCGGCGGCCACGTCGACCCCGGCGCGCCGCGTGACCTCCTTCATGCCGTCCCAGTCGTCGCGCGGCACCGGCTGCTCCAGGAGCGCGACGGTCGCGCCGAGCCGGCGCGCGTGTGCGACGAGCGCGAGCGCCTCGGCCGCCGTGAGCCCGCCGTTGCCGTCGAGGATCAGCGACGCCTCCGGCGCCGCCGCGACGATCGCCTCGAGGCGCGCCGGGTCCGACGCGGCGAGGCGGCCGCCGACCTTCACCTTGAGCGCGCGGAAGCCCATGGCCGAGGCGCGCCGCGCGGCCTCCTCCGCGCGCTCCGGCGAGCCCGTGGTGATGGTGATGTCGGTCGTGAGCGCCGTCCCCGCGCCGCCGAAGAAGGCCCAGAGCGGCATGTCCGCGCGCTTCGTGAGCGCGTCGAGGATCGCCGTCTCGATCGCGCAGCGCGCCGCGCCGGCGCCGCCGCCCGCCGCGGCGCGGAGCGCGACCGCGATCGCGCGCCACGCGCGCGCGTCCGCGCCCACGACGGCGGCGCGCAGCGAGAGGGCGGCGGCGCGCGACGCCTCCTGCGTCTCGCCGTTGAAGGCGGGGAGCGGCGCGGCCTCGCCGAAGCCGAGCGTCCCGTCGGCCAGCTCCACGGTGACGAGGAGGTTCGCCGCGCGCTCCTGCGCGCCGCCGGCGATGCCGAACGGCTCGTGCAGCGGGATGTCGAGCGCCTCGACCGAGACGCGCTGGATCAGGGTAGGGGACATGAGGATAGCCGCCGCCTCGCGAGGCTCACGGGGAGGGGCGGGCGCCGTCGTTCGGCGCGGGCGCCTCGGCCGGGGGAGGCGCCGCGTTCGGAGCTGCCGCCGGCGCCGCCGCGTTCGGATCGGCCGGCGGCGCTGCTGCCGGCGGAGGGGCCGCCTCGCCGAGCAGCGCCTCGATCTCGCGGGCGATCTTCTCCTCTTCGCCGTCCTCGTAGCCCGCGTGGACGTGACGCACGACGCCGCGCCGGTCGACGATGAAGGCGGTCGGCATCCGCCGCGGGCTATAGCTCTTCACCGCGCTCTGGTCCTTGTCCCAGAGGATCTTGAACTTGACGCCTGCCTCGTCCGCGAACGCGACGAGCTGCTCCTTCGAGACGTCCTCGGGGGCGTCGAGGGCGACGGCGAGCACGGCGAGCCCGCCGCCGAAGCGCTCGACGAGCTCCTGGTACTTGGGAAAGGACTTCCGGCAGGGATGGCAGTAGGTCGCCCAGAAGTCGACGATCACCACCTTGCCGCCCGCCTCCTTGAGCGTGGCGGGCCCTTCGCCGCTCACGACCTCGGCCGCGAGCTCGGGGGCCGCCGAGCCGACGAGGCCGCCGCCCGCCTCGGGCGCCGGGGGGGCGGGGGGCGCGGCGCCGCCGCAGCCGGCCGGCAGCGACAGGGCGAAGGAGGCGCAGAGGACAGCGGCGACGCGGGCGAACGATGGGGTCCGGCTCATGGGGCGATCTCCCTCTCCGATCATCATGGCTCGCGATCGACGACGGAGGCGAGCATCTCCCCCTCGGCGCAGAGCGTCCCGTCGACGCTCGCCTCGCCGCGCAGCTTCCACACGTTCGAGCGGTGGTGCAGCACCTCGACGTAGAGATCGAGCCGATCGCCGGGCGTCACCGTGTGGCGGAACTTCGCCTTGTCGATGCCGAGGAAGAACATGAGGTTCGACGTCGCGTCGAACGGGTCCGACGCGTAGGCGAGGATGCCGCCGAGCTGCGTGAGCGACTCCAGGATCAGCACCCCGGGCATGATCGGCCGCTGGGGGAAGTGCCCCTGGAACCAGGGCTCGTTGTACGCGACGCACTTGTAGCCGCGGATGCTCTTGTTGGCGGTGACCTCCGTCACCCGATCGACCATCACGAGCGGATAGCGGTGCGGCAGGATCGACAGGATCTGATGGATCTCGAGCGAGACGGGCTCTTGGGTTCGGTCGGGCAAGGCCGGCTCCTTTCGGCGGCGTGGCGCGCGCGGGCAGCGCGCTACTTGGCGTCGTCCTTCTTCTCCGCCTTGTCGCCGCCCGCGTCGTCCTCGCCGCCGCCGGTGTTGTAGAGCTGAACCACCTGCTCCGTCAGGTCGAGATCCGCGCGCACGTAGGGGGCCGCCTGCTTGTCCAGGATGATCTCGTAGCCCGACTTCTTCGCGACCCGGGCGACGATGACCATCATCTTCTTGATGATGGGCCCGGTGAGCTCGCCCTGCTTCTTCTGCAGCTCCTTGTTGTAGTCGACGAACACGGTCTGGAGCTCGACCATCTGGCGCTGCCAGTCCTCCATCCGCTTTTGCAGCGACTCGCGCGAGAGCACGCGCGACTGCTTCTCGATGTCCTCGCGCGCTTTCTGCAGCTCGGTCTGCTTGGCGTCGAGCTCCTGCTGGCGCCGGTCGAAGAGCTTCTTCAGGGTGGCCTGCGCGCGGATGCCGTCCTCGGTCTGCATGACGGCGTGCTGCACGTCGACCACGGCGATCCGGGTCTCGGCGGCGGCGACGCTCGGCGCGGCGAGGGCGAGCGACACGACGGCGGCGCGGGCGATCCGGACGAGGAGCGGCGCGGGACGATGCACGGGGGAGCGGGCGACCATTCGAGGCGATTACCCGCCGCGTGACGGACGGTCAAGGTGTGCGGGGCAGGGCCGCGGAAGGTGAGGGTGCGTCGATGGCGGCTCCTCGTCCGGCGCTCCGCCGCTCCGCCGCTCCGCCGCGGCGGAGCGGCGGCGGGGGCCTCGGTCAGCGGCGGTGGATCAGAGGCACTCGCCGGAGATGCAGTCCTTGCCGTCGGGGCAGGGCTCGTCGAGCGTGCACTCGGGCGCGACCTCCTCCCGCGTCTTGCAGAAGCCGTCCTCGCAGCGGACGAAGCGGCTATCGATGAGCCTGCAGGCTTGCTCGCTCTCGCACGGGTAGTGGCAGTAGCCGTCCTCCATGCACTCCTGGCCCTGGGCCGCGCAGGACGTGGCGGCGCAGCCGGGCTGCGGCGACGGGTCGGCCATGCAGGCGCCGGTCACCGCATTGCAGACCTCGCCGGGGGCGCAGTCGTCGTGGGTGGCGCAGCCCGCGGCGCAGGCGCCGTCGACGCAGAGCGCGCCGCCCTCGCACGGCGCCGCGTCGCTGCACTCGGGGTTCTCGGCGTCGGGGACGCAGACCCCGCGGTCGCAGCGCGTGCCGGGCGCCTCGCAGGGCACGCTGTCGGAGCAGCCGTCGGCACACTCGCCGTTGACGCACAGCCGGCCCGCGCCGCACTCGTAGCTGAACTCGCACGCCGCGATGCAGAGCCCGTCGACGCACCGCGTGCCGTCCGCGCACGCGTCGTCGCCGTCGCAGGGACATGTGGTGAGGTCCGCGTCGCAGGCGGCCTCTCCGCCGCCCTCGCCGCCCTGACCGGCGCCGCCCTGGGCGACGCCGCCCTGGCCGGCGCCGCCTTGACCGCCGACGTCGGGCTCCGCCGGGCGACAGCCGTAGCCGTCGCAGATGAGGCAGTTCTCGCCGTCGCGGTCGCAGTGGACCGCGGCGTCGCCGCAGCCGCCACAGCCCGTCGCGGTCGCGGCGAGCATCAGGAACAGCGCGCCTCGACCCAGGATCTTCGCAAGGGGGGAATGAAGAAGCATCGAAGTCCTCCAGCGGCGGCCGGCACCGGCGCGGCCCTCCCGCACGACTACCATGCCGCGCGCTAACACGCAGCGTGCCACGGGGCGGCCGGAGAGGCGTCCCACGGGGCGGCCGGAGAGGATCGCGGGGAAGCCGGATCGGCCTCTCGCCTTGTGAACCTGCGTTCACCAGCGCTCGTCGCGCGAGGTTCACTGGCCCGCGGGCGCAGCGCGAGGCGGGGCGGCCGTCGCTCCGGGTCCGCACGGATCCGCCGGACGCAGCAGGGGTTCCGGTCAGGGCGCAGGCGCGGGCGCGCTCACCGCGAGCGGCCCGGCCGGCCGCCCCGCGCGGCTCACGAGCGGTAGCCGGCGTTCACATCGACGTAGCCGTGTCCGAGGTCGCTCGTCAGGTAGGAGAAGTCGCCCGGGCCGCTGCCGAGCACGAGCTCGATGACGTAGGTGTCGCGCGCGAGCACCTCGTTCGCCTTGCGCTCGGCTTCCGCCCCGATCGGCGCGCCGTTCTGCACGATCGGGATGCCGCCGACGAGGATCTGGGCCTCGGCCGGATCGAAGGGCACGCCGGCGCGCCCGGCGGCGGCGAGCAGCCGCCCCCAGTTCGCGTCCTTGCCGAACAGCGCGGTCTTCACGAGCATCGACGTGGCCACCGTGCGCGCCACGGCGCGCGCCGCGTCGCGCGTCGAGAGCCCGCGGACGCGGATCTCGGCGACGTGCGTGCTGCCCTCGCCGTCGGCCACCATCGAGCGCGCCAGCTCGCCGCAGACCTCGGTGAGGGCCGCCGTGAGCTCGTCGCGCGACGCGCGGCGCTGGGACGCGCCGGAGGACAGGAGGAGCACCGTGTCGTTGGTGCTGGTGTCCCCGTCGACGGTGCACGCGTTGAACGTCACGTCGCACGAGGCCGCGAGCGCCTCGTTCGCCTCGCCGGGGTCGAGCACGGCGTCGGTGAACAGGAAGACGAGCATCGTCGCGTGGGGGGGCCCGACGTCGGGGTGGATCATCCCGGCGCCCTTGCCGATGCCGAGCAGCGTGGCGCCCCCGGCCAGCTTGCGTTGAGAGAGCTTCGGCCAGCGGTCGGTCGTGCAGATCGCCTGGGCGAAGTCGAGGTAGCCCTTCGGCGAGAGGCGCGCCGTCAGCTCGGGGACGCGCTCGACGATCCGGTGCGCCGGCAGGACGGCGCCGATGACGCCGGTCGACGCGGGGAGGACCTCGTCCTCCGGGGCGCCGATGGCCTCGGCGACGGCGCGCGTCGTGTCGAGGGCGGCCTTCCAGCCGGCCTCGCCCGTGCAGGCGTTGGCGCATCCGCTGTTGGCGACGACGGCGCGCGCGCGGCCCGATTGGACGCGCTGCATGGCGATGTCCACGGGCGCCGCGCGCACGAGGTTCCGGGTGAACATGCCGGCCACCACCGCCGGCTGATCGGCCACCGCGAGCGCGACGTCGATACGTCCGTCTTTCCGGATCCCCGCGCTGATGGCGCCGAAGCGAAACCCTGCAACTGGCTCGAAGCTCATGAGGGCGCGGAGTCTACGCACGAACGCGCGCCGGGAGAAAGCGGCAATGGGGGCCCAGAGGCCACGTCGAGCGCTGTCGGGCGGATCGCTCTCGGAGCCCGGCGCTGCGCTCCGGCGGCGGAGCCCGTCCTCGGGCGCGGCGCCGCCGCCAGGGAGCTCGGATGCGGCGCGTTTCTCAGGGCCGCTCCGCTCTTCCCTCTCTTCGCGTCGCCGCGGGTGAGACGTCCGGAGGCGGCCGGGCTGAGCGCGACCTTTGCAATGCTCCGGGGCGATGGCCGCCGTCCGGATCGTCGATATCAAAGGCCTGTATCTCCCGGGCTCTCCGGACAGCTCCGCGCCGCCGGGGACGACGCGAGCGGCTGGATACAGCCCCGGATACACGAGCCTGGACAACCAGGGACGCGTCTACATCAATCGAGATCTCGACGGGCGATGGGCGAGGAATACGCAGCTCATCGAGATCACCGCCGAGGTGACGAGCCCCGACGGCGAGCTCCCGGAGGGCGCGCGCATCCGCTGGAGCGCGCGCGATCCCGACGACCCGTTCAACGAGCGGCCGGAGGTGCACCCGGACTGGGGTCCCACCTTCGACGAGAACGACTACGACGCCGCGGGGGTCTACGTGGGGCCGGCCGAAGACGACAACGAGGGGACGCCGGACCGGAGCCCAAGCTGGGAAGCGGTGGACGGCTATCCGCTGTCCGACGCCACGGAGACCAGCGCGAGCACGGCCATCGTGGGGATGAGGAGCACGATCCGGCGCCACGTGACCGATATCGCCGGCGACAACCTGATCGTCCGCGCCGAGCTCGAGGGCCTCGCGGAGTCCGCCGCCGACGAGACCGGGATCATGACGATGTGGCGCCGGATCGACGTCGAGTACATCCGCATGGAGAGCGCGTCCCCGCTGCCGCTGGACCAGGTGCCGAGCCATTTCGCCCCGGTCTTCACCCAGCTCGATTTCTCCGAAGAGCGGGTGATCCAGGATCGGCAGCACCTCGCGCCCGACGCGAGCACGCTCGGCGAGCATGCGCCGCGCTTCGTGAGCGAGGCCTTCTCGCACGCCGGGGAGCCGGGCTGGTTCTGCCTGATCGCCGCGCTCGAGCCGCACCCGGTGCCCGAGGTCCAGGGTGCGCCGCTGTTCACCGGGGTGGTCACGATCCGGGACGGCGGAGAGGGAGAGAGGCGACGGGAGTACGTGGAGATCCCGGGCCATCACCCCGAGGCGGGCCATGTCACGTTCCGCTGGAACGGCGAGCAGATCGGGTTCTCGGTGGCGATCGCGACCGTCCTGTCCGACCCGCCGCGGACGCAGCTCTGGCTCGAGCCGCACGACATCCAGAGCCAGTTCACCGCGGGCGACGGGTCCCTCGCGCACGCCTACAGGGACCGCCTCTTCTTCTTCCCTCGCGCTCGCCGCAGCGGCGCTTCGTGGGAGCCCCCGGGCTACGGCATCCCGGCGCGCGTCGAGGCCGTCGTGCGGGGGGCGGGCGTCGCCTACGCCGCCGGCATGAGCCCCACGATCGACGTCGGAACGGCGAGGTACTTCGCCGGCAGGACCATCCTCTTCACCCACCACCGGGCGTGGTGGGACGCCGCGCGCGAGCAGCCCCGGCCCGGCTACGAGCAAGGCACGCTCCACACCATCGTCCACGAGCTCACGCACGCCTTCGGGATGCCGCACAAGTGCGGCTACTTCGACTACCGGACGCCGCGCCGGACGACGTGCTGCATGAACTACCGCACCCACTGGATGATCGACGCCGACCAGCAGCTCATCCCTGGGACCGCCGGGCTGGTCGGCGCCGACCTGTGCGGGCGCCACGCGAAGGAGACCCGGCGCGTGCGCCTGGAGAGCAACAAGGGACTTCGATGGAGATGAGGGGCTGTCATGTCCGATGAACACGCGCGGAGCGACCGGGATCCGGCCGGTCCGCCGGGGCTTTCGCTGCGCTCGCTCGATCACGATCGCCGCTACGTGCTCGGCTTTCCCCTGCACGTGGCCATCACGCTGTGCGCCGACCGACCCGAGACCTGCGTCCGGCGCCTGCCGCGCCCGAGCTGGGCGGGAAACGCCGGCGCGATCGGCGTCCACCTCGCGCGGGCGGGCACCGGCGAGGAGATCGTGAGGACCGATCCGTCGCCGGTCGCGCTCCCCGAGCACGGCACGCCGGTGTTTCGCCTGTGCCCGGGCGCGTGCAGACGCATGCTCATCGATGTCTCGTCGTTCCTGCCCGCGAGGCTCGAGCCCGGGAATTACACGCTTGCGGTCGTCTACGCGGGGCCGCCGGACCGGGTGGAGAGCGCGCCGGTGCCGATCGAGCTCGCGGCGCCGAGCGCCGAGGAGCAGCGCGAGCTCCTGCGCCTCGCGCCCGAGCTCGCCCGCGTGGGCTCGTGGGGCCGCTGGACGAGCCTCCCCCCGGAGGGCGGCGCGCCGGTCGCGGGCCGCGTGGCGCCGGGCGATCCGCTCCGCTTCAACCGCATCTTGCGAACCCTGATGTACGGGCCGGAGTCGCTCTGCGACGTGGATCCGACCGTGCTCGACGTGCTCGACGGCGTCTATGCGCCGGAGTCCCACGCGCTCCGCGCCGAGCTCTACGCCGCGCGGGGCGACGCGGCGCGGCTCACGGAGCAGGCGCAGCTCATCCGGACCACCTACCCGGGGCTCGCCTGGTGGATCGAGCGGATCGAGGCGGGGGAGAGCGAGATCGGCTTCGTCCGGGCATGCCGGGTGACGCCGCGCGGCGGGTGAGCGCCGGCGCCGCGCCACGCCCGCGCCGGCGCGCGCCCCGAGGCGGGCGCGCCGCGTCCACACGCGGATCACCGAACTGCAACACGACCTTCACCGCCCGCGAGGTACTCCTGTCGGGAAGCAATGGTGACGACGAGGCGACCCATGGCCGGTAGCAGCAGCCGGAGCGCGCGGGCGTGAGCGCGCTCCCCCCCGACACCGTCACGGCGCTCCCGGGCGCCGAGGCCACCGCCGTCGCCTGGCGCACGCAGGGACAGCGGTACATCACGATCATCGTCAAGGCGAGCTTCGCGTTCGCGCCCGGCGCGGCCATGTGGCGGACGGAGCCGCAGGAGATCCTCCGCGCCGAGGTCCATCACGGCAAGAACCCCGCGCGGAGCGTGCGGTTCACCGGCGACCTCGCGCCCTACCTGGGCCGCGCCGACGTCCTCTTCACGGGCGACGCGCACGCCCCCCTCGGCGCGCAGGTCCTGTCCTTGCCGGTGCGGCTCGCGATCTTCGGCGCGAGCGGCTGCGCGCTCGACAAGCGCCTCCTGGTCCGCGACGAGAAGCCGTTCCAGCGGGTGCCGCTCGTCTACGAGAAGGCGGTCCGCGGCGCGAACGGGTGCGACAACCCGTTCGGCGTCGACCCGAGCGAGGGCGAGGCGATCGTCGTCGATCCGCAGGACCCGGCGCGGCCCGCGGGGTTCGGCCCGATCGCGCGCGCCTGGCCCGCGCGCAAGCGGCTGCTCGGCAAGATCCGGCGCGAGGCGCTCGAGGGCCCGAACGCGGAGATCCCCGCGGGCTTCGACTGGTCGTACTTCCAGGCGGCGCCCCCGGACCAGCAGATCGATTTCCTGCGCGGCGACGAGTGGATCGTGCTCGAGAACCTGCACCCGGCCGCGCCGCGGCTGGAGATGCGCCTGCCGAGGGCGCGCGGGGCGGCGCGGATCGAGGGGCTCGCGGCGTCCGGGGGCGAGATCCTGGAGCTCTGCGCCGATACGCTCCGCATCGACGGCGCCGAGCAGCGCTGCACGGTCGTGTGGCGCCAGATCGTGCCCGTCCCCGGCGAGGGCGACCTCACGGCCCTGCGGATCGCCGCCGGCGTCGCGATCGACGGCGAGGAGCTCGCGTGGCCCGAGCGGCGCCCCGGGCGAGCCGGGCGCGTCGAGGCAGCGCATCCGGCCGAGCCCCGGATCGGTCCGGAGGGGACCGTGCTGATCGAGGAGCCGCCCGGCGCCTCCGCGCCGGTCCTCCCGTGGGGCGCGGACCCGGCGCGCACGATCCACCTCTCGGACGACGAGATCGAGATCATCGATCTGCTCCAGGGACCGCAGCAGACGATCGCGCTCTCCGACGAGCTGAGCGCGGCGGCGGTGCGCGCGCCGGCGCTGCCGTTCGAGCCCGCGCCCGCCGCGCCAGCGCCGTCGGGGCCAGGCTGGCCGGGGCTCGCGTCCCCGCAGGGCGACGTCGCCGCCTCGAGCCGGACGATCGCCCTGTCGGACGCGGACGAGGCGCGCGCCAGCGAGCGGCCGGCGACCCCGTTCTTCCTCCAGCCGACGCCGCCGCCGCGCCCCGCGATCGACGCGCCGATCCCCGGCGCCCCGTGGTCCAGCGAGCGCCCTTCGCCGGCGCCCGATCCGTCCTCGGGGCTCATGACCCTCGCGCTGGACGACGAGGTCGCGCCCCCGCGCGTCGAGGTCGCGCCCCTGCGCGTCGAGGCCGTCCTCCCGGCCTCCCCGGCCGTGGGGGGCCTCGGCCGCGAGCCCGAGCCGCCGGCCGCCTCCCGCTTCTTTCACGTCCTCCGGTGCCCGGGCGACCCGCCGCCCTCCGAGCCGCTCCCGCCGCTCGGCGAGGACGACGAGGTGAGCCTCGAGCGGTGCGCGATCGTCGCTGCGGAGCTCGAGGAGCGGCCGATCCCCCGCGCCGACGTGCTCAAGGCGCACGGCCTCTCCGAGGCGCGCTGGCAGGAGGCCGACGGGCGCTGGCGCGAGGCGATGGCGGAAGAGGTCAGGCGCCGCGAGCGAGCGCTCCGCGACCGGTTCGACAAGGCCTATGTCAGCGCGTGGGAAGCCGTCCGCGGCGCCCTGAGCGCGACCGACTACGCCCGGCTGGTCGTCGCGACCGAGCGCAACGGGGTCTCCGCTGCGCTCGGCGAGCGCGCGATCCGGCGCACCGTGTGGGCGCGCATGCGGCGGGTCTGGGCCAGGCGGCTCGCCGACGATCCGCGCCTCCGATCCCGGGTCGAGGCCGAGATCGCGAGCCTTCGCGAGGCGCCGCGGCCGCGCGCGCAGGGCGGCGCGCTGTCGGCCCACGCCCTCTGAGCGCACCGCATCGCGCGCCGTCGCCCTCGCGCCGTCCGGTCCGAGGGCGATCGCGCCCCGGCCCCCACGCCGCGCCCGGCACATGCGCGGCGCGCCGTGCCCCTTGACCGCGGCGCGCGGGGTTCCGAACATCGCTGCTGGTGCAAGCGATGGTTCGTCCATGATCGACGCGTTGACGCTGGGCAGGGAGCTCGCGGGCCGGTACAGCGTGGATGGGCTGCTCGGCGTGGGCTCGATGGGCGCCGTCTTCCGCGCGCGCCACCTCGCGCTGGCGCGGGACGTCGCGATCAAGGTGCTCACGGGGCACGCGGAGCCGAACGCGGGCGAGCGGATGCTGCGCGAGGCGCGCATCTCGGCCCTCATCAAGTCGCCGCACGTGGTGAGCTGCTACGACTTCGGCTTCCTCTCGAGCCGGTCGCCGTTCATGGTGATGGAGTACGTGGGCGGCCCGTCGCTGGCCGCGCGCCTCCAGGGCGGGCCGCTGCCGCTCGACGACCTGCGGCGCTACATGCTCCACGCGGTGCGGGGGATGGCCGCCGCGACGGAGCTCGGCGTGATGCACCGCGACCTGAAGCCGTCGAACATGCTGATCGCGCCGTCCGGAGAGCTGAAGGTCGCCGACTTCGGCCTCGCGCGCCTGACCGCCACGACCGGGCCCACGGCCCTGCGCGAGCAGCCCCTCACGGCGATGGGGACCGTGCTCGGGACGCCGTTCTACATGGCGCCCGAGCAGGCGTGGAGCCCGCAGGAGAGCGACACGCGCGCGGACATCTACAGCTACGGCGCGTCGTTTTACCACGCCGCCACGGGGCAGCGGCCGTTCGAGGAGCAGGAGCTCCTGCCGCTCTTGCTCGCGCACCGGCAGGACATCCCGGCGCGGCCGCGGGCGCTCCGGCCCGAGCTCGACGAGGACGTGCAGGCTGTCCTGGAGCGCTGCCTGGCCAAGGACCCGAAGGACCGCTTCCAGTCGTTCGAGGAGATCGAGGCCGCGCTCCTGGGCGCGCAGAGCACGCGCTGGGGCGATCCGCACGACATGACGCTCCGCGCGTACCTGGAGCAGTACCAGCGCGTCCGCCCCGTCCTCCTGGCGGGCGGCCCGGTCGGGCCGGTGACCTCGTTCCAGTTCCACGGGGACAGGACGCTGTCGATCGTGCGCGCGAACATCGCGTCCGTGTCGGCCGACGCGCTCGTGAGCTCGGACGACGGGCAGCTCACGATGTCCGCCGGCGTGGCGATGGCGCTGAACCACGCGAGCGGCGGCGTGTGCCACCTGGAGACGCGCAAGTACGTGCCCGTGCGCCACGGCGGGGTGGTGGTCAGCTCCGCCGGCAGGCTGAGCGCGCGGTTCGTCTTCCACGCGATCACGCTCGACTGGGATCACGTGGCGACCTACCGGCCGACCCGCGATCTCATCCTGCGGCTCCTCGAAGGGTGCTTTTACCACGGCGACACGATGAAGCTCCGGAGCATGGCGCTGCCCCTGCTCGGGTCCGGGCGGGCGGGCTTCTCACCCGCCGAGTGCCTGGACACGATGGTCGAGTTCCTCGTGAAGGCAATGCTCCTCGGCGGGACCGGGCTCTCGCACGTGACCATCGTGCTCCGGGACGGGCACGCGTTCTGAGGCGCCTCTCGGCCCGGCGGGGCCGCGCGCGGCCCCGCTCGGGGCCGCGCCGACGCCGAAGGCCAGGAGCGCCATGGGGTGCCATTGCCAGTTGTTCTCGGGCGATGTCATCGGTGACCTCGGAGCTCTGTTGCGGCGCGCGCGGCCCCGTGGCCCGGGGCGCTCCGGCGACGCAACGGCGGGTGGATGGATGCCGTTCGCCTGCGAGCCTGTGCACAGGGCCTGCCATGCCGGGCAGCGGGCGCGCCGGCCGGTCCGGCCGCGCCGATCAGCGCTGCGAACCAGGGGAGCGGGCGCCCGCGCGATGACGGAACGCCGCAGGGGCGACGGGCGGGTGAGCCGATCAGGCATCACGCACCGGAGCGGGCTCCGGGCCGCGCGACCGACGTTGGGCTCGGCGAGCGAGCCGTCGTCGTCTCGGTCGCTCAGCGGGCGCCGGCGCCGTTTTGCGGGGCCGCGACGGACAGGCGCAGCGGCCCGATCCCGGGCGCGCCGGCCGTGGTGCCGGCGATGTCGATGACGAGCTCGTCGCCGGACACGAGCGGCCCCACGCCCTGGGGCGTCCCGGTCGCGATCACGTCGCCGGGCTCCAGCGTCATCACCCGGCTGATGTACGCGACCAGCGCGGGCACGCTCCAGACCATCTGCGCGGTCATCCCGTCCTGCCGCACCTGGCCGTTCACGATGGCCCGCACGCGGAGCGCCGCGGGGTCGACCGCCGTCTCGATCCACGGCCCGACCGGGCAGAACGTGTCGAACCCCTTGCCGCGCGTGAACTGGACGTCCTTCCTTTGCAGGTCCCTCGCGGTGATGTCCCCCAGGCAGGTGTAACCGAACACGTGATCCGCCGCCTCCTCCGGCCGCACGGCCTTGCAGCGGCGGCCGATGATCACGCCGAGCTCCGCCTCGTGCTCGACCCGCTGGCTCTCCGGCGGGAGCACGATCGACTGGCCCGGGCCGATCAGCGCCGAGGGCGGCTTGAGGAAGAGCAGCGGCTCGACCGGGACCTCGTTGCCCAGCTCCTGCGCGTGCGCGGCGTAATTGCGCCCCACGCACACGATCTTCGTGGGGGCCACGGGGCAGGCGAGGTCGACGTCGGCCCACGCCACGGCCTCGCCGGTGGTCTTGCCGCCGAGCCAGGGCGGTGCGTCGAGGACGAGCGCGGCCGCGCCCTCGAGGCGGGCGAAGAAGGCCGGGCGATCTTGATCCGGAGGCGAGAGACGGGCGAAGCGCATCGCGCGAGCAAAGCGCGATCCCCGCGTCGCGGCAAGCCCGCGCCCGGCGCAGCGCGCGGTCGCGCCCGCGCCGTCACGTCCGCGTCGTCACGTCCGCGTCGTCACGGAGGCTGCGGCGCGGCGCCCCGCCGCCGCGCGACGAGGCGGGCCTCGTGGCGCCCTTCCTCGAGCCACCCTTCGTCGTAACGGACCACCTCGAGCGCGTCGCCGAGGAGGCCGGGGAGCTCGCCGTCCTCGAGCAGCCAGCGCGCGCTCGGGTGCGCGTGCCGCAGCAGGTTCGACCGCGTCGGATGCACGACGACGAGGTGGCCGCCCGGGGCGAGCTCCGCCGCGCAGGCCCCGAGCCTGCGCTCGAGGAAGTAGAAGATCAGGATCAGGTCCCAGGGCCCGCCGGGCAGCGGATCGCGCTCCACGTCGAGCGCCACCGTGCCCAGCGCGAGCCCCTCGCGCGCCGCGGCGCTCCGCGCGACGCCGAGCCCGACCTCGGAGATGTCGGCCAGCGTCACGTCGAGCCCGCGCCGCGCGAGCCACAGCGCGTGCCGCCCCGCGCCGCCCGCCAGATCGAGCGCGCGTCCGCGGTGGGGCAGGAGCGGATCGAGCGCCGTGAGCACCGCCGAGGGCTCGCCCGGATCGCCGCCGCCCTCGCGGTAGCGGGCGTCCCACCTGATCCGATCGTCGTCCGACACGCTGGCCTCCTGTCCGGTGGAGCGCGCCGCGCGCAGGAGCAGGCCCCCCGCAGGGCAGCGCGCGCACGAGGGCTCCCTCGCGCGGCGCGGAGCCTACCACCGCCCTGTTCGGCGGCGCGAGGGCAGGGCGGGGCGACGGCGGCTGGACGCGCGCGATGACCTGGCCTACCACGCCGGCCGCGCCGCCATGCCCGAGTGCCTGACCCTGGCCCCCACCCCGGATCCCCGCCGCTTCCGCGCGCCCGACGGCGCGCTGCTCTCGCCGCCCGAGGGCTGGGCGTGCCTGCCGCCGGGCGACGCCGGGCTCACCCGCCGGGTGAAGCTCGCGGGCCCCTCCTGGATGGTGGTCGAGAAGCGCGGGAGAAAGACGTTCTCCCGGGGCCTCTGGGCGCCGGCCGCCACCATCGAGGCCGCGCGCGCCGCGCTCGAGGCCGAGCGCAGCACGCCCTCCTACGCGAAGAAGCGCGAGGCGGACGCCCGGCGGCGGGAGCGCGACCAGGAGGCGTACGTGCGCGAGTTCGAGGCCGAGGTCGCGGCGTTCCTCCGGTTCTCGCCGCGCTACGCGGCGCTCGCGCGGGCGCTCGCGACCCGGGTGACGCAGCACGCGACGCCCGTGGGCAGCGGCACGGTCGCCCGCACGGAGCGGATCCCGGTCGCGCGGCGCGCCGAGTCGGCCGTGATCGCGTGGATGCGGCACCAGACGACGGCGTACGACACGATGGCCATCCCGCGCGTGAAGGGGATGCGCCGCGAGGTGCGGCGCGATCTCGCGCAGATCTCGCGCGCGATCCTCGACCTGCACCGCGGCGACGCGCCGCACGCGGCCGCGTCGTGCCCGCTCTGCGGCGCGCTGGCCGGCGCCGGCGCGACGGCGCCCGGCCCGGCCGAGCGGGCCTAGCCCCCTCGGGCGTCGAGCAAGCCCTCGTCGACGAGCCGGGCGCGCAGCCCCGCGGCGCCGTCGAACACGTGCGCGCGCATCCCGGCCGCGGCCGCCGCGTCGCAGTTCTCCGCGCGATCGTCGACGAACAGGCAGTCGCCCGCGTCGACGCCGATGCGGCTCACGAGGCGATCGAAGAACTCGCGCGCCGGCTTGCGCACGCGCAGGTGATGGCTCGAATAGACACCCTCGAACAGGGCGTCGAGCGCGAACGCCTCGCGCAGCTCCTCGACCCACACGGGGTAGTTGCTCGCCACGAACCGGAGCGCGCGGCCCTGGAGCGCCTCGACGATCTCCCGCACGCCGGGCAAGAAGCGATATTCCGCGCGGCGCACGCGGTTGAAGGCGTCGATATCGAACGAGACGCCCTCGGCGCCCTCACGGAAGAACCGGCGGACGAACTCGGCCTCATCGATCTCGCCGCACTCGAACGCGGGCCAGCACGTGGGGTCGCGGTGCCGGGCGACGTCGCCGGGCGCGGCCGCCCGGATCGCCGCGGCGAGCGCCTCGCGGTACGGGTCGTAGAGGACGGTGTCCATCAAATCGAAACAAACCGCGCGGACGGTGCGGACCATACGGACCATACGGTACGAAGCCTAGCACCGGCGAGCGCCCGTGTGAGCGCGCAGGTCACATCGGCTTACAGGTTTGCCGCCACACGGGTGAGTTGCGGTGAGGGCGCCTCAGACGGGCACCGATTGACACCGTATTTTAGAAACCATGTCTCGCAATGGGCAGATTTCTGGCTTATACTATTCATGGGTGGCGAGGTCTCATGAGCGCGGTCCGGCGGCGCGTCGGCTCGTGAGGCACTCATGTGGTGGGTTGCTTCTCTCTACCGGCGCGCGGCGCCGGCACTTGCTTATAAAGGAGTCAGGCCATGAGATTGCCTGCGATGGGCATTGCCTTGTTCGTGGTGGCTGCGGTCGGTGCGGCGTGCGGCGGCTCGGGCGGCGACGATCTCTCTCCGGGCGGCTCGGGCGCCGCGAACGGCTCGGGCGGCGATGACGGCGGCTTCGGCTCAGTCGGCTCAGGGAGCGGTCCGACCTCGGGCAGCGGACAGAATCCGAGCGGCGTCGGCTCGACCGGCGCCGGCGACGCGTGCGCCACGCACAGGGCGAGCGCGGAGCTCCAGCCCGTGTACCTGGCTGTCGCGTTCGACGTCTCGGGCAGCATGGGAGCGAACGATCGGCCCTCGCACAGCAAGGAGCTCAAGTGGGATCCGGTCGTCGCTGCGACCAAGCAGTTCTTCGCGGATCCTGCGTCCGCGGGGCTCACCGCCTCGCTCACCTTCTTCCCCGGCGCGGAGCGGCGGCGGATGTGCTCGGCCAGGACCTACAGCGCGCCTGACGTCGATATGACGCCGCTGCCCTCCGACGCGTTCGCCGAGGCGATCGATGACGTCACGCCGGGGCCCAACGACGACTGGCGCACGGGCACGCCGACGGCGTTCGTGGTCGAGGGGACGATGTCGTTCGTCCAGCAGCAGCGCCGGGAGAATCCCGGTAAGTACGCGCTCGTGCTCGTGACCGACGGCTACCCGCAGCTGTGCGAGGGGTCCGACTCGATCGAGGCCGTCGTCGAGCACGTCGAGGAGGGGCGCCAGGACAACATCCCGACCTACGTGATCGGGGTGGCGAACCCGCCGGACGACAACCCGGGGAACGTGGACAACCTGGCCGAGATCGCCGCGGCCGGCGGCACGGGGGAGGCGTTCATCATCGAGACCGGCAACCCCGACGCGACGGCGACGAGCTTCAGGGCGGCCATCGACCAGATCCGCGGCGCCGCGGTGTCGTGCACGATCGCGATCCCGCCGGCCCCCGAGGGGAGGACGTTCGACAAGCAGCGGGTGCGCGTGACGTACGCGAGCGGACAGGGCGAGCCGAGGGCCCTCGCGTACGATCAGGAGTGCGCGAGCGGCGACGCCTGGCGCTACGACAACCCCGCGAACCCGACGCAGATCGAGCTCTGCGAGGGCGCGTGCAACGCGGTGCAGTCCGATCCCGAGGCGGCCCTGGGCGTCGACTTCACCTGCGAGGACGTGATCGAGATCCCGCTGTGAGCGGCGGCGGGGGCGCCGCCTGGACGGGGCGCGCCCTCGCGCCCCTCAGGGCGCGCAGGCGGCAGGTGGGCTGAAGAGCGCGGCGGCGAGAGCCCGGTAGTCGTCGTGGTGCACGCCGCCGCGGAGATCGCCGCCGAGCTTGTAATAATAGCATCGTGAAGGGGCGATCCCCGCGGCCGTGTACGTCGTGACGTCGCTCGGCATGTTGCCGAAGCCGAAGGAAGGCACGATGCCCGTCCGCGCCTTGAGCCACCCGAGCTCGATCGTTTTGTAGTGGGCGGCCGCGCGGCCAAACGCGCCGGTGACGCCGATGGTGGTGTGGAGGATGCCCGGCGGGAATCCCTGCCTCCTCAGCCACGCTCGCGTGCTCCCCACGAGCCACTCGGGGCGCGCGGTCACGTAGAAGAGGTGAATCCCGCTGTCGGCCAGGGCGCGCATCGCCTCGGCCGCGCCGGGGTGGGCGGCCGGCGGGGCGCCGCCGAAGAGCTCGCCGACGACCGCCACCTCGCTCGAGGTGAGCGTCCCGTCGACGTCGGTGACGGCCACGCGCGCGCCGGGCGGGAGGACCTCGATGAACAGGTCCGCGCTCGTGCCGTCGCCGGCTACGGCGAAGTGGACGCGGTGCCGGCCGACGTCGAGGCGCCGCCCCGCGGTGAGATCGAGATAGACGCGCCCGCCGGTGTCCGGGATGCCCTCCGCGGTCGGGTGCGGGCGATCGTCGCCGCTCGTCCGGAAGGCGCCGAGCCGCTCCCAAGCGCCGCTGCAGCCGCGGAGGAGATAGGCCTCGACGTCCTCGTCCTCGAGATCGTCGTCCTGCGGCCCGTACGCGAATTTCGCGATGGCCCACTGGGGGCCTTCGGGGCGCGCGAAGAGGTCGCGGCCGCGGTGGCGCGGCCACCCGCTCGCGACGAGGCGCGAGCGCGTGTGCCTGAACCCGCGCGGCAAGGCGGCCGGCGGCGGCGCATCGCAGGCCGGGCGGGGCGGGCAGGCGCCGTCCCTGGCCGGCGGCGCGGGCGCAACGGCCGGGCGCGGGGCGCCCGCGCAGGCGACGGACGACAGGACGGCGAGGAGCAGCGGGGCGAGCGGGCCGGGGCGCAAGGCGCGACCACCTATACCGCGGCGGCGGCGCCGCGGCGCGATGGGCTGGCGCGCGACGTACGGGCGCTTCCGGTTCAGGTCCAGAAGCCGGTCGGCTGGCCGAGGAGCGCGGCGCCGGCCTGTCCGAACCACCCCTCCGCCGCGGCGGCGTGCTGAGAGAAGGTGTGGATGTCCCGGAACCGCCGCTGCACGGGCGAGGCGTTCCGGGCGACGCCGCCCCCGCCGGCCTGGTAGCAGGCGTCCACGGACCGGGCCGCCACCTCCGTCACCCAGGCCAGCGCGCTCGAGATCCGCGGCGCCATCGCCGCGGCGGCGCCGGGGTCGTTCACGCACGCGGCCCAGAGCTCGTCCCCCAGGTCGCGCAAGAGGGCGCGGGCGGCGCGCACGCTCGTCTCGGCGCGGCCGAGGTGCACCTGGAACACCGGCGAGTCGGCGAGCAGGGCGCGCGCATACAGCCGCTTCTTGCCCGAGCTCGCGACCGCCACGATGTCGTCGAGCGCGCCCTGGGCGATGCCCACCGCCACGGCGCCCATATGGAGCACGAAGTGCAAGATCGGCGCGACGAACCCCGGGCCCGGCACCGACGGCTGGCCCTGGAAGATATCGAAGCTGCGCTCCGCAGGACAGTACGCCCCTTCCATCATGATGTCGTGGCTGCCCGTGCCGCGCAGGCCCAGCACGGACCAGGTGTCGAGGATGCGCACCTCGCTCGCGGGGAACAGCATGCCCCGCATCTCTGGCATTTCGCTCCCGTCGCCCGCAGGGCGCATCCGGGGGCGGCCGCCGTCGAGGATCACGCAGTTCCCGAACAGCCAGCTGGCGTGCTCGCAGCCGCTCGCGAAGCTCCAGCGCCCGGTGACGCGATAACCGCCCTCGGTCGCGTGGGCCTCGCCCTGCGCGTTGAAGCCGCCGCCGATGATCACGTCCGGCCCGCCCGCGTACACGGCGTCGAAGCGCTCGCGCGACAAGAGCGCGAAGAGGTGCGGGCTCTCCGAGCCGATCATCACCGACCAGCCGGTGGCCCCGTCCGCCCGGGCGAGCGTCTCCAGGACGTCCATCCCCGTGCGCAGGTCCACGTCGTGGCCGCCATGGCTCCTCGGCACGAACATCCGGAAGCAGCCCGCCGCCTTCAGCTGCTCGAGCAGGTCCGCCGGGAGGCGCCGCGCCTCCTCGATCTCCGCGCTCCGGGCGGCGATCGCGGGGGCCAGGTCACGGACGGCATGCAGCACCTTCGCAGCGTCTTCGTTCTTCATCGCTCGCTCCTTGACGTCGAGGGTCGGCGGAGCCGGTGAAGGCTCCGGCAAAACGGCTCATCGTACCTCGGTTCTCTCCGGCGAGGCGCGGACTTTCAGTCCCACCCGCAGGCGGAGCGCGCGTTGATTCGGGCGGGATCGCGCGGGCACCGCGGGCAGGGAGGCCCACACCACGTGCCCGTGGGATCGACCTCACCCCCCCGGAGCTCGGGGGACGCGGGTCAGCGCGGATCGGTCACGCGGCCCATGAACAGCACGGCGCCGGTCGCCACGTCGCGGATCAGGAACGCGAACGGGTGATCCGCGCGGAACACCTGAGGCGGCGCCGGGGCCGCCCGCGTGGACACGACGACGCCCGTCGCCGCGGCGGCCTCGGTCCCTTCCTCGTTGACCTCCACGAACGCCTTGTGCCGGACCTGCGAGAGGAAGAGCGGCTCCGCCCTCGTGATCCCGGAGAAATCGGCCTTCGCCGCGTCGAACGCGAGCGGCATGCCGAGGGCCGCCAGCGCCTTCGAGAGCTCGAACTCCGCGGCCATCTTGAAGCGCGGCAGCGCCACGTCGACCCGCGCCGGCTGGAGCGCCTCCACGTACGCCTTGAGCTGCCCGGCCGAGAGGCGCTGCTCCACCTTGGGTAACCCGTCCGCCTGCGCGGGCAGGATGACGACCATGGCCAGCGGGCGCTCGGGGTCCTGCGCCTCGTAGGCGAGCTCCAGCACCGACGCGTCGTAGACCTGCCCGAAGCGCGCCTTGAGCGTCTTGCGCATCGTCGGCACCGCCGGCGCCGTGCCGGGCTTCACCGTGAACGGCTCGTTCTTTGTCGCCTGCTTGTCGAACGGCGTCGCCCATTTCCCCTTGAAGTAAATCGCGTTCGTGAGGACGAGCCGCGTGAGGGGCGTGATGCTGCCCGCCGGCATCAGGTCTTTGATCTTCGCGTTCGTCTGCTCGTCGACCCATCGGTTGATGCGGCCTCGCGCCTGCTCGCTCCCGCCCTTGAAGTCGACGAGCTCGATCCCCGCCCCGTAGTGCTGCTGGGTGGTGCTCTGGAACGCGGGCTCGACCGGCAGCCCGGCCTGGCCCCACAGCCGGCTCGCGATCCGGAGCTCCGGCGCCTTGGGGCCCGCCTGCGTGAGCTGCTTGGCGAGCCCGCCGAACGCGGGGTGCAGCGCCTCGGGCGGGAGGGTGAACTCGAGCGCCTTCGCCATCTGGGCCGCCGTCTCGCCCCGGGCGCCGGCGTAGGTCATGGCCAGCGCGGTCGAGACGCTCGCCGGCGAGAAGAAGAGCTTGCCTGTCGTGCCGGCGAGCGCGCCATAGAGCCGCTGCGCGAACGCGGCGTTCGCGTCGGCGAAGGCCGCGCCGGGCGGCTGTTCGGCCGGCGGCTGCGCGGCCGGGGCGGGCTGGCCCGGGCCCGGCGCCGGCGCCTCGGCCGCCGGCTTCGGGCCGGGGCAGACGTGCTCCCAGCGGCACACCCCGCCCTCGGCGCGCGCGCACTGCGGGGCGGCGGTGGAGCCGTCGCCGCAGATGCGGGCGATCTTCGCGAGCGGGCCGCAGTCGGCCGGCTGGCACGCAGGTGCGTCCGGGGTCGAAGCGGGCGGCGGGGCGTGGCTCTGGGCCTGGCACCCGAGTCCGAGGAGGCTGCACAGCGCGGCGGCGAACAGGAATCGTTGGGCCATGCCGCTTCGGTACCAGCGCGCAAGGGCGCTGGGAAGCCCGGCCCCGAGGCGACGGCGCCTGCGCCGCTCAGAAGTTGTGGATGAACGTGAACCGGCCAGCGATCTTGTCGTTGAGCTGGCTCTCCTTCTGCGTCTCGTAGCCGAGGTAGAGGAGCAGCTTGTTCCCCGTGCCGTAGTTCAGCCCGATCACGCCGCCGATCTGCAGGCTGGAGAGGCCGGTGTTGTCGATGTCCTCCTCGTTCACGCCGGCCGTGGTCGGGTCGTCCGTGGCGCGCACGATCTCGTTGAGGTCGACCGAGAGCTCGAGGTGCGGGCCGATGCCGAAGTCCTCGGTCGGATAGAAGAGGAGGAAGTCCCGCGAGTAGAGGTAGTTCTGGACGGTCTCGTCGAACATGCTGGAGAACGACCCGAGGATCCACGACTCGAAATAAACCGGCTTCGCGTCGATGTAGGTGAACAGCTGCGGGGCGACCAGCGCCGCCGGCTGCTGCGTCACGAAGTTGAACGCGAAGCCCACCATCGGATTGAGGGTGACCGGACCGAACGTGAAGGCGGGGCCGATGTCGAACTCGGCGGTTCCCAGCGTGGTGAGATAGATGTCGCTCGAGAGGCTGATCGGGCCGAGCTGGTGCGAGGCGCCGGCCCAGACCTGGAGACCGAGGTTGTCCGCGTCGAACCGGAACCAGCTCGGGATCTGGCTCGGCGCCGGCGGCGGCTCTCCGACCGGCTCGGTGGTGCCCGGCGCCGGCGTGGCGGGCGCCGCCTGGCCGCCCGTCGCCGCGTCGCCCGCCGTCGCGGTCGGCTCTACCGGGGGCGCTGTCGCAGGGGGGGCCGCGGGCGCCGCCGCGGCGCCCGGATCAACCGGGGGCGGCGCGGGATCCTGAGCCCAGGCGGCCGGCGACGCGAGCAAGCCCACGACGCACGCGAGCGCCGAGCAACATTTTCCCATAACGTTCTCGATCATTGGAACTGCCTCCTCTGCGCGACATGAGGTGAAAGCAACATGAAACGTGAGAGCAACACGGGGCGTAACGGCAGCGGGATGACAGTAACGTAGTAGAGAGCGCTTAGGCAAAGCCGTTGTGCATGGGAGCGGGCGATCGACGCCGCGCCCGCGCTGCGAGGCGGCGCGCTCGCCGCCCCCCGCCGCGGCCGAGGCGGCGCGCTCGCCGCCGCCCGCGCCTGCCGAACGCAGCAGCCGAGGCGGGGCGCGGCTCGTCCATCGCGCGCGCGGCCGGCGCTGCGGCCAGGGCGCGGGCGATCGCGCGGAGCGCAGCGCGGCCGCTTGGCAGGTGGGCTACATCACGTCCGGGCGCACCGCCGGCCGAGGCGGCGAGCGCTCCGTGCCGCGGGCGCGACGTGCTACGTTCGCGCCGTTAAAAGACCGCTAAACGACCGCTAAACGACCGAACGGAGCGCTCGACATGCTCGATGCACGGTGGTGGCAGCGCGGGATTGTCTACCAGATCTACCCGCGCTCGTTCATGGACTCGAACGGCGACGGCATCGGCGATCTGCGCGGTATCCGGTCGCGCCTCTCGTACCTGGCGTGGCTCGGCGTCGACGCGATCTGGATCTCTCCCATCTATACATCGCCGATGGCCGACTTCGGTTACGACGTGTCGGACTACTGCGGCATCGACCCCCGCTTCGGCACGCTGGACGAGTTCGACGCGCTCGTCCGCGACGCGCACGGCGTGGGCCTCAAGATCATCCTGGATTTCGTGCCGAACCACACCTCGGATCGGCACCCCTGGTTCCTCGAGTCGCGCGCCTCGCGCGAGAGCGCGAAGCGCGGCTGGTACATCTGGCGCGATCCGGCGCCGGGCGGCGGCCCGCCCACGAACTGGCGCAGCGAGTTCGGGGGCCCTGCGTGGGCGTGGGACGCGGCGACAGGCCAGTATTACTACCACGCGTATCTGAAGGAGCAGCCCGACCTCGACTGGCGCAACCCCGAGGTGCGCGACGCGATGCTCTCGGTGATGCGCTTCTGGCTCGATCGCGGCGTGGACGGGTTCCGCGTGGACACGATTCACCATCTCATCAAGGACAGCGAGCTCCGGGACAACCCGCCGAACCCGCACTTTAAGCCCGGCATGCCCCCGCACCGCGAGCTCCTCCGGCTGTACACGACCGATCGACCGGAGGTGCACGAGGCCGTCGCCGCCATGCGCCGCGTGCTCGACGACTACGACGATCGGGTGCTGATCGGCGAGGCCTACCTGCCGTTCGATCGGCTGATGGCCTATTACGGACAGGACCTCTCCGGCATGCACCTGCCCTTCAACTTCCACCTCATCGGCGCGCCCTGGGACGCGCGGGCGATCGCGGAGATCGTGCGCGAGTACGAGGCGGCGCTGCCGGAGGGCGCGTGGCCGAACTGGGTGCTCGGCAACCATGACAAGCCGCGCATCAAGAGCCGCGTCGGCGCCGCCCAGGCGCGCGTCGCCGCGATGCTGCTGCTCACGCTCCGCGGCACCCCGACGCTCTACTACGGCGACGAGATCGGGATGTGCGATGTCCCGATCGCGCCCGGAGAGGTGCAGGACCCGTTCGAGAAGAATGTGCCCGGCCTCGGCGTCGGGCGTGACCCGGAGCGCACGCCCATGCAGTGGGGCGGCGGCGCGGGCTGTGGCTTCACCACCGGCAGGCCGTGGCTGCCGCTCGCGCCCGACGCCGATCGCACCAACGTCGAGGCGCTGCGCGGCGACCCGGGCTCGATCCTCTCGCTCTACCGCGCGCTCATCGCCCTCCGGCGGGCCGAGCCGGCGCTCGCCGTCGGCGCCTATGCGCCGCTCGCCGCGGGCGAGGACGTGCTGGCCTACGCGCGCGAGCACGGGGGCCGGCGGCTCCTCGTCCTGCTCAACCTGTCGTCGCACCCGCGCCGCCTGGCGCTGGCGGCCGGCGCCAGAGGGGCGCGCGTCCTGCTCTCCACCGGGCTCGATCGGGCAGGGGAGCGGCTCGACGAGGCCGCCGAGCTGCGCCCGGACGAGGGGCTGGTCGCCGAGGCCCAGGGCTGAGGGGGCCTGCGCCCGGGGTGACCTAATTCGCCCCGGAGTGATTCACATGAAGGCGGGAAGATCATTGATCTTTTCTTCCCGCCTTCCCGCCTTCATGTTCAAATCCGGCCACCACCTGCGCGCGGGCCCTGCGGCGATGCCTCGGGGCGACGCGCCGCCTCAGAGGGGGATGTACTGGATGCCCGCGGCCGCCCCGAGCGAGGCGGCCGCGGCGGCCCCGACGAGGAGCAGCGTCGTGACCAGGAGCGTCCCTTTGATCTCGTCCGTGACCAGGTCGTCCACGCCCTGGGCGAGCTCGTCCCGCACCTTGACCAGGTCGATGCCGCCCTTCTGGTGGGCCTCGTTCCGGAAGCGCGCCAGCGTCAGCGCCTCGATCGTCTTGAGCAGCTGCGCCTCGATCTTGCGCCGCAAGAGCCCCCGCAGGCCGCCCCCTCGCGGCGCCGCCTGCACCCGGTGGATCACCGCGAGGCGAAGCCGCTTCACCGCCTCGTTGATCGGCACGCCCTCCACCGCCTGCGCCACCCGTCCGCCGCGCGCGCCCGCCTCGGCCTGATCCGAGACGCCGAGCAGCCGCTCGAACACCGCGGTCACGAGCATCCCGCCGAGGCGCTTCGACCGCACGACCTGCAGGATGCCGGCGCCGAGCGCCCGCTTCCACGACAGCGTGAAGCCGACCACGGCAGACAGCACGAGCGCCACGATCGCCGCGAGCGCCCCGCGCAGCGCAGAGCCGTCCTCCGCGATCGCATAGGAGGACCCGGCGAGCACGACGGCCAGGAGCGACATGGTCGCGGCGGTCAGGAAGAACGCGCGGATCGCGGGCCCCAGCGCCGCGGCGACACCTTGCATGAACGGTCGGAGATCCATGATCGCTCACCTCACCACGGCCGCGGTCCGGCGAAAATCCCGAAGGGGGCGGCGAGCTCCGCGATCGCGAGCGGCACGGGGACACGCGGCGCGCGACGCGCGACGCGCGACGCGCGACGCGCGACGCGCGACGTTGGCGCCCGCCGCCGCTCACCGGAGGTAGTCGCGGTAGAACCGATCCCGGAAGTCGAAGAAGCGGGCGAGGGCGGGGTCCTCGGCGATGCTGCGCACCGACGTGCCCGCGAGCTCCGGCTTGAAGAGGTGCTTCGACGGCGGGAACTTCAGCGGATATACGAGGGCCACGGCGGCGACGTCGGCGAGCGACGGCGCGTCGCCGACGAGGTACGCCGAGCCCTCGAGGCGAGCGCAGAGCTCGGCGAGGGTCGCGCGCACGGCGCGCTCCGCGGCGTCGAGCCACCGCTCCACGGCGCCCACCCGCGCCTCGGCCAGCGGGAGGACGGCCGCCAGGGCGCCGAGCCCGGCGTGCGCGAACGGCCCCATCGCGGCGCCCAGCGCGTCCAGGTAGTGCTCCTCGCGGAGGCCGCGGCGCATCAAGCAGAACGGCGCGTACTTCCCGAGCGTGTCGTCGAGGCGCGCCTCCAGGGCGAGGACCTCGCCCCGCTGCTCTGGATCGTCGGGGAGCAGGCGCCGCCCTTCGGGGAAGGTGCGCTCCAGGTAGAGCGCGATCTCGGTGGAGTCCGCGACGACCGCGCCGTCGTGCTCGATCACGGGGAGCTTGCGCTGGCCCGAGAGGCGGTAGATGGCGATCTGCTCGGGACCGGGCTTGTGCTCCTCGATCCGGTACTCGAGCCCCTTGAAGTCGAGGGCAGCCCGGGCCTTCTCGGAGAAGTGACTGAGCGGGAAGCGATGGAGGACGATCGTCATCGCCCTCGATACCACGGGCGGGCGGGGGCGGAGCCGCCGTCGGGCCCGCCCGCGCGCGGCGGCGAGCCCGACGGCGCGGCGCTCCGGCTCAGATCACGCCGAACTTCTTGCCGACCTTCTCGAACGCCTCGAGCGCGTGATCGAGGTGCTTGCGCTCGTGGGTCGCCATGTAGCTCGTGCGGAGGACCTGCTGCTTCGGCGGGACGCCCGGCGTGATGAACGGGTTCACGTAGAGCGAGTAGTCGTCGAGGAGCGACTTCCACATCATGACCGTCTTGAGGTCGTCGCGGATGTAGATCGGGATCACGGCCGTCTCGGTCTTGCCGAGCTCGAAGCCGAGCCGCTGCAGCTCCGTGCGCATGTAGGTGAAGTTCTCGCGGAGCTTCTCCTGGCGCCACGGCTCCTCCTGCATGACCTCGAGCGAGGCCATCGCCGCGGCGACGCAGGGCGGCGCCGCGCTCGCCGCGAAGAGGAAGCTGTAGGCGAAATGCTGAATGTAATCGAGCACCTTGCGCTCGCCGACGAGCCAGCCGCCGATCGAGGCGAGCGACTTCGAGAAGGTGCCGCCGATGAGGTCGACCTCCTTGCCGAGGCCGAAGTGCGCGGCGGTGCCGCGGCCGCCGGGGCCGATGACGCCGAGGGCGTGCGCGTCGTCGACCAGGAGCCGCGCCTTGTGCTTCTTCACCACCTCGACGATCCCGGGCAGGTTCGCGATCTCGCCCTGGGCGCTGAAGACGCCGTCGGTGATGACGAGCGCCCCCTCGGTGTCGGCGATCTCGGAGAGCGCGCTGTCGAGCGCCGCGGGGTCGCTGTGCTTGTAGCGGACCATCCGGGCGCCGGTCGCCTGGGCGAGCCGCACGCCGTCGTAGATCGACGCGTGATCGTCCTTGTCGATGATCGCGACGCTCCGCTTGTTGCTGAGGAGCGCCGAGATCGTCGCGATGTTCACCTGGTAGCCCGTCGTGAACACGAGCCCCGCCTCCTTGCCGTGGTAGGCGGCGAGCTTCTCCTCGAGCTCGTTGTGGAGGCGCATCGAGCCGTTCACGAGCCGCGAGCCGGTCATGCTCGTGCCGTACTTGTCGATGGCGTTCCGCGCGGCCTCCCGCACCTTCGGGTGGGTCGTCAGCCCGAGGTAGTTGTTCGAGCCGAGCATGATCACGGTCCGCCCCTCGAGCTGCGCCTCCGGGCCGTTGTTGAAGTCGAGCGGGCGGAAGAAGGGGTAGACCCCCATGGCGCGGGCGTTGTCCGCGGTCATGAACTTGTACGCCTTCTCGAACACGTCGCGCCCGCCGATCCGCGAAAGCGACGTCCGCGCCGCCATCTGGGTCGCGAGCTGCTGCTCGGCCGCCGCCGCCACGTAGGTGCCCGCGCCGTTCGCGCCGGCGCCGTTCACGGCCGCGCCGTTCGAGCCGACGCCGTTCACGTGCGGGCGGGCGGCGGACCGCTCGGGCGAGGCGCTCGCCGCCTCCTCGACGGCCGACAGCCCCGCGGCGCCCGCGGCGCGCGCAGCGGGCCGCGGCGACGCCGCGCGGGCCGGCGTCGCCCCGTGGACGCCGGCCTCGTCGTCGAGCGCCGGATCGATATTCGGGAGCGCGTGCCCGTTCAGCAGGATGTCCCACGCCTCCGCGGCCCGCTCCCGGGCGGCGCGCAGGCGGTTCTTCGCATCCATGACCCCGGTGGCGAGCCGCATCACGCGATCGTTGCTGACGACTCGGACGACCGTGCTCGACGAGGCGAGCTTCTTTGCTTGGTCGACCAGACGATCCTTCATGCTCATGCCCTGGCTCCTCACGCGATCGGTTAAGGGACGCGGTCCTGCCCGCGAAGGCCGCTCCGGCGTATCACGTCGGGCCGTCCGCGGCCCTGCTCGCTTCCGGTGCGCGTCGCCGCTAAAGCAGCCTGCGCGACCTGCGTCAACGGGTACAGCCCCGCGCGGCCGCCGCGGAGCACGGCGCGCCGCGCAGGCGCATTCCGCGTCGCGCAGCGGCCTTCGCGCGGTGCGCGTCGCCCTTCGCAGAGCCCGCTCGCCGCCCTCCCGGTCGCCCGCGCTCGCGCCCCACGTCCGAGGTCGGCTCCCCGCGGATGACCACACCGCGGCATGCAGCGGCTCCCCGCGGATGACCGCACCGCGGCATGCGGCGGCTCCCCGCGGATGACCGCACCGCGGCATGCGGCGAGATGCAACTCGTTGCGGAGTGATGCGCGCCGGTGTAGGAAAAGTTTTCAGGGTCTATGCGCCGCGTCCTAGTCGTTGACGACGAAGAAAACCTGCGCCTCGTGGTGCGCACGTTCCTCAAGCGGGATGGCTATGAGGTCGAGGCGGTCTCGAGCGGCGAGGAGGCGCTCGCGATGGTCGAGACGTTCGGGCCCGACGTGATCCTCACCGACGTCCGGATGCCCAGGATGGGCGGCCTCGACCTCCTGGCGACGCTCAAGGCGAAGGGGAACGAGGCCACGGTCATCGTGATGAGCGCCTACGGCAACGTCGACATGGCCATCGAGGCGATGAAGGCGGGCGCCTACGACTACATCCAGAAGCCGTTCAAGGCGGAGGAGGTGCTGCTCACGCTCCGCAAGGCCGAGGAGCGGGA
The DNA here is from genome assembly GCF_051529605.1 of Sorangium sp. So ce296. Taxonomy (NCBI): domain Bacteria; kingdom Pseudomonadati; phylum Myxococcota; order Polyangiales; family Polyangiaceae; genus Sorangium; species Sorangium sp. So ce296. The sequence goes on from NZ_CP150325.1 coordinate 11,362,878, forward strand.
GGCGCTCCGCCGCGAGAACCGCGCGCTGCGCCAGGAGATCCGGCGAGAGAACCTGTTCGAGGAGATCCTCGCGAAGAGCCCGCCGATGCAGGCGATCTTCAAGACGATCGCGAAGGTCGCCGACTACAAGACAACGGCGCTGATCACGGGCGAGAGCGGGGTCGGCAAGGAGCTCGTGGCCCGGGCGATCCACCGGAGGTCCGGCCGCCGCGGCGGGCCGTTCGTCGCGGTCAACTGCGGCGCCATCCCGGAGAACCTGCTGGAGAGCGAGCTCTTCGGGTACAAGCGGGGCGCGTTCACCGACGCGGTGAACGACAGGGCGGGGCTGTTCGAGCAGGCGAACCACGGCACGCTGCTGCTCGACGAGATCGGCGAGCTGCCGCTCTCGCTCCAGGTGAAGCTGCTCCGGGTGCTCCAGGAGGAGACGATCCGCCGCCTGGGCGACAACAAGGACATCAAGGTCGACGTCCGCATCCTCGCGGCGACGCACCGCGACCTCCTGGCCGAGACGCAGGCCGGCCGGTTCCGCGAGGACCTCTTCTACCGGATCAACGTGCTCCCGATCGCGATCCCGCCGCTCCGGGAGCGGCGGGAGGACATCCCGATCCTCATGGATCACTTCCTCGCGAGGAACAACGCGCGGTTCGGCATCAACATCCGCGGCTTCGAGCCCGAGGCGCGGCGGCTGCTCCTGGAGTACCGGTGGCCGGGCAACGTGAGGGAGCTGGAGAACACCGTCGAGCGCGCCATGGTGCTCTGCGAGGGCGAGCGCATCGGCGAGGCCGACCTGCCCGAGCGGATCCGCGAGGCGCGCGACCCGATCCAGATGCAGCTGACGAGCGGCGAGCTGTCGATCAAGAAGACCTCGCGCGTCATCGAGGAGATCCTCATCCGGCGCGCGCTCCAGAAGACGAAGGGCAACCGGACCAAGGCCGCCGAGGTGCTGGAGATCAGCCACCGGGCGCTGCTCTACAAGATCAAGGACTACCGGATCGATCTGTGACGGCGGCGACCCGCCTGGAATCGCATGGAGGCGCCGCAGACGCCGCGGCGCCGCGGGCGATCTCCCGGATCCGGCCGAGTCGAAGCTCGGTATTTCTTCCGATGTCGGCGAGGAGCTCCTGCCGATCTCCGGATGGCGACATCCCCGGGGCGGGCGGCGCAACACGCCCTTGCGCCCGTCGCCTCAGGCGGCTACGCCGTCGCGCTCGCCCCTATGAAGAAGAATTACGTTCTCGACGCGAACGTCCTGCTCCACGATCCCCACGCGATCTTCAAGTTCGAGGACAACGACGTCATCATCCCGATCTACGCGATCGAGGAGATCGATCAGTTCAAGCGGGAGGGCTCGGAGCGCGGGCGCAACGCGAGGACCATCGCCCGGCTGCTCGACGAGGTCCGCGGCGCCGGCACGCTGGCGACCGGTGTGCTCCTGGAGAGCGGCGGCACCCTGCGGATCGCGATCCCGGAGCGGCGGCCGGAGCTGCTCGTGGGGCTGGAGTCGGGCTCGCAGGACAGCGCCATCCTGCAGACGGCGATCGACATCCGCGACCGGCACAAGGACCGGCCGACCATCTTCGTGACCATGGACACGAACCTCCGGATCCGCGCCGACGCGCTCGGGATCCCGGCGGAGACGTACGAGAACCAGCGGGTGCACGATCCGGCCATCGAGCAGTCGGTGGTGGAGCTCGAGGTGCCCGGCGCCGAGGTCGACGCGTTCTTCCAGAACGGCTTCCTCGCCGGCGCCAACCTCGCGGATTTATTGCCGAATTCGGCGGTTCTCCTCCGCGACGCGGGGGCGCCGAGCCACACGGCGCTCGGGCGCTTCGACGCGGCGCGCGGGCAGATCGTCGCGCTCCGCGTCGGGCGGGAGGGGGTGATGGGGGTCCGGCCGCGCAACAAGGAGCAGGCCTTCGCGCTCGACCTCCTGCTCGACGATTCCGTCCGGCTGATCACGCTCATCGGCAAGGCGGGGACGGGCAAGACGCTCCTGGCGCTCGCGGCGGCGCTCAAGCGGACGACGGAGGACAACGCCTACAGCCGGCTGCTCGTGAGCCGGCCGATCATGCCGCTCGGGCGCGATCTGGGCTTCCTTCCGGGCGACGTGGACGAGAAGCTGAACCCGTGGATGCAGCCGATCTTCGACAACCTCGAGTTCCTGTTCTCGAACGGCGGCGCGAAGCCGGGGCGCGACGCGCGCGGCTTCGTGGAGCTCCTGGAGAGCGGGCGCATCCAGGTCGAGCCGCTGACCTACATCCGCGGGCGCAGCCTGCCGCACCAGTACCTCATCGTGGACGAGGCCCAGAACCTCACCCCGCACGAGGTGAAGACGATCATCACCCGGTGCGGCGAGGGGACCAAGATCGTGCTGACGGGCGATCCGCAGCAGATCGACAACCCGTACGTGGATCACGCGTCGAACGGCCTGCTCGTGGTGGCGGAGCGGTTCCGGCGCGAGCGCATCGCGGGGCACGTGGTGCTCGCCAAGGGCGAGCGCAGCGAGCTCGCGGAGCTCGCGGCGAACCTGCTCTGACGCGCGCGGCGGGGGGCGCGCGGCGCGCTCACGGGGCGAGCAGGACGGGAGCCAGCGGCGTGGGGGCGGGCAGGACGGGAGCGAGCGAGGCGGGAGCCAGCGGGGCGAGGGCGAACGTGAAAGGGGCAGCGGAGCGTGGCGCGGCGTCCTCGGGCTAGGCCTTCGGGGCCGCCGGCCTGGGTGCCGGACGCGGATCGGCTCCTCGGCGCCGCGGCGCGGCGGATCCGCGTGGTCGGCTCGAGCACGCCGGTGAACCTCGTCGAGGAGCTCGCGCGGCTCGCCGCGGCGTGGGGCAAGGGGGGCGGGGAGGTCCCGCGGTTCGTCTATGCGCCCGCGCAGGACCACAGCGATCTCCGGATAGCGATGGACACGGCGGCCGAGCGGCTCGCGGATCTGGGGGAGCTCGGCGCGGTCTACGCCGGCCGCGCCCTCGAGCTCGCCGCGGAGGCCGCGATCTGCGAGGCCGCGGGCGGGGCGGGGTGCTGGGCCGCCGCGCGCCGCCGCTACGCCGCGCGCGACGCGTTCGACGAGCAGGCGGACGCGCTCGCCGCGGCCTGGGTCGAGCAGGGCGCGGGCGCGACCGCGGGCGACGAGGCGCGGGTGCGGAGCGACGACGCGCGCTCGCCCCGGTCGCTCGTGTCGCGGATGCGGCGCGAGATCGGGGCGCGGCGCCTGCCGCTCCGGGTCGTGATCGCCGACATCGCGCCGCTCGCCGCGACGGGCGACGGGGTGATCCAGGTCGCGCGGGGGCGCATGCTCACGCGCGACGACGTGGAGCGCACCGTGCTGCACGAGATCGAGGGGCACGCGGCGCCGGGCGTGCGCGCCGCGGCGCTGCCGCTCGGGATCTTCGCGATCGGGACGGCGAACGGCGGCGACGACCAGGAGGGCTGGGCGCTCGCCCGCGAGCGCGCCGCGGGGTACCTGGTCGGCGCCCGCCGGGTCGAGCTCGGGCTGCGCCACCTCGCCGCGCGGAGCGTCGAGCGCGGCGCCAGCTTCGTCGAGACCGCGCGGCTGCTCGAGGCGCGCGGCGCGCGCTCCACCGCCGACGCCCTGCGCATCGCGGCGCGGGTCCACCGGGGCGGCGGTCTGGCGCGGGAGGTCGTCTACCTGCCGGCGCTGCTGCGGGTCGAGGCGACGCTCCTGGAGCAGCCGGCGCTCGGCGAGGTGCTCTCCTCGGGCAGGGTCTCCGTGGGCGCCGCGGCGTCGCTTGCGTCCTGGGCGCGGGGGAGCTGAGAAGGGCCGCCGCGGCCCGGTTCGGCGTCGCTTGCGCCCCGGGCGCGGTCGAGCGGAAGGCCGCGGTTGCCTGGTGATCCGTGGTTGTCCGGCTCACGCGGGAGCATGGGAAGGCGGGAAGAAAAGTCCGATCGTCCCCTGAACTTCCTATCTTCCCGCCACACGGATCCGATGAAATGGAGGGCGCTGCGGGTCGGGCGAGGAGCGGAGAGAAAGGGGGCTGCGTGAAGGGAAGGATCACTTCGGCCGTGCGAGCACGGCATGGAACGCGCTTGTCGTGTCCGCTGGCGAGCGCGGCGTCGCGCGCGCGCGATCGCGCCCGGCGGGGCCGCGCGGCGCGCGGAGGTGGCTCCGGGGGCGCGCGGCTCGGACGGGCCAGCGGGCGGAGGGGGGCATGAACTCGAAGAAGGCCATGGAACGGGAATCCAGGCGGCCGCCGAGGGGAGGCGAGGCCCCGGCGGTGGTCCTCAAGGACGATCTTCACGTCGTGGATCTCGGCGCCGGCGTGATGCTCGACGTCTTCATCAACGTCGAGGGCCGGCTCACGACCTTCGTCAGCCTGGATGGCCAGCTGATCGCGGAGCTCCGCGTCGCGGGCCACGCGTGAAGCGCAGGCACGGCCGCGCCGGGAGGCGCGGAGACGGGGCGAGAGACGACTCGAGCGCTCTCCCCGCCTCCGCGCCTCCCGTGCGCCGGCGCATCCGGCCCGGCGACAGCGACGCGCGCGGGCTCGGCTTTATCGGCTAGGCGCCCGAGAACTCCCGCACCACGCGGAGGATGCCCTCGCCGTAGCTCGAGATCTTCGCCTGCCCCATGCCGCGCGCGAGCGCGAGATCGTCGAGCGACACGGGCCGGATCCGCGCGATCTCCCGGAGCGTCCGGTCGTGCGCGATGACGTAGGCGGGCAGCGATTTCTCCTTGGCGAGCGCGGCCCTGTGGGCGCGCAGCGCCTCGAACAGCGGGACGTCCCGCGCCTCGAGCTCGACCCCGGGGTCCGCCTGCGCGGGCGAGGAGGCGACGGGCGCGGCCGGCGCGCGGTCGTGGGCCGCCGCGGAGGACGCGCGCGCGGCCGGCGCGGGGCGCGCGGCGGGCGAGGGGGCCGCCGATCGGCGCGGAGCTCGCCGGCGCGCGGCGGGGACCGGGAGCCGCACCCGGGCGGGCACCTCGCCGCGCATCACGCGCCAGCCCGCGGGCGTGACGAGCGGGACGGGGAACTCGCCGGTGGTGAGATCGATCCAGGCGTTCGCCAGCAGGACCCGCAGGATCGACATGGCCTCGTCGTGGCGCTTCCCCTGGAGGACGCCGAAGGTGGAGAGCCGGTCGAGCCCCATGCGGCGGACGCGCTCGTTCGACTCGCCGATGAGCATCGACGCGATCGCCTGCATCCCCGCGCCGCCCTTCGCCCGCGCGACGCCGGCGAGCGCGCGGCGCACGAGGTCGTTGTCGCGGGCGAGCGCGGCCGGGTCGCTCTCCTCCAGGGCGTCGACCTCGAGGCAGACGTCGCAGTGGCCGCAGCCGCCGAGCGACTCGGCCTCGTCGCCGAAGTAGCGGAGGATGAAGTCGTGCCGGCACGTCGCGGCGTCGATGTAGCGGAGGAGCTCGCGGAAGAGCCCCCACGCGCGCGCGGCGTCGTCGGCGCTCGCCTCGGCGCCCCCCTCGCCGAGCTGGCAGAGCCGGCGGCGCAGCGCGATGTCCGCGGGCGCGAACAGGAGCAGGCCGCGGGCCGGGTCGCCGTCGCGGCCGGCGCGGCCGACCTCCTGGTAGTAGGCCTCGATCGACGACGGCGGCTGGGCGTGCACGACGAGGCGCACGTCGGGCCGGTCGATGCCCATGCCGAAGGCGTTCGTGGCGACCACCACGGAGAGGCTGCGATCCGCGAAGCCGGCCGACAGGCGCGCGCGCGACTCGGGGGCGAGGCCGGCGTGGTACGCCTCGGCGTTCCAGCCGGCGTCGCGGAGCGCCTCGGCCAGGCGCTCCGCCCCCTTGCGGGTGGCGGCGTACACGATGCCGGCGCCGCGGGGCCGCCCGGGGTCGCCGAGGGCGTCCAGGAGCGCGCGCGCCGTGAGGCGCCCGGCCTCGCGCGGGCCGTCCACCGCGGAGACCTGCAGGTGGAGGTTGGGCCGGGCGAACCCGCGCAGGATGACCTTGGGCGGCGGCCCTTCCGGCCCGGGCTCGCCCGCGGCGCCGACGTCGTCGTCGCCGGGCGAGCTCCGCGGCCAGCCGAGGCGCCGGATGATCTCGTCGCGCGCGTCGGGGGTCGCCGTCGCGGTGCAGGCGAGGACCCGGGGCGGGCGGAGCCGCGCGAGCGCGGCGCCGATGCGCAGGTAGTCGGGCCGGAAGTCGTGCCCCCACTGGACGATGCAGTGCGCCTCGTCGACGGCGACGAGCGAGAGCCGGCTCTCGGCGAGCGCCTCGAGGAAGCCGTCGAAGGCGAGGCGCTCGGGGGCGGCGTAGACGAGCTTGTACTCGCCGCGGCGCAGGGCGGCGAGGCGGCGGCCGTTCTCCTCGCGCGGGAGGCTGGAGGCGACGAACGTCGCGGGGATGCCGCGCACCTCGAGCGCGCGCACCTGATCTTCCATCAGGGAGATGAGCGGGCTCAGGACGAGCGTCGTGCCGGGCAAGGCGACGGCCGGGAGCTGGTAGCAGAGCGACTTGCCGCCGCCGGTCGGCGCGACGACGAGGACGCGGCCCGCGCCCCCGAGCAGGGCGTCGATCGCCTCGCGCTGCCATGGCCGGAACGACGCGATGCCGAACCGATCCGCGAGCACGGCGTCGATCGACGGGGGCGGGCCCTCCGGAGGGCGCAGCGGGGAGGAGGGGAGGCGCTCGGTCACGATCGGCGAGGGGGGCTCAGCGAAGATCATGGCGGCGGCGTCGAGCGAGCGCCGTGCCCGCGGCGAGCCCTAGCACTTTCGTGGGCTTGCGTCGCGCCGGGGGTGGCGGCGCCATGGCGGCGCGCGGGTCGCCCGGGGGCCGCCGCCGGCCTCGCGCCGCCGGCGCGCGCGCGCCTGGGCGGCGCGGCGATCAGGCCTGGACCACGCCGACGCCCTTGGCGAGCGCTTCCATGTCGTCGAAGTGGTAGACGTGGCGGCCGGGGCTCCCCTGGAGCGCGGCCGCCACCATCGCGCCGGCGACGGTCCTCGCGTCGATGGGGCGGTACCTGCGGAGGCCGCCCTTCATCGTGAACCGGAGCGTCTGCGCCGCGGCGACGCCGATCGCCTCTCCCTTCCTGACCTCGCCCCGCTCGCCGAGGAGCAGGCTCGGGCGCAGGACGTGGACCGACGCGAAGCTCGCCCCCGAGAGCTCCTGCTCCAGCTCGCCCTTCACGCGCAGGTAGAAGCTGGTCGAGCGCGGATCGGCGCCCACGGAGGAGACCAGGACGAACTGCTTCACTCCCGCCTTCTCGGCGAGCCTGGCGATGGTGATCGGGTAACGATAGTCGATCTGGTAGAAGGCCTCTTCGGAGCCGGCCTTGGCGATGGTCGTCCCGAGCGCGCAGAACACGTCGGTGACGCCGGCGAACTCCGCGCCGTCCAGTCGATCGAAGTCGACGATGCGCTGGGAGAGCCGCGGGTCCTCGATCGGGGCCGGGCGGCGCAGCAGGGCGACGACCCGCGCGTACGCGGGTTGCTGCACGAGGAGGCGCAAGCAGTGGCCGCCGACCAGGCCCGTTCCTCCCACGATGAGAGCTGTCTTGTCGACCGTCATGGATTCCATGTTCCTGCGGAATCACCTGCGGAGGGCGCCGCCGCGGGGATCCACAGCCGTACCGCGCAGCGTAACCCAAGCGGCGCGCGAACCATAGCGGCCGGCGGCGGGCATCGCGAGCGGACGGCCGGCGCGGATCCCCTACGGTTCCTTCCGCTTCCGCTCCAGGTTCCCCGGTGTGCGCGGGCTCCCCATCGCCGCGGCCGGCTTCCCGCCCTTCATACGAGCTCTCTCCGGGCAGAGATGGCCACGACCGGGACAGAACACCCGGAACAGAACACCCGGAACAGAACACCCGGAGGAGATCGCTGGCCTGCGCGGCGGCGGCGATGGTCGTGGCAGGAGGCCTCGAGGGGGGCGGGGCCCGCTCGCGCGGCCGGCGAGGGGCCGCGCGGCGCGCTGCTCACGTGACCGGCGCGGGGGCGACCTTCGGCGCGAGCTTCGCGCGCTGGGCGTGGAAGGCCTTGATCGCCATCGGAATGAGCTGCTCCCGGTGCTTGGGCACCATGTTGTTCGGCAGCTGCTCGACGGGCCACCAGGTGCCGGTGGCCGGGACCTCGGCGAGCTTCGCCTGATGGACCCGGGAGAGCATCCAGCCGCGCGCGGCGGCCGAGAAGTAGTCGCCGACGAACGTGAAGTCGGAGATCGTCATGCCGACCCGGTGGAGCACGTGCTCGGGCTGCTCGCCGGGCGAGAGGACGCTCCCCGGGCAGCACCACGCTCCGGGGCTCGACTCCGACGCTCCTCGCTGGGTCAGGAGGACCTCGAGCGCGCCGGAGTCCGCGTTCTTCCGGAGGCACACGGCGTCGGCGGCGAGGTTGATGGGCAGCCGGGAGATGGCGTTGATCAGCGAGCTGCCGAGAGGCTCCCTCGGATCGACGTACCCGAGCAGCCAGCCGGCCATGGATTTGATGAGCCTCATCGCGGGACCCTCCGCGAGGGCAGGACGTGGGGCCGCTGGCGCATCGCCGCGCGGGCCGCGCCCAGGTGAGCGCGCCCTTTTTGTTCGGGGCTGGACGCCGTGCCAGAGCCGTTCTTCGCGCCGGTACCCGGGCGGCGCGGTGGTGTCGATGGGATCGCGGTTCGAGTTGGATCTTGCATAGGGGTTGCTGCGTTGGATTCCTTGTGCGTTGTCGCGGGACGTTGTGTGAGCTCAGATCTTCATGTCGCTTCTCCTGAGATGTCGGACCTCTCCGACGACGTTGAGCAGCCTACAATAGGCTTTGTTTCTTTGTCGTTTCATTCATGCAGCCCGAGCGTGAATCATCATCTGATGTCGTTGCTCGCGTGTCTCGCCGGCTCCTGACGCGGCTGTTCGGGCGTCGAGCGCCAGAGTCGCTCGTGCGCGGAGGGCGCGTGCGCTCGACGAAACGTCGATGTCACCGCGGCGTCAGCGGGGCAGTCGTCGCGTCTCTCGCGCCTGCCCGCCGCGCTCGTCCTCCTCGGTCACCTCCGCCTCGACGTCGATGACCTGGCCTGACGCCGGCCGCTCGCGGGGCGCGCCAGGGCGCTCCGCGCCGCGTCCGCCGAACGGCCCGCCGCCGAGGTCGATGACCCTCATGCTGAAGAACGCCCCGTTGCCCGCGCCGAACCCGCCGAACCCGCCGAAGCCGGCGGCGCTCGCCGCGGCCGCGCGCCGCTCGAACCGCTCGCGCACGGCCGCGGCGATCCGGCGGCGCGCGGGCGGGAGCAGGAGCACGAGCCCCGCCACGTCGGTCAGCACCCCCGGCGTGATGAGCAGCGCCGCGCCGACGAGCACGAGCAGCCCGCCGGTGAGCCCCTCGTCCGGGACGCGGCCCTCGGCCATCGCGCCCCGCCAGGAGGCGAGCACCTTGAGCCCCTCGTGCTTCGCGAGCGCCGCCCCGAGGACGGCCGTTCCGAGCGCGATTGCCACCGTCGGCCAGAAGCCGATGCGGTCGCCGATCGACAGGAGCAGCCAGAGCTCCAGGATGGGGACCGCCGTGAAGAGCAGGATGAGCTTGCCCATGCCCCCCGTCTAGCGCCGCCCGCCGCGCGGCGCACGCTCGGGCCCGCACGCCGCCGCCGCCGCCGCGCGCCATGCCGCCATGCTGCCGCGGCGCGTCGCCTATCCGCGCGCCGAGCGCGCCGACGCCGCGCCGCTCGCGGCCGGCCGCTCCGGCGCGGAGCCGGCGCCGGAGTACCGGCCGCGGTGAGAGTGCGCTAAGACCGCCTGCCCCGGAGAAATCCATGACGACCGTCCCCGTGGAGCAGGAAAAGGTGGAGGCGTGCCGCGCGTTTGCCGCCGACATCGCGGACGAGGTGCAGCGCTTCATCGACCGCCACACCACGGTCGGCGTCGAGCGCACGGTGGCCCGGGCCTACGGCGTGGTCGGCGCCGATGCGGAGGGGACGCCGCTCGTGAACGCGCTCGTGGATCGCATCCACAAGGCGGGGCAGCTGGGCTGGGGCGTCGCGTACCACCTCGGCCGGGCGCTCTGCGAGGGCGCCGCCTCGGTGCAGGAGGCGGCCGAGGCGCTGGCGTTCAGCGAGGCGGCCGACTTCGGCGCGGGCCCGACCGCGGAGGAGGCGCGCGGCGCGCTCGAGGCGGCGACGCGGGAGGCGATCGCCCGGATCGACCGGGCCCGCGAGGAGCGCGAGGCCCACAAGGCGGCGCACCGGGTCGGCGTCGCGCCGCTCAAGTACGTGATCGTCGCGACCGGGAACATCTACGACGACGCCGTCCAGGCCAAGGCCGCCGGCTTCGCCGGGGCCGACATCGTCGCCGTGATCCGCGCGACCGCCCAGTCGCTCCTCGACTACGTCCCGGAGGGGCCGACCACCGAGGGGTACGGCGGCACGTACGCGACCCAGGAGAACTTCCGGATCATCCGCCGCGCCACCGACGAGGCGACCCGCGACACAGGCACCTACCTGGCGCAGACGAACTACTCGTCCGGCCTGTGCATGAGCGAGATCGCCTGGATGGCGGCGGTCGAGCGGCTCGACATGCTGCTCAACGACGCGATGTACGGGATCCTGTTCCGCGACATCAACATGCAGCGGACGTTCATCGATCAGTACTTCTCCCGCCGGATCATCGCGAGGAGCGGGATCGTCATCAACACGGGAGAGGACAACTACCTCACGACCGCCGATGCCGTCGAGAAGGCCCACACGGTGCTCGCGTCGCAGTTCATCAACGAGGCGTTCGCCCGGCGCGCGGGCCTGCGCGAGGAGCAGATGGGCCTCGGCCACGCGTTCGAGATCAACCCCTGGCTCGAGGACAGCCTCCTCTTCGAGCTCGCCCAGGCCCAGCTCGTCCGGCAGATCTTCGATCGGCACCCGATCAAGTGGATGCCGCCCACGAAATTCAAGACGGGCGACATCTTCCACAGCCACGTCCACGACGCGATGTTCAACCTGGTCGGGATCACGACCGGCCAGTCGATCGAGCTGCTCGGGATGTTCAGCGAGGCGATCCACACACCGCTGCTCATGGACCGGTATCTCTCGCTGAAGAGCGCGCGCTACATCTTCACGGCGGCGCGCCACCTCGGCGACGAGATCCAGTGGAAGCCGGGCGGCATCGTCGAGTCGCGCGCCCGCGAGGTCCTCGACAAGGCGCACGCGCTCCTCGGCGAGGTCGAGCGGGAGACCCTCTGGGACGCGATCGGGCGCGGCGCGTTCGGCGACGTCAAGCGCACGCGCACCGGGGGGAAGGGGTACGCGGGCGTCGTGGCCCGGCACCCGGAGTACCTGAATCCGGTCCTCGAGGTGCTGGAGCGCTCGTAGGTCGCCCCGCCTCCGTGCGCTGGCGGCGCGGCGCGGCGGGAACGGAGAGAAGACCGCCAAGACACCAAGGACGCCAAGAGGGGAGATCTCTGGCCCTCCTGGCGTCCTCGGCGCCCTGGCGGCGCTTCTTCCCCATGTTCCGGAGCCCGACGGGAGCTGGCCCCGGAAGCCACCTCACTGACGTCTTCAAAAGGCATTCTCCGCTGTCTTCGCGAGCCGCTGCGCGCCCTCTCCGTCGCGCGATGGCACTGGCCACGCGCGGCCGCCCGGCGCTACTGTTGATGGGGATCGGCCCCTTCCGCCCCGTGAGACCGAGGTGAGCATGACACAGCGAAACATCCTGCGTGCGTATGGCGACCGCGAGGGCGACGGGATGGTCCAGATGTCGTTCACCCTCCGCGTCCTGCCGGGCGACCGCGCGCGCGAGGCGGCGAAGCGCTTCGCGGAGGCGCACGGGCTGCGCGAGCCCCTGGTCACGGCCATGGAGCAGGCCAGCCGGGAGCACACCTATTTCGTCGTGTACGGCCACTCCCAGCACGGGGTCGACACCTCGGACATCGAGGTGGAGGAGCTCGCGGCTCAGCCCCTCACGCGCGACCAGATCGAGGAACAGGCGAAGAAGCTCGGCCGCAAGATCGTGGTCGTGGGCGCCTGCACCGGCAGCGACGCGCACACCGTGGGTATCGACGCGATCCTGAACTACAAGGGCTTCGCCGGAGAGAAGGGCCTCGAGAGCTTCAAGTGCTTCGACGCCCACAACCTCGGCGCGCAGGTCGAGAACGCCGAGCTCTGCGAGCGGGCCAAGGCGCTCGGCGCCGACGCGATCCTGGTCTCGCAGGTGATCACGCAGCGGAACTGCCACAAGGAGAACGCGGCGGCCCTCGTCGAGATGGCGACGCGCCAGGGCTTCCGGGACAAGGTGATCCTGCTCCTCGGCGGCCCGCGCATCGATCACAACCTCGCCGTCGAGCTCGGCTTCGACGCCGGCTTCGGCCCCGGCACGAAGCCGATCACCGTGGCGTCGTTCCTTGTCGAGCGCCTCGTGGGCAGGGTCTAGGGGGCAGGCGATGCGGCGGCCGGCGACGCGGCGGCAGGCGGCGCTCAGGCGACGAGCAGGTGGTAGGCGGCCGAGAGCTCGGCGAACCGCGCGGTGCGCTGCGCGCGCTCGACGGGCTGCGACGCGCCCCGGTCGGGGTGCAGGACGGCGGCGAGGCGGCGGAAGCTGCGGCGGATCTCGGCCTCGGTCGCGCCCTCGCGCAGGCCGAGCACCTCGAGGGCCCGGCGGCGCGGCTCGTCCACCCGGGCGGCGCGCGGCGCGCTCGACGACCCGCCGCGCGGCGGCGCGCTCGATGACGATGCGCCGCTCGACGCCCCGCCGCGCGCGGCGCCCGCGCTCGCGGCGCGCCGGTAGCGATCCCGCGCGCGGGGGCGGCCGTGGAGGAAGTCGCTCGGCGAGAGCGGGCCGGTCTGCCGCAGCGACGCGGCGAGCGGCCTCGCCGTGTGGAAGCAGATGGTCGCCTCCTCGATGGCGAAGAGCGCCTCGAGGCGGGCGCGGAGCTGGATCCGGAGCGCGCGCTCGACCGCGCTCTCGGGGATGAGCCCCGCGGCCACGAGCACCTCGCCGGTCCGGCGCCCCCGGTGCGCGGCGACGAGCGCGGCGAGCCGCTGGATCGACGGCTCGGGCGCCGAGCCCTCCCGCGCGAGGATCTCGCCGAGCCGCGGCACCCGGAGCGGCGTCTCGACGGCCGTCACCAGGCCGGAGAAGAGCTGGATCCTGTGCTGCCGGCCGGGCACCGTGGAGCCGCTCGGCGTCCTGAGCTCGCAGAGCTCCAGGAGCCCGGTGGTCCTCTCGCGGTAGAGCGCGCCGAGCAGGTCTCCCAGGGTCGACGTGGAAAGGCGGCTGGGCAGTTGCATCGCGATCGCGGCGTTATCATCGCCGCCCGCGATCGGGCAAAGAAGCGGCGCGGGCAGGCGGCCGACGTGCGCGCGCGGGTAGGTAGGGTAGGTAGGTAGATAGGTAGGCGGCGCCGCCGGAAGGGCCCGCTCGCGCGCGCGTTCACGTCACGCCGCCCGCCCGCACGAATGTGCGCCCAGGTCGCGGCCCGCTGTGCGAAGCTCCGCGCGAAAACGGACCGGCGCGGCGCGCCGGCGCGCGGATCAGGAGGACTCTGCGATGGGCTTGCTCGACGGAAAGGTCGCGATCATCACGGGAGCCGGCGGCGGGATCGGCCGCGAGGAGGCGCTGCTCTTCGCCCGGGAGGGCGCGAAGGTCGTCGTCAACGATCTCGGCGGCGCGCGCGACGGGTCGGGCTCGAGCGACGCGATGGCGGCGCAGGTCGCGGAGGAGATCCGGGCCGCGGGCGGGCAGGCCGCGCCGAGCTTCGACAACGTGGCGACCCCCGAGGGCGCGGCGAGGATCGTGAAGACCGCCGTCGACGCGTTCGGCAGGGTCGACATCCTGGTGAACAACGCGGGCATCCTCCGCGACAAGACGCTCCTCAAGATGGATGAGGGGATGTGGGACGCCGTCATCGCCGTTCACCTGAAGGGGACGTTCCTGTGCACGCAGGCCGCCGCGAAGCAGATGGTCGGGCAGGGCGAGGGAGGGCGGATCGTGAACACCACGAGCGTCTCGGGGATGCTCGGCAACTTCGGACAGGCCAACTACGCGGCTGCCAAGGCCGGCATCTACGGGCTCACCCGCACCGCCGCGATCGAGCTGCAGAAGCAGCGGATCACCGTCAACGCGGTCGCGCCCATCGCCAAGACCCGCATGACGGAGGATCTGCCCATGTTCCAGTCGGCCGGCGACACGCTCACGCCGGCGCACGTCGCGCCCGCGGCGCTGTTCCTCGCGTCCGACCTGTGCGCCGATCGGACCGGCAACGTCCTCGCCGTCGCCGGCGCGCAGATGTACATTTACAAGGTCGTTCAGAGCCCCGGAAAGTTCAAGGACGAGGGCGGTGTCTGGACGGCGCAGGAGATCGCGGAGCACTGGGACGCGATCAACAAGCTCTGATCGCGCCGTCCGCGGAGCGCGCGGCGCGAGCGCGCCGCCCGGGGCTGCGCGCGCGGCCCTCGTGCGCGCGCGGGGTGGGTGCGCGCGGGCCGCGCCGGGTGCGCGCGGGCCGCTCCGCTCGCGCGGCGGCGGACGCGGCAGAAGCGAGGGCCCGGCGCGCGCCGACCGTTGCTGTGCTGATCCCCGGATGCTAGGTTCGAGGCGCTTCCTGGGTGCGCTTTTCGCATCGGCGTACTGGCGTACTGTTCGAGCAGATCGTTCACGCGGAGTCTGGAGGTGCCACCGGTGACCGTCGTTCGCTGCTGTTCCGGCTGCGCCACATCGCGCGGTGCGGCCTCTGCGGCGCGGAGGCGCTGAGCGACCATGTCGCGCGACGCCGCCCACATCCCGCTCGCCCTGTGGGTCTGCGCGGCGATCGTGGCGCACATGGCGGGCGGCGGGGGCGCGGTCGAGGTGGCGCAGGTCATCGAGGATCGGGCGCAGCTCCGCCGGATGGTCCACGCGGTGCGGGAGGGCCTCCGCCCGGCCGACACGACGTTCGAGGTGCTGACCGACGGCGTGGCGGCGACGCCGCCTCCCGCCCCGCTGGCGCCGCCGGAGCGGTCGCCGGACGGCGAGCCCGACAAGGACGCGCCGCCCGAGCCGCAGCAGAAGCCAGAGCCGACCAAGGCGGAGCCGCCGCCGCGGAAGCCGCCAAAGGCGGAGCCGCCGCGCCAGGCGAAGGCGCCGCCCAAGCCGGAGCCGCCCAAGGAAGAGGTGGCCAAGGTCGTGCCGGTCCAGCCGGCGCCGCCGCCGCCGCCGCCGCCGCTGCCGGCGGATCGGCGGATCGCCATCCGTCAGCACGTCGAGAAGAACCAGGAAGACAACCCCGAGGCGAACCGGATCGCGGACGACGCCAACAAGGTCGCCGAGGAGACCATGGCGCAGATCCGCTCGAAGGATCAGGACGATCCCGCGCCCACGCCCGGGAGCCCGAGCGGCCCGCGGGGGCCGGCGGACAAGGTCGGCGACAGCGACCACGATCACAGCGGCCACAGCGAGGAGCGCGCCGGCAACGAGCAGCACGCGCCCGGCGAGAAGAGCCCCGACAGCGAGAGCGCGGAGCACCACAGCCCGCCGTCCCCGGCGCAGGCCGCGCAGGCGCCTCGGGCGGCGCCGCCGCAGAGCGTCCCGGGCGCGACCGGCGGCGGCCGCGTGGCGCAGGCGCCCGCCGCGCCGGCGGCGGAGAGGGGCGCCGCGGGCGGCTCGGGCCCGGCGTCGCCCGAGGTCGTCGACGGCGCGAACGGGGGTTACACGCTCAACCCGGCGAACCCGGGCGGCGACGGCAAGAGCCGCGTCGCCGGGAAGAAGGCGACGCCGCAGCCCTACGAGAGCCCGGTCCGCGTCGGCTCGATCGGCCTCGGCGCGCCAGGGCTGCCCGGCGGGCCCAACCTCAACCTGAACATGGCCGGCGTGCAGGCGGCCGTGGGCAACGAGAAGCTCAGGGCGGAACGGGCCTCGGACGGCGCGTCCCGCAAGAGCGCGCACCGGGGCTCGTGGGAGACGACGGACAAGTGGAAGAAGTGGCGCGCCGCGATCGAGAACTACGACCCCTCCGTCAAGCCCGGCAACCAGACGTCCCTCAACGCCGCGCGGGTGCCGTTCGCGACGTACATCAACATGATCCACAACCGGCTCCACCCGATCTTCGCGGAGGAGTTCCTGGCGTCGCTCGAGAGCCTGCCCTCGGGGCACGCGTTCAACCAGAACCGGGTCACGCACCTGGAAATCGTGCTGAACAAGGACAGCGGCAGCATCGTGCGCCTCGGGGTCACGAAGCCGAGCGGCATGACGGCGTTCGACATGGTCGCGCTCAACTCGGTGCACCGCGCGTCACCGTTCGGAAAGGCGCCGGACGCGATCGTCTCACCCGACGGCAACGTGTACTTGCACTGGGAGTTCCACAGGGATCCGTACGACGCGTGCTCCACCCGCAACGCCCGCCCCTTCCTGCTGAAGGCGGCGTCCGACGCCGCGCCGGTCGAGCCGGCGCCGGTGCGCAGGGCGCCGCGTCCCGTCCCGGGCGACGAGAAGACGCTGGCGCCGCCTGGACCGCTGCTTCCGCTCCGTCGTTAGGTCCCGGCTCTGCACCGGGACCGCGGCGATGTATCCTCGGCGGCATGTCGAAGGATTCCGACGCGGCCGTTCAAGTGACCAACGCGCGCATCGAGGCGGCGCTCGCGGATTCTCCGGCGTTCACCCGGATCGAGCCGCATTTCTATGTGGTCCGCCAGGGGACGGCGTACGTCTACCTGCACGTCCTGCCCTGGGCGCCGGATCGCGCGCTCGTGCGGCTCGTGGCGCAGCTCGCCCGCGGCGTCGAGATGACGCCGGATCTCGCGATGAAGCTGCTCCGCCTGAACGCGCGTATCCGCTTCGGCGCGTTCGGCTACGTCGCGCAGGGCTCCTGCGTGGTCATCGTACACACGCTCCTCGGCGGCGAGACGCTCGACGCCGACGAGATCCTGGTCGCCCTCCGCGATCTGTCGGTGCTCGCGGACGAGTACGACGACCGCATCGTCGAAGAGGCCGGCGGCCAGCGGATGCAGGACCTGATCGACGCCTCGGCGACCGCCGCGGTCTTCACCGATCTGGACGCCCCCCGCGCCTGGGACAAGGGCTGAGCGACGGGCCCTCTTCTTCAATGCTCCTCAACATCGACCATCCCCCCGAACCGCCTCCTCCCTCCGCCGCACCGGACCCCGCTCCCTCGCCCCGCCGCGAGGACGGCGGCGACGCCCCGCCCGCCGAAGGGCGCGCGTCGTCCCCCGTGCGCGCCGAAGGGCGCGCGTCGTCCCCCGAGCGGCCGCCGCTCGCCGGCCTGCCCGTGCTCCGGCTGATCCGGCCGCTCGCCGTCCTCGCCCTGCTCGCGATGATCCTCGGCCGCATGCTCGCGCCCGCGATGGTCGGCCTCGCGGTGGGCATCGAGCGCGCCGCGCACGCCGTCGAGCTCGCCGGCGCCGGCGCCTCGCAGCTCTTCGCGATCGGCGCGATCGTCACCGCGATGGCGCTGATCGGCGCGGTCGTGCGGAGCCGCGTCCCGTACGCGCTGCGGATCGCCGCGATCGTCGCGGGCAGCTTCGTCATCCTCGTCGTCCTGCACGCGACCGTGCAGCGCGTGCCCGATCTCTCCGCCGCGCTGATCGGCGTGAGCGCGGCGATCCTCGCCGTCGGCAGCGCCTGGGAGGCGCTCCGCGTGCCGTTCATGCGGCCGGTCGCGGCCGCGCTCGGGCTGGTCGGCGCCTCCGCGCTCGTGCGGCTCACCGGCGTCCTCCTCGCCGTCTGGGCGAACGACCGCGGCTCCAAGGCGCTCGCCGGCGCGACCAGCTCGGTGGCGACGGCCGCGTTCGCGCTCGACGCGCTGGCCGTCCTCGTGGCGACGGTCGCGCTCGGCGCTGGCCGCGAGGCGCGCCCGCGCGAGGCCGAGCCGCCGCGGCCGCGCCTCGTCAGCCCGCTCTCGCTCGCGGCGCTCGCCTCGGCGCTGCTCGCCACCCGGGCGGCGCTCGCGGGCGCCTCCGACGACGCGTCCGTGGTCGAGGCGCTCCTCCGCCGCGCGCTCGACCGGCTGCTCACGCGCCCCGCGCCGGTCGTGCCGCTCTCGATGCAGCTCTTCGCCGCCGCGCTCGCGGTGGTGGTCGTCGCGCTCGCGCTCATCGCACCGCCGCGGCTGCCCGCGCTCGGCGGCGCGCTCGCGCTGCTGCTCGTCGCGCGCAGCGCCCCCGAGGTGCCGCTCGGCGCGCTGTCGCTGGTGATCGCCGCCCTCTGCGTCGCGCTCGCCGCGCGCGACGAGCGCGGCTTCTGGGCGGCCGTGCTCGCGACCGAGCGCGAGCGCCCCTCGAGCGCGCTCCCGGGCGCCGGGAAACCGGACGCGACCGGGGGCGCGTCCGGTTGACGCGAGCGACGACACTCGTTAAGCACGCCCTCGCCGCGCGGGGATCCGCGCGCAGCGTTCCACCTGATGCTCGCCGCCGGGACGGCGCGGGGGCCGTCCGGTCCCGCCGGTCTCTCCCTCGCACCGGCCCTCGCGGGGCGCGGCCCAGGCTCGCGTGGCGCGCCATGGGCACGGGAGAGTCCTCATGCATCGTCGCGATCTCGTCTCGCTGTCCGCCCTCGCGCTCGTCGCGCTGACGCTCGGCGCCGGGTGCCCCGAGGAGCCCTCGCGGCCCGCCGGCGGCGCGGCGGCGACGTCGAGCGCGGCCCCGCCCGTGGCCTCGGCCGAGAAGCCCAGCGCGCCGCCAAAGGCGCCCGAGGCGCCGAAGGCGACGGAACAGGCGGCCGCGCCGCCCGCGCCGCCCACGCCCGAAGCCAAGGGGACGATCAAGGGGGTCGTCAAGCTCACCGGCAAGCCGGTCGAGATGAAGGTCCCGGCCGCGCGCAAGGACGCCCCGGTCTGCCAGGACAAGGACGTCGTCTACAACGCTGTCGTCGTCAACGACGGCAAGCTCAAGGACACCCTCGTCCGCATCGCGGTCGGGGGCGTGCAGGGCAGCTGGAAGGCGCCCGACGCCCACGCCGTCGTCGACCAGAAGGACTGCATGTATGAGCCGCGCATCCAGGGCGTGGTCTCCGGGCAGCAGGTCGACATCAAGAACAGCGACCGGACGCTGCACAACGTGCACACCTACAAGGGCTCTGAGACGCTGTTCAACCAGGCGCAGCCGCGGGGCGCGGACCCGCTCACGAAGTCGTGGAGCGACGGCATCATCAAGCTCACCTGCGACATCCACCCGTGGATGCGCGGCTTTGTCGTGGTGACGGATCACCCGTTCTTCGCCGTGAGCGGCGGTGACGGATCCTTCGCGATCGAGAAGGTGCCTGCCGGCAAGTACAAGCTCGAGGCGTGGCACCCCCGCTATGGCCTCAAGACGGCCGACGTCACGGTCGCGGACGACAAGCCCGCCCAGGTCACGTTCACGTACGCCGGCACCGAGGCTGAGCCGGCGGAAAACAAGGACGAGCTCAAGGGCCTTTGGTGAGCTCCCCGGCAGCGCCCGCGGCGGGCGCCAGCGCGCCCGGGGCCGTCCGGTTGGCGGCGGGCAGCGCCCAGGAGCGAGCTTTCCTGGCTCGCTCGACGCGAAGAAGCACGATGGGGCGTCGCGGCGGTTGCCACTCGGCCCCTCGTGCCCTAAAGGGAAGCGGCGACAACGGTCGAACTCGACTCCCCGAGCCGCGTTGCGCGCGCTAGTCTCCCGGCCCCGATGCTGTTCTCACCCGCCACCCGCGCTCAGGCGATGACGTCGTTTTCCGGCCTGGCTGTCCCGCCTACAAGGGTCTCTGGAGGTGCCGCGCGGTCGCCGCGCGGCGCGAGCGCCGGTCGCGGCGGCGAGGTGTGCGCGTGACCATGAGCGTCGAGCAGGCCACGGAGCGGGCACCGGTCCCTTACATCCGCCAGCCCGAGGTTCCCGAGCGCGACGGCTCCGCGCTCCCCACGAGCGCGCGCCCGCTGCTCAAGGTAGCGGCCGACCTGGTGAGCCTCACCAAGCCGCGCATCACGAGGATGGTGGTCGCCACGATGCTCGGCGGCATGTGGGTCGCGAGCCGTTACCTCCGCGCCGGGACGGGCGGAGAGGGCGCGATCGATCGCGCGGCGGTCCCTGTGACCCAGCTCGCGCTGGCGCTGCTCGGGACGGTCCTCGTCGTGTCCGGCGCCAACGCGCTCAACATGTACATCGAGCGCGACACCGACCTGCTGATGGAGCGGACGCGGAACCGCCCCTTGCCGGCGCGGCGGCTCGCGCCGGACGTGGCGCTCTGGTTCGGGATCGCGCTCTCGGCCAGCTCGATTCCGCTGCTGGTCTTCGGGGTGAACGCGGTCACGGGCGCGCTCGCCGCGCTCGCGCTGCTCAGCTACGTGCTCGTCTACACCCCGCTCAAGCGCAAGACGACGCTCTCGCTGCCGATCGGCGCGATCCCCGGCGCCATCCCGCCGCTGCTCGGGTGGACGAGCGTCACCGGGCAGGTCGACGCGCCCGGGTTCCTGCTCTTCGCCGTCATGTTTCTCTGGCAGATCCCGCATTTCCTGGCGATCTCTCTCTTCCGTCAGGACGAGTACCGGCGCGCGGGCCTCAAGGTGCTGCCGCTCGAGAAGGGCGATCACGCGACGTGGCGGCACATCGTCGGTTATCTCGCGCTGCTCATGATCGCCTCGATGCTCCTCGTCCCGCTCGGCGTCGCGGGCCCTGTCTACTTCGGCGTCGCGGTCCTCCTCGGCGGGGCCTTCTTCGCGCTGGGTGCCTGCGGCCTGCTCGCGGGCACCAAGGCGCGCTGGGCGCGCCGGGTCTTCTTCGCCTCGATGGTGTACCTGGTGCTCCTCTTCGCCGCGCTGATGGTCGGCGCCTGAGCGGCGCCCGCCGCCTTGACGCGCCCGGGACCGGCCCTTAAGCGTCCGCGGATGGTTGCCATGGAGCCGACCCGCCAGGCGAACGGCGCTCCTCCTCCCGCAGAACCGGCCAGCGAGCTGCTTCCGTCCGGCGGCGCCCCCGCGCCGACGCCGCGGCGCAGGGCGCTGACCCAGAGGCCGCTCTTCTGGGTCGCGCTCGTCGCGCTCGTCGTGCTGAGCGGGCTCGCGGTGCCGTTCTTCGTCGGCCGCGGGGTCCGCGGTCACGCCGCGGAGGCGCCCGCAGTTCGCATCCCGCTGCCGGCCTTCGCGCTGACGGATCAGCGCGGCCAGCGGTTCGGCCTGGAGCAGCTCCGGGGCCGGGTGTGGATCGCCGACTTCATCTTCACGACCTGCCCGACCGTCTGTCCCAAGCTCACGCAGCGCATGAAGGAGATCGAGCAGCAGGGGCGCGGTCTCGGGGACGCGCTGCACCTCGTGACGTTCACCGTCGACCCGGAGAACGACACGCCGGAGGTGCTCGCGGCCTACGCGGCGTCGCAGAAGCTCCCGCTCGAGCGCTGGACGCTCCTGACAGGCCCTCTCGATCAGATAGAGTCGACGATCCTCAAGGGCTTCAAGATCGCGATGGGCAAAGAGGAGACGAGCCCGGGCATCTTCAGCATCTTCCACGGCGAGCGCCTGGTGCTCGTCGACCAGGAGGGCGTGATCCGCGGCTATTACGAGGCGAACGACGAAGGGATCCCCGCCATCCTCCGCGACGCCGGCGCCCTCGTGAAGCAGCGGTGACGCGCCCGGGCTCGCCTCACGCCTCGATGGCGAGCCGCTTGATCATCTTCTGCAGGCCGAACCTCGACAGCCCGAGCAGCTTGGCGGCCTGCGTCTGGTTCCCGCGCGTGCGCTCCAGCGCGTCGCGCACGAGCTCCGTCTCCAGCGCGTCGATCCTCGCCCGGACGTTGAGGCCGAGCTCGCGCGGCGCCGCGCCGCCGCCGTGCGCGATCTCGGGCGACAGGTGCTCTCGATCGATGGTCCCGTCGCAGAGCACGATCGCCCGCCGGATCTCGTTCTCCAGCTGGCGCACGTTGCCGGGCCACCCGTAGGCCGAGAGCCGCTCCATCGCCCCGCGCGTGACCCGGACCGGGCCGCGGCCGTGCTTCGCGACGAGGTGCTGGACGATGAGCGGCACGTCGGTCGCGCGCTCGCGCAGCGGCGGCACCCGGATCGTGATGATGTTCAGCCGGTAAAACAGATCCTCGCGGAAGGCGCGGGCGCGTACCAGCGCGTCCAGGTCGCGGTGCGTCGCGGCGATGACGCGCACGTCGACCTTGCGCGCCCGGTCCGAGCCGAGCGGCCGCACGAGGCCGTCCTCGAGGACGCGCAGCAGCTTCGTCTGCATGGCGAGGCTCATCTCGCCGATCTCGTCGAGGAACAGCGTGCCTCGATCCGCCACCTCGAAGAGCCCGGCCCGCGGTCGATCCGCGCCCGTGAACGCGCCGCGCACGTGCCCGAAGAGCGCCGACTCGAGCAGCCCCTCCGGGATCGCGCCGCAGTTCTCGCCCACGAACGGGTGCGCCGCGCGCGGGCCGTTGTGGTGGATGGCCCGCGCCACGAGCTCCTTGCCGCTGCCGGACTCGCCGTGGATGAGCACCGGCACCTCGGACGCGGTCACGCGATCCACGAGGCGCAGCATCGCGCGCACGGCCTCGCTCTCGCCGATGATGGCGTCGTACCGGTAGCGCGTGTCCCGGCCGCCGCGCGCCCTGGCGAGCTCGAGCGCCGCCGCGTCGAGCTCCGCCTCGCGCCGCGCGAGCTCCCCGGCGAGCCGAGACGAGGCGCGCTCGGCGCGGCGCACGGCGCGGCGCAGCTCCACCTGCGCGCGCGCGTCGGCGATCGCCAGCGCCGCGACCGACGCGATGGTGCGCGCCCACCGGAGCTCCTGCGCCCCGAACGCGCCGCGGCGCACGCGATCGTCGAGGTAGACGACGCCGAGCGCCTCGCCGCGCGCGATGAGCGGCACGGCCAGCACGCTCCGGAGCTTCAGCGCGTGCACGCTGCGGTGCACGCTCGGCAGCTCCCCCGCGGCGTCGACAGCGACCACCGGCTCGCGCGCCTCCAGGGCGCGGCGCGCGAGCGTCTCCGACAGCGCGAGCTGCTCGGCGCCGAGGCGCGAGCGCGCCAGGTTGCGCGCCGCCCGCGGGACGAGGCGCCCGTTCGGGGCGCGCAGGAGCAGGAGCCCCCGCTCGACCCCCGTCCAGAGCACGAGCGCGTCGACGACCCGGTCGAGCAGCGGCGCGAGGCGCTCGCGCTCGCCGAGCGCGCCGACGAGCGCCTCCAGATCGCGCGCCTGCTCGGGCCCGAGGCCGGCCTCCGGCAGCGCCCGCGCCCGGGCCACCCACGGCAGCGACCGCACCGCGCTGGCGAGCGCCGGCGCGCCCGGCGCGCCCGCCGCCTCGCCCGCGTCCGCGGTGCGCCTGCAGAGCTCGCGCGCGGCCTCGGCGAGCGCCGCGCGCACCCGGTGCGCGACGTCCGTCTGCCCGGCCTTGACCGCGAGCGCGTGCGCCGCCGCGAGCGCCGGGCCGCGCGACGCGATCGGCGCCCGCGCGCCCGCGAGCGCGGCGAGCGCGGCGAGGACGCGGTCGCTGCGCCCGCCGTCCGCCGCCGGGCGCGCCGCGCCGCCCCGCGGAGGGGCCTCGGCGGGGGCGCCGCCGACGGCGTCGTCCGCGGCGAGCGCGCGCGCGGCGCGCGCCCCCCACCAGTCGAGCCGCGACGCCGCGGCGAGATCCGGGCCGCTCGCGAGCTCGTCGAGCTCCTCGACGCGGGCGGCGTCGATCTGGCCCGCGCCGTGGCGAAGGAGCCGCGCGGCCGCCCGGAGCGCGTCGTCCGCGGAGCCTCCGGCGAGGAGCGCCGCCGCGCGCTCCGCCGCCGCGGGCGCGTCGGGGAGCGCGCAGGCCTCCGCGTCCGCGACGCCGTCGCCGCCGCGCGCGGCGGCCACGTCCGCGATCGCCCAGAGCGCGTAGGCCTCCGCCTTCGCGTCGCCCGCGTCGCGGGCCCGCGCGATGGCGTCCTCGGCCGTCCGGCGGGTCTCGTGCGCGAGGCCCGCGGTGGCGTAGGCCGCCGCGCACGCGAGCAGCGCGCGCGCCGCCTGAGCGGGCCGGCCGAGGTGCTCCCAGAGCAGCGCCGCGCGGGTCGAGGTCGCGATCGCGCCCTCGAGATCGCCGAGATCCACCGCGGCCGCCGCCTCCCCGGTCCGGTAGGTCGCCTCCTCGACGACGGCCCCGGCGCGCACGGCGTAGTCGACCGCGGCGCTGAACGACGCGTGCGCCCGCTCCGGATCGCTCGCGTGCAGCGCGTACCCGCGCACGGCGGCCATCCGCGCGAGCTCCTCGACCGAGCTCGCGAGCGCCCCGCCGCGCGCCACCTCGGACAGCGCCCGCGCGGCGTCGCCGCGCAGCGCCGCGATCAGCGCGCGCGCCTCGCAGAGCGGCGCGGTGGCCGCCTCCCCGGCGAGCGCCTCGGCCGCGCCCAGCGCCCCCGCGTCGATCGCGATGCGCGCGAGCACCGCGGCCGCGCGCCCGTCCGGGTCCGCGCCGGCCTCGATGGCGGCGCGGGCGCGCTCCTCGGCGAGCGCGCGATCCCCGGCGCGCCGCAGGACCTCCGCCGCGAGCGCCGCGGACTCCGGCGCGCCCCGCACGGACGCGCGCAGCATCAGGCTCCGCGCGCGCCCGAGATCGCCGCGGAGCCGGAGCGCGTTCGCCGCGGCGACGACCAGGCCGGCGGGCGCGTCGTCGCGCTGCTCGATCGCCTCGAGCGCGAGCGGATCCGGCGGCACCCGCGCGATCGCGAGCGCCAGCTCCGCCGCCTCCGCCGCGGAGGTGGCCTGCGCCGCGGCGCCCTCGCCGGCGCCGCCGCGATCGCGCGCCGCCGCGGCGGCCCGCCGCCGCGCGCCGCGCCCCAGCACGGCCGCCTCGACGTCCGCGAACGTCCAGGCCCGCGGCGGGACCTGCCGCGCCAGGGCGACGAGCGCCTCCGCGAGCGCGCGCTCCGGCGCCGCCGCGAGCGTCGCCATCGGCCACGCCGCGGCGCTCGTCCCCACGAGCGCGGTGAGCCACCGCGCGACGCGGTCCGGGCCGAGCCGGCCCAGCCACGGCCCCTCGCCCTGCGGCGCGCCCGCGCGGGCCGCGGCGTCGCCCGCGCGGACGTCCGCGCTCGAGAGCGCGCGCGCCCGCTGGACCACCGCGAACGCGTCCGCGAGCCAGGAGGCCACGTCGTCGCGCACCCCGAGCGCCGCCTCGAGCTCGTGCCGCCGCAGGCGCAGGTAGGCGGCGCGCACGCGGCGCGCGTCGCGGTCCTGCCGATCGCGCTCGTCGCCGGGCCCCCCGGGATCGCGGCCCGCGCGCGGCGATGGCGTCCCGGCGAGCGGCGCGCGCGTCGGCTGCGCGCCGGCGAGCGCGGCGCGGGCCGACTCGGTCACCCACGCCGAGGACGGCCGCGCCCCGGGTGAAGGCGACAGGAGCGCCCTGCAGATCGCGTCGAGCGCGGGTCCGGCCGCGCTCGGCGCCGCCACCGCGGCGCGCGCCACCTCGATGGGATCGCCCGCGGCGGCCACGCCGGGGAGCGCGATCTCGGCGAGCAGCGTCCCCAGCGCGAGCAGATCCCTCGCCCGCGCGTCCCCGAGCTCCGCGTCGTGGCGCGCGAGGTACCTGAGCGTCGCCCCGTCCACGGAGGTCTCGTGGATCGAGCAGGCGAGCCCCAGGTCGATCATCCCGATCCGCCCCTCCGGCGTCAGGATCAGGTTCTCCGGCTTGAGATCCCCGTGGGCGAGGCCGATGCCGTGCAGATCGCCGAGCGCCTCGCCCGCGTCGCGCGCGACGGCGAGCGCGAGCGCCGCGCGCTCGCCCTGGGGCAGGCCGCGCACGGCCTCCGCGACGGATCGCCCCTCGAACCACCGCATCGCCACGAACGCGCGCCCATCGACGCCCGGGGCGGCCTCGACGCGCGCGACCCCGGCGCGCGCCGAGAGCCAGCCGACGTCGACGAGCTCCGGCAGCCGCGGTGAGAGCGCGAGCGTCGCGTGCAGCGCCTCGCGGGCGAGCGCCCGCCGCGCGGCGGCGCGCTCCTCCGCGGGCGCGCCGCCGCTCTGCCGCTCGATCTTGAGCGCCACCACGCCGCCGCGCTCCTTGTCGACCGCCCTCCAGACCTCGGCCGACCCGCCCGACCCCGCGACGCCCAGCAGCCGGAAGCGCTCTGCCAACCGAGGTGCCACGGTCGACGGCTCGCTCATCCCGGGAATGCTCCTGGGCGGCGAGGCACCTGTCAACCTGGTTACGGCTCCGGCGGGCCGCCGTCGGCCGCGTCGCCCGCGCCTGCGTCGGGCGGCGCGTCACCGCAGCTCGGCGCGCCCCCCGCTGGCTGATCGACGTCGACGGCGGCCGCGTTGCTGCACGTGTCTTCCGGGCCCTTGCCGTAGTGTTCCGCCACGAAGCGCGCGAGCGACGGCTTGTCGAGGCACGTCGCGGTGTAGGTGGCGCCCCAGGCCGCGGCGGCGATGGGGGTGTCGAGCGCGCTGTCGGGCGTCATCACGAGGCGCGCCTCGGGCCCTCCGGGAAGCGTGAGGCACTTCGGATCCGAAGCGGCCTCGGTCCGCACCTCCTCGAGCATCGCCTCCACCTCGGCGCAGCCGGACGACGGGCACCGGTAGGCGAGGACGACCGCGCCGTGCTCGAGGTTGTGCACGTAGATCTCCCGCGGGACCTCCGCCTTGTAGCTCTTGAACTCGGCCCAGACGGCCCAGTGATCTCCGCCGCTCGGCGGGTTGGTGTCGTACTGGACGGGCGTGCACTCCGGCACGTGCTGCGCGGTGGCCACGCGGATCCCCGTCTGGACGACGACCTTGCACTCGGCCTCGCCCGGGAGCGGCGGGGCGCCCGGGGAGAGCGTGATGGTCTCGGGCCCCTGCGGCGAAGCGTCGCTCTCGTCGATCTCGTCGATCGGGGGCGCGCTCTGACCACACCCGGTCAGGGCAGAGGAGAGCGCGGCGGCCGCCGCGGCGGCGACCCACATCTGCGCGAAACCGCAGCGTTTCATCGCCGAAGCCTACCATGTCCGACGCGCGACGTGCGTTGCCCCGGACCGCCGGCTCTGGTGTACTTGGGTCCTCTAGCGTGGCGAAGCAAGAGAACGATCATCGGCAGACGCTCGTCACCTGCACGTCCATCGCCCCGCCGGCGCTTCCGGTGGAGCCCGGCACCGCGTGCCTGGTCGTGATCTACGGCACGGAGCTCGGGCGCCGCATCGCCCTCGGCACGGGCTCCATCGAGTGCGGGCGCGCGATCCAGACCGACATCCCCCTCGACGACGAGGCGGTGAGCCGCCGGCACGCGCGCATCTCCTGGAACGGGATGGGCTACGTCGTCCGCGATCTCGGCTCGACCAACGGCACCTACGTGAACGACGTCTCGATCGACGAGCGCGCCCTCAAGGACGGCGATCAGGTCAAGATCGGGCGGACGATCTTCAAGTTCATCCAGGGGGGGAACGTCGAGCTCTCGTACCACGAAGAGATTTACCGCCTGATGACCTTCGACGGGCTGACGCAGGTCCACAACAAGCGCTCTTTCGAGGTCGCGCTCGAGCGCGAGGTGTCGCGGGCGTGCCGCTACCATCGCCACCTCGCGCTCATCATGTTCGACATCGATCACTTCAAGAGCATCAACGACACGCGGGGGCACCTCACGGGCGACGCCGTGCTCCGCCAGATGGCCGCGCTCGCCGCCGCGAACGTCCGCCGCGACGACGTCCTCGCGCGCGTCGGCGGCGAGGAGTTCGCGCTGCTCGTCCCGGAGATCCCGGTCGAGAGCGCGCGCCACGTCGCCGAGAAGCTGCGCGCGCTCGTGGAGCGCACGCCGTTCCGCTTCGAGGACGGCGAGATCGCCGTCACCGCGAGCTTCGGCGTCGCCGGCATCACGCCGGACGCGCCGGTCTCGCCCATGGAGCTCTACCGCCGCGCCGACGAGCGGCTCTACCACGCGAAGAAGGGCGGGCGGAACCGCGTGATGTGACGGCGCGCGGCCGCGTCAGGGCGGGAGCGGAACGGAGCAGTCGCGCGGCACGGCGCCGTCGAGGATCCACGCGGACAGGATATCCATCCCGTCCACGTACATCGTGACCTCCTGGTCGGGCGACATCTGGGGATGGAACCAGAACGAGGCGGGGAAGGCCGGCGGCGGCATGGGCAACCCCATGACGAACGCGGCGCGCAGCCGCTCGATCTCCTCGCGGAGCCGCTCGGCCTGGTCGGCGGGCAGGGAGGGGTCGACCGCGCTCTGCCCGACGATGATCTTGTAGAGGAGGTAGCTGTTCCCAGGGTTTCCCGGGTCGATGAGCGGCATGGCCCTGCCGAAGCGCTCCGGCGTCTTCTCCCCCACGTGCGCGCGCTCACCCATCTGGGTCTGGTGCGCGGCGTGCCCGATCGCGGTGTCGTAGAGCGGCTCGATCCGGTTGTACCTGAACTGCTGCACGGCCGGATCGAGCGCCGCCACGCTCAGGTTCAGCCCTGCGGCGGCGTTCGCGTCGCTGTGGCACCCCGCGCAGGCGTTGAGGAGCTTCGCGGCGCCCTTCACGCAGGGGAAGCACGTCGGATCGGCCGGAGGCTCGCCCAGGCACTCTGGCGTGCGCCCGATGCACTCCAGGTCCTGCTGGCAGTAGAAGTCGCCCCTCGGCTGGCGCTCCGGCATCGCCTCGGGCGGGTTGGTCGCCGCGACGGTGAACTCGACGCGCTGGCTCTCGGCCAGGGGCGCGCCGTCGAACGCGCGGATGCCCGACGGCGCCGCGTCGTCCACCGGCCCGAGGACCCAGAGCACATACCGCGTCCCCGGGACGAGCCCCGGCATGCCTTCGATCTGGCGGAAGATGACCTCCCGCTGGACCGGGTTGTACGTCGGCGCCAGCGGGATCGGGTTGACGCAGTCCGCGTACGTCAGGACCTGCTTGGCGAGATCGCCCGAGACGCACAGCGACTCGGGCCCCACAGCGCCGCTCACCGAGCCGGGGAGCAGGAAGCGATCGAACTTCAGCACGAAGCTCGCGGTCGACAGCACCAAGGTGCTGCCGTCCGGAGCGAGCGGGGTGCGGACGGGCTGGTAGTTCTGGTCGAGGCCGGTCGTGGCCCGCGCCTCGATCAGGTGGACAGGGGGAGCGTCGATCGTCTGGTACGAGGCTTCCCCTACGTCGCAGCCGACCGTCGCGAGGGCTGCGTGCAAGCAGAGGGGGAGGGGAGCGATGCGCGCCGCTCGGGCCAGCCTGCTCAGCTTTCGGCGTAGAGCGAGAGCTGCTCGCGGACGACCTTCTCGTTCACCCCGCTCTGGATGTGTTCCTTGAGACAGTCGGCCAGCGTGATCAGCATGTCGTCGACCCCTTTCTCCTCGATGAGCTTCGACAAAAGTTGCCGTGCCTCCCGTCCGTCGTCCTCGCGGAGGAAGCCCCGCACTGTCTCCAGCGTGATTTCCCCCTGGAAATCGAGATAGAGGTTGTCGATCAGGTACTTGATCAGCTCCTTCACGCCCGTTCTCCTTGGCGTTCGCGGCGATCGTTAGGGAAGCCGCGCGCACTTCGCTATACCCGTCGCCGGAAGGCCAGGGCAAGGAATATACTGACCGATTTTGACTTTTCACTGGCAACCCCGCAGGGACCTGTCGCTCGACTGATGGCACACCAGGCACGGGCGCGGGTTTCGGGAGAACGCGGCCTTGCAATTGCTCTCGTCGAACCCGATCGGGTGTGGGTTCACCCCTTGCCCGCCCGAGATCCCCCGGGTCGCGTGGCACGTCGCGCAGTCCCGCTCGGTGTGGCAGGAAACGCACGCATTCAGGTTTCGCTCTGCTTCCCAGGCGTGATGCTTCGCGCTGCGCGGCGCGGTGGTCCACTCGGCCGGCGGGGGGTGGAAGCGGCGCCCTGCGGGCCGAGCGGCGCTCGGCGCCTCGCGCGCCACGCCCGTCCGGCGGTGGCAGTCCGCACAGAACGTCTGCTCTTGATGGCAGCTCACGCAGCGCGGATTGTCCTGCCGGGCCGCCTGCGCGTGCATCGAGAGGAAGTCGTTCGGGTGGACGTTGCGCGGACGGATCTTCCCGTCATGGCAGTCGGTGCAGTAGTTCTCGCTGTGGCACGTCCCGCAGAAGGCGCTGTCGTTCGCGGCGACCTGCTTGTGCCGCTCGAGCCAGTCGGGGGTGTGCCCCGCGTTGTGCAGCCAGCGCGGCGGCAGCAGATCGCCCGTGGCGAACGCGGTCACGAGCCGCCCGTCGGGGCGCGTCAGGTGGCACACGTCGCAGTCGCTCTTCGCGTCGCCCTGGGCCGCGCCGCTCATGTTGTGGCACGAGAAGCAGCCCGCCATGCGCGGCAGCTGCTCGCGGGTGGCGAGCTCGAGGCGATCGACCCGGCCGTGGCACTGGCTGCACTTGATGTTCCGGCTCACGTGCTTCTGGTGCGGGAACCGGAGGTTCGCGTGCGGCAGCACGAGCGGCGCCACCTTTCCGCCGCTGCCCGCGTCTTCGCCGATGTGGCAGTAGACGCACTGTCCGTTCTCGTTCGTCCCCGCCTTCACCTGGGTGAGGTCGGAGTGATCGACGTCGTGGCAGTTGTCGCAGGTCTGCGCCGGGCTCGGCAGCAGCCGGTCCGTGACCGCGCCGCTCGTGTAGGCCGCCGCGTGGCACGACTTGCACGTCTGCTTGAGCCCCTTGACGTGCTTCTTGTGGTTGAAGCGGATCGTCAGCGTCTGCGGCGGGTAGATCTCGTCGCTCGGGACCGGCGTCGCGCTCGTCCCGGGCGGCATCCAGGCGAGCGGCACCTCCGCGTCGTCGGGCATCGGGTGGAGGCCGGACTTGTACCCGCCCGGCGGCGGATGCGCGGCCTTCTCCCCCGCGGCGCCCTCCTCGGCGTCGCCTTCCGCCTCATCGGCCGCGTCGGCGCTGTCGTCTTCCGCGGTCGCCGGCGGCTTCGGCTGGGCGGCCGCCTCGGGGCCCACGATCGCGAGCGCCAGCGCGCCCAGGCACGCGACGATCGCGACCCACCCCGGCACGAGCCTCGGGTGGTCTCGCCGCGCGCCGCGCGGGCGGTCCTGTGTTGCGTCCATGCGTTCCTCGCTCACGGCGCCACCCGAAGGCTCACGAGGCCGACGACGCGGAAGCGCTGGCCCACCAGCCGGTTCATGTCGTGCTCCCACTCGATCTTGAAGTCTGCGAACTCGCCCGGCCGGTACCCGGCCCCAAGGACGTACCCGAACGACGTCGCGTCCCGGTCCGGCCGGAGCGGATCCGCCCAGTTGTACAGCGAAACCCGCGCCCCGAGCGCGTAACGCTGCCCGTGCAGCCGCTTCTCGCCCGACAGATCGGCGCCTGTCCGGCGCCCGCGCTCCCCGGTCTGCAGCATGCCGCGGAGCTCGACCGACGACGTCCGCGTGCGGTAGCGGCCCGCGAGGTTCGCGAGCACGTCGGTCGTCATCGTCGTGGCGCGGTTCTCCTCGTCGCGCGCGTAATCCTCCAGGTCGCCGTCGCTCGGGTCGAGCGCCGTCGTCCCGACGCAATCCGGCCCGAGCCGCGCGACCTCGCACTGGCCGGCGCCGAACTCCTCCGGGTTCCCTTCGGCCATCCAGAGCCGCGTGCCGCCCCAGGCGGCGAGATCGACCTCGCGGGTGATGTCGACCGCGGCCCGCCCGGTGATCGTGGTGATGGGCGCATGGGTGAACCAGTTCCAGATCGAGTCGGCGTCGAACGTCGGAACGAAGTAGTCGACGTCCGCGCCCAGCGTGACGCGGCTGCCCGCGTACACCTCGAGGCCGCCGTAGAACGAGCCGACGCGCTCGTTGTAGAGGTCGTACGTCACCCCGCCCTTGAGCCCGCCGAGGTTTGGCACGTTGACGTTGGCCGCGTACCCGAGCCGCTCTTGCGAGATGCGCGACCCGTCGGTCGTCTGGACGTCCCCGTCCGCGTCGGGGAACTGCTGGGTGATCGCGGTCCCCACGTTGTAGACGCGCCGGTAGGTCAGCCGGCCGTGGAGGAAGCTCGGACCGGCGCTCTCCAGCGCGACGCCGAACGCCGGGGCGATCTGCGCCTCCTGGAACGCCGGGTAGTCGGCCGCGCTCCCGGGCAGCGTCCGGTCGTCGCCGAAGCCCCGGTGGCTGCCGCGCCACATGCCCTGCGCCTCGAAGCGCGACGTCGAGAGCGGCAGGCCGCCGCGCTGCTCGAGGCCGCCGTACGCCTCGATCTGGACGTAGTAGGGCGTCGTGACCCGGAGGAGCGCGCCGTCGAACGACCACCATCCGAGCACGTCGCTCACGTACTGGCGGCCGACCCGGAAGCCGAGCCACCCGCTGGCGACGTTCCGCCCTTCGAAGTACGCGTACATCAGATCGAGCGGCGCCTCGCGCAGCCCCGGGATGTAACGCGAGCCGCCGGCGACGCTGTAGTTCGTCTCGCCGCCCTGCTGCGCTCCCTCGAGGTGGCCGTTCACCCCGAAGTCCGCGTCGAGCCGGAGCCGCACGGTCGCCGAGTAGTCGGCCTCGCCCGGCACCGAGTCGCCCTGGATGTTGTAGACGGCGAGCCCCAGCGTCTGCAAAAGACGCCGTCGCTCGATGTTCGTGGCTCCCCAGGGGCTCGCGACCTCGTAGGCCTGGACGCCTGTGGTCGACTGGACCTCGAAGTCGGCTGCTGCGGCGCCGCGCGGGGCGAGCGCGAAGGGCAGCAGGCTGGCCGCGGTCATCGCGCGCAGCGCCGAGGCGCGCCGCGCTCGCCGCTCGCGCGCTCCTCGACGCGCCTCGCCGGAGCGGGGGCATGGCTCACGACGTCGTGACGGGAGCTCCGCCATCGACGAGCGGTGCTCAATCACGGACTCTGCGCTCGCTTTCCGATGCTGCGGGCCGCGCTACGCGGCCTCCGCGCTCAGCTGCCGCCGAGGGCTGAACAAGCATGGCGCGGAGTTTCGTCCACGCGCGGCAACGCTGTCAACCCGATCGCAGGGCGAACAGCTTTGTCGCGAAGGCGCGCCCTTCAACCGTATCCAGCGCCCTTCCGGAGCTTGCCGTCCGCGCCGATGCTGAAGCCGTTCGAGTCCTGGAGCGCCTGGTTCGCGCCGCTCCGCAGCTCCGCGGGCACCGTCCAGCCGCGGGTCATCAGCCCCTCGGCCACCTTGTTCTTCACCCGCACCGACTCCTCGGTCGCGAGCATCTTCACGAGCGCTGGCACGCTCGCCTCGTCGCCCTGAGCGAAGATGGTCTGCACGGCGTGAAACCGGACCGTCTCGTTCACGTCGTCGAGGAACCGCTCCACCGCGACCCGCACGTCGTCGCCCTTGATCTCGCCGAGGGCGATGATGAGCTGCTGCTTCGGCTCGATGTTGCGCGCGTACTCCGTGTCGCACCGATCGAGCAGCCGGACGAGCTCGACGCGGTAGTCGTCGTCCTCGAGCAGCGCCCTCAGGACCTTGAGCGGCCAGGTGAGGGTCTCGGCCTTGACGCAGAACTCGACCACGGCCGGCACCGCGTCCTTGCCCGCATCGACGATGCCCCGGAACGCCAGATCTTTCTCTTCCTGATCCGTGATCGAGGGGTCGATCGAGAACGTGAAGCGCCTGAGGAGCGCCGCCGCTGCGTCGGCGTTCTTCATCGCCGCGAGCGTCTGGATGGCGTCGAGGCGGTCGTAGGTCTGAGCGCGCTTGTCCGCGCAGACCTTGGCCGGACCGGCCACCTTCTTGTTATCGGAGGGGGCACCCCCGGCCGGAGGATTGCTTTTGCGGAGAAAATCGAAAATACCCAACGCTGACCTCTGGTGGCTATCCCGCCGCCGCGGTCCGAGCTGCCCGACGATCGCCGCCGGGCTCCACTGCCGAGGGCCGAGCCTGCTGCTCCCGGCACTGGACGCTCCCCGCCCGGGTCGCCCCGGGCGGAGCGGCTCGGTGACCGAGCCGGCGAAGCCGTCTACTCCGTCGTCTTGATGGCGGTGGGGAATTGGATGCTCAAGCTCACGGTGACCATGCTGGTGAAGTGGAATTCGCGGTCCTTTTCGTCCACATGGGTGTCGGGGAACGCCTCATCCGTACCTAGCCCGTGGTTGTCGAAGCCCGAAGTATTCCACTCGAAGGGCAGGGCGCGCCACTCCGCGCCGAAGCCGAGGAAGTCCGACGGGTAGAAATTCAAGCCGAGGCCGAACGTCGGCGCGATGGCCATGCGGCTCTCGAGGCCGAAGGTCTCGGCGCAGTTGGTGGTGCACTGCTTGCGCTCCTTGACCCCGATCGCCGCGACGCCGGCGAAGAAGTTCACGTCGGTGTCCACGAAGAGCTCGGCGAACAGCGCCAGCTTGCCGCGGAACGGCACGACCGTGACCTGCGGCGCCGCGACCCACTGGATCTGCGCGAGCTGGTCCTCGGTGAGGTCACCCCGCGTCAGGTTGACCCTGGTCAGCTGGCACGCCTTCGTGAACGGCCGGTCGGCGCAGCCGCGGCTGTCGATCGCGACGCGCTGGAGCTCGTCCGTCAGCCCGGTATTGTACTGGAACCCATAGCCGCCCCAGGCACCGATGCCGAACCAGTCGGTGAGATGGTAGGTGAGGCGCAGCCCCGGCATAATCGTCCGCCGGTACTCGTCCAGCAGCGTGAACGACGCGCCTGGAGCGACCTCAAACCGTCCGTCACGGTGGAGCCGGAGCTTCCGCACGGCGGGCGCACCGGCCAGGGGGCCCGTCAGCTGGATCTCCTGCGCCTCCGCCGGCGCAGCCGTCATCAGAAGTGCACAGCCGGTCAGCCCTGCCACCACGGTGCAGAGGCTTTGGACGAATCGACGCATCATGCCTGTCCCCGTCTTTGGCTGAATCATCCCATGTCTCGCGCTCGGCGTCGGCGCGTCCCCACGTCCAAAGGCCTTACTTCGGCAGCCGGTATTCCCAGGAGAACGGCAGGAAGACCGAGAACCCGACCTGTGCCTGCACGTTGTTGGTGAAGCTCTTCCCCTCGGCGAGCCACGTGCTCTTGTCCTGGGGGGTGCTCGTCGCGACGCTGGGGTTCTCGAGCTCGTCGAAGAAGATGTAGTCGCTGACCTCGGCCATGGCCGCGAACCAGCGGTTGAAGAAGATGCGGAGGCCCCCGCCGACGTGGAAGGCGAGCTTGGGCTTCCAGTCGAAGGTGCGGTTGTCCGGATCGACGACGGCCATGGGCCGCGTCGAGATCGCGCCGACGCCGCCCAGCACGAAGAAGTCGTAGTGGAAGATGAAGTCGCTGAACCCGGCGAACTTGCCGTACGCGGGGACGTACGTGAAGTTCGCGTTCGCGTTCCACTGATACTCGGTGATCGGCTCACCGATACGCGCCGCCCTGCTCGTCTGGAAGTTGAAGTCCGACGGCGTGTTGAGGCCGGCGTACCAGTTGCCGTTGACCCCGATCGCGAGGACGTTGGTCAGGTACCAGTTGATCGCGAGCCCCGGACCGTTGTGCCCGACGAACTGGTCGTTCATCGTCAGCCCGAAGTACGGGTTCACCTCGAAGCGGTGGTAGCGCAGCGCGTAGATCTGCTGCACCGCGTAGGTCTCTGGGTTGAGCTCCTTCGCCGCTTCCTTGTTCAAGTCGATCGTGGGACACGCCGAAGGGTCGATCTTACAGATGTCCCCAAGCCCCGCCTCGTCGCCACCCTCGCCCTCGGCCGGAGCCGCGGGGGCCTCCGCCGGCTCCGTGCCCTCGGCAGGAGTCTCTGGCTCGTCGAGGTTAATTTCCTTGGGTTGCTCTTTTGGCTGAGCCGACGCCGTGAGCGGCACCGCGACCAGCGCAGCCGCAACGAGAAGCCCCACGCGAGCCTGGTTCATCGCCATCCCTTCCGAAGTCCGTGCGATGCGAGCGATCGATCGCCCAGGTAGTACAGCTTTCTAACTACGCGAATTCATTAATTAATTCGGTCAACCGCCAAGCCCGACGGACTATATCACGCCGAAAATAAAAGGATCAACAACCAAATCCTTTTGCCTTGGGCGACCGGGCGAGCCCCCAGGCGGCGCGCGCCCGGGGGACTCGCGCCGACCGGCAAATTGGCTGCACAATCGCCGCGGGCCCGGAACCGCCGTTGCTCGCGCGGCCGCGGTGCCGGCTCCTGAGGGGCCAGGCGGTGCGGGCGAGGCGGTCCGAGGGCTCGGACCATCGCCCATCTCTTTGACCGATGTCGAGGGGAGTGATTGGGAGGTGAGGTCGAGATCGCTCGCCGCGGGGCGCCGCGCTCGTCAGGCGGCCGCGTCCTCGGTGCCGCTCGGGCGGCCGAGCATCGCCTCGACGAACTCGTCGGGCTCGAACTCGCGGAGGTCCTCGGCGCGCTCTCCGATGCCGACGTAACGGACGGGCAGCCCGTGCTCGGCGCAGATGCCGAGGATGACGCCGCCCTTCGCGGTGCCGTCGAGCTTCGTCAGCACGATGCCGGTGATGGGCAGCGCCTCCTTGAAGAGCGCGGCCTGCTGCATGGCGTTCTGTCCGTTGGTGGCGTCGAGCACGAGCAGCGTCTCGTGGG
Organism: Sorangium sp. So ce296; assembly: GCF_051529605.1. Classification (NCBI taxonomy): domain Bacteria; kingdom Pseudomonadati; phylum Myxococcota; order Polyangiales; family Polyangiaceae; genus Sorangium; species Sorangium sp. So ce296. Next base: position 11,399,029 of record NZ_CP150325.1, read on the forward strand.
GCGCCCCCTCCATCGCCTTGTTCATCGTGCGCGCGACCCGGGCCAGCTCCTCCATGAGGTTCGTCTTCGTGTGCAGCCGGCCGGCGGTGTCGGCGAGCACCACGTCGGCGCCCGTCTCCTTCGCCTTCTGGATCGCGTCGAAGATCACGGCGCCCGGGTTCGCCCCGTCCTTGCCGCGCACGACCTCGCAGCCCACGCGCTTGCCCCAGACGTTGAGCTGTTGCACCGCCGCCGCGCGGAACGTGTCGCCCGCGGCGAGCACCACCGTCCGGCCCTCGGCCTTGAGCTGCGTCGCGAGCTTGCCGATCGTGGTCGTCTTGCCCACGCCGTTCACGCCGACCACCATCACCACGGTGGGCTGCGTCTTCAGCGGCAGCCCGCCGCCGGCGCCGACGCGCAGGATCCGCTTCGCGTGCTCGCGCAGCGCGTCCCAGACCTTGTCGGTGTCGGCGAGCTCGTTGCGGCTGAGCGCCGAGCGGATCTCGTCGAGGAGGAGCTCCGTCGTCTTCACGCCGACGTCCGAGGTGAGCAGCACCTCTTCGATCTGCTCGACGACGTTGGGATCGATCTCCTTCTTGCCGGCGAACAGCGCCTTGAGGCGGCCGAAGAAGCCCTCGCGCTCCCGTACCTTCGTGAGGCCCTTGCGGAGCCCCTCGACGTCGCGCTTGCGCGCGCCCGGGGGCGTCGTCTCGCGCGCCGGCCTCGCGGGGGCCGGCTTCTCCGCGGGCGCCTCGACCACGGGCGCGGCGACGGGCGGCGCCTCCGCGACCGCGGGCTCGGGCGGCACGGCCCGGGCGGAGGGCGGCGGGACGGCGGGCACCTCGACGGGGAAGGGCGTCGCCGCGGGCGGCTCCTCCCGCGGCGCGGGCTCCTTCGCCTTCGCCGGAGGCTCTTCCTCCGCCGGAGGCTCTTCCTCCGCCGGAGGCTTCTTCTGGACGCGCGGCCTGTCGGCCGGCTTTTCCGCCGGCTTCTCGGTGGGCTGCTTCGCCTTCTCCGGGAGCTTCTTCGGTTCGGGGGGCGCTGCGATCTCGGGGGGCGGCGCCTTCTTCGTGACGAAGTAGACGATCGCCGCCACCACGACGAGGCCGACGATAATTAGGGCGATTTCCACGTTGGCGTTCTCCGGCGAGGGAGCCGACTATATGGGACGCACCCCATACGTCAACGTGCGCTCGCGCGGTCGCCCGATCCGGCCAGCGAAACGGCAGGTCGGCGCGGCGGCGGGGCCGCCGCCGCGCGCCCCGAGCGCTCGGCTCACGGGGCGAGCTGCGAGACGCCGGGCTTCGGCTCCGACGCGCCGAGGTCCTGCTCGATCCGCTCGTCGACGGGATCGGGGCCGAAGGCGGCGTGCTCGATCCGGGTCGCCCACTGCTCGACCTCGCGCTGCTGGACCCTGCTCGCCACGCGGCGCACGTGCCCGGGCGTCGGCTCCGGCGGCCCCTCGAACGGCGCCCCCTGCCGCCGCGCCCACCGGACGAGGCGATCGAGCACGGCGCGGCGCCGCGTGACCAGCGCGATGCCCAGCCTGCTCGGCGGCGGGAGCGCCTGCTCGTAGCTGCTGTGCGTCGGCGCGCGCACGACGAGCTTCGCGTCGTTCCGGTACGGCGCCTCGATCGAGAACTCGCCGGCGTCGTCGGTCACGGCGCGCGCGACGACGCCGCTGCCGTCGAACGCGGGCACGACGATCGTGAGCTCGGCCTGCGCGATGGGCGCGCCGTCGTGCGCGTCGGCGACGGCGCCGCGCCAGCCGGTCGCGTCGTCGATCGGCCCCACGATCCGCACGCCCGCGCGGCCGGGCGGCGCCGCGGGCTTCTCGTCGGCCGCGCCGGCGGCCGCGCGCTTCGGAGCGCGCCGCCAGCCGCCGAGCACCCAGCCCGCGATCGCGAGGACGGCGGCGCCGAGCGCGAGCTGCCGCCACACCCCGGGGCCCGCGACGGGGACGTCGATCGCGAGCTCGGCGCCGGGGATCCACCACGGGGCGGCGGGCACGTAGCGGAGCGACAGCGGCACCGTCCCCTCGCGCTCGGCGGTGAACGCGGCGATCACCCGCGCCTTGCCGGCGACCACCGCCGCCGCGCCCACCGGCTCGCCCGCGCGCAGCGCCTCGACGACGCCGCCCTCGACCGGGCCGCCGGACGAGCGCACGTCGACGTCGATCGGCACGCCGTCCTCCGCGCGCGCCGGCTCGACCGGATGGGAGAGCGCGAGCGTGACCTGCGCGTACCGGACGACGCCCTGGCTGACGGTCGCCTTCGCGAGCGCGGCGGTCCCCTCGAAGCGCGCGCGCAGCGCGCCCTGCCCGGCGCCGCCGAGGCCCTCGGTCGCGAGCTCGAACCGCGCCCGCCCGTCGCCGCCGGTGGGCGCCTCCGCGATCCGCGTGCCGCGCTCGTCCTCGAGCACGACGGGGAGCCGCTCGCGCTCGAACGGCGCGCCGCCCGCGGCGCCGCTGCGCTCGATCCGGAGCGCCACGGTGACGTTGACCGTCGGGCGATCCAGATCGATCGCGTCCACCGGCGGATCGAACCTGAGGTTCACCGGCGCGAGCGGGGCCGCGTGCGTCTCGATCGGGACCTTCGCTTCGGCCGGCTCGTAGAGCTTCCCTCCCGGGAAGCGGACGCGCAGCGTCGCGTTCGCGAGCGGCGCGCGCCCGCGGAGGCAGAACGTGCCCCGCGCGTCGGTCGTGACCGCGTATCCTCCCTGCGAGGCGCGGTGCGCTCGAACGCGCGCCGCGCCGCCCTCCGCGCACCCCTCCGCCTGCGGAAGATCCACCGGGGCGCCGCCGCTCGTGACGGCGTCGATGGAGAGCGGCGCCTCCGTGACCGGGCTCCGCGCGTCGTCGATGACGCTGCCGCGCACCACGAACCCGTCGGGCTCGGTCCACGCGACGGCGTCGATCTGCGCGCTCCCCCGCACCTGGATGCGGAGCGGCGCGCCTCGCGTCTGCGCGTGCGCCGCGGGCGCCGCGACGAGCGCGGCCGCCGCGACGAGCGCGGCCGCCGCGACGAGCGCCGCCTTCAGACATCGTCTCAAGCCACGCATCTCCCGAACGCCTCCGGCGAGCCCCTCGTCATGGTCGCGCATTATTCGTCACGCGGGCCGAGCCCGGGCAAGGGGAAGCGGATCCGCGGCAGCGCCGAGCTCGAGCTCGCCCGGCGCGCGGCGGCGAGCGCAGGCGGCGCGGGCGAGCGAGGACGTACGCGGACGTGAGCGGACGTGCACGCGACGCGCCGACAGGACGTCGACAGAGCGCCGTGGAGACGGGTAGATAAGTGGATGATGATGTCGTGTTCACCCTGAAACCCAACGTGTTTCGCGCCTTGAAGCCCCGCGGGCTGGCGGCGTCAAACCGTCCAGTTCGGTGGCAACGAGGAGCGAGCGAATGCAAGGCAAAAGTGCGAGCGTGTGCGCACCAAATTTCGAGTGCAGGCCCGCTGATCCGATCGCCACGGCGGCGATGCGCTCGTGTATCGTCGAACGTGGAATGCGTCGGCCCTTTCCTGCGCTCGTGTTGCTGGTTGTGACGCTCGTACTCTCGCTGATGCCGACGAGGAGCTACGCGGATCAGCGTACGAGCCACTTCGCCGAGCAGCTCAAGACCAACGACGACTACCGCGTCCGGACGCAGGCGGCGCTCGCGCTCGGCGCGTCGGGGGACGACGCCGCCACGAAGCCGCTCTGCGACGCCCTGACGGACGCCAACGCGTCCGTCAGGGTCGCGGCGGCCGCGGCGCTCGGCAGGCTGGGCAAGCCCGCGGGGCTCGCGTGCCTGCAGCGGGCCGAGGGCCGGGAGCAGACGCCGGCCGTCAAGTCGCAGATGCAGAAGTCGATCGCCACGCTGTCCGCGGGCGGCGGGGGCGGCCCGTCGCAGCCGCCTCCGCCGGGCGCCGACACGAAGTACTACGTGGCCATCGAGATCACGAACAAGAGCGGCCGCCCCGAGTCCGAGATCGAGCCGCTCGTGCGCGCCGCGATGCAGGAGAAGATCCTCGCGAAGGCCGGCTACGCGGTGGCCCCCAAGGGCGAGACGCTCGCCCAGGGCAAGAAGATTCTGAACGGCAAAAAAATGAAGGGCTTCTACCTGCTCGCGACGGTCGAGCCCGCCGTGTACCAGGGCGGCAACCTCACCCAGGTGGTCCGCGTCAGCATGTGGACCTATCCGTCCAAGTCGCTCCAGGGCGAGTTCGCGCCCAAGCTCACGCAGAGCGGCACCCCGAAGAAGGACGTCCAGAGCGAGAACATCCTGATGAAGATGTGCGTCGAGAACGCGATCGAGACCTTCCACAAGGTCGTCGCCTCGCTGTGACGCACCATCGCGGCTCGATATTGGCTTTCCCCGTGCCTCACGACCCTTGTCATCTCCAGCCAGCGTCGAGGATCCCATGAGCGACGCTTCCAGCACGGCCCCGCAGACCTCCGCGCCGGAGGTCAGAGCGCGCTACCAGCGGAGCGCGCGGAACTACCTGCTCGATCAGAAATTCCAGCTGAAATACACGGGGTTCCTCGTGGGGATCAGCCTCGCGCTCTCCGTGGCGCTCGGGATCCTCCTCTGGAACGCCAGCTCGAAGATCATCGAGCAGAGCCGCACCGCCGTGCAGCAGGGGCAAGAGACCGTCCGGCAGGGTCAGGAGACCGTCAAGCGCGGCCAGGAGGTGCTCGTCCAGAGCCGCCGGGTCAGCGAGGTCGTCGCGATGAACATCGCGAAGGAGTACAAGGACGACCCCGAGCTCGCGAAGACGTTCGGCGAGGCGGCGCAGCGCGACGAGAGCAAGCTCAAGGACGAGCAGGCGCGGCTCGAGCGCGACGCTGCGTCGCTGCAGCAGCGGGCCGCGGCGCTCGAGCGGCAGGCCGTCGAGGTCGCGGACAACCAGCAGATGCTGCTCCGCCTCATCGTCGCGCTGCTGTCGCTGCTCGTCCTCGGCGTCGGCGTGGCGGGCATCGTCTTCACGCACAAGATCGCCGGCCCGATCTTCAAGATGAAGCGGCTGCTCCGCCAGGTCGGCGAGGGCAAGCTGGTCGTGCGCGAGCGCTTGCGGAAGGGCGACGAGCTCCAGCACTTCTTCGAGGCGTTCGAGAAGATGGTCGAGGATCTGCGGGCGCGCCAGCAGGCCAAGATCTCGAAGATGGACGCGATCCTCGCGAAGCTGGAGGCCGACGCGCACGCGCAGAAGGGCTCCGCCGAGATCGACCCCGACGGCATCGCGCAGCTCAAGCGCCTCCGCACCGAGATGCAAGAGCAGCTCGACGCGTGACCCGCCGGCGCGCGCCCCGCGCGGCGCGCGCCTCCTCGAGCAGCCCCGCAGCAGCTCGAAATCGATCCGAAATCAATCTCAAAAATCGAAGAGCGCTAGAAGGCAGCTTTGATGAGCTCGACTGCCGCCTCGCCGTTCGGGAGGAAGGTTACCGACGCGGCGTCGAAGCGCATCCGCTCCACGCCGCGCACGCGCGAGAAGCGGGTGCGCCAGAGCTGCTCGCCGGCGCGCCGCACGCGGGCTCGCTTGCCCGCGTCGATGCTGTCGAGGGCGCGGACGTACGAGCCGGCGCCGCGCGTCCGCACCTCGATGATCGCGATGACCGGGCCGTCCCGCGCGATCACGTCGATCTCGAGGCGGCCGACCCGCGCGTTGCGCGCGACCACCTCCATCCCTCGCGCCGCAAGGTAGGCGACGACGGCGTCTTCCGCGCGCGCCCCGAGCGCTCTCCGAGCGTCCGCCGGCGGCGCCGCAGCGGGCGCGATCGCCGCACGGCGGGACGACGCGCCACCGGGGTCGCCGCGCTCTTCGGCGCCCGCGGCGCGCGCGCCTCCCGCGAGCCCGCCGTCGCGCGTCGCGCGGACCGGCGGTTCGCCAGTGCGCGACGCGCGCGCCGGTCGCCCTGGCGGCGAGCCGTCGTGTGAGCCTGAACCGTCGCTCGAGGGGAGGGCGCCGCCGGCCTGATCGACCGGCGCACGCCGAGGGCTGCGCGAGGCGCGGCGGCCCGTCACCCGATGCCTAGAAGCCCGCGCACTGGTCCGAGTTGACGCGGCCGGGCACGTCGGCGCACTCCCCCTCGCTCTCGAACTGCGAGTTCTGCTTGATGCAGTACTTGCCCGTGAGGAGGGGATCCCCGAGCCCGACGTTCGGGCGGATCTCGGAGCAGGTGAAGCCCTGCGGGCACTCGCAGAAGTTGAAGTTCGGATCGTCCGGCTCCCCGTCGGCCACGCCGCACCGGCAGGAGCAGTACACCGCCTGCTGTGCGTTCCGTTGCGAGTCGGGGGCGCACTGGCCGCAGACGGGCGAGGCGACCTGATCGTCGGTCCCCGGAACGCAGCAGACCTTGCCCTGGTTCTCCTCCGCCGACTTGGTCGCGTCCTGGCAGCCCGGGAAGTTGTCGCGGCAGAGGTGCAGCCTGCAGACCCCGTCGTCCCCGCAGACCCAGTCCTCGGAGGGGCAGTCCGCGTTGGTGGCGCACTTGCAGAAGCCGCCCGGATCGCAGATGCCGCTGACGCACTGCCCTGCGGCGTCCTCTTCCGGGTTGCAGTCGGGCGCGTACGTCCCCGCCGGCTCACACGCTCCGCATCCGCCGCCACCGGGCTGACAGGGCACAGGCGCCTCTTGGCCGAGGGGGCAGCTCACGCGCCCCTGGAAGTGGTTCACCAGGCAGATCCGCGTCTGGCACTGGAAGGACCGCGATTCGATGTTCTCTTCCGTCACCTTGAAGCCAGCGAACTGCGGATCGTACTCGTCTTCGGGCAGGCACGGGTCGCCCACGCCGCCGCTTTCACACGCGGAGGGCAGGCTTGCCATAGCGACGACGCTGAGCAGGCCGAGCAGGCCGGACAGAATGGAACGGGTCATCAGAACGTGCTCCTTCGGCGGCGGTGCGCGCCATCGCCTCGGCAGAAGGCGCGCGGACGGGAGGCAAGAAAACGCTCAAGTCGAGGTGCTCAAAGGCACAACGTCAGCGGTTGGACCCTAGACGAAGCGCGCCTTGAGCGTCAACAGCCGGATGGGGCGCGCCCCGCCGAGGTGGGGGGTCGTCGCCGGCGCGCAGCGTTCGACCCCCGCGCCCAGCGGTCCCTTGGCTGGGGGGCGGCCACGCCTCCGCGGCGCGACGCCGGCGTGGCGTTCCGGTGTGGGAAGCGGCGCCGCAGCTCTTCGATAATTCCACCCTCGACTGCTACGCAGTGCGCAACCCCAAGGTCGACGCGGCGCCCGGTGTCCGAGCCCGGGAATGTAGCGCAGCCCCACGGCCGGCATCGCTTGACAAGCCGCGCGCCACAATCCTACCATCCCCCGCCACACGCAAGTATCCGTTGATTCTCATTGAACTTTTTGGTTCTCGACCGAGCTGCCTCGGGGGTCTACGGCGCGCGCTTCCGGTGTGTGGAGCCGCGAACGGGGCGAAGGGGCCACGATCTTTACGTCGCCGAAAGCGAGGAACGACGATGCGGAACCGGCTGGCGAGTATCTGCCTTGTAGCTTCTGCCCTCTTGCTCTCCCCCGCCGTGGGGCACGCGCAGGCCGGCAAGGGTAAGCCCGTCGCGGCTGAAAAGGCGGACGCCAAGGGCGGCACGAAGCCCAACAAGGAGATCAACCTCGACGAGGATGCGGGCCCCGTGACCGCGGGCCAGATGACGGAGGAGGCGGCGCAGGCGAAGCGGCTGTTCGACAGCGAGCGGTGGAGCGACGCCGCGCGGCAGCTGAAGCGCGTCGTCGACGGCGACACGGGCGACGACGAGGGCAACCGTCAGATCGCGCAGTACCACCTCGCGATCGCGCTGTACCGGCTGCAGTTCTACCAGGCGAGCTATGCGATCTTCTCGCAGATCGCCGACAAGCCGAGCCACCTCAAGTTCAACGAGACGCTGCTCTGGCTGTCCAAGCTCGCGACGCAGCTCCCCGAGCCGGCGGACATCATCGAGCGCGTCGGCAAGTACAAGACCGAGCAGATCGCGCGGTTCAACAACCCCCAGCAGCGCGACCTCTACTGGCAGCTCAACTACCTGCTCGGCCGCTACAAGTACCGGAACCGGAACTACGAGGAGGCGATCGCCCTCTTCGCGAAGGTCGACCCCAACAGCAAGTACTACGTCCAGGCCCAGTTCTTCAGCGGCATCTCGTACGTGCAGCTGCGCAAGTCGGTGCCGGCGGTCAAGTCGTTCCAGCGGATCGTCCAGGCGATCGACGAGGGCGTCGAGGGCGTCGAGGACGAGGCGCGCATGCGCGACCTCGCGTTCCTCTCGATGGCGCGCACCTACTACTCGGCCTCCGTCCGCCTCGACGACAACAACGTCCCGACGATCGACGCCGCGAAGCTCTCGGCCGCCGTCAAGTACTGGAACCGCGTCGACGTCGCGAGCGAGTACTGGCTGGACAGCCTCTTCGAGCAGTCCTGGGCCTACTTCATGGCCGGGCTGTATCCGCAGGCCCTCGGCAACATTCACACGATCGAGTCGCCCTACTTCCCGAACTCGTTCTATCCCGAGGCCGACATCCTGAAGGCGGTCGTCTCCTTCACGATCTGCCAGTACGGCGACGCGACGACGATCGTCGCGAAGATGAAGAAGAAGTACGAGCCGATCAAGAAGGAGCTCGAGTCGATCCTGAACCGGTTCCAGGGGGAGGGGAACGAGGAGCGCTTCTTCCAGTTCCTCAAGGACGTGAGCGCCGGCAAGGCGAACCTGTCGCCGACGGTCCGCCCGATCGTCGAGAACGCGCTCTCGGATCGCCAGCTCCGCCGCAACATGGAGTACGTGCGCGTGCTCGACGAGGAGGGGGAGCGGTTCAAGAAGGCGCCCGTCAACTTCCGCAACTCTCCGGTGGGCAGCGAGGTGACCGACGCCCTCGAGTTCGCGCGGAGCCTCGCGATCCGGAACGCCGGCACGCTCGGCCGGGAGCGCTACCAGCGCAACCTCGACGAGCTCAACGAGCACCTCCGCGACTCGTCGAAGATCCTCATCGACATCACCGCGGCCGAGCGGAACAAGCTCGACCAGCAGGTCGTCAGCGGCCAGCTCTCGAAGGAGGACGCGCTCACGTACGGCGTCGTCAAGCCCGACGATGAGCACGTGCTGTGGCCGTTCGACGGCGAGTACTGGCGCGACGAGCTCGGCTTCTACCGGCAGGTCGTGACGTCGAAGTGCAGCAAGTGAGAGATTTCTTAAACGTTTGCCCCGCGGCTTGGGACCGCGGGGCAGGGAGCGCTTCCTCACGGGGGTCCGTGGCGGAGGGACGGAGATGGAGATGAAGCAGTCGAAGTTCGGTGTACTGCATGCGCTCCGCGCGGCGGCAGGCACGCTGGCCGTGGCGGCGTGCGCCGTCACGACGAGCCCCGCGTCGGCGGCCGACGCATGCATCACGCAGCCCGCGAAGGACGCGATCGCCGCGTGTCCGGGCGGCAAGCTGCAGGTGTCGGCGGGCAAGAAGCCGCAGGTCAGCTTCAAGTCGGCCCCCACGGGCATCCAGCTGAAGAAGCGCGACGACCTGACGAAGCCGGCCAACCCGACCGCGTCGCAGGCCTCGGCGCAGCGCGACGAGCGGCGCAACCGCCTCGCCCCGAAGGTGAGGAGCCTGCTGATCACCGAGATCCAGGGCCTCGAGAGCCTGTACGCCTCGACGCCGAAGAACGCGCCGGATCGGCCGAAGCTGATGCGGCGCCTGGCCGAGGGGTACGTCGAGCTGGAGTCGGCGGCGTTCCGCGACAAGACCGAGGGGCAGATCAAGGCGGACGAGGCCAAGCGGAAGAACCCGAAGGCCGTCGCCGGGATCCAGGCCGAGGTCGGCAAGGCCGACAAGATCCTCGTCGCCGCGCGGAAGAGCGCGATCAAGTACTACACGCAGCTGAAGACGCAGTACCCGAAGTACTGCCAGAGCACCAACGCGTCCGACCCCGCGAAGAGCACGGGCTGCACGGACGAGGTGCTCTACTACCTCGCGTACGAGTACGAGCAGGCGCAGCAGCTCGAGGACGCGCGCAAGGTCTACTTCGAGCTCATCAAGAACTGGCCCAACTCGAAGTACATCCCCAACGCGTACCTCGCGTTCGGCGAGCTCTTCTTCAACGAGGCGCAGGGCGACCCGTCCAAGTGGGACCTGGCCGAGCAGTCGTACGTCAAGGTCACCCAGTATCCGCCGCCCGAGAACAAGGTCTGGGGCTACGCCCACTACAAGCTCGGGTACGTCTACTGGAACAAAGGCGACTTCGCCCGCGCCATCAGCGAGTTCAAGAAGACGATCGAGTACGGCCAGCAGTTCCAGCAGATGCCGAACGCGGCCCAGCTCGCGGTCTCGGCGCGGCGCGACATCATCCCGGTCTACGCGCTCGCGGGCGACCCGCGGAAGTCCCATGACTTCCTCCGGCCGCTCAGCGGCGACTCGGGCGGCAGCTCCGAGAAGACGTTCAAGATGATGGACGACCTCGGGCAGAACTACCTCGACACCGGTCATTACAAGGAGGGCATCGAGCTCTACACCGACCTGATGACCCGCGATCGGGGCCCGAAGTACTGCGTCTACCAGGGGCACATCGCCGAGGCGACGCTCGCCATGAAGTCTGGCAACAAGGACCAGATCATGGACGTGCTCGGACGCCAGCTCGACGTCCACAACAAGTTCCAGGGCGAGGGGCACCCGGCGGACGCCAAGCTGAAGTGCTCCAACATCACCGCCGGCCTGATGACCGAGACGGCGATGGCCTGGCACCTCGAGGCGGTGGGCTCGGGCGGCGTGCGCGGCACCGGCGACAAGAAGACGATGCAGCTGGCCGCGCAGCTCTACGACAAGGTCGTCAACAACTTCAAGCAGGAGCAGTTCGCCAAGTTCGAGTTCCCCCGCATCCTGAAGGAGGACTGGCCGAACATCTTCAAGATCAAGTACGCGATGGCCGACCTTCTGTACTTCCAGAAGGACTGGGCCAAGTGCGGCCCCGCCTTCGACTCGGTCGTGGCAGAGGATCCGAACGGGCCGCAGGCAGCGGAGGCCGCGTACGCCTCGGTGCTCTGTTACCAGAACATCTACACCGAGACCCACAAGGACGGCTCCCACTTGAAGGGGTCCGGCAACCTCCCCGACGGGGGGGGGACGGGCAAGAAGGGCGAGAAGGACAAGAAGGCGGACAAGGCGAAGTTCCAGCCCAAGGACTTCAGCGACAGCCAGAAGGGCATGATCACCGCCTTCAACCGCTACGTCTGCTACATCAAGCCCGCCGCGAACGACAAGGAGGCGCAGGAGCAGTACGTCGAGGTGAAGTACGCGCGCGGCCGCACGTATTTCGAGGCGCAGCACTGGGAGGAGGCCGCGCTCGCGTTCCGCGACGTGGCGCTGAACCACGCCGACAAGGAAGTCGGCATCTACGCGTCCCAGCTCTACCTCGAGTCGCTCAACGTCCTCGGCGCGAACATGGACCCGCCGCGTCCGTCTTGTTACGACGACATGGCCGCGGACGTGCCCAAGTTCATCGACCTCTACTGCAAGGGCGGCAAGGAGAAGGAGAACGCCGAGCAGTGCGGCATCCTGATCCGCATCCAGCGCGACATCGAGCGCCTGCGCGCGCAGAAGCTGGTCGAGGCGGCGGACGCGTCCGGTGGCGTCGAGGCCCTCAAGAATTACGAGAAGGCCGCCGTCGCTTACATGGACATGTGGAAGAAGTACGGCGAGGCCGCCTGCGAGGCGAAGCAGCCCGCGTGCGAGAAGAGCGAGGAGGTCCTCTACAACGCCGCGAAGGCGTTCCAGGCCGCCCGCCTCATCGCCAAGTCGATCTCGGCTCGTAAGATCCTGCTCGATCCGCGGTACAACCTCCACAACACCGAGCTGGCGAAGACGTCGATCTACGAGATCGGCGGCAACTACCAGGCGATCGCGGTCTACGACGAGGCGGCGAGCTGGTACGAGCGCTACGCCCGCGAGAACCCGAAGGGGGAGAAGGCCGCGGAGGCGCTCCAGGACGCGGTCGTGCTGCGGCTCGGCCTCGGCCAGGAGGACCAGGCCATCAAGGACGCCGACCTCTTCAACAAGAATTACGGCAAGGCGAAGCCCGCGCAGACCGCGCAGATCGCGTTCGCGATCGGCGCGCACTACATCGACCGCGAGGACTGGGATCAGGCGCGCAGGCGGCTGTCGACGGCGATGCCGCAGATCGACCGCAACGCGACGTTCGACGTCCAGGTGCAGGCGCACGCGATGTACGCGCGCGTCCTCTTGCAGACGAAGAGCGTGACCCCGGCGAACGGCGAGTACAACAAGGTCCGCGGTTACTGGAAGGACCCCGCGGCCGCCATGAAGAAGCTCGACGCGATCGGCGGCGAGGAGCCGGAGAAGCTGCGCCGCCTCGGCAAGGTGCTGACCGCGGTGGGCGAGGCCTACTTCCACTTCGCGGAGCAGAAGCGGAAGGAAGTCGATAAGATCAAGTTCCCCGAGTACAAGGGCGCCGGGAACCGCGAGGACGTCCTCAAGCACATCAACACCAAGGTCGCGGACTGGGTGAAGAAGAAGCGCCCGGCGATCGAGGCGGCCGACGCGGAGTACCAGAAGATCCTCAAGCTGGAGCCGACGCCTCCGCCGAGGTGGGTCATCGCCGCCGGCGCGCGCGTCGGTCAGATGTGGGGCAAGTTCGTCGCCGAGTTCCGCGCCGCTCCCATCCCCAAGGAGTGGAAGGGGCACGGCATGGTGCCGGGCACCGACGTCTCGTACGACGAGATCCGCGGCGAGTACTACTCGCGCTTGGACGAGGCGAGCGAGCCGCAGAAGCAGATGGCGAAGGGCGCGTTCAAGACCTGCCTCGACCTGTCGGTGAAGTACCAGTACTTCGACGACTACTCCCGCACCTGCGAGGTGTGGCTGTCGAAGAACTACGGCGCCGAGTACCACCTCATCGACGAATTCCGCGGCTCTCCGTCGCGGGTCAACTCCGGCCTGAGCGATCGTCCTGCGCCGCTGAACCTCGACGGGACGCCCTTCCGCGAAGCGCCGACCGTCGCGGACAAGCCGGCGGCGGCGGGCAAGGAAGAGGGTGAGGACAAGAAGGCGGCGCCCGGCGGCTCGAAGGAAGGCTCGGCGCTCGATCGGGCCACGACCCGACCCAGGAAGTGATGGAGCGAAACATGAGAAGCATCACCTCATTGGCAGCGGTTGCGGTGCTCCTCCTGGCCGCAACGGGTTGTGGCGGCGGGAGCGTCAGCGGTACGTCTCGCGCGGCGAAGGATCCGACGACCGGCAAGGAGATCACCGACAGCAAGGGCAACGCAGTGTCGGTCGCGGCGGCCAACAAGTTCAAGACCGCCATGGACACCATGGTCCAGCACGACAAGGCGGGCGACTGGAGCGAGGCGACCTGCAGCTCGACGGCCCAGCTGTTCCTCGACGCGGCGGACGAGCAAGGGGACGCGACGTTCGCCGAGGCCATCTACAACGCGGGGCTCGCGTACCAGCGTTGCAAGAAGGACTCGGACGCGAAGAAGTACTTCCAGCAGGCGCTCCAGAAGAACCCGAAGTTCCACCCGGCGCGCGTCCAGGTGGCGCTCTACAACCTGGCGGAGTCGGGCGAGAGGAACATCGACGCGGCGATCAGCGAGATGCGTCAGGCCGCCGTCGTCGACGCCCAGTACAAGAACGTCGAGGCGCTCGTGCACCTCGCGCTCCTGTACATGAAGCGCGGCAACAACGTCGCCGACAACGACGGCCCCAACGACTTCCAGCGCGCGAAGCGGTACATCCAGAGCGCGCTGGCCGTCGACGACGCCTTCATGCCGGCGTTCAACCAGCTCGCCATCTACTACCTGGAGACGGCGAAGCAGAAGGCGGGCAGGAAGTCGGGCAAGGCGGTCGCGACCAACGTCAGCAAGCAGAAGAAGATCGACACGCAGGCGCTGGAGCTCGCCGCGCTCGTCTGCTCGCAGGCCATCCGCAAGAACCCGAACTACGCGCCGATCCACAACACCGCGGGCATGATCCAGGTCGAGCTCGCGAACCTGAACGGCGCCGTGCAGGAGTTCAACATCGCGAGGAAGCTCGACCCGACCTTCTACGAGGCGCAGATGAACTACGCGGCGGTGAACCTGCAGTTCCGCGGGTTCCAGCAGGCGGAGGAGGCGTACCGCGCGGCCCTGAAGATGCGTCCGAACGACTACGACGCTCACCTGGGGCTCGCGCTCGCCCTGCGCGGTCAGATCGACGACTCGAACTTCGACAACATGGTGGCGGCCGCCAGCGCCGAGCTCGACGCCGCCAAGAAGCTCGCCCCGGAGCGCCCCGAGACCTACTACAACGAGGCGATCCTGACCCAGGAGTACAAGGCGAAGTCGGGCGGCAAGTCCGCCGAGGGCGCCCTCATGTCGGCGAAGGGGCTGTTCGGCCAGTTCATCCAGAAGGCGGGCGCCAATGGCGAGTTCGCCGACGCGGTGAAGCGGTCGAAGGAGCGCATGGAGGAGATCGACCAGATCATCGCCTTCAACAAGCAGACCGAGGCCGAGCGCAAGGCGGCCGAGGCCGACATGAAGACGAAGGAAGCCGAGCAGGAGGCCGCTGCCGGGAGCGAGGGCGAAGGGGGAGAAGGGGCGACTCCGGCTCCGTAAGCAGCAGGAGCCTTGTCTCAGATGCTGTCGGACGAGCGCCGCGAGCGGCCCGAGCCGCCAGGGAGAGCGGGCGAGGAATACTGAAGTATTCCGAGCGAGCTCAACCGGCATGCCGGGCCGCGCAGCGGCGCGTCAGGCAGCGCGTCGAGCCCCCTTCTCTCCCTGACGTAAAGAGAAGGGGGTTCGGCGTTTTCGTCGCAACGCTCTGGGAACCTTGGGTGGATTCGGTTGTCGAGGCGAGCGTGGGTCGTGCTCTCCGTCGCACCGATGGCATGCGAAGCTGGTTGACCGGCCGCCGTGGTAGGCGGTACAATGGCACTGTAACCGCGTCGGAACATTGTCAGGAGGCTGGAATGAGAGGGTTGACCCGATTGGGTGCGGGAGTCGTGGCTGCCGTTCTTACGAGCGTGGTCGCCTCATCGGCGTTCGCGCAGGCCGCTCAGGGCGGCGGCGGCGCGAAGAAGGAAGAGGGCTACGGGTACGAGTTCTCCGACGATCCGCTGAACGCCGGCGGATTCGGCCCCAACGACGCCACCATCCGCGTGCGGCCCGGCCCCGTCCGGACGACGCTGATTCGGCCCCGTACCTCGTTCGTTCCGGAGATGCTCAAGTCGGTCGAGAACCTCTGATGTGCTGGGCAGGTTGGCACCTGCCCTGTCGATTGATCCCCCGGAGCCGGGGGCGTGCGCCGCGGGGCGTATAGGGAAGGCTGGCGGAGATGGAAGGCAAGCAAAGGGTCGCTCTCACATTTGCGCTCTACCAAAACGAAGCGCTCGTCCGTCGGGAGACGATCACGCAGGATATCGTCAAGGTAGGCAAGGACGCGAAGAGCCATCTGCGTGTCGATGACGAGCTTGCCTCGCGCATGCACGCGGTCATCGAGGTCGCCTCCCCGCAGGACATCACGCTCATCGATCTCGGCAACGAGCCGGGGACGATGGTGAACGGGGCGCGCGTCAACAAGTGCAAGATCAGCCCCGGGGATCAGCTCCAGATCGGCGGCACGAAGATCATGCTGGAGCGCGCCGAGCCGGTGGCGGTGGCCGCGGCAGCGGGCCCTGCCAAGCCGGTCCCCGCGAACCCGTTCGCGGCCGCGCCGCCCGCGAACCCGTTCGCCGCCGCGCCGGCCGCGAACCCGTTCGCCGCCGCGCCGGCGAACCCGTTCGCCGCGACCGCCGCGGGCGGGGCAGATCCGTTTGCCTACAACAACCCGTTCGCGCAGTCGGCGCCCGCGGTCGACGAGGTGCCCCCGGACGCGCCCGAAGGCTCCTACACGTACACGCTCGTGAAGAACGGGCCGGACGTGCCGAGCGAGGAGGTCGAGGTCCCGGCGGCGTCCGTCGAGATCATGATTCTGTGGGATGCCGCGGTGCTTCACGTCGCGCACCTCACGCCGCCGCGCTCCTTCTACGTAGGTGAGGAGGAGGGCAAGAACTTCAAGTGTGACTACTTCATCCCGTCGGAGAAGCTCGGCACCACGCGGGCGCCGATCGTCCTCGCCGACCGCTCGGGCTCGGTCTCCGTGGTGCTCCTGCCCCGCGCCACCGGCACCATCGAGATCCCTGGCACGCCGAAGATCACGGTGCAGCAGGCGATCGACCAGGGCCGCGCGCAGCCGTGCTCGGAGCTGTCGGGCGCCTACCAGATGGCGCTCCCGTCCGGCGGCAAAGCGAAGGTCGAGCTCGACGGCATCGTCTTCCAGGTGTCCGCCGTGAACGCGGGCAAGGTCGTGGCCGGCCACTTCCAGCTGGACACGCAGAGCCTGCTGTATACCGGCCTCTCCATGGCGGTGCACCTCGGGCTGCTCGCGGCGATGGCCTTCTTTATGCCGCCGCTCGGCGACACCGGCGAGGACGGGATCTCCGCGGACCAGCAGTTCCTCATCCAGCAGTACCTCGCGGCGGCCGCCGAGAAGGAGATGGAGGAGAAGGAGACCGAGCAGGTCGCCGAGAACGCCGCGGACAACAAGGAGGGCGGCACCGGCACGCGCGCCAAGGGTGAAGAGGGTTCGATGGGTAACCCGAACACCAAGGCCACCGGCAACCGCTACGGCGTCCAGGGCCCCGCGGACAACCCGGATCCGCACATCGCCCGCCAGGCCGCGCTGCGCGACGCCGCCGAGTTCGGCATGATCGGTCTGCTGAACGCCGGCGCCGGCGGCGACCCGAACGCCCCGACCGCGCCCTGGGGCCGCGACGATTCGCTCGGCAACGATCCGCTGAGCGCCCGCGGCAACATGTGGGGTGATCAGATCGGCGACTCCTTCGGTGCGGGCGGCCTCGGCCTCTCCGGTATCGGCGAGGGCGGCGGCGGGCGCGGCGAGGGTATCGGCCTCGGCTCGATCGGCACCATCGGCCACGGCGCCGGCACCGGCACGGGCCAGGGCTTCGGCTCCGGCCACGGCCGCCTCGGCGGGTCGCATCGCACCAAGCCGCCGCAGGTGCGCATGGGTGCGACGAGCGTGAGCGGTCGCCTGCCGCCCGAGGTCATCCAGCGTATCGTCCGCCAGAACTTCGGTCGATTCCGGCTTTGCTACGAGAACGGCCTCAGGAACAACCCGAACCTGCAGGGCCGCGTCGCGGTGCGCTTCGTCATCGGGCGCGACGGCGCGGTCTCGAACGTCGGTAACGGCGGCTCGGATCTGCCGGACAACGGCGTGGTCTCCTGCGTGGTGCGGGCGTTCTACGGCCTGTCGTTCCCGCAGCCCGAGGGCGGTATCGTCACCGTCGTCTACCCGATCATGCTCAGCCCTGGCGGCTGAGCCCGCCTCGCCCGTCGGCTCGCTCGAACGCCCCGCACGCACCGTGCGGGGCGTTCGCCATTTCCTGGACCGGACGCAGCAGGTGCGCGGCGTCTCCGGCGGTCGCCGCGCCCGCGATCGCGGGGGGGCGCGCTGGGCCGCCGCGCGGCGTCGCGTGGACGTCCGCCACGTCGCCGTGCGGCGTCGCGTGGACGCCCACCAGGTCGCCGTGCGGCGTCGCAGGGGAGGGGGGCGCGGGCCTGCCGGAAGGCGCTGCCGACCGGCGCAGGGGCGGGGTCTGAAGCCCTGGACTTCCGCGGTTCCCTCCGCCTATTCTCGCGACGCCGCGCGAGGTTGAACGCGCGCCACCTCAGGAAGCTTGTGACGGTGCCACACGGAGCGGCGCAGCCCGTCTCCGGATTGCTGAAGGAGCGGCGTAGCCGACTCCGGATTGCTGAAGGAGCGGCGCAGCCGGCTCCGGGGACTGCTGGACGGAGCGGCGCAGCCGGCTCCGGGGACTGTTGGGCGGAGCGGCGCAGCCGGCTCCCGGGACTGTTGGGCGGAGCGGCGCAGCCGGCTCCGGGGACTGTTGGAGAGGGGCGACGCGACGCCCGCGGTCGCTTGGACGCTGGCAGAGTCGATCCCATTCGAAAGGTGAGCAGATGAAGCTTGGAGCATTCTTGATGGTTGGGCTGGTCGCGGCGAGCGCGGCGGGGATGGGCTGCTCCCGGCATCGGCAGGAGGCCGTCATCCTGGCGAATCAGGCCGACAAGGAGGTCGCCGTCAACCCCGAGGGCGCGGCCAACAAGTACGAGCAGGCGACCAAGCTCGACCCCACGAACCACCGCATCTTCTTCAAGCTGGCGATGGCGTACAAGAAGCGGGACGAGTGGGATAAGGTCGCATCCACGCTGGCCCGCGCCACGCAGATCGCCCCGAAGTTCGCCAATTACTGGTTCGAGCGGGGCTGGGCGCTCGAGCAGCAGGCGAAGAAGAAGACGATCTCCTACGAAGAGGCCAAAGAGCCCTACCAGAAGTGTATCGAGAACGATCCCAACTTCGCGGACTGCTACTCGCAGCTCGGGAACGTTTACCTCTGGACGGACGACGAGCAGAAGGCGCTCGAGAACCTCACCAAGGCGATCGAGCACAACCCGAGCGAGATCCGGTACTACGCGGCGCTCGCCGACCTCTACATCCGCCTCGGCTACACCAAGGAGGCCGAGCAGGTGCTCAAGGAGGCGAAGTCGTTCGCGAAGCCTGGGGACAAGTACCTCTTCGGCGTCCACAGCCTGCTCGCGTCGGTCTACCAGGAGCGCGGCTCCACCGCGGAGATGGTGACCGAGCTCGAGGCCGCCAAGGCGGCCGCGCCGCAGGACGGCCCCGAGGCCGTACAGATCCTCTGGAGTCTCGGGAGCACGTACGCGACCCTGGATCCGCCGCGCAAGCAGGAGGCGATCCAGATGCTCAAGGGGTTCACAACGCGCGCCTGCAAGGGTTCGAAGGCGGCGAGCTTCAAGACCGAGTGCGAGACGGCGAACACGCTCGTCGCGCGGCTCGGTGGCTCGTGACGTCGCGCGCGGCGCGGGGCACGTAAGGCGTTTCAATCCGTTCGAAGGTCGGGGCCGAGGGTCGATAATCAATGGATCTTGCGCAGCGTCTCAATCATCTCGAGTCGGTTCATGACTGGCAAGGGCTCGTCGAGGAGCTCGAGAAGGGGATTGCGGCCGAAGGGGACGCGACCCGGAAGGCGGCATATCACCTGAAGCTCGGGCGGCTGCTCGAGGAGAAGTTCCTTCAGGCCGTCAAGGCGCTGAAGCACTTCCAGGACGCGTACAAGCTGAATCCAGCGCTGCTCGAGGCGCTGGAGTCGGCTCGTTCCATCTACTGGGACCTCGGCAAGACCAACATGGTCCAGAAGCTCCTGGAGCTTGAGCTGAGGAACTCGCCGGAGGGGACGGCGGCCGCCGAGCTCCTCGTGGAGCTCGGCGACGTGCTCTGCGACGCGGGCGATTTCGAGCGCGCAACGGCGACGTACGCGCGCGCGCTCGCCGCCTCGGGCGGGACGAGCGAGGAGGCGCGGGCCTGCCTCGGCGACATGCAGGTCGATCAGTCGTCGTGGGCGGCGCACATGGCGGAGCTGGTCGAGGCGGCCGACGCCGCCGCGACCACGAGCGAGCGCAAGCGGCTGCTGCTGCGCGCGGCGCGCCTCGCCAAGCGCTTCGATCGCGATCAGCTCGAGGGCCTGCTCCGGCGCGCGTACGAGGCGGCGCCTTCCGACAAGCAGGCCGCGGCGATGTTCGAGGGGCTGCTCGCCGAGGAGGAGCGGCCGCAGGCGATCGTCGAGACGCAGCGCCGCATCCTCGAGTCGCGCACCGGCGTGGCGCGCGGCGAGGCGGCGTTCAAGTTCGGCGTCCGCTGGGCCACGCGGCACCAGAACGTCGAGATCGGCTCGAAGCTCCTCGAGGAATCGCTCCGGTACGACCCCTCGAACGAGGCGGCGTTCGCCTACCTGCGCGAGCTCTGGGGGACGAAGGAAGGCAACTGGGAGCGCGTCGCCGCGCTGGCGGAGAGCGCCGCGAACCAGAACGGCACTTCGCCGTTCATGATCGCGCAGGCGGGCGGCATCGCCTGGCGGCAGCTCGGTAATCTCATCCGGGCGAGGAGCTGGTTCGAGCGGCTCTCGGCGGTCGCGCCGACGCACCCGAGCGTCAGCGCGTTCGAAGCGCAGATCGGCGAGCGCCTCACGGCCGCCGCGCCGTCCGCCGCCGCCGCGGCGCCCGCGCCGGTCGCCGTCGCGCCGGCCGCGCCCGCGCCCGTCGCGGCCGCAGACGCCACGCCGCTCCCCACGAGCGCGCCGGCGCCGGTCAGCGCGCCGGCGCCGGTCAGCGCGCAGGCGCCCGTGAGCGTGCGCGCGCCGATCAGCACGCCGGCCCCGGTCAGCGCGCCGGCGCCCGTGAGCGGCAGGGCGAGCGCCCCCGCGGACGCCCCGGCCGACGAGGTCAACGCGAGGTCCTCGGTCGCCGACATCGAGCCGGCGCCGCCGCCGCGCGCCCCCGCCGAGAGCCGGCCCGCCGATTCGGAGATCGGCCGGCGGCCGACCGCGCCGCCGCCCCCGGCCGCCGAGGTCGCGGGCCGCGTCGAGGAGCTCAAGGCGAAGGCCCAGAAGCAGGAGCAGGCGAAGCGGTACAACGAGTACGTCAAGACGCTGATCGAGATCGCCGAGGCGGTCTCCGATCCCGCCGAGAAGATCGAGAACTACGCGAAGGCGGCGGAGCTCTACTCGGGCAAGTTCTCGAACGCGGCCGAAGCGGTGAAGTGCTACGAGGCGATCCTCGCGATCGACGGCGAGCACCCGCAGGCGATCGACTTCCTCCGCCAGAGCTACGAGAAGCGGCGCGACTGGGAGAAGCTCATCGGGCTGCTCCGCCGCGAGGCCGCCGCGCTCCCGGAGGGCGGCGAGCGCGCCGCGAAGTACCTCGAGATCGCGAAGCTCGCGTCCGAGCGGGTGAAGAAGGTCGACTTCTGCATCGAGCTCTGGGACGAGGTCCTCGCGAACGATCCGGAGAACCCGGAGGCGCTGAACGCGCTGGCGGGCCTCTACGAGAAGAACAAGGACTACCAGGCGTTCGCGCGGGTGCTGCAGAAGCAGGTCGACACGACCTTCGACAGCACCCAGAAGCTCGCGCTCCTCAGCAAGCTCGCGCAGCTCTACGGCGAGCGCCTCAAGGACGACGAGGCGGCGGTCAAGGCCTGGCAAGAGGTGATCGCGCTGAACCCCCAGGACCGCAAGGCGCAGGAGGCGCTCAAGAAGGCGTACCTCCAGCTCCAGCGCTGGGACGATCTCGAGGTGTTCTACGCCGAGAGCGGCAAGTGGGACGAGTTCATCCGCGTCCTCGAGTCGCAGGAGGCCAAGGAGACCGACGACGCGGCCAAGATCAGCCTGCTGGTCAAGATCGCCGAGCTCTGGATGAACCAGAAGCAGAAGGCGGATCGCGCGGCGCGCGCCTACGAGAAGGTGCTCTCGATCGACGGCGCGCACCTCGCCGCGGCCGAGGCGCTGATCCCGATCTACACGCAGGCGAACAACCCGAAGGGGCTCGCCGGCGCGATCGAGGTGAAGCTCTCGCACGACCAGGACGACGCGTCCCGGCTCGACCTCTACCGGCAGGTCGCGGCGCTCTACGAGACGCGGCTCAAGGAGCCGCAGAGGGCGTTCGAGCGCTACCTCTCGGCCTTCCAGATCGCCCCGCAGGACGAGCAGTGCATCGAGGACGTCGAGCGGGCCGCGCGCTCCACCGAGGGGTGGGACGCCCTCATCGACGCCTACTCGACGGCGATCTCCCGCGCCGAGGGCGAGGGGGACATCGCGCTCGGGGTCGATCTCCGGCTCCGGCTCGGGCGCGTGCTGCTCGACGAGGTGAAGCGCATCGACGAGGCGCTCTCGCAGTTCCGCGCCGTGTACGAGGCGGACGGCGAGAACGAGGCCGCGATCAGCGCGCTGGAGCGGCTCTACCGTGAGACGGGCCGCTTCGGCGAGCTGCTCGGCATCTACGAGAAGAAGCTCGGCATCATCACCGAGCCCGAGGAGCGCAAGCAGATCCTCTACGCGATCGCCGAGCTGTACGAGGGCGAGCTGCGCGACCCGGTGCGGGCGATCGCGACGCACCGCCAGGTGCTCGACGACGAGCCGACGGACCCGCAGGCGCTCGCGGCGCTCGACAAGCTCTACCGCGAGCAGCAGGACTGGGAGTCCTACGTCGACGTGCTCCGCAAGCGGATCGACTCCCCGCTCGACGAGCAGGCGCTCATCGACCTCAAGTTCCGGCTCGGGAGCACCCTCGAGAAGCACCTGAACGATGCGGCGGGGGCGCTCGAGAACTACAAGGAAATCCTGATCCTCGATCCGGGCAACGACGCGGCGCGCCTCGCGCTCGAGGCGCTGCTCTCGAACGAGTCGCTGCGCGCCGAGGCGGCGGCCATCCTGCAGGAGATCTACGAGGGGCGCGGCGACTGGGAGAAGCTGATCCAGGCGCTCGAGATCCTCGCCGCGGCCGAGGGCGACACGGCGACGCGCGTCTCGCTGCTCCGGAAGGTGGCGCGGACGGCGGCCGACAGCCTGAGCGACCTGAACCGCGCGTTCGACGCGCAGTCGCGGGCGCTCAAGGACGATCCGTCGCACGCCGAGACGCGGGCCGAGCTCGAGTCGCTCGCCGCGCAGGCGGGCGCCTGGGACCGGCTCGACGTCATCTTCAGCGAGATCGCCGACTCGCTGAGCGACGCCCGGCTGAGCCGCGAGTACTGGATGCGGCTCGCGAGCATCCACGAGCGGCTCGGCAAGGTCGAGGACGCGGCGAACGGCTATCTCCGCGTGCTCTCGATCGATCCCTCCGACTCCGAGGCGCTGGAGGCGATGGACGCGCTCTACCGGCGCACCGAGCGCTGGGGCGATCTCATCGGCGTCTACCGGCGCCGCATCGAGCTCGTGCACGAGCCCGCCGAGCGCGAGAGCCTCTACGCGCAGATGGCCGAGGTCTATGAGCAGCGGCTCGGCCAGCCGGAGGAGGCGATCGCCGCCTACCGCGAGGTCCTCTCCACCGACGACACGAGCCTGGTGGCGCTGACGGCGCTCGACGGGCTCTTCAGCCGCCAGGGCATGTGGGAGGAGCTGGCCGACAACCTCGAGGCGCAGCTCAGCATCGCGACCGAGGAGGAGGCGCAGATCCGGCTGATGCTCCGGCTCGCCGCGCTGCGGGAGTCGCGGATGCGGCTCGTCGAGTCGGCGATCGACATCTACCGGCAGGTGCTCGAGCGCGAGCCGACCAACGTCGAGGCGCTCGCGGCCCTCGAGCGCCTCGGGAAGCTCCCCGAGCACGAGGTCGCGATCGCGGAGATCCTCGAGCCGCTGTACCGCCAGTCGGGCGACTACCAGAAGCTCATCGGGGTGCACGAGGTGCAGGTGCGCCGCAGCGACGACGTGACCCGCCGCGTCGAGCTGCTCCACCAGATCGCCGTGCTCTACGAGGACGCCGGCGGCGACCTCAACTCGGCGTTCGACACCTACGCGCGGGCGCTGAGCCAGGATCCGGCCTCGGAGTCGACGCAGGAGGGGCTCGATCGGCTGGCGCGCGCGACAGGTCGCTTCGCCGACCTGGCGCGCGTGTTCGAGACGCTGGCGGCGCAGCAGACCGACGCGGAGCTCGCGAGCACGCTCTACACGATGAGCGCGCGCATCTACGAGGGCGACCTCGGCGACATGGACAGCGCCGTCGGGCACTACCGGCGCGTGCTCGAGATCGATCCGCGCAACCTGCACGCGGCCGAGTCGCTCGAGCGGCTGTTCCGGACGTCGGAGCGGTACAACGAGCTGTCGCAGATCCTCCAGCAGAAGGCGGAGATCCTCGACGACCTGAACGAGAAGAAGCTCGCCCTGTTCCAGGCCGCGAGCATCGAGGAGGAGGTGCTCGAGCGGCACGACCAGGCCATCGCGGTCTACGGCAAGGTGCTCGAGCTCGACGCCGAGGATCTCCGGGCGATCGACGCGCTGACCAAGCTCTACCTCAGCCTCTCGCGCTGGCAGGAGCTGCTCTCGGTCTACGCGAAGAAGGCCGATCTCGTCCTCGATTCGAACGAGAAGAAGCGCATCTACTACCAGATCGGCGCGGTGTACGAGCGCGAGCTCGGCAACGTCGCGAGCGCGATCGACACGTACCAGCGGGTGCTCGAGATCGATCCGGACGACCTGCAGGCGCTCGGGCGGCTCGACGTCCTCTACCAGACCTCGCAGAACTGGCTCGAGCTGCTCAGCGTGCTCCAGCACGAGGCGGAGATCACCGCGGATCCGGCCGAGGGCATCAGCTACCAGTACCGGATCGCGGAGCTCTACGAGAAGCACCTCGACGACGTGTCGAGGGCCATCGAGCTCTACCGCGATTTGCTCCAGCAGATGCCCGACCACGAGCCGACGCTCCGCGCGCTCGAGCAGATCAAGGACGGCACCCGCGATCCGCTCGGCGCCGCGCTGGTCCTCGAGCCGATCTACGACGCGTCCGGCGAGTGGCAGAAGCTGATCAGCGTGCTCGAGGTCCGGGTCAAGGTGGCCGAGGACCCGTACGAGAAGGTCGACCTGCTCCACCGCATCGCGCGCCTCTCGGAGGAGATGCTGAGCGACCACGTGACCGCCTTCGAGACGTACGCGCGGGCGGTGACGTTCGACATCGGCAACGAGGAGTCGCTCTCGAACCTCGAGCGGCTCGCGATGATGGTGAACCGCTGGCCGCAGGTCGCCGCGCTCTACGACACGGAGCTCGGCCGGCTCGGCGAGGAGCCGGGGCGCTTCGTCGAGCTCGGGCTGCGGCTCGCGCAGATCTTCGAGACGCAGCTCGACGACATCGACAGCGCCGTCGCGCGCTACCGGCGCGTGCTCGAGGTCGAGCCGGAGAACCAGACCGCGATCGCCTCGCTCGACCGCCTGTTCACGGCGACCGAGCGGTGGAGCGACCTCGTCACGATCCTCTCGCGCGAGTCGGAGATCGCGCAGTCGCCGGACGAGATCCTCGAGTTCAAGTACCGGCTCGGCGTGGTGTACCAGACGCGGCTCAACGACCTGCCGGCGGCCATCGCGGCGTACCGCGAGGTGCTCACCGCAGCCCCCGAGCACTCGCCCACGCTCGAGGCCCTCGAGGGGCTCTTCGCGGCCGGGATCAAGCAGATCGAGATCGGCGCGATCCTGGAGCCGCTCTACCAGGCGGCGGCGGAGTGGGAGAAGCTCGGCGGGGTGCTCGAGGCGGAGCTCACCCACCTCACCCAGGAGCCGGATCGGCTGTCGATGTACTACCGGCTCGGCGAGCTCCAGGAGGAGCGCCTCATCTCGCCGGACGGGGCCCTCGCCGTCTTCATCCGGGCGCTGAAGGAGTACCCGCGCGACGAGAAGACGCTCGAGGAGGTCGAGCGGCTCGCCGGCTCGGTCGACGGCGGCTGGGAGCTGCTCGCGAACGCGTACGCCGACGTGCTGGGCATCCACGCCGACAAGGACGTGCAGACCAGCATCGGCAAGCGGCTCGCGCGCGTCTTCGAGACCGATCTCAGCGACGTCGCCAAGGCGGAGGAGACGTACCGGTACGTGCTCGGCATCGAGCCGCTCGAGGCCGAGGCGCTCTCGAACCTCGACCGGATCTACACGCAGCTCGAGCAGTACCCGGAGCTCGCGAGCGTGCTCGAGCAGCGGGTGCGCGCGACCGAGGATCGCCCGGAGCTCGTCGACCTGTACCTCCGGCTCGGCCAGACGTACGAGGAGCGGCTCGGGCAGCTCGACGACGCCATCCGCGCCTTCCGGCGCATCTTCGACGAGCTCGAGACGACGAACGAGCAGGCGATCAGCGCCCTCGAGCGCATCTACACGACCAAGGGCGCCTGGACCCAGCTCAAGGTCGTGCTGGAGCGGGAGCTCGAGAACGCGATGGGCGACAGCCAGGAGGCGGACATCCGCGCCAAGATGGCGCACCTGCTCGCCGATCGACTGAACGACGTCCAGGGCGCGGTCGAGACGTGGAAGCGCGTCCTCGACCTCCGCGGCGAGGATCCGGAGGCGCTCGGGGCGCTGTCCAACCTGTACGAGCGGGTCGGGCAGTGGGCCGAGCTCTGTGACGTCCTCGAGCGGCACTACGACATCGCGATCGACGACGAGTCGCGCGTCGCGGTGCTGCTCCGCCGCGCCAAGCTGTTCCACGAGCAGCTCGGCCGCGACGACTCGGCGCTCGACGACTACCAGCGCGTGCTCGACATCGACTACGCGAACCTCGAGGCGCTCTACGCCATCGCGGCGATCTGGCGGCTCCGCAACGAGCCCGAGCAGATCGTGAGCGCGCTCCACCAGACGGTGGATCGGGCGCGCGACGTGCTGCCGGCCGAGAACGTGATCGCGCTCTACCGCGAGCTCGGGACGACCTACCAGCACGTCCTCGGGCAGGCCTACGACGCGATCGACGCCTGGCGGAAGCTGCTCGAGGTCGACCCGAAGGACTTCGAGGCGATGGCCGCCCTGGAGAACCTGCTCCGCGCCGAGGGGCGCTGGGTCGAGGTCATCGACGTGAAGATGGGCCGGGCGGCGGCCTACGAGTCGCCGGCCGACAAGGTGCGCGAGTACCTCGAGGTGGCGCAGATCTGGGAGCACCAGGTCGAGGAGAAGGACCGCGGCACGCTCGCGTACGAGAAGGTCCTGGAGCTCGACCCGACGCACGACCAGGCCTTCGCGGCGCTCGAGGAGCTCCACGACGCGGCCCGGCGCAGCGAGCCGCTCATCGAGCTCTACCTCGCGCGGCTCGAGTCGCGCGAGGAGGTGCACGAGAAGACCGACATCCTCCGCAAGGTGGCCCGCGTCTTCGAGGAGCAGCTCGAGGACAGGCCCCAGGCCTTCGACGCGCTGCTCACGGCGTTCGAGATGGACTACTCCGACATGGAGACGGTCCGGTACCTCGAGCGCATGGCGCAGGCGACGAACCGCTGGCCCGAGCTCGTGCAGACGGTGAACGGGTGGCTCCAGCAGGAGACGGCCCCGGTCCAGAAGATCACGCTCTGCCTGCGCCTGGCCAAGTGGTACTCGGAGGACCTCGGTCACCCCGAGTACGCGCAGCCGTACTACCAGCAGATCTACGCGTACGACCCGAACAACGTGGCGGTGCTGCGCCAGATGGCGAACTTCTTCAAGAAGACCGGCCAGTGGCAGCGGCAGGGCGAGATGCTGACGAACGCCCTCAACGTCGCGGTGATCGACGTCGACCGGAAGGAGATCCTGACCGAGCTCGGCGAGGTGCTCGAGAAGCACATGGGCGAGGTCGAGCAGGGGCTCAGCTTCTACCGGCGCGCCCTCGACGTCGATCCGCTGCACCTCCCGGCCCTCGAGGCGCTGGAGCGCATCTACACGGATCGCGACCAGTCGAACGACCTCGTCGACGTCCTGCTCCGCAAGGCGAAGGCCGTCAGCGAGCCCGACGTCGTCGCGAGCGTGAAGCTGCGCACCGCCGGCCTCTACGAGACCAAGCTCGGCCTCATCGAGAAGGCCGGCGCGGTCTACCGCGAGGTGCTGGACATCGACGCGTCGAACCTGCTCGCGATGCGGGGGCTCGAGCGCGTGTACACGACCACCCACCAGTGGCCGGATCTCGTGCGCGTCCTCGAGATGCAGCTCGACGTGGTCACCACGGAGCGCGAGCGCATCGACGTGCTGATGAAGATCGCGAACCTCCAGGAGGAGCAGTTCCTGAAGCCGGATCTCTCGGCCGCGCGGCTCGAGCAGGTGGTCGAGATCGACCCGTCGCACGAGCCCGCGCTCGAGGCCCTGGAGCGCTGCTACCGCCGGCTGCGGCAGTGGCACGACCTCATCAACACGTACGACCGCCACATCAACGCCGCCGAGGATCGCCAGAAGAAGATCGAGCTCTGGTCCCATACGGCGAAGGTCTACGCCGAGGAGATCGAGGACCTCGACCGCGCGATCGACGCTTACCTGAACATCGTCGACATCCAGGACACGCACGTCCCGTCCCTGGAGGCGCTGGCGAAGCTCTACGAGAAGCAGGACAACTCGTCGAAGGCCATCGAGTACATGACGCGCGTCGCGGACCTGACCGTGGACGGCAAGCAGCGCGTCGACATGTACTACCGGATCGGCCGGCAGCTCGACGAGAAGCTCGGCGAGCGCGGGCTGGCCCAGGAGCGCTTCGAGATGGCGCTCGATCTCGACCCCACCCACGTGCCGACGTTGGCGGCGCTGCGGGTGATCGCGATCGACGCGGCCGACTGGGATCGCGCGGCGCGCTACCTCGAGCAGGAGCAGATGAACACCGACGCGCCCCGCGCCAAGGCGCGGCTGCTCGTCGAGCTCGGCAAGCTCCGCGACGACATGCTCGGCGAGCACGCGCTCGCCGTGCAGGCGTACGAGATGGCGCTCCAGAGCGACCCCGACAACGAGGACGCCGCGATGCCGCTCCTCAACGAGTACGTCTCCACGGAGCGGTGGGCCCAGGCCGAGCCGCTCGCGGAGATGCTCGTCAGGAAGAGCGGCAAGCGCGACCGTTCAGAGCAGCACCGGCTGCAGCGGACGTTCGGCAAGGTCCTCGAGCGGCTCGGCAAGGACGAGGCGTCGCTCAAGGCGTACACGGCGGCGCACAACCTCGATCTCACCGACCAGGAGACGATCCGGGGCCTCGCCGACGTCAGCTTCAAGCTGAACGACTGGGCGAGCGCGCTGACGAACTACCAGAAGGTGCTCACCAGCCTCGACGAGGCCGAGACCGAGGAGCGCGCCACCGTCTACTACAAGCTCGGCTGCATCAAGCAGGCGCAGGGGCAGTCGAAGCAGGCGGTCAACAACTTCGAGAAGGCGCTCGGGGCCGATCCGTCGCACCGGCCGACGCTCGAGGCGATGGTCGCCGTCTACGACGCGCTCAAGGACTACAAGCAGGTCTGCCACTACAAGCGGCTGATCCTCGACAACATCATGGACGGCGCCGAGCGGTTCAGGATGTTGAACGAGATCGGCGACATCTGGGTCGAGAAGGAGAACAACATCCCGAAGGGCGTCGAGGCCCTGGAGGAGGCGCTCGATCTCGAGCCGCAGAACCACGTCCTGCTCCACAAGCTGCTCCAGCTCTACCAGCGCACGGGGCAGTGGGAGCAGATGGTGGACTGCCTCCAGCGGATCGCGGACCTCGAGCCGCAGCCGGATCGCAAGAGCCGCTACCTCTACACGATGGCGCAGATCTACCGCGACAAGCTGGAGGACCCGGCGCGCGCGGTGGAGCTGTTCAACGAGACGCTGGACCTGAACCCGCACTCCCTCGAGGCCTTCGAGCGCATCAACAAGATCCTCACGGCGCAGAAGGAGTGGAAGCAGCTCGAGCGGGCGTACCGCAAGATGCTGCACCGGGTCGCCGGCAAGGGGAACACGGACCTCGAGTACAACCTCTGGCACGCGCTCGGGCTCATCTACCGCGACCGGCTCGGCGACCGGACGGCCGCGGTCGAGACGTTCCGCATGGCCTCGCGGCTCAAGCCCGAGGACGCGACGGAGCACCTGATCCTGGCGGAGCTCTACGAGCAGTCGGAGCAGTTCGATCTGGCGACCAACGAGTTCCAGGCGATGGTCAAGATCGATCCGATGAAGATCGACCCGTACAAGCGGCTCTACCGCCTGTACGTCGACGGCAAGCGCTACGACCAGGCCTGGTGCGTCGCGGCGGCGCTCGCGTTCCTCCGCAAGGCCGATCCGGACGAGCAGCAGTACTTCGAGGACTACCGCCCGCAGGGCCTGATCCCGGCGAAGAGCCGGCTCGACAACGAGCAGTGGATCAGGAACCTGTTCCACGAGGAGGAGAACCTCTACGTCGGCAAGATCTTCGAGATGATCGCGGGGGCCGCGCTCAGGGCGAAGATCGAGACGCTGAAGCAGAGGAAGGAGCTCCCGGTCCTCGATCCGCGGTTCCTGCAGGATCCGGCGACCTCGACGGTGACGTTCGCCCGGACCTTCGGGTGGGCGGCCAACGTCCTCGGCCTCCCGGCGCCGCGGCTCTACGTGCGCAGCGACGTCCCCGGCGCGCTCGTCGCGGTGGCGAACGAGCAGCCGGCGTCCGTCGCGGGGCAGACCGTCCTCACCGGGTTCTCGCCGCAGGAGCTCACGTTCATCGTCGGCAAGCACCTCGCGATGTACCGCGGCGAGCACTACATCAAGACGCTGTTCCCGACGGTCACCGAGCTGACGGTGCTCCTGTTCGCCGGGATCAAGCTGGTCGCGCCCGACACGCCGGTGCCGCAGGACATCGAGAAGCAGATCATGGCCACCGCGCAGACGCTCCGCGGCTTCATGCAGCCGATGCAGCTCGAGGGGCTCCGCATGGTGGTCAAGAAGTTCCTCGCGGAGGGCGCGAAGGCGAACATCAAGCGGTGGGTCCAGTGCGTCGACATCACCGCGGCGCGCACCGGCCTGCTCCTCTCGGGCGATCTCGAGATCGCGAAGAAGATCATCGCCGCCGAGCCGCAGCAGCCCGGGGATCTCCCGCCCCAGGACAAGCTCAAGGAGCTGATCGTCTTCTCGACAAGCGATCAGTATTTTGCGCTGCGTCAGGCGCTCGGCATCGCCATCGGCGAGGGGTGAGCGCGCGCGTCGGTGAACCCTAAATAGCTGAATCTACATCGGAATCAGAGCATCCGAGGCCGGGGGCGGCTCGCTCCCGGCCTCGGATCGCTCTATGCCGTCGGGAGGCACATATCCATGAGTCTGCTTGACGAGTCAGCAATCCTTACGAACGATCGGGTGCTGTGACCTCATCATCGATGATCGTCCGGCTCCCCGTGCAGTCCGCGAGAGGCTTCGGGAGATACAGGCTGATCGCAAAGCTGGGGCAGGGTGGGATGGCCGAGGTCTTCCTCGCTGCGCATCGCGGCCCGCTCG
Organism: Sorangium sp. So ce296; assembly: GCF_051529605.1. Taxonomy (NCBI): domain Bacteria; kingdom Pseudomonadati; phylum Myxococcota; order Polyangiales; family Polyangiaceae; genus Sorangium; species Sorangium sp. So ce296. The sequence continues at coordinate 11,429,761 of NZ_CP150325.1, forward strand.
GCTTCGAGAAGCTGGTCGTGATCAAGCGGCTCAAGCCGGGGATCGCCACCGAGCCCGAAGTCAACGCGATGTTCCTCGACGAAGCGAGGCTCGCCGCGCGGCTGAACCACCCGAACGTCGTGCAGACGTACGAGTGCGGCCAGATCGACGACCAGTACTACATCGTGATGGAGTACCTGGAGGGGCACTCGCTCGATCGGATCTGCAGGAAGATCGACCCCTCGCGTCACCGCGCGGTGTACCTGGCGATCCTCTCGGACGCGCTCGCCGGGCTGCACTACGCGCACGACCTCATGGACTTCAACGGGCAGCCGCTCCAGGTGGTCCACCGCGACATCAGCCCGCACAACATCTTCGTCACCTACGACGGGCAGGCGAAGGTCGTCGACTTCGGCATCGCGAAGTGGGCGACGCGCGACGCGGACACGAGCACGGGCGTCGTCAAGGGGAAGATCCGGTACATGGCGCCGGAGCAGGCCCTCGCGACGACGGTCGACCGCCGCGCGGACGTCTTCTCGATGGGCCTGATCTTCTGGGAGCTCGTCGTGGGCGAGCGCTTCTGGGGGGATCTCTCCGACGTGCAGATCCTCCAGCGGCTCACGTTCGGCGAGATCCCGCAGCTGCGCGAGCGGTGGCCCGCGGCGCCCGAGGCGCTCGATCGGATCTGCTCGCGCGCCCTCGCGATGGCGCCCGAAGAGCGCTACGCGACGGCGGCGCAGATGCGCGAGGACGTCGAGGCCTACCTCGCGACGATGGGCCGGCGCCCGTCGTCGGCCGAGATCGGCCGCCTCATCGGCGAGACGTTCGCGAACCGACGGGCCGAGGTGCGGTCCGCCATCAGCGACCAGCTCGGGCGGCTCCACGCGGCCTCGGGCGAGGGCGCGGAGGAGTTCGAGATCCTCCCGGTGCTCGAGGAGCGCGGCGCGGTGCCGTGGTCCCAGCGCATGCCGGTGTCGCAGATGGCGCAGCAGTTCGCCGCCGCGCCGGTCGCGGATCCGATGCTGGGCGACGACAGCTCGCGCGAGGACAGCATCTCGAACCGCCAGACGATCCCCACGATCATGGTCGCCAACACCAAGCCTACCGGGCGCAAGGCGCTCTTCTGGGGCGCGGGGGTCGCGCTGCTCTCCGTGCTCTTGATCGGCGGCACGTGGGCGGTCGTCTCGCAGTTCCCGATGAAGGAGGACCAGGAGCCGGTGGCCACTCCGGTCGACCCGACCACGCCCATGGTGATCCAGCCCGCGCCGGCGCCGCCCGTCGCCAACCTCATCGAGCTCCGGATCATCGCCACGCCGATGGACGCGAAGATCTACCTCGACGACGTGGAGCTCCCCAGCAACCCGTTCTTCGCGCGGTTCAGCCGGGATGGCACCGGACACCGCATCCGGGTCACGGCCGATGGGTACACCCCGGAGGCGCGCTTCGTGGTGTTCACGCGCGACGAGGTGCTGACCATCAACCTGCGCCCGGTGCAGACGACGCCCACCAAGCAGGGCGGCGGCTCCGCGCCCCGGAAGTGACGGGCAGGGCCGCGGCCTCGCCGTAGCCGCCCGGGCGGGCGCGCGGCCCAGAGGGCGCGCGGCGGCCCGGCGGGCGGCGCGGTGGCCCCGGAGGGCGGCGCGGCGGCCCCGGAGGGCGGCGCGGCGGCCCGGAGGGCGACGCGGTGGCCCCGGAGGGCGGCGCGGCGCCCCCTCTCGGCCCGCGGCCGCGCCGGAAGCGCGCCGCGCGCGGACCTACGGCCTGCTGCTCATCATCGCCTCGAGCGACGGCGGCACGCAGCCGTAGGCCTCGGCGGCCGCGAGCAGCGCCGAGTTCTGCGGCAGGTTGAGCAGGAACGAGCTCGCGTAGGGCGTCCCCTCCAGGCCCTTCAGCCGGCGCAGGAGCGGCGGCATCGCGCGCTCCATCGCGTCCCGCGCGCCCACGAGGTCGCCCATGTCCACGCAGGCGTCGTGCAGCGCGAGGTAGATCGGCGCCTCGTTGAGCAGGCTCGGCGCGCCCGCCTCGACGAGCGCCGCCGCCTCGCGCGCGATCTCGCGGGCCTGCTCGGCGTCGCCGAAGCGGCGCTCCGCCTCGGCGCAGAACCCGAGCGCCACGGGGAGGACGTCGCGGTTCTCCGTGACGCGGTAGGCCTCCGTGGCCTTCTTCAGCAGCGAGCGCGCCCGCGCGAGGCCCGACGACTCGACGCGCAGGAGCTCGCAGCCCCGGTAGAACAGGATGCCGAGCGTCACCCGGTCGCGCACGACCCACATGCTCCCCGCCGCCTCGTCCGCGCTCGCGCGCGGCTCGGCGAGCGCGGCGTCGAGCCGCGGCTCGGGGCCGAACGTCGCCGCCCAGCAGAGCAGGATCATCTGCCCGTGCCGCGCCGCCCCGGAGCTGCCGATCGCCTGCGCCCGGGCGATGCCCGCCTCGATCTCCTGGAGCGCCTCGCCCCGCGCGCCGATGGTCGTGAGCGCGAAGCCGACGTTCATCGTCAGCATCGCCTCGCGCTCCTGCAGCCCGGCGCGGCGCGCCGCCCGCGCCGCGTTCCGGCGCGCCTCCAGCGCCGCGGCGGGCTCGCCGCGCGTCTGGTGCGCGACCGCGCGCGTCTGCCAGGCGTCGACCGCCGCCCAGACGAGGCCCCGCCGCGCCGCGAGGTCGAGCAGGTGCGCGGCCTCCTGCTCCGCCATCGCGAGCTGCCCGGCGAACGCGTGGACCTGCGCCAGCGTGGCCGAGCACTGCGCCTCCTCCTCGACGAGATCGATCGTCCGGGCGCGGTCGCGCAGCGCCGTCAGGCGACCCTCCAGATCCATCCCGGAGCCGCACGCGTGATCGTAGCGGGCGCGCGCGGTGAGCGTGCGCAGCTCGCTCGCCTCGTCGTAGACGTTCTCCCACATCGCCCGGATCGCCGAGTCGCGCTCGGGCGAGCGCGCGTCGAGCCGCGAGTACGCCTCCTCCAGGAGGACGGCGCGCGCGAACGCCGTCGGCTTGTCGGGCGAGAACACGAGCGCGCGATCGGCCATGGTGACCGCGTCGCGGAGCGAGTTCGTCGCGAGGGCGCGCCGCGCGGCGGCCTCCCAGCGGATCGCGGCCTCCTCGTGCTCGCCGCCGAGGTCGAAGTGCTGCGCCACCGTGGCGCTGTCCTCGCCCAGCCGGTCGAGCCAGCGCGCCGCCGCCGCGTGCAGCTTCTTCCGGAGCTCCTCGCCGACCGAGGCGTACGCGACGTCGCGGACGAGCGCGTGCTTGAACAGGAACTCGCGCGCGGCCGGGAAGCGCGACGCGGGCTGCTCGACGAGCAGCTCCGCGGCGATGAGCTTCTTCAGCGCGGTCTTCGGCTCGGCCACGCCGACCTCGGCGAGGCCCACGTCCCAGACGGACAGGCCGAAGACGCTCATGCGCACCACCGCCTCGCGCGTGGGCTCGTCGAGCGCGTCGAGGCTCACCTGGATGGCCGCCTCGATGGTCGGCGCCGTGGCCGCGTCCTTGCCGGAGGCGATGACGCGCGCGAGCTCCTCGGCGAAGAGGGGCGAGCCGGCCGCCTGCTGCGCCACGCGGTCGAGCGTCGCGTCGTCGAACGGCCGCGCGGCCGCGGCCGCGCTGAAGACGGCCCGCGCGATCTCGCGCGTGGCACGGCGCGCGATGGGGCGCAGCTCGACGCGGACGTGGTCGCGGCCGGTGAAGCGCTGGCCCTGGTCGCGCCAGAACGCCGGGCGCACCATGAGCATGATGAAGAGCGCCCTGCCCGTCGCCCGCCCGAGGAGGTGATCGAGCCACGCGACGCTCTCCGGGTCGGCCCACTGCGCGTCCTCGACGAGCAGCGCGCACGGCTCGATGGAGGCGGCGCCGACCGCGATGTCGGTCATCGAGAGGTACAGCGCGTCGCGCGCGCCGCGCAGGTCGACGCCGTCGGGGAACGGCTGGTTCGCGAGGAGGCGCGCGAGGAGCCCGCCGTCGCCGTGGAGCAGCCGCCGCGCGCGCACCGCCTCGTCGGCCTGCTCCAGCGACGCGCCCTTCGGCAGGCCCGTGAGGACGCGCAGCGCGTCGGTGGCCACGCCGAGCGCCTGCGCCCGGCCGAACGACTCGCAGCGCAGCTGGACGAGCCGCGGCGGATCCTGCCGGTCGGCGATGCGGGCGACGAACTCGCGCGCGAGCCGGCTCTTGCCGATGCCCGGCGGGCCCGAGATGCTCACCACGACCGGCGTCCGGTCCTCCACGCAGCGGTCGAACGCCGCGACCGTGGTGATGAGCTCGGCGTCCCGCCCGACGAAGGGCGTCTGCGCGTCGGGCCGCTTCGGCGCGCGCGAGAGCACCCGCACGGCGCCGCTCTCCAGCGGCTCGCCCAGGAAGCGCCCGCGGGACAGCTCCACCGTGGTCGCGTCCGCGAGGACGCGGCCGAGGCCCGCCTCGCGCGCGAGCGCGACCGCGCGGTCGACGACCTCGCCGGCCGATCGCGTCCGGTCGACGCGCATGCGGCCGGAGGCGACGCCGACGCGGCCCCCGCGGTCGCCGAGCCCGAGCCCGAGCTCGAGCGCCCGCGACGCCTCGTCGCCGTGGGCCTGCCGCACGCCGAGGTGGGCGACGATCGAGTCGGCGCCGAGCGGAAGCGCGTCGGCCCCGCGGCGCCGCAGCGCCTCGAGCTCGCGGTGCCGCTCCTCGCCGGTGGCCACGTGCAGCGCCACGATCGTGGTCACGAGCCGCGTGCCCATCACGCCCGGCGGGTTGTCGCTCACGCGCAGCGGGGAAGGGGTGGGCAGGTGCGGCTCGGCGACGAGCGCCGCGAGCCTGTCCGCGACCTCGCGCGCCGAGCTCGGCCGCAGGCCCCGGTCGGCGAGCAGGAGTGCGTGGATCAGCTCGTCGAGCGCCGGGACCACGTCGAGCAGGAACTCGGACAGCCGCGGCGCGGGCGTGGTCGCGAGGCGCACGAGGGTCGCGATCGAGGTCGGCCCCATGTGCGGCGGCCGGCCGGCGACCAGCTCGAACAGCGTCGCGCCGAGCGAGTAGAGGTCGCTGCGCGCGTCCACCGTCGCGTCGCCGCGCGCCTGCTCCGGCGAGATGTACGCCGGCGTGCCGACGGGGCTGCCCGCGTCGGTCGTGAGCACGACCTCCTTCGACGCCGCCACCCCGAAGTCGACGAGCTTGACCCGGACGCCGGCGTCCGGCGGCCCGCGCAGGAGGAGGATGTTCGACGGCTTGATGTCGCGGTGGACGACGCCCGCGTCGTGCGCGGCCGCGAGCGCGCTCGCCACCTGGCGCCCGACCTCCAGCCCCTCGCGCAGCGACAGCGGGGAGCGCCGCTGGCGCGACGCCAGGTCTTCCCCGTCGAGCCACTCCATCGCGATGAACGTCGTCCCCTCCTCGATGCGCCGCCCCTCCGCGTCCGTCGTGGTCGAATCGAGCGTCCCGAACGCCACGACCCGCACGATCCCGGGGTGATCGAGCTCCGAGAGGATTTGCCCCTCGCGGGAGAGGCGGGCCTGGCCCTCGGCGTCGACGCCGAGCGCGGTGATGATCTTCAGCGCGACGTACCGCTCGGTCTGCACGTCGTACGCGCGGTGCACGGTGCCGATCCCGCCGCGGCCGACCTCGCGCTCGATGTGGAATCGGCCGGCGATGAGCGGCCTTGCGGGCTCGATGCGCGCGGAGCTCATGCGCTAGCCGACGTGATCCGTGGGATGGGCGCCGAGCGCGCTCCGGCGCGGCGGAGAGGCGATCTCATGGCGCCAAGCCGGGCGGGGCTGCGGTGTTCCGACGGAGCGCATTCGCCAAGGAGACTACGCTGTCGTCCAGGGTAGTTCCAGTGTCGCGGTCGCGCCCCGAAGGAAGAATCGAGCGCGCGGGGGCCTCTCTTGACGGATCTGAAAGCTCCTCTTACGGTCAGCGGCTCTGCGCTAACGTCGGGAGTCCCTCGATGCTCGATCGCGTCGCCGTTCACCAGACCCGGCTGCGCACGCCCGGCCTCGGGCTCGATGCCAAGGGCGTCGCGCTCGGGGCCAAGGGGCTCGTCCTCCTGCCGTCGATCGATCGGCTCGTCGCCTTCCTGGCGCTCTACACGCGGCAGGGCTCGCTCGGCGACATCCTCCGCTCGCTCGTCGTCGAGGTCGTGCGATCGAAGCTGGGCGCCCGGGAGGTCACCCTCCTGTTCGCGGCGGAGAGCAGCGACCGGCTCGACCGCGTCGCCGAGATCGCCCGGCTGGCCGGCGGCTACTGCTTCACCGGGACGAGCCGGCACTTCGTCCAGTACCGCGACGCCGCCGCGCCGTTCGGGTACGACGTCCCGCAGATCCTGCCCAGCGACGCGGCGCTCTCGCTCTACCACAACGCCTTCTCGCAGACGTACGAGGTCGAGAGGCGCCTCGACGTGCGCGCGCTGCTGCTCCGGCTCGAGCCGCACCTCGATCCGGCCGCCGGGCGCGAGCCCGGGCCCCGCTGGCTCGTCGCGGAGTCGGGGCTCGGCCCGGCGCTCATCCGCTACCTGTCCCGGAGCAGCGTCGATGCCGAGGTCGGCCTGTGCGAGTGGCCGCCGGAGTCGAGCTTCGACGACGCCCCGGTCCTCCGCTATCTCTTCCGCGTGCCGGCCATCCCCGACCGGATGGTCCCGCTGCTCACGAGCACGCCGGGCCTCGGGTACTTCGTCCCGGTCGCCCCCGGCGCCGCGGTGGAGATCGGGTTCCGGCACCCGGTCAACCTCCGCGCCTGCCCGGTGTTCAGCGAGGCGGGCCTCGTGCTCTTCCGGGGCAGGGGCCGCGAGGCGCTGGAGATCGCGAAGCTGCCGGCGATGGGGGACGTCTCGGCGTTCGCCCGGGTCGAGCTCAGCCGCGAGCCCGCGGTGGCGCGGGTGACGCCGGAGGGCGACGCCCGGCGCCCGCCGTCGGTCGTGCTGTCGCTCCGCCTGGTCCCGAGCTCCGAGCCGTGGCGGACGGTGACGGCGTCGTGGATCCGGCCCGAGGAGATGCAGCTCCTCCGGCACGTCGCCTACGCGCTCGGCCCCGAGACGCTGCGCCGGGCCTGCATCGCCTTCACGGCCGCGGGCGCGTTCCTCCGCCACCCGACCGGCATCGAGGGGATCCCGGTCGGCGAGTTCTTCCGGGAGGTCCACCCGGGCCTCTACATCCCCGCCGGCTACGACGCGGTCCCCGCGGTCGCGCCCGGCGTGCTGTTCCGCGCGATGGGCGCCCCGGCCGGGCAAGCGCTGTTCATCGGGCGCGACGGGCGGGCGATCGGCGTGCCCGAGGACGCGTTCGTCCCGCTGGAGACGGCGCTCCTCGAGGCGCAGCAGTGGTCGCCGCTGGCCGCGCAGTCGGCGGGCCTCACGGCCGCGCTGGCGACCGAGCTGCCCGAGGTCGTGCTCGGCGGCGTCGGCATCCGGCCCCTGCGCGACCTCGCCCCGCCCGACGCGAGCGGCGAGCCGAGGGCGCTCCCGCCGGGCGCCGGCCGGGCCCCCCAATGACCGAGCCCGACGCGATCGCCGAGCGCCTCTCCGAGCTCCAGGCGAACGTGCTCGCCCCGCTCGTCCTCGGCGGCCCCCTCCACCCGGTGCGCCCGTTCGGCGTCCGGCTCGCGCTCCTCCTCGGCGACGGCGCGGGGGCGCTCGATCGCGACCTCGGCTCGCGCATCGATGTGGTCCGCGTCCGCGTCGCCCGGCTCGTCGCGCCGGTGGACACGCTCCCGGAGCTCACCGCCGCCGACTGGGCGCTCCTCGCCGCGCTGAACGACCTGCTCCAGCTCACGAACCACGAGCTCGCCGGCGTCCTGACGCGCAGCCGCTATCCGCGCCTGCTCGCGAGCGTGCGCGACCTCTGCGAGCTCGTGCCCGCGCCGGCGGACGTCGCGACCGCGCTGTCGCGCCACGCCACGTTCGCGCGCGTGCTCGACAGCGTTCGCACGGACGCGGTGGTCGCCTGGTGGACGGGCCGCGCGAGCTTCCGCGGCCAGCCGCCGCCCCCGCGGCTGCTCCGGTGGCGGCAGCTGCGCAACGTCGAGGTCGAGACCCGGCGCGTCGGCCTCGCCGACATGGGTCACGGCATCCCCGGGCTCGCCCCGCCGGATTTCACGGACGCGCTCGCCCTCTGGATGACGCGCACGCCGCTCACGGATCTCGCGACCGCCACCCGGAAGAGCCCGCCGTTCGCGTGGTCCGCCTCGACGCTCGCGGTCGTCGCGACCCCGCCTGGCCGGAGCCTCGCGTACCGCGTGCTCCTGCGCCAGCCGCACGACCTCGCCGTCGCGACGCTCGCCCGCGCCGCCAGGGAGGTCCCGCCCCGGTTCGGTCGGGCGCGCGCGATCGCCGAGTCGTTCGCCAGCGAGGTCGCCGCCGGGATCAAGCTGCTCGACGAGCGCTCCGGGGCCGCGTGACCCGCGTGCGGCCTGCGGCGCGCGGTGAGCGACGGGCGACGTGCGGCGTGCGGCGTGCGGCGTGCGGCGTGCGGCGTGCGCCGCGCGGTGAGCGACGGGCGACGTGCGGCGTGCCGCGCGGTTTTGATCGGTTCAAACGGGGCGTGATACGCTCCGGCCCCCTTTCACGCGCCTCGCGCTGGAGCGACGAACCGTTTGGACCGGCAAGACGCTGAGAACTCCGACGACATGCTTTCTTTTCCCCGGCGCCCTCTCCGCGTCGGCCTGCTTCGGGCGGCGGCCCGGCGCGCGCGGAGCCCGTGGGCGCGCATCGCCGGCGCGGCGCTCGCGCTCTCGCTGGCGGTGAGCCCGGGCGTCGCGTTCGCCCAGGCGTCTGCGCTGCTCGACGAGGGCAAGGCGCTCATGAAGAAGGGCAAGCTCGCGGAGGCCTGCCCCAAGATCGAGGAGAGCTACCGGCTGAGCCCGAGGTCGGCCACGCTCCTCGCGCTGGCCACCTGCCACGAGAAGCAGGGGAAGCTCGCGACCGCCTGGTCCGAGTACATCGATCTCAGCGCCGCGGCCCGCAAGGAGGGCAACAAGCGCCTCGAGGCCGACGCGAAGGCGCGGGGAGCGAGGCTCGAGCCGCGGCTCCCGCGGCTCACGGTGAGCGTGCCGCGGGCCGCCGCCGTCGAGGGGCTCGAGGTGACGCTCGACGGGGCGCCGGTCGACAGCGCGAGCTGGGGCCAGGCCCGGCCGATCGATCCCGGCGAGCACAAGGTGAGCGCGAGCGCGCCGGGCCGGAAGAAGTGGGAGGCGTCGGTCTCGATCAAGCGGGGCGAGCGGAAGGCCGTGGCGGTTCCGGCGCTGGCGAAGGACGGCTCGGCGGCGCCGGAGCCCGCGCCGGCGGAGGAGGCGCCCGCGAAGGAGACGGCGGCGGCCACCGCGGCGCCGGACAAGGGCGCGGCCGGGGAGGCGAAGGGGGCGGCTGGGGCCGGGAAGGGCGCGGCTGGGGCCGGGAAAGGGGCGGCTGGGGCCGGGAAGGGCGCGGCTGGGGCCGGGAAGGGGGCGGCGGCGCCGGAACAGACCGCTGCGGGGCCGGAGGAGGACGCGCAGGCCGAGGAGCCTGCCGCGGTCGAGGAGCCGGAGGCGAGCCGGGGCGCCTCGCCGAAACACGCCGGCAGCTTCGTGCTCGAGGTCGGCGCGGCGGGCGGCGCGCTGATCGGGCTGATCGACTCCGGTAGCTTCGGCGACCTGAGCACGTATTCGTACAGCTACAACATCCTGCCCGAGGGCGAGCTCATCGCGCCCTGCAACGACGAGGTCTGCCACGCCAGCTTCGAGCCGGCGATCGGGCCGTTCGCCGGCGGCCAGGCCTTCGTCGGGGTCGCGCTCTCCGAGCGGCTGCACCTCGGCGTCCGGGCGCTCGGCGGCTACCGGTTCGGCGGCGGCTACCTGGTCGTCGGCGGCCCGTCTGCGTCGCTGCGCTTCGGGCGCCTGTGGCTCGGCCTGACGGGGCTCGTCGGCGCGGTGGGGCAGGACGCGAAGGTCACCGGCGTGAAGGGGGAGATCCCCTCCGAGCTGGTCGACCGCAACTACGGCCGGACCGAGGTCGACGTGAACGCGCGCGAGGGCAGCCTCCCCGAGACCGCGCTCGTCGAGACGCTCGCGTTCGGCGGCAGCGTCGAGGTGTCGCTCGTGCTGGCGGATCTGCCGAGCTCGAGCTGGACGTCGGGCGCGCTCCTCCTGAGCGCCTGGCCGACCTTCATGAAGGGGCTCGACGGGTTCGTGATCGCCGCGCCGGTGGGCATCGGGTATCGGTTCTACTGAGCAGCGCGATCGACGAGCTCGCGAGCCATGGTATGCGCCGCGTCCCCGTCGCGAGCTGCCGATCAGTCTAGAAAATGAGTCCCCCGAGAGGGAAGCCAGCGATGGCCTCTCGATCCGCCTCCTTGAGGCCAGCGCGGCTCCGGTCCGCCCAGACCACGGCCGGCCAGTCAGCGAACCGTGCGACGAGCTCGGCGGGAGCGCCATGGATCGCGAGGACGAGGCGCTTCAGATGGTGGAGCTCTCCGCGCCTGGCGAGCAACGCCTCGTACATGCCGCGCTGAGGCGCGATCTGCGACCATAGGTCGAGGCTGGTGATCTGTGCAATGACGGGATGATCGAGCACCAACCCCGTCGACTTCGCGTCGAGCGGCGTGTCCCACAAGGCGAGGTGCTGGAGCGACGGAAGGCGGGTCGAATCGAGCGCGGCGAGCACAGACGAGAGCGCCGCCGGCTCCCAGCGCAACGTGAGACGTAGAAGCCTGGGCAGCGGCGCTGCGAGCCAGCGATCGAGCGTCCGGGTGTAGCAGGCCAGGGCGAGCAGATCCGGAAAGCACGCGCCCAGCGCGCGTCCTCGTCGTGAGGTCACCGTCAGGTGAGAGACGCGGTCGACGCGACCGTGTTCCACGAGGAGGGGCAGGATGGGCTCAACCTCCTCGCGGATCTCCATCCGTAAGCGCCGGAGGAAGCGCCCGGCCGGGTGGTGCAGCAAGCGGCGGAGCGCGTGGACCGCATAGGTGTGCGGGGCTGGCCGCTCCACGCGGGGATCGAAGCCGAGTTCGCGCGGATCGACCTGAAGCAGCGGCGGTTCGAAGACATCGGCCAGCGCGACCGCGTCGGCGTCCGCCACGCAGGCTTCGCGAACAAAGCCGAGGAAACGCTCGTACGTGAACGTGCCCGGTAGAGCACGCTGCACATCATCGAGCGCGCCGAAGAGACGGTCGCCGTGTGCAAGGAGCAGCTTCTCCTCGCGCTCGCTCAGCTCCGGCGAGTCCGCTTCGAGGCGCGCCGCGGCTATTTCGATGAGCTCCCCGCGGGCGTCCGCGGAGGCCCGGAGCGACTCCGCCAGGAGCAGGTAGCCTGCGGGCTCGTCGGGCTCGTCATCGATCAGCGCCTCGATGTCTTCGTGGGGTGAAGGGGGCGGCGAAGCGTAACGGAACCCCGCAGCCATGAGCTCTGCCAGGCGATGCTCGAAGGCCGTTACGGCAACGATCGCGCTCGCGTACGTCCGGCGCGTCGTCTCCTGCGAGCCTGTGTCCCCTGTGGTCTGCTCGAACTCGTTGCCAAGAATGCGAAGCTCGGCGTGCCGTGCAGTAGCGGGCTGGAATAACCCGAGCTCGAATGCTCCGCCGTTCAGTCGTTCGCGAGGCCCTCCGAGGATCCTGGAATCCGCCATGGCTTCTGTCCCTCGATATGTTGGTGCGGGCGCCGCGGGGCACCTCAATGGCGATGCCAGAATCCGCGTTCCTCATCATAAGTCCACGTGCCGAGGCCACCGCGTCCTGGAACGTTACCCGGGATCCCGCCGCGGTTTTGGGAGTCGCTGAAGCTGGAAGCTGCGCGGTTCGCCGGGTTAGACAGGAAACCACCGGCAGGTCTTGTGGTCCTCGTCTGAGGTCCGCTGCGCTCCTGGTCCTGATGCCCCGGCGCGATCACTCTGTTCGGCGGAGCCATCCCGGCGAGCGCGTATAGTCGCGGAATCGTCTGCGAACAGTTGGGGCAGGACGCCCTCGGCGTTCCTCCCATGGATGAAGCGATGCCACCGTTCGGATCGATCTCACCCATGGCCGCTCGCAGGTTTCTCCTCCAACCCGGATCTCCGGGGCGGCACGACAGGCCAGTCCGGTTCTGCCAGTCCTCCAGATGGTCGCTCAGCGCCTGGGGTTCAGCGCAGTTTTGCGGCTGCACGTTGGCGTCTTGGCCGCGAGCGTTCGATGGTGGGAGCGCCGCCTGAACGGCTGGGTGGAGATCGCTCCGGGGACGCCCACGGCTCACGCCTGTTAGCGTTGAGCCGTCCGTGCGCGTGATGGTGCATTCCATACGCGCGAGGCCATCGGCGTCCACCCACTCCACCGGGTAATTGTCGACGTACGCGTACGACCTCAGGCCTCCCTCGATCCCGATCGGTTCCGGGCTCAGGTACACCCCCGCCTCCGGGTCGTAGTACCTGTGCCAGTTGTAGTGGAGCCCGGTCTCCGCGTCGGCGTACTGCCCCGGGAACCTGAGCGGCGTGATCCCGGCCTGCCCGCCGGGCACGTCGCCGTACAGCCCCGCCTCGATCTCGGCCGCGACGCGCCCGTCGCCCTCCACGAGCGCCTGGGGGAACCCGTTGACCCCGTGGACGAAGTACCTGAGCGTCCCCGCGGCGCCGTCTCGCTGGGCGAGCGGCAGCGCGCTCTCCGGCAGCGTGACGTAGCTCCGCTCTTCCACGGCGGTCGACTCGCCATCCTCCCGCGCGCGCTCGGTGCGCTCGTGGACCAGCACGTCGCCGCGCCAGGCGTACCGGGTCACGCTCGCGACCTTCCCGGGCTGCGCGACGCGCTTCTCGATCCTGCGGCCGAAGGCGTCATAGGCGAACGAGATCACGTTCGCGTCCGCCGTCCGGGCCTCCATGAGCCGTCCATCGGCGCTCCATGCGTAGGTCCACACGCGCTCGGGCGCCTGCTCGCCTCCGCCCTCAACCCTCAGCTCGTTCACGCGCTTCCGCACCACGTCGCCGCGCTCGCTGTGCTCGTAGCGCACGGCCTGTCGTGCCGTCGCGCGTTCCGTCAACCGCCCGCCCGGCGCGTACGTCCGCCGCTCGCCGTCCCGATCCGCCGCGCCCGTCGCGGAGTACCGGAACCGCTCGGTCGGCTGACCGGCACGGCGCCGCTCGATGACGCGGCCGTTCGCGTCGCGGAGCATGGCTCGCGCCGTGCCGCCGAGATCCTCGTCCGCGCGGAGCATCCCCGCGGGCGACCACGCGTACGTCCTGCGCCACGTCTCGGGCGTCATGAGCGGCCCGACCCACGGCGGCTCGCCGAGCTCGACGCGGGGCGCACTGGGTCGACCGAGCACGCGCTGCCGCTGCACCAGGCCCTCGGCGTCGATGTCGGTCGCGATCGTGCCGCCGCCGGGCAACACCCGCGCGACCTCGTGACCGCCGGCATCGTACGCGAAACGCAGCGGCGCGCTCTCTCCACCGATCTGTGCCGCGACGGGCCGTCCCATGACGTCGCGCTGCACGCTCATCTCGCTGCCCGACCCGCGCACGCCGGTGACCCTGCCCATGGCGTCGTAGGTCCACGCGAACGCCGCGAGCACCTCGGCGCCCCGCCGCGTCACCTCCGTGAGCACCCGCCCGCGCCGGTCGTACGTGTACAGGCACTCGACATCGCCGCTCGCGGCGCGCTCGATCCTGCCGAGCGGATCGTAGTCGAACACGTCCTCGCGCCCGTCGGAGGTGGTGCGCTTGACGAGCCTGCCGAGCGGGTCGTACTCGAAGTCGACCTTGTCGCTCCCGCGATCCACCCGCTCGATTCGCCCCTGCGCGTCGAGCCTGTAGCGGATCTCACGGCCGTCGAAGGTCCGCTCGCCGGTGATGCGCCCCTCGCCGTCGCGCTGGATCCGGTGCTCCTCGCCGGCCTCGTTGACGATGCGCACCAGGTCCTGCTCGCGGTCGTAGCGGTAGCGCACCTTGCTGCCGTCGGGCCGCACGAGCTCGGTGACGACGTGGAAGCCGCCCCAGCGCAGCGTGGTCGTGCGTCCGTCGGCGTCCGTGATCTGCGCCAGGTTGCCGTCGGCATCGAAGCCGTAGCGCGTCACCGCGCTTCCCGGCCCGAAGACGGCGCACAGGCGACCGCACGCATCGTAGGCGAAGCGGGTCTCGTGGCCGCGCTCGTCGGTGAAGCCCGTGACGCGCCCCAGGAAATCGTACCGGATGCGCCGCTCGGAGCCGTCGGGCTCGACGACGCGTACGCGGTTCGCGAGCGCGTCGACCGCCATGCGCGTCTCGCCGCCGTTCGGCAGGGTGGCGCCGACGAGCAAGCCGCGGCTGTCATACGCGAAGCCCACCACGAAGCCCGCGTCATCGTAGACGGCAACGACGTCGCCGCGCGCGTCGCGCTCGTAGCGCGCAGCGCCGCCGAGCGCGTCGGTTATGGCCGAGACGAACCCGCGCGCGTCGTGCTCGTAGTGAGTCCTGTTTCCCATCGGGTCGACCTCGGCCACGAGCCGCCCCTCCGCGTCGCGCTCCCAGCGGAAGACCCGCTGCGTCGCGTCCTGGTACTCGAGCAGCGCGCCCGCGTCGTCGTAGCGGAAGGTGTGCACGCCGCTGCCGCCGCCCCAGACCATCCTGTCCAGCTTGCCGAACGCGTTGCCGTCGATCCGCCGGATCGAGCGCGAGGTGATCACCTCGGTGAGCGCGCCGTCGTGGTGATCGATCTTGACGTGCAAAAAAACCCTGGCCCGCGATCCATCGAACAGGGTCTCCGGCGCGCCGTCGTCGAGCGCGTCGTTGCCGTGACGGTGGCACCAGCTCTCGACGCAGCGCCCATCCTTGTAGCGAAACTCCGCCACGAGCCCTCCCGGCTCCTCGCGCCGCACCAGGCGGTGATCCTCGTCGTAGGTGAAGCGCTGCGCGTGCCGCGCGGCGTCCTCGGCCGCGACGAGGTCGCCGCGCGCGTCGAACGCGTACCGCCGCCGCGCCTCCCAGCGCCCGTGTGCCGAGGCGTTCTTGACATCGAAGGCGGCGATGTGCCCGTCCTTGTGCCGACGCACGCGCACGATCCGGCCCACGCTGTCGATCACCTGCACAAGGCGGCCGTTCTCGTACGTGAGCTCGATCAGGTTGTCGTGCAGGTCGACGATCCGGCTCAGCAGCCATCGGCTGCCCTGCGGCTCCGCGAACAGGTACGCCAGCCCGTCCGCCGCGAGCGCGTAGCCCCACGCGTAACGCGTCAGCACCCCGCACGGCAGCCGCGCCGACGCGCCCGGCTCGAGCCTCCTCGGCAGCTCCGTCGCCGCCGCGTGCGGCTCCAGCACCCGGAGCCCGCGGCGGCCCTCCTCGACTTGCCACGAGAGCGAGTGCGTCCAGCCGAAGCCGAGGTCGCCGTCCTCGTCGATGCGCGCGGAGCTGTAGCTGCGCTTGAGCACGAGCGGGATCGTGCCGGGCAGCGCGAGATCGACGACCGCGACCGTGTAGACGCGCCCGGTGATCGGATCGACCGGATCGCCCGCGTGGGTGCCGCCGCCGCCGTGCGTGGGGTTGGGACAGCCGCCCCCGCTGCCCGGCCCGCAGCTGCCCGCGTCCTTGCCGCCGCCGCGTGCGCCGTTGCCGCCGTTTTTCCCGCCACCGCCCTGGCCATCGCCGCGGCCGTTGCCCCCGCGGCCGCTCCCGCCCCCGCCGGCCCCGCCGCCGCCCAGGATGAAGACGCCGGGGTTCATTCCAGGGATCACCGCAGCGTTCGGAAAGGGCGCCGTTCGTGCCATGCGCGCATGCTCGCCGGCGGGGCGCACCTGCGGCAAGCAGCCCGCAGCTCCTCCACGCCGCGCGAAGCTTCTCGCCCCCACCAGAGCCTCGCCCCGCTCTCGTCGCTTGGTACTCCCGCCGACGCGCGCTACCGTCTCGCCGTGACGAAGACCGGGCGGCGCAAGCAGAGACCCACGCCGCGACAGGGCGCCCCGGAGCTCACCCCGAAGAGCGTCGCGCGCATGGATGTCGGCGACGCCGTCTACCGCCTGGTGAAGCTGCTCGCCCGCCACCCCGACGAGCGCCTCGACGCGAAGGCCCGCGGCGCCCTCGAAAAGACCCTGCCCGCCCTCGACGCGCTCCGCGCAAGCCACCCGGACCACCCGCAGGTCGCGTGGGTCGCCGGCATGATCTTCCGCAAGCTCGGCCGGCTGGACGAGGCCGCGCAGCTCGCCCGCCGCGCGTTCGAGCTCGACCCCACGTTCGCCACCGCCGTGAGCCTCGCGTACGCCCTCCGGGAGCGAGGCGACATCGACGCGGCCCAGGCCGCGTTCGAGGCCGCCGCCCGCCTCGATCCCGAGGACGTCTCGGCCCGCTGCGACCTCGGCGCCATGCTCTGCGAAGCCGGACGCACCGCCGAGGGCCTGCGCCACCTCGAGGCCGTCCTCGACGCGCAGCCGGCGCACCCCGTGGCCTTCCCGGCCTACGCCTGTCACCGCGCCGTGCGCGATGGAGACGCCTCCTGGTACGACAAGCTCGCGGCGTACGAGAAGGCGCACCCGGAGAGCGCGGGCGCCGCGCGGGCGCTCGAGCGCCTGCGCGCCGAAGGGCTCCACCACCCCGCGCCCGTCGCCGTCGTCGAGGGCTTCATCGCCGGCGTCGTCGAGGCGCTCGACCACCTCCACCGCGATCACGACCCGTGGCTCAACCGCTTCGGCGCCCGCGAGCACGGTTACCGCATTCTCCCGCCGCTCGCGCCGGAGGAGCTCCGCCGCATCGAGGCGTCCGCGGGCACCCGCATCCCCGCCGACTACGCGGCGTTCGTCACCCGGGTCGGCAGCGCCGGCGCGGGGCCCTACTACGGGCTCCTTCCGCTCGACGGCCCGGGGCAGCTCGAGAGCCTCACGGGCGACTTCCCCCACACGCGGCCCTACCGGCCTCAGCCGCGGGTGATGAGCGCGCCCGAGCGCGCCGCGTACCAGGCCGACGCGACGGTCCGCGGCACGATCGCCCTCGCGCACATGGGCTGCGGCTACTTCTCCGTGCTCGTGGTGCGCGGCCCTCGCGCCGGCACCGTCTGGGCCGATCTCCGCGCGGCGGGCTCCGGCCTGCTCCCGACCCACGACAGCTTCACCGCGTGGTACCGCGACTGGATCGAGGCGCTCTCGAAGGGCGCGCCGGCCGCGCTCCCGATCACCGCGCCCCGGTGCGCGGCGCCCGCGGCGCTCAGCGACTACCTGATGGAGTGGGAGCGCGAGCGAAGGCTCCCGCTCGGGGGCGCGGGCGAGGCGGGGGTCCGGCAGGCGCTGCGCGAGCTCCCCGACGGGGGGATCGCGATCCAGGCCGAGGCGTCCAGGTACTTCGACGCCGGCGATCCCGTCAGCCCCTGCCCCAGCTGCCGGCACATGTTCGAGCACTTCATCCAGAAGGACATGCTGCGTCCCGCGGCGCTGCGTCCCGGCGTGCCGCCCAGGGCCGCGCGGCGGATCCGCCCGGAGGCGTAGCGACCCCTCGGCGCGCGTCCCCCCACGCGGCGCTGCACGTCGGCGCGCGTCCCCCCACGCGGCGCTGCACGTCGGCGGCGGTCCCCCCACGGCGGATTGCGTGCCGGCGGCGGTCCCCCCACGGCGGATTGCGTGCCGGCGGCGGTCCCCCCACCGTGAGCTGCACGCCGGCCGCTCGGCGAGCTCCACCCACCAGGAATCCAGAGAGAGATTTCAACGCAAAGGCACAAAGGCGCGAAGGCGCAAAAAACAAAAATTCACTGCATTTTTGCGTCTTTGCGCCCTTGGCGCCTTTGCGTTGAACTCTCTCTCCGTTCGCGAGGCAGATCCCTGGCGGGCTCTCCCCCCCGCGGTACTACCCCGCCTTCTCCGCGCGCCGCCGCCGGGCGCGCCGCGGCTCGCTCCGGGCGGCGCCGCCCTGGCTGGAGGGCTCCGGCTGCGGCGCGAACCCGATCGCCGCGAGCTCCCGCTCGCCGATCACGTCGCCCTTCGCCATGAGCGCCGCGCGGAGGAGGACCGCGCCCATCTCGGCGTCGTTGCCGGGCCACGGATGATCGAGCACGGCCTGCAGCGCGCGCAGATCCAGCCCGAACGGCCGGCCCCGCAGCCGGACGCCGATGCGCGCGAGGTGATCCAGCGCGAGCGCCCGGAGGTCCTCGCCGCGCGACGACAGCGACGGCAGCGCGACCGCACGATCGCCGAGACGATCGCCGAGCCGCTCGCTCATCTGGCCGGTCGCCACCAGCGCGTCGACCGTCTGAGGCACCGCCACGACGAGCCGCACGTCGTCCGGCAGCGCCGCGCCGAGGTAGCTCTGCACCTCGGCCGGCAACGCCTGGGCGTCGAGGATGAGCAGCGTGCCCCCCTTCGCCGCCTCGATCGGCGAGCTGTCCGGATCGCGCCACAGCGTCAGCGCGGGCGGCGCGCCCTCGGCCCCCGAGGGCCCGGCGCCGCCCGCGGGCCCCGCGGAGGCGCCCCGCGCCTGCGCGAACGCCTGCGCGAACCCCTCGGGCACCGGCGCCGCGCCGTCGACGATCGCCAGCGGGCCGCCCGCACGCGCGGACGACAGGTGCACGACCGCGCCCCACGCGACCGCGTCGATCCCGGGCGCGGTCAGCAGCGTGACCGGGCCGCCCGCCTCGCCGAGCCGCTCCAGCTGCTCGATCGCCGCGCGCGCGGCGGGGCTGTAGGCCGCGGCCCGCGCCGGCCGCGAGAGCAGCGCCGCGATCGCGCGGAACCGGCCCGCGCCCTGCGCCACGGCGCGCTCGAGCCGGCTCACCTCCCGCGCGCGCTCCTCGGCCTCGCGGCGGGCGGCGACCTCCCGGCCCCGCGACCCCGACAGCATCGCCGACACCGCGATCACCGCGCCGAGCCGGTCGGCGACCGCGCGCAGGCCGCACACCTCCTCCAGCGTCATCGGCGACGCGCGCCGGCCCCGCGGGATCGCGAGCGCCCCGATCGGCCCCTCCGCGTCGTTCACCAGCGCCACCACGCCGATGTCGCGCTCGGCGAGCCACGCGAGCAGCGGCCGCACCTCCGGCCGCCGGACCTCGACCGCCTCGGCGGCCTCGACGCGCAGGACGCGCTCCGGCTCGAGCTGCGCGAGCTCGATGAGGCGCGCCGGCACCTCCGCCGGCGCGGTGTGCGCGTAGCCCGCGCGATCGACGGTCACCCGCTCGGGCGGCGAGAGCAGGTACAGCGCCGGCGGCGCCTGCCCGGCCGTGCCGGCGTCGGACGCGTCGCGCAGCGCGGAGAGCGCCGCCTCCAGCGCCGCCTCCGGCTCGGGGTTCATGGCCGCGCGCGTCGCGGCGTCGAACGCGCCGAGCCAGCGCGCCCCCTCCGGCGCGAACCGGCGCGAGAGGGCCGGCGCGGCGAGCCCGGCGAGCGCGCAGAGCGCGCACGCGCCGAACACGGCGACGCCCACCGACGACGCCGGCGCGCCGCGGAGCCCGAGATCGCCGCGCGGCGCCTCGTGCACCGCGTACACCGCGAGGAGCGCCGGCGGGGTCGCGAGCGCCGCGAGCGCCAGCGTGCGGCGGAGCGCGCGCGAGACCTGCGCGGCGTCGGCGGCCACGGTGCAGAACGCGACGCAGACCGCCGCGACCGCGCTCGTGACGGGCAGGATCGACTCGGGCGCCGCGACGCCGACGAACGCCGCCGCGAGGCCGACCGCGAGCGCGGTCGCCGAGAGCAGGAGCGCGGCCTCGACCCGGTCGGCGACGCCGAGCTCGAGCCGCCGCGCGATGCGGACGCGCGCGATCGCCACGAGCATCACCGTGAGCGAGCCGAGCGACGCCGCGGAGGTGGCGTAGTGCACGAGCAGCGGATCGAGATCCGCCGCGCGCTCGGGCGCCGCCGCGGACACGGCGGGCAGGGCGACAGCGACGGTCCAGAAGAGCGAGGCGAACGCCGCGGCGTCGAGGCGCCGCGTGCTGGGCGGGGGCTCGAGCAGCCCGCCGAGGCCCGCGATGCGCGCGAGCCCGACCAGGGCGGCCATCGACGCCGCCGCCGCGCCGAGGTTGCCGAGCGCGATCAGCGCGAGCCCGGTGGGGCCGCTCCGCGCGGCGGCGAGCATCGCGGCGCCGGTGAGGCACACGGCGGCGGCGCTGCGGGCGGCCGGCTCGATCCGGTCCTCCCCGCGCGGCGGCCGCTCGACCCACCGCAGGCCGAGCGCGAGCAGCGCCGGCAGCCCGAGCAGGGCGAGCCACGCGGGCCCGTGGCCGCCGGACGCCCGGAGCGCGGCGAAGGCCGTGTAGGCGACAGCGGCCGCGGCGATCCAGAACGAGCGCCGGCGCAGCATCGCGGCGAGCGTAGCGTCTGGCCGCGGGGGCGCCAACGAGGCGGGCTCGTCGGTGGAACGACGCGCCGCCCCCGCCGCCGCCCGCGGCGTTCCGCTCCCTCAGTCCCTCACGGCGGGAGCGCCGTGATCCAGTCGCGCACGCACGCCTTCTGCTCTTCGTTGAACGGATTCATGTTGAACGGCATCCGTAGGCCGCACGGCGGGTCGTCCATGAGCTTCGTGTAGAGCGAGCTCATGTCCGGCTGGCCCGGCACGAGCACCGAGCCGCCGCACGACTGGGACGGCTGGTCCCTGTACATCGTCTCGAACCCCGCCGCCAGGACGATGCCCGAGAGCTTCGTGCCTGCGTCGTGGCAGCCTCCGATGCCGCACGAGTTCGCGATCAGCGTCGGTGCCTCGGCGCACGTCGGGGGGCCGCCGCCGGTGGTCGCCGCGTCGCCGCCGGTGGTCGCCGCCGCGTCGCCGGTGGTCACCGCGTCACCGCCGGTCGTCGCGCTGGGTGCGCCGCCGCCGCCGGCGGCCGTCGTGGCGCCCTGGCCGTCGCCAGCGCCGGCGCCTTCGTCGCCGCCGGCGGCGTACTCGTCCTTGAAGTCCTCGTCGAGGGTCCCCGCGCAGCTGCTGAGCAGCGCGGCGCCGCTCAGCAGCGCGGCAGCGGCGAGCGCGGCGCGCCTGGAAAGGGAAGCGATGGTCGTCACGTGCTACCTCACTCTCAGTAGATGTAGGCCCCGGCGAGCCGAATTCCCAGGTACTGGTCCGTTGCCCCGCCGGCGGCGTAGTCGTCGGTGAGCTCCGGCTGGAACGACGAGAAGAACCGGGCGTATTCGACGAGCAGCCGCGCCTCGATCCCCTTCGCGACGGGGACGAGCACGCCGGCCGTCGCGCCGATGCCCTGCACGCTGGCGCCGGTGAACCGATCGTAGACCGGGCCGGACGAGAGGGGCATCAGGTAGTCGGCGCCCAGCGCCAGCGCGACCGGGCCGGCCGGGATGCGCGCGTCGAGGCCGGCGCGGAAGATCGTGTAGTCGACGTTCGGAACGGTCGCGGCGAGGGCCTCCGGCGCGTCGATCTCGAAGGTCACGAACCGGACCCCGGCGGAGATCCCGAGCACCGTCGACTCGCCGAGCGTCAGCCGCTCCCGCAGCCCGAGGTTGATGCGCTGGTAGGTCGTGCTGAGCGGGTCGCCGTCGCCCACCGCCGAGTTGAGGCCGAGCGCCCGCGCGTACCCGGCGGTGATCCCGAGGCCCTTGAGCACCGCGATGTTCGTCCCCGCGAGCGGGTACAGCTCTCC
The DNA here is from genome assembly GCF_051529605.1 of Sorangium sp. So ce296. Classification (NCBI taxonomy): domain Bacteria; kingdom Pseudomonadati; phylum Myxococcota; order Polyangiales; family Polyangiaceae; genus Sorangium; species Sorangium sp. So ce296. The sequence continues at coordinate 11,451,153 of NZ_CP150325.1, forward strand.
GGAGACCGACAGCGCCGGCTGACCGAAGACACTGTAGGGCCGGAGGTTCTGCGAGAGCGCATCGGAGTAGTCGAACCAGCGGCCCACGAACTCGACGCCGAGCTCGACCGAGAAGAGCGCCGAGCGGACGTCGTTGCGCTTGCGCGCCGGGCCCCCGTCGTCCTTGTCGCCCTCGGCCTTCTCCTCGCCGTCGCCGTCGCCGTCGCCGTCGCCGCCGCCGCCGTCCCCTCCGTCGCCGCCCTCTCCCTCGCCGTCGCCGTCGCCGCCGCCGTCCTTCTTCTCGTCGGCGGGCGGCGGCGCGATCTGCGCCAGCGTCGGGCCGAGCAGATCTTCCAGCGCCTTCTGGCGGTCGTCGTCCGAGCCGCCCAGCGGCACCGCGCCGTCCACCGCGAGGTCGCCCGCGTTCTCGTCGACGTAAACGAGGTAGACCTCTTTCTTCTTCTTCTTGTTCGTCCGCGAGACGCCGTAGATCACCCCCTCCGCCTTCACGGTCTTGCCGGCCTTGCGAATGCGGTCGAGGGCCTTCTTCCGCAGGGCCTTCATCACCACCGCGTCCCCGACGGGCTTGGTCTGGCCGGCGCCCTTCAGCGCCTTCGAGAACGCGGCAGGCTCGACGACCTCCAGCGTCTTGGGCACGATCGAGAGGATGTCCTCGCGGATCGCATCCGCGTTGGGCCCCTCGACGTGGACCGCGATCGACTTCGACGCCTTGGGGGCGGCGAGCACGACCGGCGAGACCGCGAACGTGGCAGCGGTCGCGGCGGAGAGCCCGAGGAGGATCCTCCCACAGAGGCTCAAAGACAGGGACAGCGTGGTGAACCTAGTGAGCTTGGGCACGGGCCTTTTCGTGGTGGCAGCGGCGTCGACTGAAGCTTGCACGCGCGCGAGCCTACAAGCGATGTCAGGACGGAATCCAGCATCTTGCGAAGAGATGGAGGGATCTTTCTCACGACACGCAGTGTCGTTAAGAGACTCCGCTATGACCGGACTCGAAAGGGTTGCCGCGCCGCGCGCCCGCCTTCCTTGACTGCCTTCGATCAAGTAGAAAAGCTGTCGAGCGATGTGCGGCGCGGCGCGGCGCGGCGACACGACGCAACGCATCGCAGACCAGCTCGTCCCAGGCAGAGGGCACATGGATCGGTCAAGAGGACGGCACTCCCGCGCGCGGCGCGGCCCTCGCGCCTCGCTGGGGGCCGCGATGATCGCCCTGACGGCGGCCGCCGCCTGCTCGGGCGGGTCCGGCGCCGGGGCGGACGGCGAGCCGACGCGCTGCGCGGAGATCCGGCCGGGCGCCTCGCCGCTGCGGCGGATGACGCGCTTCGAGTACAACAACACGATCCGGGATCTCCTCGGCGACGACAGCGCGCCGGCCGACGCCTTCGTGGTCGAGGAGGAGGCGCTCGGGTTCAACAACCAGGCGGCGGCGCTCGGCGTCACGCCGCTGCTCGCCGAGCAGCTCATGAAGGCGTCCGAGGCGATCGCGGCCCGGGCGGCGCGAAACGTCGAGGGGCTCCTCGAGGGGTGCGATCCGGCGGTGCAGGGGCCCGAGGCGTGCGCCGACGAGCTCATCGCGCGCTTCGGCAAGCGCGCGTTCCGGCGGCCGCTCACGCCGGCGGAGGGCGAGCGGTTCGCGCGGCTCTTCGCCTGGGGGAACGGCGAGCACGGCTTCTCGACCGGCGTCGAGCTCGTGATCCAGGCGATGCTCCAGTCGCCGCACTTCCTCTACCGCGTCGAGCTCGGCATGCCGGATCCGGTCGGGGACGGCGTGGTGCCGCTCTCCGATCACGAGATCGCCTCGCGGCTGTCGTACCTGCTCTGGGGCTCGATGCCCGACGACGCGCTGTTCGCCGCGGCGGACGCGGGCGAGCTCCGCACCGCCGAGCAGATCGCCGCGCACGCCCGCCGCCTGCTCGACGATCCGCGCGCCCGCGCCGCGGTCGCGAACTTCCACGCGCAATGGCTGCAGCTGTCGAACATCGACACCCTCACCAAGGACCCCGCGGTGTACCCGAGCTTCCACGCCGGGCTCCCGGCGCTCCTCCGGGCGGAGACCGAGGCGTTCCTCGAGCACGTCGTGTTCGACGACGCCGCCGGCGACGTGGCGACGCTGCTGACGGCGCCGTACTCGCTGATGAACGCCGAGCTCCGCGCGTTCTACGGGCTCCCGGCGGGCCCCGCCGGGGCGCCGGACGAGCTCGCGATCGTGCCGCTCGATCCGTCGCAGCGCGCCGGCTTCCTCACCCACGCGAGCCTGCTCTCGGTGCTCGCGAAGCCCAACCAGTCCTCGCCCGTTCACCGCGGCAAGTTCGTCCGCGAGCGGCTGCTCTGCCAGATCTTGCCGCCGCCGCCGCCCGACGTGGACATCCAGCCGCCCGACGTGCGGGAGGGGATCCCGACCCGCCGGCGGTTCGAGCAGCACGCCGCGGACCCGAGCTGCTCCGGCTGCCACAAGCTCATGGATCCGATCGGCTTCGGGTTCGAGCGCTACGACGGGATCGGCCTCTACCGCGAGACCGACCAGGGCGTCCCGATCGACGCGAGCGGCGAGATCGGGGGGACCGGCGGCGCGGACGGGCCGTTCGACGGGGCGGTGGAGCTCGCGCACCGCCTCGCGGAGAGCGGCGAGGTGCGCCAGTGCGTCGCGACGCAGTGGTTCCGCTTCGGCTACGGCCGCGCCGAGCAGGCGGAGGACGAGTGCAGCATGACCCAGATCCAGGCGGCGTTCGCCGAGAGCGGTTACAACATCAAGGCGCTGCTCGTGGCGCTGACCCAGACGGACGCGTTCCGCTACCGCCGCGCGCTGCCCGGCGACGGGGGTGCGCCGTGAGCCGCGCCGCGCCGCGCCGCGCGCCGAGGAGACGCCTGGATCGCCGCACCTTCCTGCGCGGCGCGGGCGGGCTCGCCCTCGCGCTGCCGTTCCTCGACGCGATGGGCGGCTCGGCGAGCGCCGTCGATTTCCCGAAGCGCTTCGTCGTCTTCTTCACGGGCCTCGGCACCGTCAAGAGCGCGTGGGAGCCGACCGGGACCGGGGCGTCGTTCGAGCTCGGCGAGATCCTCGCCCCGCTCTCGCCCTTCCGGGAAAAGCTGCTCGTCGTCGACGGCATCAACATGGACTCGGCCTACCAGGGGCCGGGCGATCCCCACCAGCAGGGCATCGGCCAGGCCCTCACCGGCACGGAGCTCCAGGAGGGGACGCTCTTTCCGTACGCCTGCAACCCCGCGGCGCGCGTCGGCTGGGGCGGCGGCATCTCGGTCGACCAGTTCCTCGCCGCGAAGCTCGGGGAGAGCACGAAGCTCTCGTCGCTCGAGCTCGGCGTGCAGGTCCAGTACGCCAACGTCTCGTCGCGCGTCTCGTACCTCGGCCCGGGCCAGCCGGTCCCGCCCGAGGACGATCCGCGCGCGGCCTTCGACCGGCTCTTCCTCGACCTCAGCGCCGACCCGGCGGACCTCGAGCGGCGGCGCGCCCTGCGCCGCCGGGTGCTCGGCAGCGTCATGGAGGACTACGGCGCGCTCGCGAGGACGCTGGGGGGCGAGGACGGGCAGAAGCTGGAGCAGCACCTCGACGCGGTGGGCGAGATCGAGAAGCGCCTCGACGCGCCGGGGCTCCTCGGCGGCGCGTGCGCGCTGCCGGAGCTCGGCGATCCGCTCGACGTCTACGCGAACGACAACTACCCGGCGATCGGGAAGCTGCAGATGGATCTGCTCGCGATGGCGCTCGCCTGCGATCTGACGCGGGTCGCGTCGATCCAGTGGAGCTCGACGCAGGCCGGGAAGGTGTTCACCTGGCTCGGCCAGTCGGACACGCACCACTCGCTCTCGCACTCGAACGTGACCGACGAGGGCAAGCAGCAGCAGCTCATCGACATCGGGCGCTGGCACGCGGAGCAGCTCGCGTACCTGCTCGGGAAGCTCGACGCGGTGAAGGAGGGCACGGGCACGCTGCTCGACAACACGCTCATCCTCTGGTGCACCGACATCTCGGAGGGGCAGACCCACTCGCGGCACAACATGCCGTACGTGATCGCGGGCGGCGCCGGCGGGGCGCTCCGGACCGGGAGGTACGTGCGCTACGGCGGCGACGCCCACAACGACCTGCTCGTGACGCTGTGCAACGCGATGGGCGTGGACGTGTCCACGTTCGGCAACCCCGCGTACTGCACGGGCCCGCTGTCGGGCCTCCTGGCCTGAGCGCCGGGCGGGTGTTTTGGGCTTTTCGTCGCGCGCCGTTTTTGGCAAGTACGCCCGCATGGGCGGCCTGCTGTCTTCAGGGAAGCCTCGCTGCGCGCCGCGGTCGACTCGCTCGACGCGCGCGGCGTGCCTGGTCCTTCGTCTCGCGCGCCTCGCGGCGCTCTCGGCGGCCGCGTGCGGCGCGGGCGGGTGCAAGAAGCCCGCGGACGCGCCGGCGGACGCCGGGGCCCTGGCCGGCGACGCGGGCGCGGCGGCGGCGCCCGCTGCGGAGGCGGCGCCCGCTGCCGAGCCGGCGCCGGCGGCCGCGTGGCCGCCGAGCGACAAGCCGCTGCTCGGGGTCACCGCGTTCGTCGCGACCGTTTACAAAGAGCCGCGCGACACCTCGAAGAAGCTCGGCTACCTGCGCGTCGGATCGAGGGTGCCGCGCGCCGCGGAGCCCGCCGGCACGGCCGGCTGTCCGGGCGGGTGGTACGCGATCGAGCCGCGCGGCTTCCTCTGCGTCGGCGAGGACGCGACGCTCGATCTCGACGACCCCATCCTCAAGGCCGCCGGTCCCGGGCCGAACCTGAGGAGCGCGCTCCCGTACCGGTATGCCTTCGTCCGCGCCGTGCTGCCGCTCTACCTGCGCGTGCCCACCGCCGAGGAGCAGCGGAAGTCGGAGTTCAAGCTCGACGAGCACCTCGCGTGGTTCGAGGAGAACAAGGCGACCGTGCAGCGGGTGGACCTCGGCGCGAACGACGTGCCGATCGACGCGCGGGGCGTGCCGCTGCCGGGCAAGCGGATCGGCGAGCTCGGCCTCGGGAAGAACTCGCTCGAGCTCGGCGAGGGCGCCCTGCTCGGCGGGGAGGGGGAGAACGACCCGATCCCGTTCTGGCTGGAGGGCGGCAAGCGCCGCATCCGCAACATCAGCGACTTCAAGGTCCCGGACTACGCGGTCTTCGCCGATCGCGCGCGCCGCTTCACCGGCCTGTCGCTGATCGGCTCGTTCCCGACCGGGCCGGAGTCGCTGAACCGGCGGTTCGCGATCACGACGGATCTCCGGCTCGCGCCCGCGACGAAGATCAAGCCGGACACGGGCTCGCCGTGGCACGGCGTCGAGCTGAACGACGAGCTCACGCTGCCGCTCGCGTTCGTCCGGGCGCGGAGCGCGCGCGACGTCGAGATCGAGGGGGACAAGGCGACGCCGGGCAAGGAGCTCCCGTTCCGCGAGGTCCTCCCGTTGACCGGCAGGATGCGCCGGCTCGAGGGGGTGAAGTACTACCGGACGAAGGACCAGCGGTACGTGAGCCAGCTCGACGTGGGGCTCGCGGTCGCCCCTTCCGCGTGGCCGGCGGTCGCCGAGAAGGGCGAGAAGTGGATCGAGGTCTCGATCACGCACCAGACGCTCGTCCTCTGGGAGGGCAAGCGCCCTGTCTATGCCACGCTGGTCTCGACCGGTCAGGCGGGGGTGGCCGATCCCAAGACCACGACCGCCACGGTGCGCGGCGTCTTCCGCATCCGCAACAAGCACATCACGGCGACGATGGACTCGAACGAGTCGTCGAGCGTCGGCGGCCGCCCGGACACGACCGCGGAGGCGCCCTCGGCCTCGCGGGGCGCGAAGCCGGACAAGGGCGGCTCGTCGAAGGAGCGCGCGAAGAAGAAGCCGGGCGCGAGCGCGGCGGAGAAGCCCGAGGCGGGCCAGAAGGCGGTGCCCCGGAAGGGCGACGGGGAGTACGGCGTCACGCGGCGCCGCGGCGAGGGGACGTACGCCCTCAAGGACGTGCCGTACATCCAGTACTTCGCGAGCGGCTACGCGCTCCACGCCGCGTACTGGCACGACGTCTTCGGCACGCCGCGCAGCCACGGCTGCATCAACCTGGCGCCCATCGACGCCCACCGGGTGTTCCTGTGGACCGACCCCCCGGTGCCCCCCGGCTGGCACGCCATCAACACCGGCGAGGAGCTGGGCGAGGGGACGACGATCATCGTGCATGAGTGAGAGAGGAGGGGAGAGGGGGACTTCAGTGGGGGCAGGGGGGAGCCGTGCGGAGGAGGTCGTCGAGCGCGTCGTCGGCAGCGCCGGCGAGGCCGTCGAGCAGCGTGGCGAGGTGGGCGTGCTGCTCCGGCGTGAACGGGGGCATGCCGAAGCGAGAGCGCACGCGCGAGAGCATGAACGCTAGGCCGGCGCCGTCCTGGTAGCCGGCGACCCAGGGGCCGCGGGCGAGCTCGTCGCAGATGCGGCAAAGACGCGCCTCGAAGGCGGGGCGATCGGCGAGGGCAGCGGCGGAGGGGGCGCGCCGCTCGAAATGGTGGATCGAGGCGGCGGCCGCGGTCGGGGGGCCGTCGATGGCGGCGAGGCCGGCGCGCAGGTCGTCGAGGAGAGGGGCGAGGCCGATCCGGCGCACGAGCGCGCCGTCGAGGCACATCTCCCAGAGCACGTGGGCGAACAGCGCGAGCCGCGGCGCGCCGAGCGCGGCGCCGCGCAGCGCCCCGGCGAGGCGGCGCTCCCCCTCCACGAAGACGGGGGCGGCGTGGAACCAGCGGTCGACGGCGACGTGGTGATCGATGCCGGCCAGCACCTCGGCGAGGCGGGGCGGCGGGGCGGCGGGGCGCTCGGGCGCGCGGGCGGGCTTCACGCGCCGGTCGGCCATGCGCCAGAGGTCGGGGAGCATCGCGCCGGCACCGGCGGCGACCGAGCCGAGGTCGCGCGCGGCGAGGTGGCGATGAAGCAGGAAGTTCATGCGTTCAGGATGGCGCCGCGGCCCCCGTCGGTCGACGGTGAACCGATGCCGCGCGCCCTGCCTCGTCTGTCGCTCTTCGAGTGGAACGATTCGTCGTGGTCTCCCGGTCCGCTGCGCGAGCTCATCATCGAGTCGCTGAGCCGGACGATCCGATGGGGCGGCATGCTGCGCGGCCTGATCGCGCCGTTCCGGCGCTTCCTCGCCGCCTCGGGCGCGACCGAGGTCATCGAGCTCGGCGCGGGCGCGGCCGGGCCGTCGGAGGTGCTCATCGACGAGCTCCTCAGCGCGGGCGCGGCGCCGCCGCGCTTCGTGCTCACCGACCTCCTGCCGCAGCCGGAGGCGTGGGCGGCGGCGGCCGCGCGGCACCCGTCGTACGTCGCCTTCGATCCCTCGCCGGTGGACGCGACGCGCATCCCGCGGGCGCTCGCCGAGGGCCGCGCGCGGCTGATGATCAACGCGTTCCACCACTTCTCTCCCGAGCTCGCGCGGGCGATCCTGGCGGACGCGGTGCGCGGGTCGTCCGGCATCTTCCTGTCCGAGGGCTTCGAGCGGAACCCGCTCGGTTTCTTGCCGATGGTCCCGGTCGGCGTCGCCGCGCTCGCCGCGAACCCGCTGCTCGCGCGCCGCTCCCGGGCCGCGAAGGCGTGGCTCACGTGGGCGACACCGATCGCCGCCGCGGCCAGCGTGTGGGACGGCCTGGTGAGCACGCTCCGCGTCTACACCGAGGCCGAGCTGCGCGAGATGGTCGCCCCGCTCGGGGACGCGTTCGCGTGGGAGTACGGCACCTACGACTTCCCGCTGTGGGGCAAGGGGTACTACTTCTTCGGCGTTCCTGCGCGATGAGCAGGCGCCGAGGGCGCTCGGCGATCCAGCGCAGGAGCCTCCGACGAGCAGCTCACCAGGGATCGACGAGGCAGCTGTATTTTTGCGGCCGGGAACGCCGGTCATTTTGTTGAATAAAAATTTGACCCGTTCCACCCACCCCCGCGCACAGGGGCGGAAGCTGGCGACGCGGTGTCTCCGACGTCGTTCCATGCGGATTCGATGGCTTCCGGCGGCTGGGAAAAGGGGCAAGACATGATGGCTTATCGGCGGATGGTGGTGGCAGTATCGGCGTGCGTGGCCCTCGTGGCGGCGACCGCGTGTGGAGGGGGGATCGGCGACGCTGGTGACGCTGCCTCGGGCGGCGACGGGACGGCGAGCGGCGGCGACGGGACGGCGAGCGGCGGCGACATCGGGCAGGACCCCTTCGGCGACATCGGGGGTAGCGCGAGCTCGGGCGGTGACCCGAGCGCGGGCGGCGACGCCTGCGGCAGCGAGCTCATCGCGATCGTGCGCGACTTCAAGGATACGCACCCGGATTTCGAGGCCCGGCCCGGGGAGGACCGGGGCATCGTGGAGGCTCAGCTCGGCGCGGACGGCAAGCCGGTCTATGCGGGCGGCAGCCAGGGCACGTTGACCACGACCGGCAAGGAGGCCTTCGATCAGTGGTTCCGCGACGTGCCCGACGTGAACACCGCCATCCAGATATCCATCTCGCTCGTGGACAACGGGAACGGCACGTCCACGTACGACGATGCCGACTTCTTCCCGATCGACGACATGGGGTTTGGCAACGAGGACCGGCGCCACAACTATCACTTCACGCTCGAGCTCCACACCACGTTCGAATACAAGGGTGGCGAGGTGTTCACCTTCTCGGGCGACGACGATCTCTTCACCTTCATCAACGGCCGTCTCGCGATCGATCTGGGCGGTATTCACAAGCCGGAGAGCGCGACGATCGACCTCGACGCGCGCGCGCAGGACCTCGGCATCACGCCGGGCAACACGTACGCGCTCGACTTCTTCTTCGCCGAGCGCCGCACGACCGAGTCGAACTTCCGCATCGACACGTCCATCGGTTGCTTTACCCCGGTCATCAACTGAGCTCGGTCGTCCACTGACCCGGCGCGACCTCAGCCCACAGCGCCCTTCATTTCCCACCGTCCGCGTTCCTCGGCTCACCGCCCCGCCCGCGCCGTATCCCGCCCAGCGGCTCGCGCCGACCGCCCCCCGGTTCCCCCCTGGAGCGGCCGCTGTTGCCACCTTGCTCGTGGTTCGCCGCAGCAGGTAGCCTAGGCAACGATGCAGGCCAGCGACCCGTTCGGCTGGGTGGGGTCGATCATCGACGGTCAGTTCGCTGTCGAGGCGCTGGCGGGCGAGGGAGCGTTCGGCGTCGTCTACCGGGCCCGGCACCTCGGCTTCGACGCGCCGGTCGCCGTCAAATGCCTCAAGATCCCGACGGGCCTGGGCCCTGATCAGCAGGACGCCTTCCTCGCCAAGTTCCGCGAAGAGGCGCGCCTGCTCCACCAGCTCTCGCGCCGCACCATGGGCATCGTCCAGGCGCTCGACATCGGCGCTGCGGCCGCGCCGAACGGCCCCTGGACGCCGTACATCGTCATGGAGTGGCTGGAGGGCGAGACGCTGGAGCAGGACCTCCGGCGCCGCCGCGCCGAGAACGCGCCGCCGAGGAGCCTCACCGACGCGATCAAGCTCCTCGCGCCGGTCGCCTCCGCGCTCGCCGTCGCCCACGACGAGAATGTGTCCCACCGCGACGTCAAGCCGGCCAACCTGTTCCTGCTCGGCGACCGCATGAAGGTCCTCGACTTCGGCCTCGCCAAGGTCTTCTCCGAGACGCCGACGTTCGCCGAGGCGCTCGTCCAGACGGGGCGGACGTTCCGCGCCTTCACGCCGCAGTACGGCGCGCCGGAGCAGTTCAGCCCGCGGTTCGGCGCCACCGGGCCCTGGACCGACGTCTACGCGATGGCCCTCATCCTCATCGAGGTCGCCAGCGGCCAGCCCGCCCTCTCCGGCGGCGACGTCATCCAGCTCTTCGTCGCCTCGAGCGACGAGTCGATCCGGCCGAGCTTCCGCGCGCGCGGCGTGAGCGCGAGCCCCGACGTCGAGGCGGTCCTCGGCCGCGCGCTCGCGATCCACCCCTCGCAGCGGTTCCGCAACCTCGGCGAGATGTGGTCCGCCCTCGAGGCCGCCCAGCGCTCCAGCGTCGTCGTGGTGGCGCGCGACACCCTGCGCGCGCCCGCGTTCGGCGCCGACGCCGCCGACCCCGTCGACGACGACGGGCTGCTCGACTTCGCCGCCCTCCACCTGCCGCCGCTGCCGCCGCCGCCCGCGCTCTCGGTCCCGCCGCCGTCGCTGCCGCCGCCGTCGCGGCCGCAGCGGCGGCCCCCGGAGAGCAGCGGGGGCCGCGGGAGCGTGGGCCCCGAGCGGAGCGCGCCGAGGGGCCGCGCCGTCGTCCCGTTCGAGGGCGGCGAGCACCGGATCTGCACCGTCCTGTTCGCCGATCTCTCGGAGGCGACCGCGCTCTCGTCCAGGCTCGACCCCGAGGACGTCAAGGACGTCGTCGATCGCTGCTACCAGGCGCTCGCGGAGCACGTCGAGCAGATGCATGGGATCGTCGAGCGGCCCATCGGCGGGCGCGTCATGGCCGTCTTCGGCGTGCCCCGCGCGACCGACTGCGACGCGGAGCGCGCCATCGTCGCGGCGCTCGCCGCGCAGGCCGCGATCCCGCGCCTCTCGCTGCCGCGCGCGGCGCGGACGGTCCGCCTCTCGGTGCGGATCGGGATCTCGACGGGGCGGGTGTTCGTCGGCGCCGGGAGCTCGGCGCGCCAGGATCTCGCCGTGATCGGCGACGCGGTGGACGGCGCCGCGCGCCTGCAGCAGCTCGCGCCGCGCGGCGCGATCGTGATCGGCCGCGACACCCACCGCCTCGTCCTCGGGCGCTTCCGCGTCGAGCCCGTCGAGGCGAGCGCGGCGCGCGCGGCGCCGGCGGAGCCCGCGGCGCGCGGCGCGGCGCTGCCGATCTACCGCGTGCTCGGCGAGGCCCCGCCGAGCCGCGGGCTCGCGCCGGACGATTTCCACGGGCTCGCGACGCGCCTCGTCGGGCGCGGCGCGGAGATGCAGCGCCTGCGCGATCTCGTCGAGACCGCCTTCCACGAGCGGCGGCCGCGCCTCGTCACGCTGGTCGGCGCGCCCGGCGTGGGCCGGACGCGCGTGCTCGCCGAGCTCGCCGCGGGCCTCGGCGGCGGGCCGGCGTCCGGCGCGCCCTCGTCCGGGCGCGGCGCCGCGCCCGCGCCGCCCGACGCGCCGTTCGTCCTCTCGGCGCAGTGCTCGGCGCTCGCGCGCGAGACGAGCTACGGGCTCGCCGGCGCGCTGCTCCGCCGCTGGTTCGGGATCCACGAGGCCGACCCGGCCCAGGTCATCCTGCGCAAGCTGCGCCTCGGCCTGCGCTGGCTCCGCCTGCGCGCCGCGCGCGCCCGCGCCCGCGCCGAGCGGGAGGCCGCCGGCGCGGGGACGAGGGCCGCGCTCGGGGGCGCGTCGCCCATCGTGACGCGCGCGTCGGCGGTCCCCCTGCGCGGGCCGGTCAGCTCGACCGTGAACGCGCGCAGGGCGGCCGGCGCGGTGCGGTACGAGGACGACGACGAGCTCGATCCGTCCCCGTCGCTGGCGACGTCGAGCGGCTCGAGCGACGTCGAGGACATCCTCGCCCGGCTGGCGGCCATCCTTGGCGCGCGGCCGGCGCCCGCGGGGCTGCTCGAGGCCGCGGCGCGCGGCAGCGTGCTGGCGAAGCGCCGGATCGCCGCCGCGCTCGCGCAGCTCGTCACCTTCGCGCTCGAGCGGACGCCGATCCTGATCGTGTGCGACGACCTCCAGTGGGCCGACGACGCCACGCTCGACCTCATCGAGGAGCTCGTGGCGCACGCCGAGGGGCTGCCGCTCAGCGTGGTGTGCGCCGCGCGCCCCGAGCTCTACGAGCGCCGCCCGGACTGGGGCATCGCGAAGGAGGCCTACGTCCGCGTCGACGCGCTCCCGCTCGCGCGGCGGCACGCGGAGGAGATGATCCGGGATCGGCTCCGCGGCGCGCCCGAGCTCGACCCGGAGCTCGTGCGCGCGCTCGCCGAGCGCGCCGAGGGCAACCCGCGCACCGTGGAGGAGATGCTCCAGCTCCTCGTGGACGCCGGCGCGATCGAGGCGCAGGACGGCGCGTGGCGCGTCCACGAGGGCGCGCTCGGCGCGCTGAGCCTGCCGCCCTCGGTGCACGGCGCCGTCCAGGCGCGCCTCGATCGGCTCGACGCCGACGCGCGCGGGGTCCTCGTCCAGGCGGCCGTCGTCGGCCGGACCTTCTGGGAGGGCGCGGTCGAGCGGCTCAGGAACGACGCCCCGCAGGCGCGCTCGCCCATGTCGAGCGAGCGCATCCTGGCCGAGCTCCAGGATCTCGATCCGCCGTTCTCGGTGCGGCACGGCGCCGGCGCGTCCACCGCCGAGCTGCTCGCGCGCCTGTGCGATCGCCAGCTGATCCGGCTCCGCTCCCCCGCGTCGTTCCCCGGCGAGCGCGAGTACGTGTTCACGGAGCAGGCGACGTGCGAGGTCGCGTACGAGATGCTGAGCCTCAAGGTCCGGCGGCGGATCCACCTGCTCGTCGCGGACTGGCTCGAGCACCGCGCGCCGGGCGACGACGGCGCGGCGCTGCTCGCGCACCACTACGATCGGGGCGGCGATCTGCGGGCCGCCGCGGCGGCGTACGACCGCGCCGCGGCGCACGCCGCGGCGATCGGCGAGGGCGCCGCGGCGGCGAGCCACGCGGCGCGGGCCCGCGAGCTCTGCGACGAGCTCGCGGCCGAGGAAGCCTAGGCGCGCCGCCAGCGCCGCGCGGAGCTAGCGCGCCGTGCGCCGCGGCCTCGGCGGGCGCGCGCCGGACACGCGCAGCGCGTGGCGCAGGGCGTCCTCCAGCTCCCCGAACGTCTCGAAGGTCCGCGCGTCGCTGCCGAGCTCGACGATCGCCTGCGCGACGCCGGGGGAGATGCCCGAGACGAGGCAGCGGCTGCCGAGCAGGCTCGCGGCCCGGGCCACCTGGAGCAGGTGGTCGACCGTCGGCCCGTCCACGTCCTCCACGCCGGTCAGGTCGAGCACGGCGAAGTGGGCCTGCGTGCGGACGATCTCCCCGAGCAGCTTCTCCATGATCTGCGTGGCCCGACCGCTGTCGAGCGCGCCGATGATCGGCAGGACGAGGACGCCCTCCCACGCCTGGATGATCGGCGTCGACAGCGCGCGGATCGCCTCCTGCTGCTGGCGCAGGACGCTCGCGGTCCGCTCGCGCTCGGCGTTCTCCTCGGCGAGCATCAGGTTCTTGCCTTCCAGCTCCTCGGCGTACGCCTCGAGGCGCTCGATCGACTGGCGCAGCTGGTCTTCGAGCCGCTTGCGGTCGGTGGTGTCCCGCATCGTCACGGCCACGCCGTCCCGGATCGGCACGATCTGGTGGTGCACCCAGGCGCGCGGGCGCGACGGCTGGGCGGGGGGCGCGGGCAGGAGGATCTCCTCCTCGAGCGGCGCCCCCTTCCGGATGACGCGCAGGCACTTGTCGAGCAGGACGCCGGCCTCGGCCGAGTGCTCGAGCTCCGAGAGGCGCCGGCCGAGGAGCGCTTCGCGCTGCATCGACAGCATCGCCGCGGCGCGCGCGTTGAGGCCCGTGATCACGAAGTCGGCGACCTCCTCGCCCCCGTCGCGGTGGGACGTCATCGTGAGGAACGCGTCCATGCTGGCCTCGACGGCGGCGTGGAACCGCGCCTCGCTCTCGCGGCGCTGCTCCTCGGCGCGCCGGCGCTCGGTGATGTCCTCGGTCACGATGAGCACGTTCGTGACCTCCTGGGCGCCCCGGATCGGGCTGGCGTGGTTCGCGTACCACGCTCGCTCGCCGTTCGCCCCGAGGCCGATCACCTCGTAGTGCGCCTGGCCGCCGGACTTGAGCACGGTGTCGAGCGCCAGCGTCAGGGTCGCGTGGTACTCCGGCGACGTGAAGTCGTAGATGGTCCGGCCGAGGACGCTCTCCGGATCGAGCCCCGGAAGGGTCCGATTGACGGAGACGATCCGCGCGTCCTTGTCGGCGACGATGAGGACGTGCGGGATGCCCTCGTAGAGCGCCCGCAGCTTGTCTTCGGACTCGCGGAGCGCCATCTCGGCGGTCTTGCGCCGCGTGACGTCGCGGACGACGAAGTAGACGAGCCCCTCGTCGAGCGCGAGCATCGCGTTCCACTCGAGCCACCGGTACGAGCCGTCCTTGCAGCGGAAGCGGTTCTCGTAGGTGAGCGTCTGCGCGCCGGTGGAGAACGTGTCGGTCTCCGAGAGGGTGCGCGCCTTGTCTTCGGGGTGGATGAACTCGACGTACGGCCGGGCCATCAGCTCCTGGCGGCTGAACCCGAGCGTCCGCTCCCACGAGGGGCTGAGCTCCTTGAAGCGCCCGTCGAGCGTCGCGACGCCGAGCATGTCGACGGCGAGCGCGTAGAGGCGGCGTTGCTCCTTGTCCTCCTCGCGCACCACCGCGCGCAGGATCGGCCCCGAGCCGTCGGCCAGCGCGAGCTTCGCGAGCTGCGTGTCGGCCTGGATGAAGCCCCCGTTCGGCCGCCGGTAGAGCCATCGAAACCGCTGCGGCTCGCCGCGGCTCGCCGCATCGATGCGCTGCTTCAGGCCCTCCGCGGAGGCCTGTCCGTCGGGCTGCAGGAGCGGCGAGAGCCCGGCGAGCTCGCGGCCGAGCAGGCCCTCCTCGGGCCCGGCGAGCAGGCGCACCGCGCTCGGGTTGGCGTCGATCACGCGCCCGTCCTCGAGGAGGAGGAGCGCGTCCTCGGCCGCCTCGAACGCGGCGCGGTAAAGATCACGATGGCTCATCGTCGGCGCCGCCTGGCGCTGAGAGCGCCCTCGTGCCGGGTTGTCCTCTCGAGCTCGATCGCCAATCAGCACCTCGAGCGGCCGCCTGCGCCCCCCCTCCGTCGCTGCCGCCAACGGCCCATTGTGCAGGAAGCCTCGGTGGAGATCGAGGATCATGAGCCCGCTCGCTCCGCGGGCGAAGCCCCGCGGCCGTGCTGCCCCGAACGTCGCCCGCGCCGCCGGCGCGGCGCGCTTGCCTCGGCGCAGCTCGCCCGGTTCGGCGCGGGGTGACCGTCGCATCTGGCGGCTGCGCGCGGCTGTGCGCGGCTGCGCGCGGCTGCGCTGCCCACACGCTTGTTGTCTACCTGCCACTTGCCGGCGACGACCTCTCGCGTGCCGCGCGCGTCGTGGTAGCGTTGCTCTGTGTCGGGGAGGTTTCCTTCAGCGCGGTCCGCTGGCGGGTGGTTCTCGTGCGGCGCGAGGTGGGCGCGATGATCTCCGAGGCGTGCGGGCTCTGCGCCTGGCCGGCGAGCCTCGTGGTCGACGACGTGCAGCGGCACAAGAGCGCGCTCATGGATGCGGCGCTGGAGAAGCGCGCCGAGGGCAAGGAGCCGCTCGCGCGCGTGGCGTTCCGCGGCGCGCTCTACTGGCAGCGCTGGCTCATGACGAAGGAGCCTGGGCTGCACGAGGAGGCCCGGGTCGTGTCCGGGCTCGAGTTTGCGCGCGAGGCGGGCGACTGGAAGGAGGCCGATCTGCTCCTCGCCCACGCCGACAGGTCGAGCGCGCTCGCGGATCTGCCGTTCGTCGAGCACTGGAAGCGGCTCGTCGCGGAGCACTTGCCGGAGCAGGTGAGCGACGAGCACGAGCTCGAGGAGGCGTTCCAGGAGTTCCGCCGGCATCCCAGCGAGGAGGCGGCGGAGAGCGTGCGTCGCTGCGCGACGGCGATCGCGCCGCTCGGGTCGCCGGTCCCGGTGCACACGATCCTCGCGCGGGTGGCGGTGGATCGCGGCCAGACCGACGAGGCGGAGTTCCACTTCGCGGCGCTCGTCGTCTGCCGGCCGCTCTGGATCCCGTACGTCGTGCAGCTGGCCGAGCACCAGGCAAAGCTCGACCTCCCGCGCGCCCTGCGCACGATCGAGGCCGCGCGCCGCCTCTTCGGCCCCGACTTCTGGCTGCCGCTCTAGTCACACGGCGGGGGCACGCGCCGGGGGCCGCCGCTCGCGTCAGGCGAGCGCCAGCGTCCGCATCCACCCGCTGATCCGCGTCCCCGCCGGCTTGGGCCACCCCATCCGCGCGAACCGCTCCAGGAGCTGCGGCGTGTGGTCCCCGGTCCGGCTGTCCTTGAACGACGCCCGCGCCGCGTCGAGCTCCCGCGCCGCCTCGTGGAACCGCCCCTCGTGGTACGCGAGCCACGCCAGCGTCAGGTGCCGGTGCTGCCGCGGCTCCGCCTCCGCGAGCGCCACCGCCTCGCACGCCATGAGGTGCTCGCGCGCCTGCTCCGCGTCCCCGCGGTGGAGCGCGATCTGCGCGAACAAGAGCCGCGCCTCGACCAGCCCCCACGGATCCGCCAGCGTCTCGTAGATCCTGCCGGCCGCGAGCGCGTGCTCCTCCGCGAGCTCGGGCGCGCCCGCGTCGAGCGCGACCATCGAGAGCAGCCGCTCGCACCCCGCCTCGCCGCGCGGGTTCGCGAGATCGCGGAAGCTCTGCCGCGCCGCGAGCGCGCCCGCGCGCGCCGCCTCGAAGTCGCCGAGGCGGTGATCCACGTGCGAGAGCGTCAGGTCGCACTGCGCGAGCCCGAGCCGGTAGCCGATCGCGTCGAAGTCGGTCCGCGCGGTCGTGAGCAGCGACCGCGCCGCCTCGGAGAGCGCGCCGGCCTGCTCGACCATGCTCTGGAGCAGCAGGCACTGCGCCCTCCCGAGCCGATCGCCGACCTCCAGGAACCGCGCCTCCCCCGACGCGAGCACCGCCCGCGCCCGCGCGTGCTCGCCGAGCTGGTAGTCGATCTCCCCGAGCAGCACCTCGCACTGCGCCTGCCCGTGGCGGTGGCCGATCTCGTCGAAGATCGCGTGCGCGCGCGCCACGAGCCGCCGGCCCTGCGCCTCCGCGCCGACGTCCGACGCGATGTGCCCGAGCAGGCGCAGGCAGTGCGCCTGGTTCTCCCGGTCGCCGGCGTGCTCGAAGATGCGCCGCGCGTCGTCCGCGTCGCGCCGCGCCTCGTCGAGCCGCCCCGCCAGCCGCAGCGCCTCGGCCCGGAAGCGCAGCTGCGTCCCGAGCCGCGTCCCGGTCAGCACGGGCCGCGTCTCCGCGCCCCGGAGCCCCGGGCGCGAGTCGCTCCCCCCGGGCAGCTTGCCGTCGAGCACGGCGAGATCGCGCAGCGTCGCGGCGATGTCGCGCGAGCTCTGCCAGTGCGCCGCCACGTGCGCGTGCATGAGCGCGGCCGCCTCGTCGGTGTCGCCGGCGCGCAGCAGGCTCACCACCCGGTGCCGGAGGATGCGGCGGCTCGACGCGAACGGGTGCGCGCCGAGCGCGTCGGCGGCGGCGCGGAAGACGCGGGCCGCGTCCGGCTCGAGGAACAGCTGCGAGAGGAGGTGCTCCTGGAGCAGCGCGTGCGGCCAGCGGAGCCGATCGCCCACGGCGAGGAGGATCTGGGCGCGCTGCATGGCGGCGATCGCGCGGTCCGCCGCGATGTCGAGCGACGCGAGGAGCGCGCGCAGGATCTCGCGCCGGATGTCGCCGCCGAGCGCGGCGGCGGCGCGCGCGCCGGTCCGGAGCTCCTCGGGCAGGGCCGCGAGCCGCTCCTCCCACAGGTCGGCCGTGGTCGCGGCCTGCACGGCCATCGACGCCTTCGGCACGAAGTACTTGCCCGCGCGGAGCTGGAGGTGGCCGCCGCCCGCCCACGCGTGCAAGAGCTGCAGCGCGAACAGCGGGTTGCCCTTGCTGCGGGCCGTCGCCGCCTCGGCCGCCGCGTCGTCGAGCGGCAGCGTCTCCCGGAGCAGCGCGTGCGTCTGCGCGGGGTTCAGCGGGGCCACGTCGAGCCGCTCGCCGCCGTAGGCCGCGAGCGCCCCCTCCAGCCGCTTCGCCGCGACCGGATCGCACTCGACCGCCTCGCTCCGGACCGTCGCCACGACCAGGAGGCCGAGGTTCGGCGCGTCCCGGTGCAGCGTGAGGAGCCCCTCGAACGTCGTCGAGGACGCGTAGTGCAGGTCGTCGAGCCAGAGCAGCACCGGTCGATCGCGGCCGATCCGCTCCAGGGTCTTGCGGATGATCAGCCAGCGCAGCTCCGGCCGGTCCAGGCGGAAGCGCTTCCCCGTCGGGCCGACCGCCTCGCTCCCGGGGGGCGACGGCTTGATCCACTCGGCGGTCGCCGCGACCCACGTCTTGCCGACCTCGTCCTCGGGCGGCACCTCCCAGAGGTTCATCAGCACCTTCTCGACGATCTCGCGCTCGGCCCGCTCCAGCCGGTAGTGCTGGGTCACGGCGCCGAGGACGCCGTCGAGCGGCGCCGCGATCCGCCGGTAGCGCGCGCGGAGCGGCACCATGAGCGCCCGCTCGTGCACCTCCTCGCAGAGCCACTCGGCCAGCCGGCTCTTGCCGACGCCCGCCTCGCCCGCGAGCAGGACGAACCGGTGCATCGCCTTCGGCGCGTCGACCATCTCGGCGACGACCTCCATGAGGCGCGCCCGCTCGCCGGTCCGGGCCACGAACGGGCTCGGCCGGAGCGCGAGCAGGCCGGTGGTCGTCACCGACGGCGGCGGGTCGTCGTCTGGAGGCTCGATCAGCTCGGGGGTGAGCAGCTCCTTGCGGCTCGGCGGCAGCCGGCCGGTCGTCAGCAACGCCAGCGGCAGCGGCGTGGCGGTCACGTTCACGTCGCTGCGCGGCTCGAACCGCTTCCAGACCCGCCGCGCGTCGCCCGCGAAATCGAAGCGGTGCCACGGCCGCTTCGCGAGCAGCCGCTTCGCGAACTTCGCGACGTCGCTCGGCACCTCCGGGGGCAGCGGCAGGTCCGGGATCGGCGAGCTCCGGTGCTGCTGGAGGAGCTCGTCGTTCGTGCCGTCGTAGACCTCGCCGCCCGCGAGCAGGGCGTAGAGGATGCAGCCGAGGGCGTAGAGGTCCGTCGGGGGCCCCACGTGGGGCGCCGCGAAGCGGATCTGCTCCGGCGCCATCCAGCCCGGGGTGCCCGCGCCCCAGCGCACGGTCGGCTCGCTCTCCCGCGAGCCGTCGAGCCGGTGATCGATCCGGTCCTGGATGAGCCAGGCGAGCCCGAGGTCGAGCACGTGCACGAGCGGCGGCTCCCCGCCGTGCTGGAGGTCGACGAGGACGTTGGAGGGCTTCAGGTCCCCGTGGATCACCCCGCGCGCGTGCGCGTGGGCCAGCGCGCCGAGGACCTGGTCGATGACGCTCCAGATGATCGGCCAGGGCAGCGGGTCCTCGAGCCGGGCGAGGTAGAGCCACTCGTGGAGCGACCTCCCCGGGACCGCGTCCATCACGAGGTACGGCGTCCCGTTGCTGAGCGCCCCGAAGTCGCGGGCCTTCACGAGCGCCGGGTGCGAGAGGCCGGCGAGCGCCCGGGCTTCCTCCTGGAACCACCAGGCGTCCTCGGGGCGCGCGGCCGCGCCCGGCCGGTCGAGCAGCTTCACGGCGACGCGCTCGTCGATCACGAGATCGCGGCACAGATAGACGACCCCCATGCCGCCGCGACCCAGCTCGCGGCGGACCTGGTAGCGACCGGCCAGGATCGTGCCCGGTAAGAACCCTTCTTCCGACATGACGGTGAGCGGTCCGATGATAGCCGTGCCGGCCGGGCCCGGTAGACTCGATCTCGCCCGGCTGGCCCGAGGTCGTTCGCTCCCAGTTCGTCGTGTCGCTTCCGCGGAGCGATGCTAGGTTGCGGCCATGGATGCAGAGGTTCGCGTGCTCGCTTTCGCCGGCGCGAGGGACGTTCTCGGCGCGGGAGAAGTGGCGTTGCCGCTGCCTGGCCCCTGCACCGCGGCGGAGCTCCTGGATCGGGTCTGCGCGCGCTATCCGGGGCTGATCCCCTACAAGGGCTCTATCCGGGTGGCGGTGAACGGCGTCTATGCGACGCCGAGCGATCCTGTAGGTTTCGGAGACGAGGTGGCGCTCATCCCACCGGTGGCGGGCGGCTAGGGGGCCCGCGAGGGACGCGTCATGTCTTCTTCGACCGGCCTCGATTCTGCGCGCATGGGGGGCGACGCGCCGGCCCAGCGGCGGCGGTCGCTGCCGCTCGTCGGCGGCGGGGAGGCTGGCCGCCGCGCCGCCGCGATCCCGTACCGCGACGGCGCCCGCGGCGACCCTTCCGCGCACGCCGGGCCCGCGCCGCGCAGCGTGCGCATCTCGGTCACGGATCGGTGCGACTTCGCGTGCACCTACTGCCGCCCGTCGCGCCACGACGGCTACACCGACGGCCGGCTGATGACGCCCGCCTGGCGCACCATGTTCGAGGCCCTGCGCGACGCCGGCATCCGCCGGGTCCGCCTGACCGGCGGCGAGCCGCTGCTCCACCCCGAGATCGTCTCGATCGTCGCGTCCCTCGCCGCGCTCGGCTTCGAGGATCTGGCGCTCACGACGAACGCCTCGCAGCTCGCGCGGCTCGCCGCGCCGCTGCGCGACGCCGGGCTGCACCGCCTGAACGTCTCGATCGACACCCTCGACCCCTCGCGTTTCCGCGAGATGACCCGCGGCGGCGAGCTCGCCCGGGTGCTGGAGGGCATCGACGCCGCCATCGCGGCGGGCTTCTCGTCGATCAAGCTGAACACGGTGGTCCTCCGCGGCGTGAACGACGACGAGATCGAGCGGCTCGCGCTGTGGGCCTGGGAGCGGCGGATGGTCCCGCGCTTCCTCGAGGTGATGCCGATCGCCGAGGGCGCACGGCTCGTCGGCGAGCACCTCGTCACCGCGGTCGAGATGAGGGCGCGCCTCGCCGAGCACCTCCTCCCGGAGGAGGCGATCTCGGATCCCGGCCTGGGGCCGGCGCGGTACGTCCGCGCGCGCCGCGACCCGTCGCTCCGCGTGGGGTTCATCACGGGCACGAGCGACACGTTCTGCGAGAGCTGCGATCGGCTGCGCGTCTCGTCGACGGGCGTGCTCCGGCCGTGCCTCGCCACGGACGACGGCGTCGACGCCTCGCGCGAGGCGAAGGCCGGCGATCCGGCGGCGATCCGGCGGCGCCTGGACGAGGCGTGGCGCCTCAAGCCCGACGGCAAGGTCTGGAAGGGCTGCACCGAAGAGACGGCCTCCGCGGTGTCGATCCGCGCGATCGGCGGCTGACGCCGCGGCTGGCGCGGGCCCCGGCTCACGGATCGGCTTCCGGTCCTGCGGGCTGCCGTGTCAGATTCCGGAGCGATGTCGCACACTCCTGATCGATCCGGCGAGGGCGCAGCGCTCTCGACCCACCTGTCCCCGAGCGGCGAGGCCCGCATGGTGCCTGTCGAAGGCAAGCCCGTCACGCACCGCCGCGCGGTCGCGTCGGGCGCCGTCCTGATGCGGCCCGAGACGATCGCCCGCGTCGCGCGCGCCGACGCGCCGAAGGGCGACGTGCTCGCCGCGGCGCGGATCGCCGGGATCATGGCGGCGAAGCGCACGCCGGAGCTCATCCCGCTCTGCCACGGGATCGCGCTCACCCACGTCGCGGTCGAGCTCGACGTGGACGAGCCCTCCGCGGCGATCCGGGTGACCGCGGCCGCGGAGGCGCTGGATCGCACCGGGGTCGAGATGGAGGCCATGGTCGCGGTGAGCGCCGCGTGCCTGACGATCTACGACATGCTCAAGGGGATCGATCGCGAGATGGTGATCTCGGACATCAAGCTCCTCGAGAAGAGCGGGGGTCGCTCCGGTCACTTCCAGAGGAGCGCGCCGTGAGCCGGATCCGCACCGAGCCGCTCCGCCTCGACGAGCTCATCGCCGACGTGTCCCACCCTGGCGCGGGCGGCATCGCCACGTTCCTCGGCGTGGTCCGCGACGTCAACGACGGCCGCGCGGTCACGCTGCTGGAGTACGAGGCGTACGGGACGATGGCCGAGGCCGAGCTCGAGCGGATCCTCGCGGAGATCGCCGCGGAGATCCCGGGCGTGCGCGTCGCCGCGACGCACCGGGTGGGCGCGCTCCGGATCGGCGACGTCGCCGTGGCCTGCGCCGCGAGCGCGCCGCACCGGGGCGAGGCGTTCCGCGGGTGCCGCCTGCTCATCGACCGCATCAAGGCGCGCCTGCCGATCTGGAAGCGCGAGCACGGGCCGGACGGCCCGTACTGGGTCGGCTGGGAGGACGCCCGCTGCGGCGGCGAGCACGGGCCCGAGGAGCACCACGGGCACGGCCACGGCCACGGCGGCGCGGCACCGCCAGGCGGCGCCGGCGGCGCCTAGCGCAGGCGCAGCCCGGGCGGCGGCGGGGTGGAGAGCGGGTCGTTCTCCCGCAGGCGGTTGTTGTGCCGGATGTCCGTGCCCTTGACGAGGAACACGACCGACTCGGCGATGTTCATGGCGTGATCGGCGATGCGCTCCAGGTACTTCGCGATCGACTGGATGCGCGTGGCCCTGTACACGGTGCTCGGGTCGCGGCTCATCATGAGGAGCACCTCCTGGAAGATGCGGGCGTAGTGCTCGTCGATCACGTCGTCGCGCGTGAGCAGCCGCTGCGCCCGGTCGCAGTCGCGGGCGACCAGCGCGTCGAGCGCCTCGTGCACCACCTCGATCGCCTCGTCCGAGAGGCCTTGCAGCTCCGCCGCCGGCGCGAGCGGCGGCTCCTCGTTGAGCTCCTGCACCCGCTCGCAGACGTTCACCACGAGGTCGCCGATCCGCTCGAGATCGGTGACGATCTTGAGCGCGGTCGTGACGAAGCGCAGATCCGAGGCGACGGGCTGGCGCGTCGCGAGGATCCTCATGCAAAGCTCGTCGACCTCGCACTCCAGGCGGTTGATCCGGCGATCGAGCCGTATCGTCGCCTTGGCGAGGCCCGTGTCGCGCGTCGCGAGCGCGGTCGAGCCTTTCTGGATCATCTCCTCGACCAGGCTGCCCATCAGCAGCAGCTTTTCGCGCAGCGTGCGCAGCTCGTGCTCGTAGACCTTGCTCGTGTGCGACGTCGGCATGAAATCCCCACTCCCCTCAGCCGAACTTACCGGTGACGTAGTCTTCCGTCTTGCTTTCCTTCGGATTGGTAAAAATGGTCTGGGTCCTGTCGAACTCCACCAAATCCCCCATGTAGAAGAAAGCTGTGTAGTCAGAGCACCGCGCGGCCTGTTGCATGTTGTGCGTGACGAGCACGCAAGTATACCGCTGCTTGAGCTCATCGATGAGCTCCTCGATGCGCGCGGTCGCGATGGGATCGAGCGCCGAGCACGGCTCGTCGAGCAGGATCACCTCGGGCTCGACGGCGAGGACGCGGGCGATGCAGAGCCGCTGCTGCTGGCCGCCGGAGAGCGAGAGCCCGGACTGATCGAGCTTGTCCTTCACCTCGTCCCAGAGCGCGACCTGGCGAAGGCACTTCTCCACGAGGCCGGTCGCGTCCTTGACGGAGACGCCGTTGAGCTTGTGCCCGGCGAGGACGTTCTCCCGGATCGACATCGTGGGAAAGGGGTTGGGCTTCTGGAACACCATGCCGACGCGGCGGCGCAATCGCACCGGGTCGACCGCCTTATCATAGATGTTCACGCCGTCGATCATGACGGAGCCCTTCGCCGTGGCCCCGGGCACTTGCTCGTGCATCCGGTTGAGGCAGCGCAGGAACGTCGACTTGCCACATCCGGACGGGCCGATGACCGCCGTGACCTGGCCGTCAGGGATGTCCAGCGTGATGTCGTGGATGGCGTGGAACTTGTTGAAGTAAGCGTTCAGCCGGGTGACGCTGATCTTGGCCGGCGGCGCCTCGGGCTCGGACTCCACAGAGCGGCGGTCGCCCTCCGCGTCGAGCCCGCCGCGGCGTTGTCCGGTCTGTCCATCGTGCGGTGAGTCAAACGAGCTCATCGGGTGCCTTTAACGCGCCTTGACGCTCCGGGACGTGACGATTCGGGCGAGCAGATTGAGGAAGAAGACGAGGGCGATCAGCACGAGCGCGCCGGTCCAGGCCTCCTGCTGCCACTTCGGGTAGGGGGAGGTCGCATTCCTCCAGATCTGCACCGGCAGCGAGGCGATGGGTCGGTCGACGGCGACGCTCCAGTACTGGAAGCCGAGCGCGGTGAGGAGCACCGGCGCGGTCTCGCCGGCGATGCGGGCCACGGCGAGCATCACGCCGGTGCCGATGCCCGGCGAGGCCGTCCGGAGCACGACGAGGAGGCTGGTGCGCCACTCCGGGACGCCGAGGGCCAGCGACGCCTCGCGGAGGTGCGCGGGCACGAGCTTGAGCAGCTCCTCCGTCGTGCGGGTCACCGTCGGGAGCATCACGATGGCGAGCGCGATGCCGCCGGCGAGCGCCGAGAAGCGCTTCATCGGGACCACGACGAGGGCGTAGACGAACACGCCGATGGTGATCGAGGGCACGCCGCCGAGCACGTCGGCGATGAACCGGATCGCGCTCGCGAGCTTGCCCCGGCCGATCTCGGCGAGGTAGATGCCGGCGAGGATGCCTGTCGGCAGCCCGATGCAGCAGCCGATCGCGACGAGGATGAGCGTGCCGACCACCGCGTTGCCCATGCCGCTCCGCTCGTCGCCGAGCGGCGGCTTCGGCAGCTGGGTGAAGAAGTCGAGGGAGAGCCCGCTCAGGCCCTTGCTGACCACGTAGATGAAGATCAGAAACAGCGGGACCAGGACGACGACGGCGCTCGAGACGCAGAGCCCTTCGAAGAAGTAGCTGCGGGCGCGGCGCAGGCGCTCGCCGGGCGCCGGCTCGAGCAGCGTGCGTCGAGCGGCGGCGGAGGCGCGCGCCGCGGGGGCAGGGGCGTCGTTGCTCATGCGCGTCTCTCCAGCTTGCTCTTGGTCGAGCTCACGAGCCATCGGGCGAAGAGGTTGAGGAGGAGGGCGACCCCGAAGAGGAGCAGCGCGACGTTGGCGAGCGCCGACACGTACATGTCGCTCGTCGCCTCGACGAACTCGTTGGCGATGACGCTCGCCATCGAATACCCGGGGTGGAAGATCGACGCGCTGATCTTCGGGGCGTTGCCGATCATCATGGTGACCGCCATGGTCTCGCCGAGCGCCCGGTTCAGCCCGAGGATGATCGCCCCGATGATGCCCGAGCGCGCGGACGGGAGGACCGCGTAGCGGATGGTGTCCCACGCGGAGGCGCCGAGCCCGACCGCCGCCTCGCGGTGCAGCTGCGGGACCGCCTGCATCACCTCGCGCGAGACCGAGGTGATCGTGGGGACGATCATGATCGCGAGGATGACGCCCGCGGCGAACATGCCGATGCCGAGCGGCGGGCCCTCGAAGAGCGGCAGGAAGCCGAGGTGCTCGATCAGGAACGGCTCGATGGTCTCCTGGAGCCAGGGGCGGAGCACGGCGATGCCCCAGAACCCGTAGACCACGCTCGGGATCGCCGCGAGGAGCTCGACCATGAAGCCGAGCGGCTTGCGGATCCGGTGGGGGGCGAGGTCCGAGAGGAAGATCGCGAGGCCCAGCGAGACGGGGACCGCCAGCGCGATGGCGATCAACGAGCTGACGACCGTGCCGTAGATGAACGGCAGCGCGCCGAACTCCTCGCGCGCGGGGTCCCACACGGTGCCGGTGAGGAACGCCAGGCCGAACTTGTCGATGGCCAGCCGGGACGACCGGACGAGCTCCAGCACCATCAGCGTGGGCACCGCGAGCACCGTCAGGCCGAACACCGTCAGGATGACGCGGAACGCTCGATCCGCGCCGCGCGTGCCGCGCGCCGCGTCGCCCCCGGACGCGGTCGAGGCGGCTTGTTGCATGGGGACTTCTACCGTGCTCATGGACCTATCCTGCGCGCGCGCCGGCGGCGCGCGGCGGAGCGCCGTGCGCACCGCTGACGCGCCGTCCTTCATGGTGTCGGGGTGAGCAGGGGCTTGCCGTCAGGGCCCACCAGCGTGGCGAGCTTCTTGTTGACCTTCTCGACGACCGCCGTCGGCAGCGGCGCATAGTGGAGGTCGTTGGTGAACTTCTGGCCGTCTTGCATCGCCCACTTCACGAAGTTGGCGAGCACCTTACCCTTCGCGAGATCCTTCTGCTCCTGATAGACGAGGAGGTAGGTGAAGCCGGCGATGGGGTACGCGTCCTCGCCCTCGGCGTCGACGATCGACATCCGGAGGTCGTCCGGCATCTTGGCGGCGGCGCCGGCGCCCGCGGCGGTCGTGCTCTCGAGCGACGGGGCGACGAACTTGCCGCTCTTGTTCTTGAGCGAGGCGAAGGTGAGCTTGTTCTGCATCGCGTACGCGAGCTCGATGTAGCCGATCGACGCGGGCGTGCTCGTGATGAGCGCGGAGACGCCGTCGTTGCCCTTGGCGCCGAGGCCGCCCGGCCAGTTGACGCTGGTCCCGGTCCCGGGGCCGCTCTTCCACTCCGGGCTCACCGCGCTCAGGTAGTCGACGAAGATCTTGGTGGTCCCGCTGCCGTCCGAGCGGTGAACCGTCGCGATCTCCTTGTCGGGGAGCTTCACGTCCGGGTTCTCCTGCTGGATGGCCTGGTCGTTCCACTTCTTGATCTTGCCGAGGAAGATCTGCGCGGCCGCGTCCGGCGTCAGCTTCAGCCCCGACGGCACGCCCTCGAGGTTGTAGGTCAGCACGACGGCGCCGAGGCAGGTCGGCAGGTGCAGGATGCCCGCCGCCTTGGCGAGCTGCTCCTCGGTCATCGGCGCGTCGGTGGCGCCGAAGTCGACGGTCCGCTCGGTGATCTGCCGGATCCCGCCGCCGGAGCCGATCGACTGGTAGTTGATCTTGACCTTGGTGTTGGCTTTTTGGAACTCAGAGATCCACTTGCTATAGAGCGGATACGGGAACGTCGCACCCGCGCCCGTCAAGGTGACCTCCCCATCGGCGGCGGCCGGTTGCGGCGCCGCGTTCGGCTTCGAGCCGGGCAGGGAGCCGGTCTCTTGGGGACCGTCGGAGCGACCGCATCCAGCGGCCAGGAGGAACATCGCCAGGGTGAGCAGAATTCGAGCCATGCACCGTCAGGCGTAGTCGAGCTTTGTGACAGCCGTGTGACGGCAGGGTGGAACAGCGAGTACCGGATTTTCCCGACTTCGCTGGGATCACACGGCGCGCGCGAGGCGGACGGTGAACTTGGTGCCGCGGCCGATGGCGCTCTCGACCTCGATCGAGCCGTTCATCAGCTCGACCAGGTGCTTCACGATGGCGAGGCCGAGCCCGGTGCCGCCGAGGTCGCGCGAGCGGCCGGCGTCGACGCGGTAGAACCGCTCGAAGATGCGGCCCAGGTGGTGAGGAGGGATGCCGGGGCCGTCGTCGGCGACGGCGATCGTCACCTGCTGATCGACCGAGCGCGCCTGCACCGTGACGTGAGCGCCCTCGCCCGCGTACTTGATGGCGTTGTCGAGCAGGTTCATGAGCACCTGCTCGATCGCGCGGCGGTCGCACCGCGCGGACGGGAGCGCGGCGGCGTCGACGGTCAGCGTGACCCTGCGGCGGCGCGCCGCCTCGGCGAGCAGCTGCGTCACGTGCTCGATGGCGGGGGCGACGTCGAGATCGGCGAGCGCGAGGCGGAAGTTCTTCGCCTCGATCTTGGAGAGGTCGAGCAGGTCGTCGACGAGGTGGCGGAGCCGCTTCGCGTGCCGATCGATCACGTCGACGAACTCGGCGGCCTCGTGGGGGTCCTGCAGCGCGCCGAGCTGCAGCGTCTCGGCGGCGGTGCTGATCGCGGTGACCGGCGTCCTGAGCTCATGGGACACGTTGGCGACGAAGTCGGTCCGGATCGTCTCCAGCCGGCGGAGATCCGTGACGTCGTGGAACACCGCGATGAGCCCGGGCTCCGTGGGCGCGCCGTCGTGCTCCGCGCGCGCGTCGAGCGCGTCGTGCGCCGGGGCCTTCCGGCGCGACACCCGCACGAGCAGCCTCCGCGGCAGCGTCCGCCCGAGCTCGACCTCGACGTCGACCGGCTCGTCCCGCTGGCCGGCGAGCTGGATCGCCTCGGTGAGGTGCGCGTTGCGGATCGACTCGATGACCGATCGGCCGAGCGCGTCCTCGCCGAGGGAGGCCATCGCGCGCAGCGCCCGGTTGGCGAGGAGGATCCGCCCGTCGCGATCGAGCACGAGCACGCCCTCGCTCATGCCGTCGAGGATGCCAGCGAGCAGATCGCGCTCGGTCCTGACCTCGGCGATGGAGCGGGAGAGCTCGCTCGTCAGGTGATTGAGCGCGCGCGCGAGCTGGCGGAGCTCGCCCGAGCCGCGCAGGGGCGCGCGCGTCGACAGGTCGCCCTCGGACATCGCCAGCGCGAAGCGGGTCAGCCGCCGGATGGGGCGCGTGATGAAGAAGGTGGTGGCGGCGCCGACCGAGACGGCGACGACGATCACGGCGCCCATGCCGAACAGCATGGCCCGCCGCGAGCGCGAGAGGGCCGCGTCGACGGCGGCGCGCGGGCTGTGCTCCGCGAGCAGCGCCGCCTCCATGTCGCGCGCGGCGAGGCGCTCGATCGGCACGCCCGCGACGAGGAGGACGAACACCGTCGCCGCTACGAGCTTCGCGCCGATGCCGAGCCGCCTCAACACGAGCATGAGCGCCCCTAGGCGGCCTCGGGCTCGGCGCGGAACCGGTAGCCGACGCCGCGCACGGTCTCGATGTAGTCGCCGGCGGCCCCGAGCTTCTCGCGGACGCGCTTCACGTGGGTGTCGACGTTGCGCGCGGTGACGTCGACGTGCGAGCCCCACACCTCGTCGAGCAAGAGGTCGCGCGAGAGCACGCGCCCGCGGCGATCGTAGAGCATCATGAGCAGGCGGAACTCGAGCGCCGTCAGCGCGATCTCGTTCTCCTGCACCCACGCCCTGTGCGCGGCCCGGTCGACCCGGAGGATGCCGAAATCGAACTTCTCCGGGGCCGACGTGGGGCTCTCGGAGCGCTTGAGGATCGCCCGCGCGCGCAGGATGAGCTCTCGCACGCTGAACGGCTTGACGACGTAGTCGTCGGCCCCGAGCTCGAAGCCGACGATCCGATCGATCTCTTCCCCCTTGGCCGTGACCATGATGACGGGGACCGCGGAGGTCTGCGGGTTCTGCTTCAGGCGGCGGCAGATCTCCGTGCCCGACATGTCCGGGAGCATGAGGTCGAGCAGGACGAGATCGAACCGCTCCTCCTTGACCGCGCGGAGCGCTGTCTCTCCGCTCCCGGCGGAGACCACATCGAAGCCAGCTTGACGGAAGTTGTACGTAAGGACGCGCTGGAGGTCGCGTTCGTCCTCGACGATGAGCACGTGGCTCGGCATGGACGGTGGGTGTAGCAGCGCATTGTGACAGCTTCATGGCGATCGCGCGTGCCGCGCGTCGTCACCACGAGCACACGAGGCGGAGCGCCTGCGAGCGGGCGGTGGAGCGCGAGGCCGACGGGAGCGCGGCGACGCGCGCGCGACGGCGCTCGGGGGCGCGTCGGGCGGCGGACGGCACGATCGGAGGCGGCCCTGGGCGCCGCCGGGAGACCGGCCGGGAGCGCGAGGCGCAGGCGGGCGGGAACGGCGGGAGCGCGGAGGCGCGGAGCAGGGGACGCGCAGCGAGGCCGGTCGCCGACCTTGAGGACGGAATGCGTGGCGCTTGCAACGCTCGGCGTTTTCGCCTAACTGGGCCGCCCATGGCCCTCGAGCGAACCCTCTCAATCATCAAGCCCGACGCAATGGAAAAGAACAAGGCAGGCGCGATCATCGCTCGCCTGGAGCAGGAGGGCTTCACGATCAAAGCGATGAAGCGCATCCACCTCAGCCGCGCGGAGGCGGAAGGCTTCTACGCCGAGCACCGGGGGCGCGGCTTCTTCGACGAGCTCGTGACGTTCATGTCGCGCAGCCCCATCCTGGTGATGGCCCTCGAGCGCGAGGACGCGGTCGCGAAGTACCGCGAGGTCATCGGCGCGACCGACCCGGCGAAGGCGGCGGAGGGGACGATCCGCAAGCTGCACGGGGCGAGCGTGGGCGAGAACGCGGTCCACGGCTCCGACAAGACGGCGACCGCCGCGCGCGAGATCGCCTACTTCTTCGCAGGCTACGAGGTCGCTCCGAGCGCGACCAACTGATGCTCGGCGAGCGGCTCGCCGCTGCGCTCGGCGCGGCGCGGGACGGCGCTGCAGGCATCGAGAGCTTCGCCCACCTGCTCGGCTCGCGCCGCGTCGGGCCGCGCGGGGTCGCCCTCGCGCTGCCTGAGGTGTGCGAGGGGTGCGCGGCGCTGGTCGCCGCCCTCGACAGCCTCTCCGCGGCGGTCCGCGACGGCTTCGTGGCGACCGACGACCCCGCGGCGGCCGACGCCGCGTGCGCGGTGCTCGAGCACGCGGGCGTCGACGTCGCGCGCCTCACGGACGAGCTGTCGCGCGCCGCCGCGGGCGCCCCGGCGGCGCGCGGCCCCGGGCGCGGCCGCGGGGAGCGCGCCGGCGCCGAGCGCGGCATCGACGCCCGGCAGCGCCTCGCGCTCGAGGCGTCGGTGCGCAGGACGGCCCGGACGCTGAGCGGCGCGCTGCGCCTGTCCGAGCTCGTGATCGCGACCCTCGAGCTGCGCCCCACGCCGCTCGATCTCATCGACGTGCTCCGCAACTGGAGCGCCACCGCGGTCGAGGGGCGGCCCGTGGTCGGCATCTCGGTCGCCTCCTCGGACAGCCGCGCCAACGAGGTGGAGGGCGACGTGCGCGCCGTGAGCGGGCTCATGGAGCTCGCCGTCGGCATGGTCAACGCCGCGGGCGTGGCGAGCCCCCACCTCGCCGTGTCCCGCCTGCCGGACGGGCGCTCGACGGTGCGCATCGCAGAGCGCGGCCCGCGCGAGGGGGCGCCGGCGGTCGCCCTCGACGTGGTGCTGCGCGACGGCGGCGAGCGGGCCGCCGCCGTGGCCCGCGTCGTCGCGCGCCGCGCGGGCGTCGACCTCGTCGAGGGGCCCGGCGGCCGCGTCGTCACCATGACGTTCTGACGCCGCTGCCGGTGCTGTCGCGGCCGTGCTAAAGGCGCCGCCATGGCCACCGACGAATCCCTGAAGTCCCTTGTTGAGGCGGCGTTCCGCGACCGCGAGCTCCTGCGCTCGCCCGCGCACGAGGCCGCGGTCCTCCGCACGATCGAGCAGCTCGATCAAGGCCTGCTCCGCGTCGCGGAGCCCGACAAGACCCCGCAGGCGGGCGGCGAAGGCGCGGCGCCTTCCGGCGAGGGCGCCGCGCACCGGTGGGTGACGCACGCGTGGATCAAGGAGGCGATCCTGCTCTACTTCGCGCTCCGCGGCATGAGCGTGATGGAGGTCGGCCCCTTCGAGTTCCACGACAAGATCCCGCTCAAGCGCGGGCTCGACAAGGCGGGCGTCCGCGTCGTCCCGCCGGGGACGGTGCGCTACGGCGCGTTCCTCGAGCAGGGCGCGATCGTCATGCCTGGCTACGTGAACATCGGCGCGTGGGTCGGCGCGGGGTCGATGGTCGACACGTGGGCGACCGTCGGCAGCTGCGCGCAGATCGGGCGAGGCGTGCACCTCGCAGGGGGCGTCGGCATCGGCGGGGTGCTCGAGCCGCCGGGGGCGCGGCCGGTGATCATCGAGGACGGCGTCTTCGTCGGCTCGCGCGTGATCGTGGTGGAGGGCGTCGTCGTCGAGGAGGAGGCGGTGCTCGGCGCCGGCGTGGTGCTCACCGCGTCGACGGCGATCCTCGACGTCACGGGGCCGGAGGTCGTCGAGCACCGCGGCCGGGTGCCGGCGCGCAGCGTGGTCATCCCGGGCACGCGGCCGAAGCGCTTCCCCGCGGGGGAGTTCTCGATCCCGTGCGCGCTGATCATCGGCAAGCGGAGCGAGGCGACCGACCGCAAGGTGTCGCTCAACGCGGCGCTGCGCGACTTCGCGGTGCCGGTGTGAGCGCGCGGCCCGATCGGGGCGCGGCGCCCGAGGCCGCGCTCGCGGACACGCTGCTCTGGCTGTGCTCGGTCCCGTCGCCCATCGGGGAGGAGCAGGAGCTGTGCTCCGCGGTGGCCGAGCGGCTCGGTCGGGCGCAGCTCGCCGCGCCGGTGCGCCGTCACGGCGACTCGCTGGTCGCGCAGGTGACGCAGGGCACGGGCGGCCCGAAGATCGCGCTGGCCGGGCACCTCGACGTGGTGCGCACCTCGCACGACGGGCCGCCGCGCATCGAGGGGGATCGCCTCTACGGCCCCGGCGCGAGCGACATGAAGTCGGGCCTCGCGCTGATGCTCGACCTCGCCGAGGGCACGCGGGAGGACGTCGCGGGGGTCGATCTGACGCTCGTGTTCTACGCCCGGGAGGAGGGCCCGTACCTCGAGAACGAGCTCGCGCTGGTCATCGAGCGCGAGCCGGGCCTCCGCGCGCTCGATCTCGCGGTGTGCCTCGAGCCGAGCGACAACAAGCTGAGCCTCGGCGCGAGCGGCTCGCTGCACGCGGGGCTGACGTTCCGCGGGCGGACGGCGCACAGCGCGCGGCCGTGGCAGGGGGAGAACGCCATCTACAAGGCGGGCCCGCTCCTGGTCGAGCTCGCCGCCCTCGCGCCGCGCGAGGTCGAGATCGACGGGTTCGTCTACCGGGCCGTGACGACGGCGACGATGGCGCAGGGCGGGCGCGGGCGGAACGTCGTGCCCGACGAGTTCACGATGAACCTGAACCACCGCTTCCCGCCGGGGACCTCGATCCAGGAGGCGCAGCGGACCATCGAGGCGCTCGTGGCCGGCCGCGCCGAGATCGAGTGGCGCGACCTCAGCCCGTCGGCGCTGCCGCACGCGTCGCACCCGCTCGTCGTGGCGCTGCGCGAGGCCGGCGTCGCCGCGGTCGAGCCGAAGCAGGCGTGGACCGACGTGGCCCGCTTCGCAGAGCTCGGCGTGCCCGCGGTGAACTTCGGCCCCGGCGAGAACGCCCAGGCGCACCAGCGCAACGAGTGGGCGTCGCTGCGCAAGCTGTCGGAGGGCCGCGCGATCCTCCGCCGCTGGCTCTCCGGGCTCGGGCCGGCCTGACGGGGGCGCGGCTGCTGCGCGCGCACCGCGGGCATGGCCGCGTGGGCGCGCGCCGCTCTCGAAGGTCGTCGTCAGGCGCGCGCTCTTCCGCGCGCGCGGGCTCTCGGTCAGGGCGCTGCGCGCACCGAGAGCCCGGCGGCCGGGATGGTGAAGAAGAACGTGCTGCCCTGGCCGGGCGAGCTCTCGACCCAGATCGTGCCGCCATGGGCCTCCACGATGCCCTTGGTGACGAACGCCGCGAGCCCCATCCCCTGTCCGAGGGGCCGGCGAGCGGGCGCGTGCCGGGCGAAGAGCAGCGGCTGCTGGTCCGGCGCGATGCCGGGGCCGGTGTCGGAGATCGAGAACCGCGCGTCGTTGCCCGAGGGCTCCGCGCGCACGGTGATGCGTCCGCCCTTGGGCGTGAAGCGCATCGCGTTGCCGAGCAGGTTCGCGATGACCTGGACGATGCGCTCCCGGTCGCACGCGATGGGCGGCACGTCGTGCGGCAGCTCCTTCGCGATCTCGAGCGGCTTCAGCGCGACGGTCGGGGCGACGAGCTCGATCGCCCGGTCGAGGATCGGCTCGACCTCGTGCGCGCCCTTGCCGACCTTCAGCGAGCCGCTCTCGATGCTCATGGCGTCGACAAGGTCCTGCGCGAGCTGGTTGATGTCGTCCGCCGCGCGGGTGATCGCCTCGAGCTGCCGCCGCCCCGGGCCTTCTTGAGGGATCGAGCGCATCAGCATGCGGGCGCTGACCACGATCACGCTCAGCGAGTTCCTGAGATCGTGAGAGATGGTGGACACCGTCTCGCGGAGCATGCGCTCGGCCGTCTCGGCGCGGCGCTCCAGCCGCTGGCACTGCTCCTCGAGCCGCTCGCGCTCGGCCGCGTCGCCCCGCGGGGCGTGCCGGTCCGAGTCCGCCTTCGATCGCCTGGGCGCCCTGGCGCGCAGGGTCGCCGGCCCCGCGGAGCGAGGCCCGGCCGCTGCAACCGACGCCGATCCCCTCTTGGGCGAGCGCAGGGGCACCGCCGTGGCGCGCCCGCGGAGCGGGCGGCCGGACGCTCCATCCGCGCCGTCCGTCGCGTCTTTTCCGGCTTTTTTCCTCGTCACCCCCGCCATCCTCGCTCCCTCTTGCCTCTCAAGCGATCAGTTAGCCAGAAAGACTGTGCTCGGGATAGTCAGGTGGTGCCTCAGTCAAGTCATGGCAGCGCGGGAGCGCATGTGCGCTGTTCCTCTCCCGGATCGCGCGCGCCTCGCGGATCGCGCCGGCGCCGTGCGCCGCGCCGGTTTCGTGGGGTGGCTGGAGAGCAGATTCGCGACGCGTCAGGTCGTTCTTTCCGGCTGCGGCGACGGGCCCCGCGTGTCGCCTTCGACGCGCGACAGGAGGCGGCGAATCTCGAGCACGAGCGTGTCCGGCAGGCACGGCTTCGTGAGGAACGCGTCGCACCCCGCGTCCTTCGCCTCGCGCGAGTGGCCCGCGAGCGTGTGGCCGGTGAGGGCGACGATGGGGATCCGCTTCGTGCGCGGGTCGCTCTTGAGGTGGCGCGTCGCCTCCCACCCGTCGATCTCGGGGAGCGACAGGTCCATCAGGATGAGGTCCGGGATCAGCTCGAAGGCGCGATCGAGCGCCTCCCGACCGGTCGCCGCCTCGGCCACGCGGAACCCGGAGAAAGACAGGTATTCCGCGAACATCTCCCGGTTGTCCTGGAAGTCGTCCACGACCAGGACGAGCGGCGAGAACGCGTTGTCGTCACACTTCACTTCCATCCCAGTGAACCTTTCCATTCGTCGGCGCGCCGCCCGACGGTCGCGAACGAACGCGACAGCGTGCGGCCGGTCTCTCACGCAGGCGATGTAGGGGGGCGATCCGCTCGGGTCACGCGATGTTTGTATACCTTATTGCCGGCCAGATGCCGGGCATTTCCCCTCCCGCGCAGGGGTCGCCCTGCACCTGGCCTGATGGGATCTAAGGTTGTTCCTTACGTGCCCTAGGTAGGCCCGTAGGGCCGGCGGACGCCGATGATCTCGTGGAGCAAACGAGCGGCGCTATCCCAGTCGACTGGCTTGACGAGCACGCCGTCGAAGGCCGAGGCGTTGAGGGCGGCGCGGGCCTCGAGATCGCGGCGGCCGGTGCACGCGAAGATGGCGACGTGCTGGGTCGCCGGGTCGGCGCGCAGCGCCTCGGCGACGACGAACCCGTCGATGCCTGGCATCCTCAGGTCGCACAGGATCACATCCGGCACGTCCTGTGTGGCGAGGAACACGCCGCGCAGCCCACCCGCCGCCCGCTCGACCAGGAAGCCGTGCGCGGCGAGCGCCGCCTCCGCCATGACGAGGAAATCGGGATCATCGTCCACGATGAGGACCCGGCGGCGTCGCTCGACCACGAGGGTATCCTCGTCGCCCTCCTCGCCGTGTTGCTCGGCGGACTCTCTGCGCTCTGCCTCGGACATGCTCCCCCGCTCGCGGCTCGGCTGACGGCGCTCCCCAGGTGCTCGGGCTTCGATGTGGGGCATCCGGGCGACGACCTCCCCGCCGGCGTTCCTGGAAGGTCCCCCTGCGCTGGTGGAGGCGAAGCCTGAGCCCCGGGTACACCTTGTGCCCAGGTCGCTTATCCGCAACCATCAACTGTCCAGCGCAGATGGGGGCTCTGCGCGGTTCGCCCTCAGCGCCTGGCGACGGCTGTTTCGGGGCGGTCCCGACGACAGTTGGCTTGCTCGTCTGATGCTCGGGGTCCGCGCTGCTGCATATTCGGAGCAGGCGTCTATGTGCATGGATGACGAGTTTTTCGCGCGGGTGGGCCACGATCTACGCGGCGAGCTGGCGACCATGCTGGCGGGGGTGCACTACCTGCTGCGTTACCAGAAGGACCTCGGACCGGCGCCGCGCGACATGCTGGAGCGCGTGCGCGGCGCCGGCGAGCGGCTGAAGCGGCTGCTCGACGAGTTCGACAACTCCATCTGGCTCCGCGCGGACGCGAGCCGACCGATGTCGATCGCCCGCTGCAACGCGGCCGAGCTCGTCCGGCGCGCCGCGGTGCAGCTCGAGGCGATGGCCGCCGCGCGCGGCGTGCAGATCTCGTTCGAGGCCGGGCCCGATGGGGCCGCGACCGTGGAGGGCGATCCGGAGCTCCTCCGGGTGGCGCTGGAATACGTGCTCGGCTTCGCCATCCTGCGATCGCGCGATCGGCCGGTGCAGGTCCGCGTCTCGATCGCCGACGGCGCGCCGGTGGT
Organism: Sorangium sp. So ce296; assembly: GCF_051529605.1. Taxonomy (NCBI): domain Bacteria; kingdom Pseudomonadati; phylum Myxococcota; order Polyangiales; family Polyangiaceae; genus Sorangium; species Sorangium sp. So ce296. The sequence continues at coordinate 11,486,993 of NZ_CP150325.1, forward strand.
GACCGTCGTCGACGAGGCGGGCCCCGTCCCGCCGGAGCCGCTCGCCCGGCTGCTCGAGCCGTTCGGCGAGCGGGCGGCGATCCCCGCCGACCCGGTCGCGCCGCGCCGCCGCGAGCGGCTCGGCCTCGGCCTCGCGATCGCGCACGGCATCCTCGGCGCGCACGGGGGCGGGCTGACCGTGGAGCCCTCGTCCGAGCGCGCGGACGGCGGCGCGCCGGCATCGGCCGCGGACCTCTCCGCGACCGGGCTGCGCTTCACCTGCTTCCTCGGCGGCGTTGGGCGGGATCCTCCTACCAGGTTGCCGGAGACGGAAGGTCGCTGCGACGCGGCGAGCGGCCGGTGACGGAGGAGACCCTCCGAGGGCTCCAACGCGGATCGTGTCCGATAGAGACTTCGTCTAGGATGAACCGGGCCGCACGTCGCGAGCGTGCTCCAACTTCCACCGCACAACGATGAATGCGCCTCGATGCCGACGCTGAGCTCTCTCCTCGTGCAGCATGGGGTTACCTCGATGCGGGTGGTCGAGGAGGCGATCGCCCGCCAAGTGCTCCACGGCGGCGACCTCGCCACGAACGTGCTGGAGCTGGGCGCGGTGAGCGAGCGCGAGCTCACCGCGTTGCTCGCGGAGAGCCTCGGGCTCCCGCCCGCCGTGGGCCGGCTCCGGCCCGCGTCGCCCGACGTGCTCCGGACCATCCCGGCTGAGCTCGCGGTCCAGCACCGCGTGTTCCCGCTCGACGTGCGCACGGGCGTCGACAGCGCGGCGGCGGGAGCCTCGCAGCCGGAGCCGACGCTGGTCATCGCGACGGCCGAGCCGCTCGCGCCGGCCGTGGCGGAGCAGCTGAGCTTCTCGCTGGGGGTCAACCTGCGGCAGCTCGCCGCGCCGCTGGTGCGCATCCGCCAGGCGCTCGCGGAGCACTACGGCGCCGCCCTCGAGCGGCGCCTGTCGCGGCTCGTGAAGCAGCTCGACGCGCGCGCCGAGCCGAGCCCGGCAGAGCCGGTCGAGCCCGCCCCCGCAGCCGTCGCTGCGCTCCCGCCGGAAGCGGCTCGGCCGCCGGCGCCAGCCGCCGGCGCGGGCGCGGCCCCGCCGGCAGGAGCCGACCCGGTCGCGCCTGCGCCGGTCGACGCGCCTCCGCTCGCGGCGGCAGGGGCGGCTCCGGCCGCAGAGCCCGACGCGGCGTCGCCCGCGGGAGCCGACGCCGTCGCGCCTGCGGACGTCGATGCGGCGGCGCCTGCCGATGTCGACGCCGACGCGACGTTGCCCGAGGGCATCCATCCGCGCGAGGAGACGGCGGAAGCGCGGCAGAAGAAGCGGTCGAGCATCGACGACGCCCCGACGGTCGAGGCGCCGTCCTCGATCGCTCGCGAGGAGGCGGCGGAAGCGCAAAGGCGATCGAGCATCGACGATGCCCCCACGGTCGAGGCGCTGACCTCGATCCATGACGAGGACACCGTCATCGCGGAGGTCTCGCTCAACGAGGCCGTCCCGACGCCGAGGAAGCCGCCGCTCCACGAGCTGGACGACGAGCCGACCGTCGTCGCCGAGTACCCGATCGATCTGCCCTCGTTCCGCTACCTCGAGGCGCACACGCCTGGGGCAGAGGCGCTGGCCTCGCGCCTCTCCAAGGTCGCTCCGCGGCGCGGCCAAGCGGGCCCTGAGGCGCCGGCGAAGCCCGACGCCGGCGCGGCGGATCCGGGCGAGGAGACCGCGCGTCCCGGCCACCTGGCCGCGCCGCAGCGAGAGCCCGCGACGGAGCCGGCAGAGCCGACGCCGCGCTCCGAGCAGCTCGCGCCGCGCCTCGCGGCGTTCGCGGCAGCGGAGGACGTGCCCGCGGCTCCTGCGGTGGAGGCGAGGGCGCCGGCCGTGGAAGCGCCGGCGCCGCCCTCGAAGCCGCCGACGCCGCCCTTGAAGCCGATGGCGCCGCCCGGGAGGCCGGTGGCGCCGCCGGCGCCGTCCGGCGCGCGGTCGCGGGCGCCGGGCACGCACCTGTTGACCGGCTGGTTGAAGCGGGCGTCGGCCGCGCACCGCGCTCAGCAGGATACGGTGCCGCAGGCTGCCGCGTCGCACCCGCGCCTGCCCGGCGGCTCTGCGCCAGCGGCGCCCGTCCCCGCGGCCTCCGCGCCCGTGGGGCCCGCTGCGACGACGCCGGCGGAGGTGACGCCCGTGGCGCCCGCGCTCGCTGCGCTCGCACCGGCGGCGCCTGCTCCTGCGGCCTCCCCGCCCGTGGCGCTCGCGCCTGCGGCGCCCGCGCCCGCGATCTCGGCGGCGAAGGGCTCGATGCGCGAGGCGGGCCGGTCGGCGCCGACGGCGCAGCGGCGCAAGGGCCCGTTCACGCTGGCCATGGCCGAGCAGGAGCTCGCCTCGGTCGACTCGAGCGAGGCGGTGCTCGCGGTCCTCTTCGACTTCGCGCAGCAGTACTTCGAGTACACGGTCCTGTTCACGGTTCACGGCGAGCGCGCGGAAGGCCGCAACGCCGCGGGCCCTGGCGCCGAGCGCGAGCGCGTCACGAAGATCGCCGTGCCGTTCGAGCGTCCCACCGCCCTCGCCAGGGCGCGCGCGCTGCGCGCGCCGCTCGTCGCCGCGCTCGCCGGCAGCGCCCCGGACGCGGAGCTCCAGCGCGAGCTCGGCAGGAAGGTCCACGCGGCCGCGGTGGCGGTCGTCCCGATCGTCGTGCGCGGCCGCGTCGTGGCGCTCGTCTACGGTGACGACGGCGCCGCCTCGGTCGAGCTCTCCAGCATCGGCGATCTCATCGCGCTCGCCGGCGTCGCAACGACGGTGCTGGAGCGGCTCATCCTGCGAAAGAAGATGAACCGGAGCGGCGGCGGAGCCCAGGATACCGCGGCGCCTCCGCAGCGGTCGTCCACGCCGCCGCACGAGGCCGCGGCGTCTCCGCAGCGGTCGTCCGCGCCGCCGCACGAGGCCGCGGCGTCTCCGCAGCGGTCGTCCGCGCCGCCGCACGAGGCCGCCGCGCCTGCGCGGACGCCATCCGCGCCGCCGCACGAGGCCGACGCGCCGCACGACGACGAGCAGGCCAAGGAGGGCCCGCTCTCCATGCGCACCCGCGCTGCGCTGCTGGAGCTGAGCAGCATGGTCCGCGCGGAGGCGCACGGGCCGACCGACGACGCACCCTCGCCGCCCGCCGCGCACGAGCCCCTCGGCGCGGGCGAGCCACAGCGAGCCGACGGCGCGGACGTCGAGCCGAACGGCCCGCGACCCCAGGGCGGCTGGTCCACGGAGGACGGGGGATCCGGGATCGATGCCGTCGCGCGGGCGTTCGGGCTCCGCGGCACGGGCGTGGAGGCCGAGCCCGTGCGTCCGGACGAAGGCGTCGCGCACGCGATGGCGTTCAGCTCGACCATCCCGCCGGCCCCGATGCCGCGCGCGTCGAGCCTCGGAACCGATCCGCAGATCCGGCTCGGCCTCGAGGCGGGCGCGGACGTCGTGTCGGGCACGGCCGTGACGGCGCCGATGATGCCCGCGGTCACCCAGCCGCTCATGCAGGCGGTGCCGGCGCCGGCTTCGCCGGTCATCACGGCGCCGCCTTCGCCGCCGGCCATCGACGAGATCCCCGACCTCGAGATCCCCGCGGCGCCGACCCACGCGCGGCCCGAGGACTTCGATCTCGGCGAGCCCGAAGAGGCGCGGACGAAGCGGTACTCCCGGCCGCCGTGGATGCTCGACAGCTCGATCAAGCCAGGCGCCGAGGAGCAGCGAGATCACGCGCCGGCGCCGTCGTCGGTCGCCGCGCGCCCCCACTGGCGCCGCACGCCCGTCGCCGTCGAGGCCGCCGCGGTGTACCCGAGGCCCCCGTCCGAGCGGCGCGCCGCGGTCTCGACCTCTCCGGCCAGCGAGCTGCGCGCGGAGTACAGCTCGCTCGTGCAGCACGTCCTCGCGGGCGGCGAGGCGGGCCCGCGGGCGTTCGCCGAGCTCGTGCGCAACGGAGAGACGGCGATCTCGATCGTCGCGGCGCGCTTCCCCGGTCCGCTCCGGGTCGATCGCCAGCGCTTCCGCGAGCAGCTCGCCGGCCCGGACGGCGCCGCGAACGTCGCCGCCGCGCCGCCTGCCTCCCAGTGCGGGCCGCTGCTCGAGCTCATCGTCGCGATCCGGCGCCCGGCGCTCCCCTTCATGACCGTGCGGAGCGCCTCGCCCGACCCCGAGGTGCGCTTCTGGGCCACGCACGTGCTCGGCGAGCTGCCGTACCCGGAAGCCGCCAACGCGCTGCTCCCGCGGCTCTTCGACGACAACATCGCCGTCCGGCGCATCGCGGTCCGATCGGCCGCCTTGTTGATCGCGGCGCCGCCCGCGGGCGGCCCGATCCTGCAGGGGCTCGATCACATCGCGCGCGACCGCGAGGAGTCGCCCGCGCGGCGGCTGAGCGCCATCGACACCATGTCCGAGATCCGCTCCGGCTCCAGCGTGCCGGCGCTCATCAGCGCGCTCTCCGATCCGCACGACGCGATCGTCGAGGCGGCGGTCCGCGCGCTGACCGCCATCACGCGGGAGGATCTCGGCCGCGACGCGCGCAAGTGGATGGCGTGGTGGTCGAGGAACGGCGAGCGCCATCGGATCGAGTGGATCATCGACGCGCTCACGCACGAGAAGCCCGCCATCCGCCGCGCCGCCATCGACGAGCTGAAGGGCATCACCCGGGAGTACTTCGGCTACTACGAGGACCTGCCGCGACAGGAGCGGGAGGCCGCCCAGGAGCGCTACCGCGCGTGGTGGATCTCCGAGGGGCGCTCGCGGTTCCGCACCACGGGCTGACGCCTCGCCGGGCCCGCGCAGGGCAGGGAGGCGGGCGGCTCATCCGGTCGTCGGGAGCCGCCCCTCGGGCAGGTGGGTCAGGTTCGGCGGGAGATCAGACCGCGCTCGGGCGGTTCACTTGGGGGCGGCGGCGGGCTGCACGGCGGGCGCCGGCCTCTTCACGACGTCGACCTTGGCCGCGGCAGGCGCGGTCTCGCCGGCCTCCTTCAGGGCCTTGTCGATCAGCTTCTTGAACTTCGAGAACGGCTGCGCGCCGCTGATGAAGTAGCCGTTCACGACGAACGCCGGCGTCCCGCTGATGCCCGCCTTGTCCGCCACGGAGTTCTCGGAGTCCACGAACGCCTTGTGGGTGTTCGCGTCGAGGGCCTTCTTGAACTTCGTCATGTCGAGGCCCTGCTCCTCGGCGTACTTCTCGAGCGAGGCGCGCGAGAAGGCGTCCGGCTGACCCTGGTTCTTGAAGAGCACCTCGTGGTACGCCCAGAACCCGGCGTTGCCCTTCTGCGCGTAGGCCTCCTGCGCGGCCTCGGACGCGAGCGGCGCGTTCTTGTGCATCGGCAGCGGGCGGTGGCGCCACACGATCTTCAGCTTGTCGCCGTAGGTCTTCGAGATCTGCGCGACCGTGTCCTCGACGCGCTTGCAGAACGGGCACTCGAAGTCCGAGAAGACCTGCATCACGACCTTCGCGCGCTCGCCGCCCTTCCACGGGCTGTTCGGCGGCGGCGCGGCGATCTCCTTGCGCTCGGGCGGCGGCGGCTCCTTGCCGTCCTTGATGATCTCGGCGTAGAGGTCCTTGGCGGCGACGCCCTTCGCGAGGAGCCCCTCGGCCTTCTTGATCTCCTCGTCGATGATCGTCTTGAACTTGTCGATCGGCTGCGCGCCGACGAGCCGGCGGCCGTTGATGAAGAAGTGCGGGGTCCCGGACGCCTGCAGGTCGTCCGCGAGCTCCTGATCGGCGGCGATGCCCGCGCCGTGCTTCTTGGTGGCGATCGCGGCCTTCACCTTCTCGACGTCGAGCCCGAGCTCCTTGGCGTAGCCGAGCAGGTCCTCGTCGTTGAGCTTCTGCTGGTTCTTCCAGAGCAGCTCATACGCGTCCCAGAAGCCCTTCTCGCCCTTCTGAGCGCGGGCCTCCATGGCGAGCTCGGCCGCGGGCTCCGCGCGCTGATGGAACGGGAGCGGGTTGTTCTTCCAGACGAACCGGACCTTGTCCCCGTAGGTCTTGAGGATCTCGTCGATCGTCGGGACGACCTTGCTGCAGAAGGGGCACTGGAAGTCGGACCACTCGACGATGGTGACCAGCGCGGTGGCCGGGCCCTTCGCGGGCGCGTCGCCGACGGGCACCTTCCAGACCGTCTTGTCGTCCTCCTGCGGGCGCTCGCGCTCCTTCTGGGGCGGCGCCTTCGCCTTGTTCTCCGCGGCGAGCTTGGCGTACACCTTGTCGGGCTTCGTCCCCGCGGCGATCGCGGCCTGCGCGGCCTTGAGCTGCTCGTCGATCACGGCGGTGAACTTGTCGACCGGCTGCGCGCCGCTCAGGAACACGCCGTTGATGATCGAGGCGGGCGTGCCGGTGACGCCGGACGACTTGCCGACCGCCATGTCGGCGTCGATCTTGGCCATGTACTCCTGCCGATCGTACGCCGCCTTGAACTTCGCCTTGTCGACGCCGGCCTCGCCGGCCCACTTCTCGAAGTTGTCGGGCGTGAGGCTCTTCTGGTTCTGGAAGGCGAGCTCGTGGAACTTCCAGAACGCCTTCGAGCCGCCGAGGCGGAACACGGTCTCGGCCGCGAGCGCCGCCGGACGCGCGTTCTTGTGGAACGGCAGCGGGTTGTTCTTCCAGACGATGCGCAGCTTCTCGGGACCGTACTTGTCCTTGAGCTGGTTGATCGTGGTCTCGACCCGGCTGCAGAACGGACACTCGAAGTCGCTGAAGACGACCATCGTCACCGGCGCCGTCCGCGCGCCCCACACCGGGTCCTTCGACGACACGGGCACCGCCGCGTCCTCGTCGCTCCACGGCTGGCCGTCGTCGACGGCCGCGGAGATCTCATGCCCGCGCGAGCCGGCGCTCCGATCGATACTCCACATCAGCCCCATCCCTGCGATGAAGCAGAGAAGAAAGCCGACGATGGCTGTTCCCTTGTTCATGATGTTTCCTCTCTCAACGGTGGTGGAGCGCCGCCAGGCGGGCCCCTCCTTCAACGCGGGCGCGACACCAGGTGCGCGCTCGCGACAAGATCGCCAATCGTGAGCTCCCAGGGCGGCGAGCCACCCTGGGCCGAAGGAGCCGCCGCCGCGCGGCGCGGCAGCAGCCCCCGGCGGAGCGCCGGGACCGCTCTGGACCGGTCACGCCGGCGCCAGCGCCCGGCCTCCGTCGCGCGAGGCGCGCCGCCCTCGAGAGGGCGAGCCTGCGCGACGTGGGCCCGGACGAGCGCCTAGCGGGCTCGGATCAGACCGGCAAACGCTCCGGATCTCGCGGCAAGACCGGCGCGAATCGCCCGCAGCGGGCTCGAGAGACCACGCGGCGCGATCGGGGGCGGCCTGGCCGGCGAGCTCGCCTCATCGAGGCGGGTGGTAGACGCCCTGCGCCACGCCGGCGCGCGGCCCGCCGGAGCTCGCGAGGAACGAGAAGGCCTCCACGGGCGCGCACGGGGCAGGCAGGACGAGCTCCGGAACGAGCACCGCCTGCTGCGGCGGGCTGGAGAGCTCGCTCACAGGGCTGGGGTGACCCGAGTTCGGCCCGACCCTCGGCCAGAGCTCGCCCCTGTCGCATCCAGGGGCCGCGTCGATCCGGTCGTCGGTCATCGGCAGCGTGCGCGGCGGCGCGACCGAGGAAGCGCCGCGCGGATCGCAGATGGGCGCGGCCCTCGTCTCGCCCGTCTCGTCATCGACGCTCGTCAGGACGGTGCACGACGGCTCGTCCGGCGGCGCGACGATCGTCATCCGGTCCTCTTCGCAGACCGGAACGATCGCGGCGCGCGCTCGCAGCGGCAGGACCAGCGCCAACGCGAACGTCAGCAAGGTCATCAGGCGCTGGGCGGCGTGTCGCGACATCCCTGCCAAGGAGTAGCCGAGGCCCGAGAGGAGAGCAATGGCCCGGGCTCCAGGAGAATGCGGTGGTTCCTGGGCCCTCCTGGACGGATCCCGCCGCCGCTCAGCACGATCGCCCGGGGCCGCGACTTGTCGACAGGGTGTGGATAACCCTGTGGATAACCTGGAGAGCCCCTGTGTCGAAATGGTGTGGCCCGGCGGCGGCGCCGCGGGAGCGCGGCCCGTTTCGACGCTCCGGCGCGAAGTTGGCCCACCTTGTCCTACATCCGATAGGTTCGGTTCATGGCGAACTCCTCCGCGACCGTGCCCCGCCCGGTTCTTCCGCCCTCGCATGAGCCCAACAAGAGCGGCTTCGCTGCGGACGATGTTCCCCGGCCGCTCGGCCGCTACGTGCTCCTGCGGCGCATCGCTCGGGGAGGCATGGGCGAGGTGTTCCTCGCCTCCACGACCGGCCTCGAGGGGGCCGAGCGCCCCGTGGTCGTGAAGATCATCCGCCGCGAGCACGCGTCGGATCCGAGCTACATCGCCCGCTTCCTGGACGAGGCGCGGGTGCAGGCGCAGCTCCAGCATTCCGGCGTCGCGCAGGTCATCGAGGCGGACGTCGACCCGGCGACCGGGGAGCCGTACGCGGTCGTCGAGCACGTCGAGGGCCGGAGCCTCGGCGAGGTCCGGGCGCGCGCGGTGCAGCTCGGGCACCGCTTCGACTGGGCGGAGGCGGTCGCGATCGCGACGATGATCGCCGAGGCGCTCGCCCACGTGCACGAGCGCAAGGACCCGTCGGGCGCCGCGCTCGGCATCGTCCACCGCGACCTGTCGCCCCAGAACGTGATGCTCGGCTTCTCCGGCGACGTGAAGATCATCGACTTCGGGACCGCCCGCGGACAGAACCGGCGCTGCCACACGGTCGCGGGCGTCGTGTTCGCGAAGCCGGGCTACGTCGCGCCGGAGGTCGCGAACGGCGACCCGGGCGACGCGCGGGTCGACCTCTACGCGCTCGGGATCATGCTCTGGGAGCTGTGCGCGGGGCGCCGCTTCCTCCAGGGCGACGCGCAGACGCACATGGCCGCGGTCGCGCGCAACCAGAACGATCCGCCGCCGATCGCCCTCTCGCTGGGGGCGCCGCCGTCGCTCGACGCCGCGATCGCGCGGCTCACGGCCTTCGACCGGGATGCCCGGTACCCGTCGAGCCGCGCCGCCGCGCGCGGCCTCGCCGCGCTCCTCGGCGCGGCGGCCGCGCTGCCGGGCGGCGAGCGCGGCGTGCGCGCGCGGGCCGCGCACCTGATGCAGCGGCTCTTCCCGGGCGAGCCGGGGCGCTCGCGCGGCGAGTTCGCGGCCCTCGTCGCCGCCGCGAAGGCGCACCGCGCCGCGGCCGTCACGCCGGTGAGCCCCCGCGCCGAGGCGATGGCCTCGGCCGAGCGCGGCGACGAGGGCATGCTGCCCGGCACGCGCTACCGGCTGCTGCGCGAGATCGGCACCGGCGCGAGCAGCACCGTCTACGAGGCGGAGCACGTCGACCTCGGGCGCCGCGTGGCGCTCAAGGTCGTCTCCGCCGAGCACTCCGCGGCGGACGCGGTCGCGAACCGCTTCCGCCGCGAGGCGCGCGTCCTCTCGCGCCTCTCCCACGAGCACCTCGTGAAGGTCCACGACTTCGGCATGGCCGCGGATGGCCGCCTGTTCTGCGGCATGGACCTGCTCGAGGGCGAGACGCTCGACGCCGTGCTCGCCCGCGGGGCCGCGATCGACTGGCGGGACGCGCTCACCATGGCGATCAAGGTGCTGAGCGCGCTCGAGCTCGCGCACGCCGAGGGCCTCGTGCACCGGGACATCAAGCCCGAGAACCTGTTCTTGACGCGCCCGAGCGGCGCCGAGGCCTCGCCCTCCATCGCCGAGGCCGGCCTGAAGCTGCTCGATTTCGGGCTCGCGAAGTGCCTGGCCGACGACCGCGGCGAGGGCGACGGCGTCGCGGACGCGACCGGCGCGGGGGAGGGGCCGGCCCGGGCCGCGGTCGCGATCGTGGGGACGCCCGAGTACATGGCGCCCGAGCAGGCGGCGTCGGGGCGCATCGACGGGCGCGCGGATCTCTACGCGCTCGGCTGCGTCCTCTACGAGATGCTCACGGGGCGCCTGCCGTTCGTCGAGCCGAGCCTCGTCGCGCTGCTCGACGCGAAGATCAAGGGCAGCCCCGAGCGCCTCCGCGAGCGCGCCCCGGCGCGGCAGATCCCGCCGTTCGTCGACGAGCTGGTGATGCGCGCGCTGGCCCGCCATCCGAGCGTCCGCTTCCAGAGCGCCGTCGAGATGCGTCAGGCCATCCTGAGGGCGCTCGGCGCGCCCGGGCGCGCGCGCGCCCGGCGCCGCGCGGTCGGGTTCGCGGCCGTGGCCGCCGTGATGGCGCTCGCGGGCGCGGTCGTCGTGGGCAAGGGGCGCGAGATCGCGGCGCGCGTCCCCGCCGCCGCAGCGCTGCTCGACGTCGGGCGCGAGGCGGCCCCGCCGCCGGGGGAGGCGGCTCAGGCCGCTGCGCCCGGCGTCGAGGCCGTCGACGCGCCGTCCGCCGGCGCGCCGTCCGGGGCCGCGGAGGCGCCGTCCGGGGCCGCGGAGGCGCCTTCCACCGGCGCGGCGGCGCCGCCCAGCGTCGCAGCCGCGCAGGCCCTCGCGGCCGCCGCGCCGGCGCAGGCCGCCGGCGCGCCCGCGGTCGCCGCCGCTGCGGCCGGTCCCGCTGCGGCCGGCGCGCCGGCGCCGGGCGCGGGGCAGGGGACCGATGCCCCGCGAGCCCTCGCCGCCCTGCCCGCCGCGTCCGATGCGGCCGCGCCCCGCGCCGGGGCCGCGCCGCCCGCGCCGCCCGCCGTCGCGAAGGCCGACGCCGCGAAGCCGCCCGCGAGGAGCGAGGCCGCCCCGCGCAGCCAGGCGGTGGCGGCGCGCGGCGCGGCGCCGAAGGCCGACAAGCCCGCGGCGCGCGGCCCGGCGGATCGCGCCTCGCGCGAGGTCGCGAAGCGCGAGACGAAGGCGCGCGAGCGATCGTCCTCGTCCTCGGCCCGCGAGCCGGCGGCGTCGACGCCCGCCCGCGGCGACGCCGACACGGCAGAGAAAGAGGGCAACGGGCACGAGGATCACACCGAGGCGAAGCGGCGCCGTCACAAGCGGCGGTCCCGGGTCGCCAAGGCTGAGTAAGCTGCGCCGCACGCGGCGCATTTCTCTCGCGCGCACGCTGCCGCGTTGTATACCGCGCAGCCTGCGATGGCTCAGATTTCCCTGTCCGCGCCGGGCTCGAACGCCGTTACCTCGGGCCCACCCCATCGCGCCATCCTGCGGCTCGCGCTGCCGACCGTGGCGGCGATGCTCACCCAGAGCATCGTCAACGAGGTCGACATCGTCTTCTTCGCGCACCTGCCGTGCCCCGAGTCGTCGAACGCGCAAGCGGCGCTCCTGCCGTCGCTGATCGTGCTCTGGCTGTTCGGCGGCTCGCTCAGCGCGATCTCGGTCGGCACGCAGGCGTTCACCGCGCGCCGCTTCGCCGAGCGGCGCCCCGAGGACGCGGGCGCGGTCCTCGCGAACGCCCTGTTCTTCGCGCTCGTCGCCGGCGTCGCGTTCTCCGCGCTCGGGTACCTGACGATGCCGTACATCCTGTCGGTCATCATCAAGGTGCCGGACGCGCGGCAGGCGGCGCTCGACTACCTCGGCTGGCGCCTGCTCGGGGTGACGTCGATGGCGGCGACGTTCGCCCTGAAGGCGTTCTTCGACGGGATCGGCAAGACGCACATCCACCTCGTCTCGGCCGTCGCGATGAACGCGCTGAACATCGTGCTCTGCCTCCTGCTCATCTTCGGCAACGCCTCGCTCGGCATCCCGAAGTACGGCATCGCCGGGGCGGGCATGGCGGGCTTCATCTCGACCTACGTCGGCCTCGCGATCATGCTCGCGTACGCGCTCCTGCCGCAGTACCGGAGCGTCTACCGGCCGTTCGTCTCGAGCAAGCTCTCGGCCCCGCTCACCTGGTCCATCCTCAAGCTGTCGATCCCGAGCGCCGTCGCCACCGTCGCCATCATGACCGGCTTCGGCCTGTTCTACGCGATCGCCAGCAAGCTCGATCAGGTCGCGCCGGCGGGCGTGGTCTCGCCGCTCTGCCCGGGCGGCCGCGCGGAGCCGGTCTACGGCGCGGCCACCACGGTGATCGTCGGCATCCTGAAGCTCACGTTCACCGCCTGCCTGGCCTTCGGCACGTCGACGGCGACCCTGGTGGCGCAGTCGCTCGGCGAGCGGGACGGCGACAAGGCCGCGCGCTTCGGCTGGGTGAGCGTCCGCCTGGGGCTCGCGATCTTCGGGGTCGTGGGCCTGCTCGAGGCGATCTTCGCCCCGCAGATCCTCGCGTTCGCCAGCAGCAGCGAGCTCGTCCAGGCCGCGGCGCTCCGGCCGCTCCAGGTGATGGGCATCGCCACGCCGCTCGTCGCGGTCGGCATGATCCTGACGCAGGCGCTCTTCGGCGCGGGCAACACGGTGTTCGTGATGGTGGTGGAGCTCATCCTCCACTTCACCTGCCTCGTCCCGCTCGCGTGGCTGCTCGGCATCACGCTCGGCTTCGGCCTGATGGGCATCTGGGCGGCCGGCGTCATCTACGTCGTCCTCCTCGCCGCGACGATGGTGTGGAAGTTCCGCTCCGGGGACTGGAAGAAGATCCGGCTCGACCCCCAGCGCCCGCTCGGCGCGGGCGGCGGCCCGGGCGCCCCGTAACCAGGGGGCTGACCCGCGCTCAGCGGGGGAACGCCGCGGAGTTCCCGCCGTCGACGGTCACGACGCAGCCCGTCGTGGCCTCGGCGGTGGCGAGGTACAGGAAGGCCTGCGCCACGTCGGCCGCGGTGGTCTCGCGCCGGAGCAGGTTGTCGCGGAAGTAGTCGTCGACCGAGACGTTGCGGGCGCGGGCGCGCGCCTCCAGCAGGCCCGCGCCGAACAGCGCGGTCCGGATGCGGTCGGCGTTGACGGCGTTGGCCCGGACGCCGTGGCGGCCGAGATCGACGGCGTACTGGCGCATGAGCGAGACGAGCGCCGCCTTGGCGACGGCGTACGGGCCGAAGTCGGCCCCCTGGTTGAACGCGCTCTTCGACGCGTTGAACAGGAGCGCGCCGCCCGAGTCCTGGGCGAGGAGCACCCGCGCCGCCGCGCGGGCGACGTTCTGGTGGCCGAGCAGGTTCAGCTCGAGCGATGCGCAAAGCGCCTCGTGCCCCTCCGACGTGTGGATCGGCCCGGAGAACGCGCGGCCGGCGTTCGACACGACGACATCGACGCCGCCGAAGTGCGCCGCGGCCTGCGCGAACGCCCGGTTTACGCTCGCCTCGCTGCGCACGTCGCAGGCGACCTTCAGGCAGCGGCCGCGGTGGCGCGCCCCGAGCTCGGCGGCGGCCTTCTCGAGCGGCTCCTCGTCGCGATCGGCCAGCGCCACGTGCGCCCCGGCCGCGAGGAACGCCGCCGCGGTCGCGTGGCCGATCCCCGAGGCGGCGCCCGTCACGAGCGCGATCCGCCGATCGAGCGGGCCCCGCTGCGCCGCCCCGAGCTTCAGCTTCGCCTGCTCGAGGCTCCAGTACTCCATGTCGAAGAGATCGAGCTCCGGGACCGGCTGGTACCCGCCGAGCGCCTCGGCGGCCTCGATCACCGAGACGGTGTGCTCGTAGACGTCCGCGACGATCTCCGCCTCGGCGTGCGATCCGCCGACGCACAGCGCGCCCACCCCGGGGAAGAGCAGCACCCGCGGGAACGGATCGAGCTCGTCGCGGACGACGCCTCGCGCCGCGCAGGAGCGGCGGAAGTACTCGTGGTACTCGGCCACGTACTTCGCGATGCCCTGCTCGACGGCCGCGCGGAGGCGCGCCGTGTCGGTCACGTCGCAGCCGCTCACGACGAGCGGCCGCGCCTTGGTGCGAATGACGTGGTCCGGGGTCGCGCAGCCGATCTGCGAGACCCGGGCGACGTCGTCGCGCTCGCAGAACGCGATGAGCTGCAGGCCCGTGCGGAGCGTGGAGACCCAGGGGCGGCCCGAGGCGCGGGCGAGCGCGCCGCGCACCACCGGCCCGATGGCGGCCCGGATGTCCGGGTCCGGCGCCGCGACCGTGGGGTGCGAGACGATCGCGCTGCGCTGGGCGATGTAGCGCTCGGCGCGCGTCACGGCGTCGATCATGCGCGTGTAGCTCTCCTCGGCCGCCTCGCCCCACGTGAAGACGCCGTGCTTGTCGAGGATCATCAAAGGCGGGAGCCCGCCCTGCGCGAGGCGCCCCCGGACGAGCTCGGCGACGCGGCGGGCGAGCGCGAACCCGGGCATGACGTACGGCACGAACAGCGCCTCATCCCCGTAGATCGCCCGCACGATCTCGGCCGAGCCGGGCTGATCGATGACCGAGAGCACGGCGTCCGCGTGCGTGTGATCGACGAACTTCGCGGGGATGATCGCGTGCAGCAGCGCCTCGACCGAGGGCGTCGGGCTCGACGGATCCAGCATCTGGCCGCGCAGGAGCGCGACCATCTGCTCATCGGTCATCGCCTCGAGCTCGCAGGCGCGCTTGAGCGGCGCGAGGCGGCACGCCGGGAAGCCGCGCGGCTCGATCGTCGCGAGATCCCACCCGCTGCCCTTGATGAAGAGCACGTCGACGCGATCGCCGAGCAGGTCGACGGCCGTGCTCTTGACGCTCGTGTTCCCGCCGCCGTGGAGCACGAGCGACGGATCGGCGCCGAGCAGGCGCGAGGTGTAGACGCGGAGGGCGAGATCCTCGCCGCAGGACGCGGCGTAGGTGTCGAGGTAGCGCTGGGCTTCGTCCTTGCTGTGGCGAGGATCCATCGACCGGCCGCCTACCCCAGCGGCGGAGGCGCCGGAAGCCCGCCGATCAGTAGCGGTAGTTCTCGGCCTTGAAGGGGCCCTCGGCGGGGACGCCCAGGTATTTCGCCTGCTCCTGCGTGAGCTGCGTCAGCTCGACCCCGAGCTTCGGCAGGTGCAGCGCGGCGACCTTCTCGTCGAGCCGCTTCGGCAGGAGGTGGACGCCGACCGTATACTTCTCCGTCCACAGGGCGATCTGCGCGAGGACCTGGTTGGAGAACGAGGTCGACATCACGAACGACGGGTGGCCCGTGGCGCACCCGAGGTTCACGAGCCGGCCGCGCGCGAGGACGATGAGCCGCTTGCCGTCCGGGAAGATGAAGTGGTCGACCTGCGGCTTGATGTTCTCCTCCTTGATCTCGGGGTTCTTCTCGAGCCACGAGATCTGGATCTCCGAGTCGAAGTGGCCGATGTTGCAGAGGATCGCCTCGTCCTTCATCGCGAGCATGTGCTCGGCGCGCACGACGTCGGCGCAGCCGGTCGCCGTGACGAAGATGTCGCCGATCGGGGCGACGGTCTCGAGGCGCTTCACCTCGTAGCCCTCCATCGCGGCCTGCAGCGCGCAGATCGGGTCGATCTCGGTGATGATGACGCGCGCCCCGAGGCCGCGCAGCGACTGCGCGCACCCCTTGCCGACGTCGCCGTAGCCGCAGACGACGGCGACCTTGCCGGCGAACATCACGTCCGTGGCCCGCTTGATCCCGTCGCCCAGCGACTCGCGGCAACCGTAGAGGTTGTCGAACTTGCTCTTCGTCACCGAGTCGTTGACGTTGATCGCGGGCACCTTCAGCTTGCCGGCGCGGTGCATCTCGTAGAGCCGGTGCACGCCCGTCGTCGTCTCCTCCGAGAGCCCGCGGATCGGGTCGTTGCCGGTGAAGAGCTCCGGGTGCTTCTCGTGGGCGATGATCGTGAGATCGCCCCCGTCATCGAGGATCATGTTGGGGCCCTTGCCGCCCTTGAAGGCGTAGAGCTGCTGCTCGATGCACCAGTCGTACTCCTCGAGGGTCTCGCCCTTCCAGGCGAAGACCGGGATGCCGGCCGCCGCGATCGCCGCCGCCGCGTGGTCCTGCGTCGAGTAGATGTTGCAGCTCGTCCAGGTGACCTCGGCGCCGAGGGCGATCAGCGTCTCGATCAGCACCGCGGTCTGGATCGTCATGTGGAGGCAGCCGGCGACGCGCGCGCCCTTGAGCGGCTGCGAGGGGCCGTACTCGGCCCGGAGCGCCATGAGGCCCGGCATCTCCTTCTCGGCGATGCGGATCTCCTTGCGACCCCAGTCTGCAAGCGTGATGTCGGCGACCTTGTAGGAGAGCTTCTTCTCAGCAGTCATGGTGTCCCTTTGCCTTTTCCGGTGAATGCGCTCGAGCGCGCGTCGCGCCAGCCGACGAGCAGCTGCCAAATGAGGTGTCGATCCGGACCTTCGCCCTGCCAGGCGGACGGCAGCCGCCGGATCTCGACGCCGGAGAGCCCGGCCTCCTCGGCCAGGCGCCGGAGGTCGTCCGGCGAGAAGCCGAGCCAGATGTCCGCCTCCTGCTCTCGCAGGGCCTGATCGTGGTGCGCCTCGTAATCGAGCACGCACACCGCGCCGCCGCGGGCGTGCGCGCCGTCCTCGCCGCGGCCGGGCGCGGCCGGCCGCGCGAGCTCGACGAGGGCGCGCATCGCCCTCGCCGGCTGGGGCGCGTGGTGCAGCACGCGGGCCGCGAAGACCACGTCCGCGCCGCCGGCGAAGGCCTCGCCCGCCTCCGCCGGATCGACGCCGAGCGCGCGGGCCACGGCGCGGCGCACCTCGGGCCCGTCGAGCTCGCCGCACACGAGCTCGACGTTCTCGAGGCTGCGCCGCCGCAGGCGCTCGCCCGCGAGCTGCAGCTGGGCGCTCGCGCGGTCGAGCGCGACGACGCGGTCGAAGACGGGGGACAGCACCTCGAGCAGCGCCCCGTCGCCGGTGCCCGCGTCGATCGCCAGGCGGCGATGGGGGAGGAGCGGCGCGAGCGCGGCGAGGTAGGCGGCGAGCTCGGACGGCGGCCCCGACCGCGACGGGCGCCCGCCGCGCGCGAAGAACTCGCGCGTCTCGGCGTCGCGCGCGGCGAGCACCTCCTCGACGCGCGCGAGCGTCCCGTCGGCCGCGCACGCGCGCTGCCCCGCGCGCACGGCGTCGTCGACGACGGGGTCGCTCGTGGCGCGCGGGTCGAGGCGGAGCAGCGTCCACGTCCCCTGACGGCGGGCCAGCAGGATCCCCGCCTCGCGGAGCGCGGCCGCGTGGCGCGAGATCTTCGGCTGGCCCTCGCGGAGCAGCTCGGCCAGCTCGCCGACCGCCAGCTCCTCCGCCGCGGCCAGGCCGAGGAGCCGCAGCCGCACCGGATCCGAGAGGAGCCGGTACAGCTCGCAGCGCGCGACCGCCTCCATCGGCTGGGCAGGGAGCTCTGTCGCCGTCACCACGGATCCTGTATATGCGTCGATGCGCATAGATGCAAATACTATGTTCGCGGGCGTGAGCGCGCCCGCGGCGACGCAGGCCGCCGCAGCGGCGCGCGGCGCGCGGCCGCGCAGACGCGGGCGGCGGCGCTGGCCTGGCTCCGCGAGCAGCCGTCAGCGGGACCACACAGGAGAGCTCTTCCATGGGGCATGCTCGTCCACCGAGCTCGCCCGTTTGCTCTCTGATTTCCAGCTTTCTCGGCAGGTCGCCGTCGCCGCTGGCGGGCTCGCGTGCCGACGGGCTCGTGTGCCGAAGGGCTCGCGCTCTGGCGAGATCAGCCGAACGAACGGACGGCCTTCTCCAGCTTCGCCTCTTCCGCGGAGCGGAGCAGGCCCACGGCCACCACGGTGAGGCGCTCCGGCCGGAACAGCGCGCGCGCGGCGTCGCGCACGTCCTCGACCGTGACGCGGGCGAGCTCCTCGTGCCGCGCCTCCGGGGTGCGGGTGATGTCGGCGAGCGCGGCGAGCCCGTGGAAGCCGGCGGTCGCCTCGGCGTCATCGAGCATCGCCTCCACCGACCAGAGGTGGCGGTCGCGCGCCTTGGCGAGCTCGTCCTCGCGCGGGCCGACCTCGGAGAGCTCGCGGAGCAGCGCGAAGATCTCCCGGACCACCACGGTCGCGCGGTCGTGCTGCACGCCCGCGGCGATGTCGACGACCCCGTCGTCCTCGTAGGCCTCGAACATCCCCGACACGTCGTAGCAGAGGCCGAGCCGGTCGCAGATCCGCTCGTAGAGCCGCGTCGACATGCCGTCGTCGAGGACGCGGAGCAGCATCTCCACGGCGGGCTCGCGCGGATCGCGCTCGCTCACGCCCCGGAACGCCACCCGCAGCTCGGTCTGGCTCGACTGGTTCTCGATGAAGCGGAACCTCGGCTTCTTCTGGCCGTTCGGCGGCGGCGAGGCCGGCACCAGCTCGCCGCGCGGCATGGCGCCGAAGTGCCGCTCGACGGCCCGCGCGCACGCGTCGGGATCGATCCGCCCCGCGAGGCAGAGCACCGCGTTCGCCGTCGTGTAGTGCCGGGCGTGGTGGGCGCGCAGCATCGGCTCGTCGAAGCGGTCGAGCGCGTCGATGCCGCCGGTGATGGTGAACCCGAGCGGGTGCCGCTCGTACATGAGGGCGCGCGCGTTGTTGTCCGCGTCGATGTCGCGCCCCTCGTCGTCGAGGTCCTCGAGGATCTCCTCGCGCACGATGCCGCGCTCGACCTCGATCGCGGTGAAGCGGGGCGAGGTGGCGACCTCGCCGAGCAGGGCGAGCACCGGCTCCAGGTTCGCCGGCGGCACCGAGATGCTCATCACGCCGTGGTCGACGTGGGTCGCCGCGTAGAGCGTCCCGCCGAGCCGCTCGAAGGCGAGCGCCTGCGCGTGCGCCGACGGCAGCGTCGGCGTCCCCCGGAACACCATGTGCTCCAGGAAATGGGAGATCCCGTTGGTCTGCGGCGTCTCGAACCTCGACCCGACGCGCAGGTAGAGCGAGGCGACCGCCCGGTGCACGTGCGGCTGCGGGACGAGGACGACCTTGAGGCCGTTCGAGAGGACGATGTCGCGCGCGTCACGCGGCGGGAGCGGCGTCATTCCCCCTCGTCCTCGATCGGGAGCGCCGGCTCGCCGGCGCCGTCGTCGGCCGGCTTGGACTCCTTGAGGAGGTTCTGGTCGTACTTCACCTCGCTGCCGATCGTCGACTTCAGCCGGCGGATGTACCCGACGAGCGCGTCGTTCTGCTTCGCGGCGCGCATCGCGGCGGTGTAGAACTCGCGATCCTTGTCCCACTGCTCCTGGCTCGCGGACGTCTTCTCCTTGAGCTGGATCACGGCGTAGCCGTTCTCGAGCGCCACGACGTCCTTGGGCAGGTCGCCCGGCTTGTCGAGCTGGAAGGCGATGCGCGCGGCCTCGGTGCTGTCCCTCGCGTCCGTGATCGGCGAGCCCGACACGTTGAACGGCAGGCTCGTCTCGACCGTGGGCCGGTTCGGGTGGTTCGCCATCGTGTAGGGCGGCCGCGCCTCGCCAGGCTCGGCCTGGCCGCCTTCCTTCGCCGCCTCGTCCTTGCTCCCGTCCTGCTTCGCGGCGGCGGGCTGCTCGCCCGCCTTCGCCCCGGCGCCGGCCTTGTCCTTCGCGGGCGCGAGCTGGGCCAGGTGCGCGGCGAGCGCGTCGTCCAGCGACTTCCCGCCCGCGGCGGCGGCGAGCACCTGCTTCGCGGCCTCGGCCGCGAGCCGCTCCGACTCGTGGGCCGTGTAGAGGTCGCGCGCCGTCTCCAGCCGGCCGATCTTCTCGGCGTCGGCGTCCTTCGCGATCTGCTCGAGCTTGATCACGTGGAAGCCGTCCTCGGTCTCGATGATGTCCGACACCTCGCCCGCCTTCATCGCGAAGAGCTTGTCCTCGACGGGCTTGCTGAGCCGGCCCTTGGTCACGCAGCCGAGCTCGCCGCCGCGCGCCGCGCTCGGATCGTCGCTCGCGCCGCGCGCCACGTCGGCGAAGCTCTCGCCCTTCTTGAGGCGCTGCACCGCCGCCTCGATCCGCGCCTTCGCGGCCGCCTTGCCCGCCTCCGGCCCCTGCTCGGCCTCCGCGGGCTTCACCTCGACCATCAGGTCCCGCGCGACGCGGCACTCGGGCAGATATTGCGCCTTGCGCCCCTCCCACGCCTTGTCGAGCTCTTCCTTGTTGGCGTCCGCCCAGGCCTGGACCGCCTTCTCCGACCTGTCGACGACGAGGTCGCCGTAGAAGCGCCGGTCGAAGCGCACGTAGCTGAGCGTCCGCGTCGACTTCTCGCGCGAGAACTGCTCGAACGCCTCGTTCTCGCCGACCCGGACGCGCGCGCGGATGAGATCGCGCATCCGCGCGGCGACGAGCTCCTTCCGCTGGTAGTCGCGGAAATCGGTCGGGCTCATCTTCGTGATCGCCCGGATCTGCTTCTCGTACTGCTTGCTGTCGAACTTCTTGGTCTGGCGGTTGCGGACGTCCAGGTAGCGAATGAGGTCTTCCCGGAGATTGAGGGCATAACCGACCTGACGGATCTTGTCGGCCGGCAGCGAGACACGCACCCTGCCGGCCACGAGCTCGGACGTCAGCTCGTCGTCCGAAACGGTGATCCCGAGGCGCTTCGCGTCCTCGTTGAGCAGCCACCGCTCGTAGAGCCCCTCCGCCGTGAGCCGCCGGTAGCCCATCGCCCGGAGGCGGTTTTCGTCGACGCTGCGCATCGCGAGCAGGTTCTTCGAGGCGTTGAACTCGACCGAGGAGATGCAGCTGCCTCGGACCTCGACGGCGCAGGTGCTCGCGGTCGACTGCACGGGGCCCGTGTTCGGGCGGAACTGGACGATGAAGACGACGGCGATCGCGATGACGATGGCGGCGCCGAAGATTTGGCTCAGTCTGTTCACGAAGGGCTCGCTCCCGGGGCGTGCGCCGCTCGCTCCTCGAGCGGCCTCCCGCCTTGGCCAGGCGCGGCATAGCACGACGTCGACGGCGTGTCTTTGACGGCGGTCGAGAGCGGGGCTAGGGGCTCAGGCCATGGCAAGCTCGAAGTCACACCTCCCTGATTGCGGCCTCTACCTGACGACAAAGCCGCTCCCCGGAAACGAAGACAAGGTGCCTGCCGGCATCCTCGTCTCCTTCCACAACCACTCGGACAACGGTCTGCCGACGGTCACGACGCCCGATCACAACGTGCACAACCGCTGGCACTTCCACGGCCCCGCGGTCCCGTTCCGCGGAACGACGTGGGCGGACACGCTGCAGCGCCTCCCCGCCGAGGGGTTCTACACGCTGCGCAAGGAGCTCTCGTTCGACGGCGGCAGCTGGCCGAAGGGCACGCTGGTGCAGCTCGGTTACACGCAGGCGGGCATGCCTATCCTCTTCATCGCCCGCGTGCGCTCGCGGCTCCAGGAGAACGACCTCTTCTTCTCCGACAAGGGCGTGGGCATCAAGCGCGACCAGCTGTCCCTGCTCGAGCCCGTCTCCGTCTTCGAGGAGCCGAGCGACGGATCCGGCCACAAGCCCGACCACGCCGACGCTCACTGAGCGAGCCCGCCCTCACGTCCACGCTGAATGTCAGCCTCCGCCGACTTTTCTGTCCTCGGGCACGGCGTGTGCTTGTAATTTTCTTCTGTGATTCGACGCAGAACCCTCACCCCCCCGTCGCTCCAGATTCCTCCTGAGCTCCTGGCCAACCGCCGCAGGAGCGCCCGCCGCGAGCTGAGCGAGCGGGTCCGCCTCGAGACCGGCGATCGCGCCGTCTCCGGCTGGACGCTCAACGCGAGCGTCGGCGGGCTCCGGGTGGTGATAGAAAATTCACTCGACCCCGGTACGGAGCTAACGGTCTGGCTCGACGGCAGGTCCCCGCGCCCCGGCCGGATCATGTGGGTGCAGGACGAGCCGGACGGCTCCATCGTCGGGGTGTGCTTCCTGGATGGCCCCGACGGCGCCGAGGGCGGCGGCGGGCTGGACGCCGGGGCGTCGCGGTCGTCACGGTCGCGCTCGTGAGCGGCACGAACGCGCCGGCGCGCCAAAGCGCCACACCCTGGTGAACGCTGTCAGCTTGACGAGGCACCCGCAATTTTGCGATGGATGTTCCTGCTGACAGCTGGGGGTTGCCGGAAACCAGCGGAAGATGCCGACACCCGCGGAGATAAAGAAGGCCCTGCTCCAAGCCGGATTCGAGGTTTACCGTACCCGGGGCGACGCCGTGCAGGTCGCGGAGCGGGTGCGGGAGAACCTGCTCATGGATTCGGGCATCGTCGTGGGCGCCGAGCCGCTGCGAGTCGGGTTCGTCGTGCGCGCCCAGCGCAACGATTTCCCGGGCGCGACGGACGAGCACCTCTTCGAGCGGGCGCGCGGCATGGCCGAGCCCGCCGTGGCGCGCGGCTACACCGAGGGCGAGGCCGCCCTCCGCCACGTCCGCGACCCCGGCGACGCCGAGCGGACGCTCGACACCTGGTGCGAGGTCCTGTTCGAGAAGCCCGTGGCGTCGCTCGAGCTCGCCGTCAGCGAGGTGGGGTTCGCCCTCTCGCTGGAGAAGACTGCCCTGCCGCGGTAAGCGGTAGACGATGCCCTTCGACCGAGCCGCGAGCCTGCTCGGGCCCTCCGGGCCGTTCGCGCGCGGGCTCCCCGGGTACGAGGACCGGGAGGGGCAGCTCGCGATGGCGAGCGCCGTGGAGCGGGCGATCGCCGAGGACCGCATCCTCCTCTGCGAGGCCGGCACCGGGACCGGCAAGACGCTCGCCTACCTCGTCCCCGCGATCCTGAGCGGCCGCAAGGTCGTGGTCTCGACCGCGACGAAGGCGCTCGAGGACCAGATCTACACGAAGGACCTGCCGCTCGTCGCCGAGCACCTCCGGCTGGATCCGCGCGCGGCGCTGGTGAAGGGGCTCGGCAACTACCTCTGCCTGCGCCGCTTCAACGAGCTCCGCCACAGCCCCGGCGCGGGCGCCGGGGCGGCGGGGCGCTCGCTGCCGCTCATCGAGGCGTGGGCGCAGGAGACCGAGATGGGCGACGTCGCCGAGCTCGCGTACCTCGCCGAGGGGGATCCTGTGTGGCGGGAGGTGGCGTCGTCCAGCGAGACGCGGCTGGGCGCGTCGTGCGACTACTACGAGGACTGCTTCGTCACGCGAATGAAGCGCGACAGCGAGGCGGCGCGCCTCCTCATCGTCAACCACCACCTCTTCTTCGCGGACCTCGCGCTGAAGATCGCCGGGGCGCGCCGCGGCTTCGGCGGCGCGGGCGCGCTCCCGCCGTACGATGCGGTCATCTTCGACGAGGCGCACCAGCTCGAGGACATCGCGACGAGCTTCTTCGGCGTCCGGGTCTCGCGGGCGCGTGTCGACTCGATGCTGCGCGACGCGGACCGCGCCTTCATCGCGTCGGGCCTCGCCGACCGCATCCTCGGCCGGGGCGAGGGGACGGCGATCACGGCCGTCGTGCGCGAGTCCGCGGACGCCCTCTTCGATCGGCTCGCGGCGCTCGGCGGCCCCGCGGCGGGCGGCGGGGATCGCGGCGACGCCCGCGTGCCGCTCCCCAGGGACGCCTGGTCCGGCGAGCTGCTCGAGGCCTACCACCGGCTCGACAACCACCTCGAGGCGCTCGCCGGGTACGCGAGCGCGAACGCGATCGCCGAGGCGGTGCAGCTCGTCGGCAACCGCGCGGCCCAGCTGCGGGAGGACGCCGCGCGGATCGTCGACCCCGCGACGAACCAGGTCACGTGGGTCGAGGTGCGCGGCCGCGGCGTCTCCTTCGGCGCGTCGCCGGTCGATCTCGGGAACATGCTGCGCGAGCACGTCTTCGAGCGGATCGGCGCCGTCGTGCTGACGAGCGCCACGCTCACGACGGGCGGCTCCGGCGGGTCGGGGTTCCGCTTCCTCCGCTCGCGGATGGGGCTCGACGAGGACGTGCCCGTGCCGATCGACGAGCTCACGGTCCCGTCGCCCTTCGACTACCCGAACGCCGCGCTGCTCTACACGCCGCGCGATCTGCCCGAGGCGACCGACGCGGCGTTCGTCGAGCGCGCGGCCGATCGCATGGCCGAGCTCATCGGCATCACGGGCGGCGGCGCGTTCGTCCTCTGCACCTCGATCCGCGCGATGAACGCGCTCGCCGCCGCGCTCCGCGTCCGGCTCGCGCGCGCCTCGGCCGAGGCCCGGGCGGGCGGGGGCGCGCCGCGGCAGCAGGCGCCGCTGCTCGTGCAGGGGGACGCGCCCAAGGGCACGCTGCTCCGCCGCTTCCGCGCCGAGCGGCACGCCGTGCTGGTCGCGACGATGAGCTTCTGGGAGGGCGTGGACGTCCCTGGCGAGGCGCTGCGCCTCGTGATCATCGAGAAGCTCCCGTTCGCGGTGCCGACCGATCCCGTCGTCGCGGCCCGGTGCGCGGCGATCGAGCAGAGCGGCGGCAACCCGTTCATCGCCTACAGCGTCCCGCAGGCCGCGATCACCTTGAAGCAGGGGTTCGGCCGGCTGATCCGCACGCGGACCGACCGCGGCGTCGTCGCGATCCTGGATCGGCGGGTCCGCACGCGCGGCTACGGCCGCGTGCTGCTCGACAGCTTGCCCGACGCGCGCCGGACCGAGCGCATCGAGGACGTGCGCGCGTTCTGGGCCGCCGCGGCGGCAGGCGCGGGGGCGGAGCGCGCGGAAGCGGAGGAGCGCCGGCGGGGCGAGGCGCCCTGACGCGCGCCGCGGGGCGCGCGATCCCGGGAGGCGCGCGAGGCGGGGCGAGCGCGCGCCCGGTCGATCGTCAGGGGTACGACGTCTTCCCGTAGATGCACCAGGCGCCGCCCTTCTTCAGGCCGATGGCCTGGCGGAGCTTGAAGTCCTTCTTGAACCTGGGGTCGCCGTACGAGGCGCGCGAGGAGGGCACCGTCGGGCCCTTGCAGTCGGTCCCGGAGGCGATGATCAGGAAGTAGCGCGGGTTCTTGGCGAAGAGCGCGTCGGTGTAGCCGGTCCCCACCTTGTTCGTGTACCCGCCCGGGAGGCGCGAGACCTCGGGGCTGAGCAGCCCCAGCATGTCGACCACCGGGAAGCCCGTGCGGTAACCGACGTAGCCGATGTCGGCGATCGCGATGGGGCCGGGCTCCGCGTTCTGGACGAGCCAGTCGGCCGTGCGCCCGGCCGCGTCGTCCCAGAAGCCCTTGTCGTTGACGAGGATGTTCCGCTGGGCCCGCACCAGCTCTCCGGTGCGGGTCGCGAGCGTGATCGCGCCGAACGCGGCGATCGCGAGCGACGCTGCCCGCTCGCGGCGCGCGGCGATGGCGCGGACGGCGTGGTCGGCGAGCAGGAACGCGAACGGCTCCGCCGGGGCCAGGAACCGGAAGTACGGCATCCAGTCGCCGCCCACGAAGACGACGTACACGCCGAAGAGCAGCGCGATCGACGCGATCGCGAGGCCGCTCCGCCGCCGGTGGACGAGGGACGAGGCGACCGAGAAGAGCCCGAGCCAGAGGAAGGCGCCGGCGTGCTGCGCGTACTTGCGGACGTAGTCGCTGCCGCCCTGGAGCTGCTGCGCGAAGTTGCCGGTCTTCGCGGCGAGCGTGTTCGGGAGCCACGCGCCGTAGTAGCTGTGCCGCCAGAGCAGGTGCGCGGCGACGGGGAGCGCGAACGTGGCCAGGCGGAGCACGTTCCGCCGCGTGAACGCCTGCTCCGCGTGCCAGATGACGAGCAGCCCGAGGAACAGCGGCGCCTCCGGTCGGGTGAGCG
Source organism: Sorangium sp. So ce296 (assembly GCF_051529605.1). Classification (NCBI taxonomy): domain Bacteria; kingdom Pseudomonadati; phylum Myxococcota; order Polyangiales; family Polyangiaceae; genus Sorangium; species Sorangium sp. So ce296. The sequence continues at coordinate 11,512,292 of NZ_CP150325.1, forward strand.
CGGCGAGCGCGAACACCGCGCCGGACCAGGGGAAGGCGCGCGCCCCCCGAGGCGCGTCGCCCGAGGCGGCGGCGTCCTCTTCGCGGAAGAAGAGCTCGGTCCCGGCGAGTGTGAGCAGGAGGAAGAGCGGCGTCTCCAGCCCGAACACCGCGTAGCCGGAGAAGAGGATGCTCGTCGCGAGGAACCACGTCGCGAGGCAGGGGACGTTCGAGAACGGGCGCAGCCGCCGCGAGAGGAGGTAGGTGGGGACGAGCGCGAGGGCGGCGCAGGCGGTGCCGAGCACCTTCGACGCCGCCTCGGGCGTCGCGCCGAGCTTCACCGCCGCGGCGAGGAGCACCGTCCAGAGGAAGTTCGTGTAGCCCTCGACGCGCTCGCCCACGTTGTAGACGAGCCCATTTCCGTTCGCGAGGTTCTCCGCGTACCGGAACGAGATGTACGCGTCGTCGATCGTGAAGCTCGAGACGCGCACCGCCGCCACGAGCGTGACCAGCATCGGCACGGCCAGCCCGAGCGCGATGTGCAGCCAGTGGGGGAGGGGAGCGCCGGCGAGCCACGCCCGCAGATCGCGCGCCGGCGGCGTCGGGTGCTCCTCTTCCGGTTCCAGCGCCTCCTCGTCTTCCGTCGCCTCGTCGCCTCCCGCCGCTTCGTCCGTATCCACCGCGCTCCTGGGCTCGTCGCTCATCGGGCGCGGACGATACCGCGATTGTCACACCCGCAACCTCGGGCTGCGTAAAACAGCACGGAACGGTGTGCGAACACCCCGACGCGGTGCGAACGAAATTGCGCACTCCGGGCGTCGGATTACGCTGTCGAGGTAGCCAGGCGATGGCTTCCCGCGCTGGGAAGGAAGGAGTCGAGTGATGAGCGAGCTCGTTGCGCACCTGCCCGTGGTCTGTCTCGTCATTGCCCTTGCGGCGCTCGCCGCCGCCGCCGCCGTGGGCCTCGCGCGCAGGGCCTCGGCCTCCGGCGCCCCCGCCCGCGCGCTCTCCGTGAGGGAGCGGGCCATCGTGGCTGCCTGCGCCGACGCGCTCTTTCCCGCCGGCGGTCCGATCCCGCTCTCCGGCACCGAGGCGGGGCTGGTGGAGTACATGGAGCGCTACGTCGCGCGCACGCCGCGGCCGCTGCGGCCGTACATGCGGCTGCTCCTCCTCTTCGTCGAGCTCTCGCCCTGCGTCTTCGGGCCGCGCCGCTCCCGCTTCACGCGCCTCCCGCAGGCCGATCGCATCGCGGTGCTCGCCTCGATGTCGCAGAGCTGCATCTACCTCCGGCGGGTCACGTTCCTCTCGCTCCGGACGATGCTCTCGATGGGCTACCTCGCGAACGAGAAGGTCGCCCGCGCGATCGGCGTCGCCTGCTGTCCCACGCCGTTCGAGCGGCGCGCGGCCGCGCGCGCTCCGGGAGAGCCGGTCGCCGTGGAGCCGCCGTCGCTCGCGCCGGGGGTGACGGCGTGAAGCTCCCCGGCCTGGAGGAGCCGCCGCGCTCCGCGCACCCCGATCGCGGCGACCGGCGCTCGCTCCCGCTCTCCACTCCACGCTCGAGGGCCGAGGTGGAGCCGCTCCCGCCCGCCGAGCCGCGCCCGCAGGTGAAGGTGTTCGCCGACTACGACGGCGAGGTGAGGGCCTCGTGCGAGGTGCTCGTCGTCGGCTCGGGGCCGGGCGGGGCGGTCGTCGCGAAGGAGCTCGCCGAGGCGGGGCGCGACGTGATCCTCGTGGAGGAGGGCCCGCCGTTCGGGGTGGAGGATTTCCGGCAGGAGGCGGGCGAGTCGCTGGCGCGCACGCTGCGCGAGGGCGGGATGCGCGCCGCCCGCGGGCGCATGCTCATCCCGACCATGCAGGCCATCGCGCTCGGCGGCGGCTCGGTCGTCAACTCGGCGATCTGCGCGCGCTCGCCCGCCTGGGTGTTCGACAAGTGGGCGGCGCGGACGGGCACCGAGGCGATCACCCTGGACGCGCTGCTGCCCCACTACCAGCGCGTCGAGCGCCTGCTCGGCGTCGCGCCCACGCCGATCGAGGTGCAGGGCGAGCGCAACCTGCGCTTCAAGCGCGGCTGCGATGCGCTGGGGCTGTCGAGCGAGCCGACCCACCGCAACGTCCGCGGCTGCCGCGGCTCGGGCGAGTGCTTCACCGGGTGCCGCAACCGCGCCAAGATGTCGACCGACGTCTCGTACGTCCCGGCCGCCATCCGGGCGGGCGCGCGCGTGTTCACCAGCGTGCGCGCCGAGCACCTGCTCGTGTCGGGCCGGCGGGCCGCCGGGATGCGCGGCCGCACGATCGAGCCGTTCACGTGGCGCGAGGGCGCGCCCGTCGAGATCCGGGCGAAGCTCGTCGTGCTCGCCGCGGGCTGCATGGCCACGCCGCTGATCCTGCTCCGCAGCGGCGCCGCGAACTCGAGCGGCTACGTGGGCAACGAGCTGCAGCTCCACCCGGGGCTCGCCATCATGGCGGTGTTCCCCGATCCGATCGATCCGTGGGAGGGCGCGACCCAGGGGTATCACTCGCTCCACTTCCTCGAGCAGGGCATCAAGCTAGAGGTCCTCTGGTCGCCCCCCGCCGTGCTCGCCGCGCGGTTCCCCGGCTTCGGGCACGACTACCAGCGCCATCTCCGGACCTACAACCGGATGGCCCCCTTCGACGTGATCATCGCCGCCGAGCAGTCGCGCGGGACCGTCCGTCCAAAGCGGGGCAGCTGGGATCCCGACGTGCGGTTCGACTACGCGCCGCGCGACGTCGAGAAGATCCAGCGCGGTCTCGGCATCCTGTCCGACATCTGCTGGGCGGCGGGCGCCGCGTCGATCCTGCCCGGGCTGCACGGCGTCCCCGACGAGCTGACGTCGCCGGAAGACGCAGAGATCCTGAAGAGCAAGCGGCTCGACGGGCGCGACACGATCACCGCGGCGAACCACGCGTTCGGTACGGCGCGCATGTCGCGGAGGCCGCGGGACGGGGTCGTCGACGAGGAGGGGCGCTGCCACGATCTCGACAACGTTTACGTCGCCGACACGAGCGTCTTTCCTGGAAGTCCCGCCGTGAACCCGATGCTTACGTGCATGGCGCTGGCCGATCGCATCGCGTGCGGCATCATCGAGCGCTGGTGATGGGCGCGGCGGCGTGTCACCACAGGAGCCAGCGATCCGGGGCGTCGCATCCGTCGCGCAGAACGACATGTCAGGGACGGCATGTGAGGGGGGCCTTGCACCCGAGAAGGAGGCAACTCCCGAGTTGATGAGAGGCCCCTGCGAGCTACAAGTTTAACGGCACGTTTCATATCGCACGGGGCCGAGCCGTCCGTCCGCCGAGCTGGGAGGGAAGCTTTGGGACCGAACGCAGTTTCAGCTGCAATTCCGCGCGGACAGGCGCGCTCGCCGCATCGAGGCCACAGCCACCACGGCCGGGTGCTCCTCGTCGAGGACGAGCCCGATCAGGCGGCCATCCTCGAGGCGGTGCTGCGCCACGAGGGGCTCGACGTGGTCGTCGCATCGAGCGGCGAGCAGGCGCTCGAGATCCACCAGCGGACGCCGGCTGACGTGCTCGTCACGGACCTCAACCTGCCCGGGATGACGGGGGTCGATCTCATGCGCCGGCTCTCCCCGGGTCAGCTCGACGGCCCCGAGCCGAAGGCGCCGCCGCCGCACGTGGTGATGGTCACCGGCGCCGCGTCGATCTCGAGCGCCGTCGACGCCCTCAAGCTGGGAGCGGCCGACTACCTCCAGAAGCCGCTCGATCCTGCGCGCCTCGTGCTGCTCGTGCGCGAGCTGCTCTGGTCGCCGCCGACCGAGTTCGACGACGACGATTCCCTCCACGGGCAGCTCGTGTTCGAGGGGATGATCGGCGGCTCGCCGCGGATGCGGGAGGTCTTCACCCGCATCGAGCGCGTCGCCGCGACGATGGCGCCCGTGCTGATCGTCGGCGAGAGCGGCACGGGCAAGGAGCTCGTCGCGCGCGCCATCCACAACCGGAGCCGCCGCCGCGGCGGTCCGTTCGTCCCGGTGCACACCGGCGCGATCCCGCGCGAGCTCATCGGCAGCGAGCTCTTCGGCCACGAGAAGGGCTCGTTCACCGGCGCGTTCGCGGCCGCGGAGGGCAAGTTCGAGGCGGCCGCCGGCGGCACCGTCTTCCTCGACGAGGTGGGCACGATGGACGCTGCCGTGCAGGTCAGCCTGCTCCGCGTGCTCGAGACGTACCGGTTCACCCGGGTCGGCGGCCGCAAGGAGATCGAGGCCGACGTCCGCGTCGTCGCGGCGACGAACAAGGACCTGCTCGACCTCGTCGACGACTGCGTCTTCCGCGAGGACCTGTACTACCGGCTCAACGTGTTCACGGTGACGCTGCCCCCGCTGCGCGAGCGCAGGGAGGACATCCTGCCCATCGCCGAGCGCTTCCTGCTCAAGTTCGCCAAGCGCTACGGCACCCCGGCACGCCGCCTCTCGGACGCCGCCGTCGAGCGGCTGGCGGAGCACGACTGGCCGGGCAACGTCCGCGAGCTGCGCAACGTCATCGAGCAGACCGCGCTCTTCGCCTCGAACGAGCTGGTCTCGGCGAACGACGTCCAGCTCGGCCAGGGCAGGATCGAGCGGCGGTCTTCCCGGCGCTCGTACGACAGCCTCCCGGCGGCGAAGGCTGCGGCGCCGGTCGCCCACCCCGAGCCGGCCGAGCCGCTGTCGGTGCCGATCGTCCACGCGTCGGACATGGCGGTCCCCTCCGACCCGGCGCCGTCGCACACCGTCGTCGCGCCGCCTGCGCCGCCTTCCGTGGGCCCAGCGTCGCTCGCGCGAAGGCCGCCGGGGGAGGCGGGCGCGCACGAGGTCGAGCCGGCGCGGGACGCCGGCGAGGCGGCGGAACACCCGCTCGTGCTGCGCCTCCCCGTGGGCACGCGCCTGGCGGACGCCGAGCGCAAGCTCATCCTCCTGACCCTCGAGGCCGTGCGCGGCAACAAGCAGCGCGCGGCCCGCGTGCTCGGGATCAGCCGACGCGGTCTCTACTCGAAGCTACAGGCGTACGGGGAGCACGTCGGCAGCCACGAGGCCCAGGGGCAGAGCGAGAGCGTCGAGGCGCCGGATCCGGTCGACGATGTGCCGGTCGTGACCGACGAGCCCGGCCTCGAAGAGCTCGGCTCCGTGCGCGGCGACGCCTGAACGGCGAGCCCTCGTCCTGCCGCACGGCAGCACTCCAGCACCGCCGCACTCCAGCGCACCTCAGCGCCGCCCGGCCCGCCCGGGTTGTGAGCCCCAGCCCATCGAAGAGCGCTGCCGGAGGCGCCCCGAAGGCGGCCGGTTCCACGGGAGGAGCCGGCCTGGGGGAGCTCCTGCGATGCGCCCCGACAACGGTCCCAGCGGCGGCCCGTCCCTTTGTGCTTTACGAAGGGACGACGACCTCGGCTATCGTAAAGCGGAGCTGCGAGATCAGACGCGCGACTGGCACGTCAGAGAGCGGGCCACCGGCGCGGTATCAAGGTAAACTCTACGCGACGCCTCGCCGGCACTACACCCCTGCGGGCCAGCCCCCAATGAAGATCACCTGCCAGTCCTGTCAGTCGAAATACACCGTCTCGGACGAGAAGGTCCAAGGCAGAACCGTCAAGATCAAGTGCCGCAAATGCGGCGCGACGATCCTCGTGAACAGCTCGGGCGTGACGACCAACGGCGGCCCCGCCGACCCGGTCTCCGGCACGAGCGTTCCGAACGACGGGACCACGTACCTGGTCAACGTGGCGGACGGCGATCAGCGCTCGATGACGATAGCGGAGATCGTCGCCAGCTATCAGGCGGGGGTGATCAACGCCGAGACGTACGTCTGGGCCGACGGGATGGCCGACTGGCAGCCGCTCGGCCAGGTCGACACGATCGTCGCGGCGCTGCACGCCGGCAGCGCGCCGGCCTCCGCGGCCGCGCAGGAGCCGGCGCCCGTGCAGCCGCAGTCGGTGCCCAGCCCCGCCGCGCCAGCCGGTCCGACGTCCTCCGGGGTCGAGGCGGTCGCGGCGGCCGCTCCTCGCGCGGCGGCGGTGCGCCGCGACCCGGCGCGCCCGACGCAGGACCTCTTCGGCGGCAGCACGGGGCCCGAGGCGCACCGGCCCAGCTCCGACGACGTGGCCACGAGCGCTCCGCTCTTCAAGAGCGGCGCCGCTCCCGGCCAGCGCGACGAGAACTCGATGCTGTTCTCGCTGAGCGCCCTCACGGCGAAGGCCGCCCCGGCTCCGGCGCGGTCGAGCGCCAGCGCCTCGGAGGACTCCGGCCTCATCGACCTGAAGGCCCTCGCTGCGGGGACGGGTGTTCGCGCGCCGTCGCCGGTCGCGAGCATCGTTGCCAACGACGGCGGCCTGTTCCAGCTCAGCGCGCCCATCGTGACCACGGCGCGGGCGCCGTCCGTCGCGCCGCCGACGATCGAGGCGGCTCCCAAGAACCGGGCGCCGATCATCATCGGCGCCGGCATCGCGATCGCGGGCATCGCGATCGCGGGCGTCTTCCTGCTGATGAAGGGCGGCGGCGAGACGCCGGCGCCCACCGCTGCCGAGACCACGCCGCCCGCGGCGGCGGCCCCGGCGACGACGGCGCCCCCGGAGCCCGAGCCGGCGCCGGCGCCCACCGCGACGGCGACCGCGAGCGCCACGGCGGAGGCGGCGGCGTCCGCCGCGCCGACCGCCGCCCCGGCGGCCGCGGGCGGGCGCGCGACCGCGAGGCCGTCGCGTCCGGCCAGCGGCGGCGGCACCACGGCGGGCAAGAAGGAGCCCGCCGCGGCGTCCCCGGCGCCCGCCGCCCCGGCCCCGAAGCGCGGCGGCTGCGGGTGCGCGGCGGGCGATCTGATGTGCGCCATGCAGTGCTCCGCCAAGGGCAAGTGAACGCGCGGGGGCCGTCGAGCAGGCCCCGGCGGTGAACGGCGGCCTCGCCGCATGAGCCGTGCTCTTGCGGCGCGGCTCATGCCCACGCCGCGAGAAGCGCGTTCGCCGCGGACCGGCGGGCGCGACCACGCACGGGTGATCCGGTTCTGCCTCCGTCGAGCGGACGGCAGCAAGAACGGTGCGGCGCCCCGGGGCGCGCGCTAGCATCGTCCGTCATGACCGAGCCCGACGGGCGGCTGTACGCGCCGATTCCTCGGTGGACCCCGGGCGCTTCGCCGCTCTTCGCCGCGGCGCTGCTCCTCGGCGCGAGCGCTGCGGCGTGCGGCGGACGGGCGGCGGTGGCGCCTCCCGGAGGAGGTCCGGCGTCGCGCGACGGCGGCGGCGCTGCGCAGCCGTCGCTCACGGGGCCGGGAGGTCGAGCCGCGCAGGGGGCGCTCGTGACGATGGTCACGCCGTCGCTGCTGCTGCCGGATCTCGTCGGAGAGCGCGGCGTGGTGGCCAGCGAGGCAGGGGCCAAGCGGGTGCTCATCGATCGCATGCGCGCCGTCGCGCACGACGATGGATCGATCGAGCGCGCCGCCGATCTGCTGCCGTCGGGCCAGGTCACCGCGCTCAAGCTCCCGACGCGGCTCGGCGGCGGTTACCTGTTCTACGCGTCGAGCCGCGGCAGCGCGCAGCTCTGGCGGGCTCCCGCGTGGCTCGCCCCGCTCGATCCGCTCGTCCAGCTGCCGTCGGAGGCGAACGAGATCATCGCGGGGTTCGATCGACTGTACGCGCGGCTCTCGCACAGCCACCGGCTCTTCGCGATCGACGCGCAGACGGGCGCGGCGATGCCCCTCGGCCCGCTTCCACCGGCGAGCTCTTACGGACAGCTCGCGTTCGCCGACGGCTGGCGCGCCGTGGTCGAGGCCGATCTGCGCGGGATGCTCGTCACCTTCGACGCCGGGGCCACCTGGCGCGCGGTCGAGATCGACGCGCGGCCGACGTCGGTGGGCATCATCGGCGGCGACCCGGCGGTGATGACGGCGAACGGGTTCTACTCGGTCGACGCGCGCGGCAGCGTGACGTACCGGACCCTCGAGGCATCCGACGATGTGCAGGAGCTCCCGGCGCGCGTCCAGGGCCCGTTCGGTCGGCGCCCGCTGCGCGCCGCGGTCGAGGACGGTTGGCCCGACTCGATCGCCACCGCGGTGGTGGCCCGCGGCGGCGCCCTGGCGCGCGTCTCGCTGCGCGACGGCGCGGTCGTCGACGTCGCGACCGACGCCTACCCCGAGCGCGAGGCGACGTGCCATGCGCTCCGCACGGGCGCGTCGTTCGGCTTCGTCTGCGGCGAGCGCGAGGGCCCGACGACGCTCTACGCGTTCCAGCCGCCGCTCGGCATGCGCCGCCTGATGCGCTTCGACAAGCCCCGCTTCGTGTCCTCGAGCGGCAACGGCGCCCTGGTGATCCGCGGTTCGTGCGAGGAGGACGGCGACGTGCGTGACGGCCGCGCGTACTGCATCGTCGCCGCCGACGGAGGCACCCGCGAGATCCACGTGCGCGCGCCCGCCAGGGACGTCGGCGTCGAGCGCGTCGTCGCGCTCGCGGACGGCCGGGTCGCCGTCGTCTCGCCGCCTCGCCCCGGCGCGTCGGGGCAAGTCACGCTCCTCAAGGGGAGCGACGTCACCGCCGTCCCGTTGATCCTTCCGACCAAGCCTCGCAGCACGGCCCGCGAGCTGCAGCGCGGGATGTGGCTCGAGGGGTTCGAGGAGCGCGAGCCCGGCGTGCTCGGCGGCTGGGTCGAGGCAGGCGGCCCGATCGTTGGCGTCCGGATCGACGTGAAGAGCGGCGCCGTCAGCGCCGGGGCGCCGCGCCAGGACGCGACGGGTGCGATCCTCTCGGGGCGGTTCGCGCTCTCGCTGGGCGAGGGCGAGCGCGCCGCCGAGTCGACGGACGGCGGCATGACCTGGCGCGCGATCGAGGTGCCGGAGCGCGACGATGACACGGCGGCGTCCCGGACGCGCGCCTGCGGCCCTGTCGGCTGCGTCTTCAAGGGCTGGATCCGGGTCGGCTGGGGGAAGACGGCGCTCCCGGACGATCTCGCGGAAGCGAAGCCGCCGCCGGTGCTCCAGACGCCGCTGCGCGCGGGGAGCCCGATCGGGATGCGCTGCGAGGCGCTCGGCTCCTCGACCCCGCCGCTGCCGGACAGGCCGCCGGCCGCGCGCGCCGCGCGCGACGTCCCGACAGCGCGGGCGGCCGCGCGCCCGCAGGCCAAGGAGACGCCGGCCTCCGCGTGGGCACCGTTCCGCAACACCCCGCCGCCCGCGCTCGGCGCGGACGAGATCGGCTTCGACAACGGAGCGCCGTACGACATCGTGACGATGCGCGCCTATGCGTGGGGCAAGCGCGGCGCGGACTGGGCGCGCGCTGGGCGCTGGCTCATCCGCTTCGACGACCGCTTCGATCCGGAGGGCGGCGTGCGCTCCAGCGGCGTGAGCGCCTCACCCTGGTCGGATGAGGCGTCGGCCGCCGAGGCGCTCGGCGTCGCGACCCACGGGGCCGCGTCCTGGGGGGCGTACCTCGATCCCGGCGGGCGGGCTGCGTTGACCCACGTGTGCCGGGGCGCCGGATGCAACCTGTTCGCTGTATCCGAAGGGCTCCCGGTCCTTCCGTTGCGCGACAGCGCCGGCCGCGCGGGCAATTTCCTCCGGCCGTTTCCGAACGGCGCCGTGCGGCTCGGCGAGACCTGGTTCTTCGCGACGCCCGGCGGCTCGTACGACGCCGTGGCGCTGTGGCGCGCGGATCTCGGGATCGCGCGGCAGCTGGCGACGTACTATCGCCCGGGGCGCACGAGCTACGGCGCCGATCCGCCGCGCCTCGTCCGGCGCGCGCTGGGCGGCGGTGTCGGCCTGCTCATCTCGACGGCCCCGGACCCTGGCGTGCGCGCCGGCTCCTGGCACGTGCTCCCGATCGACCGCGACACGGGCGCGCTGGGCGAGGCGCTGCCGCTCGGCCGCAAAGATCTCGCGGACACACCGCTCGACCGCTGTCTCCCGGGTCAGGACGGCTGGCTCCTCGACACCAGCCTGGAGGGCTCACCGAGCTTCGATCTCGGCGGCAGCTACCCCTCCGTCGATGGCGCCGAGTTCCGGCTCCGCCTGGATCCCGGTAGCGCGTGCGTCGAGGCGATGTCGGTGAGGCTCCAGGGCACCTTCTCGAAGGCGCCCGAGAAGCAGCTCGACATCGCCGCGAACGCGATCCCGCTCGCGGCGACCGAGCGAGCGACGGGCCGGAGGTGGCGGCTGCGCTGCGAGCCGAAGGACGCGGGCAGGTGAGCCCTAGTTCGAGGTGACGTCGGCGGACACCGCGTTCACCTGTCCCTCGACGACCACCTCCTGGCCCGCTCCGTCGCGGATGGTTCCGAGCCAGTCTGCCGTCCAGGTGATCGGCGCCGCGGCGCTGTTCACCTGCGCCGGTCCCGAGGCGTTCACGATGATCTCGCCGATGATCCCGGCGGTCTTCGACGCCTCCACGCCCTCACGCCAGAGGAGCTTGAGCCCGCCCGCGCACAGCGTCGCCATGCAGTCGCTGTCGCAGCCGGCGTAGCCGCCGAGCCGCTCGCCCAGCGCCGAGCACTCCGCTGCGGCGGCGAGCGCCGCGGCGACGGACTCCGCCGTCGTCTCCGCTGCGGCCCCGAGCCCAGCCGCGCCGCCGACGTAACCGCTCGGGTCCCACGAGAGCGTCCCGGCGAGGCGGAGCACGTCGCCGGGATCCGCTGTCCACGACATGAGCTGCTCCGCGGGTACGCCCGCGCTGTCAGCGGTCACGCTGCCGAGCCAGCTCGTCTCGAAGAGCGCGCTTCCCGGCTCGTTCTCCAGCCCGCGCAAGTGGCCGTCGATCGCGAGCGGCGTATCGGCGAGCCCGGCGCGGGCCCATTCACCACACCGGTCGCGCAGGGAGACCGGGAGCGCGGCGAGGTGCGCCTGCGCCGCCGCGTCCCAGTCGCGCTCGAGCCGCTGCGCGGCGAACGCGGCCGCCTGCGCGGACGGCACCCCGCGCTGCATGGCGTCGAGCAGGGACGCGGTCTCCGCGCCGGCCGGCAAGAAATCGTCGATCAGCCGCTCGGTCGCTGCCTCGAGCAGCGCGTTCAGGCCATCGTTCGTCGCGAACGTCAGCTTCGCGTCGAGGCGCGTCGCCGCCAGATCGATCGGCAGGTCCTTGACCGGGACGTACACATCGCGGGCGGAGCCGGCCTGCAGCTCCCGCTCGCCCACGCAGCCCCACACGATCCGACCGCTGTGGAGCGCGACGGTGAGGCTCGGACCCACGGGGGCGCCGTCGATGAAGACCGGCTCGTCGGGACCGCCGTGCGCCACGAGCGCGCCGACCGGCGCCTGGGGCGCCGCGGTGGCGAGCTCCTCGCAGGTCGCCTCCGCGACGACGCTCGCCGTCCAGCTCTTCGCGACGCGCGTGCCCTGGTAGACCGGAATGACGCGCAGCGTGCCGAAGCCCTCGGCGCTCACCGACACGCCGAGCTCAGCGGACGGGCCGTCCTTCATGGCGGCGCGGAGCCGGAACGTGCTCCCCAGGTTCGAGGCGTGGAGCTGGACCGAGGCCCTGCCGCTGTCGTCCGCGATCGCCGTGGTGCGGTCGACCCAAGCGCCCGCAGCCTCACCGAGCAGGGTGAAGCTCACCTCGTAGGGGGCGGGCGGCTGGCCCGTGACCCACAGCGTGCGCAGCTCCCCCGGCGCGAGCTGAAGCGTGCCTGGCTCGTCGAACACCAGCGTCACCGGCCGAGAGGCATCCGGGGGAACATCGGCGCCCTCCGCGGCCCCATCGGTCAGGCGAAACGAGCAGGACGCCAGTCCGACCATGGCAACCCGGAGCGCCCAGTGCATCGAAGGCAAGTTCACCCGTGGAGTGTACCTCGCACCTCCATGGGCGAAAAGCCGAGGGCCGAGCGCAGAGCGGCTTCCCGGCGAGCCGTGGCCAGCGACGCTGACGATCGGCGATCGGCCGCAGGCGCAAGCGCGAGCGCGCACCGGGCGAGCCCGCGAGCGACGCCGCGACATCGCGGCCCCGTGAGGCGCGAGATGCGGCGCCGCGCGGGGCGGTGGGATGCGTGGAAGGCGGCGCAGGGCCGCGGAGGGAGGCGGTTACTTCACGTAGATCTGGGCGACGGCGAGGCCGCTGCCCCGGACGGTCATGACGGCCTTCGCCGGGCCGCCGACGGGGAGCGGGTTCTTGAAGCACTGGCCCTTGCCGCCGAGCGTGGCGTTCGGTCCGGTCGTGTTGTCCTGCGAGAGCACCACCGGGGGCAGCATCGGCGCGGGCTGCGCGACGATCTGCAGGTTGAGCTCCTGGACGCCGAGGCCCACGCCGATGATCGAGTAACACTTGCCCGGCTGGATGTTGAACGGCTGCTCGAGCGTCTGGCCGTCCTGGAACTGCCCGGCGAAGGCGCCGCCTTCCGGCTGCATGCCCTGGACCTCGGAGGCGGCCATCGCGGTGAGCACAGGGGTCGCGGCGCTCACGGCCGCGGGCGCGATCGGGGTCGCCTGCCCGGTGCTCGTGCCGGTCTGCGGCGTGGTGGGGGTCGTGGTGGGGGTCGTGGTGGCCGGCGGCGTGTATCCCGGCTGGGTGGTCGGCTGACCGTACTGGCCCGGCTGGGCGGGCTGACCGTACTGCCCGGGGGGGTACTGGCCGGGCGGGTAGGTAGACGCCCCGTACTGGTTCTGCATCTGCGACGGGTTGTTCGGCTCCGGGTCGCTGCCGCCGCAAGCGAGGGGCGCGAGGCCGAGCAGGGCCGCAGGGATGAGGACGTACAAGCGCATACGAGGCTCCTTCAGGGTTGTGCGGGGTGAGGCCACGACATTGGGACGCTCGCCGCACCCGCGGCGGCTCACGGCCGCTGGTCACGGTCGGTAAGACGGCTGAGGTGGGGGCGTGTTCTACAACGACTTGGCCGCGCGAGGCCAGACGCTGAGCTTTCGGCGAGCTGAAGCGTGCAGAGCGAGCGAAAAGCGGAGGTCGCTCCGGCAGCGGCCTCGGATCCGCGGAGCGCGCGGTCGACCGGCATGCGACGTCTGTGCCCACGGGAGAGGAGCGCACCGCGTCGCGCCGAGCGCCGCGGCCTGCCAGGCAGCGGTCGTCCGATCCATCGGCGGACGCGCTGAGCCCGGCCGATGTGGCCGTCCTCCCGTCGCGTCGACGTCGAGGAGGCGCCGAGCCGCCGTCGCATCCGCCCGCGGGCGCGTGGGATCCCTGCTTCCCGGATCGGACCCGTGGGGCGCGCTCGCCCAGTTGACGCGGGCGAAGGACGACACCAAAAACCCTGCCCTCAGCTGCGCGTCCGGCGCGCGGCGGTCACGTGGTCCGCCTGGCGATCCAAGGGTGATCCCGCTGCGAGCTCCGCCGGCCGGCACCGGATTCGGTCCGCCAGTCACGCGCCGCTTCCGTGGAGATTGAACAACGGGCGATCCCGCTCGCGGCGGGAAATCAGGAACGAGCCATGAGCGACATCCACCAGACGATCAAGGATACCGTCGAGAGCAACCGCGTCGTCCTCTTCATGAAGGGCACGAAGACCTTCCCGCAATGCGGATTTTCGGCGCGAGCCGTCGATATCCTGAAGAAGTGCGGCGTGGACTTCAAAGACGTCAACGTGCTGACCGACCCCTCGCTGCGCCAGGGAATCAAGGATTACTCGCAGTGGCCGACGATCCCGCAGGTCTACGTGGACGGGAAGTTCATCGGCGGCTCCGACATCCTGATGGAGATGTTCCAGTCGGGCGATCTGCAGAAGCTCCTGACGAAGCAGGGCTAGCCTAGCGCTGCAGGGCGCGAAGCCCGGCCGCCTCCAGGGCGCGGCGCAGGACCTCGTCGAACATGTCGCCGGTGAGCCGCCCGGTCTGGGTGTTCTGCTGGCTGACGTGGTAGCTGCCGAAGAGCCGCGCCTCCCCGGCGCCGCCGCGCGGGTCGGGGAGGCGCGCCTCCACGCCGTGCGCGAAGGGCGGCAGGCGCACGTCGGCCTCGGCGCGGGGTCGCGCGCGGTCGGCGGCGGACGCGCCGCGCGAGCGGGCGAGCGCGGCGACGGCGTCGTAGCCGATCTTGCCGAGCGCGAGATAGACGCGCGCGCGGTGCAGGGCGGTGAGCTCTCGCTCGATCCAGCCGCGGCACGCCGCGAGCTCGTCGGGCGTGGGCTTGTTGTCCGGCGGGGCGCAATGGCAGGGGGCGGTGATGAACACGCCCCGGAGCGAGAGCCCATCGTCGCGCGATACGCTCGTCGGCTGCGAGGCGAGCCCCGCTCGATAGAGCGCCGCGTACAGGAAGTCGCCCGATCGATCGCCCGTGAACATCCGGCCGGTGCGGTTCGCGCCGTGCGCGGCCGGCGCGAGCCCGACGATCACGAGCGGCGCCTCCGGATCGCCGAAGCCGGGCACGGGGCGGCCCCAGTAGGTCTGGTCCCGGTAAGCGCGCCGCTTCTCTCGCGCGATGTCCTCGCGCCACGCCACGAGCCGCGGGCAGCGGCGGCACTCGACGAGCTCCGCCGCGATCTCCTGGAGCGCGCGCGCCGCGCCGCCGCGGCTCACGCGGGCTCTCCGCTCGATCCGGTCGAGGCGCCGCCCTGCGCGGCGTCGAGGACGCTGCCCTGCGCCAGGTCGAGATCGCGCTCCACCACGCGCGTCTCCACGACCGGGCGCGGCGGAGGCGCGGCGCGTTCGGCCACATCGCTTTGCTCGCCGGCCACCATCCCGGTGACGATGCGGTCGAGCACCGCGTCGAAGCGCAGGCGGTTGAAGCGCGCGCCGCTCGCCAGCCAGTCGATGTGCCCGCCCTTGCCGGGGAAGTGGCCGACGATGTCCAGGTGGTCGGCCTTGCCGGCCCAGATGAGATCCCCCCAGACCTGCGAGGCGAGCGGGACCACGCCGTCGTTGGCGTCCGGCGGCGGCAGCTCGCCGAGGACGCGCGCGAGCTTCTGCTCGATCGAGCCGTCGTGCGAGCGACACGGGTAGTGCTCGTCCAGGCGGGCCGTGATGTTCGAGAGCGCGGTGAAGATGGCGGCCGACATGGCGCCCCACGGCGAGCGCAGCGCCGACACCCAGTCGCGGACGGCGTTGCGCGGCGCGTACGTCGCGACGCTCTGGTAGCGCAGGCCCGCGCGGTCCTCCAGGCCGGCGTGGAGCAGATCCATCGCCTCGGGCATGAGCTGGACGATGGCGCCCTGGTCGTCGCGCAGGAGCTTGAGCCAGGCGCGCAGCTCGCGGCTCGACGCGTCGTCGAGCACGCGGATGAAGCTCTCGACCGATCGATCGACGAGCTCGATCTCGAAGAAGCCGAGCTGCGCCCGGCCGAGCGCGGCGACGAGCGCAGAGGCGGCCGCGAGCGGCGGCGCGCCGAGCTTGAGGCCGGCCACCGTGAGCGCCGTGACGGCGTAGAGCAGGCGCTGGCCGCTCACCGTGGCGAAGAACGCGGCGAGCGGCGTGCCGAAGTGGGGCGTGTTGATCGTGGTGACGGACCGCAGCCGGCTCGTCCAGCCGAGCCGGCGGTGCGCGTTGCCGGGCAGGCGCACCGTGGGGGAGGCCACGAGGCGGGCGTCGAGGCCCCCGGTCGAGTGGCCGACGATGTGGATCGGGCCACCGTCGTCTCCGGCGCTCTCGTCCACGAGGCGGGCGAGCTTCGCGGCCCGGCGGAGGATGGATGCCGTCGGGTGCACCTCGCAGACGTGGATCTCGACGGCGCGGCCGCGATCGCGGAAGCGCTCCTCGATCGCGCGGATGAAATGCTCGAAGTACTCGAGGGAGCCCAGGGTGGCGAACCCGAACATGCCTGGCGATAGGTAGACGCGCGTCTTCTGCACGCGCGGGAATGTGCCATTTCCATCGCCCTTCCGCGGCATTTCCCGCGCCGCCCCGGCGCCCCCCGCGCCCGCGCCCGAAAGCCCCGGGCGCTCGGCAAAGTTGCGACGGCATGCCGCCAGGAAATCCGGGTACTCTGCGATCGTGGACGACTCCAGCGCGCGGGAAATCGAGGCGGCTGTCCAGGAGGCCTTGGGCCTGTTCGGAACATCGGGCGCGGTGAGCGTCCAGGGGAGGCAGATCGCGCTGCACGGTCGCGGGGCGCCGGTCGTGATCGATCTGGAGCAGCTGGTCGAGCAGTGGCCGCTCCTGCCGCAGGACCTGCGCACACGCAAGGCGTCCGACCTCGCGCGGCGGCTCGCGCAGGCGCACCGCGCGGTGAGCTCGCTGGCGCCGCCCGCGCCGATCGCGCCGGTGCGGCCGGCGCGGCACATCGTCATCCCCATCGGCGCCGTGGTGCTCGCGATCGTCGGCGTGCTCGTCGCGGTGCGCCTGCTTCGATCGCGGGAGGCGCCGGCCGCCTTGCCGGCCGCGCCGGAGACGACCGCCGGCGAGGACGCGGCGCGGAACGCGCGCACCTGCGAGGCAGCTCGCAAGCGGATCTACTCGGGGGCGTCGATGGGGCCGTTCGAGCTCGCGGGCTGGGTCGCCGAGCTCTGGCTGGCGACGCCGCGCGGCTTCGGCGCGGCGCAGGCCACCGCCGGCGCGGCGGGGCAGGAGGCCGTCTCCGCCGCGTCGGTGGGGGTGGGGGCGCTCGTCGCTCAGGGCAAGCTGACGGGGGCCGCCGACGCAGAGCTCGCGGCGATCACCGACGGGCTCGTCGAGATCGTCCCCGGCTTCGACGAGGCGGAGGCAGGGCGCTCGCCGTCGTGGCGCGCCGTCATCGCCCGGTTCTCCGGCGGATATGCGCGGGCGTACTTCGATCCCGCGCTCCGGGCGCGCTTCGTCGCGCTCGCCGATCGCATGGCCGACGCGGCGAGCGCTGAGCTCGGCGCCCTGTACGCGCGCTGCGCGCACCTGCCGTACCACGACGCGGGCGCCTGGTTCCGCGGCCGGGATCCAGCGGCCGCGGCGACGGCGCTCGTGTATGCGTCCGGCGTCTTCGCCGAGATGCCGGCGGTCGATCGAGGCGCGCTGGCCGCGCTGCACGGGGCGGGGCAGATCGACGCGCTGCGGAGCGCCGGCGCCTCGCTCGACGCCGCGGCCCTGGGCAAGCTGGTCGGGGCGCACGGCGGCGGCATCGCCAAGGGCGGGGCGGACGCCGTCGTGATCACGTTTCCCGTCGGCGGGCCGACCCGGGCGACCAGCGCGAGCCGCTTCGTCGCGCGCAAGCTGCAGGTCGGCGTGGGGCAGGACTGAACGATCACTCGCCCGCGGCGAAGCGCACGATCGAGTAGACGCGGGCCCCGTCGCCGGCCCGCTGCGCGAGGAGCGTCCGGCCGCCCAGGAAGTCCAGCTCGACGACGAAGGCGAAGCCGGCGATCTCGCCGCCCTGCTTGCGCGCGAGCTCAGCGGCGGCCGACGCCGTGCCGCCGGTCGCGAGCAGGTCGTCCACGACGAGGACCCTGGCCCCCGGGTGGATCGACCCCTTGTGCATCTCCAGCTCCGCCGTGCCGTACTCGAGCGCGTACGCCACCCGATCGGTCGCGGCCGGGAGCTTGCCGGGCTTGCGCACGGGCACGAAGCTCGCGTTCAGCCGGGCCGACAGCGCGCCGCCGAAGATGAAGCCGCGGGACTCGACGCCGACCACGACGTCGACGTGCTCCCCGATGTAGCGCTGGGCCAGGAGATCCAGCGTGATGTGGAACGCCCGCGGGTCGGCGAGGAGCGGCGTGATGTCCTTGAAGAGGATGCCGGGCTTCGGAAAATCCGGGACGTTGCGGAGGTGGGCCTTGAGGTAGCGGAGCGCGTGCTCGGAGGGCAGGGCGTCGTGGTTGAACATGGCGCCGAGCGTAGGCGAGCGCACCCGAGCCGGAAAGCGATCGAGGGCGACGCTCGCGCCGTCAGGCGGCGCGGCCGTCGTTGAGCTCCGCGGCGATCGTCCGCGCGACGCCCTCGTGCTGCGCCGCGAACAGGTCGAGGGTCAGCGGGGTGACGCTGACGGCGCCCTCGTCGTAGGCCTCCGTGTCCGAGCCGGGGACGAGGTCGTGACGCACGCCCGCGCCGCCGATCCAGAGGTACTCGTGCCCGCGCGGATCCTGGCGAAAGATCACCTCCTCGGTGTAGAGGCGCGCGCCGATGCGCGTGGCGCGCACGGGCCAGCTGCTGCCCGCGGGGATGTTGACGTTGAGCAGCGGCGCCGGCCGGCGCGCCTCCTGCCCGGCGGCCCGGTGGAGGGCGAGGGCGAGCTGCACGCCGAGCGCCGCCGCGTCCGGGCGCGACGCGCCCGCGTCGGCGGAGAGCGCGATCGAAGGGATGCCGCGGAGCGCCCCTTCGCGCGCCGCGGCCACGGTGCCCGAGTAGAAGATGTCCGAGCCCAGGTTGAGCCCGTGGTTCATGCCGGACACGACCAGATCCGGGCGGCGCGGCAGCACGCGCGCGCCGGCGTGGAGGGCCACGTAGATGCAGTCGGCGGGCGTCCCGTCGACCGCGAACACGCCGGGCGCGGCCTCCAGCAGCCGGAGGACGCGGTGCAGGCTCAGGGAGTGGCTCGTCGCGCTCTGGTTGACCGCGGGGGCGCACACCACCACGTCAGCGTGCTGGGCGAGCTCGTCGCGCACCGCGATGAGGCCCGGGGCCGAGTAGCCGTCGTCGTTGGAGAGGAGGATCAGAGGGCGCATGCGTTCGCTCGATGCTCCGGATCAGCGGCCGAGCAGGCGCCTCGCGAACGCGGCGACGAGCTCGACCAGGGCGCCGATACGGCCGAAGAAGCCGGCTCCACCTCGCGCCCGCGCCATCGCGAAGGCGACGGTCCGGAGCGATGGCGTATAAGGGTACCACCACAGCTCGCTCTTCGCTCTGCTCCGATCCTCGAGGACGAAGCGGGGCCGCGTCAGATCCGCGAGCGCGTGCGGGCTGCTCGTGACGCCGTGGCCGCTGTCGCCGGTCCCCGTCCATGGAGCGGCCGGGAGCGCGCCCGTGAAGCCGTGGTTGTTGATCGTCACCACGCCCGACCGCAGCCGCCGGGCGAGCGCGTGGGCTCGCTCGTAGCCGCGCGTCCACAGGCTGGTCGTGAGCGCGAAGCGGGACGCGTTGGTGCGCGCGATCGCCTCGTCGGCGCTCTCCACGACGATCACGGGGAGGATGGGGCCGAAGGTCTCGTCCTGGAGCAGCGGCGTGTCCTCGCGATCGAGCTTGATCACCGTCGGCGGGAAGGCGAGCGATCCCGCTTCCGGCGCGCCGCCGGCGAGGATCTCCGCCCCGCCCTCGACGGCCGCGTCGAGCTGGCGCCGCACGATCTCGGCCTGGCGCGCGGTGGTCATCGCCCCGACGTCGACGCCAGCTCGCAGCTGCCCGGTGAGCGCGACGACGCGCGCGATGAAGCGATCCGCGATCGCCTGCTCGACGTAGACGCGCTCGATCGAGGCGCAGTTCTGTCCGGCGTTCGTGAAGGCCCCCCAGACGACGCCGCGCGCGGCGCGCTCCAGGTCGCAGTCGCTCAGCACGACGGCGCTGTCCTTGCCGCCGAGCTCCAGCGACGTCGGGACGAGGCGCTCGGCGCACGCGACGGCGATCTTCTTGCCGGTGGCGACGCTGCCGGTGAAGACGACGAGATCCACGCCGGCCTCGATGAGCGCGGCGCCGACGTCGCCGCCGCCTTGCGCGACGGTGAGGACGCCGTCCGGGAGCAGCCCGTCGAACAGCGACGCCACGAGCGCGCCGGCGCGCGGCGTGACCTCGCTCGGCTTGAAGACCACGGCGTTGCCCGCGAGCAGCGCCGGCACGATGGTGCGCAGCGGGATCGCGACGGGGTAGTTCCAGGGCGTGATGAGCGCGACGACGCCGCGCGGGTCCCTCCGGATGCGCCCGGCCTTGCCGGGGTAAGCGAGCGCGTCGAGATCGACGGGGGCCTCGTCGAGGAGCTCCTCGATGGACACGGTCCAGTAGTCGACGAGATCGGCGTTCGGCAGCACCTCGGCCAGCGCGGCCTCTTCGATCGGCTTGCCGCACTCGCGGTGCAGGAGCGTCGCGATCTCTTCGGCCCGCGCGAGCAGGCGCCTCTTGACCTTCGCGACGCGCTCCGCCCGCTCCCGGATCGGGACCTCGGCCCAGGCGACCTGCGCCGCCCGCGCGCGCGCGACGATCGCCGCGACGGCGCTCGGCGCTGTCGCCGCGACGTCGTCGAGGAGCTCGCCGCCTGCAGGGCTGCGCATCGGGAACGGTCCAGCGCTCGCCGCAGCGGGCGCCGGCGAGGCCGCGGCTTCGCTCGCCGCCGCGCCTGCCTCACCGGGATGGGCAGCCGTCTTGGAGTCCATGGAGCGCCGAGCCTAGCACTGCGCTTCCGCCCCCCTGCAGGGCGAGCAGTCGCCCTCGAGGGCGCAGGGGCGGCGACGGGCCGGCGCGGGATGGGGCGGCTACGGAGCGGGATCGGCCGCCGGGGCGGCAGGCGTGGTCTCTTCGGCGGGGGCGGGGGCCGAGCCCTCGTTGTCGGGAGCGGCTTTGCGCTTGGTCGGCCGCTCCTGCGACGGGCTCGCCGCGGTGGGCTCGATCGCGACGACGGTCTGCTTGCGGCAGCCGACGATGACCGCCTGGCCTGCGGAGAGCCACGCGGGCGTCGACGCCTTGTCGGTCGTCAGCTTGCCGAGCCGCACGTAACGCGTCCCGCAGGGCACGTCGAGCGTCTCGCCCGTGTTTCCGGCCAGCGAGCCGTTCACGTACACCGACGCCTGCTGGGACGAGTTGACCAGCAGGTGCCCACGGGTCGACGGCAGATCCTCCGCGCTGCCCGAGGCCGGCGCCGAGCTCGCGGCGGGCGCCGCGGTCTCGGCGGGCGCCGCGGTCTCGGCGGGCGCCGCGGTTTGCGCCGCCGACGGCGCGGGCGCGGTCTCGGCGGGCGCGGCGGTCGGCGCCTGCGCCGTGTCCTGCGGCTGCGCGGTCACGTCCTGCGTCGCGCCCGGGGAGGTGTCGGGGGCGACGTTCGGGAGGGGCGCAGGCTCGGAGCCGAACAACCCGAGCCGATGCGCGACCGCCGCGCCGCCCACGAGGAGCACCACCGCCGCGATGACCAGGCCCACGCGGGAGCGCGGGCGCGGCGACGGGCGATCGGTGACGCTGACGCTGGCGTCCGCGGGCGGTCGCGTGGTGACGCGCTCGGACGGCTTCAGCTCCCTCTCCGCGGGGATGGGCGGGTCCTTGGTGATGACCTTCGGCAGGAGATCGCGATCGACCGGCTTCGGCCTGGGCTTGGCGTCCGCCTCCTCGCTCGCCACCTTGGGCAGCACGCCCGGCGGCGCCTCGACGGTCTCTTGATCCTGGATCGACCGCGCGAGCGCCTGGGCCTCGGACCGCGCGGAGCGCACGGCCGTCTCCTCGTCTTCGAGGCCCTCGGGGCGAGAGCGGATGACCGTGGGCTCGTCCTCGAGCATGCCGCGGATCACGGTCGGCTCGTCGTCGACCATCTCGCGGCTGAACTCGTGCTCGCCGGCGGGCTCCCCGATCGCGCGCCGCGTGGCGGCGGCGATCTGCTCCGGCGCCTTGGGGGTGACCGGCTCGCCGGCCGACGGTGAGCGGGCCGTGACCGTGTCCAGCGCGGAGGCGCCCTCCCTGCCGACGGGTGTGGTCGTGGCGTGCGTCGCGAAGGGCGCCTCGGCGCGATCGAGCAACGAGCTGCGCGCGGCCGCTTCCGGCCTGCGCTCGGCGGGGAGCTTCAGCGCGGCGCCCGGCCTTTGCGCGGGCTCCGGCTCGTCGGGGAGGAGCCCCGCGAACGAGAGCTCGCTGTCGCCCTCCGCGACCTTCGCCCTCGCCGCAGGGTCCTCGTGCGGGAAGAACGGCTTCCCCTCTGCGCGCGGGCTGGAGCCGCGCGCGGGGGGCACCGCCGGGCCGGCAGCGGCCACGTCCTTGCCCAGCGCGGCGGTCCTGGCGACCTTGGCCGCGGGCCTGGCCGCGTCCCTCGGCTTCGGCTCGGCGGGCTCCGCGGGCGGGCGATAGGTCTCCTGCGGGCCGGCGTCGCGGGCCTCGGCCCGCGGCAGATCGAGGGGAGCGCCGGGCCTCGCGGCCTGCCTTCCGGGGGAGCTGGGAGGCGGCGCGGGGATGCGCGCCGGCGTCGCGGCCGCGGGCGTGGCGGTCGCCGGCTTGCCGGCCGGCGCCTTGGCTCCGCTCGCGGCGGGCGTGGCCGCCGGCGTCTTCACCGCAGGCTGCGGCGGCGTCTTCGCGGTGGGCTGCGGCGGTGCCTTGGCGGCGGCCGCCGGCTGCCTCGCCGCGCCGGCGGTCTGCGACGCCTGCGCGGCGACCTGGCGCGCATCGCCGGCCGGGCCGTCGAGGCTGCCGACGTCGTCCAGGGCCGGCTCTGCGCCGCGCGGCGCCGACAGCCCGGCCGCGGCGACCGCGCTGGCCGCGGCTGCCGGCCGTGCTTCGTTCGCCGGCGACGTTTCCGCCGCGGTCAACCTGGCGTCGGGCAAGGCCGCGCCCGCCGTGTCGTTGGCGATGGCGCCGGGCGCCTCGCCGCGGTGCGGGACGAGCTCGGCGGAGACCGGGAGCTGCGACCGGGTTCGAGGCGCAGCGGCGTTCCGCTGCACCCGCTGGAGGAGCGCTTCGAGGGTGGCGACTTTCTCTGCGACGTTCACGCCCCGCCAGCATATCGCGGCTCGGCGCGGGTTACATCATTCGCGGTGAGGGGGGCGCGATCCGGGCGGGCTCCGCGGCGGAAATCCAGCCGGGGAGCCGGCGGGGAGGGGGGTCAGAGGGTCTCGAGGTAGGCGATCAGATCGTCGATCTGGTCCGCGTCGAGGTGGGATGTCTTGCCGTGCAGGTCGCCGCCGCCGCAGGTGGTGTCGGTGAACCGGTCGCGCAGCGTCGCGGCGCAGCCGTTGTGCATGAAGGGCGCGCGCGCGCCGATGCGGACCAGCGACGGCACCTGGAAGGGCTTGCCCGTGCCGACATCGAACGACTGGTTGTTCGTGAGCTGGGCGCCCGCGTGGCAGCGCGCGCAATCCACGGCCTTGTCGTGGAAGAGGGCTTCGCCCCGCGCCACCGCGTTCTGGTCAGGCACCAGCGACACTGGCGGCGCCGGGAGGCTGTCGATCCACCGGGCGAAGAGGTTCACCCGGCGGGGCCCCTGGTGCACGCCGCCCATGCGCCGCTCGAACACCTCGTCCATGATGGCCTCGATGCCCGACATGTCGCCGTCCCAGTGGAACGGCGCGGTGTTGAGGATCCCGCCGCTCATGAACTGGGTGCGCCGAGGACCGATCGGGTTGAAGACCCACGTGTGGCCGTCCTCGCCGCCTTCCGGATGGCACGACGCGCAGGCCATCGGGCCGGACGCGTTCCTGTGGAACATCTCGTGACCGGTGTCTCTCCGGCTCTCGCCGGGGAGCGTGATGACGCGGTTGCTGGAGATGCCAGGGGTCCCGAGCACGTGGATGGCCGCGGGCTCGCGCGTCTGCACGATCACCGCGTTGCCGGCGAACGCGACGGCGGTGGGCTCGCCGTCCACCGCCACCCGCTGCTCCGCATCGATGCAGGTCCCCTCGCCGTTGTTGAAGCCCGCCCCGTCCCCGAAGTCCATGAGCGCGTTCGCGTTCAACATCGTCGAGGTGGTGATGAGGACCTCGCTCCTGCCTGCCGCGACGACGGCGTACGACATGCCGTCGGCCGACACCGCGAGATCGACCGGGAGGGTCGCGGACGGGAAGGCAGGGGAGATCCTCGGGCGCTCGGTGGAGCCGGCGGCCCCGACCTCGGTCACCGTGCTGTGCACGATGCTCCCGTCGCACCCGCCGGAGCTGTAGCCCCCCTCGACGACCTCGACGGGCGCGACGAGGGCGCGCTGATGCACGACCGCGACGCCGCCGGACGGCAGGCCGACCGTACGCCAGGCGACGGTCGGCGCGAACTCCTGCCCAAACAGGTTGAAGTGCGGGAGCTTCTGCCGCTCCGCGACGCTGCCGTCCGCGCTGACGGTGAGCAGCTCCGTCGAGCGGAACTTGCTGACCAGGAGGCGATCCCCGTCCACGACCACGTCGCGCAGGTCGCGGTCGAGCTGCAGGTGGCGCGTCGCGGCTCCGCGGGCCGCCGGGAGCGTCATGAGCTCGCCGCCGAGGCACGCGACGTGGAGCGCGTCGGTCCTTGCGTCGTACGCGATCCCCCTCGGGGCCGCGCAGACCGCGCGCCGGCCGACGATCTTCCCGCTGTCCGCGTCGATCGTGACGACCGCGCCGCCGCGGCGGAGCGCGACGTGGAACCGCCCCGCGCCGTCCTCCACGACCCGGCCCGGCTCGTCGCCCTTTTCCAGGGCGATCTCCGCGAGCAACCGCTGTCCCTCGAGGTCCACGACCCACACCCGGTCGCGATCCGGGTCCGCGGCGACCGCCCGCGCAGCGCTCTTGCTCACGGCGAGCGTCCCGCCGCTGATGGCGGGGGGCGGCTCCGCCGCGATCGCGACGCTGCTGGGATCATCGACCTGGGGGGGCTCGTCCTCACCGAGCTCCCATGGTGCGCAGGCGGCAAACGATGATGCGGTCGCGAGGATGGCGAGCATCGGGGAGAAGCTGCGGCGCGATGCAAGCAGTCTATGCATGTGAGGCCCTCCGGTCGCCGCCAAGCAAGATGGCGGCCACTTGGTGAGATGTTCTTCCATTCGATAGTGCGCCGCAATAAGCGTTGCCTCCGGGGAAGCGACGGATTTCTGCCATCCACAGAGCGCGCGTGGACGGTACGAACCGTCGTTGGGACGCGGGGCTCCCTCCCCGGAGTCGGCCGTCATGTCCCGGCTGTCCTGGCCCATTGCGGCACGGCATGACGAACACGTCAGACCACGTCGCCAGCGCGGTCTTGGCCCGCGCCGGGCGCCTCCTCGGATTCATGCGCGCTCGCGCGGCGACACGCGCCGTGCGCCGAGCGCGCCGGCTGCCCGGTCACGTTCGCGCGAGGGCGAGGCGAGCGATCGCCGAGGCGTGACGCGCGCGATCGCCTGCGATCTTGACGGGTGCTTTCACCGCCCATAAGTGACCCACCGGTCATGAAAAGCACCGCACCCTCGTCTCGACGCAGCATCTCGCTGGCCTCGACGCTCGCCGGGCTGCTCGCCCTCGGGCTCATCGCACCGCCCGCCGCGGCGCAGCCGGCCGCTCCGCCCCCGGCCGCCCCGCAGCCCGCGCCCGCGCCTCCCGCTGCCGGTCAGCCGCAGCCCCCCCAGGCTCCCGTCGCTGCGGCGCAGCTGCCGGCGCCGAAGGCCGATCCGCTCGCCACCGCGCTCGCCCCCCAGCCGGGAGGGCTGACGCCGGACGAGTTCGCGAAGATCGCCCTGCAGACGCACGCGTCGCTTCGCGCCAAGCAGGCCGAGCTCAGGGCCGCGTCCGCGCGGGTCGACCAGGCGGCGGTGAACTTCTTTCCGCGCATCACCCTCACAGGCAGCTACATGCGCCTGTCCGAGGTGGAGCAGAACCCGCAGCTGGCGCAGTTCGGCCTGGGCGCGCAGATCCTCAACCAGTATTCGCTGTCGGCGAGCCTGGCGGTGCCCATCTCGGACTACGTGCTCCGCATCTCCCAGGGATATGCGGCGGCGTCCCACTCCGAGACCGCGAAGAAGCTCGAGGTGCAGGCCGAGGCCTTGAAGATCGCCGCCGACGCGAAGATCTCCTTCTTCAACTGGGTCGGGCTGAAGGGGCTCGTCGTCGTCCGGGACGAGGCCGTGTCCCAGGCGAAGGCGCACCTCGTGGACGCGCAGCGCACGTTCGAGGTGGGGCTGCTCTCGCGGGCGGACGTGCTCCGTCTCGAGGCGCAGGTGGCGAACGCGGAGCAGCTGCTCACCGAGGCCCAGGCGACGCTCCTCGTCGCCGACGAGCAGATCCGGATCGCGCTCGGAGCGGCGGCGCAGGGCAGGCCGCTCACGGTCGGGATCGACGTCATGACCGGCAGCGTCGCCGCGCAGCCGCCGGCCCAGCCGCTCCCCACGCTGCAGGAGGAAGCGTTCTCGAAGCGGCTGGAGATCCGCGCGCTGGACGAGACGCTGTACTCGCTCAAGAAGTCGGAGCAGCTCACGCGGGCCGGCTACTTCCCGCGCCTGGATGCGGTCGCCGACGTCACGTACGCGAACCCCAACCAGCGCATCTTCCCGGCGCGGGAGGAGTTCGACCTGACGTGGGCCGCCGGCGCCCGCGCCACGTGGGTCCTCAACGACATCGCGACGACCGCGGCGGCTTCCGCCGAGGCGAGCGCCCGGACGGCGCAGGTCGCGGAGCAAAAGGCCGTGCTGCGCGACGGGCTCCGGATGGAAGTGGCCCAGGCCTACACCGACGTGAGCAAGGCCGCGCGCAGCATCGAGACCGCGGAGCGGCAGCTCGCGGCGGCCGTGGAGGCGATGCGCGTCAAATCGGAGCTGTTCCGGGCCGGGCGCGCGACGAGCACCGACCTCGTGGACTCGGAGAGAGAGGTCACGACGGCGCGGCTGCTGCAGCTCAACGCGCGCGTCGGGGCGCTGGTCGCGAAGACCCGGCTGGACCACGCCCTCGGGCGCGACGCGAACGCCGTGAAATGACCGGACGGCGCGCGTCGTCTTCGCTTGCGCGGCCCACCCGGCCGGAGTAGGGAAGGCGTGCGCCGCTGCAGCGCGGGTTCCTGCGGCGCTTCCGCGGGCACCGCCCGCACTCTCCCTCACCGGCCGAGGTAGCGCGTCCACGGTGCGCGCCCGGTCCGCCCGTCATGACGGAGCTTGCGCTCATCCTCAGCGGCGGCCTGATCGGGCTCGCCTTTGCGGTCTACCTCGCTCGCTGGGTCGTCGCGCGCCCCGCGGTCGAGCCCGAGATGCAGCGGGTAGCCGCGATCATCCAGGGCGTCGCCGAGGCGTATTTTCGCCGCCAGAGCAGCGTGATCGCCGCGGTCTCCGCGATGCTCGGCGGCGCCATCTTCCTCGCGTACGGCCTGCTCCGGAGCGCCGGGGAGAAGAACCCGGTCCCGGCGCTGGAGCTCGGGGTGTGGCTGACGCTCTCGTTCGCGGTCGGCGCCGCCAGCGCCGTCGCCACGGGCCGGGTCGCCACCTGGATCGCGCCCCGCACCAGCGTGCGCGCGGCGAGCGGCGCCCGCCGCTCCCTCGACCTCGCCCTGCAGATCGCCCTGCGCGGGGGGGCCGTGTCGGGGCTCTTCGTCGTCGGCATGAGCCTGCTCGGCCTCGGCGGCCTGTTCGCCGCGGTCCTCGCGTTCCGCGGCGGCTTCGGGGCCGAGCCGGCCGAGGCGCTCGCGCTCGCGCCGACCATCCCCTGGGTCATCGCCGGTTATCCGCTCGGCGCCTCCTTCGCCGCCCTGATGGCGCAGCTCGGCGGCGGCACCTTCGCCAAGGCGGCCGACCTCGGGGCCGACCTCGCGGGCGCCGAGGTCGGCCTCGACGAGGACGACCTGCAGAACCCGGCCACGATCGTCGACCTGGCCGGCGATACCGTCGGAGACTGCGCCGGGCGCGCGGCCGGCGTCTTCGCCTCGACCGTCGCCGAGAACGCGGGCGCCATGGTGGTCGGCGCCATGCTCTTCCGCAACAACGCCGGGCTCCCGAGCGCCCTCGCCGTCGTGCTCTTCCCGCTGGTCAGCCGCGCGTTCGGCCTCATCGCCACGCTCTTCGGCGTCATGGTCGTCAAGACCGACGACCGCGAGGACGCCTTCAACGCCCTGCTGCGGGGGCTCTACGTCACGGCCATCCTGCACGCCGTCGGCATCGCCGGCGCCGCCAAGTGGCTGCTCGGCGCCCACTGGGTCGTCTTCTTCGCGTGCGGCGTCATCGGCATCGCCACGGGCATCGGCGTGCTGCACGTGACGCAGTACTACACCGAGCAGCGGCACCGCCCGGTGCGCGAGCTCGCCGAGGCCGCCCGCAGCGGCTCCGCGATGGCGGTGCTGCGCGGGCTCGCCATCGGCCTCGAGAGCTCGGTGCTCCCGCTCCTCGTCGTCGTCGGCGCGACCTTCGGCTCGTACCTGCTCGGCGCCCGCTCCGGGCTCGCCGGCGGGGGCCTGTTCGGGACCGCGGTCGCCACGATGGGGATGCTCGGCACCGCGGGCTACGTCCTCGCCATGGATGCGTTCGGCCCCATCGTGGACAACGCGGGCGGCATCGTCGCCGTGACGGTCGCCCGCGAGCGGCCGGACGTGCGCGGGCGGACGCTCGTGCTCGATGCGGTCGGCAACACGACCAAGGCGCTCACGAAGGCGTACACGGCGGGCGTGGCCGCGCTCGCCTCGCTGCTGCTCGTCGCCGGCTACCTCGACGAGTCCCGGCGGCGCGCGCTGACGTCGAGCGCGGCGAGCAGCGGCGAGACGGCCGCGATGGTCGTGCGCCTCGACCGCCCCGAGGTCTACCTCGGCGCGCTGGTCGGGATCCTCCTCGTCTTCTGGCTGGCCGGCCGCTGTATCCGGAATGTGCTCCAGGCCGGCCGCCGCGTCCTCGACGAGGTGAAGCGTCAGGCCCGGGCCCGGCCGCCGGGCTTCGTCGGCGACCACGAGCCGTGCGTCGAGATGGTCTCCCGGGCGGCGCTGCGCCATATGATCGCGCCGGCCCTCGTCGCGGCGGTGGCGCCCGTCGTCGTGGGACTTGCCTTGCGCTTTGCAAGGACGGAAGATAATCCTCTGGTCGCGGCGGATTCAGTCGCGGCCCTGATCATGGCCGGGACGGTCGCAGGCGTCCTCGGGTCGCTCTTCTTAGGGAATACCGGGGCGATCTGGGACAATGCGAGGCAGTACATCGCGACCGGCGCGCACGGTGGGCGCTACCTCGTCGATGAGACGGGGGCGCGGGCGGACAACCCCACCTACGGCGCCGCCGTCGTGGGCGACACGATCGGCGATCCTCTCAAGGACGCGGCCGGTCCTGCGCTCCACGTGCTCATCAAGATGCTCCCCGCCGTGATCATCGTGTTCTTGCCGTTCTTCATCTGATGACGGTTCTTCATCCAGCGGGCTCCGCCAGGGGTCCCGTCCACCCGACCCATCCCGGCGAATTGCCGCCGCATGTATCCCGAGCCCACGACGTGCCGCCTCCGATCTCCGACGCACTCTCCACCCTCAGCGATCGTGGCCTGCGAAGGCTCCTTGGCGCCCGCACCTTCCTCCGCGGGCTCGAGTACTTCCGCCGCCGCGTCGTCGAGGACATCTCCATCAACGAGACGATGGCGAGCGGCACCGTCCGCGCCGCCGACTCCGAGCCGTATCCGGTCAAGGTCGAGCTCTCACCCGATGGAATCCAGTCCCAGTGCTCCTGTCCGGCATTCCAGAAGGCCGGACAGCATTGCAAGCACGTCGCGGCGCTGCTCATCAGCATCCGCGACCAGGCCCGCGGCGCGCAGCCCCGGCGCGAGCCGCCGATCCCGGCGCTCGTCCCGCAGACCGCCCACGCCGGCGGGGACGCCCTGAAGCGCGTGCGCAGGCGCGACCGCCGCGGGCGGCTGGCGATCACGCCGCCGGTGCCCGTCCCGACCGTCGTCGGCACCCACGGGCCGCCGGGCTCCGCCGTCACCCTCACGGCGCCGGTCCTCGACGCCACGGCCAAGCAGACCGGGATCGGCGCCTGGCTTCCGCCCGAGGGGGTCACCGGCGCCCGCCGCGTGGAGTTCCGCCTCCACGTGCGCCAGGGGGCGCTGACCGTCACCGTCCTCGACGCCGAGGCGCGCGTCCCGGTGCTGCCGTCCGCGGCGCTCGCCTGGCAGGCGCTTTACCCGACGCCCGACCGCGACGCGCTCCGGCTGCTCGCCCGGTTCGAGAGCGGCAACCCGCGCCACCCGGCCGTCGACATCCGCGGCGAGGACGTGGCCGAGCTGCTCCCGCTGCTGGAAGGCCAGCGCGTGCTCCTCGAGCCCGCGCTGATGCAGCTCCGCTTCGGCGAGGACAGCCTGCGGCCGCGCTTCGATCTCGAGACCGTCGGCGGCGACACCATCATCGTGAAGGCGAGCTTCGAGCGGGGGAACGACAAGCGCCGCTTCTCGCTCCTGCAAGGCGGGTGGTTCGAGGGCTGGCCGGGCTGGCACATCGACACGCAGGAGGGGCTCGCGCGCCGCATCGACAAGCGCGTCTCCCCCGCGGCGATGCGCCGCCTGCTCCGCTCGCCGACCATCGGCGAGCCGATGAGCGAGCTGCCCCGCATCATCATGCAGGGGCTCCCCAAGATCGCCCTCGAGGTCGGCGCCGAGCTGCCCGACCTGAACCAGATCGCCGAGGTCGTCGACCTCGTGCCCACGTTCCGCATGCGCGCGGGCGGCTCGCTGATCGAGGCGCGCGTCACGCTGTTCGCCGCGTACGGCGACGCGGAGGTCGCCGTGCGCGCCGACGGCATATCGCCGCCGGTGCTCGTGCAGCCGCCCGAGGAGGGGATGAAGCGCGCCCGCTGCATCCGCGTGGACATCGCCGCGCAGCAGGAGGCGGCGAGCAAGCTGCTCGCCCTCGGGCTCAAGCCGGACGAGACCGGCCAGGGCTTCATCGCGAACGGCGATCAGGCGCTCACGTTCTGGACCGAGGGCCTCGCCGAGCTCCCCGACGACTGGGACCTCTTCGTCCCCGAGGATCTCGTCGACACGCAGGTGCGCAGCAGGCCGATCGGCGTCTTCGCCAAGGTCACCTCGGGGATGGACTGGCTGAACGTCAAGCTCAGCTTCGAGAGCGAGGGCGTCGGCGTCGATCGCGACGAGCTGCGCCGCTGCCTCGCCGAGGGCAAGCGCTACGTCCGCCTCGAGGACGGGTCGTTCGCCGCGTTCGATCCGGACGCCGTGCGCGCGATGCTCGATCGCGAGGTCGAGCTGATGATGGCGGCCGGCAGGAACGGCCGGCTGCCGCTCGCGCAGGCCGGCCGGGTGCACGAGCTGCTCCAGCACGCGAGCGGCTCGAACGTGACCGCCGCCGCGCGCGAGCTCTTCCACAAGCTCAGCAACATCGACGAGATCGGCAGCACCAAGCGGCCCCGCAACCTGAAGGCGACGCTCCGCCCCTACCAGGAGGCCGGCCTGTCATGGCTCAAGTTCATCCATGACATCGGCTCGGGCGGCGTGCTCGCCGACGACATGGGCCTCGGCAAGACGGTCCAGACGATCGCCCTCCTGCTCGCCGTCAAGCAGGAGGAGAAGCACATGCGCGCGCTGATCGTCGCCCCGACGAGCGTCGTGACGAACTGGGAGCGCGAGCTCGCCCGGTTCGCGCCGTCGCTCTCGGTCGCCCTCTGGCACGGCGCCGATCGCAAGGACCAGATCGACGAGGTCAAGGCCGCCGAGGTGGTGATCACGAGCTACGCGCTCCTCCGGCGCGACGAGGACTTCCTCGCGCAGCTCGACCTCAGCTACGCCATCCTCGACGAGGCGCAGCACATCAAGAACCCGATGAGCGCCACCGCCGCCGCCGCCAAGCGGCTCCGCGCGAAGCGCCGGCTCGCCCTGACGGGCACGCCCATCGAGAACCGGCTGTCGGAGATCTGGTCGATCTTCGACTTCGTCTCGCCGGGCCTGCTCGGCTCGCTCGACAAGTTCGAGGCCCGCTTCTCGCGGCCGATCGAGGCGGGCGACTACAAGACCGCGCAGCGGCTCCGCGCCGCGATCCACCCGTTCATCCTGCGCCGCACGAAGCAGGAGGTGGCGAAGGATCTGCCGGAGAAGATCGAGATGGATCAGATCTGCGATCTCACCGGCGAGCAGCGGGCGCTGTACCTGCAGGTCGCGCGCGAGGTGCGGGCGCAGGTCCTCGGCGAGGTCGAGCGCGTCGGCCTCGCGAAGAGCCAGCTGCAGATCCTCGCCGGCCTCACCCGCCTGCGGCAGGCGGCCTGCGATCCGCGGCTGCTCGGGTTGCCGCGCGAGTTCGGCGACGACGACTCGGGCAAGCTCGTCGCGGTCCGCGAGCTCATCGCGAACGCGGTCGAGGGCGGGCACAAGGTCCTCGTCTTCAGCCAGTTCGTGATGATGCTGAAGCTCATCGAGAAGGCGATGAAGGAGGACGGCGTCGCCTACGAGTACCTCGACGGCTCCACGAAGGATCGGCCGGAGCGCGTCGAGCGCTTCCAGAACGACCCGAGCGTGCCGGTCTTCCTCATCAGCCTCAAGGCGGGCGGCACCGGCCTGAACCTCACCGCGGCGGACACGGTGATCCACTTCGATCCGTGGTGGAACCCGGCCGTCGAGCAGCAGGCCACCGACCGCGCCCACCGCATCGGGCAGACGAAGGTGGTCACCGCCTACCGGCTCATCGCCGCGGGCACGATCGAGGAGAAGATCCTGCTGCTCAAGGACAAGAAGCGCCAGCTCGTCGCCTCCGTCCTCAGCGAGGACGCGGGCGGCGCCAAGAAGCTCACCAAGGCCGACCTGGAAGAGCTGTTCGCGGTGGACTGACCGGTCCGCGGCGCGCTCCGAGGGGAGCGCGCCGCTCGCGAGCGCGCGTCGCGAGGGCGCGAGGGCAAGCTGATCGGCGGCGGCGGGCTTACCGGAAGGGCAGGGGGCGGCTTACTGCTTGTTGCCGCTCAGGACCATCAGGTGGTACTTGCCGAACTCGCTCTGCCCGAGGGTGAACATGACCTCGATCAGCAGGCGGTAGGGCGTGGTGGCGTCAGCCACGATGATCGCCTCGGACGACGAAGGATCGAGCCCCTTCGCGGCGCGGATGGCCTTGTCCGTCTCGCGCGCGTGGGACAGGGCGTTCGCGAGCGGCACGATATAGAGATCGTTCGGTCCGCTGCGCTTGTACTTCGCGTCGACGCCGGACTGGGCGAGCTGCTCGCGGTTGGGCAAGAGGACGATCGGGGTCGGATCCTCGCCGACCAGGATCTGCGACTTCGAGACGATGACCACCACGCCCTCCTGGGAGGGCTCGGACTGCATCACCGACTTCGGCAGGGTGAGGTCCTTCGACTGCGGGATGGATGCCGCCGACGACCCCACGCTCTTCAGCAAGAAGACGAGGATGATCGTCATCAGGTCGAGCATCGCCGTGATGTTCAGGAAGTCGATCTCCGGCTCCCGCCGGTTCCTGCGGATCGCCTTCCGGAGGGCCGCCTTGTAGCGGACGATGCTCGCCTTCGGCCGCGGCGGGGGCGGGGGGGGCTGCTCGGCGCTCATCGGGCGACTCCGAAGTGGACCTCCGGGAACAGCTCCTCCCCCGCGTCGCTCCTCAGCGCGTCCATCACGTCGATGATCGTCTTGTAGTCGATGCCCGGGTTCGCCGTGATCGTCACCTGCGTCTCCTCTTTGAACTCGGGGCGGGCGTTCTTGAGGCGCTTCGCGCACGCCGTGAGGGCGGGAAAGTCATAGCTGTCGTTCGTCGTCTTCGGCACGGTGACCCCGCTGCCCACGTCCTGGCAGCCGGTCGCGATGTTGCCGCTCGACGTCTTCAGCGAGATCCCCTGGCTGGTGATGAACGCGGACAGGTTCAACGCCTTGCTGGAGAGCTCGCTGCGCACCTTGCCCCCGCCGATGGAGGGCGGTGTCGTGTCGATCGACGACACGAATGTCACCGAGACGCTGGCGAGCACGAAGATGAGGATGTTCGTGATGATGTCGAGGTACGGAACGACGTTGAGCTCGCCGGCCTCCTCCCCGGCTTCGGGCTCCTTGGGCTGCGAGAGGCGCCGGATCTTCGATCGCTGCGCCGAGCTGAGCGGGACGTCTTGCGGGTCCGCCATGGGCTAGTAGCCAGGCTTGCTGCTGATCGTGAGCAGGTTGAAGACGCGCTCCGTGGTCGCCTCCAGATCGTGCTGGATGTTCTTGGAGCGGGTGTGGAGGATGACGTGCGCGATCATGCACACGACGGCGATGGCGAGGCCGAACGCCGTGTTGTACATGGCCTCCGCGATGCCGTTCGAGAGCATCCGCTGCTTGTCGGCCTGCGAGAGGCCCTGGGCGGCGATGGAGGCGAAGGTGTTGATCAGGCCGGAGACCGTCCCGATGAGGCCGATCAGCGTCGCGATGTTCGCGAGCGACCAGAGGGCGCCGATGCGCTTCTCCACGGCGGGCTTGAGCTCGGACAGCTTCTCGCTGAGGGCGGCGTCGATCTCGTCCGCGCCCTTGTTCGCGTGGGTCAGGCCGGCCTTCACGAGCTGCAGGATCGGGTAATCGCTGGCGTCGCAGAGCTTGATGGCGCGATCGATGTTGCCCGCCGCCACCAGCTTCTTGACCTGCGCGAAGAACTCCTTGGAGTTCACGCGGTAGCGTCCCAGCTGGAACGCGGTCCGCTCGATGATGATCGTCACCACGACCGCCGAGACGACCAGGTTCGCGATCAGGAAGGTCGGATTGTGCTTGATGGCCTCCCACATCCCGCCTTCGCCACCACCCTCGGCCGCCAACATCAGCAGATGACGCATCCTCGAAGTCCCTTTCTCAGCGTCGTCAGAAGCCCGACAATCTCTAGGCGCGGCGACTATAACTGCCGCCCGATCCCGTGCGCAAGCTCGGCGATGCGGCCGCGCCGGGCGGCGAGAGGCCGGGATCGCCGCAAATCCCCGGAGAACCAGCGGCGCCTCTCGCAGCGAGCGCGCCGGCCGCGGCGCGGCGGCGTGGGCCGATCGAGGCCGGAGGGGTACGGAGCTCCCTGACTCGTCCCCGTCGCCGGCGCCCGGCCAGGCGGCCGTGCTCTACCGGTCCAGCGCTCGCTCGCTCGCTGCGTCACTGCGCATCCTCTCGGGGTAATGCCGCTCGCACTGCCGCGGTGCGCTGCCGCGCCGTCGGCCGTCGGACCGCGCGCCGCGCGCCGCGTCTCCCCAGGCTTCGCGGGATCCGCTGCGGGCCGGCGCGCCGCGCGCCCCGGCGAATGGTGACATAACCCTGCGATTGTTGTAAAGTTTTGCCCGCATCAGAGCGCTCACGTGTGGCCAAATCTCTCTTGACGGCGCCGGGTCTCAATCGCGAAGATGCGCGAGTCCCCCGGGTGCATCGGCGTAGCTTGGCCGGATGGCGGCACGCTCTGCGGTGAACGGGGAGCCGCGCCCAGAGCCACCACGGGCCCCTGGCGTGACGACGCGAAGTCAGTCTTGGACGACAGGTGAGAGAGCTGGGACGGCGCCGGGCGCCGGGACCAGAAGAGACGATCAGGACTCTTGCAGAGGTCAGCGCCGCTCGGCTAGCGTCCCGTGGGCATCTCGCCAGAGAGCGACAGGAGCAAGCCGTCCACGGCCAGCGCCGCCAAGCAAAATAGGCCTCTCATCCGTTCTTACGTGTGAGTGAAAGACTGCCGCCCCTCGGCAACACGAGTCTGACATAGGGAACCGATCGAGTTGCGCGAAACCTCATCCCGGGGACGCGAGGCGAACTGGAGGACAGAAGCAATGCACGGAGCGTATGAAGCTTTCAAAGAGGGTGGGTGGGGCATGTGGCCCATCCTGTTCTGGTCGATCCTGACGATCGGCATCATCGTCGAGCGCGCCCTCTACCTGTTCGGCTCGTCCATCAACAAGGACGTCTTCCTCGCGACGATGCAGAAGTGCATCCTCGCGGGCGATGTCGCCAAGGCTGTGAAGATGTGTTCCGCGGCGAACGCCCCGCTGGCCCGCATCGTCCAGGCCGGTCTCGTCAAGGTGAACCGTCCGGACGAGGAGGTCCAGGCGGCGATGGACGAGGCGGCTCTTCGTGAGCTGCCGAAGATCAGCGCGCGCACCTCGTACCTCGCGCTGCTCGCGAACCTCGCGATGCTCTCCGGCCTGCTCGGGACCGTGACGGGTCTCATCAAGTCCTTCGGCTCCGTCGCCGGCGAGTCGGTCGACCCGAGCCAGAAGGCCCGCGTGCTCGCCCTCGGCATCTCCGAGGCCATGAACTGCACCGCCTTCGGCCTTGGCGTGGCGATCATCGGCCTCATCGGCTTCGCCGTGCTGAACGGCAAGACGCAGCACATTGAGGACGACATCAACGAGGCGTCGGTGCAGATCCTCAACCTCGTCGTCGCGAACCGCCAGAAGGTGAATGTCGCAGCGGTCGGTCAGGCGGCTGCCTGATGGTCCCCGGCGGGCCCAGGTCGTCGAGCGCGTCCCGCGCGCTTCCGCCTGGGCCCGCTCTCGCGCCTCGAAGCCCCGTGCGGCTCGCGCCGGCGGGGCCCCGGGAACTTCAGAAGAGCGACGAAGTCAGACCCAGCATGGTGGCCCTCCGCGAGCTGCGAGCAGGGTGTTCCCGCAACAACTTGGATAAGTGAGCTCCGGCTCACGTTGGGAAGGCAATATGGGCGGCGTAGACGTCGGCGACGGTGGCGGCAAGAAGCGGTCGACGAACAGCGATATCAACATGATCCCGTTCATCGACCTGCTGATGGTCACGATTGCATTCCTGTTGATCACGGCGGTCTGGGTCACCAACTCACGGATGAACGCGGACGCCCAGGTCCCTGGCCCGCCCGATCCGAACAAGGAGCTCACCCCGCAGACGCCGGAGAAGGTGCTGAACCTGCACATCGGCGAGAGCGAGTTCGGGCTCGTGTGGAAGCAGGGCGCGACGGTGGTGAACGAGGTCAAGGTGAACAAGGCGCCGGTCGAGCTCGGCGACCCGAGCTCCAAGATCATCCGCTACCCGGAGCTGGCGAAGCGGATCGAGGAGGAGTGGAAGACGCACGGCGGCCACCGGGATCCGAGCGACAAGAAGCTCGACCAGGCGATCCTCCACACCGACAACCGCACGCCCTTCAAGGAGATCGTCGCGGTGCTCGACGCGCTCTACGCGCCGAAGCGCGAGATGAGGCTGCCGGAGGGGAACAAGCAGGTCCCCGTGTTCAACATGACGTTCTCGGTCCGCTGAGGCAGGAGCGCGCACATGGATAGGTTCAATCCGAAGCACCACAAGAACCCCCACGCTCACGTGATCCACCAGCCGGGCCGCCGGCTGATGAAGGGCGTGCCGCTGCGGTTCGTGTGGAACAAGGTGTCGGGGCACGGCGCACGCAGCCCGAACGCGGGGCTCAACCTCGTGAGCTTCATCGACTTCCTCGTCGTGACCGTGATCTTCCTCCTGATGTCCTTCTCGGCGTCGGGCGAGATCGCCGTCGACAAGAACGTCAAGCTCCCGAAGGCGGAGAACGTCGAAGACGTCATCGACGCGCCGATGGTGGCGGTGAACGGCAACCAGATCCTCGTCGACGGCGCCCTGGCCGGTTCGACGCGCGCGATCGAGGAGCTCGGGCGCCTCCAGAAGATCGACGAGCTCTTCAACCTGCTCAAGAACAAGCGCGAGCTGTGGAAACAGGTGCAGCCGAACAAGCCGTTCCCGGGCGTGTGCATCCTCCAGGTCGATCAGAACGTGCCCGCGCTGGTCGTGAAGAGCGTGTTCCAGACCGCGGCGTTCGCCGGTTACCCGAACGTCAGCTTCATGGTCAGCAAGCTCCCGAAGTCGCAGTGATCCTCGCTTCTTGACCTATCGAGCACAGAAGGAAGGGGCGCGCTGGGCGATGCCCGGCGGCCCCGGTCACCATCGGACGTGGTGGCAACAGCGGCGCGCTCGGCGCGGCGTTCCCCTCCGCGCAGCCCGTGTGGAGGAGGCCGCCGCGCGCGCGTGATCGCACCGGTGCCTCCAGCGTGGAGCCTCTCGTATGTCGTCTGAACAGCCGCCCCGCGAACGCGGCTTGCCTTCGGTCTACAGGGCGCGGGAAGCGCGCTCGAAGATGCGCTGGCCCCGGGGGAAGTTCTGGGGTTACACGGCGCTCGTCCTCGCGGTCTCGGCGATCCTCCACTGGAAGTGGTCCCAGGGGCAGATCGAGAGCGCACGACAGAAGCTGATGGCGCGCCAGCGCGCGGTCGCCGTGGAGCTCGGCCCGCGCTGGTTCCCGATGCGCGAGCGCGTGGAGGGCTGGACGCTCGATCTGGCGCGGAGCGCGGGCGCCGAGCTCGTGGATCGGGAGGCGCTCAAGGCGTGGAATTTCCGCGAGCTCGCGGGCATTTACCTGCGCCTCCGCGTGGACGAGGCGGCGAGCGTCGACGCCGTCCGCAAGAACGCGCAGCAGTCGCTGCGCGACGCGTTCACCGCGTGCCTCCTGCGGGTGCCGAACCCGAACCCGCTGGCGGGCGCGGAGTGCAAGCGCACGCGGGACTGCCCTGCGGGCGAGTACTGCAACGAGGCCGAGCGCTGCTCGCGGCCCGCACAGCCGTTCAACCTGCGCGTCGCCTACCGGACGATGCACGTCCTCTCCGACGAGTGGGTGCGCGACGCGCAGGACGCGTCGAGCGAGCTGCGCCTGCGGCTCCTGGAGTCGAGCTTCGAGGACACGATACGCGACGACGTGCCGCTCGCGGCGGAGCTGCTGACGCGGGCGCAGTACTACCTCGTCGTCCTCGACGAGCCGGCCGAGGGCGCGACGAGCACCGAGGCGTTGCTCGGGGTGCCGCACATGGCGCGGGTCGGGGTGTGGCGGCTGTCGGACGGCAAGCCCATCCTGCGGGTGCGCCGCGAGGCGAGCGGCCATCTCATCGGCGGAACGCCGTCGGTCGAGGGGAGCGTGCTCGAGGCGCGGCAGCGGCAGGCGAACAGCTGCGCGCTCGCCCTCGCCGTGCGCGAGGCGATGGGCGACACGACCGCGGCCGCCGCCGAGCCGCAGTGAGGCCGCGCCGGGCAGCGCGGTGAGCGGCGCGCGGTGAGCGGAGCGCACCGCGCCGGGCAACGCGGCGAGCGGCGCGGGGGGGCCGCGCGCAGCCGCGTCGGCGCGCAGCCGCGTCGGCGCGCGCACGTGTCGCGGGCCTGGCGCGCCGACGATCAGCTCGCGCGCGCGACGATGTGCAGGTCCGTGAGGTTGTGGCCCGTCGGGCCGGTCTCGACGCGCGTACCGAGGGCGCGGTGCGCGGCGGCGTCGTCGAAGCCCGCGAGCGCCGCGTCGATCGCGCGGTCGTCCATCGCGGCGGCCGCAGGCCGGGCGACGACCGCGCCCGCCGCGCCGGAGCTGCCGTCGGCGCCGTCGGACGCCGCGCAGAGGAGCGCGACGCCCGGCGGCAGATCGCGCAAGGCCGCGAGCGCGATCCACCCCGCGCGGCCGCCGGCGCCGCGCCGGGTCGGCAGCGCGAGCGTCGGCTCGCACGGGATCACGACCGCTTCGCCCGGGGCGAGCGCGCGCGCGAGCGCGAGGCGGCGCTCGACGATCGCGCGCGCGTCGCCGTCCTCGGCCGGGGCGGCGACCGCGCGCAGCCCCGCGCTGTCGGCGAGGGCGGCCGCCACGCGCTCGGCGAGCTTGTCCGGATCGGCGAGCACGCGCGCCTCGACGAGGCCCGCGTCCGCTGGCTTCAGCGACTCGCTCAGCGCGGGCGCGAGCCGCGCGAGCCGAGGGGCCCGGCGGTGGAGCGCGGCGAACGCGTCCTCCACGCGCGTCGGGTCCGGGACGGTGGGGCCCGAGCTGATGTCGTGCGGGAGCCCGCCCACGACGTCGCTCATGAGCAGGGTCAGCACGCGCGCTGGCGCCGCCGCAGCGGCGAGCCGCCCACCCTTGATCCGCGAGAGGTGCCGACGAACGAGGTTGACCTCCTGGATCGGGGCGCCCCCTTCCAGGAGCGCCGCCACGAGGGCCTGCTTGTCCGCGAGGGACACGCCCTCGGGCGGCGCCGCGAGCAGCGCCGAGGCGCCGCCGGAGATGAGCGCCAGCAGGAGATCGTCGGGCCCGAGCGCGGTCGCCGCGGCGAGCGCTGCCTCGGCCGCCTCCACGCTGCGCGCGTCGGGGATCGGGTGCGCCGCGCGCATCAGGCGCAGCGGGCGCAGCGCGGCCTCCTCGGGGTCGACCTGCGCGACATGCGGATCGCGCGCTGGGGTGGCCGGGTCCGCGACGGTGACCGCGAGCCCCCCGGCGATGCCGTCTCCCCAGCTGCGCAGCGCGCCCCGGGCCATCCCGAGCGCCGCCTTGCCGGCCGCGATCACGACCACGCGGCCGTGGGGCGCGCCGGCCTCGGCGTCGAGCGCGCGCTCGACGAGCCCCGCGGGATCGAGCTCCGCCAGCCCGGCGCGGAACGCCGACACGAGCGCCGCGCGCAGCGCGTCGAGCGCGGCGCTCAACGGCCCCCCGCGCCGGCCTCGCTTCGCCTCGCCGCCACCTGGGCGGGGGCGCGGTCGCCGGCATCGACGATGTGCGCGGAGACGACGTGGTGCCAGCTCAGCGCGATCGACACGAGCGCCCGCTGCTCGTCGCGCGGGCTCGCGTCGCCCGCGAGCGCCGGTCCGCCCCAGCGGAGCGCGCCCCGCACGCCGAGGAACGGGCCCGTGGCGCGGCCCAGGAGCGGCACGTCGAGCGACAGCGAGAGCTCGAGCCCGGGCTCCGACGCGAGCCCGCCGCCGGGCGGGGCCTCCCAGAACGAGCCCACGCCGAGCGCGACCGAGTCGATGAGCAGGTCGAGCCACGGCGCGCCGAGCTCGAGGTCGCTCGCGTACCGGCCGAGGAACAGCGGTTGAATGAAGACGCCGCCCGCGATCGAGCGCGCGACGGTCGCTCCCTGCGCGCCGAGCGCGTCGGTGTAGTGCGCGTACAGGCCTGCGGTCGAGAGGTAGGCGGCGGCGCCGTGCGCGCAGAGCGCCGGGCCCCCGCTCGCGAACGAGGCGCCCGCGCCCACGCGCAGATCGAGGTCTCCGTCGAGGCGGCCGTACGCGCCGTCGCCGTCCGCGCGCGCCGCGCCGCCGCCGTCCGCGCGCGCCGCGGACGCCCCCGCGAGCGCCGCGAGCGCCGCGGCGCCGGCGAGCGCCCTGGCGGCGGCGCGGCGCTCGCGCGCCGGGCGGAGCGCCCGCGCGGGCTCGACCGATCCCCGTGCTGCCTTGTTCGTGGTGGCCATCAGCGTACCAGCGCCTCCCGCACGGTATCTCGCAGCTCGGGCGCGAAGAGGATCCGGATGCGCGTCATCGTCTCGTTGCGCAGCCGTTCGAGCAAGAAGGACACCTCGGCGGGGCGCCGCGGGCGTCCTCTCGGGTAAACGACCAGGAGCGACTCGTCCTCGGCGTAGGGCGTGTCCTCGGCGACGTCGACGCCGACGTACACCTCCGGGTCGAGCCCGGCGCCCTGCGCGATCTCGCGCACGGTCGCGAGCGCCGCCGCGCGCCGCTCGTCGCGTCCGGCGGGCGTCTCGCCGGGCTCCGGGAACAGCTCGACCGACTTGAAGAGCGAGCGCGCGCGCAGGCGGCGGGCGAGATCGGACAGCACGGGGTCGGACGCGTTCTCCCACGCGTGGATGGCCCCGAGCAGGACCTGATCGTCGAGCTCCAGGTATTGCTCCAGCGTGGGCATCTCGCCGACGGCCATCGCCGCGACGGCGGCGGGGACCTCGGGGATCCGGTCGCCGGCGGCGAGGCGGGCCACGACGCGCCGGAGGATGGCGCCGATCATCCACTCCGCGCTCCGCGTGGTCTTGTGGAAGTAGACCTGCTGGAACATGAAGTAGCGGGCGAGGAGGAACGACTCGATGGCGCGCATCCCCTTCGTCCCGTCGATGGCGAGCGCGGGCGCGGGCGGGGCAGAAGCGGCGCCGCCGCCGGGCATCTCCACCTGGACGTCGCTGAACCTGAGGCTGCGCAGCAGCCACGGCAGATCGTACTCGCCGTACCTCACGCCCGTCGCGTGCGCGTCGCGCAGCAGGTAGTCGCAGCGATCGACGTCGAAGGTCCCGCTCACCGCCTTGGCGAGGTACGGCAGCTCGTGTCGACCGCCGATGAGGTCGGCCACCCGCTGGGGCAGGTATGGATCCTGGCGCACGAGCACCTGGTGCACGTCCGAGGCCGGGTCGAGCAGGATGCGCTCGGTCCAGCGCTCATGGTGGAGCGCGCCCGGCATGGCTTCCTCGAACAGGTGCGAGAGCGGGCCATGGCCGAGATCGTGCAAGAACGCTGCGGCGATCGCGTCGCGCGCGCGATCGCTGGTCACCCTCTGCCAGAACGGGAGGTCGCGATCGATCTGGCGGAACCTCGCGATCAGGAGGCGCATCACGTGAGCGGCCCCGAGCGCGTGCGAGAAGCGGGTGTGCTCGGCGCCCGGGTACGCCAGCGAGGTCAGCCCGAGCTGCCGGATCCGCCGCAGCCGCTGCACCTCGCGGGCGCCGAGCAGGCGCGGGACGATCGCCGCCTCGCCGCTCTCGAACTCGATCAGGCCGTGGACCGGGTCACGAAGGATCACGATGGTTCTCCACGCGACCCCATGGGCGCGAAGGGCGGCGGGTCACTCAGGAGCCGCCTGATGGCGCCCAGCTGCGGGCGTGTGCGCGGAGAGGAGGCCGCGCCGCTCCGGGCGTGCGGCGTGGAGCACAGCATGATGCGCATCGGACAGGGGCGGGAAATCAAGGAGGTACGCGACGTTCCCACGCGAGCCTACGGGAAGGCAAGCGCGGCTCGTCGGGGAGCGTTCCTCGCGGGCGATGGGGCGACCCGGTCGGCTCCCCCGGCGACCGAGGCGCGCGCGACGCCGCGGCGTCGCGCGCGCGGCGCGCGACGGAATCCTCGCGGCGGGGGGCAGTCACGCCGGCGCGGAATGTCGCGGTCGACGTCGAGCGTAACGTAGAGACGTGTCGCGCCGTGCATCGCGCGCCGCGGCGCGCGAACGCAACCGGCGCATGCGCGTGCGTGCGAGGTCGTGCGATTGCGTGCGGCTCCGCCGTACGACACAAGACCTCGAG
The DNA here is from genome assembly GCF_051529605.1 of Sorangium sp. So ce296. Classification (NCBI taxonomy): domain Bacteria; kingdom Pseudomonadati; phylum Myxococcota; order Polyangiales; family Polyangiaceae; genus Sorangium; species Sorangium sp. So ce296. The sequence continues at coordinate 11,554,598 of NZ_CP150325.1, forward strand.
ACGGCTCAGGCGGAGAGCGAAGCGGCGGTGAGCATCAGGAATCCTGAGCCGGAATCCGGCGATGGTGTTGCACGACGCCGCGAACGAGCGAACGAGAACCGAACGAGGCGCGAGCGAGAACTGAACGAGGCGCGAGCGAGAACCGAGCGAGAACGCCGCCGAGGCCCGCGACGAAATTGTGAACGGAGAAAATTGTGAACGGAGGAGGAAAGTGCTCGATTTCTTGAAGCTGGACGAGCATCCTGGTGTACGTTAGGAGGCTGGCTATTCCGCTGGTTAACGTGGGTCATCGGAACTTCGGGAGATAGGTCGAACGCATGACCACGACCAACGGACGACAGTCGGGGCGGGGGAATCCTGCAGATGAGGAGCTAGGTCGGGTGACACGCGAATCGGGAGGCATGGCGAGCAGTGATGAGGCTGAGCTCGACGAGTCGCCGAGGCGGCTCGACGCGATCCTCCGCGCCCTCCCGGAGTCAGAGCTCAAGGGCCTCATCACGCGCATGGGGATCCGCATCGACGCGGCGAAGCGGATCGACGCGCCCTCTCAGGCGGCTCGAGCGCTCGTCGGCCTCCCCGACGTACGCGATCCGTCGCGGCTCCCGACCGCCAGCCGTGAGCTGCTCCACCGCATCGCGGAGGCGGGCGGCGTGCTCGTCGTCCCCTCGCTCCCGGCCGGGCTCGAGCCGCTCATCGCGCGCGGCGTGGTCTACGCGCGCAAGACCGACGAAGGCATCGAGCTCGTGCTCCCCGCGGCGTTCCTGGTCCAGCTGAAGAGCTGGGAGAGCGAGGACCCGCGGGCGATCCGGGCGCTTCTCGCGCAGGCGCCGTTCGAGACGATGAGCGCGATCGCGACGCACTACCTCGGCCGTCCGGCCACGCCGCCCATCGCGCTGTCCCTCGAGGTCGCCTGGGAGACGCTGAGCGATCCGGACCGGCTCCGCGAGGAGATCGATCGCCTCGCGCCGGTCGAGCGCCGCCTGCTCGAGGCGATCGAGTCCGTCGGCGGCGAGGTCGACACGCAGGAGCTGCTCGATCTGGAGCGGGAGCCGATGCGCCTCCGCAGCGCGAGCGGGGTGACGGCGAGCCGGCGCGGCGCTGGCTTCGCGCTCGAACGCCGCGCCTTCCTGATCCCGATCCACCCGAACCGCCACGTCGTGCCGACCGAGGTCGCCGCCATCGTGGGCGCGGATCGCCGCCGGATGCGCGAGAAGCGGCGGGAGCAGATCCGGTCGTTCGTCCTCGAGGAGGACCACGCCCCGCGGCGCGCCCGCTTCGCGTCGGATCCGGGGATGCTCGCCCTGGCGCTCGCCTACTGCGTGCGCGAGCCGGGGAGCGACGTGCGCCCCGGCGTCGGCACGCCGCGGTCGCTGCTCGTCCGGCTGGGGCAGCGCTTTGGGCGGGACGTCGAGAGCGTCGCGCTCGTCGCCGCGCTGTCGCGGGCGGTCGGGCTCTGGGACGCCTCGGCCGCGTCGCCGGCCACGCCGCCTGGCTCGCTCCAGGTGCAGGAGCTGACGCCGCTCCTGTTCACGACGTGGCGCCGCGGCGGCGCGTGGGATGAGGCGCGGGCCGAGCGGGAGGTGCTCCGGGTCGCGTCCGACAACCGCGACGCGAGCCCCATCGGCGCGCTCCGCGAGATGGTGCTCGACGCGCTGCACGACCTCGGCGAGGGCCGCTGGGTGCCGTGGCAGTCGCTGCAGGGCTACCTCGCGGCCGACGAGCGGATCGCCGGGGTCGAGCGGCTCGTCCGCCGCTGGGCCGAGCGCGCCTCGGTCGAGGCGCCGGAGGTCCCCGAGATCACGCGGCGGATCGCGCTGGAGTCCCTGCCGGCGCTCGGGATCATCGACCTCGGCGGGGCCGAGGACGTGGCCAGCGCGGATCTGGCGCTCCGGCTCACGCCGCGCGGGCGGGCGCTGCTCGCGGGCTCGGCGCCGAGCTCGGACAACGGCAAGAGCAAGTTCGTGGAGGCGCACGCGCTGCGCGTCGGCGCGAGCGCCAAGGTCTCGGCCGTGCTCGGGCTCTCGGCCTTCGCCGAGATCGGGCGCGTCGGCGATCAGGTCGATCTCCTGCTCACCCCGCCGTCGATCGCGCGCGCGCTGTCCGTGGGGCTCGACAGCGACGCCTTGCGCTCGCGCATCGAGGCGGTCGCGCCGCTGCCGGACACCATCTCGCGCATGCTCATCCAGGCGAGCGTGGTCATCGGCAAGGCGAGCTTCGTCGGCGCCTCCGGCTTCCTCTGGATCGAGGATCCCGAGATCCGCGAGCTGCTCCGCACGCGGAGGCCAGCGGCCGAGATGTTCGTCGATCCGTCGCCCCCCTCGGGCTTGCTGATCGAGGCGGGGGTCGATCTGGAGCGCCTCATCCGGCGCTGCCGCGCGCTCGGCGTCGAGATCGAGGCCGATCTCGGCAACCTGAAGGCCACGCGGCAGACGCCGGCGCACGGCACCGAGGGGCCGCACCGGACCTCCTCGACGGCGAACATGCGCCGCTCCCGGACCCCGCCGGCGCGCACCCGCTGAGCTCGCTGTCAACCTCCATCGATCTGGCGCGACCGCGGGTCGATGCCGGTCGGGAGGCAGCGGCAGGGAGCGTCGGCGCCCGCTCGCCGCGGGCGCTGCGCCGGAGGGGTGTCGGGGCGCCGCGCCCGCGGTGCGTCATGAGCGCAGGCAGGACCTGAGCCGCGCTCGCTTCCACCCCTTCCGCGCGCTCATCCCACGTCGGAGGCATTTTTTCGCAACGCTTTGCATTCCTGCGGCGTGAGGGGAATCGCTTCGGAGAAGCGCGACGTGTATACCTTAGCTCGATGGCGCGCTCCTCTGGTGAGCCGGACTCGACCGAAGGGGAGGACTCCGTCGGCCCGGAGACGGCTGCGTTTCCGCTCGGCGCGGGGGAACCCAAGGCCGACAACGTCTACACGATCGCGCCTGGCACCGTGATTGCGCGCAAGTACCGCGTCGAGCGGACGATCGGCCGCGGGGGCATGGGGCTCGTGGTCGAGGCGCTGCACCTCGACCTCGATACGCGCGTCGCGATCAAGTTCCTGCTCCCGGAGTTCATGTCGTACACCGAGGCGGCGGAGCGGTTCATGCGCGAGGCGCGCACGGTCGCCAAGCTGCAGACGCACCACGTCGTGCGCGTGCTCGACGTCGCCGCGCTGGACAGCGGCGAGCCGTACATGGTGATGGAGCTCCTCGACGGCGTGGACCTCGCCGGCCACGCGCACGAGGCGGGCACGCTCGCGATCGGCGAGTGCATCGATCACATCGTCCAGGCGTGCGAGGCGCTCGCGGAGGCGCACTCGCTCGGGATCGTCCACCGCGATCTGAAGCCGGCGAACCTGTTCCTCACGAAGCGCCCCGACGGCGCCCCGCTCATCAAGGTGCTCGACTTCGGCGTCTCGAAGATCCTCACCGGCGACACGGGCAACGTCTCCCTCACGCAGACGACCACGATCCTCGGGTCGGCGCTGTACATGTCACCCGAACAAATGCGCTCGTCGAAGAGCGTCGATCCGCGCACCGACATCTACGCGCTCGGCGTGTGCCTCTTCGAGATCATCGGCGGCAGGCCGCCCTACGTCGCCGACAGCTTCCCCGAGCTGTGCGCGAAGATCTACACGTCGCCGCCCGAGGCGCTCCAGGACCTCCGCCCCGAGGTGCCGGAGGGCCTCGTCGAGGTGATCGAGAAGTCGATCGCGCGCGAGCCGGAAGATCGCTACCAGACGATCGCGGAGTTCGTGCAGGCGCTCGCGCCGTACGCCGCGCCGGGCACGCGCACGACCATCGCCGGGATCCTGCGCCAGCACGCCCTGGAGCTCGATCTGCCTCCGCCGGCCTCGCGCGCGGCGATGTCGCGGACCATGTCGCGCGCGTCGCGCACGAGCAGCGGCGGCCCGTCGGTGACCGACAAGGCGGCGCGCACCGCCGGCTCTGCGCCCCCGGCCGAGGACGAGGCCCCGCGCCGCGGGCGCACGCTGCTCTACGTGGCGGTCGGGGCCGTCGCTGTGGTCGTGGGCGCGTGGGGCGCGCTCTATTTCCAGCGCAACCAGCTCGGCATCCGAGCGGGAGACCCGGCCGCCTCCGCGTCTGCGCCGGGCGACACGGCGGCGCCCGCCGATCTGGCGCCGCCGTCGCCCCAGCCGACGGACACCGCCGCCGCGATCCCGAAGGTCGTCCCCGTGGGCGATCCGGAGGCCGCCGACGCGGGCGCGAGCGCGGCGAGCGCGAGCGACGCGGGCGCAGCGGACGCGGGCGCCCCCGACGCGGGCGGCAGCGCGACCGAGGCCGCGGCGGACGCCGGGGCCGGGCCGTCCGCGGCGGGCACGGCGGCGGCGAGCGCTGCGCCGGGCAAATCGCAGCGCGGGAACGCCGGCGGGCGAGGGCGCCCGCGCACGACGGGGGCGACCGACGCGGCGCCGGCCAGCAATCCCGAGCCGGCGCGCCCCGTATCGACCGTGAACAACGATCTCTCGATGGAGACGTGCTTCGCGACGATGCCGGACGGCACCAAGAAGGTCATCCCCTGCAAGTGACGCGCGCCCGCGCGCCGATCACGCTGGTCACGCCGGCATTGCGGCCGGATCCCTCAGGATGGCGCCGGTGAAGCCCGGGCGCAGGTAGAAGCCGCGCGGCAGCGCCGCGATCAGCTCGCCGTCGCGCCCGAACGCGAGCGTCCTCGCGCGCCCGCTCGCGGCCTTCGGTCGCACCTGGAGCCAGCGCCCCGCGCGCGCGGTGAGCCCCTCGACGGCGCCGATGCCGATGAGCCCCATCAGATCCTCGAAGTCCGCGCGCAGCACGCGCTCCTGCGCCTCCGTCGGGCGCCAGAGCCGCGGGGCGCCCAGCCGTCGCTCCTCGCTCGGCACGCCCGGCGCGGCGACGATCGGCACCCAGAGCACGTGGGCCAGCTTCGCGCGGGCGCGCGACGTCTCCCACTCCGCGCGATCGGCGTCCGAGAGCGAGATCGAGCAGACGAACGTCGACTCCTGCGGCGCCCCGGCCCCGTCCACGGGGATCGTCTTCAGCTCGATGCCGAGGTGGGGGAAATCGGGCCTCGACGTCGAGCCGGCGGTCGCGCCGAGCGCGCGCTCGACGAGCGCGCCGGCGGCCCCCTTCGTGCGCACGCCGCCGCGGGGCACCGCGCGCCCGAGCGCGCGCGCCAGGTCCGCGAGCGTCACGCCGGCGAGCGCGGACGCCCGGCACCGGAGCTCGGCTTCGTCGCGAGGCGGTTCCAGCGGGGGGATCAACGACGCCGCCCTTAGAGCATTGCGCGGCGCGACTCCAGCGATCCGACGCGCTCGAGATAGGTTGGCCGCCGGGGTGCGCCGGAACGTCGATGAGAATCGAGCAGCGCTGACCCGGGGGCCATGGCGGCCTTGATACGCGGCCCCCCCGAACGCGCCGCCAAGAGAGAGCCTACCGCCGAAATCCCCCCTTGCGCCCACAGGATTCGGAGGAAAAAGATGTCAGGAATCTCCTGTATGATTTTTCCGGGATCCTCCGGCGCTGTGCCGCGGAGCCCGCACCTCGTCGAGCGGCCACCTCATGTCGGCGAGCTGGCCCGTGATGCGGAGGAGCATCTCGCGCAGGGACGACGCGGGCGCGCGGTCCTGCGGGTTGTGTCGTAGACATGCGTACATGAACGCCGCGATGTCGGCGGTCCTCGGGTCGTCGGCGAGGCGCTTGACCGGCGCGGGGAGCCCGTCGTGCGTGATGTGCGCCGTGATGAGGGCGACCTCGGTGGGCGCGTCGAACAGCGTCTTGCCGGTGAGGATCTCGTAGGCGAGGCAGCCGAAGCTGTAGATGTCGGCCGTGAGCGGGGTCGCGGTGGCCCCGGGCGGAACGACGCCCCAGATCTCGGGGGCGCCGTAGCAGCCGGTGGCGCAGCCGGGCCGGATGTGACGGCCGGCCAGCCCGAAGTCGACGAGCACGGGCTCCCGCCCCCCGCGCAAGATCACGTTGGTCGGCTTGATGTCGAGGTGCCCGACGCCGACCGCGTGCATGGCCTCCAGCCCGGCGAGGATGCCGTCGAGCAGCGCCACCGCGCTCCGCGAGGTGAGGCCCCGCGCGTCGAGCAGCTTGTCGCAGCGGATGCCCTCGATGAGCTCCATCACGAGGATCGGCTTCGGGCGGGCGCCCGCGTCGAACGTGACGAAGCGGGCGAGGTTCGGGTGATCGGGCAGCGAGAGGAGCGCGCCCGCCTCCTCCCGGAACAGGCGGAGGAAGTCGGCCTCCGAGACGCTCCGGGCCGCCGTGTGATCGTACTCGGGCACCTTCAGGGCGAAGCGCTCGGCCGACGGATCGTGCCGCTCCTCGGTGCGGGTGACGACGAACACCGTGCCCAGCGAGCCGCCGCCGAGCTGGCGGTGCACGTAGAAGCCGCCGAGCGTGCGGCGGCTCGGCAGCCACGCGGGCAGCGGCTGCTCGGACCGGGCGACCCCGCCCGGCGCGCTCGGCCGCCGCACCGGGAGCTGCATGACGCGCGGCACGACGAGGGCGACCACGTCGGCGAGCGCTGCCGGGATGCTCGCGCGCGCGGCCGAGACGAGCGCCTCGACGGGCGCGGCGACGCTCGGCTCCGCGTCCGCTTCCTCCTGCAGCGCGACCTCGATCGCGAGGCGCAGCGGCTCGGCCGCGCCGGAGGGCGGGGAGGGCGGGTGATCGCCGCAGCGGCGGCGGGCGCCGGCGGTCAGCTGCCCGAGGCGCGTCAGGGCGTCCTCCAGGGCGCTGAGCGGCGAGGCGTCCGCGTCGCCGTCGGCCGCCGCGGTGAGCGCGCTGAGCGCGCGGGCCGCGTTCACCGCACCGAGCGCGCGCGCGAGGCGGGCGAGCGCGCCGCGCACGATCTCGGTGCGCTGCGACGCGCCCGCCGGCAGCGCGGTGACGAGCGCGTCGAGGGCGGCGATGCGCTCGAGCGCCCCGCGCGCGCGCTCGGCCTCGGCGAGCTCCGCGTCGAGCGCCCCCTTCCGCGTCGACCGGAGCGACACCGCGGCGTCCTCGCCGTCCGGCGCGCGCGCGCCGCCCTCGCGCCCGCCGCGCGCGAACCGCGCGTAGGCGCGCAGGAGCTGGGCGACGTCCGGGTGCATGCTCGCCTGGCCGAGCACGTCGAGGTCGTCGGGGTCGCCGCCGCGCATCGCGGCGTGCAGGAAGATGTCGGCCGCGTCGGCCGCCCCCTCGCGCACGAGCGCGTCGAGGCCGCGGGCGACGGACGCGGCGATGGCGCGGCGGAGCGACGATCCGCGGTCGGCGCGCAGCCGGTCGAGCAGCACGCCGATGGCGCCGGTCCAGCGGGAGAGCACGCGCGCCTTGAGCTCCGGCTCGCCGCCGAAATCGGTGCTCTCGCCGTCGATCAGGTGGATGAGCGCGCGGAGGTTGCGCTGGTGCACGGTCACGTGCAGCGGCGGCGAGGCGCTCGCGCCGGACCGCGCGGCGGACCCCTCGGCGCGGAGCAGCCACCGCGCGAGCCGCTCGTCGAGGTCGTCCAGCGAGGCGACGCCGGTCGAGTCCTCGCTCGGCCGGCGGTTCAGGAGCAGGAGGCCCTTCAGCAGGCCGGAGCCGAGCAGCTCGGCGTCGAGCTCGCGCACGAGCCCCACCGCGGCCCTGCGCGCCGCGGCGCTCTGCGCGTCGTCGAGCTCGCAGAGCTCGATCTCCTCGAGCGCGCCCACGACCTCGGCCGCCAGGGCGTACGCCTCGAGCGCGCGGCCGTGCGCCTCGCGCGGCCCGGTCTCGACGAACGCCGCGACGGCGCCGTCGAGCGCGCCGCGCAGCAGCGCGACCCCGGCGCCGTCCATCGAGAGATCGCGGTGGACGACGCGCGCGAGCGCCGCGAGGCCGTCGTCGCGGGCGTGCGCGCTGGGCGGCGCCTCGATCGCGTCCTCGAGCGCGCGGGCGCACCGCGCCGCCGCGCGGGCGCCGAACGGCTCCCCGCGGCTCGTCACGCCGCGCAGGTCGCGCCGGAGCTCGACGATCGCCTCGGCCGTCGCCATCGGGGCCGCGCGCGCGATCTCGTCGAGCAGCGCGTCGGCGGCCTCGGGCTCCGCGTCGGCCCCGACGGGGAGCCCCCACACCATCGCCGTGGCGATGCCCGGGTCGTGCGCGAGCAGCGGGCTCCGGAGCAGCTCGACGGCACGGCCGAGCGCGCCGTCCGGATCCACGGCGACGCTCGCGGCGAGCGACGCGGCGCCGCGCCGCCACTCGGTGGGGGAGAGATCGTGGGCGAGCAGGCCGCGCACCTCCTCGGCGAAGTCGGGCAGCACCCCCGCGAGCAGGCCGCGCGCCGCGGCGACGTGGCGCCACACGAGCGGCTCGCGATCGGCGAGGAGCGTCTGCCACGCGAGCGCGATCCCGTCGGCGCTGCGGTCGAGATCGCGCCGGCGCCCGTCGCTCACGTTGCGGAAGAGCCGGAGCGGGAGGTCGTCGCCCTGCATGGCCCGGCGGGTCGCCTCGCGGGCGGCGCGCTCGATGAGGCGCGCGGCGAGGCGCCGCTCGGGCAGGGAGCCGGTCGAGGGCGCCGCGATCCAGTCGCGCGACAGCTCGCGCCGAGAGGCGAGCAGGAGCGCGAGCGGATCGACTGGGATGTCCGTGCCCGCGGGGAGCCAGAGCGAGAGCATCACGCGGGCGCGGATGCCCGCCCCGGAGAGGCCGCGGGCCGAGCCGGCCGCCATGCGCGTGGCGAGGGCGACGAACGTCGCCGCGTTGCCGGCGTAGAGCTGGTTGAGCACGCGCCGGCCGAGCTCCCGCCGCTCGGGCCCGAGCGGGAGCGCGCCGGCGATCTCGTAGAGCGCCACGCTCGCGGCGGCCGGCGCGAGCCAGCTCAGATCGTCGAGCAGCCCGTCGGCCATGGCGGTCTGTACGCTCCGGAGCAGGCCATCCGGGCTGAGGGAGTCGAGCGGCGTCGAGCCGTCGAGCGCGTCGACGAGGGCGAGCGAGGCGATCGTCTGCCGGAAGAGCGCGCGCCGGACGTTCGGGTCGTCGTGGGACGTGAGATCGACGAGCCCTTCGAGGTATTCCGCGCGCGGTCGCATCGACAGGTGGCGCAGTCTAGCGCGACGGCGCGCCGGCCCCCCTCCCACGCCGCCGCAATCCTCGCGCGTCATCGAACCTCCCACCTCGATCCGGAGCGCGCGCGCTCCGCCGGGCTCCGATTGAGCCACCTCCCCCTACGATGATCGGACCGGCCTGGGGCGCGCCCTCGCCGCGCTTTCCGCTGCGCCGCGCGGGGTGACCACGTTGCTGCGCCGCGCGGGGTGACCACGTTGCGGACGAGGCCGGCGCGCCGGCGCCGTCGTCGCGCGACGCGCGGGCGGCCCGGGCTCTCTCGGGCCCGGCCGCCTGGGTCGTTGGCGGGCGCGACGGCGCGCTCGGCTCGCGCCGCGCGCTCGCCGAGGACGCAACGGGCGCGCTCGGCGCCGCCCGCGCGCGGGACGATGCGGATCGAGCCGGTGGAAGTGAACCTCGAAGTGGGTTAAGCGGGACCGCGCGCGGAGCCCGCGCCCTGCGCGTCCGTCGTGCGGGGGCCGCACCGAAGAGCTGGAATGCAGGGAGACGTGGAACAGCAGGGCTTCTCGTTCGATCTCGGCGCGCTCCGCGCGGCGTACTCGCGCTTCCTCGCGCCCGCCCAGGGCGAGGCGCCGCGCATCCTGCTCACGGGCCACTCCCATCAGGCGTGGCCCGATGTGGCGCGCGACGCGCTCGCCGCGTGCTTCGATGACGCCGCGCGGCTCGTCGACGACAAGTGGGACGACGCGGTGTTCCCGAAGCGCGCGGCGGTCGGGGCGGCGATCCTGGAGCGGATGGGCTTCGATCGGGGCGACGACATCGCCTTCGGCCAGAACACGCACGAGCTCGTCTACCGGCTGATCTCGTCGCTCCCTCGGCGCGATCGTCCGCGGATCGTCACCACCGACGGCGAGTTCCACTCGCTCCGGCGCCAGCTCGCGCGCCTCGGCGAGGACGGCGTCGAGGTCGCGTGGGTGAGCGTCGAGCCGCGCCGCTCGCTCGCCGATCGGCTGCTCGACGCGCTCGTGCCGGGCACCGCGATGCTCGCGATCTCGGCCGTGCTCTTCGAGAGCGCCACGGTGGTGCCGCGGCTCGACGAGATCGTCGCGCGCGCGGCCGAGATCGGCGCCGTGCCGCTCGTGGACGCCTACCACGCCTTCAACGTCGTCCCGATCGCGTGGGGGAGCGCGGCGCCTCACGTCTTCGCGGTCGCGGGCGGCTACAAGTACGCGGCGATGGGCGAGGGGCTCTGCTGGATGCGCGCCCCGCGCGGCTGCGCGCTGCGCCCGGCCTTCACCGGCTGGTTCGCCGACTTCGGCGCGCTCGCGGGCGGCGGCGGCGTCGGGTACGCGCCGGGGGGCGCGCGCTTCGCGGGCTCCACGTTCGACCCGTGCGCGCTGTACCGCGCCGCCGCCGTGCTCGAGCACTGGGATCGCTTCGGCCTCACCGTCCCGCGGCTGCGCGCGATCTCGCTGCGGCAGACCGGGCGCATCCTCGGCCACCTCGACGCCGCGGGCCGCGGCGGCGACGTCGTCTCGCCGCGCGAGCCCGAGCGGCGCGGCGGCTTCGTCGCGGTCCGCGCCGCGCGGGCGGGCGACGTCGTGCAGCGCCTCCGCGCGCGCGGCGTGCTCGTCGACGCGCGCCGCGACGTGGTCCGCATCGGCCCGGCGCCGTACCTCACCGACGCCGAAATCGACGCCGGCATCGCCGCCCTCGCCGAGGAGCTCGACCGCTAGCGCCGCCACCGACGGACGCTCGTTCCATCTCGATCCAATCGACCCCGCCTTCGCCTGCCTTGATCCCGGCGTACAGGCCACGGTATTTTCTGAATATGACTATCAAGTTCACGCGCGGCCGGTGGACGCTCGCCATCCTGTGCCTGGCTGCCGTGCTGCTGGGGGCGCCGCTCGCCCGCGCGGATCAGGGCGATCCGCCGGAGGTCGAGGCGCAGCGGCTCGTGCACATCCTCGGCTACATCGGCGCCGACTACGGCGGCTCCGTCGCGAACGGGGTCGTCACGGTGCCCGACGAGTACGCCGAGCAGCTGTCCCTCGCCGCGGACGGCGCGAAGATCGCGGCGCGCATCCAGCCGTCGATCCCGGCCGGGCGCGAGTTCGATCTCGCGGCGCGCATCGCGAAGCTCCGCGAGCTGCTCGATCGGAAGGCGCCGCCCGCGGACGTCGTCGCCCTGGTCGCGGGGCTGCGCGCCGAGCTCGTCGGCGCCTTCCAGATCGAGGAGGCGCCGCGCGCCGCGCCGAACGCGGCGCGGGGCAAGAGCCTCTACCAGGAGCACTGCGCGACGTGCCACGGCGAGACCGGGCGCGCGGACACCGCCCGCGCGGCCACGTTCACGCCGCGCCCCGTGAACTTCCACGACCCCGAGCGCGGCGAGGCGATCGCCCCGTACCGCGTCGTGAGCACGGTCCGGTTCGGCGTCGACGGGACGGCGATGGTCCCGTTCAACTTCCTCTCCGACGCCGACCGCTGGGATCTCGCCTTCTTCGTCACCGGCCTGCGCCACGCGGGCGTCGCGCCGGCGCCGGCGGGCGTCGCGCCGGCCTTCACGCTCGCCGAGCTCTCGGCGCGCACGGACGCCGATCTGCGCGAGGAGCTCCGCAGCGCCGGCGTCCCGGCCGACGCCGAGGCCGCGGTGCTCGCGGATCTGCGGCTCCGCGCGCCGTACGAGGATCGCGCCGCCCGCTCCCCGCTGGGCCTCGTGCGCGTGAAGATCGAGCGCGCGCGGCAGGCGATCGCGCGGGGCGACCGCGACGCGGCCCGCGGGCACCTCATCGACGCGTACCTCGAGGGGATCGAGCCGATCGAGGCCCCGGTCCGCGCCGCCGACGCCTCGCTCGCCGCGGCGCTCGAGGCCCGCAGCATGGAGCTCCGCGGCCAGCTCGAGCGGGGCGCGTCCCCCGCCGAGCTGGGCGCCGCGATGGACGCGCTGCTGCGCGACGTCGGCCGCGCCGAGTCGCTCCTGTCGCCCGCGTCGGCGCCGAAGAGCTTCGCCTCCACGGCCCTCTCGAGCGCGGGCATCATCCTGCGCGAGGGGGTCGAGGCCGCGCTCCTCATCGCCGCGCTCCTCGGCCTCGCCGCCCAGGCGGGGCTCGCGGACAAGCGGCGCTTCGTGCACCTCGGCTGGATCACCGCGATCGGGCTCGGGATCCTCACGTGGATCGCCTCGGCCCGCCTCGTCGCGATCTCCGGGGCGCAGCGCGAGCTCATCGAGGGGGCGACCGCGCTCCTCGCGACGGCGGTGCTCTTTTACGTGAGCTACTCGCTCCTCGCGAAGCGCGAGGTCGCCCGCTGGATGAAGTTCCTGAAGCAGCAGATCTCGCCGCGGCGCGCGGCGCTCTCGCTCTTCGGCGTCGCGCTGCTCGCCGCGTACCGCGAGGCGTTCGAGACGGTGCTCTTCTACCAGGCCCTGCTCGCCTCGAACGCGTCCGCGAGCGCGGCCGTCGCGGGCGCCGTGGTGGGCGCGGTGGTGCTCGTCGTGCTGGTCGCGGCGTACACGCGCGCCGGCAGGTTCGCGCCCCCGCAGGTCTTCTTCCGCGTCTCCAGCTACCTCCTCTACGCGCTCGCGGTCATCTTCGCCGGGCAGGGCGTGGCCGCGCTCCAGATGGCCGGCAAGGTGCCTGTCCACCCGCTGCCCTTCGGCAGCGTGCCCGCCCTCGGCATCTTCCCGACCGTCGAGACGCTGGGCGCGCAGCTCGTGCTGCTGATCCTCGCGGTCGTCGGCATCCTCGCCGACCGCCGCCACGCGAACGCCACGCCGAAGCCGCCCGCGCCGCCTGCGCAGATCGCCCCCGGCCCCGCCGCCTGACCGTCGCCTGCCGCCGCGGCGTCCTCGCCGCGGCGCTCAGGGCTCGCTGTGGACGCGCGGCGCCTCGGGGTACAGCGACCGGAGCCCGCGCCACGCGACGTCGGTCGCGCTCTCCGCGGGCTCGGCGAGATCCCACTCCAGGTAGAGCTTGTCGCCGTCGTAGCAGCCGAAGCTCGTCGACAGGCAGAGCATCGGCTCCCGCTCGATCGCGTACCCGGAGCGCGCCACGTCGTGCCCGAAGACCGCCACGCGAGCGTCCGGGTCGAGCGCGCGCAGAAAGGCGTGGGCGCGCTCGCTCGAGGTGCTCCGCGCCCAGAGCAGCGCGCCGAGCGTCCCCTGCAGGCTCATCTCCGACAGCGGCACGTCGAGGAAGCCGTCGAGCGGGAGCCGGTCCAGGTCCTCCCGGCTCTGGATGCGGGCGTGCGGCGCGGCGTGGAGCATGACCAGCCGGGCCTCGCGCGCGACGGCGACGAACGGCCATCCGCGGAACCAGCTCCGCATCGCCAGCGTGTCCTCCGGACCGAGGAGCTCCTCGAGCCGCTGGGCCTCGTCTGGAAAGAACTTTGCCACCACCGGACCCCCCACGTGCGCGTGCTCGTGGTTGCCGAGCAGGTAATGGACCTTGCCCGGGTGCCGGTCCGCGAGGTTTCGCGCCTTTTTCAACAAGGTCACGGAATCGCCTCGGTAGAATGAACCCAGGTAGTCGGGCCATTCACCCTCGTCGAGCTCGGGCCCGTGGACCAGGTCGCCCGTAATGACGAGCACCGCGCCGTCAGGGCCGGCCGCCGCCTGCTCGAAGATCTCGGCGATCCGCTCGAAATCCGCGACATTGCCCTGAAAGTCGGTGGCGACGATCAGTCTGCCCCGCTCAGGGAGGTCGACGACACGCTGCACGTCTCCAGCATAGCCGAACGTCCCTGCCTTCGCCTCGCGCGAACTGACCCCGCGCGGCGGCGCCGCGCCGGCCGGTTGCTGATTCACTTGCAATCCGCCAGATCGTCCAGATTCATTGCAATACTCCAGCAGCACTGTCCCTTGGCGGGGCATCTCGCTCGGGCTAGGCTCCGAGCTGTATGCAAAACCGGAATCTTTCAGCGTGGGTGGACGAGGTCGCGCGCCAGACGCGGCCCGATCGCGTCGTCGTGTGCGACGGCTCCGAGGCGGAGAACCGGGCGCTGATCCAGGGGATGCTGGGCGACGGCACGCTCATCGCGCTCAACGAGGAGAGGTACCCCAACTGCTATCTTCACCGGAGCGACCCGACCGACGTCGCCCGGACTGAGCACCTCACGTTCATCTGCACGCGCGATAGAGAGGATACGGGCCCGACGAACAACTGGATGTCGCCGGAGGAGGCCTCGCAGCGGGTCGGGCGGCTGTTCGACGGGGCGATGAAGGGGCGGACGATGTTCGTCGTTCCGTACCTGATGGGCCCCGTGGGGTCGCCGTCGGCGAAGGTTGGAGTCGAGATCACCGACAGTCCGTACGTCGTCGCCAACATGAGGATCATGACCCGGATGGGCCGGGTCGCGCTCGAGGCGCTCGGAGGCTCCGAGGACTACTGCCGGGGGCTGCACTCGCTCGGCGACCTGAGCCCGGAGCGGCGGTTCGTGTGCCACTTCCCCGCGGAGCGGCTCATCTGGAGCATCGGCTCCGGGTACGGCGGCAATGCGCTGCTCGGGAAGAAGTGCTTCGCGCTGCGCATCGCGAGCACGATGGCGCGCGACGAGGGCTGGTTCGCGGAGCACATGCTCATCCTCGGCCTGGAGGACCCGGAGGGCCGGGTGACGTACATCTGCGCGGCGTTCCCGAGCGCGTGCGGGAAGACGAACCTCGCCATGCTCGTGCCGCCGGCGTCGCAGAAGGGCTGGAAGGTGTGGACGGTCGGCGACGACATCGCCTGGCTCCGGATCGGCCCGGACGGCCGGCTGTGGGCGATCAACCCCGAGGCCGGCTTCTTCGGCGTGGCGCCCGGCACGAGCTCGAGGACGAACCCGAACGCCCTGGCGACGCTGGCCCAGAACTCGATCTTCACGAACGTGGCGCTCACGCCGGAGGGGACGCCGTGGTGGGAGGGCTTCGACGGCCCGGCGCCGCCGGTGCTCACCGACTGGAGGGGCCGTCGGTGGACGCCGGACAGCAAGGAGCCGGCGGCGCACCCGAACAGCCGGTTCACGTCGCCGGCCCGCCAGTGCCCGTCCATCTCGCCGGCGTTCGACGCCGCGGCGGGCGTGCCGATCTCGGCCATCGTCTTCGGCGGCCGGCGCGCGCGGCTCGCGCCGCTCGTCTGCGAGGCGCGCGACTGGACGCACGGGGTCTACCTGGGCGCGACGATGGCCTCGGAGACGACCGCCGCGGCCACGGGCCAGGTCGGGGTCGTCCGCCGCGACCCGATGGCGATGCGCCCGTTCTGCGGATACAACATGGGCGATTACTTCCGGCACTGGGTCGAGCTCGGCCACGGGCGCCCGGGGTTCCCGAAGATCTTCCACGTGAACTGGTTCCGCCAGGGCGCGTCGGGCAAGTTCCTCTGGCCCGGCTTCGGGGAGAACCTCCGCGTCCTCCGCTGGATCCACGGGCGCGTGAACGGGAAAGCGCAGGGGCGCGAGACGCCGATCGGGATCATGCCGGCCGACGGCGAGCTCGATACGAGCGGCCTCGACCTGAACCCGGAGGCGATGCGCGAGCTCTTCGCCATCGACCGCGACGCGTGGCTGGAGGAGGCGCGCGATCGCGAGGCGTTCCTGGAGTCGTTCGGCGCGCGCGTCCCCGAGGCGCTGCTCCGGCAGAACCGGGATCTCGTGGCCCGGATGCAGGCGTGAGCTAGCGCCGTCCCCGAGCGATTCACCCATCCCCCACGCGCATCGCGAGGTCTGGAGCGGCGTCGAGCACGCCGCTGCACGGCCGGGCTCGTCCGTTCTGTGCTGAGGACGGTCGGGAATGTCTTGACGCGGCCCCAGGTTGGCCCACACAGTTCCTTCAAATAATTTTGAAAGTTTCATGAGCCCTCCCAACGACATCCAGCGCCAGGCGGAGCTGCTCGCGGCGGAAGCGATCGGCGACGTCATCGAGCACTGGGGCTTCCGCCGCGTGCTCGGGCGGATCTGGACCGTCCTGTTCATCGCCGGCGGCGCCCTGTCCGCCGCCGAGATCGGCGAACGGCTGCAGGTTTCATCCGGTGCGATGAGTATGTCGCTGACAGAATTGCAAAGGTGGGGTGTAGTACGAAGGGTATGGAAACCGGGAGAGCGGAAGGAGTTCTTCGAGGCCGAGACGGACTTCTGGAAGATGATTTCCAAAGTGTTCGCCGAGCGCGAGCGGCTCCTCGCCGACTCCGTGAGGGAACGCCTCGAGCGCGCCTCGGCGTTGCTCGAGAGCCTGCCTCCCACCGACGCCACCCGGTTCAGCCTCGACCGGGTGGAGCGGCTCCTCTCGTTCGTGATCGTCGCGCAGACGGCGCTCGACGGGTTCATCAAGAGCAGGACCGTCGATTTTTCGCGGTTCGGGGACCTGGTCCGGTTCCCCATCCGGGCCGTTCGGTCCCGGCGAGGCGCCTAGCGGACGCGTGATTTCGGAGAGCTCGGACGCCACGTTGCCCCGCGCGGTGCGGGGAGCGCGGGCGCTCGTGCTTCCAGGTGGAGATGGGATGACTGCGACAACAACGTTTACTGGGACGGTCCAGCGGAGCGATGTCGTCTCGAGCCTCGGAGGCATGTGCGCTGCGCGAGGGCTCGACACGCTCGCCGCGCGCCTCGCGGAGCTCAGGCGCCTGCTCGACGGGGACCTCGCGGACGTGGAGCGCGAGCTCGCGAAGGTCGGGCTGGACGGCGAGACGCCGGCGCACCGGAGCGCGCGGCACCTGCTCGGGCTGAGCGGCAAGCGGCTGCGGCCGATCTGCGTCGCGCTGTCCGCCCACATCGGCGGCGGCTTCAACGAGGCGGCGCGGACCTTCGCGGTGGCGGTCGAGCTCGTCCACAGCGCGACGCTGCTGCACGACGACGTCGTCGATCTCGGCGACCGCCGGCGCGGCGCCGACGCGGCGCGCGTCATCTACGGCAACGCCGCCTCGATCTTCGGCGGCGACTACCTCCTGCTCGACGCGCTCTGCAAGGTCCAGGCGGTGGGCATGCCCGACGTGCTCGAGCGGGTGCTCCAGGTGGTCAAGGAGATGGTCGTCGCCGAGGCGCTCCAGCTCGCGTCGCGCGGCCGCGTGCGCACGAGCACGAGCGAGTACTTCCAGATCGTCGACGGCAAGACGGCCTCGCTGTTCCGCTGGGCGATGTTCGCCGGCGCGCGCGCGGGCGGCGTGAGCGAGCCGCTCTGCAAGGCCCTCGAGGGCTTCGGCACGAGCCTCGGGGTCGCGTTCCAGCTCGTCGACGACGTGCTCGACTTCGCGGGCGACCCGGAGACGACCGGCAAGGCGCTGCTCACGGACCTGCGCGAGGGCAAGATGACGTACCCGCTGCTGCTCGCGATGGAGCGCGACCGCGAGCTCACGCCCGCCCTCGAGGCGCACTGCGCGTCGGAGGAGGCGGCGGCCCCGCCGGAGCTCAGCCGGCGCATCGCGCAGATCATGGTCGAGAAGCGGGTCGTGGACGACTGTCTGGAGCTCGCGTCCCGGCTCTGCGGGGACGCTGTGCGGAGCATCGAGCCGCTCCCGGAGAGCCCGGCGAAGGCGGCGCTGGAGGGGGTCGCGATGTCGACGCCCCGGCGGAGGCGGTGAGCGGCGATGGCGGATTTTCCGATGCAAGGCGGAGGGCGCGCGCCGCTCCCGCGAGCGCGCGCGGCGCGCGGAGGCAGCCGATGAGCCAGAACGTTTCCAGCCGGATCAGCGGGTTCTACAAGCGGTGCCTGGAGGACAGGCTCCGCGCGATCCAGGCGCTCGGGCTGCTCGACGAGGACGCGCTCGCGCACCTCGCGAGCGGGGGCGGGCTGCCGACGGCGGTGGCCGACCGGATGTGCGAGAACGTCATCGCGACGCACGCGCTCCCGCTGGGCCTCGCGCTGAACTTCCGCGTGAACCAGCGGGACGTGCTGGTGCCGATGGCGGTGGAGGAGCCGAGCGTCATCGCCGCGGCGTCGAACGCGGCGCGCATGGTCCGCCTGTCGGGCGGCTTCTCCGGCGAGGCGGACCCGCCGATCATGACCGCGCAGGTCCAGCTCGACGACGTGCCCGATGCGGAGGCGGCCGCGGGCCGGCTCGAGGCGGCGCGCGCGAGCCTGCTCGCCGCCGGCGACGCGGCGATCCCGAGGATGGTGGCGCGCGGCGGCGGCTGCCGCGACCTCGAGGTGCGCGTCCTGTCGGCGGAGCTCGGCGTGCTCGTCGTGCACTTCTACGTCGAGGTCGGCGACGCGATGGGCGCCAACCTGGTCGACACCGTGGCCGAGGCGGTGGCGCCGCTCGTGCAGCGCATCGCGGGCGGGACGATCGGCCTCCGGATCCTGTCGAACCTGACGGTCCGCCGCCTCGTGCGGGTGACGGCCACCGTCGCCGACGACGCGCTCGGCGGCGCGGACGTGGCGACCGGCATCGCGCGGGCGAGCCGCTTCGCGGAGCTCGATCCGTACCGGGCGGCGACCCACAACAAGGGCTTCATGAACGGGCTCGACGCGGCCGCGGTCGCGCTCGGGCAGGACTTCCGGGCGATCGAGGCGGGCGCGCACGCGTACGCGTCGATGAGCGGCCGGTACCGGCCGCTCAGCACGTGGGAGCGCGTCCCGGGCGGGCTCGTGGGCCGCGCGGAGCTGCCGCTCGCCGTCGGGACGGTGGGCGGCTCGACCGAGGTGCACGCCGGCGTGCGCGCCGCGCTGCAGCTCGTGGGCGCGAAGAGCGCGCGCGAGCTCGCGGTGGTGCTGGCCTCCGTCGGGCTCGCCTCGAACCTGGCGGCCCTGCGCGCGCTCGCGAGCGAGGGCATCCAGCGGGGCCACATGCGGCTCCACGAGCGGAAGCGCGCGCTCGCCGTCACGGCGCCGGGGGGCAGCGAGGCGGCCGCGCCGCCCGGCGACGGCAAGCGGTTCGCGCCCGACCGGGCCGAGGCGCCGCGCGCGGTGCAGCAGGCGGAGGGCGGGACATGAGCCACACGGATCAGGGCGAGGCGCCGCGCGGCGGGCGCCGGTTCGGCACCGGCGAGATGTTCGACGGGATCGCCGAGCGGTACGACCTCTTGAACCGGATCATCTCGCTGGGGCTCGATCAGGGCTGGCGGCGGCGCGCGGTGCGCTCGCTCGAGCTCGCGCCCGGCGCGACGGTGCTCGACCTGGCGACCGGCACCGGCGATCTCGCGATCGAGATCGCGCGGGCGCACGACGTGAAGGTCGTCGGGGTCGACCCGTCGCAGGGGATGCTCGGCGTGGGCCGCCGGAAGGTGGAGGCCGCGGGGCTCGCCGGGCGGGTCGAGCTCGAGGTCGGCGACGCGGAGCAGCTGCGGTTCGGCGACGCGAGCGTGGACGCCATCTCGATGGCGTTCGGGATCCGCAACGTCCCGGACCGCGCCCGGGCGCTCCGCGAGATGGCGCGCGTCACGCGGCCGGGCGGGCGCATCGCGATCCTGGAGCTCAGCGAGCCGCGCGGGGGGATCATGAGCAAGCTCGCGCGCTTCCACATCCACACGGTCGTGCCGTACGTCGGCGGCGCGATCTCGGGGCGGGACGAGTACCGGTACCTGCAGGACTCGATCGCGAGGTTCCCTCCGCCGGACGAGTTCGCGGAGCTGATGCGGGGCGCGGGGCTGCGCGTGCTGCGCGTGGAGCCGCTGACGATGGGCGTCGTGTGCCTGTTCGTCGCGACGCCCGAGGGGGCCTGAGGTGCGCGCGCGCGCGGGCCTCCGGAGGCGGTGATGAGCGGCTCGAACCTCCACTCGGCCTGGGCGCAGCTGTTCGTCCGCGCGCTCTCGCAGGCCGGGGTGCGCGACGTGGTCCTCTGCCCGGGATCGCGCTCCACGCCGCTCGCGATCGCGGCGATGGAGAGCGAGGAGGTGCGCTGCCACAGCGTCGTCGACGAGCGCGCCGCGGCGTTCTTCGCGCTGGGGCAGGCGCGCGTGACCGGCCGGCCCAGCGCCTTCGTCTGCACCTCGGGCACCGCCGGCGCCCACGCGCTGCCGGCGATCATCGAGGCGCACCACAGCTTCACGCCGCTCCTCGCGATCACGGCCGACCGCCCGTGGGAGCTCGCCGACGCGGCGGCCTCGCAGACCATCGATCAGATGAAGCTCTTCGGGGACCACGTGCGCCACTTCGCCGAGCTCGGGCTGCCGGATCCGTCGCCGCTCGCGCTGCGCGCGGTGGCGCGCATCGCGGCGCAGGCGGCCCTGCGCGCGCTCGCGCCGACACCCGGCCCGGTCCACATCAACGCGCGCTTCCGCAAGCCGCTCGAGCCGGTCGACGTGGCCGGGCCCGAGCCGTGGCAGGCCGAGTGGGAGGCGCTGATGCGCCGCGCCGGGCCGCGGGTCGTGCCGGCGCGCGCCGGGGTCGACGCGCGCGCGATCGAGGAGATCGCGGCGCGGTGCGCGCGCGCCGAGCGGGGGCTCATCGTGTGCGGGCCCGCCTCGATCCGCGAGGACGACGCCCGCGCGCGCCGCGCGGTGCTCGCGCTGTCGCGGGCGACCGGGTTCCCGGTGCTCGCCGAGGGCACGAGCCAGATCTACTTCGGCGGCCTCGCCGAGGGGGTCGTGATGCCCGCCTCGTTCGACGCGTTCCTCCGCGCGCCCGAGTTCCGCGCGGCGAACGCGCCCGACCTCATCCTGGAGCTCGGCGCCCCGCCGACGTCGGCCGGGTACGCGACCTACATCGCCGAGCACGCCGGCTGCCGCCGGTTCGTGGTGGCCGCGCACGGCTGGAACGATCCGACGAGCGCCGCGGCCGCCCTCGTCATGGCCGAGCCCGCGGACGTGTGCGAGGCGCTCGCGGCGCGCCTCGGCGGGGCTGCGGTGGACCTCGGGCGCGGGCGGCGGGGCTGGGC
Organism: Sorangium sp. So ce296; assembly: GCF_051529605.1. Lineage (NCBI taxonomy): Bacteria > Pseudomonadati > Myxococcota > Polyangiales > Polyangiaceae > Sorangium > Sorangium sp. So ce296. The sequence goes on from NZ_CP150325.1 coordinate 11,575,368, forward strand.
CGCGACGTTCGCGCGCGCCGGCGAGGCCGCGGCGGCGCAGGCGGCGCGCGCGTGCGCCGGGGACGAGCTCACGGAGGGCGCGGTCGCGCGGGCGGTGGCGAGCGCGTGCCCGGAGGGATCGCTGCTCGCGATCGGCAACAGCATGCCGGTGCGCGATCTCGACACGTACTGCCCGCCGTCGGCGCGCCCGCTGCGCGTCCTGCACCAGCGCGGGGCGAGCGGGATCGACGGCCTCGTGTCGGGGGCGGCCGGCGCCCGCGCGGTCGCGGCCGCGCCGGTCACGCTGCTGCTCGGCGATCTCAGCTTGCTGCACGACCTGACCGGGCTGCTCCTCGCCGCGCGGGCGGCGGGCGACGGCGGCGCGCCCCTCGTCATCGTGGTGGTCCAGAACGACGGCGGCCGCATCTTCGAGCACCTCCCCGTCGCCAGGCGCGGCGCCGATCTGCTGGATCGGGGCTTCACCATGCCGCAGCACCTCGACTTCGCGCCCGCGGCGGCGATGTTCGGGCTCGCGTACGAGCGCGCCGGCACCGCGAGCGGGCTCGCCGATGCGCTCGCCGCCGCGTACCAGCGGCCCGGCGCGACGCTGATCGAGGCGGTGGTGCCGCCTCACGACGGCGCCGCCCGCGTCGCGCGGCTCTGGTCCGACGTCCGCCGCGAGGTCGCCGCGCTGAGCAGCGCGCCGGCGGCGGAAGGGGCGGCGGCCGATCTCGAGCCTTCATGAGCGGCGCGCGCGCCGAGAACCCCGAGCTTGCCGAGAGGGATCCACGGTCATGAGCCAGAGCAACGCGAACAGAAGCCCCGCACCCGAGCCGCCCGCGCGCGAGGCGCCCGGCGAGGACAGCGCGCCGCGCTCGCGCCGTCGCGCCCCCGCGGGGGCGCGCGGCGCCCGCGAGCAGGGGAGGGGATCGTGAGCGCGGCGGCGGCCTCGCAGGCGGCCGGCGCGGCGGCCGCGGGCGGCGTGCGCCCCGGGTCGTTCCGGGCTTGGCTCCTCGCGTGCCGGCCGGCGACCCTCACCGCGGCGCTCGCGCCGGTGATGGTCGGGACGGCGGTCGCCTACGCGCTCGGCGGCATGCGGATCGGCCCGGCGCTCTCGGCGCTCGCGGGCGCGATGCTGATCCAGATCGCCACGAACTTCGCGAACGACGTCTTCGATCACGAGAAGGGCGCCGACACGCACGAGCGGCTCGGCCCCACCCGCGCGGTGCAGGCCGGGCTGCTCACGCCGCGGCAGGTGCGCGTCGGGCTGCTCGTCACGATCGCGCTCGCGCTGCCGTTCGGGGTGCACCTCGCGCTCGTGGGCGGGTGGCCCATCGTCGCGATCGGCGTCGCCTCGATCCTCTCCGGGATCGCGTACACCGGCGGCCCGTACCCGCTCGGCTACCACGGCCTCGGCGACGTCTTCGTGTTCGTGTTCTTCGGTCTCGTCGCCGTCTGCGGGACGGCGTTCGTCCAGCTCGGCTCGGTGCCGCCGCTGGCGTGGGCGGCCGCTGTGCCGGTCGGCGCCATCGCCACCGCCGTGCTCGTCGTCAACAACGTCCGCGATCGCGACACGGACGTCGTCGCCGGCAAGCGCACGCTCGCCGTCCGCTTCGGCCGCGGGGCGGGCGTCCTCGAGTACGCGATGCTCCTCGCGGTCGCCTACGCGGTGCCCGTCGCCCTCGCCGTCGGCGAGGGCCGCCGGTGGACGCTCCTCGTCTTCGCCACGTTCCCGCGCGCCGTGCGCCTGCTCCGGGTGCTGGCGACCACCGACGGCCGGCCGCTCAACGACTGCCTCGCCGGGACGGCGAAGCTGCTGCTCGCCTACGCGCTGCTCTTCTCGCTGGGCCTCGCGGCCCAGCTGCATGGGTGATGCGCGTCGCCGCCGCAAGCCTTGCGCCACGGGCCCTCGAAGGCGCGCGCAAGGGCCTCGTGCTGTCGCTCATCGACGACGAGGGGCGCGTCGGCCTGGGCGAGGCCACGCCGCTCCCCGGCTTCTCGCCCGATACGGCCGACGACGTCGAGCGCGCGCTCGCCGAGCTGCCCGGGGCGCTCGGCGCGATCGACCTGCCGGGCGAGGACGCGGCCACGGCGGCGGCGCCCGCGGTCCTGCGCGCGCTCGAGCCGCTGTCGTCGCGGCACCGCGGCCTGCCGGCGGCGCGCTTCGCCCTGGAGACGGCGCTGCTCGACCTGGTCGGCCAGCGCCTCGGGCTGCCGGCGTCGGCGTGCCTCGGCGGCCACCGGCGGCGCGCCGAGGTTCGGGTGAACGGGCTGCTCGCGACGTCGGCCGCCCTGCCGGAGATGCTGGGGAGCGCGCGCGCGCTCGTCGCGCGCGGCGTCCGCGCGATCAAGGTGAAGCTCCGCTCGCGCGGAGACGAGGGGTTCGCCCGCGATCTGGAGGCGCTGCGCGCGCTGCGGCGGGAGCACCCGTCGATCGAGCTCCGGCTCGACGCGAACGCGGCCTGGCCGCTCGAGGACGCGCCCCGCCGGCTCGCCCTCCTCGCGCCGCTCGATCCCCGCTTCGTGGAGCAGCCGGTCGCGCCGGAGCTCCTCCACCGCCTCGGCGCGCAAGCGGTCCCGTGGGCGGCCGACGAGTCGCTCGCCCTCGAGGGCATGCCGGAGCGCCTGCTCGACGCGCAAGGCTGCGCCGCGTTCATCCTGAAGCCGGCGGTGCTCGGCCTCCTGCGCGCGCACGACCTCGGCCGGAGGGCGCAGGAGCGCGGCCTCGGCGCGGTGGTGACGCACCTCTTCGACGGGCCCGTCGCGCTCGCGGCCGCGTGCGAGCTGGCGCTCGCGCTGCCGCGGCCGCCGCTCGCGTGCGGCCTCGACGCGCACGCGGGCCTCGCGGCGTGGCCCGCGATCCGGATCCCGCAGCTCCGCGAGGGCGGGTTGGTCGTGGCCAGCGATCGGCCCGGGCTCGGCGTCGGACCATGGACGGCCTGAGCCTCCTGGAGGCCGCGCGCGATCCCGCGGTCGCCGCGCGGACGGCGCTCGTCCACGGCGGCTCCGAGGCGGACGCGCCGCGCGAGATCGACGTCCCCGGCCTCGGCGTCGGCCCCGGCGGCGTCCTCCGCTTCGGCGACCTCGCGCCCGCGGTCGCGGCCGTGTGCTCCCGGCTCGCCCGCGCCGGGATAGGTCAGGGCGCTCGCGTGGCGCTCGTCGCCCCGAACGCGATCGGGACGGTCGTGGTCCTCCACGCGCTGCTGGCGCTCGGCGCCGTCATCGTCCCGATTCACCCGCGGCTCACGGACGGCGAGGCGAGCGTCCTCGTCGACGACGCGCGCCCCGACCTCGTGCTGCGCGAGCCCGCGCTCGCCGCGCTGCTCCGCGACGCCGGGCCGGAGCTCGCCGCGCTCCGCGATCGCGCGCCGCGCGCCGCCGAGGCGGCCGGCGTCCCGCCGCCGGATCCCGCCGGCGATCTCGCGATCGTCTACACCTCGGGCACTACGGGGCGCCCCAAGGGCGCGGTGCTGCCGCGCCGCGCGTTCCTCGCCGCCGCCGCGGGGAGCGCGGCCAACCTCGGCGTGCGCGACGACGATCGCTGGCTGCTCTGCCTGCCGCTCTGCCACGTCGGCGGCCTCTCGATCGTGACGCGCTGCCTGCTCGCGCGGCGCGCCGTCATCCTCGCGCCCCGCTTCGACCCCGCGTCGGTGCTCGCCTCGATCGTCCGCGACCGCGCGACGCTGCTCTCCGTGGTGCCGACGATGCTGCTCGCGCTCCTCGAGGCCGATCGCGACAACGTCCTCGCCCGGCTGCGCGCGGTGCTGGTCGGCGGCGCGGGCGCTCCGGAGAGGACGCTCGACGAGTGCGCGCGCCGCGGGGTCCCGGCGCTCACCACCTACGGCCTCACCGAGGCGTGCTCGCAGGTCACCGTGCAGCGCCCGCGCGATCCGCGCGCCCGCGAGCCGGGCTCCGGCGCGCCGATCGACGGCGTCGAGCTGCGTGTCGAGGGCGCCGGCGGCGACGGCGTGGGCCGCATCGAGATCCGCGGCCCGGTGCTGTTCCGCGGCTATTACCGCGGCCCGGGGCGCCCGCCGGAGCTCCTGGTCGACGAGGGCGGGTGGTTCAGCACCGGCGACCTCGGCGCGCTCGACGCCGCCGGGCGGCTCCACGTCGCCGCGCGCCGGAGCGACCTCATCGTGACCGGCGGCGAGAACGTCTACCCCGCCGAGGTGGAGCAGGTCCTCGCGTCCTGTGCCGGCGTCGCGGGCGCGGTGGTGTTCGGCGTGCCGGACGAGCGGTGGGGCCACGTCGTCGCGGCGGCGATCGTCCCCGACCAGGCCGCGCCCGCCGCGCCGGGCGGCGCCGTGCTCTCGCCCGCGCTGCTCGACGACCTCGCGGCCGTCGTCGCGGCGCGGCTCGCCCCCCACAAGCGCCCGCGGCGCCTCTGCGCCGTCGCGGCGCTCCCGCTGACCGCGGCCGGCAAGCTCGATCGCCTCGGCGCGGCGGCGCAGCTCGCGGCCGCGCTCGCGCCGTTCCCGGCGCGGTAGCGGGAGAGCGCGGCGCCGGCAGCCGCGCTCGCCGCGGTCACCCGAGCGCGCGGCGCAGATCGTCCGGGAGCGGGCACGGGACGAAGCGCGCGCCGTCGATGCACACGTGCACCGTCTGCCCGACGGCGGCGATCCCGCCCGCGGTCGTCACGCGGTAGCCCACCGTGAACGAGGTGTCGCCGAGCTTCGGGGCGAGCACCTCGACCTCGATCGCGTCGCCGAACCGGAGCGGCAGCAGGTAGTCGGCCTCGGCGTGGACCAGCGGCAGCTTGATCGCGCCGCCGGCGATGAGGGCGGGCAGATCGATGCCCCGCTCCCTCAGCGCGATCATGTACGCGTCGCTGAAGTATTCGAGGACCCGCGGGTAGAAGACGATCCCGGCGGCGTCGACGTCCTGGAAACGCACGGCGCGGCGCTCCGCGGCGAGGCGGGGCGCGGTCTGCTTGAGCTCATCGACGCTGAAGGCGCGCTTCATCGCGCCGCAGGCTAGCGCAGGACGCGCCGCGCGCGTCACGAGGAGAGCGCCGCGCGCGTCACGAGGAGAGCGCCGCCCCTGCCCGCGGACAGCCGACCCGGCGCCGCGCGACGGTTCGTCCCTTTCTGCTCGCCGCCGCCCGTTTCGCGGTCCATGCTCGCCCCCGATGGCTGACCGATGTCCCGGCGGCCTCGGGGCCGGGTCCCGCAGGCTGGGCACCGCCGCCGCGAAGGATCGCCACACGAGCGCGGCGCGACGCCTCGATGCCGGGGCGCCGCGCGCCCGCGGCGCGGCTTGCGTGCTCGCTTGCCTCCTGGCCGCTGGCCTCGCGGCGGCGTGCGAGCCTGCGCCGACGTCGCCCCCGGCGCCGACGCCCTCCCAGAGCCCGCCCGTCGCTCCGCTGGCGGCGCTGCCGCGGCCCGCGGTCGCGGAGACGCAGGCGCCGACCGGCGCGGCGCACGCGTCGAACCCGCTCGGCCTCCCGGCGTCCCCGATCAAGCTCGATCCAGGCCGCCGCGTCTTCACCGTCTCGGAGCGGATGCTCGCCGGCGCCAAGCTCGGCTCGACGCTCGTGCTCTACGCGGCCACCGTGGTCGGCTTCGAGGGCGACGATCTCATCGTCGAGGGGCGGGGCGGGCCGTCGTACAAGGTCCACCCGGGCTACGTCGTCCCCGTGCCCGACGCGCCGCGCCTCCGGCCCCACGAGCCGGTGCTCACGGAGTGGAACGGGGTGATGAAGCACGGCGTCGTCACCCGCTTCGTGAAGGACAAGATCGAGGTCCGCTACACCGACATGGATCCGCGGACCCCGCTCGCGCAGCTCAAGGGCGTCCGCTTCGTCGTGCAGACCGAGGGGCTCGCGCCCGGCAACTTCGCCGCATGGAAGGACGGCGAGACGTGGCGCCACGTGCTCCTCGTGTCGCGGCTCGGCGGCCCTCCGGCGGAGTCGGGCGCCGTCCTGACGTCGCTGCCCAGCAGCTCGGCGCGGTGGTTCGCCCTCGGTTACGGCGGCGCCGCCCTGCTCGCCGACGAGTCGGCGCTGCGCCCGATCCCGGTCAAGCCGCGCCTCAAGCTCGGGGCGAGCGTCTGGGCCGAGTGGGTCGGCGCGCTGCGCCCCGCGGTGGTGCAGAGCGCCGAGGAGACGGGCCTGTACACCGTCAAGTTCGAGCGCGCCGGGCGGCCGGTCACGCTCGGGTGGGGGCTGCTCACGCCGCCGCTCCAGCCGTAACGCGCGAGGGCGACGCGCAGGCGACGGCGTCGCGCGACGCGAGCCCGGGCCGGACCAGCGAGCCTCCGCGCGCCGCCCGCCTCGTCCGGCACACCGGAGGGGAAGCGGGTCCAGAGGCGCGCTCGAAACCCCGTGCGAAGACGCCGGCGCGCGGCGCAGGTGCGCAACACCCTACGCGTTTTCGCCCGATATGGAGAGTGGTAAGCGCCGTAGGATGGATCTCAAGAGCGCCTGGCTGGCGACGCGCCACTGGGTCCCTTTCTCCCTCAGGACCATGGCCTACGGCACGGTGTCGCTGACGCTGGGCCCGCTCACGCCGCAGCGCTCGGCGAGCCTCTGGGCGATGCGCCGCTGGTGCCAGGCGAGCGCGCGCGCGCTCGACATCGAGATCCAGGCGAGCGGCCTCGAGAACGTCCCCCCCGGGGTCTTCGTCTACTGCTCGAACCACCAGAGCGTGCTCGACATCCTGGTGCTCGGCGCGGTGCTGCCGGGCGACTTCAAGTGGGCGGCCAAGCGCTCGCTCATGAAGATCCCGTTCCTCGGCTGGCACCTCAAGCTCGCGGGCCACGTGCCGGTGGATCGCACGGTCGGCTCGCGCGCCGCGGTCGAGGCGATCGCGCGGTTCGAGCAGGTGCTCCGGAACGGCAAGCCGCTGCTCGTGTTCCCGGAGGGGACGCGGAGCGAGGACGGCGTGCTCCGGCAGTTCAAGAACGGCGGCTTCTATGCCGCCGTCCGGGCCGGCGTGCCCGTGGTGCCGGTCGCCATCGACGGCACGCACCTGCTCATGAAGAAGGGGGCGATCGACACGGGCGACGGCACGATGCGGATCGTCCGCGTCCGGGTCGGCGCGCCGATCGCCGTGCGCCCGGACGGGCGCGAGGGCGCGCGGGTGAACGACCTGCGCGATCGCACCCACGCCGCGGTGAGCGAGCTCCTCCGGTCGATCGGCGGTCGCGCCGAGGCGCCGGCCGGCACCTCGGCCGCCTCGGAGCCGCCGGCGGGCGGCGCCCAGACCGAGCAGGCGCCCGGCTGACGCGCCGGATCAGTCGCAGAGGCTGGGGAGCTCGTCGATCTCGGCGAGCAGATCGCCGTAGTCGTCGATGCGCCGGCCTCCGAGGAGGTCGTCGTCGAACTGGTAGAACACGCGCCGCGTGAGGGGCGTCACGCCGGCGTTGTGGTAGGCCTCCGCGTCGGTCTCCGTGTTGCCGAACGCCCACGCGGGCACCATTTCCCTCCGCTCGAAGAGCTGCTCTAGCTCGGCCGTCTTGTACTCCGCGGCGGCGTCGCCGATCGCGCCGGTCAGGCCGAGGGTGGTGTGCACGACGCCGGGCGGGAAGCCGTAGGCCTCGAGGAAATCGCGGGTGCGCTGGACGAGCCACTCCGGTCGCGCGGTCAGGTACATCGGGCGGTAGCCCTTCTCCACGAGCCGGTGGAACGCCGCCGCGGCGTGCGGGTGCGCGTCGGGCAACTGGCCGAGCAGGAGCGAGGTGAACTCCTCCGTCTCCGTGCCGGTCAGCGTCCCGTCGACGTCGCTCACGAACATCGGGGCGCCGCGGGGGACGACCTCGATGAAGAGATCGGCGCTCGACAGGTCGCCGCGGACGACCATGTGGATCCGGTGCCTGCCCACGCCGAGCCGCTGCGCCGCTGGGATCTGGAAGTAGACGCGGCCGCCGGCGTCGCTCACGCCCTCGACCTCGGGGTGCGTCGAGTCCGCTTCCGTCGTGGTCGCCGCGCCGAGGCGCTCCCACGCGCCGCCGCAGCCGCGCAGCAGGTAGATGTCGACCCGCTCGCCCTTCAGATCCTTGTCCGTGATCCCGTAGGCGAACTTGCCGATGATCCACTGCGGGTCATCCGGGGTCAGGAAGAGATCGCGCCCGCGGTGGTTGGGGCTCCCAGCTCCGGCGATGATGTACGACGACACGTGATCCCACGCGAGCTCCTCGCCCGGATCCGGCGGCTCGGCATCGCACCGCGGGGGCAGGTCGCACAGGGCGCCCAGCGGCCCGCCGCCGCTCGATGAACCGCCGCCCCCGCCGCTCGCGAGGTGGCCGCCGCTACCCCCCTGGCCGTCGTCGCCCCCGCCGTCGTCGTCGCCCCCGCCGTCGTCGCCGCCCTGGCCGCCGTCGTCGTCGCCGCCGCCCTGGCCATCGCCGCCGCCCTCGCTGGAGGAGCCGCCCGGCGGCTCGTCGCTCGGCGTCCACCCGAGCGTCGCGTCGGCCGATCCGCAGCCGATCGCGAGCGCTGTTGTCGCCATGACAAGAAGGATCCTGGTCTGCATCGCGCCCGAGTGTGACCGAGTCGGCCCCGTTAGAACAGCGGCCTCTCCGGCCCCCGACGCACCCCGCGCCGGATCGCGCTCGCCCCTTGCGCGCGGGCCTGACTCCGGGCAATCGTAGCTGCCCCAACGATGCCCAAGCCCAACCCGAAGGTGCTGCTCCGCCACGCCGGCGACTACCTCAAGGCTCACCCCGAGGAGATCGTGAGGGCGCTGCGCGGCGCGCTCGGCCTGCGCTTCGGCGTCCCGATCGATGCGCTGCGCTATCTGGCGCGGGAGCTCAGCGGCGGGAAGCGCGCGCCCAAGGACATCGTGATCGAGGCCGCGCCCCCCGGCCTGCGCCTCGCGCTCACCGTGAAGGCCATGGGCGCGCCGATCCGGGCCTCGTTCGCCGTCTACGCCGAGGAGCTCGACGTGCGCGCGGACGCCATCCGGGTCGGCCTGCGGATCGCCGACCTCAAGCTCCACGTGATGGGGGACGAGAGCTCGCCGATCGCCGGGCTTATCAACTCGGGGGCGATCGATCTCAACAAGCCCGGCAACCTCGTCTCCTTCATCCCCAACCGGCCCGCCGCGCTGATCGAGGGCAAGGACGACAGGATCACCCTGGATCTGCTCAAGATTCCCGCCGTGGGCGGCAATCCGACGGTCGCGCGGGCGCTGCGCATCTGCGCGCCGGTGCTCGGTGTTCGTGCGCTGAAGACCAAGGATGACCACCTGGACGTGCACCTCAAGGCCACCCCCTCCGGCGTCCCCGCCGCCATCGCCGCGGCGCGCGCCGGCGTCTGAGGCCCTTTCCGGTCGGGGTTGTCGCCCGCTAGACTTCACCGTGCATGTCTCGGCTCCCCGAGCCCGCGCCGGCCGCGCTCTCGCTTCAGTTCCTTGCAGAGATCGCGTCCGGAGCGACCACCCGCGTTGATCTCTGCAGGTCGGTAGGTCCGCACCGGCCAGGGGAGCTGCTCGCCGTCAAGCGGCTGCACCCGCACTACGCCGGGGACACGGCGGTGGCCACGCGGTTCTTCGACGAGGTGCGCACCACCGCGGCGCTCAAGCACCCGAACGTCGTCGAGGTCGCCGGCTGGGGGACCGACGAACAGGGCTCGTACTTCGCCGTCGAGCTCGTGCAGGGCGTGAGCCTCGCGCGGCTCATGAAGACCGTCTTCGACACGGGCGAGGTCTTCTCCGAGCGGCTCGTCGTCTACATCGGCGCGACGCTCTGCCGCGGGCTCGGCGCGGCGCACGAGCTCCGCGCGCCGAGCGGCGAGCTGCTCAACCTCGTGCACCGCGATCTCACGCCGGGCAACGTGCTCGTCGGGTTCCAGGGCGAGGTGAAGATCGCCGACTTCGGGCTCGCCAAATCGTCGCTCCGCGTGATGACCACGGCCGTCGGGGCGCGCCGGCGCGTGACGACGTACATGGCGCCGGAGCAGGCCCGCGGGGGCTCCGCCGACAGGCGCTCCGATCTGTTCTCGCTCGGCGTCGTGCTGTTCGAGCTCTTCTCGGGCAAGCACCCGTGGCCGTCGTCGAGCGACTACGAGCTCTTGCGCAACATGACGACGCAGCCCGCGGCCGACCTGCGGGAGCTCCGGCCGAAGATCGACAAGGAGCTCGTGGCGATCGTCATGGGCTGTCTCGAGCGGGATCCGGCCTCGCGCTTCCAGAGCGCGGACGAGATCTTCGCGCGGCTCGAGGGCTGGCTGCGCAGCCACGGTTACCTCGAGGGGAACGAGGAGGCGCTCGGCCGGTTCGTGCGGCGCAACGCCATGAGGCAGATGCGCTGGTTCGAGCGCGCCGTCTCCGGCGGCTTCGCCGGGATGGCCAAGGCGCCGCGCCCCTCGCTCTCGGCCGCGACGGCGATCCCGCGCCGGCCCGCCGCCGCGCGGGACCGGGGGGCGAGCGCCCCCGACCGGCTCCGCCCGAGCGGCGGGGCGCCCGGCCGCGAGGACGATCCGACCGACGTCGAGGCGGGCGACGCCGTCACGCCGTCGCCGCTCACGGCGGTCCCCGGCTCGCGCGGCACGGACACGGCGTACGTCAGCTCGCGGCGGCGCGGGGCGCTGCCCTACGAGACGGCCGACGAGAAGACCGTCGTCGTCGGGAGCAACGGCCGCGGGCGCGGCGACCCGGCGTCCAGCAGCTCGAGCGGCGGGCGGCAGCGCGGCAGCCAGCCCTCGTACGGCTCCATCACCGCGCAGGACGCCGAGCCGCGCCCGATGTCCGGGGCGACGCCGACGTACGCCGAGCCGCCGCCCTCGATCACCGCCGCGGCCGCGTTCTCCGTGGGGCACGACGCCGGGGCTGCTCCTCTGGCCCGCGGCGCGCCCGAGGGCGCGAGGCAGCTCCACGCCGAGGTCGATCGGCTCACGACCGAGGCGATCCGGTTCCGCGAGGAGGCGCGCTTCGCCGTGGCGCAGGCCGAGCGCAAGCTGGCGCTGGCCAAGGTGGCAGCGCACGTGTCCGAGGTGGCCGCCGACGCGCTGCGCCTCTCCGCGAGCGCCGGCGCGGAGAGCGCGTCGCGCCGCCTCGACGAGGCGCTCGCGCTCGAGCGGGCGATGCACAAGGTGATGTCGGCGCCGCTCACGCTCGCGCCCGAGGCGACCGCGCTGCCGGTCGCGTGGGGCAACGAGCAGCAAGCCATCCTCGCCCAGCTCGGCCTCGAGCACCTCGGGTCCCCCGCGGCGCCGCGGCCGCCGGACCTCGGCGCGCCCCCTCCTGCGGCGCCCCTCGACGCCGTCGCGGCGCCGGCCGTCGCGGCCCCGCAGCTCGCGACCGCGGCCAGCGCGAGCGGCGGCGCTGCGGGCGCGCCGGCCGCCGCCGTCGCCGCCCCGGGCGGCGCGTCCGGCCCTGACGCGCCGCCGACCCCGCCGAGCTCCGTGGACTCGGTCGCGTTCCAGGCCAGCCTCCGGCCGATGCTCCTCGGGGTGCCGCGCGCGCTCGCCCTCGCGGTCGCCGCGGCGGCCTTCATGGCGTTCGTCCTCTTGGCCTGGCTCTACTCCTGACGCGCCTCTCGCGCGGGCGCTGCGCCGAGACGTCGCTTGATCCCGGCGGGGCACGGCGGCTACCGTCCTAGGATCATGAGCGAGCAAAGCGACTGGGTGCTGATCGGCCTGGACGAGAACACGGCGCGCCGGCAGGGGCTCCCCGCGCGCATGCCGGTGCCCCGGGGCGAGTTCGAGGGGCTCGCCGACAAAGGGCTCAGCATCGACGCCGCCCGCAAGTGGATCAAGGACTTCCTCACGAGCTCCGAGGCCGGCAAGAGCGGCGTCTGGCGCAAGCAGAACAGCGCGCTCGTCTCGCAGCTCGAGGCCTTCCTCGACAAGGCGCCGGTCTGGGAGCGCGCGCAGAAGGCCTTCGGCGAGCGCGACTACGAGAAGGCGATCTCGGCGCTCAAGCGCATCGTCACCATGGACCCCGACGACCACGCCGCGCGGCTGAACCTCGCCTCGGCGCAGGCCAACATGGGCGACCACCCCGCGGCGCTGAAGAGCTTCCAGGCGATCCGGAAGACGTTCCAGGGGGACGCCGACTACCACGTGGCGGTCGGGCAGGTGCACCTGGCGATGCAGAAGAAGGACGCCGCCCTCGACGAGATGGTGCTCGCGCTCGAGGCGAAGCCCGACTGCCAGCCGGCGCTCGACGCGATGGTGCAGCTCGGGGTCCTCGTGCCGATCTACGAGAACCCGCGCGACGCGGCCTCGCTCGTCTACGTGCGCTCCGACGCGGTGCTCGACTACCTGACCGGCCAGTGGGACGCGGCGCCGCGCGACAGCGCCTTCTACCTCGAGCAGCTCGCCTACCACGAGCGCGAGCTCCGCCACGACATCGCGCTGGCCGCCGCCGACCGCGCCGTCGCCGTCGCGGGCGAGGGCGACCGCGTCGAGCGGGCGCACCTCGCGCGGATCGCCGCCCTGCGCGCGCTCGGGCGCACCGACGAGGCGCTCGCCGCGGCCGAGGCGTTCGTGAAGACGGCGCCGTCGTCGTCGGGCGCGTGGGTCGAGCTCGCGAAATGCCTCTCCCAGGCCGGCCGCGGCGAGGAGGCGCCCGCCGCGATCGAGCGCGCGCTCGAGAGCGACCCCGGCGATCTCGCCGCGCTCTCGCTCCGGTTCTGGCCGAGCGACCCCGCCGACATCCTGAAGGTCAACGAGGCGATCCCCGCGCTCGCCGCCTTCGTCGCCGCGCACCCCGACAGCGCGGGCGCGCGCCGCTCGCTCGCCCGCGCCGAGCTCGTCGCGGGCCGGATCGACGACGCGCTCGCCGGCTTCGCCGCGGCGGTCGCGCTCGCGCCCGGGGACGACGACCTCCGCGCCGAGTACTGGAGCGAGCTCGGCAAGCAGCAGCGGTACCAGGAGATCATCGCCGACGCCGCGAAGCTCTCGGATCTCTCGAAGCGCGACTGGAAGCTGCGCTGGAACGAGGCCGAGGCCTACGCCGCCCTCGGCAAGAACATCGAGGCGCGGGCCGCGTTCTCGGCCATCAACTTCGACGAGTCGCTGCACGTCGACGTGCGCCGCCGGGCCAAGCGCGCCGTCAAGACGATGGACGAGACGCCGCCGGTCGCGCCGTGACGCCGGGGCGGCGGCGCGCGCTCAGAGCGAGCCGGAGACGCCGAGCCCGAGGGTGTCGCCGGTGACGATCGGCTTCACGGAGAGGGAGACGTCGTTGCGGACGAGCTTCTGCTGCGGCGCGGCGAGGCCGCCGATGAACATGCCGACGCCGGCGGCCTGCGCCAGCCCGTCGACCATGAGGACGAAGATCCCGCCGCCCTTCGCGTCGGCGGTGCCGATCGTGATGAACGGCCCGGCGACGGGGATGTAGAGCGGGATGTAGCTCTCCCCGGTGCCGCCGCTCGCGCGATCCGCGCTCTCTGCGACGAGCCCGACCATGGCCGAGAGGAGGTACGTGACGCCGAACGTCACGGCGCCGCCGATGACCAGGCCGCGGCGCGCCCTCTCCTCGACGTGGTAGCCCTCGGGGACGGCCTGCCCCTCCTCGTAGTTCATGATCCTCGGGCCGACCGGGTACCCGGTGGAGGTCTGGGCGTATCCGGGCGGCGGGGCGTACCCGGGAGGGGGGTACCCAGGCGGCGGGTAATAGCCGGGCTGCTGCCCGTAGGAGGCAGGTGCGCCGTACGGCGGGGGGGCGCCATAGGGCGCGGCCTGCGGCTGCGCGCCGGCAGGGTCGTCCGCCGACTGCGCGAAGGCGGCGGGTGCGCTGAGCAGGAGTGCGGCGAGGGATGCTGCGCTGGCGAGGAGGGCTCGCGAGGGGTGCGCGGAGCCGCCCTGTCCGGGATGGATGTGCATGGTCTACGACGCTAACGCAGCTCGCGCGCAAAGGTCCAGACGAGCGCAGGACGCCGCTCTTCCGCGCGCGGTCCCGGGCGGAGCGGGCCGCCGCGGCGGGCGCGTCGGGGCGGCGCCGCGGTGGGCGCGTCGGGCGGCGCCTAGGCGCGTGTGCGCGCGTGCTCCAGCGGCTGGGCCCCGAGCGCGCCGCCGTCCCTGCGCGGCTCGAGCGCAGGCGCGGGGTGATCCTCGAGGAGCCGCGGGGTCTCTCCCGTGATCAGCCGCGAGGCGCGCTCGTAGGTCAGGTACGACAGGGCCCACGAGAACAGCACCAGGAACCGGCTGCGGAAGCCGATGAGGAACACGACGTGGACGAAGAGCCACGCGAGCCACGCCAGGAACCCGGAGAGCTTCACCTTGCCGAAGTCGGCGACCGCGGCGGCCCGCCCGATCGTCGCCATCGAGCCCTTGTCGCGGTACCGGAACGGCAGCCGCGGCTGCCCCCGCACGGCGCGCGCGACGTTGCGCGCGGCGTGGCGCCCCTCCTGGATCGCCGCCGGCGCCACGCCTGGCACCGGCTTCCCGTCCTCCTGCTTCAGCGACGCGAGGTCGCCGATGACGTACACGTCCTCGTGGCCGGGCACGGTCAGGTCCGGCTCCACCAGCACGCGCCCTGCCCGGTCGAGCGGCACCCCGAGGCTCCGGGCGAGGGGCGAGGCGGCCACGCCGGCCCCCCAGAGCACGGTCTTCGCCTCGATCCGCTCGTCGCCGATCGAGACCCCGTCCTCGTCGATCCCGGTGACGAGGCAGCGCGTGCGCACCTCCACGTTGAGCGCCACGAGCTGCGCGCGCGCCTTCTCGCCGAGCTCGGGGACGTACGACGGCAGCACCTGCCCGGCGCCCTCGACGACGACGATGCGCGCGTCGCGCGGGTTGATGCGCCGGAACTCGCGCACGAGCGTGTGCCGCGCGAGCTCCGAGAGCGCCCCGGCGAGCTCCACGCCGGTCGGGCCCGCGCCGACCACCACGAACGTCATCCAGGCCTTCCGCCGCGCCGGATCGGCCTCGCGCTCGGCCGCCTCGAAGGCGAGGAGGACGCGCCGCCGTATCTCCAGCGCATCCTCGACGGTCTTCAGCCCGGGCGCGAACGGCGCCCACTCGTCGTGCCCGAAATAGGAGTGCGACGCCCCGGCGGCCACGATCAGCTTGTCGTAGCCGATCTCGCCGTCCTCGAAGATCACCCGCTTGCGCGCCGGATCGATCGCCGTCACCTCGGCGAGGAGCACGCTCGTGTTCTTCTGCTTGCGCAGCACGCGCCGGATGGGCGCGGCGATGTCGCTCGCGTTCAGGCCCGCGGTCGCGACCTGATACAGGAGGGGCTGGAACGTGTGGTGGTTCCGCCGGTCGATCACGGTCACCCGCACCGGCTCGCGCCGGAGCGTCCGCGCCGCGTAGAGACCGCCGAAGCCGGCACCGATGATGACCACGTGCACCATGCCGTGGCCCTGGTTCACGTGAGCTGCCTCAGCAAGCGGCAATACAGAAGATCGCGCGCTTTGACTCTGGACGTGCACGTCGCCTGTTCATCCAGGCGCGGGGTGGGCGAAGAGGACGGCCGCTCGCGGGGATCGCTCGCCGGCGGTGCCTGCGTTTGGGTGCCTGGCGGCGACAGCGCGCTGCGGCCGACCGGCCGGTACGTGCGCGGCTAGCTCGGCGCGTCTGGCGGGCCGAGCTACTGGACCGCTCTGCCCTGAGCGATCCACTTGTTCATGAAGACGGCGCTCTCTTCCCACCCCTGCCGCAGCTCCTTCTCAGCGCTGCTCTCGAGCAGGCCGCCGACGCCGAACACCTTCGCTTCGATGAAGATCTCGGCGATCCGACGCACCTTGTTGTCGCCGATCGCCTCGACGCGCACCACGCCCTCGTTGCGCATCTTGTCGGCCAGGGTGCTTGGCGTCAGCTTGAAGGTCCACACCTTGGTCGCCTTGTTCAGCTTGCCTTCCTCGGTATAGCGGAAGCCGGAGCCGAGCAGCTTCTCCACGGGACCGGGCAAATTCATCTTCGGCTTCCCGGCCGACCTCCGGATGATCTCCGTCTCCGTCTCGACCTGCTCCGTGATGGTGTACTCGGGAAATCCGAGCTCCTTCCGGTAAAGCTCCTCGTTGAAGGTCTTGTCCAGGAACAGCTTCCAAAAGGTGTCGACGTTGCAGTTGATCTCGTTCGTGATGGTGAACTTGCCCATGGATCGTTCCTTTGCGGTGCGGGTGAGGTCTTGCTCCGCGTTTACCGCAGCCCGTCCGTGGCGTCCACGCCTCGCCCGAAGCCACGGAGCCCAGGATCTGGGATGACCGTGTGTCCGTCTTGGCCGTCCGCACATCGCACCGGCGGCTCCGAGCGCGAGCGCGACCGAGCGCCTCAGCGCGAGCGCGACCGAGCGCTTTCATGAGGCGACGCGCGGCGGACGCGCGAATCACTCCCGCGGCGCGAGGCGTTGTGGACGCTCGCGCCGCGCGGTGCGGAGAGCGGGCCGCGGGCTTCCAACGCTTCCGTATCCGTGCAAACATCTTCATGCTGTGACGTGCATCCTCGTCATCGATGACGACACCGCGATCCGAGGCATGTTTGCCCGCGCGCTCCGCCCGCTCGGCGACGTCGAGGAGGCGAACGGCGGGGCGCCGGCGCTGCGGCGGCTCGGCGCGCGCAAATTCGATCTCGTGGTGCTCGACCTGCACATGCCGGGGGTCGACGGCTTCAGCGTGCTCGAGTCGCTCTCGGCCAAGGGAGCGCTGAACCGGGACACGCCCGTCTTCGTCGTCACCGCCGACGAGTCGCAGCAGGCGCGCATCCGCGCGCTCCGGCGGCACGCGATCTTCCTGCTCTCGAAGCCGGTGAACCTCGCAATGCTCGTGTCGCTCGCGGAGTCGTCCCTGAAGAAAGCCGCGTCCCGCGCGACGCCGGTCCCCGACAAGCCTGCGTCCCGCGCGACGCCGGTCCCCGACAAGCCTGCGTCCCGCGCGACGCCGGTCCCCGAGAGGCCGCAGGCCGACAGGGCGAAGAAGGACTGAGCGCGCCCGCCGCGGCGAGGCGCGTGGCGCCGCGCGGGCACGCGGCGCTGGCGAAGAGCTGAGCCGCGCCCGATCGGGCGGCGCTACCGTGGCGCCAGGTCGAGAGGGGGCGGCGAGGCCGGCCCAGCCGGCCGCGGCGGAGGCGGCGTGGGGCGGGGCGGGTTCGGCCGCCATGCAGGCTGCACCGGAGGCTGCTGCGCGGCCGACCCCGTGACGGGCGGCGGCACCGTCCCCGGAGCGCGCGGCGCGGGGGCGACCGGAGGCGACGGATACGGCGCCGCCGGCGCGGGCGCGGCGCCGCCGGGCCCGTACGCCGGCTGCCCGCTCGGGAGCGGCGCGGCGGCGTCGACGGAGGCCGCGGCGTCGGCGGGGGCCGCGGCGTCGGCGGGGACCGCGGCGTCGGCGGGGACCGCGGCGTCGGCGACCGCGTCGGCAGGGGCGGCGGCGTCGGCGGCCAGCTCGGCCGCCTCGGTCGGGGCCGCGGCGTCGGCGACGGCGCCGCTCACGGGCGTCACGGCCGGCGCAGGCGCCGCCGCCGTCGCCGCGTCCGGCGCCGCCGCGCCGGCAGAGGTACCGGGCGCAGCCGGCGCCGGCCCGGACGCGCTGGGGCGCGCGAAGGGCAACGTCAGCGAACCGAGCCGCAGGCCGCCGGAGCGCTGGACCAGCAGGAACGCCGCCGCGGCGAGGCCCAGGACGACCAGCGTGAGCAGCGCCACGCGGACGAACGAGCCCCCCTTCGCCGGAGCCGGGCGCGGTCGCTGCTCGGGCATCGGCGCGACCGCGCCCGCAGGCCCGGCCGCGTGCGCCGCGCCGACGTGCAGCGGGCCCACGTGCCCCGCCGGACCCGCGTGCGCCGCCGGGCGGCCCGGGGGCACCGGCGGCGAACCCAGGGGCAGCGGAGAGAGCCCCGCCGCGAACTCGAGCGGCGAGCTCGTCGCGTCCGGGTGCGACTTCCGGGTCGCGTCCGGGTTCGACTTGCGCGTCGGATCGGGGTTCGATCGGCGCGAGCTGGTCGGCCCCGACATGCGCGAGCTCGCGGGCCCGGACATGCGCGAGCTGGCCGGCCCCGACATGCGCGAGCTCGCGGGCCCGGACATGCGCGAGCTGGCCGGCCCCGACATGCGCGAGCTCGCGGGGCCGGCGGACGGCGGCGCCGCGTCGCCCGCGTCCTCCGACGCCTCCGGCCCGTCCTGCAGGATCGGCAGCATGGAGATGCGCCGGAGCATCACCTCGGTCGCGTCCTCCGGGCGCGCGGCCTGCGGCTTGTGCGGGTGGGCGCGCTCGGCGAGGATGCGGTCGAGCTCCTCGATCGCCTGGTCGATCCGCTCCTTGCGCGCCTCGGCGACCCCGGGGAGCAGATCGCGGACGAGCTGGCCGACCTGCTTGTCGCCGTAGCTCTCGCCGACGGCGAGGCTCACCTGCTCGAGATCGCGGCGCAGCTCCGCGGCCGTCTGGTACCGGTCGTTCGGGTTCTTGGCGAGCGCCCGCATGATGATGCGATCGAGCTCCGGGTGGACCTCGGGCATGATCTCGCGCGGCGGCTGCGGGTTGCGGTTGGCGATCTGCTGCATCGCCTCGAGCGGGCCCTTGCCGCGGAACGGCGTGTGGCCCGTCACGAGCAGGTAGAGCAAGACGCCCATGGAGAAGAGATCGCTCCGGCGGTCGAGCGCCCCGCCCATCACCTGCTCGGGCGAGAAGTACCCCGTCTTGCCCTTGATCGCTCCGACGCGGCTGATCTGCGCGCGCGCCCGCGTCTTCGCGACGCCGAAGTCGACGACCTTGACCATGCCGTCGAACGTCACCATCACGTTCTCCGGCGTGACGTCGCGGTGGATGAGGTTGAGCAGCTCCCCCGTGTCGTCGCGGACCTCGTGCGCCGCGTGCAGGCCGGCGCACGCGTCGATCATCACGTGGAGCACCCAGCCGAGCGGCAGGAGCGCGCGCTTCGCCTTCTGGTTCGAGAAGATCTTCGCGATCGGGGCGCCGTCGATCCACTCCATGGCGAGGTACGGCCGATCGCGGACCTCGCCGTACGCCAGGATGTGCACCACGTTCGGGTGGAGGATGCGCGACGCGGTGCACGCCTCGTCGAGGAACATCGCGCGCGCGTCGTCGTCCCCCCGCATCGCGTCCGACAGCAGCTTGACGGCGACGATCTGGACGGTGCCGTTGGGGCGCCGGAGCCGCGCGGCCCAGACGGCGGCCATGCCGCCCACGGCCGCAGGAAACAGCAGCTCGTAGGGGCCGATCGTATCGCCCGGCTGGAAGTTACCGGGGTCGTCGTCGTTCCAATCACTCCACGGATCTTTGGCCACGCGCTCCCCCACCATGTCGGAAGACGTGCAGCGCGACAAGACCTGGCGCTCGGCCCCGCCTCACCGCTCCGCTGCGCCGCCGGTGTCAGGCCCGGCGACGCTCGCCTACCATGCGCTCGAGCCGCCCGAGCGCCCGGACGAGGACGTCCTCGCTCGGGCCGAACGAAAAGCGGACGTGGTGACGGAACCGTGACGGCCGCCCCGCCCGGCGCTTGCCCGGGTTGACGTCGAAGAACTCGCCCGGCACGACGATGACCCGCTCCCCGAGCGCCGCCCGGAAGAAGCCGTGGCCGTCCGACAGCCCCGGCGGAAGGTCGGCGACCGAGCCCCAGACGTAGAACGTGCCCTCGGGCGCCGCGTCGACGGTGACGCCGATCTTGCGCAGCCCCGCCAGCATGAGCTCGCGCTTCCGCGAGAACGCGCGGTGGATGGCCGTCGTCTCGGCGCGGGTGTGCTCGATGGTGAGCAGCTCTGCCGCGGCGCGCTGCATCGGCTTCGAGCCGCCGCCGTCGAGGAAGCTGCCGGCGCTCGCCACCGCCTCGATGACCTCGCGCGGCCCCAGGGTCCAGGTGACGCGCCAGCCGGGGTAGCGCCAGTTCTTCGTCAGGCCGTCGAAGAGCACCACCGGATCGCGGTCGACCTCCTCGACGTACCGCGCGGCGCTCTCCATCGGGGCGACGTCGCCCATGCCGTAGACGTAGTGCGAGTAGAACTCGTCGAGCAGGAGCGCGCAATCGAGCTCCTTCGCGGTGCGCACCCACGCGGCGAGCTCCTCGCCGCGCACGTGCTTCCCGGTCGGGTTGCAGGGGTTCGACGCGAGGATGGCGCTCAGGCCGCGGCCGAGGATCTCGCGGCGGAGGTCGCCGACCGAGAACGAGTAGCCCCGCTCGCCCTCGAGCAGGATCGGGATCGGCGAGAACAGCCGGAAGACGTCGAGCAGCTCCTCGTACGCGGTGTAGTCGGGCAGGAAGTGGCCGAGGTTGATCTGCCCGAGCGCCGCCGCGGCGCGGGTGAGGGCGATGCGGCCGCCGCCCGACACGGCGACGTTCTCGGCCGTGTAGCGCGACGGCATGCCCCGCCGGTACGCGCGGTTGTACAGCGACGCGATCGCCTCGCGCAGCTCCCACAGGCCCGCCACCGGCGCGTACTCCTGGTCGTCGCCGGCGATCGGCACCGCCGCGCAGCGCTCGGGCGCGCCCGGGAGCGGGCCGGTCTCCGGCTGGCCTTGCCCGAGGTTGCACCAGCCGTCGGCCCCCTCGTCGGCGCCGGGCTTGGAGGGACCCGCGAACGCGGAGTCCCGACCCGGGTTAAAGCCGAGGCGCGCCGCCTCGGTCGTCACGTAGATGACGCCGGTCCGCGGGACCTTCCGGAAGGCGTGGACCGCCCGCTCCTCGACGCGCCGGGGCGGCGCGGGGACCGGCGCCCCGGGGTCGCTCGGACGGCCCTCGTCTCCGTGGAGGTCGCCAGGCTCTTCAGGATGCTCTCGCTCTACGTCCGTCATCGTTCGATTGTCGCTCGATTCCCGGCGTCTCCGGGCGTGGTTGAGGGCGATGTCGAGGGGAAAGCGCGGCGGGCGGCGCCTCAGGCCTGCTGGCCCGCCGGCTTCGCGTCGTCGGCGATCGCCGGCTCGTGGCGCCGCGCCCACGGCGCCGGCTTACCCGAGAAGAGGCAGAGCAGGTAATAGCAGAACGCGAGTGAGACGGCGGTGAGCGCCGTGTACTTGTCGTCGTTATAGTAGAACGTGATCCAGATGAACTGGCTGAGGGCGGCCAGGCCGAACAGGGGCACCTCGATCTGCCGTTTCAGCCGGGTGAGCGGCGCGCTCAGGATCATGAACGAATAGTAATAACAGGTGAGCTGCGAGAGCAGAATGACGAAGATCTGCGCCAGGCACTGGGCGACCCACAGCGAGCGGATCCGCCGGCACACGTAGACGAAGCCCGCGAAGCTGGCGGCGATGATCCCGTAGGCGACCCACCGGTATCTCGCGTAGCGCTCGTTGCGCATCCGCTTCCAGACCTCGAACGGATCGACGAGCTTCGTGTCCTTCGTGTACTTCATCCGACCGGACTCGACGCCGGTCCCGGGCTTGTGGCCGACGAGCACGCGGAGGCCCATGTGGTTCGTCAGCGGCGTCTGGTCGTGCACCTTGAGGGTGTGCTCGTAGAACTGCTTGTACGAGTCCTTGCCGGAGACCTTCATGCTCACCGGGATGAGCACGGCCGCGGCGAGGACGCCGCCGATCAGGACCTGCACGTGCGACCGGGCCATCCGTTTGTGGCGGACGAGGTAAATCCCGGCGACGGTCAGCCAGCCGATCACGGGCAGGCCCGGGAAGATGCGCAGGAGGCCGGCGTAGACCATGCTCGCGCCCGCGAGCTTGTAGTAGCGCTTGCGGATGAGGCAGGCCGAGAGGACGAGGTAGAAGAGCCAGTCCTGCCGGAGGAACGCGCCGCCGGTCCAGTAGAACGGCGCCGACGACTGGCAGCCCCAGAAGATCGCCGCGACGGCGAAGACCCGCCACCCGAAGGCCCAGTAGAGGGCGGCGAACATGCCGAGCAGGTAGAAAATATCGAAGCTGGCGAGGAACTGGAGGTAGCGGGTGCTGGCCGGCTGCAGGTCCGCCCAGAATTTGCCCATGATCGTCCAGACCGGCGGCGGGTTGTAGCCGTGGTCCTTCTGCATGTCCTCCCAGTAGCCCTTGTCGGAGGCCGTCCGGAAGAACTGCACGTCGGCCTTGAACGCCTCCCAGCGCTCCGGCGAGAAGTGCGCCTTGCAGATCTCGGGTTTTTCGAGCACCTCGCTCGCCGGCATGAGGAGGTTGTCGCCGCCGAGGTTCCGGATCTTCTTGTCCGGGTGGCGGACCTCCTTGGACATGTCGAGCTTGACGCTCCGCCCGGTGTCCTCGTTCGTGTACGTGACGAGCCCGAGCTCGTCCTGCGCGATCAGCGCGCACTTGTAGAGGCCGTCGTACCCCATCTCGGGGAAGTACTTGGCCCCCATGTAGTAATGGAACTGATCCCAGCGGTGGTAGTACTTGGGATAGCCGAAGCGGAAGCCGTTGAAGTAGGCGACGATGGCGGCGACCCCGAGCGCCACGCCGACGAACCGCTTCCAGCGCTCCGCGACCGGCCGGCGCATCCCCTCGCGCTGCGTCTCGTAGAAGACGCAGAACGCGGCGCCCATCGCGATGAGCACCTTCGCGAGGTCCACCGCGCGGGCGTGCTCGTCGACGTACCGCTGCAGGCCATAGAAGAACAGCGCGACGCCGGCGGCGACCGTGCCGTACCGCGCGAGCAAGCGAAGGCGCGGCGGGGCGAAGGAGTTGAGCGCGTACGCGGCGCCGAAGTAGGCGCAGAACGCGGCGACGATCTCGATGATTTCTTGGGACGTGAGCTTCATGGCCTGCGGTTCGGGATCGGGATCGAGGTGACGTGGGGGCGCGCCGGCGGGCCTCTGCGCCGGCCTGCCGCGGCAGCGCGCCCGGCGGCGAGCGCTGCTGCCGCCGCCCCGACCCGCCGCAGCGGGCCGGAGCCCGTCGGCCGGGGCGACGCCGTAGGTGCGGAACGCACCCCGTCCCGGACGGGCTCCACGGGGGAGGCGGGCGCCACCTTAGCCGAAATCCAAGGAGTGTGGCGTTCTCGTTGTGGGGACCGTGGACGCGGCGGAAAGCGCAGGAAACCGACGGGAAGCATGGGAAGCGCGAGACGCTTGGGAGGCGAACGGAAGCGAACGGAAGCGAACGGAAGAGCTCGGAAGCGAACGGAAGACGGCGGAAGAGATCGGAAGCGAACGGAAGACGGCGGAAGACGACGGAAGCGAACGGAAGACGGCGGAAGAGATCGGAAGCGACGGAAGGCTGCGGAAGACGACGGAAGGCAACGGGAGAGAACGGAAGTGCCGAGCACACCCGCGGGCTGCGTGTGACCTGGGCGGAGCCTTGTCGGTTCGACATGCTGCGCAATTGAGCGGGCTTCCTCCGCCGAGCGGAGCTCGTGTATCGTCTCCCTTCGTGTCGAACGACAGTTTCTCTTCCGCTTCTTCGGGGGGCTCCGAGCGCGAGGGGGCTCGTGGCCCGTACGGCTTCCTCGTCCGGGTCGACGGCGCGCCGCCGCTCTGGTGCCGGGAGGTGCGGGGCTTCCACCGCGCCGCCGTGGCCGCGGCCGACCCAGAGGCGATGCCCCCCGCGCAGCTCGTGCTCGTCGGCCTCGACGACGCCACGCGCGCGTGGCTCGCGGCGTGGGCCGAGGACAGCGAGCGCGTGCGGCGCACGATGACGATCCGCAGGCTGCTCGACGACCGGGAAGCCACCGCGGTCGTCACGCTGGCGTCCTACGGCTACGGCGTCGAGACGGCGCTCGCCGTCGAGTCGGTCGTGGTGCCGGCGGGCGAGGGGCCGGCGGCCATCCTGCGCAGCGGCGTGCACACGAAGGAAGAGATCGACGCGATGCTCGCGGTCCTCGCCACGGCGCTGCCCGAGGCCGAGGAGCCGAGCTGGTTCGTGCACGTGTAGCCGGTGCGCGCAAGGGCCGACGAGCGCCGGCGCGGCTCCCGGCGGAGCTCGCCGCGCCCGGTTCCGCCGCGGCCGTGCTCGCCGCTGTTCCGCTCCGCGGACACGCTCCGTCGGAGGTGCTCTCGGGCGCGCCGCGTATGCCGCCGAGCGCGCCTCGTGCCGTCGGGCCGCTGCGCGCGCGGCCCTGCGTGCGCGCGGGAGGGCTGGGCTGCGCTCGCGGGAGGGCTGCGCTCGCGGGACGGCTGCGCGCGTGCGGGAGGGAAGGCGGGAATGCGCGGGAATGCATGGAAGCGAGTTGCTTTCGATGTTTCGGTGCGTGAGGCCCTTGCTCGCCTGAACAGCGGTGATAGGCTGGTCCTCGGTCTCGGACGGAGCATCAGCTCCAGGATGGTCCTGCCGTGGAGCACCACGGTGCCGAGGTCGACACCAGATCGGCGGGCTCTCCGCTGATCCGCAATCGAACACCCCTGCCATGCCGGACGATCTCCTTCGATCCGGCGCGGGGTGCCGGCACGCCGGAGGAGGGATGGACACCATGCACAGTACCAGTGGCTCTTCTATACCGGAGGCTGGGAACAGCTGACCCTCGTGGAGCGTGACGCAGGGTCATCGGGGCCTTGCGAGACGCCTCCGCGCTCGGCCAGGTCCGGCGCCTAACAACCTGTTGACTGCCATCGCGACCTCCGCGAGGCCGGCAGAGAGGGAATCGAGGAAGACTTAGGTCTTCCGGGAACGATTCTCACCGGTGCTCCGGGGTCGATCGCTCGTCGCGATGGGGCAGGGGAGGCGCCGCACAGGCGGGATCAAGCGGGGTCCAGATGGCCTCCGGTAGAGGCCCACGGGACGGGTCGGGTGCAAGCGAAGCACCCGACCCGTTTTTTCTTTCCATTGTCCGCGAGTTCGCCTGCGAGCTTGCCCGCGAGCGCCTTTTTTGCCTGCGCCGCGCCCGTCTGGTACGCGGCGGCGATGCGGATGCTGCTGCTCGCGTCGCTCTTGTCGGTGATGCCTGGGCTCCCGGCGTGCGTCGAGGCCTTCGGGGACCAGGCCGCGTCTGGTCCGGGGACCGCGCTCGGCACGTTCCACGTGGTCGGGACGCAGACGGGGAACACGTGCGGGGAAGGGGCGCTCGGGGCGACGCGCCTGTGGGAGTTCGATGTCGAGCTCGCGCGCGGCGACGGCGCGCTGTTCTGGGACAACGGCGCCAGCGTCATCGAGGGCGTCCTCGGCGAGGACCAGGTGAGCTTCTCGATCGAGGGGCGCGTGGTCGTGGACATGCGCGCCGGCGACGGGCCGCCGGGGCCGCCGTGCTCCATCGAGCGGCGCGACCGGGCGCACGGGGAGCTCGGCGACGCGGGCGACGATGTCGCGCGGTTCAAGGCGAGGCTGTCCTATTCGTTCGCGCCCACGGCGGGATCGCGCTGCGAGGATCTCGTGGCCGGCGAGCTCAGCGTCGCGCCGGCGTTCGCGGCGCTGCCGTGCGGGATGGACTACGAGCTCTCCGCAAAGAGGAGCGGGCCCCCGCTCGAGTGAGCGGGGGTGGGCGTGGACCTCGGGGCGCGCGCCGCGGTAGGGTGCCGCGAGCGTGATGCACGTCATCCATCATCTGGGCGGGCGCGGGGGGCAGCGCTGCATCGTGGTCCACGGCGGCGCGGGCAACGTCGCCCCCGAGCGGCGGCCGCTGCACGCGGCGGGGTGTCTGCGCGCCGCGCGCGAGGGAGCGCGCGCGCTGGCCGAGGGCGGGAGCGCGCTCGACGCGGTCGAGCGCGCGGTGCGCGTCCTCGAGGACGATCCGCTCTTCAACGCGGGCACGGGGGCGGTCCTCAACGAGGAGGGCCATGTCGAGCTCGACGCGTCGATCATGGAGGGCCGCGGTCTGCGCGCCGGCGCGGTCTGCGCGCTGTCGGATTTCGCCGAGCCGATCGCGATCGCGCGCGCGGCGCTGGAGGACGGCCGGCACGTGCTCTACGCCGCGCACGGCGCCGCGAAGTTCGCGCGGATGAAGGGGTTCACGCCCGTGGGCGAGGCGGCGCTCATCACCGAGGCCGCGCGGGAGGCGCTCGCCGCGGCCCGGCAGGGCGCGGGCCGCGCGACCTCCTGGGCGGGGAGCACGGTCGGCGCGGTCGCGCGGGACGCGAGCGGGCTCACCGCCGCGGCGACGAGCACCGGCGGCACGGCGAACAAGCGGGTCGGGCGGGTCGGAGACTCGCCGCTCATCGGGGCCGGGACGTACGCCGACGACGAGGCCGGCGCCGTGTCGACGACCGGCTACGGCGAGGGGATGATCCGGCTGGCGACCGCGCACTCCGGCGTGGAGCGGATGCGCGCTGGCAGCGGCGCCGCCGACGCGGCGAGGGAGATCATCGCGCACCTGGCGGCGCGGCTCGACGTGACCGGGGGCGTCATCGCCGTCGACCGGAACGGGCGGTTCGGGCTGGCGCGCTCGACGGCGACGATGTCGTGGGCGGCGGCCGGGGACTGGGGGGAGGAGAGCGGTGTGTAAAGTGGAGTGACGGGCGTCCGGCTTCTCGGCTGGCGCGCAGGCGGGGCGCTGGACGCGCGCCCCGACGTAGATCCATCGAAGCGGAAGAGACAGCAGATCCTGGGCCTTCGCTGCCGCGCTGCGAAGGCGGCGGCGAAGGGCCTCCGTGCAGGATGACGCCGCGGAGCCGACGTCCGTGCTGGGGCGAAAGCCGCGGTTACGCCGTCACCTGCGGCGCCTGCGCAGCGCGGCGGAGGCGGCGGCGAGCATCAGCAGACCGAGCTCCGCAGGGGCGCGTCGCATAGGCTCCGTTGCCGCAGGCGTGGCGAGATGGCAGCCGCCCTTGTCGACGTAACCGCCGTCCGGCGGTGGCAGGACGCAGTCGCCCAGGTAGGCCTCGCAGACGAAGCCGTCGCTGCAGTCGTGGACCGACTTGCAGGGCTTGGTCTGCTGCCCGTTGACGGGCGAGCAGGAGAAGGGCTGGTAGTCGGGGTGCAGCGACGTGCAGACTCCATCCGCGGTGGCGCCCCGGTAGTCCGAGCACGCTTCGCAGAGGTAGACGTTGCAGCGCTGG
The DNA here is from genome assembly GCF_051529605.1 of Sorangium sp. So ce296. Classification (NCBI taxonomy): domain Bacteria; kingdom Pseudomonadati; phylum Myxococcota; order Polyangiales; family Polyangiaceae; genus Sorangium; species Sorangium sp. So ce296. The sequence continues at coordinate 11,602,043 of NZ_CP150325.1, forward strand.
TCACAGCAGACGTCGTCGGCGCACCAGCCGCTCTGGCATTCAAGGGCCGCGGAGCAGGCGCCGCCGTTCGGCACCGGGCGGAACACCTCGGCGGTGTTGAGGGACTTCCTGTACAGACCGTTGTTGCCCCGGCCGCCCAGGATGAGCACCCGCCCATTCGGCAGCAGCACGGCGGTATGAGCGTCGCGTTGCATTGACATGGATCCGATGGAAACCCACGTGCCGCGGATCGGATCGAGCACCTCGACACTGGCCAGTGGCGTTGGGTCGGCACGGCCGTCGATGTATTCAAAGCCGCCGGCGACGAGCACGTTCCCATCCGGTAGCAACGTTGTGGTGTGTGCATAGCGGGAGTTGGACATGGGCGCGAGCGATGTCCATAGGCCTGATGTGGGATCGAAGATCTCGGCGCTGTCGAGCGCGCCTCCGTTGCCCATGCCCCCGACCATCAGCACCCGTCCGTCCGGCAGCAGCGTGACGCTATGATCGAAGCGCGCGGTGTCCATGGCCGCGAGGAGCAGCCATGTGCCGGAGGCCGGGTCGAACGCCTCGACGCGGTTGAGCGTTCCATCTTGATTCAAGCCCCCGGCGACGAGCACCCGTCCGTCCGGCAGCAGCGTGGCGGTATGATCGGAGCGCTCGGTGAGCATGGGCGCGATGGACAGCCACGTGCCGGAGGCCGGGTCGAATACCTCGGCGCTAGCGTGCGTGTTGTTGTCGTCGTGGCCGCCGGCGACGAGCACCCGTCCGTCCGGCAGCAGCGTGGCGGTATGATAGGAGCGCGCGGCGAGCATGGGCGCGATGGACAGCCACGTGCCGGAGGCCGGGTCGAATACCTCGGCGCTGTCGGCCGGTGCTTCGTATTCAAGGCTGGTCTCATAGCCGCCAACGACGAGCACCCGTCCATCCTGCAGCAGCGTGGCGGTATGGCGATGGCGAGCGTTGAGCATGGACTCGGAGGATAGCCATGCGCCGGAGGTCGGGTCGAACACCTCGGCGCTAACGAGCGAGCTGTCGCCGTCGTAGCCGCCGGCGACGAGCACCCGTCCGTCCGGCAGCAGCGTGGCGGTATGGTCGTAGCGCGCGACGTGCATGGGGTCGACGGGTTGCCAGGGGCTGGACGCCAAATCGAGCATCTCGATGCTGTCGAGCGTTCCTCGAGAGCTAGATCCGCCGACGACGAGCACCCGTCCGTCCGGCAGCAGCGTAGCGGTATGGCCGTAGCGCGCGGCGAGCATGGCCTCGAAGGGTCGCCATGTGCCGGAAGCCGGGTCGAACAGCTCGGTGCTGTCGCTCACTCCTGTGCCGTCCAAGCCACCGGCGATGAGCACCCGTCCATCCGGCAACAGCGTGGCAGTGTGGCCGCCGTGGTTCGTGGACATCGGGTCGATGGGTCGCCATGTGCCGGAGGCCGGATCGAACAGCTCGGCGCTGCCGAGCAGGCTACCGCTCCCATCCTGTATCCCGCCGGCGACGAGCACCTGTCCGTCGGGTAGCAGCGTGGCCGTGTGCTCGGTGCGGGCGGTGGACATGGACGGGAGGGGTGACCACGTGCCCGAGGTTGGGTCGAACAACTCGACGTTGTCGATGCGGTCTCCCTTGGTGCCGCCGGCGACGAGCACCCGGCCGTCCCGCAGCAGCGTGGCCGTGTGCTCGGAGCGGGTGGTGTGCATGGGCGGGAGGACTCGCCATGCGCCGGCTGCTGGATCGAACAGCTCGGCGCTGTCGAGCTCGTCCACACGACGAAGGCCCCCGGCGACGAGCACCTGTCCGTCCGGCAGCAGCGTGGCGGTGTGGGTGGCGCGGGCGGTGTGCATGGGCGGGAGGGGCAGCCACGTGTCGGAGGCTGGATCGAACAGCTCGGCGCTGTGGAGCTCGTCACTGTCCCGAGTGCCGCCGACGACGAGCACCCGTCCGTCCGACAGCAGCGTGGCGGTGTGCAGGGCGTGGGCGCTGAGCATGCGGAGGGCTCGCCATGCGCCGGAGGCCGGGTCGAACACCTCGGCGGTGTCGAGCGCATGATTGCCGCCGTTGAACCCGCCGGCGACGAGCACCCGGCCATCCGGCAGCGCCGTCGCGGTGTGCCCGAAGCGGGGCGTGCTCATCTCTCTCTTGAGCTTCCACCGCGGATCCACGAGCACGGCCTCGCCCTCGGCCTCCACCCACAGCTCCAGCCGCCCGCCTCGGGCGACGAGCTGTGTCGCGACCGGCCTACCCCCGCCGCATAGGCTTCCGGCGCGGTGACATGGATCTGCGGCGCGCCGCGCGCGTCTGCGAGCTCCACCGCCTCGCCCTGCTGGCGCAGCTCCGCGCCGTCGATCTGCCAGGTGGCCACGGGCGCGTCGCGCCGCACCGCGCTCGCGTCGAGCAGCAGCCACTCCTCATAGCCATCCTGCAGGGCGGTCCAGAACGAGGCTCCGCCCCGCCGCGGGTAGGCGATCGCGTTCTCCGCGATCTCCGCCTCGCCCAGGGCGCCGAGCTCCCGCACCAGCGCCTCGGAGCCGTCCGGCAGAGGGAGGCGGAGGGCGCCGCCGCCGTGCCGCGGGAAGCGGGAACGCAGCGCGGCCTCGCCGGACAGGTCGGCGAGCGCCTCGATGGGCCGCAGATCCTCGAAGGAATCGCCCGCCAGGGTGAAGGCGAACGGGCCTTGAAGGATGGCCTCGGCTTGCTCGGGGAACTGCCGGCGCAGGGCGCGCGCGTCCGGCGGATCGGCGATCTCGCTGCAGCCGAGCATCACGCACAGCGCGGCGCTCCAAAAGAGCGCGAGCGCGCATCGGCCCAGGAGGCGGGTCGAGCCAGCAATGGACATATCGAATTCCCTCTCTTGCTGTCGATGGATCTCGTGGCGAGCGCCGCTCAGTAGAGCTCGTAGCGGACGCCGATCCCCGGCGCGACCGTGAGGAGCACGGCGCCAGCGAGCCTCTCTTTCGCAAACGTACCCCGGCCGTCAGCCCCCGCGGGCACGGCCTGGCTCGTGTCCCACGCTGGCCGCCGGAGGTCGACGAGCACAGGAAAGGCGATGCCCGCAGTCAGCTGGAGCTGCCGGCTGACCGGCAGGCCGATCCGCGCCTCGGGGGTCACGTGGAAGAAGAACGCCGGGTGCTTCTGGACGAAGGGGGCAAGCTCGTACGACGCCCCGTCGCCCGTCCGGAACGCGCCGTTCGTGCGCTCGTCCAGGAGCGCGCCGGCGATGGTCCCGGCGCCGAGGCGGAAGTGCAGCTGGACGCGCTCGCCCAGCGGCGACGCGAAGCCGAGCCATCCGCCGAGGAGCACGGCGCGCAGCGCCAGCCGATCGTCGACGGTGCCCTGGTTGGGCGGCAGGCCGACCGGGGTCACCTCCGTGTTGCGGCCGTGGACGCGCTGCGACGCCGTGAAGTAGCCGGCGGTGACGCCGAGCCCGAGGCCCATGCCGAGCTCGTAACCTGCCTGGAGCACGGCGGAGCCGCCCGTGCCGAGCGGCGCCTCGCAGCCGCGGATGCACGCGCCCGCGACCCCGCCGCCGAAGCTCGGCACGAGCACGGCGCCCGTGACCGCCTCGACGACGAACCGCGCCGGGCGCGCGGGCCGGCGCCAGAAGGGCGAGCTCGGGTCGCGATCCAGCGTCACGCTCGCGACCTCGATCTGGTCGCGCGCGAGGACCACGCGGCGCGACTCCGGCAGGAACCCGGGCGCGGCGACCTCCACCCGGTGCGCGCCCGCGCGCAGCCGCCCCTCCCAGACGCCGCGGCCCACGGTCACGCCGTCGATCGCCACCGTGGCGTTCACCGGCACCGGCTCGACGCGCAGCGACGCGGCGAGCTCCTCGGCCGAGAGCGTCAGCGGCACGGTCCTGTCGACCTCGACGGCGACCTGCACCGGCGGCGAGCCGAGGCGGCCCGCCCCGCGCAGCTCCACCGTGTGCTCGCCGGGCGCGAGCAGTCCCTCCCAGGGCGCCGTGGCCATGACGGTGCCGTCCACCACGACCGCGAGCGGCCGGCCCTCCTTCTCCATCACCCGCAGGCGCCCCATGCGCGCGAGCGGCCGGAGCCGCGCCCTCACGCGCACCAGCCGGTCGCCAGCGACCTCGATGCGCTGCTCGAACGGCTCGAACCCCTCCTTGAACACGCGCACCCAGTGGCTGCCGGAGGTGAGCCGGAGCGGCCCGGGGAGCGGCGCCTCGCCGCGATGTCGCCCGTCGATCGCGATGAGCGCGCCCGGCTCGGCCCCGTCGACCTCGAGGATGCCGACCAGCTGGCGCAGCTCGTCGAGCTGGAGCTGAGCCGCCTCCTTCGCCGCGGCCGGCAGCCGGGGGCTGAAGGTGCGCAGCAACTCCTCGAACATCTCCAGCGCCTCGTCGTGGCGCCCGAGCTGCTTCAGGCACACCGCGGCGCCGGAGGTCGCGGCCCAGCTGGCGTAGAGCTGCCGCGCGGCGAGGTACTCGGCGAGCGCCCGGGACCACTCGCGTCGGTCGTAAAACGCCCGGGCCTTCGCGAAGTGGTCGACCGCCATCTCCCGCGCCGATAGGACGGCGGGCAGCGCTGGCTCGGCCGCGGGCAGCGCTGGCTCGGCCGCGGGCAGCGCCGGCTCTGCTGGCGCGGCGGTCGCCGCGTTCGCCGCGGCGAGCAGGAGCCCCGCCGCGACGAGACAGCGGCAACGGGCGCGGAGGTGGCGTTCGGGCTGGGCCCGGCGAAGAAGAAAGAGCGGCATCGCGGCGAGCGTTCGGTTCGTGTGGCCCCGTCGAGCGAACGGCGCGGGGTGGTCGTGACGACCGGCATCTTCCTGCTGCGATGCGCCCCCGAGCAACGGCGTTCAGGGCTGCGGAGCGTCGGCAATCTGCGCGGCGCGCGGCGCGCGGCGGGGAACGAGACGGCCGTGCTCCCGCACGTAGCCAGCGCTGCCGCGAAGATCTAGTCTGCCGGCCCCATGATCCCTGCCGGTCCCTTGCCCATCCTACCGCTCTCCTCGCCGCCGGAGCTGATCTGGCGCGTCCCCGGCTCGAAGAGCATCACGAACCGCGCGCTCGTGCTGGCGGCGCTGGCCGACGGCGAGAGCACGCTCGAAGGGGTGCTCCACAGCGACGACACGCGCCACATGCGGTCCGCCCTGGAAGCGATGGGGATCGGGATCCAGGACGCCGGGCCGCAGACGCTGGTCGTGCAGGGGGGGCGGCACCGGCTGCGCGCGCCGGAGCGCGAGCTGTTCGTCGGGAACAGCGGGACCACGGTGCGCTTCCTGGCGGCGCTCGCGTGCCTCGTGCCCGGCGAGGTGGTGCTGGTCGGCGACGAGCACATGGCCAAGCGGCCGATCGCCGATCTGGTCGACGGCCTGAGGCAGCTCGGCGCGGACGTGGAGTGCGCGACCGGGTGCCCGCCGCTCCGGATCCGGGGCGGCCGGCTGAAGGGCGGCACCCTGACGATGCGCGGGGACCGCTCCAGCCAGTACTTCTCGGCGGTGATGATGGCCGGGCCCTTCGCCGAGTCCGCCATCGATCTGCGCATCGCCGGCGAGCTGGTGAGCCGCCCCTACGTCGAGATCACGCGCCGCATGGTCGCGGATTTCGGCGGCCTCATCGACGAGGCCGCGGGCGCTTTCACCATCCATCCCGCGAGCGGATACCGCCCGCGGAGGTACCCGATCGAGCCCGACGCGTCGTCCGCGAGCTACCCGTTCGCGCTCGCCGCGGCCGCGGGCGGCGCCATCACCGTGCCCAGCCTCGGCGAGGGGGCGCTGCAAGGGGATTACCGGTTCGTCGAGCTCTTGGAGCAGGCCGGCGCGCGCGTGAGCAAGCAGGCGGACGCCACCACGGTGCGCAGCGACGGGCGCCTGCGCGGCATCGACGTCGACATGCACCACATCTCGGACACCGTGATGACGCTGGCGGCAATCGCGCCGCTCTTCGAAGGGCCGACGACGATCCGGAACGTGGCGAACATCCGGATCAAGGAGACGGACCGCCTCGCCGCGACGGTCGCGGAGCTCCGCCGCCTGGGGCAGGAGGTGAGCCACGGCGACGACTGGCTCCGCATCGAGCCGCGCCCGCTGACCCCCGCCCTGGTGCACAGCTACAGCGACCACCGCATGGCGATGAGCTTCGCGATCCTGGGGCTGTGCCGGCCCGGGATCACGATCGAGAACCCGGCCTGCGTCGCGAAGACGTACCCGACGTTCTGGGAGGACGTCGAGCGGTGCCGCGCCGCGATCGGCGGCGCCGCGCCGCGGGGGTGACCGCGGGCGGCGGCGATCTGGCGGCTCGTCCTGCCGCCGCGGTCTTCGACCTCCTCGTCCTACTGGCACTCGTTCAGGTGGCACCGGCCGCTGCAGCACTGGGTGTCGAGCGTGCACGCCGTCAGGCGGTCCTGGCAGCAGCGTCCGGAGATGCAGCTCATCGGGGCGGGGCAGTCGAAGCCGCCGTCGCAGGGCCCGCCCGGCGCGACCACGCAGGAGCCGCCCTTGCATTCGAAGCCGTCGCAGCAGTCCGCCCCCTCGTCGCACGCGCCGCTGCGCGAGCAGCAGCGCCCGCTTGCCCCGCACTCGAGGCCGTAGCAGCACGGGCGCGCGGCATCGCAGGCCGCCTGCGCGCCGCCGCAGCACTGGCCGAGGTAACAGGCCCCGTCGCAGCACTCGTCGCCGAACACGCAGCTCGTCCCGATGGCCCCGCAAGCGCCGCAGCCGGTCTCCCGGTGGCACACGAGCCCCGAGCAGCAGTCGTCCTTGTCAGAGCAGTCCTTGCCCTCGGCGGCGCAGCACGCCTCGTCCGCGCAGACGCCGCCGCAGCAATCGCTGGCCACCGCGCAGACGTGCCCCGAGCGGAAGCACGCGTCCGGCTCGCACGTCCCGTTCCGGCAGGCCCAGCCGTCGCAGCAGTCCTCGGCGCGCTGGCAGGCGCCGCCCGTCTGGCGGCAACCGCAGATGCCGTCGAAGCAGCCGCCGGTGCAGCAGTCGTCGGGGCGCGCGCAGCTCTCCCCGGGCGCCTTGCAGGCGCAGCGCTCGTCGACGCAGTCGAGCGCGCCGCAGCAGTCGCCGGCCGCGCTGCACGAAAAGCCGACGTCGGCGCAGGCGCGGCAGCTGCCCTCCGCGCACTCGAGCCCGGCGCAGCAGGGCGCCTCGTCGGAGCACCCTTGCTCCCGCTCGCGGCAGGCCTGGACGCACGTGGCGGAGTTGCAGACGAGGCCGTTGCAGCAGGCCGTCCCGTCGCCGCAGCTCTCTCCCCGGGCCGCGCAGCTCGAGCTGCAGGTGCCGAACGACGAGCTCCCGTCGCTCGACGGCAAGCAGGTCAGGCCCTCGCAGCAGGCGCCGTCGTCGCTGCACGCCTCGTCGGCGCGGTTGCAGCGCGGCTCGCCGCAGCGGCCCCCCTCGCACGCGAGCCCGTCGCAGCAGTCGCCGTCGCGGGCGCACGCGGCGCCCGCCGCGCGACACCCCGGCCGGCAAGAGCCGGACTCGCAGCGCGCACCCGAGCAGCAGGCGGCGTCCGTGTGGCAGGCCATGCCGACGGGCGCGCACGCGCAGCTGCCCGCGATGCAACCGAACGAGCAGCAGTCGCCGTGCTCGCTGCAGGTGTCTCCCTGGAGCCCGCAGTCCGGGGCCGGCTCCCACCCCGCGCTGCACCCGAGGGGCCCCCAGGCCACCGCCGCGAGGCCCGCGCAGAGCAGCGCGCCGACCCACCCCAGCGCGAAGCCATCCGCGCCTCGCCTCACCATTGGTACCCTCCCATGATGGCCATCTCGTAGGCCGTATCCGAGTTTTCCTGTCCGGAGAAGAGGACCCCGAACGGCTGGCCGCGGAGCACCCAGCCCGAGGCGAAGCGGTACTCGAGGTGCCCTGACAGCCGCCCGATCACCGCGCTCGCGTGCGTCCATTCGCCGGGCCGAAACGGCATATCGGGCATCTTCACCCATGCGAACGAGGGCCCCATCCCGAGCCCGCCGCCGGCCGCGAGGCGGCCCTGATCGGTGGAGAAGATCGCGGCGTCGATCTCGGCGGTCGCGAGGAGCGCGAGCTCGTGGATCTCCAGATCTCCTTCTGGCAACAGCCCGCCGGCTGGCGCCAGCCCGCCGAGGTCCGCCAGGGATACCGAGTCGTAGGAGTACATCGACGCGAGGTAGCCGCGCAGCGCGATGACGTTCGTCAACGGCAGCTGCCAGCCGACGTCGAGGCGAACCCCGAGCACCTCGGCGCGGATCCAGGCCAGGCCTGCGAGCGCGCGCGGGCCGCTCGTGGCGGGGAGCTTCGGCGCGGACAGGATGGCCGGCGCCACCTCTGCCGGCGGCGGGCCGTTCGTGCCGCCGGGGGCGGGGACGGAGTGCGCGCCGTGCATGGGCGCCGCGGGCTGCGCGCGGGCCGCCGCCGGCCATAGCGACAGCGCCGCGAGCGCGAGCGCGCCCAGCGGAGCGGAGAAACGTGCGGAGGACACGAACATCTTCAAGGCCATTCCGAGCTGCGCGGCAACCTAGTCGAAAGAGGAATCGAATGGAATCACCTCGACTCCCGGGCGGGAGTCATCCTCGATGGCTCGCGGAGCCGCGGGCGGCGCGCGGCAGCGCGATTGTTCATCGAGGCGCCGGCGGTCCAAGGCCGCCGTGAAGCAAGATTTCGACGACTCTCACGGCGGTTCGACCGGACCTTGCTTTCGAGGGCAGGATTTTGACGACCTCACGGCGGTTCGACCGGAGCTTGTTTTCGAGCAAAGGTAGGATCCTCCGCCGGATGCCCGGTCATCGACCGCGTGATGGCCGGGGGGGCATGAGATGCCCGCCCGTCGGTGAATGGATGGTCGACCCTGGGCAAACGGATGGTCGACCCTGGGCAAACGGATGGTCGACCCTGGGCAAACGGATGGTCGACCCTGGGCAAACGGATGGTCGACCCTGGGCAAACGGATGGTCGACCCTGGGCAAACGGATGGTCGAGCCGTCGTCGAACGAATGGTCGACCGCCGTGCTTCGGTGGGGGCGAGGCGGATCCTCGAATCGGACATCATCCATCGTCGGCGGATATGTTCCGGCGTCTCGGTCGACAGGTGACCCGGCCCGGTCTGCACATCCCTGCGCAATCGCGCAACCGGTTGCCGCAACCCGTTGCGCACCCATTCTCGCGCACGCGTCCGATCGGCCTTGTCGCCAGGCGTGCGCCCATTGGCACCGTCCTTGACGACGCGCCGCGCAGACCTGCGCGCCGCGCCAGCCATGACGGCGCCGCGGCGCGCGCCCCGCAAGAGGAGCTCATGACGTCGCGCAAGAAGACCACGAAGACCACGCCGCGTCCCGTGACGCCCGCCAGCGCCCAGCCCGCGCCCGGCGGCGGGCAGGCGGAGGCCGACATCGACGACACCATCGCGAAGAACCGCGCCCTCCCCATCCTCGACCCGGCGAGCTTGCCCAAGCCGCCGGCCGGCTTCCGGCCGACGGACCCGGAGACCCGCAACCGCCGCCTGCGCAAGGTGTCGTCCGAGCTGCGCGCCGAGGTGCTCGACGCCCTGCACGAGGCCGCAGGCCTGGACCTCGTCGCGGACTTGGGGAAATACGCGCCCGATCCGCAGCGCGCGCCCGCGCTGGCCGAGCGGATCGAGCGGGTGGGGCGGCTCTCCGCCGCGGTCCAGGCGCTCGCGCTGTATGCCCGCGAGATGGAGCAGATCGCGCTGAGCGACGCGCTGGTGTTCTTGGAGGCAGAGAACAAGCAGCTCGCCAACGCGCTGGAGCACGCGCCCGAGCTCGCCGAGCGCTACACGGCGCTGCGTACGCTCTTCGAGACGCGGAGCGCGACCATCCTCGAGGGGCGGGCACGCGCCGCGAGGGGAGCGGCCGCCGTCGCGCAGGCGCCGGCCGCGCAGGCCCCGGCTGCGCAGCCGCGGTCCGCGCAGCCGCCGGCCGCGCGAGCGCCGGCCGCGCGAGCGCCGGGCGCACAGGCTCCGGCCGCGCAGGCTCAGGCCGCGCAAGCGCCGGCCGCGCAGCCGCTCCAGGAGCCTCCGCCGATGGCATGAGGTGACACGGAGGGCCGCCCCACGGCCCCGATGCCGCGTCGCCGGGGAGCTCACGAGGTGGCGAGTATCGCCTCCACCCCAGGGGAGAAGAGCTCGGCCACGCGGACCAGCGAGCCGGCCGGCGGCGCGGCGTCGTAGAGCCGCGGTCCCACCGTAAGGCCACGCTGCACGCGCTGGTTGACATAGAGCACCTTACGCGAACCGCATCCCTCCTGGAAAGTGACGCTGTATCAGCGGGCTATCCATGCATCGAGGGCGCCGCCTTCGCTCCACAGCCTGCGGGGCCGAACAGGACGGCGCCGTCGTGGGTCACCGCGATGGCCGTACCCACGGGGAAGCCGCGGCGCGCGGCAGCTCGAGCGGCGTGAAGCGCCGGCCATCCCAGGGAGCCGGGTCGGCCTGGGTGCCGATCCACATGCGCCAGCCTTCGCGAGAGTTTCCCCGGGAGACCCTTCCAGGACCCCCGTACAGCGTCGACAGGTGCTTTCCTATAGGACCTTGGTCCAATGGCGCCCGGGGCGGGAGGGATCTACAAGCGTGCCACGAAGCATCGCGGGGGGACCCTGCGGCGCCGCGGCTCATCAATCACGAGGAGAAGAGATCGTGGCCCAGAAGACTGAAAAGGTGCTCGTCTGCGCTGACGAGTGTACCCTGAGCGACACAGGCTTCAGCAAGGCCCCCGCGGCGCGCGCCTTCGCAGAACCTCGCGAACTGGTTCATGGGCGGCCGGCCGGGGAAGTCCCTCATTGATTCAGCGCGGCGCTCCTCGGCCCCTACGACCCGGAGCAGGACGCGGAGTACCCGGTCTACATCGTGGGCATCGACGCGGCCGGCAGTCTCGTCGGGCTGAAGAGCGCCGCCATCTGGACCTGAGGACAGGCGAGCACGAAACTCGCGTCCGCGGACGAGCGTGCACGAGTGTGCAAGAGACAGAGATTCCCGTTGACCGTTCCGAACCATCGATCTAACGATCGTCAGTCGCCACTGCGCGGACGACCGCTGTCGTAGATTCCCGTCGATTACCCAGGACCCAAACGAAAGGAAACGTCATGGCCCGCTTCGCATTTCTGACTCGCGGTTATAGTAATGATGGTGAGAAAGAGTTCATCTTCGAGATCACCGACCAGGCAAAGATCGACGAAGCGCGCAAGATCCTCTCTGGTGAAGAGCCGTCGAAGGTGCACGTCATGGGGAGGATCGTGAAGGCCCCCAAGGACTACAACCCGAACTGGTCGTTCCACCTCGACCCGACGACGATTACCTTCTTCGCGATCGCGATCGAGGTATGTGATGCCGACACGCAATACGTCGAGGACCACCTCGATGAAGCTTGCGGCGCCTTCCTCCCGGGCTGCCACTGGTGCCCGTGGGCGTCCAAGCTGACGCGCGAAGTGAAGTGACCGGATGACCAAGAGAGCCGAGGCGTAAACCTCGGTCGCCGCGCGGGGGTGCGCTCAGCCGTGCAGCTCCCGGAGCAGCGTGTAGGAACGCTTGCGCGCCGCCGCGTCCGGCACCGCGCACAGGACCATCAGCTCGTCGGCGCGGGTGGCCTCGAGGAGCGCGTCGAGCTGCTTGCGCACCGATGCCGGGTCCCCGACGATGTTCTGCGCGAACCACGCCTCGGCCCCGGCGCGCTCCTCCGCTGTCCACGGATACGCCTCGGCGTCCTCGATCGACGGATAGGCCTCGCGCTTGCCCTGGCGCACGCGCAGGAACGCGAGCGCGCTCGGGAGCGCGAGCCGCCGCGCCTCGGCGTCGGTCTCGGCCACGATCACCGTCGCGGCGATCATTGCATAGGGCTGGGACAGCGCGGCGGACGGCTGGAACAGCTCGCGGTAGAGCTTGAGGGCAGGTAGCGTATTGGCCTGGCTGAACAGGTGCGCGAACGCGAAGGGCAAGCCGCGCCGGCCGGCGACCTTGGCGCCGTAGGCGCTCGAGCCGAGCAGCCAGATCGGCGGCTCATTGCCGAGCGCGGGGACGGCGTGGACGCCGTGATACGCGTGATCGGCGCCGAAGTCGCCGCGGAAAAACCCGTAGAGCTCGTCCAGCATCGCGGGCAGGCCGTCGCCCGTCGTCGGGTCGTCGCGGCCCAGGGCCGAGGCCGTGAGTGGGTCGGTGCCCGGGGCGCGGCCGATGCCAAGGTCGATGCGGCCGGGGAAGAGCGCCTCCAGGGTGCCGAATTGCTCCGCGATCGCCAGCGGGGCGTGATTGGGGAGCATCACCCCGCCGGAGCCGACGCGCAGGGTCGAGGTGGCGGCGGCGACCCGCGCAATGAGCACCGCCGGCGCCGCCGAGCCGATGTTCGGCATGGCATGATGCTCGGCGAACCAGTGGCGCCGATATCCGAGCGCCTCGACGTGGCGCGCGAGCGCGATGCTCTCGGCGAAGGCGGCGCTGGCGCTGGAGCCCTGCCGCACGGGGGCCAGATCGAGCACGGAGAGCGGAATGCGGCTCATCGCGCCTCCCTCTTGCAAGTCTCCGGGCGGGAGTCAAGCGCGGCCCTGCGCGCGTATCGCGCGCGGCGCACCCCATCAGCCGCGTCTGGAGGACACCCGCGTCTCGCCATACGAGCCGGCCTCATGACCCGGCGTGGCCGGGGATGTACGGCGCAGAGCGCGCGGCGCTGCTCGCGATCTGGGACGAGCGGAGAGAGCGGCTGTTCCGCGACCACCTGCGGGCGCACCCCGAGGACGCGCCCGCCTGCGGCGCGCTGAAGCATCGGCTCGCCCGCGAGCACCGCCGCGACGGCCTGGCGTACACCAGGGCCAAGACCGAGCTCATCCAGTCGATCGTGGATCGCGCCCGCGACGCGCGCGGGCTGCCGCGGATCGACGTGTGGGAGGGCTGAGCCAGGAGCCCGGCCCGCGGAGCGCGACCGCCCCGACGCGCGCCGCGCCGTGAGCCGCCAGCCAAGGTCGCCGCCAGGCAGGCGAAGCGGCTACGTCTCCACCGGCTGCCTCGGCGGCGCCGGCTCCTTCTGAAACATCCCCGCGAGGATCCGCTCCGCCGCGTCGGCCAGGATGTCCCGCGAGAGCCGGGTCTCCTCGCCGAAGAACCGCGTGGCCACCCCGGCGTCGAGCGCGTGCGTCGCGAGGAGCGCGAACGCCTCCGCCTCGTCGAACGTCGCCTCGGCGGTCAGCACGCGCTTGCCCGGCCGGAGATCCTCCTGGTCGAAGCGGCCCTGCCAGGTCTCGCCCAGCGTGATCGAGAAGTACTGCGCGGCCACGTTCCCCGGGCGGGCCATGTGCGAGACCGCGACGACCGCCCGGAGCCGCTCGCGCTCGTCGGCGGTCATGTCCCGCTTCCAGGCCTCGACCGTGGCGTGCATCGTCTCGATCTGGTCGCGCGCCGCGTCCTCGGCGTTGAGCAGGACGTCCTGCGTCTGCGCGCGGGTGAAGGCGGACAGCGCCTCGGGCGCGACGCCGCCCGCCGCGCTCGCCTCGTCGAGGAGCGCGAGCGACGCGCCCAGGATCCGGCGCTGGCGGGCGAGCTGCTCCGAGGTGAAGCCGCGACCGTCGAGGTCGGCCGCGGCCGCGGCGATGCGCTGCCGGAGCTCGGCCAGCCGGCCGCGCGCCTCGCCGTCGAACGCGCCGCGCCGGCCCGAGAGCAGCGCGTGGACGGCGAGCGGAGCGTGCGCGACGACCTTGAGCTCGTGGTAACGCCGGGTGCGCGCGGGGCCCTCGAACCGCCGGCCGCCGCGCCGCAGGATGAGGCTGTCGTCGATCTGGGCGATGATCGGCTCGATGCTGGCGAGGACCGCCTCCCGGCGCGCGGCGTACGCGTCGAGGAAGGCCTGGTTGAGGGCGCCGAGCGGATCGGCGGGCGCCAGCGCGGCGCTCGCCTCCCGCGGCGCCCCGGCGGAGGACGCGCGCTCGACCATGGGCGCGAGCTCCATAGCACGCGCGCCCGGGCCCGCGTCAGGGGCGCGGCCGCGCGTTCGCGTCGAGCCAGTCGAGCGCCTCATCCATCACCCGCTCGGCCTCCGGCATCTCCCCGTGGCGCGCGCCGGGCATCTCCCGATAGACCGCCGGGATCTTCGCCGCCATGAGGCCGCCCGCGCCCTCCTTCATGCGGTACTTCGCGTCGTGCTCGCCGCTGATCATCACCGCCCCCCGGAGGTCCCGGAGGCGCGCCGCGTTGGCCGTCGTGGGCGCGCCGATCAGCACGAGCCGCGAGTACCGCTCCGGCCAGCGCTCCGCGAGCCGCTCCGCGATGTACGCCCCCTGCGAGTAACCGATGACCACGAGATCCTCGGCCTCGCCGCCGCACGCCGCCAGCGCGCTCCGGATGCGCCGGTCCTGCTCCTCGGGGTTGGGCGAGTACTTGCTGAACGGCCCGCCGCCGCAGGGCACATCGCCCTGGAGCCCGAGCACCCCGCCGTGCTCGCGCGCCGCCCCCTGCATGGCCTGCACATAGCCGAGCCCGTGCCCGCACATGCCGTGGAGGAACACCATCCGGGGGCACGCGCCGCCGCGCCCGGTGACCACGAACGCCGGCAGATCACCGGGCACGGCCATCTCGGTCGCCACGAGCGGCGGATCCACCGCCTCCGGCGCGGCCACCGCCGCCGGCTCCACCGGGCGCTCCTCCGCGAGCGCACGTTCCTCCTTGCCACACCCCGCCGCAAGCACGGCGAGGCTCAACCCTGCTAGAGCTACAGCGGAAATGTTCATAAATCTGGCGTGGTGCCAGGGCCGGCCGACCGCAAGCGGTCCACCGCGGAGCCGTTGACGTGTCTGTTAAAGCGGAACATTCATCCGTTTTTATTGGATGTGTCCGGCTGGCCTCCGAGGCCATGAGCGCCGCGCCTCGCGGCCGCGCCGCCGGGCTCGCCGGCAGCCCCTGGAGCCAGGGAGCGCATGGGCGTGCAGGGCAGCTGGAGCCGCCACTCGGCCGCGCGCGTCGCGTCGGCCCAGGCGCTGCGCGGGCGCGACCGGCTGCGGGCGGCCCTCTCCGCGATGGGGTTCCGGCTGCAGTAGCCCGGGCGTCGGCCATCGCGCGCTCGCGCGCTCGCGCGCTCGCGCGCGGCCACGCCGGTGCGCGAGGAGCAGCACCCGAGCAGCAGGTGCTGGTGCGCCGCCAGCAACGGGAGGGCGCTACCCGCGAGATCGCAGCGGAAAAACGGGCCATGGCATGTCGGCTGCAATCCAAAGAGAACGGCCGAGCCTCCGCGAGAGCGGTGGGCCGGGCGCTCGGCCGAGCGATGGGCCGGGCGTTCGGCAGAGCGCTCGGCAGAGCAGCGGATCTGAGCAAGGGAGTCGTCCAATCATGAGCGAGGTACGGGAGCCAGAGGGAGAGGTCGGGCGCGTCCTCGACGGGAGCGACACGCTGGCGCTGGAGGCCGACGTCCTGGTGCTGGGCGGCGGGCCCGCCGGGACGTGGGCGGCGCTCGCCGCGGCGGCGCAGGGCGCGCGCGTGGTGCTCGCGGACAAGGGCTATTGCGGCAGCAGCGGCGCCACCGCGCCGTCCGGGGTCGGCGTGTGGTACGTGCCCCCGACCCCCGAGGCGCGCGAGGCCGCCAAGGCCAGCCGGGAAGGGCTCGGCGGCTACCTCGCCGACCGGGGCTGGATGGACCGCGTGCTCGACCGGACGTGGTCCAGCGTGAACGACCTCGCGACCCGGGGATATCCGTTTCCGGTCGACGACGGCGGGCAGCCCGTCCGCCGCAGCCTGCAAGGGCCCGAGTACATGCGGCTCATGCGCAAGCAGGTGAAGCTCGCGGGCGTCCGCATCCTCGATCACAGCCCCGCGCTCGAGCTCCTGGTCGACGCGGACGGCGTGGTCGCCGGCGCGGCCGGCGTCTGCCGGCAGCTCGGGCAGCGCTGGGTGGTGAAGGCCGGGGCCGTGGTCATCGCCACCGGCGGCTGCGCGTTCCTCAGCAAGGCCCTCGGCACCAACGTGCTCACGGGCGACGGCGGCCTCATGGCCGCCGAGACGGGCGCCGAGATGTCGGGGATGGAGTTCTCGAACGCCTACGCCATCGCCCCGGCCTTCGCGTCGGTCACGAAGACCCTCTTCTACAACTGGGCGACCTTCTATTACGAGGACGGGCGCGTCATCGAGGGCGCCGGCTCGCAGCGCGGCCGCTCCGTGATCGCGGAGACCCTGCTCACGCAGCCGGTCTACGCCCAGCTCGACAAAGCCGACGAGGCGCTGGAGGCCTGGATGCGCAAGGCCCAGCCGAACTTCTTCCTGCCCTTCGACCGCGCCGGCATCGACCCGTTCCGGCAGCGGTTCCCCGTCACGCTGCGGCTCGAGGGCACCGTGCGCGGCACCGGCGGCATCCGCATCACGAGCCACAGCTGCGCCACGTCGACGCCGGGGCTCTACGCCGCCGGGGACGCCGCCACGCGAGAGCTCATCTGCGGCGGCTTTACGGGCGGCGGCAGCCACAACGCCGCGTGGGCCATCTCGTCGGGGCAGTGGGCGGGCGAGGGCGCCGCCGCGTTCGCGCGCAGCCTCGGCGCCCGCGCCGGCCAGCGGGCCGCCCGGGGGGCCGGCGGCGCGGCGCTCCCGGCGGCGGGCGGGACGCGGCAGCTCGACGCGGAGGCGGTGATCCGGTCGGT
Organism: Sorangium sp. So ce296; assembly: GCF_051529605.1. Classification (NCBI taxonomy): domain Bacteria; kingdom Pseudomonadati; phylum Myxococcota; order Polyangiales; family Polyangiaceae; genus Sorangium; species Sorangium sp. So ce296. The sequence continues at coordinate 11,618,564 of NZ_CP150325.1, forward strand.
GCAGGACGAGGTGTTCCCGTACGACAAGAACCTGTTCCGCACCGAGCGGGGGCTCGCGGTCTCGCTCGACCGGCTCGACGCGCTCTGGCGCGACGTGCGGCAGGCCCGGCCGGGGGCCGAGGTGCGCGAGGTCGTGCGGGCGCGCGAGGGCGCGGCGATGGTGGCCACGGCGCGCTGGATGTTCAACGCGGCCCGCGCGCGCACCGAGACGCGCGGGATGCACAAGCACAAGGACCACCCGGGGCTCGATCCGGCGCAGCAGCGGCGGCTGATCACCGGCGGGCTCGATCGCGTGTGGGTGCGCCCCGAGTCGCCGCCGACGGCATCGGTCAGCCCGGCCCCGGCGGAGGCGCACGCGCCATGATCGAGCTCGTCAGCGATGCCCGGTGCATCGGGTGCGATCTCTGCGTCGAGGTCTGCCCCACCAACGTGTTCGATCGCGTCCCGGGCGGCGCGCCGGTGATCGCCCGGCAGCGCGACTGCCAGACGTGCTTCATGTGTGAGGCCTATTGCCCGGTGGACGCGCTCTACGTGGCGCCGGAGGCCGAGCGGCCGGTCCAGGTCGACGAGGAGCAGCTCTCGGCGTCCGGGCTCCTCGGCAGCTACCGGGCCGCGGTCGGGTGGGGGAGCCGGCGCAAGCCGGGCGCCGAGGTCGACCAGACGTTCCGCGTCCTCGAGGCCGCGCGCCGGGGCTGAGGCCCGCCTCGCCGCCGCGATCTCCTCCCGCGCCGGCCGGGTCGACGAGCCCACCGGGCATCGAACGATGTGCTCTCCTGTGGAGCATCAAAATTCCAGTACATCCACAAACTGCACGAACTTCGCGCTGAAGGTGACTGGTTCTGCGCTGGTGTCGCAACCTAGGCGAGCAACCAACTCACCATGCCGCTGACGGCCGGGGGCGAGCCGCCGACCGGAGGAGGAGCGGCAACGCGAGGTACGCCGATGAGGTCCCCTGTTTTCTTGCTCTGTTTCTCGCTCGCTTCTGGGCTCATTGCCTGCGGTTCAGGCGAAACCGGCGCTGGCGGCGACGGCGGCGGCGAACCCGGCACGGGCGGCGGCAACGCGGCCGGCACGGGCTCCGGCGGCGGCGCGACCGGCACGGCCTCCGGCGGCAACGCGACCAGCACGGGCCCCGGCGGTGGTCCTGCGTCGGGCAGCGGCGGCGCGGGCGCCGGCACCGGCACGGGCGGCGGCGGGGGCGTGCCGGCGCCGACCGGGTTCGCGCAGATGGAGGACCTCGACCGCGGCGTCGTGGCCATTCCCACGGACGGCGGGATCTACGTGGGCTTTCGCCTGTTCGGCTACGATCCCGACGACATCGCCTTCAACGTCTACCGGGACGGCACCAAGGTCAACGACGCGCCGATCGCGGACTCCACGAACTTCGTGGACCGCGGCGGCTCCCCGAGCTCGGTCTACAGCGTGCGTCCGGTCGTCGGCGGCGTCGAGCAAGGCGAGTCGAAGCCCGTGGCCGTGTGGAAGGATGGATCCCTGTCCATCCCGACGACGCCGCCGCCGGCCGGGGACGGCTACACGTACTCGAGCGGCGACGGCAGCGTGGGAGACCTGGACGGCGACGGGCGATACGAGATCGTCGTCAAGTGGGATCCGTCGAACCTCCAGGACAACTCGAAGGCTGGCCGCACCGGCAAGACCTACCTGGACGCGTACACGCTCGAAGGCAAGCGGCTGTGGCGGATCGATCTCGGCGTGAACATCCGGGCCGGGGCGCACTATTCGCCGTTCCTCGTCTACGATCTCGACGGCGACGGGAAGGCGGAGGTGGCGGTCAAGACCGCGCCGGGGACGCGCGACGGCCGGGGCGAGCCGCTCAGCCTGGGGCCCGCGGCCGCCGACGACGATTCGAAGGATTACCGCAACAACGACGGGTACATCCTCACCGGCCCGGAGTATCTCACCGTCTTCTCCGGAGAGACCGGCGCCGAGCTCGCCACGACGGAGTTCAAGGTGGGGCGCGGCGACGTGTGCAGCTGGGGCAACAACGAGTGTTACGGCAACCGGGTCGACCGCTTCGTGGGCACGATCGCGTTCCTCGACGACACCGGCCGGCCGAGCGCGGTGTTCGGCCGGGGCTACTACGCGCGCACCACGCTGTCCGCGTGGAACTACCGCGACGGCGCGCTCACGAACCTCTGGACGTTCGACTCCAGCTCGAGCCGCGAAAACGGGGCGTACGGCGGCAAGGGCGCCCATTCCATCAGCGTGGCGAACGTGGACGACGATCCGCAGCAGGAGATCATCAACGGCGGCGCGACGTTCGACAACGACGGCAAGGGCCTCTGCACGGTGGACTACTACGCTCACGGCGACGCGCTGCACGTGACGGATCACATCCCGTCGCGCCCCGGCCTCGAGGTGTTCATGCCGTACGAGGGCGGGGAGTCGCCCGCGTACGCGATGCGCGACGCCCGCACGTGCGAGGTGATCTGGAAGGGGCCGGGCAACGGCGGCGAGGAGGGCCCGGGCCGGGGCGTGGCGGCGGACATCGATCCGCGCAGCCCCGGGAGCGAGGCGTGGGTCAACAACAGCCAGCTCTTGCGCGGCTCGGACGGAGGCGCCGCCGGGAACCGCCCCTCGTCGTCCAACTTCCTCATCTGGTGGGACGCGGATCTCAGCCGGGAGCTCCTCGACAGCAACAAAGTCCAGCAGTACGACGGCGAGGGCGAGGGCTTCACGGCGAACGGGTGCGCCGCGAACAACGGCACGAAGAGCACCCCGACGCTCAGCGCCGACATCCTGGGCGACTGGCGCGAGGAGGTGATCTTCCGGTGCGGCGACTCGATTCGCATCTTCACGACGAACCAGGTCGCGAAGAACCGGATCCACACGCTGATGCACGATCCGCAGTACCGCGTGGCCATCTCGTGGCAAAACGGCGGCTACAACCAGCCGCCTCACCCGAGCTTCCACATCGGGGAGGGGATGGCCCCGGTGCCGAAGCCGGACATCCACGTCCGCTGACACGCTGAGCTTCAGCGCGGCGGCGCGGCGGGCGCGCCGTCGCGCCGGTAGTCGCCGACGGTCTGGCCCGTCCAGCGGCGGAAGGCGCGGACGAAGCTCGGCGTGTCGGCGTACCCGAGCAGGAAGGCCATCTCGCCGACGCCGAGCTCGCCCTCGGCGGCGTAGGCGCGGGCGGCCTCGGCCCGCACCTCGTCGACCACGCGCCGGAACGAGGTGCCGCGCGCGGTCAGCTCGCGCTGGAGCGTGCGCGGGCTCGACGACAGGAGCGACGCGACGCGCGGCAAGAGCGCCTCGGAGTGGGTCAGGTTCTCGCGGACGCTGCGGCGCACCCGGGCGAGGAAGTCGTCGGGGCGCTGGGCGCGCTCGTCGAGCATGCGCGCGGCGTGCTGGTCGAGCACCTCGAGCAGGGCGCCGTCGGCGGCCACCTGGGGCAGGGCCATGACCGCCTCGCTGACGACGAGCGCGTTCTCGCCGCTGTCGAAGCGGAGCTCCGCGCCGAACCAGCGCTCGAGCTCGCCGACGTCGGGCGGGCGGGGGTGGGCGAGGCGCACGAGGCGGGGCACGACGTGCCGGCCGGTGAACTCGCGCGACTGGCGCAGCATCGCGGTCAGGATGAACTCGTTGCCGTGCCGGCCCTGCGCGAGGGGCTCGCCGTCGATCCACTGGCGCAGGATGACCTCGCCGCCCCCGCGATCGAGCCGGGCGCTCAAGAGCCCGTTGTTGACGAGCGGCAGGTATTTGACGAAGCGCGCCGCGGCCTCGCCCGCGGTGGGGGCCGACGAGGCGCTCAGCTCGAAGACGCCGAGGTAGCCGCGCGGCAGCGACGTGGCGATGCGAAAGCCGAGGAACGGCTCGCGCGCGGCCTCGGCGCAGGCGTCGACGAGGTCGCGGTAGGCGGCGAGCGGCATCTCGCTCATGCGGTCCTCGAGCGCCGATGGCCCGAGGCCGAAGCGCGCGGCGAGCGCGACCGCGTCGGCGCCCGCCCCCTGCGCCCACCAGAGCGCCGGGCGCACGACGAACGAGCGATAGAGGGGCGAATCGGCGTACGGGGCGGGGCGAGCGGCGGGCCCGGGCGCACCTCGTTTCACGCCGCCATGGTCGCGCCCGCGGGGCCATGGCGTCAAATGACAACGCGGTGGCGGCTCATGCCACTGGAAGGGCGAAGGGCGCCGGGCGCACGATGGGCCTGCCCGTGGTTGCGCGTGCCAGGTCGGGCCCGAGCTGGCGCCGCGCACGGGCCGCGAAGGGTCCGCCGGGCGCGCCCTGGCCGCGCCGAGCGCGAAGGGCGTGGTCACGGCGTGCGGGCTAGGGCCGGGGCGCGTCGCGCGCGATCGGCGGGCGGCGCCGGCGTCGGGGCGGGTCTCGGTGGTCTCGGGTTCGTATCGAAGGAGGCTAAGATGGTTCGTCGAACAGTCATTCTACCCCGGGTGCTCGCGCTCTTCGCGGCCGCGGCCGCGCCCAGCACCGCCGCGGCGCAGGGCGTGTCGGCGCCCAGGCCGTTCGGGCACTGGAGCTTCGACGCCTGCGCGGGGGGCCAGGTCGTCGATCAGGGCGCGACGCCCCACCACGCCCAGCTCCACGGCACCGCCGCTTGCGGCGACGGGCGCTACGACGGGGGAGCCGTCTTCGACGGCGCCCCCGACAGCCGGGCCGAGGTTTCGAGCGCCTCGGCCTTCGCCGTGCCCAGGTTCACGGTCGCCGCCTGGGTGAAGCCCGCGGGGCCGGGCGCGATCGTGAACCGCTGGTGGAGCCCCGACGTGTGGGGCCTGTGGTTCCTCGGGGACAGGTTCATGTTCGCCGTGACGTTCCCGGGCGGGCAGTGGGGCACCACGGTCTCGGTCACCGCGCCGGCGGTGGCGGGCCGGTGGGCGCACGTCACGGGGTCGTACGACGGCAGCCGGATCGCGCTCTACGTCGACGGCGTGCTCGCCGCGTGGAAGCCCGCCAGCGGCACGCCGCAGGCGTCGAGCCGGCCCATCGTCATCGGCAACCACCCGTCGTGGGACGGCTTCGAGGGCTCGATCGACGAGGTGCTCTTCTACGACCGCGCCCTCAGCGCCGGCGAGGTCTCCGCCGTCGCAAACTCGCCCCCGCCCCCGCCGTGGGCGCTGCCCGCGGTCTACGAGGCCGAGGCGCCGTCGAACGGTCTCGAGGGGCTCTACGTCGACGACTTCAACTGCGGGTCCTGCTCGGGCGGCACCGTCGTCCGGGGCATCGGCTACGACGCGTCGCTGCGCTTCGAGGGCGTCATGGCCCCGACCGCCGGGCGCTACCTGCTCGAGGTGGACTGGCTCGGCTATGAGGGCGAAGCGCTGGTGAGCGTCAACGACCGGCCGCCGACGTTCGTGCCCTTCACCGACGGCGACTTCTACACGCCGACCACGCGGGTGCTGCGCGTCGACCTCGACGCCGGACCCAACGCCATCGCTTTCTCGAGCTCGGGCCGGCCCGCGCCCGACATCGACCGCCTTCGCCTGACCGAGGGAGCGATCGATCACGTGACCCTCGACGACGTGCCCACGACGGGCGACCCGGTGATCGGGGCCGCCGCCACCCACGAGCACGTCGCCTCCGAGCTCGCCTTCAGCGGCAAGTGGTTCTGGGGCTCGGTCGAGGGCGACGAGGCCGAGGCGATGCAGAGCTGCGACGGCTCGGGCCACACGCATGCCGGCGCCGCCGGCATCTGCGACGTCGGCTTCGCGAACCTCCTGGGCGTCGACACCTGCTGCCACGGCGGCGGGCTCGGCGACTGCTACTACAAGCGGACCGACGGCCACACGGGCGACCCCGAGCATGACTACCTCGAGTGGCCCAAATGGGACACCAACGCCCACCCCCGCTACTGGCACGGCTACCTGCGCCGCGCCCTCGAGGGCGGCCTCAAGCTCATCGTGGCCCAGGCGGTCGAGAACTACCCGCTCTGCTCGCTCGTGCGCAACGGCGTTGGCACCAACCCCTTTCGGCAGGAAGGGTTCGAGTGCGACATGGCCGACTCGCTCCAGAGCATCGTCAGGCAGATCCAGTTCTTGAAGGCGCTCGCCAGCAACCACGCTGACTTTCTCGAGATCGCCTATTCGGCGGCCGACGCCCGCCGCATCATCAGCGAGGGCAAGATGGCGATGGTGATCGGCATCGAGGCCGACTACGCGTGGGCCCCGTACGACAGCCCGGTCGACCGCCTCGAATATTACCACGACCTCGGGGCCCGCACGGCCTTCCTCGCGCACTCGCTCAACACGCGCATCGCCGGCACGGCCATCTACGTGCCCCAGTTCGCCGCGCAGCAGTCATTTCTCAACTGCTTCTTGCACAACGTGCAGTGCCAGACCGACCCGAACAACCCGTTCGCGACCGACCCCGAGCACCCCTTCGCCGTCGACCAGAGCAACCAGCTCGGCTGCTCGCCCGCGCACGCGACGAGCTACGAAGAGCTCTGCTCGCTCAAGATAGCCGAGCGCTTCCTCAACGCCGGCGCTTGGGACGGCTTCAAGGTGTACCCGGGCGGCGGCGTCATGCCCGGGGTCGACGCGACGATCACCGACGCGCCCGTCGCGGTGAGCAAGAACGTGCTCGGGCTGACCTACGAGGGCGCGCAGGTCGTGGACCGCATGATGGACAAGGGCATGCTGCTCGAGATCGGGCACATCTCCGAGCAGGCGATCGAGGACGTGTATGCGCTGTCGTCGGCGCGCTACGGCTACCCGCTCGTCGCGAGCCACGTCTACGCCAGGCGGATCAGCGCCGACGGCAGCGCCGGCTGGGAGGGCAAGCTGGGCGACGACGCCCTGCAGATGATCGCCGAGACCGAGGGCTTCGCGGGCCACTTCACGGGCGGCGACGTCGCGCTCGACTACCCGAGCTCGGGCGTCGAGAACTCCTGCGCCCGCTCGACGCGGTCGCTGGCCCAGAGCGTGGCGTACGCGGCCGACCTGGCGGGGAAGCGCGTCGCGTGGGCCGGCGACTTCCAGGGCCTCGGACAGGGGGTCGCCCCGCGGCTCGGATACACCACCGATCGCGGCGACTGGTGCAATGGCAACTCCGTCGAGCAGTGCTTGCAGCGGCCGGGCGATCTGGGTGAGTGCGCGGGTTGCCTGGCGCAACCCCTGTCGAGCATCGAGGCGTGCATTCCGTCGGTCGACCCGAACCTGACCCATTACAGCACGCAAGACGAGAAGGACTGGGCGTACTTCCACACCCGCGGCTACGCCCACCACGGCCTCATCGCGCAGCTGCACGACGATCTCGAGGCCGTGGGCCTGCGGCCGGAGTACCTGAGCGCGCTGCGCGATCAGTCGGCCGAGACGTTCATCAGGACGTGGGAAAAATCGGAGTACATCGCCGGGTTGCCGAGGCCGCTGCGCTGACCCGGGGGCGGGCGCCCGCCGCGCGCTGGCCGCGGGCGGCGGGGCCTACGGCCCGGGGGGCGGGTAGTTCGGCTCGGTCATCCCTTGAATCCACTGCGTGACCAGCTGCAGGCCGGTGTTGTCGACCTGGCGGGTCGCGATGCGCGGCATCTGCCCCTCGAAGCCGCGGAGCTCCTGGCGGGCGACAAGCAGGCTGCGCGACGGATCGCCAGGACGGATGTCGTACCAGTTGGCCGGGTCCGGGTTCTTCAGCCCCTCGTACTTCGCGTTCTCCGCCGGGCGCTTGTTCATGCCCGTCCGCACGGCGTCCGTCGCGGCCACGCTGCCCAGCTCGCTCGCCTCGAGCCGCAGGTACAGGCCCGTATCGTGGGCCGCCGACTCGGGCAGGTCGTTGTGGCAGCTCACGCCGCAGTTCGCGTGCAGGTAGCCGAGCGCCTGGCGCTCCACCTCGTCGCCGGGGATCGTCAGGGCGAGCGGGCTCGCGTCCTCGATCACGCCGAGCGCGACCAGCGACTCGCGCGTGACCCCCTCGGCGCCAGGGCCGAGCATCAGCGCGTCCCAGCCGAGGACGAAATCGGCGCGCCCGACGTGGCACTCCTTGCATTGATCCCGCGTCGGCACCATGTGACCGGTGCCGTAGAGATCGGGCACGCCGAAGTCGTTCTGCATCTGGATCGCCTGCCGCTCGTCCTCGGACCAGACATAGCTCGTGTACACCCAGCCGGCGGCCATCTTGCGCAGGAGGCGCGTCTCGGCCATGCGCAGCGCGCCGTCCGCGCCCTTCACGCGGAACTCCTTCCAGAACTGCGTCCCCTCGGGATACACGAACGCGTCCGGATTGCTCACGTCCACCCGCTGGCCCTTCGGGATCGAGACGAAGCGCCGCTTGGCGGCGCCGTCGCTCCAGAGCTCCATCGCAGGCTTGTACTCGAGCACGCCGCACGCGAGCTCGCGCTTGTCGAAGTCCCCGTAGAGGCCGGTACAGCGCAGGTCCACCGGCAGCACGCCGTCGAGCGGCGCCGCGCAGTCCACATCGGTCGGCATCGTGTATTCGACACACGCCGGCTCGTCCGAGCCGTCCGGCCCGGCGTCGACCTCCGGCATCGACACGCCCGGCCCCCCCGCCTGGCCCCCGGGCGGCGGATCGCCGCCGCCCGAGCTACACCCCATCGCCACCAGCAGCGCGCCGGCAACAGAACCTTTCCTCACGACATCATGAAGCATGCGCGCATGGTGCCACAGGAATGGAGCGCCGGGGAACGTGGATTCACCGACTCCGCGCCGCGTCGAATCGCCCCGCGCGCGTCATCCGGCCATGTGAACGTGCACGCGCCGACCGATGAAGTGCGCCCAGCAGAGCGCGTTCGATGACGCCTGATGCCGAAAGGGGGCTCCAGTGAAAAAATGAACCTTCGAGTATCCACTGCTGCTGTACGGCGCCCTTCAGGCGCGAAACGGTCCAGGGTGGATGTACGGTTGTGGTCTGTCCGCTGCGCGCTCGCGCGCTCGCGGCGCGCCCTCGCGCCACGCGCTCGCGGCGGACGAGGTGCGGCCAGAGCAGCACGAGGTGCTGGCGGCGTGCTCGCGACGCAGCACCGGGCGGGCGGGGGCCCGCGGGAGCGCGGGGAAACGCATGGCACGGCGCGTGCGACGTGCGATCGCCGCCGGGGTGGACGGTCGCGGACGAGGGCGTCGCCCTGCCGAGAGCGCCCGGCAACCTCTCTTTCCCGGAGCCTTCGCATGAGTGGACTCAGTCTCGTCTTCGATACGCCGCAGCTCGCACAGGACTACGAGGCACGCAGCGCCGAGCGGCAGTTCCGCCACGGCCAGCGGCTGATCGCCGAGCTCGGCGTTCGCGCGGGCGAGCGCGTGCTCGATATCGGGAGCGGCACCGGGCTGCTGGCGGAGCACGTCGCGGGCATCGTCGGGCCGACGGGCCAGGTGCTCGGGATCGATCCGCTGCCGCTGCGCGTGGAGATCGCCCAGCGCAAGGCGAGGGCGAACCTCGCGTTCCAGGTCGGCAACGCCTACGCGCTCGACGGGCGCCCGTCGGGCAGCTTCGATGTCGTGTACCTCAACGCCGTCTTCCACTGGCTCCCTGAGAAGACCGAGCCGCTGCGGCAGATCCACCGCCTGCTCAAGCCGGGCGGGCGCGTCGGGCTCACCACGGGCGCGAAGGACCAGCCGAACCGGCTGCAGGCCATCAAGCGGCAGGTGCTCTCGCGCGAGCCCTACGCGCGCTACCCGGAGTCGCTGGCCGGCACGCCGCACTGGGTGACCGCCGAGGAGCTCGCCGGCCTGCTCGGCGGCGCCGGCTTCTCCGTGCAGAAGATCGAGGCCCAGGAGAACGTGAACTACCAGCCGGACGCGAGCGCCGCGATCGCCTTCTCGCAGGCGAGCTCGTTCGGCAACTTCCTCGGCCACCTGCCGGAGTCGCTGCGCGTCCAGGCCGTCGAGGACATCAAGCGCGAGCTCGAGGCCTTCCGGACGCCCGAGGGGATCCGCCTCGAGGGCAAGCGGCTGTTCGCGATCGCGCACAAGCCGGCGTCGCACTGACCCGGGGGGCCGGTCCGCCGGCACCCGAGCGCGACGCCACCCCACGATGCTTTTCGGCTGACAAAACCACAAGGAAAACTCCGCATGAGCGCCACGACGAACCAGAGCAGCAATGGCAGCAACGTCCTCGAGATCGTGCCCGTCGCCGGCCGGATCGGCGCAGAGGTGCGCGGCGTGCGCCTCTCCGCCGATCTCGACGCCGCCACGGTGAGCGAGATCCGGAAGGCCTGGCTGCGTTACAAGGTGATCTTCTTCCGCAACCAGCACCACCTCGACGACGCCGCCCAGGAGAAGCTCACCGCGATCTTCGACGGCGCGCCCGTCGCGCACCCGACGGTGCCCGTCGTCCAGGGCACCTCGTACATCCATGAGCTCGACTCGCGCTATGGCGGCCGCGCGAACTCCTGGCACACCGACGTCACGTTCGTCGACGCCTACCCGAAGGCGTCGATCCTCCGGGCGCTCGTGATCCCGGCGTACGGCGGCGATACCGTCTGGGCCAACACGGTCGCGGCGTACGAGGATCTGCCGCCCGCGCTGCGCGAGCTCGCGGACAAGCTCTGGGCCGTGCACAGCAACGAGTACGACTACCAGGCGCGAAAGCCGCAAGCGTCGACGGATGACGTGCGGCGCTTTCAGGAGGTGTTCACGTCGACCGTGTACGAGACCGAGCACCCCGTGGTGCGCGTCCACCCGGAGACCGGGGAGCGCTCGCTCGTGCTCGGCCACTTCGTCAAGAGGCTCGTCGGCGTCTCGTCGTTCGACTCGGCGCACCTCTTCCAGGTGCTCCAGGACCACGTGACGCGCCTCGAGAACACGATCCGCTGGCGCTGGGCCGCCGGCGACGTGGCGATCTGGGACAACCGCGCCACCCAGCACTACGCGATCAACGACTACGGCGACCAGCTCCGCGTGGTGCGCCGGGTGACGGTCGACGGCGACGTGCCCGTCAGCATCGACGGCAAGCGCAGCGTCACCCGCAAGAAGGCGCCGCGCGCCGCCGCGGCGAGGAGCGAGAGCGCCGGCGGCACGGGCGCCTCTGTGGCGGCTGCGACGGCGTAGTGCCCAGCTCCGTGCGTCAGAGATCCCGCGAGGGATCGCTGACGCACGGAGCTCGTCGCGAGCGGCGGCGCTACCGGCCCGTCAGCTCGCCGGTCCCGAGCAACCGTACGCCCCGAGCTCCCGGCCGACGTAGATCCCGACACGCGGCTCCATGGAGACCCAGCTTTCCGGGGCGCAGCGCTGGCGTCAACGGCGGCCGCCGGGCGGGTCCTTGACGGCGGGGATCGCCTGCGCTTCATCTGCGGCGGAGGAGTGCCCCGTGGGTGAAGCAGGCAAGCGCGATGACGCTCGAGACGGAGGGCAGAACACCGCGCACGTCGTGGTGATCATGCTGATCGTGGCCTTCGGCGTGCTCGCGCTGCCGTGGATGGTGCTGCGGAAGCTGGAGGCCCGGGCCCCGGGGCGCGGCGAGGCGGCCTCCGGCGTCGCGGACGAGGATCTCGCCCAGGGGGGCAAGATCTATTACCGCTCGTGCACCGGGTGTCATCAGGCGAGGGGGGAGGGGAAGCCCGGCCGGTATCCGCCGCTCGTCGGCGCGTCGTGGCTGCTCGAGGACAAGGAGACGCCGATCCGGATCACGCTGCTCGGCGCCGCCGGGCCGATGGAGGTGAACGGCGTGCAGTACAACGACGTGATGCCCAACTTCGGCGTGAACCTGTCGGACGAGGAGATCGCGCTGGTGCTCACCTATGTCCGATCGAGCTGGGGGAACAGCGCGCCGGCGATCACGAAGGACGACGTTGCGAGGGTGCGCGCCTCGCTGGGAGACCGGATGGAGCCGTGGGCCGGCGGCGCGGCGCTCTCGGCGGCGCGGGAGACTCCGGTCCTGCGCTGAAGCGCGCAGGCCGGCGACGACGGGCGCGCCGCGGCTCGAGCGACGCGCGCCCGCGCGCCGGCGGGCTCCGCGGCGATGGTCCCGGGACGAGCCATCCGAGCTCGGATGCGGCGCGCGCGGCGCAACGTTTGCTGGCGGTGGGGCGGGGCGATCTCACGCGCGCAGCTGCCGCGCGGGCGGCACGAGGCCGAGGCGCGTGCCCAGCCAGCCGGCCAGCGCGCGCAGGAAGGGGAGCTTGGGCAGCGAGGCCACGATGGCGAGCACGTCGGCGAGCGACGGCGCGTCGCCGCCGTGGCCCGCCGCGCCGGAGGAATCGAAGAGGGTGGCGGCGCCGGTGTCGAACAGCGGCGCCTCGGCCTCGATCTCCCAGCCGACGAAGCGCTGGAGGAGCGCGTCGTGACGGGCGAGCTCCCGCTCCGCCGCCTCGTGGCGGCTGTCGAACACCCAGCGTCCAGCGAGGCGGGGACCTCTACAGGGGGCGTTGAGCAAGTGTGCTCTGCCCCGAGGAGACCGTTTCCGGTGTCGAGGAGGCAGCTGAGCTTCCCCGGGAGACCGTTTCCGGTCCCCGGCGCTGCCCGCCCGGCCCCGCGACGGTCACTCCCGCACCGGCTCCTGTAGATCCACCCCGAAGCGCTCGCGGTACCCGCGCCGCGCCGCCTCGCGCAGCTCGTCGTCACCGCGGCTCACCTGCTCCTCGATGCCCGCGTTGCGCCCCGGCGCGCCCCGTCGCTAGAGTGACCGCATGTCCGACCTGCTCGTCAACATCGATGTGCCGGCGATCGAGCCGGCCATCGCCTTCTACACCCGCGCGTTCGGCCTGCGCGTCGGGCGGCGCTTCGGCGGCGCCTTCGTCGAGCTCCTCGGCGCGGCCGCGCCCATCTATCTCCTGGAGAAGCCGGCCGGCAGCGCGCCTGCGGCCGGCGCGCCCGCGCGCGACTACCGGCGCCACTGGACGCCGGTCCATCTCGATTTCGTCGTCGACGATCTCGAGGCCGCCGCGCGTCGGGCGCAGGAGGCGGGCGCGGTCCCCGAGGCCGACGTCGAGGTGACCGCGTGGGGGCGCATGCTCCGCCTGGCCGATCCGTTCGGCCACGGCGTCTGCCTGCTTCAGTTCAGCGGCCGCGGCTACGACGAGATCGCCACGCCCGGCTGAGCGAGAGCCGGGGGATTCGACACCAGTTCTTCTCTTCGGGAATGCACGAGCGATGGTCACGATGAGCTCGGGGACGATCGCCTCCGAGCTCATCGATCCAGGCAACGCCTCTCACGATCTGCGAACTCCAGAGCTCACACGACCGGGCGGGGTGCGCCTCATCGACGCGCACGCGGCGTCGATCCTCGTCGACGCGGCGAAGGCCGCCGGGCTGCTCGGGCCCCGGGTCGTCCGCCGGCGAGCAGGCGGCGCGGCTCGCCGATCGGTACCGGCCTCGGTGGCCGCCGGGGAGCCGAGCAGCTGCCACCTTTGCACGCAGCGATCTCAGGAACGAAAGCCTCGGGGAAAACCCGATGGGTAAACGCTCGAAAGACCTACGGCGATCCCCTGGCCCGTGTCCTGCTAGAGGTGCACGGCAGAGCGCCCGTGACGGTTTCCCCCCCCACCGTCGAGCGGGCGCTCTTTTTTTGTCCTCCGGCGCGGGGAGCGCCGGCAGGCCGCCCGGCCGCTGCGATCACGGGTCGGCGGTGACGAGGGCGACGGCGAGGCCGTCGTAGCCCTTGGCGCCCACCGTCTGGATCGCCGTCGCGCTCACGCGCCGCTCGGCGGCGAGCAGCTCGTAGAGGCGGCGCACCCCCTGGACGTTGGGGTCCGCGCTCTCGGGGTCGACCACCGCCCCTCTGCGCACGACGTTGTCGACCACGATGACGCTGCCGCGGCGGGAGAGCTTCAGCGCCCAGGCGAAGTAGTCGGGGTTGCTCGGCTTGTCGGCGTCGATGAAGATGAGGTCGAACGGTCCGCGGCCCTCCGCGGCGAGCTTCGGCAGCGTGTCGAGCGCCCGCCCGAGCCGCAGCTCGACGCGGTCGGCCACCCCGGCGCGATCGAGGTTCGCGCGGGCGACCTCGGCGTGCTTCGGCTCCGACTCCAGCGTGATCAAGCGGCCGCCGGCGGGCAGCGCCCGCGCGAGCCAGATGGTGCTGTACCCCCCGAGCGTGCCGATCTCCAGGATGATCCGCGCCCCATGGATCCGCGCCAGGAGATTCAGCAGCTTGCCCTGGTTCGGCGCGACGTTGATCGGCGGTAGGCCGGCCGCGGCGCTCGCCTCGAGCGCCGCGTCCAGCGCGGCGTCGGGCGGCACGAGCAGATCGGTGATGTAGCGATCGACGGCTGACCATTGCTCCTGAGTCATGAGTGTTCCTCCTCACGTCGCGGCGACCCCGGAGCGCCGCGCCCGGGTGAGCCGAGCTTCTTGTGGTTCGATTGACAGACATCAAGGCAACGAGCGTCCCAACGAGGACACCTCGCCGCCAGCCTAAACGTTGGATGTTTGTTCGTTATAACAGATGCAGGCGGCGGGCACATCGCCCGCGCCGCTGCGCGGGCTCGATCTAGCGCGGCACGAGGACGCGGGCGTCCCAGGGCCCGAGGTCCAGCGCGACGGAGCCCGCCTGGAGGTGCGCGCCGGCGCCGCCCAGGGCGTCGCGCAGGCCGCCGCGCGCGTGGGCGGCGAACGGCTCCGGGACGGCGAGCCGCTGCTTCGCCGGGCGCTCGCTGAAATTCAGGACCACGAGCGCGAAGCGCGACGCGTCGTCGCCGTGCCTGACGTAGGCGAAGACCTCGTCGTCCTGCCCGGCGTGCACGACGACGAGCCCCGGCGACCGGAGCGCCGCGAGGGAGCGCCTGAGCCGGATCAGCTGCTCGTAGCGCCGGGTCAGCGGCCCGCGCGGAGGCCGCGAGACCGGGGCGAGGCCGCCGTAAGGCTCGTACTCGGCGCCGAGCTCGTCGAACGCGTAGAGGCACGGGATGCCCGGCAGCGTCAGCAGCGCCGCCGCGGCGACGCGCGTCAGACCCGGCCCGTGACGCGTGATGAAGCGGGCCCCGGTGTCGTTGTTGTTGATGAACCTCAGCGTGCGCTCGGGGCGCGTGGCGTGCGCCTCGGTGGCGGCCAGCGCCGCGCCCAGCCGGGCCGCGATGCCGCGCGGCGCGTCGAACACGCCGCTCCACGCCCACCGCCCGAGCTCCTCGGTCCAGTCGTACGCCGCGTCGAACCCGCTCTGCAGGTAGTACGGGTCGCGCGCCGAGGCCTCGGCGATCAGCGCGAGATCCGGGCGCACGCGCCGGAGCTCGGCGGCCCACGAGGACCAGAGCTCGCTCCGCCGCTCCTGGATGCCCCACGCGGCGTCGACGCGATAGCCGTCGACGCCGAAGCGCTTCACCCAGCGCAGCGACACCTCGAGCATCCAGCGCGCCACCTCGGCGTTGTCGTAGTTGAGGTTCGGCAGGTGCTCCCAGTCGAAGTAATGGGTGGGCTCGCCGCCGGCGCCGCGATCGTAGAACGCGAAGGTGTGGGCGCGGCTCCCCTGCCGCTCGGCTTGCTGGAAATACGGGTGCTCGATCGAGGTGTGGTTCGGCACGAGGTCGAGCAGCACGCGCAGGCCGCGCCGGTGCGCGTCGTCGACGAGCTCGCGCAGGTCCTGCTCCGCTCCGTAGTCGGGGCGCACGCTGAAGTAGTCCGTGACGGCGTACCCGAAGTCGCCCTCGGGCGCGGCGAAGATCGGAGACAGCCACAGCGCCGTGACGCCGAGCCGCTCGAGCGCGGGGAGGGCGGCACGCACGCTCCGGAGCGGGGGATCGCCGAAGAAGGGCGGCACGACGCCGTAGAGGACGGCGTCGTCGATCCATGACGGCGCGCTCGCGCCCGGGGGCGCATCGAGCGGCGGCGCGACGCGCGCGGTGTCGCTGCGGCCGCGCGCGTCGCGCACCGTGAGCTCGATCGTGGCGCGCCCGGCGGCGTCCGGCGCCGGCACCTTGATGCGGGCGCCCTGCCCGAGGCGCTCGGCGGTCCCGTCGCCGCGCGGCCGGGACCACGCGAAGGCGACGAGCTCGGCGCCCGAGCGCTCGCTCGGCTCGCTGCCCGTGGCGTCGAGGACGAGCCGGTCGCCGGCCCGCGCCGCGCGGGCGCGGGCCCGGGGCGCGTCCTCCAGCCGGACGCGGTAGGTGACGGGCGGCGTGACCAGCTCGCCCGCGCCCGTCGCGCGGCAGCGCGCGGCGATCTCGTTCTCGCCCTCGAGCAGCGGCACGTCCGCCGCGAAGCGCCGCTGCTGCTCGATCGCGGCGGGGTGGACGTCGCCGCCCACCTGGATCGCGCAGTCCTCCAGCGTCCCCGGCCCGGCGAGGGCGCCCTGGATGCGCGCGCTGAAGGCCCACACCTCGGCGTCGTCGGCGTGCAGCTCCAGCCGGGCGCCCGCGGCCCCGGACGGGCGCGGCGGCGCGGAGGTGGCGGCCGACTCGCACGCGGGCGCGGCGGAGAGCAGCGCGACGATCCCTGCGACCGCGGCGAGCGCCCGCGGGCGCCGCGCCGGGCCCGGCGCGGGCCGCCGCCGGACGCCCGCGTGCGGGTCGATCGCGATCGCGCCGGCCGGCGAGGAGGGGGCTGCACCGGGGGAGGGGGCGGCGGGCGAGCGAAGGAGGCGAGTCGACATGGGGCTGCGCGGCGAGCGGGGGAGCCCCTCTATTCCAGAACGACCTCCGGCGATCGCCGCTGGGCAGAGAGCGCGGAGGATTTATGTCGCGATCTCCCCGGTCTCCTCCGGCGCCGTCGTGCCCCGGTGATCGGGGCAACGCCTTCCGGTCCTCGGCCTCTCGCCGCGCGCCGCCGGCGCCCGGGATCAGGCGGCGGTGCGGAGGGCGGCGCGGCCGCGGGCGCGCAGGGTGAGCGGGACGCCGCCGGCGGGGCCCAGCGTGAGGTTGCGCCGCACGGGCCGCGGCGGACGCTCGTCGAGCAGGCGGAACTGCCACGCCGACAGCGCCACGCCGAGCACGATCTTCATCTCGAACATCGCGAAGGCCGCGCCGATGCAGCGGCGGTTCCCGCCGCCGAACGGCAGGTACTCGAACGGGGAGTACTTGCGCTCGAGGAAGCGCTCGGGCCTGAACTGCGACGGATCGGGGTAGAGCTCGGGCCGGTGGTGCACGAGCAGGATGCACGGCGCGACCCCCGTCCCCGGCGGGAGCGTGTGCTCGCCGATCCGGAACGGCTGCGCCGCCATGCGCGGGGCCTCGGTGACGATCGGGTGCAGGCGCAGCGCCTCCTTGCACACCGCGTCCAGGTAGGGCAGCGCGGCGAGGCGCTCCGGGTCGGGCTCCGGGCCGAGGGCGTCGATCTCGTCGCGCAGCCGCGCGAGGACGGTCGGGTGGCGGTGCGCGTGGTCGAGGGCCCACGCGAGGGCGAGCGCGGTGGTCTCGTGCCCGGCGAAGAGCAGCGTCCGGAGCTCGTCGAAGATGGCCTGGTCGCTCATGCTCGAGCCGTCGTCGTAGCGGGCCGCGACCAGGAGGCTCAGGATGTCGTCGCCCGGCGCCGCGCGCGCCCGCGCGATCTGCTCGCGGCACAGGGCGTCCAGGTGCTCGACGCGCCGGCGGAAGCGCGCGTAAGGGCCGAGGCCCCCGAGCTCGCGCTGCAGGATCGGCAGGAAGGTCAGCGCCGGGGTCAGCGCGTCGGTCATCGCGACGATCGCGCGCGCGAACGCGCTCATGCGCGACGGCTCCTCCACCCCGAAGACGGCGCGGAGGATGACGTCGAGCGAGATCGCCTGCGTGATGTCCTGGGCGACGGCGCGGGGCGCGCGCGCCGCCTCGGCGAAGCGGCGCGCGGCGACGTCCGCCATCGCCGCAGCGTAGGCGCGCATGCGGTCGCCGTGGAACGGCGGCGTCAGCAGCTTCCGCTCGCGCCGGTGGCGCTCGCCCGAGAGCATGACGAGCGAGTGCTCTCCGACGAGCGGGGCGATCGACTTGGTGGCGTACGGGACGAGCGCGTCGGGCGGCGCGGTCATCACGTCCTGCACCGACGCGGGGCTGCCGGCCATCACGACGTCGCCGTTGTACATCGGGACGTTGAAGACGTCGCCGTACGTGGCGGCGCACCGGGACAGGAGCTCGATCGGACGCGTGAGGAACTGGTAGGTCGTCAGCAGGCGGCCCTGCGGGCCTCGGGGCAATTGGCTCATGGCGCACCTCGGCAGGAGCTCGATCCCGGTGGCGCGCGGCGCCTCGCCGGGATCGATCCAACGATGAGGCCGGCGCGGCGGCGCGGCAGCGGCGTCGGGCGCCAACGTTGCGACGGATCGCGCCAGGGGGGCGCGCGGCGGCGAGAGGGGCGCGCGGCGGCGCGGGCCCGCGGCGG
This sequence comes from Sorangium sp. So ce296, assembly GCF_051529605.1. Lineage (NCBI taxonomy): Bacteria > Pseudomonadati > Myxococcota > Polyangiales > Polyangiaceae > Sorangium > Sorangium sp. So ce296. Next base: position 11,636,695 of record NZ_CP150325.1, read on the forward strand.
CGGGAGGAGCACGAGCGCGGCGGCCGGTCGTGGTTGGCGCGCGCGGCTCGGCTTGCGATCATCGGCGCATGTCCAGGTACCGCAGCGACATCGAGGTGGTGCGGCTCCGCATCCACGAGCTCGAGGAGCGGCTGCGCCGCGTGCGCGCGCAGCAGATCCGCGCCGAGGCGGCCGCGAACCTGGGTCCCGAGGCCGCGCGGCCGTTCAGCCGGGGCATGTACCACCTCGGCCGGGCGCTCAGGCGGCTGCTGCGCGGGCGGGGTCCGGCGCCCGCGCAGGAGCTCGCGGCGGCGCGGGCCCGGCTCGCCTGGCTGGAGCGGCGGGTCGCGATGGCGGAGGCGGAGCTCTCGCGCGCCGAGGCGGAGCGCACGCGCACGGAGGCGGAGCGCTCGCGCGCGAGCCTCGGGGCCGATCGGTGGGAGCCGGTGAGCGGCGCTCACCCCGGGTCGATGCCGGCGGTTGACCTCGCGCCGGCGGTGCCGCAAAGCGCGCCGTCCGGCCGCCTGGCTTACCGCCTCGGCCGGGCGATCGGGCGGCTGAGCCGGCGCTGAGCCGGCGCTGCTTCGCCACCAGGAGGTTTTCCCATGGCACGAGCCCTCGGCATGTTCACGTCCCTCGTCGCGGCGGCCGCGATGGTCTCCTGCGGCGGGGAGGCTCCGCCGCCCGCGCTGGCACCGGCGGCCTCCGCTTCCGCTGCGCCCGTCGCGACGAGCGGCGTCGAGCCCTCGCCTGCGGCTCCGGCGGCTGCCGCTGCTTCCACGGCGGCGCCTGAGCCGCCCAGGCGCGCCGCGCCGAGCCCGGTCGCGAGGTACACCGGCTTCGCCAAGCCGGAGAGCGTGCTCTACGACGCGGACAACGACCGCTACCTCGTCTCGAACATCAACGGCAATCCGGGCGACAGGGACAACAACGGCTTCATCTCCGTCCTCTCGCCCGACGGTCAGGTGACGAGCCTGAAGTGGATCGAGGGCGGCAAGAACAAGGTCAAGCTCGACGCGCCGACGGGCTCGGCGATCGCGAAGGGCGTGCTCTACGTCGCCGACCTCACGACCCTCCGGATGTTCGACCTCAAGACCGGGGCGCCGAAGGGGGAGATCGCCATCCCCGGCACGACGTTGCTGAACGACGTCGCGGCGGCGCCGGACGGCAAGGTCTACGTGTCCGACTCCGGCTTCACGATCGGCGCGACCGGCAACCTCGAGGCGACGTCGAGCGACGCCATGTACGTCATCGAGAAGGGCAAGGCCAGGGCGCTGGCGAAGACCACCGCCCTGCGCATGCCGAACGGCCTCGCGTGGAGCGACAAGGGGCTCGTGGTTTGCTCGAGCGGCGCTCCCGAGGTCTTCGTGCTCGACGAGAAGGGCGCGAAGCGGGACGTGACCACCACGGCGCCCGGCGGCCGCCTCGACGGCCTGATCTCCCTCGGAGATGCGCTCCTCGTGACCAGCCACGACGCCTCTGCGGTGCTCCGGGGGAAGCTCGGCGGGACCTTCGAGGTCGCCATCCCCGAGCAGGAGACGCCCGCGGATATCGGTTATGACACGAAGCGCGGACGCGTCCTCGTGCCCCACGTGCTGGTGGACACGGTCGACGTCTACGAGCTGAGGTGATCTGCGGACGAAAGATGCGCGCTTCGGGCCTCCCTCCGGCAGGCTGGCGTCGTCGCGGCATATCGAGGAAGAGATGAACATCTCCATCGTCGACGCATGGCGCACGCGGGAAGCGCGTGAGTTCTTCCGGAACGTTTGGCCGATGTACGTCCACGAGCTCTCCGGCTTCGATACGAGCTTCTACGCTCTGGACGAGGCCGGTCGATGGCAACCGGACATCGTCGACGATTGGGTCTCGAGCGTCACGCCGCCCGGCAACCTGCGAGCTCCGCGGTCGGCGCAGGACCCGATGCAGCCGTTCCAGCGAGCGTACGTCATTGCGAGCGACGCCCGACCGGTCGGGTTCGTATGTGTCGGCCTGCGACCGTTCAGATACATGCCGGACGACGTCGACTTCAGCATCGCCGAGCTCTTCTTGATCCACGGGAGCCGCGGAACCGGCGCGGGCCGACATGCGCTCCAGCTGCTGATCCATCGGTATCCAGGGCGGTGGCACCTCTGTGCCATCCATGACAACGCTCGGGCGATCCGATTCTGGACCAAGACGCTGCCGCTGCTTGGCGTGCGAGATCTTGAAACACGGCACGAGAGCGGCGATGTAACCTGGCGGTTCGTCGCAGAGGGGTGACGTGCGCTGGGCTGCCGAGCCCTCGATTGCCCGCGACCGCTCGTGATCGCCCGGTCTTTCTGGCGTGTCGCCCGGTGACTGGGGGCTCGTCCGGCCGTACGGATATATCGGCGCCACCGTGTCGTCCGATCATGCACCGGCTCTGGAAGCCTGTCTTGCCAGCGTCGGCCTCTCATCACCGGGATGACAAGGACGAGAGCGCGCTCTCGCCACGATCTGTGGACGCATCTCTTCCATCAACGTGCGCGAGGTGGTGTTCACCGCGCAGCTGCTGCATCTGCCCGTCGAACGCATCGACACCGGCGCCGTCGTCGGGATCACGAAGACGCCGGAGTACCTGGCGCGCAACCCGAACGCGCTGGTACCCACGCTGGAGGACGCCGGCTGCGCGTCACGGCGGCGGGCGGAGGCCTTCGAGGATCGTCCAGGCCAGCGAGAACTCCGGCTTGGCCGGCGGCTCGGCCTGGGCGATCTGCTCGACGAGCACGTGACCGCTCCCGTGGCGAGCCCACGCGCGCAGCGTGTAGCTCGATCCGCCCGAGCCGCCCTCGCTCTCCTCGATCCGGTAAAATACCTTGCGCCCGGCGACGTCCCTCGACTCGGGCCACGGTCCCTCCGTCGAGGCGGGGCTCGGGCCCGCGCGCAGGCTCAGCTCGACCGCGACCGGGACGCGCCGGGACGCGCTGTCCGGGGTGCTGACCACGAACCCCGTGGGGCGCTCGCGGACCACCAGCGCCGGTGAAATGCTCAACGAAAGCCCGTTGGGGTGGGTCACGACCACGGCGCTCTCCTTCGGCGAACACGCGATCAGCGCGAGGGCGACGGGCGCCCAGGCGAGCGTCCAGCGAGCCATCAGAACACCCCGCTCGCCCTGACGTCCAGGTAGGCCTCGTACACGAAATCACCCCATCCCGTCGAGAGGTTGTCGTCCCACGCCCGCGACGTGTACTCCGATGCGAGCGCGCGGATATTGTCATCCGGCCAGGTCGATGAGTTGTTTGCGTAGGCGCTCATGTTGATTCCGGGGAAGGCCGCCTGGGTCCCCGGCAGGCTCGTGATGGGGATCGCCGCCCCGTCGTTCGCTACCCTCCGGATGTAGCGTGCGACGGCGAAGATGTTGTACTCGTCGGACGCGAGCAAGCGCGCGATTTGATCGTGACCCAGCGCGCGGCGCGTGGTGGACGTGAGAAGATCGGCGAAGAGGTCGTGCCGCCGCGCCGTGGAGATCACGACCTGCCCGAGACCTATCGAGGTGTTCCCGCTCATAATGCTCGTCGCGCCGGTGTAGTCCTTGGCGTCCTCGTTCCTGGACTGATCTCGCTGCTCGGCCAGGATGAACGCCGCGACGAGCGCCGGCTCGAGGTTGTGCGCCGCCGCGGCCGAGCGGATGACCTGCGCCCGGGACGGGAGCGCGCCCAAATACGAGGAGGCGTGGAGCGAGCTGATCGGCTGGTTGAGCAGGAGCTCCGCCTGCTGGGTTCGCTCCACCGCGCTGAGGGATGCGAGGTAGCTCGGCAAGCTGCCTGGAATGGGGTTCGTGTACCTCGCCGTGGTCGCCGCGTGGCCGACCGCCAGGGCGGCCTGATCGCGGTACGGGATGCTCAACGCGGTCGGATTCACCCCCGTCGCCCCGACCCCGGTGAACGGCGCCGTCGGATCGCTGCTGACGAGCGACGCGTACGCGGCGCGGTTGAACGGCGCCGCGGCGGCGGTGACGCCGTGGCGCCCGAGGTTGAACTGCAGCTCCCAGTCTGGACCGAGCGCCCGGACGTGCGACTCGACGAGCGCCCGCGCAGTTGGGCTCAAACGACGGCCGAGGAGCTGGACGAGCGCGCGCCGGTTGGCCGGCTCGTCGACGCGCGAGATGAGGTCCCCCAGCACTCCATCGGCGTCGAGGTCCGTGATCGTAGCCGACAGATCCGGATCCGCCCCGAGAAGCGCGAGGACCGAGGCCTCTTCCGCGGGCGTCACCTCCCAGTCGAACGCGGAATGGGCAATGAGGGGCTTGACGCTGTCGCCGGTCGGCGTGAGCGCGAGCCCGCTCGTGCCGCGCGAGATGGCCCCGGCCGGGAGGCCAGCGCGCACGCGGAGGCCGACGCGCTCGGCCTCGACCTCCGCCGGGCTCGCGCGCGGCTCGACACCGTTTCCGGCCGAGGCCCCCTGGATCGTGTGCGTCAGCTCGTGGGCGATGAGCCCGCGCCCTCCGCGCGACGACGGGTCGTATTGGCCTCGCCCAAAGATGATGTGGCCATCGCTGGCGAACGCGCGGGCGCCGAGCGCCGCCGCCGACCGGGCGGCGCGCTCGTCGGTGTGCACACGCACGCCCGAGAAGCTCCGGCCGAAGCGCGCTTCCATGTCATCGCGAGCGACGGGGTCGAGGGGGCGCCCCGGGGAGTCGAGCACGTCGCTCACGAGCGCGAGCTCTCCAGCGGCCGCGCCGCCCGGCGCGGGAACCTCGATCCGATCCCCCGGGGACCTTTCGGTCGCCGTGCGCTGGACCGGCGGCGGCCGGACAGGGATGCGGGTGAAATCGAGCAGGAAGCCCGGTGTGACGGGAGGAACTCCGCCGGCCTCGGGAGCCGCGCGCCCTCGGGGTGACCAGGGCGCGCCGGAAGGAGCGGGGCGGCCGGGCGACGTGGCGGGCCGATCCCAGACTGAGGGCAGCGTCCGCGCCTGCGCATGGCGCTGCCGCGCGGGCCTCGGGGCAGGGGCGTGCGGCACGGAGGGCCCCGGCTTGCGGTCGAACGTGAACATGATGGGTCCCCCACGGGTGTGGTCGACGCGAGCCTATCAGCGCATGATGGACGGGGCCAGGGATAGTGGCCTATGCGACGATGCCCACGCGCTCGGCGCTCCTAAATCCCACCCTTGGGCGGCCGCTCGCCGTCTATCGGTTCTCCTGGCGGGATCTCTGACGTACGGAGCTATCGGACGCGGGTGCGCCGGTACTCGCCCGGGGTGGTGCCCGTCCAGCGGCGGAAGCTGCGGTAGAAGTGGCGCGGCTCGCCGTAGCCGAGCAGGAAGGCGATCTCCTGGAGCGCGAGATCGCGCCGGCGGAGGAGCTCGAGCGCCTTGCCCCGCCGGGCCTCGTCGAGCTGCGCCGTGAACGACGTGCCGAGATCCTTGAGGGCGCGCTGGAGCGAGCGCGTGCTCATGCCCAGCGCGCGCGCGATCCGCGCCTGGTCCACCTCGCCGCGATCGAGCCGCTCGCCGATGAGGGCGCGCACGCGCGCGTCGAGCGGCGCCGCGCCGGCGGGCGCGGCGCGCGCGGCGAGCAGCTGCTCGGCATGGCGCACGAGGTAATCGCGGACCGAGGGATCCGCGCCGACGAGGGGCGCGTCGAGCACGCGCGCGTCGTAGACGAGGCCGGTCGCGGCCGCCTCGAAGCGCACCGGGGCGCCGAGCGCCTCCTCGTAGAGCGGGATCGGGTGCCGGCGGGGGTGGCGGAACATGGCCTCGAGCGGCCGCGCGGCGCCGTCGAGGTAGAGCGCGATGAAGCGCGCGAGCCCCGCGGCCATCATCTCGATCGGCTCGGCCATCGCGACGACCCGCGGCTCGTGCTCGAGCGCGAGGTGGAAGACCTCGCCCCGCTCCTCGATGACGATGCGGAGGTGCGGGTCCATGAGCCTGAAGAAGCGGCCATAGACCGCGACCGCCTCTCGCAGGGTCTCGCTGTGGCGCGCGACGTGCCCGACGATGCCCACGATCGAGACCGGGATCCAGCGCGCGTAGGTCAGCCCGAGCGGCTCGCCGGGGAGGCGCTCGAGCATGAGCGCCCACAGCGACAGGAGCGACGCGTACGGCACGAGCTCGTCGGGCGCGGCGAGCGCCTCGGCCGAGACGCCGGCGGCGCGGAGGAGATCGTCGCGAGGGACGCCGCGCGACGAGGCGAACTCGATGAGCGCGGCCGGCAAGGATGCGAAGACGAGCTCGCCGTAGGACATGGCGCGGGCCGAGGATAGCGCACGCGCTGGCTATCCCGCGCGGGCCGGGCGCTCCCACGCGGCGTACACGTCGGGGCGGCGCTCCGAGAGGTAGCGGTTGTCCGCGCGCGACGCGCGCTGGAGCTCGGGATCGAGATCGGCGAAGAGCAGGTCCTCGCCGGCGGCGCCCGCGGCGGCCAGGACCGAGCCGTCCGGGGCCGCGATGATGCTCTGGCCGCACAGGACGGTGTCGCCTTCCTGCCCGCAGTGGTTGGCGTAGGCGATGAACACCTGGCTCTCCAGCGCGCGCGCGGGCGGCAGAGTGCGGGCCACCACGCCGAACGGCTCCGGCAGCGCGGTCGGCGCGCACACGAGATCGGCGCCGGCCAGCGCGACGCCGCGCACCGCCTCGGGAAACTCGATGTCGTAGCAGATCAAGAGGCCGATCCGGAAGCCGTGCAGGGCCGCGATGGGCAGCTCGCCGCGGCCCTGGGTGAAGACCGCGGCCTCGTCCGGGCCGTAGAGGTGCGTCTTGCGGTAGGTCGCGAGGCGCGCCCCGGCGCGATCGAAGAGGTGCGCGGCGATGAAGAGCTCCCCGTCGGGGCCGCGGTCGGGCGCGCTGGCGACCAGCGCGATGCCGCAGCTCGACGCGACGTCCGCGAGCCGCCGGGCGATGGCCTCGGGCGAGGTCTGGAGCAGCGTCCGGGGCACCAGCGCCGGGACGTAGCCCGTCGTGAACAGCTCCGGAGTGACCAAGAGGTGAGCGCCGCCCTCGGCGGCGCGCCGGGCCGCGCCGGCGATGCGCGCGACGTTGGTGTCCACCTGTCCCGGGACGGCGTTGGCCTGCAGCACGGCGATGCGCATGAGATCGACCCTTTAGCGGCGCTCCGGGGCTCCAGCGTACCCGATGGGCCCTGCGCGCGACCGAGCGACCGAGGTTGACGCGACGCGGCAGTGCCGGGTACCATGGCGCGGATGCTTGGGTTCGAGCGCTCGGCGGGGTCGAGCTCCCCTCGTGCGAGGCCGCGCGCCGCCGCCGCCGCGGTCCTCTCGCTGGTCGCCGTCTCGGCCTGCTGCGGCGCCCCCGATCGCGCGGATTCGCCCGCCCAGAGCGCGACCACGGGCGAGGCGCCGCCGTCCGCTGGCGCGGGCGACGCGGGGGGCGCCGGGGAAGGCCTGGGCGGCGCTGGCGGGGCCGGGGCGGTCGCGGGCGGCGCTGGCGAGGCCGGAGCGGGCGCTGGCGGCACCGGCGGGGCCGAGGCGAGCGGCGCGGGGGCGGGCGGGGCCCCGCTCGCCGATCTCCAGGGCTGTCATGGCGAGAAGCGGCCTCTCGTGATCTCCAGCCAGATGCCTTATGCCGTCGCGCGCGTCGGCGCCGCGGAAGGCCACTTCCTCCTCGACTTCGGCACCACGGCCAGCACCATCGACCCGCAGGGCTTCGCGGGCGGGGTGGTCCCCGAGCCCGTCGCCGGCAGCGCCGATCGGTTCGCCGACTTCGATTTCTACGGCCCCTGGGGCACCGTCCGCCTCACGGTGCAGGACCACTCGGGCATCCAGGGCACGGTGCGCCAGGCCGGCATCCTCGGCACGGACTTCCTGTCGCTCCATGCGTTCACGCTCGATTTCGAGGACGGCGCCGTCTACCGGGCCGACGCCGGGGCGCTCTGCCCCGATGAGATCCTGCGCGCCGAGGGCATGAAGCCGCTCTGGACCGCGGGATACTATTCTTCCGATCTCGCCGCGGTCCAGGCGGGCTTCCCGAACGTGCCGACCGTCCCGGCGCGCATCGGCGCGGCGCAGGCCGTCGCGCAGCTCGATACGGGGTACGACGACGCGGTGTACCGGCGATCGGTCAACATCAATCGCGCCTTCCTCGCGGCGATCGAGGCGGCGGGGATCGACCTCGAGCCGGTGCCCGAGGCCGCGATGTCGCTGAGCACCTGCGTCCCGGGGCAGGCGGAGCAGGTCTCGGCCTACCGCATCCTCCGGGGCGCGCCGTTCGAGCTGGTCAGCACCGACGGATCCGCCGCCGTCGCCGCGCAGGACGTGATGCTCTTCCTCAAGGACACGCCGCCCGAGGCCAGGCAGTGCGGCGGGATCGGGACGTGGTCCATCCCCGCAGCGCAGGTGGCCGCGTCGTTCTATGCGGACGCGAGGCGGCTCGTGTTCGACCCCGTCACGTCCCGCGTGTGGATGGGGACGCCGCGGTAGCGGCGAGCGCCCCGAGCGTACCGCGCTCGGGGCCCTCGAGATCTCGCCGTTCGGAACGAAGCAGCCTTATCGGCCGAGGGGGGCACGCGCAGCTCATCCGCGTTGCGCCGCGACGCGCGAGCGCTCGAGTGACGGGGCGATGGGATGGCATTCACCTTGAGCGAGCTCGCCCGCTCGTGGCATGATCGTCCTGCACAAGGGGGGGACGATGGGGGTGCATCATATCGCGCTGGCGGCCAGGGATCTGGTCGCCACGCACCGGTTTTATACCCAGGTGATGGGGTTCCGCCTCGTCAAGGTGATGGCGGTCCCTTACGAGGGCAGCCGTGACGGGGGCTGGGCGAGGCACGCCTTTTATCAGACGAGCGAGCCGGAGGGGCCGCTCCTGGCGTTCTGGGAAGTGCACGAAGAGGCGGTGCGGGGGCGCTTCAGGACGGATATCTCGACGGGGCTGGGGCTGCCGGCGTGGGTGAACCACCTCGCCTTCACCGCGCCGACCAGCGAGTTCTACAGCCGGATGCTCGCGCGGTGGCTCTCGCACGGTCACGAGGTCACCGAGGCGGATCACGATTTCTGCCGTTCCATCTACACGATGGATCCCAACGGCATCCTGGTCGAGTTTTGCCAGACGCTGCGGCCCTTCTCGGCGGAGGAGGTGGCCGAGGCGGAGCGCGCGCTCCTCGATCCCATGCCGCCGCTCGAGCTGCCGCGGCCCGTGATCGTCCACCGTCCGCAGGTGGCGTGATGAGCGCGCCTGTCGTGGATGCGATGCTGGGGCATGGGCGCCGCCCCGCGGCGTTCGGTTACTGGCCCTTGCCCGAGGACGAGCCGGCGGTTTCCCTGGGGCGGGAGCCGGTCGCGGCCGTGGGGAGCGACGGCGCGCTCGTGCGGGGCCTGTTTTGGACGCCGCCGGGCGGTCGGTTCAAGGTGGCGGCGGTGCTCGCGCACCCGCGGGCGGATTTCTCGGTCCATTACCTCTGCCCGCTGCTCGCGGCGCGGGGGGTGGCGGCGCTCGGGTGCGCGACGCGCTACGTGAACAACGACACCGACTGTCTCCACGAGAAGGCGGTGCTCGACGTCGAGACCGCGGTGGAGGCGGCGCGGGCGCGGGGCGCCGAGGCGGTGGTGCTGCTCGGCAACTCGGGGGGCGGCGCGCTGCTCGCGCTGGCGGAGGCCGGCGCGGCGGCCGAGGGGCGGCGGCTGGGGGACGCCATCGTCGCGCTGGCGGCGCACCCGGGGCAGGGGGTGTTCCTGGAGCAGGCGATCGACCCTTCGGTGGTGGACGAGGGAGATCCGCTGTCGGTCGATCCGTCGCTCGACATGTACGATCCGGACAACGGCTGGCGGCCGTGGCCGGAGCCGTGCAGGTACGGCCGCGCGTGGCTCGCGCGCTACCGGGCGGCGCAGCGGGCGCGGGTCGCGCGCATCGACGCCGCGGCGCGGGCGGCGGTCGAGGCGCAAGCCGACGCGGCGGCGGCGCTGGAGGGGATGGCCCCGGAGCACCCCGAGTGGGGCCGGATGCGGCGGCGGAGCGCGCATGGGCGATTCATGACCGTGTACCGCACGGTGGCGGATCCGGCGTATCTGGACCCGACCATCGAGCCGGACGACCGCGCGCTCGGGTCGATCTTCGCGTCGCCGGATCCGTTCGTCGCGAACTACGGTTATGGGGGCGTGGCGCGGACGCTCACGGCGCGAGCGTGGCTGTCCACGTGGTCGAGCCTGTCGTCGCGGGCGCGGCTCGCGGACAGCCTGCGCGCGGTCGCGATCCCGACGCTGTTCGTGCACGCGACGGCGGACACGGAGATCCGGCTGCGGCAGGCGCGGGAGAGCTTCGAGGCGAGCGCGGCGCAGGACAGGAGCTACGTGGAGCTCCAGGGGGCGACGCACTTCTTGAACGGGCACCGGCAGGCGGCGGCGGAGCTCATCGCGGCGTGGATCCGCGAGCGCTTCGGATAGGCGTGGGGCGCGGCTCGGCGGGGCGGATGTGTCGGCCTGCCTCCTCACCCGCGCTGCGCGGGCAGGGCGCCACCCGATCCGCGCCCCCGAAGAACTCGCCCGGCGGGAGCCGGATGCCAGGGCTGGGGGGCGCACACGCGGCGGCGAGCGCCGGGAGCGAGAGGAGCAACGCGGCGAGGAGCTGCAGCGCGGCGTCGGGGCGCATCCAGCCCAGGATGCCAAAATGCGCCGCGCCGATCGCCAGCCGGACGTGGCGGCCCGGAGTCGCCGCGCACCGACGCCCTACGGCACCACCACCGTATCGTTCGTCTGCAGCGGCAGATCCCCGCGGAGATCGCCTTTTTCGACGACCTCATCGAACACGAACGGAATCCTGCGCTCGCCGAGCGCGTCGCGCCGGACGATCACCACCTCGTCGGGATCGGCGAAGCGCGTGAAGCCGCCGGCGAGGGCGAGCGCCTGGAGCACGGTGATCTGCGCCCTCGGCGTGAACTCGCCCGGACGCGACACCTCGCCCATCACGTAGACGCGGTAGCTGTGGAGCTCCGCCACCTCCACGCTGACGACCGGCTTCTCGTGGTAGAACTTGGCCGCCTGCGTCGCGATCTCCTCGGCGATGCCCATGACGGTGCGCCCCGACGCCAGGATATCGCCGACGAGCGGGACCGTGATGAACCCGTCTGGCCGCACCGTGACGCGGTGGCTCAGCGCCTCGTTCTTCCAGGCGCGCACCTCCAGCACGTCGCCGGGGCCGACCGCATAGGCGCTCGTCGCGCGGCGCTCGGCCTCGAAATCGACCCGCGGGGCGCTCGCGCCGCAACCCGAGGACGCCACGAGGGCCATCAGCGCGGAGCAGAGCAGGGCAATCCGGACACAGCGGGAGCACATGCGGTTATCACCCTCCATGATGGAATCGCGCACCAGCAAGCGCCGATCCCGCGGCCGCGCCCCGCGCCTGCTCCTCGCCCGCGCACCGGCGCTTCCCGCGTGCCGGTCGAGCCCACGGTGCTAGATCCGTCGCGCGGAAGGGGGGAATGCGCGCCGCGCCTCATCGCGCTTGCGCAGGGCGCCTCACCGCGGCCATCGTGAGCTCGCGGCGCGGGCGGCCTGCGCGGCGCTCGCGGCGCGCCACACCATGGCAGCGTGGGTCGTGTGCGCGCTGTGCGCGCTCGTCATCCTCAAGCCGCAGGAGTTCATCCCCGCGCTCGAGGGAATTCCGCTCGTTCACGCGGCGTTCGGGCTCACCCTGCTGTGCGTCGCCCTCGACGTCGTATGGCGGCGGCTCAAGCCGACGCTCGCGCCTCAGGTCGTCTATGCGCTCGCGTTCCTCGCCTGGGCGGCCCTCACGACCGCGCTCAAGCGCCCGGCCGCCCTCGAGGAGCGCGGCCTGCAGCTCGCGACCGTCGCGGGCGTCTTCCTCGCCGTCGCCTTCGCCGCCGCTTCGCCGCGCGGGGTGCGCGCGCTCGCGATCACGCTCGTCGGCTGCGCCGTCGTCACCACCGCGGTCGCGATCGTGCAGGCGTTTCAGCCCTACGGCTGCATGCTCGCCGCGCCCGACGACTGGGAAGGCAAGGGCGAGCTCGAGCCGGATGGACGCCCCTGCGAGACCAACCTCGACTGCCGCAAGGATCCGCCCGTCCCCGACGGCAACTACCGGTGCGAGCGCCCCGGGCCGCTCGGCACGTCGACGATCGACGGGCGCGTCCGCTACCGCGGCTCGCTCGCCGATCCGAACGAGCTCTCCCTGATGGCCGGCATGTCGATCCCGCTCGCGATCGCGCTCGCCGAGCGGCGCGGCCGCCGGCGCGCGCCCGCGGCTCCCGGCGGCGCCGTCCTGCGCGCGCCCGCGGCTCCCTGCGGGGCGCGCCTTCGGCCTGCGCTGCCGCACCTGCTCACCGATCGGCTGCTCTCGCGCGCGGCCGCGGCGCTGCGCGCGCTCCCCGTGGTGGCCGTCATCGCGGCGATCGGCGCGATGGTCGTCCTGTCGCGCTCGCGCTCGGGGGTGATCGTGTACCTGGCGGTCCTCGGCCTCACGTTCATCCGGTGGAGCGGGACCCTCGGCGCCGTCGCCGCCTGCTTCATCGGCCCGCCCATGCTCCTGCTCGGCGGCCGCAGCGGCGACGAGGCGAGCGAGAGCTCGGAGGAGCGCGTCGAGCTGCTCCGGGAGGCGTTCGAGATGATCCGGCGCACCCGGGGCATCGGCGTCGGCGCAGGGCAGTTCGGCGACGAGTCGTCGCTCGGCCTGACCGCCCACAACTCCTACCTGCTCGCCGCGTCCGAGACGGGCCTGCTCGGGATGTGCCTGTTCGCGCTCGTCCTGTATGCGTCGATCAAAGTACCGCTCTCGATCTGGCTGGGCGACGCCGAGGTCGGCCCTGCGGCGAGGCGGTTCGCGCCGGCGATCTTCGTGAGCCTGTGCGGCGCGCTGCTCGGGATCTTCTTCCTGTCGTGGGCTTACAAGGACGTCCTTTACATGACGCTCGGCGCTTCCGCTGCGCTGTATGGAGCGGCGCGGGCCGAGGACGCCCGCATCTCGGTGCGCGTGTCCCTGAGGGAGGTCGCGCTCGTGTGCGGCGGGATGTTCGCCGTGCTCGTGCTGCTCAACGTCCTGCTCCGGTTCCTCGGGTGAGCGCGCCCCGGGGTGGTATGCTGGTCGGCATGTCGGCCCCCATCCGCAAGCCGGGCGACCCCACCGCCGCGCCGATCCCGGCCGAGGCCCCCCGGGCTCCCACCGAGGCTCAGTGGGCGGCGATGTCGCCCGCGCAGCGAGAGCAGGCCGTTCGAGCGCTCCTCGCCTCGGAGTCGCAGGAAGAGCTCGACGAGCGCGAGGCCATGGCCGAAGGGGACCCGCACCTCGACGCCAAGATGGAGGCGCGCGACACGCTCCGCGCGTGGTTCGGTCGGCGCGGGCGGCGCATCTACGTCGGCGCCGAGATCAAGGTCTACTACCCGGGCGAGAAGGGCTTCACGCCCGACGTGATCGCGGTGACCGACGTCGATCCCGGCCCGCGCCTCTGCTGGATGGTCAGCGCCGAAGGCAAGGGCATCGATCTGGCGATCGAGGTGCACTACGCCGGCGACTGGCGCAAGGACTTCGTCGACAACGTCGTGAGATATGCGGCTCTCGGGGTCCGCGAGTACTTCGTTTACGACATCCCGCGCGGGCACATCCGAGGCTACAGGTTGCCGTCCACGGGCGGGCGCCGCTACGAGAGCATCCCCTCGCGCATCGGGCGGTACCGATCGGAGGTCCTCGAGCTGGATCTCACGGTGGAGTCAGGTCGGCTACGATTCTATGCGGACACGGCCGAGCTGGTCACCGCCGGCGAGCTGGTGGGCAAGCTGGAGAGGATGATCGAGGCCGCCGAGGCCCGGATCGAGCGAGAGCAGGCGCGGGCAGAGCAGGCCTTGGAGCGGCTGTCGGCGGCGATCCTGATGATCCTCGGCGCGCGCGGCATCCCCGCGAGCGAGGAGGCGAAAGGCCGGATCCTGAGCGAGACGGACCTGAGCGTGCTGGAGCGATGGCTCCAGCGGGCGGCGACCGCGACGGCGGTGGAAGAGCTGTTCCTGGAGTCGGCGGGCCGCTGACCGCGAGAGGCGAGCACGGCGATCCATCGTGACTCACGTCCGCGACGAGCCGCGCCGCGAGGTTCCATGGAACCCGCCTCGCGGGCGGGCCTTGCGCTGCCGGGCGCCTCGGGCCGGAGGAGACATGGGGCGCGGCGCCGCGCGCAGACGGCGGCGGATCGAGGGGTGGACGAGCGCGACCGGGCGCTGGTAGCCTCGCCGGCGCTCGGATCGGACCGCTCGGCCAGAGCCAGCTCGGCTGGAGCGGCCGAGACGACCTCGCGCGGATCGGTCCCCATCCCTTGGCCTCGAATCGGCGGATCGGCAGCTCGCCGGTCAGCCCCCTGAGAGAAGAGAAGCGAGATGCCCAAGATCACGGTATGTGCATTTGGCTGGGTTCCACCCTTTGCCCGGGGGCTGGTGCGCGATCTCCGCGTGCGCTGGGCGCTGGCCGAGGCGGGCCTCGCCTACGAGGAGCGGCTGATCGGGAACGAGGAGCAGGCGTCCGCGGACTACCGCCGCATTCAGCCGTTCGGGCAGGTGCCCGCCTACGAGGAGGACGGGCTCGTGATGTTCGAGTCCGGCGCCATCGTGCTGCACATCGCCGAGCGCTCCGAGGCGTTGATGCCGTCCGATCCCGTCGGTCGTGCGCGCGCGAAGTCGTGGATGTTCGCGGCGCTGAACTCGGTCGAGCCGCATGTCCAGAACCTCGCCGAGATCGACCTGTTCCACCCGAAGGAGGAATGGGCGCAGCTGCGCCGGCCGTCGGCGGTCGAGGCCGTCAAGGCGCGGCTGACGAAGCTGTCCGATTGGCTGGGCGAGCGGGACTACCTCGAGGATCGCTTCACCGCGGGGGACCTGCTCATGACCACCGTGCTGCGCACCCTGCGCCATACGGCGCTCGTCGCGGAGATCCCGGCCCTCGAGGCGTACCGCCTGCGGTGTGAGGCGAGGCCGGCCTTCCAGAAGGCGCTCGCCGAGCACATGGCGCCCTTCGCGAAGCACGCGTAGCAGCGCGCGCCAGCGGCCGAGCGCGGACGCGGCTGACGGGCCTTCGTATTCCCCGGGGGGCGCTCGCGCGCCGTCGGCGAGCGCGAGATCGGCATCTCCGGACGCCCATCAGGGAACAACGTACGATGCATTCAGCGCGGCCCGGAGCCCGGCGGCGCACGCCGGAGCGGCGCCGCCGGAAGACCCGCTCGGCGCTCGCTGGCGCGCGAACCGCTGCACTCTGCCGTTGCCTCGCGCGGCGCATCGTGCTTTTGAAGATAGCGTGTCTTCGCTCGCCCAGCAGATCGCCGCGCTCCCCGCCCCGCTGCTCGCCCGCCTCCGGGCTCGAGGGTTCGACCCCGACCGTGTCGCCCGGTGGGCCGCGTCCATCGGCAAGGACCGGGACGCCCGCAATCGGCTCCCTGGCACGGTCGAGCCGCCCGCGCCCGGCGACGTCATGGAGCTGCCGGCCGAGGGCACGCCCGAGCACGCCCGCTGCCGCGAGGCGGGCCTGGCCGCGCTCCGGCGCGGCGAGGTCGCGCTCTGCGTCCTCGCGGGCGGGATGGCCACCCGGATGGGCGGCGTGGTCAAGGCGCTCGTGGAGGTGCTGCCCGGTCGGACCTTCCTCGATCTGCGCCTCGCCGAGAGCGATCACCTCCGGCGTGCGACGGGCGTCCCGGTGCCGCTGTGGCTGATGACCAGCGAGGCGACGAACGGCCCGATCCGCGAGGCGCTCGGCGCGCGCCTCGACGAGCAGGGCGATCTCTGCACCACGTTCGAGCAGCACGTCTCCCTGCGCCTCACCCCGGAAGGGGATCTGTTCCTCGACGAGGACGGCGAGCCGAGCGTCTATGCGACCGGTCACGGCGACCTGCCGGATGCGCTCCGGGAGAGCGGCGTCCTCGGCCGCTTCCTCGCGCGCGGCGGAAAGACCGTCTGGATCGCGAACCTCGACAACCTCGGCGCGACGGTGGATCCGGTCATCCTCGGTTGGCACCTCGGCCACGGCGGGCCCCTCACGGTCGAGGTGGTCGACAAGGGCGGCGACAAGGGGGGTGGCCCGTTGCGCTGGAACGGCCGCCCGGTGATCGCAGAGGATTTCCGGCTGCCGGTCGGCTTCGATCCGAAGGTGGTGCCGGTCTTCAACACCAACACCTTCCTTGCGAGCGCCGAGGCGCTCAGCGCGCTCGCGATGGACTGGGTCTACGTGGAGGTCGAGAAGAAGGTGGGAGATCGCAAGGCGATCCAGTTCGAGCGCATCTTGAACGAGATCACCTTCGGTCTCCCGGCCAGGTTCCTGCGTGTGCCTCGAGACGGGCTCGCGGCCCGGTTCCTTCCCGTCAAGGATACCGACGAGCTGGAGCGGCGTCGGCCGGCGATCGAGGCGATCGCGCGAGCGCGGGGGTTTCTGGGCTGAGTCGAGGGGTACCTGTGCCGGCGTGATGTGTCACGCTGTGCCGTGCGCGCCGGCGGAGGAGCCCTGAATTCGGCGAATCTTGCTGGTATGCAGGATGCTTCTCGATGGTCCAATGACCATCAAGCCCCCTGCTCCCGCTCATTTTCGAAGCGTGTTCGCGCGCCGTCTGACCCGCGCAATCCTCGCCACCGCGACGCTCGGTCTGGCGGTTGAAAGCGTCGCCTGCGCCAACGTGGTCATGGACGACCCCGCGCCGGGCGATGGCGGCGGCGGCGCGAGCGAGGATGGCGCGGGGGGGCGTGGTGGGATGGGCGGGGAGGGCGGTGGGGGCGCCGATGGCGTCACGACGGTGCAGGCCGGCGGCGTCTCGTGGGACGAGGAAGGAACGGTGTGCGTGGACCCCGGGGCCCAGGGCGGCGCGGGGGGGCAGGGGGGCGAGGGGGGCTCCGGCGGCGTGTTTGCGGGCGCCTGCGAGCCGCTCGATCCCGTCGGCGCGAACGTCCCGCTCCCGCCGCCTGGGTGCTGGTACAGCAGCATCGGTGACGGTGTCTTTCGAAATGGCGAGTGCTGCTACGAGTTCACCGCGAGCTGCGGCGGCACGGGCCGGCCTTTTCTCGTGGGCGAGCGCGCCCGCACCGCGCGGGAGCAGCGGAGAGATGCGGGCGGGTGGGGCGACGCGCCGCGCCCGGACCTCGCGGGGCTCGGGGAGGAGGCCCGCGCCGCGCTGGCCGAGGCGTGGCTCCGCGACGCCTTGCTCGAGCACGCATCGGTCGCCTCGTTCTCGCGGTTCGCGCTGGAGATGATGGCGGTCGGCGCCCCCGCCGAGATGCTCGCGGCCGCGCACGAGGCTGCGCGCGACGAGGTGCGCCACGCGGCGCTCTGCTTCGGGCTGGCGAGCGCGTACGCCGGCGCGGCGCTCGAGCCGGCGCCGTTCGCGTTCGGCGGCGTCGTCGAGGTGACGTCGGACCTGGCGGAGCTCGCGGCGCGCGCCGTGCGTGAAGGCTGCATCGGCGAGACGCTGGCGGCGGTGCAGGCCAGCGAGCAGCTCGCGCACGCGACCGACGCCGCGGTCCGGAGCGTCCTCGCGGCGATCGCGGACGACGAGGCGCGGCACGCCGAGCTCGCGTGGCGCTTCGTGGCCTGGGCGCTCCAGACCGGTGGGGAGGCGGTGCGCCGCGCGGTCGCGGCGGCCTTCGAGGCGGGTCTTGCCGCGCCATCGCCGTCCGTCGCGGCGACGGACGCCTCCGCCGACGCGCTCGCTGCGCACGGTCGCCCCGGCGACGCCGTGGTGGCCGCCTCGTGGAGGCGCGCGATCGCGGAGGTCGTGACGCCTGCGATACGCGCGCTGCTGTCGGCGCAGGCGACGGGTTGAGCCGACCGGGGTTGAGCCGACCGGGGTTGAGTTGACCCGACCCACGTTGGCCGGACCCAGGTTGGCCGGACCCAGGTTCAACCGGCCCGACCCGGGTTGAGCGACCGACCCGACCCGGGTTGGCCCGACCCGGGTTGAACGACCGACCCGGGTTGGCCCGCCATCGATCCCAACCCGGGTCCGTTCTAGTCGCGTCAGTTGCCCCCGGTTGCCTCAACCCGGGTCAGGTCGACCCGAACCAGGTTGCGGCGCAGCAGCGCCGCGATCCGACCCGGGTTGGGTCGCGCCCCAACCCGGGTTGGGTCTGGGTTGCCTCGGTTGCCTCAACCCGGGTCAGGTCGCAGCGACCCGCGGGTTGGGGCATGGCGCCAACCCCGGTCAGCTCTGGGTTGCCTCGGGTCGCCTCAACTTGGGTCAGGTCGGGGGTCGGATCGCCGCCCCGCGGAATTGCTTGACCCGCTCACCCGCTTCGGCCTATGTTTATTGAAAATGAAGATCATTATCAATCCAAGGCGCGCTCTGGCGGGGTTTGAAGACGGCCTGGTTGCCTTCTGGCGGCAGCTCTCGCTTCGCGACGCGGGGTGCCGCGCATTTCGCGGCGTGGCGGGCGGCGGGGGGAGGCGCTCGTGAAGGGCGGTCCGGCAGCGCCGTCGCCGATGGTCGGCGAGCGCGCAGCGGCTCTTCGGGGGTGGGGGAGCGACGCCCCGCCGCTCGACGCAGCGCTCGTGCGCTCGCTCGTCCCCGCGAGGGCCCCGCTCGGGCTCGCCGGTTCGTGCCCGTGGCATTGCTCGCCGCGCGTCCTCCGGCTGATCGTGGCGCTCGCGCTCTCGTGCGAGGCGATCGGCACCCTGGTGAGCGCCGCGATGGGGAGAGACGACGGCGCCGTCGCAGAGGAGCCGTCCGGCGAGGCGCTGCGCGTCCTCATCGACCGCGCGCTGACGAACGCCCGCGCGGCGCGCCGGCTCGCGAGCGCGCTCGACGCCGTACTCGCCGGCGAGGTGCGCGCCTACCGTGGGCTCTGCGTCGCCGCGCTCGCGGCCCGCTGGGCGACCGCGCGCGCTGCTGCGCCCGCGAGGGAGGCGGCGGCGCTCCTCTGGGCGAGCGCGCGAACGCCAGGCTCGCCGATGCGCTTCCTCGAAGAACGCATCGCCGACGACATCGAGCTCCGCGCGCTCCGCGCCATGGCGACGTCGATGAAGGCGGCCAGCGCGCGACGCTGGGCCAGCCCGACGCGCCTGACGCGCCGCTCGGAGGAGCGACCGGCCGAACGAGGCCTCCGAGCGGTCGCCCTTGCCGGAAGAGGGCGTTAGCAGCCTCACCGCGGTGGCGTCGTCGGCCAGGTGCTGGGCACGCCGCTGGTCAACCTGGTTGAGGCCGCAGGTGAGGCAGCAGGTCGAACCTGGTTGAGGTCGCAGAGCGCCGAGTCGCCAACTTGACAAGCAACCCACAGATCTGTCATGAAAATGAAAATGACTTTCAATGTCGACCAGGCCCCTTCGTTTGCTCGACGCGAGCTCGCGGGCGTCGCCGCGTGCGCCTACGCCTCCGACGCGTTCCCGGACCTCGGGTTCCACGACGAGGAGGCCCGCCATCTCGCGCGCTTGCTCGAGGTCGAGCGCGCCGGCTTTACCGAGCAGGAGCTCCGCCCGCTCGCGGCCCGCGCCCTGCTCGTGGACGACGTCGTGCACGACTTCTTCCGCCGTCACCCGGACGGCCTGGCCATCGGGCTCTTCACCGGCCCGTGCACGCGATTCTCACGCATCGACAACGGCCTGCTCCACTGGATCGATATCGACGTCCCCCGCGTGGTCGCCTGGAAGCGCCCGCGCGCCCCTCGCGCGCCGCGGTACGCGCTGGCCGCCGCGTCTCCTGGCTGCGATCACTGGATCGAGCAGCTCTCCGAGGCGCGCGGCTGGCCCACGTTGATCCTCGGCCTCGGCCTCTTCTCCCAGCTCGGCGCCGAGCGGATCTCCGCCTTCTTGACCCAGGCTTCCCTGCGCCTCGAGCGAGATGTGGAGCTCCTGCTCGACGCGACCCCCTGCCTCCGCCTTCGCCCCGCCGCCGCGAGGGGCGCGCGCCACGTGGAGCTCCACCGCGATGACGGGAGCGTCGAGACGTTCCCGTGGTTGCGGGTCCTCCACGACGACGACTACCCCGAGCCGCTCGGCGCCCGCGTTCGCGCCACGAACGGGCTCGCGCGCTTCCTCCGCAAATCACGCTTCCCGATCCTCCGCCACCTCCGGCGCGTGTGAGCCCTCAAGAACAGACCAGGAAACAAGACAAGGATCCCGATGAACCTTCAGGAACACGTTGACGCACCTGCGCCCGACGGCGCCGCGCTCCCCCCGCGCGACGCGCGCGCCCTCTCGCGGAGGGCCTGGCCATGAGCCGCTACACCGGACCTCGCGTCAAGGTCATGCGCGCGCTCGGGGTCGAGCTCCCCGGGCTCTCGGCGAAGAAGACCGAGCGCCGGCCTTACCCCCCCGGGCAGCACGGCCAGGCCCGCAAGAAGCTCAGCGAGTATGCGCTGCGGCTGCGCGAGAAGCAGAAGGTCCGCCTCAACTATGGTCTGACCGACACGCAGCTCCGGACGCTCATGCTCGAGGCGCGCAGGAGCAAGCTGGCCGCCGGGACCAAGCTCATCGAGCTCCTGGAGCGGCGGCTCGACAACGTCGTCTTCCGCGCCGGCTTCGCCCGCACCATCCCGGCCGCGCGACAGCTGGTGACCCACGGGCACGTGCTCATCGACGGGAGGCGCGTCGACATCCCCTCCTACCGCGTCAGCTCCGGAGAGACGGTGAGCGTGCGCGAGCGGCGCCGCGATCACCAGACCGTCGTGGAGGCGCTCGCGAGAGCGGACCTCCTGGCACCCTCGTGGCTCTCGGTCGACAAGGACGCCCGGCAGGCGCGCGTGACCAGCCTGCCGGACGAGACGAGCATCCCGTTCCCCATCCAGGTCCAGCTCATCATCGAGTACTACTCACAGCGGCTGTGACGCAGCAGCACGCCTCGCCGCGCCGGCGCGCGGCGAGGCCGCTGCCCCGGCCCGCAACGCGGGCCTCAGGTGCGGTCGAGGTGCTCGACCATGAACGGGTACACGTCGGTCGACGCGCTCTTCCCGAAGATGCAGTCGATGTGGCCGTACCCGGGGATGACGTTGCGCGAATAGAGGCCCGCGCCGTTCCTCGCCGACAGCACCTCGACGGTCTTCTCGGTGCTCGCCGGCAGGAAGCACTGGTTCTCCGCGCCGTGGATGAAGCGGATCGGGATCGCCATCCGATCGAGGTGCGGCAGATACACGTCCTTCCCCTCGGCGTCGACCACATGACCCTTGCGGGTCATAAGCGCGAGGCCCTCGAAGGCGCGCATCGTCGCCTCTCCGAAGAGCTCGTAGAGCCGATCGTGCGTGGCGTAATTGAGCTGCGCGTGCTCGTAGAGCAGCGAGTACATGAACGAGATCCGATGACACACCGCGCTGTTGCAGTGCTCGCCGTCCCCGACGGGATACAGCGCGAGCGCGCGATCGTAGAGGCGCGAGAAGAACCCCTCGTGCGACGAGGCGTTCGTCGTGAGCGACCCGACGCCGAGCGCGTCGAGCACGCTGGGCGCGTGCAGCCCCGCCTTCAGGTGCACCATGGCGGGCGTGACCACGTGCGTGGAGATCTGCGAGATCACCGCCGAGCGGACGCCCTTCAGCCCGGCGAGCATCGCCATCGTGAACGTCGTCGCGCCGTAGCAGTGGGCGACGACCTGCACGCCCGCCGCGCCCGTCGCCTCACGCACCTTCGCCACCGCGGCGGGGTAGTCGTAAAGCGCGATCTGATCGGCCGTGTACTGCGTCTTCGACGCGGGGAGCAGCACGCTCGACCGGAAGTCGAGGAGCCAGACGTCGTAGCCGTGCGCCACGAGGTGCTCGAGCAGGTTCGTCTCGATGGTGTCGGTCGAGAAGATGCGGCTCGAGACGCCGAGCCCGTGCGCGAGCATCACCGGGCCCTTCGAGCCGCCTTGATACCGCGTCAGGAGGAGGTCGACTCCATCGCCGCTCTTGAACGGGTAGAAGCGCGGGCCGGGCACCCGCAGCGGCCTGCGCTTCTGGGGCGGGGGGTTCGAGTCGGCGAACTCCAGCGGCGCCGCCACGCCGCCGTAATAATCGTAGACCACGCCCGCGAAGTAGCGCCCGAACTTCACCGTCGTCGCGAGGCGCTCCTCGGCGTTCTTCGCGTTCGTGACGTCGAGCGTCCCGAGCTGGCGGATGAAATCCTCGGGCTCGATCACCAGGATGCCCTTGCCGATCGCCGGGCCCGTCTCGTCCTCGCCCTCGTGGATGGTGATGTAGAGCGTGGTGGTGTCGTGCCACGCGTCCCAGAACGGGCGGTCTTTGATCACCTTGAACCCGTAGAAATAGAACGAGCGCCCCTCCTCCGACCGCATCCGCATCTTGTATTTCATGAGCCGCGTGTCGGCGGCGTCCGGATCTTGCACGAAGAGGTTGAACGTCCCGTGCGTCACCGTGAGCGGCCGCCCCGAGAGCGCGGGGGCGTCCACCGTGCCGAGCGTGCGCGCCTCGTGCTCGGGGCTCGCGAGCATGGCGTCGACGTCCTCCGACACGATCGTGAGGATGAACTTGAAGCTCGAATCCTCTTGCTTTCCCAGGTCGGCCGCCGTCTGGAAATCGCTGTCGACCGCCTTCGAGAAGTAGCCCTTCATCGTCTCGGTGAAGCGGATCCCCGGCTTGCGCGTCTGGGGCTCGGGCGGGATCGGACCCTTGTCCGAGTAATCGATGTGGAGCCCGCGGTCGCGGGCGAGGTGGATGGCGCAGCGCTCCGCCAGCGCCGAGATCGTGAGCAGCGGGTTGACGCCGAGCGAGACGGGGACGATCGACCCGTCGCACACGTAGAGCCCCTCGTGGACCGCGGCGCCCGCGCTCGACGCGAAGACCGTGCCCTTGTGGTTCACGACGCCCGCCTCGGCCGAGTCTGCCATCATGCAGCCGCCGAGCGGGTGCACGGTGATCAGCTTGTCGCCGACCTTCGGGGACCAGATCGGGTCCTTGACCAAGACGCCCTCGAGCGGCGCCGTCGTCTCGAAGAGGCGCGCGTTCATCTTCTCGAAGATCGGCTCGGTGCCCACCTGCGGCCAGTCGATCCGCAGCTGATCGCTCTCCAGCTTCATCGTGCCGCAGTTCGCCTCGTGCCCCATCACGAGGTAGGTCTGCGTGTGCATCGTGGCGCCGTGATACGCGCCGAGGAGGAGCGACTCGGCCTCGCGCATCCCCTGGGCGACGGCGTCTTGCGGCGCCGTGTTCGAGCCGCCGGTGCAGGAGGCCACCTTGAACATGAGCGGCAAGAGCGGCGCGAGCGCGCCGGGGATCGAGCCCTCCTCGATGATGATGTCGTCCTTGATGTCGGCCTGGTTGCGCATGTCGATCACGCCCGTGATGCACGGCCCGACCGGCGACGTCGCGGAGACCGCCCGGTGCCCGAAGCCGAGACCGTCGAGCTGAGGCGTGCAGTTGTAGCCGAACCCGAGCATGTCCCCGTTGCCGCTGAACCCCTGGCCGAGCTGGTCGGACACGGGTAATCCGAGCTCCTTCGAGCGGAGCAGGATCTCGGTCGAGCCCAGCGTCCCGGCGGAGAGGACGACGATCTTGGCGGTGACCACCAAGGTCGGCGCGTCGAACGCCTCGCGGCCGGTGTCGAGCACCTGGTAATGAACGTTCCATTTCCCGTCTTTCCGCCGCTCGACGTGGCGCACGCTCACCTCGACGAAGATGTGGGCGCCGTGGCGCTTGGCGTCGGGGAGGTAGTTCATCAACACGGTGTTCTTCGAGCCGTAATTGCAGCCGGAACAGCAGTCGCCGCAGTTGTTGCAGGCCTTCTGCGCGACGCCGGCGGCGTTGATGCCGTCCTTGAAGGTCACGTTGATGTTGGTGCGCCGGAACGGCTGCCCCATCGCCTGCGCCGAGCGCTGCAGCGCCGTCAGCTTGGGCAGCGGCGGGTAGCTCTCGGGGTACGGGTTCGGCGAGAGCATCCGCTCGGCGAGCATGTATCCGGTGTTGAGGTGCTCCATCTTCTCGCTCCGGAGCTCGGCCGGCCAGCGCGGGTCGTCGAAGACGCGCGGCTCGGCGCGGATCGAGACGTTCGCGTTGATGAGGGAGGTGCCGCCGAGGCCGCAGCCGACGAGCACGCCGATGTCCTTGTTGACGTGCAGATCGAACAGCCCCGTGCGCGAGCCCTCGTGACCCACCTCCGGCAGGTTCATCTGCATCTCGGCGACGGCCTCGAGCGCGGTGTTCGGGTACTCGCCCGGCGTCCGCTCCCGCCCGCGCTCGAGCACGCAGACCTTCATGCCGGCGCGCGCCAGCCGCGACGCCATGATCGCGCCGCCGTAGCCCGAACCCACGACGACGACGTCGTATTCACCGTCGATCTCTTCAATGTCGGACGAAAGACGATTCATGCTCTGCTCCATGGATGTTTCGGCATCCTTGACGATTCGCGGCCGCGCTGCCGCGCTGCGCGTCGATCCGCGTCCATCACCGGCGCGGCTCGCCGGTCGTCACCGGCCTGGCGTCGCGGGCGGGGAGGTGATCGGCTCGATGGTCCAATGATAAGCGCTCCTCTGGGTCTTCACGCCGTTCCCGTCCGGGGCCAGGTACGCTCCGGATCGCTTGTTCCTGAAGGCCACCGCGTCCCCGAACCGGACGGGTCGGCCCTTCTCCGCGGCCTCGAGGACCCAGGTCTGCTTCTCGTACCTGTCCTCGTCCACGGCCGGATCGTAATCGTTGAAATAGTAACAGTCCCCGGTGAGGCTCCACGCCCCCAGTGTGTTGTAGGCGCCGATCTCCAGCTCGGTCGAGACGAGGGCGACCTCGTCGCCGTCGCGCACCTTGCCCGAGCTGGCCTCCCTCGCGCTCTTCTCCAGGAAGAGCTGGACGGCCTCGCCGCCGAGGGTCGGAAAGTACTCCGCGACCTTCGGGTCCGAGAGCGAGAGCAAGCCCAGGATCGTCGATTTCCGGGAGGCGGTCGAGATGCGCTCGCCGGCGTGGCCCCGCAGGGTGAACCGATCCAGGTACTTGAACGGCTGCCCCGGCTCGCGCTTCACCTGGAGGAACCGGACGTCGCGCTCGTCGCGGCGGGGCTCCTCGAGCGTGAGGACCTCCTCGAACGTTGGCGCGCCCATCGCGCGCTCCTGGAACGCGGACAAGCGCCGCTCTTCCCCATACCACTTGAGGATCGTGGCGATGAGCGAGGTGTGATCGTAGGGCTGCTCGCGGGTCGAGCGGAACACGGTGCCTCGCCGGATGCGCGGCGACACCAGGATCGCGGGCACCCGGACGCCGTGACGATCGAAGTTGAAGCCGTGCTGGGTCGTGGGCGCGGAGCCGCCGCTCCCCCAGGGGGGCACCGCGGCGGGCGGCGGCACGTGGTCGAAGGTGCCCACGCCCTCGTCGAACGTCACGATGAGCAGCGTCTTCTCCCAGGCCGCCCTGTTCGCGATGAGGCTCATGTAGACGCTCTGCAGGAACGTCTCCCCGGCGCTCAGGTTCCCGGGCGGGTGGTAGTCGTTCCCCATCGCGGTGGCGAGGCTCTGCTCCCACGAGAGATCCGTGGACTCCTGCGAGACGGTCCAGAACGGCTCGACCAGGCTGAAGCGCGGGAGCGTTCCGGCGCGCGCCTGCTCGTGGAACCGCTCGATGCGCGCGAAGCGGCGCTCCACGCCCGGGATCGCGCGCAGGCCGGGGAACAGCCGGTACGTGTAGCAGGACGGGAGCTCGCCGGACGAGAGCTCGATCAGGTACTTCTGGTGATCGGCGTCGAGGTCCTCCGCGAACTGGACGATGTGCTCGATGATCGGCTGGAGGCGGCTCTTCCCGCCGGTGAGGGCGATCGAGATCTTCTCGGGGAGGGTGCTCGTCTGCCAGAAGATCGACCAGTCGTCGTGGCCGGCCTCATGGAGGGCGTTCCAGAGGGTGGTCGTCTCGAACTGGTCGTCGCCGAGGCGATACCCGACCTTCTCCTCGACCAGCTTGGCCCTCGGGTCCTTCTCGAGCCAGCCGTTGTCCGTCAGCCCGAGGGACGTACCGCAGAAGGCGAAGGCCCGGTTGGGGTTCGTCTGAGACGGCACCGACGAGAACCACATATCGCAGACGGCGTAGTGCTCTGCGAGCCCGTTGATCACCGGGAGCTGGTCGGGGGTGTAGCTCTCCATGACCTCTCCGGCGAGGTCCCGGAGCGCGTCCGGATCGCCGCCGGCGACGCCCGATTTCTTGAGGGCTGTCATGTAATCCTTGACGAATCCCTTCATGGTGGGGGCGTCGCCGGGCCCGATGTCGTCGTTTCCGAAGAGCTGGACGTTCACGCTCGCGAACTCCTCATTCGGCGCGACGCAGGGCACGTTCATGGCCGAGGCGCCCTTTACGGGCGCGCAGCTGAGCCCCTCCGCGACATTGGTGAACGCCGCCAGGTCGAGGCCCGCCAGGCCCTCGAACCGGCGCTCTCCCGGCGCGGGCTCCGGGATGTTCAGCGCCGGGCCCGCGCTCGGGTCTGCGTACAGCCAGCCGAGGACGCTGTCGAACGAGCGATTTTCGAGGATGACGAGCACGATGTGCTCGATGGACTTCATGCTCACGTTCCGCCTCCGCACGATGCTCGCGCTGGATCCGCCGCATCGATGGACCACCGCGCATTCCCCCGCGGCGCGCCGCCGCGCGAGGCCCCCAGCGCACTCTCCTCAGACGCCACTCGCCAGACGAGCGGTCCGCAGATCTACTCTGCGTCGACCCCCTGCGCCCCCCGTGCCCGCCGAGCGCAACAAGCACATTATGCTAACCACATCTCGATCACAAGATCGTTTGGAGGGCAAGCCAACATGGCGCGGCCTACACGACGTGCTCCTCGTGTCCGATGTGAACGGACGTGGCCTCAGGCGCGCTCGGAGGTGTGATGTGAAGGATTGAATGCGTGTGTGGTCGGTGGATGACCGATGTCACGACATCGGATCAGCGCCCGTGCCGCGAGGTCGCCTCGCGGGGCGCACGATTCCGGGCTCCGCGGCCCTCGGCGCGCCGGCGCCGCGCTGCGCGGATCACGGGCGCCGGCCGGGGCGCTTCTCCGGATCCTCGGCGAGCAGCTCCTCGATCTCGGCCGCCGCCTTGTCGAGCACCTTCACCGTGCGAGCGAGCACGGCGGGCGTGAGGCGCCCGCGGTGCATCGCGTGGCGCAGTAGCCGCATGAGCGCGCCGACGCGCTTCATGACGTCGCCGAAATCCTCGGCGAAGCGCTCCCACGAGGTCTCGGCGAAGCGCTCGTAGAACTCGTCGACGTATTCGCGGTTCGCCTGGAGGTCCTCGCGCCCCGCGTCGGTGATCTCGTAAATCTTGCGGCCGTCGGCCTCGATGACGCGCGCGTGGCCGAGCTCCTCGAGCATCTGCAGCGTCGGATAGATGACGCCCGGGCTCGGCCGGTAGGTGTCGCCGCTGCGCTGCTCGATCGCCTGGATGACCTCGTAGCCGTGGCGGGCCCGCTCGGCGAGGGCGTCGAGCACGAGGTAGCGCACGCCGCCGCGATCGGCGCGGAGCGGCGGCCCTCCGAACCAGTCCCCCCACCAGCCGGGCGGCCCGCCGCCGAACCCGCCCCGGCCCCGCCCGAACGGACCCCTCGGCCCGCGCGGGCCTGCGTGATGGTGGTGGCCATGATGATGTTCAAATCCCCAGAACATAGACGCGATCCCTCTCTTGCTCGGCGGCGGACCGCCACGACGGCGAGCACTCAGCTGCCGCGCGCGCGTGGGCGGACCACCCCCGGCCCCACGGCCCGGGCCGCTCTGCGGCGCCGGAGCCGATAGTCTAAAAGATATATCTATACGATAGCTCTCGACCTGCCCGTGTCAAGGGACCGGCGGCTGGCCGCGGTGCGCGTGGAGGCCGGCGATGTACGCGGAGCGTCCACGGCGCTCGTCCTCCTCACCGCATCTGCGCGCCCCTCGACCCGTCGCGCGGGTGCGCCTCTGGGTGACGCGCCCGCGAGCACGCGCCTTGCCGTGCGGGGGCAAAGCGCCCCGGGCGCGCCCGTTGCGCCGCGCGGCGCCGGACGGCGCTGCCCGCGGTGCGGGGAACATCATGTCCAGCCTGAGCACGGAGAGCACACCCCGCGAGCGCCTCGATCGCGCGATCAGCGTCCTCGGCCGCGTCCGGATGTACTGGCGCGGGATGGCCGCGATGATCGCCGTCGGGCTCTCCATCTCCCTCGCCCTGGCGCTCGCCACGAAGCGGGTGTGGCGGAGCGAGGCCACCATCCTCTACCGCGAGACCATCCAGACCGGCCGCGACCCCCAGAGCAGCACCGCGCGGGCGGCGCGCCTCGGGCCCAAGCTCAAGGACGCGCTGATCGCGCGCGGGACGCTCGCCGGCGTCATCGAGGCGTTCGGGCTGTACCCGGAGAAGACCGCCCGCTCGATGGTCGAGGCGGTCGAGGAGATGAAGAGCCACGTCGGCTTCCGCGCGCAGAGCAGCGATACGTACGTCATCTCGTTCACCCACGACGATCCGCGCGTCGCGCAGCAGGTCGCCGCCCGCCTCACGCAGATCCTGATCGACGACTACCGCCGCGACAGCCTCGGCGCCGCGACGATGACCCGCGATTTTTTGCGGCGCGAGCTCGCCGAGGCGAGCGCCAAGGTCGACGAGGCGAGCCGCGCGCTGGCGACGTTCCTCGCCAAGAACCCGCAGTTCCAGTGGGGTCTCAACGACTCGCCGTACGCGCCGGCGCCCCAGCCGCTCGGTTCGCCCGGCGCCCCCGCGCCCGCGGCCGCCCGCGCTTCGCCGCCGGCCCGGCCCATGGACCCGCAGCTCGCCGCGCTCGAGCGGCAGCTCGCCCGGGTGGAGGCGCTGCTCGGGGTCGCGCGCTCGCCCGCGGCGGCGCCGGGGCAGCCGTTGCCCCCGAGCGTGGTCGACGCGCAGCGGGCCCGCGACGCGGCCGCCGCGGCGCTCGTGTCGGCGGAGACGGCGCTCGCCGAGAAGCTGTCGACCGTGACCCCGATCCACCCGGACGCCATCGCCGCGAAGCGCCGCGTCGAGGCGGCCAGGAGCCAGCTCGCGGCCGCCGAGAGCGCGCTCGGGCTCGTGCGCGCGGGCCTCACCGAGGTCCCGCGCGGCGAGGCGGGCGAGCTCACGCCGGCGCGGCGCGCGGCGCTCTCGGCGGAGCGGAGCGCGCTGCTCCGGCAGATCGCGGGCCTGCGCGCGCGCGCCGGCGGCGGCAGGGCGGCGGCGGGGGGCGAGTCGCGGCGCGCGCTGGAGGCTGCGGGGGGCGAGGCGCGGCGCGCGCCGGCGGGGCCCGACGGGGACGCGGAGGAGCGGGTGATCGAGCTCGAGACCGAGTGGCACCGGCTCCGCCTCGATCTCGAGCGGGCGCGCGAGTACCTGAAGGCCGTTCAGGCCAACGAGCGCGCCGCGGACCTCTCCGCGGACGCCGCGGAGAACAAGAGCGAGACCGAGCTCGACGTCCTCGATCCGGCGTACCTGCCGAGCCGGCCGGATCGCGGTCGGGGCCGCGTGTTCTTCGCGGGGGCCGCGGTGACGTTCTTCTTCGCGCTGGGCGTCGCCGGGGCCCGGGTGCTGCTCAACGACACGCTGTACGACGGCGGCGACATCCACGCGCTCGGCGGCCCCGCCCTGCTGGCCGCGATGCCGGAGCTCCCGCCGCAGCCGCCGCTCCGCGAGCGCGCGATCGTGCCGGCGTACGGCGCGGCGCCCGCCGCCGCGCACGAGGACGGCGGCGTGCGGCCCAGCGAACCGGCGGGGCCAGCGCCAGGTCAACCCGGGTTGGCCGAGCCGGGCCAACCCGGGTTCGCCGGGCCGGGCCAACCCGGGTTCGCCGAGGGCGAGGAGGACACGCTCCCGGACGGCCTGGAGCTCGAGGGCGACGCCGGCCCGCGCTCGCCCTGGAGCGCGCCGGAGCCGGCCTCCAGCGCGGCCGAGGAGGCCTGGAGCGCTGCCGAGCCGGCCTCTGGCGCGCCCGGCGGGCCGCTCGCCTGCGTGGGCCCGCGCCACCTCGCGTACGCTGGCGGCGCCGGGTTCCGCGAGCCCGAGGTGGAGATCCTCGGCGCCGACGTCGATCCGGACGGGTGCGGGGTGTTCGAGCTGCTCCGGGGCGCGCCCGCGTCGGCGCTCGCCGCCCTCCGGGTGCTGCGGCACCGGCTCGATCAGCGGCGAGGGGGCGAGCCGCTCACGGTCGCCGTGGTGAGCCCCGGCCGGGCCGAGGGCAAGACCGCGGTCGCGGCGCGCCTCGCGATGACGCTCGCCGAGGCCGAGCGCGCGCGGGTCCTCCTCGTCGAGGGCCACCTCGCGCGCCCCCGCGTCGCGGCGACCCTCGGCCTCCGGCTGCCCGCGCACGCGAGCTTCTCGGAGCAGCTCCGCCGGCGCATGGCCGGCGAGGCCCGCCCGCTCGGCGTGATCGCCCTCAGCCCCTCGCTCTCGGTGCTCGCGGAGCCGTCGCTCGAGGCGAGCTACCCCGCGGCGCTCCACTCGATCCACTTCGAGGCCGCCATGCGCGCGCTCCGGCGCTACTACGATTACGTGGTGCTCGACGGCCCGCCGGTCCTCGGCTCGGGCGACGCCAACGTCATCGAGGACGCCTGCGACGGCGTCCTCGTGGTCGCCCGCGCCTCCGTGACGCGGGCGTCCTCGCTCGCGCGGGCCGTCGAGCAGCTCGGCGAGCGCCGCATCCTCGGCGTGGTCCTCAACGACGTCGCGGCGAGGCCGGTCGCGAGGAAGCGAATCGAGGTGGAGGAGCCGGCGACGTGACCATCAGCGCGACGCGCCGCAACGCGCTCGCCGGGGACGAAGCGGGAGAACACACCGCTTCGCAGCCGCGCGCTCGTCGCGACGCATCATATCGACGTGTTGCCGTACATCCACGCCGCGTCGAACCAGATGTCCCGGTTGCACCCCGCCGCGGCATAGTCGTTCTCCAGCGCGACCGCGAAGGAGTGCCAGCCCGCCTCGAGCCACACCGCATCGGACGTCTGGTGCGTCCAGCCGGCGCCGATCGGGCGCCGGCCGCGGGCCACGGCGTCGATGAAGAAGAGCGCGGCCGGATAGCCGTTGCAGATCGATCCGGCCAGGCGCGCGTGGAGGACGTACGAGCCCGCGCTCGCAACGTAGAAGTACTTGTAAGGTCCGCCGTTCCAGTTGAGCTGCAGGAACGCGTCGGCGTTGGCGCCCCAGCCGTATCCGACCGCGTACGGATACAAGTCATACTGGATGGTCTCGGCCTCGATGTACCAATCCGCGCGCGCGACGCTCGGGGCCGAGGCAATCGCGAGCGCGCCGGCCACCGCCGCAATCTTCCAGGTGTTCAATGCTGCTCCAGTGGTTAAGAATGGTCCAATGGGGAGCATGGATGAGACGACGGATATGATTTGATGTCAAGCGCGCTCCGCGTCGCCTCGCTTCGTGAGGCCGCCGATGCGCCACGACGTCGCAGCGCATCGCATCGCAGCGCCGCCGGCGTCGACCCGAGGGGCGCCGGGGGCTCGCGCTGCTCAGAACGTGATCTTGATGGCGTCCGCCGACCTGTTCGCCGGCCCGTGATGGACGACCTCGATGTTGTTCCCGTCGGGATCCAGCACGAAGGCCGCGTAATAGCCGGGATGGTACGGGCGCTCGCCAGGGGCGCCGTTGTCCTTGCCGCCCGCGGCGATCGCGGCGGCGTGGAAGCGCTCGACCGTCGCGCGGTCGTTCGCCTGGAACGCGAGGTGCGTCCGGCCGGTGAGCTGGCCCGCGGCGGCCTGTGAGCTCGCGCTCGAGACGAAGAGCTCGTCGGCCCAGAAGTAATCGTCGGCCTCGCCGCCGATGGGGACGCCGACCGCGTCGAAGACCGCCTGGTAGAACCTCTTGCTCGCCGCGATGTCCGCCACGACGAGCTGGATGTGATCGATGAGACGCCCGCGATAGAGCTGCTGTGTTTCCATGCTTTCACTACTCCCCATGAGCCGTGGCGCGGGGGAGGCCTGAACGGCACGGCCTCCCTTGCGCGTGTGTTGAGCCGGACGGCGCCGGCCCTCAGCCGAGCTTGAAGTTGCCCGCTCGGCGCTCAGCCGAGCTTGAAGTTGATCGCCTTCGGCCGCGTCAGGTGCAGGAACCCGAGCGTCGAGAGCGTCGCGCCCTTGCCGCTGTTCTTCGCCGCCGTCCACGGGAGCGCCGGATCCAGCGTGTCGCACTGGTTCATGTAGACCGTGCCGACCTCGAGATCGCGCGCGAGCCGCGCCGCGCGCTCGCGGTCCCGCGTCCAGACCGACGCGGTGAGCCCGAGATCGCTGTCGTTCATCAGCGCCAGCGCCTCCTCGTCCGACGAGACCGGCACCACCGGCAGCACCGGCCCGAACGACTCGATGCGCATCACGTCGAGATCCGGCGCCGTGTCGACCAGCAGCGTCGGCTGGAAGAACCGCCCGCGGCCGTCGACCTGCGTCGCCCGGCCGCCGCAGAGCGCCCGCGCGCCCCGCGACAGCGCCTGCTTCACCTGCGCCTCCAGGAACGCCGGCGCGTGCGGCTGCGCCATCGGACCCAGGTTCGTGCGCTCGTCCGTCGGATCGCCGAGGACGTACCCCTTCATCAGCTCCAGCGCCGCCTCCACGAACTTCGGATAGAGATCGCGGTGGACGTACGCGCGCTCGACCGCGCAGCAGCTCTGTCCGGCGTTGTAGCAGGCGCCGTCGACGATCCCGTCCACCGCCTTCTCGAGGTCGGCGTCGGCTGCGACATAGGCGCCGTCCTTCCCACCGAGCTCCAGCCCGGCGTCGACGGCCACCTTCTTCGACGTGGCCGCGTAGATCCGCCGTCCGCCTTCGACGGAACCTGTGAACGCCACGAAATTGACGCGCGGATCCGACGCGATGCGCTCGGAGGTCGGGTGGTCGCAGTGGAAGGCCTGGACCAGGCCGGGGGGCGCGCCGGCCTCGGCGAAGGCGGCCGCGAAGTGCTCCCCGCAGAGCGGCGAGCGCGGCGAGTGCTTGAGCAGCACGACATTGCCCGAGAGCACCGCGGGGATGACCACGTTCACGGCCGTGAGGAGCGGGTAATTCCAGGCCGGGAGGTTGAACACCACACCGAGCGGCGCCCGCACGATCCGCCGCTCCACCCCCGGGAGCTCCGGGAGGACCACGTCGGCGAGCGCGGCCTCGGCGATCGAGATCATGTGCCGAGCTCGCTTGGCCATCCCCGCGATTTCGTTGCGGGATTGGCGCAGGGGCTTGCCCATCATGCGGGTGATGTCGGCGGCGATCGACGGCGCGCTGGCCTCGAGGCGCTCGACCGCGCGCAGGCACAGGGCGGCGCGCTCGGCGAGGGATGTGCGCGAGAAGCTCCGCGCGGCGGCGGTGGCGGCGTCGAGGAGGCGGTCGACCTCGGTCGGGTCGGCGAGGGGCCGGCGGACGGCTTCTTCGAGGGTATACGGGTTGTCGATCACCAGGTCGGGCATGGCGGGGGAGATTAACCCAGTTCCCTGGGAGGCCAAGCGTCGTCTAGACTCGGGGCGAATGCGCGCCATCGCGGCAGGTCTATCGGACGTCGGCAGGGAGCGGATCCACAACGAGGACCGATACATCCTCCTCCCCGAGTTCAACGTCTACGTCGTCGCGGATGGCATGGGCGGGCACGAGGCCGGCGAGGTCGCGAGCCGCATCGCCGCGAGCGCCATCGCCGGCTACTTCCGCGAGGCGAACGGCAAGCGACGCAAGGCGTCGACCGGCGACCGGCTCCGCGCCGCCGTGACCTACGCGAACGCGCGCATCTTCGCGCACGCCGACGACTCGCGGTTCTACCGCGGGATGGGGACCACGGTCGTCGCCGCGGCGTTCTCGCCGCGGGAGCGGAAGTTCTACGTCGCGCACGCCGGCGACAGCCGCTGCTACCTGCTCCGCAACGGCGATATGGCGCAGCTGACCCGCGACCACTCGCTGATCGCGGACGCGCTCCTCGAGCGGCCCGACCTCACCGAGAGCGACCTCGCGTACCTGCCCCGCAACGTGATCACGCGCGCGCTCGGGATCGGCCCCAGCGTCGACGTCGATCTGCGCGCCGAGCGCGTCGAGGCCGGCGACGTCTTCCTCCTCTGCTCCGACGGCCTCCACGGGCTCGTCGACGACCGCGAGATCGCGCGCATCATCGAGGACAACGCCGTGCTCGCCGAGGCGTGCTGCAAGCTCATCGACTGCGCCAACGAGAACGGTGGCCGCGACAACATCACCGCCGTCCTCATCCGGATCGAGGAGACCGCCTCGGCGTCGTGGAGCCAGCGCCCGAGCGCGAAGAGCCGCAACGCGCGGTAGCATCCGGAGGCGGTCGGAGGGGCCGAGGAGGACGACGCCACGCCGCGGCCTGAAACGCAAGGGCGGGGCGGCGGGCGCGCGCTCCTCCACCGCTTGCAGTTGTGTCGTAAAATTGCGAGGTCACGGTATGCGAACCACGTGGATCGGGATGGGGCTCGTTGTGGGCGCGCTGCTCGTCTGGGGCTGTGGCGGCGGGGCGGCGCTCGGCGAGGCGTGCGAGGACGAGGGCGCGGACGGCGAGTGCGAGGACGGGGCGGTCTGCGGCAAGCCGGACGACAGCGCGGCGCTCGAATGCCTGAAGGTGTGCGTCGAGCAGGCGGACTGCCCGGCCGACCAGGAGTGCAACGGCATCTCCGGCTCGGACATCAAGGGCTGCAGGCCGAAGTAGGCGAGGCCTCGGCGGGGCGCGGCGCGCTCGGATGCGAGCGCGCCGCCTCGCCGCCGGGCGCCGCGCCGACGGCGCCCGGAGCATGCCGGCGCCGCCGCGCGCCGTGCTGCGTGACGCTCAGAGCACGCCGGCGTGCGCGCGATCGAGCAGCTCGTCCATCACCTGGAACAGCCGGCGGTTGCCGTCCTGGGAGTAGCCGGCGAGCTTCTCTTCGCAACCGGGGATGGCCTTCACGAAATCGGCGACGACCGCCGGGTCGTCGAGCGAGTCGGCGCCGCGGCCGAACCCCTCGCGCTCGAGGTAGCGGGCGTTGAGCACCTGCTCGAACTGGCGCCCGAGGGGGACGGCGAGCATCGGCTTGCGCAGGTAGACCGCCTCGCCCATCAGCGTGAACCCCCCGCCGGCGATGACGGCGCGGCACGAGGCGAGGTCGTCGATGAAGCCCTCCTCGCTGAACGGGCGGTAGCGCAGGTTCCCCTCGACCTGCTCCTCGGTGATGCTCCGGCGCATGCCGTAGATGCGGCACTCGAGCCCGGTCCTGGCGAGCGTCTCGGCGAGCGCCTCGTTCCCCTCGGCGGTCTGGTAGACGAGCAGGTGCTCCCCGGGGCGGCGGTTGGCCGCGATGATCTCGGGGCGGAGGATCGGCGGCACCAGCGTCGTCTCCTGCTTGCGGACCGGGGGGCGGAAGAACGTGGCGATGACGTAGTGCTGGCAGAACGGCAGCTTGCTCTTCACGAACGCGCGCGTGAGCTGGAAGCCCGCCTCGTGGCCGGCGACGATCTCCGCGTCGTGGGTGCAGCGGTTGATGATCTGCATGTTGTCGATCGAGAGGATCGGCAGCCGGTGGAGCTTGGCGTAGAGGTACGTCCACGACTCGAAGTCGCTGATGGTGAGCTCGGGGCGAAAGTCCTTGATGAGCTCGAAGTACGCGGCGATGTTCTTCGGGATGCCGGTCGCGCCGGAGAGCACGTTGGACCAGAGCGTCTTGCCGCGGCGCACCCGGTTCTCCTCGTAGATCATGTGGAGCCCGTGGATGCGGTTCACCCCCGCGAAGCGCTTCGACAGAAAATCGGTCGCGCGTCCCGACGCCATGATCTCGAGCTCGTGCCCCAGCTCGAGCAGGCGCTCGATCACGACGCGCGAGCGCATGGCGTGCCCCATCCCTTCGCCGACGACGCCGTAGAGGATCTTCATGGCGCGCGAGTGTAGCGGGCGCTGCCCGGGGTTCGGAAGGAAACGGCGGGGTCGGGGCGCGGGCGGCGCGCTGGCCGGCGCGCGGACGCTGCGGCGCGGGCGGCGGGCGTGACGCCGCGCCGCCGGATCTGGAGCGAGCTCCTGCCGCTCGAGGTCGTGCGTGCGCCCGGAACGCTCGCGCTCCTCCGGCGGTACGGGCTGGATCTCGCGATCGCGGTGCGGCCCCAGACGGCGGCGGGCCTGCCGGATCTCGCGGCGGCGTGCGCGGACGCGGGGGTCGGGGTCGCGGTGTGGCCGATGATCGCGGACGAGGACGGGCGCTGGGCGAGCGCCGGCAACGCGGCGGCGTTCGGCGCGTTCGTCGCGCGGCTGCTCGACGCGCTCGACGCGCGCGGCCTCGCCGCGGCGGAGGTCGCGGTCGATCTCGAGCCGCCGATCCAGGCCGTGCGCCGGGCGTTCGACGGCGGGCGCGGGGCGATCGCGCTGCTCGGCGGCGGG
The DNA here is from genome assembly GCF_051529605.1 of Sorangium sp. So ce296. NCBI lineage: Bacteria > Pseudomonadati > Myxococcota > Polyangiales > Polyangiaceae > Sorangium > Sorangium sp. So ce296. The sequence continues at coordinate 11,672,781 of NZ_CP150325.1, forward strand.
GTCCGGGGAGCGCGGGCGGGCGCGGCCGGCCGGGAGGCGCGGTGGCGGGACGCGCAGCGCGCGTATGGGGAGATGGCGGGCGCGATCCACGGCCGCGGGGTGGCGACCTCGGCCGCGGTCGTGCCGCTCGTCCTGGCCGACGGGCCGGCGGGCGGCTGGGAGCGGATCCTCGGGACGCCCGTGTCGGCGCCGCCGTGGGGGCGGGTCGGCGCGATGCTGTACACGTCGCTGTTCGAGGGGTACTCGCGCGGCGCGCTCGGGCGGGACGACGCGGTCGCGCTGCTCGCCTGGGGGTGCGGCGCCGCCGCGCGGCGGTTCGGTCCGAGGGCGGGCGCCTCGGTGGGCGCGGTGGGGAGGGGCGCGCTCGGCGACGAGCCGGTGTACCGCTCGGTCGCCGAGCTGCGCGAGGACGTGGCCGTCGCGGTGACGGCCGGCGTGCAGGATCTCGCGCTCTTCGATCTCGGCGGGGTGCTGGCGCGGCCGCCGGCCGAGGCGTGGCTGGAGGCGTTCGTGGCGCCGCCGGCCGAGCCGCGCCTGCCCCGGGCGACGCTGCGGGCGCGGGCCGCGGTGGCGGCCGCGGCGCTCGTGGGGCGCGCGGCCGGCCGCGCGCGCTGGAGCGAATAGTCTCGACCTGGGCACAGTGGCCCGGTGTCAGGCAGCTGTCTCCAAGCACGCCAGCAGCGGCGCCAGACGTTTCTTTCACGCGGCCGCCTCGGCCGGCCGCCGCTGCGCACCCCTCGGGATCGAGGGCATTCGCGCCGGTCGATTTCGTTTGACGCCAGCCATGTTAACGTTAACATTTCGCGCTGGGTATTCTCTCGCCTTGCCCTGGATAGGTGCGCCATGCGTACCGGGCCTCTCTCCTCATGCACGTTCACGGTGTCGGTCGGGCTCCTGGCTTCAGGTGAGGCGCATGCAGGGGAGGAAGCAGCAGTTGGGCTCCGATGGGATGCCATAGCAAGACGCGCTTGCCGCCTGGATGGAAGACGATTCGAAGATTTCAAGGGCGAATCGCCGCGCTGACCTCAGGTGACGGAAATTCCTTACGCCATCCGCCTCCCTCCTGGAAAAGGGACGCTGCAGCAACAACTCATTCATGCATCGAAGGGGCCGCCTTTACGCCACGGCCGGTGGGAGCTGGTCCAACGCGGCGCGGCTTGGTCCTCGGCAGGGATGCTGCGCCTATCGCCGCGCGGCGTCCCGGCGCACATGCTCGGTTGGCGTCTCCGCTTCGCGACGCCCGCTTCGCGACGCACCGCTCCTTCGCGAGGCCCTGGCAACTCTCGCGGCAGCATCGCCGCGGGTCGATCCCTTGCTGAATTGACGTGATCTGGAGGCAGCGCGGTGCTTCGCGTCGGCAGCTGGATCACCTTACGTTCGAGGCAATAATCATGCGTGAGAGTCTCGATTCCACCGTTCGTCACGTCAAGCTTCTGGTCGCCGCATCGCTCACGGCGTTCGCTGGGTTGGCTGCTTGTTCATCGGACGGAACGAGCCCCAACCTGGCTGGCGGTGACGGCTCGGCTGGCGGCGGCGCGACCGGCGGAGCCGACGCCACTGCAGGAGCCGGAGGAGCGGCAGAGGCCGGGGGCGGCGGCAGCGCCGGCGCGATGGCCGGTGGCGGAGCGGGCGGCGGAGCGGGCGGCGGCGGCGAGGTTCCAGACGAGACCGGGACGCGGCAAGCGGCGTACTACGTGTCGCCTTCCGGCAGCGACGACAATCCAGGCACGGCCAGCGCGCCGTTCAAGACGGTCACCAGGGCGCGCGACGTCGTCCGCACCGTCAACGCCGACATGACCGGCGACATCTACGTTTACCTCCGAGCTGGCACGTACAGCCTCACCGACGCCATCGTCTTCACGCCGCCGGACTCGGGCACGAACGGCCACCGCATCTACTACCAGGCTTACCCCGGGGAAAAGCCCGTTTTGAACGGCGCGACGCAGGTGACCGGATGGACGCCGGACACAGGCAATATCTACAAGGCCAAGCTGAACCGAACGACGAAGCTGCGCAACCTGTACGTGAACGATGCTCGTGCCCTGATGACGAGCAAGCGGGTCACGTCGCGCGGAGGGGTCGGGACGTACAGAGTGACGGCCGGGCAGCAGAGCTGGGCTTGGGCGAGCGGCAGCGGCAGCGATGGCGCCAAGTACGACCTCAACGCGGTGCCAGCCATCGCCAGCAATATGGACGATCTCGAGATCGTGAACGGCACCACCTGGAACGAGAATATCGTTTGCGTTCGCGATGTCACCACGACGCAAGACAACTTCCGCGCGCTGCTCTTTCAGCAGCCCTACGGCGCCATCGCGCAAACCCCGGGTTGGAATTCGGGCTTTAGCGTGTCTGGTACTCACACGATCTACAACGCGCGCGAGTTCTTGAGCTCGCCCGGTCAGTTCTATTTCGACAAGACGACCGGCACCCTCTACTACTACCCGCGGCAGGGCGAAGACATGGCTCAAGTCGACGTGCAGGCGCCGATCGCAGAGAAGCTGATCGACATCGCCGGCGACTCCACCGCTAGCCGCGTCAAGCACCTCACCTTCCAGGGCATCACCTTCGCCAACACCGACTACAACCTGTACAGCGTGGGCGAGTCGCGCGGCAAAGCGACGGTACAGGGCGCCACCATCTACGTCGCTTACGGCGACGGCAACTGGCACAACAGCAAGTACGAGATCACCGACACGCTGCCCGGGATGATCACGGTCAACAACGCCGACTCGATCGACTTCGTCGGGAACGTGGTGAAGCACAGCGGCAATGAAGGGATTTCCTTCATCAACGACGTCGTGAATTCCACCATCGTCGGCAACTACATCACCGACATCGCCGGCAGCGGCATCACGGTCGGCCACCCGCAGCACCTGTACGTGGGCGACACCGGCCCGCACCAAAAGTTCGGCCCGGGGGTCGAGGGCATCTGTAAAAACGACACCATCAGCAACAACCTCCTGTACGATGTGAGCTCGCTGCCTGGCTTCGGTGGCCATTCGGGCATCACCGCGTTCTTCGTCGATGGCCTGAAGATCACCTATAACCAGATCCAAAAGACGGCCTACAACGGCATCAACCTGGGTTGGGGATGGCGGAACTTCCCCGACTCGACGACCTGTAAAGATAACGCGATCAACAACAATCGATTCATCGATACATTGAGCAGGCTGCACGACAGCGGCGCGGTCTACACGCTAGGTCAGATGCCGGGCACGACAATCAACGAAAACTACGTCAAGGGCATTCCGCCTGCGACGAGCGGCCCCACGTACGGCCTGCACAACGACGAGGGCAGCGCGTACATCACGCAGAACGACAACGTGCTCGACATCGATCCCGGCGTAAAATACACGATCAACTGCGAGGATTTCGGGGCCAAGCACCACCTCACCATCCTGAGGACGTACGCCACGGTGAACAAGATGGGCGTCAACCCGCCCGATAGCAGGATCGACCCGCCGGTCGCGGTGCCGGACAACATGTGGCCGTCAGCGCAGTACGAAATTTGCCTCAGCTCCGGCGTCCAGGAAGAGCACCGGGGCATCATCCCCAGCGGCCTGCTCGCGGTTCAAGACTACGTGTTCCCGGCGAGCGCCTCGGTGGCGTCTGGCACCAAGACAATCAAGATCAGGAGCGCCGGCGCGGCGGCCAACACCGTGTGGCTCGCGCCGGCCGGCACCGGCGCGTTCACGGAGGGCGCGACGATGACGAAGGCGGCGGGGGACGCTACGTCCATCGCCGTGCCGGCCAGCGCCGGAACGTACAAGCTGCATATCGTGGATGCGCAGGGCGCAAAGCTCGGTGAATCGGCGGCGCAGCTGCGGGTGCGCTGACGTGCCGCGGTGAGCGCTGCAGCGGTGGGGGCGTGGTCTTCGGGGTCGAAGTCCGCTGCCGCCATCATCGACTGCCGCAGTCTACTCACTCAACAATCGATTCTGGCCCAGGAGATGAGGTCGTGTATGCGCATTCGTGAATTGGGTTGACGATCGTTGATGAGATGTTCGAGCGATCCAGCGTCGAGCTCAATCGCGTCTACGCATCGGGCTCCTCGATGAGCGGATCGCGCCAAGCGGCGGCAACACAGGGCTGACGCCGCCGTCTGGCCGCCACCTCATCCCGAGCCGAGCCAGGGCGGCCGCCAAGCGGACGCCGGGGTGCGGGGGCCGCGGAGCCCCAAGGAAACAAGGCAAATTTCGCCCGCGCGGAGCCGCCGCGAAGCGGTGCAGACTGTCCGGCCACCCCTGGCCGGACTTCTGGCGGCCGGGACTAGCCGTGATGTGCCTTGCCCTGGCCTCGGTAGCGCTTCCAGTGATGTCGCTTGTTCTTGTTCTTCGGCCTGCTGTTGCTGGAGCTGCCGATGGACGTCTTCTTGGTCGAGAGCGGCATGCGCGCTCCATTGCGCCTGGATGGAGCGAGCGAAAGTGGGCCTTGGCGATCGCGGCGATCCCGAGGGCGACGACCCATGAACGAGCTCGCCTGGAGCGCGCTGTCCGCAGCGGCGCAGGAGAACGGCTTCGGGGCAGAGGCCGGCCGGTCCTCGCAACCTCCAAGGCTACCGCGGCGAGCCTGCGCTGCGTGCGAGGCAACGGGGAAGGGGAGGCGCCGAGCAGCCCGGCCGTGGCGCCGCCCGACCAGTACACCGTCGTGTCGCCCGGCGAGGTGATGGACAACTACACGGGCCTCGTCTGGCAGCAGGGCTATTCGCCGACCACGATGACCTGGGCCGAGGCGGAGAGCTACTGCGCGACGCTCGATCTCGACGATCGCGCCTGGCGCCTGCCGAGCATCCGGGAGCTCGCGACCCTGGTCGACGAAGCCCAGGTGGCGCCGTCGATCAATAGACCGATGTTCCCGGACACGCAGTACGGCGCCCGCAGCAACGACTGGTACTGGGCCTCGCACACCGCCGTGAGGAACGCTCCGGCGGCGTGGGCGCTCAACTTCGACGACGGCTTCACCGGGTTCAACGCCGGCGAGAGCGGCAAGTGGAACCACTTCACGGCCGCATGGGTGAAGTGCGTGCGCTGAGGGGCCCGCGCGGTCACGGGCGGGGAGGGCGGTGCGGGGCCCGCTCGCCTCGTTTCGGTGGCGCGCGGCCGCCGGCGTCGGTTAGCGTGCCCGGGTGAGCCCGAACACGCTGCCGGCGCGCCCTCGCCTCGCCGCCCACGTGCTCGTGCGGCGCCACCTCGTCGGCGAGGAGGAGCGGATCATCCTGCACGACGTCCGCTCCGGGCAGCTGCTCCAGCTCGGCGCGCGGGAGTGGGTCCTGCTCTCCGCGGCCGACGGGACGCGCGACGTCGAGGGCATCGTGATCGCGGCCGCCCGCGAGGGCGCGCACGCGCGCGCACCCGCGGCGCACGCGTTCCTCGCGCAGCTCCACGCCGCGGGCCTGCTCGAGGCCGAGTCCGCCGGCGAGGACGCGGCGCGCGCGGAGCCGGCGGCGGGGGTGAGGCCCGCGCGCGCGCCCGAGGAGCGCGGCGGCCGCGAGCGCCCGCTGGAGGTGCTGCCCGATTTCGGCCTGCACTGCGACGGGCGCGGGAGCTGCTGCCGGATCTACGCCTCGATCCTCTTCGACCCCGAGGAGGCGGCGCGGGCGCGGGCGCTGCGGCCCGACATGCTGAGCGGCGGCGCCCGGCACGAGCGCGCCTTCACGCCCGAGCGCGGAACGTGGCCGTGCGCGGCCTCCGTGGTGGCGATGCGGGACGGCCGGTGCGCCTACCTCGAGGGCGAGGGGCGCTGCTCGCTCCACGCGATCGGCGGGCCCGAGGCGAAGCCGCTCGGGTGCCGGACCTTCCCGACCAGCTTCGTGGACGACGGCGAGTCGGTGCGGGTCTCGGTCGCCGCGGAGTGCGCCTGCGTGCTGGCCAGCGCGGGCCGCCCCGGCGGCGCCCCGCTGCTCGATCCGCGGCTGCGGGTGCGGGGCGACCTGGACGAGCGCATCGACGTGGCAGCGCTGCCGGATCGCGCGCCGATCTCGCCCGGCGCGACCGCGTCGCGGGCGGAGCTCGTCGCGTGGTCGCGGCGGCTCGCCGCGGCGGCGCCGCCGCCCGACGTGGCCGCGGGCCTCTTCGCGCTCGCCGACGCCGTCGAGGCCGAGGGGCTCACGGGCGGCGCCATCGCGCGCTTCGAGCGGCCCGAGCCGCTGGAGCCGGCGGCGCTCGGCCCGTGGCTCGCCGCGCTGCACGGGCGCGCGGCGCGGCGGGCGCGCGAGGACGCCGGCTGGAGGAGCGAGCGGGATCTCGCCCGGCGCGCCGCGCAGTGGATCGCGGCGACGACCCTCGCGCTGGCCGAGCCCGACCTGCTCGCCGCGCTGCTCGCGGCGCCCGCGCCCGCCCCGGATCGGGAGCGCTTCTACCTGCGCGCGGCGCTGCACGGCCATCGCCTGATCGGCGCGCTGCCGCTCTCGCTCGCGCTGCGCGATCGCGCGGCGCGGCTCGTCGTGGCCCGGGCGCTGCCGGTCGTCGTCGCCGCAGCGGGCGACGACGACCCCGCCTGCGCCGAGCCGGTCGCGCTCGTCGAGGCGATGCTCCGCGGCCACGGCCTCGAGGCCTACGCCGCCGAGGCGGCCGGGGCGCGGTGATCGCGCCGCCGGAGAGACACGGCCGCCGATCTTGTCGATAATGCGCCCGCGATGGACCAGCCCCCGCTCGACAACAAGACGGACTTCGCCGCGCACCCGCAGCTCCTCGTCGATCGGGACGGCGAGAAGCTGGTCGCGATCGTCAAGGCGAGCTTCGAGCTCCAGGAGGACGGCACCTTCGAGCTCTCGCCGCCCGAGCGCGCGCGCGGGGTCCGCCTCGCCGATCTGCCCTGGGAGGAGGACAAGCCGGAGAGCGTCGCCTATCCGGCGGACGTGTGCCTCTTCAAGCCGGCCACCGACGTGATCTTCGTGGCCCGGGCGTATGCGCCGAACGGCAGGCCGGCGCCGTCCTTCGACGTGCGCGTCGAGGTCGGCCCGCTCCGAAAGTCGCTCGTCGTGTTCGGCAGGCGGCTCTGGGTCGACAAGGGCGCCGGCCTCACCGCGCCTTCGCCGATCGAGCAGATCGACATGCGCTACGACCACGCGTGGGGCGGGCGGGACGACGAGGATCCCGCGGCGATCGTCGAGGAGCCGCGCAACCCCATCGGCATGGGCGTCACGGGCGCGCCGGCCTCGCTCACGCACCAGCCGGCGCCGAACATCGAGGATCCCGCGTTCCCGATCCGGACCGCGAAGACCGCGCCGCCGCCCGCGGGGATCGGGGTCGTGGGCCGGCACTGGGAGCCGCGCCGCCGGTACGCCGGGACGTACGACGCGACCTGGCGGGAGCTCCGCGCGCCGCTCCTGCCCGAGGATTTCGACCCTCGCTACAACCTCTGCGCCTCGCCCGGCCTGATCGCGGATCCGCCGCTCGCGGGCGGCGAGCCGGTGCGGACGCTCAACCTGACGCCCGAGGGGGCGCTCAGCTTCGAGCTGCCGCGGGTGCAGGTGGAGATCGAGTTCCAGGTGAAGGACCGCGCGCCGGCCGCGTTCGCGCCGCACCTCGACACGGTGCTGATCGATCTCTACGCCACCGGCCCGCAGAAGCCGGTGGCGGTCGAGATGGTCTGGCGCGCGCACGTCAAGGCGCCGCGGCGGATGAAGGACGCACGCGTCGTCGTGCGCGAGCGGGGGCGCGCGTGAGGCCCCTCGCCGTCATGGTGGCCGCGGGCGCGGTCACGCCGATCGGGCTGCGGTCGATCGACACGGCGTTCTCGCACCGCGCCGCGGCCGCGGCGATGCGCGAGGCGCCGCTCGTGGACGCGAGCGGCGAGCCGATCACGATGTGCTTCCTCCCGACGCTGGATCCGCTCGTCACGGGGGCGCAGCGCGCCGCCCTGCTCGCGGAGCGCGCGCTCGGCGAGGCGCTCGAGAAGCTCGGCCCCGCGGCGCGGGGGCTGCGGATGCAGATGACCCTGTGCCTGGACGAGCACCTCGGGCAGCGGCCGCCGGGGGGCGACGCGCCGGCGCAGCGGCTCGGCGCCGAGCTCGCGGCGCGCGTAGAGGCGCACGCGCCGGAGCTCGCGGTGAAGGTCTCGACGCGCGGGGCCGCGGCGGCGGGGTTCGCGCTGCCGGAGCTGTGCGACGCGCTCGGGCGGGGGGCGATCGACGCGGCGCTGCTCGGCGGCGTGCACACCGACTACGATCCCGCGCGCATCGCCGCGCTCGACGCCGCGGGGCGGATCTTCCGGCCGGACAACCTCGATTCGCTGATCCCGGGGGAGTGCGCGGCGTTCGTGGTGCTCATGCGCCCCGAGGTCGCGCGGCGCGCGCAGCTCCGCGACCTGGGGCAGATCGTCGGCGTGGCCACGGCGCACGAGCGGGCCCGCCCGGACAACGACGAATCGGCGTTCCAGGCCGCGGGCCTCACCGCCGCGCTCCGCTCGGCGCTGGCGCCGCTGTCCGAGCGCGGGCTGCGCGCCGGCTGGATGCTCACCGATCTGACGTTCGAGACGTTCCGCCATTTCGAGCTCCAGGCGGCCTCGGTGCGCACGCAGCACCTCTTCTGCGATCCACAGCAGGTGGAGAGCCCGGCGCAGCGGATAGGCCACCTCGGCGCTGCGGCGATTCCGCTGCACCTCGCCATCGCGTCGGAGGCGTTCGCGCGCGGGTTCGCGCCGCACCCGTGCGCGGTCTCGCTGGCCGGGAGCGACGGCGGGGAGCGCGCGGTGGTGGTGGTGGCGGCGCCGGGGTGAGGGCGAGAGCGGCGGGGCGCGGGCTGGCTGAGATGTGCCAAGGAGGGATCGGCTGCGCATCTTCACGGCTCCTTCGGCATGTCGTATTGAAATAATCTGTTTTCATTGTGTTTCGCCGGACCGTTTCGTGTGTGCACGCCGCGCGCGATCCATGTGTCCGGTGATGGCGGAGGAGACAGCCTCGATCGCAGAAGCGTGAGTCCGGGCCGACTTCCGGGCGGGTGTGATAACGTTCTCCCATGGCGCGCACGGCTCCCGTACCGAATATCCCCGCCATTCCTGGCATGAACCCTGGCGTCTTCGTCATGGGAGGTGGCGCGGGCGGGGGAGGGGGCAACGGGAAGAACGGGCAGGCTGGAGCCGGTAGGCAAGGCGCGGGCGGGAAGAACGGCGGAAAGGGGGCGAACGGGGGCGGAAAGGGCGCGGGCGCGTGTGGGCCGGGCAGCGGCGGAGGATGCATGAACCCCGTGCACGGCGGCGGCGGCGGGACGCACGCTGGCGATCCGGTCGATCCGGTGAGCGGCCGTGTGTACACCGCGCGAGAGACGGACGTACCCCTCGTGGGGCCGCTGGTCTACGCACTGCAGCGCGCGTATTCCTCGTCAGCTCACGAGCGCGATGTCGGCCTCGGCCACGGCTGGTCTCATTCGCTCGCCTGGTCTCTGGTTCGACACCGCAGGTCGCTCGAGGTCCACGCGCCGTTCGGCGACCCCGTCCGGCACCCGTTCGAGCCGGATCAGGAGACGTTGACCGTGAGCGGCGTCGGTACGTTCCGCATCGGCCCGGACTTCATCGTCCTCGCGGATGACGAGGATGTCCTCTACCGGTTCGAGGCCACGTCGAGCGAGCCGGTGAGGAGCTATCGCCTCACCGAGGTCTTCGACCGCGCCCGCAACGTCATCACGCTCGATTATGATCCGAGCGGCGCGCTCGTGTGGATCGTCGACAGCGCCGGTCGTGGGGTCGCCGTCCGTCGCGGTGCGAACGGGCGTATCGCACGCTTCGAGATCCGGACCTCGCAGGAGCGTACGCTGTCGTACCGATCTTACGAGTACGACGCGCGCGGCGATCTCGTCGCGGTCATCGACGCCGAAGGGCGGCGACTTCGGTACGCCTACGATCGGGAGCATCGGCTCACCGAGCAGCACTTCCCGTCGGGCCGGTGTGTCCACTACCGGTACGACGCGCGCGGTCGCTGCGTCGAGTCGTGGGTCGACTACGAGGGTGCTCGAGATCCAGCGCTCGCCGACGCCGTCCCCCCTGTGCTCGCCGACGGCATCACCGAGGCGAAGGGCATGCTCCACGTGCGCCTGGATTACGAGGAGGGCACCACCACCGTGATCGACTCGCGGCAGACGCGGCGCTTCGATCACAACGCGGGCGGCACCATCGATCTTGCCTCGGGCGTGTGGGTCGAGACGATGCGCTACGATGAGCAGGGGCGCATGATCGCGTATGCCGACCCGAACGGCAACGTGACGCGCTACGAGCGGGGTGAGGACGGGCGCGTCCGTACGGTCGTCGATCCAACCGGCGCCACCAATCAGTTTCGCTGCGACGCGGCAGGGTACCTCGTCGAGGCGGTCGACTCGCTCGGCCACGCCATTTCCTATGTGCGTGACGGCACGGGGAACCTCCTGGAGACGACCGATGCGCTCGGGCTGCTCCTGCGGTGCACGTACGACGCGCGCGGCCTGCGCCTCTCCGCTGAGATGCCGAACGGCGCCCTGACCCGCTTTGAACACGACGCACACGGCAACCTCGTGCGGCTCATCGAGCCGAACGGCCGGGCGAGGTCGATCGAGGTCGACGACATCGGCCGGATAGTCGGGTTCACCGACGAAGAGGGATACCGGACAGCGTACCACTACGACGCGATGGGCGTGCTCCAGTCGATCACGCTCCCGAACGGCGCGGTGACGGCCGTCGAGCACGACGCGGACGGACACATCGCCGCGTACCGCACTCCGGATGGCGCTACATGGCGAATGCACTGGGCGGGGCACCATATGGTGTATCGCCTCGACAAGCCGAATGGTGAGTCGATCCACTACCGCTACGATCGTGAGGGGCAGCTCGTCCAGATCGTGAACGAACGCGGCGAGATCCACGCGGTGAACCGCGACGTCGCGGGCCGCGTGATCGCAGAGACGTTCTTCGACGGGCGGAGGTACGATTACAAGCTCGACGCTGCGGGGCAGCTCACCGCGCACAAGAACGGCGCGGGGGAGCGGACCGAGATCGAGCGCGACGCTGCGGGTCGCGTCATCAAGCGGGCGTACGACGACGGGAGCGAGGAGTCGTTCGAGTATGACTCCGAGGGGCGGCTGATCGCCTCGGCAGCGGGCGGCGTGAGGACCACGTTTGCTTACAACGCTCGAGGCCATCTCATCAAGGAGACGTCGACCGTCGCGGGGGCAGCATTGCCGGTCGAGTACATCGTCGACGCGGTCGGCCAAGTCGTCGAGCGGCGCTCGCCGGCCGGGGGGCGCCTGCGGGTGGCTCGCGATCTCATGGGTCGAGCGACGCGCATCCACTTGCCCGACGGCGGCGTCATCGAGCGCACGCTGGACGGCCTGGGACGCGAGGTGGCGCGCACATTGCCGGAAGGCGGCTCGATCGTGTGCCGCTACGACGGCATGGGCGCCCTGCTCGAGCGCCGTGTAATCGGAGCGCACGAGGCGCGCCGTAATTCGCCGGATTGGGTCGGACGGCTACCCGAAGGGACCACGTTCGCAGAGGCGTTCGCCGTGTCGCGCGGCGGCGAGCTGCTCGAGCGCGCGACGAGCGACGGCGAGCGGGAGACGTACGCCTATGACGCCCTCGGGCGCGTCGTCCAGCGATCCACGCGCGCGGGCGTCGAGCGTTTTGCCTACGATGGCTCGGGTCACACGCACGAGGTGGGCGGCCCGTCCCGGGTCTACGGGCCCGGGGGCACACCGCTGCGGCGTGGAGGGGAGTCGTACCAGTACGACGCGGAGGCGCGGCGCGTCCGCAAGACGGACGACGCGGGCGGGGAGACGCGCTACGAGTGGAACGGCCGCGGCCTCCTCTCCGCCGTCCGCCTGCCAGACGGCACGCGCGTCGAGTACACCTACGACACGGATGGGCGCCTCGTGCTCCGGCGGCGCGGCCCGCCGGCAGGCGCGGTGACCGAGACCCGCTTCGCCTGGTGCCAGGGCCTCCTGTTTCACGAAGCGACGTTCGAGATCGCGGCGCAAGACCGGCGCCTCGTCCACGAACGGCTTTATGTGCACGACGATGTCGGCGCTCCCCTGGCGCACCGTGACACGGTCCATCGCCACGGCCAAGCCGTCCACCAGCCGTGGGTCCACTACGTGGCCGGCCCTGCGGATCTGCCGGCCCTGCTCGTCGCAGGCGACGGTGCCATCCTCTCTCGTGTGCGCAGCTCCGTTTGGGGCGCCGTAAGCTTCGAGGGGCCGGCGACGACGCCGCTGCGCTTCCTCGGGCAATACTTCGACGAAGACACCGGACTCTCGTACAACCGCCATCGCTACTACGATCCTGCGCTCGGCCTGTTCATCAACGCCGATCCCTCGGGGCTCAGCGGCGGCACGGGGGCGTTCGAGTATGCGCGGAGCCAGCCGTACCGGTATGTCGATCCGCTCGGTCTACAGCCGGTGACGACCACCGTCACGTCGAGCGACGGGACGATCACCCAGACCGGCCACAGCACCCGGCATCCGAATCACTCTTCGCCGCAGGGGAGTCATCCCGTCGTTTGGAACGCTCTACCGCGCGGGCCGTTCGCTAACCCGGAGACCGGCAGTATCCAGCACACGGGTCCGTCGGGTCGCCCGCCGCACACTTGCGGCGAGCCCCACGCGCTCACCAATTACATTCGCGCTTGGGAGCAGCAGCACAACGGCGGGCAGCCGCTCAACCCCAACAACCCGCGAGATCGTGCGCAGATCCAGCGATGTCTCGGATCGATTGGAGCCATCTCCTCGCAGCACGAGGATGGCACGCCCCGTGCTCCATGTCCGAACTGCTCGCAACTCATCGCCAATCTCCAAGCGCGATGGGGGGCACCTGCCACCTCGGCTGTGCAGCCCGGATACATGAACGCGGCGGGCACTGGTCCGATGACGAATTACAGCCCACCGAAACCCAACTACCTCGGACCGCGCAGGAGATACACCTAGAGGCCTGTCAACAACATGTCCGAACCCAGACACGATACCGGCGCGCTGAGCGCGCTTGCTCAGGAACTGCTTCGGCGGCTCGGCATTCACCGCTCCGTCGAGTGGACCGTGCCGTCTTCCGAGCTCCAGAGGGAGCTCGCGACGATACGCTGGCCCTGCTCCAGCGCGGTGCTTCGCGCTGAGATGCTCACGGGCGGGCTCTGCCGCACACCGAGCGGCGTCTTCGGCATCCATGCATCGCTGCGCTACTTGCGCGGCGAAGTTCCGTGGGAGCGCGACGACCTGCAAGAATACGGTACGCGCGCCGATCCGCGGGACCCTTCACAGACCCTCCTGCCCCTGTGGATGCTGGACGACCCTTGGGTGTGGCTTGCACAGGACGGCTGCGTCTTCTACGGGAGTCATGTTGATGGACCCGAGTATTTCACACTCGCTTTTGAGGACGTGTGCCATTACTGGGAAGTAATGGCGCTCCTGGACGGCTATGTTGTGGCGTATCATCGCCCTCACATCGTGGCTCGTCCGCGTCTGGAGTCGTCATGCTTCGTCGGTGAAGCGGTCGCGCGTGAGCTCGGGATTTCTACCTTCGCGCCCGGCACGCGTGGCAGGACGCGCGCGTGGTCAGGGCCGGGTGTGAACGTCGTGGAACTCGACGTTCCAGGCTTCAAGCAAGGCACCGACGTCGTCTCCGACAGCGCCGAGGGGATCGTGCTCGCGGCCGGGCAGGCGCTCGACGCGGGCGGTGCGGCGCGCATCACGAGCCCGGAGCCGCTGGATGCCGACCTGCTGAGAGAGCTCCCGGTCTGCAGCGGGCAAGAGCGTCCATTCTCGGCCTGCCATGTGTACAGATGGGGCAAGTTCTCATCGTACGAGGACGACCGCTACCGGCGGCGCCATCGCGGGTCGTAGTACCGGGTCGCCCGAGCTCCTCTTCGATCCCGCGGACCTGCCTGGAGGGTCGAGCGGGATCTCGCCCAGCGTCACGGGGGGCGGGGCGCGTACTCGGCGGGGCGCTCGAGAAGCTCGGCCCCTCTTTCGAGGAAGTTGTGGAGCCCGCTCCTGGACGGTTCATGCGTCACCTCGAGCTTCACGACCCTGCCGACGTTGGTGGGGACGTGAGCGCTTGGCAGCAACGCGTCTGGGATGCCGCCCAGTAGCGGGGCGCCTTGGGCCACGGCGGCCTGCGTGCTGACGAAGTGACAGTGGAGGCGGCGCCTCCGCCGCGCCGCGGCGAGGTCAGCGAGCAGGGCGACGGCGGCGGGGCGGGACGCGGTCGAGGCGTCGAGGACGCGGAGGTGCATGGCGAGGCTTCGCGGCGCTCTTTTTCCTGCTCCCCGCCGCGCGCGCCCTGCGGTCAGCGTCGCCTCAGTTCACTTCGACGTGAGACCAGGGGAAGCTGCCGACCAGACGCAGGTAGTATCCGCCGTCGCAGGTAGCGGGATAGCTCGAGGACGGAACCCACGTGTTTGAGATGTTGACTCCGTTGAGCTCGACGGTCGCCATGTTCCAGGAGTTCAGGTTCGAGCTCGCCGCGTCGAAGAACACACACGTATTGATAGGACCGTTGTTCACGTAAGGGATGGTCACGTGCGCCGCCGACCCGCAGTCCGCGGGCACGCAGGTCGAGCAGGTGCCGCAGTCCACCTCGCACGACTGGCAACTCTCGAGCGCGGAGCAAACGCCGTCGCCGCAGCTCCCGGGGTCGGCCACCAGGGGCGCCGCCGCGGCGAGATCCGGGAGCGGGCCGATCTCGCGGCTCAGCTCGGACTGCTGCGGCTTCCCGGTATTCACGAGCAGATCGCGCAACTCTTGCGGCGTGAGCGGCCCTGACGCCTGCTGCGCGACGCTCTGCACCACGGCCACCGCGCCGCTCACGACCGCAGAGGCGCTCGACGTCCCGGAGAACGTCGCGGTATAACGGTCCCGCTCGCCCAGCGTTCCGCTGTAGAGCTCACCGGCACCTCCCGTCGTGGTCACGTACTCTCCCCAGGCATGGACATCCACGCGGCCGCCGGAGTTGCTGTAACACGTCGGCCTGCGCGAGGTCGACAGGCTCGCGCCCACCATCAACGCGCCGGAGTCCCGGACGGTCCGGTCGAAGACACCTCCGTACGACGGATGATCCAGATCCACCGAGCCGTTGCCGGCCGCCTCGACCACGATGATCCCGTTGGCCGTGGCCGTCTGGATCGCATCGAACTCGGCCGAGAAGAACTCCATGGGAACGAAGTCGCACTGGCTGGAGTTGCAGGTGCACGTGGCCGTGGCCGGGCCGCGAGCGTGCACCTCGATGAGCACGATGTCGCCGGCGTCCAGCTGCTCGGCGGCCAGCGCGATCGCGGGGCCGACGCCGTTGTTCAACCAGCTCGCGTAGCCGACGCCCGAGAGCGGCGCGACCCCGGTCACGCCGAAGCCGTTCTCCTGCCCGACCATGACGCCTGCCACGGCGGTGCCGTGATCGGCGTTCCCGGAGCTCGGCGCGGGCGCGTAGAAGAAGGGCGCCGGGAGATCCTCGTGGTCGGGGACCCAGTATTGCTCGACGTCGATGATCCGGACGTTCTCGCCACGGCCGCCCGGGAACGAACGGGCCTCGGCCACCCCCATGCCGTTTGCGTCGCTGCTCACGTAGCCTTGCAGGGACGTGAAATCCGGCGTGTTCGCGTCCAGGGCCACGAGGCCGGCGCCCGCCTCCGGGGCCGCGGTCGCGAGCTCGGGCTTCGGCTGCACATAGGCGATCTCCACGCTCGGGTGGGCGTTCAGCGCCTCCACCAGCTCGACCAGCGCGCTCCGTGGCCCTCCTGACCAGGGGGCGTCGAAGTAGAGCCCGAGATCCGAGAGCTGGATCGCGCTCCGTCGCTCGCCGCTGCTCTTGAGCGACGAGAGCCGCGCCTCCGGCAGCGGGAACAAGGGCTTGAGATCGAGCGAACGCTTCGAGAGCAGCGCGGTGATGCTGTCCAGATCATGCTGCAGCTGCTCGGGATCGAGGCCGCTTGCGGCGCTCGAGAGATCGCCGATACGATCGCTGCTCAGCAGCGAGCCGCGCAGCCGAACGCCTGTCCCTTCGTGGAACTTGATCACGACGCGAACGTCGGAGACGTCGCTCGGAATCCATGAGGACGCCAGCGACTTGTCCTGGAGCCTCCGCAGCGCTCGAGCGGGCGCGCTGGCCGGCTCGATGGCGACCACAGGCGCCGACACCTGGGCGACCGGCTCGGCGTCGCCGCAGCCCAGGGCGATGGCCGAGAGCCCCAGCAGGGCGGCAGGCAAGGCCCGACGCACAGCGACATGACGGAATACGATGTTGGAGAGCTTGGTTTGGTTGACTGGCATAGGAGCATCAAAAACAAGGGTGAACGATATCCTGTTCGAGAACGAACCAGACGACCGCCGTCGCTGTCCTCGGCCGCGCTGCGCCTCGGGCTCGACGGGGCTTCGAGCACCGAAACAGCAGTGTACGGGCGCGCGTTCATCACGGAGACCGGCGCAGCGCCCCGCTGGATGCCGCCGAGGCGCTCACAGCGTTGCGGGCAGATGTGTCATCGCGACCGAGCACCGTCAAGGACCCCAGTTTGCGCTTAATGCTTCTTGACACTGGGCAGACCCCCTCATCGGATGCGCGTTTTTGGTCGTTCGGCGCCCGAGGAGAAACGCGGACACGGACCCCCGATCTCCGTCGACGCTTGCCGGAGCGTTCGAAGCGCGCGCCGCGGCGTACGTGCAACGATCGCGAGCGTCGCGATCGTTGCTGAACCCGTGCTGGAGGTTGGCCGGGTCATGCTCCGGGGCTGCCCCCGCAGGCTGCGCCGATGGACGTCCCAGCATCGAAGGATGGCCGACCCATCATTCCGTGCTGACCACGCCATCATCGACCTCGAACCCTCCAGGACGACTCCATGGCCAGGGTCGACGTTGCGGACGACGCGTTCCCATCATGCCTAGCCGTCGCCCCCGGTGGTAACGTGGGCGACATGGGTCACGCACACCGCTTCCTCGCCGCAGCCCTGATCCCCGCGGCCGCTGCGGTCGCCGCCGCGTGCGGCGCGCCGGTCGAAGGCCCCCAGGGCTCCTCGCAGGCCGCGGGCTCGAGCGGGAGCGGCGCCGGCGGCGTGAGCGCCGGCAGCACAGGGGCCGGTGGCGCGGGCACCGAAGGTACGGGGGCTGCGGGCGCTGGGGTCGGCGGAGCTGGGGTCGGCGGAGCTGGGGTCGGCGGAGCTGGGGCCGGCGGCAGCTGCATCCCCTTCTCCGAACCGCCGGGAGCCGAGTGTTCGCCGAGCCTGCAGTGCAAGAGCACGGCGATGTCGTGCGCGTGCAGCGGCACGGACACGCTCTGCTCCTCGTCCCAGACCGGTCAGCGGAACGACGTGCACCCGCCGAAATCGCCCCCACCCGAGGGAGGCTGCTGCGACACCGAGGGCCTGGTCTGCGGCTACGAGACGTGTGGGCCGATCTGCCGGTGCACGAACGGCGCGTGGTCGTGCCAGGCGCCCGACGTATGCCCGCCGTTCGAGTGCCCGGCCGATCCCTCGCAGCTCGACGGCCAGCGCTGCGAACAGCTCCTCGGGCAGGTCTGCGCTCGATGCTCCCCGCCCTGGAGCTGCACCTGCGAGCTCCAGCCGACGGGGGCTGCCCTGTGGGAGTGCGTCGAGATCCCGTGCTGAGCGGCCGCTCCGGCGGCCGGCACCCGATGTCGTCCCGGGGGCATCCGCTGCGCGATCGCGCCCCGGCGCGGCCCCGCTACTCGGCCGGCGTGAAGCAAACCTCGAGCTTCGGCCGGAGGGCGACGTTCGCATGTTCGCTCGACCGGATGTCGGTCCGGTCGTTCACGTCCTGCAGCGCGACGCCGTAGTCCGGCTGGGATCCATCCACCCAGGCCTGGACGAGGGGCGCCACGCTGGCGCTCACGGAGGCGTCCGCCTCGGCGACCGTGGTGATCACGGCCTCCACGGTCGGGGTGTACCCGGGGAAGTTGCCGGCGTGGACGGTCGACTCCTGCCAGGGGCCGTTCACGCGGTGCACCTCGATGGTGCTGGCGGTCGCCTTCCATGGGTGGGACAGCGTGAGGACCGCGGATTCGATGTTGGATCCCGCCGGGATGAACGACAGATCGAACGCCAGCACGCCCGCCTTCACGTCCGCTGGCAGCGTCGTCGTGACGAGATACGGGTAATCGCCGTATGGCCACGAGATCCCGGGCTGGATATACGTATCCTGCACGCTCCCGTAGGTGCCGCGCTGCACGACGACGCACTGGGGCTCGACCTCGCAGGCGTCGCCGATGCCGTCGCCGTCGACGTCGGCCTGGGAGGGGTTGGGCTGCGCCGGGCAGTTGTCGCACAGGTCCGGGACCCCATCCTCGTCCGTATCGAAGTGGACGGGGACCACGGTGACGTGATCGAGGAACGTCCCAATGCCGTTCGAGAAGCCCACATCGTTGAACTGGAGGCGGGTCGTCGCGCCGGAGGCGATGACGGTGAGGGTATAATAGACCCAGTTTTGGCTGCTGGTCGTGAGGAAGGCGACCACTCCGCCGTCCCATACGACGTCGAGCGCGTGCTCGTCCGGACCGCCCCATTGCGTGGACGCGGCGAAGGCGAACCGAAGCTCGTACACCGCTCCCGGGATGGTCGTGAGATCCTGGTAGATGCCGCTCGACATCGAGGAGTCCAGCTCGATGTTCTGGTAGCCGTGCGCGGGGAGCCCGCCGACCGTGCGGTCGCGGAGCTCGATCTCGCCATAGGCAGGCCGCCAGCCGGGAACCGCGGTCGGCGAGGACGTGATCCACACGCTGCCAATCGGCAGATCCGGTAATTCGAAGCTGCCGTTCGTGACGATGTCGCCGGAGGGCAGCGCCTCGCAGGCGACGAGAGACGCTGCGCCCTCGCCGACGGCTTCATCGTTATCGTCGTGCGGCTCGGCTGCCGCCATGCAGCCGGAGATCATCCAGGCGAACGCGAACACAGAGATCGACGGATGGGCGGTTCTCATGGGAGAGCTCCTCGTTGCGGCGCCGGCATGGCAGAGCCTCGCTGTGCGGCGAGCTGCCGCCGGCTGTGGATTCACGGTCAAAAGCATTGCTTGGAGCTGCCAGCCGCAGCACCGTCTCGTCCTATCATGAAGTGCGCGCACGGAGCATCGTATCCCCAGCAATCAGCACGATGTCGCCGAAGCCCGCCCCGGGGAACCGGGCGACGATGGGTCGCAGCCCTCGGGAGCGATGGTCCGCGCCGGGGCGGCGCTCGGTCCGGTCGCGGCGGGGCTCGGGCCCGGGCCGCCATCTCATTCCCGAGGGTGACGGTGCGGGTAAGCGTCTCGGCGAGCGAGGCGACCACGGCGGCCCGAGGCGACGGATCGACCATCGCGAACGAGCAAGCTCGGGCCGAACGTCGCGCCCGCCGCTCGCGTGGACTCGCCGCCGGAGCCTTGCCGCTCGCTCCAGCGCGCCGCGCGCTGGAGCGAGCACGGCGGGCTCGTACGGGGGGGGGCGCCGGCGCGGACGTACCGGACGGGCCGGATCGGCGCGCTCGAGGTGGCGGGGGCGTAGGCGGCTCCTCGCCTCGTCTTCGCGGGCCCGTCGGCATCTCACGAAGTTGACCGCGGAAGTGCTAGGGTGCGCCGCGTGCCGACGATCTTCACCAAGGGCGACCTCCTCAACACCCCGGATCTTCACGCGTACGCGCACGGCGTGAGCTGCGTGGGCCAGATGGACACGGGGATCTCCGTGGCGTTCAAGAAGCGCTGGCCGGGCCTGCTCCCGGCGTTCGAGCAGCGGAGCGCCGAGCGGAAGCTCCAGCTCGGGGAGGCCTTCGTCTGGAGCGAGGGCGACGACACGGTGTACAGCCTCGCGATCCAGGAGAACGCGACGAAGAGGCCCTCGCTCGCCGCGCTGGAGCGCGCGCTCGCCGCGATGGTCACGCACGCCGCCGGGGCGGGGATCGCGCGGATCGGCGTACCGCGCGTGGGCGCCGGCAAGACCGGCCTCGAATGGCTGCGCGTCAAGAGCATCCTCGTGAAGGTCGCCAACGACAAGCCGGTCACGCTCGTGGTCTACGAGCAGTTCGTGCGCGCCCCGGGCGCCTGACCAGCGCGGGACGGAAGCCGACCTCCTGCGGCCTCCATGTCCAGATCGCGAGCGCCGCGCCCCTCGGTCACGGGCTGGGCTTGGCTTTATCCCGCACGTAGAGCGCCTCCACCTGCTGTCGGGCCCACGGGGTCCGTCGCAGGAATTGCAGGCTCGATTTGATGCTGGGATCGTACTTGAAGCAGCGAATGTCGATCATGCGTCCGAGCTGCTCCCAGCCGTGCTGCGCGACCAGGTGCTCGAGGATCATCTGGAGCGTGACGCCGTGAAGAGGATTGTTGGGCTGAGGCTGAGTCATATCGATGTTCGGGGGGCGACCGCCCCGGAGGGCCAGCGTGAGCCCACCGTGTAGCACGTCGCGCGGCGGGCCGACGCACCCACGCCGCCTGCGCGCCCACGCCGCCCGTGCACGCCGAGGGGCGAGGTGCTGTTCCCGGCGTTTGGCCTGCCCATGGAGCTGCCGGCGTGGGGCGCGAAGATTTTTTTCGAGCGACCGATGATTTCTCCGCGGGCGGGCTACTTGCCGACCTCGGCCGAATAGAGGCCGGCCGTCGTGCCGGGGAGGTCCGTCGTGAAGGCGAGGCGGCGGCCGCCGTGGCTGCTGAAGTAGGTCAGGTTCGCCCCCGGCGCGATGAGCCGAGGCTTTAGGGGCTCGCGCGACAGGTCGACGACCTTCAGGTCGGCCGTCGACCGCGCGAAGTCTTCCGCGTCGAAGTGGGTGTTGTCGTTGAACGACACGAGGCCGCGCACGGCCGGCAGGTAGCTCCAGCCCCCGTCGTCGCTGAACTGCCGCACGCCGCCCTCGCCCGAGGCCAAGAGGGGAGCGGTGCCGGTCGTCAGGTCGACGATGCGGGCGAACAGAACGTGCTTCGAGTCGGCGCTGAAGGGCGGGCCGCCGAGCACGTTCCGCGTCCGCGGGTCGATCGACAGGGGCGGGGCACCGCCGCGCGCGTCGGCGAGCGCCACGTCGGAGAGGCCGGTCGCAGGGTCGCGCTGGGTGAAGAAGGCCACCTTGCTGCCGTCCGGCGACGCCCACGCGTCGGTGATGACCTTCGACCCGGCCAGCACGGTGAGAATGCCCCCGACCTCATCGGCGATCGTCTCGGTCGACCGACAATCGCCCGGCGCGGCGCGGCGCAGCTCGAGGCCGGCCTCCGTTTGCGCGGTGTACACGACGGAGCCGCCTTTGGCGAAGAAGCCGATTCGCGAGCGCACCTCGTCGAGCGCGCTCACCTCGCCGTCGTCGGAGACGACGACGGGGTGCCCCGAGCCCGCCAGCGTCGTGAAGAACGACCCGCCGCCGGCGTCGCCGCTGAAGAAGGGGGGCGTCGCGACGCCGCCGAGCAGGTCGACCCTCTCGCCCCGCTCCCAGCTCGACAAGGTCGCAGAGCTCGCGCCGCCCTCGCAGTGCAGCGCGACCGGGTGCGAGCGGCCGTGGCGGCCGACGAACGCGGCGAAGGGCCGACAATACCCCAGCGGGAAGCCCATCGGCACCGCGCCGAGCAGCGTCGTGCGCTCGCTCATGTCGGTCGAGGCGAGCTCGACGTCGCCGACGCTGCCGTCGGCGTTGCCACGGGTGGGGAAGAGCACCGAACGCCCGTCGGCGCTCGCCGAGGTCGCGAAGGTCCCGATGGGCGAGGCGGCGGACGCCTCGCGCGGGCCGGACGCCGCGCTCCACACGACGAGGGGGCTGACCCCGAAGCCGGGCAAGCTCCGGTCGGGGTTGGTCCAGCAGAACGCGACCTTGCCGACGGTGTAAACGAACGCGGTGTTCCCGGGAGGCACCTGGGCGACGAGCTGCCTCGTCGCGCCCGGCTCGAGCGCGGTCGCGTACACGCGCTCTCCCTCCTGATAAAGGGCGTGATTGTCGCTGGTGACGCCGAGCAAGAGCAGGCGCGCGCCCCGCTGCACAAGCCATTTCGTGTGCGTCGTGAGCGATGCCTGGCCCTCCGATTCCGCTTCCGCCTCCGCGGGGGGCGCGCTCGGCGCGCCGGCCTGGGCGCAGCCGAGCAATGCCGCGCCGATTGTCATGCCAGCGAAGAAAGCTTTGACCATGTCCGGGTCTCCTCTTCGGTCAGACCCTAACTCGCGCAGGCACCCTGCGTTGGGGCCAGATCGTCGATGTCGCGTAGTCCAGTCGACCGCGCGCCACGGGGAGCGAGGCGCGCGTCAGGCGCGATCGCCCGCGGGCCGTGACCGCGCCTTCGGCAACGTCTGCGCGAGCCGCCGCGCCGCGTCCGCGAGCTGGGCCTCGTCGCACGCGGCGAAGCCGAAGCGGGCGAAGTCGAGCGGCCATCGACCGAGCGCGAAATGGCTCGCGGGCTGGAAGGAGACGCCCGCCGCGTGCGCGCGCCGGGCCCACGCGTCGACGTCGACGCCAGGGGCCCGCGCCCAGAGGGCCATGCCCCCGCAGGGAGGGGCGAACTCGAGCCCGGGCAGGTGGCGCGCGAGCGCCTCGCAGAGCGCGTCGCGACGGGCGCGGTAAGCGCGCCGGACCCGCTGCGTGTGCCGATCGATCTCGCCGTCTTCGAGCAGCTCGGCGACCGCGCGCTCGATCGCGTGGTCGCCCTGGTGGTCGACGAAGGCCCGGTAGGCCGCGATCCGCTCGGCGACGTCGGGGGTGGATACGACGAAGCCGAGCCGCAGCCCCGGGGCCAGGATCTTCGACAGGGTGCCCAGGTAGACGACCACCCCGTGGCGGTCGGCGGACGCGAGGGGCAGCACCGGCCGCCCCTCGTAGCGGAACTCGTGGTCGTAATCGTCTTCGAGCACGAGCAGGCGCCGGCGCCGCGCCAGCTCGAGCAGGCGCACGCGCCGCGCCGCGGTCAAGGTGACGGTCGTGGGGAGCTGGTGGTGGGGCGTCGTGTAGACCGCCTTGACCCGCCTGGCCGCGCAGAGCGCCTCGAGCGCGGCGACGTCGAGCCCCTCGCCGTCGAGCGGCACGGGCGCGAGCTCCACGCCCGCGAGCTCGAGCGCGCCGCGGGCGGCAGGGTGGCTGTACGCCTCGATCGCCACGCAGTCGCCCGGCTCGAGCAGCGCGCGCGCCGCGAGGTAGAGGCCTTGCTGGCTGCCGCGCACGATGTTGACCGACGCGACGCTCGCCCGCACGCCCCTCGCCCGGGTCAGCAGCTCGACGACCGCGCGGCGCAGGCGCGGCTCGCCCCGGGGATCGCCGTAGTCCATCAGCGCGCGCGCCCCGGCGCCGAGCAGCGCGCGGCGGTAGGCGCGGCACAGCTCCAGCCTGGGCACGAAGCCGAGCTCGGGCACCCCGCCGAGCAGGAGCAGGCCGGCGCGCGGGGTCGAGGACGGGGCCGGCAAGGGGCGTCGGGGCAGGTCGAACCCGGCCCGATCGGCGAGGGCCCGTCGGCGGAAGGGGGGCAGCTTGGCGGGCAGGTCGCTCGAGACGTAGGTCCCGGTGGCGGGCGCGCTCGTGATCCACCCCTGGCGCGCGAGCTCGAGGAACGCGGCGACCACGGTCTTGCGGTGCACGCCGAGCTGGGTGGCGAGCTTGCGGCTGGAGGGCAGCCGCTCGCCGGGGCGCAGGCGGCCACGCTCGATGTCCTCGACGACGGCCCGCGCGATCTGCAGAAAGAGCGGCCCCTGATCCGCCGCGCCGAGCTGAAGAACGAGTTCTCGGGTCACCGCCACGCCGCCCGTGCCTGCGCCGGAGGGGCGCGGCGCCATGGCGCCCGCCCCCGAGCTCTCGATGCCCCGCCGCCCGGGATCTGTCAACCGAGGCGCGGTTCGCCGCCGGCAGCGCTCGCGCGAAGGGGAGCCGCGCGGGACCGCCTCGTTCGTCAGCGCGCGCCGGCGACGGCGCGCCACCACGGGGTGGGCGCGTCGACGTGATCGGGCTCGAAGGCTGCGCCGATCTGCGGTGTCACGACGCGCGCGCCGCGCTCGGCCGCCAGGGAGAGCAACGTTTCGGCCGGCTCGTTCCAGTCGTGGAGGGCGAGGTTGAAGGTGCCCCAGTGGACCGGAAGGAGCGTGCCGCCGCCGAGCATCTGGAACGCGATCAGCGCGTTCTCGGGGCCGAGGTGGATCGCCCCCCACGCGGGGTGGTACGCGCCGACCTCGAGCATCACCAGGTCGAAGGGGCCGTGCGTACGGCCGATGTCCGCGAATTCGGGGAACAGCCCGGTGTCGCCGGAGAAGAAGACCTTGCGCCGCTCTGCCTCGATGACCCAGGAGGCCCAGAGCGTCTTGTTGCCGCTCGTCGGCCCGCGCCCCGAGAAGTGCTGCGACGGCGTCGCGGTGAAGCGAACGCCGCCCACCTCCGCGCCCTCGTGCCAGTCGAGCTCGGTGATCCGCGCCGGGTCGACGCCGAGCGCCTCGAGGTGCGCGCCCACGCCGAGCGCCGTGACGATGGGGACGCGCGTGCGGGCCAGCGCCTCGACGGTGGGGGCGCACAGGTGATCGAAGTGGTCGTGCGACAGGAGGACGGCGTCGAGCGGCGGCAGCTCGTCGAGCGCCGCCGGCACGGGGTGAAAGCGCATCGGGCCCGCGAACGCGACGGGGGAGGCGCGCTCGGCGAACACCGGATCGGTGAGGACGCGGCGGCCGTCGATCTCGAGCAGCACGGTGCTGTGGCCGAGCCACGTGACCCGCAGGCCGGTCGCGCTCCGCCGCGCCCAGGTCTCGTGAGGCCGCGCGAGGGGCAGGGGCCCGGGCGGCGTGCGCTGGCCGCGACCGAAGAAGTACTCGCCGATCACGGGCAACGCCGAGCCGTTCATGCCGGGGCCGGCGCCCGACGGGTTCTGGAACCGGCCGCCCTTGAACTGCGCGGAGGCGCGCGCTCGCTCGAGTCGGAGCCCCTTGCGACGCTGGGAATCATTCATGAAGGGATGACCTCCTGCCGGGCGTGGCGCCTGGTGAGCCAGAGTCCGACGGCGATGGTGACCAGCGCGGCGCCCACGCCGAGCCACGCAGAAGGAGGGCATCGCGCAGGGCGCCGAAGACCCGTTGACCGCACGAGGCGGACGGCCGAACGGGCGCACAGGACGATGTTTACAACTGGAGCTCAGGTTGTCAAGTTTGACATTGACGATTGAAGCGTTTGCTGGCAACTTCGATCCTCGTGAGCGAAGCGAGCTCCACCGACAGGCCCGCCGACGACGTGCGCCGCCGCAAGCTGATGGACGCGGCGCTGACGGTGTTCCTGCGCTTCGGCTTCCGGAAGACGTCGATGGACGAGGTGGCGCGGGCCGCGAACGTCTCGCGACAGGGCCTCTATCTCCACTTCGCCACGAAGGAGGAGCTCTTTCGCGCGTCGGTGGCGTACTTCCTCGACACGGCGCTCGCCGCCGCCGCGGCCGCCCTCGCCGACGCGGAGCGCCCCCTGGAGGAGCGGCTCGTGGCCGCGTTCGACACGTGGGTGGGCCAGTTCGTGGGCGCGCTCGGGTCCGACGCGGCGGATCTCCACGCCGCCACGAAGGAGCTCGTCGGCCCCACGGTCGACGAACGTGAGGGGCAGTTCGTCGAGGCCGTGGAGGAGGCCCTGCGCGCCTCCGGGCTGGTGGCCGCCTACGCGCCCGCGGGCGTCACCGCGCGGCAGCTCGCGGAGACGTTGTACGCAGCCGCGCGCGGTCTGAAGTACGGCGCCGCGACGCGCGAGACCTTCGTGGAGGGCATGTCCGTCGCCGCGCGGGTGATGTGCTTGCCGCAGCGGGACGACCGAGAGAAGGGGGCGAGGCCAAGAACGTCGAGCGTTCGCGCCGAGGGCGGCCGGCCGCGCAAGGCGCGCGGCACGACACGATGACGTGCGGCGAGGGGCATGGAGGTCCTCCTCGTCGGCGCGACGGGCATGGCAGGGCAGGGGCGATGGCCGCCCCTGCGGCGGGCAGGGCTCCGGCGTCGTGAGCTTTGCGAGAGCCTCCCCGGAGAATTGAAATTCAGGCCCGAGGCTGTCGAGAGCCTCCCCGGAGAATTGAAATTCAGGCCCGAGGCTGTCGAGAGCCTCCCCGGAGAATTGAAATTCAACCCCGAGGCTGTCGAGAGCCTCCCCGGAGAATTGAAATTCAACCCCGAGGCTGTCGAGAGCCCCCCGGAGAATTGAAATTCAACCCCGAGGTTGTCGACACCCTCCCCTCGACGTCGTCGATCCTGCCGGCGGCGTGGTCAGAGCGGCACGTCGCTCCAGCGCTCCAACGCCATCGCGTCGCCCCCGGAAAATGGCCGCGCGCGCAACATCGCCGCGCGCGGGCGCGCCGAGGCGGCCGGTCATCCGGCGATCAACCGGAAGAGGGCGAGCTCCGGCCGGCAGGTGAGCCGCGCGGGCAGGACGCTCGTGCCGACGCCGCGGCTCACGTAGACCGGGCCGCGCTCGGTGGCGTACATCCCCGAGCGAAACCGGCCCGAGCCGGGCGGCACCCACACCGGCACGCCGAGCGCCCGGATCTGCCCGCCGTGGGTGTGCCCCGCGAGGCCGAGGTCGAAGCGCGGCGCGCCGGCAGGCAGCCTGTCGAACAGGCCCGGCGCATGCGTGAGGAACAGCCGCACGGGCGAGGCCGGCGCGCGCGAGAGGGCCGATTCCACATCGTCATGACCGCTGCAGAAGTCGTCCGTCGCGACGACGGCGATCCCGCTCCGGAGCAGCGTCGACTCGTTTCCGAGCAGCCGCGCGCCGGCGCGCGCATAGGCCTCG
The DNA here is from genome assembly GCF_051529605.1 of Sorangium sp. So ce296. Classification (NCBI taxonomy): domain Bacteria; kingdom Pseudomonadati; phylum Myxococcota; order Polyangiales; family Polyangiaceae; genus Sorangium; species Sorangium sp. So ce296. The sequence goes on from NZ_CP150325.1 coordinate 11,699,386, forward strand.
TGGAGGCGCCGCAGGGGCACGTGCCCCCAGTGCTCCCAGTTGCCCAGGGTGGCGACCACCTCGCGCCCCGGCGCGGCGAGCCTGCGGCAGAGCTCCTCCAGCGCGCCGAGCGCGCCCTCGTCCTCGATGGAGTCGCCGGTCATCACGACGAGGTCCGCGCCGTGCGAGCGCACGGCGGACGCGGCCTTGTCGTGCACGCCGCCGAGCGCGCGCAGGTGCAGGTCGGAGAGGTGCGCGATCCGGAAGCCGTCGAGCGCGCGCGGGAGCCCGGCGACGGGGACGTCGTGCTCGGTGACCTCGAGCCACGACGGCTCGACGGCGAGCCCGTCCACCGCGCACGCGGCCGCAGCACAGCAGCCGGCGCCGAAGAAGGCACGGCGCGTGGGCTTCAGGGACATACAGGGGAGTGTACCATCGCGCCGGAGCCCATCGCCGGACGGCGCGTCGGCCCGATCACGCGCCGCGCCGGCCCCATCGCGCACCGCGCCGGCCATCCCGATCCGCCGTGCAGCGCAGGAACCTGCTCCCTCGGCCTGTGCAGGAACCTGCTCGCCTCGGCCCTGTCGAAAGCCACCGATGCCCAGGCCCCTCCTCCCGCTCGCCGGACTCCTCGTCACCGCCGCCCTCGGCGCCGCCGCGACCTCCGACGCGGCCACGGACCACCGCGACGCGGTCGCCCGCGGACTCGACCTCTTCGTCCACGCGCCCGACCGCGGCGCGCCCGGCGCCGCCCTGCCGGTCCAGGTCCTCGCGCTCGGATTCCCCACCGCGGTCACGCTCCGGCCGCTCGAGGCGGCCACCGTGGAGGCGACCTGGGATCCCGAGCACCTCGGCAAGGTCAGCGCCGTCCCGCCGCCCGTGCGGGTCACCACTGACGCGAAGGGGCGCGCTCACCTCGACGTCCCCATCCCCGACGGGCCCGAGCGCGAGCTCCGGCTGCTGCTCGGCGTGCGCGCCGGCGACCGGCAGCGGACCCGGACCCTCACCGTGCAGCGCCAGGCGCCGCTCCAGGTCGACCTGCACGTCCCCGACGCGCGCGTGGTGCCGGGCGGCGCGACGTCGGCGTGGATCACGGTGCAGAGCGAGGCCTCGGGGCAGCCGGCCCCGCGCGTCCCCGTGGAGGTCAGCCTGCTCGAGGGCGGCGTCGCGCGGCACACGGCCGTGGTCACCACCGACGCGGCCGGCGTCGCCATGGCGCGCGTGCCCGTCCCCTGGATCGACGAGCCCGGATGGCGCTGGGTCCTCCGCGCCCGCGTGCGGGGCGCGGAGGGGGCCTCGTCGAACGCCGCGCAGATCTCCCTCTCGCCGCGCGAGGAGACGCCCGGCGCCCCGCAGATGCTGGCCGAGTGGTCCGAGCAGGACCTGCGCGCCGGCGACCGCGCCGCCTACGTGATCCGGATCCGCGACGGCGCCGGCCAGCCGGTGGTCGGGTTGCCGGTGCGCGTCTGGACCGGGCCGAAGGGCACGAGCCCGCCCGAGGACAGGGCCGCGTGGGAGAAGCTCACCACGCCCGCGCGCACCGACGCGGCCGGCGAGGTCCGCGGCGCGGCCGCGGCGCCCACCACCGTGGTGCAGGGGGTAGGGACCACGCTGCGCCTCGTCGCGCGCGCCTCGCTCGAGGGGCACGAGCTCGAGCGCGAGGCCACCGTCTCCGTGGAGAGCCCCACCTCGGAGGCGGAGCTGCTCCCGGAGGCGGGCGCCATCGTCCCGGGCGCCGCGCAGCGCATGCTCCTGCGCGTCCGCGACGCGCGGCGGAAGCCGGTGCAGGGCACCTTCACCGTCGAGGGCGACCGCCTCCAGGCCACCGTGACCACCGACGCGTACGGCGAGGCCGAGGTGGCCTGGGACGCGCCCGCCGATCTCGGGGCCTTCCGCAACGTCGGGCCGTGCGCCGGCGGCGTCGCGGCGGCGGTGCGCGTGCGGCCCGCGGGCGAGCTCCCGGCGCTCGCGTCGCGGCGCGAGCCGTTCGCGCTGTGCGTCTCCGTCGATCGCGAGGCCACGGCGCTGCTCCGGCCCGAGCGGCTCCTCGCCCGCGCCGGCGACGCGCTCGCGCTCCGCGTGATCGACGCCGGCGGCGCGGACGCCCGCGCTGGCCGGCGGCCGGAGGGCGGCAGGGCGGCGGACGCCGCCGGCTGGAGCGTGATCGTCCAGTCCTCCGCCAGCGCGGCGCGCGCGGCGAGCGCCTGGATCGCCGGGGGCCCGGAGGGCGGCGCGCTCGGCCTGCCCGAGGGCGCGGCCGGCGTGTGGACGCTCAGCGCCGCCGCCCCCCGGCAGGGCGCCGCCGCGCGGCAGGCCGGCGGCGCGGTGCTCGTCGCGCCGCGCGTGCTCCCGCGGCTCGAGGCCCGCATCGCCGGCGGCCGCGCGGCCCCGCGCGGCGCCGTCGACGTCGACCTCGCGCTCACCGACGGGGGCGGCCGCGGGCTGCCCGGGACCGTCGCGGCCGTCGTCGTGGACCTGCACGGCGGGGGCAGCGTCGGCGGCCTCGCGGCGCTCGACACGCGCGCGCGGCTCTGCCAGGGCATGGTCGAGCCCGAGCGCTGCGGCGCCTTCCTGGAGGGCGATCCCGCGCTCGATCCCCTCCGCCGCGCGGAGCTCGGCGCGCGGGCGCGCGCGGCGATCGCGCCGGCGATCGATCCGGCCGGCGCCGCGAAAGCGGCGCTCGACGAGGCGTTCGGGAAGGTGCTCCGCTCGCTCGAGGGGGCGGTCTTCGAGGCCACCAGCGACCCGGAGCGGCTGCGCGACGTGCGCCGCCGCGGGCCGGACGGCGCCTATGCATGGAACCCCGAGCTGATGACCCTGGTCACGGCCGCCATGGATGCGCCGCCCGAGACGCCCGGCGGCGAGCCGCTCTCGCTCGCGGACCTCCTGTCGGTGGACCCGCAGGTCACGTTCGATCACGTCGCTCGCCGCGTCACCCGCCTCAAGCTCTTCCGCATCCTCGCCGCGGCGCGCGCGTTCCGGCGCGAGCGGCTGCTCGACCCCGACGAGCCGGCGCTCCGCGATCCGAACGCGCTGCTCCGCCGCCTGGTGCGCGACGAGCAGCTCGAGGAGTCGCTCCTGCGCGATCCCTGGGGCGGCACCATCCAGTTCACCCCGACGACGGCGCCGCCCGCGCCGTTCCTCACGGTGCGGCGCGGCTTCGCCCTGCACGCGCCCGGGCCCGACGGCCGGATCGGCACGGGCGACGACGTGCGCGATCCGTTCGAGCGCGTGCTCCGCTCGGGCACGCCGTACGCCAGGGCGGTCGGCGAGGATCGCCTTGTCGATGCGAAGTTCGACATGGAGGTCGGCGACGCCACGGTGTCGGCGTGGGAGAGCCTCCTGGAGGAGCTCACGGGCACGTCGCTGGGCGAGGGGAGCGGCCTGGGCGGCCTGGGCCTGTCCGGCGTGGGTTCGGGCTCCGGCGCGGGGTTCGGTCAAGGCCACGGCAGGCTGGGCGGCGCGGCCCGGACCTCGTACGGCGCGCCGCGGGGCGTGTTCTTCTGGTCGCCGCCCCAGCGCACGGACAGGGATGGCCGGCTGCGGATGCGCGTTCCGCTCGGCGACGTCGAGACGACCTACCGGCTCGCCTTCGTGGGCGTGCCGGACGGCGCCACGCCGGCCACGGCCACGCTCGACGTGCCCACCGCGCAGCCGCTCTCGGCGCGCGTGGAGGCGGGCGCCGCGTGGGTCGAGGGCGACGAGGTCGACGTGGAGATCTCGGTCCGGAACCGCTCGCCGAGGCCGCTCCGCGCGACCGTGGCGCTCACGGCGCGCGGCGCGGCCGCCCTCGCGGACGCGCGGAGCCGGGCGGCGGCGGTCGACGTGCCCGCGGGGGGCGCGGCGCCGGTGCGCGCGCGGGTGCGGGCGCTGCGCGCGGGGCGGGCGGAGCTCGCGGTCGCCGTGAAGGCGCAGGGGACGCCGGGCGACGCGCTCGTGCATGCGTGGGACGTGGGCCCGGCGGGCGAGCCCACCGACCTGACCCACGCCCAGGGCGTCGAGGGCGGCGCGACGGCCACGCTGCGCGTGTCGGCGGACGCGCAGCGCTACCGCCTCACCGGCCGCCCCCGGCTCGTCGTCGAGCGCGGCCTCGCGAGCGCGCTCGCCGCGGCGCTCGAGGCCATGGATCCCGATCGGCTCACGTCCGCCGGGGCGATGGCGGACGCGGTGGAGGTCGCGGCGCTCGTGGGCCGCTGGGCCGCGGCGCGCGGGGGCGAGGGCGCGCCGCTCGTCGCGCGCGCGGAGGACATCGGCCGCCGCGCCGTGGGCCGGCTGCTCGCGTACAGGGCCGGCAAGAAGGACGTGGGCTTCTGGCCCCCGGCGCTCCGGGCGCGCACCTTCGCCCCCGCGGCCGTGGTGGAGGAGCTGCCGGAGCTCGACGCGCGCTGCCCGCCCGAGCCGCTCCAGCCCACGGCGGCGCTCGACGCGCTCGAGGTGGAGCCCTCGCCGGCCGGGGGCGCGGTGAACGCGTGCTGGGACGCGCTCGTCACGGGCACGCTGGACGAGGTGATCCGGAGCGGCGATCGCGTGGCGCTCGCCCGGGTCCTGCTCGCGCTCGCGGAGCGGCCGCACCGGGCCGCGCTGGCCGCGAACGTGGCGGACCGGCTGCGCGCCTGGGTGGCGCTGGGCCCGACCGGTGGCATCTCGCTGCCGCCGGAGCAGGCCGAGGACCGGAGCGCGCGCGCGGTCGTCTACGCGGCGCTGCTCCGCGCTGCCGGGCTCGGCCGGAGCGCGGCGCCGCCCGCGAGGCTCCTCGGCTGGGTGGGCGTGCAGCGGGACGTGCGCGGCGGCTACGGCGCGCCGGCCAGCACGCTCGCGGCGGTGCGCGCGCTCCTGGCCCACGGGGGCGAGGGCCGCGAGGTCGCGCGGGTGACGGTGACGTCGGGCGGCGCGCGGCGCGACGTGGAGGTCGGTCCGTCGGGGCGGCTCGTGGTGCCGCTCGACGCGGGCGCGACCGAGGTGGCGCTCGCGGTGGCGGGGCCCGCGGTCGTGGCGCGCCTGGAGCGCCCGGCGCTCCGGCGCTGGAGCCGACCGCCGACCGCGGCGGCGAGCCCCGTGCAGGCGGAGATCTCCTGGCCGAAGCGCCCGCGCGCGGGCGCGACGGGCAAGCTCGGGGTCTCGCTGCGCCACACGCTGGGCCGTCCGATCGAGGTCGACGTGCGCATCCCGCTCCCCCCCGGGGTGTCGCTGGCCGCGCCGCTCGACGGCGTGCGGCAGGTGAACGGCGTGCTCGCGCTGCGGGCCTCCCTGGACGCGAGGCGGCTCTCGACGCTCGTGGAGATCCCGGTGCGCTTCGCGCTCGCCGGGAAGGTGACGGCGCCCGAGGCGCAGGCCCGGGTGGCGCACGAGGAGCTGCCGCGCGCGGTGGTCCCGGCGCGGCCGATCGTGATCGAGTGAGCGCCGGCGAGCTTGCCGCCGTCGCCTCCGGCCATCGTATCCTGGGCGCCGTGCGGCCTCGCCCGACCGCCTCGCCCACCCGCGCTCGCGAGCACCTCGCCATCCTCGCTGGCGCCCTGGCCGCGGGCGCCTGCGGGGCGCTCTTCGATCAGGTCACCGCCACGATCTCTCCGGAGTATTTCCTCGACGGAAAGGGCCTCGCCGCGTCGAGCTTGCCGTTCCGGCTCGCGGTCGCGTGGACGGGGTTCCGCGGAGGTCTGCCGCTCGGCGCCCTCGTCACCGGCGTGGGCCTCCTCCGCGCCGCGCGCAGCGACCGGTTCTCGTGGCGCGCCTGGCTGGCCAGGATCGTGGCGGCGCTCGCCGTGGCGCTCGCGCTCTGCCCGGCCGTCATGGCGGCGCTCGACCCGTTCGGTGTGCGCGAGGCGAGCCTCGGCGCGTGGCCCCCCGGCGCCGCCACACGGTACCTCGTCTGCTGCGGGATCCATGCGGGCGCCTACCTCGGCGTCCTCGTCGGCGTCCTCCTGGACGGCCGGCCCGCCCTCAGCCGATCGCCCCAGCCGCGAGCTGGCGGGTCCTCCGCTGACCCATCGACGGATAGCTAGGCAGACACGGCAACCCCGCAGGAGGTCCTCGCATGCCCTTCCAAATCCCACCGCCCCTGCTCGAACGCCTGCGCGCTCGACGTCTTGAGCAACGTCAGCTGCGGGCAACGCGCAGCGCTGCCGGCGCGCCGCGCGAGCAGACGGGCGGCAACTTCATCGATTCCATTCGACACCTCTTCTCTGGAGCTTCTTCCGTCGAGCAGGTGGCCGGGCGGTACGTCGCGGCCATGAGCTCCTGGCAGGACGAGGTCGAAGACAAGTACGACGCGTTCTTGCTCGACCCCGGCATGGGACCGATGACCTATCTGACCTCCGACGGCCGCGTCCTCGAAGACCTCCGTGGTTGGGACGGCGATGAGCTCGTCGAGGTTGGTGGTTTGAGCGCACACTCCGCGCTGATCGTCGGCGCCCGGAAGACGGGCATCGTCGAGCTTCTCGAGCTGATCCCGCAGCCTCCTCCGGGGTCGTCCGTCTGCTCGAAGTGCAACGGCAAACGCGTCGTTGAACCGGTGCCCGGACTCGGAGCCGAGCTCCCCTGCACCGAGTGCGACGCGCGCGGGTGGATTGATGCCGCCTAACTCCCGAATGAGCCCGCCGAGCCACTCCGTGGCCCCTTGCGGCGCCGCTCCGTGGCTCGCGGGTCCTTCGAACGTCGGCCAGGAGACAGAAGACTGGGCAAGCGGGAGAGTTGCTCGCGAGGTCGAGGCGCCTCCCGTGGGCTGCACGTCGATGCCGTGCGCGCCGGCATGAACCAGGCGCCGAGCGCTCAGACCTGTGCCATGCCGCCGTCGACGAAGAGCTCGCTTCCGTTGGTGAAGCTGCTGTCATCGGAGGCGAGGAAGACGGCGGCCTTGGCCACCTCTTCCGGCAAGCCGAGCCGCCCGAGGGGGGTGCTGGCGACGAGGCTCGCCTTGATCTGCCGCGCCTGCTCCTCGGTCGCGCCGAGCCCGCGCAGCCCTGGCGTGTCGATCGGCCCCGGGCTGAGCACGTTGACGCGGATGCCGCGGTCCTTCAGGTCGAGCGCCCAGGTGCGCGCGAAGCTCCGCACCGCGGCCTTGGTCGCGCTGTAGACGCTGAACGCAGGGGAGCCGGTGGAGGCCGCCGTCGAGCCGTTGAGGATGATCGACGCCCCGTCACGCAGCAGCGGCAGCGCCTTCTGGACCGTGAACAGCACCCCCTTGACGTTGATGGCGAAGGTCTTGTCGAAATGCTCCTCGGTGATCGCGCCGAGCGGGGCGAGCTCGCCGCCGCCGGCGTTGGCGAACAGGACGTCGATGGGGGCGCCTCGCTGCTTCACCACCTCGAAGAGGCGATCGAGATCGGCGAGGCTCGAGACGTCGCTCCGGACGCCCGTGGCCCTCTCGCCGATCTCCCTCACGGCCGCGTCGAGCTCCGCCTGCCGCCGCCCGGTGATGAAGACGCGCGCGCCCTCCGCCGCGAACCGCTTCGCCGTCGCGAGGCCGATCCCCGTGCTGCCGCCTGTGACAATCGCTACCTTCCCCTGGAGTTTGTTGCTCATGGTGTCCGTCCCTCGATCGCGGCGCTCGACGTCGCCGGCCCCCTGGGTTTAAAGCCGAAGCGGGGGGCGGCCAGCCGACGATCGTGGCACGCTGCGTTCCGCTGGCAGAACGCAGAGATCACCGATGCAGGATCTGAACGACTTCTTCTTCTTCGCCGAGGTCGTGGCGAACGGCGGGTTCGCGAAGGCGGGGCGCGCGCTGCGGCAGCCGAAATCGAAGCTCAGCCGGCGGATAGCGCAGCTCGAGGCGCGGCTCGGCGTCCGCCTCATCGAGCGCTCGTCCCGCCGCTTCAGCGTCACCGAGGTGGGCCAGGCGTTCTATGAGCGCTGCCGATCCGTCATGAGCGAGGTGGCGCTGGCGGAGGCCATCGTCGCCGAGGCGCACGGCGAGCCGCAGGGGCTCGTCCGGCTGAGCTGCCCCACGGGCATGATGGAGCTGGTCGGGCCCATCCTGCCCTCTTTCATGGAGCGCTACCCGCGTGTCGCCCTCCAGGTCATCCCCACCAATCGGCGCGTCGACTTGATCGAGGAGCGAATCGACATCGCGCTTCGGGTGCGCACGAGGCTCGACACCGACGCCACGCTCACCCGGAAGACGCTCGCGAAGAGCCGTCGGCTCCTCGTCGCGAGCCCCGCCCTCGCGCGTCGCCTGGGCGGCGCGCCGGACATCGCCGCGCTCGCCTCCGTACCGACCCTCAGCCCGAGCGAGCAGGCCGGCGAAGAGGTGTGGGAGCTCGTCGGGCCCGAAGGGCAAACGCACGTCGTGCATCACGCGCCGCGCCTCTCGTGCGGCGATTTCGCCGCCCTGCGAGCGGCGGCCATCGCGGGGCTGGGCGTGGCGTTGTTGCCCGATCACATCGCCGCGGCGGACTTGAGGGCTGGCAAGCTCGTCCGCGTCTTCCCCGAGTGGTACGTGACCGAGGGCATCGTCCACCTCGTGTTCACCTCGCGCCGCGGCTTGCCGCCCGCGGTCCGGGCGCTGATCGAGCACCTCGCGCGCCACATCCATGACGACGTGATGAAGGAGGGTATCGATTGAGGATGCCGTCGCCCCGAAGGGCTGGCCACGACGCCCACGCGAGCGTGCTCCTCGGCGCGGCCGTGCTGCTCTCGGCGCGCAGGACCGCAGCTCTCCGCGCTCGCTCCAGGGGAGCGGCCGCTCGAGACCGACCCCCTCCGAGGCCGGGGCGCGCTATCCTCGCGCTGTCGTGATCAACCTCCGCACCCTCGCGCCAGGCGACGAGGCCGCCCTCGAGGCGTTCCTCGTCCAGCACGCCGACAGCTCGATGTTCCTGCGCTCCAACGTGCGCGCCGCCGGCCTCGCTGACCGCGGCAGACCTTACGAGGCCACCTACGTGGCCGCGTTCGAGCAGGACCGCATCGTCGCCGTCGCCGCGCATTGCTGGAACGGGCTCGTGCTCGTCCAGGCGCCCGTCCACGCGGAGGCCGTCGCGCGCGCCGCCGTCGAGCGCTCCGGTCGCGCCGAGCGGCTCGGCGTCTCCGGCCCGTACGGGCAGGTCGCCCGCGCCCGCGAGGCGCTCGGCCTGCCCGAGCACGGCGCGGCCCGCGACGCCCGCGAGACGCTGTTCTCCCTGGATCTCTCGGCGCTCCGCGTGCCCGACTCGCTCGCTTCCGGCGGCGTGCTCTGCCGCCGCTCCGAGCCGGCCGACGTCGATCGGCTCGCCCGCTGGCGCGCCGCCTACTCCGTCGAGCTCTTCGGCTGGTCGCCCGGCCCCGCGCTCGACGCGTCGTCGCGCGAGCAGGTCGCGCGCCAGCACGAGGACGGCGACGCTTACGTCCTCGTGGCGGGCGAACGGCCGGTGTCGTGCACGTTCTTCAACGCGCGCCTGCCCGACATCGTGCAGGTCGGCGGTGTGTGGACTCCGCCCGAGCTGCGCGGGCGCGGCTACGCGCGCGCGGCCGTCGCCGGCTCGCTGCTCGCGGCGCGGGACGGCGGCGCGGCGCGCGCGATCCTCTTCACGGGCGCCGAGAACCGCGCGGCCATCGCCGCCTATGCGTCGCTCGGATTCACGCCCGTCGGCGATTACGGGCTCTTCTTGCTCGCCGGCGCCTGAGCGCGCCCATCCCGCCCGGCCCGGCGCGGCGCTACTGGCACGCGCCCTGGTCGATCCAGTCGGCCGGGCACCACGAGGTCGGGTTGCTGGGCGGGCAGGCCGGGTTCGACCACCAGACCTGCTGGGCAGCGACCCACAGGTGGCCGCCGTCGGTCACCCGGGTGCCGGGCGTATAGACCTGCGCCGAGGCCCACGCCGGCACACCGCTGCAGTCCGCGCCCGCCGCGTGCAGCCGGCTCTGCGGGATCACCTCCCGGACCTGGCTCGGGCTCGACCAGAAGAGCCGGATCGTCGCGTCGACGCTGTTCTCGTAATACTCGAGCTTCACGTCGTACGGCTGGCCCGCCACGAGCGAGAGGGTGGCGCTGTCCAGCGTGGAGCTGTGATCCGTCCAGTTGTCGATGAGCAGCGTGCCGTTCACCCAGAGGCGCACGCCATCGTCGGACTCGGTCGAGAGCGTGTACGTCTCCGTGTAGCGCGGCACGAGCTGTCCGGTCCAGCGCGCGGAGAAGCCGTCGGCGGGAACGGACCCTCCGGGCGAGCTGGTGCCCCAGCCGAACGCCACCATCGGGTCGGTGCGGACGAACGGAGTGCCGGTCAGGCTGGTGTTGCTGAAGTACTCGCCGCGGAGGCCGTCGCCGTTGCCGTCGGGCGGGGGCGTGCAGGCCTCCCAGGTGGCCGGCGACGTGGTGAGGCTGCGGTTCTGGTAGGCGTACGGCGTGAACTGATTGAAGGACCAGGTGCTCGCGCCCGACAGCGGCTGCCAGGTGCCCGCGGTCGTCTTCACCTCCTGGCGAAGCATCTTGATGGGCGCGTCGCAGGGGATCTCCGGCGTGACCTGGCCCTCGGACGCCCAGTGCTCGACGTCGTGCGTGTACATCTCGATGTTCCCGGGGTCGTCCTCCGCGAGGAACTGCCAGCCCTTGCCGTCGTTCACGTCGACGTAGAGGCAGATCTGAGAGCCGTTCACGTCGGCCACGCGCTCGGTCGTGCACGACTCGTACTTGAAGGCGACATGCTGCCCGGGCTGAAGCTCGATAAGGTCGCCGCCGAGCCCGCAGGTGCCCCCGATGGGGACGCCGGTCTCGAGGTTGTGCCAGTCGTAGGCGCAGCTCGGGTGATTCCCCGTGACGCCGTTGTCGTCGGCGAAGTAGTAGACGAACCAGCCGGGCGGATAATGATAGATGCCCGATTCGAGGTTGTTGTACCACTGGCCCACGGCGGTCCAGGCCGTGCTCTCGTTCAAGAGCTCGGGGACCTCCCACTCGACGATCCAGCCGCGCGTGTCGCCGACGTTGCCCGTGTAGCTGCTCGTGAGATCGTAGCTCCCCCACCTCTGGGTCGCCACGCCGAGGCTCTCCTCGCCGTCGTCGCCGGCCCAGGCGACGCACCCGGTCGGCCCGAGGGCGCCGAGGAGCAAGAGCGCCATGCCGGCGCGCCATCCGGCGGCGCGCTGACCGCGAGGAGAGGAGGTATCCGTCAACGAAGAGAGGATCTTTGTCATGGATGCCTTTCTTGAGCAGCGCCCTGCCTCCGCGCGATGCGCGAGGTGGGCGCGAGATCGCGGAGACGGACGAGGCCCGGCGCGCGGCGCGAGGGCGCCGCTCTCCGAGGTCCCCCCCCCGCGAGGGCTCAATGGGCGCTGTTTAGGTCGCCCGCCGGAGCGATTCCAATGCGTAGATCGCATCGACCTCATGCATTGAATGCATGCCAGCGCGCGAGCGGCGCTCGACTCCGATCCGGGGCGAGCCGAGCGCCGCGAGGCGCGCTCACACCACGGCGCGCGCGAACTGTCCCGGCGTGATGCCGACGATGCGCTTGAAATGCCGGTTGAGCTGGCTCTGGTCGTAGAGGCCGACGCGCGCGGCGATCTCGGACGGCGGCACGCCCCGCGTGAGGAGCGCCCGGGCGCGACCGATGCGCAGCTGCGTCACGTAGGCATACGGCGTCACGCCGAGCTGGTCGCGAAACGCGCGAATGAGCTGGAACTTGTCGAGCCCCACGTGCAGCGCGATCTCGTCGAGGGAGAGCGCGGTGACGAAGCGCTCGCGGATGAGCTCGAATGCGCGGCGCAGGCGGGCGCTGGCACGACATGGCCTGTCCTTCATCAGGCCCACAGATCCGGAGCGAATCCTATGGGACGGTTGCAAGATAAAGTCGCGCTCATCACGGGTGGAAACATGGGGATCGGCAAGGCCGCGGCGCTCTTGTTCGCCCAGGAGGGCGCCAAGGTGGTCATCGCCGCTCGCCGGGCGGCCGAGGGCGAGAGGACGGCCGCGGAGATCGTCGCCCGAGGGGGAGAAGCCATCTTCGTCCCGACGGACGTGTCGCGCGCGGCCGACTGCGCCGCCATGGTCGCTGCCGCGGTGAAGAGGTACGGGCGGCTCGACGTCGCGTTCAACAATGCAGGCGTGGAGCAGGTCGTCAAGAGCGTGCCCGAGCTCGAGGAAGACGAGTGGGATCGCGTGATCGACATCAACCTGAAGGGCGTCTTCCTGTCGATGAAGTTCCAGATCCCGGAGATGCTCAAGGCCGGCGGGGGCGCGATCGTCAACACGTCCTCCGTCGGAGGCCTCGTGGCGACGCCCGGTCTGTCCGCGTACGTGACGTCGAAGCACGGCGTCATCGGGCTGACCAAGGCCGCGGCCGTCGATCTCGCGGCTCGCAACGTGCGGGTGAACGCGATTTGCCCCGGGGGCACGCACACCGCGATGTTCGACAGGTGGATCGAGGATGAAGCCGTGGAGCAACGCGTCCTCGCGAGCCACCCGATCGGCCGGTTCGCGGACCCGATCGAGCCGGCTCGGGTGGCCCTCTTCCTGGCGAGCGACGAGGCGTCGTTCGTGACCGGGGTCGCGCTGCCCATCGATGGCGGGCTCGTCGCGGCCTGACACGGCCGCCGTGTGGACGGACCGTATCCTGTAGAATGGCTCCCAAGCGAATCGATGTGGTCAACCCCGCCATCGAGTGGAGCACGATGGTCTTCGTGCGGACCCCATCGCGGCTGCCGGTCCGCGGCGTCTCGCCCTGATCGACCGGGGCTGACGTTTCCGCGAGGGCAAGACTGCCCTTCCTCGGCCGCGTCTACAGCGCGCCGCCGCGGCCTGCCAGAGTCCGGGCGTGGGCTCCGCCGCGTCGAGAGCATCGTCATGTTCGCGGACATCCCGAAGGAAAGGCTGAAGTAGATGACCACGATCACCCCCTCCGACCTCGATCGCTTTCTCCGTGAGGACGACGGCAAGCCCGTCGTCATGCTGAACCTCCTCCGCTTCCGCCCCGACGGCGGCCGCGAGCGCTACTTCGAGTACATCGCGCTCGCGCGCCCCGTCCTCGCCCGCCACGGCGGCGAGATCCTCTACGCGGGCGACGGCAAGACGGCGCTCTCTGCCGAGTCCGGCCAGTCCTGGGACTGCGTCGCCCTCGTCCGGTATCCCTCGCGAAGGGCGTTCACGGACATGATCGCCGACCCGGAGTACCACCGCGCCGACCCCGTGCGCCTCGCCGCGCTCAGCGAGGCCGTGCTCCAGCCGACACAACCGTTCGGCTGAAGCGCTCCGCGCTCTCGAAGCGCCTCAGCGCTCCTCGTACTCGCGCTCGGCGTCCGCTTCATCGCCAGAGCAGCCGAGGGCGACCGTCCCGGCGACGCAGAAGGACACCGCGACGGCACTCCGCAACAACAACGAATTCTTCATCGTGAAACTCCTTCGTCCTCAGGTGACATCACAGGACGTCTCGGTGAGCCGTCGATTCCTGCCCTCGCTGAAGCAGGCGCTGGGGCTCCGATGACGTCCTTGGCGCTCAACGAAGCTCGTCGGCGAGCCGCCTGCCTATCGCTCGACCATCGCGAGCGGCGCGCGGCCTATCGGCCGACCACCGCGAGCGGCGCGTGGCCACGGCGGGCGACGCGGGCGAAGGCGCCGGGCGTGATCCCGAAGGCGCGCCGGAAATGGCCGTGCAGCTGGCTCTGATCGCAGAAGCCGAGCGCGCTCGCCACCTCGCTCACCGGCCTGCCCGCCGCCAGCCACGCGTACGCGCGCGCCATGCGCATGCGCAGCACGTAGGTGTACGGCGGGATCCCGTGCTCGGCGCGAAACGCACGGCACAGCTGGAAGCGATCGAGCCCCGCCGCCGCCGCAAGCTCGTCGAGCGAGAGGGCCTCGCCGAGGCGCGCGTGGACGAGCTCGACGACGCGCCCGAGGCGGCCGCGCGGCGCGCTGGCGTGCGGCCGCGCATCGGCGCCGTCGAGCTGGCGCACCAGGGCGTCGAGCGCCTCGGCCACGACGACCTGCCGCGTGAGCGGATCGGGCCGCCCGCGGTACGCACGGTGGAGGGCGAGCAGCGGCCGGCGATCGGGATGGCGCCGCTCGAGCAGCGGCACCCGCAGCGAAAGGCTCGGCCGCAGGCCGCGGCGCTCGGCCTGCTCGCGCACCAGCGCCACGTCGAAGTTCACGATCTGGAAGCGCGCCGGCCCGTCGCGCCGCAGGTCTCTGTGCACGCTCGCCGGCGCGTCGAAGTGCAGGTCGCCCGGCGCGCTGGCCACGCCGCCGCGGCGCGACCAGAACTCCGCGCGCCCGCGGTGGATCAGCGCCACCGCGTACGTCTCCTTGACCGCGCACCACAGCCGCTCGTCGGCGTCGATCAGCAGCGAGCGCACCCCGGGCACGTCGGCATAGGCGCGCAGCTCGGTGCGCACGGGCGCAGCGTCTCTCGGCATCCTCCGAGGGTAAACCGACGCCGGCGGCCGCGCTCGCCGAAGTTTTCGCGCGAGCGCTCGAGGACGACGCTCGCGGTCGCGCGCCAACGTTGGCGCAAGGAAGCCCAAGACGACGCCGCGGTCGCGCCGCATGCTCGCGCTCGATAGCGAGGAGCCCACGCATGAACGAATCGTCCGCCGCCCCCTGCTCGCCGCGCGTCGCCGCCAGCGCCGCGTTCTTGTGCTTCGCCCCCGTCATCGTCAGCTTCGCCGTCGCCCCCGGCGCGCTGTGGCCCGAGTACCCGGGCCTTGCCGTCCACCTCGCGGTCTTCGCGCTGGTCCCGAGCCTGCGCGCGCCGGAGTGGGCGCGGATGGCCGGCTACGGCTGGCTGTTCCTCGACGTGACCACCGGCGTGCTGGCGCTCAACGACGTGCCCCGCGCCGTCGCCGATCCGGTGCGGCTCGGCGCCCACATCTTCGCCGGCATCTGGATCGTGACGGCGTCGCGCGCCGGCTCGCTGCCGGTGAAGCTCGTCGGCGTCCCCGCCGGCGCCTTGCTCTTCGCCTACAGCTTCGTCTCGCCCTTCTTGCCGCCGACGGTGCTGGCGCCGGCGTCGATCTTGATGATGGTCTGGTTCGCGCTCATCGCCTGGCAGAACGGCAGCCAGCGGCGCGCGTGACGCAGCCGCGCGTCAGAGATTGGGGAGATTCGGCGCGGTATGAGTAGGGGATCCAAACGCCTTTGCGACGGCAAGTGCCCACTCGCCCCGACGTTCGGTTGACATCATCGCGTGCTCGGACCGCGCGGCGCGCACGCGAAGGTCTTAGAACCGCACGATCCGCCCCCCACGCCCCTCTCCCCGCGTCGGTCCCGTGCCCCGCCCGGCGCCGGGGCTTGGCGCCGCCCGCCGATCGCCTACCATGGCCCCGATGGCCGACACCTTCGCCACCTTCTCCCTCGAGGGCGACAAGCTCCCCGCGGACACCGCCGTGACCCGCTTCGAGGCCGTCGAGGCCATCTCCACCCCCTACACGGTCGAGGTGCGCTTCGCGACGCTGGACGCCGCCTTCCGGGTCGAGGACTGCCTGCGCAGCCGCCTCTGCCTCCGCGTCACCGACTCCTCCGGCCAGGAGCGCCTGTTCGACGGCATCGTCGACCGCGCCGGCTTCGCGCGCCTCGCCGGCGACTCCCGCCAGTTCGACGTCCGCCTGCGGCCCGCCCTCGCGGCCCTCGCGCACCGCGAGGGGTGCCGCATCTTCCAGGAGAAGACCATCGTCCAGGTGGCGCAGACGATCTTCGAGGAGGCGGGCTTCGGCGACAAGGTCGAGTGGCGGACCGCGAAGGAGTACGAGCCGCGCGAGTTCATCGTCCAGTACCGCGAGTCGCACCTCAACTTCGTCGCACGCCTCCTCGAGGACAACGGCCTCTTCTACTATTTCCGGCACGAGGCCGGCGGGCACACGATGATCATCACCGACGACCCCGCCGCCTTCGCGGTCGAGGAGGGGACGCCGGCGCTCTTCCGCATGGCGCAGGGCGGGCTCCCGGGCAGCCTGCCGCTCAAGAAGCTCGCGCGGACGCGCGCGCTGCGCACGAGCAGCGTCCACCTCCGGGACTACGATTTCGAGAGGCCCGACGTGAAGCCCGAGTCCTCGCTGCCCCGCAAGGAGGCCTTCGTCCTGCCCTATTTCGAGTACCCCGCCGGCTTCACCAAGGGGAGCGTGGGCGCCCGCCGCGCCGACGCCCGCATGCGCGAGCTCGCCGCCGACGCCGACGTGTGCGAGGGCGAGAGCCGCGCGGCCGGGCTCAAGGTGGGCGAGCCGTTCCTCGTCGAGGGCGCCGCGGAGCCGTGCCTGAACGGCGAGTTCGTGGTCACCCACCTCGTCTCGCGCGGCAACCAGACGCTCACCGGCGGAGACACCAACGTCGACGTCGAGAACCACTTCCGCGGCATCCCCAAGGGCGCCCCCTTCGCGGCCGAGCGCCGCGCGCGGCGGCCGCGCATCCGCGGCGTCCAGACCGCGGTCGTCACGGGGTCGAGCACCCAGGAGCAGGCGATCCACGTCGACAAATACGGCCGCATCAAGGTCCGCTTCTTCTGGGACCGGCAAGGCCAGCAGGACCACACCTCGAGCTGCTGGCTGCGCGTCTCGCAGATCGCGATGGGCGGCTCGATGATCCTCCCCCGCGTCGGCTGGGAGGTCTCCGTCGCCTTCCTCGACGGCGACCCGGACCGGCCCGTCGCCCTCGGGCGCACCTACAACGCCGAGAAGACGCCGCCGCAGACGCTCCCCGCCTCGAAGGCGTCCGGCTCGCTGAAGAGCATGTCGTCGCCGGGCGCGGGCGGCCACAACGAGATCGGCATGTCCGACAGCTCCGGCAGCCAGGGCTTCGGCATCCACGCCCAGAAGGACCTCAACGTCACCATCGGCAACGACAAGGTCGAGGAGGTCGCGGTCAACGAGGAGCAGCACATCAGCGTGAACGGCTCCCGGTCGGTCAAGGTCGACGAGTCGATCTCCGTGGCCGGCAATCAATCGCTCGACGTCGGCGCGGTGCTCTCGCACAAGATCTCGGGCAACCAGAGCATCTCGATCGGCGGCAACGACACGACCAACGCGATCAGCAATTACGTCGAGAAGGTCACCGGCAATCGCTCCTACACGGTGAGCGGCAACCAGATCACGATCTCGAACGGCGTCGAGCAGTCGATCACCGGCGACATGAGCCGCAAGGTCGGCGCGCTCCAGCTCTCCGGGAGCCTCGCCTCGATCAACGACAACGTCCTCGGCGGCATGACCGAGACGGTGGGCGCCGTGAAGGCGCAGATCATCAACGGCAGCCACGGAGAGCAGATCACCGCGAACAAGGACCAGACGTCGCTCGCGGCCGAGCTCCACCTCACGAAGGGCTCGCTCTCCCACGTGGCGGCCGGCGTGACCAACCTCGTGGGCGGGCTCCATTACCAGAAGCTGAACGGCGATCTCGTGGTGCAGGCGCCGCTCATCACGCTCCTCGGCGCCGTCGGCGTCTTCAAGGGCGGCGGCAGCGAGCTCAAGCTCGGCGGCGGGCCCATCGTGATCAAGGGGTCCAAGATCGCGGTCAAGGGCGCGCTGGTGGTCAAGATGGGCGCGTCGATGAAGCTCGGATCGTGAGGTCCAAGGGCGCTTGTGAGGTGAAGAGTGGCTGACCATCATGTCCTCGCGATCCCCTCCGTCAGCGTGGAGGGCAAGGTCTACCGGGTGCTGCGCTTCGAGCTCTCCGAGCAGCTCTCGGAGCTCACCCATCTCGAGTGCGAGCTGCTCGACGACGCGGCGGCGCTCCCGAGGCCGAAGGAGGTCCTCGGCAAGCGCGCGGTCTTCACGCTGTCGCGCAGCGACGACACGCAGACCCGCTCCTTCGCGGGGACCATCGTGCTCGCCGAGCTCCTGCCCGACCCGGACGACGTGCCGACCTTGCGGATCCAGGTCGCGCCGGCGCTGTGGAACCTGGCGCAGCGCGCCGACTGCCGGATCTTCCAGGACAAGAGCGCGGTCGACATCGTGAAGGAGGTCCTCGAGGGCGCGGGCGTGCCCGCGGGCCAGCAGGACTGGCGCGTGACCGAGCCGCACCCCGCGCGGGTCTACACGGTCCAGTACCGTGAGCGGGACCTCGATTTCGTCCACCGCCTCCTCGCCGAGGAGGGGATCTACTTCGCGATCCACACGAAGGGCGAGCAGGACGTGGCCGTCTTCAGCGACGCAGAGGCCGGCCTCGAGGACATCGAGGGCGCGACCTCGCTCCCGTTCTTCCAGGACTTCGGCGTCGCGGGCTCGGCGGATCGCGTCGCGCGCCTCTCCCGCGAGGTCTCGGTGCGGAGCGACAAGGTGTTCGTCCGCGATTACAACCCGGAGAAGCCCTCGCTCAAGCTGGAGGCGTCGGCCGAGAGCAGCGACCCCGGGGAGCACGCGCTGGAGATCTACGAGTACCCGGCGCGCACCGCCGACGTGAGCGTGGCGGAGCGGCTCGCCAAGGTGCTGCTCGACGCGGTGCAGGCCGAGCGCGACGTCGTGCGCGGCGAGACCGGCTCGCTCGCGCTGCTCCCGGGCCGGCGCTTCTCGGTGGAGGGCCACCCGTACGATCCGCTCAACCAGGAGTACCTCGTGGTCCGCTCGCGCATCGCCGGGAGCCGGCCGCGGAACTTCGAGCTCTCGGGCCGCGACGCCGCCGTGGAGGGCGCGCGCGACGTCCGGATGGCCTGCGAGTTCTGGGGCGTTCCGACCGGGACCACGCGCTACCGGCCCCCGCGCCGCGCCCGCGAGCAGGTCATCCCGGGCGCGCAGACCGCGATCACGACCGGGCCCTCGGGGCAGGAGATCCACACCGACGCGAGCGGGCAGGTGAAGGTGTCGTTCCACTGGGATCGCTCCGGCAAGAAGGACGACACGTCGAGCCGCTGGATCCGCACGAGCCAGGTGCCGACCGGCGGCTCCATGCTGCTGCCGCGCGTCGGCTGGGAGGTCACGGTGCGCCACGTCGAGGGCGACGCGGATCGGCCCTTCGTGATGGGCCGCATGTACAACGCGCTGACGCCGCCGCCCTACGCGCTGCCGAAGGAGGCCGGGAAGAGCTCGCTCCAGACCGCGACGACGCCGGGCGGGGGCAGCAGCAACGAGCTCCGGACGTCGGACACGAAGGGCGGCGAGGAGATGTTCATCAACGCCTCGAAGGACATGTCCACCGAGGTGAAGAACAACGCCACCGAGTCGATCGGCAACAACCACGCGAAGAAGATCGGCGCGGACCAGACGACCAACGTCACGAACAGCATGACGAGCAGCGTCGGGGCCAACCAGAAGATCTCGGTCGCGGGCAACCAGGCGATGAAGGTCGAGACCTTCCACGTGGACGACATCGGCGGCGATCACTCGCTCTCGATCGGCGGCAACCGCGACATGAAGATCGGCGGGGATCACAAGCGCGACGTCGCCGGCGACAGCGCGCTCAACGTCTCGGGCAACCAGATCGATCTCGTGGTCGGGTCGGTCACCGACCAGACCCTGGCCGGCTTCAACCACGAGGTCGGCGCGGCGCTCGTGGAGCTCGCGCTGGGCCACCGCTCCGTGACGGTCCAGGGCGACCGGAGCGAGACGGCGACCGGCGCGAAGGTGATCGCGGTCAAGGCCGGGCGCGGCGTCCAGGTCGGCGGATCGATGAACGTGAAGGTCGGCGGCGCGATCGTCAACGTTGCCAACGGGGATCGCGTGGAGAGCTCGCTCGGCGCCTACACCGAGCTCGCGGGCGGCGCGCACCTCGTCAAGGCGAACAACGTCGTCTTCGAGGCGACCGGCGCGCTCACGCTGGTGATGGGCGCGTCGATCGTGTCGCTGACGCCCGCGAGCGTCGCGATCCTCGGCGTGTCCGCGAAGCTCGACGGCGACGTCGCCGACACCGCGGCGCTCGTGATCGACAACTGAGGAGCAGGAGGCGAACGTGGCACGCGAGACCATTGCGCACTTCACGATCGACGAGGTCCCCGCCGCCCGGGTGCTCCGCTTCGAGTCGATCCACGAGGCGGGCAGGCCGCTCGTGGTCGACGTGGAGGTGATCCTCCACGTGTTCCAGGAGCTCGACGCGATGATCGGCAAGCCCGCGGCGCTCTCCTTCGGCGCGCCCGGCGAGGCGCCGCGCGTCCTCGCCGGCACGGTGGAGGCCGCGACCTCGATCGGCTCCACCGAGCTCGGCATGGAGGCGATCGGCGCGCGCTACGTCGTGCGCGTCGTGTCCTCCCTCGCGCTCCTCGCGCGCAGCGTCGACTCCCGCATCTTCCAGGACATGAGCGCCAAGGAGATCGTCGCGCAGGTCCTCGAGGCGCACGGGGTCGCCCGGGTCGAGTGGCGGCTCAGCGGCGACTGTCCGAAGCGCGAGTACTGCGTGCAGTACCAGGAGAGCGCGCTCGCGTTCATCTCGCGGCTCATGGAGCACGAGGGCATCTACAGCTTCGTCGAGGTGGACGCCGACGGGGAGCTGCTCGTCTTCGACGACGACAGCGCCATCGCCGCGCCGATCCCGGGCGACCCCGCGCTGCCGTTCCGGCGGCGCACGGGCCTGAGCGCGGCGGACGAGCGCGACGCGATCTACGCGATCCGCGAGCTCGAGCGGGTGCGCTCCGGCAAGTTCGTCCTCCGCGACTTCGACTTCGAGCGGCCGCAGCTCGACCTCACGGCGAGCGCGGCGTCGAGCGAGCACGCCGAGCTCGAGCGATACGACTACCCAGGCGGCTATTTCGAGCCGAGCGAGGGGCAGCGGCTCGCGCAGATCCGGCTCGAGGAGGAGCAGGTCGAGCGGCGCACGATCGAGATCGAGGCGGTCTGCCCGCGGCTCGCGGTCGGCCACACGCTCACGCTCACGGACGCCGGCGAGCTCGACGGCGAGTACTTCCTCTTCGCGGTGACGCACACCTTCGTCCACGACGACGGCGAGGAGCGCGAGGGCGGCGCGTCGCGCTCGAGGGCGCGGGCGCGCCTCGTGCCGGCCGACGTGAAGTACAGGCCGCGGCGCGTCACCCCGATCCCGGTCATCGAGGGGCCGCAGACCGCGACCGTGGTGGCGCCGGCCGGCGCGCAGCCCGAGGCGATCCACACCGACGAGCACGGGCGCTGCAAGGTGAAGTTCCACTGGGATCGCAGCGACGTCGCCGACGACAAGGCCTCGTGCTGGATGCGGGTCGCGCAGCTCCAGACGTCGGGCTCGATGATGCTCCCGCGCATCGGCTGGGAGATGATCGTCGAGTTCCTCGAGGGGAACCCCGATCGTCCGATCGTCACCGGCCGCCTCTACAACGGCGTGTACATGCCGCCGTACGCGCTGCCGGAGGGCAAGACCCGCACGGCGATCCGGACCGCGAGCACGCCGGGCGGCGGCGGCGCCAACGAGGTGCGCTTCGAGGACAAGGCGGGCGCCGAGGAGATCATGGTGCACGCCCAGCACGACATGAAGACGGCCGCCGCGAACAACGCCAAGAAGAACATCGGCAACAACGAGACCACGGTGGTCGGGAACAACGCGTCCCTCGAGGTCGGCGGCAACCAGACGACGAAGATCACGAAGGGCTCGTCGAACACGGTGGGCGCGGATCAGACGATCAGCGTGGGCGGCAACCGCACCCTCGAGGTGAACGCGGTGTCGGCCGTGACGGCGAAGGGCAACGCGACGACCACGGTGGGCGGCAACCAGTTCGAGATGGACGGCAACCCGCTCGAGGCGATGCTGGCGCTCGCGGCGCAGGCGGCGGTGCAGTTCGCGAGCGTGATGGCCAACAACGCGATCTCGGCGATCCAGGGGCAGGTCGACGGCGCGATCAACCAGGTGATGGGGCCGATCAACGCGCTGACGCAGCAGGCGCAGGGGGTCGCGGGCGCGATGCGGGCCGTCGCCGGCGGGGACATGGGCCGCATGCCGGCGATGATCGCGGGCGCGTCGGGCATCCCAGGCGCGAGCCAGCTCGCGGCCTCGATGGGCGGAGGCGGCGGCGGGGGCGGCGGGGGCGGCGGCGCGCCGGGCGGCTCCGGTCCTCCGAACATGCTCGCGTCGATCGCCTCGAACGCGGTGCACAGCAGCCTGGCCGGGCGGGTCTTCGTCCAGCCGGAGGCGCTCGCCTCGGCGCTCGGCATGGACGCGGCCGGCGGCGGCGGCGAGTCGATGGCGAACGCGGCCGGGCCGGAGGGCAACGTCGACGGCGTCGACGCGACCGATCGCGAGAAGGGGCCCGGGCACTCGACCGCGAAGGTGGCGGGCACCCACAAGGAGGACGTGGGCTCGATGAAGATCCTCGGCGCGATCCGGGACATCGACAACAACGTGACCGGCAAGAAGACGATCGACGTCGGCGCCGCGACGGTGCAGGTCGCGTTCGGCAGCTACGCGGAGAGCGTCACCGGCTCGAAGAGCGAGAAGGCGACGGGGCTCGTGGTCCTCAGCAACGCGGGCGAGAGCGAGACGATCACCGGCTCGCGCACGGCGATGGTGGGCGGCGCGGTCGTCGACAAGCTGAAGGGCTCGCACGTGGTGCAGGCGGTGGGGCCCGCGACGTTCATCGGGGCGTTCCACAAGGTGGAGGCGAAGGGCGCCATCGTGTTCAAGTGCGGCGCCAGCGAGGTGGTGATCAATGGCGGCGGCGTCACCATCAGCTCTCCGCTCGTGGCGCTCCTGGCGCCGAAGATCCAGCTGCCGAAGAAGGTCTCGGAGGTGTGATGGCGGCCTCGTTCGACGGGGATCCCGGGCGGTCCGGCGCGCCGGCCGCGGTGGAGGAGCTGGAGCCCGAGGGCGAGCCCGGGGGGGCGTCTGGGGCGCCGCGCGTGACCCTGGACGACGTGCTCGCCGAGCCGGCCGCGGAGGTCGCGGCGCCGCTCCCGGCGCGGGGCGCGCAGCCGCTCGGCGTCGCGATGCGGACCGCGCGCGTGGCCGCGGTCGCGGGGCGGCAGGCGCGGATCGTCGTGCGGGGCGCGGCGGGGCAGGTCGAGGCGCTGGTCGCGCCCGAGGTCGATCCCGACGTGATCGCCGACGCGCACGCCCGCGGCGACGCGGTGCTCGTCGAGCTCTGCGAGGGCGAGCCGCCGCTGATCGTCGGGGCCCTGACGACGCAGCGGCCGAAGGCGCTCCACCTCAAAGCGGGGACCATCACGATCGAAGGCGAGCAGGAGCTGCTCCTCCGCTCCGGCCGGGGCGCGGTCCGCATCCGCGAGGACGGCGACATCGAGGTGGTGGGCAGCCGGATCAGCGCCGCCTCGCGAGGGTTGTTCCGGATCGTGGGGAGGCTGCTCCGGTTGAACTGACGGGATTCGCCGGGGAGAGCTCGCGGCGGAGGGGGCGCCGTCGAGCGCGCGAGGGATTCCTAGCCACTTTGCCGGCGAGCTCCCCAGGCCCGGCGCGGCGGGCCAGCGGCCGCTCTGGGGCGCCGCCGCGATCTACCGTGACATATCACGAATGTTCCGTGACATGTCACGAGCCGAGCGGGCGCTCGACCGAGGGACTGGCGCACTGCGCGCGGTGAAAGCGCTCGATTCCGCTCCGTTTTGTCCCCTGATGGTGAACTAATCCAGTTTCATTGCTTCTGCGCAGCGAGGGACCAACGCGTCCCGATATGGCACGCGCGCTGCACCTTCATCGGGCTGGCAGCCAGCATGGCTTGCTCGATCGTGCCGGGGCTTGGAGGACGCGCGCTGGCCCCTGGACCTGCCGCCCCGGCGGCGACGCGCCCACGATGCAGAGGAGCGAACATGAGAGCCGACTCACGCGTATACCTGCCATTGTTGATTACATCTCTTCTGTCCGGATGCGCAGGGACTGATGATGACGGCTCCGCGCCGCCCGAAGGTATCGGCGTCGCGGATCTCGAGGCATCGAGTCGTTTGCCGGAGCCTGCCGTGCGGCGGGTCGATCCGCCTCAGCTCACGCCGGAGCAGCAACGGCGGCAAGCAGAGGTGGATCAGCTCCTGGCCGAGCGATACCGCGGCTATCGGATCGTCGAGACGACCCAGGCCTACTCGGGCGACATCATCGACTGGGTGGATTCGGACACGATCCCCGGCGCGCGCCTCGCGCCGCCGCCGCCGCCCTGGTCGGAGAAAGACCTCCGCCCTGCGTCCGGCGCCCAGCTCGCGCGCACCGAGCTCGAAGCTTATCCAGAGCTACGCGGACCGAAGGGGACGACGCCGATCCACAGGCCCGATTTCTCGGTGTACGTGATGGGTGAGACCGACGCCCAGTCACTTCAAGACTACATCGAAAATTATCAGGTGAGCGGGCAGCCGGCAGGTCAGAATCGGCTTTACGCCGGGCTCAGCACGACCGCTGCAAACAAGGCGATCGCCGGCGTGATCAACCAGTTCCAGGGCGACGTAGAGACGGGAACTTTGACCCTGATTGAAGCGGCGACCCTATGCCGCGGGTGGAACGAGCCTACCACGCTGGAGATGGTCGGCGCGGTGGTGTCTCGCGACAGGGCCAACTTTGGCAACTCGCAGACGCGCATTCAGGTCGAGTTCTTCACGCATGGCCCCACGACATTCGGCAATAACGTGGGTGGATGGGACACCTTCGTCACCGGCTTCGTGCCCGCGGCGGGCCGCCCGTACGGCCCCAACTCCGTGGTGCTCGCGTCGACGCCGGGGCTGGCAACACAGCAGGAGAGTCGTTTCGATATCTCTCAAGACGCAAGCAGCAACTGGTGGGTCGCGCACAACGGGAACTGGCTCGGATACTATCCAGCCAGCCTGTTCAACCTGCTGAGTATCAGCGCATGTGAAGCGGCTTGGTACGGTGAAGTCTATGATCCGACGCCTACCGATTGGACGTGGACCGACATGGGGAGCGGACAATTCGATACCGCTGGATACGCGTTTGCCTCCTATGTGAGAAATCCCACGTACCTAGACTTGCTTGGAGTCGGCTGGTATCCGGGCGTGCACTTTGCCATGGGACCCGTCGACACTGCATGTTACACCCGCAGTGCATTGACGACGGGCGCTACCCCGTGGGATCGCTTCTTCTATCTTGGAGGTCCTGGTGGTAATGCTGTGGGGTGCAACTAGCTGCGATGGATAAGGCTCCGCGCGCCCGACACCGACGCCCGTTGTTCTGGCACGCTTCCTGCTTGGTCTTCGCGGGCTTGACCGCGTGTGCGGCGGCGCAAGAGAAGCCTGAGCGCCCCGCCGGGCATCCGGTGGGGCGCGCAGACCCGCCCCTGGCGGCCTCCGCGGGGGCCGCGTCGCCCGGCCCTCCGCCGCCCGGGGCTCCGCCCGCCACGCCCGCGGCGGCGGTCGTCGAAGAGGAGCCCCGGCGGCCGCCTCAGGACGTGCCGGAGCGAGCTTGTACGAAGGACGGCGAGTGCGGTGACGGTTTTTGCGATCGGGGTCGCTGCGCCGCGACGTCGGCGTCGAGGCCGGTGTACGGGCGGACGTGCGAGCCGCTCCCCACGCTCAACCCGTGCGGGGCGTATCTCTGCTTGGAGGGCCGTTGCAGGTCGTGCGTATCTGACGCCGAGTGCACGAAGGCGATGGGCGCTCCCACGTGCGACCGCTTCGGAGCCTCGGAAGGGTTCCCGGGCCGCAGCTGCGGCCGGCATGTCCAGGGGCCACCTCCCGACCCGAACCGCAAGCCGCCCGAGCTGGTTCCGGCGCCCTCGACGCCGTGAGCCGCCTTGTCGAAGGGGGGACGACGATCTCCCGTCTCGTTGGCGTTCATGCTCTCCCGCGCCGTACGGCCCGTCTTCACCGTGCTCGCGCCGAGCTCGACGGCTTGCGCCGCCTCCAGGCCGGCGGAACGCACGATCTCGCGATAACGATCGAGGGTGACGAGCGAGATCGTCTGCAGCTCAGCGACGAGGAACGCCCATTTCTCGTCGCGCACTGGAGCGAGCGCGATCTGCCTCGCGAGCGAAGAGAAACTTTAACGCAAAGATGCCGAGTGAAGACGCAGAATGCATAACATTTGTTCTTCTTGCGCCTTTGCGCCTTTGCGCCTTTGCGCCTTTGCGTTGAGCTCTCTCTCGGGATCCCTGGTCGTACTCCTGATGGGTGCTAGCGCTGCGCGCTCTGCTCGATGAGCGCCTGCCACCGCGCCTTGAGCGCCGGATTGGACTGGAAGCGCTCGTGCCACATCGCGTGGAGCGCGGCCCAGCCCTGCGGGCTGAGCCCGTAACGGCTCTGGATCTGCTGCTCGTGTCCCGGGCGCTCTCGCAGGTCGGCGCAGATGTGCGCGTACTCTCCGAGGGTGATCCGCTCCACGCGCCGCATCTCTTGCTCGTCGACCTCGGCCTGCGCCCGCGCGGCGGGCGGGGAGGTCGACGCGCTCGCGGGCGTTCCGGAGGCGGAGCTCGGCTGCTGGAAGGGCAGGGCCCAGCTCCCCGACGAGCGCTGAGGCGGCAGCGGCGCGGTCTCGTCACGGACGGGCTGCGCAGGGGCGGAGCGCGCGAAGGGAAGCGCGCTGTCGGCTGGAGGCGAGGAGGCAGGGCGCGCGAAGGGCAGGGCCTTGTCGGCCGGGGGTGAAGGCGCGGATCGCGAGAAGGGCAGGGCCTTGTCGGCCGGGGGTGAAGGCGCGGATCGCGAGAAGGGCAGGGCCTTGTCGGCCGGGGGTGAAGGCGCGGATCGCGAGAAGGGCAGGGGGGCCTTGTCGGTCGGAGCGATAGGGCCCGTGCGCGCGAAGGGCAGGGCGTTGTCGGCTGGAGGCGGAGGGCTGGGGCGCGAGAAGGGCAGGGCCTTGTCGGTCGGAGCGACAGGGGCCGAGCGAGCGAAGGGCAAGGCCTTGTCGGCCGACAGCGGGCCGACCGCCCCGATGCGCGTGGCATTCAGGCTCGCTGCGGCCGGGGTCGCGGCGCTCTCGGCCGGAGGTGCGCTCGAAGCGTCCCGACGGAAGGGCAGCGCCTCGCGCGGCGCGACCGCCTGCATGCCGAAGAGCGTCACGCCGCCCCTCGGCGCCGTCGGCGGCGGCTCCGAGCTCGCCGTGGGGGTGACCGCAGGCACCGGCGGCGGCATGGCCGGCGGGGGCGGCGACGGCACGGCCGACGCCAGCGCCGGCTCCTCCACGCGGCCAGGCCCCGGCGGCGCGCCGGCGCCCATCCTGGCCCACGGCGAGCGCGCAGCCGCCTCGCCGCCCGCGCCTGCGGCGGACGTCGGCGCCGCCCCGTCCCGGGGCGCGCTCCGCAGCGGGGAGAGGTGCGCCGCAGGCGCCACCGGCACCGGCCCCTCCAGCTTCCGGCGCGCGTCCCGCGCCTTCGCCTCGGCGCGGCCCCTCTGCTCCGCGACGAGCTCCAGGTACCGCTGGCTCGATCGCAGCTGCCCCCGGGCGGCCTGCGCGGCGAGCCTCGACATCCAGCGCTCCCGCGCCGCCTCCCACGCCTCGACCGAGAGCCCCGCCCCGACGAGCACCTCGTCCCGCGGCAAGCCCGCCTCGAGGGCCCCGGCGATGGCGGCGAGCTCCTCGAGCGTGATCGATCGGACCGTCCCCTCGCGCCCCTCGCTCTCCACCATGCCTCCCCGAGCCTACGCCCCTTCGCCGCTCAGCGATGCGCCGGCCGCCCCGGCCGATCTCGCCCCGCGGCCATCCCCGCTACCTCATCGCCCGCTGAAACTGCGCCATGAGCTCGTCGTCCTCCAGCATCGCCGCGGTCCATCGCTGCTGCGCGCTCAGGTAGTCCTCCAGCGTCAGGTCCAGCCGGCTCAGCACCGTCGCCATGTCGGTGCCCCGCTTCATCGCGCGCGCCGCCTCGAGGAACCGCTCGAACGACAGCTCGCCCTTCGCGCGGCCGCGCTGGACCCGGGCGAACGTCTCGGCGAAGGCGGCGACGAGCGGCGGCACGCCCACCTCATCGCCGTCGTCCTCGTCCGCCTCGGAGAGCCGCGCCTGCCACGCGTCGTCGAGCGCCTCCCACCCCGCCTCGTCGAGCCCGTGCTCCGCGAGGAGCGCCGCGCGGTCTTCGCCCGGGTCCGCGAGCCGGGCGGCCAGCGTCGCGTAGACCTCGACGTCCTCCGCAGGATCCTTCATCGCGCGGCCAGGCTACCTCAGCGCGCGGCTTGGGGCCTCCTCCGCGTGGGTGTATCCATGGCGGGTGTCCTTCTCGTACCTGCCCTTCGTCGCGCCCGGCGGTCAGGAGGGGCAGCCCTCCGCTCCCGGCAGCCTGGACCTGCTCGCCCACGACGCGCTCGAGAGCGCGCACGCCGCGCTCCGCCGCGCGGCGCTGTCGCTCGAGCACGACGTCGAGCCGGTCACCGACCTGACCGGGCCCGCGCGCGCCCTGGAACGCGCCCTCGGCGCGATCTACGACGCCTTCGACGGCCGCGCCGATCGCGTCGCGGCCGTGCGCGCCGCCGCGGCGGCGGTCGACGGCGCTGCTGCGGCCGTCGGCGAGGCGGCGGGGCTCGAGGCGGGCCTCGCGGCGGTGGGCGAGCTGCTGCGGAGCGCGCGCGCCTGGCTCGAGCGCGCCGAGGCGCGGCTCGCCGCCGTGCCCCCGGCGCCGCCGCTCGACCCGCCGCCGATCCGGGCGAGCCGCGATCGGCCGCGGCTGCACGCGGTCCCGCGCGCGTCGCTCGCGCCGAGGATCAAGGTCCCGGAGCCGCCCCCGGCCGAGCTCGTCGCCAAGCCGCCGCCGCCGATCGCGCGGCCGAAGACGTTCGAGGAGCTCAAGGCGGCCGTCGAGGCGCTGAAGCAGCGGGCGCCCGCGCCCGGCGCGCTCCCCGCCGCGGCGGAGGCGCGGCCGCTCGCGGCGCGGCGCGACGACGATTCGCCCGCGCGCCCGCCGCCGCCGGGCTTCGCGCGCGACATCGGCGCCGCGATCGACGATCTCGCCTTCCTCCGCGCCCGCACCCGCGAGTGCTTCGAGGAGGTCGCGATGGTCGGCATGCAGCGGGCGCCGCTGCTCGGCGACCCGTTCCGCGGGGCGCTGGTCCTCGAGCGGCGCATGCTGGCGGCCATCGACGTGATCGCGGCGATCGGGGCGCCGGCGCTCGAGCACGTGCCGCGGCTCGTGGCCGAGGCCCCGGTGAAGGACCCGAGCCTGGCCTTCGCGAGCGCGATGGTGCTCGGCTGCTTCGCGGGCCGCGACGCGCTCGCCGCGGCCGAGCTCGCGCTGCTCCGGAGCGACCGGGACAAGGCGTTCATCGAGGGGCTCGGCGCCGCCCTGAAGCTCGCACCGCACGAGCTCCTGCCGCTCGCGCTCCGCGGCCTGCTCCGCGAGCCCGAGCCGCTGGTCCGCGCGATGGCGATCGACGTCCTCGCGTACCGCGGCCTCGCGACCGAGGACGAGCTCGTCGCCGCGGCCTCGGACGAGGCGGCCCCGGTCGCCGCGCGGGCGCTCTACCACCTCGGCTGCGGGGCGAGCCAGCGCTTGCCCGAGCTGATCCAGCGGGCCCTCGCGGCCGAGGACCCGGCGCTCCGCGAGGCCGCCTGGACGGCCATGGCGCTCTCGGACCACCCGCACGCCTCGATCGCGCTGCGCGGCGCGATCGAGGCGCCGGAGGGCGGCGACGCGGCGGCGCTCCTGCTCGCGATCGCGGGCGACGAGGCGGACGCGCGGCACCTCGTCGCCCGCGCCTTCGAGGCGCCGCGCGAGGGACTGCTCGCGGCCGTGGGCTGGACGGGCGCGGCCTCGGCGGTGCCGCCGCTCATCGATCTGCTCGACCGCGACGGCGACAAGGCGGTGAAGCTCGCCGCGGCCTTCGCGCTGGAGCGGATCACCGGCGCCGGGATGTGGGAAGAGGTCGCGGTGGAGGACGAGGAGATCGTGGTCGCCGATCCGCCCGACCCCGACGTGGGCGAGCCCCGCGAGCTCAAGCTCGCGCAGCTGGTGAGCGACCCCCGCGATCTGCCGCCGGCGCCGGCGCCCGAGCTGGTGGAGCTGCCCACGGTGGACGCCGCGCGCTGGCGTGCGTTCTGGATGGAGCGCTGCCAGGGCTGGGATCTCGGCGCGCGGTACCGGCGCGGGCGACCGTACTCGCCGGAGGTCGTGCTCGACGAGCTCGACGCGGGCCGGGTGACCCCGGCGGAGCGGCGGCACCTCCAGCGCGAGCTCATCGTCCGCACCGGGGCCTTCGTGCGCTTCGATCCGCACGATTTCGTGGTGGCGCAGGAGGAGGCCATCGCGGCGTGGCGGCCGATCGCCGCGCGCGCCTCGGGCGCGCCGGGGCGCTGGACGCGGCCGCGCCGGCGCGCGGGGTGAGCGAGGCGAGGGGGCGGGCGGCGTCGCGGAGCGCCTCGTTCGTCGCGCGGGCCACGGCAGCAGGAGGAACTCCAGCGCCGAGCCGTCGCGCCGCGCAGGCGGCGCGGTCTGCCGGCCTTGCCGCGCCGCGCGCCATGGAGGGACCATGGCCCGAGCGGGGCCCTGCGCCCGCGAGGGGATCATGGACCAGGGCGGACTTCGCAAGACCGGCAGGCGGATCCTCGCGGCCGCGGCGCTCGGCGCCGCGCTGGTCGCGGCGCCTCCGGCGAGGGCCCAGACGAAGGAGGAGCTCGCGGCGGCGCGGGTGCTCTTCCAGGAGGGCGTCGCGCTCAGCGCGGCGAACAACTGCGCCGCGGCGCTCGCGAGGTTCCAGGCGGTCGCGAGCGTGCGGCGCACGCCGCAGGTGCTGTTCAACATCGCCGAGTGCGAGGCGCGGCTCGGCAAGCTCGTCTCGGCGCTCGGCAACTACCGCATGGCCGCGGCCGCGGCCGCGGGCGATCCGAGGGCGAACGACGTCACCGCGAACGTCGGCGCGCGGATCGAGGATCTCGAGGCGCGCGTCCCGAGGCTCGCGATCCGGCGCGGCGCGGGGGCGCTCACCGCGACGATCCTGCTCGACGGCACCGCGCTCGGCGCCGCGGAGATGAGCGGCGACATCCCCGTCGACCCCGGGCCGCACGTGGTCGCCGCCCGGATCGGCGGCCGCGAGGTGGTGCGGGAGACGGTCACGCTCGAGGAGGGGCACGCGAAGACCGTGGAGATCACGATCGCCGAGCCGCCGGCGGCCGCCGCGCCCACCGCGGGCGCGCCGCCGCCGGGAGCGCCGGCGGCGACGGCGGCGACGGCGAACGGAGCGCCGGCGGCGGGGCAGCCGTCGAAGGTGCCGGGCCTCGTGGCGCTCGGCGCCGGGATCGCGCTCGGCGCCGCGGGCGGCGTCTTCCTCGGCCTCCGCGCCGGCACGCTGAGCGATCTCGACGCGCTGTGCGGCGGCGACAGGAGCTGCCCTCCCTCGGCCAGGCCCACCGCCGACCGAGGCCGGCTTTACACAGGCGTCGCCGAGGCGGCGATCGGGCTCGGCGTCGCCTCCGTCGCCGCGGGCATCGTCCTGCTCGCGACGAGCAGCGGCGGCGCCGCCGAGCCGGCCGCGGGCGCCGCCGCCGAGCCGGACTCGAGCGCCGCCGCTGCCCGGTCCGCGGCGCGGCGGAGCGCCGGCGGGCGCCTGCGCCGCGCGGAGGTCCTGCCGCGGGCGCCCGGCGCCGACCTCGCGGGCCTCAGCGTCGCCGGCAGGTTCTGAGGCCGCCGGGGCCGCTCCGGCCGGGTCGCCTCGGCGCCCGCGGGCCGGTCGGCGCCCTCCGGGCCCCTCAGCCCTGGCTCTGGCAGCAGAACGTCCTCGGGGCGGCGCCCCGCGCCGTCCCCGTCGCAGCGCCGCCGCTCGGCGCGCACGCGCCCCCGGTGGGCGTCGCCGACGTCACCTTGCGCCCGACGATCGTGGGGTTTCCCTCGACGTTCTCGCACCCGCCAGCGAGGACCTCGACCACCGGCGTCTCGCACGTGTCCTCCGCGTTGTCGGCGTAGAGGGCGATCGTCGTCCGGCACGTGCCGTTCGACGGATCGCCGCACGAGCAGTCGTCCTTGCAGGCGCGGTCGTCCTCGATCTCGGTGAAGAACACGTGCTTCTCGGTGTACGCGCCCGGCGGGCAGGCGTTGTCGCCGTCCTTCGCGATGCAGAGCCCGCCCTCGAACGGCGCGCCCGGCCTGGGCACGCAGACCCGGCCGACGTTGCAGCCCTGGCCAGCCGGCGGCGCGGGGCACGCGCGCCCGAGCCCCGTCCATCGGGGAGGCGGCGCGTCGATCTGCACGGGGTTCGGCGTGCAGCTCCCCCCGGTCGCGCCGAGCGGCTCCGCGGAGACCGACACGACGCACGGGTGCGCCTCGGCGCTCGCATCGCACAGGTCTTCCGCCGGCTCGCAGGCCGCCCCGCCGCCGAAGACGCCGTCGGGCCCGGCGCACTGATCCGGCATCCAGCCGGGGATGGGCTCCAGGTTCCAGGCGCAAACCCAGGGCGAATCGCACGGCGCGTCGCTCACGCTGATCGCGATGTTCTCCAGCGCCGCGCACCGCTGCCCCTGCACGGGGCCGCACGAGCACGTGCAGCTCGC
This sequence comes from Sorangium sp. So ce296, assembly GCF_051529605.1. NCBI lineage: Bacteria > Pseudomonadati > Myxococcota > Polyangiales > Polyangiaceae > Sorangium > Sorangium sp. So ce296. The sequence continues at coordinate 11,731,502 of NZ_CP150325.1, forward strand.
CGGCGGCGCGAACAGGCCGCGGTTGCCGATGAACGGCTCCCCCGCGGCGAACGCGTCGGGACAGCCCGGGTCCCTCGAGGGCTCCCCGTCGAACAGCGCGAAGTAGCCGCTCCAGCCCTCCGGCACGGCCGTCGTGCACACGAAGTCGCCGCACGCAGGGTCCGCGCAGTCGACAAGCCCGTCGCCGTCGTCGTCGGCGCCGTTCGAGCAGTCCTCCGCGCCGGCCCCACCGCCCGTGCCGGCGCTCCCCGAGGGCTCCGGCTCATCGAAGGTGTAGTCGGGGTACAGGCACGCCGTGGGTGCGGCGAGGGCACCCGCGGCGCCGAGCCCGATCCAGGCCGCGAGGCGCGCTCCCCGGCCGACGAGAGAAGAGCTCACCGGATCACCTCCCCGACGGAGCGGCGCGCGCCGCTCCAAGGGCCGACGCGGCTCGGTTACTTCTTGGCCGGCGCGGCCGGCTTCGCCGGGGCCGCGGGCGCCGCGCCCTTGGCCGGCGGCGCGCCCTTCGCGGGCGCCGCGTCGCCGACCTGCCCGCTGTTGTACATCTGGATGGCGCGATCGGTGAGCTCGAGATCGGCGCGGTAATAGGGCGCGGCCGACTTGTCGAGGATGAGGTCGTACCCCTCCTGCGCGGCGAGGCGGCGGAGCAGGCCGAGGACCTTCTGCAGGATCGGCGTGGTCAGCTCGCTCTCCTTGCGCTGCATCTCGCGCTGGTAGTCGACCATCGTCGACTGGAGCTCGGCGGCCTGGCGCTGCCACGTCTCGAACCGGCGCTGGAGCGCGTCCTTCGGCGTCTTGCCCGCCTGGGCCTCCTTGTCGAGCTTGTCGCGCTCGTCGGCGAGCGCGCGCTGCTTCGTGTCGAGCTCGACCTGGCGGCTGTCGAACAGCTTCTTGAGCGTCGCCTGGACGCGGAGCCCTTCCTCCGTCTCCAGCATGGCGCGGCGCACGTCGACGACGGCGATCTTCGACTGCGCCGACGCGGGCGCGGACGACAGGAGCGCCGCCCCGCCCAGCGCCACAGCGGCGAGCAGCGGCAGGAGGCGCGCCGCGGGGCGCCGGCCCGCGGCTCGGCGGGCAGGGGGCGCAGCACACCGGCTCGCGTCGGCCGAACGCACGGAGCTGGAGAGCGTGGAACAGCGCGCGGAGGGCCGCTCAGGAGCGTTGTCTTGCATCGGGCATGGCCTTAGCTACCTGGCCACCCAACGTCAAGAACGTGGCGCGCCCTTCTCGCGCGCCGGAGCCGCCGCGCCGTCGCCGTGCGCCTCCTTGCCCTGCGCCGGCCCCGCGCCGCGCTGCCCCGCGGGGTCGCCGCCCGGCGCGTCGGCGCGATCCTTCCGCGAGACGGCGCTGGCGGTCTTCGTCGCGCCCTTGCCCCGCGACGGCGCTGCAGCGGCGCGATGGACGGACGCGTCCGCCGCGTGCGCCGCCGAGGCCGCGGGCAGCGAGCGGCCGAGGCGCTCGCGGGCGAGGGCGATGAGCCGCCCGACGTCGTCGCTCCCGCGCAGGAACGCCTCGCGGTGGCGGGGATCGCGGAGGGCGTCGACGCGCGCGCGGAGGGCGGTGAACGCGGCGTCGAGCGCCGCGTGCGCCTCGCGCTCCTCCCCGGCCGCGAGGAGGGCCTCCACGAGCGTGAGGCGGATCGCGTCGTTCCACTCCTCGATCGGCCCGCCCTCCAGGTGGCGCGCGGCCTCCCGCGCGGCGTCGACCGCGGCCCGGAGCTCGCGCCGCGCCAGCTGGACGCGGGCGAGCGCGAAGCTCGCCATCGCCTGCAGCGCGGTCGCGTGGCGCGCGGTCTCCTCGCAGAGCCAGCGCGCGATCGAGTGGGCGGTGCCGTAGTCGCCGGGCGCGCCGCGCCAGACGAGGAAGATCGCCTCGTACAGCCGGCCGGCGATCCTGAGGCGCGCGACGTGGCACTCGTCGGCGATGCGGCCCGCCTGGCGCTCGTGCGCGATGCCCTCCTCGATGTTGCCGAGCCGCGCGTACGACATGCCGAGGTTGTGGAGCGCGAAGCCCTCGAGCGCCCGGAGCTTCCGGCTCCGCGCGCCGTGCAGCGCGCGCTCGAGCAGCGCCTGCGCCTCCTCGAACAGGCCGAGCTGGTTCAGCACCGACCCGGTGTTCAGGCGCGCCTTGGCCGCGATGACGGCGTCGCCCTCGGCGTCGGCGTCCGCGACGAGCGACGCGCCCGCGGAGGCCGCGGCGGACAGGTCGCCGACGTGCATCAGCGCGGCGAGGTGCGCCTCCCGGGTGTGGAGGAGCGCGGCCGTCGAGCCGCTCGCGAGCGCGACCTCGACCGCCGCCTCCGCGGCGCCGAGCGCCTCGGCGGGCCGGCTCAGGTCCACGAGGGCGCGCACGCGCGACGCGAGCAGCGTCGCGCGGATCTGCGGCGAGAGCGCCGCCGCGAACTGCGGCGAGAGCGCGGAGGCGGCGCGCGCGTCCGCCTCGGCGCTCTGGCCGGCCGCGATCATGCACCGCACCGCGAGCAGCTGCGCCTCGCCCCACAGGTCCGAGCCGGGCAGCGCGAGGCGCGCGGCCTCCTCCGCCGCGTCGAGCCCCTCGGGGGCGCGGCCCAGGAGCTCGCACACCTCGCCCCGGTGGACGAGGAGCGTCGCGCGCGTCGTCCCCTCGGCCCCGCAGGCGAGCCCGCGCGTCGCGAGATCGAGCGCCGCGTCGAGCTCCTCGCCGCTCGCCACCGCGGCCCGCGCCGCCCGGGCGTAGAGCAGCGCGGCCCGCGTCTTCTCGCCGCCGGCCTCGGCGTGGCGCGCGACGAGCCCCGGGTCGACGTCGCCCGCGGACTCGAGCCACGCGGCCGCGGCGCGGTGGAGCGCGGCGCGGTCCTCCTCGAGGATCGAGGCGTACGCCGCGTCGCGCACGAGCGACTGTCGAAACGTCCATTGCGCGTGCCCGGCGACGCGCGGCTCGAGCTGGCGCGCGATGATCTCGCCCGCCTCGAGCTCGGCGAGCTCCGCGCCCACGGCGCGCTCGAGCAGCGCCTCGACGCCCGCCGTCCAGAAGACCGGGCCGAAGACGGACGCGGCGCGCAGCACCTCGCGCACCCCGCTCGACATGCGATCGACGCGGTGCTGCACGAGCGCCTGTACGCTGAGCGGCACGTCGTCGCGCCCCTCGGCCGCGTGCCGGATGAGCTCCTCCAGGAAGAGCGCGTAGCCGCCGGCGCGCTGCACGATGGCGCCGCGCGTGGCCGGGTCGGCCTGGGGGAGGGCGGTCGCCACGAGGCGATCGGCGGCCTGCGGCGACAGCGGGGAGAGCGCGACGCGGGTCACGTTGCGCTCCTGCCACAGCGAGGGGAACCGGCTCGCGAGCTCGGGGCGCGCGAAGCCGAAGACCCCGAAGCGGAGGTCGGCGCAGCCGAGCAGCCAGTCGACGAGCTCGACGGTGGTGCTGTCGGCCCAGTGCATGTCCTCGATGACCAGGATCTGCGGCGTGCTCTCGGACTTCGAGCGGAAGAACGCCTCGATCGCCATCCGCGTGCGCGACTCCATGAGCTGCGGGCTCTCGCGGGCGGCGCGCAGCGGCTCGTTGCCGTCGTTGGGGAAGGGCACGCCGGCGAGCTCCCCGATGAAGCCCGCGAGGAACCGCAGCGGGCGGGCCAGCCGCACCGCCACGTGGGCGTTCACCTTCTGCACCTGCTCGTCGAGGCGCTCGCCGTCGTGGATGCCCATGAGCGCGCGCAGGGCGCGGCCGAGGCCGGAGAGCCCCGACCCCTGGCTCATCGGATCGCCGCGGCAGAGCAGGATGACCGGCGCGTGCGGCGCCATGTCGAGGCGCTGGATCAGCTCGGCGCGGACGCGGCTCTTGCCGATGCCGGCCGGGCCGGTCACGAGCGCGGCGCGCGGGACCGCGTCCTCGGCGATGTCGCTGTAGATGCCCTGGAGCCGCGCGATCTCGTGCTCGCGCCCGATGGTCGGCGTGGGGGGCCCGAGGAGCTTGCGCGCGTCGAAGCCGGCCGCGTCCTCGTGGAGGAGCACGCCGCCGCGCGCGTCCTCCTGCACCACGAACCGCCCCTCGAGCGCCGCGGTCGCGTACCCGTCGATGCGGACTTCGCCGGGCACCGCGGACTCCAGCTGCTGCGCCGCGCGCTCGAGCGCCTCGCCGGCGAGGTTCGCGCGGCCGCGGACCGCGTGCCCGACCGCGACCGAGACCCGCGCGCCCGGCGTCGACCTGGCGACGGTCAGCGCCGCCCGCGCGGCGCGCATCGCCTCGTCCCCGCGCGAGCGCTCCACCCCGAGCACCGCGACCATCTTCCCGCTGAGGAGCGGCTCGAGCCGCGCGTCGTCGCCGAGGACCTCGCGGAGCGCGGCGTCCACCTCGGGGCGAAGCGGGCCGGCGCCGAGCTCGAAGAGCACGCACGCGACCACGCGCCGCTCGCTCGTCGCGAGGCGCACCTGCGGCCGCTCGTCGCTCGGCCCGGCGGGGCTCGCCGGGCCCGACCGGACCTCCGGCGCCGCCGCGCGGCGGATCGCCGACGCGGACCTGTCGGTCGCGGGGGGGTCGTTGTTGAGCTCCCCGACGCGCGCGAGCGCGCGCGCCAGCTCGCCGCCGTTCTCGTACCGCAGCTCGCGATCGCGGGCGATGGCGCGCGTGATCACCTCGTCGAGCGCCTCCGGCACGTCGAAGCGGATCTGCTGCGCGCGCGGCGGGTCCTCGAGCACGAGGCGGCCGAGCAGGGCGATCGCGTGCTCGGTCTCGAACACGTTCCTGCCGGTGACCAGGCGGAACAGCACGGAGCCGAGCGAGTAGACGTCGGCCCGCGCGTCCACGGGCTCGCCGCGCGCCTGCTCGGGCGCCATGAAGTGCGGGGTGCCGATGATCGTGCCGCGCTCGGTGGGGCAGTCGTCCGGGGTCGCGAGCTTGACGACGCCGAAGTCGATCAGCTTGATCGCGGTGCCCTTGCCGCGGACGAGGAAGATGTTGGAGAGCTTGAGGTCGCGGTGGACGACGCCGCGCGCGTGGATGGCCGCCATGGCGGCCGCGCTGCGCCGGACGACCTCCACCGAGTCGCGCAGGCCGAGCGGCGCGCGGCGCTGGCGCTGCCCGAGGTCCTCGCCGTCGAGCCACTCCATCGCGAAGAAGAGGCGCCCGTCGAGCCAGGTGCCGTGCGCGATGTACTGGACGATGTTCGGGTGCCGCAGATCGGCGAGGATCGCGATCTCGCGCGCGAAGCGGGCGCGCTCCTGGGGCGACGCGGCGGCGCGCAGGACCTTGATCGCGACCGGGGCGCCGGTGGTTTGATCGGTGCCCTTGAAAATATCGCCCATGCCGCCGCTTCGGCTGCGGGCTTCGATCATGAAGCGGTCGGTCGGATCGGTGAACTCCGGGAGCACCGTCAGGAAAGGCTACGCGAATTTCGCGGCTTCGTGCCAGAGAGAAGGCGTTCTGCGCCGCGGGGCGCGCGCCGGCGGGCGACCTGGGCCGGCGCGCGCCCCGCCCCGCCGCGCGCCGCGCGGCGCCCGAGCGCGCGCGTCGACGACCGGGCCGGTGGTCGAAAATTCCAGCCACAATCCGTGCCGCCGCGCCGTCCTCACCGTCATGAGCCCTGCCGGAAGCCTCCCGCGCTCCTTTTCGTGCGCCGGAGCCGCCGCGCGCGCTCGCGCCGACCGGCGCGCTCAGAACGCCGCGATCACCCCGGCGCCCACGGACGCGCTCAGATGAGGAGCCCTCAGGACATCGATGGGGGGGGGGGCCTTCTGAAGCCTCACGGCCGTGAGGAGCTCGAGGTGGGTCGAGAGCGAGAGCCGGTCGTTCAGCGCGAGCTCGACCCCGGTGCGGAGCCCCAGCGCCACGAACACAAGGAGCAGCCCGCTCTGGCCGCCGGGCTGCCCGGCGAGCGTCAGCACGCCGAGCTCCACGACGGTGCAGGTGGCGAGCAGGTCGTTCGTGTGGAGGCAGGGGACGAGCGCGGTCGTCACGAGCATGCGGGTGTGCACCGGCTGCCCGTCCGAGCGCCGGCCGGCGCTCGAGGCGCCCAGGCTCCATCCCCCCTCGCTCGGGCCTGCGCTCAGCGGGAGGAACGCATCCTGGACCTCGAGACCGACGGAGAGGCGGTCCGACCAGCGCGCCTCGCAGAACCAGGAGACGCCGCCGACCAGCTGATCGGTCAGCCCGATCTGGGCGAACATGCCGGTGCCGCCCCGGATCGCGCTCCGGCGCCCGGCGGGCTCGGTCGCGGGGAGCGGGCGCGCCGGCGGCGCGCGCGGCCGCGGCGGGGCCGGAGGCGGCGCGAGCTCGGGGGGAGGCGGCGCCGTCGCGGGGACCTGCTCGTCGCGCCAGAACGGCGTCAGCGTGAACGCGATCGAGAGCGCGACGTAGCTCGTGAGCAGCGCGCAGGCGGCGTCGCCGCTCGGAACGTTGAAATCGCGCGGGGCGGACTCCCTGCCATCTTCGTCCCGGTACGTGAGGGTGGCGACCAGCGCCGCGCCGCGAGGCGCGATCGCCACGTCGACCGCCTCGGGCGCGTCGTCGCGGAAGGGATCGTAACCCGTGCGCCGCCGGACCTGCTCGCGCAGCGCGCCCTCTCCCGGGCACGACGCCGCCCGCGGATCCTCGCTGTAATGCATCCGCAGCGTGCGGCGCGCCGGCTCCGCGGCCGGCGCGGGCGCGCTGAGCAGGAGAGTGGCGAAAACAATCTTGCAGAGAGAGAAGCGTGGCATTCCGGTTCGATGGCTCCGCTGATGGGCTGTTGGCGGCGGCCATTGAGAGCTCTCGAGGCATAGCGCGTCAAGAGCTCATGACGCTTCTTTGGCGCGCAATCTCGAGCCCGGCGAGTCCCACGCAGCGTGATAATCGAGGAGGATGATGCGTAATGGGCTCGTTGGCGTGATTTGCGAGCGGCCGAGATCCGAATCTGTGACGATTCTGGCCAGCGTACGTATGTGGCTATCGTGCGGTCCATCGAGCGAACGTGGCCGTATTCATGGCAATCGAGGCACGCTGTCCGTAACAGCGGCCAAACGGCGCGCGACGAGCGCGCGCGCGCTCTCCGCCGACAGCGCGGGCCGTTCGGCCGGCGCTGCGCGGGGTCGATGTCGATGGGAGGGGGAGAAGACGAGGGAGGGGGAGAGGACGAGGGAGGGGAAGACGAGAGAGGGGGAGAGGCCGCCGGGCGATCAGCCCGCGCCGGCGCCGGCGCCGGCGCCCGCGCCGGCCCGCGAGGCGAGCCGCGCGAGATCCTTGGGGTCGCTGACCCGGACGAGGATGACGGTGATGTTGTCGCGGCCGCCGCCCGCGTTCGCCTTCTCGATGAGCGCCTGCGATGCCTTCTCGGGATCGGGCTCGGCGAGGAGGATGTCGCGGATGGCCTCGTGCGTCGTCATCTTCGACAGGCCGTCGGAGCAGAGGAGGTAGACGTCGCCGGGGTGCGGGCGAGCGATGATCAGATCGACCTTGACCGCGGGGGAGATCCCGATCGCCCGGCTCAGGTGGTTGGCCATCGGCCCGGTGATCCCCGCGGCGCCCATCGTGTGATCGGTGGTGAGCTGCGTCAGCTCGTTGTCGCGGAGGCGATAACAGCGGCTGTCGCCCACGTGGCCGATGTAGAGGCGCTGCTTGTTGGGCGAGAACCGGGCGCTGACGAGGGTCGTGCCCATGCCGGTGAGGCTCCGCTCGGCGTGGGCGCGCTCGTAGATGGCCTGGTTCGCCCGCTGGATCGCCACGGCGAGCTCGCTGCCGCGGCGGGGGACGTCGGGGTAGGGGCTCTCGGCGTCGTTGTCCAAGAACGACGGGTCCTTGAACGCCCGCGCGATCGTGTCGACCGCGAGGCGGCTGGCGACGTCGCCGCCCGCGTGGCCGCCCATGCCGTCCGCCACGGCGAACAGGTAGTGCTCGTCAAGGCAGAGGTAGCAGTCCTCATTCTTCTTGCGCTTTTGGCCGGGATCCGTCTGGCCGACGGCGCTGATGAGCAGGAGCGGCGACGAGCTCGTCGGCTCGTCCACGGCCGCCTCGTCGTCGTAGATGATCGGGACGGCGGAGGGTTCCTCGCGCTCGTGCTCCTCGTCGTCATCGTCGTCGTCGTCGTCGTCGCCGCCGTACGACGGCGCGCTCGGGCGCTTGATCGTGCTCTGCAGCACCTCCGGCGGCGCCAGCGTGATCAGCGTCAGGTCGTCGTCGTCGTCGTCGAAGGCGTCATCGTCGTCGTCGCGGCGCGCCGGCCCGTTCGCACGTTTCCAGTCGGCGCCCGAGACGCGCTCCGCGCGGCCGTGTCCACCCGTGGTCTTCGCGTGAGAGCTCTCGCCCGCGGGCACGCCTTCCTGCGGGCCTGCTGCGCCGGTTGAGCCTTCGAGATCTGCCTCCCCCTCATCGAGGGCCTCGGCTCCTGGGCCACCGTGCGACGGCGTCGTCGCCGCGCGCGGCCGTGCCCGGTCGCCGTTGTTCGAACGAAAATACCAATAGATCAGCCCGAGAAGGGCGATTCCCATGACAAGGGCGGCTGCGAGATCGGCCATGTCCCGGCGACCAACGTAGCAAAGGCGCGCCGCGTCTCCGAGATCAACATGCAGGGGGACGGACGACGGCGATCGATCTTGCCCCGGCCTCGGCAGCGGAGCCCGCGCCGGAAGGGCGCACCTTGGGTACCAATCGGCGCAGGAGGGCGACGTTGCGTCCTGTCGCCGGGCGCGCTCTGGCGGGCGGGCGCCACAGCACACCTCGCGGGCGGCGGCGCCTCCACGCTGTGTGCGCTCGCCGGCGCCGGCCGCGGGGCGTGCTGCGTCGCGGCACGCCCCGCGGCCACCGGAGGAGCGAGCGCCTCGGTCCTTGTTCGCCGAGACGCCCGCGGAGGCCGCGGCGAGGCCGCGCGGCGCACGGCCCGCCTCGCCCGCGCCCTGGGAAGACGAGAGGGGCGCCGCGGCGCTCCTACGGAGAGGGCCCAGCGCTCGAGGGCGCGCCGTGATCGCGCGGGGAGGGCCCGCTCGTTACGGAACGGGCCCGCGCGCGGGACGTCGCGCTGCCGCTCGGCGCCGCGCGCTCTCGGGGGCCGGCTTCGCGCGCCGACGCTCGCGCCGGCGTGCGCCGCGCGCGTCCGCCGCAAACGAACTCGTGGAGCGGGTTGCCAGTGCTCGTGCCGCTGACTAGTCTCCGCGCCCGCATGAAGCTCGGCCGCGCACTTCTCCAGACACCTCGCATCGTCGGCGTGGGCCTCGCGGCCTCGATCTTGGGCGGGCTCGGGGGTGCCGGCTGCTTCGTCGACAGCGAGGGGCTCCCGCCGCCGGGCAAAGGGCTCTATTTCCCGACCGGCCTGGCGGCGTCCCCGGGCGGCCGGGTCCTCTACGTGGCGAACTCGGACTTCGATCTCCAGTACAACGGCGGCACGGTCCAGGCGCTGGATCTCCAGCGGCTGCGCAAGCGGGCGCTCGCGCTCCAGGCGTCGCTCGCGCCGGCCGAAGCGGGCGACGGCGTCACCGTGAGCGCGGCGTGCGGGGCCGTGGGCCTCGGCGCCAACCCTGCGCCGCTGCTCTACCCGGGGCCGTGCGCGCCGCTCGATCTCTCCTCCCTCCAGGGCGACGAGGAGGTCGTGCGGAGCTCGGCCGTCATCGGCGCGTTCGCGTCGAACATCCTCCTCGTGCACCGGCCGCTCCTCGGCGACGCCGCCGGCGGCGACGCGGACGCGCCCAAGGCGCGGCTGTTCGTGCCCGTCCGCGGCGACCCGTCGGTGACCTTCTTCGACGTCGCCGACGATCGGCTCGACGCCCCCGACGCGCAGCGCTGCAGCGGGGACGCCTGCTTTCAGCTGGACTGCGGCGCGGCCGAGGCGGGGGGGCGCTGCGGCCGAGACCACCGCATCGGCGAGGATCCGGGCCAGGAGCTCCTCCGGCGCAAGCTGCCGCTCGAGCCGTTCGGCATCGCCGCCGGCCCGGACGGGACGAGCGTCGTCGTCTCGCACCAGACGGAGGACACCGCGAGCGTCATCGTGAACCCGTGGGATAGGGGGAAGAGGCCGCAGCTGGCCGCGGTCCTCACGGATCTCGCCCTCGGCCCCACGGAGCTCGCGGCCGTGCCGCGCCCGCGCCTCATCACCCAGCTGAAGGCGGCCGACCAGGAGATCGACTACCAGCCCGCGTTCGCGCTCACGTACATCGCGTCGCCGCAGCTCGACCTCATCCGCTACCGGGAAGCGTCCGAGGGCGCGGCGGCGCTCCTCTCCCAGTCGAACGCCACCCAGATCACCGCGCTCGCGAACGGCACCGACTCCCGCGGCGTCGCGATCGACGCGCACGAGCGGCAGGCGTGCGAGGCGGGCTGCGGGGACGCCGACTACGCGTGCCTCGCGCGGTGCACGGAGATCCCGCTCGAGTTGTACGTGGCGCACCGCTTCCCGAACTCGCTGCTCATCGGGAAGGTGATCACGACCCTGGTCGAGAACGCGTCGGCCGATCCCGAGAGGCCCGAGGAGCGGTGGGCATCGGCGTACGAGAGGGTCGAGATCGGCGACGCCGCGCCGCTCGCCGCCTACCCGTCGCGGGTCGAGGTGGGCGAGGTGATCGGGGCGGACAACCAGCGCCACCGGCGGGTCTTCGCGGCCGCGTTCGACGCGGGGCGCGTCTTCTCCTACGACCCGGAAGCGCGCAAGGTCGACGCCGTCATCACCACCGGGCGCGGGCCGCAGGCGCTCGCGTTCGACACGGGCTACGCCTGCGGCGACGAGAAGGAGCGCTGCGACTGCGCGCCGGGCAGCGACGGCTGCGAACCCTATTCCCTCATGTACATCGCGCATTTTACCGACTCGTACCTCGGCGTCGTCGACCTCGACCTGCGCAAGACCATGCCCCCATCGATGATCCTCACGGTGGGCACGCCGGTCCCGCCCCGGGAGTCCCAATGAAGCTGCGCGCCGCGGTCATCGCCCCTGCCTCCGTCCTGGCGCTCGCCGGGTGCGCCGAGGACCCCGAGCCCGTCGCCGTCGAGGCGCTGTCCCAGTCCGGCCAGAGCGCCTTCGTCTGCCTCGCCGTCGACCGGCCGGATCCGAACGCGCCGGGCGTGGTGCGCTCGCTGCCGATCACCGACTGCGGCGACCGCACGGCCAAGTCGCCCAGTGACTTCGGCGTCGACGCGGCCAGCGGGGGCAAGGCCACGCTGCCGCACCTCTACGCCCTCGTGACGCAGACGCTGCGCGGCGAGATCGCGGTCATCGACCTGACCACCGAGAGCGCGCCGATCCTCGATCAGGACACGGGCACGCCCGGCGCGAGCTTCCTCCCGGTCGGCGCCCAGCCCGTCGACATCATCGCGACGCCGGGCGGCACCGCGTCGTTCGTCGCCGTCGCCGAGCCGGGGCGCTCCGGCATCTTCGCGCTCCCGTCGGCGAAGGTGGTGCCGCGCACCGGCTGTCCGGTCCCGTCGCTCACCTCGTGGCCTGCGTGCTCGCTCCCTTCGCCGCCAGGCGAGGTGCTGCTCGCCTCCGATCCGCCGGCTCCCGACGGCAAGCTGCGGGCCTCGTGCTCGGGCGCCTACGACGTCGAGCCGGCGAGCCCCGAGGAGGTCGAGGCGGCCGCCGACGCCTGCGGCGGCGGGGGCGGCGACCTGAGCCAGGAGGGGCTCGGCCGGCAGAAGCTCCTCGTGAGCATGCCCGAGCTCGGCGGCTTCGCCGTGATCGACGCGCAGACGCTCCTCCAGGACGAGCGGTACCAGGAGGGCGGATTCGCGCCGTGTGAGGTGGAGCGGTGGGTCCCCCTCGACGTCTCGCTGCCCCTCTCGCCGCCCGCCCCGGCGCCCGACGAGGCGCCGGACGGCCCCGCCGCGTGCGTCCAGCCGGAGACCCCGGCGACCCCCGCGCAGGCGATCGCGTCGCCCCGGCCCGCGGGGCTCGCGCTCGCGGGCGACCGGCTGTTCATCGGCGATCTCGACGCGCCGGTGATCCACGTCGTCCACCTCCCGACGCCCTGCGCGCCGGCCGAGCTGCCCCCGCTCCTGCCCGCGTCGACGCTCGACCCCGCGCGCGTCGTCACGACGAGCCGCATCGCGGTGAGCCAGGCGCTGCCGCCCGACTTCCGCCGCTACCTCTACGCGGTCGACGCGGGCGACGGCAGCGTCATGGTCTTCGACGTGAGCGACGGCGCGTCCAGCCGGTCGCCGCTCGCGCGCCCCCATCCGGAGTGGAACCCGTTCCAGCCCCCCGACCGCATCCGGCTGACCGCGCCGGTCCGCGATCTCGCGATCATCCATCGCGACGCCCCCGCCATCCTCCCCGCGACCGGCGTGGCGCCGGAGGGCCTCCGGTGCGATCCCGATCCGGGCCTCAAGCAGTGCGACATCAACGTCGCCTCGTGCGACCTCGAGACGCTGTACCGCACGTCGCCGGGCCGCGACGCCGGCGCCGGCCCGCTCAAGCTCCGCGGCTCGTTCGCCTACCTCGCGCTCACGAACGGCCAGGTCGCGGTCGTCGACGTCGACGACCTCGACGCGGCCTGCCGCGGGCCCGAGCAGCAGAGCGCCCGCGCGGGCTGCGCCGGGGCGCCTGCCGGCGGCGATCCGCTCAAGACGAGCGGCGAGGTCTCCTGCAACGTCGTCCTCCCGCACGCGCTCCGCTCGGAGGCCTACGTCGCGACGGACGACGCCGCCGGCGTCCTCGAGCCCGGCGTGCAAAGCCTGCCGATCCTCTACGATCGCCTCGGCACGGTCGTGCAGCTCTCCGCGGAGAGCCCGAAGATGCGCGCCACGCTCCCGCCCGAGCCGGAGGCGCCGCCGCTCGCGCTCGCGGTGGGCGCCCAGCGCGAGGCGATCGCGTCGGCCGACGCCGGCGAGAGCGCGCTCGACGAGCAGGGGCTCGTGCTGAGGTCCGGCGAGCCGCAGCACGCCCTGGCGATGAACCTCGAGGACCCCCGCGTGCACCTCGTCAACGAGGCGTGGACCGTCACCTTCGAGGGGACGCTCCCCGGCTTCACGCGGACCTTCGTCCACTTCGACGAGGGCGCCGTGAGGAGCGGCGACGCCCGCTTCTGCCGCCGCGGCGTGCAGAGCCGGGCCAGCGTCAGGGAGCAGCTGCTCGCCGCCGGCGCCCCCGAGGGCGAGGCCGACGCGCAGGCCGCCGAGCTCGCCGACTTCGTGCAGATCACGTCCGAGCTCCCCGGCGAGGACGCCGGCTACTGGGACGAGGTCGATCCGGCCGTGTGCTCGTTCGAGAGCTGCAACGCGAAGTACGGCAGCGTCATCACGTCGCGCCCGGGGCTCCGCGTCGCCGAGGCCTACGAGGACCACCTCGCGCTCGAGTCGCGCGATCCCGCCGTCGACGAGGTCGCGTTCGCGGCGTGCTGCTTCCCCGGCGAGGTGCAGCTCGACGTCCGCCCGGCGCGCCAGTGGGTGGTCCGGAGCAACGCGACCGGCTTCCTGCACCACGTGATCGCGGATCCCGAGACGGGCAGGTGCCGCAACTCGTGCGACGCGCGCCTCGCGCGGCTCAACGGGCGCGTCGCGCACACGCTCGTCGACGGGCGGGTGACCGACGGCGCGCCGGGCGCGTTCGTCAACCCGATGTTCCGCTTCGCCATCACGGGCGGCGTGCCCGAGCAGGACATGCAGTTCCGCTTCACCACCCAGGGCGCGTTCAACCCCCTCTTCATCGACCTCGTCAGGAATAAGGTGGAGCTCCAGCCCCAGGCCATCCGGCCCGTCCCGGCGACCGGGGAGATCGCCGTCACCGACGGCTCGTTCGAGGGCCTGATCCTGCTCGGCGGAAACGGCGCCGAGGTCGTGCGCCAGTTCCACTGAGCCGGTCGCCGAGCCCGCGCGCCATTCCGGTTTCTCCGCCGAGTTTTCCACGAAAACCGCGGGATAAGCGCGCTGCAAACGCGCGAGTCCCGCGTAGACCTCACCGGGCGTCGCGGTTAAAACCCCGGCGATGCAACTGTCCGAGCAGCCCGCGGCCAGGAAGAAGCTCACGCCGGTGATGCGCCAGTACGAGGACGCGAAGGCGCTCCACCCGGACGCGATCCTCTTCTTCCGGATGGGCGACTTCTACGAGATGTTCAACGACGACGCGGTCCTCGTGTCGCGCGCGCTGAACCTGACGCTCACGAGCCGCAACAAGGGGGAGCCCGAGGAGGTCCCCATGGCCGGCGTCCCGCACCACGCGGCGCACGGGTACATCGCGCGGCTCCTCGCGCTCGGCCACAAGGTGGCGATCTGCGAGCAGTGCGGGGACCCGTCGAAGATCAAGGGGCTCGTGCCGCGGCAGGTGGTGCGCGTCGTCACGCCGGGGCTCGTGACCGACACCGAGCAGCTCGACGCGCGCGCCAACCACTACCTCGCGGCTGTCGACGGCGGCGGCGCGCGGCGGGGCGAGGCCGGCGAGGCCGGCGCGGCGAGCGGGCCGTACGGCCTCTCGCTGCTCGATCTCTCGACGGGCGAGCTCTCGGCCACCTCGGTCCCGGACGCCGCGACGCTCCTCGCGGAGCTCTCCCGGGCGGATCCGCGCGAGGCGCTGATCGCCCGGGATCTGCCGGACATCCGCGCGGCCGCGACCTCGCTCTCCTGCCGCGCGGCGCTGCGCGACGACGACGAGCTCGACAGCGCCGACGTCGCGTCGATCCTCGACGACGCCGCGATCGAGCCGATCTCGGCCGCGGCGCTGGCCGAGCACCCGCTCCCGGCGGTGCGCGCGGCGGCGCGGGCGCTGCGCTTCGCGCGTCGCTGCAGCCCCGGCGCGCGCATCCCGGTGCGGCGCATCGCCCCGCACGACACCTCGGGCACGCTGCGCATCGACGAGACGGCCCAGGCGCACCTGGAGCTCGCGCGGGCCGCCGACGGCGGCCGCCGCGGCACGCTGCTCGACGTCGTCGACTGCTCGGTCACCCCGGGCGGCGCCCGGCTCCTGCGCCGCCGCCTGCTCACGCCGCTCGCCGACGTCGCGGCCATCCGCCGCCGCCTCGACGAGGTCGAGCTCTTCGTCGCGAACCCGCGCGCCCGCGGCGAGCTGCGCGAGGCGCTCGGCGGCGTCGGCGACCTCGAGCGCCTCAGCGTCCGCGCGCTCCTCGGCGAGGCCACGCCGCGCGACCTCGGCTGCCTGCGCGACGGCCTCGCGGCGGCCCCGGCGGCGGTCGCCGCGGTCCGGTCGATCCCCGATCTCGGCGACGGCGGCGCGGCGCCGTTGCTCGCCGAGGCGGCGGCCGTGGACGTCGCCGCCGACGTCTGCGCCGAGCTCACCGCCGCGCTGATCGAGCGGCCGCCGCCGAACGCGCGCGAGGGCGGCATCTTCCGCGAGGGCTACGACAAGGAGCTCGACGAGGCGCGCGCCGTCGAGAAGAACGCGACCGAGCTCATCCTCGCGCTCGAGGCGAAGCTGCGCTCGCAGACGGGCGCGCCGTCGCTCCGGGTCAAGTACACGCGCGTCTTCGGCTGGTACATCGAGGTGACGCGCGCGCACGTCGCCAAGGTCCCGGACAGCTTCCGCCGCAAGCAGACCGTCGCGACCGGCGAGCGCTACACGAGCGACGAGCTCGACGAGCTCGCCGACAAGATCGAGCACGCCGGGGCGCGCGCGCTGGAGCGCGAGGCTTCGCTCTTCGATCGGCTGCGGGGCCTCGTGGCGAAGAGCGAGGGCCGCCTCCGCGCCCTCGCGCGCAGGCTCGCGGCGTGGGACGTGGCCGCCGCCCTCGCCGACGTCGCTCACCGCAACGACTACGTGCGGCCGCACGTCACGGCCGGCGAGGCGATCGCGATCCGCGACGGCCGCCACCCCGTGGTCGAGCGCTACGCGGCCGCGGGGCACTTCGTGCCGAACGACACCCGCCTCGATCTCTCGGGCGAGCGGCTCTGGCTGATCACGGGCCCCAACATGGCCGGCAAGTCGACGCTCATGCGCCAGGTCGCGCTGATCGTGGTGCTCGCGCAGATGGGCAGCTACGTGCCGGCGCGCGAGGCCGAGATCGGCCTCGTCGACCGGATCCTCTCGCGCGTGGGCGCGAGCGACAACGTCGCGCGGGGCGAGAGCACGTTCATGGTCGAGATGCGGGAGACGGCCGAGATCCTCCGCGACGCCACGCGGCGCTCGCTGGTGATCCTCGACGAGATCGGCCGCGGCACCAGCACCTACGACGGCCTCGCGATCGCCTGGGCGGTGGCCGAGCACCTGTTCGATGCCATCGGCTGCCGCGCCCTGTTCGCGACGCACTACCACGAGCTGACCGAGCTCTCGGCGCGCGCGCCGGGCATCGCGAACTACTCGGTCGCCGCGCGCGAGCACGGCGACGACGTGATCTTCCTGCACAAGCTCGAGCCTGGCCCCGCGAGCCGCAGCTACGGCGTGGCGGTCGCGCGGCTCGCGGGCGTGCCCGAGGGCGTGCTCGCGCGCGCCCGCGCGATCCTCGCGACCCTGGAGTCGGGCGCCGCGCTGCCGGGCGGCAAGCACGCCTCGCTCCGCGGCCGCACGCGCGGCGGCGCCGCGCAGCTCGACCTGTTCGTCCCGGCGCAGGCCGCCGTGACGCCGGAGCAGGCGGCCGTCCTCGAGACCCTCCGCTCCGTGGACGTCGATCGGCTCGCGCCGCTCGACGCGCTCCGCCTCGTGGCGAAGCTGAAGGGGCTGCTCGGCGGCGCCGGCAAATGACCGCCGCGCCAGGTCGGCCCGCGGCGGCGCCGCGCGTCAGTCCGGCGCCGCGATCTCCCGGAGCTCGGTGCCGCCCGCGTACGCGTAGCTCACGAACGAGTCGAACCCCGTGACGAGCAGCCCCACGGGCGCGGAGGCCGCGATCCGGTGCACGCCGTCGCGCTGCCGCCCGGGCCGGACGTTGTCCGGCGCCGGCAGCGTCGGATCGATCGACGCGAAGCTCAGCTGGCAGCGGTAGACGACGAACGGCGGCGTGCGGCCCCCGCGCTGCTCGTCGGTGAGCCCGTCCGCGGGCGCGATCTCGCACTCCTCCGGACCGAGCGCGACGCCGTCGAGCCGCACGACGGCGGACGGCGGCGCGATCACGGAGATGAAGTCGAACGCGTATTTGTCCGGCGTCAGGAACACGTAGTCCTGCCGGAACTGCTCGATCGGCGGCAGGATCACGAGGCTCGGGTCTCCGCCCGGCAGCCCCTGCCGCACCCCGGTCGCGTTCTGGCTGGCCATGATCTGCGACACGATGACCGGCTCGGAGCTGTCGATCACGAAGTCGCCCCACGCCATCACCTCGTGGAACTGGCCCTGCGACGACAGCGTGATCCGGTCGTCCGGCGGCGGCAGCGTCGTCGTGATCGCGGCGCCCTTGCTGCTCACGGCCATGATCCTGACGAACTCCGGCTCGGGCACGACCTCGATCTGCGCGCCTGCCTGCTTCACCGTCTGCGACCGGTTCGGCGTGTGCGGCACGGCGAAGCGCTTGCCGGTCGCGCGGATCGGGTCGAGCTGGTCCTCCAGGTGATCGGCGCAGCAGCGCCGATCCGCGAGCTTCGGGAAGTGGGGCGCGTCCGAGGCCTCGCCGCCGGTGAAGACCGCGATCGGCTGGTCGGCCTTGATGACCGAGCCGGTGAAGTCCTCGTTGAACCCGCCGGTCTCCAGGTTGAGCACGTCGAACGCGCCGAGCTTGACCTCGATCGACCCGCCCGCCGGCGTCTCCGGGACCGGCCCGCCGCCGACGATCTTCGCCGTCGTCTTCACCTGCACCGTGGTGTCCTCGCGCGTCCCGACGATGGTCAAGAACGCCCGCAGATCGGTCGGGTTCAGCGGATCGAAGTTCGTGTCCGGATCGTCCGTGCTCGCGATGGTCTGCGGCCACCCGGCGACCACGTACGCCGTCGACAGCGCGCCCGGGCTGTACGTCAGCGCCTCGCGCGGCTTCAGGAGCGAGGCGTCGTTGGAGAACACGTTGACGTTCTCCAGCGGGTTGAACTGGTAGGCGACGACGGGAAATTTCGAGGTGATCTTGTACGCGTGCCGCGTGAGCGCCGTGTGCGTGCCCGCGTTGTACTCACCCTCCGGGCTGCCATCGACCTCGCGCGGCCCGAGCTTGAACACCTGGAGATAGAGCGGCGCGATCAGCGCGCTCGCGATCTCCACGGGGGCGGGCGGATCGCCCGGCGCGCCGTCGTCCTGGAAGATGTGGACCTCGTTGGGCACGTCCGGCTGCGGGTTCGAGATCACCACCGCGAACTGCTGCGCCGCCGCGTTGCTGGTCGCGTCGATCAGCGCGTTGTCCAGATCGACCGCCCAGTACTCGCACCCCACGTTGCTCCGCTCGACCTCGGCGGCCGCGCAGAGGTGGAGGCAGCCGCCGCCGCGGCACGCCTCGCCGGCGTCCGGATCGCACGTCTCGAGCACGCCGCCGAAGCTGCCGTCCGGCGCGCACGTCACGACGTCCTGCCCTCGGCACGACGTCACGCCGGGCACGCACGCCCTGCACCCGAGGTCGATCGACGCGCACACGAGCCCCTGCGCGGCGCAGTCCTCGAGCGTCACCCACGCCGGCCCGGCCGCGGTCTCCTCGCAGCGCGAGAGCTCCGCGCCGCACCGCATCTCGCCGGCCGTGCACGGCGGGGGCGGCGGCGGATCGTCCGGGACCTCGCCCCACCGGAGGCCGCTGTCGAAGCAGCTCGGCGCGAGCGCGAGCGCCGCGGCGGCGAGGAGGGCGGCGGCCGCCGCGCGCCGCGGGCGGGCGCGGCGGCGTGACCTGCGTGATCGCGTCGGGGGGGGCGGCTCGCTCATCACAGGTGTGCGCTGAAGCTGTCGAGGGAGTACGCCGACATCCCTTGCGGCGTGAGCTGCCGGTAGACGAGCTTGCCGTAATCGAAGCCGTCGATCCGCGCCCCGTACACGCCGATGGTGACCGGCCCCGGCGGCAGCGCGCCGTGATCGAGCCCGAGCTGCCGGATGTCGGGCAGCTCGACGGCGTGCGATCCGGCGGGCACGGCCACCGTCCACCGGATGAGGCCGCTGCCGCTCGCGATGTCGTAGACGCTGAGGTCGACGGGCGCGCCTGCGGCGAACGACGTCGCGAGGTGCGCGCCGTCCCAGGCGCCGTTCTGCGCCGGCGTCTCCAGGGTCGGAACGCCCACGAAATCGCCGATGCGCACCGGCGCGCTCGTGGTGGTCGAGAGCGCGCGGCCGACGACGGACAGCGGCGCGAGCCCGGCCTGGCCGGTGACGGCGCGCGCCGACGAGTGATAGCTCGCGCCGAGCAGATCGCGGTTGAGCGGCGGGACGCCCACGAACGACAGCCGCCCGTCGAACGGGATCAGCGGGCTCTGGGAGCCGGCGGGCAGCGTGGCGAACCCGTCGTTGCCGATCATCAAGGACACGTTCGCCTTGATCCGATCCGGCCCCTTCGGCCCCTTCGCGGGCGCGGTGACCTCCATCGTGAGGGCGTGATCGAGCGGCTGATCGATCCGCACGAACACGTCCGTCGTCACCCGGTTCGGCAGCAGCGGGATCCCGCGGACGATCCCCATCGCGTACGCGGTGAAGCGGGGCGGGGTCGTCGATCGATCCTCGACGCCCGCGAGCGCGTAGATCGAGCGGTTGCCGGGCGCGAGGTACATCGTGAACCCGTGCCCGAGCTCTCCCGGCGTGTCCGGGGTGATCGCCTGGTACTCGGGCGGCAGCTGGAAGGTCGCGAGCGGGTCGGCCCCCGTCGTGAACACGTACGCCGCCTTGCGCTCGGTCTCGCGCTGCGGGCTCGGGATGTTGCCCCACGCGGCGGCCCCGGGGTCCAGCGCCGTGTCCCAGACGAGCTCGCCGTCGAGCACGGCCGCGCTGCCCACCTTGCCGCCGACGGGCGGGGGCGGATCGCCGGAGGCGCCGCAGGCGGGCGTGAGCACCGGGTCGAGGTACACGGTCACCGTGTCGACCGGCACGGAGGCGAACGAGATCGGGCTGTGGCACGTCGCGGCGACGGTGACGGTCCGCGGGGCGTCGAGCGAGGCGTCCTCGAACACGGCGACGCCGGACGCGTCGGCCTCGCCGAGCAGCGCGGACGAGAGGCTGCTGCCCACGACCACGCGCGCGCCCGGGATCGGGTCGCCGGTGAAGTTGTTGTAGACGAGGACCTTGAGCCGACCGGCGAGGGGGCCGCCGCTGAGCCCGCCCTTGTAGCCGTTCTGGCTGTCCTCGTAGGTGTAGCCGTCGAGCACGAGGATCGTCTCGTCGCCGGTCGTCACCGAGATCGTCTTCGCGCCGGGCGTGCCCTGGGGCACGGTGCAGGCGAGCCGGGTCGGCCCGAGGACGGCGAGCGACGTGCAGGGCTTCTGACCGATCCTGGCGACGGTCGTCGCGTCCCAGCGCGTGCCTTGCCCGATGAGCTCGATCGCCGTGCCGCCCGAGATGGGCCCGCTCGACGGCGACGCATAGAGCGCGTCGTAGACGTAGCCGCCCGGCAGCGATCGTCGGGTCGAGGCGTCGTCGCCGTTCTGCGCCGCGAGCTCCACCGGCCCGGCCGCGCCCGGCGGCGCCACCACCTGGACCCGGCTGGGATCGATGGGCACGATCGCGGACGGATCGACCTCGACGTCGCCGAACCAGACGCGGACCTTGGAGCTGAAGCCGTTTCCGTGGAGCAGGACGCGCTGGCCCCCGTTGAACGGGCCGTGCGTCGGGTCCGCGCCGAGCAGGGCGTGCGGATCCGCGTCCGGGAGCCCGGTGCTGGCCGACGAGGACGTGGTCTGCGGATCCACCCCGAAGTCGCCGCCGCCGCCCCCGTCGCCGTCGGTCTGCCGGCGGATGCCGCTCGGGGCCGTGGCGATGCAGGCGGAGACGACCGCGAGGCCTGCGCAGATCGGGGCGAAGCGTGCAGGAAGGAAGCGTCGTGACGCGGTTCGCACGCGCCGAGTGTACGCCATCGTGGATGCCGGGACACGGCGCACCGCGGCCCGCGGCGCAGCGTTTTCGTGCCGCGCGCGGTCTCGCCCGCGCAGCACGGCCGCGTCGGAATCATGCGGGGCGGGGCGAGGCGACGCGCGGGCGCGCTCGCCGAACGCCGCGAGCGTGCTCGCCGAACGTCGCGGCGCGCTCGCTCTGATAACCCCGACAACTCCGACGGCTCGATAACCCCGCGCAACCTTGCATAAATACTTGAAAATATCGGCCCCGTGCTCACGGCCGCCTCCGCTTGACAAGCGCGGCGCATCGGGGTAGCAAACCGCCCCCTTCTCACGGTCTCGTGACGAGGGGGACAGCGGCGGTCGAATCCTCGCCGTCGCTGCGACGAAATCCACACGCTCTCCTGGCACCCACGGCATTCCGCGGCCCGGTGCCCCATCGGCTCGGACGCTCCTGTCCGCGCGTGGGGTTGGCGGCGGGAGGGGGAGCGGCGGACCAACCGAAAGGACACAGCCGTGACCGATACGAGCATCTCCGCATCCGCCCCGGCGGCCGACACCATGCAGGCCGTTGCCCCCCAGCCGGGGGATTTCCCGCTCCCGCTCCGCTCGCTGCTCGACGCGGGCGTGCACTTCGGCCACCAGACCAAGCGCTGGAACCCGAAGATGCGGCCGTTCATCTACGGCGCGCGCAACGGCATCCACATCATCGATCTCGACCAGACGACGCGGCTCTTCAAGCGCGCGTACGACTTCCTGACCGACGCCGTCGGCCGCGGCGGCCACGTGCTGTTCGTCGGCACGAAGCGCCAGGCGCAGGACATCGTGCAGGAGGAGGCCCGCCGGTCGGGCATGTACTTCGTCACAAACCGCTGGCTCGGCGGCACGCTGACGAACTTCCGGACGATCAAGCAGGGCCTCGATCGCCTCCGCACCCTCGAGCGCATGAAGGAGGACGGCACCTACGAGCAGCTGCTCAAGAAGGAGGTCGTCCGCCTCGAGAAGGAGCGCGAGCGGCTCGAGAAGTACCTCGGCGGCCTCAAGGGCATGGGCGGCCTGCCGGCGGCGATCTTCGTGATCGATCCGCACCAGGAGTCGATCGCGATCAGCGAGGCGCGCAAGCTGAACGTCCCGGTCGTGGCCATCACGGACACGAACTGCGACCCGGATCTCGTCGACTTCGTGATCCCTGGCAACGACGACGCCATCCGCTCGATCCGGCTGATCACGGCGCGCGTCGCGGACGCGTGCGTCGAGGGCGCGCAGCGCCGTAAGGATCACGGCGAGGGCGCGCACGGCTCGCAGCCCCCGGCCGGCGGCCGCGGCCAGCGCGACGAGATCAACGTCTACCAGGGCGGCCGCGGCGGCCGCGGCGGTCCGCGCCAGCAGCAGGCGTCGTAGCGCGGCGCGAGCCGCATCGGAGAGCGGCCCGGCGCTCGGGCGGCGGGGTGACCAACGTCGCCTCCCGCCCGGAGCGGTGGGGACCGCGGGAGCGCGGAGGGCGCGGGGACAGAAATGAAAATTTCACGCCTCTGCGCCCTCTGTGCCTCTTCGGTCCGGCGGCTCGTCGCGCGGGCCCTCGTGGTTACCAGTCTGAAGTGCGATGAAGAGGGGCCGCTCGGCGCGGCCTCTTCCTATCTAGGTTGAAGGAGAAAGAGCCATGGCCGGCATCAATGCGCAGGCGATCAAGGAGCTTCGTGAGCGTACCCAGGCGGGGATGAGCGACTGCAAGAGCGCCCTCACGGAGGCCGAGGGCGACATGGAGAAGGCGGTCGAGATCATCCTGAAGAAGGGTCTCGCGAAGAGCGCCAAGCGGGCCGGTGCGTCCGCCACCGAGGGCGAGGTTCGCGCGGTGGTCGCGGCCGATCGGCGGAGCGCGACGATGGTCGAGGTCAACATCCAGACCGACTTCGCCGCCCGCAACGACGCGTTCCGGCAGTTCGTCGGCGACGTGCTCGCCGCGGCCGAGAAGGCGGCGGACGGCGCGGACGTCGCGCAGCTCTCGATCGGCGGCAAGCCGGTCGCCGACGTCGCGACGGAGCTGACGGCGCGCATCGGCGAGAAGATCGCGGTGCGGCGGTGGGATCGGGTGTCGGTCCCCGAGGGCAAGCACGGCGTCGCGCACGCCTACGTGCACCTCGGCGGCAAGATCGGCGTGCTCGTGGCGGTCGAGACCGCGAGCCAGGCGGTGGCGGAGCACCCCGAGGTCCAGAAGTTCGTCGAGGACACGGCGATGCAGGCGGCCGCGATGAGCCCGCTGGTCCTCCGTCGCGAGGAGGTCTCGGAGGAGCTGAAGGCGAAGCAGAAGGAGATCTTCGAGGCGCAGCTCCGCGAGGATCCGAAGCCGAAGCCGGAGGCGGCGTGGCCGAAGATCATCGAGGGCAAGTTCAACAAGTGGTTCTCGGAGGTCGCGCTGATCGAGCAGGAGTCGGTCGAGGCGGCGTCGCGCGGCGTGTCGGGCCAGACGATCGACAAGCTGCGCGAGGCGGCGGCGAAGGCGGCCGGCGGCGAGGTCAAGCTCACGCGCTTCGTGCGGTACGAGCGCGGCGAGGGCATCGCCAAGAAAGAGGACGACTTCGCCGCCGAGGTGGCGAAGATGGCCGCGAGCTGACGCGGTCCGATGGGGGGGCGCCTCGCCGCTGTCTCGATCGATCTCGACGAGGTCCCGAACTACTTCGCCATTCACGGGCTCGCCGTCCCGGAGCGTTCCGGGGCGGCGGTCTCGCCGAGCGCCGTCTATGACACGGCGCTGCCGCGCATCGCGGCCTTCGCCGCGTCCCACGGCATCCCGGTCACGCTGTTCGCGATCGGCCGCGATCTCGCGCGCCCCGCGAGCGCGGCGGCCTTGCGCGCGCTGAGCGACGCGGGCCACGCGGTCGAGAACCACTCGTACACGCATCGGTACGACCTCTCGCGGCTCCCGCGCCCCGCGATCGCGGCCGACGTCCTCTTGGGCGCCGAGGCGATCGCGGAGGCGGTCGGCCGGCGGCCCACGGGCTTCCGCGCGCCGGGGTACACGGTGAGCGACGCGCTGTTCGACGCGCTCGACGCGGTCGGGGTCGCGTTCGACTCCTCGGTGTTCCCGTGCCCGCCCTATTACGCGGCGAAGGCGCTCGCGATGGGGGTGCAGCGCGCGGGGGGGAGGGGATCGGCGGCGATCCTGGACACCCCGCGGGTGCTCGCGGCGCCGCGGCGGCCGTACCGGCCCGGGCGGCCGTGGTACCGGCACGGCGGGCGGCGCTTCGTCGAGCTGCCGATCCAGGTGACGCCGGGGGTGCGGCTGCCGGTGATCGGGACGAGCGTGGGGCTCGCGGGCGCCACGGGGGCGAGGCTCTTGGCGCGCGCCTGCGCCGGGGAGGCGCTCGTCAACCTGGAGCTGCACGGGATGGACTTCCTCGACCGGGGGGACGGCCTCGAGGCGCTCGCGGCGT
This sequence comes from Sorangium sp. So ce296, assembly GCF_051529605.1. Classification (NCBI taxonomy): domain Bacteria; kingdom Pseudomonadati; phylum Myxococcota; order Polyangiales; family Polyangiaceae; genus Sorangium; species Sorangium sp. So ce296. The sequence continues at coordinate 11,755,669 of NZ_CP150325.1, forward strand.
ACCAGCCGGAGCTCCGGGGGCCGCTCGGCAGGCGGATGGAGGCGCTGGGGGCGTTCGTCGAGGAGACCGCGCGGGGTGGAGCGAGGTTCGTGCGGCTGGACGAGGCGGCCGAGGAGCGCGGGCTCGTGGAGTGACCCGGGGGGGCGGCGTCGGCCGGCGGCGCGAATTCCCTGACGTGCATGGTGCCGTCGGGTACCTTCCCGGCGATGGAGTTCGAGCGCCTCCAGGAGCTCTACAACCGCTGCAACCCCGACGAGCCGCTGTCGCCGGGGGATGAGCGCAACGTGGACATCGACGTCCGCGGCGTCCGCGGGGCGCACTGGACGAACAAGCTCGCGCGCCAGATCGAGCTCTCCAGGACGCCGGTCTGCCAGCTCTTCACCGGCCTCCGCGGCACGGGGAAGAGCACCGAGATCCAGCGGCTCGAGGCGAGGCTCTCCGATCCGAAGCGGCGCAACCTCCTCACGGTCCTGATCGACGCCGACGATGTCCTGGATCTCACGGTCGAGATCGACATCTCGGACGTGCTCGCGCTCGTGCTGCTCCACGCCGAGCGTGCCGTCCTGGCGGCGGAGGGCGGCGACGCGACGAGCGCATTGACGGACGGCCCTCACCGGCGGCTCTGGGCGTGGCTCTCGCGGACCGACGTGGAGATCGGAAAGCTCACCGCGGGCGTGGAGGCGGGGGCGAAGGCGGGCGTCGAGCTCAACCTCAAGACCAACCCGACCGTCCGCCACCGGGTCCGCGAGATCGTCGCCAGGCACCTGTCCACCTTCGTCCGGTTCGTGCACGACGAGGTCCGGGAGCTCGACTGGCGGGCGCGCAAGCTCGGGCGTTCCGGCATCGCGATCCTCTTCGACTCGCTCGAGAAGCTGCGGGGCACGAGCCTCACCTGGAAGCCGGTGCTCGAGAGCGCCGAGCGCATCTTCTCGACCGGCGCGCCGTACCTCCAGCTGCCGGTGCACGTGCTCTACACGGTCCCGCCGGCGCTCGCGCGCCGCATGGTGGAGCCGCCCGTGGCGTTCCTGCCCATGATCAAGGTGCGGGATATCGAGGGCAGGCTTCACCCCGAGGGGGTCGAGGTCATCACCGAGCTCGTGAAGCGGCGCATCGACGACGACGCGCTCCGGGAGATCTTCGGCGAATCGGCGCTCCGCGACCGGCTCCGCGCCATCGCGCTGTGGTCGGGCGGCTACCCGCGGGAGATCGTCCGGCTGCTCCAGACGCTGCTCGAGCTCGAGACGTTCCCCGTCGACAGGGAGACGCTCGAGCGGGAGCTGCGCCGCGCGGGGAACGGCTACCGGAGCATCGTCTACGACAGCGGCGCGATCCCGTGGCTCGCCACGGTGAACCGCACGAAGCAGCTCATCACCAGCAACGAACAGGAGCGCGAGGCCGCCGACCACCTGCTCCAGAACAACGTGATCCTGCGTTACCTCAACGACGACGAGTGGGTCGACCTCCACCCGTCGGTGGCCGGGATGCAGGAGCTCGCGGGGCCCTTCCCCGACGCGAAGGACGCCGCGGCGGAGAAGGGCGCATGACCGGCGCCGCGGGCGGGGAGCGCTCGCGGCTGATCCGGGCGCTCGCGCTCTCGCGGCGGTTCCACCTCTACGTCGCACGCTGCGCGAGCCCCCGGGCGGCGGCCGGGCTGATCGCGCAGCTCTTCTTCGAGCTCCCGCGGCTCGGGCGTGACGAGATGGAATTCGTTCTCCTGGAGCCGTACAGCGGGCGAGCAGAGGACACTCCGCTCACTGACGGCGAGCTCTCGGACCGCATCTTGCTCCCGCTCCTCGACCCGCCGGAGGAGCTTTGCGGTGCGATCCACATCATCGACGCGTCACACGCGGCGAATGTGGACACGGCAGCGTGGGCACGCTTCTTCTCGCTGTGGAACGAGAAGCGCAACCTCATGCGCCCGCCCCGCGGCGAGGTCGTGGTGATGCTGCCGGCCGCGCTCGCGCCCGTGTTCGCGGCCGCAGCGCCGGATGTATGGTCGATCCGGAGCGGTGAGTACGTCATCGATGAGGACGCGAGCGCGCGCGGATCGCTCTTGGAGCTCCTCGATCTGGATGTTCTCTATAGGGGATCGAGGTCTGTTGTGTCCTCTGGCCGCACGGCCGGCTTCCCCGTGGCGAGGGTATCAGCGATCGGTGGGACGCTCCTTTACGAGGGGCTGCGTCTGCTTTTCGCCGCCTCGCCACTCGCGCTCTTCGGCGGCGATCTCGTTGTTCGGCCCTGGGTCGAAGATCTCCTCTCGGCGGCCGCGTCGCCCGAGCTCATCCCTCGGACGTCCTACGGTCAGAGCGCGTCGGAAGGAGCCGAGCCGTCGGTCGTCGCGCAACGCAAGCTGCGCCTCGCCGAGTCCGCGCTCGCCGAGCGACGATTCAACGCCGCCGAGGAGCTCTTCTCGGAGCTGCTCGAGAGCGACGATGGCCACGACGCGGAGCAGACGGTCCGCGCGCTTTCGGCGCTTTGCATCTCGCTTGCCGCGCAAGGTCGAGCTGCCGAGGCCGTCGACCACGGGGCCCGCGCGCTGCTGCTGATTGGCTTCGAACGCCGCGGAGATGCAATCGACGCACGCTTGTCACCTGATGTGCGAGCTCGTGCGCTGCGGGCCAACGCGCTCGTGCAGTGGTGCCTTGGGCACCTCGCGGACGCCGAACGACTCGATCGAGCGATTTTGGCCGTGAGCTCGCCATCGGTCGAGCGGGATCGATCGCTCGTTCTTCGGCTCGCGGAGCGGGGCCAGGTGACGGCGGCCAGGGCGGAGCTCTCCGAGCTGCTCCGTCCTAGATCCCTCCCGAGTTCTGCAAGGAAGCGCGTCCAAGGGACCGACCTTGATCCCGTCGCCCTGATTTTGGCCACGGATCTCGATCTCCTCGCTGGCGATCTCGATGCGGCGCTCCGCCGTCTCGAACAGGCTTCGGCCGAGCCGCGCGAGTCTTGGCCGGAGGCGCACGAGAGCCTCGCCGACCGCTGCGGCGCTGCCCTGGCGCTCGTCGAGATCGCTCGCGGGAACTACGAGCGTGCGTCGAGGCTTCTCGCGCGTCCGAGGGATGCACCGATGCTCCCGTCCCGACAGATCGAGCCGGAAGCCGGCTCACGCGCAGATGCCTTCTATGCATGTATTTCCGGCATCCTCGCCGCGGTGTTGGGCGATCGTGGAGGCGCCTCGGCGTGGTTCGAGCGCGCGCTCGTTTCTATCGCCGAATGGGGGCGCTCCGGCCTGGACCTTCGATCGCGCATGCGCGCGGGCGTGGCCGTCGAGCTTCTCTGGACCATGTTCCAACCGGAAGGCGATCGAGCCCTCGCGACGGCGCGCTCCCTCATCGGCCAAGCGGAACGTCTCCTCGGCGATACCGCAGAGGATCATGTGAGCCGCGTGCTCGCGGCAGCGGCACACCTCGAGTTCGCTCAGCGCCTCCTGAGTGTCGACGGCGGGAACGCCCGAGCCGCCGCGCAGCGAGCCGTGGCGCTCGCCCAACCCCTCGGTAACCTCGACGTCCCCGTTTGGGACGAATTGGTGCTGCTCCTCCACACTGCAGAGCGCTCTCTCTGAGTTTCACCATGGGCCGCGGCCCGCGGACCGACTGTCGCCGCTCGGGAGGTCAGGAGACGACGCTTGCTCGACGCGGTGCGTTGTGTGCGCGTTTCAACGCGTCGCGCGCGCGCTCCCGGGCTTTTTGGTGCGCGGTACGAGAGGGCTTCCTCGCGACACCTCCGCGCTGTGCGCGCGTTCGAGCCGCCTGTGCGCGCATCGTGCCGCGCCGCGCGCGCGCCTCAGCCCGCGGTGCGCTTGTTTGACCGGGCTTGCGCGCCGCTGTCCGCCGGTCTTGCGCGCGCCGCCCGCCGTCGTGGCGACGTCCACCCGGCGTCGTGTTCGCGCTGCGCCCGCCGCGCGCGCCCCTCGCCGTCCGCCTTGCGCGTCCCTGCCGGCGCGGTGCACCCCGCCGGACCGGATCGCCGCGACGCGATCTTGCCCCGTGGAGGTGCCCGCTTCCCCTTCGTTGACGCTCCCCCGTAGCCTTTCCTCCCATGGCCACTTCCAAGACCAAAAAGCCCGCGCCGGCGACCTCGCCGGCCGAGGCACCCATCGTTTCACCCACCACCGTCACCCTCGACGCGCTCGCGCGCGAGCTCGGCCCCGCCGACGGCGCGTTCGCCGCGCGGACGTACGCCGGCATCCCCGAGGAGGACCTCGTCGCGGAGGGCACGCGCATCGATTCGCAGAGCCTCATCGATGACGCCCCGCATTTCGTCGCCTCCGCGCGGCGGATCCTGGGCTCGCTCTCCGGATCGCAGCGCGCCAAGGTGCGCATGCCCGACGCGCTCTTGCCGCTGCTCGTCGCCGAGGCGGGCCGGCTCCAGGCGATGAAGCGGGCGCACGACGCCGAGGCGACCGAGGCGGCCGGCGCGCGGGCTGCGCTCGAGGTGCAGGGGCGGAGCGCGATGCGCGATGGCATCGGCGAGCGCGACCTCTGCTACGACGGCCTGCGCAACGCGCTCGGCGCGCGCCGCATGGCGCGGGTCGACGCCGTGGTGGGGCGCGCGGATTCCCCGGAGAGCCTCGCCAAGGGCCTGGAGGCGCTCGCGAGCTTTATCGAGGAGACCCGGCGGGCCGATCCGGCGCAGGACGCGCAGCTCCTCGAGGACTACGGGGTCGGCGCCGACTGCGCGGCCTCGCTCAGGGCCACGGCGCAGCGGGTGCGCGGGGTTGCGAGCGTCCAGGTCGCCGCCGGGCGCCGGGTGACGCAGCGGGCGCTCGATCTGCAGGACGGGCGGGTCGCGATCGTGATCGAGAAGATCCTCCGCGCCTTCAGGGCGGCGCGCCGGGTCGATGGAACCATCCTCGTTCCCGAGCTGAACAAGGCCGCCTGGATGTTCGAGGCCCGCTCCGGCAGCGCCGGCAAGAAGGCCCCGCCTCCGGGACAGAAGCCCCCGCCCGCCGGAAGCGGAGCGCAGGGCGACGCGCCCCCGGTGCCGGTGACCGAAGAGACGACGCCGATCCTCGGCGCCGACGGCTGATCCTCGCTCTCAGGACCAGGAGCGCCGTGCGCCGCGCCCAGCTCAGCTGGGCTCGTCGAGCACCTCGGCCAGCGAAGCGGCGGCGGCAGCCCGCTCGAGCCAGCGCTCCAGGACCTCCGGATCCTTCTGGGCCATGACGCGCTCGCGCACGGCGTCCGGCACGTCGATGCCGCGGACTCGGAGCACGGTGAGCACGCTGCGCGCCGTCGCCTCGACGCGGCCCTCGTCGCGGCCCTCGTCGCGGCCCTCGTCGCGACCCTCGTCGCGACCCAGCGCGATGTACTTCCTGGCGAAATCGCTCTGGTACTCGTAGCCTTTCATCATTGCCTCCAGCTCCCGGCGAGCCGCCTCGTTGAGGGAGATGACCACGAGATCGTAGTAGAACCTGGCGCCCGGCCAAGCCGCAGGCGACCGCCTGCCACCACCGCCCTAGCTCGCCACGAGCCGCCTCGCGACGATCATCCCGAGGACGCCGGCGAGCAGGCAGCCGACCAGCGTGATCGCGATGTTGACGAGCCCCGCCGCCAACGACTTGTAGTGGATGAGTCGGATCGTCTCGTTGTTGAAGCTCGAATACGTCGTGAAGCCGCCCATGACGCCGGTGCTCAGGCCGAGCCGGAGCGTCGGCGACAGGAGCTCCGTCGTCGCGGCGACCTCGCCGATCGCGCCGAGCAAGAACGACCCGAGCACGTTGACGGCGAGCGTCCCGTACGGGAAGCCGGCGCCGAAGCGCCCCTCGCACCACATCGACAGCGCGTAACGGGCCAGCGTTCCCGCCGCGCCGCCGAGCCCGATCCAGAACCACCGCTCCATTCGCGTCACTTTATCGCGCCCGTCGCGCCCGTCGTATCGGCGGGTGCTCCCTTGCTTCTTCCCGGCCGCTGGCCCAAGGCTCGGCGGGTGAAGCGCCGCTTCAACACGACCGGCCCCTGTCGCCCCGATCTGCACTACATGATCCCGGCCGAAAGCCGGCTGCCCGAGGTCCCCGGCCTCGTCGAGCAGATGGGCTACTTCGTCGTCCACGCCCCCCGGCAGACCGGCAAGACCACCGCCCTCCGCGCCGTCGCCGAGCGGCTCACCGCCTCGGGCCGCCACGCCGCCGTCCTCTTCTCCTGCGAGGAGGGCAGCGCCGCGGGCGACGACTACGGCTCCGCCCAGCGCGCCGTCCTGCGCGAGCTCGCGCGCGCGGCCCAGATCGCGCTGCCGCCCGAGCTCCAGCCGCCGCCGTTCTCGCTCGAGGGCGACGAGGGCCTCCTCTCCGCGGCGCTCACCGCCTGGGCGCGCGCCTGCCCGCGCCCGCTCGTCCTCATCTTCGACGAGATCGACTCCCTGCGCGGCCAGGGCCTCCTCAGCATCCTGCGCCAGCTCCGCGCCGGCTTCCCCAGCCGTCCCGATCACTTTGCCGCCTCGGTCATCCTCTGCTGCCTGCGCGACGTGCGCGATTACAAGGTCGCGAGCGGCGGCGATCCCGAGCGCCTCGGCACCGCCAGCCCGTTCAACATCAAGCTCGAGTCCTTACGGCTCGGAGACTTCTCCGAGGAAGAGCTCCGCGCGCTCTATGCCCAGCACACCGAGGACACCGGCCAGGTCTTCCTCGATGCGGCGCTCGCCCGGGCCTTCGAGCTCACCGCCGGCCAGCCCTGGCTGGTCAACGCGCTCGGCCGCGAGATCGTCGAGAAGCTGGCCGTTCCGCCCAGCGAGGCCATCACGCGGGCGCACGTCGAGCAGGCCAAGGAGCGCCTCATCCTGGAGCGCACCACCCATCTCGACTCGCTCGTCAGCAAGCTCGCCGAGCCGCGCGTCCGCCGCGTGCTCGAGCCCATGCTGGCGGGAACGTACGAGGGCGGCGGCGACACCTACGACGACGACGCCTCCTACGTCCGCGATCTCGGCCTCGTGGCCCAGGGCAAGCCGCTGCGCGTGGCGAACCCCATCTACCGCGAGGTGATCGCCCGCGTCCTCTCGTCATCGGCCGAGGAGCGGATCGACGCCCCGCCCGAGCGCTTCCTGCTGCCCGACGGCCGCCTCGCCTTCCGGCGCCTGCTTCACGCGTTCGCCGCGTTCTGGCACGAGCACGGCGAGGTGCTCGCCTCCGGGATGCCGTACCCCGAGGTCGCCCCCCAGCTCGTCCTCATGGCCTTCCTGCAGCGCGCGGTGAATGGCGGCGGCTTCATCGATCGCGAGTACGGCGTCGGCCGGGGGCGCATCGATCTGCTCGTCCGCTTCCCCTACCGCAAGCCCGACGGCTCCCGGGCCGTCCAGCGGCGCGCGCTCGAGCTCAAGGTGTGGCGCAAGGGCCAGAAGGACCCGCTCCGCGAGGGCCTCGCCCAGCTCGACGAGTACCTTTCGCGCCTGCGGCGGAGGCGCGGGACGCTCGTCATCTTCGACGCCCGCGGCCGGCTCGCCCGGAGCGCACCCCGGTTCTCCGAAGCGACGACGCCCCGCGGCCGCCGCGCCGCCGTGCTTCGCCTGTAGTAGCCGCGCCGCGGTGCTCCGCCTGGAGCGGCGCCCCCGCGCCGCGATCCGCCCTCTACTCCGCCGCCTTCCGGAACTCGATCACCTGCCCGCCGTCGTCGTTCGTGCTGTCCGCGAGCGCCGGCCGGTTCACCCGCGACACCTTCTCCGGCGCCACCCCCGCCGCCGCGATGAACTGGCGCGCCTGCTCGTTGTCGCCCGACGCCAGCTCGTCCGGCGTCCCCGACGCGACCACCCGCCCCTGGATCACGAGGAACGCCTGGTGCGCGATGCGGAACGTGCTCGCCATGTCGTGCGAGATCACCACGCTCGTCACCTTGAAGCGCGCCCGCGTCTCCTCGATCAGATCGTCGACCATCCGGCTCGTCAGCGGATCGAGCCCGCTCGTCGGCTCGTCGTAGATGAGGATCTCGGGCTCGAGCATCAGCGCGCGCGCCAGGCCCACGCGCTTGCGCTGCCCGCCGGACAGCTCCGACGGCATCCGGTCCTCCTTGTTCTCCAGGCCGAGCGAGTTCAGCATCCCCACGACCTTGTCGCGGATGTCCCGCTTCGACATGTGCTTCCGGTGCTCGCGCAGCGGGAACGCCACGTTGTCGAAGATCGTGAGCGAGTCGAGCAGCGCCGCGTACTGGAACACCATCCCGAACCGCTGGCGCATCCGGTTCATCTCGTAGTCGCCGAGCGCGCCCATATCGACGCCGTCGACCCAGATGTGCCCGGTGGTCGGCCGCTCCAGGCCGATGAGCAGCCGGAGCAGCGTGGTCTTGCCCGCGCCGGACCCGCCGATGATCACCGCGGTCTCGGTCCGCCTGAGGTGCATGGTGATGCCGTGCAGCACCTTCGTCGGCCCGAACGACTTCTTGATGTCGTCGACGAAGAGGTGGTCCCCAGGCTCCCACCCCGGCGGCATCGCGCCCCCCGGCTGCGCCCCGGAGGCGGCCCCGTCCTGAGGGGGCTGGCTGGGAGGCCTTCTCCACATCGGCGCACTACGGTACCACGGACGAGGTCCCGTACGACCCCGATCGCCGTTCAATCCAGTAAGGGACAGCACGCGCTTGACGCGGCCGGGCGCGGGGCGGAAACGTTGCTCATGACCGACGACATCCTCAAAGCAGCCCTCGACACGGCCGAGGCCAAGACGGACAAGGACGGCTGGGCCGAGCTCCCGGAAGGGCGCGTGCTCACGCTCTACGCCGCCCACGAGGGCGTGTCGCTCCCGGTGACCAAGATCGACGCGGTCCTCAGCGTGGGCGGGCTCCTCAAGGCGCGCAGCACCAAGGGCGAGACCTTCGTGCTCGCGCTGAAGGACGTGTTCGCCATCGCCCTCGACGGCGGCGGCAAGGGAGCCCAGGCCAGGAAGGCCGGCTTCCTCGGCTGACCGCGGCGCCCCCGATGGCCAGATCGCCGAGAGCGGGAGGAGGTCCTGCGGCGCGCTCCGCCGAGCGGGCCGTCGACCTCGCGCTCGCCGAGCTCGAGCGCAGGTTCGGCCTGGGCCGCAGCCTCGCCGCCCCGGGGTGGGTCCGCGAGCGGGTCCTCGCCGTGCTGAGCGGCGTGGCCGCGCGGCACGGCGTGTCCCCGTTCGCGGCCGCCGAGCGCCTGCACGAGGACAGGAAGGCGGTCGAGGACATCGTCAGCGCGCTCCGCGTCGGCGAGACGCGGTTCTACCGCGATCCGATCATCTGGGAGGCCATCGCCACCGCGGTGCTGCCGAAGATCCCGCCCGACGTCCCGATCGCCGGCCTCTCGGCCGGCTGCAGCACCGGCGAGGAGGCCTATACCCTCGGGATGGTCCTCGCCAGCGCCGGCCGCCGCTTCAGCGTGCTCGGGGTCGACCGCGCCGCCCCGGCCATCGACGCGGCGCGCGAGGCCGTCTACTCGGCCGAGGCCGCCGACCAGCTCCCGCCGGCCCTGCTTCAGCGCTATTGTGAGCAGAAGGGCGGCGCGCTCCACGTCTCCCAGAAGCTCCGTGAGGTCGTCTCCTTCGAGGTCTGCGATCTGGTCCACGCCGTGCCGAGCGGCGGCTTCCAGATCATCTTCTTCAAGAACGTCCTCCTGTACCTCGCAGAGCCCGCGGGCGACGCGGTGGCCCGCCGCCTCGCCGCCGAGCTCGGCCCCGGCGGGCTCCTCTTCTCCGCCGCGAGCGAGGCGCCGCGCCTCTGCGGCGCCGGCCTCACCCCCGTCCGGGTGAACGCCCACGTCACCGCCTTCCGCGCCCCGGGCGCCTGAGAAAGCGAAAGCCCTCCGCATGAGCGTCGATCTCTCCCCCACGTCCAGGCCCAGCGGGCTCGCCGAGCTCCGCGCCGCCTACGCGCGCGAGCGCGCCGGGCTCGACCGCGCCGTGCCGAGCGGCTCCACGCCGGCCGCGGATCCCTCCGCGCTCGGGGTCGCCCTCGGCCGGCGCCACGCGCGCCTGCTCGACGATCTCCTGACGCGCCTCTTCCACCTCTTGCGCGAGTCCGGCGCCCCGAGCCGCGCCGCGTGGGACGCGGTCGCGATCGCCGGGGTCGGCGGCTACGGCCGCGGCGCCGTCGCGCTGCGGAGCGACCTCGACGTGCGCATCCTCGCCCGCGACGCCCAGCGCGCCAGCGCCATCGCGGACGCGCTGCTCTACCCGCTCTGGGACATGGGGGTCACCGTGGGGCACCAGGTCGTCACCATCGACGACCTCGTCGAGGGCGCGCGCGAGGACCTGCCCACCGCGACGAGCCTGCTCGACTGGCGGCACGTCGTCGGCGACGCGTCGCTCTCCGAGTCGCTGTGGCAGCGCGCCGCCGCGGGCCTCTTCGCGCACTCGGAGCTGCCCCGCTTCATCGAGCGGCTCGGCAAGGAGATCGCGCAGCGCCACGAGCGCTTCGGCGGCTCGGTCTACCTCCTGGAGCCGGACGTGAAGAACGGCGCCGGCGGGCTGCGCGACCTCGACGTCGCCCGCTGGGCGGCGAAGGCGCGCTACGGCGTCGGCGAGTTCGCCGCGCTGGTCCGCTTCGGCGCGCTCGTCGCCCGCGAGGCGGAGGAGATCCAGGGCGCCGCCGAGATGCTCTGGCGCATCCGCAACCTCCTCCACGCCCACTCCGGCCGGCGGACCGACCGGCTGACGTTCGACGAGCAGGAGCTCGTCGCCGGCGTGCTCGGCTACAACGAGGCGGCCGAGGCCGCCCGGAAGGCCGCGCCGCCGCCCGACGAGCCCTCGGTGTCGCCCGAGGCGATCGAGCGGATGATGAGCGATTACTACCGGAGCGCCCGGACCATCTCGCGCGCCCTCGACATGATCGTCTCGCGCGCCACGCCGACGCTCACGCGGCGCCGCCGCCGCGACGAGGACCTCGGCGGCGGCATCCGCCTGTTCGACGGCTGCATCACGATGAGCGATCCGGATCTGCTCCGGACCGACCCGCCGATCGCGCTGCGGCTGGTCGCCGCGGCCGTCGAGCGCGGCGTCCCGCTCTTGCCCTACGCGCGCGGGGCGATCGTCCGCGCCGCCGGCGACGCGGCGTTCTGCGCGGCGCTCCGCGAGAGCCCCGAGGCCGCCGCGTTGTTCCGGACCCTCGTGGCCACGTGCAAGGAGACGGCGCTCCAGAGCGGCTCGGTCGTCCGCGAGCTGCACGACCTCGGCCTCCTGCTCGCGATGATCCCCGAGTTCTCGCCGGTCGTCGGGCGCGTCCACCACGACGTCTACCACGTGTACACGGTCGACGTGCACTCGGTCGCCGCGGTCGATCGGCTGGCGGCGCTCGTGCGCGGCGAGCTCGCGGGCGAGTTCGGGCTCGCGTGCCGGCTCGCCGCCGAGGCGACGCGGCCGACGATGCTGTTCTTCGCCACGCTCCTGCACGACGTGGGCAAGGCGATCGGGGGCAAGGACCACAGCCGGCGCGGCGCCGAGATGGCGCGCGAGATCCTGGAGCGGCTCGGCTTCCCGCCGGAGGACATCGACGAGGCGTGCCACCTCGTGCTGAAGCACCTCGTGATGTACCTCATCGCGACCCGGCGCGACCTCGACGACCCGGCGACCATCTCGGAGTTCTGCCAGGAGGTGCACGGCCGCGAGGGGCTGCGCGATCTCTACCTGCTCACGGTCGCCGACATCTCGACCACGAGCCCCACGTCGATGACGTCGTGGAAGGCGCGGATGCTCGACGAGCTCTACCTCTCGGCGGACGCGGCCCTGCGCGGCGCGCGCGGGGAGAGCGGGCCGCTCGGGATCGACGATCAGCGCATGGCGCGCGCGATCAGCGGCACGGTGGGCGCCCTCGAGGACCTCCCGGCCGCGGACGAGGCGGAGCGGCGCGCGCAGCGCGATTTCCTGGCGCGCTACCTCGCGTCGATGCCCGAGCGCTACCTCCTCGCGAACAGCCCCGCCGCCATCGCGGCGCACGCCGAGCTCGCCCGGCAGCAGGAGTCGAGCGGCAACAGCGTCTCGGTCGCGCTGGTGCCGTCGCGCCACCCGGAGGCCGCGGAGGTGTGCGTGGTCGCGCCCGATCGCCCCGGCCTGCTGGCGGCGATCACGGCGGCGCTCGCGTCCTCGCGCCTCGAGGTGCACGCCGCGCAGATCCACTCGCGCGCGTGCGACGACGACGGCGTCGCGCTCCGCGCGAGGACCGGGTCGTCGCCGCCCGCGGGCGTGCGCCTGCAGGCGGTCGACCTGTTCTGGGTGCGCGACCGCGGCGAGGGGGTAGGGGGGGTGGCCCGCGCCATCCCGAAGCTCGTGGCCGACATCCAGGCGGTGCTCTCGGGCCAGATCTCCGGCGCGGACGTCGCCAAGAAGCGCCGCGGCGGCGGCCTGCGCGAGCGCCCGACGCCGAAGGTCAAGACGCAGATCTCCATCGACGATCGCGCGTCGCACCACACGGTGATCGAGGTCCTCGCGCGCGATCGCCCGGGCCTCTTGTTCGCGATCTCGGACGCGCTCTACCAGCTCGGCCTGTCGATCTCGGTCGCCAAGATCAACACGGAGGGGACGCGCGTGGCCGACGTGTTCTATGTGAGCGAGGCGGACGGGACGAAGATCGCGAACGGCAAGCGGATGCAAGAGGTCGAGGAGCGGCTGCACGCGGTGCTCCAGGGCCTGGACGGCGAAGGGAGTGTCGGATGAACAAGGGGTGGTTTTCACGCGCGGCGCGGGCGGCGGCCGCCGCGCGCCGGGGCGTGGCGGTGGTGGCGGTCGCGGCGTGCGCCGTCTCGTGTGGTGGAGCGCAGGAGGCCCCGCGCGAGCAGCTCGGGGATCCGCTGCTCGCCGATCCGCCGGACGGCAGCGACGCGGCGACCTCGAAGGGGACGTCGACGAGCGCGCTCGATCGGGGCGTGGCCTACATCAAGAACGAGCGGTACGAGGAGGCGAAGCCGCACCTCCTCCGGGCGATCGAGCACGAGCCGGGCAACGCCGAGGCGCACTACTACCTCGGGCTCGCGCACGAGAAGACGAACGACCGCGCCGGCGCCGAGGCGTCGTACAAGAAGGCGCTCGAGCGCGATCCCAAGCTGGAGGCCGCGGCGCTGAACCTGGCGGCGCTCTACCTGGACGAGCCCGCGCGGCCGGACGAGGCGATCGCGGTGCTCACGAAGGCGATCGAGCAGGCGCCGGGCCGCGCCGCGCTCCACCAGAACCTGGGCTACGCGTACGGCCTGAAGCGCGACGTCGCGAACGCCAGCAAGCACTACGAGGCGGCGCTCAAGGCCGAGGACTCGGCCGCGACGCGCTTCGCCTACGGCGCGATGCTGTTCGAGGCCAAGGAGCTCGACCGGGCCGCGGCGGAGCTGAAGAAGGCGCTCGCCGCCACCGGCGACGACGTGGCGACGATCGCGACCATCGGGCGGATGCTCGGGCCGGCGAAGGCGTACGCCGACTGCGTGGCGGCCTTCGACCGCGCCATCAAGCTGAAGCCGGAGGCGGAGTTCCACGTGCGCCGCGGGACGTGCCGCCACGAGCTCGGCGACGAGCCGGGGGCGCGCGCGGACTACCAGGCCGCGATCAAGGTGGACCCGAAGTTCGCGGCCGCGCACTACTACCTCGGCCTGTCGTTCCTGGCCGAGCGCAGGCCGCAGAGCGCGCTCGCGGCGCTCACCGAGGCAGGCAAGCACGGCGGCGACACCGAGATCGGCAAGCGCGCCCGCGCCAAGGTGAAGGAGCTCAGCGCCCGGATCAAGTAGCGCGGTCGCGGCGCGAGCCCGCCCGCCGGGGGCGATCCCGCTCGCCGGCCGGGGGCGAGCGCGCGCCCGCCCGCGGCGGCTCACGCGCCGAGCAGCGCGATGATCCTGTCGAGCTCGTCGAGCGAGCCGTACGTGATGCCGAGCTCGCCGCGGCCGCCCTCGTCGCGCACCTCGACGCGGGTCCCGAGCCGCCGCATGAGGCGCGCCTCCAGGTCCTTGATCGCGGGCGACTTCCCCGAGCGCTTCTTCTCGCCGGGATCCTCGCCGTCCCCGGCGGCGCGGCTCTCCTTCTCCTTCGCCGCCTTGATCAGCGCCTCGACCTTGCGGACGGGGAGCTTGCCGTGGACGGTCCGCTCGGCGACGTCGGCCATCACCTTGTCGCTCGGCGCCCCGAGCAGCGCGCGCGCGTGGCCCTCGCTGAGCTCGCGCGAGATCACCATGGTGCGGATGCGCGGCGGCAGCCGGAGGAGCCGGAGCGAGTTGACGATCGTCGTGCGGTCCTTGCCGACGCGCTCCGCGAGCGTCTGGTGCGTGTAGCTGTGCTCGCGCAGGAGCCGGTCGAACGCCTCGGCGATCTCGATCGGGTTGAGGTCGGCCCGCTGCACGTTCTCGACGAGGGCCAGCTCGAACGCCTCCTTGGGGGAGACGTCCTTGACGACGACGAGCACCTCCCGGAGCCCCGCGCGCTGCGCCGCGCGCCACCGCCGCTCGCCGGCGATGAGCTCGAAGCTGTCGTTCCCGGCCTGCGTCCTGCGGACGATGAGCGGCTCGATGAGCCCGTGCTCGCGGATGCTCCCGGTGAGCTCCTCCAGCTCGGCCTCGTCGAAGTGCTGCCGCGGCTGCCCCTTCTGCGGCACGATCTTCTCGATCGCGCACACGAACACGCTGCGCCCTTCGGCCGCCGTCGCTGTCGCCGGCGGCGCCGCCGGGAGCAGGGCGTCGAGCCCCCGTCCGAGCGCGCGCCGCGCCCCTTTCTGATCGGCATTCATGATCTCGGTCGTGCGTCCCTCGCGCGCGCTCCGGTGGTGGTCGTGGCCTCGGCCTGCGGCTCCCCCTCCGCGTCCCCGCGCTGCCGCTTCTTCGGATCGGCCGCGGCGGCGGGCGGGCCGTCCAGGATCTCGCGCGCGAGGCTCAGGTAGCCCTGCGCCCCCTTCGACTGCGCGTCGTAGAGCAGCGCCGGCTTGCCGTGCGACGGCGCCTCGCTGAGCTTCACGTTGCGCGGGATGATCGCGTCGAACACGCGGAAGTGCGCCTTCACCTCGTCGGCCACCTGGTGGGTGAGCGAGTTGCGCCCGTCGAACATCGTGAGGACGACGCCCTCGACCGTGAGCTCCGGGTTGAAGGCGTTGCGCACCCGGTCGATCGTCGCCATGAGGTGCGTCAGCCCCTCGAGCGCGTAGTACTCGCACTGGAGCGGCACGAGCACCCGGTGCGCCGCCGTGAGCGCGTTCAGCGTGAGCAGCCCGAGCGACGGCGGGCAGTCGAGGACGACGAACGCGTACCCGTCGAGGTGCGGGCGCAGCGCCTGGCGCAGCCGCGTCGCGCGGTCGTCCGCGTCGACCAGCTCGAGCTCTGCCGCCACGAGATCCTGCGTCGCGGGCACCACGTCGAGGAGCGGCACCTCGGTCGCGACGGTCGCCTCCTTCAGCGCCGCCCGCCCGATCAGCACGTCGTAGAGCGACAGCTCGAAGCTCCCCCGCCGCACGCCGACGCCGCTCGACGCGTTCCCCTGCGGATCGCAGTCGACGAGCAGGGTCCGGCACTCCGCCGCGGCGAAGCTCGCGGCCAGGTTGACCGAGGTCGTGGTCTTGCCGACGCCCCCCTTCTGGTTGGCGACGGCGAGGACGACAGGCGAAGGCTTGGAGGCGGAGCCGGTCTTGCCGGGCGCGCCCCCCTGGTTGGGCGGTGGCATCGTGCTGTGTCGCGTCCGACCCGGCTGCTTACACGACCCCCATCGGCACGTCGAGAGATGCACGCGTCCCCGCCGCTCATCCGCGCGCGATTCACGACCGATTGACGACCGATTGACGACCGGCTCACGCGCGGTTCACGCGCGGATCACGCCCGTTTACGCCCGGTTCACCGTTCGCTCGCCGGATTGTTGGCCTGAACGGCGGGGGCGTCTACAGTGACCCACATGTCGCTTGATGTGGGTGTAGGTAAACGAACGACGGGGCCGCTGGCCCGCGGGCGAGCCTCGAGGCGGAGCCGCTGCTTCGGCCTCAACGGGGCGCTGTTGCCCTGCGGCGACGCCGGCCCGGTCGATCGGGTCCTCGCCCGCGCGTTCTGGTGCGACGGGCGCGAGCCTGCATTGCTCGCGCCTGCGCAGGTCCTCGTGCTTTCGCCTTCGCTTCAACGCAGGTCGACGCTCGGTTCGCGCCGCCGTCCGCCCTCGACGCGCGTCGAGGGCCGGCGCTGACCGCCCAGGATCTCACGGACGTGGTGCCCAGCTTCGCCGAGCAGACCGACGCCCCGACGTCGCCTCGGCACATGTGAGGAGGACAGATGCCGCTTCCCAGGTCGTATCAGAACTTTGCAGAGTTCGAGCGGGAGATTCTCCGCCCGAACCGCGTGGGCTTCTCGCTCGAGGACATCGTCGAGGAGGAGTCGTCGTTCGACGCCGAGCTCGACTTCGAGAAGGACCCCTTCGACGTCTCGGACGACGACTGAGCGCGGCCGCGCGGCGCGGGCCAGCCTCGCAGGCCCCGCGCTCGCGCCGGTGCGGACGCCGCTGCGCACGAGCGCCGCAGCGGCGTCCGCACCGGCGCGAGCCTCTCGCTCCGCATCAGCTTGCACGATCCCTCCCGGGATCCCCGAGCCCCGGCGGCCGCCTCTCCGCCGGGGCTCCTTTTTTTTAAAGCAGCGTCCTTTCGGCCGTCTTGACCCCCCCGGCGGCGCGTGGCACGAGTGCCGCCCTTCGAAAAAAACGCCATGCAAGTCAACGTCGAAAAGCTTTCTCCCGTGCTGATGGAGTTTCAGGTGGAGGTCCCCGCGGACCGCGTCCGGAGCGAGGTCGACAAGGCCTATACGGCGCTCCAGCGGACGGCCCGGGTCCGGGGCTACCGGCCTGGCAAGGCGCCGCGCCAGGTGCTCGCGCACCTCTACGGCGGCCGCATCCACGCCGATGTCGCCCAGCGGCTCGTCGACGCCACGCTGAACCAGGCGCTCGCCGACAAGCAGGTGCAGCCCCTGTCCCAGCCGGCGATCGCGCCCGCCGAGCTCCGCCCGGACGACGCGTTCTCCTACAAGGCCCGCTTCGAGGTCCGGCCCGACATCGCCGAGGTGAAGTGGGAGGGCTTCGAGGTGAAGCGCCCCTCGACGACGCCGTCGGAGGAGATGATCGACGCCGAGATCACCGCCCTCCGGCGCGAGCACTCGACGCTGCAGGCGCCGGAGCCGGAGCGCCCCGCCGCCAAGGGGGACATGGCGACGATCTCCTTCACCCTGGAGGTCGCCGGCGCCCTGCGCGACACGAAGGAGCAGGAGATCGAGACCGAGCTCGGCAGCGGCCAGGTCTTCAAGGAGATCGAGGACGCGCTCCTCGGCATGACGCCCGGCCAGGCGAAGGACGTCCCGGTCACGTTCTCCGAGCAGCACTCGAACGCGGATCTGCGGGGCAAGCAGGCGGTCTTCCACATCACGCTGAAGGACCTGCGGGAGCGCATCTTCCCGGAGGTCGACGACGAGTTCGCGAAGGACTGCGGCGAGGAGAGCCTCCCCGCGCTCCGCGAGTCGCTCCGCAAGAAGCTCGAGAAGGAGCTGACGCAGCGGGCGAGCGACGCGGTCGCCGAGCAGCTCGTCGTCGAGCTCTGCAAGGCGAACCCGATCCCGGTCCCGCCGTCGCTCGTCGACCAGCAGGCGCAGCTCGCCGAGCGCGAGCTGCTCGCGACGGCGCGCCGGCAGGGTCAGCGCGTCGATCCGACGCCGGAGTTCCGCGCCCGCGTCCGGCTCGACGCCGAGATGAAGGTGCGCGCGGGGCTGGTCATGGCCGAGATCGCGAAGGCGAAGGAGGTCAAGATCACCGAGGCCGACCTCGAGAAGGGCTACCAGGAGCTGGCCGAGCAGACCGGCAAGAACGTGGCGAAGATCAAGGCGGAGTACCGCGAGCCGCAGAAGCGCGAGCTCTTCGCCGGGATGATCCTCGAGGACAAGATCCTCGACATCATCGAGGCCGCCGCGAAGGTCACCGACGCGGGCTAGCCGCGGCGCCGCGCCGCCGGCTCGGCGCCGGCGGCGCGGTTCGTCCGGGTCGCGCCGCGCCCGCGCACAGGGCGCGCGCGGCGCCCTCATCGCGCCGCACCCCGTAGGTCGAGCGCGCGCTGAGCGAAATGCTGAGCGAAAATCGAGCGCACGTCGAGCGAACGGCGCGCCAGCGCCGGGCGCGGGCGGCGCGAGTTCCGTGCGTGACCGCAGCGGGCGGCCGCCATTTTCCGGTAACCTCGGGCGCGTTCGGTCTTGCGATCGGACGCAGTCTGGCCCAGGAGTAGAACCCCTGCCGCGCGGCAGGAAACCCCCCGGAGCACCGGATGACCCGACGAGTCGAAACCCGCACCCAAGCCATCGAGTTTCTCGAACGCGAGAAGGCCTACATCCTCCCGACGGTCACGGAGGTGACCCACCGCGGCGAGCGGGAGTGGAACATCTTCAGCCGCCTCCTCAAGGACCGCATCGTCTTCATCGGCACGGAGATCGACGACTTCGTCGCGAACGCCGTGATCGCGCAGTTCCTCTTCCTTGAGAGCGAGGATCCCGAGAAGGAGATCCAGGTCTACATCAACAGCCCGGGCGGCGTGGTGACGTCGGGCCTCGCGATGTACGACACGATGCAGTACGTGCGTTGCCCGGTGTCGACGATGTGCATCGGCCAGGCCGCGTCGATGGGCGCCGTGCTGCTCAGCGCGGGCCGCAAGGGCCGGCGCTTCGCGCTGCCGCACGCGAGGATGATGATCCACCAGCCGCTCGGCGGCGCGCGCGGCCAGGCGACGGACATCGAGATCCAGGCGCGCGAGATCAAGAAGATCAAGGAGACGCTGATCGACATCCTCGTCGACGCCACCGGCAAGAACCGGGACGAGCTCGCGAAGGACATCGAGCGCGACTTCTACCTGAGCGCGACGCAGGCCAAGGAGTACGGCCTGATCGACGAGGTCTTCCCGAAGCGGAACAAGTAGGTGCCCGCGCCCCCTCGTCCGGCGGGCGTGCTCTGGCGGAGGGCCGGCGCGGAGCCGCGTCGGGCCGCGGCGTCGCGCCGCGCGCGGCGGTGTCGCGCGTCGCCGCCACGTCGCGCCGGGCGCGGCGCGCGTGCGCGCGGCGGGGCGAGCGGCGGCGAGCGCGCCGCGCTGGTCGAGCGCGACGTGCTGGTCGAGCGCGCCGCGCTGCGCTCGCTCGAGCCGCTGCTTTTCCCGAGGCGCGCAGCCTCATCGGCGGCGCGCGTCGCGGCGCCATCGGGCGATTCCCTGACTTCGGCCACAGGCTGGAGACCACCCCCGTTAGCTTGCGACGGTACGGGCACCGGACTAGAATCCGAGCGCGGCGTTTGGCTGCGCATCGCTGAAAATCCAGGGGACGGTGGAAGCCGTCCCCATCCCGAGCGGAAGGGGCCGCCGCGGCGTGACCCCACCGCTCATCGAAGCGGAAGCGTTGGCAGACCGCACTGAGGGTCGAAGTGGAGCGAAGGCGGGACGATCACTCGAATGGCAATTTAAGCTGCTCTTTCTGCGGCAAGTCGCAGAAAGAGGTGAAGAAGCTCATCGCGGGCCCCACGGTGTACATCTGTGATGAGTGCATCGGGCTCTGCAATGACATCATCGCGGAGGAGGTCGAGAAGGACGAGCCGTACGCCGGGTCGACCCCGGTCCCCAAGCCCGCCGACATCAAGGCGACGTTGGATGAGTACGTCGTCGGCCAGAACCGCGCCAAGAAGATCCTCGCCGTAGCGGTGCACAACCACTACAAGCGCATCGACAGCCGGGTCTCCTCGGACGACGTGGAGCTGTCCAAGTCGAACATCCTCCTGCTCGGCCCGACGGGCTCCGGCAAGACGCTCCTCGCGCAGACGCTCGCCAAGATCATCAACGTCCCCTTCGCGATCGCGGACGCGACGACGCTGACCGAGGCCGGCTACGTCGGCGAGGACGTCGAGAACATCATCGTCCAGCTCCTCCAGAACGCGGATCACGACGTCGAGCGCGCGCAGCGCGGCATCGTCTACATCGACGAGATCGACAAGATCAGCCGGAAGAGCGACAACCCGAGCATCACGCGCGACGTCTCCGGCGAGGGCGTGCAGCAGGCGCTGCTCAAGATCATCGAGGGGACGATCGCCAACGTCCCCCCGAAGGGCGGCCGCAAGCACCCGCAGCAGGATTTCCTGCAGGTCGACACGACCAACATCCTGTTCATCTGCGGCGGCGCGTTCGTCGGCCTGGATCAGATCATCCAGCGGCGCATCGGCCAGAACACGCTCGGCTTCGGCGCCGACATCAAGGCGAAGAAGGACTTCAAGCTGGGCGATCTGCTCAGCGTCGTCCAGCCGGAGGACCTCCTCAAGTTCGGGCTCATCCCCGAGTTCATCGGCCGCCTGCCGATCCTCGCGACCCTGCACGAACTCAACGAGGAGGCGCTCATCGACATCCTCACGAAGCCGAAGAACAGCCTGGTCAAGCAGTACCAGAAGCTCTTCGAGATGGACGGGGTGAAGCTCAAGTTCACCCGGGGCGCGCTCGTGGCGGTGGCCCGTCAGGCCCTGGAGAGGAACAGCGGCGCCCGCGGCCTGCGCGCGATCCTCGAGTCGGCGATGCTCGACATCATGTACGACGTCCCGTCCCGAACGGGGATCAAGGAGGTCGTCGTCAGCGAGGACGTGATCGTCAAGCACGAGCCGCCGCTCATCGTGTACACGAAGGAGGCGGAGCTCGCGTAGCGCTCGCCCCAGGGGGGCCGCCGTCCAGGGCGCGCGGCGCAGGCCCGCGCGGCGCTGGACGGCGCGCGTCCGGCGCGCCCTTGTCGGGCGCGCCTCCTCCGAGGATGCCGGCGCCGCGCGCGTCCCCCGTGGGGCGCGCGCCGCTCCGGCGCAAGTACAGCAGTCAAGCAAGCCACGTGTGACAACCGAGGCGGGGCTGCCCCGGCCTCCCGATACTCCCGGAAAGACGGCGGATGTTCTTCAAGAACGACAGTGATCGCGGCAAGAACGCACCCGAGCGGGGCATCGTCCCGTTGCTCCCTCTGCGCGACATCATCGTCTTTCCACACATGGTCTCGCAGCTGTTCGTCGGGCGCGAGCGCAGCATCGCCGCCCTCGACGAGGCGATGAACCGCGGTAAGGAGATCTTCCTCGCCGCGCAGCGGAACGCGAAGACGAACGACCCGACGCCGGACGACATCTTCGGCGTCGGCTCGGTCGGCGCCATCATGCAGCTGCTCCGGCTGCCCGACGGGACGGTCAAGGTCCTCATCGAGGGCAAGCGCCGAGCGCGCATCCGCCGTTACGTCCAGAGCGATGCGTACTTCCTGATCGAGTACGACGAGATCGTCGAGAGCTCCGTCGCGAGCGTCGAGGTCGAGGCGCTGATGCGCTCGGTCCAGTCGACGTTCGAGATGTACGTCAAGCTCAACAAGAAGATCCAGCCCGAGGTCCTGATGGCGGTGCAGGCCATCGACGAGGCCTCGCGGCTCGCCGACACCATCATCGCCAACCTGCCGACCATCAAGCTGACGGACCGTCAGGCGCTGCTCGAGATGGAGGAGCCGCAGAAGCGGCTCGAGCGTCTCATCGAGCTGATGCAGGCCGAGATCGAGATTCTCCAGGTGGAGAAGAAGATCCGGAGTCGCGTCAAGAAGCAGATGGAGAAGACGCAGAAGGAGTACTACCTCAACGAGCAGATGCAGGCCATCCAGAAGGAGCTGGGCGGCGGCGAGCGCGACGAGTTCAAGAACGAGATCCAGGAGATCGAGGAGGCCCTCAAGACCAAGCGGATGAGCAAGGAGGCCGCCGCCAAGGTCAAGAAGGAGCTCAAGAAGCTGAAGATGATGCACCCCACGAGCGCCGAGGCGACCGTGGTGCGCAACTACATCGATTGGATCCTGGAGCTCCCCTGGTACGACAAGAGCGAGGAGCGGTATGACCTCGTCGAGGCCGAGAAGATCCTCGACGAGGATCATTACGGCCTGAAGAAGATCAAGGAGCGGATCCTCGAGTACCTCGCGGTCCAGGCGCTGACGAAGAAGCTGAAGGGCCCGGTGCTCTGCTTCGTCGGTCCGCCCGGCGTCGGCAAGACGAGCCTGGCGAAGTCGATCGCGCGCGCGACCGGGCGCAAGTTCGTGCGGCTGTCGCTCGGCGGCGTCCGCGACGAGGCGGAGATCCGCGGCCACCGGCGGACGTACATCGGCGCGCTGCCCGGCAAGCTGATCCAGTCGCTCAAGAAGGTCGGGACGAACAACCCCGTGTTCCTGCTCGACGAGGTCGACAAGATGTCGACCGACTTCCGCGGGGATCCGGCGGCGGCGCTGCTCGAGGTGCTCGATCCGGAGCAGAACCACACCTTCAACGACCATTACCTGGATCTCGATTACGACCTCTCCGACGTGATGTTCATCACGACGGCGAACACGCTGTCGGGCATCCCGGTGCCGCTCCAGGACCGCATGGAGGTCATCCAGCTCTCGGGCTACACGGAGTTCGAGAAGCTGAACATCGCGGTGAAGTACCTCGTGCCCCGGCAGCGGAAGGAGTGCGGCCTCGAGGACGTGTCGCTCGACTTCACGGAGGGGGCGCTCCGGACGATCATCCACCACTACACGAAGGAGAGCGGCGTGCGCTCGCTGGAGCGCGAGATCGCGAGCGTGTGCCGCAAGGTGGCCCGGAAGGTCGTGTCCGACGGCAAGGACAAGCCGATCGAGGTCGTCGCGAAGAGCATCCCGAAGTACCTCGGCGTCCCCAAGTACCGGCTCGGCCGGCGCGAGGAGCGGGACGAGGTCGGCCTCGTGAACGGCCTGGCGGTGACCAACGTCGGCGGCGACCTGCTCCCGGCCGAGGCGACCGTGGTGCCGGGCAAGGGCAAGCTCGTCATCACCGGGCTGCTCGAGAAGGGGATGGAGGAGAGCGGGCACGCGGCGATGAGCTACGTGCGCTCGCGCCTCGACCGCCTCGGGCTCGAGGCGGACGTCTATCAGAAGGTCGACGTTCACATTCACTTCCCCGATTTCGTCCGGAAGGACGGGCCCAGCGCGGGCGTGACCATGGTGACCGCGCTCGTGAGCGCGCTGATGAAGGTGCCGGTCCGGCGGGATCTCGCGATGACGGGCGAGATCACCCTGCGCGGCCGGGTGATGCCGATCGGCGGGCTCAAGGAGAAGCTGCTCGCGGCCCACCGCGGCGGCATCTCGACCGTGATTCTGCCGAAGGAGAACCGGAAGGATCTCCGGGACGTGCCCCGGCGCGTGCTGAAGGCGCTGCGGCTCGTGCTCGTGGAGCACGTGGACGACGTGCTCCGCGAGGCGCTGATCCTGCCCGACGCCTACGCGGTCTTCGGGCCGCCCAAGGGCGTCCTGGAGTACCGGGACGGCGAGCTCGTGACCGAGGAGGCGCCGGTCAAGGCGCCGCCGGCCGCGGCCGGCGAGCCGACGCCGGCCGCCCCGCCGGGCGCCTGAGCGGGACCGCGCGAGCGCGACGCGTGAGCGCGGCGCGCCGCGCACAGCGGTGACGGATCGGCTGGCGGCGGGGGCCGAGACGCACTAGCTGGCGTCGCGATGATTCGACGCGCATTGATCTCGGTTTCGGACAAGACGGGGCTGCTCCCGCTGGCCCGGCGGCTCGCGGAAAAGGGCGTGGAGATCCTCTCGACCGGGGGGACGCAGCGGGCGCTCCAGGACGCCAACGTGCCGGTCGTCGGCGTGGAGGCCTATACCGGCTCGCCCGAGGTGATGGATGGCCGGGTGAAGACGCTGCATCCCCGGGTGCACGGCGGCATCCTGATGCGCGGCGCGATCGACGAGGACGACCTCGCGCGGCTCGGGGGCCAGCCGATCGATCTCGTGGTGTGCAACCTCTACCCGTTCGAGGCGACGGTCCGGCGGCCGGGGGTCACGCACCCCGAGATCATCGAGAACATCGACATCGGCGGGCCGTCGATGGTGCGCAGCGCGGCCAAGAACCACGCGCGCGTGGCGGTGGTGGTCGATCCGGCCGACTACGACGCCGTGCTCGCCGAGATCGACGGCGCGGGTGAGGTGTCGAGCGCGACGCGCCGCCGGCTGGCCACGAAGGCGTTCGCCCACACGGCGGCCTACGACGGGATGGTGGCCGGCTACCTCTCGTCGCTGCCGGAGGAGGGCGAGCCGAACGCCGCCGAGCGCGAGCCGTACCCGCGCTTCCTGACGCTCGCCCTCGAGCGGGCCTATCCGCTCCGGTACGGCGAGAACCCGCACCAGTCGGGCGCCTTCTACCGCGAGCGCGGGGCGGCCGCGGGGTCGCTCGCCCTCGCGGAGTCGCTGGGCGCGGGCGGCAAGGAGCTCTCGTTCAACAACCTCGTCGACGTGGACGCGGCATTCGAGGCGGTGCGCGAGTTCACCCAGCCCGCGGCGGTCGTCGTGAAGCACACGAACCCGTGCGGCGTCGCCGTCGCGGGCGACCTCGCGACCGCCTACCGGACGGCGCGCGAGGCCGACTCGGTGAGCGCCTTCGGCGGGATCGTCGCGCTGAACCGCGAGGTCGACCGCGCGGCCGCGGAGGTGCTCGTCGAGACGTTCCTGGAGTGCGTGATCGCGCCCGCCTACGCCCCCGAGGCGCTGGAGGTGCTCCGGACCAAGAAGAACCTCCGGGTGCTCGCGACCGGCGCGCTCCTGCCCGCGGATCACCGGGAGCTCACGTTCAAGCGCGTCGGCGGGGGCCTCGTGGTCCAGGAGCGGGACGCGACCGCGGGCGGCGAGGTGCGCGGCGGCAAGGTCGTGACGAAGCGGGCGCCCACGGCGCAGGAGATCGAGGCGCTCGACCTCGGCTGGCGCGTCTGCAAGCACGTGAAATCGAACGCGATTGTGCTCACGGTGCCCGGCAGCACGGTCGGGGTCGGGGCCGGGCAGATGTCGCGGGTCGAGAGCGTGCGCATCGCCTGCAGCAAGGCGGGAGAGCGGGCCCGCGGGAGCGTCCTCGCGTCCGACGCCTACTTCCCGTTCCCGGACGGCCTGGCGCTCGCCGCCGAGCACGGGATCACGGCGGTCGCGCAGCCTGGAGGCAGCGTGAGGGACCCGGAGGTCATCGCCGCGGCGGACGCGGCGGGGGTCGCGATGGTGTTCACCGGGGTCCGGCACTTCCGTCACTGAGCCTGCCGCCCCGGTCCCGCCCCGACTGGCCCTCGTCCCGGGCCCCTCCCGGGATGCGCTCCCACCCTTGTGCTGGAAGGGGGAGCCGTGCTCGCAGAAAAGTTGACCTTTGTGCCTTGACTGTGATGATGGTCAAGGCTGCGCCTGGGCAAAGCGCTGTGCGCGGCGCGAAGGAGCGAGCTGTGGGCGGAATCAGCGAGACGTGCAGCGTGTGCGGGACCGGATTCGAGGTCCAGTTCCGGTACCAGATGGAGGAGAAGGACGGCGGCTTCTCCTTCTTCTGCTCGCAAAAGTGCCTGGAGAAGAGCCAGCTCGGCGGGGACGGCGGCGCCTCGCTCGCCACGTGCGACGCGTGCGCCAAGCGCTTTTCCCCGCAGCTCGTGTCTCAGGTGCTCTATGTCGCCGGGCGCCGGAACTACGCGTGCTCGCTGGAGTGCCGGGCGCAGCTGGTCCGCGAGGCCAAGGGGGTGCGGCTCGGCGACATCGCGGCGGCGGCCTCGGCGGCCGCCGCGCCGCCGGCCGAGGGGCTGCCGGCGACCGGTCGCGATGCGCCGCTCGCCGGGGGCGCGGCCGGCGCTGCCGGGGAGACGGGCGAGCCGGCGTTGCCTGAGCCGGCGTTGCCCGAGCCGGCGTTGCCCGAGCCGGCGCCGCGCGCGCTGGGCGGGGCGGTGGTGCCGGCCGCGCCGCCGGCCGTGTCGGCCGCTCCGCCGACGGCGTCGGTCGGGGAGCCCAGGGGGCAAGGGGCCGTCGCGGTCTCGCTGTCGCCCGCGATGGGCGCGAAGCGGCCGCCGCAGCGGCCGGCCGGGGTGCCGCGGTATCTGGCCGTGTTCAACCACAAGGGCGGCACGGGCAAGACGACGACGGCCGTGAGCGTCGCGGCCGGGCTCGCGGCGCGCGACAAGCGGGTGCTCCTCGTCGACACCGACGCGCAGGGGAACGTCTCGGTCTCGCTCGGCGCGAGCGCCGAGCGCTCGCTCTATCACGTGCTCGTGATGGGGCTCCGGATCGCGGACGCGACGAGGACGGTGCGGCCGAACCTGGATCTCTTGCCCTCCAACGAGACGCTGGCCGCGGCGGAGCTCTACCTGGCGGGCCGCCAGAACCGGGATCGCGTGCTCTCGGATCGCCTGTCCGCAGCGGCGGCCGAGTACGACTACGTGGTGCTCGACTGCTCGCCGAGCCTGTCGCTGATGAACCAGAACGCGCTGGTGTTCGCCGACAGCGTGCTCGTCCCGGTCGCGTGCGATTACCTGTCGCTCGTCGGCGTCCGGCAGGTGATCAAGACGGTGAAGAACGTGAACGCCCTGCTGCACCACCCGGTGCAGATCTGGGGCGTTCTGCCGACCTTCTTCGATGGCCGCGCGAAGATCGCGCGCGAGGCGGTCGGCACGATGAAGCAGCACTTCGGGGAGCGCTGCCTCGCGCCGATCCGGCAGGCGATCAAGGTCAAGGAGGCGCCCGCGCAGGGGCAGACGATCTTCGAGTACGCGCCGGGGACCCCGGCGGCCGACGATTACCTGGCGGTGGTCGATCGCATCATCGAGAGCCGCGAGCGCGGCGTGACGGGCTCGGAGGCAGGGGCGGCGCGCGACGCGGGGTCGTGGAGCATCGATCGGGCGGACGCGGCAGCAGAGCGGCCGGGCGCTGCGGCGGCCGGCGCATGAAGGGATCCGGGGCCGCACGGTCCCGATGAGGGGAGGGACCCGCGACCGCGGGGTTCCGCTGAAGGGAGGGACCCACAACCGCGGGGTCCCGCTGAAGGGAGGGACCCGCAACCGCGGGGTCCCGCTGGATGAAGGGCCCGCACTCGCGGCGCCCCGACCGGGCAGGGAGCTGGAGGAAGCAATGAAGAGCGAAGGCGATCTCGGGGGCGCCGCGCGGGCGCTGCTCGATCGCGACGAGGTGGAAGGGGTTCTGTCCGGGGCGTTCTATACACCCACGGATGCGCCGCGTTCGCGCGCGAAGGGGCGGGCGACCGGCGCTGCGGCCGAGCCGGGGGCTGCGCCGCCGCCCGAGCGACCGCAGCACTACAAGGTCATCTGCATCTCGATGTACACCGAGGATCTCGAGAGGCTGGACGAGATGGTCAGCGCCCTCAAGGCGCGCGGCATGACGAAGGCCAACCGGAGCGCGCTGATCCGACATGCGCTCTCCCAGGTGGACCTCGACAAAATCCCCAAGGGGATTTAAGCGATCCTTCAGGGGACCTCGACGAGGCGAAGACATCGAGGCCAGCTTTTCCTCATCGCGCCGCGGCGCCGGACGGCCGTGCCGGCGTCCTGCGGCACCGGTGGGGCAAAATGGGGCGGCCGGCTTTTCCTCATCGCGCCGCGGCGCCGGATGAGCCGTACCGGTGCCCTGCGGTACCGGTGGGGCAAAATGGGGCGGTCCCGGCCTGCCTCGGGGCGAGCGGCGGAGCGCTGGCTCTGGCGCCGTTGCTCACGGCGTCGCGGCTTTGCGCGTCTGCAGCGGGCCGCCGTGTCGCGCGCGTGTTGCGTGCGGGCCGGGCATGCCCCGTGCTAGCTTCGAAAGCCGAAGCCGAAAGCCTAGCGCCGAACGTCGAGGCTTACCAGAGAGGGAACATGGACCAGAACTACGTAGGATACGGGAGCCGTTCGTCGGTGATCCGTGCCGGCGCGGACTCGCGCGAGCGCTTCCTCGTGCGAACGTACAATCACCTGTTCGGGGCGATCGTGCTCTTCGCCGGGATCGAGGTCGCGCTGTTCAAGACCGGCGCCGCCTCGGTCATCGCCAGGGCGATGATGGGCACGAGCTGGCTGGTGGTGCTCGGAGCGTTCATGCTCGTGAGCTGGCTCGCCAGCCGCGCGGCGCACACCGCGATGTCGAAGCCGGTGCAGTACGCGGCGCTGGTCGGCTACGTGGTCGCCCAGGCGATCATCTTCGTGCCGCTCCTCTACATCGCGGACATGGTCGCGCCCGGCGCGATCCAGAGCGCCGCGATGGTCACGATGGTCGGCTTCGCCGGGCTCACCGCGATCGCGTTCGTGACCCGCAAGGACTTCTCGTTCCTCGGGGCGCTCCTGCGCTGGGGCGGCATCTGCGCGCTCGTCCTCATCGGCGCCTCGCTGCTGTTCGGCTTCCAGCTCGGCACGTTCTTCAGCGTCGCCATGGTCGCGTTCGCCGGCGCCGCCATCCTCTACGACACGTCGAACGTCCTGCACCATTTCCCGGAGGACCGGCACGTCGGCGCCGCGCTCGAGCTCTTCGCGTCCGTCGCCATGCTGTTCTGGTACGTGCTCCGCCTCTTCATCTCCTCCCGCGATTGAGCGGGTGCACGCGCTGCGGATACGGGCCCACCTCGGCGTTTTCGGTGCTCGGCGTACTCAGAGTACGCCTGCGCGCCGAAAACGCCGATCTGGGCCCGTCTCCTGTGCGCGTGCACCCCGCTCGGCCAGCGTCGTGCCGAGCGGAGAAGACGGGGGGCGCGGGGACGGGGCGATCGCGCTCGTGGTGGATCCATCGGAGTGGGAAGGCTTGCAGTCCTGGGGGCGCCGGGGTCTTATCGGGGCCGAGGTGGGCCTGTGAGGAGAGCGGTCGCGTGGGCGCTGGTGGCAGGGATCGGGGCTGCTCTGGGAGGGTGCCGGGGGGAGGGGGCTGAGAAGAAGCAAGGCGCGGGGAATGCGGAGCTCCTCGAGAGGCCGCTCTCGCTGCGTGGGATCAGCCTCGCTGGCGCCGAGTTCGGCGTGGACGCCTTCGGGAAGGGGAACCTGCCAGGGACGCCAGGGGTCCACTACAACTACCCCGATCCCGCGTTCTCCAAGGGCTACACGTCCGCGGACTACTTCATCGCCAAGGGAATGAACACCTTCCGGGTGCCGTTCCGCTGGGAACGCCTGCAGCCCGCGCGCAATCAGCCGCTCAACGCGGCGGAGCTGAACCGGCTCACGACCACCGTCAACACCCTGACCGCCAAGGGCGCTTACGTGGTGCTCGACGTGCACAACTACGCTCGCTACGGGACGGGCGTCGTGGGCGCGGAGATCCCCATCGCGGACTTCGCGGAGTTCTGGGGGAGGCTGGCCGTCGAGTTCAAGGGCAACGCGAAGGTCGTGTTCGCCCTCATGAACGAGCCGCACGACATGCCGACCGAGACGTGGATCGAGGCGGCCAACGCCGCGATCGTCTCCATCCGCGCCGCCGGGGCGACGAACCTCATCCTCGTCCCCGGCAACGGGTGGTCAGGCGCGCACAGCTTCAACGCGACATTCTACGGGACCTCGAACGCCGAGGCGCTCCTCAAGATCGCCGACCCGAAAGGGTACGTCGCGTTCGAGGTCCACCAGCACCTCGACGAGGACTCCTCGGGAAAGTCGCCCACCTGCGTCAGCGAGACCGTCGGGGTCGAGCGCCTGCAGGTGTTCACGGAATGGCTCAGGAAGCACCGCAAGAAGGGATTCCTCGGCGAGTTCAGCGGCGGCTCCAGCGCGGTATGCCTGAAGGCCATCGCCAACGTCGCGATCTACCTGGAGCAGAACAAGGACGTCTACGTGGGCTGGACCTACTGGGCGGCCGGGCCCTCCTGGAAGAGCTACTTCACGTCCCTCGAGCCGAGAGACGGCGCGGACACTCCGCAGATGATCTCGCTGCAGGCCCACCTGTCGGTGTCGACCCGGTAGCGCGGTCGCGCCGCCGCCGCGGGCGCGGCCCGCGCCTCACGCGCCGAGGAGACCCTGGAGAGCTCGCACCAGCGAGAACAGCAGCAGGCCCGTCAGCGCGAGGACGCCCCCGACCGCGACCGCCAGCCCCGCGTAGAAGCCCAGATCCGAGGGCCGCGCGCCGCCCTGGACGCGCGCGGCGAGGTGCGACCGCAGGAGGTCGAGGTTGCGCGCGTTCGCCTTGTACGTCGCGTCGAACAGGTCACCCAGGACGGGAATCGTGCCGATCAGCGTCTCGAGGCCCACGTTGAGCATCATCCGCAGCACCGTCGAGGCGGGGAGACGGTAACGCGTCGCCGCGAGCACGATGTAGATCGAAAGGCCGAAGCCGACGAGATCCCCGACCCCCGGGATCAGCCCGATCACCGCGTCGTAGCCGACCCGGTAGCCGACGCCGGGGATGCGGATCGCGTTGTCCAGGAAGTGGCTGAGCGCGTTCAGGCGTCTCAGCCGCTCGTCCTCGAGATCGACGGTCTTCAGCGTGGCGAGGGGTGTCACAGGCATGGCGGACCGGTCTCCGAGCTCGGGGTAGCTCTCCCTCGCAATGTACGTCGAGCGCCCCACGCCAACCAGGGCATATGCGTTGCTTCTGCGGTACCTCCATGGAGACGACAACGGTCGTGGGAGGCGCCCGGCGGTCGCGCACCTCGGAGATTCTTCTCCTGGGGCAGGCCGCGGGGCTCGGGCTGGTGACGGGAATGCGTTCCATGCTGGGCGTGAGGATCCTCGCGGCCAGCGCGCGGCGCGGCGCGTTCGACGGCCAGCGCGGGAGCTTCTGGCGGGCGATCCGCTCGCCGGCGGCGCAGCGCGCGCTGAGCGTCCTCGCGGGCGGCGAGCTGCTGTTCGACAAGCTGCCCTCGGCGCCGAGCCGGCTCGCCCCGGGTCCGCTCGGCGCGCGCCTCGCGATCGGGGCGGTCCTGGGCGCCGCCGTCGGCACGCAGAGCCCCGAGAAGAACATGCGCGTCGCCGGCGCCGTGATCGGGGCGGCGGCCGCCGCGATCGGCGCGCTCGTCGGGAACCGCGCCCGCACATGGCTCGGCCGCGGGACGCGCATCCCCGGCCCGCTCGCCGCCGTCGCCGAGGACGCGATCGCCTTCGGCCTGGGCGCGCTGGCGGCGCGCCGCTAGTGCCGATCCCGGAGCGCGCACGTCGCGTCCTGCCACAGCGGGGCGCCGCTGCCGTTGCCGTCGCGGCGCCGCGATCCATGCTGGCGCCCGCCATGCCGCCGAGCCCGCGCGCCCGCGTCCGCCGCTCCGGAGCGCGCGGGGCGCTGCTCGGCGTCGCCGGCGCGCTCCTCGGGGCGCTCGGCGCCTCCGCGGCGCACGCGCAGGGGCGGTACGAGTCCGCGCTCCTCGGCGGGCGGTCGGCGCTCCTCGGGGGCACCGGGGTCGTGCTGGGGGTCGACGGCGCCGCGCCCTTCCTGAACCCGGCCACCATCATCCGGATCGAGGACCGCAACATCGCGTTCTCGTCGGCGTTCTTCCGCTACGCGCACCGCACGCTGGAGGCGTGGCACCAGCCAGGTCCGGTCGACGCCGCGCTGTACGGCGATCTCCGGCTCGATCGCGCGACGGTGACCGATCAGGGCCTGGACTCCCTCCCGGACGCGACGTGTTACTTCTTCGACTGGAAGCGCGGGGCGCGCGACGCGGAGCCGCGGCGGGCGCGGGTCGGCCGCCAGACCTTCGCCGCCTGCCTCGCGAAGACCGAGGAGAACGAGTTCGGGTTCGACGCGCTCCGGTTCTCGGGGGAGTCCGCCTCGCGCCGCGTGAACCAGGCGCAGACGTTCCGCTACGCGTGGGGCCGCTTCAGCGCCGGCCCTTCGTGGAGCTACCGCGCCACCGAGCGCCTCGCCGTGGGCGTCTCGCTCTCGGCCGTGCGCACCCGCTACACGAGCGCGCTCGACGTCGCCAGCCTCGTGGAGGACACCGGCACGGGCTCGGCGAGCAGCGTGACGTACCAGGCCGCCCTCTCCGGCGACTCCTGGGACGGGCTCGCGCACCTCGGGGTGACGTACCGGCTGAGCCCGGTGTTCTCCGCCGGGATCAGCGTGCGGACGCCCAGCGTGCACCTCTTCGACGCGCTGGACGCGAGCTATCACGACACGCGCGCCACCGGGACGGCGGCGGTCCGCACCTGGGCCGGGGAAGGGGAGTTCGTGGCCCCGTCGCCGGCGCGCCTGGCAGTGGGCGCGAGCGCGGAGTGGAGCAGGCTGCGCCTGGAGCTCGACGGCTTCTTCTACCTGGGCCAGCGAGAGTTCGTGCGGGCCTCCGTCGATCGGGAGGAGATCGCGGTCGACGGGGGCGCGGTGACGAGCCGGAGGCGGAGCCGGCTCGACATCGTCGAGGGGGCGGCGCCCATCGTCAACGTGGGGCTCGGCGCCGAGGTGTTCCTCACGCGCGACCTCAGCCTGCTGGGCGGCGCAGTCACCGATTTCAACGCGCTGTCGGGCCTGCGGGGCCCCATGTCCGCCGAGTCGAAGCTCTTCCTCGAACGGATGAGCGGCGTGCACGCGTCGCTCGGCCTGGTGTCTTACACGCGGTTCGGCGATCTCGTGTTCGGCGCGCGCTTCGACTACGCGGCGGGGCAGATGGCGGCCGTCAACGCGTTCGCGTCGCCCGTGCGGCTCGATCCGATCGACTGCCGGGAGATCGGCGCGACCCTGGTCCTCGCCGGGCGGATCAGCCTGCGCACGGTCGAGGACGTGGCGCGCGAGATCGGGGACGCCGTGGAGGGCTCGGCCGCGCCGCCGCCCGAGCGCGCCACGCCGCGAGAGCCGATGCGGGCGCCCGCGCAGGAGGACTGAGCGGCGGCGCGCCGCGCGGTCAGGAGCCGCTCTCGTCCGGCTCGACGCCCAGCGCCCGCAGCTGCGCCGCGAGCCGCTCGGCGCGCGCCCGCTCGCG
This sequence comes from Sorangium sp. So ce296, assembly GCF_051529605.1. Classification (NCBI taxonomy): domain Bacteria; kingdom Pseudomonadati; phylum Myxococcota; order Polyangiales; family Polyangiaceae; genus Sorangium; species Sorangium sp. So ce296. The sequence goes on from NZ_CP150325.1 coordinate 11,788,208, forward strand.
CTCGGCGCGCTCTGCCCCCGTGGGCACCACGCTGCCGTCGGCCGTGTGCCAGCGCAGCCAGCGGTCGTGCCGGCCCTCGTAGACGCCTTCCCACGGGCAGAGCCCCAGCCCGGCAGCCTCGAACCAGGCCCGCTCCATCGGCGCGTACGTGTGCCCGCGCATCTCGAAGGCGCGCAGCGCTGGCCCCCCGAGGTGGCCGGCCGGGTCCCAGACGACGTAGTAAGCGACGCGCATCCACGCGTACCGGCGCCGCTTCAGGCCGAGCTCGTCGCCCTCCCGGTTCGAGACGATCTCGATGACCACGTCGGGCGGCTTGCCGAACTCCCAGAGAAAATAAGACCGGTGCTCCTTCTGCCACCACGCCTCGTGCAGCGCGACGTCCAGGCTGAGCAACACGTCCGGCACGAGCGGCGGCTCCTTCGTCGTGGCGAAGAGCCCGACGTTGGCCGCTGCGAGGAAGCTCCGCCGCTCGCCCTCCTGCGCCGGCGGCGGACCGGACCACGAGCTGTAGAGCGCCTCGGTGAGGAGCCGCTGCTGTTTCTCGGAAGGGAAGTTGTCCAAGGCGTCGTCCTCGGTGACGAGCGCCGACACGTCCGGCCCGACCACCTCGTCCGCGGTCGCGGTGGAGCTCGCCGGCATCGGGGGCATCGCCACCATCGAGGACATCCCAACAACCTTCCTGAACCGGAGCGGTGGTGTCAAGCCGGGGAGCCGTCGCGCCCGCGGACGACGGCGGACGGGGCCGCCTACGGCACGGGCTCGGGCCGATCCGCCGGCGCGATCGGCTCGATGCGCACCCGCTCCTCGTAGAGCGCGCCGCCCTCGCCGATGTCCGTGGTGCGGGCGCGGATCAGCGCGTTGGCGCAGCGGCCGTCGTGGAGGTGGCCGCCCTTCGGGATGAGCGCCACGTCGCGGCGCTGCGCGGGATCGTGGCGCAGCCGCACCGTCATCGCCCCGACGCGCGACACGATCCGGCAGACGGCGCCGTCGGCCACGCCGCCCGCCGCGTCGGGGTGGACCGTCACGACGGCCGGGCCCTGCGCGGGCCTCGCCCACTGCGACGACTGGGACTTGTCGGTGGAGAGCGCCATGAGCGAGAGCGGCAGCTCGCGCGCGTCGGGATCCTCGCGCTCCTCCGGCGCCTCGGTGATGAGGTTGACCCGCCCGCTCGCGGTGGGGAACTTGCGGTCCTCGAACAGCACCTTCGGCGCCAGCGGGTTGCGCACCGGCCCGCGCTCCAGCGCCTCGAGGGTGACGCCGAGCGGCGCGAGCTTCGGCTCCGCGACCCGCCGCTTCCAGTCGCGGGCGCTGCCGTCGAGCGCGTCGCCGAGGCCCACGCGCCGCGCGAGCGCCTGCATGATCTCGAGATCGCTCTTCACCCCGTCCGGGGGCGGGACCACGGGCGTGGCGACGCCGAGGTAGTGGTGGCCATAGGCGCCGAGCACGTCGTCGGCCTCGAGGAGCGTCCGCGTGGGCAGCACGAGGTGGGCGAGCCGCGCCGTGTCCGTGAGGAAGGAGTCGGCGACCACGACGAGCTCGCGCGTCGCGAGCGCCTCCGCGACGGCGCGCGAGTCGGGCAGCATCGCGACCGGGTTGCCGGCGGTCACCCAGACGGCGCGGATCGGCGGGTCGCTCATCCCGAGCACCTCCTGCCCGAACAGCGGCTCGCAGACCGTGCGGGGCGGGGGGCGGTCGCCCTGGAACGACGAGAGATCGAACGCGCCGCGCCGCTTGAAATAGAACGAGACGCCGCCGCCGGGGACGCCGAGGTTCCCGCTCACGGCCGCGAGCGCGTCGAGGGCGCGCACGATCGCCCCGCCCGAGGTGCGCCGGCCCATGCCCCAGCCCACGAGGATCGCCGTCGGCCGGTCGGCGAGGCGTCGCGCGAGGTCCAGGGCGGCGCGCTCGGGCACGTCGGCCTCGCCGCACCACGCGGCGACCGAGCGGCGCCGCGCGAGCGCGCGGAGCTCGTCGAGGTGATCGCAGTACTCCGCGGCGCGCGGATCGAGCCACCCCTCGTCGAAGAGCACGCGGGCGACGGCCATGGCGAGCGCGAAGTCGCCGCCCGGGCGCGGCTGGTAGAACGCCGCGCACAGCGACGCGGTCTTGTGGTGCACCGGATCGATGAGCACGAGCTCCGCGCCGCGCGCCTTGGCCTCGCGCAGCACCGGCAGGGTGTGCGGGCTCGACGTGAAGACGTTCTTGCCCCAGAGGAGGATGTGCCGGGCGTTCTTCAGGTCGGCGAGGTCGTGGCTGTCCTCCTCGCCGAAATCGGCGAGCTGCGCGGCGTCGCCCGCGCCGGAGCAGATGTCGCCGCGCTTCACCGTGACCGGCCCGAAGCGCGCGAAGAAGGCGTCGGCGATCCCGGTGAGGATCCCGAGCGAGCCGCCGCTCCGGTAGTGGAAGATCGCGGCCGGGCCCGACGCGCGGCGGATCTCGAGCAGCCGCTCGGCCGCGGTGTCGAGCGCCTCGTCCCAGGAGACCGGCACGAGCTCGCCGCCCTTGCGGAGCAGCGGCGTGGTCAAGCGCTCGGGCGAGTACTGCGTCTCCAGGAAGCGCGACGTGCGGTAGCAGAGAAAGCCCCGCGTGATCGGGTGGTCCGGGTCGCCGCCGAGGCGCACGACGCGGCCGTCCTCCACGGTGGCCACGATGCTGCAAGCGTCGGGGCAGTCGCGGTTGCAGACGGTCTTGCGGAGCTCCTGCACGGCGGCAGTCTAGATCAGGCGCGCGCGGCCGTACACCCGAGCGGCGCCGCGTCGCCCAGCGCGGCGAGGGGGCCCTGCGCGCCGGCACGGACGTCGATCGCGCGCCGCCAGCGGTGTCGGTCGGACATGGGTGCTCTCTCGCCGAGAGCGATGTCCGACAGAGAGCGATGTCCAACACCGATGGATGGATTGGACCCCTCACCGGATTCGGAGCCTGCCGTCGTCGCCGGCCCCTCCCGTCGTCACCCGCGCTGCGAGGCCGAGGAACGTCGTCGGCGAGCGGCCGGGCGGACGTCGCGACGGCGTGTCGGCGTCGTCGGTGGCAGGCTTGACCCTCGCGATGCGCCGGTGGTTTCATGGTGCGGTGAAGCCGGAGGCCTCGCTCACTCCCAGCGCGATCGCGGCGCCTCCAGGCGTGGCCGTGGCGGGGGTCGCGTGGCGCGCGCGGGGGCGGCTCAACCTCACGGTGATCGCCAAGGCGACCTTCGCCTTCGTCGACGGCGCAAAGATGATCCCCGTCGAGCCGCAGGGGATCATCCACGCCGATATCCACCATCACAACAACCCGGGCCGCAGCGTCCGGCTGACGAGCGACCTCGCGCCCTACCTCGCGCGCGTCGACGTGTTCTTCACGGGCCACGCGCACGCGCCGCCGGGCCTGCCTGCGGGGCCCTTCTCGGTGCGCCTCGCGCTCTTCGCCGGCGAGCGCCCGATCCTCGACAAGGCGCTCTCGATCGAGCCCGGCGGCGCGGACAGGGCGATCCCTCTCGCCTACGAGCGCGCGTTCGGGGGGATCGGCATGGCCGACAACCCGTTCGGCACCCGTTCCCCGACCGTCCTGGACCCCGCGCGGCGCGACCGCCCGGCGGGCTTCGCGCCGCTCGGGAGCGTGTGGCCGTCGCGCACGCGGCTGCTCGGGCGCACGAGCCGCAAGGCGCTCGAGGCGCCCATCCTCGAGATCCCCGACGACTTCGACTGGAGCTACTTCCAGGCGGCACCCCCCGATCAGCGCGTCGAAGCCCTGTGCGGCGACGAGTGGCTCGCGCTCCAGGGGCTCCACCCGACGCTCCCGGTGCTGCGGACGCGCCTCCCCGGGGCGCGCGCCCTCGCGCGCGTCCAGGGCCTCTCCGCGTTCGGCGTCAGGGAGGGGCAGCCGCTCGAGCTCGTGCTCGACACGCTGCACGTCGACGGCGACCGGCAGGCGTGCTCGCTGCTCTGGCGCCGCAGCTTCCCGCTCGCGGGCGAAGCCGCGCTCGCGGCGGTGCGTGTCGTCGTCGGCGTCGAGCTGCCGGGCGCCCCGCCCGCGTCGCTGGCTCCCGCCGAGATGGCGATGGTCGCCCCGCGCGCGGGCGCGACGCCCGAACAGGCCGGGGCGACGGTCGAGCTGCCCGGCGAGGACGGCGAGGCGCGCGAACCGCGCGGCCCCGCCCGGCGCCTCGAGGCTCCCGCCGCGCAGGAGAGCCGAGCCCCCGCCGCGTCGGCGGCCCCGCTCCCGTTCCGGCCGGGGGCCGCGCCGTCGCTCGCGGCGGCGCCCAGCCCGCAGGCGCCTCGCCCGCCGCAGCGGCGTTCCGTCGCGGATACCCATTCGCTCTCCTCCGGCGAACAGGAGCACGCCGTCGCCGAGAGCCTCCTCCCGTTTCGACGCACCGGGCTTTCTCCCGCGCCACCGGCCGCAGCTCCCACGAACGCAGCCGCAGCTCCTGCGCCGCCTGCCGCCGCTGCGGCTCCGTCGCCCGCGGCGGGCGCTCTCGTGCCGCCGCCCGCCGCGGCTCCCGCGGCTCCCGCGGCGCCCGCCGCCGCTCCCGCGCCGCGATCGCCCTGGGGGGGCGCCGCGAGCGACCGCGCGATCGAGCCCGCGCCGCCTCGCAAGGCCCCGAAGCCGCAGAAGCTCGACATCCAGCAGGTCATCTACGGGTCCAGCAAGGGGCGCCGGTAGGCGGTCCTTCTCCACGCTCAAGGGAGCCAGCCGAGCCATGGAAATCCTCGTCGAAACTGCCGGCGCCCCGTGGGCGGGCGTGCGGGTCCGCGCGCTCTCGGGGCGCGAGGAGATCTCTCGGGTCTTCTCGTTCGACCTCGACGTGGTGTGCGATCCGCAGCGGGACCTGCCCGAAGACGCCGTGCCCGGGGCCCCGATCAGCGTCGTCGTCCTCATCGAGGGCGAGGAGATCCGCCGGATCCACGGCATCCTCGGCCAGATCCTCGATCGCCTGGACCCGGAAGCCGAGCGCCGCGCCTACCGCCTCCGCGTCGTCCCGCGTGCGTTCAAGCTGACGCTCGTCGAGACGCAGGAGATCTACGTGGATGCGAGCGTGCCGGACGTGATCCGGCGCAAGCTCGAGCGGCACGGCCTCGGTGCGGGCGACGTCGAGCTCCGCCTCCTCAAGGCGTACCCGCTGCGCGAGCTCATCGTGCAGTACAAGGAGAGCGACCTCGCCTTCATCAGCCGCCTCGCCGAGCACCTCGGGATCTGTTTTTACTTCGAGCACCGGGGCGACCGCGACGTCCTCGTCTTCACCGACCACCCGGGGGGCTTCCGCCCCGTGGAGGGCGCCGCGGAGGTGCAGTTCCGGCCGCGCGGCGAGGCGTCCGACGTCTTCGCCATCGAGGTGACCCGCAAGCTCGTCCCCTCGGCGTACGTGGTGCACGACTACAACTACCGCAAGCCGCTGCTCGATCTCGCCGCGTATCACACGCTCGAGGGGGCGTCGGGCGGGGGAATCGTCGAGTACGGCAGCCACGTCAAGACGGCCGAGGAGGCGAAGGAGCTCGCCCAGATCCGCGCCGAGGAGCGCCTCTCGGGGCAGCGCGTCTACGAGGGCAAGAGCGCGCGGCCGGAGCTCAGCGCCGGGCACCGCACCGTCCTGCGGGAGCACCCGCGGTTCGAGGCGCCCGAGGGCCTGCTCCTCGTCGGGGTCGAGCACACCGCGACGCTGCCCGCCTTCGACGAGGCGGGCGTGGCGGCGTCGTACGCGAACACCTTCACGGCGGTGCCCGCGAGCATCCACTACCGCCCCCCGCGGCGGACGCCGAGGCCGCGCATCCACGGGTTCGTCACCGGCGTCGTGCAGCCCGGCCCCGAGGGCGAGGCCGGCGGCGTCGCGCGCCTCGACGGCGACGGCCGCTACACCGTGCAGTTCCATTTCGACACGGCGCTCCCGGGGGAGCAGAAGAGCTCGCACCCGGTGCGGATGGCGCAGCCCTTCGCCGGGCCGAACCACAACATGCATTTCCCGCTGCGGCCCGGCGCCGAGGTGCTCCTCGTCTTCGCCGACGGCGATCCGGATCGGCCGATCATCGTCGGCGCGGTCCCGAACGCGGCGGCGCCGTCGGCCGTCAACGCCGCGACCGCCGATCGCCACCGCATCACGACGGCCGCCGGGGCGACGATCGAGATCCGCGACCGACGCTGACACGAGATGGAGGATCCCCGCATGAACCGAGCCCCCGCCCCCCCCGAGGCGCGCCTCCGCTGCCTCGACGGCCAGCCCGCGCCGGCCGACGTCGTCCGCGACTGGAGGCGGCTCCTCGACCTGCCTGACAAGGCCCGTCAGGGCCTCTGGGAGATCCTCGCGCCGAGCCTCGCCGGCGCCGTCGACGCGGCGATGGAGAAGCGCGCGGAGGCGTTCTGCCGGCTCTACGACCTCTCGGCGCCGGATCTGCAAGCGAGCCTGCGCGTGTGCCGCTTCGTGCTCTCGCGCGCCAGCAGCCTCGATCTGGCCGCGACCGACGTCGCCGAGGACGTCGCGGCGCTCTCGGGCGACGACGCGCGCGGCGTCGTCGTGCTCTCGTGGTACGAGGCGGCGAAGGCCGTCATCCGGCGGGGTATCCTCGAGGAGTCGATCTTCGATCACGGCAAGGTGCTGGTCGGGCTCGACTGGCGGGTCGACCGCATCGCCGGCTCGGACCGGGGCGTGCACCTCGACGCGCCGCTCGCGGTGCTGACGCTGCGCCTGCGCGACGGGGGCCGCGACGAGCGCACGACGATCTACGTGGCGCCGCCGGCGCTCGGGCAGATCAAGGAGGCGTGCGACCGGATCGAGCGGATGATCGCCGGCGCGCCGCGGCCGCCCTCCGGCGCGCCGAAGGCGCAGGGATAGGCGCCGCGAGGACCGGAGGACCCCCCGAGGAGCAGGCCATGAGCATCTCGATCAACGACGGCGCCAGCTACACCAACTCGACGTCGGTCACGCTCACCCTCACCGCGCCCGCGGGCGCGACGCAGATGCGGTTCAGCAGCGACGGCGCGACCTTCGGCGCGTGGGCGGCGTTCTCGGCCTCCACGAGCTACGCCCTGCCGTCGGGCGACGGCGAGAAGACGGTCTCGGTGCAGTTCGGCGACGGCGGGTCCGCCGTGCTCGGCTCCGCGTCGGCCTCGATCACGCTGGACACCGCGGCCCCGACGGCGGCCTCGATCGCGATCAACGGCGGGGCCGCGGACACGGCGACACAGCAGGTCGCCCTCACGCTCGACGCGACGGACGGGACCTCCCCCGTCGCGAAGGTGCGGCTCAAGAACGAGAGTGGCGAGTGGGGAGCCTGGCAAGCCGCGACCGCCAGCGTGTCGTGGACGCTCTCGGACGGCTACGGCCAGAAGACGGTGAGCGCCCAGTTCCAGGACAGCGCAGGGAACGAGTCGAGCGTGGTGAGCGCGTCGATCGAGTACGTGAAATTCAGCGTCACCGGGACCTGGCTCATCCTCAAGACCCCCGACTACGACGACGCCACGGGCACGCAGACGAGCTATTTCCGCATCGGCGCGTCGGACTCGACCACCGAGAACGCCCTGCTCGACTCGTTCACGCACGCCGACCCCGCGGACAGCACGAAGACGAAGCCGGGCGTGCAGAACGCCGACGACCTCCGCGCCGGAGACCCGGCCAAGACGTACCCGGGCTGGTTCGAGTACACCGACGGCGACCGGACGCTCGTGGTCCGCGGCAACAACCGGGAGAGCATCCAGCTGGACGAGACGGTCCTCATCGGCGGGAACAAGACCGACACGGTCGGCGGCAAGTACCGCCTCAACCTCGGCGCCGGCACGCTCGAGGTGTACAACGCCGATCCCGTCTATCGGGTCGAGTTCTTCGAGCAGGACGTGTACGCGGCCGGGAAGAAGACCTGGCGCAAGCGCGAGATGGGCCACAACTCCAGCGACAGCTACACCTTCGGCGACACCGAGAGCTTCTACGGCGGCTACAAGTTCGACGCGATGTTCGGCATGACGAACACGGTGTTCCTCGGCGGCAAGATCGATCTCAGCCTGGCGCTGGCGCTGACCGCGAGCGTGGGCATGACCGTCGAGTTCGGCGCGGGCCTCAAGTACTCGAACGTCGCGGGCAAGGACATCAGCACGGCGGGCGATCACGAGCTCAAGGCGCGCGACGAGATCCACCTGCGCATCAAGGCCGATCACGAGGGTGTCGGCGGGAGCCGGAACGCGGTGCTCGCCGGGATCGCGGCCGCGACCGCCGTCCCGGTGGCGGTCCTCTCGGGGTGCACCGCCGCGGGGACCGTCGACAGCAGCGGCGTGGCCGCCGTCCCCGCCGGGTGCCTCGGGGGCGCGGCGGCCGCGTTCGCCGTCGGCCTCGTCGCCTCGGTGGTCGTCGCGCTGAAGGACAAGGCCGGGGACCCGAAGTCGCAGACCGAGATCAAGATGGACAAGAAGGGGATCCTCATCGGGCAGAACGACGCGGCGGGAACGAGGCAGAGCGCGATTTACGTGGGGGAGGACGATGGTGGGCCAGGAGGGGTGCTCCTCGCGAACTCCAAGGACTCCTTTGTAGGGCTCGATCCAGACGCGGACATCGTCGTCAACGCGGGGAAGGATATCTATCTCCAGACCGAGGACGGACGCGCGATCCTGAAGCTGATGACCGGCGGCAACGTCCGGCTCAAGAGCTCGAGCGCCAACTTCGATGGACAGATCACCCTGGGCGCCAACAACGCGCTGACCATCCAGTAGGCCGCGCGTGGAGATCCTCAACGACACCGGTCTCAAGCTCGGCTGGCTCGTGGGCCGGGTGCGACCGCCTGCGACCAGCCTGACGGTGATCGTCAAGGGCACCTTCACGCTGGCCCCGAACGCCCCGGCCGCGCTCGCCGCGCCGGGCGATCGGCTCCTGCTCGAGGGCGATCGCCACCTCGACGGCGACCCCGGGAAGAGCCTCGTCTACGCCTCCGATTTCGCCTACTTCAAGCCGCGCGCCGACGTCCTCCTGGTCGGCACCTGCCGCACGCCCCGCGGCGAGGCGCAGCCGGTCTCGTACGCCGCGCTGGAGGTCGGCCGCCTCCGCAAGCGGATCGCGGTGATCGGCGACCGGATCTGGGACGGCGAGGTCGCCACCGAGCCGCGGCCGTTCCGCGCGATGCCGCTCCGGTACGAGCTGAGCTTCGGCGGCGACGGCTTCGCGAAGAACCCGCTCGGGCGCGGCCGCGGCAAGGTCAAGACCGCCGCCGGCGTCGAGCGCTGGCCGCTGCCCAACCTGGAGCTGCCCGGCAGCCTGATCGACTCGCCGCGGCAGACCCCGGACCCCGCGGGCTTCGGCCCGATCGAGCGGACGTGGGCGCAGCGCACCGCCGGCGTCGGCACCTACGACGATCGCTGGCTGATCGAGCGCTGGCCCGGCCTCCCCGAGGACTTCGACTGGGGCTATTTCAACGCCGCCCCGCACGATCAGCAGATCGCGGGCTATCTGCGCGGCGACGAGGCGATCGCGCTCGAGAACCTGCACCCCGAGCTCCCGCGCTACGAATCGCGGCTGCCCGGCCTGCGCGCGCGCTGCTTCGTGGAGGCCGCGGCGCGCGGCAGGGCCGAGATCCGCGAGGTGCCGCTCCACCTCGACACGCTCTGGATCGACATGGACGCGGGCCGGCTCGCCCTCGTCTGGCGCGGCCTCACCCCGATCGCGTCGCGCGCTCACGACGAGCTCCGCCGGGTCCTGCTGGTCGCCGAGCCGCTCGCGGAGCCGCCGCTCCCGGCCTCTCGCTACCGCGATCCCGCGTGGTGGCGGCGCCCGGAGGCGCCCGAGGTCGCCGCGAAGCCGCGCGCTTCCGGCGCGCCCGGCGCGCCCGACGGCGAGCCGGGCAAGCCCGGCGACATCGACCCCGACATCATCGCCGGGCTCGAGCAGGCGCGCGCGATGCTCGAGAAATCCGGGGTCCCGCGCGACGTGATCGAGCGGCTGCGCGGCGTCACCTCGCCCGACGCGTTCCTCGCGATCGTGATCGGAGAGCTGCGGCACGATCCGGAGGCCGCGGCGCGGCTCGAGCGCGACTCGCGCGAGCAGACGCGGCGGCTGCTCGTCGAGCACGGCCACGATCCCGCGCTGCTCGACGAGCCGGCGCGGCCCGAGGACCGGCCCGCCGCCGCGGCGGCGCTCACGCGCGAGGAGGTCGCGGCGCGCGCGAAGGGCGGGCGCAGCTTCGCCGGCGCGAGGCTCGCGGGCCTCGATCTGTCGGAGCTCGACCTGCGCGGGCTCGTCTTCACGCGCGCGGATCTCACGGGCGCGCGCCTCCGAGAGGCTCGCCTCGACGGCGCCGATCTGACGGGCGCCCGCCTCGAGCGGGCCGATCTCACGCGCGCCTCGCTCGCGCGCGCCGTCGCCGTCCAGGCCGAGCTCTTCGGCGCCGACCTCACGGGCGCGGACCTCTCCGCGGCCAACCTCTCGGAGGCCGGCCTCCGCGGCGCGGCGCTCCCGGGCGCCAGGCTCGACGAGGCCGATCTCACGGGCGCCACGCTCGCGCAGGCGAACCTCGAGCGCGCGTCGCTGCGCGAGGCCGAGCTCGGCGGCGCCAACCTCGCGGAGGTCCGGGCGCGCGGGGCGAACGCCCGAGGGGCCCGCCTCCGCGGCGCGAGGCTCACCGCCGCCGACCTGCGCGGCGCCTCGCTCGACGCGGCCGATCTCACGGGCTGCGCGCTGGACGGCGCGCAGCTCGGCGGCGCGTCGCTGCGCGAGGCCTCGCTCTACGGCGCCTCGGGCGAGCGCGTCTCCATGGCGGAGGCCGATCTCACGGGCGCGCGCGCCGTCGACGGCGCGTCGTTCCGGCGCGTCGATCTCCGCGCGGCGAGGGCCGACGGGTCCAGCTGGACCGGCGCGTCGCTCCGCGAGGCCGATCTGCGCGGCGCGACGCTGATCCGCGCCGATCTCTCGGGCGCCGACCTGTCGGGCGCGAACCTGCACCGCGCCGTCCTCAAGAACGCCAACCTGAGCAAGGCGAAGCTCGACGCGGCGCTGCTCACCGCGGTCAACCTGTTCCAGGCCACGCTCGAGCAGGCCAACCTGACCCGCGCCGACCTCCGCGGCTCGAACCTCTACGGGTGCGAGCTGCTCGACGCGGTCCTTGCCGAGGCGCGGCTCGAGGGCGCGAACCTGAAGGCGACGAAGCTCGCCGGGCGGAGCGCGGGATGACCGCGGTCGCCCCCGGCAAGGACGTGGCGGCCCTGCTCGACCGCCTCCGCGCGAGCCCGGCGCCGGGTCCTCCGGTGTTGCCGGAGATCGATCTCGCCGGCGCCGACCTGCGCGGCGCGCCCCTCGAGAAGGTGGCGCTCCACCGCGTCCGCCTCGCCGGCGCGGATCTCTCGGGGGCGCGGCTCGCGGGGGCGATGTTCATCTCGTGCGATCTCCACGGCGCGAAGCTCGCGGGCGCCGATCTCGCGGGCGCGGTGTTCAGCTCGCTCGACGTCGCGGTGGATCGCGAGGCCGTCGTGGAGGTCCCGCTCGACGCCGCCGGGCTCGCGCGCGAGCAGGTCGACGCGCTCGCCGGCGCGGGCGTGCGCGGCTTGCAGCGCCGGCTCCTCGACCTCGGGGGCGCCGATCTCACGGGCGCGCGGCTCCAGGGGGCCGTGCTCGAGGGGGTCGATCTCGCCGGGGCGCGGCTCGCCGGCGCCGATCTCACCGGCGCGATCCTCGAGCGCTGCACCCTCACCGCGGCGTCGCTCGAGGGAGCGCGGCTCGACCGGGCCTCCGTCAGCGACGGCAAGCTCGCCGGCGCGGATCTCTCCGGCGCGCACCTCGCGGAGGCCGCGCTCTCGGGCTGCGACCTCTCCGCGGCGCGCCTCGACCGCGCGACCCTCCGCGCCGTCCGGATCGAGCGCTGCGACCTCGGCGGCGCGTCGTTCCGCGGAGCGCACCTCGACGGCGCCGCCCTCGTCGAGGTCACGCCCGCGGCGCCGCCGCTCGCGGGCGCGCGGGTCGACCGCCTCCGGCTCGACGGCGCGTCGCTCTCCGCGCTCGGCGCGCTCGCGGGCGATCACGGCGGCGGCCGGCTCGCGCGCTGCGACCTCCGCGGCATGGATCTCACCGGCGGCAGCTTCGCCCGGGCCGAGCTCGCGGGGAGCGACCTCGCGGGCGCGAAGCTCGCGGGCGTCGATTTCACCGGCGCCGACCTCCGCGGCTGCGAGCTCGGCGGCGCCGACCTCCGGCGGGCGCGGCTCGCCAAGGCCTCGCTGTCGGCGGCGAAGCTCTCGCGCGCCAGGCTCGACGGCGCGATCCTGGACGGGGCCGACCTCACCGGCGCGATCCTCGCCGGCGCCGAGCTGCGCGGGATCTCGGCGGAGGGCGTCGATCTCACGAGGGCTGACCTGACCGACGCCGTCCTCGACCGGACGGCGCTCACCGACGGCACGCTCACCGGCGCGAAGCTCTCGCGCGCGAGCCTCCAGGGCGCGGTGCTCGACGGGTGCGACGCGAGCGGCGCCGTCCTCGAGGGCGCGATTCTCGCCGGGGCCCGCCTGCTGACGAGCAGGCTCGCGGGCGCGAAGCTCGCGGGCGCCGATCTCCGGCGGGCGAGGCTCACGGGCGTCGATCTCTCGGGCGCCGATCTCTCGAAGGTCAAGCTCGAGGCCAACGCCTTCGTGCGCTGCCGCCTCGCGGGCGCCGACCTCCGCGGCGCCGACCTGTCGGGCGCCGATCTCACCGACGCCGATCTCTCCGGCGCCGATCTCACGGGCGCGCGGCTGCACGGCGCCACGCTGATCCGCGCGGACGCGAGCGGCGCTGCGCTCCACCGCGCGGCGATGAGCCGCGCCGACGCCGGGGCCGCGAACTTCAGCGGGAGCAAGCTGCAGCAGGCCGACCTGCGCGAGGCGAACCTCCGCAGGGCGTACCTCGAGGGGGCGGCGCTCGGGGGCGCGAACCTCTCCGGGGCCGACCTGCGCGAGGCCATCCTGGTGCGCGTCGACGCCCCGCGCGCGCTCTTCTGCAGGGCCCGGCTGGGCTACGCCGATCTCTCGCACGCGCGGCTCGCGGACGCGGACTTCGCGCAGGCCGACGTGGCGGGCGCCAACCTGCACCGGATCGACGATCCCGGCGCGCTCTGGGCGCTCGCCAACCGCGAGCAGGCCCGGGGCACCGATCCGGAGCTGGCCGCTGCCGAGGACTGGCAGCCGCCCAGCGCGTAGTCACCCGAAGCGGAGAGACGATGTCGAAGCCTGCCTTGTCCAGCGTGAGCCCGAAGGAAGCGACCGCGAGCTACGTGCGGCGCGCCGCCGTGGTCGAGGTCGCGAGCGAGCGGCGATGCGTCGTGCGCGTCGAGCACGAGGGCCGCGCCCTCGAGCTGAGCGCGGTGGTGGCAATGTCCCCGCTGCCCCGGCTCGAGGCGGGTCATCCTGTGCTGGTGACCGGAGAGGACCTCGAGCGCTGCTACGTCGTCGGCGTGCTCGGCGACGAGGCGGTCCCTGCCTCGGAGCGGCGGCTCACCACGCGGTCCGGCGCCTCGGCGGCCGTGTCCGCCGACGGCGAGCGCGAGCGCATCGAGGTGCGCGACCCGGGCGGGCGCCTGGTCTTCGAGTATCGCCCCGATCTCGGCCGCGGCCTGCTCTCCGTGCCCGCGGGCGATCTCGCGCTCGCCGCGCCGCAGGGGAACATCGATCTCGTCGCCGGGGGCGCGATCCGGTGCCGCGGCGCGGGCGGGGTGACGCTCGAGGCCGGCGACGGGGAGGCGGGCGCGCGGCCGTCGCTCGCGCTGGGGCAGACCGAGGCGCGGCTCGGCGCCCGTGCGCTGAAGCTCGTCGGCGAGCGGGCCGAGGTGCTCTTCGCGGAGGCGAGCTATCGAGGCGTCCAGCTCTCGGCGGCGGTCGAGCAGGTGAAGGTGGTGGCGGACCGGATGGAGACGCTCGCGGCCCACGTCTTCGAGCGGCTCAAGCGCTCCTTCCGCCGCGTCGAGGACCTCGACGAGCTCCTGGCCGGGCGCGTGCGCGCGCGCGTCTCCGGGGCCTATTCGGTCAAGGGGGGTCACGCCTCGATCGAGGCCGAGGACGACGTGAAGATCGACGGCAAGCGCATCCACCTCGGATGAGCGGAGGAGGGCCGATGTTTCCCATCGCGACGAGGCAGGGAGGGACGTGCGAGGCCTTCCCGGACACGTGCAAGACCCCGGCGCCGCCGGCCCCGCCCGTGCCGGTGCCCTACCCGAACACCGCGCAGCTCGTGCAGGCCAACCCGGGGACCTGCGCGAAGAAGGTGAAGGTGTTGAACCAGCCGGTGATCACCAAGCAGACGGTGATCCCGATGAGCGCCGGCGACGAGGCCGGAGCGGCGGGCGGCGTGGTCTCCGGCACGATCAAGGGCCCCGTGCAGTTCAAGCAGGGGTCGGCGAAGGTCAAGGTGGAGGGGCAGCCGGTCGTCTTCCAGACGTGCATGACCGCGCACAACGGCACGAACGCCAACATGCCCGCGGGCGTGCACTCGTCTCCATCGCAGACCAAGGTGTCTGTCGCGATGTAGGCCGTGGCCACCGCGCGCGACGACCGCCCTCCCCGGGCGGCCTAGGGTGGGGTGGGGGAGGTGTTCAGTCCGCGGCGAGACGCTCGGGGGCGTAGTCGCGCGAGTCGTCGCCGGAGACCTCCTGGGCGATCGCGCGGAGCTGCTCGTAGCGCTCGCGCAGCAGCGACCACAGCCGATCGCGGATGTCGCGCGAGTCGAGGCGCTCCGGCGCGCGGGTGTTGCTGAGCAGCCACTTCGCGGTGCCGTTGATCCGGGTCACCTCCTCCCGGGTGAGGGAGATCCGGCCTTGCACGTGGTTCCACCGGTCCAGGATGAGGTTGGTGATGGTGGCCGCCGCGCTCGCGGGATCGCCGGCGACGAGCGCGCGGCGGACGATGCCGTAGGTCTCCGGGACGATGCCGCGCGGGAAGCAGGCCTCGGCCGCCGCGAGCGTCGGGCGCAGCGCCTCGTAGAGCTGGTCGAGCCGCTCCGTCACCTCGGCCGGCGGCGCGCTCTCGGGCTGCATCCGCGCCACCGCGTAGTCGAGCGCCATCGCGAGCTCCGGCAAGCTGCGGATCGCGTCGAAGCGAGACTTCGGCAGCCGGCGCCGGTGGCGCGCCGGATCGCGCGTCACGGACTGCACGGCGCGCCGGACGATCGCGAGCACCCCGCCCGCGTCCCCGCGGAAGGCCTGCACGTTCGCCGCGGGGAGGTCGCTGGCCGGCATCGCGTACCGCTCGTAGCGCTCCCGATCCAGGCTCTCGTCGCCCCGGGAGCGCGGCTCGACGGAGAGCGGCCCGACGCTGGCGGACGAGGCCGGCTCCATCCGCTCCGAGCCCGGCTGCTCCGAGCTCGCCTGCTCCGCGCCCGCCTGCTGCGGCCGGTCCGTCTCGGGGCGCTCGCCCTCCGCGCGGGGGCGCTCCTCCGGAGCGGGCGCTCCAGCGGTTTGCCGTGTCTCTTCCGGACCGGTCTCGACCGGACCGGACGTCGTGCTCTGGGCGGTGCTCTCGGCCTCGAGCGGTGTGGACCGAAGCGCTGGATCCCGCAGCGCCTCGAGGTCGTCTCGCGCACGCGTCATCCGGGCCATCGTACGTAAGTCGGCGCGACGGCACAAGATCCGCGGCCGCTCGCTCGCCGCGATCGTCGTCGTCGTCCAGCACCCCGCGCGCGGGCCCTGCGCGGCGGCGCCGACCTCGCACGGAGGGCGCCGACCTCGCACGCGGGGCGTCGCCCGCCTCGGGAGGCGGCCCTCGTCGGCGGGCGCCGATCGGCGCCGATCAAGCGTCGAGCGCGTCCCAGAAGGTGCGCAGATCGTCCGAGAGCGGCGCCTCGATGCGCACGCGTTCGCCTGTCGCCGGGTGCGTGAGCTCCAGGAGCGCGGCGTGGAGGGCGTGGCGGTCGAGCTCGAGCGCGCGGCGGTCGTCGTCGGTGAGCTCGCCGTCGGCGCCGCGCGCGAACAGCCCCTCGTCCGGCCCGTAGAGCTTGTCGCCCACGAGCGTCAGGCCGCTCGACGCGAGGTGGACCCGGATCTGGTGCTGCCGGCCGGTCTCGAGGGTGCACTGGATCATCGAGTAGCGCCGGCCGGTGAGCGGGTCGGCGCGGCGGCCCAGCACCTCGCAGGCGGTGGCCGACGCAAGGCCGCGGCCCGGCGGCGCGATGCGCATCTTCACTTTGTAGCGGCTCCCGGTGTCGAGCTCGAGCGGCAGCTCGACGCGGAAGTCGTCGCGCTCGGGCCAGCCCCAGGCGATCGCCACGTAGCGCTTGAGGACGCCGGTGCGCTCCTCGAACTGCGCCTTCACCGTCCGATCGGCCTCGGGAGTCCGGCAGAGGAGGAGCACGCCGCTCGTCTCGCGATCGAGCCGGTGCGCCAGGAACAGCCGCTCTCCGGGGCGCGCGGCCTCCATCATTTTGATGACGGTGCTCTTGTGGTAGCGCGCCGTGGGGTGCACGGGCAGGCTCGGCGGCTTGTTCACCGCGAGCAGCGCGTCGTCCTCGTGGAGCACCGGGATCGCCGTGTCGGGCGCTTGCTCGTCCCACGGCGCGCGCCAGAGGAGGATGCACTGCTCCGGCCGCACGCGATCGCTGCCGCGCAGGCGCCGCGCCTCGGGCGAGTAGGCGCCGCGGGCGACGATCTCGGCGGCGCGCGTGCGGCTCGTCCGCTTGAGCTGCGACTGCACGAACCGGTCGAGCCGCATGCCCGCCGACTCGGGCGGCACGCGGAGCACGGTGACGACCGACCCTTCCGGCACCTCCTCCGGCCGCACCACCTGGGTGCCGCGGCCGAAGGGGCCGCTCGTCCCGGCGAGCTCCCGCGCGCTGATCCTGGTCATGGGTCGAGGTTGGCGTACGGCTTTAGCAAAAGCGCCGCCCGCGTGCGCGGAAAAGGCGCCGCCGGCGCGCGCGGCGCGCGCGGCGTCGAGCGCGCGGCGGCGCGTCGCTCACCGCGGGTCGATGATCTCGCAGGGGAAGTTGAACGAGATGCCCTGCGTCGCGGCCTTGAGCTTCTCGCAGGCGTCGCCGACGAGGACGAGCTGGGTGGGGCTCTCCATGGTCCAGCCGTTCTGCGCGTCGTAGGGCACGGGCATGCCGTCGATGAGCACCTGGCCCTCCGACGCGTGATCGAGATCGACCGCGATCGAGCCCTGGAGGTCGAACGTGCAGCTCTTGGCGCCGGAGATGGCCGCGTTGAGCTCGTTTTCCAGGGCGTCCGCGTTGGTGGGATCCGGCGTGTAGTACATCGCGGTGCCGCCCACGTCGGCGTAGGTGCCGGCGCCGGTGAAGCAGGACTGGGTCGTGTTCTGCGGCCGCCGGACCGGCTGGCCGGCGCCGGCGTTCGCGAGGTCCTGGAGGTGCTCGGCGAAGTCGCCGTCGCCGAGGCCGAAGACGAACGTCCCGATGCCTTGCTCGTACGCCGACTGCACCGCGCCTACGACGTCGTCGCGCGCGCAGACGGAGGGCCCGTCGTCGCAGCGATCGGGCTCGCCGTCGGTGACGAAGAGGATGTACTTGGGGCCGGGCTCTCCGAACGCGAGGAGATCGGGGATGATCGTCTCGTTGAACGTCATGCCGGTCGGCGTCTCGAGCTTCTGGCCCGGCCGCATGGAGGCCAACTCGTACGCGGCCGCGATGTCGGCGTGGCTGTTGAGGGCGATGGCGTCGGTCCCGGCGAGCAGCGGGCACTGATCCGGGGCGATCCCGGTGAACGTGAGGAACCCGAAGCGCACCTTCGCCTGCAGGCTCTCGACCACGTTGAGCACGGCGGTCTTCAGCGGGTCCCAGAAGCCGCTGTCGTACATGCTGCCGGAGCGATCGACGACGATCATGACGGTCGGCGTCTGCGGCTCGAAGGCGATGTCGAGCTGCTGGCAGCTGCCGCCGGCGCCGCCGTTCCCGCTGGTTGCGAGCAGGCCGCCGCCGCTGCCGACGAAGATCGGCTCCTCGCCGCCGCCGCCCGTTGAGCCGCCGCCGCTGGTGGTCGCGCCGCCGCCGCTGCCGCTGATGCCGCTCGAGGCGCCGGAGCCTTGGGATGAGGAATCGCCGTCGTTGGTGCCGCTACAGCTCAAGGCGATGCCGGCGGCGACGAGGGCGAGGGACCAAGAGAGCCTGGGGAAGATAAGTGTGCTGCTCACGAGGTAAAGATACACAGGCCGGGACGGCGTGTCTGCGCCGCGCACGACCCCGGCGGCGGATGCGGCACAGGTGGAAAGATGCTCCGCGCGGAGAACGCAGCGCCGCCCGTGCGGCGACACCCGGGCGGCGGCCAGCGCGCAGCGCTGCTTTCATGGCTGCGTCTCGGAGCGGGCGATTGCCCAGGAGCGCGTCCGCAGGGGCACCTGGGAGTAGCGCAACATGCAGGAGGGTCTGCGCGGGTCGAGTTTAAAGTAAAAAATCATACAGAAGTGTCTGCGAAACTGCACCTGGAAGTAAGCCATCATTCAGAAATGTGTACGGGAGGTACTCCCGGATGCAGTTCGGCTTACAAATTTGTGTGCGGCGGCGGTCCGATGCGTGCCGGCGCAGGGGCGGGTGGGTGCGGAGCGTGTCCGGCCGCCGCGGCGGGAGTGTGCCGAGCGTGTACGGCAGCTGCGGCAGGTGGGTGCGAAGCGCCGAGTGTCCGATTCGTGCCGGGAATCTGGTGCCATGAGCGACCCTGGTTAGCTTCGGCGACCATGGCGAAACCTACCAACCGACCTGAAAAGGCCCCGTCGGCGCGTGCCGCGGGAGAGGAACGGGTCCTGAGCTACCAGGCCCTCTACGAGCACTACCAGCCCATCGGCGCGGAGCTCCGCGCCGATGAGGTGCAGGTCTGTCGCGCGGATCCGCGCCTCGTGCTCGTGAACGCGAAGCGCGGCGTCGCGGCGGTGCTCGGCACGAAGGAGCAGGTGCAGGCCGTGCGCGAGCACCTGCCGAAGATCCCGGTGAAGCAAGTGCAGGAGCTGCCGGACATGGCCCGTGCGCTGCTCTTCGCCTCGCGCGAGGCGCTGCCGCGGGTCGCGAGCCCGAAGGAGATCGAGAAGGCGCTCCTGGAGATCAGCGGGCCGCGCGAGGAACTGCTCACCCAGGCGGAGCTCTTCGCCCGGCGGGGGCTCCTCGACCGGGAGCGGGTCGCGCAGATCCGGGCCGGCTCCGGCAAGTACGACACGGCCCGGGACGGGATGGAGCTCGCGGCGCTGTTCACCGCGCGCGCGGAGGCGCTGAAGGGGCTGCACCCGTTCACGCGGGAGGAGATCGAGAAGCTCGGGCGAACGAGCGAGTGGCTGCTCGAGAACCTGACCCCGACGGGCGCGCGGGCGGAGGCGAAGAAGCGGGAGAAGGGGCCGGCGGAGGACGCGCGAGACCGGCTATGGACGCTGATCGTGCAGCGGTACGCGCATGTCCGGAGGATCGGGTACTACTTCCACGGGGACGACTTCGAGCAGATCACGCCGCGGCTCCTGTCGCGGGCGCACGTGGCGCAGGCGGGCGCGGAGCCGGAGGAGGCGCTCGACGAGGAGGCGGAGGCGGGCGAGGGCGGGGGCGGGGGCGGCTCTGCCGATGCGGGGGGCGAGGGGGTGGGGTGACGTCCTGATTCGGAGCCGATCGAGGGCGAGGGAGAGGAGGGCGGCGACGGCGTGACGCCCTGCCAGGAGCCACGGCATCGTTCCACGCCGGCGCCGTGGGAGGCTCGGCCGAGTCTCCCGGGGCGCCGGGTGGCCGAGCACCTGCTCCCTGGCCCGCGTCTTGGCTGCGGCTGGGTTCTTCCGGTAGAAGCGCACACGGCAGGACCATGATGGGCTCCTGCACCGAGGCGCTACTGATGATCAGCTCGCACGCCCCACGGTCCACCGCGACATCGCGGACTTCGCGTACACTCGCCCCGGAGGGAGCGACGCCGTGACCGTTGCCACGAACGTCACCGTCCGACAGGTCCTCGATCGGCTCACACGGGACGAGCTCATCGCCGCAGTTGACCTCTACGGGATCGAAGTCGCGGACCGCCGCGCCAAGGCCGCGCTCGCCGACGCGCTGGCCCGTTCTCCGCAAGTCGACCTTGGCGACGCCCTGGGCCGTCTCTCGCGCGACCGACTCAAGCAGCTCTGCCGCGACCTTTCGCTCGACGACTCCGGACGTGAGAAGGCGGCCCTCGTCGGCCGACTCCTGCCCCGGCAGGCGAAGGCCAACGGCCAGGCCGGACAGATGCTCTTGCCGCTCTCCGGCGGGTCTCATGTCGCCGCCGCTTCCGCCTCGACGATGACAACCAGCACCCCGACACCGCCGCCGCCCTCGCCCCGCAGCTTCGCGAGCTTCCGCGAGATCACCGACTTCCTCTGGCAGAACGCGGAGCGGCTTCGCGGGGCGTACAAGCCGAACGAGTACGACAAGGTCATCCTGCCCCTGCTCGTCATCCGCCGGCTCGACTGCGTCTTGGAGCCGACGAAGCAGAAGGTGCTGGCGCGCCTCGCCGACCTCACAGCCCGCGGCATGAAGCCGAGCGACCCCGCCGTCGACAAGGCGCTGCGCAAGGTTTCGGGCGTGCCGTTCTACAACGTCCACAAGCTCGACTTCGTGAGGCTCAAGGGCGACCCGAGCCATATTGCCCAGAACCTGCGCGCGTACCTCAAGGGCTTCTCGGCCAACGCGCGCGACATCGTCGAGCAGTTCAAGTTCGACGAGCAGATCAACCGTCTCGACGAAGCCAACCTGCTGTACCAGGTCGTCGAGCTGTTCGCTGGCGTGGACGTACATCCCGACGCGGTGCCGAACCACGTGATGGGAAGCATCTTCGAGGAGTTGATCCGGAAGTTCAATGAGAAGAAGAACGAGGAGGCGGGTGATCACTACACGCCGCGCGAGATCATCAGGCTGATGGTCGACCTGCTCTTCGTGGAGGACGATGACGCCCTCCGCAGACCGGGGATCGTCCGCAGTCTGTTCGATCCGGCGTGCGGCACCGGCGGCATGCTCTCGGTCGCCGAGGAGTACCTGCGCGAGCTGAACCCGGACGCGTGTTGACGCTCAGGCTGGCTGATGGCTCGCCGAGCAGGCCCCTTGATGGCCATCGCGGGCGTGCTCCGTTGCGGTCAAGGAGGGCGATGGCCATCGCTCCGGCGTGCGCCGCGGGCTGCCTCGCGATGGCCATCACCGCGTGTCCGCCGACGTTGGCGCCGAAGAGGCGCTCCTGCGCCGGCGCCGAGGGCGTTCCCGCCGCCTCGGTCCAGCGTCAGCTGCCGTCCGTCCCCAGGTCGCCGACGATGTGGGACATCACCTCGCGCTCGACGAGCTTCTTCTTGCGCCGCGCCGCCTCGCGCAGCGCGGCGGTGGCCATGCGGTCGATCTCGCGCAGGCTCGATCCGGCCGCCTCGTGCAGCAGGAGGAGGGCGTCGGCGGTGAAGACCTCGCGGTCGGCGCCGGCGCGGCTCATCCGTAGCCGCACGTACTGGCCGGTATCGTCGGGGACCATTGGACCAATCGACAGACGCCGCTCGATCCGCGAGTACAGCGAGCGATTCTTGCGCAGCTCGAGCCGATCTTGGAGGTCAGGGAGCCCTACCAGGATCAGCGACAGCAGTGCACGACTGTCCCATTCGTAGTTGAGCAGGATGTGGAGATGATCAAGCGTGTCCTGGTGGAGCAGATGCGCTTCGTCCAGCAGAAAGACCGGGTGAATACGCTCGCGGCCGAGTGTCTCGACATGCGCGCTGACGGCGTAGAAGACGGCCGCCGCGGTTGCAGCGGGGTTGAGGCCGAGCGCATGGCAGAGCTGACGATAGAAGTCGCGACGGCCCAGTGTGGCATTGTGGCAGTAGGTCAACCGGAAGCCTGCCTGCGGCAACCGATGACGCACGGCCCGCAGCACACACGTCTTGCCGGCGCCGGGCTCGCCGACCAGCAGCACCTGGGCGTGCTCGTGCACGGCCTCGCACACCTCCTCGACGAGCTGCTCCTTGGAGGGCGGCAGCCACAGCTCGCCGTCCTGGATCTCCTTGGAGAAGGGCGCAGCCGAGAGGGTGAAGAAGCGGACGTATGATTCGCTCACGCTGCACCTCCGGCCTCGCCGGTGTCCTCGCCTCCGCCCGCCCGGCGGCCGAGCGTCCGCGCGGGGTTGAAGTCCACCGGGCGCGTCGGCTTATCCGCCGCTGGGCCGCCGCACGGAGGCCGCTTGCGCCGCGCGTTGCGCTGCGGGTCGACCGGATGCAGCATGAGGCGCTTGCCCTCGTGCTCGACCCACGGCGGCTCGTCCGGCGCGATGAAGCACCGGGCGACAGAGACGATCTGGCCAGCGAGGTAGCCCTGGTCGAGCTGCCAGGCGATGCCGTCGACTGAGACGATGTTGTCGCCCGAGACGCGGCGCCGGGTACGCTCGGTGAGCGCGCTGCGTAGCGCCTTCTCATCGACGGCGCTGTCTCCGGCGGGGCGGGCTGCGTAGAGCTGCGCCGGGGTCTTGCCGAGCAGGCCCGCGTGTGGCGCCGGGTGGTAGCGCCTGTCGAGGAAGGCGCGGAGCGTCGTGTTGATGTCGACGAGCGAGGCCACGGCACCGAGGTAGTTGAGGCACCCTTCGCGCAGCGTGCGCCAGAAGCGCTCCATCTTGCCGCGCGCCTCGGGGTCGTAGGGCTTTGCGTGCAGGAGCGTGATGCCGAGCCGCGCGCACGCGGTCTTGAGGATGTCGCCGCGGTAGGTCGAGCCGTTGTCGAGATAGAGCGCGTCGGGCTTGCCGTGACGGCGCAGGGCGTCGACGGTCATGCCGAGTGCGTATTCCGGGCCGACGTGACGGCCGATTCCGAGCGCACGTGACGGCTCGTTCCGACGGGACGTGACCGGGCGTTCCGGGCCACCCGACGGGGTGTTCCGACACACCTGACGGCTCGTTCCGACGCACGTGACGGGCCGTTCCGAGGGACGTGACGGACCGTTCCGACGGGGGTGACGGCCCACAGGCGGCGCTCGCGGTCGCAGCCTCATCGCGTACATGGGCGCGATGTCGGAGCGGCTATCGATGCGGAAGGTTCGAGAGATTCTGAGGCTCAAGTTCGAGTGCAAGCGCAGCCGAGCGGAGATCGCTGCAGCGGCCTGCGTCGGCGAGAGCACGGTGAGCGGCTACCTGGCGCGCGCGGAGAAGGCGGGGCTGACGTGGGAGGTCGCCCGAGAGATGACCGAGGCCGAGATCGAGTCGCGGCTGTTCCGCGACGTCGGCCGCAACGAGCCGCCCGCGCGCGTGCCGATCGACTTCTCCTGGGTGCACCGCGAGCTGTCGAAGCCGTGCGTCACGCTGCAGACGCTCTGGCTCGAGTACCGCGAAGCGAGCGCGGCACAGGCTCCGCTGAGGCCCTACGAGTACAGCCGGTTCTGCGACCTGTACGCAGGCTGGAAGAAGAAGCTCGGCGTCGTGATGCGTCAGGTTCACCGCGCCGGCGAGAAGGTCTTCATCGACTACTCGGGAAGGAAGCCGCACATCGTCGACCAGACGACCGGCGAGGTGACCGAGGTTGAGCTGTTCGTCGCGGTGCTCGGCGCCAGCAACTACACGTACGCCGAGGCAACGCGCTCGCAGAAGCTCGCCGACTTCGTCGGCTCGACGGTTCGGATGCTCGAGTACTTCGGTGGCGTGCCCGAGGTGATCGTCCCCGACCAGCTCCGCAGCGCGGTCTCCGGGCCGGATCGGTACGAGCCGGACATCAACCCGACCTACCTCGAGATGGCGCACCACTACGGCGTGACGGTGATCCCGGCTCGGCCTCGAAAGCCGCGCGACAAGGCCAAGGTCGAGGGCGGCGTGCTCATCGCGCAGCGCTGGATCCTCGCCTCGCTGCGACACCGGACCTTCTTCAGCCTTGCCGAGCTCAACGACGCGATCGCGTCGCTGCTCGAGCGGCTGAATGCGCGGCCGTTCCAGCGGCTCGACGGCTGCCGGCGGACAGCGTTCGAGACCATCGACAAGCCCGTGCTGCGGCCACTGCCGGCGCGGCCGTACGAGCTCGCCGACTGGAAGCACGCCAAGGTCAACATCGACTACTGCGTCTGCTACGACGACCGGCTCTACAGCGCGCCGTACACGCTGGTCGGTGCGCGCGTCGAGATCCGAGCGACGGCGGCCGTCGTGGAGCTGTTCCACGACGGCGTGCGCGTCGCATCGCACGCGCGCAGCTACGGGCGGAAGGGCACGGCGGTGATCGTGGACGAGCATCGCCCCAGGGCCCATCGCGACTACGGCAAGTGGCCGCCGGAGCGCGTGGTGGCGTGGGCCGAGACGATCGGTCCGAACGTCGGCGAGCTCGCGCGCGCGGTCATGCGCCACCGCACCCACCCGGAGACGGGCTACCGGACGTGCCTGGGCGTGATCCGGCTCGCGGACAAGTACGGTCGCGAGCGCGTCGACGCTGCGTGCGCGCGTGCGCTTCGCATCGGCAGCCCCACCGCGAAGAGCGTGACCGCGATCCTGAGGAATGGTCTCGACCGCGCGCCGCTGGTCGAGCCGCCGCCCCGGGGGGCCCTGGCGCACGAGAACATCCGCGGTGCTGAGTACTTCGACAAGGAGGAGAGGAGTGATCTTGGAAGAGACGATTCAGAAGCTGGTCGAGATGAAGCTGAACGCGATGGCGGCGATGCTGAGAGAGAGGGAGGCTGCGCCGTCGGCGGAGCCGCTCTCCACTGAGGAGATGATCGGGTTGCTCGTCGACCGCGAGTGGACAGCCCGTGAAAACAAGCGGCTCCATCGCCTGCTGAAGGATGCGCGGGTGCCGGGGGGCGCGTGCATGGAGGACTTCTCCTGCGAGGCAGGGCGCGGCGTAGACAGGTCCTTCGCTCGGTCGCTGGGCTCCTGCCAGTGGGTCCGAGCGAAGCAGAACGTGATCGTGCTGGGAGCGACCGGAGCCGGGAAGAGCTTTCTCGGCGGCGCGCTGGCGCAGGCAGCCTGCAGGCAGGGCTTCCGCGCCCTCGTCATCCGCACCCCGCGCCTGCTCCAGCAGCTCGCGGTCGCGCGTGCCGACGGGACCTACGCCAACGCCCTCGCGCGCATGGCCAAGGTCGCCGTGCTGGTCCTCGACGACTTCCTGCTCGCGCCCATGACCGATGTCGAGAGGCGCGATCTACTCGAGGTCCTCGAGGACAGATACGACACGTCGTCGACCGTGATCACCTCGCAGATCCCGGTGAAAAGTTGGCACCAAGCCATCGGAGAGGCGAGTATCGCCGACGCGATCTGCGACCGCGTTGTCCACAACGCGCACCTGGTGACGCTCCGCGGCGGGTCGATGCGGAAGAAGAAGGCGGTGGCTCCCGAGGTGACCGAGACGAAGACCTGACCGCGCTCGTCGCTACGCTCCGGTCCACGTCACGCCGGACTGGGCCGTCGCGTCGCCCCGGAACGAGCCGTCACGTCCGTCGGAATACGCACCGAGCATGTCGACCTCTTTCTCGGTGGTGTGCGCCTCGAGCGCGACGACGTAGCGAGAGGCGTCGTCGAGCAGCCCGTGGATGCGGATCGGCATCGCTTTGCCGCCGACGGTGCAGCCGGTCACGTGACAGACGTCACCGTGCCAGAGCGCGCCAGGGCGCTCGGCTTGCCAGCGCAGCCGCGTCTTCGGCTCGCCCTCGGCGCGCGCAGCGCGGCGGCGAAGTCCGTGCGCCGCGTACAGGCGCCGTACGGTGGGCTCGGAGACCTTGCCCGCTTCGAGGCGTCCGTCATCGACGAGCGTCTTGAGGATGAGCGGCACCGAGGCGTAGGGATGCTCGCGCCGGATATCGAGCAGCAACGCACGCAGCTCTTCAGGCAGCCGCTGCGCGAAGCCTCGATCGCTGCGTGGCTGCGGACGCAGGCCGTCGAGGCCAGCTGCGCGATAGGCGTACAGCCAGCGCTGGAGCGTGGGCACCGAGTAGGTGCGCGTGCTGTGCGCGCCCGGCGGGCGAAACCGCTGCTCGCTGAGCGTGCGCAGCTCGGCGGCGAGCTGGCCGTGGGTGAGCACGCGGTGCATCAGAGGGCCGATGACCGTGGCGCGATAGATCGCCACGGTCTCGGCGTGGTCGGCGGGGCCGAGAGCCATTCGAACAGGTCCTTTCTGCGCCTTGCTGGCGCGCGGTCCTTGTCCGGGATCGGCGGCGTTTTCGGCAGGGATCCTCTCAGGTGGGCTGTACGATTGGGACTCTGAAAGGGCAGAGGCCCTCACGCCGCGTGCGCGGCGCCGAGGAAGGCGCGGTGCTCGATCGGCAGCGCCCGGGTCGTTGGGGCAGCGCTCGCCGCGAGCGCTGCCGCGGCGCTGGCCGCGCTCTGACGAAGGGATGCGGGTGGGCCTGGGCCGGGGGCTTCCGCAAAGAGACGTCGCTGCGCGACATCGCGCGCCCACCGGCGCAGCGTGGCCCAGCCGGTGACGGCGCTGTCGCCGAGGATCCTCGCCGGGCCCACGCGCCGCCGGACCTCGGCTGCCGTCGCGAGCGCGAGGCCCCAGAGCGCGAGGGCGAAGCCTATCGCGGCGGCGCTGTACGTGCGCCGACCGAGCACACCGCGAGGAACGACGAGGAGCACGGCGCCGCAACGGAGGCAGCGGTAGCGGCGGGCGGTGACCGGCATCACCTCGGGCGGTTGGTCCGGGCTGGCAGGGCCCCAGACCTGCCGCTCGCGCCTGCCGTGACCTTGGAGCTGGATGGCGCCTCCGAGCGGACAACTCGCGACGCCGCAGGCGGGGCAGCGAGCAGGGCGCGCTTCGACGACCGAGGGGGGTTGCTGCTGCCAGCGCTTGATGTCGATGGCGCTCTGGATAACACTGCGACCGCTTCGATTCCTGGGCACAAGAACCGGAGCACGACGAGGAGGCTGTCGGCCAAGATCAGGTCTCCTCGTCGCCTATTTTGTGGCCGGCACCGCGCCGCTGCTCCGCTCCGCTGGTGGACCTACCCCGTCGTGAGGCGGGCGTGGGAGCAACGATGGGTGGTAATTTTCGAGCGGTGGCCGGAATGGATGCAGTCACGTGCCGGTAGCTCCTTCCGATGAGAATTCGGGGCAGCTGGCCGGAATGTAGGTACCGCGGCTTCAGGGGTGTCGTCCTCCCTCGTTGCGTACGCGGAGCGAGCGCCCTCCATGATGGCCATCTTCGCTGCGTAGAGCTCCTCACCATCACGCAGCATGCTCGATGTGAGGGGCTGGAGCATCATCGAGACCGGGCGGCAATAACGGGGAGTACCTCCTTAAGCGCAAGCTCGCGGATCGCCGGGGCCGCGACGTAGCGCTACGCCGAGGGGCCGAGCTGCTTTTCGCAATCGACGGCCCCGACCATCCGAACGCAGGCGTGCGGGTCTTCCGAGTGGTCGGTACCGAGCGCCGCCTCGGCGCAGAGCACAACGTCGAGGAGCGCCCGCGGATCGAGGGGAACCTCGGCCAGGTGCTTCCGGTGGTCTTTGCAGCGGTCGACGGACTCGTCCGGCGGCCTTCGCGCCTCGTCGGCAACCGCTTCCGCGCGGTACCGGAATATCCGGATTTTTCCTGGAAAGAGGCGATCCTCAACGCCGTTGCGCACCGGGACTACACCACGGAGGGACGCACCACGGAGGTCTGGTTCTTCGACGACCGGCTCGAGGTGACCAATCCGGGCGGGCTCGTTCCCGACATCGCCCTCGAGGATCTGCTCAGCCTGCGTCGCGTCCACGTGAGCAGGAACCCACGCACGGTGCGCGCGCTTGTCGACCTCGGCTTCATGCGTGATCAGGGCGAGGGGATCCCGCGCATGTTCGCGGAGTTGGAGGGGCTGTTCTTGCCAGCGCCCGTGCTGGACCCATCGTCGCGGGAGTTCCGGATCACGCTCCGCAACACGCCGACGCTGACGGCAGAGGATCGGACCTTCGTCGCCTCGCTCGGCGACGAGGAGCTGACAGACCTGGACTTCCGAGCGCTACTCGAAGCGCACCGGCACGGCCGGATCGACGACGCTCGTATGCGGCAGATCTCCGGCCTTGATACGCTGGGCGCGAGCCAGCTCCTGCGGCGCCTACGGGACCGGGAGCTCCTGACCTTGCATCCCGCCGGCTCAGCCAGCTTCTACGAACTCGCTCCCACGGTGCGCGGCCGTTTCTCCAGCGATGCTCGTTTCTCCGCCGGGCACCTTGCCGAGGAACAGTTGGAACGGTT
This sequence comes from Sorangium sp. So ce296, assembly GCF_051529605.1. NCBI lineage: Bacteria > Pseudomonadati > Myxococcota > Polyangiales > Polyangiaceae > Sorangium > Sorangium sp. So ce296. The sequence continues at coordinate 11,816,206 of NZ_CP150325.1, forward strand.
CGCTGAGCAGCTAGGCGATCCAGGAAAGCTGCCCGACGACGGCGCGGATAGGGGGGAACTCGCATCGGATGGGGGGGAGCCGGCGCCGAATAGGGGGGAGCTGACCGAGGAAGGCGCTTCCGATAGGGTGGAGCTAGCGTCCGACAGCGGAAATTTCGGAGACGTGCCGCCGTCCGTGCGCGAGCTTCTGGCCTCGCTTGGTCCGCGGCCGAGAAGGGATCGCCTTAGGCAGGCGATCCTCCGCCTAGCCGAGCTCCGCGCCTGGAAGCCGTCGGAGCTCGCCGCCGTGCTGGGGCTCGCCGATGCCGCGAAACTCGTCGAGCGGCACCTCTCGCCGATGGTCAGCGAGGGGCTCCTCGAGCGGGCTCACCCCGAGAACCTGCGGCATCCCGATCAAGCGTACCGCGCCCGCAGAGGCGGTCCGGCGGCTTCCAGAGACAAGGAGGACGACGACGATGCCGGGTAAGCACAACGAAAAGGCCCTCGAAGATGCCATCGAGGCGAGCCTCCTCGGCCTGGGCGGTTGGGTGAAGGGCGACCCGAAGACCTTCGACCGCGAGCGCGCGTTTCAACGGTCTGACTTCTTCGCCTTCGTCGAAGCCACGCAGCCCGAGCTCTGGGCCGACCTGAAGCAGCAGCACGGCGCCGGACTCGAAGACGCCGTCCTCGACACCTTGGTGAAGTCGCTCGAGTCCCGCGGCACCCTCGACGTGCTCCGCCACGGGCTCAAGTTCTTCGGCAAAAAGATCGACTGCGCTGCCTTCCGGCCAGCCCATGGTCTCAACCCGGAGATCCTCGCGAAGTACGCCAAGAACCGGCTCGTCGTGACGAGGCAGGTTCGCTTCATCGCCGACGCAGATGCAAAGGACTGCGTCGACCTGCTCCTCTCGCTCAACGGCCTGCCGATCGCGACCGTCGAGCTGAAGAACCACCTCACAGGGCAGAGCGTCCAGCATGCCATCCAGCAGTACCGGGCGCGGGACCCGCGGCACCGGCTCTTCCAGTTCAAGAAGCGCGCGCTCGTGCACTTCGCGGTCGATCCGGACCTCGTCTACACGACGACGCAGCTCATCGGCGTGGACACGCGGTTCCTTCCGTTCAACCGAGGCCATCATGACGGCGCCGGCAACCCCGATCACCCGGGCGGTCATCGCACGGCGTACCTCTGGCAGGAGGTCTGGCAGCGGGACTCGTTCCTGGACATCGTGGGCAGGTTCCTCCACGTGCTCAAGAAGGAGGAGAAAGCCGCCGATGGGAAGAAGGTCGAGCGCGAGGTCGTCGTCTTCCCGCGCTACCACCAGCTCGACGCCGTCCGGAAGCTCGAAGCCGCGGCGCGTAAGGACGGCGCGGGCAAGAGCTACCTGATCCAGCATTCGGCTGGCTCGGGCAAGTCCAACTCCATCGCCTGGCTCGCCCACCGGCTGGCGAGCTTGCACGACGACAAGGACCAGAAGGTCTTCGATTCGGTCGTCGTCATCACCGACCGGCGCGTCCTCGACCAGCAGCTCCAGGACAACATCTACCAGTTCGAGCACAAGCAGGGCGTGGTCGAGAAGATCAACGAGGACTCCGAGCAGCTCGCGAAGGCCCTTGCGTCCGGTACGCCGATCATCGTCACGACCCTCCAGAAGTTCCCCTTCGTCACCGGGAAGATCGCGAAGCTGCCGCGGAGGAAGTACGCGATCATCGTCGACGAGGCGCACAGCTCTCAGAGCGGCGAGGGCGCGCAGAAGATGAAGGAGATCCTGTCCGCCGGGTCGCTCCAAGAGGCCGAGCGGCAGGAGGCGGAGGGGGACCAGGAGGACGAGGAAGACCGCCTGCTCAAGGTCATGATGTCGCGCGGCCGGCAGAAGAACCTGTCCTTCTTCGCTTTCACGACGACGCCGAAGGCGAAGACGCTCGAGGTCTTCGGTCTGCGCGACGCGGAGGGCAATCCGAGGCCGTTCCACCTCTACTCGATGCGCCAGGCGATTGAGGAGGGCTTCATCCTCGACGTCCTGAAGAGCTACACGACGTACAAGGCGTACTACCGGCTGGTGAAGGCCACCGAGGACGATCCGCGCGTGCCGAAGAAGGAAGCGACGCGTCAGCTCGCACGCTTCATGAGCCTCCACCCGCACAACGTCGCCCAGAAGACCGAGGTGATGGTCGAGCACTTCCGGGCGAAGGTGCGCCACAAAATCGGCGGCAAGGCGAAGGCCATGCTCGTGACGAGCTCGCGCCTCCACGCCCTGCGGTACAAGCAGGCATTCGACAAATATATCAAGGAGAAGGGCTATACGGACGTCGGCGTCCTCGTCGCGTTTTCGGGGAAGGTGGAGGACCCGGACACAGGCTTCAGGTTCACCGAGCCCGAGATGAACGTCGGCAAGGACGGGAAGCGCATCTCCGAGGCCGGGCTGCCGGCCGCCTTCGAGACCGACCACTTCCAGATCCTTCTCGCCGCGAACAAGTACCAGACCGGCTTCGACCAGCCGCTGCTCCACACGATGTACGTCGACAAGCGGCTCGCGGGCGTGCAGGCGGTCCAGACGCTCTCCCGCTTGAACCGCACCTGCAGGGGCAAGGAGGACACCTTCGTCCTCGACTTCGTGAACGAGGTCGAGGAGATTCAGCGGAGCTTCCAGCCTTACTACGAGCAGACCACGGTCTCCGAGACGGCCGACCCGCAGCAGCTCTACGATCTCGCGCACAAGCTGGAGGCGGCGCAGGTTTTCTGGGAGTCGGAGAAGGAAGCGTTCTGCAAGGTCTTCTTCGCGCCGCGCGACAAGCAGACGACCCACGACCACGCGGAGATGTACAGGCACCTAAGCCCCGGCGTGGATCGTTTCAAGGCGCTCGACGATGGGAAGCAGGACGAGTTCCGGAACGCCCTCGGCGCGTTCGTCCGGCTGTACGCCTTCCTTTCGCAGATCATGCCGTTCCAGGATCCGGATCTCGAGAAGCTCTACACTTTCTGCCGCTACTTCGAGATGAAGCTGCCGCATGACGCGAAGAGATCGCCACTCAAACTCGATGGCGAGGTCGCGCTGAAGTACTACCGGCTCGACAAGATCAGCGAGGGAGCCATCCAGCTCCGGGTCGCCGAGCGCGTGGGGCTCCGGAGCCCCGTCGAGGTGGGGACACGGAAGGCGGACGAAGACGAGGCGAAGCTCTCGGAGATCATCGAGGTGCTCAACGAGCGCTTCGGGACCGAGTTCACCAAGGCCGACGAGCTCCTCTTCGACCAGTTCATCGAGGTCGCGAAGGCGGACGCCGAGGTCGTGCGGCGGGCCATGGTGAACCCGCTCGACAACTTCGCTCTGGCGATGGGGCAGAAGATCGAAGATTTGATGATCGACCGAATGGACCAGAACCAGGACATCGTCACCCGGTATCTGAACGACCAAGAGTTCCGGGAGACAGTGTTCCCGCTCTTGGTGAAGAAACTTTACGAAGCCGTCCGAGCCGACGCCGGCGCGGGGCGCTGAACGGACGCGCGGCAGACGCGACCGGGCGCGAAATCACGCACGTGGGCAGGCGCCGAGCGTGCCTCGGCGGCCAGGCGCAGCCTCACGGTCGCCCGCTGGCCTGCCAGCCCACGGCCTCTTGAAGCCCGGGCTGAAAGCACCGCCCCAGTTGCCTGCCCCGGGGTGCGGAAGGCGTCGCGAACGAGTCGAGGGCGCCGCCTGGCGCTCCATCACCATAATGGCCTTTCCAGTTCCTTGACAGCGGCCCCAAGCTTGTGCTGGGCTTCCCACGGACGTCCACCGCTAACAGACGCATTTCAGGGCAAGCCGGAGAGGCGTGTTCTCCATGCCCGGGACAGATCATGGCACGGACAGCTCCCATTCCGAACATACCTGCCATCCCGGGGATGAACCCGGGCATTTTCATTCTTGGCGGTGGTGGAGGAGGCGGCGGCGCGGGTGGGCGCGGCGGTCGCGGGAGCGGAAACGGACAGGGAGCCGGCGGTAACAACGGCGGCAGCAGCGCCGAGGGGGATGGGCGCAGCGCTTGCGGCATGAGCGGAGCTGACGGGGGCCGCTGCCCGAATCATCATGGCGGCAGCCGGAGCGGGGCGATGACGCAGGGCGATCCCGTCGATGTCGTCACAGGGCGGGTGTTCACCGTGCCAGTCGTGGACGTCCATCTGCTGGGACCGCTGCCGCTCGCGATCGAGCGCTCGTACTCGAGCGCCGCCCGCGAGATCGACGTGGGACTCGGATTCGGCACCACCCATTCCCTCGCCTGGGAAATCGAAGAGCGCCGTCGGACGATGATCGTGTGGACCGGCGAGGGTACGTCCTTCGAGCTCTCCCGTATTCCGGAAGGCGAGGCGCTCCTCGGCCCGGAAGGCTGGCTGCTGCACCGTGTAGGCGACGACATCGCGCTCGATTTGCCTGGTGGGACACGCTACCGCTTCGTCCCGGTAGCCAGCGAAGGGGCGCTCCGCAGGCTCCGCCTCGGGTCGATCGAGAGCCCGCAGGGGGCCCGGATCACGTTGCGCTACGAGGGCCGTGTGCTGAGCGTGATAGTCGACAGTGCAGGACGGGAGATTCGCGCCCGCACCGGCGCACCGGGGCGAATCGAGGCATTTGAGGTGCGCACCTCTCCGTCACAAGGGCGGTGGATCACCTTGGTCGCTTATCGGTACGATGACCAGGGGCGTCTCGTGGCGGCCGTCGATGCCGACAACAACATCAGCCGCTACAGCTACGACGATAAGAACCTGCTCACATCGTGCGAGTATCCGAACGGGCTAACCTTCTTCTTCCGCTATGACACTTCATGTCGATGCGTGGACGTGGGGGGAGTACCCGGGACGCCCTGATCCGAGCCTCGCGGACGACGTGCCCTCCAAGCTTGCGGATGGCACGCCGGCGCGTGGCGTCCATCACGTGAAGATCGAATATTTCCCTGACGGCGGCTCACAGGCGGCGGACTCCCTCACGAGCTTCCGTTACGATGGCAACGAGTACGGCAAGGTGCAGCGGGCCGTCATGGGGAGCGCGGTCTTCACGCGCAGTTACGACGCGAACGGCCACCTCGTGGAGTTCACGGACGCTCTCGGCGCGACGACTCGGTGGAAGCGTGACCCCCGCGGACGCATCCTCGAGGAGATCGATCCGCTCGGGGCGATCACTCTCATCGAGCGCAACATCGATGGAACGATTCGCCGTGTGGTGGATCCCGAGGGTGCGGAGACGAGCGTCGAGCGCACGGCCGACGGGTTTTTCGTGCGGGATCCCCTCGGCGCCGTGTTCCAGGTCCGGTACGACGACCGCGGCTTGCTGGAAGAAACGGTCGCCCCTGACGGCTCGCGCACCACCTTCCGGTACGATGCGGCCGGAAATCTGATCGAGCGGCGGAGCTCCGCGGGCGCCGTGACCAGGTACGATTGGGATGGCCTCGGCAGATGCATTGGTGTGCTGGATCCGAGTGGAGCCTATACGTCCTTCCGGTACTCGACAGCGGGCCGGCTCCTCTCGGTGAAGGAGGCCGATGGAAGCAGCACATCCTACGACTACGACGCGAACGGCAACGTGAGCGGCGTAAGCGACGCGCGCGGCAGGACGACCCTCGTTTACGGCGGTCTTGATCGGCTTTGCGAGGTGATCCTGCCGAACGGTGCTCGCATCGCTTTCCGCTATGATCGCGAGGGTCGCTTGGTCCTTGTACGCAATGCTCTGGGCGAGGAGCACTGCCTGGTACGGCGCCTGGATGGCTGTGTGACGTCGGAGCGGACGTTCGACGGACGCGTCGTGCGCCGCGGTTATGATGCGATGGCTCGGCTCGCGTGGGTGGAGCAGGGGCCCGGGGAGCGAATCGATTTCGAGCGCGACGCGCGCGGTAGGCTGGTGAAGCGGGTACACTCGGATGGTCTGGAGGAGACGTTCGAGCACGACGCCCGCGGCGACGTCGTGGCGGCGACGCGCGGAGGGGCACGCATCACGTTCAAGCGGAATGCGCTCGGCTGGATCGTGGGCGAGCGTCAAGAACTGCATGGCAGGTGTATCGATGTCGCGACGGAGTACGATCTCATGGGCCGCGTTCTCTGCCGCAGCACCTCCCTGGGTCATGTCGCAAAATTCTTGCGCGACCCTGCGTCGGGGACGACGCGCGTGGGGCTCGATGGAACCGAAGCAACGATCCGCCATGACGTGCTCGGGCGGGAGATAGCCCGCCTCCTGCCCGGAGGCGGCCTAATCGAGAGGGCCTTCGACGCCGTGGGGCGAGCCGTCGCCGCGCGGGTCATTCGCGGCGGGGTCGCCGCATTGCCCGGCGTGCCCCAGTGGGTTGGTCCAATGCCGTCAGGCGTCACCGCCGACATTCGCTGGGTGTATTCTCCCACGGCGGAGGTGGAGCGGGTCTGGAGGAGCGGTCATGATACCCTGTACGATTATGACAGCCTGGGCCGCCTCGTTCGCGTTACGCGTTCCCAGGCGCCGGCAGAGGAGTTCTCTTATGACGCCGGCGGCGCGCTGCTCGAGGTCGGTCTCGGCACACCGAGGCGGACGTACGGCCCGGGCGGGGCGCTGGATCTTCGCGGCGACACCGCATATCTTCGGGATCGATGCGGGCGCGTCGTCGAAGCTCGGAGGAGTCTGTCGGACGGAAAGGTGGACATTACCCGCTATCGATGGTCAGCGGACGGCTTGTTGAACGCCGTCGAGCTCCCCGATGGCGCGGTGGTCCACTACGAATACGACCCCTTCGCGCGGCGACTGCAGAAGCGCGTGACGTCCTCGGCTCACGTGGAGGCCCCTCGCGTGATCTCCGAGACCCGGTTTGTGTGGGATGCCACCACGCTTGTTCACGAGATTCATCGGCGAGCCGCGGCCAACGGCGATCCCGTGATCGAGGAGCGCACGTATTGCTTCGAAGAGAAGCGGTCCGTCCCGTGGGCGCACCACGAGGCCGTCGTGCGCGGCGGAGAACGCCAGGATCGCGGCTGGTTCTACTATGTGACCGACGATACCGGCGCGCCCGAGCTGCTGGTGGATCCTAACGGAGGAGTCGCCGCCACGCTCGGCAGGACTTCCTGGGGCAGGGGAGAGCATACCCCCGGGGCCCGTGCCTCGACGCCCTTCCGCTTTCGGGGCCAGTACGCCGATGAGGAGACGGGCCTGTCGTACAATCGCTATCGGTATTACGATCCCGAAACGGGCAGATACCTGAGCCCGGACCCGGTGGGCCTCCTCGGCGGCCTCGACCCCTTCGGGTACGCCGACGGATGTCCGACCTCGGCCGTGGACCCCGATGGTCTCATGTACTCCGTCATTCGCGACCGGAGTGGCCGCCCGGTGACGGACGGCGAGAACCTTGGCGCGGGCGGCGGCGTCACCGACATGGATCCGGCGTTGCGCAACCGCGGGTTCCGCGACTCCTGCGCGGAGACCACGGCGCTCAATAACCTTACTCGACAGGTCCGGGCCGGCAACCCCCGAATGAACGACGAGCAGGTGAGGGCGGAGGTGCGGCGCCGGTTCACGGAGGAGGGATACACGATGGAGACGTACGAAGGAAATCGCGAGGATTTCCAGAATCGCTCCCGGCGCGCGAACGAGGCGGCGCGCGTCGACCCGTGTCAGTATTGCGCCGGCATGATCGAGAACCTCGGTATCGCCGGCGGCGTCGTCGGAGCGACCAACGACCCGCGGACCGGCCGGTGGGACGGCCGCACGACCTATCGCGCGCAGCGCCGGAGCGGCCGGGGCAGGCGGCGATGACGGCTCGACCCGCGCTCGCGGACCTCGACGCCGATACCATCGAGCGCGGCCTCTCCGCCGCGGTAGAGGCGCTGGAAGCGCGGACCGATCGGGGTTCGCTCGTCGACTGGGTATGGTGGACGCTCGCGGACGCCCATGAGGGCTCGCGTGCTCGTGGCGAGCTCTCCGCCGAGGACGCAGCCGGGAAGGCGTACGCATGGTTGGCGGAGGCCGCGGCTGCGCTCGTCCGGGTCATGGCGCCCCCCTCTCGCGGGCCGGTCCTCGCGCTGGCGCTCCACGCCGTGATGCACGCGCCCGACGAGATGCTACGCCCCGGCACCCTCCTGGAGCTCGTGCGATCGGAGCTCCCGGGCGGAGAGGTCGCGGCGCGACGCGCAGCGCACATTGCTTCGATGCGGCATGGCAAGAGCGCGGTGGACAGCCTGGTCCTGGCGTCCGCGCTCCTGCCGCTGGACGAGGCGAGCGCCTGGTTCGATGAGGCGCTCACGCAAGCCGCGGCCTTGCGGCCCGACGAACTCGCGCGCACCGCTTCAGGCGCGATGGATGGGCTCGGGTCGGAGCGAGCGAAGATGCTCTACGACAAGATCCAGTCGCGAGGCGGCGCGCCGCGCGAGTGGCTCGTCGCTCTGGCCCCGCAGCTCCCCGACGAAGCGCGCGCGGGCGCGATCGACCAGGCTCGCGCGTGGGCGACAGAGGGGACGGTGATGCTGGACGGCAAGGTGCGCACGGCCCTGCTCGCGTGCGTCGACGCCGCGCAGTGTCTGGCCTCGCTCGACGAGGCCGGCGCGGACGACGCCGTCGCGCTCGTCGAGCGTCTGGCTACGCTGGGTTTGCGCGACGAGGGCCTCTCGGCGTTCGACCGGCGGTTCTCGGAACCTCTGCGCCGCATGGAGGCTCGGCTCGCGGCGTACCGGACGGGGACCCCGAGCCCTCGCGCCATCGACCACGTCCGAGGCGCCACCTCGGGGCTCGATGCCGCGCGCTGGGCCGAGCTCATCAAGCGACATGCGCCGGTCCTCGTCGCCTTCTTCGAGGAAGCGGAGCTCGTCGCCAGGCTGGCGCGGCTGGAAGATGCCATGGGCATCGAGGCGCGCGCGGCGCTCGCGCCCTTCGTGGGAGCGCCGCTCCGGCGCCGTCTCCTGCGGGAGGCCGTGTCGCTCCAGCGCGATGCCGGCGACACGGACACGCTCGCCGCCCTCGCGCGCTGCGCCCGCTGGCTCGAAATCGAGGAGGCGATCGCGCTGAGCGTCCTCGAGCTCCCGGTCGGGAGCCTCGAGGAGCTGCTCCGGGAGCACGGTTCGCTCTGGTGGACGGCGCCGCTCCTCCACAGGGCGGTAGGCGACGAAGGACTGGTGGAGGTCGCGCGGGTGATCGCGGAAGCGCTGCTCGGGTGCACGCCGCCGGCGCACGGCGCAGCCGGTTTCGGCCCGTCCGCCTGACGGCCTCGGGAAGCCCTGAACCCCTCCCGAACGCCGCCCCCGGTGTGCGGAAGCCGCCCCGTGCGCCCCCCGGTTCGTGCTACACACGGCGCCCGCATGGACATCCTCTTCGCTGCTTCCGAGATCGCGCCCATCGTCAAGGTCGGCGGGCTGGCTGACGTCGTGTCGTCGCTCTCGAAGGCGCTCCGGCTGCTCGGCCACAAGGTGACGATCGCGCTGCCCCGCTACCAGGCCCTCGATTCGAGCGGGCTGATGATGGCGCGCCGCCTCACCCCGATGCCGCTCGAGGTCGACCCGAAGGTGTCGCCAGGCGGGCCGATCCAGGTGACGCTCTTCGACGGGCGGCTCAGCACGGGCGTGGAGCTCATCGTCCTCGACGTGCCCGGCTTCCACGATCGGCCCGGCATCTACGGCGAGGAAGGGCGCGACTACGAGGACAACGCGCGCCGGTTCTCCCTGTTCTCCCGCGCCGTCGTCGAGCTCGTCCGCCAGCGCGCCAGGTCCGGCGCGCCGTTCGACATCGTCCACACCCACGACTGGCCCACCGCCATGGTGGCGTACCTGCTCCGCCACCAGCAGTCCGTGCCCGGCCGGACCGTGCTCACCCTCCACAACGTCGCCCACCAGGGCCTCTTCCCCAAGGACACGCTCGGGGCCCTCGGCCTCGACGAGGACCACTTCCGGCCGGACCGGCTCGAGTTCTACGGCCAGCTCAACTTCCTGAAGGGCGGCATCCTCGCCGCAGACGCGCTCACCACCGTCTCCACCACCTACGCGAACGAGATCCTCACGCCCAAGCAAGGCGAGCGGCTCGACGGCGTGCTCCGCACCCGGACGAACCAGCTGACCGGCATCGTCAACGGCATCGACTACGCCGTCTGGAACCCGATGACCGACCCGGCCATCATCGCGCGCTACGACGCCGAGGACGTGAGCAACAAGGGCCGCTGCAAGAGCGCGCTCCTCCAGGAGATCGGGCTCGAGATCCGGCCGGATCGGCCGCTGCTCGTGTCCATCGGCAGGGTGGTCGCGCAGAAGGGCAGCGACCTGCTCGCGAGCGCCCTGCCGAAGATCCTGAAGGGCGACGTCAGCGTCGTCGTGGCCGGCGAGGGCGACCCCGAGCTCATGGAGAAGCTCACCGCCGCCGCCGCCAAGGCGCCCGAGCGCGCGAAGTTCCTCGGCGGCGTGAGCGAGGCCGTCGTCCACCGGCTCATGGCCGCGGCCGACCTCGTGGTCGTGCCGTCGCGCTTCGAGCCGTGCGGCCTCGTGCAGCTCTACGCGCAGCGCTACGGCGCCGCCCCGGTGGCGTGCCGGACCGGTGGCCTCGTCGACACGATCGTCGACCTCGACGCGGCCCTGGAGACCGGCACGGGGTTCCTGTTCGACAAGCCGACCGCCACGTCGCTCGTCGGCGGCGTGCAGCGGGCCCTCGCGGCCCTGACGTCGCCCCGCTGGCCCGCGGTCCAGCGCCGCATCATGCGCCTCGACCTCGGCTGGGACCGGCCCGCGCGCCGCTACGTCCAGGTCTACCGGCAGGCGCTCGCCCGCTGATCCTGCCGCGCCGGAGCGGAGCGCCCGCGCCGGACGGCGGAGCGCCCGCGCCGGGGCGGAGCGCCCGCGCGGGACAGCGGAGCGCCCGCGCGGGACAGCGGAGCGCCCGCGCGGGACAGCGGAGCGTCCGCGGCAGCGCGAGACGCGCGGCGCCGGAGGGTGCGCCGGAAAGGGGCGGCCCGAGCGCGCTGCGGCGCCCCCCGCGCGACAACATGACGCATTGTCGCCGGCCATCCGCGTCGCCTATAGCAGCGGCCGTGCTGCCCAGAGCCGTCGCCGGCGTCGCGCTCCTCCTCTCGCTCGCATTGTCTCCGGGCACCGCGCGCGCGTCGGCCTGCTGCGGGACCGGGCACGGGATCGCCCAGTGGCTCGCGCCCTCGGAGCGCGCCGCGGCGAGCTTCTCGCTCCGGTTCACGGAGCAGCTCGGGAGCTGGTCGCCGGCGCGGGACTTCACCACGCAGGGCGAGGGCGTCTACCACCGCGAGCTGCGGGCGGACGTCGGGTGGACGGTGCGCGCCGGAGAGCGCCTCCAGCTCGGCATCTCCGTCCCGCTGCTGCGCACGTGGGCCGGGGCCGGCCCCGGCGACACGGCCGCGGGCGGCGGCGTCGGGGACATCAGCGCCTCGGGCCGGGTCGCGCTCGTCGACGGCGTCATGTCCCCGTGGCTCCCGTCCGCCGCGTTCACGCTCGGCGTGACGCTCCCGACCGGGCACGGCCAGAACGACGCGATCGAGCCCGTCGGCGTCAGCGCGACCGGCGTGGGCACGGGCGGCGCCGGCGCGATCGGCCTCGGCGCGGCCAGCGCGGACACGACCGGCCTCGGCGTGGCCGAGTTCCGGCCGGGGATCCTCCTCGAGAAGTCGTGGGGCTCGTTCCAGGCGCTGTTCTCCTTCTCGACCAGCGTCCGCACGAGCTACTACGCCGCGAGAGATCGCGAGGTGCAAGCCGCGCCGCGCATGCAGTTCCTCGCCGCGGCGGGGCCCGTGTGGGCCTCCGGCACCTCGCTCAGCGTGGGCGGCGTCTACGAGCGCGAGGGATACGCGCGCCAGGCCGGCCGCCCGGGCAAGGGCGGCGCGCACGAGCGGACCGCGCTGCTCGCCGTGCTGGCCCACGACGTCAGCGCGCGCTGGACCGCCGTCGGCAACCTCCAGGTGGACGTGCCGATCGCGGGGATCGGCCGCAGCGAGGGCGCCTTCGCCGCCCTGTCCGCAGGCCTCCGTTACGTGTGGGGGAGACATGATTGAACCGCGCGATCGGCCGTCGACGAGATCACCCAGGGAGCGCCGCGGGGCGCGGGCACGCCGCGCGGCGCTCGCGGCGGTCGCGGCGCTCGCCCTCCTCGCGCTCCAGGGCTGCGGCGCCGAGGGGTGGGAGCCGGATCCCGGGAGACGGCTGGGCTCCGGCCTGAACGAGCGCATCGAGTTCTCGGTGGCGTCGACCGGGCCGCTCGCGGTCGGCGCCAACACCTTCCACGTGCGGCTCACCTGGCTCGACTCGAGGAAGCCGGTGCAGCGGATCAAGCTCCGCGTCTACTCGACGATGCTCGGCATGCGGCACGAGTCCGTGCACGACGCCGTGGAGATCGAGCCGGGCCTGTACGAGGTGGCCAACGTCCCGTTCTCGATGACCGGCACCTACGACATGCAGTTCCGCGCCCTGGCCGCGTCCCTCATCGACGAGGCGGAATTCTCGTTCGAGGTGTACTAAGTTTCCGCCCCGTGCACAGCTCTGCAGAGGAGACGCCTCGACCGCGAAGGGGAACGAGCGCGCCGCGGCGCCGCCGGCTCGCGCTGTCGGCCGCGGCGCTGGTCGCGGCGCTGGGGCTCGCCGCGCCGGCCTCGGCGAACGGCCGCTTCCCGGCCGCGGGCCTCATCGCGAGCCACCCGAGCGATCCGTCGCGCCTCCTGGTGCGCGCGACCTACGGCCTGCTCTCCACGAGCGACGGCGGCGAGGAGTGGCGCTGGATCTGCGAGCCGGTCGTCGGCTTCGGCGGGAACGAGGACCCGATGGTCGCCTTCCTCGCCGACGGGACGATCATCGCCGGCGTCTTCGAGGGGCTCAGCGCGTCGAAGAACGGCGGGTGCGACTGGTCGTTCGCCGCGGGCGAGCTCTCGGACAGTTACGTCATCGACCTCTCCGCCGATCGCGAGGACCCCTCGCGGGCCGTGCTCGTCATCAGCTCGGGGCTCGGGGCTGGGCGGTTTTTGACCCAGCTCTGGGAGACGAGCGACAACGCGGACAGCTGGACCAAGTCGAGCGCCGATCTGCCCGAGGACTTCCTCGCGCAGACGGTCGACGCGGCCCCCTCGAACCGCGACCGCGTCTACCTGAGCGGCCGCTTCGGCGGGCCGGACTACGCCGGGGCCCTGGAGCGGACCGACGACCGCGGCGCGACCTGGGAGCGCTTCGACATCCCGGGGAGCGACGACAAGCGCCTGCCGTACATCGGCGCGATCGATCCCGCCGACCCCGACACGATCTACGTGCGCCTCGACGGCGATCCCAGCGACGCGCTGCTCGTCTCGCGCGACGGCGGGCAGACCTTCGCGACGGTGTTCGAGAGCCAGGGCGACCTCCTCGGCTTCGCGCTGTCGCCGGACGGGGCGACCGTGCTCGTGAGCGGCCCGCAGGACGGGATCTGGCGCGCGGCCGCGAGCTCGCTCGAGTTCACGCAGGTGTCGGGCGTCGGCGCGCGGTGCATGACCTGGACCGACGCGGCGCTCTTCGCCTGCGGCGACGAGTTCGTCGACGGCTTCACCGTCGGCCGCTCGCTCGACGAGGGAAAGAGCTTCGAGCCCCTCCTGCACCTCGACGGGCTCTGCGGCCCGATCGAGTGCGCGCCGGAGAGCGGCGCGGCCTCGACCTGCACGGATCTCTGGGGCGCGACCGAGCTCACCATCGACTCCCGTCAGTGCGGTGGCGCCGGCAGCGGGAGCGGCGCCGGCGCCGGCAGCGGAGGTTCCTCCGCGGGGCCCGCGGAGGAGGCGGGCGGGTGCGGGTGCAAGCTCGGCGCGCCGGGCGCGGCGAGCGCCGACGCCGCCGCGCCGCCCGGCGGCCGGCGTGCGATCGCGCTCGCGCTCTCGGCCGCCGGCGCGCTCGCGCTGGCGCGGCGTTCGCGGACTCGAGCGCGCGCGAGCGCACGCGGGCCCGCGAGGCGCGCGGGCTGAAGCAGGGCGGCGCGACGGCGGGCGAGCGAGGCCGTGCCCGCGCGAACGACCGCGCGCGGCTTCATCAACCGCTTATGGAAGGGCGCGGCGAGCGTCGGCCCGAGCGCCGATCGAAGCGACCGGGCGCAGCGCTCGCTCCCGGCGCCGCGCCGTCCGTGCGGGAGCGGGGCGGGCGGCGCTGAAGGCCGCGTCCGGTTCGTTTCTCGATCTACGCCCTCGCGGGCTGGCGTAGACTGAGAGGGCCTAGGCTCCGGCCAGCGCGTGAATGGCTCCCAGAGACCTTCCCAAGTCGCCGCTCGCCGCCTTCCTCCGCACCCACGGCGCAGGGATCCTGGAGGCGTGGGAGCGCGCCGAGCGGCGCCGCGCGCCGGGCGAGCAGTCCCCGGGCTACCTCGCGCTGCGCGAGGAGCTGCCCACCGTCTTCGAGCGCGTCGCCGAGCGCCTCGACGCGGCCGTGTCGTCGGCGGTCGTGCCGCAGAGCGACGACGCGCGCGACTCGTGGACCGGCGTCGAGTCGCTGTCGACCGAGTTCCCCGAGCCGCTGCTCGGCTTCCGCGTGCTCGACCGGCTCCGCGACGGGTTCGATTTGGAGGACGTGACGGCCCAGTACTCGGTGCTGCGCCGCTGCGTGCTCCGGCTCCTCGAGCGGACCGGCACGCAGGCGTCGTGGCTCGAGATGACCGTCCTGCACGAGGCGCTCGATCAGGTGATCATCGATCCGGCCACGCGGAGCGCCGCCGGCCGCGAGCGCGCGCTCGGGGCGCTCGATCGCGTCTCGGCCGAGGGCATGGGCAGCGTGCACATCGACCGGCTGCTGCGGCGGCTGCTCGAGGTGCTGCTCGAGTCGGCGCGCTCGGTCGACTGGGCGGTGATGCTGCTGATCGAGGGCGAGGTGCTGCGGATCCGCGCGGCCATGGGCGTCGACGAGGCGCTCTGGGGCCTGCGCGCTTACCGGCTGGCCGAGGGGTTCGTCGGCCGCGTGGTGCGCGAGCGCCGCCCGGTGGCGCTGCGCTCGGCGGCGCCGGATCCGCTGGCCACCGACGCCGGGGGCGGCGCGGCCGGGCCCGAGTCGGGCGCGCAGAGCGAGCGCCCGAGCGACGCGCTGCACGCGCTCTACGGCGTGCCGATGCTGTCGGAGGGGCGCCTCGTCGGGGTCGCGGTCGTGAGCTCGCGCCGCGTGTCCGAGTTCTCGGAGGGGGACCGGCTGCTCTTCCGGAAGGCGGCCGAGCGCGCGGCCGCGCTCGCGACCCAGGCGCAGCTGCGCGAGCAGCTCGCGGCGGAGCGCGGCCGGTTCGAGACGGCGATCCAGCGGCTGCCGGTCGGCGTGGCCGTCGCGGAGGGGACGGGGGGCACGATCGCGCTGAGCAACCGGCGCTTCGCGGAGATCGTCCGCGGCCCCGAGGAGACCCCGAGCAACGCCCCGCTGCGGACGCTGCTCAGCGAGGCGGACGACGACCAGCGCGCGCGCTGGCTGCTCTTCCGGGCGCTGCACGGCGGCGAGACGGTCGCCCGCGAGGAGATCGAGTTCGTCCGCGGCGACGGGGAGCGCCGCCTCGGGAGCTTCAGCGCGACGCCGGTGCGCGACGCCGACGGGCGGATCACCGCGGCCGTGATGATCGTCGACGACGTGACCGAGGCCCGGAAGGCCGAGCGCGGCCGCGAGCTCCTGGTCGCGGCGAGCGCGGCGCTGGCGGAGTCGGCCGATCACGACGCGGCGGTCGAGCATCTGGTGCGGCTCGGCAGCGAGCGCTTCGCGGACCTGTGCGCGCTCGACCACGACGACGGCGGCCTCCCGCGGCTCGTCGCGTCGGCGCGGCTACCGGAGGCGCGGGCGCTCGTGCCGCGGCTCCTCAAGCACCCGCCGCTGCTGCTCAGCGAGGCCGGCCCGATGGCCGAGGCGGCGGCCCGCCGCGAGGCCACGCTGATCCCGCTGGTCACCGATCCGTGGCTGCAGCGGATCGCCCGCGGGCCGGAGCACCTGGCGGCGCTGCGGGAGCTCGGCGCCCGCTCGGCGATCCTCGTGCCGCTCGCGGCGCGCGGCCGGAGGCTCGGCCTCCTGAGCCTGTGGGCGGTGGAGCGCGAGCTCCGGCAGGACGACGCGGGCGTCGCGACGGAGCTCGGGCGCCTCGCGTCGATGGCCATCGAGGCCGCGCGGCTGCACCGCGAGGCGGCCCGAGGGCGGTGAGGCGGAGCGAGCGCGGCGGGCGGGGGTGACCGGCGGGCGGGGGTGAGGGCGTGCGGGCGGCGAAGTCATGCGGAGCGGCACGAGCACGCGCACGCGCACGCGCACGCGGAGGCCAGACGCAGACGGGAGACGGGAGACGGGAGACGGGAGACGGGAGACGGGGCGGCCGGGCGGAGGGGTAGAAGGGCGTCAGGGGGGGCCTGCGCGGCGTCGTGGCAGGGCCGGGGGGAGCGCGGGGAACGCCGCAGGGAGGTCCTGGGCGCGCGCCGGAGAGCGCGCGGCGGCTTGCGTCGCGGGCGAGGATGAGGCGAAGCTCCCGCCCTCAAACACCACCGTATGACCACGACTCAACAGGAACGTCCTCTCGCGGTGCTCGTCGGGGTTCAGCTCCCCGGCGTCGACGATGTCGAGCACGCCGCGGATCTGGCCGAGCTGGGCCGCCTCGTTCACACGCTCGGCTTCGACGTGATCGCGACCGTGTCGCAGCGGCGCAGCGCGCTCGCGGCGGCCGCGGTGCTCGGCGAAGGCAAGCTCAAGGAGCTCGCGGAGCTCACGGGCGGCAGCGGCGTCGTGCCGTCGGGCGCGCCGGAGCGGAAGAACAAGGCGCGCGCGCGCCGGGCCGCCGAGAGCGGCGAAGGCGACGACGACGGCGAGCTCGGCGAGGACGAGGTCGACGACGCGGATGAGGACGGCGGCGGCGCGGCGCCGGACGCGGGCGGGCGGGAGGCGCGCCGGGCGACGGTCGTGGCGGTCGATCACGACATCTCGCCGAGCCAGGCGCGCAACCTGGAGCGCGCGACGGGTGCGCAGGTGCTCGATCGGGCGGGCGTGATCATCGAGATCTTCCACCGCCACGCGCGGAGCCGCGAGGCGAAGCTCGAGGTGGAGATCGCGCGGCTCAACTACGTGGCGCCGCGGCTCCGCGAGACGGGCGGCGGCGGGGACCGGCAGCGCGGCGGCATCGGCGGCAAGGGCGCCGGCGAGAGCGCGCTCGAGCTCGATCGGCGCAAGATCCGCGACCGCATCGCCGAGCTGAAGCAGGAGCTCTCCGGGGTCCAGCGCGAGCAGTCGACGCGCCGCGCGCTCCGGCAGGGGCAGCGCCGCGTGGCGCTCGTCGGCTACACGAACGCCGGCAAGTCCTCGCTGATGCGGGCGCTGACGGGCAGCGAGGTGCTCGTGGCGGACAAGCTCTTCGCGACGCTCGACACGACGGTGCGCGCGCTCCACCCGGAGGTGCGCCCGCGGATCCTCGTCTCGGACACGGTCGGCTTCATCAAGAAGCTGCCGCACGATCTCGTGGCGAGCTTCCGGTCGACGCTGGACGAGGCGCTCGAGGCGTCGCTCCTGCTCTACGTGGCCGACGCGTCGGACCCGACGTTCCGCGATCAGCTCGGGGTGACGCGCAGCGTGCTCTCGGAGATCGGCGCGAGCGAGGTGCCGAGCCGGCTCCTGCTCAACAAGGTGGACCGGCTCTCCGAGGAGGAGCGCGAGGCGCTGCGCCTCGAGTTCCCCGAGGCGACGCTGCTCTCGGCGAAGATCCCGGGCGACGTGGCGGCGCTGCGCGAGGCGATCATCGGCTTCTTCGAGCAGTCGATGGTGGAGGCGGAGCTGCTCCTGCCGTACGCGAAGCAGAGCCTCATCGGGGAGATCTACGAGAACGCGCGCGTGCTCTCGGAGGAGTACGACGACGCCGGCGGCCGGCTCGCGGTGCGGGCGCACCCGGCGGCGCTCGACCGGCTGCGCAGCCTGCTCGCGCGCTGAGCGCGGCCGATCGCGGCGGCGGCGGCGGCGCGGCGGCGGCGCGGGCCGCGTCAGCGCTGCGCGCGGCGAGGCGCGGCGGCGGCGCGCGCAGCGTCAGCCCGGCGAGGTGCGGCGGCGGCGCGCGCTGCTTCGGCGCGGCGCCGGCGGCGGCGGCGCAGGAACAGGCCGATCGCGAACGCCACGAGGTGGAGCCCAGCGATCACCGCGACGAGGATCCACCGCTGCACGCGCCGAGCGTAGCACCGGAAGGGCGGAGCGCGGGGGCGCCGGCCCGCGTGCTATCGTCGACGGCCTCCGCCGGCCTCTCCGCGCCTCCTCTCGCCGGTCCGCGCCATGAACCCGTCCGACGCCGAGCTCGAAGCGATCGTGCAGCGGGGGCTCTTCGCCTACCGCGCCGGGTTGTTCTACGAGGCGCACGAGCTGTGGGAGGACGGGTGGCGCGTCGAGCCGGACCCGGTGCGGAAGGCGTTCCTCCAGGGGCTCATCCTCGTCGCCGCCGCCCTGCACAAGCTCACGCGGATGCGGAGCCCGTCGGGGGCGGTGCGCCTGCTCGACAAGGCGCACGCGCGGCTCGCGGGCGTGCCGGAGGGCATGGGCGGGCTCGCGGTGGGGCTCCTGTCCGGCGACGTCGCCCGCGCGGCGCGCGCGATCGAGCAGCTCGCGCGCGAGGGGAGGACGGACCTCGACGCGTCGCTCGTGCCCAGGATGGAGATCGCGGGGGAGCGCGCGGCGTCCTCGCTGGCCGGCGCGCGTCCGCGGCCGTGAGCTTCTGCCCCGAACGGGCGCCGCGATCGAGATTGCGCTTGTCACGTGCGACGTGGGACGCCGGCGTGACATCGTTTGCCTGGGTGGAGATCGCACGGGGGGCGCCTGTGCGGGGGGAAACTCGTGGCAGACGGAACCTGTCAAACCGGGGCGGAGAGGCCGGCGAGCGCCGAGCATGGATCCAAGCTGCAGACCGAAAGGAGCCGCGTGACACGGCGCAAGCAGATCCTGATCGTGGACGACGACCAGGAGATCCGGGAAATGCTCGAGATCACCCTGATGGAGGAGGGGTACGACGTCCTCTCGGCGAGCGACGGCGAGGCCGCGCTGGCGCTGCTCGAGCGCAACAGGCCGAACCTCATCCTGCTCGACATGCGCATGCCGGTTATGGACGGCTGGGGTTTCGCGCGGGCGTACGCGTCGTCCCCCGGTCCGCGCGCGCCGATCCTGGTCATGACGGCGGCGGTGGACGCCGGCACCTGGGCCCGCGAGGTCGGCGCGTGCGCGTCGGTCGCGAAGCCGTTCGACCTGAACCGCCTGCTCGACTCGATCGCGGTGCACGCCGGCTCGGCGTGCGGCCCGAGCCCGGCCTCGGCCTGAACGGCGCAGCTGATCGGGCCGGGCCGGGCGGGATCCCGGCCTGAGGTGATCGGCGGCGGCGGTGGGGGCGGCGGTGGAGGAGAGGCCGCGGGGCGGCGGTGGAGGAGAGGCCGCGGGGCGGCGGTGGAGGAGGGGCCGCGGGGCGGCGGTGGAGGAGAGGCCGCGGGGCGGCGGTGGAGGGGATCGCTGGGCGGTGGGAGGGGGCCGCCGCTGAGCGACCGATCGGCGTCGTTCAGCGGCGGCCCGCGGGTCGTTTCCGCTGCGGCGGATCAGCCGCCGGTCGCGCGGCGCATGGCGCACATGAGGTCGCCGCCGCAAGGGTCGGCGGGGGCGCGGCGGTCGGTCGAGCTCGGGGCCGCGGGGCCGGCGTTGTCGCGCGGCGGGGCGGCTGCGCCGGTGGACCGAGCGCGGCCCTCGGACGCGCGCTGCGAGGCGACGGCGGCGCCGGGCGCGTCGGTCGAGGCGGGCGCGCGCTCTGCAGCCGCGTCCGGCGCGGCGGCGGTCGCCTCGACCGCCGTCGAGGCGACGGCGGTCAGCTCGATGCGCGGGAGCCGCGCCTCGATCGCGCGCGCCGCGGCCGCGAGCCCAGCCGTTGCGGCAGGGCCGGGGGCGGTGTCCGGGGTCGAGATGCCCGCGGTGAGGGCCGCAACCGCGGCGGCGGCCGCGAGCAGGGCGGCGGCCGAGCGAACGCGCCACGCGCGCCTCGGCGCGTCGGGCGACGGCGCCGCTGGCGTGCGGGCGGACGCGGGGCCGCGCGCGGACGCGGGGCCGCGCGTGGACGCGGGACCGCGCATCGACGCGGGCGGCTCGCCGAACGGGAAGATAGGTAAGACGTCGAGGACCTTGGGCGGAGCGCCTGCCGCGCCGGCGCTCAGCACGGTGAGGTCGATCTGCCCCGAGGGCACGTCGCGGTCGTCGTCCGCGGCCCGCGCCGCGGGCGAGGTCGCGTCGGCGGTGTCGTCACCGGCCGCCGGCGCGTCGATCGAGAACGTGACCGAGGTGTCGTCTGCGGGGCTGTTGACAACGGATGGGTGTTCGTTCTTCCACTCCTTGTGCTGCATGCTCTTCATGGTTGCTTCTGCTTCAGCCGTATCGGTCGAACGCTGGAGTCGTGACGCTCAGGCGGCCGGTCGGCGTGTCCTTTCGTGATTTGGACATGCGCACGAGCGCGCGCTTGGGCCAGGGGCGCGCGCGGGATCGCCTCGCGCGGCGGCCGTCGCGCGTCGCTGCGCTCGGTTCCGCCCTGCGCGCGCGCCGTCGTGCGTCGCGACACGCGCGCCGTCATGCGTCGTGCGCGTCGTGCGCGTCGCGCGCGTCGCGGCGGCGGAGGCGCCTGCAGACGAGGTCGGGGCGCACCTGAGGCGCGGCCGTCGACGGCGTTCGCGATCTTGCGACCGGGCTCGCGACGCCCATACTTCGACCGCTCGGATCGCCGAGGGCGTGCAGTCGGCGGGTATCATGACCGCGTGCGCTCGGGGAAGTTGGTTGCGATCGGGGCGTTCCTCGTCGAACAGAAGTTCCCACGCAAACGCGAATCGGATACTTGAGGTGAGATGAAATCTACACGGCTCTTCACGGTTCTGGGGGCGCTGACGTTCCCCCTTGCGGTGGCTCTGGTCAGCAACGGGTGCAAGAAGGAGGAGGAGGAGCCGCCGCCGGTGCCCTCGGCGCCGGCCGCGGTGACGCCGGCCCCGACGCCGACGCCCACCACGCAGATCGTGCCCGAAGAGGACGCCGGGGCGGACGCGGACGCCGACACGGCGGACGCGGACGCCGGCAAGAAGCCGGTCGCCACGGGCGATCCGAGCGGGATCCGGAAGTGCTGCGCGGCGCTGCGCCAGAACGCGAAGTCGGCGCCGCCCGAGCAGCAGGGCGGCTACCTCGCGGCGGCCTCGGCCTGCGACGGCCTGGCGAACTCGCCGCAGGGCCGGCAGGCGCTCTCGACCCTGCGCGGCCTCCTGCTCGGCGCGCAGATGCCGGCGAGCTGCCAGTAGTATCCGGGACGGGAGAGCCAGCGCGTGCGCCGGGCGAGCTGGCGGCGCGCGGCCCTTCGCCGGAGGCCTCCGGCGCGCTGGGCTGCGTGAAGCCAGCTCAGCCGTGCACGCAGCTCAGCCGTGCACGCAGCTCAGCCGTGCACGCAGCTCAGCCGTGCACGTAGACCAGCGTGCCGCCGCCCTCGATGTTGACGGCTCCGTGCCACTCGGGCGGGACGGCGGGCTCGGTCCACTCGAAGAGCCAGGCCGCGTCGGCGGGCGCCAGGTTGATGCAGCCGTGGCTGCGCGCCTTGCCGAACTCGTCGTGCCAGTAGGCGCCGTGCAGCGCGTACCCCTCGTGGAAGTACTGGGTGTACGGCACGTCGCGCAGATCGAACGCCTCGGCCGCCTCGTCGTCGCCGTCCATGGTGGTCGAGACGTGCTTCGCGTGGATGTAGAACGAGCCGCGGACGGTGGCGTCGGTCTCCTCGGGGTCGGCCATGCCGCTGCGGCCGCTGGAGATGAGCGCCGCGAACACGGGTCGGGTGCCCTCGTAGGCGACGAGCATCTGGCGGCGGATCGAGACGTCGATCCACTTCTTGCCGTCGCGCGCGAACCCCTGCGGGTCCTTGCGCAGCTCGGCGATGACGAGGTGGCCGCCGGCGAGCCATGAGCCCTCCGTGGTCTCGACGAGCCCCTTGGCGCCGCCGCGCGTGCGGCCGGTGAGCACCCAGCCCGAGCGGAACGGCGCAGCGCCCGCGTCGACGAGCGCGCGCCCCGAGGCGGACACGCGCTGCCGGCTCGCCCCGTGGACGCGGACGAACGCCGGCGCGCCCTTCAGGCTGGGATCGACGCGCGGGTCGGTGCCAGGCGGCGCGGGCGGGAGCTCGTCGGCCGGGCGCTCGGCGATGGAGAAGCTCGCCGAGTCGGTCTGCGGGGCGGCCGGGGAGGAAGGGGCGCTGGCGATCGGGGAGGCGCTTCCGGCGGGGGGCGGCGCGGCGGGCGGGGGCGGCGCGCCGGGCGGAGGCGCGGCGTCCGAGGCGCTCGCGGGAGCGTCGGCGACGTCGGCGTCGAGGTCCTTGATGATCACGCCGCGCAGCGCGCTGAGGCGCGCGGGGCGCGTGCGATCGAGCGGGATGAGGTCGAGCTCGGTCGTGAGGCCGAAGCGGCGGTTGGTCCACTCGAAGGTGGTGATCAGGCCGAACGCCGAGCTCTCCTTGGCGCGGCCCGTGTGCACGGAGTAGTGGAGCTTCTCCTCGGCGCCGTAGGGCTTGGGGAGATCCCGGCCGGCGAGCAGGAAGTCGGGCACGGGGTCGAGCGGCAACGTCGAGGGCGCACCGGCGGTGCGGGCGAGGTGGACGCTGAGCGTGGAGCCCTCGACGCGGCGCTGGTCCTCGAGGGTCGGGAGCCGGAAGTAGAGGTGCGGCGGGGGCGAGCCCGACATGACGTAGTGGTACGGCACGGGCGCGCCGCGGCGCGGGCCGCGCACGGCGGCGGCGACCACCTGGTGCTCGAGCGCGAGCGAGGCGCCCTTGCCGACGCAGACGTAGCCGCGCGGCGCGATCCGGTACCAGCCGCCGGCGCAGCCGTCGGTGCCCGCGGGGACCTCGGCCCGATCGACGACCGCGCCGGCGCGCAGGTAGCCGAGCTTCGTCGAGCGCTCGTCGGGGGCGACGTAGATCCAGGTGCGCATCGCGATGCTGGCGATCTTCGCGCCCTGGCCCGGGAGGGTGGCCTCCTTCGCGGCGGGGGAGGAGGCGACCGCCGACGTGAGGGACGCAGGAGACACTGCGCCGGGCACGGGGGAGCCAGGGGAAGCAGGGGAACCCGGAGAGGAAGCCTGGCCCGCGAGCGCAGGGGAGAGCGGGCGAAGCGAGGGCGAGAGCGCGGCCGCCGAGGGCGCTGCGGGGTCGACCGCGGAGGGGCCCGGAGCGGCGGAGGCAGCGGGGAGGGCGAGCGGGGCCGTCGCTTCAGGGGAGCCGGCGCGGTGATCGTCGGTCGCCCTGCCGGGAGGATCCTGGGCCGGAGAGCAGGCCGCGGCCAGCAAGGCGAGGGCGGAGGCACGAGCACGAGCGAGGGGAAGCATCGGCGGCGCGAAGGCGAAGGCAGGGCGAGCTGGGCCGCGGGTGCGAGCGTGGGCTCGGGCGCGGGCGCGAGACCAGGGGGCGAGGAGAAGCGAACGCAGGGGTTGCAAGGGGCTGAGCGGGCGAGGTGTACGCTCAACCGAGGGGGAGATGCAATGTCCTGCCGGTGGGGCGGGTGGGGAGGGCGAGCGGGACGGCCCGGAAGGGCGGGGAGACGGCGCGGGAAGGCGGGGCGGGAGAGGAGAGGGGAAAGCGGCGCGCTAGCGCTTGACCTTCTTTGCGAGCAGGTCGCCCAGGGTGCCGAAATTGCGCGGGGTCGGCTGCTTGGCGCCCTTGTCGCCGGCGTCGCCGGAGCGCTCGGCCTTGGCGTACGACTCGAACTGGCCGCGCTCCTCGTCGGCGCGGAGAGCGGAGATCGACAGGCGGATCTTGCCGGACTCGTCCACGTTGAGGATCTTCGCCTCGACGTCCTGACCCACGGTGAAGTGCTTCTTCAGGTCGGCCGCGCGCGGGGTCGCCGTCTCGGCCGTCGGGACGAGCCCACGGCCCGAGCGGCCCGAGGTGCCGGCGATCTGCACGAAGATGCCGTACCGCTCGATGCCCGTCACCTTGCCCTTGACCCGCGCTCCCTCGACGAGCAACGGCGCGCCGCCCGCGGCAGGCGAGGCGACGGAGATCGACGATGCGCCGTCGTCGCTCGCGCGCACGACGACCGGCGTGAGGCGCACCTGGCCGGTGCCCGAATCGACGCCGGAGACCACCGCGGAGACGCGCGAGCCGACCGCCACGCGGAGCTTGCCCTCGCCATCGATGAGGGCCGCCCGCTCGAACATGCCCTCCTGCTTGCCGCCGAGATCCGCGAAGACCGCCTCGCGAGCGATCGCGACGACGGTCACCTCGACGGTCTCACCCGTGTGGTACTGGCGGCGACGCTGCTTGCCAGCTCCCTCCGATTGCTCGAAGAGCGAAGCGAACGATTCCTTGGAGGCGGCGGAAGGGCGTGACGGCGACATGGCGCGACCTCATAGCGCGAGGCGAGGGCGTGAGGAAGGCGGCGGTGAGGGGGAAGCGAAGGGAGGGCAGCGGGGAGGGGGAGCGAGGGAGGGGGAGCGAGGGAGGGGGAGCGAGGGACGGGACGGAGAGCCGGGGGTGGGGAGACCGGGGAGAGGGGTAGGTGGGGCGGACGGGGGAACTAGGTGGGCGCCGGGCGGGCGGGCGCAGGGCGCGGCGGACGACGGCCGGGCGCAAGGGGACGCGGCGTGGCGTGGCGGCGGGAAGGGGGCGGCGGCGAGCTGGAAGGGGCGACGGGCCGAAGGATGGGCAAGGAGGCGGACGGAAAGAGAAGGTGGAATCTGCCAGGGGCTTCTGCTAGGTTCGCCGGCCGCTGAATCGGGTCGATAGCTCAGTCGGTAGAGCTGCGGACTTTTAATCCGTAGGTCCAGGGTTCGAGTCCCTGTCGACCCACTGAATGATTCCGAGGGGTTAGAGCGGAAAGCTCACGCGGAATCGAGGGGAAGGTGGGCAGCGGCGCTGCCCACCCGGGCGTCTGGCGGACGGCGCCCTTGATGGCCGTCTCGCTCAGGTGGGCGTAGCGGTGCGTCGAGGCGACGACGTGTGGCCGAGGTGCTCGCGGACCTCCTCGAGCGTCCAGCGACGGCCCCACCAGCCGGCGACGAGCGAGCTGGCGCAGCTGTGGCGGAGGTCGTGCCAGCGGACCGGACGGGTGACGCCCGAGGTGGCGGTCGAAGAGGTCGATCTTCTGCTTCCGGCGGCCGGTGCCGGTCGGGAGGGTGACCATCTCGCTGCGGATGAGCGGGGTCTTGCCCTTGGAGACGCGGCCGCCCCGGGCGCCGGGGAAGACGAGGGCCTCGGGGTTGTGGGGGCGTACGTGGGGAGGAGCGCGAGCCAGCGGCGGCAGATGTCGACGGCGTCGGCGGAGAGGTAGACGCGGCGGATCTTGCCGTTCTTGGGGGGCTGGTTCTTCGCGCCGAAGCGGACCACGACGTGCGGGGCGTCGGCAGTGAGGCGGAGGTCGGCGAGCTCGAGGTTGAACTGCTCGCCTCGAGGGAGGCCGGTGAGGAGGGCGAAGAGGATGATCAGGCGGTCGGCCTCGGGGATGGCGTCGCTGGTGCGAATGCCGTGCTGCTCGTCCGGCTCCAGGTAGGTCCAGGGCTCGACGGTGGCGTCGCGGGCGCGGCGCTTGGTGGCTTTCTGGACGCGCTTCTTGAGGGCCGCCACGGGATTCGTGGTGATGTGCTGGGGCATCGCGTCGTCGAGCATTGGTCGGAGCAGCCCGATGACCTGCTTGACCGTGGCGGGGGAGATCGGTTTGGCGCGCGGTAGGGTGTTGCGGTCAGCTTCTTCCAAAAGGTATCGGTGGTCTCGGTGCGCACGGGGCTGCCTATCAACTTCGACCCATTCCGATTGGACTCACCTTTTTCTCACCCGGCTTGCGCACCAGCAACTGGCCGCCTCCCATCCGATCACGCGAGTCTCGGGACGGACCTTGCGGTAGGGTGCGCAGGCATGGCAAAGCCGAATCCCCGCGTCTCGAAGGATCCTCAGCTCCGTCCCAACGCCCGAAACACGCGCGGTATCCTGGGGGACGTGATACGCCGCAAGGTCGTCGACCTCGGTCTGATGCGCGCCTTGCTGCGGGCGGCCGACCCCCCCGACGAGCGCGTGGAGCCGCAGCCCCCGACGCCCACGTTACCTGTACCCGGTGATGACGTCCCGCTCTCGATCGAGGAGGTGGCGGCGGCCTTTCGCGGCCGCTCCGTGACGAGCTTGCCATGGATCCGACAGGCCGCGGCCGCGCTGGATGCTTGGCACATGCCAATGGCAGCAGAGGAGATCGAGACCCTCCTCGCTGGGTTCACGGGCCATCGAGAGAAGCTCGGCCCGCGCAACGGACCAGGGAGGAGCGATCTGTTCGTCACGGGGGACGACGGGCGGCTCACGCTGAACCCTGTCGCGCCGGGCCTCATCGCGACGCGGCGGGCGATCCGCGGGCTGCCGCAGCCGGTGCTCGTGCAGCCGGCGCAACGCACGGCACGGGAGCAGGGGAGCGTGGTCCGCCGCGTGGAGCTCGACCCGGAGGCGCAACGCGACGCCCAGATCGCGCGGTCGTCCCGCCGCGCCGTGCTTCGCGCGGTACCTTCCGCGGAAGATCCGCAGGCCGTGGCCTTGCTCGACGTGGGCCAGCGATCGATCCGGGCCTTCATCGGTCGCGACATCGCCGAGCTCGCCGGCCTGCTGGAGCGATTCGATGTGATCGCGGGGCTCGACATCCGCGACACGCTACGCTCGCTGGGGTTCGATGCGGGCCCCTGCCGGGTTGTGGATCTCAATCCGCCACAGAAATCGAGACGCCTGAACCGCGCGGGCCGCACGCTGCAGATCACGCCGGAGCTCCTCATCGCGGGGACCACCCACATCCGCCGTCCTTTCGGCGATCCAGAGAAGGTGGCGCGCTATCTGTCCGAAGTGGACCACCCGAGGCTTGCGCGCCGGATCGAGAGCGATGTCAAGGCGCTTCATGCCTTCTACCAGTACGGCGTCCTCCATGGCTCCGTTCGCCTTCGCTGGGGCTTCGTCGACGACGCCCTGGCGACCGACTGGGCCCTGCCCGGCGACGCGAGCCTCCACCAGCAGCTGAAGCGCGCTCGCGAGAAGGACGAGATCGTCGACCTGGTGGTCGGAGCAGCACCGGGGTGGGCCGATCCGTGGTGGAGAGCGCAGCGCGTCCGCGTCGTTGACATCAGCTTCCGGGAGGTCGTCTTGACGAGGGACGAGGCCGGGCTCGCCCTCCCGATCCTACGGGATGAGATCCAGGCGATTCGCCTGGCGCCAGAGGAGACCGAGCCGTGGAGCTGGCACGGGAGGCGGATGTGGGATCGCTGGAGTGTGATCCAAGAGCGATGATGATCCCTCGTGTCCCAGCGGTCTGCTAGCGCACCGCGTCCACGTCGTCGACGTCAGCTTTCTTGAGGTCGTCGCGCGCTGAGCGCGGTGACTCTGAAGCGCTGGCGCGGTTAACCGCTTCCACCTGCTCTCGTCGCGAGTTTGTACACCTGCGCGGCCCAGACCAGGGCCGCGTGCGCAGCACGGGCGGCGGTGTCCTTGGCGCCCATCGCATCCAGGATTGTAACCACTCGCTTTTGCCCCTCTTCGTCGACCTCAGCCCAGCGGATCAGCGCTTCCTCGAGCGGTGGGATGCGACAGATCGGCGCACGGGCTTCGGTGGATTCAGGAACGTTCTGGTGCCCAGGAGCCGCCTCGTCCAAGACCAGTCGAGGCTGCCCGCGAGGAGCACGCCGGCGGGGCCGCGCTTGCCGCCGCTGCGGCCGCGCTCGACGGGCAGGCACGGGTGACGGCTGCGCGCGAGGCGGCGGCGCGGCTCGGTCGCGAGCGGACCAAGGAGAGCCGGCTCGCGCGCGTGTCCCTGGCGGCGCTGCTGCCCGAGACCGAGGCGCTCGACCTCGGTTGCCACGCGTTCGCCCAGGTCCAGGTCGACGCGAGGAGCGACGAGCTGCCGCGGCTCTCGGAAGCTGCCGCGCGATTGTCTCCCTCGGTGGTGCGCGGGCTCTGGGCATGGTCCGAGGCGCTGCCCCCCTCGGAGCGGCACCTGGTCCTCGCGCGCCTTGCTGCGGGTCTGCCCGCGGCGGAGCGGGAAGCGGGCGCGTCGGAGGCGCTGGGGCTCGCGCTGTCGCTGCTGTCGGATGACGCGCTGTCGCCGGACGCGTGCTGGAGCATCTGCGCGCTCGCGCCGCACGCACCTGCCGGCGCCGCGTCCGCGCTGATCCAGGCGTGCGCGGCTGCGGCCAGCTTCCGGCGCCCGGTGGTGACGGCCGTGGCCGCGCGCCTCTGCAATCTGGGCCGCGTGGAGGATGCGCTCGCGCTCGTGGCGACGCTGCCCGACGCGTCGTACCGGATTGAGGTACGGTCCGCGCTGCTCGCGCACCTCCCCGCCGCGGTCCGCGAGGCCGCCTGGGCCGAGCTGTCCGGCGATCTGCGGGCGGGCGACGGCGCGCGAACGCTCCTCGAGCGGAACGCCGCTGCGTGGACCCGGGCTCTCGGGGCGGACGCGGTCCTCGACCTGTCACGCGAGATCGGCGCCACGTGGCCAGCCCTGGTCGCGATCGCCGGGGCCTCGCCGGACCACGCGCCGGCGATCACGCGCGAGCTGGTCGAGCGCGCCCTGGAGCTGCCGAGCGACGAGGACGAGCCGCTCTTCGCGCTGGTCCCGCTGGCCGCCTCGATGACCGAGCCGCACGCGCGTCGGCTCTGCCGCCGCCTCCTGAACGACCTCGACTGGAAGCGGCACCCCGATCTTCTCGATGACTGGACGAAGGACGACCTCGGGCACCTGGCGCCATTGTTCGCCCGCGTCGCTGGACCGCGGGGCGTCGCCGAGGTGGCCCGGGAGATCGCCGACGTCGCGCGGTGGCTGCCGTGAGCGGCCGCGGAGAGACGGCCGGCACGACGCCCGGAGCTCTCCCGGAGCTCCCTGGTCCAGGTGGTCCCCGCAGAGCCCGGGCACCGCGAGCCTCTGAAACAGGTGGGGTGCGGTCACGGTGCTCGTCGGGGAGCGGCTCAGGATGGACCGGAACTCGGGGGCGTGGAACGCCCTCCTGAAGGCCTCCACGAATTCCCAGACGGCGTAGTTGAGGAACACGTTGCTCCCGCCTTCGAAACGCAGCTAGGCGCCGGATCTCGAATCTCCTTGCCGGCGCCGCTTTCCCCGAAGATGTCCGGAAAAGGCGAGATATATCAATGAGATATCCGCGAGTCGAAGGGGCCGCCTTCGCTTCACAGCTTGCGGGGAAGAACCCAAACAATGGAACAATCAGGGTTGAGCCGAAGCAGGCGTGGCGATTCGCCTTGACGTCCTCTCATTGTTTGTCTCTCCTTTCCTCAAAGACATGGCGCGTACGGCCCCGGTCCCGAATATCCCCGCGATTCCCGGCATGAACCCAGGCGTATTCGTCATGGGTGGAGGCGGGGGTAGCGCCGGCGGCAGAGGCAATGGCGGCAAGGGAAACGGCAAGGATCAAGGCGCCGACGGCTCCAACGGGGGCAACGGCGCCAATGGAGGCGGCAAGTCGGCGTGCGGGGGCACGGGCGGCGACGGCTCCGGCTGTCCGAACCACCACGGCTCGAAGAAGAGCGGGAAGGTCTCGAAGGGCGACCCCGTCGATGTGGCTACAGGCCGCGTGTTCACCGATCCGGTCGTCGACCTCGAGCTACTCGGTCCGCTCGGCTTGCAGTTCGTGCGCCGCTACAGCACCAGCGCGCAGGAACGCGACGTCGGCCTCGGCTTCGGCTGGACGCATTCGTTCGCGTGGGCCGTCGAGCTGCGGCGTCGGACCACCGTGCTGTGGACCGACACGGGTGCAGAGCTCGCGTTCGACGCCATCGCCGAGGGGGACGCGGGGCTCGGCCCCGACGGCTGGGTCCTGACGCGCGACGCCAACGGCTTCGTCCTCGATGACGGCGCGGGCACGTTCTACGTGTTTTCCGAGCGCGCCGACTCGACTTATCGGCTCTCCGCTGTGCGCGACGCCCATGGCAACACGACGCGGCTCGGCTACCGTGAGGGGCGGATCGAATCCCTTGTCGATGCCGCTGGCCGTGTAGTGCGCGTGCGGCGCACGACGGACGGCCGGATCGCCGCGCTCGAGATCAAGAACGCGCCCGAGCAAGGCAGGTGGGTGACGCTGCGGAGCTACGAGTACAACGAGATAGGCGATCTCGTCGCAGTGGCGGACGCGGAGGGTTGCACCACCCGCTATACCTACGAAGATCACCGGTTGACGTCGCGCACCGATCCCGAAGGCCTCACCTTCCAATTCCGGTACGACGCGCAGGGCCGCTGCGTTGAGACCTGGGGCGTTCACGCCGATGCGGGTCGCCTCGGCCTCGCCGAGGGCGTGCCCGATACGCTTGCGGATGGCACGAGGGCCCGAGGGATCTACCATTGCAAGCTCCTCTACGGCGATGACGGCTACTCGGAGGTCGTGGATTCGGTCACCGTGCACCGCTATGTCGCTAACGAGTTCGGGAAGCTCGACAAGGCCGTATCCGGCGGGGCTGTCTACAGCCGCACCTATGACGAGAACGGCAATCTCATCTCGTTCACCGACCCCCTGGGCGCGACCACGACCTGGGTTCGTGACGGCCGCGGCCGCACGCTTCGCGTGACGGATCCGCTGGGCCGGTCCACCCTCATCGAGCGCGAGCCGGACGGGCATATTCGCCGCGTCACCAACCCGGCTGGCGGCGTGACGGAAGTCACACGCACCGCGAACGTCCTGTACTGGACTGACCCGATTGGCGCGTCATTCGAAGTCCGCATCGACACGCGCGGGCTCATCAGCGAGACGGTAGCGCCGAACGGCGCGCGTACGCGCTTCGAACACGACGCGCACGGCAACGTCGTCCGGAAGATCAACGCCATCGGCGCCGTCACCGAATATACTTACGACTATTGGGGACGCTGCCTGTCTGTGCGCGACGCGCTCGGTCACGTCGAGTCGTACGCCTACAACAACCGTAGCGAACGCGTCGCCGTGCGCCACGCCGACGGGGGCGTGACCCGCTACACCCACGATCGCACGGGGGACGTCGTGCGCGTCGACCACCCGGATGGCACGGCGACGCGCTTCGAGATCGGAGGGCTGCACAAGGTCTGCTCGATTCACCGCCCGAACGGCGAGGTGAACCGCCTCGCCTACGATCGCGAGGGGCGCCTCGTACGGGCCGAGAACGCGCGGGGAGACGTTTACCTCATGCGCTACGACGCCGCGGGTCGCATGGTGTACGAGCGGACGTTCACCGGGCTGGAGAAGCACTATCAGTACGACATGGCTGGTCAGCTCCTCATCGAGCGGACCAGCGCGCGTGAGACAACGGAGTTCGTCTATGACGCGGCCGGCCAGCTCGTGCAGCGCATCCTGCCGGACGGCACCACGGAATCGTTCGATTACGATCCGTGCGGCAATCTCATTGCCGCCCTCACGCCCACTGGGGAGCTCACGTACAAGCGCAACGCCGTGGGGTGGGTGCTGGAGGAACGGCAGCTTGCCTCGGGAGAGGCGTTCGTCGTACGGCGAACCTACGATCTCATGGGAAACGTCACGCAACGCACGACGTCGCTCGGCCACACAGCTCTCTTCGAGCGAGACGCCTGCGGCCGGGCGACGCAGGTCGTGCTGGACGGGCGTGTCCCGGTTGGGGTCGCGCACGATGCGCTCGGGCGCGAGATCGCCCGCGTGTTGCCCGACGGCGGGCGGATCCAGGTCGTCTACGACGCGTTGGGCCGCATGGTCCAGCGCTGGGTCGGTAACCCCGCGGTCGCAGCCAGCGCGGGCGCGGGTCGGCCCGACTGGGTCGGCGCTCGTCCGGCGGGTACGACGGTATACCAGGCGTATCGCTACGGGCCTTGCTCAGAGCTCGTCGAGGCGTGGGACGCCGCGCTCGGCCGGAGGCTGTTCGAGCACGACCCCGCGGGGCAGATCCTGGGCGTCCGCGGCGAGCGCGGCCAGAGCGAGCGCTTCGCTTACGACGCCGCGGGCAACCTCCACGGGCGGGACGGCGAGCAGCGCGCTTATGGCACTGGGAACCGCCTGCTGCAGAAGGGCGACACCACGTATTCCTGGGACGAGGCGGGCAGGCTCACGAGCGCGCGAGACGCGGAGGGCCGGCTCACCCGCTACACCTGGAACGGCCTCGGGTTGCTCGCTGCGGTCGAGAAGCCCGACGGACGGGGGGTCGAGCTCAGCTACGATCCGTTCGCGCGACGCATCGGGAAGCGCACGTTCGAGCGCGCCCCCGACGGGCAGCGGCGCGAGGTGTCGAGCGTACGCTTCGTGTGGGACGGCGGCGTGCTCGTCCACGAGATCAAGCGCTTGGCGCAGGGATCCGGCGATCCCGTCGTGGAGGAGCGTACCTATTGCTTCGAGGAGGTCCGGTACGCCCCCTGGGCTCACCGCGATGCGCGCATGGCGGGCGGGCGCCGCGAGGAGAGCCCGTGGTTCCACTACCTCAACGACGACGTGGGCGCGCCCGAACGCCTGGTCGGCCCAGCGGGCGAGGTGGTGTGCGAGCTCGACCGATCCGCGTTCAGCGCGAAGGTGAAGGAAGGCGGGCGGACCACGACGCCGCTCCGCTTCCCGGGCCAGTACGAGGACGAGGAGACAGGGCTCGTTTACAACCGCTACCGCTACTTCGATCCCGCGCTCGGCCGGTACCTGAGCGCGGACCCGGCCGGCCTGAACGGCGGCTTCAACGGATTCGACTACGCCGGCAACGCGCCGACGCGCTTCGTCGATCCGAGCGGCCTGATGCCGTTCTCGACCGTTCGGAACACGGCAGGGAACAACCCTCAGGGTAAGGATTTCACCGATCCGAAGAACCGCCGCGGGGTGCCGGGCGATATCGAGGGCAGGAGCCAGGGAGAGCGCGGCGGGGCGAAGGCAGAGGCCCAGCGCGAGCGGTTCGGCAAGGACCCCGCGATCACCGAGGCCGTCAAGAACGCGCAGAAGGCACGCGATCCGCATCGAGCCCCGACGGGGGACACAACATGCGCGGAGGTGGACGCGCTGCACAAGATGGCGCGGCAGATCCGCAACGAAGGGGACGCACAGCGAACGGCGCAGGGGAAGCCTAAGATGACCAATGAGGAGGTGCGCGCCGAGCTTCAGAAGCGCTTCAGGAATGGCGCGACAATCGAGACCACGAACGAGGCTGGCGAGGCCATGGCGCCCTGCCCCATGTGCGCGCAGATCTTCCGGGAGCTCGGCCTCCACCCGGCCAACATCGGGGACGATGCAAAGGGCGGCGTGGTCGGCCCGAACGACGAGACGGAAACCAAGGTGAACAAGATGGGCCGGTGGGATGGGAACATCACGCAAAGCAGCGAGCCAACGCGCTCTCGACGACGGAACATCCGGACGACGCGCTCCACAACCCCTCCGTTCACCACCTGACGCGTGCGATGACGACATCCCCGCCCCGGATCCCCGCCCCTGCTCCCATCGAGCGCGCCTGCGGTTACGCCTGGTACGAGGCGTCGCGCACCACGCTCGACCCCCCAGAGCAAGCCGCGCTCGCCGCGCTCGGCCGGTGGATCGAGGAGCCAAACCGGCCCTATGCGATCCTACACGGCCCGCGCCCGAGCCGGCGCGCAGTCGTAGCCGCCCACCTGGTCCGTGCACAGCGGGAAGGCACCGCGTACGCCGCGAGACTCGTGCCGATCGCGCCTGATCTCAGGCTCGAGCGCGACCTGGTCGCGTTGCTCACCTCGCGGCTGCTCGCCGGTTACGGTGGCGGGTCTCCTCGGTGGCTTCGCATGCGTATCGCGGAAGAGCACCTGCGCGTGGGGCCGACCGAGGGCGAACCATCGCAGCTGCTCGCAATCACCGACGTCGAGGAAGCGGAGCCGCTCGTCTCCTGGCCAGCGCTGTTCTCCGCCGTGGGTCCCCGCGTCAAGGTGCTCGCTACCGTCGAGGGCGACGAGGCCGCGGCTCGCGCGTGGATCCCGCGCCTCGGCTTCGATCCGGCGCGCACGCGGATCCATCCGCTGCCGTCACGGCCCTGGTCCGCGCCAGGCGATCCCGCAGAGCTCCTCGCGACCGCCGGCGCAGCGCCGGCCCGGCTCCTCGGCCTGCTCTCGGTCGCCTACGGCCGGCTGCGCGAGGACGAGCTCACGACCGCCCTTGAGGGCCCCATCGAGACCGCCCTCGCCGGGATCGAGCCGCTCGTCGCGGTCGTCGAGGGCACGTACGCGTTCCGCTCGAACGCGGCCCGTCGCGAGGTGGAGGAGCGCCTCGACCGCGGCACGCGGGAAACATCGATCCGCCGGCTTCTGTCGCTCCCGCCGGACGGCTATCCCTGCGCCTACGCGCGCGCCCACCTGGAGCAGGCCGCTGCGCCGTTCCAGGCATTCGCCGCGCTAGTTACCGAGGAGCACCTCGCCCGCTGGATGGCTCGGCCCGAGGGCTATCTCGGCTTCGTCGCCGACCTCGAGCGCGTGCGCCGTCGCGCCGTCGAGGCGCTCGCGTCGGGCCGTGAGGCCACGTCGCTCGCGATGCGCGCGGCCCTGGTCGAGGCGAGCATGAACTGGTGCGCCCGCCGCGAGGATCACGATGCGCCTGTGGGCGTCGAGCCCATGACTCGGGAGACGCCGCTCGCGGATCAGCGGCAGCAGGCCAAGGCGCTCACCGCGCTCGGCGCGGCGATGGCGGCCGGCCCGGCGCGCGCCGAGGTGCTCGCGTGGGCCGCGGACGCCGCACGGCGCATCCCGGACGTCGAGTTCCGCGGGGATGTCCTCCTGAGCCTCGGCGAAGTCGTCGGGGGCGAGGCGGGGTACGCGTTCGCGCGTGAAGCGCTCGCCGCGTTCCGGACCGCGGAGAATGCGGAGGATCGAGCGCATCAGATGCTCGTCGCGACGAGGGGGTTGCCTCCGGATGAAGGGATCGCGGTCGCGCGCGAGGCGCTCGCCAACCTCCGCGACGGCGACGGAGATCCTGGTGATGTCGACTGCTTCTCCAAACACTTCCCGCGCGCGGTCGCCGAGGCTCTCTGGCCCGACGCGGAGGCGCTGCCTGGGCCCGCGCGGGCGCGGGTGCTCGCCGCGCTCGCGGGGGTCCTCGGCGATCCCGACCGCGTGCGCGCCGCATTCGCTGCGGTGGAGCAGCACATCGAGCCGTACGGCCTGCAGTGGCACTGGACGCTCACGCAGCTCGTGCCGCTCCTCGACGCCCCGGAAGCCCGCC
Organism: Sorangium sp. So ce296; assembly: GCF_051529605.1. Classification (NCBI taxonomy): domain Bacteria; kingdom Pseudomonadati; phylum Myxococcota; order Polyangiales; family Polyangiaceae; genus Sorangium; species Sorangium sp. So ce296. Next base: position 11,851,220 of record NZ_CP150325.1, read on the forward strand.
GCGCCGCGGCGCTGGCTCCCCAGTTCGGCGAGCACGCCGCCGAGCTCTTCGAGGGGCTGATCCCGCGCCTCCGTGCGCTGGGCGATCCCGCCGAGGACCTGCTAGAGGCGCTGCCGGAAGCATCGCGCGTGCGGGCGCTGGCCCGGAGCCTCCCCTTCGCCGCGGAGCCGGCGCGCCTGCGGGCGCGGATCGACGAGGCCATCCGGAAGGCCGAGCCGCGCGAGCGCTCCGGCTTCCTGTTCGACGTGGGCCCCTGGTTCGCGGCGACGGGCGACAGCGACCCGCTGCTCGCCGCGGTCGGGCCGCTCAGTGAAGATGGCCTCCAGAGCGCCCTCGGCTTCCTGGCGCACCACGACCCCGCGCACGCGCCCGAGTTCACGCGCCGGGCCCTACGGCTAGCCCTGCGCCTCGGCGCCGACGAGCCGGACCGCCTGCTCGACCTGGTCCCGCTGGCGCGCCATTTCCCGCCCGACGGGGCCGCCGCGGCGCTCGGCATCCTGCTCGACGCGCTCGCCGGCGAGTACCGAAGTGCCGCGCTCGCGGGCGACCGCGTCAGCCTCGTGCGGCTCGTGCCGCTCCTCGCGACGCTCGCGGGCGACGAGGGCCTGGCCGGGGCGGCGCGCGAGGTGGTGGAGGTCGCGGCGTGGTTCCCGTGAGCGCCGCTTGAGACCATGCCTTGTAAGGCGTCGTGATCCGTCGCCGCGGCGTCTCAGAATTCCGAGGAAAGCCCCGATGGCGCCGCTTCAGCTCCCGTCCTTCGTCCCTGGGCGACTCACAGCATCGAGAGAGGGCGCCCACGCCGTAGCGGTCCGTTCGGCCTCCGCGTCGCTCCGGAGGACGAGGCCGCTCTTCGCGCTGGTCCCGCTGGCGGCCTCGATGACCGAGCCGCACGCGCGTCGGCTCTGCCAGCGCCTCCTTCGGTACCTCGACTGGAAGCGGCGGCCCGAGCTCCTCGACGACTGGACGAAGGACGACCTCGGGCACCTCGCGCCCTTGTTCGCTCGCGTCGCTGGACCGCGGGGCGTCGCCGAGGTGGCCCGGGAGATCGTCGACGTCGCGCGGTGGCTGCCCTGAGCGTCCGCGGAGAGACTTCGCGTGCCGAGCGCTTCCCCTGGCCCTGAGCCTCGGCACTGCCGAACCACCGCACTATCAGACGTTTGCTACCGTTCGCTCACACACTGGCGTGAGCCCTAAAAGCTTTACGAGCACCTGTCTTGAGATCCGCCGGCCGGGGAACGCGTGTTCTTACGGGCTTGACCCGGGGGGCACGCTGCGTGGGCGTGACTTGCGGGGCTGCAGGCCGCGGGCGCTACCTGGAGGTGCTGCGCTCAGCGCGATCGGCCCGGGGCCACCGAGGTCTTCGGACGCGCCTGGAACCTGTGGCCCGGGGTGCCCGCCTAACATCCAGCTCTTCCTCGAAAAAGAGGGCTCGATCATGAATCGCTCGATCGGGGACGCCACGTTCCCGCTCAACACGGGCGCCACCACGCGTCGGATCTCGGGGAGCATCACGCCGGGGACCTACTTTTTCAGGGTCTTGTCCCGGTTGGGGCGCGGAACCTGCGCGGAGCGCGCGACGCTCCACGTGCGCTGGTGAAGCACGCACACGCGTCTCGAGCTCATCCGGAAGACGGGCGTGACGGCCCTCGAGGGTCACCGGCGCCAGAGCTCTCCGCAGCGGTATCTTCTAGTCCGCGAGCGCGGCGTCGGCGGTCCGTTCCATCTCGGCAGGGCTTGCGGGCCTCGCAGCCCTCACGCGCTTGAAGGGACGGATCTCGCCTGGCGAAACGAGGCTGTACTCGAAGCCCCTCGCTGTCTCGGCTCTCGCCACGCGGCCGCGAGCCATGAGCGCGCGAAGCGCGACGTAGACGCTCCCGTTCGGCAGCCCGCTGCGTGTGGCGATCTCCGTTGCCGTCCCGCGCACGAGGGATCGAACGGTTTCGAGCACCACAGCCTCCCGTTCGCTCGTGGAGGCTCCGGTCGCGGCCAGCACGCCAGCCGTGGTACGGTCCGCGCCGGATGCTGGTGCTACGATCCTCTTCGTGGCCGGTGCCGCCGTCGTCGAGGCGCTCGGCGCTCCCGAGCGCGTGCCGTGCTTCCTGCTCCTCACCGGCCCAGCCACGCTCTTCGGGGTGGGCGCGGGCGCCTTCCGGCGCTTCGGACGGCGCTCCGAGGAGGCGTTCGCCGCTGGCCGTCCCGGATCGGTCAGCATCGCCGTTACAGCCCGGCGCGCCGTGGCGCGGTGCTCTTCCTGGACCCGTCGGACCAGGCGCAGGATATCCTTCACGAAGCGGTCCACCCGCTCCTCGATCGCCTTCGATGCGTTCATGGCCGGCGCCGTAGTAGCACGCACGCTGCGACCGTCGAGAGCCTGCACGCAAGCTGGCGGGTGTGGGTCGCCGGTGGCGTCGACTACGTATCCGAGGATCTGGCTCCCGAAGGCGATCCTCGCACGCGCGCCCAGCGCCCGCGGGGGGACGGGCGCGGTCGCGCAGGCGTGGAGCGAGATCCGCGGAAGGACGCGCGACGACGACGCACGGCAGGCAAGCCCGCCGAGCCCTGGGGGCGCGCGCGGAGCCCGACTCCGGCGGGCGGTGCGGCCCCCACGGCGCTGCTGAGCCTCGCTGTCGGCGCCGCTCAAAGCTGCGTGCCCAGGCCCTACGGGCAAGGTGGTGTGCTGGTCGGCGACGGGGGAGATCGCGTCGTCTCTCGATGACGTGTTCATCGATATCGCAGCACATGGCCATGCTTGCGGCCTCACGGCCGATCGCCGGGCCGCATCGTTCAGAGCGAGCGTGGCTCCGGCGAGATCACCGAGCTCAATCATGACCCCGTCGGGCGGCTCGTCGAGCGGGTCTACGCAGACGGCACGGTAGATCGGTTCGAGGACGACCCGGCGGGCCGCCTGCTCCGTGCAGAATCCTCCGCGTCCGAGACGGTGTTCAGGTACGATGGCCGCGGACGGCGGCAGAGAGCGTCCACGAGGCAGGTCCGTCGCCGCAGCTGGACACGCTGGTGCCGGGCATCGGGCGAGCACGCGGAGGGCGGCTGGATTCACTACATCAACGACCCCGTCGGGCATCCTCAACGGTAGCCAGATGCTGCCCAACCTGGGGGTACAGAGCCATCAGGTGCCGCCCGTGAGCGGCCAGAGCTTCAGCCAGCCGGACCGGGGCTGGGCGAGCCAGCACCAGGGGCCGGCGTCCACGTTGGCTTTCGCTGACCGGCTGCACGGAGGAATGCCATGTCCGATGCGATGATCGCCGTCTGGGAGACCTCGGGCTGGTCCGACGCGGGGGTCGGCGTGGCGGCCATCCACGCGCTCAGGGACGACTGGGCGTCTCAGGAGCGGCTGCGGGAGCTCGCGCTCGCCGGGGAGCCGGTCGTGATCCGCGAAGCGGCCCTCCTCGCTGTGGCGCTCGCGCCGAGCTGCCTGCCGGTGGTGCGCCAAGGCGTGATCGCGACGCAACGCGAGGTGCGCGCCGCCTCGGTCGCCGGCTTGCACGGCGATCCTCTGGCCCGACCGATGGCGGCGCACCTCCTGGCCAGCGATCCGTCGGGCGGCGTGCGCGCGGCGGCGGCGACGTTGCTCGCCGGCGATCCTAGGTACACGCCCGCCCTGCGCCGGGCGCTCGAGGCGCCGCTGCCGAGCCCTGAGGTGGATCCGGAGGCGTCTCAGCTTGAGGGCGCGCTGGTGCGTGCGCTGGTCAGAGAGCCGGCGGTTATCGAGCAGGTGAAGGGCCGACTCGCCGGGCTGGCGAGTGATGTCCGAGATTTCGTGCTCGAGGACCTCTGGGCACGTCCGGAGCAACGCTCCTATGTGCGCGCCCTGCTCGCGCACGAGGCGGCCCTGGTTCGCGCTTCGGCCGCGCGGGCGCTGCGTCGCGATCCGGAGTCGGCGAGCGCGCTGCTTGACCTGGCGGCCGGGGATCCCTCGCCGCTCGTCCGGGCGGCAGCGATGTCGGTGCTCGGCTTCGATGCGGTGGCGCGGCAGGTGAGGGCAGGGCGGCTCGCGGATGCGAGCGAGCACGCGTCCGTGCGCGTGGCGATCGTGGAGACCATGCGCGCCGGCGAGGAGGAGATGATCCGAGCGCTGCTGTCCGATCCGAGCCCGACGCTCCGCGGGGTCGCCGCGTCGGCTCTGCGAGACGACGCGGCGTCCGTCGCGGCGCGTCGGGCCCTGGTCGAGGACGCCGAGCCGTTCGTGCGGGCGCGCGCCGTGAGCAGCCTCGCGCACCAGGATGCGCTGTTCGACAGCGTCATGCCTTGCCTGGAAGATCCAGATCCCCACGTCCGCCGGGCCGCCATTGAGGTCCTCGGCCGATATCCGCCGGCGATTCCGCTGCTCCGGCGGTACATCGACGCGCCATCCCCGGTCGGAACCGCGGCGATGCAGGCGCTGCGCGACGATCCGGGGTCGCTCCCGCTGCTGCGTGCGCGCCTCCGTCCGGCCCAGCGCGTGGAGCGGCGGCGCAGGCTGCGTGACCTGGCCCGGGATCCCTCCTCGGTCGCGGGGGTGCGCGCGCTGCTCGACGACCCCGATGTGCTCGTCCGTGCCGATGCGGCCAGCGCGCTCGGCGACGCCGGGGATGAGGCCATCGTGCGCCGGCTCGACGATCCAGACCCTTGGTGGCGTGAGGTCGCGACGAGGGCCGTCGCCGGGGTGGTAGAAGCGCGGGAAGCGCTCCTGCGACGGCTCGATGACGGCGACGGCGCCGTGCGCGCCGCGGCGGCGGAGGCGCTTTCGGGGGACGAGGTGGCGGCGCCGCGCGTCCGGGAGCTCCTCCACGAGCCCGCCGCCGCGGTTCGCGCCGCGGCGATCACGGCGCTCGCGCGGGACACGGGCTCCGTGGAGCGGATCGCCGCGATGCTGGACGAGCCATCGGACATGGACGGCGATCCGGCGCAACTCGCGGCGGCGCGGGCGATCGCGGGCCGGCCGGAGCAGGCGAGCCAGCTGCGCGCCATCGTGGAGCGAGGCGACTACGCCGCCGAGGTGACCCGGGTCGCGCTGGAGTCGCTGGCACCCGCCGACGCTCCAGCGGAGCCCCTCCTCGGGATGCTGGACGATGTGCAGGAGCTCGATGCGCTGAGGATCCCGGCCGCGAGGCTCCTCTGGGCCCAGGGGCAGCACCGCGGCGCGGTCATCGCGCGGATGGACGATCCCAGCCCCGCGCTCCGCGCCGCGGTGCTGGAGCTCCTTGGGGATGACGCGAGCGCCGTCGACCTCGCCCGGGCGCGGCTGCGCGACAGCGACGCGCGCGTGCGCGCCGCCGCTGCTGCCGCGCTGCGCCGCCGCGCGCCCACGGATCGGGGTGTCGCGCTCGTCGAGCTCGTGGAGGAGATGGGGCTCGCGACGGGGGGCAGGCTTCACGACGCTCCGATTCCAGCGCGATCGCGATCGGAGCTATGTCTGGATGGCGACCCACGAAAGGACGATGTGCTCGCGTGGCTCTGCGCGCGGCTTGCGAGCGACGAGCGAGGCGGGATCATCGCAGCCAGCGCGGAGGTGGCGCGCTCGGAGGTGCCGTGGGGGGACCAGGACGTGTACCTGGTGCGGCTGCCGTTCGATCAGGAGGAGGCCCCGGTCGCGGCCGGCCTGATCCCGATGCACAACCTGATCGAGACCTCTGCGATGGCGCGCCAGCTGACCGCAGAGAGGTCGTCGTCGATCTGGCTCGTGTGTGCGGACGTCGCGTTCTCGGCTCTGGCGCCGCCGGAGCTCGACCCGGGCGCGGTGGCGTGGGGGCCCACGTATTTCGGCGTGCGGATTGGGCGCTCGCGCTAGTACCGCGTCGCCCCGGGCGCGATCGTGGTCGTGGAGGTCGAGCCGAGCTGCCTGGCCCCGGGGAGAGGGATGCTCTGTGCGAGGTGGGGCTCCGCGCGAGCTCGGTCGCGACGCGTTCGCCGAGGGGCCGGCGGACGCGAGGAGCGACGAACTGCCGCGGCTCTCGGAGGGCACCGCGCGATTGTCCCCCTCGGTGGTCCCTGATCGCGATCGCCGGGGCCGTCGTTAGCCGCCGACGGTAGCGTTGCGGAACAGCGCAATCTATTGCGGCACATAACAGGTCGTTGCGCTCACCCCGTCGTCGTCTTCAGACGCTGCGCCGAGATAGGGACGCACCTCGCGCCGGCACGTCGGTTGCCGTGCCGCCACGCCGCAACGAAACGACGGCGTGTCGCCACGGCAACAGGCCGGATTCCATCAGATAGCACAGGAGGTTTACCCCGTGAGTGAATCACCGATGTTTTCGACCATCGTCCTGCCCCCGGATCTCGTCGCGGACGACGTGATCGGTCTCCGAGATCAGATGAGCGCGCGGGTCGCGGCGGTGCTTCGGCCCAAGGGCGGTAAGCGCAAGGAGGCCGACGCGCCGCTGCCCAGGGGGCTCGAGCCCCTCGCGGCGCTGCCGCCGCACATCGACAGGCCGTGGAAGCGCTTCGACGCGGCCGCGACGGAGCTTCAGGGGTTCCGCGGCCAGCGAGCGAGCGCGCAGGCCGACCAGCGCCATGCGGCGCCGAGCGAGGCCGAGCGGAGCGCGGCGAACACCGACAGCGACGACCGATGGCGCGCGTTCGAGCAGTGGAACGCGGGAGCGGCCGGGCTCTCGGAGGATCGGGAGGCGCCGTCGCCGTTCGAGGCGCGCTGGCTCTATGCGCAGCTCTTCCCGGCGCCCGAGGGGCTTCGCTTCATCACGCGCCGGCCCCGGATCCAGTGGGCCGCGATGGTCCAGCGGATGAAGACGCTGGAGGAGGAGCGCGCGCAGGCGGTGATCGAGGGGTTCGGCGGGACCCGGCACTACCGGCAGCTCGTCGCCGCCCACGCGCGCTTCGGCGAGGCCTACGGCTTCACGACCGTGGTCCTCGCCAAGGAGGGCGGGCCGACCGACGGCAGGCCGCAGTGGAGCGCCGCCCGGGATGCGCTGCGGAGCCTGATCCAGAAGATCGAGAGCCACGCGGACCCGGAGATCCCGGGGAGCGAGGCGCTCGCCGCGTTCCTGCTGGCGCCCTACGTCGAGATGGTCGACGACCTCGGCAGATCCCGCCGGAAAGCCCCCGCCAAGAAGCCCGAAGCCGTCCCGGCGCCCCTGCCGGACGCGGGCGGGATGCCGTGAACCCCTCCGGGTGAGGTGGCGCGTCCACGCGGGAGATGGGTGGCACCCGTCTCCCGGTGGACGTGGCTCCAAGAAAAGATGGGTGGCACCCATCTCCGCGGTGGACGTGGCTCCAAGAAAAGATGGGTGGCACCCGTCTCCCGGTGGACGTGGCTCCAAGAAAAGATGGGTGGCACCCATCTCCGCGGTGGAGAGGCCACCGTCCGAGCGCGCGATCCTGGCCAGCGCTTCTCGTCGGCGTTCCGGCGTCGGCATCCGAGGAGCTCGACGTGCTCGTGCGCGTCGGTCCGCTCGGCGACTCGAGCCCCATCGCGCGCCGTAACCGTCAGCACGAACTGCTGCCGCTTTGCTCTTTCCCGGTCCAGGCCGAGGGTAAGCGCCCGGAGCAGGTCGTGCGAAGGGCGGGCGCATCCCGGGGACACCGTCAGCAGAACAATCTTCACCGTGTCGTTGTCGGGGCGTACCTTGCCATGCGCCCCCCCGCTCTACGCGGCGCGTGGAACCCCCATGTCGATGTCTGCCTCCTTGTCCCCCGCTTCCCCGCCCTCCGTTCGCACGCTCCTCGAATCGCTGCCCTCGCGCGGGCGCTTGATCGAGCTCGCGCGCTACTTCGGCGTCTTCGTGCCCCAGCGCGGCACGAAGGCCGAGCTGGCCGTCGCGCTGGCGCGCTCCGAGCAGGTCCGCATGCGTTCCGTGATCGAATGGATGGGCCGCGACGAGCTGCGCGCTGCCTGCCAGGCACACGGCTTGGATGCCTCCAGCCGCGCGCGCCAGGAGCTCGCAGAGCGGCTCCTCCAGGCCATCGGCGACCGCAAGACCGCCCCGCCGACGGGCCTCTTCGGAGCCCACGTCACCCCGCGCCTCACGCCTGTGAAAGGGGACATCGCGCTCGTCCGGCAGCGCCAGTACCTCGTCGAGGACGTCGTCACGCCCGAAGCCCCGAACGAGGCCACCCGCGTCGACCTGGTCTGCCTCGACGACGACGCGCAGGGCGTTCGTCTCTCGGTGCTCTGGGAGATCGAGCTCGGCGCGAAGGTCCTCCAGCCCGAGGCCGAGGGGCTCGGCGCGGTCGCCTCGCTCGACCCCCCACGCCGGTTCGCCGCCTACTTCCACGCCCTCAAGTGGAGCAGCGTCACGGCCACGCGCGCCGACCTCTTCCAGGCGCCGTTCCGGGCCGGCATCAAGCTCCTCGACCACCAGCTCACGCCCCTCAAGAAGGCCCTCGAGCTGCCGCGCGCGAACCTGTTCATCGCCGACGACGTGGGCCTCGGCAAGACCATCGAGGCCGGGCTCGTGATGCAGGAGCTGGAGCTCCGGCAGCGCGTGGACTTCGTCCTCGTCGTCTGCCCCGCTTCCCTCTGCCTCCAGTGGCGCGGCGAGATGGAGAAGCGCTTCGGCCAGCGCTTCGAGATCATGGGGCGCGAGCTCGTCGCCCGCCGGCGCCGCGAGCGCGGCTTCGGCGTCAACACCTGGAGCACGCACAACCGGTTCATCGTCTCCTACCAGACGCTCCGTCGCCCCGAGTACCGCGAGCCGCTCCTCGCCCACCTCGGCGCGCGCATGAAGAAGAGCCTGCTCGTCCTCGACGAGGCCCACACCGCGGCGCCCGCATCGGCGAGCCTCTACGCGGTCGACTCCCACGTCACGACCATGATCCGCGACGAGCTCGGCCCGCGGTTCGAGAACCGCCTCTTCCTGTCGGCGACGCCGCACAACGGCCACTCGAACAGCTTCAGCGCCCTCATGGCCATGCTCGACCCCCAGCGCTTCACGCGGGGGGTCCCCATCCAGGCGGGATCGCGGGCGCTCTCCGCCGTGATGGTCCGCAGGCTCAAGCGCGACCTCCAGGCGCTCGGCAAGAGCGATTTCCCCGTCCGGAGCGTCGTCCGGATCGCGCTCGAGCGCGAGGGCGACGTCTTCCGGGCGCGGTACTTCGAGGCCGAGGCCGGCCAGCGGGAGAAGCTCGCCGCCGAGGTCGACCTCGGCCCGGTCGGCACGCCCGAGCTCGAGCTCTCGCGCCTCCTGGCCGAGTACACCGAGACGATGAAGCCGAAGCGCGGCCGCGGGCAGCTCGTCTTCATCAACCTCCAGAAGCGGCTCCTCTCGAGCATCGAGGCGTTCCACCGGACGCTCCACGCCCACGCCGCGCGCGTCGACGAGGCGGCGGCGAGCGCCGAGCCCCGCGCCTCGGCGCGGCGCGCCGCCACGGAGGACGCCCAGCTCGAGCTGGAAGGGGCGGCGAGCGCCGAGCCCGCGCCCGCGTCCCCGCTCGGCCGCAGGCGGCCCGAGGACGACGACGACGCGTACGGCGTCGACGACGAGCAGCGCGACGCGGAGGACGCGGCCGAGGTCGCCTCGGCGTCGACCGCGCTCCCGTCCCCCGAGGGGCGTGCCCGCCAGCTGCTTCAGCGCATGCTCGACCTCTCCCGCCAGCATCGCCACCGGCCCGACGCCAAGGTGGTGGCGCTCCTGCGCTGGCTCCGCGCGGAGCTCTGCCCGGGGGTCGGGGGGCCGGGCGGGGGCAAGCGCGCGAGCGGCGCGTGGGGCGACCGCCGGGTGATCGTCTTCACCGAGTACGGCGACACCATGCGCTACCTCCAGAAGACCCTCGCCGCCGCCGTGGAGGACACCGACCGCGGCGACGAGCGTATCGCCATCTTCCACGGCGGCATGGGCGACGAGGCGCGGGAGGAGCTGCAGCGGGCGTTCAACGGCGATCCGGCGGAGCACCCCGTGCGCGTCCTCATCGCCACCGACGCCGCGCGCGAGGGCCTGAACCTCCAGAACCACTGCGCCGATCTCTTCCACTTCGACGTGCCGTGGAACCCGGCCCGCATGGAGCAGCGCAACGGCCGCATCGACCGCACGCTCCAGCCCGCGAGCAAGGTCCGCTGCCACTACTTCGTCTACCCGGAGCGCGTCGAGGACGCCGTGCTCGAGAAGCTCGTGGGCAAGGTCGAGACGATCCAGACCGAGCTCGGGAGCCTGGGCGAGGTCGTCATGGAGCGCATCGAGCGGGCCCTCAGCCGGGGAATCGACCAGCTCACCGCGGCCGCCCTCGACGAGGCCGGGCAGCTCCCCGAGCAGGCCGAGACGACCCGGCGCGAGCTCGAGAGCCAGCGCGAAGGCCAGGCCGCCCTGAAGCGGGAGATCGACGAGGCCCGGCGCATCCTCGGCCGATCCCGCAAGGTGATGGACTTCCGGGAGGAGCTCCTGCGCGACGCCATCGACGTCGGCCTGGAGCTCGCCGGGGCCGCGCCCCTCGCGCAGGTCGCCGAGAAGGTGGAGGGGCAGCAGGCGTTCGAGCTGCCGCCCCTGCCGGCGAGCTGGGACCGCACCCTCGACAGCCTGCGCCGCCCTCGCCGCAGGGACGAGCCGGAGTGGGCGTGGCGCAAGCTCGCCCCGCATCCCGTCGTCTTCAAGGCGCTCGACCGCATGGGCGAGGACCGCGTCCACCTGCACCTCGAGCACCCGTTCGTGCAGCGCATCCTGGCGCGCTTCCTGGCCCAGGGCTTCGGCGCCCAGGATCTCTCGCGCGTGACGGTCGTGCCCGACGACCGCTCGGGCGAGCCGCGGGCGATCGCCTTCGGCCGCCTCTCGCTCTTCGGGCCCGGGGCCGCGCGCCTGCACGACGAGCTCATCGCCGTCGCCGCGCCCTTCCGCGAGAGCGGCGACGGCGACCACCTGAAGCCCACGGGCACCGACGAGGACCGCCAGGCCGTCGCCCACCTCGAGGAGCTGCTCACGCGCGTCGGCGGCCTCCCGGCCGTCCCGGAGCCCCTCCGCCAGCGCCTGGCGAGGACGGCCGCCGCCGATTTCGGCGCGCTCTGGCGGCACGTGCAGGACGAGGCCGACAGCCGGGCGCACGAGGCCGCGCAGCTCCTCTCGGCCCGCGGCGCCAAGGAAGCCGAGGATCTGCGGCAGATCTTGAGGGCCCAGCGCGTCGAGATCGAGGGGCAGCTCAACGTCCAGCTCTCGCTCTTCGGCGAGCTCGAGGGCGACATGATGAGGCCGCAGCGGGAGCAGCTCGAGAGCGAGCGACAGGACATGAGGAAGCGCCTCGCCCGCATCGAGGACGAGATCCGGGACGAGCCGGCGGAGCTCGAGGCGCTCTACCACGTGAGCCTGAAGCGGCTCGCGCCGGTCGGGCTCGTGTACCTCTGGCCGACGACGAGCCTCTAGCGGTGTCGTCCGGACCCCCGCCGGTCCGGTCGCGGCCCGCCCTCGCCGTGGCTTGGCGGGTCGCAGGCTCGTGGCCTAAGATGCCCTCGACCCGACGATGCGGCTCCAGTGGTTCCAGGTCCAGGGCTACAAGAACCTCCGCGCTCCGGTGCGCCTCGCCGACCTCGGCCGGCTCAATTTGCTGCACGGCGATAACAACGTCGGCAAGTCGAACCTGCTGGAGAGCATCGGGCTCTTCTTCGTGGCGATCCAGGCGCTGCGAGAGCAGGCGCAGGGCGGCCCGCGCCTCAAGGAGCGCTACGCGCGCCACGCGCCGCCGCCCGCGGCCGCGCCGGACGAGCGGCCGCCGCGCGAGGCTGTGCGCGGGTACGAGCACTTCGCCCAGCAAGGCTACCCGCCGGCCGAGATCTTCAATTTGAAGGACGCGGGGCCGATCGTCCTCGAAGCGGAGCTCCAGCTCGATCGCGAGAAGGACGATCCGTCCTGGCTCGGTGAGCCGATCGTGACCTGCGTTCGCCTCGAGCGCGGCGACGAGGAGGTGACCGTCCGGATCACCGAGCTCCGGCGTACCGCGGACGGCGTGGATCTCGCGGCCGGAGCGGGGGACCAGGCGGCGACGGACGCCGCGTTAACCCTGGTGCTGGAGCGGCTCGGGCAGCGCGTGCGCCGAAAGGAGGTCGTGCCGCGCTTCGCGCTGGTGCGCGCCGATCGCACCCTCACGCGCGAGGCGTCGGAAGGCGCCTCGCCGCTCGCGACGCGCGAGCCGCTCCCCCGCGCGCTCGGCAAGGTGCTGCACGACGCCGAGAGCGCGACCGGCGCACCCCGCGAGCGCTTCAAGCGTTTCGTGGCGGCGCTCGGCCGCTTCCGGGATCTGGTCGGCCCCGGGCAATGGCGCATGCGCTTCGACACCGACGCCGATCGCGCGGAGCTGGTCCTGGATACCGGATCGGAGCTCTTGCCCTTGCGCTTGATGGGCTCTGGCATCCAGCAGATCGCGGTCCTCTGTGCGCGTCTCGTGATGACGGGAGCGGACATCATCGGGATCGAGGAGCCGGAGCTGAACCTGCGCTGGTCGGCGCAGCGTGCGCTGCGCGACGTGCTCGACGAGCTCGCCGCCGATCCGGAAGCCCCGTCACAGCTCCTCATCACGAGCCACTCCGGGCAGTTCGAGAAGCAGCCCCCCTTCTACCTGCTCACGCGCTCGGAGGACGGGCCGCGGATCCACAAGGTGTCTGCCGAGGAGGCCTGGGAGTTCACCCAGCCTGCGGCGCCGTCGCCGCCCTCGAACGCGCGCGCGCCGCGCGGATACCTGACGATGGAAGGGGTGGTGCAGGTCCCGCCCGAGGTCCAGCAGCAGCTCGGCCTCTCGCACGGCGGCGGCGTGGTCTTCGTGCGCGAGAAAGACGGGCACTATCGCATGTTGACGAACGACCAGTATGTCGACCTGTTCGAGGGACGGGAGCCGCAGCAGTGACGGCCGACGAGCTCGCGGCGCGCCTGCGCGAGGGCGCCGTCACGCTGGCGTTCGACACCAACGCGGTGTACCGCGACCGGCGGCTCAACGCGCTTTGCGACCGCATCGCGTGGCACAACCTCCGCCTGGCCGACGAGGGCCGCGCGCCGGTCCGCCTCGTGATCTCGGCCGTCGCCTACACCGAGAAGCTGTTCGACCTCAAGCAGCGATGGCGAGCGACCTTCAACCTCGATGTCATCCTCGACGGGCTTCGCTCGAAGGGGATCGAGGTGCAGCCGTTCGACGCCCGGCACGCGCTGGAGACGGCGGCGCGGCTAGGCGAGCGGTACCCGAGCGACGCGGCCTGGCAGCGCGCCAAGCGCGACCGCTGCCTCCAGTGCCTGGGGCTGCCCCCGAGCGCCGTGCAGACACCCGGCACCGGCCGGACCTGCGGCGCCACGGTCGACTGGCACATCGGCGGTCATGCCCGGGCCGAGGGTTGCATGCTCGTGACCGACGACACCGATCCGGAGCTGGGCGGGCTCCTCGATCGGGTCGGGCTGGACACGCTGGACGCCGCGCTCCGCCGGCTGTCGGACGAGCCTGCATGAAGGCGACCCCCTTGCCTAGGCCGCGCCCGTGCATCGTCACGGCGCTGGAGCTGCTCGGGGTCGACGACCCCGAGATGCCCGAGGGGCGGGCGCGCCAGGTTGTCTCGATCGTCGAGCGCCACCTCGGCGACTCCGAGCTCGCCAGGATATACGGAAGCCACCTGTCCCTCGCGGCCCGTCGCGTGCTCCACATCGCGCCGATCAAGCCAGCGGGGATGCTCCCTTTCTGGCAGGCGCTCAACATCGTCCACCTCCAGTCGGCCCTCGTGCCGCTCGGCGTGCTCGTGTGCGGCGCGATCGCGCTCGGCGATGCCGTCGCGCACGGCGGCCTCGTCCTCGGCCGCGGTGTCGCGGAAGCAGAGCGACTGCGCGACGAGGTCGCGCACGTCCCCCGGGTCATCGTCGATCCCCGCCTGCTCCGCGAGACCGAGGAGAACGCAGATCTGCGTGCCTCGCACCACTCCGTGATGGAGGAGCTCGGTTACATCCGCAAGCTTCTCCGGGCGGACGCGGATGGCCTCTTGTTCGTCGATTATCTCTGGGCGATCAGGTCGGAGATGGACGAGCCGTCCCTGTACCTCGACTTCTTCAAGGACCATCGCCGGCTCGTGACGCGCAAGCTCGACGCAGCGACGGTCCTCGACGGCGCTTCGCGCGCCTGGATCTGGATGTGGAGCTACCACAACGTGGTCTTCAGGGAGCTGAAGCGCAGCTGGCGCCTGGATGACCAGGAGCTCTCGGAGCTCCGCATCCCGGCGACGAGCCCCCTCGTCTACAGCTTTCCCCCGTCTGCCAAGGCCCCCTGAGCGCCACCTCTGGCCTCGATGTGGCCATAGGTCATCTCGATGCCGGGCCAGAGCTGAGGCCGCTCCCCGGCACGCGGGCCCTCGGGACGTGCTTCCCCGGGTCGTCCGAGGGGCGTACCTTCCCGTCCGCCCACGCGCGGATGCGTCGGGTCCGGGAACGAGAATGAGCGACGCCGACAAGCGATTCCACGAGCAATGGATCGGCATGGCGCAGCCCTCGGAGGGGCTCGTCGTGTCGGTGCCGGTGCTGGTCGATGCCCAGTGCGCGGAGAAGCTCCCGCGGGAGGCGCACCTGGCCTTCCTCGACTGCCTCGAGGAGGACCCGGAGAGGCGGCTGCGCGTCCCGGACCTGGCGCGGCTCTTCGCGACCGTGCTCGACCTCGACGCCGGGCGCTTCGACGCGGGCGAGGCGCTCCCGCAGGAGCTCTCGCTCTACGTCGTCGAGGGCAAGCAGCTCCTCCGGCCGACGCGCGCGCTCCGGTGGAACAGGCCCCGGGAGGAGGCGGCCGCCGCCGCGGACAGCACGCCCGCGGCGCAGGCGGGGCGGCCGTACGCGATGCTCGTGTGGGAGGTGCCGCCCGAGGTCGAGCAGCTCGACAAGCCCGAGCAGGTCACCGGCGCGTGGGAGTACCCGGCGCAGGCGAAGTTCGAGCGGCTGCTGCGGGAGTGCCGCGTCCCGATCGGGCTCCTCTCGAACGGCCACGAGCTCCGGCTCGTGTACGCGCCGCACGGCGAGTCGAGCGGGTGGATCGCGTTCCGCGCGGCCGATATGGCGTCCGTGAGCGGGCGGCCGATCTTCGACGCCTTCGTGATGCTGCTCTCGCGGCAGCGGTGGTTCGGCGTGGCGGCCGAGCGGTCGCTCCCGGCGATCCTGGCCGAGAGCCGCAAGCGCAACGCCGACGTCACCACCGAGCTCTCGCGCCAGGTGTTCGAGGCGCTGGAGGTGCTGCTCGCCGGGTTCGCCGCGGCCGAGGAGCGAGACGGCACGGGCGCCCTCCGCGACGCGCTGGAGCGGGAGGACGACCACCTCTACGCGGGCCTGCTCACGGTGCTGCTGCGGCTCGTGTTCCTGCTCTACTGCGAGGACCGGGGGCTCTTGCCGACCGAGCACCCGCTGTTCGCGCGGAACTACAGCCTCCTCGGGCTGTTCGACGCGCTCCAGGCCGACTTCGGGAAGCACCCCGACACGATGCACCGGCGCTTCGGGGCGTACCCGCGGCTCGTGGGGCTGTTCCGGGCGGTCTTCCTCGGCGTGTCGCACGGGGAGCTGGTGATCCCGGCGCGGCGCGGGCAGCTCTTCGAGCCGAACGCGTATCCGTTCCTCGAGGGGTGGGGGCCGGAGGGGAGCGCGCCCATCACGCAGGCGGAGGCGCGCGCGGCCGTGAAGCTGCCCAGCGTCGACGACCTCACCGTGTACTCGGTGCTGGAGCGGCTGCTTTACCTCGGCGGCCAGCGGCTCTCGTACAAGGCGCTCGACGTGGAGCAGATCGGCAGCGTGTACGAGGCGCTGATGGGCTTCGGGGTGAAGCGCATCGAGCGCGGCGCGGTGCGGATCCGGCTCGGGAGCAAGAAGGGCGCGGCGCGGGTCTGGGTGGAGGCCGACGCGCTGCTCGCGGTGCCGGCGAACCAGCGGGAGCGGTGGCTCCAGGACGAGCTCGGGTTCGACAAGAACGTGGCGGCGAAGATCGCCGAGGCGGCGAAGGGGGCGAAGAGGACCGAGGAGGCGCTCGGGGCGATGGAGCCGTTGAGCGGGCGGACCCCGGAGCGGGCGGGCGCGGGGACGCTGGTGATCCAGCCGGGGCCCGAGCGGCGGCGGACGAGCAGCCACTACACGCCGCGCACGCTCACCGAGCCGATCGTGGAGCGGACGCTGGAGCCGCTGATCAAGGCGATGGGGGAGGCGCCGGGCTCGGAGACGCTGCTGAACCTGGTCGTCTGCGACCCGGCGGTGGGGTCGGGGGCGTTCCTGGTGGCGGCGTGCCGGTACCTGGCCGACCGCGTGGTGGCGGCGTGGACGCGGGAGGGGCGGCTGGAGGTGATCGCCAGCGCGCACGAGGACGTCGTGAACCACGCGCGGCGGCTGGTGGCGCAACGGTGCCTGTACGGCGTGGACAAGAACACGTACGCGGTGCAGCTCGCGCGGCTGTCGCTGTGGCTCGTGACCATGGCGCGGAACGAGCCGTTCACGTTCGTGGACCACGCGATCCGGCACGGGGACTCGCTGGTTGGGCTGGGGTTCGAGCAGATCCGGGCGTTCCACTGGAAGCCGCAGGCGCAGGTGGAGCTGTCGGCGGGGCTGTTGAGCGAGGCGCTGGACGAGGCGATCGGGATCCGGAAGAGGATCCTGGAGCTGGCCGGGGAGGGGACGTACGCGGCGCAGCGGGAGAAGGAGCGGCTGCTGCTCGACGCGGAGGACGCGCTCGATCGGGTGCGGCTTGTCGCGGATCTCGTGGTGGGGGCGTTCTTCGGGCAGAAGAACGACAAGGACCGGGAGAGGGAGCGGGCGCGGCGGCTGGACCGGGTGACGGCGTGGCTCGCGGCGGACAAGCGGGGGGAGGGGGAGAAGGCGGGGGAGATCCTGGCGGAGCTGCGGGGGATGCAGGAGGAGATCCGGCGGGAGCAGGTGCCGTTCCACTGGATGATCGAGTTTCCGGAGGTGTTTGCGCCGGGGAGAGCGGATCCGTTGGATGGAAACCAGGCCACAGGGAAGGCTTGGGTAGATGCCTTCGTGGGAAATCCGCCGTTCTTAGGACAAAAATACATTGCAGCATCATTGGGAGAACCGTACCGCGACTGGTTGTTTGCTGTGACTCCGGGTACCGTTGGCCGGTGCGACCTGGCCGCGCACTTCGTACGCCTTGCAGACCGTCTAATTGGCAGAAATGGAACCTTCGGTTATGTGGCGACTAGCACTATTTCGCAGGGTGATACATGGGAGAGCGGATTGAAATGGATCGCTCAAGAAGGGCGCGTGGTGTACGACGTCCAGACCTCGCTAAGGTGGCCCGGGGATGCTGCGGTGACCATAATGGCGTTCAATGTTGTCTCTTCGGCGCTTCTACGCCATTGTGCGCCAAAAATTGATGGCCGTGCTGTTGGCTTCATCAACTCACGCTTGATGCCAGAAAGAGCGGCTGTGGAGCCTGCTGCTTTGGCTGCAAATGCAGGAATAAACTTCAATGGCATCAACACGGGTGGTAGCGGCTTCCTCCTCGGTGAGCGGGAAGCTCAAGATCTTATCTCGCGCGGAAATAACTCGGACTGTTTGTCGATGTTTCTAGGGGGGGAGGACATAAATTCCAATCCCGCGGCGCGTTCGACGCGTTGGGTTATTGATTTTGGGGACAGGTCGCTTGACGCGGCGGAGAAGTACCCTGAGTTGCTCGAGATCGTTAGAGCTAAAGTTAAGCCTTTCCGGGACAGGGCTCCCGATAACCAGCACGGAAAGCGCCTAAAAGCCGCCTGGTGGTTATTCCGTGAGCGGCAGCCTGCACTGCGTCGAACGCTGCTGGATCTTTCGATGTGTCTGGTCTGCGCGGTCTACACAAAGCATCTGGGATTTGCGTTTGTTTCAACCAAGCAGGTTGTATTTAATAACAAGCTCAGCGTGTTTGCGACTGATGGCTTTGCGTGTTTTGCTGTGTTGCAGTCCCGATGCCACGAGTCGTGGGCGCGCCTGCTGTCTCCTACGATGGGCGCGGCAGATACGCTCTCGTATGCGCCATCCAAGTGTTTTCTAACATTCCCCTTTCCTCAGCGTGATCCTCGGTCAAGAATCCTGCTGGTTGAGATCATTGGCGAGAAGCTCTACGAAACCCGCGCCCGCTTCATGGTCGACACCGACCAGGGCCTCACCAAGACCTACAACGCCCTGAAGGACCCCGACAACGACGACCCCCACATCCTCGAACTGCGCGCCCTCCACGAGGAGATGGACCGCGCCGTCCTCGCCGCCTACGGCTGGAGCGACGTCGCCGTTCCCCCGTACTGCCCGAAGACCGACGAGGAGCGCGCCGCCGTGCAGGCCTTTGAGGACGAGGTGATCGACCGCCTCTTCGTTCTCAACGCCGAGCGCGCCGCGCAGGAGAAGCAAGCCGCCGCAGCCGTCGCTCCCGCCGCGAAACCCTCGCGAGGCCGCGCCAAGAAGCCCGCTGACGAGGCCCCCCCGAAGCCGGCCCGCAAGGGGCGCAAGCGGGAAAACGGTGACGGCCAGGGGAAGCTCGACCTGTAGCCAGCGTCCCCAGGGGCTGACACCCTCCCCGGGCCCGGAAGACGGCTTGCGGCTCCACGGCCTCTACGGCGGGAGCGAGGCGGTCCACCCCGCCCACCAGAGCGGAGGATCGAGGTCACGGGACGCCGCAACCGCCCTGGCGAGCGTCGCGGAGAGCGCACCTCGCTCGACCAGCACCCGCAAGAAGGCGTGTAGCCCCAGGATCCGGCCGACCTCGCCAGGGAGCTCACGATACAGCCTGGGCTTGCCCTGGACGGCCCGGACGTCCTCCGTCACGAAGACCAGATCCAGGCGCCGCGATGCGACGGCGATCGAGGCAACCTCTCCTCGATCCACGAACGCCATGAGCGTGGTCCGCGTCGCGTCCTCCTCCGAGCCGGCGAGCACCTCGATGAGCTCGATCGAGCTTCCGCGCAGCTCTCGGTCGGCCTCCTTCATCAGGTTCGTCTCGGGATCGGTCGGCTTCCTCGGAAGCGTGAGCTCTTCGAGCACGTCGTCCACGATGGCCATCGGCACGCTGTTCGCCGCAGCCACGAGCGCCTTCAGGCCACCCGCGCGCTGGAACGGAATCACCACGTTGGCGTCGAGGAGGTACTGCACCATGGGAACGCTCTGGCTCACACCTTCGCGGGCAAGTCATCCCAGGCCGTCAGCAGCAGCAACTCCCGCGCGCGCCCGGCGGAGATCAGATCGCGGTCGAGCGCTTCGAGCACACGTCGCGTGAGAGCGTCTTGCCTGGCCGGGCGCGGCGGAGGGGTAGCCGCCGCACCACCGCGACCCGTGCGCTTGGCCTGTTCAATCACGGCCTCTTGCAGGAAGTGGACGATATACTCGCGATTGACCAGGTGGTTCACCGTGATCTCGATGGGCGTATGGAACACCTCCCGGACCCGAGCCACCAGATCGAGCGCCTGGGACACGCCCATTTCGTACCGGGGTGGCCCCAGGAGCTGCCGCAGCCCTTCCGCGGGCATGAGGAGCTCGGCGGCGAACGCCCGCGCTCGCTTCTCGGCATGCCGTACGCCCCTGTTCTCGTCGTCCTCCCGATCGATGACGAGGTGGATCTCTCCCCGCGGAGGATCGAACAGGATGTGCCCGAGCTCGTGCGCGAGATCGACCCGGGCCGTCCATGCGTTCGAGCGGCGCCTGCTCGCCGTGTTCAGGATGGCGGCGGCAACGCCGGTCTGCGGCTCCTTCAACGAAAGCGCATCGATCCCAATGCTCGACAGCGCCTCGGACCGCACCAGAACGTCGAACTCCTCTTCGAGCAACTCGGCCATGTCTCCGAGAGGGCCAGTCTCGTCTCCCAGCACGCTGCGTACCTTGCGGGCGAGGCGGTAGCCATCCTTGAAAACCTCCGGGGTCGGCTCCTCCGGCTCGAACCGCTCGCGAAGGCTGGGAGGTCTCCCGAGGAGGGTGTTGACCTTCCGGAGCGCAAGCGCGCGCTCGAACGCTTCCACGACCTTGGGGCGATCCTCGACGTCGCGGAAGTCCGCAAAGGCGCCCTGCCGGAAGAACAGGGCGGCCGTCGGTGAGCGCTCGATCCTGCCTTGCCGCAGGGCGCCCGCATCGACGCCGAGGACGTACGCGACACGGTCCAGCGCCGCTGCGGTGATGTTTCCCTGCCCCTCCTCGAAGGCCTCCAGCGTCGCAAGCGGCACGCGTGCGAGCTCTGCGAGCTCCTCATGCGAGAAACCCACCTCCGACCGGCGGGTTCGTACGAGCTTTCCGATCGCCTGACTCATGTCGAGAACGTGTGCCCGAAAGGCGTGGAAGGGTACCTGGTTGAGGCTGTGGGAAACTGTACGGATTCCTGGAATCCGTGCAACAAACTTGATCCGGTCGGGTGGCCGCTCCGGTAGGTCATCGACCGCCTCTTCGTCCTCGACGCCAACGCCGAGCGCGCGCCCCGAAGCCGCCCCGCAAGGACCGCGAGCGGGAAGACGCTGGCAAGGGAAAGCTCGACTTCCAGGAAAGCGGATGTCGTCCGGCGCCCAAGGCAGACTCGCCGGCCGGCGCCAGCTTGGCCCGCGCGAACTGCCATGGTAACAGCCGGCACATGGCCGTCCTCCTCGAGGAAGCGATCCAGCAGCTTCGGGAGCGCATCGACGCCGGCGCGCCGAGGATCGCGATCCAGGCGCCGCCGGGCTTCGGCAAGACGGCGGTCCTCCGGGGGCTCGCCGCCTCGCTCGCCGGGAACCGGCGCGTCGCGCGGATCGTACTGCCCGAGGGCGACGACGCGGCGCTGGTGGCGCTCGTCGAGGTGGCCGCGCAGCTCGACGGTGGGACGCCGGCGCTGCTGGACCGCGTGGTGCCCCGGCACGAGCCCGCCCGGGTTGCGTGGGCCGACAGGATCGCTGCCGTGCGGGAGGCGCTGTCCCGTGCAGGGGACGACCTCCTGCTCCTCGTCGATGGGCCTCGCTTCCAGACCGCCCCCGGCGCCGAGAGCGAGCTCTTCGCCCGGCGCGCCGTCGAGCTGACCGAGACGCTCCTCGCCGCACGCGCCGGCACACTCGTGCTCGCAGGCTCGTGGATCCCCGAGGGGATCGCCGAGGACGCGGGCTTCCGGCTCCCGCTCGTTCGAGACCCGCTCATGGCGCAAGCGCACGACGCGTCCGACCCGCTGGGCCGCAGCCTTCCGCACGTGCCTCCGCCGGTCGTGGAGCAGGTGCTCCGGGCGCTCGATGCGGCAAGCATCGATGTGGAGCGCATCCCCGCCCATGACCTCCGGCTCGATCGCCTCGTCCCGAGGCTCGGACGCGCGCTCTCGGAGAGCCCGGAGGGGCGGCGGGTCATCGCACGTCTCGCAGCCCTCCGCGTCCCCTTCTCGGACAGCCTGCTCGAGCGCGCCGGCTTCATGGCGCTTTCTCCCCGGACGAGGAGGGTCGTCGAGCCGCTCGTGGAAGTGCTCGACGATGGATCGAGGCTGATGCCCGAAGCGCTGGCGCGACAGACCCGTGCGCTGCTCCTCGCCGGCCACCCGGATTGGAGGCTGGACGGGCCCCAGAGCGATGCTCACCACCTCGCCGCCGCGTACCACCGCGAGCGCTTCCAGGCAGCGCGCGAGCGTGGGGACGTCGGCGCCGCCGTCCGAGAGGAGCTCGAGGAGATCTACCAGCTCACGGAGGCAGGCGACGCCGCGGCGCTGCTCTCCCGCTCCCTCCAGTTCGTCGAGCAGTACGATGCGCTCGGCAAGAGCCTCAGCCAGAAGGCGCTCCGCGCGCCGCGCGAGCAGGAGGAGAAGCTCCGCCGCGACGCGGTGCGGGCGTACGAGCGGGCCGTCGAGCACGATGAGCGGGACGCGTACGCCCACCATTACATCGCATACAACCTCGATATGATGGGGACCGAGCCCGAGCGCGTCGAGCGCGAGTACGTCAAGGCGCGAGACCTCGCTCCGGGACATCCGTGGTACCACGGCCGTTACGTCTGCTTTCTCGTGACGAGGGTCTGGATGAAGGAGGCGCGGGCTGCCTGGGAGCAAGCGCTGAACGACCTCGCCGCGACCGGGCCGTTGCAGGCCCAGGTGGTCGAAGCGCTCCACGGGCAGGTCGCGCGGCTGCTGCTATCGCGCGGCAGGCTCGATTTCGCTGCCGAGGTGCTTGAGGACGTGCCCCGGGAGCTGCGGGCTTCCTGGTGGCAAGCGCTCGATCAGCTTTGCGTCTGCCTGGAAGAGGACCGCGACGAGCGGCTCGTCTTCCCACCGACCTTGCCGCTCGCCATGCGCTGGAAGGGACCGCACCTCGCCGATGAGCGCGAGGTCCATGCGTGGAAGCCGGGGCGCGTGTTCGGGCGGGACGAGCAGGTCGTCCTCCTGCTCGTGGCGGACCACCCGGACACGGTCTCGACCCTCTGCCTCTCGAAGGGCGACTTGGGCGAGGTGTGGAACGCATCTCCGAGCCAGCTGCGCGTGGGCACCTTCGTCGAGCTGATAGAGTACGCGGACGGCACGAGGGCGATGGAGATCTGGGATCGCCTGTCGTCGTCATTCGAGGCCGTGCCCGGCCTCCCGAAGCTCTTTCCTTCTCCCGACCGGTACGTCCGCCGTGCCTTTGCCTGATCTCGCCCCCGATCATCTGGTCGTGCTCGCATTCGGCCCCGGGAGGGGAGAGCTCGTCCTGGTCCGCGTGCCGCCGGATGCATGGATGGTGGTGGACGGCTGCAGTGCCGCTACGACCGACTATGCGGCGGCTGTGCTATCGCATTACCACGCTCGCCCGCGCATCGTGATTCTCACGCATCCGCACGACGACCACAGCGGCGGCCTGGTCAGCGTGATCGAGGCTGCGACGCCGCACGATCGCAAGGAAACATGGCCTCGCATCGGCATGCTGGTGCCGCCGGAGAGCGACGTCGGCCGCTCGGCAGGCTTCATCGGCTGCGTCACGGCGGAGGCCATCGCCGCGATCGAGTCACGCTGGAGCGAGTCACCTGCCTGCCGCTGGGACATGAACATTGGCGACCTGGAACCTCTGGGCGGGGCCATGCTGCGTGTGCTCTCCCCGCGTGCGGACGTGCGTGCCGAAGCGCTCAGGCGGTGGCAGATGGGGCAGCGATTCAACGCGAACGTCATCTCCACGGCGCTGCTCCTCACGTGGCGAGGACGGCGCCTCCTGCTCGGCTCGGATCTGGTCGAGCGACCTGCGAGCGGCTGGAGCCATGCCCTCGTGGTGGATCCGCAGCTCGGTGACGACGACCTTCTCAAGGTGCCTCATCACGGTTCGGATGAGGCATTGCTCGACGACATCCTGCGACCTGGCGCCCGCGTGCCCGATCCCCTCCGGCTCTTCACGCCGTACAGCCCGAAGCGGCTGCCGAGCTTCGCCGCCGGGAAGGGCGCCCATCGCGTCGTATCCCACGGCGGCACGAGCTACCTCACCGGCTTGCCGCGGCGGCACGCCATGCAATCCGGGCGCGCCGAGGCGCGTACCCTCACCGCGCTCAGAGCACACGACACGATCACCTTCGATGCGACGACGACCGGCTTCCCGGACTGCTACGTGCTCGTCTCGGTACCGCCCGACGGCGGACCTCCCACGGTCGAGCAGGGTCCGGGGAGCCTCCGCGTCGTGCCGGACGCCAGCGGGGCCGCGCCGAGGACGGCGTGGGATCACCTCGTCAGCGACGAGCTCTGACCAGTCGCGCGCCGCTGGACGCGGGGCCGCACCCCTCTGTTACGCTGGCGAGCGCGCATGCCCGACGTGACCGCCCCCCGAGACCACCTCGTCCGCGCCCTCCATGCCGATCTCGTCGGTCCCTACCAGCTCGACGAGGAGGCGATCGTCGAGCAGGAGATCCTCGATCTCCCGCCCTCCCGCCACTACCTCACAGGCTTCCTCGCCCCCGAGGACGAACGCTCACCCGACGACGAGACCGCGGACGACAGCCTCGGTGCCGGGCCCGACGAGCCCGAGGAGGAGAACCAGGGCGGCGGCGAGGAGCCCGAGGACAAGCGCCCGAACCTCTGGCCCGCATCCCTCGGCATGAGCGTGCTCGTCCCGAGAGAGACACGCGCGGTCAAGGCCACCGTCCGCTTCGCCGAGTACTTCCCCGAGACCGTGAAGCCCGAGGGGCGCGGGCGGGGGAGGCGCGTCTGGAAGCGAAAGCCCCGACAGACGATCGCCGCCGAGGTGCCGCTCGATGCGCAGATCCTGGCGAAGGGGATCCGCCTGCAGAACACCGTGGGCATCGTCCTTTACGGCCAGATCAAGGCCGTCGAGCACGCGCGGGGCATCCCAGAAGGGACGCATGCGCTCGCGCTCTTCGTCGTGAACCAGCGCGGGCAGGGCGAGAGGGGCCGGCGCGACGAGCAGATGATCTTCCAGGTCGAGATGGAGATCGAGTGCGCGGAGGGCATCGTCCCGCGGCCGAACTTCTCCGATGAGGAGAGCGACCAGTGGGATCAGAAGGTCGCAGACCTCCAGTTCCGCGAGCGCGTCGAGTATGCCGTCGGTCACGGGGTCGCCGTGGAGGTGCCTCCGGGGCAGAGCGCGATCGACGACGGGGGCTCGCCCGGCACGCCGGGCTCTGCGCCCAGACCCCCGGTGACCCGCGTGAGGACGACATGGTTGCCCGACTACGAGGTGCGGCGGGTCGTCGCCCACGAGGAAGAGGGCGTGAACGTCGCCATGGACGAGCTCGCCGAGCTCGATACCCCCGAGAAGGTGCGCGAGCGGCTCGAGCTCCTGCCCGCGGCGTACGGCGCCTGGATCGAACGGCAGCGAGGTACACGCGTCGACGGCGATCGGCGCGCCGAGACCCGCGACGAGCTCATGCACAAGGCCGAGGACGCCCGGCGGCGCATCGCCGAGGGCATCGACCTCCTGGCGAGCAACGAGCAGATCCGCCAGGCGTTCTGCATGGCCAACAAGGCCATGGCCGAGGCCGCGAGGCACCGGAGCCCCTCCCGCTACCAGGGCGGCAAGCGCCCCGAGTGGCGCCTCTTCCAGCTCGCGTTCCTGCTGATGAACCTGCACGGCGTGGCCGACGGCGAGCACGCCGACCGCGAGCGCGTCGAGCTGATCTTCTTCCCGACGGGCGGCGGCAAGACCGAGGCGTACCTCGGCGTGATCGCCTTCTGCCTGCTCCTCCGCCGCCTGCGGCGGGCGAAGCTGCCCGACGGGGGGCTCGGCGTTACCGTGCTCCTCCGGTACACCCTGCGCCTGCTCACGCTCGACCAGCTCGGCCGCGCGGCGACGCTCATCTGCGCGCTGGAGTCCCAGCGCCGGAAGAAGCCCGCGGTGCTCGGCGACGCGCGCTTCTCGGTCGGCCTCTGGGTCGGGCGCAGCGCGACGGCCAACACCATGGAGGTGGCGTCCAAGCTCGTCACCGGCTTCAAGCTCGGCCTGAACGGCAACCCGTGCCCGCTGCCCACCTGCCCGTGGTGCGGCAAGGAGCTCGGCCCGAGCAGCCTCTCGCTCGAGCCGTCGAAGACCGCGCCCGACGAGGTGCGGGTCGGCTGCACCAGCGAGACCTGCGAGTTCTCGTGCTCCAACAACACCGACGGCATCCCCGTCGTCTTCGTCGACGAGCAGGTCTACCGCGAGCTGCCGAGCTTCCTCATCGCCACGGTGGACAAGTTCGCGATGATGCCCTGGCGCGGCGAGGCCGGGATGCTGTTCGGCAAGGTGGTCGCGCGCGACGGCCGCCGCTTCTACGGCCCGATGGACGGGAAGCCGCCGCGCACGGCGAAGAGCCTCCCCGGCGGCCTCGCGCCGCCCGAGCTCATCGTGCAGGACGAGCTGCACCTCATCTCGGGCCCCCTGGGCACGATGGTCGGGCTGTACGAGACCGCGGTCGACGCCCTCTGCTCGCGCGTCACGAAGGGGACGGCGAACGCGGAGCCCCGACCGACGTCGAAGGGAACGGCGAACGCGGAGCCCCGATCCACGCCGACGGTGGGCGTGGTGCGGCCCAAGGTGCTGGCGGCGACGGCGACGGTCCGCAGGGCGGACACGCAGATCCAGGCCCTGTTCGGCCGTCCGGCGAGCAAGGTGAGCGTGTTCCCGCCGCCCGGCATCGACGATTCGGAGACGTACTTCGCGACCGTCGATCGGGCGAGCCCCGGCCGGCGGTACGTGGGCGTCGCGGCGCAGGGGCGCAGCATGAAGGCGATCCTCCTGCGCGTGTACCGGACGCTGCTCGCCGGGGCGATGAAGGCCTACGACCCGTCGCTGCCGCCCGACCAGACGGCGGACGCGTACATGACGCTCGCCGGCTACTTCAACAGCCTCCGGGAGCTCGGTGGCATGCGGCGGCTGGTCGACGACGAGGTGCTCGGCCGCACCAAGCAGGCGGAAGATGCGCGTCCCCTGAACGCGACGGGCAAGCACCTCTGGTTCGTCAACCGCAATCTCAGGTCCGAGCCGGTCGAGCTCACGAGCCGCGAGCACACCGACGCGGTGAAGCGCACCAAGGACCGGCTCAACAAGCCCTGGCGCGATCCGGAGGCGATCGACGTGCTGCTCGCGAGCAACATGATCTCCGTCGGCGTCGACATCGACCGGCTGGGTGTCATGGTGGTCGCGGGGCAGCCGAAGACGACGGCCGAGTACATCCAGGCGTCGAGCCGCGTGGGCCGCCAGGAGAGGTGGCCGGGGCTCGTGGTCACCGTGTACAACCTCCACAAGCCGCGGGACCGCTCCCACTACGAGCACTTCACCGCCTACCACGAGAGCTTCTACCGCTTCGTCGAGGCCACGAGCGTGACGCCGTTCTCCGGTCCCGCGCTCGACCGAGGGCTCGTGGGGACGCTCGTCGCCATGATCCGCTTCGCCTCGCACGACCTGGCCCCGCCGAAGGGCGTCATGGGGCTGCCGGCGAACCGATATCTGGCGAACGACGTCGTTGATCGGATCGCCGCGCGCGCGAGCAGCCAGCCCGAGATGCACCAGGACGGGCAAGCGAAGCTCGTGGAAGAGCTCCGCATGCGCGGTCATAACCTGCTCGACACGTGGACCGATCTCGTGCGATCGACCCCCGAGGAGCCGAAGCAGCGCCGGTATTCGAAGTTCGACCGCGAGAAGGTCGGCGGCAAGCCGCTGCTCCACACGCCGCTTGACGAGGAGCGGCCGATCCCCGACTCGCCCGACGGGCGCTTCGCGGCGCCCACCTCGCTGCGGGACGTCGAGTCCACCGCTCACCTCTGGCTCGTCGGACGCCGGCTGGGGAGGCAAGGCTGATGGCAACGCCGAAGAAGACCGCGAAGGGCGGGCACAAGCCGCCCGAGGGCAAGATCCGGCTCAGTCAGGTCGTGATGACGTTCGGCCCGGGCGCGATGGTCGACCTGCTCGACCACGCCGTGCTCATCGGCGGCACCGATTTCTGGCGCTACGACAAGTACAAGGACCAGGGGTTCATCGACGAGCCCCGCCTGCGCGACGCGATCGTCGCCAAGGTCGGCGCGAAGCTCGGTGTCGAGCTCAGCATCAACCGGGCGTTCCGCTTGCCCCCCGCCGGCGACGACGACGCGCCGTCGCAGTACAACGGCATCCAGGTCGCCGAGTTCCCGTCGTGGTTCGTCTGCCAGCACTGCCGCGCGCTCGGGCCGTCGAAGAACCTCGAGCGGGAGAAGGGGCGCTACGTTCATCACTGCACCAATACGCAGAAGGGGGTCTGCGTCCCCGTGCGGTTCGTGGCGACCTGCAAGCGAGGGCACCTCGACGAGTTCCCCTGGACCTGGTTCGTGCATCCGTCCCAGGAGACGCGGTGCGACGCGCCGGACCTCTACCTCAAGGAGGACGCGTCCGGCGACTTCGCCAACATCCGCGTGTGCTGCGGCGTCTGCGGCGCGGAGAGGAGGCTGTCGGAGGCGCGCGAGCCTAAGATCCTGCCCCAGTGCCGGGGGGAACGGCCGTGGCTCGGGTCCGAGGGGCGCGAGGAGAAGGGGTGCCAGGAGAAGCTCAACCTGCTCGTCCGCACGGCGAGCAGCGGATACTTCGCGCAGTGGATGAGCGCGCTGTCGATCCCCGACAAGGCGCGCGAGGTGATGAACAAGGTCAAGCAGTCCGACGTGTGGAGCGTCATCCAGGAGACCACGCGCGACGAGCTGCCGGTGCTGCGCAAGGTCGTGGCCGGGGTGCGCAACGCGCTACGCGACTACGATGATGATCAGGTGTGGACCGCCATCGAGACGGTCCGCAAGGGCAAGCCGCCGGCGCGGGAGGGGCTCCGAACCGCGGAGTACAAGGTCTTCCTCGAGGCGAAGGACGAGGTCGACGGCCAGCTCCCGCCGCGCGACGATGACTTCTTCGCCTGCCGCCTTCCACCGAAGCGCTCTCCGTTGCCGCCGAAGGTGAGCCGGATCGTGCTGGCCAAGAAGGTGCGGCAAGTGCGCGCCCAGATCGGCCTGACGCGCCTCTCGGCGACACCGCTGAATCTCCAGGGCGAGACCGAGGACCCGAGCAACCTCCAGCCGCTCGGGCTCACGCCGACGTGGCTGCCCTCGGCAGAGATATTCGGCGAGGGCGTGCTGATCTGCCTCGACGAGGCGGCCGTGCAGAAATGGGAGCGCAGCGAGGTGGTGATCCGGCGGGAGGAGGAGCTCGCCGAGGGGTACGAGCAAGAGTTCAAGGGCAGCAGCCGAGGGCCTGGGTTCGTGGGGGCCAGGTTCTACCTGCTGCACTCGCTCTCGCACCTCCTGATATCCTCGATATCGCTCCAGTGTGGCTACTCGGCGAGCGCGCTGTCCGAGCGCATCTACTGTGCGCCGGCGAACGACGACCTGCCCATGGCGGCGATCTTCATCATGACCGGCACGAGCGGCGCCGAGGGGACGCTCGGGGGGCTCGTCGAGCAGGGGCGCTTCATGGAGCGGCACCTGCGCCGTGCGTGGGACATGGCCTCGCTGTGCTCCAGCGACCCCGTGTGCGCGCACCACTCGCCCAGGGATCAATCCGGGCGCCACCTCGAGGGCGCCGCCTGCCACGGGTGCCTGTACGTCGCAGAGCCGGCGTGCGAGCGGTTCAACCGCTACCTGGACCGAGCGCTCGTCGCGCCGGCGATGGGGCACGACCCCGAGCTCGCCTTCTTCTCGGTCCGGCCGTGAAGGGAGCGGGGCTATCCGCCGTCACGGAGCAGGATCTGCTCGGCCTCGTCGCCGCGCTCGACCGAGGGGACGGGCGCGCGCCGATCAACGAGACGAGCCTGCGGGCCAACGGCTTTGGACACCTCGTCGAGCCGCTGCGGCCTTATCTTCGGCTCGGTCGGGACGGCGTTCGCGCGCTTGTCGACGTCGCGCTCGCCGAGCGGCGGCATCGCAAGGCCCCCCAGCTTACCCTGGTCTGGACAGGTGACGACCCCGGAATCAGCCATTCTCGACATACGCGGATCCTGCTGCCCGAGCTCTTCGCGCGGGCGCGAGACCACGTGCTCATCGCTGGATATTCCATCGATCATGGCGCCGAGCTGTTCGCGTCGCTGTATCAGGGCATGGTGGACCACGGGGTGACGGTCGATCTCTTCGTCGATGTGGACCAGCTCGCCAAGAGGCTGCGACAGGCGGCGAGGAGCGCAGGGCAGAGCTGGGCCCTGGTGTCGGCGCCGCTCGAGGCCGCGACGGGGAGCGTGGCGCGGGGGCAGGCCGTGGTGGCGCTGTTCTACCGGCTGATGTGGCCGTTCGGCGACCCGAGGCCGGTCGTCTATTTCGACCCGCGGACGGCGGACAGGCAGAGCGAGGTCAGCCTGCACGCCAAGTGCGTGGTCATCGACCATGAGTACGCGCTCATCACGTCGGCGAACTTCACCGACCGCGGGCAGACGCGGAACATCGAGGCCGGCGTGGCGATCGAGGACCGGGCGTTCGCGGCGTCGCTCGAGCGGCAGTGGCTGAACCTGGTGGATGCGGGGCTGGTCGTGAGGGCGTGACGCGCGCCCGACCGGAAAGGAGCTCGGTTTGGTTTCGACGTTCACATGGCTGGCTCATTCGGATCGGGAGCGGCAGCGGGTCCTCGAGGCGATCGAGCGCTTCAAGGAGAGCGACACGCGCGACGAGCTCGGGCTCGGCGGCATCCGCGACGCCTTCGCGGATCTGTTCTTTCCTGGCACCAGCGTCATCCAGACGCGGGCCCGGTACTTCCTGTTCGTGCCCTGGATCTACCTCAAGCTCGAGGAGCGCAAGACGCCCTCGCACGAGATCGAGGCCAAGGCGCGCAGGGCCGAGACGAAGCTCATCCAGGTGCTGAAGGCGTCGGAAGACCCGCTCGGCACGATCGGCGGCCTCGCCGGCGAGACGTTGAAGCGGCTCCCGAGCAACGTTTACTGGCTGGGCCTCGCGGCGTGGGGCATACGCACCTTCGAGGGATCGCAGGACGACTACCACCGCTCGCTCGATCGCTTTTACGCCGCCCGCGACAGCGCCGGGCGTGACGACGACGGCGAGAGCCTCGACGGGCGTGTGCGCCGCAACTGGCACGCCAACATCCCGATTCCACCCAACCGCTTCCTAGACGAAGCCGGGTTCGCCCTGCGGCGCGAGGAGGCGCGTTACCTCGTCGATCGGATCCTGCTCTCCGCGCCGCGGTCGCTGCTGGCCTTCCTGGCGCGCCGCGGCCGCCCCGCCGACGTCGACTTCCCGTGGATGCACCCCCAGCTCGGGGAGCTCGCCGGCGAGGTGCAGGAGGCGCTGACGCACGCGCGGCTGCTCGCCGAGACGATGCAGGGCGCGGCGTGGCTCTACAATGTGATGCTCGCGGAGGAGCGCGCGAAGTCGACGGGGAACGGCGACGCGGTGGAGAGGTTCCGGGGCGAGCTCGCTGGCTGGTCGGAAGAGATGCGCGGACGGCGCGGGGCGATCGCCGCCTGGGACCGCTCCGCCTTCTGGAGCCTCGTCCGCCAGCACGCGCGTGTGACACGGACGACAGAGGCGTTCGTCGAGGGCTGGCTCAGGCTCACCCCCTGGGACAAGCCGGACGGCGGGGCGGACGACAAGGCGGCGCGCGCTCTGGTGTGGCAGCGGGAGCAGCAGCTCAAGGGCGGCCGGGCGCGGCTCACCAACCCCCGCGCGCTGGAGCTCTGGGGGGGCGAGTCGGGCACGGCGCGCCTCAACTACCGGTGGCCCTCGGCGAGCCGGCTGCTGGCCGACATCTACGCGGCCCTGGGTCGGGGAGGGGACGATGCTTGAGCCGGGGGATCGCCGGGTGCTCCTCGAGGCGCTGCGGCCGCCGGACGGCTACGTCGTCGACCGGGCCCTCGCCACGACCTACTCGCTCGACCTGATCGCGTTGCTGGTTGCGCCGCTGTCCTTCTCGCTCTTCGACCGGATCGCTCGCCGCGAGGATCCAGCGGCGGATGAGGCCGAGCCGCTGGGGGCGACGGCGCTGCTCCAGGCCGTGCGCGCTCACGCCGAGAAGCTCGTTGTGTTCTGCCAGTCGGGCTGCATCGCGCCGCCGGCGCAGTACCGCCAGCTCCTCGCCTATCTGGAAGGGGCCGTCGTCCAGGTGCGAGCGCGAAGCGAGCAGGGGGTGTTCCACCCCAAGGTGTGGGTGCAGCGCTTCACCTCCGCCGACGGCCCCGTGCGGTATCGGGTCCTGGTCAATTCCCGCAACCTCACCTTCGACCGGTCGTGGGATACGATGCTCTCGCTGGAGGGCGAGCTCAAGGACCGCACCAACGCGATCGCCCGGAATCATCCGCTCGGGGACTTCCTTGCGGCGCTGCCTGGCCTCGCCGTGCGCCCCGCCTCCGGGCGGGTGGTCACGGACACCGCGCTCCTCGCCGACGAGGTGCGCCGCGTCGCCTTCACGGAGCCGGAGGACTTCGAGGATCTCAGGTTCTGGCCCCTCGGCCACGACGACAAGGTGCGGTGGCCTTTCGATACGCGGATCGATCGGATGCTGGTGGTCTCGCCGTTCGTCGCCGCAGAGACGCTCGAGCGGCTGACCGCGACCGGGAGCGGGCACGTGCTCGTTTCACGCACCGAGGAGCTCGCCCGTATATCAGCCGGAGCGCTGGAGCACTTCGACGCGGTCCACGTCCTCAATGAAGGAGCAGAGGGCGAGCGCGAGGACGGCGACACCGGGGGCGACGGTGACGCCGGGGAGACGATCACCGCGGATACGGCCGGGCGCGGGCTCCACGCCAAGCTCTACATCGCCGATGCGGGGCGGAGCGCGCACGTCTGGACCGGATCCGCCAACGCGACGCGGGCGGCGTTCCACGAGAACGTCGAGCTCCTCGTCCAGCTCACGGGCAAGAAGGGCAAGGTCGGCATCGACGCCGCGCTCGGCGACGCCGGCGGGTCGGCCGCCCTGCGGGCGCTGCTCGTGGCGTTCACGCCGTCCGGGGAGGCCGTGCCAGACGACCCCGTCGACGCGGCGCTCGACCGCCGGCTGCGCGCCCTGCGCCTCGCGCTGGGGGGCGCTCCTTGGCAGGCGAAGGTCGAGCGCGAGCCCGCGCCGGATGACGGCAGCGAGCGCTATCGCGTCCACCTCCGCGCGGAGGGCGCGCGCCTCGACCTCGGGCAGGGCACCGAGGTGCGCTGCTGGCCGATCGCGCTCCCGCCGGATCACGCGACGGGCCTCTCGCTGTCCGGTGCCGGCGCGTCGGTCACATTCTCCCGGTGCTCGTTCCAGGCATTGACGAGCTTCTTCGCCTTCCGCGTCGTGGTTCACGAGGGCGCGCGGACTGCGCAGATCGTCTTCGTAGTCAACGTCCCGCTCGACGGGGCGCCGGACCACCGGCACGCGCGCATCCTTCACGCGATGCTCGATGATCCAACCAAGGTGATGCGATTTCTCCGGATGCTCTTGGCGCTCGATCCGGTGGAGGGCATCGAGGCGCTGCTCGACGCCGAGGGGACCGTGGAGGGACCTGCATCCCGCTGGCCCGGCGGCGGCTCGGGGACGCCGCTGCTCGAGGCCCTTCTCCGGGCGCTCGACCAGGAGCCGGAGCGGCTGCGTGAGTTCGAGCGGGCCGTGCGGGAGCTCGGGAGCACGCCGGACGGCGCGGCCGTGCTGCCGCCCGATCTCGAGCGTATCTGGCAGCCCATCCGCGCCGCCTGGGAGGCGCAGCGCTCCAGAGGAGGCCGGTCGTGAACAGAGACACGGAGGCGCGCGTCGCGGACGCGGTGCTGGCGGGGCTCAAGGACTTTCAGCGGCGGACGGTCGACTGGGTGTTCGAACGGCTCTACGGGCGGGAGGGCGGGAGCTGCCGCTTCCTCGTGGCGGACGAGGTCGGTCTAGGCAAGACGCTGGTCGCGCGTGGCGTCATCGCGCGCGCGAT
Source organism: Sorangium sp. So ce296 (assembly GCF_051529605.1). Classification (NCBI taxonomy): domain Bacteria; kingdom Pseudomonadati; phylum Myxococcota; order Polyangiales; family Polyangiaceae; genus Sorangium; species Sorangium sp. So ce296. The sequence continues at coordinate 11,884,336 of NZ_CP150325.1, forward strand.
CGATCACCTGCGCGCGACGGTGCCGCGCATCGACGTGCTGTACATCTGCTCGAACGGCGACATCGCAAGGCAGAACATCCAGCGGCTGAAGCTCGACGGAGATGGTCATGTGGCCCTCGCGTCGCGCCTGACCATGCTTCCCATCGAGGTGAGCAAGCTCAAGAGCACGAGCACCGGGGTCAATTTCATCTCGTTCACGCCAGCGACGTCCTTCGACGTGCGCGACGGGCTGGGCCAGGCGCAGGAGCGGGTGCTGCTCTACTGGATGCTCCGCAAGGCTTGGGATCTCGGCGCAGGCAAGCCGATGATCCACGTCTTCCGTGGTCACGTCGGCGTTGACCGGTTCTGCGAGCGGCTCGACAGCTTCGACCGATCCTTGATCGACGTCACCGCTCAGGATGCGTTCGAGAAGGCGCTCTCGAAGCACATGGCGCAGGAGAGGGCGAACGGAGAGCCCGACTTGCGCGCGCAGCTCGACGCGCTGTGCCGGGCCTATTCCTCGTCGAACCGGGTGATCGACACGGAGACCGGCCGCGCCCGCGCCCGCTTCGTCGGCGCGCTCCGTTCGGTGCTGGCGGCGAGCTGCGTCGAGGCGCTCGAGCCCGATATCGTGATCCTCGACGAGTTTCAGCGCTTCAGCCACCTGCTCGACGACGATGACGACGAGGCGAGCGTGCTCGCGCGGGCCGTGTTCGAGTACCCGAAGGTCCGGGTGCTGCTCCTGTCGGCGACTCCCTACAAGATGTACACGCTGAGCGACGATGCGGGCGAGGACGACCACTACCGCGATTTCGTGCGCACCATTCGCTTTCTCGAGGGGACGACGGACGACGCCCGGACGATCGAGGCCGACATGGAGGCGTACCACTCCGCCCTGCTCGGGCTGACGCAGGCCGAGGGGCCGGAGCGCCTCCGCGCGGCTACCGGGCGGCTCGAGGAGCGGCTCCGCAGGGTGATGGTCCGGACCGAGCGGCTCGCCTCGACGCCGGACCGGAACGGGATGCTCGTCGAGGTGCCCGGGGAGCCGCCGGAGCTCCGTTCGACCGATGTGCTCGACTACCTCGCCGTGCAGGCCGTATCGCGGGTGGTCGGGCAGCAGGACGCCATCGAGTACTGGAAGAGCGCGCCTTATGTGCTCAGCTTCTTGGACGAGGGGTACAAGCTCAAGACCGAGCTGCGCAAGGCGCTCGACGCGGGCGACCAGAGGATGTCTGTCGCCCGCGCCTTGTCCGTATCTCCCACGGCCACGTTGCCCTGGGACAACGTCCACGATTACAAGGAAGTCGAGCCGGGCAACCCACGGATGCGGGCGCTGGTAAACGACTTCCTGGGCACCGGCGCGCACCGCCTGCTCTGGATCCCGCCTGCGATGCCGTACTACGCGCTCGGCGGACCGTTCGCGGACGCGGGGGTGGCGCGGCTGACCAAGCGGCTCGTATTCTCGTCATGGCGAGTAGTCCCCCGAGCGATCGCCGCGATACTGAGCTATGAGGTCGAGCGACGGGTGTTCAGCGAGGATCCGGCCGCGGCGTACACGACGGAGTACAGGTCGGGCCGGCGCGGGTCGCTGCGCTTCGGGGCCGATGCAGACGGTCGCCTGACCGGCATGGCCGTGCTCGCGCTCCTCTATCCGAGCCTCTACCTCGCGGAAGCGTGCGATCCCGCGAAGCTCGCCGTCGAGCTTGCCCGGGACCGATCGAGCGACGGCGCGCCTTTCAGCCTGAGCACGATCCCCGCAACCGACATCCTGGAACTGGCGAAGGAGCAGATCCAGTTCGCCGTGGAGAAGCACTTGCCGCGCACGCGGACGGACGGTGCTGTCGACGAGCGCTGGTACTGGGCGGCCCCGCTGCTCCTCGACCGCAAGCTCCGGGAGGCGACCACATTGGCCTGGTTCCAGCAAGAGGACCTGGCTGCGGAATGGTCCGGCGTGGAGGACGCGGATGCGCCCGTCGAGGGCGAGGAGCGCACCGGACGGGGCCGCTGGGCGGACCATGTCGAGGAGGCGCGGGCTGTCGCGCTCGGCGGCGTTGCCGCGGCGACGTCGGCGGAAGGGCAGAAGGCGCTGGGGCGCATGCCCGACGACCTCGTCGATGTCCTGGCGCATCTCGCCATCGGCGGGCCTGCGGTGACCATGTTCCGGGCGATGCTCCATGTCGTGGGCGGAGAATCAACCCTCGACAACGCAGCGCGCACGGCCCTGCGCAATGGCGCGGGGACCACCGCGTGGGCGTTCCGCGCGCTGTTCAATCAGCCCGAGGTGGTGGCGCTCCTGCGCAGCATGCGGCGCGGCGAGGACGCGACGCCGTACTGGCGGCAGGTCCTGGATTACTGCGTGAACGGGTGTCTCCAGGCGGTGCTCGACGAGTACGTGCACGTGCTTCGCGACCACCTTGGCCTGCTCGCCGGGACGATCGGCGAGCGCGTTCACGAGGTCGCGGACGAGATCGTGGAAGCGATCGAGCTCCGGACGTCGCGCGTCGCCATCGACGACCTTGCGCGGAGCGAGGCCGGCCGCACGGTGAAGCGCGTGAGCCGCAACCTGCGGACGCACTTCGCGCTCCGGTACGGGGATGAGCGGTCGGAGGACGGCTCCCTGGTGACGCGCGCGGATCACGTACGCAAAGCATTCAACTCGCCGTTCTGGCCGTTCGTGCTGGCGACGACCTCTGTCGGCCAGGAAGGTCTCGACTTCCATACGTACTGTCACTCGGTCGTCCACTGGAACGTACCGTCGAACCCGGTCGACTTCGAGCAGCGTGAGGGACGCGTCCACCGCTACAAGAACCACGCGGTGCGCAAGAACATCGCTGAGGCGCACGGGGAGGCGGCGCTCCATGACGGCGAGCGCGATCGCTGGGAGGCGATGTTCGCCCGCGCCCTGCAGCGACGTCCTGCGGATGCGACCGACATCGTGCCGTACTGGATCTTCCTTGGAGGCGCCGCGCGCATTGAACGGCATGTCCCCGCGCTGCCGCTCAGCCACGATCGAGAGCGCATCCAGCGGCTGCGAAGCTCCCTCGCCGTCTATCGTATGGTCTTCGGCCAGCCGCGGCAGGAGGATCTTGTCGCCTACCTGATCGAGCGGGTACCCCGGTCGGAGCTGGACAAGCTGATGGCGGAGCTGCGCATCGACCTGAGTCCGGATGGCAGTGCGTGAGCTTGAGCGCTGGACTGTCGAGAACGCTCCGGCCGATAGAGATGAAGTAGCAGCACCGCGGCGCGGTCATCGCGCGGATGGACGATCCCAGCCCCGCACTCCGCGCCTCGGTGCTGGAGCTCCTCGGCGAGGACGCGAGCGCCGTCGACCTCGCCCGGGCGCGGGCGCGGCTGCGCGACAGCGACGCGCGTGTGCGCGCCGCCGCTGCTGCTGCTGCCGCGCTGCGCCGCCGCGCGCCCAGGATCGGGGTGTTGCGCTCGTCGATCTCGTGGAGCAGATGGGGCTCGCGACGGGGGGCAGACTTCACGACGTTCCAATTCCATCGCGATCGGAGCTATGTCTGGATGGCGATCCACGAAAGGACGTTGTGCTCGCGTGGCTCTGCGCGCGGCTCGCGAGCGACGAGCGCGGCGGGATCATCGCGGCCAGCGCGGAGGTGGCGCGCTCGGAGGTGCCTTGGGGGGATAAGGACGTGTACCTGGTGCGGCTGCCGTTCGATCAGGAGGAGGCAGGAGGAGGCCCCGGTCGCGGCCGGCGTGATCCCGATGCACAACCTGATCGAGACCTCTGCGATGGCGCACCAGCTCACGGCATCCCGCCGGAAAGCCCCCGCCAGAAAGCCGGAAGCCGTCTCGGCGCCCCCGTTCGGGGCGGGCGGGATGCCGTGAACCCGTCCCGGTGAGCTGGCTCGTCCACCCGGGAGATGGGTGGCACCCGTCTCCCGGTGGACGTGCCTCCAGCAAAAGATGGGTGGCACCCATCTCCGCGGTGGACGTGCCTCCAGCAAAAGATGGGTGGCACCCGTCTCCGGGTGGACGTGCCTCCAGCAAAAGATGGGTGGCACCCATCTCCGCGATGGAGGGGCCACCCTCCGGCCGAGCGATCCCCTGGGCGTCCCGCCTCCCTGGGCGCCATAATGTAAGAAATCTCACTTTACGCCGCCGGCGACGCTCCCATCGGGAGACCTCATCGACGGCGGCACGCGGCGGAGCGTCGCCGCGTCGTCGAAGCCGAGGTCCGCAGGCACGCCCGAGGAGCGCCTGCTCGGCGACGACCACGAGCCACGTGCGACGACACGGCGTAGGTGGCGAGCACGCCGTCACGGATGACAGCCGGCGCAGCGAGACTGTAGCCTCGTCGTGCATGCTGAAGGCGCTCCTGCACGGAAAGCTCCGCCGCATGGCGGTCGGCGTCGACGAGGAAAGCGACGGAGACACGCTGCTGGAGGAGCGCAGCACCCAGGGGACGGCGACGGACGGGCTGACGGAGCTCGAGGACCCGCTCACGTCGATGGTGTTCGAGCGGCTGGAGTACCTGCCGGCCGAACTCGCGTGGGCCATCCTGCGTGGCGCGAGCAAGCCCTTGGGCGATGGTCTGCCGATGCCCGCGATCCCTCCCGTGGGGGTGCCCTCGTGGTCGTTCTGGCCCAGCCTTCGGCCAGGGGATGGAGGGCGGAACAAGGTGCGGGTCGAGCCCGACGTGCTCGTCTCGTGGGGCGACACGCTGCTCCTGATCGAGGCCAAGCATCGGGGATTCCAGGACCCGGCACAGTGGGTGGAGCAGATCCGCGCGGCGCGGGCGGTGCCCGCGCACTCGAAGAAGCAGCTATGGCTCATCGCGGTCGGAGGCATCGTGACGCAGGAGGGGCAGGGCAACCTCGCCCGTGTCCGGCGCGAGGTCGCGAGCGATGTCGCCGGGGTGCTCACGATCCGGTGGGAAGATCTGCGCGAAATGCTCTATCCGATCGAGGCGTCGACGCGCGGATCGCCGCAATCGGCGATCCTGCGCGACATGGCTGCGGCGCTCGAGGCGTGGGGGTACCGTAGGAAAACCTGGTTCTCGTCGTTGCCAGCGGTCGCAGAACGACTCGCAGGCGAGGGCTCGGTGTCCACAATCCAGGGGTGGAGGATCCGGTGAACGAGAAGAATGTCGACTTGGCTGGGGCGCTCGCCGATGTGCGTCGCGCGTACAGGCTCCTGCATGCCTACCATCGGCGGCTGTGCGATTTGCTGCAACTGACAGACGAATTCCTGGCCGAGCGGGGCTTCGAGTTCGACCGATGGGCTCCCATCAACGTCGCGAGGCTCCCCCAGTCAACGAAGCCTTTCTTCCGGCCTGAACACTGGGCATGGGACCTGACGCCGGCCTACCAGGTCGAGTGCGTCTGGCAGGGATCGAGCAACGGAACCCACTGCAAGATCCACATCCATGCCATCGCCGATACGGGATACGATGACTCCTGCGACGGCGAACCTGACGCTACCAGCTTCAAGTCCGCCGAGACGGCGGCCTCCGAGCTCAGGATCGGCTTGCACCGCACACGCGCTACTAAGCCCGATTGGAGCTCCGCCTGGAGCCAGCTCTCGCGCATGGCCAACAGGAAGAATGGGGCCGAGCACAAGGTGAGGGTCGGCGGAGATGAATACGCGTACCGCTACTTCGATCTGAATTTGGCCGCGCTCGGGGACGAAGGTGCCATCAAGGAGAAGCTGCTCCTTTCGCTCGACAGGTGGCGGCTGGGCGCGTGAGCCATCGCTCACGCCTCCACCGCATGCCCGCTCTACCGCAGGTACCCTTCGAGCGCCTCCGCGAGCCGCGGATCCAGGACGATCACCTCCTGCTCCAGCCATAACCCCCGCGCATACAGCTCCCGCACCAGGGCGGGCTCCCCCGCGACATCGAGATCCTCGGGCCACTCCCCCCGCAGCGCGCGCTCCTCCAGGTACTCCGCCCATAGCTCGGGGATCGCCCACCGGAGGTCCGGGCGCAGCGCGCGCAGGTGCCGCGCGATACGGACGCCGTTCGGATCCAGATCGCCGAAGTGGACCACCGGCACCTCGTGCCTCGGGTCCAGCTCGTCCAGAAAGGCCCGCACGGTCGCTGTGTCCCAGCCCGGCACCAGCGCCACCAGCCAGCCCTGCGGCGGTGTCAGGTCCACGTAAGCGCCCACGTTCTCCACGAGAAGGATCGCCGCCGGCCGCTCGCCGTGGAGCCGCGTCCCGTCGCGCAGCGCGCGCTCGGTCACCACGAGCTCCCCGAGCAGCCGGACGACGACCTCCACGTCGAGCTCTGCCTCACCGTCACCGCGGCGCACGGCGAGCCCGGCGTGCGGCCTCAGCCGGACCAGCCCATCCCGGGTCACCTCGACGCCCCCGAGCGCCTCGCGACGGGCCTCCGTGAGCCCCGCCTTCGAGCGGGCCGCCACCGCCGCCGTCGCGGTGCGCTGGTTCAGCCGCGGCGGCAGCGCCCGCGGGAGCCTCTCGGCGCGCTCCCGATCCTTGAGCCGATGCCAGCCGCGCTCGTCCACCGGGAGCCCCGCGGCCCGCAGCTCCTCCAGCGCCTCGGCCCAGCCGGGCCACACGCGGTCGAGCAGCGACCGCACCTCCTCGCGCTGCGTCTCCACGAGCGCCACCTCGTCCCGCCGGCCGGTGCGCCGCGTCCACGGCAGCCCGGCCAGGTGCGACCACACCGCGCCCTGGGAGGACCGGCGGCGCAGCTTGCCCGTGGCCCAGAGCTCGAGCAGCGCGAGCCGCGCCAGCTCCTCTCCCCACATCACTCGCCCCGCATCACTCGCCCCACATCACTCGCCCCACATCAGCCATGCAGCTCCCGCGCGACGCGGCGACCGGTGACCAGCACCTCCTCGCGCCCGCGCTCGTCCACCCGGCGCACCAGCCGGTACGTCGTGTTCCCCTCGGCGCGCGCCACCTCGGGCGCCGCGATCAACAGCTGCAGCTCCAGGCTCCGGCAGAGGTCGAACAGCACGTCGAGGCTGTCCTGGGAGAGCCGCGTCGCCTCGTCGAGGAAGAGCAGGCGCAGCGTCCCCAGAGAGCGCTTGCCGCGCAGCAGGTTCGCGTCGCGCTCCCAGGCCGCCAGCACGACCATCATGATCGCCGCCCCGACCCCGATGGCCTCCCCCGTCGACAGCTGGCTCGGGTTCGCCAGCTCCCAGGTCGCGCTCGCCTGGCGGCGCACCTCGATCCGCAGATCCATGTACTCGCGGTAGTCCAGCAGCCGCTGCCCGCCCGTGCGCCCGCCCGCGTGACGCCGGAACAGCTCCTCGAGCGCCTCCTCGATGGGCATCGACGTCTTGAACAGCAGATCCTGCGCCGGATCCTCCTTGAGCGCCTGGAGCACCTGGTCCATCCGCGCCACGCGCTGCACCCGGACCTGGACCCCGTGGATGTTGCCGAAGCGGACCTGATCGAGGTCCTCGGTCATGCGACGGAGGTTGTGCTGCGCCTTGCGGATCTGCGTCTCGATGTTCCGGGCGACGTCGGAGGACTCGCCGCGCAGATCGCCCTCCTGCCGCGCGAGCCGGTCCTGCAGGCGCGCGAGGTGCTCGCACAGGCGGGCGAGCGCCTCGATGGGGTCGTCGACCTCCGCGATCTGCGGCGGGATCCGGCGGAGCAACCAGTCGCGGACCCGCTGCCACGCCTCGAGGTACGCCTCGCCGGACGTCAGCTCGGCGCTGCCGATGCGGCCCTTGATCTCGGCCGCCACGACGGCGCCGTCCTGGGCGCGACCCAGGCGCTCCAGGAGGAGCGCGCCGTGCTCGCGCGCCCGCGGCCAGAGGTTGGGGCTTCCAGCGCCGGCGAGCTCGGCCGAGAAGCGCGCGGAGAGCGCGGACGCCAGCGCGCCCTGCGCCTCCGCCAGCCCGCGCAGGCGCTCCCAGCGCTCCTGGGCCGGCCGGAACAGGCGCTCCTCGTCCTCCGCGTGGCGGCGGGCCTCCTGCTCCCTCCCGCGCGCGCCGTCCAGCCGCACCTCCCGGCGGACCACCTCCTCCGAGAGCTCGCGCTCCTGCACGCTCAGCGCCGCCCGGCGCTCCTCCAGGGCGGCGAGCTCCCGCTCCGCCCGCTCGAGCGCCGCCGCGCTCGGATCCTCGACGCCGGTCCCGGCCAGCTCCTCGCGATGGCGCGCGAGCGCCTCGTCCAGGCTGCCCACCGCGCCGTCCGCGGCCTGGAGCGCCTGGTGCGCCGCGCGCTCCGCCGCCTCGGCCCGGTCGAGGCGCTCCTCCGCCCGATCCAGGGCCTGCTTCGCGCGATCGAGCTGCTCGGACAGCGCCGGCGTGAGCCCCCGCCTCCGCCGGAGCGCCGCCTCCGCGTCGGTCCACGCGAGCGCGGCGCGGTTCTCCTCCACGCGACGCAGCGCCAGCAGGGCGCGGCCGGCTTCGTCGCGCGCGCGCTCGGCCTCGGCCTTCCGCGCGCCCATCCGCGCGAGATCGTCGTCCGAGGGAGGCGCCGCGCGGAGCACCTCGATCCGCCCCTCCACGATCCGCCGGTCGGGCGCCGTGCGCGCGAGCTCCGCCTCGGCGCGCTGCGCCTCGGCGAGCCGCGCGGCGAGCGCCGCGGCCTCTGCATCGAAATCTCGGGCTTCGAGGAGCCACGCCTCGGGGAGCAGCCGCGTGAGCGCCGCGGTCCGCCGCGCGAACCCCTGCGCGCGCGCCCGCGCCGCGCTCGCCGCCTCGCCGTGCGCCCGCGCCGCCTCGGCCGCGCGCTCCCCGGCCTCGCGCGCCGCACCGAGCTCCGGCCGGGGGTCGTCGCGCTCCAGGATCGCCGCGTCCGGGAGCAGCCGCGCGACCTCGTCGAGCGCGCGATCCAGCCCTCGCTCCTCCGCGCGCAGCGCCTCGACCCGCTCCGCGCGCTCGCGCTCCTCCTCCTTGAGCTCGCGGACGCGGCGCGATCGGGCCCTGCGCCCGAGCGTCGGCCGCTCGGGCAGGCGCGTCAGGCGGACGCCCTCGGCGCTCCGCACGAGCGCGTCGCGCCCGAGCAGCTCGCCGGGCGGCCGGCCCTCCTCGTCGAGCGCGAGCGGCGCGTCTCCTCCGAGGAGCCACACGGTCGCGGGGCGTTCGGTCGCCTGCGCGAGGACCTCGGCGGCGCCGCGCGCGTCATCGACGAGGATCGCCTCGTGCAGCGGGCCGAGCAGGGCCTCCACCGCGGCGGCGTCCTCGAGGGCGACCTCCTCGAAGCGCCCCGCCAGGAGCTCGCCCCCCACGAGATCCCGCGCCCTCAAGAGCGCCCGGCTGACCTGCCCTCCGGCCTGCTCCAGCCGGAGCGCCTCGTCCTGGAGCGCCCGGCGCCGCGCCTCGGCCTCCTCTCCGCCCCGGCGGACCTCATCGCGTCGCGTCTGGAGGGCGGCGCGCAGGGTCTCCAGATCGTCCCGTGAGCTGATCCCCTGGCCAGCGCGCGCCGAGAGCGCGTCCGCCGCGGTGCGGACCTCCCGCCAGCGGATCGCCAGCGCCTCCAGATCGCGGGCGCGCGCTCGCGCCGCCTCGCGCGCGGCCTCGGCGTCGCGCGCGGCCTCGGCCTCGTCGCGGCTCCGCTCCTCGGCGTCGCGGAGCTCGTCCTCGGCGTCGCGGTGGGCCGCGGCGACGTCGGCCGCGGTCGACAGCGGCCGGTCGGGCGCCGAGAGCGCGTCCGCCTGCGCACGCGCGGCGCGCTGCCGCCGCGCGTGCGCCCGCGCCTCGTCGAGGCGGGGCGCGAGCCGGGGCCGCTCCTCCACGAGCCGGAGCAGGCGCCGGGACTCCTCGATCGCCTGCGACGCGCGCTCGTAGGCGCCGGCGGCCGGGACCTCCGCGCCGACCACCCGCCCGAGCGCGCCCGCGACCTCGGCGAACTCGCGCCGGCGCCGCGCCGCGGTCCCGAGCTCGCGATCGAGCCGCACGATCTCCTCGTCCAGCGCCTCCTGCCGCGCCTCGCAGCGCGCGATCACCTCGCCGGCGGTCTCGGGGCGGACGTCCTCGCCGGGCAGCCGCCGCGCCGCCTCCTCCAGGGACGCCACCGCGATGCGGTGCGCGGCGGCTCGCCGGGCCAGCTCCTCGATGCCTCTCTGCAGGTCCGAGAGCCCCCGGGCGGCGCGCTCGCGGTCCTCGCGCGCCTCGTCCCGGCGCAGCCGCGCCTCGCCCAGCGCGCCCTCCGCGCGCTCCCACGCCGCGCGCGCCGCGCCCTGCCGCGCGGCAGCCTCCTCGCGCCGCGCGGTCCGCTCGCGGATGCGCTCGTCGATCTCGCGGGCCCGCCGGGTCCGCTCGACGACGCCCCGGGCCGTGACCCCCGCCGCCTCGACCGCCGCGTGCTCGCTCCGGACCACGTCCCTGCGCGCGCGCCCGTCGTCCACCTCGATCTCGAGCCCGCCGCGCTCGGACTCGGCCGCCGCGAGCGCCCGCCGCGCCTCGTCGAGGCGCTTCGCGCGCTCCTCGGCGGCCTCCTTGGTCGCGTGCACGGCGGCGGCGAGCATCCTCTGCCCGGCGTCGTACACCTCGCGGATCTCCCCCTCGGTCCGCCGCGCCGCCTCGACCTCCTGCCGCGTCCTGCGGCAGGCGTCGAGGTTCTGGCGCATCCGCACGAGGGTGTCCGCGAGGCCCGTCTCCTCGCGCAGCAGGAAGCCGCGCAGCTCCGAGGTGAGCGCCCGCGAGATGCCTCCGGTCATGCTCGTGCGGAGCAGCTCGTTGAGCTTCCCGCGCTCCTCCTCGGTCGCGAGCCGCAGCGGCGTGACGCCGCGATCGAACAGGGCCGCGAAGTACTCCCTGGCCGAGGTGAAGGTGGTGAGCCGCGCGCCGGCGCGCGCGACGATCTCGCGGAGCCGGCCGAGATCGGGGACCATGTCGAGCTCGCCTCGGTCGAGCAGGACGTCCTCCAGCGCGGCGCCGGCGGCGAGATCCGTGACGATCAGCGGCGTCGGCTCGACGGTCGGCTCGGCGCGGCGCTCGAGGTGCACGCCGGCGAGCAGCCGCTCGCCGCGCGGGAGGCGGAGATCGAGGAAGGCGTACGAGGGGCGCCCGGGGTCGCCGAGGCGGCCCCAGATCCCCTTGTCGCCGCCCGTCGCGCCGTGCTCGCCCAGGTTGGTGAAGCGGAGCCGGCTCATGTCGGGCAGCAGCACGACGTACGCGGCGATCATCACCGTCGTCTTGCCGGCGCCGTTCGTCCCCTCGAGGGCGGTGACGTTGGGATCGAGATCGTACGTCCTGCAGAACACCCCTCGCCAGTTCACGAGGGCGAGCGCGGCGGCCTGGACACGTTTCACGGCTCCTCCTCCTCTTCGTCCATCCCCGCCGGCGGCGCGTCCCCGAGCGCCACCTTCCCCTCGGCCACGAGGCGCCCGAGCGCCTCGGCGCGGTCGCCGAGCCCGCGCACGGGCTCCGCGAAGCGCAGCACGGGCGCTCGCACCCGCAGGCGCTCGGCGCGGGCCGCGGGCGCCGCCCCGCGGCCGCCTTCCTCCTGGAGGTCGACGAAGCCGAGCGCGGCGAGCGCGCGCAGCGCCTTGTCGATCTCGAGGCGCACGGTCTCCTCGGCGATCCGCTCGTCGTAGCGCTTCCGCCTCGGGTTGAGCGCGACGACGAGCCGCTGGCGGCCGATCAGGCCCTCGAGCCGCGCCACGAGCTGCGCGCGCGGCACGGCGCCGCCGGACTGCACGGTCGCCGGATCGAGGTACAGGAGCGCGAGCGTCTGGCCGACGAGCATCTCGCCGGCCGTGAGGTGCCGCCGGCCGAGCCGGTCGCCCGAGGGCAGGAGGTAGAAGTAGCCTTCGGTCGCGTGCGTGAGCTCGCAGCCGTATCGGCGGTAGAAGGGCTCGAGCAGCTCCTGAGCATCGACGAGGAAGCTGTACCGATCGCCGTCGTCGCGATCCACGTGCCGCCCGGCGCGGAGGGCGAGGTCGACCTCCGGAAAGAGCGGATCGAGGACCACCTCTTCGAGGCGCGAGAACGACGCCGACGTCATGGAGCCTCCTCGGACGTGCGCCCTGGCCTGGCCGGCGGAGGGACGCGCGACGGCGATGTCCCCACCTGCGCCGGCGAAGGGAGCCGCGACGGCGGTGTCCCGGCGTGCGCCGGCGAAGGGAGCCGCGACGGCAACGCATCGTGCGCGGCCGCCATGAGGCTCCATTCCTCGACGCTCAGCGCCCCCGGCACCTCGACCCAGGGCGGATCGAGCGCGCTTCGGGGGCGCGCCTCCGCGGCGAGCTGCGCCGCGATCCGGCCGACGGCGACGAACCGATGTTCCTCGGAGACCCCGGGCAGCACGGCGGTGAGCACCTCCGAGAGGGTCGCCGCTCCCGCGGCGAGGGCCGCGCGGACGCGGAGCTCCTGATCGGTCATCCTGGGGTCCGGCGGCTGCTCCTCGAGCGGCGTGCGCCACGCCCCGCGAGGCTGCACGACGGGCGGCCGAGCGACCCGCGCCTCCAGCGGCCGGAGCAGCCGGATTGAGGGGGCGCGCGCGGCGATGAGCGCGAAGGGGCGATCCGGCCAGGCGACGAGCTGGTCGCGCAGCCGCTGGCTCAGCGCCCGATCCGGATCCAGCCGGACGACGTCCCGCAGGAAGCGCTGGACGTACTGGTAGTACTCCGACCAGGCGCGCTGCCGGTCTCGGCCCCAGGCGCTCACGCGATCCACGTGCTCGGCGGCGCGCTGGGCCGCCTCGGCGGCCTCGGGCGTGCCCCGGTCGGCCGCGAGCTGCTCGATTTCCTGGAGACGCGCCTGGATGTGCCCCGTGTCTCGCAGCAGGACCTCGTTCAGCTCGCGCAGGGTGGCGGCCGTCGCCTCGAGCAGCTCCTCGCACGTCTCCACGGCGCGGAACCAGTCGCTTTGCAGGAGGGCCCCGATCCTCTCGCGGATCTCCTCCTGCTGCAGGTCGAGCCCGCGCTGGCGGCGCTCGATGCCGGCGACGAGATCGCGCACGGTGATCTGCAGCGGCGCCACCACGTCGGCGTGCCATGCCTCGGCCGTCCCTGCGCTCCGCGCCGCGCCGAGCACCTGGACGAGCTGGGCCGTGAGGACGCCCGTGAGCAGGGTGAGGCTCTCGCGCGTGAGCGCCTCATCGTCGAAGAAGAAGTCGACGACCGCGGCAGCGAGGCGCGTCAGCGTGTACTCGCCCGCGCGCACGAGGCCGGCCCCGTCCACCCGCGCCAGGAGCCGCTGCTCGCGCAGGCGCTGGATGGCGTGGGTGGCGCGCTTGCGAGGGTTCTCGGCGCCCGGGTCGGTGATCTCGCAGATCTGCTCGAAGACGTCGACCAGCAGGTCCTCCTCGAAGGACGCGAGCGCCGCCCTCTCGGCGCGCGCGCGCAGGGCCACGAGGTAACAGAGGTCCGCGGTGTCGAGCTTCAGGGCCGCGCGGGAGCGCTGGAGCGAGGCGATCAGGCGGTTCGGGTCCATGGTGATCGCTGTGGGGTGCGCTGTCGCGGCCGGCGAGGGCCAGGTCCTGAGCCGGGCGAGCGCGCGAGCTGCAGCGTTTCGATGCGGGGTTGTGGCCTCGGCAGCCAGGCGGCGCCGAGGCTCGAGCGCCGACGTCCAGGGCTCTCGGCAGGCAGGCTATTACCACGATTCTACGTGGATGTACGTGGCCGAACCGTGAATGGTGGACGCCTGTTGATGCGAGAAATTGGGAGGCGTTCCCGGAATGCTGCGGGTACGCGGGTCGTCCCCACCGGCGCTTGTTCGAGCGCTTGCTCGGCTCGAAGGCGATCGGTTCTCCAGGCCTTCCCGAGGCGCTCGTCGGTACCATAGGTGAGCAGCCCACCTGCGCGCGCATCATGATGCATTGCGGGAAGCGGATTGATTTTCTCGCGTGACCCTCCTGATTCGCGCCCGGCCGCGAACCGTCGCGCCTGCGGCTCGGGCACCGCGTCGTGCCTCACGGCATCAAGGAGAGCGCCCACGCCGCCTCGGCCCGCTCGGCCTCCGCGTCGTTCAGGTTGCCGGCGAGGTGCGCCAGGAGATCCTGCGCGCGCTGAGCGTGGATTCAGCCAGGCTTCGCCCTTCGACATCCGGTACACGAGGGCGCTCCATCATCGCGCCGCCGCTCGACTCCAGATCGAAGGTGCTCCCTGGCGTGAAGCTCACGGAGTCGAGCTGCCGCGGAGCCCGCCGTCGCCCGCCCGGCGGTCGAGCCCTTCGTCCCGGATCGAGGCATAGGCGAGTATGCCTATGCCTCGATCCAGCGGGCTCGGGTACGCTCGTTGCAGTCGCCTGCATCTCCACGAACGCAGAGAGAACAGCAGGTCCGCAACAACACAAGCATGACAGTTATGTTCAATAACCGCACCTCTTAGGCTGCGTCCACCCTCAACCATCCCTGGGATGCCCGACAGCCGCGCAGCGGCGGCCGGCGGCGTCCAGCTGCCGGTGATTGAGGCCATGGTGGCGCCGATCCGCGCCCGCCCGCGCGCCGGGCCGCTCGGATCGGCGCGATTGTTACGGTCTATAACGACAGGCGGCGCCAAGCCGCATGTCTGCGGAGGATTTCATGCAGGTGATCGTCGTGGGCGCCGGGATCGGCGGCCTGGCCGCGGCTCTTTCGCTCCACGCCTCGGGCCACGAGGTGACGGTGTTCGAGGCCGCGCCCACCCTCCTGCCGCTCGGGGTCGGCATCAACCTCCTGCCCCACGCCGGCGAGGTGCTGGACGAGCTGGGCCTTGTCCAGGCCCTCCTGGCCCAGGGGGTCGCGACCCGGGAGCTTGTCTATTACAACCGCTTCGGCCAGCGCATCTGGGGCGAGCCGCGCGGCCGCTTCGCGGGCCACGCCGCGCCGCAGATCTCCCTGCACCGCGGCGCCCTGCAGGGCGTGCTGTTCGACGCCGCCGTCGAGCGGCTGGGCGCCGACCGGGTGATCTGCGACCGGCGCCTCACGGACCACGAGGAGGACGGAGGCCGCATCGCGGCGCGCTTCCTCGACCGCGAGGGCGTGGCCCGGAAGGTCGCCGCCGATCTCCTGATCTGCGCCGACGGCATCCACTCGGCGGCGCGCGCCCGCCTCTATCCGGACGAGGGGCCGCCGGTCTATGGCGGCCGCATCCTGTGGCGGGCGACCACGCTCGCCGCGCCCTTCCTCACCGGCGCCAGCATGATCATGGCCGGGCATCAGGACCAGAAGTTCGTCGCCTATCCCATCTCCCCGCCGGGGCCGGACGGCCGCCAGAGGATCAACTGGATCGCCGAGCTCGCCGTCGCCGAGAGCCTGCGACGGGAGGACTGGAATCGGCGCGGCGACCCCGCCGACTTCCTGCCCAGGTTCGAATCCTGGCGCTTCGACTGGCTGGATGTGCCCGCCCTGATCCGGGAGGCCGAGGCGATCTACGAGTTCCCGCTGGTCGACCGCGACCCGCTGCCGCGCTGGAGCCATGGGCGCATGACGCTGCTGGGCGACGCCGCCCATCCCATGTATCCGATCGGCTCCAACGGGGCGAGCCAGGCCATCCTCGACGCCCGCGCCCTGGTCCGCGCGCTCGCCGCCCACGCCGATCCGGTGGAGGCGCTGGCCGCCTACGAGGCCGAGCGCCTGCCCGCCACCGCCGCCATCGTGGCGGCCAATCGCGGCAACGGCCCGGAGCAGTGCATGCAGATCGCCCAGGACCGCGCGCCGAACGGCTTCGACCGGATCGAGGACGTCTTCGCCCCCGGCGAGCTGGAGGCGATCGCCGCCCGCTACAAGGTGCTGACCGGCCTGAAGCGCGCCTCGGAGCCCGCCGCGTGAGCCCGCCCCTCGTCCCCCTGATGACGCTCGAGGTGGCGGTGGACACGCCGGTCACCGTCGATCCGGGCCCGCCCGGGAGGCGCTTCATTCCCATCGTCGGCGGTACGGTGGCCGGCGGCCTCGAGGGGCGGGTGCTGCCGGGCGGCGGCGACTGGCAGACGATCTGGGATGACGGGCGGACCGACATCTCGGCCCACTACATCCTCGACATCGCCGGCCATGGAACGGTGGAGATCCTCTCCGAAGGCGTCCGCGCCAGGCCCCCGGAAGTGCAGGCGGCGCTCGGGCGCGGCGAGGCCGTGGACCCCGGGCTCACCTATTTCCGCACCTCCATCCGCATGCGCACCTCGGCGCCAGGGCTTCAGCGGCTGAACGCCGTGCTGGCCCTGGCCGTGGGCGAGCGGCTGGCCGACCGGGTGCGGCTCACGGTTCACGAGATCGGCTAGGGCGCGGTCGCGGCCGAGACCACACCACGGAGAACGCATGAGCACACTGACGAGATCGTCGATACGCCGGGGCGAGCTTGGCGCAGGTATCTTGGCCGTCATCCTCAGCATCACTTCCTTCAATCGCTCGGCACGGGCACAGGCGCAGCCCGAAGCGCCGCCGGCGCCCACCGGCGAAGACCCGCCGATCGCGGCTCCCGCGACCGAGCCCGCGAGCCCCCCTGAGGACGCGAGCGCGCCGCGAGCGCCGTCCGCCGAAGCCCACGCCGGCGCGCCAGCACCGCAGGGCGCTGCCGGGCCCAGCCCAGCTCCGCCGGCGCCACCGGCGGAGAAGGAGCCATGGAAGCTGCCGCTCAGCGTCGCGGCCTGGGCCCGCGTCGGAGGCCGCCTACAGAACCCCGGCGCGCGCGAGAAGATGGACCGGCTGCTCGGGGACGGAGAGCTGGATCTGTCGTTTTCGGGCGAGATCAACCGGTTCATCGGGGTGCAGGGCGCGATCGTCGCCCAGTTCGGGCCGACCCCGACCGGGGGCAACATCGCGGGCAGCGCGACCCTCCGTGACGCCATCGCCAAGGTCAAGTTTCACGATCTGCTGAACGTCTGGATCGGTCGAATGATCGTGCCTTCGGATCGCTCCGCCTTCTCCGGGCCGTGGTCGATGGGGCCGTGGAACTATCCCGGGTTCTTCGAGCCCTACGCGCCGCCGATCGGGCCGAGGCAGGGGCCTCTCGGACGCAACGACGGGGTGACCGCCTGGGGCAAGATCGCGGGCGGCCTGTTCAAGTATTACGTGGGCGCGTTCAACCTGCATGACTCCTCGGTGAGCCCGCTCTACACGGCGAGGCTCAACCTGAGCTTGCTCGACCCGGAGCCAGCCTATTACCAGAAGTCTACGTACCTCGGAGAGAAGGACATCCTCGCGCTCGGCGTCGCGGGCGAAGTGCAGAGGGAAGGTTCCGTCGAATCGTTGCCGCCCCCTGCGGCGGGTACGCCCCCAGGCACCCCGCGCACGGACACCTATGCCGAGCTCAACGCCGACCTCCTGTTCGAAAAGAACCTCCCTGCGGCGGGTACGATCACGCTCGAAGGCGCATTTTACAAGTACTTTGGCGAATTCGAGAGGTTCGACTTTTCCTATTTCGCGCTCGCGAGCTACCTCACGGCGAGCGACGTCGGCGTCGGGAAGCTGCAGCCTCTCGTCCGACTGCAACAAGCGAAGCCGAAGAACGCCGACCCCTACCTGCTCATCGATGCCCAGATGGGCTACATCATCGAAGGGCACGCTGCGCGCGTCGCGCTCGGCTATCAAAGGAGCGATCTGTCCGGGGCGAAGGGGAATGCCCTGTTCCTCGGCGTCCAACTGCAAAAGTGATCCCCTGAACGATGGGAGCGCCGCGGCCGCGATCCGCTTGCCGCCCGCGCAGCGGGGCGAGGCGCCTGGACGCGCGCGAGCGCGGCGCGCATAGGTGAGGTTGCCTATGCCGCGCGCCAGAAGGATCGGATACGAAGTCATCGCAGTCGCCTCCGAGGAGCTCGCCCCCGCATGAAGCTCGCCTCTCTCCGCGGCCCCGGCCGCGACGGCACGCTCGTCGTCGTCCGCCGCGACGGCCTCGCCTACGCGCCGGCCGGCGCCGCCTATCCCACGCTCCAGGCCGCGCTCGACGACTGGGAGCGCGCCGAGCCGGCGCTGCGCCGCATCGCCGACCACATCGAGCGCGGCGGCGCGGCCGTGGCCCCGCTCGCCGTGGAAGCGCTCGCCGCGCCCTTGCCCCGCGCGTACGAGTGGGTCGACGGGTCGGCGTACATCCACCACATCGAGCTCGTGCGCAAAGCGCGCGGCGCCGAGCCTCCGGAGACCCTCACGACCGATCCGCTCGTGTACCAGGGCGGCTCCGGCGTGCTCCTCGGGCCGACCGACGACATCGTCCTGCGCGACGAGGCCTGGGGCCTCGATTTCGAGGCCGAGGTCTGCGCCGTCCTCGGCGACACCCCGCAGGGCGCGCGCCGCGACGAGGCCCACCGGCACATCCGCCTGTTCCTCTTGGCCAACGACGTGACGCTGCGCAACCTCGTGCCCGCCGAGCTCGCCAAGGGCTTCGGGTTCTTCTGCTCGAAGCCGGCGACGGCGTTCTCCCCGTTCGCGATCACGCCGGACGAGCTCGGCGACGCGCTCCGCGACGGGCGCGTCCACCTGCGGCTGCGCTCCACGTACAACGGCGCGCTCGTCGGCGACCCCGAGGCCGGCCCGGAGATGCACTTCTCGTTCTTCGACCTCATCGAGCACATCGCCAGGACCCGCAGCTTCACGGCCGGGACCCTGCTCGGCAGCGGCACCGTCTCGAACCGGGATCCGGCGCGCGGCGTGTCGTGCCTTGCGGAGAAGCGCATGCTCGAGATCCTCGCGCACGGGGCGGCGAGGACGCCCTTCATGAAGCCAGGAGACACGATCATGATCGAGATGCTGAATCGCTCGGGAGAGAGCCTGTTCGGGCGCATCGCGCAGCGGGTGGTGGCCGGATGAGCGCCAAGGTGGAGTCGATCGGCGTCAAGCGGGTAGAGGCCCTGCACTACTACGTGCGCGACCTGGAGCGGAGCCGCAGGTTCTACACGGAGAAGCTCGACTTCCAGGAGATCGCCGCGAGCTCGCCGGAGCTGAGCGCGGCGGCGGCGCAGCAGTCGCTCGTGTTCCAGGCCGGCGAGTGCGTCATCGTCTGCTCGCAGCCGATCGGCGAGGGCGGGCGGGCGTGGCGCTACCTGCGCAAGCACCCCGACGGGGTGGGCACGATCATCTTCGAGGTGGAGGATATCGACCGCGCCTTCCGGCTGCTCGACCGCCGCGGGGGCACGCCGATCGACGAGATCCACCGGGCGACGGACGCGGGCGGCTCGTTCGCGTCGTTCTCGATCACGAGCCCGTTCGGCGACACCACCTTCCGCTTCGTGGAGCGGCGCGGCTACCGGGCGCTGTTCCCCGGCTGCGTGGCCTACGACGCGCCCCGCGGCGGCGAGAACCGGTTCGGGATCGCCCGGTTCGATCACATCACGTCGAACTTCCAGACGATGGCGCCCGCCCTGCTCTGGATGGAGCACGTGCTCGGGCTCGAGCCGTTCTGGAAGATCGAGTTTCACACGAACGACGTCGGGACGGGCGCCGCTCACGGCTCGGGCCTGCGCTCCGCCGTGATGTGGGACCCTGCCTCGGGCGTGAAGTTCGCCAACAACGAGCCTTACCGGCCCTACTTCAAGAGCTCGCAGATCAACGTCTTCAACGAGGAGCACCGCGGCGACGGGGTGCAGCACGTGGCGCTCGACGTGGACGACCTCCTCACGGCCGTGCGCGGGATGCGCGGCCGAGGGGTGGAGTTCATGCCGACCCCGGCCGCCTACTACGACCTCATGCCCGAGCGCCTGCAGCGGCTCGGCGTCGGGCAGATCGACGAGGACGTGGCGGCGCTGCGGGAGCTCGAGGTGCTCGTCGACGGCGACGGCGCGCGATCCTATCTCCTCCAGATCTTCCTCAAGGAGTCGTCGGGCACGCACCGCGACCCCGACGCGGGGCCGTTCTTCTTCGAGCTCATCCAGCGAAAGGGGGATCGCGGCTTCGGCGCCGGCAACTTCCGGGCGCTGTTCGAGAGCATCGAGCGGCAACAGAGCGCGCAAGGGAGCGGCTGATGCTCGACCGCATCGCCGTCGGGACGGTCCCCCGCAAGCACCACATCGCCCTCCGGAGCGAGGCGGGGGAGCTCCGCTACGAGGAGTGCCTGACGCGGGCGGGCTTCGACGGCCCCTATACGATCGCCTACCACGAGCGGCGGCCGCACGAGCACCGGCTCGCGCGGGCCGAGCACGGCTTCGCGCTGCCGGTCGCCGCGCCGCCGCGTCCGCTCGCGAAGCGGCACTACAGGACGCACGATCTGCCGCGGCGGGCCGGGCCCGCGATCGACTGCCGCGTGCCGCTCCTCTTCAACGACGACGTGGTGATCGGGGTGGCCCAGCCGGACGCCGCCGATCCGGTGTACTTCGCGAACGCCGACGCCGACGAGCTGTTCTTCATCTTCCGCGGGAGCGGGCTCCTGCGCACGATGCTCGGCGATCTCCGCTTCGAGCAGGACGACTACGTCGTCGTCCCGAAGGGGCTCTTCTACCGCTTCCTCCCCGACGAAGCGCCCCAGCGATGGCTCGCGATCGAGGCCGCGGATATCCACCTCCCGCGCCAGTGGCGCAACGAGGTCGGCCAGCTGCGGATGGACGCGCCCTACGCCCACCGCGATTTCCGGCGACCCACGTTCGTCGGCCCGCTCGACGAGGGCATTCGCTCCCTGGTCGTGAAGCGCGGCGGCGCGTTCCACGGCTTCGCCTGCGAGCGCTCGCCGCTCGACGTCGTCGGCTGGGACGGGACGGTGTACCCGTTCGCGTTCCCGATCCAGAGCTTCCAGGCGCGCGTCGGGCTCGTCCACCTGCCGCCGGACTGGCACGGCACGTTCGCGGCGCGGGGCGCCCTCATCTGCAGCTTCGTGCCGCGCCCCGTCGACTTCCACCCGGAGGCGATCCCCTGTCCCTATCCCCACTCGTCCGTCGACTGCGATGAATTCCTGTTCTACTGCCGCGGCGACTTCACCTCGCGCCGCGGCGTCGGCCCGGGCAGCATCTCGCACCACCCGGCCGGCGTCCCGCACGGGCCGCACCCCGGCGCGTACGAGGCGAGCCTCGGGAGCCGCGCGACGAGCGAGCTCGCGGTCATGCTCGATACGACCCGCCCGCTCGCGGCCACCCCGGCCGCGCTCGAGGTCGAGGACCCGGGCTACCAGGACAGCTTCATCGCGGGCCGATGATGCGGTCCGGATGTCGAGCGCCATCGTCGTAGGGCGCAGCAGATGTGACCCGAGGTGTGCTGTCGCCGCGTCATCGAGGTCTACCTTGCAGACGCGGAGCAAGAACCGTTCGGCGCGTCGACGAACCCTCTCGACGGGTGATGAACGCTCAAGTTAAAATTCCATGCATGCAGGCTTCCGTCGGATCGCAGGGAGACGTCGACGTCGTGAAGCTTGCGAGCAAGCGCGCGCGGCTCCTCGAGCGGGCGCCGCTGGCCATCGTCGAGTACGGCTGCGATCTCACGATCGAGGACTGGAACCAGGCGGCCGAGCGATTGCTCGGCTACACGCGGGAGGAGGCGGTCGGCCGGCGTGTGGATGAGTTGTTGCCCGTGCGCGGTGATCCCAGCGCATGGCGGCGGCTCCTCGGAGAGGACGGGGCGGTGCCCCGCGTGTGGTCCCACGCCCGGAAGGGCGGGGACCTGGCCGTCTTCGAGTGGAGTCACGAGCGCCTCCTCGACGAGCGGGGGGAGGTGAGCGGCATCGGGGTCTTCGGTCAATGCGTGACGGAGCGGGCCGAGCAACTCCGCGTTCTCAAGGAGAAGGAGCACATCCTTCACACGGTCACGCAGACCCTGCCGGTCGTCGTCTGGGCCGTCGATCGCGACGGGGTGTTCACGTTCCACGAGGGCAAGGCGGCCACGTCCGCGGGGCTCGATCAGGGACAGTTCGTCGGCAAGAGCGTGTTCGAGCTTTTTGCGGATCATCCACAGAATGCCATGTTGCGGCGGGCGCTCGCGGGCGAGGCCGGCCATTCGACGCTCTCGACGTACGGGGTGTCGTGGGAGAACTGGCAGATCCCGGTCCGTGACGCGCGCGGCGAGATCTACGGGGTCCTCGGCTTGACGCTCGACGTCACCGACGCGAAGAAAACGGAGGAGGAGCTCCGGAACAGGCTGGAGCTCATCGAGCGCCAGCAGCAGGTCATCCGCGAGCTGTCGACGCCCATCATCCAGGTCTGGGACGGCGTGCTGACCTTGCCCATGATCGGCATTCTGGACAGCGCGAGGACCGCAGAGGTGATGGACTCCCTGCTCGAGGCGATCGTGCGTACGAGCGCGCGTTACGCCATCCTCGACCTCACCGGCGTCGAGATGGTGGACACGAAGACCGCGGCCTACCTGATCCAGCTCGTCGGCGCCATCCGGCTCCTGGGCGCGGAGGGCATCATCACGGGCATCCGGTCGAACGTCGCACAGACCGTCGTGGCGCTCGGGCTCGATCTGACCGGCACGACCACCTTGGGGAACCTCCGGGCGGCGCTCCAGCACTGCATCCGGCAGATGAGCAAGGAGCACGCAGCGGGCGCGCCGCAGCGGCGATGATGTCGCTCCAGGGCGGGGCGCGCGCGGCGCGCGGTCAGGCGTCGCGCAGCTCGATGAGGATGCCGGACTCGGACTTCAGCTTGTTGATCATCGCGTTCGCCGAGGTCACCGGCGAGGGGGTGTCGGGGCGGTAGGTGGCGCCGACGATGACGGGGCGGTCGGGATCGCCGTCCACGAAGCCCACGAGGACCTCGGTCCCGGGCTTGAGCGGGAAGCGCATCCCGTAGCTCGTGCCCGCGTGGGGCTGCAGCATCCGGACCCAGCGCGATTGCTTCTGGGCGTGATCGGCGGTGTCGAAGAGGAAGCGCACGGTGTAGCGGCCCCATTCGTCGATCTGGGAGGTGCGCTGCACGCCGTGCTCGATGCCGTGCTCCACGACGGCGTTGAGCAGGCCGTGGATGCGGGGGCGGGGGGTCAGGCGCGGGGGGCGGTAGGTGTGCTCGGCCGGGATGGCGCGGAACGTGTTCCGGTAATAGTGCTCGCCGGTGCTGCCGCCGTGGGTGAGCACCGACCACTTACCCTCGTGCTCCACCTCGACGAGCAGGAGATCCATCGGGCGCGGGCCCTCGAGAGGCACCCGGCGGCCCGCGGTGAACCCGGGGAGATCGCTCACGCCGGTGTAGACCTTGCGCTCCACCTGGCGCTCCTCGGCGCGGATCCGGGCGAGCAGCGCGCCCTCCTCGGGCGTCTTGAAATGGCCGCCGTACTCGACCACCCCGCCGGCCGCGCCCCGGGGCAGCTCGTGGAGCGACCGGAGGTCCACGTTGGGGGTGCGGTAGTTGTAGTCCTGCACGGCGTAGAGGGAGGGGATGGTCCGGGTCTTCAGGTCGAGGCGGTAGACGTCGGCGTGCTCGCCCCGGGGGCGGAGCAGCGCGGGCTCGAGGGCGGGGAACGCCTGCTGGTGATCGCTGAAGACGATGCGATCGACGCCGCCGTCGTGCTCGAAGAAGAAGCTCACGCCGAGGTGCTCGGCCAGGCGGGAGATGAAGGCGAGATCGCTCTCGCGGTACTGTGCGACCAGCTCCCGCGCGGCGTAGCGCTCGGCGAGGCGCAGATCGAAGTCCTGGTCGGAGAGGCCCACCAGACGGAGCTTCTGCTCGATGATCTCGGGCACGCTCATCTCCAGGAAGACCTCCTGGGTCTCCACCAGCGATAGCCACTCGAGGCGGGGCACCACCTTGAGATCGTACAAGGGGGCCTCGTGCGAGGCGTCGAGGCTCTCGTCCATCTCCCAGACGAGCCCGTGCACGCGGCGGATCTCCGCGCCCTCGCGCTCGAAGACGATCGAGACCGGCGCGCCCACCACCTGGTCCGCGTCGAGGCCCTCCGGGTCGAGGCAGGCCACGCGGAGGTCGAAGGAGAACGGCCGGGAGATGACCTCCCGGCCGCGCAGGGCGTACACCTGGATCCCCTCGCAGTCGAACCTCGGGGACTCGATCCGCGCGTCGACGTGGCGATACCGCTCGGTGGTCATGGTGCATCGACGACAGCGGAGCGCCGCCACGGCGTCAAGGGAGGCGCTCTCTCCGCTGGACGCTCGGCGCAGCGCCGGCTTACGCTGCGCGGCGCACAGGAGGGCGCATGGGCAACAGCAAGGCGGGCGGCGAGGACGACGTCACCTCCAGGGGGAAATACCTGCTGATCTCGGTCCCCGACTTCGCCGAGGACCCGATCAACCCCGGGCGCATGATGACGTCCTACCTGCGGATCGGCGCGGCCAGCACGACCTGGTGGAACGATCCGGGGGGCAGCCTCGCGGCCGTGGTGAACCTGGCCGGGCCCGCGGGCGGCCGGGGGGCGCCGCCGGGCAGCCCGCTGCTCGACAACTACGACGCGAGCGACGGCTCGACCAGCAACTACACCACGGCCCATCCGAAGCAGGTCAGCATCGGCGCGTGGTCGTCGGACGCCTCGGGCGCTGCGGGGAGCGGGGGCGCGGGCGGCGGCGCCGACGTGCTCGCGCTGCAGGAGCAGCAGCACCGGGAGCTGGTGAGCGGGCGGCAGATGCGGCCGACGTTCGTGGACGACCAGCGGCTGCGGGAGGGGTGCCCGTCACCGCACCAGCTCTCCGAGGACGCGCGCATCAACGAGAGCTCGTACCTGCACAGCCGCGGGGGATGGCGCGATCACTCGGACGGGAACCGGATCACCACCACCTACGGGGACAAGGTGGAGGTGATCCGGGGCAACTACAAGCTGATGGTGATGGGGCGGCAGGACGACCCGAGCAAGGCCGCGGGGCTCGACGTCTCGGGGCAGCATATCCAGGACTACGCCTATACCTGGGCCGCGTTCCACCGGGTGGAGTGGGCGCAGGACCCGTACAGCGGGGTCTGGCACCAGCAGAGCTCCACCGACGGCGCGGTGGTGACCGAGAACTTCGGCGGCGATGTCTACGAGCACAAGTGGGGGGAGCACCACCACAGCACCGTCGGGCAGGAGAGCCCGGTCGAGAAGGACGAGAACGGGCGGCCGCGGGGCAACCCGCACATCATCGAGAAGACCTGGGCGAAGCGGATCGAGTCGTACACCGGCTCCTCGGCGTACCGGATCCCGTCGATCGAGGAGGAGACCTGGGCGGACCGCATCTCGTCGCTGACGGACGCGGCGAGCACGAGCGAGACGACGCGGGTGAGCGGGGCGATCACGTCGGAGACCACGGCGGGGTCGATCACGGAGACGACCATGGCGGGGGCGGTCGCCGAGATGACGCTGGTGGGCGCCAAGGGGGGGCTGACGCTGGCCGGCGCGCTGGCGGATCTCACGGTGGCCCCGAACAAGACGGACATCTTCGTGGGCGCGACGCACATCGACCTGGAGCTGATGCTGCTCAAGCTGAGCGTGGTGCTCGGGCAGCGGGTCGAGATCGCCTGGCCCAAGGGCTACCGCATGGGGCCGGAGGACGAGAAATTCACGATGCGGGACGTCGCGACCGGGCTCGATATGGCGCGCTTCGCCGCAAAATACGCGGTCGCCTCGCCGCTCATCCGCCTCGGCATCGGCGGGGAGGCGATGGCCGAGTGGGTGTTCCGGTGACGGCGGGCGCGTAGCCGGCAGGCGAGGCAGACATGCTGGTCCAGAACCTCACGCCGTTCCTGTGCGGCATCAAGCGGGTGTTCCGGAGCCCGCCGCGGCCGGAGATGAGCATCGTGGTGCGGGGGAGCTTCGTCCTCCGGCCGGGCGAGGCGCTCGCGCCGATCGAGGACCCGGCCGAGCAAGCGTCGCTCACGGCCGAGGTCTTTCACGAGGACGACGAGGAGCGGCGCGGGGAGTGCCTGTACGGCGGGGACTTCGCCGACTTCAAGCGCAACGCGGAGGTGTTGCTCAAGGCGAGCTGCCACGCGCCGGGCAAGAGGGCGGTGGCGGAGTGCACGGTGCTCTTCGGGGTCGGGGCGTGGTCGAAGGCGCTCCGGGTGATCGGGCGCCGCGTCTGGACCGAGCGGATGCTAGGCCCGGCGATCTCGGAGCCGGCGCCGTTCGTGAGCATGCCGATCACCTGGGCCAACGCGTTCGGCGGGCCGGAGTACCCGATGAACCCGGTGGGGAAGGGATACCGGACGCCGGAGCTGCCCACCGTCGAGCTGCCGGGGCAGCCGATCCGGTCGCGCGCGGACACGCCCGCGCCCGCGGGCTTCGGGCCGATCAACCCGGGCTGGCCGCAGCGGGTCGGCAAGGTCGGGAAGGCGTACGGCAGGCGCTACCTGACCGAGCGCGCGCCCTGGTACGCCGACGATTTCGACGTGAGCTACTTCCACGCGGCGCCCGAGGATCAGCAGCTCCGGGGGTACCTGCGCGGCGACGAGGAGCTGACCTTCCAGAACCTGCACCCGGAGCACGCGACGCTGAAGGCGCGGCTGCCGGGGCTCGCGGTGCGCGCGTTCGTGCGCGGCCGGGAGGGCGAATTCCGCGAGGTGCCGATGGCGCTCGACACGCTCTACGCGGATCTCGACGTGGGGCGGGTGGCGCTGACGTGGCGCGGGCTGTCGCCGGTGCGCGAGGACGATCTGTCGGACGTGGCGGGGGTGCTCGTCGCCGCCGAGGCGCTCGGGGGAGAGCGCAGGGCGGAGGCGGGCTACCGCGCGAGGCTGGACGCGTTCCTGGAGGATCCGGCGGGCATCCGCGCGGCTGCGCCGCCGGGGTTCCTGGAGGCGGCGGAGCGGCAGCGGCGGCGCGACGCGGGGGAGCAGGTGCCGCCGATGCCGGGGAGCGAGGGGCTCGATCCGATCTCGCGGGTGATCCAGGACCGCCTCGGCGGGGTCGCGGCGGGAGAGCAGCAGAAGATCCGCGAGGCGATCGAGCTGGCGCTCGGCGGCGCGCGTAAGCAGGCCGAGCTGGAGGCCGCCGTGGCCGCGGCGTCCGCCCCCGCGCCGCCCGCGCCGGTGAACCTCAAGCCGGGCGCCGCGCCCGCGGTGGGGCTGCGGCGCGTGATGCGGCAGGTCCTGGCGCAGGCCGCGGAGGCGAGGCGCTCGCTGGCGGGGCGGGAGATCGCGGCGGAGCAGCGGGAGCGGCTCGCGGCGATGGAGCAGATGCCGCACGATCCGCGGTGGCAGGAGCTCGATCCCGACTACACGCCGCCCGTCGAGCCCCTCTCCACGGGCGAGCCCGGGCCGGGCAGCGATCTGCGGGAGCGCGATCTCACCGGGCGGGATCTGCGGGGCGCCGATCTGCGCGGCGCGGATCTGCGGGAGGCGATCCTCACGCGCGCCGATCTGCGCGGCGCGGACCTCCGGGGGGCGAAGCTGCGCGCGGCGATCCTCTTCCAGGCGGATCTCTCGGGCGCCGATCTCTCGGGCGCGGATCTCACGCGCGCCAACGCGGCCGAGGCGCGCGCGGAGGGGGCGCGCTTCGAGGAGGCGATCCTCGATCAGATCTTCCTCGAGGGCGGGAAGCTCCGGGGGGCCACGCTGCTCCGGGCGCGGGGCGAGTACGCGGCGCTCCGCCGGGCCGATCTGAGCGACGCGGCCCTCGGGGGCGCGGCGCTGGCGCGCGCGGACCTCTCGGAGAGCACGCTCGATCGGGCGGACCTCGCGGGCGCGACGCTCGCGCGGACGTCGCTCGAGGGCTGCAGCGGGGCGCAGGTGAACCTCGTCGGCGCCGATCTCGGCGGGGCCAACCTGGCGGGGGCGGCGCTCGCGGGCGCGCGGCTCGAGGACGCCCGCGCCGACAGGTCGAACTGGACCGGGGCGACGCTCGACGGCGCCGATCTCGGGTTCGCGACGTTGCGCGGGGCGCTGCTCACGCGCGCGTCCCTCGCGGGGGCGCGCCTGTTCGGCGCCGATCTGCGGCACGCGCGGCTCGACCGCGCGAACCTCGAGCGGGCGGACCTCACGCGGGCGAACCTCTTCGAGGCGGACCTCGGCAAGGCGCGGATCGGCGGGGCGCGCTTCGCGGGCGCCAGCCTGTACGGCGCGGCGCTGCTCGGGGCGACCGGCGCGGGCGCGGACTTCACGGGGGCGAACCTGAAGCGCTCGACGCGGGCGGAGACATGAGGGCCGAGGAGCTCCTCTCGGCGGTGCGCGCCGGCCGATCGCTCGCGGGGGCGACGATCGCCGAGCTGGATCTCGCCGGGCTCGATCTGCGCGGCGCGCGGCTCGGCGGTGCGCGCCTGCTCGCGCTGCGGATGGCGGGGGCCCGGCTGGAGGGGGCCGACCTCGCGGGCGCGCAGATCGCGCGGGTGGATCTCGAGGGCGCGGGTCTCGAGGGCGCGGACCTGAGCGGCGCGCTGATCGTGCGCGCCTCCGCCGCCGGCGCGCGGCTCGGGGGGGCGCGGCTCGGGGGGGCGCGGCTCCTGCGCGTGGATCTGCGCGGGGCCGCGCTGGGCGGCGCGGATCTGGGCGGCGCGGCGCTGGACGAGGTGATCCTGGCGGGCGCGGATCTGCGCGGGGCGACCGTGGCGCGCGCGGTGCTCCGCCGCGCCGATCTCTCGGGCGCGGCGCTCGACGGGGCGCGGGTCGAGCAGGCGGCGCTGACCGGGGTCGATCTGCGGGGGGCCGACCTCCTCGGCTCGGCGTGGGAGGGGGTGGTGCTCTCCGAGGTGGATCTGAGGGGCGCGCGGCTGCCGCGGGAGCTGCGGCACGTGTTCCTGGATCGGTGCCGGCTCGCGGACGAGGGGGCCACGGTCGACCTGGAGGGCGCCGATCTGCGCGGGGCCTCGCTCGGCGGCGCGGATCTGCGGGGCGCGCGGCTAAGGGGCGCGCGGCTCGGCGCGGCCAACCTGATGGAGTGCGATCTGCGGGGCGCCGATCTGACGGGCGCGGATCTGCGGGGCGCGCTGCTCGATCGGGCCCGGCTCGAGGGGGTGGATCTGCGGGGGCAGGATCTGCGGCTGACGTCGCTGCGGGAGGCGAACCTCGCGGGCGCGGATCTCGGGGGGGCGAGCCTGAGCATGACCTCGCTGGAGGACGCGGCGCTCGCGGGGACGAAGCTCGAGCGCGCGCACCTCTGGGGCGCGCGGGTGCGCGGGGCGTCGCTGGAGGAGGCGCTGATCGACGGCGCGGTGTTCCGCGGGGTCGACTTCGAGGGGATGGATCTGCGGCGGCTGCGCCTCCGCGGGCTGACGCTCGCGGGGTCGTCGTTCCGGGGCGCGATCCTGGAGGGGATGGATCTCGAGGGCTGCGATCTGAGCGGCTGCGATCTCACCGACGCCGACGCGCGCGGCGCGGTGCTCCGGGGCGCGACGCTGCGGTACGCGACGGCGACGCGGGCCCGCCTCGACGTGGCGGATCTGCGCGAGGTGATGGCGAAGGGCGCGTTCTTCGGCGAGGCCTCGCTGGAGGGCGCGAAGCTCGGCGGGGCGACGCTGCGCTTCGCGACGCTGGCGCAGGCGCGGCTCCAGCACGCGGACCTGACGGGCGCCGATCTGCGCGAGGCGGTGCTCGTCGAGGCGGCCGCGGCGGGGGCGCTCTTCACGCGCGCGCGGCTCGGGTACGCGGACCTCTCGCGCGTCGATCTGCGCGGCGCGGAGGTCTCGTTGGCCGATCTGTCGGGCGCCAACCTGCACGCCGCCCGCGATCAGGGCGTCGCCTGGTCGGCGGCGGACCTCCGCGGCGCGCGCCGCACCGATCCCGACCGCCTCGAGGCCGAGGCGTGGCGGCCCCCCGAACGACCCCAGCCGAGAGCCCGAGGAGAGCGCCGATGAGCAACGTGGTGGTCCCCCTGCGTGAACCCAGCCCGGAGCCCGCGCCGCGGCCGCTCCTCGGCCCCGCCACCGTGATCCGCGTCGGCCCGGCCGACGTCGAGGTGCGCCTGCGGAGCGGCGCGCCGGCGCGGGCGCGGCTGGCGCTCGCGTTCACCTACGAGCCGGCGGAGGACGACGTGGTGCTGGTGATCGGCGACGAGGCGCAGGGCCATTACGTGATCGGCGTGCTGCAGGGCCGGGGCCGCGCGTCGCTGGAGCTGCCGGGCGACGTGGAGGTGCGCGCCGTGGGCGGGGTGCTGCGGCTCGCCGGCGACAACGGCGTGGAGATCGCCGCGCCCGACGTCGGGATCGAGGCGCGCAGCCTGCGCGTGCTCGCCGGGGCGGTGGTGCAGCGCTTCGCCTCGCTGCGGCAGCGGGTGAGCGAGCTGCTGCACGTGCACGCGGGGCAGAGCCACACGGTGGTGGACGGCGCCGCGCACACGCAGGCGAAGAGCGCCGCGATCCTCACGGAGGAGAAGATGACGCTCAACGGCAAGGCGATCCACCTGGGCTAGGAGGACGGCGATGCTCCCCGCAGCCCACCGCGGCGCCGGCCAGAACGTGTCCTTCCCCGACGTGTGCCTCACGCCGCCCGCGCCCGGCGTGCCCGTGCCGTACACGAACCTCGGGATGCACGCGATGGCGGCGCCCTTCTCGCCCACGGTGATGGTCGCCGGCCTGCCGGCGCTGAACCTGAGCGCGAAGATCCCGATCACCACCGGCGACGAGGCGGGCGCGCTGCACCCGACCATCAAGGGCCAGGGCACCTTCGTGGCCGGCTCCCCGACGGTCATGGTGGACGGGCTGCCCGCCATCAACCTGACCGCGCCCGCGACGGGGAACGCGATGAACGCGCCGAAGGGAGAGCACCTCATCCCCAACGCGGTGAGCGTGTTCTACAACCTCGCGAGCGCAGCGCCGGGGGCCGGCCAGGCCGCGGGGGAGGCGATGCGCGAGGTCGCCGAGGCGCTCGTCGACGCGCCGCCGCCGGCCGCGGCGCTGCTGCCGGGCGGGGTGGGGCTCGTGCGCGTGGCGGTGATGGCCCCCGACGCGCCGGCGCGGGTGTTCGCGGGGATCCGCCGGCTCGAGGAGGCGGAGGGGGGCCTGCGCGCGCTGATCCTGGATCTGCGCGGCTGCCCCGGCGGGGAGCTCGACGCGGCGCTGCGGCTCGCGGAGGATTTCCTGCCGCGCGGCGCGGAGCTCGGCGCGATGATCGACGCCGACGGCGACGCGATGGTGCGCCGGTCGCGCCGCGATCCGGCGTTCGAGCTCCCCGTGGTGGCGCTGGTCGACGGGGGTACGGCGTCGGCCGCCGAGGTGCTCGCCGGATCGCTGCAGGCGCACGGGCGCGCGCTGCTGGTCGGGGCGCGGACGCACGGGAAGGGCAGCGTGCAGAGCGTGGTGCAGACGCCGGAGGGGCTCTGCTACGCGACGGTGGGGCGCTGGCTGCTGCCGGGCGGGGTCGAGCTCGAGGGCCGCGGGCTCACGCCGGACGTCGCGGCGGAGGGCGAGGGCGATCCGGAGGTCGACGCGGCGCTGCGCGCGGCCTGGGAGGCCGCGCGGAGGAACACCGATTCGCGAGATTGCGTGCGCGTTCGGTGATCCGCGTGCCGTCTTGGAGACTCTGCGCTGCGTAGAGACCGTCGCCGGACGTGGGGACGTGACGAGAGCAGGCGCGTCCGGCGCGACCGGGTGGCGCGCAGCGCGTTGCGGTGCAGCGCGGGTCCGGGGGCCGCGCGAGCGCGCTGGATCGCGCGGCGGCGGGGTCCAGAGGCCGCGCGAGCGCAGTGGATTGCGTCGAGGAGGGGTCCGGACCCCCCTTCTGGCACAAGATCGGGCGTTTCCGAGCGGAAAATGGCGCAGAATTGCTCAATTTCGAGCGTGATTTGGCACAGATTTGCCCCGGAGGACGGTCCCGAGAGCGTTTCGGAGGGGTCCGGACCCCGGTGTGTCGCAATGCATTGCGGTTGTGCCGGTGCCGGACCCCCCTCGCTTGGCACAGGATCCGGCCGATCTGGCGCACTCCCGGCGGTGGGCCGCTGAGACGCCTCCGGCTGGAGGTCCGGCTGCCCTAGGTACGTGGGAGCATCGGAACGGGCAGTGGACGCGGATCCATTGAGCGCTGAGGACCCTATGGCAACAAGGAATCTAGAAGAAATCGATCCTTCGCTTCTCTCCTGGATCCAGCGCCATGCCAAGTTCAACCGCTCGTGGGACGAGCTCCTGCTGCGCGGGCTCCTCGACGGGCGCGGCGTGCCTTGCTCCGACGTCCTCGTCGCCTGGGAGCGCGATCTCCACGCGCTCGGCGAGGGGAATCGAATGGCGTCCCCTTATCTGCTCGAGCTGTCCGACACAGGCTTTGGAACCGTGGCGGCGGGCGCCGCTCAGGCGACGCTCCCCGGAGACGGCCGGAACGTCGTGATCATAGGCCGCTTCGTGTGGGGCGGCGCGCTCGGGATGGACGAGCGCGGGAGATTGTACAGCAGCGATGGGGATGCGTGGATTGCTCTCGCCGAGCACCCGGCAGTTTACCTTGCGAGGCTCGCGCTTACCGGGGTGGTTGAGGAAGAACAGCGACTGCACCTCGTGCTCCCGGGGCGCGAGCAGGCAGGCCTGCTGGCGGAGAGACTCGGCGTGGTGGAGATCCTTCATGGGCAGCGTGGCCGTGCCTACGCCCCGAGCTCCGCGATCGACCGGCAGACGCGGCGGAGCCGGTCGCGCAGCCACCGGTGCGCGGGGTCGGCGTCGAAGCGGGGGTGCCACGCCTGCGCGATGGTGATGCCCGGCGTGGGCACGGGCAGCGGGAAGGTGACGAGATCGAACCGCGGGGCTTACGACGGCGTAAGCCGACCGCACTTCGGTCGCAGCCGTCGTCAGGTGCTGAATCATTCCGAGTGGTTAGCCGCCCAGTCAAGCGGGGCTCGGTGAGGGGTCGCGCGCCAAGAGCACGCATCGCGCCGAACGGCAGAGATGGCCCTCCGGATGTCTGGTGGTGTATATTCGCCGGGATCGCACGGCGAAGGCCGCACGAGACCCGGGAGACAACCATGGCTCGCACTGCGCCTGTACCGAACATCCCCGCCATCCCTGGAATGAACCCGGGCGTCTTCATCATGGGCGGGGGCGGGGCCGGCGGAGGAGGCGGCGGCGCTGGCGGTAACGGCTCTGGAGGTAAGCAGGGCGGCAATGGAGCCCACGGCGGCAAGGAAGCCAGCGGCGGCGGGAAGTCCGCGTGTGGCAGCGCAGGCGGCGACGGAGCAGGCTGCCCGAACCACCATGGCGGCAAGAAATCTGGAATGGCTGCGAAGGGCGACCCGGTCGACGTGGTGACGGGCCGGGTGTTCACGATCCCCGCCGTTGACCTCGAGCTTCCGGGACCGCTGCCGCTCTCGTTCGTGCGGTCGTACACCACCGCGGCGGTCGAGCGCGACGTCGGGCTGGGGTTCGGGTGGAGCCACTCGCTGGCATGGGAGATCGAGGTGCGTCGGCGCATCATTCGGGTCTGGACCGACGATGGGCCGGTCGATTTCGACGCGATACCGGTGGGCGCCGGCGCGGCGGGCCCTCACGGCTGGGTGCTTGCGCGGGAGGAGCGCGGCTTCGTGCTCGATACCGGCAACGACCGCTGGTACGTGTTCGCCGAAGCGGCGGGGAAGCGGTACCGGCTCACCGCAATCAAGGACCGCTACAACAACGAGATCGGGCTCTCGTACCGCGAGGGCGTGCTCGCCGAGATCACCGACAGCGTCGGCCGGACCGTCCGGGTCCGGCGGGCGCCCGACGGGCGCATCGGCGCCTTCGAGATCAAGAACGCGCAGGAGCGCGGTGTCTGGGTGGCTTTCGCGCGGTACAACTACGACGAAGCCGGGGATCTCACGTCCGCGACCGACGCTGACGGATACACGACGCGCTACACGTACCAGGAACATCACCTCACCTCCCATACGAGCCCCACTGGGCTCACGTTCTCCTTCCGCTACGACGATCGACGCCGCTGCGTCGAGACGTGGGGCTCTTACGATGATGGGCGCGACCGCAGCTTGGCGGAGGACGTGCCGACGCACCTCGCCGACGGAAGGACCGTCGCCAGAGGTATCTACCACTGCAAGCTGGAGTTCGGAGAGGACGGATACTGCGAGGTCGCGGACTCCATCACGGTTCATCGCTACTTCGGGAACCGCTTCGGCAAGGTCGACAAGGCCGTGAGCGCCGGGGCCGTGTTCAGCCGTACGTACGACGAGCACGGGCACCTCCGGACGTTCGTCGATCCGCTTGGCGCCATGACCATCTGGCAGCGAGACAGACTCGGCCGGGAGCTCTCTGTCACCGACCCGCTCGGTCGAATGACGGTCATCGAGCGCGATCCGGACGGGCACGTCCGCCGAGCAATCGATCCAGCAGGCGGCGTCACCGAGATCTGGCGGACGCCCGACGGGCTCATCTGGACCGACCCCCTCGGGGCGGTGTTCCAGGTGCGCCAGGACGCGCGAGGGCGACTGGTCGAGACGGTGGCGCCGAACGGCGCCGCACGACGTACCTCTATGACGATCTCGGGAACATGGTCGAGAAGACCGACGCGCTCGGGGGCAAGATGCAGCTTGCCTACGATTACTGGGGCCGGTGCCGCTCGATCCGCGATCCGAGCGGCGCGGTGGTGTCGTACAGCTATGACAATCGCGGCAACCTCACCGGCGTCTACCGGCCTGGCGGCGCAACGACCCGCTACGAATACGACGGCATGGGCGACTGCACCGCGGTCCTCCAGCCGAACCAGCAGCTGACCCGGTTCGTGCGAGGCGGCTTCCATAAGCTCTGCGAGGTGCACAAGCCGAACGGAGAGATCACACGGTTTCGATACAACCGTGAGGGGCGCCTGGTCGAGATCCAGAATGCGCTCGGGGAGCGCCACAGGATCGAGCTCAACACCGCGGGGATGGTGACCAGAGAGCGTGGGTTCGATGGGCGCGTGTCTCGATACAAGTACGATTACAATGGCCGTCTGATCACCTTCGAGAACGCCGCGGGCGAGAGGACGGAGTACACGTACGACCTCGCCGGGCAGCTTGTCGCGCGTACCTTCGGCGACGGTAGCGTCGAGACGTTCACCTACGACGCCCGCGGCGACCTCATCGCCGCCGAGAGCCCCGCCGGCTCGTTCTCTTATGAGCGTAACGCCGTCGGCTGGGTCGTGTCCGAGACCCAGATCGTGGGAGGCGAAACCGCGACCGTCCGGCGCACCTTCGATCTCATGGGTGACGTCACGGAACGCACCACGTCGCTCGGTCACTCCGCCAGGTGGATTCGCAACGTTGGCGGGCTCGCCGAGAGGGTGATCCTCGACGGAAGAGACGAGGTTGGGATCGCGTACGACGCCGCGGGGCGTGAGGTCTGCCGCGCGCTCCCGCGAGGCGGCCGGGTCGAGAGCGTGTGGGACCTGATGGATCGCCTCGTGGAACGGCGCGTCTCCTCGCCGTCGAGCCGTGTCCCGGTCGGGCCGAACGAACCAGCATGGGTGGGCCCAGCGCCGGCTTCGGTGACGGTCCACCAGGCGTACCGATACTCGCCAGCGTCGGAGCTCGTCGAGGCGTGGGACCAGGCGTACGGCACGCGCCGCTTCGAGTACGACCCTGCGAACCAAATCCTGGCGAACCTCCCGGAGCACGAGCGTGCCGAGCTCTTTCGGTACGACGCCTGCGGGAACGTGTTCGACGTCGCCGCCGGCAAGGTGGATCGCTCGTACGGTCCTGGCAATCGCTTGCTCAAGAAGGGAGATACCGAGCTCGTATGGGACGACGATGCGCGCCTGAAGGAGACGCGGACCAGGACGCCCGCCGGAGCGCTCGAGGTCACCCGGTACGCATGGGACGCCCGTGGGCTGTTGCGGTCGGTCGAGCGCGCCGACGGGACCGTCGTGGAGTTCTCGTACGATCCGGACGCCCGGCGCGTCGCCAAGCGGGTCTCCCGGCGGCTCGCGACCGGCGAGCTGCGGCAGGACAGCGCGACGAGGTTCGTCTGGGATGGCGCCGAGCTCGTGCACGAGATCCGGCGGGTCACCCGCGACGCGGCTGCCCCCGTCGTGGAGGCGCGCACGTACGTCTTCGAGGGCGGCGCGCCGTGGGCACAGCGCGCCGGGGAGGGCGAGTGGTACCATTACCTGAACGACGAGATCGGTACGCCGGAGCGGCTCGTTGGCCCCGACGGCGCCGTCGCATGCGAGCTGCGGCGGAGCGCCTGGGGAAAGATCGAGCCCGCGCCCGGCGCGTCGACGTCGACGCCGATCCGCTTTCGCGGGCAGTACTGGGACGACGAGATTGGCCTCTGCTACAACCGCAATCGCTACTACGATCCCGAGGCGGGGCGCTACATCAGCGCTGATCCGATCGGGGTCCTCGGCGGGCTCAACGGATTCGCCTACGCGGAGAACCAGCCGACGCGGCTCATCGATCCGGACGGGCTCATGGCCAAGGCCGGGACCGAGATCGAGACCGCCGGCGGCAAGACGCACCACGGATCGAGCACGTTCGGGGGCGCGCTCGACACTGCGCTCCAGCCCGCTGTCGCCAATGCCCACAAGAAGTTCGACGACGGCAAGGTGGCGGGGCCGGCGCCATCGAGCGCCGGGCACTGCGCCGAGATCGATGCGTTGAACAACCTGGCGAAGGACATCCGGCAGGACCGCAAGAAGAACGGTAAGACGTTGAAGGACACCGCGGCCGAAGACATCGAGATCAGGAAGGAGCTGCAGAAACAGGTGAAGGAGGGCAAGATGACGACGACGGACAGGCGCGGTAAGCTCATGGATCCATGCAAGTTCTGCGCGCAGGTCCTGCGTGAGCTCGGCCTTCACCCGGCGAACAACGGCGGTACTGGCAAGAAGAACGGTGTCATCGGCTCGGATGGCAAGGCGTGGAACGGCAATGTATGGCTAGCGGGACGCTCCGTGCCGTTCAGGACTGCTCCCTCGAGCACGCCACCCTTCGAAGGGACATGAGCCCTCCTTCGCGAGCACCGGATGCGCCGGCCGCCGGCCCGGCGGCGGCGGAGCGCGGCGTCCTCGACTTCTGGCGCGAGGTCGAGCGCTGCCGCAGCGCCCCCCTCGGCGGGACAGCGCGCGCTGGCGCCGTGGCGGGCCTCGAAGCGTGGCTGGAGCATGGCGGTGCGCGCGTGGCGCTGCTCGGGCCGAGCGGGCGCGGCAGGTCGATGCTGCTGGGCGCGTGGGCGCTGGAGCTGGCCCGCGCGGGCCGGCACGAGGTAGCGTTCGTCCCAGTGAGCCGCCGGTTCGGTACGGCGCTGGAGTCCACGGCGCTGAACCTCCTCTATGCTCGCGTGGCTCTGTTCCTCAGGACGCCGCGGCGCACCGGCGAGCGGCCGCACGGGGTCGAGCAGATGCGGCGCGACCTTGCGCTCATGCTCGCGGAGGGCCGCCCGCCCGGAAGCAGGCCGCTCGTCGTGATTCTCGACGGGTTCGACGAGGGCGTCTCCTGGACCCTCGATGCCGCGCAGCGATTCCTGCGAGACCTCGGCCCCGGCGTGCGCGCCGTGCTGTCGGCGCGCTCGATCGAGGCGCTCGGACGGCTCCGGGAGGGGACGGAGGTGGTCGCGCTGCCGCCGATCGCGGTCGACGAGGTCGCGGAGGCGATCGGGCGGAGGCTCGGCGAGCTGCCGGCCAGCGTGAAGGACGAGGTCGCACGGGTGAGCGGCGGGGAGCCGCTCCTCGTGGAGGCGCTCGTCGAGGCCTTGGCGCAGGATCCCGTGGCTGTGGCGCCGGCGCTCGCGAGCGTTTCCGCCGGAGCTCAGGGGGTCCTGGATCTCTGCGCCGGCGGCGCGATCCGCCCTGTATTGCTGCCATGGCTTGCAGGCGCTCTCGCGCCGATCGAGGTGGAGGAGCTCTTCGAGATCTCGACGGTGAACGGCGGAGCCTGGAACGAGCCGAGCGGACCGCTCGTCGCCGCCGGAGAGCCGGGCCTCGCGCTCCGTCACCCGGCCTGGGCCGAGGCCATCGAAGGGCGGCTCGCGCCGCATGAGCGCGCGGCGGTCGATCGCCGGTTCGCCGACCACGGGAAGCGCGCGTTCGCGTCGGGCACGGTCTCCGACTACGTATGCCGGAACTGGCGCGCTCACCTGGAGCGGGTCGGCGCGAGCCTCGCAGAGCGGATCGAGCTGGCCTCGAGGGCGTGGCTCGACGTGTGGAGGACGCGCCCGGATGGCTCGTCCGGGTTCATCGCCGACGTGGACGCGACGGCGGCGTGCGCGGCGAGCCTTCTGGTCGATGCCGCGGCCGGAGGCGATGTCGTGGCGGTGCTGGCCGCGCGGGTCCGCTGTCTGCTCGTCACGAGCTCCGTGCGGGAGATCCTTGGCTTCGAGGAGACGCGGCGTGTGCTGGCTGCGCAGGCCGCGCAGGACGACGAGGAGGAAGAGGAAGGGGCCGAGGGAGGCGAGGGCTCCGCCGGACCCCACATCGAGATGCCGCGCGTCGGCGAGGACGTCCTCGAGGCCGGGCGGCCGATCGCCGACGCCGCCGAGCGCGCCGGTGCCCTGATCCGGCTGGCGCACGAGCTGCCCGACGCCGAGCGCGCCGTCGTGCTCGCCTGGGCGCTCGAGGCCGCCAGCGAGGAGCACGCCGAGGGGGGCGCGCTCGCCGCCGTGGCGCACGCGCTCGACGGGCAGGCGCGCGTGACGGCCGCGCGCGAGGCGGCGGCGCGGCTCGGTCGCGAGCCGACCAGGGAGAGCCGCCTCGCGCGCGTGTCCCTGGCGGCGCTGCTGCCCGAGGACGAGGCGCGCGACCTCGGTCGCGAGGCGTTCGCCGAGGTCCCGGCCGACGCGAGGAGCAACGAGCTGCCGCGGCTCTCGGAGGCTGCCGCGCGATGGTCTCCCGCGGCGGTGCGCGGGCTCTGGGCATGGTCCGAGGCGCTGCCCCCCTCGGAGCGGCACATGGTCCTCGCGCGCCTCGCTTCGGGCCTGCCCGCGGAGGAGCGGGAAGCGGGCGCGTCGGAGGCGCTGGGGCTCGCGCTGTCGCTGCTCTCGGGCGACTGGCTTCCGCAGGACGCGTGCTGGAGCGTCTGCGCGCTCGCGCCGCATGCACCTGCCGGCGCCGCGTCCGCGCTGGTCCAGGCGTGCGGGGCTGTGGCCGGCCTCTACCCTCCGGTGGTGACGGCCGTCGCCGCGCGCCTCTGCGATCTGGGGCGCGTGGAGGATGCGCTCGCGCTGGTGGAAACGTTGCCCCAGCCGTCGGACCGGATCGAGGTGCGATCCGCGCTGCTCGCGCACCTGCCCGCCGCGGTCCGCGAGGCCGCCTGGGCCCAGCTGTCGGGCGATCTGCGGGCGAGCGACGGCGCGCGCCTGCTCTTCGCGCGGAACGCCGCTGCGTGGACCCGGGCTCTCGGGGCCGATGCGGTCCTCGACCTGTCACGCGAGATCGGCGCCAACTGGCCAGCCCTGGTCGCGATCGCCGTGGCCTCGCCGGACGACGCGCCGGCGATCGCGCGCGATCTGGTCGAGCGCGCTCTGGAGCAGCCGAGCGACGAGGACGAGGCGCTCTTCGCGCTGATCCCGCTGGCCGCCTGGATGACCGAGCCGCACGCGCGCCGCCTCTGCCAGAGACTCCTGAACGAGCTCGGCTGGAAGCCGCGGCCCGATCTCCTCGACGACTGGACGAAGGACGACCTCGGGCACCTGGCGCCGTTGTTCGCCCGCGTCGCTGGACCGCAGGGCGTCGTCGCGGTGGCGCGGGAGATCGTCGACGTTTGCCGGTGGCTGCCCTGAGCGTCCGCTGGGGAAACGGCCGGCGCGACGCCTGGAGCTCTCCCGGCGAATGCTGCGTATTTCAACAATGCGACGCCTCCGCCTGGAGGTCCGGCTGCTCTAGGTACGTGGGAGCATCGGAACGGGCAGTGGACGCGGATCCATTGAGCGCCGAGGACCCTATGGCAACAAGGAATCTAGAAGAAATCGATCCATCGCTTCTCTCCTGGATCCAGCGCCATGCCAAATTCAACCGCTCGTGGGACGAGCTCCTGCTGCGCGGGCTCCTCGAAGGGCGCGGCGTGCCTTGCTCCGACATCCTCGTCGCCTGGGAGCGCGATCTCCATGCGCTCGGCGAGGGGAATCGAACGGCTTCCCCTTATCTGCTCGAGCTGTCCGACACAGGCTTCGGAACCGTGGCGGCGGGCGCCGCTCAGGCGACGCTCCCCGGAGACGGCCGGAACGTCGTGATCATAGGCCGCTTCGTGTGGGGCGGCGCGCTCGGGATGGACGAGCGCGGGAGACTGTACAGCAGCGATGGAGATGAGTGGATTGCCCTCGCCGAGCACCCGGCAGTTTACCTTGCGAGGCTCGCGCTCGCGGGGATGGCCGAGGAAGAACAGCGACTGCACCTCGTGCTCCCGG
Organism: Sorangium sp. So ce296; assembly: GCF_051529605.1. Lineage (NCBI taxonomy): Bacteria > Pseudomonadati > Myxococcota > Polyangiales > Polyangiaceae > Sorangium > Sorangium sp. So ce296. The sequence continues at coordinate 11,924,162 of NZ_CP150325.1, forward strand.
GGCGCGAGCAGGCAGGCCTGCTGGCGGAGAGACTCGGCGTGGTGGAGATCCTTCATGGGCAGCGTGGCCGTGCCTACGCCCCGAGCTCCGCGATTGACCGGCAGACGCGGCGGAGCCGGTCGCGCAGCCACCGGTGCGCGGGGTCGGCGTCGAAGCGGGGGTGCCACGCCTGCGCGATGGTGATGCCCGGCGTGGTCACGGGCAGCGGGAAGGTGACGAGATCGAACCGCGGTGCGGCGTGCGCGAGCCATTTCGACGGAAACGCGCCGACGAGGTCGGAGCTGGCGAGGAGGCACAGCGCCGCATAATGGCCTGACGCCACGGCCGCGGTGGTCCGGGCGAGCCCTTTCTTCTTGAGGGCGTCGTCGATGGGGCCCCAGATCTTCCCCTGCCTCGACACGCCGAGGTGGGCGTGCTCGACGAACCGCTCCAGCGTCACCTTGCCGGACGCGAGCGGGCTGCCGCGGCGCACCACGCCCACGAAGCGGTCCCGGGCGAGCGCCTGCACGCGGATCTCCGGGCCCATCTCGCCGATGATGCCGACGTCGAGATCGATCCGGCCCTCGCGGAGCGCGGCCACGTCCTCGTCGCCCTCGGGGAGGAAGCGGACCGTGACGCCCGGCGCCTCGGCCCTCAGGGCGTCGAGCAGCGGGGCGCCGAGGAGCCCGAGCATGCCGTCGCTGGTCCGCACCGCGAAGCTGCGGGTGAGCGCGGCGACGTCGAGCGCGCCCCGCTCGCGGAGGACCGCGCTGGCCGAGGCGACCACCGCGCGCACGCGCGGGCGCAGCTCCGCGGCGCGCGGCGTGGGCACGAGCCGCTTGCCGGCGCGCACGAGGATCGGGTCGCCCACGGCCTCGCGGACGCGCGCGAGCGTGCGGCTCATGGCCGAGGGGCTGAGGTGCATCCGCCGCGCGGCGACGAGGACGCTCTCCTCCTCGAGGAGCACGTCGAGCGCGACGAGCAGGTTCAGATCCATGGAGTGCATGGGACGCAACGATACCTTACCGACCATGCACTGGAAGCCATGTCTCTCCGGGCGCACCTTCCGTGTCGAACAGGGCAGCCGCGAGGGCAGCAGCGCCGTCGCCGTGAGCCCCGGAGGAGAATCGCCATCATGAGCACCACGCTCGATTCGCCGCGCATCCAAAGCATCCTCGACCGCCTCTTCCAGGACGCCGACAGCGGCGATCCGAGCATCATCGCCCGCGTCCGCGGCGACTGGGAGCGCCGCGGGCCGAGCCCGGACGCCGAGGGGCTCGCCCACATGTTCGCCGACGCGTATCTGCCGGTCTCCCGCGACGTCGGCCGCTTGCTGCACCTCCTCGCCTTCGCGGCGAGGGCGCGCACGGTGGTGGAGTTCGGCACGTCGTTCGGGATCTCGACGCTGTTCCTGGCCGCGGCCCTCCGCGACGGGGGCGGCGGGCGGGTGATCGGCAGCGAGATGCACCCGGAGAAGGTGCGGCGGGCGCGGAACAACCTCGATGAGAGCGGGCTCGGCGATCTCGTCGAGATCCGCGAGGGGGACGCGCTGGTGACGCTCCGGGACGTGGAGGGGCCGATCGATTTCGTCCTGCTGGACGGCTGGAAGAACCTCTATCTGCCGGTGCTCCGGATGCTCGAGCCCCGCCTGCGGCGGGGCGCGCTCATCGTCGCCGACGACCTCGACATCGCGCCCGACGACCTGCGGCCTTATCTCGAGTACGTCCGCGGCGCGGGCAGCGGCTACGGATCGGTGGAGGTCCCGCTGGGGGACAGGCTGGAGGTCTCCTGCTGGCACGGCCGCGACGGCGGCGAGGGCGGGGCGTGAGCGCGAGCCTGCCCCTCGCGCGAGGGCGACCGGCGTGATCCGGCGCGCGAGGGGCTCGGGCCGGCTCCGCTTCAGTCGAGCCGGATGACGACCTTGCCGAAGTGCTTGCCCGCGGCGAGCTTGGCGAGCGCGTCGCTCGCCCGCTCGAGCGGGAAGACCTCGTCGATCACGGGGCGGATCGCGTGCGCCTCGAGCGTCGCCGTGAGATCGACGAACGACTGGCGCGAGCCGACGATGACGCCCTCGACGCGGATCGCCCGGAACAGGATCGGCATCGGATCGATCTGGCTGCCGACCCCGGTGAGCAGCCCGATGAGGCTCACGACGCCGCCGGCCTTCACCGCCTGCAGCGAGCGCGGGAGCGTGCCGGCGCCGCCGACCTCGATCACCCGATCCACCCCCTCGCCGCCGGTCAGGCGCAGCACCTCCTCGTGCCACTCCGGCTGCTGCCGGTAGTCGATCGTGTCGGTCACGCCGAGCGCGCGCAGGCGCTCGATCTTCGCCGCGCTGGACGACGTGGCGATGACCCGCAGCCCCGCGGCGCGCGCGAGCTGCGCGGCGAAGAGCGACACGCCGCCGGTCCCCTGGACGAGGACGGTGGCGCCGGGCGCGGGGCGCGGCCACGACTCGAAGAGCGCGGACCACGCGGTCACGGCAGCGCACGGGAGCGTCGCCGCCTCATCGAAGCCGAGGTGCGCGGGCGCGGGGAGGAGCCCGTCCTCGGCGAAGACCACGAGCTCGGCGAGGACGCCGTCGTTCTGGCCGGCGCCGAGCTGCGCGGCGCGGTACGCCTGGCGGAACGATCCCGACGCCCACGTCGGGAAGTACGTCGAGACGACCCGATCCCCGGTCTTCCAGCGGCGCACGCCGGCGCCGACCTCGACGACCTCGCCCGCGGCGTCCGCGAGGGGGATGAGGTCGTCTTTGCGCTCGCCGTGATACAGGCCGCGCGCGACCATGAGGTCACGGTAGTTGATCGACGCGGCGCGGATGCGCACGAGCACCTGTCCCGGACCGGGCCTGGGCGCGGGGCGCTCGGCGAGCGTCCATGCGTCGGCTTCGGAGGCGTTCTTTCGAATGATGACAGCTTTCATGGCGTGTCCTCCCTGGACACCCCATCCGTAGATCCATTCCGCCGGGCGCAGTAGTCCGCGCGAGGGAACGTCACCTGTGCTATTTCGGCACAGATCATGATCTCGCTAGCCGCGATCGAGCTGCTCGTCGCCACCGTCGAGACCGGGAGCTTCTCTCGCGCGGCGCGCCGGCTCGGCGTCACGCCCTCGGCGGTGAGCCGTCGCGTGATGCGCCTCGAGCGGGAGCTCGGCGTGGCGCTCCTGGCGCGCACGACGCGGTCGCTCCGCCTGACCGACGACGGGCAGGCCTTCTATGCGCGCTGCGTGCGCATCGTCGAGGAGCTCGGGGAGGCGACGGAGGCGATCGCGCGCGCCAGCACGAAGCCGGTGGGGCTCCTGCGCGTCGACGCGCCGGTGACGCTCGGACGGGAGGTGATCGCGCCGAGCCTGCCGCGCTTCTCGGCGCGCTATCCAGACGTCCGGGTCCACCTGACGCTGCGCGATCAGCACGTCGACCCCGTGGCCGAGGGGCTCGACCTGCTCGTGCGCATCGGCCAGCTCGGCGACTCGAGCCTGGTGGCGCGCCGGCTCGGCGCGAGCCGCATCGTCCACTGCGCGGCGCCGTCGTACATCGCGCGGCGCGGCGCGCCACAGGCGCCGGCCGATCTCGCGCGCCACGACTGCGTCGGGTACCTGCGCGATGGGCGGCCGGATCCGTTTCGCTTCCCGACCGGGGACGGGGATGCCGTGCTCGATGTGCCCATCTCCGGGCCGCTCCACGCGAACGACGCGGATGTCCTGAAGCGCCTCGCGCTCGCGGGGAGCGGGATCGTGGCGATGTTCGATTTCCTCGTGAAGGACGCGCTGGCCGAGGGGACGCTCGTGACCGTGCTGGAGGAAGCTCGGACGATGAGCTGGCCGATTCACGCGCTCTACCCGAAGAATCGACATTTGCTGCCGAAGGTACGGGTGTTCGTCGAATACCTCGCGGAGGTCTTCGCGCCGTCAGGGGCGCGGCGCGGGGGGGAGCGCCGGCGCGGCGCGCGGCGTGGGTGAGACGCTCGTTGATGGCTCTGGTCTGGCGTCTTGGACGGCGCTCCGGGCAACCTCGGCATGGACCTTCGTGACGAGATCACGGTACGTTGTCCCTGGGGCGCGCGATCCGCGTCCGTCACGCGAAGCGGCGGGGAGGTTGCACGATGAGCGATGTATTGACGACGGCCCAGGCGATCGAGGCAGCGAGATACAATGACGCCCGCGCGCTCGACCTGCTGGTCATGCTGCGGGGCTTCTTCGGCGTCGACCAGCAGGAGAGCAAGCGCACCTACACCGAGGCGCTCGTGCAGCGCATCGCATGGTTCCAGCGGCGCTTCGACCTCTCCGTCGACGGCAAGATCGGACCGACGACGCACCCGCTCATCCTCGAACAGATGGGCGCCGTCGACGCGGGCCCGCTCTGGCCGGCCGAGGACGCGCCGCCGGAGGCCCGGCTCGCGCACTACACGATGCTGTGCAAGCTGGTGGGGCACGACCCCGCGGGATCGAGGACGACCTTGCTCGGCCTGCGCGGCGTCCGGCTCTTCGGCCTGCGGACCCATATCGTGAGGAGCCGGAGCGAGTACGACGACGCGTTCGTGCTGCTGAGCTTCCAGGGCGACGAGAAGGTGTACGAGTTCCGCGGCGCGACGCACCCGTACCAGACGATCTCGATGGCCTCTCCGGACTTCGACGGTGATCGCCGTCCCGACGTCGGGATGCTGAGGCCGGGGCACTATCATGTCGAGGCCCGGTCCGACCTCTACAAGGGTCACCCGGCGCTCATGGTCCTCCGCCCCTCGGGAGCGAACCGCGGGCGGCTCCCCGCATACCGCGACACAAACCACGACGGGCTCTTCGACGAGGCCGAGATGCGCGCGTCCGAGGCGGCCACCTCCGGAGGGCAGGTGTCGGAGGGGATGGGGGCGTGGATGGATCAGGTGCTCTTTCATCCGGGCCTCGGATTCAGCTCGATCGGCTGTCAGACCGCGCGTTCCGAGGACATCAGGAAGCTCCACGCGCTGGGGAAGTTCGAGTACCTGCTCGTCAATGCGGTGGACGTGCTCGCCCTCATGAAGCAGAGGCGATGAAGGAGCCTCGGGGCTGACAGGCGAGTCGCGCCCGGCGCCTCAGCGTGACAGGCGCGCCGCCAGGTAGTGACGCATGGACATCGGCGCTCGGCCGAGCAGGCGCTCCAGCGTCGGATCCACGGCGGCGAACTCGCGCTCCCGGCTCGCCGCGAACAGGCCCAGGAGCAAGTCCGCCCGTTCTTCGGGGACGCCGTGAGACACCATGTCCGCTCGGAACGCTCGATCGCTGACGGTCACCCGCGTGATCGAGCGCCCGAGGAGCTCCGAGGCGATCGCGGCGATCTCCGCGAGGTCGAGGGCGGGGGAGGCGGTGAGCGGCGGGGTCGACCCCCCGAGGCGCGCCTCGTCCGTCAGCGCGATCACCGCCGCGTCGGCCAGGTCGCCGTGCTCGGTCCACGAGACCGGGCCGTCCTCTGGCGCGACGAGCTTGCCGGTCTCGAGCGCCCGCTCGAGGAGCATGAGCGCGGACGCGGCATAGAACCCGTTGCGGAGCGAGGTGAAAGCGACCCCCGACCCCTGCAGCAAGGCCTCGGTGGCTGCGTGGTCGCGCATCGGCGCGAAGCGGGACGCCGGGTTCGAGCCCATGTGGCTCGTGTAGAGGACGCGGTGCGCGCCCGCCGCGCGCGCCGCCTCGATCGCGGCTCCATGCTGGCGTACCGCGGCCTCGCCTGCGCTGTCGACGGAGACGATCAGGACGTGCGACGCGCCCTCGAAGGCGTGGCGCAGGCTCGCGGGGTCCTCGAAGGTCCCCCGACGCACGCGGACGCCGCGCGCGGCGAGCGCGCTGGCCTGCTCCGGGTTGCGCACGCTGACGCCGAGCCGAGCGGCGGGCACACGCTGAAGGAGCCGCTCCGTGATGGCTCGGCCGAGCTGACCGTTGGCTCCAGTGACGATGATCATGACAACCTCCTGCCGCGTCGGGCGCAGCGACCGTGCGCAATCGTCCCGAGGACCACGCGGCTCTCCATGCGCCGCGCGGCCCGTGACGGTGGCGCTCTTGACGGGGTCGAACCTAGCGCCCGCCGCCGGAGCGCATTAGTGTGCTTGGAGGGAAGGAACTGTTGCCGTGGACGCACAGATCGATCTGGACCTCAACGACGCCGCGCTCCTCGTGCGGGTCGTCCGGGCGCGCAGCTTCTCGGCCGCCGCCCGCGAGCGCGGGGTGCCGGTCTCCACGGTGAGCCGGCGCATCGCGCGGCTCGAGTCCGCGCTCGGCGTCCGGCTCCTGGAGCGAACGACGCGGCGGCTGCGGCTCACCGACGCCGGGCGCGCGTACTTCGGCCACGCCGAACGGGCGATCGACGACCTCGCGCAAGGCACGCATCACGTCCGCGAGCTCCAGAGCGAGCCGCGCGGGCGCGTGCGGATCGTGGCGCCGGTCTCCCTCGGCGCCGCGGTGGCGAGCGCCGTCTGCACCTACCTCGCGAAGCATCCCCGCGTGTCGGTCGACCTCGAGATCGACTCGCGGCGTGTCGATCTCCTCGCCGGGAGCTTCGATATCGCGATCGTCCCGGGCAAGGTGGACGACACGACCGACTTCGTGGCGCGGGAGCTGTGGCGGGCGACGCGGAAGCTGCTGTACGCAAGCCCGCGCTACCTCGAGGCGCGGGGCGTTCCCCAGCGGGTCGAGGACCTCGCGCGCCACGATTGCATCGCGCTGCACGCGACCGAGGGGATGGCCACGTGGACGCTCGGGCAAGGGCGCCGGAGGCGGCGCTTCGCCTTCGAGCCCCGCTTCTATGTGAGCGAGTCCTCCGCCGCCTACCGCGCGACGCTCGCGGGCATCGGCATCGCGATGCTTCCGGAGGTGTTCTGCGCCGAGGACGTGGCCGCGAAGCGCCTCGTCCGCGTCCTCAGGGGCTACGAGGCCGAGGCCGGGGGCGTCAGCCTCGTCTATCGCGCGCATCGAGCCCTGACGGCCGCCGTCCGGACCTGCGTCGACCATCTCCTCGGGGAGCTGCCGGCGACCGACCCGGCGCGCGCCGGCCGCGGCCGCCGCGAGGACCGACGTTGAGCGCGCGCATCATCCTGGTTCGGCACGGCCGCTCGGCGCACGTCCACACCGGCTGGATCGACGCCGCCGGGTTCCAGCGCTGGCGCGACGCCTACGACGCCGCGGGCCTTTTGCCCGGGGAAAGCCCGCCGCCGGCGCTCCGGGCCCTGGCGACGCAGGCGGGCGCGGTGGTGGCGAGCGATCTGCCGCGCGCCCGCGCCTCGGCCGAGCTGCTCCTCCCCGGCGGCGAGATCGCCACGTCGGCGCTGCTGCGCGAGCTGGAGCAGCCGGCGCCGCCGCTGGGCAACGCGCGGGCGCCGCTCGCGGTCTGGGCGCTCGCGATCGGGCTCCGGAAGGCCTACGGGGCGCTCCGCGCCGAGCCGCCGCCCGCGGCGCAGCAGCGCCAGGCCGCCGAGGCGGCCGAGTGGTTGATCGGGCTCGCGGCCCAGCGCGGCAGCGTGCTCGCGGTCACCCACGGCTGGCTGCGCGAGGTGCTCGCGCAGGCGCTGGTCGAGCGCCGGTGGAGGCGCGAGCACATGTCCGGGCGCTACGCCCACTGGAGCGCGTGGACGCTGACCGACGGGCGTCGATCGGGATCGTGATTGCCCGCCTGGTGGGCTTGCTGCGACCAACGAGCTGAAACTGCCTGAGAGCGCAGAGCTTCGAACCGCCAAGGCGCCAAGGACGCCAAGAAAAAGACAATATCTTGGCGTTCTTGGCGCGCCTTGGCGGTTTACTTCTCGTCGATTCCTCGCCGGGGCGTAGCCTTGGCGCTCACACGACGCGGGGGCGCGGCGTCTCGGGCCTCCGGTCGGGATCCGGGAGGGAACCATGGCACGTGCGATGTTCTGTGCGCTCTTCACCGCAGTGACGCTCGCGCTCGCGAGCGGGTGCGCCGCCGGGAACGAGGCCTCGACGCCCAAGGCGGCCGCGACCCAGGGCGGGCTGCGCCTGCCCGAGGGAGCGAGGTTCGTGGATCTCACGTACCCGTTCGACGACACGACGATTTACTGGCCGACAGCCGCGACGGGCTTCGTGCTGAATCGGGTGCACCACGGCCCCACGGAGGCTGGATACTTCTACGCTTCGAACGACTTCTGCGCGCCGGAGCACGGCGGGACGCACCTGGACGCGCCCATCCATTTCGCGGAGGGCAAGAGCACCGCCGACGCCGTGCCGATCTCGCGCCTCGTCGCGCCGGCCGCCGTCGTGGACGTGTCGGCAGCCGCTGCGAAGGACGCCGATTACCGCGTGACGAGGGCCGACATCGAGGCCTTCGAGCGGGAACACGGCGCCATCGCGCCCGGGACCGTCGTGCTGATCCGCACCGGCTGGGGGAGCCGCTGGCCCGATCGGAAGCGCTACCTCGGCGACGACAGGCGCGGCGACGCGTCCAACCTGCACTTTCCCGGCATCGGCGAGGACGCCGCGCGCGCCCTCGTCGCGCGGAAGGTGGCCTCGGTCGGCATCGACACGGCGAGCATCGATCACGGGCCGTCGAGGGACTTCATCGCGCACCGGGTGCTCCTCGGCGCCGACATCCCCGCGTTCGAGAACGTCGCCTCGCTCGAGGCGCTGCCGGCGCGCGGCGCCCTCGTGTTCGCGCTGCCCATGAAGATCCGCGGCGGCTCGGGGGGACCGCTTCGGATCATCGCCCTGCTCCCGCGGTAGCGCCGGCGCTGGGGCGTGAACGCGTCAATGCCTCTTTTTGCAGCCCCCGTAGCGCTCCACGCTCGCGAGCGTCGGCGGGTTGACGAAGTACGTCGCGTCATACCCGCCCGTGACGAGCACCGACCCGTCCTGCAGCGTCGTCGCCGTGTGGAAGCCTCTCTGGATCGGCTCGTCGATCACCGTCCAGGTGTTGTTGGCCTCCTTGTAGATCTCGGCTCCCTCGCTGCCGACCGCCATCACGCGGCCGTGATCCAGGGGCGCCACGGCGGACGCCCAGGTGTGGCGGAAATTCGGCGGCGGGGTCGACGTCCACGTGTCGCTCGCGGGGTCGTAGATCTCGGCGGTCTCGCCGGCGTCGACGAGGACCACGATCTCCTCCTCGGTGCCGCCGTAGATCCTGCCGCCGCCTCCGACCACCAGCACGCGCCCGCTCGGCAGCAGTGTGGCCGTGTGCTGCATGCGGGGCAGGTTCGTCGGCGCCGCCGCCGTCCACGCGCCCGTGGCCGGATCGTAGATCTCCACGCTGGTGCGACCCTCGGGCATCTCGTTGCCGTTCAACGTGTAGCCGCCGACGACGAGCACCCGACCGTCCTGGAGCAGCGTCGCCGTGTGCAGGTGGCGCGTGACCGACATCGACCCTGCGCTGGACCAGGTGTTCGCGGCAGGATCGTAGAGCACCGCCTCCTTGAGCACGCGGTCGTCGTCGCTGCCGCCCGTGCGCAGCAAAAGCCCGCTCGGCAAGAGGGTCAGCGCCGTCTGGGCGAACTCCCAGCCGCGGGCCGCCTCGGCGGGGGTGAAGGGGACGCTCGTCGTCGCTCCCGTGCTCGGATCGTAGACCAGCCCGCCCGGGCTGAAGAGCACCCTGCCGTCCTGCAGGAGCGCCGCACCCACGGGGGACATCGGGTAGGGCAGCGCGTCACCGATCGTCCACGTGTCCGTGGCAGGATTGTAGAAGTCGACCGTCGTGGGGTAGGGGTAGTCGCCGCTGCCGCCGGCGACCATCACCTGGCCGTCCGGCATGAGCAGCGCGATGTGCCGCTCGCGCGCCTGGGGCAGCGGCGCCACGGATGACCACTCCTCGTGGACGCCGACGTGGCGGCGGCACTTCTTCTTCGCGTGCTCCGCGTGGTGGCCGGCCATCGGCGCCGCGTGCGCCTCGAGCGCCGCCTCCTCGGATGCGTCATCCGCCAGGGCCGCCGGCTCCGCCTCAGGGCCGCACCCGGCGGCAGCGAGCGCGGCGAGGGAAAGGCAGGCGACCAGACCACGATGGCGACGACCGGTGGTAGACATGGTAGGACCTCGTCAGGAGTTGGGGGAGGGTGAAGCCGTCCCGTGCGGGGACCGCCACGAGCGCAACCGACGATCCTACCAGACGGCCGCGCGGGGGAGCACCTATCATCCAGGACACCACCGGAGCCTCCCGTGCCCGAGGCGCTCCCTTCCGTGCTCCCGGAGGAGCTCGAGACGAGCTCTCCTGGGACAGCTCACGCGGACGCCGTGGCCGGCCGCCGCTGCGCACCCGTCGCGGTCGAGAGCCCCGCGAGGGTCATTTTGCTTTGACATCGGTTATGTTAACGTTAACAATAGGGTCTCCGGCTCGGATCCTTGCTCATTCAGGGGCGTGATCCCGCTTTGGGCGGCGAAACCTCGCAGATCCCCGGCCGGCTAGGTCCATCATGAAGAGGCGACAACTCCCTTTCTTAGGAGCGCAGTCTCTGGCGCTCGTCATCGCTGGGCTCTGGCTCACGGCTTGCGACTCGTCGGGCCAAGCGTCGAGCGGCGCCGGAGGCGCCGGTGGACAGGCCGAAGGCGCCGGTGGACAGGCAGGAACTGGCACCACCGCGACCGGCAGCACCAGCAGCGTCGCCACGACCGGCAGCTCCGCCACGACCGGCGGCACCGGCGGCGGCACGGGCGGGACGATCGATCCCGGGGAGGGCGGCGGCGGGACCGGCGGCACCGGCGGCGCGGACGACGCGCCACCACCGACGGAGTTCGACAATCCCATCATCAAGTACGACGCGCCAGATCCGACGAGCGGTCCTGGAGACCCCATTTTTACCGCAGATGCCGCCGCGATGGTCTGGAACAACAAGGTCTACCTGTATACCGGCCATGACGAGCAGGCCGAGGGGGCGAGCGGTTATCGCATGTTCGACTACCGGCTCTGGACCTCGTCCGACATGGTCCGCTGGGAGAACAAGGGCGCGGTGATGCGCTACGATGTGTTCTCCTGGGCTCGCGGCGGCGAGTCGACGGGCAACGCCAATGCGGGGCAGGTGGTCCATCGCGACGACAAGGACGGCAACCCGAAGTTCTATTTCTACGCGCCGGTGGAGGGCGGCCAGTCCGGCTACGGGATCTCGATCGGCGTCGCGGTCGCGGACAAGCCGGAAGGACCGTTCAAGGACGCACGTGGCGTCCCGCTCATCTTCTTGGCCGACACCCAGGGCACGGCAGAGCATTCGTGGCGCAACCTCGACCCGACAGTCCTCGTCGACGACGACGGCCGGGTCTACATGTACTGGGGAAATAAAGTCCTGTACTGGGTCGAGCTCGAGCAGGATATGATCCACCTGAAGGGGGAGACCTACACCACCGACGGCAGCGGGAAGATGCAGAACCGCAGCCTCGGCAGCGCCCAGATCCATGTGCTCAAGGACATCCCCAGCTACACCGAGGCGCCGTTCCTCTCCAAGCACGGCAGCCTCTATTACTTGACGTACGCTTCCGGGTTCCCGGAGACCATCTCCTACGCCACCAGCACATCGCCGGAAGGGCCGTGGCAACATCGGGGCGTCATCCTGGACCGGGTGCCGAACAGCGACACCATTCACCAGTCGCTCTTCGACTTCAAGGGGGCCAGCTACCTCACGTACCACAACGCCGGGCTGCCGACCGGCGGCAGCTACCGGCGATCGACATGCGTGGATCGCGCCTACTTCAACGACGACGGTACCCTCAAGAAGATCGTCCCGACGCACAAGTGATCGGTCGCGAGCGCGTCGCGTCGCATCGGGCGTTCCGGCTGTCCTCGAGGGCGCGTCTGCTGCGGCGCGCTTGACAGGGGCGAGAGCTCTGGCGTTTCGTACGCCCCGCAGCGCGGGGCATCGATCGCGTACCCCGGGCGCGCTGCTGCAGGAGGTCGCATGATTCGACGGATCTGGCACGGCTGGACAACCCCCGAGAACGCAGACGCGTACGAAGCCCTGCTCAAGACGGAGATCTTCCCGGGGATCCTGGCGAAGCAGGTGAGAGGCTTCCGCCGCATCGAGCTGCTCCGGCGCCCGCTCGGAGACGAGGTCGAGTTCGTCACCATCATGGGGTTCGACTCGATCGAGGACGTGAAGGCGTTCGCCGGCGAGGCCTACGAGACCGCGTACGTGCCAGCCAAGGCGCGCCAGGTCCTCGCCCGCTTCGACGCCCGATCGCAGCACTACGAGGTCCGCGAGACGCGCGTGAGCGAGGACCCGTAAGCCAGCGCCACCCACGCCGGCGACGCGCGATCCCTCCCAGCAGGCGTGACGCCGGCGGCCGCCCCCCGGCCCGCTACGCCACCACCCCGGCCCTCTCCATCGCCCCCCGCGCGCTCGCCACCGCCGCGAACCGCTGCGTCAGGTACTCCGCCACCCGCGCGTGCTGGCTGAACACCGCGTTGAACCGGAGGTGCGGATCGCCCGCCCCGTCCGCCATGAACGTCGCCCCGCGCGCCAGCAGGATCTTGTTGAGATAAGCGTCCTTCACCAGCTCGTCGACGTCCACGCCGCGCGGCACCGCGCCCCAGAGGAACAGCCCGCCCTCGCCCGGATGGTCGAGCAGCACGCCGGCGTCGCGCAGCCGGCGCGCCGCCGCGTTCCGCGCCGCGCCGAGCTTCTGCTGCAGCCGGTCGATGTGCTTGCGCCACCTGCCGGCCGACAGCACCTCCAGCAGCACGAGCTCGTTCAGCGCGCCGGTCGTCAGCACCGAGTAGATCTTCTCGCGCAGGAGCGGCTTCAGCCGCCCCGGCTCGGCCGCGATGTAGCCCAGGCGCAGCGCCGGGCTCAGCGCCTTGCAGAAGCTCGAATAATAGACGACCCCGTCCAGCCCCGAGAGCTGCGCCAGCCGCGTCGGGTGCCCGGGGTGGAAGTGACCGTGCACGTCGTCCTCGGCGATGAGCACGCCGTGCTGGTGCGCGATCAGCAGCGCGCGGTGCAGATTGGCGGCGCTCGACCCCCAGCCGGTCGGGTTGTGCAGCACGCTCTGCAGGAACATCAGCTTGGGCCGGTGCTCGCGGCACGCCGCCTCCAGCGCCCCGAGATCCACGCCGTCGGGCCTCCGCGCGACCGGCACGATGCGGTAGCCCGCTTGCCGCAGGCGGCCGAATATCAGGAAATAGCCGGGGTTTTCCACGAGCACCGCGTCGCCCGGCTGGAGGGTGCTCCGGCAGATCAGGTCGATGGCGTGCGTGCCGCCCCAGGTGGTGAGCACGCGGCCCGCGTCGGCCGGGATGCCCTGCGCGCGCAGCAGCGTCGCGATCCGCTCGCGCAGCGCGGGCAGCCCCTGCGGCGGGCAGCGCGCCGCCATGCCGGCGTCGCTCCGGGCGAGCGCGCGCTGGAGCACCGTCGCGGGGATGGCGTCGCTCAGCCAGCTCGCCGGGAGGGCGCCGCTGCTCGCCAGCAGCACGCCGGCGCGCTGGTCGTTCGACTGCTGCGCCAGCCACACCGGCTCCTGCTCCTCCCCGGCCTCGAGCCACGCCTCGCTCGGCATCGGCGACGCCGCCTCGCACACGAAGTAGCCGGACGTGCCGCGCGACTCGACGAGCCCGGCCGCCGCCAGCCGATCGTAGGCCGCGACCACGGTGTTGGGGCTCACGCCCAGCTGACCGGACAGCTGGCGGATCGACGTCAGCCGCGCGCCGGGCGGCAGCCGCGCGCCCTCGATCAGCGCGCGCAGCCGCGCCTCGATCTGGTCGGCCAGGGGAACGGCGGAGTCGCGGTCGAGCGAGAACATGGGTCAGCGCAGGAACAGGAGCGCCAGCACCGCCAGCGCGCCGGCCATGATGCCATTGAACACCCGCTGCCGTCGCGGATCGGTCAGAAATCGCCGGAGCGCCACGCCGAACAGCGCCCACGCCGAGATGCACGGGAAGATGACGACGAGGCCGACGGCGGACACGAGCAGCGCGCCGCTCGCAGCGCCCATGCCCGCCGGCATGAACACCGAGGCCAGCGTGACCGCCTTGACCCAGCTCTTCGGGTTGACGGCCTGGAACAGCGCCCCCTGTGCGAACGACAGCGGCCGCGGCACCTCGGCGCCCTTGAGCGCGGCGCCGCCGGTCAGCCGCCATGCCAGCACGAGCAGGTACAGCGCGCCGGTCACGCGCAGCACGCCGTGGAGCGCCGGGTACGCGGTGAACAGCGCGCCCAGGCCGAGGCACGTGACGAAGGTCTGGACCGCGCCGCCCACGCTGATGCCCAGCACATGCGGCAGCGTCCCGCGGTAGCCGAAGTTGGCGCCCGAGGCGGTGAGCATCATGTTGTTCGGCCCGGGGGTGCTGGACATCACGAAGCAATAGGTCGCAAGGGGCACGAGCTCGGTCATGGGGGGAAGCTCCGGTCGGGGATGGGCCAGAGCGTAAGGAGGCGGCGCTCGCCGGTGAAGGCACAGGGGCCGCGCCGCGCGAAAGCACTGTGTCAGTCGCGCGGCTGGTACAGTTCGGAGGCCGTGAGCGTGGAGGAGACATGACGGACGAATCAGCGGACCGCGCGGCCGAGAACGCGGCGTTCTTCCGACCGGAGAACGAGGAAGAGGGCTCGCGCGAGGAGAGCTCGAGCCCCACGGGGAAGTACAGGCTCGTGGTCTCGAGCTACTCGACCGGACACGGCACCTGGGACTACACCCAGGGCGCGGTCTACAGGGCGGGCGCTGCCGACCCCATCGCCGTCGTGCAGCGGAACTTCGGGTCGTTCCCGTTCCTCTTCGTCGAGGCGCACCCGAACGGCCACGACTACCTGGTGTGCGGCGAGGACTATCAGGGCCAGACCGTGGTGGAGCTCGACACCGGGAAGCGCCGAGACCACCTGCCGGAGGAGGCGAGGGAAGGGGTCGGCTTCTGCTGGGTGGACATGCGGTTCGAGCCGTCGGTCGCGATGCTCGTCGTCGAAGGGTGCGTCTGGGCGTGCCCGTACGAGCTGCGGTTCTTCGACTTCGCGGACCCGATGTCCGGGTGGCCCCGGGAGCGGGCAAGAATTCCCGCCAGGATTTTTGTGATGATTAGGTAGGGCCGGGAGAATTGTCAATGATTTCATTTGTTTGTGGCTGTTTTCCAGCCGAGCGAGCCCCCCCATAAATCAGACCGACTACGCCGGATGCGCCGGTTGAAACGACCACGAGCATCATCAAATCAACTGCCATGGACCAACCGCGTGAACTGCGTGACGCCAGCATCCAGACGATGATGAGTGGAATCGTCAGCAGTCCCGACACGGCAATGCTGAACAGCGACCGCAGTGAACCCAGATCCTCTCGGGAATTTGCCGCTGCGCGGATGGCTAGCTCGTAGCCCAGAACTAGTGCAGAGTAGCCTAGCAGCGCTACCGAGAGGAAACCTCAGCCGTCGCCCCAATTGACGTTTATCGGCTTGGACATCGCCACGCCGCCGACGACGATGACGCCGAGACCGAGGGACAGTGCACCTGCTCGTTCGGGAGTGTTCATGCCGCGATTGTACCGGGTGCATGCCTCAACGAAGCCCGCACCTAGCGACTGGTGGCACCGCTCTGTTCGGGACGGGTCGCTTGCTCAGCTCGACAACCGGCGCCGCGGCGCGGACCTTGACGCTGCGGCCGCCTGCCTCTCGGGCGCCATGTACGGGGCGCAGATGACGGCACCGAGCTCGCTCGATGTCTCCCCGGGCGGCCCCGGTGACGAGCGCGCGACCGGGGGTGGGCCTCGGCCTGGTGCTGGCGCGTCGGATCGTCGAGGCGCACGACGGCCGGCTGGAGATCGCGAGCCGCGTGGGCGAGGGGAAGACGGCGCGGATCGCGCTGCCGGCGGCGGCGGGGGACGCTGCGTGAGTCCTGCGAGCGGGCAGGGAGCCTCGGTGCGCGTGCAACGCTCGTGGCCGCATGCCCGCTCCATCCATGTTAAGCAACGGTTAACGGGCTTCCCCGCCCGGCGCGCGAATGTTACGCTGCGGTGACAATGGCAGTTGAGAGGTGCGCGGCGTCGATCGTGTACATCGAGGACGACGAGAAGCTCGCGCGGCTCACGGCGCGGTACCTCCAATCGCACAACATGTGCGTCACGGTCGTGGCCGAGGCTCGCGAGGGCATCGCCTGCGTCCTGCGCGAGCGTCCCGACGTCATCCTCCTCGATCTCATGCTCCCCGAGATCGACGGCATCGAGGTCTGCCAGAAGCTCCGCGCCCGCGTCGATACGCCGATCATCATGGTCACGGCGCGGGGCGAGGAGACCGATCGCGTGCTGGGCCTCGAAGGAGGCGCGGACGACTACATCGCCAAGCCGTTCTCGGCGCGGGAGCTTTTGGCGCGCATCCGGGCGCAGGCGCGGCGCGCCCGCGGCCTCGCGGGCCCCACCTCGGAGCGCCGCCTCGTCACCGGCTCGCTCACCGTCGATCCGGCCGCGCGGCGGGCGATCTTCGGCGGCGCCGAGCTGTCGCTCACGACCTACGAGTTCCAGCTGCTCTACACGCTGGCCGGGCGCGCAGGGCGCGTGCTCACGCGCGAGCAGCTCGTCGAGCTCGTGCGGGGCAGCGCCGACGAGGCGTTCGATCGGTCGATCGACGTGCACATCTCCCACTTGCGCAGAAAGCTCGGCGACGATCCGAGGAGCCCCCGGATCATCAAGACCGTCCGCGGCATCGGCTACCTCTTCGCCGACGACGCGTGAAGCATGGCGATCCGGGACCTCCTGCGCGGGCGGCTGGCGCTCCGCATCTACCTCGTGGGGCTCGCGCAGATCGCGGTCGTCGTGGCCGGCTTCATCGCCGTCATGGAGCTGAACCGGCGGACCGGCCAGAACCCCGGTAGGCAACAGCTCCGATTCATCGCCAGCGTCATCGCCCGCTCGATCGACGATCCGCGCGCGCTCGAGGGCGTCCTCGCGAGCGCGAGCGAAGAGCTGAACGCCACGATCACCGTGATCGATCCGGACGGCGCGGTCCGCGCGAGCGGCGCCCCCGCGGGGGCTCTGCGCTGCGTCCCGACAGGCTCAGCCTGGCCGCCGGATTCCGAGACACCGCGCTGCCATACGTCTCCGCTCCGCTTTCCGGACGGCCGGGAGGGGCTCGTCGAGCTGATGGCCCCGCCGCCGCCGCCGCCGTTCAGCGGGCTGCGCGTGATCGCCTTCGTCCTCTTCGTGGTCGGCGTCTCGTCGTGGCTCCTGGCGCGCACGCTCACGCGCCCGCTGCGCCAGCTGTCGGCTGCCGCGCGCGCCTTCGGCGGCGGCAACCTGAAAGCCCGCGCCGTCCTTCCGAGCCGGGACGAGCTTGGCGAGGTGTCCCGCGCCTTCGACGAGATGGCCGATCGTGTGACCGAGCTGTTGCGGGCCGAGAGGGAGTTGCTCGCCAACGTCTCGCACGAGCTGCGCACGCCCCTGTCGCGCATCCGGATGGCGCTCGCGCTCATCTCGGAGGCGGAGGGAGACGTCGCCGTCGCGCAGGAGCTGTTCGCCGACGTCTGCGGCGACCTCGACGAGCTCGAGCGGCTCATCACCGACGTCCTCACCGCCGCGCGGCTCGACCTCGAGGACGCCGCCTCGCCAGGCGGCATTCCCCCGCTCCGGCGCGAGCACGTGGACGTCGCCGGTCTGCTCGCGCACGCGGCGTCGCGCTTTTGCGCGGCGCATCCGAAGCGGACGCTGCGGCTCGACGTGCCCGAGGATCTGCCCTCGATCGACGCCGACGCCGTGCTCCTTCGGCGCGTCATCGACAATCTGCTCGAGAACGCTCACAAGTACACGGAGCGGACCTCCGCCGCGATCGAGCTAGTCGCGCGCGGTGGGAGCGAGGTCTCGATCGAGGTGATCGACGAAGGCATCGGCATCGCTGCCGCGGACCTTTCGCGCGCATTTCGACCGTTCTTTCGCGCCGACAGGAGCCGCACCCGCGCGACTGGAGGCTTGGGGCTCGGCCTTACGTTGGCGAAGCGCATCGTCGACGCCCACGGGGGCCAGATCGAGCTCGTGAGCGCCCCGAACGAAGGGACGCGCGCGCGCGTGCGGCTCCCGATCGCGCGCGCGCCGGCGGCTCGTTCGATGCCCGCGCACGATCGCGGCGAAGGCTAAGCGCTTCGAGGAAGCCACCGCCACCGGCGGTCGGGGGATAACGACGTTCCAGGCCCGAGCCGGCGGGCCTCGCGTGGCGTCACTGGGCCGCCCCGGGCACGCAGAGGCCCATCATGCAGTTGTTGCCGGCCGCGCAGTCCTGCGCTCCGGCGCACGGGAACGAGCATCGTTGCGCGGTCAGGTTGCACCTGTGCGTCCCGCAGCTCGAGTCGGACTGACACGGCAACGCCAAAGGGTTTGTCGTGGTTCCTGCCGCGGTCGCCGTCGTCGTGGGCGCCGTGGTGGTCCCTTGCTGCGGGTATCCTTGCTGCGGATACCCCTGCTGCGGGTATGCCTGCTGCGGGTATGCCTGCTGCGGATACCCCTGCTGCGGGTATGCCTGCGCGGCTCCCTGCTGGGTATATCCTCCCTGCGCCGTGGACGGGTCCTGCGCCGGAGGCTCGCTGGAGCAGGCGGTGACCGAGATCGGCATGGTGAAGAGAGCGAGGGCGAACAGCGAGGAGACTTTCTTTTCCATAGAGCTGTATCCCCGAGCCTGCGGGATCTCTGTTCTGGAGGTGTGAACGGATTGTGAGCGATTGTGTAGCTCGCCTCGAGGCGAGCACGGCGCCCCGGCCCCCGCGTTTGCAGGCCTCGGTCAGGGCGCTCCGGTCACCGCGCGGGCCGCGGCGTAGGTGAGGGCAGCGAGCAGCGCCGAGGCCGGGATGGTGAAGATCCAGGCCCAGACGATGCGGCCAGCCACGCCCCAGCGCACAGCCGACAGCCGGCCGCTCACAGCGCCGACGCCGACGATCGCGCCGGTGATGGTGTGCGTGGTGCTCACCGGGACCCCCAACGCGGTCGCGCTGAAGAGCGTGGCCGCGCCCGCGGTCTCCGCGGCGAAGCCGCCCACGGGCCTGAGCTTCGTGATCTTCATCCCCATGGTCTTCACGATCCGCCACCCGCCCGACAGCGTGCCCAGGCCCATGGCGGCGTGGCAGACCAGCACCACCCAGAGCATGGGCTGCATTTTCGCGCCGCCCTCCTGGACGCCGGTCGAGACGAGCAGCGCGGTAATGATGCCCATGGTCTTCTGCGCGTCGTTGCCGCCGTGCCCGAGCGAATAGGCTGCTGCCGAGAGCAGCTGCAGACGCCGGAACCGCACGTCCACCGTGCCAGGCGCCGAGCGCCGCCCGAGCCGCCGGATGGCGTGCATCAGCGCGAACCCGAGCGCGGAACCCACGAGCGGCGAGACGACGATGAACGCCGCGGTCGTCCCGAAGATCTTCGCGTCGAGCACGGAGACGCGGCCGGCGTTGAGCACGGCCGCGCCCGCGAAGCCGCCCATGAGCGCGTGCGAGGACGACGAGGGCAGGCCCCACCACCAGGTGAGCAGGTTCCAGAGGATCGCGCCGGCGAGCGCCGCGAGGATCACGTTGGGGGTGATGAAGGCCGGCTCGACGCCCTTGGCGATGTTGCGGGCGACCGTCGGCTCGAACAGGGCGAACGCGATGAAGTTGAAGAGCGCGGCCCAGACCACCGCGCTCCGCGGGGAGAGCACCCGTGTGGAGACCACGGTGGCGATGGAATTGGCGGCGTCGTGGAAGCCGTTGATAAAGTCGAAGGCCAACGCGACGACGATGATGGCGATGACGTAGGTCGTCATGCGTGCTCGAGCACCACGCCCTCGATGACGTTGGCGACGTCCTCGCACCGGTCAGTGGCGTTCTCGAGCTGATCGTAGATGTCACGCCACTTCATCACGAGCAGCGGGTCGCTGCCCTGCTTGAAGAGCGCCGCCAGGGCCACGCGGTAGTGCGCGTCGGCGGCGTTCTCGTGGCGGTTGATCTCGACGCAGAACTCGAGCAGCCGGGCGCGGTTCTTCACGTCGCGGAGCGAGCTGGTCGCCGCGCTCATGGTGACGCACGCGGCCACCACCGACTCCGCGAGGAGGCGCGCCTCCGCTATCGCGCTTTTGATCTCGAAGAGGACGATACGCTCGCTGGCGGCCTCGATGCAATCGAGCACGTCGTCGAGCCGGGTGATCAGCGCGTGGATCTCCTCACGATCGAGGGGGGTGATCCAGGTCCTGTGCAGCGCAGCCAGGCAGCTGTGCGTGATCCGGTCCCCCTCGTGCTCGATCTCCTTAATTCTCTTGGCGATGACCGGGGCGTCCTCCAGCTGGTCGAGCATTTGCAGGAGGAGCTTGCTCGCCGTGGCGCTCTTCTGCGCGTGCTCGGCGAGGGCGTCGAAGAAGAAGGCGTCCTGGGTCAGTCCCATGCCGAGTTGAATAATCCGGGATCCCGGGGCGCGTCAACGCGCGCAAACGAACCAAAACACCTCGTTAATAAATGAAAACAATGGGACTCGCCTCCTCCTCCTCTTGCGAGTCCCACCGTCGATCTTACGATCGAGCACGTTGAGCGCGCGCCGCTCTCCTTCCGCCATGGACAGCATCATCGAGCGCTACGAGTACAAATACCTGATCCCGGATCGGCTCATCCCGGCGATCCGCGCCGCGGCGCGGACGACCTCGCGCATCGACAAATACGCCGGGCCCGACGGGACGTACCGCATCCGGTCGCTCTATTTCGACACCGACCGCTTCGACCTCTACTGGGCCAACGAGCGGGAGCAGGGGGATCGCTTCAAGCTGCGCGCCCGCGTCTACCCGGGGAGCAAGGCGAGCCCCGTGTTCCTGGAGGTCAAGCGGCGGGTGCTGGACGTCATCGTGAAGACGCGCGCGGCCGTGCCGGCGGAGCTGTGGCGCGAGGTGCTCGCAGGGCACGACACGGCGCTCTCCGCGCTCCCACCCGCGGCGCGGGCAGGGGCCCTGCGCTTCCTCGCCCCGTATCACCGCCACCACCTGCGCCCCGCGGTGCTCGTCGAGTACGAGCGGGAGGCGTTCATCAGCGAGGTCGAGGCGTACGCGCGGCTGACGTTCGATCGCAAGATCGCGGTTCAGAGCTGGGACTCGCTCGATCTGGAGGCAGATCCGCGGAGGTGGCGGCCCATCGATCATACGGCGCAGACGCGGACGGCGGAGCCCGTCACCGTGCTCGAACTCAAGTTCGAGCGGCGGCCGCCGGCGTGGATGGTCGCCCTGGTCAAGCGCCTCGAACTCATCCGCTATTCGTTCTCGAAGTACTGTTATGGCGTGAACGCGGAGCTGACTCTGCCGGGGGAGCGATCGCCGAGGAGGGGCGGGCGCGGCGGGTGAGCCGCCGATCAACCACCCTTCATCTTCATCGTCGCGCGGCGCCGCCCGGCGCCGCGGGGAGGTGGCCGCCGACGGCGCGGCGCAGCTCGGTGAGCGCCGTGCGATGGCGGCGCAGGAGCTCGAGGAGCTTGATCTCCATCTCCAGGCGCTGTTCGTCGGTGGAGAGGGCGTCCACGGCGGGGAGGGCCCGGTCCTCGAGGGCGCGCCGGGCCGCCGTGGCCGCGCGCTCGGCGACGGGGAGCGCCCGGGCGCGGAGCTCGGTGACCAGCGTCGCGGCGGCCTCGACCTCCCGGAGGCGCGCGCGCACCTCGCGCGCCACCAGCCTCACCTGGGCGGCGAGGCCGCTCCGCGCCGCGCGGGTCGCCGTCTCGGCGGCGAGGGTAGCCGAGCGGTTGGAGTTGAAGATGGGCAGCTCGATGCCGGCCTCGAACGTCCAGCCCAGCCCGCGCTCGGTGCCAGGCGAGAACTCGTAGCCGAGCTCCAGGAACGAGAACCAGGGCCAGCGCTTGCGGCGCTCGATGAACGCCTGCGCGTCGGCGGCGTCGATCTGCGCGGCCGCGGCGGCGACCTCGAGGCGGTTTCTGAGCGCCGTCTCGATCAGCGCGTCCTCCGAGGGGAGCGCGGGGGGCGGCCACGCGGCCAGCGGATCGCCGACGAGGCGCACGGGCGCGGCGGGGTCGAGCCCGACGCGCTCCAGGAGCTCGCCGCGCACGGCGCGCAGGCGCGCGCGGTGGTCCACGCTATCCTGCTCCGCCTCGATCGCGGACAGCTCAGCCTTGGCCTCGTCGAGCGCCGTGGCCGCGGCAGCCTGGACCCGGGTCTTGGCGTTCGCGGCGATGGCCCGGCGCACCGCGACGACGGCGTCCGCGGCCGCGATCTCCGCCTCGAGCAGGATCGCGTCGTCGAAGAGCCAGCGGATGTCGGCCTCGACGGCGAGCACCTCGGCGTGGGCCTCCGCGCGCGCGGCGGCCTCCTCGGCGCGCGCCGCGGCGACCTCGGCGTCGATCTCGCCCGGGCGGGCGGGGCGGAAGCGGACCCCGGCTGCCAGCCGTGGCTCGCCGGCGAGGACCTCGTCGAGGCGCAGCTGCGAGACGCGGAGCTCCGGGTTCTCGTGGTGGCTCTCCGCCGCGGCCGCGGCCTCGGCCGCGTCCGCGAGGGCGGTGAGCTCGGCGAGGCGCGGGCTGTTGTCCCTGGCCATGGCCACCGCCTGGTCCACGGTCAGCGTGCCGGGAGCCGCGCCCGCGGCCGCGCGCGCGGCGGGGCGGAGCGCAGGGCCTCCTCGCGGCGCGGGGTGAGCGCCGCCGCGCGCGCGGTCCTGGCGGTAGAGGGCGACGGCGCGCTCGACGCCGGGCGCGCTGCTCGGCGCGTAGCAGCCCGCGAGCGCGAGGCCCAGCGCGGCGAGGAGGACGCGCTCGACCCTCAGCGGTCCCACGAGAGCTCCTGGAAAGACGGCGCGCTGCTGCCGGCGTCGAAGACGACCATCAGCTTGCCCGCGGACAGCGAGGGGGCGATCCCCTCGGGCTTCAGCCCAGGGAAGCGCTGCACGAGGCGCGGGGCGAGGGCGCCGGGCTGCGGGCCGTCGACCCGCCAGAGCGCGCCCGCGTCGCCGTCCGCCGTGGAGGGCGTCGACGCGATGGCGAGCGAGCCGTCGGGCAGGAACAGGAGATCGGAGATGCCGCCCGGCGTGGCCCGGCCCGCGAGATCCACGTCGACGCGCGCGCGCGCCCAGAGCGAGAGGCCGGCGTCCTCGAGGAGCTTCGGGTCGGCCGGGGGCTCGCTTCCTTTGCCCTTGCCCCTGCCGGCGGTGCCCGTCGCGGGCCGCCGTTCCGGGAAGAGCGCGCCCGGCGACGCGACCCGCCAGATCATCGCGTTGCCCTGCGCGTCGAGCGGGGCCTTCAGCCCGAGGTAGAGCGAGCCTTGGTTGAAGGCGATGCCCTCGATGTCGAGCTCGCGCGTGCCGCGCGGGAGCCCGAGCGCCGCGGCGCGCTCGGCGCTCGCGTCGAGCATCTCGGCGAGGTGGACCTCGCCGTCCACGCGGAAGCCCTGACCGTCGCTGCGCAGGCGGAGGAGCGCCGTGCGGCCCGGCTTGCGCCGCCCCTTCTTGTTGTAGCTCTGCGAGGAGAGGAGGTAGATCTCGCCCGCGTCGCCGGCGGCGATCCCCTCGACGTCGACGAGCTCGTCGACGCCCTGCACCACGACGGGCTCCGGGTCGACGGCGCCGGTCGCGGACATCGCGAAGAGCCACGGCGCGCCCTCGTCGTCCTTGCCGTCATGGCCCGTGTCGTCGCTGATGATCAGGTAGCGCCCCTCGGCGGGGCGAACGAGGAGCCCCGAGGGCTCGAACCGCGATCGCTGCGAGAGCGCCGGCGGCACCCGCATGGCGAGCGCGCGCACCGCTGCGGCGGGCGACGGTGGGGCGGCGGAGGACGGGGCGGCGCTGAGCGCGGCGTGGCCGGGCTTGAACACCACGTCGAACGCCTGGCCGGCGAGGACGTCCACGGGGTACTCGAGCGCGATGGTGACCTCACGGCCCCACATGGGCTGCCGCGGCGACGTCCAGCAGCGCATGGGCAGCTCGGCGACGAGCGGGCCCAGCGCGGCGATCTTGCCGGGGAGCGGCTCGCCGCGCCGGCCGCGGACCCAGAGCCGGGCGGCGTCCCCCTCGGCGAGGCCGAGGGCGGAGCGCTCCGGGACGCAGGCGACCACGGCGCCGCGCGGGCTCACCACGCGCACCACCGGTTCGCCGGGCGCGGCCACGTCGCCGACCTGCTTGTCGATGCCGGCGACGCGCCCGCCGCTCGTGGCGCGGAGCGCGTAGCCCGCCCGGCGTTGCTCGAGCATCTCGACGTTGCGCCGGGCGACGAGCAGGTCGGCCTCCAGCTTGGCCGCGGCCGCGGACGGCTGCCCCTCCGCCTCCTGCCGGCGCTGCTTGGCGACCTGGATCTGCCGGGAGAGGAGGCCGAGCGTG
The DNA here is from genome assembly GCF_051529605.1 of Sorangium sp. So ce296. Classification (NCBI taxonomy): domain Bacteria; kingdom Pseudomonadati; phylum Myxococcota; order Polyangiales; family Polyangiaceae; genus Sorangium; species Sorangium sp. So ce296. Next base: position 11,948,284 of record NZ_CP150325.1, read on the forward strand.
CGGGGCTTCTCCGCGGCGAGGGCCGCGGCGCCGGCTTGCTGCACGGCGAGCTTGGAGAGGTCGTCGACGACCGCCAGCCGGTCCTCGACGAGCTGCTTGACCCTGGCGACCTCGTCGCCGAGCACCTGGGCCTCGGCGCTCGCCTGGAGCTGCTCCTCGCGCTGCCGCGCCAGATCGCGCTGAAGCTCCTCGACGGTCAGGTCGAGCTCGTGGGCGAGGAGGGACTGCTCGGCCCGCGCTTCGGCCTCGAGCTGCGCCGCCTCCGCCTGGGCGACGGCGATCTCCGCGTCGATCGCGGAGGTGTCCAGCGTGGCCACGATCTGCCCCGGGGCCACCTCGTCGTTGAGGCCGACGTGGATCGACGCCACCCGCGCGATCTCGGTGGGGGCGAGCGCCTGGAGCACCGGCTGCTCGAAGCCGACGATGGGCCCGCGATCGTCGCCGCCGAAATGGAGGTACGAGGTGACGCCGAGGGTGGCGACAAGGCAAATCCAGGGGGCGGCGTCCTGGAGCGCCGCGCGGAGTCGGTGGGTGATCATCATGGAAGGATCCTCGCGCGCTGAACAGCGCAATGAATCAACGGCACTGGTCCACTGCCCTCAAAGCTCGTTCTGGGTCTCTGGCGCCACGCGGCGCGCAAGAAGCAGCCGGAAGGGACCGGCGGGAGCGTGGGTATCCGAGGCCCCTGATTCAGAGATCCAGCGTCGGCTCCTGCAGCAGCAGGGAGACGTCGCGCATCCCCGGGAGGGCCTGGAGGCTGGTGACGAGCGGGGTGCGGAGCTCGGGGGCGAGGACGCTGACCTGGTAGGCGTGCTCCATGACCGTGCCCTGCGCCGCCTCGCGGAGCGTCACCAGCGAGAAGGTGCGGCAGTGCGCGCGGAGGATCCTGGCGATGGCCTCCTCGACCCCCTGTCCCGAGGGCGCGACGAAGCGGAGGAGTCCATCCGGCTGCCGGCGCGCGCCGTAGCCCGTGACGTGCAGGAGCACGGCCCCGCCCCCGAAGATCAACGTCCCCGCAATGGCGGTGCCGTAGGCCTGGAGGCCGCTCGCCATGCCCACGCCGAGCGCCGCGAAGACGAAGATGATGTCGCGCGGATCGCGCATGGTGGTGCGGAAGCGGACCACGCTCAGGCCGCCCGCGACGCCGATGCCCGCGGCGATGTTGGCGCCGATGGCGAGCATCAGCATGCAGGTGATGATGCTGCCCATGGCCATCCCATGCACGGTGGTCCGCGCGTACGACAGGCCGCGAAAGGTGGCCATGTACACGGCGGCGATCACCTGGCCGAGCCCGAAGGCGAGCAGGAGGGCCACGACGGCCCTGCGCCACTCGAAGACGCTCCCGGTGATGACAGGCTCGAACAGCTCGTTCATATGACCCTTCCGCGCGGCGCTCGCCGGTCAGCGATCCCTGTGCGTCACTGCCCGAGGAACGTGGTCACGTCCTCTTGGCGCGTGCTGGCGTGGGCGATCAGCTCGTCCAGGGCCTCGTTGAACGAGGCCTCCGATTCCACGAAGGTGTGTTTCTCGATCTCGCCCTCCGGGCCGACGACGTACGGTGCGATCAGCGCGTGCGCCTCGCGGAAGCGCTGCTCGGCGGCGGCCGGCTCGTAATCGACCTGCACGGTCTGGGCGAGGTTGTCCCGGTACATCTCGGCGTAGACCGGATCGTCGAGGAGGAAGCGGATCAGCGGCCATTCGTCGGTCAACTCGTCCAGCGAGAGGGACAGCCCCCGGCCGAATCCCCCGCTCGTCGCGAACGCGAAGCTGTGATCCCAGGGGATCCACCGGAACTGGCCGTCTCTGTCTTCGTCCGCGTACAGGAAGTAGTTGTGCGCCATGCGGCCGTACTGGTCCCAGTCCTCGATCACGGTGTTGACGGCGAGCCAGCGCAGAAAGCCCTCGACGTCGAGGTGAGCCTCCAGCCCGGCGCGCCACGCCGGGGCGTCGGTCCGGTCCGCGTGCAGCGCGTCGAAGAGCGCCTGCGCGTCCGAGAAGTCGGCCTCGTCTTTATTGTTCTCCTTGCCGAGGGTGTCCGGATCCCACGTGGCCCAGGTCGCGCCGGCGCCGTCGGGCTTGTAGACGTTGCCCTCGTCGTTGTCGAACTGGGTCTTCAGGAACACCTTGTCCGACGGGAGCTCGATCCCGGTGTACAGCCCGAAGTAGGTGGGCCCCTCTCCGTGGTCGATGAAGACCCGGTAGAAGGCGGTCGCCGGCGACGGGACGCCCGCTCTGGCGAAGATCTCGGTCGCGATCTTCTCGCGCACGAGGGATTGATCCCCCGTGCCGTTGGCCAGGCTCAGGTTCTTGAAGCCGTAGAACCGCTGGTCCTTGATCTCCGGGTAATCGTCCTCGAACTTATCGAACGAGAGGCGGAGCGGGAGCTTCCAGCTGCCCTGCGACCAGGGCATGGCCAGGCTGGAGTTGCCCTTGAAGCGGATGCCGACGTGATGCCACTCCCGGTCCTCGGTCGCGACGTCGCACTCGACGTAGATGGGCGTATCGTCGATCAGATCGATGCTGCCGCCATCCGGCCCTCCCGGCCCTCCCGGCCCACCACTCGGCTCACAGAACAGGCTGCCGTCGCTGTACTCGGCGCATGTCCCCGCGAGCTCGTTCCCTGCGAGTTGCGCGGCGCAGGCGTCGCCGAGCGTGAGCCCGGCGCACGCGTCGAAGAGCTCCTGCGGCGGCGCGCCGGGGCCGCCCGGGGCGCTGCCGCCGTCGCCGCCCGGCCCGCCCGGGACGCTGCCGCCGTCGCCGCCCGGCCCGCCCGGCCCGCCCGGGACGCCGAGGCCGCCCTCGCCGAAGGCGCCCACCTGGGCGGTCATGTCGTCGAGCATGGCCTGCCAGTTCTCCCGCGTGATGGTGATATCGAGGCGGGGCACGCGGTCCTGCGGAAACGCAGCATCGTAGTCGGGGTCCTCCTTGGCGTCGTCCTCCTCGCCGCCCGAGCCCGCTCCCCCTGCGCCTCCACCTCCCATCCCCGTGCTGGCGGTCGCCCCCGTGGTTCCGTCGGCGTCAGGGGTCGAGTCGCCGCAGCCCTGAAGCGTCGCGGTGGCCAGCACAACGGCCGTCGCCGTGGTCGTAAGGAATCTAATATCCATCGATTCACTCCCGTGGTCGCGTGGTGGATGGAGATCCTGTGACAAAATTGTGTTACGTGAGCGAAGGAATTGTTTCGATATGTGAAGACACCGTGAACGACCCGCCCCGCGCGTATCCCGGGAGCTCCGAGCCGTGCGCACCATGGATGGGTATGCGGGCATGGCGCCGGACTTCGGCGGTACGGAGCGTGACCGCGCTCTCGTGACGAGCCTCGCATCAGGCGTGCCGTTGCGCCTGCGCCGGCCCGGCGAGCCCGCCTGTCGCCCGCTCACTCTGGGAAGAACGTCTCGAGCGTCAGCGCCGGCGTCCCGTCCGCGTGGACCCCGCCGAGCAGCGCGAGCGTCCCGTTCGGCGCGGGCACCACGGCAGCGCCTCGCCGCGGCGCCCGCAGCGGCAGCTCCTCGACCTGCGCCGCCGCGACGTGGACCAGGAAGCTCCGCGTCGGCCCGTCGTCGCCGGCCTCGGAGCCCACCGCGAGGATGCGCCCGCCGGGCAGCGCGAACGCGGCGACGCCCCCGAGGGCCGCCGTCAGGGCGGCGCCCTCGACCTCCACGGCCGCGCAGGTCGCGGCGCTGCCATCGCTCTGTCCATGTGGAAGAGCAAGGCCATGTGGAAGAGCAAGGAGGAGTACGACCCGACGAAGCGTCGCAAGCCAAGCTGACAGCCTGCCTCATGTGCGGACACGCCCCGGCCGAAGATCGGCTACACGTTGGCGTAGTACCTGGAGACAGGCATGATTCGAGGGTGAGCATCCATTGGATTTCTGGCACCGGAGCATGTCTCCGGATGCCCCAGGGTCAGGAAATCCAAACGCGATCCGAAAATCAATCTCCTCGTAGTGGCCGTCCCACCGTACAGCCACGCTGCACGCGCTGGTTGACGTATAGAACCTTACGCGATCCGCATCCCCAGCTGCACGACGGGAAGCTCTCCTACGAGGCGAACATCGTGATCGGGGGTGTGGAGTTCGAGCTCTCGGTCGACGCCGACGGCAACATCATTGAGCTGAACTATCCTTAGCTCGCGTGTCAGAAATCCCGCCAGAAAAACCGGTCGATGGCGAGCGGCCGCCGGAAACAGTAGCGATTTCGATAACTTCCGCCTGTTTCGCCGCCGAGGGCGGCTCCGGTGTGGCCCAACGGGGCGCCCTCCGCCGCCGCGTCGCCTGAGGTGAAGGGCCCGCGGCATCACCGATCGGGGTCGGCGACTGGCCTGACGGCGCAGCGCCGAGGGATTCTTCTTTGCTCGCCGGCCTGTTGCTGGACCGTTTGATACGCTGCCGCCTGTTTCGGGATCGTGCCTGCGTCCCCGCGCTCTTACGGCCCAACGACTGGCGTTATAGGGTGTAGAGCGTCAGGAAAAGTTGCTGTCGCTTGACAACCGCGTTCGCTACCGGCTCACCCTTCGCCGCGCCGCTTTGCTTGGCACCTTCGCACGGCGTTTGGACGAGCTCAGCGTAATATTGTATACGTTACGCTGGTGCGGCGCAGAGCGCGCGAACAGGCGCATTGGCGGGGAGCCTGGGGCTGATCGAACCTCGACCAAGCCCATCCGATCGTCGCATCCATGAGGCGGTGCTCACCGACCGGCGCCTTCCACGCCTGAAACGCCTGCGAATACCGCGCGCTAGCTTGAGGTGCTCGTGCCCTTTATCGGGCGTGGGGGTTCAAGTCCCCCTCCGGACGCAGAAGAAGAGCCCCTGACCCGTGAGGTCAGGGGCTCTTCTCTGCCACGTCGCAGGGTCATGGGGCCACCCCTTTGCAGGGTCATGGGGCCAGGGGGAGACGACGTGATCGGTCTCGACCATGCCCGAGACCGCGAAGCGTGTCGAGGTCTCCGGAGCCGGGCGCGAAGCGACCGGCGACGTCCCTCTTTTTGCAGGGTCATGGGGCCACCCGGGCCCCCTGGTAGATCCGGCGCAGGAGCCGCGACGCGCAGGAGCAGAACGTCCACCCCGCCCCCGGTGCCCCTCGCGGTCACCTTGACGAGGGTGAGCGAGGCGCGGCGAGTGGAGCGAGGGGGTCAGCGGCGCGGCCCCGGGATCGACGTCCTCGCCGGGGCCGCAGCGGTCATCGCCGCTTGCTGCGTGGATGGGTGGGCGGCTTGCTGCGCGCGGGCACTGGCGCGGCCGTGTTGCTCTCGTCGAGCTTCGGCTTGAGCCGTGGCCTGTACGACTCGCCCTCGACGATGAAGTCGAACGCCGCGTTCTTGAACCGGTCGACGGCGCTCTGCGCGAGCAGCACGTCGTCGAACATCGCGAGCCACTCGGCCGTGTCGCGATTGCTCGTGACGATCATCGACGCGTGGCCGGTGCGCTCGAGGAAGAGCTGGTAGACGTCGCGGCTCTCTTCCTTGCTCATCGCCTCGAGCGCGAAGTCGTCGAGGATGAGCAGATCGACGGTCGTGAGCGCGACCATCTCGGCGTCGCGTGAGTTGTCGAGCCTGCTCTGGCGCAGCCTGCGCAGCATCGCGTCGGCGCGCAGGAAACGCACGCTGTAGCCGTGCTGGCACGCGAGGTGTCCGAGCGCGTTCGCGAGGAAGGTCTTGCCCACGCCGACCGAGCCGAGGATGACGATGTGCTTGTGTTCTTCCAGAAAGCGCAGGCTCGTGAACCCACCGAGCAGACGCTTGTCGAAGCTGACCTTCGCGGTCTTGTCCCAGAGCTCCAGCCGCATGTTGGGATCGAGCCCGGCGTCGCGTACGCGGCTCTCCGTCGCGCTCGCCTCGCGGCGCGCGATCTCGTCGGTGAGCAGCATGAGCAGCATCTCCTCGTGCCCCATCGACTGCTTCTCGGCCAGCAGCAGCCGCTCACGCAACGTCGCTGCGATGCGGCCGAGGCGCAGGCGCTTGAGCGCCGTGACGAGCGCAGGGTCGACTTCGCTCGAGCTCATCACGCTTCCTCCTTCGTCGCGGCAGCCGCCAGCGTGCGCGTCGCGAAGTGCTCGGTGCTGCGCGCGAACCGCGGCGTGGGGAGCGTGACGACCTTGCGCTCGTCCGTGGGCGGTGACGCGGGCGTCTTCGCCGCCTCGAGCATGCGCGTCACGCGCTGCACGTCGACGACATCGAACGCGAGCGCGCTCTGGCAGATCGCCTCGACGCGCCCGTTGCCGAACTTGTTGCACAGCCGCAGCAGCGCATAGACGAGCCGCATGCGCGTCCAGGGGAGCGGCACATCGAGCAGCCGCTCGGCGTAGATGCCGACGTGCACGCCGCACTTCTTCGCGCTCGCGATGAGCGAAGCCACATCGCGCTCGGCCGCGATGTCCTTGCCCACGGGGTAGTCGCTCGGGTCGGTGGAGCGCTTGCCCGGCGCAACGCGCGCGTGCACCTTCACGAGCTGCGTGCCGGCGTAGATCCTTACGGACACGCTGGCTCTCGTCCCGAGACGGCGGAGGCGCAGAGCGCTGCCTCGGGCTCGTCGTCCTCCTCGACGTCGTGCTCGATCTCGAGGTGCCCGTGCCGCCGGAGGTAACGGAGCATCCGCCCGACGGCGTGCTCTAGGACCTGACCGACCTCGCGCGTTCGCAGGTGACCGAGCTCGTTCCGCACGAGCTCGGTGCCGTCTTCGTGATAAGCCCCGTCGAGGAAGACCACGTGCAGATGCGGATTGAGCCGCATGTCGCCGGACGTGCGTTGCACGAGGGTCACCGCGCCGCTCCTGACCGCGCCGCACGCGCCTCGGCGCGCGGCGCGCTCTTCGTAGAACCGCTCGACGCTCTCGACGAAGAGGCGCGTCAGCACGCCGAACAACGCCCCGTCCTGGGCGAGCCTGCGCCGCCACGGAAACGGAAGCGCGCGTGAAGCGCTGATTCTGGATCGTGCGCGGTCGGCAGGGCCGATTGGGGGGAGTCCGTCGGGACTTCCCTGGTTGCTCTGGCAGTCGCAGTTTCGACCTTGATCGTCGCCGTCGGAGGACGGCGGTGGGGTCAACCTGAACCGGGACCACCGAGGGGAGATCCGCGAACGGCTCGCGCCGATCGCCGAGCCCGTGGATTTGAATTGACACCGAAAATGTGAACGTTCACAATCGACCCGATCTGTATCCCCATTCCCCATGAGTCCGGGTGCTGCGACGCGAACGCCACATCGGTCTTTTGCGGGTCGAAAGCTGGAACGAATCGATGAAACTCTCGGATTTTTCTCTGAAGCTTTGGGGCTTCCTTGCCTCAGGACTGCTCGTCTCCTGCTCCTCGGACTCCCCGCCGGGAAGCAACGAAGGCTCGGCCGGGCAAGGCAGCGCGGAGGGCGGAGCCGTGACGACCGGTGGTGCCGGAACGGCTGGCTCCGCGACGGCTGGTGGCGGTGGTGGTGGTGGTGATGGTGGTAATGGCTCCGGGCAAGGCGGCAGCGGAGGAACCAGCGGCGGTGGAGACAACGGAGGAAGCGCTGGTATGGGAACGGGCGGCTCGAGCTCGGGCGCGCATCCCGGCGACGCCGTGCAGTTCAACGGTCATTGGTACCGCCATACGACTGCAACCATCGATGCAGCGGCAGCTCAGGCGATCTGCTCCGGGCTGGGAGGCTATTTGGTCTGCATCGAGAGTCAACCAGAAGATGCCTTCGTGCTGACGCTCGCGGGCACCACCCGCCCGTGGATGGGCATGAACAACTTGAAGGACGTCAATCACTACGAGTGGATCAATGGCAGCCCGGTGACCTACACGCACTGGCAGCCGGGCCAGCCGGACAACCCCGCGAACGAGCGCTGGGTGAAGATGGTCGCCGACGGCACCTGGGACGACGGCAACATCGACACCTCATACATTTGCGAATGGGACGACTGACGCCCAGAGTCTCGAGAAACCTGCGCAGATTTCCGCGTGGACGAGATCTTCGGGCTCGACACCTCGATTGCGGTTTGAAGCGGGGACCAGAGCGAAGCTGGGTCGAGTTCGGCGTTCAGCGACGCGAGAGCGTGGAGACCGCGCTCGAAGGCATGCAAGCAGTCGTGTATCTGATGACGTGCCCACGCCGTTCGATGCCGCCGCGCGCCGAGCTCGGCCGCCGCTCGCGGCTGCTCGAATGGTGGCTGCAGCAGCTGGCGCGTCGCGTCTGAGCTCGGGTACGCTCGCGGTAGCCTCGCTCGCCAGCGCCCGCTGCCACGGCCGGTCGGGGAAGCAAGGTGGGCGCCACTGCTGTAGCGCCCACCGCGGCATGTGAGCGCACCCGCAGCTGCGCCGCCGATCCACCGAGATTTTTTGCCTGCGCATCGACGACATGCAGCTTGTACGTTCCGGCGCTGGCCGGCACGGCGATGGACGTAGCGTCCCCTGCCGCCTTCGTCATCGCCGCGCCTTCCGTGAACGTGCCGGTGCCGGCCGGATCACGAGACGCTATGCGGCGTCACCGAGCGCCTTGCGGCGCAGAACGGTGCTCTTCCAGTACGGCGGCCGCCGCGTCGGCGCTGGGAGAGCGTGCTGGAGAAGCTCGGCGGAACCTTCGAGATCGCGATTCCAGAGCAGAAGACGCCCACGGATATCGGCTACGATACGAAGCGTGGACGCGTCCTTGTGCCCCACGTCTTGGTGGACACGGTGGACGTCTACGAGCTGAGGTAATCAGCGGACGCACGCTGGGCCGCGCCTGCGGGTGGTGAGGGAGCTTGGGGTGCTCACCGGAGGGGCTGGAGTGCAGGCGAGCCACAAAAGGGGCTCGCCGGATGGAGTGCAGGCGAGCCACAAAAGGGGCTCGCCGGAACGCAAGCTCTCCCGCGACGAATGGCAGGCCCGCCGCGCGTCGATTTCGTGAGCCGGGGGACGCGTTCGGGTAGCATCGCGGCCGTGGCCCTGCTGCGTCCGCTCGCCCCGCCGTACGATCCGCTCGACTGGGTGAAGCGGCCGGCACGAGCGGGCTCACGATGATCGTGAGCTCCGCGCCAGCCTGCTCGACTCCGGCGAGCTCGACGTGCGCGAGCTGCGTGGGCGCCAGCCGTGGGCGGGCTCGTGACCGACGTGGACGCCGTCGTCGTCGGTCCGCGCAGCTGATTGCGATCCTATGGGCTCGACCAGCTTTCACCCCTAATCTAGCCAAGAGGCTGCGACTGCTCACGCGCAGCCCGAGGCGGTCCACCCATACCGGACCGCCGCCGAGGGCGAAGGGGAGCCCTCTCCTCGAGCCATTCTCGATGCTCGTCAACTCCGCGAGGCGAGGTCCTTCACGCGGAGCTCGGCCCATTCAAGCAGACGGAGGCCGGCGCCGTACAGGAGGGAGGCCAAAAGGAGCGGGACGCCGGTCATGCGATCCAGGAGAGAGCTCACCTCGGTCGGAGTCAGCACCGCGGGGAGGCGCGCGGGGCGCTTCGCTCGGGTGAAATCGACGTGCCGCGCGAGGGGGAGCGCGAGGACGTGGGTGTAGAGGAAGAGGATGGCGGCGAGGGGCTTGGTTCTGGGTCGAGGCGCTGACGTGCTGGTCGGTCGCCAGATGCGTGAGGAGGCTCATGCCTCCGGTGCCACCGGCAGCCCGAGCAGCCGACCGAGCGCCCCGTGAACGACCCGGGCCGCCACCTCATCCCCGAGAGCGACGGCGCGGCTCAGGGTGCACGCGAGCGAGGCGACGACGGCCGCCCGAGGCGACGGATCGGTCACGGCGAGCTCCTCAGGCCTGAGGCTTGACGCTTGGGCCCGGGTTGGGCCCACGCCTTCCGAGGGGCTGCGATCCGTCGTCACGCTCTCCCCAAATCCCCGGGGAAGCGACAGATCGCAACGGTTCGCCCCCGCGGAAGAGTCCCGCCAGGGATTGCTGACGCGCGAAACCAGCGCGGACGCGAAGCCGGTCGCCCCCGCACCAGGCGCCTGCGCTCGCCGCGCGGCATCGCCCGCCTCTTCGAGCCGTGGTTCGCCCGCTCTGTGGCGCCGTGGCGCGGCGAGAGCGCTCCCGGGCGATGGGCTCGATAGCTGCGGTTCAGCCGCCGGGCGGGCCACCCCCAGCACCGGGCGGGCCACCCCCAGCGCCGGGCGGGCCACCCCCAGCGCCGGGCGGGATGGGCGGCCCGCTGGTGTCGCCGCAAAGCGTCTCCTCCAGCGACGAGCGGATCACGAGCACCTTCCACGCGAGCAGCGCGCCGTCGGGCTGGAGTGCGGTCGAGAGCAGGGCCTCGTCACCCACGTAGACGAGATCTGTCGAGTTGCTCGTGTCCGGCTGCCCGAACTCCTTGTAGTCCGCGTGCTCGGCGAAGATCTGCGCGGTCAGATCCTCGGGGAAGAAGAGCTGGGACGTGACGTACTCCTGACCTCCGACCCGCAGGGTGAAGTGGATGTGGACGGCGCGCCCCTCGTACCACCCCGGATAGCAGGTGTCGAAGTCGACCCGGCCGTCGGCGCCGGTCGTCTGCACGCCGCGGAAGTAACGGTGCGACTCGGCATCGGCGTCATCGAACGTGCACATATCCACCGCGTCATTGCCAGAATACAGGCCTGCATTGCGGGTGTGCCAGATATCGACGGAAGCGCCCTCGACAGGGTTGCAGGACTCGTCGACGACGAGGAGCGCGAGCCGGACGGGCAGGCCCGGGTACCCCTCGCTGATGTCCCTTCGCTCGATTGTCTCCGCATAGCAGGGCCCGAGCATGAGCGCGCAGGTCATGGCACAGGTGGTGCCGAGGTCGTCCGTGAAGGGATCTGGATAGTCGCCGGACATCGATGCCGTGCCGCCGCTCGCCCAGTCGCCGGCGCTCGTGGTTCCGCCCGTCGCTCCGGTGCCGCCGGCGCCGCCCGTCGCACTCGAGCCGCCGGTCCCGCTCGAGCCGCCGGTGCCGCTCGATCCCGTGTCGCCGCATCCGCCGAGGCTGGCAAGGGGCATCACCGACAGGGCGATACCGAGGCCATGAAGAACATCGCGCCGCGTGACGGCGCGTGGCGCTTTTCTCTGCTCCATCTCGTCTCTCATCTCTTCCTCCTGGAAACATCCGACGTCCCGTGTCAGTCAGCGCCGCCGCTGAGAGAAGAACGCCTGGTGGCCCCTGGCCGCCCGGCGCGCGTCACTCCGCCGTGGCGCCCGCCTCGATCCAGGCGCGGATTGTCTGGATCTCCTCGTCCGTGGGCTTCACGCCGGCGGGGGGCATCGTCGTGCCGCACTCGGTGCATTCGATGTTGCTAAAGTCTCCGGTCAGCTTGCGGATCAACCAGCTCGTGCTGGGGGAGCCTGGATCGACCAGCGGCATATCGATCTCGGTGGCCGTCACCCCGACCAGGGCTTCGCGCACCTTGGAGGGGGCCACACCGCTGAGCACCAGCCCTTTGGAAGCAGCCACCGCGCCGTGGCAGCCGGTGCAGTACGCGTTCAGGATGGGCGCCACCTTCTCCGCGAACACGCCCGTTTCCGTGGTGGTCGGGCCGCTGGACGGTGGCGCCGCGTGGCCGAGCGCATGCATCTCCTCGCACTGGGCGATCATCTCGGCCTTGTATTTCGCCTCGTCCTCTCCAATGCCCTTCGCGACCCGATAGCGCTCCCACATGTCGTCGATCCAACCATGCAGCCGCCAGAAGGACACCAGGGCGACATTGACGTTGTTGTCGACCAGGTTGTACGGCGAGCCTGGCACGGCCCACTGCGAGTGCAGCCCGCCGTGGATGCCACCCGGAGGACGGCCGGAATCGTCCGTTCCACCCCCGTCCCCACCCAGTCCACCCCCGCCCCCACCCGGTCCGCCACCGCCTCCACTCGTTCCGTCGCCGCCAGCCGATCCGTCACTCCCACCCGTTCCATCGTCGCTCCCGCCCGGTCCGCCGCCAAAGCCGGGAGGACCCCCCGGCGGGAACCCGCCAGGACCCCCCGGCGGGAACCCGCCCTCTCCCAGCTGGATCCATTGTCCCAAGTCGTCCTCGCTTTCGAACAGATCGAGGTTGTTCTCGATGTCCTGCAGGAGCGCGATCGCTGCCAGCTGGTCCTCGCTCCAGCGGATGTCGACCCACGGCAACGGGTTCTCGGGATCGTCCTGGGTCAGCGGCACCTCCTTGAAGCCGCTGATGATGGCGGCGTGCTTGGGGAACGCTTCCTTGAATCCACGGATCATGTGGCGATGCATCACGAGGAACGCATAGCCGTCGCCGGGCTCGCCTTCCTGGATCTCGGCGCGCCACAAGCCACGCGCTGCCATGACCTCGGCGCCCTCGCAAATGCCTCCTGGGCGGCCCTGCACGCAGCCCTGATCCCAGCGCCGGATGTTGTGCCAGTCGCCGTGCTCCTGATCCCATTTCTGCTCCTCGATCCAGTCGAACATCTCCTGAGGCAACTGCAGGTCGTATTGGTCGTCCGAGGGATCGTTCGGGTCGCCCTCGCTCGTGTAGATCCGGATGAGCTCCCCGGTCATCGTTGCGTCGCGCGGATCTGGATCGTAGGGTATGCCGCATTGGGCATGCTCTCCGACGTGCGTGCCCGTGTCGGCCTGCGCATCATCGGTCGTCTTCGTGCACGACGCCGGGACGAGGACGAGCAAGAGCGCGATGGGCGAGAGCCCTCTAGCGCCCCCGCTGCCCCGGCCCGAGGAGGCGGAGTCCGTTCCCATGTTTCTCAACATGAGTCGCTCCGAGCGGACGAAAGGCGCGGCCTGGGCCGGAAGCCCTGCCGCCCATCGCAGAAATCGAGCGTGAACCATGTCAGTTCTCCTTGGCGCCTTCTTTGCTCGGCCGGCGACGCCGGTGATCGAGAGGAGGAAGGCCGCTCTCCTCACGAAGGCGTTCCACGTCCGCCCGACCCGCCCGCGACGATGGCCGCCCGCCATGTGGGCGTCGTTGCTGGAGTGTGTCGGAGTGTTGCAGGCGGGCTCGCCCCGCCCCGCCCGGGGTTATCTTCGGATCTCGAATGGATACCCTGGAGCCTCCGATCCGCGCCCTCCTCGTCGAGGACGACGAGCGCCTCGCCCGCTTCACCCGCGAGTACCTGGAGGAGCACGGCGTCTCCATCACCCACGCCGCCGACGGCGAGGCCGGCCTGCGCGAGGGCCGGCGCGGCGGCCACGACGTGATCATCCTCGACCTCCTGCTCCCGCGCCGGAGCGGTCTCGAGGTCTGCCAGGCCCTGCGCGAGGGCTCCGACGTGCCGGTCCTGATGGTGACAGCCCGGGCCGAAGAGGCCGATCGCGTCCTCGGCCTGGAGATGGGCGCGGACGATTACCTCACCAAGCCTTTCTCCTCGCGCGAGCTGCTCGCGCGTATCCGCGCCATGGTCCGCCGCGCCCGCGGCCAGGTCACCTCGGGGCCGCGGGTGCTGCGCGTGGGCCCTCTGGTGCTCCACACCGGCAGCTTGCGGGCCACCCTGGGCGGCCGGGAGCTCGCGCTCACCGCCTACGAGTTCACGCTGCTCCGCGTGCTGGCCGAGCGCCGGGGCCGGGTGCTCACCCGCGAGCAGCTGCTCGATCTGGCCAAGGGCGCCGCGGAGGAGGCCTTCGATCGCTCCATCGATGTCCGCATCTCGCGCCTCCGGCAGAAGCTCGAGGAGGACCCGAAGCGCCCGCGCCTGCTCAAGACCGTGCGCGGCGCCGGCTACCTGCTCGCCGACGACGAGGCGGACCTGTGAGCCGCACCGGCCGCGCGCTGCGCCGCTTCCTGGTCCGGGTCTACCTCCACGGCCTGCTTCTCATCTTCCTCGCCGGCGCCTCGGTCTTCCTGGTGCTGGAGTCGATGGTGCGCCCCGCCATGGATCAGCGCGTCGACGGCACGACCGCCTGGGTGGTGGATCACATGGCCCTCTCCACGGGCGATCCGGCGCGCCTCGAGCGCGAGCTCGCCGCCCTCAAAGGCCGCGCCAACATCCAGCTGTCCTTCTACGACGCGCGCGGCGCGCTCCTCGCCACCGGCGTCCATCCCCCGTTGCCCCCGCTCCCTGCCGAGCAGGCCGCGCGCCTCGAGCCCGGGGTAGCCACGCCCATCGGTCCCCCGCACACGCACGCCGTCGGCCTCTTCACCGACGGCCGCCGCGTCGGCCACGCGATCGCCCATCGCGCCATTCCCGCTTCGCCCATCACGCCCGCGGTGGTCGCGCTCCTCGCGGTCCTGCTGGTGCTCGCGGCCGCCTCCATCCCGCTCGCCCGGTCCGTGGCGCGCCCCATCGAGCGCCTGCGCGGAGTGGCCCAGGCCTTTGGCGCGGGCCAGCTAGAGGTGCGCTCAGCGATCGCGCGGCAGGACGAGATCGGCGATCTCGCCCGCTCCTTCGACGAGATGGCCGATCGCCTGGTCGCGCTGCGCCGCGCCGAGAAGGAGCTGCTCGCCAACGTCTCCCACGAGCTGCGCACCCCCCTGTCGCGGATCCGGGTCGTGCTGGATCTCGCGAGCGAGGGCGATCCCCAGCGCGTCCGCCGCTACCTCGGCGAGCTCGCGGAGGACCTCGGCGAGCTCGAGCGGCTGGTCAACGACGTGCTCACCGCCGCGCGGCTCGATCTCGCCGTCAACCCCGGCGGCCTCCCGCGACTCGAGCGCGCGCCGGCGGATCTCGGCGATCTCGTCGAGGGCGCGGCGACCCGCTTCCGCGCGCGCTCTCCCGAGCGGCAGCTCGCCCTCGCGGTGGATCTCGACGGGCCCGTGTCATTCACGGCCGACCGCTCCCTGCTCCGGCGGGCGATCGACAACCTGCTCGACAACGCGCAGAAGTACTCCGACGCCGACGCACCCGTGACGCTGCGCGCCCGCCTCGACGGCGGCGCCGCCGTGATTGAGGTGGAGGATCGCGGCGTCGGCATCCCCGAGGAGGACCTGCCCCACCTGTTCCGCCCCTTCTTCCGCGGCGACCAGAGCCGCACCCGCGCGACCGGCGGCGTCGGCCTCGGCCTGATGCTGGCCCGCCGGATCGTGGAGGCGCACGGCGGCCGGCTGGAGATCGAGAGCCGGGTGGGCGAAGGAACGACGGCGCGGATCGCGCTGCCGGTGGAGGCGGGGGAGGCGGCGTGAGTCATGCGAGCGCGGCGGAGCGCCGCGAGCCCGCCCAGAGCGCCCGCATCTGCGTCACGCTCGGCGGCGCCACGCAGCGGCGAGGCCTGAGGCGGGGGATCCGCACATGTGAAGCAACGGTGAGCGGGCGCTTCCGCCCGGCGCACGAATGAGGCCGATCAGGTCGATCGTCGGGCGATCGACGAGCAGATCGAGCTCGTGATCGCGTTGCTCGTCGATCTCGACGCCTCGCAGGGCGCGGGCGCCGCGGTGACGGGGCCCGGGGAGATCGTGCTGGTGGGCGGGGTGCAGGGCGGCGCCGCGGCGCCGACCCGGCGGCTCGCGCCTGGGTGCGCCGGCGCGTGCGCCGCCGCGGAGGTCGCGGGCGCCCGCCCTGCCGGCTGCGGTCGCGGACGTCGCGGCGTTCGCGCTGCCCGGGGGCCGGGTCCTCGCCGTGGGCTCCGAGGCCGGCGCGGACGGGCTGACGAGGAGCTTCGTGGTGCGAGAGATTGATCGCCCGCGCACGCCCTCGCGCTTGCCTCCCCGGCACAGGCCTGCTGATTGCCGACAGCTCCCCAGGCCCGGGGCTTGACAGCTGGGCCCGGGTCGGGGCCATGCATCCCGAGGGAGTGCGATCCGCCGTCACGCTCCCCAAAATCCCGGAGGATCCGACGGAACGCGACGGTTCGGCGCCGCGGAACAGTCCCGCCAGAAACACCGGTCGATGACGAGCGGCGGCCGGGAACAGTAGCGATTTTCGTAGCTTCCGCCTGTTTCGCCGCCGAAGGCGGCTCCGGTGTGGCCCAACGGGGCGCCCTCCGCCGCGGCGTCGCCCGCGGTGAAGGGCTCGCGGCATCACCGGTCCCACCGTACGGCCACGCTGCACGCGTTGGTTGACATAGAGAACCCTATGCGATCCGGCCCTCCTGGGAAAACGACGCTATATCAATAATTTATCTATGCATCTAAGGGGCCGTCTTCACGCCACAGCCTGCGGGGCGCTGGCCATGGCGTATCTCTATGGCGAGCTCGGGCTCGATCCCGACGAGGCCGAGAACCGCCGGTATACGATGGCGGCCGAGCACGCCATCCAGCACCGGCAGGCTCCCCCGTGAGCGCCCGGGCGCCCACGCGGTCGCGACGTGCCAGCGCATCGCCCGAGGACCGAGGACCGAGGGTGAGCTGGTCCCTCGCCGGCGGCCAGCCGGGCGCGGCGCGTGCTAAAACGTCCGCATGGAGGCGATGAGGATCGAGGGAAGCGAGCGCGATCTCGAGACGTTCGCGGCGGGGATCCTCCAGGGCGCCGCGCCCATCGAGACGCCCACCCCGTTCGAGCGCCAGGTGCGCTGGGACCTGCAGGGCAACACGGGAAGAGGCCCATCGCCTGTTGCGCCAGCGGGCGTGCAACGTGACCGAGGTGGCGCAGCGGGTGGGGTACGAGAACCCGAGCAAGTTCGCGGCCGCGTTCCGCAAGCGGTTCGGCGTGCCCCCGTCGACGGTGGGCTGAGCGCCCTGGGGGCGACGCTCGCTGCCGCGGACGGCGAGGGGGCGCGCGGGGAGCATCGCCACGAGGGGTAGGCGCTGCCAGGGGCCGGCTCGAGGCACGGTCCTCCCGCTGGGAGCTGAAAGGCTCCTGCGTGGAGCGGCGGCGTGCGGCCTCCGGAACCACCATCGCAGCGGGCGGCGAAGGGGCTCGCCCCGGGAGAATGCGATGAAGGCGATTGTTCAGTACGAATACGGTTCGGCGGACAACCTGCGGCTTGAGGAGATCCCCATGCCCGCGCTCAGGGACGACGGTGTGCTCGTGCGGATCGAGGCCGCGTCGGTGAACGCGGCCGACTGGCACATGATGCGGGCGGATCCGTTCTTCCTTCGGTTTCTCGGCTTCGGGCTCTTCGCGCCGAAGCACCGGGTGCCCGGCGCCGACATCGCCGGTCGGGTGGAGGCGGTGGGGAAGAACGTGACCCGGTTCCGGGTGGGCGACGAGGTGTTCGGGGATCTGTCCGCTCACGGGTGGGGAGGCTTTGCGGAATACGTCTGCACGTCGGAGCAGGCGCTGGCCCCGAAGCCGTCGAACGTGAGCTTCGAGGAAGCTGCGGCCGTCCCCTTGGCGGCGTTGGCTGCGCTCCAGGCGCTCCGCGACTGCGGGCGGGCTCGGGCCGGGCAGCGGGTGCTCGTCAACGGCGCCTCCGGAGGGGTGGGGACGTTCGCCGTCCAGATAGCGAAGGCCCTGAACGCGGAGGTGACAGGGGTGTGCAGCACCAGGAACCTCGATCCGGTGCGGTCGCTGGGCGCCGATCACGTCGTCGACTACACGCGCGCGGACGTCACCCGGAGCGGGCACGAGTACGACCTGATCGTGGACGCGGCGGCTTACCGATCCGTCTCGGACTACCGGCGCGTGCTCCGCGATGGCGGCACGTACGTGCTCGTCGGAGGAACCACGGGGGCGTTTCTGCGGGTCGCGCTCCTGGGGCGATGGTCCGGGTCGAAGGCGATGAAGGCGCACGCGTCGCGTCCGAGCGCCGCCGATCTCATCGCCCTGACGAAGCTGATCGAAGCGGGCACGGTCAGGCCGGTGCTCGATCGGCGTTATCCCTTGAGCGGGGTACCGGAGGCGGTCCGCTATCTGGAGAGCCGTCGCGCGCGGGGGAAGGTGGTGGTTACGCCCGCCACCGCCGTCGTCCCGCCGTCGTGACGCGGGGCCTCCCGCGTCACGTCTCCAGATCGCGCTTCAGCCGATCGAGGAGATCGACCGCGGCGGTGGCGTAGGGGCTGATCCACCGGTCGTGGATCCGCTTGATGGGGAGCACGTTCAGGTAGTTGCAGCGATGGCGTCCCTCCCGCTTGATGATCACGAGCTCGGCCTTCTCCAGCACGCCGAGGTGCTGCATCACCGTGCAGCGATCCCAGTCGACGAAATGGGCGCAGAGCTCGCCCGTCGTCTTGGGCCCGCTCAGCGTGGTGTAGACAACATTACACAGCCGAGTGAACTCGTTGGATCGCGCCTAAGGCCGAGGGGAATAAGTGCGGGCCGACGGTTCAGAGGTCTACGCGGCGACGTATCGCCGCTGCAACACACGGCGCTCCTCCTCCGTCGTCGCCACGATGAGCGCGATATAGGGCTCGAAGGCGAGGGGCATGGGGAGATCGAAGAGCAGGTGCTTCTCGGGATCGACGCTCTTCCCCGCGCCATGGCAGAGGAACAGGCGCTCCTGGAGGAGCGGGAAGACGGCGATGGAGGTGAGCTCGTGCCGCTCGATCGTCTCGATGTCGGCGATCGACGGCTCGAGGAGCTCGTCGAACACGCCGCTCGGATGCTTGAACGGACCTCCGGCGTGACGGTTCACGTCCTTGCGCACGAGCGCCCCGCCGCGACCGATCGTGATGAACGAGCGCTCGTGAGGCGTGCCCTCCCAGACCGTCACCCGCCGACTCGTCGCGTCGGGGTGGATCCACACGGTCGGGAGGTCGATGTTCAACGGCGCCACGCCCTTGACCCGGCCGATCGTGCTCGACCCGAGGAACTGCCGGGTGACGGCCGCGCAGAAGAGGACGTCCGTCGGAGCGAGCCGTGTCCCATGCCAGCCGCGATCCCGGCGGAAGTGACGGAAGAAGAGGAGGTAGGGAGACCTGCACATCTGCGCGAGGACGAAGAGCCCCCTGCGGGTCTCGACGTCGATCACGTTGCCTTCGCCCCAGGTGACGCGCCCCATCGCGACCGCGACTCTACCCGTTCAGGCTCGCTCCGGCGAGGGGAGCGTCTCCTGTCAGCACAAGGAGGTCGCTCCGCTCAGTCGCAGCCCCCCACGCTCCACATGCCCGGCGCCTCCACGTGGAGCGTGACGACCTCGCTCTTGTCGAGCCCGAGCGCCTCGTGCGCGCCCGTGGTGCGGTATCCGAGGAAGATCTGCCCGTCCCCGAAGTCCACGATCTGCTTCTGCGCGCGGCCGTGGATCTCGTGCTCCGCCACCGACGCGGTGATCGCGTTGCAGGCGAAGGGCACGTAGCTCACGTGCGCGAGCATGATCGGCCCCGCGGCGTTGAAGCCCGTGATCGAGAGGCCGGTGAACTGCCCGTCCGCGTCGTCGCTGCTCGGATCGGTGAGCGGCGTGAAGGTCCGGCCGCCCTCCGCGTTGTAGAGGTTGGCGAGGGAGCTCGGCGAGCTCGGGTTGCCCGCCATGAAGGCGACCTTCCCGGCGCTCGCCTCCCTGGCCTCGTCGATCCGGTAAATCCCCACGCCGCCGGAGACGTCCTCGAAGTCGAACCAGCGCTGCAGACCGCGATCATAACCCTCGTTCTGCCGGTTCTCGACCAGGAAGTACTGGTCCGGATCCGAGGTCTCGATCTTGTAGATCGTCGGAGCGACGCTCTGCCCGAAGAGCTCCGCGCCGGCCGACTGGACGATGGGAATGTCGTGCGCCGGCGCCCCGGGCTCGATCACGGTCGGCGCGAGGAAGCCGGCCTTGACCCGGCTCCAGGCGCCCATCGCCACGGGCACCGAGCCCGCGGGCGCCCCGTCCGTGCTCCCCCAGCTCCCGCTCGCCATCACGCACCACGCCCCGACCGGCGTCGGGCCCTTGTAGAGATCCGGCAGGCCGATCGCCGCGTGCCCGAGCTCGTGGACGATGACGCCCACGGTGGCCGGCATGGTGGTGGGCACGCCGCGGATCTTGTGGACCTGCCGCTCGCCGATCGCGGCGTAGCCGGGGAGGACCTTCCCGTCGAGCGTGATCGGCGCTTCAAAGGGCTTGGCGTGAGCCCACACGGACGGCGTCTTGCTGCCGTTCGAGGTCTCGTAGCCGGCCACGACGAAGAGCACGTTGAGCTCGTCGCCGCGGACCTTGCCGTCGGCGTTGACGTCGTACGAGGCGAAGTCGACGAACGGGTTCGCCATCACCAGCGCCTCCTTCAGGTAGGGCTCGAGGAGCGCGAAGTCCTTCTTGCTGTTCGGGTGCGCGAACGGGAGCTTGACCCGGACGATGCCGTCGTTCGCCGTGCCCTGCGTCTCCCGAGCGCGGGTGAACGAGAACTTCCCGCGCGACATGTCGGCGTAATAGTGGTTCACCGAGCCCGGGAGGCTCCCGTACAGGGTCTGCTTCCAGTGCGCGATGTCGGTCTCGAAGTTGCCGGTGAACGCGCCCGGCAGGGCGATCCCGCCCCCCTGGGTGAACTCCAGCTGGATGGTGAGCAGCGGGCGCCGGATCGCGGAGGTCGCGGCCAGCCCCGCCGCGCGCGGGAGCGCGCCCGCGGCGCGCGGGATCGCCGCCTCCCAGAGGGCGTCGAGCTCCTCGGCGTCGATGCGCGGGAGCAACGCCGGATCCACGGCGCCGCCCTGCGCGCGGAGATCGCGGACCAGCACCCCGGAGGGGACGAGCGCGACGGCGCCGCTCCTGGTCGAGCCGAGCTCGGCGACCTCGTAGTCGCCCGAGAGGTCGTTGAGCACGACGACGGTGCGGTCCGCCATCCGCAGGTAGTCGAAGTGCTCGTCGCCGATCACCTCGGCGCGGAAGGTCGCGCCGGTCGCGTCGAGCGGGATCTCGCGCAGCCCAGGCTCGGCGCTCACCGCGGCCGCCGGGCGGCTCATCGAGACCGCGCTCGCCAGCACCGCGAGCCCGACGAGCCCGAGCCTCGCCCCGCCCCGCGCGCCGATGATCCCCTGGTGCTCCACCTTGCCCGCGCCGCTGTACCGAGACGTCATGTCCGCATCCTCCTCAATCCGCGTTTCGCCGCGTTCGATGAGGGCGCATCGCAACCGACGTGCCGCGCTGACGGGCGGCGCGGATCGCCGCGTTTTCAGGCCGATCCGCGCATCGCGGGCGAGCGCCGCGCCCCGCGCCGGAACGCCGCCGGAACAGCTGTCACGCGCGCGCGACGGCGGCTGTCGCGGCGGCATGACAGCGGTCCTCCCGGCGCGCCGGCGCGGCCCCGCGGGCGCCGGCGCGGCCCCGCGGGCGCGCTGGTTCCTGATTGACGCGGCCCCCCTCGAGGGCACCATGGCGATCATGGGCGACGATCCCGGGGCGACCTGCACGCTCACGAGCTTCGATCAGGGGCGCTCCCTCCGGCTCCCGGCGCTCTCCGTGACGGTCGCCCTCCCGGACCGGCGCACGCTCGCCGCGCCGCTCGATCTGCGCCCCATCGTCGTGGGGGCGGGCGCCGACTGCGATCTGGTGCTCGCCGATCCGCGCGCCTCGCGCAGGCACTGCGAGATCCGGTTGACCGAGCAGGGCGTGCTCCTGCGCGACCTGGGCAGCAAGAACGGCACGCTGATCCGCGACGTCCGCATCCGCGAGGCCTTCCTCCCGCCCGGCGTCCCCGCCACGGTCGGCGGCTCCGAGATCGTCGTCGGCCCCGCGGGCCCCGCGGCGGTCCTGCCGCTCTCGGCCGCGGACGCGTTCGGCGAGGCCGCGGGGCGGAGCCTCCCGATGCGCGCCCTGTTCGCCCGCCTGGAGCGCGCGGCCCCGACCGACGAGACGCTGCTCCTGCTCGGCGAGTCGGGCACCGGCAAGGAGGTGCTGGCGCGGGCGATCCACGCGCGGAGCCGCCGCAAGGACGGCCCCTTCGTGGTCGTGGACTGCGGCGCCATCGCCCCGAACCTGGTGGAGAGCGAGCTCTTCGGCCACGCCCGGGGCGCGTTCACGGGCGCCGCGGCGGCGAGGCCGGGCCTGCTCGAGCAGGCGAGCGGGGGCACGCTCTTCATCGACGAGATCGGCGAGCTCCCGCTCGACCTCCAGCCGAAGCTGCTCCGCGCCATCGAGGGGCGGCAGATCCGGCGCCTCGGGTCGAACGAGTGGGTCCCGTTCGACGCGCGCATCGTGGCGGCCACCCACCGGAACCTGCGCGCGAAGGCCCAGGAGGGCTCGTTCCGGGCCGATCTCTACTTCCGGCTCTCGGTGGTGGAGGTCCACGTCCCCGCGCTCCGGGAGCGCAAGGACGACCTCCCGCTCCTCGTCGAGCGCTTCCTCGCGGCGCGGGACCCGCCGCGCGCGCTCGCGGACCTGCCGCCTGGCGCGCTCGCGCTGCTGGACGCCTACGACTGGCCGGGGAACGTGCGCGAGCTCCGGAACACCGTGGCGCGGCTCGTCCTCTTCCCCGAGCTGCTGCACGAGATCGTCGGCGCCGCGCCGCCGGCGCCTCAGGGGCTCGATCCATCCGGCGCAGCTTCCTCCGGCGGTGCGCCCTCCGGCGAGGCGCCCGCGGGGCCCGGGGACGCCCGCCTCCGCAGGCTCCTCGAGCTGCCGCTGCCCGAGGCGCGGGAGGTCGTGCTGGAGGAGCTGGAGCGCGCCTACGTCACCGAGAAGCTCCGCCAGCACGGGGGCAACATCTCGCACGCGGCCGACGCGATGGGCGTCTCCCGCCAGCTCGTCCACCGGCTGATCCAGCGCCACGGCCTCCGCGCCCGATGATCCGGCCCACGGACGCCGACGACCCCCGCATCGCGACCCCGCCGTGGCCGCGGCGCGGGCGCGACGACGCGACCGTCACCGGCCCGGCCCCGCCCGCCGCGCCGGGCGTCCTGCCCGACGGCGCGCCCGGCGCACCCGAGGCCGCGCCCGCGGCGCCCGAGCCCACCCCCGACCTCGGCCTCGGCGAGGAGAGCCGCCGCCCGAGCGCCGCGCCGGAGGCGCCCTCGCCGATCCCGCCCTCGCTCCACGCCCGCTTCGAGGACTTCCACCTCCTCGGCCGGGGCGGCATGGGCGTCGTCTACCGGGCCCGGGATCTCCGGCTCGGCCGGCGCGTGGCCATCAAGCTCCTCGCCGCGGGCGCGCAGGTCGACGGGAGCTTCCTGCGCGAGGCGCGCTCCCAGGCGCGGCTCCGCCACGAGAACGTCTGCGAGGTCCACGAGGCCGGCGTCGCCGATCACGTGCCCTTCCTCGTGATGCGCTACATCGACGGCCGGTCGCTCCAGGAGGCGCGCGGCGACCTGACCCTCGAGGAGAAGGTGCGCGCCGTCCGGGCCGTCGCCGCGGCGCTCCACGAGGCGCACCGGCTCGGCCTCGTGCACCGCGACGTGAAGCCGAGCAACGTCATGCTCGAGCGCGGCGAGGACGGGGCCTACCGCCCGTACCTCATGGACTTCGGCATCGCGCGCGAGGCCGGGGAGAACGGGCCCACGCTCACCGGCGCCCTGCTCGGAACCCCCGCGTACATGGCGCCCGAGCAGGCGGCGGGGCGGGTGCGCGCCCTCGACCGGCGGACCGACGTCTACGGCCTGGGCGCGACCCTCTACGCGCTGCTCGCCGGCCGGCCGCCGTTCGTGGGGGGCGCGGTGATGGACGTGCTCCGCCAGGTGCTCGAGGACGACGCGCCGCCGCTCCGGACCCTGGACCGCGACGTCCCTCGGGATCTCGAGGCGGTGGTGATGCGCTGCCTCGAGAAGGAGCCCGGCGCCCGCTACGAGTCGGCGCGGGCGCTCGGGGAGGACCTGCAGCGCTTCCTGGACGGCGATCCGGTGCTCGCGCGCCGCGCCTCCCTCGGCCGCCGCCTCGCCCGGCAGGCGCGGCGGCACCGGGCGGCGGTCGCGGGCGCGGCCGCGCTGGTCGTCGCGGCGCTGGTCGTCGCCGGCGTCTTCGTGCGGGGCCGCCGCGCCGCCGCGGAGCAGGCCACGCTCGCGCGCGAGCTCGGCGAGACCGTGAAGGAGATGGAGCTCTTCCTCCGCGGCGCCCACGGGATGCCGCTCCACGACGTCGAGCGCGAGCGCGACGTGGTCCGCGCCCGGCTCCGGGCCGTGGAGGCCCGCATGGCGCAGGCGGGCGAGGCCGGCCGCGGCCCCGGGGAGTACGCGCTCGGCCGCGGCCTGCTCGCGCTCCAGGAGCCGGCCGCCGCCCTCGAGCACCTCCGCGCGGCGGAGCGGGCCGGGTACCGGTCGCCGGGGCTCGACTACGCCGCCGGGGCGGCGCTCTCCGAGCTCTACCGCCGCGGCCTGGAGGAGACCCGCCGCATCCGCAACCCCGCGCAGCGCGAGGCGCGGATCGCGGCGCTCGAGGCCGAGCTCAAGGCGCCGGCCGTCGCGCACCTCCGCGCGGCGCTCGACGGCGCCGTCGCGGCCCTCGAGGCGCCCGCGTACGCCGAGGGGCTGCTCGCGCTCGCCGAGGGGCGGCACGAGGCGGCGCTGGAGAAGGCCCGGGAAGCGTTCGCGGGGGCGCCGTGGCTCCACGAGGCGAAGAAGCTGGAGGGCGACGTGCTCTTCGCGATCGGGAGCCGTTACCGCCACGACGCCGCCACCTTCGATTTCGAGAAGATGAAGGGCCCGTTCGATGGCGCCGCCGAGGCGTACCGGATCGCCGCGGATCACGGCCGCTCCGACCCTTCGGTCCACGCTGGCGCGTGCGAGCTCTGGACCCAGACCATGAACGCCGCCGGCAAGCACGGCGCCTCGATGCGCCCGAGCTTCGAGCGGGCGCGGGAGGCCTGCGCGCGGGCGATCGCGGCGAGCCCGCGGAGCCCCGAGGCGTACGTGAAGCTGGCGTGGGTCCACGGCTGCTTCGCCTGGTGGGTCGCGAGCGGGATGCAGGAGGGCGAGGACGCGGAGGCGGCCCTCGGCGAGGCGCTCGCGCGCGCCGAGGAGGCGATCACCAGGAGCCCGGACGACGCCATGGCGCGGTACGCGGTCGCCCTGGTCTTCCGGGCGCGGGCCTACCACGCGGACCACCTCGGCCGCGACCAGGGCGAGGCTCTCGAGCGCGCCATCCAGGGCTACGAGGCCGCGCTCCAGCGCGATCCGGCGTTCGTCTGGGCCCTCAACGAGCTCTGCGTCGTCCTCGCCGAGCGCGGCCGCTACGAGTCCCTGCGCGGCCTCGACCCGGAGAGCTCGTTCGAGCGCGCTCAGGCCCGCTGCGACCAGGTCCTCTCGATCGACCCTGGCTTCGGCAGCGCGCGCACCTCCCGGCTGACCACCGGCTTCTACGAGGTCGAGCACCTGGTCCGCACCGGGCGCTCCCCCGAGGCGGCGGTCCAGCGGATGCACGGGGTGATCGACGCCATGCATCGAGACGATCCGTCCTGGACCGGGGCCCCTTATTGGCGGCTCTGGCTGGAGCACGCGCTGGCGCTGCATGCGCTGGAGGCCGGGGTCGATCCCGGCCCGGCGCTCGAGCGGGTCCAGGCGAGCGCGCGGGCGGTGGCGCCGGGCGTCGCCGCGTATCCGGAGTCGCTGCGGGGGATGCTGGGGATGCTCGAGGCGCGCGTCCGGCTCGCGCGGGGTGAGGACCCGGCGGACGCGCTGCGGATCGTGCGCGAGACGCTCGATCGCCGGATCGCCGAGGCGCCCTGGGACGTGTCGGATCGGGTGCAGCGCGTCGAGGCGGAGCTCCTCGCGTTCCGGTGGAGCGCGCGGCGGGGCGCTCCGGACGCGGCGCGGCTCGACGCGGCGCTCGTCCCGCTCCGCCCCCTGCTGCTCGGGGAGCCGTCCGCCGATCCGCGGCCGTACGCGTTGCTGGCCGAGCTTCACGAGGCCCGCGCCGCCCTCCGGGCCGGGCGCGGGCAGGACGCCGCGGCCGAGATCGACGAGGGGCTCCGGCACGCGGGCGCGGCGCTCCGGCTGAACCCGCGGTCCGATCGCGCGCTCGCGGCCCAGGGCGGGCTCTTTCGCCTGCGCGCCGCGGCGGCGCCCGACGCGGCCGGGCGGTGGGAGGCCACGCTGCGCGAGGCCGAGGCCCTGGAGGCGGCGATCCAGGCGAACCCGCTGCGCGTCCGGACGGTGGGCGCGCGCGCCGCCGAGGCGCGGCGGCTCGCGGGCGAGGCGCCTGGCCCCGGCGCGCCCTGAGCGGCGCCCGCGGGGCTCAGGGGGTCAGTCGACGCGGCCGCTCGCACCAGGGCGGCTTGGGGTCCGTCAGCCACGTCATCGTGCACGGCTTCCCGTTGCAGGTGTAGCGGCCGTACTTCGGGTCGCCGTCGACCACGCATTCGGTGGGGTAGTCCTTGAGGAATCCCTTGTAGTCGAGGCCGCAGGAGCCCTGCTCGTAGCAGTACCGCTGCGCCAGCGCCGCCGCGGGGTCGAGCCCGCACCCCCTCGCGAAGGCCTCCGTGACGTAGACGTCCACGCCCACGTCGTAGGTGACCGTGACGGCGCCCGTGGAGGAGCTCGTGACCGGGACGACGTTCGCGCACCAGACCGCCTCGCCGTAGATGAAGCCGTGGTGTTCCTCCGGGTCGTCGTTCACCAGGGGGCCCGTGAGCAGGACGCTGACCCCATCGGTCTTGTCGTTGACGAACGCAATCACGCACTCGAGCACGTTGGTGATCACGTTCATGGGGAGCGCGCCCTGCGCCCAGCTCGACGCGCCGGCCACCACCCCTCGTCCCTTGTACTCGTGGTCGCCGTGGGTGATGGAGAAGCCTCCCTCGACGGCGCAGCGGAAGGCGTGATCGAAGACCTCCTGCCCCCCCGGGTCGTCGAGGAACCCCATGGCGAGGATCTCCGGGTTGAGCTCCGGTTTGCTCTCGGGGTCCAGCGGGTCGTAGCCCGGGAACAACGGGCGCAGGAGCGCGTCCACGAGTGGCCCCTTCCACGCGTGCCAGGCGCTCTTGGGGGTGCCGTTGGGGTCCTGCGTTCCGGGCTTGTCCCACGTCGCCTCGAGCCCCGGCCCCGCGATCTCGCCCTCGATCTGCGGCGCCTCCCCGCAAGCCGCCGTGAAGAGCCCGACGCCCATCGCCATCCCGAGCGCACCGACAGAGCGCATCATTGCGATCTCCTCGTCCAAAGAGTTTCGAGCCTTCGTTCCGGCGAGCTGGCCGTCAAGGATGCAAGGGGCCATGCTCGCACGCGCTGCGCGCCGGAGACAAGCAGCACGCGCCGTGCCACCCCTGCGAGCGGCGCAGGATCCGCGGATCGCCCGCGCTCGTCGCGTGGAGGTGGTACCGCGGCGTGACAGGTGACCGCCGCGTGGACAGCCGCTGTCACGCGGCGGCGACAGCGGGCCATCGGCGTTGCCGGCGTGAGCGGCGGGGGAGGGGAGCGAGCGACCGGCAAAG
This sequence comes from Sorangium sp. So ce296, assembly GCF_051529605.1. NCBI lineage: Bacteria > Pseudomonadati > Myxococcota > Polyangiales > Polyangiaceae > Sorangium > Sorangium sp. So ce296. The sequence goes on from NZ_CP150325.1 coordinate 11,975,223, forward strand.
GGCGCGTCGTCGGACCGGGGAGGGGTGGGATTCACCTGGCTGCGCCGCCGGCTATACTCGGCGCATGCGCACGTACCCTTCTGCATGCGGCGGGCTCGTTTCCTGCTCGCCCTTGCGCGCCGCCCTCGGCCGCTCGTCCGGGGAGCAGGCGGGCGCAGCGCCGAGCCTCGTGGCGCCCCGGGAGGCGCGCGGGCGGGCGCGTGGCGCCGCCTCGGCGGCGTCATGAAGCGCGCACACCTCCCGGGGGGCTTCATCCGCTCCGTCCAGCTCCTGCGCGAGCGGGTCGAGGATTTCTCGAGGTATCCGTTCAGCATCCCCGCCGTGCGCGCCCTCGAGGAGCTCGCGCTCGACCCCAAGGTGACCTTCCTCGTCGGCGAGAACGGCTCCGGCAAGTCGACCCTCATCGAGGCGCTCGCGCTGCTCGCCGGCTTCAACGCCGAGGGCGGCTCGAAGGGCTTCAACTTCGCGACCCGGCGCTCCGAGTCCGAGCTCCACGCCGCGATGCGGCTCGTCCGCGGGGCGCGGCGGGAGAAGAACGGCTTCTTCCTGCGCGCCGAGAGCTTCTTCAACGTCGCCACGCAGGTGGACGAGCTGGGCGCGACCCAGTTCTACGGCGGCACGTCGCTGCACGAGCAGTCGCACGGCGAGTCGTTCCTGGCGCTCGTGAAGCACCGGTTCAAGCCCGAGAGCCTCTTCCTCCTCGACGAGCCCGAGGCGGCGCTGTCGCCGGCCAGGCAGCTGACGCTGCTCGCGCACATGCACGAGCTCGTCGAGCGGGGGCGGTCGCAGTTCATCATCGCCACGCACTCGCCCATCGTGCTCGCGTATCCCGGGGCGACGATCTACCGGCTGTCCGAGGACGGCATCGCGGAGGTCGCGTACGAGGAGACGGAGCACTTCGCGCTCACGCGCGATTTCCTGCTGCACCGGGAGCGGTTCTTCCGGGAGCTCTTCAGGGGCGGTGATGACCAGGATACATCTTAGCCGCTCGATAGCGCTTCCCCGCCCGACAGAAATGCGATGAGGCCGTGCGGGGCGGTCTCGCCGAAGCAGAGCTCGAAGGTCGCCGCGGCCTCGGGAGCGGCCTTCGCTCCACGGCTCTTCTCATCGTCGCGCTGATAGTTAGGATCGCTTATGGTTAGAATCACTAACGATTCGTTGCGAGGATAGAGGGGCGCCGCCGCCGCCGCGCTCCGGGCGCTCGCTCCCACGTACGCCCAACTTCGGTCGGCGCTCGAGCGAGCATCGCGTGATCGGTGATGGCGCCGAACCGTCGGCTCCTTCGCCCGGATAAACAGCGCCTCCTCTAGCCGGGGTGCTCGGCACACCTCGCCATCAGAGGCGGCCACGGACGACAGGATGCTACATCATCCCGACCGGCGTGCGCTCCCGAATCGCGTCCTGCAACGCGCGCTCGAACAGGGCGCGGGACGGGTGGACCGTGAGCTTGCGGATGGCCGTGTTCGCGACCTGAACCCCGAAGACGACGACCTTCGACCCGAGCAGGAAGTGCCCTCCCTCGATCGCATCGAGAACGGACATCGTCGCCTCGGTCAGCCGCGTGCGCGAGGGGAGATCATAGTCGGTCATCGCCTCCCAGTCGTTGAAGACCAGGACGCGGCCGTCCGCGGCGACCCGGCGCAACATCACCTCCTCGATCGCCTGAGCGCCCTCTTCGACGAGCACCCCGGTGACGCACGTGACCAGCAACGCCGGCGCAGGACACCAGATATTTACCGTGCCCTTGTTGCACCAGTGGCTCTGAAGCGGCTGTGTCGGGAGCGCGAGCATATCCGGTGCGCGTAGACTGGGACGCGCGCGCCCGTTCGTCGAGGGGCGAATCGCAGGTTTTCTACATCGGACCCGAGCGCCAGAGCAACAGGCGGAGCGTTCCGAGTCCGTGAGGCTGTAATCGCCTCGGCCGTCAGCAGAGATGAAACATCGTTTTTACATGAGCGCTAAAAGCTCATCCAGTCCGATCTTCTTTTTACAATCGCAGCCGCGATCGGAGACGATCATGGGTCCGTCGATCGCGCGGGACGGGAGCGGGGACGGCCCCACGCCGCTGCGGCGGCGCCAGGGCAGCGCGACGCCGTGGGGTGTGCGTGGGCATGAATCTGCATCCGCCCGCACAGGGCTCCTGCTCCGGAGGAGCCCTACGCGTCAGGGCTTCGCCGCGCCCGCCATGTAGGCCGCGAACGCTTCCGCGAAGTCGGGGTGCCAGCGCGACAACGCGGGTCGGTTCCGGATGAGGTCGTCGGCCGCCCACTGGATGCGGCGCTCATCCATCTCGCGCGTGACCGCGTTGTCCGGGCAGAGGACGTAAAAATCGCCCCGGCCCATGCTGACGATCATCATGTCCACCACCTGCTCGGCGGTCCACGCCTCCGCGGGCTTCTCCGGGCCGCGCGCGGTCATGCCGGTGAACGTGTACCCCGGGATGAGCAGGTGGGCCGTGATCTTGCTGCCGGCGACGTTGCGCAGCTCGTGAGCGAGCTGCTCGGTCACCACCTTCACGCCGGCCTTGGAGGCGTTGTAGGCGGCGTCGCCCGGCGGGGTGGTGATGCCCTGCTTCGAGCCCGTGTTGACGATGGCGCACGGGGTGCCCTGCGCGAGCATCGCCTCGGTGAACGCGTGCACGCCGTGGATCACGCCCCAGAGGTTGACCTCGATGAGGCGGCGCCAGCGCTCGATGTCTCTCCACGGCTTGGCGCCGTCGCCGACCCCGGCGTTGTTCATCAGGACCGCCACCTCGCCGAACGCGTCGTAGGCGACCTGCTTCAGGCGCTGCACGTCCTCCAGCCTGGCGACGTCGGTCGGGGCCGCTCGCACGTCGGCCTCGCCGCCGGCCGCGACCGCGGCGACGCGCGCGAACGCCTCGCGCAGCGCCGGCCCGTCCAGGTCGGCGAGACAGACCTTCAGGCCCATGCGCGCGAAGCGCTCGGCGGCGGCGAGGCCGATGCCGCTGGCGGCGCCGGTCACCACGGCCACGCGGCCAGGTGTCAATGCGGGATGGTTGCTCACTGGGGATCTCCGTCGGGCGTTGGGGTCGCGCCAGCCGCGGCGCGACGGTCGCGGCGAGTGTAGAGGGCGCCGGCGCGTCGAGCCAGCGCCTCTGGCCGGCGCACCGCGATGCGCCGTGATGCGCTCAAACCAGGGCCCGCCGCCGCGAGCCAGGGCGCGACCCGCTGCTCACGGGTGAGCGCTACCCGCCAGAGCGGGAGGCGACCGCGCTCTTCGGCAGGAGGAGGACCAGCATGAACGGCCGGTGGCCATCGCGCTCTTCCCCGGTGAAGCGCACCAGCGCGTCACCGCCGCGCGCCCGGAGGCGCTCGCGCACGATGTCGAGCCCGACGCCTCGACCGGCGACTCGACCGATCGTCTCTGCGGTCGAGACGCCGGAGAGGAAGATCTGGTCGGCCAGGGCTTCATCCGGCAGAGGAGGATCGCCCCCCCGCCGGCGCAGCTTCTCGAGCGGAAGCCCGCGGCCGTCGTCGGAGATCTGCAGCTCGAGCGCGCTCGGTCCGCTCCGCGCGCGAACATGGATGCGGCCCTGCGCCGGTTTGCCGGCGAGCGCTCGCGCGTCGGGCGTCTCGATGCCGTGATAGAGGGAGTTGCGAAAGCACTGCACCAGGATGTCCTTCACGAGCCCCGTCCAGTCGCCGGCCAGCTGCGCCTCGGCGTGCTCCGTCAGCACCGCGGGCGGGGGCCTGCCGAGCTCGGCGGCCAAGCTCGGCAACATCTCGCGCGTCTCGTCGACGACGCGCGCCACCGACGTCGGGTCGAGCCGCGCGAGGGCTCGACGCAGCTTGCGCGCCAGCTCCTGCGCGTCGGCGGAGTCTGCCGTCGCGACCAGGCCCCGGATGTCTTGAAGGACACTCTCGCTCCGCTCGTCCGGCCTCTTGAGCGCGGTCGTCAGCTTCTCCTGGCAAACCGACTCGTACTCGGCGACCGCTCGCTCGACCGCATCCAGGCGCTCCAGCAGCACGTGCCTCTCGATCGGCTGCCCTGGAGCTCGGCGCAGCGCCTGATAGGCGCTCTCCGCGGAGTGCAGGCAGTCCACCAGGTGCGTGAAGCCGTGCAGGCGAGCGTTGCCCTTCAGCGTGTGGAGGTTGCGCAAGGCGGCGTCGCAGCGCCGCTCGGACAGCTCGGCGTCCGGCCCGAGCGCCGCGCGATTCTCGGCCAGCAGCGCGCGGCAGTCGGCGCAGAACGCGCGCGTGGCGTCGACCCCGCGATCGAGCGCCTGCACGATGATGTCGACCTCGCGCTCCTTGTTGCGCGCCGTCTGCTTCAGGCTGCGCAGCAAGGTCACGTCGCGAACCGTGACCAGCATGCGCTCCACGTGATCTGACTCCGACGCGATGAAGCTCCAGGAGATCTCGAGGAACTGGGGCTTGCCGCCGGGGCCCGTGCGCTCCACCTCGCGGATCAGGTGGTCGATGTTCAGCGCCGCCAGCCACTGTTCTTGATCGAAGGCGCAGCACAGCGCCGCCTCCGCCGCGCTCCGCGCGTCCGGGCGCACGCTCGAGCCGTCGAACAACAGCGCGAGGCAGTCTCGACCGACCAGATCGGTATCGCCGAGGATCTCCATCAATCGTCGAGAGTATCCCGGCTCGACGCGCCGGCTCCGGTCGATGGTGAAGACGCCATCGTCCAGGTTGTCGAGCATCGACGCGATCTGGCGGTTCTTGAGCGCCAGCTCCTCGGTGCGCTGCGCCACGCGTCGCTCCAGCTCCTCGTAGAGCTGCGCGTTGTAGATCGAGATCGCCGCCTGGCTGGCGATCACCTGCAGCGCGGCCAGGCGCTCGCGCGTGAAGACATACGGGCTGACGTTGTTCTCCACGTACAGCGCGCCCAGGACGTCTCCCTTGCGCATGATGGGAGCACACAGCACCGAGCGTACCCCCCGCCTCCGAATCTGCGGGTCCTCCAGGAAGGCGCCGGCCTTCGACGCGTCGTCCAGCGTGACGGCCTCTCCCGTGTGCAGCACGTAGCTGACGACGCTCGGGCACAGGAACTCGGCTTCCGAGTACGCAACGCGCCGCGGGAGGCTCGCGATCGGGCGCTCCACGTGGGCGCGCGCCTCCACGTAATACGTGCGATCGGCGTCGTCTCGCAGGACGAGGCAGCCGTGCTCCGCTCCGGCGTTCTCGATCAACGTGGCCATCAGGGCGGCGAACAGCCGCTCGGGCTCGACCTCGACGAAGATGCTCTGCGTCGCCTTGAGCAGGGACGCGCCGTCGAAGCCCAGGCCGGCCGCCGCCGCGCCGCGCGGCGTCGCGATCTCTCCCAGGACGGCATCCGCGAGCAAAGCGGGGTGCTCGTGCGCGAGCGATTCGAGCTTCGCCGTCGCGCCCCAGTCGTTGTAGAGCCTGTAAGCCGCCTCCAGGCACGTCCTCGCGTGGAGGGGCTCGTCCAGCGACAGCCACATCTCTGCTTGGTGCTCGTGCACGAGCGCCCGTAGGTGGATGAACCCGTCTCCGGCCGTCCGGATCGCGTCGCGGTGGCGGGCGAGCACGACGTGCAGCGGCTGCCCCGTCAGGCGCGCGTGCTCGGCGGATAGGAAATGATATTTGTGGGCGAAGTTCTCCGCGCACAGGCGGGACCAGACCTCGAGCTGCTTCAGGTTCTCCTCGACGACCGCGAGCTGCGCCTCCCGCGTCTCCGGGCCTCCTTCGCGGCACGCCCGCGCCGCCAGCAGCCCTTCGAAGAGCCTGTAATCGGGGAGCGAGAACTGCCCCGCCGAGATGATCAAGAACTCCCGGGTGAACTCCATCCACTGCCGCGCCGAGGCGAAGTCGCCGAGGATGAAGCTCGTCATCATCTGGGCTTGCCCGTGGGCGTAGCAGTACTGGGTGCTCTTCTCGGCGGCCATCACGGCCGTGGCCTCGCGGTCGGCCGCGGCCACGGCCTCCCGCTCCGACTCGCGCGCCATCAGCCGAGCGACGGCTCGCTCGACGACCAGCGCGTTGACCAGCTGGCCCGCCGCCGAGATGTGCGTCAAATACCGCCGCAGCTCCGCGACCTGCTCGCGGCACGCCCGCAGCCGCGCGCCGACCAGGAACGAGCGCTGGGCGCGATCGTTCTTGGCGTAGGCGACGTGCTGCAGGTCGCCCAGCATGAGCCCGCTCTTCTCCCCCCGGTCGTAAACCGCGAACAGATCTCGGTACGTTTCCTTCCAGTGCGCGAGAAAGGCCGCGAACACGAAGCACACGCCCGATTCGACCGGGGTCGGCGAGAAGCGCTTCAAGAGCTCGAAGGCAGCCAGGCCCATGCGATAGGCAGCATCGTAGTCGCCCAGCACCGCGAGGAGGATGATGCCGCAGTCGGCGAAGTTCTTGCACGAGACCGCGTCGACGCCGCGGCTCAGCGCCAGGTCGAACATGATGAGCTCCGCCAGGAAGAACAGGGGCGGATACGTCTGAAACGCCGGAGGGATCACCTGCGCCAGCAATTCGAGGGCCAGGCGCGACTCGGGGTCCTCCGCCCTCGGGAGGGCCGGCAGGCCCTCGATCGTCACGCGCGAGAGGTGCGCTTGCAGCTTGCCGATACCCTCCCCGATGCCCTGGTTGATCTCGTCGGGCGCCTCCGGCAAGCGCACGCCGAGCTCGGCCAGCGCCGCGCGCACCTGGACCACGGCGTCCTGCATTCGCCCGCCGTGCTCGAGGATCCGGGTCTTCAAGACATGAACGCGGCCGCGCGCCAGGCGGTCGGGGGCGAGCCCGAGCGCCTCCTCGCAGAGCGCGTCGACGCGCGGATCCGCCAGGACGAAGGCCGTCTCGGCGCGCGCGAAGATCGCTCGAAAGGCCAGCTCCGGTGGACGTTCGCTCTCGCAGCTGGCCAGGAGCTCGACGGCGATCTCGGCGTGGGTCCCCGCGATGCTCCACGCGCCGCTCTGGAGCGCCTGGTCGCTCGCGGTCAAGTTGAGCTCCACGAGGTCGAGGCGCTCTCCTCGGTCATGGATCGCGCCGCGAGCGGCGTTCAAGTGACGGAGCACCTCGAAGATCCGACCCGGCGCGCGATCGCCCCGCAGGCGCTCGCGCAGGACCCGCCCGATGGACGCGTCGAGCGCCACGCGCTCCGCGTCGCTGGCGCGCGAGAGCGCCGCCTGCCGCACGCGCGAGTGCTCGAAGGCGTACGAAGCGGGCTCGTGACCCCGGACAGGCTCCGGCCGCTCCGCTCGAGCTTCGGCCGAGACCTCGGACACGAGGCGATGGGCCAGCGCCTCCCGGACGAGCTCGAGGCAGGCCGCGACCGGCCTGTCCACGGCCTCGGACAGGGTTTGCAGATCGAAGCGCATCCCGAAGCACGCCGCGGCGGACAGGAGCCTCGCCGCGTCGGGGCCGAGGTTCTCGAGGCGCTCCGCCATCAGCGCGCCGACGTTGTCGCAGGCGGGGTGCGCCTCCGCGCGCCGCGCGTCGGCGGACCACCGGCCGCGCTCGACCTCCAGGCGCAGCGCGCCCTGTCGATGCAAGGAGACGAGCAGCTGGCCGATGAAGAACGGGTTGCCGTCGGTCTTGCGCTTCACGATCTCCGCGAGCCCACGGACCTCGGCGACGGGCGCGCGCATCGAGCGCGCCACGATCTCCGCCACCGCGTCGGACGACAGCGGCCCGAGCGGCAATGTCAGCACGACCTCCTTCGTCCGGCGCGACGCGTTCCGCAGGTTCAGGAGCGTCGGTACGTCGCCGACGTCGCCGCCGCGGAACGCGGCCAGCACCATCACGTGGCTCGAGTCCGGGTTCGTCAGGAGGGCAGACAGCAGCTCGGCGGAGGCGGCGTCGAGCCACTGAGCGTCGTCGAGCACGAAGACGAGGGGGCGCTCCGCCGTGGCGAAGACACGGATGAAGGAGAGGAAGACGTGCTTGAGCCGGCGCTGCGCCTCGAGGGGATTCAACGCCACGACGGACGTGGAGGCGCCGGTGACGCAGGAGAGCGCCGGCACGAGCTCGGTCAGGAGACCTGCGTTGTGCCCCAGGGCCGCGGTCACGCGCTTCCGCAGCTCGGTCAGCTCGGCTTCGGAGAGCGACAGCAGGTCCCCCGCCAGGCCTCGCAGCACGTGCGCCAGACCCGACAGCGGCACGGCCTCGCCCCGCTCTTCGAACGCCGTCGACAAAAGGCGCGCCGGCGCTCCGCCGTGCCGCCTCAGGAACTCCGCGAGCACGGCGGACTTTCCGGCCCCCGCCGCCCCCGGCATGAGCACGAGCAGCCTCTTCCCGGAGCGCGCGCCGTCGAGGGCGCCTCCCAGCTCCGACAGCTCGGCGTCGCGCCCCTGGACGTCTCGACTGACCACGAATTCGGTGGAGACGTCGCTCGCCCCCAAGACGAGGGCAGGGAAGGCCCGCGTCCGCCGGAAGCTCTCGCACAGCGTGGTCAGGTCGCTCAGCAGCCCGTGGTCGCTCTGGTAGCGCTCGTCAGGATCCTTCGCGAGCAGCCTGGACACGAGCTGCGCGAGGACGGGCGGCACGTGGGGCGACAGCTCCGTGACGAGCGGCGCGCGCTTGGACGCGTGCGCGTGCGCCCAGCCGATGGCGTCGCTCGCCGCGAACGGCAGCTGGCCCGTCAGCATCTGGAAGAGCGTGACGCCGAGAGAATAATAGTCTGCACGGTGATCGGGGCGACGATTGAGGCGCCCCGTCCGCTCTGGCGCGACGTGGGCGAGCGAGGTCGCGAATTCGAAGGCGGCGCCGCCCGCCGCGCCCTCGGAGACCGCCAGGAGGTCAGCGAACTCGACACGCAGCGTCGCGAGGTTGACCAGGAAACTGCCATGGCTCACGTCCTCGTGCAGCCACCCCTGCTCGTGCAAGCCATGCAGCGAGCGAGCCATGCCGAGCGCGAGCTCCAGGCACGTTCCGACGTCCAACCCGTCCGCGGGGATCGCGAGCGGCGCGCCTCCGAAGTCCTCCACGATCAGCGACGGCTCGCCGTCCACCTCGCACACGTCGCCGTCGATCGCCAGCGCGCCGATTCGACGCCATTTCTGCAGCTCGAGCTCCAGGACCCGACGTGGCTGCGCGACCGCGCGCCGGAGCGAGTGCAGCAGCACGCTCGCGCCGGAGGTCGCGTGGCGCGCGCGCCGCCAGATGCTCCGCGGCAATACGGCCACGGTCTCCGTGACCTGATAAGCGTCCTGACCGAGGTGCGCTTGGCTGTGTCGGTTCATTGAATCGGATTCCCGTTCGCTTTCGTCGGCCGGCGTTGGCTCTGTCGTGTGGGCGAGGGCGGCGCTCCTCCTGACGGCGTGAAGGAACCACGGCGCTCCGCGACCCCCCGGGCGAGGAGCCGCTCACGCCTCGCACCCCTACGCCGCCCCCGCTCTCCTCCTGGCACGCACGTGCCGACCCTGGCGCCTCCCGCAGGAACAGAACATCGAAACGCCTCGGAAACGTCAAGCGTCAACTGCGGAATCCGCCCCGGCTGGCGGACATGCTTCGCTGCGCGCGGCCTGCGGGAGCTCGCCCAGAGCGGCCCGGCATCGGTCCCACCTGGGTCTGAATCGGGTCCAACCATCGATGCGCCCCGGGCGCCGCGCGCGCGGATCCGCGGCCCAAATTCACACCATCACTGGACGAACCGCATTCTCCGTCTATCCTTGATGGGTGCGCTCGGGGGAGCTCTTGGGGGGGCGCTTCCGCGTCGAGGCGCTCGCGGAGATCGGGGGCATGGGCGCGGTCTACCGCGCCTGTGACGTGACCACCGGAGCGCGGGTCGCCGCGAAGGTGCTGCACGATCCGTCGCCGCTCCACGTCGCGCGCTTCGCGCGGGAGGCGGAGCTCCTCGCCCGCCTCGCACACCCGGGGATCGTCCGGTACATCGCCTACGACGCCGCGCGCGAGGGCACGCCGTTCCTGGTCATGGAGTGGCTGGAGGGAGAGGACCTCTCCCGCCTCCTCGCGCGGCGGCGGCTCACGGTCGCCGAGACGGTGGAGCTCGGGGCGCGCGTCGCCGCGGCCCTGGGCGCCGCCCACGCGCTGGGGGTCGTCCACCGCGATCTCAAGCCGGCCAACATCTTCCTCGTCGGCGGCCGGATCGACGAGCCCAAGCTGCTCGATTTCGGGATCGCCCGCTTCCCGGGCATGGCCCCGATCACCGGCGCCGGGGTGCTCGTCGGAACGCCCGAATACATGGCCCCGGAACAGGCGCGCAGCGGCGATGAGGTCGGCGCGCCCGCCGACATCTTCTCGCTCGGCTGCGTGCTCTTCGAGTGCCTCACCGGCGCCCCGCCGTTCCAGGCAGATCACCTGATCGCCCTCCTCGCCAGGATCATCTTCGACGAGCCCCCGCGCCTGTCGGAGCGCTGCCCCGACGCGCCCCCGTGGCTCGACGCGCTGCTCGCGCACATGCTCGAGAAGGATCCGGCGCGGCGCCCGCGCGACGGGGCCGCGGTCCACGCCGCGCTCGCGGCCGAGGAGGTCCACGGCGGGTCGATCCCGGCGCCGCCGAGCTCCGCGCTCACCACCAGCGAGCGCCGCTTCCACGGCGTCGCGGTGGTGGGCCGCGCGAGAGCCTCCGCGCTCGACGCCACCCTCTCGGCCGGCGAGGCGGGCGCGGACGCCGGCGCGCTCCGGGAGGTCGCCGCCCGCTTCGAGGGGCGCCTGGAGCTGCTCGCCGACGGCACCGCGGTGCTCATCGTCGGCCGGCCGCACGTGCCCACCGACGTCGCCGCGCAGCTCGCGCGCTGCGCCCTGGCCCTGCGCGAGCGCGTCCCCGATCGCCCGATCGCGATCACCGTCGGCTGGGGCGAGCTCGGGCGCGGCCTGCCGGTCGGCGACGCCATCCAGCGCGCCGCCGGGCTGCTCCGGAGCGCGGACGGCGCGGGCGCGCCGCCGATCCTCCTCGACAAGACCACCGCCGGGCTGCTCGAGGCCCGCTTCGAGGCCGCCATCGCCGCGTCCGGCGCCCTCGAGCTCCGCGGCGAGCGCAGCGCCGCCGAGCCGTGGCGCCCGCTCCTCGGCAGGCCCACGCCCTGCGTCGGCCGCGATCACGAGCTCCGCCTGCTCGAGCAGACCTTCGCCGCCTGCGCCGGCGAGCCCGCCGCCCGGGCGGTGCTCGTCATCGGCGCCGCGGGCATGGGCAAGTCCCGCCTCCTCCAGGAGCACCTCGCCGCCCTCCGGCGCGCCGGCGCGCCCGCGGAGATCTGGGCGGGGCTCGGGGATCCGCTCCGCGCGCGATCCACCGGCGGCCTGCTCGCGGAGGCGATCCGCGGCGCGGCGGGGATCAAGGGCGGCGAGCCCCTCGAGGAGCGGCGTGCGCTCCTCCGGGTCCGCGTCGCCCGCCGCGTGCTCGAGGCGGATCGGCGCCGGATCGAGGAGTTCCTCGGCGAGCTCGCCGGCGTGCCGTTCCCCGACGAGGACAGCCTCCCGCTCCGCGCCGCCCGGCAGGATCCCGAGCTGCTCGGCGAGCAGATGCAGCGCGCGCTCCGCGATTTTCTGCGCGCCGAGTGCGCGGCCCAGCCGGTGGTGCTCGCGCTGGAGGACGTGCACTGGGCCGATCGCGCCTCCGTCGCTGCCATCGACGCGGTGCTGCGCGAGCTCGCGGACCAGCCGCTCGTCGTGCTCGCCACGGCGCGCCCCGAGGTCAAGCAAGCGTACCCCGATCTCTGGGCCGAGCGCGGGCGCCAGGAGCTCTGGCTCAGGCAGCTCCCGCCGAGGGCGTGCGCGCAGCTCGCGCGGGAGGCGCTGGGCGACGCGGCCGACGGCGCCCTCATCGATCGTCTGGTCACCCAGTCCGAGGGCCAGCCGTTCTTCCTCGAGGAGCTGATCCGCGCGACGGCGGAGGGCCGGGGCGACGCGCTGCCCGAGACGGTGGTGGCGATGGTGCAGGTCCGGCTGGAGGCGCTCGCGCCCCCCGCGCGCCGGATCCTGCGCGCCGCCAGCGTGCTCGGCGAGGTGTTCTGGCGAGGGGCCGTCGCGCATCTGCTCGGGGGCGACGAGGCCGAGCCGCTCGCGGAGCACCTCTCCGCGCTCGTCGCCGGGGAGCTCTGCGTCCGCCACCGCGAGGGTCGCTTCCCCGGCGAGGAGGAGTACGCCTTCCGCCAGGCGCTCCTGCGCGAGGGCGCTTACGCGCAGCTCACCGAGGACGACCGAGCGCTCGGCCACCGCCTCGCCGCCGACTGGCTCGAGGCCGCGGGCGAGGCCGATCCGCTGGTGCTCGCGGCGCACTGCGAGCGCGGCGGCCTGACCGCCCGCGCGGCGTCGCTCCTCGCCCGCGGCGCCGAGCTCGCGGCCGCGCGCCGGGCCTACCTCGACGCCGAGGGCTGCTACGGGCGCGTCGAGGCGCTGCTCGGCGCGCTGCTCCCCGAGGAGCGCCGCGCGCGGGGCCTCGCTCGCTTCCGGCTCGGGCGCCACACCGAGGCCCTCGCCGACCTCGCCGTAGCGCGCGAGGCGGCGGCCGCGGCGTCGGAGCCGGGGGCGGAGATCGAGCTCCTCCTCGACGAGGCCATGATCCTCGACTGGACGGGCGAGTACCGGGCGGCGAGCGAGCGGGTCGCGGCCGCCGAGCGCCTCGCCGACCGGGCGGCCTCGCCCCTGCTCGGCGCCCGGCTGCTCCTCGGCGTGGGCCGCTCGCTCCACCGCGCCGACCGCGAGGACGAGGCCGCCGCGGTGCTGACGCGCGCCGCGGCGCAGGCGGCGCGGCTCGGGGACGAGGGCCACGAGACGCACATCATCGCGCGGCTGCTGCTCGGCTTCATCCTGGCCAGCCTCGGCCGCGTGGAGGAGGCGGCGCGGGACCTCGACGCGGTGATCCAGAGCTGCGAGGAGCGCAGCGATCTCATGCACCTCGGCGCCGCGCTCAACAACCGCGGGCTCGCGCGGGCCCTGGAGGGCGATCGCGCCGGGATGATCGCCGATTTCGAGCGCACCATCGCGCTCGGGCGCGACCTCGGCCAGCCCGCGTTCGAGCTCGTCGGGCGTTACAACCTCGCCGAGTACCTGTACCTGATGGACGATCTCGCGGCCGCGCGGCCCCATGCGCGCGCCGTCCAGGCGATAGCGTCCCGCTGCGGCGATCGCCACGCGCCGGTCGTCGTGGCGCTCCTGATCGCGCGCCTGCGCCTCTACCAGGGCGACGAGGCGGGCGCTCGCCGGATCGCCCGGCGGCTCCGCGCGGCGCGCGACGACGCCGGCTGCGAGGCGCTGAAGCCTTCAGAGGACGTGCTCTGCGCGATGATCGAGCTCGCGACCCGCGACGACGACCGCGCCGCGTGGGCCGCGCTCGAGGAGCGCTCCGCGCGCTGCTCGGTCGGGCAGGAGCGAATCGAGGTGCTCGAGGCGCGGGCGCTCGCCGCCCTGCGCCGCGGCCGGCGCGCCGACGCCCGGGCGCAGCTCGAGCGCGCCCTCGCGGCCGCCGCCACCATTCCGACCGTCATGGGCGGGCGACTCCGGCGCTGGCACGCGGCGTTGACGATGGCGGAGGCGGACGCGACTGACATCGATCTCGCCGCCGCCGAAGCGACTTTCACCGGCGCGACGGCGCGGGAAAAAGTAGAATATTGAACCCATCCAGCGAATCGATGGGAGCCCGCGCGCGCCGCGCGCAGGGCGCCGTCGGATCATGCGCCAGGAACACGGGGGAATCCATGTCTCTCAAGCGGACATTCATCGTGCTTGGTTGGGCAGGGGTGCTGTCGGGCTGCGTCGCCGAGGTAGAGGACACCGATGCGTGGGACGAGCCTGTGGGGGAATCCCAGGGCGCCCTCTTGGGCGGCAACGCGCTCAGCACCAACGCCCTGAACCTCAACGCCTTGAACCTCAATGCCCTGAACCTCAACGCCTTGAACCTCAACGGCCTCAGCGCGCGGAACCTCGCCGCGATCCAGGATCCCGGGTCGAGCGGCGCGCTGGCGCGCGAGTTCGTGCGCTATGCGACGAGCTGCGCCCTGAGCAGCTCGTCGTCTTTCAATTTTTCGTGGACCGACTCGAGCGGCACCAGGCACGATGAGCGCTACCCCGGGTTGCTCGGCGTCGCGCGCGCGTGGGCGACCGGGCCGCTCGACGAGGCCGGGCAGCGCATGGTCTCCAGCTGCGTGGCGGCGCGCGTGAACTACTATCAAGTACCGGTGCTCCTGTCCGCCCGCTCGCTGCGGGATCCGCTGAAGACGCTCTCCTCCAGCCAGGAGCTCATCGATTATCCGGACATCGAGGGGGCCTTCTGGGGCAACCTGTTCGCCGCGCAGCCGTACCTCAACGCCTGTTACAACAGCGCGACGGTCGACAACTCGCGCGCGTACCAGCGCGACTGCGCCGCGGGCCACCTGACGTCCGGGGGGAGCATCGCGGAGTGCGGGTTGATCCGCATCGTCGGGTCCTGCGACCGGGTCTGCCAGAACATCAACGGGGCGGGCCAGTACTACCCGTCCTGCGTCGATCGCCCCGGCCAGAGCACGGCGACCACGAAGGACGTGATCACCACCGCCTTGCCCTGACGCTATCGAGAGCCTGGCGCGCTTCGCGGAGCGCGGCGCGCGGCGCTCGCGGAGGTCTTCGACGATCGTCCGGAGATCTCGCACGACGTCCAGCCATGCTCCGTCGCGGTTGCTCTAGCTCCCTACAGGGGCTCCCTCGAGCACGAGCACGACAGCGCGGTTGCCTCGTGATGGGCCCGCTGCGTTGCCCGCGCGACGCGTCCGTTTCAAATTTCCGCGGTCCCGGACCATGAAACCGCTTCGCCTCGAAAGGAGCGGTCGGCGCTTGAGGCGAAGCGAAGAACGAACGCCGTCGATGATGAAAAAATCCAGCGTCAAGGTCTTCTCCTCGTGTCGTCCGACAAGCCGAATCCTGGACGCCAAGCGCCCAAGATGCGATAGGCTGGGCCCCGGCGCTGAGCTCTTTGCGGGCGAGGTTCGCCGCGCCGGCATCGCGACGCCGGCCTACCACTTCCGCCATTCTCTTCAGATCGCGCCCCGGCGCGACGAGGTAACGACCATGACCGAGATGAACCGCACGACCCGAGGCACACCCAGGTTCCTGCTCCTCCCAATTCTCTGCATCATCGCTGCGTCCGGTTGTGGTGAGTCCGGCGCGGGCGGTGAGGACGACAACACCGGAGGGGCCGGCTCGGGGACCGGCGGCGCCACGACGGGCAGCACGAGCGCGGGGACTGGAGGCGGCGCCACGACGGGCAGCACGAGCGCGGGGACCGGGGGCGACGCGGCAGGCAGCACGAGCGCGGGGACTGGAGGTGACGCCACGGGAGGGACCGCGTCGGTCAGCAGCGGGGCAGGCACCGGCGGCGCGCCGAGCGCAAATCCGACGTTCCACATCTTCATGCTCATGGGCCAGTCGAATATGGCTGGCGTCGCCGACAAGCAGGACAGCGACAAGAATTCTGACGAGCGGCTCAAGGTCCTCGGCGGATGCAATCAGCCGGCCGGACAGTGGAACCTGGCCAATCCGCCGCTCAGCGATTGCCCTGGTGAAAAAGGATGGAACCTGTCGACCTCCGTCGACCCGGGCATCTGGTTCGGCAAGACCCTGCTCGGAAAGCTGCCTGAGGGGGATACGATCGGGCTGGTCGGCACCGCTGAGAGCGGCGAGTCGATCAACACGTTCATCTCTGGCGGCTCGCATCACCAGATGATCTTGAACAAGATCGCCAAAGCGAAGACAGCCGAGAACGCGCGCTTCGCGGGCATCATCTTCCACCAGGGTGAGTCCGACAACGGCCAGAGCTCATGGCCCGGCAAGGTCGTTCAGCTCTATAACGAGGTGAAGGCGGCCTGGGGGGTCGACTACGACGTTCCCTTCATTCTCGGAGAGCTCCCCGCGGGCGGATGTTGCAGCGGTCACAACAACCTCGTGCACCAGGCGGCCGACATGTTGCCTATGGGATACTGGATCAGCCAGCAGGGGACGAACGTCATGGATCAGTACCACTTCGATCATGCGTCCGTCGTTATCATGGGCACGCGTTATGGGGAGAAGATGATCGAAGCTCTGAAGTGGTGACAGAGCGGCCCGCGGCGGGGGGCCGCGCGACCGAGGCCGCTCGGATCCCCTGGGTTCGAGCGGCCTTATGCTGTCGGCCGCGGGGATCGCGGGATATTGGCCCCGGAGTGATCCCCATGAAGGCGGGAAGGCGGGAAGATCATTGATCTTTTCTTCCCGCCTTCCCGCCTTCATGTTCAAATCCGGCCACCACCCGGAGCTACACGGTCATCTGCGAGGCCGCTAGCTAGGGCCGCCGAGCCAAGGATCGGCGCCCCGGGTCCGGCTCCTCGGCGACCCGCGGGCAGCGACCCATGGAGGAGCGCGGTGGATGCAGCGGCACCGGCGCTACCGTGGGGACGAGCGCCTCGTCCGCGCTTCGCCCGCCGGGCAGCGGGGTGACATTCCCGCGAAACCGAGCGGCAGGCTCATCGTAGGTGCAGGGTGAAGACGCCGCGAGCCGATGCGGCGTCGACCTCCCCGGTGCTCGGGTCTCGTCCACGGCCCTGGCGCGAAGCCGGTGAACCGCGTCGAGCTCCACGCCGGAGCCGCGTTCGGCAGAACAACCCTCGTCGATTGGAGAAGAACATGCTGCAAGGCCATCGCAATGCGTTTGCGTCCATGAGCCCGCTCGAGAATGTCTCGGTGCACCGCACGACGCGGGGCCCTGGACGACATGTGCGGTTTCGCTCTTCGCTCGGTCCGCTGCTCCTCGCAGCGCTGGGCGCCGCGCTGACCGTCTCCGCCGCGCCGAGGTCCGCCGAGGCGAGCGTCTTCGACAGCGCGAGTCGCTGGCCTGAGGACGCCGACGGCTATGTCCGGATCCCGGTCTGCATCGACCCCACGAGCTCGGCGGAGCAGAGGGCCGACGGCGCCGCGGGCGGGCTGATCCATGCGCCCAACCCCTCGCTCGCGGAGGTCATCACGCGCGTGCGCACCGCGCTCCAGGGCAGCTGGGAGCGCTGGAGCTCGGTTCGCTTCACCGGCTGGGAGAGCTGCGATTCGCTCCTGCCGGCCACGCGCATGACCTACGTCGGCGTCAGGATCCACCCCGACGCCCCCAACCAGTCGGACTCGATCGGCGTCTACAACAAGGGCGGCTTGGTCCAGTTCAAGCCCTGGGGCGCCGACTTCAACCGTTGCATCAAGTACAACTGGCAGACGACCCGCGTCGAATACAGCTTCGACTGCGTGGAGCAGTACGCGATCCACGAGATGGGTCATGCGATCGGCTTCATGCACGAGTGGCATCACCCGTTGGTCCCCAGCGGCTGCAGCCAACGACAGCCGCTGCCCGCGAGCGAAGTCGCCAGCGGGTGGCCCTCGAACCGCCGGTACATCGTCGTGAACCCTGGCTTCTACGACTACGACTCCATCATGACGTACTGGGGTGGGTGTTCGGATCAGGACGGCGTGCGCTTCGGGAGCGAGAGCCTCGACGCGGTGGACATCCAGGCGGTCGCCACGGTGTATCCGCCCGTCGCCGGGGCGCCCGATGTGTGCAATCCCGGCTGGTTCGCAGGAAAACGCTGGTTCTGCGCGGCTCAGCCGACCGTCTCGGTAGGGAACTCGTGCTCGTCGGGGTGGGTGGAGTGCCTCCCGCACTGCAACCCGCGTCCGTTCCAGGGCGAGTGGTGGACCTGCCCGACGAACCCCTCTACGGTCACCGGCCAGAGCTGCGCCGCCCCGTGGGAGCTCTGCGGCTACTGACGACGACCGCCGCTCGGAGAGCATCGATCGATGCCCCGAGCGGCGCAGCCCGGCGTTGCGGCCTGCAGCCCGCGCTCAGCGCAGCGCGAGCAGGGAGGACGCGAAGCCGAAGAGCCCCAGGCCCACCCGCACCCAGTGCCAGCGGGCCCAGCGCGAGAGCTCGGCCGCGAGCCCGGAAGGCCCGGGGCTCGCCGCGGCGAAGCCCGCGTTGGCCCGCCGGAAGTACAGGAAATAGACCGCCACCAGCGACGCCGCGAGCCCGGCCGACAGCAGCGATGCCCAGCGGGTCGGGCTCGACGCGAGGAGCGAGACCGCCGCCGCGACGACCGCGAGCAGCGAGGCCGCCGTCGTCAAGGGCGCGAAGAAGCGGTAGAGCCGCGGCCCGAAGGCGCCGTGCAGCGCGAAGAACTCGGCCGGGGGCAGCGAGCGCCAGTAGGGCACGAGCAGCACCCCCTCGGCCAGGAGCGCGCCGATGAAGAGGCCGAAGAGCCCCGAGGAGAGCAGCTGCAAAGCCTCGGAGAGCGGGAGCAAGGCGCTAGCCACGGCGGCCCCCGAGCGCCGCGCGCGCGGCGGGCCCCGACCGGCGACGAAGGCCCAAGGGCGGGCGGCGACAGAGGATCATAAAAGGGAGCATATGCTCCCTTTTGTTGCCGGTCAAGCCGTCGGCCGATACCGTGGGGCCAGGAGGCAGCCATGGCGAAGGCCGCGATCGATCTCGCCCCGCGCCGAGAGCCCGAGCAGGAGCGGGCCCGGCAGACGCGCCAGCGCCTGCTGGAGGCGGCGGCGGCGCTCCTGGCCGAGGTCGGGGTCGAGGGCTTCAACACGAACCTGCTGGCCGAACGGGCGGGGGTGCGCGTGCGCAGCGTCTACCGCTATTTTCCGAACAAACTGGCGGTGATCGTGGCGCTCGCCGAGGCCATGGTGGCCGAGTGGGGGGCCTGGTTCGACGAGGTGGACGACCTGGCCGACCCACGCTCCGACTGGCGAGCGATCTGGGGCCGCCTCATCGACGCCTACGTCCGCGGCATCCGGGCCTTGCCCGGGGGCACGGCGGTGCGGCGCGTGATGCACGCGGTGCCGGAGCTGCGGGCCATCGATCAGCGGGACAACGCGGACCTCGCGCGGCGGGTCGCGCACAACCTCGCGCGGCGGGCGGCGAGGCCGGACGCGTCGGCGGCGGTGCTCTCGCGGGTGCTGCTCGAGACCGCGGCGTCCGTGATCGATCTGTCGCTGAGCCTGCCGGCCGAGGAGTCGCGCGAGGCCGTCGAGCAGCTCAAGCGGATGCACCTGGCCGCGATCGGGCTCTGGCTCGAGGGCGAGCCGAGGGGGGCGGGGTGAAGTACGAGCGCGTCTTCCACGCCGCGCGCGCCGCGCCATTGCCTCCGGCGAGCCTCGCGCGGGCGTGATGCAGGCGGCGCGAGCGCATGGAGGCTACCGTGACCCATGGGTCCCTCCTGCACCTTCTCGGCGGCATCCTTCTCCGAGCTGGATGAGCACGCCCGCGTCGATTTCGGGGCGAGGAGCTTCGCGCGCCTGACCGGCGCACAGCAGCAGGGCCTGGTCGACGCGCTGCTCGGCGGAACGATCGTGCCGCTGACCATGATCGGCCCAGACGCCGCGCTCGCGCTCCAGGCGCGCGGTCGCCTCATGGTCATCATCGTGAAGATCGCATACTGGACGAACTTCCCGGAGCACCGGGTCCGGGCGGGAGCGCTTGGCTTTGGCTCGGGCGAGCTTGTCTTCTCCGATCCCGAGAACTTGATCACCAACCCGAACGACATCGACACGATGACGGCCTTCGATTATCTGGGGTGGCATTACCCTTTGCGGATCGGCGTCGAGCGCGACTACGAGGTCGCCTTCCTCCAGGCAGGCGTCGATGAGGACTCCGACGCGACGCTCATCAGCCTCCTCCAGAGAGACCAGGATCGGACGTTGATCAAGGACCCTTGAGCCGACGCGCCCAGCCTTGGGCTGCCAGGTGTCGGAGTCGCTGCAATATACCTGCTGGTCATGGCTCCCGCTCGCCAGCCGTCCCGGCTGTTCGCCTTCCACGCCCGTCTCGTTCTGCTTGGGCCCGCCGGCGAGCGCTCGAGGCGCTCGCTCGACCCGAGCCTCGCGGGACGTGACGGGGGCTTCAGACCGTCGCTGCAGGGCGCCGGCCCGCAGTCATGGCTGGCTCTTCGTGAGCCCGAGCGCGCCCTTCAACACCTTGCCGAGCTCGGCGACGGGGCCGCGCCCCCAGTAGTGGAAGAAGAGGATGCGCGGCTCCTCGCCGACCATGTGGTGGTGGATCGCCACGATATGGATCTTGCCCGCGCGGAGCGCCTTGAGGACGGGCTGGAGCTCGTCCTCGGTGACCGCGAAATCGCCATCCACGACGGCGTTGTCGTCCGTGCCCGCGAACGCAGCCCACGTGTTCACGCCCATCGCCTTGCCGATCTTGCAGCCGCAATCGGCCACGGCGGCAGGCCGGCCAATCACGGCCTTGACCATGCCGTCCTTGACAGTCCCCTTCACGCCGAGCGCCGCCTCCACCTTGGCCGGATCGATGGCGCTCTTCGCAGGAATGGCCGGCCCCTCGAAGCGTTCGCGTGGTTTTGGCGTCGCCTTCCGGATGGTCCTCGTCGCGTCGAGGGCCGCGCGCACCCCCTTGCCGAGCGCGTCCAGCTTGCCCTCGCCGCCGATGTGCATGAAGTAGATCTTGGGCCGGTCATAGAAGAAGTGGTTGTGAAGCGCGGTGACCTCGAGCCCGGCGTCGAGGGCGGCGCTCATGGCGTCGCTGACCTCGTCCTCGAACAGGACGAGGTCGCCCATCACCATCGCCTCGATGCCCGGTTTCTGGCCGGGGGTGAACCCGGCCCACGAGGTGAGCCCCATGAATGGCGGCATGGCCCAGCCATCCACCTCGACCTTGACGTCGTTCCGCGGGAACGAGACCTTGACGACGCCTTCAGCGACCTCCGCCTTGGCGCCCGTGGACGCCTCGACGACCGCGGGATCCAGCGCGGCCGGGGCGGCCGGCGCTGGCTGAGCGGCGGGCTCGGCCGCAGGCGGAGCCGTGGGGCGCGGGGCCGCCGGCGGCTCCGCCGAGGGCGCCGGGGGTGCGTTGCTACAGCCGAGCGCCATCAGCGCGGCGAGACAGAGCCAATCAACGATGTTCCTCATAGCTTCTTCTCCTCTTGTCCAAGCGGCATCTTCTCAGATCAGAGCGGCATGATGGTGAGGTCGTCAAAGTACGTGACCGAGTCCGCCTTGGTCCAAACGCCGACCTTCCCCGGCGCAGTGAACGTCCGGTCCGTCGCGTCGATGATCTGGCTCCCGTCCCAGTGGACCTGGATCCGGTCCTCGCGGGCACCTACCTGCAGCTCGTGCCAGTTGCCAGCTACCGCGCCGCTCCAGCTCGCGATCTGCGTCCGGCGTCCGTCCTTGACATGATAGAGCCGCACATTGCCCTCGAGCGCGTTCGCACGGGTGATGTAGTAGTTGTTCTCGTCGAGATAACGGAAGACGAGACCACACGCCTGGTCCACCTTGCCGGAAACGGCCCTGCACTTGACCGAGGCCCGGAGGTCGCGCAGCGTGGGCTCATCGGCGACGGCCACGGGAAACCGGGAGCTCGTGGCGTCGGCGTCGACCTGCGCGAGGACGTTCGTTCCGCTCGGGGCTCCGGCCTCCGTCTTGATCACCCACTTCCCCACGGCGCCCCCGCCCGTCCTGCCGAAGGAGAACCCGGCTGGCGGCGCGCCAGCTTGCTGCGCGTCGAAGTCCCAGGTGCGCGCCGCCGCCGACCCAGATGGAGCCGAAGGCGACGGCACCGAGGAGGCCGCAGGCGCGGCAGCGCCACCGTCGCCGTCGCGCGGCTCGGTCGTCGGTTTCGCGGATGTGCCGGGCGTCGAGAGGGGCGGCGCCGCGGGACTGGGTGGGGCTGCCTGCTCGCCACGACATGCGCCGAGCGCGACAAGGGAGAGGAGCGCTGCAACAGGTCTCGTCATCGTTCGCCTCGCTGGAGCCATGGCACCGTATGATACATCTGCTCTATGTGTGTAACAACTGTTGCATACGGCCATGCCCGCGCGTAGGGGATGGGAAAACTGGATCCACGTGAAGCATCCCGTCGTTCCTGATGGTCCTCGGGCTCTCGGCGCTCTACCTCCGCTTCGGGCGGCTGCCGTGGATGCAGGGCGCCTTCTACGGCGTGCTCGTCGCGGCGGGTGTCGTGGGCCTCCTGCTGAAGGGAGCGCTCAGGACATGAAGCGACGTCGTGTCGAGCTCCCCGAGGTCGAGGTGATACGTGCCGGCGGATCGTCACGAACCTCGTCTCCATCGTGAAAAGAGCCCCGGACCTGACGAAGGGGACCGAGCGATCTTCCGCGCAGCAGCGCTTTGGCTGCGTGCGTCGACAACTCCGGCCACGATCTGCTGAACCAGGTTGTAAAAGATGATCGGCAGCATCACCTCCGGGTGATCCGGAAGTGCAACGGATGCCAGCACCAGCCCTGTCCCGTTGTTGGTCATGCCCAGACCGAACATCAGCGCGAGTCTATCGGCCGCGTCCGCCCGCATGCAGCGCGCGAGGAATCCCCCGAGACCGAAGCTGAGAACGCACAACGTCGTGGTGATCGAGGCGATGATGAGCAGCAGATCCCAATCGGGGTGGCTGAGCGCTTGAGGCAAGGCGCTCGATGCGTTGGAGTAGTTTAGCACCAGCAGGTCTACCAAATTGAGCAGCTTCAATGCCGGCGATACCACATCCCGCGCTCTTGAGCCCAGCGCGCGCTGCAGAAGCATGCCCACCAGGGATGGCACGACGACCGCGACGATGAGAAATCCGCTGCTCCCCTGGAATGCCAGCTCGTGCAGATCCTCGGCGTAATCCCCACGCGCCATAGAGCCGACGAGGTGCAGCCCCACCGGGGTGATGAGGGGGCTACAGAGCGTCGACAGTAGTACCAGGCCCAAGCTCAAAACGGGATTGCCTCCGGCGTTTTGCGACCACGCCGTAGAAGACCCGGAGACAGGCATGGATCCTATGAGCGCCAGCCCGACCAGGATGTTCTGTAACTCGTCGTCATGCCTCGGCACGGCCAAAAGCGAGACGGCTAGCACCAAACGCCCCCGATCCCTTCGGAGCGTTCACCGACGACTTCCGCCTCAACGTATGATCATCGCCCGAGCCTGGCTGCTGCAGGCTTTCGTCGCTGTGGGATGCTCGTCATGGGGAGGGCATCATGACGACGGACACGGCGACGACACAGGCGAGCGAGGCGCCGCAGCAGGCGTGGGTACGCTGGCAGCGCAAGCATGCGGACGTGCTGGAGGGGGCGACACGGTCGGAGCAAGTCCTGCTGGAGGCTGCGGTGCGGTTTGGGGCCGCCATCGCGGCCCAGCCGATCCTGCTGCGCGTCGCAGCCTTTTTCCTCCTGCATGCGGACATGGGGCTGACGGCCGCGCAAGTGGGCGCGGCGGTCGGTCGCACCGACCGGGCCATGCGCACCGTGCGCACGCTCTCGGCCCACCAGATGCTCGAATCGATCTGGTCGGAGCTCGGGCGACACCGGCAACCGCGGCTGCGCCCGGAGCATGCCGGTCCGATCGCCAAGTACCTCGTCGACCATCCACGATGCACTCAGCCCGAGGTGGTCGCGTTCATCCAGCGCGAGCTCGGGATCGACATCGAGCAGCAGACGCTCCGCCGGTTTCTCGACGCCTACGGCCTGTACGTCTTTCGCCCGGAGCACGATCGCGCGGAGGCGCATGTCGCGCGCCCCACCTGATCGGGCGCACCCATTTCGGGGGCGCCTTCCTCCTGCTGCCGGCCGCGCTCGCTCTGAGCCGCGCCGCGGAGCGCACGCTGGCCAGGGCGCTGGGGAGCGCGGACAAGGCGCAGCGCCTCGTGCTGTCGCTGTTCTTCCGCGCGAGCCTGGGCATCGAGCGCATCTTTCACTTCGAGACCCTCGACGATCCGGGCTTTGCGATCCTGTCCGGCGGCAAGAAGGTCATGTCTCGATCCCGCCTTGGCGGGCTCGTGCGCGCGGTGACGACCGAAGGGGTCAAGAGGCTCACGCGCATGACCGAGTCGTGGGGCGCGCTGCGCCACCGCAGGGTGACACTGAGCCTCGACGAGCATGTCGTCGCCCGCTTCACGCGCAAGTTCAAGATCCCGAAGGGCTTCCATACCCTCCGCAACAAGAAGATGCGCGCCGAGAAGCTCTTCTTCCTGCACTGGCCCCAGGCGCGCCGCTTCCTCGGGCTTGTCGTCACCCGCGGCAACGGCAAGCTCATCGAGCGGACCCTCGGCTTCCTCCGCGCGGTGCGTCGGCGCGTCCGGGTCCGTCAGCTTCGCTTGATCATCGACGCGGGCGCCTCCGCCACCAACGAAGGCCTTCGGCGCCTCAATCGCTTCCGCAAGACCGTGTTCTTGATCCGCGCGCCTCGTCGGCCGGGCTATGTCAACGCGTGGAAGCGATTGCCACGAGCGCGGTTCACCCCCTATGAGGAGCCCGGCCGGTACACGGGCGCCAAGCCCAAGAGGATCGAGCTCGCCGAGACGACCACCACGATCCGCGGCATCGCTCGGCCCCTGCGGACCGTGGTCGTGCGCGAGCACGCGATGAAGGGCAAGGACCGCTGGCACGCGCTCTTCGTCTTGCACGACACCACGACGCCGGCCCTGGAGCTGCTGCACGAGTACCGCACTCGCCAGCACCACGAGCAGGGCCACCGCATCGGCGTGCACGACCTCTGGCTCGACACCTCGGCGAGCGGTTATCCCAAGCGCGGTCGGCCCGACCGCCCCGGATTTCGCCAAGGACCGCTCGCGCTCTGCGCCTGGATCGCTGCGCTCGCCTGGGACGCGCTCCGCGCCTTGGGCGACGCCCTGCCCCCCCGCTTCCACTTCGCCCACCCGCGCACGCTGCGGCGCTGGGTCCTGATGCGCGACGCCGACCTGATCCTCACGCCCTCGCACCTGCTCGTCGTGCTGGCCTTCCTGCCGCGTCGAGCCTGGCTCCGCCCGCTGGTCCAACGCTTCAACGCGGCAGAGATCGGCTTGCCGTGGCTCGGCGGGCGCCGCGTCGTGATGGGGTTCGCTGCCAGGGGTCGCACGCCGTCAGACGCACGGCCTGTGCTGCCAAATACCGCGGAAGCGGGTTCTGGCAGCGCGAAGGGCTGTGGGAGCGTTTGGTGCTAGCGTGAAGAGGATTGGTAGAACGGTGCTGGCCGCGAGTCCGATGCCGAGGAGCCCGATATACCTGGTCAGATGCCTGAGTTGCTGCACGCGAGCGCCGAAACCCGCGTTTGCCAAGAGGAACGCCAGCAGGAGCAACGGCAGAGAAAGCTCGACGCGGCCGCCGCGCACCCAGGGGAGCGACCCGGCAGACAGGTTGCGCAAACGTAGACCTGGCCCGGACACCAACCACGCCAGCGCGTAGGAGCAGAGGAGCAGCCACAGCAGTCGGCGCTGCATCCAATCCAGAGCCTTCTGGACGATCTGGTTCATGAGGTCCTCGCACCGGCGCCTGGCAGGTCCACCTTCGATCCTGGGAACTCGCCGTCCTCGCCGAGCCTGCCCTCCGCGCCGACGAGGACGCTGCAAGCCAGCTCATGCGCGCTGCCGGCGTCGAGGCCAGGGGAACGCCGCAGCGTACACTCGCCTCTATGGTACAGCTGTTCTACTCATGGATCAGTTGATCCACAACCATGGCCGTCCATTGGACGTAGCCGCTGCGACGGACCGGCCGCCGCGAGCGTCACGAACGTGCCGCGCAGCCTCGCAGCGGCCATGGCGCCGCTCCTCGCGGGCGCGATGCTCAGCCGCTCGAGCTTCGGCTGGCCGCTCCTGTGCGGCGGCATCGCCAAGACCGTCTACGACGTGCTCCTCCTGAGCCAGTTCGGCGCCGTCAAGCCGCCGGAGGAGACAGCACACGGGGGCACGGCAGCGACCCGACCCCGGTGCTCACGATGAACCAGACCGTCGCGCGCTCACGGTGACCGCTCTCGCGATCGTCGCCGTCGGCAGGGTCGAGCTCGGCCGCAAGTCAGCACAGCGAGGCGCACATGTCGCTCTTCATTCTCTCTTGCGCGCGAGCGACTCGTACAGATCGCCGAAGAGCGCCGCTCCCCGGGCGAGCCGCGCCTCGTCATCCCGCTCGACCATGGCCAGCCCGTTCACGAGGCACTCCACGCCCGGCCGCTCGGGCCGGTTGAACTTGGCGTCCTTGAGGTCGATGTCGTGGATGATCTCGGCAATGAGGCCCAGCGCTGGATCCGCGAGCCCGAACCGCTCGAGGAGCACCTCGAACGTGCAGCGGTCGCCCTCGTGGGTGAACTCGGCCTCGAACATGTCGAAGCGCAGCTCGCCCGGTTCGGGCGTGTAGCCCTTGCCGCTCACGAACTTGAAGCGCGCCTCGGGATCGAGGAAGCGCCGGATGAGCCACGCGCTCGCGATGCGGTCGACGTGGATGTGCTTGCGGGTGACCCAGGTACGGCCGCGCACGTCGGCCAGCGCCGCCGGCTGGCGCTTCGTCGACGGTTCGCTCGCGCCGCCTTCGAGGCGCACCTCGAGTCCATGCACGAGCCCCTCGACCGTAACGCGCCCGGTGGACGCGAAGAAGTCGACCGCGGCGATGTCGGCGAGCTGCTTCCTGAGCCGCGCGACCTCGCCCGCGAGCTCGGCGCGGCGCTCTTCGGGGATGCTTCCGCGCCGAGGGAGGGCCTTCTGAACGGCGCGCGCCTCCTCGGCCAGGGCCTCGCAGTCGGCATTCCGGGCTGCGTGGAACAGCGCCTCGATCTGCTCGTCCGAGAGCCCCGCGAAGAACCGCGCCTCGCACACCGACGCCTCGCCGCCGCCGTCGATGATCTCGCGGTGCACCCAGGCGAAGTCCTCGCGCGCCGCGTCGGTCGCCGGGAGCGCGTAGACCGAGTTCTTGATGGCGACGGCGCCCAGGCGATGCAAATGGCGCCCGATCTTCACGCGGAGATACGCCGGCTTGGGCGGGAGCTGATGGATGAGGAGCAGCCATCGCCCGGTACGTGCGTCGTCTGGGTGTGCGGCCGCCGGAAAGTCGCGCACGTGTTCGCCCGGCGCGACCGGAGCGTCATCGCGCCGAGCGTCAGGTGCGGGGCGTGCTGCGCGGGAAGGCGGCATTCAGCAGGCATGTTTTCCGATGTGGAGGTCACGTGTCAACGTCGAGAGCCACCGTGGCTGGTATGTTCCGGGGTCGTCGGTCGCTGGGCCGTCAGCCGAACCGACCCGGAGCATCAGGGCGGATGGCGGGGTACTCCTATGCTCGCGTCTGGCCATGCGGGGCTCCGCGGATGGCGGGACGCCGAGGTTGTCGGGCTGGTAGGGGAGACACCCGCGACGGGGTGCCCTGTCGCAGCGGCGCTGCGCTCGGCTTCAATCGTGCTCGTGCCGGTGGTGGAGGTCGGGCACGTGCGGGTGGGCGTGAGAGAGCGGCTCGTGCCGGTGCGGGTGGGCGTGCGGCGCGTCGAGCGCGGCGTGCGGGTGGACGTGCGCGTGCTGGTGGTGCTCTTCGTGGGTGTGGACGTGGTCGTGCTCGAGCGCCGCGTGGCTGTGCGTGTGCGCGTGCTGCTCGCTCCGGAGGAGCGCGACGCCGGCCACCATGAGGCCCGCCGCCGCGAGATCCGTCGCGCCGGGCCGGTCACCGAGGAGAGGGACAGAGAGGATCGCGCCGATGAAGGGGGCCGTCGCGAAGTACGCGGCCTCGCGGGCGGCGCCGAGGATCCGGAGCGCCTTCATGTCGAGCACGAGGCTCACGCCGTAGCTGAGGCAGCCCAGCAGGAGCGCAGGTATGGCCAGCGAAGGCTCGGGGAGCGGCTGCCCGGTGAACAGCGCGAGCGCCGCAGCGCAGGCGCCCGCCCCCAGCGTCTTGATCTGGACGACGGCGAGCGGGTCGCGCAGCGTGAGCCGCTGGCTCAGGTTGTTGTCGATGGCCCAGCTCAGGCAGGCGCCGGCGATCGCCGCGACGCCCGCCGCCGAGGCGTGCAGCTCGCCCGGCCGGATGCCGAGGAGCGCGGCGCCCGCGACGATGAGGGCCGCGGCGCCCGCCGCCCGCCGCCCGAGGTGCTCGCGGAACACGAGGACCGCGAGCGTCATGGTGAGCGGCGCTTCCAGGTTGAGGAGCAGCGACCCGGCGAGGCCGGACACGCGCGCGAGACCGAAGAGCATCAGCACCGGTCCGACGAGGCCGCCGAACAGGACGACTCCTGCGAGGAGCGCGACGTCCGTCTTCCGGAGCGCGGCCTCCCGGGGCGCGGCGTGCCTCGCTGCAAGGAGCCGGATGAGGGTCAAGCCGACACCGGCGCCGAGGTAGAGGAGCGCCGCGAGCACGAGCGGTCCGGCATGCGGCAGCAAGAGCTTGGCAAGGGGAGCGCTGGCGCCGAAGAGCGCGGCGGCCGCGAGCCCGTACGCGCCGCCGCGCCGATGGGCGGTCCGTTCAGGAGTTGCCATGCCTTACCTTGCTACATATCCCGGCCGACCTTGCATCCAATCGACCTTTCTGCCACTCGCTCCCCGCACCAGGGAGGCACCCCAGGGACGAGCTGGCGGTGGCGTAGCGGCGCGAGGCCAGCCGGTAGGGGCCGACGCGAGGCCGACCAGCGACAACCAACGTGACACGGCGACGGTGCCATTGTCCCCGCCGAGCCTCGCGCGGGGGTAACGCAGGCAGCGTGAGCGCATGGGGGCGCTAGGAGCTGGCTACCGCGCCGGCGCGCGCGGCGGCGAGCCGTCGAGATCGGCCATCTTGCCCTCTCGCTCCAGCCGCCAGATGTCCTCGTCGGTCACGAAGTCCTGCGCGAGGAGCTCCCGCGCCCGCTTGATCTTGGCGAGGAGGACCGGCTCCGTGACCGGGATGTTCGACTGCTTGGTCGGCGCGGGCGGCGGCCGCATCAGCGAGAACGTCCCGCGCGCCGGGTACCCCTCCGCCGTCTTCCCCTCGAGGAAGTACGTGATCGTGAAGACATCCGGTTCGCCTCGCGTGTCGAGCTTCACCGCCACGTCGACGCCCTGACCCGGCGGGATCTCGGCCAGGCCGAGCGAGGCCTGCTCGTGCGGTGAGCTGTTCGCCGCCTGGATGTAGTGCCGCACCGCCGTGACCGCATCGATCCGGACCGGCGCGTCGCGGTGATGCCAGAGGCGGAAGGACTGCCGCACCACGCCGTCGCCGTCCTGCCTGGGAAAGCGGGGCGTCGGCGTCGCCAGGACGGTCACGACCCCTCGCTCGGCGAAGTTCTGAAAGATCATGTTCGGGATCTGGAGCAGGGCGCGGCCGGTGAGCTTCTCCCCCGCATCGCCGCGGACCTCCACCCGGAGCAGAAACTCGGAGACGAGCGAGGTTTGCGGGCGGCGCTCGTAGCTGTGGGTCACGAACGGAGCCGCCGTCTCCTCCGACTCCCCGTCGTCGAACACCCAGGTATAGCGCGCGGGCTTGAACGGCCTCGCGTCGGGGTCGTCCTTGGCCCCGACGTCGACGATCCGCGCCGCGAGCTCGACCTCATCGGCCGTGTTGGGCAGCAGCCTGTGGGTGACGGCGACGAGCCGCTCCGGCTTGCAAGCTTTGACCGTGTATCTCGGGACCTCGATCT
Source organism: Sorangium sp. So ce296 (assembly GCF_051529605.1). NCBI lineage: Bacteria > Pseudomonadati > Myxococcota > Polyangiales > Polyangiaceae > Sorangium > Sorangium sp. So ce296. Next base: position 12,004,469 of record NZ_CP150325.1, read on the forward strand.
GACGCATCACGTTGTTCCGCCCGAACACGGAGATGACGGGCATCTCGTACGAACCGTCCGCGTCCGGCCAGATGCGGAGCGGCACCCGCGACCCCGCGTGCCCGCCGATGACGCCGTGGAGGTGGTCGTCGGTCCCGTTCGTGGTGTGGGCGCGCACGGCGATGAGGTTCTCCTCACCGGCGCACACCTCCGACTTCTCGACCTCGACCCCGTCGATGACGGGCGCCGGATCGCCCGCGGGCGGCTTCGCGCTCGCCGCGGCCGCGCTCGCCGCGCGCTTGGCGGCGGGCGGGGCCTCGGGCGCGCTCGCCTTCCGCGCCGGCCGAACGGGCTCGGGAGCGCCGGGAGCGCGGAGATATCCGATCGAGAGCCCCAGCGCGGCGGCGAGCACCGCCGCGCCGGCCCATCGCGCCTTGGACCGATGCGCATCGACCTTGGTCGTCATGGCCTGAGCTCCTCACGTCATCGTGCTCGAACGCGCGTCAGTACCAGCACCCGTAGACGTTGCCTCCAGAGTTCCACTGGACGTTGTGCCCGATATCGGCGGACCAGACCGTCGCGCCGGGCTGCGTCCCCCAGACGTGCCCGCTCCAGCCGCCGATTCGGTCGGGGCTGATCGACACGGCGACGGTGCTCGGCGTGTCGCGGACGCCTCTCCACAAGCTGCCGCTGCTGGTGTCGCAGGCGTGCGACGCCATGCAGTTCGCCACCTGATTGGCGGCCTTCCCGCAGATGTCCGTGGTGAGGCAGGCGATCGAGGTGCCGATCGAGCCCCAGAACCCCAGGCTGCTCTCGCAGCTGTCCCTCACCCCGGCGTACAGGGCGTTGGCCGCGTTGGCGAGCTTCTCGTGGCCGTACGTGTACGGGGGGATGGCGCCCTGGCCGTCGACGTAGTGCGCGTACGCCAGGAAGGAAGAGCAGACCATGCCGTTGTTCCACGCCGGCCCGCCGGTCGGCGTGCCCTCGGTGGTGCGGTACTGGTACAGCGAGTAGCGCACCCGGGCTCCACGGATGTTCGGTCGATCGATCTCGACCGCCTCGTCGACGATCGAGTGATCGGCGTAGTAGGCCACCTCCCACCAGATGGCGTCGCCGATCGAGGCGGCCTTCTTGCCGTCGCCGACCTGATACGTCAACGAGGCCGGCCCGCTCCCGCCGCTCCCGTAGAGGAAGCGGTAGATCCCGCCCTGGTTGACCTGCGACAGCCCAGGATAGCCCTCGATCAGGTCGCTGGGCGTGACGGGCGTGCTGCACACCGCAGGCCAGGAGTTCTCGGTCGGCTGCTTCATCGTGGCGTGCGTCACCCACTTCCCGGGGCCGTGCGACAGCATGGAGTGCGTCCTGATCTCGCCGACCGCGTTCAGGAGGTCCCCGATCAGCCCGGAGCCGACGCTGAACACGGCCGCGCCGTTCGGCGCGTTCCAGCCGGCGCTGGAGTACCCGCACGCCTGCTCGGCGGCGGCAGCGGCGGAGACGAAGCACGACGATGCGACGACGAGCGGTATGACGATCGCTGAATTCACGGGCGCACCTCCGATCGACAGCATGGCCACGGGGACACGAGACAGTGACGCGGGCGCATGGAGCGTTGGGCGGAGCGGCGCGAACGTCGCGAGCGGCCTGACGCGAGGGGCGCTCGCTCAAGATAGAACCGAAAGGATTGGACCCCGAGACCGGCGGCGCACGCGCGGCTCCCCACCCCAGGAAGAGGATGGGGTCTCAAGAAACAGCGAGCAAGCGGAAAATCGAGGTGTGATTGCCCTCTGTCGCCGGTTCGAGCGCCGCCGAGCGCTCAGATCTCGGACGCGCAGGACGGATGAGCGATGCCCTTGTGTCGCCCGGCGGGCGCTGGCGGCGCCGGCTCCCCGTGGGATGGCGGGCGCGGCGCGGCCGTCAGGCGCCGAGGAGGCGCACCCCGCAAGCGAGCACCAGTGGACCGAAGGCGGCGAGCATCATGGCGCCGATCGCGAAGCAGCCGAATCGCCGGCCCTTGGGGCTAGGGACCGCGCCCGCCGAGAGGAGGCCCGCCGCGGCCGGCGGCTCCGGTGGCTTTTTTTTTAAGGTCGGCACCCGCGTCCACCGCGACGGCGCCGCCTCGCCGTCGCCCAGCGCCACCGGCGGGGTCGCCTTGACGATCGCCATCGCGCGCGCGGCCCGGCTCTCCTCGTGGCTCCGCTTCCAGGCGCGGATCGCCGCCTCGGGGAGCCCGAACACCTCGCCGGAGCCGTACGTCCCCGCGAGCCCGTCGAGCACGCGAAGGTGCCAGTCGACGGGGACCGCTTCGGGCAACGTCGCGGCCGCCTCGGGCGGGACCGGCGGGAACCAGGCCGCGAAGTGCTGGACCTGCCGTCCGGTCCAGTCCCTCCGCGCCGGATCGAGGAACCTCACCGCCACGTAGGGATAGGCGCGCGGCGCCCTCTGCCCGCGCTCGTCGACCTCGAGCAGGCCGTAGCGGAGCTCCCCGGCGCCCGCGTCGGCGTCGCCGAGCATCGCCTCGAGCGTCGAGAGCCAGGCGGGCAGCGCCGGGATCTCGGGGACACAGATGAACTCGTAATCCCAGTGCTCGCCGCGCGTCCTCCAGAGGAGGCGCGATGTTTCGACGAGGGGCGCGGGCGCGGGCATGACGACCTCACTGGTTCTGGTGGTAGGCGCGGGCGCCCTCGTCGTCGCGCAGGGCCGCGACCATCGCGGTCAGGACCGCGGTGAAGGTGTCGCCCTTCCGGATCGCGTCCTCGCGCGTCTTCTTGAGCCGGTCGAGCCGGGTGGTCGCGAAGTCCTTGATCGAGATGAACCGCAGGATCTTGCTCACGATCTGGTATCGCTTCGGCAGGAAGTCGTCGAGGGAGTCGACGAACTGCACGAGATCGCGCAGGCCCTGGAAGAACGTCTCTCCGGCCGACTTCTCCTTTCTCGCCGCCTGCGCCTCGCGCACCGCGCCCTCGACCGTGCTCACCAGGATCGCGGGGGCGAGGGTGCGCACGCCGAGCGACGTCCTCGGATCGACCGCTGCGCCGGCCGGGGCGGCGACCGACGAGAGCAGCATGAAGCGGTGCCCGAACGCGTGCTCGGCGCGGAGCACCGAGCAGAGCTTCGCGAGCTGATCGTCGGCGTCCCGGCAGACCTCGCGCTCGAAGTCCCTCGCGCCGTAGTCCGGCGGGAAGAGATCGGCCTTGCTGAGGGCGAGGATCCACTCCCGCGGGAAGCTCACCTCGTCGCCCGTGGCGGCGCTGGCCCGGCGCAGCCGGTCGCACTCGTCGGCGAAGTGCTCGAACAGCCACCGGATGTACCCGGTGCCCTCGGCCCGGTACTTCGCGCCGTCCGCGAGGAGGATGCCCACCTGGCTCATCCCGAGCCGGAGGAGGCCCTGGCGCATCGCCTCCCGCTCGTCCGCGTCGACCGGCTCGTCCTCCCACCAGCGTCCCGGGTAGTCGTACCAGTGGATGCGGACCGCCGGCTCGGGCAGATCTCTCGGGAAGAAGTCGAACTCGTACTCGTCGAAGCGCGTGCTGCCGTCCGGGAATCTGCCCTCCTCGAGGCGATAGAACCGACCGAGGAGCTGGTTGCCCTGCGCCTTGTTGACCGCCTGGATCTTGTACGCGTACTCCTGCTGGAACGAGGGCTGGGTCTGCGCCCGGTAGAAGGCTGCCAGGAGGACCGTCTTGCCGGCGCCGGAGGCGCCGAACAAGGCGACGTGCAGATCGAGGGGCGGCATGACGGATGCGTACGGGAGCGCGGGCCCCGGCACAAGCGCCGGCGCGCGCGACGTCGACGGGCTCGCGCGATCCCGCGCGGCGCAGCCGGCCGAGCGCGACGATGAACCGGCGGCTGAGCCCGCCGCCCGGCCGCTCGCGACGGGCGCTCGGGCGGCCCGCGATTCAGGGGCTCTCGGCCATCCTCTTCCGGAGGCTGAGCGGGCGCATGTCCGTCCAGACCTCCTGGATGTACGCGAGACACTCCGCCTTGTTGCCCGTCTTGCCGGCCTCTGTCCAGCCGAGCGGGTTCTCTCGGTCCGCCGGCCAGATGGAGTATTGCTCCTCGTAGTTCACCACCACCTTGTAGAGATACGAGCACGAATCGGACGACTTGCGCGGTTGCCATTCAAGCCATACGTCGTCGAGGTAGCGGTACGTCGGGAGCGAATACGCCCGGCGCAGGGGGGGCGCGGCATCCGGCCGCTGGCCCCGGTGCCGAACAAAAGAGCTTGACACGCGTGAACGCTCCACGGTTTCCTAGCAGCCTCGACAATGCACGCGTAAGCATCGATCGCGTGCAACTCGGCGCGACGGCTCTTCGTGGAATCGCACCTGGTCGATTCTACGTCGAAGGGAGACGCGATCGGCTGCGGGGGCAGGTCGAGGACGGGGGGCGGCGCTGGATGATTGAGTCCTGTTGCGACTGAGACGGAACCATTCCGGCGCGCGCTCGGACCGCTGCGACGCGAGAGCGATGCTTGACGTGAACCACCCAATCCACCGTCCGTCTGAGACGGAGAAGAGAGCACGAGCATGAGGGAGCCCAGCTCGACACCGAACTGGCGCAATTTCGGGTCCAACCTGCCGGCCGGCAGCGATTCCGTGCCGCCGGGGGAAGGTTTTCCGATCAAGAAGATCTTGGCGCTCAACCTCGGCAAGTGGAAGGACACTGCCGGACTGCAAATCGCGCAGACGCTTCACCTGTTCGCGTACGGGTACAGGCGCTATCGCGAGGGGAAGTTCATCCTCAGGGCCACGTCCGACCTCGGGCTGGGCGCCATCTTCGAGTCCATCGACAACTGGGAGAGCTTCGATCAGTTCGAGGAGTTCTTCAAGCCGTGGACCTTCATCCGCAAGCCCTTCGTTGCGACGCGGTGGGCCGAGGACGCCGAGTTCGGGCGGCAGCGCCTCGTGGGGATCAACCCGGCGCACATCCGCCGCGCGACCCCGGCCGATCTCGCCGATTTCCTGAGCGGCGCCGAGCCCAAGCCGGTGACGATCGCCGACGGTCGCACGCTGGAGGCGGTGCGCGAGAGCGGGCAGCTCTACTTCCTCGACTACCGCATCTTCAAGGACATCGTCGACACCGACGTGCAGGAAGAGCTGGGCAAGTACCCGCTGGCGCCGATGTGCATGCTGCACCAGACCGCGGCCGGCGAGCTCTTGCCCGTGGCCATCAGGCTCGTGGACTCGCGCGCCGAGAAAGGGGCGCACCCCGACAAGATCTTCACCCCTTCGGGCCCGTCGGACGACTGGCTCACGGCGAAGATCGCCGTCGCGAGCGCCGACGCCATCTTCCAAGGCCAGGTGAGCCACCTGCTCTACGCGCACCTGATCGTGGAGCCGTTCGCGGTGAGCACCTACCGCAACCTGCCCGCGACGCATCCGCTCCATCAGCTGCTCAGGCCGCACTTCTTCAACACCCTGGCCATCAACGAGCTGGCTCGCCGGCGCTTCCTCGGGCGAGGGCGCTTCTTCGACATCACGAGCTCGGTGGCCAACATGGGCTCGTTCGAGCTCTTGACGCGCGCCTACAGCGGCAAGGGCGTCAAGGGCTACCGCGGCAAGCCCTACCGGTTCTACGAGAGCGCGCTCCCCCACGACCTGGCGGCGCGCGACGTCCGCGACCTTGTCGGCTATCACTACCGCGACGACGCGCTGCTGCACTGGGACGCGATCCAGGAGTACGTCGGGCAGGTCCTGAAGATCGCCTACCCGACGCCGGGGCGCCTGGCGAGCGACGCCAGCCTGCAAGCGTGGATGAAGGAGCTCGTGTCTCCCGAGCTCGGCGGCATGGATAGCCTGCTCCCGCCGGACAGTGAGAAACAGCTCGCGAAGCTCACGAGCCTCGACGACCTGATCGCGATCGCCACCAACGTCATCTTCACGGCGACCGCGTACCACGCCGCCGTCAACTTCGGGCAAACGGACTATTACACCTGGATCCCGAACGCTCAGTTTGCCACCTACCGCTCCTTCGGCGATGTCCTGAACGGCAGCGAGAAGCGGCTGTTCAAGCCGCTGGAGCGCCTCCCGGGGCGCGCGCAGAGCATCCGCCAGATGGTGCTCAGCCGCTCGCTCAGCATGGGACCGCCGCTGACCAGCGAGAGCCTCTTGACGATGAAGTGCCTGTTGCAAGATCCCGCGGCGAAGCAGGCGTTCGCCCGCTACCGCGAGCGCCTGGCGCACATCGAGCGGGAGATCACCGAGCGCAACCGCACCCGCGAGCAGCCGTACCTGTACCTGCTCCCGTCGATGGTCCCCCAGAGCGTCGCGATCTGATCGGCATGCGAGAAAGGAATTCGCCTCATGAGCATTCACATCGAAGAAGACGGGCGAGCGGACGCTGCCAAGGCGCCGCCCTTCGACTACCTGCAGGCCCTCCACAGCGCGCTGTCGAACGAGAACGATCCGGTCAAGCGGAAGCAGATCGAGGCCGGCATGGTCTTCAAGTGGCTGAGGGAGGAGCCGCTCCCGTTCCTCAGCCAGCTGCGGCGCGAGAAGCCCATCTTCTCCATCCCGGCCATCACGCTCGTGACCCGGTACAACGACGTCGTCGAGGTCCTCAACGCCAACGACGTCTTCTCGGTCGACAACATCGCGCCCAAGCTCGTCGAGAACGTGGGCCAGAACATCCTGGCGATGAACGATTCGCCCAAGTACGAGCACGAGAAGTCGCTCCTGCGCCTCGCGTTCCCGCGCGCCGATCTGCCCCGCTACCGTCAGATCGTCGTGGAGGAGGCGAACCGGCTGCTCGCCAAGGTCGGCGTCGACAAGCCGTTCGACCTCACCGGCGACTACGCGCTCAGGGTGCCAGCCGGCGCGATGGCCCGGTACCTCGGCGTCGGCGAGATCCCGACCGAGAAGGTGGTGGCGTGGACCCACGCGCTGTTCCACGAGATCTTCCTCAACCCGACCAACGACCCGGCGGCCGTGGCGGCGGCGAGGGCCGCTCGCCAGGAGGCGCTGCCGCTGATCGACGCGATCGTCGCCGCGCGGAAGAAGCAGCTGGCGAAGTCGCCCCCGCCAGAGCAACCGTCGGTGCTGGACCGCTACCTGCTCATGCAGGCGGTCCCCGAGACCTACGAGAGCGACGAGGGGATCCGCGACGTGATCCTGGGGCTGCTCATGGGCTGCGTGGACCTCAGCGGCGGCGCGATCGTCAACGCCCTGGTCGAGCTGATGAAGCGCCCGCGCGTCCTGCGCGACGCGCTCAACGTGGTGAACGTCGAGGACGACGCCGCCATCACCGGCTATGTGCTGGAGGCGCTGCGCTTCCGTCCCCCGTCGACCGGCGTCACCAGCCTCTGCGTGCGCGACTACACGGTCGGGCGCGGCACGCGGCACGAGGAGAAGATCCCCGCCGGCGCGCTGGTGATGGCCTGCAGCGCCTCGGCGATGCATGACCACGAGCACATCGACGCCCCGGACCAGTTCAGGCCGGGGCGCCTGCCGAGCAAGAACTACCTGTTCTGGGAGTCAGGGATCCACACGTGCCACGGCAAGTACGTGGCCATCCTGCACATCTCGCTCGCCGTCAAACAGCTGCTGCGGGCCGGCGTCCCCAGCGCGATCGACCCCCTGCCGCGCGTCCACGGGTACCCTGCGCCGTTCCGCGTGCGCCTGACCGCCGCCGAGGGCTGACCCGCTCCTCGCGTGGGGCGGCTTGGTCCTGGCGTCACTCCACCTGCACTTCCCGTCGCCTCACGCTCGCGCCGCCCCGCGTGTCGTGAACCACCGCCCACAGCGACACGCGCCCCGGCTCCGAGGGCGGCGTCCACGTGGTCCCGTTGCCCCCGCGGGAGGCGCCGGTCGTGTCGTTCACCAGGCGGCGCGCCCCCTCGAACTCGCCCCCGTCCGTGTAGTAGTCGACCCAGATCGCCTCGCGCGCCGGCGGACCCCCGAGGCCGGCGGCTTCCTCGTCCACCTCGGCGGCCTCCTCCGGCACGACGGCCTCGATCTCGTAGGTCGTGCACTCGTCCTCTGCCGGCTCGGTCCGGCCGCAGCCCTGGGCCTGCTCCTCCGACCGAACGCACCGCTTCACGACGGGCACACCGTCCTCGCCCGGAGTGACGGGTTTGCCATCGAGCTTCAGCGTGAAGTCGTCGATGGGCGGGTTCGCGTTCAGCCGCTCCTTCTTGAAGACGTAGACCTGCGTGTAGCCCACGACGAAGCTGTCCGGACCGAGCACCGTCCCGTCGTCGCCGACGCACTCCAGCGGAAACCCGGCCTTTTCGGGCGCCGACGCCACGCGTGTCCTGCCGGCGCACACGGCGAACAGCACGTAAGCCGACGAGTACACCGTCCCCGTCTCGGTGGGCCTCGCGTCCTTGAGGATCTCCTTGGGCAGCTTCCACGTGAACGAGACCGCATCGGGCTCGCCGCTCTTCTCCGGACCGCTCTCCTGCTGCGCGAAGGGGACGGTGCGCTCCTCGTCGCCGCCGCTGCCGCTGCCGCCATCGCCGGCGGCACCGCCGCTGCCGCCGGCACCGCCGCTGCCGCCGGCACCGCCGCTGCCGCCGGCACCGCCGCCACCCCCACCACTGCCGCCACCCCCACCACTGCCGCCGGCACCGCTGCCGCCGGCGCCACCACTGCCGCCGTCACCGCTGCCGCCGGCGCCACCACTGCCGCCGTCGCCGCCGGCACCGCCCGGATTCGCGACGATTCCCGCCGCATAGGTGCCCAGCCACTGCGGAATGCACCCGAGGTGCTCGTCCACCCCGACCGGCGGATTCACGCAGCCGCCCACCCACGTGACCTCGACCTTCCGCGGCGCGCCGTCCTCCGCGCCCTTCGCGTCGGCGTACGTCATCCGGAATGTCACGAGCTCCTCCGCCGCCGCGTACGGCTTGTCCGCCGTCACGGCGAGGACGCGGAGCCCCTTTACCTCGGACGAAGGGGCCATGTCGCTCCCCGCGCAGCAGGGGATGCCCACGGCCAGGGTCGAGAGCGCGGCGAGCAGCGCGCGACGAGCGGGCAGTGCGGTCCGTTTCATCAGAAATCTCCTCGCAGCCCGAGCGTGGGCAGGAAGGGGAGCCCCGTCACGTACTCCCGCTGCGTGTAGTTGAAGTTGTAGCTGATGCCCTCCGCCGCCATGTAATTGTAGACGTTCTGGATGTCGAGGTAGAGCCCGAGCTGCCACCTCTTGAATTTCCACGTCTTGTCGGCGCGGATGTCGAGCTGGTGGAACAGCGGCATCCGCTCGCTGTAATCACCCCCGAGCGGGATCGGCGAATATCTCGCAGAGGACGCGTGGTAGATCGCGTTCACCCGGTTCGGATTGCACCCCTTCTCCTCCGGATCGCAGACATAGGGCGTCTGCAGGTTGCCCGACACGAGCCGGAAGCGCGCGCCCAGCTCCCAGCCCCGGCCGAGCCGCAGGCTCCCGAGCACCGTGAGCACGTGCGTCTGATCGAACTGCGTGAGGTGCTCCTCCTCGTCGGGGCCGTCCTTGCGCACCGACCGCGAGAGGGTGTACGCCGCCCAGCCGAAGAAGCGCTCGTCCGGCTTGTACTTCAACAAAAGCTCGCCGCCGACCGCGTATCCGGTGCCGTCGTTGGCGTAGTCGTCCTTCTCCGGCGAGAAGACGACCAGCCGATCGAGCTGCTTGTAGAACCCGTCCAGCGTCACCTCGACCTGCGGCGTGATCTCCTGCTCCACGCCGAGGCCGTAATGCACGGCGCGGTTCGACTTGAGCTCCGCGTTGCCGAACGGCTCGATGCTCTCCGCGAACTGCGGCGCTTGATAATAAAGACCCACGCCCCCCTTGGCCGTCGTCCGCGGGAAGCCGGGCCGGATGTCGTAGCGCGCGTTGACCCGCGGGCTCACGTCGAGCGTCTGCGTATCGAGCGCGTAGTCGACCCGCACCCCGGGGACGATCCGCGCCCGCGACGAGGGGACGACCTCGAGCTCGGCATACGCGGCGGGCCGCGAGTACGCGCCGTCGAACGACCGGTCCTGGAACGGGTACGTCGAGAACGGCTGGTTCGACGGGTGGCCGGCGGGCTGCTGCGACGGCGCGCGGATGTTGACCGTGGCGACGCCGCCCGAGAGGTCGGTCCCGACGTTCATCGTGAGGTACCGCGCGAACCTGTGCGAGAGCTCCAGCCGCAGGTCGAGCGACGTCGAGACGACGTTGAAGGCGAGGGGAGAGATCTCGAAGTCGGCGATGTCCCGGCCGAGCGCCATCGACCACAGCAGCCGATCCCGGCTCCCGATCCGGTTCTCGTAGCTGAGCTGGAAGCGCTGGAAGGCGGTGTGCAGCCCGAAGTCGCCCGTCAGCGCCGGCTCGTCCTCCGGCGGCTTGTCCAGGGTGATCTTGAAGGCGTCGTCCGATCCGTAGAAGCTCGCGCGCACGCGCTCGCTCGCGGAGGGGCGGCCCTCGAGGACGAACTGGTAATCGTAGTAGACGGGCGCCTGCGTGACGCTGGAGCCCGCCTCCTTGAGCACGGGCCCGAGCCACGCGTCGACCCAGCTGCGGCGGCCCGCGGCGATGAAGGTCCAGTCCTTGAGGAACGGGACGGGGCCCTCGAGGAGCACGCGCCCGTCGATGAGGTCGAGCTGGACGACGCCGTGGTACTTGCCGTCCTGCTTCGGCGAGCGGAGCCCGACGTCCACGATGCCGCCCATGGCGCGGCCGTACACGGCGCTGAAGTTGCCCGGATAGAAGTCGATCTTCTCGAGCATCTCGGTCGGCACGACCGAGGAGAGGCCGCCGAAGTGGTAGATGATCGGCACCGGGGTGCGATCGACGAACGTGAGCGTGTCCTGGGGCGCGGACCCGCGCACGATGAGCAGCCCGAAGCCGCTGCGCGCGACGCCCGGCAGGCTCTGCAGCGAGCGCAGCGCGTCGCCGCCGGTCCCGGGGATGCGGTCGATCTCGCGCCGCTCGATCGTCCTCCGCGTCACCTCGCGCGGCGGGCGCTCCCCCTGCACGGTCACCTCGATGCCCGGCGCCGTGCCGTCCTGCGGCGCGGCGAGCGCGATGCGGTAGCGCACCTCGATCGCCTCGCCGGCCGCGATCTCCTCCTCGGCCGCGAACGGCTCGAACCCCGCGGCGGCGACCTCGACCCGGTACTTGCCGGGGGGGAGGTTCTTGAAGCGGAACTTGCCGCCCTGGTCCGTCTTCGCCTCCTCGCGGCCGCCGTCGGGGCGCACGAGGGTGACCGCGATGTCCGGGAGCGGCTCGCCGGTGCCCGCGGACAGGACGGTCCCGACCACCGTCTCGACGTCCGCGGGCGGCGCCGGCGCGGCCGCGTCGGCGGGCCTCGGCGTGAGCGTGAACGCGTACCGGTAGAGGATGCGCGCCGCCGCGGGCGTGCCGTCCGGGCGCCGCGCCGGCGCGAACTCCAGGCCGGGCGCGGCCGCGAGCGCGGCCTCGTCGAAGCCGTGCCCCCCCGGCGTCGCGACCTCGGCCTTGGTGACGCGCCCGGTCTTGTCGATGTCGAGCTTGAGGATGACGCTGCCCTCGACGCCGGCGCGCTGGGCCTCGATCGGATACGCGGGCGGGGAGTACTTGAGCAGCGTCGGCGGGCTGACGGCGGCGGGCGCCGGCGGGGGCGTGCCCGGCTGAGGGACGACGACCGCGCCGGCGCCGCCGCGGGGGACCGAGGCGCCGCCCGAGTCGCCCTCGGCGGCATTTGGCTCTGGGGGGGGCGCGCCGGCGGGCTGCGCGCGCGCTGCGCTGCCGGTCATCGCGACCGCGAGCAGCAGCGCTTCCGAGACGACGAGGCGCATCACGGAGGACGCTGTGGAAGGCATGCGGTCCGCCCTCTTGCATGGCGAGGCCGAGGCGGAAAGACGCATCGCGCAGCCAGGACCGTGCTTCACATTGCTTCACACGTTGGCCGCCGCGCGCGCGCACGTCGACAGCGCGCGGCGCGAGCGCGGGCGGCGCGCGGCGCGAGCGCGGGCGGCGCGCGGCGCGAGCGCGGGCGGCGCGCGGCCCGCGGCGCGATCAGCCGCCGACCTCGGCCACGAACCGGCTCACGTCGTCGCTGTCGCCCACGAGCAGCAGCGTGTCGCCGTCGCGGATCACGTAGTCCGGTGTGGGTGCCTCGAGCCGCGGCTTGTCGCCGGGCAGCTTGTTCGTGTGCGGCCGCACACCGAGCACGTTGATGCGGTAGCGCTGGCGGATCTTCGAGCCGGCGAGCGTCTGTCCGACGAGCGGCCCGTGGGCGTTCCAGGGCACGACGCGGTAATGGCTCGCGAGGTCGAGGAGGTCCTGCGCGAGCGGCATCGTGATGTCGGCGCCGACGCGGCGGCCCATCTCGGTCTCGAGCTGGATGACGCGGGTCGCGCCCACCGCGCGCAGGATGTCGGCCTGGCGATCGGTGGCGGCGCGCGCGATGATCTCGCGCACGCCCATCCGGACGAGGGAGGCCACGCAGAGCACCGACGGCTCGAAGTGCTCGCCGAAGGTCACGATCGCGGTCTCCACGTACTGCGCGCCGATCCCCTCGAGCACCTTGTGGACGGTGGCGTCGCCGACGAACGCGGCCGAGGTCTTGTCCTTCACGGCGTCGACGGCCTCCGGGTTGTTGTCGACCGCGATGACCTCGGCCCGGTTCTTCCAGAGGGTCTCGACGACCGACGTGCCGAACCGGCCGAGCCCGATGACGAGGACGCTCTTCGATTTCATGATCTCCGGTCGCGCGCCGCCCCCTCGGGGCGCGGCGCCGCGAAGGTCTCACGGATGCGCCGGGAGCGCCACGGGTCGCCGCTGCCGTCGCCGCCACGGCGTGGGTCGGCGCTGCCGTCGCCGCCACGGCGCGGGTCGGCGCTGCCGTCGCCGCGGCGGCGCGGCTCACGCGGCCCGCGCGGGCCGCGCCGCGCGTCGCGCGCCGCTCAGTAGAGCTCGTCCTGGTGCTGCCACCGCTCCGAGATCCACGCCTTCAGGTACGCGATCTCCTCCTCGTACGTCGTGAAGTCGTCGCGCCCGCTCCAGCCCTCGTAGCCCCGGTACGCCTCGCCCCACCGCGCCTCGTCCCGGCGCGCGCTCGCGTCGATGCGCTCCACGTAGCCGTCCACGATCCCGTGGATCTCGGCCTCGGCGAAGGCGCCGCGCAGGACCTGCCCGTAGCGGGCGCGCAGCGGGTCGCCGATCGAGGGCTCATCGAGGAGGCGCTCGAAGAGGAGGTTCGCGTCCCGGTACTCGACGCGCTCCGAGGCCGGCTCGCGCTCGGTCTCCCACGACTGGCCGAAGCTCGCGTTGAAGTCCCACGGCGCGTAGCGGAAGACGCCGTCCGAGGCCGGATCGCGGTAGTGGTAGCTGTTCTTTCCGGCCGAGTCGTTGGCCATGATGAACGTGACGAAGATCCACCAGTCCTCGTAGTCGCGCAGATCGATCCGCGACCCAATCTCGGCGGCGAACGTGGCCTCGTTCGACTCGGACACGAAGGTCACGAGATCGTCGAGATCCGAGAACGCCCCGGGCTCGCCCTCGGCCGGCGCCCCCTCTTTCTTCTCGAAGCCGTCGTGCAGCGTCTCCTTCTTCTCGCCGGAGTGGTCGATCAACGCGAAGTTCGCGTCGTGGCTGACCGCCTTGTAGAGGTTGCCGTCCTGCGGGTAGCCGTGGTCCTCCATCAGGTAGCCGTCGATGTGATCCGCGACGGTGTAGAGCCCGGCGTACTCCCCGTCGAGGTACAGGACGGCGCTGTAGGTCTTGACCTGGATGTGCTCGGGATCGAGGCGGTTCCAGAGGTCGTAGGCGAGGCGCTGCCGGACATAGGAGTTGTCGTCGAACGTGGTGATGAGCACGACCTTGCGACGATCGGTGAAGCCGCCCGCCTCGTCGGGCTCGTTGAACTTGTCGTCCTTGGGGAACTTGAGGGTGTAGCTCCGCTTCGGGTACGAGAGCGAGCTCTCGCCGCGGAGCTCCGCCTCCGCGGCGTACGTGTGGCCGCGGTAGATCACCGTGGCCGGGGCGTACTCCTTGTCCTTGGGGACCGGTGAGAGGAAGAGCACCGGCAGGCCGTACTCCTCGGGGTAGCGGGCCGGATCGACGACGGGCACGTTCGACGGATCGGCGAAGGCGTCGGCGACGCCGACCTTGACGCGCCCGACCTCGGACGTCTGCGCCACGCGGATCTCGATGTCGTAGACGGCCGCCTGATCGAGCCCGGGCGAGAACGTCACCTCGCGCTCGATCGGGTCGTAGGCGGCGCCCTCGGGGAGCGGGCCGACCTCGAACGCGTCGCCGGCGAGCGCGAGGCCGGTAGCGCACGCCACGGGGAACGTCACGGTCTCCCCCTCGAGGAGCCAGTGCGGCCCGCCGCCCGACGGATCGCAGCGCGAGCCCGCGTCGCTGGCGCCGGACGGCCCATCCGCCGCCGCGGACGAGCCGTCCGAGCAGCCGGTGGCATGCAGCGATCCGAGGAGCAGGGCCGCCGTCAGCGGCAGAAAAGGGTGAAAAGTTCGCATGGCATCAATCTTACGCGACCGCGCGCCAGCGTGGGGGGGTCGCGCGCGGGCTGGCTGGCTGGCTGCCTGGCGGATGAGCAGGCACGACAGTTCCGCCCATGAACGGGCCGCCCTCACGTAGGTGGCGGGCGGGTGGAAAACATGCAATCTCGCCCGTTCATGCTTCCACCGAGATCGCGGAAGACACGTCGATCCAGGGCCAGCGGGGCGCCTGGGGAGAGGCCGCCCGCGTGCCGCCGCTCCTGATCCTCACCTACGTGGGGTTCGTGAGCCTGGGCCTGCCCGACGCGGTGCTCGGCGTCGCGTGGCCCTCGCTGCGCGCCTCGTTCGGGCTCCCGCAGAGCGCGCTCGGCGCGCTCCTGGTCGGGACGGGCGTGGGGTATTTCTCGTCCAGCGTCGCGGCGGGGAAGCTCGTGGATCGGCTCGGCGTGGGCAAGCTGCTCGCGCTGAGCAGCGGGCTCATCACGGTCGCCCTGCTCGGTTACGCGGCGACGCCGGTCTGGCCGCTGCTGATTTTCTGCGGGCTGATCACCGGGCTCGGCTCGGGCGCGATCGACGCAGGGCTCAACGCCTACGCGGCGAGCAACTTCTCCGCGCGCCACGTGAACTGGCTGCACGCCTGCTACTGCGCCGGCGCGGCGCTCGGGCCGCTCATCGCGACGGCGGCGCTCACGACCACCGGCTCCTGGCGCTCGGGCTACGCGATCATCGGCGCGATCATGTTGCTCCTGACCACGGCCTTCGCCGTGGTGAAGGGGTCGTTCCGCGCGCGGGCCGCGGCCGCCGAAGGCCCGGAGGAGGCGCCGGCGCCGGGCGTCCCGCTCGCCGCGGCGCTGCGGCAGCGCCGCGTGTGGCTCCAGATCGCGGTGTTCTTCCTCTACACGGGCCTCGAGGTGATGCTCGGGCAGTGGAGCTTCACGCTCAACACCGAGGCGCGCGGCGTCGCGGCGGAGACGGCCGGGGTGTGGGCGGGCGCCTACTGGGGCAGCATCGGCGTCGGGCGCGTCGTGCTCGGCATGGCGGTCGATCGGGTGGGCGCGGACCGGCTCCTGCGCATGGCCACGGTGGTGGCGCTGCTCGGAACCGCGCTGTTCGCCGTCGGCCCGGCCTGGCCAGGGGCCGCGGGGCTCATGCTGGCGGGGCTCGGCCTCGCGCCGATCTACCCGACGCTGATGTCCCGCACCCCGGCTCGGCTCGGCCCCTACACGGCGCACGCGATCGGGTTCCAGGCGAGCGCGGCCATGGTCGGCGGCGCGGTCCTGCCGAGCATCGGCGGCGTGCTCGCCGCGCGCGTGGGGCTCCCGTCGATCGGCACGCTCGCGGTGCTCACGGCCGCGGGCCTGTGGCTGCTCCACGAGATGCTGGTCCGGTCGACGCGCCCTCGGGGCACGAGCGACGGCGCGTAGGCATACCGCCCGGCCTCGAGCTCAAGGCTCCGGCCGCTTCGGGGTGATGCGCACGCGGATGGTCGCCGGCGGCGGCGCGCCGGCGATGGACAGCGTCATGGTCCGCCCATCGGGGAACGACCACGACGCTCTGCCGGTCACCTGTCCATCGATCACACAGCCGAGGAACGCCTCCTCGGCCTTGCACTCGTCCGGGATCACGAAGCTGCGCTGGCCCGGCTTGCCGAAGAGCCGGACCAACGCGGCCTCGGTGTCGCGCAACGCGCCGGCGAGGCCCCCCGCATCCTCGGCCGGGTCGATGACGAGCTCGACCGCCGAGAGACGGCCGTCCGTGAACTCGAGCTGCGCCGAGGCGCCCGGGAGCTCCCCGGAGGGCTTGCCGCTGCAACGGGCAGCGCCTGCGGCCTCGCTCCACTGGAGCCCGGCCCCCCAGCAGGTCGCGGCGGCCTCATCCATCAATTCGCCAAAGACGAAGCCGGCGGCGCCCGGCGGCGGGGCAGGGGGGCGAGCGTCGCGGCGGGGCTCCTCATGAACCAGAGGCGCGCTCCCCATGCCCTCGCCCAGCTCCTTCTTTCGATGATGCGCCTTCGCGCACTGGCCAAGGACGTTGAAGCCATGGATCGCTGAGATCCCGGAGACCACGATCCCGGCGCCGCCGACGAGGATGCCCGCCTCGGGGCTGATGGCGTACGGCTTATACTCCCTGGCCCAAACCCCGGTCTCGGTCGCGGCCGGAATGATGAGCGTTAAAACCATGCTGGACACGATGGAGATATCCATGATGGCCCACCACGGGTGATCCGTGCAGTCCAGCGCCGCCTCGGGACCCGTCTCCTCGGGGTCGGTCTTGGGTCCGCGGCTGAAGGCGAAGGAGCAGCCCGCGCACGAAAGCCCGAGCCCGCCCGCGACCAGCACCGCCAGCATCCGTGTCTTCTCGCGCCCATCCATGATCGCATCCTCCCATCATCCCCCGAACCAGAGGCTGTTCACGCCCGCGGTGAAGGGCGCCTCCGCGCCGCGTTCGTCGACGAGCGCGCCGAAGGGGACGAGGTGCAAGGGGCCATCCAGGCTGAGGAAGACCCAGCGGGTGTCGCCGAGGAGCTCTCGGACGGGCTCCATCAGGAGACGGTCGAGGTCGCGGGCGGCCGGCCTGGGGTCGTGCGTGAGATCGTGGTCGGCGAGGGCGCGGCGGAGGGCATCGACGGCAGCCTCGAGGGGGGCGGCCTCGCCGAGATCCGTGAAGGCGGGGTCGCCGCCCGGCCCGAGGACATACGCGACGTAGCGGGGGGCGCCCCAGTGACCCGACCGCGTGTCGGGGCGGAGGTGGTAAGGACGATACTGCGCGATCTCGACAAGCGCGGCGCCTTCGGGGATCGCCGCCTGCACGTCGGGCAGGATCACGGGCTTTTGCTCGGCGCGGAACGAGGCGCTCCGCTCTCCGACCTCCGCTTCCAGCGCTTCCCGCTGCTGCTCGAGCGCGGCGAGCCTCTCGCGGTGACGAGGCCGCGGCGTGGCTCGCCCGCTGCGAGGCCACGGTCGGCCCGCGCCGGCAAGGCGGCGCAGGCTGGCGCTGAGAAGGCGCCGCGACGGCCGCGCGCCGGAGATCCCGGCGGGGGACAGGGCGCGCGAGGCGAGGGTGAGCCGCCGGCGATGTCAGGGCGAGCCGTCGGGGTCGCGCCGGTCGGGCATGACGATGCCCTGATGTTGCCTGCACTCCGTGCCGTTCCACACGCAGCCCTCCGGGCAGACCGGCGGCGGACCTGCGTCGACCACCGGGCACACATCGGCGGGCGCGTCGGCGGGCACCGCGGTCCCTCCACAGGCGCAGAGCGCGGCGGTCATCGCGATGAAGAGGGAGCTCGGCGAGAGGATCGACGGGAGACGCATGTTCCTCCAAGAGGACCTGTCGTTGCGCGTGCGGCGCAGGACGGCGCCCGCAGATGCCCCGGCCGGTAGGACGCGTCAACTCATCGATGCATCGACGATGAGGCGGCCTTCACCCCACAGCCTGCGGGCTGTGGGTAGTGCTCAGTTTGCCCGGAGAGAGTTCACATGAAGGCGGGAAGGCGGTAAGATCATTGGTCTTTTCTTCCTGCCTTCCCGCCTTCCCGCCTTCATGTTCAATTTCAGCACTGCCGGCCTGCGCGCGGCCTAGGCGCTGCAGCGGGAGAGCGCGTAACGGAGAGCGCTCTGGAGCAGCCCGAACGTCAGAAACGCCCCCTCCGCGCTGCCGATCTCGGTCATGGTCCGCGCGATCGCCGGCGAGATCCCGGAGACGAGGCACTGGCTACCGAGGAGGCTTGCCGCGCGCACCACGGCGAGCAGGTGCGACACGGTCGCGGCGTCCACCGCGCTGACACCGGTCAGGTCGAGGATCGCGAAGCGCGCCTGTGTCCGGACGATCTCGGGGAGCAGCCGCTCCATGATCTGCGCCGCCCTCGCGGTCTCCACGGCGCCGATGACCGGCAGCACGAGCACGCCCTCCCACGCCTGGATGATCGGCGTCGACATCGCGAGCATCGTCTCCTGCTGCTGCCGCAGCAGCGCCTCGGCGCGCTCGCGCTCGGCGTTCTCCTCGGCGAGCTCGCGGTTCTTCCGCTGGAGCGCCTCGGCGTCGCTCTCCCGGCGCCGGAGAGCCTCCCGGAGCTCCGCTTCCAGCTGCTTGGACGCCGTGATGTCCTTGACCGTCACCGCGACTCCGTCGTCGAGCGGGACGATCTGGTATTGCAGCCACAGGCGCTTGCCCCCGGGCAGCGGGCTCTCCGTCTCCACGAGCAGCCGCTCGCGCGTCCGAAAGACGTGCTCGTATTTCTCGAGGAGCCCGAAATCGCGAACCGCGGGAAAGACCTCGGCGACCCGCCGGCCGAGGATCTCCTCGCGCGGCTTCGACGTCACCTGGCTCACCAGCAGGTTGGCGTCGGTGAACACGAAATCAACGGTCTCCCCCGGCTCGCCGACCGTGCGACGCAGCAGGCAGAACCCGTCGAGGCTCCCGTCGATCGCCGCCCGGTACCGCGACTCGGCCGCGAGCAGCGCCTCCTCGGCGCGCCGGCGCTCGGTGATGTCGCGCGCTACGAAATAGACGAGCTCAGCGTCCGGGTAGATCGCCGAGTTCCACTCGATCCACAGATACGAGCCGTCACGGCGTCGATATCGGTTCACGAACGTCGCGGTGGCCTCGCCGGACAACAGCTTCGCCGACGCGGTCACGGTGCGCTCGCGATCTTCGGGATGAACGAAGTCGAGGAAGGGCCTGGTCAGGAGCTCTTCGCGCGAGAAGCCGAGCGTCTGCTCCCAGGCCCCGCCGATGCGCTTGAAGTATCCGTCGAATCCGGCGATCCCCACCAGGTCGACAGAGAGCTCGAAGAAGCGGTCGAGGTCGTCGCTTCGAGAGGCTTCAGGCATGATGAAGAGCATGGCTATCACCTCCGCCGCGGGCCGTCGACCCCCTCGGCCAGGCGCCCCGCAGCGAGCCGCGCGATGGCCGCAAAGCACACCACATCAGACCACGAGGTCATGGCAAGTGCGCGGCCGCCTCGCGCCCGCGGCTGTGGCGCCCGTCGGACCGCATCGGCGTCGTGCGCGCGACGCCAGCCCACCCCATGGCCACCACCCGCTTCTATCGGGCCGGCGATCCCTACGGGCTCTTCTCCAGCGTCTCGCGCCGTCCCGCCTCTCGCTCACGTGTCACGCGCCCGAGTCATGAATGCGCCGCGGGGGCCCGATGCTCCGGCGCTGCGCGCTCGTGACGCATGCCATGACGTGGGCGTCGATCCCGGCGTGATGCCGTCTCGGGCGAAGACGGCCTGATCCTGCGATCCGAGCTCGGAGATTCCGGCTCGACGGCGCGAGCGCCGAGGTTATCGTGCGACCCCGCAGCGCAATCGGGCCGACCCGCGGAGGTAGAGAGGTAGAGATGAGCCAGGGAGAGGGACAGGACGCAGCGACCTATCGCGTCGTCGTCGATCACGAGAAGCAGTACACCGTCTGCCCCGTCGAGCGCGCGATCCCGCGCGGGTGGCGGGAGGCCGGCAAGCAGGGCTCCGTCATGGAGTGCCTCGCTTATATCGATCAGGCATGGGAGCGCCTGCGCGCCCCGGCGGAGGTCGCGAGCGCGCCTTCGCGCTGACGTTCGCGAGCGCGCCTTCGCGCTGACCTCCGGAGCGCACCTCCGCGCTGACCCCGCGCGCGGACGCCGCCAGGCTCCGGCCCCCGCACCCCTCCGCTCCGCCGCCCGCCGCCAGGCTCCGGCCCCGCACCCGTTCGCTCCGCCGGAAAGCTGCGCGCCGCGCGCCGCCGTCGGCCCTGTCCTTGACACGCCCTCGCGCACGGTTTAAACGATTGTTTGAAACGGTTGATCGTTGGGAGTCTGCCGGAGAGCAGCGGCTCCTGGTTCGGCCGTGCAGAGCGGAGGTGTGCGATGACGTGGTGCAAGACCGTGCGCGTAGCGCGGGGCGCGGCGGCGCTCGTGCTCGGGGTGATGGGGGTGACGGGCTGCGGGGACGACGAGCAGGCGCCCTCGCCGTCGGGGTCGAAGGTGACGTGGTATCGGGACATCCAGCCGCTCGTGGAGCGCTCGTGCGCCTCCTGCCACGACGGCGCGGGCGTCGGCGGGGTGGCGCTGACGGACGCCGCGACGGCGCAGCGGCTTGCGGAGCTCATGGCCCTCCGGGTGAGCGACGGGGCCATGCCGCCGCCGGTGCTCGACCCGAGCTGCCGCAGCTACGCGGGCGCGGAGCGGATGAGCCTCACCGTCGAGGAGCGCTCTCGCTTCGAGGCCTGGGCCAGCGCGGGCGCGCCGCTCGGCGATCCGGCCGACGCGCCCCCGCCGCAGCGCGCGAAGGACACCATCGAGGCGCCCGACGCCACGCTCGAGATGCCCGAGGCGCACGACGTGACGCTCGACGACGACGGCAACGAGTACTTCTGCGCGATCATCGACAACCCCTTCACCGAGCCCGCCTGGATCACGGCGTTCGAGGCGATGGTCGGCGATCCCGCGGTGGTGCACCACATGGCCGTGTATCGGGATCTCGCCGGCGACGCCGGTATCGGATACGGCGTTCCGCCGGGGACGCGCGCTTTCCCGTGCCGCGATCCGGTCATCGAGCTCGACTGGCAGCTCCTCCACAGCTGGGCGCCCGGCGTCGGGGTGACGCGGCTGCCGGAGGGCGCCGGGGTGCGCGTCGAGCCGGGCGAGCAGCTCGTCCTGCAGATGCATTATTTCGGGCGCCGGGGCACGAGCAGCCGCGATCGATCGGGGTATCGACTGCAGCTCTCGCGCGAGCAGCCCCGCGCCGAGGTTTACATGGATGTGTTCGGCCCGGTGCCCTTCACGATCCCCGCCGGCGCCGCGGGGCACACCGAGCGGAGCAGCACGCAGAACGAGGGCCCGCCGCGGCTCGTCTACGGCCTGTTGCCGCACATGCACCTGCTCGGCCGCTCGTACCGGGCCTGGGTCGAGCGCGACGGCGGCGAGGAGGAGTGCGCGGCGCGCGGCGAGTTCGAGTTCCACCACCAGGCGCTCTACATGTTCGACGAGCCGCTGCGCTGGGGGACGGGAGATCGCTTCGTGGCCGAGTGCACCTGGGACAACACGGCCGAGAGCGAGGGGCAGTTCCAGCTCCCGCCGCAGGACGTGCCCTGGGGGGAAGGGACGAATCAGGAGATGTGCTTCATGGTCGCGTATCTGTCGGACGAGTGATCTCCGGGCGCCGTCACGTCGCGCCGAGGTCGAGCCGCATGGCGCAGCGCCGCGCCGGGTCGAGGCCTTGACGCGCCTCGTTCTTCAGGATCGCCGCGAGCCGCGGCGGCGTCTCGGCCGGCGACAGCTCGCGAAAGCCCATGGCGGCGTAGAACGGCCCATTCCAGGGGATGGTCCGGAACGTGGTCAAGGTGATCGCCTGGAGTTTCGCGCTCCGCGCCCACGCGATGACATGGCCGAGCAGGCGCCGACCGAGCCCCTGGCCCTGGCGTTCGAGCGCGACGTCGAACTCGCGGATATGAAGCTCGTCGCCGATCGCCTCGGCGCCCAGGAACGCGATGGGCGCGCCGGCGCCGTCGTCGACGACCCAGAGCGTCCCTGCCCGGAGCGCATCCCGCCATCCGTCGGCCGGCGTCACGCTGGCGAGGGCATCGAGGTTGAGGTCCGTCCCCCGGAACGCCTCGCTGGCCGAGCGTTCGATCTCGGGGAGGCGAGGGAGATCGGACTCGATGGCTTGTCGCACGAACGCTGACGTCATGGGGTGGCGATGGCTCGAGCGTAGCTGGATCGGCTGACCTGGGATCGACGAATCTAACGATAACGAGGGGGCGCGCTCTTCAATTATCCGCGCGCGTGACGGCTTCTTGCGATCGTCACGAGCCTCAGCGTGACGCCCGGCTCGTCGAAGTCATCGAGGATGTCGCCTATCTACGCACATCCCCCCGAGCACGAGCTGCACCTGCACCGGGGTACCTCGGATGTTTCTGGCCGACGTACCGCTCGATCGCGTGCTCCTGAACGCCTGAGCCGTGCGCGATACCGTCCAGCACGACGGCGTTCCACTTCCACCTGCACCCCGAGCTGGTGTTTCATGGAACGGTCCCCCCACCAACGCGCGAGCTCGATCCGTGCCCCCTGCCGCCTCGCCCAACTTCTCCTTCCTCGCCCACCACGACCCGCGCCTTGCCGTCCTCGGCACGCAGGCGGAGCGCTACTTCACCGAGGACCCGAACACCTGCCTGGTGAAGCTGCGGCAGTTCGGCGAGATCCTCGCTCAGCGTGCCGCGGCGCGCCTCGGGCTCTACACGTCGCCCGAGGACAACCAGGCCACGCTGATCAACCGTCTCCGCGAGCGCGGCGCGCTCGACGCGACGAGGGCTCGATCGTCCGCGAGACCGACGTGTACTCCGCCCTCAAGGCGCGGGTGGACGAGGATCGCTCGATGGGTCCGCTCGATCACCTCCGGCGCCTCGACAAGTTCTCGCAGTACTACACCATCCTGCTCCGGCCGCAGCACGAGCCGAGCGCCCAGTTGCGGGACCGGCTGATGCGGCTGAACCGCCTGGAGGTCACTGTCGCGTATCCCTTCCTGCTGAACGTCTATGGGGACTACGACCGCGGTGCCCTCTCGGAGGCCGACGTTATCGACCTGCTCGACACGCTCGCGAGCTTCCTGGTCCGCCGGTTCGTGTGCGCGGTGCCCACCCACGGCCTGAACAAGATCTTCGCGCCGCTGTACGCGCAGGCGTCCGCGGAGCCGAAGTTCGTCGAGGCCGTCCGCAAGATCCTCGCGGGCAAGGGGTACCCGAGGGACGAAGATTTCCGCGACCGGCTCGAGTCCGCGCGCCTCTACGGCGCCGGCGACCGGCGCGAGAAGACGAAGCTCCTGCTCGAGCGGCTGGAGGCGTCGTTCTGGCACAAGGAGCACGTGGTCACGGCCGGGCTCACCATCGAGCACGTGATGCCGCAGTCGTTGACCGACGAGTGGCAGGCGGAGCTCGGGGCGACGTGGGAGGAAGATCACGAGCAGCTCCTGCACACGCTGGGGAACTTGACGCTCACGGGATACAACTCGGAGCTCGACAACGATCGGTTCTCGGACAAGCAGAAGCTCTACGCGGAGAGCCACCTCGAGCTGAACAAGTACTTCGCCACGGTCGAGCACTGGACCGCGGCGGAGATCGACAAGCGCGCCGAGGCCCTCGCCGAGCGCGCCCTCGCCGTGTGGCCCTACTACGGCCCGGTCCACGTGCCGGCCGGCGCGACGGACAAGTCCCCGGTCACGGGAACGATCCCGCAGACGGTGCAGGTGCGCGGGCGCAGCTACCCGGTCAAGGCGTGGGTCGAGGTGGCGGCGGTGACGATGGAGACCATCGCGAGCCTTGGGGACGAGGAGTTCGACCGGGTGGCGACGGAGCTGCCGAAGTTCGTGAACCGGGACGCCTCGTCGTTCCGCAAGTCGAGCCGGCTGAAGACCCTGACGAACGGGGCGTACATGGAGATCAACCTGTCGGCCGCCGCGTTCCACCGGTTCTGCGTGCAGGCGACGCAGCTAGCCGGTCTCGGCCCGTACGAGTGGCGGGTGCGCTACGCGCCGCGCGCGGTGGCGGAGTCGGCGATGGCGGGCTGAGCTGAGCCCCTCGACGGGGTGTTTGGTTCGCGTGTCCTTGCCTGACGTGACTGTCTTCAGCGCGGACCCCCAGCCTCGGCCGCGTTTCTTCCCGCGCCATCCGGGGCGTGCCGGATCCCGGCTGACGGTAGGGGTGGCGGAACGTCGCACCCCCGCCTTGCCACGATCCGTAATCGTTGCGACAGTACGGACATAATTGTGGCTTAGATTCCAGTTGACGCCGCTCTCTGGTGGGGAGAAACCGCACGAGTCGGGGGTAGAGATGGGGGACGGGCTGGGGACGAAAGCGCGCGCGCTCGTTTTGTGCGGCTGTGCCTGTGCGCTCGTCGTCGCTCCGGAATCGGCGAAGGCTTTCGAGCTCAGCGGCGGCGTGAGCGTGGGCGGGATCCAGATCGGGACCGGTCCCAGGCTGGCGCTGAGCCCTTTCGTCGGCTTGCTCTGGCGCCAGGAGAAGGAGCTCCTGCTCGAAGTCCACAACATGTTCAGCGTCGTTCCAGGGGCACGCGTGGGGGCCTGCGATCGAACCGCATTCACGCTCGTGTACGCCTGGAGGACCGGCAAGGTCAGCCTGGGTCCGTCCTTGTCGATCTATTCAATGCCGGTATGCGGAGCCACGATCTGCAACCGGGTGGTGGGGGTTGCTCCGGGCGGTCATGCCCAGGCCGACTGGTACTTCTCCGAGCCTTTAGGGGCGTCGTTGAGCGCCAATGCGGATTGGGCCGGCGGAAACAGCCGTGTGCTTCATGGTAATCTGGCAGCGATGGTCACTGTTGGGCCTGTCTGGAGATTCGGGGGAGATTCCAAATGAACAGAGCTTTGGCCACCGTGCTTCTCGGTCTGGTGGCTTGCAACTACGACGTGGGCGAGTGCTGGGTCCCCGGTGACGAACCGAGCGGGGCCGGGGGTGGCATCATCAACCCGACAGGGGCCGGCGGATTCGGGGCTGTGCCGCGGCAGCCACAAATCATCGGCGACTCCTGGGATCTGTGCAGCTCGCAAACCGTGGAGTGCACGGTCATGTGGAGGGCCGGTTCGAGCGCTTGCAGAGGACGCGAAGCCAGTTGTACAACGATCTACCAGGGCCAGCACGCCTCGCTGGACGAGGCCGAGGAGCAGTGCGAGAGAATCAATGGGGTTGGAAGCGACTCCGGAGCGCAGTCTTGTGGTTCTTGTGAGTGGGCGACGAGCTCGGCGAATAATTCTTGCCGCAAGATCTGCGAAGAAAGAGCAGAGGCTTGCGAAGCGGAATGTCGCAAGCTCCCTGAGGAAGACAAAGTGGCTCGTCGGAGATGTTGGGAGGCGTGCAATAATGCCTATGCTGAATGCGTCAAGAAGTGCAAGGGCTAACCCATGAGCACGCATACGCCTCCCAGATCGCTGGTGCGCACGCTTCAAATGACCGTGGCCGGATCGAGCGACGTTCGCGACATCATCGTTCGTATCGGGTTGCCAGAGCGCGATCCCGTTTCAGGCGGAGACTTCCGGGTGCTGGTTGAGATCGAGGGGTTGGATGAACCGTACTCGCGCCACTTCCATGGCGTCGACGAGCTCCAGGCATTCCTCGCGGGTTGCTGGATTGTGCCGCAAATCCTGCCTGCTCTCGCCCCACCTGGCGCCAGGCTGACATGGCTCGGGGAGGACGACCTCGGGTTCGGGACTCCTTCTGCGACCCCATGAAGCGCACTTGCAGCGCGGCGCCGGCTTCCGCCGTGGGATTTGCGATAGACACGAGTCTTGGTTGTCAGGGAACGCCTCAAAAAAATATGATTCGTGAGCTGCTGCGAAGGTCGTGCCAAGCGGACAAAAATCAAGTCTGTTGCGTGAGGTGCAATAATGAATGTTGATTGTATCTCAGAGGATGTGGTCGAGGCTGCTGGGGGCGTCGGTGCTTGAGCTCATTGCAAAGTTTACGCCAGCAGATGGAAGCTCGCCGCGAACGATCACCCTCCGGATCAGCGACGTGCGCCCCGATCCTGATGGGATCACGTGGTCCGTCGCCGTCGACGTGCTCGGGTTCAAACACGATGACAGCGTGCGCTTGAAGCAGGTGGACTGGGTGCACGCGATTCGAGACGCCGCGAGCTTCATCGCCAGGATGGTGGCAGACAAGATCGAGCACGCAGGCGGAGGGACGCTCGATCCGCCCCTCGATCCGCCGGAGTGGTGACCCACGACCGCACGCGGACGGGGCGGCGCAGCCGGCGGGGCGCGCGGGCTCAGGGCGCCGGTTTCTGGGCGGGCGCCGGGCTCGCGGCGACGGACGGCGCCTGGGCGCGGGTCATGGACCGGATCGCGTGGTTGAGCGCGGCGCGGAGGTTGCGCTGCGTGTTGAGCTGCGACATGTCGAGCCCGAGCGCGACCATCGTCTGGGCGACGTTCGGCTTGATGCCGGCGACGATGCCTTCGGCGCCGAGCAGCCGGATCGCGGTGACGAGCTCGATGATGTGGCTCGCGACCTTCGTGTCGACGACCTCGACGCCGGTGAGATCGAGGATCGCGTATCGCGCTTGCTTCTCGACGATCTTCGAGAGCAGGCTGTCCATGACGTCGGCGGTGCGAACGCTGTCGACCGTCCCCACCATCGGGAGCGTGAGGACGCCGTCCCAGACCTCGATGATCGGCGTGGAGAGGTCGCGGATGACCCGCTGTTGCGCCTCGATCTGCTGGAGCTGCGTGCGCAGCTCCTTCTCGGCGCGCTTCGCCTCGGTGATATCGAAGGACACGCAGACCACGCCCGCCCCGGGCTCACCGCGATCGTCGCGCAGCGGAATGGCCCAGAGGTCCCAGTAGATGCCGAAGAACTCGTCGCGATGGCGGTGCGTCGTCCCGTCGAACCACGCATGAAGGTCGATGCCTGCCTTGCGCGCCTCATCGTCGAAGATCTCGAACCAGTTCGCCCCGACGAGATGCCCGGGCTTCAGCCCAGCGTTCGCGAGCCCCTTCCCCTCGTGGTAGAAGCACACCGCATCGCGATCGAGCCCCCAGATCACGGTGTCGTCCAGGTGCTCGACGATGGCGTCGAACATGCGCGCCTTGGAGCGAAGCGCCTCGAGCTCCTCCTCCGTCGCCTCGGTCGTGGCCCGGAGCGTCCCGAAGACGACACCGCGGTCCGACGACCGCCTCGCGTTGCAGGAGAGCGGCCGGTGCGCCCCGCTTCCGTCGCGCAGGCGAACGCGGAAGGAGACGGGACCCTCCGCAGCGACCAGCCTCGACCAGGCCTCCGCGAGCGCCGCGCGATCGTCCGGGTGAGCGAGCTCCGCGAGCGTCGCGCCCTGCAAGGCCGCGGGGCCGAGCACCTCCCGCAGCGCGTCGCTCGCGTGCAGCAGCGCCCCCTCGGCCGACGCGACGAAGAGCAGGTCTGGACAGCCGGCGAAGAACTCCCCGAGCAACGCGTTCGAGTCAGATTCCATCAGGCGCTCATCTCCTTGAGGCGGGAGAAGGAAAACTACCGTGAGCGGAGCGTATCAGGGAAGGGTCCTCGCGCCGCCTCGGCGCTGTCATGCCGCGAACAGGCGGAATCGGCGGTGGTGGAGATGCGGAAGGAGAGCGAGGCCGCGCACGTTGCGCGCGGCCTGTGCAATTCAGACCGCGCTCAGCGCTTCTGGAACCCTCGCCGATGCGCCGGGCCGAACAGAAGTCGCCATCATGACTCACATTCTCCTGCACGAGCTCCTGATCGGCGCGCACCCGGTGGATCCGATCTCGATCCCGGCGCTCATCCAGGTAGCCGACCTGGAGATTCCCATGTCGAGAGGGGAGAGCCCAGCTCCGATCGCGCCCGCCCCGCCCCCCCTTACCCGATCCCCACGCGCTCCTCCGGCAGCCGGTAGCTCCGCGCCCTCGCCTGGTTCGCCAGCGCCAGGGCCAAGGTCAGCGGCCCGATGCGCCCGATGAACATCGCCACCGTGATGACCAGCTTCCCCGGCGCGCTCAGCGACGGCGTGATGTTCGCCGACAGCCCGACCGTGGCGAACGCGCTGACCGTCTCCAGCGCGAGCCCCATCGGGTTGTGCGGCTCCAGGGCGAGCATCACGAGCAAGAACCCCGAGACGAGCACCACCATCAGGAACGCGACCCCGAGGGCACGGCGCACCGTGCCCGCAGGGAGCGTCCGGCCGAGGAGGCTCGGCGCCTCGTCGCCGCGCAGCTCGGCGCGCACCGTCGCGAACAGCGCGGCGACCGTGGTCACCTTGACCCCGCCCGCGGTCGACCCCGGCGCCCCGCCGATGAACATCAGCATGCACGTGAGCATCCACGTCGCCGGGCCCATGAGCCCGTAATCCACCGTGTTGAAGCCCGCGGTCCGCGTCATCGCCGACTGAAAGAAGCTCGCCAGCACCTTCACCGGCCACGACAGGCCGCCCATCGACCGGCGCCACTCGAGCGACAAGAAACCCGCAGCCCCGACCACGAGCAGCACCGCCGTCGTGATCAGCACGACCCGGCTGTGCAGCGACAGCCGCGACGGGCGCTCGCCCCGGAGCCGCAGCCGCGCCCGGCGCAGCAGCTCGTCGTGCACCGGGAAGCCGAGCCCTCCGAGGATCACGAGCGCCGCCACCACGAAGGACACCGCGGGCGAGCCGACCAGCGGGACGAGCCCCTCCCGGAAGAGGGAGAAGCCCGCGTTGCAGAACGCGCTGACCGCGTGGAAGACGGCCGCCCAGAGGTGATCGCCGGCGCCCGAGAGGGGCTCGCCGGCGACGGGCCCGGAGGCTATCGGGTGGTGGGGCAGGAAGCTGAACAGCAAGGCGAGCGCGCCCACCGCCTCGATGACGAGCGTGAACAGGACGATCGCGGCGACGTTGCGGCGGAGCTGGGCGAACGACTCGGCGTCGATCATCTCGGCCATCACCGCCGCGTCGCGGAGCCGGAGCTTCCTGCCGGCCACGATGGCGAAGAACGTCGACAGCACCATGAGCCCGAGCCCGCCGACCTGGATCAAGAGGAGCAGGACCGCCTGGCCGAACGGCGTGTACGTCTCGGCGACGTTGTGCACGGCGAGCCCGGTCACGCACACCGCGCTCGCGGACATGAACAGGCCGTCGATGAACGAGGCGTGCTCGATGTCCCGGAGCGACTGCGGCAAGGTGAGCAGGAAGCTGCCGAGCAGCGTGGCGACCCCGAACGACACCACCATGAGCCGGGCCGGGTGCTCCGCGGCCGTCGCCAGGAGCCGCTCGAGCGGCCGGCGCCCCAAGATGCCCCCGAGCGCCACGAAGAACGCGAGCGCCGTGTACGTGCGGTAGAGCGCGACGACCCGCTGCCCCGGATCCCCGGCCGGCCGCCCGAGCACGAGGAGCCACTTCTCGCCGAGGCACGCGAGCAGCAGGACGAACGCGAGCACGAACAGGGCGAGCCGGGGCTTCCTGGCCTGGAGCCTGGCGCCGGCGAGCGCCCTGCGCAGGCGCTCCAGCGAGACCACGGCCGCGACCCACGCGGGCACGAGCAGCGTCTCCACCGCGGTCAGCGCGGCCGAGGCCCGCGGCGTGATCGCCAGGGCGAGGTCGACCCCGAGGAGGGCGGCGCTGCCGACCAGCAGGGGGGCCGGCCGCATCCACGCGGCGCGCCTCCGGGGCGCGATCGAGACGGCGCCCGTCGCGGCGACCCCCGGCGCGGGCTGCGCGAGCATCGAGGCGACCGTCGGCCGCTGCGGGGCAGGGGCGCCGGACGGCGCGGTGCGCGGCGCGCTCGGTCGCGACGACGGGCTCGGCGATGGATCCACGCGCCGCATTCACGCCGCCGCGACCGGCGGTGTCAAGCCGCCGTCCCGGGCGGTCCACGCGACCTCCACGGCGGCGGCGCGCCCCGTCAGGACGCGCGCGGCAGCTCGACCCGGAACACCGAGCCGGCGCCGGGCTCGCTCTCGACCAGGACGCGGCCGCCGTGCGCCTCGACGATGCGCTTCGCCACGGCGAGCCCGAGGCCCGTCCCCGGGATCGCGCCCGCCGACGCCTTGAGGCGCCGGAACGGCTCGAAGAGCTGCGGCAGATCGGTGGGATGGATCCCGACCCCCCGATCGCGGACAGCGATCTCGGCGCGGCCGTCGCCGCCGCGGACCGTCACGTCGACCTGGCCGCCGGCGGGAGAGTACTTGAGCGCGTTCGAGAGGAGGTTGTTCAGCACCTGCTCGATCCGGGTCGCGTCGCAGCGGACGGGCACCGGCGCCTCGGGGAGCGAGAGCTCGATCGGGTGCTCTGGCGAGACCGGGCGGTAGAGCTCCACCGCCTCCTGCGCGAGCTCGCGCAGGTCGCGCTCCTCGAGCTTGAGGTCGAGCTCGCACGCCTCGATCTGCGACGCATCGACGAGATCCCCGACCATGCGCTCGAGGCGATCGACCTGCCGCCCGACGAGCGCCATGGTCCGTTGGACGCGAGGATCCGGCGGGGGGCCGTCGAGGTTGAGGAAGCTCACGGACAGCCGGAGCGCCGAGAGAGGGTTCCTGAGATCGTGCGCCACGCCGCCGAGGAACGCGAGCTGCGCCTGTCGCTGGCGCTCGAGCGACTCCGCCGTGCTGTTGAAGGCCCGCGCGATGTCGCCGAGCTCGCGCGGCCCGACGAGCGGCGCGCGCGCGGCGCGATCCCCGGCGCCGTAGCGGCCGATGGCCTCCTGGATCGCGACGACGGGGCCGTAGACGAGCCGCCGCGCGCTGAGGAGGACCAGGGACGCGCCGGCCATGAAGAAGATGACGGCCGCGACGCCGGCGGAGCTCGCGCGCTGGCCGAGGCGCGCGACGAGCTCCTTCGACGCGCTGGCCTGCTCGAGGTTGATCTCGACCAGGCGATCGAGGGCCCGGAAGGCATCGTCGAAGTCGAGCGCGTCCACGGCGGGCGCCACGGCGGACGGCGAGGGGGGCAGGCTGACCTCGTCGGCGGCGCGGCGCCGGGCGAGGTACGCGTCGACGCGCCGCTGCGCGTCCTCGAGGACGCTGCCCTCTTCCGGGCTGCTCACGTAGCGGTGCGCCTCCGCGAGGCCCGCCCTCAGCTCGCGCTCCCACGCATGGTCGTCGGCGATCACCCCGAGGCTGCCGAGCCCGGCCCTGCGGCTGAGCTGGTGCGCGTCGAGGAAGAGGTCGACCTGCAGCCGGTCCGCCAGGCGGACGCTCTCGCTCGCGTCGCCGAGGATCCGGGTGGCCTGTTGCATCGTCGTCGAGGCGACCAAGAGCGCGGCGACGACGGCGATCGCCGTGCCCGTGAGGAGACATGTCGCGGCCGCGAGGAGCGTGCTCAGGCTCAGCTGCCTCGGCTGGCGGAGCTCCTGCGGGAGCTGCGTCGCAGTTGTTTCCATGTCCTCGATTGATCCGGTTTTGTGCCCGATGCAAATCCGGCGCGCTCCTCCGGCGGCCGGGCCCGCTCGCACCGGCGACCCCGGCGCCCCGGCCGCCCGGGATCGTGGCGCGCCTCGCACACCCATCCTGTGTCGCGCCGGCGCATCGCCGCCGGACACGAGGCCTGCTTCGACCTCGTCCAGGAGGTCCGCCTCTCCGGAGGGGCGGACCACGCAACGAAGGACGGTCCGTCGACCCGGAGCAGGGCGCCTGCGCCCCGTCGAGGCTTGATATCCATCAACCGTCCTGGGCCTCATCATCCCTTCCGAGCCGCGCAGGAGTCCCAGCTCTCCCCCTGAAGGCTCGTGAATTTCGCCCCCCCCGCGGCACCGTCCGCTACGCCGGCCTCCACCTGTCTCTCGTCTCTCGTCTCTCGTCTCTCGTCTCTCGTCTCTCGTCTCTCGTCTCTCGTCTCTCGTCTCTCGTCTCTCGTCTCTCGTCTCTCGTCTTCCGTCTTCCGTGCTCGTCCTTCGTGCGCGTGCGCGTGCGCGTGCGCGATTCCCGGAGTATCCCATTGCGATTCCAATCTTCCGAAAACTTTCCGAACGACCGGCGGCGATCATAACGTCCAAAATACAATCCACGGCTCCGCCGACAAAACCGACAGCTCCAACGAGCTCACCGAGTCGCGTGATATCGTCCCCCCCACGCCGGAGACGAGATCATGGACAACGACAAGCCCCAAAACCTCACCCCATCTCTCACGGATCTGATGGGCGCCATGGCGGCAGCCCAGGCCGCGCAAGAGCCGTTCTTCCTCGGCCGCCTCCGCGCGCACTTCGGCGCCGACCCCCGAGCCCTCCCGGTCGTCGCCGAGGAGTTCCCGCCCTCGGACCACCCGAACTTCCAGCTCGCCATCGAGACCCACCTCCGCGACGGCGGGTTCACCGCCGAGCTGC
Source organism: Sorangium sp. So ce296 (assembly GCF_051529605.1). Taxonomy (NCBI): domain Bacteria; kingdom Pseudomonadati; phylum Myxococcota; order Polyangiales; family Polyangiaceae; genus Sorangium; species Sorangium sp. So ce296. The sequence continues at coordinate 12,036,608 of NZ_CP150325.1, forward strand.
TCGGCGTCTCCGGCGGCGATATGTTCCGCGGGGTGAGCCTCCCCGATCTCGTCTCGCCGCCTCCGGCGATACCCGGGGTCGGCGGGGCGCCGCCCTCGCTGGGCCCCGTCCAGTACCGCAACGTCCGACTCGACGAGGAGCGCGTCATCGCCTGCGTCGCCGGCGGCATCTACCTCCTCGGCCACGGGGAGGACGAGCGCTTCGCGCTGCTGGTGCGCGGCCCGAACGACGCCGGGTTCCGGCGCCAGCAGCTCACCGTCGAGGCGCTGCACGAGCTCCTCGTCGACGGGGGGCCGCTCACCCGCAGCCTCCTCGGCGCTCAGGGCCACCGTCCCTCCTGACCGCCCGGGCGCCCGCCGGCGCGTACGAGCCCGCCGCTCCGCGCCCCGTCCCGCTCCGTGTCGAAGCGTGGATGTCTCGTCAGGCGCCCATGGACGCCAGCGCGTTCCGCGCGAAGCGCCGTACCTCGGGCGACCAGTCCTGGAGCGCGAACCGGAGCAGCTCCCGGGCGACCGGTCCGCCGAAGTGCCCGAGCGAGCGGGCGCCGTCACGGCGGACGCGGAAGTCGGCGTGGCTGAGCGAGCGCGCGATGAGCTCGAGCGTGCTCGGATCGCGCAGGTACGCGAGCGCGCGGACGCCGCTCATCAGCTTGTTGTACTCCGGGTCTTCCAGGCGCTCGACGCGGCGCTGAAGGAGCCCCTCGACGAGGTCGACGAGGGGCCGCACGGCGCGGCCGTCTCCGACCTTCCCGAGCGCCAGCGCGGCCTTGCAGCACACGGCGTACTCCGGGTCGCCCAGCGCGCGGGTCAGCGGCTCGACGGCCCTGACGCCGCCGTGCGCGGCGAGGGAGGCCGCCGCGCTCGCCCGGACCGCGGGCGCAGGGTCGCCCAGCGCGGCGAGCAGGGCGTCCACGGCCTCCACGGCGGCGTACCGCTCCAGCGCCTCCGCGGCCGCCTGGCGCGCCTCCGGATCGGCGCCGACGAGCGCGTCGACGAGCGGCACGACGGCGGCATCGCCGATGGCGTCGAGCGCGGCGCAGAGAGGCTGGCTGCGCCCGGGGAAGGGCGCGTTGCGCGAGAGCGCGAGGGCGAGCGCAGGGGCGAGCGCCGGATCGGCGAGCAGGCGGGCGACCCCCGCGGCGGCCTCGACGGGGTCCGAGGGCGTCTGCGTGAGCGCGCGGATCAGGGCGCCGCGCAGGAGGGCGCGGGTCTCGTCCGACCGCGGCGACGTGCTCCCGGCGGCGCCGTCTCCCGCGGCGGCGGCGAGCACCCGGCCGATGGCGTCGAGCACATGAGAGCTCATCGAGTGCAGGGGCCTCATGCACCCCTGCTGCTCCCACGAGATCTCGTCGCCGAGCGCGGCGGCGAGCGTCGGGAGGAGCGGCGTGCGCCGGTAGAGCATGAGATCCGCGAGCCCGTCGAGGGCCGCGATCCGCACGCGGACATCCGGATCGCGCACGGCGGTCGCGAGGTGCGCGGCGACCTTCGGGTCGCGCAACCGGGCGAGCGCAGAGGCGGCGATGATGCGCACGCCGGGGTCGGGATCGCGCAAGGCGCTCGCGAGGTGCGCCGCGTGCACCGGGTGGAGCAGCCAGGACAGCGCGGACAGGGCCTGCCGGCGCACGCCGGGCGAGGGCTCTCGCGACAGCTCGACAAGCGTCCGCGAGGCCAGCGGGCTGCCGATCGACGCGAGCGTCGTCGCGGCGTCCATGCGGATGCCCGCGTCCGTGTGGCGGAGGAGCGGCTTCAGCAGCGCCTCGCCTCGCGTGCTTTGCACGTGGCCGGCCAGCGCGGCGTAGACCTGGCCGCGCACCGCGGGCGAGGGGTCGCCGGCCCAGGGCGCGAGGCGCTCGAGCGCGTCCGGCCCGGCGGCGAGCCTCGCGACGAGCGCGACCGCACCGCTCCGGTGGGCCTCGTCCGGGTCGCTTTGCAGGCGCGAGAGCGCGGCGCCCGCGCGCTCCGGGTGAAACTCGACGAGCGCGAGGGCCGCGGCGTGGCGCACGGCCGCGTCCTCGTCGTCGAGCCGGCGCTCGATCTCGTGGACGATCGTCGCGTCGCCCAGCCGCGCCAGCGCCGCGACGGCGGCGCACCGCACCGCCGCGCTGCCGTCCGCCAGCGCCCGGAGCAGGGCCGCGCGCACGTGCCGCGGATCGAAGCTGCCGAGTGTGTCCCTGGCCGTGGCGCGCACGTCGTCGCGCGCGTCCGCGAGCGCCCGCACGAGCTCCGGGATGGCCGCGTGGCTGCGCAGCTCCCGGATCAACGTGGCCGCCTCGAAGCGGACGTGCCCGAGGGGCTCCTCCGTGAGCAGCTTGAGGAGCGGCTCCAGCGCCTCTCTGCCGAAGCGGCGGAGCAGCTCGTCCCTCTTCTGATCGTGGTCGCTCAGGCAGACCCCGATGATGTGCTCGTTCTTGCGATCCGCGACGGCGGCCTCGTCCCTCCTCCTGGTGAGCTCGGCGAGGCTGCGCACCATCGCAACGATGTCGTCGGCGGTCGATCGGTCGTCGATGGCCGCGGGCTCGCCGCGATCGACCGCGTAGGCGACCAGCACGGAGGGGAGCGAGACGGTCTCACCCTCCTGCCCGCGCGTCAGGAGGATCTTCCCCGCCCGCGGCGCGAGGAGCGTCGCGCCGATGTGCGTTGGGCCGAACGCCAGACCGAGGAGGTCCGTCACCACCTCGACGAGGGGCTGGTCCTTGGCCACCTCGTCGCCCGGCGAGACCAGCCATTTCTCGATCTCTGCCGTGTCGACCCAGTGGAGGAGGCTGACCAGCTTGAACTCATGGGTCGTTCCCTCGGTCTCGTTGACGTCGTGCATCTCTCGGCCCGTACGTACAGAGACCTCGCCCGGAGGTTACAGGGCCCGCAACGGGCCAGCATGGGCGTCGCACGGGGCTACGCGCGGCGGCACGGGCGCGCCGCGGGGTCGCCCCTCGGCCAGGGGATCATCTCCAGGTAGAGCCGCCGCACCCAGAGCCCCGCCAGGGATCTGCCTCGCGACCAGCCAGCGGCGGCGCGCCGCCATGCCGCGTCGCGTCGAGTCGGACCTGCGGCGCCCGCGCCGACGGGGCCGCGGCGGGCTCACGGCCTGATCGCCGCGAACCGGACCGTAATGCAGGGCCGAGTTGGCGGTCGATGGAGAAATCGCGATCGCTTAAGAAATGGTGTTGCAATAGGTGCCCGAATCCCATAATGAGATCAGCATGGGATGATCACGTTCGCGTGTCGTTCCTGCATTGCGGCAGCATGACGCTGGCCGTGGGCTCTCATGGGCGCTGCGCCATGCCGTATCGCGTGAGGTCGGGTCTGCAGCGCCCGCGGTGATGGAAGCCGCGGGGCCTCACGGCCTGATCGCCGCGAACCGGACCGTAACGGCCGGGCCGAGATCTCGGCCGATGGAGAAATCGCGATCACTTAAGAAATGGTGTTGCAATAGTTGGCCGAGTCTCCTATTTAGACCACCATGGGAGATCACGTTCGCGTGTCGCTCCTGCATTGCGGGCGCATCACGCTGGCCGTGGTCTCTCATGGGAACTGAATCTTCTTTGGAGGGGTACGAACCATGGAACAGCACGTACGATTCGCTCTATCCGCCGTGCTCGTGGCTGCGTCGCTGAGCGTGGCAGGGGCAGCTTATGCAGGCGTGACCGTCACGGGGGATGTGTCGCCCGGAAACCCGAGTGATCCGTGGGATCTGGGGTCGAGCACGCTCATCGTTGGCGGCGCGAGCAACCCCTGGGAGCCGACCGCCGGTAGCGGGGGGCTGATCGTCGTGAACGGCGGGCAGCTGATCAGTGCGAACGCATGGATAGCCAAGGATTTCATCGGTACGGTTCAGATCAGCGGGTACGGATCGACGTGGACCAACAGCGGGGCCATCGAGATCTGCGTCGACGGCCACCTTTGCGATGGGCTGCTCGTCGTCCGGGACGGCGCCGAGGTGCTCACCGATGATCTCGTGGTGGGTCGTCGGTCCTCCGAGAACTATGGCCGCATGGTCGTCGAAGGGTATGACGCCACCGTGACGAGCCGAGCGAACACGTACGTCGGCCTCAGGGCGAAAGGTCGTGTCGAGCTCAAGAAAGGGGGGGCCTTCTTCTCGAACAATGTCTACATCGGCGGCGGCAGCGGCGCGTCGGGCTGCACGAGCTGCAATGGCCACGTCACCGTGACCGGCTCCGCGACGAGGTGGGTGAGCACGGGAGAATTCGCTGTGGGCGTGAACAGCCCGGGCACGCTGGACATCGACCGGGGCCAGGTCTTCACGAACAATGCCAGGATCGGTCACAGGGATATTCTCATGAGGAGCAAGGTCAGCGTGCGCGGTTGGGGTGGTACGTGGACCAACCAGGGGCTCCTTCGCGTGGGGGCGGCGAGTGGATATGGCGAGCTCACCGTCGGGGCGTACGGGACCCTCGTGACGGAAGATACAGAGATCCATTCCGAGCTCGGCGGGGGCTTCATCAGGGTGAACGACGTCTATGCGTCATGGCTCAACAGCGGCGACGTCACCATCTTCGCCAAGGGCAATGCGTCTCCGTCGCTCCTGGTCGACAAGGACGCTTTCGTGAGCATCGGCGGCCTCCTCCGAGCCGCGCCGGTGGTCAGCACCTATCCCTACGTGGGGCCCTCCGTGCGCCTCGCGGACGGCGACCTCGTCGCGGGCGCCATGGAGGTCGAGGAGGGCGACTTCGACTTCGCCGGCGGGCGCCTCGCGATCGGCAGCTTCGTGGGCGATCTCGACAACTTGCAAGCCGGCGAGCTCGCGGTCGGGGAGGAGCACGCTTCGACGGCCATCGTCGGCAGCTACAGCCAGGGGCCGGGATCCACCCTGCGCATCACCGTCGGGGGTTCGAGCCCGTCGCCGCTCCTCCAGGTGGACGGGGACCTCCTCCTCGACGGGGCGCTGGAGGTCGTGCCGGCCGACAGCTCCGTGCCATTCCAGGCCGGGGACTCCATCGTGCTGCTCGGCTGGGGCGGCGACCTCGCGGGGACGTTCGCTGCCATGAACATCGACCTGCCGCTCGCCCCGGGGCTCGCCTGGGACACCTCCGCCCTGTACACGACCGGCGAGATCACCGTGGTTCCCGCGATCTGATCACGCCACGGCGGGCGCGCGGTGGCGGGCGCTCCCTCACGCCCCCTCCTCGCCCTCGCTCCCCCCACCGAACCAGCGCTGCAGCGTCCGCCGGTCGACGCCGAGCAGCGCCGCCGCCCGCTGCTTCTTGCCGCCCGCGCGCCTGAGGACGATCTGCGCGTACTCGCGCTGGAGCTCGTCGAGCGTCATCAGCCGATCCGCCGCGGCCTCCAGGAAATCCGGCGCGCCTCGCCGCGCGCGCACGCCCTCGGGGAGGTCGTCCGGGGAGATCCGCCCGCCGTCGCAGAGCGCCGCCGCCCGCTCGATCGCGTTCTCCAGCTCGCGGACGTTGCCGGGCCAGTCGTACGCGAGCAGGCGCTTCAGCGCCGCGCCCGAGAACCCCGCGATCGGCTTGCCCGCGTTCGCGGCCGCGCGCGCCAGGAAGTGCTCGGCCAGCGGCACGATGTCGTCCGTCCGGTGCTTGAGCGGCGGGATCGCGATCTCGATCACCGCGAGCCGGTAGAAGAGATCCTCGCGGAAGGCGCGCTCGGCGACCGCCGCGCGCAGATCGCGGTTCGTCGCCGCGATGACGCGCACGTCGACCGGCTCCGACGACACCGAGCCGACCGGGCGGACCTCCCGCTCCTGGAGCGCGCGCAGGAGCTTCGCCTGGAGCGGCAGCGCGAGCTCGCTCACCTCGTCGAGGAAGAGCGTCCCGCCGTCGGCCTCCTGGAACATCCCGGGCCGATCGCTGCGCGCGTCCGTGTACGCGCCCTTGCGCACCCCGAACAGCTCCGCCTCGATGAGCGCCTCGGGGATCGCCGCGCAGTTGACCGCCACGAACTTCCGCCCGCGGCGCCGGCTCTCGCCGTGGAGCGCGCGCGCCACGAGCTCCTTGCCGCTCCCGCTCGGGCCGCTCACGAGCACCGTCGCCGGGTTGTCCGCGACGCGCCGCACGAGCGCGATCACCTCCTCGATCGCCCGGCTGCGGCCGATCATGCCGGCGATCGAGAACCGGTGCGCCACCTCCGAGCGCAGCTCGGTCAGCTCGACCGTCATCGCGCGCTGCCCGAGCGCCCGCTCCATCCGGAGCGCCATGTCCGCCGGCTGGAACGGCTTCGGCAGGTAGTCGAACGCGCCGGCGCGCATGGCGCGGACCGCGGTGTCGATCGAGCCGAACGCCGTCATGGCGATGATCGCCGCCCGCGGGTCGAAGCGCGCGATCTGCTCGATGAGCTCGATCCCGTCCATCTCGGGCATGCGCACGTCGGTCACGACGAGGTCGAACTCCCGCTCCTCGAGGAGCGGCAGCGCGAGCAGCGGCGCGGTCAGCGTCGTCGGCTCGTGGCCCATGTCGCGGGCGATGTCGGCCACGAGCTTCACCATCTCGAGCTCGTCGTCGACGACGAGCACCCGCGCGCGCGGGCTCACGCGCGCGCCTCCACGCCCACGCCGCGCGCGGCGAGCGGCGCGGCGGCGCCGCGCGGCAGGGTGACGCGGAAGCAGGCGCCGCCGCGGCCGGTGCGGACGAGCTCGACCGAGCCGCCCGCGTCGCGCACGATCCCCTCGACGATCGCCAGGCCGAGCCCGGTGCCGCCCCCGTCGCCCCGCGACGTGAAGAACGCCTCGAAGATGCGCGCGGCGACGCCCGGCGGGACGCCCGGGCCGCGATCCTCGACCTCGAACGACGCCTTGCGGCCGTCGGCCTGCGCGAGGCGCACCGCGATCTCGCCGCCGTTCGGCTGCGCCTGCGCCGCGTTCAGGCACAGGTTGAACAGCACCTGGAACAGGTGATCCGCGTCGAGCGCCACGTGGAGCGGCGCCTCGTCGTGGTCGATCCGCGTCGTGATCCCGCGCTGCCGGCACTCCGGCCCGAGGAACGCGAGCACCTCGCGCGCGACCTGGGCCACGTCGCTGCCGCGGCCGAGGGTCCGCGGCGGGCGGGCGATGGAGAGCAGCCGCGCCACCACGCGGGAGATGCGCTCGGACTGCGTGGCGATCGTCTCGAGCTCGCCGCGGGCGGCGTCGGGCCAGCCGGGCTGGTCGGCGAGGCGGCGCGCGCGCGCCAGGATGACGTTGAGGGGCGAGCCGATCTCGTGGCCGATCGAGGCGACCACCTGCCCGACGGCCGACAGCGCGTGCGCCTGCTGGAGCTTGCGCTCGACGGCGGCCCGGGCGGCCTGCTCCTGCTCCAGGTGGGCGCGCGCCTCGGCGAGCGAGGCGGTCATCGCGTTGAACGCCCGCGCGAGCCGCCGGAGCTCCTCGGCGCCCCCCTCGGGCACCGTCACCCCGAGCTCGCCGCGCGCCACCCGCTCGACGCCCGCCACGATCGCGCCGGCCGGCCGCCCGACCGTCGCCCGGCTCGCGAACGCGGCGATCAGCGCCGTCGCCGCGAGGAGCGCGGCCCCGGCGAGCGCCAGCCCGCGGTTCGAGCTGCGCGCGAACGCGTCCAGGTAGCGGAGCTCCCGGACGACCACGGCGACCACGGACAGCCCGCGCTGCGAGAACGTGACGGTGCGCACGAGCGCCGGCGCCCCGCCGAGCGTGCGCTCCTCCTCGATCTCGGCGCCCGTCGAGAGCGCCCTCCGCGCCAGCGCCGCGAGCTCCGCCGCCTCGCCGGCGATCGGATCGGTCACGAGGATCGGGCCCCCGGCCGCGTCGAACGCCGCGATCCCGAGGATGCGGTCGGCCTGCGCGAGCCGCTCGATGCGGTGCTTGAGCAGCTCGACCTGGCCCCGCTCGACGGCGCCGCCGATCGCCGCCTCGACGAGGCTCGCGTGGTGGCGCAGCTCGGCGGCCGCCTGGCTGCGGAGGAACTGGTGCCGCGTCGTGTGGATGACCGCCCCGTAGAGCGCGACGGCCAGGACGATCGGCACGAGGAGCATGAGCCACAGCTGGAGCGTCAGCCCCATGGTGGTCCGCCCCTCTCGGCTTCGCGCGTTCATGCGATCCATTGTCCCAGATGCGACACGATGTCGCACGTCACCGGTCCTCGCACGTGCCGTCGCGGCAGAGCTGGTCGGATCGGCAGTCGCGCGCGTCCCGGCACCGGAGCACGCAGCGCCCGTCGACGCACTCGTTCCCTGCGCCGCAGATCGCGCTGGAGAGGCACTCCACGCATGTCGCGCTGATGCAGTACCTGAGATCCTCGTCGCGGCGCCGGCACTCGGCATCTCTGGAACAGGGCGCGTTCTGCGGGTCCGGCGCGCATCCCGCGGCCAGAGGTGCGGCGATCGCGGCGATCGCGGTGAGGAGCGCGATGGGGCGGGGGCGCGGTGCGGAGCCTGTCCTTGTCGTCATGCGCCTGCGGGCAGCAACTCCCAAGCCACGTGGGCACGGATGCTGCTCCACCACGGGCAGGCTGCGCTCGCGCGAGGGTCGCGGCGCGCAAGGCGTGCAAGCAACACCCGCGCGGGCGCCCGCGCTCCATCCGTGGCCGCCCTCGGGTCGCGGGGGCGCCGGCGCTCGCGCGGACACCCGATCTGGAAGACGACGTTGATCCCGGAAGTCCTCATCAAGCGAGCTTTCCCGGCGCTCCTCGGCGGGATGATCATGACGGCTGCGTACCAGCAGGCCTCCGGGATCTCGTACCTCGTCGAGGAAGCGTGGCTCTCCGGGCTGCCCGCGGCTCGGCCGGAGCCGCCGCCGCCGCCGCCCGTCCTCGCGCCCAGCGATCACGCGACCAGCGCGGCGGCGATCCTCGCGCGGAACCCGTTCGACTCGAGGACTGGGCCCCTCACGCCGAGGCCCGCGCGCGAGGAGGCGGACGAGGACCCCGCGGCGTTCGGCGATCCGCTGCTGGATCCGACCTGCGAGGACGCGCGCGTGCTGCTCATCGCCGCCTCGGAGGATCCCACCTGGTCGTTCGCCACGATCGCGGTGGGGCGAGGGGAGCCGCTCCTCCGCCGGGCGGGCGACGCGGTCGAGGGCCGCTCGGTGCTCGCGATCGGCTGGGACCGCGTGTGGCTGGCCGAGCCGGGGGCGCGCTGCCAGGTCCGCATCGGCGACAACCGGCGCGCGCCGGCGCCGCCCGCGCCCCGCGCCGCGCCGAAGCCGCCGAAGCGCGGCGCGCTCCCGCCGGAGATCGCGTCGAAGATCCGGAAGGTGAGCGACACCGAGTTCATCGTCGACCGGACGGCGATCGATCTCGTCCTGGAGAAGCAAGGCGAGCTCATGCGCTCTGCGCGGATTGTCCCCGTCCGCGAGGGAGAGCGGGTGATCGGCGTCCGCCTCTCGCGCGTCGGGGCCGGCTCGCTCTTGACCGCGGTCGGCCTGCGCAAGGGGGACACCCTCCGGTCGATCAACGGCTTCGATCTGACGGACCCGCAGAGCGCCCTCCAGGCCTATGCCCGGCTGCGCTCGGCGGACAACCTCGCGATCGCCGTCCAGCGGGGCGGAAAGGACATGACGATCGACCTCCGGATCCGGTGAGCTTGCGCTTACAGGTCCATGACCTCGACGTGATCCGACGCGGAGGCTCCCTCCGTGATGCGCAGGAGGCCGTCGAGCAGGTGGCCGAACACGTCGTCGAGGCGGTCGCCGGACGGCGCACCGAGCAGCGGCACGGAGTCGCCCCAGTCCTTGACGAGCATCGTCTCGCGCTCCGCCGGCGGCGGCCAGCGCAGGCTGAGGACCGCGCGGGTCCGGCCGCTGATCGCCAGCGCGTCGAGCGGGCGCCCCGCGAGCGCGGCCCGCGCCCGCCGGAGCTCGTCGTGGAGCTTTTGCGCCGGGAGCACCACGCGCTGCCCGCCGAGGGCCCCGGCCGCTCCGTGGATCGCCGCGAACTCCTCGCTCGGACACCCGTCTTCGAGGTGGTGCTGGATGCTGTCCCGCAGGAGCGCGTACACGATCCAGCGCTGCTCGATCCACCCCCTGGGTCCAGAGAAGGACAGGCTCATGACCGGATTCTTAGCTCGCTCATTGTTTGAGATCAAACCGATTTCCGCGGCGGACGCCCGGCTCTGGACCTCGCCGCGTCTCCTCGGGGCTCCGCCCCGCTCCGCACCCCGGCGTCCGCTTCGCGGCCGCCCTGGAAGCCCCTCGCCCCCCAGAGCGCCTGAGCTAGGATGGACGAGCTGATGAGCCCGCGGATGTCGACATCCCCCGAGGGAGCCAGCCACCGTTGAGCACGCCGGCGAGGTTGAACGGTACGGTGTTCGCCTCGGAGACGCGGATGCTCTACGTGGGCCCCCTCGTCGCCACGAGGCGCCACGCGCATCACGCGGCCCAGGTCGTCATCGCGCCGCAGGGGCTGTGCATCGAGGACGGCGCCGGCGGGCGCCTTCACGTCGGCGCCGCCGTCATTCCCCCACGCATGCCCCATCGACACGGCGCGTGCGCGCACGCTGCGATGCTGTTCCTCGACGGGGACGACGTGGCGAGCCGAGCGCTCTCTCGTGACGCCGAGCCCCGGTGCGCGACGTGGGGCCGCGACGCGATCGACGTGAGCGTCCCCCGCGATCCCACGCCGGAGATGGCGCGCGGCCTCATGGCCTCGATCCTCTCCGCCGTCGACCTGCGTCAGCCGCCGGAGCCGCGACACCCGGCGGCGCGCCGGATGTGCGCCTACCTCGACGGCCCCGACCCGGTCGACCTCGCGCGCCTCTCGCACGAGGCCGGGCTCTCGCCGCGGCAGATGCGTCACGCCTTCGCGCGCGACGTCGGGCTCCCGATGCGGGCGTACCTGCGGTGGAAGCGCCTGCGCCGCGCCATCGCCGCGGTGGAGGGGGGAGCGAGCCTGAGCGCCGCCGCGGCCGCCGCCGGGTTCGCGGACAGCGCCCACCTGAGCCGCGTCTTCCGGGAGCAGTTCGGCATGACGCCGACGCAGGGGCTGAGCTCGATCACGTGGCGGACGCTCGACTGACGAGGAACTCGGGGAATCCGTCCCTCCGGCGCGGCATCCCGCACTGGTACATGATGGCGTCCACGTTTCCGCGGTGATGGGTCGTGTGTGTGACCACGTGGAGGATCATCGTGGCGGCGGTCATCGGCACGACCTTTCCGTCGGTGAAGCGCACATCGCGAGGTCGTGAGAGCTCCTCTGGTCCGAGCGACGCCGCGGTATCCACATACCAGCGGTCGATGGCCTCGGATCCGCGATCGAGCTCCTCGAGCGCAGGAAGGACCGCGCTCTGCGTGGACTCGTAGCCGTGGGATACGCCCTGGAGGTGGGCCTGGAAGATGCGGCTGACGACGTGGATGTGGTCGAGAACGCGCACGATGAGGTCTGCGCCCTTCTGCGATCCGAAGGCATCGACGTCGCGAAGGGCGGCGAAGAGCTGTCGGTTGGCCCACGCGGCGTGAGCGACGAGCATTTGGAGTGGCTGGATCGGACGGTTCATGCGTCCGAGCGTGGGCAGCGAGCGGGCTGCGCGCTTGAACGCAACGGCGGTCTCGGCGCCGCGTCGGGCCGAGCTCGCGGGCGACGTCGCGAGCCGGCAGCCCCTCGGCCAACACCCCCCGCAGGCGCTGCGGGGGCCCCCCGCCGGTCATCGCGTGGGATCAGCTCGCGCGGTGCTGGGTACCCTCGCCGGGCGTGATGAAGATCATCACGCTCGGCGCGCGCACGATCTGCCCGTGCCAGACGCCGCGGGGGACGATGCACGCGCCCTGATCGCGCAGCTCGATCACGCGCTCGCCGAGCTCGTCTTCCAGCACGACGTCGACCGCCCCGGAGAGCAGGATCAGGACCTCGTCGCCACGGGGGTGGACCTCGCGGTGATCGGGGCTCTTGTCCATGTGGAAGAGGCCCACCATGCGGCCGGCGTGCAGCTCCTCGCGCTCGCCGATCTTCGCCCAGAACTCGGCGTCCACAGGGATCGGCTTCGCGGCGCCGCCGTCGAGGAGCTGCAGATAGGTGTCGGAGAGATGAAAAGCGTGGCTGTCGTGTCGGGTCATGCGCCCACCATGAGCCGTCGCGCGCGCCGGTGATTGTAGATTTTTTCCGAGCATGCCGGCGCCCTCCACGGAGCCCTGGCGCGCGTCGTCAGGGTCGGGATGCCCATGGCCTGCTCGCTGGCGCGCTCCAGCCCGTCGCTCCGGCCCCGCGCGGCGGCGGCGCCGTGAGCGGGCGCACGACGGCGCGCCGGCGTCACCGCACCGTGATGTCGGGTCTGGGGGGCTCCCTCATGCCGTCGCCGATATGGAAGCTGGTGTGCGGCGGCTGGTTGTAAGTAGCGTTCTGGGCCGACACGTTGGCACGGTACTGCGGATCGTGCATCAGCGTATAGATGCGGCGTCTGGTGATCTGATCGGTGGTGTAGATGCGCAGGCTGTCGCCGCACAGGAAGACGACCTCCTCGCGCCAGTCGCCGAACAGGTCCGCGCTGAGCGTCGGCACCGACTTGCTGCCGTTGATAGAGGTGCAGCCGCTCGCGGTGAAGCCCCTGCCTTCGCCGTCGAAGTTCGTGACGGTGTTGCCGTCGAGCAGCTCGCGGCTCTCGTCGCCGTCCCACCAGATCAGGAAGTTCACCTGGCGGGGACGGGAGCCGATGTTGCGACCGCTCTCCGCGCTGAACAGGCCTGCGGTGTTGGTCCAGGCCTCACCTCCGGGGTTGTCGGGCGAAATGTCGTCGGCCGCGCCGCGGCCCGGTCCCTCGCCGTCGCTGTTCGGGCCGCGCCACAGGACCTCGCAGGTGTCCGCATCTCGCACGAAGTAGGAGGGCACGCCGTCCGCTTCGGTTGGCTGAAACACCTCGAGCCCGGGGCGTGAGGGGACCAGGTCGGCGACGTGAATCGCGTCGCCGTGTCCATAGAAGTCGACGGCGCACTTGCCCTTGCCGTCGGGGCCTATCGTCGCGGCGCCAGGGATGATCTCCTGCCTCAAATCGCCGTCCGTGTCCGCCGCCATGACGCTGTGTACGCCCTTGCCGGCGAAGGCGCCGTTGCCGTTCGCGGACGAATCGAAGCTCCACACCAGGCTCAGCCGGCCTTCGCGGTAATTGTATGCTCCGAACGTCGTTCGGGCGTAGTAGCCCCGCTGCATGACGACGCTCGGCTGGCCCGAGTCATCGAGGAAGGCCAGCGTGGCGTTGTAGCGATCCGAGCGGTTGCCGTTGTTGTCGCCGAAGCTGCCGCTCGTGATGGGGGCGTGGTACTGGATGGTCGCGAGCTCCGCGCCGTCGACGCCGCTGAAGACCGTGAGGTATTCCGGTCCGCTCAAGATCTTGCCCGCCCCGTTGCGGTAGTCTCGCGCGTCGTCATCGTCGGCGGCGGGACCGGTGTGCAGGAACGCTCCCTTCCCATCGCGTGTGCCGGGCGCGGTCTTGACGGCGATCTCGGCGCGACCATCGCCGTCGAGGTCGTACACGACGAAGGGCGTGGTGTGCTCGCTCTCGCGGATGTTGATGCCCAGGTCGATGCGCCACAGGAAGGTGCCGTCGGTGTCGTAGGCCGCGAGCTTGGGCTGGCCGGTGCGGCCGTCTTGCGACGGATCGCGCGGGTTGTTCTGCTCTTTGACCACGAGCTCGTAGTCGCCGTCGCCGTCGAGATCGCCGGGAGAGGCGTCGCCGGCTTGATAATTGTCGGGCGTCTTGAGCGGGATGGTCAGATAGTTTCGCGCCCACGTGGGTGTGCCCGGGTCCCCGCCGCGCGTGTTGGCCGAGTCGCCCTGCTCGGCGTCATCGATCACGGCGCGGACGGTGTACTTCGCGTCTCCGGGGGCTCCCGAGTCGAAATAGTTGGTCGAGTCGGTGATGGGAGCGTCGTTCACCTTGGCGCCGTCGCGGTAGACGTTGAACCCGATCTCGGGATCCTCGTAGCCCATCAACCGCCAGCTGATGAAGTTGCCTTCGCCCGAGCGCACGGCCACCACGCCACGGCACAGGTTCTCCAGCGCGACGTGGCCGGTCGCGGCGGCCGGCGTCACGCCGCAGATGGACTCGCCTGGGCTGTCGGTGCCGCCCGTGCCGGGGTCTCCGCCGCCCGCGGCGCCGCTGGACGACTGCCCCGCGGCGCCGCTGGATGTCTGCCCGGACGCGCCGCTGGATGTCTGCCCGGACGCGCTGCCTGCATTCGGAGCGCCGCCGGAGCCGTCATCGCCCGACTCGGACCCGCCGCACGCACCCAGGGCTCCCGCCACGACCAGGGCCATGGTCCCATAAGCAATAGCTCTCATTGTAGTACTCGCCTTTCAAGCCAATCGAAAACGAGACGAACGCCGGCGCCGGCGCTGCCGGACGTGGCGCGCGTGAGCTGGTCGCGGATCACTCCGAGATCGAGGGCCCGCTGAGCGGCCGCTACGGAACGTCCGAGATCACCGTTTCCAGAGCTCGACGTGGTTGTGGGATGAGGTGCTGGCTTTCGGTCACCACTCGGAGGCGTCCACTCAACTTTTTTTGATGGCGCATCCCGGAGGAGCCGCAGGAGTGGAATTTTGTTGTGGTCGGGCGGGATGGTAGGCTCGACGCGCCGTGACGTTCTTGCGCCCGCATCCCGAGACCGGGGAGATCCTCGACCAGCGGGACGTGCCCCGAACGGTCCTCGATCTGTTGAGAGCGCCGGGGTCTTCGCAGGTGCGCCACGTCCGGCCGCTGGGGCCCCTGCGGCTCCGGTCCGGGAGCGTGTCGGTCGCCGATCCGGTGAGCTATCCTGCGCCCTCTTCGGTTAGCCGGCGCTGCCGCCGCGCCTGCGCCGCCAGGCGCGCTCATCGAGCGGTCTATCGCAGGGCTGGTACAGCGTTGCCCAAGCTCGTCCCTGGTGACGGAGAAGAAGAAGGGAGCGAACGCTGCCGCGCGTCGCGCGGGGCGGCTCAATCGTCGAGCAGGAACGAGCCGAACGTCGGCTCGCCCGCGCGCCGATAGGTGTTGAGCACGACGCCCCGCCCGGTCGCGCGCGTGGCCCGTAGCTCGAAGGCCGTGGGCGCGACGCGCTCGAAGAGGCGCTTTCCAGCGCCGAGCACGACCGGGAACGTGAGCGCAAGAACGCATCGGCGCGCTTGAACACGTCGACCATGAAGGCGCCCAGGTCGTCGTCGAAGTGGGGCCGCACCCAGCCCTCGTAGGCGAAGCCCCCGCTCGGGTCTTCGCCCGGCCCGCCGGGGGCCTGCATCACGCCGTCGAGCGTCACGAACGTCGTCATCGTCAAGATCGCCATGGCTCACGCTCCTCGGGGCGCGGCGGGACGGTCCGCCGCGACCTCTGTCACTTCGACCCCTCGAGCCGCCGAGGATCATCGGCCCGACGACGATTTCTTCTCGCCGGCCGGCGCCGGGCTCGTGCGACGGCGGCACGAGGTCAGCCTGCGGATGGGTCAGGGCAGGGGACTGACCAGACCGAGCGCTGGAGAGCGCTGCCGCCTCGTGCCCGCTCGGTCGTCGCGAGATCGCATTCCGCGCCATCCCCTGTTCGTCGCGAGCTCGACACCCGTGCCTCGCGGCGCGATGGCTCGTCATTTGCTGGTGCTGGATCTCCAGACGAGACGATGGGCGTCTCGAACACGAAGCGGAATTCGATGCCAGGAGGAGAGACAATGAACTGCTCCGAGCTCATGAAGACCGACGTGGCGTGCTGCAAGGCGGGCGAGCCCGTCGAGCGCGTCGCCGAGCTGATGCAGTCGCGGAACATCGGCTTCGTTCCGATCTGCGGCGATGACGGCTCCGTCATCGGGACCCTCACCGATCGCGATCTCACGATCCGGGTGCTCGCGGAGCACCGCCAGGCCGCGTCGACACGGGCGGAAGACGTCATGACCCGAGAGGTCGTCTGCTGCCGTCCGGACGAGGACGTGAACGTGGCGGCGAGCCTCATGAGCAACCACAAGAAGTCGAGGATCGTCTGCGTCGACGACCAGAAGCATCCTGTCGGCGTCATCAGCCTGTCGGACATCGCCGACAAGGACGGCGGGGCGAGGTCGTCAGCGCTCTTGAGCTCGATCTCTCAGCGAGAGGCCCGCGCGTAGCGCCCGCCGCGCCGCGCTCGTGCCGCTCGTGCGCCAGGGCGGCCCGCCGCGCGCCGGCGGGCCCGCCCCGCGCGCGGCCCTGCGGGCGCGGCGGCGTGCTCCGCCGGCCTCGGCTCACCCGTCCTCCTTCACGTCCTCCGCACACTCGGGGTTGTCGCGCTGGCGCTGCACGGAAGGCCCGTACTCGTCGACCCGCGCGCCGGGCGCCCGCATGCCGCTGCGGTACGCCGCCCGCGCCAGGATGTGCGCGCCCACGGGCGCGGTCACGCCCACGAAGAACAGCGCCAGCGCCGCCTTGGTCACGCTCGCCAGCTCCCCGAAGTGCAGCGCGAGCGCGGCCAGCAGGCACGCGAGCCCCAGCGTCGCGGCCTTCGTCGGCGCGTGGATGCGCGCATAGAAATCCGGGAGGCGCAGGACGCCGAGCGACGCCATGAACATGAAGAACGTCCCCGCCACGGCGGCGGCGATCTCGAGCCCGCTAGCGAACAAGGGAGCCCTCCAGGTAGGCGGCCAGCGAGATGGTGCCGATGAACCCGAACAGCGCGGTCACCAGCACCATGTCGATGAACGCGTCCGTGGCGAGCAGCATCGATGCCACGAGCGCCACGCCGACGACGTTCATCAGCAGGCAATCGAACGCGAGCAACCGATCGAAGTGCGTTGGCCCGCGCGCGATGCGGATCGTGCAGAGCCCGATGCCGGCGCCGAGCACGAGGAGCGAGGCGAATAGGACGGCGGACCGCGGGTCGACGCTCTCCATGTCATTCCCCCGGCGACGGCGGCGGCCCGCGGCCTGCGGCGCGCTGGATCAGATCGACGAAGCGGCGCAGCCGGCCGCGCAGCTCCGCCGGATCATTCGCGTAGAGCGAGTGGATGTAGAGCGCCCGCTCCTCCGAGCCCACGTCGACCGTGAGCGTGCCCGGCGTCAGGGAGACGAGGCAGGCGAGGAGGATCGTCTCGACGGGGCTCAGGTCGCGCACGTCGAGGCGGACGAACGCCGGCTGGAACGCCGGGCGCGGGCGGAGGATGTCGCGCGCGAGCGTGAGGCTCGAGAGGACGAGCTCCCGGACGAAGCTCCAGGCGAGGGCGAGCACGCCGGCCGCGGCGCGGGAGTAGCCGCTCCGGCCGAGCGCGCGCTCGGTGAGCGCGATCGCGCCGAAGCCCACGAAGAAGCCCAGGACCAGCCCCCCCAGGGAGAGCTCCGCCTGGAGCAGGACCCAGACGATCGCGAGGAGCAGGTTCGACGCGAGGCGGTTCATGGGCTCATCGCCGCTGCACGAGGACCGCGTCGAGGTAGGGCGTCACCTCCAGGAGCGCCGCCGCCGTCCGCTCGAGGTGCGCGAAGAGCGGCGCCGCCGCGAGGCCCAGGATCACGGTGAGCGCGCCGAGGCCGAGCGTCGCGCCCAGCATGCCCAGGTCGCCGCCGCGCCGAGGGAACCGCTGTCCGGTGGGCTCTCCCCAGAAAACAGCGGTCCATATCTTGAGCATCGACGCGAGCGTGAGGAGGCCGACGACGAGCGAGACCGCGGTGACGGCGAAGGCTCCGGCCCGGAAGCCGGCGACGACGAGGAGCAGCTTTCCCCAGAACCCGCTGAGCGGGGGCAGCCCGGCCAGCGACATGGCCGGGACGAAGAAGCCCGCGGCCACCCACGGGTGCGTGCGCGCGAGCCCGCGGGCGTGGGAGAGCGCCCCGGACCCGCCGATGCCCTCCGCGATTCCCCCGGCGAAGACGAGCGCGGTCTTCGCGACCATGTTGTGGATCGTGTGGAAGAGGCCCGCCGCCAAAGCGAGCGGGGTGAACAGCGCGAGGCCGAAGATCATGTATCCGACCTGGCTCACGATATGGAACGACAGGATGCCGCGCATCGTGCTCCGCCCGAGCGCGCCCACGACCCCGATGACCATCGTGGCCGCGCCGAGCGCCAGGAGCGCCGGGCGGAGCCCGCTGGGCGCGGCGGCGCCCAGGAGCGCGACGGCGCGAAACAGCGTGTAGACACCCACCTTGGTGAGGAGCCCGGCGAAGAGGCCGTTGACCACGGCTGACGCCTCCGGGTACGCGTCGGGCAACCAGAAGAACACCGGCGCCAATGCCGCCTTGACCATGAACACCACGATCACCAGGGCCCCCGCGCCCCAGAAGGCGGGAGGCAGGCCCCCCTCGCGGACGCGCACCGCGAGCTCGGCCATGTTCACGGTGCCGGCCGTGCCGTAGACCGCGCCCACGCCGCCGAGGAGCAGCGCGCTGGCGACGAGGTTCATCACCACGTACGTGAGCGTAGGTTGGAGCCCCCCGGCCCGGGCGCCGAGCGCGAGCAGCGCGAAGGACGAGAGGAGCATGAGCTCGAAAAACACGAACAGGTTGAAGAGATCGCCGGTGACGAGGGAGCCGTTGACCCCTGCCATCATGAGCTGATGGAGCGGGTAGAAACACCGCCGCTCGCGCGCGCCGCGCAGCGAGCCGGGTGCGTAGGCGAGCGCGGCCATGGCGACGATCGACGCGAACAGCAGCATCAGCGCGGCGAGCGGGTCCGTCACCCACACGACGCCGACGCGCGGGCTCCAGCCTCCGATCGCGAGCACGAGGATCTCGCCATGGGCGGTCCGGGCGGCGATCGAGAGGGTGGTAGCGACGAGGAGGGCGCCGCTCCCGAGCGACAGCCATCGCTCCAGCCGCGGCCTCCCGGAGAGCTGCGCCAGGAGCGCCGCGGTGAGCAGGGGCAGCAGCACCGGGAGCGCCACGAGCGCGGCGCTCATGCGTCGTCCCTCCCGGAGGGCTCGTGGTTCGCTTGGCTCCGGTGGATGTCGACGGCCATCGCGAGCAGGAACGCGGCCATCCCGAAGCCGATCACGATCGCCGTGAGGATGAACGCTTGCGCGAGCGGATCGGCCGTGGTGCGGGCGAGGGTGGCGGCCGGATCGTCAGCCGGGATCAGCGGCGGCGCGGCGCCCGCGGGCATTCCCGCGGACGTCAGCACGAAGAGGTTCACGCCGTTGGACAGCAGGAAGAAGCCGATCGCCACGAGCTGCACGTCGCGGGACAGCATCAGGTACAGGCCCGCGGCGAGGAGCACCCCGGCGGCGATGGCGGCGGCTCCGATCACGGCGGCGCCTCCGCGGCGAAGGCGTCTAGCACCTTGATGGCAGCGCCTACCACCGTGAGATAGACCCCGACGTCGAAGAGCAGCGTCGTCGAGAGGCGGAGCGCGGGAGCGTCGGGGAGGTCGAGTTGTACGTGGTGATGGGTCAAGAACCCCTGGCCGCGCGCGGCCGCCGGCACCCCCGACGCCGCGGCGACGAGCAGGCCGATCCAGGGGAGCCGGCAAGCGAGCGGCGCGAGCGCGGCCCGCACGGTGCCCGCGCCGAAGGCGAGGGCCGCCAGGACGAACGCGATGGTCGTGACGAGCCCGGCGATGAAGCCGCCGCCCGGCGCGTCGTGCCCGCGGAGCAGCAGGAAGAGCGCGAAGACGGCGATCAGCGGGAGCATCCCTGTGGCGGCGGCGCTCAGGAAGGGCGATCGCATGACCCGGCCCCCCCGTGCCCGGACGTCGGCGCCGGCTCGCGCCGCGGGCGCAGCGCCGCCACGCCCAGCGCGGCGACGGCGAGCACGGTGATCTCGCCGAGCGTATCGGCGCCCCTGAAATCCACGAGGATGACGTTGACGGCGTTTCTTCCGTGGGCCTCGGGGAGCGACAGCGCGAGCTGCTCCGCTCCGGCAGGGGCTCTCGGAGGATTCACGCCGGTGCTCCAGGCGAGGGCCGCCGCGAGGGCCGCGACGGCGCCGGCCACCGCGGCGTGAGCGACGCGCGCCCTGCGAGGCCGCACGTCGGCGCCTGGCCTGGGGAGCCTGCGAAAGACGAGCAGGAGCAGGATGAGAGAGACCGTCTCGACCAGGATCTGCGTGAGCACGAGGTCGGGCGCGCGAAAGAGGATGTAGAAGACGGCGACGCCGTACCCCGCCACCGCCAAGGTCACGACTCTGGCGATGCGGCTGCGCCCGAACGGCGTCAGCGCGGCGCCGGCGACGATCATGAGCGCCGGAACGCAGGCGATCCCGAGATCGGGGCCCCACGTCCTCGTCCCGAGAGGCCCATTTTCCAGGGCGATGGCGGCGCACGACGCGGCGGCGGCGAACAGGAGCATCACCGCCAGATAACGCGGCAGCCCCCCTGCCTGTGCGGCTCGACCGGCCCAGCCCGAGAGTCGGAGGACGGCCCCGGAGATGCGGTCGGAGAGGACCTGCGTCTCCGGCTCGCGGGGCGGC
This sequence comes from Sorangium sp. So ce296, assembly GCF_051529605.1. Taxonomy (NCBI): domain Bacteria; kingdom Pseudomonadati; phylum Myxococcota; order Polyangiales; family Polyangiaceae; genus Sorangium; species Sorangium sp. So ce296. The sequence continues at coordinate 12,056,838 of NZ_CP150325.1, forward strand.
TCCGCGATCCGCCTCCAGAGGAGATAGCCGACGACCCCCAGCGCGATGGTGAGCAGGCTGAGGGCGAAGAGGGCGTCCACGTGGTGCCACACGGCCAGCCACCCCAGCCGCTCGGATCCGGGCTCGAGGAGGGAGCCCAGCCGCCCGGGCGCCACGCCGCCGATCACCTGCGGAGCGAGCAAGAGGAGGGGCACGACCAGCAGCCATGGCGAGAGCTGGCGCCTCGGATGGCCGCGATCTGCGGGCGGGATCTCGGGACCCCAGAACGAGCTGACGAAGAGCTTGAGGGCATAGGCGACGGCGAAGGCCCCGCCCACGACGGCCGCCGCGAGCGCGATCACGCCGGCCGGGGAGCGTTCGGCGAGCAACGCCTCGTAGAGGATCTCCTTGCTGATGAAGCCGAGCACGAAGGGAAAGCCCGCCATGGCGGCGGCGCCGATCCCGATCAAGACCCCGGCGACCGGCTCGCGCCGGAACCAGTGCTCCTCCTTCAGGATCGACAGATCGCGTGTCCCCGTCACCTTCTCCATCCAGCCGACGAGCAAGAACAGAGAGGACTTGTACAGCGCGTGGTTCGCGATATTGAGCAGCTCACCACGCGTCCCCGCCGTCGCGTACAGGCCGTACAGCGCGGTCAGCACGCCGAGGTATGCCACCGTGCTGTAAGCGAGGAGCTTCTTCAGGTCCCAGGCCCGGACGGCGTCCCATCCGGCCACGACGAAGGTGGTGAGCCCCACCGTGACGAGGACGGGTCGCCAGGCGGGGGACGCATGAAATATCGGGAGCAGTCGGCCCATCAAGAAGATACCGCCCTTCACCATCGTGGCGGAGTGGAGATAGGCGCTGACGGGCGCGGGCGCGGCCATGGCGCCCGGGAGCCAGAAGTGGAACGGGAACTGCGCCGATTTGGCGAACGCCCCGGCGAGCAGGAGGAGGAGCGCGGCGACATGGGCAGGGTTCGCCACGATCTCGCCCGCGCGCGGGGCGAGCTCGGACAGGTTGTAGGTGCCGGCCAGCTGCCCGAGCAGCGCCACGCCGGCGAGCATCGCGAGGCCCCCTGCGCCCGTGACCAGGAAGGCGCGGATCGCGCCGCTCCGCGCCGCCGGATCGGTGAAGTCCATCCCGATGAGGAGAGCGGACGCGATGGTGGTCAGCTCCCAGAAGACGTAGAGGAGCACGAGCGAGTCCGAGAGGACGATCCCGACCATGGCCCCCATGAACGCGAGGAGCGCCGCCCAGTAAGCGGGTTTGCCCTTCGAGCCCAGGTACGCGCGGCTGTACTGGACGACGCCGAGGCCCACGCCGGCGACGAGCAGCACGAAGAAGGCGCCGAGCCGGTCCAGGCGCAGATTCGCCGCTATCCCGACGGAGGGGAGCCACGCGATCGGGACCGTCGTGGATCCGCCCGCGGACACCTCCGGCCAGCGCGGAAGCATGATGAAGAGCAGGAGCACGGGGGGGACGAGCGCGACGCGTCCGGCCCACCGCGGGGGGAGAAACAGCACGAGCGCTGCGCCCAGGAAGGGAACAGCGATGGTCCATGCGAGGGTCGGTAGCATGCGAGGTACCTTGTTGCCGGACGGTGCATGTCCCCCTTGGCATGTGGCTACGCTCCGCCGCGCGCGCGGCCATGGACTCTCCGTTCTCCGTGCGAACCATCGCGCCCGTGGACGTCGGCGCCGCGCGCGTCCTCGCCGAGCCGCTGGGCGAGGGGCGCAGCGGCTCGCCCGGCTCGCCGTGCCGCTGGAGAAACGCCGGTGTCGCAGGCGATCGGCATGGGTTGCCGTGAGACAGCGAAAGGTGTGCCTGCCTGTGCGGCGTGCGACGATTGCGCGCTCGGTTGCTGGCGAAGCGACCGAGCGGCCATGCCGCCGGCCGCCTGGTCGCGCCCTCGTCAGAAGGGGACGCCCAGGACCTGCGGCGCGTTCGCGCCGACCTGGGTGAGGAGCCACGCCTGCTGGCGGTGCGTGTTCTCCTCGATGCGGTCGCAGCTCGCCATGAGCGGGCGGTCGAGCAGCATCATGGCCGTCTTCTTCACGGCGACGAGCGTGATGTGCAGGTCGGCCGCGAGCACGTAGAGCTCGTGCAGCCCGCGGAGCTGCCCGAGCTTGCCCTCTCTGGCCCGGTTCAGGCGGATCTTCTCCGGCAGCGAGCCCAGCTCGTTCGCGTCGCCGGCCGGCGGGGCGGGGTTGTACGGGCGCGCCGCCGGCTCCAGCCACGAGAGCGACCGCCGCGAGAGCTCCTGCAAGCGCGAGAGCCCCATCGACAGCTCGCCCTCGTTGAGCTCGTGCTCGGAGGCGGCGTCGCACGCCGCGATGAACCGCTCGTGGGCCAGCCGGAGCAGGCCGAGGTAGTCGCCCAGGCGCTGCCGCTCCGCGGTGTCGCCGGAAGGGCGCGCGATCGCCGACGCGACCGCCGAGGCCGCGGCGCCGGCGCGCGCGACCGCCCGCTCCGCCGCGCCGGCGATCTTCGCGGCGGCGCTGCGCGCGGCGCTCACCTTCTGCACCCTGGCCGCCGCGAACTTCACCGCCGGCTGCTTGCTCACCGGATCCCACGTCGTCATCGTCAGCTCGTTCGCGGCCCGAGGGCGCCCGTCCGGCTCGGCCCCGTCCGTCCCCTCCTCGTCCCAGTATCCGTAATGGAACGGGATGAACAGGTGCCCTGGGAGGATATCCCCGATCCTCGCCGCCCCGCGCACCCGGCCGCGGCGGGTCACGACGTCGACCATCTCTCCCTCGCTCACGTCCATGCGCGCGGCGTCATCGGCGCTCATCTGAACGAACACGTCCGGGGCCGCCGCCTGCAGCGCCGGCGACCGGCCCGTCTTCGTTCGCGTGTGAAAATGGTAAACGAGCCGCCCGGTCGTCACCCACAACGGGTACTCGTCGTCGGGCGACTCCGGTGGAGCGAACCAGTCGGCGGCCTTGAGGATCGCGCGGCCCGCCGGGTCGTTGGCCGAGTATTCCTCGCGCGAGACCGCCGCGCCGGTCTCGATGTCGTGCCCGTAGCTCCCGCACGCGTCGGCGCCGGTCGGGAAGCGCAGATCCGCATACAGCCGCTCGGTCCCGTCGGGGTGCGCGTCGTTCACCGGCCACTGGATGCCTGAGCCGCCGGTGAGCCTTGCATAGGTCAGGCCGCTGTAATCGCAGTTCTGGCCCTTGGTACACGCGCGCCACGCGTCGAACGCGCCCTCTGGCGTGTCCCACGGGATCAGCGGCCGACCGTCCTTGTCGGTGAACCCCATGCGGCGCGCGAAATCCACGAAGACATCCATGTCCGGCCGCGCCTCGCCGGGCGGGTCGACGGCCTTGTACGAGATGTGCACCGTCCGATCGGCGTTCGTGAACGTGCCGGTCTTCTCCCCCCAGATCGCGCTCGGCAGCACCAGGTCCGCGAACCGCGTCGTCTCGGTCGGGAAGGCGTCCTGGACGACGACGAAGAGATCCTCCTTCGCCAGCGTCTTGCGGATGCGGGGCAGGTTGGGCACCGAGACGGCCGGGTTCGTGCCGATGATCCAGAGCATCCGGATCGACCCCTGCTCGGCCAGGCGGAACAGCTGCGTGCAGTGGGTGTGGGGCGCGAACGTGGGGATCACGTCCGGCTCGACGTTCCACACGCGCGCGAGGTCGGCCACGTGCGCCGGGTTGTTCATGTTGCGGAACCCCGGGAACTCGCCGTCCGCGCCGGTCTCGCGGGTGTTCTGGGCCGTCGGCTGGCCGTTCGACTGGATCACGCCGCAGCCGGGTTTGCCGATCATGCCGCGGATCAGGACGAGGTTGTTGACCTGGCACGCCGCGGCCGTGGCCTCGTGCGCCTGATAGACGCCCTGGAGCACGGTGGCCAGGAGCCGCTCGCTCGTCCCGAGCAGGCGGGCCGCGGCGTTCAGCTGGTCCACGGGGACGCCGGTGATCTCGGTGACGCGCCGGGGCGGATACGCCGCGACCTTCTCCCGGAGCACCTCGAACCCGACCGTGTGCGCATCGATGAACGGCTGATCCACATGCCCGTTCTGGATCAGCAGGTGCATGAGCCCGTTGAGCAGCGCCACGTTCGTGCCGAGGCGCGGGGTCAGGTGGACGTCGGCCTCCCGGGCGGTGTCGGTGGTCCGCGGGTCGATCACGACGAGCCTGGGCGGGTTCGGGCCCCGGCGGCGATCGAGGATGCGCATCCACGACACGGTCTGCGTCGCGGCGATGTTGTGGCCGACGTGCAGGATGCAGTCGGCGACGTCGAAGTCCCGGTAGCTGGACGGCTGCCCGTCGCGGCCGAACGTCTCGCGGAGCGAGCTGCCGGCGGTGGCGGTGCACAGCCGCGTGTTCCCGTCGATATGGTTCGTGCGGAGCCCGGCGTGGGCGATGACGCTGAGCGTGTAGTAGTCCTCGATGAAGAGCTGCCCGCTGTTGTAGATGGCGACCGCGCCGGGCGTGTACCGCGCGACCACGTCCCTGCACCGGCGGGTCATGAGATCCATCGCCTCGTCCCACGTGGCCTCGCGGAACGCGTCGCCGGGCTTCTTGCCGGTGCGGATCAGCGGCCGGGTCAGCCGGTCGGGGCTGTTGTTCGCGACCCAGCCGTGGAGCCCCTTCGGGCCCAGCCGGCCGTGGTTCACGACGTCCTGGGCCCGGCCGCGGACGCCGACGATCCTGTTCCCCTTGACGCCGATATCGAGCCCGCACCCGTTCGTGCACAGCACGCAGCAGGACTGGACCCATCGCTCCGGCTCCTCCTGGGTCTGCTCGTCGACCCGTGCCGGCCACTGATGCTCGCCGAAGTACGGCGTCCGCTCGCCCCACGGGCTCGTCACGCTGTTCCGTGTCTGGGCCATGCTTGGACTCCTTCCATGTCGCCAGCGTGGGCCATGTCGCCAGCGTGGGCCATGCGGCCAGCGTGGGCCATGTCGCCAGCGTGGGTATCCGTGGCGGGTGGCGTAGCAGGGGCGCGGTGGGGTGCCAGCTTCGATGCACCGCCTCGATACCGCGCGATCGAACAGACATCCTCGAGCGAGTCGCGCCTGACAGGATGCGCCTGACCTCCATCGGCGCCCGACGCGCCGCGACACGCCTGCGCGGCGAGGTGCGAGGTGGACGACCGATCGGCGCGCGCGGCCGTCCGGCGCGCCGGATCAGCTTGCGCGACGCCGCGCGATATGTTTTGAGTTCAAAGTATTCGCTCAGCCACGCGCGCCCGCGGCGGACCCCGCGGTGGGCGTCGCGCCCTGTTCGTTTTCGGCGGTACGCGGCCTCGCGCGAGGCGCGCGGCTCGTCCCGGCGCCGGCGCGCCTAGCGCCCGGCCGACGAGGGCGGCGCCGCGCCTCGCGCCCGGCGAGCGGCCTCGTCACCGCAGAGGAGGGGAATTCCATGGCCCGACTGCTCATCGTCTCGAACCGTCTCCCGATCAGCGTGCGCGTCGATCGCGGGGCGCTCTCCCTCACGCGCTCCTCGGGCGGCCTCGCCGCCGCGATGCGCGGTCCGCACGAGCGCCACTGCGCCGTCTGGATCGGGTGGCCCGGCAGCGTCGCGAGCCTCTCCCCCGAGCAGCGGCAGGACGCCGACGCGGCGCTCGCCGGGATGCGCGCCGTGCCCGTGCACCTCGGCGCCGCGGAGCAGCACCGCTTCTACGACGGCTTCTCGAACGGCGTCCTCTGGCCCCTGTTCCACTACCTGCTCGACAAGGTGAACCTCGACGCCGAGCTCGACTGGGAGGCCTACCAGCGCGTCAACGAGCACTTCGCCGACGTCGTCGCCGCGCAGTACACGCCGGGCGACGCGATCTGGGTGCACGACTACCAGCTCCTGCTCCTCCCGGCGCTCCTCCGGCGGCGCCTCCCCGGGGCGCGGATCGGCTTCTTCCTCCACGTCCCGTTCCCGTCCGCCGAGGTCTTCCGCATCCTCCCGTGGCGCGAGCAGATCGTGCGGGGCCTGCTCGGCGCCGACCTGATCGGCTTCCACACGGCCGGCTTCCGCAGGAATTTCGCGGCGTCGGCGGCGCACGTGCTCGGCGTCGAGCCGGGCGAGGCGGCGATCGAGCACGACGGGCGCGCGGTCGCCCTGGGGGTCCACCCCATCAGCATCGACGCCGCGGAGATCGAGCGGCTCGCGGGCCACCCCGGCGTCCGGGAGGAGGCGGCGCGCATCCGCGCCGAGGCGCGCGGCCGCAAGATCGTGCTCGGGATCGACCGGCTCGACTACACGAAGGGGATCCCGCGCCGCCTGCTCGCGATCGAGCGGTTCCTCGAGCGCGAGCCGGAGCTGCGCGATCACGTCCGCTTCCTCCAGCTCGCCGTGCCCACGCGCGAGTCGGCCGGCGCGTACGCCGATTTCCGGCGGCTCGTCCACGAGATGGTCGGCCGCATCAACGGGAAGTACGGGACGACGTACGCGACGCCGATCCACTACATGCACCGCTCGCTGCCGTTCGAGCAGGTGGTCGCCCTCTACCTCGCCGCCGACGTGATGCTGGTGACCCCGCTGCGCGACGGCATGAACCTCGTCGCGAAGGAGTACGCCGCCGCGCGGATCGACGACGACGGCGCCCTGATCCTGAGCGAGTTCGCGGGCGCGTCCTCCGAGCTCGCGGAGGCGATCTCCGTCAACCCGTACGACATCGGCTCGGTCGCCGCCGCCGTGAAGCAGGCGATCGCCATGCCGCCCGCCGAGCAGCGGCTCCGGATGGCGGCGCTGCGCCGCCGCGTGGCCACGCACGACGTGCACACCTGGGCGCAGTCGTTCCTCGACGATCTCGACCGCGCCGCGCCGACGGCGCCCGCGGCGGCCCCCCCGTCGCGCCGGGGGATGCCCGAGAGCGTCGTCGAGGGCGTCCGCCGGGCGCCGCAGCGCGTGTGGATCCTCGACTACGACGGCACGCTGGTCCCGTTCGCGCCGGTCCCCGATCTCGCCGCGCCGGACGAGGAGCTGCTCGCGCTGCTCCGGGCGCTGTCCGAGCGCGACCGCGTGCACGTCGTGAGCGGCCGCCCGCGCGCCGACATCGAGCGCTGGCTCGGCGCGCTGCCGCTCCACCTCCACGCCGAGCACGGCTTCTGGTCGCGGCCCAAGGCGAGCGACGACTGGGTCGCGCTCGAGCCGGACGCCGCCGCCTGGAAGGGCGAGGTGCGGAAGATCCTCGAGGACGTCACCCGGCGCACCCCGGGCACCTTCATCGAGGAGAAGACGGTGACCCTGGCCTGGCACTACCGCACGGCCGAGCCCGAGCTGGCGAGCCAGCACGTGCGCGAGCTCTGCGCGCGCCTCGAGGCGCGCCTCCCCATGGATGCGCTGGAGCTGCTCGCCGGCGCGAAGGTGATCGAGGTCCGGCCGCGCGGCGTGCACAAGGGCAGGGTGGTGCCGCTCATCCTGGACGACGTGCCGGCGAGGGCGGCGGTGATCGCGATCGGCGACGACCGCACGGACGAGGACATCTTCGCGGCGCTGCCGCCGTCCGCGTGCACCATCCACGTCGGCAACGCGAGCAGCCGCGCCGCCTACCGGCTGCCCGACGCCGGCGCGGTGCGGCGCCTCCTGCGCGTGGTCCACGCGGGGCTGGACGCGGGCCGCGCGGGGCTGGACGCGGGCCGCGCGGGGCAGGGCGCCGGGGTCGTGGCTTGACGCACGCCGCGTGGGGGGCGCTCCAGGACCGCATCGCGGCCGCGTTCGGGATCGAGCCCGAGGCGCGCGAGGCCATCGTCCGGAGCATGCTGGAGCGGAGCGCCAAGGGGGCGGCGGGCTACTGGCTCCAGCTCTTCCTCGCCATGGGCATCGCCTCGCTCGGGCTCGTCCTCGGCAGCGGCGCGGTCGTCATCGGCGCGATGCTGATCTCGCCGCTCATGGGGCCCATCGTCGAGCTCGGGATGGGCCTCGCCATCGGCTCGCCGTTCCTGGCGCTGCGCTCTTTCACCCGCGTCGCCTTCAGCGTCGTCATGGTCGTGACGAGCGCCGCGGCGCTCACCCTGACGCTGCCGTTCTACGAGGTGACGTCGGAGATCGCCGCGCGCACCTCGCCGACCGCGCTCGATCTGCTCATCGCGATCTTCTGCGCGATCGCGGCCGCCTACACCACCGTGCGGCCCGGCTCGGACACGACCTCGACCGCCGCGGGCACGGCCATCGGCATCGCCCTCGTGCCCCCGCTCTGCGTCGTCGGCTACGGGATCGGCACGCGGGTGAAGAGCATCGCCAGCGGCGCCGCGCTGCTCTTCACGGCGAACCTCTGCGCGATCCTCCTGTTCGCCATCCTCTGCTTTTTGCTCCTCGGCTACAGCGCCGTCAGCACCGCGGAGCTCGAGCACGCGGAGCTCGCGAAGCAGAAGCCGGGGGCGATCCGCCGGGTGGCGCGCGCGCTGCAGGTCTTCTTCGAGCTGCGTCACGGGTGGATCTTCCGCGTGATGATGCCGCTCGCGCTCCTCGGGGCCGTGTACCTCCCGCTCCGGGAGGCGCTCGCGCGGGTGTCGTGGCAGGTGCGCGTCCGCACGGCGATCGTGCGCATGCTGGACGCGCTGCCGCAGAGCACGGTGCGGTCGAGCGTCACCGTCGACCACGGCAGCGTCGCCGTGCGCCTCGTGCTGCTCGGCCGGGCCGACGAGGCGGAGCGGCTCGAGCGCGATCTGCGCGATCGGATCGCCGTCGTCGCGGGCGTCACCCCGAAGGTCGACGTGATCGCGGTGCTCGACGCGAGCGCGCTGGAGGAGGTGGCGGCGTCGGTCCGGGCGAGCTCGGCGCCCATCGACGTGGCGCCCAAGGAGGCGGAGCTCGCGCTCGTCCAGCGGGAGCTCGCCGCGTCGCTCGGGGGCGCGTGGCCGCACGCGGCGGGGCCGCTCGTCGCGTGGCGGCTCCGGTTCCCGGACAACGAGCCGGCCGTCGTGGAGGTCGTGCACGTCGGCCCGGCGCTCGGCGCCCCGGCGGCCGACCTGCTCGGGCGCGCTCTGTCGCGGGAGCTCGGCGCGGAGGTGGCGGTGCAGGACCGCGCCATCGCGCCCGAGCCGATCGTCGCCGAGCCGGAGGGCGGGTGGCCCTGGCTCCAGGAAGCCCGGCCCGCGCTCGCCTGGCTGGACGACGTGGAGGCGCTGCACGGGTGCGTCGAGGTGCCGCCGAGCCCCGGGGAGGCGAGCCCCGGGGAGAAGGCGAGCGGGGAAGTCGAGGCGGTCCTCGCGGCGCTGCGGTCGCTGCCGGCCCTCCGCTCGGATCGGGTGCACGTCCGCGAAGGGGCGCGGTGGCGGGCGGTCGTCTCGACCGTGCCGTGCGCGCCGCCGGAGCCCGCGCCGGCCGACGCCGCGGCGGGGGCCGACGCCGCGGCGGGGGCCGACGCCGCGGCGGACGCCGGCGCGCGCTGAACGCTCTTCGGCCTGCTGGAGGGGCGGACGTCCAGGTACATGCCCGCTGCCCTGCTGATGCTCGCGGCGCTCCAGCTCATGGCGGCGCTCTCGTTCGCGGCGTACGGGCCGCAGGAGGCGCGCGCCGCCGAGGCCTCCGCCGCGCCGGACGCGCGCGCCCGCGCGCTGTACTGGCCCATGGTGGCCATGGGCGCGGGCGCCTTCCTGGTGATGAGCCTCCTCATGGTGCCGACGCCGCTCCAGATGTGCGGCGTCGAGCAGCGCTCGGTCCAGCAGGCGAGCTGGGTGATCCAGGTGCACCTCCTGAGCATGTACCTGCCCTCGCTCTCGGTCGGCGCCCTCCTGAAGCGGATGTCGATCGCGCAGCTGCAGGGCGTGGGGCTGCTGTTCCTGCTCGTTGGGTTTCTGGTCAGCTGGGTTCCGGGGTTCGAGGGGGCACCTGGTCGGCTGGCGCTGGTCGGGGTCGTGTGGTGTTACGTGTTCGTGACCGCGACGACCCTTGTCGCGCGCAGCCGCCCGGGCTCCGAGCGCTTTCGCGCGCAGGGCGTCGCGCGTCGCCTCCGGGGTGCTGTATGCTCGGCCGAGATCAGGCTCGGATCGGTACGGGAGCAGCGGAGCGCATGGAGTCCTCGGAGAGAAAGCCGGCAAGTCCAGAAGATTCGGTTCGCCAGATGCTCGTCGAGTTCGCGCGCGCCTTCGAGCGAGGCGACGTGGACGCGTTATGCGACATGTTCGTACGTGACGATGCCCTGATCTTCTACGGCACACACGACAAGCTGCACTTCACGCGCTGGGCCGAGATCGAGGCCTCGTTCCGGCGGCAGAGCGAGATCCTGAAGGACCTCGTGTGCAGGATCACCGGCGATGTCCAGGTGCGTCTGCTGGCCGGGGGAGCGGCCGCCTGCGCCGGGACGGCCGGCTTCGGTATCCACGCCACCATGGGCGGCGTGCGCTTCGACCTGCCCGCGCTCCGACTGACCTGCACGGTGGAGCGCCACGGGGATCACTGGCGGTTCGTGCAGCTCCACCTCTCCGTGTCGGACAGGCCGTTCCTCGACAGCGTGGGCCACGTGCTCGAGAGCGCCTGAGAGCGCCTGAACGCCGCGCCGCCACACCACGCCGGTGCGGCGGCGCGGCCCGCGCCTCACGTGGGGACGTCGCTCGACTCCGCCAGATCCCGGAGCGCCCTCTCGCTCCGGCGCAGCGCCTCCTCGGTCCGCTGGACCTTCAGCGCCTCCTGCTCCAGCTCGCCGCGGAGCACGGTGTTCTGCAGCGACAGCGCGGCCAGGAACTCGAGGAGCGGCAGCCGGCGCAGGATGAACGCGCCGTGGACCAGCCGGTTCTCCAGGTAGAGGAGGCCGCCCACCTCGCCGGGGTTCTTCATGAGCGGCATGCACAGCACCGACTTCGGCCGCTCGCGCACGAGGTACTCGTCCCCGGCGAAGGCGCCGCTCGCCCCGACGTCGCTGAGCACCACCCGCTCCCGCGTCCGCTCGACATAGTTGACGATCGACGCCGGGACGCGGGTCGCGAGCGGCGCCGTGCTCCGCTCGTACACGCGGATGCTGATGCCGTCGCGGTCCACCACGGCCTCGGCGGCGAGCCGCAGGCCGTCCCCGATGAGCAGGAGACAGCACCGCTCCGCCCCCTCGTGCTCGACGACGAGCCGCATGAGCGACTCCATCATCTCCTTCGGCGTCATGTCGCTCGAGAGCGACCGCGAGACCTTCACCGCGGTCTGCGCGTCGATGGCCTCCGCCGCCATCGTCATGACGCCGCTGCTCGTCGCGCGGCGCTGCTCCTGGTTCAGGACGAGCGCATGCCGCTGCTCGATCTGCCTCACCTTCTCGCTCGCGCCCCAGCGCGAGTACGACGCCACCGCCTCCCGCAGGTAGAGCCCCGGCAGGCCGCTGTAGCCGCGATCCAGGTAGAACCGGGCGGCGAGCTCGCTCGCGAGCGCCTCCTGGTGGATGAACCGGGACTCGCGGAAGGCCACGATCGCCTTATCGTAGAGCGCCGCGGCCTCGTCGTGCCTGCCGTCGACGCGCGCGCGCTCCGCCGCTACGAGCGCGTGTTTGCCGGCGAAGTTGTCGGGGCAACTCTCGGCCCAGACGCGCAGCTGCTCCTCGTGGCAGGCGAGCGACCGCCGGAGCCCGGCCTGCTCCTCGGCCGGGGCCCCGGAGAAGCGGGCCGCCCGGGCGAGGGCGCCGAAGTAGTGGTACTCGGCCGAGAACAACATCCCGTTGCCCCCCGAGATGTTGCGCTCCGCCTTCTCCGCGGCCAGGGCCGCCTCGTCGGGGTTGGAGGCCAGGAGGTGCTGCGCGGTCTTCATCACGTAATGGACGAGCCGCACGCTCGGGAAGCTCTCCTTCTCGAGGCGGTCCTCGAACGCCTGCTCGTCGAAGTCGTCCGCGCTCATCGTGCCGAGGTGGCGCGTGGCGCCCCTCATCGCCTGGACCAGGCGCAGCATGCTCGTCACGGCGTCCGCGGCGAACGTGATCTTCGCCTTCGTCGCGTAGTCGAGCGCGCTCACCGCGCCCTTGTACGCCTCCTCGAGCGGGTCGCCCCGCACGATCACGTTCAGGGTGAGCTGGATGTGGCTGAAGCTCCCCCACGTCAGGTTCCCGACCTCGTTCGCGGCCTGGATGCTCACGCGCTGGCAGGCGATCCCGGTGTCGATGTGGCGCGTCCAGACCGAGATCAGACAGCCATAGAGGTTGGCCACCTCGGGCTTGTAGACGAGCGCGTTCATCTTCTCGGTCAGCTCGTAGCCCACCCTGCCGATCCGGTCGCCGTCCTGGTACGCGCCGAGCTTCTGGCAGAGCGCCTTGCCGAGGCACGTGTACCCGATGCCGGTCGGCTCCGCGTTGCCGTGGAGCAGGCTGAGCCGGACCATCTGGCAGACCAGGAGGTCGTTGAGGTTCGGATCGGTGTAGAAGGTCGAGGCGTACATCACGGCCATCACGCCCATCGCCGCGAGCATCGGCGGCGCCGTCATCCTCGGCTGGCCGAGGATCTCGTCGGCCGTGCGATCGCGGAGCGCGTCGCGCAGCGCCGTGATCTCCGCGACAACCTCCTCGTCGGCCGGCTGCCTCCCGAGCTTGATGCCGAGCAGCGCGAGGCACTCCAGCCCGACGCCGATGCACGCGTCGTGCTCGGACCGGGCCATGTGGTTCTGCATCAGGACGCGGTAGGCCGCCGCCTTGTCGAGCTGCGTGCGCGCGCGCTCGAGGAGCATCGAGCAGAGGTCGATGGACCGATCGAACTCCCCGTTCACGCACGCGCTCTCGGCGAGATCGAGGTGCAGCGCGAAGGCGAGCAGATCGTCGGCTCCCGCCCAGTCGTCCTCCCCGATCAGCGCGCAGCCCGCGGCGAAGTAGGCCACCGCGGAGCCGTAGGCCCCGGAGGCCCTCGCCTTCCTGCCGGCGCGGAGGTTCAGCTCGGCCGTCCTGCGCCGCTCGCCCGGATCGGTGATGAAGGAGGCGCCGATGTTCAGCTGGTTCGTGATCTCGAACAGCCGGTCCTCCAGCGCCTCCTCCGGCGTCTGGACGAGCAGCAGGCGCCCGATGCGCAGGTGCGTCGAGGCGTGGTTGCCCTCGCGGATGAGCAGGTACGCGGCCTGCTGCACGCGGTCGTGGAGGAACTTGTACGTGCTGCCTCGGCGCGCCACGAGCCCCTCGCGGATGGCCGGGGAGATGGCGGCGTGCGTCGTCTCGGTCGACTCGCCGTACATGGCCGAGAGGACCTCGGCGTCGAAGCGGGCGCCGAGGCACGCGGCGAGGGAGAGGACCCGCTGCGTCTCGCCGTCCAGCCGCCTGAGGCGGCCCAGCACCAGGTCGACGACGTTGTCGGTCAGGTTCTGCGCGGCGATGGCCTCGATGTTCCAGCACCAGACGGCGCTCACGGGATCGACCCAGACCAGCTTCTGGCGATAGAGCTCCGTCAGGAACTGGCCCACGAAGAACGGGTTGCCGCCCGTCCTCTGGACGAGGAGCCTGGTGAGCTGAGCCCCCGGCTCGTCCTCGCAGCGGAAGGTGTCCATGACGAGCTCGAGGACGTTCTCGTGCGGGAGCGGGTCGAGGCTGAGCGTCGAGACGCGCGCGCCCGTGGCGTGGATCTGCCGGAGCACCTCCATGAGCGGGTGCGACGGGGTCACCTCGTTGTCGCGGTACGCCCCGATCACGAGCAGGTGCCGCTTCTCGGGCGCCGCGATGACGTCGCGGATGAGCCTCAGGCTGGCGGGATCTGCCCACTGCAGGTCGTCCACGAACAGCACGAGCGGGTGCCGCTTGCGCGCGACCACGCCGAGGAACGCATGGAACACGCGGACGAAGCGGCTGCGCGCCTCGTTCGGCGCGAGCGGCGGCACCGGCGGCTGCTCGCCGAGGATCAGCGAGAGCTGCGGGATGATGTCGATGATGACCCGCCCCTCCTCGCCGAGCGCGTCGCTCAACCGGTGCTTCCACCCCGCGAGCGACTGCGGGCTCTCCGTCAGGATCTGCCGGACGAGCTCCCCGAACGCCTGGGCGATCGTGCGGTAGGGGATGTCGCGCTGGAGCTGATCGAACTTCCCGGAGATGAACGCCCCGCGCTCGCGGACGATGGGCGCCTGCACCTCCTTCACGAGCGAGGTCTTCCCGACGCCCGAGTACCCGGCGACGAGCACGAGCTCGGCCGTGCCCGTGGCGACCACACGCTCGAACGCCTTGAGCAGGATCGCGCGCTCGCGCCTCCTGCCGTAGATCTTCGTCGGGAGCTGCAGCCGGTCCGGGATGTCGGCCGTCCCGAGCGGGAACGAGTCGATCATCCCGAGCTCCTCCAGCTCGGTCTGGCACATGAGGAGATCCGACCAGAGCCCGCGGGCGGTCTGATAACGCTCCTCCGGAGACTTCGCGAGGAGCTTCATCACGATCTCGGAGACGATCCGGGGCACGTCATGCACCAGCTCCGCGAGCGGCACAGGGGCCCTCGCGATGTGGGCGTGCGCCCACGCGGGCGCGTCCTCGGCGTCGAGCGGCAGCTTGCCGGAGAGCAGCTCGTACAGCGTGACGCCGAGCGAGTAGAGATCGGCGCGCTCGTCGATCGGCCAGTCGACGCGGCCCGTCCGCTCCGGCGCGATGTAGGGCAGCGACTCCGGGTTGATCTTCGTCTCGTCGGACAGGCCGAGATCGCCGCGCACCACGGCCAGCCCACCGTCGAGCGACACCTCCCCGCTCTCCGGGTGCACGGAGAGGTTCGCGGGGCGGATGTCCAGGTGAAGGGTGCCTGACTTATGAAGTTTCGACAGCGCAGATGCGATCTGCACCGCGTGCGTGAGGAACCGGCGAAGATCCATGAGAGCCCTGGTGATCGTCGATAGGACGATCCTGAGTGGACGGTACTCGAAGCAGGATCCCTGTCAACGTTTTCTCCGGCCTCGCCGGCGAGGCGCCGGCCGCCGGAGCGCTTCGACCCGCTCGGCGCGGACGTCGATCACGACGCGTCATGGATCCTCGTCGTGTGGTGCACGAGGGCTTTCCATTCACCGCCCTGGAGCTCCCAGACCGCGGTGAAGGCGATGGTGTTATCGAGCTTGACACCGCCCTTGAGCTCGGCGCGCGAGCGGTAGACGCCGCTCACGATAGCGACGTCCCCGCCGACGATACGCACGTCGCACTGCCGGAGCTCCTGCGTGTACGTCAACATGCTGTCGACGAGCTTCAGGTACTCGTCCTTGCCGCGCTGCACTCCGTTGTAATCGACGTACCGCCAGCCTTCGGCCAGGTGGCGATCGAGGAAGCCGTAGTCCTTGACGGCCCCCACCGCCTTCGTCCACGCCTTGAGGAGCGCGACGTGCTCCTCTCTCGCCTGCTCCGCGGTGATCTTCGACATTCTCCACCTCCGCCGCGCGCCCTGGCCGCACTCGATCCCGCGCGACCGCGCGGGCGTGTCGCCGTCGCCGCTCCACACCCATGGTAAAGAGCCCGCCGGCCGGGCGTCAAC
Organism: Sorangium sp. So ce296; assembly: GCF_051529605.1. Taxonomy (NCBI): domain Bacteria; kingdom Pseudomonadati; phylum Myxococcota; order Polyangiales; family Polyangiaceae; genus Sorangium; species Sorangium sp. So ce296. The sequence continues at coordinate 12,072,142 of NZ_CP150325.1, forward strand.
ATCAGCCCTGATGTCCCGCCGCCTCGAGGGCCGCGCGCAGATGATCGGCCATGATTTGCACGTTCGGCGGCAAATTCATGGTGATGTGATTGCCAGGGACCTCGTGGACAGTGAGCTGGCCCTGGATCAAATCGAGCCATCCCCGCGCCGGGTTGTTCACGGTCATGGCGTCGCGCTCGCTCGCCTCGAAGAAGAGCACGTCACCCGGGTAGGGGCGGGGGACATAGCGCAGCATCGCCTGCAGGTTGGCGGTGACGATCTTGCGGAACGTGGCGAGCTCCTGGAGCGCCAGCTTCGGGAACATCCGGGAGACACCCTTCTTGCGCTGGAGCACGTGGAGCAGCTGCTCGTCCGGGGAGAGGTGCCGGATCTCCTCCGCGGGGACGGGGAGGCTCGCATCGCCGCTGATCAGGTAGGCGAGGCGCTCGGGGGTGTCGAGATCCTCGGGGAACACCGCCGAGGGCGCGGGCGTGTCGATCATCATGAGAAGCGCGACGCGCTCGCCCCCGGAGATGAGCTGGTGCGCCATCTCGAAGGCGACGACCCCGCCGAAGGACGACCCGCCGAGCACGTAGGGGCCCTCCGGCTGGATGTGCCGCCGTACCGCCTCGAGGTAGCGCGCGGCCATCTCCTCGACGCGGGTCAAGGGCGGCGCCTTGCCTTCGATGCCCTGCGCCTGCAGCCCGTACACGGGCTGCGCCGGGTCCAGGCAGGTGGCGAGATCGTGGTAGAAGTAAACGTGCCCTCCGACCGGGTGCATCAGGAAGAGCGGCCGCCCGGTGCCGGGCTTGATCCGCACGAGCGACGCGGGCAAGAGGCGCGCGGGAGAGCGCCTCGACAGCGAGGTGGATGAGGGCGAGTCGGACTGCGCGACGAGGTCGGCCAGGGCCGCCACGGTCGGCGCGTTGAGCAGGCTGTGGCCGGGGAGATCCATGTTCACGACGCTGCGCAGCCGGGAGATGAGCTGGACGGCGAGCAGCGAGTCGCCGCCGAGCGCGAAGAAGTCGTCGTGGACGCCGATCCGCTCGATGCCGAACAGCTTCTCCCACGTCTCGGCGACGGCGCGCTCCAGCGGATCGCGCGGCGCCACGTAGGCCGTGCCGAGGTCGGGCCGCGGGTGGACGGATCTCGGGATGCCCTCGGACTCGACGTCCCGCGAGGGCGGCGCGATCGAGCTGGCCGAGGGGCGCTGCTTAGCCTGCGCTTCCCGCTTCAGGACCAGGACGTGGGGCGTGGGGCTCGTGAGGACGCGCATCCAGGCGTCGAGCGCCTCGTCGCGCGAGATCCCCTCCTCCGCGGCGGCCGCGCCGCCCTCGCTCGAGTCGGCCGCGGGCTCGGGATCCTTGCCGCGCGAGGCGTCCTGCCGCTGCCACGGGTCCCACTCGATCGCGATCGTGAGCGGGCCGTCACCGGCGGCCCGCCGCTGCGCGAAGGCGCCGAGGAAGGCGGTCGCGGCGCACTGGCCCGCGAGGCCCGCCCCGCGGGCGCCCGCGGTCCGCGCGGCGCACAGCGCGACGAAATCGGGCCGGAGGCCCCGGAGCGACTCGTCGAGGACGAGCGCGCCGTCGAGCTTCGGGGCGAGGAGCGCCTCGCCCTCCTCGCGCGTCATGCGCTGGAGGGGCACGGCGCGGCGGGCGCCCGCCGCGTGGATCACGCCGTCGATCCGCCCGAAGCGCTGGAGCCCCTCGGCCACCGCGCGCTGCATGTCGTCGAGCCGCGTGACGTCGGCCGTCACGAGCAGCACCTCGGCGCCCAGCCGCTCCATCTCGAGCACCGCGCCGATCTTGCGGCGTAGCGCGTCGAAGGCGCCCGCGCCGGCGAGGCCGTCCCAGGCCTCCCGGGGCGGGAGCGCCGTCCGGCCCGCGAGCACGAGCTTCGCGCGCGCGACCTTCGCGAGGTGCTCCGCGAGGGCGGAGCCGACGGCCCCGAGCCCGCCGGCGATCAGGTAGACGCCGCCCTCCCGGAGGCGCGGCGGCAGGCCCTCGGCGCGGTCCATGCGCGCGGGCTCGAAGATCCGGACCCAGCGCTCCCCGTTCCGGTAGGCGATGACGGGCTCGGTCTGCTCCAGCGTGACCTCGGCGAGGAGCTGGTCGATGAGCCTCGCCTCCTGCAGCGTCCGCGGCTCCGGCAGGTCGATGTCGACGCTGATGCACGAGACGTTCGGGTACGCCCTGGGGATGGCCTCGCACGGGCCGAGCAGCGTGGCCTTCTCGGGGCAGAGCACGGCCGCGTCGGTCACCTTCTGCATGTGGCTCGTCACGACGCCGAGCCGCACCTCGTCGCGAATCCCCGCGTCGCCGATCCCCTGGGCCAGCGCGACGAGGCTGGCGAACCCGAGCCGCTGGGCCTCCGCGAGGCGGCCGGCGTCGAGCGGCGCGCGCGCGGGCTTGGTCACGCCCCACAGGAACATGATGCGCGAGGGGGACACGCCCGCCGCGCGCAGCGCGCCGAAGAGGGACGCGTGGTCCGCGCGGCTCGCGGGGGCGACGGTGAACTCGCCCTCGCCCGTCTCGGCGAAGCCCTCGCCCGGCCGCACGGTGATGACCTTGTAGCCGTCCCGGCGGAGCCGCATCTCCATCCGGGCGCCCAGCCCGTAGCTGTCGGCGAAGACGACGCAGCACTGCGCCCTGGCCGGCCGGGCCGACGCCTTCATCGACCCCGACAGCACCGAGCGCTTCCAGGCCAGGAGGTGGATCAGGCCGGCCGGCTCCGGCGCGCTGCGCGCCGGCCGGCGCGCGGCGCTCGAGGGCGGGTCGATCCAGTACCGCTTCCGCTCGAACGGGTAGGTCGGCAGGGACACGCGCCGGCGGGGCTCGTGGGTGTAGAAGCCCGACCAGTCGACGCGGACGCCGGAGAGCCAGAGCTGGCCCAGCGTCTCCAGCAGGAACCCGATGTCGGACTGGCGGTGGTGGACGTGCCGGATCGACGAGAGCATCACCCGGCGGGCGCCCCGCGCGGGGTGCTGCTTGGCCAGGGTCGCGAGCACCCGGCCCGGGCCGACCTCGAGCAGGGCGCGCGTCGGATCGGCGAGCACCTCGCCGAGCCCCGCCATGAAGCGCACCGGCTCGCGCACGTGCCTCGCCCAGTACCCGGGGTCCTGCGCGTCGGCCGCGGACAGCCAGGTGCCGGTGACGTTCGACGCGATCGGGATCTTCGGGGCGCTCGGGCGCGCGCGGGCCACGATCGCGGTGAACGACGCGAGCATCGGCTCCATCATCCGGGAGTGGAACGCGTGCGACGTCTGGAGGCGCGTGCACTCCAGCTCGCGCTCGGCGAAGAGCCGGTCGGAGAGCGCCTCGACGGCGTCCTCGGGCCCGGCCACGACGCAGGCGGCCGGCCCGTTGACGGCCGCGAGCGAGAGCGCGCCGCCCCCCTCGTCGAGCAGCGGCTGCACCTCGGCCTCGGGCAGCGGGACCGCGAGCATCGCGCCCGGCGGCATCTCCTGCATCAGCTTGCCCCGCCGGGCGACGATCTTCAGCGCGTCCTCCAGCGAGAAGACGCCCGCGAGGCAGGCCGCGACGTACTCGCCGAGGCTGTGGCCGATCATCGCCGCGGGCCGGATGCCCCACTCCATCCAGAGCGTGGCGAGCGCGTACTCGATCACGAAGAGCGCGGGCTGGGCGAAGCGCGTCTGCTTGAGCAGCTCCGCGGCCGCCGCCTCCCGCCCCGGGGGCGGGTAGATCACCTCGCGGAGATCGAACCCGAGCTCGGGCTGGAGCATGGCCGCGCAGAGATCGACGCCGGCGCAGAACGTGGGCTCCCGCTCGTACAGCTCCCGCGCCATGCCGGCGTATTGCGTGCCCTGCCCCGGGAACATGAGGACGACCGGGCGATCGATGGCCTCCTCGACGTGCGCGAGGACCCGCCGCTCCCCGAGCGTCGACAGCAGGCTCACCGCCTCGTCTGCGTCGTTGCAGACGAGCATGCGCCGGTGCGGGAACGTCTTGCGGCCGACCTGGAGCGTGAACGCGACGTCCGGCAGGCTGACGTCCGGGTGCGCCTTGAGGTACCCGACGAGGTTCTCGGTGATCGTGTCGAGCGCGGTCCTCGTGCGGGCGGAGAGCAGGAGGAGCTGCCAGGACCGCCCGCCGGGCGCCGCCGCCGCGTGGGGCGCCTCCTCGAGGATGGCGTGGGCGTTGGTGCCGCCGATGCCGAACGAGCTCACGCCGGCGCGGCGGGGCCCGTCGCCGGGCTCCCAGTCCGCGAGCGCCGCGTTGACGTAGAACGGGCTGTTCGCGAAGTCGATCTCCGGGTTCGGCGTCTTGAAGTGCAGGCTGGCCGGGATCTGCCGGTGGCGGAGCGCCTGCACGACCTTGATCACGCCGGTGATGCCGGCGGCGACGTCGAGGTGCCCGACGTTCGGCTTGACCGAGCCGAGCGCGCACCAGCCCTTGCGCTGGCCGCGGGACCGGGCGCGGAACGCCCGGGTGAGCGCCGCGACCTCGATGGGATCCCCGAGGCGCGTGCCGGTGCCGTGGGCCTCCACGTAGCTGATCGTCTCGGGATCGGTGTTCGCCATCGCCAGGGCCTGCGCGATGACCTGCGCCTGCCCCTCCACGCCCGGCGCGGTGAACCCGATCTTGCCCGAGCCGTCGTTGTTGACGGCCGAGCCCCGGATCACCGCCTCGATGTGATCGCCGCTGTCGAGGGCGTCCTCGAGCCGGCGCAGCACGATGACGCCCGCGCCGTTGCCGACCACCGTCCCCTGCGCCTCGGCGTCGAACGCGCGGCAGCGCCCGTCGGGCGAGAGGATCATGCCGTGCCGGTACAGGTAACCCGACCGCGTGGGGACGTTGATGGCCACGCCGCCGGCCAGCGCCATGTCGCACTGGTAGGTGAGCAGCGCCTGGCAGGCCATGTGGACGGCCACGAGCGAGGTGGAACAGGCGGTCTGGACCGCGACGCTCGGCCCGCGGAGGTTCAGCTTGTACGAGGTCCGCGTGGGCAGGAAGTCCTTGTCGTTGGCGACGTAGACTTGATAGTCCATCGCCTTCCTGAGCTCGTGGTTCGGGTAAAGGTTGCTCAGGAAGTACGTGTCGTGGCCGCTCGCGCCCGCGTAGACGCCGATGGTCCCCTTGAACGCCTCGGGGTTGTACCCGGCGTGCTCGAGCGCCTCCCACGCGCACTCCAGGAAGAAGCGGTGCTGCGGATCCAGGATCTCGGCCTCTCGCGGGGTCATCCCGAAGAAGGCCGCGTCGAACCACTCCACCTCGTCGAGCACGGCCCGCGCGCGGACGTAGCTCGGGTCCGAGGCCACCTCCGGGGGCACGCCCGCCGCGGCGAGATCCTGATCCGAGAGCGCCGCGATCGACTCGACCCCATCGCGCAGGTTCTGCCAGAAGGCGTCGACGCTCCTCGCGCCCGGGAAGCGGCCGGCCATCCCGATGATCGCGATTTGGTCCTCCGGGACGGGTTGATCAAGCGGATCCATTCTGTCTGCTCTTGGCTGCCTGCTTCTTTCGTTTCAGGATCTCTCGCTGTTTCAGCGCCCGGGCGTTGGCCTCCGAGAGGTCGCTCCCGCCGCCGCTGCCGCTCGCGAGGAACGCGGCGAGATCGGTGACCGTCGGGCGCGCGAACACATCGACGATGGAGAGATCGCTGCCGAACGACTCCCGGACGCGCTCGTGGAGGCGCATCAGGAGCAGCGAGTGGCCGCCCAGATCGAAGAAGTTGTCCTGCACGCTCACGCGCTCGATGCCGAGGACGTCCTGCCATATCGCGGTGAGCCGCTCCTCGATCGAGCTCCGCGGCGCCACCATGGGCGCGCTCTCGGGGCGGAGCTCGACGGGGGCCGGCAGGGCGCGGCGGTCCACCTTGCCGTTGCCCGTGAGGGGCAGCGCGTCGAGCAGCACGATGGCCGAGGGGTGCATGTAGTCGGGCAGCCGCCGCTGCGCGTGATCGCGGATCGCACGCTCGAGCCCGCCGGTCGGATCCGCCATGAACGGGCGCGCGCGGGCCCCGGCTTGCGCGGGCGGCGCCGCGGCCCTGCCGCCGTGCGGGACGACGTACGCCACGAGGCGCCGGTCGCCCGAGCGCGCCGGCTGCGCCACCACGACCACCTCGCGCACGGCCGGGTGCTCGCCGAGGACCACCTCGATCTCGCCGAGCTCGATCCGGTAACCGCGGACCTTGACCTGCTGATCCATGCGGCCGAGGAACTCGAGCTGCCCGTCCGGCATCAGGCGGACGCGATCGCCGGTCCGGTACAGCCGCCCTCCCGGCTCGCCGCCGATGGGATCGTGGATGAACCGCTCCGCGGTGAGCTCCGGCAGATCGAGGTAGCCGCGCGCGAGGCCCTCTCCGCCGATGCAGAGCTCCCCGGGGACGCCGGCCGGGACCTCGTTGAGATCCCGGTCGAGCACGTGCACCCTCGTGCCGGGGATCGGGCTTCCGATGGGCACCGTGTGGCCGACCGGGCGCTCCACCGCGGCGCAGCAGGCGAACGTCGCGGCCTCCGTGGGCCCGTAGCCGTTGATCATCCGGCACCCCGGGAGCTCGGCGAGGACCCGGTTGACGTGCTGCGGGGACAGGACGTCCCCCCCGGCCACGATCTGGCGCAGGCCGCGCAGCGCCGTGATCCGCTCGTCCACGAGGAGGTGGAAGACGCCGGCGGTGAGCCACACCGTGGTCACCCCGTGCTGCCGGATCACGCGATCCAGGTCGTCGAGCGACGCGGGCGCGGGGGGCATGACGACCAGCCGGCCGCCGTTGAGGAGCGCGCCCCAGATCTCGAACTGCGACGTGTCGAAGGAGATCGACGCGAGCTGCAGGAAGACCTCGTCCGGCGCGAAGCGCGCGTACGTCGTGCCCTTGACGAGCCGGGCCACGCCCCGGTGCGGCACGGCCACGCCCTTGGGCCGGCCGGTGGAGCCCGACGTGTACATGACATAGGCGAGTTGGTCCGGCGTCGCCAGCTCCGTCGGGTTGTCGTCGCGCGCCCGGCCGATCTCCTCGGGATCCGCGTCCAGGCAGAGGACGCGCGCGCGGCACCCCGGCAGCACCGCGCCGACGCGCACCTGGGTGAGCATCACGCGGACCCGGGCCTGCTCCAGCATGAACGCGAGGCGCTCGGTGGGGTAGGTCGGATCCAGGGGCACGAAGGCGAGGCCCGCCTTCAGCACGCCGAGGAGCGCGACGATCATCTCGATCGACCGGTACATGCACACGGCCACGCGGTCTTCGGGCGCGAGGGCGCCCTCGTCGGTGCGCGCGAGGGCCCCCTCGTCGGGGCCGGGCGCGGCTTCGGGCCCCGGCGCCCCCGGCGCCCCCGGCGCGCGGAGGCCGAGCAGGGTGTGCGCGAGCTGGTTGGCCCGCCGGTTCAGCTCCCGGTAGGTGAGCGACGTGACGTTGCCCGCGCCGTCGTCGAAGACGACCGCGACGGCCTCGGGAGAGCGCTCGACCTGGGCCTCGAAGAGGCGGTGAATGCACGCGTCCGACCCGGGGCCGGCCGGGGCGGTGCCCCACGCGCGGAGCGCGCTCCGCTCCTCGGGCGTGAGCAGCGGCAGCGCCGAGAGGCGCAGATCGACGTCGCGCGACGCGCCCTCGAGCAGGGCCTCGTAGTGGCCCGCCATCCGCTCGATGGTGCGGGCGTCGAACAGCGCGGTGCTGTACTCGATGCGCCCGATGATGCCGTCCTCGCGCTCGTCGAGCTCCAGCATCAGGTCGAACTTGGACGCGCCCGTGTCCACGTCGAGCTGGCTCAGGGTCCAGCCCGGATCGAGCGCCGGCACGGGCGGCTCCAGCACGAAGGCGACCTGGAACAGCGGGTTCTGGCCGGGGACCCGCTTCGGCTGGAGCGCCTGCACGACGCTGGCGAACGGCACGTCCTGGTGCGAGAGCGCGGCCTGGCTCACCGCTCGCACGCGCCCGAGCAGCTGCCGGAACGTCGGGTCGCCGCGCAGGTCGGTGCGCAGCACGAGCGTGTTCAGGAAGAAGCCGAGGAGGTCCTCGGTCTCCGGCGGGTGGCGGCACGACGCGGACGTGCCCACGACGACCTCGTCCTGCCGCGCGTACCGGTAGAGCATCGCCTTGAAGGCCGAGAGCAGGACCACGAAGAGCGTGACGCCCTGCTCCCTGGCCAGCGCCTTCAGCCGGAGCGTGAGCTCCCGCGACAGGGCGACGCAGTGGCGGGCCCCCGCGAGGCTCGGGGCGGCCGGGCGCGGCCTGTCGGTCGGCAGCTCCAGGGTGGGCAGGTCGGCGAGCTGTCGCCTCCAGTAATCGAGCTGCGGCTGGAGGGCGCCGCTCAGCTGCTGCTCCCGCTGCCAGACCGCGTAATCGGCGTAGTGGATCGCGCGCTCGGGCAGCGGCGACGGCCTGCCCGCGGCGAACGCCTGGTAGAGCGCGTGGAGCTCCCTCGGGAGCGCGTCGAAGATGGAGACTCCATCCATCAGGATGTGGTGCACCACCACGAACAGCACGTGGTCGGCCTCGTCGAGCCGGACCAGCGTGGCCCGGAGCAGCGGGCCGCGGGCGAGATCGAACGGGCGCCGGGCCTCGTCTGTGGCGAGCGCGACGGCGCGCCCCCACCGCGCCTCGGCCGGCAGCGCGGTCAGCTCGACGACCGGCAGATCGAGCGGCGCCGGGGGCAGGATCTGCTGCACGGGCTCGCCGCCGACGACCGCGACGACGCTCCTCAGGATCTCGTGGCGCCTGAGGAGCTCGTCGAGGGCGCGCCCCAGGACCGGGACGTCGAGGGGCCCGCGGAGGCGCAGGGAGAACGGCTCGTTGTAGAACAGCGCGCCCGGGTGGAGCGAGGCGTGGAGCCAGATCTGCCGCTGCCCGTGCGAGAGGGGGATGGGCCGGTCGCGCGGCGCAGGCCGGATGGCCGCGGCGGCCGGGCGCTGCTTCGGCCGGGGGAGCGACTCCACGAGCTCGGCCAGCGCGGCGACCGTGGGGGCGTCGCACAGGCTCTGCAGGGAGAGCTCGACGCCGAGCGCGCGGCGCAGCCGCGACAGCACCCGCGCGGCGAGCAGCGAGTGCGCCCCGAGGTCGAAGACGTCGTCGTGGACGCCGAGGTGCTCGATCCCGAGCGCCTCGGCCCACGCCGCGGCGATCGCCGCCTCGATCTGGTTGCGCGGCGCGAGGGGCTCGCCGTCGCCGCGATCGGGCCGGGCGGCGTCCGGCGGCGGCAGGGCCGCGCGGTCCACCTTCCCGCTGGGGCCGAGCGGCAGCGCGTCGAGCAGCACGAACGTCGACGGGATCATGACCTCGGGGAGGCTCTCGCGGAGGAAGCTGCGCAGCGCGGGCACGACGGCCCGGGGGGCGGCCGGGGGCGCGTCCGGCGCGTCCGGGCGTGCGACGACGTAGGCGACGAGGCGGCCCTCGCTGGCGACGGCCACCGCCGCGCGGACGGCGGGGTGGCGCCCAAGCGCGGCCTCGACCTCGCCGAGCTCGACGCGGTGGCCGCGGATCTTCACCTGCTGGTCGACGCGCCCGAGGAAGGCGAGATCGCCGCCGGGCAGGCGGCGCACCACGTCCCCCGTGCGGTAGAGCCGGGCCTCCGGGGTGGAGCTGAACGGATCGGGGACGAACCGCGCCGCCGTGAGCTCGGGCCGTCCCAGGTAGCTCCGGGCCAGCCCGGGTCCACCGAGGTAGAGCTCGCCGGCCTCGTCGTCCGGGACCGGGCGCATGGCATCGTCGAGCACGTAGCAGCGCGCGTTCCTGATCGGCCGGCCGATGGAGAGGGGCTCGCCGGGGTCCCGAACCGGGTCGAGCCCGTCGGCCATCGTGGCGCACACGGTGAACTCGGTGGGACCGTAGGCGTTGATGAACCTGCGCCCCTGCGCCCAGCGCGCGGCGAGGTCGGCCGGGCAGGTCTCGCCGGCGACGATGAGGGTCCGGAGCGCGGGCAGCGAGCGCTCCGCGCCCTCGGGGAAGGCGGCGAGCGCGGAGGGGGGGAAGGTCGCGATCGACACCTCTTCCGCGCGCATCCGATCGAGCAGCGCGGGCCCGGGGATCATCTCGGCCTGCGCCCCCATCACCAGGGTGCCTCCCCGGGCGAGCGTCATCGCGATCTCCCAGACCGACGCATCGAAGCTGAGGGACGCGAACTGGAGCACGCGGCAGCCCGGCGCCACGTCGAATCGCTCGGCCAGCGCGCGGGTGAGGTTGGTGAGGCCGCGGTGCGTCAGCAGCGTGCCCTTGGGCCTGCCGGTCGAGCCCGACGTGTAGATGACGTAGGCGAGGTCGTCGGGGCCCGTGGTGTCCGGCGGGTCCTCGCCGCTGAAGCCCGCGGTCAGATCGCGATCGCCGTCCAGGAGGACCACGCGCGCCCCGTGGCGCGGCAGCGACGGGAGCAGCCGCGCCTGGGTGAGCAGGACAGGCGCCCCGGCGTCCTCGAGCATGAAGGCGACCCGCTCCCGCGGGTACGCGGGGTCGACAGGGACATAGGCGCCGCCGGCCTTGAGCGCCGCGAGCAGCCCGATGAGCGCCTCCAGGGAGCGCTCGGCGCAGAGCGCGACGAGGACGTCGCGGCCGACGCCCAGGCTCCTCAGGTGGTGCGCGAGCTGGTTCGCGCGGCGATTCAGCTCTTGATAGGTGAGCCGGTCAGGGCCGAAGGATGCGGCCACGACGCCGGGCGTGCGCCCGGCCTGGAGCTCGAACGAGCGGTGAATGCTGGCGTCCTCGGAGCTGAAGTCGTGATAGGTCATGTCGTGTGTGGTGGCAGGAGTCTTTTCAGGGGCAGAACATCAGCCGCCGTGTGCGAGCCCGAGCAGCGACGCGAGGGCGTCACGCATCTCGTTCAGAACCGTCCCAGGAGCACCGGAGTGAGCTCCAGGGCGGCAGCCGGTGACACGGGCGCGCCCCCGACGTTTCAGGGGCGCGGTCGGCACGGATACCATGCTGCATCACACTGGTACTCACGCCTCGATGGGCGAGTCCATCGACGCCGTGGCAGGGTGACGGTCCACAATTCAAGGCTATTCGCAGCGCAGCCGATTACACACAACCGCGGAATGAAGGTCAAGCGGGACGTACGGCTTTTTTCGGCGTGGAGGGGCATGTGGTCGCGGCGCTGCGTCATGAGGCGATCGCTCCCGGCCGGCAGTCGTGGCCCGCGTGGCCCGCGTGGCCCGCGACGACCGCGCCGGGCTCGCACACCGCGACGGAGCCCGCCGCGAACGAGGCGTCGGGAGCACTCGTAATCAGGTGGTGATCGACGATGTCCCGATTGCCGATCGTACGGGTTTCATGAATCGAACACCGCCGATCTTCAGAGGTCGCCGAGAGGGGCTGTCGAGCGTCCGCCCCGGCCCCGACCGCGCCGAGACATCCCTCGCGCGGAGCCCTGCCGCGGGGCGGGCCCGCGGCGCGTCCATCGCCGGCGCCGCCTCACCGCGCCTCCGCGGCGGACGCGCCGCGACCCGGACCGGCGCCGCGCTCACCCGATACCCACGCGCTCCTCGTTGAAGCCCTCCGTCCGCGTCATCGCCGACTGGAAGAGGCTCGCCAGCACTTCGCCGCGTTGGGAGTGTGCCAACGAATAGGCGTTTGCGGGACTGCGCCGAGACCTCGCCGTCGCTGCTGCTCAGGCGCCACGGTCGCGCCGCGGCGGCGGGGCGCCGCCGAGCTCGCCGCGAGCGCTTCCCTTCGAGAAGGCCGCCGAAGCGCTTGGGCGCGGGTCGACGGCCGAGCTTCCGCGGCCGTGCTCCTTGACAACCCTCCGGTCACGTAACATCATAAGTTGCGTGAGACGAGACAGCCGACTCTCCGGGGTGCTTCACGTCCTGCTGCACATGGCCCAGCACGAGGGGCCCTTGACGTCCGAGCAGATGGCGAAAGCCATGGACACCAATCCGGTGGTGATCCGGCGAGTCATGGCCGGTCTCCGGGAGCAGGGATACGTCCGGTCGGAGAAGGGACATGGGGGGGGGTGGTCCCTGGCGTGCGATCTCGCGAAGGTGACCCTGCGCGACATCTACACTGCGCTCGGCTCGCCCTCGCTGCTCGCCATTGGGAACCGGACGGAGACGCCCGGCTGCGCCGTCGAAGAGGCGGTCAACGCGGCTCTTAGCAAGTCGTTCGAGGCTGCGGAGTCGCTGCTTCTGTCGCGCCTCGGCGAGGTGACGCTCGCGGCCCTGGGCGAGGACGTGCGGACTCGGGTGGCTGCTCGCCCCGCGCCTCCCAGTGACATGAGATGAACGATGAAGGCGAATCCATCCACACGAGCAGGCGCCGCCGATCAAGCCATCCACGCCCCTTCCCAGCGCCGCGCCGTCCTGGCCGGCGTGTGCGTCGCCCTCATGTGAAGAAGTACATCGTGGAGGCGCCCCAAAGGCCATGAGTAGTTCACGACGAGCAGGAGCCAAACCATCATGACCGAATTCTGGGAAACCGCGTTCGCCGAGAAGCAGCTGATGTGGGGACTGGAGCCGACGACGTCTGCTTCTCTCGCGCGCGACACGTTCGCTCGAGCCGGTGTCAAGAGTGTCCTGATACCCGGCATCGGCTACGGCAGGAACGCGAAGCCGTTCCTCGAGCGCGGGATGTCAGTGGCGGGGATCGAGATCTCTGCGACGGCGATCGAGCTCGCCCGCTCGCGACTCGGTCTCGAGATCCCCATCGTCCACGGATCAGTCACCGACATGCCCTTCGACCGCCGGCAGTACGACGGCATCTTTTGCTACGGGCTCGTCTTCCTCCTGGATGCCCGCGGTCGCGAGAAGCTCATTCGAGACTGCTACCGCCAGCTGGCGCCCGGTGGGCACATGATCTTCACGATCATCTCAAAGAAGGCGCCAATGTACGGACATGGGCTCCGGCTCGGCGACGACTGGTACGAGCGCCTGCCCGGTCTTCCGATGTACTTCTACGACGCCGAGTCGGTGAAGCGGGAGTTCGGTCCGTACGGGCTCGTCGAGCTCTCCGACATCGACGAGCCTGCGGGCAGTAGCGCGACTCTCCCATTTATCAATGTAGTCTGCAGGAGGGACGCCGTGATCGTCGGCGCAGATGAAGCCGTGAGGCGGCTCCACGCCGGACAGGTTGAGGTCACGGTCGACGGCGCGCTCCGGCAAACCCAGGTGGAGGCGATCGCGAAGGCTCTCGAGACGAGCAAGACCACTATCCTGAGGATGGGCGGCTGCCAAATCACAGACCTTGGCTGCAAGGCCATCGGAGACGCTCTCCTCGCCAACACCGCGCTCAAGGAGCTGTGGCTGTTCAACAACGAGATAGGGGACGTCGGCGGCGAGGCTCTGGGAGATGTCCTGAGAAAACACGCTTCTCTCGCGACGCTGTGTCTCAACGAAAACCGAGTGGGCGATGTTGGGGCCAAGGCGATCGGAGAGGCTCTCCGAGCGTCCACTTCATTGGTCGAGCTGGGGCTCGGGCGGAACCAGATCGGCGACGTTGGCGCCGCGGCCATTGGAGAGGCGCTCGCATCCAACAGCTCGTTGATCGCGCTCAGCCTCAACCACAACCAGATCTGCGACATCGGCGCAGCGAGTGTCGGCGACGCCCTTCGCAACAACGCCTCGCTCAAGATTCTCCGGCTGCGCAACAACGCCATTGGGGACGTTGGTGCGGAGGCGGTGCGGACCGCAATCGCTATGAACACCACCTTGAGAACCGTCAACTTCGAAGAAAACCCCGCGTCCCCTGCCTTTCACGCTGGCATCAAGGCAGCCCTGGAGGGGCGTCGCCAATGAGCACGGACTCGCGCGGACGGATCCGGGGCGGCTCGGGTCGCGCGGGCATGCCTTCCCTCTTTTCGGCTGCGCATGGTGCGCACCGGTGACGGGACACGCGAGGACCGGCTCGTGGCCGTGGAGATCCTGGTGGAGTGAGATCGGCCTTCCTGCTGTTCGCTCCGCGGGAAATCGCCCGTACCCTGTCGCCATGGACTGCCCCACGTGCGCCCGCTCGAACCCGGAGGCCTATGTCTTCTGCCCGGACTGCGGCGCCCGGCTCTCCCGCGCCGCGAGCGCACACGTCGCGGATCCCGTCACCGATCCCCACGCCGCGAGCGCGCCGGCGGGGCGCTCCCTCGAGGAGCGGGTGGGGCGGCTCGAGCGCGAGGTCCAGGCGCTGCTCGAGCGGCGATCCGCGTCGATGCGCGACGAGCTACGCTGCCCCGCATGCGGCGCGAGGAAGATCCTCCACGCGCCCAAGGTCCTCGACGCGGACGCCGACGGGCGGAGCGAGCTCGCCATCGCGCAGCCGAGCGTCTGGAGCAGCCGGAGGGTCGGCAAGCTCGAGGCGTACATCTGCGCGGGCTGCATGCTGGTCGAGTGGCACGTGAGGGAGCTCGAGGGGCTCGACGAGCACGTGGAGGTGTCGGTGCTCGATGGCGAGGCGCCGCGCCAGGGACCGTATCGTTGATCGATCGCGTCCGCCTCTGGGTTCCTGCCCGGACTCCTCGCGGAGGGTGGGGCTACTGCTCCGTCGACGCCTCGGCCTCGGCGGCCGTCCGCGCCGCGCCGAGCGCCGGGGCCGCCGGCAGCGCGAGCCTGCCGACGAGGAGGCCCACCACGGCGGCCACGGCCGAGGCGAGCAGGACGCCGAGCTTGGCCGCGGCGAGCTTCGCGGGGTCGTCGAACGCGAGGCCGGCGATGAAGATCGCCATCGTGAAGCCGATGCCCGCGACGCAGCCCACGACGGCGATCCCGCGCCAGCCGACGCCGCGCGGCAGGGCGCAGACGCCGAGCCGGACCATCGCGAAGCTCGCGAGGAAGATGCCGATCGGCTTGCCGACGACCAGGCCGAGCATGACCCCGAGCAGGATCGTCCCCGAGGACGCGTGGCCGAGCGAGGAGCCGTCGACGCGGACGCCGGCGTTGGCGAAGGCGAACAGCGGCATGATGCCGTACGCGACCCACGGGTGGAGCGCCGCCTGGAGGCGGACCACGGGCGGCAGCGCCTCGAGCTGGGCCTGCCGGATCCGCCCGAGGGGCTGCAGCAGCTCGTCCGCGCGGTGGTCGTCGCGCTGGACGAGCGCGGCGACCCGGTCCACCGTGTCGCGCGCCGCGGCGAGGAACCCGTGGCTGCCGAACCAGGAGCGCACCGGCGTGAGCAGCCCGATGACGACGCCGGCGATCGTCGGGTGGACGCCGGCGCTGAGCATGCCCCACCAGAGGACGGCGCCGGGGGCCACGTAGGCGGCGGGCGAGCGGACGCCGAACCGCTGGAGCAGCCGCACCGCGAGCAGCCCGCCGCCGGCGATGAGCAGCCCGCTCCACGCGACGCCCGACGAGTAGAACAGCGCGATGACGATGATCGCGCCGATGTCGTCGATGATCGCGAGCGCGAGCAGGAGCACGCGCAGGGCAGGGGGCACGCGCTTGCCGAGCAAGGCCAGGACGCCGACCGCGAACGCGATGTCGGTCGCCGTGGGGACGCCCCAGCCGTGCCGCGAGGCGGGCGACATGTTGAGCGACAGGTAGAGGAGCGCGGGCGCCATCATGCCGCCGAGCGCCGCGGCGACCGGCAGCGCCGCGCGCTTGAGATCCGAGAGCTCCCCCTCGTGCATCTCCCGCCGGATCTCCAGGCCGACGACGAAGAAGAAGATCGTCATCAGCCCTTCGTTGATCCAGAAGTGCAGGGGCTGCGTGAACACCAGCGAGCCGGCGCCGATCGTGATCGGGAGATGCCAGAGGTGCTCGTACGCGTCGCCCCACGGAGAGTTCGCCCAGGCGAGGGCGACGACCGCCGCGATCAGCAGGACGATCCCGCTGGCGGCCTCGACGTGCAAGAAGCGCTCGATGGGGCCGAGGACGCGCTCGGCGATGCGGCGCGCGGGGGCCCAGGTTCCGGGGGCGAGCTGGGAAGGGGATCGGCTCAAAGGACCGCCAAGGCGCGAGCGACGTCGCGCAAGAGGGGAAGGCGGCCCGACCGTCCCACGAAGACCTGTCGCGGCGCTCCGCCGCCGCGACACCCGCGCGGGAGGATACTCATCCGGGCGGCCGAATCCAGCGCGAACGGGCTCGCGGACCACGTGCGCGGCGCTGGCGCCGCGCCGTCGCGGTCGCGCGCCGCTGCTCCGGGCCGCTGCTCCGGCGCTTCGCCTCCGCCGCTCGAACATCGGCAGGCGCACGGCTCCGGCGCGTGGACCAGATTCGAGGCGCCGTGTGGATCGTGAGCTGGCCTCGGCGCATGGTGCGGTCAGGGAGGTGATGGATGACGCGAGATGCCCTGGATCGCGCCGCGGTGGCGGCGTTTCTCGTCGGGCGCCACGGCGACGCTGCCCGCGACGCGGCCATCGAGGTGCGCCCGCTCCCGGGCGGGCTCTGCTCGGAGGTCGCGCTGATCACCGCGCAGCTGCGCGGCGGCGCGGGGGCGCGCCCGGTCGCGCTCGTGGCCAAGCTCGCGCACGGCGCGGCCGCGCGCGAGGCCGCCGTCTACCGGCGGCTCTCGAGGTCCGTCGCGCGGCGCTTCTCGCCCGAGCTGCTCGGCGTAGAGCGGCTCGGGCGCGGGCGCTGGCTGCTCTACCTCGAGCGGATCGAGCCGGCGCACGCCTGGCCGTGGGCCGACAGCGCGCACACGGCCCAGGTGCTCGAGCGGCTGGCGCGCCTCCACGCGACGGCGCCGGGCGCCTCCCTGCCGGCATGGGACTACGAGGCCGAGAACCTGGCCGCGGCGCGGGGCACCCTCGCGCTGGCCGAGCGCCTGCCCCGCGGCGAGGTCCCGGCGCTCGCCCGGTCGCTGCCCGCGCTGCGGCGGGTCGTGGCGGCGCTGCCCGCGATGCGCCGCCAGCTCCTCGAGATCCGGCCGCTCGGCCGCGCGGTGATCCACGGCGACGTGCACCCGGGGAACGTCATGGTCCGCCGGCGCGACGGGGTCGTCGAGCCGGTGCTGCTCGACTGGGCGCGCGCGCGGATCGGCTCGCCGCTGGAGGACGTGAGCTCGTGGCTCCAGGCCCTCGGCTATTGGGAGCCGGAGGCGCGGCGCCGCCACGACACGCTGCTCGCCGGCTACCTCTCGGCGCGCGGCCTCGCCCCGGCGCTGACCCGGCCGCTGCGCGACGCCTACTGGTTCGCGGCCGCGTCCAACGCGCTCGCGGGCGCGCTCGGGGTCCACCTCGCGCTGGCGTGCCGGGCGAGCGAGCCCGGCGCGACGCCGGACGCGCGCGCGGCCGCCGCCCGGAACGCGGCGGACTGGCTGCGCGTCATCCGCCGGGCCGACGCGTGCTGGCGCTGACGTGCTCGCGGTCGTCGAAGCGCAGGAGGACGCCGCGCTCGCCCTGCCACGAGAGCGACGTGAGGCTGGCGTTGCCTGGCCGGAACGGCTCCCAGCGCGCGGCCGGGACGCCGTGCAGCGCCCCGAGGATCTGGCCGATGACGCCCGCGTGCGTGACCACGAGCGCGCGCTGCCCCGGGTGCGCCGCGGCGATCGCGCCGATCGTCGCGAGGCAGCGCGCGCGGAACTCGCGGTAGCTCTCCCCGCCCGGCCAGCGGAAGTCGTCGTCGTCCTGGCGCAGGTTCGCCTCCCAGAGCGCGGCGTGGCGCGCCTTGACCTCCTCGATCGGCGCGCCGTCCACGTCGCCGCAGCAGATCTCGCGCAGGCCGTCGTGCGGGCGGACCGGGCCCCACGCGCCGGCCGCGATCCGCGCCGTCTCGAGCGCGCGGCTCAGCGGGCTCGCGTACACGGTGTCGAACGCCGGGCCTCTGGCGAGGCGGCGGCCCAGCGCCTCGGCCTCCTCGCGCCCGCGCGCGTCGAGCGGCGTGTCGGTCCACCCGCTCATCGGCGTCGCGGGACCGCCGCGGTTACCCGCGGTGCGGCCGTGGCGCACGAGGAACAGGAGGCAGGGTCGCATGGTCCGGGGGAGCGGGGGCGCTCGGCCAGGAGGCTAGTACCGCGGGTCAGGAGTCCCGCCAGAAGGACCGGTCGATGGCGAGCGGTCGCCGGCAACCGTAGAGATTTCCATGGTTTCAGCCTCTTTCGCCGCCGAGGGGTTCTCCTTCGCTCGCCGCCCTGCCGCCGGGCCCTTCGGTGCGCTGCGACGCTAGCGCGTGGCGCCGGGCTGCCTCAGGTGAGGAGGAACAGCGAAGTCCCAGGCTTCGGCGAGCCGTTGAGCGGGTCGATCCGTGATCGGATCGGCGTGGGCCACGAGGATCCGCTGGAGCGGCAGCGCGCGCATCTGCGCGATCGATTCAGCCACCGCCGTGCTCGCACGAGCATGCATTCGGACGTCGGGGGGCGTCCCGACTTTCTCGTAGCGTCCCGTGATGCGCGCTGCAGCTCGCCAGGTCCAGTGGTCGCGCGCGCAGGCGGACATGAGCAGATCTGCGGCGATCAGAGAGCCGCTCGCCGGGTGGAAGAAGACCGTCTCGTCGAGAAAAGGAACGCCCCTCAGCTGAATAGGGGTCAGCTCAGGGGTAGAGCGGAGATACGCGGGATCGTCCGCGCCCATGGTCGAGCGGACGCGCGGGTTGCGCGCCTCTGCAGACCTTGGTCCGACGACGAGCGCGTCCGGGTATCGAGCGGCAGTGGCCGGCGTTTGCAGGTGGTGGAATCGATTGGGCACCACGATCCAGCGCACCTTGCCGAGCGCATCGAGCGCCGCGCACACGTCGTCCGTGGGGGTGCAGGGGCTATGAACCCAGAGGGCATCGCCCGAGAGTCGAACGACGGTGGTCCTCGATCGCAGGCGAACGCCGCTGAACCATACCGGGCGTTCGGTGACCCAGATGGAGTCTGGCACGACGACCTCGAAGACGCCGGGAGCTGTCACTGGGGTAGCTTACGCTCCTTCGGGTCTCGCTGCCGGAAATCTGCTCGCAGCGCGGCCCGCAAGGCCGGGCCTACGTGAGGTTCGTGAGCGGCCCGGTGCAGTGCGCCAGCGAGCCGAACGTGGTCCGGGGGTCGCCGAACAGGTTCAAGATCGAGACGAGCAGGTTGTTGTGCGGGAGGCTCGGGTACTGGACCCAGCGCCCGGTGCGCAGGCCCCCGCCGCCGCCGGCCAGCAGGAACGGCATGTCCTTCTTCGCGTGGGTCGCCGGATCCGAGATCTCGGAGCCGAAGAAGACGACGCTCTCGTCGAGCAGCGAATGCCCGCCCATGTCGATCTTCTCCATCTCCTGCAAGAGATAGAGGTGCTGCTGCGAGTACCAGGTGTGGATGCGCGCGCACTCGACCGGCCTGTAGCCGCCGTTATGCTGGTAGAAATGGTGGTTCTCGGTCAGGTTCAGCCACGGCAACGTGTGCTTCGCCTCCGTGTCGCTCCACTGCAGGGTGCCGACCGCGGTGATGTCGCAGGCGAGCGCCATCACCAGCATGTCCGTCATCAGCTTGCCCACCCTGGGGATGGCCGCGTCGGTCGAGGCGTCCACGTTCGCGCCGTTGTCGTCCGCGTTGAGCCCCGAGCTCGGGTCGTAGTCGGACGTGTCGACCCCCGTCGGGACCCGGCAAGCGGCCGTCGCGGCCGGCGTGCTGCCGAGGCTCTGCTCGATCTCGCGGATCTTCGTCAGGTGCTGGTCGATCTTCTGCTTGTCGGCCGCGCCGAGCCGCGCGGAGAGGGCGGCGTAGCGCCCGTCGAGGAAGTCGAGGATCGATCGCTTCCGCGCGAGGCGGAGGGCGGCGTCGTCGCTGGCGCCGGGGTTCAGCGTGCCGAAGAGCTCGGTGAAGATCTCCACCGGATCGAGGCGCGGCGGGATGGGGCTGAACGGCGCGGTGTCCTCGAAATTGACGACGTTCATGGGCGACATCAGGCCGTGGGACTTGCCCGTCGCCCAGCGCACCGCGAGCTGGAGGCTCGCCTTCGCCTTCCGACCGGCGGAGATCCGGGAGGCGATCACCTGATCGATGGACGGCCCCCTCCCGTAGCCGCCGTTGCTCGCGCCCTCCTGCTCCGTGCCCGTGAGCCAGGCGATGATCCCGGCCTGGTGCTGCTCCCCGCGCGCGCTCTTCATGTCGAGGCCGTCGACGACGAGCAGCCGGTCCTGCACCGGCGCGAGCGGCGCCAGGATGGGGCCCAGGGTGAAGCTCGTCTCGGTGCCGGTCGGACGCCAGCGGTCCATCACGGTCCCGCCGGGCGTGTAGACGGCGAGGAAGCGCCGGGCGGGGGCGGGTTGCGCGTGCGCCGGGCGCTCGGTCCCCATGATCTCCAGCCACGGGAGCGCGACGGCGATGGCGCCGGCGCCGCGCAGCATGGCGCGTCGACTCAAGCGGACCTTCGACATACCCCTCGCTCCTGTCAGGCAGCCATGTAGAGGAAACCGCACGTCCGGGTGAGCTCGACGAGGAGCCGCAGGCCCGTGACCTGAGGACCAGAGCTCGTCGTCGCTCCTCGCCCGCACCGGCCACGCCGATGCCCCGTGATTCAACAATACTATTTACGAAATGACCAGAGGATTGTGGTCCGGGGCCCACCGGACCACGATGCGGGGCACGACGAGAGCGCATGCCGTACAGATGCATTTCTCCTATTATCGGGGCGGGCCTCATTGCCGCGATGCGGCATGTCTGGCTGCGGGCGGGATTCCGGCAATTCGCGTACGTCCGGCACGGCGGGCGAGCGCGGCTCTGCCATGGCCACAGGCAGCTCGGCTGTCCGAGATCGTCTTCGAGGCCGCGAAAGAGCTTGCCGACGCGGCGGCAAGGCGCAATGTCGTGGGCGGGGGACACGCCATGGGGTGCACGCAGGGACGGGCGGCCCGGAGTGACGCAGAACAGCCGGGCGACGAGCGGCGTCGGGGCGAGGAGCAGCGCGCCGGGCAGGCTGGACAAGTGGGCCTGCCGGCCAGGCCCCCGCGTGATGTCGATGTCGTGGACGAGGCCTGTCAGCAGTCGTTTCCCGCGAGCGATCCGCCGGCGTGGACGCCTGCGAGGGCCGGCCTCCCACGCAATGAGCTCGTGGCCGAGCGAGGCTCGGGAGCTGAGCTCGGCTCGGCGATGAGGCGCATGCAGCACCCCCGTCGCGGCAGCGCTCCCCGCAAGCAGCGGGGGACCTATCATGGGTGATCGAACTCGCAAGGTGGCAGCAAGCAAGTTTCGGACAGCGCTGCCGGCCGAGCTCCCGCGGCCCGTCAAGCGGGCCGGGAGCTCCCGCGGGCAGCCGCCTGCCCACGTGCGCACGATCGGGGTGGACCTCGATCCCACGGACCGGGAGCACATCCGCCAGAAGCTGGGCAGGAGGCTCAGCAAGTTCGGTGCGTCCATCGAACGCATCAGCGTTCGCCTGACGGACACCAACGGGCCGCGCGGGGGCATCGACAAGATCTGCCGGATCAAGGTGGTCCTCTCCGGGCTGCCGAGCGTCGTTACCGAGCATCGAGATGCGTCGAAGCAAGCCGCGATCGATGGCGCGCTCTCCAGGATCGAGCCGGCCGTGCGGTCGCGCCTCGGGCGTGCACGCATGAAGCCGCTGCACGGAAGAGCGTCCCGCCCGCTCGTACGCACGCGCCGAGCGCCGACGCGGGGAGTCGAGCCAGCGCGTGGATCGGCCACGCCCCGCTCCCGCGGCTCGGCCGCTTAGCGCTTCTCAATCGGCGGGAGCGCGGCTTCCGCCGTAGGCGACCCGCCACACGGTGTTGCTCTGGTCGTCGCTGACCAGCAGCGCGCCGTCCTTGGCCACCGCGACGCCGACCGGACGGCCCCACACGTCGCCGGTCCTCGTGACGAAGCCGGTCATGAAGTCCTCGTAGTACCCCTCCGCCTTGCCGTCCTTGACCGGGATGCGGATCACCTTGTAGCCGGTGCGCCGCGAGCGGTTCCACGAGCCGTGCTCCGCGGCGAAGATGTGGCCCTGGTAGTCGGCCGGGAACTGCTGGCCCGTGTAGAAGCAGAGATCGAGCGACGCCGAGTGCGACTGGATCAGCACGTCCGGCACGAGGACCTTGTCCCTCAGCTCGGGGCGCTTGCCCTCGTGGCGCGGATCCTGGTTCGGGCCGAGGTAGTACCAGGGCCAGCCGTAGAAGCCGCCCTCTTGCACGCGCGTCACGTAATCGGGGACCAGGTTGTCGCCCAGCTCGTCGCGCTCGTTCACGCTGGTCCAGAGCGCGCCGGTCGACGGCTCGATCGCCAGCCCGACCGGGTTGCGGATGCCGGACGCATAGAGCGTCTCGTCCTTGCCGTCGGGCGTGAAGGCCAGGATGCAGGCGCGGCGGTGCTCGTCCTCGTCGTCGTCGACGTTGGAGCGCGAGCCCACGGACACGAACATCCGCTGGTTGTCCTTGCTGAAGGCGATATCGCGGGTCCAGTGGCCGCCGCCGCCCACCATCTCCTTGCCCGAGGGGATGTTGGTGACCAGCGGCTCGGCCGGGCCGCTGGCCTTCGTGTCGCCCGTCTTGTAAGGGAACCTCACCACGCTGTCCGTGTTCGCGACGTAGACGTGCGTCGGCGCGTCGGTGCCCGACGGATAGAAGGCGATGCCGAAGGGGCGGTTGAGATCCTCGGCGAACGCGCTGCGGGCTTCGGCCTTGCCGTCGCCGTCCGCGTCCCGGAGCACCGTCACCCGGTCCGCCCCGCTCTCGGCCACGAACACGTCGCCGTTCGGCGCCACCTGGAGGACGCGCGGCTCGTCCAGGCCCGTGGCGAGCTCGGTGACGGTGAATCCTGACGGCACTTTGGGGAACACACCGGCTGGACGATCTGCCTTGCTCGGCCGGTTGACCACCGACTCGTCCTCGTTGGGCGGCGGGAGGTCAGCGACGGTGATCTTGCGTTTGACGCCGGGCGCGTCCGTGGTCCAGTCGCCCAGCGCGTCGGCGCCGGTGAGGATCCTGTCGGTGGGCGCTGGCTGCGGCGTGACCTCGGCGCGCTTGGGCGAGCACGCGGCCAGCGCGCCCGCGCCGGCGAACGCCAAGAGCACCCGAGCCACCCTGCGCCGGGCCCACCGGCGGTCTGTTCTTCGGTCGTCCATGACCTGTGATTGCCATTCGGATCCTCCTCTGTCCACAGCTCCTTTCAACCACCGATCAGCGACCGATGAGCCCGCCAATCTCCTCGCCTCGCGTCAGGCGCACCGGCGCCCCCGCGCGGCAGAGGACGTCGAGCAACGGGTGCGCGTGGGCGCAAGACGTGCGCCCCAGCACCCACGAAATGAAGCGGGGAAGGGGACAGGCACGCCTCCTGCTTATTGGCCTGATGTCGCGACCGGAGCCCGGAGGCGCCGCTGGCGCGCCGCGGGCTCGCGCGAACCACGAGGTCGATATGCATAGCCTACGACGACTCTGGCTGGCGCTCGCCGCCGTCATCACCCTTGGATTCTTGATCCTCGGCTTCATGGGCCGGGAGGTGTACCGCAAGGCCCCGCCGATCCCCGAGATCGTGCGGACGCCGTCCGGCCGGGTGCTGCTCACGAAGGACGATATCCTTGACGGGCAGCTGGTCTATCAGAGCATCGGCGGACAGCAGGTCGGCAGCGTCTGGGGCCACGGCGCCTACCAGGCGCCGGACTGGTCGGCCGACTGGCTCCATCGCGAGGCCGAGGCGCTCCTCTCGCTCTGGAGCCAGCGAGCGCACGGCGCGCCGTTCGCGGCGCTGCCCGACGAGGCGCAGGCCGCGCTCAAGGCGCGGCTCCAGCGGACGATGCGCGACAGCGCCGTCGACCCGGCGACCGGCGCGCTCACGATCTCCGAGGATCGCGCGCTGGCGATCGAGGAGACCGCGGCGCACTACCGCGCGCTGTTCGGCGATGAGCCGGCGCTCACCGGCCTGCGCGAGAGCTACGCGCTGCACACGGGCGCGGTCCCGGACGCGGGGCGGCGCGACAAGCTGACGGCGTTCTTCTTCTGGACCTCGTGGGCCTGCGCCGCGGAGCGCCCCGGCACCGGCGCGAGCTACACGAACAACTGGCCTCACGAGCCGCTCATCGGCAACGTCCCCACGGCCCCCAGCGTCGTCTGGTCGGTCGTGAGCATCGTGCTCTTGCTCGCGGGGATCGGCGCCCTCGTGTGGTACCACGCCTTCCGCCGCGCCGAGGACGCCGCCGCCCCCGCGCCGGCGCGCGATCCGCTGGCCGGCTGGGTGCTCACCCCGTCGATGCGGGCCGTCGGCAAGTACTGTGTCGTCGTGGTCGCGCTGCTCGCGCTCCAGGTCGCGCTCGGCGCGCTGACCGCGCATTACACGGTCGAGGGACACGAGGTCTTCGGATTGCCGGTCGCCGACTACCTGCCTTACGCGGTGACGCGCACCTGGCACGTCCAGCTCGGCGTCTTCTGGATCGCCACGGCCTTCCTCGCGGCGGGGCTCTTCCTCGCGCCGGCCGTGGGCGGGCGCGAGCCGAGGGGGCAGCGGCTCGGCGTGAACGTCCTCTTCGGCGCGCTCGTCCTCGTGGTCTTCGGCTCGCTCGCCGGAGAGTGGCTGTCGGTCAAGCAGCGCTTCGCGCTCGAGGCGTCCTTCTGGTTCGGGCACCAGGGGTACGAGTACGTCGACCTCGGCCGCGCCTTCCAGATCGCGCTCTTCGGCGGCCTCGCGCTCTGGCTCTTCCTGATGCTGCGCGCCCTCTGGCCCGCCCTCGCGCGGCGCGACGTGAGCCGGCACATCGTGCTGCTCTTCACCGGCGCCACGGTCGCGATCGGGATGTTCTACGGCGTGGGCCTGTTCTACGGCGCGAAGACGCACCTCTCGATCATGGAATACTGGCGCTGGTGGGTCGTGCACCTCTGGGTCGAGGGGTTCATGGAGGTCTTCGCCACCGCGGCGATCGCGTTCCTGTTCACGCGGCTCGGGCTCGTGCGGCCCGACAGCGCGGCGCGGGCCGCGATCCTGTCGACCTGCATCTTCCTCGTCTCGGGCATCCCCGGCACGTTCCACCACCTGTACTTCAGCGGCACGCCGGTCTCGGTGATGGCCGTCGGCGCGAGCTTCAGCGCCCTGGAGGTGGTGCCGCTCGTCCTCGTCGGGATGGAGGCGCACGAGACGTGGCGGATGCAGCACCGGAGCGCGTGGATGCAGGCCTATCGCTGGCCCATCCAGTTCTTCGTCGCGGTCGCGTTCTGGAACTTCGTGGGCGCGGGGGTGTTCGGGTTCCTCATCAACCCGCCGATCGCCCTCTATTACATGCAGGGCCTGAACACGACGCCCGTGCACGCGCACGCCGCCCTCTTCGGCGTCTACGGCCTGCTCTCGCTCGGCCTCGTGCTCGTGATGCTCCGCCGGCTGCGTCCCGAGGCGGTCTGGAACGAGGCGCGGCTCCGGGTGGCGTTCTGGGGGATGAACGCCGGGCTCGGGCTGATGATCGCGCTGAGCCTCCTGCCGATCGGCCTCGCGCAGGCGTGGGCCAGCGTCGACCGCGGGCTGTGGTACGCGCGGAGCGCGGAGTTCCTGCAGCAGCCGCTGCTCGAGGCGCTGCGCTGGATGCGCCTCGTCGGGGACAGCGTGTTCATCGCCGGCGTCGTGGCCTTCGTGGCGTTCGTCGCGGGGCTCTGGACGCGGCGGCCGGCGGGCGCCGCCTCGGCGAGGCCCGCCGCGGCCGGCGAGGCGGCGGCGATGGCCGCGCCCGCGGCGAGCCGCGCGCCGGCGGCCTGAGGCGCCCGAGGCCCGAGTCGCTGTGGGTGATGACCCAATTGGCCCCGGAGTGATTCACATGAAGGCGGGAAGGCGGGAAGATCATTGATCTCTTCTTCCCGCCTTCCCGCCTTCATGTTCAAATCCGGCCATCACCTCGCTGTGCACGAAAAGGCGAGCTGCCGGCGGAGGGGGGCCGCCGGCGCGAGAGGCGGCGAGCGACGCTTCCTGGGTCAGGGCGTGATCGTCATGATGCTGCCGTCTTCGCCGTAGGTGAGGTCGGCGAGCTCCACCGAGCGAAGCTGCCCTTCAGAACAGCAGCCGAACGCCTCCGCCGAGCGGGCCGATGTGCAGCTCCGCCCGGGTCTTCGCGCGATCGCTCTGGATCTGCCCCGTGATCCAGAGCGGTATGCCGGTGACGGCCATCGCGCCTCCGAGGCTCATGAGCACGGTGGGAAAGACCCACGCCTTCGACGCGCAACCGCAGAGATCCTCGCCGCGCGGCCGGGTGAGGAAGTACATCCCCGCTCCGACGGAGCCGAGCACCAATCCGCCGACGGAGAGGCCGACGCCCACGTCGCGCCGGGTGGTGTCGACGGGAGGAACGGGCGCGGCTTGCTCGGCCCGCGCGTCGCCCGCGAGGAGCGCGTTGCCCGCGAAGAGCACGATCGACCCGAGCGCGGCGAATCGCATGCCTGCGAGGATCCCTGGTCCCGGCGCGCCCGTCAAGGCGAGCCGCGGAGGGGCGCCCCGCGCCGGGGCGCTCGCTCCCTCAGGGCCCCTCCGGATCGAAGATGGCGTCGACATAGCGCGTCGTCTGCTCGCGCCGGCGGCGCTTGCGCTCGGCCGCGTCCTCCTCGACGTGCGCCTCGTCCGGCCTCACGCGGAAGAGCGGCTGCCCCTTCTGCACGATCGTCCCCTCGCCGCCGTCGATGAGCACCTCCTCGATCGTGCCCGAGAACGGCGCGAGCACCTTGTTGAACATCTTCATCACCTCGAGGACGTAGAGCGGATCGCCCGCCTCGAAGTGGCTGCCCTTCGCCACGAAGGGGGGCCGATCCGGCGCCTCCTGCGCGTAGAACATGCCGCCGGTGACCGCGACGATCTCGTTCGCCCGCGTGGCGGGCGGCGGCGCGAGGACCTTGCGCATCCGGGCCGCGAGCTCGCGGTCGAGCAGGCGCTCGGGGATGACGACCTCGCCGTCCTCGCGCACACGGAGCTCGAAGAAGCGCGCGGCATCGCCCGCGAGGACCAGCGCGTCGAGGAGCTCCAGCCCCGCCTGGAAGCCGAGGTGCGCGCCGCGGACCCGCCGCCAGAGCTCACCGTCCCAGCCGGGAGGCGCGGCGGGCTGCGACAGGGCCTCTCGCAGCGCGGGCCACGACGGCGCGCCGCCCGCCTGGCCCATCCGCTCGCCGAGGCGCCGGTAAAAGCCGAGCGCGCGCGCGAGGAGCGCCTCGTCGTGATCCCAGATCACGTGGGCCGCGGGGGCGTGCGGCTGCGGCGTCATGTTGAGCAGCCAGTACGTGTCCGCCAGCACCTCGACCGGGTTCTTGAGCCAGCGCACCCGCCCGGACCGGACCTCGAACGACCCCAGGTTCCGGCTGAGCCACGCCGACAGCAGGTGCGGCTCCGCGCAGATCCGCTCCACGGGGCGGCGCACGAGCGTGTCCTTGAGCGCGAACACCTTCCTGAGCCCCGCCTCCGCGCCGTCGCCGGCCTGCGCCGCGAGCCGGCGCTCGTGGCGGGCGCCGAGCTCGGCCCACATCGCGTCGAAATCGAGGCCTCCGAGCTCCGCCGAGAGCTGGCCGACCAGCGTGAGGTACGGGACCACGAAGCGCGTCGTCGGCTTCGCCCACACGTCCCGCGCGAGGAACCAGTGCACGAGCCCGTAATGAAACAGGAGGTTCGTGTGGAGATCGCTGCCCCGCAAGGTCGTCGTGCGCAGGATCTCGCAGAGCCGCAGGTAGGACTCCTCGCGGGAGCCGCCGTAGGTCACGAGGAGCGCGACGTTGCTGTCGTACGCGCCCGCGAGCCGGTAATGCATGAACACCCCGGTGTCGGGGTTCTTCACGCAGATGCCCTGATCGTCGCGGATCTCGTGCGGGTGCGGATCGCTCCAGGAGACGATGACGCCGCCCGCGTGCGGCTCCAGCGCGCCGTTCGTGGCGTTGAGGCGCGCCTCCACCGCGGACCCCTCGCGCCGGACGCGGACCGGCCGCGGCAGCCGCTCGCCGTGGCGCGCGAGCAGGACCATGCACTCGATGAGCGACGTCACCTCGAACGCGTCGGCCGGATCGGCCGGGTTCTCGAAGCGGAGGGCATAACAGAGCTCCGACACCCGGTGCTCGACCTGGATCCGGGTGTTGACCTCCATGAAGTAGTGATGATCGCCCTCGACGATGCACTCGAACGTCGAGGCCGAGTTCAGCCCAACGGCGAGCCCGAACCGCTCCGCCTCGGCCTCCATCCGGGCGAGCGAGGCGAGCTCGCGCTCGAGCGACGCCGCTCGCCGCTCGTCGCCGGCGGCGCGCGCCCGCTCGATCGCCTCGCGGAGCCCCTCCTGCGTGATCGCCACCTCGAGCAGCTTCTGCTCGTGCATCTGGATCGAGCAGTCGCGCCCGCCCAGCGCGACGCACCACGCGCCGTTGCCGATCAGCTGGATCTCGTTGTGCCGCGTCTCCTCGACGTTGAGCTCGAGCAGGATGTTCTTGTTGTCGCCGACGCCCGCGGCCTTCACCTCCGCGAGGACCTCCCGCGCCAGCGCGGGGACCTCGGCCGCCCGCGCGCGCGCCGCGGCCTCCGGCTCCGCCGCGCCCTGGGCGACGCCGGCGAGGAGCCGCTGCCCCTTGCCGCCGCCGCCGCCGATGGCCTTGAGCCGGATCCGCCGCCCCGGGTGGCGGGCGAGGAGCTCGGCCGCGCCCCGCTCGAGCTCCGCGCAGAGCTCGTCGGTCGTGTAGAGGTCCACGCGCGCCGCGTAGGCCGCCGCGAGCAGCGCGTCCGCCGCCTCGGCGAGGGGGACGCCCTCGGCGAGCCGCGCCGCGGCGCCCGGGTCGCGCAGCAGCCCGCGCTCGGCAGCGGCCGCGCGCAGGGCCGCGTGATCGGGCCACCTGCGGAGCACGATCCGCCGGGTCGCGTCGTCGATGCCGGGCGTCACGCTGACCGCGGTCGCGAGCGCCGTGCGCTTCGCCTCGTCCTTGAGCCCGGCCGCGCGCTGGACCGACGAGCGGGGGCCGATGAAGACGAGCCCCGCCTCCTCGAGCGTGCGCACGAACTCCTCGTCTTCGGCCATGAAGCCGTACCCCGCGAACACGTGCGTGTAGCCGCCGGCCCGCGCGATCGCGACGATCTCGTGCATCAGCTTGACGCGCTCGTCCTTCGTCGCGCCGGTATAGTCCTTGACCCGGTGCACGTGCGCCGGGTGGATGCACCGCAGCTCGGGCGCCAGCGCGTGCGTGTAGACGATCGAGTCCTTCTCCGAGAGGAGGATGCCATAGTGCTCGATCCCCATCTGGGCGAAGACGTCCATCGCCTCTTTGCGGATTGGACCCCGGCCGACGATCAGCGGCCGCACGTCGTCGGCGGCGAAGGACCGCGCCCACGCCGAGCTCGCTCGGCCGAGCCGGCGGTCGCGCACCACCATCGGATTGCGGTCGTAACCGCGCGTGCTCCCGAACCCATCCATGCTCAATGAAACTCCCGCTGAACCCCGGTGAACGGCCCTGGCTGGTAATGGCGGAGCAAGAACTCCAGGTTCTCTCCGATCACCGCGCGGAGCTCGCGCGGCATCACGAGCCGCGAGATGGAGCCCAGGCTGAGCCCCTCGCGCGGGTTCATGAGCTCCCGCTCGTACCGCGCGCCGAACTCGGCCTCTCTGGCCTTCAGCCACGCCGCGGCCTCCTCGCGGGCCTCGGCCTTCGCCTTCGCCTCGTCCAGGCCGCGGCCGAGCCGCTCCTTGACGCCCGCCTTCTCCCTGGCGCTCGCCTGCGCGCGCACCTTGCGGAGCTCGTCCTTGTAGACGAACTCCTTGCCGGCGGGCCCCATCACGGCGACGCGCGTCGTGGGGAGCGCGAGGACGACGTCCGCGCCGGTCGCGTAGTTGTTGAACGAGGCGTAGGCGCCGCCGAACGCGTTGCGCACGAGCAGCAGGATGCGCGGGGTGCGCACGTCGATGATCGCGTCGAGCATCGCCCGGCCGGCCTGCACGATGCCCATCGCCTCTTGCTCCCGGCCCGGGAGGAAGCCGGTGGTGTCCTCCATGAAGAGGAGCGGGATGTTGTAGAGGTTGCAGAAGCGGATGAAGCGCGCGTTTTTGTACGCGGCCGCCACGTCGATCTGCCCCGAGGCGACCGCGCTGTTGTTGGCCACGAAGCCGACGACGCGCCCGCCGATCCGCCCGAACGCGGTGATCGTGTTGCGCGCGCGCTGCGGCTGCACCTCGAAGTAATCGCCGTGATCGCAGATGCGCTGGATGATGATGCTGATATCGAGCGGCGTGTTGAAGCCCGTGGGCGACGAGAGCGCCCTGCGGAGCAGCGTGTCGATCTCGGTCGTCTCGCGGTCGAGCGGATCGCTCGTCCGCTGGAACGGCGGGCTCTCGCGGTTGTTGCTCGGCAGGTAGCCGAGCAGGCGGACGGTGGTGCGCAGCGCGCCGACCTCGTCCGGCACCGTGAGATCGGCCACGCCCGAGGCGCCGTGGACCCGCGGGCCGCCGAGGTCGTCGGGCGAGACCACCTCGCCGAGGACCGATTTGACGACCGCCGCCCCGGTGAGGCCGAAGAACGTCCCGCCCGGCTGGATGACGAAGCTGCCCTGCCGCGGCAGGTAGGAGCCGCCGCCGGCGTTGAACCCGAACATGCACATGATGCTCGGCACCACGCCGCTGATCTTGCGCAGCGCCGCGAACGCCTCGGCGTAGCCGTCGAGCCCGCCGACCCCCGCGGGGACGTAGGCGCCGGCGCTGTCGTTGAGGCCGATGAGCGGGATCCCGCGCTCTCCCGCGAGATGGAACAGCCGCGCGAGCTTGCGGCCGTTCGTCGCGTCCATCGACCCGGCGCGGACCGTGAAATCGTGGCCGTAGAGCGCGACGTCGCGGCTGCCGATGCGCAGGATCGCCGTGACCAGCGAGGCGCCGTCCAGGTTCGGCCCCCAGTTCTCGAAGAGCACGCGCGGCGGCTCGGGGGTCAGCACGCGGATGCGCTCCCAGATCGTCATCCGGCCTTTGCTGTGCTGCCGGATGATGTTCTCCGGGCCCGCGGAGACATAGGGCCGCCGGCGGAGCTCCTCGGCCTCCCGGAGCGCGGCGTCGTACGCCGAGGCCGGCGCGGCCGCCCCGCCGGGCGCCTCGTCGAGCGGATCGTCGAGCGAGGGCACGACGGCGGCGGGCTTCGTCACGAGTTCGTTGCGATCAAGGGGGCTCATGGACAGGCGCGCCACTCTACCATGGCGCGATCTCGCGGCGCACGCCGCGCGCCCAGCGAGGCGCGCGCCCGTCGCGGCGTGTGGGGCGCGGCACGGAGCGCTGCCTCGGAGGCGGCTCGACGAGTCCGCGGCTGCGCCGCGACGCGTCTTCACCGCGTGCGGCGGGACCGTATGCGGCGGGACCGTATGCGGCGGGCGGCGCGCGGCGTCGACGAGACCGGGCGCGCGGCGGGCGGCGTCGACGAGGCCGGACGCGGCGAGTCATGGATGGCCGGTCGCCGCGCTGCCCGGGCCGGCCGCCGGCGCGCGGCCTTCGGGCGCGTCGAAGCGCGCGGTGACGTGGTAAACGCCGGCCTCGAGATCGAGGCTCAGGCGCAGCCCGCTCTTCTCGAGCACCCGCATCATCGCCTTGTTCGAGAGCAGGACGTCGGCCTCGAACCCCGAGAGCCCCCGGGCCCTCGCGATCTCCGCCATCCGCCGCATGAGCAGGGTGCCGACCCCCTTTCCCTGCCATTCATCGCGGACCACGAAGGCGATGTCGGCGAGGTTGTTCTTCGGATCGACGTCGTAGCGGGCCATCCCGACCACGGCGTCGCGCTCCGGGCCGGCGCAGGCCACGATGGCCATGTTCTGCTCGTAATCGAGGTTCACGAGCTGCTGCATCTCCTCGTGGGGGTGCTCGCGCTTGTGGCTCATGAAGCGGCGATAGACGCTCTCGTCCGAGAGGCGATAGAAGAGGTCCTGCAGCGCGGCCTCGTCGGAGAGCCTGACCGGCCGGCAGAGCAGCGCCTCGCCGGAGGGGAGGCTCGCCGCCCGCGCCTCCTGAAAGGGGTAGTCCGCGCGCGAGACGACCTGGTCGCTGAACACGTAGCGGCGCTGCTTGGCGGCGGCGAGGAGGTCGGCGCGGTGATCGGGGTGGGCGATCTCGATGAGCGCGAGCGCGCGCTGCCGGATGTTCCGGCCCCAGAGGTCGGCGACGCCGTGCTCCGTCACCACGTAGTGCACGTCCCCGCGGCTCGTCACGATGCCGGCGCCCTGCTCGAACGCCGGCTGGATCCGGCTGATCGTGCCGTCCTTCGCGGTGGACCGGAGCGCGATGACCGGCTTGCCGCCGCGGCTCCGCGCGGCGCCCCGGATGAAGTCGACCTGCCCCCCGATGCCGGAGAAGAAGCGGCCCATCAGCGTGTCGGCGGCGACCTGGCCCGTCAGATCGACGGCGAGCGCCGCATTGATGGCGATCATCCGGTCGTTCCGGGCGATGATCAGCGGATCGTTGGTGAAGGCGCAGCCGCGCATCTCGAGGACGGGGTTGTCGTGGGCCCAGGCGTAGAGGGCGCGGCTCCCGAGGAGGAACGAGGTCACGAGCTTCCCTGGCAGGAGGGACTTTCTGCGGTTCGTGATGACGCCGCGCCGGACGAGCTCCATCACGCCGTCGGAGAGCATCTCGGTGTGGACGCCGAGGTCGCTCCGGCCCTCGAGCGCGGCGAGCACGGCGTTCGGGATCTTGCCGATGCCCGTCTGGAGGGTCGCGCCGTCGGGCACGAGGGTCGCCACGTGCCGGCCGATGGCGCGGTCGATCTCGTCGAGCGGCTCGATCGCGCGCTCGGGCAGCTCGCGATCCACCGGGACGAGGTGGGTTATCCGATCCACGTGCAAGAACGAGTCTCCGTGGGTGCGGGGCATCCGCGGGTTGACCTCGGCGAGGACCAGATCGGCCGAGTCGACGGCGGCGCGGACGATGTCGACGGAGACGCCGAGGCTGACGAAGCCGTGGGCGTCCGGGGGGCTCACCTGGATGAGGGCCACGTCGATGCGCACGCGGCGCGAGAGGATCAGGCTGGGGATCTCGGAGAGGAAGACCGGCATGAAGTCGGCGCGCCCCTCGTGGACCGCCTCGCGGACGTTCTGGCCGATGAAGAACGCCGTGTGCCGGAACCGCCGCTCGAGGCCGGGGCGGACGTAGGGCGCGGGGCCCTCGGTCATCAGGTGGACGATCTCGTTGTCGGCGAGGTGATCGCCGGACTCGACGAGCGCGTTCACGAGCTCGCTCGGCTCCGCGGCGCCCGAGCCGACGAGGATGCGCCGCCCCCGCGGGATCGCGCGGACGGCCTCCTCGGCCGTCTTCACTTTGTCGGCGAAGCGCGTTTGCCAGTCCGTGACCGTCTGTTGCATCGAGTGCCTCTTCCTGCTGTGCTGGTGGGGAGTGGAGGGGGTGTTGCCGGCGCGGGCGCGGGCCGCGGCGCTCGCTGGGCCGCCGTCAGGCGGTCTCTTTTTCGGCGAGCAAGGCGGCCAGGACGGCCAGGGCGTCGGTCGTCGTGAAGACGCCGACGACGTGCGCGCCGTTCAGCACGACGGCCGAGCCGTACTTGTGCTCGGCCATCTCGCGGACCACCTCGGAGAGCGGCGCGTCCGGCGCGACGGCGTAGGGGCTCGGCGACATGGCCTCGCTGACGAGGAGCTCGTCGCCCTCTTGGTCCTTGAGCGTCTCGATCCAGTAGATGTCCCGCTCGGAGATCATGCCGACCAGCCGGCCGCCGCGCAGCACCGGCAGGTGCCGGATGCGGTGTCCTCGCATGAGCTTGCGGGCGAGGCCGACCTTCTGATCGGCGCCGATCGAGTGCGGGCTCCTGGTCATGCAATCCTGGATGCGAAGGGTCGAAGAGCTCATGAGGCCTCCCCGGGCGCTGGGCGTCCGTGACGATCCGAGCGATTCAGGCGTCTGCAAGAGGGTCAGCAAGATGCGGACCACCGGGCGGAGCTCGGCTTCTGGCAGCGGTGGTCAGCGCGGCGGGCGAGCTGAGCTGGCTCGATGCGCCGCGTGCGCGGCGCTGGCGACCTCCGACTTCCGGCCGCCGGCGAGGGCGCGCCTGCAGCGATTGCGCGCGAGCGCAGGGGGTTCGCCAGC
The DNA here is from genome assembly GCF_051529605.1 of Sorangium sp. So ce296. Taxonomy (NCBI): domain Bacteria; kingdom Pseudomonadati; phylum Myxococcota; order Polyangiales; family Polyangiaceae; genus Sorangium; species Sorangium sp. So ce296. The sequence goes on from NZ_CP150325.1 coordinate 12,105,851, forward strand.
GCGGACCAGGGCGCCTCGGCGCGCGTCACTCCTTGTCGTCGGCCTGGGCGACGTTGCCCGGCACGCCCAGGGCGACCGGGCCCATTCCCTTGCCCTTGAAGCGGTTGTGCCAGAGGCGCTGGCCGGTGATCGAGAAACACTCGATCTCGCCCTGTTTGGCGACGAAGAGCCGGTCTCCCTCCAGGACCAGCGTGGCGCGGCCGTGCGTGGCGGTCTTTACCTCCCAGAGCAGCTCGCCCGTCGGGTAGCGCAGGCAGGCGACGCTGCTGAGGGCCGCCGCGTAGATCGCAGCGGGTGTGATCAGGAGCGCCGTGGACGTGATCCCGGCCCCGTCTTGCTTGTGCTCCCACAGCACGCGCCCGGTGACCGGGTCGATGCCGAAGATCTGACCCAGGAACGCCGCCACCAGCACCGGCGCCGCTGCGGTTGTCCGGTATTCGCTCATCCGCCGCCTCCGTTCGTGATTGCTCTCAGCGAGCTATCAGCAGGGGGCCGGCGCGGCAAGGTGCGAGCGCGCGTGATCGGGAAGATCGACAGGTCACCGCGCTCGCTTTACGCTCCTGGCCTCGATGAGAGACACTGCACCGGCCCAAGGCCTGCGAGGCCGGCAGCGACCCGCTCTGGAATCACGTGATGTGGGCCTATCCAGATTTGGGCGAGAGCGCCGACGATTCGTGTCAGCTCGCGCTCCTCGGCGGCTACGCCCCCGTCCCCGGTCCCTTGGCCCCGACCTTTCTGCAACGATTCTTGCAGGGCTCGCTGCGCTGAAGCGCGCCCTCGTCCTGCGCGTCGTCGCCGCGCTCGCGGCAGCCCTGGCAACAGGTCAGTCGGGTTGTGATCGAGAGCGCCTTCCCCAAGGCGACGTTTCGACGGGGGGGCTCCCATCGTCGGCGAGCGCGCCGGCGGCGCCGGCCTCGCCCTCCGGAGCCCCTTCGGCGGGCGGCGGTGGGCTGAACGACCTCGATGCTCCACGCCCCGGCACCACCGGGGCTCCTCGATCGGGATCGCCGCCGTCGTCGCTCGGCGATGCAGGGGTGGCCTCACCCGCTCCTGCGACCACCGCCGGCCCGAGCGCGCCGGCTGGCCCGCCGTTCGACCAGGATGCCTGGCTGGCCGCCCGCGGCGCCGTGTGGCGTCCCGATGCCGCGTGCTGGTCGACCCTCGCCACGAGCCCGCCTCAGCGCATCAACATGTGCTCGTGCCACCAGGCGCTCAGTCTGCCGGAGGTCGAGCTGATGGTGTGCTCTCGCGCGCGCGAGCCGGAATCCGACGCGGCGCCCGTCGTGACGCACACGGTCCTCTACGCAGCGCGGAGCGGCGCGCTCCAGGTTGTGCTCGACGTCCCCACCGGCGCGACGCTCGACGAGTGCGCGCCGGGGGCCCCGATCCCGTGCTCGGTGGTGCTCGAGCTTCGCGTCGAGGGGAGCTCGATCCGATTCGACGATACGGCGGGGACGACCCCCTCGTGCGACCATCCCTGGATCGCCGCGAACAACTCCCTCCCAGGCGCGTCCGGCGGGAGCAGCGCCTCCGGGCAGCGCGTGCGCGCCGCCTACCGGCGCATCTGCAGCGCCCGCGGCCGCTACGTCTGGCAGCGCGGCGCGCTCCGCCGCGCGCCGTGATCAGGCAGCCCCGCCTGCGCGGGAAGGCTCGAGACCACCGCAGGAGGCAGGTCTGTGTGCTGAGCTAGACCAGAAGCCTCGCTCCGGAGACAGATCTGTATGATGAGCTACACCAGGAGCCTCTCCCGGACACAGATCTGTATGATGAACTACACCAAGTACCTCTCTCCGGAGACAGATCTGTATGATGCGCTACTGTTGGATCCAAATTCGCAGACAGATCTGGTTGATGTCCTACGTCGACCCCCAGATCCGCAGACACGTCCGCGTATCTTCTTGCTCGGGGCGCTCGCCCCTCAGGCTCTCCTGCGCCCCGGCGGGATCAGGTATCCGCAGCTCCGCCCGAACCACCGCAGCACGTCGAGCGACGACAGGATGCCCACCACCTTGCCGTCGTCCGAGACGATCGGCAGCCGGTGCACGCCCTCGTAGGCCATCAGCGACGCGGCCTGCCGGATGCTCGCGCTCTCGTGCAGCTGCACCACGACGGGCGTCATCACGTCGCGCGCGGTGACCTTGACGGGCTCGTACACGTAGAAGCCCTGCTCCATGTCGAGCGGCGCGACGTCGGCCGGGTGCAAGCTCATCCGCTCGGATTCCTCGGTGTCGCCGCGCTCCTCGGCCGCCCGGAGCACGTCGGCCCGCGACACCATGCCGACCGGCTTGCCGTCCGCATCCACGACCGGCATCCCGCTGATCCCGTGGCGGATGAGCAGGGCCGCGATCTCGTCGACCGTGACCTCCGGCCGCACGCAGATGACGTCCCGGCTCATGATCCCGGCGAGCGGCGCCGCCGGATTCACGTGCTGACTCACCCCGGCCAGCGGGTCCGCGCTCCCCATGGCCGACATCGCGCGCTCGGTATGGCAGACGACCGACGTCGTGCGCGACGCCGCGTCGAAATGCAGCGCGTGAAACCGACGGCACGACTCGCACTCGGGCACCGTGGCCGACCGCTCCTTGAGCGGGCAATAGACGGTCGCGACGACCGACGCCTCGCCGTCGTCTCCAACGATGCGCGCGCTGCGGATCGCGTGCTGCGGGATGGGGTGCTCTCCGTTGATCGGTCCAAGGGTCGTCATCGTCATCTCTCCGCTCGCCTCCGCGGCCTTCGCTCCGAGGCGCGCCCTGCGTTGAGCACCGCCCGTGCCACGCCCGAGCGCCCCGGAACGCCGCGGCAGGGCGGCAGGCCCCGAGCGCCGCGCCCGCGCCGCCGCGCGCCGTTTGCGCCGCGGCGAAAGGCATGCACGCCCCGCGCGCCGCGCGCGGAGGTCCGCCGCCCGCGGGGCGACGCGCCCAGCGCGCGAGTCGCCCGCGCTCCGCCTTCGGAGCGCATGGCAGGGCCCGCCGCTCTCCGCCTTTCGGAGCGCATGGCACGGCCCGTGCGAACCCTGCGAGCAGCGCGCGCGCGGCGTGCCGAGAGGCGCGCCGCGCAGCACGCCGGGCAGAGCAGGGCAACCCGCCCGGATGGACTGGCAACGAGGCTGAGGAGGACGTCATGTCGAGCGTGGGCGCAACGGGTCGGTTCATCGTCGTGGTCGGGATCGACTTCTCGGATCTGAGCAACCGCGCGCTCGATCAGGCGCTCGAGTCCGCCTGCTGCCGCGACAACGCGGAGGTGCACGGGGTCTACGTCGAGCCCGAGAGCTGGGTCGGCGTCGGGCTCTCGCGGGCGCCGGCGGCGGCCACCAAGCCCGACGTGGCGCTCCAGCAGCTCCAGGCGCGCGCGAGCGAGCGCGTCCGCGCCCTGGGCGCCAAGCTCGACGGCAGGCGGCTCAAGCGCGTCGTCGTCCACTTCCGCCGCGGCGATGCGGCCGGGAACATCGCTCAGCTCGCCGCCGACCTCGACGCCGACCTCGTGGTCGTCGGCTCTCACGGCCACCGCGGGCTCGAGCGGCTGCTCCTCGGCTCGGTCGCCGAGCGCGTCGCCCGGCTCGCGCGCTGCCCGGTGTGGATCGTGCGGCCGAAGGATCACGCGACCGCCGGCCGGGTGCCCGAGATCGAGCCGCCTTGCCCCGAGTGCGTGAAGCGCCGGCAGGAGACCGGCGCCGCCGATCTCTGGTGCGCGCGCCACTCGGAGCATCACGTCCGGCCCCACCGCTACTCGTACGCGACGAACGGGGTCTACGCGACGTCGAGCGCCGCCTACCACGCGACGCCCGAAGGGAATTGATCGTGATTGATCGTGATCGAGAGGCGAGCTCGACGAGGTTGCGCACCTGCGGGGTAAACCCCCGACATCCTGTCCTGTGAACGCCGGACGAACGGCGCATTCAAGCGTCGAAGGTCGAAGATCGCGCCGCCGCTCCCTCGCGTTCGATCTCATCGGACGGCGGCCCCCGCCGCGCGCCGGCGTATTGACGCTGCGCTGCCAGCGGAGAATATACCGTGTCATGAAGCGCTCCTGCATCGCCGTGGCGGCTCTCGCGATCTCGCTCTCCGCGTCCGCCGCGGCACAGCCGGTGAAGCTGTTCGTGCTCGCGGGCCAGTCCAACATGGTCGGCTACGGCGTGGGCACCGCTTTGCCGGCCGAGCTCCAGAGCCAGCCCGACATCTGGTACGACCACCACAACCCCGACGCGCGCGAGGGGGGGCCGTACGCCGCGGCGACGAGCACCGACTGGGGGCCGCTCGAGCCGAAGGGCGAGGCGCGCCGCTACGGGCCGGAGATCACGTTCGGCCACGCGATGGCGGCGGCGTACCCCGAGCACCGGATCGCGATCGTGAAGCTGGCGCAAGGGGGCACGAACCTTGTCGACCACTGGGGGCGCGGGCTGGGGCCGGATCCGGAGGTGCTCTACAAATCGCAGCTCTACCACGCGCTCCTCGGCAAGCTGGACTCCGCGACGTACACAGGCGATCGCGCCCTCCGCTACCCCGACGAGCCGACGCGGCTCGACAACGCCCTGGCGCGGCTCGAGTCGGAGGGGCACGACGTCGAGATCGCCGGGCTCCTCTGGATGCAGGGCGAGAACGAGGCGGGGTGGGCGGCCGCGTTCACCTACGGCGACACGCTGCGCGGCTTCATCGCGGCGATCCGCGAGGATCTCGGCGCGCCCGGGCTCCCGGTCGTGCTCGGCCGGATCAGCGACAACCTCTACCCGGCGAACGGCGGGCCCATCGCCGCCGGCAAAGAGGCGAACATCGACGCCGTGCGCGCGGCGCAGGTGGCCGTGGCCGAGGAAGACCCTCGGGTCGCGTGGGTCGACACGGACGACTTCGCCCCGCGGCGGGCCGACGATACGTGGCATTTCGACTCCGCCGCGTACCAGCTCCTCGGCGAGCGCTTCGCCGAGGCGTACCTCGCGCTGGTCGGCGAGACGGGCTCGCCGGGCGCCTCGTCGGCGAACAGCGCCACGAGCGCGGGCGCGGGGGGAGGGGGCGGCGCGGCGGGGGCGAGCGGGAGCACGGTGGCGGCCGGCAGCGCCGCGGGCGCGGGGGGAGGCGGCGGCGCGGCGGGAGCGAGCGGGAGCTCGGTGTCGTCGGCGAGCGGCGCCGCGAGCGCGGGCGTGGGAGGGGGCGGCGCGGCGGGAGCGAGCGGGAGCGCGGCGGCCGCGGGCAGCGCCGGGAGCGCGGCCGGCTCGAGCGGGGCCGCGCCCGGGGGCGCCGGCGGTAGCAGCGGCTGCGGCTACCGGACGGCCGGGGCCCCGGGCCAGGGGCCGACGGCGGCGGCGCTCGCGCTGATCGCGCTGGCGGCATTGCGACGGCGCCGCCGGAGCGGGCGCGAGCCCGGCTGAACCGGGGCTCGCCGCCTCAGGGAGGAGGTCGCAGAGGCCCGCCGTCGCGTTGGACGGGCCCTCTGCGGGTGCTCAGCGCCGCTGGGTCAGCCCTACAGGCAGAGGCCAGCGCTGCACACGTAGCCGTCGCGGCAGTCGTCCGCCGTCTCGCACTCGGCGATGCAGGCGCTGTTGCCCTCACTGTCCGAGTCGCAGTAGCCGCCGCCGGCGCAGTCGTCGGCCCCGGGAGTGCACGGGCCCGTGCAGTACCCGCCCGGCCAGCCATCGGCGTCGGAGAAGCAGAAGCCGCCGGCGCAGTCGGCGTCGGCGGCGCAAGCGTCGCCGTCGGCGCCATCGCCCGCCGGCGGGTCGCAGTAGCCAACGGCATTGCAGACGTACCCGTCCGAGCACTGAGCGTCGCTGGTGCAGCCCGGGTAGCAGGTATTGTCGGCGTCACAGATGTAGCCGTCGCGGCAGTCGCTGTCCGCCGTGCACGAGGTGAGGCAGATGCCGGTGGTGTCGCCCGGCTCCATGTAACAGGTGCCACCGCCCGTGCACTCGAGGTCGACGCCGCAGAAGCCCGAACAGTAGCCGCCCGGAAAGCCGTAGTCGGCCTGGGAGATGCACCAGTCGCCAGAACACACGCTGTCCTCCGTGCAAGCGCTGCCGTCCGGAGTATAGCAGGCGCCCCAGTAGTCATCGCACACGCCCACCTCCGTGCACTGCGCGTCGCTTGTGCAGCTCGGCCAGCACACCCCGCCTGGGATGCACGCATAACCGTCGCGGCAGTCGTCCGATGTCTCGCACTCGGCGGCGCACATGGTGAAGCCAGATTCCTCGTTCACGAGGAAGCAGGTGCCGCCGCCGGCACAGTCGCTGTCCGTCACGCACTCCGCGCTACAGTACCCGGAGGGAAAGCCGCTTCCGGTCTCCGGGAGGCAGGCGCCGCTGGCACACGTGGCACCGTCGGTGCAGGCAGCGCCGTCGGCAGCGGGCTCGCCGCCGCCGGCGCCGGTGGTGGCGGAGGTGGTGGAGGTGACGCTGCCGCCGCCGCCGGTGGTGACGGAGGTGGTGGAGGTGACGCTGCCGCCGCCGCCACCGTCGCCGCCGCCGCCAGTGGTGACGGAGGTGGTGGAGGTGACGCTGCCGCCGCCGCCACCGTCGCCGCCGCCGCCAGTGGTGACGGAGGTGGTGGAGGTGACGCTGCCGCCGCCGCCACCGTCGCCGCCGCCGCCAGTGGTGACGGAGGTGGTGGAGGTGACGCTGCCGCCGCCGTCGCCGCCGGTACCGGTGGTGGCAGAGGTGGTGGAGGTGACGCTGCCGCCGCCGCCGCCGTCGCCGCCGCCGGTGGTGGCGGAGGTGGTGGAGGTGACGCTGCCGCCGCCGCCGCCGTCGCCGCCACCGGTGGTGGCGGAGGTGGTGGAGGCGACGCTGCCGCCGCCGCCGCCGTCGCCGCCACCACCGCCGGTGCCGCCACCCTGGCCGCCGGTGCCGCCACCCTGGCCGCCGTCGCCCTGGCCGCCGGTGCCGCCGCCCTCGCCGCCAGCGCCGCCGGTTCCCGCCGTCGTGCTGCCGCTGGTCGTCGTGCTGCCGCTGCCTCCGCTCCCGGGGGTCGTCGGGTCGTCATCGCCGCACGCCGCGGTCACCAAGCTCAACGCAAAGAGGCACACCAAAGATCGCATCTTCATCCGCTGCTCTCCAGCCGGTAGGGGTCCAGTGACGCGGTGCCGGCCGTCGGAGGCGAGGCGCCGCAGCGCGATGGGCGCGCGCGCATCTTCTGTCGAAACGACACGGAAGCCAACGGCTCTTTTCACTTCCTCTCCGCTCTTCCGCGCGGAGAGCACCCGGAAACGCCGCGCTCGATCGACGCCGCGCTCACCCCGCCCCCGCAGAGCCCGTTCAGCGCAGCTTTTCGACGGCGACCCCGCGCGATTGTCGGGTCCGCTCCACGTCGCGCGCAGCACGCATTGCGGGCAGCAGCGTCGTTTTCTCGTCTGCCGCGCGAGCCCTCCTCCTGACCCGCGCGCCTGACATGCCACACGTCGCTGCATCGCCGCTACGCTGCGTGCCCCGCTGTGATCTCCCGACTCGAGCTCAGCCCGAGCGCGCGCACTCCGCTGCTGCCGCCGCGAGCGCCGCCTCGATGATTGACCCGCCGCCTGCTGAGCTGGTATACGTAGCCGTTTTCCTTCGGAAGAATTTTACAATCACATTCGAAGCGAGGATCGGACGAGCGCGGTGTGCGCAGGTGAAGGGTACCTGGAGCTCCCAGCGCCAGCCGTGTCGTAGTGCCCTCGCCGGCTTCGCGGCGGCGCGCTGCGCTCCGGCGGGACGAGCCCTCGCTTCAGAAGATGATGAGGAGATCCCATGCGTGTCGCACACGTGATGATCACAGCAGCTCTCGTCAGCCTCTTCGCCGCCTGCGCCACCTCGGGCGGCGGCGGCGGCGGGCCGCCGGTCTACGCGACGGTCTGCGAGGCCCGCTGCGCCTGCGAGGACTGCTCCGGGGACAACGAGGGCCTGTGCGAGGCCGAGCAGGAGGCCATCGAGGAGCGGGCCGAGGAGCGCTGTCAGGACGAGCACAAGGCCTATGCCGACTGCGTCCGCCTGGAGGGCCGGTGCGTGGATGGTCATCACCTGGCCGAGGTCTGCAACGCCCACGCGGCGGCCCTCCTCGGCTGTCTCGAGCCAAAAGGCCGCGATCACTGCCCCTCTGCCGGCGACGGCATCTGCGACGAGCCCCAGGGCACCGACACGTGCGCGGCCGGGACCGACCCAGCCGACTGCCTCTCTTTCTGTCCGTACACCGGCAACGGCATCTGCGACGAGCCCGAGGGCGCCGGCCGGTGCCCGGCGGGCACGGACGTCGACGACTGCAAGCTCGTGCCGTGCCCGTCGGTGCAGGACGGGACCTGCGACGAGCCCCAGGGCACCGGCCGGTGCGACGAGGGCTCGGACGTCGACGACTGCATGGGAGCGACCTGCCCCGAGGCGAACAACGGCGAGTGCGACGAGCCCGAGGGCACCGGGATCTGCGACGAGGGCACCGACGCGGCCGACTGCGCGGGCGCGCCGTGCCCCTACGTGAACAACGGCGACTGCGACGAGCCCGAGGGCTCCGGGTACTGCGAGGAGGGCACGGACGTCATCGACTGCGAGACCGGCGCCGTCGCCTGCGACGACATCGGCGTCTGCGGCAGCGCCACGAGCGGGTGCGTCGCGTGCGCGAACGAGGGGAGCTGCGCCGACGAGCTCGAGGCGTGCACCATCAGCGACGACTGCTACTTCCTCGTCCAGTGCCTCGTGACCTGCGCGAACGACGCCTGCATCGATGAGTGCCTGGAGGTGTATCCGGACGGGGTGCAGACGTACTCCAGCTACGATAGATGCTTGAACTGCGAACAGTGCTACTACTCGTGCGGCGGGAGCGACGTGTTCGAGTGCTGAACCGTGGCGCATCCCCGAGCGCCGCGGAGGAGATGGACATGCTTGATCGACGAGACGTTCGTGCGCGTTCGGCCCGCGCCGCCCTCCTGGCCGCCCTGGCCGGCGTCGCCTCGTGCGGCGGCCTCTCCGCGGGCGACTACGCGGTGTACCGCGTCGCCCTCGAGGCGCCCGAGCAGGCGCCCGGCTGCTTCCCCGGCGACCGGCCGCTCCTCGCGCAGAAGTACGACGCCACCACGTTCCGGGACGGCCAGACGCTGCTCCTCTACCTCCCGACCGACGACGAGGCGGTGCTCGACACCGGCGGTCTCGTGCTGCATGGCTCCTCGGAGGACGACCCGTATACCTTCGAGGGCAGCTCCGAAGACATCGAGTTTCCCTTCCGCGACACGGTCACCGACGCCGACCAGGACGGCATCTCGGACGACGTCGACCCGTTCGTCGACGCCGACAAGGACGGCGACGACGACACGGATCCGTCGCGCGACCGCGTGGTCGACACCGACGGCGACAAGCTGGACGACCGCGATGAGCTCGAGGACGGGTTCGTCGACGCCGACGACGACGGGGACGACGACCGCTTCCGGGAGATCGTCGGCGCCACGAGGACGATCGCCCGCCTGCGGGTGAGCGTCTCGATGACGGTCGACGGGTCGACGGTCAGGGGCGTCGTGACGCGGACGACCGAGGAGACGTGCGAGGGCGACCTGTGCCCGCCCCACGTGGACCAGCCGTGCGTCGACGTGCAGCGGTTCCGCGGCGTCGAGGTCGACGAGGCGCTGCTGACCTTCGGGGTCGACGCGCGCCCGACCGGCTGAGCGGCGCTTCTTCGGCGCGCCGCGCGGCGCGCGCCTCGCTCCCGTTCTGGTAGCATCGCCCCGCTTGCCGGCGCTCCCGCTCTCCCCCGCCGACCTCCGCGCCGTGCTCGCGCCGCTGTCGGCCGCCCGCCCGCTGCCCGCGCGCGCCTACTGGGACGAGGACGTGTTCGCCTTCGATCAGGCCGAGATCTTCGGTCGCTCGTGGGTCTGCGTCGGCCGCGAGGACGAGATCGCCCGCCCCGGCGAGTGGGTGCTCGCGCCGCTCACGCCGGCGGGGATCCTCGTCCTCCGCGGCGCGGATCTGGAGATCCGCGCGTTCCACAACGTCTGCCGCCACCGGGCGGCGACGCTCGTCGACGGCGCGTGCGGCCGGCTCTCTCAGCTCGCGTGCCCGTACCACGGCTGGACCTACGAGCTCTCCGGCGCCCTGCGCGCGGCGCCCCACGCGCCCCCCGGCTTCGACCGCGGCGCGCACGGCCTCCTGCCCGCGCGGGCGGGCGCCCTCTTCGGCTTCCTCTTCGTGGCGCTCGACCCAGGGGCGCCCCCGCTCGAGAGCGCGCTCGGCGGCGCGCCGCCGTGGCTCGCGCGCCCCGAGCTGCGCTCGCTCCGGCGGGGCCGGCGGGTGGAGTACGAGGTGGCCGCGAACTGGAAGCTCTGCGTCGAGAACTTCCAGGAGTCTCACCACTTCCCGCGCGTCCACCCCGCGCTGGAGCGGCTCACCCCGTGCGACGACGCCGTGTCCTGGGGCGGGGGCGGCCCGTGGCTCGGCGGGCTCATGGAGCTCGTCCCCGGCGCCGAGACGGTCTCGCTCGGCGCGGCGCGCGGGGCGCGGCCGCTGATCGTCCCCGAGGCGGAGCGGCGGCGGGTGCGCGACGCCATGCTCTTCCCGGGCCTGCTCACGAGCCTCCAGCCCGACTACCTGCTCACGTACCGGCTCACCCCGCGCGCGCCGGACCGGACCCACGTGGTCGCCGACACCTACTTCCACCCGGCGGCGTTCACCCCCGGCTTCGATCCGGCCGACGTGTTCGCCTTCTGGGACACCGTGAACCGCGAGGATCGGTCGATCTGCGAGCGCCAGCAGCGCGGGATGCGCGCCCCGGGCTACGCGCCGTCGACCTACGCCGCGGTGGAGGACGGCGTGCACGCGTTCGATCGGTGGGTCGCCGAGCGGTACCTCGCGGCGCTCGGCGCGGGGGCGTCGTGAGCAAGCTGTGCGGCCTGTGGGGCCGCCCGTACATCGATCTCTCGCCGTTGATCGACACGTCCTGCTTCCCGGAGCTCGATCGCGAGATCGTGCTCGGGCTCTGCCGCGTCGAGCCCTCGTACACCGGCGGGAGCCTGAAGTGGATGGGCGTGGTCGCGCCGTGGGTGCACGAGGATCCGTACGTGGACTACGGGCAGGTCATCGGCGGCTTCTCGCGCGAGGAGCTCCGCGACTTCGTGGCGCTCGCCGACGACCCGTCCGCCTTCGATCTCGAGCGCGGCGGCGAGCACACCTTCGGAGACGAGACCGATCACCCGCTCTCGCGGGCGCAGATGCTGTACCTGAAGTACCGCTACGGCGTCTATTTCCCCTGGAAGGTCTGCTATCACCTCCTCGAGAACGACCGCTGGGAGGACAAGCACTCCGGCGCCGGCAAAGATTTCTCGGCAGAGGCGAGGGCGGTCTTCCCGCGGACGGTCGAGTTCCTCCGCGGGCTTCCGTTCGTCGAGATCGGGCGTTGCGTGCTCTTTGGCCTCGAGGCGAACGACCACGCGCCCGCGCACCGCGACACCGAGCCCGGGAGCGCGCTCGGCGTGGCGCAGTCGATCTCGTTCGCGCCGCGCGGCGGCAAGCGATTCTATGTCTGCGACAGGGAAGGGGAGGAGCGCACGGTCGTCCAGGCACCCATCTACTGGTTCAACGACATGGATTACCACGGGGTCGAGCCGGACCCGTTCTTCCGCTACTCGATCCGGGTGGACGGGGTGTTCGAGCCGGCGTTCGTGAAGCGGCTCCAGCGGCTCTATCGGCGCTGAGCCCGTGGACCCCGAACAGCTACAGCGTGGCTGTACGAGAGGCGGGCAGCCGCGAGAGCATGACTTCACGGAAGCCGTTTGCTTGTCCTGGCCCCCGCTTTTCATGAGTGCTTCCCTAACCAGGCTGCACTATCCTTGGACGTACCGTGAACCTGCTGTGGCAGTCGTTCCCCATGCCCGAAGGTCGACGCGCCCAGGCCTGGCGATATCATCCCGTCTACCGGCGACCAGCCCATTTCCACGACGAGCCGGAGTTCAACCTCGTCGTCCGGGGAACCGCCATCTTTCGCGTGGGGCATCGTCGCGTTCCGATGGGCCGCGGATCCTTGTTGTGGTACCCGCCCGGGCTGGATCACTATCTCGAAGACGCCAGCCCGGACCTCGAGCTCTATGTGGTAGGGTTCCGGCCCGAGCTGATCGATGCGTTCGCGCGCGAGCACGGCTGCGCGCCGAGCTTCTCTCGGCCTCCGCAGCGCCTCGACGAGGCGGCCTTGTTGGCTTGTGCAGACGCGATGGCCCAGGTGCCGAGCAGCCGCGACGACCCGGCCGTCGAAGGACGGCTGCTCGATCTGTTCGCAGCGCTGGCCCAGACGACGCCTCCTCCGCAGGTGAGCCTTGGCCACCGCGCTGCGGCCCTGCTGGTCGAGGCGCCGAGCCTCCGCCGCGACGAGCTGACCCGGCGCCTGGCCAGCAACCGCGGCGATGTGAGCCGCAAGTTTCGCCGCGACCAGGGGCTGTCGTTGACGGAGTACAAGAACCGGCTGCAAACGCTGAAGCTCCTCGATCTGCTCGAACAGGGCTGCATCCACTTGACTCACGCGGCGCTCGACGCCGGGTTCGGCAGCTACTCGCGCTGTCACCAGGTGATCAGAGAGTTGCTGGGCATGGCGCCCAGCGCGCTCCTCGACCCAGGCACCCGGAAGCTGCTCGCCGACAGGTTGGAACCGTTGAGCGCACGGCACGATCGCCGAGATCCCGGGTAGCTCGCGCGACCCGACCCCTCGTTCCGGCATCGCTGCTCCGCGAATCGGCCTTCAGGCTGCGGAAACGCACAAACTTGGATGCTCGCCGTGCGGCGGTTGGGTATGCGATCGGCATGCGAAGTCGATCAGCCCTCGCCTTGCTCGCGCTCCTGGCGTTCTCGGGATGCTCCAACGACTCGCCGGATCCGGGCTCCTCCCCCGGCACCGGTGGAGGTCCCTCCAACACGGCGACGGGTGGGGCTGCTGCCGGCCCCATGACCGGCGGCGATGGCAGCATGCCGCCAGAGATGCCCATGACCGGTGGCGCAGGTGGTACGGGGGGCGCAAGCTCCGGCGCGACGAGCGGCGCAAGCTCCGGCGCGACGAGCGGCGCGACGGCTGGCGGCACGGGTGGCGCCGCTGGAGGCGGCGCTGGCGATGGCAGCTTCGAGCTCGCCTGGGAAGATCCGTTCGACACCGTCGATCTCGCGCGCTGGCAGCTGATGACCCACAGCTGGGACGGCAATCTCGCGCAGTTCACCGGCGAAAACGCGGCGGTCAGCGACGGCATCCTGCGCCTCTCGCTGACGGCAGCCAACGATACCAGCAAGCCCTTTCGCGGCGTGGAGATGCGCTCTCGCGAGACGCTGACCTACGGAAAAATAGAAGCGTCAGCGCGGTTCGCGCAGGGCTCCGCGGTCGTCTCTTCTCTGGTGCTCATTTATACCCCATGGCCGCCCGACGACTGGAACGAGCTCGACATCGAGTTTCTGGGCAAAAACACCGATCGCGTTCAGTTCAACCACATGGTGAACATCCCGCCCGCTGATCCAGCCACCGGCCACCTCCAGTTCCCCGAGCTCGTTACTTTGGGCTTCAACCCCGCAGCGGGCTTTCACACCTATGTCATCGAATGGGTGCCCGGTGAGGCGCGCTTCTACGTCGACGGAGCGCTCTTGCACACGGCCACCGAGGAGATGGAACGCATGGTCCTCCCTCAGAACATCCTCTTGACGATCTGGGCTTCTGGGTCGCCAGATTGGGCAGGCCCGGTCGACAGCAGCACCGCCCCCACGCGCGCCGAGTACGACTGGATCCGCGTCTACCGCTACGTCGGTCCGTAGGCGCTTCGTGGGTTCCGAGCCGCTGAAGGCGGCTCGGGCGCGCGCAGCTTTCCGCCTCGTCTCGGCCGGCGGCGGGGGCTCGGGCGCTGCCTCGCTCAGCCGCCGAGCGCCTTGTCGATCGCCTGCGGCGCGGGCTGCTTTCGGTCTGGACAGGTGAGGCCGGACGCGTAGTGTAGTCTGTCGTGCGCAGCGCACCGGAGGGGAGCGACACGCAGGACCTCCAGGCGACGTCGGACGCTCTGGGAAGGGCGTCTCCGCCTGGCGAGGGCGACGAGCGAGCCGAGGGCGCGAGGCGGAGCTTTCGCCCCGGCGACATCGTCGCAGGCAAGTACCGGCTGGATCGGCTGCTCGGCGAAGGGGGCATGGGCGTGGTCTGGGCCGCGAGCCACGCGCTGACCGGCGCGCGGGTCGCGCTCAAGCTCGTGAAGGGCGTGTCCGGCGCGGTGCGCTTGCGCCTGCTGCGCGAGGCGAGGATCGCGCACGAGCGCGACCACCCCAATGTGGTCGCGGTGCACGACGTGGCGCTCGAGGACGGAGCGCCCGTGATGATCATGGAGCTGCTCTCCGGCGAGTCGCTCGCCGACAGGCTGTCTCGCGGGCCGAGGATGTCCCTCCCGGAGGTGGCCTCCATCTTCTCGCAGGTGGTCTCGGCCGTCGCCGCGGCGCACGCCCGGGGCGTCATCCACCGCGATCTGAAGCCGGAGAACATCTTCCTCGTCGACGGCTCGAGCCAGCGGGTCAAGGTCCTCGCCGAGGTCGACCCCATGGCGCCGACCGAGCGCCCCAACACCCCGCCGCCCCCGGCGGAGCCCCGCTCGACCGGAAGGCGCACCGTCGCCCGGGCGGGCGGCCTGGACGATCGGCCTCGCCGTGGCGCTCGCGGGCCTGGTCGCCGTGGTGCTGGCGTGGCGGGGGGGCCCGGCTCCGGTCGAGGAGCGGCCGCCGCCCCCCGCGATCAATCCGCGGGCGCTGTCCCGGTACGCAGCCGCGCTCGAGGCCGTCGGCGACGCCAACGAGGGCGAGGCGGCGGACCGCCTGCGGCAGGCGATCGCCCTCGACGACGCGCTGGCCGCAGCGCACCTCCGCCTCGCGATCTACGCGCCGGACCGCGCCGAGGCGCGGATGCATTACGCGCGCGCCGAGGCGCTGCGCGATGGGCTCGACGCCCGCGAGCGAGCGCTCCTCCATGCCATGGAGCCCCTGCTCGGCGGCGATCCCGGGGACGCGGCGCTCTGCGCTGCGCGGCTCTCCGCGCTCGCCGCGCAGCGCCCGCGCGACGCGGAGGTGCTCGCCCTCTTCGCGCGCCGCGCGCTGCGCTGGAACATCCACGCCAGCGTCGAGGCGGCGACGCGGGCCACGACGAGCGAGCCGCAGCGCGCCCAGGGCTGGGCCGCGCTGGCGCGGTCGCTGCGGCACCTCGGGTCGTTCCAGGACGCAGCCGCCGCCGTCGACCAGTGCCTCGCGATCTCACCCCAGGCGGCGAGCTGCTACGAGGTCAGGAGCGAGATCCACAGCGCGCTCGGCAGCTGCGGCGAGGTCGAGCAGGACCTGCAGCTCATGCTGTGGATGACGGGCGCGAGGGGCCAGGCGATCCAGCGCAAGCTCGCGTCGTCGAGCTACGCGCAGGGGCGGTCTGCCGACGCGGTGATGGTGCCGCTGCGGCAGGGCTGGGTCTCGCTGCCGGACTCGGAGCGACGCTACGTCGCGCTGATCGACGAGGCGAGCGTGCGCGCGCTCACGGGCGACTTCGCGGAGGCCGAGGTGCTGCTGCGAAGCGCGCGCCTGCGGATGAGCGCGGAGTCGAGGGCGCACGCCGACGTCGCCCGCGCGCTCGTCGATATCTATCTCGAGACCGATCGCGAGATCGAGGCGGCGCGCATCGCGGAGACGTGCCTCGACAACTACGTCGCCTGCGCCAGCGGCTCGGCGGACCTCTTGCGGGTCATGCTGCATGCGGGCTTCATCTCCTGGCCCGCGTTCCAGGAGCGGCGCGCCGAGCACCTGCCGCCGTCGGGCGCTCCGGCCGGCGCCGAGCGCGCGCTCTCCGCCGTGGTGAGGGCGCACGCGCGCTGGATCGAGGGCTTCGAGGAGGCCGCGGAGGCTGTCCCCGCGCTGCCGGTCAGCGCGCTGATGAGCGATCAGGTCGATCACGACGTCCACGCGGATCTCGGCGCGGTCTACCACCTCGCGGGCATGCCCGGCCACGCGATCCCCGCGCTCCGCAAGGCGGTCATGACGTGCGATATGCTGGACTGGCCGGTGACGTACGTGCGCTCGTTCTGGTTCCTCGGTCAGGCCCTCGAGCAGACGGGGGACATCGCCGGCGCGTGCCAGGCCTACGCGAGCGTGATCGCGCGCTGGGGAGGCGCGAGCCCGCCCTCGCAGACCGCGGCGCGGGCGCGCGAGAGATCGATGGCGCTCGGCTGCGGACCGATCGACTGACCCGCCCGCCCGCCCTCCGCGCGCCGAAGCCGAAGAGGCGCGCCGCGGCATCGTGGACGGAGAGGTCGGGCGCGATGCGCTCACCGCATGTGGCCTATGCAACATCTGACGGCGCGATTGTTTGCGAGCGTTCATCGGACACGTGTGCAGAGCGGCGGCGCCTTCGCACAAGGGCGCTCGTTTCGTCTTGACACCCCGTGTCCGCGGGGCGTCTGCGTACGTCAAACCAGCATCGTTGTCGGGACAAACCCGGCTAGCTGACGCGCTGGAGAGCGCGTTATCATGGTGGTCTCGACCTTTTGTCGCCGGGCAGCTCTGGCGAGGAGGCATCATCCATGGGAACGACGTCTATTCTCGTGTCTTCCTTGGCGGTCCTGGCGGGCTTCGGCGCGCCGGACGTCGCTTACGGGGGTGCCTCTCAGCCCTCGAGCGGAGCGTGGCCCCGCAGGCTGCAGCCCGCGGAGCCGGAGTCCGTGTACATGAGCAGCGCCGGGCTGCGCGATGCGACGCTGGCCCTGGAGGACGCCATCGCGGGCGGGGAGATCCAGGGCGCCGTCCTCCTGGTCGCCCGCCATGGGCGGATCGTGCTCCACGAGGCGCTGGGCGAGCGCGACGGGTTCAACGCGAGCTGGCCGGACATGCCCTCGCCGCCGATGCCGCGCGACGGGATCTTCGATCTCGAGTCGATGACGAAGCCGTTCACCGTCTTCTTGGCGATGAGGATGCAGGAGTCCGGCCGGTTCCCCGGCTTCAAGATCGACAACACGGTCGCGTCGTACTTCCCCGAGTTCGCCACGAGCCCGGACAAGGCGCGCGTGACGGTCAGGGACCTGATGCGCTACGTGTCGGGCGAGGACATGGACGCGAGCGGCGTCCTCGGCGCCAGCGACCGCTGGCACACGATGCTCACGGCGCCCTTGCTCTACACGCCGAGCCAGAAGGTCCTCTACAGCGACCTCGGGTTTCGCCTCCTCGGCCACGTGCTGGAGAAGGCGGGCGGCGACTCGCTGCAGGGGCTGATGAAGACCAACATCTTCGATCCGCTCGAGATGTCGAGCACGTCCTACCGGCCGAAGGTCTACATGCCGGCGAAGGGCGAGCGCTTCGTGGGGACGGCGTGGTCGAGCGTGCGCGGGCGTTACCTGCGGGGCGAGGTGCAGGACGAGACCGACTACGACGTGGAGGAGAACACGGGGACCCCTCAGCACGGCCACCTGACCGGGTGCGACGGCCTGTTCTCGACGGCGCTCGATCTCGCCAAGTTCGGGCAGATGCTCCTGAACCGGGGCGTCCACGTCTGGGGCCCGGACGCGCTCTGCAACCCGATGCTCCTGTCCTGTCCGGGCCAGCGGATCATGTCGCGGCCCTCGGTGGAGCGCATGACGACGCTGCAGACGGGCGACATGGGCCTCCCGACGCCGGCGACCACGTTCGCCCAGAACCTGTTCTACTCGGGCAAGGGGCTCGGGTGGGAGATGTACGATCCCGGCGCGTGGCCCGGCGGCGATCACACCTCGACCGTCGCGTACAGCAAGACCGGCGGCGCCGGGACGCTCATCGTCATCGACCCCGATCCGGCGCGAGACCTGATGATCATCCTGCTCACGAATCACGGGCTCCCGGGCTACGACCACCTCGGGGTCGACGAGGACCAGCTGTGGTACTGGGACGATTTCGACGCGATGATCGAGGCGATCCGCGCGGAGGAGGTCAGCGATGCGGTCAACCTGTCGCTGATGGATGTCCCGTAGGGGCCGCACGACGGCGTCCGTCGGCGGGACATGGGGTGTTCGCATCGGGGTCATTCAGCACATCGGGCCATCGCGCGAAGTCGCTCGGCGCTGTCAGCGTAGGAGCGGCGAGCAGGCCGCTCGCCGGGGGTGCGCCCGCGATCGCGCGGGGTGACCGGGCGCGGCGGGCGCGGCGGTGCGCCGGGGCGTGCGCCGAATGACGCGGCGGAGCGCATGGCGCTTGCGCTCGTGCGAGCGCGCCCGCAAAGGTAGGTGTCCCGCCGCAAGGACGCCCCCGGATGAACGACGACCTCCGCACCAGCCAACCCCACGCCGCAACCCGCACCGAGACGGCGAGCGCCGAGGCGGAGCTCGCCCCGCTCTCCGGCGAGGATCGCCTCTCCTCGTTCTACGCCGGGTGCCCGGTCGCGCTCTTCACGACCACGCCCGCGGGGCGCTTCATCGACGCGAACCGCGCGTTCGCGCGCCTCCTCGGCTACGCGGACCACACGCAGTTCCTCGACCTGCCCGTCCCAGGCTTCTACGCCGACCAGCGGCAGCGGCAGGAGATCATGCGGATCCTCGACCAGGAGGGCGCCGTCCACGGCTACGAGGTCGAGTTCGTGCGCCTCGACGGGACGCACCTGTGGGTCAGCATCACCGCGCGGGCCATCCGCGACGCGACCGGGCGCGTCGCGCGCTACGAGGGCGCGCTCGAGGACGTGACGCCGCGCCGGATGGCGCAGGACCTGATGCGCCTCAGCGATCAGCGCTTCCACCTGCTCGCCAAGGCCACGAACGACACCATCTGGGACTGGGACTTCACGACCGGCACGGTCTGGTGGAACGAGAACTTCGAGCGCACCTTCGGGTACCGGCTCGACGATCTCGAGCCGGGGCCCGAGAGCTGGACGGGCCGCATCCACCCCGACGACCTCGAGCGCGTCTCGCGCAGCATCCACGACGCCATCGACGGCACCGCGACGACGTGGAGCGGCGAGTACCGCTTCCGCCGCGCCGACGGCGAGTACGCGTACATCTACGACCGCGGCCTCGTGCTGCGCGACGCGACTGGGAAGGCCGTCCGCATGATCGGCTCGATGATGGACGCCACCCTGCAGCGCCGGCAGCAGATCCTCCTCGGGTGGCAGCGCAAGGTGCTCGAGATGATCGCCCTCGACCAGGGCATCGAGGAGACGCTCGAGGTGCTGTGCCGCGACGCCGAGGAGCTCTCGGCGGGCCGCCGCTTCACCGTCCTGCTCGCGAGCGAGGACGGCCGCCGCCTCCTGCACGGCGCGGCGCCGAGCCTGCCGGCGTCGTACAACAAGGCGGTGCACGGGATCCTCGTCGGCCCGCGCGCGGGCTCGTGCGGCACCGCCGCCCACCGCCGCGCGCCGGTCGTCGTGGAGGACATCGCGACCGATCCGCTCTGGGCCGACTTCCGCCAGCTCGCCCTGCCGCTCGGGCTGCGCGCCTGCTGGTCCACGCCCATCGTCTCCTCGAAGGGCGAGGTGCTCGGCACCTGGGCCGTGTACCGGTCCGCGCCCGGCGCGCCCACCCCCGCCGACGAGGAGATCGTCCGCGTCGCGACGCGCCTCGCCGCCATCGCCATCGAGCGCGCCCGCGCGGAGCGCGCGCTGCGCGAGAGCCGCGAGCAGCTCGCGAAGGCGCAGGAGGTCGCGCACCTCGGGAGCTGGTCGTGGGACGTCGCCGCGGGCAAGCTCGATTGGTCCGAGGAGCAGCTCCGCATCCACGGCCTGCCGAGCGAGAGCGGCGGCGTCCGGCCCGACGCCGCCATCGCCTGCGTCCACCCGGAGGACAGGGCGCGCGTCGCCGCCGTGCTCGAGGCGCTGCTCTGGCAGGCGGGCGCTGGCGAGATGACCTACCGCATCGTGCGGCCCGACGGCGCCACGCGCTGGGTCCACGCGCGCACGGAGGTCGAGCGCGCGCCCGACGGCGGGCCGGCGCGGATGCTCGGCACGTGCCACGACATCACCGAGCAGCGGCAGGCGCAGCGCGCGCTCCAGGAGAAGGAGGAGCGCCTCCGCGCGGCGCTCGACGCCTCGGCGACCGGTACGTTCCGCTGGATCCCGGCCACGAACGAGCTCGACTGGGACGAGAACCTCGATCGGCTCTTCGGCCTGCCGGCGGGCGCGACCGCGCGCCACATCGACCAGTTCACGGGCCTCGTCCACCCCGACGATCGCGAGCGCGTCCTCGAGGCGCTCGATCGCTGCGTGCACGACGGCGCCGACTTCGACCTGGAGTTCCGCGTGGTGTGGCCCGACGGCAGCGTCCACTGGCTGCTCGATCGCGGCCGCATGCTCCGCGACGCCGAGGGCAGGCCGCTCACGATGACGGGCGCGTGCACCGACGTGACGGAGCGCATGAACGCGGAGCTCGCGCTGCGCCAGCGCGCGGACGAGCTGGCGAGGCTCACGGAGGCGCTGCAGCGCATGAACCGCGAGCTCGACCAGTTCGCCTACATCACGTCGCACGATCTCAAGGCGCCGCTGCGGGGCATCGCGAACCTCTCGCAGTGGATCGAGGACGACGAGGGCGAGCGGCTCAGCGACGTGTCCAAGCGGAACCTGGAGCTCCTGCGCATCCGCGTGCAGCGCATGGACGCGCTCATCGACGCCATCCTCGCGTACTCGCGCGTCGGGCGCATCCGCGTGCCCACCGAGGTGGTCGCCGTGGGCCCGCTCGTCGACGAGGTGGTGGATCTCCTGTCGCCGCCGGGGGGCTTCCGCGTCGAGATTGCCGGCCCGTTGCCCAGCGTCGTTGCCGAGCGCGCGCTGCTCCAGCAGGTGTTCATGAACCTCATCGGCAACGCCATCAAGCACCACTCCGACAAGGGGAACGGCCGCGCGGTGGTCTCGTGCGCGGACGCCGGCTCGCACTGGCGCTTCACGGTGGCGGACAACGGCCCTGGCATCTCGCCGCGCTTCCACGACAAGGTGTTCATCATCTTCCAGACGCTGGAGGCGCGGGACCGGTCGGAGGGCACGGGGGTCGGGCTCGCGCTCGTGAAGAAGATCGTCGAGAGCAGCGGCGGCGCCGTCGCCCTCGACTCGGACGTCGGGCGCGGCGCGGCCTTCTCGTTCACCTGGCCTAAGGCGCTGGTGTAGCGGCGGGCGCGGTCGCGGCGGGCGCGGTCGCGGCGGGCGCGGTCGCGGCGGGCGCGGTCGCGGCCGGCTGGGTCGCGGCGAGGGCTCCGTTCACCACGAGGTGGATGAACTGAAGCTTGGCCACGGCGGGGCGCGGCATCACGAACGGGTAGAAGTCGTGCTGGCCCATGCTGCGCGACATCTCGTTGAGCACGGCCGTCAGCTCCACCCAGGCGTTCAGGAAGCCGAGGAAGCTCGCGGCCCCTGGATCGTCCGGCCGCCACAGCGCGTCGGTGCCCCAGGGCTCGACGTCGAGCTCCACCTCGTCGGCGTCGATGCCGAAGCTGAGGGCCGTGTCCACGGTGTCGACCATGTGGAGGTAGTGGGCCCAGGTCTCGGCCCAGTCTTCCCACGGGTGCATGCTGGCATAGGCGCTGACGAAGCGCTGCGGCCAGTCGGCGGGCGGGCCTTGCTCGTAGTTGGCCTTCAGCGCTGCGGCGTAGTCCTGCTGCTCGTCGCCGAACAGCTCCCGGAACGGCGCGAGCCATCCGGTGTCGCGCACCAGGCGGTCCCAGTAATAATGGCCGATCTCGTGCCGGAAGTGCCCGAGCAGCGTGCGGTAGGGCTCGCGCATCGCGGCGCGGATGCGCTCGCGCGTGGCGTCGTCCGCCTCCTCGATGTTCAGGGTGATGACGCCGTCGGCGTGGCCGGTCATCACCCTGGGCCCGTCGGGCGGCGAGGCGAGGAAGTCGAAGCAGAGGCCGTGCTCCGGATCCTCGCCGACCTTGGACTTCACCGGCAGGTTCAGCGCGAGGAGCTGCGACACGAGCCGTCGCTTGGCCGTCTCGATGCGGCGCCACAGCGCCTGGTGCTCGACGACGGTGAGGTCCGGAATGGTGCGGTTGAGCCGGCACGCGGCGCAGAGCGCGGGCGTCTCCGCCGCCACCGGGACGAGCCAGTTGCAGCCGGACGCCGTGTCGAAGTTGCCGCAGCGCCGGTAGAGGCGCGGCGCGGCCGCGGCGTCGTGCCAGAGCTGCCAGGTGCCCTCGGGCGCGCCGGGCTTCAGCGGCATCACCTGGGCGCGCTCGGGCTCATAACCGAGCGGCGTCTTGCAGGCGAGGCATTCGCTGTTGCGGAAGAACACCGGCCGCTCGCACTGGCACCGGTAGGCGCGCGGGGCGGTGGGTTGCTTGACCGGTTTCCATGCGCTGCGCAGGCGCGTGATCAGGCTGTCGAAGCGGGTGGACATGGTGGTTGGGCGGGCCGAGGAGAAGCGGTTTCGTCCTGGATTCCTGGCGCCGCGCTGTCGGCGTGTTGGCAATCCATGTGCCAGGCGAGCAGCGCGCGATTCGCGTCGCGGCTGAGGCCGCGCGACGAGTTGCCGCTCGATTGGCCGTCGCGGACTGTCTCAGTGTGGCAAAAACGCCGTCCTGTCCGGCCGAGCGCCGCGCTCCTGCCTAGAGCCGACGGATCCAGGCGCGCAGCGCCGCCAGGCCGTCCTGGTCGACGATCTCGGTCCCGAGGGGCGGCATCGAAGGCCAGTCCGGATCGCGCCTCCGGGCGCGCTCCACCACGTCGCTGTCGTCGGGATCGCCCGGGCGGATCACCGTGCCCACGGCGGTGCGGTAGGTGGCGGTGGCTTCGACCGACGCGATCTCGTCGACCCGGAGCGTGAAGTCGAACCTGCGCTGCGGGTCGTAGCAGCGCGCGCCGTCGCTGCTCGGGCGGGTCCTGTTGTGGCAGTGGCTGCAGTTCGCGTGCAGCCAGCCGAGGGCGGCTTGCGCCACGGCGTCTCCCGGGAGCCGGACCGGCCGGCGCGGAGGATCCGAGAGCATCCCCCGGGCGGCGATCGCGTCGAGGTCGACCTCGCCGCGGCTCGCGGCGAGCTGGATCGCGGAGAACCCGAGCACGCGGCTCTCGGTCCCGCCGTGGCAGCCCATGCATTCTGCCGCCGCGGGCACGTCGTGCGGCGTGCCGCGCGCGTCCTCGGCGCCGCCGGGCGTCGCCAGCGCGTCGGTCCCGTCGGCGTTCCAGACATAGGCGACGGCGGCCCAGTCCTCGGGGGCGGGGCCCACCTTGGCGAGCAGGCGGGTCTCGACGAGGACTCCGTCCCTCCGGAACTCCTTCCAGAGGCGGGTCCCGTCGGGGAACTGCCATGCATCCTGAGCGCTTGTGTCGATCTGCGCGCCCTCCGGCAGCCGGATGAACCGCTGCTTGTCCGCGCCGTCGCTCCAGAGCTCGAAGCCGGGCTCGTAGGCCACCACGTCGCTCGCCACCGTGCGCGCGGCGATGTCGGCGTAGAGGCCGGTCTGCGACAGCGCGGCGGGCAGCGCGGCCTGGCGCTCCGGATCGGGGGGATCGCACTGGCGGAGATCGTCGCAGCCGGCGGCGGCGAGGCCGGCGGCGGCGAGCCACAGGGGCGCGAATCCAGCGCGTGTCGGGCGTCTCTCGCGGGTGGACATGGCCGTATCTAGACAGGGGCCGCGTGCCACCTCCAGTGATGGATCGTGATAGATGTCATCACCGTGGTGAATCTATCGGCCATCGATCTCAACCTGCTCCACGTGCTCGCGGTGACGCTCGAGGAGCGCAGCGCGACGCGCGCCGCGCGCCGGCTGGGCGTCACGCAGTCGGCGGTCTCGAACGCGCTCGCCAGGGCGCGCGAGCTCCTCGGCGATCCGCTGCTCGTCCGCGATGGCCGCGGCATGGCGCCGACGCCGGCGGCCGAGGAGCTGCTGCCGGAGCTCGCGGCGGCGATGGCCCAGGTGCGGTCGGTGGTCGAGCACCGGCGGACGTTCGACCCGCGCTCGTCCACCCGGGAGCTCACGCTCGCCTGCGCCGACAACTCGCAGATCGCGGATGTGCCGCTGGTCGCGGCGGCGCTCGCGCGGGAGATGCCGCTCGCGCGGCTCCGGGTGGTGAGCATCGACGCCCTGATCGCCTCGGGGGGCCTTGCCCAGGGCGGGATCGACGCGGCGATCGTGCTGCGGCGGCGCGATCCTGGGCTCCGCGTCGCGGCGCTCTACCGGGATCCGACCGTGGGGGTGGTCCGCCGGGATCATCCGGTCGTGGGCCGGCGCCTGACGCGGAGCGCGTTTCCGCGGCTGGGCTTCATCGACGTGCACATCACGCTCGGCCGTCCGGGCCGGGGGCACGCGCTTGTCGAGCGGGCGTTCCGCGCGCAGGGTCTGGTCCGCCGGATCGCGCTGGTGGTCCCCGGGTTCGCGCCCGCGGCGATGGCCGCGGCCGGCAGCGACCTCGTCGCGTGCATGCCTCGGCGCGCGGCGCAGGCGCTCGCGTCGCACCTCCCGCTGCGGGTCGTCGAGCTGCCCGTGGCGGACCTCGGGCACGAGATGTGGCTCGCGTGGCACGAGCGGACGCACAAGGACCCGGCGGCGGCCTGTCTGCGGAAGGCGATCGTGCAGGCGCTGCGGGCGCCCGAGGGTCGGCCCGACCCGGGTTGAGGCGAGGGGGGCGGGGCGACCCAGGTTGAGGCCGGGCGGGCGGCTCAACCCAGGTTGGGGTCACCCGGCCACGGCACGGTGTCCTTGCGAGCGTGTGCCAGCCGTCGTGGCTCCCCGACACGAGGCTCGACGTCTTGTCGGTCGTCGTCTCCCACGAGGTCAGCCACATCGTGCTGGTGTTGCCCTAATGGTAGGTGGTGGACGCCGACAGGCCGGTGCTGTCGTAGCTGGTCGACGTCACCTCGCGCCGCGCTACCGCGTCGCGCGGAAGCTCTCCGGCGGCCCCAGGTAGCTCGGCTTGAGCCCGCCCGTGTCCACCACCAGCTTCTGCACCACCACGGTCGGATCGACCATCCAGAGCTTCAGCACGTGCGCGCCGGGCTGAGCGATGGTGTGCGTGGTCGACGTGCGGTTCACGTTGTCCGACGTGTTCCTCTCCCACGACTTGTTCATCGGGATGCCGTTGAGCGCCGTCGTGACGTTGACGATCTGCGGCTGCCCGTCGTCGATGGACACCGCGTACTTCAGGCCGTCGGTGCGCAGCACGTTGTTCCTCGGCGACAGGTACGCCCAGACCGTCACCTTCCCGGTCGTGAAGAGGTGGATCGTGTACTCGAGGCGCGGGCTGTCACCGCCGGGCGTCTGCCTGGCCGCGGTGACGGGGAAGGGCGTCATGCCCCCGGCCGTCCGGCCGATGTCCGGGATGAGCTGCCACGAGATCGGGTCCGCGCTCA
The DNA here is from genome assembly GCF_051529605.1 of Sorangium sp. So ce296. Classification (NCBI taxonomy): domain Bacteria; kingdom Pseudomonadati; phylum Myxococcota; order Polyangiales; family Polyangiaceae; genus Sorangium; species Sorangium sp. So ce296. Next base: position 12,131,039 of record NZ_CP150325.1, read on the forward strand.
CGGCCCGGGTGAAGTGCTCGGCCTCCATCGAGACGTACCCGTTGCTCTCCACGAACCCCTCGATCGCCTCGCGGTTCACCTCCGGGTTCTTGACGACCGCCTGGACGACCACGGTGCGCCCGTTCGACGCCGTCACCGTGATCGGCACCTCCGTGGTCCCCTGGGGCGCCGCCGCCCAGTCCACGCTCACGGTCGCGCGCACTTCCTTCTCGATCGTGCCGTTGTTCGGCGAGACCTTCACCCAGGGCACCGACGGCTCGATCTGGTAATCGAACGGCTCCTGACCGCGGTTGAAGACCTCGATGTACTGGGCCGGCTGGGCCTGGAACGGGCTGAGCTCGGGCAGCACCGCGGGCGTCCGCTCCGCGGGCCAGACCTTGTCGGACCCGTCGATCGCCACGCCCATGTCCGCCGCGCGCGGCACGTTGATCTGCTTGAGCTCCGGCCAGATGAAGTCGTCCAGCAGGGTGCCGTTCCTCTCCGGCTGCTGCCAGCCCGAGTCCGGATACGGCCCGCCATAGCCGATCTTGGGCTGCGTCTGAAAGCCCTTCCACTTCCCGCCGGCCAGCGCATTGTTGTAGTAGTCCGACATGGCCTTGTCGTCGGCGAGCCGGGCCTCGGCGGTCGCGGCCATGTCCTTCGTGGCGGCGCGCCCCTGGGCGGCGTAGAGGATGTTCTTGAACCCGGCCAGGCGGAGCTCGTACAGGTTGGCGCTGGCCTTCACCTGGTAGAGCACGAGCTGGTAGTAGGCGTCCCGGTACGCCTCCGGCAGCTCCTCGTTGATCCGCTCCGCCTCGGCCGCGAGCGCCTGCCACTCCGCGACGACCCGCTCCGCCTCGCCGTAGTGGATCAGGCTGAAGGGGCTCCCGTCGGCGTAAACCACGGCGCTGTCGGGGTTCGTGGCGATGTTGGCGTTCGGGTTGAGGGTGATGACCCGGTTGAGCAGCTCCGGCTTCCGGCGCGACTGGAGCCTGGAGTACATCGTCAGCACCTCGGCGATCTCGGCCGCGTGCTTCGGCCCGAACTGCTGCGCCGCCCACTGCCGCTCCCACACGGGCAGGCGCTCGATCGGCCACCGCTCGGGGTTCCACGCGTAGTCCAGGAAGAACTCGAGCGGGTGCTCCTCGTTCTTCAGGTCGCCCACGTTCACCACCCACAGCCGATCGACGCCGTACCGATACGACAGGTGGAGCTGCTCCCAGATGTTGGGGAGGAGGTTCGTGTCAATCCACTTGTAGTTCCGGCCGCCGCCCACGTAGTCGAAGTGGTAGTAGAGCCCGTAGCCGCCCGACCGCTCCGGCGCCGACGGATCGGGCAGCTCGCGCATGTTGCCCCAGTTGTCGTCGCACCAGTTGATGATCACGTCGTCCGGCGCCCGCATGCCCTCGTCCCAGAAGCGCTGGACCTCCTTGTAGAGCGTCCAGACCTGCGGGATGGTGGTGACGTCCTTGCCCGTGACGTCGGCCAGGATCTTCCGCTGCGCCTCCACGATCCGCTGCATCAGATCGATGTTGCCGCCGTCGTCGATGGGCAGATCGCCGTTGCCGCGCATCCCGACGGTGACCACGCTCTCGTAGTCCTTCATTCGCTTGATGCTGTCGGTCCAGTACTTCTTCAGCGCCTCCGTGTTCTTGTCGAAGTTCCACTGCCCGTTGCCGCCGTACCGGCCCCCGGACTGTCCGTAGCGATCCCACTCGTCCTGCGCTCGCATCATCGGCGCCTCGTGCGAGGTCCCCATCACGACGCCGTACGCGGCGGCCAGCGCCTGGTTCTCGGGATCGTCGTCGAAGAGCGACCTGCCCCACACGGCCGGCCACAGGTAATTGGCCTTGAGCCGGAGCAGGACCTCGTACACCTTGGCGTAGAGCTCGTGGTTGAAGCCGTTCGGGCGGCTCGTGTTGGGCGCGGGGCCGAACGTGTTGCGCGCCCACGTGCCCAGGGCGGGGTTCTCGTCGTTGATGAAGAAGCCGCGGTATTTCACCTTCGGCTCCCCCTGCGAGTAGCGGCCGGGCAGGATGTACAGCGCGCCGTGCTGGTGCGCCGGGACATCGTCCCAGTAGTGCCAGGGCGACACCCCGATGTTCCGCGAGACGTCGTAGGCGCCGAAGATCGTCCCGCGCTGATCGCTGCCCGCGATCACGAACGCCCGGCGGACGCCCGGCGCCGGATCGTTCACGACCTGCAGGAGGGACGTCTCCCAGCGGCCCGCGATGCCGGCGACGTCGAGCTTGTTCTCGCTCACCAGCTGGTCCACGAGCTTGCTCTTGCCCAGGGTCCCGATGATCACCACGTCCTCCGACGCCGGGATCGCGTCGAGCGAGACCTCGGGCTCGACCTGGGTGACCCGCCCGATGTCGGCCTTGAGGTCGCTCACGACGCGGATCACGCCCGCGTGGTCGCTCGAGCTCACGACGAGCGGCGCGGCCTTGCCGGCGGCGACCAGGGGGAATCTGTCGGACCCCGGCTCGAACGTGACGTACTTCTCCGGATCCTCCGGGTGCGGCGCCGGGTCGTCCGGCCCTCCCGGCCCTCCCGCTTGCCCGTCCGGCCCTCCCGCCTGCCCATTCGGGCCACCGGCCTGTCCGTCCGGCCCTCCCGCCTGCCCGCCCGGCCCGCCGGTCTGCGCGCCTGGATCGCCGGGCTTCGGCGACGCGTCGTCCGATCCCGAACAACCACCCCCCAGCGCGGACAAGGAGAGCGGCAGCGCCCCGCAGAGGATCCCCATCCGCACCAGGGGACGCCAGGCGGCCCAGAGCGCGCCGAGCGCCCGTCTGCCTGGAGCGGCGCAGGGACGACGGGCGCGCCGGCCGCGGGGGACCGCTCGGTGGAATCGCGTCGACGCATTGGCCCTGCAATCTTCTTCATTGGCTGTCATATGCGACCTTTTCACGCCTGACGCGGCCAGCGCGGCGCGCCCTTCATCCCGTCGTGCGCCAGCGCGGTTGGGCGTCCTTCAACCACCTTCGAGGCAGATCGTGCGCACGAAGCGCCTCACGGTGGAGGCGCGATGCTCGGCGTAGTAGCCCTCCGCCGCCGTTCTCGAATCCTCGCCCGGCGCCTCGAGGCACCCCGCGATGATCTCGTAGCCGTCCTGGAGCCGGCTCGGGTCCCCGGGGTGCGTGCGACGATACTCGCGCACGAGCTCGCGCATGCGCGCGCCGTCCCGCGCGCTCATCGCGTCGTTCAGCAGCGCAATCAGACCATTTTCATGCTGCATCTCGAGGTGACGCGGCGTGACGGGGTGGGGGTGAGCGGGGCCGTCGTGCCGGTCGTCGGGGCTCGGCCCGACGACGGGCAGGTCGATGGCCGCCGCGGCGAGCTCGGCGCCGGCGGCCGGCGCGGGCGGCTCACTCGCCCTGTGGCGCGACGCCGCCTCGCGCGGCGCCTCCTGCGGCGCTCCCTGCCGGGACGAGGGCAGCCGCCGTCCATCGGGCTCTCGCGAGCGATCGACGAGCCATAGCGCCGCGCCGAGGAGCACCAGCGCGGCCACGCCCCAGCGCCCGCGCGCCGGCCTCATGGAATCGTCACCGTCCACGTCACCGTCTCCTGCGAGCGGGGCCAGTTGTCGCGACCCCAGCAGGGATCGTAGTACCTGGGGTCGGTCGACGGCGGCGGGTCCAGGCACTCGCCGCTGCGGTAGCGCACCCACGCTTCGCCGGCGTTGTCGTAGGCCTTCGCGACGATCGTGTGCGTGCCCGGAGCGAGGCCCGCCGCGGCGACGTTGTAGACGGGGCCGCCGTCGGTCGCGATCACCTCGCCGTCGAGCGTCCAATCGACGCTGATGACCTCGGGATCGATCACGTTGACCGCGAGCGTCGCCGGGTCGGTGACGGCGCCGGCGGGCGGATCGGTCGAGTCGATCGGCTTGATGCGCATCCAGATATCCATGATCATCTTCTCGCGCGAGACCGGGTTGAAGCTCGTGTTCTTGTGGCCTCCAAACAGGCTGTTCATCATCGAGTTCGACGACGGGCGGTACTGTCCGCCATCGACGTAGCGGCTGCCGACGAAGGTGCCCTGGAGGCCCGTGGCGTCGGCGGCGTCGTAGCCCAGCCACTTGTCCCATTTGCCGGCCGTCGTCGCGCAATCGGCCGTCGAGTTCACCTCGACGTACTCGGTGCCGCTGCCGCCGCACGTGTTCGCGCCGCAGCCCGCGCCCGTCGCCTTGGCGCAGTACTCGTCGGCGAGCTGATGAAAGCCGTGGCCGCCCTCGTGCAGGGCCGCGCCGGCAGCCTCCGGATGCGCGCCCGACCAGAGCATCCAGGAGGAGCCCGTGTTCCACCAGCGATCGTTGTTCAGCACGATGGCGTGCCAGTCGACCTCGAAGTCGGCGGGGAGGTTCGCCTCGAGCGCGGCGTCCGCCGCGCGGGTATCGCAGTCCGCGAGGCGGCTCTCGTCGTCGCCGGTGCAACCGAGCACGCCCGGGACGCCGTTCGAGGGGCTGACCACCTTGATGGCGCAGATGTTGACGAACTTGCGATATCTGCCGTACGGCTCGCCGATCGGGCTGCTGAAGCGCAGGGCCATCGCCGCCTCGATGTGCTCGAGGTACGTGGTGTTCACGGCCTCGGCGTCATAGCCGTCGCCGATGATGACGTAGTTGACGCGGTTCTCGGGCGGGCCCGCGCTCTCGATAGCCACGCCGTTCGTGCCGCAATCGAGGACGTAAGCGGAGCCGCCTCCGCCATCGCCGCCGGGCACGAAAGCACCCCCGGCGCCCGTGCCGGCCGAGCCGCCCTGGGCCGCGCCGCCCGAGCCTGGACCGCCGGCGCCTCCGGCGCCTCCGCCCGCTGAGCCGCCGGCCGCGAGATTGCCGCCCTCCGACGTGCTGCCGCCGTCGGTCGTCGCGTCGCTGTCCGGTGCGTCGCCGCAAGCGCAGAGCGCCACCAGACATGAAACGCGCAGGATCCAGCTCGACTTCATCGATTTAGCCTCACGATTCCTCGCCGGTGGTACCCATCGCGCCGTCGTCGATGACAAGGTCCGAGCGCGCATCCACCCATCCGGAGCGACGCGCCAGAAGACCCCCTTCGAGGCCGGAATGTGAACGTTAACATGTTCGGTGTCAACGGCGATCGGCCGGCCCGCGGCGATATCGAGCCGATACAGGAAAACGCCCATTGGTTCTCCTCTCGAGCGCCGCGTCAAGTCAAGAAGAGGGGTGCCGTGTCACGCCGGCCAGGGCGCCGCGCCCGCGAGGAGCGTCGGCCAGCGAGGCGTCAGGCCGCCTTGGCCCACGCCGCGAGCGCGCCGAGCAGGCGCTGGAACCCGGGCCGGGACAGCCCATAAAAGGAGAGCCGCCCGGGGGAGCGCCAGCGCCGCGCGTCCTGCTGGGCCAGATTCACGAGGTCGGGCGGTACGGCCGACGCGTTGAGGCAGCCCACGCCCCAGCCCGCGCGCACCGCGGCGACCGCGGCCTGGCTGCCGCTGCAGGTGAGCCGCACCTCGTGGGCTCGGCCGCCGCGCGCGAGCGCGCCGAGCGCCATGGCGCGCACGGGGCAGTCCGACCCGAGCAGGACCAGCGGGACGGCGCCTTCGGCCGGCGGTCGGACGCCGGCGCCGACCACCCACGCGAGCGGCTCGCGGCGCAGCAGGCGCGCGTCGGGGAGCGGCTCGCTGGCGGTCACGACGACCGCATCGGCCTCGCCGGCCTGCCATCGCCGCTGCAGCTCCGCCGAGCTCGCCCAGAGGAGCTCGAGCCGGGCGCCGGCCGCTTGATGCTCGAGCAAGGCGAGCAGCGCCTGGAGCCGGTGGGGAAGGAAGTACTCGCTGATCCCGATGCGCCACACGCCCTGCTGCGGCGCGGGCTTCAGCGCGGCCTGGGCGGCGGCCTGCAGCTCGAGCAGGCGCTGCGCGTAGGGCAGGAACCGCTCGCCCTGCGCGCTCAGGCGCAGCGAGCGGGTGGTGCGCTCGACGAGGCGCGCGCCGAGCGCGGTCTCGAGCTGGCGCAGGTGCGTGCTCACGGCGGAGGGCGTGCGGTGCACCTGCTGGGCCGCGCGCGCCACCGCGCCGCTGGCGGCGATGGCGACGAAGCTCTGCAACCAGAGCGGCTCGAGGTGATTCATCAGAATTTCTGCCGAATAGGACGAAATTGTTCTGCTTCTCTGCGCAATGATGGCGACCTAGAATGAGGGCGTCAACTCGAAAGGAGCCGTCATGCCCTATATCCATATCCAGATCTCAGGCCCCGCCGACGACGCGCTCGCGCAGCGGACCGCCGCCGCGGCGAGCGCGCTGACCGCGCAGATCTTGCACAAGGACCCGTCGCTCACCGCGGTGGTGATCGACTTCATCGAGCCCTCGCGCTGGTTCGTCGCCGGGCGCGCGCTGTCGCAGCAGGGCGCGCGCTCGTATCACTGGATGGTCAGCATCACCGACGAGACCAACACCAAGGCCGAGAAGGCGGCCTACCTGAGGGCGGTCCACGAGGCGATGCGCGAGCTCCTCGGCGAGGTGGCGGAGCACTCCTACATCCATATCGCGGACCTGCGCGCCAGCGCCTACGGCTACGGCGGGCTCACGCAGGAGCACCGCTACCAGCGCCCCACATGACGGCGAAGCGCACAGTGACGGCGCCCTCGCTCGACCGCCGTGAGCAATGACACGCCGTTTCCCTGGGTTTGACACAGAGCATCATGAGGTCGCGAGAGCTTGACACGGAGCATCATGGCGGCGCGTCGAGGCCCGGAAAATTCGTCGCCGATCCGAAAGTCAAGCTCCGCGAGGCCAAGGCTGTAGGGACATCCCTGCTGCGTGCGCTCTTCGGATCGATGAGACGATGAAGAGATCCACCCCCGTGGGAAAGCGACACTCTGTCGATAATTATCCAGCCATGCCCGCATGGCGGGGCACATCCCATCTTGACCCCTTGTTTTACGGCGGGTAGTGTACAGCCCCGGTTGGCAACCCGTCGGTGTTGCCTGTCTGCGAATTCTGCACAGGGTCGACGTCGAGCGCGACCAAGCCTTGAGATTGGATTGGCTTGCGGTTGTGTCACGGGGGCGTGGACGCTCGAAGCCGTGTACCGTGCGCTGAGTTCGGGCTTAAAGAAAGAGCGGAGCTATGAGAATCCGAGGAAGCCATATCTTTTTGTGTTCCTTTTCCATCGCCGGCCTGCTGGCCATCGGCTGCGGCGGTGACAGCTCGAGCGGGTCCAGCGGCGACACCACGGGCTCGGGCGGCGCGGGCGCGAGCGCGGGCGTCGGCGCTGGGACCCCGACCAGCAGCGGCGTTGGCGCTGGCACCCCGACCAGCAGCGGCGTTGGCGCTGGCACCCCGACCAGCAGCGGCGTTGGCGCTGGCATGCCCACGGGCACGGGCGTCGGCGGCGGCGGCGGCGGCTCCAGCAACCCGAACGGGGATCCCACGCCGCCGACCGATGGCTCGCCGCCCGGCCGCTTCCGGGTCAACGCCGATGGCCGCCTGACGCAGGACGGCACGGCGATCCAGGTTCGCGGCGGCAACTGGTTCGGGCTCGAGGGACAAGACGACCTCCAGCGCCCCGGCGCCATGGAGCTCTTCATCGGGTCGATGAACTGGGTGAATACCACGCGCACGATCGAGCAGACGATGAAGGAGCTCACGAGCTCCGCTCTCAAGTTCAACACCATCCGGCTTCCGATCGCGCCGCAGACCCTGGTCGCCAACCACCCGGACGGCGACTACAGCAGGACCTCGCCCAAGATCAGGAACAACAACGCGACTGTCTACCCGTACGCCAACGCGCGCGAGGCGCTCGAGGACTTCCTCGTCCAGGCCAACAAGAACAACCTGAACGTCATCATCGGCATCCACTCCTGCTCGAACCACCTCGGGTGGCGCGCGGGCAGGCTCGACGATGCTCCGCCCTACGTGGACAGCGCGCGCGAGAACTACGACTACAAGGCGGACGCCTACAACTGCACGATGGGCGAGGACGCCTACAACATGGAGAAGTGGCTCGCGGACATCCGCACGATCGCGCAGCTGCCCAAGAAGCTCAACATCAAGAACGTCATCGGCATCGACTGCTTCAACGAGCCGTGGAAGTACTCCTGGGCCAAGTGGGCAGACATGGCCAAGGCGTGCTACGACGTCATCAAAGAGGAGAACGACGACATGATCGCCGTTGTCCAGGGCGTGTCCGGCAGCTTCCAGCCCGAGGGCACCAGCGGCCTGACGTCGATGCCGGAGCCCCACGGCGATGAGAACCTCAACCCGAACTGGGGTGAGAACTTCTTCGGGCAGCACGCCTACCCGATCCAGATCCCCAAGGATCGGCTCTGCTTCTCGCCCCACACCTACGGGCCTGCAGTGTTCGTTCAGAAGCAGCACGTCGATCAGTCCCAGGCCGGGTGCGCCGATCTCGAGGACGAGGAGGCCGCCAAGGCCAAGTGCGGGCTGGACATCGAACGGTCCAACCCGGCGGCCGTCGAGAGGCTCGCGAAGCAGTGGGACGAGCACTTCGGGTTCCTCCACGACGAGAAGTTCTGCGTGATCACCGGCGAGTTCGGCGGCGTGAAGGACTGGCCGAAGAACGAGATGGATCCGGGGCTGGCCCAGATGTGGGCGCACTTGCCTGCCGGCAAGCGCTACGACTGGGAGTGGCAGAACATGTACGTGGACTACCTGATCAAGAAGGGGATGACGGACTTCACCTACTGGTCCATCAACCCCGAGTCGGGTGATACGGGCGGCATCTACGGCCACAAGTACACCGACGCCGACAAGACGGGCTGGGGCACCTGGACCGAGCTCGACAAGGAGAAGGTCGATATGCTGGCTCGTCTCAAGTAGACCGAGCCGCAGATCGTGACGACCGCCCGCAGGCCTGCCCCTGCGGGCGGTTTTTCTTTGTGGCCAGCGCCGGTGACCGACCGGGCGCCAGCCGGACGCGTCACTCCACTCGCTGCTCGTCGAGCCGATGCTTCCGGCGGTAGCGCCCCGGCGACACGCCCATGACGCGCCGGAACACCTTGCCGAACGAGCTCTCCGACTCGTAGCCGACCGCCGTCGCGATCGCCGCGAGCTTCATCGGCCGGCTCTCGCGCATCATGCTCGCGGCCCGCACCATCCGCCACTGCGTCAGGTGATCGAGCGGCGTCTCCCCGACGAGCTCGCGAAACCGCGCGGCGAACGCCGAGCGGGACATCGAGGCGACGCGCGCGAGCTCCGGCACCGTCCACGCGCGGCCCGGCGCCGCGTGCATCTGCCGCAGCGCCTCGCCGATCTGCGGGTCGGCGAGCGCCCGGAGCCAGCTCTGGCTCCCGTCCGGGAGCGACGCCTGGATGCGCGCGCGCATCGCCTGGACGAAGAGCACCTCGGCGAGCCGGTCCACGACCGCGGGCGACCCGGGCAGGCCCTGCGCGATCTCGGCGGCGATGAACTGGAGCGTCGACTGGAACCAGGGCGCCGCGTGCGCGTCCGACGCCGCCAGGTGGAGCATCGGCGGAAGATGCCTGACCAGGAGCTCGCTGTCGGGCGAGGCGAAGGTGAAGCACCCGGCGACCACGGTGACGGGCGCGCCGCCGCCGCCGTGCGCGATCAGCCGCGACCGGTAGAACTCCTCCGGCGGCGTCACGTCCTCGGCCGCGCGCAGGCGCGCCCTGGGGCTGCTCCGGAGCGAATACGCCTCGGGCGCGGGCAGGAAGACGAAATCGCCGCCGACGAGCGGCACGAGCGCCTGCTCGTCGACGCCGAGCAAGCAGGAGCCGCGGGTCACGATGAGACAGATGCCCTTCTTGCCCGGGAACTGGAGCCCGAACGGGGCCGTGAGCTCGAGCCTGCCGTAGAGGTGCCCCTGGGTCCGGAGCAGCGCCATGATGTCGGTGAGAACATCCACATCACCCTCGCTCGCGTGGCGTTTTGGACCAGAAAACCGGCGCATTCGACATGGATGCTCCAGGCCGTGAGGCGTACGGTGCGGTCACCGCGTGAGCATAAGCGGCCGTGATCGTCTGGTCTACGTCGGCCGCGGAGGGCGTCATTCCCGCGGTGAGGAGCTCTCGATGCGCTACAAGATTCTCGGCCGGCGAACCGGCCTCAAGGTCTCCGCGTTGTGTCTGGGCACCGGGATGTTCGGGAGGGCGTGGGGCTACGGCGCCGCGCCGGACGAGGCGCGGAGCATCCTGCAGGGCTATGTCGAGGCGGGCGGCAACTTCATCGACACCGCCGACAACTACCAGCACGGCGAGGCCGAGCGGCTGATCGGCGAGATCGTCGCCCCGTATCGGAACGACCTCGTCATCGCGTCCAAGTTCAGCCGCGGCGCCGGCCCGGCGCCGGCGCTGGCCCGGCTCGGGAACAACCGCAAGGCCATGGTGCAGGCCGTCGAGGAGAGCCTCGTGCGGCTGAAGACGGACCGCATCGATCTCTATTTCGTGCACATGGACGACGGCGTGACCCCCATCGACGAGATCGTCCGCGGGCTCGAGGACCTCGTGCGGGCCGGCAAGATCGTCTACGGCGGGCTCTCGAACTTTCCGGCCTGGCGCGTCGCCGTGGGCGTGAAGGCCGGCGATCTCCGCGGCGCTTCCCCCATCACCGCGATCCAGGTCGAGTACAGCCTGCTCCAGCGCACCACGGAGCGCGAGCTCCTGCCGATGGCGGACGCGCTGGGCCTCGGCGTGATGGGGTGGTCGCCGATGGCCGGCGGGCTCCTGACCGGCAAGTACCGGAAGGGAGAGCGGGGCCGCGCGACCGATCTGAAGGCGAGCGTGCTGCACGACGAGCCCGCGCGCCACGACCCCGTGCTCGACGCGCTCATCGCCGTCGCGGACGAGCTGGGCGCGAGCCCGGGTCAGGTCGCGATCGCCTGGGCGGCCGCGAAGGGCGTGATCCCCGTCGTCGGGCCGCGGACCCGCGCGCAGCTCGACGAGAACCTCGGCGCCGCGGCGCTCGCGCTCGACGACGCGAGCCTCCGCCGCCTGGACCAGGTCAGCGCGGTCCCGTTCGGCTACCCGCACGAGCTGAACAGCCACGCCGAGCAGCGCGCGGTCATGACAGGGAACCGGTGGGAGCAGATCGACTTCCCCGAACGGACCGTTGCGTGACGGATCGATGAAGGCGGGGAGGTCACCCCGGCGGACGCGCCCGGGCAGGTGAGCGGTCATTCCGGCGCTTCATCTCACGGGGTCTCCGAGCGACGCGCGCGGGCAGGTGTCACTCAGTCATAAGGGCATACCATCGAATGTGGCGCGCTCGTTCCGTCGTGTAGGAAGACGTCCGAGTAGACAATGTCCTCCGGATAGAAGAGCACCTCCGCGCCTGGTGGGCCCGACAACCAGCATTGCCACTGGATGGACTTCGATTGCCTCCCGCGCGAGGTGCAGAACTGCGGCAAATAGCCGTCGTCCTGCCCGAACTCGCCTCCGTTGATCGTGACGTCACTGGCATGAATCATGATTCCAGGGTAGTCGCCCGCTTCGGGGGTCAAAGCGTTGTTGAAGATGATCGGGTTCTCCAGGGTCACGGTCCCGACCCGGAGCGCGCTCGCGGGCAGCGATCCCTTCGACTGCAGGTACACGCCGGAGTATCCATTGCCCCAGGACCAGAGGTCCAGGAGCTCCACATCGGTCCCCGCCTGGATATGGACACCATAGCTCCCGTTGTAAGCGGACCTGACGCCCTCGAGGCGGATCTTCTCCGGGCGCTTATCCGCGATGGGGCTCGCCATCATGACCCCAGAGCCGCCGTTGTGGTGAAAGTAGCTATCCTGGACCAGGACATTCCTGGGCCTCGTGCTAGGATTCGAGTTTTGGGCGGCGATCCACAGCCCGTGCCCGCCAACTGCGGGAAGGCCATCGCGCGGATGAATCAGGCTGTGGTGCACCTCGCAGTTTCGCACGGTCACATTGGAGGTGATGATCTTGATCCCGGCTGCTCCGACGGGGCCGTTGATGTTTCTGATCTCGCAGTTCTCCACGTAGGTGTGGGGCGTGGTGTTGGTGCCGGTGCTGACCGTGGACAGGTAGATGCCGCCCTTCGGTACGCCGTCCACGATCACGTTCCGGATCGCGCCCCAGGACCCCAGGCCGAAGGTGATGCCATCCAGGTTGGGTGGCTTGCACTGAGGCGGCTGAGGCAGCTTATCGGGGAGGGGAGCGTACCGCATGATGATGTTCTCCACCTCGCAATTCGAGCAGCTGTTGACTCGGATGCCGCTGTTGGCCTGGACCCAGGGGCCATCCGTGAGCCTGATCTGAAAATTGCGGATCCAGACCCCCGAGACTCCAGGCTTGTTGACCTGGATCGCCCCGGGAAACTGCTCCGGATTGCAGGGGACCGCCACCAGCGTCGCGGTCCCGGGATCGCCAGGGGCGGCGTTCGGAGACAGCTCCGGCCCCTCCAGGGTCAGATTGCTGTGCTCGGGTCTCAGCGGCGTGCGCAGCACGTAACGCCCGGCAGGGAAGTACACGGTGTGCCTGGTCGTCGGCTGCGACATTGCGCATTCGATCGCCCTCGAGATGGCCAGGCTGTCATCGACGTCGTCGCGTTCATCAACGGCGGGATTGGCGGAGAAGTCCGCTCCTTCCGGTCGCGTCACATTCACATAGGGCAGGACATTGACCACGCCATCCGTGACAGACCCTGCCTCACAGCAGGTGATACCCGTGTCAACGTCCGTGTCGCCGTTCCTGTCGACGCCGCATCCGTTCGAATTCTCATGCGGCTGTTCGTTTCCCTTGCAGACATTGCCGGGGAGGCAAAAATCTCCCGTGCAGCGCGGCGGCGGGTCTGGGGGGGCCGTGGGACAGCCAACGTTGCTGTCGCCGTCTCTCGTGAACGGAGTCTCGTTGTACGGGGCGTCGAGGCTGCACAAATTGAAGTCCTCGGCGCTCTGCTCCGCCGGAGGGTGATAGCCCCAAACCGCGCCGGAGCTGGCCGTGGACGCTGCCGCCCCGGCCGGCGCGGAGACGAGCGCGAACAGGCCAACTAGAAAGGTCTTCGTGATCCGCCGCGTCGACAGCATACGTTTCCTGTTGTTGGTCGAGTGTGGGAACTCGTTTTTCCGAGCCGCCGGGGAGCAAGAACCACACCACCAGGTCGGCCTGGTGCACCGGGTGGCCGACGAGACGGGGGCGCGTGCGCGCCCCGAGGAGGGTTGCCGGAACCATAGGGGCTCGTCGGCGAGCCCAGCTGCCCATCGAGCGATGCGAGCGCCAGGCGGACCGGCGACGAACAGGCAGGCCGTTCCTCTGCCGGTGTCAGCGTGCCAGCGTGCCAGCGTGCCAGCGTGCCAGCGTGCCAGCGCGGCGGGACCCGACCCCGTGGCCCAGCAACGTGAACCAGGGCGCGCCGCCGCGCCGGCGACCCCAACCTGGGTCGGGTCGCTAAGGCCGCTGGCCGTGCCCTGACGGCCAGCCTCGCCGGTCAGACCCCGGCGGCGCGGTGCGCGTCGGAGCGCGCGTCGGAGATCGACGGCGGCGTGCGGCGCCGCGCGCCGCCAGATGGCGTGCGCGCGCCCGGACGCGGGGGTGTAGGATGCCGCGATGCGGAAGCTGGTCCTGTTCTTTCTGACGCTGGCGGCGATCGCGTGGAGCGCGCCATCGCCCGCAAGAGCGCAGTCCAGCGCGCTCGGCCCGCAGGGGACGGCGGCGGCCCTCTCGCGCACGGCCATCGTCGGGTTCACCGCGTCGCTGACGGGGAACGTGAACGTCGAGTCGACCCGGCAGACCAACGGCATCAAGATGTGGGTGGACGACGTCAACAAGGCCGGCGGCATCCGCCTCGCCGACGGCAGCGCCGTCACCGTCGACATCCGGTTCTATGACGACGAGAGCAACAAGGATCGTGTCCAGCAGCTCTACACGCGGCTGATCAACGAGGACAGGGCCGATTTCCTCATCAGCCCGTACAGCAGCGGCCTGACGGACGCCGCGGCCGTCATCGCCGAGCAGTACGGCCGCGTCATGGTCACGGCGGGCGCGTCGTCGGACTCGACGCATGACAAAGGCTATTCGCTGGCCTTCATGACCTACACGCCCGCGAGCCGTTACCTGACAGGGGCCTTCGACGTCCTCGCCCACCTCGATCCGGCGGCGAAGCGGGTCGCGATCGTCCACGAGCGGGACAAGTTCTCCACGGACGTGGCCACGGCCGCGAAGAGCCACGGCGAGGCCAAGGGCTACGAGATCGTCCTCTTCGAGGGCTACGCCAGCGGCACCACCGACTTTGCGCCGTTCATCAACAGGATGCCGGGCGACGTGGACGCCATCATGGGCGGGGGCCACTTCGCCGACACGAGCACCTTCGCCAGGCAGCTCGCGGAGAAGGGCATTCACGCCAAGTTCATCGCGCTGCTCGTGGCGCCGCCCGAGCCGCGGTTCGGCGAGCTCGGCGCGGCGGCGCTCGGCGTGATCGGGCCGAGCCAGTGGGAATCCACCGTGAAGTACAGCCCCGAGGCCGCGCGCGCCGCGGGCCTCCCCTGGCACGGGCCCTCGGTGGGCGACTTCGTCGCTCGCTACAGAGAGCGGTTCGGCGATACGCCGTCGTACCACGGCGCGGGGGGCTACGCCGCGGGCCTGATCCTGGAGCAGGCCATCGCGCGGGCGGGGTCGCTGGAGACGGCGAAGGTCAAGGCGGCGCTCGACGGCACGGACATGCTGACGTTCTTCGGCCACACGAAGTACGACACAAGCGCGAAACGGCACGGCCGCCAGGTCGGTCACGAGATGGTCTACATCCAGTGGCAGAAGGACGAGCAGGGGAGGCTCGTCAAGCGGGTCGTCTGGCCCGAGGACGCGAGCACGGCCAACCCCCTGTATCCGGCCCGCGACCAGGCGGCCGCGGGCCCGAGCCAGCTGCTGACGTCGCTCGTGGACGGGCTCATGCTCGGGTTCGTGTACGGCCTCGCGGCGATGGGCATGACGCTCATCTGGGGGATCCTGCGCATCATCAACCTGAGCCACGGCGCGGTCATCGCGCTCGGGATGTTCGCCAGCTACTTCCTGTTCACGCACCTCGGCGTGAACCCGTATGTCGGGCTGGTCGCCGTGGCCGGGGCGGGCCTGCTGCTCGGGCTCCTGATCTACCCCGTGGCCGTGCACCGCGTGATCCACGCGCCGCACCACCTGACGACCCTGCTGGCCACGTTCGCCGTCAACATGATCTTCATCGGGCTGGGCACGGCGCTCTTGACCACGACCCCGCGCAACATCGACTACTCCCTCGGCACGGCGCGCCTCGGTCCGGTGGCGCTCCCGGGCACGCGCCTCATGGCGGCCCTGATGGCCATCCTCGTCGCGTCGGCGCTCACCTTGTTTCTGCGCCGGACGCGGCTCGGCAAGGCCATCCGCGCGGTGGCGAGCAACCGCGCCTCGGCGGAGCTGATGGGCATCCCTTCCTCTCGCGTGCTGGCCCTCAGCTTCGGGCTCGGGACGATGCTCGCGGCGGCGTCCGGCGCGCTCATCGCCACGTTCTTTCCCTTCACCATCCTGAGCGGCGAGTCGTACCAGCTCAAATCATTCGTCATCGGCGTGCTGGGCGGCCTCGGCAACCCCATCGGCGCGCTCGCCGGAGGGCTCTTGCTCGGCATGCTGGAGGGGCTCATCCCCATCTTCCTCCCCGTGAGCTGGGTGCCCGTGGTGGAGTTCGCCCTCTTCGTCCTCGTGCTGCTGCTCCGCCCGAGCGGCCTCATGGGAGCCCGCACATGACCGCGCACCGACGCCCCGCCTTCTGGCTGACGCTCCTCCTCGTCGCGGCGCTCGGCGCCCTCCCGCTCGCGACGCGCGGCGACACGCTGCGCGAGGCGATGTTCACCCTGCTGATGTTCGTCACGCTCGCCTCCAGCCTGAACCTCTTGCTCGGGTACACGGGCTACGTGAACTTCGGCCACATCGTGTTCTTCGGGCTGGGTGGGTACACCGGCTTTTACCTCCTGAGCCAGCGGGGCGCCTCGCTCTACCTCGCGATGCTCGCCGGCGGCCTCGCCGCCTCCGCGCTGGCCGGCCTGCTCGGCCTCGCCATCCTGCGCCTGCGGGGCGCCTATTTCGCGCTGGCCACGATCGGGATCAACGAGGCGGCGCGGGCCTTCGTGAACAACGTCTCCCTGTTCGGCGGCGCGACGGGGCTGTCGATCAACTTCTCCGTGTACGGGGAGTACGGCGGCCCGTCGAGGGCGCTGTGGCTCACGTACTCCCTGCTCCTGGCGGTCACCGTGGTGGTGGTCGCCATCAGCTTGCTCGTGAAGAGCTCGCGGTTCGGGCTCGGCCTGCTCAGCATCCGCGAGGACGAGGACGCGGCGCTCGTCATGGGCGTGAACGCGCCGCGGCTGAAGACGCTCGCCTACGTGCTGTCGGCGTTCTTCCCGGGCGTGGCCGGCACGCTCTACTTCTTCAAGAACGGCAACGTCGAGCCGGGCGACGCCTTCCGCCTGCACACCTCCATCGAGACGCTGGTCATGGTGATGCTGGGCGGCGCGGGGACGGCGCTCGGGCCGGTCCTCGGGGCGGCCGCGTACGATCGCCTCCGCAGCTTCCTGCTCACGACGCCGCTCTTCAAGGATCTCCACCTGGCCTTCGCGGGGGGCGTGCTCCTGCTCATCGTCCTGTTCGTGCCCTCCGGGGTCGTCGGCTGGCTGCGCGCGCGGCTGCCCCGCGCGCGGGGGGTGCTCGAATGATGCTGCACGTCCAGGGGATCGCGAGGCGCTTCGGCGGCCTGCAAGCGCTGAGCGACGTCACGTTCGGCGTCGCGGACGGGGAGATCCTCGGCCTCATCGGGCCGAACGGCGCGGGGAAGACGACGCTCTTCAACGTGGTGAGCGGCGTGCACCCGCCGGACAAGGGCCGTATCGTCTTCCGCGGCCAGGACATCACCGGCTTGCCGCCGTACCGCGTGGCGCGCCTCGGGCTGGCCCGCACCTTCCAGATCGTGCGGCCGCTCCACGACCTCACCGTGCGCGAGAACGTGATGCTCGGCGCCTGCTACGGCCGCGAGCGCCACGGGCGCGGCGCGGCCGCCAGGGTGGCGGACGAGGTGCTCGCGCTGGTGGGCCTCGGCGAGCGCGCCGCGCAGCTGGCCGGCAGCCTGAACGTCGCGCAGAAGAAGCGGCTGGAGCTGGCGCGCGCCCTCGCGGCCCGGCCGTACCTGCTGCTGCTCGACGAGGTCCTCGCGGGGCTGAACCCCGCCGAGATCGGACGGATGATCGACATGATCCGCCACATCCGCGCGCAGGGGGTCACGATCCTGATGATCGAGCACCTCATGCAGGCGATGATGAGCCTCTCCGATCGGATCGTGGTGCTGGACTATGGCAAGCTCATCGCCGAGGGGGAGCCGCGGGCGGTGGCCGCGGATCCGAGCGTGATCGAGGCGTACCTCGGCGACCCGAAGCTCGGGCGAGAGCTCTTGGCAGGAGGCTCGGATGGCGGCAGCGCTCGAGGTGACTGAGCTGGTCACGGGCTACGGCGAGGTGCAGATCCTGTGGGGGGTGAGCCTGCGCCTCGAGCCGGGGAGGCTGACGGCGCTCGTGGGCTCGAACGGGGCGGGCAAGACGACGCTCCTGCGCGCCGCGACGGGGCTCTTGCCCGCGTGGCGCGGCTCGGTGGTCTTCGCGGGCCACGACGTGACGCGCCTCCCCGCGCACGCCCGCGCCGCCGAGGGGCTCGCGCTGGTGCCGGAGGGGCGGCAGCTGTTCGCCGACATGACGGTGCTCGAGAACCTCGAGCTCGGCGCCTTCTCGAGGCGGGCCCAGCCGGGCTTGCGGCGCAACCTGGAGCGCGTGTTCGAGATGTTCCCGCGCCTCGCGGACCGGCGCGGCCAGAAGGCGGGCACGCTCAGCGGCGGCGAGCAGCAGATGGTCGCCGTCGCGCGGGGGCTGATGGCCGAGCCGAAGGTGCTGATGCTCGACGAGCTGTCGCTGGGCCTCTCGCCCCGGCTGGTGCTCGATCTCTTCGAGTCGCTGCGCCGGCTCAAGGCCGAGGGGCTGACGATGCTCCTCGTCGAGCAGAACGTGGCCATGGCCATGGCGGTGAGCGACTACGCCTATGTGCTGGCGGAGGGGCGCGTCCACCTGGAGGGCGAGGCGAGCGAGCTGGCGAGGAAGGAGGAAGTGCGGAGGGCCTATCTCGGGCTGTGAATCCCCTCGGCCCTCGGCGGGCGGGCGGCCGTGCTAGGCTGGGGCGATGAGACGCGAGAGCCCTGAGGTCCCGCCTCCGCCCGTGGCCGGCGAGGCTCGCGGCTACCTGGTCCGGCAGCTCGAGATAGCGTGGCAGCTCACCAGCTTCCACCTCGACGGGCTCACCACCGAAGAGTGCTTGTGGCGCCCTGCGGACGAGGGATTGCACGTTCGTCGGACCGACGATGGAACGTGGCGCGCCGACTGGCCGGAGCACGAGGGATACGATCTCGGCCCGCCGAGCATCGCCTGGGTGACGTGGCATCTCGGGTTCTGGTGGTCGATGGTGCTCGACCACTCGTTCGGCGACGGAGCCCTCGCGCGCGAGGACGTGACCTGGCCTGGCGACGCCGACGGCGTGCGCGCGTGGCTCGGCGGGCTTCAGGAACGGTGGCGGGCGGCGATCGAGCAGGCCACCGACGACGACCTGCGCTCGACGCGGCGGACGCGGTGGCCTTTCCAGGACCGGCCGTTCGGCGACGTCGTCGCGTGGGCCAACGTCGAGCTCACGAAGAACGCCGCGGAGCTCGGCTACGCGCGCTTCCTCTACGCGAGAAGGCCGCGCGTTTAGGGGGCGAGCTCGCGCGTCCCGTCCGGAGAGATGGCCGCCGCGCCGCTCAGCGCCAGGCGGATGGCTTGCTCGACGGGGGAGTAGTCGCCGCGCTCGCGCTCGAGCGATAGCGGCTCGGTCGGGAGCAGGGGAGGCTGAGCCATGAAGCGCGGCCGCGCGCCGCGGTGTGGCTGGGCGGTGTGGACGAGGAACGGGTGGCACAGATAGACCGTTCCCGCGTCGCCCGCCGCGAGCACCTGCGGTCGATGCGCCGTCTCCGCGAAGCCGTTCGCGGCCAGCTCGCGCAAGGTCATCCCCTGCTCGCCGGCCGGCGCCAGCTGCCGCGCGATGTCGAGGTGCGACCCCGCTCGGATGCGCGTCGGCGCGTCGTCCTCGCCGACATCCGAGAAGAGAAAGAGCATGAGCAGCGCGCGGCCGCGCGACCGGACGTTCGCGCGCCACTCCATGAAATCGGGGCTCTCGGTGCCGAAGCTCACGTCGATGTGCCAGCCCGCGTCCCCCGGGTCGAGGGGCGAGGGGAAGCGGATGGGGAACGTGCCGAGGGCGGCGCACGGTTGCCAGCGCCCGCTGCCGACCAGCTGATCGAGCGCGGCGCGGAGCACCGGGGTGTTCGCGGCCTCGGCGAAGGGTCGCTGGCCGTAGTGCCCGAGTCGAACGACCGGCTTCGTCCAGGTCTTGGGGTCGTCCGGGGTCATGCCTGTGTCGCGCCACAGGATGGCGCGGGCCTCGTCGGCCAGCGCCCGGGGGAACGCCGCGTCGATGCGGACGAAGCCCTGGGTGATGAAGTGCTCGATCTGCGAATGGCTCAACTCGGTCATGGGGCGGCTCACCTTGTACCGACCGTCTCGGCGGCGCAAGTTCGGCTTCAGGTGCAAAGTTGCTATGTTGGCGCAGAGGGCCAATGCCACTGCATGTTTCCTCTCGATGAAAAACGCCAAGCGTAGGCATTTTCAGGCGAATGTCGCAGATCACTTCCATCGGTCGCGGGAATTGTAGGCGCCGGGCTCCCGGCGTGGGCATCGCTGAGCGTGTGCGCTCCGGCTCGCGTCGCAGTCGATCGGCGCTCCCGCTCCTGGAATCTCCACCCCAATCGCTCAACTCTCGGAAGTCCAACATGAACAAGAACCGTTCTTCTCGATGGCTGTGCGGCACGACGTGGATCGTGCTCGGGCTCGCGACCCTCTCTGGCTGCTCCGACGGGGGCGATGGCGGCGAGGGGGGCGCGGGCGGCGAGGGGGGAGCGGGGACCATCACGACCACGACCACGACCACCACCGGCGCCAGCGCTGGCCCGACGACGAGCAGCAGCAGCAGCAGCTCGGCCACCAGCGGCACCGGGGGGGCGGGGACGACCAGCTCTTCGACGACCGGCGGTTCGAGCGCGGGCGGCGGCGGGGCGGGCGGTGAGGACAACGGGGCCGGCGGAGGCGGCGGGACCCCTGCCGCGAAGTTCGTCGGCAACATCACGACGAGCGGCGCTGTGCGCAACGGCTTCGCGACCTACTGGAACCAGATCACGCCCGAGAACGAGGGCAAGTGGGGCTCCGTCGAGAGCTCCCGCGGCCGTCGCGACTGGAGCAAGCTCGACGCGATCTACAAGTACGCCAAGGACAACAACATCATCTTCAAGCACCACGTCTTCGTGTGGGGCAGCCAGCAACCGAACTGGGTCGGGGGCCTCTCCGGGTCGGAGCAGCAGGCGGCCGTGCGGGACTGGATGAAGTCGTTCTGCGAGCGCTACCCCGACACGAAGTACATCGACGTCGTCAACGAGCCGCCGCCCCACACCACGCCGTCGTACAAGAACGGCATCGGCGGCGACGGCGCCAGCGGCTGGGACTGGATCGTGAACTCCTTCAAGTGGGCTCGCGAGTTCTGCCCGGGCGCGGTCTTAATCCTCAACGACTACAACAACATCGAGTACGAGAACGACCACAACAACTTCGTGCGGATCGCGAGGGCGGTCATCGACGCGGGCGCCCCGGTCGACGCGCTCGGCGCTCAGGCCCACGACGCCTACAAGATCAACACCAGCACCGTGAAGGGCTACCTCGACAAGCTCGCCGCGCTGGGCAAGCCCGTGTACATCACCGAGTACGATATCGGCATCGCGGACGACAGCCAGCAGAAGAGGGTGATGGAGGAGCAGTTCACGATGTTCTGGAATCACCCCGCCGTCCCGGGCATCACCTTGTGGGGCTACATCGTCGGCACCACCTGGCGGGACAACACCGGCATTCAGCATTCGAACGGCACCATGCGGCCGGCCATGGCCTGGCTCATGGAGTTCCTGGGTCGCGGTGGTCCCTGACGTCGCGCTGGGTAGTGGTCAAATTTGAACATGAAGGCGGGAAGGCGGGAAGAAAACCTGAATGATCTTCCCGCCTTCTCGCCTTCATGTGGACTCTCTCTGGGCAGAGTTGACCACTACCTCGCGCTGACCCGATGATCCGCGCGAGCTCCTTCCGCGGAGGGAGCTCGTCGAAGCTCGATTCACCCGCCGCGCGTCCGCCGTGATCGGCTCGCCTGGCCGGCGAAATCCCTGGAAGGGGATCGCGCCGGCCGGGGAGCGCCGCCGATCACAGCGGCACTTCGAGGACGTCTTCGCAGGTGAAGTCGACGCCCAGGGACACTTCGACCTGGGCTTGCACCACGGCGCACGTGTCGTCGCAGAGCACGATCGCGGTCGGGTTCGCGGGATCGTCGTAGCGCCAGGTGCCCGCGGCAGCGCAGGCCTGATCGTACACGAGCGACGTCGGGGTGTTGGTCGTGGCGCTCGTGTATTTCACGTCCACCTTCTGCTTGTCAAACGTCCTCCCGTCGGGGGGCGGCGGGATCGGGATCGTGCACGAGACCGCGGCGCCGCGGATCTCCTCGACGGCCGCCTTGAACGCGGCCGTGGTGTCCGCCGCGTTGCCGGTGTCGATGATGAACGCCTCTCCTGTATCGCCCGCCGCCGCGATCACGCGCAGGTTCTCATCGAGGCTCGGCGGCGCGCCCTCCACCGGCGGGCTGTTGACCCCGATCACGAACGTGGAGATGCCGGCGGCGCGCGCCGCCTCGACGCGCTCGACGACGGCCTCGATCGAGTTCGACTGGCGGCATTGCTCCGGATAGCCGTCGGTCACGAGGACGATCGCGTATTTCCCGGGGTTCAGCTGGCGTTGCTCCTCGATGTACGCGGTCGTGCCTTCGATCACGAATGCCGTCGGCGTGCCGATGCGCCAGCTCCGGTCGTCCTGAGGCGTGACGGCATCGATCGCCTCACCGAACGCCGGAGACGGCAGCGGCGTCATCGCGACGTTCGGCGCCAGGTACGTGCTTGCGTTGCACATCTGTCCCGCGCCAGGGAAGAACGTGAGCGACGCCCGGAACCCGGCCGAGGCGGGATCCACGAAGAACTGCTTCGTCGCGGCGACGACGGGATCCCACTTGAGCGACCGATCGCGCCAGGGCACATCGTTCGCGCCCATGCTGCCCGACACGTCGAACGCGAAGGCGAGGTACACCTGCTGGAACCCGGCCTGGGAGGTCTCGGTGGCGCACGCCTGGCCTGCTGCCGTCGAGCCGCCGCTGCTGGCGCCGTTTGCACCGGAATTCCCGCTCGATCCCAGATCGTTCCCGCTGCCAAAGCTGTCATCGTAGCCGTTGCCGGTGCCGTTGCCGGCGCCGTTGCCGGCGCCGTCGCCGTTGCCGTTGCCGGTGCTGTTCTGGGACCGCCCGGAACCCCGCCGCATGCGGCGCTGGCCAAACTCACCATCGACAAAGCTATGGCCATCGTAGGCAATCTCATAAATCCACTCCTCTTCGAGCGCATGCCAGGCGCGATACGCCAGCACGACGCACATAAAAACGAGAGGTCTCCGGAGGCGGAATTTTGCAGGATCGCGCCTCGTCGGAGCCCCGGGATCGATGAGGAGTATAATCGATGACGCTGATCTTTGCGCGGGATACGGCCTGAAAAGTGGTTGCGTCGTACTGCGACCATCACGGCGCAATGCGGCGATCGCGCTAGGTCTCTGTAGTCCATCCAGGCTGCACACGCGGCGCCGCGGATAGAGGATCAGCGATCCGCCCTCGTGAGAATGCGACGATCTATTGGCAATCGATCGACACTCCGATGGACCATCCGACCGAGGTCGGGGTCGCCCCGGAGCCTCGGCCGGGTCCGCTCGGTCCTGGAGAGGGGCGGCTGGAGCGATATCCGAGATCGAGTTGCTGCCGCCGTCGGCGACCTCGATGCGGTCGATCGCACGCTCCCGCTCTCCTCGTCGCCCTTCGCCGGGCGAGGGCGGCCGTGGCCCCGTGCGCGAGGAAGAACGGGATTGCGGCCCCGCGCGTCGGGGCGCTAGGTTGAGCGCCACGAGCACGAGCGCCATGGGAGCAAGGAGTTTTCGATGAGCCGATATCCCGACAAGGAACCGGAGTGCCTGGGCGCCGACAGCGCGAACATCGACCTCGTGATCGAGCCGCGCCCGCGGGATCTGGGCGGCTTCACGGTGCGCAGGTCGCTCCCAGCGGCGCAGCGACGTCACGTCGGGCCCTTTCTCTTCTTCGATCACATGGGCCCCGTCGACTTCGCGCCGGGTCAGGGGATCGATGTCCGGCCGCATCCGCACATCGCGCTCGCGACCATCACGTATCTCCTCGAAGGGGAGTTCGTGCATCGCGACAGCATCGGCTCGGAGCAGCCGATCCGGCCGGGCGACGTGAACTGGATGGTCGCGGGGCGCGGCGTGGTCCACTCGGAGCGAACCGCGCCGGAGGTGCGGGCGCGCGGCGCCAGGATGCACGGGATCCAGACGTGGGTCGCGCTCCCGCAGCAAGACGAGGAGATCGATCCGCGCTTCGAGCATCACCCGCGCCAGACGATGCCCGTCGTGCGCCGCGACGGCGCGGAGCTCCACGTCATCGCCGGGACCGCCTACGGCGCGAAGGCGCCCACGGGGGTCCTGTCGCCGACGCTCTACGTGCATGCTCGGCTCGACGCCGGCGCGACGCTGCCGATCGACGACGAGCACGAGGAGCGCGCGATCTACGTGGTCGACGGGGCGATCGCGTGCGACGGCAAGCGCTTCGGCGCGGGCGCGATGCTCGTGCTCCGTCCGCGCGCGGCCGTCGCCGCGGAGGCGATCGGCGCGACGAACCTCATGCTCATCGGCGGCGCGCCGCTCGACGGACCTCGCCACATCTACTGGAACTTCGTGGCGAGCTCCAAGGAGCGCATCGAGCGAGCGAAGGCCGACTGGCGCGAGGGCCGCTTCCCCACGATCCCCGGCGATGACACCGAGTTCATTCCGCTCCCGGAAGGCTCGTAATGCGAGCCCGCGGCGGGCTCCGGGATCACGGGACGCGAAGCGTCTTCCCGCCGCCGTCGGAGGAGCGCGTCCTTGGCCGCCTTTTCGGTGGGCTTGGCGTCGTTTCGGTTGCCGCTCTCGCGCCGCGAGCACGCCGCGATGAAGGTGGTACGCTTCGCGGGTGAGCCACGACGAGCTCGACCCCACGCCGATCCGGTTCATGCGGCATGTGTGCCACGGCGACCACGCGCGACCGATGCAGAGCCCGGCGGTCCACACGTACGTCGCCCTGGCGTTGCATGTCGGAGGCCGCATGCGGGTCGAGCACCGCGGCGAGTTCGAGCTGCGGGCCGGGCACCTCCACCTCATTCCGGCTGGCGACGCGCACCGCGTCCTGTCGGCGAGCCATGCGGAGATGTGGGGGATCGGCTTCTGCCGGACGTGCCTCGATCCGGCGCGCTACGGCGACCTGTTCGCCCCGCTCGACCGGGTCCGGCACGGGGCGTCGCCCGTGGTCGAGCTGCCCGCGGCGCGGCAGGCGTACGTGCTCGATCTGCTCCGGGAGCTCGAGCGCGAGCAGCAGGCCGCGGGCGCGCTGCCGGTGGTCTCCGAGAGCCTGCTCGCGCTGGTGCTCGCGGAGGTCGTGCGCGCGAGCGGCAGCGTCCGGGCCGCGCCGGCGCAGCGTCCTTCGATCGTGGCGGAGGCGCTGGCCGTGATCGAGGCCCGGTGCCTCGGGCCCCTGTCCTTGAAGGAGGTCGCGGAGGCGGTGCGCCGGACGCCCGCCCACGTGACCACCGCGGTCAAGCAGGCCACCGGGCGCACGGTGGTCGCGTGGATCGTGGAGGGGCGTCTGGCCGAGGCGCGGCGGAGGCTCCTGGCGACCGACGAGTATGTCGACGTGATCGCCGAGCGCGTCGGCTACGCCGATCCGAGCCATTTCGTGCGGCTGTTCCGGCGCCATCACGGCGTCACCCCCGCTGCCTGGCGCGCCCAGCACCGCAGAGCTCAGCGACCTGACCCGGGCTGAGCGATCCCGCGCGGCGAGGCGACCGAGGTTTGGGTTGCGCTCCCAGACCGGGGTTGCCCCAACCTGGGTCGGTCCGAGGTTGCCTCAACCTGGGTCGGTCCGGGGTTGCCCCAACCTGGGTCGGGTCGACCATCATGTCCAAGGAATAATCTGACGGTGCTGCACGAGCTCGCCATAGAGGTCTGGCGATCCCGCGGGGTGCGTGCAGATCCAGAGGACGTCCTTCGCGGCATCCATCGGCGACTGCGCGGACGACATGTCGTCGAACCACGGACGCGACGCCTCGGTGTCCACCAACCCAGGGCAGACCGCCGCGATGAGGAGCCCGCGTCGCGCCGCCTCGTCCTTCCGCTGGCCCGCGGCGACCTTCATCGAGGCGACCTGCGCGATCTTGGACGGGATGTTGATCCACGCCGGCCAGTGGTGGGCCTCCGCCTCGCCGCGCTCGACCAGCTCCACGTACTCGTCCATGACGCGCTCGATGTCCTCGAGCGATCGCGTGGCAGGGTCGAAGTGGTGGTGAAGCCGCGGGTCCAGCTTGCGCAGCGAGCCGAAGGCGCTCGCCACCACGAGGAACCGCCCGCCGTCGCGGAGCAGCGGCACGAAGGCGCGGATCATCCGGTACGTCCCGTGGTTGTTCGTGTCGATGAGGGTGCGGACCTGGGCCGCCTGCGGCAGCTCCTTCACCATGCGCGCGGCCGCGTTCGAGAGCACGATGTCGATCCCGCCGTGACGGCGCGCCAGCGTCTCCGCCAGGGCCTGGACGCTGGCGTCGTCGGTCACGTCCAGCTGGGCCAGCGTCGGCTGCAGCCCTTCCTCGCGCAGGCGAGCCACGGCCGCCTCGCCGCGCGCAGGATCCCGCGCCGCCAGGTACACGGTGCTTCCGGCGGGCAGCTCCTGGCACAGCCGGGCGACCATCGCGTAGCCGAGGCCCTGGTTCGCGCCCGTGACGAGTGCAATCTTTGTCATCATCCCTCCTCGATCTGCGCGCCCGCGAAGAGACGGCCGCTTCAGGAGTCCTACATCAACTCGGGTCGGCTCTCCGCGCTTCTCGCATCGCGGACCGGAGGCGCCGGCGACCGGAGAGCGGACGCCTCGGCCGCGTGTGCGAGGCGCGAGGCCGCCGCGTGGCCCCCAGGAGCCCCCGGGGCCGGCGGGGCGCGCGTCCGCGCCGCGTGGTCCCGCGCCCCGTCTCGAGCGTTGGTGAGCGAAACATGCCGTAGAGGTGCGCGTCGCGACGCTGTCGTGTGGGCTTGCGGGGCTGCGTGCGCGAGGGATCCGGGTGTTCGCGATTCAAAGGTCCCCGCGTTCGCGATACGCTGCGGACATGTCCCGGCCTCTCAACCCAGGTCGTCCGCGAATGGGCACGCTCGCCGGTCTGGGACACGGGGGCGCCACGAAGGTCACGGGCATGCTCCAGCCGCCCGCTCCGGATCGACGGCCCGATCCCACGGCGAGAGACATCGCGCGCGACGCCGCCACGCTCAGCGTGCAGCAGCTGCAACCAGCGCAGCCGTCTCCGGCGGCGCCGCGCGACGCCGGACGGGACGGGACCCGAGCGAAGCCCCAGCCCGGCCGCCTCGTCGCTGGACGGTACAAGCTCGCGCATCCGCTCGGCCACGGCGCCATGGGCGAGGTGTGGCGCGCGCACGACGGCGTCCGGCGCTTCGATGTGGCGCTCAAGTTCCTCGTTCTCCCGCGGCAGAGCCTGCCCATCGACGCCATGGAGCGCTTCCGTTTCGAGGCGCAGGTCGCGGCGCAGCTCGGGCGGAAGACCGACCTCATCGTCACCGTGCACGACGCCGGCGAAGATCCCGCGGTAGGCCCGTACCTCGTCATGGAGTACGTGCGCGGTCGATCCCTCCGGCAGCTGATCCAGGAGCGTGGGCCGGTGCCGGCGGCCGAGCTCGCCGCGCTCCTCTCCCAGATCGGAGAGGCCCTCTCGGTGGCGCACGGCCTCGGGATCGTGCATCGCGACATCAAGCCGTCGAACATCCTCCTCCGCGAGGGACGCGACGGCCGCCTGCGGGCCAAGGTCGCCGACTTCGGGATCGCCAAGTGGATCCGCCAGGATCTGCCGGCCGATTTCCCCCGCCAGACCGCGGAGGGCGTGGTGCTGGGCACGCCGGCCTACCTGAGCCCGGAGCACACCTGTGACGGGCACGCGGATCCGCAGCTCGACATGTGGGCCCTCGCGGTGGTCGCTCACGTGGCGCTCACCGGCCACCAGCCCTTCGCCGGCGGCACCATCGCCGATGTGCTCGCCTCCATCCTCGCCGGCGAGCGACCTTCGCTGTCGACGCTGGCCCCGGAGGCGCCGCCCGAGCTGGAGGCGTGGTTCGAGCGCGCTTTCGCCCTGAACCCTGAAGAGCGATTTCCCGCCATCAAGCCGATGGTCTCCGCCTTCGTGGCCGCGGTCGGCGCCCTGGACGCGGCGCCGATCTCGGCGGCGCCGGCCTCGGTGGCGCCCGCTTCGGTGGCGCCTGCTTCGGTCGCGCCCGCCTCGGTCGGGCCGGCATCGGTCGGGCGCGCTGCGCCGCCGCAGCGGCCCCGGGGGCGCCTCGCGGCCGCGGGGCTCTTCGCGGCGCTCGGGATGGGGATGGCGCTCGCCACCGCGCTGCCCCGGGCGCAGCTGCAAAGCTCGTCCGCCGCGATGCGCGCGGTCGGCGGCGAGGTGCGCGCCGTCGCCCGCCGCGCGCCCGCGATTCAGACGTCCAGGGCACCCCAGGCGGGTGCGTGCTCGGCCGTCCCGCCGGCCGCCTTCGTGGCAGCGCCGCTCGCGACGGCAGGGCCCCAGACGGCGCCGCTCGCCGTCGCGGCGGCGCCGGAGCCCGCGCCGCCCCCCGCCGTTGCGGCGGAGCCGGCGCCGCGCCCCGCCACCGCGGCGGCGCCGGAGCCGGCGCCGCGGCCCGCCGCAGCGCGCCCCGCCCGCGCGTCCGAGGCGCCGCGGAGCACGGGCGGAGCGCTCCCCCGACAGCGCACGACCGACTCGGGCGCGCGGAAGAGCGCGATCTTCTGAGCGGCGCCGGCGAGCCGGCCGGTCTGGCTCCGGGGCATTCGATCGCCGTCGCACCGCGCTCGGCGCGCGAGCGAGCTCAGCGTCGCAGCTTCGTCGGAGCCGCGCCGGAAGCCCGCTAGCCCAACCTGGGTCGGGTCGCGCCGGGCCGGGCAGCCCAACCTGGGTCGGGTCGCGCCGGGGCAGCCCAACCTGGGTCGGGTCGCGCCGGGCCGGGCAGCCCAACCTGGGTCGGGTCGCGCCGGGCCCCTTGACGAGCGCCAGCTCACAGCCTAAGTAAACGGTACGGTTTCGTTTACAAGAGCAGGATGATGGCGAGCCACGAGGAGCGCAAGTCGGCGAAACAAGCGCAGATCAGGGCAGCGGCGCGGCGCCTGTTCCTCGAGCGGGGCGTGGCCGGGACGAGCACCGACGCGCTCGCCGCGGCGGCCGGCGTGTCGAAGCGGACGCTCTACGCCCATTACCCGAGCAAGGAGCGGCTTCTGCAGAGCGTCCTCGAGGAGCTCATCGCCGAGCCGGGTCGGCGGGAGCTCGCCCTGGCCTCGTCCATGCCTGAGGACGCGCAGGCGCTCCACGACGCGCTCGCGACCTTCCTGCGTGCGGTGCTCACCACGCTCATGCAGCCCGATTATCTCGGCCTGGCGCGGGTGATCATCGCCGAGGTTCCCCGGATGCCCGAGGTCGGCGCGCTGTTCCGCGAGACCGTGCCGACGCCGATCCTGAGCGCAGTCGGGCGGCTGCTCGAGCATGGTCAGGAGCGCGGGCTCGTGTCGTTCCCGAGTGCGGAGACGGCGGCGCGCATGGCGATCGGCGCGCTGCTCACGCACGTCGTGATGGACGGTCTGCTCGGTGACGGCTCTCCGAGGCCGCTGCCCATCGAGCGCGTCGACGAGGTCGTGGCTCTGCTTTTGAAGGCCGGCCGGCTGGCCGAGACCAGCACCGAAAGGCGTTAGGTCGATCGTGGGTTGAACGGGTAGGGCAGGTGACTCAGCGCGGGTGGAGGTCATGGATCATGTCAAGTCAATATGACAGCTTCGCGAACACCTATAGCAGGGCCATGGCCCTGGATGTGCGTCGCTATGTGGACTACTTTTCGCTCACCAAGGCGCTCGGTGATGTGGGGGGCAAGGCTGTCCTCGACGTCGGCTGCGGCACGGGGGTCATCACGAGGATCCTCAAGCAGAGGGGCGCGCGCCGGGTGGTCGGGCTCGACCTCTCCGAGGGGATGCTCGACGCCGCGCGCGGCGAGGAGGCCAGGAGCCCTCTCGGCGTCGAGTACGTGCGCCGCGACATCGCCGACGCGGGCGCGCTGGGCCCCTTCGATCTCGTGACGGCCTGCTACGTCCTGCCGCACGCATCGTCGCCCGATCAGCTCGCCGCGATGTGCAGAGGCATCCACGAGGCGCTCGCCCCCGGCGGGAGGTTCGTGGCCATTCACCCGAACGACGCGTTCGCCGTGAACGATCCTGCGTATTACAGCGCCTACGGCCTGCGCGCCTCCGTCGACGGTCGTCTCGAGGACGCGGCGCCGATGAAGGTGACGGTGACGACGGTCGACGCCGAGCTGACGATCTCGACGCACTACTGGACGCGGGGCGGCTATGAGGCCGCGCTGAGGCGCGCAGGGTTTCGAGAGATCCGATGGCGCTCGCCCGAGGTGGCGCCTGAAGGCGTCGAGGCGCTCGGGGAGGCGTTCTGGAGCAATTACCTCGCGCGGCCCTACGCGATGCTGTTCGAGTGCACAAAGGAGCCGGCACAGCGATAGCGGGCGGCGCTGGCGCCGGCTACCGCACCAGCGCCGGCGCGCTCAGCGCGGCGGCGTCCGTCATCCCGGCCTGGACGCGCGCGTAGATGCCGCACGCCTCGCCCGCGATGAGGTAGACGCCGTAATTGACCGACTCCCGCCGCTCGTTCTCGAGGGCCGCGAAGTACCGCTGCGCGATCCACCGGCCCTCGCGCGCCTTGGCCAGGGAGGCGCGCCAGACGTCGTCGGACGTGTGGCGCCCGAGGATCACCTCTTCTCCCTCGGCGCCATAATCGCTCTTCAGGACCCACTCCTCGCGCTGCGCGCGGAGCATCTCGGGGTGCACCGTCTCCAGCCGCGACGTCACCGGCACGTGGCGCTGGATCACCGACTGCGCGTGCGGCGAGAAGCGGTGGAGGTGCTCCCACATGAAGGCCATCGAGCGCTTGTTCTGCGGCAGCACCGCGCCGAGCGGGTTCAGCACGGCGACGCGCCCGTCGGCCGCGGCCGAGAGCACGGCGCCGAGCGGGCCCGCGAGCGGCTCGGGGTCGGGGATCTGCTCGTCGGTCCACACGCTCGAGCGCTCGCCCCACCAGTCCGTCTTGTAGTGGCGCAGCAGGATCGAGAACGGGACGTCGAACAGAGACAGGCCCCGCTCATCGTGAGCGAGGTTGTAGGGCGAGCCGAGGATCACCGCGTAGCCCCGCTCCTCGAGCCAGCGCCGGTAAAGGCGGATCACCGAGAGATCCTCGGTGAACTCCGTCGGATAGACGAACCCGAGGCGCCGCGTCGCGGCCTCGCCGAGGAGCGCGCGGGCGACCTCCTCCACCATCGCGCAGAACCGGGGGCCGAGCTCGCGGTTCGGGTCGAGCGCGCCCGGGTGGTCCGCCGCGGCGAGCGCGCTCAGCACGACCGCCTCCGCCTCGCCCGTCGGCGTGTCGCAGTTCAGCTCGGCGATCGCGGGGCCCTCGTCGGTCAGGAAGACGTCGGCGCGCGCGATGCCGTGCCACAGCGGCTGCGACGAGAGCCACATCGCCTTCTGGCACGGCGTCAGACAGAAGAAGTCGTCGAGCAGCGACGGCTCGTCCGCGACCAGCAGGCACAGCTCGTTGTACACCGCCGCGACCTCCTCGGCGGCCCGGTAGAGGGCGCGCTGCTCCGCCGCCGTGACGAGCACCGGCTCCTCACGGAACCGCGGCGCCCCGTCGAACCACGGATCGGTGATGAGGCCCGTCTCGACGATCCTCGCGGCGAAGGCGTCGTACGCCCGGACAGCGTCGCTCATAGGAGGCGCGCGATGGCGATCGAGGTCGCGAGGTAGGTCGCCGCCTCGAGGGCGCCCATGCCCTCGTTGCGGTCGGCCGCGATGCCGGCGTCGAGGCGGCCGCCGCGCAGCGCGAGCGGCGCGCCGAGCAGCACGCTCTGCACGAGCAGCTGCCGGACAGGGTAGAGCGCGAGCAGATACAGCAGCACGCCGCCATAGCCCTTCAGCGAGATGAAGAGACCCTCGAAGTCGCCCTCGAGCGCCCGCGCGATGATGATCGCCACCGCGATCGAGGCGCCGGCGTAGCTCAGGGCGGCGGCGAGGTTCTCTCCCTGGATCTGCTCGGCGTCGTCGTAGGTGGTGAGCGCCCGGAAGAGCGAGATGAACACGTGCAGCGTGATCTGCGCGAGCAGGAAGAAGCCGAGGGAGATCGCGAGATCGCCGAGGTCCTTGCCCGCGATCGCGCGCGAGGTGATGAGCCCGGTCGCGACGTAGTGCGCGCCCGCCGCGAGCCCGGCCGCCGCGTTGCCGCGCTCGATCTCGGCCGGGAGCCGCGCCTTGAGCAGGAGCCGGATCCCGAGCTCGCCGGTCGCGATCACGAGGAGCAGGCCCACGACCGCGAACGCGCTCACCCACAGCAGATCGCGCGCGAAGCTGGACCCGTCGAGGCAGTTCTTGACGGCGTTCGCGGCGACGAGGAACACCGCAAGGACCTGGCCCACCGTGAGCAGCCGGCGCGCGGCGTTGCTCTCGGCGAGATCGCGGGCGACCGTGTGTGCCGGCGAGAAGATCCTCTGCCCGATGCGCAGGAGGGCGAGCAGAGCGAGCGTCGTGCCCAGCCCGAACCCCATGACGTAGGACAGATCCATGGGACGCACGCTACAGAACGCGCCGCGCCGTCACAAGCCCCGGCGCGCGCCGCCAAGGGCCCGCGCGAGGCGCTCTCCGGCGTAGGGTTTGCGGGGCGGCGCGCCCTTTGTGATATGGGTACGTCTACCGGCCGGCGACGGACCGGCTGCCGCGGCGGATCATGGTCGAACCTCCCAGCGACTCCGGCACTCAGGGCATCACGGGCATCTTCGCGCGGCCCTATATCGACCTCGCGCCGTACCTCGACCTCGCGCCGCTCGGCGAGCTCCACGACGAGATCTGCCTCGGGCTCACCCAGGTGCCGATCGATTACACCGGCGGCAGCCACCGCACGATGGGCATCATGCCGCCGTCGCGCCTCGGCGAGGCGCTCGCGGATTACGGCGAGGTGATCCGCGGCCTCGGCGACGAGGAGTTCGCCACGTTCCAGCGCCTCTCGGACGACCCCTCGGCGATCGACCGCTCGGCGCGCGCCACGCTCGAGTTCGGAGAGGAGCGCGAGATCCCGCTCTCGCGGCGGCAGATGCTCTGGCTCAAGTTCCGCCATGGGGTCTACTTCCCCTGGAAGGTCTATGTCGAGCTGATCCCGAACCGCTACTGGAGCGACAAGAGCCGGAGCGAAGGCAAGGATTTCACCCGGCTCGCGCGCTCGTTCTTCCCGAAGACGATCGCCTACGTGAAGCGCCTGCCGTTCTCGTCGATCGGGCGCTGCAACATCATGGGTCTCGAGGCGAACGATCACGGCACGGTGCACCGCGACGGGGAAGGGGAGGGGGCGCGCGCGGAGGGGGACCGCGGCGTCGAGCGCGAGCCCGATCACTTCATCACGCTCTGTCCCGCGGGCAACAAGCGCCTGTTCCTCTGGGACGAGCGGGCGCGGCGGAAGACGGCCGTCGCGGGCCGGGCTTACTGGTTCAACGACCACGACTACCACGGCGTCGAGGCGGATCCGTTCTTCAGGTACTCTGTGCGCATCGACGGCACCTTCACCCCGGAGTTCATCGAGGCGCTCCGGCGCGACCACGGCCGGGCGGCGGGGGTGGGGGCCGTCGCGGAGGCGGGGGGCGTCGCGGAGGCCGACGGCGCGCCGCGCGACGGCGAGGAGGCCGCCGCGTGAGCCGACCGAACGAGCCGTTCGAGCGGGACGAGGCGCTCGACAAGCCGGGGATCGTCGGCGCGCGCTGGTGGCACAAGGGCCTCGCCGAGGCGCCGAAGGACGCCTCGCGGCGGAACGCGATCCTCGTCGCGCTCGGCGCGGTCGGGCTCGCCGGGGTCGCGGCGGCGATCGCCGTGGCGGCCGACGGGTGCTCCGAGGACGACCACGAGGTCCAGAGGAAGCGGGCGCTCGACATGCAGCGGACCTTCGGCTGGAGCTTCGGCGCGGCGCAAGAGAGCGTGACGTTCGACGGCGAGTCGAAGAAGCCGTTCGATCAGGCCGCGATCTCGAGGATGGCGACCGAGCTCAGGCCTGCGGACGAGGCCATGCGCGCCTACTATGTGCCCGCGCTGTTCGAGTCCCCCTCCGCCGTGCCCACGCTCGTCGCCCAGGGGGATCCGGCGCCGATCACGCCGCTCGGCAGCGTGCTCCGGCCGATCTTCACGCCGGCGATGGAGCGCGCCTACCGGAGCGGCAAGGCGCTCGCGTCCCTGCTCCTCGCCGCCCGGACGGTCGGCGGCCTGCGCCGGGACATCGCGGTCATCGTGGATCTGGATGGCCCGGAGTCGGTGGCCTTCGCCGCGGGCGCGGCGGAGGCGTTCGATCCGGTGTTCACGTTCGACAACTGGCCGCATCCGCGCGGCGTCGTCAAGGCGCACCAGACGCTCGCGGCGGCGGCGTATTATCAGCCGCTCTTCGCCCGCCCGCACCCCGGCCCGCGCGCGACGATGTTCGTCCTCGATCGCCAGCGGCTCTCGCCCTACTCGGACGACGCGGCGCAGTTCGACAACCGGCATGTCGCGCGGCTGCCGTCCGCCGACACCCTGTGGGAGCGCGGCGTCCGCTACGTGCTGTACGTCGTGCCCACGGAGGCGGACACGACCGAGACGGACGATCTCAACGACGATCTCGTGGCCTACCGGATGCGCCAGCTCCACGTGGCGATGATGGCCGCGAGCGTCTTCGCGCCCGATCCCGCGGAGCCGAGGCCCGCGAACGCCACCGAGGACTGGCCTCCTCACTATTACGGGGGCAGCGCCGCGTCGCACGGCTGGTTCTGGGTGGACTACCCGTGGGGGGCGCCGCCCCGGCCGGCGCCGGTCGAACCCGCCGTGCGGCGGCCGGGCAAGGGCTATGTGCCGATGGTGCGGGCGACGCCGTTCTCGAGCGGCGGCGCCGCCGGCGGGACGCCGCCGGTCCCGGACGGCTTCGGGACGGTGCCTGTCGTCGTGGCGCTCGGCACCGGCGCGATCCTCGGGGCGGCGCTCAGCCGGAGCGGCTCGTGGAACCGGGCTTCGGGAGGGTACGGAGGCTAGCGTGGAGCACTCGATCTTCGCGATGGAGGTGTGCGCGCGCATGGACCCGGGGAGCGTCCTGCAGCGCACGCTGCACGAGTGCGTGCAGGGCCATTGCGAGACGATGAGCCTGAACCAGAAATGGCACCAGTACCGCCGCGCGCAGATGGCGCTGCTGTCCAATCTGCATGTCCTCGAGAAGGGGTGCTGGGACTATTTCGACGACAACGCCCGCGCGCTCAACGACTTCAGCATGTGGTCCCGCGGCATGACCACCGAGGAGGGCGCGCGCAGGGGGCCGTCGGGGACGCCCGACCCGTACCGCGGCCAGCCGCGCTACCTGACGTTCACGATGGCGTTCCTGCTGGTCCAGGGCTCGCCCACGGATCGGATGCTCTGCGCCGTCTGCGACATCCCCAAGGACCGCCTCTGGCGCCGCGACGTGTTCGGCCACATCCTCCAGAACCTCGGGCACGTGAGCTTCGCCAGCGTGAAGTCGGATGTCATCTACCTCATCCCGCGCGACGAGGGGTGGGCGCTCACGGCGGAGGATCTGAACGATCCCAAGTTTCACTACCTGCGGAAGATCGTGTAGAGCAGCTTCGCCGCGGCGTTGCGTCCTCCGTCTTCCGTCCCCCTCTTCCCTCTTCCGTCCACCGTCTTCCCTCTTCCGTCCACCGTCTTCCGTCTTCGTGCGCGTGCGCGTGCGCGTGCGCGTGCGCGGTTTCGTGCTCGTGCACGACGATATCGTCATATCGATCGCGAGATACACAGACGTGCACGGAAGAGAATAACGAATCGCGCGCACGCGCACGCGCACGAAGACGCAGACGGAAGAGGGGAGACGGGAGACGGAAGAGGGGGCAGATCACGCTCGACAAAACGCACCGCGCTTCCAGACCCTTTCCTCCAGCCCCCCTGCCTAAAACCACGTTTCCCACCGGCCGGGATCGATCTCCGCCGCGTGCACCGTCGCCGAGATCCGGTCTCGGCCGCCGGAGAACGGCTGTATCTGGTGCAGCCGGTAGCTGTCGATGACGAGCGCGCCCCCAGGCCGATAGCTCGCCACGAGGCTCCGCGCGGAGAGCGCCTCGTCGCCCGGATCGTCCCTCCCGTCGTAGAGGACGTCCCACAGCTTGAGCCCGCCGTCCGTGTCGGGGAGCTCCAGCATCACGACCACCGTGATCGCGCGGAGCCGCCGGGCAAGGTGGTAGTCGGAGAGCCCCTCCGTGTCGAAGTGGACGACGCCGCCCTCGCGCGCGACCTTCTCCCCCGCGGGAAAGATGTGCACCCCCGGCCCGCAGAAGCCGCGCCGGGGCTGCGCGAGACCGCCGGTGAGCGCCGCGGCGAGCGCGCGCATCCGGCGCTGGAGGCCGGGGAGGTGGCGCTCGACGCGGGCGTCGGACGCGGCCGCGTCGGCGAAGTACTCCCGGGAACGCCCCTGCTCGAGGTGCGTGTAAAAGGCGCGCCCCAGCGAGAACTGCTCGCCTCCGAAGTCGGCAGTCCACGCGCCGCGGGCGGCGTAAACCCCCTCGACGAGCGCCGCGCGCTCCGCCTCCGAGACCACCCCGGGGACCTCCAGGGCGAGGTGACGGCCGAGCGCTTCGACGGGCGGAGCCCCCGGGCGACCGGAGGAGGCCGCCGCGCGGAGATCGAGGTCGAGCCGCCGTACGGAGGCGCGGCGCGCGGTGGGCATGGCCAAACCACCGTTAGCATCGCCCGCGGCGGCCAGCCAAGCGGCGACGCGCCGGCCCGTCGGGGGCGACGGCGCCGGCGGCGACGGCGCTGACGGCGCTGACGGCGACAGCGCGCCCGCCGGTTTTTCCGGCGCGCGCCGCCGGATCCGGGTTACAGTGCCGCGGCGGAAGCACCTTTTTGCGAGCGAGGACAGCGATGGTGTCGGGCAGGCGAGGGGAGAAGCGGCAGGAGCAGCAGGCGTTTGCGCTCAAGGGCACCATGCCCGCCATCACGATGCTCTGCCTGCGGACGGCGGATGTCTCGGCCATCGAGCGTCAGCTCGCCGACCACATCTCGCAGATGCCGCACTTCTTCCTGCACCTGCCGATCCTGCTCGACCTCGACGCCCTCGGCGACGAGCCTGTCGACCTCGGCGCCCTCGCCGGCCTCCTGCGGAAGCACAACCTCGTGCCCATCGCCGTGCGCAACCCGACCGACGCCCAGCGCGAGCGCGCCGTCGCCGCCGGCCTCGGCGTGCTGCGGACGCCGCTCACGCGCTCGCCGCGCCAGGGCGCGCAGGCCGAGGGGGCCACCCCCACGCCGGGGCCCGTCGCGGTGGGGCCGGCGCCGGCGGACCGCGGGGGCGCTGGGGCCGCCCCCGACCGCGGAACGGCTGGGCCCGCCCGGCGCCCGAGGGACGCCGCGCCGGCGGCCGACGCGGCCGAGCCGCCGCCCGCGGGCCTCACCGTGCGGCACCCGGTGCGCAGCGGGCAGGTCATCTACGTCCCCCACGGCGACCTCGTGGTCCTCTCGCCGGTCAGCTCGGGCGCGGAGCTCATCGCCAACGACAACATCCACGTCTACGCGCCGCTCCGCGGCCGCGCCATGGCCGGCGCCCACAACAACGCGGACGCGAGCATCTTCTGCATGAGCCTAGAGGCTGAGTTCGTCTCGATCGCCGGCCGCTACCTCATGGCCGACGAGATCCCCGACGAGCACCGCGGCAAGCCCGCCCGCATCTCGGTGCAGAACGACGGGCTCGTGGTCACGCGGCTGTAGCGCTAGCGGCGCCTCCAGCCGAGGTTCACCGCAGGCGGCGGCCCGCCACGCCGTTCGGGACGCCGCCGCTGGCCATCCGGGGCGAACCGCCCGCCGGGGCGTCGCCTACACGGGCGCCGACCGAGTCCTCGGCGGAGGACCACCCGGGACGCGCGCGTTCGTACAGGCAGCCTTCGCCGCCCTTCTGCCGCTCGCGCAGGGCAGAGGTCGTTCGGTTCGAACGACCTCTGCCGGATCGGACGTGGTCGACATCTCGCGTCCGGACCGGCGTCGAAGCACCGGTGACAGATCCTATCACGCATGCGTGGGGCGAGGACGAACCAGTGTTTCCGCAGGCTGGCGACGCTGGAACAAACAACTATCGTCCAGCGCGACTACCCTGAAACAATACCATCAGCCGAAAAAGCTCTTGCACCGGCGCACTCGTGGAATAGCTTACCGCTCGCTGTCACGCAGAACTCAGCCGAGAGCGTGACCGCCTTCGGGCCCGCGGAGGCAAGTGAGCCGGCGACAGACGTCGTTGACTCGCGTCTGCCGATGCGGAGCTGTACGCCGGGAGATCTGTCCCGGCGTGGGAACGTTCATCTGTGGTCTTAATTGGAGCGGTTCCATGCAGAAGCTGCTTGTTTCGTCTCTCGTCCTCGTTGCCGCGACGCTCTCCGCCAGCGCGATGGCGCTGGACATCAAGAACAATGATTTCGAGGTGAGGCTCGACGTCGGCGGCCGTCTCATCGACGGAGGCACGATGGCGTGCGATTCCTTCTGGACCGAGTACAGGGATGACGTCACCGGTTACCCGGCGGACTTCTGTGCGTACGAATGCACGCTCAGGTTCGATTGGGGATGGCTGGAGAGAACGAACGTCAACCTCTTGGAGCTGGCGACGCGCGGTCACAAGGACTGCGACAAGAACCGCAAGGAGGGGTTCCTCACCAACGTCTTCAACGACCCTGAGCGGGACAGCAAGCTCATCGTCAAGAAGGACAAGAAGAAGATCAGGACGATGGTGCTGGGCGAGAGCAGGGACAACAACATGTACGGCACGGTCGTCTTCAAGGAGCACAGCTACTATCCCACCGGCATCGAGTTCACGGCGGTGCCGGCCGGCGACGATCACTACGATGACGAGGGCGGCGAGGATCCCCCCGAGGGCGAGGAGCCGGAAGAGGGCACCTGATCCTCGACGCATGACCCGGAGCGCCGCTGAGCCGCGGCGGGCCGGAGCTCCCGGGTGCACAAGGGAGCTCCGGTGACCGATTGCAGCGCGCTCCGGCCTGCGGCGGAGAGAAAGAGCCGCCGGCGCTCGCCGGCGGCTCTCCCTTTTTGTGCCAGGCCTCTGTCGCGCGACCGCGCGCTCGCCGGGGTACGCCACCTGGAGACACGACGATGCACCAGCACAGCTCAAGAACACGCTACCCTCACCGGTTCAGGCTTTCCCTTCTCGCCCTGTTCGCCCTCGCGGTCGCGGCCGCGGTGCTGCTGCTCGCCCGCCCGAAGGCCGAAGAGAGCCCCGTCGAGGGCCGCGAGGAGGCTCCTGGCGAGGCGCGGAAGGGAGCGTCCACCTACCGGAACCGGGCCATCCTGAGGGCTCCCGCGCCGTCCCGGTCGCGCGGGCCCGAGGGCCCGCGGATCGTCGGCGAAGTGTACGACACCGACGGCAACACGCTCGCG
The DNA here is from genome assembly GCF_051529605.1 of Sorangium sp. So ce296. Classification (NCBI taxonomy): domain Bacteria; kingdom Pseudomonadati; phylum Myxococcota; order Polyangiales; family Polyangiaceae; genus Sorangium; species Sorangium sp. So ce296. The sequence continues at coordinate 12,169,780 of NZ_CP150325.1, forward strand.
GGCGCGACGGTCGTCGCGACGACGTTCGAGGTCGCCGGCAACATCCCCTCGACCGCGAGCGCCGTGAAGAGCGACGAGCGCGGGCGCTTCGAGCTCAGCGTGCCGGACGGGACGTACCAGCTCAACGCCGATCTCGCCGGTTACGGCCCGACCAACACGGTCGCGCACAGCGGCGACACGGTGAGCCTCGTCCTCTCGCGGAGCGGCGTCGTCACCGGGCGCGTCGTCGACGAGCACAAGGAGCCGGTGCGCCGCTTCACCATCGATGTCCTGTCCGCCGCGCCCGAGGACGTGCCGGCGGCGCCGCCGATGACCTCGAGGACGTTCGACAGCCCCGATGGGACCTTCCGCATCGACCAGCTTCCCCCCTGGAGCGTGATCCTCAAGGCGACGGCCGAGGAGCGCGCGCCCGCGTTCTCTGACGCGATCTCCGTGGAGGCCGGCGAGACGAGCTCGGTGGAGCTCGCGCTCTCCCGCGGGTGCGCCCTCGCGGGGAGGGTGGAGGACCCGCAGGGCACCCCGCTGCCGGGCGTGTTCGTCGACGCCGAGTCGCGCCTCGCCGTCGGCTCCCTGAGCGAGATGGCCATGAAGTCCTCGGCCGACGTGCAGCAAACGCAGACAGGGGACGACGGCACCTTCCGGCTCGATCATGTGCCCACGGGCGACATCCAGGTGCGCGCCTACGACGGGAGCCATGCTGTGACCACGGTGGCCCTGAACATCTCCGAGTGCGGCAAGGCCGAGCAGGTCAAGGTGGTCATGTCCCCCGGAGGGAGCCTCCGCGGCGTGGCGCGCCGGGAGGACGGCTCGCCGATCCCGCACGCAAAGCTCACGCTCCTCGCCCGCTCCGTCGGGTTCGTGAACGTGATGGCCGACGCCGAGGGGCGCTTTCAGATCGACGACCTGCCCGCCGAGAGGATGCGCCTCGAGCTGCGCGAGGGGAGCCGGGCAACCATGGTGTCCGTGAACCTCGAGGAGGCCAAGGTGGTGAACCACGATATCTCCCTCTTCGGCGAGGGGACCGGAGAGATCCGCGGGCGCGTGACCGCCGGCGACAAGCCTCTCGCCGGGGTTCGCCTCCTGATCGCCACCAACCACGGCCGCAAGCGGGGCTTCGAGCGCCACTCGCCCGTGACCGACAAGGACGGCAACTTCCGCGTGCCCTCCCTCGCCGCGGGCGCTTACGTGGTCACCGCGCTGGCCACCCCCGTGGGCCAGGGCGCCCACGTCGAGGAGGGCGGCGTCGCGACCGTGAACCTCGACGTCACGCCAGAGCCCGCCTCCGACGACACCAACTGATCCTCCACCCCCCGCCCGCCCGGGGCCTTCACCTCGGCCGCAGCTCGGTCAGGACGAGCAGGTACTCCGGCGGGTTGTTCGGCGTCAGCTTGGCGTACGGGTTCTCGGTGGTGGGGAACCCGGTGAACCGCTTCGTGCTGTACTCGCCCCACGAGGGATTCTTGAACAGCGGGATCACCGGCGCGGCCTCCACGAAGATCATCTGGATCGCGTCGAGGATGCGCTTCTGGTCGCTCGGATCCGTCGCGGCCTCGAACTGGTGGAACAGCGGGTCGGCGTGCTTCGCCCCGAAGCGGTGCCAGTTGCGCGCGCTCACCTCGCCGACGGGCTTCAGGAGCTCCGTGCTCATGAGATCTCGGTAGAAGTTGTACGGCGTCGGCTCCACCGTGGTCCACCCCATCGACATGTCGAACGCGCCCTTCTGGAGCGCCGCGAAGAACGCGCTGAAGTCGTACGTCCTCATCGTCGCGTCGATGCCCACGGTCTGCAGGTTCTGCACGATGATCTGCACCGCGCGGACCCAGTCCGACCAGCCGCTGACCACGTTGATCTCGAAGCGCAGCGACTTGCCGTTCCTCGTCCGGATCCCGTCGGCGCCCCTCGGATACCCCGCGTCGTCGAGGATCTCGTTCGCCCGCTGCGGGTCGAACCTCACCCAGTCGCCCGCCGCCACCGCCTTCTCGCTGCGAAATCGCTCGTAGGAGTCGTCCAGCCCCGTCGCGTCCGCGCCGTGCGTGTAGTTGTCGGCCGCGAGCTTGACGATCTGCTCCCGGTCGATGGCCATGCTGATCGCCTTGCGCACGCGCACGTCGTCGAACGGCTTCCTCGTCGCGTTCGGGTACAGCGTGGCCGTGCCGCCGACGAGCGGGAACCAGTAATGATGGTGCGCCGGATCCTTGGCGACGAAGACCCGCTCGATGTCCGGCACGAACGCGCCCGCCCAGTCGACCTCGCCGTTGACGAGCGCCATCGTCACCTGATCGTTGCTCGGGTACGCCGGGAAGCGCAGCCCGTCGACCGCCGGCTTGCCCTCCTGCCAGTAGTGCGGGTTCTTGCCGAGCTCGTACACCTGGTTCTGAAAGACCCTTACCTCGGTGAACGGCCCTGTCGCCACCGGGTTCTCGTTCGCGAACGTGACCGGATCGGCGACGTCCTTCCAGACGTGCGCCGGCACGATCGGCTGATGGCCGATGTAGCTGAGCCCGGGGACATAGGGCCGCCGCAGGACGAACTCGACGGTCGACTCGTCCTCCGCGGTCACCGCGCCGAGGAACCTCCACACCCCGGAGAGATCGAGCGCCGGGTGCTTCTTGAGCAGCGCGAACGTGAACGAGACGTCCTTCGCCGAGAACGGCTGTCCGTCCGACCACTTCACGCCCGAGCGGACCGTGAAGGTGAGCTTCCGGTTCCCGTCGCTCCACGCATAGCTCGTCGCGAGCCACGGCGTGTACTCGTTCCTCATCGTGTTGTAGATGAGCATCGGCTCGTAGATGCCGGCGACCGTCGGGAAGCGCACGCTCCCCTCGGCGAGCAACGGGTTGAAATTGCGCACCCAGGTGGCCTGCTGCTCCCGCGCGATCGTGACCATCGCGGCGCCCTTCGGCGCGGGCTTCGACGCGGACGCCGCCGGCTCCGCCTTCGCGGCCCGCTCCGGCGCGACGGAGCCGCTCTCCGCGCCTCCGCCCTTGGAGCGACAGCCCAACCCCGCGCCGGTCGACAGGATCAGCGCCGACAGGAGGAGCGCTCGGCGCGGCACGGCTCGACTCATCCCAGGCATCCAGCTCTCCACGCGGGCACGCTCGCCGCGATGATCCATTTCAATGACAGCACCCGACCCAGCGCCCGTTACGGCACCCGTCCACGAGGCTCGCCCCGAGGACCCTCGGGCCGAGCGCGACATCCCCGTGGTCACACTCTATCGGCGTATGTGGGCGGGTGTCAACTCGCCTGGATTGCCCGATTTCTGGATCTCGTCGCGCGCTTTCGCGAGACTGACGGCGGCTCGGCGACCCGACCGCGCTCGCGAGAGGCGCCGCCGCGCGGAGACCCTCCCAAGGAGCGGACCGTGACCACCCCCGTCTCACGAATCCTCGTCGACCTCAGCCACACCGTCGAGCACGGCATGGTGACGTACAAGGGCGTGCCGGCGCCCATCCTCTGCGACTTCCTCTCGCGCGAGCAGTCCCGCGCCGTCTACGCGGAAGGTGTCGAATTCCACATTGGCCGCATCGACATGGTCGCGAACACGGGCACCTACGTGGACAGCCCGTTCCATCGCTATGCGGGCGGCAAGGACCTCGCCGCCCTGCCGCTCGAATCGCTGGCCGACCTGGAGAGCGTGGTCGTCGAGGCGCGGGATCGGTCCGGGCGCGCGATCGACGAAGGCGCGTTCGAGGGGCTCGATCTCGCCGGCAAGGCCGTCCTCGTGCGCACCGGCTGGAGCGAGCACTGGCGCACGGATCGCTATTTCGAGGGGCACCCGTTCCTCACGCGGGGCGCGGCGCGGCGCCTGGCCGACGCGGGCGCCGCGTTCGTGGGCGTCGACACCTACAACATCGACGACACGGCCGATCCCACGCGGCCGGTGCACTCGATCCTGCTCGGCGCGGACATCCCGATCTGCGAGCACATGACCGGGCTCGAACGGCTCCCCGCCGCCGGCGCCCGCTTCTTCGCCGTCCCGGTGAAGGTCCGCGCCTTCGGCACGTTCCCGGTGCGGGCGTTCGCCATCGTGTGAATCGCGCGCGCCGCTCGCCGCGCCGGGGCGCTCCGCGCGCGCCGCCGCGGCGGGCGCGGCTCAGCCCCCGTCGAGCGGGAAGAGCTGCAGGTTGACGACGACCACGCGCTCGGGCGGCCGCGACTCGGCGATCACCGCGCGCATGTTCTGGTAATAGCTCACGTGGAGCTCGGAGAGCTTCGCCAGGTCTGCCTCGGAGACCGTGAACACGTTGAACGAGAAGCGCCCCTCGGCCTTGCGCGTGAGCCGCGAGAGCCCGACGCCCGCCCAGAAGCACTTGAGCCGGTGCTCGGCGTCCGGGTCGGGGCGCGTGTCCACCGTCCGGATCGGCGCGACGATCCACCGCCCGCGGCTCTTCCGGATCTGGCCGGCCTCGGCGAGCCGGTCGAGGCAGCGCGCCTCGTCCTCGGCGGGGAACCCGAGCCGCCGCGCGATCCACCCCGGCTCGTGGCGCGGCAGCGCGCGGTAGGACGGCATGTCCAGGGCGAGCAGGATCGCGGGCAGCAGCGGCTCCTCATAGACGGCGCGGCGCTGGGCCTCGAGCGTGCGCCACGCCGCGCTCGCGGCCGGGAGCGCCGCCGGGTCGGCGAAGAGGGCCACGAAGTCGAGCAGGCGCAGCGAGCAGGCCTCGACCATCCGCAGGAAGTCCGGGAGCCGCGGCTCGGCCTCGCCCGAGAGCCAGCGCGCGACCGCATAGCGGCTCCTGCCCGCGCGGCGCGCCACGTCGACGATGGGCGACATCGATCGCAGCTCCGAGAGGAGCGCCGCGACGCCCTCGGCGGACGCCGGGTCGGTGTGCGCGAGCCAGGCGGGCGTCGAGGGGAAGAAGCGCCCCACCGCCCCCGCGACGTCGACGCCCGCGCGCCGGGCCGCGACGAGGAACGTGGCCGCGGTCGGCCAGCGCCTGCCCGACTCCCACGTGTACACGACGTTGGTGCGGAAGCCGAGCCGGCGGCTGAAGCCGAGCTGCGAGCGCCGGCCGCGGAGCGCGCGGATCAGCTCTCTTGCGAGGGATTCGTGGTTCACGTAGCGCAGATTCGCACATCTGCAGGCCTGTTTGCTCTATGAAATGTGCGAAGCTGAGCTGGCGTCGCTCCGGGGGCCGACGCAAGGTAGGCCGCAGGAGGTCATGAACATGCGCGAGCGGCTTTGTCTTTCTTGGGTAGCGGCGGCGGTGATGAGCGTTGGCCTGTGGGGGTGCGTGTCCGGCGAGGGCGGAGGGCCTTCGGACGACACGGCGCCGGGCGGCCAGATCGGCGGCGTCCAGGTCAACGAGGGCGGGTGCGACGAGGTGAAGGAGGACATCGGCGCCGACGACGTCTCCCCGCTGGGCTTCTCGGCGCGAGACGCGCTCTCCGCCCTCTCCGGGGAGCGCTCCGCCCCGCTCGCGTGGTCGCAGGGCGGCAGCACCACGGCGACGGTGGCCGCGGGCGAGCTCGTCGCGGCGCGCTTTGTGCGATCGACGGTGGCGAAGGTGGCGGACAGCGGACCTGGCGGCGCCGAGTCGACGGCGATCGCCGTGGACTGCGCGGATCACCTGCAGCTCGACGTCCCGCTGGCCTTTTCGACCGAGGACGGCGCCTTCGACGAGTCGTTCGCGGTCACGCTCAGGGTCCCGCAGGTCGGCGCGGGCCGCTTCTTTCACAGGATCGATCTCGACGCGCTCCAGGGCTCGTACGAGGTCACCGAGGTGGATCCCACCGATTTCAGGGAGGTCTTCGTGTACCTGAGCGGCGAGCTGACCGGCAGCGCCGTCTCCGGCACGATCAGCGGCATCGCCGAGACCCACCCGGTCGGGACTGGGCCCGATTCGTCGGTATCTGGGCAGCCGTTCAACGTGGCGGATTTCTGAGCGCCGCGGCGGCGCCGCCCGGCGGCATGCGAGGGCCTTCGGACCTCCCGGCGCGGGCGGCGGCTCGCCCTCAGGCCGGGCGGCGCAGCTGCTCGCGGATCTCCATCAAGATCTTCCCCAGCATGTTCCGCCCGCTCCCGTCGCCCCCGTCGGCCCAGTAGGCGTCGTTCGCGGTGTGCTCGACCAGCTCGGCGTCCCCGGTGTCGAGCAGGGCGCGGCGGAGATCCTTGTGCTGGGTGAACTTCGCCAGCACCGCCTCGCGCATGATGTCGTCCTTCACCTGCTCCCAGTCGGGGCGCAGCGGGCGGCTCCGCTGGCGGCCCATGCGGGCCGCTTCGCCGGGGCCGGGGGCGCTCCGGATCTCCTCCTCGTGGTCCGTGCCGGCGAACTTCTGGGCCTGGAAGTAGTGCTCGCTCGTGGGCCACACCTTGCCTTTCAGCGTGAACGGGTGGCGCGAGAAGTTCGAGAAGAACCCGTGGGCGTCGCCGGCGCGGTAGAAGCGAATGACGGTCATGGCCCCAGTCTATCCCACGGCGCCGGCGGCGCCCGGCAGGAACCGCGCCGGGCCTCCCGCGAGCTGCGCCGCCGCTACTGGATGGCGCCGATCGTGTTGAGGAAGTCGTTGTAGTCGTCGATCTTCTCCGACAGGACCACGTCGATGCCGATGTTGACCCGGCCCTTGTCGTCGACCAGCGGGGCCAGGATCTGCTTTGTCGCGTCGAGGCCGATGGTGTTGATGCCGTAGAGGATGTAGGGCACGAGGTAACCCTCGTAGTACTGCCGCTGGGTGTGCGTGGCCCGGATGCGCCCCTCGCGCATGTACTCGACGGTCTTCGGATCGTAATCGAAGGCGACGATGGGGACACCCTCGATGCCCGCGGCCTCTGCGGCCATCACGAGCCGGTACGAGATGTTGAACAGGCCGAGCATGCCGACGACGGGCGGGTTCGCGGCCTCGAGGACGGCCTTCATCTGGTCGACGTCGGCGCTCTCTTCGCCGACGAAGGCGGCCTGGGTCACCGTGAACGTGTAGCCAGCCTTCCCGATCACATCCTGGGCCGCCTGCGTCCGGTCGAATGCGTCGGGCCAATCCTTTCCGGTGATGCCCTGGATCAACACCGTGCCTGGCGGCTCGGGCAGCATCTCGAGCAGGGTGCTCGCGGCCGTTTTTCCGGCAGAGTAGCCGAGCGATCCGACGTAGAGCGAGCGCTTCGAGTCCAAAAGGTCGCTGTCGAACGTCACCACGTGGACCCCGGCCGCGGCCGCCTCGTCGATGGCGGCTTTGTTGACGTCACCGAAGGGCGAGACGCCGATCCCCTTGGCGCGGTCCGCCACCGCCTGTTGGATCTGCTGGTTCTGGAGGTCCTGCGTTGTCGTTGGATCATCGTCCGGCTGGTCCGTGGGCCCGAGCACGTTCCCGATGGCCTCGAGCTCGCCGATGGCCCGGTTCGCACCCACGGCGATCGGCTCGAAGAAGTCAGACAGGTTTTTCAGCAAGACCACCATCTGCATCGGCTCGAGCGAGGTCTTGTTGAGCTCGGCGACGAGGCTGTCGATCCTCGACTCGAGCTCCATCGGAAAGAACTCGTTGTCCGGTATATCCGCCCGCGTGATGATGTCGCTGTCGGCGCCCTCGCCGCCGGCATCGCCCGATCCGCACGCCGCCGCCGCCAGCATGAGCCCGAAGGCCGCCCAGCATCGTCCGGTCGTCTTCATGAGATCCCTCCTCGTCCGTGGTTCGCTCGGTCGCGCGGGACACCCTCGCGTGAAAGTCGATGCAGCAGCGAGCATGCTCGATCCTTCGTGTTACGAGAACGAGGATCTCGCTGTCAAGCGGGATGTAAATGTTCCGTAAGGGGAGGTCTGGAGGCCGAGGCACAATTCAGGCGAATGTGTGGCTCGGGGCACGGTGGCCGGGGCCCGGTCCCGAAGAACCGCGATCTCACGTCCGTGGATCGTGGCGTTTGGCTCGAAATGTAGGTGTGAAGGCGAGAGGCGGGGGAAGGAACCCTGGCGACACCGCGCGGTCGACGCGGAGCTAGGGCGCGTTGACGAACGGGTCGATGAAGTCGAGGGAGAGGTCGACCCGCGCATGCCAGCCGTCGGTGCAGATGCTGGGCGCCTGCACCCCGCCGAACGACGTCACGCCGACGATGGTGGGGACGCCGTTCACGTCCATCAGCGCAGGCCCGCCCGAGTCTCCCACGCACGTGTGGTGGTCCCGGTCGCCGAGGCCGACCAGCGACGGGGTGACGGTGTGCACCGTGGTCGATACGTGGAGCTTGAGGCCGCCAAACCCCCAGATCTCGTGATCGTCGCCGAAGCCGATCAGCCGGCCCGGCTCGCCGACCCTGTCCGCGGTCAGCGGCGCCCGGTTGTACGCGAGCGGCTGGATGGCGACGGGCTCCGCGAGAATGGCCACCGCGACGTCGTGCCCCGCCTGATGGTTCGTGTGGTCGTACGCGGGGTCGATGTGGGTCTCGACAACGTTCACCCAGAGCCCCTCCTCGCCAAAGGAGTCGGTGCCGAAGAAGGCCGTGACGGTCCCGCCGTCGACCTTGTCCGGCGTCACGCAGTGGGCCGCGGTCAGGAGCACCTTCGGAGCGATGAGCGAAGCGGTGCAGATCGCCCCGAAGTCCTCGCCTTGCGGGTAGATGCGCAGCATCGCCACGGCCGGATCGCCCTCGTCGACGGTGCCTCCGATGATGCCCGCGGGCGTCTCGTCCGTCTCGGCCAGGGGGAGGTCGTCCACCTCTCCCGTGCACGCCGAGAGGATTGCTGCGGCCACGAAAATGATGCTTCTTCTCATGATAAGCTCCGCTTGGCTGTCGAGCTGAGCGAGAGGGGCCCAGGCGTGGACCTGGGCTGCCCCGAGAGCCCCCCGAGGACCGGAGAACGACGCTCGTCCGGCGCGCCCAGCGGCCTCGGTCCGCGAGGCTCGGCTGGTCCCTGCGCCGCCGCTCGTTTGTACCTGGTGAATGCGGCGACCTCGGTCGTCCTTCGCTCGAATTGCACGGACAGGGATCTTTTTCTGCCGCGCGCATCACGGCCCACAGGGCGATCTCGGCGCAGCGGTGACGTGGGCTGCGCGACGCGCTAGGGCGAGCGCTGCGCGCGTCGTCCGAAGCCCGAGGGTGCGACTTCGTCAGTCTAACTAATTGTTCGTGATGGGGCTCCGTCGCGGGGAGGCCTGGATGGGGCGCATCGTCCCTCGCCGGCGGACCGCGACGTCATCGATGCTCGCCCAGCCACGCCCGAGCGAGCGCGAGCGTGCGGGCGTTCTCGGGCACGTTCTCGAGGAAGCCCGCGCGCCACGCGCGGTTCGCGATCTTCGCGGCGCGGGCCAGCAGCCGATCGCGGCCGAGCGCGACGGCGGCGCGGGCCCCGCCGAGGTCGCCCGACGCCGCGAGCGCCTCGGCGTGCACCAGGTAGACCAGGGACTCGCCCGTCTCGAGGTGGCCACGCGAGGTCACCGCCGCGGAGGCGAGCTCGGCGGCGCGCGCTGCGCTCTCGAGCGCCTCGGCGGCGCGGCCCTGGGCGAGCAGCACGTTCGCGAGCGTCGCGAGCACGCACGGCACGAGCGGGGGGACGTCGGCGAGGAGCTCGCACGCCCGGCGCGCCTCGGCCTCGGCCGCGGCGAGGTCCCCGGCGAGGCGGAAGACCTCGGCCAGGTAGATGTAGGTGCCGCCCTCGAGCCGCCGCTGGCCGGCCGCCACGAAGTGCCGGCGCGCCTCGAGCTCCAGGGCGCGCGCCTCGTCGAGGGCGCCGAGGTGGAGGAGCGCGCGGCCGAGGTTCTCCTTGGCGTGCGCCACCGTGTTCGCGAGCGCCAGGCGCTCGGCGTCGGCCAGGGCGGCGCGGACGGTCGGCCGGTCGCCCCAGTGGAGGTCCTCCAGGACGAGCAGGACCGGCCGGGCGGCGCACTCGGCCCGGGCGAGCTCGACCCACGCCCACTGCATCTGGTCGCCCATGCGCTTCGCGTCCTGCCGCGCCGCCTGGAGCAGCACGCTGTCGTCGTCCGGGAAGGGCGTGCCCACCATCTCGCCGAGGAACTCGGTGACCGGCCGCCGCAGGGGCTCGGGCACGTGCGCCGACACGCGCGCGGCGAGCTTCTGCCGGCGCGCCGCGATCGGCTCGCCGTCGAGCAGCCGCGCCGCGCGCCGGACGATCTGGCCGAGCATGCCGAACGGCGCGCCGACGCGCATCGAGTCGCCGCGCGCGGTCCAGATCTCGACCGGCTCCCCGCGCGCCGCGAGGCGCCGCACGAGCTCGTGGCGCAGGCGCGATTTGCCGACGCCGGCGCCGGCCGTGACCAGCACCGCGCGCGCCTCGGACTCGGCGGCGCACTCGTCGAAGGTCGCCTGCAGGAGGAGCAGCTCGTGCTCCCGTCCCACGCACGTCGTCGGCTTCCCGAGGAGCCGCCGCGCCTCGTCGGCGGGCTCGATCTCGCCGACGAGCACGAGCCCGCCCGCGCCGCGCGAGACCTCGAACCGGTCGCTCAGGAGGGCCGCGGTCATCGGGTCGAGCAGGATCGGCGGCGCGCCGTCGGCCGGGCCCTCGGCGCGGCCCTCGAGCAGCGCGCTGGCGCGGTCGATGACCTGCTCCATGGGCTGCGTCCGCTCGACCTCGTCCCAGCCGGTCGCGAGGGCCACGCGCGCGCCGGGCAGGAGCCCGCGGAGCGTCAGGGCGCAGCGCGCCGCGCTCGTGGCGAGCTCGGTGGGCGAGCCGGCGCCCGGGAGCAGCGCCGCGAGGGAGCCGTCGCCGAGCAGCTCGAGCTGGGCGCCGTGGCGCGTCACGACCTGGCGGAGCGCCTGCGCGGTCAGGGCGAGGGCGTCGAGCGGGGGGGCGCCGCCGAGCGGGGCGGTCCGGTCGGCGGCGGCGAGGCCGCGCCCGATGTCGCCCGCGCCCGCGGCGAGGATCACGCTGGCGACGCGCCGCTCGCGGCCGGTGAGGGCGGCCGACGAGGCGGGCGCGCTCGACGAGGCCGGCCCGGAGGCCCGGGCCTCGAGCGCGCGCAGCGCCTCGACCACGGCGGCGGCGCTGGCGGGCCGCGCGGCGGGCTTCTTGGCGAGCAGCCGCGCGATGAACGCGTCGAGCGCCGCCGGCAGCCCCGGGCAGAGCGAGCTCGGCGGCGGCGCCTCGTCGAACACCACCTTGGCGAGCGTGGCCACGAGCTGCGCGGCGGCGAAGGGCGGCCGGCCCGTCAGGCACGCGAACAGCACGCACCCGAGCGCGTACAGGTCGGCGCGGGCGTCGATCTCCTGCTCGCCGGTGACCTGCTCGGGCGGCATGAACGACGGCGTGCCCAGCGTCTGCCCCTCGCGCGTCAGCGCGTACGTGGCGTCGCGGAGGTGGACGAGGCCGAAGTCGACGATCTTGACCCGATCGAGGTCGCCCTGCGGGAGGAAGAGGTTCTGCGGCTTGATGTCGCGGTGGACGACCCCCTGGCCGTGCGCGGCCTCGAGCCCCTCCGCGACCCTGGCCGCGAGCCGGAGCGCCGCGGCCGGCTCCAGCCGTCCGCGCGCGAGCCGCGCGCCGAGGTCCTCCCCCTCGAGCCACTCCATCACGAGGTACGGCTCGCCGTCCGCCATCACCCCGTGGTCGACGTACCGGACGATATGGGGGTGCTGCAGCGCGGCCAGCGCGCGCGCCTCGCGGGCAAACCGCTTGAGCGCCTCCTCGCTCGGATCCCGGAGGACCTTGATCGCCGCCGGCTCGCCGGTCTCGACGTGCCGCGCGAGGTAGACGGTGCCGAGCGAGCCCGCCCCGGCCCGCCGCTCCACCACGTGATGCGGTCCGACCCGCTGACCCGGTGTCATTCCGACAACAGTATTGCATAAGCGACCCCGCCAAAGGCCGCGGGCGCGCAGGGGGAGCGTGGTGATCGACCCGGAGATCCCGGCGACCGGGCCGCCTCTTCCCGCAAAAATGCCCGCGATCCGCGGCCGTGCAGCGTTTGCCTACATGTAGGGAATTTGGAACCAGGTCGCCGGATGGGGTACGCTGCAAGTTTCGCCGCAAAAAAGTTGTTCGTTCGGCGCGCCATGACGTACCCAGTCGAGCGCGTCCCCGGCCTCAAGGGAATCGGGTGGGCGCCGAGCTCCGAACACGTCGACGGCGCCTCCTCAGCGCCGGAGAGACGGGCATCCGGGCGGGCTCGGCCGTCGGACAGCCACGTCTTTCGAACCATCTAAGGAGGTTTCTGGTGTCAAAGGTAGTCGTCGTCACCTCGGGCAAGGGCGGAGTCGGCAAGACCACCACGACCGCAAACCTCGCGTCCGGTATCGCGGCTCTCGGTTACAAGACGATTGCCATCGATTTCGATGTGGGTTTGCGCAACCTCGACCTCGTGATGGGGTGCGAGCGCCGCGTGGTCTACGATCTGGTCAACGCGATCCGCGGCGAGGCGACGGTCCGCCAGGCGGTGATCAAGGACAAGCGGATCGAGACCCTCTATGTGCTGCCCGCGTCGCAGACGCGGGACAAGGACGCGCTCACGATGGACGGGGTCGGGCGCATCCTGGACGAGCTGCGCGCCGCGGGCTTCGATTACATCTTCTGCGACTCGCCGGCCGGCATCGAGTGGGGCGCCCAGATGGCGATGTATTTCGCGGACGAGGCGATCGTGGTGACGAACCCCGAGGTCTCCTCGGTGCGCGACTCGGACCGCGTGCTCGGCCTGCTCGACGCGAAGACGCGGAGGGCGGAGCTCGGCGAGGAGCCGGTGAAGACGCACCTCCTGCTCACGCGGTACGCGCCGGCGCGCGTGGCGAAGGGCGAGATGCTGGGGCACAAGGACGTGCTGGAGCTGCTCGGCATCCCGCTGCTCGGCGTGATCCCGGAGTCGCAGGCGGTGCTCCAGGCGTCGAACGCCGGGACGCCCGTGGTGCTCGATCCGACGAGCGACGCGGCGCAGGCCTACCTCGACGTGGTCCAGCGCTTCCTCGGCGAGGAGCGGCCGCACCGCTTCCTCGAGCCGGCCAAGAAGGGGTTCTTCAGCCGGATTTTCGGCGGCCAGGCGGCGACCGCCTAGGGGGTTGTGCCATGTCGATCATGGATTATTTCCGGAGGTCGCAGCCGAAGTCGGCGACCGTGGCGAAGGAGCGTCTGCAGATCATCGTGGCGCGCGAGCGCGTGCGTCCGACGGGCGAGCCGGATTATCTGCCGCGGCTCAAGCAGGAGCTGCTCCAGGTGATCTCGAAGTACGAGCGGATCGATCTGGACCAGGTGAGCGTCAACGTGGAGCGGAGCGGCGATTGCGACGTGCTCGAGCTGAACGTGGTGCTCTCCGAGTCGGAGCGCGCCGCAGTGCGCGCCGCCGCGTCCCGCGCGGGCGCCCCGGCCGCGCGGAGCTTCTGACGGGGCGCGCGCGGGGCGCGCCTCGACCCGGTTCCAGCGCTCCACCTGGTCCAGGAGCTGGACCGCCCTGGTCCACCGCGCGGGTGGTGGCCGGATTTGAACATGAAGGCGGGAAGGCGGGAAGAAAAGATCAATGATCTTCCCGCCTTCATGGGAATCGCTCCGGGGCAAATTGGGCCACCACCACCGCGCGGGCGCGTGGCGTCGCGCCACCCGGATCGTTAGGTAGTCTAACGATCGGATTTTCCGCTTCGACGAGGGCCCTCCGCCATCGCGATCTCCCGCGCCCGCTCGGACGCCGCCCGGATCAGCGGCCCGAGGAGCTCCGCCGGCGATCGCTCCTCGGTCCACCCGGGCGGCGCGCCGAGCTGGGTCAGCAGCGCCCCGCGCGACCGCGGCGGCGCCAGCGCCACGTCGAGCGCCGGCGGCGGCTCGCGCCAGGCGTCGAAGTCGCTCGCCTCCATCGGGCCGAGCGTCACCGTCGCCACGGGCGGCTCGTCGGCGGCGCAGGGCGCGCGCTTTCGGCCCGCGCCCCCGCGCGCTCTCCGCCCCGGCGCGGCGCCTCGGGCGGCGCGGAGCGCCTCGATCACCTGCGCGCGCGTGCGACCGCGGAGCTCGAACAGCAGGAACGGGTCCTTGTCGAGGGCCTCCCCGAGCACGTAGTGCGTCGCGGCGACGTGCTTGCAGGGGTTCGCCCAGTCGGGGCACGAGCAGGCCGTGGTGAGGTCCTCCGGCCGCTCCGGGAACAGGCTCGCCCCGGCGCTTCGGAACGCCTCGTCGATCTCCTCCGGCATCCGGCCCGCGAGGAGGTCCGCCGCGAACTTCGCCCGCGCCGCCATGGCCGCGATCGCCTTCGCCCACGTGGCGTCGTCGAGCCGCGCGATCGTGAGGATCACCTTGTACGGCTGCGGCCGCGAGCCGGTCACGCGCGCCGTGACCAGGCCCGGCTTCACCTCGAGATCGTGCGTCCGCCCGGCGCGCGCATACGTGCGCCCGCGCCCGAGGCGGGCCGCGTCGTCCGGCGACATCCGCTCGAGCGCCTCCACCCAGCGCTTGCCCCACCAGGTCGCGCCGGCCCGCTTCATCCGGATGCCCCGCGCCGGCGGCGGCGGTTTCGGCCCGGCCTCCCGGCGGATCAGCGCCCAGCGCGGCGCGCTCATGTCCGCGCCTCGCCCCGGCCGCGCGCCCCTGCTCGCGCGGAGCCCCGCCGCCGGCCCTGCGCAAGCCGCTCTCCCGGCTCGCCCCCCTCCGGCCGCTCGCCGTCCGGCTCCGGCTCGTCGCGGTCGTCCAGCTCGCCCGCGAGCGCCACCGCGTCCCGCGACAGCGCGAACAGCTCGCGCAGCGACGCGTCGTCGAGCTCGGTGATCCACGCCTCGCCGTCGCCCACGACCCGCGCCGCCAGGTCGCGCTTCTGCTCCAGCATCCGGTCGACCTTCTCCTCCACGGTGCCCGCGCAGACGAGCTTGTGCACCTGCACCGCGTTCCGCTGCCCGATCCGGTGCGCGCGGCCCGACGCCTGGTCCTCGACCGCGGGGTTCCACCAGCGATCGAAGTGGAACACGTGGCTCGCCGCCGTCAGGTTGAGCCCCGCGCCGCCGGCCTTGACCGAGAGGACGAACACGCGCGGCCCCCGCGGATCGTCCTGGAACCGCCGCACCATCTCGTCGCGCGCGAGCCGCGGCGTGCCGCCGTGCAGGAAGAGGACCTCGGTGTCGAGCGACGTAGCGAGGTGCCGGACCAGCCGGTCGCCCATCTCGCGGAACTGCGTGAACACGAGCGCGCGATCGCCTTCCGCGAGCGCCTCCTCGAGCATCTCCGTGAGGCGCGCGAGCTTGCCCGACCGGCGCGCGAGCGGCCCCGCCTCCCCGAGGTACTGCGCCGGGTGGTTGCAGATCTGCTTGAGCATCGTCAGGAGCGCGAGCACGAGCCCGCGGCGGGCGATGCCCTCCGCCTCCTCGATGCGGCGCATCGCCTCGTCGAGCGCCGCCTGGTAGAGGGTCACCTGCTCGCGCGTGAGCGCGCAGAAGACCGGCGCCTCGATCTTCGGCGGGAGGTCCGGAACCACGGTAGGATCCGTCTTGACGCGACGCAGCAAGAACGGCCCGACGATGCGCCGGAGCCGCTCGGCGGCCTCGCGGTTGCCGTAGCGCTCGATGGGCACCGCGTAGGTGCGCCGGAACGCCTCGAGCGGGCCGAGCAGGCCGGGGTTCGCGAACTCGAGGATCGACCAGAGCTCGGCGAGGCGGTTCTCGACGGGCGTGCCGGTCAGCGCGACGCGGTGCGGGGCGCGGAGCGCGCGCGCGGCGCGGGCCGTGCGCGAGGCGGCGTTCTTGATGTTCTGCGCCTCGTCCAGCACGACCGCGGCCCAGTCCACGCCGGCGAGCGCCGCGGCGTCGCGGCGGAGGAGGCCGTACGTGGTCACGACGAGCGCGCCGCCCGGGCTGCCGTCGCCCCGCGCGCTCGCCGCCCGCGCCGCGAGCTCCTCGGCGGAGCGGGCCCGCCCCTCGCCGTAGTGCCGCACGAGGGGCAGGGCAGGGGCGAAGCGCGCCGCCTCCCGCTCCCAGTTGCCGACCACCGACGTCGGCGCGACGAGCAGCGCCGGCCGCGCGTCCTCCGGCGCCGCCGCGCGCCGGCCCGAGAGGAACGCGAGCAGCTGGACCGTCTTGCCGAGGCCCATGTCGTCGGCCAGGCAGGCGCCGAGGCCGAGGCTCGCCATCGTCTGCAGCCACGCGACGCCGCGCGCCTGGTACGGGCGCAGCGCCCCGGCGAACCCCGCGGGCGGCGCGGCGGCGCGCTCCGCGCCCGACCGCAGCCGCGCGATCGCCTGCGCGAGCGCCCCCTCGGCGACGACGGGGACCGAGAGGCCGTCGAGCTCGGCCTCGCCCGCGAGCGCGACCTCGAGCGCCTCGCGCGCCGGCAGGCGCCCGCCGCCGGCCTCGAGGCGCCGCTGGATCTCGGCGAGCTCCTCGGGCACCACGACGACCCAGGCCCCGCGGTGCCGGACGAGCGGCGACTTCTGCCGCGCGAGCGCGGCGAGCTCGCGCGCCGAGAGCGGCTCGTCGCCGAGCGCCGCCTCCCACGCGAAGTCGAGCGCCTCGTCGAGGCCGAGCCCAACGCCGCCCGCGACCACGCCGGCCGTGCGGCCCGCCCCGCCGACGCGCAGGCGGAGGCGCAGGCGGCGCTGCCCCGAGGCGAGGAGCTCGCCCGGCACGATCACGCCGAACCCGGCCTCGCCGAGCGCCGGGGCGGCCTGCGCGAGGAAGGCCCACGCCTCCGCGGGCTCGAGCGCCACCTGCTCCGGCCGCGCCTCGCCGAGGGCGCGCGCGATCGGCGCGAACAGCCGCGCGGCGGCGCCGAGGGCGCCGAGGAGCGCCTCCTGCGGGTCGGAGAACGCGCGCCCGAGCGCCTTCAGCGTGCGCCCCCGGGCCTTCCACACGTCGGCGGCGGGCACGAGCAGGCTCGGATCGTCGGTCGCCTGCAGCAGGAAGCGGAGCGCGAAGCCGCGGTCGCCCTCGGGCAGCTCCAGCCGGAAGCAGGCGCGCAGCGCGTCGCAGGCCCCGAGCGCGGGCCGGGCCCAGGCGTCGAGGTCGGCGACGAGCGCGCGCTCGGCGAGCCCCTCGGTGGCGAAGGCGGCCTGCGGGCCCGTCAGGGCGAGGACCAGCCGGTGCTCCCAGGGCGCGTGCGCCGGCCGCGGCGGCGCCTTGGGGCGGTTCGTCGCGCTGCCGCGCGCGAGCGCGTCCGCCACGGCGTCGAGGAACGCGCGCAGCAGGGCCTCCGCGGACCACACCTCCGGGGCGGCGCCCGCGCGGGGGCGCCCGCGGCCTCCGCGGCCATCGGGAGCGGCGGCAGCCTGCGCGCCCGCCGGCACCGCGTGCGCGGCCGGCGGCATGGCGCGGGCGAGCGCCGCGACGCGCGCGGCGTCCTCCGGGGCGGCGAGCGACGCCGCCCAGCGGGCCTCGGCGCGCTCCCCGGCGGCGCTGGCGGGCGCGACGCGGGGCACGACCCGCTCGCGCACCACGAGGTCGAGCGCGAGCTTGCTCGCCAGGCTCCACGCCGCGACCGACGGCGGCGCTCGCCCGAGATCGTCCTGGGCCATGCTGGCGAGGGCGGACACGCCGTCGAGGAGCGGCGCGGCCTCTCCGGTCTTCCTCACGGCGCGCCCCGCCTCGGTGACCACCACCGCCTCCGCCGGGGTCGTCTCGCCGAGCGACCGGGCCGCTAGACCCTCAGGGGCCGAGTCGTCCCAGAGGAAGAAGCGGAGATCGTCGGGCAGGAAGACGAGCGGCATCGACGCGCAGATTCATGGCACACCCGAGCAGGACGAAAAGGGCCTTTGCGCGTCGTGAGGTGGAAAAAGTGGTTGGACGGGCGGGAGCGCCCCGATCCATCACGGGGTGCGGCCCATTCCGAATCGAGTCTGCGAATTGCCAGGATTTGTTTGGAACCTCCGATTCGCACGATCGGAGAACATGTCGTGGAAAAAGAGCGTGGCTCGATGGAATGATCGCCGCGGCGCGCTGAGGTGGGCGCACGACGAGCTCGAGCGGCGGGTCGGCGAGGCGCGCGCGCGTCGTGTGGACCGCGGCGCGCCTCGCTGTCGGTCAGAGCTGCCCGGCGTGCTCGGAGAGATATGCGGCCACACCGGTGGTCGAGGCCGTCATGCCGCGCTCGCCTTTCCGCCATCCGGCCGGGCAGACCTCGCCGTGCTGCTCGTGGAACTGGAGCGCATCGACCAGCCGGATCAGCTCGTCCATGTTGCGCCCGAGCGGCAGATCATTGACGATCGCGGAGCGCACGACGCCGTCCCGGTCGACGAGGAACGCCGCGCGCAGGGCCACGCCGTCCTGGTTCTCGACGCCGTAGGCGCGGCAGATCTCGTGCTTCACGTCGGCCGCCAGGGTGAAGCGGACCGGCCCGATGCCGCCCCGCTCCACCGGGGTCTCGCGCCAGGCGTGGTGCGTGAACGCAGAGTCTATCGAGATCCCGATGACCTCGACGTTGCGCTCGCGGAACGCCTCGATCCGGTGATCGAGCGCGATCAGCTCCGAGGGGCAGACGAAGGTGAAGTCGAGGGGATAGAAGACGAGGAGCCCATATTTCGACTCGACGGCCTCCGAGAAGCGGAACGCGTCGGAGATCGAGCCGTCCGGCAGGACGGCGGCGCAGGAGAAGTCAGGGGCTTTCTTGCCCACCAGCACGGTCATATCCATTCCTTTCACGGACAATCGGCGACAGACGACAGCATCGGAGCGCGGGCGGCCGGCGTGCTGTCCGCGCCGAGGCCCAGGGCGAGCTCGTCCACCGTCTCGCGCGAAAGCGCGGAGGTCTCGAGCCCGCCCGCGTATTGGACGCCCAGGTGGACATCCACGCGCCGCTCGCGCAGCGCGCGGACGGCGGCGTGGTCGAGCGGGAACCGCAGGTATTGCACGGGGCAACAGGGGTCGTCCACGGGGGAGAGCAGCTCGGCGGCGACCCTCCGCTCGCCGAGCATCAGCATCACCACGGCCTGCCCCGCGGCGAGGCCCGCGATCAGGGCCTGACCCGCGAGCGGGGGCCCGCCATGGATCATGAGCGTGGCGGTGAGCTCGCCGGCCCTCGGGATGAGGCGGTCGTGTTCCGCGATCTCCTCCCTGACGCGCTCGGGCCTCACGGGGCGATCGAGCCAGAGGATCTCCTGGATGTGGTAGAGGACCGTCTCGCGCGACTCGAACAGGACCGAGACGTGGAGGCCAACGGTCACGCGGCGCCGGCGCTTCAGCTCGATGATGCGGCCGCGGTACCTCGCGCGCACGAGGTCGTAGGCGTCGGTGGAGAGGAGATCTTCAGGGGCGATGGCAGGGGTCATCGAATCCTCGTCCCGGCTGAGCGCGAGCCCACGAGCCCACGAGCAGGAGCGGAGGCACGATCGGCGGCGGAGAGCGCGTCCCGGCGAGCCGCGCTCGACGGTGCGTCCGAGATAGCACGGGTCCTCCGAGACGCAAATGAAATTCACTTTCATTTTCAGATCGGCCGTGGCGTCCTGGCGGCTCGATCCTCTCGATCGATGAACGTGACCGGCGCTAGAGGGGCCCCTCCACCGCGCAGAACCCGTTGACGCAGCGGTTGGTCGGATCGCAGCAGTCGGCGGCCGTCTCGCACCGCTCCTGAGGTTGCGAGCACTGTCCGTCCGGCGGGGCGTTCGAGCAGACGAGCTCGCCGTCGGCGCCGGGCTGGCAGTACCCGCCGCAGCATTGATCGCCCGTATCGCACGGCGTGCCCTCGGATCGGCACGGATCGAGCACCCAGAACCCGCGCGCGTTGCCCGCGAGCAGCTCCTGCGCGGGCAGGTAGAACGCGGGGTGGCTCGGGTCGGTGCCGGGCGTCGCGCCGAGGTCGATGGCGGCGACCCAGAGCTTCTTGGTCGTGATGTTCGTGACCAGGTCCACCCCCCGGGGATCACTGCAGAACGGCGGGATCGTCGCCGCGTTCCCGTACAGGCGGCGGCTGGTGAACACGACCCAGGCGTAGCCGCCCGACGCGACGGGGTTGACCGTCGGCTCGTAGTTCATGTTGACGTCGTCCTTGTGGCGGCTGTCGATGTCGCCCACCGAAGTCTCGTCTGCGGTGCAGGTCATCACGATCGGCGCGCGCAGGCTCGGCAGGTAGACCGAGCCCGGGCCGTCCCGTCCGTTCAGCAGATCGAGGGGGACGGCCGTGCCGGATCCATCGATGCTCGCCCAGGCGAGATGGGCCTTGGCGCCCCGGCGCGTCCTCAGATCGCCGAAGCCGTCGCCCTCGTTGCCCGGGTCGGTCTGGTGGTGGAACACGACCGATTTGCTGTCGGGGAGGAACGCCGGCCACCCCGGGCGCGTGCCCGCGGGCTCGCCGGTGTCATCGACGATGACCTCGGGATCGGTGAAGTCGCCCGTCGTCGCGTCGAACTTCATCACGAAGAGCTTCCTGCGGGGGTTCGCGCCAGGGCCGGACATCGCGTTGAACACGACGTGTGTGCCGTCCGGCGAGAACGCCGGCGTCCCGAGCTCGTAGGCCACCTCGTCGAGCCCGGAGGTCGGGCGGGGCGTGGAGCTCGGCAGCGAGAGGAGCTCGCCCGCCTGGGTGAGCGCGATCGACCCGTCCGGAGAGATCGCAGCGAAGGGCGCGGCAGTCGAGAGGGCGTGCTCGGTGGCGCCCGCGGGGGTCAGATCGTAGGCAGCGCTCAGGCCGTAGGAGTCGAGCCCGTTCTGGACCAAGAGCCGTGATCCGTTGGCCGAGACGGAGTGACAGACCCGGCACTGGCTGTTGCCGCCGTTCCCCCCGGCGACGAGCTGGGGCGCGGTGTCTCCCGCCCGGATCGACAGCACGGCCCCGCCGAACCGGCCATTGCCGCCCACGGCCCCGTCGTCGTTCTCCGCCAGGCGGGTGCCGTACGAGTTGTAGTAGATGATCCCCGACAGCCGGGCGGGGGCGACGGTCCAGGTCTGGGAGATCGGCCCGTACGCCCGTCCCTCGCGCGCGACGGTGAGGCTCACGGTGAGCCGGTCCGGCGAGCCGTCGGGCGTCGGCCCTCCGGCGCTGTCGGTGGCCATGGTCCAGACGTCCTGGGGGATCGGGTGCCGGATGAACGGCCGGCCGGTGGTGGACAGGATCTCGGGCCGCCCGAACGTCCCTTTCCACGAGAACGAGCCGCTCGTGGTCCTGAGCTCGATCTGGATCGCGTCGGCGTCTCCGGGCGCCCACTGCCACATCAGGAGCGGCGCGAGCAGGCCTCGAGGCCACACCGTGCCGTCGTACGGGTAAAGGAACTTGAGCTGCTCCGCCCCGCCGTCGCTGGCGGGATGCTCCAAGGCGTCGAGGGTGGCCGTGCTCGTGACCGCCACGCCGAGGCCCTCGCCGCCGACCCCGCCGACGCCGCCGCCGAGCGTGAGCTGCGTCGGATCCGTGGCGATCTGCTGCGCCTGGGCCGGAACGGCCGCGTCCGCGCCGTTCTGCGCGGCGGTCAGCTGGATCAAGACGTTGCGCTCGACCGTCTCGCCGTTCAAGCCGGCCCGCACGGTGACGAGGCCGCCCATGGTCCCCCTGGGGGTGAACGTCGCCATGCTCGCGGGACCCGCGCTGATGGCCCCGAGCTCGCCGCGGTCGACCGACCATCCGACGTTGATGGGCGCGTCCATCCGCATCGCCGTGTAGCTCACGGAAGGCGGTGTCTGCCCCGCCGCGACGGCGATCGTCTGGAGGTCGCTCGGCTCGACCGTGAACCCGAGCGGGACGCTGCCCCCGCCGCCTCCGACACCCGGGCCCGTGGGGTTGAAGTCGTCGCCCGACGAGCTGGAGCTGTCGCCTCCACCCGTCGTGGTGCCCCCGCCGCCAGACGCTGCGGACGTCTCGGTGCCTGGGCCTTGCGCCGAGCACGCAGCGAGGGCAACCCCGAGGCTGAGCGCTACCACCAGCGTGCTCCACGATTGAAGACGACTTCCCATGTAGAAATGGATCTTACATGAACGTGACAACGGGGTTCAATCCGGATTCCGGTGCGACACCCGTGTTCCACGGATGAAACGTGCTCGCAATGTTGACGTCGCGCCGAGGATTGCCCGCCGCTCCGGCCACGGAGGCCCTCGCCCTCGCGCGTCGCGCTCGTTCGGCCTGACCGGCCGGGTGACGCGGCGGCTCCCGATACCCCCTCGTGGACGGGATGGGGGTGGTATGCTCGCCCGCGTCGAGCGCGCGGCGGGGTGCCGCGCCGGGAGGTCGATTCATGTCATCTGTGCGGGGCTTCACCCTCGATCCGGCCCGGATCGAGCACGTTGGGCAGGGGCTGGTCCGGCCGGAGTGCGTCATCGCCGAGGCGGACGGCACGCTCTGGACCTCGGACGCCCGCGGCATCGCGACGCGCATCGATCCCGACGGCAGGCAGGCGACCCTCGGCCCGGACGTGGGCGAGCCGAACGGCATGGCGATGGACCGGCAGGGCAACCTCATCGTCGCCGCCCTGTCCGGCGGCAAGGTCTACAAGCTCCACCGCGACGGCCGGTCCGAGGTCCTCCTCGACTCCATCGACGGCCTGCCCCTCGGGGCCGTGAACTTCTGCTTCGTCGACTCGCGCGACCGCCTCTGGATCTCCGTCTTGACACGGCAGCTCCCGTGGTGGCTCGCCGTCGCGGGCAACATCCGCGACGGGTACATCGTTCTCGTCGACGAGAAGGGCCCGCGCATCGTGGCCGACAACCTCAGCATGACGAACGAGGTGCGCCTCGACGCCGACGAGAAGTTCCTTTACGCCGTCGAGACCATCCCCGGCCGTCTGCTCCGCTTCCCGGTGCGGGACGACGGCAGCCTCGGCGATCCCGAGCAGTTCGGCCCCGACAACCTCGGCATCGGCGGGTACATGGACGGCTTCGCCTTCGACGCCGAGGGCAACATCTGGGTGGCGGCGGTCTGCCGCAACGGCCTCTCGGTGATCTTCCCCGACGGCAGCCACCAGACCGTCTTCGAGGACCCGCGCCCCGAGGTCCTGGAGGCGATGACCCTCAAGCAGAAGAGCGGCACCATCGAGCCGATGGATCTCGGCGCCTGCGCCGGGGACACCGTGCAGCTGCCCACGAGCATCACGTTCGGCGGGCCCGATCTCCGCACGTGCTACATGGGGTCGCTGGCCATGCCGCGGCTCCTCACGTTCCGCGCGCCCGTCGCGGGGCTGCCGCTCGCGCACCTGCGGTAATCGAAAAGGTGGGCTCAGGGCGGCCCCGGAGCGCGGCCTATGCCTGCCGCTCCGGGACGTCGCTGCCCTTCTTGTCGGGTACGAGATAGATGCCCGGCAGGCTTATCAGGGTCATGGCGAATTTCGTCGCGAGATTGATGGCGAAGATCTGCCAGATCACGTCGAACGGCAGTACGAAGGCGAAGGCGCCGAAGCAAAACACCAGGTTGTCGACCGGAACGCTGACGGAGTTGCTCGCGAGGACCGCGAGCCACTGGCGCCTGGGTCCGGACTTTCTCAGATAGGCCTCGCGCACCCGATGGAAGATCTCGGTGTCCAGCAGCTCGCTCACGATCTCCGCGACGATGCTCGCGAGCACGATTCGCCACACCGGGCTCAGGATGGCCGAGTACTGCTCGCCGAGACCCCAGGACGGGTCGGACGGCGCTCGTGCGGCCCAAAGGAGATAGAGGGCCATCAGGAGATTGGCCCCGCCGGCGCAAAAAATCAGCGTCTGGGCGCCGCGCTTGCCGATGGTCTTGTGGACCATATCCCGCAAGGTGAAGGTAAGGGGATAGATGAAGGTCCCCATATCGACGGCCAGCGAGAAGACGACGCCGATCTTGAGGCTCGCGATCTGGCTGATGAGCTGTGCCGCGATATAGAACGAGATGACGATGATGGCCGCCGGTCCGACGGCGCCCGCCAGGTCTCGGCTCGCCCTCTCGGACGGCGATCCGGGCATGAGGCTCGCCTCGTGAAACGAGAGCTCCTCGGAAGCGGCGCGCGCCTCGGCGGGGTCGACCGATCGGAGAGGGGAAGGTTTCGGCACGGGTCCGACCCATTCTCCGCCTTCTCCCCACAGATTTCCAGGTTCAATTCGACGATGACATTGCCAAGGAGCCACCTCATGCCTCGACTCCACCTCGTCACCACCGGCGGCACCATCGCCAGCCGCGTCGATCCGCAGACGGGCGCCGCCGTGCCCGCCGTCCGCGCGGAGGAGCTCGTCGCCGGCGTGCCGGCGCTCGGGCGCGTCGCCGAGATCGCGGTCACCGAGCTCTGCCTCGAGAGCAGCTGGAACCTCGGCCCGGACAGGATCGCGGAGGTCGCGCGCGCCGCGCGCGCTCTGCAGGCCGATCCCGAGGTGGCCGGCGTCGTCGTCACCCACGGCACCGACACGCTGGAGGAGACCGCGTTCGGGCTGGATCTGCTGCTCGACGGCGACACCCCGGTGGTGCTCACCGGCGCGATGCGCGACGCGAGCACGGCGGGCGCCGACGGCCCGCGCAACCTGGTCTCGGCGGCGCGGGTCGCGGTCGCGCCGGCGGCGCGGGGGCTCGGGGTGCTCGTCGCGATGAACGACGAGATCCACGCCGCCCGGTGGGTGATGAAGACCCATACGACCGCGCTCGGCACCTTCGCCTCGCCGGGCGCGGGGCCGCTCGGCGAGGTCGACGGCGAGGGCGTCCGCGTCTTCGCGCGCCCGGCGAGGACGCCACAGCTCCCGCTCGCGTCGCCCGAGCCGCGGGTCTACCTCGTCAAGATGGCGTCGGGGATGGACGACCTCCTCCTGCGCGCGCTCCTCGACGCCCGGGCGCGCGGGGTCGTGATCGAGGGCTCGGGCGCGGGGAACGTCTGCGGGAGCTGGGAAGGGGCGATCGCGGCGCTGGTGCAGGCCGACATCCCGGTGGTGCTGAGCTCGCGCTGCCCCGGCGGCCGGGTCACGCCGACGTACGGCGCGCCCGGCGGCGGGCGGCGGCTGCAGGGCCTCGGGGTGATCGCCGCGGGCGCGCTCTCGGGGCCCAAGGCGCGGCTGGCGCTGATGTTCGCGCTGGGGGCGGGCCTCGACGCGGCGGGGCTACGCGCTTATTTCGATCGCTTTGCCGGGTGAGCCCTCGCTCCGCGCGCCCGGCTGCGGGCCGCGCCGCTCGTCGCCCTTCGCCTGCGCCCTCTGCTTGAGCTTCTCCTCGACCCGCGTGCCCTTGAAGAAGCTCGCGTTGGCCTCGGTGTAGAGCTTGTACGGGTTCTCGAAGACGTACGCCTTGAAGTCCTCGGCGCTGATGACGCCCTCTTCCACGAGGTTCCAGCTCTCGGCGAGCGCCTCGGTGAGGTCGGGGACGTCCCAGTGGCCGACGTCCGAGGAGTAGATGGCGTTGATCTTCGCGCCGAGCGGGTTCGCCTTGTCGTTGAACGCGGCCGCGATGGTGCGGTCGTCCGACTCGGACCCGAAGAAGAAGTTGTTCACCCAGCGATCGCGGATGTCCTCGATCTTCTCGATGCCCGCGGCCGCGAAGTCGTTGCGGTGCTCCGGCGCGGGCTGGCGCGCGTCGCTCGTGTACCCGACCCCGAGCGTGTCGGCGATCAGCTGCTCGCCCTCGATGGAGCGCCCCTTCACGAGATCCGCGCCGTAGCGCCGGAACAGCTCGGTGAGGAGCGCGCGGTCGGTCGCCGCCGGGTCGTAGTGCTTGAGGCCCTCGGGCCCGCGCTTCTGGAACCGATCGACGAGGTGGATGTAGACCCGCGCGCCCCAGTCCGCCCCGCCCTCGAGCATGCCGATGCGCAGCCCCGGGAAGCGGCGGGTGACGCCGCCGAAGAACAGCGCCTTGGCGAACGCCTCCGAGCCGTCGGCGAAGTGGCCGATGTGGTTGTTCATGTAGTTGCTGATCGACGAGCGCCCGGTCCAGCCCTGGCTGCCATAGTGGGTGAGCACGGGCACGCCGAGCTCGACCACCTTCGCCCAGAAAGGATCGTAGTCGTGCTCGCTGTCGATGCCGTAGAAGTCGATGTAGGTCGCGTACTTCGCGATCTCCGGGTGCTGGTCCGGCGGGTACTTCTCCGCGATCGCCTTGATCGGGCGGCGGACGCCGCCGGAGATGTTGATCGCCTTGAGGCCGAGCTTCTTGACGGCGAACTCCAGCTCTTCGATGCCCTCCTCGGGCGTGTTCAGCGGGATGCCGGCCACCGGGGTGAGGCGGTCGCTGTACTTGCGAAATAGATCCGCGTGGTAGTGGTTGATCGCGCGCGTCAGCGCCTGCCGCGCGGCCCGGTCCTTCACGGCGAGCGGCGCGAGGGTGTTGTTCGGGAACAGCACCGAGTAGTCGGAGCCCTGCTCCTCCAGCCGCTCGGCGAGCAGCGACGGGAGGTGGTACGTGGCCACGTCCAGCGTGTTGCGCGTCACCCGCGCCCACCACGGGGAGCGGACCGTGCGGTGATGCTGCCGCTCCTCGGGCGTCTGGGTGTACCAGTCCTTGCCGCTGCTGTTCTCGGCGTTCCGCCGGCGTGAGCTCAGCGCCTTGCGCAGATCGTCCACGAGCTTGGCGCCGCCGTACGTGGCGACGAAATCCTCGAGCGCCGGCGAGTAATCGTTGGTGTGGATGTCCGTGTCGATGACGGGGTAATCGAGCTTTTCCTTGACCGCCACGGAGGGCGAGGCCTTGAGACGAGCAATACGGTCGGTCATGAAGACTCCCGAGAAGGAGAGGGGCGCGCCGAGGTCGCCGGTGAAAGGTCGATGGCCGTGTTGGCGCGCCGCTCGCTGCAACGCGCGTGCCCCGAGGCCGGCGCCACGCATCGCCCTTGTCCGACCGAGATTTTCGGCGCCCCTCCGGCGCGCTCGCCCCGCGCGCTGCTCGGATCCGAGCAGCGGTTCAGCGCGTCTGCTTCCTCAGCAGCAGTCCTTCGTCAGCCGCGGTCACCCGCGCCCGGGCTCCGGCGGCGAGCCCGTCCGTCCCGCGCGCTACGCTCGACCGAACAGCGCGAGGCACTCCGCGTCGCGGACGCCGCCCAGGAGGTCGACGGGAGCGCCGGAATGCTCGTTCATCCACCGGGCCGGGACGGTGAGCTCGCGCTGCGCGCCGCCGGTCGCCGCCGTGACCTCCGCCATCGTGCAGCCGAAGACGACGCGGCTGATCCGGGCGAGCCAGGCCGCGGTGAAGCACATCGGGCACGGCTCCACCGTCGTGTAGAGGGTGTATCCTTGCAAGTCGGGCCCGACGGCCGCGCAGGCGCGGCGGACGGCGCCCACCTCGGCGTGGTACGTGAAGTCACGCTGGCCGTTCACCTCGTCGGTCGCCTCGGCCACGATCGTGCCGTCCGGGGCGACCACCAGCGCGCCGAACGGCGGCTCGCCGGCGCGCTGCGCGCCGCGCGCGAGCTCCAGCGCCTGCCCCATGAGCTCGTCGTCGCGGGTCATCGGACGAACCTCGGGTCGAGCAGCGCCTCGGGCGCCGGCGCCTTCTTGACGAGCTTCGACTGGACGGTGAAGTCGACGACCGACTTCACCGAGGCATAGGCGGGGCCGGCCTTGTCCGCCGCGCCGAAGAGCTGCTTGTTGTCGGCCAGGTCGTAGATCTTGTCGCCGCTCAGCATGCCCTTCACGTCCTCGGGCGACGCGTTCAAGTACTTGCCGATGATGGGGTGGGCCTTGTCCGGCTCGCTGCGCAGCGTCTTGACCCCCTGATCGATGGCGCCGAGCAGGCGCGTGTAGGCGTCGCCCCCGGAGGCGAGCTTCGACCGCTGCACGGCCACCGAGTTCGTGATCGTGTCGGGCATGCTGGCGCTCGAGAAGATCACGTGGCCTCCGTTCTTGGTGGCCTTGGTGATCCACGGCTCCCAGGTGACCGCGGCGTCCACCTTCCCGGCGACGAACGCGGCGCCCGCGTCGTCGGCGCTCATGCTCGTGATCTTCACGTCGCCGGGGCTGATACCGCTCTTCTCGAGGCCGAAGAGGAACAGCATGTGGTTGACCTCGCCGAGCGTGAGGGCGACCGTCTTGCCCTTGAGATCGGCCATGGTCTTGACGCTCTCCTTCGCCACCACGGCGTCCGCCCCGTTCGAGCTGTCGACAAGGGCGATGGCCACGACGTCCGACTCGCTGTTGCCGTGCAAGACCGCCAGGTTCTGCAGGGTGGTGAGGCCGACGTCGAGCTGCCCCGCGGCCAGCGCCGCGAGCGTGTCCCCGGGGTTCGAGAACGGCTTGAGCTCCACGGTCAGCCCGGCCTTCTTGAACAGCTCGAGCTCGTTCGCGAGGAAGACGCCCGAGTAGCCGATCCACAGGTCGTGACCGACGGTGAGCTTCACGGGCGCCGCGGCCGGCGGCGCGGCGGCCCCGGCGCCCGCGCTAGGGCCCGCGGCGGCGCCCGGCGCGCTCGGCGCCGCGTCCTTGTTCGAGCAGCCCACGGACAGGACGAGGCAGGCGAGCGCCGCCCCGAGCTCTTGCAAGACGGTCCTTCGTTTCATGGTCCCCCTTCTCCCGAGTTCGATTGCGTGTTGGTGAGCCCGAACAGCAGGCGATCGCGCTGCGTCTCGAACCGATCGCGCCCGCGCAGCAGCGCCAGGATCTCGCGCTTCTGGTGCAGGAACGCCTCGTCGAGCTTGAGCGCCGACGAGCGCGCCGCCCGCGCGAACGTCACGTCGAGGGTGGCGAGGACGCGCCCCGGCCGCTCCGAGAAGACGGCGACGCGATCGGACAGGAGCAGGGCCTCGTCCACGTCGTGCGTGACGAACAGCGTGGTGATGCGGTGGTGCTGGATGAGGTGGAGCACGAGCTCCTGCATCTGCTCGCGCGTCTGGGCGTCGAGCGCGCCGAACGGCTCGTCCATCAGCAGCACCTCGGGCTTGCCGACGAGCGCCCGCGCGAGGGCGGCGCGCTGCTGCATGCCGCCGCTCAGCTCCGCGGGGTAGCTGTCGCGGAAGTCCCAGAGCCCGACGAGGCGCAGTAGGCTCTCGACCCGCGCCGCCCCCCGATCGCGGTCGCCCCCGGCCGCGCGGCCGCGGTGGTGCGCGAGCGTCAGCGGGAAGCGGACGTTCTCGCGGACGCTGAGCCAGGGGAACAGCGTCTGCTGCTGGAACATGAGGCCGATCTCGGCGCCGGGGCCGAGGACGCGCTCGCCGTCGAGCTCGACGGCGCCGGAGGTCGCCGGCTCGAGGCCGGCGACGATGTGCAAGAGCGTCGATTTGCCGCACCCGGAGGGGCCCACCAGGCTGATGAACTCGCCCTCGCGGACGGCCATGTCGAGCGGCACGAGGGCGTCCGTCTCGCCGCGGCGGCCGGAGTACGTCTTGCTGACGCCGCGCAGCGACAGCTTCATGCCCCGGCGCCTCTCGTCCAGCGGAAGAGGCGGCGAGAGGCCGCGCGGAACACCCAGTCGAGCCCGAGGCCGAGGAGCCCCAGCACCAGGAGGTAAGCGTAGATGCTCGGCGTCTGGATGAAGCGGTAGAAGCGCAGGATGCGAAAGCCGAGGCCCTCGGTCGCCGCCACGAGCTCCGCGACGACGACGTAGCTCCACGCCCAGCCGTTGCACATGCGCAGCGCGCTCCAGATCCCCGGGAGGGCGGCCGGGGCGAGGACGCGCCAGACGATCTCGCGCCGGTTCGCGCCGAGGCTCTGGCTGACGTGGAGCAGGTGCGCCGGGACCCGCCGCACCTCGTCCGCGGTCATGAGCAGCAGCTGAAAGAAGGTCCCCAGGAACACGAGGAGGACCTTCGCGCCCTCGCCGATGCCCGCCGCGATCATGACGAGCGGGATGAGCGCCGGGACCGGGACGTAGCGGAGAAACTCGGCCGGCGGCTCGAGCAGCGCGGCGATCGACCGGAACGCGCCGGCGAGCACGCCGAGGGGGACGGCGAGGAGCGCGGCGGCGGCGAACCCGGCCGTGACGCGCAGGAAGCTGTGCTGGACGTCGACCCAGAACTCCCTGGCGGCGAGCGCGTCGGCCGTGGCGCGCCCGATGCTCGCGAGGGTGGGGACGACGGCGGCGCTCGCCCCGTCGCGATCCGGGAGCCAGGCGTAGAGCGCGATCATCGAGAGGAAGCTCGCCGCCGCGAGCGCGAGGCGAGCCCGGCCCGGGAGCGCGCGCCCGAGCGCGAGCCAGCGGGGGGGCGCCTGTCCGCACTGGCGCGACGGCGCGCGCAGCTTCGGGTCGACAAGCATCCTCGTGAAGGCCTCCGTGCCTCCCATCGTGACGTTCTTTCGAGGCAGAGCGAGCCCAGACGAGAGGCGATTCGGCCCCGAAGACGAGCTCTGGTCCGCGCCTGTTCTCCAGGCGATCAACCGACCTTCCAAACGACCTTCGTGAGGACGATCCTGAAGCGATGTCACCAGCCCGGCGGCAGACCGTCAAGTGAGATCTGGCGCTCGGGGCGCGCGCCCCGGGTCGCGCACGATGGGTGGAGGTGCGAGGAGAGGCGTTGAGCGCCACGGCAGGCGCAGGCCGCCGGCCGTGAGCGGGTGAGGGGCGCGTCGCGCGTCGCGTGCTCGGGCCGTCTACGGGAGCATCATCGGATCGACGCGGGCGAGCGCCTTGCGCCGGGCCATCGCGTAGCGCACGCCGGCCCGGAGATCCCTCAGGAGGACGAGCTCGTCGAGCGACTCGCCGGTGTTCACGAGCGAGCCGGCGGTGCGCGCGGACATGCCCACGAGGACGCACTGCGCGCCGAGCAGAACCACGGCCTGCACGGCGCGCAGGATGTGATTCGCGACGTCGCCGTCGATGAGCGGGACGCCGGTGAGATCGAGGATCACGAACTCGGCGTCATGGCGCTCCACGCCGTGCAGCATCGCCGTCATGAGCTTCCGGCACCGAGATCGGTCGAGGTGGCCGACGAGCGGCAGGACGAGGACGCCCTCGTCGATCGGCAGCACCGGCGTCGAGAGGGCGGCTATCGTCTCGAGGAGCCGCGACTGGCTGGCGAGGAGGTCGGACTCGATCTGCCGCAGCGCCTCTTCCGTCCTCTTTCGTGCGGTCATGTCGACCACGACCCCCACCATCCCGATCACGCGGCCGCGGTCGTCGCGGAAGGGGACGTTGTTCTCCAGCGTCCAGCCGTCGCTCCCGTCCTCGAGCTTCCACCGGAGCTCCACGTTCAGCCGCGGCACCCCGTCCGACATGATGATCTCGTCGTTCTCGCGGTAGCTCTGCGCGACCTCCGGGACGAAGATCTCCTCGTCGCGCTTCCCGATGATCTTGTCGGCCGAGAGGCGATAGTGATCGGCGTAGGCCTTGTTGACGGCGAGGTAGCGGTGGTCGCGATCCTTGAAGAACACCATCGCCGGGATCGCGTCGAGGAGCGCGGCGTGGCCGGAGCCGTCCACCGAAAAGAACTTGGCCAGGAGCCCGTGCTGCACCTCGGCAGGTGTGTTCTCGCGCGGACGCCGCGCCTCGGCCAGCTCCTCCTCCAGCTCTGCGACGCGCCTCCGCAGCGCGGCTACCTGCTCCTCCAGCGGCGTGTCGTTCGGCGTGTCGTTGTGTGGCTCGGACCGCATTCAGTGTACCACGTGCTGGCCGCCACATTTAGCGCATGATTGTCTGGAGCGCAACACTGGTCAAACGAGGTCCTAGCGTCGCACTCGTCGTACTCGTCGCACTCGTCGCACTCGTCGCACTCGTCGCGTTTGGCGTCGTCCCGGCGGACAGGCGGGCTCTATCGATCTCGACCAAGACGTTCGTCGTCCTCGTGGAGATCCGGCCATCGCGGCGCGCGATGTTCAAGCTGTACTCCGAGCGCGCCCATTGGACGTGAGCCGAGGACGATTGGCATGCTCGTCTCACGGAGCCCGAGACCGCTGCTCAGACATGGAGATGAGGCGCCAGGACGCCGAGGAGAGGACTCTTCATCTCGCGGGGCCGGACGGCCCGGCGCCGCCGTGAGCGTTTCGGGCGCGTCAATGAGCGCCGCGGGCGCGCGCCGCGCGGCGACCGGGAGCACGGTAGGCGCACACCCGGCGCGTCGCCGGCCGTGTTCAACCGAGAGAGCCCCCATGAAATCGCACCCGAAGCGCCTCGCTGCAGTCCTCGTCTCCCTGTCCGCCGTCGTCCTCCAGGCGTGCGCCGAAGACGCGGCGCCGGTCGCGCCGGAGCGCCGCAGCGTCGGCGGCTTCACCACGCCCGAGTCCGTGCTTCACGACGAGGAGCGCGACGTGTACCTGGTCTCGAACATCGTCGGCTCGCCCGTCGACAAGGACGATCGAGGCTTCATCTCGCGCGTCTCTCCGGACGGCGAGGTCCTCGACCTCACGTGGATCGACGGCGCCTCGGAGGGCGTCACCCTGAGCGCCCCCAAGGGCATGGCCATCGCGGGCGGAAAGCTCTACGTGGCCGACATCGATGCGGTCCGCGTCTTCGACGCGGGCGACGGCGCGCCGATCCAGGACATCGAGGTGCCCGGCGCCGGCCTGCTCAACGACATCGCGGTCATGCCCGACGGCGCGATCGTGGTGTCCGACACGGGCGTGACCCTCGAGGGCGGCGCCATCACCGGCGTCGGCACGGACGCGCTCGTCGTGATCGCGCCGAGCGGGCAGGTGTCGCGCATCGTCGCCGACCCCGCGCTGCCGCACCCGAACGGCGTCGCGTGCGCGGACGGCGAGATCTGGGTCGCCTACCTCGGCGCGGCGCGGGTGGACGTGTACGACGCCTCGGGCGAGAGGCGGCGCGAGCTCGCGCTGCCGGCGGGCTCGCTGGACGGCCTCGTGCGCCTCGACGACGGCCGGGTCCTCGTGTCGAGCTGGGACGCGGGCGCCATCTTCGCGATCGACCCGGCCGGGGGCGCGGCGCCGCGCGTCTCCACCCTCGCCGAGGACCTCCCGAGCCCGGCCGACCTCGGCTGGGACCGATCGAGGAATCGCCTGCTGGTCCCGCTCTTCAACGATGACGAGGTCGTCCTGCTCGACGTCCGATGATCCTGCGGAAGAGCGCTTTGGCCCGCGTACCTCCGCGGTTACGCTCTGCCCCCCGGCCGGTCTGGCGGGCGTCCCGCGGCGAGCGAGCCACGGTCCAGGAATCAGGAGCGACGATGACGACCCAGCTCACACGACTGCTCGAGCCCTCCGATCACGCCCAGGCCTGGAGCGCGCTCCGGGAGGCCCTGGCCCGCCTGGAGCGCGCGTCCGCGGCGGGCGGCGCGAACGGCGCCGGCCTGGCCCGGTGGATCGGGGTCTTCTCCCGCGCGCGCGATCGGGTCTCGATCCAGCGGCTCTCCCGGCCGCTCATCGTGCTCATCCTCGACGGCACGAAGCGGATCTTCCTCGACGGCCCGGACGGCAACGCGCGCCTCGTCGCCCGGGAAGGGCAGATCCTGCTCGTGCCGCAGGGCATCCCCCTCGAGCTCGTGAACGAGCCCGACCCGGAGCGCGGCGTCTACCGCGCGTTCACCGTCGAGCTCCTGAGCGAGGTCGACGCGCGGCTCCAGCGCCGCTACCCCACGCTCTGCGTCCAGCGGGGGCTCGGCGGCTTCGAGGCGGATCGGCCGCACCTCCTGCGCTCCGCGCTGCCGTCGATCCAGGCGATGATCCACCTCGTGAGCACGCTCCTCCTGCCCGGCGCGCACGCGCTGCTCCTCGAGCACCGGCTGGAGGACCTCGTTCTAACCCTGCTCTTGCAGCACCGGGAGCAGCTCGAGGAGGGGCGCGCCGCCGCGTCGACGCTGGCGCTCGATCCGACGCTCGCGGTCCGGACGCTGGTGCGCCGCGATCCGGCGCGCCCCTGGGCGGCGCAGGACGTGGCGCGCGCGCTCGGGGTGAGCAACGCGACGCTGCGCCGCCGGCTCGGCGCGAAGGGGGTCTCGTTCCGGGCCCTCCTGTGGAAGGAGCGCCTCGAGCTGGCCAAGACGCTCCTGCGCTCGGGGCGCCACGGCGTGCTGGAGGTCGCGACCGCCTGCGGCTACGACTCGGCGTCGCGCTTCGCCGAGCAGTTCCGGCGATCCGAGGGCGTCAGCCCGTCGGAGTACCGCGCGCAGCACCGGGCCGGCGCGAACGATTGCTGGAGCGAGCCGCCCGATCCGCCGCCCGCCGTCCGCGCCGGGTGACGGGCGCGCGCGTCCCCCGGCGCGCCCGCGGCGAGCGATGACCCCGGCACCCGGTCCTGGTAGCCTCGCGCCTCGCCCATGCGCCGCGCCGCCCTCCTGTCGCTGCTCCTCACGCTGACCCGCTGCGCCGCGGGCGAGCGGCCCGTCGCGCCCGCGGCCCCGGCGCCGCGGCCGGCCCCCCGCGCGGCGGCGGCGGCCGCGCCATCGCCCGCGCCGCCCGCGCCGACCGACGCGCCGATCCTCGTCGCCGAAGACCCGCCCGCGTGGGTCGACGACCCCGGGCGCCGGACGAAGCTCCTCGCCATCGTGCCGCAGATCGAGGCCCACCTCGGCGCCGAGCTCGATCGACAGAAGCTGCCGGGGTTCGCCATCGGCATCGTCGAGGGCGGCGAGCTCGCGGTCTCCCGGGGCTTCGGCGCGATCGATCCGGCGACCGGGGCGGCGCCGGACGCCGATACCGTCTACCGCGTCGGCTCGATCACGAAGACCTTCACCGCGGCCGCGATCCTGAAGCTCCGCGACGAGGGCAAGCTCGCGCTGGACGACCCCGCGTCGCGCTACCTCCCGGAGCTCGCGGAGGTCGTCTATCCGACCGCCGACTCGCCGCGGATCACGCTGCGGCACCTGCTCACCCATGCTTCGGGGCTGCCGCGGCTCGGTCGGTTCGAATACTCGGATTCGACGCGCGAGGTCACCGCGGCAGAGGTCCGCGCGGCGGTGCCCGGCACGGCCCTGGAGTACGTCCCCGGGACGAAGGAGGTCTATTCGAACTTCGGGTTCTCCCTCCTCGGGCTCGTCGTCGAGCGCGTCTCCGGGCGCCGCTACCGCGATTACGTGAGCGAGACGATCCTCGCGCCGCTCGGCATGACGTCCTCGGTCTGGGACGAGGGCGCCGTCCCCCCGGGGCGCCTCGCGACAGGGCACGTGAAGAAGCACGGCAAGCTGAAGCCGGAGCCCCACTGGCGGTTCGGCGCGTCCGAGGCGGCCGGCGGGCTCTATGCGTCCGTGCGCGACATGGCACGTTACGCCGCCTTCCAGCTCTCGGCCTATCCGCCGCGCGGCGGCGCGGAGGCGGGCCCCCTCCGGCGGAGCTCGATCCGCGAGGCCCACACCGCGGCGCGGCCCGCGCACCTCTCGGTCGACCCGGCGCGTCCCGAGGGCCGTTACGCGGTCGACGCGAGGGCGAGCGCGATCGGGCTCGCCTGGCGCGCTCTCGAGAGCTGCGAGGACGAAGAGGTCGTCCTGCACAGCGGGGCGGTCGACGGATACTCCGCCTGGGTGGAGCTCTATCCGCGCGCCGGCGTGGGGCTCGTGCTGCTCTCGAGCCTCGTCGACACGGACCGGGAGGCGCTGCTCGGCGAGGTGCGCGCGGCGCTCCGGCGCGCCGGCGTCACCGCGCCCCGGAAGGAGCGCCCGAGCCCTCGCCTGGAGTCGGCCTTCCAGGCGTCCGTCGCCCTGTACGACCGCTTCGAGCGGGCGCGTTATGAAGAGCTCTTCACGAAGGGCTTCGTCGAGCACGTCTCGCCGGGCGCCTTCGAGGAGATCGTCGAGCGCCTGCGGAAGGACCACGGCGCCTGCAAGCCCGGCGCGCTGATCTCGTCCAAGGGGGCGCGCGAGGCGCGGTTCGCGATGGCCTGCGAGCGAGGGCGCATGGCGGCCAAGCTCACCCTCGACGCCGGGACATCGAAGATCAGCGCCTTTCGTTTCAGCGCCGTCGCGCCGCCCACCGAGGCGATGAAGCGCAGCGCGGAGCAGGTCGTCGCGCTCGCCTCCGGCCAGAAGACGGCTCCCTTCCAGCAGGTGTTCTCGCACGCCGTCGACGAGGGCGCCGTCCAGCGAGAGCTCTCCGAGCTGCGCGCGGCGCACGGGCGGTGCAAGCTCGGCGGATCGATCGAGTCCGACGGGGAGCAGGAGCACTCCTTCCGCCTCGTGTGCGAGCGCG
The DNA here is from genome assembly GCF_051529605.1 of Sorangium sp. So ce296. Lineage (NCBI taxonomy): Bacteria > Pseudomonadati > Myxococcota > Polyangiales > Polyangiaceae > Sorangium > Sorangium sp. So ce296. The sequence continues at coordinate 12,205,448 of NZ_CP150325.1, forward strand.
GCGGGAACATGGTGATGAAGCTCGAGCTCGATCCCGGCGCGCCCGGCCGCGTCCGCGAGCTCGAGCTCGAGGCGGCGCCGCAGGCGGGCAGGTGCCCGGAGAGGCCCTGAGGCGCGGCGTCAGCGGGCGGCCCGCTCCGCGCCGGCGCCTTCGATCGTGGCCAGGACGCCGAAATGGTCCGACAGCGTCGTCCGGACGGCGCGCCCCGCGGCCTGGATCGTGATGGGCGCGTCCAGGATGCGGTCCGCGCGGAGGCCCGCGTCGAGGCCGCGCACGAGCACGTGATCGAGCCGCCAGCCCGAGTCCTCGACGTCGCCCGTGCCGAGCCCGTCGTGCGAGAAGGTCGCGCGGCGATCGGGCACGTCGGCGTCGCGGAACCCGGCGCGCTCCAGGCGGCGGAACAGCGACGAGCCGGGCGTGGTGTTGAGATCGCCGAGGAGCAGCGCCGGCGCGCCGCCCGCCTTCGCATCGACCCAGCCGAGCAGCCGCTCGAGCTGGGGCGGCTGCTCCGGGCCGCCCGGCGACAGGTGCGCCGCGAACACGTGCAGCGCGCCGAGCTCGGCCGCCGCGACGCGCGCGTACAGGGCGCCGCGGGCGTTCACGGTCGACTCGAACACGAGGAGGTCGCGATCGTCGAGCGGCGCGGCCGCGAGCAGCCCCGTGCCGAACGAGCCGCCGTACGCGATGAGCCCGCCGAAGCGCGACGACGAGCCCGCGGCCGGCGCCGCGGGCGTCGCCGGGTCCCCGACGCACCGGTCGACGATCTCGTGGATCGTGCCGACAGGGCGGCTCGCGATGCAGTTGAGGCACGGGGTGGGGAGGGCGAGCGCGGTGGGCGCGCAGCTCTGCACGACGCAGCGCGCGAGCGCCTCGTCCGTCAGCCCGCTGCATTTCGCCTCAGCGCACGCGACGAGCGGCCTCACCTGGGAGGCGCCGCACGCCGCGCGCGGGGCCGGGTGCGCGGGCTCCGGCCGGAGCGCGTGCGGCAGGCGCGACTCCAGCGCTCGGCGGAGCAGATCCCAGTGCGCGTCGAGCCAGAACTCCTGCACGAACAGGAGGTCCACGTCGAGCGCGGCGAGCGCCTCGACCACGCGCGGCACGCGCTCCGTCGCGTACGGCAGCACCCCGACGGCGAGCCCTGCATTGAAGGTGGCAATCCGGAACGGCATCGCGCGCGGCGATGCACGCGGTGTGCCCGTCGGCGCGAACACGGTTGTCGTCGCCGCATTCGCGCCCTCGTCCGCGGCGCCGCCGTGGCGCTGCTCGCCGCGCGATCCTGGGATGTCGGTCGGCCGCCTCGCTGGCGCAGGCTCCTGTCCAACACCGCCGAGGGCCGGCGTTCACGCCGGAGCGCCGCTCGGGCTCGCCCCGGCGAGGATCATCCGGCCTTGTCGACGCGCCCGTCGGGGTACCGCGCGAACCGGCCTTCCGCGCGCCCGTGGACCGGATCGTCGCTCGGCCACGGCCACCCGCCGAAGCCGGTCCGCCGGTAGTCGAGGAAGGCCTGCTGGACCTCGGCCATCGAGGTCATCACGAAGGGGCCGTGCTGCGCGACGGGCTCGCCGATGGGCCGGCCCTGGAGGAGCAGGATCTCGGCCTCGTCGGGGCCGTTCTCGAGGAGCGCGGCGGCGCCGTCGCGGAGCGTGATCCGCTGGCCCCCGGGGACGCGGCGGGCGCCGACGCGCAGCTCGGCGCCGCGGAAGAAGTAGAGGGCGCGGTTCGTCCCCGGCGAGGCGGCCGGCAGCGCGAACCGCGCGCCCGGCGCCATCTTGAGCGTCCAGATCGCGACGTCGGCGTCCGCGCGCGCCGCCCACGATTTCGGCGGCGGCGCCGGCGGGCGGAGCTCGCCGAAGCGGCCGGCGACCACGGTGATCTCGGTCGCCCTGCCGGCGGCGTCGCGCGCGAGCTGCCTCGGGATCGTGTCGCCCCACATCATCACGAAGTGCGGGTCGGCGAGCTTGTCGGCGCGCGGGAGGTTGAGCCAGATCTGGAAGAGCTCGAGCGGGTTGGGCCCGCCCTCCTCGACGAGCGGGAACATCTCCGCGTGCACGATGCCGCTCCCCGCCGTGAGCCACTGGACGTCGCCGCGGCCGTAGCGCGCGGCCGCGCCGAGCGAGTCCGAATGATCGACGAGCCCGCGCCGCACGATCGTCACGGTCTCGAAGCCGCGGTGCGGGTGCTGCGGGAAGCCGGGGACCACCGCGCCGTGGTACATGCGCCAGCCGTCCTTGCCCGCGAAATCGCGGCCGATGGCGCGGCCCGCGAGCGATGCGGCCGGCCCCATCCGCTCGTTGCCGGCCGGGTACGCGTCGTCGTGGTGGACGCAGAACAGGAACGGGTCGAGCGTCTCCCAGGGCGAGCCGAGCGGCGCGACGCCGCGGACCACGTCCTCCGCGGTGAGCGCGGCTTCATCGGTGCGGCTGGGCGAGGGCTCGGTGCGGGCGCACGCGGCCGCGACGGGCGCGGCGGCGAGGGCCCCGAGGGCAGTGCGGCGATCCATGGCAGCCATCGTAAGGTGCCACCCGTCGACGGACAACGGTGCGCGCGCGCAACGCGGCGTTGCGTGGTCAGCAACCATCGAGCCGCCCGCGCGCAACGTGCTCGATCCGTATTCTCCTCGTCCGAGCGCCTCGCCAAGGGTTACAGTCGATCCTTGTGTCCACACCTCGCTCCGAGCGGAGCATCATCTTCCTCGTCGCTGCGGTCCAGTTCATCAACATCCTCGACTTCGTGATGGTGATGCCGCTCGGGCCGGACTTCGCGGTCGCTCTGGGCATCCCGATGTCCGACATCGGCCTCATCGGCGGCAGCTACACCGCGTCGGCCGCGCTGTCGGGCCTCGCCGGCGCGTTCTTCCTCGACCGGTTCGACCGGCGCAGCGCGCTCGCGGTGGCGATGCTCGGCCTCGTCGTCGGCACCGCGGCCGGCGGCTTCGCGACCGGGCTGCCGAGCCTCATGGCGGCGCGCGTGCTCGCCGGGGCGTTCGGCGGGCCCGCGACCTCGGTCGCGTTCTCCATCGTCGCGGACGTCATCCCGCCCGAGCGCCGCGGCAAGGCGATGGGCGTCGTGATGGGCTCGTTCTCGGTCGCCTCGGTGTTCGGCATCCCGGCCGGGCTGGAGCTCGCCCGGCGCGGCGGCTTCCCGCTGCCGTTCTTCGCCGTCGCCGCGCTCGGGCTGCTCGTCGCCGGGCTCGCGGTCTTCCTCCTGCCCTCGATGCGCGATCACCTCGCCGGCGAGCCGCCGTCGGGCGGCGCCCTGAGCGAGCTCCGCGCCCTCCTCGGCCGGCCGATCGTGATGCTCTCGTACGCGACGACGGCGACCGTGACGATGGCGTCGTTCCTCGTGATCCCCAACATCTCCGCGTACGTGCAGTACAACCTCGGGTACCCGCGCGAGCGGCTCGGGCTGCTCTACTTCGTGGGGGGCCTGGTCAGCTTCTTCGCGATGCGCGCGGTGGGGCCGCTCGTCGACCGCTTCGGCGCGTTCCAGACGGGCTCGGTGGGCGCGGCGGTGCTCGTGGGCGTCCTCTACGCCGGCTTCTTCTCGTACGTGCCGGGGCTGCCCGTGCTCGTCATCTTCATCGTCTTCATGCTCGGCATGACGTTCCGCAACGTCTCGCACAGCACGCTGACGTCCAAGGTGCCGCGCCCGGCCGAGCGCGCGCGCTTCACCTCCATGCAGTCGGCCGTGCAGCACATGGCGTCCGCCATCGCGGCGTTCTGGTCGGCGAGGATGCTCCACGAGCTGCCGGACCGGCGCCTCGACGGCATGCCCGCCGTCGCCGCGCTCTCGATCGCCTTCACGCTCGCGCTCCCGCTCCTGTTCCTCGGGATCGAGCGGCGCGTCGCCCTCGCCGCCGCCCAGCGCACGTAGCCGTGCCGCCGCGCGCCCGGCCGCGGCGCGAGCGCTCGGGGCGCGGGCGTCAGCGGGCGGGGCTCGTCTGCGAGATGCGATAAGCGCCGACGGTCGCGGCGAGGGACGAGAGGATGAGGAGCGCGAGCGCCAGCGCGATGTTGTGGAGCGACTCGCCGAGGCCGACGATCCACAGCCAGCGCGCGTCGGGCGGCACCGCGCCCATGAGGGTGAGCGATTTGATGGTGCCGCTGACGAACCCGAGGCCGCCGGACACCAGCGTGAGGATACCGAGGCTGATCTGGAGCGGCACGAACCGCCGCTCGGGCGAGACAGCATAACGGACGGACGCGGCGAGGAGCAGGAGACCGAAGACCAACGTCGGATACATCCCCCAGCCGCCCATGTGGAACGCTTCAGCCATGACGAGTGCCTCCTTGACCAGGGCTCTTGACAGGCGCTGGCGCCGAAGGTTCCGGCGCGGGAGGGCGAATCCCTCGGAGACGCCCCGTTCATCCCATCGACGCTCGAGCCGCCGAAAGCGCTGTTGCCGGCGTTGACGAGGGAGGCTCGCGCCTTGCATGCGCGAGCGCTTCGGGTATAGCTTCGGGCTGATGAGCGGCCTCGCGAGCTCGCCGTTGACGACGCAGACCTTCGATCTGCGGCAGTCCCCGGACAGCCGTGGAATCTACTCCTACCTCCTCGTCATCGGCGCTTCCTCGTCGTACCGGCGCGCCCTGCCGGACGACGGCGTGCTCGTCGTGGGGCGCAGCGACGACGCCGACGTGCGGCTCGACACCGCCGCGGTGTCCAGGCGGCACGCCGAGCTCGTCTTTTCCCGGGGCGAGATCCGGATCGCCGATCTCGGCAGCCACAATGGCACGCTCGTCAACGGCGAGCGCATCGAGGGCTCGCGCGCGCTCGGCTCCGGCGACGTCATCACCATGGGCGACACCACGCTGATCCTCCGGCGCGAGTCGCCGTCGCGGGGCAGCGCCCTCATCGAGATGGGCCGGCTGCGCCGGCGCGTCGAGGAGGAGATCGAGCGCGCCGCCGACTCGGCGCGGCCGTTCGGCCTGGCGGTGGTGTCCCTCGGGTCCGTGCAGATGCGCACGACGCTGGAGCAGCGGGCGCTCTCGGCGCTCCGGCTCGTGGACATCGTCGCCTGGGACGGCGCCTCTCAGCTCGCCATCGGGTTCCCCGAGCTCGGCGGCGATGCGGCGCGCGCCGCGGCGCTCCAGGTGCTCGAGGCGATCGCGCCGCTCTCCCCCGAGGCGCGCGCCGGCCTGGCCTGCTACCCGTTCGACGGCGGCGACACCGAGACGCTCCTCGCCGGCGCGCGGACCGCCGCGTCGATCGCCGCCCCGGGGGCGATCGCCTCCGCCTCGGAGGCCGCCGTCCGGCACGTCATCGGCGAGCGCACCGTCGTGGTGGCCGATTCGGCCATGATCCGGCTGTTCGAGCTGATCCGGCGCCTCGCGGCGAGCGATCTGCCGGTGCTCGTCCTCGGCGAGACGGGGGCGGGCAAGGAGAACGCCGCGGCCGCCGTGCACCACTGGTCGGCGCGGGCCCAGAAGCCGATGATCACGCTCAACTGCGCCGCGCTCCCGGAGACGCTGGTGGAGAGCGAGCTCTTCGGCTACGAGAAGGGCGCCTTCTCGGAGGCGCGGGTGCCCAAGCCCGGCCTGCTGGAGCGGGCGCACGGCGGCACCGTCTTCCTCGACGAGATCGGCGAGCTGCCCCTCGGCGCGCAGGCCAAGCTGCTCCGCGCGCTCGAGGCGAAGCGGATCACGCGCCTCGGCGACGTGCGCGATCGCGAGGTGGACATCCGCATCGTCGCCGCCACCAACCGCGACCTCGAGGAGGAGGTCCGCGCCGGCCGATTCCGTCAAGATCTGCTCTTCCGCCTGAGCGCCGCCGTCGTCGAGCTGCCCCCGCTCCGGCACCGGCGGCGCGAGCTGCCGATCCTGGCCCGCCTGTTCCTCGCCGAGGCGTGCGCCCGGGCCGGTCGGCCCGCGCTCGATCTCTCGGAGGCCGCGCTCGCCGCGCTCTTCGCGCACCCGTTCCCCGGCAACGTGCGCGAGCTCAAGAACGCGATGGAGTACGCCGCCGCCACGGCGGACGGCCCGGTGATCGAGCCCTGGGGCCTGCCCGAGCGCATCGCCGGGCTCGAGCTCCCGCCGCGGCCCGCGGCGGATCCGTCGGCGCCGCCCGCGGCGGGGCCCTCCCGCTTCAAGCCCATCGCCGAGGAGCTCCGGGAGATCGAGTGCACGCGCATGCGCCAGGCGCTCGACGCCGCGGACGGGGTCCAGAAGCGGGCGGCGGCGCTCCTCGGGATGCCCGTCCGCACCTTCACGTTCAAGCTCAAGCAATACGGCATCTCCACGCGAGAGGGGAAGCGGAGCCCGTGAGGGAGCGGTCCGGTCCCCGGACGGATCAGAACACGAGCCGCGCCGACAGCGCCGCAGCATCGGGCGACGCGGCGGGCCGGAGCTCGATCTTCACGCCGCCGCGATCCGGGGTGCGGTAGGCCTCTGGCCCGTTCACGAAGAGCAGAACCGTCCCCGTGATCACGGCCGCTCCACCGACGAGGAGGGCGCCGATCCCCAGCCCGTTCTCGAGGTGGGTGCCGTCGTACGTGTCAGACGTGAACGGCTTGCACGACGGAAGGCAGCGGGCCTCTAGGCGCTGGTCGGTTGCTTCCTCGGCGGCGGCGGCATGCCGCATCAGCGCGCCGCCCGCGATGCCCAGGGCCGCGCCCGCCCCGAGCGTGGCCCACGGGAGCCACGTGGCCCACCGCGGCCCGCTGACGACGGTATCGGCGCTCAGGGCGATCTGGCCCGAAGCCTCTTGGCCGGCGAAGACGAGGATGGGCTTGACGACCGTAAAATAGCCTCCCTTTTTCGCCGTGATGACGTGCTCTCCCGGCATGACCATCCGGCGCTCGGCGCCGGGGCCGATGAACCAGGGCTGGCCGTCCATCAGCACGACGGCGCCCGGCTCGTCGCAGCGGATCCGGATGGCGGCGAGCTCCCGCTCGGCGAGCGCTCGCATCGCCGCGCGCGCCTCCTGCTCCTTCTCGGCGTCGAGCGAGCCGGGCCCCCAGCGCAGGGCGAGGCGCAGGTTCTCGTGGGCCGGGAGGGGCAGGCCCATGAGCTTCAACACCCGCCCGAGGTAGAGCCGGAGCTCGGGCTGCTCCCAGACCGCGAGCGCCTCCTCGTACTTGGCCCGCGCCTCGGCGAGCATCGCGCGCCGGTGCAGCTCGCGCGCCTCCTCGAAGAGCGCCCGCGCCCGCTGCTTTCGCTCCTCGGAGACCCCCTCGTGCCATGGCCCCGGCGGCGCCTCGTGGGCGCGCGCGGGCCCAGCGCACAGGGTCACGACGGCGATGGGCAAAAGGAGCTGCGCTGTCGAGAGCGCGAATCGAGCGGGTCGCTTGCGGGTCGTCGTCATGAAGCCGAGCGCCTCCCACTACCGCGGCAGCACCGTCCGGATGTGACGATAGATGGCGCCGCCCTCGCCGACGACAAAGGACGATTTCCCGGTGCCCCAGACCGCGAAAAAGATGCGATCCGTCGTGGGATCGAGCTTGAGCCAGGAGGTCCCATCGTAGTGCAGGAGCTCGCCGAACTGGCCCACTGCAAAGACATCCCGCGGCCCGCTCCCCCACACCCCATTCAGCGTTATCAGCGTGGTCGAGCTCATGGCCTTCCAGCCCCGGCCGCCGTAGTGCAGGATCGTGCCTTCAGAACCCACGGCGAAGACATCCTGCGGCCCGCTCCCCCACACCCCGGTCAACCATGCCTCCGGTGCGGGCGAGGGCATTTTCTGCCAGCCCTCGCCGTCGTAGTGCAGGATCGTGCCCCGATCACCCACGGCGAAGACATCCGTCGGCCCGCTCCCCCACACGCCCTTCAACGATGCCTCCGGTGCGGGCGAGGGCATTTTTTGCCAGCCCTGGCCGTCGTAGTGCAGGATCGTGCCTTCAGAACCCACGGCAAAGACATCCTGCGGCCCGTACCCCCACACGCCGTGCAACCATGGCTTCGAAGGCCAGCTCTCATCCTCCCAGCCCTGGCCGTCGTAGTGCAGGATCGTGCCTTCAGAACCCACGACGAAGACATCCTGCGGCCCGCTCCCCCACACGCCGTTCAACGATGGCTTCGTGGGCCGGATCTCCGCCTCCCAGCTGTGGCCGTCGTAGCGCAGGATCGTGCCTCCATCACCCACGACGAAGACATCGCGCGGTCCGCTCCCCCATACGCCGCTCATCCATGCCGTCGTGGGCGAGGTCATGTTCTGCCAGTCCTGGCCGTTGTAGTGCAGCGTCGTGCCTCCGTTCCCCACGGCGAAGACGTCCTGCGGTCCGCTCCCCCACACATCGTGCAACCGTACCTGCCGCGAGGACACCTCCTCGGGCAACGTCGTGGGCAACGTCATGCGCCGCCAGCCCTCGCCGTCGTAGTGCAGCATCGTGCCCTCGACATCCACGACATAGACATTGTCCGGCGCGCTCTCCCACACGCCCGACAAAGCCTTCGATGTGGGCGAGGGCACGGCCTGCCAGCCCTGACCGTCGTAGCGGAGCATCGTGCCCTGATCACCCACGGCGAAGACGTCGTGCGCCTCGCTCCCCCACACGCCCGACAACGCTTCCGACGTCGGCGAGGGCATGACCCGCCAGCCCTGACCGTCGTAGCGCAGGATCGTGCCTTCAGACCCCACGGCGAAGACATCGTGCGCCTCGCTCCCCCACACGCCCGACAAAGCCTCCGACGTGGGCGAGGGCATGGCCTGCCAGCCCTGACCGTCGTAGTGCAGGATCGTGCCCCGAGCGCCCACGGCAAAGACATCGCGCGGCCCGCTCCCCCACACGTCCGACAACGCTTCCGACGTGGGCGAGGGCATGGCGTGCCAGTCCTCACCGTCGTAGTGCAGGATCGTGCCTTCAGAACCCACGGCGAAGACATCGCGCGGCCCGCTCCCCCACACGCCCGACAACGCTTCCGACGTGGGCGAGGGCGAGTCCTGCCAGGACTGGCCGTTGTAGCGAACGATCGCGCCGCCGTCACCCACGGCAAACGCTTCCTGCCGCCAGCTCCAACCGGCGCGCAACGCTCGCGAGGTCACGCGCTCCTGCCGCCGCCAGTTCCAGCTTCCGCACGGGATGACGGACAGGTCATCGCAGGAGCTGACGCACCCCGGGCGGCCGAAGTCGTAGCTCAGCGAGACGCAGGATATCGTGACCGGCAATTGGGTGTCGCAGATCTCATCCCGTGTCAGCTCCCCGTCGCCGCAATGCACGCACCTGCTGCCGCAGCCGTCGCCGCCGACCTGGTTGCCGTCGTCGCAGTCCTCGCCGGCCTCCACGACGCCGTTGCCGCAGGTGTTGACGCTCGTCGAGGCGACGCACGTAGCGGAGACGCAGGTGTAGCCGGACGGGCAAACCCCGCCGTCGCACGGGATCCCGCCCTGGAGGCACGCCCCCGCGATACAGAACAAAGCCAGCACGAACACGGCCGCAGCCGCATGGCGGAGCGCTCCTCCGCCTCGCCACAGGCCCGAGACCGCTGGGCTCGCATCCTCGTCCCGCCTCCGCATTCTACCTCGCCTTTTCCTCGGTTGGATCAGAACACGACCCGGCCGGACAGCATCGCACCCTCGAGCGACGCGGCGGGCCGGAGCTCGATCTTCACGCCGCCGCGATCCGGGGTGCGGTAGGCCTCGGGCCTGTTCATGAAGAGCAGGACACTCCCGGTGATCACGGTCGCTCCGCCGGCGACGAGGGCGCCGATCCCCAGCCGGTTCTCGAGGACGCTGCGATCGTACGCGTCGCGATCGAGCGCTTCGCACGTCGGAACGCAGCCGCCTTGGAGGCGCTTGTGGACATTTTCGTGGTCCGTGTCGGCATGCCACATCAGCCCGCCGCCCGCGATGCCCAGGGCCGCGCCCGCCCCGAGCGTGGCCCACGGGAGCCACGTGGCCCACCACGGCCCGCTGACGACGGTATCGGCGCTCAGGGCGACCCGTCCCGAAGCCTCTTTGCCGGCGACGACGAGGATGGGCTTGACGACCGTGAAATAGCCGCTCTTTTTCGCCGTGATGACGTGCTCTCCCGGCATGACCATCCGGCGCTCGGCGCCGGGGCCGATGAACCACGGCTGGCCGTCCATCAGCACGACGGCGCCCGGCTCGTCGCAGCGGATCCGGATGGCGGCGAGCTCCCGCTCGGCGAGCGCTCGCATCGCCGCGCGCGCCTCCTGCTCCTTCTCGGCGTCGAGCGAGCCGGGCCCCCAGCGCAGGGCGAGGCGCAGGTTCTCGTGGGCCGGGAGGGGCAGGCCCATGAGCTTCAACACCCGCCCGAGATAGAGCCGGAGCTCGGGCTGCTCCCAGACCGCGAGCGCCTCCTCGTACTTGGCCCGCGCCTCGGCGAGCATCGCGCGCCGGTGCAGCTCGCGCGCCTCTTCGAAGAGCGCCTGCGCCCGCTGCTTTCGCTCCTCGGAGACCCCCTCGTGCCATGGCCCCGGCGGCGCCTCCTCGGCGCGCGCGAGCCCAGCGCACAGGGGCACAAGGGCCATCGGCAGGAGGAGCTGCGCTGTCGAGAGCACGAATCGAGCGGGTGGCTTGCGGGTCGTCGTCATGAAGCCGAGCGCCTCTCCGCCGGGGCGTCCGTGGGACCTGCGCTCCCGCGCCCGATCGGCGCGCGCCCGGGGTCGCCGGGCACGTCGCGCGCATATCGCGGTCGCCGCATCGAGCGCAAGGAGAGGAGAGGCGACGATCGCACGGGGGCTCCTGCCCAGCAAGCCGACGCCCGGATGTGCCGTCGGGGGCCTGGGCCGCTCGGAGCCGGGTGATCTGACCGGAGGCCGTGTGGGAGGGTCGCGGTCGTGCCCCGTCGCGTGAAAGGGGTGCTGCCGCGCGCCGGAACGGTACTATGCTCCCGGCCGTGGTCGCGGGCGCTCGCGAGATGATCAGGACCCAGACGATGCGCGCGACGGTCGACCCGCCGTCGTCGCGCGAGCCCGGCAAGTCGCCGCCGTCCGCCGGCGCCCGCATCGGCCATTACGAGCTCCTGCGCGAGCTCGGCCGGGGAGGCATGGGCGTCGTCTTCCTGGCGCGCGACCTCCGGCTCGCTCGCCTCGTCGCGATCAAGCTCCTCACGAAGCTGAGCAGCACCGGAGTCCAGCGCTTCCTCGCCGAGGCGCAGGCCACCGCGCGCTGCAAGCACGAGCATATCGTGACGATCCACGAGGTGAACGAGCACGACGGATTCCCGTACATGGTGCTCGAGTACATCGAGGGGCAGAGCTTCCGTGCGTGGATGAAGCAGCGCAGGCCCGGCGACGCCCCCAGCCGGGCGCGGGCGGCGCCGGTCCCGCCCGGCCTGGCCGTCGAGATGATGGTCCCCGTCGTGCGCGCGCTCGCGAGCGCGCACGCGTCCGGCATCGTCCATCGCGATCTCAAGCCGGAGAACGTCATGCTGGACGCCGCGGGCGCGATCAAGGTGGTCGATTTCGGCATCGCCAAGCTGCGCGACGACGAGGCGAGCCTGGTCGCCGAGCGCCCCGCCGTCGACGACGTGCGCCTGACGCACCCGGGCGCGGCGCTCGGCACGCTGCCTTATATGTCCCCCGAGCAATGGGAAGGGCGGGAGATCGACCCGTCGAGCGATGTCTGGGCCGTGGGCATCATGCTTTACGAGCTCGTGCTCGGGGCTCATCCGCTCGCGCCGTGCCGGATGCCGGACCTCATCGCGGTGCCGCGCCTCGACGAGCCGATGCCCGAGGTCGGCGCGCGCTACCCGGAGGTCGGCGCGCTCGGGGCGATCATCGACCGCTGCCTGCGCAAGCGCAAGGCCGAGCGGTACGCCTCCGCCGAGGAGCTCCTGACCGAGCTCTTGCCCCTCCTGCCCGGACGCCGGGAGATCCACCTCGGCAGCGACGAGAGCCCGTTCGCCGGCCTCTCGTCCTTCCAGGAGGCCGACGCCGACCGCTTCTTCGGCCGCGCGCAGGACCTCGCGGGCGTCGTCGCGCGCCTGCGCAGCCAGCCGCTGCTCGCGATCGCGGGCGCTTCGGGCGTGGGGAAGTCGTCGCTCGTGCGGGCCGGGGTGATCCCGGCGCTCAAGCGCTCCGGCGAGGGCTGGGAGGCGCTGGTCCTCCGGCCGGGGCGCGAGCCGCTGGCGGCGCTCGCGGAGCTCCTCGGCAGCCCTGCCGTGACGCTGAGCACCGACGTGCAGGCGCTCGCCTTCGACACCGCCGCGGGGACGCGCGCGGCCTTGGCGCCGCGGCTGCGCGCCGAGCCGGGCCTGCTCGGCGCCGCGCTGCGCGGGTGGGCGGCCCGGGCGCAGCGGCGCCTCTTGCTGTTCATCGATCAGTTCGAGGAGCTCGTCACGCTCGGCGCCCCGGCCGACGAGCGCGCGGCGTTCCTCGCGTGCCTGGAGGGCATCGCCGACGACGCGTCCTCGCCGCTCCGCGTCGTCCTGTCGGTGCGATCGGATTTCCTCGAGCGAATGGCCGAGCACGAGCACTTCATGGCGGCGATGACCCGGGGCCTCGTGTTCCTCCGGCCGATGGGGCGCGAGGGGCTGCGCGAGGCGCTGGTGAGGCCGATCGAGGCGGCGCGGCACGAGATCGAGGACCCGGCGATGGTCGAGGGCATCCTCGACGCGCTCTCGACGACGCGCGGGGCGCTGCCGCTGCTCCAGTTCACCGCGGCGAGGCTCTGGGAGATGCGCGATCGCGGGCGCCGGCTGCTCACGTGGGCGAGCTACGAGGCGATCGGCGGGGTGGCGGGCGCCCTGGCGAGCCACGCCGACACGCTGCTGGCGGGGATGAGCGAGCGCCAGGCGAAGCTCGCGCGGGCGGTCCTGGAGCGGCTGGTGACGCCGGAGCGGACGCGGGCCGTGGCCAGCCTGGGCGAGCTGTGCGAGCTGCCCGGGGACCCGGGCGAGATCGAGCGGGTCGTGGGGCAGCTGGCCGACGGGCGGCTCGTGGCGATCGAGAAGGGGAACGACCGCGCGGGCAGCACGGTGGAGCTGGTGCACGAGTCGCTGATCGAGCGGTGGCCGACGCTGAAGCGCTGGCTCGACGAGAGCCAGGACGACGCCGTGTTCCTGGACCGGCTGCGCGCGGCGGCGAGGCTGTGGGACGCGAGCGGCCGCGCCGCGGACACGCTCTGGCGCGGCAACGTCGCGAAGGAGGCGCGCGGCTTTCGCGGGCGCTACCGGGGCGCGCTGCCGGAGCGGGAGCGGCTCTTCCTGGAGGCGGTGCTCCGGCTGGCGGACGAGACGCGGCGCCGGAGGCGCCGGCTCGTCTCCGGGACGATCGCGGCGCTGTCGCTCCTCGTGGTCGCGGCGGGGGCGGGGATCGTGAAGCTGACCCGGCAGAACGGGGTGATCACGGCGCAGCTCGACGCGATCCGCAGGACCGAGGAGACGCTGAAAACGGCGCTCGCGAGCGAGGAGGCGGAGCGGAGCGCGGCCGAGAGGGCGCGGCACGAGAGCGAGGCGCAGCGGAGGCGGGCCGAGGCGATGCAGCGCGAGGCGGAGCAGGCCCGGGACCGCGCCAAGGCCGAGGCCGAGCGGGCCCGCGTGGCGGCGGGCGAGGCGCGGGCGGCGCGGGACACGGCGCAGCAGTCCGAGGTCGAGGCGCGAAAGGCCGAGGCGAAGGCCACCGAGGAGGAGCGGAAGGCGAGGGCGGCCGCGGAGGCGATGCTGCAGAGCAAGCGCGAGCAGGAGCACCTCATCCAGCGGACCGTGGGGAAGATCGACGAGAAGTTGAAGTAGCCGGCGCCGCCGGGGCCGCGCCTCGGCGGGGTGGGGGACGGCCTCGTCGCGTCGCGAGGGGCGTTCCGCGGCGGCGAGGTCGGCGCAGAGGGGCGGTGAGGAGGGCGCTCCAGACATCGTTTCGGGGTGCGGCGCGCTGCGCTGGAGCGCTCCTTGGGATCGAGGCGGCGCGGCTACCGCGGCGGTGCCGTCCGGCTGTGGTGGTAGATGGCGCCGCCCTCGCCGACGACAAAGGACGAGCTCCCAGCGCCCCACCCCGTGAAAAGGCGGCGGTCTGTCGTGGAGTTGAGCTTGATCCAGGAGATGCCGTCGTAGTGCAGGAGCGTGCCGAACGCACCCACGGCAAAGACATCCCGCGGCCCGCTCCCCCACACGCTGTACAGATCGACCAGCGTGGTCGAGTCCATTTTCTGCCAGCCCTGGCCATCGTAGTGCAGGATCGTGCCCTCGTTCCCCACGGCATAGACATCCCGCGGCCCGGTCCCCCACAGGTTGTTCAACGCTACCGATGTGGGCGGGTTCATGTCCTTCTGCCAGTCCCGACCGTCGTAGTGCAGGATCGCGCCGCCCTCGCCCACGGCGAAGACATCCTGCGGCCCGGTCCCCCACACGCCGCGGAGCGGCGGCAGCGATTCGGGCCGGGGCATGTCCTCCCAGCTCTCGCCGTCGTAGCGCAGGATCGTGCCGCCGTACCCCACGGCGAAGACATCCCGCGGCCCGCTCCCCCACACGCTGGACAACGATTCCAGCCCTGTGGGCAAGGGCATGTCCTGCCAGTCCTGGCCGTCGTAGCGCAGAGCCGTCCCGTTGGGACCCACGGCGAAGACATCCCGCGGCCCGCTCCCCCACACGTCGAACAACAGCTCCGACGTGGGAGAGGGCATGTCCTGCCAGTCCTCGCCGTCGTAGTGCAGGATCGTGCCCTTGTCACCCACGGCAAAGACATCCTGTAGATCGCTCCCCCACACGCTGTACAGCCAGTCCGATGTGGGCGACGTCATGGGCTGCCAGCTCTGGCCGTTGTAGTTCAGGATGGCGCCGCTGTCGCTCACGACGAAGACATCCCACGGTCCGCTCCCCGACACGCCGGACAGCTGTTCCACCGAGATGGGCAAGGGCATGAGCTGCCAGACCTCGCCGTCGTAGTGCAGAATATTGCCCTGATGACCCACGGCGAAGACGTTCTGCTGCCCGCTCCCCCACACGTCATGGAACGTCTCCACCCGCGCAGGCAAGGTCATGGGCTGCCATTCCTGGCCGTCGTAGCGCAGGATCGTGCTGTCGTCACCCACGGCAAAGACGTTCTGCGGCCCGCTCCCCCACACGCCCCTCAGCGTGAGGAATTCCGGGAAGGGCGAGGTCATGGGCTGCCATTCCTGACCGTCATAGTGCAGGATCGTGCCATAGCCCACGGCAAAGACGTCCTGCGGCCCGCTCCCCCACACGTCATACAACACGTTCGGTGTGGGCGAGGCCGTGCGCTGCCACTCCTGTCCGTCGTAGTGCAGGATCGTGCCGTTATCGCCGACGGCGAAGACATCCCGCGGCCCGCTCCCCCACACGCCCTTGATCGTGATCGGATCCGAGGTGGGCAAGATCATGGGCTGCCACTCCTGACCATCATAGTGCAGGATCGTGTCATAGCCCACGGCAAAGACATCCTGTGGCCCGCTCCCCCACACGCCGTTCAGCGTGGTAGACGTGGGCAACGTCGTCGCCCGCCAGTCCTGACCGTTGTAGTGCAGGATCGTGTTATAGCCCACGACGAAGACATCCTGCGGCCCGCTCTCCCACACGCCGGTCAGCGGCCCCGATGTGAGAAAATCGTGCTGACGCCAGTTCCAGCTTCCGCACGAGCCGACGGACAGGTCATCGCAGGAGCTGGTGCACCCCGGACGGCCGAAATCGTAGCGCAGGTTGACGCAGGAGGTCGTGACCGTCACGCCGGGATCGCAGGCTTCATCCTGCGCCAGCTCCCCGTCGCCGCAGTGCGCCTCGCAGTCGAGCCTGCAATACCCGCGGCGCTCCGCGTTCTGGCCGCCGCGGCACAGCGGGTCGGTCGACCTGACTTCATCAGAGCCGCAGTCGCAGGTCTCCCCGCGCATCACGTCGACGATGCCGTTGCCGCAGCGCTCGTTGGACTTGCAGTCGGCGCTGCACCCGTCGCCGCCGCGCTCGTTGCCGTCGTCGCAGACCTCGCCCCGCACGGCATCGACGACGCCGTTGCCGCAGCGCTCGTTGGACTTGCAGTCGGCGCTGCATCCGTCGTCGTCCTTCGTGTTCCCGTCGTCGCAAACCTCGTCGTTCTCGAGGATCTCATTGCCACAGCTATGGCCGTAGCCGGGGACGGCACACCGGGGGTTGCCGTCGGCTGGCATGACGCATTCACGGTCGATCGGGCAAAAACTGTCACCGCAAGGGACCGCGCCCTGAAGGCATGCGCCCGTGGCGGCGATCAGCGCCGTCGCGAACACGATCGCCACGACGTGGCGAGGCGCCCAGCCGCCCCGCGGAGGGCGCGTGACGACGCTCCGGTTCCGCTCCATGCTCCGCCTGCGCATCGATGCCCGCATCCTACCCTCGTGGCTTTCTCTCTGATCGACCCGGCAGATCGCTCCGGGGTATCGCAACGCCAGGACCGCCGCTCCCGCGGCGCCGCCAAGGAGATATCGAGGCACGAGCAGGCGGTCCACGGGCGACATCTCGAGCGAGGAGCAAGCAGCAAGCCACATGCCGCCTTGGCACCGCCGCAGGCCGCGATCGTGCACCTACCGCGTGCTGAGCCGCCGCGTCTGCTGTCCTCGCGGGCGACGCGCGGCGGCGTCGGGCGCGCCCTCGGGGCGCGGTGCCGGCGCGATGGCAATCCTTGCCGCGCCTCTGCCGCCGCGGCGATGGCAATCTTTGCCATGAAGGCAACGCTTGCCACGCGCGCGCGGATCCAGGGCGCGAGAGCGGCCGCGGGAACGCCGATCGTCCAGGTTCGGACCCGACGCTCGGCCGGCACGGTTGCTGCCAGTCCGGCGAGCGCGAGACGGCGATCGACGTCCGCGGGCGGGCGCGCCGCTCACCGCCGGTCGCCGCCCGCCCGCCTCAGCGCTGCTGCGCCCCGAACCGCGCCTTCGCCGCGTCCACCGCGGCCTTCGTCCAATGATCGACCTCCTCGTCGGTCAGCGTCCGCTCCGGCGACCTGAACCACAGCGCGAACCCGAGCGAGTGCGTCCCCGGCGGGAGCTCGCCGCCGCGGTACCGGTCGAACAGCTCGACCTTTTCGCAGCGCTCCCCGGCCGTCGTCCGCAGCAGCTCCAGCACCTGGCCCGCCGGCACGTCGAGCGGCAAGAGCAGCGCCACGTCGTGCCGCATCGCCGGGAACCGGCTCGGCTTCGCGGCCGCCGGCGCGCGGTAGGCCGCCGCCACCGCCGCGAGATCGAGCTCCGCCACCACCGCCCCGGTCGTGATCTCCAGCGCGTCGCGCACGTCCGGGTGGAGCTCCGCCACGTACCCCACGGCGCGGCCGTCGAGCGTGACGCGCGCGCCCTTGCGCGGATGTGCCCACGGCGGCGGCTCGCCCTCGAGGTCGAACTCCGGCGCCACGCTGCCCGCGAGCTCCGCCAGCACCGCCTCGACCACACCCTTGCCGTCGTAGAAGTCGACGTCCTCGGGCCGCGTGAGATAGCTGTCGCGCGGCCCCGCGAGCAGGACCGTCAGCCGGGTCGGCTCGTCCACCGGCGGCCGCTCGACCCGCGCCTTCTGGCCCGCGCCGTCCGTGCCGCCCGCGCCGCGCGCCTCGCCCTGGCGCGGCAGGAACACCTGGCTCACCTCGAACAGCCGCACCCGCGGCACGTTGTACCGCTGCGAGCGCTGCGCGACCGTGAGCAGCCCCGGGACCAGCGACGGCCGCATCACCGACTTCTCCTCGGAGAGCGGGTTCAGCAGCCGGAGGAGCGGCTCGACCTCGAAGCGCGACGCCTTCAGCTCCTGCGGCGACAGGAACGAGTACGTCACCGCCTCGTGCAGGCCGATCCCGGTGCAGATCTGGCGCACCCTGCGCCGGAGGCGGTAATCGCCCCGGGCGCCGGCGGGCGCCGCGCCCACGCGCGGGAGGCTGCTCGGGATCTTGTCGTAGCCGGCGACGCGCGCGACCTCCTCGATGAGGTCGATCTCCTCCACGATGTCGGGCCGGTGCGCCGGCACCTCGACGAGCAGCCGATCCGCCTGCTGCTCCACGGTCGAGACCCCGAGCGTCTCCAGGATCTCGCGCGTCCGCGGCGGGGCCTCGGCGCCGATGATGCGCTTGTACCGCGGCAGCCGCAGCGTCAGACGGCGCGGGGCGCGGGGCGCGACGTACGCGTCGATCGGCTCGCCCGCCGCCTCGGCGCCGGCGAGCTCGCAGATGAGCGCGGTCCCGCGATCGCGCGACAGCGGCACCCCCGAGAGGTCCACCTCGCGCTCGAAGCGGTGCGACGCTTCGGTGTGGAAGCCGTACCGCCGCGCCGACCTGCGGATCCCGCGCGGCTCGAAGTAGGCCGACTCGAGGAACACCCGGCGCGTCGTCGCGGTGACGCCGCTGTCCGCGCCGCCGATCACGCCGGCCAGCGCCACGACGCGGTCCGCGTCGGCGATCACGAGGTCGTCCTCGTTCAGGGACAGCTTCTGCCCGTCGAGCGCGACGAACGCCTCGCCCTGCCGCGCCCTCCGGATCTCGACCGGCAGCCGCAGCGCGTCGAGATCGAAGGCGTGGAGCGGCTGCCCCCGCTCGAGCATGACCAGGTTCGTCGCGTCGACGACGTTCGTGATCGGCCGGACCCCGAGGCGGCCGAGGCGCACCCGCGCCCAGAGCGGCGAGGGACCGACGCTGACGCCCTCGATCACCTGGCCGGCATACCGGGGGCAACGCTCCTTGTCGCGCACCTCGACGCTCGCGCGCGCCCCGCCGCCGCTCGCCTGCGGCCGCGCGACCGCCGGCGGCTGGAAGGGGACGCCGAGCACCGCGGCCACGTCCCGGGCCACGCCCAGGTGGCCCAGCGCGTCGGGCCGGTTGGGGGTGACGCTGAGCTCGATGATCCAGTCCTCGAGGCGCGGCTCCCAGTCGAGCAGCGATTGCCCCGGGCGCCCGCCCTCGATGGTGAGCAGGCCCTCGTGGCTCGACCCGAGGCCGAGCTCGTCCTCGGCGCAGAGCATGCCGGCCGACGAGACGCCGGCGACCGCCTTCTCGGTCAGCGTGACGAGCGCGCCGCTGCGGTCGAGGACCTGCGCCCCCACCGGCGCATAACAGACGAGCGCGCCGCCGCCGGGGGCCGGGATGTTCTGCGCGCCGCACACCACCTCGCCGCCTCCGCCGGCGCCGCCGGCGTCCACGCGGACCAGCGTGAGGCCCTTCTTGCTCGGGTGGGGCCGCGTCGCCTCGACGCGCGCGAGGACCACCGGGCGCAGCGCGGCGCCGACGTGCGTCACGCGATCGACCTCGAGCCCGCCGCGGCCGAGCGCCGACGTCACCGCGTCGACGCCGGGATCGGCGCCGAGGATCTCTTGAAGCCACTTGTACGATATCAACATGGGGAGTCGGGCTCCGGCGCGAGGGGAGTCGCCTAGAGGCTTCCGAGGAAGCGGACGTCGTTCTCGTAGAAGGCGCGGATGTCGTCGACGGCGAACTTCATGTTGGCCGTGCGATCCACGCCGATGCCGAACGCCAGCCCCGTGTAGAGCTCCGGGTCGATTCCGACGTTCCGGAGCACCGTCGGGTGGACCATGCCGCACCCGAGCACCTCCAGCCAGCCGGTGCCCTTGCACTGCGGACAGGCGCGGTTCGCGCCGAAACAGACGAGGCAGGAGACATCGAGCTCGGCGCTGGGCTCGGTGAAGGGGAAGTAGCTCGGCCGGAAGCGCGTCCGCGTGTTCTCACCGAACATCCGGCGGCTGTAGACCTCGAGCAGGCCCTTGAGGTCGCCGAGGGAGACGTCGCGGTCGACGACGAGCCCCTCGATCTGCACGAACATGGGGCTGTGGCTGGCGTCGTCGTCGCGCCTGTAGACGACGCCCGGCGCGACGATCATGACCGGCGGAGGGTGGGAGAGCATCTCGCGCACCTGCACCGGGCTCGTGTGCGTGCGGAGGAGCACGTTCTGGCCCGGATCGCCGGCCACGTAGAACGTGTCGTGCATGTCCATGGCCGGGTGATCCGCCGGGAACCCGAGGAGATCGAAGTTGTAGCGCGCGAGCTCGATCTGCGGCCCCTCGGCGACGTCGAACCCGAGCCCGACGAAGATATCCACGATCTCGTCGAGGGTCCGCATGATGGGGTGCGGCCGGCCGGGCGCGCGCCAGCGGCCGGGCAGGGTGATATCGAGGGGCGGCGCGGAGAGCTCGCGATCGCGCGCGGTCCGCTTGATCCGGGCGGTCGCCTCCTCGCGGGCGCGCTCCACGCGGCCCTTGACCGCGTTGAGGCGCTGGCCGAGCGCCTTGCGCTCCTCGGGCGCCGCCCCGGGCAGCTGCTTCATCAGCGCATTGAGCGAGCCGCGGCGCCCGAGCAGGCTGGCATACAGGCGGTTCAGCTCATCGAGATCGCCGACGGCGGCGAACTGGACGTCCACCGTGCGATCGACCTCGTCGATGAGGCGGCCGAGTTCGGGACCACTCATTGCCGCCCCCTTACCCCAGACCCCCAGGCAACGCAAGACATCACCACCCGCGCTGCGCCGGCGCGTGCGGGACGTCCGGTGCGCGGACGGCGGCGACGGAGCGCGCCGCGCGCCGGGCAGAGGGGAGGGGCCGTCGGCCGTCGCCCGAGGCGAACGCCCGATCCGCGCGGCGTCGCGCCGCGATCCAGGGGGGCGGCGCGCGACGGCTCCGCGCGGGGCGCGCAACAACGGTTGTCACCACGGTCAACTCCGGGTTGACAGCGCCCCGGCGGCGCCGGCACGGCCCCATTCGGGATCTACGCCAGCCGCGCGCTGGCGCGACCGTTGCAAAACCGGTTCAGCACGGTGTGCCATTGGCCGGGCGCCGCTCGGCAGCGCGCGGCCGAGGCCGGCGTCTGCCCGCCGCGGGCTGCGCTCGGCCCCGCGACGTACCGCAGCGCCGCGCCGGCACCGCTTCGTCCTCACCGAAGACCCTTCGGATGCATCGCTATGGCCAAGATGACCGCCTTCTTCATCGCGCTCTGTTACCTGCTCGGGGCCATCCTCGCCTACCGCGCGCTCGCGCTGCTGACCCGCCCCGCGCCTCCGGAGGGCGCGCGCGAGATGAAGACGTCGGGCGCCGAGGGCCGCGGCGCCAGGGTTTACGGTGTCTCCGGGAGGCAGCGTCTCTTCGAGCGGGAGCGCCCCGGCGCGCGGGGACCCCGGGAGCGCCCGGCGAGCGCGGGAGGGCGCAGCCCCCTCCCTGGCGCAGCGATTGCACAACCGCGGTCCATGGGCCGAGCGCCCCTGAGCTCCGCGCGTGGCCGCCGTCGAGGCGTGCCTGCCGCGGGCTGCCATCGGCCTCCGGGGCGCCGCGCTGCGCAGCGCCGTTCAACCCTCACCGATAACCCCGATTCCAGCGTGCATCGATATGGACAAGAAAGCCGTCTCCTTCCTCGTGCTCGGTTGCCTGCTGGGGACCATCGTCACCTCCGGCGCCTTCTCCGTGCTGGCCCGCCCCGCGTCGGCGGAGGGCGCTGGTGAAAGGCAGGCTGCCGGCGCGGCGAGCGCCGGCACGAAGAAAGTGGTCCTGAAGCTGTCGCACGCGCTCGATCAGGCGCATCCGGTGCACGTCGCCATGGAGTACATGGCGAAGCAGCTCGACAAGAAATCGGGCGGCGCCGTGCAGCTGCAGATCTTCCCGAACGGGCAGCTGGGCAGCGAGACGGAGAGCATCGAGCAGGTGCAGCGAGGGGCGCTGGCGATGGTCAAGACCTCCACGGCGCCGCTCGAGAGCTTCATCCCGGAGATGGCGCTCTTCGGGCTGCCGTACCTCTTCCGGGACGAGGACCACTTCTGGAAGGTGCTCCTCGGCGACGTTGGCAAGGATCTCGCCGCGGCCGGGGCGAAGGTGGGCGTGAGGGGCCTCTGCTACTACGACTCCGGGAGCCGGAGCTTCTACACGGCGGACGCGCCCGTCATGAGCCCCGCGGATCTCAAGGGCAAGAAGATCCGCGTCATGAAGAGCAAGACCGCGATGGACATGGTCTCGCAGATGGGCGCCGCGCCGACGCCGATCGCGTTCGGCGAGCTGTATTCCGCGCTGCAGCAGGGGATGGTCGACGGGGCCGAGAACAACCCGCCCAGCCTCTTCACGAGCCGTCACTTCGAGGTCACCAAGCATTACTCGCTCGACGAGCACACGAGCGTCCCCGACATCATCCTGTTCAGCCAGAAGATCTGGGAGTCGCTGAGCCCTGAGGTCCAGCGGTGGGTCCAGGAGGCGGCCGATGAGTCGGCTGTCTTCCAGCGCGAGGCGTGGAAGAAGAGCACTCAGGAGTCCCTCGATGCGCTGAAGAAGGCGGGGGTGACCATCCACCGGCCGGACAAGGAGCCGTTCCGCAAGCAGGTCCAGCCCATGTACGACCGCCTCGAGGGCACGGAGCTCGGCAAGCTCGTGAAGCGCGTCCAGGAGGTCGAGTGATGGACGTCCAGGAGCGAAGGGCAGGGCTCCTGCTCGACGAGGAGACGAGCGCTCCTCAGGAGCCGCCGTCGCCTGTACAACCGCCGGACGTGGGCCCGGCCGGCGCGCCGAGCGCGGGGCGTCGAGCGCCGGCCGTCGTCGGGCCGCTGCACAGGCTGCACGCAGGCCTGATCAGGACCCTGGAGGTCGTGCTCGTCGCCGCGTTCGCGGTGCTCACGCTCGACACCCTCTGGGGCGTCTTCTCCCGCTACGTGCTCGGCAACCAGAGCCGCTGGACCGAGGAGCTCGCCGTCTATCTCCTGGTCTGGATCTCGCTCCTCGGCGCCGGGCTCGCCTACGGCGAGAAAGCGCACCTCGGCGTCGACTACTTCGTCGGCAAGATGGACCCGGCGGCCCAGCGCGTCGCGGCGATCGCCATCGAGCTCCTGGTGGCTTTCTTCGCCGCGTTCGCGCTGATCTACGGCGGCTGGACGCTCGTCGTCAAGACGCTCGAGTCCAAGCAGACGTCGCCCGCGCTCGACATCCAGGTGGGCTACGCCTACCTGGCCGTGCCCATCAGCGGGGTCTTCTTCCTCATGTTCTGCATCGAAAACCTGGTGGAGCTGTTCACCGGGCGGGTGTCGCCGAGGAGAGGCGAGCCCGTCACCGACGCATAACCTTCCAGAGCCGGGCCCGCCATGGAAATCCAAGTCCTCATCCTCGTGTTCAGCTTCTTCGCGCTGCTCCTCCTCAACGTGCCGGTCGCCGTCTGTATCGGCCTCTCCACGGTGCTGACGATCGCCTCGCTGGGCGACGTGCCCACGGCCTACATCGTGGCGCAGCGCATCTCGACCGGCATCGCCAGCTTCCCGCTGCTCGCCATCCCCTTCTTCGTCCTCTCCGGGCTGCTCATGGGCGAGGGCGGCATGGCCCGCAGGCTCATGGATTTCGCGAGCGCCGTGGTCGGCCGCTTCCACGGCGGCCTCTCGTACGTCAACACGCTGACGTGCATGCTCTTCGGGGCCGTCTCGGGCTCGGCGGCGGCCGCCGTCTCCTCCATCGGAGGCTTCATGATCCCCGAGATGGAGCGGAAGAACTACGGGAGGGAGTTCAGCGTCGCGCTGACCACGACCTCGGCCACCACCGGGCTGCTCATCCCTCCGAGCAACATCATGATCGTCTATGCCGTGGTCGCCGGGAACGTGTCGGTGGCCGCGCTGTTCCTGGCCGGCGTCGTCCCGGGCCTCCTCGTGGGCCTGAGCATCATGGTCGTGGCGTTCCTGGCCAACCGCAAGCAGCCGGTGGGCGTGAGCGAGAAGGTCCCGTTCAACGAGGTCGTCCGGAGCTTCGCCCAGGCGATCCCCAGCTTGCTCCTGATCCTGATCGTCATGGGCGGGATCCTCGCCGGGGTGTTCACGGCGACCGAGGCCAGCGCGGTGTCCGTGGCCTACGCATTCCTGCTGGGGACGCTGTTCTATCGTGAGGTCAAGCTCAAGGACATGCCGCGGATCCTGCTCAAGTCCGCCAAGACCACGGCGGTGGTGATGATCCTGGTGGGGGCCAGCCAGGCCATGAGCTGGGTGCTCGCCTTCGAGCAGGTGCCCCAGAGCGTCAGCCAGGCGATGCTGGGGATCTCCCAGAGCCCGTTCGCGACGCTGCTCATCATCAACGTGCTCCTGCTCGTCGTGGGCACCTTCATGGACATGACGCCTGCGGTCCTGATCTTCACGCCCATCTTCCTCCCGGTCGTCACGGGGATGGGCATCCACCCGGTGCACTTCGGCGTCCTGATGGTCACGAACCTGTGCATCGGCCTGTGCACCCCGCCGGTGGGCACCTGCCTGTTCGTGGGCTGCGGCGTCGGCAAGACCACGATCGCAAAGGTGGTCCGGCCGATGATTCCGATGTTCGCCGCCATGATCGTCGCGCTGATGCTCATCAGCTACGTGCCCCAGCTCTCGCTCTGGCTCCCGGCGCAGTTCAACCTCTGAGGCCGCGCCCCCGCGCCCGCGACGCGCACCGCGCCGCGCCGGCAGGGCGGGAAGGCCGCTCTCGACGCCGTCGCCGCCCCGCGCACCGCCGGAGGAGCTCCGCTCCGGCGCTCCTTCAAACCCCTCCTGGACTCGCACGCTCATCCTCGATGGGCGCTCGCCGCTACCGCAGGCGCTCATGCGCGACAGCGCCGGCCCCTGCGCGCGTCAATCACCGCTGTCGCCTATGTCAACCGGGGGTTTACGGCGTTGCGGGGGAATCTGCCTCCCGTTCAGGCGGAGCGCGCCAGGTCGTCGCGGGGGCGCGTCGGGGCAAGTCGTGCGCTCCGGTCGGATCCGGCCCAAAGCGGCTGCGGTCGGGCCCCAGCTCGGAGCGCCACCTCCGCGCGTCGCGCGCGTCACACCTCCGCGCGTCGCGCGCGTCACACCTCCGCGCGTCGCGCGCGTCACGGCGCCGCTGCGGCGCTGTGTGCCCCTGGCTCGTGGTTTGCAATCGAGCATGGACGCTGCCAGCGCACCCCACGCGGAGCGAGCCACAAGGCGTGCTGTCGGGCGTCGCTCGCCTCGACGACAGCCCCGCTGATCGCGCAGGCGCAGGTCCAACCCTTCACGAGATCGGCGCACTCTTGAATTCCATCGTCAATCCCTGTTGCCAATCTGGGCATGATGTTCCGCGTGGCTCGCGATGCGGCGCGCGCTCGGCAGGCGGAGGCGCGGCTGTGCCAACTACCGGCTTCGCGAGCGCGCGCAACCTGGCTTGCGCGCTGCTCGGCGCCGCCCTCTGCGCGGCTCCCTCGGTCGCCAAAGGGCAGCCGTCGCCTCCTCCGACGGCGCCGGACCAGGCGCCCGAGGCGACGGACCCGCCCGCCGAGACGCCCGCCGCGGCGGCGCCCGCCCAGGGCGCGGCTCCGGCGCCCGACGCCGGAGGTACCGGGGCCGCGGCCGTCCCCCCCTCCCAGCAGCCGGTGCAGAAAGAAGAGCCCTCCGCGCCGCCGTCGCCGCCGGTGGAGAGCGGGTTCTTCTTCGGCGCCGTCAGCCGCGCCGTCGCGGCCACGGACGCCGAGCTCGGGCCGGGGCGCGACGCCGACATCGTCTTGAGAGGATCGCGCCTCGACGAGTCCACGTTCATCCAGCTGGACCTGGAGCGGCAAGACTACTGGGAGTCCACCGGCGCCACCACGCGGGCCGCCGTCCGCCTCGTCGTGGACGCCCCGGTCCTCCATTACAACAACGCGCGGCCGTGGAACGTCAACATGTCCGTGCGCAACGCCTTCGTCGAGGAGCGCGACCTCGGCGTCAAGGGGCTGTCCGTGTGGATCGGCTCGCGCCTCTACCGCGGTGACAACTCCGAGCTGCTCGATTTCTGGCCGCTCGACTGGCTGAACACGCTGGGCGGGGGCGTCCGCTATGACCTGCCCTCGAAGCGCACGTACTTCGCGGCGCACGCCGGCGTCAACCGGCCGCTCACGCCGTATTACCTGCAGACGGTGGAGCGCGCGCCGGCGCTCAACCAGCCCGGCACGGCGAACGTCAACCTCCTCGATCGCCAGCGGCTCATCACCAGCTTCAAGGCGAGCCACACCGTCCCGATCGGGGAGAAGGGCGGGGTCAAGGGCATCCTCTACGGCGAGCTGCACCAGCTGCCGTCGGGCACGCGCGAGACGGCGGAGGCCGGCGTGTACGAGCGGCTGCCGCGCGACTCCGGGTACGTCATCGGCGCGCAGATCAGCCCGTTCACCGGCGTGGACAACGGGCACCTGCACCTCTTCCTCCGCTACGCGGGCGACCTCGCGGCCTACGGCGAGTTCGGCTCCCCCACGCAGCCCGCGCCGGACGGCACCGCATCCGGCGCGCACGAGCTCATGTTCACCATGAGCGGCAACTACGAGACGGGGAAGCTCGGCCTGATGGCCTCGGGGTACGTGCGCTCGTTCCGCAACGCCAGCGAGCCGTTCGACTTCGCCGATCTGGACGAAGGCATCTTCGTGGTGCGACCGCATTACTACATCCGCGACTGGGGAGGCATCGCCGTCGAGGGCTCGTACCAGGCCCAGCGGCGCGGGAGGGTCCCGCCGCCGGCCGACCCCGCGGCGCCGGGCGCGCACCCCGGAGCGAGCCACCACAGCGCGAGCCTCGTGCGCTTCGGGCTCGTGCCGTTCCTGAACGCGGCGGGCAAGGGCGACTTCAAGCGCCCGCAGTTCCGCTTCATCTGGCTCGTGACCCGGCGCGACGAGGGCGCGAAGGCCCTTTATCCGCAGGACGACGTGTTCAGCAAGCGCACGTGGGAGCACTTCTTCGGCCTGAACGTCGAGTGGATCTTCAAGGCGAGCCCGGCGTTCTGACGCAGATCTCGCGTGCTCCTCCCGCTCGCCGCGGGACCGAAGCCAGCGTGATGGCTCTTAACACACAAAGAGAGAGGATCTTCGAATGATGAGCTGCCTACCGCTCGCGAAAACGTGGGGAGGTGAGCATGGTCATGAAACCTGACGTCTCCGTGAGCGCTCCTCCGCTGCTCGCGGGAGCCGAGCGGAGCTACGGCGACGACGCCGCGCCGGCCGTCATCACCGGCGTCGGGCGCTACCGCTGGGTGATCTGCGCCCTCCTGTTCACCGCCGCGACGATCAACTACGTCGATCGCCAGGTGCTGGGCGTCCTCAAGACGACGCTCCAGAAGGAGCTCGGCTACAACGATATCGATTACGGCAACATCGTCACGTCGTTCCAGGCCGCCTACGCGATCGGGATGCTGACGATGGGCCGCCTCATGGACCGCATCGGGACGCGGCGCGGCTTCTCGTTCGCCGTCGGGTTCTGGAGCCTGGCGGCGGCGGCGCACGCGCTCGTCGGCAGCGCCGGCGGGCTCTCGGCGGCCCGGTTCGCCCTCGGCATCGGCGAGGCCGGGATGTTCCCGGGCGCCCTCAAGACGATCGCCGAGTGGTTCCCGAAGAAGGAGCGCGCGCTCGCGACCGGGCTGTTCAACTCCGGCACCAACATCGGCGCGATCGTATGCCCCCTCGTGGTGCCGTGGATCGCGGTGACCTGGGGCTGGCGCGCCGCCTTCGCGCTGACCGGCGCGATCGGGGCGCTCTGGATCGTCGCGTGGCTGATCCTCTACTCCCCCCTCGCGCAGAACCCGCGCGTCTCGCCGGCGGAGCGGGCCTACATCACGAGCGAGCCGTCGCCGTCGCCGGGCAAGATCGGCTGGCTCACCCTCGTCCCGCACCGCCAGACGTGGGCGTTCGCCATCGGCAAGTTCATGACCGATCCGTTCTGGTGGCTTTACCTGTTCTGGGTCCCCGACTTCCTCAACCGCAAGCACGGGCTGAACCTGCTCCAGATCGGGCCGCCGCTCGTCACGATCTACCTGCTCTCCGACGTGGGCAGCATCGCCGGCGGCTGGTTCTCCTCGACGCTCATGCGCCGCGGCTGGACCGCGAACGCGGCGCGCAAGACCGCGATGCTCGTGTGCGCGCTCGGCGTCGCGCCCGTCTTCCTCGCGACGCGCACCGACTCGCTGTGGGTGGCCGTGCTCCTGCTCGGCCTCGCCACCGCCGCGCACCAGGGCTTCTCGGCGAACCTGTTCACGCTCACCACGGACATGTTCCCGTCGCAGGCCGTCGGGTCGGCCGTCGGGCTCGGCGGCATGGCCGGCGCCATCGGCGGCATGCTCATCGCGCAGATCGCCGGCCACGTCCTGCAGCTCACCGGGAGCTATTCGACCCTCTTCATCATGGCCGCGTCCGCGTACCTCCTCGCGCTCGCCATCATTCACCTGCTCGTGCCGCGGCTCGAGGCCGCGCGATTGAACCAAGGATAGTTGGTATGACGAACGATCCGTTTCGTTTGGACGGCAAGGTCGCGCTCGTGACGGGCTCGGCCACGGGGATCGGCGCGGCCATCGCGACGGCGCTCGCGGCCGCGGGCGCGGACATCGCCTGTCACGGCAAGGACGAGCCGGGCGAGGCCACGATGGACGCGGTGCGGAGGCTCGGGCGGCGCGCCATCGGGACGGCCGCGGACCTGGCCGACCGCGCGGCGCACGAGGAGCTCATCCGGAGGACGCAGGCCGAGCTCGGGCGCCTCGACATCCTGGTGAACAACGCGGGGCTCATCCGGAGGTCGCCGGCGGTCGAGTACTCCGACGAGGACTGGGACCTCCTCCTCGAGGTCAACCTGACGTCCGCGTTCCGGCTGTCGCGCATCGCCGGCAAGCACATGCTCGAGCAGGGGTCGGGCAAGATCGTCAACATCGCGTCGCTGCTCTCGTTCCAGGGCGGGATCCTGGTCCCCGCCTACGCGGCGTCCAAGGGCGGGATCGCGCAGCTGACCAAGGCGCTCGCGAACGAGTGGGCGGCGAGGGGCGTCAACGTGAACGCGATCGCGCCCGGCTACATCGCGACGAACAACACGGCCGCGCTCCGGGCCGACGAGGCGCGCAGCCGCCAGATCCTCGAGCGCATCCCCGCCGGCCGGTGGGGCGAGGCCAGCGACATCGCGGGGGCGGCGCTCTTCTTGTGCGCCGAGGCGAGCAAATACATCCACGGCCACGTGCTGGTCGTCGACGGCGGCTGGATGGGCCGTTGAGGAGCGGGAAGATGCAGATTCGCAGTGCAAAAGGTTGTGCGTGGGATCAGGTGAGCCTCGGTGAGGTGATGCTGCGCCTCGACCCGGGCGAGCGCCGCGTCCACACGACGCGGACGTTCGACGTCGGGGAGGGCGGGGGAGAGTACAACGTGGCGCGCGGGCTCCGGCGCTGCTTCGGGCTCCGCACCGCCATCGTCACGTCGCTCGCGGACAACGCGGTCGGCCGGCTCATCGAGGATCTGATGCTCCAGGGCGGGGTCGACACGTCGTTCCTGCGCTGGGTCGATTACGACGGCGTGGGCCGGGAGGTGCGCAACGGCCTCAACTTCACCGAGCGCGGCTTCGGGCCCCGGGCCGCCGCCGGGTGCTCGGACCGCGGCCACAGCGCCGCGTCCAAGCTGAAGCCGGGCGACCTCCCGTGGAAGACCATCTTCGGCGAGCGCGGCGCGCGCTGGTTCCACACGGGCGGCATCTTCTGCGCCCTGTCCGAGGCGGCCGGCGGCGTGGCGCGCGAGGCCATGGAAGTCGCGCGCGAGCACGACGTGCGGATCTCCTACGACCTCAACTACCGGCCCTCGCTGTGGAAGAACTTCGGCGGCCAAAAGAGGGCGCGCGAGGTCAACCGCGCGCTCATGCCCTACGTCGACTGCGTGTTCGGGAACGAGGAGGACTTCGTCGCCGGCCTCGGATTCGAGATCTCCGGCGTGGACACGAGCTACAGCCAGCTCGACACGAACGGGTTCCGCCGGATGATCTCCGAGGTCGTCGCGGCGTACCCCAACATCTCGGTCGTCGCCACGAGCCTCCGGACGGCCAAGACCGCCAGCGTGAACGGCTGGGGCGGCATCCTGTACTACAAGGGCGAGTTCTACGAGGTCGCCCAGCGGGACATCGAGATCCTCGACCGCGTGGGCGGCGGCGACTCGTTCGCCTCGGGGATCATCTACGGCCTCCTGGCCGATCAGGGCCCGCAGTGGGCGCTCGAGTGCGGCGTGGCGCACGGGGCGCTGGCGATGTCGACCCCGGGGGACACCTCGATGGCGTCGCTCGCCGAGGTGCGGCGGGCCATGGGCGGCGGCGGCGCGAGGATCGAGCGGTGACGAGGGTAGAACCATGAACAGAGAGCAAGTCGTCCGCCGCATCGAGGAGATCGGCATCGTCCCCGTCGTGCGCGCGCCGAGCGGAGAGCTCGCCGTGCGGGCCGCTCGCGCGCTCCGCGCGGGCGGCATCGAGGTCATCGAGATCACGATGACGGTCCCCGACGCCCTAGCGGTCATGCACGAGATCGCCTCCCGCATGGGGCGCCACGTCCTCGTCGGCGCGGGCACCGTGCTCACCGCGGACGCCGCCCGCGGGTGCATCGAGGCCGGCGCCGAGTTCATCGTGAGCCCGGGGCTCAACCTGGAGGTCATCCGCGCGGCGCACGACCTCGGCAAGGCGGTCTTCCCCGGGGGCCTCACGCCGACCGAGGTGATCACCGCGTGGAACGCCGGCGCCGACGCGGTGAAGGTGTTCCCGTGCTCGGCGATGGGCGGCGCGAAGTACCTGCGCGCCCTGCGCGCGCCGCTGCCGGACGTGAAGATGTTGCCGACCGGCGGGGTCAACCTGACGACCGCCAGGGACTTCATCGAGGCCGGCGCCGTGGCGCTCGGGGTCGGCGGCGAGCTCGTCGACGCCGCGGCGCTCGCCGCGGGCAAGGACGAGGTCCTCACCGAGCGCGCGCGCGAGTTCATGTCGGTGGTGAGCGCCGCGCGGGCCGATCTCAAGGGCGGCGCGCGGGCCTAGTCGTATCGAGGAAGAAGAAGAAGAACCATGAGCAGCCTTCAAAAGAGAGATGTCCCGAGCCTCATGCGCGTGCGCAGCCGCGAGGTCGTGTTCTTCACGCCCGAGCCTGGGCTCAAGCGCCGCATCCTGGCCCACAACGCGAACATGATGCTCGTCGAGCACCACATGGAGATCGGCTGGGCCGGCGCGCGCCACAGCCACCCGCACGATCAGCTGGTCTACGTCATCTCCGGACACCTCAAGTTCTCGTGCGCGGACGAGGAGTTCGAGGTGCGCGCCGGGGACAGCTTCGTGGTCCGCGGGGGCGTCGAGCACCAGGCCTGGGCGTTCGAGCCGAGCGTCGTGCTCGACGTGTTCACGCCGGCCCGCGAGGACTACATGCCCTGAGCGCGGCGAGGCCCCGCCTGCCTCGCCAATTCACCACAATCATCATGTCTTTTCGGCGGGCCTGTGACCGACGCAGCGCCCCCGTGCGATCGAGGAATCTATGAAACGCAGAACGTTCGCGATGTCGATGCTATTGCCCGTGGTGCTGGCCGCCTGCGGCGAGGACAGCGACCCGGAGCCCGGTCCCGGTCCCGGCCCGGGCCCCGGTCCGGAGGTGCCGCCCGAGATGGCGCCGTACTACGAGGCGATGAAGCGCGCGGCCACCTTCATGAGCGAGAAGGTCGCGTACAAGGGCGGTTACGTGTGGAGCTACCTCCCCGATCTCTCCCAGAGCTGGGGCGAGATGGAGGCGTTTCGCACCATGCTGTGGGTGCAGCCGCCCGGCACGCCGTCGATGGGTCACGCCTACCTGGACGCTTACCACGCGACCGGCGACGAGCTCTTCTACAAGGCCGCCGAGCAGGTGGCCCTGGCCCTGATCGAGGCCCAGCACGAGGCCGGCGGCTGGAACTACATCTACGACTTCGCGGGCGAGGCGTCGCTCAAGGACTGGTACGAGACCATCGGCCAGAACGGATGGCGGCTGGAGGAGTTCCACCACTACTACGGCAACGCGACGTTCGACGACGCCGGCACCGCCGTGGCCTCGCAGCTCCTCCTGCGCATGTACCTCGAGAAGAAGGACGAGCGGTTCCGCGGGCCGCTCGAGAAGGCGATCGGCTTCGTCACCACGGCCCAGTACCCGGGGGGCGGCTGGCCGCAGCGCTTCCCGCTGATGAGCAAGGAGGAGGGCAAGCCCGACTACACGAGCCTCGTCACCTTCAACGACGACGTGGCCGGGGAGAACATCAAGTTCCTGATCATGTGCCGCATGGCGCTCGGCCAGCCTGAGCTGCTCGACAACATCGAGCGCGCCATGGGCAACTTCGTCGCCATGCAGCAGCCCGCGCCGCAGCCCGCGTGGGGTCTGCAGTTCACGCTCGAGGGCGAGCCGGTGGGCGCGCGCACGTACGAGCCCACGGCGCTGACCACGCACACGACGGCCAACAACATCCAGCAGCTCCTCAATTTCTACGAGCTGACCGGGGACGAGAGGTACATCGCCCGCGTGCCCGAGGCGCTGGACTGGCTGGACAAGGTCAAGCTCACGCCGGAGCTCATCGAGCTCTTCCCCGATCGCACGCACCCCACGTACATCGAGATCGGGACCGACGTTCCGCTCTACGTCCACCGGCGCGGCTCGAACGTCGTCAACGGCGAGTATTACTTCGACAAGGACCCCGCGAAGCCGATTGGCCACTACGGGCAGGCGCGCAAGCTCGACGTCGCCGCCATGCGCAAGCGCTACGACGAGCTGAAGGCCAAATCGCCTGAGGAGCTGACGGCGGGCTCGCCCCTGAAGACCGACGAGCCGGCGGAGCTGCCGAAGTACTTCTCGCTGCGCGAGGTGTCGCTCGTCGATCTCTACGTCGGCCGCACGATGACGACCACGCCGGTGACCGAGGCGGACGCGCAGAAGGTCGTCAGCGAGCTCAACCAGGAGGGCTACTGGCCGGTCAAGCTCACGTACATCACCAACCCCCCCATCGGCCCGGGCACCGCGGAGCCTTATCTCGAAGACACCTACGCCACGACGCACGTCGGTGACCTGAACGACACCTCGCCCTACGAGCCGAGCAAGGCGCCGGCGGGGTACCCGCCCGTGGAGGCGCCGACGGGCATCACCGTGGAGAGCTTCATCAAGAACATGGGCGTCCTCATCTCCTACGTCGCGCCCGTGCAGTGAGCGCCCGAGGGCGCCCGCCCTCGCCCCGCACCCGCTGGTGCCGCGCCGCCTTGGTCCGTTCCTGATGGGATGAGAAGGAACCGCCGAGGCGCAGAGGACACAGAGGGAAGAGAAGGGAGCTGAAAGTTCTCTCTCTTTCTTTCTCTCTCTGTCTCTCTTTCCTCTGTGCCCTCTGCGCCTCTGTGGTTCAATTTCTTGTTGTCAATGACCAGGACGGGCTTGGCGAAGCGGCATTCCCCTAGCCCTGGAGACATCGGCATGCGCTCTTTCATCTTCGCCGCGCTCGGCGCCGGTTTCCTGCTCGCATCGACAGCCTCTTGCGGCGACGCCGGCGATCCCGCCGGCCAGCCCGATGGGTCCTCCGGCGGGACCGGGGGCGCGGGCGCCGGCACGGTGAGGTCGGGGGGCGGCCAGACGTCCACCACCGCAGGACCGGGCGGCGGCTCG
Source organism: Sorangium sp. So ce296 (assembly GCF_051529605.1). Taxonomy (NCBI): domain Bacteria; kingdom Pseudomonadati; phylum Myxococcota; order Polyangiales; family Polyangiaceae; genus Sorangium; species Sorangium sp. So ce296. Next base: position 12,238,638 of record NZ_CP150325.1, read on the forward strand.
ACGACGGCCAGCACCGGAGGGCAGGGCGGGGCCACGTCCGTCTCCTCCGGCGCCAGCACCTCGGCGGGCGCCGGCGGTATGGATTTGCCGCCCTCGGAGGACGACCTCTACGTCGCCCCCGACGGCGCGGAGGACAACCCCGGAACCATCGACGCGCCCACCACGCTCTACAAGGCGATCACCCTGGTGCGGCCGGGCCAGACCATCTACCTGCGCGGGGGCGAGTACCTCTACGTCCCGACCGTCGAGATCTCCCACGGGAACGACGGGACGCCCGAGCAGAGGAAGCGCCTGTTCGCCTATCCCGGCGAGGAGCCCGTGCTCGAGTTCAAGGACCAGTACTACAAGAAGGGCGACCCGGCCAGCCCGCGCGGCGTCGAGCTGCACGGCAGCTACTGGCATATCCAGGGGATCGAGATCGCCAACGCCGGCGACAACGGCCTCTTCATCTCGGGGCACCACAACGTCGTCGAGCGCTGCGTCTTCCACCACAACCGGGACTCGGGGCTCCAGCTCGGCGGCCGGCTGGGCGAGCTGGAGACCCCGGAGGAGGAGTGGCCGTCCCACAACAAGATCATCAACTGCGACTCGTACAGCAACTTCGACCCGCCCGACGGCGGCGACGCGGACGGCTTCGCCCCCAAGCTGAACGTCGGCGAGGGGAACGAGTTTCACGGCTGCCGCGCCTGGAACAACTCGGACGACGGCTGGGACATGTTCAACCGCAACGGCAAGCCGCTGAAGCCCGTCCTCCTGGACCAGTGCTGGGCCTTCGACAACGGCTACAAGGAAGGCGGGTACATGAGCACGCCGCCTCCGGTCCCGTACATGGGCAACGGCAACGGCTTCAAGATGGGCGGGAGCAACGGCCTCGCGTCCGACCACGTGATCACCCGCTCCGTCGCGTTCGGCAACAAGGTTCGCGGCTTCGACGAGAACAACAATGTCGGCAACATCACGGTGAAGAACTGCACGGGGTGGCTGAACGGATCCATGAACTTCGCGTTCGGCGAGGGCGGGTTCCACACGTTCATCAACAACATCTCGCACGCGAGGAAGTCCAGCGACGAGCCGGTCGGCACCGCGGTCTCGAACGCGTTCGAGGGCGCCACCGACGCCGACTTCCTCAGCCTCGATCGCGCGCTGGCCAAGGCCCCCCGCGACCCCGACGGCAGCCTGCCGGCGACGGATTTTCTGCGGCTCGCCCCGACGAGCCAGTTCATCGACGCGGGCTCGACCGAGGGCCCCGCGCTCCCGTACGCCGGCGCCGCGCCCGACCTCGGCGCCTTCGAGGTCCAGTGAGCCCGGAGGAGGCCTGATCCGGGGCCTCCACGCAAGGTCTTTCTTCACGCTTTCAGGAGGCAATCATGCGGCATGAGAGGTCGAATCGTTTCACCCCCTTCGCGGCGGCCCTCGTCGCGCTCTCTGGCGCTGGAGGCTGCGCGGCGTCGGGGGACGGCGGCGACGCGGCCGGCGCGACGTCATCCGGGGCCGGGACCAGCGGCGCGTCGTCGACCGCGAGCGGCGGCGCGGCGAGCAGCGGCGGCACGACCAGCGGCGGCACCGCGAGCAGCAGCGGGACCACGGGCAGCGCGGGAGGCGCGACCGGCGGCGCCGGCGGCGGGGGTGCGGGCGGCGGCGGCGGGCAGGGCGCGGGCGGCTCCGGCTCCGGCGCGGGCGGCGGCGGCACGGTCGACGGCTGCCCGGCCAGCGCGCCGATCGGGTGGGCGGGCGTGAGCGGCCACGGCGTGGCCACCACGACGGGCGGCCTCGGCGGGATGACCGTCACGGCGACCACGACCGAGCAGCTCGTCGAGTACGCCGAGAGCCCCGAGCCGCTGATCATCCAGATCGCCGGCGACATCGACATCAGCGGCGTGGACATCGACGTGGCGTCGAACAAGACGCTGATCGGCGCGGGCCCCGACGCGACCCTCCGGGGCCGGCTCCAGATCCGGGGGAAGTCGATCGACGCGCCGATCCAGAACGTCATCGTCCAGAACCTCAAGATCGACGCCAGCTCGACCGCCGACGACGGGATCCAGATCCACTTCGCCCACCACGTCTGGGTGGATCACGTGGAGATCTGGGACGCGCTGGACGGCAACCTCGACGTCGTCCACGGCTCGGACCTCGTGACCGTCTCGTGGTGCAAGTTCCACTACACGAGCGACGCGCCGGATCCCGCGCACCGCTTCTCGAACCTGGTCGGCCACAGCGACAACAACAGCGGCGAGGACACGGGGAGGCTCCGCGTCACGTTCCATCACAACTGGTGGGCCGACGGCGTGATCGAGCGTATGCCGCGCGTCCGCTTCGGCGAGGTCCACGTCTTCAACAACTACTACTCGGCGGCCGGCAACAACTACGCCATCGGGGGCGGCCTCGAGGCCCGGCTCCGGATCGAGAACAACACCTTCGACGGGGTGAAGGATCCGCACGTCTTCTACGACGGCGAGCCGACCGCGCAGATCGTGGCGAGCGGGAATGCCTATTTCGGCCTGTCGGACACCACCCGGAAGGACATGGGGCAGGGGAGCGCGTTCACCCCGCCATACACCGTCGCGCTGGACCCGGCCGGCGCCTCGTTGAAGGACGTCGTGACACGGTGCGCTGGTCCGAGATAACGACGTTCGCGCACAGCGCACCTCATTGACGGCACAGACTCCCGTGTGCCCTGGCACCCGGCGTGCTTCGGAGTCCCGGGACCACGGGCCATCCCGGCGACTCGATGCTTGCGGCGCGAGGGCGGGACGCGGTGGTGCAAGGAGCCGACGACGTATGAAATTGCTTCCAGTTGCCATGGCGATGCTGAGCGTGGCTGCGGTCGGGCTCGGGTGCGGCAGCAGCCCGAGCGATGCGGGAGAGGGCGAAGGGGCGAGCTCCGGCGGGAGCTCCGGCGGGGAAGGGGGCTCGTTCGACATTGGCGGCGAGCCCGGCCCCGGATCGAGCGGCGCGGGCGACGGCAGCCCCGCGGGCGGCGGAGCGTGCGCGACCCAGACGGCGGCGGCGTCGCTCCAGCCGGTGTACCTGGCCTTCGCGTTCGACGTGTCGGGCAGCATGGGCAAGGGCGACAAGAAGTGGCACGACAAGTCGCTCAAGTGGGATCCCGTGGTCGCGGCGACCCGGCAGTTCTTCGCGGATCCCGGGTCCGAGGGGCTCACGGCGTCGCTCACGTTCTTCCCGGCCGAGGACGACAAATGCTCGGCCGAGATCTACGCGACGCCGGACGTGCCGCTCACGCCGCTGCCCTCGCCGGCGTTCGGCGCGGCGCTCGACGCGATCGAGCCGGCGACGTCGAGCGACTGGCGCGGCGGCACGCCGACCGCGTGGGTGATGCGCGGCACGAGCGCGCTCATCGAGGCGCAGCGCCAGCAGAACCCCGGGAAATACGCGATCGTGCTCGTGACGGACGGCTACCCGCAGGGCTGCGACGAGGCCTCCGACACGATCGACGCCGTCGTCGCCGACGCCCAGGCGGCGCTCGCGGACAGCATCCTGACGTACGTCATCGGCGTCGAGAACCCGCCGATCGACGGCGCGCCGGACACGCTCGACGACCTGCACGAGATCGCGGCCGCGGGCGGCACCGAGGGCGCCGTCCTCATCGACACCGGCGATCCCTCGCAGACCACGGCCGCGTTCAAGGCGGCGATCGAGCGGATCCGCAGCGCCGCGGTCTCGTGCACGATGGCGATCCCGCTCCCCCCCGACGGGAGCAGCTTCGACAAGGAGAAGGTCCGCGTGGTCTACACGGACGGCGCGAACGCGGCCACGGAGCTCGCGTACGATCAGAGCTGCGCGACCGAGGGCGCCTGGCGTTACGACGAGCCCGCGAGCCCGACGCAGATCGTCCTCTGCGTCGACACGTGCACGACGGTCCAGGCGGACGCGGCGGCGCAGCTGAGCGTCGATTTCACCTGCGAGAGCGTGATCGAGGTCCCCCTGTAGCCGCAGGCCGCCGCGCCAGCGCCGCGCGCCCGACCCGCCGCCGCGCCGTCGGGCCGATCCGTGTCAACCGTGCGTTGACACTGTGGACGCACTCCGTTGCACCCCCATCGATCCCACCTCGGCCGAGCGCGGATCCGTCGCGCCGGGCAGCGCCGCGCGTTATCCGCGGCGGTGCCCGGCGCCCCCTCGCCGCGGGCCCGCCGACCGTGCGGGCGCATGTTACCGTCCAGCAACGCTGCTGAGATGTTGTAAAACAGGGCGACGATGGAAGCGGCTCAGGAGCGCGAGCGGAGGACCCTCGATCGATACACGCTCCACGGCGTGATCGCCTCCGGGGGGATGGCGTCCGTCCACTTCGGTCGGCTCGTCGGCGCCCACGGCTTCGCGCGCACCGTCGCGATCAAGCGCCTGCACCCGCAGTTCGCCAGGGATCCCGAGTTCTCGTCGATGCTGCTCGACGAGGCGCGGCTGGCGGTGCGCATCCGCCACCCGAACGTCGTCACCACGCTCGACAGCGTCCAGGCCGACGACGAGCTCTTCGTGGTCATGGAGTACATCGCCGGCGAGTCGCTCTCGAGCCTGCTGCGCGAGGCTGGCAGGCAAGGGCAGAAGGTGCCGCAGCCGGTCGGCTCGGCCATCGTCGCCGGCGCGCTCGCGGGCCTGCACGCGGCGCACGAGGCGATCGACGAGGATGGCGCCCCGCTCCAGATCGTCCACCGCGACGTGTCGCCGCAGAACATCCTGGTCGGCGAGGACGGCATCGCGCGCGTGCTCGACTTCGGCATCGCGCGCGCGGCGGTGCGGAGCCAGGTGAGCCGCGTCGGGCAGCTCAAGGGCAAGCTCAGCTACATGGCGCCGGAGCAGCTCCGCGGCGCGCCCGTGAACCGGCGCGCCGACATCTACGCGGCCTCGGTGGTCCTGTGGGAGGTGCTCACGGGGCGGCGGCTGTTCACCGGGGAGTGCGACGCGGAGATCTACGGGAGGATCCTCGAGGGCGTGGTCCAGCCGCCGAGCGCGTACGGCGAGGTGCCGAAGGCGCTCGACGAGGTGGTGCTCCGCGGGCTCGAGAAGGACCCGGAGCGGCGCTACGCGACCGCGCTGGAGATGGCGGCCGCGCTGGAGGAGGCGCTTTCGCCGGCGAGCCCGCGCGCGGTCGGGGCGTGGGTCGAGGCGACGGCGGGGACGTTGCTCGAGGCGCGGGCGAAGAGCCTCGCCGCGATCGAGACGTCGCAGCGGAGCGCGGCCTCGACGCAGCGGAGCGCGTCCCCGGCGCCGTCGGGCCCTGCCGCCGTGCAGGGGGCGCCGCTGCGGGAGATCGACACGCGCCCGGCGCTGCCGGCGGGGCAGCGCGCGCGCGCGGCGCGGGTCTCGGTGACGGTCGCGACGATGACGAGGACGGTCGAGGACATGGCGCGGCCGGCGGCGTCCGCGCTCGCGACGCCGATCGCGGCGGCGGGGCCGGCGCGGCGGGTGAGCGCGCAGCTCGTCCGCGCCTCGACGCTGGCGTTCGGGGCCGCCGCGCTCCTGCTCGCGGTGGTCGCCGGCAGGGGCTGTGGCGCGCGGCCGGAGGCCGCGCCGGACGAGCGCGCCGGCGTGGGCGAGCCCTCGGCGCCCGCGAGGGTCTCGGCGCCGGCCATCGCGTCGGCGGCGGCGGCAGAGGGCGTTGGAGTCGTCGAGGGCGCTGGGGTCGCGGAGGGCTCTGGGGCCGCCGAGGGCTCTGGGGCCGCCGAGGGCTCTGGGGCCGGGCCGAGGGCCGCAGCAGCCGCGCCAGGGGCCTCTGGGGCCGCGCCAGGGGCCACAGCAGCCGCGCCCGCCACGAGCGCGTCCGCAGCGGCACCCGCGGCGTCCGCGAGCGCCCCCGCGAAGGCCGCGTCGGTCGCGCGCGCGGCCGCCACGGAGCGCGCCGCGGGGGTACGCGCCGCGGCCCCCGCGCGCAGCGCGCGGCCGCGATCGCGCTGCGAGCCCCCCTACTACCTGGACGGCGACGGCATCCGGCGGATCAAGCGTGAGTGTCTGTGAAGGACGGAAGCGTGTAGCCTACGCTGCGATGAAACGGGGCCTCCTCGTCGCCTTCGTCGCAGCCGTCACGCTCCTCGCGGGCTCGCGCGCCCGCGCTCAGGGCGTGGGAGAAGCGTGCGCGGCCTCGTACGAGCAAGCGCAGCAGCTCGTCCGCGACCGGGCGCTGCGGCGGGCCCGGGCCGAGCTCCGTCTGTGCGTGAGCTCGTGCCCGGCGACGCTCGCCCGCGACTGCCAGAGCTGGAGCGAGCAGGTCGAGCGCGACATGCCCAGCGTCGCGCTGTCGGCCACGTCCGCGGACGGCCACGCGCCGGGCCGCGTGCGCGTGCTCCTCGACGGCGCGCCGCTCGTCGAAGCGCTCCCGAAGGACCCGATCGAGCTCGATCCCGGGCGCCACACGCTGACCTTCGAGGACGCGGCGGGGACGCGCGTCGCGACCGTGGTCACGGTGTCGCCGGGCGACAAGGCGCTGCCGATCGCGGTGCGGTTCCCCGCGGCCGCGCCGCCGGCCGCGGCGCGCGGCGGGGCCGCGCCGGTGCGGCAGCGCTGGCCGCTCGTGCTCGCCGGCGTCGGCGCGGTGGCGGTCGGCGTGGGCGCGTTCCTCGGCATCAAGGGGCACGTCGACCGGAGCGAGCTCCGCAGCAGGTGCGCGCCCGGGTGTACGGCGGACGAGGTCGAGGCGATCGACACGCTCTGGAAGGCCGGCGCCATCAGCGCCGGCGCGGGGCTCGTCGTCGCGGGGGTGGGGACGGTGCTGTACTTTCAGCTCGATCCGATGATCCCCGCGGCGCCGACCACGGGCTCCGCCCAGCTGCCGAACGGCGCTGCGATCTCGCTGCGCGGATCGTTCTGAGGGCCTGCGGGAGGCCCGTCGGCCTCGCTCGGGGCGCCGTGGAACCGGTTGCGGAGTTCAGAGAGGGAGTGTCGCCAGGATCTCCGCGATGTGAAGCTCGAATGCCTCGATGCTCACGATGCGACGGACGGCGGACGGATCGACCATGCGCGGAGGTCTGCAAAGGGGTGTGCTCGCAGGGTACTGCCGAGGCCGAGCGAGGCCGAAGAGGACTCCGTCCACCTCGATTCGAGCGCTTCGATGGGCTCAATCCCCACGAGCCACCCGCGAAGAACTCGGGCGGCGTCCTCGACGGCAGCGATCATGGCGCCCCTCGCCAGCTCGCCGCCGAGCGTGGCGGTCCAGATCCATGGGATAGCTGTCCAGAGGTCGTCTGGCGGTCCAGCGATCTCACGCTGCAGTCTTGCGAGGACGGCCGCACGGTAGGTCGGATCGCGAAGCGCGAGTTGATACCCTTCGCGGCAGTGACCCGCGAGCCGAGCGTCCCGCGCCGCTAAAGCGTCACGTGCATCCACCACGGCTCGGAGGATACGCGAGCCCGGCGCTCGCCACAAGCTCCGCAGCGCGCGTCAAGGTAGCCCTTGAGCACAGGATCGCGGCCGGCGTCGCGGATGCGAGGCGGCTCAGGCGTCCGCTGAAATTCGGCGAAAATCGATTCATGGACCGCAAGGGCGCAAGGGACGCAAGGGGAAGAGAAAGAGAAGAATACAATTTCATCTCTGTCCCGTTGCGCCTCTTGCGCCCTTGCGGTCTCTCCCCTTGCTGCGACGCGCGCCGCTCCGATGCCAACCCGAGCAGCCGCCGGATCGCATCGTGAACGACCCGGGCCGCAGCGTCCGCCGCGCGTCCCCCTGCGGCCTCGACGTGAGAGTGCGCGCCCGGATCCTGTCCTGTGCGCAGAGGCTGCGCGCCTGCGCGGTGCCGCCGCCCTGCTGCTGCCTGCCGCCGTCCCTGCAGCGCCGCCCCGCCGCGCTCCTGCGCAGCCCGCGACGCCCTGCAGCGCCGCCCCGTCGCCCTCCTGCGCGTCCCCCGCCGCGCTCCTGCGCATCCCACGACACCCTGCAGCGCCGCCCCGCCGCGCTCCTGCGCATCTCCCGCCGCGCTCCTGCGCACCCCGCGACACCCTGCAGCGCCGCCCCGCCGCCCTGCAGCGCCGCCCCCGAACCCCGCCTGCGCAGCCCTCGGAGTGTCCTTTGTTACAATCGCGCGCCTCCTACGCCGCCCCCGAGCTCCCCCTACACAGCCCGTGGAGTATCCTTCGTTACAGTTGGATGGCTCCTGCGCAGCGCCAGCCCCCTCCTGCGCGCCCTGTCGGCTGCCGAGCGCGGGGCTCGATGGCATCGCGCTCACCTCGCGGAGCTCCCCGAACCTCACCGTCCACGGCCTGAGGAGCCGCCCGCCGCGCGCCCCGTCAGCCCTTGGGAGAGGCCGATCGAAGCGGCGGCCCGCGCGACGTTGCCGCCACTGTCCCAGCTTCAGCCGTCGCTTCGGACGTCGGGGCGCTCCCAACGCGGGCGCGCACGGGTGAGCTCTGCGTGAGAGGCGTGCGGTCTCGGCCGCCCCGCTCCCGGACGTTCGCGCGCTTCCGCCGGAACTTCCGAGCGGTACGGCTGTGGCGTATGCTCCCACCGGCATGCCGGATCGGCCGAAACAGAGCGTCCTCGCGGTGCAGAACATCAAGGGAGGGGTCGGTAAGACGACGATCGCCGTCAACCTGGCCGCGCTCCTCGCCGAGAGGCACCACCAGCGCGTCCTTCTGATCGACGCCGACCCGCAGTGCAATGCCAGCCTTTATCTGCTGAGCGACGAGCGCTTCGAGGCGAGGACGCGCGAGGACAAGGCGCGTCGGGAAGGCAACCTCCACGATCTGTTCCACGGCGACGTGCGGTACTTCGACGTGGTCAGCGGGAAGCCGCACGGCCCGCTGCGCAAGGTGAGCGACTACCTGGAGCCCGTGCGGGCGTGCGCCGGCGGGGGCTCCCTCACCCTCGTGTGCGGGAGCGCCAGGATGTTCGAGGTGCAGGAGATCGCGGCGGAGATCGTCGTGTCGCGGATCAAGAAATGGCTGCCCAGGGCCGGCGATGCGTACGAGCACGTCATCATCGACTGCCCGCCGAGCATCAGCAGCGTCAGCCTGGCGGCGCTCAAGGCGGCGGACAAGATCCTGGTCCCGATGACGGCGGATCAGTTCTCCCTGCACGGGCTGCCGCTCCTGATGAAGGCGCTGCGGGAGTACAAGAAGGTCCTGGACATCAAGGCGAAGGTCGCCGGGGTCGTGCTGAGCATGTTCCCGCCGTCGAGGGATGCCATCCAGCGGGCCAAGGCACAGGGGTACGTGGAGGCGATCGGTGCTTTGTGCGCGGCGCAGAAGCCTGCGGTTCGCTGCCTCTCCGCGAGGATCTCCGAGGATGAAGCCTACCGAAACTCCTTCGAGGCGAACGAACCGTTGCCGTTCTCCGACAATCCCGAGCACGAGCCGCTCGTCGCCGAGCTCGACGCGGTCGCGCACGAGGTGGGGCTTCTTGGAGGTGCGCCGTGACGAGCCCCGAGCGAACAGGCAGTGATGGAGTACGAGCAGCGCGAGCGCTGCTCAGCTTGGTCGAGGAGCACTCTGCGGACGATTTCCAGGCCGCCGAGGCGATCCTCGGCGGACAGCAGGAGCTGGCGCAAGTCCTCCAGCTGCTCCGGAATTTCAAGCGGCAGCAGAGCCCCGAGGACCAGGAGCCCATTTCGATGGAGCGGCTGCGTGAGATCGTCAAAGACGAGCTTGTCGCGCTGGCCCGCGACAATGCCGATGTCGAGCGGGCGCTCCGTGAACGGTTCGACCTAGATACGCCGCCGAACTCGACGTTTGAAGAGGCCATCGCGCGCGCCATTCGTCGAATAGACAAACAACTTGTTCCTCCTGCCGAAAAAGTGTCGAGGTTGCTGGACTTGCTCAGGTTCGCCTCCGGTCGTGCGGGACAGGCGCATCGAGAAAGAATCGAGTCGCTCCTCCGCAATCTCGCGATCTCGGCAATCGACGGGAACGTGATCGTACTGCCGACGCTGCACTCCATCGCGCAGCTTCGGACCATGTGGTCGCCTAATCCGCTGCCCTACAAGGCGCAAGAATCACGCCGGCACCTCGCAGAGAGGCTCTTCAAGGACGCAGAGCGCCTCGCGCCCCTCACGATCGAGGGCATCACGACCCGCTTGCTGGCCGAAGGGGTGCGCAGCCCCGCCGACCGGGCGATCGCAGAGACACGCCGTATCAACAGAAAGAAGGCCCATGGCGAGTAAGCGACAGCGCCGCGACTCGCCCCGCGAGAAGCTGCTCGCGGAGGTCGGCCGGCAGGTCGAGCGCCGGCTCGGTGGCTCCGGATCGGAGCTCGCCGCCTCCCAGCAGACCCTCGCCTACCTGAACTGGCTCGCCTGGCACTGCAGCGGGTTTGCGGCGGTCCCTGCGTTCTTGAACGCGGCACGAGCGGACATCCTCGCGATCTTGCATGCAGGTGCGCTCGGGGTGGAGCGCACCGCCCATGTCCATGCCCGGAGCCTCCTGGAGAACCTCGTCCGGCACTGCTACTTCGACTCGCGTCCCTCCCTGTTCGTCGCGCGCTCCCTCCTCCCCGAGGAGAACGTGAGAGACGTCTGGGCCGACCTGCTCCAGGAGATCCAGCGCCTTCCGCACTTCCAGCCTGCGCTCGGCGACGCCGCCGAGACGTCCTTTCTGTTCTCCGAGATCGAGCACGCCTACCGGCAATCGAGCCGCTTCGTGCACGGCTCCACCGCGCGCTACCGGAGCCTCTACTGGAACATCCGTTCGATCGACCTCGATGAGGAGCGCGCCCGGGACCTCGATGCCGCCCTCCGGCGCCTCGGCGAGGCCTGCCTGCTCCTCCTGGCGCTGTATCACCTCGGGCCTTACCTGCTCGTCTCGCAGCCCATCCGGCGCTTCATGTTGCGTGACGCCATGGACGCCGGTGGGCGCATCCGCTTTCTGCGCTGCATGGAGTCCGTTCCCGTGACCTGGGCGCAGCACCAGCGCGCTGCGGCGCTCCGCACGTGGCGGGAGCGGAAGCGCAAACCTTTTCCGACGAGCGACGGCCTGCTCCTCGACAGGAAGGGGCTCGCCCTGGTGGCGAGCCCAAGATCATCACTGCAGCCGTAGGCTTCCGCTCTCACGTCCCGGCGCCGCCGCGCCCCGTCACCCCTTGCTGCGGATGCCGTAGCGCTCCATCAGCCGGTGGACGAGCTGCCGGGAGACGCCCATCGACGCGGCGGCCCGCGCGACGTTGCCGCCGCTGTCCCGCAGCTTCATCGCGATGAACGTCCGCTCGAACTGCTCGACGACCATGTCGCGCGCCTCGCGGAGCGGCAGCGACGCGAACTGGACGACGCCCATGTCGGCGGGCCGCGGCGCCACCTTGACGATCGCCTCCTCGGCCAGGTGCGGGAAGAGCACCAGCCGCGCGACCGTGTTGCGGAGCTCGCGCACGTTGCCCGGCCAGTGGTGCCCGCGGAGCAGCTCCAGCGCGTTCGGCGGCAGATCGGCGAGCGAGCGCGGCGGCATCTGCGCCGCCAGGAAGCGCTCGACCAAGAGCGGGATGTCCTCCTTGCGCTCGCGCAGCGGCGGCACCACCGCCTCGACCACGGCGAGCCGGTAGTAGAGGTCCTCGCGGAACGACCCCGCGCCGATGCGGCCCTGGAGGTCGCGGTGCGTGGCGGCGATGACGCGGGCGTCGAAGGACGTGTACGCGGCGGCGCCGATGCGGCGCACCTGGCGGGCCTCGAGGGCGCGCAGGAGCTTCGGCTGGAGATCGAGCGGGAGCTCGCCGATCTCGTCGAGGAAGAGCGTGCCGCCGCTCGCCTCCTCGAGCAGGCCGGCGCGCGCGGCCTGGGCGCCGGTGAAGGCGCCCTTCGTGTAGCCGAAGAGCTCGGCCTCGATGAGGTTCGGGGCGACGGCGCTACAGTCGAACACGACGAAGGGGCCGCCGCTGCGCGGGCTCGCCTCGTGGATGGCGCGGGCGAGGACCTCCTTGCCCGTGCCCGACTCGCCGAGGAGGAGGATCGTCTCGGACGTGGCCGCGGCGCGCTCGAGGCGGGCGAAGAGCGCGCGCATCGGGACGCTGCTGCCGAGGGCCTCGCCGAAGCTGGCCGAGGTGGAGAGCGGGACGACGACCGGGGCGCCGCCGACGCGCACGGTGAGCGGGACGCCGCCCAGCGAGGCGAGGGCGCCCGGCGTGAGGAAGCCCTCGACGATCAGGACGTCGTTGATGAACGTGCCGTTCTTGCTGCCGAGGTCGGTGAGGGCGACGCCGCGCGGCGTGAACCGGAGCTGGCAGTGGCGGCGCGACACGCGCGAGTCGGGGATGACGACATCGCACTCGCCGCTCGTGCCGAGGACGAGCGGCGCGACGCCGAGCGTGGCCTCGATCGGCGGGCTCTTCTGGGGGGTGACGAGGACGCGCAGGTCCGGGAGCTCGACCGCGTCGCTGCGGAGGGTCGTGATCGTCCGGGTGGAGTCGTGCATGGAACGGGCGGCGAGGGGGAGGGTCAGCATCTCCGAATTCCTGGCGGATTTCCAGCGCGCGGTGCGCCCCGGGCGCCGGACGGCCGCGTCGCCGGGGTATCGCCAGGGTATCCTCGCGGCGATGCCCGAGTTCACGCCGGCCGAGGCCAAGACCCTGTCCCAGTGCGTCACCCGCTTCACGGACGCGTTCCGCCGCGACGTGGCGGACGTGATCCGGCGGGAGTTCCGCGGCTACGAGCCGCCGGAGGTGACGGAGCTCATCGGGCAGCTGAGCCTCCTCGGGCGGCAGCTCGAGCTGCGCCAGCCGCACGTGCCGATCCACGAGACGCAGGGCCCGCTGCTCAAGCGCATCCTGATCGACCTGCGGCGCGACAGCGCCACGGCGATCGAGGAGCCGCTGCAGAAGGCCGTGAACGCCGACACGATCCGGCACCTCCGGCGCGAGATCCACGCGCTGGAGCAGCTGATGGCCGCGCCGTGGTTCGCGGCCACGCGCGCGCTCCAGGTGCCGCGGCTGACGGACTACATGTCGATCCGGCACGCCGAGGCCGTGCTGCCGGAGGCGCCGCCGCTCCGGCCGCGCGAGTACGACGAGAAGTTCCACATCCTCGAGGCGCCCGGGCTCTTCCTCCCGGATCTGGCGCACTACCGGGCGCGGTGCGCGCTGCGCGGCGCCGCGATCGCCGTGGCGTTCATCGACATCGACGACTTCAAGGCGTTCAACGTGCAGCACACCGAGACCGCGGTCGACCTGCACGTGCTGCCGCCGCTCATGGAGAGCATCGAGGCGCACGTCTTCGGGCACGGGCACGCGTACCGGTTCGGCGGCGACGAGTACATGGTCACGCTGCCGAACGCGACGCGCGCGTGGGCGGTGGACTTCCTGCGCGCGCTGCAGGCGCGGCTCGCCCGCCGCCGCTACCGCCGCGTCGAGCGGGCGCCGACGATCTCCGCCGGGCTGTGCGTCGCGGACGTGGACTGCTTCCTGACGGACCGCGAGATCCAGGGGCGCGCCAACCTGGCCAAGAACCACGCGAAGGCCACGGAGAAGGGCCGCATCGCGACGTACGACGGGGAGCTGTTCCGCCCCGAGGACCTGGTGCTCGCGTGACCGCTCCCGCGAGGCCGGGCGGCGCCGACGCGGCGGGCGAAGCGGGGGAGGCGCCCGCGGGCGCCGCGGAAGAGGCGCGCGCTGCCGCGGACGCCGGCGGCGCGCCGCCGGAGGCGCCGGGCGGGCTCGCCCTGCCGGAGCCGCTGTGGAGCGCCGTGCGGGCGGCCTACGGCGAGCCCGGGCGCGCGTACCACGACCTGGCCCACGTGCGCGAGGTGCTGCGCCGTGTGGCCGAGGTCGGCCGCGACGTCGGCTGGCGGCGGCCGCGCGAGGTGGTCCTGGCCGCGCTCTTCCACGACGCCGTGTACGCGCCAGGCCGCCGCGACAACGAGGAGCAGAGCGCCGAGCTCGCGCGCGAGGCCGTCGCGCGCTGGCTGCCCGGCGAGGGGCTCGACGAGGGCCTCATCGCGCGGCTCATCCTGCTCACCGCGCGCCACGGATCGCTCGCGCCCGCGGACGTCGGCGAGGACGAGGCGCTGTTCCTCGACTGCGACATGGCCATCCTGGGCAGCGACGCGGCGGCGTTCGACGCCTACGACCGCGCGATCGCCGCGGAGTACAGCGCCGTGCCGCCCGAGCTCTACGCCGCGGGCCGGCGAGCCTTCTTCGAGCGGCTGCTCGCGGCGGAGCACATCTTCCTGTCGCCGTATTTCCGGGAGCGCCTCGAGGCGCGCGCGCGCGACAACCTGCGCCGCAAGCTCGGGGTGGGATCGTAACGGAGCGGGGCAGAGCGGAGCGGGCGCCGCCGCTCGCGCGGTCACGCGCTCACCAGCTCTTGATGTCGCTCTTGCTCACGCGGCACGTGGCGGTGTTCCACTGGCTCGCGCCGCCGTGGAGCTTCTCCGACTCGCCCATGTGGTCGGTGACGGCCCGGTACTCCTGGCAGATCTTCGGCTTGTCGTCCTCCTCGTCGTATCCCCCCTTGACGTAGAGGTTCGTGATCGTGACCGTGTCACCGTAGTTCTGGTTCGCGCCCGCGACCGTCGTCTTGACCTTGTCCACCCGGACGTTGTCGATGATCAGGTTGCGCGGGCCGCCGTTGGCGGTGCAGTCGCCGCACGAGCGCCAGAGCTTCCCGAAGTCGGCGATGTACGAGTTCGTGACGATGGTCGTGGAGCCGCCCTTGGCGTTGTGCTGGAAGATCTTGTCGGCGGAGTGCAGGGCGATCGAGCCGTTGATGCGCATCGTCGCGCCGTCCTTGCTGTTGGTCGCGGCGTCCTCGCAGACGTCCTCCCAGTAGACGTGATCGAGGGTGCAGTCGCCCTTGCAGACGATGCCGTTGCCGGCGGGGAGGCCGCCCGCGATGATGAGGTTCTTCACGGTGACCCCGTCCTCGACCTCGAACACCGTCTTCTGGCCCTCGCCGTCGTCGCAATCGGCGGTGTTGTTCACGCCGATCTTCTGGTTGTTGAAGTCGTAGACGTCCTGCCCGCCGTTGGCCGCGTTCTTCAGCACCGTCGTCTGGGTCCTGATCTCGCCGGCGCCGTTCGTGGGCGTCGGGATCACCATCGGGATCTCGTCGCTGAGCGGCTCCTCGCCGCCCGCGCCGCCGGTGCCGCTGCTCGTGGTGCTCGCGGCGGTGGTGCTCGCCGACGTGGTGCTCGCGGCGGTGGTGCTCGCCGACGTGGTGCTCGCGGCCGTGCTGCTCGCCGACGTGCTGCTCGAGCTGCCGCCGCCGCCGCCGCCGCTCCCCGTGGTCGTGCTCCCGCCGCTGGCGACGGCGCTGCTGGTCGAGCTGCTGCCCCCTTCGCCGTCGTCCGGCGTCGCCGCGTCGTCCGAACAACCGAGCTGGGAGGCGCCGGCGGCGCCGAGCACGAGCAGCAAAGTGAAGGCTGACTTCAATCCGAATCTCATCTCGCTACCTCTCTTTCAAATTACGATGGGCGACCCGCGCCGGGAGCGCTCGCACGACGCCGGCTGGCGCCGTCATCGAGGTGGCAACCACGAACCCACGCTCCACGTCGTCGAGCGGGCCTCGGGGTCAAGCGGTCTACGAGAATGCAAGCGGCGGTCCAGCGGGCGCCACGGGGCGCCGGGCTGCCGCGCGGACGTGGGGGGCGGTCTCCGTGTCAACGCCAGGTCGACACCGGTTGACGATCGCGGTTGACGCGCCGGCGCTCCGCGCGCGGGCGGAGCGCGCCCGGCGGCTCAGTAGATCGGGTCGTCCTTGCAGCCGAAGATCACCTTGACCGCGCCGGCGCCGCTGCTCGCCACCTGCTCGCACGCGGCGCCGTAAAGCTGGATGGTCGTCATGTCGGGCCCCGTGTAATTCCAGCCGTTCATGCCTGTGGTGTCTTGCATGACCGCCTGATCCCCGACGAACACGCCCACGTGGTCCGGGTTCGGCGGGGGCGCGCTCAGCGGGAACAGGCAGGTCGAGACCTCTCCCGTGATCGTCAGCAGCGACGCCACGAGCTCGTCCTTCGTGGCCGCGAGGTAGAACTTGGGCGCGAGCGGATCCGGGTCGTCCCGGGGCTCGAGCCCCGCGACCGCGAGGCCGTTGAGCGCCTTGACCTTGCTCTCCTGCGACGCGATACCGACCACGAACGTGTGGAAGCCGGCGGCGGCGGCGTTCGTCACCGCCTGCACCGCGAACTCGTCCGAGTCGCTCTTGGGGCACGACGGGTCGCCGTCCGTGGCGAGCAGGATGTACTTCGGGTCGTCGTTCTGGATCGACTGCAGGTACTCGACCGCCTTGTTGATGGCGTCGCCCGTCGGCGTGCCGTCCCCCTCGGGGATGGTGCTCGAGATCGCCTGATTGACCGTGGGCGCGTTGTTGCCCGCGATCGGGATCAGGATGTCGCGCGGGAAGCTCTCCTCGGTGCAGGTGCCCGTCCGGTCGCCCTGCGGGAAGACCTTCAGGCCCCAGGAGGCCGCCTCGTTCGTCGCCGCGATCACCTCCTGCAAGGCGGGCACGACGAGCTCCCATTTCGACGGCGTGCCCTCGTCCCCGCTCGGATCGTCCTGCATCGACGCGGAGCGGTCGAGGACCAAGAGGATGCTGGCCGGCTTGCGCTCGACGTTGAAGTTCTGACGCCCGCAGTCCACTTCCTCTCCTCCGGTCGTGACGCCAGGGGTGAAGTCGCCGCCGGGCTCGCCCCCCGTCGCGTCGCCGAAGTCGTCAACGCCGGGGCCGGCCCCCGCGCCCGTATCGCCGCTGCTTCTACCGCTGTCGCCGTCGATGCTCGCCGCACAGCCCGATAGCGCTGCCAACGTCACGACGGACCAAACCAAGGATGCTCTCCGCATGCTGCCTCCCGTAAGCAGACTCCGGGTGACGCCCTCACGATCGCTCTGCCGGCCCCGCTCTCCCGGGCAGGAGCCAGCACGCGCGTCAGCGAGCGCCCTGCGTCACCGAAATTTTGGCTGAACTCCCACGATGCGCGCGGCGGGCTCAGGCGCCCGCGCGCCGTTCGCGGGGACATCGCAGCAAGGCGCGTGCCCCGGGGCGCGGGGTGGCTCGAGGGTGCACTCGTGGCATGCTGACTGGCATATTCTACGCAAAGGCTTCTTCCGCCCCACCACTCGTGGCGGGGCGCCCTGCGTCGTCGCCCGGGGCCGTCCACCGCGGGTTGACACGGTGGACGCTCGCCGGTACCTCCGCGACCGGGCGTGCTTACGTGAGCTCGCTGAGCGCGCCCGTGGTGAGCTTCGGGTCGGGCTGGGAGCCGAAGGACTCGACCTCGACGCCGAACGCCTGGGCGATCGACACAAGGATCCGGCTGTTCGTCGTGGGCGAGAACGTCGCGTCGTTCTCGCCGCAGAACGGCGCGTCAGCGGGGCAGTCCGGCCGCAGCTTGATGCGCCGGCCCATCCTGAACTTCCCGTTCGCTCCGCCCGCCAGCAGCGTCGGCACGTTGCGCGTGCTGTGCAGGGCGGGGTTGCCCATGTCGCTCGACGCGTAGATCAGCGTGCTGTCGAGCACGCCGAGCTCGTCGAGGCGCTGCATGAGGCGAGCGATCTTCGAGTAGCTGTAGCGGTTGAACTTCGCGAGGGGGACCCACGTCGCCGGGTTGCCCTCGCCGGGCCAGCCGCCCTTGCCCACCGGCGACGCGTCGTACGTGTGCGCGACCGAGCCGTGGTTGTCCGTCGGCAATCCCAGCGGATTGCCCTCGTACGCCAGGTCGTTCATGAACAGCGTGGCGAAGCGCGTGACGTCGCAGGCGAGGGCCTGGGCCAGGAGATCGATGTGGGCGTCGGTGATGGCGTCGAAGTAGGGCTCGCCGCCGTTGTACTGCTTCAGGCTGGGGAACTTCGATGCGTCCGGCTGCGGCGGCAGGGCGCACGCCTGCCCGCCCGCGGCGGGGCCGGCGATCTGCTTCTCCAGCTCGCGGAGCGACGTCAGGTGCTGGTCGAGCTTCTGCTGCTCGGCCGGCGCGAGGCGCGTGCGCAGGCGGTTGATGTCCCCCCGCACGAAGTCGATCACGCTCTGCCCGAGCTCGCGCTGCCGGGCCGCGCGGGCCTGCGCCTCGGGGTCGTCGCCCACGACCAGGCCGGCGAACAGCAGGTCGAACGCCTCGACCGGGTCGATGATCTTCGGCAGGGGCGCGCCGCCTGCCCCGAAGGAGAGCGTCTGCCCGGAGTCCGCTCCGTCCATGCCCACGCCGAGCGCGACGCTCGTGATGCGCGTGTCGGCGCCGAGGCCCTTCTCCACCGCGAGGAACTGGTCGAGCGAGACGTTGAGCGGCTTCTTCCCGTCGATGCGGCTGCCCGTCAGGATGGTGCCGGCCGAGTCGTGCCCGTTGGCGTTCGACAGGTGGTCGATCCCCTCGACGATGAGGATCTTGTCCTTGAAGCTCCGGCCGTAGGTCGCCGGATCGTCGAACGGCTGGAGCGAGCAGTTCTCGTACGTGATGTCGAAGCTGGTCTCCGTCTCGCCGGCGCGCATGGCCCAGTACTCGGCCGAGATGCCGTGGGGGTGGTAGATCGTGACGAACTTGAGCGGCAGCGCCTCGCCGCCCGCCTGGGCGACGGAGTCCCCGAGCATGTTCACGAAAGGGAGCGTCGCGAGCCCCGCGCCCACGGCGCGGAGGAACGAGCGGCGTGTGGACCGGCGATTCACTGGGGCCTCCGATGGCTGAAGAGACTGCTCTTGACGTAGGTGACGAGCGTTTCGACGATCTTGCCCTGCTCTGCTTCCGGCGCGGCTTCCCACGCCCTCAGGAAGGACTCCTCGCTCTCCGCTGCGCCCTTGCCGCTGCGGCCCGCCGAGGCGCGGAACACCTGGCGGGCGAAGCAAGAGCGCACCATCGGGCTCCTGGAGAGGGCCTGCGCGAGGGCGTTGCTGTCGGCGTACGCGCCGTCGATGTCGGCGCCCATCGCCACGGTCACGGCGCTGTCGACCGGGTGTCCGTTGTCGGTTTCGCGGATCTTGCCCATGCCGTCGAATTGCTCGAAGGAGAAGCCGAACGGGTCGATGTGGTCGTGGCACGACCTGCACTCCGCGTCGGTCGAGTGGATCGCGAAGCGGTCGCGCGTCGTCTTGCTCGGATCGGGCACCGGCGGGACGACGTTGATGTTCAGCTCCGTCGGTGAAGGGATGTCGCTGCACGTGACGCGGCGGAGGACGGTCACCCCGCGCAGCACCGGCGCGGTCTCGGTGGCGTGCGCGTAGACTGCGAGGAAGGCGCCTTGGTTGAGGAGCCCTCGCCGGTTCGATAGCGAGACGCGCCCCGCGCCCTGAGCTCCGTAGAACCCCCTGAGCGGCTCGTCGATGACGCTCCAGTCGGCGCCGAGCAGCTCGCCGACCGTGCCGGTGGAGCTCGACAGGACCTCGTTGACGAACGCCTCCGTCTCGATCTCCATCGACGGCCTGACGGCGGCGAACTCGCCGTAGACGTTCGAGTCCTTCGCCGTCATCGCGATCCGGTCGATGCCGAGCCACTCGCGGACGACCCGCACGATGCGGTCACGGGCGGCCGACGTCTGGAGCAGCCGGCGCACCTCGGTCTCCCGGCCCTCGGGGGTCGACAGCGCACCCGACGCGGCGGCCTCGAGCAACGGGTCGTCGGGCGGGCCGGCGGTGATGAGGTACGAGAGGGAGCTCGCGAGCTCGTGCGGCGTGAGCTCCAGCGCGGATCCCCCGGAGCCGTCGCCGATCTCGGTCAGGTAGAGGAAGCCGGCCGACTGCAGGACCGCGCGCGCGACGAGCTCGACGCCGTCCGCGTAGGTCGCGCCCTTCGCGCCGACCCGATAGACCGTAAGCAGCCCGTCGATTTCCGCGGTGTCGAGCGGGCGGCGGTAGGCGCGTCCGCCGAACGACCTGATGAAATCGGTGGCGCAGCTCTCCCCCTGCGCGGCTGGGTCCGCGCAGGGAGCGAACTCCGCGAGCTTGCTCTTCACCTCAGCAGCGAGCGCCTCCGCCGAGGCGGCGAGCTGCTTGGCCAGCACCGGGTCGACGCGCTGGGCGTCGTTCACGGTGTAGCCGTCCTGCCGCGAGTCCGGCGCAAAGCCTTCGCTCGGGTCGGCGGTGGTCCTCGTCAGCGCGCGTGCCGAGGCGGCGTACTCGGCGTTGGTCAGGCGGCGGATGCGCGCGGGCAGCAGGCTCACGCTCTCCGTTCCATCCGGCAGCGTGATGCCGTCGCCGTCGCCGCCTGGTAGTGAGCCGTCGCGGTCTCCAAGCTGCCCGGTGCAGCCGGCGATCGCCGCGGCCGCCAGGGCGAGCGTGACCCTGGATCTCCCAAGTTGAAGCAGTCGAAGCATGGTCCTCTTCTATAGTGATGAGGAACTCGCGTGCAATGGCTGCTGCTCCTCGATGCTCGATTTCCACGAGCGCGAAGGCCGGCGCGGTCGCGCCGCCCCGGAGCTCGGGGCCTTCCGCGAGCAGATGAGTGATCGTACGGCAGAATGACAGGAAGCCTGCGCCGTCCGGCGCTGGTCGTCGTCAACTCGGAGTTGACTGTCAATCCGGAGTTGACTGTCAATCCGGAGTTGACTGTCAATCCGGAGTTGACAGACCCGGCGTTGACAGCGCGGTCACTGGGCGGTGATTGGCCGCCGCGGTCCCGCCGGACGGCCAGCGCCCGTCACTCGACATCGTCCGCGAAGCTCTCGAGCCAGCCCTCGATGTCGTCGGCCGGGACGACCAGCGGCCGCGTGGTCGGCTCTGCCGCCGGGTAGCCCCCCACCTCGTCCTGGCTGTTCACGAGCATGCCGCCGCCCGACACGAAGTCTTCGATGATGCGCAGGTCGACCTCATCGCGGTCCCTGGGGCGCGCGCCCGCGTGCGCGAGCACCGCGTCGACGACCGACGCCGCGGGGAGCGCGACGAGGCCGTCGGGCCACACGGGCTTCTCGGGGAGGATGACGACCTCCGGGGAGGCGAGCGGCGCCGGTTCACCGCTCGCGTCGACGACGATGTTGTCCTCCAGGTACGCCGAGCCCATCGAGTTGGTGCCCACCATCGGGAGTCCTGGCAGCGTGTCCACGCCGTGCTGCATGTAGTTGCCGACGATGCTGACCCTGGGCGGCTCCGGCGTGATGCCCGAGCTCTCCCACTCCTTGACGACGGGGCCCAGCCGCATCGCCCATTTCCCGGGATTGTAGACGACGTTGTTCACGATCGTCCCCGTCGCGAACCCTTTGAACCAGGGGTTTCTCTCGTAGTTGTGGGCGTAGAGATTGCCGACGACGGTGACATCGGTGCAGTAGTCGTGCACGAGGGTGCCCATCGAGTGCGCGCCCTTCGCGTGCACGGATTCGTGGAGCCCTTCGGCGATGATGTTGTTGCTGAGGATTACGCGGTGCGATGTGCCGGCGGGGCCGTTGAAGCGGGGGCCCGAGACGGACAGGTTCTCGTCCACGCCCCACGCCACCGAGCAATGATCGATCACGATGTTGTACGCGGAAGGGCCGTCGGTCGTGACGTCGGGCTCGAACCCGGACGCTGGCGCGGCGCCGGCGTCGCCCATGCGGAAGCGGAGGTGCTGGATCCGCACGTCGTGCGTGCTGATCCTCATGCCGCCGCGGATCAGCGTGATGCCCGGCGAGGGCGCTGTCTGGCCGGCGATCGTGACGAACGGCTTGGTGATGTCGAGGCGGGCCTTGTTCAGATCGATGATCCCGCCGACCTCGAACACGATGATGCGTCGGCCCGGCGTCTCGATCGCTTCGCGCAGCGATCCCGGTCCGTCCGCGTCGAGGGTCGTCACCTTGATCACCGTGCCCACGTCCTCGACGGGCCCAGAGCCGCCTGCGCCGCCTGCGCCGCCCGAGCCGCCCGAGCCGCCCGAGCCTCCTGCGCCGCCGGAGCCGACGGTGGCCGAGCCGCCCGTTCCGTCCGAACCTCCTGAGCCGCCTGACCCGCCCCCGCCACCCGGACCGGTCGCGGCGGAGCTGCTGCCGCCGCCGGAGCCTCCTGCGCCGCCCGAGCCGATGGTGGCAGAGCCGCTGGTCGCCGCGCCTCCCTCGGGATCGGTCGAGCATGCCGCGAGGATCATGAGAATCGCCAGGGCGGCCGCGTCGGACGCCCGACGAGCGCGGAGGAATCGAATGTGCACTGGTCTCTCCGTTCTTGAGGCGGGCCCAGCTCCGAGAGGCCCGCCTTTGCAGGGAAGCTTCAAAGCCCGATCTTGCCCACGCCGGCGCCGGCCATCACGATCGCCGGGACATCCGCGCTGCTGTCCACCGTATAGTCGTAGTAGGTGCTCGGCTCGACCACCGGGCCAGCCACCTCGATCTCGTGGTTGCACTCGACGAGGGTGTTGTCCCGAGCGACCATGCGGCCAGGGCTGTTGTCCTCGAAGAGCACCCGGCCGGGGTTGTTGACGCTGAAGAAATAGTTGCCCTCGGCGACCACCCCGGCGTTCCAGGTGGACGCGATTTCATAGCTGTTGTCGTTGTAATCGTTGTTGTAGACGTGCACGGGCTCGCCGAAGCGGACCCGCGGGTTGCGCTGATCCGAACGATCGAAGAAATTGTGGTGATAGGTGACCCGGAGCCGACCGACGTCCTGAGAGGCGCCGATGGGGCGACAAGCAATGTCGGTGCCGCCTTCTCCAAGCTGCCCACCGGCGGGCATTCCGGCCCGCTGGAAGCCGCGCCGCGCTCGCGGCGCCAAAGCCCTTGTCGCAGCGCGCCGTGAGCTCGCCGAGTCAACCGCGGGTTGACGTGCTTGACGGTGCCGACGCGCGCCCCGTCAACCGCGCGTTGACCGCAGCCATCGGCGGGAGCTCGTGCGCTACGCGCGGCTGGGCATCCCGGAGTATTTCGTGTACGACCGGCTGCGGCAGCAGGTCCACGGCTACCGCTTGCCAGCCCCGGATGCGCCGCGCTACCAGCGCATCGTGCCGCAGATGGGGCGTTACTCCTCGGCGGTGCTGGGCCTCGATCTGGCCGTCAGCGGCGGCAAGCTCCAGTTCTTTTAGGCATGGCCGAGCTGTTTGGCTCCGCCGACCTCATCGGTCGGCTCCAGGGAATGATGAGCGACCTGGAGACGAGAGCCGAGCACGCCCAGGCACAGGCCGAGCAGGCCATGCTGGGCCTGAGGGAGGCGCTCCTGGCGGCGCTGGGATCCCCCGTGATCCTCCTCGAGCGTCCGATATCGCCCGTTGCCGTGTGATTCCAGCGAGCCCGCTCAGCTCGCGGCGGACGCCGCGTCGCGCGCGAGCAGGCTGATGGCCGCGATGCCGCGCTCGGAGTCCTCCTCGCTCAGGAACATGCGCAGCGTCTCCCGGATGGCCGGCAGCGCGCGGTGGAGGTCCTCGGGCGACATCGACCACGGCTCGATGCCCGCGCGCCGGCACGCCCGCACGATGGTGCTCGGCCCGATCACGCTCGAGAGCCCGCTCACCGCGACGACCTGATCGAACAGCGACCCGGCCCCCGGGAACACGCTGCGCGCGCGGCTGCCGGCCCGCGAGCTCGGCGGCGGGAGATCCGGGCTGCTCCCGGCGCGCCGCGCGGCGGCCCCGCCGCCCGCGGCCGGCGCAGGCCTGTTCCGGAACAGGCCCCGCAGCCGCGACCGCAGCATCGTCAGCTCGGGCGCCTTCAGCACGAAGTCGTCGACGCCGATGCGCGCGCCCTCCGCCCGCGTCGCGGCGTCGTCGTGCCCCGTCAGGATGACCACGGGGATGTGGCTCGTGCCGCTCGATTGCTTGATCCGCCGCGCGGCCTCCAGGCCGCCCATCCCCGGCATCAGGAGGTCCATGATCACGCAGTCGACCCCCTCGACGGAGAGCAGGCTCAGCGCCTCCTCGCCCGACTGCGCCGGGATGACGTCGCAGCCGTCCTGCCGCAGGACGTGCGCGAGCGAGGCGCGGTACGTGGGGCTGTCGTCCACGACGAGGATCTTCTTGCCGCTCAGGCCCGAGCCGCCGCCCTCCGCCGCGCGGCGCGCGCTGCTGCGCTCGCTCACGAGCTCCATCGCCCGGTGCACGAGGTAGCTCCCGTCGTACGGCTTCCCGACATACTCGTCGGCGCCCATGCTCAGCCCGTGGATCCGGTGCCTCACCTCGATCTCGGTGGACAGGAGGATGACCGGCATGTGCGCGAGATCCTCCGAGGTGCGGATCTCCCGGAGGAGGTCGAGCCCGTCGCCGTCCGGCAGGAGCACGTCGAGGATCACCAGGGAGAACGCCCTCGTCTTCAGGACCTTCTGGGCAAGCGCCTTGGTCTCGCACGCCGTCACCACGAACCCGGCGCCGGTGGTGAGCAGGGTCCGGAGATCCATGCGTATCGTGAGGCTGTCATCGACGATCAGGACGTGCGGCTTCATGGCGATTTCCTCGTGCTCCTGGACAGCGCCAGCAACGTAGGGCCAATGGCCCCGGCGGATAAGATGTGCTGCGCCGCGCCCCGCGCGATGGCCTCCCGCGGCATCCCGAACACGACCGACGACGGTTCGTCCTGGGCGAGGGTCGTCGCCCCCGCGCGCTTCATCGCGAGCATCCCCTCGGCGCCGTCGCGGCCCATGCCCGTCAGCAGGCAGCCGATGGCGCGCTCGCCGACCTCGACCGCGACCGACGCGAAGAGCACGTCGACCGAGGGGCGGCACGAGTGCCGCTCCGGACCGTCGGTCAGGCGGAGCCGCCCCTCCTGGACCACGAGGTGCCTGTCGGGCAGCGCCAGCCTCACGCCGGGCTGGCCGGCGCGCGGGAGCGGCTCCCCGTCGGTCGCGATCGAGACCGGGATCGCGAGCCGCCCGGCCAGCCACTCGGCGAACGCGGGCGCGAACGGCGCGCCGATGTGCAGGACGAGCAGGATGGGCACCGGGAACGACGCCGGCAGCGGGCTCAGCGCCTCGACGATGGCCGACGGCCCCCCGGTCGAGGCGCCCATCGCGATGACCCGGCACCAGCCGTCATCCGCGCGCGCGCCGCCCGGCGCCTCCACGGCGGGCAGGGGGCGCGCGGGCCGGAGCTTCCTGCGCAGGTGCGTGATCACCTTGATGCGCGCGACGAGCTTCACCGCGCTCACGAGCCGCAGATCCCAGGCGTCGCCCTCGTCGCCGGCCGCCGGTTTGTCGAGCACGTCCACGGCGCCCGCGGCCAGCGCGTCGAACGTCCCGAGCGCCTCCCCGCGCTCGAGCGAGGCCGAGACGATGAGGATCGGCGTGGGGCAGTAGGCCATCACGTGCTCGGTCACCGCGACCCCGCTCGCCTTGGGCATCATCATGTCGAGCGTGAGCACGTCGGGCCGGAGCTGCTCGCACAGCGCGATCGCGGCCTCCCCGTCGCCGGCCTCGCCGACCACCTCGATCTCCTGGTCCGCCTCGAGCGCGGCCACGATGCGCCTGCGGACCGTGCGCGAGTCGTCGGCCACCAGCACGCGGATCTTCCGCGAGGGGGCGCGGGGCTCGGCCTGCGGCGCGCGGCTCACGACGCGGCCCCCCGCGCTCGAGCGACGAGCCCGGCCACGGTGTCGAGCAGCCGCCGCTGGTCGAACTCGCCCTTCACGATGTAGTCGTCCGCGCCCGCCTCCCTGGCGCGGCGGCGATCGGCCGCCGACGACAGCGACGTCACGATGACGAGCGGCGTCTCGCGCAGCGCCGGATCGGCGCGGACGCGCTCGGCGAACTGGAAGCCGTTCATCCCCGGCATCTCCACGTCCACGAGGAACAGGCCGTAACGCCGCTCGGCCGCCTTGCGCAGCCCCTCCTCGCCCGAGGACGCGAGATCGACCTCGTACCCGCCGGACTCGAGGATGCTCTGCTCGAGCATCCGGGTGGTGAGCGAGTCGTCCACGACGAGGATCGGCGGCGGCGGGCGCCGCTCGCGCCTCCGCGCGCCGCCCGGGCCGGCCGCGCGCACGAGCTCGACCAGGCCGCGCGGATCGAGGACGAGCACCGGGTCGCCGCGCGCGTCGAGGCTGGCCCCGAGCGCCGCGGGCGGCGCCCCCGCCGCCGCGGGGAGCGGCTTCACGACGACGGGCACCGCGCCGAGGAGGCGATCGGCCCCGAGCACCGCCTGCGACGCGCCCGCGCCGACGACCACCGCGCAGCGCGGCTCGCCCTCCGGCTCCGCCGCGCCGAGCACCGCGGCGAGGCGCGCGAACGGCACGAGGCGATCCTCGATCACGATCGCGTCGCGCTCCGGGCCGCGGACGATCGCGCCCGCGTCGAGCCGGAGGGCGTGCCGCGCGGCGTCGAGCGGCAGGAGCGCCGTGTGGCCGCCGTCCTCGATCCGCAGCGCGGTCACCGACGAGAGGGAGATCGGGACCACGAGCTCGATCGTGGTCCCGCGCCCGGGCTGGCTCTCTGCGCTCGCCGTGCCGCTCAGCTTCGCCGCGGTCTCGCGCACCACGTCGAGGCCGACGCCGCGGCCCGAGAGCGAGGTGATCGCCTCGCACGTGCTCACCCCCGGCCCGAAGATGAGCTCCAGCGCGTCCTCCGCGGTGAGGTCGTACGCCTCCTCCTCGCGGCGGAGCCCCGCGCGCACGACCGCCCTCCGGACCGCGGCCACGTCGACGCCGCGGCCGTCGTCGCTGCAGATCAGGGCGACCCGGCTGCCGCGCTGCTCGACCCGGAGCTGGATCTGCCCGGCCGCCGGCTTCCCCGCGGCGCGACGCGCGGCCTCGGGCTCGATCCCGTGGTCGACCGCGTTCCTCGCCATGTGCAGCGCCGCGTCCCGCAGCGCGGAGATCACCGCGCTGTCGAGCCGGATGTCGCCGCCGCTCGCCTGGAAATCGACGCGCTTGCCGAGCGAGTCCGCCGCCTCGCGCACCGCGAGCTCCACCGCCTCGAGCACGCCGGCGCACGGCAGGAGCTGCAGCTCGCGCGTGCGCGCCTGCGCCTGCCGGAGCTCGGTGGAGAGCCGGTCGATGCCCCGCGCGAGCTCCGCGCGCGCGGCCGCGAGCGCAGCGCAGAGCTCGCGGTAGAGCCCCCCGGCCCGCCGCGCGCCGAGCTCCCCCAGGTTGCGCACCACCTCCTCCGGCGAGCTCACGGTCCCGAGCGCCTCGGTGAGGCGCTCGGCCCGATCGAGCGCCTCCGCGCTGCTCCGCAGCGACTCGAGCTGCACGATCGCCTCGCCGATCTCGTCGGCCAGCGCGCCCACGTGGGCCAGATCGACGCGCGCCACCTCCTCGTGCGCGCTGCGCCGGGCCGGACGGCCGCGCTCGGGGTCGCAGGGCTCCTCCGCGGCGAGGCGGGAGACCTCGTCGCGGATGAGCCCGATGAGCCGCATCAGCTCGCCCATGTGCTCCGCCGGGATCGGCTGGCGGTCCCGCCGGAACGGCGTGAGCACGTCCTCGACCGTGTGGGCGAGCTCGGCGATCTTGAGCTGCTTGGCCGCGCCGGCGGCGCCCTTCAGCGTGTGCGCCAGCCGGAAGCACTGGTCGAGCGGCTCCCCCTGGCCGCCCTGCTCCTTGAGATCGAGCAACCTCCACGCGAGCCCGTCCGCGAGCTCCTGGGCCTCCATCCGGAAGTATTTGTAAAGATCGCTCCCCAAGCGGTGCTCCTACGCCCCGGCTGGCCGCTGGATGAGGCGGACGAGGTCCTTCGAGAGCGTCGCGAGCTCGGAGGACGTCTTGAGCGTGACCGACGAGCTCGCCTCCGTCTCGCGCGCGGTGCGCGCCACGTCGAGCAGCGCCGCGTTGACCTGCTCGACCGCCGTGGCCTGCTGCTTGGTGCTGAGCTCGATCTCGCGCGACGCCTCGGCGGTGCTGCTGACGAGCTCCGAGATCTGCCGGAAGCTCGTGGCGACCTCGCCGAACTGGCGCGCGCTCGCGTCGACCGCCTTCGAGCCGCTCTCGGTCGCGATCACGGTCGTGTTCGCGGCCGCGCGGATCTCCTCGATGAGCGCGCGGATCTCCTTGGTCGAGCCGCCCACGCGGTCGGCGAGCTTGCGGATCTCGTCGGCGACCACCCCGAAGCGCCGGCCCGCGTCCCCGGCGCCGGCCGCCTCGATCGTCGCGTTGATCGCGAGGATGTTCGTCTGCTCGGCGAGCTCGTTGATGATCTGGAGGATCCCGCCGATCTCTTGGGATTTCTTGCCGAAATCGAGCATGTGGAGGACGATCTGCTCGACCTGGCGCTGGACGCCGTCGATGCCCTCGCGCGCCCGCTTCACGGTCTCGTCGCCGGCGCGCGCGGCCGCGGCGGTGTCGGCGGCGATCTGCGTCACCCGCTGCGTGCTCTCGGCGATCTGGTGGGAGGTCGAGAGCAGCTCCCGCATGGTGGCGGAGACCTCGGTCGAGGTGGTCGCCTGCTCCTTCGAGCCCTGCGCCTGCTGCGTGGCGGCGGCCTGGAGCTCCGTCGCGGAGCTCTCGATGCGGCGGGTCGCCGAGTGGATGCGGCGGTTGATGCCGCGGATGATCAGGAAGCCGACCGCGGCGACGACGAGGACGGTGAGCGCGGAGCCCGCGGTGAGGGTGACGAGCAGGCGCTGCTCGCTCGCCGCGGCCTCCTCCTCTCGCGCCGAGAGGGCGCGCATCTCCTCGGCGCGGAGCTCGCCGGCGACGGCGCGGATGTCATCCATGGCCCGCCGGCCGCGGCCGCTCGCGACCGTCGCCGCGGCGGCCGCGGCGCCCTCGCGGCGGCGCTGCTCGACCGAGAGGCGCATCTCCTCGAGCTTGTCCCGCATGAGCGGCCGGAGCCGGTCGAGCCGCCCCTGCGCGCCCAGGTTCCCCTCGGTCAGCCGGCGCAGCTCCTCGTAGTCGGCGTCGATCGAGTGCAGCGCGATCTCGTAGGGCTCCAGGAACGCGTCGTCGCCGGTGATGATGAACCCCCGCTGCCCCGTCTCCGCGTCGAGGAAGTGGGCGTGGAGCTCGTCGAGCTCGGTGAGCACCCGGTAGGTGTGCTTCAGCTCCTGGCTGATCTCGAGCAGGCTCGCCGTCTTGTGGACGGAGACGACGCCCAGCGCGATCAGCACGACGAGGGGGAAGAACAGGCTGGCGGCGATCTGCTGCGGGATGGTCCACGTGGTCTTCATCGATCTTCCTTGGGACGCTCTGCGCCTCGCTCGGCCCGGCGCAAGACGGTGTCCGCGACGGCGGCGACGCGGAGGAGGCCCCGCGGCTCGCCGTCGACCTCGACGGCCTCCGTGACGAGCTCGCCCGCGCCTTCGCGCTCGCCGGCGGCGGAGCGCGCGCCCTCGCGCGGGACGCTGGCGTGGCCCTCGATCTCGTCGATCGCGAGCGCGATGTCGGGGTGCTCGGCGCAGACGAGGAGCCAGCGCGGCGCCGGCCCGGCCGCCGCCGCGCCCACGCCGGCGCGCGGCCGGCCGGAGACGAGCGCGGCGAGGTCGTACGCCGCGGCGAGCCGGCCGCGCAGGCCGACGAGCCCGAGCAGCCCCGGCGGGCCGCCGGCGAGCGGCACGATCCGGCGGCACGGCTCGACGGCGGCGAGCTCCTCGATGCGCACGAGGAGCCTGCGGTCGCCCGCGCGGACGGCGAGCGCGCGCGCCGGCTCCTCGGCGCGGGGGCGCGCGGGCTCGGCGAAGGACGCGTCGAAGGCGGCCTGCAGCGCGGCGAGGCGCTCGGCGAGCAGGGCGCGCTTCATCCGGCGCGCCCTCCCCGGGCCGTGAGCTCGGCCTGACAGAGGCCGATCAGCGCCGACCTCGGGAAGCCGCCGCCGAACAGCACGAGGCGCTCCTGCCGCTCCGAGACCAGCAGCGCCGCCGCGCGGCCGAGCTCGTCCAGCGTGGTCGCGAGGTCGCCGGCGCGCTTCGCGAGCAGCCCGAGCCGGAGGTGCGGCATGGCGAAGCTTGGATCGCGCGACGCCGCGGCCTTGTAGTGCTGCGCGGCGCCCGCGGCGTCGCCGGCCTGCTCCTGGCAGAGGCCGAGCACGTAGTGGGCCGCGCCGCTGTCCCCGGCGTCGCCCGCGTCGAGCGCGCGCTGGCAGGCGCGCTCGGCGCGGGCCAGCTCGCCCTGCTGGCAGAGGATCACCGCGCGCAGGAGCTCGACACGGGCGCTCGACGCGGCCCGCTGGGGCAGCGCCGCGAGCGCCGCCATCGCGTCGGTGAACCGCTCGCCGCCGATGAGCTCCAGCGCCCTGTCGATCGCCGCGAGCTCGGCCAGCGCCGGCGGCCTCGTCGACGGGGGCCTCGTCGGCGGGGGCCTCGTCGATGGGAACGCGCGTTGCGCGGTCGGCGAGGCCGGCGCGTCGCCCCGCGGGGGCGGCGACACGCGCTGGGCCACCTCGGCGACGCGCGCGGAGGCCTCGCGGATGCGCGCGACCCAGCGGCTCGCGCGCGGGGCGTCGCCGCGCGCGGGGCGGGGGGGCGCGCTGCTCCGCCGGTAGTAGAAGATGCCGTGCGAGTGCGCCGCCTCGAACGCGGCGCTCGCGGCGCGGAGCGACTCGCTCGAGGCGAGGAACAGGAAGCCGCGCGGCGCGAGCGCGGCGTGGAGCCGGTCGAGCACCTCGGCCATCCTCTGCGGCGCGAAGTACATGAGGACGTTGCGGCAGAAGATCGCGTCGAACGCGCCGGGCCTCCAGAAGGCGGGGTCGTCGTCGAGGAGGTTCCGGACCTGGAACTCGACGAGCCTGACGATCTCCTGGCGCAGCGCGACGTCGGCCCCGGCGCGCGCGAAGAAGCGCTGGCGCATGTCGTCCGGGACCGCCCGCAGGGCCCACTCCGAGTACCGCGCCCGCTGCGCCTTCTGGATGGCGCCCGGGTTGACGTCGACGCCGACGACCTTGATCCGGTGCGGCAGGAGCCCCGGGTACGCGGCGTGGAGCGCGATCGCGAGCGTGTACGCCTCCTCGCCCGAGGCGCAGCCCGCCGAGAGCACGGTGATCGGCTCGCCGCCCTGACGCGCGGCGAAGCGCTCCGGCAGGGCGATCTCGACGCAGGCCTCGATCTGCTGCCATTCGCGGAAGAAGTACGTCTCCCCGACCGTGAGCTGGCCCGCGAGCACGTGGAGCTCCTCGCGGGCGACCTCGGGCCGGTCGAGCGCTCGCCGGTAGTCGCCCAGATCGGAGCACCCCCGGGCGCGCATCCGCTCGCGCAGCACGGCCTCGAGATCGGCGCCGAGGTGCAGGGACGCGCGCGAGAGCCCGAGGCGCTCTTCCAGGAGCTCCTCGAGCGGGCCGAGGTCGCGCTCGGCGGAGCTCACGCCGTGCCTCGGAGGGCCGACCACGCGGCCTCGGGCAGGAGCCGCGCCGTCTCGAGCAGCGCCATCGCCTGCCCGTCGAGCGTGCCGAGGCTGTCCACGCACTCCGGCAGGGCCTGGGCGACGAGCGGCGGAGTCTGCTCCAGGGCGGCCGGGTCGAGCTCCTTGATGCCGAGCACCTCGTCGACCTCGAGCGAGAGCGGCCGCGCTCCGGCGCGGACCGAGACGAGGCGCGCCCCGCGCTGCCCGTCCGCGACGCCGAACAGCGCCGCGAGGTCGATCACGGGCACGTGCGCCCCGCGGATGACGGCCAGCCCGCGCACGAACCGCGGCGCGCCGGGGACGCTCCGGACGTCGAGGGCGCGCATGGTCTCGACCACGGCGGTGAGCGGGAGCGCGCAAGCCCACGAGCGGGCGCGGACGACCAGGGCTCTCAACCGCCTCTCCTCCTCCGACGCGCAGGTCTCGGCGGCGCGGTGGGGTCTCCTGCAACGTGCCTCATGAGGGACCTGCCGCGCCCGGGCGCGACCCGCTCGTCACGTTACCCAATTCACGAATCCTTTTGAAGGCGTAGACGCAGCGCGCGGCGACGTCACGGCGCGGCGGGCTGCTGCTCCAGCGGGGGGTAGAAGATCTGGAGATCGTCGAGCTGCCGCACGTCGCCCTTCCGTTCGCGGGCCCAGGTCTCCGCGTAGTCCCTCGACAGGAACGCGTCGAGGTCGCCGTCTTCCGTCTCCGCGTACCACGCCTGCTCGGCCAGCAGCTTCAGGCCCGTGTGTCGGTCGTGCACGAACATGGCGCGCGGCCGCTTCCCCTCGGCCGAGAGCGCCTGGCGCGCCGCGAGCGCGGAGGCCGCGTTCTCGTACGATCGCACCCGGGCCTCGCCGTCCACCCAGAGCTGCGCGGCGCGCTTCGGCTCCGCGATCGGCGCCCCGGTGCGCGCGTCGCGCTGCGCGAGGGGCACCCTGGCGCGGCGCGAGAGCCGCTCTTCGTAGCTCACGCCGGACGCCGCGCACGCCTGCCGGATGTAGCGATCGTCCACGAACCGATCGACGTCGAGCGAGGCGTTCGTCCGCTTGAGGAGCGCCAGCGTGTCGGCCGCGACCCGCAGCCCGCGGAGGAACTGGGGCTTGAGCGTGACGTCGCGCGTCTGGATCCCGAGGGGGCCGTGGAACATGTAGGCCACCTCGGCGTCGACCCCGGTCACCTGCTCGATGAGCTCGCTGTACCGCTCGGGATCGCGCTCGAAGATGCGGTCTGCCTCGATGATCGCGCGGAGGAGCCCGACGACGACCTCCGGGTGCTCCTCCGCGTAGGCGGCGCGCACCAGCATGCCGTGCGAGGTGGGGATCTGCGTGGTGGCGCCGTCGTAGATCTTGCGCGCGGCGCCGCGGAAGGGGAACAGCTCGACGAAGGGGACGAAGCTGGCGTGGGCGTCGATGCTGTTGTCTCGGAGCGCCGCCTCGGCCTCGGCGGGCTGCTGCGGCACGAGCGTGACGTCCCGCTCCGGGTCGAGGCCGGCGTCGCTCAGCGCGCGCAGCAGCATCCCGTGCGCCGTCGAGCCGAACGGCACGGAGACGCGCTTGCCCTTGAGATCGGGCACGCCGTGCACCGGGGAGTCGATCGGGACCACGATCCCGTTCCCGGCGCCTGCGGCGCTGCCGGACAGCGTCGCAATATAAATGCTGCGCTTGCCCGCCTGCTCCGACGCGATGCCGTTCAGGACTGCCGGGAAATCGGCCATCATGCCGAAATCGAGGCCGCCGGCGATCATCTCGGCCGTGATCGGGGGCCCCGACGAGAAGTCCCTCCATTGAATGTCGTAACGGACGTCCTCGTAGGCCCCTTCTCTGGGGAGATATCGCTTGAGCAGATCGAGCTCGCGGAGGAGCAGCCCGCCCGTGGCGCAGTTGATCGTCGCGTTCTGCGTGCCGACGGCGATGCGGATCACCTTCTTTTCAGGCGGAGTGCACGCGGCGCCGAGCGCGGCGATCATGAGGCAGAGCAACCGCCGCCACGGACAGAGCTTCGTCATAGGAAGGGTGCTTATCGTTGCAGAGCGTCGATGCTCGCAGCGGCGGTGAGCGGCTGTCAAGCGCGGATGGAGAGATCGTGAGTCGACCGGTGTGTGGTGTGTCAGGCGCGCGGACGACGTGGTGTCATCATCGTCCTTCGAGGACGGCAGGCGGCCACGCGCGACGGTCCACGATAGGGCCAAGTCCATGTCGCCCGCGTTTCGAGAGGCGGCCGGAGACATCGCGTGGCGCGCGCTGGACGTACCGTCGTCGGAGCATGGCGGCGGGGAGGGGAGCCTCCGAGGCGGCATCGGCCTCGGCGCTGCGTTCCCGCCGTTCCGTGGAATTTCTCGGGGCGATTGAGGGCGCCACCCGCCCGTCCGCGCGCCGCTCGCGGCCGTCCGGCGCGCTTCTCCATACCGCCCGAGCGCGGCACGCGCTATCAACGCCCCGCGGGAGGCGCGGGCGACGCCCGTGGCTCCCGGTGGTCGCATGGTCTTCGCATGATCGCCGTGGTCGCAGAGAAGCCCGCCGTCGCCCGCGACATCGCCGCGGTGCTCGGGGCCTCGCGGCGCGCCGAGGGGTTCCTCGAGGGCGGCGGCTACGTCGTCACGTGGGCGGTGGGGCACCTCGTCGCCATCGCCGAGCCGCACCAGATCGACCCCGCCTGGAAGCGCTGGCGGCTCGACCTCCTGCCGATGTTGCCCGCGCGGTTCCCGCTCGTCGTCCTCCCCGGGACGCGGGCGCAGTTCGAGATCGTCCGGAAGATCCTGGGCCGGCGCGACGTCGAGCGCGTCATCTGCGCGACCGACGCGGGCCGCGAGGGAGAGCTCATCTTCCGCTACATCTACGAGGCGGCCGCCTGCAAGAAGCCGGTCGACCGGCTCTGGATCTCGTCGCTCACCCCCGACGCCATCCGCGACGGCCTGCGGCGGCTGCGCGACGCGCGCAGCTACGACGGCCTCGCCGACGCCGCGCGCGGGCGCAGCCGGGCCGACTGGCTCGTCGGCATGAACCTCTCGCGCGCCTACAGCCTCGTCTTCGATCAGGATCTCTCGGTCGGCCGCGTGCAGACGCCCACGCTGTCCGTGGTCGTCGAGCGCGAGCTCGCGATCCGGCGGTTCGTCCCGGAGCCGTACCTCGAGGTCGTCGCGACCTTCTGCCCGCTCCGGGAGGGCGGCGAGGGCGCCGCGGACGCGTCGTACAAGGGCACGTATTTCCGGGACCAGCCGCTCGCCAGCGATCCGCGCGAGCCGACGGGCCCCGCGGGCGAGGGCGAGAAGGCCGAGACCGCGCCGTCGCGGCGGCGCCTCCCGCCGGACGGCGAGGAGGCGCGGCGCATCATCGAGCGGGCCCGGCGCGGCGAGGCGCGCGTCGAGGCGGTGAGGTCCGAGTCCCGCCGCCTCCCGCCGCCGCTGCTCTACGACCTGACCGAGCTCCAGCGGCACGCGAACCGCCTTTACGGCTTCTCGGCGCAGAGGACGCTCGAGGTGGCGCAGGCGCTGTACGAGCGCAGGAAGCTCATCAGCTATCCGCGCACCGACAGCCGCCACCTCTCGACGGACGTGGCCGCCACGCTCGGCGCCGTGGTGCAGGCGATCGAGGGCGCCTACCAGGGCATGCTCGCGCCGGGGACGGGGACCCGGCCGCTCGGCAAGCGCTTCGTCGACGACGGCAAGGTCGGCGATCACCACGCCATCATCCCCACCGGCGCCCGGGCCTCGCGCGCGGAGCTCTCGCCGGACGAGCAGAAGATCTTCGACCTCGTCTGCCGCCGCCTGCTCTCGGCGTGGCACGAGGATCACGTCACCGCGATCACCACGGTCATCACCGCGATCACCACGCGCGCCCGGGGCGAGGGCGCCGGGGCGCCGATCGTGGATCGCTACCACAGCGCGGGCAGCGTCGTGGAGAAGGTCGGGTGGAAGGTGCTCGACATCGGCTTCGGCAAGCCGCCGGCGAGGCCGCGCAAGAAGGGGGAATCGGACGTCAAGGGAGACGCCAAGGGAGGCGAGGGGCGCGAGGCGGACGAGGGGGAGGGCGAGCGCGAGACCGCGGATCAGCTGCTCCCGCCGGGCCTCGCGCGGGGGCAGGTCCAGCTCGTGCTCGACGCGCAGGCGCTGTCCAAGAAGACGCGCCCGCCGCCGCGCTTCACCGAGGCCACGCTGCTCACCGCGATGGAGACCGCGGGCAGCAGCCTCGACGAGAAGGAGCTCTCCGAGGCGATGAAGGACTCGGGCCTCGGCACCCCGGCCACGCGGGCGGCGATCATCGAGACGCTCCTCCGGCGCGAGTACCTCGTGCGCAAGGGCAAGCTCCTGCACGCGACCGACAAGGGCATCGGGCTGATCGAGGTCGTCCACGCGGACGTGAAGAGCCCCGCGATGACGGGCGCGTGGGAGGCGAAGCTCGCCCGCATGGCCCGGGGCGGCGGCGATCTGGCCTCGTTCATGGCGGGCATCGAGTCGTACGTGCGCCATGTGGTGGAGGAGGTGAGCGCCGGGCGGCGCCCGGCGGGGGGCGCGGCGCCCCGGCCGGAGGAGCGGTCGTCTCCGTTTCCGGAGCGCGGCGCGCGGCCGGGCCTCGGGAGCGGCCGCGGCGCTGCGCCCGCGGCGGCGGAGGCCCGTCGCGACCGCGAGGCGCCGCGCGCGACGCCCCGGCGCGCGCCGGCCGGCGGCGCGGGGGGCGCGCCGGGCACCGCCTCGCGCGGCGCCCTTCCGGCGCTCGCGGGGGCGGCCGCATCCCCGCTGCCGACCCGGGCGCGCGCGGCGGCCGTGGTGCGCTCGTCCGCCGCGGCGGGCGCGGTCGCCGCGGCGGCGGCGCCCAGGCCGGCGCGCGCCGCGGCCGTCAAGTCACCTCCGGAGCGCGCCGCCGCGGCCGTCGCGCCGCTCTCGCCGCCTCCTCCTCCGCGCGCCGCCGCGATCGTCGAGCCGCCTCCGCGCGCCACGGCGGGCGCCGCGCCTTCCTCGGCGCGCGCGTCGATCGCTGCGTCACCGCCGGCGCGCCGGCCCGCGGATCTCCTCCAGTTGCTTCAGCAGTGCTTCGGCTTCCGCGCGTTCCGCCGCTACCAGGAGGCGGTCTGCCGGACGGCGGCCGCGGGGAGCGACGTGCTCCTCGTCATGCCCACCGGCGCCGGCAAATCGCTCTGCTACCAGCTCCCCGGGATCGCGCGCGGCGGCACCACGCTCGTCGTGAGCCCGCTCATCGCCCTGATGGAGGATCAGACCGCCAAGCTCCGGGCGTGCGGGTTCGCCGCCGAGCGGATCCACTCCGGCCGGAGCCGGCCCGAGTCCCGCAAGGCCTGTATCGATTACCTGGACGGCGCGCTCGACTTCCTGTTCATCGCCCCCGAGCGGCTCCGCGTGCCCGGCTTCCCCGAGCTGCTCGCCCGCAGAAAGCCGGTGCTCGTCGCCGTCGACGAGGCCCATTGCATCTCCAAGTGGGGCCACGACTTCCGGCCTGATTACCGCATGCTCGGCCAGCGGCTCCCGGCGCTCCGTCCAGCGCCGGTCATCGCGCTCACCGCGACCGCGACGCCGGTCGTGCAGGACGACATCGTCGAGCAGCTCGGGCTCACCTCCGCGGCGCGCTTCATTCACGGCTTCCGGCGGAGCAACCTGGGTATCGAGCTCCTCGAGGTCAGCCCGGGAGAGCGCCTCGCCCGGGTGCGCGCGCTGCTCGGGCAGGAGGGCCGCACGCCCGCGATCGTGTATGCGCCGACCCGGAAAGAGGCCGAGTCGCTCGCCGCCGGTCTCGCGGAAGATCTCCCCGCCGAGGCGTACCACGCGGGCCTGGCCCCGCAGGTCCGCGACCGGATCCAGGCGGCGTTCCTCGATGGCAGCACCGAGGTTATCGTCGCCACGATCGCGTTCGGCATGGGCATCGACAAGCCCGACGTCCGCACGGTCATCCACGCTGGGCTGCCCGGGAGCCTGGAGGGGTATTACCAGGAGATCGGCCGAGCCGGCCGCGACGGGCTCCCGTCGCGGGCCGTGCTGATGCACTCGTATGTCGACCGGCGAATGCACGAGTTCTTCCACGAGCGCGACTACCCTGATCCGGCGGTCTTGCAGAGGATCGAGGGGGCCCTCTCTGCGGAGCCGCGCCCGCGGGAGGAGATCCTGGGCGATCTCGGGATGGAACCGGAGGTCGCGGACAAGGCCCTGGAGAAGCTCTGGATCCACGGCGGCGCGCGCGTGGATCCGGACGGGGGCGTGGCCCTGGGCGAGCCGGGGTGGCGCGGGCCCTACGAGGCGCAGCGGCGCCACAAGCTCGCCGAGCTCGTGCAGATGGCGCGGTTCACCGAGAGCCACGGCTGCCGCATGCTGCACCTGGTCCGCCATTTCGGCGACCAGGAGGACAGCGGCGAGCCCTGCGGCCTCTGCGACGTCTGCGCGCCGGCCGCGTGCGCGGCGCGGGAGTTCCGGGCGCCGAGCCGCGACGAGGCGCAGGCGATCGCGAGGATCCTCTCGGCGCTGCGCGACGGCGAGCAGCCGACCGGCCGGCTCTACCGCGAGGCGTTCGCCGGCGGATCGCTCGAGCGGCGCGACTTCGAGCACCTCCTCGGCGGCCTCGTGCGCGCGGGGCTCGTGGAGGTGCGCGAGGACTCGTTCGAGAAGGCGGGCGAGCTCATCACCTACCAGCGCGCGTCGCTCACGCCGCGCGGCCGCCTCGGCGAGCCGCCGGTCGACGTCCCGCTCGCGAAGACCCCGCCGAAGGTGAAGAAGCGGCAAGGCGCGAAATCGTCGGACGCGCGGCGGGCGTTCTTCGCGCGCAAGGCGCAGCGGAAGAAGGGCCGGTCGCGCTGAGGGGCGCGCGGGCGGCGATCAGCGGAAGATGCCGAAGTGCCCCAGCACCCACCAGAGCAGGACGAAGATGAGGATGGTGCTGAAGCACCCGCCCCCGAGCTTTTTCGCGCCATAGCCTGCCGCAATCCCACGCAGAATCTTGCTCATCGACGGACCTCCGGCCCCGTGTCGGGGTGCTCGATCGGCAAAGCAACAGAGATGCCATCTCGAGAGGTCGGAGTTTCGGGCTGGAAGCCGATGGCCTCGCTCGCTGGGCGGTGGGGACGTCGGCGCGGGCGCCACACTGGGGCGTTTCGCTACGCTCGTGCGGGCGTGGGGCGTTGACGTTGGGCGGCGAGGGGCGACGAGAGCGGTCGCGACGCGGTCGCTGGAGACGGCGGCGGCGGCGACGGCGGTGTGGCGGCGCGTTACCGGCCCAGCTTGGCGATGACGAGGTGCTGCAGGGTGCCGTCGCTGGTCCAGGGGAGGGGGCCCGTGCCGAAGTCGGCGTCCACCGCCTTGGTCCAGCCCGCGACGAGCGTCTCGCCTTCGGGGGAGGTGGCGACGGCGGACATGCTGACGCGACGGCCCAGGAGACGACTCCATACGAGCTCTGCATCAGGGGTGAGCTTAGCAACGAAACCCTGGGTGTCGTTCGTCGCGAGCGGCCCGTCGCCGAAATCGATCTGGCTGGTGGCGTGTCCGACAACGACGATGTTGCCGTCGGGGTCCAGAGCGACGCCGCCCGTCCACTGATCCCCGTCTCCGCCGAAAGCACGCGCCCAGCTGACAGTGCCGTCAGCCTCAAGCTGCACGACGAACGCATCGTTGTCGTCCGAGGCCGTCAGCGTGTGTGTCCCCACCTTCAGCTCGTCCCTGTAATATCCTGCCACGACAGGTCGCCCCGAGGCGTCCACGGTGATACCCCTCGCCTGCACGGACGCCGCCTCGCCCATCTTCGTAGCCCAGACCGGTGTCCCGGACGGGGTCAACTTCATGACGAAGCTGCTATTTTCGATCTCAAACGTCCCTCCTATGCGAAAGGTTCCGCTGGACGAGCCAGCGACGAAGATGTTGTTCGATCGGTCCACAGCGACGGTGTTGGCCCCCTGCCACCCTGTGCCGCCGAACTTGCGCGTCCAGCAGCCCGGCGCGGTCGCGAGGCCCGTGGCGCCGTCGAGCTTCGCCACGATGATGTCCGAGCTATCGTCGGGCGCGATCGGCCCCTCGCCGAAGTCGATCGCCTCGTCGAAGGATCCCACCACGATGACGTCGTCATCTGCGTCGGTCGCGACAGCATGAACCACGCTGTCGTCTCCGCCCCCCAGACCCTTGCTCCAGGCATGCTCTCCCGATGCATAGAATCGAGCGACGAACGCGCCTTTCGGGAGCGGCCCGTCGCCGAAATCGATCGAACCGCTGGTGGTTTGGCCGGCCATAATGGGGCTCCCCGTGGAGTCGACGGCCAGTCCCCACGGGTTGTCCGCGGAAGAGTCCCCGAACTTCCTGGCCCATAGGGCATCGCCAGCCGGGCTCAGCTTCAGAAGCAGCACGTCTGTGGTATCGGCCGAAGCGAGTGTTTCACCGCCAATGGTAACCGTCCCGAACAAAGCGGCGCCGACGAATACGTTCCCCTCGGCGTCGCTTGCAACGCCCATCGGGTAGATGTCTCCCGTTTGTTTGTATGTGGTCGCCCAGACGATGCACTCTAGTCCGTCGCAGTTTTCATCGTCTACGGCATCGCATCGCTCCACCGCCGGTAGGATCTCGCCCTCGCATACGTCCCAGGCTCCATCGGCGCCGCAAGTGCGCCTCCCCTCCCGGCAGGCACCCTCGTTCCTGGTCGCCGGCGGACCGGCGTAGCACTCCTCCGACGCATCGGGCGAGCACGTCGGGTCCGTACCCTCCGAGCCGCCCGTGCCGCCGGCGGCCACGCCGTCCGGCGGCTGATCCGTGAAGTCGTCGAGCCCAAGCAGCAGCGCGCACCCGCTGCCGCAGAGGCCCAGGCTGAGGAGGATAGTAACAACGTGAGATCGTGCTCGCATGATGTTCCGCGCGCCCGAGAGCCGCGGCGGACGCGGTAGAGTGGGCGCCGGAGCTGATGTTATCACGGGCCGAGCCGCGCGCCGCCTCCGCGGATCGATGGGTCGCCGGGGATCGAGCTCTCGTCCTAGCCGCGGC
Organism: Sorangium sp. So ce296; assembly: GCF_051529605.1. Lineage (NCBI taxonomy): Bacteria > Pseudomonadati > Myxococcota > Polyangiales > Polyangiaceae > Sorangium > Sorangium sp. So ce296. The sequence continues at coordinate 12,278,554 of NZ_CP150325.1, forward strand.
CGCCTCGCGGAGGCGCGCCATAGCCGAGGAGCGGAAGCCCGATTCGCGCCGAGAGCCGGCGTATCGCCGCGCGCGGCAGCACGCGCGAGAGCTGGGCCGTGGCCTTGCTCAACGCGGTGGGGACGGCGACCACATCGCCGCGATCGGCGGCGGCGATGCCGAAGGATGCGCAGGCATCGGCGGAGAGCTCGAACGGCAGCTTCCTGCGCGGCACACCGGGCGCGCCTGCATCGAAGATCTCCGTCGTCACCGGCCCCGGGCACAGGGCCGTCACGGTGACGCCGGTCCCGCCGAGCTCCACCGCAAGGCTCTCGGAGAACGAGAGCACGAACGCCTTCGTGGCCCCGTAAACCGCGTACCCCGGGGTCGGCTGGAACGCGGCGAGCGACGCGATGTTGAGCACGCGCCCACTGCCGCGCGTCACGAGGTCGGGGACGATCGCTGCGCACAGCGCGACGACGCTCTCGCAGTTGAGCCGCACCAGCAGGGCTTGCGCAGCGGGATCGCCGTCCACGAAGGGTCCGAACCGCGTCGTGCCGGCGTTGTTGACCAGCCAGGCTGCCCCGCCCAGCTCGCGCGCTCGATCCCGAACACGGACGCCTGCACCCTCTGCGGTGACGTCGAGCTCGAGAGGGTGGATGGGCGCGTGAGACGCTGCGCGCGCCCGCGCGGAGAGCTCTTCCAGGCGGTGCGCTCGCCGGCCGATGGCGAGCACCGGCTGCCCGCGCGCCGAGAGTTGCCGTGTGAGTGCTGCGCCGATGCCGGACGAGGCGCCCGTGACGATGGCGAGGCCCGAGGCTGTGATCATGGCGCGATCCTTTAGGCTGCCTCGCCGGAGATCGCGAGCGGGTCGTTGGCCATGGTGCACGGCCGCGCCACGGCGCTCGCCGCACCGCGGCACGACCGTGAGAACGCCGCGCGTGCGTCATCCGGTGCCGGCGCCCGAACTGGCGCGGCACGTCGATCCCATGGCGTTCTCGTCACAACAGCCCATGCCGTCCCGCACGGGGCGGTCGATCGCCCGCGTGATCCGCCGGGCTGTCCCACAGGCAGGAGCGTCGGGCTGGTAGAGGCTGTCCCCCTACATTGGAGCGCGACTTCGCCGCCTTCCTCTTGCAGAACGCTACGCGCAGCGGGTACGCTCCGGAGCGTGCTTCCGACTTCGGGTGCTGAGGATCCGCGAGCGATGCGAAGGACCCGCGAGCGAGCCATGCGCATTCGAGGCGTCACCCTTGCGACGGCGGCCCTATCTGCGCTGCTGCCGTCGCCCCTGCACGCGCAGCAGAAGCCGAAGCCGCGGCCGGTCGCCGTTTCAGAGCCGGTAATGGAGCAGCTGCCGGAGGGCGAGGGCACCGGCCTCTGCGCGGCCTCGGCCATCTCGACCAGCCCAGCGGGCGATTTCTTGCCCGACTTCACGGAAGATACCAACGAGTTCATCGACAATCACAGCCAGGATCGCCTTGAGTACGTCATTCGAACTCTCCTGGATCTGAGCAACAACAATACCGCTGGCGACGCATCCAACCCGCGGAGTTACGGCGACTTCAGGCGGCTGTCTCCGGATTGCGGCATCGGCGGCTGCAGCTTCCCGTGGGATGACCGTCCCAATTATGCGTCGATCGCCTTTGGTTCCCGTCTTCGAGGGTTCCTCACCGTCACCGAAGAGCTCGCGGGGAAGCCGGTCCACTTCGGCTTGTACGCCGATGATGCCGTGAGCCTCACCTTCTTCGACAAGAACGCTGGCGCGAGGTCAGTCTTGATCCAGCCGCCGGAGCTCGGCCTGCCGGTCTGGCGTCTCTCGAACACGGTCACGTTCGCGAAGCCAGGCCTGTACCCGATCGAGGTCCTCTATGCGGAGGTCGCCGAGCACGCCGCGTTCGAGATGTCGTATTTCGTCGGAGAGTTCGACGACTTCCATCGTGCCGCGGATGTTGACCCTGTCGTGAAGCTCAACGACAGCTTCACCGTCTTCCAGCCAACCCAGTTTTTCCAGACGCTGAGCGGCTCGCCGTCGTTCCCCGATCTCGATCAGTGCCAGCAGTGCGAGCGCCAGTTCGTCGGCCACGCCGGCAACAACGGCTGCCCTTCGAGCTACTACTGCAACGAGGCGGCCCTCTGCGCCCCGTGCGACACCGCGTTCTTCTGCGGCGAGTCCTGCTCGCCGTGCCTCGGCGACAAGCAGTTCTGCATCAACCTCGACGGCAGGAGCCAGTGCGCCGAGTGCCGCACCGACGCCGACTGCCGCGAGGGCTTCAGCTGCGATCCCGAGACGCACGTCTGCAACGAGTGCAACGTCGACCCGGACTGCCCGCGCGGCGAGATCTGCGTCGACCACACCTGCACGCCGTGCGACACGGCCGACCGGTGCGCCGGCAACTCGTGCAACTGCTGTCCGAACGGGATCAACGGCACGCAGATGGACTGCGCGGCCGTCGAGCCGGGCGGGATCGAGATGTGCGTCGAGTGCCTCACCGACGCGCAGTGCCCCGGTGACAAGGTGTGCCACGTGCCCACGGGCCACTGTGTCGACAGGCCCCTCCCGACGAACGCGCTGCCCAACTGCTGCGGCGAGGGCTGCGTCGACTGCATGCACCCCGAGGACCCGAACGACCCGCAGACACCCCCGGTGCCGTTCTGCCTCCCCGGGCCGGTCGGGACGGCGTGCGCCGCGTGCCGCAACGACATGGATTGCTCCGAGGGCCAGTACTGCCTGAGCGGCGAGTGCAAGGCGTGCGTCGAGGACCGGCGCTGCGGGATGCGCTGCGACAGCTGCGGCGGTGACACGCCGTTCTGCTCCGGCCAGTTCGCCGAGCTCGCCGTCTGCGTGCGCTGCACCTCGGACGAGCAGTGCGCCGGCACGACGTGCAACCCCGAGACGCACGAGTGCGACCCCGGGTGCATGGCGACCTGCGGCGAGGACACCCCGTACTGCGACGGCCAGCGGTGCGTCGAGTGCTACGCCGACACCCAGTGCCCCTGCGGCAACACCTGCGACCTGGAGACGAACACCTGCGACATCTCCTGCAAGTCGAACCTGGACTGCCTCGGCAACGAGCACTGCCGCTGGACCGACGAGGCGGACGCCAAGGAGTGCGCGCTCGGCCCGATGCCGGACAACGTCGCGTGCGGCGGCACCCTGGCCGAGATCTGCAGCGTCTCGGTCGTCGGCGAGAAGGGCGCCGATCCGCGGCGACCCGCCGGGCTCCTCGCCCTCGCGATGCTCGCCCTGCTCGAACGGACGCGCCGCCGGCGCAGCGGAGGTGCCTCGTGAGAATGCGCCGGCTCCTCCTCCCGCTCCTCGCGCTGGCCGGGCTCCTCGCCGAGCGCCCCGCGCTCGCGGAGGAGGGGCGCTTCGACGCCCAGGTCTTCCGCCCCGCGGCCGCCCCGCGCGACCTCGTGATGGTCCAGAAGTCCGAGGTCATCGGCAACCTCTCGCCGACCGTCGGCCTCTACAGCGACATCGCGGCCGACCCGCTCGTGCTCTTGCTCGCGGGCGACGACACGAAGCAGACCGTCAACGCCATCACCGGGCGGCTCGAGCTCGCCCTCCTCGCCGGCATCGGCTTCTTCGACGTGTTCGACGTCACGATGACCATGCCGCTCATCCTCTTCCAGGAGGGCGGCAACCTGCGTCGGTTCGGCACCGAGGGGTCGGTCAAGAGCACCACCGTCGGCGATCTCCGCCTCTCCACGAAGGTCTCGCTCCCGTACCTGAACCGGAAGGAGCAGGTCAAGGAGGGGTTCGGGATGGCGATCGCGGGCAACCTGAACTTCCCCACGGGCGACCAGAACGCGTTCGCCAGCGACGGCGCGCTGAGCGGCGGCGCGACGCTCATCGCCGACTACCGGTTCAACTTCGGGCTGCTCCTCGCCGCGAACGCCGGCATCTGGCTGCGGCCGGACAACCAGTTCGCGGGCGTGCGCGTCGGCGACATGGCGCAGTTCGGCGTGGCGGCCGAGCAGTACGTCGTGCAGCGCTGGGGGCTGTCCGTCATCGGCGAGGTGTACGGCTACCCGTCGATGACGAGCTACCCCGACGACCCCGGGCAGATCCCCGCGGAGGCGCTCCTCGGCCTGCGCTGGCAGACCAAGCACGGCATCACGATCACCTTCGGCGGCAGCTTCGGCGCGGCGTGCGGCTTCGGCGCGCCCGCGATCCGCTTCTTCAACGTCATCACGTGGCAGCCGAAGACCTCGCAGGAGCAGGAGGAGATCAACCGCCTGCAGCAGCGCGACAACGACGATCCGGATCGCGATGGCCTCATCGGCGCGGCGGACCGCTGCCCCGACGTCCCCGGGAGCCCCGAGAACTTCGGCTGTCCGGACCTGGACACCGACGGCGACGGCATCTTCGATCGCGACGACAAGTGCCCCGACAAGCCCGCGGGCCCGCACGGCAAGGACGGCTGCCCGCTCGCCTTCGTCCGGGGCGACGAGATCGTGATCACCGAGCAGGTCCACTTCGCGACCGACAGGGACATCATCCTGGAGGACTCGAATCCGACCCTCGAGGCGGTCGCGCAGGTGCTGATCGACAACCCGGAGATCCGCGAGGTGCGGATCGAGGGCCACACCGACGTGCGCGCGACGGACGTCTACAACCTGGCCTTATCCCAGCGCCGCGTGGCGAGCGTCATGGCCTACCTGATCGCGAAGGGCGTGGACCCGTCGCGCCTGCAGGCGAAGGGGTACGGGCACACGCAACCGATCTACGACGACACGGGCTGCGTCGGGCCCGACGACCAGCTGACGCCCGATTGCCAGTTCATGACGTCGAAGAACCGGCGCGTGGTCTTCCGCATCCTGCGCTACGGCAACGCGGCGCCGAAGCCGCTCACCGGGTCCCCCGAGGGGAGCGAGCAGATCTTGCCGTCGGGCGGGGTGCTGCCGCAGAAGAGCCAGGGCACGTTGCCGACCCAGGGCACGCTGCCGGGTCAGGGGGTCCTCAAGCCGAACGTGCTGCCGAGCGGCGGATCGGCGCTCCCGTCAGCGGGCGCGGTGCCCGGCGGCGCGGCGCCGCTGCCGAACCGCAGCGAGGCGGGGGGGCTCCCGAGCAAGTCGGGGGTGCTGCCGAGGTCCGGCAGCACCACGCCGCCGGCCCCCTCCTCGTCGGCTCAGCCGCCGGCGCCGCCGCCGCAGAAGCCGCCGCCGGCGCCGCGCTAGAGGCGTCGATCGTGTCGATGGTCGAGAGATGAACCGCCAAGAACGCGGTGGTGGCCGGATTTGAACATGAAGGCGGGAAGACGGGAAGAAAAGATCAATGATCTTCCTGCCTTCCCGCCTTCATGGGAATCACTCCGGGGCATATTGGGTCACCACCAAGAACGCCAAGAAGAGAAAAAGATCCTGGCGGCTTGGTGGTTCGAGCTTCTGCTCTTTCGAGCGCTGCTCTAGCCAGGCAGGAGAGCGGAGGTACGACGGGCCGCGGCAGGCTGCCCGGCCCGCGGTGGCGGCGTGCTTCGCGCGGCGCACGGGATCGACCGCGCAGGTCGAGCGCGCGCGCCGCCTCGGACACAAGAGCGCAGCGGCGCTCGAAGCGCCGGGGCGCGTTACTTTTTGGGCGCGGTCTTCGGGGGCGTGGGGGACGACGGCTTGGCCGACGTGGGCGCGGACGGCGATGGCAGGGGCGCGGACGACGACGGCTTGGCCGACGTGGCCGCGGACGGCGACGAGGGCTTCGCGCCAGGCTTGGGCGGCTGCCCGGGCTTGCCCGGCGCCGTCGAAGCCGCAGGCGCAGCGGCGTCCTCGTACGGCTCGTCGGACGCAGGCGCAGCCTCCTCCGCCGGCGGCGCCTCCGGCTCGGCTGCCGCCGCGGAGTCGGCGGGCTTCGTCGCCGGATGGAACGTCAGCGGCTTCGCCTCGCCTTCCGTGCGGCGGACCCAGATCACCGCGGTCCCGCTCGCGACGCTGGCATAACGGCCGTCCTCGGTGCGGATCTCCTCGTTCACCGCCTCGATGACCGCATCGCCGCCCACCGCGCACGCAGCCTTGCGGAGCGACTCGAGGCGCTCCGCCTCGGTCCGAGCCTCGGGATCGCTCGCGATGGGCTGAAGGCGATGGTACTCGCGATCGGGCAGCTGGCCTGCCGGTACGACGTGCATGTCGCTGCAGAACTCACCGGAAGGCGTGCGTTTGTCCCGGAAGGGGGTGCTGCAACCGGCGATCAGCGCGGCACCCAGTGCCGCCGAGAGGAGGAGGCGCTGCATGGTGCCTTCTTACCAGCGATGAGACGCGCGATGCAAACCCCGCGCATCGCGGACGACGCCGATCCGCAGGACAGGCGCCTCCCGGCAGGCAGACCACCGGCCACGCGGGCGCGCACCCGCGCGCCCGTGTTCCGATCGCGTGAACGCCTGGCTATGCTCGCGGGCGATGCGCCCGCTCGAACGACGCCCTCGTCTCGTCCCTCTCGTCCTCGGCGCGGCGCTCGCCGCCGCGTGCGGCGCGTCCCAGCCGGCGCCGCGCGCCGCCCCGGGCGAGGCCGCCCCCGTCGAGGCGAGCGCCCCGAGCGCCGCCGCATGCCTCACGGCCGCCAACGCGAAGCGGCAACCCCGCGCCGACGAGCCGGCGCGCATCGGCGTGAAGCACGTCCTCGTCCGCTACGCCGGCGCCGATCGCGCCGAGGGCGCGACGCGCACGCGCGAGGAGGCCTGCCTGCGCGCGATGGAGGCGCGCGACAAGATCCGCGGCGGCGCCGACTTCGACGAGGTGGTGACGCAGTACAGCGAGGAGGCGGGCGCCGCCTCGCGCGGCGGCTCGCTCGGCACCGTGGAGCGCGCCGACGTCCTGCCGCCCTTCGCCGACGCCGCGTTCGAGCTCGAGCTCCACCAGCTCAGCGACGTCGTGGAGACCCGCTATGGGTTCCACGTGATCTTCAGGACCGAATAGCCCTCCTGCCGCGCGCAAGGCCCCTGTTCGCGACCGCTCTACTCCACGCTACCCGCGCGCGACTCGCGCCGCGCGCCTCGCCCGAGGGTTGCGTTCTCGGCGGAGGCGCAGCATGAAGCACCCATGCGCGCCCACCAGCTCTTCGCCGCCCTCGCCGTGATGATCGCCTCGCCAGCGCTGCTGATCGCCGCGTGCAAGTCGAGCGACGCTCCCGAGGATGCGGGCCCGGCGCCGGCCGACATCGCCGCGCCGACCGCGACGGCGCCGCTGCCCGCGGCGACCGGGACCGTGCCCGCCGCGACGCCGGCGACGCCGGCCGCGCCCGCGGCGCCCGCGAAGGCGTCGCCGGCGCAGCCCGCGGCGGGCACCAAGGCGGACGCGGGCGCTTCGCCCGACGGCGGCGACGGCGGCGCGCCGAAGGACGGGGGCCCCACCGGAACGCTCGACGCGGGGGCGCTCTCGGGCAAGCTCGCGGCGTGCGGCGCCAAGTGCCAGTCGATCCTCCAGACCTGCCTCACGCCGAAATTCCCCGCGGACGGCGGCCTGCCGAAGATCGAAAATCCGGCGGCGTGCCAGAAGTCGTTCGACGACTGCCGCGACGCCTGCGCGCCGTAGCGCCCGCCGCGCGGGCAGAGGGGCGGCAGCCCGGGCTACCTCGGGGCCGCGGCCGCCGCGCCCGGCAGCGTCACGCGGAAGAGCGCGCCGCCGGCCTCGCCGGTCGACACCGTGATGTCGCCGCTCATCGCCTCGACGAGGTGCTTCGCGATCGACAGGCCGAGCCCGGTGCCGCCCGACGCGCGGGAGCGCCCCGGATCCACCCGATAGAAGCGCTCGAACACGCGAGCCTGGTGCGCCGCCGGGATGCCCGGGCCGTCGTCCTCGACCTCCAGGATCACGCGCCCGTTCGCGGCCCTCGCGCGCACCTCCACGCGCGACCCCTCCGGCGTGTGGTGGATCGCGTTGTCGACGAGGTTGGTCAGGACCTGGTCGAGCGCGCGCGGATCCGCCTCGACGAGCGTGCCCCACGCGACGTCGACGGTCACCTCGGTCCGCTTCTCCCGGGCGCGCCCGCGCAGCAGCGCCACCGCGGCCTCGGCCTGCGCCGCGAGGTCGAGCGTGCCCGGCGACAGCGACCGCTCGCGGCCCTCGATGCGCGACAGGTCGAGCAGATCGTTCACGAGCCGGTGCAGCCGCGCCGCGTTCCGCTCGATCACCTCGACGAAATCCCGCGCGGCCGCCGGGTCGTCCAGCGCGCCGCCGAGCAGCGTCTCGCTGCTCGCGCGGATCGACGCGACCGGCGTGCGCAGCTCGTGCGACGCGTTGGCGATGAAGTTGCGCTGCAGCCCCTCGATGCGCCGCAGCTCCGTCACGTCGAAGAAGACGGCGACGACCCCCGCCGCGCCGCGGCCCTGCGCCGGCAGCGTGAGCGGCGCCGCGTTCACGACGAGGATCCGGCGCCCCGGCGGCCCCGCCGCGCCCGGCGACGCCGGCGCGATCTGGATCTCGCGCGTCGCCGCCGCGCGCGCGAGCGCGACCTCCTCGATGAGCTCGTGCAGGCTCGCGGAGCGGAGCACCTCGAGCGGCGGGCGACCGACCGCGTCCCCGCGGATGCCGAGCAGCTGCGAGAGCGCCGGGTTGACCAGCGTGATGTCGCCCCGCTCGTCCGTGACGAGCACGCCCTCGCGCATCGACTCGAGCACCGCGCCGAACCGCTCGCCCTCGCCCCCGAGCTCGCGCCGCGAGCGCTCCAGGCTCTCGGCGAGCTCGTCGAGCGCGCCGCCGAGCGCGGCGATCTCGTCGCGCCCCTGCACGCGCGCGCGCCGGCTCAGATCGGCGCGCATCTCCCGCGCGACGCCGGTCAGGTAGACGAGCCGCCCGGAGAGCGCGCTCGCGCCGGCGAGCGCCGCGCCCACGGCGAGCACGAGCGCCAGGATCGTCCCCTCCACGACGCGCGTGTGGGCGGCGGACAGGCTGCGGTCGATCGCGACCGGCTCGAACGCGAGCCGCACGACCCAGGGCCCCTCCGGCCGGTCGAGCCGCTGCGCCGCGTACAGCATCCTCATCCGCGTCGTCTTGCTCACGCGCTCGCTGCGCCCCGTGCCGTGGTGCCGCGCGTCGGCGACCTCGTCGCGCGTCGCGTGGGCCTCGAGGCCGCCGAGCCGCTCCGGCGCGACCGACGAGTCGCCCCGCACCGCGCCGCCCGGATCGATGAGCGTGACGCGCGCCCCGGCGCTCGCCGACAGCGCCGACGCGAGCGCGGGCGCCTCGGCCGCGAGGTCGACCGCCCTCGCCGCGGCCTCGGTGACGAGCGCCGTCCGCGCGGCCAGGTCGGCCGCCGTGTGCTCCCCGAGCTCCGCGCCCAGCGTCTTCACGACGTAACCGTCGAACACCACCGCCGCGAGGACCGCGATCCCCACGGCGAACGCGATGAGCTTGCTCCGAATACCCATGTCACCCGCGTGCCGAGCGCCCGGCGCGCGCCACGTGCGCGACGGCGCGAAGTGGATGATGTTACCTAGTTTTGTCTGGTCCGTGACGACTCGTTGACGTGATGCGGGGAGACGGGTAAACGGCCCGCTCCATGGGACTGACCCGTGATGCCGTCTTCTTCGACGCGCTGGCCAACCACGCGCAGCGGAGCGTCGCGGCAAGCGAGCTCCTCCTGGAGATGCTCGACCAGCTCGACGAGGCGCCGGCGCTGGCGAGGCGGATCTCCGACCTCGAGGACGAAGGCGACAAAATTACCCACGGATGTCTGGCCGCCCTCCACCAGACCTGGATCACCCCGCTCGATCGCGAGGAGATCCACGCGCTCATCACCCGGCTCGACGACGTCCTCGACTGCATCGAGGCGGCGAGCGTGCGGATCGTGCTCTTCGAGGTCGGCAGCGCCCTCCCGGAGGCGCGGCAGCTCGCGCAGGCGGTGGTCGACTCGTGCACCGCCATGAGCTCCGCCGTCCAGTCGCTCAGGGACCTGAAGCGGCAACCGAACCTCCTCGAGCTCTGCGTCGAGATCAACAAGCTCGAGAACGCGGCCGACGGCCACTATCGCACGGCGCTGGCGGCGCTCTTCAAGAAGGGGAACGACCCGCTGCTCGTGATGAAGTGGCGAGACATCTACGACCTCCTGGAGAACGCGACGGACCGCTGTGAGGACGTCGCGAACATCATCGAGGGCATCGTGCTCGAGCACGCATGACAACCTACATCCTCGCCATCCTCGTGATCGCGCTGGTGTTTGACTACATCAACGGCTTTCACGACGCCGCGAACTCGATCGCGACCGTCGTCTCGACGCGCGTCCTGTCGCCCCGCACCGCGGTCATCTGGGCCGCCGCCTTCAACTTCATCGCGTTCGCCCTGTTCGAGCCCACGGTCGCGCGCAACATCGCGAAGGGGGTCGAGCCGGCGTTCATCACCCCGAACGTCATCCTGGGCGGCCTGCTCGGCGCGATCATCTGGAACCTGCTCACCTGGTGGTGGGGGCTGCCGTCGTCGTCGTCGCACGCGCTCATGGGCGCGTTCGCGGGGGCGGCGGTGAAGAGCGCGGGGCGGCTGTCGGTGCTCGACGCGACGGTCTTCGGCAAGACGGCGGCGTTCATCCTGGTGTCGCCCCTGCTCGGCGCGATCATCGGGTTCTCGCTCATGCACGGCATCCGGCTGCTCGCCAAGGGCTGGACGCCCGGCAAGGTGAGCTCCCGGTTCCGCCGGCTGCAGCTGCTCTCCGCCGCCGCCTACTCGCTCGGGCACGGCGGCAACGACGCCCAGAAGACGATGGGCATCATCACGGCGCTCCTCATCTCCGCCGGCCTCCAGGAAGGCGGCCACGAGCCGAAGCCGATGCTCTGGGTCGTGCTCGTCTGCCACGCCGCGATGGGCCTCGGCACGCTCTCCGGCGGCTGGCGCATCGTGAAGACGATGGGCATGAAGATCACGAAGCTGAAGCCGGTGGGCGGCTTCGCCGCCGAGACGGCCGGCGCGGCGACGCTGTTCAGCGCCACGGCGCTCGGCATCCCCGTGAGCACGACCCACACGATCACGGGCGCGATCGTCGGCGTCGGCGCCACCAGCGGGCGCCTCTCCACCGTCCGCTGGGGCGTCGCCGGCCGCATCGTCTGGGCCTGGATCTTCACGATCCCCGCCTCGGCCATCCTCGCCGCCACCGTCTACACCGTCGCGCGCCTCATCAGCGGCGTGCCCTGACCGCCCGGCCGGGCGCGTCGGCTCGCCGCGCCGGGCGCTCCCGGCGCCTTCGCCCGGCGCGACGAGGGCTTACGGAGCCCGCCCCGCGTCCCCATAGCGCGGCCATGCGGGCGCTGGTGACGGGGGCGGCGGAGGCGCAGGGCGGGGCGATCGCGCGGGCGCTGCTCGCCCGAGGCCACCGCGTGCGCGCCTTCTCCCGCGGGCCCGGCGACCCGGGCGCGGCGCGGCTCATCGAGCTCGGCGCCGAGGTCGTCCAGGGGAGCCTCGACGAGCCGCGCGCGGCCGCGCGCGCGGCGGCCGGCGTCGACGCGGTCTTCGCCGTGGGCGCGCCGCTCGACGGCGGCCCCGGCGCCTGGGACGCCGAGGTGCGGCGCGGGCTCGCCGCCGCCGAGGCGGCCAGGGCCGCCGGCGGCGCGCACCTCGTCTACGCCTCGGCCGCCGGCGCCGACCGGGGCACGGGGATCCCCCAGCTGGAGAGCAAGGCGGCCGCCGAGCGGCGCATCGCCGCGCTCGGCGTTCCCTGCACGATCCTCGCGCCCGTCTATCTCATGGAGGACCTGCTCTCGCCCGCGGCGCTCCTCGGCCTCCAGCGCGGCGTCTACGCCGTCCCGCTCCCGGCGGGCTGCCGGCTCCAGCAGCTCGCCGCCGACGATCTGGGGCGGTTCGCGGCGCTCGTGCTCGAGCGCCGGCGCGACTTCCTCGGGCGCCGCGTCGAGCTCGCGTCCGACGAGCTCACAGGCGCCGAGGCCGGCGCGGCGCTGTCCCGCGTGGCCGGCCGCGAGATCCGCTACGCCGAGGTGCCGCTCGCCGAGGTGCGCGCGCGCAGCGAGGGCCTCGCCGCGATGTTCCGCTGGCTCGCCCGCGGCGGCCCCGGCGTCGACATCGCGGCCCTCCGCGCCCTGTCCCCGGAGGTCGGGTGGCGGCGCTTCGAGGACTGGGCGCGCGAGCACCTCGCGGGCGCGCTCACCCGCGCGGTCGCCTGAGAGCCGGCGCGGCTCAGCCGTGCGACCCGGGCGCGCGGCTCGTCCGGCCGCCCCCGAGGCTGATGAAGTGGTCGAGGATCCAGGTCTTGAAGCGCTGCAGGTCGAGCCGATCGAGCAGCGGCAGGAACGCGCGCTCGACCCCGTCCTCGCGGCGGATGGAGGCGAAATCCAGCACGCCGACGTCGTTCGCGGCCAGCACGTACGGCATCACCTCGGTGCGCCCCTCGTCGAAGGCCGAGAGCAGCAGCGACGCCTTGAGGAACGCGGCCGACACGTCGAGGAAGGCGGGGCGGATGCCGCGGATGTACCGGCTGAACGGCTCCGCGATGACGCGCTTGTCCGGCGTGTCGCGGAGCCCCGCGCCCTCGAGCTGCTGCTTCAGGAACACGCTCGCCGACACGCCGGGGTGCTCCTTGCGGCGGCGCTCGGCCTCGTAGCCCTCCGCGACGATCACGAGCGCGTAGTCGGCGCGCCCGAGGCCCTCGGCGAGCTCGCCCAGCACGTCCTGGGGGAAGCGGAAGAAGGGGAGCACGATGAGGTGCGCGCGCGCCGCCACCGCGCAGTGCAGCGCGTGCCGCCCGCTGCGGTTGCCCATCATCTCGAGGATGTAGATGCGCTTGTGCGTGTACGCGTCCTCGTAGAGCCCGCGCGCGATGTTGGCGCCCGTCTCCACGCCCGACAGGAAGCCGATCGCGCGATCGCCCTCCAGGTCGTTGTCGATGGAGACGTTGACGAAGCCGGACTGCGGGCGGACCTCGAACTCGTCGAGCCACGCCTTGATGCCCTCGAACGTGCCGTTGCCGCCGACGCAGATGAGGTGCGTGAACCCCTGCTCCTTGAACGTCACGGCGGCCTGCTTGCGCTTCTCGCGATCGAGGAAGCCGGTGTAGCGCTCGCTCCGGAAGTCGCTGCCGGCGTCGAGCACGCGCCGCCCCATCGAGCGCGCCGGGATGCCCTGCGCGAGCAGGGAGTAGCGCTGGCGGCGGCTCATGATGAGGCGCTCGAAATGGGGCTGGGCGCGCGCGTCCGCGGTCAGGGAGCGGAAGCCCTCGGTCGCGGCCCACACCTCGAAGCCTCGTCGCGCCGCCTCCTCGGTCAGCGCGACAGCGACCGAGGAGTAGCCGGGGGCATTGCCGCCGTCGAAGACGAGCAGCAGGCGCTTGTCCGATGCCGGAAGGGTGTCGGGACGTCCGAACTCGACGATGCTGGTCATGGCGCCGGCCTTCTACCACGCGACGCCCGCGTTGGCCGAGCGATTGTCACGCGTTCGAAGCCGTCGCCCGGCGACGCTGGGCGTCGACCGATCGTGCCGCGCCGCGTGGTGTCGGGCGAGCACGCCGCGTCGACGAGCGACGCGGCGTCGACGAGCGACGCGTCGTCAGCGAGCGCGCCGCGTCGACGAGCGACGCGTCGTCAGCGAGCGCGCCGCGTCGACGAGCGACGCGGCGGCGCGCCGCTCACCCCGTGTTCCGCATGCCGGCGGCGATGCCGTTCAGCGTGAGCAGGAGCGAGCGATCGCGATCGGAGTCCCCGCCGCGGCTCGCCCGCAGGAGCTCGACTTGCAGGAATGAAAGGGGGTCGACGTAAGGATTGCGCAGCGAGATGGACCGCTGGAGCGTCGGGTTGCTGTCGAGCAGCCGCCGGTTGCCCGTGAGCCGCTTGAGCCACGACCGCGTCAGCCGGTACTCGGCGATGATCCGCGGCGCGACCGCCTTCCGCGCCGCGGCCGGCGCGAGCTCGGCGTAGCCCGCGAAGATGTTCATGTCGGCCTTCGCGAGCACCATCTCGACGTTGTCGATGACCGCCCGGAAGAACGGCCACGACGCCATCATCTCCTTCAGCAGCTCCGCGCCCTCGGGCCGCTGGCCCATCGCCTCCAGGCCGCTGCCGACGCCGTACCAGCCCGGCAGGATCGCCCGGTTCTGCGTCCACGCGAAGACCCACGGGATCGCGCGCAGCGACTCGAGGCCGCCCGCGCGCCGCTTGCTCGGGCGCGAGCCGAGCGGCAGGCGCGCGATCTCGTCGATCGGGGTCACCGCCGTGAAGAACTCCACGAACTTGGGCTCCTCCCAGACGAGCCCGCGGTAGACGCGGCGCCCCGTCTCGGCGAGCTCGTCGAACGCGGCGGCGTAGCGCAGCTCGGACGCGGTGGGCGGCCGCGGCTGCGCGCCCAGCGTGTGCAGGATGACGCCGCTGAGCATGAGCTCCAGCGTGCGCATCGCGAGCTCGGGCCGGGCGTACTTGTGGTCGAGCGCCTCGCCCTGCTCCGTCGCCTTGTAGCGGCCGCCGACGCTGCCGGCCGGCAGGGCGAGCAGCGCCTGGTGCGCCGGGCCGCCGCCGCGCGCCACCGACTCGCCGCGGCCGTGGAAGACGCGGAGCGGCAGCTCGGCCTCGGCGGCGATCTTCGGCAGCGTCTCCTGCACGCGCCGGAGCGCCGCGCTCGCCGCGAGCAGGCCGACCTCCTTGCCGGAGTCGCTGTAGCCGATCATCACCTCCTGCACGCCGCGGGCGAGGACGTGCGGGCGGTACTCCGGGTGGGCGAGCAGCGCGCGCAGGATCCGCGCGCTGTCGTTCAGCGCGCCGAGCGACTCGAACAGCGGGACCACGTCGATGCGCGCGCACGAGCGGGCCTCGTCCCACAGCCCGGCGGCCTTCGCGCACGCGAGCGCGGCGAGGACGTCGTTCTCGCTATGGGTCATCGACAGGACGAGCGTGCGGCACGCCGACTCGCCGCTGTCGCGCTGGGCGGCGGCGATCCGCTGGAGCGCCTCGAAGACGCGGCGCGCCTCCGGCCCCATCTGCGCCGGCTCGATCCGGCCCTCCGCGACCTCGGCCGCCGCGGCGCGGGCGTCCTCGGCGGGGGCGCGCATCTCGAGCTCGGCGAGCGCGAACCCGAGCGCGCGCACCTGCGACAGGAGCGCGCGGGCGCGCCGCTCGCCGGAGTGCCCGGAGCGCGCGGCGCGGAGGCTGTCGGCGACGAGCGCGAGGTCGCGCTCGAGCTCCGCGGGCTCGCGGTACGGGACGGCGAGCGTCGGCTCCTCCGGGCGCACGAACGCGCGCCCCTCGAGCGCGGGGCCCTGGCCGTAGCGCGCGCGGGCCTCGGCGCGGCCGTGCTCGGCGTGCTCCAGCGTGGCGGTGAGGCGCGCCTCGATGAAGCGCAGCTTGCGGCGCCACGGCTCGCCCTCGGTGCGCGGCCCGAAGTGCGCGGCCACCTCCGGCATCGCGGCGGCGTCCTCCTCGATCGAGGCGAGCAGCCAGGGCGGCGGCGTCACGTGCCGGAGCGACTGCGACAGCGCGCCGCCGAGCTCGCGCGCGGCGCGGATGAGCCGGCGCAGGCCGCGGATGCGGTAGGCGAACAGCGCGTCCTCGAGCACGGCGGGCACGACCAGCGGGTTGCCGTCCATGTCGGCGCCGACCCACGAGTGAATGCGGAGCGGCACGAACTCGGCGTCGAGCGGCTCGCCGTACGCGGCCTCGAACGCGCGCCCGATCGCGGCGGGGAGCTCGGGGAGCAGGTCCCAGAGGATCTCCTCGATGTACCAGGCGACGTTCTTCACCTCGTCGCCGACGGTGGGCCGATCGCGGCGCACCTCGTCGGTCTGCCAGAGCGCGGTGATCTCCTCGCGGATCTCGGCGAGCTTCTTCGCCGACTCGTCCGGCGTGAGCTTGCAGCGGTCGCGCTCCTCGAGGTTGCGCGCGATGCGGTAGAGCTTCTCGAGGACGGTGCGCCGCGCGGCCTCGGTCGGGTGCGCGGTGAGGGTGAGCGTGACGTCGAGCGAGCGGAGCGCGGCGCGCACGCGCTCCGCGGGCACGCCCGCCTCCTTGAGCGCGCGCATCGCGGCCTCGAGCGAGCCGCGCTGCGGGCGCGCGTCGGGGTCGGTCGCGTACGCGCGCGCGCGGCGGATGCGGTGGTGCTGCTCCGCCAGGTTGACGAGGCGGAAGTAGACGGTGAACGCGCGGATGACGGGCTCGATGCGATCGTGCGGCAGGCTCGCGAGCAGCTTGCTGAGCTCCGCCTCCGCGTGCGCGCGCCCGTCGCTCGGGCCGCGACGCCTCCGGATGGCGAGCGTGCGGATGCGCTCCTCGAGCGCGAAGAGATCTTCTCCCTCCTGCTCGATCAGCACTTCACCGAGCAGGCGGCCAAGCAGGCGAACTTCTTTACGAAGAGGTCGATCGACCTCGCGGCGACGCGGCGGCATGCGGCGAGCCTAGCGCGACGCGGCGTAAAACGGACCACCGAGTGTGGCCCGGGCGGACTGTCGGGCGCTCCCGGGGGGAAGGTGATGGAGCTCACCGGCGGCGCGAGAGCGCGGCCGGGGTGCCGGGGCAGGGGAGCGAGGGCGCTCGCGGCGGCCGCCGAGCGCGCCGGGAGCGCCCTGGCGGGCGGCAGCGGGGGCTGCCGGCTGAGCTCGCGAGGGCCTTTGCTGAGAAGAAAGATTTCACGTGAAGATGAAAGTCGTGAGAATGATTGATCTTTATCTTGCGTTTCCGTCCAACATCGCGGGGGTAGCGCGTCCGAGCGGGCGCTCGTGGTGAGGCGGGAGCGGAAGCTGGTGGGCGGGGAGCCCGGCTCTCGAGGCGCCCAGTGCGCACGGGTAGGCAGACAGGCGGGCAGGCGGGCAGCGCAGCCAGGGCAGGCGAGGCAGGCGCCGCGAGGTCGATGCTCCCGGGCCTTTCGAGGCCGCGCCGAGCTCGTGTACGCTCCGGCGGATGGCCGATGACGTCTTCGGGATCGTCGGCACGACCCAGGGGGCGTTCAAGGTGGAGCGGGTCGTCGCCGAAGGGGGGTTCGGCGTCGTGTACCGCGCGTACCATGAGGCGTTCCGCGCGCCGGTCGCGCTGAAGTGCCTCAAGGTCCCCGGGACGCTGCCCGAGGAGCTGCGCGCGCAGTTCCTCGACAAATTCCGCGAGGAGGCGGAGCTCCTGTTCCGCCTCTCGGCGGCGATCCCCGCGGTGGTCCGGCCGCTGCACCACGACGTGATCTCGACCGCGGGCGGCGTCTTCGTCCCGTTCATCGCGCTGGAGTGGCTCGAGGGCAGCACGCTCGCGAGCCACATCGCCGCCCGCGCTGCAGAGCGGCGGCCGCCGCTCTCGCCGATCGAGGTGATCCGGCTGCTCACCCCGGTGGCGCGGGCGCTCGAGGCGGCGCACCGCTTCCCCGGGCCGAGCGGCCCCACGTGCGTGGTGCACCGCGATCTCAAGCCGGCCAACATCTTCCTCGCCCAGACCCACGGCGCCGAGGTCGTGAAGATCCTCGACTTCGGGATCGCCCGCGCCCGCGACGCCGCGACGGTCATGGCCGGCCAGACCGCGACCACGTCGGGCGGCCTCTCGACGGCGTTCACGCCCGCGTACGGCGCGCCCGAGCAGTGGGCGCCGAAGCGCTTCGGCAAGACGGGCCCGTGGACCGACGTCTGGGGCCTCGCGGTCACCGCGGTCGAGGCGCTCGCCGGCCGCGAGATCATCGCCGGGGATCACGTCGCCATGATGGGCACGGTGCTCGACGAGAAGCGCCGCCCCACCCCGAGGAGCGAGGGCGTCCTCGTGCCCGACGCGCTCGAGGGCGCCTTCCGGCGCGCGCTGGCCGTGGATCCGCGCGATCGCTTCCGGGACCTCGGCGCGTTCTGGGACGAGGTCGAGCAGGCGCTCGGGCTCCCGCAGAGCGCGCCGCCGATCGCGCTGCCCGGCCGCGGCCCCGCGCCGCCCGGCGCCCGCCGCCCCTCGGCGTCGCCCGCGGCCGCGCGAGCCACGCGCGCGCTGGATCGCCCGGGCGCCGGGCTCACGTCGCCGGCGTCGTTCGCGGACGAGGCCACGCGGGAGCTCGATCTGCCGGAGCGCGGCGGCCGCCTCCCGGCGCACAGCCTGCCCACCGAGCCGGTCGTGCCGCTCGCGCTCGACTGGTCTCCCCCGGCGCCCCCGCCCTTCGCGCGGCCGTCGTACGCGCCGTCGCGGATGCCGCCCCCGATGACGGCCCGCGCGCCCGCGCGCCCCAGCCTGAGCGCCGGCGAGCTCATGGCCATGTTCGCCTTGCCCGTGCGGCTCGCGGGCGCGGCCGTCGTCATCACGCTCCTCGATCTCGGGGCCGCGTCGCTGCTCTTCGACGGCGAGCGCATCGGCGTGGGCCCGCTCCGGCTCCTCCACCTCGCGGTGGGCCTCGTGGTCCTGGGGATCGGGATCGCGGTCTTCCGGCTGTTCGCGTCGGATCGCTAGCGCGCTCCATGGCCGTGAGATCGCAGGACCTCGGCGACGCGCGATGGGACGACATCCGCATCTTCCTCGCCCTCCACCGCCACGGCAGCCTGGGCCAGGCGGGCGTGCGGCTCGGCCTCGACACCTCGACGGTGAGCCGCCGCCTGACGGCGCTCGAGGCGACGCTCGGCGCGCGCCTCTTCGATCGGACGCGCGAGGGCCTCGTCCCGACGCGCGTCGCCGAGCTCGTGCTGCCCGCGGCCGAGGCGATGGAGGCGGCGCACCGGCGCCTCGCGCGCGACGCCTCGGGCGCCGAGGCGGACGCGGAGGGCGTCGTGCGCCTCAGCGTCGCCCCCGGGTTCGCCGACTCGTTCGTCGTGCCGACGCTGGTGCGCCTCCGCGCGCGCCACCCCGGGATCCGGATCGAGCTCGACGCGTCCGTGCGCGTGCTCGATCTCACCCGGCGCGAGGCGGATCTCGCGCTGCGCTCGGTCCGGCCGGAGGGCGCCGACCTCGTCGCGACGAAGCTCGCGTCGGCGCGCTGGGTCGCCGCGGCCTCGGCGGAGCTCGCGCGGGACGCCGGCCGCGTCGAGGCGTGGGACGCCCTGCCGTGGATCACCTGGGATCGCGACCTCGCCAGCTTCCCTCCGGCGCTCTGGCTCGCGCGCCACGCCCCCGGCGCGGAGATCGCGCTGCGCACGAGCTTCTTCCGGTCGCAGATCACCGCGGCCGAGCTCGGCCTCGGCGCCGCGCTGGTCCCGGAGCCGTACCTGCGCGTGCACGCGCTCACGCCGCTCGGGTTCGCGGGCGCGCTCGAGGCGAGCGCGGCCGAGTGGCCGACCGACCACCTCTGGCTCGTCGGGCACCGCGCCCTGCGCGACGTGCCCCGCGTGTCCGCCGTGTGGAGCTTCCTGCTCGAGGAGCTCAGGTCGCGGTGAGCCGGCGCGCGGCGCTAGGGCTCGCGGCGCACGCCCGTCGAGCCGTAGCCGCCCGCGCCGCGCGCCGTGGGCGCGAGCGCGGAGACCAGGACCACGTCGGCGAGGGCGACCGGGCAGATCACGAGCTGCGCGATCCGATCGCCCCGGCTCACGGTGAACGGCTTCGCGCCGAGGTTGATCAGGACGACCTTGATCTCCCCGCGGTAATCCGGGTCGATCGTCCCGGGGGAGTTGAGCACGGTGATCCCGTGGTGGAGGGCGAGCCCCGAGCGCGGGCGCACCTGCCCCTCGTAGCCGTCGGGGAGGGCGACGGCGTAGCCCGTGGGCAGGAGCTTCCGCTCCCCGGGCGCGAGCGTCACCGGCGCGTCGACGGCGGCGCAGAGATCGAGCCCGACGGCTCCCTCGGACTTGTAGGCGGGCGGCGGGACCTCGACGGATCCCACCTGGAGGAAAGGCACCTGGATGCGCACGCGCCGGAGCCTAGTTCAGCGCCCCGGAGATCCCGTCAGGATTTCCGCGATCACGGGCGCGGCAGCACCGCCTCGAGCCCGGAGCCGCGGAGCGCCTCGAGCGCCGTGTCCGACCACGCCCGCGCCCGATCCGAGAAGCCGGCCTCGACCGCGCGCCGGAGCAGCTCGAGCGCGCCCTCCAGGTTTCCGTCCTTGGCGCTCGCGCGCGCGGCGCCGTAGGCGTCCTCGCTCTGGCCCGCGCGGCGGAAGATCGCCTCGTAGAGCCGCGCCGACCAGTCGAACGCGCCGTGCGCGAACGCGATCTCCGCCATCCTCCGCGCGTCGTCCTCCGAGAGCTGCTCCACGATGTCGAGCGCGACCGCGGCCGCCCGCGCCACCTCGCCTTGCTCGACGAGCACACGGATCAGCGGCCCGGCGACCTCCTTCCGGTCGTCGCCGGCCTCGCGGGCGGCCTCCAGGACCTTGCGCGCCTGCCGGAGCTCGCCGAGCGCGAGGTGCACCGCGCCGACCAGCGCCGGATCCGGCTCGCCGTGCTTGCGCGCCTGCGCGAGCGACTCGCCCGCGCGCGTCGTGTCGCCGAGGAGCAGGTGCGACCAGCCGATGAGCTCGTGCGCCTCCCGGATCGCGCGCTTCGGCGGCGCCGGGGACTGCGCGAGCACCTCGTTCGCCAGCGCGATCGCCTCGTCCGTCCGCTCGTCCTCCACGGCCCGGCGCGCCCGCTGGAGCAGGACCGCCGTCTCGGGCGGCACCGGCTCCTCGTGGAGCGCGGCGCGCCGGCGGTTCATCGCCGGCGACGAGGCCGCCGGCTCGCTGCGGAACCGCTGCAGGCTCTGGAAGGCGGACATGACGAGGATCAGCGAGAAGAAGAAGAACCCCGCGCGGAGGAAGAAGATGGCGAGCAGGACGGCGGCGACGCCCGAGATCCCCGCCGTCAGCCGGCCCCGCCGCGGGCCGAGCGCGTGCTCGAGCACGTGGCCGCCGTCGAACGGGAGCACGGGGATCAGGTTGAGGATGCCCCACCACACGTTGACCGTGATGAGCATCTCCATCCCGCTCAGCACCATGATCGGGAGGGCGTAGAGCGCCGGGACATAGAGGAGCAGGAGGTGCAGGACGCCGGCGACGAAGAACCCGGCGAAGGGGCCGGCCAGGCTGATGATCACGTGCTGGAGCCGACCGAGCGGCAGGAGCGACCGCCATGTCGTGGTCCCCCCCATGAAGTGCAGCGTGATCTCCGGCTCGATCCGGTGCCGCTTGATGGCGAACGCGTGACCGAACTCGTGCATGAGGACCGACAGGAAGACCACGAGGACCCACACGAGGAACTGCTGGTACTGTTCCCTGGCCAAGATCCCGAACCCGAGCAGCGCGGCGGAGAGCCAGAACCCGAGCTGGACGTCGACCGAGACTCCAAACAGACGGAAGCTCATGCGCATGTAATAAGGCCTGCGGGCCGTCTGCTCAATGATTGCCGTGCGGACGCGGCCTGCCCTAGAGTGCGCCGCGCGACCTTTTCGCGCGGCCGCGTGCCCCTCCGGCGCCTCCGGCCGCGCGCTCGACGCGGCGTTGGGAGCGAGCATGGGCAGCGGGATCCGGGTCAGGAAATGGGCGTTCGCCGGGGTTGCTGCGGCGGGCATGGCGTGCGGCGCCGCGCCGCCGCCTGGGCCGCCCGCTCCGCCGCCGGACGCGCCGCCGTCCGGGGTCGCGCCGGCCCCGGCCCGCCCCCCGGAGGCCGCCGCGCCGCCCGCGGCGTCCGCGGACGCCGTCGCGCCGCCGCCGGCCGCGCCGCCGGAGTTCTCGGTTCCGCCCAACACGGCGGTCCTGCACATCGGCGACTCGTTCGCGCTCGCGGGCTTCGCGCAGGCGCTCCGTCCGCGGATGGAGGCGCACCGCGTCCGCTACGCGGTGAAGGCGGAGACCAGCTCGTACACGGTGACGTGGGCCTCCAGGATGGAGCTCCTCGTCGCCAACTACCAGCCGGACCTCGTGATCATCAGCCTCGGCGCCAACGAGGTCGAGAACGTCAATCCCCCGGCCCACGCCGGCGCGGTCCGGCGCATCGTCAAGGCGATCGGCGGCCGCCCGTGCGTGTGGGTCTCCCCGCCGCTCTGGCGGAAGGACACCGGGATCATCGACGTGATCCGGACCAACTCGGCGCCGTGCCGCTTCTTCGACTCCGACGCGCTGGTGCCCGGCCCCCTCCCGCGCAAGAAGGACAAGATCCACCCGAACGAGGTGGGCGGCGCGCGCTGGGCCGACGCCTTCTGGGCCTGGCTCATGGCGGAGCACCTGCCGCCGGGCGAGGGCGAGGGCGGCGAGGCGACGAAGCGCAGCCCCTGGGCGCTCCGGCCGTCCCCGCCGGAGGAGCACCGATCGCGGGCGCAGCCGCCGGAGAGCGCGCTCCAGCAGAGCGAGCCGGCCGCCGCTCGGCAGGCCGAGCGGCTCTGAATTGCTCCGGGCACGATCTCGCGCACGCGCACGCGCACGGGGATGCCAGACGAGGACGGGAGAGGGGAGACGGAAGACGGAGGACGGCACCATGGGCCGCCCGAGCGCGAAGCCCGCCGCAATCCCCTACGCCGGCGACGACGTCGCCACCCCGACGCCGCGGTGGACCAGCCCCGGATCGTGCCCGAGCGCGCCCGCGATCGCGGCGCGCACGTCCCGCATGAGCCGGTTGCGCCCGCCCGCGCCGTAGGGCGCCGGATCGATCGGCGGCATGATCGTGACCACCACCCGGTGGTGCTGCTGCACCACGTAATCCTTCGCCCTCAGCACGTGCCGCGTCCCGTCGATCGCGACCGGGAGGATCGGCGTGTTCGTCTCGATCGCCATCCTGAACCCGCCGCTCTTGAACGGCAGGAGCGCGCCGGTCCGGCTCCGCGTGCCCTCCGGGGCGATCCAGACCCGCGTGCCGTCCTGGAGCATCGAGGCGCCGACCTGCAGGCTCGCGCTCGCCTGGACATGGTCGCTCCGGTTGATCCGGATGAACCCGGCCGCCTTCATCGCCTGGCCGAAGACGGGGACGTTGAACAGCTCCTTCTTCGCGATCATCCGGAGCCGCCCCGGGATCGCCCGGAACACCACCGGGATGTCGAAGAGGCTCTGGTGATTCGACATCACCACGAACGGCCGCATCCCCGCCGCATGCTCGCGCCCGCGCACCACGAGATCCACGTCGGCGTCCTCGAGGACCTTGCGCGCCCACCAGTCCAGCCGCTCATCGCAACGCTCGAGCGTCACGCGGCCCACCATCGCGTCCACCACGGTCGGAACGCAGATCCGGGCCGTGTCGAAGATTCCCATGAACGTCGTATGAAGGCTCATCGCTCTGGTTCCGCTGGGTGAGGGGTCGCGTGCGCGCTCGCGCGATCAGGCCCTGCCGGGCGCGGCGGACGAGCGGCCCTCCGGGGGGGCGCCGTGCTCATCCGGGATGCGAACGCGTCGAGTATACCACTCAACCCGCAGCTGTGGTGCCCGTTACCGTCACCACCACGCGGCGCACGTGCGGAGAGCTACGGTGCTCCCAGACATACAGGGCTTGCCATGTCCCGAGCGCGAGGCGCCCGCCGGAGATCGGGATCACCTCGCTCGATCGGGTGACGGCGCTGCGGAGGTGACCGGGCATGTCGTCGGGGCCCTCGTCGTCGTGCTCGTAGTCGCGGCCCTCCGGCGCGAGGCGCGACATCCAGCGCTCCAGATCGCGGAGGACGGCCGGATCGGCGTTCTCCTGGATGACGAGGCTCGCCGAGGTGTGCTGGAGGAACACGGCGCAGAGCCCGACGTCGACGCCGGCGCTGGCGACGACGCGCGCGACCTCGCGCGTGATGTCGACGAAACCGCGGCCGCTCGTGCGGACCTCGAGCGTGCGCTGGACGATGGTGGTCACCGCGCCATCTTAGCCGCGTTCGGCGCCGGAGCCCGGCGCGACGTCGACGATCAGCCCCCAGCTCGTCCACTGCTGGAACCAGGCGCCGACCCGCGCGCCGAGCGCCGCGCTCGCCGCCTCGCCCGCGGCCTCGCGAGCGCCCGCGGCCCCGTCGACGCCGGCGGCCACCTCCTCGCACGCCGCCACGAGCGGCACACCCCGCCCGAGCGCCTCGAGGAGCGCGAACGCCCGGGGCTCGAGCTCCTCGCACCGCATCGTGAGATCGGCGTCGCTGCGGAAGACGGCGAGCCGGACCGGGCGCGGCGCGGGCAGCGCCGGCGACCGGCCCTGCCGGAGCTCGCTTCGGAGGGCGTGCGCCGGGTAGTGGAGCTGCATCAGCGCGAGCAGCGGATGGAGGACGATCCGGGCCGTGGACCAGCCGTCCTCCGGCATGCCCGTCACCTTCGCCGGATCGAGCGGCGGCGGCGACACGCCGTCGAACCGATCGGCGAGCGCCTGCTCGTAGCGCGCCACGTCGCGCGCGAGATCCCGCAGGGCAGGGGGGAACCCCTCGTGCGCGGCCGCGAAGTCGGCGACGCGCCGCCCGAGATCGCGCAGGGTGAAGCTCGCGGGCGGGTGCGCCGCGAGGTACGCCCGGCAGAACGCGTCGAAGCCGTCGTCGCCGAGGACGTGCGCGAGCGCGGGGAAGTCCTCGCGCAGGGCGTCGCGGTGGCGCAGCCAGAACTGCCGCCGGTAAATGTCGGCCTGCTCGGCGGGCGTGAGGCGGCAGCTCCCGGCGACGTGCGCGCGGCACCGCGCGGCGAGCTCCGGGTCGTCGGGGAGCGGCGCGCCGGCCGTGAACAGGCGGGCGAGCTCGCCCATCATCGCGGCGAGCCCGGGCGGGGGCGCGGCGTCAGGCGGCGCGCGCACGCGCCACCTCCTCCCGGATCGCGCGCGCCTTCTCGGCCTCGGCCGCGAGGACCTCGAACGCCGGCAGATCGTCGTCCCACTCGATCAGCGTCGAGACGTCGCCCGTGTGGCCCAGCGCGCGCCGGTACAGCGCCCACACGGGGTCGGCCACGTGAGCGCTGTGGGTGTCGAGGATGTACTTGCCCTGGTCCGTGTGGCCGGCGAGGTGGATCTGCACGACCCGGTGGTGCGGCACGCCGTCGATGTAGGCGCTCGGATCGAAGCCGTGGTTGTGCGAGGAGACGTAGACGTTGTTGACGTCGAGCAGGATGCCGCAGTCGGCCTCCTCGACGACCGCCGAGAGGAACGCCCACTCGCTCATCCGGCTCGAGGTGAAGGTCAGGTAGCTCGACACGTTCTCGAGGGCGAGCCGCACCTCGAGGAAGTCCTGCACCACCCGCGCCCGCGCCGCGACGTGCCGCACGGCCTCGTCCGTGTAGGGCAGGGGGAGCAGGTCGTGCAGGTGGACGCCGTGCGCGCCGCTCCAGCAGAGGTGATCGCTCACCCACGGCGAGCCCACCTTGCGGAGGAGCGCCTTCAGCCGGCGCAGGTGGTCGAAGTCGAGCGGATCGGTGCTGCCGATCGACAGCGAGACGCCGTGCTGGACGAGGCGGTAGCTCGCGAGGGCGCGCTCGAGGTTGGCGATCGGCATGCCGCCGTCGACCATGAAGTTCTCGCTGATGATCTCGAACCAGTCGACCCGCGGCCGGTGCTCGAAGATGTGGCGGTAGTGCGGGATGCGCAGCCCGACGCCGACGCCGAGGTCGGGGAGCCCGAGCCGCATGCGCTCGAGGTTCGCGCGCTCGAGGGTCGCCATGGGTCACCACGCCGCGGCGACGCCCGGCCCGCGGGGCCGGGCGCCGCGCGGCTCAGCGGCTCAGTGGCCGCCGCAGTCGGCCGGCTTGCAGCCGCCCTGGCCCTTGCACTCGTTCTGGCCCGCGCACCCGTGGGTGTCGCTCTTGCAGCCGCCCTTGCCCTTGCACTCGTTCTTGCCGGCGCAGCACTCCTTGGCGCCTGCCGCGGGCGCCTCGGCGGCCGCCGGCTCGGCCGGGGAGGCCCCGGTCTCGGGGGCGGGCGGCGGCGACGAGGCACAGCCCGCGAGGCCCGCCACCATGCCCGACACCGCCGTGAACGCCAACGACTTGCCCATGTCCATCGCCATCGGAGCCTCCACCTTCGTCATTCATCGAGAGCACCGAGCCCATCGCGCGCCTCGCCCGCATGGCGGCCCGCGCGTGTGGGCTCCTCGGGCCTCGCCGGTCTCCTCGACCGCGCCGAGCCCTTCGCTACGCGTCCTTACGGCCGACCGGCTGCGCGGTTTCACCTCGGACGCGTTGATTCTTCCTTCAACTCCCCGTAAGTGAGCGGCGTTGACCTCCAGGCCCACGCGAGCCCCCCTTGCGCGCACCGCGTCCGGCGGCGTGTCCTCTGCGGCTCGGACGGCCGGCCAGCGCGCGGCGTTCCACGTACGACGTAGCTTGCTTCGGAGCGCTCGCGCAAGACAAAGCGTCCACGGCGGCGCGGCCCGGCCGGCGCTCGCGGTGCGCGCGGTGTTCGCGACGCTCGCGACGCTCGCGGCGGTCGCGCTCAGCGCGGCGGGCTGCAGCGGGGCTGCGGGCGAAGGAGCCGATGCGGCCGGGCGCGAGGTCTCGATCGCGGCGGCGGCCGCGGAGCTCGAGGCCATGAGCGGGGCCGTCCTCGAAGGGCGCGAGGCCACGTTCCGGGACATCCTGGCCGACACGATCGCGAAGGACGCTTATTTGTGCCTGCCGGCGCCGCGGGACGTCTTCCACGGGGAGGCGCCGGAGGGGGAGCGGCGGATCGCCGGGATGATGCCGCACTATGGCCTCTTCTTCGGCCCGATGAGCTACCTCGTGCGGCGGCGCGGCGGCGCCTGGGAGGTCGAGGTCCGCATCGCGGTCGATCCGCCGGCAGACGCTGGCGCCTGGCTCGAGCTGCCCGACTGCGGGCTGGCCGGCGCGCTCGGGGGCGCGATCGCGTGCCGCGGGACGCCGTACGCGCGCTCCGGCTCGACGGACGCCTGCCCTGGCTCCGGCGAGTTCTCGGCCCGGGCGACGCCGGCCGCGATCCGCGCGCTGCTTTCGCGCTGGTCGACCGAGGTCGAGGGGTACTGGAACCGCGACGCGCGCGCCTTCGGGCTGCCGGTGCGCTACGACTTCGACTTCGTGCTCGGGGACGACGCGCGCGGGAGGGCGCTCCGGGTGGACCTCGCGGTGCCGCTCTCGCCGACCTGCGGGCGGACGCCGTACTTCAGCGCGATGCGGGCCGGCTGGTCGCTGCCGGTACTCGCGCACGAGGTGGGGCACGTGCTCGGGCTGCTCGACGAGTACGAGGCGCTCTCCGGGATCGTCCGCTGCTACCCGAAGACGCCGTTCCCGGGCGCCGAGATCAGCCGGATGGGGCTCTCGATGCGGGAGCAGACGCTGCTCTTGCCGGTCCACCATTACCTCGTGCTCCGCCGCTTCTTCTGCCGGGCGCCCGCGTCCATGGATCCCTATGCCGGCGCGACCCGCTGAGCGCTCCGCGCGGCCTCGCGCCGCCCGTCGCCGCCTCGCGGCGCGCGGGCGCGCGTCGCTCGCGGCCGCGGCGCTCGCGTGCGCGGCGCTCGCCGGCTGCCGGTCGGAGCGAGACGGCGGCGCGGCGGACGCGGGGGCCGGCGCCGTGGACGGCGGGGCTGGCGCGGCGGACGCGGGGGGTGGCGCCGTGGAGGCGGCGCCGCCGCTCGTGGGGGCGCCGCCCGGGCCGAGGGCGCCGGCGCCGGTCGCGGAGCCGCGCTGCCCGCCGGAGATGGTGCGGGTGGCGCGCCGGTTCTGCGTGGATCGCTACGAGGCGGTGCTGCTCGACCGGGAGACGGGGCTCGAGCTCTCGGCGTTTTACCCGCCGTCCCGGCAGGCGGCCGCGTCGGTGGAGCGCGCGTGGTCGAAGATGCGGCTCCAGCTCGGCGACGCGGAGGCGCGGCGCATGGAGCTGCCGCTGCTGCCCGGGTGGCAGAAGCAGCGCGAGTTCGAGCCGCGCGCCGTGTCGCGCCGGGGCGTGCTCCCGCAGGGGTACACGACCGGCGCGCAGGCGGAGCTCGCGTGCCGGAACGCGGGCAAGCGGCTCTGCACGCTCGACGAGTGGCGGACGGCGTGCCGCGGCGAGCGCGACGAGCAGTTCCCGTACGGGCCGACGTACGCGGACGGGAAGTGCAACGTCTTCCGCGAGGCGCACCCGGCCGGCGTGCTCCACCGCGACGTGAGCCTCGGGCACAGCGATCCGCGGCTCAACCTGGTGCGCGTCGCCGGGGCGCCGCTCCTACGGCGTACGGGCGAGACCGCGACGTGCGCGAGCGCGTGGGAGGGCGACGCGATCGCGGATATGATGGGGAACCTGGACGAGTGGATCGACGATCCCGAGGGGACCTTCGTCGGCGGGTTCTATGCGCGCGCGACCCGGGAGGGGTGCATGGCGCGCGTCGCGTCGCACGATTTCACGTACTTCGACTACTCGACCGGCGTGCGCTGCTGCGCGGATCTGCGCGAGACGCCGTGATGGATACGCGCGTCAAGGGACCCTGGCCAGCCCCTGCCGCACGACCTCCCTGGCGACGAACGGGCTCCATTCGCGCAACCACTCCAGCGTCAGCCCTCCGTCCAGGTACGCCGCGTAGTACATCTCCCGTGCGGCGATGCACTCCTTGTCATTGAGCTTCAGGCGCTCGATGGTCGCCTGGACACGCTCGCGTGCCTCGTCGTGAAGGCCAGGCGCTGGCAGCACCTGAAGGAACGACATCTCCAGGACGAACCATCCGTCAGGGATCTCCATCGGATCGAGCACGTCCTCGAAGTCGCGCTTGCGCGCGTTCATGAGGGAGCACACGAAGCGGTAGTTGCTCCACTCGTACGCCATCTCGCGCCGCTTCGATTTCGGCGCGATGTGATCGACCGATCGCGCGCCTGTGCCTCGCGGGACGAGCACGCACAGGTAGGCGCAGATGCTGCGGTAGCTCTCGCGGAGATCGTCCAGGCACTCCCGCCAGTAAGGGGGCAGGTGCTCGACGTTCGCGGCGAGGGCGCGCAGGCCGGGCTGCCGGACGAGCGCGTCGAAGCGCGCTGGCTCCGGCTGGAGCGGCACGTGGATCACGGCGTGAGCCCGGCCTGCCGCGCCCTGACAAGCCAGCGCGCCCAGAAGGGGTCGGTGTCCTTGAGCACCTCGTGCAGCTCCTCGTGGATGCGCTTCGCGTCCTCGATCGGCAGATCCGGCCGCCGCATCGCCGCCATGGCGTCGAGGATCGCCCTCTCCGCCTCGACGGACCGCGCCTGCGCGAGGTCGAACACGTCGGACGTGAGCCACGACGAGGCGTCCCCGCGCGGCTTCCATGCGGGCTTCGACACGGTGACCTCGGCCCCGTCGAGGTCGAACAGGAAGAGCGCGTCGCGCGCCTCGTCGAAGTGCGGCTCGGCGGAGGCGAGGACGAGCGGCGCGTGGGTCGTGATGAAGAGCTGCGTCTCGATGGAGGCCTCGAGCTCCCGGGACACCCGGAGCAGGGCGGGCAGGATCACGCGCTGCCACTGCGGGTGCAGGTGAGCCTCGAGCTCGTCCACGAGCACGACCAGGCTCCGCTCCGGCGCGGTGTTCCGGAGCTTCGCGGCCTCGACGTGCTCGCGCCACATCCAGACGAGCAGGTAGGCGAACGAGAGGATCCGCTTCACCCCGGCGGACGCGAGCACGACCGGGATGTTGCCGTAGGGCATGTCGAGGGTGGGGATGTCGCGCACGTCGTGCAACGAGACCCGGGTCGTGATCGCCCCGGGGCGGAGGGTCTCGCCAGGCTTCGGCGACAGGACCTCCAGCACGCGCGTCAGCAACTCGAACGTGCTGTCCCTCCGGAGCTGCCATGTCGTCCAGTCGCGGATCAGGCCGTTGCAGAGCACCGAGCCGTCGTGGTCGTCGGCGGTGAGCCCGTTCCAGATCTGGCTGGGCGTGAAGTGAAAGCCAGGCACGGGTCCCGTGGACTTCACGCCGAGGGGGAACTGCAGGTGCCCCGCAGGCCGCAGCGGGTCCCACACGGAGAAGCTGCCGTCGACCCGGGCGTAGAAGACGAGCCCGGAGCGCCTGGAGGCGCCGCGCGGCTCGACGGTGTGCCAGTCTTGCCGCTCGAAGTCGAACGACGACGAGATCCGATGCGCGACGTCCCCGTCACGCGTCTCCCGGACGATCTCTGGCTTGACCGTGGGGCCACGCCGCGGCGCGGCGGGGTACCCAGGCCACGTGCCCGTCATCGCGAACCAGCTGACGTCGAGCACGAAGGTCTTGCCCAGTCCGTTGTCGCCCGCGAACAGGTTCAGCCGCGGCGCGAGCTCGAACGCCATCGAGGGCGCGGGGCCGGTGTCGTGCAGTTCCAGCCGCTCAAGCATCGCCGCCCCTCTCGACCGCCCGCGTGTCGTCCCGCCCGGGGTCGATGACGGCCGCGAGCGGATGGCCGCGGTAGCCGTGCCAGACCTCCTTGCGGCGGGACTTCACCGGCTGCGTCATGACCATGGCAACGCGTGATCTGCTGGGTCGCGCGATAAAAGGCAAGAAAAGGCGCTCCCGCGGGGCTCCGCCGGCCGCAACGCATCACGGGGAGGGAGCTGCGCGACTGCTCCGCCGGGGCTGGTCGCCGGGGGCCCGGAGCCACCGAGGCGCTGCCAGCGGGTCTGGGGATGGCAGCACCGCGTCGTCGTGCGGCCGAGCGCGGCGCTGCGGAGCGATCCGGTAGCATCGTCCGCTGCGCGGAAGGAAGTCGCGCTCGTGCGACGCCGCGGGGAGGAACATCGATGCTCGCAGCCCGGTATCACGTCTACGATTCGGCGGTGGTGGACGCGCCCGTCGAGGACGCATGGCGAGAGCTCCGCGACGTGGTCAAGCTCCTGCCGATCGTCTTCGGCGACGCCGTCAAGGACTACCGTTACATCGACGGCGGGTCGGCGGAGAAGATCCCGTCGCGCTTCGAGTTCACGCTCCATCCGTCGGGAGAGAGGGCCCTGGAGGAGGTGGTCGCGCGATCCGAGACCGAGCGCTCCGTCACGTACCGGCTGCTCGGGCAGGTCCTGGGCGCGGAGGGGTACATCGCGACGTACCGGCTCCGCCCCGTCACGAGCGAGCCGGGCAAGACGTTCCTCGAGTGGTCCCGAGAATTCGGCGTCGCGCCAGGCCACGAGCCGGAGATGGTCGCCCCGTCGATCGCCGCCCTCACCGCGAAGGAGCTCGTCGCCATCAAGGAGTACTTCGCGCAGCGGCGCCGCTCCGGGTGATAGGCAGCGGCGCTGTTGGAGCGCGCGGGCCGAGGCGGAGCATGCACGGCTCGGTGAGGGGTGGCCGCAGGGGCCAGCGCCGGACCGCGTCCGTCGGGAGGGGCTGGCGCCGGGGGGGCGCAACGGATCGCAACCGTCAGGAGGGGCCGGCGCCGGGGGGGCCGCAACGGTTCGAGTGCTCTCGCAGGGGCCGGCGCCAGGGGGACGTGACGGTTCGAGTGCTCTCGCAGGGGCCGGCGCCAGGGGGGCCGCAACGGTTCGAGTGCTCTCGCAGGGGCCGGCGCCAGGGGGACGTGACGGTTCGAGTGCTCTCGCAGGGGCCGGCGCCAGGGGGACCGCAACGGTTCGAGTGCTCTCGCAGGGGCCGGTGCCAGGAGGCCGCAACGGTTCGAGTGCTCTCGCAGGGGCCGGCGCCAGGGGGGCCGCAACGGTTCGAGTGCTCTCGCAGGGGCTGGCGCCGGGGGCCGCAACAGGTCGTGCCCGCCGGCTGGGGCGGGCGTGCCGCGAGGGATCGCCGCCGGAGCGCTCAGGTCGTCGGGCGGCCGACGGCCAGGAAGCTCTCCTCGCCCTTCGGGCGCCGCCGGTCGCGCCAGAGGAGCGCCGCGGGCAGCACGAGGACGGCGGCGAAGAGGCAGGCGAGCTCGCCGAGGACCGCGGCCACGCCGAGGCTCCGCACGGCGTGGTTCTGCGAGCGCACCAGGGCGAGGTAGCCCAGCGTCGTGGTGAGGCTGCAGAGGATCACCGCGCCGCCCGTCTCGCGCACGGCGGTCAGCGCGCCGCCGGCGCCCTCGCGCGCGTAGCGCTGCACGATGTTCACGGCGTAGTCGACGCCGATGCCGAACGTCAGCGGGAGGGCGATGAAGTTCAGGAAGTTGAGCTTCACGCCCAGCAGCACGAGCAGCCCCGCCATCCACAGGACGCCGACGAGCAGCGCGCCGAGCACCGCGAACGCCGGGCGGCCGCCGCGGAAGGCGATGAGCACGACGAGGACCGTCGCGGCCAGCGAGAAGAGCACCGCCGGCGGCACGTCGTCGATGACCGCCGCCCACATGTCCGCGTAGATGACCGCGCGCCCCGAGCCGCGCACGACGCTGCCGTCCGGCAGCCGCGTCTCGCGGTACGCGTCCGCCCAGCGGAAGAGGTAGTGCGCGTCGTGCACGCTCTCGGGCGTGATCGGGCTGATGTACACGATGCGCCCGCGCGTCCCGTCCGTCTCCGTGAAGGCCCGCGCCACCCCCGCCGGGAGGTCCTCGATCCCGAACGGCGCGAGATCGTCCGGCGGAATGATGGCCTGGATCCGGCTCCAGTCCTCGTCGCCGATGAGGCCGCGCTTCTTCGCCCGGAGGACGCGCTCCTTGATCTCGAGGAGCAACGGGATCTTCGCCGCCTGATCCTTCGGGACCAGATCCTGGAGGGCGTAGATCTCCTTGAACGGCTTCTCGCGCTCGGGCGCCGCGTCGCGCCGCGCGTAGAGCGCCGCGCGCAGCGGCTCGACCTGCTCGGGCCGATCCACGAGGATCGCCATGCCGTCGGTGCCTACGTAGCCCGTGATCTCCTCCGCGAGCGCGGTCAGCCGGATCTCCTCGGCGCGCGCGCTCTCGTCGTTGCGGAGGTTCCGGAGGTCGTACTCCATCGGATCGGCGCGCACGTAGGCGACCGTCGCGACGAGGCCGACCGCGGCCAGGGCGAGGCCGGCGACCGTCAGCGCGACAGGGCTCCGCGCCGCGAGCCGCGCGAACGGCTCGCCGAACGCGATGCCGCCCTGGGTGCGCCGCCGGAGCCTGCCGAAGAGGCCCGGCGACGCCCGATCGAGGGGGCTGAGCCGCTCCATCACCGCGAGGACGCTCGGCAGCGCGAGGAACGTGGCGACCCAGCAGAGCACCATGCCGGCGCTGCCGATCAGCCCGAAGTCGTGGAAGCCGCGGAACTCGGTGACGAGCAGCGAGCCGTAGGCGGCCGCGGCGGCGCAGCCGGCCGTGAGCGTGGGCAGCCAGGTCTCGCGGTGGGCGACGCGCACGCCCTCGAGCAGGCTCGCGCCGCCGCGGCGCGCCTCCAGGTAGCGCGCCATGTAGATGATGCCGAAGTTGATCCCGTTGCCGGCGACGATCGAGAAGAGGAACCCGGTCGCCATGTTGAGGTGGCCGATCGCGAGCTGCGTGACCCCGAACGTCCAGGCGACGCCGGTGCCGATCGTGATCAGCATGGCGACGAGCATGCGCACGCGCAGGTAATAGAGGAACACGACCGCCCCGATGAGGACGGCGCCCGCGACGCCGACGTCGGTCAGGTCCTCGTTGATCGCCGCGTACTCGGCGATGCCGGTCTGCAGATCGCCGGCGAGGCCGTAGGTGATCCCGGGGTCGAACGAGGCGGGGCGCACGCGATCGACGACCTCGCGCACGCGGCGGATCGCCTCGCTGCCGGCGGCGAAATCGCTCCCCAGCACCTTCGAGCGGATGGCGACGACGACGGTCTTGCCGTCCTTCGACTGGTAATAGCCGTCGGGGTAGCGCCCGGCGTCGATCCCGTTCAGGCCGAGGCTCTGCTCGATCGAGCGGGCGCTCACCTCGGGCGGCGGCTCGTCCTCGTCGAGCAGCGCGCCGGTCGCCTTGTTGACCTCGTAGGCGTAGCGCGCCTCGATGTCGTCCCGCAGCTTCGTGAGCCGGTCGCGATCGACGTAGAGCCCGGCGCGCGGCGAGAGGTAGCGGAACGCCTCGTGCACGCCGTCCTCGACGCTGCCGACCCACGGCGGCCCGAGCCGCTCGAGCTCGGGCACGAGCGCGTCCGCGGCCTTCTGGAGCGCGACCGTGGGCGTGCCCTCGCCGCCCTGCAGCACGACGAAGAGCGTCGACACGCCGGCGGTCTTGGCCGCGACCCGGTCGAGCTCCTGCACGCTGGGCCGGGACGCCGGCAGGAGCGACTCGAAGCCGGTCAGCACCGTGAGCCGCGTCGCCAGGAAGAGGGCGATGACGGTGATGAGCCCGGTGGCGAGCAGCGGCAGCGCGGGCCGGTTCACCTGGAGCTCGGCGAGGCGCGCGGCGAGCCCGCCGCCCTTCGAGGAGGGCGGCGCGGCGTGGGGGGAGGAGGCGTGGGATGGCGAGGTCGGCGAGCGAGGCGCCGCGGGTGGCATCTGCGGAGAGGGCATGAGGAGGTCAGGGGATCCGAGGGCTTGAAACGGTGAGCGCGCGAACGCGCCAGGGTGAGCTACGCCCTACCTAGGGAACAGCTTCCCCGCGGAACAGCGGAGCGCGCTCGGCGAGGCGGCCGGGCGCGGCCGACGTAGGGAGGCGGCCCGAGGATCGCGGGGGAGCGATAGCAGAAATCCGTGACCCAGCGACCGGTCGCCGGCGGGGAACCCTGCGAGCAGCGAACGGGCGTGCGCGCCGGCGCCGTGGAGATTCCGCGGTGCGGCGGGTGCTAGTGTCTTGCCATGTCGCTCTCGCAGCCGAAGGCCGTTCTCTGGGATCTGGACGGGACGCTGATCGACTCCAGCGAGCTCCATTTCACCGCCTGGCGAGACGCGCTCGCGGCCGAGGGGCGCACCTACGACCACAGCGACCATGATGCGGTGTTCGGGATGCGCAACGACGATCTGCTCCGCCGCCTGCTCGATCCAGGGATCCCGGAAGCCGAGATCGCCCGGATCGCCGGCGCGAAGGAGCGGCGCTACCGGGAGCGGGTGGCCGCGTCGGGGATCGAGCCGCTGCCCGGCGTGCGCGCGTGGCTGAGCGCGCTCCCACGGCGCGGCTTCCGGATGGCGATCGCGTCCTCCGCGCCGCGCGAGAACCTCGACGCGATCCTCGCGGCGACCGGGCTCGCGGGCGCGTTCGACGCCGTCGTCAGCGGCGAGGAGGTGTCGCACGGCAAGCCGCACCCCGCGGTGTTCCTCCGCGCGGCCGAGGCCGTGGGCGCCCCGCCGGGCCGGTGCGTCGTGGTCGAGGACGCGCCGGCCGGCGCCCTCGCCGGCAAGCGCGGCGGCATGAAGGTGATCGGCGTGGGCCCGCGGCACGCGGCGCTCGGCGCGGATCTCTCGGTCGAGCGGCTCGACGAGCTCCCCGAGGACGCGTTCGATCGGCTCCTGTCGCCCGGCTAGAGCGAGCGGGAGCGAGGGCGAGGCGACGCTCGCGCGCTCGTTCGATCGGCGCCTCGCGCCTAGCTGGAGGCGGCGCGCGGCGACGCGCCGCCCGCGCGCCGCCGGACCCAGCGGCCGCGCGCGGGCGCGGCGCTCGGGAGGCGCGCGGCGTCGCGCAGGGCGGTCCCGAGCGGCTGGACGAGCAGGAAGAACGCGAGGCAGAGCGCGCCGCCCGCGGTGCTCAGCGGCCCGAAGCGCGGCCGCGACAGCGCGAGCGCGGTGCAGCCCACGAGGCCGCCGAGGACGCCGGCCACGCCGAGCGAGAGCAGCGCGATCTTCCGCCGGCAAAGGGCGCGCGGGTCCACGCTGGACACGAGCGCGGGGCGCATGCGATCCGCGCCGTCCGCGTCGTTCACCGCGCGCTCCACGTCGCCGAGCAGCCACACCGGCGCGCCCGGGCCGATCCGGGCCTCCACGGTCCGGGAGAAGCCGCGCGGCTTGCGCGCGTGCTGGTAGGCCTCGTCGAAGCGTGCCTCGGAGGGGCACGCGGACGCCGCGCGGACCTCGGCCCGCGACACCCAGACCTCGCCCTCCACGGCGGGCGCGATCGCGATCTCCCGCCCGCCCGCGACGACGGTGCCGCCGTAGATCTCGCCGCCGCGGCCGCTGTCGGCGAAGACGATCTCGTCGCGCGTCGAGCCGCCGGCGCCCGCGCGGCCCACCTGCTCGATCCGGTGGCCGGCGAGCGCGCCGCCGCGCCCGTCGCCGCGGAGGACGCGCGCCTCGATCAGCGCGGCGCCGCGCTGATCAGGGCGCGCGCCGAGCCGCCGGAGCGTCGCCGCGACGGCCGCGAGCTGCTTGAGCGCGGCCGCGGCGATGAGCAGCGTGTTGACCCAGAGGATGGCCAGGGCGAGGGCGCCCATGAGCTCGCGCGTCAGCATCGCTCGGCGCGCCTTACACGCTGGCGGCCTCGGCCTCCGCGCGGCGGAGCTCGCGGGGCGAGAGCGCGATCGGCGGAGCGGACCGCTCCGCCTGGGCGACGTCGCGCGGGGCGGGCCGATCGAAGCGGAGCACGTAGGTCCGGAGCAGGTAGCCGAGCATGCTCGGCTCGTTCAGCCCAGGATCGATGCGCGGGGCGACCTCGCGCTGGTGCGCCTCGGCGAGCACCGACCAGTGCAGCCCAGCGCGGTTGTGGTGGATCGTGTGATAACCGTTGTTGCACATGATCCAGTTGAACGCGCGTCCGACGAAGTTGCGCGAGTGGTTCCACTCGCTCCGGACGTCGCACCCGTCGTGCTGGATGAGGTTGATCCGGAGGATGCAGCGCGCGCCGTAGAGCTGCGGGAGCACGACGAAGAAGAGCGCCGTCCAGAAATCGACGAGGAGGAGCGCCCCG
Source organism: Sorangium sp. So ce296 (assembly GCF_051529605.1). Taxonomy (NCBI): domain Bacteria; kingdom Pseudomonadati; phylum Myxococcota; order Polyangiales; family Polyangiaceae; genus Sorangium; species Sorangium sp. So ce296. The sequence goes on from NZ_CP150325.1 coordinate 12,314,826, forward strand.
GTGAGCCCGAAGGCGAAGACCGTCTCGAGCCGGTATTGCCGGACGTGCTCGGGCCGGCCGGCCAGCGCGTTCCAGCGCGCGACGCCGGCGAAGGTGTTCGGCCCAGCGACGTTGGGGAAATGGATCAGATTGAGGAGGTTCCAGCGAAACGAGACGTGCTCCGGCGCCGCCCAGTCGGGCTGGCCCTCGTCGTCGAAATGGTGGTGGACCAGGTTGTGAGAGGGGACGTTCGCCGACGCCGGGTAGAGCGCGCCGAAGCTGAGCACGCAGCGGAAGAGCATGTTGAGCCGGCGGCTCTGGAAGATGCCCTGGTGCAGGTGGTTGTGGATGACCACGGCGTTCAGGAAGCTCAGGCAGCACGCCGCCGCGAACACGACGACGTTGCGGCACGCGGGCGCGCAGAACATCGCCGCGAGCAGGCCGAGGTAGGCGGCGACGATCCCGATCTGGCGCCACTCGGCCGGGTGCTTCACGAGCCGCGGCGCGCGCCGCGGGCGCCGGGGCTGGCCGCGCGCGTCCGCGCCCTGCTGCCCCGCCCGCTCCCCCGGAGCGGGCGACGCGTCCCTCCCCATTGCCCCGGCCGCGCCGGGGCGCTCCTCGCCGCCGGACGCTGGAGCTCGTGTGGCGACTTCGGCTGTCACCCCACCGTCACTATCACTGTTGCCCAGCTCCAACAACGTTGAGCGAGCCGCGCGGAGGCGCCTCGCACGGTCGCGTCGCCCGCGCCGCCGCTCCTGGGAGTCGCGCCGCGCTGCGAACTCACGTTCGCAGGCCGATCTGCGCGTGGGCCCCAGCGGCGCGCCGAAATCCAGCTCGGCGCGGCGGGAGCGTGGACAATCTATGGACGGAAGTAAGGAACCGGTGTAATCCAGATGTCTCGACAACGGCGTTCGCGGCGAGGCGGAGGCGGCCCTCGGCGTGGGGCCATCTCCGCGCCAGGGCAGCGCCGCCTCGGGCGCGGGGGAGGCTCAAGCACATGTCGGTGATCGTTTCCACGTTGACGTCGCTGCCGTTCACGCAGCTCCGACGAAACCGATATTTCTATCTTTATTACGACGGGTTCTACGCGCTCGCGTGCGTGGCCCTCCTCGCGTGCATGCTCCTCGGCGGGCACGAGCCGCTCATCGAGCGATGGGACAGCCGCCTCTGGCTGGTCCTGCCGCTGGTCTGCCACGCGCAGATCCTTTGCAGCGTGTTCATCCACAACGCGACCCACAACAACTTTCCGCGGCCGATCAACCGGCTCGTCGGCGAGCTTTGCGGGCTCGTGGTGCTCACGCGGTTCGCCTCCTGGGAGGTGATCCACCAGCGCCACCATCGTTACTCGGACGACGTCGACAGGGATCCGCACCCGGTCGTGGCCAGCTACTGGGCGTTCCTGGTGCAGACGGTGGTGAACGTGGAGCGCCAGCTCCAGCAGATCTACTTCGATCTTTACGGCGATACGCCCGAGAGCCGCCGTTACGAGCGGGTCCGCGCGTACGTGAGCTACGCGACGAATCTGCTGCTCATCGCGTGCTGGTACGTGTTCCTCGGCCCGGTCGCGTTCTTCTTCCTCTTCGTGCCCGCGTCGATCGTGGGTTTTCTGCACCTCGTGCACTTCAACTGGTCGACGCACAACGCGTCCTCGCCGGACGGCGACTTCAAGCCGGTGAACCTGAACCACGGGTATTACTGGCTCGGCAACCTCCTCTGGCACGGCATCTACATGCACGCGAACCACCACAAGCGCGCGGGCCTGTTCAACCCGGCGAAGCTGACGCCGGGGCTGCCCATCACGAGGCCGGGGGCGTCCTGATTCGGCGTCGCCTGGCGCGTCCCCGGTCGCGCAGGAGGTCTTGCCGGGCCGCCCGGCCCCCCCGGGGAGGGCGTTCGTCGCGCCGGCGGAGGCCGGCCGAGCTCGCCCAAGACGTCGTATCGAGGGAGGACGCCGGCGTGGACCAGCTGCGCCCGTGGCGCCGCCTGGAGGCCGAGGGCGCGCCGATGGAGCCCTTTCCTGCCGACTGACGCTTCGCGCACGCCCGCCCTCCGACCCGGGTCTCGCCCCCGGCGCCGACGGGGGCAGCCGCGCTCGCAATAGAGCAACGCCACGCGGTCGCCGAGACAACGCGCCCTCGGGCGTGGAGCAGCCGCCCAGAGCCGGTGGAGATGCCGGTGCGCTAGCCGCCTCCGAAGGGCGTGCCCGCGCCGGACGCCCGCGCGGCCAGCTCGCCGGCCGGGATGAATGAGAATAAATGAAGTAGATTCATGAAGTTGAACGTTAATCGAGATGGGCGCGGAAAAATATTTTGACACAAGGGAATGCAATCTCGTACAGGTCATTACGTCGTGGTCCGAGCCGGACGCAACGACAGTAGACGTTTTCCTTGAATGAATCGGGCGATCGGCGGGGGGGCTGCCGCGCGAGCGAGCGTGTTCGTCCCGTGCTTGGATTGCGCCGAGAATGAGGAGGGGTCGCCATGCCCAGTGCGCTCACATATCCCGGTGTGTACATCGAGGAGATTCCGAGCGGCGTTCGCACGATCATGGGGGTGGCGACGTCCATCACCGCGTTCGTCGGGCGCGCTCGGAAGGGGCCGACCGATGTCCCTGTTTTGATTAACAATTTCGGCGATTTCGAGCGCAAATTCGGCGGGCTATGGGCCGACAGCACCATGAGCTATGCCGTGCGCGATTTCTTCCGCAACGGCGGCGGACAAGCGCTCATCGTGCGTGCCTATAACGACGGCGCGGGCACGGGCACCGGAACAGGTACCGGAACGGGAACCGGAACAGGCACGGGCACGGGAACCGGAACAGGTACCGGCACGGGAACCGGAACAGGCACGGGCACTGGAACAGGCACCGGCACGGGCACTGGAACAGGCACCGGCACGGGCACTGGAACAGGCACCGGCACGGGCACGGGCACGACGACCGGCGCGTCCCGTATCGTAATCGACTCGTCGCTCACGCTGGAGGCGGCGAGCCCCGGCGCGTGGGGCGACGCGCTGCGCGCGCGGGTCGATTACGACGTGGCGCCCGGCGACGCGTCGCTCTTCAATCTCACGCTCGCGCTCGTTCGACACGACGCGAACGGCAAGGTCGAGGCGGTCTCGGAGATCGAGGTCTTCCGGAACGTATCGCTCATGGAATCGCACCGGCGGCGCGTCGATCGCGTGCTCGCGGCCGAGTCCCAGCTCGCGTGCACGCCGTCGTCGTTCACCCCGGCGACCGGCGCGGCCACGCGGCCCGCCGCGCACGCCAAGCCCACGTCGCAAAACCCGCTCTGGGGGAGGAACTCGGGCAATACCACGAGCGTCGGAATCGACGTCGGCGGGAGCGCCGGATCGGACGGGACCGCGCTCACGCAGGCGATCCTCACCGGGGGCACGACCGCGAGCGATCGGACGGGGCTCTACGCGCTGGAGAAGGCCGATCTCTTCAACATGCTCTGCATCCCGCCGCACGATCGCGAGACCGACATCGAGAGCGGGCTCGTCGAGGACGCGATCGCGTACTGCCAGAAGCGCCGCGCGGTGCTCATCATCGACCCGCCGCTCGCGTGGAAGACCCCGGACGCGCCGGCCACCACGATCGACACGGCGCCCATCGGCAGCGTGAGCCGCAACGCGGCGATCTTCTTCCCCAGGCTGCGCGCCCCGGATCCCCTGCGGGAAAACCAGCTCGAGGACTTCGCCCCCTGCGGCGCGGTCGCGGGCGTCATCGCGCGCACCGACGGCGAGCGCGGCGTCTGGAAGGCCCCCGCGGGCCTCGCCGCCACCCTCGTCGGCGCGCCGGATCTCTCCGTGAGGCTCACCGACGACGACATCGGTCAGCTGAACCCCCTCGGCGTCAATTGCCTCCGCGCGATGCCCGGCGCCGGGCGGGTGGTGTGGGGCTCGCGCACCCGCGAGGGCTCCGATCGCCTGGCCTCCGAGTGGAAGTACCTCCCGGTGCGGCGACTCACCCTCTTCATCGAAGAGAGCCTGTACCGCGGCACCCAGTGGGTCGTCTTCGAGCCGAACGACGAGCCCCTGTGGTCCTCGATCCGCCTCAACGTCGGGGCGTTCATGCACTCGCTCTTCCGCCAGGGGGCGTTTCAGGGAAAGACCGCGCGCGAGGCGTACGAGGTCAAATGCGACAGCGAGACCACGACGCAGAATGACATCGATCGGGGCGTCGTGAACATCGTCGTCCGCTTCGCGCCGCTGAAGCCGGCGGAGTTCGTGGTGATCAAGATCCAGCAGCTCGCCGGCCAGGTCCAGGTCTAAGGAGGGGCGTCATGGCGCAGTTCACCCAGAATCCCAATCGGCTCGATCCCTACAAGAACTTCAAGTTTCGGGTGCGCTTCGGCAACGACGTCGTCGCGGGCGTGAGCAAGGTCGGCGCGCTCAAGCGGACGACGGAGGTGGTCAAGCACCGCGACGGCGGCGACTTCTCCAGCAGCCGCAAGTCGCCGGGCCGCACCGAGTACGAGGCGATCACGCTCGAGCGCGGCGTGACGCACGACAAGGAGTTCCAGAACTGGGCCCGCGCGGCGCAGGCGTTCAACGTCGTCGGCAGCTCCCCGGAGCAGATGGGACTGGGCAACTTCCGCAAGGACATCATCATCGAGCTCTACAACGAGTCCGGACAGAAGGTGCTCGCCTACAAGGTCTATCGCTGCTGGGTGTCGGAGTACCAGGCGCTCCCGGATCTCGACGCCAACGCGAACGCCGTCGCGCTCGAGCACATCAAGATCGAGAACGAGGGCTGGGAGCTCGACGAGAGCGTCACGGAGCCGAAGGAACCCGACGCGACCCCGAGGTGATCGTGCGCGCGCTCACGGCCGTCGACGTGCTCCAGCTGTGGGAGCGGTGCGCCTCGCTGCACCCGGTGGATCGCGCGCTCGCGATGCTCCAGGCAGGGTGGCCGCACGACGCCCCCGAGGCGCTCGCCGCGCTGCCGATCGGCGAGCGCGAGCGCCGCGCCGCGGCCCTGCGGGTGCACACGTTCGGGCCGCGATGCGAGGGGGTGGGCGAGTGCCCCGGCTGCGGGGAGGTGTACCAGGTGGATCCGCCGATCGACGCCATCCTCGCGGCCCCGGAGGCGCCCCGCGAGCCCGTGGCGCTCACGGTCCTCGACCACGAGCTCGTCGTGCGGGTGCCCGACAGCCGCGATCAGGCGGCGCTCACCTGGTGCCACGACGCCGACGAGGCGCTGCGCGTGCTCGTCCGCCGCTGCGTCCTGTCGGCCTCGCGCGGCGGGCAGCCGTGCGACCCGGCCGCGCTCCCGGAGGCCGTGCTCGCCCGGGTCGGCGACGCGCTCGCGGCGATGGACGAGAACGCCGAGACGCTCATCGAGCTCGCCTGCGCGCGGTGCGAGCACCGGTGGGTGCTGGCGTTCGACGCGGGGGAGTTCCTCTTTCGCGAGGTGACGGCGAGGGCGCGGCGGCTCGTGTACGAGGTCCACACCCTGGCCCGCAGCTACGGCTGGCGCGAGGCGGACATCCTCGCGATGTCCGGGCGCCGCCGGGAGGCGTACCTCCAGATGGTGGGGCGATGAGCGGCTACCTCTCGCGGCTCGTGCAGCACACGCGCGGGGAGCGCGCGGTCGTACGCCCGTTCACGCCCGCGATCACGGCGCCCGACCCGGGCGCAGAGGCGTGGGACGACCGGACGGCGCACGCCGCCGTGGCCGATCCCGCGGGGCGCACGACCGGCGAGGCGACGGGCGCGCCGAGCGCGCTCCCGCTGCACCCGGCGGCGCGCGGACCCGCGCCGCGGGCCGCGGCAGCCGCGGCGCCGGGAGCGCGCTCCTTCGAGGAGCCGACGGCGCTCGCCGCCCCGGCCGATGCGGTCGGTCGCGCGTCCGACGGCGCTGCGCGCGCGGAGGAGGCGATGCCGCCGGGCCCGCGCGCGCCGGCGAGCGGCCTCCTCGGGAGCGGCGCGCTCCCGCCCGCGTCGGCCGCGCCCGCCGCGCCAGGGGGGCGCGCGCGCGCCGAGGCGCCGCTGGCGAAGCCGGTGCCGCGCGGAGATCGCCTCGCGGCACCGCCGCCCGCCGAGGGGCGCGCCGCGCCGCCGCCCGGCGAGGGCCGCCTGGCGCCGCAGCGCGAGCCGCGCGCCGCGGGGCAGGCGCTCGCCGACATCGCCGTGGAGGCGCCGCCGCCTGGAGCGACAGGGGAACCCGGCGCCGGGACATGGTCGTCCGTGGCGCCGATCGACGCGGAGGCGCTCCTGGATCGACGCCCGGCGGCGCGGCGCACGCGCGCCGGAGGGGCGTGGTCCGCGGACGGGCGGCCGCTGGCGCGCCCCGCCCCGTGGGCGGGCGAGCGCGGTCCCGGCGGCGAACGCGCCACCCCAGCGGCGCGGACAGGGGATGGGGAGGCGCCCGGGGCGCACGGGAGGCCCTCGCCGCCGCCCGGCCCGCCGGCGGCCGAGGCGAGCGGCGCTGGACCGACGGTCGAGGTCTCGATCGGCCGCATCGAGGTGCGCGTCGCGCCGGCGCCTCGCGCGGCGCCGCGCAGCGCCGCGGCGCCGCCTCGTCCGGTGGTCGACCTCGGCGAGTATCTCCGGCGACGCGAGCAGGGGTGAGGGACAGTGAGCAACGGAATCGCCATCGCGGTCGCCACGGAAGGCCTGAAGGCCCTGCTCTCCGATGCCTTCCTCGAGGCGGGAGACGTCAGCGTCGCCGGCGCGGTCGTGACCTCCGCGCGGCCTCACACGCTCGACGCGGGCACGCGCGGGGTGAACGCGTTCCTCTACCAGGTGACGCCGAACGTCGCCCTGAGGAACGCCGATCTGCCGACGCGGCGGGCGAGCGGCGAGCTGATCCGGCGGCCGCAGCTCGCGCTCGACCTGCACTACGTCCTCACGTTCACGGGCGACGAGACGTCGCTCGAGCCGCAGCGCATCATGGGCGTCGCGCTGTCGGGCCTCCACGCGCGCGCCGAGCTCACCGCGGAGAAGATCGACGCGATCGTGATGAACGCCGCGCCCGGGAGCTACCTGCGCCAGGCGGACCTCGCGCAGCAGGTCGAGCGGGTGCGCTTCTCGCTCGCCGCGATGAACCTGGAGGAGCTCTCCAAGCTCTGGTCGGTGTTCTTCCAGACGCCGTACCAGCTCTCCGTCGGGGTGCAGGCGTCGGTGCTGCTGCTCGAGGCGCCGCTCACCCCGGCGCCCCGCCCGCCGGTGCGCGAGCGCGGCATCTACTCGGGCGCGCCGCGGCCGCCGTCCCTCACCGCGGTGAGCCCCCAGCTGACGCCGCGCACGGTCGCGGGGGGCCGCGCGCGCCTCACCCTCGCCGGCGCCGCGCTCCGCGGCGCGTCGACGCGCGTGCGCCTCGGCCCGCTCGATCCCGTCGCGGCGATCTCCGCCGACGACGCGGAGGTCGTGGTCGCCGTCCCCGACGACCTGCGCGCCGGCGTCCACGTGGCGCAGGCGCTCGTCACCCACGCGTTCGACAACGCTGGCGAGGCGCGCCCGTTCGAGCTCGAGTCGAACGCGCTGCCGTTCGTGCTCGCGCCGGCCATCACGAGCGCCTCGCCGCTCGCCGCCACGGTCGGCGGCGTGCTCTCGCTCGCGGTCGAGCCCCCGGTGGGGCGCGCGCAGGCCGTGCGCGTGATCGTCGGCAGGCACGCCGCCGCGTGGGCCCCGCCGGCGCCGTCGCCCGGGGGGCCGACCGAGTTCTCGACCATCGAGGTGACGCTGCCCGCGGCCGTCGGCGCCGGCCGTCACCCGGTCCGCGTGGAGATCGACCGGGCGACCAGCGCGCTCACGGACCCGCCCGACCCGACCGCGCCGGGCGCCGTGGCGTCGCCCTTCGTCGAGGTGGTGGCGTGATGGACGGCGCGGGCGCCGGCGCCGGGAGCGCCTGGATCGACGCCAACCAGCGCTACGTCTCCGCGGCGGTGCGGCTGGTGCAGGCGCGCCTCACCGACGCGGCGCGGCGGATCGACGACAAGGCGCCGCCGGACGGCGCGGGGGACGAGGCCGCGCGGCAGCTCCGCGAGCTCGCGCAGGCGATGCCCGTCCCCGCGGCGCTCGAGCGGATCCGGCGGGCCTTCGATCTGAGCCCGTTCGAATACGAGGTGCTGCTCCTCGTCGCGGCGGTGGAGCTCGCCGGCGCCGTGGGCCAGGCGTGCGGGGCGCTACACGGCGATCCGCGCCGGCGCCACGCTTCGTTCGGGCTCGCGCTCTGGGTGCTGCCGAACGCCGACTGGAGCGCCCTCAGCCCCGAGGCCGCGCTGCGGAGGTGGCAGCTCGTCACGCTGCAGGAGGGGGGCATCACCGACGCCGCCCTGCACATCGACGAGCGCATCCTCCACGAGATCGCGGGCGTGACCTCGCTCGACGAGCGCCTGCGGGGCGTCGTGACGATCCCGGAGGGCGCCCGCGTCCCCGCGCGGTACCGAGACGCCGTCGAGGAGATCGCCCGCTGCCTGGAGGCGCCGTCGGCCCCCGTCGTGGTCCTGAGCGGCGGGAGCGCGGCGTCGCGCGCCGCGGTCGCGTGCGCGGCCCTCCGGGCGAGGCGCGCGGCGCCGCTCGTCGCGCGCGTCGGCGACGTGCCGGCGCAGCCCGCCGAGCGCGAGCTCTTCGTCGCGCTCGTGCGCCGGGAGCTCATGCTGCGCGGCGGCGGGCTCCTGATCGAGGCCGCGCCGGGCAGCTCCGCCGAGCGGATCGCGGCGGCGCGCTCGCTCGCGCAGGGGAGCGATCACCCGGTGGTGGTCTCGGTCGGCGGCGAGCTCGGGCTGGAGGGGCCGACGGTGAGCGTGGCGCTCCCGGCGCTCGACGCGGCGGGCCAGCGCGCGATCTGGGTGGAGGCGCTCGGCGGCGCCGCGGTGGCCGAGGACGTGCTCGACGATCTGGTCAGCGAGTTCCGCCCGGAGCCCGAGGAGATCGCGCGCGTCGCGGACGAGTGGCGTTGCCGGGTGGAGGCGGGGGAGACCGCGGACGCGGCCGAAGAGCACCCGCTCCGCCGGCGCCTGCGCGCGGCGAACCGCGGGCGCTACGAGGGGCTGGCGCACGTGAGCGTGCCGGTCGCCCGCCGCGAGGACCTCGTGCTCCCCGAGGCCCAGTCGGAGATCCTCCGGCAGCTGGAGCTGCACGTGCGGTACCGCCGCACGGTGCTCGAGGACTGGGGCTTCTTGCGGCGCGAGGCGCGGGGCCTCGGGGTGACGGCGCTCTTCCACGGGCCGAGCGGCACGGGCAAGACGCTGGCGGCAGAGGTGATCGCGGGGCGGCTCGGCCTCGATCTGGTGCGGGTCGATCTGAGCCAGGTGGTGAGCAAGTACATCGGCGAGACCGAGAAGAACCTGCGGAGCATCTTCGACGCGGCCGACCGCGGCGGCGCGGTGCTCCTCTTCGACGAGGCCGACGCCATCTTCGGCAAGCGCACCGAGGTCAAGGACAGCCACGATCGCTACGCCAACATCGAGGTCGGCTACCTGCTCCAGCGCATGGAGGCGTTCCGGGGCCTCGCGATCCTGACGACGAACGCCAAGCAGTCGCTCGACACGGCGTTCCTGCGGCGGCTGCGCTTCGTCGTGGCGTTCCCGTTCCCGGGCGCGGCCGAGCGCCGGGAGATGTGGCGGCGCGCGCTGCCGGCCGCCGCGCCGCGCGAGGGCCTCGACGTCGACCGCCTCGCGCGCCTCGAGGCGACGGGCGCCAGCATCCGCAACATCGCGCTCCACGCGGCCTTCCTGGCCGCGGCCGAGCGCGCGCCCGTCCGGATGGCGCACCTCTTCATGGCGGCGAGGGACGAGTGCGCGCGCATCGAGAAGTCGGTGTCCGCGGCCGAGATCGGGGGGTGGGTGTGACGTCTCCCAGGATGATCATTCGCATCGACAAGATCGTCATCGACGCGCCCGAGGGCGCGGACGTCGCGGCGCTCGCGGACGAGGTGCGCGCGGGCATCGCCGCCTCGTTCTCCGAGGGCAGGGCGCCGCGCGCGTTCTCGCAGGACGCGCCGCTCCTGCGCGCGACCCACACGCCGGATCCGCGCGGCGCGGGGAGCGCGTGGACGGGGATCGGCGAGGCCATCGCGCAGGCCGCCGCGCCGCGGGGGCGACCGTGAGCGGCACGCCGATCTCTCCGCGGATGCTCAAGGGCGCCATCATCGGGATGGACAAGTGGAACCCGCTCGCGAGCGTGGTGGTGTTCCAGTACAACCCCGACACCATCACGCGGCGGCTGCAGGCGCGCTCGGGCCGCGCGGGCGGCGGCGACGCGGGGGCGCGGTCGGACGCGCAGCGGCTCGGCGGGCCGCCGCAGGAGACCATCAGCGTCAACATCGAGGTCGACGCCGCGGACCAGGCCGGGGGCGTGGCGTCCGCCGTCGGGGTGCACGCGCCGCTCGCCGCGCTGGAGATGCTGCTCTACCCGAAGAGCGCGTTCGTGATCGCCAACATGGCGACCATCCAGGCCGGGATCATCAACTTCATCGCGCCCGAGGCGCCGTTGACGCTGTTCGTGTGGGGGCCGACCCGCGTCGTCCCGGTGCGCATCACCGAGATGACGATCACCGAGGAGGCCCACGACAACCTGCTCAACCCGGTGCGGGCGAAGGTCGATCTCTCGATGCACGTGCTCAGCTACTACGACCTGCACCCGACCAACCCCGGGTGGGCGCTCTTCCTGGTGCACCAGATCACGAAGGAGGCGCTGGCGGTGACCAACACCGGTTGGACGATCGCCAACGCGGGGACGTCCCTGAAGCTGTTCTGAAGGAGGCGCGACGATGCTCCAGCGAACGAGCCGGTACTACAACCTGGAACGCGCCGAGTGGACGGCGCCCGACGGGCGCACGGTGCTCTACGTGCGAAGGCGCTTCATCCCGCGCGCCCCGCCGGTCGCGCTGGCCGAGCACGTGGTGGCGGCGGGCGACCGGCTCGACAACATCACCGCGCGCCACCTGGGCGATCCGGAGCAGTTCTGGCGCGTGTGCGACGCCAACGGCGCCGTGCGGCCCGACGAGCTCACCGAGCGCGTCGGCCGGCCGATCGTGATCCCGCTGCCCCAGGGTCCGTGACGATGTTGCTCGACGTCCTCGGGATCCAGGTCCTCCTCCAGGTCGGGCCCACGCTCCCGCTGCCGGCGCCGTTCCCGGTGGCGGAGGCGCTGCGCTCCATCGAGGTGAGGATGAGCAACGACGGCCGCGACGGCTTCCAGCTCACCTTCGCGGTGGGCCACGACACCCCGGTCGACGCGTCGCTCGTCGCCAGCGGCATCCTCGAGCCGCCGAGCCGCATCGTCGTGTCGCTCCTGATGGGCGCGATGCCCGAGGTGCTGATCGACGGGATCATCACCGACGTGCAGTTCAGCGCGTCGCCGGAGCCCGGGCAGTCGACCCTCCACGTCACCGGCGAGGACCTGACCCTGATGATGGACATCGAGGAGAAGAACCGCACCTTCGAGCTCCGCCCCGACGCCGCGATCGTCACGGAGATCCTCGCGCCGTACATGGCGCGCTTCCAGATCGTGCCGGCGATCACGCCCACCGCCGACGTCCCCCTGTCGACGCAGCGCATGCCGTCGCAGCACGGCACCGACCTGGCGCACGTCCGCCACCTGGCCTCGCGCAACGGCTTCGTGTTCTACGTCGAGCCGATGCTGCCGGGCGTGTCGCGCGCCTACTGGGGCCCCGACGCGCCGACGAGCGTCCAGCCGGCGATCAACGTCGGCATGGACAGCCATCGATCGTCGGAAGGCGCGCTCCAGGGGCGCTTCGACGCGCTCAGCGCGTCGACCCCCGTGGTGACCGTCACGGAGCCCAACACGGGCGTCGAGATCCCGATCCCGGTCCCGCAGCTCCTCGCCGTCCCACCGGTGGTGCGCCCCGCGGTGCCGATGCGGAGGACGCTCGCGCGCAACACCGCCGGCCTGAGCCCGGTCCAGGCCGCGCTCGAGGGCTTCGCGTCGGCGGCGCGCGGGAGCGATCCGGTCCGGGTGTCGGGCGAGGTCGACGGCGTGCGTTACCGCTCGGTGCTGCGCACGCGCAGGCTCGTCGGCGTCCGCGGGATGGGCCTCACGTGGGACGGCCTCTACGCCGTCGAGCAGGTGACGCACCGGCTCCAGCGCGGCGAGTACAAGCAGCAGTTCACCCTCAAGCGGAGCGGGTTCATCTCGCCCATCCCGGTGGTCATGCCATGACGGAGTCGCGACGACAGTTCTGGGGCAAGTACCGCGCGCGGGTCCACAGCAACAAGGACGATTACAAGCTCGGGCGGCTCCAGCTCATCATCCCCGACGTGCTCGGGACGAACGTCTCGGGCTGGGCGCTCCCGTCGTTCCCGTACGCGTCCCCGAGCCTGACGCCCGGCGGGGGCGTCGGGCTCTTCTTGATTCCTCCGAAGGACGCCTGGGTGTGGGCCGAGTTCGAGCACGGCGACCCCGAGCGGCCGATCTGGACGGGGTGCTTCTTCCCGGCGGACGAGACCGCGCTGGCGGCCATCACGGCGTCGCTCGCGCCGCTCAACGGCATCGATCCCGCCAAGAAGGTGCTCAAGGTCGGATCGTGGGTGATCACGGTCGAGGACGACTCGCTCAAGATCGAGCACGTCTCGGCCCTCGTGCCGCGCGCCCGCGTGAAGATCGACGGGACGAGCCTCAAGCTCACGAACGAGCCCACGCCCGGCGCCAAGCCGCTGGTGTGCGCGACGATCGAGCTGTCGGGCAACACGACCGCCATCAACGGCAACGCGCTGGAGGTGACGTGACATGGGCAATCCCCTCCTGCACGTCAGCGCCCAGGTGACCTGCCCTCACCTCGCGAAGGCGAGCGACGCGTCGACCAACACGCGCGTGAAGGTGAGCGGCATGGCCGTCGCAACGGCGGTCGATGGGTGGCAGATCGCGGGCTGTCCGTTCCAGGTGCCCGCGGGGGCGACGACCAAGCCCCAGCCGTGCGTGACGATCCAGTGGAGCAGGCCCGCGACCCGGGTGAAGGTGAACGGCTCGTTCGCGCTGCTGCAATCGAGCCAGGGCCTCTGCAAGAGCGCCGAGCAGATCGCGCAGGGCCTCTGCACGGCGGTGACGCAGACGCGCGCGAGGGGGAAGTAGATGAACATCGATCACCCGTTCCGGTTCGATCCGCGCGGCGCCGCGGCGACCACCGACGACGACGACCACGTGCGCGACATGCTCGAGCAGCTCCTGCTCACGAGCCCCGGCGAGCGCGTGAACCGCCCCGATTTCGGCTGCGGGCTGTTGCGCCAGGTGTTCGAGCCGAACAGCCTCGAGCTCGCGGCGGGCGTGCAGTTCACCGTGCAGGCGTCGATCCTCCGCTGGCTCGGCGACATCATCGAGCCGCAGGCCGTCGAGGTCACCGCCGACGACGGCGCGCTGCGGGTCACCGTGAGCTACGCGCGCCGCAGGACCGGCGAGCGCAGGGCCGAGACCTTCACCTGGAGCGTCGGGCCATGAGCGACGCGCTCCGCTGCCGATCGAGCGACCGCCGGGCGCGCGTCCGGAAGGCGCCGCGCCTCACGGGCATCGATTACGTGGACTACGCGCGCGCGCCCGCGCCGACGCTGACCGTGCACCTGCTCGGCCCGCTGCCGCAGGGGATCACCGCGCGGTCGTTCGTCGTCGAGGGCGGGCGGCGCGTGACGGGCATCCGGGTGGTCAGCCTCGCGCGCGTCCGGGGCGACGAGGCCGACCCCGCGGTGGCGCTGCAGCTCGACGCCGAGGGCGACCCGTCGACGTACACGGTGCGCCTCGTGCGCGACGCCGACCGGGACCGCTCGCTCCCGGACGGCGTCGATCCGAGGTACGACCGGGCGAGCTTCAGCTTCAAGCTCGACTGCCCGGCGGACATCGACTGCGAGGGCGCGCGGGCGCCGCGCGCGGCCGCCGGCGGGGGCGGGCCCGTGCTCGACTACCTCGCGAAGGACTACGCGAGCTTCCGGCGGCTCCTCTTCGACCGCCTCTCGCTCACGCTGCCCGCCTGGCGCGAGACGCACGCGCCCGACGTGGGCGTGGCGCTCGTCGAGCTCATGGCGTACGCGGGCGATCACCTGAGCTACCAGCAGGACGCGGTCGCCACGGAGGCGTACCTCGAGACGGCCAGGAAGCGCATCTCCGTGCGACGCCACGCGCGGCTGGTCGACTACCGCATGCACGAGGGGGCGAACGCCCGCGCGTGGGTGACCGTGTGCGTCGACCAGGACGTGACCTGGAAGGCCGAGGACGTCGCGTTCTACACGAAGGTGACCGGGCTCTCCTCGGCGGTCACCGAGGAGAAGATCGCCGCGTCGGGCGAGCGCCACGAGGTCTTCCTGCCGGTGACCGACCGGGCGGAGATCACGCTGCGCGCGGCGCTCGGGCGCATCTCGTTCTACACGTGGGGCGGGGAGGAGTGCTGCCTGCCCCGCGGCGCGACGCGGGCCACGCTCGCGCTCCCCCGGAGCGAGCAGCCGCTCCTCGCGCCCGGGGACGTGCTGATCCTCGAGGAGGTGGTCGGACCGGCGACGGGGCTCCCCGAGCACGCCGATCCCGCGCACCGCCACCCGGTGCGGCTCGCGCGCGTGACGGAGGTGCGCGACCCGCTGGCGGAGCGCGGCACGCGGCCCGGGGAGGGCCCGCAGCAGGAGGTCGCGCTCTACGACGTCGAGTGGATGGCGGAGGACGCGCTGCCGTTCCCGCTGCGTCTGTCGTCGCTCGACGCCGCGCGCGGGTGCGCGCCGATCCGCGACGTGAGCGTCGCGCGGGGCAACGTGATCCTCGTCGACCACGGCCGCTTTCGCGAGGAGGACCTCGGCTGCGTCGAGGTCGACGAGGCGCCGCCGGTGTGCGACGGTCCGGGGAGGACCGCGCTGACGAGCCCGCGGGCGCGGCCGTACCGACCGACGTTGCGGGAGCGCCCCGTGACGTTCCGCGCGCCGCTCCTGGCGTGGGAGGCGCTCGACGCGCAGGGGAACGTCGTCCGCGTCCCGCCGCCCGCGAGCGCGGCGCTCCGCCACGATCCGCGCGAGGCGCTGCCCGTGGTCTCGCTCTGGTCCACCCCCTGCGGCGACGAGCTCCGCTGCGCGCGCTGCACCGCCTGCGGCGCCGAGCAGCCGCGCGGGAGCGTCGCCCGGCGGCGCCCCCGCGACGCGCAGCCGCCGCCCGCGTGCGTCGCGTGCTCCGCGGCGCTGGAGACGATCGACTGGACCGCCCGCTTCGACCTGCTCGACAGCAGCGGCGACGACGCGCACATCGCGGTCGAGATCGACGACGAGGGCTACGCCCACGTGCGGTTCGGCGACGGCGTGAACGGCCGCGCGCCGGAGCCGGGGATGGGCTTCGTCGCGCGCTACCGCGTCGGGTGCGGCCCGTCGGGCAACGTGGCGGCCGAGGCGATCGCGCACGTGTCGCTGCGCGGGGGGCTGAGCGGCGTGTCCGTGCGCGTGCGCAACCCGCTGCCCGCGGCGGGGGGCGCCGCGCCCGAGCCCGTCGATGACGTGCGGCTCCTGGCGCCCGAGGGGCTGCGCGCGCGGCGCGAGCGCGCGGTGACGGCCGACGACTACGCGGAGATCGCCGCGCGGGATCACGCGGCGCTGCATCGCGCCGCGGGCGCCCTCCGGTGGACGGGGAGCTGGTACGAGGCGCTGGTCGCCATCGATCCGCTGGGCTCCGAGGAGACGCCCCCGGCGCTGCGCGGCGCGGTGGAGCGCCGCCTCGAGCGCTACCGGCGCATCGGCCACGACCTCCGCGTCTCGGGGGCGCGGTACGTCCCGCTGGACGTGGCGCTCACGGTGTGCGTGGAGCCCGGCTACCTGCGCGCGCACGTCCGCAAGGCGGTGGCGGGCGCGCTGGTGGGGACGGCGACGTCGCGCGGGTTCTTCGATCCGGACCGGCTCACGTTCGGGCAGGCGGTGTCGCTCAGCGCGCTCGTCGCCGCGGTGCACGCGGTGCCCGGCGTGCTCGACGTCCAGGTCACGCGCCTCGCGCGCATGTTCGAGGGCGACCGCGGCGAGCTCGACGCCGGCGAGCTGGCGGTCGGCCCGCTGGAGATCGTCCGGCTCGACAACGACCCGGCGCGACCGGAGGACGGCGTGCTCGACATCACGATGCGAGGGGGGCGATGAGCGACGACCGCGGTTGCTGCGAGGGGGACCCGTCCAGCGGGCCGGAGGCGATCGAGAACCCGCCCGGACAGCCGACGCTGTCGTACCGCGTCGGCACGCACGGGACGTTCCTGAGCGCGATGCTGGCGCGGCTCTCGGCCCTCCGGGCGGCGGCCGACGTCGCACCCGGCGGCCAGGGCGCCGCGGGCGACGGGTGCCTGGGCGAGTCGCACGTGACGTTCCTGCCGGGCGGCGAGCCCGAGGCGGCGACCGCGCTGCTCGACGGCTGGGCCTGCGTCGCCGACGTGCTGACGTTCTACCAGGAGCGCATCGCGAACGAGGGGTACCTGCGCACCGCGACGGAGCGGCGGTCGGTGGTGGAGCTCGGCCGGTTGACGGGCTACGAGCCGCGGCCGGGCGTGGCGGCCAGCGTGCGCCTCGCGTTCACGGTGCAGGAGAGCTTCGACGGCGAGGTGCCCGCGCGGACGAAGGTGCAGTCGGTGCCGCGGCCCGGGCAGGCCGCGCAGACGTTCGAGACGACCGAGCCGCTCATCGCCCGCGCGCAGTGGAACGCGCTCCCGGCGAGGGCGCAGGCGCGGGGGCTGTTCATCCGGCGCGAGACGTACAAGACGCAGCCTACCGGCAGGATCGAGATCTTCCTGAAGGGGATCGATCAGAACGTGCACGCTGGCGACGTCGTGGTCCTGCAGGAGTCCTCTTCCGAATCCGAGCTCCTCTCGATCTATCGTGTCGCGGCGAGCCGTCCGGACGTCGCGCGCGACCAGACCACGCTGCGGATGGTGCTGTTCGACGGGCTCAACTACCCCGAGAGCTGGAGTGACGCGCCGGCCCCCTTCAACCTCGGTGCGGTCACCACGGCCATGAAGCCGGCGCGGGCGACGGTGGCGGCGCCGCCGACGCGCAGCCTGGAGGAGCGCTTCATCGGGGGCGACTCCGCCCACCTCTTCAGCGAGCCGGACCGGGACGGCGAGCCGGAGGGGGACGGCGAGCCGGACCGGGAGGGCGAGCCGGAGCAGCGGTGGCGCCGGGCGGTGGCGTACCTCCGGAGCCGCCCGGGTCTGCTCAGCCTGCTGGCGTATGACAGCCCAGCGCTCCGCGACAGCCTGGCGGCGGCGTTGCGCGGCGCCCCGGCGCCCGAGCAGCCCGGCGCCTACGTGCTCCGCGCGACCGCGCAGGTCTTCGGCCACAACGCCCCGCTGCGGATGACCGTGACGACGAGCGAGGACAGCGGTGTCCCCGTGACGACGACGTACGACGAGTGGGAGGCCGCGGCCGACGAGGACGTCGACGGCGACGTGATGTTCCTCGACGGCGATTTCCCCACGATCCGGGCGGGAGACCACGTCGTGGTGCGCTCGATCTTCGGCCCGACCGACGCCGACTTCCGCACGAAGCTGATCCGGGTCGACGGCGTGTCCGTGCGGTCGCGCTACGCGTACGGGCTGTCTGGCAAGACGACCCGCCTGGAGCTCGGGGCCCCGTGGTGGGCGCCTGTCGAGGGAGAGACCAGGAACAAGATCGCCGCGATCCGGAGCGCGCTCGTGTACGTGCAGAGCGAGCCGATCGCCCTCGTGGGCGAGCCGATCCAGGCCGACGTATCCGGCAGCTTCATCGACGTCGAGGGGATCATCGACGGGCTCGAGGCGGGGCGCTGGCTGATCGTCGAGGGGGAGCGCGCCGTGCAGGGGGCCTCGGGGGTCGCCTCGGCGGAGCTCGCGCGCGTCGCGTACGCGGAGACGAGGACGACCGAGGACGCGACAGGGGACGACGGCGCCCCCGTCCCGACAGCGCCGTTCACGCGCATCCACCTCGTCGAGCCCCTCTCGTCCGCGTACGCGCGCGCGTCGGTGGTGGTCCGGGGCAACGTCGCCCGCGCCACGCACGGCGAGACGCGCGACGAGGTGCTCGGCAGCGGCGACGCCTCCGTGCCGAGCCAGCGCTTCGAGCTGCGGCAGCCGCCGCGCACGTGGGTGTCGGCGCCGACGCCGTCGGGCGTGGCCAGCACGCTGGAGGTGCGCGCGAGCGGCGTGCTCTGGCCGGAGGCGCGGTCGCCCACGGGGCTCGGGCCGCGCGACGAGGTGGTGGTGACGCGCACGACCGGCGAGGGTCGCGACGAGGTGATGGGCGGCGACGGTCACCGGGGGGCCCGCTTCCCGACGGGGGTCGAGAACCTCACCGCGCGGTACCGCGCGGGGCTCGGGGCGGCCGGCAACGTCGGCGCGGGGCTCATCACGACGCTCGTGACCCGGCCGATGGGCGTGCAGGACGTGAAGAACCCCCTCCGCGCCTCGGGGGGCGCCGACCCCGACGGGCGCGACGAGATCCGCGAGCGCATCCCCATCGCCGCGCGCGCGATCGATCGCCTCGTCTCGGTGCAGGATCACGCGGATTTCGCGCTCAACTCCGCCGGCGTCGACAAGGCGAGCGCCTGGCTCGGCGCCGATCCGCACGGCGGCGCGACGGTCACCGTCGTCATCGCGGGCGACGAGGACGTCCCCATCGACGAGACGTCGGATCTGTTCGTGAACCTGCGCGAGGCGTTCCGCCGGTACGGCGATCCGTCGACGCGCCTCCACCTGAAGGTCGCGCAGGGCGTACCGCTCGCGCTGCAGGCCAGGGTGGGGCTCGATCCGCGGTACACGTGGTCGCGCGTGGAGCCCGCGCTGCGCGAGGCCCTGTACGCGCGTCAGGGCTGGGCCGCCCGGTCGATCGGGGAGCCCGCGTGGCGCTCGCGGGTCATGGACGTGATGCAGTCGGTGGCCGGGGTGCGCTCGGTCGACATCGACGTGTTCGGGCCGATGTACAGCGAGGAGATCGCGCCGCCGGCGCCGTCCGCCGGCGGCGCGGCGCGCGCGATCGATCCGAACCTCGTCAGGCGCTTCTGGGGGCTCGTCACCCGCCTCAAGGAGGCGCGCGGCGGGCCGGTGTGGAGCTTCGCCGCGGCCCGCGACCAGGTCCTCTACTTCGCGCGCTCGCTCCCCGACGCGGTGAGCCTCCAGGAGGTGACGCCATGACCGCCCCCGTGAACGACCGGCTCTACGCGCTGCTGCCCTACGTCTACCGCTTCCGCGACGCGCAGCGGGGCCACCCCCTGCGCACGCTGCTGCGGGTGATCGAGGAGCAGGCCTCCGTGATCGAGCGGGATCTCGATCGGCTCTACGACAACTGGTTCATCGAGACCTGCGACGACTGGGTGGTGCCGTACCTCGGCGATCTCGTGGGCTTCCGGGCCGTGGCGAGCGCGGGCGAGCCGGGCGAGGTCCAGGGCGCCGAGGGCATGCTCCTCCGCCGCACGCTCGCCCCGCGCAGCGACATCGCCCGCACCCTCGCGCAGCGCCGCCGCAAGGGCACGCTGCCGCTGCTCGAGGAGCTCGCGCGCATGGTCGCGGGGTGGCCGGCGCACGCGGTGGAGCTCTACCGGCAGCTCTCGTACACGCAGCCGATCCGCCACCAGCGCCTGGAGCGCGGGCGCACGATCGATCTCCGCGACGGCGCCGCGCTCGAGGCCCTGGGCGGCGCGTTCGGGGCGGCGGCGCACACGGCGGACATCCGCCGCCCGACGTCGGCGCGCGGCCGCGGGCGGCACAACATCCCGAGCGTGGGCGTGTTCGTGTGGCGCCTGCGGGCGTGGCCGGTGACGCGCTGCCAGGCGTACCTGCACGAGAACATCGGGCGGGGCGGCCTCGGGTGCTTCTCGTTCAACGTGCTCGGCGACGACACGCCGCTCTTCGTGCGCCCCGAGGCCGAGCCCGACGCGCACACGCTCTCCGAGCCGTGGCACGTCCCGGCGCCGCTCACGCGCGGCATGCTGGAGCGGGACAAGGCGCGGTACTACGGCGAGCACCGGAGCCTGTGCATCTGGCTCGATCGCGACGGCCAGGGCCTCGCCCCGGTGCCCGCGGCGCGGATCGTCGCCGCGGACCTGACCGACTGGCGGTACCGCGTCCCCGCCGACGCGGTGCTGGTCGACCCGGAGCTCGGCCGCTTCAAGGTGGCAGGCGAGGTGCGCAAGGCGCGCGTGAGCTTTCATTACGGCTTCAGCGCGGCGATCGGCGGCGGGGAGTACGACCGCGACCTGATCGGCCCGGCGGAGGCGCACCGGTGCTACGTCGTGGGGGAAGGCCCGGGGCAGTGCGCGACGCTCCGCGACGCGCTCTCGAGGTGGCGCGCGGACACGGCGAAGCGGCGCGACGATCCGGCGATCCCGCCGCGGTCGATCATCGAGGTGGCGACGCGCGGGGCGCAGACCGGGCGCGTGACGATCGAGCTGCCCGCGGGCGAGACGCTGGTCCTGCGCGCGGCGGACCGGTCCCGCCCCGTGATCCGCCTGCTCGACGAGGAGGCGGACCGCGCCGACTCGATGCACGTGCGGGGCGAGCGCGGCAGCCGCTTCGTGCTCGACGGGCTCCTCGTGGCCGGCCGCGGCGTCGACGTGCGCGGCCCGCTCGAGCAGGTGGTGATCCGGCACACCACGCTCCTGCCGGCGGGGCGCTCGGAGGAGCCGCGGGAGGGGGGGCCGGGGGCGAGCCTCGTGCTCGACGGCGTGGCGGGGGACGTGCGGATCGAGCGGTCGATCCTCGGGCCGGTGATCGTCTCGAGCCACGGCGAGGCCGCGTCCGTGGAGCCGGCGCGCGTGGAGATCGTGGGGAGCGTCGTCGACGCGGGGCACGACGGCGACGAGGCGGTGAGCGACGGCGAGGGGAGGATCGCGCGCGCGGCGCTCACGGTGCGGACGACGACGGTGCTCGGCCGGGTGATGGCGCACGCGATCGCGCTGGCGGAGAACTCGATCTTCTCGGGCGAGGTGCAGGTCGCGCGGCGGCAGCCGGGCTGCATGCGCTTCTGCTACGTGCCCGAGGGGTCGCGCACGCCGCGGCGCTACCACTGCCAGCCCGATCTGGCGCTCGAGGCGGTCAAGGGCGAGGCGGAGCGGCGGCTCGCGGCGCAGCGCGTGAGGCCGGTGTGGACGAGCCGGAGCTACGGCGATCCGGCGTACGTGCAGCTCTGGCGGGACGTCGCGCGGGAGATCGCGCGCGGCGCCGACGACGAGGGCGAGATGGGCGCGCTCCACGATCTTTACCTCCCCCAGCGGGAGGACGCGCTCGCGGCGCGGCTCTCGGAGTACGTGCCCGCGGGTACCGAGGCCGGGATCTTCTTTGTGACGTGATCAGCCAACGGGGTGAGCGAGATGGAAGGCGACTTTACGCGAAGCAGTGACGATCCCGATCGGAGCTACAGCGGCGTCCTGATGCAGCAGGGCCGCGTCCAGCTCGACGCCGACTGGAACGAGCAGTGGGCGATCCACACGCGCGCGCTGCGGCTCGCGCTGAAGGACATCATCGGACAGCACGGGGGCCCCGCGGGCGACCTGGGCTTCCAGATCGCGGCGGAGCTGCCGGACGGCGTGGAGGCGAGCCGCGTGAACCCGAACACGGACAAGGCAGATATCGACTTCTTCGTCAGCCAGGGCACCTATTATGTGGACGGGATACGGATCGTGCTGCCGGACTGGCGGCGGGTGGAGACCGGCATCAGCCCGGGGCAGAACGGCGCCAGCTTCCTCGCCTATCTCGAGGTCTGGGAGCGCCACGTGAACGCCGTCGAGGATCCGGCGATCCGGGAGATCGCGCTGCTCGGGCCTGACACGGCGACGCGCGCGGAGGTCGTGTGGCGGGTCAACCTGCTCCGGCTGGAGCGCGATGACGGCACCAGTGACGACGTGAACCGCTCGGAGCGAGCCGAGGAGCTCGTGCGCGATCACCTCCGGTCGCGGCGCAGCCTGCGGCTCGCGGCCCGGGCCTTTGCGGAGGACGCCTCGAGCGACCCGTGCAAGCTGGCGCCCGGGGCGCGCTATCGCGGTCACGAGAACCAGCTCTATCGCCTGGAGATCCACCGCGGGGTGTCGCAGGCCGCCTTCGCCGGCGAAGAGCCCTTGGACGATCAGACCCTCTTTACGTTCAAGTGGTCGCGCGACAATGGCTCGGTGGTGTTTCCCATCGAGTCGTACAGCGGGCCCGATCGCGTCGAGGAGGGAAAGGAGATCTCGGTCACGGTGAAGGTGGCTCACCTGGGGCGGGACGCGCGCTTCGGGCTCACGCCGGGCGACATCGTGGAGTTCGTGCACGACGGCGTGACGCGCGGCGGCGTCGCGGTCCACGAGCAGGGGCAGGACGACCTGCGCCAGGCGGGCGCGCTCGGTCGCGTGACGGCGATCGATCCCGAGACGCGGGACGTGACCGTGACCGTGATCGGCTCGAAGATCGCCAAGATCTGCGTCCGTTCCCTGCACCCGTATCTCCGCCGCTGGGATCACGGCGCGAGCGGCGCGCAGGCGCACGAGGCGGGCGCGCTCCCCGTGACGCTGTCACAGCTCGGGACGTGGATTCCGCTGGAGGACGGCGTGCAGGTGCGCTTCGAGAGGCCCGAGAGGGACAAGGGCCTGCGCGTCCTCCGCGCGGGGGACTTCTGGCTGATCCCGGCGCGCACGGCGACGGGCGACGTGCTCTGGCCGACGGAGGCTTCCCCGAGCGGGCAGGGCGCGCGGGAGGCGAGCTTCCGTCCGCCTCATGGCGTCGTCCTGCACCACGCGCCGCTGGCCTTCGTGACGCTGGGAGCCGGGCAGCGGATATCCAATGTGGTGGACGTGCGAAAGCGCTTTGCTGCGCTGGCGCAGGTGCCGCCCACCTGACGGCGCGCCGGCGGGCGCGGACGTGACGGTACTTCCCTGAACCGCCGGCTCGACGATTCTCGTCATCGGGCGCCTCCTCGCGGGCGACGGGCATGAAGACCAAGGCGCCTGCTCCGCCTGGGTCGCGGGACCGACTTCCGCGTAATCCATGGCTGGTGGTGCCCGACAGCCAACGAGGCGCAGTGGGCGCGCCTCGTGTTCCGGCGCGAGTCGACGGACAGATTCCGCTTTGTCACGGCCGAGGGCGTGCCCTTGGTGCCCGAGGGGCTCCGCGCCGCCCACTTCATCAGTGAGGACGTCAATACTGGATTGAGGAGGGCCCCCCAGAAGAGACGAAAGGATTGAGCGAGGCGCTCGGGACAGCGGAGTAGGCACGCGGTGACGTACCCTCTCTGATCGCTTTGTGCGTCGGCCCTTATTTGGGAGGATTACCCGTGCATCCGCCGGGTTTCGGCGGGTCGCAGCGCCTCCGGCGACCCGTGCGAAAGTGCGCGCCGCCTTCCAATCCAGGCCGTTCCGCGCCACCCGGCCGGCAAGAAGCGCCCAGGTCGAGGCTAGCTGCCCTGCGCGGGCGTGCCGGCGTCCCCGGCCCCGGCGCTCGGGGGCTTCGGCGCGCCGCCCGCGCCCCCGTCGCGCGGCGCGCCGGCGTCCGCCGGCGTGGCGCCTGCGCCGCGCGCGCCGGCGTCGACCGCGCCCCCGCTGGCCGCGCCTGCGTCGACCGCGCCCCCGCTGGCCGCGCCTGCGTCGACCGCGCCCCCGTCGGCGGCCGCCGGCTCGGCGGCGGACGCGTCGGCCGGCGCCGGCTCGGCGCCCGCGTCGGGCGAGGGAGCGGGCGCCGCCGGGAGCTCGCTCTCCCAGCACTCCGGCTTCGGCGGGGCCGCGAAGTGGACCGTGCGCGACGCGGCGTCGCCCTTCCGGGTGACGAGCTTGTCGGTCTTGTACACCGTCGCGTTGCCGCACGCGTACTCGGCGGCGTGCTTCGTCTCGCGCGACAGCGTGCGCGCCCTCGGCGCGCGCTCGTTCTCGCACTGCGCCCACTCGAGCTCGTACTCGGCGTCCTCGTCGGCGAGCAGGATGCGGCTCACCGGATCGTCCTTCGACCGGCGCCCGGTGAGCGTCGCGCGCGTGATCGGGTCCTTGCCGTCGCGCACCGTCAGCGCGACCGGGAAGCGAAGGCTGCCGCGCATCGGCGCGCGCGTCGCCCCGACCTCGAAGTCGGGGCAGATCGGCTCGCCCTCGACCGGGGACGGCGTGGGCGGGCCGCCGCACGCGGCGCTGGAGAGGAGGAGGAGGGCGAGGGCTCGGGCTCCAGGGCGGAGGTTCACGCCGGGATTAGTCGTTACCCCGGGTGCCCGCGTCAAGCGATCTTGGTCTTGCCCAGCTTCAGCACCCGGTCGAAGTGCTCCTTCGAGACGGGGACCACGCTCAGCCGGGACTTCTTCAAGAGCGCGATCTCGACCAGCGACTCGTCGCCGCGGATCGTGTCAAGGGTCACCTGCACCTTGAGCGGGGCGACCGGCTCGATGTCCACCACGCTCCAGTCCTCCTCCGCCTCGGCGGTCGGATCCGGGTACGCCTCGCGCTTGACGCGCGCCACGCCCGCGACCGCCTTGCCCTCGTTCGAGTGATAGAAGAGCACGAGATCCCCCGGCTTCATGGCCCGCATGTTGTTGCGGGCCTCGAAGTTCCGGACGCCGTCCCACATCGTCTGGCCGTCGCGTAGGAGCTGCGCGAACGAATATTTTTGAGGCTCGCTCTTCATCAGCCAGTAACGGCGAGACATGCACGATCTCCCGGGCGGGCATGAGGGCGGCGGCGGTCGGGCCGCCGCGCCCCCATCTTCGACGGACAGCCCGTCGATGTGACCGGGTACCCTAGCACCCCACCGTTCCGTCGGTGATCACGATCTTGGCGCCGTCCGGCGAGGTCCCGCCGGGCCGCGCCCTCGTCAACCTCGTCGCCGTCGAGCGGCAGGGGGCCGGTGGACCATGCCCGACGGTCGGCACCGCGCGCCGCGCGACGGCGTGTGACGCCCGAGCGACGTGTGCCGTATTCTCGAGCGGGCGCGTCACACTCCGCGGCCGCCGCGCGATGCAGGGGCGATGAGCACGACGATGACCACCGAGCCCAGCCCCCCCGCGACGAACCCCCTGGCCGAGCCAGGGATCCGCCGCGCCCTCGAGGAGTTCGTGCGACGGCGGGTGCCGAGCGGCGCGGTCGACGACGTGGTGCAGACCGTCCTCTGCGAGGCGCTCGCCTCGCCCGCGCGGCCGGCCGACCCGACGGAGCTCCGGCGATGGCTGCTCGGGATCGCGCGCCACAAGGTGGCCGACCACCACCGGCGCTCGTTCCGGGAGACCGCGACCGAGCTGCCCGACCTGCCGGTCGGTCCGCCGCCCGTCGAGGCGCGCGAGCTGGCGCGCTGGGCCGAAGAGCAGGCCGCGGCGAACCGCGACGGGCGGCAGACGCTCTCGTGGATGGCCCGCGAAGGCGAGGGAGAGAAGCTCGAGAGCATCGCCGCCGAGGAGCAGGTGCCCGCCGCCCGGGTGCGGCAGCGCGTGTCGCGGATGCGGCGGTGGATGCGGGAGCGCTGGCTCGCGGAGCTCGCCGCGGCCGCGGCCCTGGCGATCCTCGCGATCGTGATCGTCCGGCTCCTGCGATCGACGAGGGACCTGCCCGAGGTCGCGCCGCTGCCCGAGCCGCCGCCGAGCGCCCCGCCCGTCGAGGCGCCGCCGCCGCTCGAGCGGCTCGACCCGCTGGAGCGCGCGCGCTCCCTGAGGGCCGAGGCGCTGCGCGCCTGCGACGAGGCGGCGTGGCGCCGGTGCCTCGACCAGCTCGACGAGGCGGACCGGCTCGATCCGCGAGGCGGCGCCGCGCCCGACGTCGCGGCGGCGCGCGAGCGCGCGCTCGACGGGCTCCGCGCGCCGACGGACAAGCCGCCGGCGCCGCGGCCGATCCAGGAGCAGCTGCCCGTCAAGAAATCGAAAGCGCGGGACGAGACCGACGTTCGCCCCGCGCCCCCGCCCCGCCAGGACGTCGCCCCGACGCCCACCTTGTCGGCGCCTGTGAGGCCGCTGCTCAAGTCGAAGAAGCCACAGGCGCCTGACCTGAAGAGCAGTGGTGCATTCGAAAAAATGGATTTCCCGCCCGAGAAACGCTAGCTCCGCCCGCCCGGCGAGCCACGTCGCGCCCGGGGAGTCGATCTCGATGGCTCCCCAGCGGTGCTGTCGTCTCCGGAGCGGGTCCGACGCGCCGCCGAGGGGGAGACGAGCGCCTCGCCGTGCGTTTAAATCTCGCAGTTTCCGGCGCAGTCGTCTAAACACGCTGGCGCTCGGCGCAATCAAGGACGCCAAGGAGAGGAGCCCAGGAGATGCGAACCACGAGATGGCTTGGAATGGCATTCGCAGTATCGCTGCTCGCCGCGAACGCCGGCTGCGCGAAAGAGCCCCAGATGCAGGCGCAGCCGCCGGCCCCGCCGGCGCAGCCGACCCCGCCGCCGGCCCCGCCGGCCCCGCCGCCGGACGCGGACGCGGACGGCGTGCTCGACGACGGCACCGACAAGTGCGTCGCCGAGAAAGAGGACGGCCTGCCGCCGGACGCCAAGGACGGATGTAAATCCACCGACCCGGACGGTGACGGCTTCGTGGCCGAGGCCGACAAGTGCCCGAACGAGGCCGAGGTCAAGAACAATTACAAGGACGATGACGGTTGTCCCGACGTCCCCCCGGTCGAGCTCGCCAACAATGAGGTGAAGCTCAACGCGAAGATCGCCTTCGCCGCCGGCAAGGCCGATATCGAGCCCGCCTCGCAGGAGCTCCTCGCCAACATCGCCCAGATCTTCAAGGACCATCCGCAGATCCAGTTCGTCGAGGTCGCGGCCTACTCCGAGAAGGTCGGCAACGACGCCGCCACCGTGACGCTCACGAAGAAGCGCGCCGACGCCGTGGTGAAGGCGCTGACCGCGCTCGGCGTCGAGAAGAACCGGCTGCGGGCCGCCGGCTACGGGGCGCACTGCGCGTCCGACGCGGGCGAGACCGAGGAGGCGAAGGAGAAGAACCGCCGGGTCGAGATCAAGATCATGCGGTTCGAGGGCAAGGACACGGGCGTCGAGCTCGCGTGCGCCGCGGCCGTCACCAAGGGCCTCAAGCCGGCCGGCGTGCCCGCCACCGCGCCGAAGGGCGCCGCGGCCGCGGCCCCGAAGGCCTCCGACGCGAAGCCCGCCGCCGCGCAGCCCGCCGCGGCGAAGCCGGCGGACGCGAAGCCCGCTGCGGCGCAGCCCGCCGCCCAGCCCGCCGCGGCACAGCCCGCCGCCGGCGCGCAGCCCGCGCAGGCCGCGGACACGAAGCCCGCCGCGGCGAAGCCCGCCGATCAGAAGCCGGCCGAGACGAAGCCCGCCAGCGTGAAGTAGGCGCGAGGCGGCGGGCGGGCAGGCGGCTACCGGTCGTCGGCCTGCCCGCGCGCGGCGGCGAGCAGGCGCAGGAGCGCCTCCTTCGCGCGCTGCCTTCGCTGCGCGTCGGGCAGCGCGCCCGCGCGCAGGCGCTCGACGTCGGCGCACAGCGCGGCGCGATCGGCGGGAGGCTCGCCGCAGAGCCGCGCGTGCGCGCCGTCGGCCCGCGCGCTGCGCGGCGGCGGCTCGCCCGCGAGCGCGGCCGCGGCGGCCTCGATGAGGTGCGCGGTCGCCGCCGCGTCGTCGCTCTCCCCCGTCCACCGATCGACGAACTCGGGCTGCTTCGCGAGCCGCGCGAGGACGTCCCAGCGCTCCGCGCGCACGGCGAGCTCCGTCGCGAAGAGCACGACCTTCAGGTTGCGGCCGAGGTCCGGGAGGGCGCGCGTCTCGCCGTCGAGCGAGAGCACGTCGTCGACGACGCTCGCGTCGAGCGCCGCGGCCGCGCAGCGCACCGCGACGCTGAGCAGGTCGGCGCGCAGCGCCGGGCCGAGGGCGGGCTCGCGGCCGAGCGCGCGCGCGGCGGCGAGCACGAGCGGGCCGCAGTGCCCCTCGCGCCGCTGCCGCGTGAGCAGGACGCCGGCGTCGTAGAGCCGACCGCTCCGGCGCAGCGCCTCCACCGCGGCCGTGAACGCGTCGGGGTCGTACGTGCCCCGCTCCGCGGCCGTGAGGAAGCCGTCGAGGCTGCGCAGGACGGGGCACGCCGCCGCGCTGCCCGCGCGCCGGAGGTGCGGCAGCCTGCCGAGCACGTCCGCGATGCGCAGCGAGAGCGCGAGCGGATAGGCGTCGCACGCGGGCTCTTCGTAGCCGCCGAGCTCGACCTTCGCCTCGGTGCACGCGAGCGGGCCGGCGACCGCGGCGAGCGAGCGCGCGGTCCTCGCGACGAGCGGGCCGACGCCCGGCGCCGCGGCGAGCCCGGCGGGGAGCGGATCGAGCAGCGCCCGGACCGCGGCGTCGTCCGCGTCGGGCGGCAGGAGGCCGCGCACGAGCGTCCAGAGATCGCCGGCCAGGAAGGGGTGGCCGGCCTCGGCGGCGAGCTGGGCGTCGATCGCGAGCAGCGCGCGGGCGTCGCGGCCCCAGGCGAGCGGCTGCTCGGGGCGCAGCGCCCGCGGCCCGAGCCGCAGGCCGAACGAGAGCGCGGCGATGGCCCGGCGCGCCGCGGCCGCGCCGCGCTCGGCGTCGCCGTCGAGGAAGTGGTAGGCGGCCGCGAGCGCCGCCGCGGCGACGTAGGCGCGCGCGGCGTCCTCGTCGCTCTGGGGCGAGCCCTCGGGCGCGAGCGCCGCCGTGAGCGCGCCCTCGGGCTCGCCGCGGGTGCGGAGGCCGAGGCCGAGCTGGAAGCCGGTCGACCCCTCGAGGAGCCCGGCGCCGTACGAGACGTCGAAGCTGAGCGAGAACACGCGGGTCGCGGTCTTCTCCTCGTAGCGGTAGGTCATGCGCGGGACGCGCAGGCCGCGCGCGTCGGCGGACGCGAGGACGCGGTCAAGCGCGTCGCGCGCCTCCGCGCGCCGGCCGCCGGCGAAGTCGCGCACGGCGCCCATGACCGCGAGCACGTCGCCCGCGTCGGCCGTCTGGCAGGCGTCGTCCGACGCCGCGCGCATCGCGTCCGCGTAGGCCGACGGGTCCGGGGCGACGCCGCGCCGGGCCTTCGCGATCTCGCTCAGGTACGAGAGCGCCCACGCGACCCGGCTGCCGCGCTCGCTCGCGAGCGCGACGGCCTCCGGCGACGGCGGCCCGCCCAGCACGGCCGCGCCGAGGAGCGAGGTGAGCAGCGCGAGATCGGCCTGGTCGCGCAGGCCGAGCGCCGAGAGCGCCCTGGCGTAGCCGACGAAGAGGCCCCGGACGTCGCCGTCCGCCCGGGAGGCGGGCAGCGACGCGAGCGCGTCGAGGAGGGCGACGCCGGCCGGGCCCTGCCCGGCGCCGCGCGGCGACGCGCCGCCGCCGAGCGCCGCGGAGAGCCCGCGGAGCACCCGGCCGAGGGGCGCGCCGCTCTGCTGCGCGAAGCGGTCCGCGGTGGCGGACGAGAAGAGCGCGCGGGCGAGCGCGTAGCCGCCGGTGAGCGCGTCCGCGAGGCCAGGGTCGCCGAGCCCGTCGAGGCCCGCGGCGACGGCGGCCTCGGCGTCGGCGTCGGGGACGGTGAAGCGCACGCGCGGCTCCTCTGCGCCGGCGCGCGGGGCTCGGCCCGCGCCTGGCGCGGCGAGCAGGTCGATCGCGTCGGAGAGGAGCGTCACGAGGAGCCGCGCCTTCCGCACCCACGCGCCGTCGCCCTGCCGGTACCGCGGCGCGAGCAGGATCCGGCCGCGGACGTCGACGAGCCGCGCGAGCGCGCGGCGCGCCTCGGCGCTCGGCCCGCGCCCGGCGGCGGCGCACGCGTCCTTCGCGGGCGGGGGCTTGCGCGAGCGCTCGGTGAGCAGCACGGCGAGGACGCCGTCGGCGAGCGCGGTGATGTCCTCCACGAGGCTGGGCGGGGGCGCGTCCGCGTCGCCCGCCGCGCCGCCGCCCGGAGCTCCGGGCGCCGCGAGCCCCGCGACCGCGCGGCGGAGCGCGTCGCGCGCCGCCCGGCGCTCCGGGGGGAGCCGGGCCGCGTCGGTCGCCCGCGGATCCAGCGCGCCGGCGGCGCCGAGCGCGGCGTAGCGCGAGAGGCTCGCGGCGAGCGCCGCGAGGCCGGGGTAGGGGAGCGCCGGCGCGGGCGCGAGCGCGCGCTCGATCTGCGCCGACGAGAACGCGAGGTCGGGCGCCTGATCCGAGAGGAGCCGGTACGCCGCGTCGGCCGCGTACAGGCCGGCGACGCCCCAGCCGGCCTGCGCGGTGAGGTCGCCGCGCAGCTTCGCGGTGAGCGCGCCCTGGAGGGCCAGGAAGTGCGCGGGCTGCACCTCGGGCGGGTACGACATGCCGGCGAAGACGCCGGCGAGCGCCGCGCCGAGGACCGCCTCGGGGTCGCGCGCGTCGGCCATGCGGCGCTGGACGGCCACCTGCGTGAGGTCGACGATGGCGTCGCGGAGGCGCTCGTCGGCGAGCACCCCGGGGCTGTAGGCGAGGGGGATCTGCGCGAGCGCGCGGTAGCGGCGCGGCTCGGCCTCGGCGAGCGCGCGCAGCGCGGCGAGGTGCGCGAGGCCGAGCTCGGTGACGCGGCGGCGCGCGGCGCTGCCCGACTGGCCTGCGGCGGGCGCGGGGCCGCGCTCGTAGAGCAGGCTCGGCGCGTGGGCCCACGCGGTGCTCGTCTGGTCGACGGCGCGGACGAGCGCCTCGTAGCGCGGCAGCCACGCGTCGAGCGGCAGCCGCCTGCCCGGCGCCGCCGCCCCGGAGCTCCCGGCCGCGGGCGCGGCGGGCGCGGCGTCGCCCGGGGCGAGGGCGCCGGCGAGCGCGGCGGCGAACACGAGGTCGCGGGGCCCGTCCATGGGCGGGGCGAGGTCCCGGCCGCAGCCCGGGGCCTTGCCGAGCAGGTCGTCGAGCGCGGCGCGTCGGTCCGCGGGCACGGCCCGCAGCACCGCCGCGCCGCGGGCGCGCCACGCCGCGCGGCCGTCGCGGGCCGTGCGCACGCGGAGCAGATCGCCGTAGGGCGTGTCGCCCGGGGCGGGCGGAGGACCCCCCGCGGGCGCGCCGGCGGCGCCGGTCGCGTCGCCGTCGTCCTCGAGCGCGACGCCGGCCGCGCCGAGCAGCTGCAGCGCGTACCGGCCGCGCAGCGCGGGCTCGTCGTTCGGGTCGCGCCCCTTCAGCGCGGCGGCGAGGGCGTCGGCCGCGCGGGCGGCCTCGACGTAGCGGAAGGCGCCGGCGGCGCTGAAGGCGCGGCGCACGAGCGCCGCGAGCGCGATGTCGTCCGCGGCGCGCGCGAGCGCCGCGTCGCCGCGCGCGATCGGCGCGAGGCCGGCCATGAACGGCCCGAGCGGGTCGCGCGGAAAGATCTGGACCGCGCCGCCGCGAGCGCGCGCGTGGATGAGGTGCTCGTACCCGAGGGCCTCGCCGAGCGCGAGGAGCAGCGCGTCGGCGCCGAGCGCGCCGGGGTCCGGCAGCGGCGCGGCGCGGATCCAGGCCGCGCCCGCCGCGCCCCCGCGCGGCGCCTTGCCGGCGCCCTCGGCGCCCACCTCGACGACGATCGCGACGCCCGGCCTCGACCCGCCGCGCCGGTCGAGGTCGCGGAGCAGGCGCGCCCACGGATCGCCTTCGTCCCGGGCGGCGCGCGCCTCGACGTACCCCAGGGCGAGCTCGCGCGGCGCGCGGCCTTCGGCGAGGGCCGCGGCGAGGGCGCGCTCGCACGCGTCGAGGTGCGCGGGATCGCAGCGCGCCGCCGGCGGGGGCGCGCCGCCCGCGGGGCTCGCGCCGCCGCAGCCGGCGGCGAGGAGCCCGAGGGCGAGCGCCGAGCAGACCGAGAGAGCGGCCGACGAGACGATCACGCGAGCGTGCAGCATGACGAGCGCGCGACCTACCACGAAGACCGCGGGAGGGCTGCGATGGGATCGCGGATCGGATGGGGCCGGCTCTCCGCCGGGTTGCGACGACCCGGGGATCCGTTAGAAGATCGGGGCACCTCGACGCGACAGGAGCACCGCATGGCGATTTCTCCCGAGGACATCGTGCCGCTGAGCCAGGCGGAGGCTCGGCTCACGGAGCTTGCGGACCAGGTTCGCGCGGGTCACGAGAAGATCCTCACCCGCAACGGGGAGAGCTACATCGCCCTCGTCGATGCGCGCAGGCTCGATCACTACCATCGCCTGGAACGGGAGCATGTGCACCTCACCCTCCTGGATGAGGCGGAGCGCGGTCTCGACGATCTCGAGGCAGGGCGGACGCTGAGCGTCGAGGAGCTCCGCGAAAAGCACGGCCGATGAGCCGTCGCGCCGCGGTTCGGGTCACCGAGAACTTCGAGCGCAACCTGGACGACATCCGGCGCTTTCTCGAGGAGGCGGAGCTCTCCTCGGCGTTCGGCGACCTGCTGGATCTCCTCTTCGAGGACGTGATCCCGAGCCTGGAGGTCTCTCCTCAGATCGGGTTCGACTTCCTGGCGCGGGCGCCGCAATCCGTCGAGGCCGATGCGCGGATCCAGGCGCTCCGGCGCCGTCTCGGCCCCGATTCGTCGCTGAGGGAGTATATCGTCGGCGACTATCTGCTGCTCTATGCGCTCGGCGGCGAGCGAATTCATCTGCTCGCCATCAAGCACCATCGCCAGCTGTCGTTCGATTTGCGGGCGCTCTGGCGTCGGTGAGCGCACGTCCGCGATATTCCGTGCGACCGTGGAGGTTCGCCGGCCCGCGCAGCTGGCCATGACCAGGCCGCGCGTCGGCTGCGCCACGTCCGGGCCGCGCAGCCGCTGCCTTCCTGCCCCTACCGCCCCGTGCTACTTCCGCAGCATGCGACGGGCTCCAGAGCGACGAGGTGCCGGCGGCGAGGGGGGCGGCGGGGGCGCCGGTCGAGCGGCGCGGGGCGCCGTCGCGGCGCTCGGGCTCGCGGGCCTCGCGCTCGCGGCGTGCAGCGAGGGCGAAGGCGGATACGCCGGGACGACGTCGCGCGTCGGCAAGGACGATGCGACGATCTACATCAACAACGGCGGAGAGCCGGAGTACGTCGACCCGGGAAAGTCGAACGACTCGGCGAGCTCCACGCTGATCCAGCAGCTCTTCGAGGGGCTGACCACCTACGGCGCCGGCGACCTTCGCCCGGTCCAGGGGGTGGCGACGCGCTGGGAGCAGAGCGACGACAACCGGATCTTCCGGTTCCACCTGCGGCCCGAGGCGCGCTGGTCGGACGGCAAGCCGGTGACGGCGCACGACTTCGAGTACGCGTGGAAGCGCGTGCTGCGCCCCTCCACCGCCTCGCTCGCCGCGACGAACCTCTACGTCCTGAAGAACGGCGAGCTCTTCGCCCTGGGCAAGCTCAAGGCGCTGCGCGAGGCCGCGCCGCTCCGCGCGGCGCCCCGGCCGGACGCCCCGTCCGCCCTGGAGCTGGCCAAGGGGTCGTTCGTCGTGGTGCTGGCGCGCTCGCCGATCCAGGTCGACACCGCGATCGCGCCGCTCGCGGCGCTGCCCGAGGGCGCCGCCGCGGTGACGTTCGCCAAGGGCGACGGCAAAGGCGGCGCCGGCGACCGGCTCTCGTTCGGCGAGGGCGGCGCGGCGGCCATCGGCCCCGCGCCCGGCGGCGGCTGGCAGGGCGCCGTGGTCGACATCGTCCGCGCGGGCCCGACGTGCCAGTGCAACGGCGCCGCCGACCGCTGGTTCGAGATCGCGCGGGACGGCGCGCGCGGCTTCCTCCCGGGCTGCCTGCTCGTCCCCCCCGCCGCGGGCGCGGCCGGCGCGGGCGCGGCGCCCCGCGAGACGTACGCGATCGTCACGCCGCACGCGGACCTCCCCACGTACGACCCCGCGGCGGCCCCCGCGGCCGCGCCGAGCGAGCCCCCGGTCGGGTTCGTGCCCGACGCGCTCCTCGTCGAGGACGACAGCGCCGTCGGCGTCCGCGCCCGCGACGACCTCACGCTCGACGTGCAGCTGGAGCAGCCCACGCCCTACTTCACCGATCTCACGAGCTACGTGACCCTCTTCCCCGTGCGCAAGGATGTCATCGAGGCGTTCGCGCAGCGCGGCGAACCCGAGCTCTGGTTCCGCCCCGAGAACATCGTGGTCAACGGCCCCTACACGCTCGATGAGTGGAAGTTCCGTTACGAGATCACGATGAAGCGGAATCCGATGTACTGGAACCGCGACATGCTGAAGATCCACCGCGTCGTCTGGCTGGAGATCGAGCAGTACAACGCCGCCATGAACATCTACAAGGCGGGCGATCTCGATTACGCGGGCGACAACTCCTCGCTTCCCTCCGAGCACCTGGACTGGCTGTCGACCAAGAAGGATTTCCAGCGATATCCCTACCTCTCCACGTACTGGTTCGAGTTCAACACGAGGAAGCCGCCGGTCGACGACGTCCGCGTCCGCCGGGCGCTCAACCTCGCGGTCGACAAGCAGCAGATCGTCGAGAAGATCACGCGCGGCGGGCAGACGCCGGCCACGCACTACGTCCCGGACTACACGGGCTCGGGCTACGCGGAGGCGGTCGCCGAGGACAGGCGGCTCGGGATCGACCCGTTCTCGTCGCCGGACGTCATGTTCAACCCGGAGCGCGCGCGGGCGATGCTCGCCGAGGCGGGCTACGAGGTCGTCCGCGAGGGCGACGGATACCGGGCGAAGAACTTCCCGGCCCTCGAGATCCTCTACAACACGAGCGAGGGGCACAAGCAGATCGCCGTCGCTGTCCAGGATATGTGGAAGCGCCACCTCGGCGTCTCCGCCACGCTGCGGAACGAGGAGTGGAAGGTGATGCTCAAGAACGTGCGCGACGGCCACTTCCAGGTCGTGCGGTTCGGCTGGATCGGCGAGTACAACCACCCGGCGACCTGGCTCGGCACGCTGCTCTCGTACAGCCCGCAGAACCGGACGGGCTGGGCCGACCGGGAGTTCGACGACCTGATGCGCGCCGCCGCGGCGACGTCCGATCCCAAGGAGAGCATCCGGATGTTCCGCAGGGCGGAGAAGCGGGCCGTCGACCGCATGCCCAAGATGCCGCTCTACTTCTACACGAAGTCGACGCTGGTGAAGCCCTGGGTCAAGGGGTTCAAGGGCAACGCGCGGAGCCTGCAGCTCGTGAAGTGGTTCTGGATCGACCCGCGGTGGCGCGACGACCCGTCGAACGAGATCGCGTTTCCGCAGCTCGAGTTCCCGGCGCCGGGCCGGCTCGGCCCGACCCTGGGCGGGCCGGACGCGCCCTGAGCGCGACAGGCGGCCGCGGCAGCGCCCGCGGGCCGCGCGGCGCGACGATGCGGCGCAACGATTTCGCGGGCCGAGCGGCCGCGGGGTGATGGAGACGTCCCCGTTGACGCGCTGGCCTGGGCCATGGCCTCATCCACCGGAGAGCAGCATGGACCCCCTCGGGAGAACGACATGAGCAAGACGATCCTGGTCACCGGAGGCGCGGGCTACATCGGCTCGCACACCTGCGTGGAGCTCCTCCGCGCGGGCTACCGAGTGGTCATCCTCGACAACCTCTGCAACAGCCGCAAGGCGGCCGTCGACCGCGTGGAGCGGATCGCCGGCAAGCAGGTGACGTTCATCCAGGGCGACATCCGCGACGCGGCGCTGCTCGCTCGGCTGCTCGCCGAGCACCCGGTCGACGCGACGATCCACTTCGCGGGGCTCAAGGCGGTCGGCGAGTCGGTCGAGAAGCCGCTCGCCTATTACGAGAACAACGTCGCCGGGACGGTGTGCCTGCTCAAGGCGCTGGACGCCCGGGGCGCGCGGAAGCTCGTGTTCAGCTCGTCGGCCACCGTCTACGGGGATCCGGAGCGCGTGCCGCTCGACGAGGGGTGCCGGCTCGGGCCGGCCAACCCCTACGGGCAATCCAAGCTCATGGTGGAGTACATCCTGCGCGACGTCGCGGCCACCGGGGGCTGGTCGCTCGCGTCGCTGCGCTACTTCAACCCGGTCGGCGCGCACGAGAGCGGGCTCATCGGCGAGGACCCGAACGGCACTCCGAACAACCTGACGCCGTTCATCACGCAGGTGCTCGTGGGGCGGCGCGACAAGCTCCGGGTGTTCGGGGGCGACTGGCCGACGCCGGACGGCACCGGCGTGCGCGACTACATCCACGTGGTCGATCTCGCGCTCGGGCACCTCGCCGCGCTGAACCGCATCTTCACCGTCGGCGACAGCTTCACCGTCAACCTCGGCACCGGGCGCGGGAACTCCGTGCTCGAGGTGGTGGCCGCGTTCGAGAAGGTCAGCGGCAAGCGGGTCCCCTACGAGATCGTCGCGCGGCGCCCCGGGGACGTCGCCTCCGTGTACGCGGACCCGGCGCGCGCGACGGAGCTCCTCGGCTGGCGCGCGGAGCGCGACCTCGAGACCATGTGCCGCGACAGCTGGCGCTGGCAAGAGCAGAACCCGAAGGGGTTCGCCGACTGACACCGCATCTCTCGAGCGCGTCGCTGGATCCGTGATGGGTGGAATTTGAACCACAGAGGCACAGTCCTCGGCGCGCTGCTCGCGACGCTCGCGGCCTGCACGGGCGAGGGCGAGGGCTACGTCGGGACGACGGCGCGCACCGGCAAGGACGCAGCGACCTTCTACGTCAACAACGGCGAGGAGCCGGAATACCTCGATCCCGGCAAGGCCGTCGACTCGGTGAGCATCTCGCTGCTCCAGCAGATGTTCGAGGGGCTGACCGCCTACGGCCCCGGCGACCTCCGCCCGGTCCAGGGGGTGGCGACGCGCTGGGAGCAGAGCGACGACAACCGGATCTTCCGGTTCCACCTGCGGCCCGAGGCGCGCTGGTCGGACGGCAAGCCGGTGACGGCGCGCGACTTCGAGTACGCGTGGAAGCGCGTGCTGCGCCCCTCCACCGCCTCGCTCGCCGCGACGAACCTGCACGTCCTCAAGAACGGCGAGCTCTTCAACCTGGGCAAGCTCAAGGCGCTGCGCGAGGCCGCGACGCTCCGCGCGGCGCCGCGGCCCGACGCGCCGCCCGCGCTCGCCCTGCCGCGGGGCGCGTTCGTCGTCGTGCTCGGCCAGTCGCCCGCCCGGGTGACGTCGGCGGTGCCGCCCCTCGCGGCGCCGCCTCCCGGGGTCGCCTCGGTGACGTACGCCGAGCCCGACGAGACGACCGGCGTCGGCGAGCGGCTCTCGTTCGGCGCGGTCGGCTCGGCCCCGGCGCCCGCGCCCGCCGACGCGGCCGCCGGCGGCGCGTGGCGCGGCGCCGAGGTCGCCCTCCTCGCGGCCGGCCCGCCGGTCGCCTGCAACGGCGCGGCCGACCGCTGGTTCGAGATCGAGGGACCCCAGGGCCGCGGCTTCCTCCCGGGCTGCCTGCTCCGGCCCGCCGACGATGCCGCGTACGCGCTCGTCGCGCCCCACGCGAGCCTCCCCACGTACGACCCCGCCGCGCCGCGGTCGTCGCCGCCCTCCGGCGGCGGGGTGACCGGGTTCGTCGCCGCCTCGGAGCTCGTCGAGGACGACGCCGCCGTGGGCGTGCGGGCCCGGGACGACCTCACCCTCGAGGTGGAGCTCGAGCAGCCCACGCCCTATTTCACCGATCTCACGAGCTTCGTCACGCTGTTCCCGGTGCGCCGCGACGTCATCGAGCCGTTCGAGGCGCGCGGCGAGCCGGAGCTCTGGTTTCGCGCCGAGAACATCGTCGTCAACGGGCCCTACCAGCTCGACGAGTGGAAGTTCCGGTACGAGATCACGATGAAGCGGAATCCGGCGTACTGGGCCCATGACGCCCTCCGGATCCACCGGATCGTCTGGATGGAGATCGCCCAGTACAACGCCACCTTGCAGCTCTACAAGGCGGGGGATCTCGATTACCTCGGCGACAACTCCGAGCTCCCGTACGACCACCTCGGCTGGCTGTCCGGGAAGAAGGACCTCCGGCGGATCGAGTACCTCTCCACCGTGTACTACGAGGTCAACACGGCGAAGCCGCCGCTCGACGACGCGCGCGTGCGGTGGGCGCTGAACCTCGCGGTCGACAAGCGCGAGCTCGTCGAGAAGATCACGCGGGTGGGGAAGCCGGCGACGCATTACGTGCCCGACATCACCGGATCCGGCTACGCCGAGCAGGTGGCGGAGGACCGGGCGCGCGGCGCCGATCCGTTCGCGAGCCTCGAGGTCGGCCACGACCCCGCGCGCGCTCGCGCGCTGCTCGCCGAGGCCGGGTACGAGGTCGTCCGCGAGGGCGACGAGCTCCGCGCGAAGGGGTTTCCGCCGCTCGAGGTCCTCTACAACACGGGGGAGGGGCACGGGCAGGTCGCGGTGGCCATCCAGGACATGTGGAAGCGCCACCTCGGGATCTCCGCGACGCTGCGGAACGAGGAGTGGCGGGTGATGCTCAAGAACCTCCGCGACGGCAACTTCCAGGTGATCCGGCTGGCCTGGTACGCCGACTACAACCATCCGCAAACGTGGCTCGGCAACTTCCTGTCGTACAGCCCCAACAACCGGAGCGGCTGGGCAGATGCGGAGTTCGACGAGGAGCTCCGCCGGGCCGCGGCGATCGCCGATCCGCGGGAGAGCATCCGTCGCTTCCGCGCGGCCGAGCGGCGGGCGCTCGACGGCATGTGCCGGATCCCGCTCTATTTCGAGGAGAAGACGACGCTGGTGAAGCCGTGGGTGAGGGGGTACATCCCCAACGCGCGGAACACGCAGCTCGTCAAATGGCTCTGGATCGACCCCGACTGGCAGCACCGGCCGGCCGGCGAGCCCCCGCCCGTGCTGGAGCTGCCGCCGCCGGGGCGGCTGGGGGCGGCGCCGGGCGCGCCGCCGCCGTGACGGGGATCTCGCCGGTCGGGTCCGGCGCGTTCTCGCCGACCGGGCGCTGGCCCGCGTGCGACGGCAGCGGCACCGTGGCCTCGGTGCCGCTCACCGGCGGATCCCCGCCGACCTGCACCACCCGCCGCTCCACGGCATCGACGGTCCCCATGACCATGAAGGGAGCGCCGGTCGCCGGGTCCGCCCCGGCGTCGATCACGCTGACGATGTGCGGGTCGTCGAGCATCGCCACGGTGCGCGCCTCGCGCTGGAAGCGCTTCAGGGCGAGGCCACCCCCCTGAAGGGCAGCGCCGTGCATGACCTTGACGGCGACCCGCCGCTCCGACGCGGCGAGCTGCGCTTCGTAGACGGCGCCCATCCCGCCTTGGCCGAGCAGGCGAATGATCCTGTATTTCCCGTCGAGCGTCTCCCCGACCACGGCGCGAGCGTAGGAGAACCTCGCCGGCGCTTGCAACAGCAGGCCCGCATTTCCGCGCCGCGCGGCGATCGTGGCGAGCGCGGCGGGCCCCGGCTAGAGTCGCCGCATGCTCCTCACCGACGCCGCGATCGGCGCGACTCACGTGCTCCTCTCCGGCGCGCGCGCCGCCGTCGAGATCCGCTGTCCAGGCCCCGGCGTGCTGCGCGTGCGCCACGCCCCCTCGTCAGCCGTGACGGGCTTCACGCACCCCGATCTGCCGCCCAAGCGCTCCTTCGCCGTGGTGGCCGAGGGCGCGCTGCCGCTCTCCGCGCGCCGCGAGGGGGACGCGCTCCACGTGAGCGCCGAGGGCGCCTCTCTCGAGGTCTCGCTCGCCTCGGGCACATGGACCTTCGGCGACGGAGAGGGCCGCGCCCTCGCGCGCAGCGAGGGCGTGTCCGGCGAGGTCCGGCCGGCCTTCCCCGTCGACGAATTCCGCTCGCGGCTCTCGCTCGCGGCGCCGCCCGGCGAGGCCTACCTCGGCTTCGGCGAGAAGGTCGGGCCCCTCGACAAGCGCGGCCTGCGCTTCACCTTCTGGAACACCGACGCTTTCCCCCCGCACGTCGAGTCCGACCCGCTCTACGCCTCGATTCCCTTCTTCCTGGCCCTCCGCGGCGGCGCCGCCTGGGGCTTCTTCCTCGACGAGCCGTGGCGCTCGGAGGTCGATATCGCCCTGAGCCACCCGGATCGCATCGAATGGGAGTCGCGGGGGCCCGAGCTCGACGTCTATCTCCTCGCCGGCCCGCGCCCGGCCGACGTCCTCCGGCGCTACGCCGCGCTCACCGGGCTCCCCGCGATGCCGCCCCTCTGGAGCCTCGGCGCGCACCAGTCGCGCTGGGGCTACGAGAACGAGGACGACGTGCGCGGCGTCGTCCGCGGCTACCGCTCGCGCGGCCTCCCCCTCGACGTGGTCCACCTCGATATCGATTACATGGATGCTTACCGGGTGTGGACCTGGGACCGCTCGCGCTTCCCGGACCCGGCGCGGCTCGCGCGCGATCTCGCGGCCGAGGGGGTCAGGCTGGTGACCATCGTCGACCCCGGGATCAAGGCGGATGTGGGCTACGCCGTGTACGAAGAGGCGCGCGCGCGCGACTTCCTCGTCCGGCTGTCGCGCGGCGACACGCTCGTGGGCGAGGTCTGGCCCGATCCAGCGGTCTTCCCGGATCTGACGCGCGAGGACGTGCAGCGCTGGTGGGGCGATCTGCAAAAGGCCTTCATCGACGCGGGCGTCGCCGGCATCTGGAACGACATGAACGAGCCGGCGTGCTTCTCCGTCCGGCCCGACCGGGGCCTGCCCGCGCCGAACGGCGGGCGCACCTCGGGCCTCGGCACGATCGAGGGCAGCACGCTCCCCTACGACGCGCGCCACGGCGCCCGCCGGCACCTCGAGGTCCACAACGTCTACGGCCTCGGCATGTCGCGCGCCGCCCACGAGGGGCTCGCCCGCCACGCGCCGGAGCGCCGCCCCTTCGTGCTCACGCGCGCGGCCTTCGCCGGCATCCAGCGCTACGCCGCGGTGTGGACCGGCGACTTCGCCAGCAATTTCACGCACCTGGAAGCATCGATCCCGATGCTCCTCGGCCTCGGCCTCTCGGGCGTGCCGTTCGTCGGCGCGGACATCCCGGGCTTCGTCGGCCGCGCCAACGGCGAGCTGCTCGTGCGCTGGATGCAGGCCGGGCTGTTCTACCCGCTGATGCGCAACCACGCGGCGCGGGGCCGGCCTGCGCAGGAGCCGTGGCGCTTCGGCGAGCCGTACCTCGGCCTCGCGCGCGCCGTGCTCGAGCGGCGCTACCGGCTCCTGCCGACCCTGTACACGCTGATGCGCGAGGCGGCGGAGACGGGCCTGCCGGTCATGCGGCCGCTGTCCCTCCTGGCGCCCGAGGATCCCGAGGCGCTCCACGCCTACGATCAGTTCCTCTTCGGCGACGACCTGCTCGTCGCGCCGGTGGTGCGGCCGGGGCAGTCGAAGCGGCTGTCGTACCTGCCCGCCGGCGCGTGGATGGATTTCGCCAACCTGGAGCGCGCGGGGAGGGTGGAGGAGGGCGGGCGCCACGTCATCGCCGATGCGCCGCTCGGGGTGGTCCCCGTGTGGCTGCGCGCCGGGGGCGCGGTCGCGCTCACCGCGCCGCGGATGCACACGACGAGCGCGCGCTGGGAGGAGATCACCTGGCACGTGCACGCCGCGGAGCGGGTGAGCGGCCGCCTCTACGAGGACGAGGGCGACGGTCACGGCGCGTCGCGCACGACGCGGCTCTCGGGCGGCCTCGACGGCGCCGCGTTCACGCTCGAGCGCAGCGTCGAGGGAGAGCTGCCGGCGCCGGCGGCGCGCGAGGTCGAGACGATCCGGGTCTACGGCGTACCGCCGCCGCGCGCCGTGGTCGGGGCGAGGTCGCACCGCGCGCTGGACGGCGGCGTCGAGCTCGAGGTGGCGGCCGACTGGCGGCGGATCGAGCTCCGGGCGTCCTGAGCGCCGGCGGCGCCGGCGCGGGGCGCTCAGCCGTGCCGGATCACCCAGTCGAGCGCCAGGCGCACCCGCGCGGGGAGGAGCCGCCGCGACGGGTACACCGCGAAGAGCTCGCGCGGCTCGACGGTGCGGCCCGCCACGGTGAGCTCGACGAGCGCCTCGCCGTGCTGCGCGATCACCTCGCGGGGCGCGCAGACCGCGCCCAGCCCCTGCGCCGCCGCGGCGATCGCCGCGCGCGGATCGTTGACGCAGAAGCGCGCGCGCGGCCGGACCTCCTCGACGGAGCCGTCCCGCCGGCGGAGGCGCCACGCGGCGTCCGCGCGGCTCAGGACGGCGGGCAAGTCGCCGAGCGACGCGCGCGCGAGCCGCGTGCGGCCGCGCAGGGCCTCTTGCACGAAGCGCGGCGACGCGGCCAGCGCGTACGGGAGCGACCACAGGCGCCGCGCCACGAGCTCGGCGTCCTGAACGGGCCCCGCGCGAAACGCCAGATCGACGCCCTCTTCGACCAGCGGGACCACCGCGT
The DNA here is from genome assembly GCF_051529605.1 of Sorangium sp. So ce296. Classification (NCBI taxonomy): domain Bacteria; kingdom Pseudomonadati; phylum Myxococcota; order Polyangiales; family Polyangiaceae; genus Sorangium; species Sorangium sp. So ce296. The sequence goes on from NZ_CP150325.1 coordinate 12,356,726, forward strand.
TGGTGAGCGTGAGCTCCACGGTCAGGCGAGGGTGCCGAGCGGCGAAGGCGGACAGCGCCGGCGCGATGCGCTGCGCGCCCGTCATCACCGGCGCCGTCACCCGGAGCCTGCCCGCGGGCTCGTCCTCGCGATCGGCGACGCGGTCGAGCACCGACCCGAGCTCGTCGAGCAGGGGCCCGGCGCGCTCGAGCAGCCGCGCGCCCTCGCCGGTGAGGCCGACGCGGCGGGAGGTGCGCTGGAGCAGCCGCACCCCCAGCGCCTCCTCCAGCAGCGCCACCCGGCGGCTCACGGTGCTGGTGGGCACCCCCGTGCGCCGCGCCGCCTCGACGAAGCTCAGGTGGTGCGCGACGGCCGCGAAGAGCCGCACGTCCTCGAGGGAGATCATCCCGTCCATGGGACGAAGCATGCCATATCGTCCCATGGTGCTCGCGGGGCGCGCGCGTTACCCCTCGTTCATGAACCTTGAACACCAGCATGTCGTCATCATCGGGGGCTCGTCGGGCATCGGCCTCGGCGTGGCCAGGGCCTGCCTCGCGCAGGGCGCGACGCTGACCCTCGCGAGCCGCTCGCCGCAGAGGCTCGCCGCCGCCGCGGCCGAGCTCGGGGAGGCGCGCCGCGTGCGCACCGTCGCGGCCGACGCGACCCAGGAGGCCGAGGTGCAGGGCCTGTTCAGCGAGCATCCGCCGGCGCACCACGTGGTGGTCACGGCGGTGCAGGGCCATTACCAGCCGATCCGCGAGCTCGACGTCGCCGCGGCGCGCCGCACGATCGACTCGAAGCTCGTGGCGGCGCTCCACATCGCCAAGCACGCGCGGATCGAGCCCGGCGGCTCGCTCGTCTTCACCACCGGCATCGCGGCGGCGCGGCCGGGGCCGGGCGGCGCGGTCATCGCGGCGGCGAACGGCGCGCTCGAGGCGCTCGTGCGCGCCCTGGCCATCGAGCTCGCGCCGGTGCGCGTGAACGCGCTGTCGCCGGGTTGGGTGGACACGCCGATCTGGGACTCCATCGCCGGCGGCGAGAAGGGGCAGCGGTTCGAGCAGCACGCGCGCCGCCTCCCGGCCCGGCGCGTCGGCGCGCCCGCGGACATCGCTCACGCCGCGCTCTTCCTGATGGGCAACGGGTTCACGACCGGCGAGACGCTGCACGTCGACGGAGGGCACCGCCTGGTCTGAGCCCGTCCGCCGGGGGCAGTGCTCAAAAAATCGAACATGAAGGCGGGAAGGCGGGAAGAAAAGATCAATGATCTTCCTGCCTTCCCGCCTTCATGTGAACTCTTTCCGGGCAAATTTGAGCACTACCCCGCCGAGGCGGCGTGACGCGACGGGAAGCGCCGAGGCGCGAGGCGCAGAGACGGGGGCTCACCGCGGGAGAGTGCGCCAATTTCTTGTGTCATTGCGCTGATTTGTGCGCGATTCGGCCGCGGAGCGAGGTTGGACAACCCGAGCGCGCTCCGGTAGCCTGCGCGGTGTGAAATTCCAGCGGAACGTCTTCTTGGGAGCCTGCATGAGCCTGGCGCTCGCGGCGGTCGCCTGCAGCAGCGAGGAGGGAATCACCCCGGCCAGCGGGAGCGGCACCGGCGGGGCGGGCGGCGGCACCGGCGGGGCGGGCGGCGGCGGCGGAGCGGGGGGCGGCGGCGGAGCGGGGGGCGAGGACGCGTGCGCGATTCGGCTCGCGCCGGGCGACGACGACACGACCGCGGTGCAGACGGCGCTGATCGACGCCGCGCCCGGGGCGACGGTCTGCTTCGAGGCGGGGACGTTCTCGTTCACCACCGAGCTGTCGCTCGACGTCGACGGCGTGACGCTGGTCGGCGCGGGCAAGGACGAGACGATCCTGGACTTCTCGGACCAGGACACCGGCGCCAACGGGCTCCTCATCCGCGGCGACGGCGTCACCGTGCGGGATCTCCAGGTGCGCAACACGCCGGGCGACGGCATCCGCGCCGACAGCGTGCAGGGGATCGCCTTCCGCGAGGTCGCCGTGATGTGGGAGGCGGACGCGTCGGAAGACAGCGGCGCTTACGGCCTCTACCCGGTCGGCTCGACCGACGTCGTGATCGAGCGGTGCGTGGTCAAGGGGGCGCGAGACGCTGGGATCTACGTGGGGCAGTCGCAGAACATCCTCGTCGCCTCGAACGAGGCCTACGGCAATGTCGCCGGCATCGAGATCGAGAACTCGACGGATGCGGTCGTGCGCGACAACCACGCCCACGACAACACGGGCGGCGTGCTCCTCTTCAACCTGCCGGATCTGCCGGTCCAGGACGGCAAGCGCGTCAACGTGTACGATAACCGGATCGAGAACAACAACGGCCCGAACTTCGCCGCCGCGGGCACCGTCGTCGCGGCCCTGCCGCCGGGGCTCGGCGTCATGATCCTCGCGTCCGACGACAACGAGGTTCACGACAACGAGATCCGGGGCAACCAGTCCGTCGCGGTGGCGATCCTGAGCTATAGCGAAGACCTCCTCGGCCCGGTGATGGATGACGATTTCGACCTCTTCCCGCAAGGCAACTTCGTCCACGACAACGTCTACGAGGGCAACGGGACGGAGCCGCTCCCGTTCTTCTCGCTGTTCACGGAGATACGGCCGATGCCCGACGTGGCCTGGGACGGCTGCACCGACCCGAGCGCCGAGGACGACGGTCACCTCGTCAACTGCGTCTCGGAGCCCGAGGCCACGTACGTGAACTTCAACCTCTGCGGCGAGCTGCCGGCGGAGAGCCAGGACGTCTCTGCGGTCGAGTGCGCCTATGACCCGCTCCCTCCCGCGCAGCCTTAGCCTCGCCGCGTGCCTCTCGCTCGCGGCCTTCGGATGCGCCGGCGAGGGGGACGCCCGGCCGGGGGGCGCCCCGCCGCCCGAGGAGCCCGAGCGACCCGATCCGCCGGACCCGCCCGAGCCGCCGCAGAAGAGCATGCCGTACGACACGCTGTCGGAATACGGCTTCTTCGAGGGCGCGCTGTCGGCGCTGCGGCCGGCCGAGGGCGTGATCCCCTACGAGGTGGCCGCGCCGCTCTGGGCCGACCACGCCGGCAAGGGGCGATTCTTGGTGCTCCCGGCGGGGGAGCAGATCGCGGCGAGCGAGGTGGAAGACTGGGAGTTCCCGCTCGGCACCATCGTCATCAAGACGTTCTTTCTGGGGCTCGATCGGCGCGATCCTTCGGGCGCCGCCCGCATCCTCGAGACACGCCTGCTCATCCTCGGGGAAGAGGGGTGGAAGCCGCACACGTACGTATGGAACGAGGAGCAGACCGAGGCGACGCGCAGCGTGGCTGGCGCCCGGATCGAGCTCGACGTGATCGACGCTTCGGGGAGCCCGGCGCGCGCGCGGTACCTCGTCCCCAACACCAACCAGTGCAACAGCTGTCACGAGCGCGACGACCGCACCGCCGTGCTCGGGCTGATCACCCCGCAGCTGAACCGCGAGATCGTCGTCGACGGGGCGCCCCGGAACCAGCTCGCGTGGCTCGAGGCGCAGGGGATCTTCCGCGCGCCCCTCGGCGCGCCCGAGCGGCTGCCCAGCTTCCCGGATCCGTTCGGCGACGCGCCGCTCGACGCCCGCGCCCGGGCGTACCTGCACGGCAACTGCTCCCATTGCCACCGCCCGGGCGGCGGCGGCGGCGTGAGCGGGCTGGTCCTGCTCGCCTGGGAGACCGACCCATCCAAGAACGGCGTGTGCAAGGTCGCGGCGGCGGCCGGCGCGGGCACCGGCGGGAACACCTACGATATCGTCCCCGGCGCCCCGGAGGAGAGCATCATGGTCTTCCGCATGCGCTCGACCGATCCCGAGATCAAGATGCCGGAGCTCTCGAATCGTCTGCCGGACGCGGACGGCGTCGAGCTCGTCCGCGCGTGGATCGCGGCGATGGAGCCCGAGGGGTGCGGCGCCGCCGCGCCCGCGCCCGACCAACCCGCCTCGCCCTGACCGGCCCGCGCGGGACGACGCAGCGCATTAGTTCTCTCTCTTGCCAAACGAGGCAAGATTCCGTCGGATGCAGCCGGGCTGAATTAAGCGATCTCCACGCGATCGTGGCGGCAGGCGCCGCGCGATCTCGCGTAGGATTCCAGGGGCGACGTTGACAACCCCCACGAGGTGTGGTTGTCCTACTTTATCCCAGGAGTACTCTCTATGTCCCCTCGCTCTCTCTTTCTTGTGACCTTCGCCATCGCGGCCCTGGCCTGCTCTTCGGGGCCTGACGACAACAACGGCAACTCGAGCTCCGGCTCCGGCGGCGGGCCGACCACCGGCGGCACCAGCGGGTCGCCTTCGGGGGAGAGCAGCAGCTCGAGCGGCGACGACATCGGGAGCATCTCGGGGGGCAACGTGAGCATCGGCGCCGGCGGCGCCGGCGGGAGCGACTGCAAGAGCACGCTCGAGGTCCTCTACCGCGACTTCAAGGACACGCACCCCGACTTCGAGATGGACTTCCGGGGCGACGTGGTTCGCCGCAAGCTCATCGAGCCGCAGCTCGACGGCGACAGCAAGCCGGTGTTCCTCGACTCGATCGGCTGCCAGGCGGACCTGCAGACCCCGCTCGACTGCGGGGGCGGGACCCCGAACCAGGTCGTCATCACGAGCAGCGAGTCGTTCAGCCAGTGGTACCGCGACGTGCCTGGCGTGAACATGACCTTCCCCAAGCAGCTCGAGCTCGAGGAGTCGCCGCCCGGCTCGGGCCGGTACGTCTTCGACAGCACGGATTTCTTCCCGCTCGCGCCGGAGGAGGGGTTCGGGATCAACCCTCCCAACGGCAAGAACCAGAACTTCCTCTTCACCACCGAGATCCACCTCAAGTTCGGCTACGTCGCCGGCCAGGAGTTCAGCTTCCGGGGCGACGACGACATGTGGATCTTCATCAACGGCAAGCTCGCCCTCGATCTCGGCAGCATGCACGGGCCCGAGTCGGGCGTGATCGACTTCGACGCCCAGGCCGACTACCTGGGAATCGCTCCGGGCAACACGTACACGATGGATATCTTCCACGCGGAGCGCCACACCGACGGGTCGAACTTCCACATCGAGACGAACATCTCCTGCTTCGTGCCCGTCGACGTCCCGCGGTGAGGCGAGGCGCGCCGCGCCTCGGGTCGCGGGCGGGATCGCCGCGCGACGCCCGCGCCGCAGGATGGCGCGGGCGTCGCGACGACGCCGGGGCCGAGGCCCTCAGGGGCCGAACGTGGCGACGAAGATATCGCGGCCCCCCGCGTAAGGTGCCGGGCCGGTCCCGAAATCGACCGGACCGATCATGTCGCCGGTGACGCCGATCGTGCCATTCGGCGCGATCGCGATATCCTCCACGCGAGCATCGAAATCGACCCACCAGAGCTCGTTGCCGCTCGCGTCGAGCCTGGCGAGCCCGCCCCCGGCGACGATGATGCCGCCGGCAGGATCCAGGGCGATCTTGTTGCCGAAGCGGACCGAGCGGCTGAAGACGTGCTGGCCTGCCGAGTCCAGCTTGACGAGCACGGGGCCGGCGGGGAGCACGCCGCCGCCGAAGTCGACGAGCCCATCCGCGGAGCCCGCCACGAGGATCTCATCCGACGCGTTGACCGCCACCGAGGAGGCGCCCATCGCCCCGCTGTTCTCGAACATCCGCGTCCAGACCAGAGCGCCCGCCGGGTCAAACTTGAAGACGGTGAAGTACTCCCCGACGAGATGCGAACCGTCCGGGGGATCCTCGTTCGCCACGATCGCGTTGCCGGCGCTGTCGACCGCGAGGCTCACCGCTGCATTGCTGAGGTCGGATGCCGGAACAAACTGTGTCCAGAGGATGCCGGCGCCGCCGGCGCCGATCTTCGCCAGGTAGGTGTAATCGTAGATGCTGTAGAGCATGTACACATTACCGACGGCATCGACCGCGATCTCAGCTACTCGCCACACCCCCGTGGCGCCAAAGATTGGGAATCCGGTGCTCCAGAGATGATCGCCGCCGGCGTCGAACTTGGCCACGAAGACTCCGGAGTCGTCGCCGGCCGCGATCGGGCCCCCGCCGAGATCCGGGCCTGGGAAGAGCCCTATGATGCCGTCGTACGCGCCGGCGAGAAAGATGTTGCCGTTCCCGTCGACGGTCATGACGCCGCTCCAATCGTCGAACTCGGTCCCGTAGCGCCTGCTCCAGATCACCGAGCCCGTGGGATCGAGCTTGAGAAGGAAGATGTCGTATCCCCCTGCGCTGGTGAGGGGGCCGGCGCCGAAGTCGACCGTTCCCTCGAAGTGCCCGGAGACGTAGTAGTTGCCCGAGAGGTCGCTCACGATGGCCAGGCCGTGATCGTAGCCGGGGCTGCCGTACCCCCGCGCCCACGGCGACGCCTGAGGGCAATCGGGCACGCCGTCGCAGCTCTCGTCCACCGGCGTGGCGCAGAGCTCCGTGGCGGGCGTCACCTCGCCCGTACAGGGGCCGTAGCCGAGGCCATCGACGCGGCACGTCTGCGTTCCAGGAGCGCAGCGCCCGACGCCCGCGGTGCCCGCGGGGCCGGTGTAGCAGACGACGACCGAGCCTGGCGCGCACGTGCCCGGCATCCCGCTGCCTGTCGAGCCGGCGCCGCCAGCGCCGCCCTCGCCGCCGGCGCCGGTAGAGCTGCTGCCGCCCTCGCCGCCGCCGGTAGCGCCGCTGCCGCCCTCGCCGGCGCTGCCACTCGAGGCCTCGCAGTCGTCCGCGCCCCCGTCGCCCAGCGCGCTCCGCGCGTTGACCGTGTGGTCGCTGTCCGCTGCGGCGCTGCCGCTCTGGCGATCCCCTGCCGCGCCCCGGCGCGCCGCCGGCTCACACGCCGCGGCGGCGAGGACTGCCGCTATGGTGAAGGCGGCCGAGGCGCCCATGGTGGCCGTGGATGCTGAATGGATAGGATCGGAGTCTCTGGTCATGGCCGCTTCGATGCTGGGCGCGGGCACGGCGTTCATCGACCGTTGCTCGTCAGTGGGCAACGCAGATCTCGCGCCCGGTCGGAGGTCGTGGAGCGCACAGGGGCGCATGGCCTGCCACGTCGGTGAAGCGACGGAGGATGGGACGGCGGGACTTGACCCCTCGCTGTGTTGCTCGGTACCATGATCGTGCTGGACCTCGGCTGGAACGGGGTTCGGCCACGCAGCTTGGGGGGTTGGTGCACCCGCGCCGAGGTTTGTCCTGCTCGGCCGCCCGGCCACCGGTGTGTTGCCGAGGCGTGCGAGTGCATTCCGGCTCCCACGGCTCGGATGGGTTCTTGTTTGCGAGGGCGCCGCGGCGATCGGCAGAGGTCGAGCGGGCGCGACGAACCATCACCCGCTCGCTCGCGGGGACATCGCTGGACCAAGAGAAGGGAGAGATCGCGGGATGAACGAGACCCTCAAGAGGTACGTGGACGTCGGGCTCGTGATCGGCGCCGAGATCGGCACCAAGATCATCGGTGCCATCGTCCTGTGGATCGTAGGGCGCCTGGTCATACGCGGCGTCCTTCGTCTGCTCGATCGAACGACGAAGTTTCGCAACATCGACGAGACGCTCGCGCGCTACCTGCACTCGGTCGCGAGCGTGCTTCTCAACATCCTGCTCGTCATCACGGTCCTCGGCGTCTTCGGCGTCCAGACCTTCACCTTCGCCGGGATCCTGGCGGCCACCGGGGTCGCCATCGGTATGGCCTGGTCCGGCCTGCTCGCCAACCTGGCCGCTGGCGTCTTCATGATCGTGCTGCGCCCTTTCAAGGTCGGCGACGTGGTCACCATCGCCGGCGTCACGGGCATCGTGCACTCGATCGGCCTCTTCGTCACGTCGGTCGACACCTTCGACAACGAGCGCACCTTTCTCGGCAACAACAAGATCTTCGGCGAGATCATCAAGAACCACTCGGAGAACCCCGTCGCGCGCTTGAACATCAACGTGCAGCTCCCTCACGGCGCCGACGTGCACAGGGTTATCGCTGTATTGAAGGAGAAGCTCACCCAGGCGCCTCACGCCGTCAGCAGCCCAGCGCCGTTCGTCGAGCTGGTGGGCGTGACCCCCACCGGCCCGCTGCTCGTCGCGCACCCCTACATCGAGAGCTCGAAGTACCCGCTGGCGCTCGCCGCCGCGCACCTCGTCGTTTACGACGAGATCGCGAAGCTGGGCTACCCGGCCCCGGCGCAGGCGGTGGTGCTCCGCCAAGACGGAACCCGGCTCGCCGCGGCCAACGGGCACGACGCGCGCGGGCTCTCGCCGGTGTGAGCTGCTCGGCGCCCGGCTGATGATGACGGCGGAGCACGGGCCCATGCTCGGAGCGTCGTCCGCGGCGGCCGCCCCCGACCATGGCTCTCCCGGTGGTCCACGCCGGAACCGCAGCGGCGGTCCTCGTCCCCGCGCGCCTGCGGCCTCATACCTGGGCCCGGACATTCGATCCATGAGGAGGACGCCATGAAGCGACGATGGGAGAGCGTGGGCATCGAGACGAGCGCGCTGGGCCTGGGGTGCTGGGCCATCGCTGGGAAGTGGAACGATCCGGGCGCGAGCTGGGAGTGGCACGGCACCGACGACGCGGAGTCGATCCGGGCCATCCGCGCCGGCATCGACGCCGGCGTCACGCTGCTCGACACCGCCGACGTGTACGGCTCGGGGCACAGCGAGGTCCTGGTCGGGAAGGCCATCCAGGGGATCCGCGACCGTGTCACCCTGGCCACCAAATTCGGTCACGTCTTCGACGAGGAGAAGCACGCCAACCTGGGCAGGACGGACGCCAGCCCGGCGTACATCAGGCGCGCCGTGGAGGGGAGCCTGCGGCGGCTGGGGACCGATCGAATCGACCTCTACCAGCTCCACATCTGGGAGCACCCGCCGCAGAAAGCCGGCGAGGTGGTGGAGGTGCTCGAGCAGCTCGTGAAGGAGGGGAAGATACGCGCTTACGGCTGGAGCACCGACGTGAAGGCCTCGGTCGAGGCCTTCGCCCGCGGCCCGCACTGCGGCGCGGCCCAGATCCTGCTCAACGTGTTCGAGGGAAACGACCGGCTGATCGCCTACGGCGAGGGCAAAGGGCTGGCGCTCCTGTGCCGGAGCCCGCTGGCCATGGGCATGCTCTCGGGCCGGTACACGAAGGGCGAGACCTTGCCCCGCGGCGACGTGCGGACCAGCAACTTCGAGTGGATCACCTGGTTCAAGGACGGCAAGGTGAACCCCAATTACGCCCGCCGCCTGGAGGCCGCCCGCGAGATCCTGACCAGCAACGGCCGGACCCTGGTCCAGGGCGCGCTGGCGTGGATCTGGGCCAAGAGCCCGAACACCATCCCCATCCCCGGCTTCAAGAGCACGGCCCAGGCTGTGGAGAACGCGCGGGCCATGGAGAAGGGGGCGCTCACCGCCGAGCAGGCGCGTCAGGTGGCGGAGCTCGTGGCGTACGAGGATCGGAACCTGTAGAGCCCGCCCATCGACTCCGCCTGTCCTGATCGCAACGCCGCAGGCGGGGCGACGAAGGGCTCATGGCGAACGGATCTCACGGTCCGTATTCCGCTCGACGAGGGCTCCAAGCAGCTTGAGACCCTCGTCGAGCTTCTCGTCCGCCACGTTGCCATAGCCGATCACCAGCGCGTCGCTCGCGCGGGGCGGCTCGGCCCGGAACTCGTCCTCGGTCGAGATCCGCAGCCCCTCCGCGCTGCAGGCGTCGGTGAAGATCGGGCCGAAGCGCCGACCGCAGAAGCGCGCGTGCAGGTGGAATCCGGTCTCGCCGCCGCCGGTGCGGACCTGATCCCCGTAGCGGGTCCCCAGGAAGTCGAGGATCGCTTCCAGCCGCGCGCGGTAGCGCCGCTTCATGGCGAAGATATGGCGCTCGAGATGACCCTCCTCGATGAAGCGGGCCAGCGTCCGCTGGTGCGGGATGGAGCCCCGGAGGTTGGTACGCCGCACCAGGTCGGCGATCGGGCCGACGAGGTGGGGCGGGGCGATGAGATACCCGACCCGCACGAACGGCGCCAGGCACTTCGAGAAGGTCCCCAGGTAGACGACGCGCTCGGCGTCGAGCGAGGCGAGCGGCGGGACCGGGCTGCCGCGGAAGCGGAACTCGGAGTCGTAGTCGTCCTCGAGCACCAGCCCTTCGGCCGGGGCGGCCAGCTCCAGGAACTTCACCCGCCGCTTGAGGGGCAGGAGCGCGCCGATCGGGAACTGGTGGGAGGGCGTCAGGTAGAAGAGCGCGCCGCGGGGCACCTCGCCCAGGCCGGAAGGGAGCGCGCCGGAGTCGTCGACGTGCATCGGGCGGCAGCGGAACCCGGCCGTGCCGAAGACGTCGCGGGCGAAGGTGAGCCCGGGCTCCTCGCAGAAGAGGGTCGTGGCGGGGAGGAGCCGTGAGAGCAGCGACAGGGAATGCGAGGTGCCGGAGGTGATGCAGATCTGCTCCGGATCGGCGGCCAGCCCGCGGAACCGGTACAGGTAGTCGGAGATGGCCTGGCGCAGCCGGGCGTCGCCGAGCGCCGGGCCGTAGGAGAGGTCGGCGGCGAGCGCCAGAGAGATCGCGTCGTCGGCGGCGCGGCGCCACGCTTGCCGCGGGAAGCTGGCGAGATCGGGGATCCCGGGGGTGAAGTCGAAGCGGATGGTGGGCCGGTGCCGCCGGAGCATGGCCGCCCCCGGGACGCTGGCGTGCGGCGCCCGCACCGGCAGCGCGGCGGCGTAGGTCCCGTGGCCCGCCCGGGTCTCGAAATAGCCTTCGCCGGTGAGCTGCTCGTAAGCGTCCGTCACCAGCCGCCGGGAGATCCCCAGCTCCGCGGCCAGCAGGCGCGAGGGGGGGAGCCTGGCGCCGGGCGCGAGCTCGCCGGCGACGACCGCCTGGCGCAGCCCGTCCGCGAGCTGGAGCGCCAGGGAGCGCCGCGAGGCGCGATCGAGCACGATGCCGAACACGGAACGAGGATAGTGCTTCGACGCACGAGCAGACCAGCGGCGCCGACATGGGATCGCGGGGAGACGCGTCGCCGCCGATCGACGGGAGCCGGCTGCTGGTCGCGCGCGCGAACCGGCAGGTCCTGCTGACATCCACGTGCCCCCTGCGCCGCTCCCGCCGTGGTGGACGCTGAAGCTTCCGAAGGCGGCCGGTCGGGCCCGCGTTGGGTCAGTCCTCGGGGCAGGAGGGCTTCGGGTCAGGGCACGGCTGGCCCTCGACCCAGGGGCGCGTCTGCTCGCAGCCGCTCACGTCCTCGAAGGTGTTTCCAGACACGAAATCGGGCCCCGCGGTGCCGTTCCAGCCGCGGGTGACGCCGTGGCCGGCGACGTGGCGGAACGTCGACCCCTGGATGAAGGCGCTGCTCGGCGCCTGGCTGAAGATGACGGCGCCGTTGAACGTCGTGAGATCGTTGCAGCTGAGCAGGATGCAGCCGCAGTCGTAACCCGCATACTCGACGATGACGTTCTCCAGGACGTTCTCGTCGCGCGGGATGCCGCCGAACCAGAGCCCGCCCCAGTCGCCGGGCGCGGGGGTCTCCGCGGCCGAGGTGAAGACGATGGGCCGCTCCGGCGTGCCCAGCGCGCGGAGGGCGCCGCTCGCGGCGAAGTCGCCGGTGAAGCGCTCGATCTGCATGAAATTGCCGGGCTCGAACCGGATGGTGACGCCGGGCTCGATGGTGAGCGTCGTGAGCGGCGCGCCCTCGCCGCCGCCGCCGATGTTGAAGCGGGCGTCGCGCCAGTCGCCGAAGTGGTAGGGCACGCCGCGGTCGCGCAGGATCGTGTCCTGCTGCAGCCCGGAGGTCTGATTGGCGCCCTCGTCCTGGATCAGGATCTCGTCCCTTCGATTGCCGGTGTACACGCCGACCGGGATCGAGCCGAGCGCCTGCTCGCCGAGCTCCAGCGGATACGGGTGCTCCTCGCTGCCGCTCTCGGTGATCACGAGATCGGTGGAGCCCTCGGCGAACGCCGACGCCCGCAAGAGGAGCACCCCGGCGCCGAGCGACCCGCGCACCGTCACGTGGTCGACGAGCAGCACCGGCGCCGCGGGGGTCACGGACCCGCCGTACGCGGAGAGCGCCGCGTTCGCGTGGAAGCGATCGCCGCCGCCGCCCTCGAGCGTCACGTGGCGAAGGGTCGCCTTGGCCGGCCACGCGACGTGCACGTCGTTCCACCGCGCGCCCTCGCTGCCGCGGAACGTGATCGGCCGCGCCTCGGTGCCCTCGGCCTTCAGCTCGGCGCCCTCATCCATCGCGGAGATGCCCGTGTCCTCCTCGAGCAGCACCTCGGCGCACGGCTCGATCGTGAGCGTCACGCCGGGGCGGAGGCGGACAGGGAAAGTCACGACGTGCGGGCTCCCCTCCGCGGTCCAGGTCTCATCTTCGCTCACATCGCCCGAGTGCTCCGTCGGGCCGCCGGACGGCGCGGGGCACCCCGGCTCGGCCGAGCCGCCGCCGCCGCCAGCCCCACCCGAACCGCCAGCCCCACCCGCAGCGCCAGCGCCGGCGGGGGGCGGGTCTCCGGGATCGCACGCGACGAGGAACATCACACCTGCCGCAGTGAGCGTAACTACAACGTTGCGTAGAACCATATCCCTGTGTCCTTTGTGAGCGCCTGTGCGTCCGCGCGCACACGCAAAGACGCACAGATTAGCGCATTCGCGTCGAATCCACAGAGTCTTTGCACACCAGAGCTCGTCCCCTCGCGGCAGGATTTGCGCGCTCCGATGGGCCGAGCGACGTGTTCCCCGAGAGCGCGCCGGGGCGACGGCTGCGCCACGCGGAACGACGCGAATCGCGCGGAGGCGCCGCTCGGGCCGCGCGCGAACAGGGCCGCGCGCCGAGCCCAGCGCCGTCACGGGATGAGCTTCACGACGAGCATCGACTCCCTCGCTTCCGGGCTCGAGATCGGTCCGGCGCCGAAATCGATCGTGCCCTTGAGGTTCCCGACGGCGACCAGGGCTCCGGTGGGGTCGACGGCGATCCGGGACAGGCCTCCGTACTCCGACGGCTCGAAGGAGACGCTGCAGAAGCCCTCGCCGCGCGGGTCGAGCCCGGCGACGAAGAGCCCCTGGAGCTTCGCGGTCAGCGGACCGCAGCCGAAGTCCGCGTCGTAGAGGAAGGCGCCGGCCAGCCACGTGTTGCCGGCGGCGTCGGCGGCGAGCGCGTGCGCTCTCGAGAAGCTCCTGCCGAACGTCGGGGCGCCGCCGGCGGAGAGCTTGGCGACGAACACGGCATCCCCATCGCTCGTCAGGGTGTCGCCGCCGAACTGGAACGTCTGGCCGATGGAGCCGAGCGAGACCACGTTGCCTGCCCCATCCACGACCGTGCCGCCGGGGTGCTCGCCAGCGACGCTGCCTAGCCGCTGGCTCCATCGATGCTCGCCGTCCGGACCGAGCGAGGCGACGAAGATGTCGGACGCTCCGGCTGCCCCGGATGGGCCAGCAGCCCGGAGCGGGCCGCCGCCGAAGTCGACGACGACGTCGAAGCTACCTCCGAGCGCGATGTTCCCCGCCGCATCCAGGGCGAGCGTGGAAGATTGCACGGCGCCCGACCGGCCGAAGCTCTTGCTCCAGACGTGGCCGCCCGCAGCATCGAGCCTGGCGACGAAGACGCTCGGCTCGTCCCTGCGGTCGATGAAGGCCTCCCCGCCGAGATCCATGGTCCCCACGTAATCGCCGGTGACGACGATCCCTCCCGCCGGATGGAAGCCGACGCCGCGGACCGCCGCGGACCCCGCCCCGACGTGCGTGCTCCAGACGTGCTGTCCCGAGGCGTCGAGCAGGACGATGAAGCCGCTCTTGCCCTGCGCCGCCAACGGGCCACCACCGAAATCCGTCGTTGCGCCGAAGTGACCCCCGACGAGGATGTTTCCCGCCGCGTCCGTCGCGATGGCAAGACCGGCCTGAAGCTCGGGCACGGCGGAGAGCTCGCCGAACCGCCGGCTCCAGAGATGGCGGCCGAGCGGATCGAGCTTGAGGACGAACGCGTCCTTGTAGCCCGTGCTCACGAGAGGACCGCCTCCGAAATCGACGGTGCCCTCGAACGCCCCGGTGATGAGGATGTTGCCGCGGGCGTCGACCGCGAGGCCGGTCGCCTCGGCGTAGTCGAAGGGCCGCGCGAAAGCGACCTCGAGGCAACCCGCCTGGCACACAGGAGCGCTGCCGCCGGCGCCGGCGCCGACGCCGCTGCCGCCGGCGCCGCCTTCCCCTGCCTCCGGGCCGTTCGCCGGGGCCGGTGCCCAGTCGTCCAGGCTGCTCCTCGCGCCGCATCCGAACGTGGCCAGCGCGCACACCAGCGCGAGATGCCTCAGCGTAGACCCGCGCCTGTTCATCCCTGCCTCTCCACGCCGCGACGATACCACCGTCGAAGTCGGCGCAGGGAGACGACCTCGGGAAAGCCAGAGTTCGACGCCGTCGCGCGCGAGGGCCGCGCTCGGGCAGCGACCGCCGGCGCAGGACGAGGAGCGCGCCGGCCGCGCGGCCCGACGGGGAATCGGGCCGCGAGCCTCCGGGATCAGCCGGTCACGTTGTCCCAGGCCACCGCGGTCGGCCCGAGGAGCGAGCGCCCGTTGGTCGCGATGACCTCCTTGTACCAGGAGAACGAGTCCTTCGGGATCCGGCGCTGGGTCTGGTAATCGACGTAGACGAGCCCGAACCGCTCCCTGTAGCCCTCGGCCCACTCGAAGTTGTCGAGGAGCGACCAGGCCCAGTACCCGAAGACATCGACGCCCTCCTTCATTGCCCGCGCGAGGCCGAGCAGGTACCGGTGCATCAGGTCGATGCGCTGCGGGTCGTGCACCTTCCCGTCGAGGAAGACCTGGTCCCGCGTGGCGGTGCCGTGCTCGGTGATCCCGATGGGCAGCTTGTACCGCTCCCAGAAGTACCTCGTGCCCCAGTACAGGGTGCTGGGGACCACCTGCAGCCAGTCGAGCGTCGCGCGCGGGTAGCCGGGCGGGGACGCGACGCGCTCGGGCTTGCCGTCCTTGCCCCGCCGCCACGTGCCCGCCGAGTACATGTTGAGCCCGAGGTAGTCGAGCGGCCGCTTGATCTGGTCGAAGTCGCTGGCGGGGAAGTCGGGCACGTCGTTGCCGAAGAGCTTGAGGCCGCTCTCCGGATACCGCCCCTCCAGCACCGGCGCGATCCACCAGGCGTTGTTCCACGGGTGCCGCTCGTAGACCGAGAAGATCGCCTCGCGCGCCGCCTCGACGTCGCCCGGGTCCTCCGTCGCGGGGCGCTGGACCTGGGTCGCGAGCACGTAGCCGACCTTCGCCGCCTTGGCCGCGGCGCGCAGGGCGTCCACCTGCTTGCCGTGGGCGCGCATCTGGTTGTGCGCGGCGGTCAGGTAATCCCGGTACGGGAGCTTGAGCCCGGGGGCGAAGTGCCCCTCGAGGAGCGCGTTGCCGATGAACGCCTGCGGCTCGTTCTGCGTCACCCACCACGGCACGCGATCGCCGAGCCGCTCTGCGACGACGGTCGTGTAGTCGGCGAACCAGTCGGCGACGTCCCGCTGGAGGAACCCGCCGCGGTCCTGGAGCGCCTGGGGGAAGTCCCAGTGGAACAGCGTGCACAGGGGCACGATGCCGAGGCGGAGGAGCTCGTCGACGAGCCGGTCGTAGAAGTCGAGCCCTTTCTGATTGACCTTGCCCGTGCCCTCCGGGAGGACGCGCGTCCACGAGACGCTGAAGCGGTAGCTCTTGGCCCCGAGCTCGGCGAGCAGCCCGAAGTCCTCCTTGTAGCGGTGGTAGTGGTCGCACGCGACGTTCCCGGTGTGCCCTTCGAAGACCTTCCCGGGGGTGTTCGAGAAGACGTCCCACACGGAGGGGCCGCGGCCGTCCTCGGTGGCGGCGCCTTCGATCTGGTAGGCCGCGGTGGCGGCGCCCCACAGGAAGCCCTCGGGGAACGGCGCGGCCGTCGTGCCTGCCGGCCCCGCGCCGGCCGACGGGGCCGGCGACGCGGGCGCCGAGCCGGACGCGGCGGCCGCGGCAGCGGACGGGGCGGGCGAGGCGCCAGGGGCGTTGTGCTGGGTGAGCGACTCGGAAGGAGTGGAAGCGGACATGAGAGCGCATCATCCACGGCGCGCGTTGGGCAGCAATGGGATCGATGCCCGCGGCGCGGCGGCGCCCGGCTGAAGCGTGAAGCGATGCGTCGATGCCCGCACCGGTCGCTTGACGGGCCGCTCCGGCTCGGCAACATGGGCGGCATGCTCGCGATCCGACCGAAAGCCGCTGGCGGCCCCGAGGTGATGACGCTGGAGGAGCACCCGACGCCGACGCCAGGCCCGGGTGAAGCCGTGGTCCGCGTCGAGGCCGCCGGGGTGAACTTCATCGACATCTACCAGCGGAGCGGCCAGTACAAGGTCGAGCCGCCGATCCCGCTCGGGCTCGAGGGCGCGGGGCGCGTCGAGGCGGTGGGGACGTCGGTCACCGGGGTGAGGGAAGGGGACGAGGTCGCGTGGGCCGGCGGCCCCGGCTCGTACGCGACGCACGTCCGCATCCCGGTCGCGAAGCTGGTCCCGGTGCCCGCGGGCGTCGGCGCGAAGCGCGCGGCGGCGGCGATGCTCCAGGGCATGACCGCGCATTACCTCGTGCGCTCCACGTTCGCGCTCGGGCCGGGCCATACGTGCCTGGTCCACGCGGCGGCGGGCGGGATGGGGCTGCTCCTCTGCCAGATGGCGAAGCGCCTCGGCGCGCGCGTGATCGGCACCGTCTCGACCGAGGAGAAGGCGCGGCTCGCGCGCGAGGCCGGCGCCGACGAGGTGATCCTGTACACGCGGGCCGACGTCGAGGTCGAGGCGCGCCGGCTCACGGGCGGCGCCGGGGTCGACGTGGTCTACGACGGGGTCGGGCGCGACACGTTCGAGAAGAGCCTGGGTGCGCTCCGCCCGCGCGGCATGCTGGTCCTCTTCGGCCAGTCGAGCGGGCCGGTGCCCGCGTTCGACCCGCAGATCCTGAGCCAGAAGGGGTCGCTCTTCCTGACGCGGCCGAGCCTCGGGCACTACACGGCGACGCGCGAGGAGCTGCTCCAGCGCGCGGAGGACGTGCTCGGCGCGATCGCGCGCGGCGAGCTCACGATCTCGGTCGGCGCGACGTACCCGCTCGCCGAGGCGGCGGAGGCGCACCGCGCGCTCGCCGGGCGGGCGACGACGGGGAAGGTGCTGCTCGTGCCGTAGCGCCGGGAGTGGACGCACACCGCTATCGCGCCGCGCCCGGCGGGCTCTGGCCGAGGCAGAGGGCGAGGAGCTCGCTGCGGCTCTGGACGCCGAAGCGGCGGTGCAGGGCCTTCACGTCGTCGTGCACCGTGTGCTGGCTGATTCGGAGTTCGGCGGCGATCTGCTCCTCGCCGAGACCGCGGAACGTGTCGCGCGGGCGAGGGGGCAGGCCGGCGAGGAGCGCGGCCGGGACCTCGGGTGGCCGGTGCAGAACGTCGCATTCCGCGTGGACCACGTCGATGAGCCGGCGCTCTCGCTCGCGGTACTGCCGATCTCCCCAGGAGCGATGCAGCGCAATGGCGCAGGCCGTATCAGGGCGAGTCAATAACCGCAGCTTGCGCTGGGCAGCGGAGCTCACGACGTCCGGGTGGGCAGCCCTTGACGGCGGGAGCGTCGCTCTGGAGCGCTCGAGGCGGGGAACCTGGTCCACGTGGGCGTCCACCGCGGCGACGCCCGAGCAGCCCGCTGCCATGGGCGATTCACCGCGACCTGCTTGCCTTTCGCCTCGATCCAGCACGGGAGCGCGGGATGCACGCGACCCGGGCGCGCAGGTCCGCACCGTTCTGGGGTAGACTCCGGCCGGTGTCCCGCTGGTTCAACACGGCCGGTGCCTGTCTACCGGCAGACCATTACATGCTCCCGACGCATCGCCGCCTGCCTGACGTGCGCCGGCTCATCGATCAGCGGGAGTCGTTCGTCGTCCACGCGCCCCGTCGTGTCGGCAAGACGACATCGTTCCTCGCGCTCGCCGAGGAGCTCACGGCGGAGGGGCGCCACGTCGCTCTCCTCGTGTCCACGCTCTCCGGAGCGGATCGCCCGGACGAGCCCGGCGGGGCCGATCTCGCCCTCCTTCACGCGCTCGAACAAGCGGCCAGGGCGCAGCTCCCCTCGGAGCAGCAGCCGCCTCCGCGGCCCGAGGCCCAGCCGGGCGGCCGCCTCAACGCCGCGCTGCGGGCATGGGCGCGGGCCTTGCGTCGGCCGCTCGTCGTCTTCTTCGACGACGTCGACGCCTTCCCGGGCAGCGCCATGGACGACGTGCTGCGGCAGCTGCTGCGGGCCTCCCTGGGGCAGCCTGCTGAGGCCGCCCCCTGGACGCTGGCCCTCCTCGGCCTGCACGGCGGCCCCGAGCGCTGGAGCGCTGCCGCCGGCCACACCGATCCTGGCGCGCCGGAGCCGATTCTCCACGCCGTCCGGTCGATCACCCTTCCCGACTTCACGCGGGACGACGTGGCCGAGCTCTACCAGCAGCACACGGAGGCGACCGGCCAGCGCTTCGAACGCGCGGCGGTGGAGCGGGCGTTCGCGCTCAGCCGAGGTCAACCGTGGCTCGTCAATGCGCTCGCCAAGCTGCTCGTCGAGCAGCTCGACGTCGACCGCGCCCGGCCTGTGGCTCTTGCCGACGTCGAGCGCGCCGGAGAGCTCCTGCTCGCCGCGCGCGGAACTCCCCTCGACCGCCTGTCCCAGCGATTGCAGGCCCCCCGGATCCGGGCGGTCTTCGAGCCGATGATCGCCGGCACGAGGCCCGAGGCGCTGTCGGAAGAGGACATCCTCCTCGTCGCGCAGCTCGGCTTGGTCCGTCAGGTGCCGGGGGGGTCCATGGAGGTCGCGAACCCCATCTACCGTGAGCTGATCGCGCGTACGCTTGCGCTGGCGTCGCGCGCGTCGCTGCCGCACCTCCCGCCGACGTGGCTCCGAGCGGACGGACGTCTGGACCTCGAGCGGCTCCTCGACGCGTTCGTCGGCTTCTGGCGACGCCACGGCGAGGCCCTGCTCACCTCGGCGAGCCCCGAGATCGCGCCCTACATGGTCATGACCGCGTTCCTGGACCGCGTGGCGAGCGGCGGCGGAACGCTGGAGCGAGCGTACGGCATCGGCCGGGGGCGGATGGACCTCTGCCTGCGGTACGGGCCGGAGGTGCTCGGCCTCACGCTCAAGGTGTGGCGCGAAGGGGGCGCAGACCCGCTGGCCGAAGGCCTGGAACAGCTCGAGGATCACCTCGCCGGGCTGGAGGCCAGGGCAGGGTGGCTGGTCCTCTTCGATCAGCGGAACGGAATTCCGCCTGTGGAAGAACGGCTTGCCGTGAGCCGACGGGAGACGTCGACCGGACGCGCCGCGGTCGTCCTCCTCGCCTGACAGCGGCCTTCGCGGGTTCCTCGCTGCGGCTCGGGCCCGATCAGCGTCGCATTCCGTCGAGTGGCAAAATTTGCCATTTCCAATCTTCTTTTTTGAGGCCGTGCGTCTGGTAGGGTTCGACGCTGCATTGTATTCACGCGAAAATTATTCTCATCGGTGACCATCGAGGTGAACCGAGGCTTCGGAGCCAGCGCTCAGCGCGACAATGCGCGACAATTGAGCCAGTCAAGCTCGGCCAATGTGGTTTCGAGCCCGAGCGCGGGGGCCTGTGCTATAGGGGTCTGATGCCCCGTTGGTTCAACACCACCGGCGCCTGCAACCCGCATGATCACTTCATGCTCCCGACCTGGGAGCGCCTGCCGCAGGTGTCCCGGTTGATCAACCAGAAGGAGTATTTCGTCGTCCACGCGCCGCGCGGTGTCGGCAAGACGACGTCGCTCCAGACCTTCGCCAGAGATCTCACCGCGAAGGGCTCTCATGTCGCCGTGCTCATCTCGATGCTCGAGGGGGGCGACAACGTGGAGGACGTCGGCACCGCGGAGCTGGCCATCCTATCGAGCTGGCGGCGCAGCGCCAAGGAGGAGCTCCCGCCGGAGCTCCGGCCACCTCCCTGGCCCGATGCGCCGCCGCGCGACCGGATCGGCGCCGCCCTGAACGCCTGGGCGCATGCCGCGGCTCCGAAGCCGCTGGTCCTCTTTCTCGACGAGTTCGACTCGCTGCGCGACAGCGTGCTGCTCTCGGTGCTCCGGCAGATCCAGGTGGGACACCGCCATCGACCCAGCGGGTTTCCCTGGTCCCTGGCCTTCGTCGGCCTGCGCGACGTGCGCGACTACCGGCTCGCCTCGGACGACGAGGGCCGGCGCGGCACGCCGAGCCCGTTCAACATCGTGGACAAATCGATCACGCTCGCTCCGTTCGACCGGAGCCAGATCGCGGAGCTCTACGGCCAATACACGCAGGAGAAAGGGCAGCCCTTCGAGCAGTCCGCCGTCGATCGCGTGTTCGAGCTCACGCGAGGACAGCCATGGCTCGTCAACGCGCTCGCCCAGACGCTCACCGTGGAAACGGTCCCCGACGGCCATACGCCGATCACCGCGGACCACGTCGATCGCGCCAAGACAGCGTTGATCCGGGACACGCGCACGCACATCGATTCGCTCGGTGAGCGGCTGAACGAGCCGCGGGTCAAGGCGATCATCGAGCCGATCCTCGCAGGCACCACCCTGAGCGGGCCGCGAAACGACGACATCCGCTACGTCCAGGATCTTGGCCTGGTGCGGATGCGCGAGTCGGGGGGCCTCGAGGCCGCCAACCCCATCTACCGGGAGATCATCGTCCAGGAGCTCACGTTCGGTCCGCTCGCCGCGCTCCCGCAGATCGAGCCGACATGGCTGGAGCCCGGTGGCCGGATGAATGTCGATCGGCTGTTGGAGGCGTTCGTCGCGTTCTGGCGCCAGCACGGCGAGCCGCTGCTCCAGGCGGCGTCGTACCATGAGATCGCACCGCACCTCGTCCTGATGGCGTTCCTCGATCGCGTGGCCGATCGCGGAGGCACGCTGGAGCGCGAGTACGCCATTGGCTCGGGGCGGATGGACCTGTGCTTGCGCTATGGCCCGGACGTGGTGGCCATCGAGATCAAGGTGTGGCGCGACGGGCGGAGGGACCCGGTGGAGGATGGGCTGGAGCAGATCGATCGCTACCTGGCCGGTCTGAGCCTGGCGCGGGGGTGGCTGGTGATCTTCAACCAGCGGAAAGAGCAACCTCCCGTGGAGCAGCGGGTCACCGTCGAGCCCCGGATGACACCTGGAGGGCGAGCCGTGTCGGTCATTCGCGCCTGACGGCGCTGTCTTGTCACCATCGCTGTCGCGCGGCAGCGCATGCGGCCCCGCCACGCCCGACAGCACTGCGCTCGGCCGGCGTACGCGCGGGGAGCGGCCCTGCGGCCGCGCCGTTCCCCGCGCCCGGTCGGCGGAAGCGCTACGCCCTCCGGTCCGACGAGGGCTGCGAGCCCGGGCGAGGCGGGCCCGGATCGAAGGTCCGCGCGTCGGGCATCAAGTGGTTCACGGACGGCACGCCGGTCGAGCGGCTCGCGTGCGTGAGCGAGCCGTACGCCGATCGCCCCGGGTGGTCCGGCGCCTTCAACCTCCCCGAGGAGCCGCTCGCCGCGATCCTCGACGAAGGCCTGCACGGCTCGCCCCGGGAGAACCAGCTGCTCTTCCACGCCGTCGGCGACGAGGCGATGGTGCTCTCGCGCGACATCTTTGGCCCCATCTCTCCCGAGGAGATGGTGGGCACGACGAGCGAGCTCACGATGGTCGGCGGCGAGATCGTGTGGGCGTCCGGGGCGATCGCGCTGCACGGCGAGGCGCGGCAACGGGTTCTGGCGCGAGGTTGACCGCGCGCCCTCCGCGCCGGTAGGCTGCCGGCGCGGAGGTGCTCATCTCATGTCCGAACGTCCCACGCTCGCTCCCGAGAAGGTTTCCGACACGGTGAAGTCGCAGGTCGCGAGCTTTCATCGATCCATCGTGGACGAGGTCGCCGGCGCCGTGAGCCGCGACCGGGTGGTCGTCGTCGGGATGGCCCAGAATCCCTTCGTGAAGAAGGCGCGGCAGCTGCTCGATGGAGAGGGCGTGACATATACTTACCTGGAATATGGGAGTTACCTCTCCAAGTGGAAGGAGCGGCTCGCCATCAAGCTCTGGGCCGGCTTTCCGACGTTTCCCATGGTGTTCGTCGACGGGGTCCTCGAGGGAGGCTACGCGGAGCTCGTGAAGCTCCGCGATCAGGGCAAGCTCAAGAAGCAACCGTGAGCGGGCGCGGATGAACGCCGCCGACGGCCGGCGCCCCCAGCGCGCAGGCCGCCTCGGCCGCGGCAGCGCGACGCGCCGCGCGAAACGCCGCGTCGGCGAGCGATTCCGTGATATGCGGGAAGACGCGGCGCGCCCTGGCCGTCGCCGCGCTGAAGGAAGGCAGCACGGAGGCACCTCGTGACATCGCTCGGGATCCACGCAAGGCGGCGGCATGACGAGGCGAGCGGCGCGGCACGACGGCCGGCAGGCGGCGCGCCGTGAGCACCTACGCCATCAAGCGGCTGCTCTCGATCATCCCCACGCTCTTCATCGTCGCCACCCTGGTGTTCATCCTGGTGCGCATCGTGCCGGGCGGCCCGTTCGATCAGGAGCGGGCCGTGCCCGTCGAGGTCCAGCGGCAGCTCGACGCCAAGTACCACCTGAACGATCCGGTGCTGAAGCAGTATGGCGACTGGCTCTTTGCGCTCGTCACCCGAGGCGACCTGGGTCCGACGTTCAAGTACCCGAACCGCACCGTCAACGAGATCATCGCCCTCAGCCTGCCCGTGTCGATGCAGCTCGGGTTCTGGGCGATGCTCTTCGCCCTGGCGATGGGCATCCCGCTCGGCATCGTCGGCGCCATCCGCCAGAACACCTGGAAGGACACCGCGGCCATGGGGGTCGCCATGGTCGGCCTCAGCGTGCCGCGGTACGTGCTCGCGCCGCTGCTCATGCTCGTCTTCTCGCTCAAGCTCTACTGGTTCCCCGTGGCCCGCTGGGAGACGTGGCGGCACATGGTGCTCCCGGTCATCTGCGCCGGATTGCCGGTGGCCGCCTACATCGCCCGGTTGACGCGCGGCGGGATGCTCGAGGTGATCCGCTCCGACTTCATCCGGACCGCCCGCGCCAAGGGGCTGTCCGAGCGCAAGGTCGTCCTGAAGCACGCGCTCCGGGGCGGGCTGCTCCCGGTCGTGAGCTTCCTCGGCCCCGGCTTCAGCGGCCTGCTCGTCGGCTCCCTCGTCGTCGAGAAGATCTTCAACATCCCCGGCATGGGCCGCTACTTCGTCGAGGCGGCCACGAACCGCGACTACAACCTCGTGATGGGGGTCATGCTCGTCTACGGCTTCCTGCTCATGCTCTTCAACGCGCTCGTCGACGTGGCGTACGCCTTCATCGACCCGCGCGTGGAGCTGCGCTGACCATGCCCGCCGCCCCCCCGCCGCCCGCCGCAGAGCCCGCCGCAGCCGGCGCCTCGCCCGCCGCGCCCGGCGACCTGCCCGCCGTCCCCGGCGGCGCGGCGCCGCGCCCCGCAGGCCCGCTGCGGCTCGACGCCCTCGAGCAGGGGTCTAGCCTCGGGCGCGACGCGTGGCGGCGGCTCCGCAAGAACCGCGCGGCGGTCGTGTGCGGCGCCGTGCTCCTCGCGATGATCCTCGCCTGCATCCTCGTCCCCGAGCTCTCCAGCTACCGGTACGACAAGGCCGACCTCAAGCTCGGCGCCCAGCCGCCGTCGCTCGCGCACTGGATGGGCACCGACTACTTCGGCCGCGACCTGATGGCCCGCGTCTTCTTCGGCGGGCGCATCTCGTTCGCCGTCGGCATCATCGCGACGCTCGTGAGCTTCGTCATCGGCGTGAGCTGGGGCGGCGTCGCCGGCTACTTCGGCGGCAAGGTCGACGCGATCATGATGCGCATCGTGGACGTGCTCTACACGTTCCCGTTCCTCATCCTCGTCATCCTGCTCATGGTCTTCTTCGCGAACGACCAGACGCCCCTCTACCGCGCCTGGAAGGTCGCGCTCGGCCTGTTCGTGCAGGATCCCTCGGATCCGAGCTATTTCCCCATCTTCCAGATCGTCGTCGTCTTCGCGGCCCTCGGCGGCATCTCGTGGCTCACGATGGCCCGCATCGTCCGCGGCCAGGTCATCGCGCTGCGCAGCCAGCCGTTCATCGAGTCGGCGCGCTCGATCGGCGTCGGCCACGCCGCGCTGATCTTCCGGCACCTCGTGCCGAACGCGCTCGGCCCGATCATCGTCTACACGACGCTCACCATCCCCGAGGTGATGATGACCGAGGCGTTCCTGAGCTTCCTCGGCCTCGGCACGCAGGAGCCGCTCTCGAGCTGGGGCCTGCTCGCGTCCACGGGCGCCGACGCGATGGACCTCTTCCCCTGGCAGCTCATCTTCCCGGCGCTGATGCTCGCGCTCACGCTGATCTGCTTCAACTTCCTCGGCGACGGGCTCCGCGACGCCCTCGATCCACGCATCCGAAAGGACTGAAGGGCTGCGCCGCCCCCGCGGCGCGCGCGCTCAGACGAACCATGCTGATCGAGGTCAACAACCTGAAGACCCATTTCTTCACCGAGGAGGGGGTGGTGCGCGCGGTCGACGGCATCTCCTTCAGCCTCGATCGCGGCGAGGTGCTCGGGATCGTCGGCGAGTCGGGCTCGGGCAAGAGCGTGACGAGCCTCTCGCTGCTCCGGCTCATCCCCGACCCGCCGGGGCGGATCGTCGGCGGCCAGATCCTGCTCGAGTCCGAGGGGGGCGTCGTCGAGGACCTCGTGGAGGCGAGCGAGGCGCGGATGGAGCGCATCCGCGGCGACCGGATCGCGATGATCTTCCAGGACCCGATGACGTCGCTCAATCCCTACCTCCGGGTGAGCGAGCAGCTCATCGAGGTGCTGGAGCTGCACCGCGGCATGGGGCGCGCCGAGGCCCGCCGGCGCAGCGTCGAGATGCTGCAGGCGGTGGGCATCCCCGCGGCGGCGTCGCGGATCGACGACTACCCGCACCAGCTCTCGGGCGGGATGCGGCAGCGCGTGATGATCGCCATGGCGCTGCTCTGCGACCCGGATCTGCTCATCGCCGACGAGCCGACGACGGCGCTCGACGTCACGATCCAGGCGCAGATCCTGGACCTCATCCGGGAGCGGAAGGAGGCGCTCGGCGCGGCGGTCCTGCTCATCACGCACGACCTCGGCGTCGTCGCGAAGATGGCCGATCGCGTCGCGGTCATGTACGCCGGGCGCATCGTCGAGGAGGGCCCGGTCGGCGCCATCTTCCATGCCCCGCGGCACCCGTACACGATCGGCCTGTCGCGGTCGATCCCGCGGATCGAGGGCCCTCGCGGCGCCGACCTCGTCCCCATCCCCGGGATGCCGCCGTCGCTCGCGCGCCTGCCGCCGGGCTGCCCGTTCCACCCGCGCTGCGCGCACGCGGTCGCCGCGTGCCGCGAGGCGGCGCCGCTGCCCCGGGTCGTCTCGGGCGAGGGGGACAGGAGGGCGCTGCACGTCGTGCGGTGCCATGTCGAGGACGTCGCCGGACGAGCGCCATGACCACACCCGCCACACCTCCGCCGCTGCTCTCGGTGCGCGATCTCAAGGTCCACTTCCCGGTGCGGCGCGGCCTGCTCCAGCGGCAGGTCGGCACGGTGCGCGCGGTCGACGGCGTCTCCTTCGACGTCGGCCGCGGCGCCACGCTCGGCCTCGTCGGCGAGTCCGGCTGCGGCAAGTCGACGACGGGGCGGGGCATCCTGCGCCTCGTCCCGCCCACGTCGGGGAGCGTGAAGATCGACGGCCGGGAGATCCTGACGCTCGAGCCGCGCGCGCTGCGCAAGGCCCGCCGCGAGATGCAGATGATCTTCCAGGACCCGTACGCGAGCCTGAACCCGCGCATGACGGTCCACGACCTCATCGCCGAGCCGCTCTTCACCCACGGCCTCACCTCGTCGCGCGACGAGTCGCTCCGCGAGGTGGCGCGCCTGATGGAGCTCGTGGGGCTCTCGCCCTCGTACATGCGCCGCTATCCGCACGAGTTCTCCGGCGGCCAGCGGCAGCGGATCGGCATCGCCCGCGCGCTCGCCCTGAAGCCGAAGCTCGTGATCGCGGACGAGCCGGTCAGCGCGCTCGACGTGAGCATCCAGGCGCAGATCGTCAACCTGCTCGCCTCGCTCCAGCGCGAGCTGTCCCTCACGTACGTGTTCGTGGCGCACGACCTCGCGGTGGTCCGCCACCTGTCAAGCGAGATCGCGGTGATGTACCTCGGCCGGATCGTCGAGCGCGCCCGCCCAGATGCACTATTCCGCTCACCGCAGCATCCGTACACGCAGGCGCTGCTATCGGCGATCCCGATCCCGGATCCCGACCAGGAGCGCAAGCGGCGTCGCCTGACGCTCGTCGGCGAAGTGCCGAGTCCGCTGAATCCGCCCTCTGGGTGCCATTTCCACACCCGCTGTCCGTATGCGATGGAGCGGTGCAGCATCGAGGCTCCTCCCTTGGAGGAGCGCCGTCCCGGTCACTGGGCTGCTTGCCACCTCACCGAGTTGCCCACCGTACCTACGCATCCGTGAAGTGATCCGGCGGAGCGCAGTTCCCCACATCGGTTGAGCTCGCTCTCCAGACATGACGGGGAATGTCCGATGACAGGATTTTCCTGACCTCTGTTTGGGTCGAGGAGGTTAGGATCCTTGGACCGATGCCGCGAATTTCCGACGCCACGCTTCGCGCCCAGATCCCGACGGCCCTCCTCATCGGCGGCGATCAGGCGCTGCTAGAGCGCTGCCAGGCGGCAGCGATGGATGTGGGGATCGTCGTCAAGGCGTGCCCCGTATCGATGGCCGCGGCGCTGGCGGAGGAGCGCCGGCCGGTGGCCATCGTGGTCACGTCGTCGACCTACGCGCTGGCTCCCGACGGGTTCGAGGAGATCGCGCGCGAGGTGGTGAGCACGCTCGTGCGCGTCGACGAGACGCTGACGGACGACGAGCTCGGGGCGATGCTCGGCACGGCGGCGCGCGAGAGCCGCAAGCAGCGCTCGTGGCAGCACACGCCGGGGCGCTACTCGCTGACGCCCGCGGACGACGGCGCGGGGCCGCGCTCGGAGCGCTGGACCCTCGGGGCGATGACGGATGCGTCGTCGCGGCGCGACGCCGAGGCGACGCCGCTGCCGCGCTCCGGGCCGCGGAGCGCGGGCGCGCAGGATCTCGCGTTCCGCGAGCGCGTGGCGGCCGCCGTGGCCTCGCAGCGGCCGGAGCGCTTGGCGGCCGGGGGCCAGGGGGAGGCGTCGCACCGCCCGCTCGATCCGGCGGCGCCGCGCGCGGAGCGCCTGGGCGTGATGGCGTTGACGTCGCGCGCGCTGCCCTCGTCGCCGCCGGCGCCGACCGGCGTGGTGGTTGCGCGCCGGGACGCGTCGGTGCCGCCCGCGGGCAGGGCGGGCGCGTACGCGCGGCGGGACACGCCGATGCCGGGCTCGCAGCCGGCGGGCGGGTACGCGCGGCGGGATACGCCGGTGGCGGGCTCGCAGCTGGCCGCGACGTACGCGCGGGGGGCGACGCTGCCGGCCGCCGCGCATCCGCGGCGGGACACGCCGGCGCCGCTGTCGCGGCCGGCCGCCGCCTACCTGCGGCGCGAGGGGCAGCCGGGGGTCGCGGTGCCGCGGCGGGACACGCCGGCGCCGCTGTCGCAGCCGGCGGTGCCTGGCTCGTGGCAGGCGGCCGGGGCGTCGTCCCGGCGCGAGCCGCTGGCGCCGAGCTCGCGCCCGGCCGCGCCGAGCTCACGGCAGGCCGCGCCGAGCTCGCGGCCGGCCGGGGCGTCGTCCCGGCGCGAGCCGCTGGCGCCGAGCTCGCGCCCGGCCGCGCCGAGCTCGTGGCCGGCGGCGCCCTTGTCGCAGCCGGCGGTGCCGAGCTCGCGGCGCGAGGCGCAGCTCGCCGGGGCGCCTCTTCGGCAGGAGACGCCGGTGCCGGCCTCGCAGCGCGGAGCGGGGTACCCGCAGCCGGAGATCACGGCGGGGCAGGTGGGCGCGGCACCATTGCAGCGAGAGGCGCTCGCGCCGGGTGCGCTGGAAGGTGAGGCCCACGGCAGCCATTCCACCCCGCCGCCGAGCTCACACCGGGCCCCGCCTTCCTCCCGCAGAGCTCAGTTCCACGTCGACATCGCGCTCCTGTTCGACGAGCGCGGCCTGCCGCGCGCCGATCCAGAGGCGAAATGATCGATCGGCCGGGCTGGACCGGCGCGGGGCAACAGCGAGCGGGCTAGGGCGCCCGGAGGAGAAGGGGCCAAGCGCCACGGCGCCCAGGAGAGGCGGCAGCGGCCGTGCGTCTCCGCGCTCCGGCGAGGGGCACGTCGGGCTCTCCCGCCAGCGCGTCGGGTTCTCCCGCGCTCGCGAGAGGTCGCCTCAGCCGCCGCCCGAGCCGCCGTCACCGCCCGAGCCGCCGCCACCACCATCGCCGCTCGAGCCACCGCCACCGTCGCCGCTCGCGCCGCCGTCACCGCCCGAGCCGCCGCCACCATCGCCGCCCGAGCCGCCGCCACCATCGCCGCTCGCGCCGCCGCCACCATCGCCGCTCGCGCCGCCGCCACCATCGCCGCTCGCGCCGCCGTCACCGCGCGAGCCACCGCCGCCGCCCGCGCCGCCGTCACCGCCCGAGCCGCCGCCGCCGTCACCGCCCGCGCCGCCGCTGCCATCTTCACACGACGGAGCGACGGTCAGCGACAAGCTCCGGGTGAGCGGCTCCTGCTTGCTCTCGCCGCCGAGGATCGGCTCGCCCGCGTCGCTCACGGCGGCGACGGTGATCTCGAGCTCACCGTAGCGTTCCTCGGGATCGAGCGCGCCGAGGCGCACGTCGATCACGCGGCCGGCCGCGGCGTTGTTCCTCTCGCCGCCGACGCTGAGCACGAGGTGCCCGCACTGCCGGTACGTCAAGCAGGTGCCGGGAGGGCGGAGGAGGAGCTCGGAGACCGTGACGCTGATCGGAACCGTCGGCACATCGTCGGACGAGGCGTCCGAGGGCTCCCCGATCGCGACGCAGGCGCCGTCCTTCGGGCTCACGATCTCGAGCTCTGGCACTCCGGTCGGGCCGGGGGCGGTCGACGTCTCATCGTCGCTACAGCCGGAAGCGCCGGCGAGCCCGGCGACGAGGACGAGCGCGAGCCGCGCAACCATCGGAGATGCCATGCCGCGCGGTTTATCCGTTGGCGTGGCGCCGGGCAATCTCTTCGTCCACGGCGGCCATCTCGCGGCCCGCGGAGGGCCCTCCGGCCAGGGTCCCGGCGGGCGGGCGCCCCTCCGCGGCGGCGCTCATCGGGTGACCGGCGGCGCGGCCGAGGCTAAGCTTCGCGCGGCCATGACGACAGCGACGAGGCAGGAGTCGATCCAGAGCAAGCTCGCCCGCGCGCTCGAGCCCGTGCATCTCGAGGTGGAGAACGAGAGCCGCATGCACAGCGTGCCGGCGGGCTCGGAGACGCACTTCAAGGTGCTCGTGGTGAGCGAGGCGTTCCGGGGCCTGAGCCCCCTCGAGCGCCACCGGCGCGTCAACGAGGTCGTGCGCGAGGAGTTCGGCGCCGGGCTGCACGCCCTGACGATCCGCGCGATGACGCCGGACGAGTGGGAGCGGCAGGGCAGCGCGGGCTTCCGCTCGCCCGCGTGCCTGGGCGGCTCCAAGGGGACGCCGGATCCCGGCGCGGCGTCGAGCTGAGCGGCGGGGCGCGGATGGAGCTCGTCGTCGCGCTCGTCTCGGACCTGCACTTCGGCCCGCAGGCGTCGTTCGGGGGCAAGCTGCGCAAGCTCACGGGCGAGGCGCCCGCGCTGACGCGCGCCTTCGTGGAGCGGATGAACGAGGTCACGCGGCCCGACCTCGTCGTGAACCTGGGCGACGACATCGAGGACGAGGGTCCCGAGGCGGATCGGGCGCGTTACGGCGAGTGCATCGCGGCGCTCCGCGGCGTGCGGGCCGAGCTCTTTCACGTCGCCGGCAACCACGACGTGATCCACCTGAGCGAGGCCGAGCTGCTGTCCGCCTGGGGGAGGCCCGAGGTGACGCGGCTCCACTACTCGTTCGACCGCGGCGGGTACCACTTCACGGTCCTCCACACGCGCGAGCGCAAGGATCACGACGTGTCGGTGGGGCCCGAGCAGCTCGCCTGGCTCGCCGAGGATCTCGCGGGGACCTCGCTGCCCAAGGTCGTGCTGATGCACCACAGCGCGGCCGATCAGGATCTCCGGGGCAACCGCTGGTTCGAGGGGAGCCCGCACATCTGCCTCGTGCGCGAGCGGCGCGCGATGCGGAAGCTCTTCGAGGAGCACGGCGTCCTCGCGGTCTTCAACGGTCACCTGCACTGGAACCACCTCGACGTGATCCGCGGCATCCCGTACGTGACGCTCCAGAGCTTGATCGAGAACCTCGATGACGACGCGCCGGGCCGCCCCGCGGCCGCGCACGCCGTGGTGCGCCTCGGCCCGAAGCGCGTCGTGGTCGAGATCGAGGGCGCGGAGCGGGCGCGGTACCAGTTCGACCGGCGGTAGGAGGCGGCGGCCGGCGGCTCCGCGGGCGCTTCACCTGCGGCCGGGGGTGCGGCCGAGCGGGCGGCCGCCTCCGGGCGGGCGTGGCGGCGTTTCCCCGGATCAGGCCCGCCGGGCGCGTTTGCGTGCCGCAGGGCGCCGCGTCGCTGCGGGGCGCTCGCCGTCCTCGGCGAGGACGTCCTCCGGCGTCGGGGCCGTGAGCACCCGCGTCGTCCAGGCGACGAGCGCCGCCTCGTCCGCGGCCAGGATCCGGGCGCTCACGTCGGCAGGCACCGCGCCGAACCGGGCCGCGAGCAGCTCCAGGAGCGTCTGCGCGCGCCCCTGCGCGCGCCCCTGCGCGCGCCCCCTGCGTTCTCCCCTGCGCTCGATCTCGTCCAGCGTCGTCACGATGGCCTCCTGGGCCCGCGGGCCCGCCGCCTTTTCCAAGAGCCGACCGATCTTCCGCACGCTGAAGCGCGCGTGCGTGGTCACAAGATAGCGCAAGAGCGCCTCCAGGGCAGCGAGCCCGCTCGGCGCCTGCAGCACCTCGTCCAGCGCGGCCGCGATGCGCCCGATCTCCCGCTCGAGCCGCGCGTCGTCGCCGGACACCGAGAGGCACCACAGCACCACCTTTCCCAGCGCCGTCAGCGCCTGCTCCACCAGATCGCCGGCGCGCCCGCCGCTCACGTCGATCAGGCGCAGCTCGAAGCGCGGCGTGTGCGGCAGGAGCGCCGCCCGCGCCGGTCCATCGATCGCGACGATGTCCTCGAAGGCCCTGGCCGCCGTCCACCCCGTGTCGCTGTGATGGACCAGCACCGGCATGACCGGCGGCAGCTTCTTCAGTCCCGGCTGTTCGCGGACGAGCTGCTCCCAGAGGCGCATCATACAGGAGGGCCTCCGAAGTGACACTACGTGTGTCCTGTCGTTTACAGGAGGGCCTCCGAAGTGACACTACGTGTGTCCTGTCGTTTACAGGAGGGCCTCCGAAGTGACACTACGTGCGCTCCGTCGCTTGCAGGGAGGGCTCCCGGGCGGCTCAGCCGCTCGCCACGCTGTGCGTGCTCCGCGGCCGAGAGCGCGCACGCCCCTTTGCTTCCGGGGACCGTTCGCCGACGCGGCGCGCGCTCGAGCTCGCTGGTCCCGACAAGCGGGAGCTCCGTCTGCGACCGACACCCGAGCCACGCCACCCGACCCGGAAGGAACTGCACGGCAAGGCTGGCCAGGCTCGCGCCCGGGGCGTTGCGGGAGCATCGTCGCCCATCGAAGCGTCAACCTGCTCGTCCGGCCCTGAGATGGCAAACGTCGACTTCCCGGCCGCAACCGTGGTAGCGCTTGCCTGGCGCGGGTCGGCTCCATGCCGCTCGGGCTTCTGCTCAGCGGTGCGGCGCGGTCCTGGTCGCTTGCTACAGTGGCGCGGGTGCCGCCGGTGCAGCAGCATACAGCAAACGCAGCAGGCTTCGAGGCCACAACGGGAGAGCGGGAGGTTCTGTGAGTC
The DNA here is from genome assembly GCF_051529605.1 of Sorangium sp. So ce296. NCBI lineage: Bacteria > Pseudomonadati > Myxococcota > Polyangiales > Polyangiaceae > Sorangium > Sorangium sp. So ce296. Next base: position 12,388,474 of record NZ_CP150325.1, read on the forward strand.
TGGTCGGATTCGGGGTCAAGAACCTGAGGTGCCTGACGGACACGGGGATCCTCCCCCTCAAGCCCATCACGCTCCTGGTCGGCCGCAACAGCTCCGGGAAGAGCACGTTTCTGCGTGCGTTCCCGTTGCTCCGGCAGAGCGTGGAGGCGGAGCGGAGCAGCCCTATCCTCTGGTATGATCCGAAGTTCGTGGATTTCGGCTCCGTTGCTGACGCTGCTAATTTTAGGGCCGTCGAAAGAGGCGTCACGTTCTGCTTTCGCATAAACTTACCCAGTGGCTACAGGATTACGGAACCAACTACATTTGATGTGGCGATCACCCTCGCAGAGGCCACGCATGACCCTTACCCAGTCAGTTTGGATATTCATGTAGAGGGGCATGAGGTGCTTGTAAGGGCCACGCCCGATGGGCGCATTGCTGAGTTTGTCGTTGATTCATATAGTGTGCTCACCGACGGAATTTCTCTCATGCTGGGCGGTCGCACGATTCTACTTCCGCCCGTGGTGTCGAATGAAGACGGCAAGGCCCTGTATGTGCCTGCGCATAGGCTACGCTGGCAAGATGACGATTTTTACGAAGGTAGGATGATAGATATCAATCATCCATTTTACAATATAACGGAGTCCGAATTGTTGCGAGCATTCGGCTCTGGTGCTCCGGCTGGGTTGGTTGACCAAATACATATTGGATCGTTCGTGCGGATGTTGGATGACGCAAAAAGCTTCCTATCCACTGCCGGGGGCGAGGACGTCTGGGCTGAGCTCGACCTCGGCAGCCCTGGTCTTCGTAGGGGACTCGCCTTTCACCTTGCAAACCTTCTGCTGACGTCCATCCCAGATCTCGACCATATGATCGCCAGCTTCTTCGCCGGTGTTAGGTACGTCGCACCGCTGCGCGCGAGCGCTCTGCGCAGTTACCGTATTCAGCAACTTTCGGTGCAGGAGATCGATCCCCAGGGCCAGAACCTCGCGATGTTCCTGCGATCGCTCTCCCCCGAGGAGGCAAGGAGCTTTGCCGCATTTACCCGCGCTCACCTCGGCTTCGAGACCATGGTGCGCACCGAGCGCCTCCATGCGGAGATCCTCATCAAGGAGCGCGGCGCCGATCGCTTCGTCAATCTCGTCGATGCGGGCTTCGGCTACTCCGAGATCCTACCGCTCGCGGCGACCCTTTGGTCCGCCTGCTTCCGCGAACAGGAACCGGGGGACGTGCCGACGACGATGCTCGCGATCGAGCAGCCCGAGCTGCACCTGCACCCGGCCCATCAGGCGAGGCTCGCCGACATGATCGTCGGCGCCCTTCTGGAGAGCCGGAAGTCGGGTCGCGAGGCCAAGCTGATGGTCGAAACCCACAGCGAGGCGCTCGTGAACGGGCTGGGGATGCTCATCCGGAAGAAGCAGATCGACCCGTCGGATGCCCAGATCCTCTTCTTCGATCAGGACAAGGAGACCCGGCAGACGTCCGTGACCGTGAGCGGCTATGAACCGGACGGGGCGCTCAGCGATTCCTGGCCCTTCGGCTTCCTCGCGCCCGTCGCGGAGCCCCTGGAAGAGCTCCCCGTCGCCGTCGGCCAGCGATAGCCCGCATGCTGATCTATCTTGACCGGTCCGCCATCGCGGACGCGATCGGAGGCGGGGCGACCGCAGAGAAATCCTGCGAGTGCATCGAGCTCCTCCTCCGAATGCACCGCGAAGGGCTGCACATCGTCGCCATCGCTCCCGAGCACATCGAAGCCTTCGCGCCCATGTTCCCACGGCTCTCGCGGCGCGAGAGGAGCACGCTCGAGCGCATTCGGGGCACGTCGCTGGAGCTCTTGAGCCTGAAGAACCGGCTCGACTGGTACATCGAGCTCGGTGTGGGCACGCTGTTCGACGGCAAGGAGCAGCCCGTTGGTTCAGGCAGCCATGTCATCCGGGCCTCCCTCCACCACTTCGACAGGAGCACACGGGCGATCCGCGCCGTGCTGCTCGGGGAGAACCTCATCGATGTGGATCTGTATGCCGAGATGGCCCAGCTGCTCCTCGCCGTGCGCAATCTACGGAAACTAAGGCTGCAGGTCGAGCGCCGCGGAGCTGGCGGAAGCACCCTCGCGCCGGAGTTCACGAGGATCGCGGACGACGGCCGCATCGTGCTCGCGATCGCGGACAGCGATCGCCGGTACCCCGATGGGCCCCCTGGAGGCACATGGAGCGAGCTGGAGAAGAAGGCGCAAGGCAGGCCAGCGTTCCAGCGGGCGAGGGAAGTGCACGGCCGTGAAGCGGAGAACCTCGTCCCCCTTGATGTCTATGATGCTGCGCTCGCGCAGAAGAGCGCGAAAGATCCTCGCCTCTCGATCGTCGCGGACCTCCGTCGCCTCGCGGAAGTTCACCGCGCGCATGCCGATATCAAGGACGGCATCCGACTGTACCAGGTAGAGCACACGATGAAGGCCGGAGAGCGCGAATTCTGGTCCGACGTGAGCGCCGAGCTCCGGCGCGACCGTTGCCAGCAGCCGGAGAGCAAGTGCCAGGAGCGCGCAGCGTGCGGGTGCTTCGTGGTCGAAGGATTGGGTGCCCACGTGCTCAAGCAGACCGTGGAGTGGCTTCGCCGAGAGGGCCCGCGGCGCACGCGAGAGGTCGCGCGGCTCTTCGACCTGCCGCAAGACGCGAAACTCGCGCAGCTTGCTGGCGAGGTCGTCGCCTGGGGGTGCGCGCTCCCGGAGATGTTGACCTAGCGAAGCTCTGGGCTCGCGGCGGCTCCGGCAGCGCGCCCGACGTCAGGCGGAGGTCGGCGGGACCGGCAGCACCCGCTCCACGAGGTAGCGGAGGATGTCCTCGGGCGTGATGATCCCGACGAGCCGCCCCTCGCGCACGACCGGCAGATGGTGGATCCGGTTCTCGCGCAGCAGCGTCATCACCTCGTCGGTGGGCATGAACTCGTCCACGCAGATCGGCGGGGTGCTCATCACGTCCGCGGCCGTCATGCCCTCGTACTCCTCGCGCAGCAGCGCGCCCAGGAGATCCGTCTCGCTGACGAACCCGACGATGTGGTGCCCCTCGTCGATGACCGGCGCGCCGCTCAGGTTCTGCTTCGCGAACAGCTGCAGCATGTCGGTGACCGGCGTGCCCTGCTCCAAAGCGATCACGCGCTCGGTCATCAGATTGCGCGCATGGCCCTTCATGGTCTGCGGCATGTAATGATCGAGGCGCAGCGGCGTCAAGGGCGCATCGACGCACCGCGCCGAGCAGTCCGTCCCGCCGCCGTGCGCCCCCGCCCGCGGCGCGCCCCTCGATCGAGCGAACGCCGCGGACGGCCGCGCGCAGACAGGGCGCCCCCGGCCCGGACGAGCCAGCGCTGCCGTCGCCGCCGCCCCGCGACCCCGCGCCACCGCGCCCCCGGCGCGTCGACGCGGACCCAGGGAACGCCGGCCACGCAGGTCGGCAGACCACGACGTCCTCGTCCTCCGCCCCGGCGACGCCAGCGCGACTCTCGGCGCCGACGACGCCAGCGGCGAGCGCCCCCGCGCTCCGCCCGGCAGGAGGGTGGCTGTCAGCGCCTCAGCGGCGCCTCCGCCGCTCATCGCGCCTCCGTCCCCGGTGGGAGCATCGCTGTCCGTGATGGCGTGGACAGAGTGGACAGTGCGGTGGTCTCGCCCCGACAGAGCGATACCTCCGCGACACAAAAAAAAGAGCGTATTGCGTGCGCGTCGGTCTTTGCCACGCGGTTTATCAGTGACATCTTTCCACGTGTCGCTGTAGCGGAGATGACTCACGTCGGCCGCTCCGGCCTTGTAGACTTCTTCGCGGCTCGTGCATTTGAACCAAGATGTACGCACCGGCGTTCGATGCGAGCACCCGTGGTCCGCGTTCAGGCGCCGGTCGTTTCGGGAGCTCATGGGCGAAGAGCTCATGGGCATCCCAGGGGGCGTTAACCATGGAGCATTCGCCGAAGCTGGCTGCACTCGTCCTGGCCGTCGCCGCGCTCTGCACAGGCGCCTGCGCGGCCCCGCTCGACCCGGAACCCTCGGCCGAGGCCGAGGACGGCGACGCGTCCCAGGCCGTCGGGTCCAACAACGCGCTGACGTCGAACGCGCTGACGTCGAACGCGCTCACCGCCGAGGCGCTGACGTCGAAGGCGCTGACGTCGAACGCGCTCACCGCCGAGGCGCTCTCGGAAAACCCGCTCACGGCCGCGGCGCTCCGCGACCCGGCCGCGCGCACGGCGCTGAAGTACATCGCGAGCTGTGCGCTGCCCCGAGGCGAGCGCCTCGCCCTCACCATCGACGGCGACGAGCACTCCTTCCCGGGAGAGCTCGGCCTCGCGCCGCGCTGGGGAAAGGAGGGCGGATCCTGCGACGGCGCGTGCCGGAGCTGGGTCAGCGGCTGCGTCCTCGCCCGCGTCAACTACCTCGGAGAGCGGGTGAGGATCTCCCTCCGCGGCGATCGCGCGGAGCTCCTCGCCGACAAGGTCGAGCGCGCCGCGTTCCCCGTGCGGGAGGCGACGTACTACGGCGACATCTTCGCGGCGCGGCCCCTCTACCGCGCGTGCCTCCCGCAAGGGATCTCGGCCATCCCCCGCGTCTGCGGGCCGTCGCTCGAGACGTGCGCGATCGAGGTCGGCGGATCGTGCGAGCGCCTGTGCGACGCGCCGAGCAGCGACGGGAGCTTCCGGAACTGCCGCAGCACGGACCGCGGCCGCTCGGGCGAGCTCGCCGTCGAAGAGGTGCCGCACCCGGGCTCGGTCACCGTGTTCCTGCGCTGACGTGAGCCACGCGGAGGTCGTCGCAGGGCGCTTCGTCCTCGAGGGCGAGGCCGCCGCCGGAGGGATGGGCACCGTCTACAAGGCGCACGACCGCCTCGGCGGCGCGTCGGTCGCCCTCAAGATCGTCCGCCTGCGGAGCGCGATCCAGGTCGAGCGCTTCGAGCGGGAGGCCGCGCTCCTCGCCGCGCTCGTCCACCCGGGCATCGTGCGCTACGTCGCGCACGGCAGCACCCCGGAGGGCGACCGCTACCTCGCCATGGAGTGGCTCGACGGCGAGGACCTCGCCGCGCGCCTCGCCCGCCGCGTCCTGCCCGCGAGCGAGGGGCTCTCGCTCGTGCGCCGGGCCGCCGACGCCCTCGCGTTCGCGCACGCGCGCGGCATCGTCCACCGCGACATCAAGCCGAGCAACCTCTTCCTCCCCGGCGGCGACGCGGGGCGGGTCAAGCTCGTCGACTTCGGCATCGCGCGCCCCAGCGCGGACGCGGGGCGCGTGACCATCACCGGCGGCGTCCTCGGCACGCCCGGGTACATGGCCCCCGAGCAGGTCGAGGCCAGGAGCGCGCCCGATCCGCGCAGCGACGTGTTCTCCCTCGGGTGCGTCCTCTTCGAGTGCCTCACCGGCCAGCCCGCCTTCGCGGCCGCGAGCCCGATGGCCGCGCTCAGCAAGATGCTCCTCGAAGATCCGCCCCGCCTCCGCGACGCACGCGCGGACGCGCCCGCGCCGCTCGACGAGCTCGTCGCGCGCATGCTGTCGAGGCAGCCCGGCGATCGCCCGCGCGACGGCGCCGAGGTCGCGGCGGAGATCGACCGGATCGCCGCGATGGCCGGCGCGTGGATCGCCCCGCCCGACGCGCCGACGCTGTCGGGGAGCGTGCCGCTCGGCGCGCCGACGCGCGCGGGGAGCGCGTGGGGCCGCGGCCCCGGCCCGCGCGAGCGCGCCTCCCTCACGCTGGACGAGCAGCGCGTCGCGAGCCTCGTCTTCCTCGGCGCGGCCGACCACGGCGCCGTCGCCGAGGTCGACCGCGGCGCCGTCGCCGAGGCCGGCTCGCCGCCCGCGTCGAGCTCGCGCGGCGCCGAGGTCCGCGCGCTCGTCGAGCTCCACGGCGGCAGGCTCACCCAGCTCGCCCCGGGCGTGGACCTCGTCGTGATGTCCGGCCCCGGCAGCGCCGTCGACCGCGCCGAGCGCGCCGCCCAGTGCGCGCTCGCCCTCCGCGCCGAGCTGCCGGGCGCGCCGCTCTGCGTCGTCACGGGGCGGGGCGTCTTCTCCGCGGGCGTCGCCGGGGGCGACGCGATCGACCGCGGCCTCGCCGAGCTCCGCGACGCGCGCGGCGCGGGCGGCGCCCGCGCCGTGCGCCTCGACCGCGCGACCGCCGACATGCTCGGGCCCCGCTTCGTCGTCGCGCGCCCCGCGCCGGGCGAGCCGCTCGTCCTCTCCGGCGAGCGCGCCGTGGATGAGATCGCCCCCGCGCTGCTCGGGAAGCGCACGCCCTGCGTCGGCCGCGCCCGCGAGCTCTCGATGCTCCACGGCGCGCTCTCCGGCTGCATCTCCGAGTCGCTCGCGAGCGCCGTGCTCGTCGTCGGGCCGCCCGGCGCCGGCAAGTCCCGGCTCCGCCTGGAGCTCTTCGCCGCCCTGCGGCGAGAGGACGAGCCGGTCGAGATCCTCTGGGGCCGCGCCGATTCGAGCTCCCCCGGCTCGCCGTTCGGCATGATCGCCGACGTCCTCTGCCGGGCCGCGGGCCTCCGCGAGCGCGACCCGAAGGCGGCGCGCCACCGCAAGCTGAAGCAGCGGCTCGGGCGCCACCTCGGCGGCCCGGCGCTCGAGCGCGCGGCGGCGTTCCTCGGCGAGATCGCCGGCGCGCCGTCGCCCGAGCACGCCCGGCTGCTGCGCGCCGCGCGCCAGAGCGCCGCGGGCGTGAGCGACGGCGTGTGGGCCGCGTGGGAGGACTGGCTCGCGGCCGAGTGCGCCGCGCGCCCGGTGCTCCTCGCGCTCGAGGACCTGCACTGGGGCGACGCCGCCACCGTGCGCCTGCTCGACGCGACCCTGCGAAACCTCCGCGAGCTGCCGCTCCTCGTGCTGGCGCTCGCGCGCCCCGACGTCCACCGGCAGTTCCCGAACCTCTGGGCCGAGCGCGAGGTGCAGACGATCAAGCTCGGACCGCTGCCGCGCCGCGCGGGCGCGGAGCTCGTGCGCGCGGCGCTCGGCGAGCCCGTGCCCGAGGGCGTGGTGGCGCACCTGGTCGAGCGCGCCGGCGGCAACCCGTTCTACCTCGAAGAGCTCATCCGGGCGGTCGCCGGCGGCAAGGGCGAGCTCCTGCCCGACTCGGTGCTCGGCACGGTCGAGGCGCGGCTCGACGCCGAGGGCAGCGAGGGCAAGCGCGTGCTCCGGGCGGCCAGCATCTTCGGCGATCGCTTCTCGAAGCGCGGCGTCGCGGCGCTGCTCGGCGGCGAGGAGCGCCTCGCCGACGTCGAGGCGTGGCTCAGGGCGCTCGCCGACCGCGAGCTCGTCGCGCCGGCCTCCGGGTCGGGGGGCCTCGCCGACGCCGCCGACCACGTCTTCCGCCACACGCTCGTCCGCGAGGCCGCCTACGCCATGCTGACCGAGCACGATCGCGCGCTCGGCCACCGGCTGGCGGGCGCGTGGCTCGAGCGGGGCGCATCCGTGGATCCGCAGGTCGTGGCCGAGCACTTCCGGCGGGGCGGCGAGCCCGGCCGCGCGGTGCGCTGGTACCGGCGCGCGGCCGAGCAATCGCTCGAGGCGAACGACCTCTGCGCCGCGATCGAGCGCGCCGCGAGCGGCGAGGCGTGCGGCGCCGCGGACGACGATCTCGGCGCGCTGCGGCTCGTCGCGGCCGAGGCCAAGGTCTGGGAGGGCGATCTCGCCGCCGCCGAGGCACTGGGCGCGTCCGCGGCCGAGCTGCTCCCGGCCGGCTCCCCCGGGTGGTTCCGGGCCGTGACGCAGATCGCCGTCGCCGCGGGGAAGCTCGGCGCCGTCGACCGCGTGGCGAGGTGGGCCGCCATCGCCGAGGGCCTGTCCGCGGCGCGCGATCCCGCCGCGCCGCCGCCCCCGAGCGCGCCCGCGCCGCCGCCCCCGAGCGCGCCCGCGCCGCCGCCCCCGAGCGCGCCCGCGCCGCCGCCCTCCGGCGCGCCGGCGCTGCGGCGCGCGCGGATCGCGTGCTTCTGCGAGTGCGGCGCGCAGCTCGTGTTCGGCGGCCGCTACGCCGAGGCCGACGCCCTGCTCGCGCGCATCGACGAGGACCTCCGCGCGGCCCCGCCGCCCGACGCCGAGCTCGTCGCGATGGCGCAGCAGCTCCGCGCCATCCGCGCCTCGGCCGGCGGCGACCCCGAGGCCTGCCTCGAGGGCCTGGAGGCGGCGCTCGCCGCGTTCGAGCAGGCCGGGGACAGGCGCAACGCCTGCGTGATCCGCGCGAACGTCGGCTTCATCTACGCCGAGCTCGGCGAGCTCGAGGCGGCCGAGGCGGCCCTGCGCGCCGCCCTGGAGGCCGCCGATCGGATGGGGCTGCGCGAGCTCGCGACCGTGGCGCTGCACAACCTCGGCCACGTGCTCGGGCAGCTCGGCAAGCTCGACGAGGCGCAGCTCGTCGAGGGGCGCGCGGTGGAGGCGTTCCAGCAGCGGGGCGACCTGCGCATGGAGGGCGTGGCGCGCACGTATCTCGCGAAGATCGCGCTGCTCTCGGGCGACGCCGCGACCGCCGAGCGGGAGGCGAGCGCGGCCGAGGCGGCGCTGCGCGTGGCCCCGCGGCTGCGCGCGCCGGCCATGGCGGTGCGCGCGCGCGCGCTGCTCGCCGGCGGCCAGGTCGCGGCGGCCCTCGGCGCGGCGCGGGCGGCGTTCGGCGAGCTCGCGGCGCTCGGGTCCCTGGAAGAGGGCGAGTCGCTCGTGCGGCTCGCGTACGCCGAGGCGCTCGCGGCGTCCGGCGCGCACGCCGAGGCGGCCGCCGTCCTCGCCGACGCCAGAGAGAGCCTGCTCGCGCGGGCCCAGCGCATCGCAGACCCGCGGCGGCGCGAGCGGTTCCTGACCGCGGTGCCGGAGAACGCGCGCATCGTCCTGGGCGACGCGTCGACCTAGCCGGCCTCGCGTCGCAGCGAGCCAGCCGGCCCGAGGGGTGCATTCACCCTCCGCCTCGCCCGCCCGTGCGCGCCCGCTTCCCGCGCGGATCGGCGCGACATGGACGGTTTGACGCGCGCGGCTCGTGGCCTGTCGCGTCGCCTGGACGAACGTGACCGGTGCGGGGCCGGACACCTGCCTGCCGATTGTCCAGGATGAGCGAGGTGCTTATTGCGCTGAGAGCCTGTGAGTTCTGCTTGATTCAAATTAAAAAAATACTCTATCAGAGGTGACAGGTGATCAGACGAGCTCATTCCTCCAACACGGGCGCTGTACTACCCACCACCGTCACACCTGCTCGAAATGGGCAGAGAGTCGAGAGAAAACGAGGGGCTGGGTGTCGAATGTGGATTGACGCATTGCGCTGTGCGGCCGGCGCTGCCGTCCTGCTGCTCTCGCAAGGATGCGTTGCGTCGATGGATGAGGCGGCGGGCGAGGAGCGCGCCGACGTCGGCGAGGCGGCCCTGGCGCTGAAGAGCTATGCGAAGACGCAGTATCCGATCGTGCTCTGTCACGGGATGGCCGGCTTCAAGGCGATGTTCGGTGTGGTCGACTACTTCGGTGGGATCGCGTCGACGCTGCGCTCCGGCGGAGCTGATGTGTACGCCACCTCCGTGCCCCAGTTCGACAGCACCGAGGCGCGCGGGGAGGCGCTGCTCGCCCAGGTCGAGGATATCGTCGCGCGCACCGGGAGCGGGAAGGTCAACCTGATCGGGCACAGCCATGGCGGGCTCGACGTCCGGTACGTCGCCGCGGTGCGGCCGGATCTCGTCGCCTCGGTGACCACGATCGGGTCGCCGCACCAGGGGGCCGAGCTCGCCAGCTATCTCCAGGAGAACCTGCGCGACGGCGGCTTCGCCCAGGGGGCGCTCTCGTTCCTCGCCAACAGCCTGGGCACGGTGCTCAGCCTGCTCAGCGGGCACGTGGCGCCTCAGGACTCGATCGCCGCCGTGAGGTCGCTCTCGGCCGAGGGGATGCGCGAGTTCAACGCGCTTTACCCGGCCGGGCTGCCCGCCGACCGGTGCGGGCAGGGCGCCGCCGAGGAGAACGGCGTGCGCTTCTTCTCGTGGTCGGGGACCGGGATCATCACGAGCCTCCTCGATCCGACCGACGTGACGCTCGGGCTCATCTCCAAGCTGTACTCGGAGTCGAACGACGGGATGGTGGGCAGGTGCAGCGCCCACTTCGGGGAGGTGGTCCGCGACGATTACGGGATGAACCACCTCGACGAGGTGAATCAGCTGTTCGGGTTTATCAACCTGTCTGGCCCGAACCCGAAATCCGTGTTCCGGGCGCACGCGAGCCGCCTGAAGAACCTCGGTCTCTGATCCGGTGAGGGCCCGTGGAGCGTCGTAGAAGGAACGTCCTCGTCGCGGCGATGGCGGTCGCCGCGCTGCTCGGCGCCGGGCGGCTCCTCTCGCGGGAGCGGCCCCGGCCGGCCGCGTCTGCCGCGCGGACGAGCGGGCTGGCCGCGCGCTCCCTCCCGGCGGAAGCGCGGCCGGCGCTGTCGACGGCGGCGGCCCCCGCGCGCGTCCGGCAGGCGCTGTCGGTCGCGCCGCGGACGGCCGCGGCACCGTCGCTCCGCGGCACGGACGTCGACGGTGCGGTGCTCGTCGACGCGAACGGCGATCTGATCGTCGGGCCCGAGCTCCTCGCGCTGTTCGACTACTTCCTGAGCGCGACCGGCGAGGCGCCGGCCGCGGCGATCCGCGCCCGCATCGTGGCGGCGATCCGGGAGCGCGCGGCGGGGCCCGCGGCGGACCAGGCGATCGCCCTGCTCGACCGGTACCTCGGCTACCGCGAGGCGGCCGGCGCGGAGCGCGCCGCGCAGGCGGCCGATCCAGCCGAGCGGCTCGCCGCGCTGCGCGAGATCCGGCGGGCGCACTTCGGCGACGAGGTCGCGGCGCGGCTGTTCGGCGACGAGGAGCGGGAGGGGGAGGCGGCGATCGAGGCGTCGCGCGTCCTCGCGGACGCGACCCTCTCGCCCGAGGAGCGCGACGCGCGGCTCGCCGAGGTCGAGGCGGCGCTGCCCGAGCACCTCCGCGAGGCGCGGGAGGCGGCGGTGCGCCCGCTCGTCCAGCAGGCCGAGGAGCAGGCGCTCCGCGACGCGGGCGCCTCGGACGAGGAGCTCTACGCGCACCGGGTCGCGACCGTGGGCCCCGAGGCCGCGGACCGGCTCGCGGAGCTCGACCGGCAGCGGGCGGACTGGCAGCGGCGCCTCGACGCGTTCGAGGGCGCGCGCGCGGCGATCGCGGCGACCGAGGCCGATTCTGAGGCGCGCCGCGCCGCCGAGGAGGCGCTGCTCGCGCGCGCGTTCACGCCCGAGGAGCGGCTGCGCGTGCGGGCGATCCTGGGCCTCGCGCCGTGACCCGCGCGCCGGCGGGTAGTGGTCAACTTTGCCCAGAGAGAGTCCACATGAAGGCGGGAAGGCGGGAAGATCAATAAGGATTTCTTTCCGCCTTCCCGCCTTCATATTCAAATTTGACCACTACGCGCCGGCGCGCCGCGGGCGCTCCGCGATCCGGGCGCGCGCGGGGACCTCGATCCGCGGCTACATCGAGCCGTGGATCGAGAGCCCGAGCCCGTCGGGGGTGACGACCGGCGCTGCGCCCACCTGGAGCACGCTGCCGCGCTTCATCGGCACGCGCACCTGCCGCGGCATGGCGATGCCGCCGAGCAGCATCCCGAGGCCGACGGCCTGGCCGGCGCCCAAGACGGAGAGGCCGACCGCGCCTGCCGCCGAGTGCCGCCCCGTGCCGAGGTGGATCCAGGGGCCGGCGAGGGGGATGAGCAGCGTGGTGGGGCTCGCCGAGGCGCTGTCGCGCTGCCGGACGAGGGAGCACGCGCACTTGGTGCAATGGGGCACGAGCCGGGAGTGCGGCCGCTCGAGGCTGAGGGCGGCGCCGTAGATGGCCGACGCGGTCCAGAAGCCGCCCAGCGTGGACGCTCCGGCGACGATCCAGCGCCGCTTCTGGGGGTTCGCGACGTAGGTGGAGGCGGCCTGCTGCGTGCCCATCGAGGCCCGCTGCGGCCCGAGGCGGCCTTGCGCATGCGCATGCGCATGCGCCTGCAGCGAGGTGGCCTGTGCGGCGTCGCCCGCGGAAGCGCTGGAGATGCCGAGACAGAGGCCGAGCCCGAGAAGCCCGGCGAGCCCCCCCACGACGCCTCTCCCTCTTGTTGACCTACCGCTGTTTCTCCCCGTCTTCGAAGTCCGCATGAGCCCCTCCCGGTGCCACGAAGCGCGCACCTGCGCTGGGGAGAGCAAGCCGCGGACCCTCCGGGAGAGGCCTCTCGCGCCGGGGGCGCGAAAGCCCGAGATCCGCGCCGCGCAGGCACAGGGAGCACAGAGGGCACGGAGAGCACAGCGGCTCTCTGGGATTCTCTCCGAGTCCTCTGCGCCGCCGGAATTCCTCTTGCTGGAGGGGAGACGCCGGGTCCTGCTCCGGGGAGGACCTGGAGAGAGGCGCTCGCGGCGAGGTCCTTGACTTCCGAGGGGGCCTGTGGAGTTCCTGTCGGGCGCCGCCCATCTCACCCGCAGGAGCCGGCCATGACGTCCCGACGCGACCGAGCGACCATGAGCCTCCGGCGCGCCGCTTCGGGGTGCCTCGTGGGCCTCTCGTGCGCTGGCCTCGTCGGATGTGGCGGCGATCCGGAACGAGCGCCCGCCGTCTCCGGCGGCATGCCGCTGCACCGCATGACGGCCGCCGAGTACAACACCACCGTCGCCCACCTCCTCGGCACGAGCCTGCGGCCGGCGGACGGCTTCCCGGCCTCCGGCGCGAAGGGCTTCGACGTGAACGGGCTCGGCGTGGCGTCGTTCGGCGACGATCTCCGCGGCGAGCCGAACCGGCTGCTCGAGGAGATCCTGCGGTAACCGCGCTCGCGCTCGCTCGCCGAGCGGGCGAGCGCGGCTTTGACGACCTTCGGTCCGCGGATTGCTAAGCCGCGCGGCGGGAGGTTTCTCATGACACAGTCCGCGATCTACCCGAGCACCGAAGACATGCTGTCGCCGGAGGTGACCAGGCCGGGCGCCGCCGCGCCGGCGGTCCAGAAGAACGCTGCGATCCCCTCCAAGCTGCTCTTCGGCGTCCTGCCCATCCGGCGCCTCATCCCCCAGGACGTCCACTCCGCCCTCGATTACTCGAACGGCCTCATGGTGGCCCTGGCCGGCCTCGCCTCGAACCGACGTGAGGCAAAGGTCGCCGGTGCGATCCTCGGCGCCTCGGTGATCTCCGTGTCCCTGCTCACCGACTACCGGATGAGCCTGGCCAAGCTGATCCCGATCCAGGCGCACGAGGTGCTCGATTATGTGTGGAGCGCCTCGGTGATCGCGGCGCCGTTCGCGCTCGGGTACACGAAGCGCGCACCGCTCGCCGCCTTCGTCCAAATTGCCACAGGGGCCGCCAACATCCTGGGCTCGATGTTCACCGACTACCGCGCGGCGCGGGGGAGCATGCAGTCGGCCACCTAGCTCCGCCCGTCAGGAGCTCCGCCCTCTGGGACGGGCGACTGCGGTCAGCGCCGCATGATCCACCGACGGCCGCGGAGCAGCATGCGGGGCGCACGCGCGCGCGCGCGGTCGACGTCGATCGGCGAGACACCCGCCCACGACGCGAGCGCACCGAAGGCGATATCGCGCTCGGGCGGCGAGAGATCGCCCAGGCTGGAGAGGTGGTTTCCATCCGGCACGACGAAGCGGTGCGTGTCCCGAGCCGCCCCGACGTCGAAGGCGGCGGCCGTGTACGGGTCGTTCTCGCCGTAAAGGAACATCAGCCGCTCGCCCTCGGCGGTGAGCCAAGCGGAGATGTCCCGCATCGCCCCGGGATCGAAGACCGGATCCTTGCCGGGTCCAGGGACGATGAACGACGTGGCCGTGTCGGCGTCGGGGTACACGAGGAGATCGGCGAGGTGCTCCGTCGCGATCGCCGGATAACCAAGCTGGACCGCAGCTTGCCAGTAGTACGGCTCGTACACGAGGAGGGAAGCATCGCTGTAGAACGAGGGCTGGCTCAGCGTATCGAGGAAGGCCCAGACGTCCTCGTCGTCCGACGCCGCGGTCGGGACGGCGCCGCAGAGGGTCGCGTCCATGTACTGCCAGAAGGCAAAGACGGAGTCGACCACCGCGGTCTCCAGGACCCTCTCGATGCCGAGCAGGTCGTAGGAGAAGCCCTCTGCCGCGGCGTCGGCCTCCATGCGCGCCAGCATCGCCGGGCGCCGCAGCAGCACCTCGCGCTGGAACTCCCGGAGCGCGCCCTGGCAGGCCGCATCGCCGCGCTCGGCCAGGAACTCGAGGTAGCGCGGGTCGGGGTTGCCCATGCTGTGCGGCGCCACGTAAGCCACGGTGCCGTCCACGTCGTCGGGATAGAAGCGACGATGGTAGATCGAGGTCATCCCGCCCTTGCTCCCGCCGGTGGAGATCCACTTGCCCTCGTAGAAGGGCCTCAACGACGCGATGACGTGGTGAATGTCCGCGGCGGCTTGCTCGATGGTGAGCTGCGACCAGTCCGCAGGCTCCGGGCGGGAAGGCGTGAAGAAGCGGTGCTCGACGCGGATCTGGTTGCCGGCGAGCAGCTCGGTGGGCTCGTCGAGCCACTGGTAGTCCGGCCAGAGGTTGTAGCCTTCCGTCGCGATCACCACGGGCGCGGCGGGGTCCCGGTGGTGGAGCACAAGGCGCTGGCGAAACCGCGCGCCGTCCGGCTCATCGTGATCCGCAGGCTGGTCGATCTCCATGACGAAGTAGCGGTAGCCCGGAAGGCCCGAGTCCTGCTCCTCGACCGTGAGCCCCTCGACGGCCTGGAGCTGATCGAGGATGTCGTCCGAGCTATGGGGGTCCGCGCCGCCCGCGCCGCCGCCGCCCTCGGCCTGGGGGTCCGCGCCGCCCGCGCCGCCGCCGCCCTCGGCCTGGGGGTCCGCGCCGCCCGCGCCGCCGCCGCCCTCGGCCTGGGGGTCCGCGCCGCCCGCGCCGCCGCCGCCCTCGGCCTGGGGGTCCGCGCCGCCCGCGCCGCCGCCGCCCTCGGCCTGGGGGTCCGCGCCGCCCGCGCCGCCGCCGCCCTCGGCCTGGGGGTCCGCGCCGCCCGCGCCACCGCCGCCCTCGGCCTGGGGGTCTGCGCCGGCATCATCCCCGCAGGCGACAAGCGAAAAGGTGGCCGAGGTGAAGGCGAGCAAGATCAGGTATCGGGTGCGCATGACGGCCGAGCCTACAGGAACGAGGCGCTCGTTCCGAGGGACGCCGCCGTCGGGAAGCTGCCTTCACGACCTGGTCGCGCAGCCAGCGCTGCGCCGGCTCGTTCTGCGCGCGCCGATGACAGATCAGCGCGAACCAGAAGCTGGCGAGATCGAGCGGCGGCGGGTGCACCGTCGGCCCGAGCGGCGCCATCCGCAACCACCGCCTGACATCATCGCGCGCGGCCCCCGCCGTGCCTCACCGCAGGCAAAGTTCCTCGACGAGGCGGCGCATCGCGGGGTTCACCTCGAAGTGCCGCTCCACCCAGCGCAAGAGAGAAAGCGCCGACTCCGGCGTCCTCTCGTAGCCCTGCATGAACGAGGCGAAATCAGCCGTCATGTCCGGATACTGCTGCTCGATGCGCCGCTCGCGACCGAACGGATCGCGGTGCACCGGCTCGGGCGTCCTGATGTGCGGGAGCAGTTCCATCACCCGATCGACCGCGTATCCCTGCACGAACCGGTACGCCGAGAGCTTCTCCCCGCGTCGATACCGGCACAGGCCGACGTACAGGTTGGTCACCAGCTCGCCCACGTTCCACGCGACCGACCGCTCCTCTCGATCTCCGATCTCCTGGGCCGGGATCCGCAAAGACGCATCGCAGTCCCGCGCCCTCCAGACGAATCGCCCCTCGGCATAGCGCACCTTGGGCAGCTCCTCTGGCTCGTACACCTCGAGCTCGCAGAAGATCCCGTCCTCGTAGAGCAGCTTGTAGCCGTGCGGCGTGTTCTGGAAGCACCACGCCACGGGATGGGCCGCGCTCATCCAGCGAAGATCGCGGAGGAACTCAGCCTTGTGGCCGGGGCGCACGACGGCGTAGAAGTCGAGGTCCGAGTACCTGTCGGCCCGCGCGGTCTCGACGCCCAGCGAGCCCAGTCCGATCAACGCGAGCGCCTTGCCGCTGCTCTCCAGCGAGCGACCGATCGCGTCCAGCCGCTCGTGTAGCTGCTCCGGTCGATTCATGACGTTCCTCCCGCGCTGCTGGCCATGCACTCCACAGCTGGCCGCTCCCCCAGACAGTCACGCTGCGCGCGCTGGTCCGCGTCCGCCGCCGGCTACACCGCGCCCTCGCGGAGCCACTCGCCGAAGCGCTCGCCGATCATCAGCGCGGTCAGGTTCGTGTTCACGCTCGGGATGGTCGGCATGATGCTCGCATCCGCGACGATCAGGCCCTCGACGCCGCGCACCCGCCCGCGCCCGTCGACCGCCGCCGCCGCGTCCCCCTCGGGCCCCATCGGGACCGTCCCGCACGGGTGATACCCGGAGCCGCAGCTCCGGGTGATCCACCGCTCCAGCGCCTCGCGCCGCATCAGCGTGCGCTCCGTGGGCCACAGGAAGAAGCCGAGGTCGCGCATCGGCGCGGTGCGGGCGACCTCGTACGCGAGCACCAGCGCGTCGACCGCACGCGCGCGATCGTCGCGGTCGACGAGCATGTTGGAGACGATGCGCGGCCGCGCGTGCGGGTCGGCGCTCAGGTACTCGATGCGGCCAGCGCCGCGCGGCTTGCCGATGCAGCACGCGATGGCGAACGCCGGGATCGTGAGGCGCGGGTGCACCGGGAAGAAGGAGCCCGGCTGGAGCTGCATGTCGTTCGGGTACGGGCTGCCGCGCGACGTGTAGCGGAGCACCGTCTGCACGAGCGGCTGGCGCAGGACGTCGATCAGCCCGCGGCGGCGCGGCCACAGGCCGATGGCCGCCCCCGGATGGTCGAGCAGCCGCGCCCCCACGGCGGGCACGTCGGACACAGGCTCGACCCCGAGCCGCGCGAGCTGGTCGCGCGGCCCGATCCCGCTGCGCAGCAGGATCCCGGGCGTCGCGATCGCGCCCGCGCTCAACACCACCTTCCGCGTCGCGACGACCTCGACGCGCCCGTCGGTCTCGACCTCGACCCCCTCGACGCGGCGATTCCGCACCAGCACCCGCCGCACCGTCGTGCGCGGCCGGAGCCGCAGGTTCTCCCGCCGGCGCACCTCGGCGGTCAGGTAGCAGCGCGCCGCGCTCATGCGCTGGCCGTCGATCTTGTTCATCGCGTGCGGCCCGACTCCGTCGGGCGCCTGCGGATCGTTCGTGTCCGCGCACTCGCGGTAGCCGAGCGCCCTGCACCCGTCGACGAACGCCGCCTGCCACGGCACGAGCTCCTCGCGCCGCGCCCGGCGGATGGGCACCGGGCCGCCCTTGCCGTGCCACGGCTCGCCGAAGTCGCGGTCGTCCTCGAGGCGCTTGAAGTAGGGCAGGCAGGCGTCGAAGCCCCACTCGGGCAGGCCGAGCGCGGCCCACTCGTCGTAGTCGTACGGCATGCCGCGGATCGCGATGCACGTGTTCACGGCCGACGAGCCGCCGACCACCTTGCCGCGCGGGAACAGGAACATGATCTGCCCCGGCGTCGGCCGGTGGCGGTAGCCCCAGTCGTGCGCGAGCCACGAGTTGCGCGTGCCGTCCCGCAGGTCGGCGGGCAGGCGCGAGAGGTCCGGGTAGTCCGGGCCCGCCTCGAGCAGCAGCACCTCGCGATCGGCGCGCTCGGTGACGCGCGCGGCGATCACGGCGCCAGCCGAGCCGGCGCCGACCACGACGAGCTCTGCGGCGCCAGCCGGGCCGGGCGAAGAGGGCAGCGACGATCGAAACATCTTGGAAACTCGACCTACACGGGATCGCGCCGCCGGGCAACGAACCCTCGCTGAGTAGAGCTCGAGCCTCCTTGAGGTGAGCGAGTGCCTCCTCGACCGTCTCGCACTGACTTGCGACCTCGATCTCGAGGCAGGCCCTGGCGCGCCACGTCCGGCTCGGGCGCTCGACGGCCGTGCCGAGGTAGTCTTCGAGCTCGCCGCGGTCGTCGGCGTCGGGCACCTCGGCGGCGGCCGAGAGCGCCCGCGGCTGCCACCGGTGCGCGAACCGGGATCGCACGGCCCTCGAGCGTCATCCTCAGCGAGGCGGCGCTCATCCCGAGGTGGGCCGCTGCCTGCGCGAGGATCTGGGCGCGCTCCGCCCGGGCATGGTAGTGGTCTGGACCCGCGGCGAGCCGGGCTCGTGGCAGGGTCACGTCGGCGTCGTCTCGCACGTGGAAAGGCAACCGCTTCTGGTCGATCGAAGGCAACGCGGGGGCGATCCTCCGAGACAGCAGCCTGCTTTCAGCACATGAGGACGGCACACCTCACCCGACGAGGCCGATCTCCGGCGCAGCAAGGGGATCACGGAGTGGCACATTACCTGCGAGAGTGTCCCTCTGCCATGCACCCAGGCAGCATCGATAACGCGATCCCACCGGAGCGGAGTCGGATCGGATCAACACCGGTGGGCGGGCGGGTGATGTCTGTGTACGCGGCAGTCTGCACAGCGCGCAGCGCAAGTGAGGTAAGGTGACGACCTCCCTGCAAATGTGGCCAGTCCGCGTCATCCCCCTCGGCGAAGCCGCCTGTGGGACGCGGCTGTGGAGCAGTCGCGGGCACCTGCGCGTGACGGCGGTCGTCAAGGGCACGTTCGCCCTCGTGAACGGCGGGCCGATGACGCCGATGGCGGCCGCGCCGGTCGTCCGCGACGACGAGCACGAAGGCGATGTCCCCGAGCGCAGCCTGCGCGCCGCCGGTGAGCTGGCGCCGCACGTGCGCAAGGTGGATGTCCTGCTCACCGGCGACGCGTACGCGCCGCCGGGTCAGAGCGCGAGCGCGGTGACTGCCCGGCTGCGCCTGCTGCGTGACGGCGCGGTGCTGATCGACAAGGCGATCCAGGTGCAGGGCGAGCGCGCCGAGGAGGGCGCCGATCCGCGGCCCTTTCAGCGCATGCCGCTGGTGTACGAGCGCGCGCTCGGCGGTCCCGGCACGGACAACCCGGCGGGCGTGGGGCCGGAGCGCTCGCCGAACCTGCTCGATCCCGAGGGGCGGGTGCTGCCGGCGGGCTTCGCGCCCATCCCGTGCGTCTGGCCTTCGCGCGCCAGGCTGCTCCGCGACGTCGACATCGCCGCACTGGAGGCGCTGGTCCCGACGCTCCAAGCGGACTTCCCCTGGGCCTACTTCCAGGCGGCGCCGGCCGATCAGCGGCTCGACAAGCTGCGCGGCGACGAGTGGATCGTGCTCGACGGCCTGCACCCGGAGCTGCCGCACGTGGAGACGCAGCTCCCGTCCGCGCGCGGCGTCGCGCGGCTCTATGGGCCGGCGCACGATCTCCAGGCGGGCAAGCCGATCGAGCTCTGGCCCGACCGGGTGCACATCGACACGCTGGCGCGGAGCTGCACGATCCTGTGGAGCGGCCACTTCCCGGCCACGGGGCTCGATCTGCGGTCCCTGCAGATCACGGCCGGGATCGAGCTGCCGGAGCGACCCGTGGCGTGGCCGGTGACGGCGCCCGAGCGGCCCGCGCCCACGACCATCAGGATGAGCGCGAGCGAACTGGCGAAGCAGCTCGCCGCCCGCGGCTTCACGATGCCCGACCCCGAGGGGCCTCCGGCGGCTGCTGCGAGGCCGCGGCCCGGCCGGCCGCCACGGATCGACGTCGCGCCGGAGGCCGAAGCGCCGCCGGCCGCCGACGGGTCGACGATGGTGCTCCGCCTCGAGGAGACCGCGCAGCGCCGGCCCGAGGGCGCGCTGCCGTTCAAGCCCCGGCCGGAGCCGAGGCAGGAGGAGGCGGGTCAGGCGACGCTGCGCCTGCGATCGGGGGAAGAAGCGCTGCGCGTGCCCGAGGACGCGCTCCCGTTCCGGCCCGGAACGCCGCGGGACGAGGCGGCGAGCAGGCGTGAGGAGCCGAGGCAGGAGCAGACGGCGGGTTCGGCGACGCTGCAGCTGCGGTCGGGAGAAGGCGCGCTGCGCGCGCCCGACGAAGCACTCCCGTTCCGGCGCGAGCCGGAGCCGAGACAGGAGCAGACGGCGGGCTCGGCGACGCTGCAGCTGCGGTCGGGAGAAGGCGCGCCGCGCGGTCCCGCGCTGCCGTTCCAGCGCGAGCCGGAGAGGCCGAGCGCGCCTCCGGCGGTGGCCCTGTCGTCGCTCGCGGCCGAGCCGCCGGTGGTGGCGCCACCGGCGTTCCTCGCCCCGCCGCCCGCCGTGGCGCCGCCGGCGTTCCTCGCGCCGCCCCCAGCAGCGGCGGAGCTGCTCCCAGCGACAAGCTCGTACGCACCTCCACCGACATCGACCGCCCCCGCATCCCCCGCCGCCGACCCGCCGCCCACCGGCCTCCGCGCCATCGTGCTCGCGCGCATCGCCGCCCGCGAGCCCCTGCTCGACCTCGACCTCGTCGGCACGGACCTGCACGGCCTCGATCTCACCGGCGCCACGCTCGCCAAGCTCAACCTCACCGGCGCCAACCTCGGCCGCTGCAAGCTCGCGCGCGCGCGCCTCGGCGCGGCGCAGCTCGCGGACGCCGACCTCAGCGGCGCCGACCTCACGGACGCGGACCTGAGCGACGCCGATCTCGGCCGCGCGGTGCTGGTGAAGGCGCAGCTCGACAGGGCCGTGCTCACCGACGCGAGCCTCGCCGGCGCGGCGGGGCAGGGCGCGAGCTTCCACGGAGTGACGGCGGCGCGCGCCACGTTCGCGCGCGGAACATGGGACGAGGCCAGCTTCGCGGGGGCCGACATGGCGGCCGCCGACTTCACCGCGGCCTCGCTCGCGGGCGCGCGCTTCGAGGGCGCGAACCTGGCCGCGGCGTGCTTCGACGAGGCGCGCGCTCCCGGTGCCGTCTTCGAGCGCGCGCGCCTCGCGCAGGCGCGGGCCACGGGCGCGACGTTCGCGGGGGCCTCGCTGGCCGAGGTCGACGCGCCCGGATCGGTCTGGGAGAAGGCGACGCTCGACCGCGCCTCGTTCGCGGGCGCCGACCTGAAGGGCGCGAACCTGCGCCGCGCGAGCTGCGCCGGGGCGAGCTTCGCGCGCGCCTCGCTCGGCGGCGCCAACCTGCAGCGCCTCACGGGCGACGGCGCCGACCTGCGCGAGGCCCGGCTCGAGGGCGCGGACCTGCGGCAGGCGCGGCTCGAGGGCGCGGGCTTCGAGCGCGCCGTGCTGCGCGACCTCTCGGCGACCAAGGCGGAGCTCGCCGGCTGCCGCTTCGATCACGCCGACCTCGCGGGCGCGAGCCTGCGCGGGGCGCGCCTCGCCGGGGCGAGCTTCGCGCGCGCGGACCTCGAAGGCGCCGACCTGCGCGACGCCGACCTGGCCGGCGCCAACGTCTTCGGAGCGTCCCGCAAGACCGCCAAGCTCGGCACCAACACCCGCGGGCTCGTGGAGATCGACCCCGGCGAACGGAGCGACGGATGAAGGACCTTTTCACCATTCAATCGAGCGCGCTGCCCGACACCACGACGGTCGCCGCCTTCCAGGGGAGCGAGGGCATCTCGCGGCTCTACGCGTTCGAGATCTTACTCTTGGTGGGCGCCGAGGGGCGAGAGCTCGACCTCGGCGACGTGGTCGGCACCAGGGCCACGCTCCAGGTGGATCGCGAGGACGGCCGCCCGCCCTTCGCCCTCCACGGCGTCCTCGCGGCGTTCGAGCTGCTCCACGAGACCGACGAGCACTCGCTGTTCCGCGCCACGCTGGTGCCGCAGCTGTGGCACCTGACCAAGACGCGCCACAGCCGCATCTTCACCGACATGAGCGTCCCCGAGATCCTGCGCGAGGTGCTCGAGGACGGCGGCCTGAACAGCGGCGACTTCGCCTTCGAGCTGCTCGAGCGCTACCCGCCGCAGGAGCACGTCTGCCAGTACCAGGAGAGCAATTTCGACTTCATCACCCGCTGGATGGAGCGCGAGGGGATGTACTACTACTTCCGGCACGGCGAGGCCGCGGAGCAGCTCGTCATCACCGACAACAAGTCGTTCCAGTCCGAGGTGGACGGCAGGGGCGTGCGCTTCTTCGCGCTCGGCGGCAGCGACGTCACGGCGGGCGAGGCGCTCAACACCTTCACGTGCAAGCACCAGGCGCTCACCGGCAGCGTGCGCCTCCGCGACTACGACTACGGCCGGCCGACGCTCGACGTGTCGGGCAGCGCCGCGGTGTCGCGGGTCGGGCTCGGCGAGATCAACGTGCACGGCGGGCGCTTCTTCTCGCCGGAGGAGGGCAAGCGCCTGGCCGCGATCCGCGCCGAGGAGCTACGCGCGCTGGAAGTGGTGTACCGCGGCGCCGGCGGCGCGCTGGGTCTGCGGTCCGGCTACCGCTTCAAGCTGCGCGAGCACCCGCGCGCGGCGTTCGACATGGAGTACCTCGCCGTCGCCGTGGAGCATCAGGGCAACCAGGCGATCACCGACCCGGCGCTGCGCGCGCTCACCGGCGTCGAGGGCTCCGAGGGGTACCGCGTGGAGGTGCAGGCGATCCCTGCCAGCGTGCAGTTCCGCGCCGAGAGCCGGACGCCGTGGCCGCGCATCTACGGCTCCGAGAGCGGCACCATCTGCGGCCCGGCGGAGAGCGAGTACGCGCAGATCGACGACGCCGGGCGCTACCGCGTGAAGTTCCACTTCGACGAGAGCGACCTCAAGGACGGCAAGGCCTCCACCTGGGTGCGCATGCTCCAGCCCCACGGCGGCAGCATCGAGGGCTGGCACTTCCCGCTGCGCAAGGGCACCGAGGTGCTCTTCACGTTCCTCGGCGGCGATCCGGACCGGCCGGTGATCGCCGGCGTCGTCCCCAACATGCTCACGCCGAGCCCCGTCACCCGCAGCAACGACACCACCAACGTCATCCAGACGGGTGGGCGCAACCGATTCGAGCTGGAGGACAAGGCCGGCCATCAGCGCATCACGCTGCAGACGCCTTACTGCAACACCGTGCTGCGCATGGGCGCGCCCAACGACGGCCACAACATGATCCTCAGGACCGACGGGAGCTCGCTGTCCCTGACCGGGGGGATCTCCGACGAAGTCGTGTTCGGGCGCAAGACCGGCGTGTTCATCGGCGGCAAGGCCAACCTCACCATCGGGGCCACGGCCGAGCTCTTCATCGGCGCCACGGTCTCCGCGAAGCTCGCGGGGAGCTTCTCGTACAACACCCTGAACGTCTCGGGCACGGAGGTCTCGATCTCGGAGACCGGGACATCGCTCAGCCACACCTCGCTCGACCTGAAGGACCAGGCCCTCGCCCTCGCGCACGCCGGGCTCCACCTCACCATGACCAGCTTCTTCATCGTCTCATGAAGGCGATCAAGCCGCAGAAGCTCAGCGTCTTTTACCGCACGTTCGAGGCAGCGGGGCGCGTCGAGCTGTGCGTGACCGTGCTGCTCGCGGCCCCCTTCGACGCGCCCGAGAGCCCGCTGCACGAGGCCAACCTGTGGAAGCTGCTCGCCGCGGAGCTGGGCCCGGACACGCCGCCCGACGCCGGCATGCCCAAGCCGCGCGCCGAGGTGCTGGTGATCGGGCAGGCGTACCCGCAGGGCGAGGAGCGGCCGCTGCGCCTTTCGCTCGGCCCCATCGACAAGGCGATGCGGGTGAGCGGCAAGGCGACGGGCTTCGGGCCGCTCGACGCGATGGCGCCCGAGCGCGTGGCCAGGGCCGGCACCTACGACGACGCCTGGCTCGAGGAGCGATCGCCGGATCTGCCGCTCGACTTCGACCCCGCCTATCACAACACCGCCCCTGCGGATCAGCAGCTCGACGAGCCCTTCGCGGGCGGCGAGCCGTTCACGCTGGAGCACATGCACCCGGACCAACCCGTGCTCACGGGGAGGCTCCCGCGCCTGCGGCCGCGCGCCTTCGTCAAGCTGCGCGAGGGCGAGCTGCGCGAGGTCCCGATGCGCTTCGAGACGGTGCAGCTCTTCCCCGCGGCCGAGCGCATGCTGCTGCTCTTCCGCGGCGTCACCCCCGTCGCCGAGGACGACGCCTCCGACGTGCTCCAGCTCATCGCGGCCTGCGAGGCCCCTGGTTCGCCGCGGCCGCTCGCGCACTACCAGGCGGTGCTCGCCGAGCGCCTCGACAGGAAGCGCGGCGCCCTCGCCGCGCTGCGCGACGGCGACCTGATGCCGCCGGGCCCGGCCGCCGAGGTGGCGCTCGACGAGCTCACCGACCCGGACCTGGCCGTGCAGAGCGAGCAGCTCAAGGCCAGGAACATGCGCCGGAAGACGGCGCGCCAGCGCGACGAGGTGCGAGCCCGCATCCAGGCCGCGGGTCTCGACCCGGACGAGCACCTCCCCCTGGCGCCGCCCGCGGAGCCCGGGCCGAGCGCGACGGCGCCCACGCTCGACGAGATCGAGGGCATCCTCGCCCGCGCTCAGAAAGACGCCGCCAGGCGAAAGGCCGAGGCGGCCGAGGAGCGCCTCGCGACGGAAGCGGAGGCGCGCCGCCGGGCGCAGGCGGCCGGCATCGACTACGACAAGGCGCTGCTCGAGCAGAAGAAGCAGCAGGGCGGCCCTCCGAAGTTCTCGGCGGAGGCCGAGAACGAGCGCCTCCGCGACATGCTGCAGCTCGCGCAGAACGCCGGCACGCCCCTGCCCGCGGTGGAGGCCCGGCTCGCAGACCCGCGCCTGCGCGAGAAGCTCCAGGCCGTCGAGGAGCAGCTCCGCGAGCAGTACCGCGCGGCCGCGCACCGCCTCCCTGCCGCGCCGCCCGCCGCGGCGTCCGTCAGCGAGCGCGCGCGCGTCGAGCTGCCGTCCGGCGCGCAGGGCGGCGTCAGCTTCGCCGGGCGCGATCTCACCGGCGCCGACCTCGCGGGCCTCGATCTGCGCGGCGTCGACCTCGGCTCGGCGTTCCTCGAGGGCGCGAGCCTGGCCGGCGCCAACCTGAGCGGCGCCAACCTCTCCCGCGCGGTGCTGGCGCGCGCCGATCTCACCCGCGCCGATCTCACCGGCGCCAGGCTCGCGGGCTGCAACCTCGGTCAAGCTTCGCTCACCGACGCCGACCTCGCGGGCGCCGATCTCACCCGCGCGGTGCTCGCGGGCGCCGATCTCACCCGCGCCCGCTTCCGCGGCGCGCGCCTGCACGGCGTCGATCTCGAGGAGGCGATCTTCGACGACACGGATTTCGGCGGCGTCGCCGCCACGAGCCTCACCTTTCTCAGGTCCGAGCTGCGCGGCATCAAGCTCGCGGGCGCGTCGCTCGTGAAGTGCAGCTTCATCGAGGTCGATCTCCGCGGCGCCGACCTGACCGGCGCTGACCTCAGCGCCGCTACCTTCGTCACCGCCGACGCGGCCGGCGCGAGGCTGCGCGGCGCCACCCTGACCAGGCTGCGCGCCGTGCAGGGCTCCTCGTTCGAGGGCGCCGACTTCACCGGCGCCGCCCTGGAGGGCGCCAACCTGCGCGGCATGAACCTCGCCGGCTGCAGCTTCGCCCGCGCCCGCCTCGGCGGCGCCGACCTCTCCGGCTGCGATCTGCGCGGCGCCCGCTTCGACCGCGCGATCGCCCACGAGGCCCGCTTCACCAAGGCCGACCTCTCCGGGGCGAGCCTGGTCGACGCCAACCTGATGCTCGCCCTGGTCGATCGCGCCAACGTGCGCGGCGCGAGCTTCCGCGGGGCGAACCTCTTCCGCGCCGACCTCTCGAAGATCGAGGCCGACGACGCGACCGTGCTGGACGAAGCGAACCTGACCCGGGCCCGGGTCACCAGGAGGGCGCGTGCAGCGAGCTGAGCTGATCGACCTGATCCACAGCGGCGAGATCGTCACCGGCGCCGATCTCGCGGGCGCCGATCTCGCGGGCGCCGATCTCCGCGGCGCGATCCTGGAGGACGTGCGCCTCCAGGGCGCGCGGCTCGCGGGCGCGAACCTCAAGGAGTCGCTGCTCACCGGCTGCGATCTCGCCGGCGCCGACCTCACGGGCGCGAACCTCACCCTGGCGGTCTTCACGCGCTGCTCGCTCGCCGGCGCCGCGCTGCGCGACGCCACGCTCCTCAAGGCCAAGCTCCTCGCCTCGAACCTGGCGCGCGCCGATCTCACAGGCGCCAAGCTCGCGCTCGCGTTGCTCAACCAGGTCGACCTCGGCGCCGCCTGCCTCGCCCGCACGAACCTCGATCGCGCGGCCATCCTCGACGCCGTGACCGCTTCGCTCTCGCTCGCCGAGGCGAACCTCAAGCAGACGGTGCTCCACAAGGCCGACCTCACGACCGCGTCGCTCTCGGGCGCCCGCTTCGAGCTGGCCATGCTCGCCGGAGCGCGCCTCGCTGGGCAGAGCCTCGCCGGGTTGGAGATCCTGATGACGCAGCTCATCGGCGCCGATCTCTCGGGCTGCGATCTGTCGGCTGCGACCCTCACGCAGAGCAACTTCACCGGCGCGAACCTCGCCGGCGCGAACCTCAGCGGCGCGCGCGCCGGGCGCGCCCTCTTCACCGGTGCGAAGCTCGCGGACGCCAACCTCGCCGGCGCGCACCTCCTTCAGTCGATCTTCCTCCGCGCCGATCTCTCGGACGCCGATTGCTCCGGCGCCAACCTCGATCAGTCCGTCCTCGCCGAGGCCACGTGCCTCGGCACCCGCTTCGACGGCGCCAGCCTGCGCCACGCCGACCTCTCGCGCGCCGACGTCGCGCGCGCCGTCTTCACCGGCGCCGCGCTCGAGCGCGCGCGCCTGCACCGCGTCATGGACGAGGACACCGAGTGGGGAGATCGCAGCGCGGCGCTCGCCGACGACGCCGAGCTCACCGCCGCGGAGCTGTGGCAGCCCAAGGAACGAGCACCGGCACGAACGAACGGAGAAACATGAGCAACCTGGCGCGCAAGATCCACATCCACAACGACGACGACGACGAGCCCGGCCCGCTCGCCGACCGCGCCGTGCAGGAGACCGGCCGCGTCCTCGCGCTGCGCGACGACGGCGCCGTGGTCGTCCGCACCGCCTCGGGCAACCACGAGGCCCGCCGCGCCGTGAGCTGCCTCATCGCCGCCGAGGTCGACGACCTCGTGCTCCTCGCCCGCTCGCCGCGCGATGGCGCCTTCGTCCTCGCGGTGCTGCGGCGCGATCCCGCCGCGGCGAAGACGATGGCGGTGGACGGCGACCTCGACCTGCGCCTCGCCGGCGGCCGCCTTCGCATCGCCGCGCAGCAGGGCGTGGAGGTCGCGGCTGGCCGCGAGGTGAGCGTGGTCGCGCCGGTCCTCCGCGCCGACGCCGACGAGGGCCACGTCACCGTGCGCAGCCTCTCCTTCCTCGGCGATCTCGTGCGCGCCGAGCTCGGCGCCGTGAAGCTGCTCGCCGCCCGCGTCGACTCGGTCCTCGAGCGCCTCTCGCAGCGCGTCCAGCGCTCGTACCGCACGGTCGTGGAGACCGACCAGCTCCGCGCCGAGCGCATCGACTACACCGCCGAGAAGACGGTCCGTGTCCACGGCGAGCACACGCTCCTCACCGCCGAGGAGCTGGTCAAGGTCGACGCCGAGCAGATCCACCTGGGCTGAGGAGAAATCATGTTCGCTAATACACAAGCGGGAGGCATCGACTCCGCCTTCCCCGACGTGCTCTTGACCCCGCCCGCCATGGCGCCGGTGCCGTATGCAAACACCGCCCACGGCGCCCAGGGCGTCCCGCCCGCCGGCAACGTCTTCCTCCAGGGCATGCCCGCGCACAACATGGCCACCAAGGTCCCCCTCAGCGACGGCAACAACGCCGGAGTCGCCGGCGTCTCCTCGGGCACCGTGGGCGGCGCCGCGCGCCCGGTCACGGGCGCGTCCACCGTGCTGTTCGACGGCATGCCGGCCACGCGCCTCACCAGCATGAGCCAGCAGAACGTGACCAACGGCTCCGGCGTGCGCGTCACCCCGAGCCAGACCAAGGTGCTCCTGCTGGCCCCCTGAGCTGCTTTCCCTCACAGGATGCGAACGGGCACGACCCGGTT
Source organism: Sorangium sp. So ce296 (assembly GCF_051529605.1). Classification (NCBI taxonomy): domain Bacteria; kingdom Pseudomonadati; phylum Myxococcota; order Polyangiales; family Polyangiaceae; genus Sorangium; species Sorangium sp. So ce296. The sequence continues at coordinate 12,416,273 of NZ_CP150325.1, forward strand.
GTCGTATTCCTCGACGTCGTCGTTCATCCCCGGCAAAACCAGCAGCGCGGGCCGCTGCGGCTGACCGCTGTTCTCGACCATCTCACAGAGGTGACCATCACCGGCGGGATCCGCGACCACGTGCACGAGTACCCGCACGCGGCAGCAAGTCGGCGGAGGTCGTGGCGACAGGGCCAGACGGCAGCCTGAGGATCGGGCGGCTGGACGAGAAGATGGATCGTAACCGTTCACCACCCGGGACGCCGAACGCGTCGAATCCGTCTTCCCTCTTCCGTCTTCCGTCTGCGTCTTGCCTCCTCGTGCTCGTGCGCGTGCGCGTGCTCGTGCGCGCTCCGTTTCGACCTCGTTCCAACCGGAACCGTCCCTTTTCACGCAACTGCGCGACCTCCCGCGACGAATCGAGAGCATGGCTCTCCTCGATCATGAAAACCTCGACGTCTACCACCGATCCATCGAGTTCCTGACGCTCGCGCTCCGTTTCGTCGCGCGTCTGCCTCGCGGTCAGGTGGCGAGCACGAGATGATGTGCAAGGTGCGTAATCGCGCGAACAGCGCAAGACCGCTCAGGCTGATCGCGATGCAGCTGAGGACCCGGCCCACCAGCGCTCGCGCGCATCGTTCAGCCAAGGGCGCTCGACCCGCGCGAGGCCGAGCGCCCGTCCACCCGGGCTCCGGCCGGGGTCAGGTTCTCGAGCAGCCACTCGCTCGTCCGCCGGAGCTCCTCGATCTCCTCCGTCGTGAACGGGTGGAGCCCCTTGAGCGCGTCCGCTCAGGCACCCCGGCCTGCGCGGGAAGGCGCGCGACCGCCCGAGGAGGCAGGTTTGTATCCCAAGCCACGCCTCCCCCCTCGTCTCGCAGCCCATCGTGGGTGCCAGCCCACACCGAGGTCCGGCAAAACAGCCTGCTCTGCCTGATTTCTCGCTTCCGGCCGCGCTCCCGGAGCCAGGTCTGTCTACTTTCTTGCTCCTGGACGCCTCCCGGCAGGCCCTGGTGCACGGCACCCGGCCTCCAGGTGCCCCCGCCGAGACGACGGATCCGCCCAGCGGCCCGCTCCAGGCAGCGACGGCGGCCCCGATCGCTCCTTGACCTCGATGCGGCCACCACCGAGCCGGGCCCTACCGCGAGGACCTCTGCGGCGCTGCAAGAGCGGGATGAAGACGAAGTGGACAACGACGTCCGAAACACCCTGGAAACTGGGCCTACACGGAATCGCGTCGCCCGCAGCGTCCGCTCGAAACCGGCTGCGCTGTACGACTGCGGTGCAATTGCATCGCGTCCCACGCGGCGTGCGCCCGTCCGACGGCGGCGCGCGCCCGTCCGGCGACTCGCCCGGGAGGCCACATTGGAAACACCGAGGTTCATACAGGGTGTCTACGGGTTCGAGGGGCAGGGCCTGGAGCGGCCGGTCCCCCTCCGTCCCGCGATCGGGTACACCGTCCCGCGAGACAAGCGCGCGCAGCTCATCTACCTGCGCGCGGGCAACTCCACGTCCGAGCTCATCTACCTGCTGCTCAAGCGCGATGGCCACCCGATGCGCTACTTCCCGATCGGCGCCAAGGGGGCGATCCACGTGCAGCTCGTCATCGTCGAGGACATCCACCCGGAGAGCGTGCTGGAGCTGTTCGTCGGCGCGCCCGAAGGGACGCGCGGCCTCGCGACGATCGACATCGGCCTGGCGGAGATCTGAGCCATGCAGAGGAAGCGGGAGAGGCCCTGAACGGCGGGCCGGGGCTCAAGACCTATCCGGTCCGTCTGAGCGCGACGAACCAGATCGTGGTGCAGCTCGAGCGGGCCGGGGGCCGATCGCGCCCGGCGCGACCGGGACCCGACCCTTCGGGCGGCGGCGCCGGGCGCTTTGCGGCGCCCCTCGGTCGGGCGTCCGGGGATAGGCTACGGGGGCGCGTCGCCCGCGACGCCGCCCGGAGGCTTCCCTCTCGCCATGGTCGACCTCACGACAGCCGCACCGCTCGCCCCCGGCGCCGTCCTCGGGGGCGATTTCCGCATCGTCCGTCCCCTGAGCCAGGGGGGCATGGGCGCCGTGCTCGTGGCCGAGCAGATCTCCACGGGCAAGCAGCGCGCGGTGAAGCTGATGCACGCGCAGCTCGCGCAGGACCCGCGGTTCCGCGAGCGCTTCGAGCAGGAGGCGAGGGTGGGGGCGCGCATCGAGAGCGACCACGTGGTGGAGGTGGTCGCGGCCGGCGTCGAGCCGGCGACGCAGACCCCGTGGCTCGCGATGGAGCTGCTCGACGGGGCCGATCTGTCGACCGTGATCGCGCAGCGCGGCGCGCTGCCGCCCGACGAGGTCCGCGAGCTGATGGGGCAGCTGTGCCACGCGCTCGCGGCGGCGCACCGCGCGGGCGTGGTGCACCGCGACATCAAGCCCGAGAACGTCTTCATCGCGCGGCCGCGGCAGCAGAACGTCCGCTTCAAGGTGAAGGTGCTCGACTTCGGCGTCGCGAAGATCGTGGCCGAGGCGCGCGCCACCACGGCGCTGACCGCGTCGGTCGGGACGCCGCTCTGGATGGCGCCGGAGCAGACCGAGGCGTCGCAGCACGTCACCCCGGCGTCGGACGTCTGGGCGCTCGGGCTGCTCGCCTTCACGGTGCTCACGGGGCGCATGTACTGGCTCGAGCCGAGCCGCGGGCCCAGCGCCTCGGTCATGTCGCTGATGCGCGAGGTGCTGTTCGTCCCGCTGGAGCCGGCGTCCGCCCGCGCCGCGCGCCTCGGCTGCCCGCACCTGATCCCGGCGGGCTTCGACGCCTGGTTCGCCCGGTGCGTCGCGCGCGACGCCCGCGCTCGCTTCGCCGACGCCGCGCAGGCCATGGCCGCGCTCGATCCCGTGCTCGCCGCGGCCGCCCACCGGCCCGCGGCCCCGCTGCCCGGGCCGTTCGCGCCGGCCCCGCCGGCGACCACGGGCGCGGTCTACCCGACGCTCGTCGGCACCGGCGTCGGCGGCGTGGCCGGCGGCACCCTGGTGCCGGTCCCGGCCCGACCGGCGCGCAGGGCGCCCTGGGGCCTGCTGCTCGCGATCGCCGGCGGCGGGCTGCTCGCCGTCGCCGCCCTCGCCGTCGGCGGCGTCGTGCTCGTCGCGCGCCTGCGCGCGACCGAGCCCGAGGCCCTGCCGCCGCCGTACGGCAGCGCGGGCAGCGCCGGCGCGGCCCCCGGCGGCGCCCCGACGCCGCCGGCCCGGCCCCCGGGCGCCGCGACGGCCGGCGACGTCGACCTGGCCGGCACGTACGACATCACCGCGTCGCGCAACCCGGGCGGGCAGGGCAGCTATGCGGGCAACGTCCTCCTGTCGCGGAGCGGGGACACGTACCGCATCGCCTGGATCATCACGAAGGGCGCCGGCTACGAGGGGATCGCGTTCTTGCAGGGGCAGACCCTCGCCGTGGGCTGGGCGAGCGGCGGCCCGTACGGCGCGGCCGCCTACCGCATCGAGGGCGATCGCCTGCGCGGGCAGTGGATCGCGAGCGATCGGCCCGGCCAGATCGAGGCCGAGACGCTGCAGGGGCCCGAGGGGCTGACCGGCAGCTACCGCATCGTCGAGGGGAGCCGGCAGGGGACGGTCGCCATCGCGCGCACGGGCGACACGTACGCGGTGACGTGGACGCTGAGCACCGGCGCGCTCAAGGGGGTGGGCCTCCGCGCGGGAGACCAGCTCGTGGTGGGCTGGTCGCCGGGGCAGCCGGTCGGCGTGGTGAGCTATGCGATCGAGGGCAGGCAGCTCACGGGGCGATGGGCCAGCCTGGGCAGCTCGCAGGCGGGGGCGGAGACGCTGCTCCGGCGGTGATTCCATCGCGCGCGACGGGCTCGGAGCGCCCGCACGAAGCGAGAGCACGATGTCGCGCTGGCGGTTGCGGCGAGGCGAGCTCCATAATCTCCTCGTAGGATCATGGCCTCCTTGCCCGCCCCGAACACCCTACTCCGCGATCTCGCGCTGCCCGCGCTCTGCCCGTCGGCGGACGAGCAGCTCAGGCGCATCTGCGCGTTCCTTTACGTCGTGGGTCTCCCGGAGGTCCAGACGCGCGCGCTCCTCGCGGGGTACACGCCGGAGATGCATGCCGAAGGCGTCTATCGCGCGAGCCTCGTCGGGGGGGAGCGCTCGTTCGGGGAGTGGCGTCGATGGCGCTCGTTGCGGCCTCCGCGCGACCCCGACCTGCCCGACCTCGTGGCGGAGCTCGACCGGTTCGTGAACCGGTGGCGACCTCGGGCGCTCTCGGCGGCCGCCGAGGTGGCTGACGCCGACGACCGCGACGAGCTCGAGGACTACCTCGGCGCATCCTTCGAGCGACCGAGCCGGACGTGGCGCGCCAAGGCCTTCGTCCAGGGCATCGAGCACCTCGCCGAGGTGCCGATCCCCTCGTACCGGGCCACGTGGGCTGCCCTCGTCGCGGAGGGCATCCAGACCGAGCTCACGCGGTTCCACGAGATCCTCAAGACGGTGCAGGACTTCCTCGCCACGACGCCCCTCGACGCCGACGAGATCGCCGACATCCAGGCGGCGCGCGAAGAGGGCGCCGCCTCCATCGACGCGTGGCTGACAGCGCGGCGGCGCGAGTTCGCGGGGCACTTCACCGAGGAGACGCTGAACCTCCTCGCGCTGGGCAAGGCCGTGCCTCCGCCGCTGCCCGACGTGCCCCTCTCCGTGCTCGCCCGCTTCCGGCCGACGGCGCGCGCTTAGGCGACCACGCCGGCGCGCCTCGGCGGTGAGCTCGGCGCCTGGCCTCACCGCGGCGGGCCCGGAGGTACGGCGAGCGTCGTGCTCATGACAGGCAGCGGCCTTCTGGCGGGATCCGTGCCGAGTGGTGCGAGATCGAATCCATGTGAGCCAGGACCTCCGCCTGACCCCAGCGCTCGAGCGCGTCCATCTCCGCCGGGCCGAGCAGCCGCTGAATCGCCCCCCAGGTGCGCTCGAACTCGACCGCGGCCAGGTGCAGCGACAGCCCGGTGAGGGGGCTCAGGTCGGGGTCATCGGCGCGGTAAGCCGCGTACGCCTCGGCGTCCCATCCCTCCAGCGGGAGCGCGTCCGCCTCGCCGATGCGCCGATCCAGCGCGTCCGCGGTGTCCGCCCACGCTCGGGCGATCTCGACGAGCTTGGCGACCTTGCCGAGCGGCAGGCCGAAGCTCGCGACGCGGTGCTCCGTGCGGTGCGGCAGCCACGCGACGAGCACGTGCCACATCGTCCGCCAGCCCGGCTCCTGTCCGAGGACGAAGAAGCGCTCCTCGATCCAGGCGCGAACCTGCGCCGCAGCAGCCGTGCCCTGGGCGCGCTCCACGTCGGCGAGGAACGCCTCGATGTGCACCGCGATCATGCCGTCATAGTCCCGCTCATCGTCGTCCAGCGCCTCGATCGCGATCTCCGCCCGGACGCAGCGACGCGCGGCCGTCTTCACCGCCTCGACGTCGTCGATCCGGAGCCCGAGCTCGGGCCAGAAAGGCGTCACCCTGTCCAGGCTGAGGAGCCGGACAGCGGTCGTGTAAGCGTAGGATACATGGGGGTCGCGGAGGTCGAGTGTGGGGTTCATCGGCAGCGCGACTCGGGTTGGTCCGGAGCGGCCAGTCTCGCGACGCCGCGGGTGAGCGGGTAGGTCGCCTTGCACACGATGGTGAGCCGAAAGCCACCCGGTAGGGACGGCCATAAACCAGGGCCTGCCGGGCCGCACCCAGGCGTGAGAACGTAGACGGACGTGGCTCCGGGAGCGCGGCCCGAAGCAAAAAATTAGGCAGATCAGGCTGTTCTGCCGGACTTCGGAGTGAGCTGTCATACATGAGTGGCCCCGAGAGGAGGGATTTGTGTAGTTTGTCATACAAAATCGTCTCCTCCGGCGGTCGCGCGCCTTCCGGCGCAGGCAGCGGTGCATGATTTCGTGCCTCGAGGTCCAGCGCCGGAGTGCTTCCTGGCTCCTGGTCGAGCCTGGTAGCGTCGGCGACCATGGCGAAACCCAAGACCCGACCCGAGAAGTCCGCGGCGCAGGCCAGGGCGGAGGAGGGGGCCCGGAGCTACCAGGCCCTGTACACGCACTACCGGGCGATCGGGGCGGGGCTCCCGCTTGGGGAGGTGCAGGCGTGCCGCGCCGATCCGCGCCTCGTGCTGGTCAACGTGAAGCGCGGCGTGGCGGCGGCGCTCGGCACGAAGGAGCAGGTGAAGGCGGTGCGCGAGCACCTGCCCAGGATCGCGGTCGACGAGCTCCTAGCGCTGCCGGACCTCGCCCGGGCGCTCCTGTTCGCCGCGCGCGAGGCGCTGCCCCGGGCGGCGGGCCCGAAGCAGATCCAGAAGGCGCTGAAGGAGATCGGCGGGCCGCGCGAAGATCTCCTGATTCAGGCGGAGCTCTTCGCCCGGCGCGGCCTCCTCGACGCGGAGCGCGTCGCGAAGATCCGGGCCGGCTCGGGGAAATACGACATGGCGCGGGATGGAATGGAGCTCGCGGCGCTGTTCACGCAGCACGCGGACGCGCTTAAGGGGCTCCACCCGTTCACGCGGGAGGAGATCGAGGGGCTCCGGCGGACGAGCGAGTGGCTGCTCGAGAACGTGACCCCGGCCGGAGCCCGGGTGGTGGTCAAGAAGAAGGACAAGACCGCGGCCGAGGACGCGAGGGATCGGCTGTGGACGCTGCTCGTGCGGCGGCACCCGGCGCTCCGGAAGGTGGGGTATTACTTCCACGGCGACGATTTCGAGTCGATCACGCCGCGCCTGCTCGCGCGGGCCCCCTCGGCGCAAGCCGTCGACGAGGCGCTGGAAGAGGAGGCGGAGGCGGTCGCGAGCGGCGCGGTGGAAGGCGGCGAGGGCGAGGCGCCCTGAGCGCCGCGTCGCAACTAGCCTGAGCGAGAGCGGCAAGGCGAGCGGCGTCCCTGGCGCGATTGGTCAAAGCTGCCCATACTCACGGATCCGGTCGCGCTTCTCTCCCTTGTCGGGCTCCAGGTCGACGACGATCCCGAGGCGCGGTTCGACGTAGGCCGCCCAGATGATTCCATGCGTTGGAACGCTGGTCCAAGCGTTCATCTCCGTGATCGACAGGAGCCCATCCATGCTTCGATCGAAGATTCTTATGTCCTTGAATCGTAATCCGCATGTGATACCGAGCTGGACGTTAAAATTGAGGGAATACACGTCTCCGCCGAGGAACAGATCGACGTGCGTGGTCCGGACGAGGGTCCCCTGTGGCCTCAAGGTCGTGGTGAACATGGGAAGAACGGCTCCGATCAATTTGTAGAGTTGAAGGCTCGTGGCCGCGCTCGCCCGGAACGGTCCGGCTTCGAACGTGGCATGGATCCCCAATTGCTTGTCTTCGATCGTCGATACACTCTCCTTGCCCATCCCAATGCCTACGAAATATCCGATGTTGAGCTCTTGGGTGGGGCTCGCGGTCTGCCCGAAGCTCACCATGACTGTATGGACAGCCCCCGGAGCTGTTCCGCCGCCATACGTGAATCCGAGCCTTGCAAAATGGGGGAGCTTCGTCTGAACAATCCCGTTGAGGTAGAGGCCGTCCCATTGGAATTTTTCTGGAGGCCGTTGCTCTTGCGCTGATGCCAGAGCGGCAAGGGAGAACGCTCCAAGCCCTGATAGCGTGCGCAACAATGGCTGCCCTGGCCTGCTCGAACGGCGGGTCGACGGATCGCGCGAGACGAACGGCGGATCGAAATAGGTTCGAGTCATTTGGCCTGCATGCGGGCTATGCACTCTGGGTTCTTCACCAGCTCATCGACGTCGACGTCGCCGTACTCGCTTTTGGTCATATAGGCGCTTTCCATTGCGTCGATTCCGAGAATATCGCTCGCAACATCTGGCTGCGACGTATCCTCGAAGGATCTTACGACGGCGGCACAAATCGAGTATTGCGTTTGGGCCAGATCTCGAATGCTCAAAACGGTGCCGCAGTCGAGCGTACTGCTGCCCAGTATTTCCTCGTATGCGTTGAATTGCCACCTGAAGTCCCGGCAGTTCGCGGCCATCCACTTCAGCTCCTTCGCTCGCGATGCGATGACGCACTGCTCCGTAGATTCTGGCTGAGGTGAAGGCGTGGGGTTGTCTTCGGTGGTGTGGGGCTTTCCCTCTCTCTTCTGAAGGTGGTGGTCTCGATGCTGGAGGGTCTTTTCGCAGTTGGCCAACCTCTTCCGGGCGGCGCTCAGGGCTGACCGAAGATCAGGATCGTCCTTGCTGGTGACGGCCTGGTGCGAGTGAGGCTGGTCGTCGCCCTTTGCCGAGATTCTTCCCAGGCCGTATGCCGCCGCCAGCACGGCGATGGCGATGGCCCCAAATCCAATCCATGCCGTCGGTTTCGGTGATGTTCCCATGCGTCGAACGTTGCGGGTTGAAGTCCGGATGGCGTGCGCGAGAACGGCGTCCCTGGCCTGTTCGACCAGCGTGGCGATGGCTCCCGCGACACAAACGTCGTCGTGAAATAAGTTCGATTCATTCGGTCTGCATGCGGGCAATACACGCTGGGTTCTTCACCAGCGCATCAATATCGTTAACGTCGCCGTGTTCGCCCTTGATTGCATAGGCATCCTGCACCGCGTCAGCGGCAACGGGATCGATCGCTGCGCCTTGCTTATCGATCTCCTTGTTGACTTGTATAATGAGAGTACAAATATTGTATTGTGTCCGGGCGAGACCTCGAATACTTAAGACGGTTTCGCAGTCGAGCGTGCTGCTGCCCAGTATCATCTTGTATGCATCGAAATGTCCCCTGAAGTTCTTGCAGTTCGCGCCCGCCATCGTCAGCTCCTTCGCTTGCATCGCAGCGATGCATTGCTTCGAAAGCTCTCGCTCGGGTGGAGGTATGGGGATGTCTTCGCTGGTGAGGGGCTTTTTCTCTCCCATCAGAGGATGGTGGTCGCGACGCTGAAGGGACTTTTCGCAGTTCGCCAGCCTTTTCTGGGCAGCGCTCAGACTTGACCGGAGATCGGGGTTGTCCTTGCTGGCGGCGTCCTGGTGCGATTGAGGCTGGTTATCGCTCTCTGTCGAGGTTCTTCCCAGATTGTATGCCACCAACGCGGCGGCTGCGATGGATCCAGATACAATCCACGTTGTCGGTTTCGGCGATGTTCCCATGTGTCCAACGTTGCGGGCGGCGGCGATGACAATCGTTGCTTAAATGCTAGTCGGTGTGATGGGAATAGGTCTCCAGGATGGTACGAGCTAGAAGTGGCAGGGATCCTTCTTAGTCGGCGTTATTCCAACATCTTGAGGGGTAATGGTTATACTGGTACCGTTGCTGGGTGGTAGTGACTCGCGCCATTGAGTGCACGTCTTCGTGCTTAGTATCCCGTGGAATCGGACTTGTAGCGGTGTCGTCCTCTCGCAGCCGAATGTCTGAGGGAATCCAGGTCCCTGCACACACAGCGCTTTACAGTGTGGTGATGGATCCATGCACGTCGGTGCTGGTATTTCGTCGAAGATCGTGCATCCGGTTTGGGATAGTACCGTCGAGGAAATGATCTGGGCGAGGAGGGTACGGGTTGTCCTCAAACGACGACGTGCTGCGGTCATAGGCTCTTGCTCTGAGGGGCATCTGGTCGTGTCTCGCGTTTGCCTCAAGAAGGAGGCACGAGGATACAGGAGAGACCGTCGTCCTACGATAAATCCGTGCACATGGCCGCGGCCAGACGTCGCGAGCAAGCGCGTCGCGCTCCCCGCGGCACGCGCGCGATGTTCAGGACGTCGCGAGCAAGCGATGACGCGCGCGGCCGGTCGCGGACATTCTCGCTTCACTTTCAGGGGATCGACGGGGGGCCAATCGGTGCGCGCGGCCCACGCCGCGAACGCTCGTTGGCAGCGCGCCCATTCCCTGGCGCGCAGCCACCCCTCGGACGTCTGGGCCTACGCGGTCATGAAGCGGCTTCGGGCCGAGCGGCGCGGCACGCTCGCGGACCGCCGGCGATGCGAGACATCACAGCGCGGCGAGCGCGCGCTCGATCTGCTCCGCGAGCGCGGCGCTGGAGGCGACGCGCCGCTGCCACACGCGCTTGAGCCGCATGCCGAGCGAGGCGTCGAGCCCCTGGTCGGCGATCTCCAGCGTGAGCGTGCCGCGCCGCTCGGCGCCGAGGAGGCGAGCGTACGCTGCGACGCCGAACCGGTCCGGGTGGCGCCGCTCCCAGGCGTCGACGTAGGCGTCGTCGAAGCGCTCGCGCAGGGCGCGCTCGCCGCGCTTCAGCTCGCGCTCCAGGGCGTCGCGAAAGCGCCGCTCGGCCTTCCGCCAGGTGGGCTCGTCGAGGTCATGCGCGGAGAGCACCTCGCTGCGCACCGCGCCCTTGTCGGCGAGCTCCGCGGCGACGGCGGCGTAGCGCTCGATCGGGACCGGCTCCTCCGGGGGCGCCACGGCCGGCGCGGGCGCTGCCACGGCGGCCGGCGCGGGCGCTGCCACGGCGGCCGGCGCGGGCGCCGCGGCGGTCGGCGCTGGCATCGGGCCGCGCGGCATGGGCGCCACGGCCGGCATCGAGGGCGCCGCGGCGCTCTCCGGCGCGCGCGCCTCGTCGACCGCCAGCGTGCCGCCCGCGCCCGCGGCGGGCCGGCGCGGATCGCCGGGACGCGACGGCGCGGCCGCCGCGGGGCTCGGGCGGGGCGGGCGACGCGGCGGCACCGCCGGGGCGCTCCCGACGCCCACGCCGGCGACGACCATCAGGCGCTCGCGCTGCGCGAGGTCGCGCAGCTCGACGTGGGCGCGCCACGTGATCGTGCACAGCAGGCGATCGGCGTCCACGTGCAGGCCGTCGGCGTGGAACGCGAGCCGCCTCGGCGCGTCGGGGTCGGCGTCGTCGAGGCCGTACACCGCCCCGGCGACGCGCGCGTCCGGCAGCGCGCTCTGGAGGCGCGGGCGCTCCGCGTGGAACCCCTCGAGCACGACGACCGCGTCGGCCTGCAGCGCGCTGACCCGCTGGTCCCGCGGCGCGCACTGGAAGTACGACCAGTCGACGCCGCTCGGCACCTCCATCACCTGGGCGTCGAGCCCCGCGCGCGCGCCCGCCGCGAGCCGCCGGCTGCGCGCCGGCCACACCGCCGCGATCGGCCCGAAGCCGGCGGGCCGCCGCGGATCCGCCGGATCGAGCACGTTCGGCAGCTCGCCGTCGTCCTCGCTGCAGCCCACCGGGTTGTCCGGCGCGTCGAGCCCGCCGGCGGCGCGCTCGTAGGTGATCGGCAGCCGCGCGAACGGCTCCGGCGCGTCCCCGGCCTTCTTGCGGCGGCCGACGACCCGCACCGCCTTGTCGACGCCCGGCGCGCCGCGCTGCACGAGGGCGAACCGCGCGGTCATCTCGGCGACGGGGCGGCCGCCCGGCGCGCACGCGTGGCCGAGGGCGGTCACGTCCACGTACTGGCGGTAGGGCACCCGATCGCTCGCCGCGGTCACGTGCGTCATCGGCCCGCCGCGGTGGTGCACGTCCTTCGCGTGGATCGGCTCCACCGCGTCGGCCGGCGCCATCGGCGATGCGTCGATCGAGAAGCTGGCCTTGACGACGACGGTCAACCGGAGCGCGCCCTCGTGGCGCCACGCGACCGAATCGACCGCCGCCCGCGCCGCCGTCGCCGAGGCCGCCGGCGTCAGCGAGGCGCACACGACCCCGCCCATCCCGCCGCTCGCGCCCTCGGGCGCGAACGGCAGCGTCTGCGCCGCGAGCTGCCCGGCGTGCGCGGAGTCCAGCGGGAGTGTCGCGTTCTGCTCGCTCATGTCACGAGTCTGCAGGGTCCCCGTCGTCTTGTGGCCGATCAACGAGCGGTTCGCCCGAGCTCTGATGGCCCCAGGTCCAGGTCTCAGCGCTCCACGTGCCGGCCCCGCCCGCCAGCACCGGGTCGAGAAATGCTTCGACTGCGTGAAATAGCACGTCGATGGTATGCCACTGAAGCGCGTTCTCTTGCGCGAGGCTGGCATAGACAGCGTCCCAGGTAACGGGCGGGCTCGGCAGCTTCGATGGCACCGGGTGCGTCGCACGATAGGCGAAGACGGCAGCGATCGTGTCACGAAGTACCACCGCATCGTACGTACCGCTTCGTGCGAGCAGCGCGAGGTCCGGCAGGTCGCGGACGCGGGAATTGGCCACAGGGTATGGATACGTGTACGCGTGCAGCTTCTCTGAGATGTGCACCTCACGTGCGTAGACGGCGACCTCGAATGGTGGCAGGCCAGCGAACCCGAAGAACTCCCCCGCGGTGACGCGATCGGGAGGTCTGGGCATGAGCCCACCGGAGACGACGTCCACATGGAACGGCTCGCCGTAGATCTTGCCGGCCAGCCGTGCTTCGCCGCGGAAACGGTGCCCTTGATAAGGGCTCGTCGTCGCGATCACCGCGTGCTGCGCGTCGCGCCGGATTTCGAAGGTCATGAAATCGCCGAGGTCCATCCGACCTGCAGCTTGCAGCTCGGCGAGCAGCGCGCCGGGATCTCCTGACACCCGCAGATCCATGTCGCGCGTGGCGCGAGCTCCATGCAGGCGCAGCTCCAGCGCAAAGCCTCCCTTGAGCACGACGCGCGATCCAAAAGCCGACACGAGCCGCGCTGTGAACCGCTCGAAGACCGCGATCTGCCGGACGCGCACGATGAGCATGCCGCTGCGCAGCGCCTCGGTGCGGATCCGCTGCTCGAGCGCCTGCCGAAATCGATCGGCGGTGCCATATCTCCTCGTCTTCATTCCGCGGCCACAATGGCGCTCGGGGGCAGCTCTTCGGCCGGAAACATGCCGCGTTCGATTCCTTCGCGGCACGCTTGGTCCACTAGCTCTGGATCCAGCCCAGCCACGCTGCAATCTCGGATGGTGCGTAGGGGAGTCGTGACAGGCACGACATCATGCCAGGTGATCTCCGACTCGGCGAGCGTCGCGCGGTGCATCACGACATGAGCCGGCAGCGGCGCAGCTGGCGTCCACGCCGGCGGAACAGTCACGTGAATGCGCGGTGGAAGGATGTCGGAGAGCTCATGCAGCACGAGCGCGGTGTGATGGGAAAAGATCGCTGTCTTGCCGCTCTGGAGCCAGACAATGACCAGATCCTCCACGTCGGAGACCGGCGGAAAGTGAACCATGCGGAATACGCCCTCCGCCACGGTCTCCACCTTCGTGCGCTGCTCGAGGTAGTCCAGGTAGTCAGCGAAACAGCCGATCGCCCGCGCCTGCTCGGCCGTGAAGTACCCTGCCTGCTCCTTCGCCAGAGCGTCGAGACGATCCTCGAGGCTGCCATCAGGGGACCAGTCCAGGTAGCGCCCTCTGCACACGAAGTTCAGTTGAAACGTATCTTGCATCGACGCGAGCGCTCGCCGCAACGCACTGTTGTACGACTCGACGAAGCGCTCGACGTCGGTAATCTCGAACCGTACAGGTCCGATGGGCACACGAACGCCGAAGACCTCGACGGCATCGTCGCCATCATGGACGAGGGTAAGCGGACCTTCGGTCGAATCGATCGATAACTCGCTTGTGCGTTTCACGGAGAGGCTCGCCCTGTACGTCATCTCGTGCTCGCCTCCGGAGATGATACGGAGCAATTTGAGTGCACTTTGCACTTGTTGCTGCGACGGCGGGAATGCGAAACTGAAATGGCCGTATCTCCGTACGCGCTCCTGGAGCAAGCTGAGCCTCTGCAAGAGCTCGTGCGTTCGCCGCAGCGACGCGCGTTCTTCCTCCGGCACGGAGACAGAGAACGGCAAGATGCACGGATCCGCTTTCTCGTCGAGCCGAGCCATTCTCAGGCTGCCGCCAGACTCTGTGGCCACAAGGACGAACCACACGGCAGCCCTGGCCTCGTCGAGGCCCCTCCCGCCCAGCGCAAGCTCGATGCTCGCCCGGACGTGCTTCGTGTCCTCGTCGTCGAGGACGAGCTTCAAGGTGACCGCCGCATGCTGGTGCTCATTGCTTAAGGTCGCGTACCGGCGACCAGAGCGAGCAAGCCGCAGCTCGACATATGCTAGCAGTGCTGTGCCCGCTGGTGATGCGGCTTCCACCTGAACTTTCGCGGATTCACGTCCAGGAAGCGAGAAGAGCCGGACCTCGATGGCGCGTTTCCAGTAGCCTTCTCCGAAGGCCATTCGGAGGCCGTCGTGGAGCATGATCAGGTCGGAGATGAATCGACGCTCGATGGTCACTGCTCCGCCGCCTTCCCAGAACTCGATGAGTTCGTTCTGTTTGGCGCGCCCCTCCGGGGTCTCGTCGAATTGGAGCGACAACTCGACGGGCACCTCTTCACCTGGCCGGACCAGCTTCGGGAGCTCATCCCGCGCTACTGCCTCTCGCAACCTCCCGAGCCCTTCGTCGTCCGTGACATTGGTCTTCGGGATGAGAAGCGTTGCACTGTGCTTCCGACGCCATCCAGAACTCTCCGTGTCCAGGCGCTTGCAAGCATCTCTCGCGAGAACCCAGTATCCGCGCCGCTCGCGGATATCCCAGGCAATGATAGCAACTGGCCTTGTTTTGCTTGCCCACCCCCCGAGGTGCTTGACGTCCAGCGGGTAGTACAGATGAGCGGGATCACTCTTCCTGAGAAACCGCTTGACGCTCTCGTGCCCCTTCACCTGGAGATCGAGCGAGAGCCCGGTGCGAGCTCCTCCCGGGTCGAAGATCTCGACCCGAACGTCCTCGCCGGTGTCTGGATAGATGGCCGGCGACTCGACCTTCCACCATGCTTCCGTGAGCCGATCGGCGAGCTGGAAGATTGCCCGCTGCGAGATGCGCATCTCGGCGCTGAACTGAGGCCCCGTCCTCTTATTCGCCTTGGGATCCATGGCTCCGGCAGATGCTACCACTCCGCCGCGGTAGGTGCTTCGGCTCGGCATGTCAACCGCGGAGGCGACCTTGCTGGATGCCGCCGAGCGAGGCGGCTCCGGTCCGGTAGGACGGGCTGGAACACTGTCGGGCGGGCCACCGTGGGCGGAACACGCCCGACCGGCTCGGCTCGGCCGCCAGCCCTCGAGCATCGCCCTCCGCACGCGGCCCGCCTCGTGACGGACGTGACGGAAAGGTCGCCCGCCCGCACGCCCGCCGGGTAGCGCACGCCCGCCGGGTAGGATGACGCCATGCCTCGGCCGCCCGACGCCTTCGATCTGCTGCCGGAGGAGCAGCGCCACGAGCTCATGAAGGACACGGTCACCGCGATCTTCGGCCCTGCGCTGGGCCAGGCCTTCTGGGAGCAGATGGAGCCGCTGCTCACCGACACGCGGCGCCAGCCTGGCGACGCCGAGGCGCCGGAGAAGAACTACTGGCGAGGCCGGTGGCGCATCTACGAGGCCGAGTGATCCGGAGGCGCCCGTGATCGACGACCCGACGCCGCCCGCGCCGACGCCGCCGCCCGCGCCGGCGCAGCGACCGCGCCGCAAGACCGAGCTCTTGCTCCAGGGCGAGCCCGACGGACGGCCATGGATCGCCTGGGTCATGAAGCGCACCTACCGCATCCACAACGGCCGGTGCGAGCTCGACGCCCCCGGGCGGCAGGAGGTCCTGCACGACGACGAGATCCCGTACAACGACAAACGCAAGCCGCCGCGGGTCTCCCCGCCGATCGCCGTCGACGATCTGCTCCCGTTCCGGCGGGCGACCGACGTCGTCGTGCAGGCGTTCGCCCACGCCTACGACGCAGGGACCCGCAAGCTCACCGCCAGCGTGCAGTTCGGCAAGCACCAGCGCGAGATCGTGGTCCACGGCGACCGCCTCGGAGAGCTCGATCGCGCCGGCCGGCCTCGCTTCTCCGAGGCAACCCCGATCGAGGTGGTCCCGGTCCGCTACGACTACGCATATGGGGGCGTCGACCTGACGGCGCTCGGGCGCAATGGCGATATCCTCGGCCAGCTCATCCAGGATGCCCGGCGGGGGATGAGCGCGCTCGCCGACACGCCGTATCACTATCCCAGGAACCCCTGCGGCTACGGCTACCTGATGGAGCTCGACGCCGAGAGCTTCACGGGGCTGCCGATCCCGAACCTCGAGCACCCGTTCGACCCCTTGACCCCCCAGCGCCTCGCCGTGGGCACGCCGTACCGATGGATCCACGCCCCGCTCCCGGCGGGGTGGGATTTCCAGTCGACGGCCTGGTTCCCCCGGCTCGCGTACCTCGGGCTCGCGCCCTATTGTCAGACCGACGGCAAGCTCCCCGCAGAGGTCGAGCGGGGCTGGGCCGCCCGCGATGTCCTCGAGATTCCGCCGCTGTACCAGGACCCGGGCGCGCCCCTTCGCCTCGAGCATGCCCAGACGGCGTCTCCCGGGATGAGCGTCTCCGATCTCGCGCCGGGCGACTATTTCGAGCTGCGGAACCTGCACCCGAACCGGCAGGTCTACTCGTTTCATCTGCCCGGCGAGGCGCCGCGGGTTCACCTGGAGCTCGATCCGGGCCGGCTGACCGAGGTGGAGACGCACCTCTGCTCCGTGGTCGTGCGCCCCGTGCCGGGCGAGGTCGTCGTGGTCTGGAGCGCCCGAGCCCCCGTGGCCCTGGAGCTCACCGAGGAGCAGAAGATGAACCTGCGCCGCGCGGTGCGCTGGACGCTGGACCGCACACGGCGGTGAAGCGGCGGTGAAGGAGCGCTTTCGATGGGCTACGGCTGTCTGACCGTCACGCGGTGGAACGTGTTCATCGGCCTCTCGTGGCACGAGGCCCTGTTCTGGTGGCCGATGCCGCCGCCTGGGGCTTACGTGCCGCAGAAGTACTGGCCGCACCTCGACGTCGGCCTGGTCAGCGGCACCCACCTGTTCTCGTTCTGGTCGGAGCAGGGCAAGCGCGAGATACAGCTCGACGGCGTGCACTGGATGGGGCGGGGGAGCGACGCGAGCCTCGTCGTCCCGCACGTCGACGTGGTCCAGGGGTGGAATCCACTGCTGCCCTGGACCATCCTCTTCGGCAGCTCGATCTCGGTCTGGGGGACGAGCGGCGTCGCGATCGCGTGCGATAACCCCATCTTCGGCGAGACCGTGTGCGATCTCGCGTGCTCGCCGTTCAAGACCGTGCCGTTCTCGCTCCACCTCGCGTGCAATAGCCCGGTCAGCCTGCCGCTCGACTTCACGGTCGTCTGGGGCACCGCCAAGGCCGGCTTCACCTTCGCCGATTTCGTGGCGTGCCTCGTCGACATCGCGATCGAGATCGCGATGGATATCCTGATGAAGTTCGGCGGCCAGATCGCGGGCAAGATGTGGAAGGGCGCCAAGGCCGCGGGCAAGGGCGCGCTGAAGGGCGCCAAGTTCATGGCCAAGGGGGCCGCGGATCTCGCGCAGCCGTTCTTCGAGCGGGCCGGCAAGGCGTTCGCGCGGGAGAGCGCCGAGGGGACGCTCGCGAAGATCCTGAAGGAGTCCGCCGAGGAGGCCGCGGACGAGGTGGCGTCCAAGGTGGGCAAGCAGGCCGCGGAGAGCTTCTCGGACGCGCTCGGCCGGCTGCGCTCCCAGAGCGACGAGCTGCTCGAGGAGCTCGCGGAGGCCGCCGACGGCAGCCTGTGGAGGTCGTTCAAGCAGGGCGCCGCGGAGCTCGGGGAGGGCGCCGCCGACCAGATGAAGCGCTTCGGGAAGAGCGTCAAGGCCGCGGCGATCTCGGCGAAGGACACGATCATCGCCATCAAGACGTGGAAGAAGGTGACCGAACAGAGCCTCCTCCAGTCGAGGAAGGTCAGCAGCATCCTCAAGTACACCGCCCTGGCGAACGGGTTCAAATACACGAAAAAGGTCGGCGGGAAGGCCTACAGCTCCATCGACGCGCAGTACCATGACCTCGGGGACCTCGACGCGGGCTCGGACGGCTACAGCTTCGGCCCGTTCGCGCTCGGAGACCGGGACAGCGTCTACGACCGCATCGCGGGGGAGGACGACGACGTCGAGATCGACCGGACCTCGGGCATGGGCCGGTTCACCTGGAGGGGAGAGGCGTCCGCGCGCGCTAAGGCGCGCGGGAGCGGGCGCTTCGCCTGGGCCGAGCGGGCCAACGAGGGGAGCGGCGGGAGCGCGGGGGTCGACGAACGCTTCGCGTGGCTCACGCGCGAGCCCGGCGCGGCCGCAGGCTAGCTGGACCGTTCGCTGGCGGCGATCCTTCCGGCAAAGATTTGCCAGCAAGTCGCTACCGGCCGGCAAGGATTTGCCAGCCGCTGCCGTCGGCAAGAGCTCCTGGGCGCCCACGATGCGCGCGGGCCGTCGCGCTGATCTGCGCGATCTGATCGGATCGCGGGGCCATCCCGAGGTACGGGCCGTCCGGTGTCTCAGCCGCCTCTCGGGTCCCCGTGGCCATGGCACGCCCACTGCAAAGCATCGCGGCGACACGCGCAGCGCCAGCGCTCTCGTGTCGGCGCGCGCCGGACGTCGAACGTTCGAGCCACCAACCAACGACTCGCGCCAAGGAGAGGCCTATGAGCAGCAAGCACCGCATCGTCCCCAGCTCCGTCCGACGGAGGCGCGTCGCGTCCGCTCAGGACCTGGATCGGGCTTTGAAGCGCTCCCACGAGACCGCAGGGCCGGCGACGGGCGAGCTCGCCTCCGCGGCGGCCAAGCAGCTTCCGCCGCAGGCGCCGCCGTTCCTGCGAGACCTGCCCCAGGAGGGGGTGGCCTACGAGCCCCAGCAACGGGCGACGAAGGAGCTCAAGTCCATCATCGAGGCGAACTACTATCGTGGCGCCTTCGAGGACGCCATCAAGACCGTGAGCGCGCAGCGCGTCCCGGAGCTGGATCAGATCAAGACCCTGGACCAATTCTATTTCTACGTGGACGCGCTGGTGACCTGGATCCCGGAAATCCGCGTCTGGGACTGGGATGGCGAGGAGCTGCACGAGCGCACGGTGTACCTGCGGATCACGCAGTTCTACTACTATTTCAACCAGCCGTCGCTGGAGGTCCTGCAGAGCCCGATCGCGCCGCTCGACGGGGCGAAGCTCTCCCCGATCTCACGCTGGCTGCGCGACTTCGCTGTCGAGTGGGGGGCCTTCCTGGACACGCCGGAGTCGATGAAGTACATCGAGAGCTTCAAGTACGCGCCTGAGTATGCCTGGCAGGACTACGAGAAGGCGCCCGAGGAATACACGACCTTCAACGAGTTCTTCGCGCGCAAATTCAGGGACATCGATGGACAGCGGCCGGTCGCCTCCACGAAGGATGATCGGGTCATCGTGTTCCCCGCCGAATCGACGTTCGTGGGCCAGTGGACGGTCAGCACGAAGGTGGGCAAGCCGCTGCCGGCGCCGCCCTCGATCGTGGTCAAGCACATCGAGTGGTCGATCCGCGAGCTCCTTCAGGACAGCGAGTATGCGAGCTTCTTCGAGGGCGGCATCTTCTGCCACAGCTTCCTGAACACCTATGACTACCACCGGCAGCACACGCCGGTGGCGGGCAAGGTGCTGGAGGCCAAGTTCATCCCGGGGCAGGTCTACCTGGAGGTGGCGCTCGATACGCAGGATGGGAACGACGTGAACGGCGACCTCGCGCGGGCGGTCATCCCGCAGCGCTACCTGGACGCCGGGGACCCGACCGGATACCAGTTCGTGCAGTGCCGCGGCCTCTTGGTGCTCGAGTCCGAGATCGGCAAGGTCGCGGTCCTGCCCATGGGCATGGCGCAGGTCTCTTCCGTGGTGTTCGTGACCCCCGCGGCTGATGGACAGCGGCCTATCACGCTGACGCCGGAGGAGAAGAAGGGGCGCGATTACCAGCAGCAGGTCGATCTCTTGAACCAGAAGATCCGAACCAAGCTGGTGGGCAAGCAACTGAGCAAAGGCGAGATGTTCTCGTACTTCCAGTTCGGCGGTTCGGATTGCGTGATGGTGTTCGAGCGCAAGGCCAACGTCGACGTGACCGCGAAGGTCGGCGTGCATTATCCGGTTCGAAGCCAGTTCGCCGTATCGAACATCAACAAGAAGTGAGCGCCCGGGCTCGCGCGGAATCGCTTGCTCCTCCGGTACGCGCCGCGCGAACCCCCACGAGAAGCCAGGAACCCGCGCCTACCCTGCGGCCACGATGCGTCCCGCGGGCGGCTCCTCCGCGGGGGCGTGCCGGGCCACGATCTGCGCGACCTCGCTGCGGCACGAGCCGCACCCGGTGCCCGCCTTGGTCGCCGCGCACACCGCCTCGAGCGTGCAGGCGCCCCCCTGGATCGCCTCTCGGAGCGCCGACTCGCTGACCTTGTGGCAATTGCAGACCATCCGCTCGCCCTGCGCCGCCGTCCCTCCACCACCGCCGCCGCCCCCCGCGCAGAGCACCTCCAGCGGGTCGGCCGGCAGCGGATCGTTGCGATCGAACAGCTGCACGAGCGCCGCCGAGGCCGCGGTGTTGCCGACGAACATGGCCCCGAGGAGCCGCCCGTCGCGCATGACGAGCTTCCGGTAGGTGCACTTCCGCGTCTCCACGATCTGCAGCACCTCGTCGCTCTCGAGCTCCGGCTCGACGCTGCCCATCGAGGTGACGTCGACCCCCGCCACCTTCAGCCGGCTGTAGAGCTTCGAGCCCCGGTAGCGCGCCTGCGGGTTCGCGCCCGTCAAAAGATCCGCGAGGACGGCGGCCTGCTCCCAGATCGGCGTCACGATGCCGTAGAGCCTGCCCCGGTGCTCCGCGCACTCGCCGATCGCGTAGACGCCGGGCACCTGGGTGGCCATGGTGTCGTTGACCACGATGCCCTTGTTGATGGGCAGCCCCGAGGCGCGCGCGACGTCGACGCGCGGCCGCACCCCGCACGCCAGGATCACCATGTCCGCCGGCAAGACGCTGCCGTCGTCGAGCCGGACCCCTTCCACCACCTCGTCCCCGCAGATCGCCTCGACCGTGCGCCCGGTGCGGACGAAGATCCCGCAGCGCTCGATCTGCTGCTCGAGCATGTCGCCGCCCATCTGATCGAGCTGCGCGTTCATGAGGCCCTTGGCGACGTGAATGACGGTCACGTGCAGCCCCATGTCGCTCAGCACCTTGGCGGCCTCCAGGCCGAGCAGCCCGCCGCCGACCACGATGGCGTTGTCTCCCGCCCGCGCGTGGCCGCGCATCCGGAGGCAATCGTCCATGGTCCTGTAGACGAAGACGCCCGGACGCAGATCGCCCTCCGCCGTCGTCATCCCCTCGAGCGGCGGGACGAGCGGCCGGCTCCCGGTGGCGATCACCGCGACGTCGTAACGGTGGGCCGCGGCGCCGTCCGTCACGACCATCCTCGCCGCGGTGTCGAGCCGCTCCACGGACGTCCCGCTGACGAGCTTCACGCCGTTCCGCTCGTACCACGCCTGCGGCTTCGTCACGATGGAGTCGGGCGCCTCGCCCGCGAGCACCTTGCTGAGCAGGACGCGGCTGTACGCCCCGCCCGGCTCCTCGCCGAACACGGTGATGTTGTAGCGGTCCCGGGCGCCGCGCGAGACGAGCTCGTCCAGCAGGCGGCAGGTGGCCATGCCATTGCCAACGACGACAAGGTCCTTCCTTCGCATCAGTTCGACTCCGAGACCCGGCGCGCCCTGACGGCGCACACCTTGAACTCCGGCATCCGGCTGGTCGGGTCCAGCGCCGGCTTGGTGAGGACGTTGGCGGCCTTCTTGCCGCCCCAGTGGAACGGCGCAAACAGCGTGTCGGGCCGGATCTCCGGCGTGACCGAGACCCGGAAGATGACCGACCCTCGGCGGCTCTCGACGAGCAGCCAGTCGCCTTCGACCACGCCGAGCCGCGCCGCCAGCCGGGGGTGGGCCTGGACCTTCGGCTCGGGCTTGGCCTCGTCCAGCGCGGAGACCCGGCGCGTCTGAGCGCCGGAGTTGTAATGCTCCTTGTAGCGTCCGGTCGTGAAGTAGAGCGGATACGCGTCGTCGGGGAGCTCGGCGGCCGGCCGGTGGTGGACGGCGTGGAAGCGCGCCCGGCCGCCGGGGTGATAGAAGCGATCGGCGAAGAGGCGCGGCGTCCCCGGGTGCTCGGTCGACGGGCACGGCCAGAAGACGCCTCGCTCGCGCCGTATCCTGTCGTAGGTGATGCCGCTGTAGTCCGCCTTCGCGCCCGCGGTCGCCCGCCGCAGCTCGTCGAACACCCGCTCCGCGCCCTCGTACTGGAAGTGCTTGCCCGCGCCGAGCCGGCGCGCGAGCTCGCAGAAGATCTCGATATCGCTCTTCACCCCGGGGGGCGGCCGGCGCGCCCGCTGCCGGAGGATCACCCGCCCTTCGAGGTTCGTCATCGTGCCCTCCTCCTCCGCGAACTGGGCGACGGGGAGCACGGCGTGGGCGGAGGCCGCGGTCTCGTTCACGAAGGCGTCGCAGACCACGAGCAGGTCGAGCGCGGCGAGCTTGCGCTCGACGTTGAGCGCGTTCGGGGACGCGACAACCACGTTGGAGCCGAACACGAGCAGCGCGCGGATCCCGCCCTGGGGGCCGAGCGCGTCGAGCAGCTCGTAGGCGCTCTTCCCCTTGGACGGCAGCTCCGCCGGGTCGATCCCCCAGACGCGGGCGATCGCCTGCCGGTGCTCCGGGTCCTCGATCAGCCGGTAGCCCGGCAGCTGATCCGCCTTCTGGCCGTGCTCGCGGCCTCCCTGGCCGTTGCCCTGTCCGGTCAGGCAGCCATAGCCGCTGTGGGGTTTGCCGACCTTGCCGAGCGCGAGCATCAGGTTGATGAAGGAGAGGACGGTGTCCGAGCCCTTGGACTGCTGCTCCGGCCCGCGGCCCGAGAGCAGCATGCTGCTCGGCGCCTCGGCCAGCAGCCGCACGGCCCGGAGCTGGTCCTGCGTCGAGACCCCGGTCAGCCGCTCGACGTGCGCCGGGTGGTACGAGAGGACGACGCGCCTGAGCTCGTCGAAGCCCTCCGTGCGCGCGGCGATGTACGCCGGATCGACGAGCTTCTCCTCCAGCGCCAGGTAGAGAAGGCCGTTGGCGAGCGCGAGGTCGGACCCGGGCGTGGGCTGGAGGTGCAGCGCCGCCCCGCGCGCCGTGTCGGTCCGCCGCGGGTCGACGACGATCAGCGCGCCGCCGTTGTCGCGCTGGGCGTAGATCCATTGCATGATGGGCGGCAGGGTCTCCGCGCAGTTCGCGCCCCACAGGAGGAGCGTCTTGGTCTGGGCGATGTCGGACACGGGGAACGGCAGGCCGCGATCGACGCCGAACGCCTTGTTCTGCCCCGCCGCCGCCGAGGACATGCAGTAGCGGCCGTTGTAATCGACGTTCGGCGACCCGAGGGCCAGGCGGACGAACTTGCCGAGGAGATAGGTCTTCTCGTTCGTCAGGGCGCCGCTGCCGAACGCGGCCAGCGCCGCGGGGCCGTGGGCCTCGCGCAGCTGGAGGAGCCGCTCGGCGATGAAATCGAGCGCCGTCTCCCACCGCGCCGGGAGGAGGCGGCCGTCGCGCCCGCGGAGCAGCGGCGACGTCAGCCGCTCGCGATGGTCGAGCAGCGCCGCGGAGGTGAACCCCTTGATGCACATCTGCCCGCGGTTGACGGGGAACTCCTCGTCCGGCCGGACCTCGATCGGCCCGGAGAAGGGCGACAGATCGGTCACGACCATGCCGCACTGGAAGGCGCAGTACGGGCAGTGGGTCCGCGTTGTCTCGGAGGTGACGACCTTGAGGTGGAGGGAGGAGCGCGCGGCCATGGAGGAGGGGCGTGACCGTCCTCGACGAACACGCCGGACCGGGTATAGCGGTCGCCGTGTTTCCCATGAGTTTCGCCGAAATGTGCGGCGGGTAAATCGGACGCGGAGATCGGGATCGGCCTGGTTTGCCGGAGATCGTCGACGCCGGCGCCACGCAGGAGCTCGACCTGATCGCAGGATCGGCCCCGCGCGCGACGCCGACGGCCGCTCAGGGCGCGGGCACGACGGTGATCTCGCCGGTCGTCTGCAGCGCGGAGGTGTCCCAGGCGAGCCCCGGGGCGAGCGGCACATCGATATCCACGGCGGTGAGCGTCCCCGTGAGGCCGCCGCTCCAGCCGAACACGGCGATGACGTCCCCGGCCTGGAACGACACGGGCCCATCGGCCGGGAGCAGCCTCAGCGCCCCGTCGAGGTGGAGGTCCCCGTCCACCTGGAGGAGCGGCACGGCGCTGGGGCCCGCGACCGTGATGCTCAGGGTAGCGTCTGGCCCCTGGCTGTAGCTGCCGGCAATGATGGTCGATGGGTGAGCTTCCCCGACGGAGAGCTCGCCGGCTTGCGTGTTGGCGAGATCGCCCACGAAGCTGCCTGTCTGGAGGCGCCCACTGGCGAACTCGAAGTCGCCCGTCGCGGCCTCGATCGCGCCCGCGATGAGCTCGCCATCCGCGAGGCGCACCGAGGGCCCCAGGTAGGGGTAGGGATCGCCGCCGGCCCAGGGCGCCGTCCGGAGGAGGCCGCCGATGCTCACGAGGGCGCCATTGTCGACCAGGAGCGATGGATACTGGTTGCCGATGGCAGAGACGGTGACGTCGCCGCTGTTGAGCCACGATGCATAGACATCGTTCACCTTGACGAAGCCCCCGCCGAGCTGAGAGCGGATCTCGGTGTCTTCTGTCACGAGGGTCCCGTAGGCCCCGACGGTGAGCGTGCCGTATCCATAGTTCGACCCGACGCGCAGGAGCCCCTGGTTCGTCCACGTGCCGCCCCAGCCGCTCACGCTCGCATGGCTGGTCATGTAGCCGATATCGTCGCCGAGGATGCGTGCGTTCACCGTGAAGAGCTGGCCGCGGTAGATGTCCAGCGAACTATGGCTCCTCACCCCCAGGACGAACTCCCCCGTGCTCACCCACTGCGTCCCGGACCCCGTGATGGCGACGTCACCCCCGCAGCTCATGCAGCCGCCGCTTCCGCCGATATAGACATTATGCGAGAAGAGGCTCGCGCCTTGCTTGAGCTCGACGTGGCCCTGTCCAGTGTGGCCGATGTAGGTATTCGCCGTGCTCGTCATGGTGGCGTCGTACCCCTCGACGATCAGACGTCCCTCATGCAGCGAGTATCGAGTGCCCACCACGAGATCATCGGTGATCGCCGCGGCACCGTTCCGGATGACGACCTGACCCTCCATGTCCCCGCCGATGTTGATCGATCCATCGTTGATCCAGGTCGACCCATACCCGTCGACCCGGACAGCGCCGACCCAGTCGAGCCCTCCTGCCACGGACGCACCGGGGCTGATCAACGTCCCGCCATAAGTTACGTCGACCGTCCCACCTCGCACGACGAGCGGGGTCAGCCCCAGGTCCCAGGGATCGGTCGGATTCTGGGGCGATACGTATCCCCAGCTGGAAATGGTCACATCCGCGCTGGCCGGTCCTGCAAAGCTCACCGACGCAGCGACGAACAGCGCCGAGAGGGCGCATCGAGCTTGGTAGTTCATGGATCTCCATACCTCCACGAGAAGGCCCAGTTCCCATGAGAGCCCACCGTTGGCTTGGTCCTCCCTCGCAGCTCCGGAGCACCGGGCGCGCGTGGTCTCCCATGTTCGCATCCATATTCGCATCGATTCGCAATGGCAAGCATTTCGTTGGCCAAACGCTCGCCGGGTCGATCTTCCGGCATCGGAGGCGGCCCCGCTCCGATAGCTGAGCTTTCCTCCGGCATCGGAGGCGGCCCCGCTCCGATAGCTGAGCTTTCCTCCGGCATCGGAGGCGACCCGGCGCCGATAGCTGAGCTTTCCTCCGGCATCGGAGGCGACCCGGCGCCGATAGCTGAGCTTTCCTCCGGCATCGGAGGCGACCCGGCGCCGATAGCTGAGCTTTCCTCCGGCATCGGAGGCGGCCCAGCTCCCCAATGGCCGCGCTGCGCAGGCACGACATCGCGGCGCTCGGCCATGGGCCGTCGAAATCTTGCCATGTCCGTTGACCGAGCGGTACGGGTGCTTACCCCTGGCACGAACGTCCGGCGCGCGCCGGACGCGCACAACACGTCCAGCGCAGGGGAGTAGGGAGCACGGCGCTTGTGTCCCTTCGCCGCCCGGCGAAGGACTTCGACGAGAGGTGTTCCCCTCATGGCCAAGCCTTCCTCTCCGGTCAGCAAGAAGAAGCCGGCGCCCAGCGCGCTCGCGGCGCCGCCCCAGGCGGCGGCGGCGTTCGACAGGACCCTCCCCGAGATCGAGTCGCTGAGCCCGGATCGACTCGTCTCCATCAAGATCGACATCCCTCGCGCCGTCTCCCAGGTGCTCGGCGTGCTGCCAGGCCTGCTCGCGCTGCGCCCCGCCATCGCCGCGCAGCTGCAGCAGCACGAGCTCGCGCTGCTCGACCGGCTGGAGACCTACGCGCTCGCCGCCTGGTACGCGCACCTCCTGTGGCTCTCCAGCGGAGGCGCCGAGAACGCGCTGAAGCCGCTCCTCGCCGAGGCGGCCGCGCTGCGCGAGAACCTGCTGGGCGACGCCGAGGCGCTCGCCCGTCGCGGCCTGCTCGACGCGGCGGCCGTCGCGGAGATCCGCGCCGGCCACGGGCACGTCGACATGGCCAACGACCTCGTCGCGCTCTCGGCCCTCCTCGGCGGGCGCTGGTCCGATATCGCCGGCAAGACGGCGGCGACGGAGGAGGAGGTGAAGCGCGCCGGAGAGATCGGGCCGCAGCTCCTCACCGCCCTCGGCGCGCGGGAGCACGGCAAGGCGCCCGGGCCGACCGAGGCCGCGGACAAGCGGGCCCGCGCGTTCGCGCTGCTCGTGCACGCCTATGACCAGACTCGCCGCGCCGTGACCTACCTGCGCTGGAACGACGGAGACGCCGACACGATCGCGCCGTCGCTCTACAAGGGCCGCGGCGGCCGCGCGGCGTCCTCCAACGACCCCGCGACCGAGCCCGCGGACACCTCCGGCGCGGCCGCGCCGACCGGACCGGAGGTGGCGCCCGAGGGCGCGCCGCCGAGCGGCTAGAACGCCGAACAGGCGGGCACCGCGCGAAGGCGTCGGGGCTCATGCCCACCGCGTCCAGGGGCAGCGCGCACGTCGCACGTCGCGCGTCGATCAACAGGCACCAACAGGCACGCTGCCGGGCTTGTGTGACTCGATTTCTACCATCCGCTCGCACGCGGGCCCAGGTCGCGATGACACGGCGAAATTCATTGCAATGGTGAATCGATTCGCATATCCATTTCATCGTGGGAGACCACATTCGCATGGTGCTCCGGCGCTTCTGGGGCATCAGGCAATGGCGCGCTCTCACGCGCACGGAACCTTCTCGTGGAGGGATGAGAATGACGAAATACCAAGCTCGATGCGCTCTCTCGGTGCTGCTCGCTGCCGCGTCGGCGGGCGCGGCAGAACAGGCCCACGCAGCCGTGACCATCGCGGGAGGCGTAACGCCTCAGAATCCATCCGATCCTTGGGACCTGGGGACGAGCCAGCTCGTCGTGGGATCCGGGACGGTCGAGGTGACCGATGGTGGGACGTTGATCAGCCCCGGCGCGTCCGTGAACGGGGGGAGCGCCGATTTCGGCACCGTCTTGATCGAGGGGTATGGCTCGACATGGATCAACCATGGATCCATGGGGATCGGCAGAGCCAACCTCTCCGAGGGCTGGGTCGTCGTCCGGAACGGCGCCGAGGTGATCACCGACGACCTCGTGGTGGGCGCGAGGGGCACGCTGGGTCATGGTCGTCTGTTCGTCGAGGGGTACGACGCCACCCTGACGAGCGGAGGAAACACCTACATCGGCGACCTCGGGCAGGGGTACGTCGAGCTCAAGCAAGGAGGGAGCCTCTTCTCCCATGACGTCTATATCGGCGGCGTCCACGGCTGCTCGATCTGCGGGGGCGAGGTCGTGATCACGGGCTCCGCGACGAAGTGGGTGAGCACGGGGGAGTTCGTCCTCGGCGTGGCGAGCCGTGGCCTCCTGAACATTCACCGCGGCGAGCTGTTCACGGTGGGCGCGAGCATCGACGGCGATGACCTCCTGAACAGCCACGCGACCGTGAGCGGCTGGGGCGGCACGTGGACCAACCAGGGGCTCCTGCGCGTAGGGGCGAACCGCGGATACGGCACGCTCACCGTCGGGGCCTATGGGACCCTCGTGACGGAGGACACCGAGATCCGCTCCGAGCTCGGCGGGGGCTTCGTCAAGGCGAACGATGTCTATGCATCGTGGATCAACAGCGGCGACGTCACCGTCTCTGCCATCGGCAACCAGTATCCATCGCTCCTGGTCGACAAGCACGCCTTCGTGAGCATTGGCGGCCTCCTGCGGACCACGCCGTGGGCAGGCGGCGATCCCTACCCGTACCTGGGGCCGTCCGTGCGCCTCGCGGACGGCGACCTCATCGCGGGCGCGATGGAGGTCGCGGCGGGCGACTTCGAGCTCGCCGGCGGGCGCCTCGAGATCGGCAGCTTCGTGGGCGATCTCGACAACCTCCAGGCCGGCGAGCTCTCCGTGGGAGAGGTCCACCCGTCGACCGTCGTCGCCGGCAGCTACACCCAGGGGCCGGGCGCCGCCCTCCGCGTCACGGTCGCAGGATCGAGCGCCTTGCCGCTCCTCCAGGTGGACGGTGACGTCCACCTCGACGGGGCGCTCGAGGTCCGGCCGGCGGACGGGTCGACGTCGTTCCAGGCCGGGGACACCGTGGCTCTGCTCGGCTGGAGCGGCGACCTCACGGGGGCGTTCGCCTCGGTGAACATCGACGTGCCGCTCGCCCCAGGGCTCGCGTGGGACACCTCCGCGCTGTACGCGACCGGCGAGATCGCCGTCGTGACCGCGCCCTGAGCGCAGCCGGCTCAGGACGTCAGTTCCACCGGTAGGCCACGCCGAGCGGCAGGGACGCCGCCAGGCCGTCCGCGCCGACGAGGAACAGCGGCGTGGCCTGCAGGAAGAGCGAGCCCGACGGGCTGTCCGTGAGCTTCATGCCGATCTCGGCGCCCAGGCCCAGAGCAAATCCCAGCGACAAGCTCGCCTCCACCATGTCTCCACCATATTGGTAGCCGTCCTCATTCCACGAATAGCTCTCCGTGTAGGCCGTCCCGCTCTGCGTCGCCGTGCCGAAGAGCAGCGACGATCCCACCCGGAAGCGATCGCCGAGCGGGTACGACACCGACGGGCCGAGCGCGATGAGCAGGCCCGCGCTCGAGTGAAGGCTGAGGTGGGCGCGAATGCCGAGGTCCAGGCGCTCCGTCGCCGTGTATCCGATAAACCCCGTCGCCCCTGCGAGGAAGCTACCCTCTGCGAGAGCGTAGTAGCAGTCCCCATACCCGCTGATGCTGCAGACATCGATGTCGTCTGCCTCCATCCAGAGATAGCCGATGAACCCGCCTGCCTCGAAGACGAGGCGGTCCAATACGCCCGGCGTGGCGGCGCGCACGCTCCTCTCGTCGCGCACTCCATCGCGCGGCGCATCGGGCAGCAGCCGCGCCCTGGGCAGCCGCGCCGCCGGCGACCGCGCCGCCGGCCTCGACGCGGCCCCCGGTGCCGCCTCCGCCGGGGCCGCCTCCGCCGGCGCGGGCGCCGGCACGGCGACGTCCACGCGCTCCGACTCCTTCAGCGCCACCGTCGTCTCCCAGAAGACCTCCCCTTGGTGCGCCGCGGCCACGACGTGCTCGCCCGGATCCACGGGCAGCTCCTTGTCCCACGCGACCGGATCGAGCGCCGCCCCGTCGAGCAGGATCGTCACCTGGTCGGCGCCCGCGTCGCCCGCCGAGGCGCGCACCCGGAGCCAGGGCACCCGCGGCGCGAGCGCGTCGATCCGCGCCTTGGCGAACGCCTCCCGGGCCGCGTCCCCCGCGGTCCGCGCCGTGATCAGCGCCTCCTGGAAGCCGACCCAGGCCGTGGCCACCTGGCCGAGCCGCTCGTGGCAGAAGGCGAGGTTGAGCTTCGTCCCGAGGCTCGGCTCGAGGCGCTGGCTCTCCTCGAGCTTGGGGCAGGCCTCGGCGAAGCGCTGCTCGACAAGGAGCGCGCGGCCCTCTCGAAACAGCTGCTCGGCGGCGCTCTCCACGGCGGCGGCCTGCCGGCCCCAGAGCAGCGCGGAGGCGCCGAGGAGCGCCCCCGCGAGGGGAGCGCGGAGCGTACGACGGAACGGACGGAGCGGTTTCACGTGGTCCTCGGGAGGCGCTAGCGGTCAAGAGTCTCAGAAGCCGTCGGAGCATCGCTCCGGCCTGCCAGCCCGATCCCCGGGCGTGCGGCCGGGACGCCGAGCACCGTGAAGGTAACCTGCTGTCCTTCCACCTGTCCTTCCACGTCGACGCCCCCGTCGTCACACGCGGCGGGCAGCGAGGCAAGGGCCAAACGAGATGCCTTGTTCATGTCCTGTTCTCCTCTTCACGCAAGGTCGGCTCAAACATCGAGTGCTCCCGAGGCCGCGCCTCCCGTACCACCGAGGCGCGCCTCCGCAGCGCCGAGCGCCGGGCGGCGCGAGCGCTCGGAGCGCCGGCAGGCCCGCCCTGCGCCCGCGGCCCGCCGGAGCTCCCTCCCGGGGTCGGCCTGTGGTAGCTTCGCCTCGTCGATGATCCTATTCCGCGTGGCCCCCGCGTCCCTTTAGGCATGGCCGACGATTTCTCGCGCGGGCCCCGGCGAGGCAGGTTTCCGACGACCCACCGGTCCGCCGTCGTCGCGGTGGGCAGCGACGACCCGGCGGAGCGCGCGCGCTCGTTCGACATCCTGGTGCGCGCCTACTGGAAGCCGGTGTACAAGCACCTCCGCGTCCGCTGGCGCATGGAAGGCGAGCGCGCCGCCGACCTGACGCAGGGCTTCTTCGCGCGCGCGCTCGAGCAGCGGACGTTCTCCGCGTACGACCCGGCGCGGGCGCTGTTCCGCACCTATCTCAAGATGTGCCTCGACCGCTTCGTCATGAAGGAGGCCGAGAGCAGCGGGCGGCAGAAGCGCGGCGGACATGCGGTGACGCTGAGCCTTGACTTCCCCTCTGCCGAGCGGGAGATTGAGGCGCTCGCCGTGCCCGCGCCCCACTCGATCGACACGTACTTCGACCGGGAGTGGAAGCGTCACCTGGTCGGGATGGCGGTCGACGCCCTCCGCGAGCGCTGCGAGCGGGGCGGCAAGCAGCTCACCTTCCGCGTCTTCGAGCGCTACGTGCTCGACGAGGGCCCCGAGGGCCGCCCCACCTATGCTGAGCTCGCCGCGGAGCTCGGGATCAAGGTCACCGACGTGACCAACTACCTCTCCTCCGCGCGGCGCGAGTTCCGCGGCCTGCTCCTCGACAAGCTCCGGGAGATCACCGGCTCCGAGGCCGAGTTCGAGGCCGAGTCGCGCGCCTTGCTCGGGGGCGCCCGGTGACCTTCCTCGACGACGCGGGGGTCGGGCGCCTCGTCTCGCTCGCGGCCGAGCCCGAGGTCGTCGCCGGCAGGTTCGAGATCGACACGCTGCTCGGGGAGGGCGGCATGGGCGTCGTCTTCGAGGCCTGGGACCGCGAGGAGCGCCGGAGCGTGGCGCTCAAGCTCCTGCGCGACGTCGACGAGGCGACGAGCGCCCGGTTCGACCGGGAGGCCGAGGCGCTCGCCGCGCTCTCCCACCCGGGGATCGTCGGCTACGTCGCCCACGGCAGCACCCCGATGGGCGAGCGGTACCTCGCCATGGAGCGGCTCGTGGGCGTGACGCTCGCGGAGCGGCTCGCCGCCGGCCCGCTCGGCGTGCGCGACGCGGCCGAGGTCGGGCGCGGCGTCGCCTCGGCCCTCGCCGCCGCGCACGAGAAGGGCCTCGTCCACCGCGACATCAAGCCGAGCAACATCTTCCTGCAGGACGGCGCCGTCGATCGGGTCAAGCTCCTCGATTTCGGGCTCGCGCGCGGGCCGAACGCGGCCGCGGTCACCGGCGCCGGGACGCTCGTCGGCACGCCGAGCTACATGGCGCCCGAGCAGGTGCGCGGCGCGGCGACCCCCGACGCGCGCACCGACGTGTTCGCGCTCGGCGCGGTGCTCTTCGAGTGCCTGACCGGCCGGGCGCCGTTCTCGGGCGCGGACACCGAGGCGGTGCTGGTGAAGATCCTCGTCGAGCGGCCCCCCGCGGTCCGGGAGCTCTGCCCGCTCGCCCCGCCGGCGCTCGAGGCGCTCGTCGCGCGGATGCTCTCCAAGGCCCCCGAGGGCCGCCCGGCGAGCGCCGCCGAGGTCGCCGCCGAGCTCGGCGCCCTCCTCGCCGACGGGGGCCTCGGCGCCGCCCCGGCCGCGGCGGCCGGCGACCCGGCGCAGGCCGCCGCGCCGGGGACGCTGCTCGCCGGCAAGTACCGGGTGGTCCGGACGCTGGGCAGCGGCGGGATGGGGGTCGTGCTGCTCGCGCGGCACGAGGCGCTCGAGCGGAACGTGGCGCTCAAGCTCCTGCGCGGCAGGAAGAGCGGCGGGGACGTGGCGCGCTTCCTGCGCGAGGCGCGGGCGGCGTCGCGGCTCGAGAGCGAGCACGTCGCGCGGGTGATGGACGTCGGCACGCTCGACGACGAGACGCCGTTCATCGTGATGGAGTTCCTGAGCGGCAAGGACCTCGGGCAGGTCCTGCACGAGAAGAAGCGGCTGCCGGTCGGGGTGGCGGTGGACTACGTGCTCCAGGCGGGGGAGGCGATCGCCGAGGCGCACGCGCTCGGCGTCGTCCACCGGGATCTGAAGCCGTCGAACCTGTTCCTCACCGCGCGGCGGGACGGCTCGCCGCTCGTCAAGGTGCTCGATTTCGGCATCTCGAAGATCTCGCGCGCGAGCGACGCCGCGCGGGCAGGCGACGACGCGCACGCGGTGACGCTCCCGCTCGACGTGAGCATCACCGCGCCCGACGCGATCATGGGCTCTCCGCTGTACATGTCGCCCGAGCAGCTCGAGAGCACGAAGCGCGTGGACGCCCGCACGGACATCTGGTCCCTCGGCGTGGTCCTGCAGGAGCTCCTCACCGGCCGTCCGCCGTTCGCGGCGGGCAGCTTCATGGCCATGGGCGCGAAGATCGCGGCCGGCGCGCCCGCCGGGCTCCGCGAGGGCTGCCCCGAGGCCCCGGAGGGCCTCGCCGCGGTCGTGCTCCGCTGCCTGGAGAAGGACCCCGCGCGGCGCTTTCAGAGCGTCGCCGAGCTCGCGCAGGCGCTCGGGCCGTACGCGCCGGAGGGCTCGCGGCTCTCGGTCGAGCGCATCGCCCGCGTCGCCGGGGCCGGCGCGGCGGCCGCCGACGCGAGCGCCGCGCCGGGCGCGGACGCGGGCGCGCCGGCCGCGCGCCCGGAGGACGCGCCCTCGGACCGCGCGACCACGGCGCGCACCACGAATGCGCCGGCCGCGTCCAGGGGGCGGCGCGGCGCGCTCGTCCTGGTCGCGGGCGCGGCGATCGCGCTCGGCGCTGGGCTCGTGGCCGTGCTGCGCGCTCCGGGGGGCGCGGAGGGCCCGCTCGCGGCGCCTGCCTCCGCCGACGCGACGGCGCCGTCGACCGACGAGACGCCGAGCCCGAGCCACGCGCTCCAGCGCAGCGCAGCCGCGCCCGCGCCGCCACCGCCGCCCGCGCCGGCGGCGAGCGCGGCGGCGCCCGCTCCGGAGGCCGACGCCGCCGCGGGCGCGCCGCCGTCGCGGGGCGCCGGCCTCCCGGACGGCGCCCCGCCGTCGCAAGGCACGGGGGCCGCGGCCGCAGCGGCGCCGCCGAGCCCGCCAGAGCGCCCGCCGTCCAGCGCGCGCGCCCGTCCCGCCGCGCCGCCGGCCAAGGACAGCCCCCCTGAGGCGCCCGCGGTCGAGCGAGCGCGCCCTGCCGCCAAGCCATCTCCCGGCGAGGTCGATCTGATGGACCCGGCGCTGCTCCGCCGGTAGCGGGTGATGCGGTAACGGCCGCACGCAGCGCCGCGAAAGCGTGGACCGCCAAGACATCGAGGGCGCCGACCGGGCAGGGTAAACCGGTTAATAAATACATTTAACTTAAGCGGTTCGGGAAATGATGGCCGGCAGGAGACCATCGTAATGAAAATTTCTACACTTGGTTCGCTTGCTCCCGAGCGAGTCCTGTTCGCGCTGCTCGCGTCGGCCGCCCTCCTGGCCTGTGGCGACGACGGCGACACGTCCCTGGCGGGCAGCGGCGGCGCCGGCGCCTCCGGCGGCGGCACCGGCACGGCCAGCGGCGGCACCGGCGCTGCCGGCGGCGGCACCGGCACGGCCAGCGGCGGCACCGGCACGGCCAGCGGCGGCCAGGGCGGCCATCTGCCCTCGGACATCGTCGAGCCCGGCGACCCCGGGCAGGGCGATGTCACCTTCACCGTGCGCGTCGATCAGGGGGTGCGCCCCATCAGCCCGCTCATCTACGGGGCCAACTGGGCCGAGGACCTGGACGGCGAGCAGCGCGGGACGAGCGTCGTGCGCATGGGCGGCAACCGCATGACCGCCTACAACTGGGAGAACAACGCCTCCAACGCCGGCTCGGACTACATGTTCCAGAACGACGCCCACCTCGCCGGCAATGGCCCCAACGGCGATGTCCCCGGCGAGGCGGTGCGCGTGCTGGCCAAGGACGCGCTGTCGCACGGCGCCGCCTTCATCGCGACCATCCCGATCTGCGGCTATGTCGCGGCCGACAAGGCCGGCGACGGCGACGTCAACAAGACCCCGAATTACCTCCAGACGCGCTTTCACCGCACCATCGCGCGCAAGGGCGCTCCGCTCTCCGCGGCGCCGAATCTCGGCGACGACGCCGTGTACCAGGACGAGTTCGTCGCCTGGATGAAGCAGGCCTTCCCCGACGCTTTCCAGGGCGAGGTCGCGAGCGTCCTGTTCTCGCTCGACAACGAGCCCGACCTCTGGAATCACACCCACGAGCGCATCCACCCGGAGCCGGTGACCTACGCCGAGCTCGTCGAGAAGAACATCGAGTTTGCCTCCGCGGTCAAGGACGTCGCGCCGAACGCGCTCGTCACCGGCTTCGTCTCGTACGGGTATTCTGGCTACGTCAGCCTGCAGGACGCGCCGGACGCGGACGGGAACTTCATCGAGCATTACCTCGACGCCATGAAGGCCGCCGAGGCGAGCGCGGGGCACCGCCTTGTCGACGTGCTCGATCTGCACTGGTACACGGAGATCTACGCGAACGGCGAGCGCATCACGGGCGACGATTCCTCGCCCGAGTCCGTGGAGGCGCGCGTCCAGGCGCCGCGCTCGCTCTGGGATCCCACCTTCAAGGAGGACAGCTGGATCGCGAACGACGTGTTGAACGGCCCGATCACGCTCATCCCGTGGCTCCGCGGCCTGATCGATGCCCATTACCCGGGCACCGAGATCGGCTTCACCGAGTACAATTACGGGGGCGGCAACCACATCTCCGGCGCGATCGCCCAGGCCGACGCGCTCGGCATCTTCGGCCGCGAGGGCGTGTTCCTCGCGACGATCTGGGATCCCGGCGAGGAGGTGTCGATGCTCCGGGCCGGCGTGCGGGCGTTCACGAGCTACGACGGGAAAGGCGCGCGCTTCGGCGACACGTCCATCCACGCCGAGACGAGCGACGTCGCGAAGGCCACCGTGTACGCGAGCATCGACGAGGCCGATCCGAACCGCATGGTCCTCGTCGCGATCAACAAGACCGCGGCCCCGCTCACGGCCGCGGTGACCCTCGCCGCCTACGCGAGCTACACGGCCGTCGACGTGTGGCAGCTCACGGCCGCAAAGGCCGATCTCGTGGCCGCGGATGCGGTCACCCCGGGCGCCACGAACGCCTTCACGTACGCGATGCCGGCCCACAGCGTCTCGGTGCTGGTGCCCCGGTAGCGCTCGCGGCGGAGGGGGCCGCCCTCGCGTCGCGCCGCGGGCGGCCCCCGGCGCGACGCAGCACGGCCCCACCCGCGGCAGCTCGGCCGCGTCCCGAACGGCGATGTCCCGCAGGACGGCGCGCTCGAAGCGAGGGTGGTAGAGGAGATCGCTCCTTCCGCCCGCGCGCGGTGCAGCAGCGGGCGATCTCCGCATCATGGCGAGCGATCTCCGCGGCCGCGCCCGAACGGCCCTGCGGCGCGCTGCCCGTTGACCGGCGGTCCGCGGAAGCGTAGGTGTTTTGAGCTGTCATGCACGACCACACGATCGGAGGCAGGTACGCGCTTCGGCGCATGATTGGCCGCGGCGGCATGAGCGTCGTGTGGGAGGCGTTCGATCAGATGCTCCGCCGGACGGTGGCGATCAAGCTGATGGCCCCCCATGAGCTCGCCTCCGACGAAGCGCAGCGCCGCTTGGCGCAGGAGGCGACGACGATCGCCCGGGTCCGGCATGAGCACATCGTCCAAGTGCACGACTTCGGCATCGACGAGGGGTCGCCCTACATCGTCATGGAGCTGCTCGAGGGCGAGGACCTCGACTCGCGGCTCCGGCGGGTGCGCCTGCTCCCGGCCCCGACCGTGCTGTCGTTGCTCCGGCAGATCAGCGCGGGGCTCGACGCCGCGAGCGCTGCGGGCATCGTCCATTGCGATCTCAAGCCCGCAAACATCTTCCTTGCCCGGAGCGCATACGGCGAATCCGTGAAGATCCTCGATTTCGGGATCGGGTGGACGCTCCACGAGGGGAGCGACGCTCCATCGAACGAGCGGTATAGCGGGCGGTTCGGGACCCCGGCGTACATGAGTCCCGAGCAGGTCCGCGGCGCCGTCCCGCATCCCCTGACCGATCTCTGGTCGCTCGGCGTCATCGTCTACCGCGCGCTCACCGGCCATCTCCCGTTTCCGCTGACCGACGTCCGGGAGCTCATCGTCAGCATCTGCACCGATCCGTTCGCGCCGGCGTCGTCGCTCGGCGTCGACCTCCCCCCCGGCGTCGACCGCTTCTTCGAGCGCGCCCTGGCGAAGGACCGCTCTCGCAGGTTCCAGTCGGGCCGAGAGCTCGTCTCGGCCTTCGCCTCGATCTGCAATACCGCGGCGAGCCCCGCCAAGATCCTGGTCGTCGACGACGAGCCCGACCTCCAGATGCTGCTCAAGCTGTATTTTCGCAAGAAGACCGGCCGCGCCTACGAGCTCGTCTTCGCCGACAACGGCCAGCTCGCCCTCGACGAGCTCCGGCGAAACCCGGACATCGACGTCATCGTCACCGATCTCAACATGCCGGTGATGGACGGGTTCTCCCTCCTCGAGCGCGTCCCCGAGGTGAACCCGCTGGCGAAGACGGTGATCGTGTCCGCGTACGGCGACATGCCCAACATCCGCCGCGCCATGAACCGGGGCGCCTTCGATTTCCTGTTCAAGCCAATCCACTTCGAGGATCTGGAGGCGACGCTGGAGAAGACGCTCCGGAGCGTCGAGGAGCACCGGCGCAAAGCGCATTCGAACGAGGAGAACGACCTCTTGCGGAAGTTCACGAATGCAGCCCTGATCGAGCGGCTCCGGTCGCACGGGCCCGCGGGCGTGACTGCGAGCGAGACGCTCGAGGCGACGGTGGTGTTCGTCGATGTCCACCGGTTCACCCGCATCGCGAAGGAGCGGCCCCCCGTCGAGGCCACGCGGCGGCTCAACGCCAACTTCGAGGTGATCGTCCCGGAGCTCCTGGCGCAGGGCGGGATGGTCGACAAGTTCGTCGGCGACGCGGTCATGGCGGTGTTCCATGGGCCGGATCACCTCGATCGGGCGCTCCGGGCGTGCCTCGCCGTGCGCGCGCAGATCGAGACGATCGCGCAGCGCGCAGGCGACGACTCGCCGTATGCGCACGGGGTGTGCATCGGCCTCTCCACGGGCGACGTCCTCGCGGCGGGCGTCGGCTCGCACGCGTGCGGGCAGCTCGGCTACTCGGTGCTGGGCGAGGCGGTGAACGCCGCCGCCCACCTCGCGCGGGCGGCGCTCCCCGGAGAGATCCTCGTCGACGAAGCGGTCTGCGCGGGGGCCAGGCGCGACATCAAGCTCGAGGCCGCCGGCGCGCGGGGCGTCTGGCCGAGGGCGGATCCGACGGCGGTCTACCGGGTGCTTCGGAGCGACCCCGCGTCGCGCGCGCTCGCGGAGATGCCGACCGTCGAGATGTAGCGCCGCGGCCGGGCGCGCCGCCGCGCGGATCAGCCGACCGACGGCCCCGGCAGGGGCAGCTTGACGATGAACTCCGCGAACTGGCCCTCCTCGCTCTCCATGCGGAGGGTGCCCCCGTTGGCCTGCACGATCTCGTGGCTGATCGACAACCCGAGGCCCGTGCCCTCGCCTGCCGGCTTGGTCGTGAAGAAGGGCTGGAAGATGCTGTCGCGGATGGCCAGGGGGACGCCGGTGCCGTTGTCGCGGACGCGGATCTCCACATGGTCGCCGAGGTTCTTCGTGCTCAGGGCGATCGACGGAGCGAAGTCGCTGCCGGCCGTCGCCTGCTTGGCGCGCGTCGCATACCAGGCGTTGTTGAGGAGGTTCACGAAGACCCGGCCGATCTCCTGCGGCACGAGCACGACGCGCGGCGTGGACGCGTCGTAGCTCGCCTCGACGGCCACCGGCTCCAGGCCGTCGCGCGAGCGCAGGGCGTGGCAGGCGAGCGCGACGTACTCGGCGAGGAGCGTGTTGATGTCGATCGCCTCCCGCGAGCCGGTGCCCCCGCGGGAGTGCTCCAGCATCGCCCGC
Organism: Sorangium sp. So ce296; assembly: GCF_051529605.1. Taxonomy (NCBI): domain Bacteria; kingdom Pseudomonadati; phylum Myxococcota; order Polyangiales; family Polyangiaceae; genus Sorangium; species Sorangium sp. So ce296. The sequence continues at coordinate 12,454,506 of NZ_CP150325.1, forward strand.
ACGATGGCGTCGGCGCGCCGGCCGTGCTGGTTGATCTTCGTCGCGATCTGCTGGAGGTCGTCGAGCAGATCCGTCACCCGCTCCGCCGCCGCAGGGTCGCGCCCGGCCACGGCGGTGAGCTGCTCCCGCAGGTCGTCGAGCAGCCCCACCGAGAGCTCAGCGAAGTTGTTCACGAAGTTCAGCGGGTTCTTGATCTCGTGGGCGATGCCGGCGGTCAGCGCGCCGAGGCTGGCGAGCTTCTCCTGCATGAGCAGCTGGTTCCGGGTCTCGACGAGGCGGCTCATCGCCCGCTCCAGCTCGGTGTTCTTGCTCTGCAGCTCCGTGGTCCTCTGCGCCACCTTCTGCTCCAGGGTGTCGTACAGCCAGGCGTTCTCCAGGGAGATCGCCGCCTGGGAGGAGAGGACCTCGAGGACGCGCGTGCGATCCGCGGTGAACGCGCCGGTGGTCAGGTTGTTCTCCAGGTAGAGGATCGCGAGCCGCCGCCGCTGCTTGACGACGGGCGCGCACAGGATCGATTTGATCCGGCGCCTCGCCACGGTGGGATCGGCGTGGAAGCGGGGGTCGTTCGCCGCGTCGTCGAGCACCAGGATCTCGCCGGTGCGCTCGACGTAGCGGACGATGGAGAGCGGGAGGTCCGTGCACCGCTCGACGGGGATGGACCGGAGGGCGGTGACATGCTCGCCGCCGGCGGTGCCCGCCGCCTCCTCCGCGAGCCCGCTCTCGCGGTGGACGAGGAGGTGACCGCGCTCCGCGCCGGCGTTCTCCAGGATGATGCGCATCATGCGCTGGAGCAGGCGCTCCAGCACGATCTCGCTCGATATCGTCTGCACGGCCTTCATCACCGTGGTCGCGTCGAGCGCCGCGCCCGAGGGGCCGCCGTCGACGTGCTCGGCGGTGAGGTGGGGATAGCGCTCCTCCAGCGTCCTCGCCTTGGCCGTGGCGCCCCAGCGGGTGTAGGCGTCGTGGGCGATGACGAGGTAGCCTCGCACGAGGGTACGCCGGCCGCGGTCGAGGTGGAGCTCGGCGGCGCGCTCGGCCGCCAGCGCGAGGTGCTGCAGGAAGCCGTGCTCGCTGGCCGACACGATCGCCTGCTCGTAGAGGTCGATGGCGTCGATCTCCCGGCCCTGCAGGCGCGCGAGCTCGGCCGAGAGGAGCAGGTGCTGGTGCTGGAAGTTCGCCGGGCAGCCCTCGGCCCAGCGCCGCAGCTTGTCCAGCCAGCGCAGCGCCGCCTCCTCGCTCGCGGCGCGCTCGGGGCCGGACAGCCCCTGGGCCACGATCATCGTGGAGAGGGCGGCGTAGAAGGCGAAGATGGTGGGCGCGAGCTGGCCGAAGAGGATCGACTCGATGTCGCCGAGGGCGATGGAGGCGTCGATGACGCGCATCGCCTCCTCGTGGCGGCCGGAGAGGGCGAGGGCCTGCAGCTTGGCGACGTGGTAGTGCTGCAGCGCGAGCACGCTGCACGCCCGCAGATCCGCGATGAAGCGGGCCTCCTCGATGGTCCCGTCGTCGAAGTCGCCCGGGGCGCGCGTCGCGCCCTTCAGGCTGAGCGCCATCTGGCGGTGGGCGAGCACGCTGAGGCGGCTCTCGGCGTCCATGTGCCGCCGGTAGTGGGCGAGCTCGGTGAGCGCCTCATCCATGCTCTCCCCGCGCGCCATCGAGTGCACCGCGAGGAAGAACGCGGCGTACGAGGCGTAGGCCGGGTCGCCCGCGCGCACGCCCATGTCGCAGGCCTCGCGCAGGACGGCGATGCCCACCGGCAGCGGCTCGCCAAAGTGCCCGACGCAGGCGCCGTACCACACGCCCGAGCGGCACCCGGCGCGCGGGTCGCCGAACCTGCGGCTGAGCTCCATGGCCAGCTGGCCGAACGCGCAGCCGGCCCGCGAGTCGTGCATGGCCACCCCGAGCAGCGAGCCGTACGCCGCGTAGGCGGAGCAGGAGGCGCGCGCGTTGCCGTGGCGCAGCGAGAGCACGACCAGCTTGAAGACGGCGACCTGCAGGAGCAGCGGCCCCACGTAGATGGCGTCGATGGAGAGCTCCTCGAGCAGATCCATCACGACCAGCGTCTCGGGGTCGGTGACCTCGGGCAGGTCGATGAGATCCGCGATGGCCCGGCCGGCGAGCAGCGCCTTGAGCTCGCCCGCCTCGGCGGCGGCGATCGCGCCGAGCCGCTCGGCGTCGTCCGGCGACGGCAGATCGACGCCGAGCAGGCGCAGGCCGGAGAGGATCACCTGCACGGCGTCGCCGTAGCGCACCGCGTTCCGGTAGAGCATCGTCCGCAGGACGCAGATGTTGGCCTTCTCCAGCGCCGTGCGGGCGTGGCCGAGCAGGTCCACGAACAGCCGCTCGGCGGCGTCGTGGTTCGCGTCCAGGAACTCGCACTCCGCGCGCAGGAGGTGCAGCGCGTAGACCAGCTCGTAGTCGCGCTCCCAGCTCCCGTCGGTCAGGAGCTGGTCGGCCACGGCCAGGTGCTTGAGCGCGACGCCGTAGGCGGTGGAGGCGCGCGCGCGCCGCCCGGCGAGCAGGTTCAGCTCGGTGAGCTGCCGCCGCTCGGCGGGCGCGTCGATGAGGTCCAGGCAGAGGTTGAGGTGGCCCGCGATGTCGAACACCTGCTCCTCGAGCGCGGCGGGGCTCACGCGCGCGAGCAGGAGTCGGCCGGCCTTGAGGTGCACCGCGCGCCGCTCCTCTTCCGAGATCAGCGTGTAGGCGGCCTGCTGCACCCGGTCGTGCAGGAAGCGGTAGGAGATCTCGATCGGCTCGAGCGCCGCAGGATCGGCGTCGAAGGGGAGGGTCTGCGACGGATCGCCCTGGCCGAGCTTGCTGTGCGGCTGCGAGGCGGTGGACGGCGGGCGCTCCTGGGAGGGAGGGCCGGCGGCGGCCCGCCCGCTCTCGAGCAGGGCGCGGGCCTCGGGGCTGAGGTCGTCCAGGAGCGGGACGATCTGCCCCTCGTTCACCGCCTCCCAGAGATCGGCGGCGATCTCGGCGCGCGAGCGGCCGGTGACCACGGCCAGCGTGCTCAGGTGGAAGAGGTTGCCGATGCAGGCCGCGAGCGTCAGGGTCGCCCGGGTCCGCTCGGGGAGCCTCCGCAGGCGCCGCACCATCAGATCGATCACGTTGTCGGTGCTGCCCTTCTGCCGGCGCACCTCGCCCACGTCGCAGCGGAAGGAGCCGCTCTGCGGGTCGAAGCGGAGCAGCCCCTCCTCGTGCAGGGCGTGCAGGAACTGGATCAGGAAGAAGGGGTTGCCGTGGGTCCGCTCCAGGAGCACCGTGGCGAGCGGCTCGGCCTCGCCGCGGGCGGCGCGGAGCGCGTCGGTGACCAGCGCCACGACGTCGGGCCCGGCGAGCGGCCCCACCGCGATCGAGCTCATCCGCGCGCCCGCCCGCTCGATCTCCTTCATCGCGAGCTGGAGCGGGTGTCCCGCGTCGACCTCGTTGTCGCGGTAGGCGCCCACCACGAGCAGGTGCAGCTCCTCCGGGCCGGTGGTGAGCCGCTGCACGAGCTTCAACGACGCGGAGTCCGCCCACTGCATGTCGTCGAGGAAGACCACGAGCGGGTGCTCCGGCCCGGCGAAGACGCCGACGAAGCGCTCGAAGAGGGAGCTGAAGCGGTTCTGCGCCTCGCTCGGGCCGAGCTCCACGGCGGGCGGCTGCCCGCCGATGATCAACGAGAGCTCCGGGATGACATCGGTGAGCACGCCCCCGTCCTTGCCGAGGGCCTCCAGCAGCCGCTCTCGCCAGCGGGCGAGGCTCTCGGGCGACCCGCCGAGCAGCTGCCGCAAGAGGCCTCGGAAGGCGGCGGTGAGCGCGAAGTAGGGGATGTCGGCCTTGAGCTGCTCGTACTTGCCCTCGATGTACAACCCCCGCCGCCGCACGACGGGCTTGTGCACCTCGCGCACGATGGCGCTCTTGCCGATGCCCGAGTAGCCAGCCACGAGCACGAGCTCGCGCCGGCCGGCGCTCGCGCGCTCGAACGCCTCGACCAGCGCGGCCACCTCGGCCTCGCGACCGTACAGCCGCTGGGGGATCTGGAAGAGATCGGGCCGGTCGCTGGCGCCGAGGTTCAAGTGCTCGACGCGCCCGAGCGTGGCGAGCTGCTCGAGGGCTGCGCGCAGGTCGGCGAGGACGCCGCGGGCGCTCTGGTAGCGCTCCTCCGGGTTCTTGGCGAGCAGCCTCATCACCAGGTCGGAGACGGGCCGCGAGACGGCCGGCACGAGCTCGTGCGGCGGCGTCGGCGTCCGCGCCAGGTGCGCGTGCACCATCTCCATCGGGTCCGAGAGGCGGAAGGGCAGGCGCCCGGTCAGCATCTGGTAGAGCGTGACCCCGAAGGAGTAGTAGTCCGTGCGGTGGTCGATGGGCCGGTTCATCCGGCCCGTCTGCTCCGGCGAGACGTAGGGCAGGAGGCCCTCGATGCGCTCCGGGCTCAGCGCGTTGGGCGCCTCGCGCGGCAGGCGCGTGGCGGTGCTGAAGCCGAGCAGCTCGACCCGCCGCGCCCCCACGTCGACGAGCACGTTGTACGGGTTCACGTCCTTGTGGAGGATGCGGCGCTGGTGCATCTCGCCGACGCGATCCATGAGCCGCTCGGCGATCCAGAGCGCGGTCTCCTGCGGCATGCCCTCGCCGGGGATGATGCGCGCGAGCGGCGCTCCGCCCGGATCCTCGGAGGCCACGACCCCCCCGGGGTGCAGCCGGCTCGGCTCGCGCGCATTGAGGAAGTGCCCCCAGCCGAGCAGGAGCAGCATCCCGTATTCGTGCCGGAGCTTCGCCAGATCCGCGGTGCTGTCGGGACGCCTCGGCGCCCGCAGGATCACGGTGCGACCGTCGGCTTCCCGGCGCGCGCGGGACACGATCGTGTGCGCGCTCGTGTACAGGGTGTCTACGACGTTGTAACCCGGGGTGTGCATGAGCTCCTCTCCTGCGCGCCGGCGGGGGCGCCGCGCCCATCGCCGAGATCCATGGTGTCCCGCCGCTGCGATCCCTCGCCGCCCGGGGGCGCGCTGACCTTGTCGAGGCAGCGCGAGAGCAGCTCGGCGAGCGCCGCGACCGCGGGCTCCTCGAGCATCGACTCGTGGTCGCCCGGGGTCGGGCGCACCTCGACCGGCCAGGCGGAGAGCGGCCCCCACCCGAGATCCGGGTCGCCCACGGCGCGGCGCTCGGCGCGCAGGAGCGCGACGCGGACGGGGCACGGGGGAGGGGCGTAGCGGCCGAGGATCGCGGCGTTGCGCTCGGTGTTGGCGCGGTAGTACGCGAGGGCGTCGCCGAGCTCCCGCACGGTGGTCGTGGCCGGCAGCGCCCCGGCGTCGCGCGCCGCCTCGAGCACGCGGCAGAGCCGCGCCTCCGGATCGAGGCCGCGCAGCGCGGCGGCCTGCAGCGGGGGCGGCGCGGGGTCGCGGCCGGCCTCGCGCGCGCGGCCGCGCCGGAGGAGGTTCGCCGCGAAGCGCAGCGTCCAGGCGACGTCGTCGTGCACGGCGAGGGCCCGCGCGACCATCGACGGCGCGGCGGCGTCGAGCATCACGACCGCCAGCACGCGCTCGCCGGCCGCGAGGAGCCGGCGCGCCAGCTCGAAGGCGAGGATGCCCCCGTTCGAGTAGCCGCCGAGGACGAGCGGGCCCACTGGGCCCGCGCCCAGAGCGGCGCGGCAGGCGTCCACCGCCTGCGCCAGGGTGGGCAGCGGGCCGCTGGCCCCGAACGTGGGCGGCTCGATCGCGAGGAAGGGCCGGTCCGGCGCGATCCGCGCCGCGAGGTGCTGGAAGTGCAGGGACGCGCGGGATCCGGGCGGCGTGAGGCACACGAAGGGCGGCCTCTCGCCGCCTGTCCTCAGGGAGACGAGCTTCGCTTCCCCGAGGGCGGCCGGCTCCGGGCGCTCGCGCCGCAGCCGCCGCGCGATCTCCGCGACGGTGGGCCCCTCGAACACGGCCGCGAGGGGCAGCGCGGCGCCACAACGCCGCTCAAGGCGCTCCACGAGGCGCGCGGCGAGCAGGGAGTGACCGCCGAGCGCGAAGAAATCGTCGTGCACGCCGGCAGGGCGCACGCCGAGCACGTCCTCCCAGACGCGGGCCACCTCGGCCTCGAGCGGGTCGCGGCTCGGCTCCGGCGCGCGCGCGGCGCCCGCATCGCAGGCGAGGGGCCCGCCGGCGGGGACCGGCGCGCGGCGCGCGAGCGCGAGGCGATCCACCTTGCCGGTGGGCGTGAGCGGCAGCGCGTCGAGCAAGGCGAGCGAGGCCGGGATCATCGCCGCCGGCAGCCGCTCTCGGAGCGCGCCGGACAGCGCCGCGGGGTCGGGGCGCGCGCCGCGGCGCGGGACCACGTACGCCGCGAGCCGCACCTCCCCGGGCTCCCCCGTGGCGACCACCGCCGCGTCCTCCACGTCGGCGAGCCCCCGCAGCGCGGCCTCGACCTCGCCGGGCTCGACGCGCACGCCCCGGATCTTGACCTGCGCGTCGCGCCGCCCGGCGTGCTCGAGGCTGCCGTCGGGCATGAGCCGGCCGAGGTCCCCGGTGCGGTAGAGCCGGCGCCCCTCGGCGTCGGTCGCGAAGGCGGCCGCGGTGCGCTCGGGGTCGCGCCAGTAGCCGAGCGCCAGGTGCTGGCTGCGCAGGACGATCTCGCCGACCCCGTACACCGCGACCTGCTCGCGCCCGCCGGAGAGCAGCAGGACCTCGACGCCAGGCACCGGGAAGCCCACCGGCGCCGAGGGCCGCGCGAGGGCCGCGGGGCCCTCGAAGTAGGCCTGCAGCGCGAGCGTGCACTCGGTCGGACCCAGGCCGTTGACCAGCACGCACCCGGGCGGGAAGCTCGCCGAGAGGGCCTCGACGTCGCTGCGCCGGGCCTCCTCGCCGCCCAGCACCACCCGGCGCACGGTCTCGAGGATCTCGGGCGCGGGGAGCGTCTCCAGGATGCGCCGGTAGACGGTCGGCGTGGCGTGCAGCACCGTCACGCGCCGCTCGGCCACCGCCGGGCCCAGCCGCAGCAGCGCCTCGCCGCCGGCCTCGATCGGGCAGAGGGTGGCCCCGGCGAGCAGCGCGCCGAAGAGGTCCATCACCGCCGCGTCGAAGGCGTAGCTCGAGAGCAAGCTGACGCGGTCGTCCGCGTCGAGGAACAGGCCGCTCGCGTAGGTGCGCGCGTGGTGCAGCGCGCCGCGGTGGCTCTGCATCACCCCCTTCGGCCGCCCTGTCGAGCCGGAGGTGTACAGGAGGTAGGCCAGCGCCTCGGGGGCTACCGCCGGCCGGGCGCGCTTCGGTCCCGCGGGCGCCTCGTCGACGTCCACCACCGCGGCGCCGGGGGGCGCGACGCGCGCCGCGCGGGCGAGCCCCCCGGCGTGCGTCAGGATCGCGCCCACCTCGGCGTCGAGCGCGATCGTGGCCAGGCGATCGTCGGGCAGGCGGGGGTCGAGCGGCACGTACGCGCCGCCCGCCTTGAGGGTCCCGAGCACGCCCGCCACCATCTGCTCGTCGTGCTCGAACAGCAGCGCCACGCGCGCCGCGGCCGCCGCGCGCCCGAGCAGCGCCGCCGCTGCGCGCTCGGCCCGCGCGTCCAGCTCGGCGTAAGTGACCTGCTTCGCGCCGGTGTCCACCGCCACGGCCGCCGCGCGCCGCCGCGCCTGGGCCTCGAAGCAGGCCACGAGCGTGTCGCCCTCGCCGCGCAGCTCCACGAAGCGCGGGCCTGGCGCGCCGAGCGCCCGCCGCTCGCGGCGCGCCGCGGTGGGCGGCGACAGGGCGATGGACGAGACCGGAGCGTCCGGCCGCAGCGTCGCCGCCGCCAGCACCTCCGCCACGTGCTCCAGCAGCTGGTCCGCCTGCTCCGGGGCGAACACGGCCGCGTCGTGCGCCGCGGTGAGCGCGACGCCGTCCGGCCGCTCCACCGCGCGCACCGTCAGCGTGTAGGGCGCCGGCAGCTCCGCGGGGACGAGCATCTCCGCTTCCAGCTCCCCCAGCGAGAAGCGCTCGACGTCGGCGTGGACCCAGTTGAAGAAGACCTGGAACAGCGGGTGCCGCCCCGGCTCGCGGCCGGACGAGAGCGCCTGCACCACGCGCTCGAAGGGCAGCGCGCGGTGCGCGTGAGCCCCCAGCACCGCCTCCCGCGCGCGCCCGCAGAGCGCCCGGAAGGTCGGGTCGCCGCGCAGATCCACCCGCAGCGCGGCCGGCTCGACGAACAGGCCGATCAGCCCCTCCACCTCGAGCTGCTCCCGCTGGCCGAAGGGCGCCCCGATCACCACCTCGGAGAGCCGGGCGTGGCGACCCAGCACCACGCCGAGCGCCGCCAGCACGGCCATGAACGGCGTCGCCCCCTCGCCGCGCGCGAGCCGCCGGACCGCATCGACCAGCGGACCGGGCAGCGCGCGCGACCGCCTCGCCGCCCGCCGGGGCCCCGCTCGCGCGCGCGGCGCGCAGAGCGGCAGCTCGAGCTCCGGCGCGCCGGCGAGCTGCTCCCGCCAGTAGGCCAGGTGCGCGTCGGCGGCGCGCGCCGTCAGGCGGCGCCGCTGCCACGCCGCGTGGTCCGCGTACTGGATGGGCAGCGGGCCGAGCGGCGACGGCTGGCCTCGCGCGAGCGCCCCGTAGAGCGCGCAGAGCTCCTCCCGCAGCACGCGCATCGACGCCGCGTCCGCCGCGATGTGGTGCACGCACACGGCGAGCACGTGCTCGTGCGGCCCCATCGGCACGAGCGCCGCTCGCCAGATCGGGCCCCGCTCCAGGTCGAACGGGCGATCGGACCAGGCCGCGAGCCAGCGCCGGACGGCCGCCGCGGGCTCCTCCCCGGGCCCGATCGGCAGCTCGATCGGCTCGAGCAACGCGCGGCGCGCCGGGCCGATCCGCGGCATCGGCTCGCCGTCTGCCGGCGTGAACGTGATCCGCAGCACCTCGTGCCGCTGCTCGATCTCCGCGAGGCTTCGCTCCAGCGCCTCGCGGTCGAGCCGGCCCCGCAGCCGCGCCGCCTGCGCGATGCGGAGCGAGGTGTCCGACGGGTCGATCCGGTGCAGGAGCCACAGCCGCCGCTGCGCGAACGAGGCCGGCGGCGGCCCGTCCCGGAGCGCCGGCCGCAGCGCGGGCGCCGGCTCCGCCCCGGGCGCCGCGCGCGCCGCCTCGACGCGCGCGGCGAGGGCCTCGACCGTGGGCGCCTCGAAGAGCGCTTTCAGGGTGAGCTCCACCCCGAGCGCGTCCCGCACCCGCGCGAGGAGCCGCGCGGCCAGCAGCGAGTGCCCCCCCGCCTCGAAGAAGCTCGCCCGCCGCCCGGCCGGGGCCGCGCCGAGCACGTGCGCCCACAACGCGCACACGACGTCCTCCACCGGTGTGCGCGGCGCCTCGTCCGCCGCCGGCGGCTCCGGGCGGGGCGGCGGCAGCGCGCGCAGATCCACCTTGCCGTTGGGCGTCAGCGGCAGCGCGGCGAGCGCCGTGATCGCGCCGGGCACCATCGGCTCCGGCAGCCGCGCCCGCAAGAACCCGCGCAGCTCCGGCGCGCCAGGCGCCTCGCCCGTGCCCACGACGTACGCCCGCAGCTCCGCCTCGCCTCCGTGGCCCTCGGCCAGCACCACGGTCGCCTCCCGCACCGCTGGGTGCTGCCGCAGCGCGGCCTCGACCTCGCCAGGCTCGACGCGCACGCCCCGGAGCTTCAGCTGGCGGTCGGCGCGCCCGGCGATCTCCACCTGGCCGTCCGGGAGGAAGCGGCCGAGATCCCCGGTGCGGTAGAGGCGGTCGCCGGGATCGGCGGAGAAGGGGCTTGGCAGGAAGCGCTCGCGCGTCGCCTCGGCGTCGCCCGCGTAGCCGCGCGCGAGGTGCGGGGTGCGCACGTAGATCTCGCCGAGCTCACCCACGCCGGCGAGGCGGCGGTCGGGCGTGAGGACCAGCAGCTGCGCGCCGTCGATGCCCCGGCCGAGCGGCACGCGCTCGCGCGCGAGCGCCTCGCAGCCCTCGGGCAGCGCGATCCAGCCCATCGCCTGCGGCGTCTCGGTGGCACCGTAGAAGCTCACGAAGGCGGCGCCCGTCGCCGCGGCGCGCGCCGCGGCGACGTCGCGCGGGAAGAGCGCCTCGCCGCCGAAGCAGACGCGGCGCAGCGCCGGCAGCGGCGCCTCGAGCAGGCGCCCGACGGCCGGGGTGAGGTGGACGGCGGTGACGGCCGCGCGGCGCAGCCACGCCGAGAGGCCGGGCGGCGCCGCGGCCTCGCCGTCCGGTACGCAGAGCGCGGCGCCGAGCGACAGCGGGGTGAAGACGTCGCGCAGCAACGGATCGTGCGCGAGGCCGGAGAGCAGCGCGAAGCGGTCGTCCGGCCCGAGGCCGGAGGCGCGCGCGTGCCAGGCGACGAAGTGCGCGAGCGGGCCGTGGGCGCCCTCGACGCCGCGCGGCGCGCCGGTGGTGCCCGAGGTGAAGGCCACGTAGGCGAGATCGCCGGCGCCGATCTCGACGCCGGGGTCGTCCGGGGGCAGCGCGCGCCACGGCCCCTCCGCATCCGCGCCGCCCGGCGGGAGCCGGATCACCGCGGACCCGCAACCGGCCTCGGCGAGGGCGGCTGCGAGCTCGGGCGGCAGCGGGCCCGCCTGTTCGAGGTGGAGGCAGGCCCGCGGCGCGGCGATGCGCAGGCACGCCGCGAGCCGCGCTTGCGGGTAGGCCGCGTCGAGCACCACGAACGCTGCGCCTGCCCTGGCCACGCCGAGCAGCGCCCACACCAACGCCGCGCTGCGCTGCGCGTACACCGCGACCCGATCGCCCCGCCTCACGCCGCGCGCGGCGAGCAGGCGCGCGAGCTGGCTGGAGCGGGCGCCGAGCGCGCCGTACGTCCAGCGCTCGCCCGGCGCCTCCACCGCCACCCGCGCCGGATCGCGGCGCGCATGATCCGCGAAGCGGAGGTGCACCGGCGGCCCGGACGTGGCGCGGATCGGCGCCGCCGGGTCGGGCAGGCGCCGCGCTGCCTCGGGCGTGACCAGCGAGAACTGGCTGGCGCGCCGCTCCGGATCCTCCAGCGCCTGGGCGAGCAGGGCGGCGATCTGCGCGAGCAGCTCCCGCGCGCGCTCCTCCGAGAACAGGTCGGCGGCGCAGGCCAGCTCGAGGCGCAGGCGCTCGCCGCGCGGCCGCGCGTAGAGCGTGAGATCGAAGCGCGCCCCCGGCATGCGCTCCTCGAGCTCGGCCTCGACGCCCGGCAGGGAGAGGCGGGCCTCCTCGAAGCCGATCCAGTTGAGCATCACCTGGAAGAGCGGCCCGCGTTGGCGCCGGTCCGCCGCGAGCTCGGCCGCGATGCGGGCGAGCGGGACCCGGTCGTGCGCGAAGGCCTCCAGCGCCGCCGCCGAGGCCCGGCGCGCGAGCGCGCGGAACGAGGGATCGTCGGAGAGATCGGCGCGCACCACGGGCGTGTCCACGAACAGACCGATGAGCGGATCGAGCTCGGGCGTGCCGCGGCCTGCGCTCGGCGCGCCCACGGCGACGTCGGCCTGCCCGCAGAGCCGCGCGAGCAGGATCTGCAGGGCCGCGAGCAGCGTGGCGAACGGGGTGACGCCCTCGGCGCGGCTCCACGCGGAGAGCGCCTGCGCGATCTCGGGCGGCACCTCGCGCCCGACACGCCGGCCGCGGTAGCTCGGGGCGGCGGGGCGCGGGCGATCGGCGGGCAGCGGCAGCGGGCCGAGATCCCGCAGCTGGGCGCGCCAGAAGGCGAGATCGGCGTCGACCTCCGGGCCGGAGCGGGCGCGCTGCCAGGCGGCGTAATCGGCGTACCTGACGGGGAGGGGCGCGAGCTCCGGCCGGAGGCCCGCGGCGAGGGCAGGGTAGCTGGCCTCGATCTCGCGGGCGAGCACGCGCGTCGACCAGGCGTCGAAGGCGATGTGGTGCGCGACGAAGAGCAGGCGATGCCGCTCCTCGGCGAGCCGGAGCAGGACGGCGCGCGCGAGCGGGCCGCGGGCGAGGTCGAAGCGCTGCTCGGCCTCCTCGTCCGCGACGGCGCCGGCTCGCTCGGCGGCGTCCCGCGCGCCGCGCAGGTCGAGGTAGCGCACCGGGAGGGCCGAGCGCTCCGGGGGAGCGACGATCTGCGAGCACGCGCCGTCCACCTCGGCGAAGGTGGTCCGGAGCGGCTCGTGGCGGAGGCCGATGAGCTCGATGGATCGGGCGAGGGCGCCTGGATCGAGCGGGCCGGCGAGGTGGATCGTGAGCGCGATGTTGTACGCGGCGCAGCTCGGCGCGAGGCGCTCGAAGAGGTAGAGGCTCTCCTGGGCCCACGAGGCCAGGAGGGGGCCGTGGGCCGGCGCCGGCGGGATGGCGCGGGCGCTGCGGCGGGCGCGCTGCAGGGCGAGCAGCTCCGGTTTGTGGCGAGCCACGAGGTCCCGGAGCGCGGGCGTGATCACGCCCGCGGGGGCGCGAAGCCGGAGCTGGTCTCCATCGGTCGATAGCTCGACGCCGCGTCGTGCCAAAACCGCAAGGAGCTCGGAGGCGTCCACCGTAACCCATCCTACTCCGGGTGGCAGTCGTCCGGTGGTGGGATCGCGAGCGCGCGCCGCTTTCCGTCGGTCTCCGTCAGTCTCCGTCGGTCTCCGTCGGTCACCCGCGCGCGGGGGCCTCGCTCTCGGCGAGGGCGGCTCTCCTGCCGGCCCGCGCCCGCCTCACGCTCCGCGCAGCAGCCGTCGCACCTCGGCGTCCGGCAGCTGCTCGATCTCGCCGAGCATGTCCCCGAGCGCCGCGCCGCCGGCGGGGCAGGGGGCGGCCGCGAGCTCGCCCGAGGCGGGCAGATCGAGGCCGAGCGCGCCGGCGAGGTGGCGCGTGAGGTCGGCGAGCGTGGGGTGTCGCCAGGCGAGGGTGACCTGGAGCGGCACGCCGAGGCTCGCCTCCAGCAGGCGGCGCAGCTCGGTGGCGAGGAACGAGTCCATGCCCAGGTCGCTCCAGGAAGCGCCGAGGGGCATCTGATCGGCGGGAGTGCCGAGCACCAGGGCGGCGAGCCCGAGGACGTGCTGCTCCAGCGCGGCGCGCCGCGCCGCGGGCGTGGCCTGCGCGAGCATGGCGCGCGCGGGCGCGATCCCGCCCGAGGGGGCCGGCTCCTGCCCGAGCAGCGCGAGCCAGCGGGCGTCGGCGCGGCGGCGCTCCGCCGCCAGGCCCGCGGGGTCGAGCGGCAGCGTGAGCACGTGCGGCGGGGCCGCCGCGGCGGGATCAAGGAGGCGGCCGAGCAGCGACAGCGCGTCGTCCTCGGCGATGCCGGCCATGCCGCGGCGCTCGAAATAGGCGTGGGCACGGGCCACGCGCGGGTCGCTGGCCATGCCACGGCCGGACCAGGCGGCCCAACCGATGCTCAGCGCGGGGAGGCCGAGGGCGCGGCGATGGCGCGCGAGGGCGTCGAGGGAGGCGTTGGCGGCGGCGTACGCGGCGGCGCCCGGGACGCCGATCCAGGCGGCGACGGACGAGAAGAGCACGAAGGCGTCGAGCGGGCTCTCCAGGGTGAGGCGGTGGAGGTTCCAGGCGCCGGCGAGCTTGGGCGCGAGCAGGGCGCCGAGCGCGCGGGGCGCGAGATCGGTGACGAGCGCGCGCTCGGCGACCCCCGCCGCGTGCACGACGCCCCGCAGCGGCGGGAGCGCCCCCGCGGCGCGCGCGAGCAGGGCCGCGAGCTGCTCGGCGTCCGCGACGTCGGCGCGCTCGACGAGGATGCGGGCGCCGCCGCGCGACAGGTCGTCGACGACGCGCGCCGCGGCCTCGCCGGGGGGGCGCCGGCCCACGAGCACGATCGCCTCCGCGCCCTGCCGGGCGAGCCAGCGAGCCACGGCGAGGCCGAGCGCGCCGAGGCCGCCGGTGACGAGCCAGGCGCCGGCGACGGGGGGCGCCGCGGCCGAGGGCAGGGGCAGCGGGGCGACGCGGGGCACGAGCCTCGCGCCGCCGCGCAGGCCTACCTGCTCGGCGCGGTCGTCCGATCGCAGCACCTCGGCGAGCGCGCCGAGCTCGGGTTCGCCGGGCGCGGCGAGGTCGACGCTGGTGAAGGCGAGCTCGGGATGCTCGGCGGCGATCCCCCGCCCGAGGCCCCACAGGGATGCCGCGGCCAGGGACGCGGCGTCGCGGGGCGCATCCACGGCCGCGCCGGTGGTGACCAGCCAGAGCCGGGGCGGAGCGCGGCAGGCGGCGAGCGCTTGCGCGGCGTGCAGCAGGCCGGCCGCGGCGGCCTCGGCGTCCCGGAGCAGGACCGCGCCGGTCAGCGCGTCCGGCGCGCGCTCGCGGAGATCGAGCGCGCCGAGGTGCACGACGCCGCGGCAGGGCGGCGCGGGCGCGGCGAGGAGCGCGTCGATGGCGGCGCGGAGCTGCTCGGGCTCCTCCACGCTGACGCGCGCGCAGGTGTCGCCGGCAGCGCCCAGCCGGGCGGCGAGCGCGCCGGCCGCGCCGCGCGCCCCGCCGAGCAGGATCCAGCGGCCCGGGGCCGTCGGCGCCGGCGGCGCCATGACGGGGCGCGGCTCCGGCCTCCAGGTGACGCCGTGGACGACCGGGGGGGCGGCGGCAAGGCCGACCCCCTCCGGTGCGGCGGACAGCGGCGGCGCCGCCTCCGTCGCCGCGGCGCGCGGGCGGGCGGGCGGCGCACCGGGGATCGGAAAGCGCTGCCGCTGCCAGGGGTAGGTGGGCGCGGGGACGCAGCGCGCGCGGCCCGGGTGGAGGCGGGCCCAGTCCACGGGGCGGCCCTCTGTGTAAAGCGCGGCGAGCGCCTCGAGCATCGCTCGCCGCTCGCCGCGATCGCGGCGCAGCGAGGCGAGCGTGAGCGCCTGCCGCTCCGTGCGGCGCGCGGCGTCGTCGACGGACGGGAGCAGCGCGGGGTGCGCGCTGAGCTCGAGGAAGATCCCGTGGCCGTCCTCGAGCAGGCGCTCGACGGCGGGCCAGAAGAGCACGCGATCGCGCACGTTGCGGGCCCAGTGCGCCGCGCCGAGATCCGGCCCCTCGACGCGTGCGCCGGTCACGGTGGAGTAGAGGGGCAGCGCCACGGGCCGCGGCGCGAGATCCGCGAGCGCGGCGCGCAACGCGTCCGCGGCGGGGCGTACGGCGGGGCCGTGGAATGCGTGGGGGGAGCGCAGGCGGCGCGCGGCCACCCCACGCGCGGCGAGCCGGGCGAGCGCGGCGTCGAGCGCCTCGACGGGCCCCGAGAGCACGGCCTCGCCGGGGCCGTTCCAGGCGGCGATCGCGAGGCGGTCGTCCTCGCCGCGGAGCTGCTCCTCGGCGTCGGCCGGCCCGAGGTCGATCGCGGCCATGGCGCCGCGGCCGGCGCTGAGCGCCAGGCTCTCCGCGCGGGTGCACACGACGCGCACCGCCTCGGCCAGGCTCAGCGCACCGGCCAGGTAGGCGGCCGTCACCTCGCCCAAGCTGTGGCCCACCACCGCGTCCGGCAGGACTCCCCAGGAGCGCCACAGCGCGGCCAGCGCGGCGCTGAGCGCGAAGATCAGGGGCTGGCCGATGGTCACCAGGTCGGCGCGCGCCGGGTCGGAGTCGGCCGCGATCTCCTCGAGCAGGCTCCAGCCCGCGCGGCGCTGGACCTCGGCGTCGCACGCCTCGAGCTCGCGGCGGAAGGCGGGCTCGTCGCGGAGGAGCTCGCGCCCCATCCCCGCCCGATGCGCGCCGGTGCCCGGGCAGACGAAGACCAGGCGGTGCGGCCGCCGCGCGGACGGGCGCGCTCCGGCGCCGTCGGACCGGAGCGCCGCCGGATGCGCCTCGCCGCGCGCGACCGCGGCGAGCGCGGCGTCGATCTCGCCGCGCGACGCCCCGACGACGGCGAGGCGGTGCTCGAAGTGAGCGCGCCGCGCGCCCGCCGTGTACGCGAGATCCGCGAGGGCGGCCGAGGGCGCGGCTGCGATCGGCTCGCGGTACGCGGCCGCGAGCGCGCGGAGGGCGGCGGGGTCGCGGGCCGAGAGCGGCAGGAGCACGGCGCGTCCGGCGGGCGCGGCCTCGGTCGCGGGAGGGGGCGGGGCCTCCTCGACGACGATGTGCGCGTTCGTGCCGCTCAGCCCGAACGAGCTGACCCCGGCCACGCGCGGTCTGCCGGCGCCGGGCCAGGGCAGCCTCGAGGTCGCCAGGCGGAGGCGCGTGCCCTCGAGCGAGATGCGGGGGTTCAGGGCCTCGAAGTGGAGGTTCGCGGGGATCGCGCCGTGCTCCATGGCGAGCACGACCTTGATGAGCCCGGCGACGCCGGCGGCCGCCTCGAGGTGCCCGAGGTGGGGCTTCAGCGCGCCCAGCGCGCACGGCGGACCGCTGTGCGCGCCGCCCAGCACGGCCGCGAGCGCCTCCACCTCGATGGGGTCGCCGAGCGGGGTGCCGGTGCCGTGCGTCTCCACGTACGTGACGTCCTCGGGAGCGACGCCGCTGCGCTGGAGCGCGGCGCGGAGCAGCTCTTCCTGCGCGCGCACGCTGGGCACGGTCAACCCCGCCGAGCGCCCGTCCTGGTTCACGGCCGAGCCCCGGAGCAGCGCCAGCACCGGGTCGCCGTCGGCGCGCGCCCGCGACAGGCGCTTGAGCGCCACGAGCCCGCAGCCCTCGCCCCGCACGAAGCCGCTCGCTCGCGCGTCGAAGGTCCGGCAGCGGCCCTCGGGCGAGAGCGCGCCGTTCAGCCGCGCGCCCATCTCCATCGTGGCGGGCGAGAGCATCAGGCTCACGCCGCCGGCGAGCGCGAGATCGCACTCGCCGAGGCGCAGGCTCTGGCAGGCGAGGTGCACGGCCACCAGCGAGGAGGAGCACGCGGTGTCGACGACCAGGCTGGGGCCCATGAGCCCGAACACGTGCGAGATCCGGCCCGCCGCGAAGCCGCGGAACGCACCGGTGCCGGTGTGCAGGTCGAAGCGGGACGGGTCCCCGGCGGCGCTGCGCTCGCGGTGGTCGTCGTGCATCGCCCCGACGAAGACGCCGGCGGCGCTGCCCGCGAGCCGCTCGGGCACCTGGCCCGCGCGCTCGAGCGCCTCCCAGGCGACCTCGAGCAGGATCCGCTGCTGTGGATCCATGCTCGCCGCTTCCCGGGGCGAGACGCCGAAGTGATGCGGGTCGAAGGCGTCGATGTCGCGGAGGAAGGCGCCCCAGCGCGCGGCGCGCTGCGCGGGCGCCGGGTCCGCGGCGGGCGCGAGGGGCCAGCGGTCCGGCGGGACCTCGGTCACCGCGTCGGCGCCGCCGTCGAGCAGCCGCCAGAGCGCCTCGGGCGACGAGGCCCCGCCCGGGAAGCGGCAGGCCATGCCGATGACGGCGATGGGCTCGGCGCGCTCGCGGCGTAGCGCGTCGAGCTCGGCGCGGAGCTCCTCGATCGCGGCGAGGGCGCGCTTGATCGGGGAGGCCTGCGCGTCGCTCAAGGCGCCCCTCGCCGCTCCAGCGCCCCGAGTCGCTCGAGGAGCAGCGCTTCGGCCTCCGCCTCGGACAGGCGGAGGATCGCCTCCTCGGCGAGCGCGGGCGGGTCACCGCCCGGCGAGGCCGAGCGAGAGCCCGCCGGGGGCGCGGCCGGCGCGCGCGACGCCGGCGCGTCGCCGAGGCCGAGCTCCGCGAGCAGGTGGGCCGAGAGCGCCTTCACGCTCGGGTAGGCGAAGAGCAGCGTGGCCGCGAGCCGGAGGCCGAGGCTGGCCTCCAGGCCGTTGCGCAGGTCGAGGCTCATCAGGGAGTCCATGCCGAGATCGAGGATCGGCCGGGTCAGGTCGAGGCGCGCGACGTCGACGCCGACGACGCGCGCGATCTGCTCGGCAAGGTGGGCCTCGATCAGGGCGCCGCGCGCCTCTGGGCGCGCCCTCGACAGCGCGTCCCGCATGCCCGCCGCCGACGAGGGCAGGGCGTGCTCCCCCGCGCTCCGCAGCGCCGACCAGAAGGGCGAAGCCGCGGCGCCCGGATGCGACTCCAAGAAGCGGAGCGCGTCGAGGCGGACCACCCCCCAGGTGCCGGCGGCGCCGGCCCCGAGCAGCCGGCCGAGCGCCGACAGTCCCTCGGCAGGGCTCAAGCTGCCGACGCCCCGGCGGCCGAGCCGGGCCCCGCGGCGCTCGTCGGCCGCCGCGAGGCCGACCTCGGAAAAGGGCCCGAACGCCACGCTGAGGCCGGGCAGGCCGGCGGCCTGGCGGGCGCGCGCGAGGGCGTCGAGGAAAGCGTTGGCGGCAGCGTAGCTGCCTTGCCCCGCGGATCCGAAGAGCGAGGCGACGGACGAGAAGAGCACGAAGAAATCGAGCGGCAAGGAAGCGGTGAGCGCGTGCAGGTTCCAGGCGCCCCGGGCCTTGGGCGCGAGGACGCGGGCGAGGCGCGGCGCGTCGAGCTCGAGCGCGGTGCCGTCGTCGAGCACCGCCGCGGCGTGCATCACGCCGCGCAGCGGCGGCCCCTCGCGCGCGATGGCGTCGAGGAGCGCGGCGAGCTGCGCGCGGTCCGCGACGTCCACCGCCGCGGCGTCGACGCGC
Organism: Sorangium sp. So ce296; assembly: GCF_051529605.1. Taxonomy (NCBI): domain Bacteria; kingdom Pseudomonadati; phylum Myxococcota; order Polyangiales; family Polyangiaceae; genus Sorangium; species Sorangium sp. So ce296. The sequence continues at coordinate 12,472,831 of NZ_CP150325.1, forward strand.
GCGCCGGCCCGACCGAGCTCCGCGATGACCTCGGCGGCCGCGCCGCTCGGCGCGCGCCGCCCCGCCAGCACCACGCGCCGCGCGCCGCGCGCGACCATCCAGCGCACGAGCCTGAGGCCGAGGCCGCCGAGCCCGCCGGTGACGAGGTAGGTAGCGTCCGGCGCCAGCTGCGGATCTGGCGCCGGCGCGAGCGGGGCGCGGACGAGGCGCGCGGCGCGTCGGCCGTCCGCGCGCAGCGCGACGCGATCCTCGCCGTCGGGCGCGAGCAGCTCCGCGAGCAGGGCCTCCGCCTCGTCCGAGCGGGGCGCCGGATCGAGATCGACCGAGGTGCAGCGCAGCTCCGGGTGCTCGAGCGCGAGCGCCTGACCGAGGCCCCACAGCAGCGCCTGTGCGGGCCGCGCGGGCTCGGCCTCGCGCACGGCCTGGGCGCCGCGCGAGACCAGCCAGAGCCGCGGCGCGTCGCGCGTCTCTCGGCGCAGGATGGCCCGGGCGGCGCCGAGCGCGCCGAGGAGACCGAGCCGCGCGACGGCCTCGATCGCGTCGAGGCCCGCCTCTGGCAGCGCCGGCGCGTCCAGCGCGCCGAGGTGCACGACACCCCGCAGCGGCACGCCGCCCGCGAGGGAGAGGTCGCCGAGCGCGCGATGCGCCCCCGGATCGGCGGGATCCAGGCGGTCGACGCGGCGCGGGGCGCGCGCGCCGGCCGCCGCGCGCACGCAGCGATGGCCCCGCGCCTCGAGCCGAGCCGCCAGGGCCGCGCCCAGCCCGCCCGCGTCCCCCACGATGACCCACGTGCCCGCGTCGGGCGAGGAGCTCCCCGGCGGCGCCGCGGCCCGCAGCGGCCGGGGCGCCCACGAGACGCGGTGCAGCCACGCGTCCGAGGCGCGCGTCCCGTGGAGCTGGCCGAAGCGCACTCCGCTGGCCTCTACCAGCACCCGGCCGCGCGCATCCAGCCACGCGAGATCGCCGCGCGGCAGCTCGCCGCCCACCGCCGGCCGGAGCCGCGCGCGCACCCACGCCTCGCGCGGCAGCGCCTCGTACACGCGGAGCCGCTCAGCACCGGCGGGCACGTAGGCGATCCCTGCGGCGCCGGCGCCGCCAGGCGAGCCGGCCGCCGCCCCGGGCCCCTGCTCCAGCGCAGCGCCGAGGAGCCTTGCGAGCAGCTGGAGCCCGCCGTCGATGAGCGCGGGCTGGAGGATCCAGCGACCGGGCTCGAGAGCCGGAGCGGCGGGCGCGACGAGGCGGGCCAGGGCCTCGCCCGGGGCGCGCCAGAGCTCCACGAGCCCCTGGAACGACGGCCCGTAGACGAGCCCGCGCGCGGCGAGGTCGGCGTAATGGGCGGCGGCGTCCTCGGCGACGGCCCGCTCCGGCGGGGCTGGCGGCGAGGGCTCCGCGCCGGGCGCGCCGTCCGCGGGCTGCGCCTCGCCGCGCGCGTGTACCACCCACGCCTCACCGCCCTCCTGCAGGCTCGCCACCTGCACCGAGGCGCCCGCCCCCGGCCCAGGCGTGACGGCCACCTGGACGGTCCGCGCGCCCGTGGCTGGCAGCGCGAGCGGGCGCTCGAAGCGCAGATCGTCCAGCACGACGCCTCCGGGGGCCCTGCCCGCCGCGGCCGCGAGCGCCATCTCCGCCAGGACGGCCGCGGGGACGATCACCTCGCCGAGGACGCGATGGTCCGCCAGCCAGCGCGGCGCGCCGGCGCGGAGGCGCCGCTCCCAGAACCGGGCGCCTGGCTGCGTGGCCACGGTGAAGCCGCCGCCGAGCAGCGGGTGCTCGCCGGTCCGCGCGGGGCGCTCCGGCGCTTCGGCCGGGGGCGCGTCGAGCCAGAAGCGCGTCCGCTGCCACGGGTACGAGGGCAGCGAGACGCAGCGGCCGCCGCGGGGATGCAGCGCTCGCCAACGGACGTCCACCCCCGCGGCGTAGAGCGCGGCGAGCGCCTCGAGCATCGCGCGGCGCTCCGCGCGGCCGCGGCGCAGGGTGGTGATGACGCGGCCCGCGGCGCCCGCGGCGGCGATCGCGCGCTCGAGGTACGTTGCGAGGGCGGGGTGGGGGGAGATCTCGACGAGCACGTCGGCTCCGAGATCCAGCGCGGCGCGCGTCGCCGCCGCGAGCTGGACGGGCTCGCGCACGTTCCGGCCCCAGTAGCGCGCGTCGAGCTCTGCGCCGGAGGCGCGCGCGCCTGTCACCGTGCTGATCAGGGCGCGCGCCGCGCGCCGCGGCGCGAGGCGGTCCAGCGCGCGCTCGAGCGCGTCGCCGAGCGGCGCCACCTGGGGGCTATGAAAGGCGTAGCGGACCGGCAGCGGTCGGACCTCGACGCCCCGGCCGCGGAGCGCGCGCAGCACCTCCTCGAGCGCCGCGGTCTCCCCGGACAGCACCACCGAGCCCGGATCGTTGACCGCGGCGATGGCCACGCGGCCCTCGTGGCCGGCGATCGCGCGCGCCGCCTCCTCGGGCGCGAGCTCGACGGCGGCCATCGCGCCGAGCCCGGTCGCTCGCTGAAGGAGCCGCGATCGGTGGTGCACCACGACGAGGGCGTCGTCGAGCGTCAGCGCCCCCGCCGCGCAGGCCGCTGCCACCTCGCCGAGGCTGTGGCCGAGCAGCAGCTCCGGCTCGACGCCCCACGATACGAGGAGCTCCATCAAGCCGAGCTGGACGGCGAAGAGGGTCGGCTGGGCGATCTCGGTGTCGTGCAGGCGCCTCGAGGCCTCGCCCGCCTCCAGCGCGGCTTCGAGCGACCAGCCTGCGAGCCGCCGCCAGCGCTCGTCGCAGCGCGCGATCGCCGCGCGGAACACGGGCTCCGAGGCGGAGAGCTCCCTGCCCATCCCTGCCCATTGCGTGCCCTGGCCCGAGATCACGAACGCGATCCGGGGGCGCCGCAGGGCGGGCGCCGGGGCGCGCTCGGCCGCCGCGAGGGCGTCGAGCGCGGCGCCGATCTCCTCGCGGGAACCGCCGACCGCGGCGGCGCGATGCTCGAGGTGGCTGCGGCGGACCGCGGCGGTGTAGGCGATGTCGGCGAGCAGCGCGCGTCGGCCCGCCTCCGAGGCGAGATGAGCCCGGTGCGCGCGCGCCAGGGCGGCGAGCGCGGCCGGATCCCTCGCAGACAGCGGGACGATCTCCACGCGCGCGGGGCACGGGGCGCGCTGCCCGGCGGCGGCCTCGCGGACCGCGGCCAGCGCGTCGAGCATCGAGCGGCGCTCGTCCTCGCCGCGCCGGAGCGACGGGAGCACCACCGCGGCCCGCCCGGCGTGCGCCAGGATCGCCTCGAGGTCCTGCTGCAGGATCGGCTGCGCGCTCACCTCCACGAGCACGGCCGAGGGCTCCGCGGCGGCGCAGGCGACCGCCTCGGCGAAGCGCGCCGGCTCGGCGATGCTCCGCTCCCAGTGCGCCGCGTCGAGCGACTCGCCCCGCGCTGCGCCGCCGGTCGCGCTGGAATAGAGGGGTACCCGGGCCGCGCGGGGCCGGAGCCCGGCGAGCGCCGCGCCGAGCTCCGCACGCGCGGCGGGGCAGGCGAGCGCCGGCCCGTGCGCGGCGACGTCGCCCCGCACCGGCCGCCACCCGACGCCGCGGGCGGTGCACGAGGCGAGCACGTCGCCGAGCGCCTCGGCGTCGCCGGACAGCACCGTGGCCCCGGGGCTCGCGTGCACCGCGACCCGGAGCCGATCCGCGCGCCCCTCGATCAGCGCGGCCGCCTCGGCCGGGGGCAGGTCGACGTGGGCCATGGCGCCGCCCCGCGCGCGCGCGGCCCGCCGGGCCAGGCGCAGCGCGATCTCCATCGCCTCCTCGAGGCTCAGCGCCCCGACCACGTGCGCGGCCGCGACCTCGCCGACGCTGTGGCCCACCACGGCCGCGGGCTCCACGCGCCACGATCGCAGCAGCGCCGCGAGCCCGATCTCCAACGCCACCAGCGCAGGCCAGGCCACCTCGACGTCCTCCAGCGCGGCGCTCGCCGCGCCGGCCGCGATCGCTGGCAGGATCGCCGGGCCGCCGAGGCCATGGAGCGCGTCGGCGCACGCCTCGAGCGCCGCGCGGAAGACCGGCTCGCGCTCGAGCAGCGCGCCGCCCATGCCCGGCCGCTGCGATCCGTGGCCCGCGAACACCAGGATCACCCGCAGGCCTGGCGCGTGCGCCTCGCCCTCGGGCGCTGGCGGCTCGGCGAGGACCAGGTGGGCGTTGGTGCCACCGAAGCCGAACGCGCTCACGCCGGCGAGGGCGGGCTCGGCGGGCGAGGGCCAGGGGCCGATCTCGGTCTGCACGCGCAGGCGCCACGCCTCGAAGGGGACGCGGGGGTTCGGCGTCTCGAAGTTCAGGCTCGGCGGCACGGCCCCGCGCTCGACGCAGAGCGCGGCCTTGATCAGGCCCGCGGCGCCCGCTGCAGGCTCGAGGTGCCCGATGTTGGTCTTCACGGATCCGATGCGGAGCGGGCGGTCCGCCGGCCGGCCCGCGCCGAGCACCTCCCCGAGCGCCTCCGCCTCCACGGGGTCGCCGGCGGACGTGCCGGTGCCGTGCGCCTCGACGTACTGGACCGCGGCCGGCAGGACGCCCGCGCTCCGGTAGGCGCGGCGCAGGAGCGCGGCCTGCGCGCGGGCGCTCGGGGAGCTCAGCCCCGTCCGGCCCCGACCGTCGTTGTTCACTGCGCTGCCGAGGATCACGCAGCGGACGCGGTCGCCGTCCTCGCGCGCGCGCGCGAGGAGCTTCAGCACCACGACGCCCACGCCCTCGCCCCGCACGTAGCCGTTGGCCCGCGCGTCGAAAGAGAAGCACCGGCCGTCGGGCGACAGCCCGCCGAACTTGGTCATGGCCACCGTGCTCTCGGGCGAGAGAATGAGGTTCACGCCGCCCACGAGCGCGAGCGACGACTCGCCCGCGCGCAGGCTCTGGCAGGCGAGGTGGACGGCGACGAGCGCCGAGGAGCAAGCGGTGTTGAGGGCCACGCTCGGCCCCTCCAGCCCGAGCGCGTACGAGACGCGCGCCGCCAGGATGCTGAGATCGTTGCCCGTCGCCGTGTGCTGCGAGATCGCCTCGCCGCGGGCGCCGGGCAGCCGGCCATAGTCGCGCCACATGGCGCCCAGGAACACGCCCGTCGCGCTGCCGGTGAGCCCCGCCGCCGGGATGCCGGCGTCCTCGAGCGCCTCCCAGCTCGCCTCGAGCGCGAGGCGCTGCTGCGGGTCCATGTGCGCGGCCTCGCGCGGCGAGATGCCGAAGAAGGCCGCGTCGAAGCGGTCGACCTCGCCGAGAAAGCCGCCCGCGCGCGTGAGCATCTTGCCGGGGGCGGCCGGATCGGGCGCGTGGTAGGCTTCCGCGTCCCAGCGGTCTGCAGGGACGTCGCGGATGGCCTCCGCGCCGTCGCAGAGGAGCTTCCAGAGATCCTCGACGCTCGGCGCCCCGGGGAAGCGGCCGGCCATCCCGATCAGCGCGACCGGCTCGGCGGGCTCGACGCTCCGGGGGTCCTCGCGGCGCCTTGCGCTCGTGTCGCAGGCCCCCACCTGCTTGTCATCCGTCGAGTACAGCGGCACGCGACCTCCCGGGAACGAGCGAACCTCGCGTGGAAAGTCCGCTGAATACGTGAGAACTTCGGGATCAGCAAGCCGGCGCGGGCCGCTGTGGGTCGTGACATGCGCACGCGCGCTCGTGGTAGGGTGCGCGCTCGAGCGCGGCAGCGCGCGGGCTGCTGGCGGGGTGCTGGATGGAAGGCCGGGAGATCCCCTGGGACGAGGTGTCGGCGCGCGCCGCCGCGCTGTCGCCGGAGCGGCGGGCGCTCTTCGCGCGCAAGCTGCGCGCCGCGGGTGAGATCCCGCGGCGGCTCGTGGTGGATCCCGTCGCCATCGTGGGCATGGGCTGCCGGCTCCCAGGTGGCGCCGACGATCCGGAGGGCCTCTGGCGCCTGCTGCGCGGCGGCCACGACGCCGTGACCGAGGTGCCGCCCGAGCGCTGGGACGCGCGCGCCTGGTACGACCCGGACCCGGGCGCGCCCGGTCGGACGAGCTCGCGGTGGGGCGCCTTCCTGCGCGAGATCGATCGCTTCGACGCCGCGTTCTTCGGCGTCTCCCCGCGCGAAGCGGCGCGCATGGACCCGAAGCACCGCGTGCTCCTCGAGGTCACCTGGGAGGCGCTCGACGACGCCGGCCTGCCGGGCCCCTCCCTCGCCGGCAGCCGAACCGCGGTATTCGTCGCGGCTTACCAGGGTGACCACGCGCGCCTCGCGCTCGCGGACCCGGGCGCGATCGACGCCTACGCGGGCCTCGGCGCCCAGCAGTGCCTCGCGGCGGGCCGCATCTCCTACCTGCTCGACCTGCGCGGGCCGAGCCTCGTCGTGGACACCGCCTGCTCGTCCTCGCTCGTCGCCGTCCACCTCGCCTGCCGCAGCCTGCTGGCCGGCGAGTGCGACCGCGCCATCGTCGGCGCGGTGAGCCTCGTGCTCGCGCCGGAGGAGTGGGTGGCGATGGCCAAGCTCGGCATGCTCGCGGCCGACGGGCGCTGCAAGACGTTCGACGCGCGCGCGGACGGCTTCGTGCGCGGCGAGGGCTGCGGCGTCGTCGTCCTCGAGCGGCTCTCCGACGCGCTCGCCGCGGGCCGCGACATCCGCGCGCTCGTGCGCGGGACGGCGGTGAACCAGGACGGCCGCACCAACGGCCTGACCGCGCCGAGCGGCCGCGCGCAGGAGGAGGTGATCCGGCTGGCCCTCGCCGACGCCGCCGCCTCGCCCGCGCAGATCGGCTACGTCGAGACGCACGGCAGCGGCACCCGGATCGGCGATCCCATCGAGGTCGAGGCCCTGCGCGCCGTCGTCGGCGCGCCGCGCCCCGATGGGGGGGCCTGCGTGCTCGGCGCGGTGAAGACCAACCTCGGGCACCTCGAGGCCGCGGCCGGGATGGCGGGGCTGCTCAAGGCGGCGCTCGCGCTGCAGCGCGGCGAGATCCCGCCGAACCTCCACCTGGAGGAGACCAACCCCGATCTGCCGCTCGCGGGCTCGTGCTTCCTCTTGCCGCGAGCCCCGACGCCGTGGCCGCCGGGGGGCGGGCCGCGGCTCGCGGGGCTCAGCTCCTTCGGCCTGAGCGGCACGAACGCGCACCTCGTGCTCGAGGAGGCGCCCCGCCCGGCGCCCGCGCCCGCGCCGCGCCCGCCGGGGTGCGCCGAGCTCCTGCCCATCTCGGCGCGCAGCCCCGGGGCGCTGCGCGCGCTCGCGGCGGGCTACCGGCGGCTCCTCGACGCGCCGGAGGGCGAGCCTTCGCGCGCGGAGGTCCACGCGATCTGCGCCGCCGCCGCGCTCGGGCGCGCGCACCACGAGCACCGCCTCGCGCTGGTCGCCCGGGGCCGCGCCGAGCTCGCCGAGCGGCTCGACGCCTTCCTGAAGGGCGAGCCGCGGCCCGGTACGAGCGCCGGGCGCTCTCCGGTCGCCGGACGGCCGCGGCTCGCCTTCGTCTTCCCGGGGCAGGGCGGCCAGTGGCCCGGCATGGGCCGCGCGCTGCTCGAGAGCGAGCCCGCCTTTCGCGAGCGCTTCGAGGCATGCGACCGCGCCCTGCGCGCCGCCGAGGGCTGGTCGCTCCGCGACGCGCTCGCCGGCGATCCCGCCTGGCTCGATCGCGTCGATCGCGTCCAGCCGCTGCTCTTCGCGATCCAGGTCTCCCTGGCCGCGCAGCTCCGCGCCTTCGGCATCGAGCCCGACGCGGTGATCGGCCACAGCATGGGCGAGGCCGCGGCCGCCGTCGTCGCGGGCGCGCTCGACGTCGAGGCGGGCCTGCAGGTCGTCGCGCGCCGCAGCCGGCTCCTCTCGCGCGCGCGAGGCTCGGGCGGCATGGCCGCGGTCGCGCTCTCGGCGGAGCAGGCCGCGGAGCTCGTCGCAGGGCGGCCGGAGGCGCTCTCGATCGCCGCCGTCAACGGGCCGACCGCGACGGTCATCGCGGGCGACGCCGCCGCGCTCGACGCCATCGTCGCGGAGCTGGAGCGCCGCGGGGTGGACGCGCGGCGGATCCGGGTGGACGTGGCCTCGCACAGCGCGGCGGTGGAGGAGCTCTGCCCCACGATCCGCGCCGAGCTCGCGGATCTGCAGCCCCGCCGCGCGGCGAGGCCGATGATCTCCACGGTGACGGGCGCGCCGGTCGAGGGGCCCGAGCTCGACGCCGCCTACTGGGCCCGGAACCTTCGGGAGCCGGTGCGCTTCTGGCCCGCGCTGCGGACGCTCGTGTCCGACACCCCCTCCGTGTTCCTCGAGCTGGGCCCGCACCCGACGCTGCTCGCGCCGCTCCGGGAGGGCCTCGCCCTCCTCGGCCTCGAGGCGCGCAGCCCGCTGCTCGCCGCCATGCGGCGGGGCGAGGACGATCGCGCGGGCCTCCTCGCCGCCGTCGGCGCGCTGTACTGCTTCGGCTTCCCCGTCGCGTGGAGCGCGCTCCAGCCGCCCGGCGGGCCGCGCGCAGCGCTGCCGGCCTACCCCTGGGACCGCGCGGCCCTCCCGGCAGCGCCGGAGCGCCGCGCTCCGGCGGCCCGCTCGCTGCTCGGCGAGCACATCGCGCTGGCCGAGCCGCCGGGCGCCCACCTCTGGCACGGCGCGCTCGACGCGGCGGATCTGGCCCTCTTCGCCGACCACCGCGTCGAGGACGCCATCGTGCTCCCGGGCACGGCGACGCTCGACGCGGCGCTCGCCGCCACGGCGGAGCTCTTCGGACCGGGCCCCCGCGATCTCACGGACGTCGTCTACGAACGGCCCGCGGTGCTGCCAGGCGACGGCACGTGCCGGTTCCAGATGCTCGTCACCGAGCAGGGCCCGGGCGCGGCCGCGTTCCGCCTGCACCAGCGCCGCCCTGGCGAGCCGGCATGGACGCTCGTCGCGCGCGGCGGAGCCGCCGTCGCCCAGCCAGCCACCGCGCCCCTCGCGCTCGACGTCGCCGCGATCCGCGCCCGCTGCGGCGCCGTCGAGCCTGGCGCCGCCTTCTACGCGCGGCGCGCCGCGCGCGGCAACGCCTGGGGCCCCGGCTTCCAGGGCATCGCGCGGCTGTGGCGCGGCGACGCCGAGGCGCTCGCCGAGATCGTGGCCCCCGCGGAGGTCGCGGGCGCGCTGCCGCGCCACGCGCTGCACCCCGCGTTGCTCGACGCCTGCGGCCAGGCCGCCGTGGAGCTCGCCGAGGACCCCGCGATGCCCGGCCCCTTCGTGCTCGCGGGCGTCGCGCGGGTGCGCCTGCGCGGCCCCCTGGTCCCGCGGCTCTGGAGCCACCTGACCGTCCGCCACCGCGATCGAGACGGCGTACACGCGGACGTGCGCGTCGCTGATCCGGACGGCCGGATCGTCGTCGAGGTCGACGATCTCCGGCTGGCGCGCCTCGCCGCGCGCGGACCGCAGCGCCGCCCCGAGGACGCGCTCACCGTCCTCCAATGGCAGCCGGCGCCGCGCCCCGCCGGCGCGACGACGTCGCGCGGCGGCTGGCTGATCGTCGCGGATCGGGGCGGCGTGGGCGACCGCCTCGCGGCCATCGCTCGGGCCGATGGCCGCCCCTGCGCTCTCGTGAGGCCGGACGTCGGCGCCGCACGCGCCTCGCTCCCCGGCGCCGCGGCGCCGGAGCCGCCGTGGGAGATCGTCTACCTCGTCGCGCTGGACGCGCCGGCGGGCGGCGCCGCAAGCGCGGCCGCGCTGGAAGCCGAGGTGCTGCGGCTCGCGGGCCTCGCGCTGGAGCAGCTCCACGGCGCGCTCGACTCCGGGCGATCGCACCGGATCTGGCTGATCACGCGCGGCGCGCAGCCGGTCGAGCCAGGCCCGGTCGCCGCGGCGCAGGCCGTGCTCCTCGGACTCGGGCGCACGCTCGAGGCCGAGCGCCCCGAGCACCTCGGCGGCCTCGTGGACCTGCCGCCGGACGCCGCCGCCGGGGAGGCTGCGGCCCTGATCGCCGCGGAGATCGCCGGCCGATCCGGCCCCGCGGAGGAGGTGGCGTACCGCCGGGGTGAGCGCCTCGCGGCTCGGCTCTCGACGTGGGACGACGAGCGCTCCGCCCCCGAGCCGCTCCGGCTGCGCCCCGACGCGAGCTACCTCGTCACCGGCGGCCTCGGCGACCTCGGGCTGCTCGTCGCGCGCCGCCTGGTCGAGCGGGGCGCGCGGCACCTCGTCCTCCTCGGCCGGACGCCGCCCAGCGCGGCCGGGGCGGGCGACGCGCGCGCCGCCGCGATCACCGCCCTCGAGGCGCTCGGGGCGCGCGTGCGGATCGCCGTGGCCGACGTCGGCGACGAGCGGGCCCTGCGCGCCTCGCTCGCGGCCCACGACGCCGCGGCCTGGCCTGCCATCCGCGGCGTGATCCACTGCGCCGGGGTGCATCGCCCCGCGCCGCTCGACCAGCTCGCGGCCGACGATCTCCTCCCCGACCTGCGATCCAAGGTGCTCGGCGCCTGGCTGCTCGATCGCCTGCTCGCGGATCTCGACCTCTTCGTGCTCTTCTCCTCCGCCGCGACGCAGCTCGGCTCGCCCCTGCTCGGCGGCTACGCCGCCGCCAACGCGTTCCTCGACGCGCTCGCCCACGATCGCCGGGCGCGCGGCCTCCCCGCGCTGAGCGTCGGCTGGGGCTACTGGGACGGCGTCGGCATGGCCGCGCGGCGCGAGCGGGCCGAGGGCCGGCGCGCCGCGCCGCGCGGCGTCGCGCCCCTCGCCCCGGATCGCTGCCTCGACGTGCTGGAGCGCCTGCTCGCTGGCGCACCGCCCCACGTCGGCGTGCTGGGCGTCGACTGGAGCGCGTGGTCGGCAGCCTACCCCGAGGCCGCGGCCGCTCCGCGCCTCGCGCTGCTCGCCGGGCGCGGCGCGGCCCCCTCGGGCCCGGGGGGCGCCGCCCTGCTGGTCGCCGACCCGCTCGCCGGCGCGCCCGAGGAGCGGCGGGGGCGCCTCGAGCTGTACCTGCGGGCCCGCGTTGCGGCGGCGCTGCGCCGGCCCGCGGCGGATCTGCCCTTGGACGAGCCCCTCGTCCGCCTCGGCCTCGATTCGCTCATGGCGGTCGAGCTCCGGAGCCGGCTCGCGGCCGAGCTGGCGATCGCGGTCTCGATCGTCGATGTGTTACGCTCGCCGGGCGTGCTCGCCCTCGCGGAGCTGCTCGCCGCGCGCGCCGAGCCCGCGGGGGGATGGGAGGAGATCACCCTGTGAGCAGCGCGACCCTCAGCGACGCCATGCTCCGCGCCTTCTCCGACGAGGGCTACCTGCTCGTCGAGGGCGCGCTCCCCCCGCCGGTCGTCGCCGCGGTCATCGACGAGCTCGACGCGGCGGTCGACGCCTGCTCCCGGGATCTCCGCGACCGAGGCCAGCTCGAGGATCCGCTGGAGGAGCACGGCTTCGACACGCGCCTGCACCGGCTCTCCCTGCGCACGGACGCGGTGGTGCGGACGCTCTTCAACCGCAACTACATGCGCCCTGCGCTGCTCGAGCTGATCCGCGGCCCCGCGCTCCTCGATCTGCTCGAGCCGCTGCTCGGCCCCGAGATCGCCTGCCACCCCGGCTACCGCGTCCGGCCGAAGCTCCCGAGCAGCAGCCCCATCTCGTGGATGCGCGCCATGCCGTGGCACCAGGACGTGGCCTACCTGGTGCCGGAGTGTGACCGGTACTTCTACGCGACCGTCTGGATCCCGCTCACGGAGTCCACCGAGGAGAACGGCTGCATCGAGGTGCTCCCCCGCGGTCATCGAGGCATCCTTCCGCACCGCAACGTGCACGGCGAGCCGTTTCTCGAGATCCTGGGCGAGGCGCTGCCGCCGCTCGAGTCCGTGAAGGTCCCGGCCCGCCCGGGCGATGTGCTCCTCATGAGCGGCCTCATGCCGCACCGGTCCGGCCTGAACCGGACCGAGCGCGTCCGCTGGAGCCTCGATCTGCGCTACCACGCGGCGGACGTCCCGCCGGGCTACTCCGGGGAGCCCGCCCTCCTGGTGCGCAGCCGGAGCCGCCCCGAGGGGGTGATCCGGGACTGCGCCGACGTGGAGCGCCTGCGCGAGGCGAGCCCGGCTGTGGACGCGCCGCGCTACCGTCGCTGGCCGACGGTGCACCCCACCTGAGCGGACGCGGCGCGACGGGCTCACCCCTCGTCACGCCCGTGTGTCGCGTCGAGCAAGGAGAAACAGCAATGGACCTCGAGACCCGCAGCCCCCCGACCGCCGGCAGCGCGCGCGTCACCAACCTGGAGATCGTCGGCCGGGAGGGCGACGAGATCACCGTTCGCTTCGACGTCGCCTGGGACAACTCGTTCCGCGAGCGCGGCGGGCCGGGGGCTGGCAACTGGGACGCCGTCTGGCTCTTCGTCAAGTACCGCGGCACCGAGGTGGTCCCGTTGCACGACAACGGGGACATCCGCGCTGCGGCGGATCAGGGGGACCTGTCCCCGCTCGCCGCAGCGGCGATGGCGGCGGTCCCCGCTCCCGCGGCGGCCCCCGCTGCCGTGGCGGCGGCGGTGGCGATCCCCGTTCCCGCGGCGGCTGCGCCGATCCCCGCTCCCGTGTCTGGGAGGCCGAGCTCCTTGCGATTGCGCGGCAAGCGTGAGGTGCACCCGGTGACCCCGGGCCAGAAGTGGCGCGTCCGGGTGGAGCGGTACCACCACCGCAGCCCGATGGGCCCGCTGGAGTCGTCCGTCGAGGACATCACCGTGCGGGCGCTCGGCGACAGGAGCCACGGCCTCGAGGCCAGCCGGATGAGCGAGTGGCGGCACGCGCTGATCGCAGCCGCCCGCGCGCCCGTTGGAGGCGAGGTGCTCCTCCCCGAGGATCAGCGCGGCGTGTTCCTCTACCGCAGCGACGAGAACGCCGGCGTGGGCCCTGTCGTCTTCCGCGCGGTGACCCTGACCCTCTGCCGCCCACCGGACGGCCCTGCCTTCGCCGACCACGTGTCGCTCTGGGTGTTCGGCATCGAGATGGTCTACATCCCCGAGGGCCCGTTCTCGCTGGGGGATCCGCTGGGCCCTGGCGGGGGGCCGGCCGCCTGCTTCTACGACGCCTCGCTCGGCGACAAGGAACCCGATCGATCCTACCGCGTGACGTCCGACGGCCCGATCGAGGTGGGGCCGAACGGCGACCGGTCGCGGCTCTACTACGACGGGGACGCGTCCGACGGGAACGAGGGCGACGGGCAGGGCCCGATTCCGAAGGGATTCCCGAACGGGTACGGCGCCTTCTACGTGATGAAGTACCAGATCAACCAGGGCCAGTACGGCGATTTCGTCAACACGCTCCAGGGCCCGGCGAGAACGGTGCGCTTTTCGTACTGGTTTGGTTCTTATCGCTACACCACCTTCATGACGCAATCGAGCGCTCGCCTCACGCTGCGTCCCGACAACGCCTGCAATTGGCTCGCGTGGATGGACGGGGCAGCCTTCGCCTGCTGGGCGGGCCTGCGCCCGCTGACGGAGCTCGAGTACGAGAAGGCCTGCCGTGGTCCAGCGCAGGCCGTGAGCTGCGAGTATGCGTGGGGCACCACCACGGCCGTGCAGGCCCAGGTGATCTTCGGCAACGAGGGGGGCGTGAGCTGGGTCAACGGCAACGCGGCCTTCCAACAGGCCATCTTCGTCGGCGGCGACGGCGGCTCCGGACCGCTGCCCGGCAACGCCTTCGGCGGCCCGCCGGCGTCCTGGTCCGGCGCGTGCGCCTTCGGCATGCGTCGCGATTTCGTCGAGGACCAGTCCAGCCTGTCCCCGGTCCAGGTGAACGAGCGAGAGCGGACCGGCGCATCGTATTACCGGGTGATGGGGCTGAGCGGCAATCTCTGGGAGTGGTGCGTGACCGTCGGGGAGCCCCAGGGCCGGGCGTTTACCGGTACCCCCGGCACCGGCGAGCTCGACGGCTTCGGGAACCCCGACGTCAAGTTGCTCGGCTGGCCTGACGTCGACGTCGTTGGCGCCGGCGCGCGGGGGGGCTCCTGGTACACCGCGCTGACGAAGCTGCGGCTCGCGGATCGATCGTACGGCTCCGGCTTGGAGAGCTACTCCACCCGGGCCCATGATATGGGCTTCCGCTGCGCGCGGACGGTCGGCTCGTCGGCGCCCACGCGCTGACGCCGACGGCCGGCGTCCCCTCACGCGCCCGCCCGAGCGGTTGCCCGTCGGCGCTCACCGCGCTCACCGCTGCCGCCAACGCCGCCGCTCTGCCATATCCGGGTCAACCGCGGGGGCCTCCAGCGCGTGCGCTCGGCTCGCCCGCTGCCGAGTCGGGCGCGGCGGTGCGGTGCTCGTCGCCCCACGCTCCGAGCGGGCCGGCGACGGGTCACTCCCCGCGACCGAGGAACTCCATCAGCCAGGCCATGGCCGGCCGCATGGTGCCGTCCGGGTGCAGGAGACCCGTGTTGTCCCGCCAGGTGGAGCCGACGACATAGCCCCAGAGGGTGATGCCTTTGACGGCGGGGTGGTTGTAGAACATCGTGAACTGCTCCTCCATCACCCGTCGCTGCTCCTCGTCGTCCGCGAGGCTGATGTCGTACTCGGTGATGTACACGGGCAGGCCCGTGGCGGCGAGCCCGTCGATGAAGCCCTGCACCGTACCGGTGTCCATCTTGTATGCGTCGTGGGCCTCCGCGCCGAGGCCGTCGATCGGAGCGCCCGCGGCCAGCAGCGCCTTCACCATCTCGACGAAGCGGTCGTGTTCGCCCTTGTACTCGATGTTGTTGTAGTCGTTCAGGATCAGGGTCGCGCCCGGGCAGAACTCGCGCGCCCACTTGAAGGAGTTGACGATCCAGTCATAGCCGCTCTCGCCATCGCCCCCGATGGCGTTCTTGAAGGTAGGCGTGGTGTGGGGCGGCGGCTCGTTCACGACGATGATGTACTTCGTCGCGGGATACCGTTCGCAGAACGCCTGCATCCAGTCCCTGATGGCCTGCCGCTGCTCGTCGGCGGTGAGGCGCACGAGCCAGCTCGGCTGGGTGGCCCCCCACACGAAGGCGTGCTCCATGAAGGGAATGTCGTTGTCCTGCGCGTATTTGTAGATCGCGTCGAGCCTGCTCCAGTCTCGAACGCCGCGGGAAAACTCGACGCTGCCGAGCTTGCCCTCGACCTCGGGCGTAATCTGGTCCCAGTACCGGACGAAGTCGTCGCGCACGGCGCGATCCGTCGTGATGTTGCCGACGAATTTGCCGGTGCCCGTGCTGCTCGAACCGCCCGACCCGTGGCTTGAGCCGCCAGCCCCGGAGCCGCTCGTCCCCGCACCCCCGGAGCCGCCGTCGCCGGCGCCGCCCGTACCCGCGCCAGAGGCCCCCGCGCCGCCCGCGCCAGCGCCGCTCGCGCTGACGCCGGCGCTGACGCCGTGGCCGTCCGCTCCGGTCGAGCCCCCTGCGCTCGACGAGCCGCCCGGGCCAGGGTCAACCCTGTCGACCTTGCCAGAGCAGCCAGAGAGGGCCGCGAGCCCGAGCCCGAGCGCGCCGCACAGCCATCGAGAAGCACGGTTCTTGTTCATGCCAACCCCCGCGATTTGGATGATCGTCGATGGTGACTTCTGGAGCAAGAAAGCCGTTGGTCAGCCGCGCGATCCGAGAGAGCACGCGCCCGGCCAGGCACGCCGGGCAGATCGGTCCCTGGAATTCCCGCTGTCCTCTGGATCGATTGCGATCCGTGCCGAGGAGCGATCCGTGCGACGGTCACGAGAGCGGGCGGAGCGTGGCGTGCTTGCCTCAGCGAGGAGGCGGGGTGCAGAGAAAACACCCGCCGCACTCGTAATGCTGCGTCTTGGTGCCCCACGCGATCTGGTTGTTGCAGCAATCGCGGCCGTACTTGCCGACGACCGTCGTGTGGCTCTCGTCGCTGTAGTAGATGCAGTTCGCCCCGGGCGCCGCCTCGCTCGAGGGAGCCAGCAGGGCGGCGCTTCCCAGCATCGCCGCGCCTGCAGTCAGGGCAGCGAAGAAGAACCGCAAGCGGGTAGCAGGGCCGATCCGACGCATGGATAACTCCTTTTGCGATGGAGGTCTTTCCTGGCCTCCGGGTCGATGCGACACACCTTAGAACGAATGCCCGGCTCGGGCAAGCGCGCGGGCCGAGCGCTCGATACGGCCATCGACGGATGCATTCCTGCATTGGTGAGAGCGCCGCCGAGGATGGCGGCGAATCGTGGAAGCAGCGCACCAGCCTTGCTGCAACGGCACACCTCGCGCGCTGCGCGCCGACGGTCGATTGTCGCTCCGAAAGAAAAGTCCGCAGGCACAGCAGTGCTGTCCCCTTCGTCTGCCTGGCTCAGCTCGGTTTTATTTTGCGCCCTTCACGCCATAACACCCAACATTACAATTCTTAACGAACGCCTGAGAGACAGACGGTGCTAGCCGCTCTCGTGGACGACGCGGTAGCTCCCCGGGATCTCGGCGGGCGCCGATCCTCGCAGCCTTGCTGTCGGCGCCGGTGGCGTTCCCGATCTCGAGGACGATCATCTCCTGCGCGCGGATGCAGGCGCAGGCGGACATGTGCCGGCGGAGCATCGTACGCTCTTCGCGCTGGAGCCCCTTGCGATCCGGTCGGTCGGCACCCAGAGCGTCCTGGAGCCGCTCATGCCCGAAGGCGACACGCTCTTCCGGATCGCCGCTGCCCTTGGCCCCGCGCTGGAGGGCGCGCGCGTCATCGCCCTGGAGCTGCCCCGGAGCGACCGGCGGTGCGACGCGCTCGTCGGCCGGCGCATCGAGCGCGTGGAGGCGCGCGGCAAGAACCTGTTGATCTTCTTCGACGAGGGCACCGTGCTGCACACGCACCTGCGGATGAGCGGCGCGTGGCACCTCTACCGAGAGGGCGAGCGCTGGAAGCGGTCCGAGGCGACGGCGTCGGCGATCCTCGCGGTCCCGGGCTACGTCGCCGTCTGCTTCCGGGCGCCCATCGTGCGCCTGCTCCGCGCGAGCGCCTTGCGCGGCGACCGGCTGCTCGGCGGCCTCGGCCCGGACCTGCTCGGCGACGGCTTCGACGCCGCGGAGGCGCTCCGCCGCCTGCGCGCGCTCGACGAGGTGCCGCTCGGGGTCGCGATCATGGATCAGCGCGTCGTCGCCGGCATCGGCAACGTCTACAAGAGCGAGCTCCTCTTCCGGAGGCGGCTCGACCCGTTCGCCCCGGTCCGGGCGTACTCGGACGAGGAGCTCTCCGCGATGCTCGACCTCGGCCGCCGTCTCCTGCAGGCCAACGTCGAGCCGCGGGATCCCTCCGGCGCGTACCGCGGTCCCACCGCGCACTACCTCCACACGCGCACGACGCGCGCGGGGTTCGACCGCGGCAGGCGGCCGGTCAGCGTCTACGGCCGCGAGGGGCGCGCCTGTTACGACTGCGGCGCCGCGATCCAGATGCGCCGCCAGGGGACGATGATGCGGTCGACGTACTTCTGCCCCCGCTGCCAGCCGGCCCGCGCCGCGCCGGCGCCGTCGGCTGCTCCAGCGACGCCGGCGGAGACAATGCAGCCGGACGGATCTGCGCCGTCCTCGGACGGGTCCGCGCCTTCATCGGACGGATCTACGCGATCGGTATCGTGATCTTGGCCGCCTGCGGAGGGCGGCGAGGCGGCCGAGATCCGGAGATGCGCGAGGCCGAGACCTTTTTGTCGGCCGGAGCGTAAGATCCAGCCTCATGCGCGTCGCCTGGTTCCTTCTCGTGCTCGTGCCTGCGTGCAGCCACCCCGTGGACGAGCCCGTCTCTCCGGATGCCGAGAACCCGAAGAGCCCTCCCTCCGGCGGTTCGTCCTCCTCTCCGGCGTCTCCGGCCGCTGCGCCCTCGGCAGGCGCCGCCGAGGTGGACGCCCGCTTCGCCCCGCTGATCGCCTCCGCCTATCGCGACTACAAGGCCTGGGGCCGCGTCGACGACGAGCTCCGCTGGGCGCCCTGGCTGTGCCGCCTGCCGCTCCCCGGCCGTGCCCGCATGAGCGCCGCCGAGGACGGCGGTCACGCCCGCAAGCTCTACTCGGTGTTCGCCAAGCACCGCGATCGCTATCCGCTGGTGCAGGCCGAGGCGCCCGTGTCCCAGCCGGTCGGGCAGGCCCTCGTCAAGGAGAGCTACCACCCCGAGCTCGTCGACGCGAAGGAGGTCCCCGAGCTCCCATCGCACCAGCCTTCGGGGCCTGACGGCGCGTCCGGCACGCCGGATCACTTCGATCCTTACCTGCGGGACGGCGATCGCGTCTACCGCGCGTCGCGCTTCGCCGGCGCCTACGTGGTGCTCAAGGTCGCGCCGGAGACCCCCGGCACCGACGCCGGCTGGGTCTACGGGACGGTCGCGCCCGGGGGCGAGGTGACCTCCGCCGGCCGGGTCGCGTCGTGCATGGGGTGTCATGTGAGCGCCCGCCACGAGCGCGTCTTCGGGATCGCGCCGGCGCCGTCCGCGGCGCCCTGACCCGCACCGCGCGACGTGCTCCCTCGCCGGCCCCCTGGCCGGGCACAACCTCGCTCACCCCGATCTCCGCGCTCCCGCCACGCTCGGACGCAGCAGCGACGGCGGCGCCTGCTCCTCGCTCGCCGGCGCCACCTCCGGCTCGTGCTCCTCCGGCGCCGGCTCCATGACGCGCGCGATCCACGACAGCCCCTCCACGTTCTCCAGCGTGATCTTCGCCACCATCATGATCGGCACCGACAGCAGCGCCCCCGACGGCCCCCAGAGCCAGCCCCAGAAGAGCATCCCGAGCAGCACGGCGAGCGGGGACAGCCCCAGCGTCCGCCCGAGGACCCGCGGCTCCAGCACATTGCCCACCAGCAGGTTGATGAGCAGATACCCGATCGCCACGATCGCCGCGGTCCCGGGCCCCTGGCTCGCCAGCGCGGCGAGCACGGCCGGGATCGTCGCCACCGCCGCGCCGATGTTCGGGATGAAGTGCAGGACGAACAGGCTCGACGCCAGGAGGAGCGCCAGGTCCACGTCCAGGAGGACCAGCATCACGTAGGCGAGCACGGCGACGAGCAGGCTGGTCAGCGTCTTCACGAGCAGGTACTTCTTCACCTCGCGCACGATGCGGTCGACGTGCTCGAGCCCGCGGCCGGGGTCCGCGATGATCGCCCGGAGCTTCGCGCCGGCGCCCGCGAACTCGCAGAGCGCGAAGAAGACGACGAGGAGCACCATGCCCAGGTTCGACGCCGCGCTGGCGACCGTCACCGCGGCCCCGCCGAGCAGCGGCACCAGGGACGCCGTGTGCAGCGTCTTGGACAGGAACTCCGGGTTCACCGGCAGCCCGCGCTCCGTGAGCGTCGCGGCGATCGCCACGGTGATCTCCGAGGCGCGCGCCAGGTAGGCCGGCACCTTCTCCTCCAGCTCCACCCCCGCGATGGTGACCACCGCCCCCACGAAGGCCAGGATCGCGAGGTCGACCACGAGCGCCGCCAGCGCCCCGACGGCCGGGGGGAGCCCCCGCCGCGTCACCCAGCTCGCGATGGGCGAGGAGATCGCCGCGAGCGCGATCCCGAACAGCACCGGCACGAGGAACGGCTCGGCGTAGCGTAACCCCACGATGACAACGACCGCGGCCGCCGCGACCATCATCATCTGAGCTCGACGAGATATCGTGAAGATCCCCATGCCTGACCTCGCTGCTGACGGGTTCCCGCGTCACGTCCATCTCAGAAGGTGAACACGGTGCAATTCCATGAAGAGCAAGGGATGCGCCACGCTCCGTCCCGCTGGTCCCCCGCGCGCGCGGGCGCTCGCGGACTCGCCGCGTCCGCTGGATTCGCGCGCTCGCCGCGCGCGGCGCGGCGTTCGTTCCTCGCGCGGGATCGTGGAGGTGGGGCCAGCCTGCACGGGCGGAGCGATCTGCTACGCGCGCCGGTTCGATGCTGGGGGGAGGGGGGGGCAGACTCAGGAGCGCCGCAGAGGGCAGTGAGGCGCGATGTCGCATGCGGCGCCGCGCCACGTCGGCCGCATCGACGCGTCGGAGCGCTGCGCCAGAGCGAGCCGGCGCAGCGCTCCGCGCCGCGGTGGAGATCGCTTACCGCGCGGCCACCCGGCCGTCGCTCGTCGGCCCGCCGTTGAGCGGCACCGCGGCGTGCTGGCTGGCGTCGGTCTTCGGGGTCGTCCCGGTGACGTAGGCCTTGACCGCCTCGACCAGGAACCGGAGCCCGGCCGTGCCCTGGTTGTCCCAGTACTCGCCCTCGCGCGGGGTCACATGGATGAGCGCGAGGTGGGGGTCGTCCTTGCCCTTCGGGAAGTAGACCCTGGCCTCTTCCGACCACAGCTCCTCGATCTTCGCCCGGCTCCTCACGATCGACGCGCGACCCGAGAGCGACAGGAAGCGGCGCTCCTCCTGGAGCGTCACGTTCACCTCCGGATTCGACTCGATCTCGTCGATCTTGCCCGAGTCGATGCTCGTCATGAACCAGATGTCCCCGGTGCCGTCGTCGACCTTCACCAGCGCCATGGGACGCGCCCGCAGCGAGCCGTGGTTGGCCTGCGTGACGAGCATGGCATTCCGGAACTTCTTGAGGATCTCCAGCAGCTTCTCTCGCGACCCAGTTTCCATGGTCTCCTCCGTTGAGTCCCGCCGTCAGTTGCGAGATCCGGACCACGGCCGGCTCACCCGCGAGATCGCGCGATGAACGGCCCTGTTGTGCCGCACCCAGCGTGCGCTAGAGGCATTCCGCCACAGCCTTCAGCGCGGTCCGCGCGAGCGCGAGCCGCCGCCCTGCGCAGCGCCAGGAGGGCTGTCGCGCGGCGCTGGCGAAGCTACCCAGCGCGCGTGAGCGCGAGCGCCGCGACGACGATCGCGATCAGCGCGAGCGCGCCGACGACCACGAGCGCCACCTTGCCCCACGCGATCGGCGCCGTGCCCGTGACGCAGCTCGCGTCCTGACCGTGCACGACGGCGCGGTAGCTGCGCCCCTCGTAGCGGTAGGCGAGCACGTACGAGGGCAGCGCCACCCGGCGCGTCTCGAGCGCGCGCAGGAGCACCGCCACGTGCACATTGCGGAAGGTGGACCCGGGGATCACGCCCTGCTTCAGCGCCGCCTCCGCGGCCGCGGCGATCCGCTCGCTGACGATCTTCCGCGCCGCCGAGCGCTGCGCGTCGAACTGCTCCAGCACCGCGTCCTCTGGGCCGAGCTGCTGCTGGGACCGCTGCGCGACCGGCACCACCTGGTCGAGCCGGAAGCGCGGCGCGAGCTCCCGGGCCTCGTCGAGCGACAGCCCGCGCGACGCGGACACGAGCAGGCTGCGGAACGGCAGCTGCGTCTGTCCGGCGTGGGGGGCCCAGGCGCTCCGCCGGGCGCCCGCGTTCGAGTCCGCCGTCCAGCTCACCACCGCGTCCGCGTTGACGAGCCAGCCCGCCCACCAGATCGGGCGCAGCCCCTCCACGGTCGCCGCCTGCGACAGGTCCGACGGCCGGAAGAAGCCGAGCGTCGACATCCACCGCCGCAGCGCCTGGTCGGCCTCCGCGGGAGGCACCCTGAACGGGAGCAGCCAGTCGGCCTGGTCGACCGGGTCGGCCGGCTGCTCCAGCCGCGTGACCGCGCCGCAGAAGCGGCACTTCGGCGCCTGCGCCTCGGCCGAGTACGCCACCGCGGCGCCGCACTCGGTGCACCGCAGCACCTGCACCGGCGGCGGGGCCGGGCCGCGGTCCAGCGGCGCGGCGAGGCCGCAGACGGCGCAGCGCAGGTCGCCCGGTTCCAGCGGCCCCTGGCAGCGCGCGCAGCACCGCGCCGCGGCCGGCGAGACGCCCAGGCTCATGCTCATCGCGCCCCTCCGGTCGGGGTGGGCCTGCTCCCGCCGGGACGGGCGCGCTCGGCCGGCGCGGGCGCGGCGGCGGGGGCCGGCGGCCGCGCGACGCCGCGCCGCTCGGCGGGGTCGCGGTCGCGCGCCGCGGCCAAGACGAACGGCGCCGCGAGGAGCAGGATCGCGAGCAGCACGGCGAGGGCGATCTTCACCCAGGAGAGGGGCGCCTTGCCGTGGATGGCGCCGGTCTGGCCGTTGATGAGGACCCGGAAGGGCGGCTTGCGCGGGTCGTGCCGGATCGCGAGCACCCAGAGGGGCACATAGATGAGCTCGAGCGTCTCCTGGTCGAGGCGCGTCTCGTGGGTGAGGCCGTGGTGGCTGTCCCCGGGCATGAAGCCCGGGAGGTCGCGGCCGACCTTCTCGAGCGCCTCCCGCCGCGCGAGGGCGTAGCACTCCGCCTGCGTCATGGTCGGCTCCTCGGCGACCCAGCCGCTCAGCACCGCGGGCGTGTAGCGCCGCATCGTGCGCAGGTCGAACGGCTCGATGGCCTCGAGCTCGGCGTTCTGGACGGCGCGCGACGCCACGACGAGCACATCCATGACGTAGGTGGCGCGCTGGCCTTCGAGGTGCCGGTGCTCGGTCCTCGTGACGACGCGCGTGCGGGTGACGGTGTTCCCCTTGTCGTCGGTCGTCGTGTACGTCTCGGTCTCCTGGTAGTTCTCGCCGATCTGCGCCGCGTAGCGCGTCTGCGCCATCGCCGAGTACAGGTATGCGGGCGTGTAGACGCCGCGGATCGCGTCGATGGTGCCCTTCTTGACGCTCGACTGCACGAAGAGGCTCCGCTTCCCGAGCCACGCCGCGACGGCGCCCTGCGCGCTCTCCCTGGCCATGGCGAACCCGAGCACGAAGTGCGGCGACGGCCGGTCGTTCGAGGGCGGCCGCTCCACGACCGACGGCGACGCGCAGTAGGGGCACACCGCCGTCCGCTGGTCCGCTTCGACGCGCAGCGAGGCGCCGCAGGTCTCACATTCGAGTTGCACCGGCGCCCGAGAGAACCGCACCCGGGGGCGGGGCGTCAACAGGGAAGGGGCGGCGCGGCGCCGGCGGGGCCGCGCGCCGTCAGCAGGGGACGGGCGGCGGCCGGCTCCCGAGATCGGCGGGAGACACGGAGTCGCCGGGGTCCTGCTGCGGTGTTTGCCGGAGCAGCGGTGAGAGCGAGCGCATCGCCCACTGCCGGACCGGGGCGTCCGCCCACGGCTGCCACCGCGGGCTGGCCGGCGCCGCGACCGCCGCGGCGGCAGCGCGGGGCGCGCGCGCCCCGGCGCGCAGGCGCGGCGGGGGCCGAGGCTCGTCGAGGAAGCGCAGCAGCTCGGGGGCGAGATCGGCCACCGCTTCCCGGTGCGGGTAGTGCCCCGCCTTCGCGAAGCGGCGCACCGCCACCCCCTCCAGGTAGCGGTCGATGTCCGCCGCGTGGCGCACCGGGATCACGGGATCGCGCTCGCCCCAGTAGACGGCGACCGGCGGGATCTCCGGGATCCGGTGCGCGATGTCCATGAGGTGCTCGCGCTGGCCGCGCAGATCGATCGCGTGGCGGAGCGTGCGCGACAGCGCGCGGGCGGTGCCGGGCCGCGCGTTCACGCGGGCGAGGTGCCGACGCTCCTCCGCGTTGAAGTTGCCGCCGAGCACCAGCATCCCCGCGTGGGTGCCGACGCCCATGAGCACCGGCGCGGCCAGCTCCAGCAGCCCTGTCACCGCGGCGAAGCGCAGCGGCAGCGCGACCTCGCTCCCGATGCCGCCCGCGGCGACCAGCCCGAGGCGGTGCACGCGCCCCGGCCGCTCGATCGCCACGCACATCGAGACGCTGCCGCCGAACGAGTGCCCGATCAGATCGAAATCGCTGAGCCCGAGGGCGCGGATCCACTCCGCGACAACGCTCGCGTACCAGGCGACCGTGTAGGGCGCGTCCGGACGGGCCGAGTGTCCGTGGCCGGGCAGGTCGAGCGCGACGACCCGGCGCCCGCCGGCCGCGAGCGCGGGCGCGAGCCGGTTCCAGGTCCTACAGCTATCGGACAGGCCGTGCACCAGGACCACGGTGCGCTTGTCCGGGTCGCCATTCCGGGGAGGGCTCCACTCCTCCCAGTGCACCTCGCCTGCGGAAAAGCTGCGAACATGGCTGCGACACCGGATCGACATGTTCTTTCCAAAAAATCGCACGAAGCGCAGCGTCTGTCCAGATTGCACGCCCGTCCTTTTCTTCGTCGTGGGCGGCTTCAGGCCCCCGCGAAGCCTGTTTCGCATTGGGTGTGGGTTGTGCAGCCCCGGCGTACGCCATCCTGGGACGTGGACCGGACCGCGGCCCGGCCTCCGCCCTAACCCGGCATGCCCCTGCCGCCGTCGGCCGCCTTATCGCCTCGCTGATACGCCCGATGCTCTGGCCGGTCGCCCCACCTGGCGCACGGACAGAATTTGTACCCCTGGTTACCCATTGACGCCACACTCGACTGAGAAGAGTCTCGCCGCGCCGGGGAGTGAGGTGATATGAAGGCTAGCTTAATTGTAATCTGTGGCTTCGTTGCTGCGTGCAACTACGACATGGGTGAGTGCTACCTTCGGGATGGTCGTGGCGAGGGCGTCGGCGCAGGGATCATCACCCCGGGCGGAGCCGGAGGCTTCGGAGATGCGCCACCGGATCCGCGAGACGAGATGGAGCGTTCGGAGTGCAGCGAAGCCGTTGAGGCGGCAGCCCAGGTTAATTGCGCGTCCCCCGGCAGCCATACGTGCGTAAACCAGTGTGAGGCGATCGGCGCCTACTGCGTTCATCACGCTTCGCATCCGTATAGCCCTAGTAGCGGAATTGGCGATCTGTACTGGTGCAAGGGTGGCAAGCCCACGTGGACATGCTCTTATCAGTATTCAAACGGAGACAACTGCACTGTCATCAATCCGATTGGGACCTGGCTTTGTCGATATCAGTTTGAGAATTAGGGGACGGGAGAATGACGCATGATCGGCAAGTGGCGCAGGCGCTCTCTGAGGGGCTTAACTGTCTCTCTGCGATCGTGGAGTCGCTCGACGTCGGCGCATCGGCGTCCGAGCTCCCGAGGAATGAATGGTTAGGGACGCTGCGCGCGATGGGAGATGCCTTCGATGCAATTCTAGCTAGAGAGGTGGCGACGACGCTAGTCGTGCGGCAGGCTGACTGTGATTTCGTCCGAAGGTTGCTCGGCTTGGTGCTGGAGTGGACGACTGCGCGCCAGCCTCCACAAGAGCTGCGGACGACGACTGAGTCTATTTTGAAGATCTTCGATCGTCGCGGCACCGAATCTGCTCCTGATACGCAGAAGTGACGAGGCGCCCGCCAGCGTCGGAGCACGCTCGCGACACTGCCTACTCCGGGAAGCGAAGCGTCTCCACGACGACGCCATCCTCTCCCGTGATCATGGAGCCGTCATGGCTCCAGCTCGTGCCGCCTGGGCCCGGCAGGCCCAGCTCGAAGGTGACCCCCTCCAGCGCGAGCTGGTCCTCGTCGAGGTAGGCGATCCCGATCACGTCGCCGCCGCGCCCGGGGCCGCCGTAGCCGCCGTCGCCGCCGTAGCCGCCGCGGCCACCGTTGCACGCCCACGCGCCGTCGCCGCCGTAGCCGCCGTACCCGCCTCGTCCGGGTTTGCCGCCTTGCTGGGGCGGCCCGCCGTCGCCTCCCGCCCCACCGGCGGGCACCTTGATGACGCTGTCCCGGACCGTCACCCTGGCGTGCAGCGCGGCGATGCCGATCGACGGCGAGCCGTTCTCGCCGGCTCGACCCCCTCGGCCGCCACAGCCGCCAGCGCCTCCAGAGCCGCCGCCGGCCCCTCCCTTGTCCGCCGCGGTGCACACGGCGAGCCCGCCGCGCCGGCCGCCGCCTCCGCCTCCGCCCTGGCCCGGCGTTCCCCAACCGCCGTCCGTCCCCTTGTCGCCCTCCCATTTCGTCTCGGTGAGGCGCCCGATGCCCTGGCCGGCCGCCCCCATCGTTCCCCGGGTCCCGGAGAGCCCGGACTGGCCGTGCTCGCAGGCGCTCCCCTCGCGCTCCGCGCCGCCGCCGAGGCCCGAGGTCGGGTCGGCCGCCGGCACCGGTTCGCCGGTGTCTCCGTCCTCGGCCCGCGCGGGCAGCCCATCACCGCCCTTGCCCCCGGTGCTCGACGTTCCGTCGTCACACGGGTTCGTCACCGCCGCTCCCCCGGGGACCGTGGCGGCGGAGCACGCGTCCTCACCGAGCAGGCCATCGGGGCCGGCCGCTGCTCGGCTCGGCCACGCCTCCCCGTCGTGGCCCGCAGTGCCGTAATAGAGCGTCCTGATCTCGCTGCGGACGATCTCCACCGCGGTGTTGGACTGAACGAGCACCCCGATGGGGGCCCCACTCAGGACCCTCACGCGATCGAGCGTCGAGACCCCGTCCGCGGCCCCCGTGTCGCCGGGGCGTGCCGGCTCGACGATCACCCCGACCCGCGCATCTACCTCGGAATCGATGCGGCCGTTGTTGTCGCTGCTCCGGCGCCACCATTCGAGGAAGTCGAAGCCGCCATGGATGTCCACGCCGGAAGGAAGCCTGAGCGCCCCTACGAAGGTATCGGTGGTCACGAACACGCGACCGCGCCCGGTGCGAGCGAGCTCGATTCCCCGCTGGATCGAGCGAACCGGCCGGTCCTTCGTGCCGGGGTTCGCGTCGTTGCCGCCGAGGATCTCGCTGTTGACGAACACCCCGCAGCCGTCGAGGGCGCGATCCGCGGCGAGCTCCTCGAGGCACGCCGACTCCGGGACGGCATCGCCCGGACAGGAGGACCGAGCGTCGCACGGCGGTTCGCCGCCCGGCTCGTTCGCCTCGGGCGGGTTCCCGCAACCGGCCATGGCGAGCGGCAGGACGACGAACGGAAGGAATACGGACTTCTCGCGCATGGGCATGCCTCACCGGAAGCGTCCCCTGGGACGCACTCTATCCAAGGCTAACGGGGCAGCTCGTCCGGCCCGCTGAACGCCTGGGTCTCCGCCGAAGGACCGGAACCGCCTTTGCCAGCCACATCGACCGCGCCGGCGTTCCCCGCGAGACCGCCCTCGCCAGCCGCTCCGACCGTGATGTAGGTGCCGGGCCGGAGGGCCAGGTTGGGGACCACGTAGGCGATGCCGATGGACGGGCCGCCGAGCCCGCCGCCGGCATCTCCCCCGCGGCCGCCGTTGCCGCCGTCGCCGCCATGGCAGGCGTCCCACATCCCGGGCACAAACCCCTTGCCACCGTACCCGCCGTGCCTGCCGAAGCCGCCCGGTTGGCCCGTTCCGCCGGTCCCCCCGTTCCCGCCGCGGCCCGTGAACACCTCGGTGGCCTCGATCGCGAGCTCCGTGCCCTCCAGCGCCACGATGCCGATGCTCGCGCCGCCGTAGCCGCCGCCCTTGCCGCCCAGGCCACCGCAGCCGCCGCCGCCCCCCGAGCCGCCGGCCGCCCCGGTCTGGGGTCGGGAGGCCAGGCACACGGGGGGAGTCACGCCCTCGCGCGACTTGCTCCCGCCCCCGCCGCCCCCAGCCTGGCCGACGCCGCCCCGCTCCCCGTCGTCACCGCGGACACCGATCCACCCGTCGGCGGTGAGATAGCCAATGCCGGCCGCGCCGCTGGCACGGCCACGGTCCGCGCCGGGCGCGCCATCGTTCCCGTCGCTGCACGCCGTGCTGCCGGCGCCGGCTCCTCCAAGGCCCTTGCCCTCGGGGTTCGGTGCCGGCTCGGGCTGTCCCGAAGCGCCGTCGCCGCCCCGCTCGATCCCGCCGTCGCCCCCGTACCCGCCCGTCGACTCGATGCCCTCGCCGCACGCGGTCACGACCGGGAGGGCGCCCGTTGCGGCGTCCGCCGTGCAGGCATCCGCCCCGTCGATCCCGAACTGCCCGCCCTGCGCGCGGACGCTCGGCGCGTCCTCGCCGGGCTCCCCGTCCTTGCCGTTGCCCGCGATGACCACGCTCGACACCAGCCTCGCCTTGCCGCCGTAGCTCAGGATCACCGCGATCGACGACTTGCCGTCGATCGCCGCTCCCTCCGCCGCCACGGCGCGCACGCCGGAGATCGTCGACGTCGCGTCCTCCCCCTGGAGGACGCGCAGCGGGACCCCTGCGGGCGGCGCGATGGTCGTCCGCTGATCGGGCCCGCCGGGCGACCAGCCGCCGCCGTCGCAGAGACGGCCGCCCCAGAGGTCGACGCCCGAGGGCAGCGTGATCGCCTCCTCGAACGCCCCGCCGCAAGCGTACACGCGCCGGGTCGGCGCCGCGCCGCCGCCTCGTCCGCTCGCGGCCAGCCCGACCGCGCGCTGGAGCGTCTTCACCGGCGCGTCCTTCGTGCCGGGGTTGTCGTCGTCGCCGTGCTCGCTGCTGACGAACACTCCGCACTCGTCGAGCGCCGGCGCCGTCCAGGGCTCTCCCTCGCACGGTCCGGGCGGCGGCTCCAGATCGGGGGCGCACGCGAACACCTCCCAGCAGGCATCGGAGTACGTGCACGCGGTCGACGTGCTCGCGCTCCACGCGCACAGCGCGAACGCCACCACGGACGCTCCCCCAGTGGTTGTCCCCTGATCGCCCGTTCCGCGTGCACGGTAGTTGCGCCAGCCGCACGGCGTCAACCAGCAGGAACCGCAACAACAAGGAGCATTTGTCCGTGAAAAATATCTCTCGACAACGCAATGCGACCCGCTGGTCAGCGGCATGCGCAGGCCCTTTGCTTCCAGCGGGCGCTCGATGTGTCCAGCGCGCGGAGCGACACCGCGCCTTGACGCGCGCTCACTCCAGCAGAAAGTAGCGCGCGTCTCGCTTGATATCGAAATGGAAGTGGTCCGCGTGCGCCTCGTTCGCGTTGGGCGTGAGGACGACGTTGAACAGCCCGCTCGTGGAAATGGCGCAGAGGATCTCCCGCAGCTCCCGGGCGTGGGAGGTGGGCACTGTCGGCTCCGACCCGGGGCCGCACGGCGGCGCGCCGATGGCGCCGAGCCAGTCGGCCTTCACGTCGAGCCGTGCGCCGTCGGCCTTCACGAAGGCGGCCACGTCGATGGCGAGCCCGAGGGCGTGCTGGCTGGGGCGCCCGGGCGCCGCCGCCGGGTTCTTCGCGGCGCGGTCGCCCGGCTTTGTCGCCTTGCCGGCGGCCTTCGGGGTCTTCTTGCCTGCCGGCGGCCTCGCGGGCGCCTTCTGCGCCTTCTGCGCCTTCTTCGGCTTCGGCGTGGCCGTGCCGGCGGGAGCGGGCCGGTGCATGCTGACGTGCACCACCTCGGCGATCCCGCGCGCCGCCAGGAACGCGGCGAGATCGTCGAGCGCGAGGACCAGCCGGCAATCGGCGATGTCGAACGGGGAGGCCGACCTGGGCTTCGCCACGCCGTCCCCACGGAATGTGACCCCGTGCAGCGCGCCGGTGATCCTGATCGGCCGCTCGACCAACGGGGCGCCGCGCGCCGGGGCGTGCGGGATCCCGCGGCGCTTCATCTCCCTGTCGCAAGCGTCGGCCGAGAGCCCTCCGTAGCTGGCCGCGCGCGACGCGGCGGACCACGCGGGCAGCTCGAAGAGCGCGCCGCCCGCGTCCCCGCCGCCGTCCGGGAGGCCGCCCGCGCCGTCCGCAGGCGCGCCGGCGTCGCCGTCCAGAGGGCCGTCCCCGCCATCCGCGAGCGCCGTTGATGCGGCGGGGGGCCCGGGCGCCGCCGCTGCCGGGGCATCAACCCGCTCCTCCGAAGCGCGGCGGAGCGAGGCGATGCCGAGCGGCGTGAGGAGCGCCGCACCGCCGATCAGGGCCGCGCCGAGGGACAGCGCACGGCGGGAAGGGAGCGCGCTCATCTCTGGCGGAGCTTAGGAGAAACCGGGCAGCCTGGCAGCCTTCGTGGCACCGAACACGGTCCGGGGGAGACTGCCCGCTGCCTTCGTGGCACCGGACACGGTCCGAGGAAGGCTGCCGGCAGCCTTCATGGCACCGGACACGGTCCGGGGGGAAGCTCCCCGCAGCCCTCGCTGCACCGAACACGGTCCGAGGAAGGCTGCCGGCAGCCTTCATGGCACCGGACACGGTCCGGGGGGAAGCTCCCCGCAGCCCTCGCTGCACCGGACACGGTCCGAGGAAGGCTGCCGGCAGCCTTCATGGCACCGGACACGGTCCGGGGGGAAGCTCCCCGCAGCCCTCGCTGCACCGAACACGGTCCGAGGAAGGCTGCCGGCAGCCTTCATGGCACCGGACACGGTCCGGGGGGAAGCTCCCCGCAGCCCTCGCTGCACCGCGGACGGCGGCCCGTGGCGGTGCTCTCTGGTTCATGGCACAGCACGTGCTGTCCAACCATCGCCATACCCAGCGTGCCTGTCGCGGCGCTAGCAGCGCCCGAGCCAAGGCTCGGGCTCCGCGATGGCCAGGCCGCCTTCCGGCAGGGCGACGTCGCTATCCAGCCCCGCGCGAGCCCGAGCGCCATGGCGCAAGATTACGACCGTCGGCGGCACGCCGATCCGCACGCGTCACTGCGGCCCACCTTGACACTGAAGCCCGTGCCGCGACCATGCCCGTCATGGCGCGCGGCGCCGGTCACGAACATCCCGGCGATCCCGGGGATGAGCCCCGGATCACGCCTTGCCGTTCTGCGCGGAATTTGGTCGACTCCCGCGATGTCACGCCCCCGCGCCACGCTCGCTGGCCGCGTCATTTCCCGTGGAATCGCGCTGATCTCGCTGCTCGTGGCCTGCCAGGCCCCCGCGCCCGGCTCGCCGGCGGCCGGAGCCGCCGGTCGACCCGCGCTCGCATCGGCGCTCGTCATCACCCCGCGCGCGCGGCCGCCGTCGCTCGTCACGGAGGCCGAGCGGACCGGCTTCCAGCGCACCGGCCGCTACGCCGAGGTCGAGCGGCTGTGCGCCGGCTTCGAGCAGGCCTATCCGGGCCGCGCCCGCTGCTTCCGCTTCGGCGTGACGCCCGAGGGCAGGCCGATGCTCGCGATCGCCGCCTCCGACGACGGCGCGCTCGACCCCGCCGCGGCGCGGGCGAAGCGGCGCCCGGTGATCCTGTTCCAGGGCGGCATCCACGCCGGCGAGATCGACGGCAAGGACGGCGGCTTCTGGGCGCTCCGCGAGCTGCTCGACGGCGCCATGGCGCCCGGCGCCCTCGCCGCGACCACGGCGCTCTTCGTCCCCGTGTTCAACGTCGACGGCCACGAGCGCTTCCGCCGAAACCAGCGGCCCAACCAGCGCGGCCCCGAGGAGATGGGCTTCCGCACCACCGGCCAGAACCTCAACCTGAACCGCGATTACATGAAGGCCGAGGCGCCCGAGATGCGGGCGATGCTGGCCCTCCTCGACGCCTGGGACCCCGTGGTCCAGGTCGACCTGCACACGACCGACGGCGCGAAGTTCCAGCACGACGTCGCGGTCATCGTCGAGCCGTCGACGCCGCACCCTGGCGATCTCGACGCCGCGGCGCGCGAGCTCTCCGACGCGCTCCAGGCGCGCCTCTCGGCGCTCGGTCACCTGCCGCTCCCGTTCTATCCGTCGTTCCGCGAGGACGACGATCCCGCGTCGGGCATCTCGGCCAAGCCGGGGCCGCCGCGCTTTTCGCAGAGCTACGGCGCCGCCCGCAACCGCGTCGGCGTGCTCGTCGAGACGCACAGCTGGGCCACGAACGCCGCGCGCGTGCGGGCGGTCCACGACCTGCTCGCGGCGCTCTTCGAGCGCGCTGCCGCCGGCGCGGGCGCCCTCCGCGCGGCGGCCGATCGCGCGGACGCCGCCGCCGCGCGCCTCGCCGGCACCCCCTTCGCCCTCACGCACCGCGCGGGGCCGGTCCCGCGCATCTTCCCGTTCCGCGGGTACGCCTACGAGAAGCGCGCCTCGGAGATCTCGGGCGGCACGTGGACCCGCTACGACGAGTCCCGCCCGGAGATCTGGCGCGTGCCGCTGTTCGACCGCCTCGAGCCGGATCTGACCGTCACCGCGCCCGCCGCCGGCTATGTCGTCCCGGCGGCGCACGCGGCCTGGGTGGCCGACAAGCTGCGCCTGCACGGCGTGCGTTACGAGCTCCTGCCCGAGGCGCGCCCCGGCTTCGCCGTCGAGGCGTTCCGGGCCGACGCGGTGGCCTACGAGCCGTCGTTCGAGGGCCGGACGCCCGTCGAGCTGAAGGGCGCCTTCCGGCCGGAGCGACAAGATCTGCCGGCCGGCTCGCTCTTCGTACCCATCGCGCAGCCGCGGGCGCCCCTCGTCATGCACCTCCTCGAGCCGCTCGCGCCCGACTCCCTCGTGGCCTGGGGCTTCTTCAACGCCGCCTTTGAGCGCAAAGAGTACATGGAGGCCTACGTCGCCGAGGAGGAGGCTCGCCGCATGCTGGCCGCCGATCCGGCGCTGCGCGCCGAGTTCGAGGCGCGCCTGCGCGATCCCGCGTTCGCGAAGGACGCGAAGGCCCGGCTCGATTTCTTCTACCAGCGCCACCCCTCCTGGGACGAGCGCGTGAACCTCGTCCCGGTGTTCCGCGTCGCCGCCTCGCCCTGAGCCGCCTCTCCGCATCTCGCCTGCGCTCCGGGATCCGGTCGAATGTCCGTGCGTCCCGCGGATCTCACGCCGCTCGACGGATTCCGCTCAATCCGCGGCGCGGGCGCCGCGCGTGGGCGCCCCGCGCAGGTTGCGCGGAGCGCGCCGCCATCGCATGCTCGTCATGACATGTCGGCTGGCTTGCGACAGCGTTGATCCGCGCGCGGGCGCCGACGGACGGCGACGCGATGTCGTCTGAAGATGAAAAGGGGGGCAAGCATGTTGCTGCGATGGGCGTTCGGCTTTTCTTCGGCGTTTCTCTTCGCATTTCCGGCGCTGGCGCAGAATGCGCGGATCGAGGCGTTCACCTACGCCGGCAGCGGATGTCCCGTCGGCTCCGCCGCGGGGGTGATCTCGCCGGATCAAAAGGCGTTGACGGTCATCTTCGACCAGTTCGAGGCGCACGCCGGCCCGAACGCCGCGCGCGCCGCGAACCGCGCGTTCTGCCAGCTGGCCGTGGATCTTCGGTTCGATCCGGGATGGCAGGTGGCCATCTTCGACGCCACGTACCGCGGCTTTGCCGACCTGGAGCCGGGCGTCCACGGGCTCCACGAGACATCGTATTATTTCTCGGGCTCGCCGCTCACCTCGGGGCCGCTCACACGGAGCATGATCGGGCCGTTCACGAACGACTTCTCGCGCACGGACGCGTTCGCGACCACGGTCTGGTCCGAGTGCGGCACGGTGCGGCCGCTCAACATCAAGACGAGCCTTTACGTCACGAACCGCCTCGCGCCGTCGAGCTCCGGGGTCCTCACGAACGACACCACCGACGTGCAGGTCCGGATCGATTATGCCCTCACGTACCGCCGCTGCCCCTGAGCTCCGCGGGGCGCCCCGACGCGCGCGGCGCGATCGGCGATGACGGGCGCCGACGCCCTGGTGCGCCGGGGCGCCGGCCTGGTACGCTGACCCGATGACGTCCACCCTGCTGATCATCGCGCTCAGCGTTATCGTGCCGCTCGGCATCACTGCGGCGGTCCTCTTCGGGGTCTGGAAGAAGGTCCTCGGTCCGCTCCGGGCCCAGCAGCAGGAGCAGCAGCAGCTGCTTCGAATCGGCGTCTCGTGCGCGGCGCGCGTGCTGCAGTACCAGGAGACCGGCATGAAGGTGTCGATGGGCGCCCAGGACTCCTACAGCCTCAAGCTGCTCCTCGAGGTGATGCCGCCGGGAATGCCGCCCTATCAGGTGGAGACGGTCGCCCTCGTGTCGGTGCTCGCGGCCCCTCGTATCCAGCCGGGGTGCGTCGTCACGGTGCGCTACGACCCGGCCAATCCCCGCCGCGTCGCCATGGAGGCCGCGTATCCGCCCGGGCAGGGGCCGGCCACCGCAGCCGCGCTCGGGGGCTATCCTCCGGTGGGGGCTCACGGAGCGCCACCAGGGGCTCAGCCCGGCGCCTATGGCGTTCCCGCCGGCGCTTATGGCGCTCCCGCCGGCGCTTATGGCGCTCCCGCCGGCGCTTACGGCGTTCCCGCGGGCGCCTACGGCGCTGCCCCCGGCGCTTACGGCGCGCCGCCTGGAGCCCCGCCCGGCGCCTACGGCGCGCCTCCTGGGGTCCCGCCCGGCGCTTACGGCGCGCCTCCTGGAGCCCCGCCCGGCGCCTACGGCGCTGCCCCCGGCGCTTACGGCGCGCCGCCTGGAGCTCCCCCCGGTCCGGCCGGCGCCTACGGGGCTCCCGCCGGCGCCTATGGTGCCTTCCCTGGCGCTCAGCCCGGCGCTCAGCCCGGCGCTTACGGTGCGCCTCCGGGGGCCCCGCCTGGCGCCTCCGGTGCGCCCGCCGGCGCCTACGGCGCGCCCGCCGGTGCCTACGGCGCGCCGCAGGGCGCCCCCGGCCCCCACGCCGCTGGTCCCGACGGCGTCTCCGGCGGGCCGGCCGGTCCTTTCGGGCCCGGCGGCGGCCCGCGCGGCTCCTGAACGACGCCCTTTCCGGGCTCCAGGCGCTGGCAGCGCCGCCGCGCTCGCTCAGGCCACCACGCAGCCCGCCGACGATCCCTGCATCGGCACGATGGCCTTGAGCTCGCCGCTCTCCCCGAAGACGAGGAGCCGCGCCACGATCGCCTGCTGGACGGCGCCGCAGAGGGGCAGGATCGCCAGCCGGAGCGCCGGCCCGCTGCCGCCGTCGAACTTGAGGGCGAGCAGCTGCTTCTCATCGCACTCCTCGAGGAGCTCCACGTCCGCTTCCAGGTGGATCGGCGCCCCCCGCGCGCACGCCTTCGCCTCGCCGAAGCTGTCGATCGTGCAAACGTTGGCTTCGAGCGAGAGCCGGACCCGAGACGACCCCTCGCCGCCGATCGTCGCGATCTGGATCTGGTGAATCGCGAGCCCCTTCTGGAGCGCGATGGGCTCCACGAGATAGCCTGTTTCCAGCCGCAGATTCTTGATTTTCATCGAACCCCCCGCCGCCCGGCCGCGCGCGCCGCGGCCACCGCCCGCCGCGGCGCCGCCGCAGCGCGCCTGTGTTCACGGGAAGCACCGGCTGTGCCGGCGCGCGCGCGCCCGGCGCGCACGCGCGTGGCTCCCGCCGGGCGCGCCCACGCCGCGCCCGGCGCCGCCGTCTCGCGGCGCGGCACGCGCCTCGGGCGCCGCGCGGCCCTCCGCGCGTCGATGCTCAGACGAGCCCGAACTTGTAGGTGTCCAGGATCGTGGCGAGGAGCGCCGCGTGCGCCGGATCCGCGAGGGAGCCGAGCCGGGTGACCGAGAGGTCCGCGCTGGCGCGCTCGAAGAGGGCGGCGCAGACGCGGCTCGGATCGTGGCGCGCCGCATAGGCGATGCCGTCGGGTCGCCTCGGGTGCTCGTGGATCGCGAGCGCCCAGCGGTGCGCGGCCCCGTACGATTCGCCGGAGGTCAGGCGGGCGTCGGCCCCGAGGCGCGCGAGCCCCTCTCTCGTGAGGTTCACGAGCCGCAGCGGGCGCCTCGGCGCGATGCGCGCGAGCCCGCGCGCGGCGAGCTCGCCTTGCTCCACGAAGCGCACGCCGGTCGCGTGCCCGAACACCTCGATGAACGAGCAATGCTCGTCCTTCCCGGCGTACAGCACCCCGAACTCGCCGGCCGGGGCGTCGAAGCGGTTGTCGCCCGAGCGGCCGAAGTACAGCGGATCGCGCGCGAGCCCGTGGATCCGGAACCAGCACCGCCGGAAGATCGTGATGGGGAGCGGCCTCGTCGCGAAGTCGAAGGGCGGGTCCGGATGCGGCCCGATCGTCGTCGTCATGTCGGCTTCGCGGCGCGCTCTCAGGCCGCGCCTTGCTCGCCGAACGTGCGCGCGACGAGCCGCACCGGATCCAGATCGCCGCGGCGAATCCGGTCGAGCGGCCGATCCCCGTCGAGGCGGTGGCTGCCGGAGAGGAAGAACCGGACCTTCGCCAGCGGGGGGTGGTCGTCGAGGAGGGCCAGGATCTCCTCCAGCCCCGGCAGCACGCCGTCGTCCGCGAACTGCCATACGGGGTAGAGGTGCCCCCGACGGCCGATGCTCACGGCCAGCAGCCTCCCGGCGGCGCGCCGCGCCTCGATGGCTTGCGGCGCGAGGTGGAGCGCCTCGCCGACCTCCTCCGCGGTGAGCGCGCCCCCCTCGGCGGCGAGGAGCGCGTCCCTCGCCTGGAGGCCGCGGAGGCGGGCCGGCGTGAGCGGATCCGCAGCGGAGAAGAGGCCCACGGCGCTCGGCTGCGTGAGCGCCGTCACCAGGGCGTCCGCGTTGCTGGGCGACGCCACGACCTCGCCGAGCTCGCGCTGATCGAGCCGCTCGGCGACCTGGGTGAGCGCATCGATGCCGCGCGCCAGAAACGCGACCCGCAGCGGCTCACCGTCGAACTGGTGGAGTCGCTCTGCAATTTCCGCCAGCGCGCTGGAGTCCCGATCCTTGGCCATGACAGACGCAGGGGACGATGCAGCGCGCCCGCGGCATCGTCAACCAAGCGCACGCCGCCATGTTGCGATAGTACGACCCCGCTGAACATAACGTCAGTGAAAGGTACATTCGTTGTGTCGCAGGTGTCTCTCTTCTTCGGTGTGCTCACCGGCTCCTGGGTTTGCCGGGGACGTCGCGAGGAGGTCAGAGCCCGACCTGCTTCATCATGGCGCTGGTGATGGACTGCCGCACGGTCGGGAGCTCGGCCCACGGATCTGCGATGGTCGCGAGGCGCTGCGGCACGGCCTCGATGGTGAACGAGGCGGGATCGAGCGGCGCGTCGAGCTCGTCCCACGAGAGCGGCGTCGCCACGGCTGCGCCGGGGCGCGCGCGGGTCGAGTACGGCGCCACGGCGGTCGCGCCGCGCCCGTTCCGCAGGTAGTCGACGAAGACCTTGCCGGTGCGCTTGGCCTTCGAGAGCGTCGCGATGTACCGCGCCGGATCGAAGCGCACGAGCGCGTCGGCCACGGCCTTCGTGAACGGCTTCACCTCGTCCCAGCGCCTGCGCGCCTCGATCGGGACCACCACGTGGAGGCCTTTGCCGCCGGTCGTCTTGACGAAGCTCCGCAGCCCCAGCGTCTCCAGGAGGTGCCGCACGGTCTTCGCGGCCTCGGCCACGCGCTCCCAGGGGAGCTCCGGCGCCGGGTCGAGGTCGAAGACCATCATGTCCGGCTGCTCGATCCGGTCGACGCGGCTCCCCCAGATGTGCATCTCGAGCGCCCCCATCTGCACGAGCGACACCAGCCCTTCGGTGTTCTCGATGTAGAGATACGTTCGTGTTCCATCGTCCTCTTCGACGAGCGTCCGCCGGATGGCCTCCGAGAGCCCCTCGGCCTCGTGCCTCTGAAAGAAGCAGGGTTTGCCCTGACCCGCGGGGCAGCGGACGAGCGTGAGCAGCCGCTTCGCGACATAGGGCAGCATGTGCTCGGCGACCTGCGCGTAATACCGCGCGAGAGCGAGCTTCGTGATCCCCTGCGCCGGATAGAGCACCTTGTCGGGGTTCGTCAGCCGCGTTCCCGCGACCTCGATCCTCTCGGCGCCGCCCCGGCCGCCGCGAGGGGCCTTGCCCGGCGCCTCGATCGCCGCTGCGCCGGCCGCCTTGCCGGGCGTCGTGCCGGCGGCCCTGCGCGTCCCTTTGCCCGCCGCCTCGCTCAGGGCCGCGCTCACCGCCTTGCCGGCTGCCGCGCTCGCCCCCTTGCTCCTGGCCGCGCTCACCGCCTTGCTCGGCGCGCCGGCCGACTTGCGGGGCGGCGGCGCCGGCGGGGGCTGCTCGCGCTCGACGGTGACCGACTCCGGGGTGCGGTCCTCGCGGAGGCCCTCGAACGACGGGTGCCGCAGCCGCCCGTCGCGCGTCCAGGCGGAGAATTGGACCTCTGCGAGGAGCTTGGGCTCGACCCAGTGCACGCCGCGCATGCGCGGCGCCCCTGCAAAGGCCGGCTTGGCGCGCTCGATCGACTCGAGACGGCTGCGCAGGGTCGTGAGCGTCTTGTTCGTGAAGCCCGTGCCCACCTTTCCGGCGTAGGCGAGCTTGCCTGACCTGTTCACGCCGACGAGGACGGCCCCGAGCCCCTGGCGGGCCCCGGTCGGCTCGGTGAATCCGACGATCACGAACTCCTGGCGCTTGCCGCACTTCACCTTGAGCCAGCTGTTCCCGCGCCCGCTCCGGTAGGGAGCCTCCGGGCGCTTCGCGATGACGCCCTCGATCCCGAGCTTGCACGCGTGCTGGAACACGGCGGCGCCGTCCTCCTCGAGGTGCTCCGTGTAGCGCAGGGTCCCTTCCTCCGGCGCTTCCTCCAGCAGCGCCTTGAGCGCCCGTTTGCGGGTGACCTGCGCGCAGTCGCGGAGATCGCGGCCGTCCAGGTAGAGCAGGTCGAACACGAAGTACATCAGTCGCCCCTCGCGCCCATCATTTCCGTCGCTGAGCGCGTTCTGCAGGGCCTGGAAATCGGTCACGCCGTCGGGCCCGACGATGACGATCTCGCCGTCCAGCACGGCTTCGCGGGCTGGCAGCCGGGCGAGGTCGTCGCGCACGTTCGCGAACCGCTCGGTCCAGTCCTGGCCGCGGCGGGTCAGGAGCGTCACGCGGCCGCCGCGGAGCTGCGCGAGCATCCGGTAGCCGTCGAACTTGACCTCGTAGAGCCACCCGTCGCCCTGCGGAGGCCCGGTGACGAGCGTCGCGAGCTGGGGTTCGACCTCGTCCGGGAACGGCCCTCTCCGGGCGCCCTCGAGCGCATCCGCGTAGGTCAGCGTCCGGCGCGGGGCCGCGGCGGCGCCGTCCGTTGGTCCCTTCGCGGCGGACGAGCGCGGGCCGTCCACGTCCGTCGCAGTCGCGCCGCGTCTGCGGCGGGCTGTCGGGGGTAGGGGCCGCTCGTCCTGAGTCCGCCGCGCCGCGCTTCGCGCTTGTCTCTGTCCGACCATCGTCGCGCACCGCCTTTTTTTTTGACGGCAAAGCAATTTCGATACCGGAATGCGATCTGCGCTCTGGCTCCTTAATCTCGTCACGTCTATAGCTGAGCTCGGCACACGCGCCCCAGAATGAGGCGAACTGCCACATTCGCGGCTTCGCGACGCGCCTGGCGCGTGGATTGCGCTCGTGGACAGCGAGATGCACTGGGTCGCGGGATACATGCTGTCCGGACAGCGATGTGTTTCCACGCTCGTCGCGAGCCTGGATTGAACAGCTGCTCAGGGCTGCACGCGCGCTTCAGCCCGAGACAGGACGGACTTGAGGTTCGGCAAGGGGACGCCCCCATCCGTGCAGATGGTCCGTGTTACGTCCGCCGTCACGGGCGCTCGGCTCGCCGTGCCGAGACGATGTGGGCGGTCGAGCCGCGCTCATCGGGACGAGCGACAAGGCGCGACGTCGGGCTGAGCTACTGCAGCGCCTCCGAGGCGCTCGCCGCGGTGATGGCCTGGTCGTGCCACCGCTCCAGTGTCGGGAGGTCGACACACGCCTCGATGCGGGCGTCGTCGTCCGGTCTGAGCTCGAGCTTACGGCGGGCGAGCACGCGTCGCAGGGCAGCGCGCGCCTCGGCCAGCCGTCCCTTGCCGATGCCCTGTTCGACGCCTCTCTCGATCAGCCGCTTCTGAACCTGCGGGCTCGCTTCGAGCAGCACCTCGAGAATGCGCTGCCGCCGGGCCTCCACCTCCGGGTCCTCGGCCTTGCCGAACCGCCACAGGAGCTCCTCACGGGTCGTCGCTGACATCGCCAGGTACTCTAGCATGGCCAGCACCCACTCGATGGGCCGGCGTCCCGCGACCCAGCGGCCGAACTCGTCGAGGGCTCGACCGGAGCGGGCGACCAGGAACGCGATCAGCTCGTCCCGCAAGGGGAGCTCGTTGGTAGCAGCTCACGATCGCGGGAGCCAACTCCAAGGCTCGCTCAACGAGGTCCGCTGGCCGCCCTCCCTCAACAGCGCTCGCGGTTCGACGCGCCGAACCGACCTAAGACGAATTCTCAAATGAAACCGACTTCGTCTCCGTAATCCACCCTCTCGTCGAGGGCGCGCGCCCAGCACGCGCTCTCCGCCCGTCACCGCGCGGGGGTCTCGCTCCAGTGGCGCACCAGATCGGGCACGGCCGTCTCCGCCATGCGGGTGAGATGTCGCACGTGATCCGGCTTCTGGGTGCCTGGATATCCGCGCACGTGGAACGCGCCCCGGTGCGCCTCCGACAGCGGAGCGAACCGCGGCTTCGCCTCGCCCGACGTCCCCGTCAGGTCATAGACCGCCTGCGCATCGGCGCCGGCGCTCGGCGAGCGCTGCGCCCCCGTGAGCTTGAGGAGAGCGTCCGTGCTCTCGTGCGTGCCGGCGTAATCGCCCACCGGGATGATCTCCGAATGCGTGATCGACATGAGCTTCTTGCCGGCGGCCGCCAGCTCGGCGAAGCGCCCGAACGGCTTGAGACGCTCCATGTCCAGGCTGTGGTCGATCGGCATGTACCCGGTATGGATGCCGTCCAGGAGGAGGACGGCGTCGACCTTGTCGGCGAACCCGGGCTGGTTCAGGAGCCCGCGAACCGCGCCGTACCCCGCGCTGAACGCCGAGAGCGCGACGCGCCTGAGCCGGGCGTCGCGCAGCCCGCGCGCCTCGAGCGCGGTCTGCGCCTTCGCGAGGAGCACCGGCAGGTAGGAGCGGATCGAGAACCGGGTCTCGTACGCCGCCGAGCTGATGCCCATGTTGATGATCATCACGACCGCGTTGAGCCCGGCCCGCTCGAACCCCGTCTGGACGACATCGTTGATCCCGTGAAAATGGACCACCAGGTCGTAAGCCCCATCCGCCGAGGAGAACGACGAGGGGATGGTGATGATCCCGTCGGGGATCGGGATCACCGCCGAGCGATCGAGCGTCGCGTCGGCACGGTCGTCGAGATCGATGAGCGGCGTCGCCGCCTCCGCCTGCGCCTGGACCGGCGCAGCCGCCTTCGCCCGCGCCTCGACCCGCGCCGCCGCCCCGGTGGAGCGCAGGACCGCCGCCGCAGCCGCCGCGGGCTGGATCGCCGAGCCCCCGCGGAGATCGAAGCCCGCAGCCCCGAGCTGCAGCGAGACGAGCGCGCCCAGCACCGCCGCAAAGCCCAGGCCCGCCCCCGCGCTCAGCGCGATCAGGCGCGACATGGAACGCCGCACCGGCGCCGCCTCGACTGGCGTCGCATCGACCGGAGCCGCCGCCCCGACCGGCATGGCCATGCCCGCAAGCGATGCCGGGGGACGGCGGAAAATTAAAGTGGGTTCATCCTCGTCGTGAAGCAGTTGGACCTCCGCGCGATGGGCCTCTGCGGGGAACATGCTCAGCCATGATGCGAGGCCCATGCCACGAAGGGCAAGCGCGAAATTCAGCAAGCTAAGCTCGCATTCGCGCGCGTCAAGAAGGTGGACCTGGTCCGGCGTCGTACCATGGAGATGGTCAGCCGAGCCCTCAGGCAATCACCTTACTTTGCGACCGAACGCCTATGCGTCTACCGCGCTTCGCGCGTACTCGAATTCGCGGCCTGACGGTGTGAACTGGCCATGAACCGACTGACGTCCACCCGTCTGGCGCTCGCGCCGCGGGCGAGCGCTCGCGCGCTGGGCCTCGCAAGCCGTTGGATGTCCAACGGGTCGGTTGCACGTCCATCGGTTGCACGTCCAACGGCCCGCGAGCGGTCCCGCGCCGCGCGGGCGCCCGGCGAGCGAGCGGGCGCTGGGGCGCGCCGGGCAACGCCGCGCCGCGCTTTGGAAATCCCGGGCGGCGAGGGGCGGGGCGAACGTGGGCCTTGACAGCGCGGGGCGCCTCTGGATCTCCTTTCCCCTCCTCCCACCCGCACGGGCCCCCATGACCAACTTCCCCCGCGTCTACGAAGACAACACCCAGAGCATCGGCCGCACGCCGCTCGTCCGCATCCGCCGGGCGACCGACGGCGGCGGCGCCATCGTGCTCGCGAAGATCGAGGGGCGGAACCCGGCGTACTCGGTCAAGTGCCGCATCGGCGCGGCCATGGTCTGGGAGGCCGAGAAGCGGGGCGCGCTCGGCCCCGGCAAGGCGATCGTCGAGGCGACCAGCGGCAACACCGGCATCGCGCTGGCCTTCGCCGCCGCCTCGCGCGGCATCGAGTGCGTGCTCACCATGCCCGAGACGATGAGCATGGAGCGGCGCAAGGTGCTCGTGGCCCTCGGGGCCAAGCTCCTCCTGACGCCGGGCCCCCAGGGGATGAACGGCGCCATCGCCAAGGCCGAGGCCCTGGCCGCCTCGGACCCCAGCCGCTACGTGCTGATGCGGCAGTTCGAGAACCCGGCGAACCCCGCCATCCACGAGACCACGACCGGCCCCGAGATCTGGGACGACACCGGCGGCAACGTCGACGTCCTCGTCTCGGGCGTGGGCACCGGCGGCACGCTGACCGGTGTCAGCCGCTACTTCGAGCGCGTCCGCGGCCGCGCGCTGCACTCGGTGGCCGTGGAGCCGGTCCACTCGCCGGTCATCGCGCAGACGCTCGCGGGCCAGCCGCTCACCCCGTCGCCCCACAAGATCCAGGGCATCGGCGCCGGCTTCGTCCCCAAGAACCTCGACCTCTCCTTCGTGGATCAGGTCGAGGCGGTCTCCAACGACGAGTCGATCGCCATGTCGCGGCGCCTGGCGCGCGAGGAGGGCATCCTGTGCGGCGTCTCCTGCGGCGCCGCGATGGTCGCGGCGAGCCGGCTCGCGCGGGATCCGAAGTGGGAAGGCAAGACCATCGTGGCCATCCTGCCGGACGCAGGCGAGCGGTACCTCTCCGGGCCCCTCTTCGAAGGGATGTTCGCGGAGATCGAGGCGATGAAGGCCTCGTGAGGTCGACGTGAGCAAGGAATGTGATGGTGCCTCGGCCCAGGCGTCGGGCGACCTGCACGGCATCGTCGATGCGCTGATCGCGAGCTACCGCGAAGATCCGCGCGGGCATCACATCAACAAGCGCTTCACCCCGTCGCGCCAGGAGATCACGGAGATCATCGATCTCCTGCTCCAGATCTTCTACCCGGGCTACCACGGGCGGCAGGATCTGTCGGACGAGGACCTGCTCTACCACGTGGGCACGCTGGTCTCGAACCTGCGGGACAAGCTGGAGCGGCAGATCGAGCGCTGCCTCTGCTTCCAGGACGAGACGGTGGACGCGCGGCGCCTCGACGTCCCGAAGTGCCGGCAGCGGGGGCGCGACGTGGCGCGGGCGTTCGTGAGCCGGCTGCCGGACGTCCGGCGGCGCCTCCTGCTCGACGTGCAGGCGGCCTACGACGGCGACCCGGCGGCGGCCTCGATGGACGAGGTCATCCTGGCCTATCCGGGCCTGCTCGCCGTGACGGTGCACCGGGTCGCGCACGAGCTGTACCTGCTCGGCGTGCCGCTCATGCCCCGGATCATGAGCGAGTGGGCGCACACGCGGACGGGCGCCGACATCCACCCGGGCGCCAACATCGGCGACAGCTTCTTCATCGATCACGCGACCGGCGTCGTCATCGGCGAGACCACCGACATCGGCGCGCACGTCAAGCTCTACCAGGGCGTGACGCTCGGCGCCCTGTCCTTGCCCCAGCACTCGCGGGGCGCGCGCGGCCTGAAGCGCCACCCCACGGTGGAGGACGACGTCACCATCTACGCGAACGCCACCGTGCTCGGCGGAAAGACGGTGCTGGGGCAGGGGAGCGTGGTGGGCGGCTCGGTGTTCCTGACGAAGAGCGTCGCCGGCGGCCAGCGCGTGGCGATCGAGGCGCCCAGGCTGCGCGTCGCCTCGCCGTCCCAGGGCCCGCCCGCGGTCGGCGGCTCCGAGCTGGACGCCAGCATTCTAGACTTCGATATCTGAGGCGGTCGCCCACTCCGGATACGGGCCCATCATCTGAGGCGGTCGCCCGCTTCGGATACGGGCCCATCTCGACGTTTTCGGTGCTCGGCGTACAAGAGTACGCCTGCGCGCCGAAAACGCCGATCTGGGCCCGTCTCCTGTGCGGGCGACCGCCGCTGGCGATAACATTTGTATGTTTTGTATGTAAAAGAGGGGATTGAGCGGCGCGCGGGAGGGTCAGCGGTCGGAGTGGCCTAGGGGGCGGGTGGGGGCGATGCGGTCGCGGATGGATTGCTTCAGCTCCTTGGGCTCGGGGAAACGCTCGGCCGTGGAGCGCGAGAAGAGGAGGACGCCGTCGAGCGTGACGTCGAAGATGCCACTCGATCCCGGCGAGAGGAGCACGTCGATCTCGTCGGGGAACGTGATGAGGAGCTCCTGAGCAAGCCAGGCGGCGCGCGTCAGCCAACGGCACTTCGGGCAGTAACGGATCGCGACGAGCGGGCGGGGCGGGGCAGGGACGGCATCCATGACGCGAGCGTAGCGCGATCCGACGGCGCAGGCTCAGACGAGGAACGCACGGGCCAGGCCGAGGAAAATGAAGAAACCCATGCTGTCCGTGGTGAACGTGAGCAGGACGCTGGAACCCTGGGCCGGATCGCGGCCCAGGCGCTGAAGAACGATCGGAACCATGCAGCCGACCATGGCCGCCACCACCAGGTTGAGCAGGATCGCCGCGGCCATCACCAGACCGAGAGGGACGCTGCCGTAAAGGGCCATCGCGGAGAGCCCCACCAGCGTGCCCCAGACCGCGCCGTTCATCAGGCCCACGAAGAGCTCCTTTTGCAGGAGATGGCGCACGTTCGCCCGCGTGATGCGGTCGAGCGCGAGGCCACGGATGACGAGCGCCACCGTCTGATTGCCGGTGTTGCCGCCGACGCTCGCCACGATCGGCATCAGCGCGGCCAGCGCCACGAGATCCCGAATGGTGCTCTCGAATAGACCGATGACCCGCGAGGCCACGAACGCCGTGAGCAGGTTGACGAACAGCCAGAGCCAGCGGTTTCTCGCGCTCGTCCACGCGGGGGCGAAGTAGTCCTCCTCGCCCGCCAGGCCCGCGCGCCGCAACGCCTCGCCCT
The DNA here is from genome assembly GCF_051529605.1 of Sorangium sp. So ce296. Lineage (NCBI taxonomy): Bacteria > Pseudomonadati > Myxococcota > Polyangiales > Polyangiaceae > Sorangium > Sorangium sp. So ce296. The sequence continues at coordinate 12,517,255 of NZ_CP150325.1, forward strand.
GCGCCTGCCGCCGCAGGAAATCCATCACCACATCGACGGTCAGCCGGCCGACCAGCTTGCCGCGCTCGTCCACCACCGGCGCGGCGATGAGGTCGTACCGCTCGAACGCCTTCGCCGCGTCGCTGGCCCGATCCCGCGGCGTGAAGCTCACCACGTCCGCGGACATCACCGCGCTCACGCGCGCGCTCGGCGGGCGGAGCAGCAGGTCCTTCAACGAGAGCGTGCCGCGGAGCACGTTGCGCACGTCGACAACGAACAGCGCCTCCGTGTGCGACGGCAGCTCGGCCCGCCGGCGCACCTCCTCGAGCGCGCCCGCAATATCCCAGCTGTCGCGCACCCAGACGAGCTCCGGGCTCATCAGGTGGCCGACCGAGTCGTCCGGATACGCGATCGTCGACCGGAACAGCGACTGCTCGCGCGCGTCCAGCGACTGGTACACCTCCGCCACGATCTCCGGATCGATCGACTCGTTGATGTAGGCGAGATCGTCGGGGTCGAGCTGGCCGAGGAGCGCGACCAGGCGGCCCCGCTCCGTCTCCGCCACGAGCGAGTCGCGCACCGACGGTGAGGCCTCGAGCAGCACCTGTGCGGCGTGGTAGGGCTCGAGCTCAGCCCAGACCACAAGCCGGTCCGGCTGGGGGAGCACCTCGATGATGTGCGCGAGATCCGCCGGGTGCAGATCCCTGAGCTTCCTCTGCAGCAGGGCGAGATTTTGACGGTGGACCAGCGACTCGATCAGCTCTTTGTTCTTGCTCTCCTGCTTGTGCGTCAGGGCCTCGATGACGCGTTGCTTTTCGAGCAGGGTAGTCACCAGGCTCTGGCTCTCTTGCAGTCTCTCCTGGGACCTGGACGTGCTCATGGAGGCTCCGGGCGCGGGCGGCGCGCCGAGCATAGCCCGGCACGGACCGCGCGGCCGGCGTACGGGCGCGCTGCCGCGCTCGCCATATTGACCGGACCCCACGGCTCATGGTTCTGTCGCCCCGATGAAGCGCGCCTTCGACATGTGCGTGGTTGGGCTCTCGCTCGCAGCGACGGCCTGTGGACCGGGCCTGGATCCCGAGGTGGTCGTGCACCCGCCCCGGCCCACCGTCTTGCCCGCGAGCAGCGCCGGCGAGAACACCGGCGGGTGTCCGGCCATCGGCCACACCGAGCCGCTCATCGTCGACTGGCTCACGACCCGCCGCTCCGATCTCGGCCTCGCGATGAAAGAAGGCGTCGCCGTCGTCTCCTACGACTGCACGACGTTGAAGCTCCTCGCCCAGTGCAAGCTCCAAGGGACCTACTCCTACGCGGGCGTGAGCCGGAACGAAAATGTGGTTCAATTAACAAATCCTGCGGAGATGCAGGCGAACGTTCCGTTCGGCGCGCCGGCGCTCAGCACCGCGATCGAAGGCAACCAGACGGCCGCGTTCGACGTGGCGCTCGTGCCCGCAGGGAAGATGGCGACCACGGTGACGTCGGCCTCGGCGCAGGACCTCTCGGGCAGCTGCGAGGGCGCGACGCACTTCGTGCGCGCGGCGCTCCTCGGGGCCTTCGCGATGGCGCCGGGCAGCCGCGGCGCGGCGCGGACGGTCGATCAGGTCTTCGCGGCGGTCGGGCCTGCGGCGGCGTCGAACCAGGGGGGCACCGCGAGCCGGGAAGGGGAGCTCGAGGCGTGCCGGGCCGCGAAGCCCGACGCGCAGGCCCCGACGGACCGCTGCCATGCGCCGCTTCGCCTGGAGCTCGTCCCGCTGGAGGCGAAGAAGGCAGAGACGGCCGAGCCGGCGGCGAAGCCGGCCGACGACGAGCTCCCGAAGCTGGCGAGCTCGTGCCCGGTCGGGACGGTGCGGAGCGGGGCGAAGTGCTCGCCGCCGGCGGCCACGCCCGCGCACCTGTGCGAGCCCGCGGACGCGAGGGCGTGCGCGGCGCAGTGCGGGAAGGGCGACGTCGGCAGCTGCTATCACCTCGGGATTCACTACCTGAGCGGCAAGGACCTGCCGCGCGACGACGCGAGGGCGGCGGAGCTGTTCGAGAAGGCGTGCGGCGCGGGCGTCACGCAAGCCTGTTACGCGCGGGCGCGGCTGCAGCTGCGCGACATCCAGAGCGCCAAGGTGCCGCCGGACACCGCGGGGCGGGCGAAGGTGCGCGAGTTCGCCGACAAGGCGTGCGAGATGGGCGACGGCTGGGCGTGCTTCAGCGCGGCCGAGTGGTACCTGAGCGAGGGCCCGCAGGCGGTCCTCCCGAAGGACGCGACGCGCGCGGTCGCGTTCCTCCGGCGCGGCTGCGATCTGGGGTACGGGCCGAGCTGCAGCGCGCTGGGCAAGATGCTCATCGAGGGGAAGCTCGCGGCGAAGGACGTGGCGGTGGCGGTGGGCGTGCTCCAGCGCGCGTGCGAGGGGGGCCAGGCCGAGGACTGCGTCGACCTCGGGGACATCCTCCGCAAGGGGCAGGGCGCGCCGAAGGACGGGGTGAAGGCGATCGCGGCGTACCGGCGCGGCTGCAGCCTGGGGGACATGCGCGCGTGCAACGCCGCGGGCGCGGTCTTCGCGGAGGGCGACGGCGTGCCGAGGGACGTCGCAAAGGCCTATTCGTTCTTCGAGAAGGGTTGCCCGGAGAAGGGCTTCGGCGCCGAGGCGTGCATGAGCCTCGCCGGGATGTACGAGAAGGGGACCGGCATTCCGAAGGACATGGCGCGCGCCGCCGCGCTCTACGAGAAGGTGTGCGGCTCGGGCGGCTGCCTGCGGGCCGCGGAGATCTGGCAGCGCGGCGACGGGGTGACGGCGGACCCGGAGCGGGCGTTCTCGCTGTACGAGAAGGCGTGCTCGCAGTGGGGGGAGAAGAAGGCGTGCGACGCGCTCGGCCCGCTCCTGGAGAAGAAGGACAAGGAGCGCGCGCGGGCCTTCTACGCGGAGCAGTGCTCGCGGACCCAGGACAAGGCGGCGTGCGCGAGCCAGAAGCGGCTCGGCGGCGCGCGCAAGTAGGCGAGGGCCGCGGCGCTCCGGCGAACCGCGAGCTCACGACGTCGAGGCGGGGGCTCCTGCTCGTCGCTCGCCGAGTTCACCGAAATAGCTCACATCGGCCCGGTTCGGTTCGGCCGCCGCGAACGCGCCGCGCTCTCTTCAGTTCATGCACGCTTTCCGCCCTTCGCGGCAGGGCTGCGGATCCGACGTTGACGATTGTTGGAAAGGTGGTTGTCACGCGGGATCGCATACCGTAACCTACGACCGGTCACGAAAGCGCCTGGCTCGCTCCGCTGGCGTCCTGGGATCGCGATCGATCGATCCCAGGATGGGGAGGGCCACGATGCGGATGAACATGGATCTGCCGCGCGGTGACGTCGCGGTCACCGGCCCGCGCGTCGCGCCGTTCGACGTGCCCAACCACGCTGTCCAGTTCTACGAGAGCGAGACCTTTCTGGCTGAGAGGGTCGCCGCGTTCCTGATGGAAGGGCTGGACGCCGGTCAGCCGCTCCTCGTCATTGCCACGGAGCCGCATCGCGACGCGTTCGTTGCTCGCCTGGCGTCGGCGAGGCCCGAGCTCGACGCGCTCCGCGCCGAGGGTCGTGTCATCTTCCTGGACGCGCGCGAGACGCTCTCCACGTTCATGATCGGCGCGATGCCGGATCCCGAGCTCTTCCGGGGCACGATCCGCCGCTTGATAGAGCAGAGCCGACGCGGACTCGACGGGGTGACCCTGCGCGCCTATGGGGAGATGGTCGACGTCCTGTGGCGCGACGCGAATCCGGACGCGGCCATCCGGCTGGAGGAGCTCTGGAACGAGATCGTGAGCGACGGCACGATCGCCCTCTTGTGCGCTTACGCGATGGGCGGCTTCCGCACGGATGCGCACGGATCGCGGTTTCGAGACGTCTGTAGCACGCACGCGCACGTGATTCCCACCGAGAGATACACGCAGCTCGAGGAGCACGCCCGCCTGCGGGAGATCAGCGTGCTCCAGCAGCGCGCGCGAGCGCTGGAGAGCGAGCTCGAGTACCGCGAGGAGCTCGAGGGCGCGCTGCGGCAAGCGCTGGCCGATCGCGAGCGCGCCGAGGCCGAGCGCGAGCGGGTCCTCGCGATGGAGCGAGCAGCCCGAGCAGCGGCGGAGGCGGCGAGCCGCTTGAAGGACGAGTTCTTGGCGGTCCTCTCTCATGAGCTGCGGACGCCGCTCAACGCAATCCTGGGATGGTCGCATATCGCCAACGGCGTCCCGGAAGATGCGGCGACCGTCAAGCACGCGCTGACGGTGATCCGTCGGAACACGGCAGTGCAGCTGAGGGTCATCGAGGATCTCCTCGACGTGTCGCGGATCGTGACCGGAAAGCTGCGGGTCAGCGTCAGCATCGTCGATCTCGGCGAGATCCTGAGCTCGGCGCTCGACACCGTCCGCCCTGCGGCGGACGCGAAGAGGATCGAGCTGACGCTGCGCATCGACGACTCCGCGCGCAGGACGACCGGCGACCCCGCGCGGCTTCAGCAGGTCGCCTGGAACCTCCTGTCCAACGCCGTAAAGTTCACGCCCGAGTGCGGGAGGGTCGAGGTATGGCTCGAGCGTGCCGGCGGGCAGAGGCGGATTGTCGTTCGGGATACCGGGCAGGGCATCGCGCGCGAGTTCTTGCCGCACGTCTTCGAGCGATTCCGTCAGGAGGACACGGGCACCACGCGCAAGCACGGAGGTCTCGGGCTAGGACTATCGCTCGTGCGGTACCTCGTGGAGGCGCACGGAGGCACGGTCGCGGCCGACAGCGACGGCGAGGGGCGCGGCGCGACGTTCACGGTGACGCTGCCGTTCCGCCAGCCTGCTGCGGACTCCGTGAGGCAGCCTGCTCCACGAACGAAGGTGACGCTGCGCGACGTGCGCGTGCTCATCGTGGACGACGACGCCGACACGCGGGAGCTGTTCGCGTACATGCTCACCGGGACGGAAGCGACGGTCGCGTGCGCAGCGTCGGTTGAGGAGGCGCTCGCGCAGCTCTCCTCGCGAGCGTTCGACGTGATGATCAGCGACATCGGAATGCCGGGGCGCGACGGCTACGTGCTCATCGACACGGTCCGCAGGCACGTCGACCCGAAGGTCCGCAGCATCCACGCGATCGCGGTGACGTCCTACGCGGGGGAGCACTACCGGCGACGAGCCATCGAGGGCGGGTATGACGAGTACATCGCGAAGCCCCTGGAGCCGGGTCGCTTCGTGGCGACCGTCGCGCAGCTGGTCGGGCGACCGTCGCGCAGCGCGTCGTCGGGGGCGACCGCGGGGACAAACGACGAAGATGTTTGCTAGCGGTGCTCGACGCGGTTTGAACCTCAAGGCGCGCTGATCGCCATAAAGAAGATGGTGATTCGATCCGTCTCGGACGCCGAGGAGCGGATCTTCGGGTCCTCTGGCGCCCTTGGCGCCTGACGGTTTTTATCCTCGGGCTCGCTGTTCAGGCGCGGCGCGAGCGCTGCCCTAAAACAGCTTCATCTGGCGATCCGCCGCCGCGCGCGGCCTCTTCTGCGCCTCCGGCGACGGACCGGCCCGCAGGAGCAGCCGCTCCTCGACCTCGCGAACGAACGGCGAGATCTCGGTCTCGACCACCTTGCCGTGCCGCGCGCGCTGCATCGCGCGCGTGAGGAACAGCCGCTCTCGCGCCCGCGTCATGCCGACATAGAAGAGGCGGCGCTCCTCGGCGACGTCCGTCTCCTCCCTGCCGGGGAACCGCAACGGGAGCAGGCCGTCCTCGCACCCCACCAGGAAGACCACCCGGAACTCCAGCCCCTTGGCCGCGTGCAGCGTGAGGAGCGAGATGCGGTCGGCCCGCGGATCCCACGCGTCGATCTCCGTGCTCACCGCGAGCTCGATCAAGAATCGGTCGAGATCCCCTCCGCAGCGCTCCGCGAGCGGCAAAAGCAGCTCCAGTGCCGCGTCCACGTCGGCCTCGCCGAGGCGCGCCGCGCCCTCCGCGACCGCCTCCGCGGGCGGCGCGCCGTCCACCGCCGGCTGCGCGACCTCCTCCCGCAGCCGCGCCGCGGCCGCCTTGAGCCGCGCCGCGAGCGGCCCCGGCGGAGCGCCGGCCAGCGCACGCGCGAGCGCCTCCGAGGCCGCGCGCTCGACGAGGCGACGCTCCGACCGCCGCTGGAACGGCATGCCCGAGCGGGCGAACGCCTCCCGGAGCGGCTCGGATTGCGCCTCCGTCCGGTAGAGCACCGCGAAATCCGAGAAGGAGTATTCACCGCCCGACACGGGCAGGTCCACCCGCCCGCTATCCATCGAAAAGAACGTCGACCCCCCGAGCATCCGCTCGATGGTGTGCACCACGCGCTCGGCCTCGGCCGCCTCCGTGGGCGATTCATGGACTGCCACGAGCTCCACGCCCCCCGCGCTCGGCAGGAGCTCGCGCGCGCCGAGCGTCGGCGAGGGCGCGATCACCTGGAGCGCCGCCTCGACGATCGGGCGCGACGAGCGGTAATTCCGCTTCAGCCGCACCACGCGCGCCGCCGGGAAGTCCTGCTGGAAGCGGAAGAAGAAGCCCACGTCCGCGCCGCGGAAGCCGTAGATGGCCTGATCCGGATCGCCGATGGCGCAGACGTTCCCGCCGGGCGGGACCAGCGCGCGCACCAGCCGGTACTGGCGCTCGTCGATGTCCTGGTATTCGTCGATGGAGAGATACCGGGCCCGCGCGCGCGCCGCGGCGAGCGCGTCGCCCTGCGCCTCGAGGAGCAGCACCGCATGGCCGACGAGATCGTCCAGGTCGAGGAGCCCGCGCGCGGCGAGCTCGTCCTCGTACACCTTCCACGCGCGGTCGAGGTGGCGGTCGATCTCGCCGCCTTCGGCCGGCGCGCCCTCCTGCGGCCGGGGCGCGTCGGCGTGGCGCGGGTAGCGCCGCTTCAGCGCGGCGATGTCGGCGAGCAGCCGGGCCGCCCGCCGCTCCGGGACGTTGAGCGCCGCGGCGAGCATCGCCAGCCGCTCGCGCTCGCCGGCGATCCCGGGCGGAGCGCCGCCGGCGGCCTGCGCGTGCTCGCGGAGCAGCGAGAGGCCGAGCGCGTGGAAGGTCATGGCCGGCACGCGGCCGCCGGCCTCGCCGAGCAGCGCGCCGAGCCGCTCCCGCATCTCGTCGGCGGCCCGGCGCGTGAACGTGATCGCGAGGCACTGCTCCGGCGGCACGCCGAGATCCAGGACGAGGTGGGCGATCCGGTGCGTGAGCGTGCGGGTCTTGCCCGTGCCCGGCCCCGCCAGGAGGAGCACCGCGCCCTCGGTGAGCTCCGCCGCGGCCCGCTGCTCCGGGTCGAGCCCGTCGAGCAGCGCCGCGCCCCCCGGGGGCCCCCCGCCGGGCGGCGCGCCGAGGGACGCCTCGCCGGCGGGCCCCGGCGCGCGCTCGGCGGGGGCCCGGCCGCGGCGCGGGGGCGGCCGCGACGCGTCGGAAGCGCGCGGCGGCGTGGGAGGGCGCGCCGGCGCGGACGGCGGCTCCGGCGCCGCGGGCTCGGGCTGGAAGAGGAGCCCGCCCCCGCGGCGCTGCGTGAGCTCCTCCGGCTGGAAGACCCGGATCACGCCGTACTCGCCGTCGTAGCCGGCGTCGCGGATCACGCGCCCCTCGCGCATCCGCGCGATCGCCTCGGAGAGGAGCGGCGTCCCGGCGCGCTCGATCTCGTCGAGCGGGGCGTCGCCGAGGAGGAACAGCTCGGGGCCGAGCCGCGACAGCACCCCGTCGTAGCTCCGCTGCACCACCTTGCTGGAGGCGCCAACGCCGTGGAGCTCGGCCAGCACCTCGGGCAGCGGCACCAGGTTGCGGAACTCGCTCGCGCCCTCGGGGCGCACCCCCTCCTCGCGGTCGGCGAGCTCCTCGACCCGGTGCAGCACGCCCACGGTGACCGGGTGCCCGCACACGGGGCACGCGAGGGAGCGCGCCCGCGTCTCCGCCGGCGACAGCACGACATTGCACTTCCGGTGGCCGTCGAGGTGGTATTTGCCCTCTTCCGGGAAGAACTCCACCGTGCCGCCGAAGCCCTGTCCGGTCTCCAGGGCGCGCCGGATCGCGAAGTAATCGAGCGGCGCGTCGAACGCCGTGGCCTCGCGGCCGAGCTTCGCGGGCGAGTGCGCGTCCGAGCTGGAGACGAGCCGGTAGCGATCGAGCCCCGAGATGCGCCAGTTCATCGCGGGATCGGACGAGAGCCCGGTCTCGAGCGCGAAGATGTGCGGCGCGAGATCGCCGTAGCACTCCTCGACCGCGTCGAAGCCGGCCTTGGAGCCGAGCACCGAGAACCACGGAGTCCAGATGTGCGCTGGCACGAGGTAGGAGCCCTCGCCCGACTCCAGCACGATCTCGAGCAGGTGGCGCGAATCGAGCCCCAGGATCGGCCGCCCGTCGGCGGTCAGGTTGCCGATCTTCGAGAGCGCGCGGACGATCCGGTCCGCGGCCTCGAAGTCCGGCGCATAGAGGAGATGATGGATTTTGCGCGTCCGATCTCCCTTCTTGTAGATCGTCGAGATCTCCACCGAGAGCATGAAGCGGGTCTCCCCGCGGCACGCGCCAGGGAGACGCTCCGACACGGCGCGGCCCAGGTCGTCTCGCAGGCGGAAGAGGCCGGGCTCGGCGGGCACGAGGCGCTCGCGGAGCTCGGCCATCCACGCCGGATGGGTGAAATCCCCCGTGCCGAGCACCGCGATGCCCTTGCGCTGAGCCCAGTAGCTCAGGTGCGCGAGATCGCAATCGCTGCTCGTGGCGCGCGAATATTTCGAATGCACGTGAAGGTCGGCATAGAAACGCATGGTGACCCGTAATTGAGGTGTTGTTCCCTATCGAGAACTTCCTCGCGCTGTCAATCGTGGACACCGATGCTTTTGTTGAATAAATGATGGGAAAATTGATGCGCGAATCGTAAAGATCCGAGATGAAGCGCGGAACGTGGCAATCGAGGGTCGCTCGCCGTAATGTCAATGCCGGCGGGGCGGGCGCGACGTGGATGCGGCATGGATGCGGCCTGGAGTGGAAAGGAGTGGAGAGGCGGTTGTCGACGGGCGTCGAGCGCGACGCGCGTCGACGGAGACGCGTGCGACGCGCGGGGGCCAGCGCGCCTCTGTCGCTCGCTATCGCGTCGAGTCCGCTCGCCCCTCGACTGGGCCGGTGTGCTCGCGGCGAGATCTCCGGAACGACACGCTCCTACCTGGAGCGATCCGGACAGGCGACCTACCTCACCTTCGCTGCGCCCGCTTGCATCCGCGAGGCGTGCCACGGTACGTTACACCGCCCAAGAGCCCTCCGTCGCGGTCGAGGCGCGCGGGGCCCGAGAGCTCGTTCGTGCAGTCGCCCTGGCCCCTCCCTGTCGCCACCCTGACGCCGGCCTCGTGCGGCGCCGTCCTGTGGCGGATGCAGGGCGCCGAGCGGCTCACGGTCATCGTCAAGGCCACCTTCTCCCTCGTCCACGAGCGCACCGCGGAGCTCGCCGCTCCGGCGGCTCTCGTCGGCGCCGACGTTCCTCGGGATGGGTGGGGCAGCCTCGAACAGGCCTGCGAGACAGCACCCTACCTCCCGAGCGCAGGGGTCCTCGTGCGCGGACACGCCTCGGCGCCCGCGGGGACGACCGTCACCGCGCTCTCGGTGCGGGTCGCGCTCTTCGGCGACGACCGCTGGATCCTCAACAAGGTGCTCCACGTCTACGGCGACCGCACGCGCGAGGCGCCGAGCCCACGCCCGTTCGCCCGCATCCCGATCGTGTACGAGCGCGCGTACGGCGGCCCGCATGTCGAGACGAACCCCGTGGGCGTGGGGTTCGGCGCGACGCTGCCGAACCTGGTGGATCCGGCCGACGCGACGCGGCCGGCCGGCTTCGGTCCGATCGCGCGGACATGGGCCCCGCGGCGGTGCTTCCTCCAGCAGGGCCAGGAGCCCGACGCCCCCGTGCCGGCGCTCGATGGCAGCTTCGATTTCCGCTACTTCCAGGCCGCGCCCGCGGACCAGCAGCTCGATTTCCTGCGCGGCGGCGCGTGGATCTACCTCGAAGGACTGCATCCGCACTACCCGTGGTTCCGGTCGAGCCTGCCGCCGGCGCGCGGGGTCGCGCGGCTCTACCGGAGCGGGCCGGGGGGCGAGGACCACGAGCAGCCGGTCGAGCTGGTCGCCGACACGCTGGCCATCGACGCGGATCGCCTGCTCTGCTCGATGGTCTGGCGCGGGAGCGCCGCGCTCGCGCCGGGCGACACGCTGGCCCGGATGCGCGTGGCCGCGGGCGTCGAGATGCCGGGGGTGCCGCTCGTGTGGCCCTCTCCACGCTCTGGCCCGTCGTCGCCCCTCGCGCCTCCCGATGCGCCCCCCGCCGGGAGCGCACCTGGGGCCGGTCGTGGCCTGACGCTCGCCGGGGACGAGCAGGAGGGCGAGACCTCCGACGGCCACCCCTCGAGGCCCCGGTCCCGCCCGCTTGCGCCCTTCGCGCTGGCCGAGCCCCGGAGCGCGCCTGCGCCCCAGGGGACCGCGCTCCCCGGGGCGCCCTGGAGCCCGGTGCGCTTCATGCCATTGAATCCGCTGCTCGGCGAGACGGCGGACGCCACGGTGCGCGCGTACGCGCCGCCGTTCGATATGTCCCCGCCCCAGGCAGGCGGCGCCGAGCCGTCGCCGCCTGCCGGCTTGCCGTTCGTGCCGGCGCCGGTGCCGCGTCCCGAGCGGGCCCCGGACGCCGTGCCGTTCGCGATGCCCTTCGCCCGCGCCGAGGCCGCGCTGCCGCCGCACCTCGACGCTCCCGCCGGGGTGGCCGCGCTGCCGCCGCACCTCGACGCTCCCGCCGGGGTGGCCGCGCTGCCGCCGCACCTCGACGCTCCCGCCGGGGTGGCCGCGCCGCCGCCGCACCTCGACGCTCCCGCCGGGGTGGCCGCGCTCCCGCCGCACCTCGACGCTCCCGCCGGGGTGGCCGCGCTCCCGCCGCACCTCGACGCTCCCGCCGGGGCCCGGGGCACACGCGCGACGCTGCTCGCTAGACTGCGCAGCCGCGGGCCGCTCGACGACCTGGAGCTGGCGGGCCTCGACCTCGAAGGCATCGATTTCAACGGAGCGTCGCTCGAGCACCTGAACCTCGCCGGCGCGACCCTCGCCCGGTGCAACCTCTCGGCGGCGCGCCTCGCCGGGGCCAACCTGCGCGGCGCGGATCTGACGGACGCGCGCCTCGACGCCGCCGACCTCACGCGCGCCGATCTCTCCCGCGCCACGCTGGACCGCGCGCAGCTCTCCTCCGCGATCCTCGATCGCGTGGATCTCTCCTTCGCGAAGGGCTCGAACGCGACCTTCGCCGGCGCGTCGCTGCAGGGCGCCGACCTGCGGCAGGCGCGCTTCATCGAGGCCACCTTCGACCGGGCGAACCTCGCCGGCATCAACGGCAGCAAGGCCGACTTCTCGCGCGCCGGCTTCTCGCGCGCCAACCTCTCCGGCGCCGTCCTTCGCGCGGCGAAGCTCAAAGAAGCGCAGCTCCCGTGCGCCAGCGTGGAGGGCGCCGACCTGCGCGACGCGGACCTCGCGGGCGCCAACGTCTATGGCGTCAAGCTCGAGAGCGCAAAGTCGAGCGGCGCCATCCTCCGCTCCCTCGTCGAGATCCCGCCGTCCGAAGGCGATCCAGGAGAACTTTCCAGGAGTTGACCTTGCGGCCAATTTTTGTCTAGTTGCATGATGAGCTCTCCCCGGGGCGTCAGGCGGCCGCGGTCGTCGCGCGATCCCCGGTGCGTGCCCTCGAAAGTTGCAGGTGAATGCCATGGATCTCATCACAATCTCTTCGGGCGTGCTCCCTGCCACCACGCGCGTCGTCGGCTTTCGCGGCATCGAGGCCATCTCGCGCCCGTACCAGATCGAGATCTTCCTCCAGCTCCAGGGCCAAGACGCGGAGTCGTTCGACCTCTCCGACGCGGTGGGCGCCAAGGCCTCGCTCGTGCTGGATCGGGTCACCGACAAGCTCCCACCTTTCGTGTTCTCCGGCATCTTCGCGAACGTCTCGATCCTGCACGAGACCGAGGGCCGCACGCTGCTCCGCGCGGCGCTCGTCCCGAAGCTCTGGCTGCTCAGCCTCTCCCGGCACAGCCGCATCTTCACCAGGCAATCGGTGCCCGACGTCATCAAGGCCGTCCTGGAGGAGAACGGGATCGCCGCCGACGAGTACGAGCTGCGGCTCGGCAGCTACGAGGTCGAGGAGCACATCTGCCAGTACCGCGAGAGCGACCTCGACTTCCTCTCGCGATGGATGGAGCGCGAGGGCATCTTCTATTTCTTCGAGCACACGCCGGACGGCGACAAGGTCATCTTCTGCGACGCCACCAGCTATGAAGAGGACGCGATCGGAGAGCCCGTCCGCTACCATCCCCAGGAAGGTCACGACGTGAGCGCGGGCGCGTCGTTCCGGTCCTTCACCTGCCAGCACACGACGCTGCCGGCGATGATCAAGCTCAAGGACTACGACTACGCCCGGCCCAACCTCAATGTCGCTGGCTCGGCCCACGTGTCGCCGAACGGCGCGGGCGAGGTGAACCTGTACGGGGAGCGCTTCTTCACGCCGGCGGCGGGCGAGCGGCTCGCGAAGATCCGCGCCGAGGAGATGCTCGCGCGGCAGGTGCTGTATCACGGGACGGGCACCCGCACGCACCTCCGATCCGGCTACACGTTCGAGCTCGAGGACCACCCGCGCGCGGCGTTCAACGCGAGATACCTCACCATCGAGGTGCGCCACCAGGGCAACCAGATGGCGGCGTCCACGCAGCTCCGCGAGCTGCTCGACCTGCAGCACGAGGACGTCTATTTCGCCGAGATCACCGCCATCCCCCTGAAGACGCAGTTTCGCGCGGAGTCCCGCACGCCGTGGCCGCGCATCTACGGGTACGAGAACGGCACGGTGGATGGACCGGCCGAGAGCGAGTACGCGCAGATCGACGACCTCGGCCGCTACAACGTGAAGTTCAGGTTCGACGAGAGCAACCTGAAGAGCGGGAAGGCCTCGACCTTCGTGCGCATGATGCAGCCCCACGGCGGCGGCATCGAGGGCTTCCACTTCCCGCTGCGCCGGGGCACGGAGGTGGTCCTGAGCTTCCTCGGCGGCGACCCCGATCGGCCGGTCATCTCGGGCGTCGTGCCGAACGCGCTCACGCCGAGCCCGGTCACGAGCGGCAACCACACGAAGAACGTCATCCAGACGGGCGGCCGCAACCGCCTCGAGCTCGAGGACCAGGCCGGGCAGCAGCGCGTCACCCTGTCGACCCCGTACTCGAACACCTACGTGCGCATGGGCTCTCCCAACGACGGGCACGAGCTCATCGTCAAGACCGACGACAACACGCTCCTCGACGCGGGCAAGACGTTCGACCAGACGGTGGGCCAGAACGGCGGCGGGTCGTGGAACGCCACCATCAAGGACAACTGGATCACCCACGTCCAGTCCGGCATCCACGAGCTCTACGTCGAGACCGGCACCTCGTACACCGAGGTCAAGGGCGACACGTGGCTCCACGTCACGAGCGGCAACCTCTTCACCGACGTCGACTCGGCCACGATGGTGACCAACGTCGAGGGAGACACCACGACGACGGTGAAGACCGGCAATTACACGGTGAACGTCAACACCGGGAACACCACCGTCACCACGAAGGCGGGCGATACGCTCGTCGACACCCAGGCCGGGACCACGACCGTGAAGAGCAAGGGCAAGCTCACGCTCGACACGCAGGACGAGTGCGAGGTCCGGGTCAAGAGCAACATGATCGAGTACATCGACGGCAACCGCGTCGGGCAGATCAAGGGCGCGGAGGAGCTCAAGACCTACGGGCCCTTCAAGAAGCTCTTCGTCTCGAACAACGTCAACGTCACGGGCGGGTTCAAGAGCGACACGTTCCTCGGGCTCTCGGTCACCACGGCCGTCGGCGGCGCCGTCTCCACCTTCATCGGCCTCAAGGCGACCCTGGAGCTGTCGGCCGCCTTCACGGCGACCTACGCGGCCAAGTTCGACATCACTGCCGGCGTCGCGATGGCATACAAGTTCGGCGCCTCGCTCACGATCAACAACTCCGCGGACATCACGGTGCGCCCGATCGAGCTCAAGGAGGTCAAGGCGCGGATCGAGCACATGCCGGCGAGGCTCGCGATGAGCTCGCTCCGCTTCTCCCTCTCGAACGTCCATGTCCTCAGCTAGCGCGCCGGACGGAGCGCTCCCGGGCCGCCTGCGCGGTTCGATCTGGCGAGCCTCGATCTAGCGCCCCATGCAGGCCAAGGAAAGCGCGCGCAGGAACATGGGTATCGTCATCGCTCTCACAGCCATCCTCGTGCCGCTGGTCGTCATCGCGGCCATCCTCTTCTTCGTCTTCCGGGGCGAAAATGCGCTCATCGCCAAGGGCAGGGAGCGGATGGCCGAGCTGACGCAGAGGATCGCGCGCGCCGCCCCGGCCCAGGCCACGGTGTCGTCGAGCCGCACGCTCACCACGTTCGAAGGCGGCGCCATGGCCTTCGTCGAGCTCCGGCTCGACGTGCGCCCCTCGAGCGGGGCTGCGTACGCCGCGACGACGGAATGGGAGCTCAACACGAGCTCCTTGTCGCAGGTCGAGCCCGGGAGGCCCGTGGGCGTGAAGATCGACGCCGAGGACCCCGGGCTCATCTACCCGGACGTGACGTGGGCGACGTTCTCGCGCGCGTACGCCGCGCGCCGCCTCACGGGCGCGCCCAAGCGATGAGCCCTCTTCCGGTCTGAACGAGCCCCCCGAGCCCTCGAATCCTCCATGCGCGTCATCAAACCCCAGCGCGTCTCGATCCTGCAGCGCGTGTTCGAGCTCAAGCAGGAGCGCTTCCTCGCCCTCGGCCTCACGGCCTATGTCCCGCTCGACGCGCCGGAGCTCCCGCTCCCGGAGATCGCGATGTGGCAGGAGGTCGCGAAGCAGCTCGGCAAGGACGCCGCGTTCGACGAAGGGCTCCCGAAGCCGCGGGGCGAGGTCCTGGTCTTCGGCAAGGCGTTTTCGGCGGGCGGCCAGCCGCGCCCGGCGTTCCGCGCGCGCGTCCAGGTCGGCCCCATCGACAAGGTCGTGTACGTCGTCGGCAAGCGCCGCTGGGAGCGCGGCGTGCCGACCGACCCCGAGCCGCTCACCGAGCTCGCCCTCGGTTGGGACAAGGCGTTCGGCGGGCCGGGGTTCGCCGCGAACCCGCTCGGGACGGGGTTCGCGCCGACCGAGGAGAACGGCAAGAAGATCCACGCGCTCCCCCAGCTCGAGGACCCGAAGCGCCTCGTGAAGTCGCCGAACGATCGCCCGCCGCCCGCGGCGTTCGGCCCGCTCGACCCCACCTGGCCAGGGCGGATGGACAAGGCGGGCACGTACGACGCCGCCTGGCTCGAGAACGACTTCCCCGGCCTCGCCCGCGACCTCGACCCCGAGTACTTCATGGCGGCGCCGCCCGACCAGCGCCTGCCCGGGTTCTTCCAGGGTGACGAGCCGATCGCGCTCGAGCACCTCCACCCCGAGCAGGCCGCCCTGACGAGCCGCGTAACGGCGCTCGCCGCGCGCTGCTTCTTGACGCGCGCCGCGGGCGACGTCCCCCTCGAGGAGGTCGCGACGCGGCTCGATACCGTCGTGCTCCTGCCCAACGTCGCGCGCATGATCGCGATCTTCCGCGGCGTCGCGCGCGTCGAAGAGGACGACGCGCACGACGTGAAGTGCCTGCTCGCGGCGCTCGAGCGCCGCGGCGCGCCGCGCCCCAAGGAGCATTACCAGGCCATCTTCTCGCAGCGCCTCGACAAGAAGAAAGGCGCCCTCGTGGCGTTCCGCGACCGCGACCTCCTGCCCGAGCCCGACCCCGGCGCGCCCGCGCTGCCGGACGAGAAGATCGGCGACATGGAGGACCTCCTCCAGCGCGAAGGCGCGCTGGAGCGCCGCTCGCACGAGCGGGCGCGGCGCGAGCTGGAGAAGGCGCGCCTGTCCCTGCGGGCGCTCGGCATCGATCCGGACGAGAAGGGCGTCCCGCGCGAGCTGCCGTCGCCCGAGGCGCCGCCGCGGCTCGACGACTTGCCCGACTACGTCGAGCGGGTCGAGTCGGAGGCAGCCCGCATCGAGGCCGAGGCCAAGGGCAAGCAGGAGGAGGCGCTCGCCGTGGCGCGCCAGGAGCTCGCCGAGCACGGCCTGAACCTCGACGAGATCATCGAGCGGTCGAAGAGCGAGCAGGGCGGGCCGCCGCGGTTCCGCGTCGACGAGCACATCGCCCGCATGCGCGAGACCGCCGAGGCGGGCCGTGAGCTCGGCGCCCCGCTGGAGCAGCTCGAGGCGCAGCTCGACGACCCCGCGTTCCTCGCGAGGCTGCGCAAGCTCGAGGAGGCCCAGCTCGTCGCCTACCGGCTGACCGCGCACCACCTGCCGCCCGCGGCCATCCCGGACGCCGAGGCGCGGCGGGATCTGCGCGGCCGCGTCGAGGCTGCGCTCGCTTCCGGCACGCGCGCCGTGATGACCGGCTGGGACCTCACCGGCGCGGACCTCCGCGGGCTCGACCTGTCCGGGGCCGCCCTGCAGCAGGCGCTGCTCGAGCGCGCCGACCTGCGCGGCTGCACCCTGTCCGGCGCGGACCTGTCCGGGGCCGTGCTGACGCGCGCCAACCTCGAGGGCGTCCGCCTCGCGGGCGCGACGCTCGACGGCGCGAACCTCGGCGAGGCGCAGGCGCGCGGCGCCGACTTCGGGGGCGCGCGCCTCGCCAGGGCGGTCCTGCAGCGCGGCGCGCTCGAGGAGGCGGTCTTCCGCGGCGCGGACCTCCGCGGCGCGGACCTGCTCGAGGCGCGCTTGCCGCGGGGGGACCTCGAGGGCGCCCTCGCGGACGAGGTCCTCTTCTTCGAGTGCGACCTCGAGGGCGCCAAGCTCGACCGCGCGAGCCTGCGCAAGGCGACCTTCTACCGGTGCCGGATGGCGGGGGCGAGCCTCGCGGAGGCGGTGCTCGAGGGCGCGGCGCTCGTCGAGTCCCGCGCCGAGGGCGCGTCTCTCCGGGGCGCCCGGGCGAACAACCTCCGCCTCGTGCTCGGGTGCGAGCTCGGCGGGGCCGATCTCTCGGGCGCGGAGCTCGCCCTGGCGACGATGCGCGGCGCCGCGATGGCGAAGGCGGATCTCTCCGCCGTCCGGGCCGACGGGTGCGACCTCAGCGAGTCGAGCCTGCGCGAGGCGCGCCTCGCGGGCGCGAGCCTCCGGGGCGCGCGGCTCATCCGCGCGGACCTCGCCGACGCCGAGCTCTCGGACGCGAACCTGATGGAGGCGATGCTGCAGGGCGCGAAGGTGCCCGGCGCGTCGTTCCAGCGGGCCAACCTGTTCCGCGCGAACCTGATGGGCGCCGAGGGCGACGCGCGCACGAGCTTCAAGGACGCCCACGTCGTCCGCACCCTGTTCCCGAGGCGGAAGCGATGACCAGAGACGATCTCCTCGCGTGCGTCGCGAACGCGGAGCCGGTGACCGACGAGGACCTCACGGGCGCGGACCTCCGCGAGGCCGACCTCTCCGGCGCCGTGTTCGAGCGCGTGTCGTTCCGGGGGGCCGACCTGACCTCGGCGAAGCTCCACGAGTCGGTCTTCGCCGACTGCCGGTTCGAGGGGGCGCGGCTCCCGGGCGCGCGCCTGCGCCACGCGACCTTCGACCAGTGCACGTTCCTCGCGGCCGACCTGCGCGGCGCCGATCTGGTCGCCGCGAGCCTGGTGGAAGCCGACCTGTCGCGGTCGTGCCTCGACGGCGCCGACCTGACCATCGCGAGCCTCGTCAAGCCGCGCCTCGAGGAGGCGAGCCTGAAGGGGGCGAACCTCGACCGCGCCGCGCTCGTCGACGCCGACGCCCCGCGGATCGTCCTCGAGGGCGCGAACCTGCTGCAGACGGCGCTCCTGAAGGCGGACCTGACGACGGCGAGCCTGCGCGGCGCGCGCCTCGACAAGACGATGCTGATCGGCAGCAAGCTCACCGGCCAGGACCTCTCGGGCATGGACCTCACGCTCGCGCAGCTCATGGACGCGGATCTCGGCGGCTGCGACCTCCGGGGCGCGCGGCTCGTGCAGACGAACTTCAAGGGGGCGTCCCTCGTGGGCGCCCGCCTCGACGAGGCGAACCTCGAGCGCGCCCTCTTCGCCGACGCCAACCTGTCGAACGCGTCGCTCGCGAAGGCGAAGCTCGACCAGGCGCTCTTCGTGAAGGCGCGGCTCGACGCGGCGGGCCTCGACGGCGCGAGCGCGTACCAGGCGATCTTCAAGAGCGCGAGCTGCATCGGCGCGACGTTCACCGGCGCCGATCTGACGTACGCCGACTTCTCCTACGCGGACCTCACGAGGGCCGACTTCTCGCTTTGCAAGCTGTTCCGCGCGCGGTTCCACCGGACGCGCGAGCAGGACACCCAGTTCACCAGCCGGTCCGCGGCGCTCGGCGACGACGAGGAGCTGAGCGCCGCGGAGCGGCGCTCGGAGAGTCGATAGGCAGCAAGGAGGTACCGATGAGAGACAATCTGGCAAGAAAGCTCGCGTTGCCTGAACAGGAGGTCGCGACCGTGGTGGGGGTGTCGGGCCGCTGCCTGCGCGTCCGATCGAGCTCCGGCGAGCTCGAGGCGCGGCGCGCGGCCAGCTGTCTCCTCGACCCGGCGCTCGGCGACGAGGTCCTCGTGGCGCACCACGAGCGCGGCTCGCACGTGCTCGCGGTGCTGGAGCGCGACGAGGACGCGCCGGCGCGGCTCTCCGCCGAGGGCGACCTCGAGATCGCCGCGGCCGCGGGCAGGGTCTCGGTGAGCGGGCGCGACGGCGTGGAGGTGCTCACGCCCGGCGAGGCCGTGATCGCGGCGGGCGCCGCGCGCGTCTCGGCGGGGCGCGCCGAGGTCGTGCTCGGGGCGCTGAGCCTCCTCGGCGACAGCGTCACCGCGCAGGTCGACCGCGTGAAGACCGTGGCGCAGTCGGTGGAGACGGTCGCCGAGCGCCTGGTGCAGCGGCTCGACCGGGCCTACCGCTTCATCGCGCGGTCCGAGACGGTGCGCGCGGAGTACGTGGAGTTCGAGGCGCGGTCCGCGTTCCACGTGAAGGCGGAGGCGACGCTCGTGAACAGCGGCGGGCTGACCAAGATCGACGGCCCCCAGATCCACCTGGGCTGAGAGGACGGAGGACACGAGATGTTCGCGAACACGCAGATGATGGGCATGTCCCTCGGCTTCCCCGACGTGTGCCTCACGCCGATGCCGGCCCCGACGCCGATCCCTTATCCCAACATCTCCATGCAGCCGATGGGCATCCCGGCCGCGTACAACGTGCTGTTCATGTGCACGCCGGCGCACAACCTGGCGACCACCGTGCCGCTCACGAACGGCGACAACCCGGGCGTCGCGCTCGGGGTCGCCTCGGGCATGGTGATGGGCCCGTCGCGCCACGTCACCGCGTCGTTCACCGTGCTTGCCGGCGGCATCCCGGCCACGCGGCTGACGAGCATGACGATCACGAACTCCACGAACTGCCCCGCCGTCTCCGTGGTGCCGAGCCAGGTCAAGGTGCTCCTGCTCGCGCCGTGAGCGAGCGGCCCTCGCGTCGCGGGGGCTACGGCTTGCCCGCGGAGGGCGCGGCGGGCTTGCGCGTGAGGTAGAAGAAGTCGCGCAGCGAGCGCTTGCGGATGTACTCGTCTTCCGAGAACTCGAAGCCGCTCGCCAGCGCGACCGGCATGAGCGCGCCGCCCTCGCTGGGCTCGTAGAGCAAGAACTTCGGGTACGACCAGTTCACGTCGAGCTGCGCCACCGCCGTGGCGCCGACGTGGCGCAGGCCGAGCGCGATGGCGGGCGCCGTCGTGTGGTTGCTGATGGCCACGAAGAGGACCTTGCCGTCGCGATCGAGCCCCACCGCAGAGCGGCGGATCACCGTGTTGCCGTCCAGCGTGGCGCCCCAGTTGCGGACCTCGGGCACGCGGAGCGCCGGGTGGAGCTCGCCCTCGTCGACCATGCAGCTCGGCGTCTGCCGCCACCACCGCATGGCGCCCTCCTCGGCGGCCATGCGGGCCCACGGCGCGATCTGCATCCGGCCGTCGCCGTGGAGCGCGAGGGTGCAGCCGTTCTCCCGGGGGCGCACCAGGGTCACGCCGTCGATCCGCATGCCCCACTGGCCGTGCTCGGTCATGAAGCCGCCGTTGAACGCCGCGAGCAGCCGCTCGTGGTCCGCCTCCGGGATCTTCGCGGGCCGCTCGTAGGTATTGCCCTCCTCGGTCGTCGCCGCCGGCTCCCGCGAGCCGGCCATGAGGTGGACGTCGACCCCCGAGAGATCCACCGCCACGATGAACAGCTCCGCCCAGGAGCGGTGCGGATCCGGGTGGATCAGCGTCTTGTAGAGGCGCGGCGGGTCGCCCGGGCGCGCGCGATCCACGATGGGCACCCACTGCCCGTCGCCGGGCGCCGGCCAGGCCGCGTGCGAGGGGCCGACGTCCTTCGGCCGGAACGCCGCCGCCACGACCGCCGGGGCGACCGCGGCGCTCGCCTCGGCGGCGGGCGCGGCCGGCGCCGGCGCCGGCTCGGGCACCTCCCAGTACGTCTTCGGCGGCTCGTTCTTGCGAAGGAGCTGGTGGACGCGATCCTCGACGCCGTAGGCGGTCTCCTCGAGCGCCGTCACGTTCTCGGCCCCGATCACGGAGCGCAGGCCGTTCGCGACGAGCGGGCCCATCCACGGGATCCGGTGCACCGCGATCCACAATCCGACGCCGGCGAGCCCCGAGACGGCGAGGGAGCCGAGGACCCAGCGCCGCAGCCGGCGGCGGCGTTGCAGGGCGTCGGGGCGCTGCGGGGCGGAGTGCCCGGCCTGGGCCGGCGTGTTCGAGGCTTCGGCGGTGTCGGCCATTGGATGATGCGCGTGATGCGCGTGATGCGCGTGCTGCGCGTGCTGCGGGTGCGTCGCGTGGAGGGGAGCAGCGAAGCGACGCGGGCGCTCGCGATCCGCGGTCCCCCCGGCTCGGGGAGGGTGTAGCACGATGCGCCGAGCGCACGAAACCCGCTCCGCGCAGGGCGCGGCGCGGAAGCGGAAGCGGAGAGGAGCGGCGAGCGCGGGTCCGACCGCCGCGTCCGTCGCGGCGCGCGGCGACGATCCCGCTGCCGGGTTCGCGGTCGCGCCTCGACTTCCTCACCGCGCCGTACTAGAGTCGCGGCCTCGGACTGACCTGGCACGGGTCGCGGTGCTCGGTCGCTGTCATGTGGACCTCGCAGTCTCCGCTGAAGGAGGCGCGAGGCGGCAGCTCTCCGTGATCGGGCCCTTCGCAGAGGAGGGCGCGGTGCCGCGGCGCTTTCCGCCCTTGCTCAGGAGGGGCTCTCCACGAGCCCGATGTCCATGGAATTTGCCGATCTCAAGCTCATCGAACCGCTGCTCCGCGCCATCGAGGCCGAAGGATACAGCACCCCGACGCCGATCCAGCAGCAGGCCATCCCGCCGATCCTCGAGGGCAACGACGTCCTCGGGTGCGCGCAGACCGGGACCGGCAAGACCGCCGCGTTCGCCTTGCCGATCCTGCAGCGCCTCGCGCAGAGCGGCGCGCCGACCCAGCGCGGGCTCCGCGTGCTCGTGCTCACCCCGACGCGCGAGCTCGCCGCGCAGGTCGGCGAGAGCTTCACCACGTACGGCAAGAACCTCGGCCTGCGGACCGCGGTCGTCTTCGGCGGGGTGGGGCAGCGCCCCCAGATGGAGGCGCTGCGCCGCGGCGTCGACGTCCTCGTGGCGACGCCGGGCCGGCTCCTCGACCTGTGCTCGCAGGGCCTCTCGCCGTTCGGGCGGCTCGAGACGCTCGTGCTCGACGAGGCCGACCGGATGCTCGACATGGGGTTCATCCACGACATCCGGCGCGTGCTCGCGATGCTGCCCGAGCGCCGCCAGACGCTCCTGTTCTCGGCCACGATGCCGCCGGACATCCAGAAGCTCGCGGACACCATCCTGCACCGCCCGGTGCGGGTCGAGGTCGCGCGGGTCGCCACGACCGCCGAGAACATCGACCAGCGGGTGGCCTTCGTCGAGCGGTCCGACAAGCGCGCGATGCTGGAGCACGTGCTCAAGGACCCCGCGCTCCGCCGGGCGATCGTGTTCACCCGCACCAAGCACGGCGCCAACCGCGTGGTCCAGCAGCTCAGCCGCGCGCGCATCGAGGCCGTCGCGATCCACGG
This sequence comes from Sorangium sp. So ce296, assembly GCF_051529605.1. Lineage (NCBI taxonomy): Bacteria > Pseudomonadati > Myxococcota > Polyangiales > Polyangiaceae > Sorangium > Sorangium sp. So ce296. The sequence continues at coordinate 12,539,318 of NZ_CP150325.1, forward strand.
GAACAAGTCGCAGGGCGCGCGCGAGCGGGCGCTCGCGAGCTTCAAGCAGGGGACGACGAGCGTGCTCGTCGCGACCGACATCGCGGCGCGCGGCATCGACATCGAGGACATCTCGCACGTGATCAACTACGACCTCCCGAACATCCCGGAGAGCTACGTGCACCGCATCGGCCGCACGGCGCGCGCCGGCGCGTCGGGGGTGGCGCTCTCGTTCTGCGACATCGAGGAGCGCCCGTACCTCGCCGACATCGAGCGCCTCATCCAGAAGCGCCTCCCGCTCCTCTCCATCCCCGGGATCCCCTGGCTCCAGGCCGACCCCAGGCCCGCCCATCAGGCGCAGCCGCAGGGGCGACCCCAGGCGCAGGGGCGGCCCCAGCAGCGCCCGCAAGGGCAGGGACGGCCCCAGGCGCAGGGGCGGCCCCAGCAGCACCCGCAAGGGCAGGGACGGCCCCAGGCGCAGGGCAGGCCGCAGCAGCACGGGCACGCCCGGCCTCAGGGACCGGCGCGGCCCCAGCCGCCGGCGCGGCCCGGGGGACAGGCACGGCCTCAGCCGCAGGGACAGCCCCAGGCGCGGCCGCAGCCGCGCCACGATACCCCGCGCGCGGACAACTGACGCCCCTCACGCCAAGAGCGGCTCCCCGCCGCCCCGCCGCGCCGCGCTCGCCCGGATCGGCCGTGCGAGCCGTCGCTGGCGCCATCCTCACGCTCGGCAGCGCGGGCGAGGGCGCCAGGCGGCGGGCCTCCCGCCGCTCCCACCGGCGCGTGCCTGCATTGCCCACATCCACATTATTTTCGCGGTGTGCGCAAGTTCTGGCACGATCTCAGCCATGCGCGTTCCCGCCATCGTTGTAAGCTTGCTCACTATCGCTGCCTGTGATCGCGGCGCTCCATCGAGCTCGCCCGCCGCGGATGCCCAGGCGTCGGCCGCTCCGGTGGCGGATGCCTCCGCCGCCCCGCTCGCCTCGGCCAGCGCGCCGGCCCCGGCGAGCGCGGACGCGCCGGCCGACGCCGACGCCGGCGCCGCGCCCGCCCCGGCCGACGCCGGCGCGGCCGCGGCGGCGAGCGCGGACGCGGGCGACGCCGGTCCCCCCGCGGCCGACGACGGCCGGCTCACGGTGGAGGGGCGCGCCGTCCAGGGAGGGCTCCTCCGCGCCAAGCTGAACGGCAAGCTGCGCCGCATGGCGTTCCCCGGCCACCGCGTGACGGTGAGCGATGAGGGGGAGTTCCTCATCGCCTTCTCGCGCAACGCGCCGGCGCACGAGAAGCTGACCATCACGTTCGATGACGGACAGGTGCTCGAGAAGCTCTTCGACGTGGAGCAGCGCACCTACGAGGTCGACAAGGTCGACAACCTCCCGGAGAACATGGTCAAGCTCGACATGGCCACGCGCGTGAAGCTCACGCAGGCCGAGAAGAAGCTCGACGCCATCCGCAACAAGTACACGAAGAAGAACTGCTACAAGAACGGCTTCATCTGGCCGTCGAAGGGCCCGGTCACCTCGCGGTACGGCCAGCCGCGCGTGCTCAACGGCACGGACGGCGGCGTCCACTGGGGCGTGGACATCGCGGTGCCCGTCGGGTCGCCGGTGCGCGCGCCCGCCTGCGGCAAGGTCGTCTTCGTCGAGAAGGACCTCCCGCTCAGCGGCCACACCATGATCATCGATCACGGCCATGGGCTCACCTCCACGTTCATCCATCTGCACGGCTTCGCCGCGAAGGTGAACGACGAGGTCAAGCAAGGTCAGGTCGTCGCGACCGTCGGCATGACCGGCCGCACGAACGGGCCGCACCTCGACTGGCGCATGAACCTCTTCGAGACGCGCGTCGATCCCGAGCTCCTTGTCACGCCGGCGAAGTGACGGCCGGCCTCCTCGCTCCACCCTCCAGGAGTCCGGCCAGGGATCCGGAGAGAGATTTCAACGCAAAGGCGCAAAGGCGCAAAGGCGCAAAAAAATAAATAATAGTATGAATCTGCATTTTTGCGTCTTTGCGCCTTTGGTCCCGGTAGGGACGGCCCGTGCTGACCTACCTTCGGTCAACCCGGACCGCCCCCCGGACAGAGCCCGGCGAGCGGATTTCCCGCACCGGGCTCCCACCTCGGGTCGACGGACTGGCTCGCGGTAGAGCCGGCCAGGGATGATGGATGCGGGGCTGCGGGAGAGGGAACCGCTGCTCGAACCCCCTTCGTTGCTGCCGGGACCAGTGCGCGCGCTGGCTCCTCCGCTGAAGCTGGCGGTGCCAGCTTGCGCGCACGCGCTCCCGAAACTGCTGCAGCGCCGGGTAGTTGGTGGGCACCCCGTAGTACCGGAAGTGCCCTTCGAGCACGCTGGAGAGCCATGCGTGCTGGGCTCGCACGGGCTCATGCCGACGCTCGCGCATCTCTTCGCGCAGGCTCGCCAGCTTCGCGTTCCGTTTCTTCCGCGAGGTACGACGCTTCAGCTGGAACTCGCCTCGCCGACTCACGCCGGCGATGTGCGTGAACCCCAGGAAGTCGAACGTCTCGGGGCGTGTGCGCCCGTCGCGCTCGGCGTCCTGCCGGGCGAATCTCCCGAACCGAATCACCCGGGTCTTCTCCGGGTGCAGCTCCAGGCCGAACTTCGCGAGACGAGAGGTCAGGGCCTCCCGCATCGCGCGCGCGTCCTGCTCGTACTGGAAGGTCACCGCGAAATCGTCGGCGTAGCGCACGATGTACACCTCACCGCGCGCATGCCGCTTCCTCCACTGGTTGGCCCACAGATCGAACGCGTAGTGAAGGTAGACGTTCGCAAGCAGCGGGCTGATGACCCCTCCCTGCGGCGTCCCTTCCTTCACCTCGCGCAGCTCGCCTTCCTCCATGACGCCCGCGTGCAGCCACTTCATCAGCAGCCGCACCATGCGCCCGTCCCCGATCCGGTGCTCGAGGAACTTCTGCATCCACCCGTGATCGATGGTGTCGTAGAACGATCGGATGTCTGCATCGAGCACCCAGCTCGTCTTCCGGCTGATGGCCTCAGCGAGCGCGTTCAGGGCGTCGTGCGGCCCCCGGCCGGGCCGGAAGCCATACGAGAACCCCACGAACGCCTGCTCGTAGATCGGCTCCAGCACCATCCGCACCGCCTGCTGGACGAGCTTGTCCTCCAGCGCTGGGATGCCGAGCGGTCGCGTACGCCCATCGCCCTTCGGGATGTGCACGCGCCGCACCGGCTGCGGGTGGTAGCTGCCGCGATGGACGCGATCTTGAAGGTCGAGCAGCCGAGCGTCGAGGTGCTCGCCGTACTCTTCCCATGTGACCCCGTCCACGCCGGGCGCCGCCCGCTTGCGCAGGCGCTCGTACGCCTCCTTCAGCAGCGGCGCCTTGATCGCGCTCAGCAGGTTGTCGAACCGCTCCCCTTTCTTCTCCTTCGCTCGCTGTCCGATCCGCACCACTTGCGTGGGCGCGCCTTGCCGGTCCTGAGCCCGGGGCGCGTTTCGTGCTGCGGATTTCCCCTCGGCCGTGGGCCGTCCCTCCACCGACTCGACGGGCGTTACCCGCGTCTTCGTCAGCTTCTCCGGTACCATGCCCCCGTCCGACTCCTCGAAGTACGGCACCACGGAGTGCGGCGTTGTGCCTTCCCGTGGCTGTCCGCTGCCCACCACCGGCGACGCGGCTCCTTCGAGGTCTCCCGGTTCCCGTGCATGAGGCGTGTGTGCGCGTGCCGAACTCTTCGACCCCGGAGGGGATGGGCGGCCCAGGTCCACTTTGTTCGGGTCTCCACCGTGGCCTTCCACGAAAGACGAGCGTGTCGGCCCCCTCGAAATTTCAACGTTTCGGGGCTCTATCGCCCGGCCCGCGCACTCGTCCCCCTACGCTTCGCCTCGCAGGTCGCCCCACGCTGCGCAAGGGTTGGCCTTCCCGGGGGTGGACTCCTCCCGGGGCAGGACTTGCTCGATTTGCTGGTGCTGCTCCTCGTTGCTCACCTGCTCCCTCATGCCGGTCTTGACCGGCGCATCCGCCTTTGCGTTGAAATCTCTCATGCTCGCGAGGCAGGTCCCTGGCGGGATTCCTGACCCGCGGCCCGCGCCGCTCCTCCGCAGCATCGCTCGTCGTCCTGACACGTCACCTGGAAGGTCCCTGTTGAGAACGCTCGCGCTCACCCCCGTCCTCGCGTCGCTCCTCCTCTCGCTCGTCCCGGCGTCCGGCTGCGCGCCGGCCCCCCGCGTCGAGCCTCGGCCGGCCGGGTCGCCGGCCGCGCGCCCCGAGGGGCCGCCGGCCGCGCAGCCCGCGGGGAAGCCCGCGACGGGCCTCGACCCGGAGCTCACGTCGTACGCGTACCCTTATCCGGTCAAGCACTTCGAGGTCGAGTCGCAGCGCCAGAAGCTCCGCATGGCGTACATGGACGTGCAGCCCGAGACGCCGAACGGGCGCGCGGTGCTCCTCCTGCACGGCAAGAACTTCTCCGCGGCGTACTGGGAGCCGACGATCCGGGCGCTGACCGAGCGGGGGTTCCGGGTCATCGCGCCCGATCAGATCGGGTTCGGCAAATCGACAAAGCCCACCGCCTATCAGTTCAGCTTCCACGGGCTGGCCGAGACGACGCGCGCGCTGCTCGACGCCCTCGGCGTCCAGCGGCCGGCCGTGGTCGGCCACTCGATGGGGGGCATGCTCGCCGCGCGCTTCGCCCTCATGTTCGCCGACCGGACGGAGCGCCTCATCCTCGTGAACCCCATCGGCCTCGAGGACTGGAAGACGGTGGTCCCGTATCGCTCCATCGACGCCTGGTACAAGCAGGAGCTCGAGGCGACGCGCGACAGCATCCGCGAGTACCAGCGCAAGAGCTATTACGACGGGGCGTGGAAGCCCGAGTACGAGCGCCAGATCGAGATCCAGGCGGGCTGGACGGAGCACCCCGAGTATCCGCGCGTCGCCTGGTGCTCCGCGCTCACGTACGACATGATCTTCACGCAGCCCGTCGTCTACGAGCTCCCGCGCCTCCGCACGCCCACGCTGCTCATCATCGGGCTGCGCGATCGGACGGCGCTCGGCCGCGCCTGGGCGCCGAAGGAGGCCGCGGACGCGCTCGGCGACTACACGACGCTGGGCAAGAAGACCGCGCAGGCGATCCCGGGGGCCAAGCTCGTCGAGCTGCCCGGCGTCGGCCACCTGCCGCAGGTCGAGGCGTTCGAGAAATACCGGGACGCCCTGGTGGGCTTCCTCGAGCAAGCTCCTTAAGGTCGCCCCGCACGCCGGCGCGCCCGGGGCGGCGCGGGCCTGGGAGAACGGGCGAGCGCGCTGGACAGCCAGGACGACACGGCCTCTCCGCCAAGGACATGACCCGTCGAGAGCTGCCGTGTCCCGTGGCGGGTGGGCGATCTCGGGGCAATGTGCCACAGGACGAGATCTCCAGAGCACCGGCCATGCGGCAGGAGCGGCGCTCGTGATTCCAGGAGCGCGGCGCTCGCGGTGGCCATCGCCGCCGCAGCGCGCCAGCGCAGGCCGGCTGACAATCCCTCTCCGCGCCGTGGAATGATGGAATGGCCGCTGAGCTCGCCGCGGAGGACGGCCCTCCGCGCCGGGCTGCCCCGCGGCATGCGCCTTGCAGCTCTCCAGACCGACGAAGGCACTCAAACCAAACATAGGATTGCAAGGAGTCGGTCATGAAGATCCTGTCGCCTCGAGCTCATGGGTACATCGATTATGCGGTTGCGGCCCTGTTCCTGCTGGCTCCGTCGCTGTTCGGCTTCAGCGGTCTCCCGGAGACGCTCTGCTATATCCTGGGCGCCGTGCACCTCGGCATGACGCTGCTCACCGCGTTTCCGCTGGGCGCCGCCAAGATCATCCCGTTCCCGGTGCACGGAGGGCTCGAGGCCGCGGTCGGCGTGTTCCTCGTCGCCGCGCCCTGGCTGTTCAACTTCGATGCGGCGCCCGCGGCGAGGAATTTCTTCGTCGTGTCGGGCGTGGCCGTCGGCCTGGTCTGGCTCGTGACCGACTACCGTTCGGCCTACGCGACGACGGCGGCCAGCGCGCGTTACCGCTCGGAACACCGGTCGTTCTCCTGATGACGGCGTGAGCGTTCCTCGCGAGTCGGCGCCGCGGCCGGGGCTCAGCCCCGGCCGCGCGCTTTTTTGTCTCCCGGGGAGAGCGCCATCCCACCCCGACCCTGGGCGCGGCTCCGCCGGAGCCCCGTCCCCACCGCGAGCTCGGCGGGAGCCGCAGCCCCTCCTTCTGCCTACTACCTACCTGCTACCTACCTACCTACTACCTACCTGCTACCTACGGCCAGCCGACCACGGCCAGCCGAGCAGGCGAACGGGGCGCATATCGCCTTCAGAGCGCAGCGAGGCACTCGCGACGAGCTCATCCATGATCGGACGAGCTCGGCGGATGAGCACGGCGCTTTGCCTCTCGTCGCTCTCAAATTGCTGCCTTCGGCTGCCCCGTTTCGGACGCGTTTCGTCCAGCACACAGCGCTTTGTCGCGAACGCCAGATGCGCCTGGCGCTGCCGGCCCGTTCGGCCAGGGCGGCGGCGACGGCTGTCGCTATCGTGGACGCTCCTCCGTTCGGTTCGTCCATCCATCCGCTCCGTCCGAAGCCCTGTCCGCTCCCGTGGAGGAAAGCGCCGCGCTCCAAGCCTTGGATATTGCTCCGATCCGGGCAGGGAGTTATTTCAATCCCCGCAACGACCTGACGGAGAGAAAAGCCATGATGAACATGCCAATGAGCTCGATGCCGATGATGTGTACGATGATGCCGTCGATGGGCGGCATGATGCCGATGGGCGGCATGATGCCGATGATGCCCAACATGATGGGTATGATGGGCATGATGCCGAACATGATGGGCGGCATGATGCCGATGATGTCCGACATGATGGGCATGATGCCCAACATGATGATGAGCCGCATGATGGGCGGCATGATGCCGAACATGATGGGCATGATGCCCGGCATGATGATGCCGAACATGATGGGCATGATGCCGAACATGATGGGCATGATGCCCAACATGATGATGGGCGGCATGATGCCGAACATGATGGGCATGATGCCCGGCATGATGATGCCGAACATGATGGGCATGATGCCCGGCATGAAGATGGCGGCCTGATCTCGGGATCGAGGACAGACGTCGAAAACCCCGATGAGCGAGGGCGAGCGCCCCCGCTTGTCGGGGTTTCGTGCTGGCGCGGGGCCTCACCCGCGAGGCGCGGCGCGCCGGCCCTGCCCGGTCACGCCCCGGCCGCCTCCGGCGGCTTCGGGTGCTGATCCCGCGACACGAACACCGCGGCGGCCAGATCCCCCACCACGTTGATCACGGTCCGGCACATGTCGAGGAACCGATCCACGCCGAGGACCAGGCCGAGCCCCTCGGGCGGGATCCCGAGCAGACCCAGGATCATCGCGATGACGGGGAGCGAGCCGGCCGGGATGCCCGCGGTGCCGATGCCCCCGAGCACCGAGATGAGCATCACGATCGCCTGCTGCCCGAAGGTCAGCGACACGCCGTAGACCTGCGCGAGGAAGAGCACGGTCACCCCCTCGAAGAGCGCCGTCCCGTTCTGGTTCATCGCGGCGCCGGCGGTCAGCACGAACCGGGCGACGGACGGCGGCAGCTTGAGCTCCTCCTCGGCCACCTTCAGCGAGGTCGGCAGCGTCGCGTTCGACGAGGCGGTCGAGAACGCCGTCACGATCGCCGTCCGGCTCCCCCGGAAGAACGCGACCGGCGACATCCCGCCGAGGAAGCGCACCGAGAGCGAGTACACGACGAACATGTGCAGCCCGAGGCCGAGCAGCACCGTGAGCACGTACGCCGCCAGCTGCTGCATGATGCCGATGCCCATGCGGGACGTGATCGTGAAGAGCAGCGCGCCCACGCCGATCGCCGCGAACCGGAGCACCCCCTCGATGAGCCGCATCGAGACGTCGAACAGCCCCTGGATGACCTCGCGGAGCCGCGCCGCCGCCTCGGTCTGGGTGAGCGACAGCGCGAGGCCGAAGAGCAACGAGAACGTGATCACGGCGAGCACGTCGCCCCCGGCGGCCGCCTTGATGACGTTGTCCGGCACCATCGCGATGATCATCCCCACCGGCGAGGTGTCGACCGGGGCGGTGGCCGCCTTGATCCCGCCGCCGTGCGCGAGGCTCCGGACCGCCTCGGGCAGGCCGTCCCCCGGGCGGATCAGGTTCACCAGGACGAGGCCGATCAGCACCGCGATGGTCGAGACCACGGCCGTGTAGCCCAGCGTCCGCAGGCCGAGCCGGCCGACGTGCTTCAGATCGAGCTCGCAGACGCCCATGACGAGCGCCGAGAACAGGATCGGGAGCACGAGCATGAACAGCAGGCGCAGGAAGATCTGGCCCACCGGGTAGGTGATGTGATCGACGATCCAGGTGAGCGCCGGAGAGCCTGCCGCGACCGCGTTCGCCGTCAGACCGCCCGCTGCCCCCACCGCGACCCCGAGCAGCATCGTTCGATGCGATGACATGACGCCACCTTACACAAGCCGCGGCGCCGTGAGCCGCGGAGTTCGCGCCACGGTCGCCCTCCGTGACCGCGGAGCGACCGCCCTCCTGGCGGGCCAGGGCCGCCGGCCGCCTGTCCAAGCCCGCGTGGATCCATTACGCTCGCCGCCGGGCATGCTGAAGCCGGGCGATTCGTTCGAGCGCTACACGATCGAGGCCGCCATCGGGCAAGGGGGGATGGGCTGCGTCTACCGGGCGCACGACGCGCGGCTCGGGCGGCGCGTCGCCGTCAAGGTGATCGCGGGCGGCGCCATGGACCACGACGCCGGCGCGCGCCTGCTCCGCGAGGCCCGCGCCGCCGCCGCGCTCGATCACCCGAACGCCGTCTCGATCTTCGACGTCGGCGAGCTCGATGGGACGCCGTTCATCGCGATGGAGCTCGTCGACGGCCGCACCCTGCGCAGCGCGATCGGCGGCGCCGAGGCGCCGGTCCCGACCCGGGTCGGCTGGCTCGCCGACGTCGCCCGCGCGCTCGCCGCGGCGCACCGGCGGGGGCTCGTCCACCGGGACATCAAGCCGGAGAACGTGATGGTCCGGGACGACGGCGTGATCAAGGTGCTCGACTTCGGCATCGCGCGCCGCGCCGCCGGCGGCGCCGATCCGACCGCGTCCACCGAGGCCCCCGCGCTGCCGACGCTGACCGCCCTCGGCGTCAAGCTCGGGACGCCCGTCTACATGGCCCCGGAGCAGATCCGCGGCGCCGAGCTCGACGGGCGCGCGGACCAGTTCGCGTGGGGCGTGCTCGCGTTCGAGCTCCTCACCGGCCGGCTGCCCTGGCGCGGCGCCGGCGACATGCTCGCCGTCGTCGCCTCGATCCTCACCGACGAGGCCGACCGCGCCGCGCTCGACGCCGCCGCCGTGCCGCCCGCGGTGAGCGCGGTCGTGCTGCGCGCACTGTCGAAGCGCCCCGAGGACCGGTTCGCGTCGATGGATGACCTCGTGCGCGCGCTCGAGGCGGCCGGGCGGGGCGAGGCGCCCGCCGCGATGCCGGCGCCGCACGCGCAGGCGCCCGCCGCGAAGGGGGGCGAGGCGCCCCGCGGCGGCGAGACCGCGGCGCAGCGGTTCTCGACCGAGGAGGTCCGCGACGTGCTCGCGCGGGCGATCGAGCGCCAGGCCGCGGGCGAGGCCGGCGCCGCGCGCGCGCCGCGGGGCGACGCGCGGCTCGGCTTCGACGACCTGCTCGCCGCGGCGGAGGAGGTGGGCGTCGACCCGGAGGCGGTGCGCGAGGCGAGCCGCGCGCTGCGCGCGCGCGAGCGCGACGGCGTGGAGCGGAAGGCCGGCGCGGCGACCGCCGCCGAGCGCGCCGCCTGGCTCCGGCGCAAGCGCCGCAACTTCTACCGGCACCTCGGCGTCTACCTCATCGTCAACGCGGCGCTCCTCACGCTCGCGCTCGTGCTCGGCGTCGTGCTCTGGGCGGCGATCATCCCGCTGGGCTGGGGCATCGGCGTCGCCATCCACGCGCTCGTCGCGTTCACGGCGCACGAGGACGACTGGGCCGAGGAGGCCGAGCGCATGGAGCTCTGGCGCGAGCACCACCGCCGCATGCACGAGGTGGCCCTCGCGCGGGCGGCCGGCAGGGGCCCGCGCCCCGCCGCGGCCCGGCGCCAGCGCATCGAGGGGGCGGACGAGGAGCGGCAGGGCAGGCTCCGCGTCGCGTCGGACACGGCGCGCTCCCGGGCGGAGGAGGCGGAGCAGGCGGAGGAAGACGCCGAGGTCGCGGTGAGCAAGGCGCGGCGGCGGCGGCGCTGACCCGGGCTCCGCGCGCCGGCCGCTCGCCGAGCTTCGCGCCGGGACGACGCCGGCATGGGGTAAGCTCGCGGCCCTCGGAGGCCCCATGTCTACCAAGCCGAACTTCATCGCCCGCGCCCTCGCCCCGCTCCAGGTGCTCCCGCCCTTCCTGCGCTCGCGCGCGCAGACCGTGCTGTTCCAGCGCATGGTGCCGTTCACGGGGACCGCGGGGATCCAGTTCGAGGAGGTGGGCCCGGATCGGGTGGCGCTGCGGCTCGCCAACGGCCGCAGGGTGCATAACCACATCGGCGGCGTGCACGCGGCGGCGGCGGGGCTCCTGGCCGAGACCGCGACCGGCTTCGTCGTCGCCGTCAACCTCCCCGACGACAAGCTGCCGCTCCTGCGCAGCATGAAGGTCGACTACACGCGTCGCGCCCGCGGCGGGCTGCGCGCGGTCGCGACCCTGTCCCCCGAGCAGCGGCAGGCCTTCCTCGACCAGCCGAAGGGGGACGTCGCCGTCGCCGTCACCGTGACGGACGAGGGCGGCGCGTCGCCGATGGAGTGCGAGTTCGTCTGGGCCTGGGTGACCAAGGGGGTGTGACGGCGCCCGGGCCGCCGGCGCGATCGCGCGCGGCGCGCGGCCGCTCGCGTCAGCGCGTCAGGATCTCGCAGCCGTCCCGCGTCACGAGCACGGTGTGCTCGAACTGCGCCGAGAGGCTGCCGTCCTCGGTGACGATGGTCCACCCGTCGTCGAGCGTGCGGATGTTGTGCGAGCCCAGGTTGACCATCGGCTCGATCGTGATGGCCATCCCGGCGCGGAGCCGCATGCCCGCCCCGCGCACGCCCGTGTGCGCGACGTGCGGCGGCAGGTGCATCCTCCGCCCGATGCCGTGCCCGCCGACCTCGCGGACCACGCTGCACCCCTCCGCCCGCGCGAGCTCCTCGATCGCCGCGCCGATGTCGCCGAGCCGCGCCCCGTCGCGCACGACCGCGATCCCCGCGTCCCGGCACCGCCGGGCGACGTCCACCACGTGCCGCGCCTCGGCGCTCGGCTCCCCGACGAAGAACGTCGCGGAGGTGTCGCCGTGGTAGCCGTCGAGCTCGGTGGTCACGTCGACGTTGATGATGTCGCCCGGCTGGAGCACCTCGTCGCGCCGCGGGATCCCGTGGCAGACGACGTGGTTCCGGCTCGTGCACACCGCCGCGGGGAAGCCCTTGTACCCGAGCTGACTCGGGCGGCCGCCGCGCTGCGCCGTGTCCTCGCGCACCCAGTGGTCGATGTCCGCGGTCGTCACGAAGGGCGCGAGCCGCGCCCCGACGGCGGCCAGGGTCGCCGCGGCCGCGCGCCCGGCGCGCCGCATCGCCTCGCACGCGCGAGGCCGAAGGATGTCCACGTTCATGCGAGGCGTATGCGCGCGCGGCGCGCGGCCATCCAATACTGTTTTGATCTCGGGCGCCCGCGCCCGGCTCCTCTCCCGAGCGGCGTTCGAGTAGAATCGCCCGCGTGAGCCTGTCGCAGATCCGCTACTTCATCGCCGTCGCCGAGGAGGGCCACGTCGGCCGCGCCGCGCGCCGGCTCCACATCGCGCAGCCGCCCCTCAGCCGGCAGATCCGCGGCCTGGAGGACGAGCTCGGCGCGCAGCTGTTCGAGCGCACCGCGCGCGGCATGCGCCTCCTGCCGGCGGGCGCGGCGTTCCTCGATCACGCCCGCACCATCGTCGCTCAGGTCGACGCGGCCGTCGCCGACCTCCGCAGCTACGGCGCCGCGCCCCCGCCAGGACCGCTCGACGCCGGCGGGTGCCGGCGCGCCGAGCTCGGGTAGGCGGCCTCGCTTGGAGCCACGGGACCGGCATGGGTTACGACGCTGAGCTCGCGCTCGCCGTCGAGGCGGCGCGCCGCGCGGGCTCGCTCCTCCGCGCGGAGTTCCACCGCCCCGGCGGCCCTCGCGGCGCCGGGACGCACGCCGACGTCGACGTGGAGGTCGAGCGCCTCTTGCGCGACGCGCTCACCCGCGCGACCCCCTACGCGTTCCTCGGGGAGGAGACCGGCACCCTGGACGGCGCGGACCCGTCGCACCGCTGGGTCGTCGATCCGCACGACGGCACCGCGTCCTTCCTGCACGGCTACCGCGGCGCCTCGGTCTCGATCGGCCTGTTGCGCGAGGGCACGCCGGTGCTCGGCGTCGTCTTCGCGTACGCCTACCCCGACGACCACGGCGACCTCATCGCCTGGGCCGAGGGCACCGGGCCGATCCGGCGCAATGGCGCGCCCGTCTCGTCGTCGCTCGCCGGCGCCACGCTCGATCGCTACGCCGTCGTGCTGCTCTCGCAGTCGGCGGACTACCTCCCGGCCCGCAACGCCCGGTGCGTCGCGCCGGCGCGGTTCCTCTCGCTGCCGAGCCTCGCCTACCGGCTCGCGCTGGCGGCGGTCGGGGAGGGGGTCGCCGCGGTCTCGCTCAGCCGGCCGCGCTGCTGGGACTACGCGGCCGGCCACGCGCTCGTGCGCGCCGCGGGCGGCGAGATCGTCGACGACGACGGCGCGCCCATCGCGTACACCGCGGAGCGCGAGGGCCAGATCTGCCGCCTCTTCGGCGGCGCCCCCGCGGTCGTCCAGGAGCTCGCGCGGCGCCCGTGGAACGCCGTCATCCACGGCCGCATCCCGGCGCCTCAGGGGACGTACGGGCTGCTGCGCCCGTCGCACAGCCTGCTGATCGAGGGCGCCGGCGCGCTCTCCCGGGCCCAGGGCTGCCTGCTCGGCCAGCTCGCGGGCGACGCGCTCGGCTCCCTCGTCGAGTTCCGGAGCGCGGAGCAGATCGAGCGCCTCTGTCCGGGCGGGGTCCGGGACCTCGCCGACGGCGGGACGTGGAACACCCTCGCCGGGCAGCCGACCGACGACTCCGAGATGGCGCTCATGCTGGCGCGGTCGATCGTCCGCAAGCGCGGCTTCGTCGCCGAGGCCGCGCTCGACGCCTACGTGCACTGGTACCGCTCCGGCCCGTTCGACGTCGGCAACACCGTCGCTGCCGCGCTCCGCGCCGCCGCGGGCGCGCCCTCGCCCGGCGCGCGCCGCGACAGCGCGAGGGCGGCCGCGAGCCTGACCAGCGAGGCGAACGGCTCGGTGATGCGCGCGGCGCCGCTCGGCATCCTCGGCGCGGGCCGCCCGCGGGAGGCTGCGGTGTGGGCGCGCGACGACAGCGCGCTCACGCACCCCCATCCGGTCTGCTGCGCCGCCTCCGGCGCGTTCGTCGCGGCCATCGCCGCCGCCGTGGGCGGCGCCGGCGTCGATGGGGCCTTCGCGGCCGCGCGCGCCGAGGCGGAGCGGAGCGGCGAGCGCGTGGTCCTCGCCGCGCTGGAGGCCGCGCAGCGCGCGCCGCCCCGGAGCTCCTCGCACCAGGCCGGCTGGGTCGTCATCGCCCTGCAGAACGCCTTCTACCGGCTCCTCCACGCGCCCTCGCTCGAGCAGGGGCTCGTCGACACGGTGATGGCCGGCGGCGACACCGACACGAACGCCGCGATCGCCGGCGCGCTGCTCGGCGCGGTTCACGGGCGGGACGCCGTGCCGGATCGCTTCCGGCGGCTCGTGCTGTCCTGCCGCCCGCTGCCCGAGGCGGGGGCGAAGCACCGGCGCCCGCCCGAGCTCTGGCCGGTCGACGCGATGCTCGTTGCCGAGGCGCTCCTCGCCGCCGGGCAGCGAGCGCAGCCCGAGGAGCCCGACCTGCCGGAGAGCTTTCAGACCGGGGACATCGGTTAAATTCATTCATTTCGATAGCTTACCGCCAGCTAATGCAGCCATCTTCCGGCGAAGGTCACCTCATCGGCGGCCGCGAGCACGGCCTCCTCGCCTCGGGCCCGGCGAAGGACGCCCGCGAGCTGCGCCACGCTCGCCCATCCCTGGAAGACACCGGCCAGCGACGGACTTCCCGACGCGTCGAACAGGCACGTCGACAGCAGCCGTGCCGCGTCGGCAGGGCTCATCCACGGCGCTGCCTCGCAGAGATCGCCGAGCGCGTCGGCGTCCGCGCCTCCTGCCTCGAAGGCGAGCACCGCGCGTTGGGCAGCCTCGGCGCGCATCGGTTCGGGGAGGGCGCTGGCGAGCCGTGCCAGTGCCACGATTCGAACATAGCTCCCGGACGGCTCGCCGCCGTCGTCCGCGATCCGTAAAGCCGCTTCCGCCCCCAGGATCGCGACCGAGGCGGAGGGATGCTCTTTGATCAAATTGCATCGCTTCTCCGGATCGAGCTCTTCGAGGAGGGCCTTTACCTCCTTTTCCGGCCGCCTTCCCGGAGGGAGCCTCTCGCCGAGGCGAAGCAGCGCGTCCGCCTGGTACCCGGCGCTGCTCCCCGCCCATCGCAGCACGAGCGCGCGCGCCTCGTCCTCTCGCCCGAGCGATACCAGCCGCGCGCCGAGAGCGTGCACCGGCCAGACCGGGACCTCCTCGAGCGCCCTCTCCAGGAGAGGCTCGGTCAGATAAGGCGCTACCGCCGCGGCCTCCGCCTCGTTCTCGAAGCACCAGGGGGCCCAGCTCCGCTCGATCTCCTGGACAGCGCGAGCCCTCGCCGCTGCCGGCAGGCCGGCGAGCAGCCGGGCGAGGACCCGAATCCGCTGGGGCGCGGGCAGGGAACGCGAAGCTCGCTCCAGCGCGACGGCGGAAGCCTCGCTCACTCCCGGGACAGGCACGAGCGCGGGTGGCGCCCCTCCAGCGCGCGCGATGGCCTCTGCCGCGATCTCCTGAGCTTCCTCTTCGGGGAGCAGACCCGCCGCCGCGACGAGCTCCCGGGGCGCGTCCCCCCCGTCCGAACGGCGCGCAACGTCCAGCGCGGCGCGCGCGATCCGGATGCGCCGCTCGCCCTCTGCCGCCTCGGCCACGGCGATCAGCGCCGAGGGGCTCGACCACCGCGCGCCCGTGCGATCGGCGATCTCGAACGCTTTCTCGAGGACCCCGGCTCGGGGGGACGGTGAGACCTCCGCTGCGAGGGCGACCAAGGAGAGAGCGCGCGCCGCGTCCGCGTCGAGTCGTGGCGTCACGAGGTCGGCATCGGGGCTCGCCCACGGCTCCGCGTCTCCCAGCGTCGCCGCCGCGCCCTGCGCCGCCGCGCAGCGGACGAGCGCCGCGGCGAGGTTCGGAGTGAGGGACCTGCAACGCACCACCTCCTCTCCGAGACGATCGCGCAGGCGGCGGAGATCGACGAGGGCATCGGCGAGCGCCTCGGCGGAGACAGGGCGTACCCAGCTCGGCTCCGCGAACGCGAGCATCGAGGCGACACGAGCGCCGCCGAGGGCGAGGTGCGCGCTCGCGTCTGCCCCGCTCGGGACGCCTTGGCTCTCCGCCGCCGCGGGGGAAACGGGTGCAATCTCGACGAGATGAGCATAAACGCCGTTCCAGCCGAGGCGCTCCCTCCAGGCGTGCGCCTCGCTCTCGCCACCGGAGATCGAAACCGCACATCGAACGTGCTTCCCGAGCTCCCGAAGCGTGGATATGCGCCCATCGTGAGGCCAGTCGATGCACTCGTCGAGACCATCGAGCACGAGGAGCAACTCGGGCTCGTCTTCATCCTGGCCATTGGCCAGCCGGTTCCGGAGCTCCGAGCGCAGCTTCAGGAGGTCCCGCGGAGGGCGCAGCACGTCTTCGCCGAGCTGCTGCAGGAGCGACGTGAGGATCTCATGCTCGGAGGCGAAGCGGCGCGATCGTTCTATGTGCACCACAGCGGCACATACCCCGGCACGCTCGCGCGCCTCGGCGACGAGCCGGTCGCACAGCGCCGTTTTGCCGGCTCCCGAAGCACCGTGCAGCAGGCACGCGGGTGCCGGAGACGCGCGCCAGCGCTCGATCGCTTCACGGGCGCGCTCTTCCCCCTCGGTCAAAGACGCGCCCGCGGGAGATCCTTTCTTTTCCTTCGGACGCATTCGCACCTCGGTCCAAGACGTTCGCCTCGGCTGTTCTAGACTAGAGCGGTCCTTAGGTGGGACTGACACGGTCTTCCGTCTTCCGTCTTCCGTCTTCCGTCTTCCGTCTTCCGTCTTCCGTCTTCCGTCTTCCGTCTTCCCTCTTCCCTCTTCCCTCTTCCCTCTTCCGTCTTCCCTCTTCGTGCTCGTGCGCGTGCGCGTTGACTCCGAGGAATCGCGCACGCGCACGCGCACGAAGGACGCGCACGGAAGACGGAAGACGGAAGAGGGAAGACGGAAGATGGGGGACGGCGGGACGGGGACGGCGGGACGGGGACGGCGGGACGGGGGACGGGGGACGGGGGACGGGGGACGGCGGGGCGGGGGACGTTTGCATGGATCGGCACGCCCCTCGATCTCCCCGATGGGCGCCCGAGCTACCCCTCGCCGGCGGCTCCTTCCTCGCCCCGCTCAGCCCCCCGTCGGCCGCTCCAGGTGCCCGCCGAACTTGTGGCGCATCGCCGACAGGACCTTCTCGGCGAACGTGTGATCGTGCCGCGAGCGGAAGCGCGCGTAGAGCGCCGACGAGAGCACCTCGGCGGGCACCGCCTCCTCGATCGCCGCCATCACGGTCCAGCGGCCCTCGCCGGAGTCCTGCACGAAGCCGCTGTACCCGGCGAGCTCCGGGCTCTCGCTCAGGGCGATCGCGGTGAGGTCGAGCAGCCACGAGCCCACCACGCTCCCCCGCCGCCAGACCTCGGCGATCTCGCCGAGGTCGAGCGCGTACCGGTGCTCCTCGGGCAGCCGCTCGGTCCCCGCGTTCTTCAGGATGTCGAACCCCTCCGCGTACGCCTGCATGAGGCCGTACTCGATCCCGTTGTGGACCATCTTCACGAAGTGGCCGGCGCCGACCGGGCCGCAGTGGAGGAAGCCCTCCTCCGCCGTGCTCTGCGCCTCGCGCCGGCCCGGCGTGCGCGGGATGTCCCCCGGCCCGGGCGCGAGCGTCCGCAGGATCGGCTCCACCAGCGCGAACGTCTCGGGCGCCCCGCCGACCATGAGGCAGTAGCCGCGCTCGATCCCCCATACGCCGCCGCTCGTCCCCACGTCGACGTAGCGGATGCCCTTCGGCGCGAGCGCCCTGGCGCGGCGGACGTCGTCCTTGAAGTAGGTGTTGCCCCCGTCGATGATCACGTCGCCCGCGCCCAGCTTCTCGCCGAGCTCCTGGACCACGCGCTCGGTCGGGGCGCCCGCCGGGAGCATGACCCAGACCACGCGCGGCGACGCGAGCTGCGCCACCACCTCGCCGAGGGACGAGGCCGTCGCCGCGCCCTCCGCGCCGAGCTGCCTCACGCTGTCCTGGTTCAGATCGAACGCCACGACCTCGTGGCCGCCGCGCATGAGCCGGCGCGCCATGTTGGCGCCCATCCTCCCGAGTCCGATCATTGCGAGCTTCATCTGTCACGCTCCTGTCTGCGCCCGCGGGCGTATCACAGGGCGCGCCGCGAAGCGCGCCGCCGGCGCCGCGCCCGCGTCCGGCCGCCGCTTCGGGGGGCGGCCTACCGCGGCCGCTGCCGGAGGGCGCCCATCACGTGCTCGAGCGCGCTCCTCAGCGTGCTGAACACCGGGATCCCCTCCAGGCTGCCGCCGACCTCCAGGAGGCGCCCGACCATCGCCGCCGGGACGCCGGAGACGATGCACTGGCTGCCGAGCAGCCTCGTCGCCGCGAAGATCCTGAGGAGGTGCTCGATCGTCGAGGCGTCGGTCGCCTGCGCGCCGGTGAGGTCCACGATCATGAAGCGGGCGCCGTGCTGGACGACCGCGGCGAGCACCTCTTCCATCATCCGCGCCGCGCGCGCGCCGTCGACCGTGCCGATCACCGGCAGCGTGAGCACGCTGTCCCACACCTGGATGATCGGCGTCGACATCTCGAGCATCGCCTCGTGCTGCGCGCGGACCCGGTCGAGCTGCCGCCGGAGCTCGAGTTGGACGCGCTCGAGCTCCTCGTTCTGCTCCCGCAGCTGCGCGCTCGCGGCGGCGAGGTCGAGCGAGTTCTTGAGCATCGTGTACGTGGCGCCGACGTAGAGCGCGTACGTGGTCGCGCTCGCCAGCGCCTTCCGGTCGATCTGGCGCTGGTCCTCCAGGGCGAAGAGCATCGTGCCGATCGTCTTCTTGTAGACCTGGATCGGCACGTGGAAGACGACGTCCGGGTCCTCCGCGAGGAGCCACGCGCGCGCCTGGTCCGCCTCCCGCGCCTCGGTCCAGGGCCCCTTGAACCACGCGGCGCGCTGCGCCTCCAGCGCCGCGACCATCCACGCGTCCACGACGACGCCGCCGCCCTGGGGCGCGCCGTACTCGAAGTTGCCGCGCTCGTACCGCGCCGCGATCCGCGCGCCGCCGCCGTCGTTGCCGAGCACGACGCAGAGCCGCTGGGACGGGACGATCCAGCGCGCGCTCGAGCAGACCTCCTCCCAGAGCGACCGCAGATCCGGCTGGCTCGCGAGCTTGAGGAGGATCTCGTTCAGGACGCCGAGGATGATCCACCCGCCGCCGCCGGTCTCGTGGGGCTGGCCAGAGTCTGGCATCGCCATCAGCAATCGGCGTCGAGCGGGGGACCCGCGGCGTCGGTCCGTGGTTCGATGAGCTGCGAGGAGGCCGCCGTCATGACGCTCCCCCGGGCCGCTTCCGCGCGGAGCCCCGCCTCGCCGATGCAAGCGACGGGATCAGGACCAGATCGAATCTCGGCACGGTGCACACTCCTCGCGCGCGGCGCGGCCGCATCCTACCGCGCCATCCGCCCGCGGTGAAGGGGGGGGCGCCGCCGTGCTCGCGCGCTCGCGGCGTCGTCGGCAGGCGACCCCGCGCCGCGCCGCCGCGTGCTACCGCTACGGCATGAAGATCAAGGCACGCGACGGCAAGGTCTACGAGGTCGCCTCCGCTCCGCCCGGCGGCAGCCACGAGGTGCGGCTCGACGGCAAGGTGATCGGCTCGTTCGTGCTCCTGCCGGACGAGACGCAGGTCACGGTGAAGAGCAAGCCCGCCACCGACGCGCTCCTCGTGGACATCGCCGATCGGTTCGTCGCCGAGGGCGGCGCGCCCATGGGCATCAGCTGATCCTGCGCCGAGCCGACGCTCGACGGCGCGCGGGGCCGCTCGCGGCACCCCGCTGTCCTGCGCGCTCGCGAGACCGCGCTCCCGCGCGAACGTCACCTTGACATCGGTGAGCCTCCTCGCACAGGATGGCACGGTCCACGGGCTCGACCATCCTGCGATGGTGCCTTGCGTCCCGACGACCTTCGCCTGGCTCCGATCGAGATCGAGCGCGGCTGGCACGCGGGCGCGGTCGGAGCAGGACCGCCTGTTGCGACCACGGAGGCAAGCATGTCAGGCGATCATGGCGAGATGTGCCCGAAGCCCAAGAGGGCGCCGCACAAGGATGAGGATCTGGTGATCGCGGCGGACAACGGGAAGATCTACTACCTCCGGCGAGAGCATTTCATGCGACCGGAGTTCGAGATCACGCAGGAGAAGTGCGCCCCCTGTTACGACCGGACGACGGAGCTGCTCCGGCAGGGCGTCTCGCTCGCCTGGATCAAGCCTCGGCCCGGCAATCAGGCCTGCTATCTCGTCAACCTGTCCAGCCTGCGCCGGGTCACGCCGTTCGAGAAGCCGACCCCCAGGTCCGACAGCGATGATCCGATCGAGGACGTGTTGATGGCCGCCGAGGGGGCCGATCTGGCGGCCGCCCAGGCCACCGCCTCGGCGCTGGCCATGGATCTCGACGAGCCCCAGGAGGCCCTGAGCAGGGCCGTCAAGGTGCTCGAGAGCGCCGAGCAGGCGGCCAAGTACGCGCGCGCCGCGATCGAGGGCCTCACCAAGGCCTCCAAGGCCAGGTGAGCGCGCGGCGCCCGGCGCTCGCGCGCGCGCCCCTCGGCCCCCGCCGCAGACCCCGCGCATGACCCAGCCTTTGCTGAAGGCGTTCCGGGAAGGCACCCACCGCCTCGTCCCCCCCGCGCAGACCCTCGCGCGGCTCGCGCCGCACCTCGCCGCTTTCGGCGTCACCCGGGTGGCCGACGTCACGGGCCTGGATGTCATCGGCCTCCCGGTCGTCATGGTCTGCCGCCCCAACTCCGCCTCTCTGGCGGTGTCCCAGGGCAAGGGTCTCACCGCGGATGCCGCGCGGGCGTCGGGCCTCATGGAATCGATCGAGTCGTTTCACGCCGAGACGATCGATCTGCCGCTCAAGCTCGCCAGCTACCGCGAGCTCTCGAGGGCCTACCGGGTCGTCGATGTCACCGCCCTGCCGCGCTTCTCGGTCAGCGCTTTCCACGAGCACCACCGGCTCCTCTGGGTCGAGGGCCACGACCTGCTCCACGACGAGCCGGTCTGGGTCCCCTACGAGATGGTGCACACGAACTACACGCTGCCGCTCCCGGCCGGCAGCGGCTCCTTCGTCATGAGCTCCAACGGCCTCGCGTCCGGCAATCACCTGCTCGAGGCCATCAGCCATGGCATCTGTGAGGTGGTGGAGCGCGACGCGACGACGCTCTGGCGGGCCGGCGGCGGGGCGGAGGTCCCCGGCTCCCGCGTCGATCTCGACACCGTCGATGACCCCGCCTGCCGGCGCGTCCTCGCGCTCTACGAAGCGGCCGGCGTCGCCGTCGGCGTGTGGGACACCACCACCGAGCTCGGGCTGCCCTCCTTTCTCTGCCTCATCGTCGACAGCAAGCCGGATCCGTTCCGTCTCCTCTACGCCACCGAGGGGATGGGCTGTCACCCGGATCGTGGCGTCGCGCTGCTGCGGGCGCTGACCGAGGCAGCCCAGAGCCGGCTGACGTTCATCGCCGGCTCCCGCGACGACGGCGGCCGTGATCGCTTCGAGCGGGTGCGCCACCCCGACTACGTCGAGCAGGGCCGCGCGCAGATCGCGCACCTGGGCGGGCCGCTCCGCGACTTCCGGCACATCCCTTCTGGTGGTGGGGACACCCTCGACGAGGACGTCGCGCGCGCGCTCGACGGCCTCCGTTCGGCCGGGATGGATCGCGTCATCGTGGTGGACCTGAGCAAGACCGGGCTCGACGTCGCGGTCGTCCGGGTGATCGTCCCCGGGCTCGAGTCGGTCGACGACGTCCCCGGCTTCGTCCCCGGGCCGCGGGCCCGCGCGCGCAGGGCCGCGAGAGGAGCCGGGCGGGCATGACCGTCATCGTCTTCACCGGGCCGACGTTGGCGCCGGCAGACGGCGCCGCGCTGCTCGAGGGCGCCGTCTTCCTGCCGCCGGTCGCGCAGGGCGACGTCTACCGGGCCACGCTGGAGAAGCCCTGGGCCATCGGCATCATCGATGGCTACTTCGAGCGCTTCCCCGCCGTCTGGCACAAGGAGATCCTCTGGGCCATGTCGCAGGGCATCCATGTGTTCGGCAGCGCCAGCATGGGGGCGCTGCGCGCCGCGGAGCTCCACGCGTTCGGCATGGTGGGCGTCGGCCTCGTCTTCGAGGCGTACCATCGCGGCGCGCTCACGGACGACGATGAGGTCGCGATCGTGCATGGTCCCGCCGAGGACGGCTACCGCGCGCTCTCGGATGCGATGGTGAACATCCGCGCCACGCTGGACGCCGCGGTGGGCGGGGCCGTCCTCCGCGCCGAGACGGCGCGGGCGCTGGAGGCGATCGCCAAGCGAACGTTCTACGCCCAGCGGAGCTTCCGGGGGCTCCTCGCGGACGGCGCGCGGGAGGGCGTGCCCGCGGACGCGCTGGACGCCCTCCGGCGGTGGCTGCCGGAGGGCCGCGTCGATCAGAAGCGGCGCGACGCCGTCGCGATGCTGGAGGCGATGGCCGCGCGGCGCGCGCGTGCGCCGGCCGCGCAGCAGGTGACCTATCACTTCTCCTATACCGACGTCTGGGATCAGGTCTCTCGGCGCGCCGGCCGCAGCAAGCTCTCGGCGCAGCCTGGCGGGACGGCGCGCCGGCCGGCCGAGGCTGGAGCTTCCGCGGCGGCGCGCTCGCTCGTGCAGCCCGAGGTCGTCCTCGACGAGCTTCGGCTCGAGGGGTCGTGGTCCTACGGTCACGCCGTGCTCGGCGCCCTGGCGCGGGCGCTCGCCGTCGAGGAGGCGCGGCGCCAGGCGCTCGAGGTACCCCTGGAGCTCTTCGAGGAGGTCTTGACCCAGGTTCGCCGGGAGAAGGGCCTGCTCACCTCGGAGAGCATCCGCGCGTGGATCGCGGAGCAGCAGCTCGACGTCGACGGCCTCACCGGGCTGATCCAGCGGGAGGCCCGCCTGCGCTGGGTGCAGACCATGTTCGCTCCCGAGATCGAGCGCCTCCTTCCCGACCAGCTGCGCATGATGGGCCGTTACGGCGAGCTCCACGCCCGGGCGCAGCACAAGCAGCAGGTGCTGACCGAGCGCGGCCTGGAGGTACCTTCTCTCGAGGCCCTCGGCGTCGCGCCGCAGGATCTCCTGGCCTGGTACTTCGCCGAGCTCGGCCGCCCCGTCCCGACCTACCTCGACGGCTATGCGGCGTCGCTCGGGCTCGATGACAGGGACGAGCTGCTCCTCGTGCTCGCGCGCGAGCACGAGTACCGGCGGCTCACCGCCCGGCCGGGCTGAGGCCCCCTGGCTGCATGTCGTTTCCGAGATAGCGCTGCGCGGCTGTCCGGAACCCATGAACGACGCCCACCCGTTGCGCTGCAGCGGAGCCTGCGCGCAATCCAGCGCGCCGCTCTCCGGCGTCCTCTGGATGGTCCTTCATGGCGACGACCTCCCGGAACTTGTGGCACCTGGGCTTCGCGAACCTGGTTCGCGCCCGCGCGCCCGCGAACATCTCCGTCCACCTCGATGTGCCGCTCACGATCGAGCCGCAGCGCGCGGACATGCTGCTGTTGCGGAAGGAGGGCGCGCCGCACGAGGGCGGCGGCGCCCGGGGGCTGCGCGGCCTCTGGCCGCTGCTCGGAACGGACACGCTGCTCGAGTACAAGAGCCCTGCCCGGTCGGCGTTTCGCCGCGGAGATCTCCTGCGCCTGTGGGGCTACGGCGTGCAGCATCACGTGGCTCAGATCGACCGGCTGTCGAGCTATCGCGAGCTCACGCTGGTCCTCGTCGTCGCGAGCATTACGCGCACGTTGGTCCGGGAGCTCGACGAAATGGACTGGACGCTGGCGCGCCTGGGCGGAGGTTACGGCCGGATCGACGGCGCGGTGTACACGACCTATCTTGTCGTCACGGATGAGGTGGCGGAGGCGGAGCAGGACGACTTCTTGAGGATCTTCAGCCATCGCCCGGTGCTCGGCTCCGAGGCGCAGCAGTGGCTGCGGCAGTGGGTGAGGCCGGCGAAGGAGGGTACGATGCAAGACGTGGAGGAGATGGAGGGCTACGACGAGATGCTGCAGAAGCTGCTCGACTCACTGCCGGTCGAGCGGCGGCTGGCCGGGTTGACGCCGGAGGAGCGGCTGGCCGGGCTGGCTCCGGAAGAGCGGCTGGCCGGGCTGTCGCCCGCGCACCAGCTGCTGGCGCTGTCCGACGAGGCGCTGCGCGGCTTCCCCGACGAGTACCTGCGCTCGTTCCCGGCCGAGGTCCAGGACGCCATCCGGCGCCGGATCGGCCGGCCCTCGGCCTGATCGCTGTGCCGTGGAGAGCGCCCGAGGCGGCGCTCTCCACCGCCCGGCAGGCGTGAGGCGCGCTGCGGCGCGCGGCGGGGTCGGCGCGGGCAGAACGCGACGCGGCGATCAGACCCCGGTGGCGCCGGGCCACGCCGGTTCACGTACACGCCCACGTGGCGTGCGGCTTGCTCTGCTGGCCCCGCATGAAGCTCGGAACGTGCCTCACCCTCGCGACCGCGCTCGGCATGCTGACGGCCGGCGGCCCCGCGAGCGCCTGCGACCCTGTGGATACCAGCGTCTCGGAGGGGTTCCTTCGCGCTGCCGCGCCGGGAGAGCCCGCCACGGTGCCACGCAATGTGGCGATCGTGATCTGGGGCGAGCTCCCGGAGCTGTCGCACCTGCTGGTCGAAGAGGAGACCGGCGCCGCCGTCGCCGGCGCTGGCTCCGACGTTCCGGTAGCCCCGCCGGGCTACAGCGTGATTCGCCCCGCCGATACGCTGGCCCCTGACACCACGTACCGATTGCGCCTGAGGCCGTCTGTCGAGCGCCTCGTCCGGACGTCGGATGTCGTCGATGGCACCCCGCCGAGCGCGCCGGTGCTGGCGGGCGGAGACATCGAGTTCCACGCGAACGAGCCCGCGTGCGGTTACGGCGGCTGCCCGGACATGACCACGCTGACGTTCGATCTGGCCGCGCCCAGCGAGGACGATCACACGCCCGCCGAGGCGCTCGTCTACGCCGTGTACGTGGGCTTCAGCCCGGAGCAGGCGCTCGCCAAGTCGCAGCCGGACGCGTGGCTGGAGGGCGATTCGATGTTCCTCTACGTGGACGAGGACCACGTGGGCCGCAACGTGTACATCGCGGTCTCGGCGATCGACGAGGCGGGCAACGAGAGCGAGCGCAGCGAGGTGCTCCAGGTCGAGCGCGAGGCGTCGGGCTGCGCGTTCTCGCGGGGCTCCACGCCGAAGGCGGGGCTCGCCCTGCTGCTCCTGGCCGCGCTCGCGCCGCTCCGGCGCGCGGGGAGGAGGGGAGACCGGGGTTCCGTGGCGCGCGACGGGCGATGAGCTCCATCGTCGCGCGGCCCGGCGGGGGAGTGCCCGGAAAGGGAGCGTCCCGGGCCTCTCCTGCCCACGCGTCCTGATCCGTGACGGGTGTCATTCGCTGTCCAGCGCACCGCGACGGCTGTAAGCTCGCCGGAGCAGACTGCAGCCCTGCGCGCGCATGTCGGATCCGGTCCGTCTCTTCATCTCCGCTGTCCCGAAGGACGTCGCGTTACGTGACGAGCTCGACGTCTGCCTGAAGCCCCACGAGCGCGGCGGGCGGATTGACGTCTGGCACGAGGGGCGTGTCGGCGCCGGTGACGCGTCCGCGGCGGAGGCGCGGGCGAGGCTCGAGGCGGCGGACATCGTGGTGCTGCTGGTGAGCCCTGATTTCCTCGCCTCGGATCGCCATCATCACGAGGAGGCAGCGCGCGCGCTCGCCCGGAGCGCCGCGGGCGAGGTGGTGGTCGTGCCGGTGCCTGTCCGGCACTGCGACTGGAGCTGGACGGGGTTCGGCCGGCTCAAACCGCTGCCGGCGGGTGGGCGGCCCGTCAACGCCTGGCCGGATCGGGACGAGCCCTGGAATGAGGTGACGCGCGGCCTGCTGGAGGTCGCCGATCAGGTGGCGCGGCGTCGGGCGGCCGGCGGGGGCCCGAGCCCGCGGGCGGCGGGGCTGCCCGAATTGGGGCGGTGCATCGGCCGGGACGCGGAGGTGGAGGCGCTCGCCGCGGCGGTATCGCGCGATCCTCCGGGGCGCGTGCTCCTCCTCGGCGCGGCGGGGATCGGCAAGAGCACCGTCAGCCGGGCGGTCCTGCACCGGCCCGAGATCGTGGCCCGCTTCGGGGAGCGGCGCTTCTTCGTGGCGCTCGACGCCGCGCCGGACGCGGCATCCGCGGCCGTTGCGCTGGCCGACGCGCTGCGCGTCCCGCCCGGACCGGATCTGCGGCAGCGGGCGCTGTCGTTCCTCGCCGCGGGGCCGGCGGTGCTCGCGCTGGACAACCTGGAGACGCCCTGGGATGGCGGCGACCAGGCCGGGACCGAGGCGCTCCTCGCGGAGCTCGCGGCGATGCCGCAGCTCGGCCTCGTGGCGTCGGTGCGGGGCGCGGGCCGGCCGGGGCGCGTGGCCTGGAGCGCGCCGGTCGAGCTCCGGCCGCTCGGACCGGCCGACGCGGAGGAGATGTTCTGCGCGATCGCGGGCGAGGAGCACCGGGGCGAGCCGGCGCTCGCCGAGCTCCTGTCGCTGCAGGAGGGCGTCCCGCTGGCGATCGAGCTGCTCGCGAGCGCGGCGCAGGGCAACGATCTCGCCAACCTGAGGGCGGAGTGGGAGCTCAGCCGGGCGGCGGTGCTGGAGCGTGGGGGCGGGGCGCGCGATCGGCTCCGGAGCTGGAAGGCCTCGCTGGAGCTGTCGATCGGCTCGCGGCGGATGACCGCGGAAGCGCATCGACTGCTCGCGGTGCTGGCGGTGCTGCCGGACGGGATCGCGCAGCGGGATCTCGCCGCGATTCTACCGGATGCAGGGCCTGCAGCGGCGCGCGCGCTGGCGCAGCTCCGGCTGGCGTACTTCGAGGGCGGGCGGCTGAAGATGCTCTCGCCCGTGCGCGAGTACGTGAGCGCAGCGTATCCGCCGGCTGCCGAGGATCTCGGGCGGGTGATGGAGCACTACGGTGAGCTCGCGCGGACGCTCGGGCCGCTGCCGGGGAGGCCTGGCGGCACCGAGGCGGCCGCGCGGCTCGCGCCGGAGACGGCTAACCTGGATGCGATGATCCGGCGGGGGCTCGCGGAGGCCGGCGCGGCGCGATGGATCGACGCCGCGGCGGCGTTGACCCGTTTCGCGCGGTTCTCGGGTCATGCAGCGCCGTTCCCTCTCGGTCGGGCGCTGGAAGTGGCGCGGCGCGCCGGGGACACGCGGCGAGAGGCGCTGTGTGCCGAGAGCCTTGGAGACATCGCGCTGGTGCGTTCGCAGCATGCCGAGGCCACAGCGCGCTACGAGCAAGCGCTGCCGCTCTACCAGAAGGTCGGGGATGTGCTCGGCGAGACCAACTGCATCCGGCGCCTCGGAGACATCGCGCTGGAGCGTTCGCAGCACGCCGAGGCCACAGCGCGCTACGAGCAAGCGCTGCTGCTCTACCAGAAGGTCGGGGATGTGCTCGGTGAGGCCAACTGCATCAAGAGCCTCGGAGACATCGCGCTGAAATGTTCGCAGCACGCCGAGGCCACAGCGCGCTACGAGCAAGCGCTGCCGCTCTACCAGAAGGTCGGGGATGTGCTCGGCGAGGCCAACTGCATCCAGAGCCTCGGAGACATCGCGCTGAGATGTTCGCAGCACGCCGAGGCCACAGCGCGCTACGAGCAAGCGCTGCTGCTCTACCAGAAGGTGGGGGCTGTGCTCGGTGAGGCCAACTGCATCCGGCGCCTCGGAGACATCGCGCTGGAGCGTTCGCAGCACGCCGAGGCCACAGCGCGCTACGAGCAGGCGCTGCCGCTCTACCAGAAGGTAGGGTCTGTGCGTGGCGAGGCCAGCTGCATCCGACGCCTCGGAGACATCGCGCTGGAACGTTCGCAGCACGCCGAGGCCACAGCGCGCTACGAGCAAGCGTTGCCGCTCTACCAGAAGGTCGGGGATGTGCTCGGCGAGGCCAACAGCATCAAGAGCCTCGGGGACATCGCGCGAGCCCACGGCGATGCCGGCGCTGCCGGTGCTCTCTACCAGGAAGCCCTCGCGCTGTACCAGCGCATCCCGGAGCCTGACTCGATCGGCCATACCCATTACTATCTCGCCGCCATCGCGCCCGATTTCACGACCCAGCGCCGGCACGTCGAGGCCGCGCGCGCCGCTTGGCGCAGCATCGATCGGATGGACCTGATCGCCCGCCTGGACCAGGACTTCGGCGCCTGACCCGCGTGACACCACCCCGTCCGGTCTAGGGCGCGCGCCGCCGACTCCTCGCTTGGGAAGATGTCGGCAATCCGCCAGCGGAGCGGATTGTTGGCCCGCCGCCGAACGAGCTTGTACGGGGCCCGCATGGGCACGACTCGGACGGCCTGGCACGTGTTGCTCGCTGCGCTCCTCAGCCAGCGCGGGTCGCGCAGCTTCGAGGTACGCGTCGAGGTGCCGCTCTCGACCGAGCCGCTCCGGGCGGACTACCTGCTGCTCCGGAAGAACGCGGCGCCCGACTCGAGCGAGCCGGCCGGCACGTTGAGGAAGCTCTGGGCTCTCCTGTCCAAGGACGCGATCGTCGAGTTCAAGAGCATCGGCCGGCCGTATCGCCGCCGTAACCTCGATCGGCTGTTCAGCTACCTGCACCTGTACTGCGCCGATAATCTGGAACGGATCGAGCAGCGGAGCGATCTGTGTGGGGTACTGCTCGTCCCGACGCGCACGAGGTCGCTCGATACGGATGTGGCGGACCTGGGTCTGGGGTGGGACGATCTCGGCGACGGCTACTGGCGGCTCCGGGGCGGAGCCTTCGCGCTGGTGGTCGTGGAGATCGAGGCGGTGGCGGCGGCGGAGAACGACGATCTGCTACGATTGTTCGGTCACGACGAGGCCCCGACGCTCGCGGCCCGCCGGTGGCTGGCGCAGCAGGTTGGAGCCGAGGAGATCGCGATGGCCATGCACGACTTGGAGGGCTTCGACGAGGTCGTCCGGAAGCTGCTTTCGACCCTCCCGCCCGAGCAGGTGCTCTCGGCGTTCCCCCCCGAGCAACGGGTGGCGGGCCTGCCGCCCGAGCAGGTGCTCTCGGCGTTCCCCCCCGAGCAACGGGTGGCGGGCCTGCCGCCCGAGCAGCGGGTGGCCGGGCTGCCGCCCGAGCAGGTGCTCCTTGCATTGCCCGACGACGTGCTCCGAGCGCTCTCCGATTCCTACCTGGACACGCTCTCGGCGGAAACGAGGGCCGCCATCCGCGCGCGCGTCGGGCGGTAGCGCGCGCCCATCGGTCGCCCGGTCCGGATCACGCCAGACCCGACCCGCAGGTCCCGCCCGCCCGGTCCGGACCCCCTGCAGCCGACCCGCAGGTCGCGCCCCCCTTGGTCCGTACCACCCCGCAGCCGACTCACAGGTCGCGCTCGCCCGGTCCGGACCACCGCGCAGCCGACCCGCAGGTCGCGCCCACCCGGTCCAGACGCCCCCGCAGCCGACCCACAGGTCGCGTCCGCCCGCTCCGAACCACCCGCAGCCGACCCGCAGGTCGCGCCCGCCCCGCCTTGACCCTAAAGCCCCCCGGCCTCCCCGCCGGCATCCGCCGGGCTCGCCTCCGCCAGCCCCGGCTGCGCCGCCCCCGGCTCCCCGCTCGGCTCCGCCCCCGGCGCCTCGGCCGGCGTCTCCGCCGCCTTCCCCCGCGCCGCCGCAGGGCGCCAGTTCTCGATCGGCGCGAGCAGCTGCTGCGCGATCTCCGTCTTCCTCGGATCCCGCTTGCTGACCATCCCGGACACGCGGACCACGTACGTCCGCAGCGCGTCCACGAGCTCGTCCAGGGCCGCGCGCACGTTCGTCACCTCGACCTCGGGGCCCTCCGCGGGCGACGTGATCCCCAGCGCCGCGCCGTACGCCTCGTGCGCCTCGTAGAGCCGCTCGAGGATCTTCCCCGCGCCGAGCCGCTTCAGCTGCCCCTCGAGCTCGTTGTCCTTGATCATCAGGATGCGCGTATTGCTCTCGGCCCACTCGAGCCTGTACGCGATCTGCGTGAACTTGAGCCCTCTCGGAAACAACGCGGCGCGCAGCGACGACGCCGACTCGGCCTCCGGCAGCCCGGGGATCTTCGACCAGCCGCCCAACACGTCGTAGAGACCGCTCCAGATGGCGTCCACCGTGATATCGGCCGCCTTCGCGCGCGCCGTGTCCTCGGTCGGCTGGGAAGGTAGGCGCGTCGCGACCGCCTGGTTCAAGGTCGCGAGCGCCGACGTCAGGTCCTCGTGCGCCTCCACCACCCCCTCAGGGACCTTCCGGGCCGCACCCCTGTCGCCCAGCACAGCCTTCGCGGCGGTCAACACCTCGGTGCCCAGCGCCTGGGCGGACGGCGCGTCCAGCTTCGGCAGCTGGACCAGATCAACGGCGGTGAACGTTCGCCTCATGCCTGCCTCTTCTCCTGGTCATCTTCTGGCTATCTCCTGACCATCTGTGGGCGAACGTAAGCGCTCCCCCGTTCGTCACCGTATATCCCGACCACCTACCCCTCGCCAGCGAGCCCACCCGTCGGAGCCATGCTCCGCAAGAAACCGTCAATGCCCCCGGAGCCCTGAACGCGCGCCACGCCCGCGCCGCGTTCACACCACGTTCAGCGGATCGCGATATCACCGCCAATCCGCGACGCAGCCGACGTAGCCGCCGCAACCGCCGTGGCCGCCGTAGCCGCCACGACCGACGTAGCCGCCACAACCGACCCGGCACCACCCCGGCACCGCCAGACCCGTTCGCGCCCCCCGCGCCCGACGCGTGAACACGCTCGACCAAAAAGTCAGCAATGAGCGTTGTATAGCGTGCAAAGGAGGAATATAAGGTGGATCATGCGATACATCCGTACAAGCGCCGCGCGCGCTTGCCTCTCCCTCCTCGTGCTCGCTGCGCTCCCCGGGACGGCGTTCGGGGCGACGACCGCGATCACGTTCGTCATCAACCACGCCGATTGCGGCAACGCCGAGTTCTCGCTGTACCTGAACGGGGTCCTCCTCGACACGGTCCCGAGCGAGAACGGGTGCGAATGCCGCACGGAGACGCTCCAGAGGGCGTTCACCGAACCCGAGGTGCTGGCCCTCTACGACCCGAACACCTGTAACGATGTCCGGGTCGATATCGACAAAGGCCAGGGCCTGCTCCTCGGCTTCGCGCGCATTCACGTCGATTCCACCGAAGGCACGTCGCACATATGCCTGTACGACGCGGAGCGCGGCCCGAACCCGTGCGCAGATCGCGACGTCTGCGACGGCTACGGCGTCGGGCTGACGTCGCTCGGGAGCCAGGACGGGGACGGTATCGCGCCAGGCCTGGGCAGGGGCTGCGACAACTGCCCCGTCACGCACAACCCTGATCAGGCCGACGAGGACGCCGACGGGATCGGCGACGCCTGCGACCCCTGTCCGCGCGGCGACGGCGACCGCGACGCCGTCTGCGACGCGGCCGACAACTGCGCCTCCGCCGCCAACCCGAGCCAGACCGACAGCGACGCCGACGGGATCGGCGACGCCTGCGACAACTGTCCCTCCGCCGCCAATCCAGACCAGGCCGACAGCGACGGCGACGGACACGGGGACGCGTGCGCACACGCCTGCGTCACCCTCCAGCGAGGCACCTTCGGCGAGGTCGCGGACGCCGATATCTGGGAAGCGTTCCCCAACTACAGCGACGGCCGCGTCC
Organism: Sorangium sp. So ce296; assembly: GCF_051529605.1. Taxonomy (NCBI): domain Bacteria; kingdom Pseudomonadati; phylum Myxococcota; order Polyangiales; family Polyangiaceae; genus Sorangium; species Sorangium sp. So ce296. Next base: position 12,570,382 of record NZ_CP150325.1, read on the forward strand.
CCTACAACGCCTCGGGCAACGCCCACGGCTTCCGCAAGCAAGCGCTCTACCGGTTCGGGCTCGACAGCATCCCCGCCGGCGCCACCGTCACGTCGGCCGACTTCGGCGTGGCCGCCTACGGCTCAGGCGACGAGACCGTCCGCATCCACCGCATCACCGCGCCCTGGCGCGAGGACGCCGTCACCTGGAACAACTTCGCCGCGAGCTACGACGCGGACGTCGAGGCCGAGCTCACCTGGATCGGACCCTACGATATGAGCGCCGACCTGACCGGCCTCGTCCAGGCGTGGGTCGACGGCACGGCGCCGAACCACGGCTTCCTCGTCGAGGAGGATCCGACCGGGCGCACGTCGTACCGCTCGAGCGACCACCCCCTCCAGGAGGACCGCCCCTGGCTCGAGATCTGCTATTCCGCGCCCTGATCCGCGCCGCGCGGCCTCTCCTCCGCGCCGTCCTCCGCGGGGTAGGGCCTGCCGAGCGCGGCGGGGGGCGTCGCGTCGAACGCGCGCAGGAGCGGGCGGCGCGCCGCGTCGGGCAAGAGCGCGCCGAGGCGCGAGAGGAGCCCGCTCGAGGTGAGCCCCAGGACCACGATCATCAGCGCGAACGGCGCCACGCTGAAGACCTGCGTCGGCACCGAAGGCAGCGCGCTCTGGCCGAGGCTCGCCATCGACGAGAGCACGCCGAACAGGCACGCGCCGAGCGCCGCCCGCACCGGATGAAAGCCGCCGAAGATGACGATCGCCAGCGCGATCCAGCCGTAGCCGGCCGTGTGGCGGTGGCTCCAGCCCGCCTTGAAGTCGAGCGAGTACGCCGCGCCGCCGATCCCCACGAGCGCCCCGCCGACGAGCGTCGCCAGGGCGCGCACCCAGGCCACGCGCGCACCGCGGGCGTGCGCCGCCGCGGGCTGCTCGCCCACGGCCCGGACCAAGAGCCCCGCGCGCGTGCGGTACAGGAACACCCAGGCGCACGCGACGAGCAGGTAGCTCGCGTACACCACCGGATCGCTCCGGAAGAACAGCGGGCCGAGGATCGGCACGTCCCCGAGCACCGGGATCGAGAGCGCCGGGACCGTCGGCCCTGGCACCCGCACGAACGGGCCGCCGAGCACCGACGAGAGATCCGCGCAGAGCATCGCCAGCACGAAGCCGATCGCGATCTGCGAGCGGCGCAGGAAGATCCCGCCGATCGCGACGACGAGCGCGACGAGCGCGCCGGTCGCGGCCGCGGCGGCGAAGCCGGCGAGGACGCTCCCGGTCGACAGCGCGGCCGCGAAGCCCACCATCGCCGAGAGCATCATCGAGCCCTCCGCCGAGAGGTTGATGACCCCGGCCCGCTCGGCGATCGTCTCGCCGACCGCCGCGTACACGAGCGGCGTCGAGGCCGCGAGCGCGGTCGCGAGGAGCGAGAGGAGCTCGCCGCCGTCGTCCATCAGGCCCCCTCCGGCCGGCCGCCGCCGCGCGCCCCGCGCGCGCTCCAGGGCGACAGCAGCGCGAAGAGGACGAGCGCGCCCTGGAGCACGCCCGCGAGCGAGGACTCCAGGCCGAGCGTCATCGGGAGCTTGAGGCTGCCGACGTTGAGCGCGCTGAAGAACAGGGCGATCGGCGCGACGAGCGCCGCGCGCCGGCCCGCGAGCAGCACCACGAGCAGCGCGAGGAAGCCGAGGTTGCTCGAGACGTTCGGGAGGAGCCGGTGGAACGTGCCGAGCACCTGCAGCGCGCCGGCGACGCCGGCGAGCGCGCCCGAGATCGCGAACGCGGCGAGCATCTCCCGCGCCGCCGGGACGCCGAGCACCGCCGCGGCCTCGGGGCTCAGCCCCACCGCGCGCAGCCGGAGCCCGAAGTGGGTCCGCCCGAGCACCACCGCCGCGCCGACGAGCGCGAGCGCCGCGAGCAGGAGCGCGGTCGGGCTCAGGTCGGTGCCGCCCAGCGTGGATAGCCAGAGCGCGCCGTCGAGCGGCTCGGTGCCGGCCATCGACGCGACGCCAGGCCGCTTCCACGGCCCGAAGACGAGGTAGAGGACCGCCCCCTGGGCGACGAAGTTCATGCCGAGGCCGGCGAAGATCTCGCTCACCCGGGCGCGCGTGTGCAGCGCGCCCGTGAGCGCGCCCCAGAGGACCCCGCCGAGCGCCCCGGCGGCGATCGCGAGCGCGACGACGAGCCCGGCGGGGAGGCCCGGCCAGAGCGCGCGCGCGGCGCCGGTGGCGCAGACGGCGCCGATGACGAGCTGCCCCTCGACCCCGAGGTGGTACAGGCCGGCGCGGAACGTGAACAGGAGGCCGCTGCCGCAGAGGAGCAGCGGCACCAGCGTGACGAACACCCGCGCGGCCTGATCCGCCGTGCCGAACGCGCCGTCCCACAGGCCCGCGGCCACCGCCGCCGGCGAGGCGCCCAGGAGCGCGCAAAGCCCCGCGACGAGCGCGAGCGAGAGGGCGAGCGGCGCGAGCGGCGAAAGGCGGGCGGCGACCTCGCGCGGCCACGCCGGCCGCGCGCCGGTGCGGGATCCGCCGGGCGGCCCGGGGCTCATGGCGGGCGGCTCGGGGCCGATGGCGGGCGGCCCGGGGCTCATGGCCCAACCCCCGCGGGCGCGGCCGGCGCGGGCTCGTCGAGCTCGCCGCCGATCATCCGGCCGAGCCGGTCCAGGGTGAGGTCGGCCGCGTCGACGGGCCGCGAGACGCGCCCGCCGCTGAACACGAGGATCCGGTCGCTGTAGCGCATGAGCTCGTCGAGCTCGGACGACGCGAACACGAGCGCCGTCCCGGCCCGGCACCGCGCGAGGAGCTGCTCCCAGACCCACCGCGCCGACGCGAGGTCGAGCCCGCGGGTCGGCTGCTCCAGGAGCAGCAGCGCGAGGCCCTCGGGGAGCAGCGCGAGCTGGGTGCGCTGCTGGTTGCCGCCGGAGAGCGCCTCGACGCGGGTCTCGGGCCGACCGCGGATCCGGAACGCCTCGATGAGCCGCTCGGCGGCGCGGCGGATGTCCCGCGGGCGGAGGAACACCCCCGGCCGGGGCGCGCGCAGCGCGACGTGCTCCTCGAGGGAGAGGCCCGCGATGAGGCCCTCCCGCCGGCGATCCGCGGGCAGGTAGCCCACGCCGGCGCGCAGGAAGGCCGGGTAGGGGCGGCCGGTCAGGTCGGCCCCGCCGATCGCGACGCGGCCCTGCCGCACCCGGAGCAGCCCGGCGCAGGCGCGCAGCAGGAGGCGCTGGCCGCTCCCCTCGAGGCCCGCGAGCCCGAGCACCTCGCCGCGGCGCACGGCGATGCGGGGGAAGCGCAGGTCGAGGCGGTGATCGCCGACGCCGACGCCGTCGAGGGCGAGCGCGACCCCGTCGCCGGCCGTCGGGAGCCGCTCCGGGGGCGCGAGCGCCTCGCCGAACATCAGCGCGACGAGGCGCTCGGCGCCGGCCGGCATCTCCGCCTCGCCGGCCACCTTGCCCTGCCGCAGCACGGTCACGCGGTCGCAGAGCGCCTCGACGTCGGAGAGCTTGTGCGAGACGAGCACGATCGCCTTGCCGTCCTGCTTGAGCCGCCGCAGCGCCGAGAAGAGGGCGTCCTGCTGCGCGCCGGAGATCCCCGTCGTCGGCTCGTCCAGGAGGAGCGCGCGGACGCCCAGCGAGAGGAGCCGCAGGAGCTCGAGCTGCTGGCGCTCCCCGAGGGTGAGCCGCCCGACCTGCTCGTCCGGATCGACGGAGAAGCCGAACCGCGCCGCGAGCGCGAGCAGCTCCTCGCGCGCCGCGCGGCGGGGGAGGAAGACGCCCGCGGCGCGGCGCGAGGGCGGCGCGGGGGAGGGCGCGCCGCTCTCGTGCCGCGCCGCGGCAGCGGGGCGGGCGACGAGGAAGCTCTCCAGGACGGTGAGGGGAGGGAAGTCGAGCGGCTCCTGGTGGAGCACGCCGACGCCGGCGGCGAGGGCGTCGGCCGGGCTGGCGAGCGCCACCGGACGGCCGTCGAAGAGGAGGCGGCCGGCGTCCGGGCGGAGGAGCCCGCCGAGGATGCGGAGCAGCGTGCTCTTGCCGGCGCCGTTCTCGCCGAGCAGGCCGTGGACGGCGCCCGCATGGATCGTCAGCGACACGTCGTCGTTGGCCCTGACCGGGCCGAACCGCTTGGCGACGCGCTCGATCTCGATCCGCATGGAGCACCGCCCCGCGGCGGCTACTTGCTCGGCCCGGTGATCCCCTGGACCAGCTGCGGCAGATACCAGATCTGCTGGGGCGTCGCGGCCTCGCCGTCCTTCAGGAAGTCGGTGCCGTCCTGGAACTTGAGCGGCCCCTTCCAGAGGTCGAGCCCGTTGGCGAGCGTCAGGACGAACGCGCCGAGCTGCGCCTTGCGCTCGCCCAGCGCGTCGCCCGGCAGGAAGCCGACGACCGAGGCGTCGCCGTTGAGGTCGCGGAAGTCCGGCCCTTCCCAGACGAACTCGCTCGTGTACTTGCCCGCGCGCGCCTTCTCGATGGCGTCGCGGTAGAGCGGCGCCCAGTTGTAGTAGGCGACGCCGAGGCAGATGTCCGGCGCCAGGTCGCAGCCGGCCTTGTGGTCGTAATGGACGTACTTGACCTTCTTGCCCGCGCCGCTCGCCTTCTTGGCCTGCAGCGCGGCCTCGGGCGTGTCGAGCCCGGTGAGGAGCACGTCGAAGCCGCTGCTGTAGAAGTCGTCGGCCACCTTGGTGGGGTCGAGGGTGACGCCCGGGATGTTGAACCAGAAGCCGATCCACGTGACCTTGAAGGTGAGCTCCTCCGGCTTCTTCTTCTGGTACTTCTCCCAGCAGTAGCGCGCGCCGAGGTACGCCGCCGTGACGAGCCGGCGGGTCTCGTCGTTCACGAGCGGGCCGAGATACCCGATCTTGCCGGTCTCGGTGCCGAGCGCGGCGGCGCACCCGGAGATGTGCTTGGCGGTCTCGATGCGGCCCATGATGTTGCCCAGGTTGGGCTGGGGCTTGTAGTTCTTGCCGTCCTTCCAGGCGTAATCGCCGGAGACGTGGAGGACGGTGACCTGCGGGTGCTTGCGCGCGGTCTCGAGGGCGTCGTCCTTGTAATCGTCGGAGTTGTAGACGACGAGCTTGGCGCCGCGGGAGATGAGGTCGTCCGCGACCTGGGAGCCCTTCACGTTGGGGCGATCGGCCGGGTTCACCTTGTCGACGTACTCGAAGCTGACATCCGGCATCTTGCCGAGGACCGACCGGAGGCCGTCGTAATGGGCCTGGTTCCACCCCTTGTCGTTGTAAGGGCCGACCAGGATCATGCCCACCTTGTATTGGGCGGTCGGCGCGGCGGCCGACGCGCTCGCCTCGGCCGCGGTCGGCGCGGCGGTCTTCTCCGCGGGCGGGCTCGTGCTCGTCGACGAGCTCTTGCACGCGCCGGCGAGCAGCGACAGCGCGACGGCGAGGGCGGAGCAGGCGGAGGCGCGGGGAGCCGCGAATGCCGCGGGCGACTTCGGCGTGCGGGGGATCACCCGATCCATCGTGGGCGGGATTGCCGCAGGGTGTCAAGGACCTGCGGCGGTGTCGGCGGGCCGCGCCGCCGGGGCGCGGCGCGCGGGGCGGAGGGGCCGTCGCTGGCGGCGGATCACCGGGGGATCGTGATCACGTCCTCGCAGGTGAAGTCGACCCCGAGGGCCGCGCGCGGGTCCGCCTGGATCGTGGCGCACGTGCTGTCGCAGAGCACGATCTGCGACGGGTTCTCGGGGCTGTCGTAGCGCCACGCGTTCGCGGCCGCGCACTCCTGGTCGTACGCGAGCGCGGTCGGGGCGCCGTCGCCGCTCGTGTACGTCACGCGGACCTTCTGCGCGTCGAAGGTCCTCCCGTCGGGCGCGGGCGGGATGTCGACCGTGCAGGAGACCGCCGCGCCGCGGATCGCGTCGATGGCGGCCTTGAAGGCGGCCGAGGTCGCCGCGGGGTTGCCGGTGTCGATGATGTAGGCGTGCTCGGTGCCGCCCGCGACGGCGACCTCGTCCATGTCCGCGACGGTCTTCGGCGCGCCCTCGATGGGCGGGTTTTCGACCCCGATGACGTACGTGGAGATGCCGTTCGAGAGCGCGCTCGAGGCCTCGTCCGCCACGAGCGAGATCTTGTTGTACCGCGAACCGCAACCTTGCGGATACCCGTCCGTGACGAGGACGATCGCGTATTTCCCGGGCGTGGCCTCCCGCTGCGCCTCGACGTACGAGATCGTCCCTTGCATCACGAACAGCGTGGGCGTGCCGCCGCGCCAGTCGTTGGCGGTCGCGGGTGTGACGGCGTCGATCGCCGCGGCGAAGGCGGGCGAGGGCAGCGGCGTCATCGGCACCTCCGGCGTCGTGTAGGTGTCCGCGTCGCACTTCGTGTCGGTGTCGCCCTCGCTCGGGAAGAACCGGAGCGAGGCGTTGAGCCCCTCGGACAGGGGGTCGGAGAAGAACTGCTTCGTCGCCGCGACGACGGGATCCCATTTGAGCGACTTGTCGTGCCAGGGGTCGTCGCCCATGCCCATGCTGCCGGACACGTCGAACGCGAAGGCCAGGTAGACGGGCTCGAGATCGGCCTCGGCGGTCTGGGTGGCGCACGCTCCGCCCTCGCCCGAGGAGCCGCCGCTGCCCGGGCCGCCCGGCCCGAGATCGCCGCCGAACCCCGGCAAGCCTCCTTCGCCCGCGCCCCCGTCGCCCGCGCCCCCTTCGCCCCGGCCGCCGCTCGTCGTCGCGCTGCCAGTCCCGGGGCCGGACTGCGAGCTCCCGCCGCTGTCCCCGGCGCCATTGCTCCCACATGCGACACCGATCGCACCCACTGTCAGCAACACAATGGTCTTCGTGGGCAATTTCATGAGCTGGATCCTCCATGAGCGCGGTCCGGGCGCAGGTTGATGCGCGGAGCCGTCGATGGTGCGTGACACATTCAAGGCAAACGCGGCCGCGAAGCTCGCTTCGAGATCCCGCGGTCCATACAGCATAGCTGACGGAGCTACCTGCCGGCCGGCGTCCGACCGCGAAATGATGCTTCACGGCATTGCGGCGCGGCAATGGGACCACCGCGGCACCGCATTCCTTGGATTGTGGTCGCGTGTCTCACGCCGGCCGTCGCGCGGCGCCGGGGTGCGGAGGTGAGGGCCCGGAGCGCCGCGTTCGCGCGGCGCTGCCGGCTCAATGCACCTGGAGGGCGAGCTTGCCGAGGTGGTGACGGCCGAGGGCGAGGTGGGCTTCGGCGGCCTGGGCCAGGGGGAATCGGCCCGCGATCTCGATGTGGAAGGGGCCGGACGCGACAAGGCGGTTCAGCCGTTCGATGATGTCGGCGTCGGGCTCGCCGTTGTAGCTGGCAAGCTGGACGGCCGGGCGGGCCTCCGGCGCGGGCTGGACGCCGTTCGGGTAGGCGGCGCGCCCGCCGTCGCGCACTGCGAGCAGCGCTCGCTGAGCGGCGTCGCCGCCGGCGGCGAGCAGGGCGGCATCGAGCCCGTCGGGCGCGAACGCGCGGGCGGCGGCCAGCACATCGCCCTTGCGCCCGTCGACGGCGGCGTCGGCGCCCAGCCGCTCGACCAGCGCCACGCCGTCGTCGCCCGAGGCCGCCGCGAGCACCCGGGCGCCCAGGCGCTTGGCGAGCTGGACGGCCGTGTGCCCGACGCCGCCGCTGGCGCCGAGGATCACCACCGATTCGCCCTGCTTGAGATGAAGCGTGTCGTCCAGCCCGCGCAACGCGGTGGTGGCGACGCCGCCCATCACGGCCGCTTGCTCGAGCGTGAGCGCGCCGGGGATCGCGGAGACGAGATCGGCGCGCACGGCGGCGTACTCTGCATAGAAGCCGCCCTTGGGGTTAAGGAAGCCGAGCGCGTAGACCCGGTCGCCCGCGCGGAGGCGGCGGACGTGCTCGCCCACCGCGACGATGGTGCCCGCGCCCTCGGAGCCGAGCACGTACGGGAACCGGGGCGGCTGCCCGAGCATCTCGGCGTAGCCGCCTTCGCGCTCGAAAGGGTCCCATTCGCCGACGCCCGCGACCTCGACGCGAATGAGGACCTCGTCCGGGCCGAGGGTAGGGACGGGGACCGTTCGAAGGGCGAGCGTCTCGGGACCGCCGAACCGGTCGATCGCGATTGCCCGCATCGTGCTGGGTGTCGACTGTTCCATGGGTGACCTCCTGGAAGGTGAGCGGCGGGCCGTCGGGCGATGTGGCGATCACGCCGGCCGACGGCCGGCGAGGCGACCTCGGCGGGCAGGCGTGGCCTTGCGACCAGAACATCCTCGACGGCGCGCATGAGGCAGGAACCTTACTGCGGGCGTGGGCGCGTCGCGAGCGCGTCGCGCCCGGCCGGAGGTCGTTCTGTTGCGTGGATGTGGTACACTTGGCGAGCCGTTGCCCACCAGCCGAGGACGCGCGCCTGCCCAGGATGAGATCGCGATGACGACGATCAGCATCGAGGAGATCCAACAAGATTTGCGCGGGTACCTGCGCCGCGTCGCCGCGGGAGAGACCCTGGTTGTCATCGAGTCGAACCAGCCGGTGGCCGAGATCAGGCCGGTCGCCACACCGGCGCGCGGTTCTCGCCCCTTCGGCCTTTGCGCTGGCGAGTTCGCCGTTCCCGACGACTTCGATGCTCCGCTGCCCGAGGATCTGCTCGATTCGTTCGAGGGAAGATGAAGATCCTCCTGGATACTCACGTATTTCTCTGGTTCATCACCGGCGATGCTCGCCTGTCCGAGGCAATGCGTCACGGCATCCGTGAACCAGAGAACGAGGCGTACCTCAGCGTCGTATCCGTCTGGGAGACGATGGTGAAACATCAGCTCGGCAAGCTGCCGCTGCCGGCGCCACCGGAGAGCTACATCCCAGCACAGCGCGAGCGGCACCGCATCGAGAGCCTCGCGGTCGATGAAGCGAGCGTGGCCTGCCTCGCCAGGCTACCCCCGCTGCACCGTGATCCCTTCGATCGGATGCTGATCTGTCAGGCGATACGCCACGATCTCGTGCTGGCGACCGCGGACGCCGCCATGCGTGGTTATACCATCGACGTTCCGGGAACGCCCTGGCAGCGGCCGCGTTGACCCGTCGCCGCTCACCTCAGGACACCGCAGCCTCGGCGGCGGCCGGGGGCGCCTCGACGGCGGCGCGCGCGGGGCGGAGCGGGTGCGTCTCGACGCGCCAGATGCCCTCGTCGGTCAGCCGGATCGCCGCGAACCGGGCGACGCCGTCGAGGTGGCCGTCCGTCTCGTGGCCCAGCGTCGACGAGGGGTGCGCGTAGACGCTGACGCGACCGCCGCTCTTCGAGCGGTAGTGGCCGAAGAACGCGAGGTGCTTGTGCCCGTGCAGCACGAGCGCGCTGTTCTTCTTCGGGTTCTTCTGCTGGTACGCCGCGAGCATCTCGAGCAGGCGCGGGCCATCCATCGCGATCATGAACGTGTCGTTGAGCGAGATCGGCCCCGCGAGGCGCGCCACGTGGTGGTGCAGGAGCACGATGACCGGGCCGGAGCCCCGCCGGAGCGCGCGGGCCAGGCGCCGGAGCTGACCGCCGCCGATCTGCCCGATCGCGTTCGACCCCACGAACCGCGAGCGGTAACGGTTCGAGTTGAGCCCGAAGATCCGGATTCCCCCCTCCAGATCGAGCCGCCGCGGGTACAGGCCGGCGATGGCGCGCAGCCGGCGCCGCGCGCGCTTGCGGGCGGGGATGTGCAAGCGGGGCTGGAAGGGGCCGCGCTCCACCCGGGTGAGCACCTCGATGAAGCGCTGCTCGCGCTCGGCCCGCTTCTTGAGGTACGGGTCGGGCGACGTGCCGACGTTGATGGCGATATCGTGGTTGCCAGGCACCATGAGCACCTGCGACGACGCCGGGATGCCGGAGAGCGCCGCCTCGAGCTCGGCCCACTGCGCCTCTTCCCCGAGATCGGTCATGTCGCCCGTCAGCGCGACGAGCGGCGGCTTCATGGCCGCGATCTCCGCGACGAGCCGCCGGAGACGGCCGGTCAGCTCGGCGGTGTCGGGGCGAGCGACCCCCTCGGGCCAGGCGGCCGAGCCCTCCTCGATCTCGTACGGCTCGCGGCCGCCCGCCGTGATGTGCAGATCGGAGAGCTGGCAGAGCACGAGCCGCCCGCCGGGGATCGCGTCCCCAGGGTCGGGGAACAGCGTCGCCGCGCCGCCATACCGCAGGATCACCCGGGTCGCCTCGCCCAGGGCGAACGCGAGCCAGGCATACAGCGAGAGCCCGAGCGCGAGCAGCGCGAGCGCGATGCAGCCGGCGAGGACGAACGCCGCGCCGCCCCCGAACGAGACGCTGCCGCCCGCAGGGAACCACGCGAGATCGGCCCCGAAGGACGAGAGGATCGAGCCGTCCAGCCACGCGGTCAGCCAGCTCGGGACCCCGATCTCGAGGAGATGCGCGATGAACCCGCCGGCGAGGCAGACCGCGGCGAGGACGAGGAACAGCAGGATCAGGCGATCGCGGACGACGTCGATGACGTCGACGACCTCGCCGAGCCGCCCCCGGAACGACGACCGGAAATAGCGGCTCCCGTAGGAGATCTTCTTCCACGTCTCCGGCCGCCACACGCGGCCGCGGCTCGCGATGCGCGAGACGACCACGGCGGGGGCGACGATCAGGGCGGACAGGACGAGCACCGGCAGGAGCGCCAGGTAGAGAATTCGCAGGGCCGCCCTTCGCACGATGCTTCATTTGACGTGCCCCGGGCAGGACCGTCAAGCAGCCGCTCGGGTAGGCAGGCGGCCGCGCGCGCCCTGAAAGTTGCCGAAATCGATGGATGTCCGTAGCAGTAAGCGCGAGCCGTCCCACCGATGTCCTGCCCCGAGACGCCGCACGACCCGGCCTCCGCGCCGCGACCGCCCGCGCCGAGCGATCCGCCGCCGGCGCTCTCGACAGGGCCGCGCGCCGCGAACGCGAAGAGCGCCACCGCGCGCGGCCGCGGATCGATCGCGGCGCTCGCCGCCGCGGGCGCGCTCGGCGCAGGCGCGCTCGGCGCGGCCGCCGCCGTGGAGACCGCGGCGCACGCGAACGCGCCGGCGGCGCGGGCCGCGGCGCCGCTCATCGCAGGCGCGCTGCAGGAACGCGCGCTCGCCGCGTCGGCCGCGCCGCCGGAGCGCGCGGCGCCCGCGGGGGACGGCGAGGACGTCGCGCCGGACACGCTGGAGGAGCAGCGCCTCCGGCTCTTCGCGCGGATGCGGCGCGAGCTCGCGCTCTCCGACGAGGCGATGCGGGAGGTCGAGGCGATCTTCGCGGCGTCGCCGGTGCTCGGGCAGGGCAACCCCGCGCTCTCGCGTCACCCGATGTCGCGCTCCGAGTGCCGCCGCGCCCGGGAGCTCGCGGGCGTCGCGCCGGCGCGCGAGCCGGCCTGCGGCGCGCCGGGGATGGTGCCGCTCTTCGATCCCACGCGCGGGCAGACCGCGGAGAGCGCGCCGGTCTGCATCGATCAGCTCGAGTTCCCGAACATCCCCTGCGAGTATCCGGTCGTGCACGTCCGGGCGCGCGAAGCGGCGCTCCTCTGCAGGGCGATCGGGAAGCGGATCTGCGATGCGCACGAGTGGGAAGGGGCGTGCGCCGGCGCCCTGAGGGAGCCCGACGTCGAGTACGAGTGGGAGCGGCCCCGGGACGAGGCGAGCTGGCACCACAACCTCCTTCGCGAGAAGGTGTGGAGCTACGGTCCCGAGAAGAACCACGCGCTCTGCGGGACGGGGAGCGCCCGCACGCCGGGCTGCCCGGGCGGCGGGTGGGACCGCTGCGGCTCCAACACGTATCCGGCCGGCGCCTTCCCCGCGTGCCGGAGCCGCCTCGGGGTCTTCGATCTGCACGGCAACGTGGCCGAGCACATGAGCCTGCCCATCCTGCCCGACGAGCTCGCGCGGCGCGGCGATCGGGGCTTCACCGAGATGAAGGGCAGCTGGTTCGCGTTCTCGTCGATGGAGGTCCACGCCGACGACTGCCGATGGCGCGCGCCCGCCTGGCATGGAACGCGGATCATGAGCAAGGGCAGCCACGCGAACTACCACCTGGGATTCCGCTGCTGCAAGGACATCGGGTCACCGTGAGCGCGCGCGCCCTGCGGCGCGCGGCGGCGCCCCCCGCGGTGCGAGGGCGCGCCGCCCGACCCGGGCGAGCCGCAGGGCGGGGCGCCGCCGGGCCCGGAGGCCTCCCGTGCTCGCCGGGATCCTCCGCCTCGCCGGGGCTCAGCGGCGACGCCGGCGCGCAGCCGCAGCGACGCCGAGCCCGGCGAGCGCGGCCAGCAGCGGGGCGCCCGCGCCTCGCTCGCCCATGTCCGGCGCGCCCGGGACGCGGCAGGAGCAGGACGGGACGCCGGGGGGCGACGGCGAGGCGACGCAGGCGCCGGCCAGGTTGCACACCGACGGGGAGACGCAGTCGGCCGTCGACCGGCACTGCTTCAGGCAATCGCCGGCGCCGGACGGGCAGCGGTAGGGAGAGCAGTCCTGATCCGCGGCGGCCGCCATGCGGCGCGTGTGCTCGCCGTCGCAGCTCGGGCCGATCTCGCGCAGATCGGCGCAGGCGCCGTCCTGGCAGATGAAGTCGAGGGTGCAGTCGGCGTCCGACGCGCAGGTCGTCCTGCACGCCGTGCCGTCCTCGGCGCAGCGGAATCCGCGGCACGACGAGCGCTCGGTCGTGTAGCTGCCTCTGCCGTCGCAGGAGAAGCGCAGCTGCGTGCCAGCGGCGATGGCGCAGTCGCCGCCGGCACACGTGCACTCGCCCTCCCTCAGGACCTCATCGCTCTGGGGGAACTTGCACGATCCGTCTGCGTTCCCGCCGCAGTAGCCGCGACAGCTCTCCTCGCCGCCGCAGCCCTCGCGCCGCGGGGCGCCGTCAGCGCCGGCATTGGGGTGCGGGTCCTCCCGCCGCTCGTCCGTTCCGACCGCCGTGCATCTGCCCAGCGAGCTCGCGATGTCGCAGGCCTGACAGGGGGCGCCGCACGCGCTATCGCAGCAGACTCCATCGACGCAGTGCGCGGATGCGCACTGCTCGTCGTCCGTGCAGCTCGTGCTGACAGGCAGCTTGCGCCTGCACAGGCCGACGTTCGCCGGAGAGCCGCCGCCGGCCCCCGCGCCGCCTGCGCCCGCCGCGCTCCCGGCGCCGCCAGCGGCCCCCGCGCCGCCGGTACCCGCGGCGCCCGTCGCGCCGCCCGAGCCACCCGCGGCGCCCGCGCCGTCGCCCCCCCCGACACCCGCCGCGCTCCCGGCGCCGCCAGCGCCCGCCGCGCCGCCCGAACCGCCAGCGGCCCCCGCGCCGCCGGTACCCGCGGCGCCCGCCCCGCCGCCCGAGCCACCGGCGGCGCCCGCGCCGCCGGCACCCCCAGCACCCGCCGCGCCGCCGGCACCCCCAGCGCCGCCCTCGCCCTCTGCGCCCGCAGAGAGATCGCACCAGGCGTCGGCCGCGCAGTCGGCGCTCGCCGCGCACCGGCTGACGCACAGGCCGTCAGGTCCGCACACGCCGGGGGCGCAGCTGCGCGTCAGGTCGCTCGCCACGACCTCGCCTGCGCCGTCGCACTTCTTGTGCACCTCGATGCCGCCGACGCACTCCACCGGGAGCTTCGCTTCGGCCTCGACAGGCCCGCAGATCCCGTTGTCGTCGCCGCTCTGCTTGCGCGCCGCCAGGCACGAGATGCACTGGCCGGCGCAGCGCTCGTTGCAACACACGTTCTCGGTGCAGTACCCGGATAGACAGTCGCTGTCCTCCCGGCAGGCATCCCCGAGCGCCCTGACCAGCACCTCCGCGCTGGATTGCACCACGACATCGTCCGTCGCGAGGGCGAGGCCGACGCCGCCCGTCACGAGCACGCCGACGCCGGACGCGATGGAGTCGCCGCCGCTGACCAGCACGGCCGCATGGTCCTGATGGTGCTGGTCCCTCGCGCCCGGGATGAGCGCGCCGAACCTGCCCGAGAGCGCCGAGTAGATCTCCGCGCTGGCGAGCGGTCTGCCGTCGGTCCCGCCGGCGATGACGACGTCCCCGCTCGAGAGCCGCGTCGCGGTGTGCGCGGCGCGCCGCACGCCCATCGCGGGCGCCGCGCTGACGGCGACGGCGTCCCCCGCGATCGTGATGCGCTCGGCGCTGCTCAGGTAGGTGAAATTGCCGCTCGCCGCGGTCACGCCGCCCGTGAACAGGACGCTGGACGAGCCCTCCTCGGGACCGGGGTCGAGGAGCGTGGCCGTGTGCCGGGCCCGGCTGCCGATCAGCCGCTGGGAGAGCAAGGCGAACGTGCCCCGCGGGCCCCCCGCCGGGTCGTAGATCTCGAGCGTCTGCCCGGCGACGACGGCGTCCACGAAGCCGCCGGCGACGAGCACGCGGCCGTCGTTCAGCAGGACGGCCGCGTGCGCCTTGCGCGACGCCTGCATCGCGCCGTCACCGGAGACGAACGCGCCGCTCTCCGGGTCGTAGACGTCGAAGGTCCCGAGCGGGAACACGTTCGCGGAGGAGGTCGCGCCGCCGGCGATGAGCACGCGGCCGTCCGCGAGCCGCGTCGCGGTGTGGGCGATGCGCGCAGAGCGCATCGACGGGCCCGGTGAGAACAGGCCGTCGGCGTAGACGAGCGTGGTAGTGACGGCCGTCCCGGTGGCCGACCCGCTGCCGCCGGCCAGGAAGACCGCGCCCGTGTCGAGCCGCGTCGCGGTGTGGCCGCCGCGCGCCTGAGGCATCGGGGCGATCGTGCCGAACGAGCGGCTCTGCTGATCGTAGAGCTCGGCCGAGGCGAGCGCCGCGCCCGAGGCGCCGAAGCCGCCGGCGATGAGCACCCGGCTCCGCGGATCGTCGTCGTCCAGCCGCGTCGCGGTGTGGCGCGTGCGCGCCTCCGCCATGGCCTCGGAGGTGACCTGCCAGTACGGGTCGACGAGCGCCGGGTAACGCACGCCCGCGCCCGCCCAGGCGACCGTCACCGCGCACGCCGCCGCGCCCGGCGCGGTGACGGGCCGACCCCACGGCGGGCGCGGGCTCGTGTCGACCGCGCAGCCCTCCACCGCGAGCCGGGCGGGCCGCCGCTCGCCGTCCGCGTCGAGCACGTACGGCGGCGCGATGCGCAGCCGCGGGGCGCCGCCCGCGTCGAGGAACTCCAGCGTGTTCGCGACGAGGCGCAGGCCGGCGGCGCCGCCGACGTCGACGCGGTATCGGAGCTCCTCGCGCGCGGGCGCGCGCTCGAAGAACGCGAAGTCCTCGGTGCCCACGCGGTCGACCCGGTGGAGCAGATCCGCGCCGTCGGGCCCGGCCCCCGCGTAGATCGCGAACCCGTCCGCCTCGGCGAGCGGCGCGTCCGCGGCGCCGTCCAGCGAGAACGCCACGCCGAGGCCCGAGGTCATGTCGCTGAGACGGACCGGCCCGGAGGCGCGGGGCGAGAGCTCCACGGCCGCGAGCGCGCGCGGGACGTGCGGCCGGACGGCGCCCGGGGAGACGGCGACGCTCGCCGGCCCGGGGCGCAGCGCGAGCGCGGCGCCGGCGCCCGGCAGGCGCGCGCGGATCGCCGCGAGCCGGGCGCGGCTGTCCGCCGCGCCGAACGGCGCGGGCGGAGCTGCCGGCGGGTCCTCCGGCGCGCGGGGGCGCTCGGAGCAGACCGAAAGCAGCAGGACGGCGCCCGCGCCGGCGAGGATCCTGGCAGGTCGCGGGAGCGGCGCGGCGCGATCGCGCTTGGGCTTGAGCACGGAGTCGTGTTCCTTCCTCGGGAGTCCGTCCGGCCGGCGCAGCGGTGGCCGGCGCATGGCGCTGCCGGACGAGGGGGCCGCACGATATCAGAACCGGAGAGCGCCGCGCCGCGGAATCAGAACCAGGGACGAGGGACCCGGGACCGGGAGCCGGAGAGCGACGCGCGCGGATGCGGGGGAGCGCGGCAGCGCGGATCGCGCCGGGCCCCACACGGGACCACACGGGCGCGATCCTGTCGCCGGACGCGCTTGCTGCGCGCGAGAGCCGGGGTGTAAATGGAGATCTCGGCCGAACCGAGAGGGGAATTCATGCGACGATTGACCTATCTTTCACTCGCCGTGACGGCGCTCCTCCAGGGGGCTGCGTGCGGCGAGGATGCCGCGCCCGGCGACGCGACGACCGGCGGCGCGGGGGCGGCGGACGCCACCACCACAACCACGAGCGGCGGGGGCAGCACCGGCGGCGGCGAGGGAGGCCAGGGGGGCGGAACGGGCACGGGCGGCGGGGGAGCCACGGGCGGCGGGGGCACGGGCGGCGCGGGCACGGGCGGCGCGGGGGGCATGGGCGGCGCGGGCACGGGTGGCGCAGGAGGCACCGGCGGGGCGACGACGTATGGCTACTGCGCCAAGGGCTGCACGATGCCCGCAGATTGCTGCCCGCCAGGTCAGGGCAACTGCCCGAGCGACAGCTATCCCACGAACTATACCTGTGACGAGAAGGGCATCTGCGGCGCGCCTCAGTGCGTGAGCCACGACGACTGCACGAACGGCGGCGCCAATCCGAACAAGCGGTGCGCGGCATCAGGCGGCGTGAGGCAGTGCGTCACCCCCTGCTCCGTCGACACGGATTGCTCGGGGAGAGCCAAGTGCGTCGGGGTCGACGATGTCGGTAACACGTTCTGCAGGATTGAATCCGAGCCGTTCGTGTGCACCAGCACCGAAGAATGTGGCGGCTCGGGCAAGTGCGTCGAAGGCGCATGCGCATGCGAGAGCAACGACGATTGCACGGCCTCTTCTGCGAACGCGTGCGTTTTGTGATAACCGCCGCCCGGCGCCACGCGGGTCGCAACGGGCATAGTTCCAACGGGCGCAGCACTCTCGATCGTGTCTTTCAACAACCATCGCGGAGGGCTCGCCGTGGCCCCTCACTTCCTGTGTCGTAACCCTCGGCAGCGCGCTTGGCGCCGCGACCATCGCTTCGACGCTGTGACGTGGCATTTCCGCCTGCTCGTGATGGTGTTGTCGGTCCTCGCCGCGGTCGTCCCCAGCTCGAGGAGCGCATGGGCTCAGTCGTGCGTGCCATCCGGCATAGACCCTGACGGTGACTGCGTGCGCAACATCGGCTCATCCCCGGACAATTGCCCCTACATTCCCAATCTCGGGCAGGAGAACAGCGATGGGGATGGGCATGGCGACGCCTGCGACAATTGCCCCAGCATCGCGAACGAGAGCCAGGAGAACTCGGACGGGGACAGCAGGGGCAACGACTGCGACAACTGCCCAGACCTTGCCAGCGAGGACTTCGACGACAACGACGCGGATGGCCTCGGGAATCCGTGCGACGACGACGACGACAACGACGGCATCGACGACGATGACGACAACTGTCCGCTGGTCGAGAACCCGCCCGCGGCGCCGGGCGAGCCGCAGGCCGACAACGACGGCGACGGCGACGGCGACGCCTGCGACCCCGACGACGACAACGATGGCGTCGACGACGACGACGACAACTGCCAGTTCGTCGCCAACCCGCCCGCGACTCCGGGCGGGCCGCAGGCCGACAACGACGGCACCGACGGCGGCGACGCCTGCGACCCCGACGACGACAACGATGGCGTCGTCGACGACGTCGACAACTGCCAGTTCGTCGCCAACCCACCCGCGGCCCCGGGCGAGCCGCAGGGGGACAACGACGGCACCGACGGCGGCGACGCCTGCGACCCCGACGACGACAACGATGGCGTCGTCGACGACGTCGACAACTGCCAGTTCGTCGCCAACCCGCCCGCGGCGCCGGGCGAGCCGCAGGCCGACAACGACGACGACGGAGATGGCGACGCCTGCGACCCCGACGACGACAACGATGGCGTCGTCGACGGCATCGACAATTGCCGGTTTGTCGCCAACCCGCCCGCGGCGCCGGGCGAGCCGCAGGCCGACAACGACGGCGACGGCGACGGCGACGCCTGCGACCTCGACGACGACAACGATGACGTCCTCGACATCGACGACAATTGCCGGTTCGTCGCGAACCCGCCCGCGGCGCCGGGCGAGCCGCAGGCCGACAACGACGGCACCGACGGCGGTGACGCCTGCGACCCCGACGACGACAACGATGGCGTCGACGACGATGTCGACAACTGCCCGTTCGTCGCGAACCCGCCCGCGGCGCCGGGCGAGCCGCAGGCCGACAACGACGGCACCGACGGCGGTGACGCCTGCGATCCCGACGACGACAACGACGGCATTCCCGACTCACTCGACAACTGCATCACCTCAGCGGACGATTCCCTGCTTGACACCGATGGGGATGGTGAAGGCGACGCCTGCGACATCGACGATGACGACGACGGCGTCGCTGATCTCATGGACAACTGCCCGCTCCTCTCCAACCCCGTTCAGCCCGGCGGCCTCCAGCAGCTCGATACGGATGACGACGGAGAAGGCGATCCCTGTGACGCCGATCGTGACGGCGACGGCGTTCCCAACACCTCCGACAACTGCTCGGTCATCGCCAATCTCGACCAGCTCGATCGCGACGACAACGGGATCGGTGATGCCTGCGAATGCGATGATGCGGCGCAGCGAGAGTGCGATGACGGCAATCCATGCACGTTGAACGATACGTGCCAGAACCGCACGTGCACGCCGGGCGTCGCAGTGGTCTGCCCCGATCCTCCTGACGCTGTGTGCCAGCAAGGCTGGTGCAACGACGATAACGGCGCCTGTCTGGTCGTGCATCGCTTGGAGGGGACGCGCTGCCCCGGCGGCTTCTGCCTCGCAGGGGGTTGCTGGCTGGAGTCGCTCAACGGGGAGGGGGCAAACGGAAGCGGTGGGGGAGAGGGGGCAGGCGGAGACGATGTTGCTGGCGGGGGAGATGCGGACAGCGCCGAGAGCTTAGGCGCAGGCGGCGCGACCGGAACGGGCGCAGCCGGTTATGGTGGGAGTCCCTGGGAGGCGACCGGCACGGCCGGCGCCGCCTGGACGCCTCCCGCCACCATCGAGGGAGCAGGAACGGCGCGTCTCCATGGCAACGGTTGCGCGGTGGGCGCCACGCCCCGGACGGCCAGCCGCGTCCCGGCATGGTCCGTGCTTGTGCTGCTGGCCCTTGCCGGAGCCAGAGGTCGGCTCGCCGGGGAGGTCGGCGCGTTGCGGATTGAGTTGCTAGGGCCCCCCCACCGGTCCACAGAATGGTCCCCCCTCGTCACACGGCCTTGCCGCGGGAGACGGCAGGCGTGTAAAATCAAGATCGCGGCCGAACCGAGAGAGGGCTCATGCGACGTTTGGGATTTCTTCCATTCGCCGGGACGGCAATCTTCCACTTGGCCGCAGGGGCGTGCGACCAGACGAGCTGCGGCGATGAGTCGCCCGTTGCATGACCGCCAGAGCGGGCGCATCGAGCGCCGGGATCGCGACCGTGAGAGGCGGCGGAAGCAGCGCCGACGCGTCCGCCTTGTGACGGCCGCCTGGCGGCGGCGCGCAGCTCGCAGGGGATCGACTGCCCAGATCATGGCAGCTCTTTCGAGAGTATTCTCCTACACCTACCGCGGAGGGCTCGCCGTGGCTCATCACCTCCTGTCTCCTTCCTCTCACCGGTACTCTCTGCGTGGCGGCACGCTCCCGTCCGCCGTGATGTGGCATTCCCGCCTGCTCGTCGTCGGCTTGTCGATCCTCGCTGCGTCGGTGCTGAGCGCACGCAGCGCCTGGGCCCAGTCGTGCACTCTGCCCGCGGCGCTCGATCCCGATGGCGACTGCGTCAGCAACGTCGGTGCTTACCCCGACAACTGCCCGGATCTTCCCAATCCCGAACAGGAGAACGGAGACGGGGACAGGCACGGCGACGCTTGCGACAACTGCCCGAGCACCAAGAACGAGAGCCAGAGGAACCAGGACGGGGACAGCAGGGGCGATGACTGCGACAACTGCCCATACCTCAACAGCGAGGACTTCGGCGACAACGACGCAGACGGCCGCGGGAACCCCTGCGACGACGACGACGACGACGACGGCATCGACGACGACGACGACAACTGTCGGTTCGTCGAGAACCCGCCCTCGAATCCGGGCGAGCCGCAAGCCGACAACGACGGCGATGGCGACGGCGACGCCTGCGATCCTGACGACGACGACGACGGTGTCCCCGACGTCGGCGAGGACGATGCCCCGCTCGACAACTGCCCGTTCATCGTGAATCCGCCATCGACCCCGGGCGAGCCGCAGGACGACAACGACGGCGACGGCCTGGGCAACGCATGCGACAACTGCCCCGATGACGACAACGGGCCGCTGGAGCCGGGGCCTGACCTCGATATCCAACGTGACAGCGACGGCGACGGCGACGGCGACGCCTGCGACCCCGACGACGACAACGATGGCGTCGACGACGACGTCGACAATTGCCGGTTCGTCGTGAACCCGCCTTCGGCCCCAGGCGGGCCGCAGGACGACAACGACGGCGATGGCGAGGGCGACGCCTGCGACCTCGACGACGACAACGATGACGTCCTCGACGTCGACGACAATTGCCGGTTCGTCGCGAATCCACCTTCGGCCCCAGGCGGGCCGCAGGACGACAACGACGGCGATGGCGAGGGCGACGCCTGCGACCTCGACGACGACAACGATGACGTCCTCGACGTCGACGACAATTGCCGGTTCGTCGCGAATCCGCCGTCGGCCCCAGGCGAGCCGCAGGACGACAGCGACGGCGATGGCGACGGCGACGCCTGCGACCCCGATGACGACAACGATGGCGTCGCCGACGACGTCGACAACTGCCCCTTCGTCGCGAACCCGCCCGCGATGCCTGGCGGTCCGCAGGCCGACAACGACGGCACCGGCGGCGGCGACGCCTGCGACCCCGACGACGACAACGATGGCGTCGCCGACGACATCGACAACTGCCAGTTCGTCGCCAACCCGCCCGCGGCCCCGGGCGAGCCGCAGGCCGACAACGATGGCACCGGCGGCGGCGACGCCTGCGACCCCGACGACGACAACGATGGCGTTGCCGACGACATCGACAACTGCCAGTTCGTCGCCAACCCGCCCTCGATGCCTGGCGGTCCGCAGGCCGACAACGACGGCACCGACGGCGGCGACGCCTGCGACCCCGACGACGACAACGATGGCGTCGCCGACGACATCGACAACTGCCAGTTCGTCGCCAACCCGCCCCCGGGGCTGGACGCCTCGCAGGCCGACACCGACGGCGACGGCCTCGGCGACTCGTGCGACAACGACGCCGACAACGACGGCCTTCACAATCAGCTGGAGACGCTCTGGGCCACGGGCTCGCGGAACGCGGACACCGACGCTGACGGCATCGACGACGCCACCGAGGTGTGCCCGAACTTCGTGACATGCGTCCCGTGGAACAGCGTCGCCGGCAACGGCGACACCAGCGGGGTCATCGACAGCCTGCGGATCTGCACCCAGGATGACGCCCCCCGGAGCTGCTATATCGCAAAGGCCGTCGATACGGTCCGCGGCGACGGCATCCCCGACGCGCTCGAGGTGTGCGCGGAGAGCGACCCGAGCAGCTGCTACGCCCTACTTCCGATCGACACCGACAGCGACGGGATCCCCGACAGCCTGACGCGCTGCGCGGCGGGGGGCTGCTACTTCACCGAGCCGACAGACACGGACGACCCCGAGGGCCGCGACCCGGACGACGGGGGCATCGACGCGCTCGACATCGACAGCGATGGTGATTCCGTGCCCGACCAGGAAGAGGCGCAGCCGCTCACCCCGGACGGCCTCCCGGCAGACACCGACGCGATCGGCGACGACCGCGACTGGATCCCCGATTATCGCGATCTCGACTCGGACAACGACGGCTTCCTCGACGGGATGGACAACTGCAGGACCCACCGCACCCTGGATCAGCACGACGAGGACGGCGACGGGCGCGGGGACGCGTGCGACGACGAGGACATCGACAACGATGGAATCCGGAACTTCGAGGACAACTGCGTGTACGTGGCGAACGGGCCTGCCGCGCCGACGCCGGATGACCCGAGCGACGACCAGCTCGACGCCGACGAGGACGGCGAGGGCGACGTATGCGACGGAGACGACGACAACGACGGCGCGCCCGACGACGACGACAACTGCCCCCTCGTCGCGAACGGGCCCACCCTGCCGACGCCGGACGACCCGAGCGACGATCAGCTCGATACCGACGGCGACGGCAACGGCGACGCGTGCGATGACGACGACGACAACGACGGCGCGCCCGACGACGACGACAACTGCCCCCTCGTCGAGAACGACCAGTCCGACGCGGACGAGGACGACCTCGGCGACGCCTGCGATCCGTGCCCGAACGAGCGGGGCGAGGCCTGCATGCCGACCGGCCAGGGCGGCGCGGGCGGCGCGGGCGGCGCAGGCGGCGCGGGCGGCGGCGAGGCCGGGGCCGGCGGCGGCCAGGGCGGCGCCGGCGGCGCGGACGGGGAGCCGCCGTTCGACAGGCCGAAATTCGAGGGGGGCTGCGACTGCCGCATGACAGCCGGCGGAGGCGCCACCGAGGGCGCCGGCGCCAGCTTGCTGCTGCTGCTCGCGGCGCTCGCGCGCCGGCGCAGACCGCGGTCTGCGCGGCCGCGCGCGCCGCGTTCAATGGGCGCCGGCGCGTCGTTCAGGCCTTGAAGGAGTCGTAACGGCCGGCGCGCGGCGCGACGCGCGCCTCCAGCGCGGCCCGCTCGGCGGGCGGCATGGGGAAGGGCAGGGACCTCGCGCCGAGGTTCTCGCGCACCTCGGCGATCGAGGAGCAGCCGATGATCACCGTGTCGGCGTGGCTCGCCGCATAGTGGATGAGTTCGCTCGGGCTCGCGGCGCGATCCTGGAGCAGGCGGCCCGCGGCCATGATCTTCATACCGATGACGCCGACGCCGCGCCGCCGCGCCTCCTCGACCACTGTCGTCAGGAACGGGAGCCGCGCCGGATCCGCGGGGTTGATCGCGCACAGCACGGTGTCGACCGGGTAGCGTCGCATCGCCTCGATGAGGATCTGCGGGTCGTGGTGCCCGGTGATCCCCACGTGGCGCACGCGGCCGTCCGCCTTGGCCTGCTCCACGGCCTCGATCGCGCCCCCCTTGCCGAAGATGGCGTCGAGTTCGTCCAGTTCGCGCAGGTCGTGCAACTGCCACAGATCGAGGTGGTCTGTCCCGAGGCGGCGCAGGCTGTCGTCGAGCAGCCTGAGCGCGCCATCGCGGTCGCGCGCGTGCGTCTTGGAGGCGAGGAAGACCTGCTCGCGCGCGCTCGACCCGGCGGCGCGGAAGGCCTCACCATAGTAGTCCTGGCTCTGCTGGTACGCAGGCGCGGTGTCGCAGTACCTGACGCCCAGCCGCAGCGCCTCCAGGATCACCGGCACCGCCTCGCGATGCCGGCCGGTGGTCCGGAGGATCCCCTCTCCGCCGAGCGACACCGCCTCCACCTGCGCGCCGGTCCGCCCGAGCGTGCGGGGCGGCGCCGCCGCGGCGCCTCGAGCGGCCGCGGGCGCCGCGGACGGCGCGCCCCCGGCGGCGCCGCTCACGATGGCCGCGGCGGTCGTGGCGGCCGCGCGCAGCCCCCCGCGGCGGTTCGCGTCGGCCCCTTCCGTCTCCTTCGGCTCGTTGCTCATGCGTCCTCCGGAGAAAAGCTCTACCAACCCGCTGACCGCACGTAAACGGCCGTCCGGCTCCCCGCAACACAGGCTCGCTCACATGAGCCCACTTGCGCGCATCAGGTGGTTCATCGGCGCAGGTTTGCTCTGGCGCGGCGGACTCGAGCGCGCACGGCGGAGCTGCAGAGTTCGAGCGCCCACCGCGGAGCCGCGGTGACGGAGGCGGATGGTTACGGCCCGAGTCGATCGACTCGCGTCTTGCCTTCGTTGGTCACAAACGGCGCATCCTGAGCAGGTGAGGCGCAGGGGGCCGGGGCCTCCGATGCGGCGCGGGCGGTTTCTGGCCGGGTCAGACGATCGGCCCGCGAGGCGGCGCGAGCCGGCCGCCCGCGCGTCACCGGAGGGTCGCCGCGGCTCTCGTTCACGACGGCCGCGGCGCGGGCGGGAGCGCACGTGATCTGCTCGAACGCGCGCGATAGAGGGTTTTGCGCGCCGCGCGAGCGACGGCCGCGAAAGCGGTGAGTTCGTCATCTCCAGCGGACGCGCACGGCCCGCGCGCGATAGACCCGCCTCGTGGTGGACGTCCCGCCGGTCTTCGCGCTGAGAACCCGGGAAACCAGCGCCGGCGCTGATCCAGAGAATGCCTTTTCGCGGGCGCGGCGCGGCCGGCAGCGCGAGCTCCGAGCGGCAGTGTCTGCACACGAAGGCTGAGGCACACAGCCTGCTCTTCGATGAGCCCAAGATGGCGCGGGCCTTCCGGCCATCACGGGATATTGAGGAGGACGACAACATGCTTTCGATTCATGGCAAGGTGCTGGGACTCGCGGTGGTGATGGCGGCGCTGGGCACGGGGTGCGCCGTCGACTCGGTGAGCGACGTGGAGCTCGACGAGGCCGGTCTCGACGAGGTCGGGCAGGTCGATTCGACCGCTCAGGCGCTCGAGGGGGATGACGAGGCGAGGGGCGGGTTCCAGCAGGCGCCGAGCAAGGCGCCGCTCAAGGGGGGGCTGCAGGGGCCGGCGGATCTCGGCCAGGCGCCGATCGGCGCGCAGGGGCCGGCGGCTCCTGGTCTCCAGGGGCCGATTGGCCAGGTCGGCCAGGCGCCGATTGGCCAGGTCGGCCAGGCGCCGATTGGCCAGGTCGGCCAGGCGCCGATTGGCCAGGGGCCTGTGGGCGTGCCGGGCGTCGGTGGGCCTGGCCTGCCGGGCCTCGGCCTGCCGGGCGTCGGCGTGCCGGGCGTCGGCGTGCCGGGCCTCGGCTTCGGCATGCCGGGCTTCGGCGCCGTGGGCTCGCGCTTCGGCGGCTTCGGCTTCGGCGGCTTCGGCGGCTTCGGCTGCTGCCCCACGATTTTTAACAACAACACCAACGTCAACATCAACACGCTCTTTGACGACTTCCGCTTCCGCGACGACTGCCGCTTCCGCGACGACTTCCGCTTCCGCGACGACTGCCGCTTCCGCGACGACTTCCGCTTCTGCCCGCCGTTCCGCGACGACTTCCGCGACGACTTCCGCTTCCGCGACGACTTCCGCTTCTGCCCGCCGTTCAACCACTGCTGCCCGCCCTTCCACCACTTCTGCCGGCCGCAGCACTGCAGTGGTGGTGGGGGCGGCGACTTCGGCTGGTAGCCGGCGCTCGGACCGAGGCAGCTGCTAAAGCCGCGCCCGCTCGCGCGGCGCGAGCAGAGCCCTCGACCTCGCCCTTGATGGCCGAGCGGCGTCGGGCCCCCTGTCGCTAGCTCTCTTCGCAAATATCCCCGCGGCCGCCTGGGGCCTACCCCCAGGCGGCCAGCGATGCCGGGGACGTGACGGCGGCGGAGGCGGGGGGCGGCCGGCTCCGACCGGACGCGGCGTGGCCGGGTGAGGCCGCGCCCCGCTCCAGGTGCGCGCCCCCCCAGGAGCACGGCGTGTCCCGCGAGACTGTACGCGCATCCGCGACGGGTTGGGCCGCGAGCGCGCGCGCGCTCGCGGACATTGCCCCCCCGTGCGCGATCTCTTAGAGTGGCCGGAACGCTGTGATCGGCACGATCATCGACGGCAAGTATCAGATACGCAAGCTGCTCGGAGAGGGCGCCATGGGCTCGGTCTATGAGGCCGAGCACACGGGGACCGGCCGCCGCTGCGCCGTGAAGGTGATCAGCTCGGCCGATCTCACCCGCGATCCGAAGGTGGTCAGCCGCTTCCAGCGCGAGGCGCGCGCGGCTGGCGCGATCGACACGCAGCACATCACCCAGGTGCTCGACGCCGGCGTCGACCGCGACTCGAAGCTGCCCTTCCTCGCGATGGAGTACCTCGCCGGCGAGGACGTCCACCAGCTGATCAAGCGCGTCGGGCCGCTCGCGCCCGACCTCGCGCTGCGCATCGTCGCGCAGTCGTGCCTCGGGCTCCAGAAGGCGCACGAGGCGAGCGTCGTCCACCGCGACATCAAGCCGCACAACCTGTTCCTCTCGCGGCGCGACGCCGGCGAGATCCTCGTCAAGCTGCTCGATTTCGGCATCGCCAAGGTCAAGATGGACCGGGCGAACGAGACCGAGGGCGCCGACCTCACGCGCACCGGGAACCTCATCGGCTCCCCGCTCTACATGTCGCCCGAGCAGGCGCGCGGGCAAAAGGAGATCGATCACCGCACCGACATCTGGTCGCTCGGCGCCGTGCTCTACCAGGCGCTCACCGGGCGAACGCCGTACCATCACATCACCGCGCTCGGCGAGCTCATCATCGCCATCTGCTCGGATCCCCCGCCGTCGGTGCAGGACTTCGCCCCGTGGGTGCCGCCGGAGGTGGCGGCGATCGTGCACCGCTGCCTGCTGCAGGCGCCCGGGCAGCGCTACCAGAGCGCGCAGGAGATGTTCGGCGCCATCCGGCCGCTGCTCCCCTACGGCTGGGGCATCCACGAGAGCATGCTCGTGCCGCTGCCGGACGCGGTGTGCAGGCAGTCCGCGCCGCGGCTCTCGATGAACGTCAACGCCCCGCCCGCGAACCAGAGCGGTGCGTACGCCGCCGCGTCGCCCGCCAACCAGAGCGGAGGGTACCCGGCGCTCGCGGCCTCGCCCGCGAACCAGAGCGGCGCGTACGCCGCCGCGTCGCCCGCCAACCAGAGCGGAGGGTACCCCGCGGTCCCGCACGAGCACCGCGGAGGAGGGTACCCGTCGTTCGCGCCGCCCCCGAGCCCGGGCGGGCCGCACGGCGCGATCGCGCCCGCCGCCAACCACGCCGGCGCCGCGACCACCGGGGCGCTCACGCAGTCGCATCGCGGCACGCAGCCCGGCGCGTCGCGGGTGCCGGTCGTGGCCGGCGCCGCGCTGCTCGCCGCGGGCATCGCGGCCGGCGTGTACTTCGTCAGCGGCGGGTCGCCAGAGCCCGCCGCGCCGCCGGCGGCGTCGGCGACCCCGGAGGTGCTCCCGACGGCGGCGGCCACCCCGGCGCCGACCCCGGCGCCGCCGCCTGCCGCGACGGAGACGTCGGAGGCCGTCGCGGCCGAGCTGCAGCCCAGGCGGGTTCAGGTGGTCATCCTGCCGCCCGACGCCTCGGTCGAGGTCGAAGGCGCGCGCGCGACCACCAGGAACGGGATCCTCGAGATCACCGGGCCGCTCGGGAGCGAGCACAGGGTGCGCGTGTTCAAGGGGGCGAACGAGGCGGTGACCGACGTGATCGTGACCACCAGCGGCGCGCGGCCGCTCAAGATCGAGCTCGCGCCGACCCCGACGAAGGGCGCCCCGGCGCCTCCGGCGAAGAGCGCCTCCGCCGCGCCAGCGCCGGCGCCGGCCCCGGCGCCGACGACCTACAAGGGGATCATCAACGACACGGAAGAGTTCGGAAAGTAAGCGCAGAAGGACAAGGCTGAGTACGGTGCTCGATCGAATGGATCTGCGTACGCGGCGCGGCGGCTCGTGTCCTCTCTCCCTCGCGCGGCGGCTTCGGCCGGCGCGGCGGCTGCGCGCGCTCTCGGCCGCGCTCGCCGTCGCGGTCGCCGCGGGGCCGGCGCTCGCGCAGCCGGCGCCGGCCGCTGCGGAGGGCACCGCGCCGGCCGGCGGGGAGGGCGCCGCGCCGGCCGGCGGGGAGGGCGCCGCGCCGGCCGGCGGGGAGGGCGCCGCGCCGGCCGAGGAGGCGCCCGTCTCCGAGACGACCCGGCAGGTCGCGCGGCTCCACTTCGAGAAGGGGCTCGCCCTGCTGCGCGAGGAGGCCTGGGGCCCCGCGCTCGCCGAGTTCCTCCTCTCGCGCAAGCTCTACCCGACGCGCGCGGCCACGAACAACGCCGCGATCGCGCTGCGCAGGCTCCAGCGCTACGACGAGGCGCTCGAGATGTTCGAGACCTTCCTGCGCGATTTCACCATGTCGGCCGCCGAGCGCGCGGTCGCGCAGCGCGAGATCGCCGAGCTGCGCGCGCTCGTGGGGACGCTCGACATCACGAACGCCGAGCCCGGGGCGTCGATCGTGGTGAGCGGCGAGGAGCGCGGGCAGTACCCGCCCGTCAAGCCGATCCGCGTCGCCGCGGGCGCGCACGTCGTCCGCGTGTTCAAGGAGGGCTACGAGCCGGTCGAGGTGCGCGTCGACGTCGCCGGGGGCCAGACGGTCACGGTGAACGCGAAGCTCCGCAGGCTGGTCCGCTCCGGCCGGCTGCGCGTCGTGGAGCGGGCCGGCAAGACCGTCGACGTGCTCGTGGACAACGTGGTCGTGGGGCAGACGCCGTGGATCGGCACGCTGTCGGTCGGCGATCACATGGTGGCGCTGCGCGGCGAGGGGAAGCTCGGGACGCAGCCGACGGCGGCGCCCGTGAAGCCGCAGGAGCTCACGACGCTGTCGCTCCTCGCCGAGGACCTCGACGCGTCGCTGCGGGTCGACCCCACGCCGCCCGGCGCGAGCGTCTGGATCAACTCGGTCAACGTGGGCAACGGCGTCTGGCTGGGCCGGCTCAAGGCCGGCGCGCACCGGGTGGAGGTGAAGTCCGACGGGTTCGTCTCCGAGGCGCGCACGGTGACGCTGCAGAAGGGCCAGCGGCAGGGCCTGAGCCTCGCGCTCGAGCGCGACGAGGACGCGGAG
Organism: Sorangium sp. So ce296; assembly: GCF_051529605.1. Classification (NCBI taxonomy): domain Bacteria; kingdom Pseudomonadati; phylum Myxococcota; order Polyangiales; family Polyangiaceae; genus Sorangium; species Sorangium sp. So ce296. Next base: position 12,598,817 of record NZ_CP150325.1, read on the forward strand.
ATCTGGCGCAAGCCGCCGAAGATCACGCTCGAGGCGAGCGCCTCGTTCCTCGTGGCGCCGACCTTCGGCGGCGACGTCGCGAGCGCCTGCGGCTCGGGGTGCTCGAGCGCGATCGGCCTCGGCGGGCTCGGCACGATCCACGGCGGCTACGAGCTCGGCTCGGGGCTGGGCGTCGGGATCGAGCTCGGCGGTATCGTCGCGGCGCAGCAGCTCGACGAGCGCGCGGCGGAGCTCAGGCCGATCGGCTACCGGGATCCGCTCGGCGGCGCGGCGAGCGACGCGCTCCGCCTCGGCGGCTTCCTGGCCGGCGCGACGTTCGGCTATCACCTCGGCGAGCAGTACCCCGCGCTGCTGCGGCTCGGCGCCGGGGTGCTCGTGGGCGAGGTCCGCGACGAGCGGGCGGGCAGGTTCAGGACGACCCAGGGGGCGTGGTTCAACACGTACCCGGTGGTCGACTTCGCCTCGGCGACGTACTTCTACGTGGATCCGGAGGCGAGGCTCGGCGTGCGGCTCGGGGAGCGCTGGGAGCTCTCGGCCAGCGTGAAGCTGCTCCTCCTGATCGGCCTCAGCAAGCCGTCGTGGGACAGGACCATCGAGCTCGCGGCGTCGACCGACGGCATCGGGACGTACGCGCAAGAGTCGCTCATGGGCGACTTCGTCCTGATGATCGCGCCCGGGGCGAGCCTGCGGTACCAGTTCTGACGCGCCGGCCCGCGGCGCGACGCCGCTCAGATCCGGCCGACGGGGCCCGGTTGGACGCGGCACGATGCGCGGAAGCTTCGATTCCAGTCTACGTGCTACCTGGCACGCGCTACACGCCTACGCGGGTCTCAGCATCCATGGGACCGTCGTGGCCGCGGACGACACCACGGTCGCGCCGAATGGCTCGGCCGCGATAGCAGACGACGGGACGTCCACCTTCACTGGACAGGCGCCAAGAGGCAAGGAATTCAAGGTACACTGGCACATCGATGTCAATGGCGCCGGGACTCGCGAACGGGGTTCGAGCGAGCCGGATCATGTGCGGACGAGCAGCCATGCGGTGAATCCTGCGGGAGCGCGCGGGGGGCACGCGTGACCCGCCGAGGCGCGATGGCATGTTGCCCCCCGCGTCACCCCCCCGCTATCGTGGCCGGCCGATGAGGTCTTCCTCCGTCGCAGCGGTCGCTTCCGCGGCCGTCCTCATGACGCTCGCCAGCGCGTCGAGAGGCCAGTCCACCGGCGGCTTCTCCCTCAACCGGTTCGAGCCGGCGCCCGCCGGGGACGCGTTCTTCGGCGTGCCGTCGCCCGCCGCTCCCGGCCACTTCGCGGCGCGCGCCCACGCGATGCTCGATTACTCCCACCTGCCGATCCGCACGAGCGGCGATGCCGATGTCGCCATCGTCTCCTCGCAGGCGTACCTGCGCCTCGACGCATCGCTCGCGCTGTGGGAGCGCCTGCTGCTCTCGATCGATGCGCCGCTCGCCATCGCGCAAGGGGGCGACGACCCGGGCATCCCCGGCGTGCAGTTCACCGAGCTGACGGCGCCGAAGCTCGCCGACCTCCGCCTCGGCGCGCGGGTCCGCCTGCTCGGCGAGGACGCGGGTCCGGTCCAGCTCGGGCTCGGCGGCTACCTGTTCGCGCCCACGGGCTCACCGTCGCAGTACACCGGCGACGCCGAGGTCCGCGGCGCCTTCCACGCGAGCATCGGCGGGCGCGCCGGCTCGACGCTCGGTTTCCTCTGGAATGCGAGCGGCGGGGTCGAGCTCGGCGGAGGGCAGAACCGCCCTCCGCTGGTCACGTTCGGCGGCGCCGCGGGGCTCCTCCTGGGCGGCGATCTCCTCCAGCTCGGCGCCGAGCTGTACGGCGCAGCGCCGCTCGGCGAGGAGCTCGTGCTGTCGAGCGTGCCGGCCACGCGCGCGGACGCCGGCGTCAACGCCGAGCTGCTCTTCGGCGCCAAGCTGCGGGTCCTCGGCGGCTTGACGTTCGGCGCCGCGCTCGGTCCCGGCCTCCTGAACGCCGTTGGCACGCCGACCGTGCGCGCCGTCGGCGTGCTCGGCTGGGCGCCCCTCCCGAAGCCGGCCTCGGCGCGCGCGCCGAACGTCGCCGCGGCTGGCGACAAGGACGACGACGGCATCGACGACCACATCGACGCCTGCCCCGACGTCAAGGGCGATCCTTCGCCCGATCCCGCGAGGGACGGCTGCCCTCCGGCGGACCGCGACGGCGACGCGGTGCTCGACATCGACGACGCCTGCCCGTCCACCCCTGGCGCGCGCAGCGCCGACGCCACGCGGAACGGCTGCCCGGACGACTCGGACGACGACGGCTTCCACGACGGCATCGACGCTTGCCCCAGCGTGCGCGGCGGGCCGAGCGACGACCCGAAGCAGGTGGGCTGCCCGAGCGACGCGGACGGCGACGGCATCGCCGACGCCTCGGACGCCTGCCCGAAGGTCAAGGGGCCAGCGAGCCAGAACCCGAAGCAGAACGGCTGCCCGGACGATCCGGACGGCGACGGCGTCCGCGGCGCCGCGGACGCCTGCCCGAACGAGCGGGGGCTCTCCGACCCCGATCCACGGCAGAACGGCTGCCCCAAATTCGTCCGCGTGAACGCCGACGAGATCACGACGTCGAAGCCGGTGCAGTTCGTCGTGTACGGCAAGACCCGCGCCCAGACGGTCGATCCCGTCTCCGACGAGATCCTGTACGAGGTGCGCGACGCCATCCAGCAGAACCCGGACATCGAGCTCGTCGAGGTGCAAGGGCACACGGACGACAGCGGGACCGAGGAATACAACCAGCGCTTGTCCCAGGAGCGCGCCGAGGCCGTCCTCTCGTGGCTCGTTGCCGCGGGGGTGCCGCGAGAGAAGCTCGTCGCCAGGGGCTACGGCTTCGAGCAGCCGCTCGGGGACAACCGCGTCAAGACAGGGCGCCAGAAGAACCGCCGCGTCCAGTTCGTGATCATCAAGCGCAAAGGACGGCAGTAGCGAGCGGGCGAGGTCGTCGTGATTGCGACCTCGCCACGCCACAACGCCCGAGACACCACAGCCCCCGACAGCCGCGCCGCGCCTTGCGGCCAGGGCAATCGCCGCCGCGCCGCCACGCCATACGCTATCGCCCGACCCCAGTCGTGACCGTTCCCTGACAGCCGTGGTCAGGCGCGTGTGTCACCTTGAGGGATGCTCCATACGGTGGCAATCTCAGATATCCATCTTTGCGAGCTCGAGCCGGGTGACGGTCTTTGGATGCGCTACCGTCAGGCTCCTTACTCCCCCGACAGCGAGGTCGCGGCGATGCTGGACGCGCTTCGGGACGAGATGAAGCAGGGCACGGCGCGCGGCGCCGGGCGGCATGAGCTCACGCTGGTGCTCAACGGCGACGTGTTCGACCTCGACGCGCCGCGCGTGATCGATCAAAAGAGCGTCTTCCACGACCTGCCGCGCAGCGCCGAGCACGCGGTCCCGGCGATGAAGGCGATCCTCGCGGACCACCCGGTGTTCATCGAGGCGCTGGGCCGCGTCGTCGCGGATGGTCACACCGTCGTGTTCATCTCCGGCAACCACGACGTTCAGCTCACGTTGCCCGAGGTGCGCGACCTGGTCCGGTCCCGCGTGGTCGAGGCGGCGCTCGCCGCGCTGGACGGCGCGCCGCGCCCGGGCTCGAGCTCGCCCGCGCGCGAGGCCGAGCGGGCGCGCGCGGCGCTGGGCGCGCGCGTCGTGTTCCGCGCCTGGTTCCACAAGACGCCGGACGGCATCATCGTGGAGCACGGCAACCAGTACGACGCCTATTGCAGCTACCGCTACCCCATGGTCCCGTTCGGCCGGAAGCCGGGCGAGATCCAGCCGACCATGGGCTCGCTCGTGTGCCGGTTGCTCGTCTCGCGGATGGGGTACTTCAACCCGCACGTGGACTCCTCGTTCATGCTGTCCGCGTTCGGCTACCTCGCGCACTGGGCGCGCTATTACCTGTTCTCTCGCCGCTCGCTCGCGGGGGCGTGGGCGCTCGGCGCGCTGCGCACGGTCGTCGAGCTCGTGCGCCGGCGCGAGCCCGAGCGGCGCGCCCGCCTGCGCGAGTGCCTCGCCGCCGCCGCGCAGGAGACGGGCGCCCCGCTCCGCGCCGTCGCCCGCCACGCCCGCCTGTTCGCGCCGCCGGCCGAGGACCGGCTGGGGCTCGTCGCGCGCGAGCTCTGGCTCGACCGGGCCGCCCTCGGGCTGCTCGCGGTCGTCGTGGCCCTCGTGTGGCTGCTGCTCGCGCCGACCTGGCTCGCGCCGGCGGCGCTCGTCGCGCCGGCGGGGCTCGTCGTCTACGAGCGCCTCGTGCCGAAGCTCCCGCTCGAGGCCACCTGGCAGCGGGTCAGCCGCGCCGCGCGCCAGGTCGCCCGCGCCCACCGCGCCCGGGCGGTCGTCTTCGGCCACACGCACACACCCGAGGGCAGCTGGGAGGGCGGGCTGTTCTTCGGCAACACCGGCTCGTGGTCCGCCGCCTTCGAGGACATCGCCTGCACCAAGCCGGTCTTCGCCGCGCGCCCCCTGGTCTGGCTGCGGTCCGAGCCCGGCGCGGGCAGCTCCGCGCGCCTCTCGGGCGGGCTCGTGACCTGGAAGAACGGCCGCTTCGAGGCCCGCACGGCCAGCGTCCCGCCCCCTGCCGAGCAGCTCCGCGAGCCGCACGGCGCCCCCCCGCCGCTGCGGTCGCCCGCGACCGCGGCGCTGCGCACGTAGCGCGCGTGCGCGAGCGGCCCGGCGCTCCCCGCTCGAATTGAGCCCCTTCCTGACTTGCGCGAGGCGTCCGGTCGCTGGATGCTGCCCGGAGTCGACATGCGTCTCGCCGACGAGGAAGCTCCGTGAACGCCCCGCTCCGCATCGAAGCCGCCGGTGAAAGCCATGTTGGCCGCCAGCGCGAGCACAACGAGGACAGCTTCGCCGTCGATCTGGATCTCGGCCTCTTCGTCGTCGCGGACGGCATCGGCGGCGCCGCCGGGGGGGAGATCGCGTCGCGGATGGCGGTCGACATCGTGCAGGCGTGCTGCAAGGAGGGCGAGGGCGAGATCACGCAGCCCACGGGCTACGACGAGACCGCGGGCCCCTTGGAGCTGCGCCTGGTCTCGTCCATCTGGCGCGCCAACGAGCGCATCTTCGAGGTGGGGCAGCGCGACCCCCGCTTCTACGGGATGGGGACGACGTTTGCGGGCGTGTACGCCGACGCGACCTCGGCGTGCATCGCGCACGTGGGCGACAGCCGGGTCTACCGGTACCGCGAGCACCGGCTGGAGCGGCTCACGGAGGACCACTCGCTCTGGAACGAGCACCTGCACAGCGGCGAGCAGCTGCCCGACGACGTGGATCCGCTGCTCGCCCGCAACGTCGTGACGCGCGCGCTCGGGATGGGGAAGACGGTCGACGTCGCCACGCGCATCGAGCGCCCCGAGGCCGGCGATGTTCTGCTCATCTGCTCGGACGGCCTCTCCGGCCCGGTCCCCGAGCCGGAGATCGCCGAGCTGCTCGCGCAGGGCGCCGATCTCGCCACGACGGCCCGCTCGCTCATCGACCGCGCCAACCAGCACGGCGGCCCCGACAACGTGACGTGCGTCCTCATCCGCTGGACCCCCGCCGCCTGACGCCCCTGGCCGCCCGCCCGCTCCCCCCCAACGGATCTTCGCCTAAGGCAGGGAGGGGATGCCGAGGAGGTCTGCGGATCTCGTCATATCGTAAGCGAGCGTGCCCGGCGTCGCGTCGTCGCTCTCGCGCTCGACGAGCGAGAACAGCTTGCCGAACGGGGTCGCGAGCTGCTCCTCGGTCGGCGCTTCCTCGCTCCACTCGTCCGGCAGCGGCGGCAGCGCGTCGCCCTCGATCGCGTCGTACGCGCTCGACAGCCGGTCGAAGCCGGCGAGCACCGCCTGGTCGACCTCCGCGCCCTCGGCCCCCTTGGTGAGCAGCCACGGCTGGAAGGCGGCGTAGGTCTGCTCGCCGGCCGCGACGTTCGCGCGCATGTCGGCGAGGGTGTACTGCGCATAGCGCGACTCCTCCTCGCCGGTCGCCGCCTTGCTCGTCTTCTCGACCTGCTCCAGGATCGAGCTGATCACCCCGCGGTACGCGGACGGCGCGTCGAGCGCGAGGCCCTCGAAATCGGCCTTCATCTTCTCCGCGTCGGCCTTGAGCCGCTCGCAGAGCTCGCCCTTGAACGCGGCCGCCTCGGCCTCGGTGGCCGGGAAGGCCGCGGCCTTGTAGTTCGTGAGCGCCGACTCGAAGGCGAGGACGGGCTCCGGGATCTCGTCCGCCCAGAGGATGCGCTCGACGGCGTGCACGCCGGTCACCCCCTCGTCGTCGAAGAGGTCGTCGTCGGCGGCGACCTCGATGAACGCGTCGTAGCGGGCGTCCGTCGAGTAATCGAGGTCCGGAAAGACGACCGCGATGGCCCCCTCGACGCGCTCGTAGGACTGCCGCGCCTCCTTCCACGCGGCCTTCATCGCGTCGACGGCCGCCTTGTCGCTCGACGCGCTCCACCCGTCCTCGTCCGGCTCGGGCGCGGCCGCCTGGAGCGCGGCCGTGGCGGCGGCGAACTCGTCGAGGTTGTCCTGGATGAAGGCCTTCACCTCGAGCACTGCCCGTCGCTCGTAATCCGCGTCGGTGTACAGCGTCTCGTTGTCGCTCCCGCACGCGGGGAGCGAGAGGGCGGCGGCGGCGATGGCCAGACCGGACCGCAGGCAGGCGGGGATGTGCATGGATCTTTCGAGCTCCTTGGTCGCGGCTCGCCCGGAGCGAGCGCGGGATATCGGTTGGCGCGAGCGCGCGCGCCGGCGAACGTCGGCGAACGTCGATCAGAGCGAGCGCACGAAGTCGATGAGGGCCTCGCGATCCTCCCGGGAGAGCGCGCGGAAGGCGGCGACCGAGTCGGCCGCCTCCGACGCCGGGCCGTCGTGGAGCAGGATGGCCTGCTCGATGGTCCTGGCGCGGCCGTCGTGGAGGTACGAGGTGCTGTGGCGCATGCCGATGAGCGGCGCCGTCCGCCAGGAGACGGAGCTCGCCGACTCGTCGGCCAGCCCGTCGGCGAGATCGGGGCCGAGATCGTGCAGGAGGAAATCGGTGTACACGGGCGCGTCGATGTCCGCGAGCTGCGCGATCGGGTAGTCGGCGCGCGTCCGCAGCGAGGGGACGTGGCAAGCGGCGCAGTCGACCTCGGCGAACAGCGCCTGACCGCGCTCGTCGGCGGGCGCGCGCCTCGGGATCTCCAGCAAGCGCATGTAGTCGGCGACGGCGTTCACCGTGTCGAGGACCACGTCCTCGCCCGGCTTGGCGTCGTCCGTGAGCCCGTCCGGGTTCGGCAGCTCGTCGGGGCGGAGCGGCGAGGTGATGCCCATGTCGCCCTGGTAGGCGTCGGCCGTGAAGTCATCGAGCGTCGCGACCCGCGCCTTGAACCCGAAGCGGCCGATGAGGTTCTCGTCGCCCTCGGCGAAGGCGTGGAACGACTCGTCCGCGTTCTTCTTCGAGTGGAACACCACCCGGTTGATGCGCCCGCGGATGGCGTCGCCGCGCGCGGCCTGCTCGGCCGCGACCCGCTCGATCTCGGCGTCGTCGACCGCCTCCATGTACCCGCGACCGAACACCGGCGGGCCGAGGCGCTGCGAGAGCTTGATCGTCCCCTCGAGCTCGGGCCGCGCGAGCGTCGTCGCCCCGGCGACCCCGTAGGGCCGCATCGTGTGCCCGTAGGGGAGCGCCGCCTGATCCACCGCCGGCGTCACGCCGTCGGCCTCGACGAGCACCATCTTCTGGACGGCGCCCGGGCCGCGCGCGGCCCCCTCGTGGCACCCCGCGCAGGAGGAGCGGATGTACAGCGGCCCGAGCCCGTCGCGCTCGCGAAACACGAAATCGAAGAGCGCGTCGCCCTCCTTGAACCGGGCCACCTGCTCCGCGGAGGCGCCGTGCAGCGGGATGTCGCTGAGATCATCGCCGATCAGCTGCAGGCCGAGCAGCGGGTCGGCGGGCGCAGGCTCTCCGCCGCAGCCGACGAGGAAGAGCACAGGAAGCGCGAGAACTGAGGCAAATCGCGACATGTTGTCGACGCGTAGCGTAAGGGTAATTGAAAGTCGATGTCAACAACCCGGAACGCCGCGCTGACCGCTGCAGATCTCGCACGGACGGTCCGCGTTACCGCGCGAAGCGCGGCGGAGGTCCAGGCGTTACACTGCGGGGCCGGCGCGGACGGGGCCCACGCTGGAGGACGGCGGATGACGCAGCGAGATGACGAGCGGCGCGCGGCCTCGATGGCCCTCAGGGACGGGCTGCGGGAGCTCGCGTGGCTCGACGATCGCCGCGCGGCCCACCTGGCGCTCAACGCCGGCTGGCTCCGGTACATGGGCCCTGGCTACGGCAACGACGTCTGCTCGATGTGCGGCGCGCTCCTCGAGCGGGGCACGGCGTACATGCACTGCGCGCCCTGCCTGGCGACGCGCGGGATCGACGAGCAGGCGCTGCTCTGCGCCTGCGCGGACGCGATGGCCGGGGACTGGCCGTTCCAGGACCGTCGGCCCGACGGCAGGCGCTGGGCGCACGCGCTGATCGCGTTCTGGCGGAACCACGTCGATCCGATGGAGTCGAGGGCGGTCCCGTACCGGAACAACACGCTCGAGTCCGCCTTCAACTACATGAAGCGGCGGCTCGCCGAGGCGGGGGTCGCGGAGATCTGGACGTTGCCTGAAGAGAGCCAGCGCGGGCTCGATCCTGCGATGGTCGTGCGCGCCCGGGGCGGCGCGGTGGCGATCGGCGTCGCCACGCAGCGCCGCATCGCGACGGCCGAGGACGGGGCGCCCGGCGGGCACGTCGCGCTGTTCGACGAGTTCCTCCGCCTCGCGGGCGAGCGGGAGGGGTTCCTGGTGGTCGAGAAGCTGAGCCGGCGCGCGCGGCGCGACGCGCCCGTCCGGGAGAGCGGGGTGACGACCGCCGAGGGACGGCGCGTGACGCAGCTCCGCTGCATGCAGGAGGACCGGAGCTGGCCCGCGCCCCCGGCGCCGGCGTAGGCGCTCTCCGGCGGCCGGCGCGCTACTGCCGGAAGGACTGCTCGATGTCGTAGATCTCGGCCGCGACGCCGTCCTGCCCGTTGTACCGCGCCGAGCCCCCGCGCCCGCCGAGCCCGGCCTCGCCGAGCTCGATGGTCGTGTTCGAGAGGGAAGGCGCCCTGACCGCGTAGGCGACGGCGATCGAGTGCCCGCCGAGCCCACCGCCGCCGTGGCCGCCCCGGCCGCCTCGCCCGCCCGGGCCGCCGCTGCAGGCGGCGTTCAGCCCCGTGGCCTCGCCCAGGATACCGCCGGGCCCGCCCTGACCGCCCTCGCCGCCCTCCTGGCCCCTGCCGCCGTCTCCGCCGTCGCCCCCGCGCCCGGTCCTCAGCACCACGTCGTCGAAGAGGACCGTCGCGCTCCCCGCGAACACGGCGATGCTCGCCCCGCCCGCGCCCCCGCCGTTGCCGCCGAGCCCGCCGCAGCCGCCTGCGCCCCCGGAGCCGCCCGCGGCGCCTCCCGCCGTGCTCTCGAACGGGCACATCAGCGCGCCCGCGCCGCCCTTGGCGCCGCCGCCGCCCCCGCCGCCCTGACCCGGCTTGCCCGGCGTGCCGTTGCCGGCGAGCGGACCGGTGTACCCGTCCAGGATCACGTCGCCGAAGCCGGCCGCCCCCGCGCCCGGACGCCCATCTGCGCCGTCCGCGCCCGCCACGCCCGGCGTGCAGGCCCTGCTGCTGGACTCGCCACGCCCGCCGTTCTCCGCGCTGGTCTCCGCGCCGCGCGGGTCCCCGTCGCCGCCATCGGAGCCCGACGAGATCGAGCCGACGCCCCCGCTGCCGCTGCGCGAGTCGTCCTCGCTGTCGTCCGGCGTACCGCAGGTGTTGAACACCGGGGCCCCGCCGAGGACCGAAGCGGACGTGCACGCGGCGTTGCCGAAGTTGCCGGACTGCCCCGCCTCGGCGGGGTCGCTCGCGAACGACTCGCCCTCTTTGCCCGGCGCCCCGTCGCCCGCCTCGAGGATGCACCGCGTGAAGGCGACCGGGATCCCCGAGGTGTTCGCGGCGATCGAGGAGCGGCCAGCCAGCTCGGTGTGGGTCGGCAGGATCGAGCGCGCGATGACGTGGAGGTCCTCGACGAGCACCGTCGCGGCGCCGCTGCCGCCATGGAACTTGAGCGGTGTCTCGCCTTCAGGCGCGGTGAGCGTCGTCTTCTTCTTGTCGCCTATCCACCGCCAGTCGTCGCGGCAATCGAGCCCACCGAAGATCCTGTGTCCCGCGGGCACGAGCACCGCCTCGTCGAACTCCTCGGCGCAGACGTAGATGCGCTTTCCCTTGCTAAAGGCGAGCTCGATCGCCTTCGAGAGCGTCTTCAGCGGCGCCCCCGAGGTCCCCGCGTTGCCGTCGTGCCCGGTGCGGGAGACCCACAGGCCGCACGACGATGCGATCTTCCCCTTGGCCTTGCTCGGAGTGCAGTCGTCGTCCGACGGCCCATCATCGATGGGTATCTGGATGGAATCACCCCCGCCGAGGCTGCAACCGCTGGCCGTCGCCGCGGCAGCCGAAATGAATCCCAGCAATACGAGTGCATCAGCTTTGAATTGAATCCCCATACTATTCTTATTCCGGCCACCCCGGGGCGTTTACCAAGCAAAGCGACCTGGCGCCTCCCGCGCGGCGCGCTCTCCACGGATGTTCTCGTCGCGTCCGCCGTCGCCGCGGGGTGTCAGCGCCGCGCGCGACGGGGGCTTAGAGCGCGACGTCCCCCGCCGGAAGGAGGTGTATCTGCCGAGCTGCCATCGCGGTCGCCCATCGCGCTTGCCCATCGCGGTGGTTTCCGTGCGAACATCGGCCCATGAGCGCGAACCTGAAGGACCTCGTGCGCGAGCTGCTCGACGCCGGCGGCGGGGAGCCGCTCGAAGGCGGTCGCTTCCTGCCGCTCGTCACGCTCGAGTCGGGCGCGCGGGTGGGGCTCGACGGCGCGGGCGGCTGGGTCTTCGCGCCCGAGGACGGCGGGGCGGCTCAGGCGTTCGCGCCCGAGCGCGGGCGCGTCTTCTTCGAGGTGCTGGAGTCGCGGCGGGACGACTTCGACGCGAGCATCGAGGCGGCGGCGAAGGCCGCGGGCTTGCCCCCCGAGGAGGTGGCCTTCTCGTTCCCCGCGGTCGACGTCGTCCGGGCGGTGCTCGCGCGGGGCCTGCCGAGCATGACGCGGCTCGCGCTCGCGTGGCTCCGGCTCACGGAGGCGCGGGCGCTCCGCGCCGACATCGTGGCCGTGTCGCGCGACCCGACCATGCCGGTGCCCATCCGGGACCTGGCGGAGCGCCTCACGGTCCCGGAATGAGCCCGCGCCGCGCGGCCGAGCCCCCGCCCCGAGGCGAGCCCGGCGCGGGGGAGGGCGGTCGGACGGCGGCGAACGACCCGAGCGGGACGCGCGAGATCAGAGGGTCGCGAACGACTCGATGGGGATGTCCAGGGCGGACGAGTCCTCGCGGCCGAGGAGCTCGGCGGAGAACTTCGCGTGCGGGAGCACGTTGGACGCGAAGTAGAGGGCCGCGTGCTTCTTGCCCTCGTAGAAGGCGCGGTCCTTCGCGCCGGCGTCGCCCTGCGGCAAGGTCTCCAGCGCCTTGAGCGCGATGACCGCGCCGTCGAGCAGGAGCCAGCCGATCGCCAGCTCGCTCATCATCTCGAGGAAGCGGTTCGCCGCGAGCGGCACCATCGGCATCTTGCCCATCTGGAACCACGAGAGCAGCCGCATCGCGGTGCCGGCGACGGCCTCGTGCGCCTCGCGGAGCTCCTTGACGCTCGCGGCGAGGACGGGGTGCTTCTCGTGCGCCTTCACGAACTCGGCCACGTCGTTCAGGAAGGCCTGCAGGTTGGCCCCGCCGGCCTGGCCGAGCTTGCGCCCGACGAGGTCCATCGCCTGGATGTGGTTCGTGCCCTCGTAGATCGAGAAGACCTTCGCGTCGCGGCAGTACTGCTCGACCGGGTAGTCCTTCGTGTACCCGGCGCCGCCGAAGGTCTGGATCGCCGTCTCGCAGACGCGGAACGCCTGATCGGACGAGTAGGCCTTCACGAGCGGCACGAGCAGATCGACCTGGCCCTGGTTGTACGCGGCCGCGCGGTCGTCCTTGCCCTGGTAGACGGCGACCGCGTCCTGGTGGCGCGCGAGCTTGATGATCAGCGCGCGGATGCCCTCCACGCGGCTCTTCATGTCGAGCAGCATCCGCCGCACGTCCGGGTGGTCGACGATCGGCACGCGCGGCGCGGTCGCGTCCTTCCACTGGAGGATCGACGAGCCCTGCTTGCGGTCCTTCGCGTACTCGAGCGCGTTCAGGTACGCGGACGACGCGACCGACACGCCCTGCAGGCCGACCGAGATGCGCGCGCCGTTCATCATCCGGAACATCTGCGGCATGCCCTGGTGCTCGACGGTGCCGACGAGCTCCCCGAGGCAGGCGTCGTTCTCGCCGAAGTTGAGCACGCACGTCGACGAGCCGTTGATGCCCATCTTGTGCTCGATGTTGCCGACGAGGACGTCGTTCGGCTCGCCGAGCGAGCCGTCGTCGTTCACCCGGAACTTCGGCACGACGAACAGGCTGAGCCCCTTCGTCCCGGGCGGAGCGCCCTCGACGCGGGCGAGCACGAGGTGCACGACGTTCTCGGTGAGGTCCTGGTCGCCGCCGGAGATGAAGATCTTGGTGCCGCGGATGAGGTACTTGCCGTCCTTCTGCTTCACCGCGGTCGTCCGCGACGAGCCGACGTCCGAGCCGGCCTGGGGCTCGGTCAGGCACATCGTCCCGCTCCACTGCCCGCCGAACATCCGCTTCAGGTAGATGTCGCGCTGCCGCGGCGTCCCGAAGTGCTCGATCAGCTCCGCCGCCCCGTAGGTCAGCCCGGGGTACATGTTGAGCGCCGCGTTGGCGCCGCAGAGGAACTCCTCGACCACCGTGTAGAGCGTGAACGGGCCGCCCTGGCCGTCGTAGGCGGGCGAGACGGAGACCGACTTCCACCCGGCCTCGTACAGCTTGTCCCAGGCCTCCTTGAACCCCGGCGGGGTCTTGACCTGCCCCGCCTCGATGCGACAGCCGACCCGATCGCCGACCGTGTTCAGCGGGCCGAAGACCTCGCACGCGAACTTGTACACCTCGTCGACGACCATCGAGACCTCGTCGCGCCCCCACGCGTCGTACGGCGCGTTGCCGAGCAGCTCGTCTAGGCGGAATTGCTCGAACAGGAGGAAGCGGATCTCGCGGAGGTCAGCCTTGTAGCGGTTCTGGAAGGTTTGGGCGTTCGACATGGGAGACCTCCTCGTTGCCGCGGCTTCCGGCGCTGGCAGCCGGTACCCTTCCCGGTCTACCGCGCAGCCGCGGCATAGTTCTTCATTCGCCTAGCATGCCGCCGCGTCGCGTCAACATGCGTCCGTGACAGGGGGGCCATCTTGCGGAAATCAGACGCGATCCGGGGGTCTGCCGGGGGTGTCGTGGGGCGGGTCCGCGGCGGGCGCCAGGGCGGTGGATCCGGCGGGCGGCGCGGCGTAGGCTCCGTCGCGATCGAACCATGTCCGACCCGGCTTACATCACGCCCGGCGGGGCGAAGAAGCTGTCCGAGGAGCTCGCGCGCCTCCGTTCCGTGGAGCGGCCGCGCATCGTCCAGGAGGTCGCCGACGCGGCGGCGCAGGGCGACCGCTCCGAGAACGCCGAGTACATCTACGGCAAGAAGAAGCTGCGCGAGATCGACCGGCGGATGCACTACCTGACCAAGCGGCTGGAGAAGGCCGTGGTGGTCGACCCGTCGGAGCAGCGCGGCGACAAGGTCTTCTTCGGCGCGACGGTCGAGATCGAGGACGAGGACGGCGCGCGCCACACCTACCAGATCGTGGGCGAGGACGAGATCGACAGCGGGGCCGGGCGCATCAGCTGGCGCTCGCCGGTCGGCCGCTCGCTCCTCGGCAAGCGCGCGGGCGACGTGATCACCGTGCGCCGCCCGGCGGGCGAGGCGGAGATGGAGATCATCTCGGTGCGGTACGGCTGAGCGCCGCAGCGGCGCGGCCTGAGGAAGAGGAAAAGGAGCAGGAGTTCGGCATGAGGATCTTGCACACGATGCTGCGGGTCGGCGATCTCGAGCGCTCGATCGGCTTCTACAGGGACGTGCTCGGGATGCAGCTCCTGTCGCGGAAGGACTACCCGGAGGGCAAGTTCACGCTGTGCTTCCTCGGGTACGGGAGGAACCCGGAGCACGCGGAGATCGAGCTCACGCACAACTGGGGCGTGGAGAAGTACGAGCTCGGCACGGCGTACGGGCACGTCGCGCTCGGGGTGGACGACATCTACGCGGCCTGCGACCGCATCCGCGCGGCGGGCGGGAAGATCACGCGCGAGCCGGGCCCGATGAAGCACGGCAAGACGGTGATCGCGTTCGTCGAGGATCCGGACGGCTACAAGGTCGAGCTCATCGAGGAGTCGAGCCGCAACCAGTAGCCCGACGATCGAGGCCGGCAGGCGGAGGTCGGGGCGAGGTCGAGGAGAGAGCGCGCGACCGGAGAGGCGCGGATCGGGGCGGAGGCTCGAGGGCCTCCGCGGCGTCCGCGCCTCGTCGCGTGGATCTCCTCGCGAGGCGCCGAGGTTCAGGCGCTCGCGACCGGCGCTGCGTCGTTCGCCGGCTCGGGGGCGGGCAGCGCGCCGCCGTCCGCGGCGGCCGCGTCGTCGGCCGACGCCTTCGACGGCGCCTCGGCGGCCGCGCCGCTCGCGGCCGCGGCGGCCTTCTCGGCGTTCCGCGGGCGGCCGCGCGGCTTCTGCAGGAGCGACGGGGCCAGGTCGCCGTCGCCGCCCTCGTGCCAGCGCAGGTAGGCGACGGCGCGGCGGCACTCCTCGTAGGCCTTGGCGACCAGCGAGATCGCGCGGGCGCGGCGATCGCTCGCGTCGGTGATCTTCGGCGCCGCGGACGAGCCCTTGCCGGGCTTCGCGGCGAGCGCGGCGAGGAGGCGCACGCCGAGATCCGCGGCGCGCTCGAGCTCCTCGTCCTCGACCGCCGTCTTCGCGCGGACCTTGTCCCAGGAGCCGCGGAACAGCTCGGCGAGGGCGATGAGATCGCTCGCGAGATCGGTGTGGCCCTTGCCCTTGCGGATGTCGGCGACGCGCTGCTTGTCGAGCAGGTTCCTGTAGGCGAGCGCCTCGGCGGCGACGAGGAGCCCCTCGCGCAGCGTGCCGGCGTCGTCGGTGAGCTTCTTCGCGTCGAGCTCGCTCGCGGGCGTGCTGTAGAGCAGGTCGGCGTACCACGCCGCGAGGGCGTAGTCCTCGAGCTCGTCCAGCATCTCGATCGGGTGGTTCGGGAGATCGCGGACGATCTCGTCGCGGAGCTCGCGCAGGTGGGGCAGGGCGGAGAGCACGGAGCTCACGGCCCTGGGGACCTCGACGTAGACGGTCACGAGGTCCTCGGGGCCGAGCTCAAGGAGCTTCGGCTCAACGCGGCCGTACGCCGCGAGCGCGGCGGCAGGCGAGGACGGGAGAACGGGAGCAGGTGCTGCTTTCGGGGGTCGCGCCATACAGATGTCTCCAGCGGAGGGCGCGCACACTGCCAGACGGAAGCGCGAAGGGAAAGGGGGGCGTGCGACGACGCGACGTCCATCGTGCCCTCGCATGCCCTCGCCGCCGCGCTTCCGCATGGCGGGCCGCCAAGTCAAGCCTGGAGATCGCGAGGGCAGCACATTCCGGCGATGCGATGGGTTTTCTCGCGATCCGTCGCGGCGGCCCGCCGGCGCGCGCCCCCTTCGGACGCGCCCCGCGCGGGCGCGCGAGCTCCGGCGGACGGCGGCCTGTCCAGAACAGGCTCGGCAGGGCGCTGCGCTCTGGTAGATTGCCGCCCGAGGAATCGAGACATCATGTACGCGATTGCGATCATCCGTTACCGGCGCCCGCTCGACGAGGTGCTGAAGGTCGTCGACGACCACCGCGCTTATCTCAAGAGGCTCATCGATCGAGGGCTGGTGCTCGCGTCAGGGCCGCTCGATCCGCGCTACGGCGGAGCGATCCTGCTCCGGGTGCCGGACGACGCGGCCGGGGCGACGCTGGATCAGATCCGGGACGGCGATCCCTTCACGCAGAAGGGGATTGCGCAGTACGAGCTCCTGCCGTGGGCGCCGGTGTTCGGGAAAGAGGAGCTCGATCGGGTCTTCGCCCCGAAGGCCTGAGGCGAGGGCAGCGTCGCGCCGTGGCGCGCCGCGGCCCGCGCGCTACGGGGCGCCGAACGCCAGCACGCCCGCGTCGTCGGTCGTGTGGGCGCTGCCCGGCGTGACGCGGACCACGAGCTCCGCCCCTTGCGGCACGACGGCCACGTCGTAGCCGGCCCTCGGCGAGAGGCCGGTGATCACGTGCTTGCGCGTCGCGGCGGGCACCCGATAGGACACCGGCCCCGGGGTCGCTTGCAGGTCCGAGCGGAAGAGGACGGCCCGGCCGGCCACCAGGGCGCCCTCGACGCCGGAGCCCTGGGCGCCCTCGATCCGCACGGCCGCGTCCATCGTCGCGCCCGCGTCCGCGCCTTGCAGCACGTGGAGGAAGCGGACGTCCGCGGGGCCGGCCGGGTCCTCCACGACGAGGCGGTGGGTCGTCGGCTCCATCTCCGCCGCGTCGTCGACGTCCTCGACCGGCACGGCCGTCATGCGGGCGCTGCGGGGCAGGAGGCTCTGGACGAACAGCGCCTGCCCCCTCGGGGTCACGGCGGTGGCCGTCCGGCCCGAGATCTGCGGCGCCGCGGTGGTCATCAGGTTGAACCGCTTGAACCGGCCGGCGGTGCGCGAGGCCGCGCGGTCGTAGACCACCACGTGATCGGGCTCCAGCCAGACGATCGACCGGCTCGCGTGGACGATGTCGCTGGCGGCGTCCGACGGGACCCAGGCGTTCGGGCGGGTGTTGTAGAGGTCCGTCGCGACGCCCTCGGCGAACACGTAGCCTGCGCCCCGGCTCATGCGCGCGATCGGGTCGCCGGCGGCGCGCCCCTCGCGCCACTGGCCGCCTCGCGGGGCGAGCTCCTTCTCGAACCAGCGCAGCCGCGACGGCTGGTCGTTCTGCAGAGAGAGGGTGTTGTGGTAGTCGGCCGTGGACCCGATGAGGTTGCTGGAGTAACTCGTGTGCTCCTTGGTCAACCACTCTCCCTTCCGGTAGAGCTCGATCTGATTGCAGTCGCCGAGCTGGTGGTTGATGGTGACCCAGCCGCACCGCCACGTGAACCACGTCGCGCTCTGGGTCCAGTCCGAGCGCGCGAGCACGGCGCCGCGGCCCGGCGCCCGCTCGAAGAAGACGGTGGGCATCGCCGGGCGAGGATCCGGCGGGAGCGGCGCTGCCGGGTCGAAGAGCAAGAAGCTCAGGATGGCCCGGGTCGGGACCGGCGAGCCCCAGACCTTGGACGTGCGCGCGTAGAGCGCGGGCGCGCCGCCCTCGAACGCGTTGGCCACGATCCAGCGCGATTTCTGCAAGCGCGCCGTGTTGCCGGTGAGGAGGTCGTAGACGCCCAGCGAGCCGAACACCTCGGCGAAGCGCGGCTCGACCCGGACCCGCAAGGTGTCGCCGTAGTTCGCCGCCTCGTACACCGGCCCGAGGTCGGGCATCGACGGGTACGTGACCGGGCCCGGCGACATCGAGTGCAGGAACCCGTCCGAGAACCGGTCCCAGTACCCGCTGCGCAAGAGGCCGATCTGCGGGCCTGACAGGGCGCGGGCGTCGTAGCCGGCCGTGTGGAGCGCGAGGAGCGCCTGGTGGAGGCTCGCCAGCCCGCCGCCGTAGAGGAAGCCCTCCACGGGCAGGCCGCCGCTGGCCACGCCGAGGCCGTCGGGCGAGACGCCGAGGTGCTTGGCGGCGATCTCGGGCGCCTCGAAGATGGCGAAGGCCTGATAGAGCCAGGCGCCGGTGGCGTCCGCGCGGTAGCTGCGCAGCGTGTTGCCGAGCGCCTCCGGCGGGGTGTTCGGATCGAGCGGGCGGTCGTCCGCCTCGTCCATCGCGAGCGACATCAGCGTGACCTGGCGCAGGTGGCCGAGATAGAAGTTGTTCGCCGCCCACCGGAGCTGGAGCGGATCGCGGAGCAGCGCCGGATCGTTCATGACGCCGATCGGGTGGGGGTGCTCGTTGCCCGCCGTGGCGGCGTGAAGGTTGTCGTCAGCCCACCTGAGAAAAACCTGCCGTATTTTGGCCTTGTCCCCGGCGGAGAGCACGGGGCGGCCGCCCGCGTCGGTCGCGCCGTAGATCCAGTCCACCGTCAGCGGGAACCCATCGCCCCACCAGCGCGAGCGGTCGCCGGTCGCGAACTTCGGGTCGCGGAAGGGCTTGCCGTCGGCGCTCCCCTTGCTCGCCTCCTCGATGGCGTACATCAGCAGGTTGCGCGCCCTGACGGCGTGGACCGGGCGGGCCGCGACGTCCGGATCGATGAGCGACATGAAGGCGAAGAACTCGGCATACGCCTCGGTCGGATACTGCACGTAGGCGTTGGTGCCGCCGTCCGGCCACGCGGGGTTCGGCAGGCCATTCGGGTAGAAACGGCCGTCGTACGCCGCGATGGCGCCCTGGAGCGCGGGCAGCATGGCCTCCTTGTACATGCGGTTGCGGCTGTCGGCCGCCCACCCGCGCAGCCTGGGGAGGTGGTCTTTCGTGAGCCAGAGTCGCGGGTGCCCTGCGGTGGGCGCCGCGTCGGCGCGCGCCGCCGCGCCGACAAGGCCCAGAGAGAGCGCCGCGGCGGTGAGGATGTGGTGAATCGGTCGCATGGGATCCTCAATGTTGCTCGGCGCGAACAGCCGCGCCGGCCAGCGTCGATCGACGCCGAGCAGCACGCGTCATGCCGGGTACAAGCGTGCGCGCCCCGCGTCACCCCGAAAGCGCCGAGCGTTCCTGCCGAACGGCCGCCCGGCGCCAGGCGCCGAAGCTCGCACCCGCGAAACATTCAAGAAACATTGTCGAAACATCGCGCCCGGCGCAACCGGCGCGACCAACGCGACCAACGCGACCAACACGACCAACACGGCCAACGCGACCAGCATCCCGCTCGATCCGCGCCGCTGTCGAAAGCTGGTGCTCGAGCCCGGGACGACGCGCAGGACGACGCGCAGGACGACGCGCAGGACGACGCGCAGGACGACGCGCAGGACGACCAACGAGGCCGCCGCGCTGCCCGTCTCCGGGCGGCTGGCCCGGTTCAGAAAGGAGGAGGTGACGCGAATCTGTCGCACATTGGCGCGGATCTGCCGCTACACTACGAGAAGATGGGAGCCCTCCGCAGTATGCTCGCACCAGACTTCTCCCCGTTCCTCGGCGATCCACGGATCGTCGGCGAGGGCAATCTCGTGAAAGGCACCCTGATCGGCTCGCGCGCCCAGACGCTGCGGCAGAGCTATGGCGAGCGGTTCGTGGCGGATCTCGGCCGCCATCTGTCGCCGCAGGCGGCCCGCTATCTCAGCGATCCGCCGATCCCGTCGACCTGGAACGAAATGGCGCCGCTCATCGAGATCGACTGCGCGCTCATCCACGGCGTCTTCGCCGGCAGGATGGAGAAGATGCGCCACTTCGGCGCGGACGTCGCCCGGAGCGATCTGACGACGATCTACAAGACGATGGCGCTGGGGAGCTCGCCGTCGATGCTCTTCAAGCGCTTCGGCCTCGTGTACAGGACTTACTTCAAATACGGCGACTTCAGCGTGCGGGTCGTCAGCGAGGTCGCGGGGAGGGTCACGCTCTCGGGCGGCGGCTTGCCGCTCTACCTGTGCAGTCAGGGCATCTCCGGCTGGATCGAGGCGGGCCTGGCGCTCGCGGGCAGCCGGCGCATCGCGGTCGAGCACACGACCTGCAGGCACCGCGGGGCGCCGCAGTGTACCTGGTCGATCTCGTGGGGGTGAGCGGCGAGGGGAGGGGGCTGCGCGGTCACGCCCGGGCCCGGCGCCGCGGCGCCGCGCGATGTCCCAGGCGTCAGGCGGCGGCCCGCCCGCCTTCTCCGAACGCCGCCCGCGCGAGCAGCCGGCGCAGCGCCTCCGCGCTCTCCTCCCAGGACGGCGGCGCCGCCTCGGCGAACGCGCCGTCGTCCCAGGTCCGCGCGAGCGCGTCGCGCAGCGCGCGGCCGAGCGCTCCGGCGTCGCGCGGCGGGACGAGCAGCCCGGTGCGCCCCGGCGTCACCACGTCCGGAATGCCCCCCACGCGCGTCGCCACCACGGGCCGCGCCGCGGCCAGCGCCTCGAGCACCACGTTCGGGGTGCCCTCCGCCCAGCTCGGGAGCGCCAGCAGATCCGCCGCCGCGAGGTGGCGGGCGACCTGGGCGAGCGGCCGCGCCCCGACCGCGATGATCCGGCCCCGCTCGCCCCGCAGCTCGGCCGACCCGCCCTCGCGATCGCGCCGCAGCGCCGCCTGCTCGACCGCCGCCCGCTCCGGGCCGTCGCCGACGACCACGAGGTGGATCGGCTCACCGCCGTCGCCGC
Source organism: Sorangium sp. So ce296 (assembly GCF_051529605.1). Lineage (NCBI taxonomy): Bacteria > Pseudomonadati > Myxococcota > Polyangiales > Polyangiaceae > Sorangium > Sorangium sp. So ce296. The sequence continues at coordinate 12,619,224 of NZ_CP150325.1, forward strand.
CGTCCCGGTCGATCGCCTCGAACGCGCGCAGCAGCTCGTGAATGCCCTTCTCGCGGAGGACGTTCCCGACGAACGTCACGACGCGCCCGCGCTCCGGGAGCCCGAGCTCGCGCCGGGCGGCGCGCCGGTCCGCCGGGCGGAAGAGCGCGCGGTCGACCCCGTTGCGGACGAGGACCGCGCGATCCCGCGGGGCGCCGAGCGCCGCGAGCGCCTCCACCATCGGACGGCTCACGCCGATCGCGTACGCGGCGGACCGGAGCGCGCCGCCGACGAGCGGGCGCACCGAGCGCCAGCGGGCGACGACGTTCACGTCCGTGCCATGGGCCTTCACCGCATAGGGGAGGCCGAGCATCCGGGCGAGCAGCGCCGCCGCGCAGGCGTCGGGGTACAGCCACGCCCCCAGCACGACGTCGAACCGCCCGCGCAGCCGCGGGACGTAGGGCAGGAGCCCCGCCAGGTAGAGCGGCGCGTTCACCGGCGCCAGCACGCGGCCCGCCCCCGGCAGGTACGGCGCGCGCGGGTGCACCACCTGCACGCCGTCGATCTCGTCGCGCTCGGGCACCGCCGTCAGGCGGCCCGGCCGCGTGCGCCCGCCCAGGAGCGATACGCCCGGGTGGTACGGGATCGCAGCCAGCACCTCCACCTCGCAGCGCCGCGACAGCGCCGCGAGCTGCTGCCGCTGGAACGCGCACGACAGCGGCTCAACCCGGTTCGGAAAGATGCGCGTCACCCAGAGAACGCGCAGCGGCCTCGACAAGCCTTCCTCCTCCACGCCCGCGCCCACGCCGAATTTCATGATGTAACTCATATTACGAGCCGTCCTTCCGCCCCAGCGGGGCAGGGGCCGACTCGAGGTACGTCCCGCCCTGCCTGCGCACGTCCACGCCGCGAGCGCCCGCGGTGCCAGCCCCGAGGAGCGCTCAGGTCGCCGCCGCGCGCCACACCCGCGGCATGCCGGGTCAGATTTGTAATGTTGCAAACATTAGCGAACGTGGGACGCTCCGGGCGCCGGGCGTGCTGCCGGGGAGGGAAGGGCGGCCGATTCGGGTCGCGCCCGCCGCGCGGCGTGCCGCTCGACAGCAAGGGGGCGCGTGTTCTCGTTCGTCTTGCCGATGTGGGAGTCCGACGTGACGGCGCAGGCGGCGGTGGAGCAGAGCGTGGCGTCGAGCGTCAGGGACGTGGGCTCCGGCGCGCTGATGGCCGGCGTCGAGGGCTCGGTCGAGGGCTCGCTGCGCGGCGAGAGCTCGCGCTACGGTTTCAGCGTCGACGGGAGCTACGGGCGGGTCCTTCAGGTCTCGCTCGACGCGGCGCGCTCCGCGCCGTCCGACAGCGTCTCGGCGCGCCTCGGCGGGGGAGCGGGCTGGACGCTCTCGCCGCATGCGGACCTCTCGATGGCGGCGGCCGGCTACCTGGCGACCCGCCTCGGCGTGCGCGCCGCCGACGCGCTCGCCGCGCGCGATCCGTTCCTGTACGGCAATCGCCTGCAATACACGCTCTCCGGGGGACCGGCCCTGTCGATCGTGACATCGCGGCGAGCCGCGGCGCGCCTCGAGCTCGGGTACGAGCAGGCCGGCGCGCTCTCGGCCGACGACCCGGCCGGGGTCGGGATCGACGCGCACACGGGGCGGGCCCAGGTGAGCACGTCGATCGACCTCGGCGCGCTGGACACGCTGACCCCCGAGCTCCGGTACGAGATCACCCAGTATCATCACGCGCTGCTCGACACCGAGCTCACGCGCGGGGAGGCCCGCGTCCACGCCGGCGCGGCGCTCCTGTCCGCGACTCACGAGCTCACGCGCAACGCCTCGGCGCGCGCCTCGGGCGGCGTGACCGTCGCGAGCCCGCCGCCCGTGCTGTCGTCGCGCGACGCGGTGATCGCGCCGACGGCGCGGGTCGGTCTCACCTACGTGCAGGAGCGCTACCGGCTGACAGCGGGGTACGCGTACGCCTATACGTCGCTCGGGCCGAGGATCGGATTCGGGCACGAGCACGAGGCGTCCCTCGAAGCGAGCTTCCGGCCCGCGCGGGGCGGCGCGACCCGCGATCTCCTCGTGACCGGCGTCGCCCGCTTCTCGACCGGCAGCGCCCCCGTCGCCGCGAATCCGCCGCTCCACCTCGCCCCCGGCGCGCCGGCGCCCTCCAGGGAAGGCTCGCTGTCCACGACCACGGCGCTCGCGGGCGCGGAGATCGCCTATCCCCTGGCGCGCGGGATCGCGCTGCGCGGCGGCGTCGACCTGGAGTTCGTGCGCGCCGCGCTCGACCCGGCGCCGAGCACAGGCGAGGCCGGCGGCTCGCTGAGGAGCATCGTGACGGCCGGGATCTCGGGGACGCTGTCGACGGATCGCCACCGGACCGTGCGTCGCGATCCCGACAGCGCATGGGACGACGAGCGCCGCGCCGCGATGATCCAGGGAATGCCGTCCGGCCGCTGGCGAGCGCCCGAGCCGGGCCGCGAGCGCGACGACCGCAGCGCCGCCTCCGGCGACTCCGCCGCCCCCGGCGAGGCCCCGCGGGAGACGCCGCCCGCGCGCGCCGGTGACGTCGGCGCGCGATAAGCCGCGTCGACATACCTGTTCGACACACCCGTTCGACACACCTGTTCGACACGACGGGGCAAAGCGCGCTCCCGGCCGGAGCGACGCGCTCACCGCGCCGCCGATCCGCAAAGCTCCCCGAGCGCCCGCCCGGAGACGACGTACGCAGTCCGTCGACAGCGTTCTCTCGCCGCGACTCCCCTCGTCACCGCGCATTCCCGGCGCAACCGCCCGCGATGTCGTCGATTGCGCCGCGCCCGGCTTCGCGCGCGGCGGCTCAGTCCGCCGCCGATGGACGAGATTCGTCGGAGGCATCTGGCGATCTGCCCCGGTCCGCTCTAATGTGGGTCCAACTACAACCGTGTGTGCCCCGCCGGAGGCGATGCGCCGTGGCGCGCGACCGCCCGGGGCGCTGGGCTAGACGAGTGGGGAGGGACGATGCTGGAGCTGTTCCGGTCGCCGCGCCGGGCCATGGTGTGGTTTGTCGAGGCCAGCCTGCTCTCGCTCCTGGTGTGTTGCGCGCCGGGCGTGCTCGTGGGCTGGGAGCACGCGCTCGACGGAGAGCGCTTCGGGCAGACGCTGAGCATCTCGCTGGTCGCGCTGGCGTCGCTCTACTATCACGGCCTGTACGGGCCGGAGCCGCCCAGGGCGCGCGCGCTGTTCCTGACGATGTTCCGGGCGCTCGGCATGGCGGCGGCGGTGCTGTGGCTCGCGTTCTGGCTCGTGCCGGACGCGGAGCTCGGCGACCGGGTGCTCCTGACCTCGCTCGGGGCAGCGGCGATCGTGCTCCCGGCGTGGCGCGCGGCGTGCAATCGGGTGCTGAGCAGCGAGAGCTTCTCCACGCTGGCGGTCGTGCTGGGGTCGGGCGAGCTCGCCCGCACGTGCGCGTCCCTCATCCGGAAAGACGGAGACGTCCTCGGGCTGCGCCTCGCCGGCCGGCTCGTCAGGGACGAAGAGCCGATCGACGATCCCGAGATCGCGGGCAGGACCCGGGATCTCCGGCGCCTCGTCGAGCAGCGCGGCGTCGCGGTGGTGATCGTGGCGATCCCCGATCGGCGCGCCGCCTTCCCGCTGGAGGAGCTGCTCGATCTGAAGTTCCGCGGCGTCCAGATCGAGGAGGGCATGGACTTCTACGAGCGCGTGACCGGCAAGATCTGCGTGCGCGAGCTGAAGCCGAGCCAGATCATCTTCTCTCACGGCTTCCGCGTGCGGCGGCGGACGCTGGTCGCGAAGCGGCTCTTCGACGTCGTATGCGCGAGCGCCGGGCTCGTGCTCGCATTGCCGCTGATGGCGCTCACGGCCATCGCGGTGAAGGTCGACTCCAGGGGACCGGCGCTCTATTCGCAGATCCGGACAGGCGCCCTCGGGAAGCCGTTCCGCATCCACAAATTCCGGTCGATGCGGACCGACGCCGAGAAGAACGGGGCCGCGTGGGCCATCGAGAACGATCCGCGCGTGACCCGGGTCGGGCGGTTCATCCGGAAGACGCGGCTCGACGAGCTGCCTCAGCTCTGGAACGTGCTCGTCGGCGAGATGAGCATGGTGGGGCCGCGGCCCGAGCGCCCCGAGTTCATCGAGGCGCTGGAGAAGCAGATCCCCTTCTTCCGGCAGCGGCTCTGCGTGAAGCCGGGCGTGACGGGGCACGCGCAGGTGCGCTGCCGTTACGGCGCGTCCGCCGAGGACGCGCTGGAGAAGCTCCAGTACGATCTCTATTACATGAAGAGCTTCTCGCTCTGGTTCGATATCTCCATCCTCATCGACACCGTGAAGGTCGTGCTCTGGCGCATCGGCGCACGGTGAATGCTCCGGCTGCCGACGCGTGCAATGGCTGCGCTCTTTAACGACGCGCCCGGTGGCGCGGCCTCTGCAGAGAACGCCCGAGGGATCGGCGAGCGTCGGTCTCCGGGGGGATCAGCGATGAAGACGCGGATGAAGGCGGGCATCGTGAGCTCGGTGTTTCTGCTCCTGGGCTGCGCGGAGCTCGACCGGGCGCCCGACGAGCGCGTCGCCGCCGCGCAGAGCAGCGTGAACGGCCCCGCCTTCCACTTCATCGAGGGTGGGCCCGTGCCCTACGTGCTCGGCTACACGCCCGAGACCGGCCAGATCCTCGGCGGCGCCCACCAGCTGCTCATCCCCACGACCGGCGGCCGCGAGGCGATCGACGGCGCCAACCTGCCCTCGCACCTGCACCCCGATCTCCAGGGCGACCGGCTCCGGCTCGACACGACGCTGCTGCAAGGCGAGGCGCAGTCGAGCGCGTTCCCCTCGAACTGGTGGCCCCAGCGGCAGAACGGCATCGCCGACCGCTGGAATTCGATGTTCAAGAACTACTCCGATCGGACCTCCGACCCGGACAACCTCTCTCCCGTCGAGAAATACGACGTTCTCTTCCACCCGGGACAGATGGAGTCGCTCGCGAGCATCGCCACGTGGAGCGCGGACGACCTCCGGAGGCCCCCGTACCTGCGCAACCCGCCCTACATCCAGCCGGCGGTGGTCGTGGCCGGTCCGGCGACGCGCTGGGAGCTGCAGCATCACGGGCTCTACCAGGGGATCTATCCGGAGTACTGGTGGGGGCACTGCAACGGGTGGTCGGCGTACGTCGCCGCCGAGGGCGCCGGGCCGCGCCGCGACGTCCGGGTGAAGCTCGTCGACTCCAAGGTGACCGAGTGCGCCGCGGCGGAGACCGGGTGCGTCCTGTTCCGCATGGCGGACATCGAGGCGCTCATGAGCGAGGTCTACTTCAGCGACGCGGTGACCTTCTCGGGGCGCCGCTGCGAGACGCGGGCGGATCGGACGGCGCGCGACATCTACGGCAGGCCGCTCGACCCCGCCTGCCGCGACCTCAACCCCGCCACGATGCACGTCGCCATGACCGGGCTGCTCGGGGTCGGCGCGAAGCCGCTCTCCGGCGAGTCGACCCAGAAACAGCGGCTCATGTTCATCGTCGACCACACCTGGGACGCGGAGGTGTGGAGCTTCCCCGTGAAACAGTTCTCGATCGACACCATCGAGGAGATCGGCCCGCAAGACGCCGCGCGGCTCCTGTGCGGCGGCGCGTACATGGGCGCCGACTGTTACAACTACCGGATGAACCCGGCCGCGAGGCGCTTCGTCCGCGTGGCCGCGCGCTTCTGGATGATCTCCGATTCGGTCACCGGCGAGACGCTGCTCCTCCCGCCCGCCCAGCGCGACGTCCCGCTCTCGGTCTCGGAGCTGCACTACGTGCTCGAGCTCGACAGCGATCTCACGATCCTCGGGGGGGAGTGGATCAAGAACCCGTCGATCGTCAACGGGATCAACGGCAAGGAGCTCCACCCCGACTACGCGTGGATGCCGGTCCGGGCCCAGGGGACCGGCGAGGACAGCGACGATCTCGGGGGCACCGAGGACAACCCCTACGTCTCGTACACAAAGGTCAAGGCGCTGCTCGCGCTCGCGCAACGCGGCGGCTGAGCGCGGCGCGGCCGCCGCGCGCGCCGCGCTCAGAGCACCCGGGAGATGTCGAGGATCTGCCGGCCGCCCTGCGGGGGCGTCACGAAGAGCTGCAGCGCGATCTCGAAGCGCGGCCCCTGGAAATAGCCGATCCGGATCCGGTGCTTCCCCGGCTCCAGCATCACCGCGCCCTGCGCGCTCTGCGGCTCGTGCCGGCCGTCGTTCTCGACCACCACCCGGTCGTCGATGAAGAGCCTGGAGCCGTCGTCGGAGAGCAGCTCGAACTGGTGCGCTCCGCTGCGCGAGGTCACGAACTCTCCCTCGTACGAGATCTGGAACCACTCGTTGCGTCCGCCGGGCACGCCCGGGAAGCCGCTCTGCCAGGACCGCGGCGAGATATCGAGCCGCGGCGTGTAGAGGACCGCGACCGGGCTCAGCGAGGCGGTGTTCAGGAGGTGCGACGTGCCGTTCGGCACGAAGTACACGAGGCCGCGCAGCGCGTTCACCCCCGCGGTCTCGGGCCCGCCGAAGTCCGTCGCCTGCCCGACCACGACGACCCCCGGCGGCGCGGCGGGCACCGCGTCGATCGTGACCACCGCGCCGCTCACGAGGACCGGCCCGGCCCGCGGCGGCTCCGCCTGCGTCGTCATGGCGCAGCGCCCGACGAGCACCGCGGCGCCCAGGGCGCCCACCACGGCGCACGCCGCCGCCGCCTTCACCGTGACGGACGTCGCCCTCCACCAGATAAGAATTCGACTCATAAGCGCTCCGTGTCTCCGCGGCCGGTCCGGCCGCTCGGCGGCTATGCACGCGGAGATGATGCGATTTGTCAAGGACAAGCGTCGCATTCGCGTCCGCGGAGACGACGTGTGACGACCGAGCCACGAGCGCTCCCAGGAGGTGGCGCACCTGGATATGGCGGTCGGGTAGATCCTTATGGCGCTCCCGGCCGCGCTTCGCGCCGACGTTCGCTGGCTGTTGTCCCAGACGTGTACTAAGCGTCGGGGGCTTTGATGCGAAGCGACGGTGAGAGCCGCGATGCCGCGACGGGAGTCCCGTCGCCCCAGCGAACACGGTTGGCCGACAGCCTCGTCGTCGCGCTCGGGGCGTCGGCGGGGGGCCTGGAGGCCTTCAGGGCCTTCCTCTCGGCGATGCCGCCCGACAGCGGGTTCGCCTTCGTGCTCGTGCACCTCGAGCCGCACAACGCGGGCGTGATGTCGCAGCTGCTCGCGGCCCACACGGGCATGCCCGTGCTGGAGGCGACGGACGGGCTGCCGATCCAGCCGAGCCACGTCTACGTCACCCCCTCGCACGCCACGGCGACGATCCAGGACGGCGTCTTCCGGCTGAGCCGCCTCGCGGAGCCGCGCGGGCACCGCGCGGCGATGGACGCGCTGCTCCGGTCGCTCGCCGAAGAGGCGAAGCAGCGGGCGGTGGCGGTGGTGCTCTCCGGCTCGGGGCACGACGGCGTGAGCGGGCTCAAGGTCGTCCGAGAGCACGGCGGGCTCACGATCGCGCAGCACCCCGCGACCGCCGCTCACCCGGAGATGCCGCGGCACGCGATCGACACCGGGCTCGTCAACTACGTGCTCGCCCTCCGCGACATCCCCGCCGCGCTGCTCGAGTACGCGCGGCGCCTGCCCGCGGAGGGGGATCGCGCGGACCTCGTCGAGGAGATCGCCGCGCGGCTGCCGGAGATCTGCGCGCTGCTCCTCGAGCGCACGGGGCACGACTTCCGCCAGTACAAGCGGACCACGCTGGTCCGGCGGGTGCAGCACCGGGCCCAGGTGCTGCGGGCGACCTCGATCGCCGACTATATGGCGCTGCTCCGGCGGGAGGCGGACGAGCCGACGCAGCTCGTCCGCGATCTCCTCATCGGCGTGACCGAGTTCTTCCGCGATCCGGAGACGTTCGAGGCGGTGCGGGAGGAGATCGTGCCGGCGCTCTTCGCCGAGCGCGAGGCGGACAGCCCGATCCGCGTCTGGGTGCCGGGCTGCGCCACCGGCGAGGAGGTCTACACGATCGCGATGCTCCTCATGGAGCACGCCGAGCAGCTGCCCGCGGCCCCGCGCGTGCAGATCTTCGGCACCGACGTGGACGACCAGGCCATCGAGATCGCCCGGCAGGGGCGCTACCCGAGGGAGGCGACGCAGCTCATCGCGTCGGGCCGGCTCGCGCGCTTCCTCGTCGCCGAGGAGGGCGGCGCCCGCTCGGTCGCCAAAGCGATCCGCGACGTCTGCGTCTTCTCCCGGCACGATCTCACCAGGGATCCGCCGTTCTCGCGGCTCGATCTGATCTCGTGCCGCAACGTCCTCATCTACCTCGAGGGCGAGCTCCAGCGGCGGGTGCTCGGGGTCTTCCACTACGCGCTCGTCGATGACGGCTGCCTGCTCCTCGGCCCCTCGGAGAGCGTGTCGCAGCGGAGCGACCTGTTCCGCCCCATCGACGGCAAGCGGCGGATCTTCCAGAAGAAGCGCGCCGTCGGGCACGCGCTGCCGCGGCTCCCGCTCGCCGAGCGGACCGGGGTGGACGGGCGCGCGGGCGAGCTCGCGCGCCGCGGCGCCTGGTCGGCCGAGCAGAGCATCGAGCGCACCATCGAGCGGTGCCTCCTCGAGCGCTACGGGCCGCCGTGCGTCGTCGTGAACGAGCAGGGCGACATCGTGTACCTGTCCGGCGAGACGGGGAAGTACCTCGCGCCGTCGACGGGGGCGCTCGACGTCAACGTCTCGAACATGGTGCTGCGGGCGCTGCGCCCCGAGGTGCGGTCGGCCGTGCACCGCGCCGTCAGGATGCGCGAGCAGGTGGTCCACGAGAACATCGCGGTCGAGACCATCGCCGGGACGCAGCGCCTCAACCTCGTCGTGCGGCCGCTCGGCGGCCTCGAGGACGACCTCGGCCTGTTCGTCGTCGTGTTCGACGAGCTCCGGCCGGCGGCGCGGGGCGAGGCGCCGCCGCCCGGCCCGCGGCGGGAGAGCGCGTCGCTCGTCGACCAGCTCGAGCACGAGCTCAAGGCCACGCGGGAGCACCTCCAGACGACGATCGAGGAGCTCGAGACGTCGAACGAGGAGCTGAAGAGCTCGAACGAGGAGCTCCTCAGCATGAACGAGGAGCTCCAGAGCCTGAACGAGGAGTTCGAGACGCTGAACAGCGAGCTGAAGTCGAAGATCGAGGCCCTCGACGCGGCCAATGACGACCTCCAGAACCTCCTGCTCAGCACCCAGATCCCGACGGTGTTCCTCGACGACGAGCTCAGGATCCGGCGGTTCACGCCCGCGGCGACGGAGGTCTTCCGGCTGATCGAGGGCGACATCGGTCGATCCATCCTCGACATCGCGGCGCGCTTCGACGCCTCCTCGCTCGTCGCGGACGCGCGCGACGTGCTGCGGACGCTCGCGCCGAAGGAGCGGGAGGTGCAGCTCGAGGACGGCCGCTGCTGCTACATGCTGCGGGTGCTGCCGTACCGCACGCTGGCGAACGTCATCTCGGGCGTGGTCGTCACGCTCGTGAACGTGACGAGCGTCAAGGAGGCCGAGGAGCAGCGCGGCCGGCTCGCCGCGATCGTCGCGTCGGCCGAGCAGGCGATCCTCGGCGCGGCGGTCGACGGGGCGATCACGAGCTGGAACGCGGCCGCCGAGCGGATGTTCGGCTACGGCGAGAGGGACGTGACCGGCCGCCCCGTGCAGCTCATCATCGCGCCCGAGCGCGCCGACGAGATGCGGGCCGTCCTCGAGCGGGTGCTCGGCGGCGAGCGGGTGGAGCCCGTGGAGACGGTGGGGATCGCGCGCGGCGGGGATCGGGTCCACGTCTCGATCAGCGTCGCGCCCATCCACGACGCCGGCGGCGCGATCATCGGGGCGTCCGCGATGCTGACCGACATCACGCGGCGCAAGCGCGCGGAGGAGGCGCTCCGCGCGAGCGAGGAGGACTTCCGCCTGATCTTCGAGAGCGCCGTGGTCGGCAAGGTCCAGTGCGAGCCCGCCACGGGCCGCTTCGTGCGGGTGAACAGGAAGTTCGCCGGCATGCTCGGGCACGAGGCGACGGAGCTCCTCGGCAAGGCGCTCCTCGACGTCACGGCCCCGGAGGACGCGAGCGCCGTCGCCGATCGGTACGAGCGGCTGCTGCGCGGCGAGATCAGCGACTTCGCGCTCGAGAACCGCTACGTGACGAGGGACGCGAGGCGCCTCTGGGCGAGCACCACGGTGACGGCGGTGCGGGACGCGGGCGGCCGCATCACCCACACGATGGCGGTGGTGCAGGACATCACGCGGCGCAAGGAGGTCGAGGCGGAGCTCATCACGGCGCGCGAGGCCGCGGAGCACGCGAACCGCACGAAGGATCAGTTCCTGGCCGTCCTGTCGCACGAGCTCAGGACGCCGCTCACGCCGGTGGTCACGGCCGCGTCGCGGCTGCTCCGCCGCGACGACCTGCCCGACGAGGTCCGCCGGGGCGTCGAGATGATCCAGCGCAACGCCGAGCTCGAGGCGCGCCTCATCGACGATCTCCTGGACCTGACGCGGGTGGTTCGAGGCAAGCTCGAGCTGGTCACGCACACGGTCGCGGCGCGCACGGTGCTGGAGCACGCGATGGAGATCTGCGCCGACGAGGTCGACGCGAAGAGCATCCGGCTGACGCTCGACGTCGCGCCCGGCGAGCACTGGGTCTCGGCGGACGTCGCCCGGCTGGAGCAGGTGGTCTGGAACCTCCTGAAGAACGCGGTGAAGTTCAGCTATCCCGGGTCGCAGATCGAGCTCTGCTGCTATGACGAGGCCGCGCAGGTGGTCATCGAGGTGCGGGATCAGGGGGTCGGCATCGAGCCCGAGGTGCTGCCGCGGATCTTCGACGCCTTCGAGCAGGGGAACGCGGACACGACGCGGCACTTCGGCGGGCTCGGCCTCGGGCTCGCGATCTCGCGCGCGATCGTGCAGCTGCACGGCGGCACGATCACGGCGTCGAGCCCTGGGCGGGGGGCCGGGGCGACCTTCCGCGTCCTCCTGCCCGCCGCGAGGCCGCCTGCGGCCGCCACGCCGACGCAGGCGAAGGCCGCCGGGACGGCCGCGCCGAGGCGCGCGCTGCGCATCCTGCTCGTGGAGGACCACGAGGACACGGCGGAGATGATGAGCGAGCTGCTCACGCTGACCGGCCACACGGTGCGCATCGCCCGGAGCGTGCGCGCCGCGCTCGACCTGGTCGGGGCGGAGGCGTTCGATCTGCTCGTGAGCGACCTCGGGCTGCCCGACGGCAGCGGCACGGACCTGATCGCGTCGATCCGGTCCGCCGGCCACGGGCTCAAGGCCATCGCGTTGAGCGGCTACGGCATGGAGGAGGATCGCCGCAAGACGATCCGCGCCGGCTTCCTGGAGCACCTCATCAAGCCGGTGAGCTTCCGCGACCTCGACGCGGCCATCCAGCGCGTGATGGCGCGGTGAGGGCAGGGCCTACGCGAGCGGCGCGGCGAGGGCAGGGCCTACGGCGCGGCGAGCGCAGGGCCTGCGGCGCAGCGATGGCCCAGCCTGTGACGGCGCGCGGCCAGGTCAACGGGCTCAACAGGCTGTCGAGCGGCCCTGGAGAAAACGGCCTGACGGCCGGGCATCGAAGATGCCGATGCGGTGCTGGCGGGGTGGACGGGACTCGAACCCGCGGCCTCCGGCGTGACAGGCCGGCGTTATAACCAACTTAACTACCACCCCAGATGTCAGCGTTCCGATCGCCGTGCGGGCAGATGCCCGGCTCCCATGAGCCAATCTTCCTCGCAGCGCCGCATCGATCGATGCGAAACTACCGAGGGAAGCTCAGGTGAGCGGCGACTCGGAAATATAAAAGAAAGCTGGCGGGGTGGACGGGACTCGAACCCGCGGCCTCCGGCGTGACAGGCCGGCGTTATAACCAACTTAACTACCACCCCAGACTGACATCATCACAGCTCGCCCAGGCCCTTGACCCAGGAGTGGGCGGGACAGGGGTCGAACCTGCGACCATCGGCTTGTAAGGCCGACGCTCTGCCGCTGAGCTACCCGCCCCGTCGGAGAGGTGCGCGACTCTACTCGCCGAGCAGGTTCCGTCAAGATCTATTTTCGGACGGCCTCCGTCCCTGGCCGATCTGGCCGGGGTTTTCCGCCTGGGGCTGCGCGTCAAGCGCGTGCCGTGCGCGTGGAGCGCTCTTCACGCCGCGCGCGCCACGCTCGCCGGTGGCGGACGTCCTCCTCTGTCTCTGTGTCCCGCCGAGCACGGCCATGCCGCGATCGCACCGGACGGACCGGCGGGCAGAGCCGTTGACCGGGCTCGCGCGGCCGTCTCATCGCTACACTTCTAGCGTAAAATTCCTGGGTATCCGCGCTACGCTGTGCGTCAGCGGCGGTGGCCGCGACCATGTGTGGTGGGAGGAGACAGCAACGTATGGCGGAGAAAATCGGCATCCTCGTCGGCTGGGAGCAGTCGTTCCCGCAGGCCTTCCTCGAGAGGTGCAACAAGGTGCCGGGCGTCCGGGCGGAGATCGCGAAGATCGGCGGGACGCCCGAGCGCTTCGAGAGCCCGTACCGGGTGCTCATCGACCGGATCAGCCAGGAGGTGAAGCACTACCGCTTCCACCTCAAGGCGGCGGCGCTCGGCGGGGCGTTCGTGATCAACGACCCGTTCTGGTGGAGCGCGGACGACAAGTTCTTCGGCTACTCGCTCGCGTCGCAGATCGGGATCGCGACGCCGCGCACCGTCATGCTGCCCCAGCGCGACTACATCCCGGCCATCGTCAAGGAGCGCAGCCTCCGCAACCTCGAGTACCCGCTCAACTGGGAGGCGATCATCGACTACGTGCGCTTCCCGGCCATCCTCAAGCCCGCGGACGGCGGAGGAGCTGCTCGCCGCCTACAACGCCTCCGGGCAGAACGTCATGACCCTGCAGGAGTTCATCGACTTCGACGACTACGTCCGCTGCATCTGCGTCGGCAAGGATCGCATCCTCCCGATCCAGTACGACCCCAAGGCGATCGGCCCGACCGGGCTCCGCGGCTGCTACGTGCAGCACGACGACGAGCGGTGGCTCCCGAAGGCGCTCCACGATCGCATCGTCGAGGACGCGATCAAGATCAACAGGGCGCTCGGCTACGACATGAACTCGGTCGAGTTCGCGATCCGGGACGGGGTGCCGTACGCGATCGACTTCACGAACCCGGCGCCCGACATGCACATCGAGCACCTGCGGGAGCGCTACTTCAACATCGCGGTCGACTGGATGGTCGCGTACGCCGTGGAGTGCGCGCGCGGCGACCGGCGGACGCGCGACGGCTACGCGTGGTCGAGGCTCGTGCGGCCTTCCATGCAGAAGGTCCGGCTCGGGGCCTCGTCGTGACCGCGGCCCTGGGGCTGCTCGACGGCCAGTTCACGCTGGGCGTCGAGGAGGAGTTCCAGATCGTCGACGCCGAGACGCGCGAGCTCCGGTCGTACGTGAGCCAGCTGCTCGAGGGGGGGCAGGGCCACAAGCTCCTTCGCGAGCGGGTCCGCCCGGAGATGCACCAGTCGGTCGTCGAGACGGGCACCGGCGTCTGCCGGGATATCCGGCAGGCGAGGGAAGAGCTGGCCGAGCTGCGCGGCAGCCTCAGGGCGCTCGCGCGGCAAGGCGGGATGCGCATCGTCGCGGCGGGGACGCACCCGTTCAGCGACTGGAAGAAGCAGGAGATCACCGACGGCGAGCGCTACCGGGGCATCGTGGAGGACCTGCAGGACGTCGCCCGGGCGAACCTCATCTTCGGGCTGCACGTGCACGTGGGCGTCAAGGACCGCGAGGTGGCGATGGCCCTGGCGAACCAGGTCCGCTATTTCCTCCCGCACATTCTCGCGCTGTCGACGAGCTCGCCGTTCTGGCTCGGCCGCTGCTCGGGCCTGAAGAGCACGCGCAGCGAGATCTTCAAGCGCTTCCCGCGCACCGGCATCCCGGGGCGCTTCGAGTCGTACGGCCACTTCCAGCGCTTCGTCGACCTGCTCGTGAAGACGGGCTGCATCGACAACGCGAAGAAGATCTGGTGGGACGTGCGCGCCCACCCGTTCTTCGACACGGTCGAGGTCCGGATCTGCGACATGACGACGCGCCTCGACGACACCGTGGCGCTGGCGGCGCTCATCCAGGCCGTCATGGGCAAGCTCTACCTGCTCTACCGGCGCAACCTCGGGTTCCGCGAGTACCGGCAGGAGCTCATCGAGGAGAACAAGTGGCGCGCCGTGCGCTACGGCATCGACGGGCAGCTCATCGACTTCGGCAAGCAGGAGCAGGTCCCCGTCCGCCTCCTCGTCGGCGAGCTGCTCGAGTTCGTGCAGGAGTCGGCGGAGATCTTCGGATCGCAGGGCGAGCTCGAGCGGATCCGGGCGATCCTCGACGAGGGGACGAGCGCCGATCGCCAGCTCGCGGTCTACGCCCGGACGCAGAGCTTCGAGGCCGTCGTCGACGACCTGATCGAGCAGTCCAACCTCGGCCTGTAGGCCCGGGCGCCGGGCGGCGGGGATCGCCCGCGGCGCGGGAGGGCGCCGCGAGGTCCTCTCGGTCCGGTCGCGGGAGCCTCGGGGCGGGCTCGCGCCTCGGGGCGGGCTCGCGCCTCGGGGCGGGCTCGCCGCGGAGCCGGCGTCGACCGCCGCCGCCGCGGGCCTCCCGGCGAGAATTTCTGCTCGCGCGCCGGCTCTGCTACCGTGCGGCCGTGGGAATCGCTCCGCGCCGCTCTGCTTTCGCTCTCTCGGTGGGCTGCCTGGTCGCGCTGTCTGTCGCCGCGGGCGCCGCGGGCTGCGCGTCGACCGAGTACGTCAACGAAGGTCCGGGGCAGCCGACGCCGCGGGCCTCCGGCACGCTGCCCCCCGGCTCGGTGGGCGTCTGCAAGCAGCCGGAGACGAAGCGGCCGCCGATCGTGAGCGAGGAGCTCTGGGCCCACGCGAAGCCGTGCACGCCGCGCACGCCCGCCTCGTACATCCGCCTCGGCTACGCGAAGGACGGCGCGGCGGGCGCCGATCCCGAGGCGGAGCAGCTGGCCGAGCGGGTGCTCGCGGCGCTCACTGAGGGGCCGAAGCCCGACGGCGGCAACAACCAGGTCACGGGCGCGATCCGCGCCGTGCGGGCCTACGCGGCGAGGAAGGACGAGCTGCGCGCCCGGGTCGTGAGGGAGTCGGCCACCGGGCAGACGTGCGACGTGACCTACCTGCTCAACACGATGTCCGCCGCGCGGAGCAAGCTGTCCGGGGGCGAGGCGTGCACCGCGGAGGTGTTCGACCCGGAGACGCGCGCCGACGCGTGCCTCTTCGACACGAAGCGGCCCGAGGGGCTGTGGCTCTCGAGCGGCTGGTCGTGCATGACGTTCACCGGCGCGCTCGGGAACGAGGCGTCCTGCCATCAGCTCTGCGGTTACGACGATTACTGCGCGCGGCAGGTGTACTGCGCGGCCGGCGACGTCAACCTCCTGCTCTGCACGCTCGGCGTCTGCCTGCCGGAGCCGTCCGCCGGCATCAAGTGACCGCGGCCGGCGCGCGCTGACCGCGCGGCGCGAGGCCGCCGCGGCCGAGCGTGGAGCTAGTCGGCGAGGAGGGCGCTCAGCCGCTCGAGCAAGCCGCGGAGCAGCTCGCGCGCGCTGCGCAGGAGCGAGCGCCCGTCGCGCAGGAGATCGTGCACCTCGCCGGGGACGGGCAGGAGGCCCGCGCGGGCGGCGAGCGCCGCGCCCGTGACAAGCAGCAGGACCAGGAGCAGGGCGAGGGAGATGCGGCGGCGCCACCTTCGCCGGGCGCGGGGCGCCGGGGTGACCAGGGCCGGAGGCGCGGACGCGACCGGCAGCGCGAGGCTCGCGGGCGACTGGGACGAGGACTTCGGGGGAGGCTCCTCGAGCGAGACGGGCAGGATGCCCGCGAAGGTGGCGGGGAGGGGCGTGTTCCCGGCGGGCGCCTGCTTGCGCCGGTCGCCCCTGATCGAGGACGCGGTGCGGCCTTCCCCCCGCGCCGACATGCGGCTGTCCGCGAGCTGGATCGCGGTCGCGAGCTTCTTCCGGCGCTCGGCCACGATGTCCCCGAGCGTCTCGCGGACGAAGCGGCCGACGTCGCCGTCCGTCACCGGGGTGCCGATCGCGATCGCGATCTGGTCGAGCGTGCGCTGGAACGACGCGCAGTCGTTCCAGCGGTCCGCCGGATCCTTGGCCAGCGCGCGCTCGATGGCGACCGCGAGGTCGAACGGGACGTCGGGCACGAGCTCCCGGAGGGGGACCGGGGCGAACCGCAGGATGTTCTCCATGGTCTTGGCGTCGCTCCGGCCGCGGAACGGGTGGTAGCCGCTCAGGGTGGTGTAGAGGAGGACGCCGAGCGAGAAGATGTCGGAGCGGCGATCGACCTTGCCCGAGGTGAGCTGCTCCGGAGAGAGGTACGGGATCTTGCCCTTGAGCTGGCCGACGACGCGCGTCTCGTGCAGCCGGCCCGTGGCCTTGGCGACGCCGAAATCGACGATTTTTACGATGCCGTCGTACGACACCATGACGTTCTGGGGCGAGATGTCGCGGTGCACGAGGTCGACGAGCTTCCCCTCGTCGTCGCGGAGCTCGTGCGCGGCGTGGAGGCCAGCGCAGATGCTCGAGGCGATGCGCAGGAGGATCGGCAGGGGGACGCCGCCGGTCGATCGGACCTGCTTGTTGAGCGTGGAGATGGTGTCGCCGTCGACCCACTCCATGACGATGTAGAGGACGCCGTTCTCGTCGCCGAGCTCGACGATCTCGACCGCGTGGGGGTGCCGGATGCGGGACGCGAGGCGCGCCTCGTCGAGGAACATCGCCTCGAAGGCCGGATCGTTGCCGATCTCCGGCAGCATCGTCTTGATGGCGACGATCTTCTGGAAGCCGCGGGAGCCCACGAGGCGCGCCGCCCAGACGGCCGCCATCCCTCCACGGGCGACCGGCATGAGGATCTCGTAGCGGCCCAGCGTGTCTCCAGGCTTGAGGTCCGACAAGATCTGCACGCGGTGGTCCTAGAGGGGGAGGCGGAGTTGGGAGGGGTGGGGCTCGAGTGCCGCCTTTACGTTCGTGGAGGCACGCAGCCTCGACGTCTGCCGGAGCGACGCAGCGCCATCGCGCTCGCACGTCACGAAGGAGGTCCTGCGAAGCCAGGGTGCCACGAAGGGGACACGGACCTCAAGTTCGGGCGCGACGGCGGCCGAGAGGAATGATCTCATCGGCTTCCGGGCCGAAGCTCTCGTACCGGATCGGCGCCGCGGCCTTGCCGATGACCGCGGCGATCCGCTCCGGGAACTGCGGCCGCGGCGCCCGGTGGCGGCGCGCTCGGCGCGCGGCGGCTTGACATTTCCCAGCGACGTGCCGCGCGCGGCGCCCGGGGCGCAGGAGCGCGGGCGCGGAGCGGGCGTGAGGCGGCCGCGCCGCGCGGCGGCGGCAGGAGCGCGGCGCGAGGTCGGCTCATCACAGCAGATACTACGCGAGCACGGTCGGGCAGGAAGAATGCAGCGAGCGCCGCTGGGGCGATCGATGGGCGCCTGCAAGAGAACGGCACCGGGCGAAAAGGAATGATTCGTAGCGAAGAGTGCGCCAGATCGGGCTGGAGACGCGGGCGCGAGAGTCGTGGTACAGGGGAGCGACCTGCTCGACGAGGCATCATGGAAGCCAATTTGCGCCCGATCCCGCCGCCGCACGACGAAGACGACGAAGACGTGCACTGGGCGCTGTCGACCGCGACCGCCCTGTGGGGGCGCGGCGAGCGTGAAGAAGCGCTGAGGTGGCTGCGCCGCGCCGCGGAGCAGGCCTCGGATGCCAACGCCGACCTGCGCGCCCTCGAGCTCTTCAAGGCGGCCGCGGAGGTGGCGCAGAAGATCGCGGTGACCGAGGAGGATCCGGGCTCGGCCACGGCCACGGACTCGCCGCCGGCGATCGGGAGCGCGCCGAAGACGCCCTTGAGCGCGCCGCCTCAGGCGTTCGGCGCGTCTCCTGCCACGGCGAGCGCGCCGCCGCCGAGGCCGGGCGCGTCGGGAGCCGGGTCCCTCGCGGCGCCGTCGCGACCGCCGAGCGCGGAGGGGGGCCGGGGCGAGCGCAGCGGCCAGAGCGTGCCGCCGGCCCCCGCGTCGCCGGCCGTGAAGCGGTCGCCGTCGGTCCGCGCGCCTGCCGGCGATGCGCCGGCGGGGCCGATGACCTCGGCGATGGCGTCGTCCCGCGACGCCGGCCCGCCGCCCAGGCCCGTCGGAGGGCTGGGCCGCGCGGTGCCGCTCGGGGCGGGGCGCGACCCCGGGGCGGCGAGCTCCGTGGCCGTACGCGAGGCGACCCCGACGCAGCTGTCGCCCGCCGCGCGCGCGGCGGGCGCCGGGGCGGGGCTCCCGGGGCGTCCCGCTGCCGGACCGCAGGCGGCCGGAGCGGCCGGCCGTCCTGCCGCGATCAAGGCGCGGCCGATCGCCAGCTTCACGGGGCCGACCCACGCGCGGGTATCGTCGACCACGGCCGTGACCGAGGAGTTCCCGGCGGTCAAGCTCCCCGTCGCGGGCGCGTCGGCGGACCAGGAGCCGGGGGAGGGTGCGTCCCGCGCCGAGCCCCAGAGCACGACCGGGGAGCAGCTCGCGGCGGACGGGGAGGCCCCGCCCGATCAGCGCGAGACGGTGCCGACGGCCATCGCGGTGGCCTCGGCGGCACGGCGGCAGGCGAGCCCGCTGCTCGGCGCGAGCTCGTCGCAGGAGGCGACCGAGCGGCGCCCGCGGCTCTGGTCGGACGACGAGGGCACCACGCGCCGGCCGCTGACCGCGCAGGAGCAGCGGGTGCTCATGGAGCACCGGATCGAGGACCTGGACGAGGAGACGCCGATGCTCGGCCTGGAGCAGGCGGGCGACGGCGAGCCGTCCGCCGCGGCTCCGGCGGACGCGCCCGAGGCGTCCGAGGATCGCGCCGACTGGACCGAGGCCGAGCCGGA
This sequence comes from Sorangium sp. So ce296, assembly GCF_051529605.1. Classification (NCBI taxonomy): domain Bacteria; kingdom Pseudomonadati; phylum Myxococcota; order Polyangiales; family Polyangiaceae; genus Sorangium; species Sorangium sp. So ce296. The sequence continues at coordinate 12,638,096 of NZ_CP150325.1, forward strand.
CGACGACGACGCGGGCGCCGCCTCTGGGGATCAGCAGGGTGAACCGACGCTGGCCGGGGGGCCTCCGGGGGCGATGCAGGCGCGGCCGTCCGAGGGGGCGGCGGTGGACTCGGCGTGGAGCGATCCGCCCTACGAGGGCGAGTGGCAGGCGCCGCCGCCGCGGCTGCCCGCGTCGCAGATCGAGCCGCTGCCGGCGCTGCGGATCGCGGTGATCGGCATCTCCAGCACGGGGGAGCTCCGCCTCGTCCCGATGGACGGGCGGAACGCTCCGCCGCGGGGGGCGGCGCTCGGGATCCTCGTCCCGCTGAGCCCCGGGGACGGCGAGACGATAGCGCGGCTGCTCCAGCTGCGCGGCTGAGGTGCCGCGGCGCGCGGGCGATCGGCAAGAAGTGGGGCATCCCGGGCGATGGCGGTAGCCTCCGGGGATGCATGACGAACGGACGGCACCGAAGCGCATCCGCGTGACAGGACTGCAGGAGGCCCAGCTGCCAGCGCTCGCCGCGACGGAGCAGGCCTGCACGGCGATGTACCACGAGATCGGCTTCGACGCGGCGGAGGTGCCGGCGCGGACGGTTGCCGACATCATCGCGCTGACGCGGCAGCACGACGTGCGCGTGGCGGAGGCGGACGGCGAGGTGGCCGGCTACCTGGCGTGGCGCGACGAGGCGCCCGGGGTCGCGTACCTGGAGGAGATCTCGGTGCATCCGGACCACCAGCGGCGAGGCATCGCGACGCGGTTGCTGGCGGAGCTCCACGAGCGGGCGCGGGAGCTCGGCATGGAGCAGATCGTGCTGAAGGTCAGGGAGCGGGCGAGCTGGGCCCAGGCGTTCACCAAGAAGGCGGGGTTCGCGAAGCTCGGCGATGACGCGCCCGCGAAGGTCCGCGCGTGGCGGAGCGAGCAGGAGGCCGCCGGAAGGCCGCTGACCCGAAGCGGCGAGGTCGTGCTCTGGGCAGCGATCCCGCCGAAGGCCGCGGAAGCGCCGGACGAGGACGAGGCGGCCGCGGACGGCTGAAGCTGCTGGCGGCGGCCGGTGGAGGGCCGTCGTAGGCGGGGTGTGCCCGGCAGGCGTGGACGCCGGGGCGCGGTGGGGGCGGTCGCGGCCGCCGGGTTCGCCGGTACGGAGCGGGGCGGCGTGCGCCGGTGGGGGCTCGTTCGGGCGGGTTGCGCTCCGCCGGGGGTCGGTCGACGGCGCGAGTTGACATAATGTTTCTTATGCGATCCGAACACGGTCCTGAGGGCAGGGGGCTGGAGCTCGATTTTGCGGGTCATTTCGGGCACCTGGCGTCGATTTCCGACCTCAACCCGGGTCAGCCTCCTCGCCGCCGCCGACCTCAACCTGGGTCAGCCTCGCCGCCAGGTCGGCCTCGCCGCCCCGACCTCAACCTGGGTCAGCCTCGCCGGCCTGACCTCAACCTGGGTCAGCCTCGCCGCCAGGTCGGCCTCGCCGCCCCGACCTCAACCCGGGTCGGCGCTCCAGCGCTCCAGGACACCCGCGCACCACAACGCACTGCGTCATCCGTCAGCCCTACAGCACCCAGCGCCCTGCCGGCCCTTCGACCCCAGAGCGCCGCGCTCGAGCCTGAACGACTGCTCAGCCTTTGGGAAGCGGTGGCGTTTCGACGTCGAGGCTGAGCAGCGCGCCGCCGTTCGTCAGCACGAACGCGCGCCGGCCGTACGCGGCCGGCGTCATCGCGATGCCGCCCCCCGTCTCGATGCCGTCGATCACCGCGCCGTCCAGCGGCGAGAACAGGAAGATCCCGTAGCGCGTGGTCGTCACCAGCAGCGCCCCCGCGAACGGCACCGGCGCCGAGATGCCCCCGTCCGGCAAATCCCGCCGCCAGATCGTACGGCCGTCCTCCGGGTCCAACGCCCACAGGCCCGTCAGGCCCGACGACGCGAGCAGCACCTTCCGCTCGGGCACGATCGGACCGCCTCCGCTCCGCGCCGCGTGCGCGGGCTGATGCCACAGCACGAGCTCGGTGACGCCGACCGCCGCCTCGTTCACCCAGGCCCGGGTCCCGTTCTCGGCGTCGAGCGCGAACACCCCGCCCGCGTAGCCCGCCACGAAGACCACGTCGCCCGAGGCGATCTGGCCAAAGACCGGCGTGGTGTCCGTATCGAGGTACTTCGGCGTCTGACCGCCCGCGCTCTGCTCGGCCTCAGCCGCCAGATCGACGAGCGCCCACTGCTCGGACCCGTTCTTGAGGTCGTACGCCATCACGACCCCATCGGAGAACGCGGTGTAGACCTTGTCCCGCCCGAGCGCCGGGCCGGCGTGCCCGGAGATCTCCATCCCGAACGCCGGCGTCCGATGCTGATACCAGCGCATCGCGCCCGTCTCCGCGTCGAGCGCGATCAGCGTGTCGTTCGAGTTCGTCACGTAGAGCACGCCGTCGCGCAGCACCGGCCGCCGCGCGACCTTGGCGTTGGTCATGAAGCGGTAGACCAGCTGGCCATCCGAGGCGCGCACCTTGTAGAGCGCGCCGTCGTTCGAGCCGAAGTAGACCGCGTCCGACGCGGCGTCGTAGAGCGGCTCGCTCTGCACAGGGCCGAGCGTCTCGAACCGCCAGAGGACGTCGCTCGTGTCGGCCCGCACCGCGTACAGGCCGTGATCGCTCGACCCGACGAAGACGCGCCGGTGCGCCGCGTCGATCTCGGGGCGGCCGCGCTCGTAAGCCTCGCCGACCTTGCGCGCCTCGGCCGTGAGCTCGCGGCGCTTCGTGATGCCCAACGCGCTCCCCGGGTGGTGCAGCCAGAGCGGCGCATCGGGCGCCGCGGCGACGCCCAAGTTGCCGCAGCCGCCGAGCGACGCGAGGCCCAGCCCGAGGAGCACAGCGCCCGCGGCGCGGCTAGTGCGGCGCATCGCCCGCCTTCTTCTCCGCGTTCTCGCGCGCGCGGCGGAGCAGCTGCTCGATCTCCTCCGGCGTCATCGTCTGGCCCTTCGGGCCGCCGAACGCGGCGCGGGGCGGCACGGCGGCCGGGTCGATCTTGCGCAGCATCTCCTCGACGACGGCCTCGAGGAACTGGAAGGAGCGGCCCTCGGTCGAGGGAGCCTGGAGCTTCTCGTGCGCGCTCTTGAGCAGCTCCTTCGCCTTCTCGCTGTCGCCCTTGGCCAGGTGGATCCGCGCCTGGTGGTACAGCGCGAGCTCCTTGTAGCCCTTCATGTCGATCGCCTCGAGCTCCTTGAACGACGCGAGCGCGCCGTCGAGGTCGCCCTTGCCCTCCCGCGCGAACCCGATGCCCTCGATGGCGCGGCCCTTCACGTCGGGATCCGCCCCCGCGAGCGGCGACGAGACCACGGCGCTGTACGCTTCGAGCGCGCGGTCGTAGTCCTTCTTGTCGAGCAACACCCCGGCCTGCCCGAGCTTCGCCAGGAGCGCGGCGCCGCTGCCGCCGTGGTCGTCGATGACCTTGTTGTACGCGGCGAGCGCGGTGTCCGACCGCTCGCCCGCGGACTTGAAGGTCCTCGTGACGTCGAACTCCTTCTCCTCCTCGCTGCGCGTGTCCTCGGCGAGCACCCTGCCCCGATCCGCGGCGACGGCCGACATGAGCGCCGACGTCGAGACCGCGTCCTTCTTTTCGGTGCGCGACAGGTAGAACAGCACGCCGCCGGTCGCGACCAGCGCCGCCAGCACGCCCCACTGGACGACGTGGAAGTTCTTCTTGATCCACCGGCCGGCGCCGGTCGTCATCCGGCTGAGCGCGTCCTCGACCATCTCGCCCGGCAGCAGCTGGACAGGGCGGCGCCCCGCGGCCTGCTCCCGGCGGCGCGCGAGCAGCTCTTTCGCGCGGGCGTTCTTGTCTTTGGGCAGCTCCTCGCCGGCAGCCTTCTTCTTGCGGCGGCGCGCGGTGGCCTCGTCGCGGCGGCGGGCGGCGCGGTTCGGCGCCGCCGGGGCCGCCTCGTCGCTCGCAGCCTCCGCCGGGGGCACCTCCTCCGGCTCGCCCACGCCGAGCGCCTCGGCGACGCGCTGCGCCGCCTCGTCGTCGCTCTCGTCGGCGCCGGCCTCCCTCACCGGAGCGCCGCGCGGCGGCCGCGCCGGGGCCGCCTCCGCAGCCCCGCCCTCGTCGCCATCGCTCCGCGTGGCTTCGTCCTTGTCACTCCCCGCGGATTTCTCTTCGGCCTGCTCTCGGTCCTTGTCCGACACGCGGCGGACTCTAGTCTTGCCGCCTGCGGCGTCAATCTGGCCGGTGAGCCGCAGGCGCTTCGTCCGCCGAGCGCGGCGGCGGCGCCGCCTCGTCGCCGGCGCCGCCAGCTGCGCCCGGCGACCAGGGCGCAGGCGGCGGGGGCGGGATCTCGTCGCTCAGCGGGACGACGGCGCACGCCTGCACCTCGACGTTCTGGGTCGCGTACACCACGAAATCGGCGTAAGCGCCCGGCTGCGCGCCCGTCGCGGGCGGCAGCGTCGCGAACGCCTCGGTCGGCTCGCTCCCCGGCGGGATCGCGAGCGTGACCGCGCGCTCCGCGTCGAGCTCCGGCGCGCTCGCCGGGACGATCGACGCGCCGTCCCGCTTCGGCGGCCGCGCGCCGCGCCTGGGGCTGCCGAAGCGCACCTCGCCGGGGCGGCCGTCGTCGGTCCGCGCGCGACAGAGGACGCGCACGCCCTTGCCGTTGCCCGCCTTCGGGATCACGACGCCGAGCCCCACCCCGCTCTTCGCGAAGCGGCGCAGGCGGCCGAGATCGCGCTCGCGCGGCCCGCCGAGCAGGTCGAGGATGTCGGCCCGGAGCGCCAGCCCGAGCCCGCCGGGCAGCGGATCCGGCGTGCCGAGCATGCGCAGGAGCGGCGCCCGCAGCTCCGGGCCGGCGCCGAGCTTCACGAGGGCCTCCGCGATCGCGACGCGCGCCGTCTGGTACGGCTCCTGGCCGAGCCGCTCGGCGAGCGCCGGCCGCGCGGCGTCCTCGCCGATCGCCGCGAGCGCGGCGGCGGCGTACGGGCGCAGCCGCACGTCGCCGAGCGCGGCGATGAGCGGCGGCAGCGCGGCCTTCACCCGGATCTTCGCGAGCGCGTCGACGATCTCGCGCGACCGCTCGAACGACGTCGCCTCGCCCGCGCCTTCGCCGCCGTCCTGCTCCGGGCCGCGGACCACCTGCCGCAGCCACGCGACGAGCACGTCGTCGCCGCGGCGATCACCCGACTCCGCGAGCGCGAGCGCCGCGAGGCGCCGCCACTTGCGATCGCGATCGACCACGAGATCGCGCGTCAGCGGCGCGCCCTCGCCGAGCCGCGTGAGCGCGAGCGCCGCCCACCGCCGCACCTCGTCGTCCTCGTCGCGCACGAGCGCGAGCCGCAGCGACGGCGCCGCCTCGGAGCGGCGCAGATCGAAGAGCACCTCGCCCGCCTTGCGGCGGATCGCGACGTCGGCGTCGTCGAGCAGCGCCGCGACCTCGACCACCGCGTCGGCGTCGCCCGCGATGCCGCGGCGGAGCGCGTCGGGCCAGCCCTTGCCCTCCTTCCTCAGGCCGCGGACCTCGTAGCGCCCGTGCGACGCCTCGACGGCGCGCAGCTCCGACCGCATCGCGCCGAGCTCCGCGGGGCGCAGCGCGGAGATGTCCTGCTGCTGGCGCGGATCGGTCGCCACGTCGTAGAGCGCGCACGCGCCGATCTTGCGCGCGCAGACGAGCCGCAGCGTGCCCTTGGCGAGCAGCGTCTGCGTGTCCGTCTCGGCGAACGCGAAGCCCGGGAGCGAGGGCGGCCCGCCCGGCGGCGCCGCCTTGCCCTGCTCGGCCGCCGCGTCGCCGGCGGCCAGCAGCGGCCCGAGATCGGCGCCGCGCACGCGCGCGGGCCGCGGGATGCCGAGCCCCGCGAGCACCGTGGGCAGCAGATCGACGAGCTGCACCGGCGCCCGCACCACGCGCGGCGAGAGCAGGCCGGGCGCGCTCACGATGAGCGGCACGCGCGCCTGCTCCTCGTACACCGTCGTGCCGTGGTAGCGCCCGCCGTGCTCGCCGAACTCCTCGCCGTGATCGGCCGTGACGATCACGACCGCCTCCGGCCGCTCCTTGCGGATCTCGTCCACGATCGCGCCGACGCCCGCGTCCGCCACGGCGATCTCGGCGTCGTAGCGATCGATGTCGCGATCGCCGAGCGGGTGCTCCGGGTGCGCCTCGTACGGCTCGTGCGGCTCGAAGAGGTGCACCCACATGAACGCGCGCTGCTCCGACCCGAGGCCGGAGAGGTAGCTCCGCACCTGCTCCAGCCGGAGCGCGGCGCTCGCGAACTCGATCTTCTGGTACTCGAAGTCGAGCGCCCGATCGCGCAGCGCGCCGAAGCGCTCGCCGTCGATGAAGAACACCGCCGGCGGGTAGAAGCCCGCCGTCTTGTAGCCGTAGCGGCGGAGGTGCTGCGCGAACGTCTCGGAGTCGTCCCCGAGCCCCTGCAGCACGAGCGGGCGGATGTACTTGCCCGTCATGAGCGACGAGACCGCGTACGACGTGTGCGGCGTCGGCGTGTACGCCGCCTCGAAGCGCACGCCCTCGGCCGCGAGGCGATCGAGGTTCGGCGTGATCTTCCTCTCGTAGCCGTACGCCCCCACGTGGTCGGCGCGCAGGGCGTCGATGCTGATCAGCACGACGTCGCGCCCCCGCAGATCGATCGCGTTGCCGCTCGCGCGCTCGTCGAGCGGCGCGGCGTCGAGCGGCTCGGGCGGCGACAGCACGGCGGCGAGCTCGACCACGTGCCCGAGCAGCGGGCCGTGCGCGGCGTAGATGAGCCGGATGTTGTCCGCGAGCGCGAGCCGGTCCGCCGCGCCGGGCGCGAGCGCGGCGCCGAACGCGAAGAGGACGAGGGCGAGCGCCGCTCGCACGAGCCTCGGCGAGCGCCGCTCGCGCCCGTCGCCCCGGCCGGACGGCCGCGTGGGCAGCGCCGGCGTCGCGAAGGTCGCCGCCGCGAGCGTGAGCGCCGCGAGCCCGAGGTGGAAGGCGGCGTAGAGGCGCGGCAGGACGCGCACGTTCGCGACCTCGAGCAGGACGACCGCGCAGGCCGACGCGAGGACGAGCCACCGGCCGGCCCCCGCGGCGCGCGCCCGCTTGAGGGCGCGCGCCACGCGCGGCGCCGCCGCGAAGGTCGCGCCGGCGCCGAGGAGCGCGAGCGCCGCGATGAACGGCGCGCGCCGGCCGCCCTCGAACATGCGCCCGGCCGAGACCCCGAAGGCCACCGCGCCGCCGAACGCCCCGGCGAGCAGCGCCGCCGCGACGCGGAACCCCCGGCGCTCGGCGCGCATGGCGATCTCGAGCACCGCGCCGAGGACGGCGGCGCACGGCGCCGCGGCCGCGAGCGCGAGCGGCAGGAGGTCGCGCACGGCGCGGCCGAGCTCGTAAGGCCCGAGCAGCTCGCGCCACCGCAGGACGCCGACCACCAGGAGCTCGGCGAGCGCGAGCGCCGCGAGCGCGAGGTAGGCGTCCGCCATGCGCCACCCGATCTCGGTCTCGAGCTTGCGCGGCGGGGCGTCGGAGCTCCCGCTCGGGAACGTGGCGCGGCCAGGCGCCGGCGCCGGCGTGGACGCGCGCGCCGGCCCGGACTGCAGCCGCGGCGCCGACGGCGCCCGGTGCCCGGGCGCTCCCGGCGCAGCGCCTGCGAGCCCGTCCGCGGCGGCGGCCGTGTCAGGCCGGCTCCCGTGGGCGAATCGACCGGGGGGCACGGACCCCCCGGGAGGCCGGCCGGCGCCCCCATGGCCCCGCGGGCGCATCGGAGCGGCGCCGTTGCGATCGGTCATGCGTAGGAGACTTCGAGGATCTCGTAGGTGCGTGGACCGGCCGGCATCATCACGCGGACCTCCTCGCCGACCTCGTGGCCGAGCAACGCGCGCGCGAGCGGCGAGGCGATGGAGATGCGCCCGACCTTGAGATCGGCCTCCTCGGGCCCGACGATCTGGAAGCTCTGCTCCTCATCCGTGTCCACGTTGGCGAGCTTGACCTTGGCGCCGAACTGGACCTTGCTGCCGCTCAGCTTGGACGGATCGATGACCTCGGCGCGCGAGAGCGTCTGCTCGAGGTAGCTGATGCGGGCGACGATCATGCCCTGCCGCTCCTTGGCGGCGTGATACTCGGCGTTCTCGGAGAGATCGCCGTGCTCCCGGGCCGTCCCGATGTCCTTGACGACCTGCGGCAGGTCGATCTCTTTCAGCCGTCGCATCTCTTCGCGGAGCCGCGCTTGCCCCTCGGGGGTCATGGGTACTTTCTCGGACATGGTGGGGACGCTTTTAGCATGGCTCCCGGCCGGTCGACGACGGCGCGAGACGCGCCGATCGCGGATAGCGCCGGCCGCCCGGACCGCAGCGCGCCCTGCCCTGCCCCCGCCGGACTACCCCCGCCAGCGCACGATCTTCCGCGGAGGCCGCCGCGCGTGGGCGTCCGCTGACTTCGTCGCGCTCCGGACGAGGGCCGCCGCGGTCCGGGAGAGCTCCTCCGGGCGCGGGCCGCCGTGCGGGACGGCCGCGGCGTCGACCGTCGCCGTGGCCGCGCCGGTCGCCTCGGCGAGCCGCACCTCGACCGGGACGTCCGCGTCCGGGAGCCGCACGACGCCGCGGTAGACGAACTCGCCCGGCGCGCCGCCGGCGTCGGCCTGCTCCAGCACGTAGCGAGCGCCCGAGGACGGCCGCCCGACCGCCTGCGTCACAGCTGCGGCCCCGAGCGGGCCGGGCCCGACGCCGCCTTGGCGGGCGCGCGGCGCTGCCCGCCGGGGCCCATCTCGTCGAGGAACCGCCGCGCGGTCACCGCGAACGGGCCGCCGAAGTCCCGGATGACCGACTCGAACACGGCGCGCGCCTCGTCCGGCTTCTTCATCTTGAGGAGCGTCTCGCCCTTGAGCACGAGCGCCTCCGCGTCGAGCCCCGAGCCTGGGAAGGTCCGCAGCGCGTAGTCGATCCGCGCGATGGCCGCGTCGAACACGTCCTCCTTGAGGTAGTAGCGCGCCACGTAGAGCTCGTGGCGCACGAGCCGCCCCGTCACGACCTCGAGCATGTAGGCCGCGTCATCGCGGTAACGGCTGCGCGGGAACTGCCGGAGGAAGGTGCGGATCTCCCGGTGGGCCTCGATCGTGGTCGCCTGATCGCGCTCCTCGGCCGGCGGCAGGAACACCGTGTCGTCGATGTCCAGGAAGAGCGACTTCGCCATCCGGTACTTCGCGTACTCGACGTTCCGATCGGTCCGGTGCTCCTGGATGAACGCGCGGTACGCCGAGATCGCCTCGGGGTACTTGCCCTGCTCGAACTCGAGGTCGGCGATCCTGAGGTCGGCGAGCCGGGCGTAGCGGCTGTACGCGAAGCGCCGCTTCACCTCGGAGAAGAGGGCGCGCGCGTCCTCCCAGTCCTTGGCCTCGAAGGCGGCCATGGCCTCGTTGTACGCGGCCTGCGCGTCCTCGGTGTACGTGAGGGTGGCGGTGCGGCCGTCGTTGAGCTCGAAGTCGCAGCCCACGAGCCCGCCCAGGGCAGCGAGGCACCCGGCGAGGGCGAGGACAGCGGCGGTGGGTCTCATCGTGCACGCCTCGTACCCAATCCGGCGCCGGCGCGCCAGGGCTTCCGCCGTGGGCCGGGCGCGCGCGCCCTTGCTCCCGCGTCGTGGCACCCGGGGGAGCTGGGGTATGGTCGGCCCATGCCCGCTTCCCCTCCGGCGCCCGCGCCAGCGGCCCCCACCCCGACGCTGCACCCGGGCGGCGCCGCCTCGCCCACGGTCCTCATCGTGGACGACGAGCGCAACATCCGCCGCACCCTCGCGCTCGTCCTGCAGGGCGAGGGCTACCAGGTCGCCGAGGCCCCGAGCGCCGAGGCGGCGCTGGAGCTGCTCGCGCACGGCGACACCCCCGTCGACCTCGCCCTGGTCGACCTGCTCCTGCCCGGCATGAACGGCCTCGACCTCCTCCAGCGCGTGCGCCAGGACGACGCCACCCGCGAGCTGCCGGTCATCGTGATCAGCGGGCACGCGACGGTCAACGACGCGGTGAAGGCCGTCAAGCTCGGCGCCTGCGACTTCTTCGAGAAGCCGCTCAACCGCGAGCGCGTCCTCGTGGGGGTCAAGAACGCGCTGCAGAACTCGCGGCTCGCGCGGGAGGTCGAGGACCTGAAGGCCCAGGTGCAGTCGCGCTACGAGATGATCGGCCAGAGCGCCGCGATGCAGCGGCTGTTCAAGGAGATCGATCGCGTCGCGCCCACGAAGGCGAGCGTGCTCATCACCGGCGAGAGCGGCACCGGCAAGGAGCTCATCAGCCGCGCCATCCACCGGCTCTCGCCGCGGGCGCGGGGCCCCTTCGTCCGGGTCAACTGCGCCGCGATCCCGCGCGAGCTCATCGAGAGCGAGCTCTTCGGCCACGAGCGCGGCGCGTTCACCGGGGCGAGCGGGCCGAAGCGGGGCTTCTTCGAGCAGGCCCACGGCGGCACGCTGTTCCTCGACGAGATCGGCGACATGGACCTCGCCGCCCAGGCCAAGGTGCTGCGCGCGCTGCAGTCGGGCGAGATCTGCCGCGTCGGCGGCGAGCACAGCCGGCACGTCGACGTCCGGGTGCTCGCCGCGACGAACAAGGACCTCTCGCGCGAGGTCGCCGCGCTGCGCTTCCGCGAGGACCTCTTCTTCCGCCTCGCGGTGTTCCCGATCAAGAGCCCGGCGCTGCGCGACCGCATGGAGGACCTGCGCGCCCTCGCCGACGCGTTCATGGCGGCGTTCTGCAACGAGAACGGCTTGAAGCAGAAGGCGATCGATCCGGTGGTCTACGCCGCGCTCGAGCGCCGGAGCTGGCCGGGCAACGTGCGCGAGCTCAAGAACGTCATCGAGCGCGCCGCGATCCTCTCGGGCGACGTCGTCACCATCGCCGATCTGCCGGAGGATCCGCACGAGAACCCGTTCGAGGACGACGCGCAGGCCGCCGCCGGGGAGGGGCCCTGCGCGCCGCCCGCCCCCGGCGCGGCCGAGCCGCCCGCGGGCGCGGCCCGGAGCGAGCCGGAGCGCCCTCGCCTCACGCTGCGCGAGTTCCGCGATCGGGCCGAGCGCCGCTACATCGTCGAGGTGCTGGCCAGCCTCGACTGGAACATCTCGCGCGCGGCCGTGCTGCTCGGCGTCGAGCGCACGAACCTCCACAAGAAGATCCGCGCGTACGGCATCAAGCGGGGCGAGGCGCCGTAGCGCCGGCGCCCGCGCCTCGCGACGCGGCCCTGCTGCCCCGCTACGCGGCCCCGCCGAGCGCCCTGCGGACGGCGCGGAGGAGCGACTCGGCCGTGAACGGCTTGCCCAGCACCGCGGCGTCCGGCCGGGCGGCGAGCGCGTCGCCCGTGTAGCCGGACATGAAGAGCACCCGCATGTCCGGCCGCTGCTTCACGAGGCGCTCGGCGAGCTCGCCGCCGGACATCTCGGGCATCAGCACGTCGGTGAGCAAGAGGTCGACCCGCCCGCGCTGCGCCTCGCAGACGCGCAGCGCCTCGCGCGGGCCGCGCGCCGTCAGCGTGGTGTAGCCGTGCTGCGCGAGGATCCGGCTCGCGAGCGCGACCACCGCGTCCTCGTCGTCGGTGACGAGCACCGTCCCGCCGTCGCCCCGGCGCGGCGCGGCGTGGGGCGCGCGCCCGCGCCGCGAGGCCGACGGCCGCGCCGAGAGCGGCAGGTAGATCTCGACGCGCGTGCCCTCCCCGGGCTGGGACGCGAGCTCGATGAAGCCGCGCCACTGCTTGACGATCCCGTACACGGTGGCGAGCCCGAGGCCGGCCCCCTTCCCCCTCGGCTTCGTCGTGAAGAACGGCTCGAAGGCGCGCGTCCGCACGTCGTCGCTCATCCCGCTGCCGGTGTCGCTCACGACGAGGCGCGCGTACCTGCCGGGCGGGATCGCCGGGTGCGCCTCGTGCAGGCCCCCCGCGGCGCCGACGCGGACCGCGCGCGCCTCGATCGACAGCCGGCCGCCGTCCTGCATCGCGTCGCGCGCGTTCAGCGCGAGGTTCATGACCACCTGCTCGAGCTGCCCCGCGTCCGCGAGCACCCGGCACCCCGAGGGGCCGAGCGCCATCGCGAGCTCGACGCCGCCCCCGACGGCGGCGCGGAGCGCGCCCTCCATGCCGCGCACCACGTCCCGCAGATCCAGCACGACCGGCTGCGCGAGCCCGCGCCGGCTCACCGTGAGCAGCTGCCGCGTGAGCGACGCCGCCCGCTGCGCGGCGCCCTTGATCTCGGCGAGATCCTTCTGCACCGGGCTCTGCTCGTCGAGCTCCTCCATGACGAGGCTCGTGTAGTTCAGGATGATCGCGAGCAGGTTGTTGTAATCGTGCGCGATCCCGCCGGCGAGCCGCCCGACCGCCTCCATCTTCTGTGCCTGGCGCAGCTCTTCCGAGAGCTCGCGCCGGCGCTCCTCGGTGGAGCGCGAGGACGACAGATCGACGATCGCCCCGGTCACGAGCCGCTCCCCGCGCCCCTCCGCGAGCGACTCGGTCCGCATCACGCGGACCGTCGATCCGTCGCGGCGCGTGAGGCACGTCTCGATCGCGCTCGCCGGCGGCGGCTTCCCGCCCGCGCCGCCCGCCACGCACCCGCCGAGGACGAGATCCGCCGCCGCGAGCGCCTCCTGCCGCGAGCCGTAGCCGAGCAGCCGGGCGAGCGCCTCGTTGCAGTCGAGGAGGCGGCCGTCGAGCGAGGCCACGTAGAGCCCGGCCGGCGAGCAGGACGCGAGCAGCGAGCTGTGCAGCAGTGGGCTGTGCTCCACCGGGTCTCTCGACGACGATCGTCCGCTGCTCATCGACGCGCTGTCCGTGCCGAAACGTTCAGCCGGAGGGAGATCCCCGACTCCCCGAAATGAAGCGCGGACTCCCCTCGACTGCAACGCCGTTCACGCCGGCAACGTGCGCGCGTGGCGGGCGGACCGGGCCGCTCTGCCGCGCAGCGCAGCGCGGACGGTTTCTCCTTCTCCGTCCCGCCGAACTGGCCTAGACCCCGCCGGGGCTCGGGCGAGCCCGCAGGAGCGCGGCATGTTCTTCCTCGACAGCTCGAACCCGGACGAGATCAAGGAGATGTTCTCCTGGGGCGTGCTCGCGGGCGTGACCACGAACCCCCTCATCCTCTCGCGCGACGCGGGCTGCGTCGACCTCGAGCGGCGCATCCGCGAGGTGCTCTCGGCGTCGGCCGGCCCGGTGTCGGTCGAGCTGACGAGCGAGACCGAGGCGGCGATGCTCGAGGAGGCCCGCGGCTACCACGCGTGGGCGCCCGAGCGGATCTGCGTCAAGGTGCCGTTCAGCGACGTCGGCCTCAAGGTGACGCACGCCCTCGCGAAGCGCGGCGTGCGCACCAACGTCACGTGCGTGATGAGCTTCAACCAGGCGTACCTCGCGGCCCTCGCTGGCGGCGCGTACGTCTCGATCTTCAGCGGGCGCATCCGCGACATGGGCTACCCGGCGGCCCCGGTCATCGAGCGCACGCGCGCGCGGCTCGATCGCGAGCGGCTGCGCGCCGAGATCATCGTGGGCTCGATCCGCCACCTCATGGACGTGAACGAGGCGCTCGACGCCGGCGCGCACATCGTGACCGTGCCGCCGGCCATCCTGCGGAAGATGCTCCACAACCCGAAGACCGAGGAGACGATCCGCGAATTCAACGCCGCCTGGGAGAAGCGTGCTAAGTAGCCGCGCGTGAACGCCGAGCCCGGCCGCGCGCGAGGAGACGTGGAAGCTCGAGGGCCGCGCCCCCCCGGAGACCCGAGAGACGAGGACACCGCCGGCCCGCGCGCGCCGCTCCGCGCCCCGGCGGAGGCCCCCGCCGGCCGCAAGTACGCGGTCGAGGAGGTGAACCGGGCCCTCGTGGCCGTCGCCGGCCGGCCCCGGACGGTGCTCGACGTCGGCTGCGGGATCGGGCTCAACGGCGCCGCGGTCAAGCGCACGGGCGCGCGCGTGACCGGGATCGAGATCGCGCCCGCGTCGCTCGCGCGCGCCGGCGAGGCGCTCGACGAGGTCCTCGCCGCCGACATCACGAGCGACGCCGCCGTGCGCGAGGCGCTCGGCGACCGGCGCTTCGACCTGATCCTGTTCGCCGACGTCCTCGAGCACACCGCCGATCCGCTCGCCGTGCTCTGCCGCTTCCTGCCGCACCTCGAGGAGGACGGCCACGTCATCGTCTCGCTCCCGAACGTCGCGGCGTGGCCGGTGCGCCTCGGCCTCCTCGCGGGGCGGTTCGACTACGCGCCGAGCGGCATCCTCGACGACTCGCACCTCCGCTTCTTCACCCGCGCGTCGGCGCTCCGGCTCGTCGAGCGGGCCGGGCTCGAGGTGCTCCGCGTCGAGCAGAACCCGATGCTCGTCCGCGCCGCCAAGGAGCTCATCCTGAGCGGCCTCGGCGCGGGCGACGACCCCACCGATCTCGCCCGCTCGCTCCCCTACAAGGCCTACCACGCGCTCGTCCGCCCGCTGGAGGACGTCGTGGCGAGCCGCGCGCCCGGCCTCCTCGCGTTCCAGCACGTGATCGTCGCCAGGAAGCCGCCGCGCCCCCGCCGGATGCGGCTCACCGTCGGCATGCTCACGATGGACGAGGAGGAGAGCGTCGGCGCCATGATCGGCGAGATCAGGAAGGCCGCGCCCGACGCGGAGATCCTCTGCGTCGACAGCTCCACGCGGGACCGGACCCCCGAGATCGCGGCCAGCCTCGGGGCGCGCGTGCTCCGCCAGGTGCCGCCCCGCGGCCACGGCCCGGCGATGGAGCTCCTCATGTACAGCGCCGCGGCCCGGAGCGAGCTGCTCATCTACCTCGATTGCGACTTCACCTACCCCGCCGAGAACATCCCGGTGCTCCGGCGGCTCGTCGAGGAGGAGGGCGCCGACGTGGTGAACTGCGCTCGCACGCGCTCGCGGCCCGCGGCCATGCCGGTCCCGAACTACCTCGCCAACCGCGCCTTCGCCGCCATGGCGCACGCGATGCACGGCATCCCCACCTCGGACGTCCACAGCGGCATGCGCGCTTACCGCTGCTCGGTGATTCGGGCGTTCGATTTCGACGGTGAGGGGGACGCGCTGCCCATCGACACGCTGCTCTTCCCGGCCAAGTGCGGCTATCGCGTGGTGGAGATGCCGATCGACTACAACGAGCGCGTCGGCACCTCGAAGCTGCGCAAGCTGGCTGGCACGGTGTGGACCATGATTCGCCTCCTGCGCGCGCTCCCCGTGGGCGACCGCCTCGGCGATCGCTACGAGCGTCGCTAGGCGTCCCCGAGCGCGCCGCCCGGCGTCACCGCTTCGTCGCGCAGCAGCGATGAGGCGGTGACAACGCGGTGCGGCGTCCCGTCTCCCGCGTGGTCATCGCATTCCCGGCGCCTATACTCGGCATCTTTGAGTCGAGAGGAGGCGAGAGATGCGATTTCAGAAGGTAGTTTGCGTACTAGGTGTGTCCGCGCTGACGGGCGCGGCGGCTGCGGCGGGCTGCGGTGGCGACGACGGCGGGGGGACGAGCTCGAATTCCTCGGGGGCGACCGGCGGCGCGACCGTAAGAGACTGCTCGCAGAAACACCCGGTCTGCACGGCGGTCGCCTCGGACTGCGTCGCCGTCCATGACAATCGGGACGCGACCACGTTCGGGCTGCGCATGGCGCAGCTCACGATCACGAAGCCCGACGTGCTCGCGATCGGCTATGTCGCCCGCCTCGTCGCCCAGGGCCTGACGATCAATCTGCCCCAGTGTAATCTGAACGGCACGGGCACCTTTTCCTGGCTGCTCGAGTTCGACAAGGCGAACGGCAAGCTGCGCACCGGCGGCGCGAAGATCGCGGACGACCCGCTCGAGGGGTACTGCTTCGCGAACATGTCCGTGGGCGAGTTCGAGATCGCGCCGACCGAGATCGACGCCCCCGTGGGCGACGACGGCGCGTGGAGCGGCGAGGCCGAGACCCTCAACGTCCCGATCTTCCTGGAAACGAGCCCGGATCCGATCATCCTACCCATGCACCAGGTGCGGCTCACCGACGCGACGCTGTCCGCGGACAACAACTGCATCGGCCGGTACAACGTCGAGGGGCTCGACCCGATGAACGCCTGCCTCCCCGGCCAGGACGGCGACCCGCCGGCGTTCATCAACGGCGGCAAGCTCGCCGCCTTCATCACGCTGGAGGAGGTCGACCGGGTGATCGTGCCCGACGTCAACCAGAGCCTCTGTGTCGTGCTCTCGGGCGATATCGTAAAATACGGAGCCGGTGGGGCACCCAATACGTGCAAGCGCGACGAGGGCGGCCAGATCGTGCTCAAGGGCGACTGGTGCAGCGCGACGAACTCGCCTGCGACGGACGACTGCGCAGACGCCTATACGCTCGGCGGCGAGTTCGCGGCGAGCGCCGTCAAGATCAACGGTCTCTGCCAGCAGTAGCGCTTGCGGGCGGCTCTCCGGGGAGCGTACGCTTTGTCGTGGCGTCCTGACGCCCGCGCCCAGCGGGCTCGGCGCTGCGGGCCGCGCTCCTCGGAGGGTTCCTTATGCCCCGCGTCATCAAGCATTTCTCCTCCATCCTTGTGCTCCTTGTCATCGCCGGGTGTGCCGCTTCGGGCGGCGGGTGCTCCGGCTGTGGAATGACACCCCTCCCCGCCGGCTTCAAGCCCGCGGACCGCATCGAGAACGCCGGCTCGGCGCGGCTCACGCAGTCGGGCATCGAGTTCCTCGAGCAGAACCTGGGCGTGCTCGGGCGCGCGCTGCTCGGCGGCGGAGACAGCGGCGTGATCACCTTCTCCATCCCGAAGTCCTCGGGCTCCGTGGCCGCCGGCATCGTCGATTACACCCTCTGTCCCGGCGGGGCCGATCCGGCGGCGACCCCCCCGGCGTGCGTGGCCGAGATCGACGCGGGGGGCGCGGCGCTGCAGATCCAGCCCAAGACGCCGCACAACCTGGTCATCCGGGGGCCTCTGCCGGTGCGGATGCAGCGGCTGCCCATCTTCCTCGACGGCGGCATCCTTGGCGAGAGCACCCAGTACGTCACCCTCAACGGCAACGACGCGTGCCCGCCCGACGAGCAGACCTTCACGAACATCGATGTCGAGGTCGACCTCTCGATCGAGATCGACGTGAACCCGCAGCACTCGCGGCAGGGCTACTCGCGCGTCAAGGTGAACCGGCTCTGGATCGACGAGGATCAGCTCGAATCGAGCCTGCACCTCGACTGCGGGGGCACGTGGGTGGGCGATGCCCTCGATTTCGTGAAGCCGATCCTCACGAGCTTCATGGGATCCATGTCCGACGCCCTGAAGGGTCAGCTCGACCAGCAGCTCTGTCTGAAGGCCGATCCGACGCTGGATCCGGCCTGCCCCGACGGCACGAACGCTATCGGCGGGGTCTGCCGTTACGGCACGCACGCGACCGACGAGTGCGCCTCGATCCTGCTCGGCGTCGAGGGCCACCTCGACCTCGGCCAGCTGCTCGCGAGCATCTCCCCCGGCACCCAGGGCGGGTTCGACCTCCTGCTCGCCGGCGGCGGCATGGGCGAGCGCGACGACGGCTCGGATCTCGCGTGGGGCGACCTCAACCCCATCGGCAACGGGGTCACCCTCGGCCTCTACGGCGGCGCCGAGCCGCTGCCGACCTCGAAGTGTGTGCCGCTGTCGGACGTCGAGCTGCCCGCGGGCATTCCGATTCCGGATGAGCTCGTCGCCAACACCGTCTCCGGCTGGCCCGGCGACCTCCCCGGCCCGCACGTCGGTCTCGCGATCTCCGAGCGGTTCGCGAATTACGCCATGAACGGTCTCTACAACAGCGGACTGCTCTGCCTCGGGATCTCCACGGAGACGGTGCCTCTCCTCAACTCCGGCACGCTGGGGCTGCTCGCGGCGTCGGCCAAGGACCTCGCGCTCCAGCGCGAGTCGCAGCAGGTCGCGCTCGTCATCCGCCCGCAGGCGCCGCCGCGGGTCACCTTCGGCGACGGCACGGATGCCGTCGATGATCCGCTGATCCGCATCCAGCTCGAGCGGGCGAGCTTCGATTTCTACATCTGGTCCCTCGACCGGTTCATCCGGTTCATGACCGCGACGTTCGATCTCGATGTGCCCATGAACCTCGCGGTCACCCCCGAGGGGCTCACGCCGGTGATCGCGACGATCGGGGTCACGAACGGCGAGGTGACGAACAGCGCGCTCCTCCGGGAGAACCCCGGGTCGATCGCGGAGGCGCTGGGGAGCCTCCTCGGCAGCCAGGTCGGGCAGCTGATCGGCAGCGGCCTGCCGGCGATCGATCTCGACGGGCCGCTCGCGCCGCTCGGGCTCTCGCTGATCCTCCCGGAGTCGGCCGAGGGGGCGGGCTCCCCCGGCCTACGGAAGCTCACGAAGGGCCAGGACCACTACCTCGGCATCTTCGCGTCGTTCGCCACGGCGGCGCAGCAGCGCTCAATGCAGAGCGAGACCCAGGCCGAGCTGAGCCGCAAGGAGGTGCGGGCCGAGGGGCTCCGCCTGCCGACGATGACCCGCGACAACGGGCCCACGGCGCGGCTCGTCATGAGCTCGCCGCTCGACGACGGCACCCGGGTCGTCGAGTACTCGTACCGCGTCGACAGCGGCGCGTGGCGCCCGTTCACGCGCGAGCGCATCGTCGACCTGCGCGACAACTGGCTGCGGCTCCCGGGGCGCCACCTGATCTCGGTGCGATCGCGCGTCGCGGGCGACCCGCTGTCGCTCGATCCCACGCCAGCGACCGTGGAGATGGTGGTCGACGTCGATCCGCCGGTCATCTCGGTCGGCGCGGCGGTCGACGGGTGGGCGCCGCTCGAGGTGCGCGACGGGGTGTCGGACGCCGAGCGCGCGAAGGTGCGCGTGCGGCTCGACGGGGGGCCGTGGTCGGCGTGGTCGACGGCGGCGGAGATGCGGTCGGTGGACGTCGGCGGCGCCGCCGACATCGAGGTCGAGGCCGTGGACGAGGAGGGGAACCTCGGCACGGCGCGGCAGCCGATCCTCCGCGGCCGCTTCCCGGTCGACCCGTCGGCCGGCTGCGGTTGCGTCGTGGCCGGCGGCCCGAGCGGCGGTCCGTCGGGCGGCCTCTGGCTCGGCCTCGCGGCCGCCGCGGCGATCGTGCGGCTCGCGCGGCGCGGCGGCGCCCGGCGCGCCGCCGGCCGCGGCGAGGCGCCCGCCCGCGGCGAGGCGCCGACGCGCGCGGCGCCGGGACGCGCGCGCGGCGCGCTGGCCGCGGTCGCCGTCACCGCGCTCCTCGGCTCGCACGCGGGCTGCTCGTGCAGCGACGAGCCGGTCGTGGAGGACCAGAAATGCGTCGCGCCCGACTGCATGACGCTGGAGCACGGCCTCATCGGGGCCTACACCTCGGTCGCGGTCGCCGGCGACGAGCGCACCGTCTGGGTCGCCGGTTACGCGGAGGCCGACTGGCGCAACGCCTTCCAGTGGGGCGACCTCGTGGTCGGCACCTGGGACGGCGAGGCCGTCGCGTGGGAGGCGATCGACGGCGTGCCCGCCGAGCCTCCGGTCGACCCGACCCGGTTCGACGCGAGCGGGTTCCGCGGGGGCCAGACCGAACCGGGCGACGACGTCGGCCTCTGGACCTCGATCGCGATCGGCCCGGACGGCGAGCCGGCGGTCGCCTACTACGACCGGACCCACCGCGGGCTGAAGTTCGCGCAGAAGCAGGGCGACACGTGGGCCGTGAGCTCCGTGCAGCAGGCGCCGAACAGCGACATCGGCCGCTACGCGAAGCTCCTCTTCGTGAAGGGGCTGCCCGTCATCGCCTACCTCGCGATGGAGCCCGGCGAGGACGGCGCGGTCACGTCGAGCGTCCGGCTCGCGACCGGGGAGAGCGCCACGCCCGGGGAGGGCGCGTGGCGGTTCGAGGACGTGGCGACCGACGAGGCGACGCCGTGCCGCGAGTTCCTCTGCGGCGCGGGGACGAAGTGCGTCCGGTCCACGGGGCGCTGCGTGAAGCCGCTCGCGAGCGGCGACTGCGCGCCGGCGTGCGCCTCGGGAGAAGCGTGCATCGACGGCGACGGCTCGCCGGCGTGCGCCGAGATCTCCGACGGGAACCGGACCGAGACGTACCCCGAGGCGATCGGCGACTACATCGCGATGGCCCCGGACGACGCGGGCGGGTTCGGCCTGGCGTTCTACGATCGCATCCGCGGCGACGTGGTGATCGCGTCGCGATCGGCGGGGGCGTGGGAGACGCGGATCGTGGACGGCGCGGCGCCGGACGGGACCGACACGGGCGACGTCGGCATGGGCGCGTCGCTGTTCATCGATCGCGCCGGCGACTGGCACCTCGCCTACGCGGACGGCCGCTCGGAGGGGCTGCGGTACGCGCGGGTGAAGGGCGGCGAGGAGGTCGAGGCGCCCGAGGTGGCGGACGACGGGCTCGGGATCGAGGGCGTCCCCTTCGCGGACGGGCAGCACCTCGTCGGCGACGACGCGAGCGTGTTCGTGACGGCGGCCGGCGAGGTGCGCATCAGCTACCAGGACGCGACGAGCGGGACCCTGCGGCTCGCGATCGGGACGAAGAGCGGCGACGGCCACAGCTGGCTCGTGCAGGAGATCGAGCAGGAGGGGTTCGCGGGCGCCTTCTCCCGGATCATCGAGGTGGACGGGGAGCTGCTCATCGCGAACTGGTGGCGCGTCGGCGGCCAGACCACGAAGGGCGACGTGGCGCTCGTCGCCCCCTGAGCCCCCGCCAGGGCGCCGGGCCCCGGCCCGCGCGGGCGCGGGGCGCCGCGCGCATCTCCGGCGGGAGCACGCGGCCGGCGGATCGCCCTTGATCCGGCGATCCGCCGACTGGCTATGCTCCGGTCGGCGCGACCAGGGCGCGGTGCGTCCTCTGCAAGGATGTGCAGGCACGGCGAAGCGCCACAGGAAAGGCTTGGACGATGAGAGCGACGGAACGGACGAGCAGCAAGGCGGTGAGCAACGCATCCCCTCCCCCCTCCGGCGGAGCGCAGGCCGAGATCGGCGCGCCGTCGCGGCGCGCCGCGCGCCGGCGGAGGCTCGGCATCCCCTTCCTGTGGACGCTCCCCGCCGCGTCGGCGGTCGTGGCGTTGCAGCTCGTCGGATGCTGGCCGCTGTCCTACTCCGAGGATTGCGAGGACGACGCCCGGTACTGCCCCCCCGCAGCGACCGGGACCGGCGGCAACGCGCCCGACCCGACGTGCGACCCGGATCCGACCCAGGACGCGAGCACGGTGACGGAGCGGTGCGCCGTGTTCGCGAGCGCGGACGCGGCGTCTGACGGCGACGGGACCAAGGCGCGGCCGTATGCGTCGCTCGCCGAGGCCATCGCGAACGCGAACGGCAAGCGGGTGCTGGCGTGCTCGAGCGGCGTGTTCGAGGAGAGCGTCACGGTCAAGGCGCCGGTCGAGGTGATCGGCGGCTTCGACTGCACCGCGGACTGGACCTGGAGCGAGCAGGCGCGGAGCGCGATCGAGGGCTCCGCCGACGAGGTGGCGCTCACGCTCGCGGAGGACGCGGGCGGGGTGAAGGTCCGGAGCTTCACGATCCGCGCGGCCGACGCGACGAAGCCGGGCGGGTCGTCGATCGGCGTGGCGGTCGCGGATATCGAGGCCGAGCTCGTGCGCGTCGACGTGATCGCGGGCGATGCGAGGGACGGCGCGTCGGGCGAGACGTCGGCGGCCGCGCAGAACGGAGCGAGCGCGCCGGCGGACGTGTCGCACGCGTGCGTCGTCGCGGTCTACGGCGGCTTGCCGGGCAAGACGACGTGCGACGACGGCGAGACGAGCGGCGGCGTCGGCGGCCTGGGTGGAAAGCCCGAGGAAGACGAGGGGCGCGGGCAAAACGGCCAGACCGGCACGCCGCAGGTGGATCCCTCGACCGAGGACGGCGTCGGCGGCGTCGGGCACGGGCAGCCAGGCGCGTCGATCGACTGCAGGAGCGGCGAACCCGGCGCGAGGGGCGCCACCGGCGGGGCTGGCACGGGCGGCAGCGACACCACGCTGCAGCTGGCCAGCATCGTCGGAGGCGACGGCGGCAAGGGCGTCAACGGGGCGCGCGGTCAAGGCGGCGGCGGCGGCGGCGGCGCGAAGGCGGGACAGTTCTGCTCGCTCGGCGGAGGGAGTTTCACCGAGGGTGCGGGCGCCAGCGGCGGCGGCGGCGGGGCCGGCGGCTGCGGCGGCAGAGGAGGAGCCGGCGGCAAGGCCGGCGGATCGAGCATCGCGATCCTCAGCCTCGGGACGCAGCTGGCGCTGACCGACGTGACCGTCGCCGTCGGCAAGGCGGGCAACGGCGGCGCGGGCGGGGACGGAAGCCCCGGTGGCGCGGGCGGCACGGGGGCCGACGGCGGCAACCGCGTCACGGCGTCCGGCTCGATCGAGGGCTGCCCGGGTGGCAAGGGCGGGGCCGGCGGCGACGGCGGCCCCGGCGGCGGCGGTCGAGGTGGCCACGCGGTGGGCATCGCCTACAAGGTCACGCCGAGCCCCGCGCCCGCCGAGGTGCCGTTCGACGGAGGCCCGGCCGGAGGCGGCGGTCGCTCCGGGTTCGGCGGCGGCGACAGCAACGCCGGCGCGCCCGGGGTGAGCGGCGCCTGCTGGGACTTCGCCACGAACACGAGCTGCGCGCCGCAGTGAGCCGCGCCGCAGCGCCGCCGTGCGCTCACGGCGACGCCACAGCGCGGCGCCGTCACGCGCTCACAGCGAGCCGCAGCGCGACGCCGTCACGCGCTCACAGCGACGCCGCGCGGATCTCCGTGATCGCGGGGCCGCTCACGCGCGCGCGCTCGGCGGCCACCAGCTCCAGGAGCTCCTGCCGGGTCGCCTGGCCGCTCTCGAGCAGCTCGCGCATCGCGCCGTCCACGTAACCCTTCGCGCGCGCCAGGCGGGGAGCGCTCTCCCCGCCCTCCCGCGCGATCAGCATGTCGTGCAGCATCCGCCTGAGCCCCGCCATCGCCTCGGTCTTCGAGCGCATCGCCATCACCTCGCCCGATCGGCCTAGCGGAGGCGGCGCGATCCGGCCAAGTTTCAGGCGCGCGGCAGCCTGCTGAGCGCGGCGTCCGCGGCCGCGCGCTCGATCCCCGCGAGCGCGACCCCCGGGCCCTTCCGCGGGACGAGGACCACGCGGCAGCGGCCGCGGGCCGCCGTCTCCACGTGGGACAGCCCGAAGTCGAGCGCCGCGCCGAACGCGAACACGAGCGCGCCCATGCCGAGCAGCTCGGGGGAGCCCGCCCGCGCGCCGTCGACGAGCAGCGACACGCCGAGGTACGTCCCCAGCCCCAGCGCGACGAGCCCCGCATAGAGCCCGAGCCGCGGGTAGCGCACCTCGCGCGTCGCCCGCAGGAGCGACTCGACCGGGATGTACGTCTCCTGCTCGCGCAGCGTCCGGCCGAACAGCTCGGTCCGGCTCCGGACGGTCACGCCCCTCGCGCCGATCTCCACCGCGGCCGGCCGGCGGTACCGCAGGAGGAACCGCCCCGCGAGCCGGGCGGCGTGCATCGCCAGCAGGATCCCGGTCGCCGCCAGCAGCACGAGCGCCACCGGCCCGCGCGGCGGCGGCGACAGCTCGCCCGCGAGCCGCCCCGGCGCCCGGCCGTCGCCCTCCGCCCAGCCCTCGTCCCCGCTCGCCCCCGCGCCGCCCTGCGCGGCGTCGCCGCCCGCGGCCGACGCGCCCGGCGCACGGCTCGGCCGCCGGCCGGGCGACGCCGCGTCGCGCAGCAGCGACCGCACGATCGGGTCGCGCACCTCGTCCACCAGCGCCGCGGCCTCGGCGCGCGCGTCCGGCGAGGCGCTCCCCCGCAGCGCGGCCGCGGCGATGATCGCGCCCGCCCGGCCGAGCTGCGGCAGCGCGCCCTGGTCGGCGCGCCGCACCAGCGCGGCGACCGCCCGCCAGAGCCCCGCGGCGCGCTCGCCCAGCGCGGCGTCCAGGGCCGCCAGCGCGTCGACCGAGGTGTACGTCGCCAGCCAGACGAGCGCCTCGGCCACGCGCCCCTCCGCGTCCGGCCCCTCGGGCGGCGATAGGGCGACCCCGCGGGCGAGCAGCGTGGCGAGGAGTACCCGGGTCGCACTCCCCGCGCCCTCGCTGGTGCCGCGCTCGAGCGCCCGGATCACGTTGCCGAACCGGGTCTCCGCGTCGGCGGCCGACAGGCCCGCGCGGTCCACGAGCTCCGCGAGGCCGCCCTCCAGGGTGGTCCGCCGCTCGTCCGCGGCGGCGAAGGCCGCCGTGTGGACGACCCGCGCGAGGTCGTCGCCATGGGGGTGTCCGGCAAGCTCATCGAGCACGGCGTGCGGAGAGTGATCGGGCGTCATCGGCGCGGGCTGGTCGGATTAACTGAACGCCGCCCCTTTGGCTAGTGTTCCGAGCGGCCCCGGAGGGTCTCCGCGCCCCCCGAGGCGCGCGCGGCCGTCCTTTGCCCCGCGCGCCGCCCCTTCCCCGCCCGCGGCGCTGCCCGGCGCGTCGCCGCTTCCGCGCCGCGCGCTACTTCCTCCTCCGCGCGGCGGCCTGCTCCCGCAGCGCCTGCTCCACGAAGCCCATGATCAGCTTGAGCTGCCGGTTCGTGACGTGGAGCTTCGACCAGATGACCTTCCCGTCGGTGTTGAAGGTGACCTCGTCCACCACGTCGATGCGCGTGATCCCCAGGTTGATGGTCCGGATCGCGTTCAAGGTCCTCGTGAGCTCTTGCGCGTGAGCCAGCGCATCTTCAGGGGATTCGTCGCCCGCCGTGAGGGTCAGGTCGGCGCCCCCGTCCTTGGTCGGCGTGACCGTGAGCCGCATCCACGCGATGCTCTTCGGGAGCGCCTGGACCCCGCGGAAGGCGTTCGCCGGCGTGAGCAGGGAGATGACGATGCCCGCCGCGGACGATTTGTTGAAGCCTTTCATAGACTTCAACTTGGATAGTTGAGCTTCTTCTTCAGCGGGAAGGACCACGAGCAGCCGCCGGTCCGGGACCAGCGCGAAGATGCGCTCGCTGCGGTCGGCGGTGGCCCGGGCGGCGGGGACGGGGGCGTCCTCGATCCACGAGCCGTTGGAGCGCCGGACGACGACGTCGACCGCCGCGCGCATGGCCTCCTCGGGCGCCCGGTAGTCCATGACGGCGACGACCTTGCTGGAGTCGCGCAGCTGCGGCCCGGCGATGAGGAGGTGGTCGATGTCCCGGATCGGGTCGACGGCGGTGTCCTGGAAGAAGGACTGCCACTGGGGGATGGTCGTCAGGATCCGGCCGAACCACTCGCCGAGCTCGTGGCTGCGCAGCCGGTCGCCGGCGATGAGCACCTGCACGTTCGGGTCCTTCGACGCGAGCTTGCCCGGCGCGCCCGCGGCGCTCAGCGGGGTGCGGAGGTTCGGGTGATCGCTGTCGTCGCCCGCGCCCCCGTCCCCGGCCGCGTCCGGGCCCGCGTCGCCCGGCGGCCGGCGGCGCGGCGGCGGCGCGCCGGCGTCCGGCGCCTCGGGCGCGGCGCTGGCCGACGCCGCGGGAGGAGGCGTCGCGGGCGGCGGCGTCGCGGGCGCGGCGGCGCCCTCGCCGCCGGGCGTCGCCGCGCCGCCGGTCGCGGAGGGCGCCGCCGCGACCGCGCTGGGATCGTCCGCGAGCAGATCGAGGTCGATCGGGACGATGGTCTCGCCGGCGTCGTAGTCGGTCAGCTCGCCCCGCAGCGCGAACATCGCCTCGAGCCACGAGAACAGCGGGGTCGGCAGGAGGGGCAGGTGCAGGAGCAGCGCGACGGCCGCCGCGGTCGCCAGCGCGCGCCGCGAGGCGGCGCGGACGAGCGGGATGACCCCGGCGCCCAGGCCCGCACGCCGGGCCGAAGTCGTGTTGTTCGAGCCACGCCCCGGGGTCCGTTCCGCCACGGCGGTACCCTAGCAGCCGCCGTCCGAACGGCACTCGCACCGCGGACGGCGCGCGGGCCGCGCGTGCGCCCCACGTCGGGGCTGCGTGGCATGTCGTTCGCTCCGGCGACGCTCATGCGATGCCGCCTGCCCCGGCGCCCGCCGCGGCGAACCCCGAGGGACGCGCGCTCCGCAGAGAAGTGGATCGACACGTGAGTGACCAGGTACTAAGACCGCCGAGCCGACCCGACCCTACGGGTCGATCAAACGACCGCGAGGACCGGGATGGCCGGTCCTCGCCCAACGCTGTGGATGCGATGAACCGCTCTCAGGCGCCCCGCCCCCGCGGGCAGAACGACCCCGCACGATCGCACGGCAGCGGCAACGTCCGCACCGGCGGCGCGCGGAAGCCGCAACCCGCGCCGGACGCCGGCCGCTCCGCGGGCGGCGCCGCGCGCTCCTCGCTCGTCTCCAGCGCGCTCGGGTTCATCGCCGCGGCGGCCTTCGCCGGCACCGCCGCGTGGGCGAGCGGCTGCCAGGGCGAGGCGCCCCCCGGCCCCTCCACCGAGGGCAAGTCGCCGCCCGAGCGGACGTCGTCGCTCCCCCGCCCGTCGCCCACCTCGTCGGCGCGCGCGATCGCGTCGGCCGACGCCCCCAAGGAGGCGCCGAGCGCCGCGCCCTCGGCGGCCCCGGAGCCGCCCGCGCCCGACAAACCCTACACGGGTCCGCTGCTCGGCTCGATCGTGCCGCAGGCGGCGGTCTACCCGACGATGGAGTTCTCGAAGCAGCGGCTCGGCTACATCCGGCTCGGCAGCAAGGTGCCGGTCGATCCGAAGCCGATCAAGGGCGGCAGCTGCGCCAAGGGCTGGTACCGCCTCCTCGACGGCGGCTACGTCTGCGGGAGGTCGGCCACGACCGACCTGTCGAACCCGCAGGTGCGCCTCGGCATCACGGCGCCGAACCTCGACGACGTCCTCCCGTACAAGTACGCGTTCAACACGACGCACGGCACGCCGCTCTACCGCTCCGTCCCCTCGAAGGACGAGATGGCGCGCTACGAGCCGTACCTCGAGTCGTCGAAGCGCAAGAAGAAGGAAGAGGAGCGGCAGCGCGCCGAGGAGCTCTACGAGGAGACCGAGAAGGAGGTCGCCGCCGCGGCCGCGGCCGCCGCCGCGCGCCCCTCGGCGAGCCCCCCCGAGCCGGGCGCGACCCCGGTGGCCGCCGTCGCCACGCAGGCGTCCGCGGCGGAGGACAAGGCGGCGGCCGTCGCCGCGGCCGCGTCGCTCGGCATCATGGCCCCGGCGCCGGTCGAGGAGGAGCCCGAGAAGCCCTGGTGGGAGAACGTCGACGAGAACGGCAGGCCGCGCAACGTCACGCTCGCCGATCTCGACAAGGACTCCGACGCGACGGTCGCGAAGCGGATGGTGAAGGGCTTCTTCGTCGCGGTCGACAAGACCTTCGGGTGGAACGGCCGCAGCTGGTACAAGACGACCGCGGGGCTCGTCGCGCCGAGCGACCGCATGTACATCATCAAGCCGCCGTCCTCGCAGGGCATCGACTTCCCCGAGGGCGCGAAGTCGGTCGGCTTCATCCTCGCGAAGACGGCGAGCAAGTACCAGTTCGACGCCGAGATGAAGTCCGTCTCCGTGGCCGGCTCGCTCGAGCGCTTCGCCGCGTTCGGCCTCACGGGCGAGGTCCACAAGCACAAGTCGGTCGTCTACCGGAAGACCACCGAGGGCTGGTGGATGAAGGGCGCCGACGGGACGTACACCGAGCTCGGCGCCCCGCCGCAGGACCTCGCGCCGGGCGAGAAGTGGATCGACGTGAACCTGTCGCGCAAGACGCTGGTCGCCGTCGAGGGCGACAGGCCCGTCTTCGCGGCGCTCGTCTCCCCCGGCAGGCGCTCGAAGGACAAGAAGAAGGACCACCCGACGCTGACCGGGGTGTTCCGCATCCGCGAGAAGCACATCGCGACCACGATGGACGGCGACGGGACGGTCGCGGGCGATCTGCCGTACAGCATCGAGGACGTGCCGTTCGTCGCGTACTACGACGGGTCGTACGCGCTCCACGGCGCCTTCTGGCACTCCAACTTCGGCCGGGAGATGAGCCACGGCTGCGTGAACCTCTCGCCGCTCGACGCGAAGAAGGTGTTCTTCTGGAGCGAGCCCAGGCTGCCCCGCGGCTGGCACGGGGTGTGGGCCACGCCCGAGAACCGCGGGACGATCATCTCCATCCACGAGTGAGCGCGTCGCGATCGAGCTCGACCCAGGAGGCAGGGCGCCGCCGGCCGCTCCCGCGGGCGCCTGGCCGGCCGCCGAGCTCGGCGCTGGAAATCCGGGCAGGTCGTGTTCGGAACAGCTTGAACGGTCGCTTTGACAGGGCTCCCTCTTGACTCTGGAGCCCCCTTCGCACACTTGTGGAGCCGCCATGGACCAGTTCTCGGCGCACCTCGATCGCGGGTGGGATCTTGTCCAGCGCGGGGATACGCGCGGAGCAGAGGCGTCGGCCCGGCGGGCGCTCGAGCTCGATCCGAACTCGCCGGAGGCTCACAACCTGCTCGGCTTCGTCGCCGCCCTGGAGGGCGAGGGCGAGGAGGCCATCGAGGCGTATCGCCAGGCGATCGCCCTCGACGACACCTACCTGGAGGCGATGCTCAACGCCGCCGAGGTGTACATCCACCCGCTCGGCGATTTCGACCAGGCGATCGAGATGTGCGACCAGGCGCTCGACCTGGCCGAGGTCGACGAGGAGATCATCGACGCGCTCCTCCTCAAGTTCGACGCGCTGCTCGGCAAGGGCGATCTCGACGAGGCCGCGCAGGTCGCCGCCAGGATCCCCGACGGCCCGTACGACAACCCGAACCACACGTTCCTCGTGGGCCGCGCCTTCTACGAGATCGGCCAGGCCGACAAGGCCGCCGCGCTCATCGAGGAGGCGGCGCTCAAGGACCCGCGGCACGCCGAGGCCCACTACTACCTCGGGCTCATCCGCGACGAGCGGGGCGACGTCCGCGGGGCGACGCAGGCGTTCCTGCGCTCGCGCGAGCTCGACGTCGAGCTCGGCATGCCCCCCTGGGCGCCGAGCCGCGACGGCTTCATGACGCTCGCGCAGAAGACGATCGCCGCGCTCAACCCCGTGCTCCGTCGGTACGTCGAGGGCGCGGAGCTCTACATCTCCGACGTGCCCGGGATGGAGCTCGTGGCCGAGGGGGTCGATCCGCGCGCGCTGGTGCTCCTCGACGGCCTCAACGCCGACGAGCGCGAGCGGGGCCTGCGCGGCAGCGCCGAGGTCCACCCGTGCGCGCGGGTCTTCGTCTACGCCCTCAACGTCGCGCGGCTCGCGGGCAGCATCGAGGCGCTCGACCGCGAGATCAACCTCGCGCTCGAGCGCGAGATCACCGCGACGTTCCTCGAAGCCGAGCAGAGCGAGCGGACCGAGAAAGAGCTCAACTGACGCGCGCGGTCGCCGCGGGCGTCAGCCGACGCCCGCGCGCGTGATCGCCGCGATCGGCGCCCGCTGGCGCGCCGAGCCGCTGCCGCTCGGCGCGGAGGCTCGCGCGGCGCGGGCGCGCGCGGCGCCTACTTCCACTTGACGGCGATCACCTCGGTGCTGATGCCGGGCGAGGAGCGGATGACCACGGAGCTCATCAGCCGGTGCACGGCGCCGAGCCCGACACCGAGGCCCTGGCCGGGCATCCTCGGCGCGAGCCGCGCGGAGCTCGACGAGGACGGGCTGCGATCGCTCTTCGGCCCCACCTCCTCCAGGATCGCGAGCTTCGGGTCGATGCCGGGGCCGGAGTCGCGCACGATCACCTCGACGCCCCAGCGGCCGCTGCCCGCGAGCGCGTCCTCGCGGATCGCGCGGATGCTGATGCTGCCGCCGCCGCCGTGGCGCACGGCGTTCGACACGAGCTCGGCGATGGCGATCGCGAGCTCGTGCTGCGCGCGCTCCGAGAGCCCAGCCCAGCGCGCGATCTGCGCGCCCTCGGCCGCGCAGGCGAAGCGATCTTCCTCGCGCGTGACGGGGATGGTGAAGACGGGCGGGCTGCGCTGCGTCACGAAGGGACCCTGTCGCGGAGCACCGCGACCACGCACGTCGCGTCGTCGAACGACTTCTTGTGGGCCTCGACGATGCGGCGCGCCATCTCCTCCGGATCGAGGTCGCGGAACGCGCCGAGATCGAAGCCGCTGGAGATGCCGTCCGAGTGCAGGAGGACGACGTCGCCCGGCGCCACGGGGAATCGAAAGCTGCGGAGCCGCCGCACGCGGCGCCCGAGGATCCCGGCGGAGCAGAAGATCGGCATCGCCGTGCGCGTGATCGCCTTCATCGCGATGTTGCCGACGCCCGAGAACTCGAGCTCGCCGGCGGCCTCGTCGATGCGCAGGAGCGCGGCGGCCGCCCCGCGCGTCGACGCGAGCTGCTCCCCTGCCCCGGTCAGCAGATCCTCGAGCGGCATCGACGCGTGGTCCTCCACGTAGCGACAGAAGGCGGAGGCCGCCTGCGCTGCGTGGGGACCGTGGCCGAGCCCGTCCGCGAGGCCGATCAGCGCCCAGGAGGACTGCCGGACCACCACCACCTCGTCGCCGGCGACCTCCTCGCCGGCCGCGACGCAGCACGCGGTCCCGATCGCAATTGTCATCCGAGGTACTTCCTGACCGTCACGGTCGTCCCCGCGCCGGGCGCCGTCTTGACATCGAACGCATCCATGAGCGCCTTCGTGCCGCGGAGCCCCGCGCCCATGCCGTGGCGCGAGCGGTACTTGCCGCTCAGGATCTCCTGCAGGTTCGAGATCCCGGGCCCGTGATCCTGCGCGATGATCTCGATCGCGCGCATCGGCGAGGTGAGCGAGCGGACGATGATCTGCCCGTTGCCCGCGTACCTCACGATGTTGCGCCCGAGCTCGGAGATCGCCGTGACGATCTTCGTCTGCAGGACGTCGCTGACGAGGTGCTCGATGCAGAGCTCGCGGCCAGCAGACCGCGCGCGCAGCACGTCCTCCTCGTTGCGCACGTCGATGGTGATCTCGCGCGGCGCCGGGGCGGCGTGATCGAGCTCGCCGAGCTCGGTGATGCACCGATCGAGCTGCGCCTGATCGCGCACGAACAGCTTCACCCCGCGCTTGACCTCGACGAGCAGGCGCCTGAGATCGCCCTCGCGCGCGTAGAGCGGGTCGACCTTCGCCTGCCGAATGCCGCAGTCGATGACGCTCTTCCTCACCGCGGGCGAGAGGAACTGCGCCAGCACCGTCTCGATCTGATCCGTGATCGAGCGGCCGACGATCTGCGGAGACGACGGCACAGGGCCGCGCGCCGATTGCGGCGAGCTCGGCATGCGCGTCGACACCGGTCCACTGGACCGGCTCGACGGCGGCCCCGTGGCGCCGCCGCTGGAGGGCGGTCCGTCACGAGGAGGGATCTTCATGCGTCACCTCGTTCGTGAGCTCGGGCGGCATCAGGTCGTCCTCCGCGGACGGCGCGAGCATCTCGACGGCGCGCTCCAGGTTGAGCGCCGTCACGACGCCAGGGATCTCCAGATCCATCTCGACCAGGGCGATCGCGACCGCGGGGCGCAGGCCGCACACCGCCGTCCGGACGCCCATCAGCCGGGCCGTGAGCGCGATGTCACGGATGGCGCGGGTGAGATAGCTGTCGAGAATCTCGACACCGGAGAGGTCGACGATGAGGCCGCGGGGCGAGCGCGATTCGATCGACCCCGTCACGTCGTCGCGCAGCTGCTCGACCTGCCCGTCGGTTAGCCCGCCCTGCACCGAGACGATTAAATTCC
Organism: Sorangium sp. So ce296; assembly: GCF_051529605.1. Classification (NCBI taxonomy): domain Bacteria; kingdom Pseudomonadati; phylum Myxococcota; order Polyangiales; family Polyangiaceae; genus Sorangium; species Sorangium sp. So ce296. The sequence continues at coordinate 12,669,543 of NZ_CP150325.1, forward strand.
CGAAGAGGCCCACGATGGGGACCCTACCCGCTTGCATCAAGTGGACGTCTCCTTCCTCGCGCTGAGCTGCAGCTGTGACGTGGTCATGGGACCGCTGCCCGACGGATCGAACGCGGCCCCGTGGCCGCCAGGGGTGAAAGGCTGTCCCGCCGGCTTCTCGTCGCCCTTGGCCGCGCCGCGGCGGCCGCCCATGAGGGACGAGAGCGTCGGCTTCTGGCCGGCGAGCGCCAGGCTCTCGCGCAGCGCGTGCTTGAGGTTGCGCGCGGCGCGCACGGAGCCGAGGTTGATGCCGAGCTCCACCATCGTCTGCGCGACCGCGGGCCTGACCCCGGTGATGCGGCACCGCGCGCCGAGCAGCTCGACCGCCTTCATCAGCTTCATGAAATGGTCGGCCGTCCGCGTGTCGATCACCTCGACGCCCGTCACGTCGATGATGACGTAGCGCGACTGGCGACGGACGATCTCGTCGAGCAGCCGCTCCATGATCTGCGCGCTCCTCCGCGAGTCGACGACGCCGATGATCGGCAGCGCGAGGACGTCGTCCCAGAGCTCGAGGATCGGCGTCGAGATCTCGTCGATGGCGTAGCGGAGCCGCTCGACGAGCTCGCTCTTGGCGCTCTCGCTCTCGACCAGGTCGCGGTTCTTCGCCTCGAGATCCTCGATGAGGCGCTTCTTCTCGGTCGCGTCGCGGAAGACGGCGACGGCGCCGGAGATCGAGCCGTCCTTGCCCCGCATGGGGCTCGCGCTGACCGTCAGGAACAGCCCCGCCGCCTGGCCGGGATCGAGCCGCGCGTCGGCGAACATCGGCGGCAAGCGGACCGAGCGCGGCTCGCCGTCGTCCGCCTGCGGCCCCGAAGCGGGGGCGAGGGTCGCCATGGCGTTGCCCGGCGCGGCCTGCGGCAGGCGCGCGTGCCGCGCGTCCTGCTCCGCGGGCTTCCTCACGAAGAGCTCGACCTGATCGACCGTCTCGCCGCGCAGGGCGCGCACGAGCGGGTGCTCGGACGCGGGCCAGGGCGTCGCCTGGTCGGGGAAGAACAGCGTGGCCTCGCCGGGCCCCGGCTCGCCGTTCGCCGCGACGTCGAGGGACGCGCGGCCGAGCATGTGCTCCGCGGCCGGGTTGCGCATCAGGAGCTCGCCCTCGTGGTCCACGACGGCGACGCCGTCGGCCATGCTGTCGAGCACCAGCTTGAAGATGCCCGCTTGCCGCCGCAGCTCGTCCTCCGAGCGGGCCAGCTGCTCGCCGCGCTCGCGCGCCTCGCGCCTCGCCTGGTCGAGCTCCGCGGCCTGCTCCTTCGCCGCGCGCTCGCGCGCCTCGATCTGCTGCTCGAGCGTCGCGACGCGCTCCGTGAGCCTCGCAATCTCTTGCCGCAGAGCTTCTTCGCTCATCGCGAATTCTCCGTCGTGAGCCCGCGCTCGCCGTGCAGCGCGTCCCTCCGATGCGCGGCGCGGCGAGCCACGTCGCAGGCTCGCCCGACGTCTGCGCGCCGGGAGCAGGAGACGCGCAGGCCGGACGAGGCGGCAGCGGAGGGCGCCTGGCGCTCCGTCGTCCTGTCCGTCCTTTGCACGCTCGTGACGCTCATGTCTTCTCCTCGCAGGGTGCCCTCTCCCGAACGGGGACCGTGTCCAGCACCAGTCGAGAAACACAGCTTATCGCCAACCGGGCAACCCACCGTCAAGCTTCGCGTCGGCGGTGCGTGTCGCTTGTGGCGACGGCATCCGCAGTCGCCCAGACGAGGTAGCCCGTGCCCATACAACCTCGCTGTGCTCTGCGTCACGACGGACGCCGCCTGCCGCGCCGCAGCGCGGTCGAGCCCGGCCGCCGACGACCGGCGGCTCCCCTCCTCGGAGGTGTGGATGAGAGGCGCGAGCGCACGTGGGCTCCTCGCGTGGGGCGCTCTGCGGCGGTGCGCGCGGGAGCGGGCGGGCGGCTCAGTCGCCGAGGCTCTGGCGCTCGCGGGCGCGCCGCCGCTTGGTCTTGCGCTTCGAGTCGGCCGAGCGCTGCGGGGCAGGCCCGCTCTCGCCCGCGGTCGGCGCGCCGGCGTCCAGCCAGCGCCACAGCGCCATCTGGTCGGCCGTCGCCCCGTGGCGGATGGCGCGCTTTAAGATCTTCTTCGCGAGCACCAGCTTGCCGCACCGGGCGAGCGCGTGGGCGTAGCTCGCGGCGATGTCGGCCTCGCCCGTCTGCGCCTCGGTGGCTTGCGCCAGGAGCGGCAAGGCGTCGTGGGGACGGTTCAGGGCAACGTCGTAGAGGTGGCCCAGGTTGTGGGCGTACCACGGGTTGTCGGGCGCGATGGCCAGGGCGCGCTCGTAGGCGCGCGCGGCGTAGCGGTAGTTGCCGAGGAGCGACTGCGCGAGGCCGAGCACCGCCCACGCGCCGTCGTCCTCCGCGTGGAACTGCAGCACGCGGCGCGCGAAGAGCGCGGCGCGCCACGGGTCGTGCTCGACGCCCATCTCCGCGAGGTGGCGGTGCGCATAGAGCCACGGCTCGCTGCCGGGCGCCGTCGCGCGGGCCAGACGCGCGAGCAGCGGGAGAACCCTGTCCGCGTCGAGCTTGTCAGCGAGCGCTCGATCGATGTCCCGTCGAAGCCGGTCGATATCCTCCGCTCCACTTCGCGCCATCCCTTCCGTGATACGACCAGTGGGCGAGCTTGGCTAGCGCGTTGCGCGCGGGGAGGCGCCGCCTGGACGGCGTCGCACGCGAGCGCCCACCGACGTACGCCGGCGGGCGGTGTCTGGCACGCGCGGCGGCAGCGCGAAACGCCAGCGCGGAGCCCGGTCCGCCGCCTCGCCGCGACGGACCGGCGCGCCCCGCGTTCAGGCGTCTTCCGTCACCTCTTCAGCGCTTGACGTGCGCTCCCGAGCCTGCTCCGCGCGCGCCTCCTTGCCCGCGATCGTCGCGCCGTTCAGCGCCGCCACGACCCGCGCGAGCTCGGCCTTCGGGACGCTGACGAACGCGTTGCGCTCGCGCACGCGGATGCGCCGGATGTCGCCCTTGGCCATCCCGGCCCGCTCGATGAGCGCGCGCTGGAAATCGGCCGCGCGCGCGCCGTCGCGGCGGCCGAGGTTGATGAAGACCTCGACGAACTCGCTGTCCGCCTCGTCGCGCGAGGGCTCGGCGCGCGGCGACTCGCCAGGCTCGCCGCTCTCGATCTCGACCGCGGGCTCGCCGCCGAGGAGCGCGGGCGAAGCGCCGCTCGCGCGCTCGCCGCCGCGCGACGCAGGCGAGCCGGGCGGCGGGGACGGCGGCTCGCCGAGGATCGGCTCGTCGTCGCCCTCCTCCTCCGGCGGCTGCCACATGGTGAAGTCGGCGTGGCGGGAGAACGGCTGGCCCTGCGCGCCGCCGCGGCCGGGCGCGGCGGCGACGCCGGCCGCGGCGGGGCCGCGGCGCGCCGACAGCAGCGTCGCTGTGCCCGGCCGATCGCGCAGGCGCTCCGCCGGGCCGCGGCCGGGCGCGCCCTCGCCGCGCGGCGGCTCGATCCGCATCAGCGGCTCCGGCCGCGTGAGCGGCTCGACCGAGACGGGCCCCTCCTCGCGCGCCCGCGCCACCTCCGGCCGGCGCGGCTCGAGCCGCGCGTCGTCCCCGGCCGGCGCGTCCGCGCCGCGGGGCCCGCGCCGCCCCTCGTCCCGCCGCAGGCGCAGCGACCGGCGATCCCGGTCCCGCCCGCGGTCCCGATCGCCCTCGCGCGCGACCTCGCGCTCGCTGCTGCGCTCCGTCTCCGGCGAGCGCGGATCGACCGAGTCGGCCGCGCGCGGGATCGCGCCCTGCGACGCGCGCTCGCCCCGCGCGCTCGCGGCGCGCGCCGCGGGCTCGGGCCGGGTCGAGGGCTCGGCGCCCTCGCGCGCCGCCGCGCGCGGCTGCTGGGCGCGCCGCGCGGCGCTCGCCTCCTCCTGCGCCGTCGGCCGCGCGCCGAGGTGATCGCGCAGGAGGCCCGCCACGATCGCCTCGGCCTGGTCGTGCGTGAGCAGCCGGCGCGCGAGCGAGAGGTCGTCCGGGTGCGTGCCCTTCGGCAGGAACGCCTCGGCGAGCATCGCGACGAGGTCGGCCTCGGCGCGCGTCTTGAGCTCGCCCTCCGTGGGCAGCTGCTTCTCGAGCGGCCGGATCTTGTACGTCAGCCGGAGGATGTAGAGCGGCCCGACGTCCTGCGGCGTGATCAGCGCGATCGCCGTGCCGGTGCGCCCCGCGCGGCCGGTGCGGCCGGTGCGGTGCACGTACGCCTCGGCGTCCTGCGGGAAGTCGTAGTTGATGACGTGCGTGAGGTGCGAGATGTCGATGCCGCGGGCCGCCACGTCGGTGGCGACGAGGAAGCGCAGGCGCCCCTCGCGCGTCGCGCTCATCACCTTCTCGCGATCGGACTGCGGCAGATCGCCGTTCAGCCAGTCGGCGTCGTAGCCCTGGCGCTTCAGCGCCGCGGCGACCGTCTCCGTCTCGTCCTTGGTGTTGCAGAAGACGACCGCGTTCTCCGGGTTCTCGACCTCGATGATCCGGATCAGCGACGTCAGCTTGTCGCCCGTGATGAGGTAGACGTAGTGCTGGATCTGGAGCGCGCCGACCGCATCGCCGGAGAGGGTGATGAACTCGGGCGAGCGCAGCTTGCTGCGCGCGATGCGCTCGATGTCGGGCGGGAGCGTCGCCGAGAACAGCAGCGTCTGCCGCTCCGGCGGCAGCTCGGCGAGGATCGCGGTGAGCTCGCGCTCGAAGCCCATCGAGAGCATCTCGTCGCACTCGTCGAGCACCAGCAGCCGGATGTGCTTGGCGACGATCGTCCCGCGGCGCAGGTGGTCGAGCACGCGGCCCGGCGTGCCGACGATGACCTGCGCGCCCGCGGCGAGCGCGTCGATCTGCCGCTGCATCGGCGCGCCGCCGTACACGGCGACCACCTTCACGCCCTTGCGCTTGCCGAGGCGCTCGACCTCGGCGGAGACCTGCAGCGCGAGCTCTCGCGTCGGGCAGAGCGCGAGCACCTGCGCCTGCGCGAGCGAGCGCTTCACGGCGTGGTCGACGATCGGGAGCCCGAAGGCCGCCGTCTTGCCGGTGCCGGTGCGCGCCTGCACGACCGCGTCGCGCCCGCGCGTGACCGGCTCCCAGACGGCGAGCTGCACCGGCGTCGGGTGGACGTAGCCAATCTCCGCGAGCGTCTCGCGCAGCTCGGACGACAGGGGCAGCACATCAAAGGTGGGCAGCGGCTGGGGCTTTTCGCCGGTCTGCGCTTCACCCGCCACTGCGGCAGGGGGAGAAGGAACGGTCATATCGGTCATATCGTCCTGCGTGATCGCCGCGTCGGGGTATTATCTCGGGGACACGGGCCCAAGCTGGCCATCGACGATCGCCCGGACCCTGCGCCGTAGCGGAGCCAGATCGCCTGCCTCGCGCCGCGCTGCGTGCTCCTCCGCATAGCGGAGCCGCTCGATGGCGTCGAGAGCGCGCTCGTTCTCGGCGGAGCCCCGGCACGAGGCGGCGACTCCGTCCCGGTAGCCCCACGCCGGAGCGAGCGTGCTCCGGAACCGGGCGAGGGCGGCGTCCTCCCCGTCGGTCCCCGGGGCGGCCTCCCTGGCCCGCTCGACGGCCCGGACGAGCGCCAGGAGGCCCTCCTCGCAGCTCCCGTAGGGCGACGGCGCGGCCGGCAGGAAGAAGACCTGCCGGATCACCTGGAGGGTGCACGAGACGATGATGAGCGCGGCGAAGCTGTAGTAGGCGACCAGGGCGATGCGCCGGCCGCGGGCGCGAGGCCCGCCGGGGCGCCGCCGCCCGCCGGGCGATCGCGCCTCGGTCCCTGGCACGGCCGGGGCGGGGGCGATGGGCGCGGGAGCTTGGGCGGGCATGAGAGCAGCGATTCCTTGGGCGGGATGGGGTGCGCGGGCGCCGGCGCGGCGATGGCCGGCGGCCGCTCCTCGTCTCGATTCGTTGTGGTTCGCTGGCCGGGGAGCCTTGTCGCCGGGCCCGGCCACCGCTGGTCGGGCTCCGCTTCCGCGGTCCCTTCCGTGCGCGCCAGTGCTATCACCTCGCCGCGGGCGCGACGAGATGCTGTTGGACCGGAGGGGCAGCGCGAGGTGAGCGAGACGACCGCGCCGCGCCGCGCCGCCCGCCGCCCCGCCGCGGCGCTCGCCGCGCTGGCCCTCGTCCTCGGCCCGCCGCGGGCCGCGCCGGCCCAGCCGCTCAAGGACAACGCGTACACCATCGACCTCTTCCAGGGGCCGATCCTGGCGCCGCTGCGCGTGACCGGGATCGCCGGCGCGTACGCCGCCTACGCCGAGGGGATCGCCGGCATGGTGGCCAACGCCGCCGCGCCCGCGGTCCGGGAGCCCTTCAGCGTCAAATGGCTCGAGTGGGACGTCGCCGCGTCGATCTCGCTGCCCATCGAGCTCTTCGGGGACATCGATTTCGACAACAACGACTTCGACAACAGCGGCGACCTCGACCTCGACTACTCGAATTTCGTGTACCTGACCCTCGGCGGCCAGCTCCAGGCGGGCGATCTCGGCCTCGGGGTCAACGCCGAGCTGCAGCGGTACTCGCTCGTGGACGACCGCGGCGCCGAGACCACGGTCGTGACCGGCAAGTACCACTTCCTCGGCGGAGCCCGCCTGCTCGGCGACGCGGTCGTGCTGGGCGCCGGCGCCCGCGCCGTGACGCTCGGCCTCGGCGCGGAGCAGACCAACCTCACGATCGCGGGCATCTCCCCGGAGCTCGGGGTGCTCGTCCGCCCCGACTGGGCGTCCTACCGGGTCGGCGCGACGTTCCGCTTCCCGGTGAACGGCGGCCGTCTGCTCGGCGAGGGGGTGGTCACGGACGGGAACGTCCGCCGCGCAGGCGGGCTGATCCTGCCGAACGAGGTCGTCCTCCCCTGGGAGCTCGAGCTCGGGCTCGCCGTGCAGGTGGGGCCGCGCCCGCTCAACCCGGCGTGGATCAACCCGCGCGATCAGGAGCGGGAGCTCCGCGCGGCGATCGCGCGCAGGCGGGCCGAGCGGGAGGCGCGGCGGGAGCGCGCGCTCGCCGGGATCGCGGACCCGGAGGAGCGCGCCCGGCGGGCGCGGATCTTCGCGCTGGAGGGCGCGCGCGAGCGCGAGGCCGACGAGCGCGAGCTCGCCGCCGGGCCGGACCTGCTCGAGAAGGAGCGGCGCGCCCGCTACTGGAACTGGCCGCGCGAGCACCTGCTCATCACCGCGGAGCTCCTCGTCACGGGCGCGGTGTCGAACGGGGTGAGCCTCGAGCATTTCCTGGCGCAGAACCTGCCGGAGCGGGCCGACGACGACTCGGCGGTGGGCGCGTCGGGCGCGCACGTGAGCTTCTCGCCGCGGTTCGGGATCGAGACGGAGCCGATCCCGGGCCGCGTGCACACGCGGTTCGGGAGCTACTACGAGCCGAACCGCTCCGGCCACCTCGGGAGCGGGGGCGTGGGGCGGCAGCACTTCACCTTCGGCGCGGACATCCGCGTGCTGACGACGACCTTCTGGGGGCTGATCTCCGAGGCCGCCTACACGCTGCAGGCGTCGATGGACATCGCGCCCCGCTACGAGAGCGTGAGCGCCGGCATCGGCGTGTGGCACTGAGCGCCGCGGCTCACGCCGACAGCGCGCGGCGGCGGTGCTCGGCGAGGAGCACGCGCAGGTGGCTCATCCGGGCGGGGTCGCGCCTGCCGAACTCGTCGAGCGCCGCGGCGACCGCGACCGGCGCGCCGCCGCGCGGCTCCTTGCGGAGCGCCCGCGCCGCCAGCGCGAGCGCGCGCGGGCGCAGCACCTCGTCGATGCAGAGCCGCACGGGGGGCGGCCGCCACGCGGCGTCGCGGTAGCCCCCGGGCGGCGGGGGCTCCGCGGCCGACGCGAGGCCGTCCGCCTTGGCCTGCATGGCCGAGAGGATCTCTCGCTCGATCGCGCTGCCCTCCTCGCGGTCGCCGGCGCGCTCGATCGTGAAGATCGCGTGGGGCGCGCCGCGCCGCGCGGCGCCGAGCCAGTCCTTGCGCCAGCGCACCGCCGTGGCCCGGCTGATGACCGCCTCGCCGCGCGCGACGAGGCCCGTGAAGGCGCTGAGCATCAGCACCTCGAACGGCGAGAACGCCTCGTGGCCCCGCGCTCCGACGAGGCGCGAGAGGTTCGCGGCCACGACCGGGAGCCCCGCGTCGATCGCGTCCGAGGAGCAGAAGAGCGTCGAGCCCGCGCTCGTGGGGCGGAAGTCGGTCAGGCTCACGCCCTCGCCGGCGCCGTACCACCCGAAGAGCGTGCTCACGGTGCCCCAGCGGGCGCCGTCGGCGGAGCAGTACGACCACGTGGTGCCCCAGAGCTCGAAGAGCGAGCGCACGATCCACCGCGCGAGCCTCACGCCGAGCCACAGGATCGCGGCGAAGAGCGCCGCGGAGGCGAGGGAGCTGTCCGCGGACTCGGCGAGGCCGGTCAGGAGCAGCGCGTAGAGCGCCGAGTACGCGAGCAAGAGGCCGCTCGTGATCGCGCTCAGGAACAGCTCGATCCTCGGCGACGCGCCGCGCCGCTCGGCGCGTCGCCACACGGCGCGATGAGGGGGCTCGCCGCAGCGGGCGCAGGGGTCGGCGGCGCCGCATCGCCGTCGCTTTCCGCAGCCGAGGCAGATGTCGTTCGGGGGCAACCGGCTTGGCATCGGTGATCCAGAATAGTGGCGCATCCGCGCTCCGCCGCCATGCCTTGGGCCGCCGCGCGGCCGCTCGCCCACGGTTTCGCACACGCGCGCAGGCCGAGACCGCGCGCCTGTCCGCTTCGGGCTTGTCGTCGCGCGCCGGACAGCGCATCGAGTCGCGCATGCCCCGTCGCCGGCTCCGCATGGTCGCTGTCCTCACCGTCGCTTCCCTCGCCCTGCATCAAGGAGTCGCCCTCGCGCAGCCGGCCCCTCCGCCGGCGCGACCGGGCCAGCTGCCTCAGGGGCGGCCTGGCCAGCAGGCCCCCGCGGGCGCCGCCGCGCCCCCCCCGGCCGCCGCCCCGGCGCCGGCGGGGGCGACCGCGGTGACGCCGCAGCGCATCGAGGTGAACGACCCCGCGCTCGCGCCCGTCCCGCCGGCGGCGCGCACGCTCGCGAGCTGGAACGAGGCGCGCGCGATCATCGAGCAGCGGTCGGTCGATCTCGTCGTCGCCGTGCAGGAGGTCGCCCGCGCCGAGGGGAGCGCGCGGCGGGCGCTCGCCCAGGCGCTGCCGAACCTCGACGCGAGCGGCGAGCTGAGCCGCCTCCTGGCGCCCGGGGGCGCGGACGCGCCGACGCGGGCGGCGGCGTCGCTCACGCTCCGGCAGCCCATCCTCGCGCCGCGCGCCTGGTACGGCATCGGCACCGCCGACCTCGCGGTCGAGGTCGCCAAGCTGAGCCTCGAGGACCGGCGCCGCTTCACGCTCGTCGCGGTCGCGGACGCCGTCGTCTCCATCGTCACGACCGAGCGGCTCAGCGAGGTCAACCGCGTCGGGCTGCGCAGCGCGCTCGAGCTGCTCGAGCTCACGCGGCGGCGGGAGCGCCTCGGCACCGGCACCAAGCTCGACGTCGTCCGCGCGGAGCAGGACGTCGCGCTCGCCCGCGCGACGCTCGTGTCCGGCGACGAGTCGCTGCGCAGGTCGCGCGAGGCGCTCGGGGCCGCGCTCGGCCTGAAGGGCGAGGTCGGCGTGCCGCAGGAGTTCTCGCTCAACGGGATCGCGACGGAGCTCGGGTCCCAGTGCACCCAGACGCGGACGGATCAGCGCGCCGACGTCCGCGCCGCGCGCGCCGAGCTGGAGCTCGCCGAGCGCGGCCTCACCGACGCGAAGCTCGCGTTCGCTCCGTATGCCGAGGTGTCGAGCACGCTGGGGGCCGAGACGTACTTCGGCGGCACCGCCCCCGTCGGCGGCGTCGGCGGCGTCGGGGACGCCGGCGACGCCACGCGGTCCGGCTGGTCGTGGTCGATCCGCGCGGTGCTCACCGTGCCCATCTGGGACGGCGGGGCGCGCTACGGCGATCTCCGGATCAACCGGGCGGCCGTGGAGCAGCAGCGGGCCCGCCTCGGCGCGGTGGAGCGCTCGGCCGAGCTCGAGTCGACGCAGGCGGTCCGGAGCGTCGAGGTCGCCGAGCAGGCGCGCGCGGTCGCCGAGCAGTCGCGCGACCTCGCGCGCGAGACCGCGCGCCTCACGCAGGTCGCGTACGAGGCCGGCACCGTGACGAGCTTCGATCTCGTCGAGTCCAGCCGCAGGCAGCGCCAGGCCGAGATCGACCTCGCGGTGCGGGAGTTCGAGGTGGTGAAGGCGAAGATCTCGGCGCTGCTCGCGTCCGCCTCGTGCAAGTGACCGTTCGTGGCAATGACCGCGCGCGGAGAGGAACGAGGCGCATCGAGGTGACGCGCGCCGCGTCGCGCGCGTGCGCGCGTAACAACCGCGGCGGACGATGCGGCGCGCCGCCCCGCGTGGGGGTTGTGCCGAGCGACCGCGCGAGTAGGCTACGCGCCCCATGGAGCGGCTCGAGAGCTACGTCGAAGGTCAGTGGATCGCCGGTCAGGGAGCGCCGCACCCGCTCGTCAACCCCGCGACCGAGGAGCCGCTCGCCGAGACCAGCACGGACGGGCTCGACCTCGCCGCCGCGGTGGCGTTCGCCCGGACGGTGGGCGGGCCCTCCCTGCGCGCGCTCACGTTCGCCGAGCGCGGCGAGCTGCTCCGCGCCATGTCGCGCGCCGCGCACGCGCACCGCGACGCGCTCATCGACGTCGCCATCCAGAACGGCGGCAACACCCGCAGCGACGCCAAGTTCGACGTCGACGGCGCGATCGGGACGCTCGCCTACTACGCCGACCTCGGCGCCCAGCTCGGCGACGCGCGGCTGCTCGCGGACGGCGAGGGCGCGCAGCTCGGGCGCTCGCCGCGGTTCTTCGGCCAGCACATCCTCGTGCCGCGCCCCGGCGTCGCGGTGCACATCAACGCCTTCAACTTCCCCGCCTGGGGGCTCGCGGAGAAGGCCGCCTGCGCGCTCCTCGCGGGCATGCCGGTCATCACGAAGCCCGCGACGAGCACGGCCCTCGTCGCGTTCCGGCTGATGAGGATCTTCACCGAGCGCGCCCCGCTGCCGCGCGGCGCCCTCTCCTTCGTCGCGGGCCCGCCGGGCGACCTCCTCGCGCACCTCGGCGGCGAGGACGTCCTCGCGTTCACCGGCTCGAGCGCCACCGGCGCGGCGCTCCGGCTCCTGCCGGGCCTCGCGCGGGAGAGCGTCCGCGTGAACGTGGAGGCCGACAGCCTGAACGGCGCGGTCCTCGGCCCCGACGTCGATCCCGGCTCCGAGACCTACGCGATGTTCCTCCGCGACGTCGTGCGCGACATGACCCAGAAGGCCGGCCAAAAGTGCACGGCGATCCGGCGCATCTTCGTCCCCGCCTCCGTCATCGCCACGGTGCGCGGCGACCTCGTCGACCGCCTCCGCGACGCGCGCGTCGGCGATCCCGCGCAGGACGGCGTCACCGTCGGTCCGCTCACCACGGCCGATCAGCTCCGTGGCGTGCGCGCCGGCATCGAGCGGCTCGCGGCGGGGGCGGAGGTGGCGATCGGCGGCGACGGGCCGTTCGAGAGGATCGGCGTGCCCGAGGGAAAGGGGTACTTCGTGCCGCCGACGCTGCTCGTCGCGGGCGGCCCGGACGGCGCGCCCGCCGCGCACGAGCACGAGGTCTTCGGCCCGGTGGCGACGCTCTTCCCGTACGACGGCGGCGCGGCGCACGCCGTCGCCCTGCTGCGCTGGGGCCGCGGCAGCCTCGTCTGCTCGGTCTACAGCGACGACCGCGGCTTCGCGGCGGAGGTGCTGCTCGGCGTCGCGCCGTACCACGGCCGCGTCCTGCTCGGCAGCGAGCGGATCGCCGACCAGGCGCCCGGCCCCGGCACCGTCCTCCCGCAGACGATCCACGGCGGCCCGGGCCGCGCCGGCGGCGGCGAGGAGCTCGGCGGCCTGCGCGGGCTCCACCTCTACTCGCAGCGCACCGCGGTGCAGGGGTCGCGGCCGATCCTCGAGGCGATCCTCGGGACGAAGGGCGAGCCCCGGCACGCGCCCGCGCCCGCGAAGCCGTGACGCGCAAACGCCGGGGTAGCCCTTCTAGAAGGACGCAGAGGACCCTATGGTGAAGTCTCGCTCATGAGCGCGGGCCCGGAACTCATCGGCCGAACCATCGCGGGGCGCTTCCTCGTCACCGGGTTCATCGGCGAGGGCGCGATGGCGGCGGTCTACCGCGGCTTGCAGGACGGGGAGCCGCGCGACGTCGCCATCAAGATCATGCACCCGCAGCTCCTCGGCGACGAGACCTTCGTGACCCGCTTCTACCGCGAGGCGAAGGCGGCGTCGCGCCTCCACCACCCGAACACGGTGCAGATCCTCGACTCCGGGGTGGAAGGGCACCTGCCGTACATCGTGATGGAGCTCGTCTCGGGGCAGGACCTCTTCGAGCTCCTGCTCGCCGAGCGCCGCCTCTCGGAGGCCCGCGCCGCGCGGATCCTGATCGGCATCGCCGACGCGCTCGACGCCGCGCACGCGCGGGGCATCGTGCACCGCGACCTCAAGCCCGAGAACGTGATGATCCTGCGGGATCCGGCGGATCCGTCGGTCGAGCGCGTGAAGGTGCTCGACTTCGGCATCGCGAAGATGGTCGAGGGCGGCACGAGGGCCGGCGACGACGGGCCGAACAGCGCGCCGATCAGCGTCTGGGGCTCGGTCACCACGGTCGGCGTGGTCGTCGGCACGCCGGCGTACATGTCCCCGGAGCAGTGCCGGGGCGACGCCATCGACGGGCGCAGCGACGTGTACGCGTGCGGGATCCTGCTGTTCCTGCTCGTCACGGGCCGCCTCCCCTTCCCGCCCACGTCGGTCGTGTGGGAGGTGGCCATGGATCACATCCGCAAGCGGCCGCCCCCGCCGAGCCTGTTCCTGCCGCAGATCCACCCCGCGCTGGAGGCGATCATCCTCACGGCGCTCGCGAAGATGCCCGGCCAGCGCCAGCAGAGCGCGCGCGAGCTGCGCGAGGAGCTCGAGCGGCTCCTGCCCCACCTGTCCGACGCGCTGCTCCCGGCCGCCACGGCGAGCGCGCTCGAGGACGCGCCGACCATGGAGTCGGCGGTGCCGGTGTCGATCCGGAGCACGATGACGGCCGCGCCGCCGCTGCGCGACGCCGACCCGCCGCCGCCGGCGCAGCGGGGCGAGATGCTGGCGAAGGCCATGTTCCGCGAGGGCGCGCTCACGGAGGGGCCGGCGTCGAGCGCGATCTCGTCGCGCGCGGCGGCGCTGCCGGCCGCCGGCGCCCTGCGGCACGACCCGCTCGCCGGGCCGACGTCCGAGGATCTCTCGCGCACGCTCCCGCAGGCGCGGCTCAGCAGCCCGTCGAGCGATCCGCCGTCGAGCGACCTCGTGATCCACGATCGCAAGGACTTCGCGCCGCTCTTCTCCGGCGCGGGTGCCCGCGCGCCGTCCCCCGGGCAAGAGGCGCCGCGCGGCGCCGGGCCGACCGGCGCCGCGCCGCCGCCGCGGCCTCCGTCGCGGCCCGCGGCCGAGCAGATCATCGAGATCACGCCGTCTCCGGTCCGTCGGGATCGCCGGCCGCCCCAGCGCCAGACCGATCTGTGGCTGGTCCGGCTGGTGGTGCCGCTGGCGCTCGTGATCGGGCTGGCGCTCGGGGTCCTCGCGTTCTTCCTGACCCGCTGACGCAGCGCCTCCGCGCCGCTGACGCAGCGCGACCGCGAGCCCGGCCGCGCTCAGCGCCGGTCGGGCCGCGAGCCCGGCCGCGCTCAGGCGCCGGCCGGCGGCGCCTCGGGCGCCTCGAACGCCGCCCGGAGCGCCTCCGCGCGCAGCTCGATCGCCGCCGAGGCCGCCGGCGGCACGGGCGCCTCCGCCTCGGCCGACAGCGCCATGGCGAAGGCGTCGATCGCGGCCTCGACCACGCCCTCGATCGAGCGCGCCGCGAGCTCGTCGGGGGCGTCGTGCACCGCCACCATGCCCATCAGGACCGCGCGCACGTGGGCCGCCGCCCGCGGCGACGGCGCGGCGGCGCTCGCCTCCTCGACGCCGCCCGCGGCGCGCGCCCCCGGCTCCACGCCCGCGCGGGCCGCCCGCGCGATCTCCGCCGAGAGCGGCCAGCTCAGCCGCGTGACGAGCCGCTCCTGCACGTAGGCGCGGACGCCGGCGTCCGCGCGCTTGCGCTCCTCGGGCAGCGCCGCGATCGGCCGCAGGTCGGCCGCGAGCTCCCGCCGCGCGGGCTCGAGCGCCTTGTCGATCGCCGCGGCGATCGTGCGCCGGTCGCGGCGCAGGTACGCCGCGCTCGCGCGGAGCCGGTCGGCCTCGGCGCGCGCCCGCCGCCCGGCCTCGCGGTCCTCCGCGGCGCGCGCCGCGGCCGCCTGCGCGAGCTCGGCCGCGATGCGGCCCGCCTTGCGCCGGAGCGCGCGCTCGCGCAGCGCGTCGCTCGCGTCGACGATCTGCTCGGCGAAGAGCGCCTCGACCTCGGCCCACCCCGAGGCCGCGAGCGCCGCCTCGTCGCCGAGCCGCCCCTTCAGCGAGAGCCGCGCCGAGAACGCGATCGGCGGCGTGAGCGAGGTGATGGCGCTCGCCGCGAGGCTGTCGCGCACGTGCGCGAGCACCGTCTCCAGCGCGTCGGGCTTGAGCCGGTCGGCCTTGTTCGCGAGGATCTGCACGGGCACGCCGAGCGCGCTGATCTCGGAGAGCACCCGCCGCTCCGACTCCTTCATCGCCTGGGGCGCGTCGAGCAGCCAGATGGCGACGTGGGCCTCGTCGAACGCGCGCCGCGCCTCCGCGATGTGGTCCGGGTCCGGCGCGTTGAAGCCGGGCGTGTCGAGGATCTCGACGCGCTTGAGCCGCTCGATCGGCGCGTAGATGAAGACCCGCGCGACCTTCGCCCCGTCCGCGGCGAGCGCGCGCAGCGTCTCCTTGAGCGCCGCGTGCGGCACGACGCGGTCCTGGCCGCCGCGCACGACGATGCGCGCGAACGGATCGGGCGCCCAGGCGACCCAGTGGAGCGTCGCGGTCGTCGGCAGGACGCCGGTCGGCGCCACGTCCTCGCCGAGCAGCGCGTTCAGGAACGTGCTCTTGCCGGCGTTGAACTCGCCGACCACCGCGGCGCGCAGCGGGCGCTCCCGCTCCACCGCGAGGGCCTCGGTCGCCGCCAGCAGGTCGAGCCGGTCGAGGAGCTTGGCCGTCCGCGCGAGCTCGCGCAGCACGTCCCCCCACGCGGCCATCCGCGGCGCGGCGGGGATCCAGGCGCGCGCGATCGCGCGGCGCATGTCGTCGGCCCACGCCGCGCCCTCGCCGGCCACCGCGTCGAGCGCGTCGAGCGCCTCGCTCCCCTGCCCCTCGGACGCCCTCCTGGCGGCGTCGCGCAGCCGGACGAGGTCGGGCGGGAGCGGCGGCGCCGCGCCGCCGCGCAGGTCCACGCCCGCCGCCCGCGCCGCGAGCGCGTCGAGCGCGCCGAGGTCGCGGGTCTCGACGGCCATGCGGAGCAGCGCCGCCGCGGCCGCGCGATCGCCGGCGGAGAGCCCGCGCGCGAGCGCCTGCCGCGCGTCGTCCCGCCGCCCCTCGGCGAAGGCGAACGCGGCGGCCCAGGTCGGCTCGTCGAGCGCGCCCGCGGCGCGGACCACGCGGCGCACCCGATCGACGACGAGCACGTCGCGGGAGGCGGCGACGAGCGACGCGCAGAGCTCCGCCGCGCCGGGGACGTCGAGCACGAGCGCCCGCAGCCCGAGGTCGAGCGCCCGCGCCACGTCGGCGGGCGGCAGCGCCGCGGCGGAGGCGCCCGTCGCGGCGCCCGCCTCGGCGAGCGCGAGCCGGGCGAGCACGAGGGCGGCGCGCCCCTCGATGGCGGTGGGCTCGCCCAGGATCGCCGCGGCGGCGCGCGCGCCGTCGAGGTCGCCGTGGGCGAGCGCGCACTCGGCACGGCGGAGGGCGGCGTCGCGGTCGGGCGCGGTCGAGAGCGGCGCCGGGATGCGGTCGAGCCAGCGCTGCGCCCGGGCCGGGTCGCCGGCGGCGAGGTCGAGATCGCAGAGGTCGAGCAGCGCGAGCCGCGCCGCGTCGCGCTCCTCGGGCGCCGCGGTGGCGCGCTCGAGCGCGTCGCGCGCGCCGTCCCAGCCGACGCGCTGCCCCGCGCGCCCGAGGCGGAGCCACACGTCGGCGCGCCAGGGCACGCGCTTCGCGAGGTCGGCGAGCGCGGTGACGACCTCCTGATCGAGCCACGCGTCCTCGGCGGCGTCGGCCCAGAGCGCGAGCCCGACGGCCGAGTCGGGCAGGACGGAGAGGATGGTGCGGGCGTGCTCGCGGGCCTCGAGCGGCATCCCCTTCGCGAGCGCGGCCTCGGCGGCGCTGCGCTCGTTCTCGAGGCCGAGCGCGAGGATCTCGACCCGCCCGAAGAATCGATTCAGCGCCTCGACGAGCCTCGCCATGGGCGGGATGAAAGCCTTGCGCGCGGGCGGTCGTCCAAGAAAATCGGCCGGGCCGCGACCCGGACAGCGGCCTTCCGGGCGAAGCTCGGGTCGTCCGCCGTGGCAGGGGGGACGACGCCTCCGCCCACCGGATGGCGCGCGCGCTTGTTTGTTAGACTGACTAAGTGTCGCAGGACATCCCCACACGGCGCGTCGACCCAGCGCGCGTCGACGCGCTGGTCGTGACCGCGCTGCAGGACGAGATCGAGGCGGTGCTCTCGCTCGGCGAGGCCGGCCGGGACGGCTGGCGGGAGGCGCGGGATCCGGCGGGCTTTCCGTACTACGTGCGCGAGCTCCCGAACGACCGTGGAGCGCCGCTCCGCGTCGCCGCCGCGTGGTCCGGGCGGATGGGCGAGAGCGCCGCGGCGGCGAGGGCGCAGGGGCTCATCGACGAGCTCGATCCGGGGTGCCTCGCGATGTGCGGCATCTGCGCCGGGCGGCGCGGCGAGGTGTCGCTCGGCGACGTCATCGTCGCGGATCGGGTCTACAGCTACGACGAGGGCAAGCGCGTCGCCGCGCCTGCCGGAGGCGGCGACGGCGCGTTCTTCCACGACATCGAGACGTACAACCTCGAGCGGACGTGGAACATGGACGCCGCGCTCTTCGCGCGCGAGTTCGAGCGCCAGACGCCGCTCGCGGCCGCGCGCCCGCCGTCGCGGGCGTCGCAGGCGTGGTGGCTCCGGCACGCGCTCTACGCGAGCCAGGTCGAGGGGGGGCCGCCGCCCGTCGCGCGGCCGGAGCGCGCCGAGCGGTGCCCGGGCTGGACCGAGCGCGTCGGCGAGCTGGAGGCGGCGGGCGTGCTCCGCATCGGCGACGGCGGCCTCGAGCTCACCGAGGCGGGCATGGCGCAGGTCCGCCGGGAGCGCCTCGTCTACCCGGACGGTCCGCCCGAGGCCCGGCCGTTCCGCGTGCACATCGGCCCGATCGCCACGGGCAAGGCGGTGCAGGAGGACGCCGGGCTGTTCGATCGGCTGAAGTCGATCGGCCGGAAGGTGCTCGGCGTCGAGATGGAGGCCGCGGCGATCGGCTATGTCGCGGAGCGCCTCGGGCGGCGGTCGATCATCGCGAAGGCGGTCTCGGATCACGGCGATCCCGACAAGGACGACGGCTTCCGCGCGTTCGCGTGCCGCGCGTCGGCGGAGTTCCTCCTCGCGTTCCTGCGGCGCACCCTGGAGCCCGCGCGCGCCGAGCGCGCCGATCACGCCGGGCGAGGCCGCCGGCTGCGCCGCTTCTCGCCGCGCGCGGGGGGCGGCCACGCCGAGCACCACGACGACATCCTCTTGCCGGGCGAGGGGCGCAGCGACGACTTCCTCTCGCGGGTCGAGCGCGTGTGCAGGCTCCGCGAGCCCGAGGGCGTGAAGATCGAGTGGTTCGACGCGCCCCTCCCCTTCGGCGTCTACCTGCGCGTCTCGGTCAACGAGGGCGGCATCGTCCGCATCGCGCCGCTCGCGGCGCTCGAGAGCGGCATCTCGACCGAGGCGGTCTCCGCGTTCCTGGAGAGCATCGACGCCTCGTACCGGCGCGAGGATCCCGGCCTCGTGTCCACGCTCGTCTACGGCGGCGAGCCCGCGCCGGAGGAGCTCGTCCGGTACGCGAGCGCGCGGCGCGTGCGCCTCGTGCGGTTCCTCGAGTACCAGGGGCTCATCGACTTCCGCGGCTACCTCGCGTGGCAGAACGCGAAGCTCGAGCGGGATCCCACGTATCCGCCGGCGCTCTACGTCGACCAGCGCATCGCGCTCACGGTGGGCCAGGAGGAGGTGCTGCGCGAGCGCGCGCTCGACGCGTTCGCCGAGCTGCTCGACGCGGAGCACAGCCGGTTCGTCCTGGTGCTCGGCGATTTCGGCACGGGCAAGACGTTCCTCCTGCACGAGCTCGCGCGGCGCATGGGCACGGCGGGCGGCCCGCTGACGCCGGTGCTCATCGAGATGCGCGCGCTGGAGAAGGCGCGCGACCTGAACGCGCTCATCGCGCAGCACCTCGCGCTCGCGGGGCTCGGCAAGATCGACCTGCCCGCGTTCCGGCACATGCTCGCCGAGGGGCGGATCGCGCTGCTGTTCGACGGCTTCGACGAGCTCGCGTTCCGCGTGACGTACGACCGCGCGGTCGAGCATTTCGACACGCTGATCCAGGCGGCGCAGGGCAAGGCGGCGAAGGTGGTGGTCACGAGCCGGAGCCAGCACTTCATCTCGGAGCAGCAGGTGCGGTCGGCGCTCGCGGAGCGGGCCGCGCTCTTGCCCGGGTACCGGCTCGCGCGCCTCCTGCCGTTCACCGGGGCGCAGATCCGCCGGTTCCTCGTGAACCGGCTCGGCAGCGAGGACGCGGCCGACGGGCGCGTGCGGCTACTCGCGGACGTGAAGGATCTGCTCGGCCTGTCGGCGAACCCGCGGATGCTGGGGTTCATCGCGGAGATCGAGGAGGCGCAGCTCCGCCAGGCGATGGCGGGCGACGGGGAGATCACGTCGGCGGGGCTGTACCAGCTGCTCCTGGATCGGTGGCTCGTCTGGGAGTACGAGCGCGCGCACCCGAAGGGCGCGCAGCCCGGGCTGTCGGTGGCGCAGCGGTGGCGCGCGGTGACGGAGCTCGCGACGCGGCTGTGGCAGCGCACGGAGCAGAGCGTGAGCATCCGCGAGCTGCCGGCGGAGCTCATCGCGGCGCTGCAGGCGCTCGGGCGGCACGAGCTCGACGTGGCGGTGGCGACGCACGAGATCGGGTCGGGCACGCTGCTCGTGTGGGACGACCAGGAGAACTTCCGTTTCATTCACCAGTCGGTGCTCGAGTGGCTCGTGGCGCGGGAGGCGGCCGAGGAGGTGCAGCGCGCCGGGGAGGCGCCGGCGCTCGCGCAGCGCGAGGTGAGCGACCTGATGGCCGATTTCTTCGGGGCGCTCACCGGGCGCGAGGCGGCGGCGGCGTGGGTGCGGGCGGCGCTCGGCGGAGCGTGGGGGGCGGTGGCCGCGGCGAACGCGCTGCGGATCGACGGGCGGATGGGGCTCGGGGTGCGCGAGCGGATGAACCTCGCCGGGGCGGACCTGCGGGGGCAGGATCTCTCGGGCAAGGACCTCCGCGGGTGCGACCTGCGGGGCACGGATCTGCGGGAGGCGAAGCTCGTGGGGGCCGACCTCCGCGGGGCGCAGCTGGCGGGGGCGCTGCTCGACGGGGCGGACCTCTCGAGGGCGGCGCTCTGCGGGGCGGATCTGACGGGGGCGACGGCGGCGCGGGCGCGCCTCGTGGGCGCGGACCTGACGGGGGCGAGGCTCGCCGCGGTCAAGCTGCGCGGGGCGAAGCTGGTGGACGCGCGGGGGGCGCGGTTCGACGGGTGCGACACGTTCGGCGCGGCGATGCCGGAGGCGGCGATGTTCGAGCCGACCTGGCACTACGGCGGGAAATGCACCTCGATAGCCTTCAGCTCGGACGGCGCGCTGCTCGCCACCGGACACTCTGGAAGGATCACGCTGTGGGATGTGCAGACCGGCAGCGCGCTGCGCGTGCTGGATAGCCACTCCGGCACGGTCACCAGCCTCGCTTTCAGCTCTGACGGATACACGCTCGCTTCTGGCTCGGAGGATTGCACCGTCCGGCTGTGGGACGTGTCGACGGCCAGCGCGATCTGCGCGTTCAAGGGGCACTCCGATCACGTGACGAGCGTGGCGTTCTGCCCTGCCGGCGAGCTGCTGGCCTCCGGATCGCGCGACGGATCCATCCGGCTGTGGCAGGTGTCCACCTGCAGAGAGGTTCGCCTGCTCCAGGGCCACTCGCAGACGGTGACAGCTTTGACGTTCGGCGCCGCAGGCAGGACGATCGCCTCCGGCTCGTATGATACCACGGTCCGGCTATGGGATGTATCGACAGGGCATACGATTCGCGTATTCAGCGGGCACCAGGGCAGTGTGCTGAGCGTGGCGTTCAGCCCCGACGGCGCGACGCTCGCTTCCGGGTCCATGGACCGCAGCGTCGGCCTCTGGCAGACGTCGACCGGAGAAGCCTTGCAGATGCTGCAGGGCCACTCCTACGCCGTGATGAGCGTGGCGTTCGCGCCCGACGGCGCGACGCTCGCCTCGGGCTCTTTTGACAAGACGATACGGCTATGGCGCCTCTCTACGCGGGATACCCTGCACGTGCTGCAGGGCCACCTGTTCGCCGTGATGAGCATAGCGTTCGCGCCCGACGGCGCGACGCTCGCCTCGGGCTCTCTCGACGAGACCGTACGGCTATGGCACGTGCCGACCGGCAGAATGCAACGCGCGCTGGGGCAGCCGACGAGCCCCATTTCACAGTTCGCCCTCAGCGGCGACGGCGCGACGGTCGCCTTCAAGTCCGACGAGTTTGGCATCCAATTCTGGCGGCTCTTCACGGGAGAGATGCTGCCCACGCTTCGGAATGACGTGACCGGATTCTCGAAGCTCGCGCTGAGCCCTGACGGATCGATCCTGGCGGTAGGTGCGCAGGATCTGTCCGTCGAGCTCTGGCAGATCGCGACAGGTCGCCTGGTGCGGAGGCTGGATGGTCACTCCAGCTACGTGGTGGGCGTCGCGTTCAGCCCTGATGGTCAGCGACTGGCGTCCAGCTCGTTCGACGGGACCGTACGACTCTGGCATACGGCGACCGGCGCTGCGTTGCGGGTGCTTCAGGGTCACGACCGCGGCGTGACGGGCGTAGCTTTCAGCCCCGATGGCACGGCGCTGGCCTCCGCTTCACAAGACCGAACCATCTGGCTGTGGCACCTGGAGAGAGGGGGTGCAGCGCGCGTGCTCCAAGGCCACGAGCATACCGTCGCGAGCGTGGCGTTCAGCCCTGACGGGGCGCTGCTCGCATCGGGCTCGCAAGACGGCAGTGTTCGCATCTGGGACATCGCTGCCGGCGCGTCGCTATACAGGCTGAACGCCCACTCGGGTCCGGTGAACAGCGTGTGCTTTGGCCCGGGGGGCGCTCTCATCGCCTCGGGGTCGAACGACAGCACCATCCACATCTGGGAGGTGAACGGCGAGCTCGAGCGTGTCCTGCGAGGGCATGCTGGCGCGGTGCTGAGCGTGGCCTTCACCCCTGACGGCGGCACGCTCATCTCCAGCTCCACCGACAGCACCGTTCGTCTCTGGGACGTGCATACCGGCGCGTGCCTCGCCGTGCTCCTCAAGCTCGGCGAGGGCTGGGTCGCCTTCCGACCCGACGGCCGCTACAAGCTGGGCGGCGACGTCGCGGGTGGCTTCTGGCACGCCGCGAACCTCTGCCGCTTCGAGCCGGGCGAGCTCGACGCGATCATCCCCGGCCTGCGCATCCCGGACGACGAGCCGCTGCTCCCCGAGCGTCCTTCGCTTCGCGCGGATTGAGCGCGGGGTGGTCGAGAGATCGGCCGCTCCCGGCGATCGCGCCAATCCCGATCGAGCCACGTACGCCGCCGGGCTTCCTCGGCGACGAGGGGCGTCGCCTGTTGACCGGCCGCAGCCGCGGTCGTGTTCGCGCAGCGCGCCCCGAGTGAGGTAAGCTCCGGGGACCTGGGAGCCACCTGATGAGCCTTGCCCGGAAGCTGGATCGCCCCGCGACGAGGGCGGACCTCGAAGCGCTGCCCGACACGATGCGCGGTGAGATCATCGACGGCGACCTCTACGCCTTCCCCCGCCCGCGCGCGCCGCATGGAAGCCTCGAGACCAGCATCGCCGCCGACCTCCACGGCCCCTTCCAGAAGCGGCGTAACGGTCCCGGCGGCTGGTGGATCCTCGTCGAGCCCGGCGTCGAGCTCCCTCGGGCCCCGGAGATCTCGCCGGACGTCGCCGGGTGGCGGCGCGAGCGGCTGCCCCGCCTGCCCGTGAAGGAGCCCATCCGCGTCGTACCGGACTGGGTCTGCGAGGTCCTGTCTCCCCGGACGCGCGCTTACGATCTCATCGTCAAGCGACGCTTCTACGCCGAGATCGGCGTGGGCCACCTCTGGTACGTGGATCCCGAGGCGAGATCGCTCGCGGTCAGCCGTCTCGTCGACGGCAGGTGGCTCGAGCTCGGCGTCCACGGTCCGACGGAGCGGGTGCGCGCCGAGCCGTTCGAAGAGGTGGAGATCGAGCTCTCCATCTGGTGGGAGGACCTCGAGCTCGAAGGCGATTGACGCACCACCGCCGATCGACCGCTGGGCTGCGAGCGCTCGCTGTCCAGCGCGCCGTGGTCGCGCGTGGATCGCCGCCCGCCGGGTTAATCTCGAGGCCGATGCTCCTCCCGCCGAAAGCGACCGGCCTCGCCGCCCCCACCGGCGTCGCGCGGCCGTGGCCCTCCGTGCTGGCGACGTGGGGCCCTGGCGAGCGGAGCACGCTCCACGCCCACCATTGCTGCCACCTCGTGCTGGCGCTCGACGGGGAGCTCCAGGTCAGGACGGCCGACAAGGGCCCCTTCCAGGCTGGAGGCGCCGTCGTCACGGCCCCGGACGTGGCGCACGAGATCGACGCGTCGGGCGCGCGCGTGCTCCTCGTGTTCATCGAGCCGGAGAGTGACGTCGGCGACGCGCTCGCCCAGGCGCTCGGCGCGTCGGCGATCGAGATCGTGGGCCGCGAGGCGGCGGATCGGCTGCGGTCGCGCGTCGCCGCGTCCGGCCAGGCCGACGTCGCGGCGGCGCTGCCCGGCGTGCTCGAGGCGCTGGGGATCGCGGCCCCGCCGGCATCGCCGAGGCCGAGGCATCCCGGGGTCCGGCGGGTGCTGCGCCACCTGCGGGCGGACGCCGGGGGCGCGGACACCTCGCTCGAAGCGCTGGCCCGCGTCGCACGCCTCTCGCCCGGGCGGTTCATGCATGCCTTCACGGAGAGCGTCGGCGTGCCGCTGCGGCCCTACCTCCTGTGGCTCAAGGTCGAGCGCGCCGGCGCGGCGATGGCCGGCGGCGCGACGCTGGCGGAGGCCGCGAGCGCCGCCGGCTTCGCGGACGCGGCGCACATGACCCGGACCTTCCGCCGCATGTTCGGGGTGAGCCCCTCGGACCTGCGACGACGTAGCCAGTTGGTTCAAGACCGGTGAGGCGCGGATGCCCATCGTGACGGCATGGCACCTCTGCTCGTTCTCTCGATCTCGTTCGCGTTGCTCCTCATCCTCGGTCGACTCGGCGTCCGACACCTCGCGAGCTGGGTGACGTGCTTGCGGTACGCGCTCGCGGCGATGTTCCTGCTCACCGCGTCGGCCCACTGGGGGAGCCGGCGCGCCGAGCTCGTGGCCATGGTGCCGCCGGCCCTGCCCTACCCCGAGCTCCTCGTGACCGTCACGGGGGTCCTCGAGATCGCCGGCGCGGCGGCGCTCCTCGTGCCGAGGCTCGCGCCGTGGGCGGCCGCGGGGCTGACGATCCTGCTCGTGGCGATGTTCCCTGCCAACGTGCACGCCGCGCGCGCGGGGCTCACCCTCGGCGGCAGCCCGGTGACGCCGCTCGTGCCGCGGACGCTGATCCAGATCGTGTTCCTCGCCACGACGGTTGCCGTGGCGATGGGCGGCCGTGCGTCGAAGCGAACGTAGGAGCGGGTCGCCGCGCTGCCGGAACGGCCTGCCCGCCGGACGGGACGCGGCGCTCCGAGCCCAACCATGGGTTGCCCGTCGCCCAGGAGACAATTTTGTAAGCCAGATTGCGCATCCACCGCCAAACGGGACACAGCACTGAGAGCGCAGCAGCGCTGCGCGGGCCGCTGCGGCCGGAGGACGCAGGTCGCGCCTCCTGCGACGGGGCCGCGGCGCGGGCACGATTTCGCCGGTGCTCGCGGTGCGCGGATAGTGCGGTTGGATTGAACAGGTCGCCGGCGCTGTGGCACGGTCGCCGGCTGGACAAACCGCGCTCACACGGAGGGAGACCCATGGGCGGAAACAAGCACAGGAAGTCTGGCGCGAAGGCCGGCAAGCGGGATGGCGCGAAGGACGCGAAGGCCGGCAAGCGGGATGGCGCGAAGGACGCGAAAGCCGGCAAGAAGGACGCGAAGGCCAGCAACAAGGAGGCTCGGAGCGCGCGCAAGCGGGATCGGGCCGGCGTGGATCCGGCGGCGCTCATCGCGGAGGCCCGCGCGGACGCGTTCACCGACGAGTCCCCCGAGCGCGCCTTCGCGCACTTCCGGCCGCTCGCCGAGCGCGTGCCGGCGGCGGATCTGCCCGTCTTCACCGGCCAGCCGCTGCTCATGCGCGCGAACGTCAGGGCCGCGCTCGACGCGCTCGAGCCGCACCTGCCCGCCGCCGTGAGCGCGCTGCGCGAGCCCAGGCTCAAGGAGGTCTTCGAGCTGCCGGCGCTGGTCATGGCGCTCGACTTCAGCGCGGCGCGCGTGCCGGTCGCGACGCTCAGCGCGGGGGACATCGACAGGATGCTGGCCGAAGGCGCGCCGTGGCGCGAGCTGATGCTGAGCTACCTCGAGGTGGCGTCGCACCCGCTGCTCGGCCTCCTGCCGCGCGAGCGCGTCGCGGCCGTGCGCGCGGGCTCGGGCAAGCTCGACAAGGCGCGCGACTTCGTCGCCCTTCCGGGGCTGTTCGCGGAGTTCTCCGGCGCGCTCGCCGGAAAGCACCCGTTCCCGGCCGACAAGCTCGACCTGCTCGCCACGCTGGGCGGCGCGCTGGTGCAGCAGGTGCGCCCAGGCAACGCCGTCGGCGCGGTGCCGAAGCGCACCGGAGAGTCGATCCTGCGCGACCAGCTCGCGGCGCTCGTCGCCGAACGCTACGACCACCTCCAGGTGCTCGCGGCCGTGGCGCTCGGCAAGCGTAAGGCCGACGAGCTCTTGCCCGCGCTGCGCGCGGCGGTCGCGCTCGGCAGCAACGGGGCGGCCACGGAGCCGGAGGATGCGCCGGAGGGCGCAACGGCCGAGGCGCCGGGAGCCGCGCCGGCCGAGATGACGGACGGATGACCGGGTGAACGATGATGGGGAGGGCGCGCCGCGCGCTGCGCCCCACCCAGTCTTCAGCAGGCCATGCGGCGGCCCGAGAAGGTCGTCTGTTACACTGGCGTCGTGCCGGCAGACCTCATCGACTTCGGCATCGAGCGCAGCCGCCACGAGCACTTCTTCGGTCGAGAGGACGTGCTCGCGGCCATCGATCGCCACCTCGACGGCGCGGGGGCGTCGGGCCGCTGGGTGCTCGTCACGGGCGGGCCCGGTATGGGCAAGAGCGCGATCCTCTCGCGATGGCTCGATGCCGAAGAGCAACGCGGCCGCCGGGCGCCGTACCACTTCCTCCGGCGCGACGTCATGGACTGGGATCGCCCCGAGGCGGTCGCGCGCTCCCTGTCGGCGCAGATCGAGGCGCTCTATCCGGCGCAGAAGGACCCCGCGGCGAGGCCGGAGAGCCGGCTGATCGAGCTGCTCGCCAGGGTGTCGAAGCACGAGCTCATTCCGCGCGGAGAGCGCCTGGTGCTCGTCGTGGACGGCCTCGACGAGGCGCGGAGCGACGGCGCCGACCAGAACCCGCTGCCTGGCTTCCTGCCGTACGCGTTGCCGTCGGGTGTGCACGCGCTCTGCGCCTCGCGCCCGCAGTACCCGCACCTCGCGTGGCTGGAGAGCCGCGGGAACGTGCGGCACATCGACCTCGACGCGCCCGCGTGGGCGAGCTCAAACGAGCGGGCCTGCCGCGCGTTCTTTCGCGATCAGGCGCCGCGGTTCACGCCGCGGCTCGACCCGAGGCTCGTCGAGGAGGCGGTCGCGCGGGCGGAGGGGAACCTGCTCTATGCGGTGAAGCTCAGGGAATGGCTCGAGGAGCAGCCGGTCGAGCAGCGGCGCGTGGAGCGCCTACCCCGCGGGCTGAGCGGGTTCCTGGAGCAGATCTGGCAGCAGCTTCGTAGCCTGCCGCGCGAGCAGTTCGGGCTCGTCGCCAACGGGCTCGGGCTGATCTGTGCAGCGCGGGAGGCGCTGCCGCTCGAGGAGATCGAGGCGGCGTGGGGCTGGAACGACGTGGAGGCCGGGGAGGACTTCCTCCGCGCCGCGCGGGCGCTGCTCCTGGAGGAGCCGGCGTCGTGGCGCGCCGCGCGGGCCTACCGGCCGTACCACGAGGCATTTCGCGCGTTCCTCGCGGAGAAGCTCGGCCCGAAGCGCATGGCCGAGCTGCACCGGCGGCTGCTGGAGACGACAGCGCGGTGGCCGGTGGCAGAGGGAGAGAGCGAATTCCGGCGGCGCTATGCTGCACGCCACGCGATCGCGCATGCGCTCGCGGCGAGCGAGCGGGAGAAGGCGCGGGGGCTCTGCCGGGATCTCGGGCTGCTGGAGGCGCTCTGCGGCGACGATGGGCCGGCTGCGCTCGAGGATGCGCTGAGGCTCGGCGCGAAAGAGCCCGGGGACAGCGAGGTCGACCTGCTGCACCGCGCGGTGCGGGCCGAGTCGCACTGGCTCCGCGAGCAGCCGGAGGCGCTGCCGGAGCTGATCTACAACCGGCTGCGCTCGGCCGGATGGGAGGCGGAGCGGATCGCGCGGACGCTGCGGTTCTCGCGCGGCCTGCCGATGACACGATTGCGACATCCGGTACGGATGTGGACCGGAGAGGAGCGCACGCTGTACGGCCACTCCGGTCGGGTCAATGCTTGCGCGATCAGCCCCGATGGTCAGCACATCGTCTCCGGATCCGACGATACGACGCTCAAGGTCTGGGATCTCGAGACCGGCAAGCTCCTCTCCACCCTCCAAGGCCACTCCAGTTGGGTCAATGCCTGCGCGCTCAGCCCCGATGGCCAGCGTATCGTCTCCGCCTCCAGCGATAGGACGCTCAAGATCTGGGACCTCGCCACCGGCAGGCTCCTCTCCACCCTCCAAGGTCACTCCGATTGGGTCAGGGCCTGCGCGCTCAGCCCCGATGGCCAGCGCATCGTCTCCGCCTCCGACGACGCGACGCTCAAGGTCTGGGACCTCGCCACCGGCAAGCTCCTCTACACGCTCGAAGGCCACTCCGGCGGGGTCAAGGCCTGCGCGCTCAGCCCCGACGGCCAGCGCATCGTCTCCGCATCCAACGACACGACGCTCAAGGTCTGGGACCTCGCCACCGGCAGGCTCCTCCACACGCTCAAAGGCCACTCCGAAGGGGTCAAGGCCTGCGCGCTCAGCCCCGATGGCCAGCGCATCATCTCCGCCTCCGGCGACACGACGCTCAAGGTCTGGGACCTCGCCACCGGCAGGCTCCTCCACACGCTCAAAGACCACTCGGAAGGGATGAAGGCCTGCGCACTCAGCCCCGATGGCCAGCGCATCGTCTCCGCCTCCGACGACACGACGCTCAAGGTCTGGGACCTCGCCACCGGCAAGCTCCTCTCCACCATCGACGGCCACTCCCGTTGGGTCAATGCCTGCGCTTTCAGCCCCGATGGTCAACGCATCGTCTCCGCCTCCGGCGATAGGACGCTCAAGGTCTGGGACCTCGCCACCGGCAAGTTCCTCTCCACCATCGACGGCCACTCCCGTGAGGTCAATGCCTGCGCGCTCAGCCCCGATGGCCAGCGCGTCGTCTCCGCCTCCGACGACACGACGCTCAAGGTCTGGGACCGCGCCACCGGCAAGCTCCTCTCCACCATCGACGGCCACTTCGGCGGGGTCAAGGCCTGCGCGCTCAGCCCCGATGGTCAGCGCATCGTATCCGCCTCCTACGACACAACGCTCAAGGTCTGGGACCTCGCCACCGGCAGGCTCCTCTCCACACTCGAAGGCCACTCCGATTGGGTCAATGCCTGCGCGCTCAGCCCCGATGGCCAGCGCATCGTCTCCGCCTCCGGCGACACGACGCTCAAGGTCTGGGACCTCGCCACCGGCAAGCTCCTCTCCACCCTCCAAGGCCACTCCGCTTGGGTCAGGGCCTGCGCGCTCAGTCCCGATGGCCAGCGCATCGTCTCCGCCTCCGGCGACACGACGCTCAAGGTCTGGGACCTCGCCACCGGCAAGCTCCTCTCCACCCTCCAAGGCCACTCCGATTGGGTCAGGGCCTGCGCGCTCAGCCCCGATGGCCAGCGCATCGTCTCCGCCTCCGACGACACGACGCTCAAGGTCTGGGACCTCGCCACCGGCGAGCTCCTCTCCACCCTCGAAGGCCACTCCCGTGAGGTCAATGCCTGCGCGCTCAGCCCCGATGGCCAGCGCATCGTCTCCGCCTCCAACGATAGGACGCTCAAGCTCTGGGATACTTCGACAGGGGAATGCGTCGGTACCGTGCGCGGAGTCGGACCGTTCTTGAGCGTGGCTGTATCGCAACAGCTTCTATGCGCAGGCGACGCCAACGGCAACCTCTGGCATCTCCATCTCACGGCCTCGGGACCTCAAGAGAAGGGCCTTCCTGCGAAGACGCCCGTCCGTCTCTTCTTCAGCTACTCCCACAGGGACGAGGCCCTTCGCGACGAGCTGGAGACCCATCTCGCCCTCCTCAAACGCGAGGGTCTCCTCCAGAGCTGGCACGACCGACGCATCGGCGCCGGCGACGACTGGGCTGGCCAGATCGACAGGAACTTCGACGAGGCCGAGGTCATCCTCCTCCTCGTCAGCGCCGACTTCCTCGCCTCCGACTACTGCTTCGACAAGGAGATGCAGCGCGCCCTCGAGCGCCACGACGCCGGCCAGGCCCGCGTCATCCCGGTCATCCTCCGGAAGGCCGACTGGCACAGCGCGCCGTTTGCCAGGCTCCAGGCGCTCCCGAAGGACGGAAGGCCGGTCACCCTCTGGCAGGACCGCGACGAGGCGTGGACCGACGTGGCCCTCGGCATCCGGCGCGCCATCGAGGCGCTCCGAGGGCGCGCCGGGTAGCTATATGGCGATATGCCTGCCTGCCCCGCCGACCAGCTTGCCTGGCGCTATGCCGGCAGACCTGCTCGACCTCGGCATCGAGCGCAATCGCCACGAGCGTCCCTTCGGTCTTGAGGACGAGCTGGTTGAGGAATCGAATGCATGTGCTGCTATCGAGGAGGTACTTCATTCGATGGGCAGCCGGGTCTCGAGAGCGGTTGCGCGGGACGCGCCATCGGATCATCCGACAGAGCGCCGGCCAGCGCCTCGATCTCGGCCCGCTTCTTGTCCAGCGCCTCCGGCGGGGTTCGGGCTTCGTCGATCTCCTGCCAGACGAGCACGATCTCGACCCGGCGATGGGGGGCGCCGATCGGAAGCTCGACGTGCACCGTGCCCTGCTCGTCGCTCTCGCACAGCTTGCGAACCGTGTTCATCCAGGGTGCTCCTCCGGACCCATCAGAGTTGGCGAAATTTCTAGCGCGTGGCGCTGCCGGAGAGGCAGCAGGCTCAGCCCCCCCGCCCCTCACCGGTACGGCCCTCCCCGCCGCTCCCCCCGCATCTCGCGCGCCAGTGCCAGCATCGGCCGCAGCACCTCCCGCGCCGCCGCCGGATCCGCGAGCGGCCCCGCCATCGCCACGGCGATCTCCCCAGGCGCCACCGCGACCCCCTCCTCCGCGCCCGCGACGCCCCCGAGGCGCGCCGCCTGCTCCAGGATCGCCCCCGCGATCCGCTGCTCCGCCGCCCTCCTGGGCCTGACCGCGCCCGCGATCGGCGGATCCAGCCGCAGCGCGAGCCGCGTCCCCGTCGGCGCAGCCCCCTTGAACAGCGTCTCCACCTCGAACGCCGCCCCCTCGAACGTCCCCGAAAGCCGCATCGACCCGACCCGGAGCGCCCCGTCGCTCTCCTCCGCGAAGCGGCGCCACGCCGGCAGCCATGCGGCCATCGCCGCCGGCGGCGGAAGCGCCGCGCCGGCCTCCGCGAGCGCCCGCGCGAGCGCGTCGACCGGCGCCAGGAACGCCGCGAGCTCCGGCTCGTCCAGCGCCGCGGCGGCGCTCCACACCCACGCCTCAGCGTCGTCGACCTCGGCCCGGCCGAACGCGCTCAGCGCGCGACGCAGCGCGGGCCTGAGCGCCGCCAGCACCTGCGCCTCCTCCCGCCCCCGCACCCGGAAACGCCGATCGAAGCCGCTGTCCCCGGTCGCCACCCCGCCGAGCTCCAGCAGGGCACGCGGCCGCACGTCGAGATGCAGCCCCCAGGGCTCCGCGAACCGCACCATCGCGGCCAGGCCGCCCCACGACTCCCTCTCGGCCGGGACCACCGCCACCGCATACCCCGCGCGCACCCCGCGGAGCGCCAGCTCCCGCTCCGCGAGCGACAGCTCGATCCGCTGCCCCGCCCGCGACCAGAGCGCGCGCCAGCGATCCGCGCCGATGCGCGGCCGCTTCGCCTCGATCCCGGGGCGCGGCTCGAACATGTCGACGATCACCGGCACGCGGTGCAGCAGCCGGCCCTCCATGTGCTTGAACGCCATCTCCAGCACGTACTCCAGGGAGACCTCGCCGAAGCTGAAAGACGGCGCGAGATCGCGCGGCAGCGCGATGTGGAAGGGCACCTCCTGCCCCTCGGCGATCTTCGTGAGCTCCTGAAAGAACGAGAGCCGGCGGCGCTCGTTCGACCGGTCCCTCGTCCGATGGCGCTCGACGCTGACCAGCGCGACGTCGAGCGCGATCGGACGACTCCCGGCGTAACCGCGGAAGACGACGGCCCCGGCCAGGATCTCACCCGGGGCGAACGTCCGGCCCGGCAACGACACCTCGAGGAAGGCGCCGCTCTCCGGCCCGCTCGCGCTGGTCAACGGCTCGTCCCTCGGCGCCTCCGCGATGGAGGGCCGGACGAGGATCTCCTTGCGCTCCGCGGCGTCGATCCACCACGGGATGGAGACGAGCGCGCCGACCTTGCAGCAGAAGGACGCGATGACGCCGGCGTGCGACGGCGGTACGTCGCCCGGCAGCGTGAACGAGACCCGGTAGCGATGATTCCCCGCGCCGAGCCGCCCCTTCCCGGCCACATCCACGCTGAGGACGAGCAGATCGCGAGACCCGGAGAAATTCCGGTCCTCGTCGGTGTTGCTCTGCACGGCCAGCGTGTACTCCAGCGTCACGCGCACGAAGTTGATCGGCGTCTCCGCGGCGCAGTCGAGCGAGATCCCGACGTCGAACGTGTCGCCCGCGTGCACGACCCTGGGCACGCGGAGCGTGATGCCAGGGCGACTCCTCATGGCCGCCTTCGAGCGTAAACGACCGCGACCCGGCGGGGCGCCCCTCTCCGCCCGGCGGGCGGCGACGCGGCGGGCCCTACCCGCCCTGCAGCGCCCCCCCGCCCCGCGCCATGTACGCCGCGAACAGCGCCGGCGCGAGCCGCTTCATCGCGCGCCGCGCCTCGATCACCGCCTCGCCGGACCGCCGCGCCTCCCGCGACGACGCCGCGGCGAGCGCCGCGACGAAGCGCCGCGCCATCGAGAGCGCCTCGCCCTGCCCGGGCGACCACGGCCGATCCGGCGCTCCTCCGGATGCGGCGGCGCCGCCAGAGCCCGCCTCGTCGAGCGCGATCGCGATCCCCACGGGCGGCGGCAGGACGCCGGTCACGATCCCGACGGGCGCCGACCACGCCGCCGGCTCGTCCTCGATCTCGAGCTCGTACCGCGCGACGTCGGGCAGGCCGCGCACCACCTCGTCGCGCGCCGACGCGAGCGCCGCATCGAACGGATCGCCGAGGAGCGCCTCCAGGTAGTACCGCCGCGCCGCGGGCTCGCCGAGCGACGTGGCGGCGTCGCCGAGCAGGAACAGCGCGCGCGCGCTCCGCCGCGCCTCCACCGCGCGCAGCAGCGACGCGTGCGCCTCGGGCACGTCGCCCGCCGCGAGCCAGTAGTACCCGGGAGGCTGCCCCTCGAGCCGGCCGTCGTCGCCCTCCGCCGCGCGGAGCGCCGCCGCCACGCGGCCGAGGAGCACGCGGCACAGCGACGCAAAGGCGCCGCTCTCGCGCTCGAGGCCGCGCGCGATCTCGAGCAGCCCGGCCGCCGGCGCGGCGGAGCCCAGGGCGCGCGCGAGCTTCCGCTCGAGCGCGGCGATCCGCTCGGACTGGCGGCGGATGTCGGCGTCGGCCGGGTGGAGCGCCGCGAGCTCCGCGAGCATCCGCCGCGCCTCGCCGAGCTCCCCCGCGGCGATCGCCCCGGCCGCGCGCGAGAGCCGCAGCGTGCGCTGCGCGAAAAGGTCGAGCTGCCCCGCGGGCGCGCCGTCGCCAGGCGGCGGGCCGGCGGCGCCGTCGAGCAGGCCAGGCTCCGCCGGAAGCGCGCGGCCTTCGAAGAGGGAGAGCTGTCGCATCTCGAGATCGGGCTCCGCGCAGGCGTCCGAGCCTACCTCGAGCGGCGCAAGGCCGAGGGCATTGCATCGACAGGAGCCCGTTTGCCACCCGACAGCCGATGTCGAGCGGCCCCGCTCGGCGCGACAGCGGCGCTCCGCGAAGCGCGCGGCGCGCCTCGTCAGCAGCGCGCGGTGCTGCGCCGAGATGAGGCGCGTGAGCTCTCCTACTCGGCCGCCTCGCTCAGCCGCTCCGGCACGAGATCGAGCGCGCAGGCGTCGTCCTCCGCGCGGGCGCCGGCCGCGCGCTCGCGGAAGCGCGCCTCGCCCTCGACGCGGCGGAGCTCGTCCGCGAGGGCCGGCGCCGGGTCGCAGGCGATGCCGCGCGCCGCCCGCGCGAGCGCCGCGCCAGGGTCGCCGACCGAGAGCGCCTGCCGCGCCGCCTCGAGGTACGCCGCGGCCGCGCGCGCAGGCTCGCCGCCGCGCTCGAAGTGCTCGGCCAGCGCCATGGGATCGGCCTCGCCGCGCTCCGCGAGGAAGCCGCCCGCGAGCGCGTGGCCGAGCCGCCGGTCGCCCTCGGTCAGCATGGCATAGGCGGCCTCCCGGAGGAGCGCGTGGCGGAAGCGGTACACGGCGCCGCTGCCCGCGCCGCCCGCGCCGCCCGCGCCGCCCGCGCCGCCCGCGCCGCCCCGCACGACCGCCCCGCGCCGCGCGAGCTCGTCGAGCGCGCGCGCGACGTCCGCGCCGCCCACGAGCGCGGCGACCCCCGCCTCGGAGAACGCCTCGCCGAAGACGCTCGCGGCACGGAGCGCCCGGCGCGCCTCCGGATCGAGCGCGTCGAGATCCGACTGCACCATCGCGAGCACCGTCTCCGGCGGCGCCGAGATCCTCCCGCGGGCAGCGGCGCGGATCTGCTCCTCCAGGCAAAACGCGTTGCCGTCGGCGCGCTCGACGATCGCCCGCACGAGGTCTGCGCTCGCCCGGGCGCCGAGCGCCTCCCGCACGAGCCGCTCGCCGCCCGCCGGCGCGAGCGGCGGGAGGCAGACCTCCCTGCGCAGGTACGGCCCCCAGAGCCCCGGGAAGATCTCGCGCACGCCAGGCCGCGCCAGCGCGAGCACAGCGAACGGCCGGCCCCGCAAGCGGCGCAGCGCCGCGTCGACCAGCGCCACGGTCGGCGGATCGCCCCAGTGCAGGTCGTCGAGCACGAGGAGCACCGGCCGCGCGGCGCACTCGGCGTCGAGGAAGGCCTCCCAGGCGAGGCAGAGCTCGTCGCTCGAGATCGGCGGGCGCCGCGCCGCATCGAGCCGCGCGTCGCCGCCGTCCGGCGGCGGGGCGCCCGCGAGCTCGCCGAGCAAGGGCGAGATGCGCGCGCCCGCGGCGGCGCCGCCGCGACGCGCGGCGCGCGCGCGGAGCTTGCGCCGCCGCGCGGCGATCGGCTCGCCGTCGCGAAGGCCGAGCCCGCTGCGGAGCGCGCGCTGGAGCAGGCCGAAGGCGGAGCCCGCGCTCATCGGGTCGGCCTGGCCGATCCACACCTCGAGGGGCTCGCCGCGCGCCCGGAGCGCGCGGACGAGCTCGTAGCCGAGCCGCGACTTGCCCGCCCCGGCCGCGCCCGTCACGAGCACCGCGCCCGGCGCCCTGCCGCGGAGGCAGGCGTCGATCTCGGCCTCGACCAGGCCGAGCTCGCGCTCGCGGCCGACGTACGGCGTCGGCCGCCCGAGGAGCGCGGGCGGCGCGTCGAGCGCCTCCTCGCGGGCGCCGTACAGCCAGCACCCCGACGCGTCCCGGGTCGCGCCGAACCGCGCGCCGAGCAGGCCCGCGGTCATGTCGTCGATGCGGATGGCCGCCGGGCGGTGCGGCTCGCGCGAGCCCTGGACGAGCTGCACAAGGCGGTCGATCACCGCGCCGACCGGCAGCCGCGCCGCGACCTCGGCCCGGCCGGTGACGAGCGAGAGCCGCGCGCCGCCGAGCAGCTCCCGGAGCGAGAGCGCGCAGCACGCCGCCTGGGCCGCGAGATCGGCGGGCGCGGAGGGCCCCGAGAGCGTGACGAGCAGCCACCGCGCCTCCAGGAGCTCGATCCGGCCGCGGTGGCGCTC
Organism: Sorangium sp. So ce296; assembly: GCF_051529605.1. NCBI lineage: Bacteria > Pseudomonadati > Myxococcota > Polyangiales > Polyangiaceae > Sorangium > Sorangium sp. So ce296. The sequence goes on from NZ_CP150325.1 coordinate 12,704,073, forward strand.
GACGATCTCCCGGATGGCGCGCGATCGGCCCTCGTCCGCGGTCTCCGAGAGGGTCGCCTCGGCGTCGGCCTCGTCCTCGTCCTCACGCGCGAGGATGAGGCACATGACCCGCCGCTCGCTGGCCGTGATCTCGCGCGCGCGGGGCGGCGGGTGGGACGACGAGGGCTGCGACCACGGCGGCAGGTCGCCGCCCGGGCGCCTGTCGAGCGCCTCCGAGGCGAGCGCCGCCGCGACCGCGCCGCCGTCGCGCGGGCGGGCCTCGCGGGCCTTCGACAGCATCCGCGCGACGAGCCGATCGAGGCCGGCCGGGACGTCGCCGCGGAGCTCCCTGAGCCGCGGCGGCTCCTCGAGGAGGACCTTCATGAGCACCGAGAGCGGGTCGCCGCCGGCGAAGGCGGCGCGCCCGGTCAGGCACTCGAAGAGCACGCTGCCGAGCGCGAAGACGTCGGCGCGCGCGTCGATCTGGGGCTCGCCGCGGGCCTGCTCCGGGGCCATGTACTGCGGCGTGCCGCGGATCTCGCCGAGCGTCGGGAACTCCTCCTCGTCCCCGGAGAAGCGCGCGGCGCCGAAGTCGATGAGCCGGGCGCGCTCGAGATCGCCGCCCTCGAGGAGGAGGTTGCCCGGCTTCACGTCGCAGTGCACGAAGCCGAGGCGGTGGACGGCGGCGAGCGTCTCGGCCACGCGGGCGGCGAGCGTCAGGCCCTCGGCGATCGTGAGCGGCGCGCAATCGAGCCGCTCCGAGAGGGTCTCGCCCTCGATCCACTCCATGGCGAGGTAGAGCCGGCCTCCCGCGGTCGCGCCGTGCGCGACGTAGCGGGCGACGCCGGGGATCGGGAGCGTCGCGAGGGCGAGCGCCTCGCGCGCGAGGGCGCCGAGCGCCGGGGTCGCGGCCGTCTGCAGGAGCTTGAGCGCGACCTTCGCGCCGGACCGGAGGTCGCGCGCGCGGTACACGCGCGCCGTCGCGCCCGAGGCGGCGTGCTCCTCGACCTCGAACCGGTCGTCGACGACCTCACCTGACCGCATCGAGCTGACGCGCTCCTCTCGGGCGCACGGCGCGCTTCTCCACAGCGTGCCAGCTGCGCGCGTCCGGCGTCCACTGCCACCTACCGCGACGCCGCGCGACGTGACGCGGCGCGCGTGCCGGCATACCATCGCGGCCTACGTCGTCGCGCAAGGGCGGCGTCCGCGTCGGTGCCGCGTGCACGCTGGCGCACCTCCGCGGCGCGAGCGCGAGAGCGCCGCACGCGCGCCGGCGGCGACCGGGTCAGCGCGGCGCGACGCCCGCGGCCTCGCCCCCGGCGCGGCGCCGCAGCACCACGTACCGGAGGTGCGGCACGCCGCTCACCGCCGCGGGCGCGAACTCTTCGCCGGCGCCGGGCAGGCGCGCGAGGTGCTGCTCCACCCCGCGCGCGAAGCGCGAGGCGGTCCACGGCGAGGCGAGCGCCTGCCCCTCGGCGAGCAGCAGCACGAGCGCGTCCACCCGGCGCGCGTCGAGCAGCGCGCCGGGGATCCGCTTCGTGGTGTGCCCGCCGGGGAGCGCCGCGATCGCCGGATCCGTGACGCCCGCGAGATCCACGAGCGTCGCGCCCGTCGCGGCGCCGAGCCAGCCGATGTCGAGCGCCGCGACGACCTCGGCCCCGGCGAGCGCGCCGCGGAGCTCCTCGATCGCGCGCAGCCGGTCGCCGCCGACGCGCGCGGCGGTCGGCCCGACGCGGATCATCACGAAGAGCTGCCCGGCGAGCGCGAGCGCGATCCGGAGCGCCGTGGCGCGCGCGCCCGCGGCCGAGGCGACGTGGGCCGCCGCGAGCACGACCGCGGGCAGCGCCGGCACGACGAGCCGCGACAGCGGCATCCAGTCGCCGCCCGCCGCCGCGACCGCGAGGAAGTGCACGGCGACCGCCGCGAGCAGCCCGCGCGGCCACGCCGGGAGCGCGCGCCACGCGACCGGCGCGATCAGCGCCACCGGCCCGGTCAGGAGGAAGCACGCGAGCGCGTACCGGGCCCCGAGCGCCGCGTCCGGCGCCTTGGCGAGCGCGGCGAGCGGCGCCGCGCGCCCGAAGATCGCGAGCCGCGCCGCGGCCACCGCGACGAAGGGCAGGCCCGCGAGGGCGAGCGCGGCGAGCGCGCGGGCCCCCGCGGGCACAGGCGGCGCGGCGCCTGCGCCGCCGGCGCGCGGGGCCGCCAGGGCCGCGAGCGCGACGACGAGCGCGAACGGCAGGAGCTCCGGCCGGAGCGCCGCCGCCGCCCCGGCGCAGGCCGCGCCGGCGAGCGCCCAGCCGAGCGCCGGCAGCGCGACCGCGAGGGCGCCGAGCGCCGCGACGACGCCGGTCTCCATGCCCGCCGCGGACCAGGCCGCGAGCGGCGCCGACGCCGGCACGAGCGCGAGCGCCGCGAAGCGCGCCGGTCTGCCGGAGGCCCGGTCGACCGCGAGCGCCAGCGCTCCGGCGGCGAGCGTCCACGCGGCGACGCCGATCGCCTTCGCGGCCGCGAGCGCGGCGAGCGGGCCTCCGGCCGCGAACGGCGCGAGCGCGAACGCCCACCCGAGCGGGGTCACGCCGTCGGTCACCGGCCCGGCCGCGTTGAAGCGGTAGCCCAGCCCGCGCGCGAGGTGGTGCGCGTAGCGCGCCGTGATCAGCGCGTCGTCGACCGTGAACCCCGAGAGCGCGAGCGCCGGGAGCAGCGCCGCGAGGGCGCCGGCGAGCGCGACGAGCAGCGAGCGCCTCCGCCCGGTCACGCGGCCCGTGCGTCCGCGCCGCACTGGAGCGGGCAGGAGGACCGCACGCCCGCCCTGGACCGGCGTTCGAGCTCTGCCGCGCGCGCTCCATCGAGGACGCATCGTCGGAGGCGCCGATGCTCGGGTTGCGCGGCCTTCGTCACGGCCGGCGATCCTGGGACAGGCGCACGAAGGACGCAATCGCGCTCGCCTGTCCGCAGCCGCGCAAACGCGCGGGCGAGCGGGCACGCGAGAGCGCGGACGTACGGGCGCGTGCACGTGCGAACGTCGAGAACGCCCGGGCGCGCCGCGCATCTCGCGCGGCGGACAGCGGCGGTGACGCTGCGCCTCGTGGCAGCCATGCGCCCTCGTGGACGGTATAGTTGCTCGCATGGCACTTCCCGCCGCGCTCCTGGCCGCCGTCGAGCGGCATTCCTGTTTCACCGGCTGCTATCGCAGCGAATCGGAAGTCCAGGTCTGCATCGATCCGGCGCAGGCGCTCGTGCCGACGGTGCCTGTCTGCTGCAGCGATTGCCTGAACTTCCACCCGGCGGCGCTCGTGAGCCTCCTGCCGCTCGGCATGACGTCGTACGCGCTGGCGAACGCGCTGACGGCCCACGTCCGCTCCCTGCGCGGGTACAAGTGGGCGACCGGCGGTTATCACACCGCGGGCACCGGCTTCTGGCTCAACGCCGCCTACTACGGCAACGGGCTCTTCCTCGTCGACGCCGCGCGCAACCGCAACGCGCGGACCGACGTCGACATGCTGATCGAGGCGTTCCAGCACGGCATCGTCCAGCCGGAGGACCCGCGCATGCTCGACCCGGCGCTCTACACGACCGAGCTCGCCTACATCAACATGTCGAGGCCCATCCTGCCGGTCCGCAGCAAGCAGGATCTCCTGGCCTCCCCGCAGCGCAGCGCCACGCCGAGGCAGGGGTTCTCGCGCGTGTCGATCGTGGAGTTCCAGCCGCTCGCCGCGGCCGGCGTCGCCGCGGGCGCGCAGCCGGCGAAGCCGGCGCCCCCGCCCCGCGAGCTCAAGCTCGGCGACACGTGCCCGACGTGCGGCGCCGCGGTCATGGAGCGGCCGCTGTTCTCCGGCACCTTCGTCGGCTGCCTCTGCTGAGCGCGGCCGCCTGGCCCGGTCGCGGGGACGGCGGCGCGGTCGCGCGGACCGGTCACGGGGACAGCGGGGCGGTCGCGCGCCACACGGTGCCGCCGGTCGCCGGATCGATCGCGCGCAGCGCGGCGCCGCTCACCGCGGCGCCGCTCACGACGTACACGTAGGGGCCCGCGGCCTTCACCGCCACGATCCGATCGCCGAGGTAGCCCGCCGCGCGCTCGTACCGGCTGGCCCCGGTCGCGGGATCGAGGGCGATGATCCGCAGCTCCGTGCCCCCGACGACATCGACGCCGACGACGATGGCGGCGCCGCCGCTCGCGACGAGGAAGAGGTCCGGCCGCCCGCCGGAGAGCGGCGCGCGCACCGGGAGCTCTTTCTTCCAGAGTGACGCGCCGCCGCGCCGCCCCTCGGCCGAGAGCCGCGGCGGCCCCTCGGTCGGCGCCGTGAGCGCGACCTCCACGTCGCCGACGTGGACCACCTGGGGGTTCTTCTTGCGCTCCCAGAATTGCCCCGTGATCGCCGACGGCGGCGGCGCGGTCGGGCAGTCGGCCACCTCGCCCCCGCCGAGCTTGATCCCGGTCGACGTGCCGTCCTTCATCACGACGGTCGCGCAGCCCTCGCCGGCCGCGACCTCGTCGGGGGCCCCGGGCAGGCTCGCTGCCCAGCGCGGCTTGCCCGTGCGGGCGTCGAGCGCGTGCAGCGTGGCGCTCTCCCCGCCGGCGAGCACCGTGCTCCCGTCGGCGCAGGCGAGCGCGTCCGGCCGGTCGAGGTCGGACGACGACCAGATCCCCTGCCCGCTGCGTCCATCGACGGCGACCACCCGCCCGCGCGTCTTGCCGTCCTGCCACAGCACCGGGTCGGGCGCGTCGTCGCCGTTCGCGTCCACGAAGCAGAGCGCGTCGAGCTGCGTCGTGAGCTGGCGCGCGCGCGGGGCGGCCTCCTTCGGCGGCTCGACGCGCGCGAAGAACATCACCGCGAAGCCGGCCCCCACCGCCGCCATCGCCACGGCGAGGAGCGCCTTCACCGCCCGAGGCGGCCCCGGCGACGGCGCGGGCGCGGGCGCGGGGGTGCCCGGCAGGGCGGCCGGCGCGGGCGCGGGGGTGCCCGGCAGTGCGGCCGGCGCGGGCGCGGGGGTGCCCGGCAGGGCGGCCGACGCGCCCGCCGCGCCGGGGTTCTCGGCGCCGCAGCGCGGACACGTGATCCCATGACGGCTTGCCTCCAGCGAGGCACCACAGCTCCTGCAGGGCCGCATCGCGCCAGTCTATCGCCGCGGGGCGCCCGCGATCGAGAGCGACGGCGCGCGGGGCGGCGGCGAGCGCGCGGCCGGGCAGCGTCCTCGGCCGGGGCCCTGACCCGATGCTCCTATTTTGCCCACAGGAGGGAGAGATCGAGCTCGATGGCGGCGAACGGCTCGACGCGGACCCGCGGGGCGTCGCGGTGGGTCGCGACGGGGGTCCACGCGCGCCCGGACGCGAGCGAGAAGACCTCCAGCGTGCGCGCGATCGGGTCGACCAGCCACGCGTGCCGGACGCCCTCGCGCGCGTAGACGGGCATCTTCTCGTCGCGGTCGAAGGCCGCGGTCGACAGGCTCAGCACCTCGCAAACCCAATCCGGGGCGAGGGTGAAATACGCCGTCTCCGGCAGGTCGGGCATGCGCTCGCGGCGCCAGCCGGCGAGGTCGGGCACGAGTACCTCCACCTCGCCGGGTGCCTCTGGATCTGGGGAATGAAGCTCGGGCTCGAGCAACATCCGCCACCCGCCTGGGCCGCCGCGACCGCGGTCGAAGGGGATGAACAGCTCACTTAACAGCGCTCCCTTGGCGCTTGCGTGCCGAGGCGCCGGCCGAGGAAACACGTGCAAGGTACCGCGGACGAGCTCCGCCACCTTGTTCGGCGGGACGGCTTCGAGATCGGCGTACGTGGCGCGGCGGGGCTTCTCGGCGGGCTCGCCCATGTGCCGAGCCTGCCCCGAGGCGTACGGCGAGACAAGGCACGCCAGCGCGGCGGCCTGCTACGCCCAGAGCACCGAGAGGTCGAGCTCGCTGGCGTCGAACGGCTCGACGCGGACCCGCGCGGCGTCGCGGTGGACCATCGCAGGCCCCCAGCGACGATCCTCGCCCAGCACGTAGACCTCGAGCGTGCGCGCGATCGGGTCGACCAGCCACGCGTGCCGGACGCCCTCGCGCGCGTAGATCGGCATCTTCTCGTCGCGGTCAACCCCCTCGGTCGACGGCCTCAGGACCTCGCAGATCCAGTCCGGGGCGAGCTCGAAGTAGGCCGTTTGGGGCAGCTCGGGCATGCGCTCGACGCGCCAGCCCGCGAGGTCGGGCACGAGCGCATCGATCTCGCCGGGCGCATTCGGATCGGAGAAGTGGAGCTCGGGCTCGTCCAGGATGTGCCAGCCGCCGGGTCCGCCCTCGCCCAGATCGAAGGGGCCGGACAGCTTCCCCCCGAGCCTGGACGACGCCCGCGCATGTCGTGGTGCCGGCCGAGGAAACACGTGCAAGGTACCGCGGACGAGCTCCGCCACATTGTTCGGCGGGACGGCTTCGAGGTCGGCGTACGTCGCGCGGCGGGGCTTCTCGGCGGGCTGGCCCATGGACGAAGCCTGCCCGGTACGCCGAGGGGCGGCAATGCGGCGCGGAGCAAGCGCCGGCGGCAGGCGCCGGCAAGGGCGGGAACAAAGGCGCATCCGTCACGGATGCCGTCCTCGGGCCGCTTGCCCTATCCGGCCGCAATCCTCTGAAGCTCCGGTGGACCGCGTCGCTTGAAGCTCCGGTGGACAGCGTCGCTTCGCACCCCCGCCCCCCGCCTCTACGGCTTCGGGATCCGCAGCGTGCCGCTCACCATCGCGCTGCCGCTCACCACGTAGACCAGGCTGAGCGGGTGGAACGCCCAGGGGCCGAGCGCGATCGACCCGAGCCAGATCTGCTCGTGCACGCGCTCCTGCGCGAAGAGGACCCCGAAGAGCAGCACAATGAGCAGGCTCGTGGGAATGGGCGTGCCCTCGTAATACCGCACCTTCCCGCGCTCGTCCGACAGCTCGGCCGCGGTCACGTTGTACCGCGCGAGGCGGCTGATCCCGCAGGCGACGAAGTAGACGAGCGCGGCGGCGTCCCACGGGCCGCGCAGGCCGAGCGCGTAGCCGAGCACCGCGGGCGCGACGCCGAACGAGACCACGTCGGCCAGCGAATCGAGATCGGCCCCGAGCGGCGAGTGCCGGCGACGCCACCGCGCGATCGTGCCGTCGAGGACGTCGCACGCGAGCGCGAACGGCAAGAGCCCGAAGACCACCCAGATGTAGACGCGCTCGCGCTCGGCCACGTAGTTCAGGCAGAGCAAGATGCTCAGGGTGCCGCTCGCCGCGTTCGCCAGCGTGACGAAATCGGCCAGCGCGAACGACCGGAGCATCGAGAAGTGGGGCGGTCTTTCGGAAGGCATGGCGCTCGGGGTGCGGAGTGTTGCACGTCCGGTTGGATTGCCAACCAGTCTACATTGCGCACGTCGCGCGCGTCGCGCGCGCCGCTGACCTCGCGCCTTCCTCGCGCCAGAGGGCACGCCCCGCGGGGGGCTGCCGCGGCGGGCGCCCGGCGCTGTCTAGTCAGGTGGCACGGGCTTGTCCACTCCGCGGCTATCCGCGCACAAAACTTAGGACCCGGCCCCACGCTGCCTAGCATCCGTCGGCGGATGCCCGGACTGTCTCTTGTCGCCGACAACACCCGATGCTCACCGGAGCCCGAGCGCACGTCGCTGCGCGATGTGCTCGACTTCGTCCTGGAGGGGGCGCGCAACGCACCTCCTCCGCTCGATGAGGCGGCGCTGCCGCTGCGCGCCGAGGCCGAGGCGCTGCCGCTGCTCTGCGATCTCGCCGAGGCCGCGGCGGAGCTCGCCTCCGGACGCCGCGCGCGCGCCGTCGTGCGGCTGTGCCTCGAGCCCGATCCCTGGGAGCTCGGCCTCGAGCGCGTGGGCCGCGATCTGCTCGTCACCGTCTTCCACGGCGGCGACGTGCCCGAGGTCGCCCTGCACGAGCGGCGCTTCGAGGGCGAAGCGCTCTGCGCCCGCGTGCTCGCGGCCATCGACCGGTTCGCCGCGCACCGGAGCCCGAGCGCCCGCCGCGACGCCGCCTTCTCCGACAACGACACGGGCGGCGGCCTCGGCGAGCACCGGCTCCCGGCCGCGCGGCGGTGCCTCGCCGCCGCCCTGCCGTTCTCGCCCGACGATCCGGGCGGCGAGCCCGCCATCGTGGGCGTCGAGCCGACCGGCGAGATCCCGATCGCCATCGCGGCCGAGGCGCTCCTGCGCACGTCCCAGGGCGCCGCGCTCACCCAGCCGGCCGTGCTCCGGGCCGACCTCTTCTCGCTCCTCTTCCGGGGCAAGATCCGCGTGCTCGTGGGCGAGGAGGCGCGGGAGCTGCCCGACGTCTTCATCTTCCCGTTCGCGGAGCAGCTCGCGTCGCTGTCGCTCGAGTCGCTCGACGCGTGGGCGCGGCGGCAGCCCTACCACCGGCGGCTGACCGTCGGCGGCGCGATCCTCGGCGTGCGGCTGCACAGCGAGGGGGCGCTCTCGCTCACGCTCGGCGTGCCCCGCGTGGGCCGCGTCCCGCCCGCCGATCCGCGCGCGCTCGGCCCGGGCCGCGGCTCGCCGTTCGCGGCCGCCGAGGAGCGGGCGCAGACCTGGACCTTCCCTGCCGTCGACGTGGCCGCGCTCGCCCAGGGCGTCGTCGCGTTCGGGCGCGCGCTGGCGCGCAGCCTCGTGCGCCGCGATCGCGCGCAGACCTCGAACCTGCGCCTGTTCGAGTTCCGGGCGCGCGTGCGCGAGCTCGCCGAGCGGCTCCGCGAGCTCACCCGCAACGACGCGAAGATCAACGTGGCCCCGGAGACGTACCGCGCCTTCGCCGCGGCGGCGCGCCCGCAGGCCGCGGCCGAGGACACGTTCGGGCGGACGCGGCTGCGCTTCACCGCCCGGTGGGTCGCGGCGATCCCCTCGGTCGACCTTCGCGCCACCTTCCTCTGCGGCGACGTGCTCGTCGTGGGCTCGACGCGCGAGCTCACCTGCATCGATCGGCGCACCGGCGAGTGCCTGTGGCGCAAGCAAGCGCCGCGCGCGGTCTCGGTGATGACGCCGGTCGGCCTCGGGCGGCTCCTGCCCGACGGCACGCTGCAGCTGCACGAGCTGTCGACCGGCGAGGTGGCCTGGTCGACGCGGCTCTCGCCGCGCGTCGGCGCGAACGCCTCGGGCGCGGTGGTGAGCGCCCCCGGGCTGCCCCGGATGCTCATCGTGAGCGAGGGGACGCGCCACCTGGCGGCGGTGGACCTCTACTCGGGCGAGGTGCGCTGGCGCTACGCCGCGCGGCGCGGCGAGAACTTCAGGCTGCGCCGCGCGGGCAAGCTCGTCGTGGTCGGCAGCGGCGAGCCGGCGCTCGCGGCGCTCGACGTGCTGAGCGGCGAGGTCGTCTGGCGCTTCTGCGACCGGCTGCCGTTCGCGTCGCCGGTGGCGGTCGACCACGACGCGCTCTTCGCCCTGGCCGGCGACGGGGCGTTCGTCGGCCGCGGCGGGGCGCGGCTGCACCACCTCGACCCGTGGTCGGGCGAGGCGCGGTGGACCGTCGACCTGCCGAAGCACGTGGCGCCGGTGGGCGCGCCGCTGCTCGGGCCCGAGACCGTGTGCGTCGTGACCCACGGGCGGCGCGGCACCGGGCTCGTCGGGCTCGATCGCCGCACCGGGGCGACGCGCTTCGACCTCACCGCGTGCGCGGCGACGGCCTCGTGCCTCATGGTCGACGACGTGGTCGTGGTGAACAGCGAGGCGGGCGAGATCGTCGGGGTCGGCGCGCACGACGGCGCGGTCCGGTACCGGCACGTGCTCGCGGGCGGCGTCGAGGGGGACCGGCCGCGGCGCCTCGAGCCGGTGCTCCGCTCGGGGGCGCTGTTCGTGCCGCAGAGCGAGGTGCACGTGGTGCGGCCGCGCGACGGCGCGCTGCTCGGCAAGGTGCCGACCGACCTCATCCCGGATCTCCTCCGGGTCGACGAGCGGTGCGACGTCTACGTCGCCGAGGAGAGCGGCCACCTGGCCGCCTTCGCCGCGGCCCCGCGGCTCAGCCTCGTGCAGTAGCAGCCGCAGAGCGGCCAGCAGCAGCCGCAGAGCGGCGGCCCCCGGCCGCCCGGCGCCGCGGCGCGATCAGCGCCCCCGCCGGGCGGGCTTCTTCCGGGCCGGCTTCCAGATGAGCTCGAGCGTCACGTCGGTCACGCCGTCGTGGATGAGCCCGATCCGCTCGGCGGCCCGGCGCGACAGGTCGATGATCCGGCCGCGCTTGAACGGGCCGCGGTCGTTGATCCGCACGCGCACGCGGCGGCCGTCCCGGCGGACGACGTCGACGAGCGCGCCGAAGGGGAGCGTCCGGTGCGCCGCCGTGAGCGCGCGGGGGTTGTAGGGCTCGCCGCTCGCGGTGGCGCGGCCCTTGAACTTGTCGGCGTAGTAGGTGGCGCGCCCGCGCTGAATCGCGACCCCCTTCGCCGCGCCCCGGGCGCTCGCGGGCGCGACGGGCGTGGAGATGCGGCCGTCGTCCTCGCCCGCGTCGTCGTCCTCGGCCCGGCCCGGCGCGACCGCCGCTCGGGGGCCCGGCGGGCGGGAGACCTCGGCGGACAGGGGCGGCGCGCCGCTCGTCCGGGCTGGGGGCGGCTGGTGCGCGGCGCAGGCCGGGGTGCCGAGGAGGAAGAGGAACGCGAGCGCCCGCGCCGCGCCGCGCCGCGCCGCCGGCGTCATCACGTCGCCTCGGGCGCGGCGCGGTCGGCCGACGAGGGGTCGAGGGCGGCCGCGGGCGACGCCGCCGCGGCGGCGAGGGCCAGGTCGGCGGGCGCGCTCCCCTCCCCGTCCAGGGCCAGCGCGCGCGCGGCGCTGGCCTTGGACCGCACGAACCTGGCCAGCTCGCGGAACGGCACGCCGGTCGGGCAGGTCTGCTCCTTCTCGGCGAGCACCGCCTCGGGCACGTGCGAGAGCGCGAGCGCCGCGGCGTCGAAGTCCGGCATGCTCCGCGAAGACGCGAGCACCACGGTCATGAGCCCGGGGTAAGCCCCCCTCGAGGCGGCGATGCGCTCGGCCTCGCCGAGATCGCAGCGCCCGCACGCGATGCAGCGGGAGAAGCCGGGCAGCGCCGCGCGCTCGGCGGGCGAGAGCGGCGGCAGGCCGTCGGCGTCGTAGTTCTCGCGGAAGAGGGCAAGCCCGCTCGGCCCGTCGAACAGACGGCGCACCACGACCTTGAGGAGCGACCACGCGAGGACCGCAAGGGCTAGAGCACGGCCGGAAAGCACCCTCGGTCCATAACCCGAAACAGGGCCGCGCGCAGACCCGATGCGCCCGGCGCCGCCGGCGCGGCCCGGGCCGGGGCGCGAGGATGGATCTTTCCACCTCGATGGCGGTCGCGCGCAGTGAACCCTCGTTAACAGCTCCCGAGGTACGGCCGCAGGCCCACCGAGGCACATCGCCGCCGCGCCGCCCGTCGATCCGGCCCTGGAGACGCTGGCATGTCGGGTGCACTGGCCCCCGGCATGTCCAACGGCTTGCCTCTCTGCGGTAAGGGATGCTCGGAAGACCTCGGCGACGTCGCCGAAGGGGTGCTGGTGCAGGAGATGATCGCGGGGAACGAGCGCGCCTGGCGCGCCTTCCACGCCCGGTACGATCGGCTGGTCCACCGCTGTATCAGCGGCGTGATCGCCCGCTTCTCCGCCGTGGTGGCGCAGGACGACATCCGCGACATCCACGCGACGCTGCTGATGCAGCTGATCTCGAACGACATGCGCAAGCTGAGGAGCTTCGACGCCGAGCGCGGCACGCGGCTCGGCTCCTGGATCGGCACGCTGGCCGTCCACTGCGCCTACGACCACCTGCGCGGCGCCCGCCGCGCGCCGCGCTGCGCCCCGCTCGACGACGCGGCCGTCGAGCTCCCCTGCGAGCGCCCCTCCCCGCAGGACCACGCCGAGCGCCGCGAGCGCGCCGCGATCGTGGGGCAGGTGCTCCACGATTTCTCCGACAAGGACCGCGAGTTCGTCGCGCTCTACTTCGGCGAGGGCCTGCCCCCGGAGCAGATCGCGGAGCGGATGCGCATCAGCGTGAAGACGGTCTACTCGAAGCGGCACAAGATCCAGAGCCGCCTCGAGGCGATGCTGTCCGGCGCGAGCCTCGCGGCCTGAGCCGCCCCCGCCCCCCGAAGGGGGCTCGGCGTCCGTCGGCCCTGTGGTATGAGCCGGAGAGGATGGCCGCCCCGCTCCGCATCACGACCACCCTCCTCGCCGTCGCCGCCGCCCCGCTGCTCGCCGCGTGCGGCGGCGGCAACGGAGACGCCCCCTCGATCCCCCTCGCCGACGAGCGCGGCAGCGGCGCCCGCATCGCGGATCTCGTCGGCGAGGCCGCGTGGTTCAACGCCGATCCAAAGGCCCAGGACAGCGAGGACTGCGAGGGCGTGCCGGCCGATCGCCGCGTCCACGTCACCGGCGCGACGCTCGTCGCGATCGACCGGTTCGACGAGACCGGCGAGGGGGCGCACGGCAACTACTACGTGCAAGACAGCGCCGACGAGCCGGTCCCGTACTCCGGCGTGACGGTCTTCCAGCCGGCGTTCAGCCCCCCGGACCTGCGGCTCTTCCCCGGCGACGTGGTCGATCTGCTCGGCGTGCTCACCGAGTTCCGCGGCCCCTCGTCCGGCCGGTTCCGCGGCTGCCGCACCCTGCCCGAGATCGGCGGGACCATGAGCTTCCGCTTCGAGGACCGCCCCGCGAAGCCGATCCGCGTGCCTCTCCGCGAGCTGACGAGCTACGCGACCGCGCGCAGCTACCTCGGCATGCTCGTGCGGGTCGAGGGGGTGACGACGGTCGGCGACCCCGCGAGGAGCGGTGGCCGGTACACGGCGCGGATCAACGTCGGCGCCGGCGTGCCCGCGGACGACATCCCAAGCCTCTCGAACGAGCTCTACGATCTCGCGGCCGAGGGGCCGCCCCTCGCGGACGGCGCGGCGTTCGACTCGGTCACCGGCGTGCTCACCTACTTCTACGGCTTCAAGATCGCCCCGCGATGCCCGGCCGACTTCCAGCCGGAAGGCGCCCCCCTGCCGGCCGACGACGCATGCGCTCGCTGACGCCCGCGCTCCCGCTGCCGCTCGTCCTGATCGCGGCCTGCAGCGGCGCCGCCCCCGGCGGCCCGACGGCGCCGGGGCACGCGCTCGTCTCGACGCCCGAGGGCAGCGTCGGGCGCATCGAGGTGCGCAACCTCGAGGCCCGCCCGCGGCTCACGCTCGTCTCCCGCGACGGCGACCCCGCGCCCGCGCTCGTCGCCTCGGTCGCCACCGATCTCGGCTCGGTCGCCACGACGGCGCTCGCCAGCGTGGTCGAGGCGCGGCTCGTCGCCGCCGGCTTCGACGTGGACGCGCGCATCGACCGCGGCGCCTTCCGCGTGCGCCTGCTCGTGCGGGACGCGGCGCGCATCGCGCCGTTCCTGCGCGCGCTCTCGGCGGCGTTCGCGCAGCCCATCGCGGCCGGCAGCCCCGAGGTGGCGCGGGCCATCGAGCGGTTGCAGGCGCTCAGGGCGAGCCCGCTCGACGCGCCCGAGCTCTCGCCGATCGCGGCGTGCACGGGCCGGCTGGGCCTCGCGGGCGCCGAGCCGGTGGTCGACCTGGCGACGCCAGCGGGCGTGCGGGAGCTCGAGGGGTGGCGCACCGCGGCGCTGCACGCCGGGCGCACCTCGATCGCCGCGGTCGGCCCCGCCGCGTTCTGCGCGGAGGCGGCCCGCGCCGCGGAGGGCCAAGGCGGCTGGCCCGCGGGCGGCCCGCCCGCGGACCCGTGGCCGGCGGCGGACACGGTCGGCGTGTACGCGACGAACCAGCTCGAGCGGCGGGCCGCCCGCGTCACCGTGGCCGCGCGCGTCGCGAGCCCGCAGGCGGCGGTCGCCGCGGCCGAGCGGCTCGGCGCGCCGGGGTCGCCGCTCCGCGCGCGGCTCTCGGCGCTCCCGTCGCCGTTCCGCACCGTCGAGGTGCTCGGGGTCGCCCGCCCGCGCGGCGGCTGCGTCAGCGTGACCATCGAGGCGTCCGACCTGCCCGCGGCCCCGCCCGTCGAGGCCTCGGCGGCGCTCGCCGCCGCGGTGGCGCGGCAGGAGATCCGCCGCGGCCTCGCGGCCCCCGCGAGCCCCGCCACCGCCACGCGGCAGATCCTCACCGCGCAGGACCCGCGCGACGCGGGCGCGCGCGCCGCCTGGTGGGCGCTCTCGGGCGGCGCCCCGAACGCGCCGCCCGAGCGCTGGGCGACGGCCCTCGGCCTCCCCCCGAGCGCCGATCCGCCGCGGCCCGCCGCGCCGGGAGAGGCCGGCAGCCGGCTCTTCGAGGCGGAGCTCGGCCGCGCGCTCGCGGCGGGGGCCCAGCCCGCGCTGGAGCGGCGCACGCTGATCGAGCGCGGGCAGGGCGAGGTGTGGGTCCTGCTCGCGAGCCCGTGCGGCGTCGCGGAGGAGGGGGTGTACGACGCGGGCGCGACGGCGCTCGCCGCGCTCGCCGCCGTGCAGACCCGGCGGCGCGAGCTCGACGTGACGATCGAGCCGTGGATCACGGCGGACGCCGTCGGCGTCATCGCGCACGCGCCGTTCCGCGACGATCGCGAGACGCCGGCCGAGCTCGGGCGCCGCGTCGCGAGCGCCGCCGCGCGCACGGTCGCGGCGACGACGCTGGGCCCCGAGGCGCTCACGCTGGCGCGCGCCGCGGCGCTCGAGCACCTGGAGCGCCTCTCCGGCGGGCGGGCCGCGGCGCTCGAGGCCTTCGCCTCGGCGGTCGCGCCCGACCACCCGTCCTGGATCGAGCCGTTCGGCGTCTGGGACCGGGTGGCGAGCGGCGCGCTCGAGACCGTGCAGCTCCGATGGCAGGCGCTCGCGACCGGCCCGCTCCGGCTCGCCGTCCTCGCGAACGCCGACGCCTCGCAGGCGGCCGCCGCGGCGGAGGCCGCCGAGCGCTGGCTCGCGCCGCGGCTCGCGCCGCGCGGGTGCGCCTCACCGGACGGCGCGGTGGTGCCCCGGCTCGGTCACCACGACGCCCGCCTCCCGGCCGGGACGCCGCTCTCGCAGGCCGTCGTCGGCGCGCGGCTCCCGGCCGCGCGCGAGGCCGCGAGCGCGACGCGCGATCTCGCGGAGCTCACGGTCGCCGCCCTCAACGGCGAAGGCGGCCTGCTCGCGGCCGCCCTCGGCGCGACGGCTCCTCCCGCGGCGGACGCCGCGCCCGCGCGGCGGCAGCTCGCGGCCCGCGCGAGCGCCCGTGTCCTCGGCGGGACGCGCGCGGCGGCGCTCGCGGTCGAGATCCGGGCGCCGAGCGCGGAGCTCGACGAGGCCACGGCCCGCGTGAAGGAGCTCCTCGCCGGCCTCGCGCAGCGGGCGACCGACGCCGACCTCGACCGCGCCGAGGCGCTCGTCGCCCGGCGCGAGCGCGACGCGCTCGCGGAGCCCCGGCGCCGGCTCATCCACCTGTGGAGCGGCCGCGCCCCCCGCACGCCGCCGGCGAAGGCCACGCTTACGGCGTGGCGCGCCTTCCTGGCGAGCGCGCTCGGCGCGGACGCGATCGTGACCGTCGAGGCCCGGCCCGACTGATCACTCCCCGCTGTCGAAGTCGCCCGCGTCCTCGATCTCCGAGGTCCGCCCGGCGGGCGTCGCCTCGAGGCCCTCGTCCTCCGCTTCCGCGTCCGCGTCGCCCTCGTCCTCGTCGAGCGCGACCTCGTCCTCGTCCTCGTCGTCCTCGGGCTGGGTCAGCACCGGGAGCCGGCGCTTGCCGACCGGGCCCTCGTCGACGTAGTCGCGCAGCGCCATCATGTCCTTCAGCGCCTCGAGCTTCGCGAGCGCCTTGACCTCGACCTGGCGGATCCGCTCGCGCGTCAGGTTCATGATCGCCCCCACGTCCTCGAGCGTGGTGCCGCCGCGATCGGCGACGTCGAGCGCGCACGTCTCGTTCATGTCCCAGACCTCGAGGTCGGGGAAATTGAGCTTGATGGCGCCCGTCCTGGCCGACACGTCGAGATAGAGGTGGTGCTGGCACGAGACGTACGGGCACGGCCTCGGGCCGTCGACGCACTCGGCGCGGGTCCGCGGCTTGTAATAATCGGTCTCCGGATAGAGCATCCGGCCGATCTCGAGCTCGCGCTTGGTCATGCGCTTGACGCTGATCGTCCGCGCCCGGATCTCGCGCTTCCTCCGGGACCTGCGCTGCTCGCGCGTGATGGCGTTCCCCGACGCCGCGGGGTCTGCTTGGAGCGCGAGCGCGCCCTCCACGACCGGCTCGCTGGAGCCCGCCGATTCGCAGTCACTCCCCGCCGCATCCGCCCCGTCTAGGCCGAAGATCTCGAGCTCGCTCTCAGACACCGTCGCCATGCGCTGCCTCCGTTTGGTAGCGTCTCCGCTCTCAAGCGCGCGCGTTTCCCCACACGCCCGAGTCCCAGCTCGAACGCAAAGAGATCCCGCTCCTTGCCCGACGTAACGCCGGATGCCGTCCCTAAAAAGTCGCGACGAAACGAGCCGGTGCCCGTCCCGTCGATCGCGTCAAACCCAGGCGGGGCCGCGATGCGGCCCCTTCAGTTCACGGAATCGAAGACCCTGCGACTCGGCACCTCAAGAGGATGCCGCCTGCTTCGTGAGCCGCGCCTGCGCCATCAGGCGCTCTTCTATCAACGACAGCTTCGCGACGAGCTCCCGCGCGAGCGTCTCCGCGCTCGCGAGGTCCTGGGCTATCGCCCTGCCGCTCGTCTCGCTCCGCCTCTCCTTGGCGGCTTCCCTGAGCGCATTGAAGACCTTGGTCATCGTGCGCTCGAGCTCCTCGATATCACCTCTCACGAACAGGAATTCACGCTGGATCTCTTCGATGGTGTAGTCCTGGGCCATCATCTCTTTGATGCGCTGAACCTGGCGGACTACCGTGGCCGGATACATCCCCTGCGAGCCCTGATGCTTGCCCTTGCGCCCTACCCGCACGCTTCGCGGGAGCAGGCCGAGCTGCACGTACTTCCGGAGCGTCGCCTCGCTGAACTTGATGCCATGCGCTGCGAACAACTCGAGAATATCGCTCGAGGTAATCCCCTGGGCGTGCTCCCGCTCGATGCGCTCAAGCACGTCCTCGGGGATCCTCTGCACCGGTCCTCCCATCGATTGCCGGAGGCCCTACCCAACCGACGCGGGCGACTCTATTCCACTGAATGGAATACAGTCAATTGACGCGACTACGATTATTGTGTGGCTGTCGCGAGACGCGGCGCTTTCCCGGGGTTCTTGACACGCCTCGGACATTTTTCGTCCGTCGGCGCCGGGGCTCGATCCGCTCCGCACGGCGGGTCCCCTGGGTGGAGGAGGGAAAAACGGGACGCGGGGCGCAATGGGTGGGAGCGGGGGGGCGCCCGTCGGGCAGCGGGGCTCGGGGAGCGACATGGTCCTTACCCTGACACACATCGGTCCTTTCAGACAAAAGGGCTGATAGTCTGGTCGCCATCATGGCCAAGGCCCTTGCCAGCGAGGGTCGGGGCGCGGCCTCGCCCGCCGCCCCCCGACCCGTCGAGCGCGTCATCAGGGACGTCACCGCCCGGGGTGTCAGGATGCGGGTCCTGGTCGCCGGGGCCGGCAACGGCCCGGCGCTCCTCCTGATCCACAACTTCCTCGTCAGCCACCTGGAGTTCGACGACGTGATCGACGCGCTGGCCCAGCGCTTCCACGTCATCGTCCCGGACCTGCCGGGGTTCGGGGAGAGCGAGAAGCCGAGCCCGGCGCGGTACGCCTACGGGATCGAGACGTTCGCCGAGGCGGTGGCCGACCTCATCGCCGCCTTCGGCGTGGGCCGGGCGCACCTCGTCGGCCACGCCATGGGCGCCGCCGTCGCGATCACGCTCGCGGCCGAGCACCCGGAGCTCGTGCAGCGCCTCGTCCTGGAGGACGCGCTCTGTTACCCGTTCCCGATGAGCTTCCGGATGAAGCTCCCGCTCCTGCCGGTCGTGGGCGGCATCGTCTTCAAGCAGCTCCACGGCCGCAGGATGTTCCGGTCGTTCTTCCGCGACGACGTGTTCCGGGCGGACGCGGCGGTGCCGCTGTCGCGCATCGACCGGCACTACGACCTCTTCAACGCCCCCTCGGCGCGCGAGAGCGCCCACGCGGTCCTGCGCGCGGTGCTCGACGCGCGCCCCGTCGTCGCGCGCCTCACGCGGATCACGGCGCCGACGCTCGTCGTGTGGGGGCGCGACGACCGCATCTTCCCGGCCGCGGGCGCGCAGCGGCTCGCCCGCGAGATCTCCGGCGCGATGCTCGAAATCATGGACGCCGGGCACTCGCCCCACGAGGAGCGGCCGGAGGAGTTCGTCGGGCTCGTGACGCAGTTCCTCGAAGGGAAGCGGTGATGGATCGCCCTGCCCGGCTCGCGCCCGCGCGCTGGGCGGCGCGGGCAGGCCGGCGCGCGGCGCGGGCCCTCCTCGGCGACGACGCGGCGGCGCGCCTGCTCGCGGACCGGTCGGCGCTGCTCGGCCTCGCGATCGTGGCGCTGCTCGCGCTGTTCGCCGCCGTGGGGCCGGCCGTCGTCGGCCACGACCCGAACGCGAGCGACTTCAGCCTGTCCCGCGACGCCTTCGGCGCGCCGCCGGGGCCGTCGGCCGCCCACTGGCTCGGGACGGACCCGCTCTTCCGCGACCTCCTCGCGCGCCTCGCGCACGGCGGGCGGCTCTCGCTCGGCATCGCGCTCGCGGCCACGGCGCTCGCCACGGCGCTCGGCGCGGCCGTGGGCGTCGCGGCCGGCATGGCCAGCGGCACGCGGGCCGGCGCGCTCGACGGCGCGCTCATGCGGCTCATCGACGTGATCCTCGCGCTGCCGTACCTCCTGCTCGTGACCGCGATCGGCGTCGCCGTGGGGCGCGCGGACGTGGGGACGATCCTGCTCGTGCTCGGCCTCACCGGGTGGACCTGGGTCGCGCGCGTCGTCCGGGCCAAGACGCTGGAGCTCGCCCAGCGCGAGTTCGTGGCCTCGGCGCGCGCGCTCGGCGCCGGGACGCTGCACGTCGTCCGGCGGCACGTCCTGCCGAACGTCGGCGGGACGCTGCTCGCGCTCGCGACGATCCTCGCCGGCCAGATGATCCTCGCCGAGGGCACGCTCAGCTACCTGGGCGTCGGCGTGCAGCCGCCGACCGCGACCTGGGGCCGGATGCTGCACGAGGCGGAGCCCTACCTCGGCGTGAAGCCGATGCTCGTCGCGGCGCCCGGCTTCCTCATCGTGCTCACCGTGCTCGGCTTCCACCGCGCGAGCGAGGGGCTCCGCGACGCGCTCGATCCCGCCGGCGACGGGCTCCCGCGCGGGCGGCGCCTGCCGGTCGATCTGCTCCTCGCCTGCGCGGCGCTCCTCCTCCTGTCGGGCGCCTCGCCGAGCCGCGTGCGGCCGCCGCTCGGCGGCGGCGAGGCGCCGCCCGGCGCGCCCGTGCGCGGCGGGACCCTGCGCCTCGCGACCACGGGCCACATCCGCACGCTCGATCCCGCGATCGCCTACGACGAGGTCTCGGGCATGGTCGCGGAGCTCGTCTTCGCCCGCCTCGTCACGTGGGACCAGGGCGGCCGCGTCACGCCCGAGCTCGCGCGCGAGGTCGCGGTCGAGCGGGGCGGGCAGACGTACGTGTTCACGCTCCGCGAGGGCGTGCGCTTCCACGACGGCGCGGAGCTCCGCGCCGCGGACGTGAAGCGCTCGATCGAGCGGACGCTGCACCCGCGGACGCCGAGCCCGGGGGCCAGCCAGTACGAGATGATCGAGGGGTTCGCCGCGTACCACGCGGGCGCGGCGCCGCACCTCGCCGGGGTGCGGGTGCTCGGCGACCACGCCGTCGCGATCGATCTGAGCGCGCCGGACGCGACCTTCCTCTCGCGGATGACGCTCGGCTTCATGGCGCCGGTGTGCCCCTCGTCCGGCGCCGTAGTCGACGCGGCGAGCCCGCCCCCGCCGTGCGGCGCCGGCCCGTTCCGCGTCGCCCGGTGGGACCAGGACGCCGGCGTCCGGCTCGAGCGACACGAGGGGTACTTCCGGCCAGGCCGGCCGTACCTCGACGCGATCGAGTGGCAGACCGGGGTGCGCGCGACGACCCAGCGCTACAAGTTCGAGGAGGGCGAGCTCGATTACCTGCGCGATCTGACGGGGGTCGACGCGGCGACCTACCGCGCCGACCCCGCGTGGAAGGGGTATACGCGCTGGGTGACCCGGAGCAGGACCAACGCCGTCTTCCTCAACACCGAGCTCGCGCCGTTCGACCAGCTCGCCGTGCGGCGCGCGGTCTCGTTCGCCGTCGACCCCTCCGTGCTCGAGAAGGTGCGCCCCGATATCTTCGTCCTCGACCGGGTGCTGCCGCCGTCGATCCCCGGCCCCCCGCGCGACGAGCCGATGCGCCGGCACGATCTTCAGCGCGCGCTCGCGCAGATGGCCGCGGCCGGGTACGCGTTCGACCCGGCGACCGGGAGAGGCGGCTACCCGGGGGTCGTCGAGTACATCGCGATCCCGGACACCTTCGAGCAGGCGGTCGGCGAGATCCTCCAGCAGCAGCTCGCGAAGGTGGGCCTCCGCGTCCGCCTGCGGCTCGTCAGCTGGGCGACCTACCTCGCCGAGGCGTCGCGGCGCCGCGCCGTCCAGATGGGCTGGGCCGGATGGCAGGCCGATTTCCCCGATCCCGCGAGCTTCTTCGAGCCGACGCTCTCGACGCGCGCCATCCGCGACGAGGGCTCGCAGAACTTCGCCTTCTTCAGCGACGAGGAGCTCGATCGCACGCTCGACGCCGCTCACGGCGAGCAGGACCGCGCGCGGCGCCTCGAGCTCTACGCGCGCGCCGAGCGCATCGTCCGCGATCGCGCGCCCTGGGTGCCCACGTACACGGTGGGCATGCTCGAGCTCTGGCAGCCCTACCTGCGCGGCTACGAGGGCTCCGCCGTGGTCCCGTCGCGCTTCGACGGCGTCTGGCTCGACCCGGCCGCGCGGGCCGCGGCCGGCGGCGGGGCGCGCGCGGGCGCGCCGCCGCGCGCCTCGCCGCTCCGCGCGCTGCCCGCGCGCGCCGTGCCCCCGCGATGAGCGCCGCGCCCTCACGCCGCACCGCCGCGACGAGCGCCGCTCGCGCGGGCCGCGCCGCCGCGGCGGGCGCCGCGATCGCGCACCTGCTCCGGCGCCTCGGGTGGGCGGCGATCGTGATCGCCGGGGTCACCGCCGTCTCGTTCGCGATCGCGCACCTCCTGCCGGGGGATCCGGCGCGGATGCTCGTCGGGCCGCAGGCGTCCGCCGCCGACGTCGATCGCGTCCGGACGGTGTACGCGCTGGATCGGCCGGCCCCGGTGCAGTTCGCGCGGTTCGTGCGCCGGCTCGTCCACCTCGGCCCGGATCCCGGGTCGCCGCGCCCGCACGCGGGCGCGCGCGGCGACCCGGAGCACCGGAGCTGCGCGGCCGGGCCCTTCGGCCTGCACCTCGATCTCGGCTACAGCTTCCACTACCGAAAGCCGGTCGTGGATCTGCTGGAGGCGAAGGTGCCGCGCTCGCTGGAGCTCGCGCTGGCCGCCCTCTCGGTGCAGCTCCTGCTCGGGTTCGCGCTCGGGCTCGTCGCGGCGGCCCGCCGCGGGACGGCCTGGGACCACGCGGCGCTCGGCGTCACCCTGCTCGTCGCCAGCGCGCCGACCATCGTGATCGGCCCCGCGCTGCAGTACGTGCTCGCCTACAAGCTCCGCCTGCTGCCCTACGACGGGTACGGCGTCACCGCGGCCGATCACCTGCGCTCGCTCGTCCTGCCGGCGCTGACCCTCGGCCTCTTCGGCAGCGCGCTCTACGCGCGCGTCGTGCGCGAGGAGCTCCGGGCGCTGCTCCGCCAGGACTTCATCCGGACCGCGCGGGCGAAGGGCGCCTCCCGGTTGCGCGCGTTCGTCGTCCACGCGCTGCGCAACGCGCTGCTGCCGCTCGCCACGCTGGCGGCGCTCGACCTCGGCGCGCTGGCGGGCGGCGCGATCGTCACGGAGCGGCTCTTCCGCTGGCCGGGCGTCGGGAGCATGGCCGTCGAGGCGCTGCAGAACCGCGACGGCCCGCTCCTCGTCGGGACGGTGCTCTTCGCCGCGGCCGCGATCGTGCTCGCCACCGTGGCGCTCGACCTCGCGGCGCTGGCGCTCGATCCGCGGCTCAGGTCGCGATCGCGCTGAGCGCCGCGCGCGGTCAGATCAGGGCACGCCGGCGAGCGCTCGGCACTCGGCGCCGAGCGAGGAGTCGGGCGAGGCGAGCTCGGCGCACTTGCGGAACGAGGCCCGACCGCCGCGCCCCGCGGCCTGCTCGGCGGCGCCGCGCAGGTGCCACGCCGCAGCGCTCCCCGGCGAGGCGGCGGTGAGCTGCTGGGCGAGCTGCACGGCCTTGCCGGTCTGCCCCGACTCCAGGGCGCGCATCACGCGGGCCGACAGGGACCCGCCCTCCTCGTCCGGCGCAGCGGGCGCCGGCGCAGCGGCCGCCGGCGCAGCGGGCGCGGTCGCGGGGGCGCTCGGCGGCGGCGCGGGCGCCCGCGCCGGAGCGGCGGCCTGGCCCGCGTGCGTCGGAGCGCCGGGCGGCGATGCCGGGGTCGAAGGCGCGGGCGAGCCGTGCTGGGCGGTGGTGGTGGCCGGGCTCGCCGCGGCTGGCCCGGCCGCCGCGGCGGGGCTCGTCGAGGCCGTGGTGGCGGTCGCCGCGCGATCGGACGGCGGGTCGACCGGGGAGTCGGACGGGGGCGCCGTGGAGAGCCCGGCGGCGGCGGTCGGCTCTCCTTCCGGCGAGGCCGGAGCTGCTTCGATCGCGGCGCCGGAGCTCTGCTCCTCCGCCTGCTGGGGCGCGTCGATCGGCGCCGGGGGCACGGGGGGCCGCGCCTGGCCGATCAGCCAGACGCCGGCGCCGCCGATCGCGAGCGCCGTGACCAGACCGATCGCGATCCGCGCGGCGCGCGCCCGGCGCTCCTCCTGGCGGGGGCGAAAGAGCGTGGCCTCGACGGCGCCGGCGGTCGTATCGGTGTCGTCGGCGGAGGGGTGCCCCTGCGCCTCGAGCCGCGCCGGCGCGTCCACCCCGCCGCGAAGGAAGAAGCGCTCGCTCTCGGTGATGGGCTCGGGGTCGCTCGAGGGCGCGTCGTCCGGCGCCGCCGAGAGGCTCGCCCCGGGGGCCGCGGCGGCGGCGGCCGGCGGCGCCGCGGCCGCCTCGAGCGGGCGCGCCTCCCCGCCCCCTGCCTCGCCGCGCAGCGGCGCCTGCGCCTGCTGCGCCTCGCGCGGGACGGCGGCGGCCGGCGGCGCGTCGCTCGGCGGGCGGGGCCGCAGCGTGGGGACCGTCGACGCGGGCACCGCGGCGGCGCGCTCGTCGCCGACGGGCGGCGGCGCGGCAGCCGGCGCCGCCGTCGGCGCAGGCTCAAGCGGCGGCGCGAGCTCCAGCGGTGGCGCGGGCTCGGGCGCCTCGGAGCGGGCGCGCTGCTCGGCGGGGGCGCTCGCGGCCGCGGGACGGTCGCTCCTCGCCGCGCGGTGCTTCTGCGCGAAGCTGCGCGGCGTCACCAGCGGTCGCGTGAGCGGGGCCTCGTCGCTGCTGGCGAGCGTGGTGTCCTTGTCGATGTCGATCTCTGCGTGCGCGCGCGCAGCCCGCGCCTCGACGGCCGCTGCAGCGCTCCGCGGCGGCTCCGACGGCACCCGCCCCGCCGGCCGCGGTGGCTCCGACGGCGCCCGCCCCGCCCGCGGCGGCTCCGACGGCACCCGCCCCGTCCGCGGTGGCTCCGACGGCACCCGCCCCGTCCGCGGTGGCTCCGACGGGGCCCGCCCCGTCCGCGGTGGCTCCGACGGCGCCCGCCCCGTCCGCGGCGGCTCCGACGGCACCCGCCCCGTCCGCGGTGGCTCCGACGGCGCCCGCCCCGCCGCGCCCGCGCGCACCGCGCCCGTCGCCGCGGCGCTCTTCGGCGGCTCCGACGGCGCCCGCCCCGCCGCGCCCGCGCGCACCGCGGCGCTCTTCGGCGGCTCTGACGGCGCCCGCCCCGCCGCGCCCGCGGCGGCGTTCGCGCCGGCCGTCCAGCCGACCGCCACGGCCCCGTGGACCGCGCTGCGGGCCGTCACCGGACGCCCGGCGGACTCCGCGTCGGGGTCCGCGGCCGGCGCGGGCAGCTCGTGCCCGGGCCGCGAGCGCGGGAGCATCGCCGGCGAGTGGCGGTTCGAGAGCGGCGCGGGGACCACCGCGGCGTCCTCGAGATCGTCGGCGCCGGCGTTGCCGCCGCCGTCCGGGTAATTGGAGCGCCGCAGCCCCGACGGCGACGAGAGCGGCGAGAACTCGTCGTGGAACGCCGCCTCGGGCTCGCTCGGCACCACGTCGTCGGGCGGGAGCGCCGCGGCGGGGACCAAGAGCCCCTCGAAGTAGAGCTTCGAGATGGTGGAGAGCGTCGAGAGATCCTCGAACGGCGACGCGTCGACCACCTGCATCAGCGTCCGCTTGCCGTCGAACAGGCGCAGGATGCCGTTCAGCTCGTCGGGGATCTCGTTCAGCCGCTCCAGGAGCTCCTCGCTGTCGACCTCGAAGACGGTCGACAGCGACGGCAGCGCCTCGAGGAGCCGGCCCCACTCGTCGACCCGGCGCATGCCCTCCATGAGGAGCCCCTGGGTCGATGTCTCGATCACGTCGGGGTTGTCGACCTTGCAGAACTCGACCTCGAACGTCCCCTCGTTCCACAGGAGCGCGCGGTAGACGGCCTCCTCGCCGCAGAGCCGGCCGAGCGTCGCGTCGACGACCTTGCCCTCGCGGAAATAGACCTGCGCCTCGTTGTCCGCGTGCGACAGGTGGACGATCCCGCTCTTCCGGCTCACCTCGAACGTCTGCAGGAGATCGACGACGTTCATGTCGAGGATCGACCCGGAGAACCTCGTCCGCCCGGTGGTCGCGAAATGCCGCGTCGTGATCCCCTCGCGCGTCCGCCGCGCGAGCAGCAGCGTCACCCGCGCGATGAGCTCCCGCACGAAGATCGGCTTGGTCAGGTAGTCCTCGACCCCGAGCTCGAGCCCGCGGATCTTGTCCTCGATCGACCGCTGGCTCGTGAGGAAGACGACCGGGATCGACGCCCAGTCGGCGTGCTCCTTCATCTTGCGGACGAGCGCGTAGCCGTCCACGTGGGGCAGGCGGGTGTCGCTGAGGACGAGGTCCGGCGTGGAGACCTCGAGCTTCGCGAGGGCGTCCCCTCCGTCCGTCGCGGTGGTCACGCTGTAACCGGCCTTCTTCAGGCTGACCTCGAGGACCCGAACGCTGCGTGGATCCGCGTCGACCAGGAGGAGCTGTTGCTTGGCCACTAGAGGTTTCCGCCTCGCGAAGGATGGCGAGCCCGAGCGGACGCTGTCAAGCGCTCTGCCCCGAGCGTCGCCGCTGCGGTCGATCGCTCGTCCCGCCGCCGTGGGTCCGGTGATCGCCGGCGCCCATCGTGAGCACAGTACGCCGGCGAAGGCCAGGTTTCGTCGTGGGCCGCGCGCGCGATCAGCGCTCCCAGGGATCGATGATATCGCCGGTCGCCGTCGGCCTCGAGGGGGCCACGGGCGGCGCGGCGGGGCGGGCCGTGGGCGCGGCCGGCTTCGCCGGAGCGGCGGAGGCCGTGCCGTGCGGGCGGGGCGGCTCCGGATCCTGCGCGAGCGGCGCGGCCGACGCGCTCGGGGCCGGGGCCGGGGGCGGCGGCGGCGGCTCGTCGGGCGCGAGGACGGCCGGCGTCGCCGCGTGGAGGGCGCCGGGGGCGGCGGCCTCGGGCGGGGCCTCGCGCGCCGAGGCGCGGAGCGCGCGGAACCCGAGGGCGATCGCGATGGGCACGAGGATCGCCGCGAGCGCGATCGCGACGCGCGCGCCCATCGAGAGCGGCTCGGACGGCTCGCTGGGCACCTGGACCGCGCCGAGCATCTCGTCGTGCTCGCGCAGCTTCAGCGCCTCGCGGCGCGGGGTCTCGTCCTGGAGCAGGGCCGCGGTGGCGCGGCTCGGCGCCTCGATGGCGAGCTCGATGGCGGCGGCGAGATCGGCCATCGAGGAGAAGCGCTCCTCGGGGTTCTTCGCGAGGCAGCGCATGACGATCGGGCCGAACGCGCCGAGCGCGGAGGCGTCGGGCATCACCTGCTCGAGCGGCTCGGGCGACATGTACATGTGCTTGGTCAGCACGCCCATGTACGTGTCCGCCTCGAAGGGGACGCGCCCCGCGAAGCACTCGTACATGAGGACGCCGAGCGCGTAGATGTCGGCGCGCGCGTCGATGCGCTTCCCCTCCGCCTGCTCCGGGCTCATGTAGTGCGGCGTCCCGAACACCATGCCGATGCGGGTGAGCCGCTTGCCGCCGGCGACCTTCGCGACGCCGAAATCGAGCAGCTTGACGAACTCCTGGTCGCCGTTGCGGACGAGGTACACGTTGTCGGGCTTGAGATCGCGGTGGATGACGCCCGCCGCGTGCGCGGCCCCGAGCGCCGCGGCGCACTGGAGCATGATCTCCCCGACCCGCGGCGCTGGCAGCGTCCGCTCGGTGCGCAGGAGCGCCGCGAGGGAGGTCCCGGTGAGGAACTCCATGACGAAGAAGGGCAGCTCCGGCTGCCCCGGCTCGACCTCGATGGCGCCGAAGTCGCTCACCGCGACGATGTTGGGGTGGCCGATCGCCGCTGCCGCCTTGGCCTCCTGGATGAAGCGGGCGACGAGCTCGGCGTCCTGCGCGATGTCGCGCCGGAGCACCTTGAGGGCGAAGAGGCGGCCGAGCGACTTGTGGCGCACCTCGTACACCGTCCCCATGCCCCCCTCGCCGACGACCGCCTGCACCTCGTAGCGGCCGTCGATCGTGCGCCCGAGCAGCGGATCGGCCGACGGGTTCCAGTCGGGCGCGTCGGCGAGCGGGTCGCCGTCGAACGGGCAGAAGCGGGAGTCGCCGGAGAAGGTCAGCTTGCAGGTCGGGCAGCGCCGCGCGCGCGGGACCTGCTTCACCTTCCCCCGGCGCGCCGGGAACCCGTCGCCGCGCGCGGGCAGCGGCGGCAGCGGCGGCAACGCCAGGTGCGCCTCGCCGCGCGGCGAGAGCGGCGGCGCCGAGCCGCGCGCCGGGGGCGCCGAGCCGCGCGCCGGGGGCGCCGAGCCGCGCGGCGAGAGCGGCGGCGCCGAGCCGTAGGCCGGGGGCACCGACCCGTAGACCGGGGGCACCGACCCGTGGACCGGAGGCACCGAGCCGTGGACCGGAGGCACCGAGCCGAGGGCGGAAGGCGCGTCGCTGCGCGCCGGCGGCTGCGAGGCCAGGGAGCCTCCGTGCGGCTGCGGGATATCCTCCCGATGGAACAGCTCGGCAGCTTCGGACTCGCCGTCGGTCATCTCGGGCGGATCATCCCCGGCCATGCGGAGCGTGACGGGCACCCCGGCGAGTCTAGCCGAAAGCGCGAGCGGTGTTTCGGATCAGATGGCATCAGGTGGCGAACGCGGTGAGCGCCCCCTACGGGCTCGAGGGCGCGGCGGCCAGAGCGCCCGGAAGGACTCAGATCTCTTCGAGAATCTTCGCCTTGCGGGCCTGGAACTCCTCGTCCGTGATGAGTCCCTTGTTCTTGAGATCCGCGAGGCGCTCCAGGCGCTGCTCGATCGACGGCCCTGCAGCCGGGGCGGCCTGCGGCGCGCCCGGGTAGCCCTGCTGCGGCGCGCCCGGGTAGCCCTGCTGCGGCGCGCCCGGGTAGCCCTGCTGCGGCGCGCCCGGGTAACCCTGCTGCTGCATGTGCGGCGGCACGAACTGGGGCTGCCCCTGCGCCGCGTGCGCGGGGTTCATCGCCTGCGCCAGGCCGGCGCCGATCGCCACCTGGGCGCCCAGCCCCGCGACGCCGCCGCCGTCGCCGCCCTGCGCCATGCCCTGGCCGGCCCCCATCATGGCCTGGCCGGCGGCGTAATTCTGCCAGTTGCCCGCCAGCTGCTGCACGTACCGCGCGTCCTGCTGGAACCGCTGATCGAGCTCGAACTGCTTCGCGCGGGCGGTGTCCTGCGCGACGCCGATGCCACGGCGCGCCTCGCCGCGGGCCTTGTTCGCCTCGCGGAGGAGCTTCTGGTCATCGGCCGAGAAGTTGATGTTGAAGTTGCCGATCTCGAGGATCTTGCAGCCGATCTCCTCGAGGTTCGGCGCCGACTGCACGATGCGGGCGCCGAGCTCCATGCTCATGCCCCCGAGGTTGAGCAGGCTCTTCTGCTGCTGCGCGCAGACCTGGCCGATCACGGTCTTCACGCTCATGAAGAACTTGCCCTTGATCCAGCTCAGGACGACGTCGTTGTCGCCGCTGCCGCCGCACTGGCCGTGGTAGCCGACGACGAACCGCACCGGATCGACCACGACCAGCGAGAACTCTCCGAAGATGCGCGGCGTCACGAACTCGTAGAGGATCGGGTCCTCCATCGACTCCAGCGGCCCGCCGAAGGGCACGCCGCGGACCGGCTGCGTCTTGACGAAGAAGATCTCGGCGATGAAGACGTCCCCGCCCGTGAACTTGTTGACGAGGTTGTTCAGGAACGGGATGTTCTGGGTCTGGAGGGTGTGGCGCCCCGTCGGCAGGTAACCGACGTACCGCCCGTCCTTGAAGAAGAGGGCACACTCATCGCTGTCGACGGTCAGCTGCGACCAGAAGGGGACGTTCTGGTCCGGGTGCTTGTAGACGATGAGATGCTTCGCCGCGTCCGGGCGCGCGATCATCATCTCGCGGACGCCGCTCTTCACGAAATCGAAAATCCCCATGTCGCGCTCCTCTTCGGTGTGCTGGATGTGACGGGCGTGCCGGGTACCCTGCCCCCCTGGACCTCGGGCTCGTTTCGACAGGCGGCGCGCTCGACCTGCGCTGTTCGTTCTCCGTTGACGATCGCCGCGCCTTTCAGGCACACAGCGGCCTCAGGATAATCCGCAGATCGCAGGGCAGCAATGCCCGCCGGGAAGGACCGCATGCCCGTCGCTTCGCTCGCGTCACCGGCGCAACCGACGACACCCGCGCCGCGCGCGCCGGCGTCGCCCGAGATCCCGAGCTCCGCCGCCCGGCGGGCGACGCGCTCACCCCGCCGCCGCGGGCGCGCGGCGGCGGGGAGGAGCGCGCGATGATCCCGCCGATCGACGCCTCCGCCTTCTCGCCGCCCGCGCAGAAGATGGCGCAGCCGGGGGCGCCGCAGAAGCTCCGCGAGATGGCCGCGCGCGGCATCGCCCCCGGGCTCAAGCCGGGCGAGGTGGTGACGCTGCTCGTGCTGCTCGCGTCGCGCGAGGAGGAGCCCGCCCGCGAGACGGCGGAGAAGACGCTGTCGGCGCTCCCCGATCCGCTCCTCCAGGGCGCGCTCGGCGGGGAGCTGCAGCCGGCCGTCATCGACCGGCTGGCCCGCCTCTACGCGGACCGCCTCCCGGTCGTCGAGCGGCTCTGCGCGATGCCGGGCATCGCCGCGGACACGCTCGAGGAGCTCGCGCGCACCGGGAGCGAGGCGGTGACCGAGCTCATCGCCGTGAACGAGGAGCGGCTGCTCAAGAGCCCGCGCGTCATCGAGCGGCTCTACCTCAACAAGAACACGCGGATGTCGACGGCCGACCGCCTCGTCGACCTCGCCGCCCGCAACGGCGTCGAGCTCACGGGCATCCCCGCCTGGCGCGAGGTCAGCATCGCGATCAAGGACGAGCTCATCGCCGAGCCGTCGCCGGAGCCCACGCCGGACGACGTGATGTTCGTCGAGACGCAGGCGCTTTCCGAGGCGCTCGCGGCCGACGAGCCGGTGGACACCCACGTCGAGGACGAGGAGGGGAAAGAGGAGATCAAGGCGCAGTACGTCCCGCTCTACAAGCGGCTCGCCGACATGACCATGTCGCAGCGGATCCGGCGGGCGATGCTCGGCTCGCGCGAGGAGCGCATGCTGCTCGTGCGCGACTCGAACCGCCTCGTGGCGAGCGCCGCCGTGCGCAGCCCGCAGATGCAGGAGGAGGAGGTCGTCCTCATCAGCCGCAACCGGAACATCTCGGACGAGGTGCTGCGGATCATCGCGACCACGCCGGAGTGGATGAAGAGCTACACGGTGAAGCGGAACCTCGTGGAGAACCCAAGGACGCCGGTGCTCGTTGCGACGCGGCTGGTCCAGCACCTGCGCGAGTCGGACCTCCGGGGCATCGCGAAGAGTAAGAACGTGACCTCGCCGGTGAAGGACGCCGCGCGGCGGCACCTCGAGCGGCGCAAGAGCTGAGCGGCGCAAGCGCGGAGCGGCGCGCGAGCTGAGCGGGCGAGCGCTCGCGTGGCTACCGGCGGGCGCTCGCCCCTCCCCGGGGAAGCGCGCTCCGGGCGGCGAGCCCCCTTCCCGCCCGGACCCATGCCCCGCTAGCCTGCGCCCACGATGAGCGACCTGGTCCGCTTCGGCGTGGCGATGGATCGAGCGCTGCTGGCCGAGTTCGATCGGCGCATCACCGCGCAGGGATACGAGAACCGCTCGGAGGCGCTGCGCGACCTGGTCCGCGCCGACCTGACGCGCGCCGCGTGGGACGAGGGCGCCGAGGTGGCGGCGACGCTGACCGTCGTCTACGCGCCCGAGGTGCGGGAGCTCGTGCTGCGCATCTCCGAGCTGGAGGAGCAGCACGCGGGGTCGGTGGTCTCCAGCCTGCTGGTCCGCCTCGACGAGGGCCGGGTGCTCCAGGTCATGGTGCTGAAGGGCCGCGGCGCCGAGCTGTCCGGGCTCGCAGGGCAGCTCGCCGGGGCCAAGGGGGTCCTGTCGTGCGCGCTCACGCCGGCCGCGGCGCTCGCGGAGGCGCCGCCCGAGGCGCCGCGCCGGCCACGAGGCTGAGCTGACGCCGGGCGAGCCGGCGCCGCGCCGCGCGTGCACGAACGCCTCGCCCGATCTCCCAGGCTACGCGTCGTCGCCGGGCGTCTCGGCCACCTTCACCGTGGTCTTCGGCGGATCGACGATGAACGTCACGAGGCGCTCCTTCGCCTCGAACTCCTGCCGGTAGATCACCGCCGAGCGCTTGTACTTGAAGGGGCCGATCCGCACGCGGTGCCACAGGCCGCGGCCCTTCACGTACGCCGGCTCGACATACGCCTTGTGGCCGCGCCGGCGCAGGGCCGCCGCGAAGCCCTCCGCGTCGGCGGGCTCCTTGAACGAGCTCACCTGCAGCTGGTAGCCGCCCGGCCCGCCGCGCTCGGTCTCGGGCCCCTCCTCGCGGGAGACGTGGCGGGCCATCGCGGTGAGCGTGTCGTTCGGAGCGACCTCGCCCCCCGCGGGACCGAGGACGTGCTGCGCCGGCAGCGGGACCACGGGGAGCCGGTCCGCGGCGAGCGGCGGACCCGCGTCGGCGGCCGGCGGCTGCGCCGACGCGGCCGCCTTGGCCGCCCGCGGGTCGCGCACCGCCTCGAGCGCCGTGGTCGGGTGCTCCGCGTCGGAGAGGATCGCAGGGAAGGTCACGTGCTCCCCGATGGTGGCGGGGCGCGGCGCCGGCTTCACGCCGGCCGGGTGCGCGCGCGCGACCAGATCGCCGAGCGGATCGGCGCTGACCGGCTTCTCGCGCGCCGGCGCCCGCAGGAGCGCCACCGCCGCGAAGACGATGCACGCCCCGCCGAGCGAGGCCAGCACCAGCGCGCCCGCACGCGACGGGCGAGCCCCGGGATCCTCTTCCTGGATCTCCTCGAGGTTCCGCACCGCCCCGGTGTCCATGCTCTCGCCTTTGCTGCGCCTCATGCTTCCTCCTCGACCCGTCTACCCTGCCCGGCCGGGACGCGACAACTTTCGTGTCTTACTTTATCCCACATCCACCGACCAGGCCCGTTCGCTGGCTGGGCGGTCCTCGACGCGCGCTGGACGGAGCGCTCGGCGGCGAGCCCGCGCCTCGGCTCGGGCCGGGCAGCCTCGCACGCGCGGCGGCCGCGGGGAAAATTCTCGGCCAGCGCCGGGGCGCGCGCGACGGGCCGGCGCCCGCGCGCATCTTCGTGTTGCCAGGCGCGAGGTGGCCTGCGATGGCGGGGTGACCGATGCCGGAAGCGACGCACGACCCCCACAGGCCGGCGCAGGGCGGCGCGCCTCCGCAGGACGGCGGAGCGGCGCAGGCGCACGGTCGCCGCGGCGGCGCCGCCGCGCTCGCGCTCGGCGCGCTCGGGGTCGTCTTCGGCGACATCGGCACGAGCCCGCTCTACGCGCTCAAGGAGTGCGTGAGCAGCGCGCACGGCGTCCCGCCCACGCCGGAGAACGTCCTCGGGCTGCTCTCGCTCATCTTCTGGTCGCTCGTGATGGTGGTCGCGGTCAAGTACGTCACCTTCATCACGCGCGCCGACAACGAGGGCGAGGGCGGCATCCTGGCCCTGCTCGCGCTGGTGCCGGAGCGGCTGCGCGCCCGCGGAGCGCAGGGCGTCGGGTGGGTCGCCGGGCTCGTGGTGCTCGGCGCCGCGCTCCTCTACGGCGACGGCGTCATCACGCCCGCCATCTCGGTGCTGAGCGCCATGGAGGGGCTCGCGGTGGCGACCGCCGCGCTCGAGCCGCTCGTCGTGCCGCTCACCTGCGCGATCCTCGTGGGGCTCTTCAGCGTGCAGCGCTGGGGGACAGCGCGCGTCGGCAAGATCTTCGGCCCGATCATGGCCGTCTGGTTCCTCGCGCTCGCCGCGCTCGGGCTCGCGTTCATCGCTAAAAACCCGGCGGTGCTCGCCGCGCTGAGCCCCGCGCACGCGGCGCGCTTCTTCGCCGCCCACGGCCTCCACGGGGTCGCGATCCTCGGGTCGGTCGTCCTCGTCATCACGGGCGGCGAGGCGCTCTACGCGGACATGGGGCACTTCGGGCGCCGCCCGATCCAGCTCGCCTGGTACGGGCTCGCGCTGCCGGCGCTCGCGCTCAACTACTTCGGCCAGGGCGCGCTCCTCCTGCGATCGCCCGAGGCCGCCGGGAGCCCGTTCTTCGCGATGGTGCCCAAGGGCCCCCTCACCTACGCGCTGGTCGCGCTCTCGGCCATGGCCACCGTGATCGCGTCGCAGGCGCTGATCTCCGGCGCCTACTCGCTCACCCACCAGGCGATCCAGCTCGGGTACCTGCCGCGGACCCAGGTGCTCCACACCTCGAGCACGGCCGAGGGGCAGATCTACATCCCCGCGACGAACTGGGCCCTCGCCGCCGGGTGCCTCGCGCTCGTGCTGATCTTCCGGCACTCGAGCCGGCTCGCCGCCGCCTACGGCCTCGCGGTGACCGGCACGATGGGGATCACCTCCATCGTCTACTTCGTGGTGATGCGGCAAACGTGGGGCGCTCCGCTCGCCAAGGCGGTGCCGCTCCTCTTGCTCTTCCTGGCGTTCGATCTGCCGTTCCTCGGGGCGAACCTGCTCAAGTTCTTCGAGGGCGGGTACGTGCCGGTCCTCATCGCGGCGGTCCTGTTCGCGATGATGGTGATCTGGAAGCGAGGGCGCGCGATCCTCGCCGAGCGCTTCACGCGGGCGGTCCCGTCGATCGAGGCGTTCGTGCGCGGGCTCGACGCGTCCTGCGGCGCGCGCGTCCCGGGCACGGCCGTGTTCCTGAGCTCGCGCGCCGGCAAGACGCCGTACGTGCTCTCGCACCACCTCAAGCACAACAAGGTGCTCCACGAGACCGTGGTGCTGCTGACCGTGGTCACGGAGCACGTGCCGCGGGTCGCCGACGGGCAGAGGCTCGAGCTGACGAGCCTTGGCAAGGGGGTTCACCAGCTCATCGTCCACTCCGGCTTCATGCAGTCGACCGACGTGCCGGCCCTCCTGCGGCGGGCGGCGGCGCAGCACGGGCTGCCCGTCGATTTCGCGGACGTGACGTATTACCTCGGCCGCGAGACGCTCCTCGCCACCGACGAGGGGCGCATGGGCAAGGTCGCGGAGACGATCTTCTCGGTGATGGCGCGCAACGCCGGCGCGGTGCCCGGCTACTTCAGGCTCCCGCCGGAGCGGGTGGTGGAGCTCGGCGTGCAGATCGACCTCTAGCGGCCTCGCCGCGCGATCGCGCGGGGGCGGGCATGCCCGAGCGCCGTCGGCCCGCGCCGCCCGCCGCCGCGCCGCGCCTCCGCGATGCTTTCGCGCGGCCGCGGCGCTAAGGATCCGCCCCCATGAAGATCCCGCCGATGGGCCGCGTCCTGCCTGCGCTCGGCCTGCTGCTCCCGGGCTGCGCTTCCGAGCCGCGCCCGCTCACGATCGAGGTCGTCCCCGGACACGAGGCGGCCGCCTTCCAGGAGGACCCGCCCGTCGCCCGGATCGAGGTGACCGCGACGTCGGCCGAGGGGGACGTCGCCGTGTCCGCGGCGGCGGCGCCCGGCGGGGAGCTCGATTTCGGCGAGATCCCCGCGGAGCGGGCGTACACGTTCGAGGTGCGCGGCTTCGACGCGGGCGGGGCGACCGTGGTGCGCGGGCGCTCGGCGTCGGGGATCTACCTCGCCGGCCTCAGCGGCGAGGTGCTGCCGCTCTTCGCCCAGCGGACCGGCGGGTGGGCGCGGCCCCCGGGCGAGCTCGAGGCGTCGCGCGTCGGCGCGCCCGGCGCGGCCCTCGCGGAGCGCTACGTGATGCTCACCGGCGGCGACGCGGCGGACGGCGCCGCGGCGGCGGACGTCGACCCGGCGCGGCTCGACGCGTACGACCTCGCGGAGTGGGGCGGGAGCGCCTCCAGCGGCGCGCTCCCGAGGGCGGCGCGGTCGCTCGTCGTCCGGGGGAGCCTGCTGCTCACCCTGGATGGCGAGGGCGCGACCTGGACCGACGTACTGTCGGCGCAGAGCGCCGAGGCGCCGCTGCCCGCGGGGCTCGGCTCGTTCGCGGAGGTGGCGGGCGGCCGGACCGTGGAGGCGGCGGACGGGCGCTCGTTCGTGGTGGGCGCCGCGCGCGCTGCGGCGCCGGCGGAGGCGCCGGGCGAGCCCTCGGACGCGGTGCTCGTCGTCGGCGCGAACAGGGCGCTCTCGGTGGCGAGGCTCCGCCACGCGCGGGCCGGCGCGGCGGCGGTGTGGGTCGACGGCGTGGGGCTCGTGGTCGCGGGCGGCAGCGCCGCGGGCGCGGACGCTGCGGGGCTGGAGGTGCTCGCCGACGGCGCGACCGCGTTCGATCCGCGGCCGTTCCCGCCGGACGCCGTGGAGGGCGCGGGCGCCGTCGTGACCGGGCCTGGCGAGATCGTGCTGGTCGGCGGCGTGCAGGGCGGCGCCGCGGCGCCGACGCGGCGGCTCGCGCCGGGGTGCGCCGGCGCGTGCGCCGCCGCGGAGGTCGCGGGGGCCGCGCTGCCGGCGGCGATCGCGGGCGTCGTGGCGTTCGCGCTGCCCGGCGGGCGCCTCCTCGCCGTGGGCGCCGAGGCCGGCGAGGGCGGCCTGACCAGGAGCTTCGTGGTCGACCTCGCGGCGGCCCAGGTCGAGGAGCTGCCGCTCCGGGAGCCGCGGCGCGGCGCGACCGTGGTGCCCGCGCCGAACGGGACGCTCGCGCTGCTCGGCGGGGTCCACGCGGAGGGGACGCCGGCGCTCACGGTCGAGACGTTCTTTCCGGAGTGAGCCGCGGGCGCGTTCGACGGCGGCGGCGCGCCGAAAGGGCCGGAAGGGAGCGAGCGAGGATGCGTCGAGACCGACTCGGAACGACGACCTGAGCGCGCTTCAAGCCATTTCAGCGGAAGGGGCTGACGCTCGAGGGCGCGGGATCGCGGCGGCGGCCTCACCGGGAGCCGCCGTCGCGGCCCCGCTCCGCGAGCACCTTCTCGAGCACGGCGAGCCCCTTCACCGCGCGCGGGAACCCCGCGTAGACCGAGACCTGCATGACCGTCTCGACGATCTCGTCGCGCGTGCACCCGACGTTGAGCGCGTAGCGGATGTGGTTGCCGAGCGGCACCTCCGAGTCGCCCACCGCAGCCAGCGCGGCGACGGCGGTCAGCAGCCGAGTCCGCAGGTCGAGGCCAGGGCGAGCATAGATATCGCCGAACGGATATTCGATCACGTACCGGCCGAAGTCCGGCGCGACGCCCGCATACGCCTCCATGACGCGCCCGGGGGCCCCCCGGTCGAGCCGGCCGAGCACGGCCTCGCCGCGGGCGAAGCGGTCGCCTGCCGCCGCGGGCGCCGGCGCCGCGACGGGCGGCGACGCGGGGCGGGCCGGGCCGGCCGCGGCGCAGCCCGCGAGCGCCGCCGCGGCGAGGGCCGCCGCCGCGAGCCGCGCCGCGCGGCCGCGGCCCCCCGGGGGACGGCCGGTGCTCATCGGATCACCCCGAGCCGAGCGGCGGACGGAGAGGTGTGGATTCCCGTGGCGAACCAATGCGTCTGCGCCTGTTCCATGGGGCGAAGGGGCTCCTCTGCCAGCGGCGCCCTTCGCCGCCGGCAGGGCGAATGCAAAGCACGCCCGGGGGCGCCGACAATGCCGGATCCTGGCGGGACCTTGCCTGATCCTGCAAGGCGCCGGGCGCCGCGACCGCCTCCCCCGCGCCGGACGCGAGCGCCGAGCGCGCCGCGGCGCTCGGGCTCCACCGCGCCACGCGCGAGCTCGACATCGAGGGCGTCGCCTTCCACCAGGGCGCGCGCTCTACCTCGGCCTCACGGCCCTGCCCGGCGGTCGGCTTCGACGCCGGCAGCGGCGCCCCGTCCTTCCAGGAGCTCTCGTGGGGCCGCTGAGGGGAGCGCGCCCGCCTCGTTCCGCCGGGCCTCGCGCTCGTGCGCCGCGGCGCGCCCAGGCGGGCCGCCGGGACGCGCCGCTCCGGCATCGTGAGCTTGCGCTCGTGACACTCGATAATGCTTTCCAGAGCGGAAGAGAAGCGATCCGTCTTCAGCGTGCTTGATCGTGGTCCCCGGCGGCGGGCCTCGCGAGCTGCGGCGGCGACCGCCGTTGTTTTCATTGATTAACGAGGTGTTCGGTTCGTTGGCGCGCATTGACGCGCCCGGCGACACCGGGGTATCACACGGCATGGGATTGACGAAGGACGCCCTCTTCTTCGACGCCCTCGCCGAGCACGCGCAGAAGAGCGTCGCCGCCAGCAAGCTCCTCCTGGAGATGCTCGACCGGATCGAGGACGCGCCGGCCATCGCGAGGAAAATCAAGGAGATCGAGCACGAGGGGGATCGGATCACGCATCGCTGCCTCGCCGCGCTGCACAAGACCTGGATCACTCCGCTCGACCGCGAGGAGATCCACGCGCTGATCACCCGGCTCGACGACGTGCTCGACTTCATCGAGGCCGCCAGCGAGCGAATCGTCCTCTTCGAGATCCAGAGTGCGACGCCGGAGGCGCGCCGCCTCGCGGAGTCGCTCGTGGCCGCGTGCATCGCCATGAGCACGGCCACGAGCTCGCTCCGGGACGTGAAGGACGGCGCCCGGCTGCTCGAGCTGTGCGTCGAGATCAACCGCCACGAGAACGACGCCGACGCGCACTACCGCGTGGCCCTGGCGGCGCTCTTCAAGCAGGGCAACGACCCGCTGCTCGTGCTGAAATGGCGTGACATCTACGATCAGCTCGAGAACGCCAGCGATCGCTGCGAGGACGTCGCCAACGTCATCGAGGGCGTGGTGCTCGAGCACGCGTGACGACCTGCGCCGTCGCGACCTAGGGTCCGTGCCGGATCGCGACGACGCGCCGCAGGAACGCGGGGAGGCGCAGAACGACCTGGGCGACGGGATCGAGGGGAGCGTCGCGTTCGACAGCGCCGGCCACCTCGTCGTGGTCGCCTGGCGGCATGACGGCTACGCGTCCGGATGCCCCTGCGACCAGGCCATCGTGGTGAAGAAGCACGACGCAGCCGGCGCCCTGCTCTGGAGCAAGATCTTCGAGGGCGAGGACACCACGGTGCTGGGCGGCGGCTCCGCCAGCAGCGTCGCGATCGACGCGTCGGACAGCATCCTCTTCTCCGGCTATGTCGCGGAGGCGATCGACCTCGGAGGAGGACCGTTGCCCCCCGGGTCGGCGTTCGTGGCCAAGCTGACGCCGCGGGCGAGCCTCTGTGGAGCCGGGTCGCCCCCCGCGGCGATCGCCTCGCCCTGGATCCGAGCGGCAACATCGTCGAGATCTCCGACGGGGCGCCACGCACCAGGGCCCGAGCGAGCTCCGCCGCGTCCCGCGGGGGCGCGGCGCTCGGGCGGCCGGCGAGGGCCCGGCGGGGTCCCTGGCGCGCGAGCCTACGGGTAATTCACCTCGACGACGTTGCCGTAGGCGTCCACCGAGATCTCGAACTCCACGCCCCCGATCACGATGTTCGCCTCGTAGGAGAGCTTGCCGTCGTGCAGCTCCTCGTCGAGCTCCACGATCCTGCCGCCGCGGGCCGCGAGGACGAGCGCCCAGTAAGCCCCCGGCGGGAGCATATCCATCGTGATGTCGCGCTCGATCAGCGTGCCGCGCCCGTCGATCCTGAGCGCGTAGGTCCGCCGGCCTCGCCGGATGTCGGCCTCGTAGACGGCTTCCCCGAGGTCCTCCTCGATCTCCATGCGCACCTCCAGGATCGCCGCTTTGGCGGCCTCTTCCTCGATCGCCGCGCGCGCGCCCTCGGGGATGCTGGCCAGGGGCACGATCCAGGCCTCGATCTCGCTGGCGGTCATGGTGCCCTCGGCGTCGAGCTCCACCTCGTAATAAGTCTCGCCGATCAGCACGTCGATCTCGTAGGTCGTGACGCCCCCGTCGATGTTCTCCTCTATCTGCAGGATCCTGAGTTTGCTCCCGAGGCTCATCAGCGCTGCATAGACGGGCGCCGGAAGCTGTTCGACGGCGATGAGCCGCTCGATGTCATGGGTCTGGCTGGGCTTCGAGCCCTCCTGTCCCCTCGCCAGCGCGGGGCCGCGCTCATCGGCCATCGCGATCGGGGAAGCGGCGGAGAACGCGCACAGCGCACAGGCCAGGACGACGGACGTCGACGCACTCACGACAGCTTTACGCGTGATCACTGGACCCCCCTCAACTATATGTCTCCCCTATCATGGCATGAAGCAGAGACGTTGGCGCCATCCATCCGATCGAGCTCGCGGAAGAGCCCTCGGTTCGCTGTGTCTTCTACACACCCGGATCGATGATGGATCCGAAGGACACTCGCGCGGCGACTCGGCGGCAGAGAAAGCCGACACCGGGAAGATGGCGTCGAGACCGTGAATGTGAGAATTCACGCCGCCCTGCCGGCTCCCCGGCGCCTGCGCAGCGCACCCGCTTCAGCCGGGGCCCGGGCCGGCGTCGCCGCCGGGCGCCGCCACCGGGATCCGCTCGGACTCCCACGGGAAGAACCCCCGCGCGCCGATGCACGCGTCGGCGATCGCGTGGGCGGCGCTCATCCGATCTTCCAGGGCGGCGGCCTCGAAGAACCGGCGCGCGCGGCGGGCGACGTCCGGGTCGCTCCGATCGAGCTCGGCGAAGAGCTCCTTGGTGCGGGGCAGGACGCCGTTGCGCGCACGGAGATGGTATCGGACGATCGCCAGCACGGCCTCGGCGAGCAGGGCGCTTGCCATGACCGGGTCGCGCTCGGCGACATCGACGGCGTCTTCGAGGAGCGTCGCGGCGCTGTACCGCTCCCACGCGTCCTGATCCGGCGTGAGCTCGGAGCGCTTCGCCAGCCACGCGGCGGCCTCCGCCCTGAGCTCGTCGAGGAGCGGAGCCCCGAGGACCGGAAAGCCGGTTGCGATCATGTGGGCGACGGACGGCCGCGCGTGCTGGTGCTCGGCGGCCCAGTACTCGCGGACGGCCGCCGGCGGATTCACGAAGATCTCCACGGGGACGCCCTCCCCGAACCAGCGCTGCAACCGCTGCTTGTACGGAGCGCCGTGGATCACGAAGAGATCGAGATCGCTCGACCGATCCCCGTGGCCGCGGACGATCGATCCGGCCGCCACGATGGCCAGGGGCTCGAACCGCTCGAGCACGAAGCCGACCGCCTCGCGGAGGGCGCTCGCGTACCTCGGCGACAGCTCCGGCCAGAGGCATCGCGCGAGAGCGTCGGCTTGCGCGTCGGGGCTCACCGGGATCGTGCCCCCCCGGCGGCCGGTCCCCGCGCAAACGGCGCTTCCGGCGTGATCGGCGCGTGTCTCCTCGCCATGACGAGGATCGCACG
This sequence comes from Sorangium sp. So ce296, assembly GCF_051529605.1. Taxonomy (NCBI): domain Bacteria; kingdom Pseudomonadati; phylum Myxococcota; order Polyangiales; family Polyangiaceae; genus Sorangium; species Sorangium sp. So ce296. The sequence continues at coordinate 12,743,865 of NZ_CP150325.1, forward strand.
GTAGCGCCGGAGGACGGCCGCGTGTCAAGATCGACGCCGGCCCGCGCCCGCCGCCGTCACCGCGCCGGCTGACCGAGCGGCGGCTTTGCGGCGTGGGCCCTGCAGCCCGCCGCGGACGCAGCGGAAGCCGACGTCGACGTCCCGGGTGCCCGCGAACAGGAAGTGGCGCGCCGTGGCCCGCAGCCGGTGCTTCGCGATCACCCGCCACGAGCCGCCGCGGAGCACCCGACCATGGCCGATGGACGGCCCGACAGGATTGCTCACCGGGCCGTCGTTGGCCGGATAATCGCCGTACCAATCCCAGCACCACTCCCAGACGTTGCCGGCCATATCGAGGATCCCGAACGGCGACGCCCCCCTCGGATAGTACCCCACGGGGCTGGGGCCGGCCCGCTTGGCCAGCACCGGGCTCTTGATGCGCGCGTCGCTCCAGGCGACCTGGTCGGACGGCGGCTCGTTCCCCCACGGATACATCCGTCGGCGCGCTGTACACGTAGGTGCCAAGCGCGCCCGTCCGCGTCCCGCCGGTCGTGTCCGCGGCCGCGACGAGGTCGAAATCCGTGAGCCGCGGCTCGCCCGTGGGCTGGAGCAGGATGTTCGCCGGCTTCACGTCGCGGTGCACGAGGCCCTTTGCGTGCGCGGCGCGGAGGGCGTCGCCGACGCGCAGGACGAGGGGAATCACCTGCGCGGCCAGGAGGCGCTGCTCGATGACCGCCTGGTGCAGGTCGCCGCCGCTGACGAACTCCATGACGAAGAAGTGAAAGCCGCCGTCCTCGCCGTGCGGCTCGACGACCCGCACGATGCCGGGGTGATCGAGCCCCGCCATGCGCTGCGCCCCCCGGAAGAAGCGCTCGCGCCGGATCGGATCCTCCGCGAGGCTCGAATGCAGCACCTTGATGGCGACCACCTGACCCTGCTCGTCGTCGCGAGCGCGCCACACGTTCGCGAAGCCGCCGCGCCCGACCCGATCGAGGAGCAGGTATCTTCCGCCTGGGCCCAGCCGGTCTCCGGCGCGGAGCTGCCCCCCTCGCGCAGCTGCCGCCGGAGCTCCAGGACCTCGCGCTGCGCCTCGGCCGCATCGACGCCGGCGAGCTGCAGCGCCCTGAGCCGCCCGCGCGCCCGCTCGAGCTCCTGCGCGAGCCGCCGGGTCTCGAGGTCCGGGTAATTCGGCCTGTGGCCGTGCTGGCGCGGGTTCTTCTTGTCGAGGGCGGCGCGGATGCCGAGCACCACGTCGGTCCAGGCCTCGTCGCGATCGGCCCGGCCCTCGATGGGGCGCTCGCTGTCGGGCAACGCCGAGAGGTGCCCGAACGGGGCGCCCTTCCAGTCGCACGCCCGGAGCAGGATCGGGATCACCCGCGCCGAGCCGGCGGCGTGGCGCGCCATCGCGCGCTCCATCTCGACGTCGACGTCCCAGCAGGACGGAGAGGCGATGAAATCCGCGCTGACGAGCAGCAAGATCAGCTGCGCCGCCTCGAGGTGCTCGCGCACCTCCGCCTCCCAGTGCGCCCCGGCGTCGATCTCCCGGTCGTGCCACGCCCGGAGGACCCCTTGACGCTGCAGCAGCGCGAGGTGCGCCACGAGCTCCCGAAGAGCGGATTCATCCCTGCGCGCGTAGGAAATGAATACGTCGATGGGCTTCAACACGATCGCTCGAGGGTGCCAGCTGTCCAGTCGGCCTTTGCGGTGCATCGTTCGGGGAAGCAAATAGGAAGACCAAACGATACCCGAGAAGTCAAGGCCATCGCGACCGCCCGAATCCGTACAGCCTTGCTGGAGATCTCGGTCTCGACGCATGATTCTCGACGCACGATCTCGACGCACGATTCCGAACCACGTTCGAGCGTGGGCCGGCGGCGTTCAGGCCCCCATGCCCGCCGCGCACAAGGCGGCAGCAGCCCCCACAGGCTGGAGCTGCCCGTGCCTCGCCGGCGGGCGGTCGCTCGTCGATGTGCCTGATTCGCCCAGCGACGACACGCGGTCTGGCCGGCCAGGGGGCGGCAGCTCAACCGACGGCCGCCTCGACGACAAGGGCGGCGCGCGGCTCCGCCCCCGCGTCCGGGACACAGGATCTTCTCCTTCGCGGCCTTGACACAAGTGAATGCACCGCGCGACGATGAGCGGCTATCTGTCTTGAGCCTTTTCATCGATTCACGCCGCGCGCTCGCGTCGTACCAGCGGTCGTGACGGCGAGGCGCCAAGACTCCGGCCTCGCATCCGGCGGGGCTCGGCGGGGCTCACCACGAAGCGTGTCAGGGGGAATCTCTGTCTATGAGAAATAAAAGGAAGGTATTCACGACGTTATGCGCCGGTGTGACGAGCGCCCTCGCGGCCGGCTGCGGCGCCGATCCCGGCGGCGCCGGCGACGAGGGCGTCGGCCGCGCCGCGCTCGGTCTGTCGACCGAGGGACAGGTGTGCACCACGATCCGGCGCGGCGCTGGGCCGGCGGGCGTGGCCGACGCCGTGCTCTGGCAAAGCTCGCCCAGCTGGAACGATGGCGCGGGCGTGACGCTCAGCACGGGGACGACCGCGGGCGGCGGGCTCCGGCGCAGCCTGCTCCGGTTCGATCTCTCCGGCCTGCCCCAGGGCGCCGAGGTCGTGTCGGCGAGCCTGTCGCTCTCGCAGACGTTCAAGACGGTGGACAGCACGGTCCGCGTCCACCGCGCCACGAGCGCCTGGGAGGAGGCGGCCGTGACCTGGGCGAGCTTCGGCGAGGCGTTCGATCCGGCGATCGCCGCGTCGTTCACCTCCGGCGGCGGCTCCGGCTTCCGCTCGTCCGACGTCACCGAGCTCGCGCGGGCGTGGGCGAGCGGCGAGGCGGCGAATCACGGCGTCCTCCTCGAGGAAGACCCGGTCCAGCGGACCGATTTCCGCAGCAGCGAGAAGTCGGTCGTCGAGGAGCGGCCGAAGCTCGAGCTCTGCTACGTCACGTGCGACGACGGGATCCAGAACGGCAGCGAGAAGGGCGTCGACTGCGGCGGCGCGTGCCCCGCCTGCGGCGGCCAGTCGTTCGAGGGGCCGCCGGGCGGGAGCCCCGTCGAGCTCGAAGGGAGCGGCATCACGTACACGTGGTCGGTCGGGGACATCAACGAGCTGCCCGAGTCCGTCGCGCGGCAGGGCACGCACGAGCCGTGCACGACCAGCGAGGATTGCCAGTTCGACCAGTACTGCGAGCACCCCGCGCAGGGCGCGTGCGCCCACGACCCGTGCGACACCGGCGGCGCGCTCCTGTCGACCTGCAGCGGCTGCGTCGCGAAGGTCTGCGACGCTCGGCCGAGCTGCTGTACCCAGCCGGCGATACCGGCCGACTGCGGGCATGACGCCTGCCAGACCGGCACCGCGACGAACATGACCACGACCTGCGGCGACCCGTGCATCGCCAACATCTGCGCGACAAACCCGCTCTGCTGCGAGATCCACCCCACGAGCTCGGCGGAGTGCGCGGCGCTCATCGGGCCGGGCAGCACCTTGCTCTCCGGCGGCAGGTGCCGTCCGCCCACCTCCGGGATTTGCCCCCCGCCGACCACCCTCTTCAGCGGCGCGTGCGTGCCGCAATGGAGCGCCACGTGCAGGAACCTCGTCGCGACCCAGTGCCCCGGCAAGTCGTGCACGACGCCGACCAGCTCGTGGGACGCGACGTGCGTCGCCTTGGCCGAGCAGGAGTGCGGCGCCGCGTGCGGCACCGAGCCAGGCGTGCAACAGGGCCTCTGCAAGGCCTACCTGCCGAACCAGACGAACCCCACGTGCGCCGGCGTGGATCTCACGGTCGGCGTGCCCTGCGGCGGGACGATCCCGGTCTGCAACCGTGGTGACACGCCGGCGCCCGCGGGCGTCGCGATTCACCGCTATCCCGCGGGCGCGGGCCAGCTCCCCTCCTCGACCCCGAGCCGCGTCCTGGACTCCTGCAGCCCGACCGGCGGCACCCTCGCCTGCACGACCGCGCAGCCGATCGCCCCGGGCGAGTGCATCAGCGTGGCCGGCTGCACGGGCCTCGCCGACGGCATGGAGCTCATCGTCAACCCGCCGGGCCCAGGGCAGATCGCCGAGTGCCAGTGCGGCAACAACGGGAGCGTCTATCAATCGGCCGAGTGCACGTCGCCGGGCTGCATCGCCACGGCGAGCGCCTCGACGATCAGGCCGGTCACCCTGTTCGTGGCGCTCGATCGGTCCGCATCCATGGTGGCGAACTCGTCGAGCAACTCCCGATGGAACCCGGCGCGCGAGGCCCTCAGGGCGTTCTTCGCGGATCCGGCGTCGGCGGGGCTCGGCGTCGCGCTCCGGTTCTGGCCGCACAACAACCCCGGCCCGTGCGACGACGTCGCCGGCACCTGCCCGGCCCACGCCGTCAGCGGGTGCTCCATGCCGATCGTTCCCTTCGATGGCACGGCGGCCCGGAGGCTGACCGCGGACCCCGCGCCGCTCGATCAGCAGGAGCTCGCGCTCGTCAACGCGCTCTACCCGGGTCCCGGCGCCAGCGGCGATACGCCCATGTACCCGGCGCTGGACGGCGCCACGACCTGGGCGATCAACTACAAAAACGCCCATCCCGAGGAGGATGTCGCGGTCGTGTTCATGACCGACGGCGTCCCGTCGAACTGCGACACCGTCCCGAGCCACATCGCGGACCTCGCGCGCAATGCCTTCGACAACCACGGCGTCCGCGTGCACGCGGTCGGCTTCGGCAGCTCGAACGCGGAGATCATCAACCTCATCGCGACGCGAGGCGGCGGGCGCGCGTTCAACCTCACCGCCGGCGCGGGGCTGGCGACGACCCTCCGCGACGCGCTCGTCTCGATCCGCGGCGAGGCGCTCCCCTGCAACGTGGCGGTCCCGCTCGCCGGCGTCGCGGATCCCGCGTCGGTGTCGGTCGTCCATGTGAACAGCGCCGGCACCGAGACCGTGCTCACGCCGCGGGCCGACCTCGCCAGCTGCGGCCAGGGCTGGTACTTCGCCGACGCGACGAACACGAGCGTCCAGCTCTGCCCGCAGACGTGCACGGCTCTCCGCGACACCCCGGGGAAGGTCCGCGCCACCGTCCCGTGCGCGGCCGAGGCCCTCACGCCCATCACCACGGGCTGGGAGCGCTACCACGGCGTCTGCCCGCCAGGGACCAAGGCCCGGTGGGAATACCTCACGTACAGGACCGTCACGCCGGAGGACTCGAGCGTCGAGCTCTTCGTGCGCGCGGCCGACGATCCCGCCGGCCTCGACGCCGCCCCCGTGACGCTCGCCGCGACCGCTCACGCGACGCCCGCCGACACCCAGGTGTGCGACGAGACCTCGACGCCGCCGTGCGCGGTCGATCTCGCCGGCGCGCTCGGAGGGCTGCCGGAAGCGCAGGCGGACTACCTGGAGCTGCAGGTAAAGCTCAACCCGACGAGCGACGGCGCGGGCGGCGTTCAAGTCCAGGACTGGGAGATCGGCTATTCGTGTCCCGACGCCGACTAACCCCGGGCAGGACCGCGAGCGCTTCGCGAGACGCCGTCATCGTCATGCGCTCGCACCGACGCCGCGTCCCGTGACCCTCTCCGCCGGCATCGCGTGAGCTGACGCGTCCTCGCCCCTCGTCCCCTCCCCGCGCGCGAGCCGCCTCCGCGCGCATCTACCTCGCCGCCTTCCTGCCTCCCCGCCTCCGCGGCGGCGCCGCCGCGCCCCCACCCGCGCGCGCCCGCGCCGCCCGGCGCGGCCCGTACACCGCGCGGAGATCCGCCGCGATCCCCTCGATCCGCGCCCGCAGCGCCGCCGGCTCCACCGCCTCGACGTCCCGGCCCAGCCCCACGATCTGCGAGACCGCGATCGACTCCCGCTCGAAGTCGACCGTCACCGTCCTCGTCCCGTCGCGCCCGCGCTTCCCCTGCCCCCACCGCTCGTGCTCGCCGCTCGGCCGGATCCGCCGGAGCGCCGCCTCCCCCTCCTCGGTCACGCGCAAGGTCGCCACGTAGCTCGCCCGGCGCTCCGCGAACCGCTCGCACCACGCCTTCCAGCACGAAGGCAGGTCGAACCCCTCCGGCCGCGCGAACCCCTCGTCGAGGAGCCGCGCCCCCTCGACCCGCGCCCCCCGGAACACGCTCGGCCCCCGCTCCGTCGTCCCGGCCACGAGGTACCAGCGCTCGGCCTTGATCACGAGCCCGTACGGATCCACCACCCGCTCGCTCGCCGCCCCGTCGAAGTCCCGGTACGCGAGCCACACCTTGCGATCCTGCCAGACCCCCTCCCGCAGGACCTCGAGGTGCGGGACCACCTCCCTCCCCTGGAACCACCCCGACGAGTCGACGTGGAGCCGCTGCCGCGCGTGCTCCGCCATCGACCGCTGCACCACCGGCAGCGCCGCCGACAGCTTGATGAGCCCGCTCTGCAGCGCCGCCGACAGCCCGATGTCCGCGAGGGCGCCCGGCGCCGCGACCGCGGAGAGCGCCTGCACCTCGGCCTGCGTCAGCCCCGTCAGGCTCGTCTGCCACCCCTCCAGCAGCGCGATCCCGCCGTTCGGGCCGCGGTTCGCGTAGACGGGCACGCCCGCGGACGACAGCGCGTCGAGGTCCCGGTAGATCGTCCGCGCCGAGACCTGCAGGCGGCGCGCGAGGTCCTCGGCCGTCAGCTGCCGGCTCTTCGCCTGCTGGAGGAGCAAGAGCAAGCTGAGCAGCCGATCCGCGCGCATGACTGACCCTCCGTGGCTCCAGGGCGGCTCCGCGCCCGTCCGATTGCCGTCCGATTCCCGTCCGACCCGGCGATCAGCCTACGCGCAATTCATGACAGGAGGTGTCAGGAATCGTCCCGTAGCGTCCCCGGATGACCGGAGCCGCAGCGCCGCGCGCACCCACCAAGCGCCGCCGCGAGCTCCGGCGCGCAAGGAGGAGACAGCGTATGAGACCGCTTGAAGGACAGGTCGCCCTCGTCGCCGGCGCCACGCGCGGCGCGGGGCGCGCCATCGCGTGCTCGCTCGGCGAGGCCGGCGCGACGGTCTACTGCACCGGCCGCAGCGTCCGCGGCCGGCCCGCCACGGGGCAGCGCCCTGAGACCATCGAGGAGACCGCCGAGCGCGTGAGCGCGGCCGGGGGGCGCGGCGTCGCCGTGCAGGTCGATCACACCGTCGAGGAGCAGGTCGAGGCGCTCTGCGCCCGGATCCGGCGCGAGCAAGGGCGGCTCGACGTCCTGGTCAACGACGTCTGGGGCGGCGACGAGCTCACCGAGTTCGGCCAGCCGTTCTGGAAGCTCTCCCTGGCCAAGGGGAAGCTCCTGCTCGAGCGGGCCGTCACGTCGCACATCATCACGAGCCGCCACGCGGTGCCGCTCATGCTCGAGCGCGACCGCGGCCTCATCGTCGAGGTCACCGACGGCGACACCTTCGGCTACCGGGGCAACCTCTTCTACGACCTCGCGAAGATGTCGGTCATCCGCCTCGCCTTCGCGATGGCGTGGGAGCTGCGCCGCCACCCCGCCATGACGGCGCTCGCGGTCACCCCCGGCTTCCTGCGCTCGGAGGCGATGCTCGACGGCTTCGGCGTGACCGAGGAGAACTGGCGGGACGCGACCGCCAAGGACCCGCACTTCATCGAGTCCGAGACCCCGTTTTACGTGGGCCGCGCGATCGCGGCGCTCGCCGCCGACCCGAACGTCGCGGCGAAGTCCGGCCGCGTCTTCAGCTCGTGGGATCTCGCCAGGGAGTACGGCTTCACCGACGTCGACGGCAGGACGCCGCACTGGGGCGAGTACTTCGCGAAGACGTTCGGCGAGTGCAAGAAGGCCGACGAGGGCGCGTACGCGTGGTGGTTCAACGGCCCGATGGACCTCGCGGCGCCCGACTGGCCCAAGGAGTGACCGGCGCGCGCGGCGCGCCGCGGATCAGGCGCGCGGCTTGGGGTAGCCCACGAGGTAGGTCCCGTGGAGCGGCGCGTCCCCGAGCTTGATCGCGCCGATATCCCAGACCCAGTCGGGCGCGTCGATCTGCGCGACAAGCGCCCGCAGCTCCTCCACGCTGTAAATGCGCAGCCAGGAGACCAGGCCATCCCAGAGGACGAAGGCCTGCATCGCCGGGACGAGCCACGTCCACAGGAGCCACGCCCAGCGAAACGGGCGCCAAAAGGGCATGGAGACGGTGACCGTGAGCGGCGTGAAGAGGAGCCCGAGGAGCATGGGGAGCTCGCGGCTCACGACCTCGAAGACGCCGATGGGCTGCCGCTGCGCGACCGCATCGGCGAGGATCTGCCGCGCCTGCTCGGGGGGAAAGTGGTGGAACGCGTTGAAGACGGTGCGGAAGCCCGTGAGCTCTGCGGGGACGGCGGTCGCGTCCACCGGCGCGGCGCGGCCCACCACGGCGCCTCCGCTCCCGCGGGCGGCGTGCTCGAACGCAGGGAGGTTGGGGTAGAGATCCGTGAGCGTGACCGTGACCTCGCGACCGCGCTTCGCGAGCTCGTCGGCGATGGCGGCGGCCGGCCCTCCGCCGCCCGAGCACAGGTCGACGAGCCGGGTCTCGCCGGTCGCGTCGAGCACGCGCTCGAGCGGGCCGACGAGCATCCGCACATGGCCCGAGGCGCGCTCGGCGAAATTGAGAAAGGCGGTGCCGCCGTCGCGAAGGACGCTGGGAAACCAGGGGAGGTCTTCGAGCTCAACGAGCTGCATGCGGCTCATAACGGCTCCTTGGCGGGCACACCGCCATGCTGGTGGACAAGGCGCTCGATGACGGCGTCGAGCGGGTAGCTCGCAGGGTCGAGCACGTAGTGCTGGAACACCCCGTCGAGCGCGGCGAAGAGGAGGCGCGCCTCGAGCTCCGGCTCCGGCCGTCCGAGCTCGGCGAGCAGCGCGGTGAAGAGGCGAAGGTAAAGGGCTGACTGGGCGGCGATGCCCTCGGCCAGGCCGGCGACGACGGCGTGCTGGAAGCGAACCCCGTACGACACCCGCCAGAATTGCTCGTGCTCGCGCACCAGACGCGCGCTCACGCGGACCAGCGCGCCGAGCCGGGCGCGCGGCTCCGGGACAGCCGCGGCGCGGGCGAAGGCCTCCATGACGAGCCCCGCGCTCCGCTCGAACAGGGCCTGAAGCACCGCCTGCTTGGAAGGGAAGTAGTGGTAGAGCAGCCCCGAGGCGACCTGCGCCTCGGTGGCGATGTCGCGCACGCTGGCACCCTCGTAGCCGTGACGGGCGAAGACCCGGAGCGCGGCGTCCATCAGGTGCGTACGGACGTCTTCTGGTCGGGGGTGCCGGCGTCGGGGAGACATTTGATTGAACGTTCAATCAATGACCTGGGCCGAGGAGATCCGCAAGCTCCAGAGCAAGGAAGAGGCGCGAAGACGCGCGCTAGGCGGAACGCGACGAGCCCGAACCGCCGCCCGGAGGGACACCGGCCGGAGGTCGAGCGGCCGGCGTGCAGCGCACGCGCAGGCGCTCGCGCGCGGAAGGCGCCCGGCGGCGCACGCGCCCGCAGGGGCCGTAACGCGCGCCTCAGCGGGCGTCGGTGGGCGTCAGTGGGCGTATGGTTCGCCGCGCAGCAGCGTCATCGAGCGGTAGAGCTGCTCGATCAGCACGAGCCGCGCGAGGCGGTGCGGGAACGTGAGCGACGACAGGCTCCACCGATCGTCGGCCGCGGCGGAGACGTCGGCCGGCAGCCCGTCCGCCCCGCCGATCAGGAACGCGACCACCCCCTTGCCGCGCGAGCCCCACCGCTCCACCCCGGCCGCGAACGCCTCGCTGCCGAGCGGCTTGCCGTTCACCTCCATGGCGATGACGCTGGCCCCCGCCGACGCGCGCGCGAGCAGCGGCCCGACCTTCGCCGGCGGGCCGTCCGGGATCTCGATCTCGTCGCACGCGACGTAGCGGCGGACGCGGCCGAGGTACTCGTCGATCGCCGCGCGCAGCGGCTTGTCCTTCACGCGCCCGACGGCGGCGACGATGAGGCGCACGGGCGCGCTCAGCTCGGGTCGAACCGCGGGGCGGGCTGCGCCCCGGGCGGCGGGGTCTCCGACGGGACCGGGACGCGGCCCGCGTCGATCCAGAGCCCCTCGATGTCGTACAGGCGGCGCGTCTCCTCCTGGAACACGTGCACCACCACGTCGCCGAAATCGATCAGCACCCACGTCGCCGCGGCGAGGCCCTCCATCGAGAGCGGCGCGAGCTTCTGCTTGCGCACCGCCTCCTCCAGGCCCGTCGCGATCGCGTGGACATGACGGTCGGAGCGGCCGGTCATGATCACGAGGTAGTCCGCGTAGTCGACGCGCCCCACGACCTCGAGGATCTCGACGCCGATCGCCTTCTTGTCGAGCCCCGCCGCGGCCAGCGTCAGCGCGAGCTCGCGCGCCGGCGCCGACGGCTCGGGCGCCGGCGGCGGCGCGCTCCGCCGCGCGGCGGCGCGCTTCGGGCCGGCGAGCGGCGCCTTGCTCCGCGCCGGCGACCGCCCCGCGAGCGGCAGCATCGCCTTGGCCGAGCCCTCGCCGCCGCCCCGCGCAGGCCGCGGCGCGTCGCCCTCGTCCCGCGCGGGACGCCGCGCCCGCGTCGCCGGCCGATCCGCCGGGATCGGCCGCTCCGGGCGGTCCAGCTGCTCGACCTCGTCGCCCCCGCCGAGCGCGCGGCGCGCCGTCTTCTTCGCGCCGGCCTCGCCCACGCCCGCGTGCGAGGCGCGGATCCGAGGCGACGCCGGCCGCTTCGTCTTCGCCGCGGACGACGCCCGCCCGGCCGCGCCCGCCTTGGCCGTGCTCGCCTTCTTCCGCGCCGGAATGCGGGGCTCCGCGCTGTCGCTCGCCTTCGATCCCGACTTCGCCCGCGGCTTGCTGCTCCCTTCGCCTGCGTCCTTCTTCGTCGCCAACGTTCTCTCGCTTTCTCTTGCGCCCCAGAGGTCGCCGGGCGCCCCTCGTCTCGCCCGCGTCAGCGGGTCTGGCCCTCGCCGTATGCGATCCACTTGAGCGCCGTCAGGCTCGCGAGCCCCATCGGGCCGTAGGCGTGGAGCTTCGTCGTGGAGATGCCGATCTCGGCGCCCAGGCCGAGCTCGCCGCCGTCGTTGAACCGGGGCGACGCGTTCACGAGCACGCAGCTCGCGTCGACCTCGCGCACGAACCGCTGCGCGTGATCGTAGCGCGGCGTGCAGATGACCTCGGTGTGCAGCGACCCGTAGCGGCCGATGTGCTCGAGCGCCTCGTCGAGCGACCTCACCACCCGCACCGCGAGGATGGGCGCGAGGAACTCCCGCCCGTAGTCGTCCTCCGAGGCCCTGCGCGCCGACGGCACGAGCGCGCAGGTGGCCTCGTCGCCGCGCAGCTCGAGCCCGCGCTCCGCGAGGGCGGCGACGCGCGCGAGCAGCGGGGCGGCGACGCTCTCGTGCACGAGCAGGCACTCGAGCGCGTTGCAGACGCCGGGGCGCTGGAGCTTGCCGTTGTCGACGAGGCGAAGGGCCATGTCGATGTCACAGCCCGCGTCGGCGTAGAGGTGGTTCACGCCCTTGTAGTGCTGGATCACGGGGACGCGCGCGTTCTCGGCCACGAACCGGATGAGCCCCTCGCCGCCGCGCGGGATGGCCAGATCGATGAGGCCGGTCATGCCGAGCAGGAGGCGCGTGGCCTCGCGGTCGAGCGAGGGGACGATCTGCACCGCGTCCGCCGGGAGCCCGACCGAGCGGACCGCGTCCGAGAGCAGCGCGCCGAGCGCCGCGTTCGAGCGCGCCGCCTCCTTGCCGCCGCGGAGGATCGCGGCGTTGCCGCTCTTCAGGCAGAGCACCGCGGCGTCGACCGTCACGTTGGGGCGCGACTCGTAGATCATCGCGATCACGCCGAGCGGGACGCGCACCTGCCCGACGAGGAGCCCGTTCGGCCGCCGCTCCATCCCGATGACCTGCCCGACCGGATCGCCCGCGGCGGCGACCTCGAGCACCGCGCCGGCGATCGACGCGAGACGCGCCTCGTCGAGCACGAGCCGGTCGACGAGCGCCTCGGAGACGCCGGCGGCGCGCGCCGCGGCCACGTCCTCGGCGTTCGCGGCCAGCACGGCGGAGCGCTTGCCCTCGCCGGCCTCGGCGCGCAGCCGCTCGGCGATCGCGCGCAGCGCGCGGTCCTTCTGGGCCCGGTCCAGGGGGGCGAGGGCCCGGGCAGCCGCCCGGGCGCGCAGGCAGAGGGCGCGCAGCGTGCCCTCGAGATCGACGTTGCTCTGTTCCACAGCGGGAACCTAGCTCGCCTCCCTGCGCGGGCCAACCGTTCTCCTGCGCCTCCGTGCTAGCGTACCGGCCGTGTCCGGCGATCTCCGAAGCTCGAGCCAGGCGTCGTTCGCACCCCGCTCCCGCCCGGCCCGCCCTGCGCGGCGGGCGGCGCTCCTCGCGGGGGCGCTCCTCGCGGCGGTCGCGCCCGCGGCGTGCGGCGGCGCGGACGCCGCCGAGGACGCGCCCGCCCCGCCGAGCACGGGCATCCCGCGCGCGGCGCCGAACGCGCGCGGGGCGCCGCTCGAGGGCCCGCCGGCGCCCTCCGTCCCCTCCTCGCCGTTCGGCGATCCGGAGAAGCTCCAGATACCGCCCGATCCGTTGGGTCCTCCCGAGTTGCCGCCGCATCCCGTTCCTCCCGTGAACGCCGGGGGGAGCGGCAGCGGAGTCGAGCTATGACACGCCCGCACAACGCCTCTCAGGTCGCCGCGGTCGCTGCGGCCCTCGCCGCGCTCCTCGCCGCGGCGTGCTCCTCGTCCTCCCCGAAGCCGCTCCCGGCCGGCCCGCCGCCCGAGTACGAGCGCCCGCGCGCGTACGACGGCGGCGTGGGCGACGCGCCCGCGGCGCCGGCCTCGCCGGACGAGCCGGCGGCGACGCCAGGCGCGCCGCTGCTCGCCCCGTCGCCGGGCGCGCCGCCGACGGGCGCTCCGCCGACGGGCACGCCGCCGCCGCCGCCCACGCAGCCGTGACGCCAGCGCAGCCGTGACGCCCAGCGCGGCCATGACGCCAGCGCAGCCATGACGTCTGCGCGGCGAGCGCCTCGCCTGCGCCCCGGCCCGTCCGACGCTGGCGGATCCAGCACCGCCATGCTAGCGGCAGCCATGCTCTCACCCCGTCGGGACTTCGTCGTCATCCTCGATTTCGGCTCTCAGTACACGCAGCTCATCGCCAGGCGCGTGCGCGAGTCGGGCGTCTACTGCGAGATCCACCGCTTCGACGTGCCGATCGCCGAGCTGCGCCGGCTCGCCCCGCGCGCGCTCATCCTCTCCGGCGGCCCCGCCAGCGTGTACGGCGACAACGCGCCGCACTGCTCCCGCGAGGTGCTGGAGCTCGGCGTCCCGACGCTGGGCATCTGCTACGGCCTCCAGCTCATGGCGCACCACCTCGGCGGCAAGGTCGAGCGCGCGCACACGGGGGGCGAGTACGGCCCCGCCACGGTGCGGATCGATCGCCCGACCGGCATCTTCTCCCGCTTCGTCGAGGGTGACTCCATCGACGTCTGGATGAGCCACGGCGATCGCCTCACGGCGATGCCGGAGGGGTTCGTCGCGCTCGGCACCACGCCCGGCAGCCCGCTCTGCGCTGTCGCCCGCGAGCGCGACAAGCTCTACGGCCTCCAGTTCCACCCCGAGGTCGTCCACACCCCGCGCGGCAAGGAGATCCTCCAGGCGTTCCTCTTCGACGTCGCCGGCCTCTCCCCGACGTGGACGCCCGCGTCGTTCGTGGAGGAGGCGATCGCCGCGGTCCGCGAGAAGGCCGGCCCGCACGACCGCGTCATCCTCGGCCTCTCGGGCGGCGTCGACTCCTCGGTCGCCGCGGTCCTCTGCCAGCGCGCCCTCGGCGACCGGCTGACGTGCATCTTCGTCGACAACGGCCTCCTGCGCGAGGGCGAGGCCGAGACCGTCGAGCGGACGTTCCGCGACCACTTCCACATGAACCTCGACGCCGTCGACGCGTCGGCGCGCTTCCTCGAGGGGCTGCGCGGCGTCGTGGATCCCGAGCAGAAGCGCAAGGTGATCGGCCGCCTCTTCATCGAGGTGTTCGAGGAGGAGGCGAAGCGCGTCGAGGGCGCGAAGTGGCTCGTCCAGGGCACGCTCTACCCCGATGTGATCGAGAGCGTCTCGTTCAAGGGGCCGAGCGCCGTCATCAAGAGCCACCACAACGTCGGCGGCCTGCCCGAGCGGATGAACCTCGGCCTCATCGAGCCGCTGCGGGAGCTCTTCAAGGACGAGGTGCGCGCCGCCGGCGAGGCGCTCGGCATGCCGCGGGAGATCCTCTACCGCCAGCCGTTCCCCGGCCCGGGGCTCGCGGTGCGGTGCCTCGGCGAGGTGACGCCGGAGAAGCTCCGCGTGCTCAGGGCGGCCGACACGATCTTCGACCAGGAGATCCGCGCCGCCGGGCTCTACGAGTCGCTCTGGCAGAGCTTCTGCGTGCTCCTCCCGGTCCGCTCGGTGGGCGTGATGGGCGACGAGCGCACCTACGACGAGGCGATCGCGCTCCGCGCGGTGCACTCGACCGACGGCATGACCGCCGACTGGGCGCGGCTGCCCTACGACCTCATCGCGCGGGTGAGCTCGCGCATCATCAACGAGGTGCGCGGCGTGAACCGCGTGGTGCTCGACGTGTCGTCGAAGCCCCCCTCGACCATCGAGTGGGAGTGACGATGGCCGGCGGCAACGCGAGGCGGCCCCGCGCCGCGCTGGCGCTCCTCCTGCTCGGGCTCTCGTCGTGCGTCGCGCGGACCCCGGCCACGGTCTCGCTGCGGATGAAGGGCAACGTGCCCGACGCGTCGGTCACGATCGACGACCAGTACATCGGCGCGCTCGCGTACGTCGCCGCCCGCGGCGTCGCGCTGCCGCCCGGCGCGCACCGCATCACCGTGGAGAAGGCCGGCTACTTCGCCTGGGATCGGCTCGTCGAGGCGAAGAGCGGCGACGCGCCGATCCATCTTCAGGTGCAGCTCACGCCCGTGCCGGACTGACGCCTCGCCGGGCAGACGCCGCTCGCTCCATCGCGCCGCCGTCGCCTCGTCGCCGCCGCGCAGGCGCGCGACGGCGCAGGACGAAATCATCTCCAGACGCTCTCCGTAATCCTGGGAGATGGATGCGCGCAGCGCGCATTCGCCCTCAACCTCAGGCTTACGGTGGACAGGAACATGCCGAATCGGACCCGTCCGAAGGCGCTGTCGCGCGCGCCTTCCACGCAGAACATGGCCCGGCGCGCCCGCCGGCGCGCCACCCTCGAGGTGTGCGGTCCCGAGAGTCATCGCCCGGGAGGCCGCCTGTTCCACGCCCTGTGCGATCTCGCCGATCGCTTCCTGCAGCGCCGGGGAGATCCGCGGGCGACGCAGCTCGGCACCGTGCTCTTCTATGTCGCCTTCCACGGCGCTCGAGCTGCCGAGGACGAGGATTTCCGCCTCTCGCTCCGGACCTCCCTCGACATGCTCGTCGAGCTCGAGCCGCTCGAGCGCTGGCAGCGCCCGCCCCCGGCGTCCGATCTGCCCGCCGGCCGGCCCGCGCCGCGCCCGTACCCCACCTACGCCGGCGCGGATTTCCCGCAGGTGCGGGGGGCCGGATGACGTCGCCCTCGCCGCCTTCCCCGCCGGCGCGCCCGTCGTTCGAGACGGTCTACGCCGTGGGCCTGCCGTTCCTGCACCGCGCGCTCCGCTGGCTCGGCGTCGAGACGGACGATGTCGACGACATGCTCCAGGAGATCTTCCTCGCGGCCCACCGAGCCCTGCCCGGCTACGAGCCGTGGCGTTACCACGGCGCGCCTTCGCCCGGCCTCCCCGCGGACGGGCCGCAGCCCCTGCGCATCACGCCCGAGGCGGCGCTGCAGCGGTGGCTGTTCGGCATCGCGTGGCGGAAGACGAGCCACTACCACGCGCGCGCTCACCGGCGCCGCGAGATCCCGTCCGGGGCCGGCGCGTCCTGGCCGTTCGACGGGCGCGATCCGACGCCGACGCCGGAGCAATCGCTCGCGAGCGGCGACCGCGCCGAGATCGTGACGGCGCTGCTCCGGAAGGTCGCGCCCGAGCGGCGCGTGATCCTCGTGATGTACGAGCTGCTCGGCGTCGCGGTCGCGGACATCGCGCGCGAGCTCGAGCTCAAGGAGAACACGGTCCGCTCCCGCCTGCGCCTCGCCCGCGAGGACTTCCGCGCCGCGGTCGCGCGCCAGTCGTCCGAGCGCCGAAGCGCCCTGCGCGCCCTCACCGCGTCGGAGCGCCCCCTCCACGCCGCGGCCGCGTCCTTGCTCCGCGCCGCGGCCGTGTTCCCGACCGTCCCCGCGGCCGACGCGGGCGCGCTCTGGCTCCGTCTCCAGCACCGGATCGCGATGTGTGAGAGCGCTGCCGACGCGCCCGCCGTCCTCACCTCGCCGCATCGCGGCGAGCGCAACAAAGCCACCTCGCCGCCGCGCGGCGAGCGCAAGACCTCGCCGCCGCGCGGCGAGCGCAACAAGCCGAGCGCAACAAATGTGAAGCGGGCGACCGCACTGTCAGCTTGACGCTCCCGCACGTTTGTGTAGTCTCCGCCCCCCTCGCAGAGAAAGTCCTAAGATCATGGCCAATACTCCGAAGTGGAATGTCCGTCTGCGTCACGAATGGCTCGCCACCCCGCTCAAGAAGAAGCGCCTGAAGCGCTGCCAGAAGGCGCGGATCGGTCTCCTCGACGCGGAGCAGCGCAAGGCCGCCAAGCAGAAGCCGGCCCCGGTTGAGCAGCCCGCGGGCTGACCATCCGACCACCGTGCGGCGATAACCGGACCGGCCGCGCGAACGCCTCGACATCGCATACCGATCGCGGTTCGGTAGGTCGGCGCCCTCGCGCGGCGCGATCCGTGGTAGCGTCGCCTCGCGGTGTTCGCCCGCGCGTTGGCGACGAATCGTCGGTCCCCGCCTCCGGCGAGGATCGACCCGGATCCATGGGAGCGAGGCCCTGAGCGTGTCGGATTCGAGCTTTTCGCCCGGTCGCTCGGGCAGCCCTGCCGTACCCGCGTCCCGCGCTGCTGGCAGCGCGCCGCCGTCGCCTCCTGAGGAGGGCGAGGGCCCGACCCGCGTCATGAGCGACACGGAGCGGCAGGCCGCCCTGGCCGCCGTCCGCGCCGCGCAGGCCCAGGCCGCCGCAGCCGCGTCCCCATCCACGACCGCGGAGACGGTCCGGCCGCCTCCCCCCCCGGGGGGAAGCGAGGCGGCGCACGACGTCGCCCCGGTGACGGTCCGGCCGCACAACGTCCCCATGGGACCCGCTGCGGCGGCGCACTACGCGACCGCCGATACGGTCCGTCCCCCCGCCCCGCCGGCGTCGGACGCGCCGGGCGAGCCGCCGGTCGAGGCGGATCCGCTGGTCGGCACCACGGTGGCCGGGGCGTACCGCATCGTCCGCCTCCTCGGAGAAGGCGGCATGGGCCGCGTCTACGAGACGCACCACACCCGCATCCCGGGCAAGCGCTTCGCCCTGAAGACGCTTCACCCCGAGCTCGCCCAGCAGCCCACCATCCTCGCGCGATTCCAGCGCGAGGCGGAGGCGGCGGCGTCGGTCCGGAACCCGCACATCGTCGAGATCTTCGACGTGAACCGGCTGAGCGACGGCCGGCCGTGCATCATCGCCGAGTACCTGGACGGCCAGGGGCTCGGCGAGCTCTTCGCGGCGTCCGGGGGCCGTCTGCCGGTCGGCACCGCGGTGCGGATCGCGCGCGAGGTCTGCGACGGCATC
The DNA here is from genome assembly GCF_051529605.1 of Sorangium sp. So ce296. NCBI lineage: Bacteria > Pseudomonadati > Myxococcota > Polyangiales > Polyangiaceae > Sorangium > Sorangium sp. So ce296. Next base: position 12,761,460 of record NZ_CP150325.1, read on the forward strand.
GCGGCCGCGCACGCCGCGGGCGTCGTGCACCGGGACATCAAGCCGGAGAACATCTTCCTCACGGGCGACCCGGCGTGCCCCACCGTCAAGGTCCTCGATTTCGGCATCTCGAAGACCTCCGCCCCGTCCGGGCTCACGCGGACCGGCATGATCCTCGGAACGCCGGCCTACATGGCCCCGGAGCAGGCCAAGGGGGACGAGATCGACGCGCGGGCCGACATCTATGCCATCGGCGCGGTCCTCTACCACGCGCTCACCGGGCAGCGCCCCTTCGAGCGCAGCGACCCGACGGCGATGCTGCTCGCCGTCATGACCGAGGAGCCGCCGGCGCCGCGGATGGTGAACCCGGACATCCCGCCGGACCTGGAGCTCATCGTCCAGCGCGCCATGGCGAAGGAAAAGGAGGGCCGCTACGCCTCGATGGGCGAGCTCGCCAGCGCGCTCGCGCCGTTCGAGGAGGCGCCCCTGCCCGCGCAGCCGCCCAGCGCGTCGCTCGGGCGCCCGTCCGTGACGCTCGGCAGGCCCTACGCGCTCTCGCACGCCTTCGGCCTGCCCAGGTCGGCCACGTCCGAGGCGTACCTGACGCGGCAGATGGTCTTCCTCTCGGCGAGCCTCGGCCTCGGGTGGCTCGGCGCGGGGCTCGTCAGCTGCCTCGCCGGCCTCGCGCGCGCGGCGCGGAGCGACAGCGCCGCGCTGTCGGGCCAGGGCGCCACGCTGCTCACGCTCGGGGTCCTGTGCGCCCTGTTCGGCGTGGGGCTGCTCGGCGGCTTCTACGTCTTCCGCCACATCTGGCGGGACGACACGAAGCTGAGCGCGCTCGCGCCGCGGCTCACGACGCCCGTCGTGCTCGCCCTCGTGGCCTACGGGGTGGCGTCGCTGCTCGTCCGGCTGCTGGAGGGCGTGCTCCTGCAGCGCGCCGTCGGCATCGCATGGCCGGTCTGGGACGCGCTGCTCTTCCTGATCAGCGTCGGCGCCGCGCTCGCGGCCGCGCTGTTCCAGTGGCGAGCCGAGCGGCGATGAGCCCGCGGCCCGGCCGCCCGACGCCGCCCATGGGCCTCAGCCAGCGCCTGTGTTAGGGGAGCGGGGCATGCCGCCGCAGGCCTCCGGGACCAGCGCCAGCCAGGGCAGCCCCCCCGATCGACCGGGCTCGCTCCCCGGGACGACCACCGTCCTCACCGCGGGCGGCGGCGCCCCGGCCGGCCGCGCCGCCCTGCTCTCGCGGGCGCCCGCCGCGGCGCGATGGCTGGTCGCCGGCGCGGCCGCCGTCGTGGCCCTCGTGCTCGGCGCCGCCCTGCTGCGCGACGACGGTTCGCTCGCCCAGCTCGAGGCTGCGGTGAGCGCCGAGCGCGCGGGGTCCGCGGGCTCCGCGCCCCGGCGTCCGGTGGCCCCGCGGCCGAGCGACGCGGTCCCCGCCGACGAGCTCGCCGCCGCGACCGCGGGCGGCGTGCTCCAGCTCGAGGCGCTCGCCGCGCGCTACCCCAAGGATCCGTCGATCTTCCGGGCGCTCATGCTGCGCCACGCGCTCCCGCCCCCGTACCACGCCGCCGCGCTCGCGGCGGCGAAGCGGCTCTTGGAGCTCGATCCGGGCGCGGCGGCGGACGACGACGTGAAGCGCGTCGTCTCGAGCGCCGCCGGCGGCCCTCCCGAGGCCGCGTCGGCCGCGCTCGACCTGATGGCGACCGGCATGGGGAGCCACGGGGCCGATCTCCTCTACGAGCTCTCGATCGGCAGCGCTGCGCTGAAGGAGCGCGCCGCAAAGCGGCTCGCCGAGGCCGCGGTCCTCGCGCGGGCGACGCCCGCGCTGCGCGTCGCGCACGAGCTCCGCGCCGCCCCCTCCTGCAAGGCGCGGCAGGCGCTCCTGGGGCGCGCGACGGCCGACGGCGATCGGCGCGCGATCGACGTCCTCACGCCGCTCGTCTCCAGCAAGAGCAAGGGGTGCGGCTTCCTGGGGATGAGCCGCTGCGCGGCGCCGTGCGCCTCGATCGCGAAGGAGATCAAGGCGGCCATCCAGGCGATCGAGGCGCGCGTCGGGCCGTCGCCCGGGGCGGCCGACGCGCCCGAGCGCCGATGATCGCCCGCGCGCGCCGATCGCGTTGACCGAGGGTTGCGCGGGTGGGAGCCTTGCCATATCAGGGCTCAACTCATGTCCGTTCCTGCTCAACCTTGGTCGCCTGATTCATGGCGTGAACGTCCCAACGCGGCGCCCATGCCGTACGACGATGCCGCGGCCGTCGACGCGGCCGTCGACAAGCTCCGTGCGCTGCCGCCGCTCGTGACCTCGTGGGAGGTCGAGCGGCTCAAAGGCCATCTGGCCCAGGCGCAGGTCGGCCGGAGGTTCGTGCTGCAAGGGGGCGACTGCGCCGAGACGCTCGACGACTGCAGCCCGAACATCGTCACGAACAAGCTGAAGATCCTGCTGCAGATGTCGCTCGTGCTGGTGCACGGCGCCCGCCGGCCGGTCGTGCGGCTCGGGCGCTTCGCGGGGCAGTACGCCAAGCCGCGATCCAGCCCGATCGAGACGCGCGACGGCGTGAGCTTGCCGAGCTATTTCGGGGATCTCATCAACCGCGCGCCCTTCGAGGCCGCCGCCCGGCGCCCGGATCCGGGCCTGATGGTGGCGGGATACCAGCACGCGGCGCTCACCCTGAATTTCATCCGGTCCCTGTCGGAGGGCGGCTTCGCCGATCTGCATCACCCGGAGTACTGGGATCTGAGCTTCCTCGAGCGGGCGGATCTGCCCGGCGAGCTGCGCGAGCGTTACCAGCGGATGACCGAGCAGGTCGGGGAGGCCCTCCGGTTCATGGAGGCGCTCGCCGAGGTGCCTGTCGGGGAGCTGTCGCGGGTCGAGTTCTTCACGAGCCACGAGGGGCTCAACCTGCATTACGAGTCGGCGCAGACGCGGAAGGTCGCGCGCCGCCCCGGCTACTACGACCTGACGACCCACCTGCCCTGGATCGGCGAGCGCACGCGGCAGCCCGACGGCGCGCACGTCGAGTTCTTCAGCGGGGTGGCAAACCCCGTGGGCATCAAGCTCGGCCCGAAGACGGTCCCCGGCGAGGTGATCCGCCTCCTCGACCGGCTGAACCCGGCGGACGAGCCGGGCAAGATCGTGCTCATCGTGCGCATGGGCGCCGGCCGGGTGCGCGAGGGGCTCCCGCCGCTCATCGAGGCGGTGCGCTCGGCGGGGCGCAAGGTCCTCTGGATGTCCGACCCGATGCACGGCAACACGCAGACGACGGCCGGCGGGATCAAGACACGGAACTTCGAGGACATCCTCACCGAGATCGAGGCGAGCTTCGAGGTGCACGAGGCGCTCGGGTCCCACCTCGGCGGCGTTCACTTCGAGCTCACGGGCGACGACGTGACCGAGTGCATCGGGGCGGGTCTCACGGAGTCCGATCTCGACCGGCGGTACGCGAGCCTGTGCGATCCGAGGCTGAACTACCGCCAGTCGCTCGAGATGGCGTTCCGCATCGCCCACCGCATGGCGGAGTCCTCCCGGCGCTCGAAGGGCTGAGCGCCGGCGCCGCTCCGGGGCGGCGCTCGGGCGAGAGTCGGGCGATGAGAGATGAACCGCCAAGGCGGCCAAGGACGCCAAGAGAGGCAATCTGAGCTCTCTTGGCGCCCTCGGCGTCTTGGCGGTTTTTCTTCCTTTCGTCGAGAGCACAGAGCATTTGCCGTGATCCCCGCCGTGGCCTCAACTGCTCTCGCGGTATTTCCGCCGTCTCGCGTGCTCCGAGCGCCCCTCACCAAGAGCAGGAGACGCCTGCTGGCGATCCGTCGCGGCTGCCCCAATGAACTCGCGCAGGGGGTAGCTCGCCATGCAGAACATCTCGACAGAACAGGGTGAGAGCCGACAGGGAGAGGGACAGGCCACGACGGAGAGCTCGTTCGAGGGGCAGCAGCGCTCCGCCGCCTGCCCGACGCTCATCGAGTCTTTCCTGCCGGTGGCGGACATCGTCGTGAACGAGCAAATCGTCGTGATGGCGACGCCGGAGGCGACGTACGCGGCGCTGAAGCGGGTGGACTTCGCGAGGAGCCCCTCGCTGCTGCTGCGCGCGTTCCTCGCGCTCCGCGTGGCCGAGGCGCGTCGCGCCCGGCGCAGGCTCCGGCTCGCGCCGCTGCCGGCGCCCGCGCGCGTGTCGCTCCAGAACGTCGAGGACTACGGCCAGATCAGGCTCGCCGAGAAGGAAGGCTCCGAGATCGTCGTCGGCGCGATCGCGCGCCCGATGAACGCGGAGAGCCTGTACGTCAGGCGGTCCGCCGCCGAGTTCAAGGCGTTCGACTGCCCGGGGTACGTCAAGGCGGCGGGCAGCTACGTCGTGACGCCCCACGGCCATCGCCGGACGATGCTCTCGTACGAGGTGCGGATCCGCGCGACCGACACGCGGACGCGGCGGCAGCTGTTCTTCTGGGACGCGCTGACCGCGCCGCTCATGGTGGCGGTCACGCGCCGGACGCTCCGCTACGCCGCGAAGGTCATCGAGCGCCAGTGCGCCGCGTCGGCGCACCGACAGGCCCTGTAGCTCCGCCCGCAAGCGGTCCGGTCAGAGATGGCCGGACCGCCGCCCGCCGCAGGTCCGGCCAGGGATGGCCGGACCGCTCCACGCGCGGCGCCGAGCGCCGGAGCGGCAGGCGCGCGCGGCCCGCGGAAGCGCGGCCTTGCGCGCCTTGCGCGCCTGCCCTCGCTCGTGCACCCTTCGCAGCGAAGGAGGCCCGCCATGCACCCGATTGCATCGACGAGCCTCGGTCTGGCGCGCCGCTGAGCGCGCCGGCGAGGCTCACATCCCCGAGCTCATCTCGCGTGTCGCTGGAAACCGCGCGGCAGACGCGTAGGTGCGTCGCCGCGCCCTCGGGAGCATGGCATGAGCAAGGATCGATCGCGGAGCCGCGAAGACGCGCGCTCCGTCGTGGACGCAGGTTCGTTGTTCGGTGGGACGGCGGCGCGGAAGGCGCAGCGCAAGGAGCGCCAGCTCTGCCGTCAGGTGCAGGAGGCGGTGAGCGACGCGCTCGCCGCGCTCCGCGATGACGTCCTCCAGGACGTCTGGGTGATGCAGGTGGAGCCGGCGCCCGACGCGAGCCGGCTCGCGGTGGTCGTGCAGGTCGGGCCGGGCACGCCGCCGGAAGCGGCGGCGGCGCGGCTCGCGCGGGTGGCGGGCTACGTGCGCGCGGAGGTGGCGGGGGCGATCACGCGCAAGCGCGCGCCGACGCTCGCCTTCCAGGTGCTGCCGCCGGAGGAGGAGCCGTGAGCGCGCGCATCGCCGCGTGGCTCCCGGACGGCGCGGGCGCGGCGCTCGACGCCTCGCTCGCGCGGCTCGCGCGCACCGAGGACGTCGCGCACGTCGCGGTGATGCCCGACGCGCACGTGGCCGACGACGTGTGCGTCGGCACGGTGACCGCCACGACCCGCCGCCTCCTGCCGGCGGCGGTCGGCGGCGACATCGGGTGCGGCATGGTCGCCCTGCGGCTCCGCGCGGGCGCCGATCTGCTCGCGGACCGCGACCGCGCGGCGCGGCTCCTCTCGGGGCTCTGCCGTCGCGTCCCGCACGTCCTGCACCTGGCCGCCGGCGCCCCGCCGCTGCCGGACGACCTCGCCGAGGCGCGGCTCGGCGCGCCGCGGCTCGAGGCGATGAAGCGCCGCGAGGGCCGCATGGAGCTCGGCACACTCGGCCGGGGAAACCATTTCCTGGAGGTGCAGCGCGACGAGGAGGGCGCGCTGTGGCTGCTCCTGCACAGCGGCTCGCGCGCCATGGGGCCGGCGATCCGGGAGCACCACGAGGCGCTCGCGGCGCGCGATCCCTCGGGGGTCCGCTTCCTCGAGGCCGACAGCGAGGCAGGGCGCGCGTACCTCGCCGACGCGGCGTGGGCCGCGAGCTACGCGCGGGCGAGCCGCGCCCGGATGGCGGCCGAGGCCGCGGGGCTCTTCGCCGAGCTGTTCGGCGTCGAGGTCGACGCGCCGTCGCGCATCGAGGTCGATCACAACCACGTGCGGCTCGAGGAGCACGGCGGGCGCGCGCTCTGGGTGCACCGCAAGGGCGCCATGGGGCTCCGCGAGGGCGAGCTGGGCGTCGTGCCCGGGTCGATGGGGAGCCCGAGCTTCCACGTGGCGGGGCGCGGCCACCCCGACGCGCTCGGGTCGTCGGCGCACGGCGCCGGGCGCGCGCTGCCGCGGGGCGAGGCGCGCCGCCGCATCGGCGCGCGGCAGCTGCTGCGGGAGGCCGAGGGCGTGTGGTTCGATCATCGCCTCGCCGACCGGCTCCGCGAGGAGGCGCCCTCGGCTTACAAGGACATCGGCGCGGTCATGCGGGCGCAGCGCGCGCTCGTGCGCGTCGTCCGCCGGCTCCGGCCGGTGCTCGTCTACAAGGCGCCGTGAGCGCACCGCTCACGGACGATCGACACAAGGCGCCGTGAGCGCACCGCTCACGGCCGATCGATCGTGAAGACGGGCGACGTCCACGTGTCCCAGTGCGCCTCGTTGCCCGGATCGCCGAGCGCCCGGAGCGCGCGGAGCTTGATCCGATAGTCCCCGTCCGGCACGACCGTCGGCCGCCCGTCGAGCTTCGTCGTGCCCTTCCACCCGTACCGCGTGGCCGCCGTCGCCGACGAGCTCTGGCCGACGTGCGAGAGCGAGAGCGCGCTCCCCCACGGCTTCGCGGTCGCGGCATCGACGACGTCGAGGGTCACGCGCTCCGCGCCGTGGTCGAAGTGGACCATCACGTACGGCACGTCGTCCGACGCCAGGGTGTAGGTCGCGCCGCTCCGCTGGGGGACCATGCGCGTCCCGCTCAGCTTGCCGAGCCACGGCGCCTCGCTGCTGCCCGACGGCTTGAGGACGGGGACGCTCTGGTAGTCGCCCTTGAACCCCGCGTACGGCACCCGCAGCGGGCCGTCGGCCGCGCCGCCCCGCGGGGTGAACACGAGGTAGCCGCCGAACAGGCTCCCGTCCGCGAGCGCGTCGCTCGCCCTGATCGTGACGGTGACGGTCGCGCGCCCGCGGGCGGGCACGGTGACGCTCGGGGCGCCGAAATCGACGGCCGCGGCGCCGGCCGTCGCGCTCGTCGGCCTCCAGTGATCGCCGCCCGTCGCGCACGCGGCGGGCGCGTGCGACAGGTCGTAGGTGACGTCGTGCACGGCCGCGTTCTCGAGCGTCAGCGTGCGCGCGGCGGGGCCGGCTTCGCTCTCGCCGAGCGCGAGTTTGCCGGGGCTGATCACGGTGGTCGCGCGGATCGCCCGGTCGACGCGGATCACCCCCGCCCCCTGCCGGTGCGCGCCCTCGAGCACCTGCCCGCTCGGATCGCCGCCCCGCGGCGCGGGGACGGCGCTGTTCTGCAGGACGTCGCGCACGCGCGGCGCCGAGAGCTCCGGGCGCGCGTCGAGCAGGAGCGCGACGGCGCCCGCCACGTGCGGCGCCGCCATCGACGTGCCGCTGAGCGTGTCGTACGAGCCCTGCTCGACCGGTACCGTCGAGTAGATCGCGCCGCCGGGCGCGGCGAGGTCGGGCTTGAAGGAGAGCGCCGCGCTCAGGCCGTGCGAGCTGAAGCCGGAGATGAGGCCCGCCGTGCTGCTCTGCGCGGCCACGGCCCGATCGGTCCAGCTGTGGGTCAGCGGCCCCGCGTCGAGGCGCGCGCTCAGCAGCTCGCCGTCGGCCTGCGCGATCCCCACGACCGGGATCGAGATCGGGCCGCCCGACGCGACCGACGGGTTCATCTCCCCGCCCCGGTCGTTGTAGATCACGACGCCAGCCGCGCCCGCGGCCTGCGCGCGCGCGGCCTTCTCGTGGAAGGGGCAGCCGCCGCGCCGGACGAGCGCGATCTTGCCCGCGAGGCTGCCCGCGGGGAGCTCGTCGCAGGCGTCGCGCGCGCTCGCGGGCGTCCCGGTGCGCGCGAGCGGCGCGCTCCCCGAGAGCGGCGGGGGCGGGCTCCCCTCCGCGCGCGCGTAGCCGATCGCCGCGTTGCCCGGCGCCACGGTGAACGACAGGCGGGTCACGCGGGTGCCGTCGATCGACGCGGCGCCGATGACCGCCTCGCCCACGCCGGGCGCGCCCGCGGCCCAGAGCCCCTTCTCGCCGCTGTTGCCGATCGACGCGACGACCACGACGCCCCGCGCGACGAGCGCGGTCGCCGCGGCCGCCGTCGGGTAGTCGGGCCACTGGAACGGCGTTCCGATGCTGATGTTGACGACGCGCATGCCGTCCTCGGCGGCCCGCTCCATCGCCTTGAGGATGATGTCGGCGCGCGATCCGCCGCGGCAGCCGAACACGCGGTAGGCGCCGAAGGTCACGTCCGGCGCCACGCCCTGCACGATCCCGTTCGCCCCGATGATGCCGGCGACGTGCGTGCCGTGGCCCAGGCAATCGTCGGGGTCGCCGTCGGGCACCGGCGGCTTGCTCGCGTCGCCGCTGACGAAGTCGTCGCCGACGAAGTCGTGTCCGAACGCCACGCGGCAGCCCTGGCCGAAGCAGCCGCCGAGGTCGGGGTGATGGTAGTCGACGCCGCTGTCGATCACGCCGACGCGGATGCCCTCGCCGGTCACGCCGAGGTCGCGGCGCACGAGGTCCGCGCCAGACATGTCGCTCGCGACGGCGAGGTCCGGATCGACCGCGGTCGCGGCGCGCGCGACGTCGAGCTCCACGGGCACGACGGGGTAGACGGCCTTGACCCCGGGCATCTCGGAGAGCGCGGCGGAGCCCCCGCGCGCGACGCGAACGGAGAGGCCGTTCCAGAGCTCCTCGAACGAGAACCGGAGCGCGTACCGGAGCCCGCGCTCCTCGGCCGCCCGCCGGAAGAGCGCCCGCTCCTCGTCGGCGAGGCCCTTCGCGCGCGCGCGCCCGCCGCTCGTCGCGGCCGGCGCGCGCTCGAGCTCCACGAACCAGAGCTCCGTCGGCTCCTCCGGCGCGAACGCCGCCTCGCCCGCCGCCGCGCCGTCCGGAGGGGCGTTGTTCTGGCCCGCTCCCTCGACTCCAAGCTCTCCGCTGCACCCTGAAAGAGCGATGTGGAGGCAAGCCAGACCGAACCAGCGCACACCGTATTTCATGAGCCCTGTTCCGCGCGTGCCGTTCATTGAATCAGCTATGTTCGATGGCGCGAATCGGTCAAGCGAGAGCGGGGCGAGAACGGCTCTGAGAGCGAGCCTCGCCACGTCATCGTCGTAGACCCTGGAAGAGCGGCTGTTTCAGGTCAGCCCTCCTTTCGCGCCGGGGCGCAAGGGGACAGAGAGATAATCTGTTCCCCGCTTCCCCTTGCGTCCCTTGCGCCCTGGCGGTCCTCTTCCCATCTGCCGATTTTCTCTGGATCTTGACGTGATCGGTGTTCTAGGGTCGCGCGGCTCTCCGGCGCGGACGGCGCCGGGGCTCGGATGTGGAATGACGGTCCTCGCGCGCGCCTTGTTCTCCATGCACCATCGCCTGGTCCACGTGCCGCGCGTGGGCCGCGTCGCGCGGGCGCTGGCCGCGCAGGTGGGCCGCGCGTCGTCGCTGCTCGACGTGGGCGCGGGCGACGGGACGGTCGCGCTCGAGGTCGCGCGCCGGGTGGGCGCGCAGCGCGTCGTCGGCGTCGACGTGAAGGCGCGCCCCGGCGCGGCGCTCCCGGTCGTCGCGTACGACGGCGAGCGCCTCCCCTTCCCGACGGGGCGTTCGAGGCGGTGCTCCTCTCCGACGTGCTGCACCACTGCGCGCGCCCCGCCGCGCTGCTCGCGGAGGCGCTCCGGGTCGCCGCGCGCGTCGTCGCGCTCAAGGATCACTTCCGCTTCGGCCCGGTCTCGGAGAAGGTGCTGCTCCTCATGGACGTCGTCGGCAACGCCGCGCCGGGCGTCGAGGTGCGCGGCGCCTACTTCACGCCGGGCGAGCTCGTCGAGCTCGTGCGCGGCGCGGGCGGGCGCATCACCGGCCTCGAGTGGCCGCTCCGGATCCACGACATGCCCTTCCGCTTGGTGACGCAGGATCGACTGCAGTTCGCGGCCCGGGTCGAGCGCCCGGCCGGAGGAGGTGGGCGATGACCGGGCTCAGGTCGTTCGTCGTCGGCGGCGCCGGGTTCATCGGGAGCCACCTCACCGATCGCCTCGTCGAGCGCGGCCCCGTGACGCTGTACGACAACCTCTCGGTCGGGCGCCGCGCGTTCGTGGCCTCGCACCTCGCCTCCGGGCGCGCGACGCTCGTCGAGGCGGACGCCCTCGACCTCGAGCGCCTCACCGAGGCGATGGCGGGCCACGACCTCGTCGTGCACCTCGCCGCGAACCCCGAGGCGCGCTGGGGGCTCGCGCGGACGCGGCTCGATCTCGAGCAGGGGACGATCGCGACGTACAACGTGCTCGAGGCGATGCGGCGCACGGGGGTGAGCCGGCTGATCTTCTCGTCCTCCGGGACGGTCTACGGCGACACCGCGCGGCGGTGCGCCGAGGGCGATCTCGGCGCCCTGCCGATCTCGCTCTACGGCGCGAGCAAGCTCGCGGGCGAGGCGCTCATCAGCGCCTATGTCGAGTGCTTCGGCCTCACCGCGTGGATCTACCGCTTCGGCAACGTGGTCGGGCCGCGCGGGACCCACGGTGCGGCGCTCGATTTCCTGAAGAAGCTCCGCGACCGCCGCACCGAGCTCGAGGTGCTCGGCGACGGGCGCCAGTCGAAGCCGTACCTCGATGTCCGCGACTGCGCGGAGGGGATCCTGTTCGGCTTCGATCGCGCGGCGGAGCGGCTCAACATCTTCAACCTCGCGCCCGAGGACGCGACGAGCGTCTCCCGCATCGCGGAGCTGTGCGTGGCGGCGTCGCCCTACCCCGACGCGGTGATCCGGTATCAGGGCGGCGAGCGCGGGTGGCCCGGCGACGTGCCGCGATCGCGGATGGATCCGGGCAAGCTGGCGGCGCTGGGCTTCCGGGTGCGCCACACGAGCGACGAGGCCGTGCGCATGGCGGTGGAGGCGCTCGCGAGCGAGGTGTTCGGGGGCGAGCCGACGGGGTGAGGGCCAGGGCGGCGGCGCGCCCGGGCGCGCCGCGGTGGTAGACTCCGCGGATGGCTGAGCTCACTCTGTACATCGGAAACAGGTCCTATTCCTCGTGGTCGCTCCGGCCCTGGCTCGCCCTGAAGCACGCCGGCGCCGAGTTCGACGAGGTGGTGATCCCGCTCCGGGCGCCGGGCGTCCGCACCCCGGAGATCCAGCGCCACTCGCCCTCGGGCAAGGTGCCGGCCCTGAAGCACGGGGCGCTCACGATCTGGGAGTCGCTCGCGATCGCCGAGTACGTGGCGGAGAGCTTCCCCGACGCGAAGCTCTGGCCGGAGGCGCGCGGCGCTCGCGCCATCGCGCGGGCGGTGAGCGCCGAGATGGCGAGCAGCTTCGCCGCGCTCCGCACCGCGCTCCCGATGAACGTGCGGCGCAAGATCCAGGGCGTGGCGATCACCGAGGCCGCGTCGCAGGACATCGCGCGCGTCCAAGCGATCTGGAACGACTGCCGATCTCGCTTCGGCCAAGGGGGCGAGTTCCTGTTTGGCCGCTTCAGCGTCGCGGACGCGATTTACGCGCCGGTCGCGACGCGGTTCGACACCTACGGGGTCGAGCTCGACGCGGTCTCTCAGCGCTACGTGGCGTCGATCCTGGCCCTCCCCGCGATGCAGGAGTGGATCGCGAAGGCCAAGGAGGAGCCGCACATCATCGAGGCGTACGAGGCCATCGGCGTCGTGGGCAAGTAGGGGCCGGCACGCGGGCGCGACGATCGCGACGATCGATGACGATGTCGCGCAGCTTCCGCCGCTCCGTCGCGCGGTAACGGCTGCGGCCGGCGGCGAGAAGCGCTACTAGACGCGGACATGCCGCACGAACTCGACCTGATCCTCACGCTCACGGGCGGGCTCACCGCCGCCCTCGCGTTCGGCTTCATGACCCAGCGGCTGAGGCTGTCGCCCATCGTGGGCTACCTGCTGGCCGGGATCCTCGTCGGCCCCTTCACGCCGGGGTTCGTCGCCGACAAGGGGCTCGCGGATCAGCTCGCGGAGATCGGGGTCATCCTGCTGATGTTCGGGGTCGGCCTGCAATTCCACGTCCGCGAGCTCCTCGCCGTGCGCAAGGTCGCCGTGCCGGGCGCCCTCATCCAGATCGCCGTCGCCACCGCGCTCGGCGGCCTGGTCGGCCGCGCCGCGGGCTGGTCGTGGGCCGCGTCGATCGTCTTCGGCATCGCCATCTCCGTGGCGAGCACCGTCGTGCTCACGCGCGTCCTCAGCGACAGCCACGTCCTGCACACCCCGGCCGGTCACCTCGCCATCGGCTGGCTCGTGCTCGAGGACGTCTTCACCGTGCTCGTGCTCGTGCTGCTCCCCGCCCTGCTCGGCGGGGACGCCGGCGCGGGCGCGACGGGGGTCGCGGTGTCCGTGGGCATCGCGGTCTTCAAGCTCGCCGGGCTCGTGGCCTTCGTCTTCATCGTCGGACAGCGCGTCATCCCCACGCTGCTCGGTTACGTGGCGAAGACCGGCTCGCGGGAGCTCTTCACGCTGACGGTGCTCGTCGTCGCGCTCGGCGTCGCCGTCGGCTCGGCGAAGCTCTTCGGCTCGTCGATGGCGCTCGGCGCCTTCCTGGGCGGCCTCGTCGTCGGCCAGTCCGACTTCAGCTCGCGCGCCGCCTCCGAGGCGCTCCCGATGCGCGACGCGTTCGCCGTGCTGTTCTTCGTCTCGGTCGGCATGCTCCTCGACCCCACGCAGCTCGCCATCGGCTGGCCGGTCGCCGCGGCGACGCTCGCCGTGGTGCTGATCGGCAAGCCGCTCGCCGCGCTCTTCGTCGTGGTGCTGCTCCGCCGCCCCCTCCAGACCGCCTTCGCCGTGGCCCTATCGCTCGCGCAGATCGGAGAGTTCTCGTTCATCCTCGCGACGCTCGGCCGGCAGCTCGGCATCATGCCGGACGAGGCCTCGCAGGCGCTCGTCGTCGCGTCGATCGCGTCGATCACCTTGAACCCCCTGCTCTTCAGCCTCCGGGATCGCCTGGCGCGATCGACGTCGGCGCTCCTCCTGCGCCGCGGCGCCGCGGCGCAGGCCGGCGCGGAGCCCGCGCCGGTGGACGAGAGCGCCCACCGCACGGTCGTCGTGGGCTACGGCCCGGTCGGGCGGACGCTGACCCGGCTGCTCCGGGAGAACGGCATCGAGCCCACGGTCGTCGAGCTGAACGTCGACACGGTGAGGCACCTGCAGAGCCAGGGCATCCGCGCGATCTACGGCGACGCGACGCAGCGGGAGATCCTCGAGCGCGCCGGGGTCGGGACGGCAGACAGCCTGCTGTTCACGTCGGCGGGCCCGTCCGGGGACGCGGTGATCGAGCAGGCGAAGGGCATCAATCCGGGGCTGTTCGTCCTCGCCCGCGCCTTCTACATGCGCGAGGTGGCCGCGCTGAAGAAGGCGGGCGCGGACGTCGTCGTGACCGGCGAGGCCGAGGTCGCGTTCTCGATGACCGAGCGCCTCCTCGTGCGGCTCGGCGCGACGGCCGAGCAGGTGGAGCGCGAGCGCGAGCGCGTCCGGAGCGAGCTCTTCGGCACCAGCGCGCCGGAGCCCCAGCCCGCGGCGCCGGCGGGGTGATCCCGCGGCGGGGCGGCGGTCCGGCTCAGCGCGATTTGCCGAGCGAGGTCACGCCGCCGACGACCAGCGCGAGCCCGACGACCTGCTGCCACGCGAACGGCTCGCCCAGGATGACCCAGGAGAACGCGATCGTGAGCACCGGGCCGAGCGTCGAGAACGTCGCGGCCCGGCCGGCGCCGAGCCGCCGGATCGCCGCCGCGAGCAGGACGATGGGGAGCACCGTGCTGATCGTCGCCATCGCCGCCGCGTACCACCACACCGCGGCCGGGAGCTCCGAAAGCCGCGCGGGGCTCCCCGTCGCCGCGTAGTGCGCGAGCACCATCACGCACGAGGTCGCCCCGCAATACGCGGCGAGGCGCGTCGAGCCCACCCTGGAGGCGAGCTTGCCGACGCCGATGTAATAGAGCGCGTAGGTCACCGCGCTCGCGAACACCCACGCTCCGCCGACGGCGACGACCCGCGCGTCCCCGGTTTGCTCGAGATCGTGCCAGACGGCCGCCGCGAGGCCGAGATAGCACACGGCGAGCGCTCCCCAGGCCTTGGCGCGCACCGGCTGCTTCAGCCACACCGCGCCGATCAGGAGCACGAGCGTCGGATACACGAACAGGATCAGGCGCTCGAGGCCGGTGCTGATGTACGTGAGCCCGATGAAGTCGAACAGGCTGGACAGGTAGTACCCGAGGAAGCCGACGAGCAGCACGCCGCCCCAGAGGCGGGGCGTCATGCGCTCGGCGGCCTCGCCGCGCTCCCTCCGGGCGAGCCACAGGAAGAACGGCAGCGCGATGCCCATCCGCAGCGCGAGCAGCGACACCGCGTCGATCGGGTGCGCGGCGTAGGCGAGCTTCACGAAGATCGCCTTCAGCGCGAACGTCGCCGCGGAGAGGACGGCGAACGTCCGGCCGTCGTCGAGGAGGCCAGTCGGCAGCTCGCCGGTCAAGGTGTGCGCGCGCTCGGATTGGGACATGGAATCGCGCCTCTCGTCGTCACAGGCTCACAGGTCGATCCGCGGGAGACCGGGCATCGGCCGCCGCGCCGCCGCGCCACCGCGGCCCCGCCCCGCGGGCGCGCTCCTCGAGCGGGAGACGAGCCAACATTGCGCGTGGAAGTCCGCGTTTGCCATCGCACAGGACGGCTCCGGGGAGAGGCAGGTATTTTTCAGGTAGGGGACGATCTCCCGGCTGGGTAGCTGTCCGGGCCGCTGCGCGCGCGGATCGCGTCGGATCGGGCCGCGCTCCCCGTGGGCCTTGGGCTAAGCTCCCCGTTCCGATGACGTCTCCTGCTGGCCCAGGCACCGCCGCGCGCGTCCCGGGCGCGCTCCCCGCCCCCGGCGGGCCGCCCCCGCGGCGGCGGCGCGCGCCGCTCGCGCAGGAGCCCTCCGGCGTGCACCAGGTCGGCGCGTCGTTCCTGCAGATCGCCGCCACGGTCGGTGGCATGGCCGTGCTCGCGGGGCAGATCGCGGCGCGCGTGGCCACGCTCCGCGTCGACGGCGCCGAGTTCATGCGCAACCTCTACAGGATGGGCGTCAAGTCGATGCCCATCGTCGTCGTGACGGCGCTCTTCACCGGCGCGATCATGGTCATCCAGGCGGCGCCGCTGGTCGAGCGCTTCGGCGCGCACGGCCTGCTCGGCTGGGGCGCGGGCTTCGGCACGCTCCGCGAGATCGCCCCGCTGCTCACGGCGCTCATGATCAACGGCCGCGTCGGCGCCAACAACACCGCCGAGCTCGGCACCATGGTCGTCACCGAGCAGATCGACGCCCTCCGCGTGCTCGCGATCGACCCGGTGAGCTTCCTCATCGCCCCGCGCTTCCTCGCGATGGTGCTGACGCTGCTGCTCTCGGTGATCTTCGCCGACGCGCTCGCCCTGCTCGGCGCCGCGTTCACCGGCGACCTCCTGCTCGGCGTCGCCCCGGCCGTCTTCTACAACGGCCTCACGAGCGGGCTCCTCGGCATCGGCGACGTCATGAGCGGCCTCGTCAAGAGCGTCGTCTTCGGCGTCGTCCTCGCGCTCTCGAGCTGCCAGTACGGCCTCGGCGTGACCGGCGGCGCCCCCGGCGTCGGCCGCGCCGTCAACGCGACCGTCGTCGCCTCGGCCGCCGGCATCTTCATCCTCGACTACTTCGTCTCGTTCACGCTCGACTGACGGATCGACGGCGCCGCGCATGCCCCACTCCCACCCGAGCTTCCCGGATCGCGCGAGCGCTGGCCCCCCCACTGGCCCCCCCACTGGCCCCCCCACCGGCCCCCCCTCGAGCGAGCTCCGCGACGTCGCGCCCGAGCTGTCCGGCGTCGCCGCGCTCGGCGGCGCCGCGCTGTCCCTCCTCGCGTCCGCGCGCGAGCTCTACTCGGTGTTCGTAAGGACGCTTTACTACTGCGTGAAGGGCCGCCGCGAGCCGGGCGCCGTGCTCGTGCAGATGTACGAGATCGGCAACAAATCGCTGTTCTTCCTGACGGTCGTGATGGGCTTCATCGGGATGATCATGGTCTTTCAGGCCGGCCAGCAGGCCAAGCGGGTCATCCCGGATCTGACCATGCTCGGCGCGACCTACCTCGAGCTGCTCGTCCGCGATCTCGCCGCCTCGATCGGCGCGCTGATGCTCGCCACGCGCGTCGGCGCCGGCATCGCCGCCGAGATCGGCTCGATGGTGGTGACCGAGCAGGTCGACGCCCTGCGCATGTGCGCGGCCGATCCGATCGACTACCTCATCAAGCCGCGGTTCATCGCGAGCCTGCTCATGACGACGTGCCTCATCGTCTGGAGCGCCGCGGTCGCGTTCACCACGGGGATGGTCACCGCGTACAGCATGTTCGGCGTGAGCCCCGAGACGTTCATCAACGTGAGCCTCGTCGACGCGGGCGACCTCGCCACCGGCCTCGCCAAGTGCGTGGCGTACGGCGCCGCGATCCCGGTGGTCTCCGGCCACTCCGGACTCTCGACCTTCGGCGGCAGCGAGGGCGTGGGCTGGGCGACGACGCGGGCGGTCGTGAACTCCTCGCTCGCGGTCATCGTCCTCAACATGCTGATCTCGGCGGCCGCGTTCCTGATCTTCCGCTAGCCCGACCGCGCGGCCGCGCCGCGCCTCACTCGATCGGCCCCTCCGCGCTGCCGGTGATGAACTGCCGCACGATCGGGTCCTCGGCGCCCTGGAACACCGCTCGATCCCCGAGGAGGCGGACGAGCCCTTGATAGAGCATGACGATGCGGTCGGCGATCGTGAAGATGCTCACGAGATCGTGGCTCACGACGATGCTCGTCACGCCGAGCGTGTCGCTGAGCTCGCGGATCAGCTTGTCGACGCGCCGCGCGCTCACCGGGTCGAGGCTCGTGGTCGGCTCGTCGAAGAGCACGTAGCGCGGGTCGAGCGTGAGCGCGCGGGCGATGGCGACGCGCTTGCGCATCCCGTCGCCGAGCTCCGGCGGGAAGCGGTCGGCGAACTCGCGCATGTGCACCTGCTCGAGCCGCCGCCGCGCCTCCGCGAGCGCCTCCTTCGGCTTGAGCCCCTTGTGCTTGCGGAGCGGGAGCGCGACGTTCTCGGCGCACGTCATCGAGTCGAACAGCGTCGAGTGCTGGAACACCATCGCGCACTTCATCCGGACCGGGTACATCCGGGCCTCGTCGAAGCGGCTCACCTCCTCGCCGTCCAGCCAGATCTCCCCGCCGTCCGGGTAGAGCAGGCCGACGAGGTGCTTGATCAGCACGCTCTTCCCGACCCCCGACTGCCCGATGATGAAGAACACCTCGCCGTCCTCGACGTCGAACGAGACGTCCTTGAGGACCTCTTTGGGTCCAAAGGATTTTCTGACATTCCGGAACGAAATCATCGCGACCTGCGGGGTAATTGCGGTTGCGTCAGGGCAAAGGCAGCGCGAAGCGTCACGACGCGCGCCGGAAACAATGCGTCACAGGCGAGGAGGCACGCACGGCTGGATCCCGGCCTATTTCCCTCACCTTCTGCCGCAAGATCGGACAAGATGAAGCACCCATGGCAAGCCCGCGATCGATCGAGGTCAAAGTCGGGATCCTCATACTCACGGCGATCGGGCTCCTCGCCACGTTCATCCTCGTGATGGGCGGGGTCAACTTCCAGCCGAAGTACTCGATCTACGTCGAGTTCGACAACCCGGGCGGCCTCCAGACCGGGGCGCCGGTGAAGATCGCCGGGGTCGAGGTCGGCAAGCTCAGCGAGATCCACTTCCGCGGCGGCCAGGTCGGCAAGGACGGCCGCCGCGAGCCGCTCGTGCGCATCCAGCTGCGCGTCGAGGAACGTTACCAGCAGAGCATCCACGACAACGCCACGTTCTACGTCACGACGCAGGGCGTGCTCGGCGAGCAGTTCCTCGCGATCGAGCCGGGCTCGACCGATCGGCCGGTGCTCCCGGCGAACGCGGTCGTCCGGGGGCTGGATCCGCCGCGCCTCGACATGCTCCTCGCCGAGGGCTACGAGCTGCTGCACGCGACCGTCACGGCGATGCGCGAGCACCGGGAGGAGGTCGGCGAGGCGTTCGACGGGCTCCGGAAGACGCTGAAGGGCACCGGCGACTTCATGCACCGGAACCAGGACCGGCTCGATCGCATCGCCGAGAACGTCGAGCAGATCAGCCTCGACGGCACCGATCTCGTGAAGGACGCCCGGCAAAAGTACGTGAACAACCCGCAGATCGACCGGATCCTCGCGAACGCGGATCAGGTGAGCAGCACGGCCGCGCGCGATCTGCCGCCGCTCATGGCGGACGCGCGCGAGACGCTGGCCAACGCGCGCCGGCTGTCCACCACGGTGGGCGGCGAGCCGGAGCAGGCGAAGATCCGGAAGACGCTCGACGACATCGCCGAGATCGCGGGCAGGGCGAGGTCGGCGACCGCCGACGCCCAGGAGGTCCTCGCCCACGTCAAGCGCGGCAAGGGGACGGTGGGCGCGCTGGTGATGGACGAGCAGCTGTTTGACGACCTCCAGGAGCTCGCCCGCGACCTCAAGCACAACCCCTGGAAGTTCTTCTGGCGCGAGTGAGCGCCCGCCGCGCCCTCTCGGAGGCGGCGGGCAAGTCCGCGAAAGCGCGGACGCCGGCCGGCCCGGGCGGTCAGGCCAGCTTGATCAGCGGGGCGCCTTCGGTGACCGCGGCCCCCTCGGTGACGAGGATCTCCTCGACCGTCCCCTCGTCCTCGGCCTCGACGGGCATCTCCATCTTCATGGACTCGAGGATGACGACGACGGTCCCCTCTTCGACCCTGTCGCCCGGCTTGACCTCGATCTTCCACACGGTACCGGTGATGTGCGCCTTGATGACTTTTGCCATGGGCGCGCGAACCTACCGGAGAGCCGCCGAGAATCCAACGGGACCGTGGCGCGCGGCGCCGCGACCTCGGGAGGCGCTGTGTCGGGCTTCCCGGCCCGAGCATGTCCGCGGCCCCTCTCTGGACGGTACAGGTCGCTCGGCGGCGCGGGTGCGCGCGGCGGCGCGGGTACACAGGTGCGCGGACAACGGACGTCGAGGGCGTGGAAGCGTGGAAGGGACGGAGCGCTGCGATTTCCGCTGGTACCTGCCGTGCGCCACGGCGATAATCTGGCCGGCGGCCCCGCGGTTCCTCGACATCGCGAGGGTCGCGGTGATCGCGAAGATTTGCGTGAAAGCCGCGCTGCGGGTCAGAATCGTCTTGCTCGGTGCCCTCACCCGGGGCGACCTGCAGGTTCTCCGCGCCGCCCCTAGGTAGCCCAACCGCACGCGCTCGATCGAAGGAGCCACGAGGTCATGTCGGAACAGAAGGAAAGCTCGGTCCTGTTCTCGCTCAAGGAGCTGATGAACCTCGAGGAGGATCGCATCAAGACCGAAGAGGCCCAGAAGGCCGCCGCCGCCGCCGCCGCCGAGAAGGCGCGGGTCGAGGCGGAGCGCGCCGCGCGCGAGGCCGAGGAGCTGCGCCTCCGCACCGAGGAGGAGCGCCGCCGCAACGAGGAGCGGCGCGCCCGCGAGGAGGCTGCGCGGCTCGAGGCGATCCGGCAGGCCGAGATCGAGAAGGCGCGCGTCGAGGCCGAGCAGAAGGCGCGGCTCGAGGCGATGGCGGCGCAGCAGCACCACGAGCGCTCCCTCGCGGCGCTGCAGCAGGACGAGTCGAAGAAGAAGCTGCGCAAGCTCCTCATCGGCGGCGCCGTCGCCAGCGTGCTGGTGATCGGCGGCATCACCGTCGCCGCGGTCAAGTCGGCCCAGGAGAACGAGGCGCGCATCGCCGCCGAGGCCGCGCGCGCCCGCGAGCTCGAGGAGGCGAACAAGCGGCTCGAGGCGCAGATGAAGGAGTCCGAGTCCAAGATGTCGGGGCTCCGCGACCAGCTCGCGAGCGCGAAGGACGAGGCGACGCGCCTCGCCCTGCAGAAGCAGCTCGAGGCCGAGCAGCAGAAGCAGGAGCAGCTCCGCCGCGGCGGCGGAGGCGGCGGCGTGCGCCCGTCCGGCGGCCAGCCGGCGAGCGGCGGCAACAGCAAACCCTGCACCTGCGCCCCTGGCGATCCGCTCTGCAGCTGCTTCTGATCGGGGACGGGGTCACCGCATGACGAACACCGGCTACGTCAGGCAGAGGACGAGCCTCGGCGGCAGCTCGCTCGACGAGGCGCGCCGCAGGCTCGTCTTCCCGCTCGACTTCGCGACCCTCGACGAGGCCCGGGCGGCGGCGACCCGCGTCGCCCCCTCCGTCGGCGTGCTCAAGGTCGGCCTGGAGCTGTTCGTCCGCGAGGGGCCGGCCGCGATCGAGCTCGGCAGGTCGCTCGGCCTCGATGTCTTCCTCGATCTGAAGCTGCACGACATCCCCGAGACGGTGGCCCGCGCGGTGTCGAGCGCCGCCGCGCACGGCGTCCGCTACCTGACCGTGCACGCGGCCGGCGGCGCCGAGATGCTGCGGCGCGCGGCCCAGGAGGCGGCGCGCTCCCAGGATCTGATCCTCCTCGCCGTCACCGTGCTCACGTCGCTCGACGCGGGCGATCTGGCCGCGCAGGGCATCCAGGGGAGCGCGTCGGAGCACGTGGTGCGGCTGGCGCAGCTCGCGCGCGACGCCGGCATCCACGGGTTCGTCGCCTCGCCGCAGGAGGTGCCGGCGCTGCGAGAGGCGCTCGGGCGTGGCGAGCTCATCGTGACGCCGGGCATCCGCCTCGGCCCCGGGCAGGACGGCGCGCGCGCCGACGATCAGAAGCGCATCGCCACGCCCTCGGCCGCGATCTCGGCCGGCGCCGATCTCCTGGTGGTCGGCCGGCCGATCCGCGACGCGGCCGATCCGCTCGCCACGGCGCGCTCCATCGTGCAGGAGATCGCGCACACGCTCCACCCTCCGCGCTGACGTGAGCCGACTCGTCTACGGTCTCCAGCCCGTCCGGGAGGCGATCCGCGCGCACGGCGCTCGGATCGGCTGGGTCCTCGTCCAGCGCGACGGCGGCCCGAAGCTCGACGCGCTCGCGCGCCTCGCGGAGGGTCAGGGCATCCCGACCGAGCGCGCGCCGCGCGGCGAGCTCGATCGCCGCAGCGCCGGCGGCCGCCACCAGGGCGCCGTCGCGTCGGCGCCCGAGCTCCAGATCGTCGGGGTCGACGCGATCCCGGTCGTCGAGGAGGGCCAGCCCGGCGTCGGTACGATCACGGTGGCGCTCGACGGCGTGATGGACCCCCAGAATTTCGGCGCGGTGATCCGCAGCGCCGTCGCCCTCGGCGCGCGGGCGATCCTGTGGCCCGAGCACAGCTCGGCGCCGCTCACGCCGGCGACGTTCCGCGCGTCCGCCGGCGCGATCGAGCACGCGAGGCTCTGCCGTGTCCGCTCCTTGCCCGACGCGCTGGAGTCGCTCGCCGCCCGGGGTGTCGCCGCGATCGCGCTCGACGCGCAGGGCCCGGTCGAGCTCGGCGAGCTGCCCCTGACCGGCCCGGTCGCGATCGTGATCGGCGCCGAGGACAAGGGCACGCGCCGCTCGGTCCGCCGCGTCTGCCAGCACGTGGCCCGGCTCCCCATGACCGGCCCCATCTCCTCGCTGAACGCCTCGGTCGCCGGCGCGATCGCGCTCTACGAGGTCGTCCGGCAACGCCGCGCGCCCCGCGCGTAGCCCGAGGCCGAAAGCGATCGTCGCCTCGCCCGCGCGAGCGCACGTCGCCTCGCCCGCGCGAGCGCACGTCGCCTCGCCCGCGCCCTGCCCGGCGGACCCACGGCGCGTGCGCTGCGCGATCGTACGGCCGGCGCCGTAGGCCATTCCCGAGGGGACCTGGAGCGCTCGATCCCGCGCAATGAGACTGGCCTCGGCGCAACGCGCGCTGCGACGTCGTCAGGAAGCGCCGTCAGTTCATTCCTGAATTCAGAAAAATGATCAACAAATTTGCATAGATAAGCGGAACACCTGAAGCGGTTTCGAGCAGGGGGTCCATCGCTGAACAGGCTCGCAGCAGGACGGCCGATTCAATCCATTCAATGGATCGACAAAAAGAATCCACACCCCCCTCAAAAAGTTGAGTCGCTGCGAGGGTTTACCCCTGTGGACTCACCCTTTTCTGCGCGGTAATCCGGAATGGCTCGAGGGATGGTTCAAGAATCGACGGGCTCTCGGTAAGCGGCTGGATCGGCTCAGCTTCCGGCTGGAAGCGACCGGAGGCGGGAGAGCACGCGGGCCACGCGGCGCGCGGCCTCGACCAGGTCGGCTTCGGTCGTGTCCTCGCCGATCGAGAAGCGCACGGCGGAGGCCGCGCGCTCGGGTCCGAGCATCGCCGTGAGGACCGGGGACGGCTCGGCGGTCCCGGCGCTGCAGGCCGCGCCGCTGGACACGGCGACGCCCTCGAGGTCGAGCGCGGCGCAGAGCTCGTCGCCGCGCCAGCCGGGCCAGGAGAGGTTCGTGACGTGGGGGGCGCGCGCGCCCTCCCCGTTGCGGACCGGCGAAGCGCCGGCGGCGCGCCCAACCTGGGTGAGCTCGGCCTCGAGGCGATCGCGGAGCGGGGCGAGCGCCGCGTAGCGGGCGGGGGCGCCGAGCGCTCGACGGGCGGCGACGGCGAAGCCGGCCGCGGCCACGGGATCCTGCGTCCCGGGCCGCAGCCCGCGCTCCTGCGCGCCGCCGAGCAGGACGGGCCGGAGCCGGATGCCGGGCCGCGCCGCGAGGGCGCCGATCCCCTTCGGGCCGCGGATCTTGTGGGCCGCGACCGACACGAGATCCGCCCCGGCCCACGCCTCGGGCGGCAGGCGCCCCACCGCCTGGACGGCGTCCACGTGGAGCCGCGCCCCGCGGGCGTGGACGATCGCCGCGGCCTCGGCGACCGGCTGGACGACCCCCGTCTCGTGGTTCACCGCCTGGAGGCTGACGAGCCGCACCGGCGCGACCGCCGCCGCCCGGTCGATGGCCGCGGCGATCGCCTCCGGCGCGACCCGGCCGGACGGCTCGGGATCGACCCAGGCGACGTGCACGCCGCGGCCGGCGAGCCCCTCCGCGGCGCGGGTCACCGACGGGTGCTCGATCCGCGAGACCACGAGCGCGCCGTGGAGCCGCCCCGGCGCCGGCACCCCGGCCGCGCCCGCACCGGCCGCGCCTGCCTCGTCGCCGAAGGCGTGCAGGAGCGCGAGGTTGTTGGCCTCGGTCCCGCCCGAGGTGAGGGTCACGTCGCGCGCGTCGAAGCCGGTGAGCCGGGCGACCGCCTCCCGCGCCTGCTCGATGAACGCGCGCGCCCGCCGCCCCGGCCCGTGCACGCTCGCCGGGTTGGCCCAGGCCACCTCGGCGGCGGCCTGCATGGCCGCGAGGACCTCGGGGTGCGGCGGCGTCGTGGCGTTCCAGTCGAGGTAGATGACGCTGGAGGCAGGGCGCATCCGGCCTACGAATCGATGGGCGGCGACGAGGGCGGGCCGAGCCGGCCCGGCGAGCTGCCGTCGTCCTGGAGCGGCGCCCGCCGGGCGACCGTCAGGTAGAACGCGGCGCCGGTGAGCGACTCGCCCTCGATGACCTCGTTGCTCGGCGAGACGACGCGCACGTCGCCGCCGAGCCCGCGGGCGGTGCGCCGCGCGATCGCGAGCCCGACGCCGACGCCGCCGTAGGCGCGCGTGGCCGAGCCGTCGACCTGGTAGAACGGCTCGAAGATGCGCGGCTGGCGGTCGGCCTTGACCCCGGGCCCCGTGTCCGCGACGCAGAGCTCGTAGTGCCCCGACTGGAGCACGCTGACCCGCACGCCCGCGGTGCCGCCGGCCGGCGTGAACTTCGCGGCGTTCTCGAACAGCTGGATCATCGCCCGCTGCAGCCGGCCCGCGTCGCCCCAGGCGGGCAGCGGGCCGCGCGGGAGATCCTCGACGAGCTGGACCTTCCCCTCGGCGAAGCGGTCGGCCACCTGCGCGAGGGCGCGCCGCGTGGTGTCGAGGAAGTCGTACTCGGAGTGCATGAAGCGCATCCGGCCCGTCTCGATGCCGGTCACGTCGAGCAGGTTGTCGATGAGCGACCGGAGCCTGCGCACGCAGTCCTCCATCGCGAGCAGCGCCTTCTTCTGCGCCTTGTTGAGCGGGCCGAGCTCCTCGTCGGCGAGCAGCTTCACGTACCCGACGATCGGGGTCATCGGGGTCGCGAGCTCGTGCGAGATGTTGCGGTAGAACTCGGTGCGCGCGGCGTCGAGCTCACGCAGCCGGGCGTTGGCGCGCGAGAGCTCGGCCACCTTCTGCTCGAGGTGGGCGACGATGCGCTGGCTCTGCTCGCGCAGCCGGAGCGGCCCCTGCGACGCGGGGAGCTCCTCGCGCGCGCCGCTGAGGTAGCGGGCGATGACGGCCGAGAAGGAGCGCGCGTCGATCGGCTTCTGGAGGAAGCCGTCGCAGCCGACCGCGAGGCTCGTGTCCCGGTCGCCCTCGGCGGTGATCGCCACGATCGGGACGCCGGCGAGCGACGCCTCGCCGCGCAGGCGCAGCGTGACCTCGAACCCGTCGAGGCCGGGGATGTTCAGATCGACGAGGACGAGATCCGGGCGGTGCGCGCAGGCGAGGCGCACCCCTTCGAGCCCGTCGGCGGCCTCGAGGACCTCGTAGCCTGCGCTCTGGAGCAGCTTGCGGACGAGCAGGCGGTTCGCGGGATCGTCCTCGATGTGAAGTATCTTCGACATGGGCTCTGCGTGCGGATAGTAGTCACGAACGGCGGGGTTCAGGCACGTTCTGCGCTACTTTCCACCGCGTGACCAGGCGCGCCGGCGCGATCCGGGCCCGGTTCGTCCGCTTGGGGCGCTCGCTTGCAACGAGCTTGTTTCTTCGCGCTCGCTGAGCCCGTTGGGGGCCCGCGCGCAGCGGGTACCAGGCGCGCGCCGAGCGGGTGCCAGCCGCGCGCCGAGCGGGTTGCCAGCCGCGCGCCGAGCGGGCTGCCGCCGCGCGCCGAGCGGGTTGACGAGCGGCGGCGCCCATCCAATACGGGGGCCGCCATGCTCGGCTCCTTCAAGTTCGACCGCGCCGTCACGGCGGCGCCCTGCTTCGCCTCCCCCCGGTTCCCCCGGCGCTCCCGATGACGACCACGCACCAGCAAGAGAGCGAGGCCACCGGCGCAGGCGTCGGCGGCGGAGAGGCCGAAAACCTCCCTCGGCCGGAAGCGCCTCCCGGCGCGCCGCGCGAGAGCGCCGGCGCCGCGGCGCGGCCGCTGCCCGCGCGCCTCTCCTACGGGCTCGCGGCGCTCAGCGGCCTGTTCTATTTCCTCGGGTTTCCGGGGATGGACCTCTGGCCGATCTCGTTCTTCGGCCTCGTCCCGCTGATCGTGGCGCTGCGCGGGCAGACGCCGGGGCGCGCGGCGCTGCTCGGCTGGATCGCCGGCTTCGTCATGACGATGACCGGCTTCTACTGGCTGCTCGAGATGCTGCGGGTGTTCAGCGGATTCCCCACGATCCTCTGCGCGCTCTTCATGGCCATCCTCTGCGCCTACCAGGCCGGACGGATCGCCCTCTGCGGCTGGCTCTACGGGCGGGCCGAAGCGCGCGGATGGCCGGGCGCCGTGGCGTTCGCGCTCGCGTTCGTGACGAGCGAGCTCGTGTATCCGCTGCTCTTTCCCTGGTACTACGGCGCCTCGGTCCACAACGCGCCGGTCATGGGCCAGGTCGCGGATCTCGGCGGCCCCTACCTCGTCGGGCTGGTGCTTGTCGCCGCCAACCTCGCCATCGCCGAGCTGGTGACCTTCCGGCTCGATCGCGCGCCGCGCGCGGGCGGCGGCGCCGGCCCACGAGCCGGCCGCCCGCTCCGCCGCGCGGTCGTCGCGGTGGGCGTCGCGGCCCCCGCCCTCGCGGCCGTGTACGGCGTGATCCGCATGCGCGCCGTGGACGCGGCCGCCGCCGCGGCCGAGCCGATCAAGATCGGGATCGTCCAGCCGAACCTCGCGCTCTTCGACCGGCGGAACGCGCTCAAGATCCACGTGGACCGCACCCGGGCGCTCGCGAAGCAGGGCGCGGGGCTCGTCGTGTGGAGCGAGGCCGGCGTGCCGCAGGCCTTCCGCGAGTCGTCGTACAAGAACGACGTCCAGCGGTCGCTCACGAGCCGCCTCGGCGTCCCCACCGTGGTCGGCACGGTCATCCACCGGCTCCCGGCCGATCGGAACGAGCGCGGCGTGAGCTTCAACACGGCGCTGATGGCCGGCGAGGGGGGCGAGATCCTCGGGCGCTACGACAAGCAGTACCTGCTCGCGTTCGGGGAGTACCTCCCGCTCGGCGAGACGGTCCCGTACCTCTACACGCTGTCGCCGAACTCGGGCCGCTTCAGCCCGGGCACGTCGCTCGCCCCGCTCGAGTGGGACGGCCACCGGCTCGCGGCGATGATCTGCTACGAGGACATCCTGCCGCACTTCGTGAACAAGCTCGTCGCCGCGGGCGACCCCGACCTGCTCGTCAACCTCACGAACGACGCCTGGTTCGGCGACACGACGGAGCCGTGGATCCACCTCGCGCTCGCGAAGATGCGCTCCATCGAGCACCGCCGCTACCTCGTGCGCGCCACGAACAGCGGCGTCTCCGCGATCGTCGACCCGGTCGGCCGGGTCGTCGTGCACAGCGACACCTTCAAGGAGCAGACGCTGCTCGGCGAGGCGCGGTTCATGCGCGCGCGGACCGTCTACGGGACCGTGCAGGACATCCCGTGGTACGTCGCCGCGGCCGTGAGCGCCGCGATGGCGCTGTTCACGCGGCCGGAGCGCTGGCGCCTCCGCAGCGCCGCGCGCTGAGCCTCACCGCCGCGGCGCGGCGCGCTGGGCCGCGCCGCGGGCGGCGCGCCCGCGTCAGATCTTCATCGCCTTCTTGAAGCGCTTCGCGTCGGCGAACATGTCGACGTTCGTGAACACGTACGTCGCGTCGTCGTGCTTCGCGCCGCGCGCGATCTCCGCGAGCCGCTCGATCGCCGGGTCCTCGTAGCGCGACTTGTGCCCCGCCGGGCCGTGCAGGCGGTAGTAGGCCACCTTCAGCCGCGAGAGCCCCGCGGTCAGCGGATCGCGCGCGGCCAGGGCGCCGACCTCCTGGGTGAGCTCGTCGCTCTCGTCCGGATCCCACCCCGGGGGCGGCTCGAAGACGACGCGCTCGAAGCGCTTCTTCACGTTGACCAGGAAGTCGCGCAGGATCGCCTTGTTCGCGCGCGTCGGCGTGAACTCCGGGGGGCCGACGAAGACGGCGCTCTTCGCCTCGAGCTCGTCCGCCACGGCCTCGATGCTCTTCAGCGCCGTCTCGATGACCTTGCCGTCCCGGAAGCCCTCCTGCCCGATCTCGCGCGGACCGAGCAGGGCGAAACGAAAGCCGACCGGAGCTTCGCGCCGCCAGCGCCGGATCGTTCCAGGTCCCGGAAGGGACACGTGGGTCTCCTGCACCTCCACGAACATGAACTCGCGGAAATAGCGCGTCGCTGGGACGGGGAAACCGGCGCAGCCGACGGTAATCATCGCCCCCACCCTAGCCCACGCGCCCGCCGGCGAGAAGCCGGACCGATGGATTTCTCGATCGGCCCCGTCCCACCTACCTGCCCCCCACCCGGGGGCCCGCGCCGCAGGTTCCCGGGTGAGGGCCCGCTCACTCTTTCCCCTCGCGGCCCTCGCGCTCGGGCGCGGCGGCGGGCTGAGCGCACGGCCGCGCTCCGTCCGCTCCGCCGGCCACGGCGCGCTCGAACGGCAGCGCCAGCGCGGCGGCGCCGCCGGTCGCGCGATCGAGCTTCCGCCGCAGCCGGGCTCGGCGGCGCGCCTGCGCGGGCTCGGGCTCGGCGGTGCCCAGGTCGGCCAGGTCGAGGGCGCGGGCGAAGGCGCGCACGTGGTGCTCGTAGAGCTTCGCCAGCTCGAGGCGCACCGCGGGGTCGTCGATCTCGGCGGCGAGCGCCTCGTAGTCCGAGAGCGCCCGCGCCTTGTCCCCGCGCGCCTTCGCGATGTCGCCGCGCGCGCGGCGCGCCGCCGCGCCGCCGCCGCGCTCGACGGCCGCGTCCGCGAGCTCGGCCGCGCGCTCGAGCGCGCCCGCCCTCCGCAGCGTGGCCGCCACGCCGGCGAGATCGCCGGCGGCGAGGCTGCCGAGCGGCTCGCCGTAGAGGCCGACCAGCGCGACCATCGCGAGCACGTCGGCCGCGTTGTGCTCGACGACGCCGAGCAGCGCCTCCTCGTCGCCGGTGCGCAGGAAGTGGGCGTAGCACGCGACGATCTCGCCGCCGGGCACGTCCCCGACGCGCACCCGGCCGAGCACGTCGTGCTCCAGGGCGATCAGCGTGCGCGTCTTCAGCCGGGCCTTGTGGATGCGGCGGGCGACGTGGACGAGGTCGAGGTGTGGCAGCTCCGGCGGCGGCGGCAGGCGGTTCATCACGTAGCGCGTGCGCAGGAGCGGCATGTCGAACGCCTTGCCGTTGTACGTGATGATCATCGAGGCGCCTTCGAGGCGCTCGGCGAGGCGGCGCAGGATCGGCTCCTCCTCGCCGAGGCGACGCAGGAGGAGCTGCTCCATGACGAAGCCGTCGGACGAGGGCTCGCCGAGCGGGCCCGCGCTCGCCGCCCCGGGGTCGAACCAGGCGAGGCCGATCAGGAACGGCACGGTGCCCGTGCCGCCGGCGAGGCCCGTGGTCTCGGTGTCGAGGAACAGCGCCCTCCGCACGTCGCAGCCGGCGAGCGCGGGATCGAGCGCGAGCAGCGCGAGCATCGCCGGGTCGGCGTCGCGCGCGGCGACGAGCGGCGCGCGGCCGACGCGGGCCGCCGCGAGCGAGCGGGTGCGGCTCACGTAGAGTGGCCCGCCGGGCGTCTGCTCGACGTGGAACGGGAGCTCGCCGCGCGCCGGATCGGCCCGCGGCGTCGGCGGCGCGCCCCGGGCGACGATGCGGGAGATGCGATCGCGCAGCTCGTCGAGCGACGGCCGAGCGCCGCCCCCCGCGGGCGCGCCCGGCGCCGCGGGCCGCGGCCGCGCCGCCTCGGCCGGCGCGGCCACCACCAGGACCGCGCCGCCGGCGGCCGGGACCGCGCCGACGGCGTCCGCCTCGCAGAGGACCGGCGGAGGAGCCGGCGGCGCGGGCGGAGGGGCGGACGCCCGGTCGTCCGCCGCGGCGGGATCGCGGGCGAGCGCCGGCGCGGGGGCGAGCGGCGCGCTGCCCCGCCGCTCCGCCGGGAGCGGCCCGAGCCGCGCGAGCTTCGACTTGAACGACGTCATCGGCCGGCCGCGAGACTTCCACGCCGGGCACTGCGCATCAAGTCAGTGGTCCGGCGCGGCCGAGCTTCGCCCGGATCGCGGCGAGCACCTCGTCGGCCTGGCGCTCGGTCGCGGCGCGATCGCCGGCGTTGTCGATGACGTGGTCGGCGACCGCGACCTTGTCGGCGAGCGGGAGCTGCGCGGCGAGCCGGGCGCGCACCTGCTCCTCGGTCGCGCCGTCCCGCGCCATCGCGCGCGCGATCTGGACCGCCTCCGGCACCGCGACGACCACGAGCGGGCGGAACGCGTCGGCGAGCCCGTTCTCGACGAGGAGCGCCGCCTCGTAGCACGCGAACGGCTCGCCCCGCGCCTCGATCTCGGCGGCGCGCTCCAGGAGGAGCGCCCCGATGCGCGGGTGCACGATCGCGTTCAGCCGCCGGCGCTTGTCCGGATCGTCGAAGACGATCGCGGCGACGCGCGCGCGATCGAGCGAGCCGTCCGGCGCGAGCACCTCCGGACCGAAGGCGCGGACCACCTCGGCGAGCCCCTCGGTCCCCTTCGCCACCACGTCGCGGGCGAGCGCGTCGGCGTCGATCACCGGGAGCCCCTGCGCGCGAAACCGCGCCGCCACCGTGCTCTTGCCGGACCCGAGGCCGCCGGTGAGCCCGAACAGGACGAGCCCCATCGAGCTTCACCCCCCGCCGGGAGCGATCCGCGCTCCCACACCGCCATCCCACCCCGGCACACCGCCACAACGCATCGCGTCAGCACCGGCTCTCGTCGGCCGGTGACCGGAATTTTTCCGCTGGAGATCGACGGATCGCCGCAACGCCGGGGAAACGATGGCGGCGCCGGCGCCGAGCCCCGGCCGGGAGCGCCTGCTCTCCTCGTGACCACCCATGACCCGAGCCTACCCCAGCGGGGGGCCGTGGCCGTCGAGTTTCCGCGCCGTCGGCGCTTAAGAAGTCCGCTTCTCCGGGAATACAACTACCATAACGGGGTGGTGGCAAAGATCGATGACCGGCCGGAGTCGAGCCTGCACGCCGCGTTCGATCGCTCGGACGCGCACCGCGGCTCGCCGGACAAACAGCTTGCTGCGTGGCTGTCCGAGGTCGACGTCGGCCTGATCGAGGTCGACGCCGAGCAGCGCATCGTGCGCTGCAACGGCGCGGCGGAGCGGCTGACCGGCTGGTCGATCGTCGAGGCGCGCGGCGCGCTGCTCGATCGCGTGCTCCGCCTGATCCCGGCGGCGGGCACGACGAGCGGAGATCCGGACATCGACGTCGGCGAGATGAACGAGCTGTTCGACGAGGGCACGCCCGCGAAGCCCGCGCCGCCGTCGCCAGGGCTCACGCCGCGGCGCGAGCCCGTGGTGCCGCTCTCGCCGGTGATCATCGACGAGGGCGCGCTGCGCACGCCGGGCGCGCCGCTCGCCGCGCCCGAGGCGGCCGCGGCGAGCCGGCCGCCGGCGCGGTACACCGCGCTGCTCGAGCGCCGCGACGGCTCCGTGATCCCGATCCTCCACACGATCGGCACGGTCGCCGCGCGGCCCGCGCGCGAGGGCCACCGCGACTCGAAGCCGCCGCCGCCGCCGGGGCAGATCATCCTGTTCCGCGAGCTCGGCGCGCCGGGGCCCCTGCCGATCCACCCGGCCAAGCCCCGCTACGACGCGCTCACGCGCCTCCTCGATCGGTACGCGATCATCGATCGCATCGAGGAGGCGCTGAACGACTGCCGGAAGACCGGGACGCCGTACGCGCTCTGTTACATCGACCTCGATCGCTTCCGGCTCGTCAACGCGACGTGCGGCCACGAGGCGGGGGACGATCTGCTCCAGTGGGTCGCGACGCGCGTGCACGAGATCGTCGGGCCGAAGGACGCGGCCGGGCGGATCGGCGGCGACGAGTTCGTCCTCCTGCTCGCGGACAAGAGCGAGCGCGAGGCGGAGCGCATCGCGCGCGATCTGCAGATCTGCTTGCTCGAGTTCCGGTTCGGGTGGGCGGAGAAGACGTTCTCGATCGGCGCGAGCATCGGGCTCGTGGTGCTGACGCCCCACTTCGAGCGCGCGGTCGACGTGCTCGGCGCCGCCGATCACGCGTGCCGGATCGCGACGGAGAACGGGCGCGGACGGCTGCAGGTCTACCTCGACGACCAGCAGATGACGACGAGCCGGCGCTCGATGCAGTGGGTCGCGAGCCTGCAGCGCCACCTCGCCGAGGGGCGGCTCCGGCTCTACTCGCAGGGCATCCACCCGCTCGTGAAGCCGGGCGCGCCCCACACCCCGCGCGGCGCGCACTTCGAGGTGCTCGTGCGGCAGCTCGGCGAGGACGGCCGGTTCTACTCGCCGGTCGGCATCATCCAGGCGGCGGAGCAGAGCGGCCTCATCCACGTCATCGATCGCTACGTCGCGCGGCAGGCGTTCCGGCTGATCGGCGCGCTGCCGCAGCACGCGCTGCGCCGCCTCGACACGTGCTCGATCAACCTGTCGGGCGTGTCGCTCCTGCGCGAGGGCCTGCTCGATTTCCTTGTCGAGCAGCTGCACCGGGCGCAGGTGCCGCCGAGCAAGATCTGCTTCGAGATCACCGAGACGGCGGCGCTCGCCAACCTCGGCGAGGTGCTCTGGTTCATGCAGGAGCTCGGCGCCATGGGGTGCCGGTTCGCGATCGACGACTTCGGCAGCGGGCACGCGTCGTACGGCTACCTGGAGAGCCTGCCGGTCGACTACGTGAAGATCGACGGCATGTTCGTGCGCGACCTGCAGGACAACACGCTCCACCGCGCGATCGTGGAGTCGGTGCACCGCATCGGCGACACGCTCGGCATCAAGACCGTCGCCGAGCAGGTCGAGAACCAGGAGATCGCCGATCTGCTCACGTCGATGGGCATCCACTACGCGCAGGGGTGGCACTTCGACAAGCCGCAGCCGCTCGTCGATCTCTGCGCGTCGCTGCGGGCCCAGGGCGACCCGAGCGATCCGGACCCGACCGGCGGCGCGCCGCAGGGCCGCTGACGGCGCCGCGCGCGGGTCGTCGACGACCGCCGCGGGCGCCCCGGCGGTCCTCGCCGGCCGCGCGACGGCGTCAGCCGAGCACGGCCGACGAGGTCGCGAGGGTGACGCCGGCGGCCCGCATCTCGGCGAGCGCGGCGGCGACGCCGGCCTCGGTGATGCCGGCGACGGCGTCGGTCAGGACCGTCGTGCGGTAGCCGCGCTGGACGAGGCCGAGGGCGGCGGCGCGGACGCAGTAGTCGGTCGCGACGCCGTAGACGACGAGCTCCGGCGCGCCGCCGAGCGCCGCGGCGAGGTCGCGCAGGAAGCCCTCGGCGAGGGGGTTCGCGAACAGGCTGTAGACCTCCTTCTCGAAGTAGACCGCGTGGGTCTTGCCCGTCGCGAGCTCGCGCACCGCGGCGTCGATCGGCGCCTCCGCGACGTTCGGCAGGAAGCGGAAGCGCGGCGGCAGCGTCCCCTCGACCTTGAGCCAGCCCGGCGTCCCCTTCACGCAGTGGTCGGGGAAGCCCGGCTTTTCGCCCTCGGGCGCCGGGGTGTCGTTCGACCCGAACTCCCACGCGTCCCACGCGTGCGAGTCGACCGAGCCGACGATCGGGATCCCGCGCGCGACGGCGTGCGCGGTGAGCCGCCGGAACAGCGCGTTCGGCGAGCCCTTCACGTAGAGCGCGCCGGTCTCCTCGCAGAAGTCGCGCTGCACGTCGACGTCGACGAACACCCTCGGGTGCGGAGATTGCCGGGTCGGATCGCTGCTCGCCATGTCCTCTCTCCTCTCGCGTTCCCCTCGAAAGGCGCGCGCCGCGCCGCGGCCTCGCCGCGCGGCGGGCCGCTCGCCGTCGCTATCCTGCGCCGGCGACGACGCGGGCGCGCACCGCCTCGACCAGCGCGCCGAGCCGCGGCGACACCTCGGCCGCGAAGGGCGCGCCCGGCGCGGGGTCGTCGTCGATGCGCCGCAGCGCGTCCGGCAGGCCGGCGATCTCGGCGCGCACCCGCGCCCGGACGGCGTCGAGCCCCTCGGGCGGCGCGACCCTGGCGCCGCGCCTCATCACGGGCGCGAGCAGCGGCTCGCCCCCGGGAGCCGCGGGCTCGCCGTCGAGCGCGATGACGTCGCGGGCGAGCTTGCCGGCCGGGTCGCGGAAGCGGTGCACCTGGTGCGCGCCGGGCAGCGTCGCCTTCCCTTCCGAGAACTTCGCGATGGGCGTGCGCTCGCCGCCGGCGCCCGCCTCGGCGCCGCCGATCTCCACGAGCTTGTAGACGCCGCCCAGCGAGGGCGCGTCGATCGACGTCACGAGGTCCGTCCCGACGCCGTAGAGGTCAATGGGCGCCCCGGCGCGCCGGAGCTCGGCGATGCGGTGCTCGTTGAGATCGCCCGAGGCCACGATCTTCGCCGACGCGCACCCGGCGTCGTCGAGGATCTTCCGCACGGCCACGCTGAGCGCGGCGAGGTCGCCGGAGTCGATGCGCACCCCCTTCAGCTTGTCGCGCGCGACCGCGGCGGCGCGCGCGGCGCCGACGAGCGTGTCGTACGTGTCGATGAGCAGGATCGCCGCGTTCGGGAAGACGGCGACGTAGCCCTCGAACGCGGCCTCCTCGGTCGGGTGGGCCATGGTCCACATGTGCGCGGCCGTCCCGAGCACCGGGATGCCGAAGCGCATTCCGGCCTCGACGTTCGAGGTGCCGACGCAGCCGACCGCGTACGCGGCCCGCGCCGCGTCGACCGCCGCCTCCGGGTGGGCCCTCCGGGTGCCGAACTCCATGACGCCCGCGTCGCCGGCGGCCAGCACGATGCGCGCGGCCTTCGACGCGATCGCGGTGGCGTAGTTGACGGCGGACAGCGCGAACGTCTCGATGAGCTGCGCCTCGATGATCGGCGCGGTGACGCGCAGCAGCGGCTCGTTCGGGAAGAACACGGTCCCCTCGGGGACGGCCCAGACGTCGCCGCGGAAGCGGAAGTCGCGCAGGTAGCTGCAGAACGCCGGCGTCATCGCGTCCGCGAGGGCGGGGAGCCCGCGCAGATAGGCGATCTGCTCGTCGGTGAAGCGGAGCCCTTCGAGGTAGCGCACCGCGCGCTCCAGGCCCATCGCGACGAGGAAGCGCCGGTGCCTGGGCAGCCGCCGCACGAAGAGCTCGCACGTCGCGACGCGCGAGGCCATGCCGCGGTGGAAGTACCCCGCGGCCATCGTCAGCTGGTAGAGGTCGGTGTGCAGCGCGTCCACCGTTCATGGCTAAAGACGCTGGACGGACGGGTCAACCTGAAGATCGCGCCGCGGACGTATCGGTCGCCGCGCGCCGCGCCGGGCAGGCCGGCGCGGGGGCCGTGCGGGCGGCGCCCCCGGGGCGGCCGCGGCTGATCTAAGCTCCGCGGCCGTGGCAGCGAAGATCCTGGACGGCAAGGCGATCGCTCAGAAGGTCCGCGACGAGGTGCGAGAGGGGGTGGCGCGCTTCGCGGCCGCCCACGGCCGGCCCCCCGGCCTCGAGGTGGTGCTCGTCGGCGAGGACCCGGCCAGCGTGAGCTACACGCGGAGCAAGGAGCGGATGTCGAACGAGGTCGGCATGCGAGGCCGGCTCCGCGCGCTCCCCGTCGACACGACCGAGGCGGAGCTGCTCGCGCGCATCGCGGAGCTCAACGCGGACGACACGGTCGACGGGATCCTCGTCCAGCTGCCGCTGCCGCGGCACCTCCGCGAGCACGCCGCGCTCGACGCCGTCGATCCCGCGAAGGACGTCGACGGCCTCCACCCGGTGAACGCGGGCCTGCTCGCGCTCGGGCGACCGGGCGGGCTCGCGCCGGCCACGCCGGCCGGCTGCATGCGCCTGCTCGCCGAGGCGGGCGTGATGCTCGCCGGCGCCCGTGCCGTGGTGGTCGGCCCGAGCGACCTCGTGGGCAGGCCGGTGGCGCTGCTGCTGCTCGCGCAGGGCGCGACGGTCGCGGTCGCCCACGCCGACACGCGCGACCTGCCGGCGCTCTGCCGCGAGGCCGACATCGTCGTCGCCGACGTCGGCAAGGCGAAGCTCATCCGGGGCGACTGGATCAAGGAGGGCGCCGCGGTGATCGACGCCGGCACGAACCGCGACGACGCGGGCAAGCTCGTGGGCGACGTCGATTTCGAGGCCGCCAGGGAGCGCGCCGGCTGGATCACGCCGGTGCCGGGCGGCGTCGGCCCGATGACGATCGCCTCGCTGCTGGAGACGACGCTGCGCGCGGCGGAAGCGCGGGTCGCGAAGCGGTAGCCGTGGCGGCGCCGGGCTGGCTCGCGGCGATGGGACGGGCGGCGGCGGTCGCGGGGCTCGCGGCGCTGGCCGGCTGCGGAGACGCCGCGGAGGCCGGCGGCGCGCCGCGCGCGTCCAGCGCCGCGAGCGCGAGCGCCGCCAGCGCGAGCGCAGGCGGCGGTGGGCACGGCGGCGGCGCGAGCGGGACCTCGGTCGAGGCGATCCTCGACGAGCTGCGGGAAGACCGCGACGCGGCGCTGCTCGCGCACGCCGCGCGGACCGGCTGGCCCGTCCCGGTGGACGGCGGATATCTCTTCGTCTCGACGAGCGCGACCCTGCGCCTGCTCGCGGGCGATCACGACGGGTGGACCGGCGCCGAGATGACGAGCGACGCCGGCTTCCACTGGATCGTGCTGAACGTGCCCGCGGGCGCTCGCTACAAGCTCACGGACCGCACCGCGTGGGCGGCCGATCCCTGGTCGCGCGCGATCACCTACGACGCCTTCGGCGAGATGAGCCTCGTCGCGCCCAGCGCGGCGCACCTCGAGCGCCATTTCGGCGTGGGCGACGCGGCGATGGAGCCGCGCACCGTGCGCGTGTGGGTCCCGGAGGGGGACGTGGAGCGCGTCCTCTACGTTCACGACGGCCAGAACCTCTTCGATCCAGCGGGCCCGGCGGGCGGCTGGCACCTGCAGGATCACGCGCCGCCCGGGGTGCTCCTCGTCGGCATCGACAGCACCGCGGCGCGCCTCTCCGAGTACACCCACGTCACGGATCGCATCGAGGACGGCGGCGCGCTGATCGGCGGGATGGGCGACGCGTACGCCGACTTCGTGCGCGACACGGTCCGGCCCCTGATCCGGGCGCGCTACGGCGAGCCGGGTCCGGTCGGGATCATGGGCTCGTCGCTCGGGGGGCTCATCAGCTTCCACGCCGCCGATCGCCACCGGGGCGAGTACGCGTTCGCCGCGAGCCTGTCCGGCACCATGGGCTGGGGCAGCATCGGGGCGGGCGTGCGCCACGAGACGATGATCGAGCGGTACGCCGCGCACGCCGAGCCGGCGGCGGCGCTCTACCTGGACTCGGGCGGCGGCGGGGACTGCGTGGACGACGACGGCGACGGCATCGAGGACGACGACCCGGCGGCGGCCGACAACTACTGCGAGAACCGCCAGCTGCGCGGCACGCTCGCGGGGGCGCGGTCGCCGTACGTGGAGGGCGAGAGCGTGTTCTACGCATGGCACCCGGGGGCCGAGCACGACGAGGCGGCGTGGGCCGCGCGCGTGGCCGAGCCGCTCCGGATCTTCGAGGCGCTGTGACGCGGGATCTCGAGCCGGCGCCGGAGCCCCGCGGGCCTGCCGTGGCCCTCTCCCCTGCCGGGAGCGCCGCGGCGTTCGTGGCGCGCGAGACCGCCGTGGCCAGCCCGCCGCTCGTCCCCGAGGTGAGGCTCCACCTCGCGACCGAGGTCACGCCGCTCTGGCACGCGACCGAGGCGGCGCTCGCGCGCGCGGGCGTGCCGCCGCCGTACTGGGCGTTCGCGTGGGCCGGCGGGCAGGCGCTCGCGCGGTACCTGCTCGACCGCCCCGCCGCGGTCGCGGGCAAGCGCGTGCTCGACCTCGCCGCCGGCGGCGGCATCGTCGCCATCGCCGCGGTCCTCGCCGGCGCCGCGCGCGTGAGCGCCGCCGATATCGACCCGTTCGCCGCGGCCGCGATCGCGCTGAACGCGGCCCAGAACGGCGTCGCCGTCGACGTGATCGCGGAGGATCTCACGGCGAGCGCCGCCCGCGGCGCGTGGGACGTCATCGTGGCGGGCGATATCTTCTACGAGCGCGCGATGGTCGACCGGATGCTCCCCTGGCTGCGGCGGCAGGCCGCGGGGCCGGCGGACGTGCTCGTCGGCGATCCGGGGCGCGCCTACTGCCCCTCGGAAGGCGTCGAGGAGCTCGCGCGTTGCCTCGTCCCGACGTCGCTCGATCTGGAGGGGCGCGAGACGCGCGAGGCGCGGGTGCTGCGGCTGCTCCCGCTCCCGGGGGGCGCCGCGGTGGACTCAACCCACGATGGAGAATAGGGCCTCATCATGAGTCGATTGGCGATGATCTTCGCGGGCGTCCTGCTCGCCGCCGGCTGCGGGCGCGGCGCCACGGCGCCTGCCTCCTCGTCGGGCGCAGCTGCAGCGACTGGCGGCGAGCACGGCGCTTCGCCGCCCGCGGCCAGCGCCCCGGCCGCCGCCTCGGCGACCGCCCAGCCCGCGCCGCAGACGGCGGCCCCCGACGCGGCGGCGGACGCCGAGCACCAGAGCGCCGCCCCGGAGGCGTCGGGCGACCCTCGGATCGATGAAATCCGGAAGAAGTACGCGGAGATCCAGGCGGACAAAGGCCTGCGGACGAGCGTTCTTCGCATGGACTGCCCGAGCAGCGAGGGGAGCGCCGAGGTCCAGCTGTACCAGAAGAACGGAGCTGTCTCGAAAGCCGTGCTGAAGGACATCGCCGCGGGAGACGCCGGGTCCACCTACCAGTTCTATTATGATCGCGGCCAGCTCATCTTCGCCCTGAACGACGCCTTTCCCTTCGGCGAGCCCGCGAATACGCGCCTCCTGCAGCGCAGGTACTACTACTACCAGGGCAGCCCGATCCTCTGCACGAAGAAGGAGGTGTGGGGACCCGCCGACGAGGTCGAAGCCCTGCTGCGCAAGGAGCCCGATGAGCGTGTCGACTGCTCCTTCGCGCCTAAGGTGCAACGCCTTGCTTCGATGGTGCTGAGGGGCGCAGCGGCCATCGACGATTTGAAGAAGCTGCTCTGCCCGCAGCCGCCCCACTAAAACGTGGATTTCGATGCGCCAGGCGAAGCCTGGGCGAGGAGAATGCCATGTAGGACAAGCTGAAACCTCGCGAAGGGACCCAGCGGGTTCGAATCCCGCCGGCCAAGGTGGGCCACCAGCCGGAAGCGAGCCTTGCGTCGACGGGGGGTAACCTTCGCGACGAAGCGTAGACGTAACCGTTCACGACCCGGAGGCACCGTTCACCGTGACGATGCCCATCTATGTCTTGCTGATGAGGTCGCCCTTGCTCTCTCGGATGAAGAATTATGGCGGCCGTTCACTCCTCGCAGCCGATCCGCTCATCATCCAGCGCGACGTCGTCGATCCACGCCGTGAACCCCGGCGGCGCGCTCTGGTAGTTGTTCCACCCGATCCGGATCTCGCTGAACGCGTCCGGGATCTCCGAGCCCGAGTAGTTGCCCGGCCCGTTCGCGATGCTGATCTGGTCGAGGAGCTCGCCCTCCAGGTAGAAGTCGTAGCGCTGCGTTGGACCGTCGATGTGCCACTCGACGCAGTGCCACTGGTCTCCATAGGACCAGTCGTACGTGCTCCCCTTGCCGAACTCCGCCCCTGCGGGCTGCACGTTGTAGAGGTACTGGATGTGCGACCCGTTGCCGTCATTGTTCCAGCCGTCCTTGTCTTCCTTCACCGTGTCCACGACGCGGACCTCCTGGGCGCCCGTCGTGGGGCCGTTGCCGTACAGCGCGACGAGCGTCGAATGGACGAACGCGTCAGGCACCGGCTGCTGCACCCGGTAGCGGATCCGGCCCCAGTGCCCGCTCCCGAGCTGAGAAGCGTCGTGATAGATGCGCCGCTCCCCGTTCGCGACGGGGCCCATCTTCAGCGCGTGCTTGCCGTGCGCGGCCTGATCGTCAGCGACTGCGATCGGCTCACCATGCTTGGTCCAGCCCTGCGGAACGCCGCCCACATCGGTGTCCTCGAAATCCTCGCAGAGGATGTACCTGCCGGACGCGCAGCCCGTCAGAGAGGTCTCGCCGCCGCCCGAGCCGCCTTGCCCGCCGCCGCTCGACGAGCTGCTCGTGAGGCCCCCGCCGTCGCCGCTCGATGCGCTGCTCGTGACGCCCCCGCCGTCGCCGCCAGCCCCGCCGGTGCCGGTCGTACCGGTGCTGGTCGCGCCACCGCTTCCGTCGCCTCCACCGGAGCTCGAGTCCGAGGAGGCTGAATTGCAACCCACGTGGAATGCAACGAGGGCCAAGGTAAGACTCACAGCGTGAACACGATGCATGGTAGACCTCCGGCTCTCCGAGAGCCAAGCAAGCGGACCAGCCCTGGTACCTTTGTCATGGGGTGATGTCAAGACCCCCTCGTACCCCTTCGAGTGCACCCGCGATATCAAGAACAATGATGGATATCTCGAGTGCAAGAGATGAGCTGACGCGGTCGTGATGAC
This sequence comes from Sorangium sp. So ce296, assembly GCF_051529605.1. Lineage (NCBI taxonomy): Bacteria > Pseudomonadati > Myxococcota > Polyangiales > Polyangiaceae > Sorangium > Sorangium sp. So ce296. Next base: position 12,801,006 of record NZ_CP150325.1, read on the forward strand.
CGCATCGACACCAATGTGGACGCCGAGGTGTCGCTGCGCTCGCTCACGTCGGTGCGCTGCGCGGGCGCTCCGCTCTCGGGAGCACCGGTGTACGACCCGAGCGAATCGCGCCGGAGGTTCACTTGCCGGTCAAGCCTTCAAGGACGCGTCGAAGTCTCCGGTGTAGCCCGTGCCGACGCTGATCACCGGGACGTCCATCGCGTGGCAGAGCGTGGCGAGCAGCTTGTTGTGCGGCATGCCCCCCAGCTTGACCTTCCGCCCGGTCTTGAAGAACCCCCCGCAGCTCCCGACGAGCAGGAACGGGATGTTGTTGACGGCGTGGTAGTTCCCCTCGTTCATGTCGTTGGCGACGACGACGACGCTGTTGTCGAGCGCGCTCCCGTCCCCCTCGGAGGAGTCGGCGAGCTGCGCCACGAGCGTGGCGACCTGCTCGTAGAACCACCGATCGATCGCCGTCTTCTGGGTCGCGTTGTTCGCGCCCTCGTGGGCGATGGCGTGGTAGTCGGGGCTGCCGATGCCGAGCCACGGGAACGTGAGGCTGTTGCCCCCGCCGTCGTCGACGAGATCGAGGGTGACCGTCCGGGCCAGGTCGCACTTCACGGCTGCCGCGGCCAGCTTCATCATCAGGTCGACGTGCTTCGGATAGTCGTTGATGTTATAGTAGTTGATCCGCCCCTCGCCCATCGCGGGCGGCGTGCACACGCGCTGCGAGGCCGCCGCCGCGAGGTCCAGCTCCACCGCGCGGATCGAGTCCAGATGCGCCTGCACCTTCAGCCGGTCCTCCGTCCCGAGGCGCTGGCCGAAGCGCTCGAGGTCGGTCCCCACCAGATCGAGGACGCTCTGCCTGCGCTTGCGCAGCTTGTCGATCTGGGCTGCCGGCAGGCTCGCCCCTCCGAAGAGCCTGTTGAAGAGGCGGTAGGGATCTGTCTCGGCGTTGTTCTTCTGATTCCGCCCCGCCCAGCTCGTCGAGAAGCCATAGGGTCGGCAGCCGAGGTTGAGCTGCGGCGAACTCACCCCCTTGCTCCTGAGATCGTCTCCGATGATCTGATCGATCGACGGCGCCACGCCGTCGCTGACCCCGGGGGCGGGGCTCACGCCGGTGAAGAGCGCGCCATAGCTGAAGTGCCCGTCGTACTGCCGGTTCGCGTCCAGCATCACCTTCAGGTCGACCCCTTGGGGGATCAGCACCTTGGACTTCCAGCTCTCGAGCGGCTCCAGGATGGTCGGGAGGCGCGCCGCGTTCAGGTCGTCGTTGCCCGGCAGCCAGTTCTTCTGGAAGATGCCGTTGGTCCAGGTCACGGCGATCAGGCGCTTCGGGAACGCGCTCGGCGCCGCCATGGCTGCGCGCTCGGCGTGCAGCAGCGGCAGCATGGCCGCCCCCACGCCCATCGCCTGGAGCAGTGCTCGCCGTGAGAATCGCGCCTGGTTCATTGCAGCACCTCTCCTTCCATGATCGCCCGGAAGCGGAACGTACGTGAGCTCACCAGCGCCACCATCAGCTCGCGGATGTCCTGATCAGCGCCCTTGAAGGCATCCACCACCGACTCGAACGAGGCCTTGTCGTCCCCCGTCTCGCGCCGACCGAGCGCATAGCGCAGCCATTGCTTGGCGAAGCAGCTGTGGACCGCCTCGCTCGAGGCGAGCACCTGGCTGAGCCCGCGCGCGTCGGCCACGGCGTGGACCTGACCGTCCAGCTCGACGGTGCTCGTCGCGTCCACCGGCTCTCCGTTGTCCGTTGTCCGGAAGCGTCCGATGCCGTCGTAGTTCTCGAACGGGAATCCGAGCGGATCCAGGAACGCGTGGCAGCCCTTCGCGCACGCCAGCTGGGAGTGCTCCGCGAAGCGCTCTCGCGTGGTACCTCCCTCATCCGGCTTCTTCGGCTCCGGGATGTCGTTCGGCGGCGGCGGGAGCGTCTGACACAGGAGCTGGTAAAGGATGGCTTTCCCTCGCCTGACAGGGTGCGAGCCGTCGGCCGGCGGGCTGCTCGCTTGCTGAATCCGATCAGCCGCAGTGCCCGCCCAGCCGCTGTGTCCGCTGCGTTGACGAGAGTTCACCGGCACCCCAGATGCTCGAAGGGGTGAGCCGACTTGCGGGGCCACCCGCTACTGCCAAGGCGCGCACTTCACCGGTTCACTGCTTCGACATCCGAGGCGACCCCGCCGGTACGGCACCACCGGGCCGGCGCCCGTGTCCCCCGGACGGCGCCGCCCGTGCCGCGCTCTCGCAGCCACCCCACGAAGCTGAGGCTGCCGAGCAGCGCCGGGCGCGCGCCGGACGTTACCTCGTTGTTGAGGAAGCGCACCACGGGATACGGCTCTGCGACGAGCACGTGCCCCTCGATGGAGACGTCGAGCCCCCGCACGAGCTCGATCTCAGCGCCCAGACCGGCGTCCGCCGCCGCTTGACGGTGGCCAGCGAGACGCCGACGGCCTCCGCGATCTCCGGCAGGCTCATGCCCTCCATGTACCGGAGCACGAACGCGGTCCGGTCGTCCGCGCTCAGCGTGTCGAGGATCGCGTAGAGGCGCCCCAGCGCCTCGCGCGCCTCGCTGTCGGCCGGCTCGACGGGGTGCTCCGGCAGATCCGCGGTGTCCGACAGCTGGAGGATGCGCCGCACGCGGCTTCGCCGGAGCTCCCACTTGAGGATTCGAACGGTCACCGAGAACACGAAGCTTCCCAGCGCGGTCGGGTCCCTCAGCCCGGATACCCTGGAGAAGACCCGCACGAACACCTCCTGGGTGATGTCCTCGGTGTCGGCGCCCGGTCCGAGCACGCGCGCCGCGATCCGGAACACCTTCGGAGCATGCTTGCTCCATACCGCCGCTGCCGCCCATGGCTCCCCTGCCACGAGCGCGCGCACCACCTCACCTTCGTCGGGACCGCCCCTCTCCGGAGGAGCGATGGCAAGGCTGGCTTTGCGTACTACGGCATCGCTCCGAGGGGCCATGACTCCGCAGCAGTCGTGCGGGCGGTCACAGTACCGAGCCGATGCTCCCGGCGCAAGAAGGTGAGTCGGGGCGGCCGGGGGAGCGCGCCCCGCGCACGTCCGCGGATGCCCCACGCGCGCGGCGGGGCGTCTTCGGTCCAGCTGGCGACGCGCACCTGCTGCAGTCGCGGCTCGGGCTCGAACCGGCTCACCGCGGGAGCGACTGGGGTGGGGATGTAGGTTTTGGGTAGTCGTCAAATTTGAACATGAAGGCGGGAAGGCGGGAAGAAAACCTTAATATCTTCCCGCCTTCCCGCCTTCATGTGGACTCTCTCTGGGCAACGTTGACCACTACCCTCGGCGGCGAAACAGGCGGAGACTATGCAAATCGCTACTGTTTCCGGCGGCCGCTCGTTATTGACCCGTTTTTCTGGCGGGACTTCTGACCTGCCGTGCTCGGCGCCTCAAGGCCGGGGCGCGACCCCCTCCGCGCCGAGCCGCCCCTCGCTCAGCCAGCGCGGCCGATCGCCGAGCGCCGACGCGAGCGCCGGATCGTTCGTCGTGAGCAAGGTCGCCTTCCCCTCGGCGCGGCGCTCCGCGATGAGGTCCAGCACCACGCGCGCGCCGCCTTCATCGAGCCCGTTCGTCGGCTCGTCGAGCACGAGCAGCCACGGGTCGCCGACGAGCGCGGCGAGCAGGAGCGCGCGCTTGCGCTGCCCGAACGACAGCCCGGAGAGGCGCTGACGAAAGAACGAGCCCGCGCCGATCCGCTCGACCCACGCGCGATCGAGCGGCGGCGCCTGCTTGAGCGCCGCCACGAGCGCGACGAGCTCGCAGACCTGCAGGTCGGGCAGCGCCTCGGTGGCGTCGGGCGCGTAGCCGAGCCGGCGCCGCGCCGCGACGCCGCCGCCGTGGACCGGATCGCCGCCGAGGACGACGGCGCCGCGATCGGGCTCCAGCAGCCCGGCGACGATCCGCAGCAAGGTCGATTTGCCGGCGCCGTTGCCGCCCATCACCACGGCCACGTCCGAGGGCCCGCAGCGGAGGTCGACGCCCGAGAGCACGTCCCTGCCCGCGAGCCGCTTGTGGATCCCCGTCGCCTCGAGCATCACCCCGCCCTCCTCTCCCCTGCCCTGGCGCCGCGCGCGCCGCGCGGCGCGGGCCAGCGCGCGCCGGCGGGCCCCGCGAGCAGCGCGGCCGCCGGGGCCCAGGCCGCGAGCGCGATCTCGTCCAGCATCCACGCGGCCACGGTCGCCGCGACGACGGCGGCGAGCACCGAGAGGAGCACCCGGCTGCTGTCGCGGCCGTCCTGCCGCACGGACCAGCGCACGCAGCCGAGCGCGACCCCGGACAGGAGCAGCCCCGCGAGGCCCGCGCCGCCGAGCAGGCGCAGCGCCGCGAGGGGCGCCGCGCGGGTGAGCGCGGCGACCGCCGCCCCGTGCGCGAGCCCGAGGGCGGCGAGCGGCGCGGCCACCGCGGCGGCGGCGGCGACCGCCCGGAGCGGGGCCGACGCGCCGCAGGCGTCGAGGAGCCACGCGATCCGCCGCTCCTCGCGCAGCACCGGGCCGGAGAAGCCGGCGCCCGCGCAGAGCGCGAACGGCGCGAGCGCGACGAGCGACGCGCCGGCGAGCGACGCGTCCTCGAGCGGCTCGCTGCTCCGCGCCCACGCCGCCGCGGCGAGCGCGCCGATCAGCGTGAGCGCGCCGCCGCGCAGGAGCACCGCGCGATGGCCGCGCACGAGCGCCGCCACGTAGGCGAGCGAGAGCGCGAGGGGCGCGCCGCCGCGGGCGGGCGCGGCCCGCGGGATGAGCGGGAGCTCGCGGCCGGGCGGGACCTCCGGCGCGCGGACGACGGCGGCGCGGAGCCCGAGGGCGAGCGCGGGCGCGGCGCACGCGAGCAGGAGCGGCGCCGGCGCCCCGAGCAAGATCGCGATGGCGAGCAGCGACAGCGCCGCGAGCTCGCGGCCGCCGCGCGGCCGCGCGACGAGCATGCCGTGCGCCGCGAGCGCGGCGGCGCAGGCGGCGCAGCCGGCGAGCGGGCCGGCGCCGAACGCCCAGAGCAGCGCCCAGGGGAGCTCGGCGACGGCGAGGAGCAGCGCGTGCGCGGCGAGCAGCTGGAGGCGCGGGACCGGCAGCGCGCGGAGGAAGAAGGTCGCCGGGGCGCGGAGCAGCGCGCGCGCCGCGGGCGTCCCGACGAGCAGCCACGCCGCCCACAGCCCGAGCCGGAACGGGAGCGACTCGCCCGCGAGCCCGGTGAGCTGCGCGGGGTGCATCCCGTTGCCGCCGAACACGACCGCGCCGACGAGGCCGAGCCCCATGTAGAGCGGCATGGCGCGGGCGAAGGCGTCCTTGCCGGCCGTCGAGACCAGGACGCGCAGGACGAGGGCGAAGCGGCGCAGCACGTCAGGTGCTTTGTACCCGCGGCGGGCGGGCTCTTCCCACCGGAAACGCGACCAGGGCAGCGCCGCGCACGAACGCGACGAGGGGGCCGTGGCCCCCTCGTCGCGACGATGTTCTACAGGGATGGATCCGGAGAGGCGCCGGCCGCGCCGGCCGCGCCGGCAGGCCGGCCGGGGCCGCGGCGCGGCCCCGGCGCCGACCTCACCGGCGGGCGGGCTCGCGCGGGAGCGCGGCCGCCCTGGCGTCGAACGAGCAGGTCAGGCCGCAGACGTTGTTCGCCGTGCCGACGCAGCGGTCGTCCCACGCGTTGTTGCAGCAGTACGGATCCTGCGCGCAGACCTCCGAGACGCACCAGTCGCACCCGGCGTCGAGCGCGACGCCGGTGTCGCACACGTCGTGGCTGCAACCGCAGGAGAGGCCGCACGCCGACGCCGCCTGGTCCACGCAGCGCGCGTCCCACGCGTTGTTGCAGCAGTACGGATCCGCCGCGCACACCGCGCTCGCGCACGGATCGCACGACGGGTCGAGCCCCTCGCCCGCCGAGCACAGGTCGTGGCTGCACGCCTGCGTGCAGGTCAGCCCGCAGGTGTTCGCGGCCTGCTCGACGCACGCGCGATCCCACGAGTTGTTGCAGCAGTACGGATCCGCCGCGCACACCGCCTGAGCGCACGGGTCGCACTGCGCATCGAGCGCGCCCCCGGGCGAGCACAGGTCGTGCGCGCAGGCGTCCTGGCACACGACGCCGCAGGTGTTCGCGGCCTGCTCGACGCACACCCGATCCCACTCGTTGGAGCAGCAGTACGGATCCGCCGCGCACACCGCCTGAGCGCAGGGGTCGCACGCCGGGTCGAGCGGCGCGCCCGGGTCGCAGACCTCGTGCTCGCAGGTCGGGCACGACCCGCAGTCCAGCGAGCAGCTGCCGCAGTCCTCGCCCTCGCCGCACACGCCGTCGCCGCAGGTGTCGACCTCGCAGGTCTCGCCGCAGATCGACGCGACCTCGTTCACGCACGCGCTGTCCCACGCGACGTCGCAGCAGTACGGATCCAGCTGGCAGATCGACGCGACGCACGGGTCGCAGGCCGGGTCGAGCGCACCGCCCTCCTCGCACTTCCTGTGCGCGCAGGAGGTCGTCTCCTCGCCGATGATGCGCACGTTGTCGATGTACCAGCCCTCGAGGTCGTTGATGGCGCCGTCGATCGTGTCGAAGCTGAACGCGATGGTGATGCGCCGATCCGCGAAGCCCGCCAGCGACTCGAAGCGCGGCTCGAACGTGCCGTTCGTCCACGAGGTCGTCCTCGGGAACACCGCCACGTTGCCGGGATCGTCGATGTCGGTCACGACGATGGTCGCCGCGTCGTAGTACAGGCCGCCCTCGACCTGGATGAACTGGTCGACGACGAGGAACGGGCTCGACACGCCGGTGAGATCGATGACCGGCAGCGTCAGCGTGCCCGCGTTCGTCGTGCCCGTGTCGTAGGTGCCGGTCTCCTCCAGGCCGTACCAGAACGACCGCTCGCCCTCGGACGCGCGGCGCGTGGTGATGTGCCACAGGCCGTCGGAGCTCCAGCCGCCCGAGTCGCCCTCGAAGCCCTCCGAGTACACAACGAGGCCGCCCTCGGTCGTGACCTGGACGTTGTTCGACACGGGCCCGACGTTGCCCGCCTCGTCGACGGCGCGCATGGCGACGTACACGGTCGCGGAGGGCGGCAGGCCCTCGACCTGCGCCTGCACCAGCCAGCCGGCCGGCTGCGCCGGCGGCGCCGACGTCAGCTTCGCGGAGGCGAAGTTGCTGTCGTCCATCGGGTACAGCGACCAGCGGATCTCGTACGCCGTCGGCGTGCCCTCGAGCCCGTCGTCGCCGGGAGAGGTGAACTGCACGACCGCCGACGTGGCCCCGGCGTCGATCGCGGTCAGATCCGTGACCTGCCCCGGCGGCGTGACGTCGGTGGTGAGCGCGAAGGTCAGCCCGTGCAGCTGGGCGGAAGCCCAGAGGGCGCCCCAGTGGAGCGTCCCGTTCTCCAGGTTGCCGTCGTCGTCGTCGCGCAGGAACACCTCGCGCACGGCCGTCGGGATGTCGGGCGCGTTCGACGGGAAGGAGGGCAGCACCAGGGCGCGGGCGAGCGCGTCGCCGGCCGCCTCGCCGAGCTCGCCGATCAGGTTGGCGCGGGCGTGCCACACGAAGCCGGCCCACGACTGCCCGAGGCTGTGCGCCTCGTCCCAGCCGCCCGGCGGATACACGTAATCGTTGTCGCACGTGCGGATCAGCCCGCCGTCGTCGGTGATCCCCCCGCCGACGATCGGGTCCTTGAGCAGCAGGCAAGCCAGCGTGTCGCCCCACCCCTCCGACAGACCGCCGTCGTAGATCCCGCCGAACCGATCGTCGACGAAGTGGCCGTACTCGTGGGCGATCACGCTGTCGATCGCGGAGTTGTTGCAGCCGCCGCCCGACAGGAAGAAGTTGATGCTGATCGCGCCAGGATCGTAGTACGCGTTGCAGAAATCGTTCAGGTTGACGTTGGTCGGCAGCGGCTCGCCGAGGGCGTCCGGCGCGAGGCCGTTCGCCTCGAGGAACGAGCGCGCCGCGTCCACGTAGCGATAGGCGGTGGTCTGCGCGATCTCCTGCTCGCCCGCGCCGGCCGACGAGAACGCGAGGCCGACCCCCGGGGCCGCCGCGGCGGCGGCCACGAGGTTCGGCCCCGACACGTTCTGGACCGTCGCCGCGCGGCCGTTCAGCGTCGCCTGGAGGGGCGAGCCGAGCGGCACGTCGAGGCTGAAGGCCCCCGCGGCGTCGGCGTGGACGAGGGTCCCGGGGCCCGTGACGCGCGCGTGCGGGAGGCTCGTCTGCGCGACGGCGCCGCCGGACGCGCCCGGGGCGCCGCCGCTCACCGTGAAGCCGGACACCGAGCCGCTCACGACCTCGAACACGCGGTCGTCGATCGTGAGGACCCGGCCGGCGGAGGGGCCGTTGGCGATCACGAGCACGCGCTCGTGGCGGCCGACGAGGCTGATGTCCCAGACCATCTGGAGCGCGCCCGCGATCGGGCGGATCACCCGCTCGGCCTTCGCCACGCGCGCGTCCGGCTGCGCGCGCAGGACCGTCCGGGCGAGCGCGTTCGCGCGCTCCTCGCCGACCTTGTCCTCCGTGTCGACGGCGGCGTCCTGGTAGAGGTGGTGGCTCGACGCCGCCAGCTTGCTCCCGCCGTTCCGGTCGGCGCGCAGGGTCAGGTTCAGGTACGTGCCGAAGATCGGCACGCCGTCGCGGACCTGACGGTAGCTCACATGGCTGAGGGTGGCGCGGGCCGGAGTGCGCTCGACATGCTGGCTCGCGGTCTCGAAGTCGCTCGCGGTGAGCGGGCCGAGCGCGATCTTCAGCTCGTCCTTCACCAGCGGCAGCACGTCGGCCGCGTTCAGCGAGCGCGTGGCCGGAAGCGCGATGTCCCTGCCCTGGTGCACACGGCCGCCCTTCACCTCGCGGCCGTACGTCTTGGCCGCCTGGGGGGGGTTGCTGGCGGGAGCCGCGATGGAAGAGGGGGTGTCCTCGCCGCCGCAGCCCGCCATCCCGAGCCCCAGAAGAAAGAGAGATACCAGTCCACGATAACTACGCATTCATCCCTCCGATCGTACTTGATCAGGTTCGAATTAGGACAATGACAACCATGCAGCGACCAGCCGGTCCGCCGCCGCATCGACGCGCGATGATTCGCGATCTCACACCCGCGCGCCCGGCGTCGGCCGGGCGATCGCGCGGCCGGCAGGCGGCGGCGAGCTGCCGTCTCGGGAGAGGCGGCGGCGCCATCGCTTGCGGTCTGCGATCTCAGCGGCTTGCTGCGCGCGTAAGAAAAGCGGCGTCGCTCAGAGGAGCGCCGCCCTAGTCTTCACCTCGAAGCAATTGCACGCGATGTACCAACGACGTCGCTCCCTCCCCCGCGCCGTGGCGTTCACGAGTTAGAGCCAAAATCAGAACGTTCCTTGGCTCAGGCGCGCTGGCCAAACGCTGGCCGGCCAGCTGGCCGGCCGCGTCGCGACATTGCACCTTGCGTACTTGAGCAAGAAGTTGCGGCAGTTCCTGGAGAAACCGCGCCTCCCGCCGCGCGTACGCAGGCGGCGCGCGTCGGAAAGCTGCGGTGGGCCCAGGGCGCGAGCGCCCCTCGCGCCGGCCGGCGCGGCGGTGCTCCCGGTGGGCGGCGGAAGCAGTAGACTCGCCCGGGTGAGCCGCTCCCCCGGGCGCCGTGGCGCTGTCCCCTCGCAGCTCTCGCTGTTCGGCGAGGCGCCGCGGCCGGCCGCCGCCGAGGCGCCCGCGGCGCCGGAGCCCGACGCGATGGCCGCGGTCTACGACGACGCCGCCCGCCTCGCGGCGCGGCTGCCGGCAGGGCTGCACCTCGGCACGAGCTCGTGGAGCTTCCCGGGCTGGCAGGGCCTCGTCTACGCCGGGCGGCGGAGCACGGAGGAGCTCGCGCGCGACGGCCTCGCCGAGTACGCGCGCCACCCGCTGCTCACGACGGTCGGCATCGACCGGAGCTTCTACGCCCCCATCCCCGACAGCGACTTCCTTCGTTATAGAGCGCAGCTGCCGGACGGCTTCCGCTGCGTGCCGAAGGCGCTGCACGCCGTCGTGTCCCAGACGCTCCAGCGCTCCGAGGCGCGGCCGGACGGCGACGAGGGGCGCGGCGCGAACCGCGGCCGCGCCGAGCCGAACCCGGACTTCCTGTCGGTCCCGCTCTTCCTGTCGCGCGTCGCCGCGCCGCTGCTCTCGGTCTTCCGGCCGCACGCGGGGCCGGTGCTGCTCGAGCTGCCGCCGGTCGGCCCGCCCCACCGGCTCCCGCCGCGCGCCTTCTTCGAGCGGCTCGACGCCTTCCTCGGCGCGCTGCCGCGCGAGCTCGCCTACGCCGTCGAGCTCCGGGAGCGGGCGTATCTCACCGGCGAGTACCGGGAGATCCTCGGCGCGCACGGGGTCGCCCACACCTACAGCTACTGGCGCAACATGCCGTCTCCCGGCGCGCAGGCGGAGGTGGTGCCCGTCTCGAACGCGCCGTTCGCCATCGTCCGGCTCTTGCTCGGGCCCGGTCGCCGCTACGAGGCAGAGCAGCGGCGGTTCCACCCGTTCAACCGGATCGTCGAGCCCGATCCCGCCATGCGCGCGGAGGTCGCGCGGCTCCTCTGCGAGGCCGCGGCGCTGCGCGTCGAGAGCTTCGTGCTGGTGAACAACAAGGCCGAGGGCTCGGCCCCCCTCACCGTGCGCGCCATCGCCGAGGAGGTCGCCGCGGCGTGGCAGGGGCCCACCGCGGCCGCAGACGGGTGATCCGACCCGGGCCGATCGCCCGCCGCTCCGCAGGAGGGCGCTGGCCGCGCGCCGCGCCTCGGCCGCCCGCCGCGCCGCAGGAGGGCGCCGGCCCGCCGCGCGCCGCGGCGGGAACAGGCTGGAAAGGCACCCCGCGCGGGCGGCCCCGGGGCCGGCGCGGCGCGCTCCTCAGGATTCCGGGGCGCGAAAAGGGCTCTCCTCGCCGCGTCATCCGTGCAACACCTCGCGCGCCGCGGCCCGCGCGCCGGCCGCGGCAGCGGACGCGCACAGCGCTTGGAGGTGCCCAGTGAAACGCAGTGAAGCTCCGGCCCGCGCCGACGTCGTCATCGTCGGCGCCGGCCACAACGGTCTCGTCGCCGCCGTCCTCCTCGCCCGCCGCGGGCTCGACGTCGTGGTGCTCGAGGAGAAGGACGCCGTGGGCGGCGCGGTGAAGACCGAGCGCCCCTTCAAGAAGGCGCCGTCCCTGGGCGTCTCGAGCGGCGCCTACCTGCTCGGGCTCGCCCCGCCCGAGCTGCTCGGCGAGCTCGGCGTCTCGCTCCCCCTCCGGCGGCGCGATCCGCACTATTTCCTCCCGACGACCGACCGGCGCTACCTGCTCTTCGGCTCGGACCAGGCCGCGATGAAGCGGCAGTTCCTCGAGTTCTTCTCCCAGGAGGACTGGGACGCGAACAGCGCCCTCCAGGCCGAGCTCGCCGCGCTCCGGGACGACATCGCCCCGACCTGGCTCGAGGAGCCGCTCTCCATCGAGGAGACCGCGGAGCGCTACGTGCGGCCCGCCCTCCGGCAGACGTTCGTGGCGCTCTGCCGGGGCACGATCTCCGACTACCTCGCGCGGTTCCCCTGGAAGAGCGATCTCCTCCAGGCGATGTACGCCGCGACCGACGCCTTCTCGGGGCTCGCGGGCGGCTTCGACACGCCCGGCACCGGGATGAACTTCCTCGTCCACAACATGTGCCGCCTCCCGGGCGGGGACGGGACGTGGATGATCGTCGAGGGCGGCATGGGCACGGTCACCCGCCTCTTCGCCGACAAGGCGCGGGCCGAGGGCGCCACGATCGTCACCGGCGCCCGCGTCGCGCAGATCGAGTCGTCCGGGGGCGCCGTCTCCGGGGTGCTCCTCGAGGACGGCGCGCGCATCGCCGCCCGGGCGGTCGTCTCGAACGCCGATCCGTTCCGCACCCGCGCGCTGGCCGGCGGCGCGGCGATCGGGGCGGCGCTGTCGGCGCGGCTCGACGCGCTCGCGAAGGACGGCTCCACGCTCAAGGTCAACATGGCGCTGACCGGCCTGCCCCGGTTCACCTGCCTCCCGGAGGACCGCGGGCAGTTCGGGCCGACCATCCACCTCCTGCCGGACGAGGACGTCGTGATGGACGTGCTGCGCCAGGCCCACCGCGGCGCGATGAGCGGGCGTCTGCCCGAGTTCCCCGCGATCGAGTGGTACTTCCACACGCCGATCGACCCGAGCCTGCGCGACGCGGAGGGGCACCACAACGCCGCGCTCTTCGTGCAGTGGGTGCCCTACGCGCTCGCGAGCGGCGAGACGTGGGACCAGGCCGCCCCGCGCTACGTGAAGCACCTCCTCTCGATCTGCGACCGGTTCGCGCCGGGGATGAGCGATCTCGTGCTGGAGACGTTCACGCTGGCGCCGCCGGACATCGAGCGGCACTTCGGGATCACGCGGGGGCACATCCACCACATCGACAACGGCTTCGGCTTCGCCGATCGCGTGCCCTACCGGTTCGGGCTCGCCGGGCTCTACTCGTGCAGCGCCGGCACGCACCCGGCCGGGTCGGTGATCGGCGCGGCGGGGCACAACGCCGCCAAGGCCGCGCTCGCCGACCTCGGCAAGTGACCCGGGCGGCGGGCGCGGGGGCGCTCCCGGTCGCACTCCTGCGCGACCGGGCCCTGCACCTGCTCGGAAGGGGGTCACACCCCGTCGGACCGCTGCGACGCTGACGCGGCGGCGCAGGAGAGACCGTGGTCGAGCCTCCAGCTACCCCGTCGTGGCGATCCTCACCGGACGGTGAATTTTGGTAAGGTCTACCGCATCTGTAGCGGGAGGCCACGAGCTCTGGACCGTGCAGCTCGACGGGCGCGGCCCGGTGGCCATGGGCCTTTGCAACGTGCTTTGTGCTGCACGTCAACGCCTCTCATGCCGACACGACGCCGACCCGCGGCGCGGCCGCCTCAAGGAGGGAATTTCGATGCTGGAGAGCCGATCACGATGCCTCTTGTCCGTGCTGTGCACCCTGGGGCTGGCGGGGTGCGCCATGGACGCGCCGGATCCATCGGGCGCATTGGAAGAGCAGGAACCTTCCGGCACGTCGGCCGAGGCGCTCACGGCGAGCCCGGGCGAGCACCTCTGGAGCCGGCGGTTCGGGGGCGCGCTCGATCAGCTCGCGGAGGACGTCGCCCTGGATCCCCAGGGAAACCTCCTGGTGGTGGGGCGCTTTTCGGGGAGCCTGGTCCTCGACGGCCTCGTGTTGACCAGCGCGGGCGGCGCGGACGTCTTCGCGGTGAAGATCAACGCGGGGGGCGTCCCGCTCTGGGCCCGGCGCTTCGGCGGCGCTGCCGACGAAGGGGCGACGCTCGCGGCGGTGGACGACCAGGGTGAGGTGGTGATCCACGTGGTGGGAAGTCAGCCGGTCGATTTCGGCGGAGGGCCGGTCGAGACCGCGTCGGCGGCGCTGATCAAGCTCGACGCCACAGGCAGCCATGTCTGGAGCCGCAGCCTGGGCGCGGTCGCGACCGCGCTCGCGGTGGACGGCACGAGCCATGTCCTGGTGGCCGGCACCTACACGGAGCTCGCGGATCTGGGGCTCGGGCCGATGCCGGCGTTCGGCTCCGACATCTTCGTGGCGCGGCTCGACGCCGGCGGCACCACCCTCTCGAGCTGGCGCTTCGGGGCGGAAGGCAACCAGGTGGCGCGCGCGGTCGCCGCCGACAGCGCGGGCAACGTGATCCTCGCCGGCGACTTCAACCCGCGCATTTTCCTCGGGGGCGAGGACCTCTATGCGCTTGGCTCCCGCAGCGCGTTCCTCGCGAAGCTCGACGCCGGAGGGTTCCACGTCTGGAGCCAGATGCTGCCGTCCGACAGCTGGTACAACTCGAGCGTCAACGCCCTCGCCGTCGACGGCGCCGACAACATCGTCGCCACGGGCTGGGACGGCGGCGGCGGCGCGAGCGGCAGGGCGCTGAGCGTGTTCAAGGTGGCCCCCGACGGCGCGGTGCTCTGGAGCCGGTTCTACTGGGGCACGCCCGCGGAGCCGGGAGATGATGCCGTCGGCGCGTGGCCCGGCAGGAGCATCGGGACGGACGCGGAGGGCAACGTGGTCGTGGCGACCGATCCGACCGGGATCAACCCGCGGTCGGGGTTGACGATCGATCTCGGCGGAGGGCCGCTGCCGTTCGGCGCCCTCCTCCTGAAGCTCGATTCCTCGGGCGATCACGTGTGGAGCCGAAGCTGGGCCAGGACGTCCCGGCCCGAGCTCGCCGTCGCTCCTGGAGGCAGGGTGTTCGTCGGCGGCTCGTTCACGGGCACGCTGGACTGCGGCGGCTGGCCGCTGACGAGCGCGGGTGGAGCCGACATGTTCCTGGCGAAGCTCGCCCCCTGAAGAGCCACCGCGCGCCGGCCTCGCCCTCCGCGCAGCCACGGCGCGCCGGCGCCTGTCGCCGCGTCGTGGAGCTTCGCGCTCGGGTGGGTGACGCGGTGCGACCGGCGCTACCCGCCGGCGCCCAGGCCCCCGCCGGTGCCCAGGCCTCCGCCGGTGCCCAGGCCCCCGCCGGTGCCCAGGCCTCCGCCGGTGCCCAGGCCTCCGCCGGTGCCCAGGTCCCCGCCCGTGCCGAGGTCCCCGCCCGTGCCGAGGTCCCCGCCCGTGCCGAGGTCCCCGCCGGCCCCGAGCCCGCCGGCGCCCAGCCCGCCGGCACCGCCCAGCCCGCCGGCGCCCTGGTCGCCGGGCCCCGTTCCGTCGTTGCTCCGCCCGCCGTCGCCCTGCGCGCCGGCCCCTGACGCGGGGCCGCCGTTACCGCTGTTCTGCCCGCCGGGAGGCGTCGTGGGCGGCGCCGAGGGCGGGCTCGGGGGCGGGAGGTCCGACGGCGATGGATCGTTGATGCACGCGGCGCCGATGAGCGCCGACACGAGCAAAGGCAGCCGCAGGAGCCGGCGCCGCAGGGGCATGGAAGACATCGAACGCATCGTTGCACCGTGCCTTTCTGGTCGGGTTTCCGGACACATGGAGCGAAGGCGGTCGCATGCCCAGTGTCCCGGCGCTCGAGGCGCTCCTCCGGCGCGCGACGTCGCTGCAGTGGGGGCGGCCCGTGGCGCCGGCCGCCCACCGCGGCGCACCTCGCGGCACGGCCCCGGACGGGCGATCAGCTGGCCGCGCGCACGACGCGTCCCTGCGTCGTCAGCACCGCGCGCTCGCACGG
Source organism: Sorangium sp. So ce296 (assembly GCF_051529605.1). Lineage (NCBI taxonomy): Bacteria > Pseudomonadati > Myxococcota > Polyangiales > Polyangiaceae > Sorangium > Sorangium sp. So ce296. The sequence goes on from NZ_CP150325.1 coordinate 12,816,057, forward strand.
CGCGCCCACGTCCGCGCCGACGGCGACGCGCGCGCCGGGCCACACCACGCACCCGCGCAGCGCCCCGGCCCCCTCGACCCGCGCGCCCGCGCCGACGATGCTGCCGGTCACGTCCACGCCCTCGGCCACGGACGCCCCCGGGCCGACGTAGCTCGGCAGGCCGCGCTGGGCGAGCCAGCGCGCGCTCGCCGCGAGGTAGGCGGCGAGCGTACCGATGTCGTGCCACACGGCGGGCGCCGCGAACGTCGCGAGCGGCCGCCCCTCGCGCAGCCACGGCAGGTACACGTCCCCGACCATGCAGCCGCGCGGCGGCAGCCGCCGCCGGATCGCCTCGCCGACCACCTGCACGCCCACGAAATCGCCGCCCGCGACCTCCTCGCCGAAGCGCTCGCCGCGCAGCCGGACCACCTCGCCCCGGCCGCCGACGCCCACCGTCCCCTCGCCGGCCGGCCGCGGCGCCACCGCGAGCGTCGCGGCCGCGCCGCGCTCGCCGTGCGCCGCCCGGAGCGCCGCCACGTCGAGGTCGATGAGGATGTCGCCGTTCCAGAGCACCACGTCGCCGTCGCCGAGCGCGCCCGCCGCGTTCGCGAGGCCCCCCGCGGTGCCGAACGGCTCCGGCTCGTGCAGGACCTCGACCGGCAGCGGGAACGCCGCGAGCAGGTCGCGCGTGAAGCGCTCCGCGAGGTGGGACTTGTTCAGCGCGGCGCGCCGGACGCCGCCCGCGGCGAGCTGCCCGGCGATGTGCGCGACGAGCGGGCGATCGCCGAGCCACAGGAGCGGCTTCGGCAGCTCGTCGGTGAGCGGGCGGAGCCGGGTCCCGAGCCCCGCCGCCAGGATCATGGCAGAGGCCATGCGCCGGAGGATCGCCCCCTCCGCGAGGAACGTCCAAGAAATCGAGGGGGCGACCGCGGATAGCTCCGTGCGTGCATCGACGAGCGTCGGACGGAGCTCGGCTCCGAGTCACGTCGCAGGGCTGGGACCGATCCGCGCGGCGCACGTGGTCGACGCGGTCGTGGCGCCAGAGCGGTTCCGCACCAAGCAGCCGTTTTGGAGCCAACGCGGTCTGGGGCTGGTCACCAACTTATTTGGTCAAAGCCGCTGAGCTATTCTAGAACCGCCCGTACGAAAAATCCCGATCGGCCTGTATGGACAAGCCCTAAAAACTCGTCGTCGCACGTCTGCGTACGAGCGGCCGAGCTACGTCCGGGATCCTCACCGCCGAAGACATTCAGGTCGCCCCGCGTCGCCCCTATCGACGACGCACGAGAGAAGTCAGCGAACATGCAACCTTTCACGCTGCCCGACTTCTACATGCCGTATCCGGCGCGCATCAATCCGCACCTCGAAGGTGCGCGCGCGCACACCAAGGGCTGGTCCTACGAGATGGGTATCCTGGAGGAGAACCCGCAAGGAAAACCCATCTGGACCGAGAGCGACCTCGACGCGCACGACTACGCGCTGCTCTGCGCGTACACCCACCCCGACGCGCCCGCGCCCGAGCTCAATCTGATCACGGATTGGTATGTCTGGGTGTTCTTCTTCGACGATCATTTCCTCGAAATCTACAAGCGCACCAAGGACATGCGCGGCGCGAAGGCGTACCTCGATCGCCTGCCGCTCTTCATGCCCGTCGTGCCCACGGGGACGCCGCCGGAGCCGACGAACGTGGTCGAGCGCGCGCTCGCGGACCTCTGGGCGCGGACCGTCCCGCTCACCTCGGTCCACTGGCGCGAGCGCTTCCTCGAGGCGACGAAGAACCTGCTGCTCGAATGCATGTGGGAGCTCGCCAATATCCAGGAGAACCGCGTCGCGAACCCGGTCGAATACATCGAGATGCGCCGCAAAGTAGGCGGCGCGCCCTGGTCCGCGGGCCTCGTCGAGATCGCCGTGGGCGCCGAGGTCCCGGCCGCCGTCGCCGCGACGCGCCCCCTCGAGGTCCTGCGCGACACGTTCTCGGACGGCGTCCACCTGCGCAATGACCTGTTCTCGTACCAACGGGAGGTCGAGGAGGAAGGGGAAAACGCCAACTGCGTGCTCGTCCTCGAGCGTTTCCTCGGCGTCCCCACGCAAAAAGCAGCCGATTTGACGAACGAGATCCTGACGTCGCGGCTCCAGCAGTTCGAGAACACGGCGCTCGTCGAGGTGCCGGCGCTCTGCGTGGAGTACGGGCTCACGCCGGCCCAAGCCCTCGACGTCGCCAAGTATGTGAAGGGGCTGCAGGATTGGCAGTCCGGCGGGCACGAATGGCACATGCGATCGAGCCGCTACATGAACAAAAACGCGGACAAATCCGCGAGCGCCCCCGATTTCCTCGGGACGCCGACGGGGCTCGGCACCTCGGCGTTCCGGATCAGGCTCACCCCCGGCGCCCTGGGTTTGCAGCGGCTCAAGACCCTCACCCACCCCCCGTTCCGGCCCGTGGGCAGGATGCCGCTCCCGAAGATCTACATGCCATTCAAGCTCCGCTTGAGCCCGCACCTGCCCGCGGCGCGCCGGAACACCCTCGAGTGGGCCCGCAAGTTCGGGATGCTCGACGTGGTGCCGGGCGTCTTCGGCTCCGGGATCTGGGACGAGCGCAGGTTCATCGGCTTCGATTTTCCCATCTGCGCCGCGGGAATTCACCCGGACGCGTCCCCGCACGAGCTCGATCTGAGCTCGGGTTGGCTGACGTGGGGGACGTACGGCGACGATTACTTCCCGCTGGTGTTCGGCGCGACGCGGGACATGGCGGGCGCGAAACGGTTCAACGCGCGGCTCTCGATGTTCATGCCCCTCGACTGCGCGGGCGCCCCGGCGCCCGAGAACCCGGTGGAGAGCGGCCTGCTGGATCTCTGGATCCGCACAGCCTCCCCCATGTCGATGAGGTCGCGGCAGACGCTCCGCCGCAGCATCGAGAACATGACCGGGAGCTGGCTCTGGGAGCTCCTGAACCAGACCCAAAACCGGATCCCGGATCCGGTCGACTACGTCGAGATGCGCCGCAAGACGTTCGGCGCCGATCTCACGATGGGCCTGTCCAAGCTCACGCTCGGCGACGTGGTCCCGGCCGAGGTCTTCCGCACGCGGACGATGCGAGGGCTCGACAACACCACGGCCGACGTGGGCGGGTGGATCAACGATCTCTATTCGTACCGCAAGGAGATCGAGTTCGAGGGCGAGCTCAGCAACCTCGTGCTGGTCGTCGAGCGGTTCCTCGAATGCGACGCGCAGCGGGCCAAGGAGGTCGTCAATGATCTGATCACGGCGCGTGTGCTGGAGTTCGAGCACATCGTCGCGACCGAGCTGCCCCGCATCCTCGACGAGTTCGACCTCGACAAGGCGGCCCGCGAGGCCGTGCTCGGATACGTCGAGAAGCAGCGAACGTACATGGCTGGCGTCCTCAACTGGCACGTCGCGACGAGCCGGTACGTGGACGCGGAGCTCGAGCGCCACCCGATCGAACGAGCGATCGAGGGCGCGCGTGGGTTTGGCGCCTCTGCGGCGCGTATCAGCAGCTTCTTCGGCGCCGGAAAAGCCGGTGCCGCGGCTCCTGCTGCGAAGGCGGATCTTTCGATGGGTACGGCCCGGTCCGTGCCGGTGAAGCACGGGCGGTCCTAACCGTCCGGGAAAGAGGGACTCATGTCTATCTCAGGGAAGTTGGGTTCGATCGATCAGCAGCAGACCAGCCTCGCGACGGCGGCCGCGAGGCAGCTCGCCACGACCACCAAGTCGGCGCCGCAGATGCAGGGCATCTCGTCGCGGTGGCTGCTCAAGCTCCTGCCGTGGGTGCACGTCAACGGCGTATACCGCGTGAACCGCCGCCTGAGCTATGCGGTGGGCGACGGGCGCGTGACGTTCACGAGCACCGGCGCGAAGATCCACGTCATCCCGCAGGAGCTCTGTGAGCTGCCGCTCCTCCGCGGTTACGAGGACGTCGAGGTCCTCACCGCGCTGGCGAACCGCTTCGTGCAGCGTGAATACAAGCCCGGCGACGTCATCTCCGAGCGCGGCAAGGAGGCCGATCACATCTGCCTCATCGCGCACGGCAAGATCAACAAGATCGGCGCGGGCAAGTACGGCGATGAGACGGTGCTCGCGGTCCTCGCGGACGGCGACCATTACAGCTACCAGGCGCTCCTGGAGACGCAGGATTACTGGACGTTCACGGCCAAGGCCGTCACGGCGGTCACGGTGCTGACGCTCCAGCAGAACGTCTTCGAGGAGCTCGTCGCCCAGTACCCGTCGCTGAAGCAGCACCTCGAGAACTTCAAGGCGCTCGCCACGAAGAAGCAGGACAACACGGGCGAGGCGGCGATCGAAATCGCGGCGGGCCACTCCGGCGAGCCCGTCCTCCCCGGCACCTTCGTCGATTACGAGACCTCGCCCCGCGAGTACGAGCTCAGCGTGGCGCAGACCGTGCTCCAGATCCACACGCGCGTCGCGGATCTGTTCAATGAGCCGATGAACCAGACGGAGCAGCAGCTCCGCCTGACCATCGAGGCCCTGAAGGAGACCCAGGAGCACGAGCTCATCAACAACCGCGAGTTCGGCCTCCTGCACAACGCCGACCTGAAGCAGCGCATCCACACCCACAGCGGCCCCCCGACGCCGAACGACATGGACGAGCTCCTCGCCACGGTCTGGAGGGAGCCGTCGTTCTTCCTCGCGCCCCCGCGCGCCATTGCGGCGTTCGGCCAGGAGTGCAGCCGCCTCGGCATCTATCCGCAGAGCGTCGAGGTGAACGGCAACCACGTCCCGGCGTGGCGCGGCGTGCCGATCTTCCCGTGCAACAAGATCCCGGTCTCGGAGACGCGGACGACCTCGATCCTGCTCGTGCGCGCGGGCGAGAAGAACCAGGGCGTCATCGGCCTGCACCACGCCGGCATTCCGGACGAGGTCGAGCCGAGCCTCAACGTGCGCTTCATGGGGATCAACGAGAAGGCCATCATGTCGTACCTCGTCAGCCTCTATTACTCGGCGGCCGTGCTGGTCCCCGACGCGCTCGGCGTCCTGGAGAGCGTCGAGATCGGACGCGCCTACGAATGAGACGCGAGCGGTAGGCGCTCCGCGTGTGCCCCGCACAAACGCGGGGGATACGCGGAGCGCTCTGCTCTCCGAAGCGCGCAGAAGGAAAGGCACATCATGGCAAACGCCGAAACACCTGGGATCGGGAACGAGGTAGAGCGTTCGAGCCTCGGGACGCTGGGGGCGCGAAAGCTCGCGACGACGACCAAGTCGCATCCGCAGATGCAGGGGATCACGTCCCGGTGGCTCTTGCGGGTCTTGCCCTGGATCGAGGTCACGGGCGGCACGTATCGCGTGAACCGCCGCCTGAGTTATGCCATCGGCGACGGGCGGTTGAGCTTCGGCAACGTCGGGGCGAATGTGCAGGTGATCCCGCAGGAGCTCTGCGAATTGCCGCTCTTGCAAGGCTTCTCGGACGACGACGTGCTCGACGCCCTGGCGAGCCGGTTCATCCAGCGGGAGTACAAGCCCGGCGCGCTGATCGCCGAGCGCGGAAAACCCGCGGAGACGATCTTCCTGCTCGCGCACGGGAAGGCGCAGAAGCTCGGCGTCGGCAAGTACGGCGCCGACACGATCCTCGACGTCCTCGCGGATGGGGACCATTTCGGGGATCAGTCCGTCATCGAATCGAACGACGTCTGGACGTATTCGGTCAAGGCCGTCACGCCGTGCATCGTCCTCGAGCTGCCGCAGCGCGCCTTCGAGGAGCTGATCTCGCGATCCCCGGCGCTCCGCGCGCACGTCGAGTCGCTCAAGGAGCGGCTGAAGAAGCCGCAGGACAAGCTCGGACAGGCGGCGATCGCGATCACCGCCGGTCACGAGGGCGAGCGCGCGCTCCCGGGGACGTTCGTCGATTACGAGGCCGCGCCGCGTGAATACGAGCTCAGCGTCGCGCAGACGGTCCTCCGGCTCCACACGCGCGTCTCGGATCTCTTCAACGATCCGATGGATCAGCTCCAGGAGCAGCTCCGCCTGACCGTCGAGGCCCTGCGCGAGCGGCAGGAGCACGAGCTCATCAACAACCGCGACTTCGGCCTCCTGCACAACGCCGACCTGAAGCAGCGCCTCCATCCCCGGAGCGGCCGCCCGACGCCCGACGACATGGACGAGCTCCTCTGCCGGCGCCGCAAGTCGCAGTTTTTCCTGGCGCACCCGCGCACGATCGCCGCCTTCCACCGGGAGTGCAGTCGCCGCGGCGTCTACCCGACCAGCGTCGTGCTCTCCGGCGCGAGAGTCACGGCGTGGCGCGGCGTCCCGATCCTGCCTTGCGACAAGATCCCGATCAACGGGGACGACACGAGCTCCATCCTCGTCATGCGCACGGGGCAGGAGCATCAGGGCGTCATCGGCCTCCACCGCACGGGCCTCCCCGAGGAGATCGAGCCCGGCGTCTCGGCCCGCAAGATGGAGACCGACCCGAAGGCCATCAGCTCTTACCTCGTGAGCACGTACTACTCCGCCGCGGTGCTGGTGCCCGACGCTCTCGGCGTCCTTGAGAACGTGCAGATCGGGCGGTAGGCTCGTCAGCCTCGATGACGCTGCATCTCGACCTGCTCCTCCACAACCTCGTCGCGCTGTGCATCGCGATCGTGGTGCTCCTGCTCCTCTCGGAGCTCGTGGTCAGGCTGATCCATCGGGGCTACGCTTTCGTCTTGCGCTCGCCGACGCTGGAGCACGTCACGGCGGACGAGCGCAAATCGTTCCGGCGTCGCGTCCGTCGCCGCGCGCTCGTCTGGGTCGCGCTCGTCGGGGCCGTGCTCATCGGCGGCGCGGCGTTCGCCACGGTTCGCGGAATTCGCGCCCTCGACGTGGTGAAGAGCGCGCTCGTCGGGCTCGTCGGAGACGAGCCCGCGCTCGCCAAGACGCGGTTGCTCACCGCGCTCGGCATCGTCGTCGGCGCGCTCTTCGTCGACGCCCTCGCCCGGGGGCTCGCCGACGCGCTGGGAAAGGCGGTCGCGCGCTCGGACTGGCTGGCGAAGCGGCGCGAGCCGGTCGCAGAGGTCACGATACGCCTGCGCAAGGCGCTCCGCGTGGTCGTCCTCGGCGCCGCCGCGGTCGTCCTCACCGAGAAGCTCGCGCTCGCGCCGGGGCCCCAGCGCGCCGTATTGCTCGCCAGCTACACGCTGGGCGCGTTTTACGTGAGCCGCCTCGCGACGGGGATCGGATACCTCCTCCTCGACGTCATCTTCGACAACTCCACGAGGCTCGCCCGCGTCGAGAGCCCGCTCAGGTACCTCGGGAACCTGTCGCACCTGCTCGGGATCACGAAGCGCGTCGTCGATTATTGCGTGTACATCACGGCGGCGACGTGGGTCGCGGACGCGCTCACACCCGACACGTGGCTCTCGCAGGCGGGGCGGGTCGGGCTCCGGATCATCGCGATCGTTTATGCGAGCCGGGTCCTCGTCGAGATCTGCGTGCTCCTCATCAACGACCTCTTCCTCGGGAAGGTGGCGGAGGAGAACCCCCAGACGCTCCAGCAGCGAAAAACCCTGGTCCCTGTGGCCATGGGCTTCGTGCGGTACGCGATTTATTTCTCGGCTCTCGTGCTGGGCCTGCGCGAGGCGTCCGTCGATCCCACACCGCTGCTCGCCGGCGCCGGCGTCATCGGCGTGGCCATCGGCTTCGGCGCGCAGACGTTCGTGGGCGACATCGTGGCCGGCTTCTTCATCCTCTTCGAGAATCTGCTCCTCGTCGGGGATCTCGTGGAAATCGGCGGCATCCAGGGGCGCGTGGAGGAGATCGGCGTTCGCATCACGAAGATCCGCGACGAGATCGGCGTGCTCCATTCGATCCCGAACGGCGAGGTGCGCAAGGTCGCGAACCATTCGCGAACCTACGTGAACGCGGTGGTCGACGTGCACGTGCCTTACGAGGAGGACGTCCAGCGGGTGCGTGAGCTCCTCGCGAGGGTCGCCGAGAAGGAGGTCGAACTGCAGACGGGCGCTCCGGGGCAGGTGGACGTCGGCGTGGAGGAGCTCAACGAGGGTTCGATCGTCCTGCGTATCAGCGCGCGCGTGCCGCCCGGCAAGAACAAGGAAGTGAACGACGCGCTGCGCGGCCGCGTCGTGGAGGAGCTCTGCAAAGCTCAGGTCAGCGCGCCGCGCCCGCGCCGAGCCGTCCTCATCGACAGCACGCTTTCCGTCAAGAACCCGCCGAGGCGAGAAATCGAGGAATCCGCGCCCGTCACGCCTTTCTCGCCCGCGAGCGACGACTGACGAGCGGTTCGTCTCGCGGCCGTGCTCAGCCCCCGGGCGCGGTATTTCCTGTCCACACCGGCGGCGCATACCCGACCGGTTTATCGCCCACGGCGGCCCCGCCGGGTTCCGACGGATCGCCCCGGTTCGCCCCCGCGGAACAGTCCCGCCAGAGCAGCCGGTCGGTGACGAGCGGCCGCCGGAAACAGTAGAGATTTTGGTAGGACGCGCCAGCTTCGCCGCCGAGGGCCGCTCCGGTATGGCCCGACGCTCTCGCGCCCCCTCGGGAGAGCCCCACCCCGCGCGGCGCAGCGTATGCATCGCATCACGTGCGCACGGGCAGCGCTCCCGGCGCTGAAGGGGGAAATCATGGCATCGAGGGGGCCCGAAGATCGCGAATGGCCCGCAGAACGGGGCGAGACGGGTGTCCTCCAGGCACGCAGCGCGCTGGCGGGCGAGCCGCCGAGGTCCTCCGCGCCCAGGGCCACGAGCGTCCTCGGCGCCGCGCCGGTCGCGCCCGTCGCCTCGTTCGTGCCGGGGTCGACCGAGATCCCGAGCCGCACCGCCGTCTCGAGCCGCACGGCATCCGTGCTCCGGCGGTGACCGCCCCTCGGAGCGAGCCCCTCCCGCGGACGCGCTTCGCACGCCGGATCGGCGATGCGCTGCTGCGACAGCTCGGAGGGCGAGCGCAGGCCAGGGTGATCGTCCTGATGGCGCTCGTGCTGTCGCTCGACAGCGCCGACGCTGGCGCGATCGGGGGCATGGCCGCGCCGCTGCAGGGGTCGCTCGGCATCGACGGCACCGAGCTCGGCCTGTTGTTCACGGTCGAATCCGCCGTCGCCGCCGCCGGCACCCTCGTGTTCGGCTGGCTGGTCGATCGCAGGGCGCGGACACGGCTCCTGGCGCTGACGATCGTGCTGTGGGGCGTGGCGATGGTCGCCTGCGGCGCCGCGACCTCCTACGCCGTCCTCCTCGCCGCGCAGGTCGCGCTCGGCGCCGTCATCGCGGCCGCGCAGCCCGCGGTCGCGTCCCTCGTCGGCGACTACTCTCCACCTGATCTGCGCGGTCGGGTGTTCGGCTTCATCCTCTCGGGCGAGCTGATCGGCACGGCGATCGGCGTCATCGCCGCGGGATTGTTGGCCGAGATCTCGTGGCGCCTCGGCTTCTGGGCCCTCGCGCTGCCGACGCCCCTTCTGGCGTGGGCCATCCATCGCCTCCCCGAGCCGGCGCGCGGCGGCGCGAGCTGGCTCCAGCCAGGCCAGGAGCGCATCGAAGCGCGTCCGGGCGCGGCGGCGTCGCGCGACGAGGGGCCGTGGCCCCGTCCGGCGCAGAGCGTCGGCGCCAGGGCGCGCGCGGCCGGCGTCGAGCCGCGCGAGCGCCTCGTCCACGACGTCGACCGGCGCGAGCGATCGTTTCTCCGGGCGCTCGGCTCCGTGCTCCGCATCCCGACCAACCTGGTCCTGATCATCAGCTCCGCGCTCGGCTACTACTTCTTCGGCGGGCTGCGCATCTTCTCCGTCGAGCTCCTGACAGACCGCTACCACCTCAGCCACCAGGCGGCCCTCGGCGCCGCCGCGATCGTGGGATCCGGCGCGGTCCTCGGCGTCTACGTCGGCGGCAGGGGCGTCGATGGGCTGCTCGCCCGCGGGCACGAGACGGCGCGCATCTGGGTGGCCGCGTGCGCGTACCTGGCGAGCACGGCGCTGTTCTTTCTCGGCCTGCTCTCCGTCGCCCTCGCCGCCGCGCTGATCCTGTACGTCCTCGCCGCGTTCGCGCTCGCGGCCGCCAACCCTCCGCTCGACGCGGCGCGGCTCGACATCGTGCCCTCGCACCTGTGGGGTCGCGCGGAAGGCGTCCGGATGACGGTGCGCAAAGCGGCGGAGGCCGCCGCGCCGGTGGTCTTCGGGTACGTCGCCGAGAACGTCTTCGCCGGCGGCCCGTCACCCCTGCGCGCGACCTTCTCCGTCATGCTCATCTCGCTGTTCGGAAGCGGGCTCATCACCCTGATCGCGCTCCGCACGTACCTCCGCGACGCCGCCAGCGCCGACGCGCTCACAGAGCGAGCGCGAGGGCGTGGTCGCCGCTGAGCCCCGGGAAAGGGCCCGCCCCTTTCCGAGCGCTCGCCGACCTCGAAGCCCTTCATGCCCTGGCCGAGCGCCTCCTCCCCCGGCGCCAGCCGGAGGCGGCGGCCTCGGCGCGGCGGCTCGACCTCGATGACAAGCCACCCCCGCAAGATCGCGCGGCGGCGCGACGCGATCTTCGTGGCGCAGCGGTTGCAGCTCGCGCGGCGGCATGGACCGGCCGGTGAACGTGATCGAGGCGAGGTTCGGCGTGGCTGCCGCGCTCGCCTTCGTGTCCGGGGCCGTCGACGTGATCGGCTGGCTGTCGCTCGATCATCTCTACACGACGCACATGACGGGCAACAGCGCCGCGCTCGGCCAGGCCATCGCCCGCGGAGATGCGCGCGCGATCGTGACGCGCGGGCTCCCGGCCGTGGTCTTCGTGGCGGGCGTGGTCTGCGGCGCCGCGCTCGCCGAGGTCTGCGCCCATCGCGGCGTGCGCGCCGACGTCGCGCCGGGCCTCGCGCTCACCGCGGCCCTGCTCGGGGGCTTCCTCGTCGGGGTGAGCGTGACCGCGCACGCGGGGCCGGTCCCGCTCGAGCCGGCGTGGGCGTTCGACCTGCAGGCGTCGCTCGTCAGCCTGGCGATGGGGGTGCAGACGGCCACGTTCCGCCGCATCGACGGCGTGACGGTGCGCACCACGTACATCACCGGCATGCTCACCAACTTCGCCGAAGAGCTGGCCCAGCTGCTCGCCAGGCCTCGCGACGCCCCCGTCGACCTGCGCTCGACGGCGCGACACCTCGTGGCCACGGGGATCATCTGGCCGAGCTTCGTGACGGGCGCCGCCGCGAGCGCGCTCGCGCACGCGCGCTGGGGCGCGCGCGCGCTGGCGATCCCGGTCCTGCTGCTCGTCTCGCTGGTGGTGCTCGACCTCGCGTGGCCCGTGGGCGGACCCAGCGGGACGGCCGCGTGGCGGCGGGAGCAGCGGCGCCGGAGCGGCGAGTGATGCGGCCGGCGCGGGCGCGGCTCTCGAGCGCGGAGCGACGCCTCTTCCTTCTCCTCGGCGCCCCCGGCCTGGGGCTGTCGCTGTCCCTCACGGTCATCTCCACATACCTCCCCGTGCTCGCGCGCGGGTTCACGGGCTCGCGCGCCGGCATCGGCGCGCTCGTCGGCGGCGAGGGGCTCGTCGCCTTGCTCGTCCCCCTCTGGATCGGCGGCCTCTCCGATCGCGTCGACACCCGGTTCGGCCGCCGTGTCCCGTTCCTGATGGCGACCGCGCCCGTCGCGGCGGTCGCCCTCGCGCTCATCCCGCTCGCGCGCTCGCTCCCCGTCATGGCCGTGGAGGTGTTCTTCTTCTACGCCGCCTATTTCACCTACCTCGCGCCCTACCGCGCGCTCTACGCCGATCTCGTCCCCCTGAGCCTGAGCGGCCGCGCGCAGGGGATCCAGGGCGTCTTCAGCCAGGTGGGCCTCGGCTCCGCGCTCGTCGGCGGCGGGCTGCTCCTCGAGCTCTGGCGGCCGCTGCCGTACCTCGTCGCGGCCGCCGCCTTGCTCCTTGGGACCGTGCTGCTCGTGCTCGGGCTGCGCGGGACCGAAGGGCCGCCCGCGGTCCCCCAGCGTGGCTCCCGCTCGTCGGCCGCGGAGGTCTGGGCGCTGCTCCGTGACCACCGGGCCATCCGCGCGCTCATGATCGCCAACGCGCTCCTCTCGCTCACGCTCGGCGGCATGAAGGCCTTCGTCGTGCTCTGGCTGACCGAGGGGCTCGGCAAGAGCATGAAGTTCATCGCCGGCGCGATGACCGTCGTCGCCGTGGGGGCCCTCCTCGGCGCGCTCGTGAGCGGCCAGCTCGCGGACCGGCACGGCGCGGCGCGCGTCCTCGCGCGCACGCTCGTCGTCTTCGGGCTCGGGCTGGTCCTCCCCGCCTTCTCCAGCTCCACGCTCCTCCTCGGCGCGGAGCTCCCGCTCATCGCCTTCTGCGGCGGGGCAGCGAGCACCCTGCCCTACGCGACCGTCATGCAGCGGATGCCCGCTCGAAGCCACGGCGCCGCGGCGGGCCTCTTCGACGTGAGCGGCGGCGTCGGGACGCTCCTTGGGCCCGCGCTCACCGGCGCGGCCATCGACCTCCTGCGTCCGCTCTTCGCCTCCACCCAGGGGTACGCCGCGATGTGGCTCGTGCTCAGCGCGTCGACGCTCGCGAGCGTCGCGATGCTGCGGCGCGCGCGCGGAGCGGCTGACGCCGGGGCGTCGGTGAGGTGATCGCGGAGCGGGGGGTCCGACCTGCTACGAATACCGCGGGTCAGAACTCCCGCCAGGGATCTGCCTCGCGAGCGATAGAGAAATAAACGCAAAGACGCAAAGACGCAAAGACGCAAAACTACAAATCTTTTTTGCGTCTTTGCGCCTTTGCGACTTTGCGTTGAGCTCTCTCTCCGGATCCCTGGCCGGACTTCTGGCGGGCGGAACCAGAGGCGGGGATCCCGCCGGGCGCTCACTCGCCCCGCTCGAGGAGGTCGCGCGTCGCGCGCTCGAGCAGATCGTGCGCGGTCGTGTCGTCCTCCTCGAGGTGGGCGACGCCGATCCGGATGGTCATCCGGACGGGCATCGACGGGATGCGCCGGAACCGGTGCTGGCGCACCTTCTCGCCGAGCACCTTCGCGAACGCGGACGCCCGCGTCCGGCCGATCCCGGGGCGGACGATCGCGAGGAGGTCGCGGCGGTACCGCCCGAGCAGCCCGTCCTCGGGCACGTAGATCCGGACCACGCGCGCGAGGTCGTTGAGGATGCGGTCGACCGCCGCCCGCCCGTGCTTCTCCTCGATCTCCTGGAGGCCGTCCACGCCCAGCAGCAGCAGGGACAGCCGCCGGGTCCGCTGCTCCCTGGCGCGCTGGACCTCCTTCTTGAGGAAGGCCCGGAGCCGCTCCTCGTGGACGACCTCGGCGAGATCCTCGTCGCGGTGCCGCGCGTCGCCCGCGAGCTTCGGCGCGGGGTCCAGCGGCCTCGGCGCGGGGTCCAGCGGCCTCGGCGCGGGGTCCAGCGGCCTCGGCGCGGGGTCCAGCGGCCTCGGCGCGGGCTCGGGCGGCCGCGGTCCCGGATCGGGCGGCTTCGGTCCGGGGTCCGGCGGGGCGGCGGCGCGCCGGTCGTCGAGCTCGAGGCTGCGACGCGACGACGGCGGCGGGTTCGTGGGCGGAACCGGCCCGGGGGGCGGGCTCGACGGCGCGGGCGCGCCGAGCGCCTCGGCCATCAGGGCGACGGCCGTGGTGGCGCGGTCGAACCGGTCCCTCGGATCGATCGCGGTCGCCTGCTGGAACCAGGCGTCGAAGGCGGGCGGCAGCCGGACGGTGCGGCGCCGCGCGGCGCGGGCGCTCGCGGGCTCGGGCAGCCCCGCCGCCATCCGCTGGAGGAGCGCGAAGATCGAGGGCAGGACGTTCGCCTCGGTCAGCCAGTAGGGGCTGCTCACGAGCAGCGTGAAGGCCACGTGCGCCAGCGCGTGGATGTCGGCCTTCGGCCCCACGGCGCCGTCGCCGCGGATCTGCTCGGGGGCCATGTAGAGCGGCGTCCCGAGGATCGCGGTGCGGTCCGCCATGCTGCTCTGCGCCGCGATCTTCGCCAGGCCGAAATCGAGGACCTTGACGCACGGGGAGCCGTCGTCCCGCCGCGTCAAGAAGAGGTTCGCCGGCTTGAGGTCGCGATGGACGATGGCCGCCGCGTGCATCTTGTCGAGCGCGCGCGCGACCTGGGAGAGGTAGAGCACCACCTCCACCGGCGGCAGCGGGCCGCGGCGCGCCGACAGGCTCGCGAGCTCCTCGCCCTGGAGCAGGTCCATGACGAGGAAGGGCATCCCGGAGTCGGCGTCGATGCCGGCGTCGGAGACCGGGACGATGTGATCGCTCTCGATCCCGCCGGTGATCTTGGCCTCCTGGGCGAACCGGGCGCGCATGCCGGGGTCCTGGATGGATCCCGGGAGCATCACCTTGAGCGCGCGGCGGCGGTCCGTGACCTCGTCGACGACCTCGTACACCGCCCCCATCCCGCCCGCCTTGAGCGAGCGGACCACGCGGTATCGCCCGTGGAAAAGCGTGTCGGGTCGGAGCTGCGCGAGGCTCGGCGGATCCATCGGGAGATCGAGGCCACGGGAGCATAGATCGGACGGCGCCCGGGCCGGGCACCGTTCGCGACGGCGCGGCGCCGCGGGCGCGGCCCTCGTCGCGGAGGCGCGGCCCTCGCCGCCGGGGCGCGGGGGCCCGGCGCTGCGGCCGAGCCGGCCCGGTTGCATCCCGATTGCGCCATGACTGCGCCATGGACGCGAGCCGGCGTGCGGGCGGCGGCGCCGTCGCGGGCACGCCGGTCGCGCTCCCTGCGGGGCGGTGGGCGGCGGAAAACTCGACGCCCCCGGCGGGCACGTGGTAGCTCGGCCGGGTGGGTTCGTCTGCGCTCGCCGTCCTCTCCGCCGCGAGGCGGAGCTCCGCAACGTGGGTCGCGGCCGTGTTGCTCGGCCTCGGGGCCGTGACCCTCGCAACCCAGAGCTGCGGCACCGCCGCCGTGGGCATCGGTGCCTGCCGGCAGATCGAGACGGCCCGGTGCGAGGCCGCCGCCGCGTGCCCGGCGTGGGTCGGCTCGGCCGACGCCGACGAGAAGGTGGACGCCTGCGTCGAGTTCGTCTGGGACCAGTGCCTCCACGGCATCGAGAACGCCGGCACCGAAGACAACCCCGCGCCGGAGCCGACGGAAAGCCAGATCCAGGCCTGCGTCGACGCCGTCGGCGCGACGCGCAAGTGCGCCGCCGACAACGTCGCTTCCATGGCGGAGTGCTCCGCCGCGCAGCTCGCGGACGGCGCCGATGGGGCGATCAGCCCGTGCGAGGTGATCACCAAGCGGGCTCATGCGCTGAAGGCCTGCGCGTTCGTGGTCAAACCACCGACCGGCGCGGGCGGCGGCTCGGGCGATGGTGGCGGCGGCGGAAGCGCCGGCGCTGACGGTGAAGGCGGGGGGAACGGCGGCGGCGCCGGCGCCGGCGCCGGCGCTGACGGCGAAGGTGGCGGCGGAGGCGCCGGGGCTGACGGCGAAGGCGGCGGCGGAGGCGCCGGCGGCACGGGGGGCAGCGGTGGCTAGCCGCGCGTAGCAGGCGCCGGAGATCCACTCACAGGTCTGAACCGCCTTGACGGCTTTTCTTTCCAGGGTGCGCCAGGCGGGTGAGCAAGGAGATCAGCTCTTCCACGAACGCGCGGAGCTCGGCTGGCGAAATGCCGCCAGGTACACGCGCATCGTCGGGGATCTCGATCTGAGAGAGCACCCAGGCGAGGCTCGCAGGGGTCAGCCCACCATCTTTGCGTGCCGCGAGCGGCAACGCGGCCTCCACGCTGAGGCCGTATTGCTTCAGCGCATGGACGTCGACGAGGTCGCGGGGCTCCGAGCGTGACAGCAACGTGCACAGCTTGTTGGCGAGGATCTCCTCCGGGACGTCGACCCGGATGCCGCCGATGAGCTGCTTCTCTGGGCGCACCTGCACAGCGCGCTCGAGGACGAGATCCACCACCACCCGATCATCACCTCGCTTCACAAGCCGCCGGCGAAACTCGGGCGAGGTCTGGATGTTCTCGACCGAGGCGCCGATCTCCTGAGCAGCTGCCTTCAGGGCGACATCACCGGCGTCGAGATCACCGGTCGCGCCGAGCTCGTCCTGGGTCGTGAATAGATCGAGGTCCGCCGTGCGTCGATGACCGAGGTGGAAGCCGGCCAGCGCTGCGCCTCCGGTCAAGAAGAAGCGCTGCTCGCGACGAAAGAACGCCGCAAGAATGTCCGCTTGCAGCGGGCTAAGCTGGCTGGTGCTCAAGCAACCCCTCCTTGTGCCACCGATTGAGCAAAAACTCCCAGAACGCTCGCCGCCGCCCGAGCTGCCGCGAGAGGGAGCTGAAGCGCTCTGCCACCTCCTCGGGACTGGTGAAGCGCCATACGTCTGGATCGCGTGCCTCCCGCAGGATCTTTCCGAGAAGACGATCGCGCTCGGGAGGAGACGCCGTAGCGAGACGGCGCCGGACCTCGTGCACCGGCATGGGATCATCCCACAGGAAATATGGAATGGCGTTCTCGTCATCGAGCTCGGACGAGAGCGGAACCGCATGATCTGGATTCGGAAGCGGAGCGGTGACAAGGCGGCCGGGGCTCTCTTGCGACGCTGGAGAGCCAAGAGCGGGCGGCTCCGGTGCGACTCCAGCAATCTCCCCCGATTCACCGAACCGAAAGATGTGCACGTTGTCCCCTCGCAACAAAGAGAGCCAGCAGAACTGGCGACGTTCCCAGCGGCACGTCGCCTCCTGATCAGGGTGCCGCGGCAAGAGCACCCCGGCGGGTTCCCGAAGCACCCGCACGCCCCAGACGAGCACCTCGCCACGATCCTCGAGCAGGCGCGCGAGGGAGCCTCGCTGCATCAGAAGTGCCTCATGTAACTCCGGCCCTGCACCACCCCACCAGGTATATACAGCGTGCACCGTCCCGTGAAGATCATGGAATCGCCATTCTTCGCTCATGGGCGCACGCACACGCTTCACACCGGTGAGCTTGAGGGAGCGCCGAAGCCAGTGAGCCAGCATCCAGATCGCGCTCTCGCCCCGCTGCGACTCCCATCCGATCATCGCGGTGGTCGGCGTGACCGCGATGCTCGCCCCCTGACCGGACGCCGACCTTGAAGGTATTTCCAGAGGCTCATGGACACCGGCGGCCCAGGGGGCCCATGTCGCCTCCGAAGGGTCCACGTACGAAAGGGCTGGCACGCTCTCGGCAAAGCCGAACAAAGTATCCGCCGAGGACGGTCGAAGAGACTGCCGGAGCGCCTCCTCGCGCTCGATGAGGTCCGCTGCCCAGGAAGGCACGGTGCCAGACCAGAGGTGGAGCTCCGAGTGCGCCTGGCTCTGCGGCTCCCGGGTGAACGCGGTGCGCCGGAGCGTGAGCCACGACGCGTCTGCGGCCCAGGGCGGGACCGCGTGCCCGGGTAGTTGAAGCCAGGGGCCTATGTCCGGCTCCGGCGCGCGCTGCACCCACTCGTTGGCCCGATCGAGCTGTCCGTGAGCCTTTAAGAGGACCGTCGGGACCAGATGGCGATCGGCCCAGCCAATCCAGTGCACCCCGGCGGACGCAGCTGTTTCGATGACGTCGGAGGCAGGATTGGCCTCGAGCATCGACGCCATGATCGGATCGACCGGCGGCTCCGTCCACAGACGCTGGCCCACATGCGAGGACGACGGGACGCGCGCCGCCAGGTAGGCCTGGAGCATGCGACATCCGGTCCATACATACTTCTCTTCGACGGTATCGATGGGCTTGCGCGTGCTGTCATGGGCGCGCTCGGCTCGTCGCACGAGGGCGATGGTGCGCCAGATCGGCCCATCTGCCTCGTCTGCGTATGCCAGGGGCGACCTCGCCCAAAGCTCGTCCGCGTTCCGTCCCACGGCGCCGTCCCATCCCATGTCGCGCAGATGGGCCACGATCACGCCGAAAGCGAAGCGCTGCGGCGTCAGCGCCTCGACGGCCGCCGAGGAGGTATGCGACGCCAGCAGGTGCTCGACACGAGGGTCGAGGCATCGCCCGCGGGCGCCCGTGGACTCCGGCGCTTGGAAGAACGCCTCGATCGCCCGCGGCACCACATGCCACGCCAGCGCCCCCTCGATGGGCCAGATCCCCTCGTGGTCGTCGGCCTTCCGAGCCGCCTCTGCGTCGATGGCGAGCAGCGCCTCGCCCGCCGCGTAGGGCAGGCGCGCGTGCTCCAGGCTCGATTCCTCGACACGCACGCCCACGGCGACAGCGCGCTCGACGATGCCCCGCGCCGCGTGCAGCACGACGATATCCTCGCGCCGGTGCGCCGAGCCCGGCGTGAGGAGGTGGACGTCGACCCACGTCGCAAGCGCGCCGAGCCTCGGGTTCGCCCCGGCCAGGCAGGCGGCCCCGAAGGCGACCATCGCGATGTCCTCGACCATTTGCGGATCATTCGTGCCGATCGTCAGGTCGAGCCACCGGAGGAGCTCGTCGAGCCGGCCAGCTCCCCAGCGCGCCAGCGCCACACGCAGACGTCTGCGCCAGCGGCGGTCCAGCGACGTCAGGGCCCAGGCGAGCAGAAGCGGCGGTCCGTCAGCGGCATCGTCGGGCTCGATCGAGAGCTCCTCCAGGGCGACGTCGATGCGATGGCCACACAGGAGCGGCTGACCCCCCTCGTCCAGCAAGCTCGGGCCCGGCCAGAAGAGATCGCGCTGGATCGGGGCGAACAGCGACAGCGCCTCGTGCACGAAGCGGGGACCGAACGGGTGAGCCTCGTCCCGCGCGACCGGAACGCAGAGCTCGGCCAGGACGCGCCGGCACGAGGACATGCTCGCCGTCAGTCTCCCGAGGACCCACGGGTGGTAGGCGCGCGCGGCCTCGCCCTCCAGCGCGGCGATGGCGCGGAGTTCGAGGCGCTCCAGCTCCGACGCGGGAAGCTCGTTCTTCCATAGCCCTGACCCGACCAGGCTGATGCCTCTCTGGCCCAGCAGGATCGCGGTCTGCGTCAGCGCATCGGGACGTTCCGTGAGGGGCGACCGGAGCGCCGGCGCCTCGCCCCGTGCCAGCGCGGCCTGGACTTCCCGGCTGGTCTGCTCCGCGATCAGGTAGTCCATGAGCGGTTCATGGGCCGGCTCGACGTACGTCGTCCGCGGCGCGGAGAGCGTCTCGGGCTCGTCGGTCTGCAGGAGAAGCAGCCCGTGATTCTCTGCATGCTCGAGCACCGAGACCCAAGCTTTCGCCGAGAGGAGCTCCGGCGGTTCCATCGCGGCACGCGCACGAGCGATCGCCTCGTCGCGTCTCAAGGGACCACCTTGCACGTAAGCCGACGTGACGGCGGTGAGCATGCAGTGCAGCGGCGTATCTTTTTCTGAGGTCAGGCCGAGCTGTTCGCGCACGAATTCTTCGGCCAAATCGAGCTTTTTGCGAAGCAGGTTCGGCAGCGCCAGGGTCCGCCGGCTGGGTTCCCAGGCGGGATCCTCTTTCCGGAGCTCGCAGTAGAGGCGCACACTCAGCGGCTCGCGGATCGCCCACCGCAGACGCGGCCCCGGGGCCTCGACGCCATGATGCTCGCAGTAAATAGGCAGCAGCCGCTGAGCATCGCCGCGCTCCGCGAGGGGGACCTCCTCGATCCAGTCGAGCTGGTCTCCGTCGAGCCTCCCGAGGATGGCCTCACGGCTGGCCGTCCGGAGCGTCACCGCGACGCGCAGGCGTGGATGTCGCTTGAGATGCACCGGGAGCTCACCGAGCAGCTCGCGCCAGCGTCGGTGCTGGCCAGGCTCTTCCAGGCCGTCGACAGCCAGCATGAAGCACGTGGGCTCCGGCTCGATCGGCGCCTCGCCTCCGTCGCACCTCGCGTGCGCGCGCTCGCGCCTCCGCCGGACATCGGCGCGCACGGCGGTCGCCTCGAGCGCATCGAGCAGGACCTCGAGCCTCGCTCCCGGTCTATCGAGCGCGCTCTTGAAGATCTCCTCCCAGCCTTGGTCTGCGGGCAGCTCCTTCGCCCGGAGCAGCGCTGCCGGAAGCCCCGCGCGGAGCCGCACGTCGACCGCATGGGCAAGGCCGTGCGTCTTGCCCGCCCCGGGTGGCCCCGAGTAGACGATCAGGCGGGGCGCGCTTTGCCACCGGCGCCAGAGATCGCGGAGAACACGCACGGAGGACGAGGGCCCCTCGATGCATCGGAGCAAGCGCTCGCGGATCTCGCCCGTGGGACAGAACATCGATCCCCGCCGGTCGTGGAGCTCCCGCAACGCCTGGTCGAGACGCTCTAGAGCGTCCAGATCGCGCTCGGTCGCGGGCAGCTCCGCCGCGATGGCGTCGCCTCGCCGGAGCGCGCTCGCGAGCGCGTCGCCCGCCGCGATCAACCTGTCGAGCGCACCGATCGACGCCTCGATCAGGGGCGGGCCTCCGATCTCGCCGGTCGTGAACACGCTGAGCCAGACGAGCCTCGCAACGGCGTCGCGGGCCTCATGTAGGAGGCTCGTCGCCGCTTCCAGCTCGCGGAAGAGCCGGCCACGTGCCGCGGGCTCACCCAGACGGACGGCCAGATCCTCTTCGAGCTGCGCTGTCGCGTGCAGATCCGGGAAATAGCGCGGGCGGAGCCAGCGCCCCTTGGCCGATTCGAACCGCGCGCGGAGATCGCCGAGCGTCAGGACGGAATCGGGGAACCAGCAAGCGTGGAGCGTCTCGTTCTCGGGCTCGTTGAGGAGCTGCTCGATCCGCCCGTCATCCCAGAGCTGGATGTCGACCCGCGGGTCGTCCATGCGCGCCCGGGCGACCCATTCATCCCATCGCTCGCGCCGCGACTTCGTCGGCCGGCGTCGACGCGGCGTGTCGCCACCACTCCCCGCCGGCTTCGACGTCCGATCGTTCAGGTTCAACGGGAGCGCTACGAAGTAGCGCGCCAAGCATCGCGGTCGCACCGCCACCGCCGTCCGGAACGACTTGTCGATCTGCTTGATCTGCTCTCGACCGAAGTCGGAGGGAAACCACTTCGCCTGAAGCCCGATGATGTCGCCGGACGGAAGCTCGGCGTACGCATCGAGGCCCCCATCGCCGCCGCTGCCGTCGACGAAGCGCACCCCCTGGAAGCCAGGACCGTGCTCGCGTCGGCACCAGCGCTCGAAGAGTTGGCACACGAACGCCTCGAACGCCTCTCGCGGATCGTCGCCGCGTGTGTCGAACCGCGCCCACCGCCCGCTTCGCATCCCGGCGAACATGCCGCCCGAGGCGACGGGAGCGCAAGGGCGGCGACGCCACCCTGGGTGGCCAGGCGCCGCGGCCGGCAGCTCGGCCCATGAGCCGCGGCAAGCACGCGCGATCCAGCCCTCTTCGCGGGCCCTCGTGCGCGCGGCGCCCGCCGCACGCCGATGCGGGTGCCTCCCGCCGCTCCAGTCGGCCGTTGCAAGCCTTGAAGCGGCCCGCTCGGCCCCCGAGTCGCCGCTTTCAAGCCTTGAGATGGCCCGCTCGGCCCCCAAGTCGGCCATCTCAAGCCTTGAGATGGCCCGCTCGGCCCCCAAGTCGGCCATCTCAAGCCTTGAAATGCCCCGCTCGGCCCCCGAGTCGCCCGTTTCAACGTTTGCATCAAGCCTTGCAACGGCCGGGTCAC
Organism: Sorangium sp. So ce296; assembly: GCF_051529605.1. Lineage (NCBI taxonomy): Bacteria > Pseudomonadati > Myxococcota > Polyangiales > Polyangiaceae > Sorangium > Sorangium sp. So ce296. The sequence continues at coordinate 12,837,452 of NZ_CP150325.1, forward strand.
GCCCCGCGGCCACGGCCCCGCCTCACACGAGATCGAGCAGCGCGTCCGACAGCTCGTCCATGAGCGCCGCCGTCCCCGGCGCCCTCCGCGCGACCGCCTCGGTCAGCGCCGCCGCCGCAGACCGCACCCGGGCGAGCGCCGCGTCATCGCCCCCGGGCCGCCCCAGCGCCCGCTCCGCGCGCGCCAGCATCGCCCTGGCCAGCGACAGATCGCTCTCGGTCGCCTCGCCGCCGAGCTCGCCCTCGCTCGCCGCCGCGCGCAGCGCCTCGACCTCGGCCTGCGCGGCCGCGCGGCGGAGCTCCGTCAGCTGGTACGGGCTGTTGGCGATCTCCACCGCCGCGCTCGCGCCGGACGGGAGGTGCGTCGCCGCGACGTGCAGCACGCCCGAGAGATCGAGCCGAAAGGTCACCTCGACCGGCGAGCCCGCGGGGCTCGGCGGGAGCGGCCCGACCCGGAGCTCGCCGAGCTGCGTGTTCAGGCCGAGCCGCTCGTGCTCGCCCTGCGCGATGGGCAGCATCGCCATCTCCTGATCTTCGTGCGACGTGTAGACCGTCTTCGTGCGCTCCACCGGGACCACCGTGCCCCGCGGGATCACCGGCGCCGCGCCGAGATCGCCGAGGCTCTCCGGCAGCTCGTCCTGCGGCAGCACGCCGACGCTGAGCGTGTGCGGGGTGATGTCGACGAGCACCTCGGCGACGCGCTCGCCCGCGATCCGCCCCGCGAGCAGCGACGCGCCGAGGGCGACCGCCCGATCCGCGTCGAGGTCGCTCCGCGCCGGCCGCCCGAGGTGCTCCGACACCATCCTCCGGACCAGCGGCATCTTGCTCGATCCCCCCACGAGCAGGACGCGGTCGAGATCCGCAGGGCGCAGGCGCGCGTCGCGCAGCGCGGCGTCGATGCACGCGAGCGTCCGCTCGACGAAGGGCCGCGCCGCCGCCTCCACCTCCGCGCGGGCGAGCGGCAGATCGAGGTGCGCGGCGTCCGCGCCCTCGCCGGTCAAGAACGGGTCGAAGAGCCGCACCTCCTCCCGGTCCGACAGGGCGATCTTCGCGCGCTCGACCGCCTCGAGCAGGCGCGTCATCGCCCGGGCGTCCGCCTCGACCTGCGCCCGCTTCGGGCCGAGGCGCCCGAGGACGACCGACGTGAGCGCGCGGTCGATGTCGTCCCCCCCGAGCTGCGTGTCGCCCCGGCTCGCGCGCACCTCGAGCAGCCCCTCGTCGCGCTCCAGGATCGACACGTCGAACGTGCCGCCGCCGAGATCGTAGACCAAGACGACCTGCTCGGCGCCCGACTGGTACGTGAGCGCCGCCGCCGTCGGCTCGTTCACGAGGCGCTCCACCGAGAGGCCCGCGAGCTGCCCCGCGTCGCGGGTCGCCTGGCGCTGGGCGTCGTTGAAATACGCAGGCACCGTGATCACCGCGCGCCGCGGGCGCTGCCCGAGCGCTTCGGCCGCGCGGTCCAGCAACGCCCCCAGGATGAGCGCCGAGATCTGCGGCGGGGTGAGCTCGCGCCCGCCGACGCGCCGGCGCACCTCCTTCCCCATGAGGCGCTTGATCGACAGCACCGTGCCCTCGGGATCGAGCACCCGCCGGTTCTTGGCGGCGCGCCCGACGAGGATCTCGCCGCCCGGGAGGGCGCCGACGACCGAAGGCACGAGCTCATCCCCTGCCCCGCCGGCGAAGAGCGCGACCTTGCCGTCGCGCACCGCGCCGATGAGCGAGTTCGTGGTGCCGAGATCGATCCCTACGACGTCCGCCATGCGCTTCCCTCTGCCTCCCTGCCCCGCCCGCCTCGCCCGTATCGCTAGAACCCGAGGCGCTTCCTCGGCGATCCGGCGCCGTCCACCCCGGCCGCCGCCGCGCGCGGCGGCCCCGACGCGACGACGTCGGCCTCGCGCACGAGCCTGCCGCGCGCGGCAACCCCGGGGCGGATCACCTCCACGACCATGCCCTCGGGCTCGTCCTCGCGCCGCGGCCTCACCTCGGCGACGCGGTGGACCGCCGGGTCCACGGCGACGCCGACGCGCCGGTCGATCGTCACCCCGCAGCCCTCGAGCGCCGCGACGAGCTGCGCCCGCAGCACGCGGAGCCCCTCGGCCAAGGCGCCGAGCTCCGGATCCGGCGCCGCGCGCCGGCGAAACGGCCAGAAGCCCGACCGCTCGAGCCGCGCGCGGCGATCGACCATGGCCGAGGCCTGCGCGACCGCGCGATCGAGGGCGTCCGCCACCGGCAGGATCGCGTCGAGCCAGGAGAGCTCCTCCGCCGGCCGGGGCGCGTCGCCGGCCTGCGCGCCGCGCGCGCTCTCCACGGCGCGCGCGAGCGCCGTCACCTGATCGAGGCACGACTCCGCCGCGGCCTGCGCCGCGACCGCCGCGCGCCCCTGGCGACGCACCTCGCGGACCAGCTCCGAGAGGCGCGCGTCGAGGTCCTCGGGCGGCGCGCCGAGAGGCGATTCTGCCATCAGGGTGTCCTTGCCCGGGGAACGCCGAGCGCGTCGAGATCGAGCTGGGACGCGACCGCGCGGAGCACCGTCAGCGCGAGCGCGCCCGCCGGCAGCGGCGCCGGAGCCGCCGGGAGCGACGGCGGGCCCACGGCCGGCATCGGACGGAGCAGGATCTCCCGCGCGCGCTCGCCGGGATCCGAGAGCAGCTCGAACGCCTCGCGCGCCCGCCGGAAGCCCTCGGGATCGACGTCCGGCGGGTGCGCCATCACCGCTCGCCGGTACGCCCGCTTGATGCCCGCGGCGTCCGCGTCCGGCCCGACGCCCAGCGCGTCATGCGCCTGGAGGAAAGGGTCGATCACGCTCATGCGCTCCTCCGTGGGCCGCCTCGCCCCCGGCGGGCAGCGGGGCCGGGGAAGCCCTTCCCGGCGCCGAGGAGGCGGTCGATGAGGCGCCGCAGATCGGCGCTCGAGCGCGCCGACGGCCCCTCCTCCAGGATCCGGTGCGCGCGCGCCTCGAGCGACCGGCGCTCGGCGGCCGGGAGCCCATCGAGCACGGCGGGCGAGACGCCGAGGTGCGCGAGCAGCCCGAGCAGCGCTGCGCGCTCGTCGTCCTCGTCGTCCTCCGTCGGGGCCCGGAGATCGCTCACCTCGAAGAGGCTGAACCCGGGCGAGAGCAACGCGTCGAGCTCGCCGCCGGCGACGTCCGGGCGCGGGGCGGTCAGGCCCCTCGGCTGCGCGTCCGCGGCGCCGATCGAGCCGGGCCCTCGGCCCGCCGCGGGCCGCGCCCGCCGCCGGACCTCGGCCAGGAGGCCGCGCAGGCGGGAGAGCTCGCGGCGCGGCCACTGCGGCGCGCCGAGCGCGATGAGGCGCTCCGCGAGGGCCGCGTCGCCCGCCGCGAGCGCCGCCTCCGCGAGCGCGGCGATCGCGGCGGCAGACTCCGCGCCGGGGCGCGCCTCCCGCGCGGCCTCGGCGAGCGCGCCCTCGAGGCCGAAGAGGAAGGAGACCGCGCCGAGCTTCATGACCGCCGCGGGCGAAGGCCAGGAGGCGCGCAGGGCCTCGACGAGCCGCGCGCGGCCCGCCGGCGGGCCGTCGAGATCCGCCGCCAGCGCGACGCAGGCGGCGTCGAAGGCGAGCTGCGCGTCGGGATCGAGGGCGCCGCGGAGCGCGGCGGCGCGCGGCTCGAGCGCGCTGACGAAGCAGCGCTCGGCGCGCGCCGCGCGGCGCAGCTCGGCGGCGAGCGCGCCTGCCGAGGTGGCGGACGGGGAGAGGCCGGCGAACGGCTCGAGCTGCCCGCGCCGGCCGAGCACCTCGCGCGCCTCGATCGCGAGCTCCGGATCCCTCGTCGCCTCGGCCCCCTGCAGGATCGCGTCGTCGAGGAGCGCGCGATCGCCGCGCCGCTCCGCGAGCGCGATCTTGAGCCACCACGCGTCGGCGTCGTCGGGGCGATCGGCGAGGAGCTTCTCGAGCAGCGCGAGGGCGCGCTCGGGGTGCTCGGCGGCGAGGAGCTCGACCTCCAGCCGATCGATCTCGCGGGCCAGGGCCCCGGCGGCCTTGGCCCGCGCGACCTCCAGCGAGGCACGCGCGGCCCTCGGGTTGCCGGCTGCGCCCCAGGCATCGGCCGCGATCATGGCGGCGGCCGCGGCGAGCGGCGCGGCGGCGGGCGCGCGGGACAGCGCGCGCGCGAGCCGATCGGCGAGCGACGCGGCCTCGGCCCCCCGCTTGCCGCCGAGCAGGCCGCGGTCGGGGCCGGCGTCGCCCGCTTGCCCGAGGGCGAGCGTCAGCTTGCCGCGCAGCGCCTCGACGAGATCGCCGCCGAGCCCGATCGCGCGATCGAAGGCCCGAGCGGCCCGCTCCGGCTCGGCCGAGAGGCACGCGAAGCCCTCGTACAGGCAGGCGGTGCCGCGCGTCCTGCCGTCGAACACGTCGGCGCCGAACCGTCGCGCCACGTCGAGCACGCCCCGCTCCGACGCCCCGCCTGCGGCCGCGAGCGCCCGCGCCGCGGCCCGGGCGCGGATCGCCTGGAGCGCGCCCTCGCGATCGTCGAGCTCCACGCGGCGCGCCGTCTCCAGCGCGAGGTCGGGGTCCGCCTCGCTCGCGGCGAGGACCAGCGCCTCGCGCGCGCCCGTCACCGCCTGGAGCGCCGATGCGCCCGCGAGCGCCGAGACGGCGGCGGAGCGCGCCCTGCCGGCGGAGCTGTCCTGCGCGTCGATGGCCGCGCGGATCTCGGCGGCGAGCACCCGCTTCCGCTCCGCCGGCGGGACGCGCTTGAGCAGCGCCCGCCCCAGCGCGGCCTCGCCGCGCACCGCCGCGGACACCGCCGCGGCCGCGGCGTGCAGCGCGCGGAGCGGCCCGGGGGCAGCGCGCGGCGCCGCGCCATGCGGCGCCGGCGCGACCCCCCGCGCCGCGTCGACCAGGGGGCCCACCACGGCCCCGACGTCGAGATCGCCGGAAGCGAGCCCCGCCGCCTCCGCGTCGTCGCCGAGCGCGAAGGCCGCGAGCGCCTGCTCGATCCGGAGACGGGAGCACCGGGGAGCCCCGGCGGCCGCGAGGCGCTGGGCGGCCTTGAGCAGCCCCGAGCGCCGAAGGCGGGCGACCAGCGCGATCGCGATCTCGAGGAGCGGAGTCTCGCGCTCCGATGTCGCCGCCCCCAGCGCGGCGGCGAGCTGCTGCGCCGCGAGCTCCGGGCTCCGGTCGGCGAGCGACCGGAGCGCTGCCGGATCATGAGAGGCGATGGCGCGCTGAGCCTGGTGCTCACGTCGTTCACGCCGGCTGCGTTTGCCCATAAGCGAGAGAGGCTATAGCCAATCGCACCTGTCAAAGGAAGCGCGATTCCTATCGATTCCGATGTTTGCGCCGCGCGGCGATTTAGGCTCTTTTCATTGATAATTTCACCATCGACACCGGAATGAACCACGAGCGCTCGAAGCGCCTTGGCGCCTTTTCAATCGATTCCCGCGTTCGAGCCACGCGGCGAGTCAGCCTCTTCTTTTGGCAATTTCATCATCGAACCAGGAATGGGCTCCACGCGTTCATCAAGGCACCCTGGCGCTCTGCGCGAGAGATCTTGAAATCGAGGGTCATCGCTCCTGCGCCGGCCCTGCGGCCGCGAGCTCGACCATGCTGCGCGAGCGCCGGCGCGCCCCGGGGGGCGATGGGCGCGGCGGACGGCGCGCGACGGCATCTACGGGAGGATCCCCAGGCCGGGGTGAGCCCGGCGCGAGCGTGCGGTCAGGGCCGGAGGCGGCCCGCCGGCGCCCTCCCCGCGCGGGGCGCGCCGCGTTTCATGTGGCGCCGTTCCCCGGCTTGGACTAGTGCCCCCTGCCGATGGGCCGAGCTCGAGCTGGTTGTGGAACCTCGTCCGGTGCGGATCGCGAAGGCGGGCTCTCGCCGCAGCCCTGGTCCGGCCGGCGCGCCCTGGCGCTCGCCGTGCTCGCGCTCGCGGCCTGCACCAGCGGGAACGACGACGACGACGACGACGGGCGGATCCAGACCTCGCTCGCCATCGACCCGCTCGCCTTCCTGGGCGACGTGCGGTGCTCGAACGAGCCGGGGGCGATCCGCAGCTACGTCGCCACGCTCACGGACGAGAGCGCGGAGGGCGGTCCGTTCACCCTCCCCTCGTCGCCGCCGGTCCCCTGCTCGTCGCGCGTGTCGTTCACCTACGTCGTCGAGGGCCACGAGTACACGGCCAGGATCGACGGCTACGCGCAGTACGCCGAGGAGCTCACCCCCGTCGGCGACGAGACCTCCGGGAGCCCCCACATGCTCGTCGACGGCGCCCAGGTCGCGCCGCGCTGGACGTGGGCGTGCCCCGGCCCCGACGCCGCGGACGACGCCGGCAAGCTCGTGGCGAAGACGGGCGTCAACGTCGTCGTCCAGGGGTGCGCCGCGGTCTCCCGCCCCGACGACACGCAGCGCGCGGCCATCGTGCTCGACCCGGCGAGCGCGCTCGGCGCGCTACGGTGCGGGGCCGGCGACCGGGAGATCGCGTCGTTCGACGTCCTCCCCCAGGGCGGCGCGCTCCCGCCGGTGCTCGGCGTCGGCTGCCCGCCGGCCGAGCCCATCGTCTACGACCTCGGCGCCGCCCCGGCAGGGGCCCACGTCTTCCGCCTGGAGGCGAAGAACGCCGCGGGCGATCTCCTGTTCGGGTCGAGCTGCTTCGCCGCGGCGAGCGCGGGCGTCACGTCGACGGCGACCTGCGACCCGCTGTCCGACGCGGGAGCGCTCGAGCTCGACCTCGGCGCGCTCCTCGAGGCGGAACAGCTCGCCTGCGGGGCCGGCGCGGCCAGCTACACGGCGACCGAGCCGCTGCCCGAGGGCGAGCGGCCCGAGACGGACGCGCCCCCCTACGTCGGCCCGGTGCCCTGCGGCGAGCGCGCGCTCCTCTCGGCCCTCCCGCCGGGCGCGTACACGACGGACGTCAACGTGCTCGACGCGCAGGGGGCGCCGGTGCTGTGCGCCGATTGCAGCGGCGAGGTCCGCCCCGGCGCGACCACGCGCGCCGCGTGCGCGAGCCGTCACGCCGGGGCGTGCGCCTCCCCCTGACCGGAGCGACGTCCAGGGGCCGGCAAACCCTTTGCGCCGGCCTGCCCCTTGGAGTACCTGAACGCATCCGTCGCATCCCCTGAACAGCGCGGGTCAAGGGCGAGCGGCGGAGGCCGGATTCGACCTCGTCGCTCGCCGATCGAGGCCTGAGACGCCTCTGCCGCCCCGCTCGACGCTCGAGCCGCGCTGGGATGGGCCTCTACGACGGGGCCGCGCGCGCCGCGCTCGCCCCGCGCCTCGGGTGCAGATCCCATGGAAGAGACGTCGAACATCCAGCAGAAGGTACCGGTCAGCATCCAGGACGAGCTCCGGACGAGCTACCTCGACTACGCGATGAGCGTGATCATCGGCCGCGCGATCCCGGACGTGCGCGACGGCCTGAAGCCGGTGCACCGCCGGATCCTCTACTCGATGAACGAGCAGAAGATCGGCCCCACCGGCGCGCACAAGAAGTGCGCGCGCGTCGTCGGAGACGTCCTCGGCAAGTACCACCCCCACGGCGATCTCGCGGTCTACGACGCGCTCGTCCGCATGGGGCAGACCTTCAGCCTGCGCTACCCGCTCATCGACGGGCAGGGCAACTACGGCTCGGTCGACGGCGACTCGCCCGCGGCCATGCGGTACACGGAGTCGCGCCTGTCCCGGATGGCGGTCGAGCTGCTCGCCGACCTCGACAAGGATACGGTCGACTTCGTCCCGAACTACGACGACTCGGAGCTCGAGCCGAGCGTGCTGCCGGCGAAGTTCCCGCAGCTGCTCGTCAACGGCTCGGGCGGCATCGCCGTCGGCATGGCGACGAACATCCCGCCGCACAACCTCGGCGAGATCATCGACGCGACGATCGCCATCATCCGCAACCCCGACGTCACGCTGGAGGAGCTGCTCCACCTGGTGCCGGGCCCGGATTTCCCGACCGGCGGCCTCATCTACGGCAAGAGCGGGATCGTGCAGGCGTACACGACCGGCCGCGGCTCGATCACGATGCGCGGGCGCAGCCAGGTCGAGAAGACGATGAAGGGCGACCGCGAGCAGCTCGTGTTCACCGAGATCCCCTACCAGGTGAACAAGGCCCGGCTGGTCGCGAAGATCGCCGAGTGCATGAAGGAGAAGCGCATCGAGGGGATCAGCGAGGTGCGCGACGAGAGCGACCGCGAGGGGATGCGGATCGTCGTCGAGCTGAAGAAGGACATCTTCCCGCAGGTGGTCCTGAACCAGCTCTACCGGCTGACGGATCTCCAGGCGACGTTCGGGGTCATCAACCTGTCGATCGCGAACGGGCGCCCGGCGGTGCTGAGCCTGAAGGACACGCTCTCGCACTTCATCGAGCACCGGCGCGAGGTGGTGACGCGGCGCTGCCGCTTCGAGCTGCGGCAGGCCGAGTCGCAGCGCGAGCTCGTCGAGGGGCTCGGGATGGCGACGAGCGACATCGATCGCATCGTCGCGACGATCCGGGCCTCGAGCGACACGGACGAGGCGCGGGAGAACCTGCAGAGGCTGCCGCTCCGCGGGCTCGGCGAGTTCCTGCGGCGCGCCGGCCGGCCGGAGCCCGAGTGCGCCGAGGCCGACACGCGCGGCGACTACTTCCTGTCGGAGCGGCAGGCCAAGGCGATCCTCGAGATGCGGCTGTCGCGCCTGACCGGCCTCGAGCGGGAGAAGCTCGCGAAGGAGTACGGCGAGCTGTCGCAGACGATCGAGCGGCTCCGGGCGATCCTCGCGGACATGGGGCTGCTCATGAACGTGATCGTGATGGAGCTCGAGGAGATCAAGGCGCGCTTCGGCGACAAGCGGCGCACCGAGATCGTGCCGGCCGAGGCCGAGATCCAGATGGAGGACCTGATCCAGGAAGAGGACATGGTCGTGACCATCTCGCACGCCGGCTACCTGAAGCGGACGCCGACCTCGACGTACCGGGCGCAGCGCCGCGGCGGCAAGGGGATGGTGGGGATGGAGGCGCGCGAGGAGGACTGGGTGAGCCAGCTCTTCGTGGCGTCGACGCACTCGTACGTCTTCTTCTTCAGCGACAAGGGCAAGGTCTTCGTCAAGAAGGTCTACGAGATCCCGCAGGCGCCGCGGAACGCGAAGGGCCGGGCGATCGTGAACTTCGTCGGGATGGAGCCGGGGGAGAAGGTCGCGGCGATCACGCCGGTGCCGAGCTTCGACGGCGAGACGTTCGTGGTGACGCTGACCCGCCGCGGGCAGATCAAGAAGACGGCGCTGAACGAGTACGAGAACTACCGGGACAAGGGGATCATCGGGGTCCGGATCGAGGAGGGCGATCAGCTGTTCACGGCGGCGCTCACCGACGGCAAGCGCGAGCTCGTGATCGCGACGCGGAGCGGGATGAGCATCCGCTTCCCCGAGGATCAGGTGCGTCCGACGGGCCGCGCGACGATGGGCGTGAAGGGCATCGAGCTCGACGAGGGCGACGTGGTGGTGGGCCTCGGCGTGAGCGGCGACGGGCGCGACCGGGTGCTGGCGGTGTGCGAGCGCGGGTACGGCAAGCAGACGCCGCTCGAGGAGTTCCGGCTGCAGAGCCGCGGCGGCAAGGGCGTGATCCTGATCGACGCGAGCGAGCGGAACGGGCCGGTGGTGGGCGTGGCCATGGTGAGCCCGAGCGACGAGGTGCTGATCGTGACCGACCGCGGGCAGATGATCCGGACCAAGGCGAGCGAGATCCGCGAGACGGGGCGCAACGCGCAGGGCGTGCGGATCATGCACGTGGGGCAGGACGAGCGGGTGGTCGCGGTCGAGGCGTTCGCGGCGGACGCGACCGAGGGCGAGGACGGCGGCGGGTCGACGCCGCCGGCGGCGGCCGACGGGACCAACGGGGTCGCGGACCACTCGGGCGGGGACGGGGGCGGAGAGGTCAACTAGAGCGGTTTTTCGCTGGGACTGACACATCGTCCTCCAACCCTCGTCTCCGTCTTCCGTCTTCCGTCTTCCGTCTTCGCTCTTCCGTGCGCGTGCGCGTGCGCGATTCCCCAGAGTCAGCGCGCACGCGCACGCGCACGAAAGACGAGCACGGAAGACGGGAGACGGGAGACGGGAGACGGGAGACGGGAGACGAGAAGCCTTCAAGGCGCAGCGGCCGGCGCGGGGCGGCTCTCGGGGCGAGGCGCGCGCGCGACGGCGCCCTGGCCGACGAGCTGCGCGAGCTCGGTCACGTGATCGTCCGTCGCGTTCATCGCCGCGAGCGCGTCGGCGAGCCGAAGGACGTACTCGACGTTGGAGCCGCTCGGCCCGTGGGACGCGAGCACCTGCGCGGCGATCTCGGAAAGCGGCGCCTCGCCGAGGTAATCCGGGTTGTCGGGCGTGGCCACGTACACGATGGCCGGCCGAGGCGCGCTCTCCGCGTGCGCCTCCTCCGCCAGGGTGAGCGGCACGTCGCAGCGCGCATATCCGCCCTTCTCGCGGTGGTCCAGCGCGCGGAGCACCTCGTCCACGTCGGCGGCGGCGACCCGATAGGCCATCCCCCAGCAGCGCGCCAGAGGCGCCGGGATGAGCGTGACCACCCGGCCCGGCGCCCCGGGAACACCCCGGTGATCGGTGGAGCCCTGCCAGAACCGGCGCGCCCAGCCGGTGATGTACCCGGGCGCCATCCGCTCGAATCGAAACGCCGGCCGCCAGATCAGCGAGCCGTAACCGAAGATCCAGGTCTCGCGATGCACGAGACCATCCTATCAAACGCCGCCGCCCGCCAGAACCGCCGCGCTCGCCTGGAGGGCTCCCGCCGAGCTGCCTGCATGGGCCGCTAGCGGAGATCCTCCCGGATGTTCCCCACCGAGCGCTGGATCAGCTGCTCCAGCGCCTCGCGGCTGCGGCGCTCGTGCTCGGCCGCCTCCTTGGCCCGCCGCTCCTCGGCGCTGGCCCTGGCCTCGGCGTCGCGCGCCCCGCTCTCGGACGCCCGCGCCATGTCGCGCGCCGCCCGGGCGTCCCGGGCCGCCTTCCGCGCTTGCTCGGCCGCGGACTCGGCCCGGTACCGCGCCTCCTCGGCCTCCTTCTGCAGGACCTCCGCCAGCCGCCGCTGGTCCTCCGTGTTCCTCCGGGCCCGCTCGGCGGCCTCGCGGGCCGCCCGCTCGTTCGCGAGCGCCTGCTCGAGGTTGTACTCGGTCTGGCGGATCTCCTCGAGCTGCGCGGTGATGACCTGGTTCTGGCGGACCACCTTGATGATCCCCAGGGCGGCCATCGCGACCAGCAGGGCGAGCCCCGTCATGGTGCCGGCGATCAGCGTGCGCCGCCGGCGCTTCGCCTGGCTCGACAGCCGGAGCACGGCGTCGAGATACCGCTGCTCCCGCTCGGGCAACTGGCCCTGATAATAGTACCTGTCGCGGAAGCGGCGCGCCTCCTGGGCGATCTTGCCGCGCCACAGGGTGTCGTCGGCGCAGCCGCTCGACTCCCACTGCCTCGCCGCCACGCGCAGCTTGTCGAGGAACGCCGCGTCCTTCTGGTTCTCGTCGAGCCAGCGCTGCAGCGTCGGCCAGCGCTCGATGAGCGACTCGTGCACGATCTCCACGCGGCTGCCGGCGTCGTCGCGCCCCGTCTCGACCGCCAGGAGCCGCGCGTCCGAGAGGACGTGGACCACCCCCTCGATCTCGTCCGGCTCCCCCGGCAGCTCGCGGATCTCCCGCAGGCTGGCGATGGCCCGCGTGCGCTCGGGCGTCACCAGGCGCTCGAACACCGCCCGGCAGAGCTTCGCCTGGCGCACGCTCATCCCCGCCAGCACCGTGTCGGCGTGGCTCGCGAGCGTGCCGGCCACGCCGCCGATCGCCTCGTAGCTCGCCCGCGTCAGCAGCCGGCGCTCGCGATCGCGCAGATCCCACCACCGCGCCGCCATGAACTGCAAGAGCGGCAGCGCGCCGCGGGTCGTCTCCAGCACGTCGAGGATGTCCTCGACCAGCGCCGGGTCCTCGATCCCGTACCGCGCCGCCTGGACCGGCCGCGTGAGCGCCTCGCGCAGCCCGGCGCGGCCGATGGGCGGCAGGACCACGAGCCCGCGCGTCACCGCCGCCATGAAATGCCTGTCCTCGGCCACCCGCTCGATGAAGTCCGACCGCATCGACAGGATGACGCGCAGGGGCGAGGACGCGTCGTCCGCGACGCCCCCGAGGCACGAGAGGAACGCGGCGCGCTCGCCGGCGTCGCACGAGAGCGTGTAGAGCTCCTCGAACTGGTCGACGAAGAGCACGACGCGGCGCTGCTTCCGCGCCGCCCACGCGCGCAGCTCGGCCCCGAGGTAGCCCGGCTCGGCGCGCAGCCGGTCGACGAGCATGCGCCCACGCGACGCGTCGCCGCCCTGCGGCTCCGGCCGCTCCGAGCCGCCCCTCGTCAGCAAGGAGGGGTGGCTGAGCAGCTCGGCGAGCGCCGCCATCGGGTCGCGCCCCGGCCGGAGGATGAGCGACTCCCACCCTCCGCCCGATCGCTTGAGCGCCGGGACGATCCCCGCCCGGACGAGCGACGACTTGCCCACGCCCGACGCGCCGACGATCGCGAGGAGCGGCTGGCTGCGCAGCCGCGTCACCATCCTGGCGACGTCCTCGGCGCGGCCGAAGAAGCGGTCCGCGTCGGCCTCCTGGAACGCCGACAGGCCCGCGAAGGGGCTCTCGTCGGCCCCGAGGACGATCTCGAGGCGCCCGGGCAGGAGCGGCAGGAGCTCGGCGAGGAGCTGCTGCGCCGAGGCGGTGCGCTCGGCCTTCCGCTTGCGGAGGCAGCGATCGATGATCCCGCCGAGCGCGCCCAGCTCCGGGCGCGCGCCGTCGAGCTCGGGCATGGGCTGGTCGAGCAGGGCGACCTGCATGAGGCTGTGCACCGTCACCGGCGCGAGCGGGTGCGCGCCGGTGACGAGCTCGTAGAGCATGATGCCCACGGCCCAGATGTCGCTGGCGTGATCGATCCCCTCCCCGAGCCACTGCTCCGGGGACATGTACGGTATCGTCCCCATCATCGCGCCCTCGCGCGTCAGGGTGGTGCGGAGCGAGATGGGCGCGCGATCGACCGGGCCGGCGACGTCGGTGTCGAGGAGCTTGGCGATGCCGAAGTCGAGCACCTTGATGGCGCCGGACGCCTCCAGCATGATGTTCTCGGGCTTGAGATCGCGGTGGACGATGCCGAGCTTGTGGGCGCACGACAGGGCGCGCACCACCGGCACCATCATCTCCACGGCGGCGCTCGCCGACACCGGCGCCGTCGCGACCGTCTCGTCCGCGCCGGCCGGCCGGCGCTGATCCATCCACGCGCGGAGGCTCTGGCCGTCGATGTACTCGAGCACCATGTACGGATATCCGTCGTGCTCGTTCACATCGTGGATCGTCACGATGTTCTCGTGCTTGCAGAGCGCGGTGGCGCGGGCCTCGACAAGGAACCGCTGGAGTCTGGCGCCGGTCAGGCTGGTGACGACCTTGATGCCCACCAGGCGCCCAAGGCGGACGTCGCGGCCGAGGAAGACGGTGCCCATGCCCCCTCGGCCGAGCTCGCGAATCAGCTCGTAATGGCCGATGAGGGTCCCGGCGCGGATGGCCGGACCGGCGGCCTGCCGGCTCGACACGGGCGGGCCGGAAGGCTCCTGCGCCGTCGAGGATCGCCGCAGCGGCCCCGTCCTGCTCGCGGGGCTCTCCTCCGGGCGCGGCGCGGGCTCGGTGGGCCCGAGAGGCGCCGCGCCGAGGACCGGGGATTCCGTCGTCGAGGCGCTCGCCAGGCCTGCCCCCGGGCCCGGCGACAGGGTCAGCGTCTCCTCCCCGCGAAGGCCGTGCTCCTCGGTGCCGGTCACTTCCCGCGAGGATACCCCAGGGACTCCGCGTTTCACAATGTCACGGGCCGTTGACATCGAGAAATCCACCAGGGACACGCGCGCTGTCGAGTCGAGCGACTCGAGCGCGTCGAGCGCGTCGATAACGTGCGATCCGCCGGCGAGGTGGTGAGCGAGCGCCGCGGCCTCTCGGCCTGTCATGAAGGCTGTTCCTCCGACAGCCCTCCTCCGCGTCGAGCGCGGGCGACGGGGCGCTCGCGGCCTCGATCGATGTCTGTGGCCGGCGGCGGGCCGCGGCGGTGCGACGGAGGGTGGTGGCCGGATTTGAACATGAAGGCGGGGAGGCGGGAAGAAAAGCTCAATGATCTTCCTGCCTTCCCGCCTTCATGTGAATCACTCCGGCGCAAATGGGGCCACCACCCGACGGAGATGGGCAGCGCCAGGTACGTTGGGAGCGGCGCCGATCTCCCTCGGACCGACGCTCCCCGCCGCTGGCGCTCACCCCTCGAGCAGCTCGAACCGGATCCCCGCCGCCTGCAGCCGCTCGATGAGCCGCTCCCCCATCGCCACCGCCGGCGTGAGGACCCCGGCGCGCGCCGGCAGCCGCGCGCGGTCGAACGCCATGCAGAGCGCCGCCTCGGCCACCATCTTCGCCGTCTCCGAATAGCCCGGATCGCCGCCGCTCACGCGCGTCACCACCTTGCGCGACGCGCTCTTGCCGTGGAAGGTCACCTGGAACCAGCCGCGCGCCCGCTCCTCGGCGCTCGGCCCTTCCCCCGGGCTGCGCACCTTGCGGAGCAGGTCCCGCGTCGGCCCCACCTTGGCGAGCGCCGCCACGGCGCCGAAGCCGGCGATCCCGATCACGAGCTGCAACCCGGACTTGACCTGCACGTAGTGCCCGTACTGGAAATCGGGGCCGTAGACGTCGAGCTCCCGCGCGCTCCGCAGCACGATCTCGGGATCGATGCTCGGCAACGGGCAGACCCAGGCGCGCAGCCCCTTCTCGTAGCGGATGCGCCCCTTGAGCCCCTGCGCCTTCCGCCCGCCGCGCGCCTCCTCGGAGCGCGCCGCGCGCCGCCTGCGGCCGCCGCGCGCCATGGCCTCGAGCACCGACTGCCACGTGCCGCCGGAGAAGCTGCCGTGCGCGCGCACGACGCCCTCCACCGCGATCGGCTCGCCCGCGGGGAGCTTCGTCACCGTGAAGAGCGCGCCGAGGTCGTGCGGGATGCTGTCGAAGCCGCAGCAGTTGACGATCTTCACGCCCGCCGCGCGGGCGGCCTCGTGGTGGCGCTCGAGGAGGCGATCGACGAACTCGGGCTCGCCGGTGAGGTCCGCGTAGTCGGTGCCCGCGCGGATGCACGCCTCGACGAGCGGCTCGCCGCGGCTCGAGTACGGGCCCACGGTCGTGATGACCACGCGCGCCTGGCTCGCCATGCGCTCGAGCGACGCCGCGTCCTCCGAGGTCGCCTCGATGACGCCCACGTCGGCGCAGGCCGGATCGATCGCCTCCAGCGCCGCCTTCACCTCGGCGAGGCGCCCCGCGTTCCGGCCGGCGATCGCGAAGCGGGCGGGTCGCTCCGAGGCGTCGTCCCGGGCGGAGGCCTCCTTGCCCCGGGTGGCGAGATACTCGGCGACGAGGCGACCGGTGAAGCCGGTCGCGCCGTAGACGATCACATCGTACGTGCGGTCGAGGGTCATGGGGGGAGCCTTGATACCACGACCGCGGGCGGGAACGTCACCGTCGGCACCACGAGAGAGAAGGCGGGACCCAGCCGCCGAACGAGCGCTCCAGGTGCTGCGCCACGGCGATCGTCACATGATCGTTGCCGTGGATCGCCGCCACCTGGACGCCGAGCGGCAGCCCGTCGGCGTTGAGGCCGAGCGGGACCTGCGTCGCCGGCATCTCCATGACGTTGAGCACCGCGGTGTACGTCCACTGGAAGGGCGGCAACAGCGGCGCGTAGTGCCGCGGCGCGGGCCGCGGGTACGACGGGTAGAGCATCACGCCCCGCTCGCCGATGCGCGACACGAGCTCGGCGCGGAGCGCCTCGCCGAGCTCCAGGGCGCGCGCGATGCGCGAGGGGACGAGCCGGCCGACGTCCTCGAGCAGCGTGAGCCCGAGCGCGGGCAGCGTGTGCGCCGAGCGGCGGAGCGACCAGCGGGCGAGCTCGCGCGGCAGGCTGACCGGGCGGCCGTCCCCGAGCAGCGCGCGGAACGTGACGCCGCCGGCCACGCCCAGCATCGCGGTCCAGATGTCGAGCGCCCGCGCGAGGAGCTCGATGCGCGCCTCGCGGACCGTGGCCCCGCGCGCGGCGAGCGCCTCCACCGCCCGCCGCTGCGCGGCCAGGAGATCGTCGCTCACCCGGCGCACGCCGTCGTGCTCGACCGAGAGCACCGTCAGCCCGCCGAGGTCGACCGAGGCCGGGTCGCCGAGGGGCAGCGGCGCGCAGGTCGGATCGCGCGCGTCGGGGCCCGCGAGGACGCGGAGCACCGGCATGAGGTCCTCGGCGCGCCGCGCGATCGGCCCCGAGGTCATGTAGCGGAGCCCGCGCTCGCCGGGCAGCGGGAACTGGCCCGAGGTCGGCACGAGCCCGCCGGTCGGCTTGTGGCCGAAGACGCCGTTGAAGAACGCGGGCATCCGGATGGACCCGCCGATGTCCGAGCCGAGCCCGATCGGGGCGCCGCCCGCGCCGACCACCGCGGCCTCGCCGCCCGAGCTGCCGCCCGCGGTGCGCGCCGGGTCGTAGGGGTTGTTCGTCCGGCCGTAGAGCCGGTTGTTCGACTCCATCCACATGCAGAGCTCCGAGACGTTGGTGACGCCGAGCGGGATGAAGCCGGCGGCGCGCATGCGCGCGACCGTCACCGCGTCCTCCGTCGCGCGCACGCCGGCGCGGGCGACGAGCCCCGCGGAGTTCGGCATGCCCGCGACGGCGAAGCTCTCCTTGATGGAGCACGGGACCCCGAGGAACGGCGGCGCCGCGGCGGCGTCGCCGCGATCGAGGAGCGCGTCGGCGGCGCGCGCCTCGGCGCGGGCGGCGTCGAACCGGTCCGCCACCATCGCGTTGAGCGTCGGGTTCACGCGCTCGATGTGCCGGATATGGGCCTCCACGACCTCGGCCGACGTCACGGCCCGGGCGCGGATCAGCGCAGCCAGCCGGGTGGCGGAGAGCAGGAGCAATGGATCTCGTGAAAGCATGGGCGTGGGTGCGATAAGGGATCAGGCGCGGGACGGCGACCCGGGTCAAGAGGCCGCCTCAGGGCCCGACCATGGCCCACCCGCCCTCCCCGGCGCCAGCCGCGCGTGGCCTTCGCCGCGCGCGCCGCGCGCCGCCCTCCCCGGGCCCCGCCGCCGCCCTCGCCGAGCGCGCGCCGCCCCCGCCGCCCCGCGCCGCCCCCCGCAGCGCCCCGCCGCGGCCTGCGCCGCTGAGCGCGCCCGCACGGCGGCGCGGCGGCGCGCGGACCACCGCCGCCCGCCTATTCGCCCGCGGCGGTCGCCCCCGCGGCCGCGCCCTGCGCCGGCGCGGCCGCGACCGTGCGCCCCCGCGACCGATGCGGGAAGGCCCACCGCACGGCCCCGGTCATGAGCCAGTCGACCCCCCCGCGGCTGTCGACCTGGATGCCGGGATCGACGTACACCTGCACGCGATCGCTGAGCTCTGCGCCGACCTCCAGCACGCTCGTCGACACGACGCGGGGCGCGCCGCGGTGGTTGAACTGGAAGCTCTGGTCCGGGCTCACCCAGAAGCCGCGCGGCAGCTCGACGATCGCGAAGGGCCGCACCAACGACGTCTGGATGTCGTCGCGCCGCGGATCGCCGCCGAACGAGACCGCGTGCTGCAGCTGCAGCCCCAGCCGCGCGGGCCGCGCCACGCGGACGTACGCTTGAACGAGGGGCGCGACCTGGTTCTTGCCCGAGCCCAGCGCGCGGCGCGTCGCCGAGTCGAGGATGAGATCCGAGCCGAGGACGAGCGCGTACCGCGGCGTGCCGATCGCGCGGACGAGCGGCCGGATCAGGACGTCGCCGAGCCCCGCGTCGCGCTGGCCGTCGACCCCGCTCACGACCGCGAACGGCACGTCCGCGCGCAGCGAGAAGCTCCTGTCGAAGGCGTAGTCCCCCCGGATCACCGCGGCGTTGAAGAAGCCGCTCTTGCCGCGCGAGACGAAATCGTCCCGGACCTCGATGAACGTGCTCAGGTTGGCGGCCGCCGGCGCCTGCGTCCGGGGCGGCGCGGCGCCGCGCCGCCCCGGCCCGGGGCGCGACGGCGCGGGGCGCGACGGCGCGGGCTGCAGCGGCCGCGCGGGCTGGGCGCTCGCGAGCGCCGCGAGCTCCGCGCGTCGCGCGGGCTCGACGCGATCCGCGGCGGCGCCGGCCCGCGCGCAGCACAGCGCGACGAGCCCGATCGCGGCGGGAGAGGCCGCGCGGCGGCGCCGGCGACCGCAGGGCGAGATCGTTCGACTGGCAGGGCGCGCCTGCGCCACGCGATGCGCTTGCATGGCGGTTCCATGGTGGAGCCGCGCGAACCGGCGGCAGTCGGTTCAAGGCAGCACTCTGCGCTTCGGGCGCGCACGAGACGAGGTCCGGTGTTTGCTCACACCTCCCCTGGGGCTCCGGCAGCGGCGCCGCATCCGCTCGTCTCCGCGCGCTCCCTGCGATGCGCTCGGTGCGCGCGATGCGCTCGGTGCGCCTCGCAGGGCCCGCCGCGCGCCGCGATCGAGCGACGCATCCCTGCACACCGCGCGCGTCCGCGTCGCGCAGTCGCGCCGTCGCGCCGTCTCAACAACAGCGGCGCATCTAGAGCGGCGCATCGGCGAGCGACGCGGACAGCGCGCGTTCGTGCGGAACGTCACGCGCTCGCCGCGGGCGTGCGCGAGCAAAAAAAACTGCACGAAACACCGCAGAAACAAGCGATCTGTAAAGAAACAACTTGACGCGACGCAGCAGCTCTGCAAGCTAGAGGCACTCACGCTATGCAGAAGTCGACGTGCACCGCCAGCGCCCACGCCTCCGGCGATGGGACCCCCGCTGTGAAGCTGGTGCACCGCGCTTCGTCGGCGACCTCGGCGGCGCGCTCGCTCGTCGTCGAGGGCGGCGTGTCCGTCGGGCTCCTAGCGGGCCTAGCCATTCCTGCGCTCGTCAGCCTAGTCGACGTCGTCGGGCTGATTCGCGTCGGGAACGGGTGCGGGCCGCCGCTCTGAGCTGAGCAGCATGGAGATAGGCCCCCGCACCGAGAAGGTCCGGGGGCTTTCGTTTTTCTGGCCTGTGGGTTCACGAAGAGCAGCCGTCGTCAAGGAGGATCAGGTGAGCAAGGAACATTCGAGGAAGAATCGCGAGGACGCCTCGAGCGAGGCCGTTGGCCAGCGCATCGCGGAGCTCGCAGAGCTCGTCGCCGCGGGCTGTGGGATGCCCGTCGCGTCGAGCGCGGTGCGCGAGGAGTTCGAGGCGCTCGTCGACGAGATCCGCGCGCGCGCGAGCCGCGGCGCCGTCCGCGCGCCCCAGCGCTCCTCGACGCACCTGAAGGGCGCGCGCCCGGGCGGCGCCGCCGAGGCCTCGTTCGAGTTCCACTCCGACCCGCCCTCCGCGCGGCCCGGCGCGGCCCCCGCCGCGGGCTCGTCGCGCGTCGTGTCGCTCGACGACGCGCGGCGGGTGCTCGACGCGATCCGCCGCGAGGAGAGCAGCGGCGGCGGCCCGCGGGAGGACCTCCAGCGCGCGATCGCCTAAATTGCCGAGCCTCTGAGAGACGGCGGAACCCGCGGCCACGGCGCCCACGGCGCCACCTTCCACCAGCATGACTCGATCGGAGTCGAGACTATGAAACGAACCGGCGCACAGATTATCTGGGAAGTCCTCGTCCGCGAAGGCGTGGACGTGGTCTTTGGCTACCCGGGCGGCGCGATCATGCCCGCCTACGACACGATCCTCGGCTACCCGATCCGCCACGTCCTCGTCCGGCACGAGCAGGGCGCGGCGCACATGGCGGACGGGTACGCCCGCGCCTCGGGCAAGGTCGGCGTGGCGGTCGCCACCTCGGGCCCCGGCGCGACGAACCTCGTCACCGGGATCGCGACGGCGATGCTCGACTCGTCGCCCATCGTCTGTATCACCGGGCAGGTGTCCTCGAAGCTGCTCGGGACCGACGCCTTCCAGGAGACGGACATCACCGGCGTCACCCTGCCCATCACCAAGCACAACTACCTCGTGACCGAGGTCCAGGACATCGCCCCCGCCATCCGCGAGGCGTTCTACATCGCGCGCTCGGGCCGCCCGGGCCCGGTGCTCGTCGACATCACCAAGGACGCCCAGCAGGCGTCGATGGACTTCGAGCTGCCGAAGGGCGAGGTCCGCCTGCCCGGCTACCGCCCGGGGTATCACGCCGTCCAGACGGACATCGAGAAGGCGATCGAGCTCATCGACGAGGCCGAGCGGCCGCTCATCCTCGCCGGCCAGGGCATCGTCCGGGCGGAGGCGACGCGCGAGCTCCTCGCCTTCGTGGAGAAGACGGGCATCCCCGTCGCGTCCACGCTGCTCGGCCTCGGCGGCTTCCCGGCGACCCACCCGCTCAGCCTCGGCATGATGGGCATGCACGGCGAGGCGTGGGTGAACACCGCCATCCAGGAGGCCGACCTCCTCATCGCGCTCGGGATGCGCTTCGACGACCGCGTGACCGGGAACCTCAAGACCTACGCGGTGAAGGCGAAGAAGATCCACGTCGAGATCGACCGCTCCGAGATCAACAAGAATGTCAAGGTCGACGTCGGCCTCGTCGGGGACGTCCGGGACACGCTTCTGTCGCTCATCCCCGGGTGCAAGCAGCGCAACCGGAGCGGCTGGATCGAGCGCATCACCACCCTGAAGGGGGATTCGGCGGTCCGTGACATTCAACAATTGCCGTACCACGACAAACTGTACGCCGCGCACGTGATGCACGACCTCTGGCGGCTCACCGACGGCAAGGCGCTTGTGGTAACCGACGTCGGGCAGCACCAGATGTGGGAAGCGCAGTACTACAAGCACGATCACCCGCGGAAGCTCATCACCTCCGGCGGGCTCGGCACGATGGGCTTCGCCCTGCCGGCGGCGATCGGCGCGCGCTTCGCGAAGCCGGACGACGAGGTCTGGGTGGTCGTGGGCGACGGCGGCTTCCAGATGACCGCGTGCGAGCTGTCGACCTGCGCGCAGGAGGGCATCAAGGTCCACGTGGCCATCATCAACAACGGCTACCTCGGCATGGTGCGCCAGTGGCAGGAGTTCTTCTACAACCGGCGCTACTCGGCGACCCCGATGCGCAGCCCGGACTTCGTGAAGCTCGCCGAGGCCCACGGGCTGACCGGCATCCGCGTGACGAAGCGCGAGGAGATCGCGGGCGCGGTCGAGCGCGCCCGCGCGACGCCGGGCACCGTGGTCGTCGACTTCCGCGTCGAGCAGGAGGACAGCGTCTACCCGATGGTCCCCGCGGGCGCCGACCTGAACGACATGATCCGCCGCCCGAGCCCCATCCTGGAGACCGGGGAGGATCCGTGAACGCACCCGTAGAGGCGCGCGCCCCGAGCGCTCGATCCGACGCGAGCGCGCGCTCGCTGGACGAGCGGGGCGCGTCCGAGCGCGTCGCGGCCGCTGCCGGGCGCCCCAGAGACAAGAGGGACTTTCAAGAGGCATCCATGGATCGACCCATCCTGCGCACGTTCATCGCCTACGTCGAAGACCGCCCCGGCGTGCTCAACCGCGTCGCGTCGCTGTTCCGGCGCCGCGCGTACAACATCGAGTCGCTGAGCGTCGGGCGCACCCACATCGCCGGGGTCTCGCGCCTCACCCTGGTCCTCGAGGCAGACGAGGACGGGGCGCGCCGCCTGGAGGCGAACCTGTACAAGCTGGTCAACACCCTCTGGGTCCGCGACGTCACCCACACGGCCTCGGTCGCGCGCGACCTCGCGCTGATCAAGGTGAAGGCGAACGCGACGACCCGCGCGCAGGTGCTCCAGCTCTGCGAGGTGTTCCGCGCGCGCACCGTCGACGTCGCCCCCGAGGCGCTCACCATCGAGATCACCGGCACCGGCGACAAGATCGAGGGCCTGCTCGACGTGCTCCGCCCGTTCGGGATCATCGAGATGGTGCGGACCGGGATGATCGTGATGACCCGCGGCGCCGAGGAGGCCGAGGCCAGGCTCGACACCGTGCTGCCTACGCGCGCGAGCGACAGCAGCGCGCCCTGATGACGGATGACGTGAAGGACGGGAGCCGCGAGGTGCGGATCCCTGTTGAAGGAGAGTGAGATGGCGAAGATTTTTTATGATAACGACGCGGATCTGTCGCTCATCCAGAGCAAGAAGATCGCGATCGTCGGCTATGGCTCCCAGGGGCACGCCCACGCGCTGAACCTGCGCGACAGCGGCGCGACGGTGATCGTCGCCCTGCCCGAGGGCAGCAAGAGCCGGCCCAAGGCGCAGGCCGCGGGGCTGCAGGTGGCCACGGTGTCCGAGGCCGCGAAGGCCGCCGACGTCATCATGATCCTCGCGCCCGACACGTCGCAGGCCCGCATCTACAACGAGCAGATCGCGCCGCACCTCGGCCCGGGCAAGACGCTCATGTTCGCGCACGGGTTCAACATCCGCTTCAACACGATCACGCCCCCCGCGTCGGTCGACGTCACGATGATCGCGCCGAAGGGCCCCGGGCACCGGGTGCGCGAGACGTACGAGGCCGGCGGCGGCGTCCCGGCCCTGCTCGCCGTCCACCAGGACGCGAGCGGCAAGGCGGAGGCGCAGGCGCTCGCCTACGCGAAGGGCATCGGCGCGACGCGCGCCGGCGTGCTCCTCACGACGTTCGCGGAGGAGACCGAGACCGACCTCTTCGGCGAGCAGGCGGTGCTCTGCGGCGGCGCGAGCGAGCTCGTGAAGGCCGGGTTCGAGACGCTCGTGAACGCCGGCTACCAGCCGGAGATCGCGTACTTCGAGTGTCTGCACGAGCTCAAGCTCATCGTCGACCTCATGTACCGCGGCGGCCTCAACTACATGCGGTACTCGATCAGCGACACCGCCGAGTACGGCGACTACGTGTCCGGCCCGCGCGTCATCACCGACCGCACGCGCGAGGAGATGAAGCGCATCCTGGCCGACATCCAGAGCGGCGAGTTCGCGCGCAAGTGGATCGCGGAGAACGAGGAGGGCCGGCCGAAGTTCGAGGCGACGCGGGCCAAGGAGCGGGAGCAGCGGCTCGAGGTCGTGGGCGCCAACCTGCGCAAGATGATGCCGTTCATCGACCCCGTCACCATCAAGCCCGGCGACTGAGCGTCTCCACTCGTGGGAGGCGGCGGAGAACACCATGCCTGAGATGATTGCGAATCAAGCGATGCCCCCGTCCGATTACGTGCGCATCTTCGACACCACGCTGCGTGACGGCGAGCAATCGCCGGGCGCGACGATGACGTCCTCGGAGAAGCTCGAGATCGCGCTCGCGCTGGCGAAGCTCGGGGTCGACGTCATCGAGACGGGCTTCCCCGCCGCTTCCCCCGACGACCTGCTCGCCGTCCAGACGATCGCCGAGCGCGTGGGCGCGGCCGCGGTCCCCGGCCGCCCCGCCGCGACCCCGCCGATCATCTGCGCGCTCGCCCGCGCCACCAAGGTCGACATCGACAAGGCGTGGGAGGGCGTCTCCCGGGCCGCGCACCCGCGGATCCACACCTTCCTCGCCACGAGCGACATCCACCTCAAGCACAAGCTCCGGATGACCCGGGCCGAGGTGCTCGACCGCGTGCGGGCCATGGTCGCGTACGCGCGCGACCTCTGCGCCGACGTGGAGTTCAGCCCCGAGGACGCCGGCCGGAGCGAGCCCGAGTTCCTCTACCAGGTGCTCGAGGCCGCCATCGCCGCCGGGGCCACGACGCTCAACATCCCGGACACGGTCGGCTACACCATGCCGAGCGAGTTCGGCGCGCTGATCGCCGGCATCCGCAAGAACGTCCCGGGGATCGACCGCGCCATCATCTCGGTGCATTGCCACAACGACCTCGGGCTCGCGACGGCGAACGCCCTGGAGGGCATCCGCGCGGGCGCGCGCCAGGCCGAGGTGACCATCAACGGCATCGGCGAGCGCGCCGGCAACACCGCGCTCGAGGAGGTCGTCATGGCGCTCGCGACGCGCCGGGCCGTCTTCGGGCTGCGCACCGGCATCGACACGACCCAGATCGCCACGGTGAGCCGCCTCGTCAGCGCCGCGACGGGCTTCAACGTCCAGCCGAACAAGGCGATCGTCGGCGCCAACGCCTTCGCGCACGAGTCGGGCATCCACCAGGACGGGATGCTGAAGCACCAGGAGACGTACGAGATCATGCGGCCGGAGATGGTCGGGGTGACGCAGACCCGGCTCGTCCTCGGCAAGCACTCGGGCAGGCACGCGCTCAGGAACCGGCTCGAGGAGCTCGGCTACCACCTCGACGAGGCCCAGCTCGCGGCGGCGTTCGCCAGCTTCAAGGCGCTCGCCGACAAGAAGAAGCACGTCACCGATCCCGACATCGAGGCGATCGTCTCCACCACGCGGGCGCAGGGCGACGAGCTCTACACGCTCGACGCGCTCCAGGTCGCCTGCGGGACCACCGGGATGCCGACGGCCACGGTCCGCCTCCGCGGGCCGGACGGGGCGCTGCACGTGCGCGCCGCGATCGGCACCGGGCCGGTGGACGCGGCCTACCGGGCGATCGACGAGATCGTCCGCGTGCCGAGCAGCCTCCTCGAGTTCTCCGTGCACGCGGTGACCGAGGGGATCGACGCGCTCGGCGAGGTGAGCGTCCGGGTCCGGGCGGACGCGACGTCGAGCAAGCGGCACCCGCAGCACGACGCCTCGCACCGGGTGTTCCACGGCCACGGCGCCGACACGGACATCCTGGTCGCCAGCGCGAAGGCGTACCTCACCGCCCTGAACCGGCTCCTCGCGACCTACGGCGTCGAGCCCCGGGAGGACGCGACGGCGTCCGAGAGCAACGAGAGCAACCAGAGCGGCCACGGCGCCGCCGTCGAGAGCGCGAGGTAGGCCGGTGCGCCGAGCGCACGAGGGCCCCGCGCGGGGCCGGCGAGCTCGGCGGCCTGCCCCCGCCGCACAAGGAAGTTGAAGCTTATGAATCCGCCTCTCAACGGCGCGGAGCAGGGCGCCCGCCCCGCGGACCGCGTCGACGTTTACGACACCACGCTACGGGACGGCACCCAGCGCGAGGGCATCTCGCTCGCGTGCGAGGACAAGCTGCAGATCGCGCGCCACCTCGACGCGTTCGGCCTGACCTTCATCGAGGGCGGCTGGCCCGGCTCGAACCCGAAGGACGCGCAGTTCTTCGAGCAGGCGAAGGACATCGAGTGGAAGCACGCGAAGATCGCCGCGTTCGGCTCGACGCGCCGCGCCTCGCTCGCCCCCGAGGACGACCCCGGCCTGCGCGCGCTGCTCGCCGCCGGCACGAGCGTCTGCACGATCTTCGGCAAGAGCTCGACCCAGCACGTGACCGCGGTGCTGCGCACGACGCTCGACGAGAACCTCCGGATGATCGAGGAGACCGTCGCCTACCTGCGCGCGCACGGCCGCCGCGTGGTCTACGACGCCGAGCACTTCTTCGACGGGTTCGCGCTCGACCGGTCGTACGCGATCGAGACGCTGCGCGCCGCGGCGCGTGGCGGGGCCGAGGTGCTCACGCTCTGCGACACGAACGGCGGCTCGATGCCGTGGCAGATCGAGGCGATCGTCGCCGAGATGAAGGCGCTGCTCGGCCACCCGCTCGGCGTCCACGCGCACAACGACGGCGAGCTCGCGGTCGCCAACTCGCTCGCCGCCGTGCGCGCGGGCGCCCGCCACGTCCAGGGCACGATCAACGGCTACGGCGAGCGCTGCGGGAACGCGAACCTCTGCGCGATCATCCCGAACCTCGAGCTGAAGCTCGGCCTCCGGGCGCTGCCCGAGGGGGCGCTCCGCGGGATCACCGAGCTCTCGCACTACGTCGCCGAGCTGGCGAACCTCGCCCCCGACGATCACATGGCCTACGTCGGGCGGAGCGCCTTCGCGCACAAGGGCGGCGTGCACGTCGCGGCGATGCGGCGCGAGCCGGCGTCCTACCAGCACATCGACCCCGCGCTCGTCGGCAACGCGATGCGCACCGTGGTGAGCGAGCTGTCGGGCCGCGGCAACCTCCTCAGCAAGGCCGAGGAGTTCGGGCTCGAGGTGAAGGCGGGCGCCGAGGTGGAGGTGCTCGAGCAGATCAAGGAGCGCGAGGCGCGCGGCTCGTCGTTCGAGGCGGCCGAGGCGTCGGTGGCGCTGTTGCTCCGCCGGAGCTCGCCGGGCTACAAGCCCCCCTTCCGGCTGCTCGATTTCAAGGTCATCGCGGGCCAGCGCGAGGGCGTCGGCACGTTCGCCGAGGCGATGATCAAGATCGCGGTCGGCGACGAGGTGGTGATCACGGCGGCCGAGGGGTCCGGCCCCGTCAACGCGCTCGACGGCGCGCTCCGCAAGGCGCTCGCGCCCGTGTTCCCGGCCGTGCGCGACATCCAGCTCGTCGACTACAAGGTCCGCATCCTCGACGGCCGCGACGGCACCTCGGCGACGACGCGCGTGCTCATCGACAGCCGCGACGCGCACCGCCAGTGGAGCACGGTCGGCGCCTCGACGAACATCATCGACGCTTCCTGGCATGCGCTCGCGGACGGGATCGAGTATGGGCTCACGCTCGCAGCGCGAGAGCCAGCGCAGTACACATCCACGTTGCCTGCCAGCGAGGTCGCATGAAGGCCAATATCGTTCTTTTGCCCGGTGACGGCATCGGCGTCGAGGTGGTCGCCGAAGCCCGCGTCACCCTCGATGCCGTCGCCGCCCAGTTCGGCCACAGCTTCACGTACTCCGAGCACCTCATCGGCGGGTGCGCCATCGACGCGACCGGCACCGCCCTCACGCCGGAGACGCTCGACGCGTGCCGCGCGGCCGACGCCGTCCTCCTCGGCGCGGTCGGCGGCCCGAAGTGGGACAACCCGAGCGCGAACGTCCGGCCCGAGCAGGGGCTGCTCGCGCTGCGCCAGGGCCTCGGCCTGTACGCGAACCTGCGGCCGATCCGCCTGTTCCCGGAGCTCGTCCAGGCCTCCCCGCTCAAGCCGGAGCGGCTCGCGGACGTCGACATCCTCGTCGTCCGGGAGCTCACGGGCGGGCTCTACTTCGGCAAGCCGCGCCTCCGCGAGGAGGTGAACGGGCGCAGGCGCGCGGTCGACACGCTCGAGTACACGGACGAGGAGATCCAGCGCGTCGTCGAGCTCGCGTTCCGCCTGGCCGCGCCGCGCCGGCGGCTCGTCACGTCGGTCGACAAGGCGAACGTCCTCGAGTCGTCGCGGCTCTGGCGGACGGTGGCGACCGAGGTCGCCGCGCGCCACCCGGAGATCCGCGTCGAGCACCAGCTCGTCGACTCGTGCGCGATGCGGCTGATCACGGCGGCGGCGGCGTTCGACGTCATCGTCACCGAGAACATGTTCGGCGACATCCTGACCGACGAGGCGGCCGTGCTCGCCGGCTCGCTGGGGCTCTGTCCGAGCGCGTCGCTGGGCGAAGGCACGCGCGGGGTCTACGAGCCGATCCACGGCTCGGCGCCCGACATCGCCGGCAAGGGGCTCGCCAACCCGATCGGGACGATCCTGAGCGCCGCCATGCTGCTCCGGCACTCGCTGCGCCTCGACAAGGAGGCGGCGGCGCTGGAGCGCGCCGTGGCGCAGGCGATCGCCGCCGGCGCCAGGACGGCGGACCTCGGCGGCAAACTGTCGACCCAGGCGATGGGCGAGGCGGTGCGGGCGAAGCTCGCGGCCTGATCGCCCGCGCGGGGCGGGGCCGGGCACCCCGGCCCTGGCCTCGCGTTGCTGCCGCCCGGCGCGCCGCTAGAACGGCACCATGTTCATCGTCGTCAACACCATCACCGCCTCCGGTCCGGTGCTCCAGGCCATGGTGGAGAGCTTCCGGCGAGCAGCGCCTGAGATGCGCCAGTTCTCCGGCTTCCTCGGCCTCGAGATCTGGCTGGGCGACGGCGGCCTCCGGGCGGTCTCGCGGTGGGAGAGCCGGGAGGCGTTTCAGCAGTACCCGAGGTCCGAGGCGTTCCGGCGCCATCACCGCGGCATGGACGGCGAGCAGGCGCTCCGGGCCGCGCACATCACGTTCTACGAAGGCGAGATCATGGCGTGAGCCCCCTGAGCCGCCGACGGTCGCCGAGCCGCCGGCGGTCGGCGCGCCGCCCGGCGGTCAGCGCGCCGCGCGCCGCTCGCGGCCCGCGGCGGCCTGGCCCGCGCCCTCGGCGTAGGCGATCCCGTCCTTGAGCGTGCCGCACGTGACGACGCCGCCGAGCTCGATGTCGAGCGCCGTCATGGTCCTCGCCACCTCCGCCCGTATCCCGGTCAGCACGACCTGCGCGCCGATCAGGCGGGTCGCGCGCACGGCGCGCAGCAGCGCGCTGGCGACCAGCTGGTCGACCCCCGAGACGCCGGTGACGTCCAGGATCGCCACGCGGGCGCGGTGGGCCGTGATGCCCCGGAGGAGCGTCTCCGTGACCTGCGCCGCCCGGTCCTCGTCCAGCGCGCCGACGAGCGGCAGCACGACGGTCCCGTCGCTGATGGGGATGAGCGGCGTCGACAGCTCCATGAGCATCCGGGCCTGCCGCCGGACGGCGGCCTCCAGCCGCTCCCGCTCCTCCTCGGCGCGCTTCCGCTCGGTGACGTCGCGGGCGACGAGGACGAGCCCCAAGAGCTCGTCCTGAGGCCCGCGCAGCGTGCTGGCCGAGAGGGCGACGGGGACCTCCGCGCCCTCCCGGGTCATGAGCGCCGACGCCTCGTTCGCGATCCGGCTCGCCTGCCGCAGGCGCTCGATCACCGAGGCCGCCGCGCCCTCCCCGAGCACCCGCTCGGCCGCCAGCTCCAGGATCTCGTCCCTCGAGTAGCCGAGGAGCTCCAGGGCCGCGCGGTTCGCGCTCTTGATCGACCCGTCCACCTCCAGCACGAGGAGCGCGTCGGGCATCGCGGAGAGGACGTTGTTGACGAACGCGGTCGAGGACTGAAGCTCCTCGATCATCATGTTCATGCCGGCGGCGAGCCCGTCGAGCTCGTCGACGTCGCGGCTGATCTCGGCTTTCCTGGAGAAGTCGAGGGAGGCGACCGCGAGCGCGACGTCGGTCAGCTCGGAGAGCCGCGCCGACGCCTTCGCCTTGAAGGCGCGCAGCGCCGCGAGCTCCTCCGCCAGCGCGTTGAGCCGCGCGAGCGCCGGATCGAGCGGGCCGCCGCGCAGCGCCGCCGCGCGGGCCGCCGAGTTGCCCGCGGCGAGCTCCTGGATCACGCGCTCGATCTCGCCGCGGTCGGGGTGGCCCTCCGCCTGCGGTCCGTCGTTCAACGGAGGAACCCCCGCAGCCAGCCGATGGCCTCGTCCTCGGTCGTGAACAGCTTCCGGGGCACGGGGGCCTGGGACAGCCCGAGGAAGAAGTTCCCGATGGCCTTGCTCACGGGCGAGCCCACGAGCAGCGCGAGGGCGCAGTGCCCCTTCGCGGCCTCCGCTCCTGCGAAGTACTCCCGCGCTGCCCTGTCCACCGTCTTTTGCGCGCGGATATCGACCAGAACGGGGCGCGGCGTGCCGCCTCCGAGCTCGATGGTGGCCCTGACGACCTCCTGTGCGAAGCCCAGGCTCATGTGCACAGGAAACGCAGTCGCGCGGATGATTCCGTCGTCCTCGAGCCGGAGTATCTGGGCGGACGTCACGATCTCGCGAGCCTTCATGTCGCATCCTCTACCGCGCCGCGCCAGCCGCACAGCGCTCGCCCAGGGGGCAGGAGCCTCGGGGGCTCCGCGTCACCTCGGTTGATCGAGCTGCTTGTATCCCAGGGCACGACCACGGCAGTCTTACGACTATAAGGCATTTCTCGCCGGCTTGTCCATAGCGCCGCAGTCCGACGCATGTTGACCGCTTGCGCGCGTTGGGTCTTGCGCGCGCGCAGGCGCGCGTTGGGTCTTGCGCGCGCGCAGGCGCGCGTTGGGTCTTGCGCCCGTGTGCGCGCTCGCCAGCCGCAGCGCCGCAGCGGTTCGCCCGCGTTCGGCCCCCAGCCTCCCCGCCCGCCCTCTGTCTGCGCGGCGCGCCGCGCGCAAGCTGGGAAAGCGCGTAGCGCCGCCCGGAGGATCTGCCGGGGGCCGGCGAGGGACGCGCGGCGGCCCCCCCGCGCGCAGCAGCGCCGAGGGCGAGCGCCGAAAGCGTCCATGGTGTCTCAGGTGTCCTTTCTGGGGTAATCGACATCACTCCCCTGACACCACACATGATCTCGCGACGGGGAAGCTCAGGTCCCCGCGTGTCGACGCTCGTCGTCGCGACGGGCGTTGGCGCCATCCACATGAATCGATGTGCACAGGAGAATGGGAACATGAGCCATTTGACGAAGTTCGCATCGCTCGTCGCGCTCTCGACGGCGCTCTCCGCGGCCGGCGTGGCCGTGGCGGCCGAGGCGACGACGGACGACACGATGGTCCAAACCGACGAGGCGAAGCAGGCGGTTCAGGGCGACGAGATGGACTTCGCAGATCAGGAGTCGAGCGCGGCGCCGGCGCCGGGCGTGAGCCCGGAGGACGCGAGCGCAGCAGACCCCGGCTCGGCGGGCCCCGGCTCGACGACCTCCGGTGAGGAGAACGTCGGCGCGACCCCCGACGCGGCATCGCGCTTCTGGTGGGGCGGCGGCTGGGGCGGCTTCCGGCCCTGGGGCGGCGGCTGGTGGGGCGGCTTCCGGCCCTGGGGCGGCGGCTGGTGGGGCGGCGGCTGGCGGCCCTGGGGCGGCGGCTGGTGGGGCGGCGGCTGGCGGCCCTGGGGCGGCGGCTGGTGGGGCGGCTTCCGGCCCTGGGGCGGCGGCTGGTGGGGCGGCGGCTGCGGCGGCGGCTTCTGCGGTTGGTAGCGAGCGCTGGCGACCGCACGGCTCGGTGACGCCGACGCGCGG
This sequence comes from Sorangium sp. So ce296, assembly GCF_051529605.1. Taxonomy (NCBI): domain Bacteria; kingdom Pseudomonadati; phylum Myxococcota; order Polyangiales; family Polyangiaceae; genus Sorangium; species Sorangium sp. So ce296. The sequence continues at coordinate 12,868,132 of NZ_CP150325.1, forward strand.
CCCTCGATGAGCGGCAGCAGCGCCGTGGCTCGGTCCTCGCCATGGCGCTTCACGCCTTCGGGGACGCCACGGTCGGCTCCAGAATGGTCAACGGCTCGGGTTCCCGTAACGCCGAGGCCCCCTCGCGCAGCCGCGCGGGGGAGCCTCGGCGTCAGGAGGCGTCCGGGGACCGGCGCGCTCGGCGGCGCGCCGGCCCGCGCAGATCAGGCGTCTGCCTCGGCGAGGCTCGGGATGCGGTTCACGAGGAATCGGGTCCTCATGTAGCACCACCACGTGAGCCCCATGCAGGTGAGATAGAAGACGAAGAAATACATGACCGCCGTCGTGGCCCCACCCGTCGCCTTGATCGAGGCGCCGAAGCTCCGCGGGATGAAGAAGCCGCCGAGCGCCCCGACCGCCGAGGTGAACCCGAGGACGGCGGCGCTCTGGCGGCGCGCCATGATCAGCGCCTCTTCGCGCGCCGCCTCGCCCCTGCCCTGCGCCGCGCGCAGGAAGTCGCGCCGGAAGAGGACGGGGACCATCCGGAAGGTCGAGCCGTTGCCGATGCCGGTCGAGACGAACATGATCATGAACATCGTGACGACCCCGGCGTAGCTCTTCTCGTTGAGGAAGTGGATGATCCCGAGCGACGCGAGGCCCATCACCACGAAGTTGCAGAACGTGATGCGCGCCCCGCCGATCTTGTCCGCGAGGTAGCCGCCCAGCGGGCGGGCCACCGAGCCGATGAGCGCGCCGAGGAACGTGAGCTCGAGCGTCACGGCGGGGAACTGCATCTTGAGCAGCAGCGGCAGGGCCGCCGAGTAGCCGATGAACGAGCCGAACGTCCCGACGTACAGCCACGCGATGATCCAGGTGTGCTTGTTCCTGGCGGCGGCCGCCTGGTCTTTCCAGTTCGACTTCGCCGACGCCAGGTTGTTCATGAAGAAGTAAGCGCCGCCCGCCGAGAGGAGGATGAACGGGATCCACATCAGCCCCGCGTTTTGCAGGTAAATCCCAGCGTCGGTGTGGTACCCGCCGATCGCCGTCGCGACCGCGCCGGGCCCGATGAGGAGCGGCACGAGGAGCTGCACGTTGCTGACGCCGATGTTGCCGCCGGCGGCGTTGAGCCCGAGCGCCAGCCCCTTCTTCTTGTCCGGATAGAAGAACGAGATGTTCGCCATGCTGGAGGCGAAGTTGCCCCCGCCGAGCCCCGCGGTCGCCGCCGCGAGCGCCATGAGCCAGAACGGCGTGTCCGGCCTGGTCACGAGCACCGAGAGCGAGATCGTGGGGATCAGCAGGAGGAGCGCGCTGACGATGGTCCAGTTGCGCCCGCCGAACCTCGGGACGGCGAACGTGTACGGGAACCGGATCAGCGCGCCGACGAGGCCCGGGATCGCGACGAGCAAGAAGAGCTGGTCCGTGGTGTAGTTGAAGCCGACCTTGGGGAGCCGGGTGGCCGTCACGCTCCAGAGCAGCCAGACGGAGAAGCCGATGTTCTCGGCGATGATCGACCAGATGAGGTTCCGACGAGCGATCCGCTTCCCTGTCTTCTCCCAGAATGTCTCATCGTCGGGATTCCACTCGGTAATCAACGTCGACATCTGTCCTCCTCACCGAGACCGGGGCGCGGCGGCCATCCACCATGGCGCACGAGGCGGCCACTCTCCGATCAATTCCTGCTCTGCATCGGCCACTGCGTCATACAGGCAGTGATCAAAAATCGGAGTTTCTCGTGTGTTTCCGAACGGTTTCGACGCACTTTTCCCGTGCGGCGCCGGTCTCGTGGACGGCCGACTTCGCGTCGAGGAGCGCGCGCGGCGTCTCGGTGTTATCGCGCTGAGGCGGTTTGCGTGGAGCCGCCCCGCGCCGGGGCGAGGCGCTCGGGCGGCGCCTCGAGCTGGCCGAGCTTCTCCGCTCGATCGGTCACCCAGAAGCGCTCCGCGTCCGCCGCGCTCCAGGCGGACTCGTCCAGCAGCGGGAGGAGCGCGTCGTACAGCGCGCGCGCGCTCTGGAAGCGGTGGCGCGGGTCCTTGGCGAGGCAGCGCAGGACGAGGCGATCGACCGCGCGCGGGACGACCGGGCCGCGGCGCACCGACGGCGCGAGCGGGGCCTTGGTCATGTGCGCGACGAACAGCTGCCCCGACGAAGAGCCCTCGAACGGCAGCTCCCCGGTGAGCAGGAAATAGAGCGTGCCGCCGAGCGCGTAGACGTCGCTGCGCGCGTCGGCGCGGTCGCCGCGGCACACTTCGGGCGCCATGTACGCGGGCGTCCCGCAGAGCATCCCGCTGTTCGTCAGCTCGGCGTCCCGGCCGCCCTCGACCATCCGCGCGACGCCGAAGTCGAGCAGCTTGAGGAAGTCGTGATCGTCGCCGACGCGGGTGACGAAGAGGTTCTGCGGCTTGATGTCCCGGTGGATGATCCCGGCCTCGTGCGCCTCGATGAGCGAGCGGCAGGCCTGCAGGGCGAAGCGCACGGCGCGCGCCACGGGCATGGGGCCGTAGTGGCGCACGATGGCGGCGAGATCGGCCCCGCGCAGGTGCTCCATCGCGATGTAGTAGATGCCGTCGTCGCTCGCGCCGAAGTCGAAGATCCGGATCGTGTGCGGGTCGCTGAGCTTGCTGGCCGCGTGCGCCTCCTGCTCGAAGCGCTTCAGCACCGCCGGGTCCGGCGCGTCGCGGGTCCGCAGGAGCTTGAGGGCGACGCCGCGCTGGAGCGTCTCGTCCCAGGCGAGCCAGACCTCGCTCATCCCCCCTTTGCCGATCGGCGCCTCGAGCCGATATCTGCCCAGCTTGCGCGCCTGATAGACCTGCTGCTGCGCGGCCCAGACCACGTGGCTCGACAGGGCCCCGATCACCCCCGAGGAGGGGACGAAGATGTAATGGCTCGCGGCCGTGAGCAGCGTCGTCGGGTCGAGCCACGCCGCGAGGATGTCCGGGGAGAAGACCGCGGCGACGCCCATGACGGTCGGGAACGCGAGGAACATCGGCGCGGAGGCGAGCAGCGCCTTGCCGAACGGCGCCGGCACGAGCGCGGTGCGCAGCAGCACGACGATGGAGAGGCCGTGCATGTACGCGCTCGTCAGGCCGCCGAAATCGAGCGCCATCAGCGAGATGAAGATCGCGGCGACGAGGAACGCCGCGTCGTACCCGAGCAGCACGACCCGCCCCGAGACCGTCGGGCGACCGGAGAGCCGATACACGGCGATGGCGATCGCCTGCTCGATCATGCGCATGACGATGAAGCGCCACATCGGCGCCGCGGGGTACAGCACGGTCGCCATGAACACGTCGACGAGCGTGAACGCGGGCCATATCCAGAGCGCGACCCGGAAAGCGCGGCGGACCGCGCGGCGGACGCTCTCTGTGTCGTGGGCGGTCAGCGTGCCGCGCCGCGCGCCGATGGCGCGGGTCTCGCGCTCCCTGAGCATGCGCGACGACGCCGAGCGCTCAGCGCGGAGAGCGTCTCTGAGCAGCGCGCGCTTCATGGCACACTCGAGGGTCGCCAGAGCCGCGCCGCACGTCAAGCGAGCGTTGCGGGCATCGGCGCGGCTGGTTTCCCCGGCCACGATGGCGGTCTGCGCCGCGCGCAGTCTCCCACCCAGGATGTCATACCAACAAGGCCGCTCGCCGCCGGACCTGCCGTGTTCGTGCGCTGCCGGCATACACGTCCCGAGATCCGAGGTGGCGAATGCCGGCCACGCCTCCGCGGCTCCGGCCCGGCGGACCCGGCGCGCGGCGCCCGGCGCCCGGCGCCCGGCGCCGCGGGCCCGGGGCCGCGGCGTCGCCCTGGTCAACCGGCCGGATCCGTGCTTGAAAGCTCGCCACCGTGCCGCTCTCGCCCGAAAGCTTTCGCCGGCTGTTCCAAGGCCGCCCCGTCGTCCTCGCGCCCATGGAGGACGTGACGGACGCCGTCTTCCGCCGCATCTGCCGCGAGCTCGGCGCCGAGCTATGCGTGACGGAGTTCGTCAACGTCGAGGGGCTCCTGCGCGGGTGCAAGACCGCGCGGCGCAAGCTCGCCCTGTCCGCCAGCGATCAGCCGACGGCGATCCAGATCTACGGCGCCAACCCGGAGCGCCTCGCCGAGGCCGCGCGGGTCGCCGAGCAGGCGGGGCCGGCGTTCCTCGACATCAACTGCGGCTGCTGGGTGCCGAAGATCGCCGGCCGCGGCGCGGGCGCGGGCTGGCTGCGCGATCCGGAGGCGATGGTGGCGATGGCCCGCCTCGTGGTGCGCACGGTCTCGCTCCCGGTCACCGTGAAGACGCGCATCGGCTGGGGGCCCGAGTCCCACATGCCGATCATCGACCTGGCGCGCCGCCTCGAGGACGCCGGCGTCGCCGCGCTCACGATCCACTGCCGCACGGCCCAGATGGGGCACAGCGGCGCGGCCGACTGGAGCTGGGCCGCCCGCGCGCGCGAGGTGGTGTCCATCCCCGTCGTGGTGAACGGCGACATCAAGACCGCCGACGACGCCGCCCGCGCCTTGCAGGAGACGGGGTGCGCCGGCGTGATGGTCGGCCGCGCCGCGATCGACCACCCCTGGGTCTTCCGCGAGGCCCGGGCGCTGCTCGACCACGGCGCGCGGCTCGCGCCGCCGACGGCCGAGGAGCGCCTCGCCCTGTGCCGCGCGCACCTCATCGCGAACACCGAGGCGCGCGGCGAGCCGCACGGCGTGCGCGTGACGCGGCGCCACCTGACCGGCTACCTCCGCGGCCTCCCCGGCGCGTCCGCCCTGCGGCGCGAGCTGCTCTTCTGCGACAGCCTGGCGGGGTGCCTCGACATCCTCGACAGCGCCGCGCAGCGGCTCGCGGCCTGAGCCCGCCTGGGCTCGGCCGGCCGCGCGCGCAACGCAGCGCAGCGCGCCCGAGCCGCGCTGGGGCCGCCTACATCCCCACGGGCGTCGCGTCGTCGACCGGGGCGGGCTCGCCGTTCTGCCGGTCGGCGCCCGGCGGCGCGCCCATGGGGTCGTGCGGCAGGCTCCCGCGGTGCGAGCGGAGCAGCACGTGGGGCGTCGCCAGGAGAAAGTTGGAGACGCGCGACGTGTAGATGTCCGCCGAGCGCTCGATCTGCCGGGCCAGGTGGCTCTTGTCGTTCCCCGTGCGGAGGAGCAGCCCCCACCGCGGGTTCATCGTCTCGGCCGACGCCTTCGCGAGCGGGGCGATCCGCGCGTCGAGCGCCGCGAGGCTGACCTTGAGCTCGTTCATCTTCGCCTGGACCTCGGCCTCCGTCGCCCCGACGACCGGCCCGTAGCCGGCGCGCATCCGCTGGAGCTCGAGGCGCAGCCTCGCGTAGAGGCGCTCCGCGCCCTCCTTCTCCCGCATCCAGAGATCGAGCCGCGCCTCGGCCCCCCGCGCCTCCTCGATCGCGACGATCTCCTCCTCGAGCTCCCGGATGATGAGCGCGGTGCGCCACCGGAGGACGCTCTTCGACACGTGCACGTCCCCATAGATGTGATCGCCGATATAGAGGATCTCGTCGCCGGACAGCCTGAGGTGGTGCTCGACGAGCCCCGCGTTGCCGCCGAGGTAGTGCCCGCCCTCGCGCAGCCGGCCGGCCGGGCGCAGGAGGCCGTCCTCCGTGACCACCTCGAACAGCGGGCTGCGGCTCGAGAAGAACTCCGGCTTCCGCGCGGACACGATGACCACGTCGAACAGGTCGCGCCACGTCATGCCGTCCGGCAGGAAGCGATCGAAGGCGTAGCTCATCATCGCGCGCGTGTAGACCCACTCGGAGTTCGTGATCAGGACGAGCTTCTTGCCCGCCTCCTTCTGGTCGAGCAGCGTGAGCGGGGTCTCCGGATCGAGCAGCACGAACCGGTCCGGATCCGCGATGATCTCGGCCTTGAGCTGCCCCTCCATGTGCGTCGCGTCGAGGCGATCCTTCACGCGGCGGTAGAGGTCGCTGTAGCCGAGCACCTCGGGCAGCCGGCGCTGATCGAGCAGATCGACGAGCTTCGCGTACATGCACCCTTCCGAGAGCGAGAAGAGCGTGTTCAGGAAGACGTAGCGCCCGTCCGCGAGGTCGACGATGGTCCGCGCGTACGTCGCGCGCTGGGTCTCGAAGTCGATCGGCTTCGTGCCGTGGTACGCCCGCTTCACGTACCCGAACCGATTCACCTTGAGCAGGTTGCCGAGCTCGGTGTCCAGGATGAGCCCCCGGATCACGAGGTCCGGCTCGAACGTCAGGTCTCCGACCGGCCAGCCCTCGCTCTCCAGGAGGTGCCGGAGGTGCTCATAGGCCCGACGCTCCCACGCCTCCACGCGGTAGTGGATCAGCGTGTAATCCATGTCGTACCCGATCGCCTTGATCGAACGGAGGTTCAGCGTCCGGTTGCAGAAGATCCCCCGCTGCTTGGGCGGCGGAGCGGAGAGGCAATCCAGCTTGTCCATGGTGAGATCGCCCGGAGAGCGGTCGTGAGGCATACCAGGGACCCGCGGCGTTGCCCACCCGGACCATCGCCGTCACCCGACCGTCAGGAGGGCGCGTCCGAGGCGTCGAGCCGTCGATGGCGCGTGGATGGCGCGATGTCGTTGCGGGCCGCGCTCGCGCGGGCTCAGCGGCGTCTGAGCCGGCTCTTGCCGCCGCCTTGGCGCCGGTCGGCGCTCGCGGCGGGGCGCGGCGAGCGCCCGGCCTGGGGCGCGCGCCTCGAGTCGCCGCGATCGTCCGCCTCCCATCCGTCGTCGTCGTCCTCGTCGTCCTCGTCGTCGAAGAGGTCGTCGTCGTCGTCCTCGTCGTCCTCGTCGCGCGCCTCGGCGCGGCGCACCTCGAGCCCGAGCATGGTGAGCGCCTGCTCGAGCGTCAGCGCCGTCTTCACCGCCTCGAGCTCGACCCCCATGGCCTGCAGCGTCATCGCGATCTCGGGGCTCAGCCCGGACAGGATCGTGGGCGTGCCCATGAGCCGCGCGGCCGACGCCAGGTTCGACAGCACGGCGCACAGGTGGCTATCCATGATCCACACGGCCGTGAGATCGATGACCAGCCCCTTCGCGCCGCTCTCGTGGATGGCCCGCAGCACCTCGGTGTTCAGCTGCTCCGCGAGGTCGTCGGTCACGTCCCCCTGGATGGGCACCAGGATCCGGTCCCAGAGGTTGATGATCGGAAGGCGCTTGAGCTCCATGGTCATCCTAAGGTTCGATGTCGGCGATCAAGACCGTTGAGTCGTCGTGCGAGCGCCGGTGTCGGCTCATGAGGACGCGGCAGGCCTCCGCGGCCTTCATCCCACGAAACAGCGAGAGGTCGAAGCGGGGCGAGATCCCGTCGGAGAAGAGGACGAGTCGGTCGCCCGGCGCGAGCTGCGCGTCGAAGATCCGGGCCTTGCCGAGCGACGCGCCGAGGATGCCCGGGCTCTGGAGCCACTGCACGCGCGTGCCGTGGGACATCAGCTCGACGTTCCCGACGCCGCAGCCCTGGAGCCGCCCCTCCCGGAAGCGGCAGACCATGCCGGCGGCGCCCCGGGTCCCGCGGAGCCGGACGTGGAGGCGGTCGATGAGGGCGCGGACGTCGTCGCCGCTCGGCGCGTCGGCGAGCGCCTTGAGCGCGACGTCCGCCGCGGCCGCCGCGTGCTCGCCGTGACCCAGCGCGTCGATGACCGCGAAGACGACCCCATCCTCGACGGCCCGCACGTAGGCGGCGTCGCCGCTGACGCGCTCTCCATCCTTGGGAAGAACGGCGTACTCCACGGCCAGCCTCACAGGTGGACCTCGATCTCCACCCGCGTCCCCTTCGGCCCCGAGTCGATCTGGAAGCGATCGGCCAGCCGCTTGACCCCGATGAGGCCGCGGCCCATGCCGGTCTTGCTCTTGTAGCGACCGGCGAGGATCTCCTGCAGGTTCTGGATGCCGGCGCCCTCGTCCACCGCGACGATGAGGAAGCGGACGGGGCTGTCGCGCTGCACGGCGATCTCGATCGTCCCGCCTGGAGTATAATGGACGATGTTCCGGGCGAGCTCGCTGACGATGGTCGCGACCTTGTGCGAGGTGAAGCTCTTTGCGCCGGCCGCGTCGCAAACGGCCTTCGCGCTCAGGCGCGCCTCGCTGATGTCCGCCTCCACGTTGATGGCCATGACCTTCGAGCGCCGCGAAGGCCGATCGCCGCCGATCGCCGAAATTTCCGACTTGAGCCGACCGAGCCGCGCCGGATCGACATAAAGGCGAGCGCGGCGCTCGATGCTCGGAATGATGTCCGGGAGGTCGTCGAGCGAGAACCTCTCGGGCTGGATCTCCGCCTCCCGCATGGCCCGGAGCAGGACTCCCTCTGCGTTCATCGCCGAGAGATAGCCGAGCAGGACGTTGAGAATCTGTTCGTGCGCGGGAGTCATCCGGGAAGAGCCTGGAAGGGCAGGTTACCGGGGCCCCGCGTCCGCGTCGAGTGCGCGGCGACGGCCTCGCCGGGTACGTCAGCCAACACACGAGAGCGCGGCCTCGGGCCGGCCGTCGCCGCAGGGCTCGCCCGGCGCATCGCGGACGGCGCGTTGCGTGAGGCCACGGCGGCGCCGGCCTGCGCCGGCGGCCCGCTCAGGCAACGCTCATGCCCGGATCACCGGGGCGCCGATGTCGCTCAGGCCGGGTAGTACGACGTCTGACCCTGGTTCAGCTCCTCGGTGATCTTGTTTTCCTCGAGAAGCTTCTTGATCGGCTCCTGGAGCTCGGCTGCAGGGGTGCCCATCGCCAGCGCAAGATCGTCGATGCCCTGACCCGGCTCGATTTCCACATGGGCGAGCAGCGCCTCGGCGATCTCATCCCCGGGGATCCCGGACGGCGCGTTCTCCGGGCTCGCCGGGCGGGTCTGCTCGGCGTCTTTCGCGCCCGCCCCGACGGCGGGCGCCGTCGGGGCGGAGGCGGCGCTCGCGCCGCGCGCCTTGGCCGCCTTGGCCGGGGCGGCCGCCGAACGCGCGGCGCCCGCGGTGGCCCGCGGCGTGGCCGCCTTCTTACGCGGCGCAGCGCGCTTCGGGGCGGGGGCGGGGGCCTTGCGCGACGGCGCGCTGCGGACCGGCGCGGCCGGGCGGCGCGGCGCCGGAGCGCGCTCGGCCTTGGGGGCCGGCTTCATGGGAGTCGCGACCGGCCCGGATATCCCTGCGGCCTTGATGTCGACTTCCAGGTACCGCGCTGCGTTCTGGAGAACGTCCTTACGGGCCAGCGCTCTCATGCCCTCCAGGAACGCGGCCACCAAAGCACGAATCTCATTCTCGATCTCGACATCGGATATCACGCAGCCGCCGTCTCACGAATCCCCCGGAATGTCAACGTCTTCCGCGCGGAGTGACGCGCAGAGACCGGAGAAACCCGGACGATCTCGCGTCGGCCGCCGCCCCCGTCCCGGCGCTCGATCGGTGGCTCGGGCGCCTGTCCAGTGTGAATTTGCCGCTCTACCAAATGAAATGCGGCAAGATCCGAAACTCATCGACAATCCATGTCGACCCTCCGCCGGCGCGGGCGCGGGCCAGGCCGGTGGGTAGAGGTCGACTCGCTGCTCACGGCGACCCCGGCGCGGCGGGGCGCGGGGGCGGTCGATCAAGCTGCCTTGACCGCACGGAGCGACGGGCGGCGCAGGGGGCGGAGCGGCGCCGCCGCGAAGGCCGCGCCGAGCGCGAGCCCGCGGAACGTCAGCCGCATCCGCAGGGCATCGAGGTAGCCCTCGCGGTGGAGGGCGGTGATCGCCCGGCGGACGTCCGTCCGGCGCACCGCGAGGGCCGTGGTCAATGTTTCGAGGGTCACCGTCTTGCCCTCGCTCTGGAGGGAGAGCAGCGTCCGGAGAAGATGCGGAACGAGGTCCTTGTCGGTCATGGCACCGACCCTAGTTCAGTAGCTGAACGGTCGTACAGTTTGTGGCGACGATTTCTTCGGGCCGCCGGCGGGAGCGCCCGAGGCGCGCCGAAGGTGGCCGTCGTCTGTGGTACGTCCCGCTGGTGCGCCCCGACGCCCTTTCCCCCCAAGCCGTGATCCTCGCCGGCGGGCTCGGCACCCGGATGCGCCCGCGGACGGAGCGCACGCCGAAGTTCCTCTTGCCGGTGGCCGGCAGGCCGTTCGGGGCGTGGCTCCTCGATCGGCTCGCCGCCGCGGGCTTCGGCGAGGTGGTCCTCTGCGTGGGTCACCTGGGCGAGGCCGTACGTGCGGCGATGGGCGAGCGGTTCTCGGGGCTGCCCCTCCGTTATGCCGACGACGGCCCCGAGCTCCTGGGCACGGCCGGCGCGCTGCGGCGCGCGCTGCCCCACCTGGCCCCTGTGTTCCTCATGACCTACGGCGACTCCTATCTCCCCTTCGATTATCTGGCCCCGCTCCGGGACCTCGACGCGCACCCGGGCGCGCTCGGCACGATGGCCGTGTACCGGAACGAGGGTCGGCTGGACGCCTCGAACACGGCCGTCTCGGGCGACCTCGTGGCGCGTTACGAGAAGCGCCGCGCGGGCGCCCCGCCCGACCCTGCCCTCGATCACATCGATTACGGCGCGACCGCGCTCCGCCGCCAGGTCGTCGAGGCGCTGCCGGCAGACACGCCGCTCGGCTTCGACGCGGTGCAGCGGGACCTCGCGGCGCGCGGCCGCCTGCGGGCGCTCCCGGTCGCGGCGCGCTTCTACGAGATCGGCTCCGAGCGGGGCCTCCGCGATCTCGAGGCCGCGCTCGGGGCCCCGGCCGCGGCGGAGGAGCGGGGATGATCGTCTCCCGCGCCCCGGTCCGCTTCTCCCTCGGCGGCGGCGGGACCGATCTGCCCGCCTACTCCGACCGCTTCGGCGGCTACCTCGTGTCGGCCGCCATCGACAAGTACATCTACGTCACGGCCAACAAGCGCTTCCACCGCGACATTCGCCTCGCCTACTCGAAGACCGAGATCGTCCCCTCGGTCGACCGGATCGAGCACCCCATTTTCCGGGAGGCGCTCCGGATGATGGGAATCGAGCACTCGATCGAGCTCACGAGCGTCGCGGATCTCCCCGCGAACTCGGGCCTCGGCTCGTCGAGCTCGTTCACGGTCGCGCTCCTCAACGCCCTGCACGCCTACAAGCGCGACTTCGTGTCGTCCGAGCAGCTCGCGCGGGAGGCGTGCGCCATCGAGATCGAGCGCCTCGGGGAGCCGATCGGCAAGCAGGATCAGTACATCGCCGCCTACGGCAACGTCACCGCGTTCACGTTCTCGCCGGACGGCTCGGTGCACGTCGAGCCCGTGCCGGTCCGCGACGAGGTGCTGGACGAGCTCGAGAGCAACCTGCTCATCGTGTGGAGCGGCATCGAGCGACCGGCCAGGGTCGTGCTCTCCGAGCAGGGGCGGCGGCTGCACGATCTCGAGCCCGCGGTGGTCGAGCGGATGCACCGCATCAAGGAGATCGGCCGCGACGTGCACCGGATCCTCGTCTCCGGCAGGCTCGACGATTACGGCGAGCTCCTGCACGCCCACTGGACCCAGAAGCGTAAGCTCGCCTCCAAGATGACGGACGAGGTCCTCGACGAGATCTACGAGGTCGCGCGGGGCGCCGGGGCGCTCGGCGGCAAGCTGATGGGGGCCGGCGGCGGCGGGTTCTTCATGTTCTACGTCCGCCCGGCGGAGAAGCGCCGAGTGCTGGAGGCGCTCGCCGCGAAGGGCCTGCGCGTGCTGCGCTTCCGCTTCGATCTCGACGGCGCGCGCATCGTCGCGAACCTGCACCGATCGTGAGCTTTCGCGCCGGCGCGCCGCTCGCTGGGCATCTCGCGGGGATTCTGGTTATAGATCGACCATGCCGCAGAGCACGCACGACTTCGTGGAAAAGTACCTTCGCGAGACGGCCGAGATCGCCCTCGCGACGAGCCCGGACGACATGGCGCGGGTCATCGAGATCCTCTTCGAGGCGTACCGGAACGATCGCACCATCTACACGTGCGGCAACGGCGGCTCGGCGGCCAACGCGAGCCACCTCGCCTGCGACATCGCCAAGTTCACGTGGGTCGAAGGCAAGCGCCGCTTCAAGTGCACCTCGCTCTGCGACAACGCGGCCCTCCTCAGCGCCCTGACCAACGACGTCGGCTTCAACCGGATCTTCCTCGAGCAGCTCGACGGCCGCATCGTCGCCGGCGACGTGCTCGTGTGCCTGAGCGTGCACGGCGGCTCGGGCGCCGATCGGGCCGGCCCGTGGTCGCAGAACCTGGTGGCCGCCGCGGACTTCGCGAGGAAGGCGGGGGCCAAGGTGGTCGCGCTCGTCGGCTACGACGGCGGCGCGCTGCGCCAGATGGCCGACGCCAGCGTGATCGTGCCGAGGACGCGCGCCGGCTACACGTCGACGCCGCACGTCGAGGGCTTCCACGAGGTCTACCACCACCTGATCTGCGAGCGGCTCCTGCAGCTCGTGGCCGAGAGCTGAGCGCCGCGTGGCGAGGCGCGGGATCGTCCTCGACCGCGACGGCACCCTCATCGACGTGGTGCGCGATCCCGAGCTCGGCGTGGTCGTGACGGCGTTCCACCCGGATCAGATCCGGCTCCTGCCGGGCGCGCTCGAGGGCCTGCGGCGGCTCGCGGACGCGGGGTTCTTGCTGGCGATCGCGACCAACCAGCCGGGGGCGGCGAAGGGCCAGGTCCCCTGGTGGGCGATCGAGCGCACGAACCGCGCGCTCGTCGACGGGCTGCGCGCGGCCGGCGTCGAGATCGCCGCGCTCGCGGCGTGCCCGCACCACCCCGAGGGCGGGCCCGGCGGCGATCCGGCGCTGATCGGCCCGTGCGACTGCAGGAAGCCGAAGCCGGGGATGCTCACGGGGCTCGCGCGCGATCTCGATCTCGACGTCGCCGCGAGCTGGATGATCGGCGACGCGCCGAGCGACGTGGCGGCCGCGCGCGCCGCGGGCATGCGGGCGGGCCTGCTCCTGGATCGACGCCGCTGCGAGCTGTGCCCGCTGCGGGGCGAGGCCGACCTCCCCTGCCCCGATCGCGCGGCGCCGCGGCTCGATCTCCTGGCCGCGGAGATCCTCGCCGAGCCGCGCGGCTAGCTCGGCGGCGGCTACCTGGGCGCGAGCGGGCCCACGAGCGCGGCGACGCGCTTCGACAGCGGCGGCTGGTTGTCGCTGCGCCGCGAGAGCGGGATGCCCTCGGGCGACAGGCGCAGGCACGGCTCCGCGACGAACATGGCGAACGAGACGTACTCGCGCAGCCACTGCGAGAGCATCGCCTCGGCCTGCTCGGCGCCGGCGATGAGCGTGGCGTTGTCGAGCAGCCTCGCCGGCTCGAACGTCCCGTCCGGCGCGGGCCCCGCCCCGCGGAAGAGGGCGTCGTAGATGCCGGCGCCCGCGACGAACGCGGCGAGCTGCCAGCGCACCTCGTCGCCCCGCTGGGCCCCGTCGACGGCGGAGAGGATCGACGCGATCGCCTCGTTGAAGAGCGCGATGCCGGCGGCGGCGCCCGTCGGCCCCGGCGCGCGCACCACGACCCGCCCGGACTGCGCCAGCTGGAAGAGCGCCCGCGTGGTCTCGAACTCCCCCTGCCCGAGCGCGCGCGCCACCTCCGCCACCGATCGCTGCCCGTCGACGGCGTCGTACACCGCGCGGAGCTCCTCCGGCGGCGGGCCGCGATCCGGCACGCGCGCGGGCACGTGCTGATCCGACGGGATCCGCTCCCGGAAATAGCGCAGCTCGTCCATGCGGCGCACCGCCTCGAGGAGCAGCGCGTGCACCGGGAGGTCGTGGCGCGTCGGGATCTGCTCCTCCTCGAAGCCCGCGAGGAAGTAGAACATCCCCTCGCCCGCGAGGAGCATCCGGTAGGCGATCTCCTCCGCCTGCGCGCTGAGCAGCTGGTAGAGCCGCTCGCGCGGCACGAAGCCGAGCTTCACCGCGGTCTCGCCGAAGCGCACGTCCGGCGCCGCGGCGGCGAGCGTCGCCTCGACCTGCGGCCGCGAGAGCGCGCCGTAGCGGTAGAGCACCTCGCCGATGCGCTCGCCCGGGGCGCTCGAGCGCGCGGCGATGGCGTGGCCCGGCTCGAAGAACAGCGACCGGCTCTCCGCGCCGTCGATCACGGCGAGCTCGCCGGACCACCCCGCCTGTCCGATGAGCGAGACGACGTCGCAGAGCGCGCCCGGCCCCACGATCTGCCCGGCGAGCCGGAGCGGCGGGGCCGCCGGCGCGTCGGCCGGCGCCTCCTTCCCCACGTGGCGCATCACGACGAGGTGGCCGGGCGCGGGCAGCAGCTGGAACACCCCCTGCCGCGCGCGCAGGCGCTTGCTGGCGTCCAGGTCGACGGGGTGCGCCGTGCCAGTCGCGTCGATGCGCACGAGCGAGCGGTGCTCTTCGGTCATCGCCGCGATCTCTAACCCAGCGCGGAGAGGGCGGCCACGGCCGGCCGGCGGCCACGGCCGGCCTCGCGCGCGCCGCGCCCGCGCCGCCGCCCGGGCGACCGCGCGCGGCGTGCTACCGTCCCGCCGTGACGCCCCCCCCGGATCACGACGGCGGCGCGCCCGGCGATCGGAGCGCCCGCGATAACACCCCCGCCACCGCGGACGAGCTCGAGGCGCGCCTCGCGGCGGCCCGCTACATCGCCGATCCGGCGACCTCGCTCGCGCTGTGGCTCGCCCTCCGGATGGAGCGGCCGCTCCTGCTCGAAGGGCCGGCCGGCGTCGGCAAGACCGAGCTCGCCCGCGCCGCGGCCGAGGCGCTCGGTCGCGGGCTCATCCGGCTCCAGTGCTACGAGGGCCTCGACGAGGCGAAGGCGCTGTACGAGTGGGACTACGCGAAGCAGATGCTCTACACGCAGCTCCTGCGCGACGCGGTCGCGAAGGAGATCGCCGGCGCCGCGAGCCTCGCCGCCGCCGCGCGCGCGATCGCGGGGAGCGAGGCGTCGTTCTTCAGCGAGCATTTCTTGATCGCGCGCCCGCTCCTCGCGGCGCTGCGCAGCGCCGCTCCTGTCGTCCTCCTCATCGACGAGGTCGATCGCGCCGACCCGGAGTTCGAGGCGTTCCTGCTGGAGGTGCTCGCCGACATGCAGGTCACGATCCCCGAGCTCGGCACGATCCGCGCCGCGCACCCGCCGCTCGTCCTGCTCACCACGAACGCGACGCGCGAGATGACCGAAGCGCTGCGCCGCCGTTGCCTGCACGCGTTCCTGGACTACCCGCCGCCGTCGCGCGAGATCGCCATCCTGAGGGTCGCCCTCCCGGGGATCGAGCCCCGCCTCGCCGCGCAGATCGTCGCGTTCGTCGCCGGCCTGAGGGCCATGGATCTGCGGAAATCCCCCGCCATCAGCGAGACGATCGACTGGGCGCGCGCGCTGCTCCTGCTCGGCAAGCGCGCTATCACCGCCGAGCTCGCCCGCGACACGCTCGGCGTCCTGCTCAAGCACCAGAGCGACCGCGCCGACGCCGAGGCGAAGCTCGGCGCCCTGGCGCGGGCCGCCGAGAGCGCGGGCGCGGTCGAGCCGCCTACCTGAGCTCGGCCACCTTCTCGCCGAACAGCTTCTCGAGCCGCCCCAGCATCGCGTCGTTCGGCTCGACGCGGAGATCGCGCCCCAGCGCCAGCACCGCCTCCGCCCCGTCGTCGAGCTGGATCACGAGCTGCACCGGGCACACCCCCGGGCTCGCCCGCAGGAGCGCGCCGAGCCGATCGATGTGCTCGCGCCTGGCGCTGCGCGACTTCAGCGTGATCGCCACGCTCCGCGTCTGCGCGAGGATCGCGTCGGAGAGCGGCTGCACCTCGTCGAGCAGGAGGGTCGGCTCGCGCGGCGCGGACTCGGCCTCCTCGGCGCCCTCGTCCACCATGGGGAAGCTGACCTTGCCCGAGATCAAGACCGGCTCTCCCCGGTTCAGGAGCTCGCCGTAGGCCTCGATCTGCTTCTCGCGCACCTTGACCTCGACCCGGCCGGACGTGTCCTCGAGCACGAAGAACGCGATCTTGCCGCCGCCGCCCTTGAAGATGCGCTCGCGGTAGCCCTCGACCATCCCGCCGACGCGCACCCTGGCCCAGGCGTCCAGGCCGGCCAGCGCGCTCACCGCGGTCACGTCGAAGCGGTTCAGATCCACGCCGTACCGATCGAGCGGGTGCCCCGAGACGTAGAACCCGAGCGACTGCTTCTCCCGCGAGAGCGTCTCCCGCAGATCCCAGTCCTCGACCATCGGGAAGTCGTCGAGCCGCACCTCGTTCTTGGACGCGACGGCCGCGAACAGGCCGATCTGCGCGCTGTTCCGCTCCTTGCTCGCGGAGCGCGAGCGATCGAGCGCCCTGTCGATGGCCGCGAACGCCCGCGACCGCGAGATGCCCCGCGCCCGGAGGCTCGCGTCGAAGGCGCCGCACTGCACGAGCGCCTCGAACACCCCCTTGTTGACCCGCCGCGGATCGACGCGCTCGGCGAAGTCGAAGAGATCCCCGAACGCGCCCCCCGCCTCCCGCGCCTCGAGGACCGCCTCGAGCGCCGACTCGCCGACGCCGCGGATCGCCCCCATGCCGAAGCGGATCTTCGGGTCGTACGGATCCCTCGCCCGCGAGCCGCCGCGCCGGGTGCCGGTCACGCGCTTGCCGTTCGTCACCGGCGTCGCGCTGTAGACGACGGTGAAGTCCGTCTTGGACTCGTTGATCTCGGGCGGCAGGATCTCGACCCCCCACGCGCGCCCCTCCGCGATGATCCGCACGACCTTCTCGATCTTGTCGCGGTCGGCCGTCATCAGGGCGCACAGGAACTCGACCGGGTAGTGCGCCTTGAGGTAGGCCGTCTGGTAGGTGAGCAGCGCGTACGCGGCCGAGTGGCTCTTGTTGAAGCCGTAGCCCGCGAAGTACTCGAGGAGCCCGAAGATGCGCTCGGCGTCCTCCGCCTTCACCCCGTTCTTGAGCGCGCCGTCGACGAACGTCGCCTTCTGCTTCGCCATCTCCTCGGGCTTCTTCTTGCCCATGGCGCGCCGGAGCAGGTCGGCGCCGCCGAGCGTGTAGCCCGCGAGCCGCTGCGCGATCTGCATGACCTGCTCCTGGTAGACGATGACGCCGTACGTCGGCTGGAGGAGCTCGTCGACGAGGGGGTGCATCTTCTCGATCGGCTTGCGGCCGTGCTTGCAGTCGACGAAGTCCTTCACCATGCCGGTGCCGAGCGGCCCGGGCCGGTAGAGCGCCACGGCGGCGACGATGTCCTCGAAGGCGTCGGGCTTCAGGTCCTTGAAGAGCTGCTGCATGCCGCTCGACTCGAGCTGGAACACCCCGGTGGTCTCGCCCGACTGGAGGAGCGCGTAGGTGGCGGGGTCGTCGATCGGCACCGTGTTCACGTCGAACCGCGCGCCCTCCTTGCCCGCGCGGTCCGGGCGCGCGTTCACGAGCCGCACCGCGATGTCGATGACGGTGAGCGTCTTCAGCCCGAGGAAGTCGAACTTCACGAGCCCAGCCAGCTCGACGTCGTCCTTGTAGTACTGCGTGACGACCTGCTCGCCGTTCTTGAAGCACGGGACGTGATCCCAGAGCGGCCCCTCGCTGATCACGACGCCGGCGGCGTGCATGCCGGCGTGCCGCGTCAGCCCCTCGAGCTTCTGCGCCTGCTTCAGGAGCTCCGCGACCGTGGGGTCGCTCTCCTTGAGCGCCTTGAGCTTCGGCTCGATGTCGAGCGCCTCGGGGATCGTGTACGTGATCCCCGGCCCCTTCTGCGGGATGAGGCTCGCGATCTTCTGCGCCTCGTTGGCGGGGAACGCCATCGCCCGCGCGACGTCCTTGATGACGCTCCGCGCCTTGAGCTCATGGAACGTCGCGATCTGCCCGACGGAGGGTTTGTCGGCCTCCTTGCTGTACTTCTTGGTGACGTATGAGATGACCTCGTCGCGTCGGTCCATGCAGAAGTCGACGTCGAAGTCGGGCATGCTGATGCGCTCCGGGTTCAGGAAGCGCTCGAACAGCAGGTTGTACGGGAGCGGATCGAGATCGGTGATCTCCATCGCGTAGGCCACGAGCGAACCGGCGCCCGAGCCGCGGCCCGGCCCGACCGGGATGCCGTGGTCCTTCGCGTACTTGATGAAGTCCCAGACGATGAGGAAGTAGCCCGGGAAGTCCATCTGGACGATCACGTTCAGCTCGACGTCGAGGCGCGCCCGGTAGACCGCCTCGTCCACCTTCCGGCCCGTCCGGGCGATCTGGGCGAGGCGCTTCGTGAGCCCCTCGTGCGCCACGTGCCGGAAGTAGCTCCCCGGGTCGTCGAACCCGCTCGGCAGCGGGAACCGCGGGAGCATCGGCTTGCCGAGCTTGAGCTTGAGCCCCGCGCACCGCTCGGCGATCTCGAGCGTCGAGCGGACCGCCTGCGGGTGGTCGCGGAAGAGGTGCGCCATCTCGTCGGCGGGCTTGAGGAACATCTCGAAGCTGCCGTGGTGCGCCTCGCTGGCCTCGGCGAACGTGCGGTTCGCCGCGATGCACGACAGGTAGAGCTGCCCCTCGCCGTCCTCGCGCGCGCCGAAGTGCGCGTCGTTCGTCGCGACGAGCGGCAACCCCAGATCGCCCGCCGCGCGCGCGAGGATGCCGTTGAGCACCGACTGCTCGACGAGACCGTGGTCCTGGAGCTCGACGTAGAGGCTCCCCGGCTCGAAGCAGTCCCGGAGCCGGCTGAGCGCCTCGCGCCCCTCGCCCTCGCCCTGCTCCAGGATGCGCTGGGCGACCACGCCGCCCATGCAGCCGGTCAGGCCGATGAGCCCCGCGCTGTGCTGCGCCACCATGTCGAGCCGCACGCTCGGCGCGAGCCCGCTCGCGGGCTCGACGTGCCCCAGCGAGACGATGCGGACGAGGTTCTTGTAGCCCTCCTCGGACGTCGCGAGCAGCACCAGGTGATCGACGGGCGTCTCGTCCACGCCCGAGCGCGACACCTGCCCCGCGGACGCGCCCCAGCTGCGCGCCACGTTCACCTCGCAGCCGATGATCGCGCCGATGCCCTGGTCCTTGCAGGCCTTGTAGTGCTGAATCGCCCCGAACATGTTCCCATGGTCCGTCAGGGCGACCGCGCGCATACCGAGCGACTTGGCGCGCGCGGCGAGGTCCTTGACGCGCAGCGCGCCGTCGAGGAGCGAGTACTGCGAATGCACGTGGAGGTGGATGAACTCAGCGGTCACAGCGGGCTTCCAGGTGGCTTCTCATCGTCGTGCGAATCGGGAAAGACCGGTAATCAGGGAGAACGAAATCGGAAGGCGTTTGGACAACCGACCGTCACGTGCCTGCGAGCTCACATATAGCGCATTGCGCAGCGGGGATCGTCCTTGATGAGGCGCGCGAGCCGGCGCTAGCATGTGCGCCCGTTTGAGAGCACTTGCCTGATTTGGGGTGGGGTTTCCAGAAAGTGAGGTCGATGATGCGCCATTCCCGTATCGCCGTCGCGGTTTATTTGGCGACGGCGCTCCTGTCCGTCGCCGGCTGTGGTTCCGAAGAGGCCGCGCCGCCGCCCGCTGAACAAGACGTCGACCTCGGCCAGCCGCCCGGGCCGGGGCCGGAGCAGGCCGGCGACGGCGCGGGGGTCGCGTTCGCGATCGACCGCCTCTTCCTCGGCGACACGGATCGCAACGGGGACAAGGTGCCCGGCAGCTGGAAGCAGTTCGGCTTCAACATCGACGGCAAGGTGTCCAGCACCATCTCGGAGGACCTGTGCAAGCCGGTCGACGGCGCCGCCCCTTCGGACGTCTATCCGGACGGCGCCGGCGGCATCGACAACTCCTTCGGAAACAAGCTCGTCAGCCTCATTGCGACTCTCCTGCCCGAGCCGTCGACCAAGGTCAGCGACGCCATCGCCAACGGCGATTTCACGGTGATCCTGAAGGTCGACGGGCTCGGCGCGCAGTCGTCCTACAACCCGCTCACCGCGAAGCTCTATGGCGGCGCCACCCTGGGCACGGCGCCCGTCTGGAACGGCAGCGACAAGTGGCCCGTCGTCCCGGAGCTGCTCGAGGACGCTCAGGACATCGAGAGCGCCAAGGTCGTGTTCCCGGCCAGCTACGTCGTCGACAACACGTGGGTTTCTGGCCCGGAGTCGCAGGTCACCTTCAAGCTGAACCTGACGATCTCGGGGACCACCATCGGCCTCACGATCCGCAACGTGAGGATCGCGATGGACATCGAGCCCGATCGCAAATCGGTCGTCAACGGCACCATCGCGGGCGTGCTCGAGACGGCCGTCCTCGTCGAGGAGCTGCGCAGCGTCATCGGCGCCATCCAGCCGACCTTCTGCGAGGGCGCGGGGCTGGATACGACCCTCGACCAGGTCCGTCGCGCCTCGGACATCCTGAAGGACGGCAGCCAGGACCCGGGCCAGGAGTGCAACGCCATCTCCATCGGCATCGGGTTCACGGCGCGACAGGTGCAGCTGGGCGAGATCGCGCCCCCTGCCGAGACGAGCGGCGTGCCGTGCGGGGAAGCGCCCCCGGACGAGGGCTGAGCGCCGCGCGACTCCCATCCAGCAGCGGCGATCCCGGCGGAGCCCTCGTCGAGAGCTCCGCGGGCACCTCCCGGGTGCCCCCTCGCCAGAGCTCCCCACAGCCTGCGACCTGCTCAGCCCGCCCGCGCTCTGCGCGAAGATCGTGCTCTCCGTTGAGCCGTCGCGCGCCCCGCGAGCGTCTCAGGAATCGACCCCGCCCGTCCAGGGTACGCGCTCCAGCGAGGGAGGCCTTGGCGGCGTGCTCTCTCGGTCCGCCCGCTCGTGGGGGTCCGTGAGGCGCCCTCTTCCTGGTTTCGTTTGTCCGAACTTTTCGCTAGAAGGCGGCATCGCTGCGAGCGTCCACCACGCAAATACCCGATGGCAGTGAAGATTCATGGCGAGCTGCCGTCCCAGGGCGTCAGCCCGGCGGGTTGCCGACGCGAGCTCTGGCTCGTGCCCTCAGAGGAGAACAACGTCCATGCGTAGATACGTCGCTTCCGTTCTGTGCGCCGTGATGATGGTTGGCGCTGCCGCCGCGACGGCGGGTTGCACGGCCAGCGCCTCGTTCAACACCGGCAAGGAGCCGGCGGCCGCGCCGCCGCCCCCGCCCCCGCCGGAGCCGAAGCAGGAGGAGCCGAAGGAGGAGAAGAAGCCCCGCCCGCGCTTCAAGCTCACCTTCAAGCTGAAGGGCAACCAGGTCGAGCTGCCCGGCCCGGTGGTCTTCGAGACGAACAGCGACAAGCTCCTGCCGGAGAGCGACGAGGTCCTCAACATCGTCGACGACTTCCTGAAGCAGCGGAAGGACGTCACCCTCCTCCGCGTCGAGGGGCACACCGACTCCGACGGCGAGGACGCCGCGAACCAGGTGCTGTCCGAGAAGCGCGCGATGTCGGTCGCTCGCTGGCTCGTCGCGAAGGGCCACGACTGCAAGCGCTTCATCGCCGTCGGCTTCGGCGAGAGCAAGCCGATCGCCGACAACAACACGCCCGACGGCAAGGCCCAGAACCGCCGCACCGGGTTCTTCATCGCGGCCATCGACGGCAAGGCGGTCGACAAGCAGCCCGTGGACGGCGGCGGCAAGGTCGCCGGCGACTCCTGCAAGTGACGGCGCTCCGCCTGGCCGCGCCCCTCCGGGCGCGCCGCGATCCTCGCGGCGCGTCCGCGGCGCGCCCGGCGGCCTGACCGTTCGCCGACGCAGCCCCGCCCGCCGTCGCGCCGCGCCACTCCGCGCGCGCCGGCGGCGGACGTCGTCTTGTTGTCCTTCTTCGCTTGCCTCCCCCATCATCTTCACTATCCGTACTCCTCCACCCCATGCGGCGACGCCACGACAGCCCCCTGGGCCGCCTCCTCTTCACGGCCGTCCTCTCGCTTGGCCTCTTCGGCTGCGACCCCGGGCCCGGCGACGTTCGCGAGTGGACGCCGGCCGATCACGATCCGCCGAGCCCCAACGAGGGGCAGGGCGGCAAGGTCGCCGCGCGGCCGGTCGCCTCGAACGAGACCGACCCGGGGCTGATCGAGCTCGCCTGGCAGCGGAACTGCTCCAGCTGTCACGGCAGGGCCGGTCGCGGCGACGGCCCGCAGGGTCCGATGGTCCGCGCCCCGGATCTCACCGACGCCGCCTGGCAGGAGCGGGTGACCGACGCCCAGCTCGCCGAGGTGATCCGGAAGGGCAGGAACAAGATGCCCGCCTTCGATCTGCCGCAGCAGGTGATCGATGGCCTCGTGAAGCGAATCCGCACCAGCAAAGCAAGCGGGTCCGCACCTGCAGGCGCCGCACCGGCGCAGCGCGCTGAGCCCCGATGAGCTCGACCCAGCAGGAGGAGCTCGACCAGGCGCCGGAAGAACGGCCGGCCGCGCCGGATGGTCGCCCCCCCTGGGCCCGACGGCTCGCGCCGGTGATCCTCGTCGCGGGCGCGCTGCTCGCGGGGAGCGTCCTCTTCAAAAACATGCCCGAGGAGCGCGAGGTCGAGCTGAAGCTGGACGACGCGGCGACGGTCGTGCGCCTCGACGTGACCTGGACGGATCCTTCCTCGGGCCAGCGCGCGACCGAGGCCGCGCCGGTCATCGACAGCTCGTGGCACTTCGCCGAGGGGACGGCGCCGAGGACGGTCCTCACCAAGGTGTCGCTCCCGGACGGCCTCTATCATGTCGAGATCGCGGTCGACCGGAAGCGCGGGCACGACGTCATGAGCCGGACCGTCACGCTGGGAGACTCTTCCCGGATCACGCTGTTCGTGCGCTGAACGGCGCGCGCGATTGTCGCGCGATCTCGAAGGATTCCTTCCCGGACGCACGCGATGCGTCGCCGGATCGCTCGCCCCCGCTTCCGCTCGTGGAGATGGCGCATCGCAGCGCCCCGGATGCGCCGTCGCGCAGGCCTGCGCGACGGCCTCGCCGAGATGGGTGACCGGCGTCCCGGACCGGCGATACGCGCCGATACGCGCCCTTCCCTCCTCGCGGTCGGTCGGCGCACGAGACCGTTGACTCCCGGAAACCGACAAGCGAGGCAGTGCCGTGAGTTGGAAGCGTGTCCTTGAGGCACCACCTCGCGTCCGGCGGGCCGCGCGCGGCCCGTGATGCAAGAGCTTCAACTTCGGTGACAAACCGTTGTTTTTGTTCAGTGTTTCGTATAAGCAGGGGCCGCGGTTCGGATGGGAATGGAATATGAGAACGAATTCCCTTGATGCGTTCACCCCGGAACCGCTACTTCTTGGCCCGCAGCAGCAGGGCGTGGCACCTTATCCTACAACAACTTACACGCTCTGACCGGGACAACCGTGAAGCATCGTGGTGCCCCCCCGGAGGGAGCGACCATGCGACCTGTACAGTGTCGCTGGAGGCGGAGAAGGAGAACCGATGAGGATCACCCCGTGGTATCTGGCTGCGCTTGCCCCGTTCGCCGCCATTGGTTGCAGTGGCGCGTACCTCGGCCACGCCGCGGTCGTGGCGTTGACGATCGGCATCTTCCTCGGGACCCTGTCGCTCGGCCGTACCCCGAGCTCTCGCCCTGCCCCGCCGAACGCCCCTGTCTCCTGATTTTCTCGCCCAGCTGCCGCCCGCTGCACGCCGCCGCGACGCTTTCCCGAGCGCTCGAGAGCGCCGGCGCCTACGCTCGGGGGGCGTGAGGTCATGACGCACGACGCCTCCGTCGGCCGGCTCAAGCGGCTCGAAGAGTTCTCGCTCATGGACCTGGAGTCCGTGCACCTCATCCTGCGCGGCGAATCGGTCATCGACTGGCGACGGCTCAACCTCCAGAGCGAGCAGGACGCGCGCGATCTCCTGCTCGCGCAGGAGTTCCGCCCCGACGAGCCTGGGGATCGCGCCCACCTCGAGAGCGTCAAGAACGAGGCGATCGCGTACCTGCGTCGCCACTTCGAGTTCCCGATCCCGAGCCCGGTCGCGCGCGCGTCGGTCGAGGAGATCCTGATGCTCGCCTCCGGCAAGGGCCATCGCCAGCTCTGCGCCTGCACGATCCTCAAGGCGATGCACATCATCCATCACCTGGCCGGGCGCGAGCTGCTCTTCTCGATCCCGATGTCGGACCAGGACGTCTTCCACCTCGTCGAGGAGAAGGTGTACCGGGTGATCGGCGGCATGCTCGCGGCGGGCTTCCCCATCACCGAGTTCATCGGCGGGCGGAAGAACAAGGACTCGCTCTACACGAAGCTCCTGTCGAAGACGGACACGACCGCGGCGGCCATCTACGACAAGCTCCGCTTCCGCATCGTCTGCCGCACGGTGGACGATCTGCTGCCCGTCCTCCTCTACCTCTCGGAGCGCCTGTTCCCGTTCAACTACGTCGTGCCCGGCGAGAGCACGAACACGATCCTGCGGTTCCGGAGCTACTGCGAGACGCGGCCGTTCCTCCAGCCGATGCTCGAGGCGCTGCAGACGGACGTCGACGACGGCCTGACGGCGGGCGACAACAGCTTCAGCGATCGAAGCTACCGCGTGATCCACTTCGTCGTCGATCTGCCGGTGCGCCTCCCCGCGGAGATCCTCGACATGGCGCCGCCCGCGGCGTGGGCGCTCGGGCCGATCATCTTCGTCCTCTGCGAGTTCCAGCTGATCGACCGCGAGACCGAGGCGGCGAACGAGGTCGGCGAGGCGAGCCACGCCAGGTACAAGGAGCGGCAGAAGCAGGCGGTCATGCGCAGGCTCAAGCTCGGCGTTCGCTCCACCCGCGACCCGGTGAGCGGCGGCCCCAAGCGCGATCGCTAGGCGCGGCGCGCGCCGCAGCGTGGATCGCGCTCCGGAGCGATCGGGTCATCGCCGCGCTGTGCGCGGTGAGCTGTGCGCGGCGGCGCGCCGTTCGCGCGAGGCGCCGAGCGCGCGGCCCCTCCACGCGTGCGTGGCCGTGGTACGCGGCGTGGGATGGAGCTGCCCAGCGGGGAGCAGGCAGAGAGGTCCGCAGGATCTCTGGACCCGGGGTCGCTTGGAGGAAGCAGCGCTTGGAGCAGGGAGGCGGACGCCGCTGCGAGGCCGGGAGCAGTCGGGCTGTCGGAGCGGAGGCCGCCGAGCGAGCAGCCTGGGCGGCGACGGGCGGCGCTCGGAGGAGACCGCGGTCTCCTCAGCGACGCCGCCGGACGAGCGAGCTCAGATGCGGCTCTTCAGCGCGTCGCGATCGAGCACCACGATCCGGCGGCGATCGATCTCGATCACCCCCTTGCGGCGGAGATCGCCGAGCGTGAGCGTGACGGTCTCGCGCGTGGAGCCGATCATGCTCGCCATCTCCTGATGGGTGAACGGCGCGGAGATGAGCACCCCGCGCGGATCGGGGATGCCCCAGCGCGTCGCGGCCTTGAGCAGGAACTCACAGAGGCGGGCCTCCACGTTGCGGAAGAGCATCGAGGCCAGGCGCTCCTCGGTGTCCGTGTGGCGCTCGACCAGCGTGGTCACGATCGCGGCGGCGAAGTTGGCGTCGCTCGCCATCAGGTTGCGCACCGTCGCCAGCGGGACGATGAGCGCCTCGACGTCCTCGGTGGCGATCGCGCTCTCCCGGTGGGCCGTGACGCCGCCGAGCGCGGCCTCGCCGAGCACGTCGCCGGCCCCCCTGTAACCGAGCGACAGGCTGCGCCCGTCGCTCATCCCCCGCACCAGGCGGACCCGGCCGAGGCTGAGCATCGCGAGGGCGGTCGCCGCGTCGCCCTGCGTCACGAGGTGACGCCCTTTCGCGACGCGTTGGATCGTGCCCCCGTCGGCCAGCGCCGCCTGCGTGGCCGGGGATGCCGCATTGCCGATCGCCCCGCGCCGGACGACCCGTCGTTTGCGCGAGTCTAGGTCGAGTCCACCGTCGTTCCCGAGCGCGCCAGGCTGAACCCTGACGCTCCGTGCCATCGCATCCTTACCCATCATCATCGCGGCTGCTCCTGCGGTTTGCGGTGTCGCGGTCCTGCTGTTTCCGGGAGGGCCCCGCCGGCCGGGGGGCTCCGACTTGTGCCGGGACCTCCCACTTGCGTTGACATCTCGGAGACGCGGCCCGTACCTTTCGGTTTGAGCCGGGCACGCCCCGTGAATGAACCCCTGCACGGGGGAGCCAGTTCGACCGCTCCTCCAGCTACGGACGTTGGATGCGCCTCTTTAGCGGCAAAATTACTCCTCTCACAGAAGAAATCGTCCGCGCGCTCGTGGACAATCGCGATATCGAGTGCACGTCGAAAAAGGAGGTCGGGCTCGACATCGAGTCGGTGTTCACGAGCTACCTGCAAGCCGACCGGGAAGCGACCGAGCGGGCGAAAGAGATCCTCCAGGCTCGCGGGCTGCCCCAGGGCGAGTTCAACCGGGTCAAGCGCCTGGCCGCGGAGCAGAAGGGGATCAAGATCGGCGACGAAACGATGGATTATCTCCTCGACCAGCTGCTCGAGATGCTGATGCACTCGAACAACGTCGAGGAGGTGTTCGTCGAGGACCACGACCTGCGGCGCCGGGTAAGGCCGATCCTCCGGAAATATCTGGAAATGGACGAGGCCCTCGAGAACGAGGTCCGCGGCAAGCTCCGCCACGTCCAGGAAGGCTCCCGCACCTGGGAGATCGAGTACCAGCGGGTCATGGGCGAGATCCAGCGCCGCAAGGGCCTGCTGTAGCCGGCGCAGCCATGCGGGCGAGCTCGTCGCAAAGCGAGCGGGCCGCCCGTGACGTCCGCCCGTTCAGCGAGACCTCACACCGCACCGCGCCTCGGCACGGGGGTACCATGTGGGAGAATGGCACACTATCTACGACCATTCCCCTCGTGGAACGTTCCGCCTGCCAGAGCGGTCTCCGTCGTGGTACCGGAGGACATCATGAGCTGGATTCCCAAGGTCGAGGCGAAGCGGCACTTCTGTCATAAATGCAAGAACGAGCTCATCTTCGAGGTGAAGCTCCAGCGCGCGGACACCTGCCCCCACTGCGGTGTCGACCTCCACTGCTGCAAGAACTGCGAGAACTGGGACCCGGCCGCGCACAATCAGTGCAAAGAGCACATTGCCGAGTACATCCCGGACCGGGAAAGGGCGAACTATTGTACTTTCTTCACGTTCAAGAACGGCGTACCGGAAGATAACTCGAAGCGCATCGCGGATTCGCGCTCCAAGCTCGACAACCTTTTCAAGAAGAAGTAGGCGCCCGCTGGGGGAGCACGCACATGTCCACGCCTCGCTACTTGGTCACCGGCGGTGCCGGATTCATCGGAAGCAACCTCGTCGCGGCGCTGACCGCGGCCGGGGAGCGGGTCCGCGTCCTCGATAACCTCGCGACGGGCCGGTGGGAGAACCTCGACGGGCTCCCGCACCAGTCGTTGATCGAGCGCATCACCGGGGACATCCGGGACGCGGCGGCGGTCGCGGCGGCGGCGAAGGGGGTCGAGGTCATCCTCCACCAGGCCGCGCTCGGCTCGGTCCCGCGCAGCGTCGAGACGCCGGTCGAGTCGAACGCCGTCAACGTCGGCGGCACGGTCACGGTGCTCGACGTGGCGCGCCGGCAGGGCGTACGCCGCGTGATCTTCGCCGCGTCCTCCAGCGCGTACGGCGAGACGCCCGTCCTCCCGAAGCACGAGGCCATGGAGCCGATGCCGCTCTCGCCCTACGCCGTCACGAAGCTCGCCTGTGAGCATTACATGAAGGTCTTCGCGGGCATCTACGGCATCGAGACCCTGAGCCTGCGCTACTTCAACGTCTTCGGGCCGAACCAGACGCCGGACGGCGCCTACGCCGCGGCGATCCCGCGGTTCATCGACGCCGCCCTGCAGAACCGGCCGATCCCGATCTACGGCGACGGGGAGCAGACGCGCGACTTCTGCTTCATCGAGAACACCGTCCTCGCGAACCTGCTCGGCGCCACGTCGCCGAAGAAGTTCAAGGGCGAGATCATCAACATCGCCGGCGGCCGCAGGATCGGGCTGAACGAGCTCTGCAGGGAGATCTCGCGGGTCCTCGGGCGCGACGTCGCGATCGAGCACCTCCCGCCCCGCGCGGGGGACATCCGCCACTCGCTCGCCGACATCTCGCGCGCGGCCGAGCTCATCGGGTACGAGCCCCGCGTGCGCTGGGAGGACGGCATCGCCCCCACGGTCACGTACCTGCGGACGCTCCGCGAGAAGGGCCCCGCGGCCGCGTCGGCCACGGTCACCTGTGGCAAGGTTCCGCTGCCCAAGGCCCAGGCGGCCACGGACACCGGGCACCAGGCGAGCTAGGTAGAGCGGAGCGGCTCGTGCGGAGCATGACCGGCTTCGGGCTCGGTGACGCTTCGCTCACCGAAGGGCGCGTCGTCGCCGAGATCCGCTCGGTGAACCAGCGCTTCCTCGACGTGCGCGCGCGGCTCCCGCGCGAGCTCGTCGATCTGACGATGTTCGCCGAGCAGGTGGCGCGCGAGCGCCTGCGCCGGGGGCGCATCGAGATCATCGTGCGCACCGAGGGGGCGGTGCTGGCCCCGAGCACGCTCGACAAGGCGAAGGCGCGCGCGGCGTTCCGCGCGCTCGCCGAGCTCCGCGACGAGCTCGCGCCGGGCGCCGACGTGCCGCTCTCGCTGCTCTGCGCGGTGCCGGATCTCTTCGCCCCCGCGGGCGGCCACGAGATCGCCGCCGTCCGCGCCGCGCTCAAGCTCGCGATCGAGCGCGCGATCGACGCGATGGAGGGGATGTGCCACCGCGAGGGCGAGGCGCTCGCCAGCGACATGCGCGGCCGCGTGGCGACGCTCCGCGCGCTCGCCTCCGAGGTGGTGGCGCGCGCCGACGACGCGCGCGAGGCGCTCCGGCGCCGCCTGCGCGAGCGCGTCGAGCGCCTGCTCCAGGGGATCGAGAGCGGCTTCGAGGCGGCGCGGATCGAGGCGGAGGTGATGCTGCTGGCCGAGCGCAGCGACATCACCGAGGAGGTCACCCGCCTCCGGAGCCACCTCGACCAGTTCGGCGGCGCGCTCGCGGCGCCGGGCGGCGACCCCTGCGGAAGGAGGCTCGACTTCCTGCTCCAGGAGATGGTACGCGAGGCGAACACGCTGGGCTCCAAGGCGCAGGACGCCGCCATCTCCCAACACGTCGTGGCGATGAAGGTGGAGCTCGAACGCCTGCGGGAGCAGGTCCAGAACATCGAGTGACAGGAGAGCATGTCGACCGAAGCACTCAGTGACGACTTCCTCCTCCTCATCGTGTCGTCCCCGTCCGGCGCGGGGAAGACGACGCTCTGCGGGAGGCTGCGCAGCGAGTTCCCCGACCTGCGCTTCTCGGTGTCTCACACGACGCGGCGCCCGCGCCCGAACGAGGTCGACGGGCGCGAGTACCACTTCGTCGATCCGAGCACGTTCGAGCAGATGATCCGCATCGGCGCGTTCGCCGAGTGGGCCCGCGTGCACGATCACCTCTACGGCACGAGCCTCAAGGAGATCGAGATCGCCCGGGCCACGGCGCGCGGCGTCCTCTTCGACATCGATCACCAGGGCGCGAGGCAGATCAAGGCGAGCCTGCCCGAGGCGGTCGCCGTGTTCATCCTGCCCCCGTCGCTCGCCGAGCTCGAGCGGCGCCTGCGCGGCCGCGGCACCGAGGACGAGCCGACGACGCTCCGGCGCCTCCGCAACGCGAAGGGGGAGATCGAGCACTACGGCTTCTTCGATTACGTAATCGTGAACGACGAGATCAACCGCGCGTACGAGCAGCTGAGGTCGCTCGTCTTCGCCGAGCGGTGCCGCCGGCAGCGGCGCGCGGCGCTCTGCGAGCGGCTGCTCTCCGAGCGGAGGTTCGAGCGATGAGCGAAGGCGCGACGCGCGACGTGCTCGCCATCATCGGCGGCAGCGGGCTCTACGAGATGGGGTGGCTGGAGGACGTCGAGGAGGTCTCGGTGTCCACGCCCTTCGGGCTGCCGAGCGACGTGGTGCTCCGCGGACAGGTCAAGGGCGGCGACGCGACCGTGCTCTTCCTGCCGCGCCACGGCCGCGGGCACCGCTTCTCCCCGTCGGCGATCAACTACCGCGCGAACATCTGCGCGCTGAAGATGCTCGGCGCGACGCACGTGCTCAGCGTGAGCGCCGTGGGCTCCCTGCGCGAGCAGATCGAGCCCGGCGACCTCGTCGTCGTCGACCAGTTCCTCGATTTCACGAAGCGCCGGATCTCCACGTTCTTCGACGACGGCGTGGTCGCCCACGTGCCGTTCGCCGATCCGGTGTGCCCGTTCATGGCGAGCGCCGTCTACGAGGCCGCGCGCGCCACCGCCGCGCGCGTCCACCGCGGCGGCACGTACGTCTGCATCGAGGGCCCGCAGTTCTCGACGCGGGCCGAGAGCCACATGTTCCGGTCCCTCGGCGCGGATGTCATCGGGATGACCAACCTGCCCGAGGCCAAGCTCGCGCGCGAGGCGGAGCTACCCTACGCCACGCTCGCGCTCACGACCGACTTCGACTGCTGGCACGTGACCGAGGAGGCGGTGAGCGTCGAGGCGGTCATCGCCGTGCTGAACCGCAACATCGTGCACGCGCGGAACGTCGCGAAGGCCCTCGCCCACGGCCTCCCGGACGTGTCGCAGAGCCCGGCGCGCCACGCGCTGCGGAGCTCCATCATGACCTCGGCCAGCGCGACCTCGCCCGACGCGCAGGCGCGGCTCGAGTGGCTCATCGGCCCCCGGCAGAAGGCGGGCTGAGCGTGCCCCCCGGCGAGGGCTGTCGCCGCGCTGCGGCCGCGAGCCGCGGGCGGGCGCCGTCTCGCCCGGCCACGCGGGCGCGGCGACGGCGCCGCTGAAACGAAACGCGCGGCTAGCGGCTGCGCGCAAACCCGAATAAGAGGCTTCTGTGACGACCTCCTCCGCGATCCTCATCATCGGCTCGATGGCCTTCGACGACCTCGAGCTCCCCTCCGGCAGCGCCAAGAACGTCGTGGGTGGCTCGGCCACGTACTCGGCGTTCGCTGCCTCGTGCTTCGCTCCGGTGCGCACGGTGGCCGTGGTCGGCGACGACTTCCCCGAGGAGACGCTCGCGGCGATGCGCGCCCGCGGCATCGCCGTCGAGGGCATCGAGCGCGCGCCGGGCAAGACGTTCCGCTGGGCCGGTCGCTACGACGTCGATCTCATCCACCGCACGACGCTCGACACGCAGCTCAACGTGTTCGCGTCGTTCGCGCCGAAGCTGCCGGAGGCGTACCGCGACACGCCCTTCCTCCTGCTCGGCAACATCCACCCTGCGCTCCAGCTCGACGTGCTCGAGCAGGTCCGCTCGCCGCGCTTCGTCCTCGCGGACACGATGAACTTCTGGATCGAGGGGGAGCCGAAGGCGGTCGCGGCGATGCTGCGCCGCATCGACACGCTCGTCGTCAACGACGAGGAGGCGCGCCAGCTCTCGGGCAAGTACAACATCCGCCGCGCCGCGAAGGAGATCCTGTCCCGCGGGCCGCGCCGGCTGATCATCAAGCGCGGCGAGCACGGCGCGCTGCTCTTCGACGAGGAGGGCGTGTTCGCGGCGCCCGGCTTCCCGCTCGAGGACGTCGTCGATCCGACGGGCGCCGGCGACGCGTTCGCCGGCGGGCTCATCGGTTACCTCGCGGGCCAGCCGGAGGTCACGCCGCTCGCGCTCCGGCGCGGCATGCTCCACGCGACGGCGACGGCCTCGTTCTGCGTCGAGGCGGTGGGCACGCAGCGGATCGCGAAGGTCACGCGCGCCGACATCACGGCGCGCCTCACCGAGATCCGGGCGCTCTACGAGTTCGGCGCGAGCACGATGTGAAGCCCGCCCCGGGGCGGGCCGGGGTCGAGGGCCTGCCGTGTGCGGTCGCTGTTCACCTTCCGGCGCATAGCCGTGCTAGATGACCGTCAAAGTGAACATGAACCTCACCACCCGTACACTCGCAGGCATCGCCTTGCTGGCACCCCTTGTCACCGGCTGCGCGGCACGCACGGCGCCGTTCGACGAGATGGACAAGGCGCAGATCACCGTGCTCCGCCTCCAGGGGCAGGAGCTGGCCCCGACGCCGACGGCGACCACGGCCCCCACCCTCATCCCGGGGATCCCGCCCGAGCTCCAGCAGATGGGGCAGGCCGCTCTCCAGGGGCTGCAGCAGGCGCTCCCCGGCCTCATCCCGCCCAACCTCATCCCGGGGCAGACCGCGGCCGCGCCGGCGCTGCCGGCCCAGCCCCGCTTCAAGAACTTCGTCATCCTCCAGCAGCGCCAGCTCACGACCAGCGACGCCGACGAGGAGCTCAAGGATCAGATCCTCGACGTCTTCGGCGACGAGGACAGCTTCACGGCGGACCGCGGCAACTGCTTCTACCCGGGCCTGGGCATCTCCATCATCCGGCCGAACAACCCCACGCCGGTCGACCTGCTCGTCTCGTTCTCGTGCAACCAGGCGATGGGAGACGGCTTCCGCTGGCCCTACGCGGTCAACGGCTTCTCGCAGGAGACCCACCAGAAGCTCAGCGAGATCTACCAGCAGCTGTGGGGACAGGCGGTCCCGCCCGGCGCGTGATCTCCCGACGCGGCGGAGCGCTCCTCCGGGCCGCGTTTCTGTGACCAACATCACATAACGTGCCTGCCGGGCCCGGATGCTAGACTTGCTCAAGCTTTCCGGGCTCCCTGCATTTCGGTCCGGAGCGCGCCGCACGACGTCATGATCCCCCAACCCCAGCTGCTGCCGGGAAAGGAGCTCGGGCATTACGAGCTCCTCCTGCCGATCGCGCAGGGGGGGATGGCCACGGTGTGGGCCGCGCGCCGCAAGGGGCATCGCGGGTTCCAGAAGACGGTCGCCATCAAGACGATGCTGCCGTCGCTCTCGGAGGACGCCCAGTTCGAGTCGATGTTCCTCGAGGAGGCGAGGCTCGCCTCGGGGATCCACCACCCGAACGTCGCCGAGATCCTCGACCTCGGGGAGCAGGGCGACGTCCTCTACATCGTGATGGAATGGGTCGACGGTGAGGCGCTGTCGGTCATCGCGCGGGCGGCCAACAAGAGCGGGGTGGCGATCCCGCTGCGCATCGCGCTCCGCGTCCTGAGCCGCGCTTGCCTCGGCCTGCACGCCGCGCACGAGCTCCGCGACCCGCAGAACGACGATCAGCTGCTCGGGCTCGTGCACCGCGACGTGTCGCCCCAGAACATCCTCGTGACGTACGACGGCCACGTGAAGCTCGTGGACTTCGGCGTCGCCAAGGCGACCAACCGCTCCGGCAACGACACGACCGCGGGCCAGATCAAGGGCAAGGTCCCGTACATGTCCCCGGAGCAGGCGCGGGGCGAGCGGATCGATCGGCGCACCGACATCTTCGCGATGGGCATCGTGCTCTACAAGCTCACGACCGGGGATCATCCGTTCACCGCGGAGAACGATCTCCTCACGCTGCAGCACATCACCTCGCGGCCAGCGCTGTCGCCCCGCCTGAAGAACCCGGATTTCCCCGCCGACCTGGAGCACGTGCTGATGACGTGCCTCCAGAAGGACCCGGACAAGCGGTACCAGACGATGCTCGAGCTGGAGGGCGCGCTCGAGGCCGTGCTGGCGAAGGAGCCGACGGTGACGGACCACGACGTCGGGGCGTTCGTGCGCGGGCTCCTCGGGGAGCGCAACCAGCGCCGGCGCGCCGCGCTGCGCGACACGGTCCGCACGCTCGACGAGCGCGCGTCGCACCCACCCGAGGTGATGCTCGTTCGCGACAGCATCAGCGAGTTCTTCTTCACGCAGCTCCCCCCTGGCCATCCGAACGCACAGCTCCCCACGATCCGCGCGAGCGCTCCCTCGCTCTCGCAGCCGGCGCTGCTGCCCGAGGCGCTGCCGCAGAGCTCGCCAGGCCAGGAGACGCCGCTCAGCCCGATCGAGGTCCCCGCGGCGCGGAGTCGCTCGGGAACACTCGCGGCAGCCGCGGCGCTCGCGCTCGTCACGGCGCTCGGCGCGGGCGTGGTGTGGCTCCGGCAGCGGTCCGCACCGCAGCCGATCGCGCCCGAGCAGGCCGCGGAGGTCGACCGCAGCGCGGGCGCCGCGGCGGCAGCCGCCCCGGCGTCGGCCAGCGCCGCCGCGATCCAGGCCGACGGCAACGAGACCGGCGCCGTGCCGGCCCGCGACCCGATCGCCGCCGCCGGTCCCGAGGAGCGCGGGACCGGTGCTCCGAGCCAGGCGGCCAAAGGCGCGCCGGGGGCCGCGGCGCCGAGCCCCGCGGCGCCGAGCGCGGCGGCCGCTGGCCCCCCGGCGCCGAGCGCGACGGCCGCAGCATCGAGCGCCGCGAGCGCGCGCAAAGCCATCCCGACCAAGCCTCCTTCGACGCGGTGGGTGCCGACCGTCACCGATCCCGGGTTTTGAGCGGCCGAAGGACGCGTCAGCTCCGCGACGCGCTCGTCCTGGCGGCGAGCCTTGGCGTCATGGGCGGCGTGCTGCTGCTTCGCCGGAGCCGGGAGCCCAGCGCGTCGCCGGTCCCGGCGCCGGCGAGCGCGCCCGCAGCGCCGTCGCCGCTGCCCAGGGGCGGCGAGCCCGAGCGGATCGCTCTCGAGGAGCGCGAAGCGCAGGCGGGCTGCGACTTCGCCGACCACGGCTTCGGCGGCTACGAGCGCTGGCGCCCCCTGCCGCTGGGCAGGCTCCTCGTCCCGCCGGCGCGCGCGATCTCGGCGCACGGCGGCTACGATCTGCTCGTCCACTTCCACGGCGCAGAGGCCATCCGAAAGGTGCTGGCTCCCAGGGACATGGAGCTGGTCATCGCCGGGATCGACCTGGGGACCCGCTCCAGCGACTACGCGCGCGCCCTCGAGGTCGGCGGCTGGGACGCGCTGCTCCAGGCGATCGACCGCGAGGTCGGCGCCGCGACCGGGATCGCGGGCGCGCGCGCGCGCCGCCTCATGCTGTCGTCCTGGAGCGCCGGATCGGGCGCGATCGGGAGGATCGTCGAGCGCGGGAGCAGCCACGTGGACGCCTTGATCCTGCTCGACTCGCTCTATGCCTCTTACATGCCGGGCCAGACGTCGCTCGTGCAGGGTCAGCTCGCGCCGTACGTCGCCCTCGCGAACGCCGCCGCGCGCGGCGCGCCGGTCTTCTACCTGACGCACACCGACATCCCGACGAGCGGCTACGCGTCGACGAAAGAGGTGGCCACCTTCCTGCTGAGCGAGCTCGGCGCGAGCCCGATCGCGGTGACGTCCACCGGCGACGGCGCGCCGCCTGGAGCGCCCGGCCTCGGCGCCGAGGGCGCGGGAGAGGCGCTGCGGCTCACCCGGATGTACGACGGGGGCAGCCTCTACGTGCGCGGCTACACCGGCTCGGGCCCCGGCGAACACTGCGCGCAGCTGCGGCTGCTCCCCGCGATCCTGGCGGAGCACGTGCTGCCCGCGCTCGGCCGTTGAGGCGCCGCGGCTCCGGCGATGCGCGCGGCGTCCAGCCCGCAGCGGCGGGCGCGCCGGCGACGCCGCGCGCGCCCGGTGAGCCGGCGGCTGCCGCCGCTCAGTACGACCTCGCGAACACCACGCGCCGCGGGCTGGGCTTGCCCGTGAAGATGCACGTCCCCTCGCCGGTCACCGCGTCGGCCCACGGCGCCCCTTCGAACCCGCCGGTCGGGATGCAGCGGATGGTCACCTTGTGCGCGTCCTTCACCGCCGCCTCGACCTCCGGATCGCCGGACCAGTGCGCCAGCGCGAAGCCGCCCGGCGCCTCCTTGCCCCCCTTCGACCCGAAGAACGCGTCGAAATCGGCGCGGCTGTCGATCACGTGCGTGTTCGCGTCGCGCATCGCGAGCGCGCGCGCGTAGAGCGTCGCCTGGATGTCGGCGAGGATCTCCGTGATGCGCCCCGTGAGCTCCGCGCGCGCCATGCTCGCCTTGTCCTTCGGCGAGCGGTCCCTGCGCATGACCATGGCCACGCCGCCGTCGACGTCGCGCGGCCCGATCTCGATCCGCAGCGGGACGCCCTTCTTCACCCACTCCCACTGCTTCTCGCCGCCGCGGATGTCGCGCCGGTCGATCTCGACCTCGACGCGCCGCTCGCCGAAGCGCTGCGCCCTGAGCTCGTTCGCGAGCCCGTCGATGTACTCGTCGATCTTGGCGCGCGTGTCGTCGCCCCGGTACACCGGCAGGATCACGACGTGGGCCGGCGCGAGCCGCGGCGGGAGCACCAAGCCGTCGTCGTCGCTGTGGGTCATGATCAGCGCGCCGACGAGCCGCGTCGTCACGCCCCACGAGGTCGTCCACGCGTACTCTTCGGTCTCCTGCTTCGTCTGGAACTTGATGCCGCTGGCCCTCGCGAAGTTCTGCCCCAGGAAGTGGCTCGTCCCGGCCTGCAGGGCCTTGCGATCCTGCATCATCGCCTCGATGGCGTAGGTGTCGACCGCGCCGGGGAAGCGCTCGCTCGCCGTCTTCGGCCCCTCGAGGACGGGCATCCCGATGAAATCGCGCGCGAACGTCGCGTAGACGCCGAGCATGCGCAGCGTCTCCTCGCGCGCCTCAGCCTCGGTCGCGTGCGCGGTGTGCCCCTCCTGCCACAGGAACTCCGCGGTCCGCAGGAACAGGCGCGTCCGCAGCTCCCAGCGCACGACGTTCGCCCATTGGTTGATCAGCAGCGGCAGATCCCGGTAGCTCTGGACCCAGCTCGCGAACGCCGCGCCGATGATCGTCTCGGACGTGGGGCGCACGATGAGCGGCTCCTCCAGCCGGGCCTGGGGGTCGGGGATGAGCCCGCCGCCTGGGCCGGCCACGAGCCGGTGGTGGGTGACCACCGCGCACTCCTTCGCGAACCCCTCGACGTGCTCCGCCTCCTTCTCGAGGAACGACTTCGGGATGAACAGCGGGAAGTAGGCGTTCTTGTGCCCGGTCGCCTTGATCATGCTGTCGAGCTCGCGCTGGATGTTCTCCCAGATCGCGTAGCCCCACGGCTTGATGACCATGCAGCCGCGGACCGGCGAGCTCTCCGCGAGGTCGGCCGCGCGCACGACCTGCTGGTACCACTCGGGGTAGTCCTCGTTGCGCGTGGGCGTGATGGCGGTCTTCGGCGCTTCGTTCTTGGCCACGGTCTCTGCTCTCCTCGATTCCTCGATGGGCGGCTTCGCGGCGGCCTTGGACCTGGCCGCGCTCGTCCCGCAGCTGGCGGTCGGCTGGCGCCTGCCGCGCTCCGGGCTGAGCGCGCGACGTATCAGGAGCGCGGCAGGGTGTCGAGCGCAGCGGTCCTGCCCCGGAGCCGAGCGGCCTCCCCGGTCGGCGGCCCCGCGCCCGCCCCCCCGGCGGCCGCGGGCCCGGCCGGCTTCGCGGCGGCGCGCTGCCGTGGTACGCGCGGGAGGACGACGTGAGATACGCCATCCTCACGCACGGCGGGGTGTCCGCGCCGCAAGACGGCGCGGACAGCTGCGCCAGGGCCGCCGACGAGGCGCTCGGCGCGCTCGACGCGGGCGGAGAGGCGCTCGCGGCGGCCATCGCGGCGACCGCGCGCCTGGAGGACGACCCGCGCTTCAACGCCGGGACGGGCTCAAACCTCCGCCTCGACGGGCGCACGATCGAGATGGACGCGGCCGCGATGGCCAGCGACGGGCGGTTCGGCGCCGTCGCGTGCGTCGAGCGGGTGAAGAACCCCGTCCTCGTCGCGGCGAAGGTGATGGAGACGCCCCACCTGATCTTCGCCGGCGCGGGCGCCACCGCGTTCGCGCGCCGGCTCGGGTTCGCCGACCACGATCCGGCCACCGAGGCGGCGCGCGAGCGGCACGGCCGCGCCCTCGCGGCGCTGCGCGGCGAGGGGGGCGACGGCGACTCCACGAACGACGCGGCGCGGTTCCACGCGCTCACGGCGAAGCGGTTCTGGAACTTCGACGCCGAGCCGATCGAGTGCGACACGGTCGGGGCCGTCGTCCGCGACGCGCACGGCCGCTTCGCCGCCGCGGCGTCGACGGGCGGGTCGACCTTCTCGCTCCGCGGCCGCGTCGGGGACGTGCCGCTGATGGGCGCGGGGATCTACGCCGGCCCGCACGGGGCGGTGGCGGCGACCGGGGTCGGCGAGGAGATCGCGCGCCGCCTCCTCGCGCGGACGGTCTACGACTGGCTCGCCGACGGCGTCGCGCCCGCCCGCGCCGCGCAGCGCGGCGTCGCGATGTTCCCGGACGTGATCGCCGTCGGCCTGCTCGTGGTGGGGCGGAGCGGCCAGGCGATCGCCTCGAACCGCACCATGCCGAGCGCGCAGCTCGTGGGCTGAGGAGCCGCAGACGACGATGCAGAGCGGAGACCCTGATGTGATCGTGGTGGGCTCGGGACCGAACGGCCTCACCGCGGCGGCGTACCTCGCCCGCGCGGGCCTGTCGGTGCTCGTGCTCGAGGCCGAGCAGGAGCCGGGCGGCGCCGTGCGCACGCGCGAGGTGACGCTCCCGGGGTTCCGCCACGACCTCGGCGCGGCGTTCTTCCCCTTCGGGCAGACGAGCCCCGCGCTGCTGCCGCTCGACCTGCCGGGGGCCGGCCTCGTCTGGCGGCACGCGCCGGTCGACAGCGCCCACCCGGCGCCCGACGGGACCTGCGCCGCGATCGCGCGGGACGTCGAGGCGACGGCGAGGTCGCTCGGCGAGGACGGCCCCACGTGGCGCCGGATCGCGGGCTGGCACGCCGCCACGGTCGAGCGGCTGCTCAAGGCGCTCCTGTCCACGCCGCCCGCCCTCGGGGCGCTGCTCCGCTTCGGGCCCCTCAACCTGCTCCGCCTCGCGCAGGTGGCCCTCTCGAGCGGCCGCGGCTTCTCGACGCGCACCTTCCGGACCGAGGCGGCCCGGCGCGTCGTCCCCGGCCTCGCCCTCCACACCGACGTGGGCCCCGAGGACCCCTGCGGCGCCATCGTCGGCTTCATGCTCACCCTGCTCGCCTCGAGCGGCGGCTTCGCGGTGCCCGAGGGCGGCGCCGGCTCGGTCACGCGCGCCTTGCTCCGGCGCATCGAGGAGCGCGGCGGCAGCCTCCGCTGCGGCGCGCGGGTCGAGCAGATCATCGCCAGGCAGGGCCGGGCGGCCGCGGTCCGGCTCGCGGACGGCGAGGAGATCAGCGCCCGCCGCGCCATCGTCGCCGACGTCGCGGCGCCGACGCTCTACCTCCGCCTGCTCGCGCCCGAGCTCGTCCCCGGCCGGATCCAGCGCGCCATGCGCCGGTTCCGCCAGGGGTTCGGCACCTTCAAGATGGACTGGGCGCTCGACGGCCCGGCGCCGTGGTCCCACGAGGACGCCGCGCGCGCCGCGGTCGTGCACGCGGGCGACAGCCTCGAGGATCTCGCCGAGTTCACGCGCCAGGTGCGCGCCGGCGCGCTCCCCGAGCACCCCTACCTCGTCATCGGGCAGCAATCGCTGGTCGATCCGACCCGCGCGCCGGCCGGGCGCCACACCCTGTATGCCTACTCGCGCGTCCCCTCCTCCATCGGCGGGGGCTGGGCGGCCTCGCGCGAGCGCTTCGCCGACCGCGTCGAGGCGCGGATCGAGGAGCTCGCCCCCGGCTTCCGGCAGCGGATCCTCGCGCGGAAGATCTGGGCGCCCGACGACCTCGAGGCGATGGACGCGAACCTCATCGGCGGCGATCTCGGCGGAGGCTCGGCCGACATCCGGAACCAGCTCATCTTCCGGCCGGTGTTCCCCTACTTCCGCTACCGGACGCCGGTCCGCGGCCTCTATCTGGGCTCGTCGTACGCGCACCCCGGCGCCGGGGTCCACGGCGCGTGCGGGCACAACGCGGCGCTGGCGGTGCTGGAGGACGAAGGCTGAGCCGCCGGGGCCCCGCGCGCCCGCGCGCTACTTCGATCGCGACGGCGGGCCGTCCCGGTAATCGGAGCGCTTCAGCCCGTGGCTGGTGATCTTCTCCTGGAGCGTGCGCAGCGGCATCCTGAGCCGCCGCGCCGCCATCGCCAGGTTGCCGTTCGTCGCGCGGAGGGCCTCGAGGATGATCTCGGTCTCCAGGCGGTCCATCTGCGCCTTGAGCCCGATCATCGGCCCCGTGCTGGTCGGCGCGATCTCCACGAGCGGCCGGTCCGGCGGCGGCGGCGTGGAGCGCCGGCGCGCCGCGAGGGCGTTGATGCTCTCCGGCAGGTCGAGCGGGGTGATGACGCTGCCCCGCGCGATGACGACGGCCCGCTCGATGGCGCTGCGCAGCTCGCGCACGTTGCCGGGCCAGGGGTATTGCTCCAGGAGCGCGAGCGTCTCGGGATCGATCGAGCGCACGTTGCGGCGATGCGCCTCGTTCGCCTGCCGGAGGAAGCGCTGGGCCAGCGGCCCGATGTCCTCGCGCCGCTCGCAGAGCGGCGGGATGCGCAGCGGCACCGCGTTGAGCCGGTAGAGCAGGTCCGAGCGGAACGCGCCCGCCTCGCACATCGCCTCGAGATCGCGGTACGTGGTCGCGACGATCCGCACGTCGACCTCGATCTCCCGGGTCGACCCGATCCGGGCGATGCGGCCGGTGTCGAGGAGGCGCAGCAGCGCGGCCTGGGAGGAAGGCGGGAGATCGCCCACCTCGTCGAGCACCACGGTGCCGCCCGCGCACGCCTCGAAGACGCCCTCCTGCGCCTCTGCGGCGCCCGGGAGCGCGTCGGCCTCGTGGCCGAAGAGCGTGCTCTCCAGGAGCTGCGCGGGGACGCCGCTGCACCCGACGTGGACCAGCTGCTTCTTGTGGCGCGGGCCGGCCTCGTGGATGAGCCGCGCGAGCACGTCCTTGCCGGTCCCCGTCTCGCCCTGGAGCAGCACGGGCGCCGACGAGCGCGCGAGGCGCATGGCGGTCTCGAGCACCGGCCGCATCGCGGGGCTGCGCATCACGAGCCCCTCGTCGCTGACCGCGCGCACGCCGCCCACGGGCGTCGGCCCGCCCATCAGGTTGTCGGCGCTCGGCAGGCGCCGCGGGTCCAGGGCGGCGCGGCGCGCGTCCAGCGCGTCGAGGTGGAGCACCGGCAGCTCCGCGCTCGCGATGACGCGCAGCGAGGCCGTGATCTCCCCGAGCACCACCTCGTCGCCGGGCTTCAGGATGCCCTGCTCCACGCGATGGCCGCTCAGGAAGGTGCCGTTCGTCGAGCCGAGGTCCTCGATGAGCACGTCGCCGCGCTGGAACGTGAAGCGCGCGTGGCGCCGCGACAGGCTGCGCTCGGGGATCGCGACGTCCGCGCTCGGATCGCGGCCCACGACGACCCCGACCCCCTCGTTCAGCCGCACCGTCTCGGCGCCGTGCCGGTGATAGATGATGAGCAGCACGTGCGGCTGCGTCCCGCGCTCGCGGCTCAGCTGGTTCAACGCGTCACGGACCTGCGACATGGCGATCGGATCCGTCACGCCCAGCTGCGAATCGAGCTGAGCCTCCTGCGCGTCGGGGTCTTCGGCCGGCGTCGAGGGCTGGACGGCCGAGGCCTCGACCGGCGACGCGTCGCCGCGGTACCCCTCCTCGGACGCGCCCGGCTCGCGGACGTCCGGCGACGGTAGACTCCTCGGAGCGGCCGGACGCGAGTGATTCATGCGTTCTCTCTCATGGGTGCCAGAGCAACCCCCGGCGCCGGATGCTGGCCCGCGAGCCCTGCTCGCGATCATCCTTTATCCCATGACCATAAGCCGCAGGTAGGCCGGCGCGCAAGGCGCGAGCAGCCGATCGTCGGCGCTGGTTGCCGTTCCCCGCGCAGTTCCCCGCGCCGCTCCCCGAGCAGCTCCCCGCGGGTCCCTCGACGGCGCGGCCCCTCGGAGCACGCGCGGATCAGGTACCGCGCCGCGCGCGGCTCAGGCGCCGCGCGCGACCTGCTCGCCGGGGATGGGCGTGCGCGCGGAGGGCGTGGGCGGATCCTCGGCGCGGCAGTGGGCGGCGAAGCGCGGGCACGGGGCGTCCTCGATCGGCGGGAGCTCCGCGTAACCGCGGGGGCCGGCGATCTCGTTGAAGCAGCGGCCGAGCCAACCTGGAATCACGAGCGCGTAGGTGCGCGCGAGCCGCCTCGGATCGTCCAGGGTGCGCAGCATCGCGTGGTAGGTGACCTCGCCGTAGGTCGCCTTGAAGGCGGCCGCCTGCTCGGGCCGCGCGAGCCAGCTCATGACGCCGGCGCGATCCGCCTCCGGATGGAACTGGACCGCCTCG
Organism: Sorangium sp. So ce296; assembly: GCF_051529605.1. Lineage (NCBI taxonomy): Bacteria > Pseudomonadati > Myxococcota > Polyangiales > Polyangiaceae > Sorangium > Sorangium sp. So ce296. The sequence goes on from NZ_CP150325.1 coordinate 12,909,848, forward strand.
ACCCCCGGCGCGACCTGCAGCCCGAGGATCGCCCGGCCCTTGGAGATGCCGTCGCGGCTCTCGCGGGCGAGGAGCTGGCCCCCGAGGCCGCCGAGGCGGCGCTCGTCGAGGTTCACCGCCTCCCAGTTGCGGTGCTCGAAGGCGAAGAGGCGGTCGCCGAACGGAGACAGCAGCGGGTGCTGCTGGCCGACCGGGGTCGTGTAGATGGGCATGACGCCGAACTTGCGGTCGGCGCGCGGGACCACATCGGCCAGCCGGTAATGGTGGACGACGAGCTCGAACGAGTAGCAGATCGCGAAGAGCGCCCGCCGGTCCGCGCCCCCCTGGATCGCCGACTCGACCACGCCGTCGAGGAGGCGCGCGTAGTCGACCGTCCACGGCTCGCCCTCGCCGTCGAACGGAGAGCCGGGGCCGCCCGACGAGAGGTACAGATCACAGTCCGCGGGGATCGGTGCGTTGGTGTCCCGGGGGGACACCTCGACGACCTCGCAAGATACGCCCGGATTGTGCTTCTGGACACGTTCGAAGAAGGCTGCGGTGAGCCCGCGCAGGCAGCGCATCGCCTGATTCACGTGGCCATTGTTCATGTCCACGATGCACAGCCGTAGCGGCCTCAGCGGCGCGATCGACCGGCCGTTCTCGACGGTATCTATCCCTGCTGACGTAGGTGGGAGCGGATTCGAGCTCATCGGAAGGTGGCAGAGTGCAAACGTAGGCCCCCGCGATTTCTATCCATATCACCCGGCAGACCTCGCGAAAAGAAAGGTTTTCTCGGTTACGCCGGTCGCACGCCGGTCGCGCGCCGGTATTCGCAGAAGGTCACGTGGGTTACTCGGCGGTTACGTCGAGTCGAGGGGACATCAAAAGTCCTTTCTCGGCCCCGCGTTCCTGAGGATCCTGTGTGTGATGAAAAAACGGAATGGACCGCCGCGTGATCCCCTGACCCGGCGGCATGTGCTGACGGGGCTCGGCGCGGCGCTCGGCGCCGCGACCTTCGGATGCAGCGCCACGGAGGGCGCGACGCTGCTCGAAGACGCCGGCTCGAGCTCGGGCAGCTCGGGTGGGAACGACGGAGCCGGCGGAGCGGGCGGCGGCGCTGGAGGTGCGGGCGGCGCTGGAGGTGCGGGCGGCGCTGGAGGTGCGGGCGGCGCTGGGGGAGCGGGCGGCTCGGGACAGGCGGGAGATGACGGCGCCGGCGGCGCGCCTGCGGATGGCTGCGTCGACACGGGAGGCCTGAGCCCTGCAGAGCTGCTCGCGCCGATCAGCACCATCGTCGTCCTGTGTATGGAGAACCGGTCGTTCGACCACTACCTCGGCTCGCTGCGGCTGAAGGAGGGCAGGCAGATCGACGGCCTGACAGGCAACGAGTCGAACCGGGCGCCGGACGGCGCGCTGGTCTCCCCCTTCCAGCTCGACAACTTCACGCCCGCCGACCCGCCGCACAGCTGGGACGCGGCCCACGCGCAGTGGAATCAAGGGAGGAACGACGGGTTCGTCGCCGCTCACGCGGGGCCGGATCAGCGCGACGTGATGGGCTATCACGTGCGCGAGCACCTGCCGATCCTCTACGCGCTCGCCGACGCGTCGGCGATCTGCGAGCGCTGGTTCAGCTCGGTGCTCGGCCCGACCTGGCCCAACCGGTTCTTCCTGCACGGCGCCACGTCGAGGGGCGTCTCCAGGAACGTGCCGGTCACCGGCTTCACGAGCGTCTTCGAGCTGCTGAGCGACGCGGGGATCTCGAGCAGGAACTACTACCACGACGTGCCGTGGTGCTCGGGGGCGTACTTCAAGTTCAAGGGCGTCTCCGGGATCGAGCGCTTCTTCGAGGACGCGGCCGCGGGGCTCCTCCCCGCGTTCTCCGTCATCGATCCCCAGTTCTTCGGCGCCACCGCGAACGACGATCACCCCGACCACGACGTGCAGCTCGGGCAGGTGCTCATGGCCAGCGTCTACAACGCGCTCGCGAAGAGCCCCCAGTGGGGCCGGTGCCTGCTCGTGATCACCTACGACGAGCACGGAGGCTTCTTCGACCACGTGCCGCCGCCCACGACCACCGACGACGATCCGCTGTTCTCGCAGCTCGGGTTCCGGGTGCCGTCGATCGTCGCGGGCCCGTTCGTCCGGAGGGGCTGCGCGGTGAGCACCGTGCTCGACCACGCGTCGGTCATCCGCACGCTCGAGGCGCGCTTCGAGATCCCCAGGCTGAACGCGCGCTCCGGCGGGGCGAACGACCTGTCGTGCTGCATCGACCCGGCGCTCCTCCGCGATCCCCAGGCGCCGATCGCCCTCCCCACGGTCGAGGTCTCCCTCTCGCAGCTGCGCGCGCGGACCGAGACCGGGATCTCCCAGCCGGAGCTGTGGGACGCCGCGGAGCGCGGGGTCATCCCGCGGCACCTGGACCGCCGGCGCGAGGGGCCGGACGTCGCGCGGCGGGTGCTGGCGCACGCGGAGCGGCTCGGCGCCGCGAGGCTCCGGGACTGAGCCGCCGGCCGGCCGGCGCCGAGGTCGCCCGGGGGCGGGAGGTCTGATAGAAGCGGCGCCGTGCCGCCCGACCTCGATCCGCCCGCCGCCACGCAGGCAGGGACCACGCCGGCGAGCGCCGCCGCCGCGGCGGCGGCCGGCGCGAGCCGGCCGGCCGCCGGACGCGAGGCGGCGCCCAGCGCGGCGCGATCGTCGGCGATGGTCACCGCGGGGATCATCCTCTCGCGGCTCGTCGGGCTGATCCGCCAGCGGGTGACGGCGCACTTCTTCGGCACCTCCGAGCTCGCCGACGTGATCGCGGCGGCGTTCCGCGCGGGGAACGTCACCCAGAACCTCCTCGGCGAGGGGACGCTCTCCGCGACCTTCATCCCCGTCTACGCGCGCCTCCGCGCGGCGGGCGACGCGCGGCGCGCGGCGCACTTCGCGCTGTCCGCCCTCGGGCTCCTGCTCGTCGCCGCCGCGGCGGCGTCGCTCCTCGGCGTGCTCGCGGCGCCGTGGCTGTCCTTCCTGGTCGCCGCGGGCTTCGACGAGGACAAGCTCGCGAGCACGACGCGCGTCGTCCGGATCATCTTCCCGATGACCGGCCTCCTCGTGCTCTCCGCGTGGGGGCTCGGCGTCCTGAACGCGCACCGGCGGTTCTTCCTCCCCTACGCCGCGCCCGTCGCGTGGAGCGCCGCCCAGATCGCGGGGCTGCTCGCCTGCGGGGCGTGGCTCGGCATGCGCGGGGAGCCGCTCGCCGAGGCGCTCGCGTGGAGCGCGTTCGCCGGCGCCGCGCTGCAGCTCGCGCTGCTGCTCCCCGCGGCGCGCGCGCTGCTCGGCGGGCTCGCGCCGCGCCTCGACGCGCGCGACCCGAGCGTCCGTGAGGCGGCCGGGAAGCTGCCCGCCGCGCTGCTCGGCCGCGGGATCATCCAGGTCTCCGGGCTCGTCGACACGCTCCTCGTGAGCTTCCTCGGCGCCGGCGCGAACGCTGCCTTCAACTACGCGCAGACGATCTACCTCCTGCCGATGAGCATCCTCGGCACGGGGGAGGCCGCGGTGGCCCTGCCCGAGATGGCGCGCGACACGGCCGAGGCGGACGTCGCGCGGCGCAACGAGGCGCTGTCGCGCCGCCTCGGCGCCTCGCTCGCGCGGATCACGGTGCTGACCGTGCCGGCGACGGCCGTGTTCCTGGTGCTCGGGCGGGAGCTCATCACGCTGCTGCTGCAGACCGGGACGTTCGATCGGGCGTCGACGGCGCGGGTCGAGCCGCTCGTGGGCGCCTACGGGCTCGCGCTGCTCGGGAACGCCGCGGGGCGCGTGCTGATCACCGCCTCGTTCGCGCTGGGGGACACGAGGACGCCGGCGCGCTACGCGCTCTACCGCGTGCTCGTCAGCACCGCCGTCGCGCTCCTCCTGATGCGGCAGCTCGACGTGCTCGGCGTGGTGCTCGGCGCCGTGATCGCCGGGTGGGTCGAGGCGATCGCCCTCGCCCTCCGCGTGCGGCGCGAGATCGGTGGGCTCGGGCTGGATCAGATCCGGATTGGCCGCGTCGCCGCGCTCACGGCGGTCTCGGTCGGCTGCGGCGCGGCGCTCCGGGCGGCGCTGCCGGAGGCGATCGCCGCCACGCCGTGGGGCGCCGCGCTCATCCTCGCGGGGTGCGGCGGGGCCTTCGCGGTCGCGGCCCCCGCGCTCGGGCTCTTCAGCCTGAGATCGCTCCTGCGCAGGAGGTGAGCGCGCGCGGCGCCGCGCGCTCGCGGTGCCAGGCCACGTAGCGCTCGACGAACGCGCGCTGCGCGCGGCTCAGCGCGACGCGCGGCCGCTGCCGCTCGAGCAGGGCGATCGCCTCGCCGACCTCGAGGCCGCCGCGGGTGGCGAGGTAGCAGAGCGCGATCGTGACGCTCCGCCCGACGCCGCTCGCGCAGTGCACGTGGACGCGGTGGCCAGCGCCGAGGTGGCGCTCGAGGAATGCCACGCCGCGCGCGGCCTGCTCGAGCGTGGGGGCGCACATGTCCCAGCACGGGACGCGGAGGTACTCGACGCCCGCCGCGCGCAGCGCGAGCACCGGGTCGTAGAGCTCGCGCGACACGTTGATCACGGCGCGAACGTCGAGGCGCCGGAGCTCGGCGACGTCGCCGGGGAGGAGGAACCCGCCGATCAGGAGGTTCGGGCTCACCCACGTGCGCCACGGGTGCCGCGGTCGGAACGACGCGGCGGCGCGGCGCAGCGCCAGGAATGCATAGAAAACCACGGCATACGGCGCGAGCAGGAGGAACACCAGCGCGGGGCGGAGGCGCACGCGCAACTCATGGCGTCGACGCGCGCGCGGCGCCAGCGGCCGGGCGGCGCGCCGCGCCCTGGAACTTGGCCCGGGGCGCGCAGGTCGGGCATGCGTCGGCCGATGCCGCTCGCCTCCATGCCGACGGAGCCCTCCCGGCCGGTGCCGCCTCCGGACCTCGGGGCGCCGCCGCCCTGCGCGCCGCGACGCTCCGCGCGCGGCCCACGGCCGCGTCGCCTCGACGGCCTCGCGGGCCTGGTCGTCGTGCTGGCCCTGTCCGGCTGCAAGGCGAAGGCCGCGTCGGTGGAGCTATCGAAGGACGAAGCGGGCGGCGGCGAGCCCGAGGTCGTCGCGCTGCCCGCGGACGGGCCCAAGCTGGTCGCCCTGCGCGCGGGGACGCCCGTGCTCGCGCGCCCGCAGGCCGGCGCGCGCACGATCGGCGAGCTCTATCCTGGCGCCGCCGTGGTGCGGTCGTCGGAGCCGTACGGGCGCGCCGGGTGCAGCGGAGGGTGGTACGCGATCCGCCCCCGCGGCTTCGTCTGCGTGGGCGAAGGCGCGACGCTGCACACCGACGCGGTCGCGGTGCTGCCGGCGCCCCCCGACCTGTCGCGGCCCCTGCCCTACCGCTACGGGCGCGCGAGGACGCAGGGCACCCCGGCGTACTCCGGGGTGCCGAGCCGCGAGGAGCTGCGGCACGCCGAGCCGGATCTCGAGCGCCACCTCGAGCGCGCGCAGCGCAGCGACGCGCAGCTCGGCGCGTCGGCCAACGACGTCCCGCTCGACGAGCGCGGCGTCGCCACCGGGCCGCCGGTGCTGCTGCCGCAGCAGCACGGCGTCGGCGCGGACGGGCGGAGGACCGAGTCGAGCTACTTCGTGTTCCCGCTCGCCGACGCGGTCGCGCCGCTCCCGCCCCTCGCCGCGCTCGGGATCGAGCTGGGCGCGAAGGACGGCGCGCCCGTCGACCTGCGCGCCGCGATGAAGACGGCGGCGCTGCGCAAGGGCAGCGGGGTCGCGATCACCCGCACCTTCACCGCGGGCGAGGCCGACGGCCGCAGGCTCGGCGTGACGCCGGACGGCCGCCTCGTCCCGACCGATCGGCTGCAGGCCGCGCTCGGCTCGCCGTGGCACGGCCTCGACGTCGAGAAGGTCGGGCTGCCGGTCGCGTTCGTGCATCGCCACGACGTCACCACGTGGTCGATCGGCCGCGGCAAGGCGACGCCCAACGACGAGGAGCTCGAGCGGCGCACGGGCGTGCCGCTCACGGGCAAGTTCAGGACGGTGGACGGCACGCGCTTCGAGGAGGCGCGCGACGGCTTCTGGCTGCGCGCGCAGGACCTCGTCGTCATCGTGCGGCGCTCGAAGTTCCCCGACTTCGCGAGAGGCTCACAGCGCTGGCTCGACGTCAGCCTGGCCAACCAGACGCTGACGGCCTACGAGGGGCAGAAGCCGATCTACGCCACGCTGATCTCCTCGGGCCGCGATCAGCTCCGCGATCCGGAGTCGAGCGCGTCGACGGCGCGCGGCACCTTCCGCGTGCGGAGCAAGCACGTGACGCGCAACATCGATCCGCGCGAGGTCGCCGACAGCTTCGACGTCGCCGACGCCCCGTGGGTGATGGACTTCGCGCCGGGCCACGCGATCACCGGCATGTACTGGGGCGCCGGGGTCGGCGAAGCGCAAGGCTTCCACGACATCGCGCTGACGCCGGTCGACGCGCGGCGCATCTTCCTGTGGACCGAGCCTGAGCTCCCCGACGGCTGGCACGCGGTGCACAGCAGCGGCGAGGAAGGAACCCTCGTCCACGTCCGACCTTGAGGAACACGTCGCGAGCGCTGGCCCCCGATTCAGGGAGACCAGCGGTCGACTGTCACCATTTCTGGTGCCGAAGGAGGGAATCGAACCCCCGACCCGGCGCGTATGAAACGCCTGCTCTAGCCAGCTGAGCTACTTCGGCAGAAGCGAGGGCGGACTAGTACCGCCCTGTCCCGACCCTGTCAAGCGATGTCTTGCGCGCTGCGACGCTGTCCACGCGCTCGGGTGGCGCGCTCGGGTGGCGCGCTCAGGCGGCGTTCATCGTTCATCGTTCATCGTTCGCGCGGGGAGCTTCGGCAGGACGGCGGGGTTCCTCGCCTCGAAGGGCATCGACCACCGGAAGCTCTCGCCGAGCTCGGGGGGCACCGGTGGGTACGGCGCGCCGCGCAGCACCGCGCGCCGGCAATTCTCGTCGAACTCCGGGATGCCGCTCGGCCGCGTCACCGCTGCGCTGCTCACGGTCCCGTCCGCCCGGATCACGAAGGTCACGATCACGGTCCCCTGGAGCCCCTCGCCCGCGGCCCACTTGGGGAACGCGTCGGCCCAGAGCGGGTGCAGCTTGGCCATGACCTGCCGCATGTAGAGGCTGCGGCGGCGATCGAGCGGATCGTTGTCGAGCAGCCGGCCGCGCCCGGAGCCGAGCGCGCTGGAGCGCGCGCCGCTGCCCGCCACGCCGCCCGAGCCGGTCGCGCCCGGCCCCGCCGCTCCGCCCGGACCGAGCCCGCGCGCGCCGCCGGCCGAGCTCGCATGAACGAGCGACTGGATCGCCGTCGCCACCTCCTGCTCGCTGTCGATCGTGTCGTTCGGGCGCCCCGCGACGTTCGCGGGGACCGAGGGCGTGCCCGCGGCGACCATCGGACGCGCCAGCGGGACCGCCGCGCTGTCGCGATGATCCGCGCCGGGCCGCCCGTCGCGCACGCCGAGCCCCACGGACGAGCGCTCGCTCCCCTCCACGGCCCCGCCGACCGCGCGCGGCGTCGCTCCGAGCGACAGCGTCGCGCCGGGCTCGCCTGACGCGTCGGCCGCGCCCTCGGTGCCCGCGGGCCGCGCCGCGGCGCCGAGCGGGCCGCCCCGACGCTCGGGCGCGCCGCTGTCGCGCGCCCCGACCGACGGGTCGCGCTCGGCCGCGGACCGACGCTCGGGCCGGCTGCCGACGCGGCCGCCCGCGAGGAACGTGAGCTCCGTGGGCTCCCGGCTGGCGCGCCAGTCCTCGCGCGACGCGCGGCGCGACGACGAGCGGATGCGCTGGATCTGGCTCCTGTCGAGCCGCGAGCGGACCTCGGGCGACAGGAAGGTCGCGTCGTCCCTGTCCGCGAGGTTCAGCGCGGGCAGCGCGGCCGCGTCCGTGCCGCCGCGGCCGCGCGTGCCCGTGTCCGGCCGCGCCGCGACTTCGCCTCCGCCGCGCGGGAGGCTCGCCGGCAGCTCGGGCGCGATCGCCGGCGCGCTGTCGAGCGTGCCGTCCGAGACCACCGGAAGCTCGATCTCGATCGGCGCGCTCGGCGCGACCGGCGCGCCGGCGGTGCGCGCGAGCGTCACCTCCTGCGTCGAGAGCGAGCCCGCGACGATCGCCGCGCCTGCCCCGACGAGCCCGGCGTGGGCAGCGACGGAGAGCGCCCACGCGGACGCGATCCGGCGGCCGTCGCGTGATCTCTGCATCGTCCTGTCACTATGCCTCGAAACGAACACGAGGCGAGCCCGCAGGCGGCACCGCCGGAGGAGCGTGACGCTCGTGTCCGACGTCGTGCGCGTGTCAGACGGCAGGCGCGGCGGGCGCGTCGCCCTTCGGCAGCCGCAGCCGCCGGCGGGTGTTCTCCGCGGTGCGCGCGGCGAGCGCCTCGAACGGCTCGCCCCGGAGCTCCGCGATGAAGCGGGCCGTGTGCAGCACGTGCCCCGGCTCGCACCGCTTCCCGCGGAACGGCACGGGCGCGAGGTAGGGGCTGTCGGTCTCGACCAGGATCCGGTCCCCGGGCGCCCACGCGGCGACCTCCTGGATCGCGCGCGCGCTCTTGAAGGTGACGATGCCCGAGAACGAGAGATCGAAGTCGAGCGCGAGCGCCCTCTCGGCGAACGCGCGATCCTCGGAGAAGCAGTGGATGATGCCGCCCACGTCGCTCGCGCCTGCGCGCTCCAGGATCGCGAGCGTGTCCTCCGGCGCCTCGCGCGTGTGGATGACGATCGGCTTCCGCACCCGCCGCGCGAGGGCGACGAGGTCGGCGAAGACGCGCTGCTGTGTGTCCTTCGGCGAGTGCATGTAATGGTAGTCGAGGCCGATCTCGCCGACGGCCACGACCTCGGGGCGGCGCGCCAGCGCCTCGAGCTCCGCGAGCATCCTGTCATCCAGGGCGGAGGCGTCGTGCGGGTGGACGCCGACCGCGGCGTGCACGTCGGCGCGCCGCGCCGCCAGCTCCGCGGCGAAGCGCGCCGCGGACAGATCCGCGTCGACGCCGACGACCACGAACGCGTCGACGCCGGCGGCGCGCGCGCGGTCGAGGACAGCGTCCGCGCCCTCGCGGAAATGGTGCGGGTCGACGTGGCAGTGCGAGTCGATGAGCATGCTTCGGCTCAGGTGACGAGCTCCGCGAAGCGCGCGCGGAGCAGCGCGCTCGCGGCGTCGAGCGCGCAGCGATCGCAGTAGCCCATCCCGTGCAGCCGCTCCAGCGCGCGCGTAGCGTTCCTGCGCTCCTCCTCGCGCAGCTCGCCCCATCCCTTCTCGGACTTGCCGTCGCCCTGCGCGTCGCGGAGGAGCGCGACGAGGTCGCGCACGAGCAGCGCCACGCCCTTGCGCCGCTCCGTGAACACCGCCTCCCGCAGCTTGCGGATCTGCTGCGGGAACACGACCGCGTTCACGATCTTCTGGCCCGGGTGGTCGATGGCCCACGCGGCGATCGCCGAGATCAGGCCGCGCCGGTGGTCGTCGTGCTTCGTGCGGACGCCGAGCAGCGCCTCCACCTCGCGCATCATGCGCTCGTCCGGGTTCTCGAAGTCGCCCGTGTGCGGGTTCCGGATCTTCTCGCCCTTCACCCAGACGCCGACGTGGGAGATGTACCGATCGAACAGCTCGGCGTAGCGGGTCTCGTCGACGAGGCCGCTGGCCGATCGCATCTCCTCCTCGATCGTGTCGAGCAGGCGCGTGCGCACGACCTCGCGGAAGAGCCGGTGGTCGTGGTAGCCGCCCGCGAGCTGCTTCTCCTTGAGCCAGTCGTACTCCGCCTGCCGCTTGCAGAGCGCGTCGAGCTCCGAGAGCACGGCGAACGGCGAGAGGCACGCGTGGTCCGGGCTCTGCGCCGCGTCGAGCAGGAGCGTCCGCACCTCGCGCGGCGAGACGCCGAGCCGCCCCTCGAAGTCCACGGACGCGTCGCTCTCGTGATAGATGGCCTCGATGCCCGCGCGCAGCACCTTCTGCGCCTCGGCGTCGAACCGCTCCGGCGCCGTGCCCGTCGCGAACAGCTCCATCTTCTCGACCGCGGTGAGGCTCGACACGAGCGGCGCGAGCGCGTCGGGGTACCGCTTCGCCTCCGGCTGGCGCATGCGGGTGAGCACGGCGAACTGCGCGGCGACGCGCGTCGCGTGCGGGGCGACGTGGCGGGTCACGAACGGGACGATCTGCGCGTCGTAGATCGTCTGCTCGTCGAGGTAGCTCCGGAGGTAGGGCGCGCGCAGGAGCTCGAAGCGCCCGCGGAAGCTCGGGAACTCCGGGTGCTCCCGGAACGCGTTGAGGTGCACGTCGTTGGCGCTGCCGATCATGACGACGTTCGTCTGCACCGTCTGCTGCGGCAGGCTGACCTCGCCGGTCTCCAGCGTGAGCTGGAGGTAGCGGAACGCGTCGAGCGGGCGCTTCAGCAGATCGCTGAACTCGAGCACGCCGCCGGCGGCCTCGATGAGCTCGCCGTGCGCCTCGAAGAGCGTCGTCGCCTGGAGGGAGGTCGGCAGCGAGGCGAGCGAGCGATCCGCCGTGATCTGCCGCTCGCCGGCGTCGACCGAGAGCTCCGGGCCGATCGTGACGGCGCCGACGCGGTAGCGGCGCGAGATGAAGTACCGCTCGACCTGGACGTGCCGCAGCGTCTCGGCGAGCGAGCCGTTGCTCGCCACGAGGAGCGCCTCGAAGACCTGCTGGTTCTTGTGGGACAGCTTGCCGCTCATCAGCCACTCGGGCGGCGGCTCCGTCGCGCCGGCGTCCTCGTAGAGCTTCAGGATGAGCGCGCGCCGCTCGCGCACCGGGAGCAGGAACAGCGGGTGGTCCCGGAGCTCGATCACGAGCCGCGCGTCGATCTGATCGTCCTCGAGGTGGGCGTAGCTCGCGCCGTCCGCGGCGCTCGCCTTCACGTCGCCGCCGAAGCCGATCGAGCCGCGCGTCGTCTTGCGGCTCGGGAAGACCCAGTGGAAGCGGTACAGCGCGCCCTCGTCGAGGGTCGAGTAGTGCTCCAGCGCCCGCAGGATGCAGGCGGCGAGCGTGCTCTTCGCCGAGCCGTTCGGCCCGTGCATCAGGACGAGCCGGTTGGCCCTGCCCTCGCGCACGAAGTTGCAGAGCACCCGGTAGACCTCGGCCTGGAGCTCCTCGTGGCCGATCAGCGCGAAATCCCGCCCGTGATACGCGGCCGACGGCGTCGCTCCCTGCTGCGCCGCCTCGACCGCAGGGAGCTCCCACGGAAGATCGAACAGCTGGAAGCGGGTCAGCTCCCCCCAGGGCTTCTTGATCGTCCGCGTGCCGAAATGGTCGAACATGTCGCGGACGTAGCGAGCCGCGTCACGACCGAAGCGGACCGGGTTCGAGGCGAACAGCTCCAGGTACTGCTGGAAGGAGAGGACCCGCTGCTCTTCGTTGAAGCGCCGGGCCATCGATGTGGCGATGGCGTCGAGCTCGGAGAGGGCCTTTCGAGCCCGCTCCGCCGCACTGCCTTGAACTGTCTGGCTGGGGCCGACCGCGCTGGGCTGGCCCCCCCGGCTACCGGAGGTGTCGTTATTCACGTGAGGCCGAGTTTACCGTTGTGCCTACTGCACGTCGATGACCGCCTCGAGCTCCTGCTTCTGCATCAGGCAGTTCGCGGCGCTACAGATGCTGAAGGAGAGCACGCCCGCCACCTTGGCCTTGCCCTTCTTGGCCGCGACGAACGGGATCTTGAGGACGCCCTTTTTCTCCTCGAACGCGCCGTCTTCTCGCTTGAGCAAGGGCTTCGGGTAGGTGACGCCCTCGGCGGCCGGCTCAGTGACCTTGAACTTGATGGGGTATTTGTCGTTGATGTGGTAGTCGCCCTTCGACAGGAGCGAGACCTCGACGACCCCCTCCTGGCCGGCCTTGTACGTCCCCGCCGGCTTCATCTCGAGGGTGTAGACCGCATCCTCGACCTTCGATTTTCCGCCCTGGGGTGACGCCGCGGGTACATCCGCGACGCTGCGGGAGGTCGCCGCTTCGCTCTGGCTACACCCCGAGCCGACGACGGTGAGCCCGGAGAGAGCGATCAGGCACATCGCGGCGGGGAGAGGCTTGCGGGTCCGAGTTGAAGGATGAGTGCTCATGGTCAACACAAATAACACAGCGGCGGCTTCCGCGCGAACAGGGGGCGCCCGGCGCCCGTGAGGACGGGCGCAGGCGCGGCGACGGCCTCACGCGCCGCGGCGCCGCGACGGCCTCACGCGCCGCGGCGCCGCGACGGCCTCACGCGCCGCGGCGCCGCGACGGCCTCACGCGCCGCGGCGCCGCGACGGGCGCGCGGTCGGGCGCGTCTCCAGCCGCGTTTCAGCGCGAGATCAGCAGGGCGACGAGCGCACAGAGCAGCACGGCCGCGCTGGCCACCGCGGGGACGACCCACCGCGGCATGCGCTGGGGCACCCCCATGACGATATCCTCGGCGAACGCGTCGGCGGCGCCCGTCGACGGCGCGGCGACCGCGGCGGCGCCGGGCGCTCGCTCGGCGCCGGCGGCGGCCACGCCGACGAGCGAGCGCCCGTCGCCGCCGCCACCGGCAGCGCCTTGCTGGTGGCGGGCCAGCACGGCCGGCATCGCGGCGCGGATCCGGGCCGCGAGCTCCTTCTGCGGCATGTACGCCCAGTCGCGGTGAGACCCCGCGAGGCCGTACGCCTGACCGACGCGATCGGCCAGCAGGCCGACCGACGGGAGGCGCGCCTCCGGGCTCTTCATGAACGCCGCCTCCATCACCGGATCGAGCGACGCGGGCACCCCGTACGCCTTGCCCGCCTCGCTCGGGGGCACCGGGTTGCTGCCCATGATGGCGACGAGGATCATCGGGCCGGTCGGCGCGTGGAACGGGACCCGCCCCGTGACGCACTCGAACACGATCGCCGCGACCGACCAGACGTCGGCGCGGTGATCGAGCGCGAGCAGCCCCTGCGCCTGCTCGGGCGACATGTAGAAGGGCGAGCCGATCGTCGTGCCGACGACGGTCAGCTTCTTCGCGCCCTCGCTGTTGTCGCGCATGCTGCCGAAGTCGAGGATCTTCACCCGGTCGCCGTCGTGCGTGCCGACGAGGAAGATGTTGTCCGGCTTGAGATCGCGGTGCACGACCTTGCGCTCGTGGGCCTCCACGAGGCCAAGCGCCACCTGCGACAGCATCCGCACGAGGCGCTCGGGGGGCAGCACCTTGTCGCGCTTCAGGACCGTCCGCAGCTCCTCGCCCTCGAGGTACTCCATCACGAGCGCGAAGCTGTCGTCCTCGGTCTTCTCGAAGGCGAGCACCTCGACGATGTGCTCGTGGGGCAGCGACGCGCTGACCTCGAACTCGCGGTGGAAGCGCTCGACGCTCACCTCGTCGAGCGCGACCTCGGGGTGGAGGATCTTCAGGGCGACGCTGCGGCCAGCCCGGAGATCGAGCGCCTGGTAGACGCGCCCCATGCCCCCGTCCGCGACGATGCGCCAGACCTGATAGCGCCCGCCGCAGAGCGTCGCGCCGACGCGCCGGTCGTCCGGGTGCCGCGGCGGCGAGGCCTGCGCGACCGGGATGAGGCGCTGCCCGTCGATCGGGCAGAAGCCGCTGTCCTGAGAGAAGAGCCTGAAGCAGGCGGAGCAGGTCTTCAAGCCGCCCCCGGGGTCAGGCGCGGGAGGGGTCCGCGGCAGGCGAGCTGCCCGGCGCGGGCTCTGGCGGCATGTAGTAGAGGATCCGGTTGCAGTTCGGGCACCGCTCGAACTCCTCCTGGCGGCGCATCTTCTGGAACATCATCGGCGGCACGGACAGGTGGCAGCCGAGGCACGTGCCGTCGTAGGTGCGGGCGATCGCGACGGGCCTGCGCGTGCGGATCGACTCGTAGCGACGGTACAGCACGACCGGCAGCTTGCCGACCACCTGCTGGCGCGCCTCGGCCCGCTGGGCGCGCTCGGCCTCGAGCGCCGCCAGCGACGCCTGCGTCCCCGGCGCGCTGCCGTCGATCGCCCCCGCGAGCTCGACGCGCTTCGCCTCGGCCTGATCGATCGCCCCGCGCGCGCCCTCGGAGGCGGCGTTCAGGCGCTCGATCTCTTCCTCGCGATCGCGGTGCAGCTTGCGCAGCTCCTCGATCTCGCGCTGCGCCGCGTTCGACTCGCGCTCGTTGCGGGAGCGCTGCAGCTTCTCCCGCGATCGCTCGATCTGGGTCGACATCTGACGGAGCTCGACGACGAGCTCGGAGCGCGTCTTCTCCATGGCCGCCAGGGTCTCCCGATCGGCCTTCAGCCGCTCCTCTAGCCGCTTCAGCTCGGACCGCATCCCTTCCAGGCTGCCGCGCTGCTTGTCGAGCTGCTCATCGATGCGGCGGATGTCGCTGTCGATGGCCGACAGCTCTTCGAGGAATGCGATCTGCTCGCGGATGCTCACGTGCTTCCTTGTCTCCTTCTGTTTCGTGGCTTTCGTGGGCCCACCTGGACTCGAACCAGGAACAGCCCGGTTATGAGCCGGGGGCTCTGACCGATTGAGCTATAGGCCCTGGCGCATGAGCGAAGCCCCTTCGGGTCCGCCCACTTTCGCACCGGCCGACAACGTAGTCCAAGCGGCGCGCAGTTGGAAGGGGAGCGCTTCGGCCGCCCAGGTTCGCGGCGGCTCCGCGGCGCCGGCGGGCCTTCGCGGGCGGCGCCGCGCCGCCGGCGAGGGTCCGCTCGGGCAGCGATCGCTCACGGACCCTGCCGCCCGGCCGGATCGGCCATCGGGCTGCGGTGCGGGATGCGGGCCGTCTTCGCGGCGGGGGACACGGCCTTGCCCCCGTCGAGCGCGTCGGCGCAGCAGCGGAACCCGACCTGATAGAAGCGGAACCACCGGTTGTGCGTCGAGGTCACCGGGCGGCATCGCGAGCGGATCGGCCCCCAGTACCCGCCCTTCAGCGTCGATCGAAACGGCTGCTCGTCCAGGTGGCCGAGCTCGTTGTTGACCCACTCGTCGACGTTGCCGGTCATGTCGCGCACGCCGAAGGGGCTCACGCACCGGTGCATCTCCCCGGACGCGACCCGGCGGTCGAGCCGCTCGACCTCCGCCGAGATCTTCCAGGGGTCGCCGAACACCTCGAGCACGGGCATCGCGATCTTCCTGTCGATGTTGCATGCCTCGGGATCGCGAGCGATTCCATAGGGATAGGGCCACATCTGCGGGCCCTCGCACGCGAACTCCCACTCCTCGCCGGAGCAGAGCCGCTTGCCCTCGGTCTCGCAGGCGCGCTTCGCCTCGAGCCAGTTGACCATCACCGCCGGGCGGACGCCCTCGATGTTCGGGTACTCGAAGACGTCGATGCAGAAGCGCCGGTGCTGGAGGCGCCCCTCGCAGAGGACCTCGGGCTCGAACCGCGCGCAGATGTCCTTTTTCTCGTCGATGTAGGAGGCGCAGTGGTGGCCGACGTAGGGGCAGTAGATGCCGTCCACGAGCACCATCCCGCCGAGGCACGCCGTGGCGCTCGCCGGGTTGACGCGCACGTACGCGGGCAGCGGCGGGGGCGGAGGGGGCGCGAGCGCCGGCGCGGGCGGCGCGGGCTCCGGCGGCGGGACGCTCGCCGGCGGCGCCGCGCTCGACAGGTCGAGCGGCTCCGGCCGCCGCTGGAAGCGCGGGGCGAAGAGGAGCGCGCTCACCAGGGCGGCGACGGCGAGGGCGGCGATGAAGGCGAGGCGCTCGCGCATGTCAGTCGTACACGCCGTCCTTCTCGCGGTCGCGCTCGATGAACGGCCGCGGCGGCGGCGTGACGACGCCGTCGACCGTGTCCGCGCAGCAGCGGAAGCCGGCCTGGTAGAACCTGAAGGTCGGCCCGTGCCCCCCCGTCGTGAGGCGGCAGGTGTTCCGCACCGGACCCCAGTAGCCGCCGTTGAGCGTGGCCGGGCGCGACGTGCCCGGATCGTCGGCCAGGTTGTCGGTCCACTCGTCGACGTTGCCGGCGAGATCGTACGCCCCGTAGGCGCTGATGCAGTTCGGGTGCGATCCGATCGGATCGGCCTGCCACAGCCGGGCGATCTCGCCCTCGCGGGTCTCCTCGTCGACCATCGCGTCGATGTCGAACGCGATCGCGGCGCGATCGATGTTGCAGGGGCTCGGCGTGCGCACGAATCCCCAAGGATAAGGCAGGCGCTTCGGTCCTTCGCAAGCGAGGATCCACTCGGAGCGCCGGCAGAGCCGCTTGCCGATCGAGGCGCAGAGCGACCGCGCCTCGTGCCAGTCGACGTAGACGCGCGGCAGCTCGCCGACCCGGTTCGGCCACTCGTGGCGGTCGATGCAGAAGCGCCGGGGGTCCACGGCCGCCCGGCAGCGCGCGCCGCGCGCGTACTCGGCGCAGCCGTGGCCGATCCCGTCGCCGGCGCGGGCGCAGACATACGGGAGGGACGGGCAGAAATCGCCCTCCACGAGGGTCATGTCGGCCGGACACGCGGCGCGCGCCGCCGGATCGTCCGCGAAGCGGTCGACCGGCGGGGCCGCGGAGGCCGGCGCGCCCCGCGGGACCGGCGCCGGCGCGGGGGGCGAGCCTTCCTCGGACGCCGTCGGCTCCCCCGGGCGAGCGGGCGCGCCGGGCGCGCTGGACGCCGACGGCGGGGAGGCCGGCGCGGCGGCGTCCGCGGAGCGCGGCGCGGCGGGCAGGGCCGCGGAGCGCCCGGGCGGAGCGGGCGGCATGAGCAGCAGCGCGTCGAGCTCGGGG
This sequence comes from Sorangium sp. So ce296, assembly GCF_051529605.1. Taxonomy (NCBI): domain Bacteria; kingdom Pseudomonadati; phylum Myxococcota; order Polyangiales; family Polyangiaceae; genus Sorangium; species Sorangium sp. So ce296. The sequence goes on from NZ_CP150325.1 coordinate 12,926,481, forward strand.
GCGTACCGCGCGAGGAGCGCGACCGCGCCGAGCGCAGCGCCGGCGCCGACCGCCATCATGATGCTCCTAGGTTGCGCTTCCACGTCACCCCGCGCGCCCCCTCATAGTCCAGCTCGCGGCGCAGCGACGTGAGAAGAATTGCAGGACCTCCGGAACACCATGTCCGGCGCGACGCGTCTCGACGCGCTGCGCGCCGGAAGAACGGGAAGACGCGCCGCGCATCGAGCAAGCGGGAAACGCGCCGCGCCCGCCGGGAATGCGGAAAGGTACGGCGGGAGAGCGGCGGGGAGCGCTGCGGGAGAGCGGCGCGCGCGCAGGAGCGCGCCCCGCCCGCTGCCGTGTGTGATAGCTCTCCGGTTCCCCCTATGGATCGACTGGTCGTTCGAGGCGCTCGGCAGCACAACCTCAAGAACGTCAGCGTGTCGCTTCCGCGCGACCGCCTGGTGGTGATCACCGGCCCGAGCGGCTCGGGCAAGTCGTCCCTGGCGTTCGACACCATCTACGCGGAGGGGCAGCGCCGCTACGTCGAGTCGCTCTCCGCGTACGCGCGGCAGTTCCTCGAGCAGCTGTCCAAGCCCGACGTGGAGTCGATCGAGGGCCTCTCGCCCGCGATCGCGATCGAGCAGCGCGCGCTGGCCAAGAGCCCGCGCTCGACCGTCGGCACGGTGACCGAGATCTCGGACTACCTCCGCCTGCTCTTCGCGCGGGTCGGCACCCCCCACTGTCCCGCGTGCGGCAAGCGGATCGAGGCCCAGACCGTGCAGCAGATCGTCGACCGCATCCTCGATTTCGGGGACAAGACGCGGGTCACGATCATGGCGCCGATCGCGCGGGGCCGCCGCGGCGAGCTGAAGCTCGACATCGAGCGGCTGCGGCGCGAGGGGTTCGTGCGCGCGCGCATCGACGGCGAGATCGTCGACCTCGGCGACGAGATCGTCCTCGACCGCACGCGCGCCCACGACCTCGACGTGGTCGTGGACCGGATCGTGGTCAAGGAGGGCATCAAGGGCCGGCTCACCGACTCGGTCGAGCTCGCCCTCAAGCTGGGCGAAGGCCGGCTGCTCGTCGACATCTCCAGCGACGGCATGAAGATCGAGCCGCTCTGGATGAGCGAGCGCTTCGCGTGCATCGACTGCGGCATCTCCCTGCCGCCGATCGAGCCGCGGATGTTCTCCTTCAACGGCCCGCACGGCGCCTGCCCCGCCTGCGACGGCATCGGCGCGAGGACGCGCATCGATCCGGACCGCGTGGTGCCCGATCCGCGGCGCACGCTCCGCGAGGGCGCCGTGGTGGCCTGGGGGCGCCGCGGCTCGCTCTCGCTCGCCACCGAGACGGAGCGGGCCGTGAGCGCGCTCGGCTGCGATCCGGACGTGCCGTGGGCGAAGCTGCCGGCGGCCGTGCGGCAGGCGATCCTCGAGGGGAGCGACGCCCCGGGCGCCGGCGGCCGGGGGAAGAAGAAGGCGGCCTACGAGGGGATCATCCCGCGGCTCGAGCGGCTCCTGAGCAGCGGCGAGCCCGCCCTCGCCGACGAGGAGGACGCCGATCCCGACGAGGACAGCGCCGCGCTCTCCGACGAGATCGGCCGCTTCGTCATCACGCGGGTGTGCGACGCCTGCGACGGCAGGCGCCTGCGCCCCGAGGCGCTCGCCGTCCGCCTCGGCGATCGCAACATCGCGGAGGTCGGCACCCTGCCGCTGCGCACGTTGCGCACCTTCCTCGAGGGGCTCATGCCGCCCAAGGACGGAGCGCCGCGGCCCTCCGGCGGCGGCGACGCCGCGGGCGAGCCGTCGGCCGACGGCGGGCTCGCGCCGCGCGAGCGCGCCATCGCCGAGCCGCTGCTCCGCGCGGTGATCGCCCGCCTCGGCTTCCTCATCGACGTCGGGCTCGACTACCTCACGCTGGATCGCTCCGCGCAGACCCTCTCCGGCGGCGAGGGGCAGCGCATCCGCCTGGCGACGCAGATCGGGGCCGCGCTCGTCGGCGTGCTCTACGTGCTCGACGAGCCCTCGGTGGGCCTGCACGCGCGCGACAACACGCGCCTGCTCGAGGCGCTCCGGCGGCTCGTGGATCTCGGCAACACCGTCGTCGTCGTCGAGCACGACCGCGACGCCATCCTCGCGGCCGACCACGTCGTGGACATGGGCCCGGGCGCGGGCGTGCACGGCGGCAACGTCGTGGCGCAGGGCACGCCCGAGGAGCTGAGCGCCGATCCCGCGTCGATCACGGGCCCCTACCTCAGCGGCAAGAAGCAGCTGGCGATCCCCACGAAGCGCCGGCGCCCCGACGGGCGCTTCATCCGCGTGGCCGGCGCGCGGGCGCACAACCTCCGCAACGTGACGGCCGAGATCCCGGTCGGCCTGTTCTGCACGGTCACGGGCGTGTCCGGCTCCGGCAAGTCGAGCCTCATCGTCGACACGCTCCTGCCGGCCGCGAAGAACGAGCTGTACCGGAGCTCCGCCCCGATCGGCGCGTGCGACGGCATCGAGGGCCTCTCGCACATCGACAAGGTGATCTCGATCGATCAGGCGCCCATCGGCCGCACGCCGCGCTCCAACCCGGCGACGTACACGGGGGTCTTCGGGCTGCTCCGCGAGCTGTACGCGGGCCTCCCGGAGGCGAGGACGCGCGGGTACAAGGCGGGCCGCTTCTCGTTCAACGTGAAGGGCGGCCGCTGCGAGGCGTGCCAGGGCGACGGCGTGCTCCGGATCGAGATGCACTTCTTGCCCGACATCTTCGTCACGTGCGAGACGTGCGGGGGCCGCCGGTACAACCGCGAGACGCTCGAGGTGCTCTACCGCGGGATGTCGATCGCGGACGCGCTCGACCTCACGGTCGAGCAGGCGATCGAGCAGTTCGAGGCGCTCCCCCGCGTCCGCGAGCGGCTCGCCGCGCTCGCGCGGGTCGGCCTCGGCTACATCACGCTGGGCCAGCCCGCGACGACGCTCTCGGGCGGCGAGGCGCAGCGCGTGAAGCTCGCGCGCGAGCTCGCGCGCAAGGCCACCGGCCGCACGCTCTACGTGCTCGACGAGCCGACCACGGGCCTGCACTTCTCGGACATCGAGGTGCTCACCGCGAGCCTCATGAGCCTGCGCGACGCCGGGAACACCGTCCTCGTCATCGAGCACAACCTCGACGTCATCGCGTGCAGCGACTGGGTGATCGATCTCGGCCCCGAGGGCGGCGAGCGCGGCGGGACGATCGTCGCGGCGGGCACCCCGGAGGACGTCGCCCAGGAGGAGGCGTCGTTCACCGGCGCGTACCTGCGCGAGGTGCTCGCGGCGTCCAAGCGCCGCGGTCCGCAGGCGCCGCGCGGCAAGGCGGCGGCCCGCAAATAAAAGAGCGGGCGTGGCCCCGCCCGGTCCTCGCGAGGTGGACCGGAGGCGGAGCGCACGCCCGACGGCGCGGCGGCACCACCGCGGAGGCCGCCGAGGCGGACCTCCGCGCGCGGCGGTCAGCCGTAGTCCTTCTCGACCCGCTCCTGGTCCTCTTTGCAGCGGATGCAGAGGGTCGTCTCGGGGCGCGCCTCGAGGCGCTTCGCCGAGATCTCCTCCTCGCACTCCTCGCACTGGCCGAACGTGCCGTCCTCGATCTTCAGGAGCGCCTTGTGGATCTTGTCGAGGAACGACTTCTCGCGGCCGCGGAGCCGGAAGGTGAACGACTGCAGGTACTCGCTCGACGCGAGGTCCATCTCGTCCGGGAGATCGTTCGCGTCGAGCATCATGTCTTCGGTCAGCGTTTGCTTGGCCTTCTTGACGATCTCGTCGCGCTTCGTCTCAAGCAGGGTCTTGAACTTTTTCAGCTGGGCCTTGTTCATAGGTCCTCTCGCGTCGAATGCGCCGTTCGGCGCCGCCGTCTGAGCTCCCTGGCGCATGCAAGCCGCGGGGCGTCGACCCCCGGGCTGCCGGAACGGGGCTTACGGCTCCGCGACATGTCCGGAGAGGCCAGATAGCCCCCCGAAATAGCGAGGCGCGGGATTCTAGGCGTGAGCGCCGTGCCCGTCAACGACGCCTCCGTCGGTGGCAGAGTTCGTCCGATGCGCGCGGCGATCACCGCTGCATGCACCGCTGCGGCGCCGCGCTCGGCGCAACGGCCGCGACCGATCGCTCGCAGCGGCATCGATGTCGGGAGAGCGTGGAAAGCGCCTGCGGGAGCGCCCCGAGGCGCAGGAAAGAGCGGCGGTTTTGGCCCCAAACCCGCATGCTCACCGCAGAGCACGCCGGAAAAGAGACGCAGCGGACGGTTTGACGAAAGACAGCTCACGTGGAACAAATTTATCCCATATTGCTGGATTTCGATCAGAACCGAACCCCGATCCGACCTCGCGATGCCGCCACGGTGATCGTCCTGCGTGACGGTCGCGTGGGGGTCGAGGTGTTCTGCGTCCGCCGCCACGCGAGCTCGAGCTTCATGGGCGGCGCCGTGGTGTTCCCGGGTGGGAAGGTGGACGCGCAGGACGGCGCGGAAGTCTGGAGGGATCGGGCGACCGATCCGCCGGCGCGCGCCGCTGCGCTCGCGACGGACGCGATCGCGGCGCGCGCGCTGTGCGTGGCGGCGTGCCGCGAGACGCTGGAGGAGGGGGCGATCCTGCCGACGGATCCGCCGCTGTCCGGCGACGAGATCGACGCGGTCGCGCGGGAGCTCGCCGCCGGGACGCCGCTCGACGCGAGCCTCGAGCGGCGTGGCCTGAGGCTCGCCCTCGCGGCGCTCGTGCCGTGGGCCCGGTGGATCACCCCCGCCGCCGAGGCGCGCCGCTTCGACGCGCGCTTCTTCCTGCTGCCGCTACCGCGCGGCCAGGTCGGGCGCCACGACGGGCACGAGACGACGATGAGCTTCTGGGCCGCGCCCTCGGAGGTGCTGGAGCGCGCCGCGCGTGGCGAGATCGTTCTCGCCCCGCCGACGTCGCGCACGCTCGAGCTGCTCGCCGCGGCCCGGGACGTGCGCAGCGCCGTGGCGCTCGCGGAACGCCAGCCGCTCCTGCCGATCTGCCCGCGCTTCGTCCCGGGCGATGGGGCCGAGCCGCCCTACCTGGCGCTGCCGGGCGACCCCTCGCACGAGCTCCGCGAGCGGCGCGTCGACGGCCCGACCCGTTATGTCCTGCGCGACGGGCGCTTCGTCGCTGAAGAATGCTGCGCACATGGATCCCCGATCCACATCAAACAGGAACGAGAGCCCAGATCCACGACGAGCTTCGACACCCCCCAGACGAATGCCCCCTCCGTGCCGGCGACGCCTGATCTCGAGGAGTGAGCCATGGAAACGAACCCGAAAGAGAACACGACGCAGCCCGAGCTGTTCACCGCGAGCGACGTCGCGCGCTTCTGTCAGGTGGACCTCAAGACCATCCACAACTGGGCGGACAAGGGGGAAATCCGCCACTTCCGCACGCCCGGACGGCACCTCCGCTTCCGGCGGCTGGACGTGCTCGATTTCCTCCGAAAGTACGGCTACCCCATCCCGGAGATCCTGCGGATGGGCAAGCCGAAGGTCGTCGTGGTCGACGACGACCCCGCCGTCCTCGCCGCCCTCCGCAAGACCCTCTCGCGGAGGTTCGACCTGACCACGTTCCAGGATCCGTTCGACGCCCTCGTCGCGGTGGGCAACCTCCAGCCCGACGCGCTCATCCTGGACGTGATGATGCCGGGGCTCGACGGCGTGCGCTGCCTGGAGCGCCTCCGGTCGATCGACTCGACCTCGCACATCCGCTGTATCGTCTACTCGAACCACGAGGAGATGAAGAAGAACGCGACCGAGGCCGGCGCCTACGACTTCATCAAGAAGGGCGAGGCCGGCGAGCTGCGCGACTCGCTCGAGCGGCTCATGGGCCTCGAGCGGGGGTGATCCCGGCGCGGGCGGCGCCTCGCTGGGCCGTCCTCGCCCTTCACTTGCCCTCGCGGTAGGCGCGGATCGCGTTCACGATGGCGTCCGCCATCTTCTGCCGGAAATCGGCGGTGGCGAGGCGCGCCTCGTCCTCGGGGTTCGAGATGAACGAGGTCTCGAACAGCGCGGCCGGCATGTCGGCGCCCGCGAGGACGAAGAAGCCCGCGCCCTTGACGCCCTGGTCCTTCGTGTCGGGGTAGCGGGGCGACAGCGAGGCGAGCGACGACCGCTGGAGGAGCTCGGCGAAGTGGCGCGAGCGGGCCGCCATGTCGCCGACGTTGAGGTTCGACAGGATCGCCGCCACCTCGCGGCGGGCGTCGGGATCGCCCGGATCGGCGCCCTGCCCTCCCCTGGCGGCGCGGGCGGCGTTCTCGCGCGCCGCGAGCGCGGCCGACGTCGACTCGGCGTCGTGGGGCGCCGCGAGCGAGAAGGTCTGGACCCCGCGCGCGCGGCCGTTGTCGCTGGCGTTGCAGTGGATCGAGACGAACAGGTCGGCGTGGAACGCGTTCGCGCGCGCGGTGCGGAGCTCGAGCGGGACGTAGACGTCGCTGTCCCGGGTGAGGAGCGTCTCGATCTTGAGCTCGCGCGCGAGGAGCGGGGCGACGCGGTGGGCGACGTCGAGCGTCACGTCCTTCTCCTTCAGCCCGGTCGGGCCGACCGCGCCGGTGTCGTTGCCGCCGTGCCCGGGGTCGATCGCGACGCGCCGGACCTCCCGCGCGCCGCCGGGCTTGGCCTCGTCGTCGCGCACCGGCGGGCGGGTGCTCACGTCGACGACGATCCGGAACGGCTCGGGCAGGTAGAAGATCCGGCGGTACAGGTTGGCGGCGAGATCGAGGACGACGCGCGTGCCCTTCGGCTGCACGCCGACGCGCACGCGCCTGAGGACGCCGCCGACCTCGATCTCCCGCGCGACGCCGCGCGACGTCGCCCGCGCGATGTCGACGAAGATGCGCGCGTCCTTGCCGGCGGTCTCGTCCGCCGGGAGCGTGCCGACGTTGAACGTCGTCGGCGCGGAGAGCTCGATGACCACGCGCGCCCCCTTGTCCGAGCCGTGCCGCTCGATCGACGTGACCTTCACCGGGGCTGCGGGCGCCGCGGACGCCGGTGGAGCGACGACGAGATCGCCCGCGGCGTCGGCGGTCGCCTGCACCGGCGCCGCGCTCGCCGGCGCGGCGGAGGCGCCCGGCGCGAGCGCGAGCGCGAGCGCGACGCCCTCGACGCGGTGCCCCTCCTGCTCCAGGGCGCGCAGCGCGTCCCCGCTGGGCCGGTAGGCGACGGCCTGCGCCAGGGCGACCGCGATGGCGCCGAGGCACGGCGACGGCGCGGGCGGCGCGCCGCCGGACGCGGGCGGCGAGAGGGCCGCGTAGCGCCGGGAGACCAGGTAGAGCTCGCGGTACGCGACGGCGGCGTCGCGGGCGAGCTCGCCGGCGAGCAGCGCGCGGCGGCGCTCGGCCTGGCACGCGCGCTCGAGGTGGGCCGGATCGGCCGAGGCGCGGAAGGCGGTCGCCGCGGCGCTGTACAGCTCCATCGCCTCGCGCGCGTCGGTGGCCGCCTGATCGAGGCGGAAGAGCCGCACGCGAAGGTCGGCGGCGAGCTCCGCGAGCGCGGCGGCCGGCGCCCCGGCCTCGGCCCGCGACGACGCGATGGCGACGGCGTCGGCGAGGGCGACCGTCTCGGCGCGGGGCGGGAGCAGCGCGCCCGGATCGAGCAGCGCGGCGGCGCGCTGCTCGTCGGAGAGGGCGGCGGGAGCGGCGGGCGCGCCGCCGTCGGCGCCGCACCCGAGGGTGTGCGCGACCACTGCAAAAAGCGTGATCGCCGAGGAGGCCAGGGCGTTACGATGCGGCTGCGCTGGGGTGGTGCGCCGTGGTTTCGCCAGAGCTGCCCCGCGCGCCGAGCGAACGGCGATACGTCCCGGAGGTTTCACGTGCCCGACCTCACGCCCACTTCATCCACAGAACCCCTCTACGCGGATCGTGCGTCGGGGGAGAGGTTTGCCGACGCGACGAGCATGGTCAACGCGTATCTCGCCCGGTACGCCGCGAGCCCCCGGGGCGGGGCCGGATCGCCGGGCGGCGCGGGCGCGCGCGCGCTCGACGAGACCGGGTACGCGCAGCTCCAGCACGGGAGCGCGACGATCGGCGTCAACGTGCTCGAGGCCCAGGGGGTCCTGATGGTGTTCTCGCCGATCATGGCCGTCCCCCAAAGCGGGCGGGAGGCCTTCTACCGGCGCCTCCTGGAGCTCAGCTTCGTCGCCACCTCCGACGCGGCGTTCGCGATCGACCGGTCGCGCAACGAGGTGGTGGTGCGCTGCCTGCGGCGGCTCAGCGCGCTCGAGTACGAAGAGTTCGAGGATATCGTCACGACGGTGAGCCAGGTCGCCGACCAATGGGACGACGCGCTGCTGCGCGAGGTGCGCGGCGGATGAGCGGGTCGAGTCGCCTCCCGGGGCGTCGGGCGGCGCGCGCCCCCGCCGCCGCGCGGCGGGAGGGCGACGCGCGGATCCGTCGCGAGATTGCGGTGCGGCAGACGCGGGTGATAAGTTCCTCACCGCGATGACTGCGGGGGAGCGACCGACGACCGCGGAACCTGGTGAGCGCTCCCTCTCTGCGGAGGAAGCGGATCGGATCGCGGCGTCGATCCGGCCCTCCTGGGAGGGGTTCGACGAGCGGGGCAGCGCCCCCGGCGCTCGGGGCGACGAGCGCGGCAGCGCCCCCGGCGGCCGAGGCGACGAGCGCGGCAGCGCCCCCGGCGCCCCGGCCGCGAAGCCGCCGGAGGCCGCGGCGGCGCCCCCCGCCGATGCGCCGGCCGCGGGGCGTGAGCCGGCGATGGCCGCCTTCTCTGCCGCGCCGATCGCGCCTGCGGCGCGCGTGCTGGAAGCGCCGCCCGCCGGCGCCTCCGGCGTGTCCGACACCGTGATCGAGGGGGTCCCGACCATCCCCGTCGGCGACGACGCACAGGGGGCGCCGGCCGCGGAGGCCGCGCCCAAGGCTGCAGCGGGCGCTCCCGATGCTGGCGCGCAGGACAGCCCGTCTCCTCGACCGCTCGCGGATGCCCAGACGCACGGCGGCGCTGCCGGCGCCGGCGCTCCGGAGGGCGGCGCGGCGAAGCCGGGCCAGTACCTCGCGCCCGCCGGAAAGACGCGCGTGGGCGTCGGCGCGCCGGACGCGGCGGACGACGCGCCTGCGGCCGAGCGCGGCGGCGAGGCCGGCGCGCGGGCCGCTGAACCGGGGCGCCCGGAGCTGGCCCCCTCCCCTGAGCCTGAGCCGCCGTCCGCGCGGCCTGCGCGCACCCGCTCTCGCGCCGCGCGCCCGGCGACGGAGGGCGCCGGTTCGGTCGCCGCGTCCGCCGTGCGCACGGAAGACCACGATCCGATCGAGCTCCCGGTCTCCACGCCGAACAAGGCGGCGCTGCGGATCGTCATCGCGCTCGTCGGCGCGGTCTTCCTCTTCTTCGTCATCCGCGCCCTGCGTCACGACGACGCCGGCGCCGATCCCACGCCGCCCGCGGCGGAGGCGCCGTCCGCGGCGACGGCGGCGCCTCCCGCCGCCGCCGCGCAGGCGACCGACGGCCCTTCGCCCGCCGCCGCTGCCACGGAGGTCGGCGTTGCGCCGGCGCCGAGCGCCTCGGCGCCGGCGAGCCCTCCGGCCTCCGCGGCGGCGACGTCTCCCGCCGCCGCGCCGCCGTCATCCTCCGCGCCGCCGGCCGCCGCCGCGCCGCCCACCGCCGCCACGCCGCCGGCGACGCCGGCGACCGAGCCCAAGGCAGCTCCGGCACCGAAGAAGCCTGTGCCGGCGCAGCGCGGGACCACGACCGGGGGCAACAAGGGCGGAGGCATCATCCGCGATGCCCCCTTCTGAAGCGCCCCGCTTTCCGCCTCGGCAGCGAGGCTTGCTGCAGTCGTTAGTCACCTACCGCGGACGCCGACGAGGCGAAGCCCGACCTGAGGAGCCATGAAAACACGCGCCTGCGCCCCCGTTCTCCTGCTCTCGCTCTTCGCTCCTGCTGTGCTCACCGAGGCCGGGCTCACCTCCTCTCTTCTCGGCGAGCCGCTCTGCTTCGCGCAGTCGTCCGATCCCGTCACCGAGGTCGCGCGCCAGCGTTACGAGGACGGCGTCAAGGCGTATGACGCGGGTCGGTTCGAGGATGCGCGTACGGCGTTTCTTCAGGTCTACGCGCTCAAGCGTCACCCGGCCGTGCTGCTCAACCTCGGGCAGAGCGAGCTTCGCTCCAACCACCTGGAGGACGCCGGCAAGCACCTCCAGCAGTTCCTGCGCGAGCACACCACCGCGACCCCGGACCAGCGCGCCGCCGCCGAGAAGGCGCTCGCCGACGTGAAGCGGCGGACCGGCTTCATCATCGTGACGGCCGACGCGAACGGCGCGGACATCAGCGTCGACGGCGTCCTCGTCGGCAAGGCGCCCCTGCTCGATCCGGTGTTCGTGCCCCCCGGCAAGCACACCTTGTTCGCGACCTACCAGGACCGCTCGGCGACGGTCCAGGTGGATGCGAAGGTCGGGACGGCCACGCCGGCGACGCTCACCCTGGGAACGACCGGCGCGCCCGCCGCCACCGCGCCGACGCCCGCGCCGGGGGCGCTGCCGACCACGCCGGCCCCGGGCGCGCCAGCCGGGGCCACGCCGCCGGGCACCGCGCAGCCGGCCCCCGGCTCGCCGACGCCGGGCGCGACGACCCCGGGCGCGCCGGCGCCTGACGCGACGACGCCCGGCGCGACCGCACCCGGCGCGACGGTGCCCGGCGCAGCGGCCCCCGGCGCGACGGCACCGAGCGCTCCGCCGGCGGCGGCGACGGGCTCCGGCGGGCTCAGCGTCTCGACGAGCAGCACGCTGGGCACGATGGGCCCGGACCAGACCTCCGGCGGCCGCGAGCCGTTCTTCCACTGGTACGCGCGCAAGCCGCTCGCCTGGGTGGGGACCGGCGTCGCGGGCGTCGGTCTGGTCATGGGGATCGTCGGCTCGGCGATCGTCGTCAACGCGCGCGGCAACGCCGACGAGGTCGGGCAGACGATCGAGGCGTACGTCGCGAGCCACGAGAGCACGATCCCCGCGAACCGCAGGTCGCAGCCGTGCGGCGCGCGCGAGGATCCCTCGGGCGACCTCCCCGGCTTCCAGACCGCGTGCGGGACCCTCCGGGATGAGCTCGACCGCTACGACGGCGCGCTCCCCTGGGCGATCACCGGGTGGGTCCTCCTCGGCGTCGGGGTCGTCGGCACCGCGACGTACGCGATGATCGATTGGTACCCCCAGAAGCAGCAGACCGCGTCGGGCGGCCCGCGCATCACGGCGATCGCGCCGTTCGTGGCGCCCGGTCAGGCCGCCCTCGGCGTCGCGGGCACCTTCTAGAGCGGTTTTTAGCTGGGACTGACACATCGTCGTCCGTCTCGTCCCCGTCTCTCGTCCCCGTCTTTCGTCCCCGTCTTTCGTCTTCGCTCTTCCGTGCGCGTGCGCGCTCATTCCGGGGAATCGCGCACGCGCACGCGCACGAGGGACGCGCACGAAGACGGGAGACGGGAGACGGAAGACGGAAGACGGAAGACGGGAGACGGCCTGGAGCCTGTCGCGCCGCGCGTGCGAGCATCAGCGGCGGCGCGCGCTGTGGACCGCCGCGCAAGCCGCCCACGTCGGTTGACCTGGGTTCGCCGCTAGGTAGCCTCGCCGTCGTGGAGCTGCGGTTCGACCTCTGGCACCTGGCGTTCGTGAGCCTCGTCGCGGGCCGGGCTCCGCCAAATTTCGAGGTCCTGTCCGAGGTGCGGCTCACGATCGAGCCCCAGCGCGCCGACCTCTTGCTCCTTCGACGGGTCGGCGCCGAGCGGAAGGACGACCAGGCGCTCGTGCTGCGCGCGCTCTGGGCGCGGCTCGGGCGGGTGGCGATCGTGGAGTACAAGAGCCCCGCCGAGTCGTCGTTCCGGCCCGGCGATCTGGTGCGGCTCGTGACCTATGGCGGACTGTACGAGACGGCCCACCTCGACGAGCTACCGGCGCCAGGGGACCTGACGCTGGTGCTGGTGGTCGCGTCGGTAACGCCGACGCTGCGCGAGGATCTGGCGCGCAAGGGCTGGACCCTGAGCCCGCTCGGGGGTGGGTATGCGCGCATCGACGGGCCGATGTACACTACGTACCTCGCGATCACGGACGAGGTGACCGACGCGGAACGCGACGACTACCTGCGGCTCTTCAGCCATCGGCCCGCCCACCCGGGCGAGGCAGCGCGGTGGCTGAAGCAGTGGATGAGGGACACGAGGATGAAGCAGCCGGACATCGAGGAGCTCCCCGGGTACGAGGAGATGTTCCAGAAGCTGGTCGAGGCGATGCCCGTGGAAAAGCGGCTCGCCGGGCTCGCTCCCGAGCAGCGGCTCGCCGGGCTTGCCCCCGAGCAGCGGCTCGCCGGGCTTGCCCCCGAGCAGCGGCTCGCCGGCCTCGCTCCCGAGCAGCGGCTCGCCGGGCTTGCCCCCGAGCAGCGGCTCGCCGGGCTTGCCCCCGAGCAGCGGCTCGCCGGGCTTGCCCCCGAGCAGCGGCTCGCCGGGCTTGCCCCCGAGCAGGCGATCCTCGCGCTCCCGGTCGAGGTGCTGCGCATGCTCCCCGAGGAGCATCTCCAGTCGCTCCCCGCCGACGTTCAGGAAACGATCAAGAAGCGCCTCCGGGGCACCGCTCATTGACGTGCGGATCGCGAGAGCAAGGCCCACTGGATGCGCCCTCGAGTGACGATGTCGCCCGCTTAATCTCGGTGCGCGCTCAGCGGCCCGGGGGATGAGGGACACGAGGATGAAGCAGCCGGACATCGAGGAGCTCCCAGAGTACGAGGAGATGTTCCAGAAACTGGTCGAGGCGATGCCTCTGGAAAAGCGGCTCGCCGGCCTCACCCTCGAGCAGCGGCTCGCCGGCCTCACCCCCGAGCAGGTGATCCTCCTGCTCCCGGTGGAGGTGCTGCGCATGCTCTCCGAGGAGCATCTCCAGTCGCTCCCCGCCGACGTTCAGGAGACGGTCAAGCAGCGCCTCCGGGGCACCGCCCAGTGACGCGTGGATCGCGAGCGCAAGGCCCAGTGGATGCGCCCTCGCGGACAACCTCGCCCGCCTGATCTCGGTGCGCGATCAGCGGCCCGCGGATGGTCGCATGGTCTCGTGGGACAACGGAGGGGCAGCGATACCTGATGAGCACGAGCCAGCGCATCGAGCCGTCCATCGGGTCTTCCCGGCGGACAGCCCGGTCCTGGCGGAGCGCGACCGGTTGAGTAAGGCGCTCCTGTCAGCGTGACAGCGGGGTTACGGCGCGTCCGCAGCGCTGGCACGCCGCGTTCTCGGGAGTGGCTTCAGACCGGCGCGGGCTCGATGGGCTTCGGCTCGGCGGGCTTGGGCTCGACGGGCTTCGACTCGGCGGGCTTGGTCTCGGCGGGCTTGGTCTCGGCGGGCTTGGTCTCGGCGGGCTTGGTCTCGACGGGCGCCGGCTCGTCCGGCGCGGCGGCGCTGCCGCGGCGCTTCGGGCGGAGCCTCCGCAGGGCGTTGCGGAACGAGGTGGCGCTGAAGCGGCGCTTCGCCTCGGGGAGGTCCCAGCAGGCGTTGACGCCGGCGGCGCGCGCCTCGTTCCCGAGCAGCGTGGCATACGTCACGATGGAGTTGCGGAGCACCATCGCCTCTTCCCGGTTCCGCAGGCCGAGGATGCCGAGCAGGTCGCGGCCGCTCACTTCATCGAGCAGGGCGCTGCCTTCGCGCAGGAAGTCCTCGGTGAGGCCGACGGGCGCGAGGCGGGCCTGGTGCTGCTTGGCGAGCCGGAGCAGCATGGCGAGATCGCTGGTCTCTTCCGTGAGCGTGCCGCTCGTGTTGACGTCGGCGAACTGCTCGGCGACGTCCGGCTCGAACGCGAACGCCTGGTCGGCGAACGCCTTGAGCCGCGCGCGCCACGGCCGGCTCGCCTTGATCACCTGGTCGATGGGCCGCACCTGGTAGGCGCCGGTCCGCTTGCCCTCGCCGAACCAGAGGTTCGCGGTGTCGAGCAGCTGCAGGGCGCCGCGGAGCAGCGCGCGGCGCTCGGGACCGTAGGCCTTGCTCGCGAGCGCCGCCTCGTACTGGACGACGGCCAGGTAGAGGTCCCGGAGCTCCGTGAGGGTGATCGAGATGGGTTGGCTCGGCTCCATGACCTCGCGGATGATGCGGTCCATCTCGGGCCGCGCGGCATCGAGGAGAGCCTGAAACTCCGCGGGGGTCGCGACCGCGCGGGTCTCCTTCAGGACGGCGTGCTGCTCTTGTGACAGTTCGATTCCCATGAACCTACCTCCAGTGGGGGTGGCGAGCGGGCAGGCGTAGCACTGCGGCAGAGATCGCGGCCGCACCAGGCAAGATGCGGCCGTCCGGAAGCACGGTGTCGACGCCGGGGAGCTGCGCCAGCGCGCCCGGGATGCGCACCAGCGGGCCGGGGCGCGACCCCAGCAAGCCGCGAGCGCGACCCAGCGGCCCGGGAGCACGGCCAGCGCCGCCGAGACGGCCGGGAACCGTGCCAGCACGTCCGAGGAGCCGCACCAGCACGTCCGAGGAGCCGCACCAGCACGTCCGAGGAGCCGCACCAGCACGTCCGAGGAGCCGCACCAGCACGTCCGAGGAGCCGCACCAGCACGTCCGAGGAGCCGCACCAGCACGTCCGAGGAGCCGCACCAGCACGTTCGAGGAGCCGTACCAGCACATCCAGGGAGCTGTACCAGCAGGCCCGAGGAGCCCTACCAGCGGGTGCTGGCAGGCATCCCGGGCCTGCCGGGCAGGCGCCGGGAGCTGCTGGCAGGGCGCCGGGAGCTGCTGGGATTAGGGGAATGCGCCGACGCTCACGCGCCGCCCGCCTCGATGATGGCCCGAGCCTCGGCCGGGTGGCGCTTGCACTCGAGCAGCGCTCCGAGCAGGAGCGGCGCCACGATGGTGGCGTCCGACTCGATCACGAACATGGGCGTGTCCGCGGTCAGCTTGTCCCAGGTGATCTTCTCGTTGGGCGTGGCGCCGGAGTACGAGCCGTAGGACGTCGTCGAGTCGGAGATCTGGCAGAAGTAGGCCCAGGGCCGGGCCGGCTCGTCGAGATCGTACTTGAGCGACGGCACCACGCAGATGGGGAAGTCCCCCGCGATGCCCCCGCCGATCTGGAAGAACCCGACGCCCGCGCCCGCGCTGAGCGCGCGGTACTGATCGTACAGCGCGGCCATGTACTCGATGCCAGACTTCACGATGCTCGGGGAGCACTCGCCCCGCCTCACGTAGGACGCGAAGATGTTGCCGAAGGTCGAGTCCTCGTGGCCCGGGACCACCAGCGGCAGCCCGGCCTCCGCGGCAGCCAGCAACCAGCACTCCTCGGGCGGTCCGCGGTGGAGCGCGGGCTCGACCGCCCGGACCAGCTCGTAGAAGTACTCGTGCCAGAAGCGGCGCTCGCCGCTCGCCGTCGCCCGCTCCCACATGGGGACGATGTGCTTCTCCACCGCGCGGAAAGCCTCGTCCTCGGGGATGCTGGTGTCGGTCACGCGCCGCATCCGGTCCTCGAGGATCCGCGTGTCGTCCTGCTTGGTGAAGTAACGGTAGTCGGGGAAGTCGCGGTAGCCGTCGTGCGCCACGAGGCGAAACAGCGACTCCTCCAGGTTGGCGCCGGTCACCGACATGCCGTGGATCAGGCCGGCGCGGATGGCCGGCGCCAGGGTGATGCCGAGCTGGGCCGAAGACATCGCCCCGGCCACGGCCCAGAACATCTTCCCCCCGCGCTCGATGTGCTCCCAGTAGGCGAGGAGCGCATCGCGCGTCGCGCGGGCATTGAAATTCTTGTAGTTGCGGAGAACGAACGAGAGGAGGGGCAGCGTCGTGGACGCCGACGTCGTTCCAGACATGTTTCGCCGAGCCTCGGCGACCACGAAGGTCGTCCCGGTGGTCTCGGGTCGCGCAAGCCACCAGGGACGCGCTACGGACCGGCGCAGGCCGGGCCGCCATTGCAGCGTCGGGTGGCTTCGGGGGAACCCTAGCACGAGAATCGCCTCGTCGCCTGCAGCTCGGCCCTCCTCCTACGACGGCGTAAGCGCCGGCGGGGGGCTGTGCGCGGCGGCGCGCGGGCGGGCGCGGCGAGCACCGACCGAGGTGCCATAAGGTCCCAGCGGGCTCCACGTCTCAGGCGCGCCTTGTGTGGCGCGCAACGAAACGTCCCAGGTGGCAAGGCCCGAAGGGAGACATGCCGGGCGGTGTTCTCAGCGCAAGCTCTCCAGTCCCAGTCTTGGCGGATGGCCGAGCGCCCGCCCGCGCGCCGCCGCGCACAGCCCCCCGCCGGCGCGTGCGCGCGGGAAGGAGCGCCCCGCGCCGCCCTCACCGCTCCCTCGCGGCCCGCAGCAGATCCCGCATCGTCGACCGCGGGACGTCCGCGAGCCGCGCCGCGGCGCTGATGTTGCCGCCCACCTCCTCGAAGGCGCGGAGCGCGTCCGCGGGCGTGATCTTCCGGCGGACCGGCGGCTCGCGATCGGCGAGCACCGCCGTGATGTGCTCCGGCAGCACGCGGCCGTGCGCGCGCAACGCCGCTTGAATGAGCACGTTCCGCAACTCCCGGACGTTGCCTTGCCAGCGGTGCGCCCGCAGCGCGACGAGCGCCCCGGGGGACAATTGCCGCGGGCCGATCTCGGACGTCGCCAGCAGGTGCTCGGCGAGGAGCGGGATGTCCTCCGGCCGCTCCCGCAGCGCGGGGAGGTGGATCCGGCACACCGCGAGGCGCTCGTAGAGGTCCGCGCGGAAGCGGCGCTCGGCGACGAGCGTCTCCAGGGGCTCGCAGGTCGCGACGATGAGCCGCACGTTGACCGGCGTCGACCCCTCCCCGCCCAGCGGGCGCACCACCCCCTCCTCCACGACACGCAAGAGCTTCGCCTGGACCTCCAGCGAGAGCGCCGCGATCTCGTCGAGGAAGAGCGTGCCCTGGTTGGCCTCGACGAACGCGCCACGCCGGTCCCGATGCGCGCCGGTGAACGCGCCACGCCGGTGGCCGAACAGCTCGGACTCGGCGATGTCGCGCAGGATCGTGGCGGCGTTCAGCACCACGAACGGCCCGTCGGCCCGCGCGCTCATCGCGTGGATCGCCCGGGCGACCAGATCCTTGCCCGTGCCCGACTCGCCGCGCAGGAGCACGGGGAGCTGCAGCGGCGCCACCCGCCGCACCGCCGCGGCGAGCTGCCGCATCGGCCGCGAGCTGCCGACGAGCGACGGCAACGGCGGCCCCTCCTCGATCGGCGGCACCCGCCGCGCCGCCTCGACGCACACCGCCGTGCGGCCGATCTCGAAGCAGCCGCCGGGAACGAGCATCGCCTGCCGCACCCGCACGCCGCCGACGCGGACGCCGTTGCGCGAGTCGAGATCCGTCACCTCGATCGAGGCGCCGCGGTGCGCGACCCGGCAGTGGCGAGCGCTCACCGCGACGTCGTCGATCCTCACGTCCGCGGCCGGCGCGCTGCCCACGACGAGCTCGGCGCCCGGCCCGACCGCGATGCGCACCGGCGCGCTCCAGCCGCTCTGATCGCAGCGGAGCCACACCGTGGCGAGCGCCTCGCCATCCTCCACGAGCTCGAGCGTGGCGTCCCGGATCGACCGGGCCTCGCCGCCCTGAGCTCTCGGGCCCGGCCGACCGCCGGGCGCCCCGGCGGGCCCCCTCCGCAGCGCCGCGGCGGGCGTGGCGGGCGCGGCGGGGTGAACGGGCGTGACGGGCCTGAAATCGCGATCCTCTTCGCTGCGGGTCGGTGCGTTGTCCATGGTCCAGGAGGTCTGTCGTCGGCGCGCGGGGCGCAGTTGCGTCGCTCGCCCCGCTCTCCCCGCCGCGTCGACATTCCTCGCGCCGGCCCGTCACCCCCTTTGCGCTCGGGACCGCGCTGTTCTAGAGGCCGTTCGTGGCATCGCGCTCAACAGGGTGGATCGCGCCGGCGCTCGGCGCGGCGGCAGCGGCCTGGGTGCTCTCGGCCAACCAGGCCCTCGCCCAGCCAGCAGATCGAGACACGTCGGCCGCCGTCGACGACGACGAGGAGCCCGGGCCGGAGGCCGGCGCGAAGCGCCCCGCCGGGCCGGACGAACGGAGCGGGCACGTCCTGCTCCAGGGACGCGCCGGCTACAACCTGCCGTTCGGCAGCATGGCCGCCGGCCAGCCGGTCAGCGAGAAGGTCTCGGGCGGCCTCGCGTTCGGCGCCAACATCGGCCTCGGGCTGAGCCGCGTGACCGTCGTGGAAGCGAGCGGCTCCTACGCCCTGCTCCCCGCAGCCGCCGGCTGCGACGGCTGCTCCGGCCGGAGCCTCGATATCGGCCTCGGGTTCGTCTACCACCTCGCCCAGGGCATCGCCTTCGACCCGTGGATCAGCTACGGCGTGGGCTACCGGCGGGCCGTCCTCACATGGCAGGAGGGCTCGGCCGCGGGGCCGACAGCCTCCGACCATGTATTCCATGGGCTCGACGTCGCCCGCATCGCGCTGGGCGGCGATTTCTACCCCGTGTCGAGCTTTGGCGTCGGGGTGTTCGCCGAGCTCGACGCCGGCACCTACCTCTCGCGCCCGGGCGAGCGCTCCGAGGCCACCGCCTACGGATTCTTCCAGTTCGGCCTGCGCCTCGTGCTGGATCCCGTCCCCCGAGGCGCGCGCACATCGGCCGTCTCGGCCGGTACGTCGCGGAGGATCGCCGTCCAGGCGGCCGGCTCCCCGGGGGCGGTCCGCCGGTAAAGCAGCCGGAATGTGGGCGGTCCGGGGGGCCGGACGGGTATAATCAGCCGCGAATGGGCGAGTTCAGGACGAGCAGCCGCACCCGACCCGTCGCGGCTGCCGTGACCGACGTTGGACGCCAGCGGAAGCACAACGAGGACAACGTCCTCGTGAAGTCCGATCTCGGTCTCTTCGTCGTGGCCGACGGCATGGGCGGGCACAACGCGGGCAACGTCGCCAGCGCGCTCGCGACAAAATCGCTCGACAACTTCTTCGAGGCGACCCGCGCCGGCAGCCTGCCCGGCCCCGTCCCCGCCGACGAGCAGGAGCTCGATCCCGAGGCACGGCGCGTCGTCGCGGCGATCCGCAAGGCGAACCACGATGTGTTCGTCATCTCGAACACGTACGCCCAGCACCAGGGCATGGGCTCGACGGTGGTCGCCGCCTACGTGTCGCGCGAGACCGACCGGATCCACGTCGGGCACGTCGGCGACAGCCGCTGCTACCGGATCCGGCACGGCGAGATCGAGCAGCTCACGAAGGACCACTCGCTCATCAACGACGCCCTCGCGCTCAAGCCCGACCTGAGCCAGGACGAGCTGGCGAGGCTCCCGAAGAACATCATCACGCGCGCGCTCGGCATGAAGGACGCGGTGAAGGTCGACATCCGCTCGGAGCGCATCGAGCCCGGCGACGCTTTCCTGCTCTGCTCGGACGGGCTGAGCGGGATGGTCTCGGAGCAACAGATGCTCGATGTGTTCGACGTCACCCAGGACCCGCACGAGGCTTGCGAGCTCCTCATCGAGATGGCCAACGAGGCGGGCGGGACCGACAACATCTCGGCGCTGATCGTCCGCATCCTGCCGGAGGCGGAGGACGAGCGGCAGCCCGACAGCGCGGAGCTCGAGGACACCCGGCCCCACCACATCGACGAGCTCGGCGCGATGCTCCCGCCGCCGCCGGTCCGCGCGGCGCGGGCCCGGGCCGAGGAGGCCGATCTCGACGCGGCCGCCTCCTCGGGCGACGAGCGCATCGCGGCGCAGCCGATCCACTCCGTCGCGGGCAACGGCCTGCGAAGCCACGCCCAGGGCGCCGCGGGCGCGATGTCGCGCGTGGCCGCCGCGCCGTTCACGGACCGGCGCTCCCGGGCGGCCGCTGGCTCCGGCCGCTACGCGGCGGTCGCGGCCGACCCGAGGCCGGCGGCGCCCCCGGTGAAGGAAGCCCCGCCGGCGAAGCCCGCGAAGCGCCAGACCGAGGTGCGCGTCGCGCGGTGCGCGCACTGCAAGCACGAGCTCTTCATCGGCAACCGCTTCTGCGTCGAGTGCGGCGCGCCCATCAAGCCGTGAGCGGCGCGCGTCTCGCTTCACGAGACGCGCGGCGCGAGACGCGCGCGCGCCGCCCCGCGCGCCGATCGCGAGCCGCGGCCGGCGCTGCGGGGGCAACGCGGCGCATCACTTGAGCGCGAGCAGCTCGACCTCGAAGATGAGGGTCGAGTTGGGCGGGATCACGGGCGGGAAGCCGCGAGCGCCGTAGCCGAGCTCCGGCGGGATCGTCAGCTTGCGGACGCCGCCGATCTTCATGCCGGCGACCCCCTGATCCCACCCCTTGATCACCTGCCCGGCGCCCAGCTTGAACGAGAAGCCCTGGTTGCGGTCGCGCGAGCTGTCGAACTTGCTGCCGTTCGTCAGCGTGCCGACGTAGTGAACGGTCACGAGCTGGCCGTGCTTCGCCTCGTCGCCCGTCCCTTCCTTGAGGTCCTCGATCCCTAGCCCTGCTTGCATGAATGACTCCTTTCGACGCCGATGGGAGGAGCGCCGCACGGTCGCGTCAAGCCGAAGCAGCGCGCGGGCGCCCCGAGCGAGCGCTCGCGAGCGCCCCGAGCGAGCGCTCGCGAGCGCGCAGGGGCCCGGAGAAACCGCGGGTCAGCCGCCGAGGCCGGGGAACGTGAACACGGGCGCGCCGCCGGTCAGCCGCCACGTGTTCGCGGTCTGCTGCACGATGGGCTGGCGCAGCGCCGGGTGCGGGTGCGTCTGCTCGAAGGCGAACAGGATCGCGGCCGGCGTGAGCTGATCGAGCGACGCGAAGAAGCCGAGCGTCAGCATCGCGCCCCCCTCGGTCCACCGGTACCCCTGCCGCCGCGCGCCGGCGGAGAGCAGGTTGTTCACGCCCGCGACGTCCGCGGCGATCTCGTTCGGCTGGTTGAAGACGGGGAGCGCGCGCGACAGCATCCGCCCGAGATCCGCGGGCGTGACGCCGCGGCTGCCGCCCTGCCCGTTCGCGCAGCCCGTGTGCCCGAGGTGATGGTGGCCGAGCTCGTGGCCGAGCACGAACGCGAGCTGCTCCTGGTAGAGCTGGCGCTGCCGCTCGACCTTGCGCGCGTCCGTGTGCTGCGCGGGGTCGATGAAGCCCATCGGCGGCCGGATGATCGGCTGCCCGGGCCGCTGCCGCTGCGCGAGCATCCGCAGGAACTCGTCGAGCTTCCTCGTCCCGAAGATCTCGTCGGTCGCCTTGAACTGCGCGATCTGCGCCTGCACCTCGAGCAGCCCGTCGGTGATCGCCATGAACGGCATCCGCTGGTCGTCGCAGCCGGCGAACGCGTTCACCTCGCCGACCGTCGGATCGGCGATGAAGGGGATGCCCTTCACCTTCTGCTGCGCGCCCGACGGCAGCGCGCCGATCAGCGCGCCCATGACGACGCCGGCCTCGGACTGCAGCCAGCCGATGTTGATGTCGTTGATGGGGTCGCCGAGCACCGGCAGCCCGGGCACCGTGGGCACGGAGAAGGTCGGCGCGGGCGCGGGCCCGGTCTGCGCCGGCGGGTAGCCGGGCTGCTGCTGCGGGTAGCCGGGCTGCTGCTGCGGGTAGCCGGGCTGCTGCTGCGGGTAGCCCTGCGGGGGCGCGCCGTACGGAGGGTAGCCCTGGCCGTACGTAGGCTGTGACGGAGGCCGGCGCGAGCTGCTCCGCTGACAGCCTGCGACGAGGCCGAGAGCCAGAGCGAGGGCGCCGATCGATCGAAGCAGGTTCATCGCCCGCGAGCATAGCGCACGGAGCGGGCGTCAACCTGCGCTCCGGCGCGCGCAGGATCCCAGCGCGGCGCGGCTCGCGCGCCGAGGTGAGCCGAAAGCCGCGGCCCGGGCGTCAGGCGCAGGAGGACCGATGAACAGAATCCGAGCCTGGTCTGTGGCCGCCGCCCCCCTGTGGATCAGCGCCGTCGCGCTCGCGGGGTGCGGCGGCGCCTCCGTCGCGCATGCGCCCGCGGCGCCGGAGCCGGCCGGCACCGCCGCCTCCGCGGCGCCGCGCGAGGAGGGCTCCATCGAGACGGCCGACGACGCGCTCGCGGCGCTCGAGCGCGCGGAAGGCGAGCTCGACCAGGCCCTCGGCGTACCGGCCGCTCACGAGGAGGATCGCGCCGCGGCGCAGACAGCACCGCCGGGAGCGCCGCCGCCGCCGGCAGCGGCGCCGTCGCCGCCGCGCGCGGCGCCTGCGGAGTCCTCCGGCAGCGCCCCGGCGCCGTCCACGCGGGCGACGACCACGGCCGGCGGGCACCCGGCCAAGAAGG
The DNA here is from genome assembly GCF_051529605.1 of Sorangium sp. So ce296. Classification (NCBI taxonomy): domain Bacteria; kingdom Pseudomonadati; phylum Myxococcota; order Polyangiales; family Polyangiaceae; genus Sorangium; species Sorangium sp. So ce296. The sequence goes on from NZ_CP150325.1 coordinate 12,948,599, forward strand.
CCGAGGCCGCGCCGGTGTCCGCGGCGCCGTGCGAGACCGCGTGCCGCGCGCTCGCGTCGATGAGCCGCGCCGCGCAGCACCTCTGCGGGCTGGCCGGCGACGCGGACGCGCGGTGCGACGCCGCGCGCACCCGCGTCAAGAGCGCGACCGACCGCGTCGAGGCGCGGTGCCCGCGCTGCGCCGAGCCCTAGGACGCCGGACGGCCCTCCGCCCGGACGGCGTCAGGGTCCCGGCGCGAGGAGCTGGAGCAGCCGCACGTTCTTGTACATCTCCCCGAGCGAGCCCGCCGCCGCCTGGCCGGCCTTCGCCAGCCGATCGAGCTCCTCGGGCCGCACGTCCACCTGCACCGTGAGCCGGGCCGCGGCCGGATCCACCGCGAGCGTCGCGCGCTTCGCGACCTCGGCGAGCGCCGCGCCGGGCTCCGGGCCGACGAGCGCCTTCAGCGCGTCCACGTTCGCGCGCTTCTCCTCCAGGAGCTTCCGGAGCTCCTCGGCCGCTTCGGCCGACGCGGCGTCGATCGCGACGGTCGCCGACAGGCCCCCCTTCGTCGAGACGCCGACCGTGACGGCGCGCGGGCCGGTCGACCCGGTGAGGATCGCCCGCAGGCTCGGCTTGCTCTCGGCGAGCAGGGCGACGCCCAGGAGGGGGCGATCCCACCCGATGTGCGCGAGGCGCGAGGTGACCTCGTCCCGGCTCGCCAGCGACGCGTCCGCCTCCTCGGCGTCGATGCTCGCGCGGAGGTCGGGCTCCGCGCCGTACAGCAGGATCGAGCCGTCGCGCACGGCGATCGCGTCCTCGCCGGCGCGGAGCAGGTACTTCACGCCCTTGTACTCCGCCTGGACGTAGCTGTGCTCCGCGAGGCGCGCCGCGAGCTTCCGCTCGTCGAAGCGCCCGCGCGCGACCACGAGCGAGGGGGAGAGGACCAGCTTGTCGACGTCGAACCCGAGATCGATGCCCGTCGCCTTCTTGATGTCGTCGCGGGTGCGCTCGACGTGCTGCCGCACCGCGCCGCCCTCCTCGCCGAGCGCCTTCAGATCGAGCTGGTGCGGGTCGACGATCACCACGCCGGGAGCGCTGCCGTGGACATACTCGAGCAGCGACTCGTCCTTCGGGAACGTGGCCGCGCGGAGGTGCGCCAGCCCGAAGCCGAGGAGGCCGGTCTGCTGGGCGAGGACGACGGCGAACACGAGGGCGAGGAGCACGATGTACTTGGCCTTGCCTCGCTTCTTGGGGGCTCCGGCGGCTCGGGCCGGCTTCGACGCGCTCTCGGTGCTCATCTGTACTCGCTGCGCCCTCGCTGGATACCGCGTGCCGCCGGGCCCTGCGGGAACCGCCGCCGCAAGCGCCTCGAGCGCCGCCCGTCGACCTGGAGCGCGCCGCGGCAGAGCATAACCGGAAGCGGGACGCCGGCCAGGCCTTCCGCCGGGGCCGCTGGACGGATAGAAACGACGCGACGTGCCTCGATCCTCGTCCCCCGATGGCCACGGCGCGCTCGCACCGCCGAGCGACGGCGCCGCGCTGCCTGCCGCCCTCGGCCGCTACCACGTGCAGCGCCTCCTCGGCGAGGGGGCGATGGGGCGCGTGCTGCTCGCGCACGATCCGGTGCTCGATCGCGACGTCGCGCTGAAGCACCTGCGGGACGACCTCCGCATCCCGCGCGACGTCCGCGAGCAGCTCGTCGTGCGGATGCGCCACGAGGCGCGCGCCGCCGCCCGCGTGACCCACCCGAACCTGGTCACGCTCCACGACGTCGGCGAGGACCCGGATTTCGGGCTCTACCTCGTCTTCGAGTACGTCGAGGGGCCGACGCTGAAGCAGCACCTCCTCGAGCGCCCGCTCTCGGCCGCGCAGGCGGCGCGGCTGGCGCGCGAGCTCGGCGAGGCGCTCACCATCGCGCACCGCGCCGGCATCGTCCACCGCGACATCAAGCCGGAGAACATCATCCTCTCCGCGAACGGCGGCAAGATCGCCGACTTCGGGATCGCCAGGATCCCGGACTCGACGCTGACGCACCAGGGGGGGCTGATGGGCACGCCCGCGTACAGCGCGCCGGAGACGTTCCGCGCCGGGAAGTTCTCGCCCGAGAGCGATCAGTTCTCGCTCGCGGCCGTGATGTACGAGGCGATCTCCGGCAGGCGCGCGTTCCCGGGCGACGACGCGGTCTCGGTCGCGTCGAAGATCGCGAGCGACGATCCGCCGCCGATCGCGCAGGAGATCGGCGCGCCGCCGTCGCTCGATCAGGTGCTCGCGCGCGGCCTGTCGAAGCGGCCCGAGGACAGGTACCCGAGCTGCGACGCGTTCGGCGCCGCGTTCGCCGACAGCCTGGAGTGGGCCGCCTCGAGCCAGCTGCCGAGGCGCATGCTGGAGGGCCCCGCCGCCGCGACGGCGGCGCTGTCCACGGAGCCGGGCGCCGTGCGCGCGGATCCGATCGGCGACGACTTCCCTCCCCGCGAGCGGAAGATGGGTCAGGTCGTCCTCGGCGCGGCGGTGGTCGTGGCGACGGCCGTCCTGCTCGTCCGCACGGCGATGCGATCGACGGACGCGCCGGTCGAGGAGCCCCCCGCGCAGGCGGCGCCGGCCGCGTCGTCCGCGGCGCCGCGGCCGAGCGCCGTCCCCTCGGCGCGGCCTGCGCGCCCGAAGCACGGGGCCGCCGAGACCTCGCCGCCCACCGCGTCATCATCATCCACGCCGCGCGCGGCGGGCAGCGCGGAGCCCAGCGCGAGCCCGCCGGACAGCGACCCGAGCCGGCCCGCGTCGGTCACCCTCCCCGAGGACGAGCACGGCGCGGACGCAGGGGCGCCGGAGCCCGAGGTCGACGACCTCGACGCGCCGGAGACCACCGACACCGAGCCGGACCCACCCGACGCGCCCGACGCTGGAGCGGCCGATGCTGCTGCGCGTTGAACGGCAGAGATCGCGGTGGCGTTGTCACGAGGAAAAAACTCACCTAAAGGAGCCCGGGTAAGCGGCGTCGCTGTCCGGAACGGCTCGACGTCGAGCGCCTCGTCGGGTCCCTCGCGGGCCCCGACGAGGCGCTCACGCTCACGCCGACCGCCGCGCTGGCGACCGTCTGGAACGCTGTTCTGCCCCTTGAGATCCCCGCGATGACTACCCTGACAAACGGCGACGATCTCCATCTGTCGCTCTACCGAAAGATGTTTCAGATACGCCGCTTCGAGGAAGAAGCGGCCCGCGCGTACGCGCAGAGCAAGATCGGCGGGTTCCTTCACCTGTACATCGGCCAGGAGCCCATCGCCGTCGGCGCCACCGCGGCGCTCCGCCCTGACGACTACGTGATGACGACCTACCGCGATCACGGCCTCGCCCTCGCCCGCGGGATGACCGCGCGCGCCGCGATGGCGGAGCTCTACGGCAAGGTCACCGGGTGCTCGAAGGGGCTCGGCGGCTCGATGCACTTCTTCGACAAAGAGCACAACATGCTCGGCGGCTACGGCATCGTCGGCGGCCACATCCCCATCGCCGTCGGGACGGCGTTCGCGTCGAAGTACCGCGGCGAGGACCGGGTCTCGATGGTCTTCTTCGGCGAGGGGGCGGTGAGCATCGGCGACTTCCACGAGGGCATGTCCCTCGCGGCGCTCTGGAAGCTGCCGATCGTGTTCGTCTGCGAGAACAACGAGTACGCGATGGGGACGCCGCTCTCCCGCACGCTCTCGGTCGAGGACGTCTCGCTGAAGGCGCTCGCCTACGGGATGGAGCGCGATCGCTTCAACTCCGAGCACGTCCTCCAGGTGCGCGATCGCCTGGGCGAGGCCATCGAGCGGGCGCGCAAGCACTCGGAGCCGACGCTGGTCGAGATCAGGACGTACCGCTTCCGCGGCCACTCGATGAGCGATCCGGGCAAGTACCGGTCGAAGGAGGAGCTCGAGGAGCGCAAGAAGAAGGACGTGCTCCTGCGCTCGCGCGTCGAGCTCGAGGAGAAGGGGCACAAGGACGCCCTCGAGGCGATCGAGAAGGAGGTCGAAGAGGAGATCGCCGATGCGGTCCGCTTCGCCGAGGAGAGCCCCGAACCCGGGCCCGAGGTGCTCGAGCCCACAACCTATGCAGGACCTTTTGCGCGATGACCGTCCTAAGATTCCGGGAGGCGGTTCGCGCCGCCATGATCGAGGAAATGGAGCGCGACGAGCGGGTGTACCTCGTCGGCGAGGAGGTCGGGCACTACCAGGGCGCCTATAAGGTGACCGAGGGGATGCTCGAGAAGTTCGGCGCGAAGCGCGTGATCGACGCGCCGATCACCGAGAGCGGGTTCACCGGCATCTCGATCGGCGCCGCGATGGTCGGGCTGCGGCCGATCGTCGAGTACATGACGTGGAACTTCTCCGCCGTCGCGTTCGATCAGATCCTCAACAACGCGGCGAAGCTCCGGCAGATGTCCGGCGGGCAGCTCAGCATCCCGCTCGTGCTGCGGGCGCCGAACGGCTCGGCGCGGCAGGTCGGCTCGCAGCACTCGCACTCGATGGAGCACTTCTACGCGCACATCCCCGGCCTCAAGGTGCTCGCGCCCGCGATGCCGGCCGACGCGAAGGGGCTCCTCAAGTCGGCGATCCGGGACGACAACCCGGTGCTCTTCATGGAGAGCGAGACGCTCTACGGCGTGAAGGGCGAGGTGCCCGACGACCCCGACTTCACCGTGCCGCTCGGGGTCGCCTCGATCCCGCGCGAGGGGACCGACGTCACGATCATCGCGTGGAGCCGGATGGTGCACGTGGCGCTCGAGGCGGCCGCGGAGCTCGAGAAGGAGGGCATCAGCGCGGAGATCGTGGACCTGCGATCGCTGCGCCCGCTCGACGAGGAGACGATCGTGAAGAGCGTCACGAAGACGCACCGCGCGGTCGTGGCGCACGAGGGGTGGCCGTACGGCGGCGTCGGCGCGGAGGTCGCCGATCGCATCCAGCGGCTCGCGTTCGACGAGCTGGACGCGCCCGTGCTGCGCGCGACGACGCTCGACGTCCCGATGCCCTACAACGCACGGCTGGAGCAGTACGTGATCCCGCAGGCGGCGCGGATCATCGAAAACGTTCACCGCGTTCTCTACAAAAGCTGACTGAGCGGACGCACATCCCCGATCAAGGTTGATAGACCCATGGCGAAGGTTCTGGAACTGCCGAAGCTGTCCCCGACCATGGAGGAGGGGCAGATCAGTGCCTGGCACAAGAAGGAAGGCGACAAGATCGACATCGACGATCTGCTCGCAGAGGTCGAGACCGACAAGGCGACCATGGAGTACAAGTCCTTCGATCGAGGGACGTTGCTCAAGATCCTCGTGCCTGCGGGCAGCGTGGTTCAGCTCGGCCAGCCCGTCGCGATCATCGGCAACCCGGGCGAGGACGTAAGCGCCCTCGCCGGGGGCGGCGGCGCTCCGGCGCAGAAGCCGGCGGCGGAGGAGCCCAAGGGGGATCGCGCCGCGCAGCCGGCGGGCGGCGCCGCGCCGAGCGGCGACGCGCCCGGCACGGCCGCGCCGCCCGCGGCGCGCGGCGAGGCGGTCTCGCCGCCCACGCAGCCGGCCGCGCCGCAGCCGGCGTCGGACGGGCGCGTGCGGGCCTCGCCGTACGTGCGCAAGCTCGGCCGCGAGCGCGGGCTCGACCTCACCAGCGTCGCCGGATCGGGCCCGCGCGGGCGCATCGTCGCGCGTGACCTCGAGGGGCTGAAGCCGGCCCCGGCCGCCGCGGCGGCCGCGCCGGCCGCCCCCGGCGAGCTCGCCGCGCCGGACGTGCGTCCGCTCAGCATGATGCGCAAGGCGATCGCCCGGCGCCTCACCGAGTCGAAGCAGACGGTCCCGCACTTCTACCTCTCGATCGACGTCGACGCCGATCCGCTGAACGCGCTGCGCGAGCAGATCAACGCGGATCTCGCGGCGACCGCGGCCGAGGGCGAGAAGCCGGCCAAGGTCAGCTTCAACGATCTCCTGGTGAAGGCGTGTGCCATCGCGCTCGTGCGCGTGCCGGAGTGCAACGCGCAGTTCACGTCGGACGCGATCCTCGTCCACCGGCGCGTCGACATCTCGGTGGCGGTCGCCGTCGCCGAGGGCCTCGTCACGCCCGTGGTGCGCGACGCCGATCGCAAGCAGGTGCTCGAGATTGCCACCGAGGTGCGCGAGCTCGCCGGGAAGGCCAAGTCGAAGAAGCTGCGGCCCGAGGAGATGGCGAACGGGACGTTCTCGATCTCGAACCTCGGCATGTACGGGATCGACAACTTCGGGGCCGTCATCAACCCGCCCGAGGGCGCGATCCTCGCCGTGGGCCAGGTCCGCCGCGAGCCCGTCGTGCGCGGCGAGCAGGTCGTGCCGGGCCGCCGCATGGCCATGACGCTCTCCTGCGATCACCGCGTCGTCGACGGCGCGGTCGGCGCGACCTTCCTCAAGGTCCTGCGCCAGCTGCTGGAGCACCCGACGCAGATCCTGCTCGGCTGATCCTCCCCGCCACGACCAGCGCTCAACCAGAACGCAGCGGACGCCGGGGCTCTCCCCCGGCGTCCCCGCGCGCGGCGCGCCCCGCGCTCACCGCCACGGCGCGCGGGCGCCGCGCTCGCGCTCAGGTCGCCTCGGCGCCGCCGCCGAGCGCGTCGCCGAGGCGCGCCAGGTTCCGCGAGAAGATCTGCACGGACGGGTGCGACGGCCCGAGCGCCTTCGTGGCGATCGCCACGGCGCGCTCGATCTGCTGCCAGGCGCCGGATAAGTCGCCGAGCGCCTGCAGCACGCGCCCGAGGTTGTTCACGATGCTCGCCACGACCGGGTGATCCGGGCCGTAGGTCGCCTGCGCGATGCCGAGCGCCCGCTCCAGCTGCTCGCGCGCCCCGGGCAGCTCGCCGAGCGCTTGCAGCACGCTGCCGAGGTTGTTGCAGCCGATCGCCACGGCCGGGTGATCCGGCCCGTAGGTCGCCTCGGCGATCCTCAGCACGCGCGCGAAGTTCGCCCGCGCGCCCTCGAGGTCGCCGAGATCGCGCAGCACGCTGCCGAGGTTGTTGATGTCCCGCGCCACGTCCGGGTGATCCGGCCCGTACGTGTCCTCGACGATCGCGAGCGCCCGCTCGAAGTCGGCGCGCGCCCCGGCGAGGTCGCCGAGGTCGCGCAGCACGCGCCCGCGGTTGTTCAGCGCGAGCGCGAAGCGCGGGTGGTACTGGCCGTAGCTGTGCTCGTCGATCTTGAGCGCCTCCTCGAACTGCTCTCGCGCGCCCTTCAGGTCGCCGAGATCGTGGAGCAGCCGGCCGAGGTTCGTGCGGCCGATCGCGACGGTCGGGTGATCCGGCCCGTAGGCGCGGATGTCGATGGCGAGCGCCCGCTCGAGGTGCACGCGCGCGCCCGCGAAGTCGCCGAGGTCGCGGAAGAGCGCGCCCAGGTTGTTGAGCCGTATCGCGACGCTCGGGTCGTCGGGGCCGTACGTCGCCTCGTCGATCGCGAGCGCGCGCTCCAGGTGCTTGCGCGCGCCGGGCAGGTCGCCCTGATCCATGAGCACGCTGCCGAGGTCGTTCACGTCGCGCGCGACCTCCGGGTGGTCGGGGCCGAAGCGCGCGATGTCGATCGCCAGCGCGCGCTCGAGGTGGGCGCGCGCGCCGCCGAGGTCGCCGAGATCGTGCAGGACGCTGCCGAGGCTGCGCAGCACCGCGGCGACCTTCGGATCGTCGTGGCCGTACACCGCCTCGTGCAGCGCGAGCGCCCGCTCGAGGTACCCCTTCGCCTCCGCGAACGCCGCGCGCCCCTGCAGGTAGACGGCGAACCGCGCGAGGAGCCGCCCGCGCACCTCCTTCGCGACGTCGTACGCCTCGGCCTGGCTCGCGGCGGCGAGCGCGTGCGGCAGCCACCGGGCGCAGAACGGCCACGTCTCCACGTCGTCGCTGCTCTCGGGGAACGCGTGGTCGACGAGGCGGACCGCCGCCTCGGCCCACATCCGCCGGTCCTGGGGCGAGAGGCGATCGCGCACCACCGCCTGGACGAGCCGGTGCACCGAGAGCGCGCCCTCGTGCACGTCGATGAACGAGTAGCGGCGCAGCGCGGCGACCGCCTCGTCGAGCATCAGCGGATCGCTCAGCGCCTCCGCGAGCGCCGGCGGCAGGTGCGGCGCGGCGTCGGCGAGGCCCTCGCGCGGGATGTCGTCGGGCGCGAGGAACGCGCACAGGCTCAGGAGATCGACCGCGACCGGCGAGAAGCGCTGCGCCTCCTGGAACGCGAGGCCCCAGGTGGTGGCGACCGGCGTCGGGTAATCCATCGGCACGCCGCGGAGCAAGAGCTCGCGCTGGTGGTCGCCGAAGACCGCGTGGTAGGTCGCGATCGACGCCCCCGTCTCCTTGATGGTCGCCGCCGCCTGCACCAGCGCGAGCGGCAGGTCGCCGAGCGTCTCGGCGAGCCTCTCCGCGGCGCGCTCGTCGCTCTGCCCGGTCTTCTCGAGCAGGAACTTCACCGAGTCGGCGCGATCGAGCGCCGGCACGGTGAGCGGCGTGGCGATGCCGCGAAAGCTCGGGTTGCGCGAGGTGATGAGGATGTGCCCGGTGCGCGGGTGCGGGAGGTACGGGGCGACGTCCCGCGGATCGTTCACGTTGTCGAAGACGAGGAGCCACTTGTCGTTGCGCGACAGCCACGACCGGACCGCCTCGATGGCGATCCGCTGGTCGGCCTCGTTCTGCTCCGGCAGGTCGAGCGCCGCGGCGAGGCGCGCGAAGTCCTCGGCCGTCGTCGCCGGCTCCTCGGCGCGGACCCACCAGACGACGTTGTACTGGCTCGCGTACCGGTGCGCGTACTCCGCGGCGAGCTGGGTCTTGCCGATCCCGCCGAGGCCGCTGATCGCCTGCGTGAGCGCCGCGGGCCCGCCCGTCGTGAGCGCGCTCCGCAGCTCGTCGAGGAGCCGGTCGCGCCCGGTGAAGCTCGGGTTGCGCGGCGGCAGCTTCTTGATGTGCGGCTCTGCGTCGGGCGAGCTCGACGGCCGCCGGGGGGCCGGCCGCTGCGTCGGCGGCTCCGTCTCGCGCACGGCGCTCCGTATCCCCTTCGCGATCTCGGTGAACGCCTCGCTCTGGTTGGGGTAGCTCGTCACCGGCCGCGCGCGGTTCGGCAGCGGCTGCAGCTTGCCGAGCGCCGTCTTCTCCCAGGCGCAGGGCCGCAGGATGACCGGGATGACCCGGCACTCCCCCGCCTCGTGCCGGGCGATCGCCTCCCGGAGCTCCGGGGAGAGCCACGCGTCGGTGTTGAGGAAGTCCGCGCTCACGAGCAGCAGCACGACCCGCGCTTCGCGCAGCCTCGCCGCGAACGCCTCTCTCCGCTCCCGCCCGCCGCCGAGGGCGAAGCCCTGGTATGTCCGGATGACCCCTTGCCGCTTCAGCGCGTCGAGGTGGGTCTCCAGCTTGGGCCGCAGGTCCTCGTCCCTCGGGGAGTAGGAGAAGAACAGATCGGCGGGGCTCGTCGCCAAGGCAACCATAGTTCCTCTCGCGGGCCTTAAGGTCTCACGACGGACCTGGAGCGCAACGAGAATACGCGCTCGGGAAAGGCCCAGGAAGGGACGGGTTGTGACGCTCTCGGCGGATACATGCGGGTCGAACCTCCATGGCTTCTTCGGGGGTTTGCCTTACCCAGAATCCGGCTCCGTCCTACCTTCGCGTTCCTCTTCCGTGCCGGGGAGGAACCTGCCGGAAGCCTGCACGATGCGGCGCGCCGCTTCCATCCACTGACGCCGATCGTCCCGCCGCAGCTGGTTGCGGACGACGATCTTCACGAGGCGGTGGACGCTGAGCGCGTGCGGCCGCACCTCGATGAGCGAGTGCAGCCGCAGCATCGCGATCGCGTCGTCGAGCGCGAGCGGGTCGTACTCGCTCAGCGCCCGCCGCGGGATCTGGTCCATCGGCAGGAACGAGCACAGGCTGAGGAGCTCCGCCGCGGCCTGGTGGCTGAACACGGCGGCGAGCGCGCTCTCCCACGCGGTCGCGACCGTCACCGGGAAGCTGACCGGGCGCTCCAGGAGCGCGGCCGGGCGCTGGCGGAACAGCGCGAGGTACTCGGCGAGCGGGCGCCCGGTCTCCTCGATGTACGCGCCGGCCTGCGCCAGGGCGAGCGGCAGGTCGCCGAGCTCCTCGGCGAGCGCGTCGGCCGACTCCGCGTCGGTCTCGCCGGTGCGCCGGAGCAGGAAGGCCACCGACTCGCCGCGCTCGATGCCGCGGACGGTCACCGTCGTCAGCCCGCGCCAGATCGGGTTCTGCGACGTCGCGAGGATGTGGCCGCCGTGCGAGACGCTCGGAACGTAGGGCTCGACCTCGCTCGGGTCGCGCACGCCGTCGAAGAGGAGGAGCCAGCGCCCGCGGCGCCCGAGCCGGTTGCGCACCGCCGCGGCCGCGCGCGCGGGATCCAGCTGCTCGTGATCGGGCAGCCGCATCTCCGCGGCGAGCGCCACGAAGCCGGCGTCCATCGTCGCCGGGCTCTGGCCGTCGATGAGGAAGACCGTGTCGTAAGCGCTGGCGTTGCGGTGCGCGTACTCGATCGCGAGCATGGTCTTGCCGGTGCCGCCGAGCCCGCAGAGCGGCGCCATGCCGCGCCGCGCGAGCGTGGCGCCGATCTCGGCGAGCAGATCCTCGCGCGAGGCCAGGTTCCGGCCGGTCCACGCGGGGACGCTCCAGATCCCGGGCGGCGGTGGCACCTCCGATTGGCTCACCGGCTGGGCGCCGGGGGTCGGTGAGCCTACGGGGGGTTTTGGGTGAGCTGCTCGACCTGCTTTCGGATGCCCTTGGCGATGTCGGTGAACGCCTCGCTCTGGTTGACCCAGCTCGTCACCGGGCGCCCGCCCCGCGGCAGGCTGGCCAGCCTGCCGAAGGGCGCGCCCTCCCAGTCGCAGGCGTCGAGGATGACCGGGATGACGCGCGCCTCCCCCCGCTCGTGGCGCTCGATCGCCTTCTGCATCTCGACGTCGTAACAGAAGTCCGACGCGAGGAAGTCGGCGCTGATGAGCAGGAGGATGACCTTCGCGGTCTCGAGGTGCTCGGCGAGCGCCCGGTCGCGCTCCTCGCCGGCGCCGATCTCGCCGTCGTGCCAGCCGCGGATGACGCCCTTGCGCTTGAGGATGGCGAGGTGCGTCTCGAGCTTGTCGCGCAGCTCGCGGTTGCTCTCCGAGTACGAGAAGAACACCTCGATGGGGCTCGCCGGAGGCTCGGACACCCGCTCGCGCCGCGGCGAGTCGAGCGCCCCCGGCATCGTGACCGTGTCGTCGTACGCCGCCGCGTCGGGCGGGAGATCGTACGACGGGAAGCCGAGCGGCGACGACGACGGCGGAAGCTCGAGGTCGGGGATCGGCGGCGGGACGATCGAGCGGGAGCGGGTCGGCGCCCCGCGCGGGCGGGGCGCGCTCACGCGCTCGAGGATCGCGAGCGCCTGGTCGTGGCTGCCGTCGGAGGTGTCGTAGGGCAGGAGCGAGAACCCCATGTCGACGAGCGTCGCGCGGCGGAACGGCGTCAGGCTCGCGCTCGGGACGATGACGAAGCGGGGCGGCGGCGAGCTGCCCGAGAGCGCGTGGATGTCGGCCAGCATCTCGTCGAGGTTGCCGTCGGCGCGCCCGAAGCCGATGAAGAGCACGGGGCAGTTCGAGAGCACGGCCGTGAGCGACCTGCGCACGTCCGGGTCCGCGATCGAGGCGAGGAAGCGGTCGCGCGCGAACACCCAGCTGCTCGGCTCCTTCAGCGTGCCGTGCAGCTTGAGGATGAAGCGCCGCCGCCACGCGACCTCGTCGGTGACGCGCCACAGGGTGTCCCACTCGGGGCCGAAGGCGCGCTCGAGCAGGTGGTTGAGGTTCGTGGTGAGCACCGCGCGCAGCCTGTCCCGCAGCGCGGCGATCGCGAGCGCGATGCGCGGCGGCTCGAGCCCCTCGTCGTCGAGCGCGTCCTCCACGAACGCGTTGAACTCCGCCGCGCCGAGCGCGTGCTCCGCCGCGGCGAGCGCCTCGCTGTAGCGCTGCGATAGCGCGAGCGACGCGACCTCGGCGGTCATCACCTCGTCGCCGACCTGCTCGCGCACCCTCTCGACGAGCAGGTCGACGAGCTGGCGCCACGTCGGCAGCCCGGCCGCGGCCGAGATGCCTCCCCCCACGAAGAGCACGAGCTCTCCGCTCTCGAACGCCTCGCGCAGCTCTTCGATCACCGCGGCGTCGAGCTCCGCGCTCACCGTGTTGCCGTTGTCCATAAGGGTTGACATCGAGCCCCTCGAGTCTATCGCTCCTCGGCGCCCGGCGCACTTTTGCGGCGCGTCGCGCGCGCTTCCGCGCGTGACGCGCGTGACGCGCGACGCGCGACGCCGGGCCCCGCGGGGCGGCCGGCCCGCGCCCGCGATGTCCCAGACGACAGGGCCGCGCCGCCGCGGGCGCGGTCAGCCGCGGTCGGAACAGGCGGAAACAGTCCGCGAGCCTGGAGCATGCTACGCCTGCGACATGCGTCCGGCGGCTCTGTTCGTGCTGGCCACGCTGGCCTCGATTTTCGCAGTCTCCATGGTCGGCGTGGCGGCTCCTGCGCCGGCGCCTCCCCAGCCGCCGCCTACCCGCGCGCGGCGCGCCCCGCGCCTGCCGGCGGGCGCAGAGGCCGCGCTCCCGGCGGGCGCCGGCGGCCAGGGCGCGCGCTCGCCCGCGAGCGTCGTCGCGCTGCGCGCGCCCGGCCCGCCCGCGGTCCTCGTGCGCGCGGGCAGCTTCACGATGGGCTCGAGCGAGGTCGAGATCGCGCACGCGGTGACGCTCTGCAAGCTCGAGCCGGGCGGCGATCTGTGCGTCGACGAGACCGAGGCGAGCTTCGCGAACGAGCTCGTGCCGCACGAGGTGTACCTGTCGGACTTCTGGATCGATCGCACCGAGGTCACCGTCGCCAGCTACCGCCGGTGCGTCTCGGCCGGACTCTGCACCGAGCCTCCGTATGCGTCCGGCGGGCAGCGGTTCGATCGGCCGGAGTATCCGGTGGTGCTCGTCTCGTGGGGCGACGCGCAGCGCTACTGCGCCTGGGCCGGCGGCCGCCTGCCGACCGAGGCCGAGTGGGAGCGCGCCGCGCGCGGCGCGGCCGGGCGTCGCTACCCGTGGGGCCATGTCTACAACCCGTTCCACGCGAACCACGGGAGGCTCTCGTTCGACGAGCTCGACGACGGCGACGGCTTCCTCGAGCTCGCGCCCGTCGGCTCGCTCGTCGCCGGGCGGACCCCCGACGGCATCGACGATCTCGCCGGCAACGTCGAGGAGTGGGTCGCCGACTACTACCATCCCGAATATCCAAGCGGCAGCGCGAAGGATCCGCGGGGGCCCGACATGGGGGAGGAGCGCGTGCTGCGGGGCGGCAGCTACATCCTGGGTCGACCGTGGCTGCGCGGCGCCGCGCGTGGGCACGACCTGCCGACCAGCCGCCGCGCGTGGCGCGGCTTCCGCTGCGCGCGCGACGCCTGACCGCGCCGGCGCGCGCGGCGCCCATGCGCGCCGGCGATGCGCTCGCGCGGCGGTTGGCCGCCGCGCCGGATGGGCCCATACTGCGCCCGTGAGGATCGCGCACCTCTCAGATCTCCACCTCCTGTCCCTCGAGGGGGCCATACCGTTCCGGCTGCTGAACAAGCGGCTCACGGGCTACATCAACCTCCGCTTCCGGCGCCGCGCCATCCACAAGCCGCACGCGGTGCACGCGGCGGCGAAGGAGATCCGGCGGCTCGGCATCGACCACGTCGTCATCACGGGCGACGTGTCGAACCTCGCGCTCGAGCGGGAGTTCGTCCTCGTCCGCAGCTTCCTGCAGCGCGATCTCGGGCTCCCTCCGGAGCGGGTGAGCATCGTCCCGGGGAACCACGACGCGTACACGAAGGGCGCGCACCGCTCGCAGCGGTTCTCCCAGTACTTCGCGCCGTACCTGCGCTCCGACCTCCCGCTCGACGACGCGGCCAAGCGCGATGACGGCGCAGGCGGCAGCGACGGCGGGGGCTCGGCGTTCCCCTTCGTCCACCTGCGCGGGCCGGTGGCGATCATCGGCCTGTCGACCGCCTGGCCCCGTCCGCCGCTGGTCGCCTCGGGGCGGCTCGGCCCGGTGCAGCTACGCGCGCTGGAGCGCGTGCTGTCGCACCCGGAGGTGCGGCGGCGGACGCCGATCGTGCTCCAGCACCACCCCTTCCACAACCCGGCGAGCCGGGCGAAGACCTTGCTGGAGGGCCTGGGAGACGCCGCGGCCGAGGGGCGATTGCTCCGGCACGTCAGCCGCGGCCTGCTGCTGCACGGGCACCTGCACCGCCGCATTCACCGGAAGCTGCACACCGAGCGGGGTCACATCGACGCCGTCGGCGCCGCCAGCGCCTCGCTGCTTCACGAGAGCGATGAGCGGATGGCCGGGTTCAACGTCTACGAGGTCGACGACGCGGGCGCGATCAGGGGCATCACGTCCCACCGCTTCGTCCCGGGTCAAGAGGCGTTTCGCGAGGTCCCGGTCCCTGAACGCTGAGCGTACCCCGCGCTCGGCAGAACGCCCCGCGGGATGGGGCGCTCTGCCGAGCGCCCCACCGGACACCGCGCGCAGCTCATCCGCCACGCGACGAACCCGCCGTGCGGGCGCGAGATGATCGGGCTCGGAGGGGGGTGGTTCGATCGCAGCGGGGGGAGCTGCGCTGGCAGTCCGGTGGGGCGCTGGTCAGGAGGAGATTCAGGCGGTGGCGCGGATCACGTTGACCGCCTGGAGACCTTTGGGACCTTCCTTGATCTCAAATTCAACGGTCTCGTCCTCGAACAGACGGCGGCGCCCCTCCCCGTTGATCTGCGAATAGTGAACGAAGACATCGGGGCCGGTCTCCTGCTTGATGAAGCCCCAACCCTTCTCGTCGTTGAACCACTTGACCTTGCCAACTGCCATATTTCCTCCACTTCAGAGCTCGTCGATACCCGAGGCGCGCAGGCTGGGAGTCGGGAGGAGGCCGCGGCTGCGGCTGCGGCTGCGGCCACGGCTCCCATGATTCCGATGCGGGCTTCGCTGCTTGCAGCAAAACCCCCCTCGTAGACAAATCCAGCTTGCGCAGGGCGGCTGCCCAGCCGCTGGTTGATGTGCATGCGCGGCGACTTCGACGATTCTCCCCGGTCCGAGCGGGCGCCAACGTAAACGGCCCGATGCGCCAAGGTCAAGCAGCGATGATGGTCCGACCCACGCTTGCGCGAGGCCGCACCGCCTCACCGGCAGTCCCTCCTTGCAGCCGCTTCCGACGAGAATGCCCCGCCGTACAGCAGATCCTGACGACGAGTACGGAAACGCGATCAATCACGGGGTTGCCTCGCGGTGCGAAGCAGGATTCGCGCGGCTGTCAAGATTTGCGCTCTTATCGAAGAGCCTTGTGCGTCGGCCCGCGCATGGCGTCGCGCCCTCGACGCGGCTCGTGAGATCGCCTCGCGCCCCTGGACGCGGCCATCGAGATGTCGCATGGCCGGCGACCGCCCGCGGACGTCGCGCCGCTGGCAGGCGTTGGCTCGGCCTGTTCGGCGGCGCGCCGCCGGCGCGCCCCCTGCGCGCGTGGCGCGGTGCGGCTCCTCAAGCGGCGCCTGCGCCGCGCCCCACCGAGCGGCGCCTGCGCCGCGCCCCACCGAGCGGCGCCTGCGCCGCGCCCCGCCGAGCGGCGCCTGCGCCGCGCCCCGCTGAGCGCGGCCGGCGCGGGCGCGCGAGCCGACGCCCCGCGCGCCCGCTCGCCGCCCGGGAGCACGATCCGAAGGCATCTCGTTGACATGTCTGTTCGAGCTTGCTCGTATGGCGTGGCGAGGGCATCGGGTCTCACCTCCGCCCTGGCCCCGCGAGGCGACGAGATGTTCTCGGTGATCATCAGCGAGAAAGGGGGCGCGGAGCGCCGCGAAACCTTCGACCGGACAGAGATCAACGTCGGTCGCGTGCAGGGCAACGACCTGATGCTGCCGAAGGGCAACGTGTCGAAGCGGCACGCCCGCCTGCTCTTCCGCGACGGGCGCTTCATCGTCACCGACCTCAAGAGCACGAACGGCACGTACGTCAACGGTCGGAAGATCGCCCAGGCGACGATCGTCCGCGAGGGCGACAAGATCTACATCGGCGACTTCGTGCTGCGGATCGAGACGGCGGCGGCCGGAACGGCGCCCCCGGACAGCACGGCGCCCCCGGCGCGCGTGCCCGAGGAGACGGGCACCGGCGACCCCGCCCACCTCGCCGACCGCGCGGCGCCGCCGTCCGCCGAGAAGGGGCTGCACCGGTCCGCGCCCCTGCCGCTGATCAACGAGAAGGGCGAGCCGTCGCGCACCAGCCAGGGCGTGATCAGCCACTTCCCGCTCGAGAACGATCCGGACGAGTCGGCCGACGCCGCCGCGGCCGTCCCCGGCCCGCCGCGCATCCCCTCGCCTCGCCCGCCCATCGCGCCGGGCTCGCACATCGGCGCGTCCGGCCCTCCGCCCCTGCCGATCCCTCCGGCGACGCCGAACGCGCCGGGCGCGCGCGACGGCCGCGCCGTGGCGCCCCCCGTCCACCCGACCACGCAGATGGCGCGCCCCTACCCGACCGCGACGCCGCTGCCGGGACCGGGCGGCGCGAACATCGCCGGGCCGGCGCAGGGCGCCGCGAACGTCGCCGTCCACCCCAGCGTGGTCCCCATCCCCAGCCGGCGCGCCATCCCGCCCGTCTCGGACCGGGTCGACCGCGGGCAAGGCGACTCGGCGCAGGCCGTGGCGCACCGCAGGGCGCTCGCGCGCCTCGTGGAGCGGCTCGCCGACCTCGTCGACCTCACGCCGCTCGACGGCGGGGCGCCGCCGGACCGCGCGCTCGCCCAGCGGATCGAGCAGGCCGTCGCCGCTGCCGCGGAGGCGATGCGCGCGACGGGCGAGCTCACCGCCGAGGTCGACGCCGAGGCGCTCATGGCCGACGCGCACCGGGAGCTCCTCACGCTCGGCCCGCTCGATCGGCTGCTCGACGACGCCGAGGTCGGCGAGATCCAGGTGTTCCGCCACGACCACGTGATCGCGATGCACGGGCGCCGGCGCGTCATCACGGAGGTCGGGTTCAGCAGCGATCGCGCGGTCGACCGCGTCATCCGCCGGCTCTGCGCGATGGCCGGGCAGCCGCTCGAGCCGGGCGCGCGCTTCGCCGAGCGGACGCTGCCGCAGGGGCGGCGGCTCTTCGCCGTGCTCCCGCCGGCGGCGACCTCCACGCTGGTGATCCGGAAGCCGCAGCGCCCCGACGTCACGCTCGAGGACCTGGTGCGCAACGGGACGATCTCGCGGGCGATGGCCGTCCTGCTCTCCCAGTGCGTGATCGGGCGCGGCAACCTGCTCGTCACCGGGACGCGGGACGCCGGCACGGGCTGGCTGCTCGGCGCGCTCGCGGCCGCGGCGCAGCCCGACGATCGGTTCGTCGTGCTCCAGGACGAGGACGAGCTCGCCCTCGATCAGCCCAACACCCTGTCCATCGCGCTCGGCAGCACCGCGGACGAGCGGGCGCGGGCGGTGCAGGCGGCCGTGCGCCTCCGGCCGGAGCGGGTCGTGGTGAGCTCGTTCTCGGGCCACGTCGCGGCCGAGATCGTCGACGCGATCGGCGGCGGCATGGATGGCGTGCTCGCGGCCGCCCGGGCGCCCACGCTGCGCCAGGCGGTGACGCGGCTCCCCGCGGACATCGCCGCGACCCGCCCGGGGATCACGCCGGAGGCGGCGCGCGAGTGGCTGGCGTCGTCGTTCGACCTGGCGATCGAGATCGCGCTGCTCCGCGACGGCCGCCACCGCGTGCTCCGCATGGCCGAGCTCGCGGTCGAGAACGGGCAGATCGCCATCCGCGACGTCTTCACGTTCGTGGTCGAGCGGACGGCCGCCGGCGGCGCGCTGGAGGGGACGTTCCACCCCTCCGGGCTGGTGCCGGACATCGTGGAAGATCTCCAGTCCCGCGGGCTCACCGTCGACACGTCGACCTCGTTCCGGCGTAACCGCTAGTCCCGCCGGCCAGCGCGCCATCACGGGCACGGGCAATCACGGCGAGCACGGGCAATCACGGCAAGCACGGGCAAGCTGCGCAAGAAGCGCGCGAATCTCCGGCGCCAGGCGAGAACGTCTTGACGGGCGCCGGCGAGAAACGGAGGTTATGCTGTTGAACAGCCATGGCCATCCGCACCATCCTCCACTATCCCGACCCGCGCCTGCGACAGAAGGCGCAGCCGGTCGGGGACATCACCCCCGAAATCACCAAGCTTATCGACGACATGGCCGAGACCATGTACGCCGCGCCCGGCGTCGGCCTCGCGGCCACGCAGATCGGGGAGCCACACCGCATCTTCCTCGTCGACGTCGCCTCCGACAACGAGCCGAGCAACCTCCTCGTGTTCATCAACCCGGAGATCGTCCGGCAGGAGGGGCAGCAGGTCGGCCCCGAAGGCTGCCTGTCGTTCCCCGGCATCAGCGAGGACATCAAGCGCGCCGATCGTGTCAGCGTCCGCGCCCGCGGGCGCGACGGCGCGACGTTCGAGATCGCGGCCGACGGCCTGCTCGCCGTGGCCATCCAGCATGAGCTCGATCACCTCGACGGCGTGCTGATGATCGACCGAATGGGCACGCTCAAGAAGCGCATCGTCCAGCGGAAGATGCAGAAGCGCGGCGCCGAGGCGACGGGCTGAGCCGCGCCCGCGCCCCGGTCAGCTGCGCGCCGGGAAGGCCAGGGGGCCGCTGACGTACGCGTCGCGGCCGCAGAGCTCCCAGCGCGGATCGACGATCCGGGGCGCGTCCCCCGGCGTGTCCGGGCCGGCCCAGTCGACCGCGCCCGGCCGGCCGCGGGGGCCGAGCAGGATGGGCGCGACGAAGGCGTGGAGCTCGTCCGGCAGGCGCGACGCGAGCAGGCTGCCGGCGAGCTCGGCGCCGCCCTCCACGAGGATCGAGACGATCCCCTGCGAGGCGCAGAGGCGCATCGCGGCGGTCACGTCGACCCGGCCCTCCGCCGAGGTCGGCGCGCGCAGGACGACGCAGCCCGCGTCCACGAGGACCTGCTCGGCCGCCTCGGGCGCGTCGGCGCCCGTGAGCACCCACGTCGGCACCTCCCGCGCCGTCTGCGCCAGGCGCGTGTGGAGCGGCAGCCGGAGCCGCGTGTCGAAGACGAGCCGGATGGGGCTCCGCCCGCCCGGCGCGAGCCCCGCCTCGCGCAAGGTGAGGCGAGGGTCGTCGGCCAGCGCGGTGCCGATGCCGATCGCCACCGCATCGTGGCGCGAGCGGAGCTCCTGCACCTTGGCGCGCGCCTCCGGACCGGTGACCCACTTCGAGGCCCCCGTGCGGGTCGCGATGCGGCCGTCGAGCGACAGGGCGAGCTTGAGCGCGATGTGGGGGATGCCGGTCGTGATGAACTTGGTCCAGGGCGCGATCAGCGCGCGGGCGTCGGCGGTGGCCACGCCGAGCTCGACGGCGAGCCCGGCGTCGCTGAGCCGCTGCGCGCCGCCGCCGACCACCCCCGGGTTCGGATCGGGCGCGCCGATGACGACGCGCTTGATGCCGGCGCTCAGCACCGCGTCCACGCAGGGCGGCGTGCGCCCCTCGTGGTTGCACGGCTCCAGCGTCACGTAGAGCGTCCCGCCGCGCGCCGCGTCCCCGGCCATCGCGAGCGCGAGCCCCTCAGCGTGCTCCTCGCCGGCGCGCGCGTGGTGCGCCACGGCGATGACGTCCCCCGCGGTGTTCACCACCACCGCGCCGACCGGGGGGTTCGGCGACGGCATCGCCTTGTGCGCCTCCTCGATGGCGAGGCGCATCATCGCGGCGTCGAACTCGGGATCGGGGGTGGGGAGCTTCGCAGACATCGAAGTGCCGGATCTACTAGGGCGCCTTGGCCTTCACAAGCTTGCCAAGCTCGACCATGAACTGGTCGATGTCCCGAAAGGAACGATAGACGCTGGCGAACCGGACGTAGGCGACCTCATCGAGCGCCCGCAGGTGGTTCATCACCCGCTCGCCGAGCTCGGTCGACAGGATCTCCCGCCGCTCGGATTCCTGCGCCTCGCGCTCGATCGCGTCGGCGATGGCCTCGATCTGGTCGGTGGACACGGGCCGTTTGTTGCAGGCGATGCGGAGCCCCCGCACGAGCTTCTGCCGGTCGAACGTCTCCCGCCGGCCGTCCTTCTTGACGACCGTCGGCAGGATGTCCTCGACGCGCTCGTACGTCGTGAACCGGCGCTCGCACGAGGCGCACTCGCGCCGTCGGCGGATCACGTCGCCCGCGCCGCCGGCGCGGGAGTCGATGACCCGGTCCTCGAGGTGGCCGCAAAATGGGCACTTCATCGAGCCATCCGGCGCGGCGCGCGCTCAGCCGTCGAACTGGGAGAACACGAGCGACACGTTCGTCCCGCCGAAGCCGAAGGAGTTCGACATGACGTGCTTCAGGCGGCGCTCGCGGGAGGTGAACGGCACGTAGTCCAGGGTGCACTCGGGATCGGGGTCGTCCAGGTTGAGCGTCGGCGGCACCGCGCCGTGGTGCAGCGCGAGGGCGCAGACCGCCGCCTCGACCCCGCCGGCGCCCCCGAGCAGGTGGCCCATCGCCGACTTTGTCGAGCTCACCCAGAGGCGCTTCGACGCCGCGTGATCGCCGAAGAGCTTGAGGATCGCCCGGGTCTCCTCGATGTCGCCCTGGGGCGTCGAGGTGCCGTGGGCGTTGATGTAGTCGATCGCGTCCGGCGCGAGCCTGGCGTCGTCGAGCGCCATCTTCATCGCGCGCTGCGCCCCGGCGCCCTCGGGCGCCGGCTTCGTGATGTGGTACGCGTCGCACGAGGCGCCGTACCCCACGACCTCCGCGTAGATCTTCGCGCCGCGCTTCTTCGCGTGGGAGAGCGACTCGAGCAGGAGCGACCCGGCGCCCTCGGAGCAGACGAAGCCGTCGCGCCCCTTGTCCCAGGGGCGGCTCGCCCGCTGCGGCTCCTCGTTGCGCCGCGAGAGCGCGAACATCGCGCAGAACCCGCCGATGCCGAGGCCGGTGATCGTCGCCTCGGCGCCGCCCGTGAGCATGATGTGCGAGCGCCCACGGCGGATCCACTCGAACGCCTCGCCGAGCGAGTGCGCGCTCGACGAGCACGCGCTCGTGTTGCAGTAGCTCGCGCCCCGCAGGTCGAGCGCCAGCGCCACCTGTCCAGCGGCGAGGTTGGCGATGACCGTCGGGATGAAATAGGGGCTGACCTTCTGAGGGCCCTTCTCGTGCAGCGTGATCGAGTGCTGGAACAGGTACTCGAGGCCGCCGAGGCCGACGCCGATGAAGGTGCCGCACTGGTCGCGGTCCTCCTCGGTGAGCTCGATCCCCGCGTCCTTCACGCACATCTGCGAGGCGGCGACGGAGAGCTGGGCGAAGCGGCCCATCTCCTTCACCTTCTTCTTGGGGATGTACTCCTCCGGGACGAACCCCTTCACCTCGCCAGCGAAGCGCGTCGGAAAGGCGCTCGCGTCGAAGAGGGTGATGGGTCCAATACCGGACTGGCCAGCCAGCAACGATTGCCAGGTGGCCTGCGTCCCGATGCCGTTGGGCGTAACGAGCCCGATGCCGGTGATGACAACGCGTTCCATGGCTCTTTTTGCCCTAGCGCCACCACAGAGGGGAGGACACATGCATCGGCGAGGGGCGGACCCTTCGCCGGCTCACGCGCCATCTCACCTCCATGGTGACGCCGCGTCCGGTAGGGCGGTGGGGACGCTACTTCTTGGCATTCCTTTCGATGTAGTCGACCGCATCCTGGACGGTCCGGATCTTCTCCGTGTCCTCGTCCGGAATGTCGATCTCGAACGCCTCCTCGAACGCGAGGACAAGCTCCACCAGGCCCAGCGAATCGGCGCCCAGATCGTCGATGAAACTCGCTTCAGGCTTGATGTCCTTCTCGTCGACGTCGAGCTGTTCCTTGATGATTCGCTTTACTTCGGCCGTGATGTCGCGACCTTCAGCCATGGTATTCCTCCCGGGAAAACGGACCCCCTAGTAGCCCATCGCCATGGGCGTTGCACCATCGAATTACCTGCGACCGTCTTTTTCGTGTGCGCCTGGTTTGCCGCCGAGCGGACGCCTGGCTGGCTGCCGACGTCTCCCCGACGAGCGCGCTCAGACGTACATGCCGCCGTTGACGCGCAGCGTCTCGCCCGTCACGTAGCTGGCCTCATCGGAGCACAGGAATGCGATCGCCGCGGCGACCTCCTCCGGCCGGCCCGTACGCCCGAGCGGGACCATCTTCGTCAGCCCCTCTTTCATCTCAGCGCTGATCGTCGTCGTCATGTCGGTGTCGATGAAGCCCGGCGCCACCGCGTTGATGGTGATGCCGCGCCCAGCGTACTCGCGGGCGAGCGACTTCGTCACGCCGAGCAGGGCCGCCTTGGTCGCGGCGTACGCCGCCTGGCCCACGTTGCCCATCTCGGCCACGACGCTGGAGAGGAAGACGATGCGCCCCGTGCGCGCGCGCATCATCACCTTGGTCGCGGCCCGGGCGCACGCGATCGCGCCCTTGACGTTGACGGCGAAGAGGCGATCCAGGTCCTCCTCCTTGATCCGGAGGAGCAGCCCGTCGATCGCGATCCCCGCGTTCGCGACGAGGATGTCGAGCCGGCCGAGGCGCTTCGCCGCCTCGGCGATGGCGGCCTCGGTCGCCTGCAGGTTCGCGACGTCGAAGCCGAGCGCCTCGGCCTTGCCGCCGCGCGCGGTGATCGCCTCGACGAGCGCGCGCGCCTCGGCCTCCCCGCGCACGTAGTTGACGATCACGTGCGCCCCCTGCGCCGCCAGCGCCTCCGACGCAGCCCGCCCGATCCCCCGCGATCCACCCGTGACGATCGCAACTTTGCCCGTAAGGTCGAACATCGATGCCTATGCCTCCGAAAGGAACGCGCTCACGCGCTCAATCCCCGCCATGTCGCTCACGCTGAGCACCTTGATCTGCTTCGTGATCCGCTTCACCAGCCCGGCGAGCACCTTGCCAGGGCCGATCTCCAGGGCGTGCGTGACGCCGTCCTCGGCCATGCGCTCGATCGTCCGCATCCACTGCACGGTGCCGTCGACCTGGCGCAGGAGGAGCGACCGCACCCGCTCCGGATCGGTGTTCGGCGCCGCGTCGACGTTCGCGATCACCGGGAAGGCGAGCGGCCTCAGCTGGGTGCGCTCGAGCTCGGGGCGCAGGCGCTCGGCCGCGGGCCGCATCAGCGCGCAGTGGAAGGGGGCGCTCACCTTGAGCGGGACCGCCTTGCCGCCGCGGGCGGCGGCGATCTCGCGCGCCCGCGCCACCGCGGGGCTGTGGCCGGCGATCACGATCTGCCCCGGCCCGTTGTAGTTCGCCGGCGCGACCACCTCGCCTTGCGCCGCCTCCTCGCAGATCGCGAGCACCGCGGGCTGGTCGAGCCCCATGATCGCGGCCATGGCCCCCTCGCCCGCCGGCACGGCCTCCTGCATCGCGGCGCCGCGGATCCGGCAGAGCCGCACCGCCTCCTCGATCTCGAGCGCGCCGGCGGCGACCAGCGCGCTGTACTCGCCGAGCGAGTGGCCGGCGGCGTAGAGCGGCGGCTCGAGGTCGGGCAGGTGCTCGATGAGCGCCGCGGCGACGGCGCAGCTCGTGGCGACGATGGCGGGCTGGGTGTTGCTCGTCTTCGTCAGCTCCTCCATCGGCCCCTCGAAGCAGAGCCGCGAGATCGGCTCGCCGAGCGCGGCGTCCGCGCGCGCGAACGCGCCGCGCGCCGCCGCCGAGGCCTCGGCGAGGGCCTTGCCCATCCCCACTTCCTGCGCCCCTTGCCCTGGAAACAGCCAAGCGATTTTCACGTTTGTCCTCACTTCCAAGCGGGGGACGCGGACGTCGGTCCGTCCCCGAACCACGTCACGGGGCAGGCGCGCGCGCGCCGCTCACATCCCCGCTCATGCCGGCGCGCCGGGCGAGCTCGGCCGCCCAAACGCGCAGATCTCGACCCCGACGCCGGCGCGCGCGCATGGCCCCCTCACATCCGGACGACGGATGCGCCCCAGGAGATGCCAGCGCCGAGCGCGCAGAACAGGACGTTGTGGCCCGGCTTGATGCGCCCGTCGCGGACCGCCTCGTCGAGGGCGATCGGGATCGAGGCGCTCGAGGTGTTGCCGTACTCCTCGATGTTCAGGACGAACCGATCCAGCGGGAGGCTGAGCCGCGCCGCGACCTGGCTGATGATCCGCAGGTTCGCCTGGTGCGCGACGACCCAGTCGACGTCGGTGGCCGACATGCCCGCCGTTTCGAGGGCGATCAGCGAGGCGCTGGAGAGGTTCTTCACGGCGACCTTGAAGATGTCCTGCCCCACCATGTGGACCTTGTTGCGGTTCTGCTCGATGCCCTCGGCGGTGAGCGGCTCGGCCGTGCCGCCGCCCGGGATGACCAGCGAGCTCGCGAGCCCGCCGTCGCTGAAGATCCGCGTCGAGACGATGCCCCTGCCGTCGCCGGACGCCGGCCCGAGCACGACCGCCCCGGCGCCGTCGCCGAACAAGACGCACGTCGTGCGATCCTTCCAGTTCAGGATGCGCGAGAGCAGCTCGACGCCGACCACGAGGATGTTCCGGGCCACGCCGTTGGAGATGAACTGATCGGCGATGGTGAGCCCGTAGACGAAGCCCGCGCAGGCCGCCGAGATGTCGAACGAGGGGATCTCCTGGGCGCCGAGCTTCTGCTGCACGTGCACCGCGCACGCGGGCATCGGGCTGTCGCCGCTGATCGTCCCGACGATGATCATGTCGAGGTCGGCGGCGGAGAGCCCGGCCGCTGCCAGCGCGGAGCGCCCGGCGGCGGCGGCCATGTCGCTCGTGAGCTCGCCCTCGGCGGCGATGTGGCGCCGGCGGATCCCGGTCCGCTCGCTGATCCAGCTGTCGGAGGTGTCGACGATCTTCTCGAGATCGGTGTTGTGCAGGACCCGGGCTGGCGCGTAGCTGCCCGTCCCGAGGATGCGGCTCTTCGGCCGCGCGGCGCTCATGCGAGGCCCCCTCGCACGCCCGCGTGGGTCGGCGCCGCGCCCGCGTGGTTCAGCGCCGCGCCCGGGTGCGCGGGCGCAGCGATCGCGCGCCCCGGCGTCCGCGCACCCGCCCCGGTCATGTGGCCGCGGTCGCCTTGGTCGCCTTCGCCTTGCGCCCGTTGTAGTGCCCGCAGGCGCCACAGGCGCGGTGCGGGAGCCGGGCTTCCCCGCAGTTCTCGCAAGAGACGAGCTGGACGGGGGTCACCTTGTCGTGGTTGGCGCGCCGCATGTCGCGCTTGCTGGGGGTGGTTTTCCTCTTGGGGACGGCCACGGAGCTACTCCTTCTTGGTCTTCTTCTTCGGTGTCCCGGCCTTGGCCGGGGAGGTCGAGGCAGGTTGCGCGCGCCGGTCAGAGCCGCCGGGCTTCTGTCCAAGCTTCTCTCGGAGCGCGCTGAGCGGCGCGAGCCGCGGGTCGAGGCCTGGAGCCTCGTCCTCCTCCGCCGCCCCGCCGGCGAGGGTCGAGGAGCCGCCTTCGCGGTCCTCTCGGGACGCGGCAGGACCGATACCCGGGCAAGCCTCGGAGCACAAGGGGAAGTTCGGCATCTCGAGGAGAATGGCTTCCCGGATAAACGGATCGAGCACCACCGTCTCGCCGTCGTACGTGTCGACGTCGGCCTCCTCGGCCGTGAACTCGTACTCGGGCTCCTTGGCCTTGGCCCCCGCCTTCGCCGCCCCGTTGCGGCCCCCGTCGTCCCGCCGGTGGCCGTGCCCGTGGGCCTCGGTCTTCGGCGCCGGACGCAAGAGGAGCGAGAGCTCGGCGTCGATGTCCAGCGCGGCGGGCGACAGGCACCGCGCGCACGGCGTCGCGACCGGCGCCTTGACGCGGCCGCGCACGACGATCTCGTTCCCCGTGCGGGAGAGGCGGGCGGTGAGGTGGCCGGGCGCGCGCCCGGCGACGTCGGCGTCGGCGAGCTCTGCGCTCAGCCAGTCGGCGGGCAGCGGCGTGTCCAGCGAGAGGCCGGAGATGTCGATGTCATTGGCGGAGACGGCGATCTGGGACATGGGTTCCGGGCCAGTGAAAGCGGAGCGTTTAGCGCGGGGTGCGTTGGCTCGCAAGACCGAGCGCGAGCCGCCGCCGCGGCGGGGCCGCGTGGTAGCGTCGCCCCCGCATGAACCGCAGCGCCACGCCCGAGATCCCCCCCGCGGGCGCCGCCGGCGAGCGACCGGAGCCTTCGGGAGGGGCCCCGCGGGCGAGCCGGCGCGCAGCGATCGCGCTCGCCCTCTATGCGCTGGTGACGCTCGTGTACGGCGCCAGCGCCTCGCGCGAGCTCTTCGCTGTCCACACGCCCTTCAACCACTACGCGCTGCTGGCCGAGGCGTGGCTCGACGGCCGCCTCGACCTCGGCGGTCCGCCGCCGGCGTACGCGGGCGGCAACGACTTCGCCGTGTTCGGCGATCGCACCTACGTCAGCTTTCCCCCCTTCCCCGCCGTCCTCATCGCGCCGCTCGTGAAGCTCGCGGGCAGCGCCGAGCGCGTGCGCGACGGGCAGTTCTTCCTGGCGTTCGCCGGCGTCGGCCCGGCCGTCCTCTTCCTCGCGCTCGAGAGGCTCTCGGCGTCGCGGCGCAGCCGCCGCACGCAGGCCGAGAACGCCGCGCTCGCGCTGCTCTTCGCGTTCGGGAGCGTCTACTGGTTCAGCGCCGTGCAAGGGACGGTGTGGTTCGCGGCGCACGTCGTCGGCGTGGCGCTCGCGTGCATCTACCTGTACTGCGCGCTCGACGCCGCCCACCCGCTGGCCGCGGGCCTCGCCCTGGGCCTCGGCTTCGCGACCCGCACGCCGCTCGGCTTCGCCCTGCCGCTGTTCCTCTGCGAGGCGCTCCGCGTCGGCCGCTCGGATCCGCGCGCCCTCGCCCGCCGGCTCGCCCTGTTCGCCGCGCCGGCGGCGCTCGTCCTCGCCGCGCTGCTCTGGCACAACCACGCGCGGTTCGGCGACGCGGCCGAGTTCGGGCACCGGTACCTCCACATCGCCTGGCGCGCGCGGATCGAGAAGTGGGGGCTCTTCTCGTACCACTACCTGCCGCGCAACCTCGCGGTGGTGCTCACGAGCTTGCCGTACACCCACGCGCAGGGCGCGCCCTTCCAGATCAACGCGCACGGCCTCGCGCTCTGGGTGACGACGCCGATCTACGCGTGGGCGCTCTGGCCCCGGCGCACGCCGCCCGTGTTCTGGGCGCTCGCCGCCACGGCGGCCGCGGTCGCGCTGCCGAGCCTCTTCTACCAGAACAGCGGCTGGATCCAGTTCGGCTACCGCTTCTCCAACGACTTCGCGCCGTTCCTCTTCGCCATGATCGCCGTCGGCGGCCGCCGCTTCGGCGCGCCGTTCTACGCCCTCGGCGCGGCTGCGATCGCCGTGAACGCGTTCGGCGCGCTCACGTTCCAGCGCGCGGGCTTCGAGCGGTTCTATTTCCTCGAGCGCACCCAGCGCGTCCTCCACCAGCCGGATTGACCGCGGCGGCGCCGCCGCGGCGCCGCGCCGTTCGTCCCCGCCGCCGCGCGAGGGCCCGACGGCAGCGCGCCCCCGCGGGCGAGCGGGCGATCCGGCGGGCGGCGCACGCGGGCCTTGGGTGCAGGGCGCTCGCTGTGCTAGCCCTCGCCGCGCCATGGAAGCTCTGCTCGACCCGGCCGCCATCGGGCGCGGCCTGCGGCGCATCGCGCTCCAGATCGCCGAGCGCGGCCGCGGCGTGGACGATCTGGCGCTCATCGGGATCCGGCGGGGCGGCGAGCCGCTCGCCAAGCGGCTCGCCGCGCTGCTCCTCGAGATCGAGGGGCAGGCGCCGCCGGTCGGCGCCGTCGACATCACGCTCTACCGCGACGACGCCGCGACCGCCCTGCCGAACCCGCGCATCGGCCCCAGCCACATCACCTTCCCCGTCGACGGCCGGCGCATCGTGCTGATCGACGACGTGATCTACACCGGCCGCACCATCCGCGCGGCGCTCGACGCGGTGCTCGACTACGGGCGGCCGCAGCGGATCGAGCTCGTCGCGCTCGTCGATCGCGGCGGCCGGGAGCTGCCGATTCACCCCGACTACATCGTCCGCGCGGTCGAGCTCGCCCCCGGGCAGCGCGTCGACGTGGTGGAGCGCGCTGGCGAGCTCTGGGCTCTCGTCACCGCCGCCGGCGCCAAGATCTCGGAGCCCCCCTCTCCCCCGGAAGGAACGTAAGCGAGCGCATGAGGAGGATTTACCCGCACCGACACCTGCTCGGCATCGAGGGGCTGACGCGCCCCGAGATCGTGGCCCTCCTGGACGCCGCCGAGTCGCTCTTCGACGTCTCCCGGCGGAGCGTCCGCAAGGTGCCCACGCTCCGCGGCAAGACGGTCGTGAACCTGTTCTACGAGCCCTCGACGCGCACGCGGACGTCGTTCGAGCTCGCGGGCAAGCGGCTCAGCGCCGATGTGATCAACATCAGCGTCTCCACCTCGAGCGCCGTCAAGGGGGAGTCGCTGCTCGACACGGTGCAGAACCTCCAGGCGATGCAGCCCGACGTCCTCGTCATCCGGCACAGCGCGTCGGGCGCGCCGCACCACATCGCCGAGCGCACGCGCGCCGCGGTCGTCAACGCGGGCGACGGCACGCACGAGCACCCGACGCAGGCGCTGCTCGACGCGTTCACGATCCGCCGCGCCAAGGGGCGGCTGGAGGGGCTGGAGGTCGCCATCTGCGGCGACATCGTCCACAGCCGCGTGGCCCGCTCGAACGCGCACCTGCTCACGACGATGGGCGCGCGGGTCCGGTTCGCCGGGCCGCGCACGCTCCTGCCGGTCGCGGGCGAGTCGCTCGGCGCGACGATCTACGACCGGATCGAGCCCGCCCTCGAGGGCGCCGACGTGGTGATGATGCTGCGGGTGCAGCGCGAGCGGCTGAGCGGCAGCTTCCTGCCCAGCACGCGCGAGTACAGCCGCACCTTCGGGCTGAGCCCGGCCCGGCTCGCGCTCGCCAAGCCGGACGCGATCGTCATGCACCCGGGGCCGATGAACCGCGGCGTGGAGATCGATCCGCGCGTCGCGGACGGCCAGCAGAGCGTCATCCTCGACCAGGTCGAGGCCGGCGTCGCGGTCAGGATGGCGGTGCTCTGGGTCCTGGCCGCGGAGGCCAACGAGTTCTCCGCGACCGGCGAGCCGCGGCCCGCGGTCTGACGCCGGCCGCGCGGCCGGCGTCAGCGTCAGAGCGCGGCGAGCGGGCCGCGCGCCCGAACCATCACGAGCGGACGGGAGGGAGCGGCGCGCCGGGGGCGGACGCGCTGTCCCCTCGTGCCGTTCCCGCGTGGCCGCGCGGGCTTGCGGCGGCCCGCGGCGAACGGGGTTCCCTGCCGTGCCGCGTTTGAATACGCTGGTCCATCTTTTTGAAAGGGTGGATGCCAACCATGTTTTCGCGAGACGTCCTCAAGATCGATGCCCCGGCGGTAGCGCAAGAGATCGAGCAGGCCATCCGGGATCAGGTATTCGGTACGCTGCGGCGGCGCGGGGCCGTGGTCGGGATCTCGGGCGGGATCGACAGCTCCGTCGTCTCGACGCTGTGCGCTCGCGCGCTCGGCAAGGACAAGGTGCTCGGCATCTTCATGCCCGAGCGCGACACCTCGGACGACGCGCTCCGGCTCGGCAAGATGCTCGCCGAGCACCTCGGCATCGAGTCGGTCATCGAGAACATCAAGCCCGCGCTCACCGGCCTCCGCTGCTACGAGCGGCAGGACGAGGCGATCCGGATGGTCTACCCGGACTATACCGAGAGCTGGAAGTTCAAGATCACCCTGCCCTCGATCCTCGAGAGCGACCGGCTGAACGTCTCGCAGCTGACGGCGCAGCCGCCCGGCGAGGAGCCGCGGGTGAAGCGGATGCCGCTGAACGCGTACCTGCAGCTCGTCGCCGCGACGAACTTCAAGCAGCGCATCCGCAAGATGATGGAGTACTACCACGCGGACAGGCTCAATTACGCCGTCGCCGGCACGCCGAACCTGCTCGAGTACGATCAGGGCTTCTTCGTGAAGCAGGGCGACGGCGCCGCGGATTTCAAGCCGATCGCGCACCTGTACAAGAGCCAGGTCTACGCGCTCGCCGAGCACATCGGCGTCCCCGCGGACATCCGCAGGCGCGCGCCGACGACGGACACGTTCTCGCTGCCGCAGGGACAGGACGAGTTCTACTTCGCGCTCCCCTACGACAAGATGGACCTCTGCCTCTACGCCTACAACAACAAGGTACCGGCCGCGGAGGCGGCGCCCGCCGTCGGCATCACGCCGGCGCAGGTCGAGCGCGTGTTCAAGGACATCGAGGCGAAGCGCCGCGTGGCGCAGTACCTCCACGCGCAGCCGCAGCTCGTCCGCGATTTGAGCCACGCCTGACGATCCGCGCGCCGCGCGCCCGACGCCCACGACACACGCGCCCGACGGCGCTGCTCCGGGCGCGAAACCGACCGGAAACATGGCGGCCAGCGTGCGCGAGATCAACAAGGCCAACAAGGACGTGAGCGGCAGGGCGCGCTCGCGAGAGCGCCCCACGACCACGACGGACTCGCGACGAGATCGCGAGTCGCGACTCTCACCTCGGCAGCGCCCATCCCGCGGCGGCCAGCGCCGGACAGCGACGGGACAGCGCCCTCGGGCGATCCGCGCGACGCGCTGGGACGCGCGCTAGGACACGCGCGCGGCTCCTCCGAGTGTCCTCGACAGGTAAGCCTGGGGGGTGATAGACGTAGAAGTTAACTCCATGAGCACTTCCAGCATCGAATCGACGATTCGCAACTTCCTGGTCGCCTCGTTCGGATACAGGGGCGCTACCGCCGATCTGGGGGCCGAGGTCCCTTTGCTCGATCAAGGAATCCTCGACTCGACGGCCGTCCTCGAGATCGTCCAGTTCCTCGAGCAGGACCTCGGCATCCAGGTCGCCGACGAGGAGATGGTGCCGGAGAATTTCGGCTCGATCGCCCGCCTCGTGACCTACGTCAACGGGAAGAAGAGCAGCAACTAGCCCGAACACCCGGGGGGCGCATGAGCACGCAGCACACCGCTCGCCGCGATCCGCGCTCGGATCGCTTCCTCATCGACTCCGCGCTGCGATCGTTCGCCGCGTCGCGCCCCGACCACGTCGCGCTGGTCGCCGAGGGGCGGCGGCTCACGTACCGCGAGCTCGACGCGCTCGCCGACCGCTGCGCCGCCCTCTTCCGCGCGTCCGGCGTGCAGCGCGGCGATCGCGTGATGATCGCGCTCGACAACGGCGTGGACGCGGTCGTCGCCTACTACGGCACGCTCCGGGCCGACGGGGTGCCGTCGCTGCTCGGCACCGCGATGCGACCCCGGCGCCTCGGGCAGGTCATGGAGCTCGCCGAGCCGCGCGCGCTCGTGGCGGCGCGCAGCATGCGCGATGGGCTCGCGGCCGTGGCCGAGCTCCCGCCCGCCGCGAGGCCGGCGGCGACGTTCCTGAGCGGCGCCGCGCCCCCGGCCGCCGCGGCCGGCCCCTCGCCAGAGGCGCGCGACTTCCAGGAGGCGCTGGCCGGCGCGCCGAGCGAGGCCCCCGAGCGCCGCGCGATCGAGCTCGACCTCGCGACCCTCTGCTGGACGAGCGGCAGCACGGGCGAGTCGAAGGGCGTCATGCTGACGCACCAGAACCTCCGCAACAGCAGCGCGGCGATCGGCGCGTACCTCGAGCACACGGCGGACGACGTGATCCTCTGCGTCCTGCCGCTGTCGCACACCTACGGGCTCTTCCAGCTGCTCGTGACGCACGCGTTCGGCGGGACCGTCGTGCTCGAGAAGGGCTTCTCCATGCCGTGGCCGATCGTCCAGAAGCTGGCCGACGAGCGCGCCACCGGCTTCGCGGGCGTGCCGACGATCTTCGCCTCGATGCTGTCGCTCAAGAACTTCGCGAAGGCGGACCTCTCGGCGCTCCGTTACATGACGAACGCCGCGTACGGGCTCCCCGCGCCGCAGCTCCTGCGCCTGCGCGAGCTCCTCCCGAACGTCTCCTTCTTCGCGATGTACGGCCAGACCGAGTGCACGCGGGTCTGCTACCTGCCGCCGTCGCTGGCGCTGGAGCGGCCGTCCTCCGTGGGCATCGCGATGCCGAACGAGGAGCTCTGGATCGAGCGGGAGGACGGCACGCGGGCGGAGCCGGGCGAGGTGGGCGAGCTCGTCGTGCGCGGGCCCAACGTGATGCGCGGCTACTGGAAGAACCCCGACGCGACCGCGCGCGCGCTCCGGCCGGGGCCGCTCCCGGGCGAGGTCGTGCTCCACACCGGCGACCTCTTCAAGATGGATGAGGAGCGGTACCTCTACTTCGTCGCGCGCAAGGACGACATCATCAAGACCCGCGGCGAGAAGGTGAGCCCCCTCGAGGTCGAGTCCGTGATCTGCAAGGTCCCGGGCGTGATCGAGGCGGCGGTCGTCGGCGTGCCGGATCAGGTGCTCGGCGTCGCGGTGAAGGCCGCCGTCGTGAAGGCGGAGGGCGCCGCGGTGACGGCCGACGACGTCCGCAAGAAGGTGCGGTCCGAGCTCGACGAGGTCGCCGTGCCGAAGTTCGTCGAGTTCATGGACGCGCTCCCCAAGACGGCGAGCGGCAAAGTCAAGAAGAGCGAGCTCATCTGATATGTGCGGTATCGCCGGCCTGATCAACCTACGCTCCGACGCGCCGAACCCCGACCGCGACCTGGCCCTCAGGATGGCGCGGGCGCTCCGCCACCGCGGCCCCGACGGCTTCGGCATCTACCGCGATCGCCACGTCGCGCTGGCCCACGCCCGCCTGTCGATCATCGACCTCGACGGCGGCTGGCAGCCGATGGCCAACGCCGAGGAGACGCTCTGGGTCTGCTTCAACGGCGAGATCTTCAATTACATCGAGCTCCGCGAGGAGCTCACGGCGAAGGGCCACCACTTCCGGACCAAGAGCGACACCGAGGCGCTGATCCACGCCTACGCCGAGTACGGCGAGGCCATGGTCGATCGGCTGAACGGCCAGTGGGCGTTCGTCCTCTGGGACGTGAAGCGGAGGCGCGCCTTCTTCTCGCGCGACCGCGTCGGCATCAACCCGCTCTTCTGGACGGTCCACCGCGGCGTCCTCCGGTTCGCCAGCGAGGTGAAGTCGCTCTTCCAGGACCCCACCATCCCCCGCGCGATCTCCCGCGACGGGCTCGACGAGGCCCTGACGTTCTGGGCGCCGGTCGCCCCGCTCACCCCGTACGAGGGCATCCAGCAGATCCCGCCGGGCTCGGTGGCGACGCTCGATCTC
Organism: Sorangium sp. So ce296; assembly: GCF_051529605.1. NCBI lineage: Bacteria > Pseudomonadati > Myxococcota > Polyangiales > Polyangiaceae > Sorangium > Sorangium sp. So ce296. The sequence continues at coordinate 12,981,734 of NZ_CP150325.1, forward strand.
GATCGCGACGTGGCGCCGCGCGTCTCGATCCGCTTCCGGCCCGAGTTCCCCGTCGAGCGCGCGCGCGGGTCGGTCGGCGACGAGGCGGCGCTCGTCTCGGGCGTGCGCGAGGCGGTCCGCGGCGGCTCGACGATCCGCCTGCGCGCCGACGTCCCCGTCGGCAGCTACCTGAGCGGCGGGCTCGACTCGACGATCGTCGCGGCGCTGATCGCCTCGAACCGCGAGGTGCCGCTGCGCACGTTCTCGGTCGAGTTCGCCGAGCGCGAGTTCGACGAGGCCGAGCACCAGCGCGACGCCGTCGCGCACCTCGGCACGTCGCACGCCTCGATCCAGTGCGGCGACGCCGACATCGCCCGCGTCTTCCCGGACGTCGTCTACCACGCCGAGGCCCCGCTCCTGCGCACCGCCCCGGCGCCGCTGTTCATCCTGGCGCGCCTCGTCCGGCAGAGCGGCTACCGCGTGGTGCTGACCGGCGAGGGCGCCGACGAGTTCTTCGCCGGCTACGACATCTTCCGCGAGGACCGCGTCCGCCGCTTCTGGGCGCGCCACCCGGACAGCAAGCTCCGGCCCCAGCTCCTCCTCCGGCTCTACCCCTACCTGCAGCGGTCGCCGGTCGCGCAGGTCGAGATGGCGAAGGCCTTCTTCGGGCGGAACCTCGCGCAGACGGGCGACCCGTTCTACTCCCACCGCCCGCGGTGGGACGCCACGAGCCGCATCAAGCTCATGCTCGACCCGGCGATGCGCGAGGGCGTCGCCGACACCGCGGCCGCCGATCGCCTGAGGGAGCAGCTGCCCGCGGACTTCATGCGCTGGACGCCGCTCGCGCGCGCGCAGTACCTGGAGATCGCGACCCTGCTCTCGGGCTACCTGCTCTCCTCGCAGGGCGAGCGCATGATGATGGCGAACTCGGTCGAGGGTCGCTTCCCGTTCCTCGATCCCAACGTGATGGACGTGGCGGACGCGCTGCCGGACGCGCTCAAGCTCCGCACGCTCGACGAGAAGCACGTGCTCAAGCGCGCGATGGGCGACCTCTTGCCGCCCGGCGTCCTCGCGCGGAAGAAGCAGCCGTACCGCGCGCCCGTGGTGCAGCCGTTCTTCGGGGGCGGGTCGCCGGACTACGTCGAGACGTGCCTGTCGCCGGACGCCATCAAGGACGCGGGCATCTGGCAGCCGCAGCCGGTCGCGTCGCTGGTCGCGAAGTGCCGCAAGACCGGCGGCAAGTCGATGAGCAACACCGACGACATGGCGTTCTGCGCCATCCTCTCCACGCAGCTCATGGCGCGCGACATCATCCAGGGCGCGCGCGTCGTCTCGGCCGCCGACGACACGTCGGGCCGTCTCGGCGTCGACGTCGACCGGCTGCGCGACGCCGCGGGCTGATCCCGCGCGCCCGGCGCCCGGGCGAGGCGGCGCCGGGCGCCCCTCCTCAGAGGGGCCGCTTGCGCACCCCGCCGGAGCCCTGCTCCTCCACCCAGAACACGAACCCGCCGTGGAGCGCGATCCCGCGCGGGCTGCCGCCCTCGTGCAGCACCTGTTGCCGCCCCGAGCCGTCCTTGCGCTTGCGCAGGACGCGGGGGGTCCCCTGATCGGTCCAGTAGACGAAGCCGTCCTCCGCATCGTCGACGGCGATGCAGTCCGGGGACGGGTGCGCCATGTCGTCGTCGGCGGGCCTCCAGAGCGCCTGCGGCTCCCCCGCGCGGTCCTTCCGCGCCCGCATCACGGCGGCTTCCGCCTCGCCGGCGTTGCCGCCGCGCGGGCTGTTGGTCCAGTAGACGAACGCGTCATCGACGGCGATGGCGTACGGGAACGACTGGTTGTCCGCCAGCCTGTCCGTCTGGCCGTTACTTCGCCGCGTCCGGTTCACCGTGCCGCGCGCGCTCCGATCGACCCAGTACACGAACTCCTCGTCGAGCGCGATGAGGTGCGGGGACGCGCGCTCGTCCTCGTGGAACCGGTCGTCCGGCCATCCGTCGGGCATCGTGATCTGGCCGATGAGGCTCCCTCTCCCGGGCATGCCGATGCCCGCCGAGCGCTGGGACCAGAACACCTCCCGGTCGTCCGCCGCCACGCCGAGGGTCGCGAAGTTCGAGTCGAAGATCTCCTTCGGGTCCTCTGCTCCCTCGCGATCCACCCACATGATGTTCTTGGCGTTGAGGTTGGCCCAGAAGACGCCGTGCTCGTTGACCGCGATCCCGTACGGCGTGTTCTGCCCGTCGGCGAGGAGCGTGACCGGCCCGCCGTTGACCGGCACCTTCTGCACGCTGCCGTTCGCGCTCTCGCCGGCCGTCCAGTAGACCTCATCCCGGTAGATGAAGAGGTGCCTCCCGTTCGCGTCGTCCGGGGTCGGGTACCCGCGCGCGATCTCCGTGACCCCGCTGCAGCTGCCGTCGCGGCACGTCCCGCCGTTCAGGCATATCGCGCCGCAGGCGCCGCAGTTCAGGGGGTCGGCGTCCACGCTCATTTCGCAGTCGCCGTCACCGTCGCAGTCCGCCAGGCCGGCCGCGCACCCCGAGGACCCGCCGGAGGACCCGCCAGACGAGCTCGCGCCGCCCCCTTCCCCCACCGCGAAGTCCCCGAGCAAGCTCGTGCATGCGGGAGCGATCGCGACGGCAACGCTGAGCATCAAGCCGACCCGGAACGCGTGGCGCATCAGAAAGTCCCCTTCGCTCCCGCGGAGCCGAGCCCGATCACGGGCGTGATCGATATCCCGGCGCGCTGCGGCGAGCTCGGCGCCGTGAGGAGAAGAAACGTCCCGACGCCGACGCCCGCGGCGCCGACCGCGAACCCGATCGTCGAGAGGGTGCCCATCGCATGGTAGCTGTCGACGTCGCCTTGGAGCGACGGGTCGCACCGGTCGGCAGGGCAGCGGTCCGAGAGGTCGCGGTGCTTGCCGATCGCGAGCACGCCGCCCACCGCGCCGGCCGCGAGGCCGACGCCGCCGAGCCCCAGCGCGGCGATCCCCAGGACGGTGCGGGTGCTGCCCCCCGAAGCAGCGCCAGGGCCCGCGTCGGGCGCTGGCGCGACCGGCCGCGGCGGCGCGGGCGGGGGCGGCGGCGCGAGCGGCTTGAGCTCGAGCGCGACGGTCTCGCTCGCGCCCTCCGCCAGGGTCACCTTCGCCTCGACCGGCGCGAACCCCGCCGCCTCGGCGCGCACGGTGTGGTCGCCGGGATCGACCGGCCGCTTGACCCCGAGCGCGGCGCGCGGCACGGGCTCGCCGTCGATCGTGACGGCGGCGGTCTCCGGCCCGCGCACCGAGATGAGCACCTGCGGGATCCGGGGCGCGAGCGCGTCGAGCTCGCGCTGGGCCGCCGCGATCGCCTCGAAGAACTGCTCGGGCGATTTCTCCGGCGCCCCCTCGCGGACGATGCGGCTGTACGACTCCTGCGCCGCGATCCACGCGCCCAGGCCCACCTGGGCGCGCGCGACGCCGAGCAGCAGCGTCGGGGCGTGGATGATGGCGTCGGCGCGGCGGAACCGATCGAGCGCGGCGGAGAAGTCCTTCCGGTCGAGGGCCTCCTGGCCCTCCACGGCGAGCGAGCGCGCCGTCGCGCGATCGGCGTCCGAGACCTGCGCCAGCGCGGCGGGCGCGCAGGTCAGCGCGAGCAGCAAGGAAGCGATCCCTAGTCGACGAGCCATACGAGCGAGGTGTGTGCGAGGTGCTGCGGTGAACTTCAGATGCCGAAGTCCGTCGGCTTCGGCTTGCGGCGCGCGCTGCCCGCCGGCGCCGGGGCGCGCGGCCTCGCCGGAGCGGGCTGCGCCGCGGGCGCGCGCGGGCCGCGCGGCGCCGCCGTCGACGTCGGGGGCGCCGGCGCGGCAGAGCCGGCCGCGGAGGCGGGCGGCTCGGGCTCCTTCGCCGGCGCGGCGGCCGACGCCGCGGCGTCGGGCCCCGGCGGCGCGCCGGGCGCCGACGGCATCGACGACGGCGGCGCCGGCTGCGCGAGGGGCTGAGCCGGGTCGGTGGGGCCCGCGCCGCGCAGGGCGAAGAACCCGACGGCGGCGAGGACGACCGCGCAGGCCCCCGCGGCGGCGAGCGCCCGCCCGACGATGGGCCGCCGGACCGGGGGCGACACCACCGAGACCAGCGCGCTGGCGGTGTGCGACCGCATCTGGCGGCCCGCCGCCTCCGCCTCCCCCGGCGAGGACACCGTCCTGCCGGAGCTCGCCGAGATCCGCTCGGCCTCGGCCTCCGACGAGGCGACCAGCGTCGCCGCGTCGGCGAGCGACGGCGCGGCGCTGTCGGGCCCCGGGTCGACCAGCGTGGCGCTCTCCTTCGACCGCGGCGAGAACCCGAGCTCCACCGAGATGCGCTCGCCGGACGGCCGGAGCGGGCCGACGATGCTCGTCCTCGACTCGAAGCTGTCGCTCGCGACGTCGAGGGCGACCGCGAGCGCGTCGCAGAACTCCTTCGCGCTCTGGAAGCGGGCCTCCGGCTCGCGCGACGCCGCGCGGGCCCACCAGGCGTCGAAGCCGGGCGGCACCGGGGCGAGCTGCGACGGCACGGGCAGCGGCTTCACCATGATCTTGAGGAGCAGATCGCCGAACGCCTCGCTGTTGAACGGGAGCTTGCCGGTCAGGCACTCGAACACCACGACGGCGAGCGACCAGAGGTCCGAGCGGTGATCGATGCTCTTGGTCCCCTGCGCCTGCTCCGGGCTCATGTACGCGGGGGTCCCGAGCAGCGAGCCGGTCTTCGTCGTGGAGGTGACCCGGGGCGTGCTGTCCTTCGCGATGCCGAAGTCGAGCACCTTGGCGATCTCGCGGTCGTCGTCCCGGACGAGGAAGATGTTGGCCGGCTTGAGGTCGCGGTGGACCAGGCCGGCCGCGTGCGCCCGGGTGAGCGCGCGCGCCACCTGCGCCGTGATCGCCATCGTGTCGTACGGGTCGAGCCGCCCCACCCGCTGGATGCGGGCGTCGAGATCCTCGCCGTCGAGGTACTCCATCGCGATGTACGGCGTCCCTTGCCACACACCGTGGTCAAGGATCTGCACCACGTGGGGGCTCCGGATCTGCGCTGCGACCTTCGCCTCCCGCTCGAAGCGGAGCCGCACCTCCTTCGAGACCCCCTGCGCGTGCATGAACTTGATCGCGCACGGGATGTCGAGGCCGATGTGCTGAGCGAGCCACACCGAGCCCATCCCGCCTTGCCTGAGCGGACGCACCAGGCGAAAGCGATCGGCAACGGTGTTCCCCGCGGCGGGTGTCACGGAGCCTCCCAGACCTTCTCGGATATCACAGATGGCCGTCCAGGGTCACGTTTGCGCCGTGAAAAACCGCATCCGGACGACGTCGCCGCGGGCGCGGCTTGTGCCGCGCGTTACGAAGCGCGCGGGTCATCGGGCGCGCGCTTCGTGACGCGCTTCGGGCGCGCGCTTCGTGATGCGCCTCGGGCGCGCTGTCCTGACGCAAGCCAAGCGCGAGCCTAGCGCGAGCCCGAGCTCGCCGCGGGCTCCTGCGGAGGCCGCCGCGCGCCGGACGGAGCCGGAGGCGCGCTGCCCCCGCCCGCGGCGCCGAGCGACGTGCCCGTCGTCTGCGCGAGCTTCTGGCCCCGCGGATCGTCCGGGAACGCGTCGATGAACTTGCGCACGTGGTGGCGCGACTCCTCGAGGATGCCCGCGCGGAACGTCAGGAGCGCGAGGTTGTAGCGCGCGTCGGCGTTCCTCGGATCGGCCTTCAGGGCGGCGAGGTAGCCCTGGCGCGCGCCGTTGTAGTCGCCGCGCTTGTCGGCGACGAGCGCGAGGTTGTAGAGCGCCTCGGCGTCCGAGGGATCCTGCTCGGCGAGCGGCGCGAGGCGCGCCCTGGCCCCGTCGAGATCCCCGGCGAGGATCGCGAGCGCGCCCGCGAGGAGCTGCGCCTTCCGGCTAGCGCCGGCCTCGATCGCGCGCTCCGCCTCGGCCCGGGCCTCCGAGAGGCGGCCCTCGCGCTGGAGCGCGAGGGCGAGCGCGTAGCGGAGCCGCGACGGATCGCCGCCGTCCTCCAGCGCGGCCTGCGCCTCGGCGCGCGCGCGCTCGGGGCGGCCGGCGACGGCGAGCGCCTCGGCCAGGACGGCGCGCGCGCTCTTCTGCTCCGGGCATCGCTCGCGCGCCGCCTCCGCGTCGCGGAGCGCGGCGACGGCGTTCCTGGAGTGCAGCCTCGCCTCGGCGCGGAGCGAGAGGCAGGCGCACGTGGCCGGCGCCGCGGGCGCGGCCGCGGCGGGGTGCATCTTCAGGCAGCGCGCCGCGACCGCGTCGAGCTCGTCGAGCTTGCGCCGCTCGAGGAGCGGCCTCGCGAGCTCGTCGACCGCGCGCAGGTGCGCGCCGTCGCGGCGCAGCGCCGCCCACCACATCCGCTCGGGCGACCCGAGCAGGGGCGCCGCCCCGACCAGCTGGACGGCGCCGAGGCCGATCACGACGATGGCCGCGCCCATCCGCCGGTGCTTGAAGGCCGAGCCGAGCCACTGCTCCGCCGCGGCCGCGGCGAGCGTCGCGAGCGCCGCCCACAGCGGCACGGCGACGAGCACGGCCCCCTGCGCGAGCGGCGCGCGGGGCCCGCGGTAGTAGAGCGGGACCGCGAGCGCCGCCGCGATCGCGAGCCAGAGGAGCGCCGCGCCGTTCCTGGCGAGCCGCGTGTCCAGCCGCGCGGCGAACCACGCCGACAGGCCGAGCGCCGCCGCGAGCGCGGCCGCCGAGAGCGCGCCGGAGAGCGCGAGCGCGGACGGCGGCAGCGGCTCGGGCGAGAGCCACGTGGGCGCGATCGCGAGGACCGCGAGGTGCAGCGCGCGGCTCAGGTGCAGGGCGAGCTCGGCGAGCCAGGGCACGGCGTGACCTTAGCCCACGGCCCCCCGCGGACCAACCGGCGCCCGAGCGGCGCGGCGGCGGCCAGCGCTCCGCGGGGGCGGCGCGCTCAGGGCAGGACCATCTCGATCTCGACGGCGACGCGCGTCCCGGGCGGCGGCACGCCGATCCCGAGCGGGATCATCCGGAGGCACTGCGCGGCGTCGGGGCGCTCCATCCCTCGCACCTCGCTGATGCCGCGGGCGATCTCTTTCCCGGACTCGTCGAAGGTCATGCTGAAGAGGTACTTGGCGCGCGGCGGCGCTGGGTTCTTCCGGACCGAGGGCTCCCAGCACCGCTTCAGGAATTGCGGCCGCCGCGCCTCGAGCGCCTTCACGGCGTCCGCCTCGACGCGCTTGTAGAGCTCGCGCGGCAGCGCCGGCGGGGCCGCGGCCGGGGCCGGGTGAGGTTGCGACTGTGCGTCCGCCGGCGCCGGCGGGGACTTCACGGAGGCGGCCGCGGCCTCCGCGCCCGCGGGCGGCGGCCCGGAGGAGGGCGCCGGGCGCTGGAGCCCCAGGTAGAGACCCGTCGCGATGACGACGCTGCCGAGCAGGATCGCCGCGGGGGTCATCAGCTCCTTCTGCATGGTGGAGATCGCCGTCCAGGCGCCGCGCAGGCCGCGCGGCGCGGGGCTGGCCGCCCCGCCCGACCTTACTCCATGGCGACGACGGCGGAGGTGTAGGAATAGTCGTTGTTGGTCCAGAACGGGCTCTCGGAGCTCCCGCAGAGGCCCACGTTGTACTGGCCGGGGGGCAGCGAGAGCACCGCGCTCAGCCCCATGCTGACGCTCGTGTTCGCCGGGACCCGGAGCGCGTACACGCCGGTCCCGGTCGGGTGGATGTCGCCGAGCGGCTGGATCTGCTGGGAGCAGATCCAGAGAAAGAGCCGGTCCGCGGGGGACGCCGCGGCGCCGAGCGCCTTGTTGGACACGACGAAGACGCGCTGCCCCAGGTCGGTCACGCTCACGGTGGCAGGCGCAGCGAGGAACTGCAGCGTTGCCCGCGGGTCGGCGCCCACGCCGGAAACGGAGGTGCTCGAGACCACGCCAGGCGGCCCCGGCGGCCCTGCCGTCCCCGGGAGACCCGGCGGCCCCGGCTCGCCCGGCGGCCCCGGCTCGCCCGGCGGCCCTGGCTCGCCCGGCCCACCCGGCGGCCCCGCAGGCCCGATCGGACCGGCGGGACCGGGCGGGCCCTGCAGGCCGACCGGGTCGCCGACCCACATGCCGCCGCTGTCGATGACGAGGCGGCCGCCGACCGAGATGGAGCTCGGCGTGATGGGGCCGGCGACGTTGCTGGCCAGGAGCGCGTACGGGACGCTCGCGATCCTGGCGCGCGGGGTCATCTCGGGATCGTCCCCCACCCGGATGCCCAGGTAGCGCGCCGTGCCCTCGAACACCGGCCTGTCCACGGGCGTGAGCTCGCCGAGGTCGACCGAGAAGTACCCGTGGTCGAACGTGACGGTGTGGATCTCGCTCCAGATGGGCACGGCGGCGTCGACCGCGTCATAGAACGCGAACACCACCTCGAGCGTGTCGTCGATGGGCCGTCCTGCCGCATCGAACAGGCGCCCCTGATGGGTCATCGTGAGCGGGACCGCCGCGGCGGCGGGCCCGGAGAGCGCGGTCGCCGCCGCGAGGACCAGCGCGTTGATCGTTCGTGCCTTCATCGCGAGCTCCCGTCGTTCGCCCTCGCGAGCCGGCGCCAGGGAGCGCCGCGGCGCACGTCGCGCGCGGGACGAGCGCGGCCCGGGGGGCCGGAAATCCTCGGGCGCGGCGAGCTCTGCCCTATCTCGCGAAGGAGCAGCGCCTTGGATGCCGGAGGTCACCGGCCGGTTGCGGTCGCGCTCGCGTTGGTAGTGGTCGAATTTGAACCTGAAGGCGGGAAGAAAACCCTAATGATCTTCCCGCCTTCCCGCCTTCATGGGGGCTCTCTCCGGGCAGAGCTGACCGCTACGCGGCGTCGCCGGGGCGGCGCCGCCGCGGGCCGAGCGTCCGGGCCGGGCGCGCGCCCGGCGCGCGGGGGTGCGCCTCGAGCGGACGCGCCCCGATCCGCTGCGCGGGCGAGCCCGCCGGAGATCGCCGGCGCCGCGCTACTCGAGGTCGAACGGCTCGACCTTCACCTCGGTCAGCCTCGCGACGGCGGCGGCGACCGCCTCGCCGATCTCCGCGTGGGTCCCGACGACGCCGATCACGAGATCGTCCTCGGAGATCCGGCGCCGCACGGCGGCGTTCGCCTCCTCGAGGGTGACCTCCTCGACCCGCTTCAGGTAGGTCTCGTGGTACCCCTCCGGCAGGTCGTACAGGATCTCCTCGAGCTTCTGGTGCACGCGCTTCCTCGCGGTGTCGATCTCGAACGCGTGGGAGCGGACGAGGTAGCGCTTCACGAACGTGAGCTCGTCCTCGGTGATCCCGTCGCGCCGGAGCGCCTCGAGCAGCCCGAGCTCCAGGGAGAGGCACGCGGCCGCGTCCTGCGCCGCGGGCGCGGTCCACATGGTGAAGGCGTCGCGGTGCCGGTCGAAGCCCGCCCGCGACGAGGCCCCGTAGGACCAGCCGCGCTTCGCCCGCACCTCCTGCATCAGCCGCGACGAGAAGGTGCCCCCGAAGGCGGTGTTCGCGACGAGGAGCGCCATGTGATCCGGGTCGTGCGCGTCGGTGCCGAGCCCGCCGATGACCATCTGCGTCTGCGTCCGCTCGGGTTTGTCGACGAACACGAGGCACCGCCCCGGCCTGGCCGGGGGATCCGTCACCGGATCGGGGATCGCCTCGCCCTCGGGCAGGCCGGACAGGAGGCGCTCGGCGACCCGGTGCGCCTCGCCGGGCTCGATGTCGCCCGAGATGGCCACGAGCGCGTTGCGCCGCGTGTAGTGCCGCGCGTAGAACGCCGCGACGTCGTCGCGCGTGATCTCCCGCAGCGTCGGGATGGTGCCCGCGATGCGCCGGCCGTAGGGGTGCCCCGCGAACAGGGTCCGCCGGAAGGCGCGGCTGCAGAGCGCGCGATCGCTGTCGCGCGCCTCGATGAGCTCGGCCTCGGCCTCGCGCAGGAGCCGCGCGAGCTCGGGCGGCGAGAACGTCGGGCGCGCGAGGAGCGTGGCCCCGAGCTCGATGAACTTGTCGAGCGAGCGCTTGATCACCTCGAAGTGCACCGTGGTCGCGCTCGTCGCCACGTCCGCGCCGAACTCCCCGCCGAGCGCGTCGATCGTCTCCTCGATCTCGTTCGCGCTGTAGCCCTCCGCCCCGCGGCGGAGCATGCGCGCCGTGATCCGGGCGAGCCCCTCGCGCCCGACCGGATCGTGCGCCGAGCCGGAGCGGAACGCGACCACGATGCTGACGATGGGGAGCGCGTGGCTCGTCTCCACGAGCACCGCGCCGTCGCGCGGCGCGACGCGCGCGCCCGGCGCTCCCCTGCCCTGCCCCTCGGCGCCCCACGCGACGGCGCCCTTCACGCTCTGGGTCACGATGCCTCCTCGCTCTCCGCGTCCTCGCCGCCCTCGTCGTCCTCGTCGCCCGACCCGTCCGGGATCACGTGGATCACGGTCCGCGCCGACGTCACGAGGTAGCGCCGCGCCACGCGCAGGAGATCCCCCACGGTCGCCCGCCGGTAGGCCCCGAGCCGCTCGAACAGGGCCGCGGGATCGCCGAGCACCGTCTCGTAGAAGCCGATCTGCTCGGCCTTGCCGGCGACGGTCTCGAGCCCCTGCAGGACCGAGAGCTCGATGCGCGCCTTCGCCCGGTCGAGCTCCGCCTCGGCGACCGGGGTGCGGCACACCGCCTCGAGGAGCGGGTCGAGGGCCGCGAGCAGCTCGTCGCCGGTGTGGGCGCCGCGGGCCGACAGGTAGATGTCGTACAGCGCGGGGTCGCGGAACGAGCCGACCCAGCCGCGGATCTCGCTCGCGATCTCCTGCTCCTGCACGAGCGCGCGGTGCACGCGCGACGACCGCCCGGCGAAGAGGATCTCGTTCAGCAGCACGAGGGGCGCGTGGTCGAAGTCGCCGAGCGCCGGCGAGCGGTAGCCGATCGCCACCTTGTGCGTCGCGGTCGGCTTCGCCACCTCGGCGCGGCGCTCGGCCACCTGCGGCGGCTCGGGGCACACGTCCTCCACCGGGAGCTTCGACGGCTCCTGCGCGCCGTAGTGGTCCTGCACCGCCCTGAGCGCCTGATCGAGCGCGACGTCGCCCACGATGACCAGCGCCGCGTTGTTGGGCGCGTAGTACGTCCGGTAGAACTCGACGCAGTCGTCGGTCGTGAAGCCCTTGATGTCCGCCATCCAGCCGATGGTGGGCCACCCGTAGGCGTGCTTGGTGAACGCCTCCTTGTAGAGCAGCTCGCTCACCGCGCCGTCGACGTCGTCGTCGACCCGCTGCCGCCGCTCGTTGGCGACGACCTCCTTCTCGCTCGACACCTGGGGGTCGCGGAGGACGAGCCGCGCCATGCGCTCCGCCTCGAGGCGGAGGGTGAGCTCGAGCGCGTCCTTCGGCAGGTTCGTGTGGTAGTACGTCCAGTCGAGGAACGTCGCCGCGTTCGTCTCGGCGCCGGCCTCCTCGAGCATCCGGTCGAACGCGCCGTGGGCGACGCTCTCCGTCTCGCCGAACATGAGGTGCTCGAACAGGTGGGCGATGCCGGTCTTGCCCACGCGCTCGTGGCGCGAGCCGACGCCGAACCAGGTCTGCAAGCAGACCACGGGCGCCGAGGCGTCGACGAGCACGAGCACCTTGAGCCCGTTGCCGAGGAAGAAGCGCTCGACGCGCATGGCGGGGCCGAAGGCGATGGTGGCGTCGTGGCGCAGCCGGGCGAGCGGCGGGCGGTTCTGGTTCAGCTCGGCGAGCATCTCGGCGAGCGGATCCGGTCGAGGGAGCGCGTTGGCGCCGGGGACCGAGTAGGCAAGCGTCTCCTGCATGGCAGACGCAGCCCATACCACGCTCAGCGCCGCGGCGCTGCGTGGCACAGGACGTCGTCCGGATCCCGCGTCGACTGGTGGCACTCCCACAGCGCGTCGTGGCAGGAGACGACGAGGATCCCGGCGTCGTACGCCGCCTTGAGAGACGAGCCTGCCCGCTGCGCGAGCAGGTTCGACGGGGTGCGCTCGGTGCACCCCTTGCCCATATCGACCTCGATCTTCCGGTTCCCCTTGGTCGCCTTCACCGGGTCGGGCGGCGTCTTGCCCTTGTCCGCGGTGCGCGCCGCGGCGGCGAGCTTCGGCAGGATGCCCTCGAGGTAGGCCTTGTCCACGAGGGGATCGGTCGGCTGCGGCGACACCATGGCGAGCGTGTACTGGATCGCCATCATCTGCTGCTCGGCCGGCGCGCTCGGCTGGATCGGCCCGCTCGAGCCGATCGGGACCGGCCGCGGCGGCATGTCCCGCTTCGGGGCCTGCGCCGTCGCGGGGGCCGGGGCGGCGCTGGGCGCCGGCGCGGCGCTGGCCGCGGCCTCCGGCGCGGGAGCAGCGGGAGCCGAGGCGGACGCCGCCGGCGCCGGGGCGCGCGGATCGTCGCACGCGAGGACGGCGAGGCCGAGGGCGAGGACAGGGAGCGCCGCGCGGCGAGCGCGCGGGCGGGCGGGGGCGGGCTGCATGGGCGGCTTATACGGGCGGGGGCCGCGCGCCGCCACGCCCGCGTGCCGCGCCGGCGCGGCGCGTGGGCGGCGCCCTGCGCCTCAGTCGATCTTCAGGATGGCGAGGAACGCCTCCTGCGGGATCTCGACGCTCCCGACCATCTTCATCCGCTTCTTGCCCTCTTTCTGCTTCTCGAGGAGCTTGCGCTTGCGGCTGATGTCGCCGCCGTAGCACTTGGCGGTCACGTCCTTGCGCATCGCCTTCACGGTCGTCCGCGCGATGACCTTCGACCCGATCGCCGCCTGGATGGCGACCTCGTACTGCTGGCGCGGCACGATGTCCTTGAGCTTCACGGCGAGGTCCCGGCCGCGGGCGTAGGCCTTCTCCCGGTGCACGATGACGCTGAGGGCGTCGAGCGGGTCGCCGTTCACCAGCATGTCCAGCTTGATGAGGTCGTCGGCGCGGTACCCGACCAGCTCGTAGTCCATCGACGCATAGCCGCGCGACACGCTCTTCAGCTTGTCGTGGAAGTCGAAGAGCACCTCGCTGAGGGGCATGTCGTACGTGATGATCACGCGGTCGGACGAGGCGTACTGGATCGACTTCTGCTCCCCGCGCCGCTCCTGGCACAGGGCGAGGACCGCGCCGACGTACGCCGACGGCACGTGGACGGTCATCCGGAAGATCGGCTCCTCGATGCGATCGATGAGGTTCGGCGGCGGGAGCTTCGCCGGGTTCTCGATCGACTTCATCGAGCCGTCGTTCAGGAAGCAGTGGTAGACGACGCTCGGCGCGGTCGTGATGAGGTCGAGGTTGTACTCGCGCTCGAGCCGCTCCTGGATGATCTCCATGTGGAGCAGGCCGAGGAAGCCGCACCGGAAGCCGAACCCGAGCGCCTCGGACGTATCGGGCTCGAAGACGAACGCCGCGTCGTTCATGTGGAGCTTCGACAGGGCGTCGCGGAGGTCCTCGTACTGGGCCGAGTCCGTCGGGAAGATCCCGGCGAAGACCATCGGCTTGACCTCCTTGAAGCCGGGCAGCGGCGTCGTCGCGGGGTGGACGGCGTCGGTCACCGTGTCGCCGATCTTCGTGTCGACCACGCTCTTGATGTTGCCGACGAGGAAGCCGACCTCCCCGGGCCCGAGCTCGGTGATGGCGGTCGCGTGGGGCGTGAACACGCCCATCTCGGTGACCTCGTAGTCGCGGCCGGTCGCCATGAAGCGGACCTTCTGCCCCTTGCGGAGGACGCCGTCGACGACGCGCACCATGACCACCGCGCCGCGGTAGCTGTCGTACCAGCTGTCGAAGATGAGGGCGCGGGGCGCCGCGCTCGGATCGCCCTTGGGCGCGGGGACGCGCGCGACCACGGCCTCGAGGATCTCCGCGATGCCGATCCCCGTCTTGGCGCTGGCGGGGATGGCGCCGGAGCAGTCGAGGCCGATCACGTCCTCGATCTCGCGGGTCGTCCGCTCGACGTCGGCGGACGGGAGGTCGATCTTGTTGAGGACCGGGACGATCGAGAGGTTGTTGTCGAGCGCGAGGAAGACGTTCGCGAGGGTCTGCGCCTCGACGCCCTGGCTGGCGTCGACGACGAGCAGCGCGCCCTCGCACGCCTGGAGGCTGCGCGAGACCTCGTAGTTGAAGTCGACGTGCCCGGGCGTATCGATGAGGTGCAGCCGGTAGGTCTGCCCGTCCTTCGCGGCGTAATCGAGCCGCACGGTCTGGGCTTTGATGGTGATGCCCCGCTCGCGCTCGAGGTCCATCTTGTCGAGGAACTGCTCCTTCTGCTCGCGGGCGGTGAGCGCCCCGGTCGCGTCGAGGATGCGGTCGGCGAGCGTGGACTTGCCGTGGTCGATATGGGCGATGATGGAGAAGTTGCGGATGAGCTTGGCGTCAACGGGCATGGCGAGCTTCAGGGCGCGGCGACCTGACCAGCGTTAGCGGCCGCGGCGCGCGGCCTCGACCGGGATGCGAAGGAGCGGACCCGAGGTCCGTGACCCTCCGAGAAACGAACCGCAGCACGTCGCGCTGCGAGCGCCGCGGGAAATGGTGGACCGCGGCGTGCCTGCTCCTAGCGCGACCTGCGCCGCGAAGCTATCCGCCCCGACAGCGCGCTGCGTCCGGGCGCCCGCCCTCCCCGGTCGCCTCCGGCCGCTTCCGGGGCCGAGGACGCGGGCAGTCTGGCCGGGAGGGCGTGTCAGCCCCCGGTCGGGGTCATTTCTTCGGGATCGGCGGCGGGGGGACCGGCGTGCTCTCCAGGGACATCTGCCCTGGCAGCACGTGCTCATAGTGCTTGAGAACCATGTCGATCCCTTCGCGGATGTAGACGGCGATCGGGACCTTGGTGCGTTCGTGCAGGATCTTCAGCCGCTCGGCCTGCTCGGGCGTGATGTAGATGGTCGTCGAGACTTTCTTCCGCGACATGTCACGCCCGGGAGGGTAAACCCGCCAGTCTCGATGGGTACGACTGACAAGACGTTACCCTAGATGCCGGTACGTATGTTGTCAATCGGAATGGCGCTGACGGTGGTCGGCGATGGCCCGGGATCGAGCGCGCTGGCAGGCGGGTCGCCTCCTGTGGGCTTCTTGATGTGCGCACGGACGGCGGTCTAGACTGCCGCCGAAGCTGGTCCGCGTCGGGACGGCTCGCCCGGCGCGCCGAGCTTGTCCCGAAGGTCCCGGGCCCGCCGGAGGAATCTCTCGATGACGCGATTCCCGCTCACCTGGCCGTCGCCCAGGTGCTTGCTCGTGGCCCTGATGACCGCCGCCGTCGCCTCCTGCGCGTCCTCGACGCCGGAGCCAAAGAGCGCGAAGAGCGCGACCGGCGAGCGGGACACGGCGATCGTCCACGAGCCCTGCGAGAAAGACTCCGCCGCTGCGCAGAAGGTCGATGTGAACGGCGACGGGACGCCCGACATCATCCACGTAAACAAGGATGGCCGGGAGGTCTGCCGGGTCGTCGACCTGAACCTGGACGGCGCGATCGACGCCTTCATCTACTACGACGGCCAGGGGCTCGAGCGCCGGCGCGAGTCGGACTTCGACCGCGACGGGCGCGCCGACGAGATCGCGCACTACGAGCGCGGCGCCGTGGTGCTGAAGGAGCGCGAGACCAACTTCGACGACAAGCTCGACACCTGGGACTACTACGAGGGGCCGCGCCTCGCGCGCCGCGAGCGCGACTCCGATGGCGATGGAATCGTCGACCAGTGGTGGCAGTTCAACAACCCGAACGACCCGAAGTGCGCGGTCGTGGCGAGCGATCAGAACGCCGACGGCAAGCCCGATCCGAACAGCGTGGTGGATCTCTGCGCCGAGTCGTACGGCGCGCCGAAGGCGGCCGCGCCTCCGCCGGCCAGCGCGGCGCCCCCCGCGGGCGACGCGGGCGCCGCGCCGGGGCAGCCGGCGGCGGCCGGTGCGCCGGCGGGCGCGGCGGCCCCGGCCGGCGCGGCCCCGGCGGCGAGCGCCGCGCCCGCGGGCTCCGCGCCCTCCCCTGCCAACGCCGCGAGCCAGCCGGCCGACAAGAAGGGACCGTGACATGAGGAGACAAGCGCTCATCGCGCTCGCCGCGCTCGGCCTGCTCGGCGCGGCGTGCGGCTCGGATCCGGGGTTCGACGGCACGAAGGCGCCGAAGGTCGAGGCGGCGCGCAGGGCCGACGGCAGCATCGACGATCGCTCGATGTGCGACTGGAAGGGCAGACAGGATCGCGAGGCGAGCGAGACCGCGGGGCCGGGCGCGATCCAGCCCAACGTGCGGCGCGTCTACCAGATCGTGGGCACCGGCGAGGATCGTCACCGGGCGCTCGTCTGCCGCGAGATCGACACCAACTTCGACGGGGTGAAGGACGTCGTCCGCAGGTACAACGACAAGGGCGAGAGCCTTCACGAGGAGTCCGACGCGAACTACGACGGCCGGATCGACACCTGGCTCACGTTCGCCGGCGGGCGGCTGGCCGAGGTGAGGATCGACTCCGATCGCGACGGCAACCCCGACGAGTGGAAGTACTACAGTGGCGGCAAGCTCGCGCGCATCAAGCGGGACACCAACCGCGACGGCAAGCCGGACGTGTGGGAGATCTACCGCATGGGCCGGCTCGAGCGGATGGGCGTGGACATCGACGCCGACGAGCGGGTCGATCGGTGGGACCACGACAACGAGGTGAAGCGCCGCGTCGAGGAAGACGAGCGCAAGAAGGAAGAGGAGGCCGCCGCGGCGGCCGCGAAGAAGGCCGCGGAGGATCAAGCCGCCGCGGACAAGGCGAACGAGGCCGCGGGCGGCAGCGGGAGCGCGGAGCCCGCCAAGGACAAGAAATAGCGCGCGCCTCCTCCGGCCGGCCTGGAGGCCGATCCCGCCCGCCTGGCCTCGCCTGCGGCCCGCGCCCCGGCGCTGCTGGGCCGCGGGCGCTCGCCGCCGCCGACCTCTTGGCGCGCCGGCGCCGACGCCGGGCTCGGGCGTGAGGAGCGCGCGGAACCAACGTTGGTCGACGCGGCGCGAGGGGCGTGCTTATCAGAGCCGCCCGCCGGCATCGCAGCGTCGGCGCAGGTCCCGAGCACACCATGGAAGAACGTCTGCAGAAGATCATCGCGCGGGCCGGCGTGGCCTCGCGCAGGTCGGCCGAGGAGCTCATCCTCGCCGGGCGGGTGCGCGTGAACGGCCGCGTCGTCACCGAGCTCGGCCTCAAGGCGGACCGGCAGAAGGACCGGATCGAGGTCGACGGCAAGCGCCTGGTCTCCGAGGCGCCGGTCTACGTGGCCCTGCACAAGCCGCGGAACGTCGTCTCGACCCTGCGCGATCCCGAGGGGCGCCCGACGGTCGCCGACTACGTGCGCGGCACGGGCGCGCGCCTCTACCCCGTGGGTCGGCTCGACTTCGCGACCAGCGGCATCCTGCTGATGACGAACGACGGCGACTTCGCCAACGGGCTGCTCCATCCGCGCGGCGGTGTGCCGAAGACGTACGTGCTGAAGGTCCAGGGCGTCATGAGCGAGGACGACCTCACGCCGTGGCGCGAGGGGATCCGCCTGGAGGACGGCGTCACGCTGCCGGCCGAGGCGCGGGTGCTCCGCCGCGAGGGCGACAAGACGTGGCTCGAGGTGACCCTCCGCGAGGGCCGCAACCAGCAGATCCGGCGCATGGGCGAGGCGACCGGCTGGCCGGTGATGCGCCTGGCCCGGACGACGTTCGCGGGCGTGAGCTCGGAAGGGCTTCGGCCGGGGGAGTGGCGCGCCCTGACGGTGGACGAGCTCCTCCACATCCGCGAGGCGTTCGGCGTGCCCAAGCGCATCCGTGGCGCGGTGATGGGCGCGTCGTCGGGGCCGGTCGACCATCGCCGCGCCGCCGGCCTGGCCCGCTCGGGCGCGAAGGCGTCGCCTCGAGGCGCGGCGGAGGCCGCCGGCCCGTCCGGGCGCAGCCGTGGGGCGCCCGCGCAGCCGCGGGCCCGCGCGCGTGCCGGCGCCGACGCCGCGAGCGCGCCCGGGTTCGGCCCGGCCGCGCCCAGGGCACGCTCCAGGGCCGGCGCCGACGCCGCGAACGCGCCCGGGTTCGGTCCGGCCGCGCCCAGGGCACGCTCCAGGGCCACCGGCGGCTCGCCGGCGGCGCCCGGCGCGGGTCCGGCCGCGCCCAGGGCACGCTCCAGGGCCACCGGCGGCTCGCCGGCGGCGCCCGGCGCCGACCGCGCTAGATCTGGGCGAAGCGCCCGCTCCGAAACGACGCCTCGAGCAGCTGAGACACGCGCGCCTCGAGCTCGCGGGCGCGGGCGTCGTTGATGCCGGCGAGCGCCTGCTTGATCTCGCCGAGCGCCTTCAGCTGACTGAACAGCTGCACATCGCCGAGCGCGGCGCCCCCCGTGAGGATCTGCCGGATGCGGTCGATCTCCGCGGCGAGCGCCTCCACCCCGACGCCGAGCGCGCCGACGCGGCGGCGATCCGGGTGCTCGCGGAAGAACGCCTCCAGCACCGGCTGCACGATGCCCTCGAGGATCGCCGCCTGATCCTGGTTGTTCCAGATGTGCTTGAGCACGAAGAAATCGCTCGCGTCCGTGGTCTGACGGCCGTCGAGGTAGGCGCTCGCGGCGAAGAGCTTGAGCATCTTCACGACGCGGCGGTCCGAGAGCGATATCCCCTCGGCGCGGATCTGGAACACCAGCCCTTTGTAGGCCGACAGGAACGCGTCGCCGAAGTTCATCCGCGCGCCGAACCCACGGCCGAGCTCGGCGAGCTCGCGCGCGGCGACCAGCGGGCGGAGCGGCTCGCCGGCCATGTGCCGGATCTCCTGCTGGATGCCGCGCTGGAGCAGCTCGCTGAAGTGGTAGGCGTCGAGGTTGTCGGACTGCACGCGCAGGAGGAAGCGGTCGAAGATCGCCGTCAGCGTCTCGTCGCCCGGCACCTCGTTCGAGGCCGCGAACACGCTGATGAGCGGGCAGCGGATCACCTGGCCGCCGCTCGAGAACTTGCGCTCGTTCAGGAGCGTGAGCAGCGCGTTCAGGATCGCGCTGTTCGACTTGAAGACCTCGTCGAGGAAGACGATCTCGGCCTCGGGGAGCATCCCCGACGTGTTCCGTCGGTAGACGCCCTCGCGGAAAGCGCCGATATCGACGGGGCCGAAGATCTCGTTCGGCTCGGTGAAGCGGGTGAGCAGGTACTCGAAGTACTGGGCCTGCATCAGCTCGGCGAGCGTGCGGATGAGCGCGCTCTTCGCGGTCCCGGGCGGGCCGAGGAGCACGCAATGCTCCCCCGCGACGACCGCGATCATGAGCAGGCGGATGATCTCGTCCTTGCCCAGGAACTGCCGCTCGAGGCTGTGGGCAAGGAGGCGCAGGCGCTCGTGGAGCGGAGCGGACATGAGGCGACTCCTCGTATCACAGGCCTGCCGCCCGGCGCATCGATCGACGCATCGATCGACGCATGATCAGCGCTTCGAGCCCCGTCGCGCCCCGCGCTTCCCCCCCGGCGCCCGCGCGCCGAGCGGTGGAACAAAACACAGAGGCCGGTGGGTCGCACCGGCCTCGCTGGTCTGCTCGCTGTCGCAGAGCCTATGTCGTGGAGCGGGAGACGGGATTTGAACCCGCGACGTCAACCTTGGCAAGGTTGCACTCTACCACTGAGTTACTCCCGCAGATGTCAATCACCCAATTCAGAAATTCATTTTCAGACAGCCGACTGAACCGTTGTCCGAATTTGAAAGCGCTCGTCAGAGATTTCCTGATTCGCGCCGGGTCATCACCGGAGGGCGCCTCCGTCGATGCGTGGCGGATGAGTACCAATCGGCGTGACCAGAGTCAAGCTCTGAAGAACAAAACCTTAAAACTTCCGTCGCCGGCAGGTTGCACGGCCGCTCTGGTCGAGTATTGTGTGGCCATTGCGAGCGAGGGGGCTCGCCAAGCAGCACCGCGCAAGGTGCCGCTCACAAAAGCCTTCGCGTTCGCGACAGCGGCACCGTGTGGCGCGCTCTTACATCATAAGGGTGCCCGCCGCTCGGCGCGCTCTTGGTTGGCCTGGGTCGACCAGGCAGGTCCTTTGGACTTGGGGGGAGCATGAACGAACAGACTGCTTTGCGAGTGGACGTTGCGGAGACAGCGGCGCCGGTCCTTCAGAAGGAGTACCGGTCCGGAGTCCACGCCAAGCGACAGGATGACGACGGCGGGTGGGGGCTCGTCCTGATCGGGCTCGACGGTCCGCCGCGGATCGTGAGCCTCATGGACGGCGCCGTGATCGGCAGCGCCGCGCGCGACGGGCGCATCGAGGGGAACGGGGTCGCGCCGGAGCACGCCAAGATCAGCGTGCGCTCGGACGGTTGTTACATCGAGGACATGGACACCCACGACGGCACGTGGGTGAACGGCGTCCGCGCCCGCCGCATCGGCGTGATGCACGGCGACGTGGTGCGGCTCGGCCAGCAGCTCGCGGTCTTCGTCGAGCGGCACCTCGCGCTGTACGACGGCGCGCCGTCGCGCCTCGGGCCGCTCGTGTTCGGCTCGAAGCAGCGCAAGGACTGGATCGATCCGGTGATGAAGCTCGTGCAGTCGGGCTCCAGCGTCTGCATCGAGGGCGCGCCCGGGGTCGGCAAGCGCACGCTCGCCCGCCTCGCCGCCGCGGTGCGCGAGGGCCTGGGCGAGACCCTGGTCGTCGACGGCGGCGCCGAGACCAAGCCGGTCA
Source organism: Sorangium sp. So ce296 (assembly GCF_051529605.1). Lineage (NCBI taxonomy): Bacteria > Pseudomonadati > Myxococcota > Polyangiales > Polyangiaceae > Sorangium > Sorangium sp. So ce296. The sequence continues at coordinate 13,002,243 of NZ_CP150325.1, forward strand.
TCCCGCCGGGCGCGCGGCCGATGACCTGGCTCGTCCTCGACGCCGATCGCCTGCCGCGGCCGCAGCAGCTCGAGATCGCGCACTCGGTCGGCCGCTCGAACGGCGTCAGCATCATCGCGACGACCGGGCAGCCCCTCGATCGGGCGGCCGGCGACGGGCGCGTGGCGCCGTGGTTCGCGTCGCTCTTCTCCGGCAAGCGGATCACGATCCCGACGCTCGAGATGCGGCGCGAGGACGTGCCGCTCATCGTGCGCGACATCGCGGAGCGCAACGCGATCGGCCTCGATCGCTTCACCCCGCAGCTCCTGGAGGCGCTCGTCCGCGCCGGCTGGCCGGGCGGCGTGCCGCAGCTCGAGAACGCCATCGTGACCGCGGCGCAGGCCGCGCCGGATGGTCCGCTCTCCGTCACGCCGATCGCGGGCTCGCTCGCGCGCGGCCCGCGCGTGAAGCCGAACCTCCCGCCGGCGACGGATCCGTCGCTCGCGCGCGCCCGCCTCGAGGACGCGCTCGCCCGCGCCAACGGCTCCGTCGCGTCGGCGGCGCGGGCCCTCGGCATGTCGCGGCAGGCGATCTACCGCGAGGCCGACCGGCTCGGCCTCGACATCGCGCGCCGCAGGGTCCCGCGCGGCTGAGCCGACCGCCGTCCGCCAGGGAGCCTCGCGGCGCGAAAGCGCGGGGCTCCCGGCGCGCCCCACGGCGACGCGCAGCGCGGCGGACGAGCGCGCTTCGCCCCGTGACGACGCGCGACGCGCCGAGCGAACGCGACCTTCAACCGTAGAATCCGAGCGACGTGTGGCTGACGATCGATCCCTCCTCGGGGTCGACGCACTGCTCGTAGTTCAGCAGCTCTCCGCGCGACGACGGCGGGAGGGCGCGGAGCAGCGTGTAGATGGGGCCGAGGCCGCAGACGCGGCGGGTGCCGAGGTCCTGGGCGACATCGGCGAAGAAGCCCGGCGCATCGACCGACGTCGCGCGCTCGATCGACGCGAGATCGCGATCGCGCAGCGCCCCCCGCTGGCGCTCGTCGAGCGGCGCGGGATCGCCGAAGCGCGGCCCGACGTGGGCGAGGTCCGCCCCAGCGATCACGAGCACGCGGCCGGGGCGCCTCGCCAGCGCGCCGCGGAGCGCGGTCAGGAACGACTCGGCGCCGTCGTCCTGCGCGGGGTCGCGGCGCCGCGCCTGGCACTCCGAGAGACCGCAGAGGATGGGCACGATCGACGCCGCGCGACCGCCGAGGAGGTGCCGCACGAACACGGCCTGGAACTCGATCGAGTGCTCGTTCTTGTGCAGGTACTGATCCTCGTGCACGTCGAAGCGGCTCGCCGCCCCGAGCTCCGCGATCATCTCGCGATCCGGCTCGAGCGGGCCGAGCGGCGTCGCGAACGTCTTCTCGCAGACCGCATACGGTCGACGCATCGGCGCGTGCGACGTCCCGAGCAGAACGAAGGTGTCGACCTTCTCCAGCCCCGGCGCCGCAAGCGCCTGCTCGAGCGCGGCGTAGGCGTGCCCGTAGCCGGCCGCGGCGCGCCAGAGGTCCATGTGCGGCGCGCAGAGCCCGACCATGCGCTTCGTCGCGCCCTGGGCCGCGGCGCGCGCCGCGCCGCCCTGCGGCCGCGCGACCCCGAGGCACTGGCGCTCGATGAACTCGGCGAGCTTCAGCCGATCGCCGTGGTACGCGCCGCCCGCGTGGGCCGCGGTCCGGATCGGCGCCGCGTCGAACGACCGCACGACGGTCCGCCGGCGCGCGTGGAACCGCGGGCTGTCCAGCATCCACGCGTCCTCCAGCTCGTCGGCCAGCTGCGCCACGTAGGCGGCGTCCACGCGCTGGCCGGTCGACCGGGAGGCGTCGCGCGCGATCTCGTCGATCGATCGCCGTCCGTCGAAGCGCGCGAGCACCGCGGAGCTCCCGGCGGGCACGACGACGGCGGACGGGGCGATGCCCTCGGTGTCGCGCAGCATCAGCGCGCGGCCGTGGCGCTCATCCTGGATGACGACGACCTCCAGAGCTCGAAGCTTCGGGCGCAGAGATGACATCGTCCGCGAGGATAGCGCGTGCGCGCTCGCCGCCCAGCGCGCGAAGCTCGCGCGCCCCGCCGCGGCAGCGGCGGCGTCCGCCGGCGCAGGGCGGCCCGCCTCCGGGAAGGCCGCGCTGGTGCCGCGCGTCAGCGCTCCAGGCGCGGTCGCGGATTGCCGCTTCGCGGCGGCGCCGCGCGGCACTAGGCTCGCGACGCGGGATCCGCCGCTCCGATCCCGCCCCGCGCCGGCCGCCGCCGTGCGCGCGGACGCACGAGCGCCCGCCCTGACGAATGCGCCGCACCGCGACCCCTGAGCCGCACGCCCGTGAAGCCGATCTGCTCGCCGAGCTTTCGGCCGTGTACCGCGAGGCGGAGGAGGTCTTCCAGGGCTGGACCTGCCCGGCCTCGACCGAGTGCTGCCGGTTCGGCATCACGGGCCGCGAGCCGTACGTGACGTCCGTCGAGCTCGCCGCCGTCCGGCGCGCGATCGCGGCCCTGGGCGGCCCCCGGGCGCTCCAGGGCGTCGTGCGAGCCGGCGGGGCTCCGGCGCCCGAGCCGACGGCGTCCGCCGGCGAGCCGGGCCGGCGGCGCGCGCTGCCGCAGGCCGCCGAGCGGCGGTGCCCGCTGCTCACCGACGCCGGCCGCTGCGCGATCTACGCCGCGAGGCCGCTCGGGTGCCGCACGTTCTTCTGCGACCGCGCCGCCGCCGGCGCGCCGGTGCGCCACCACGACGTGACCCGGCTCGTGCGCAAGGTGCAGGAGATCGCGGCGCGGCACGAGCCGGGCGGCGACCTCGGCCGCCCCCTCACCCGCGCGCTCCCGGACGCCGGCCCGGGCGCCGCAGGTGGTCCGCCCAGGGCGAGCGGCGGGGCGCGCGCTCGCCGCGGCCGATGACGCGCCGGCTCAGGTCCGCTCGACCGCCATCACGCCGGGGATCCGCTGCAGGCGCCGGATGACGCTCTTCAGCTGCGCGAGATCGGAGCAGAGGAAGGTGAACGTGTTCATCGCCCGGCCGTCGTCGCCCGCGCGACACGTCGCCTCGCTGATGTTGATGCCCTGCTCGTGGAACGTGTGGCCGACCGTCGCGAGGATGCCCGGCCGGTTCGCCGTCATCACCTTGATCTGCACCGGGCGGTTGATCTTCGCGCGCGAGTCCCACGAGATCTCCACGCGGCGCTCGGGGTCCGTGTCGAACGCCTTGGCACAGTTGCGGCGGTGGACCGTGATGCCGCGGCCGCGGGTGATGAACCCGACGATCTCGTCGCCGGGGAGCGGGTTGCAGCACTTCGTGTAGCGGACGAGGACATCGTCGATGCCGTTCAGGAGGATGCCGGGGCTGTCGCGCCCTGTCACCTTGCGGACGAGCGACTCGATGCGCCCTTCCTTGATCGACTCGGGCGGCGTCGTCGGGGTGCCCTTGTCGTTCTCCTTGGGGGTGGGCGCCAGGAACTCGCACACCGCGCGGACGCTCACCTTGCCGTAGCCGACCGAGATGAACAGCTCGTCGGCCGAGGCGACGCCGAACTTGTCCATGACCTTGCGCAGCTCGGCCTCGTTCTTGGTGAGGCGGCTCAGGCTCATGCTCCGCTGGTGCATCTCCTTCTCGAGGAGCTCGCGGCCGAGCTTGAGCGACTTCTCGCGCTGCTCCGCGCGCAGGTAGTTGCGGATCTTGGAGCGCGCGCGGCTGGTCGACACGTAGTCGAGCCAGTCCTTCGACGGGTGCTGGCTCGGGTTGGTCATCACCTCGACGACGTCGCCGTTCCGGAGCTTCGAGCGGAGCGGGACGATGGCGCCGTTGACCCGCGCCCCCGAGCAGTGCTCGCCGACCTTCGTGTGGATGGCGTAGGCGAAGTCGATCGGCGTCGAGCCGCGGGGGAAGACGCGCACGTCCCCCTTCGGCGTGAAGACGTACACCTCGTCCTGGAACAGGTCGACCTTGACGCTCTCCAGGAACTCGGCCGGGTCCTTGAGCTCCTTCTGGAACTCCATCAGCTGGCGGAGCCAGCCGAACCGCGCGGCGTCCTTCGGGTCGATGCCGCCGGAGTTGTTCTCCTTGTACTTCCAGTGCGCCGCGATGCCCTGCTCCGCCACGCGGTGCATCTCGTGGGTGCGGATCTGGATCTCGATCCGCTCGCGCCCGGGCCCGATGACCGTCGTGTGCAGCGACTGGTACATGTTCGGCTTGGGCAGCGCGACGTAGTCCTTGAAGCGGCCGGGGACCGGGGTCCACTGCGAGTGGATGACGCCGAGCGTCGCGTAGCAGTCGGCGACCGACTCGACGAGCACGCGGAACGCGATGACGTCGTAGACCTGGTCGAAGTCGCACTGCTGCGCCTGCATCTTGCGCCAGATCGAGTAGAGGTGCTTCGCGCGGCCGGTGACGTCGACCGCGAAGCCCTGCTCCGCGAGCTTGCCCGCGAGCACCTTCGAGACCTCGTGGATGTACCTGTCGCGCTCCTTCGCGGTCGTCTTGACCTTCTGAGAGAGGTCCGCCCACGCCTCCGGCTCGATGTACCTGAACGACAGGTCCTCGAGCTCGCTCTTGAAGCGCGCGATGCCGAGGCGGTTCGCGAGCGGGGCGTAGATCTCCATCGTCTCCCGGGCGATCCGGTCCTGCGCCTCGGGCTTCATGAACTCGAGCGTCCGCATGTTGTCGAGGCGGTCGCACAGCTTCACGAGGAGCACGCGGATGTCGCGCGCCATCGCCACCAGCATCTTGCGGAAGTTCTCGGCTTGCCGATCCTCCTTGGAGGCGAAGTTGATCTTCGAGAGCTTCGTCACGCCGTCGACGAGGAACGCCACCTCCTGGCCGAAGGTGTTCTCGATGTCGGTGGTCGTCGCGAGGGTGTCCTCGACGACGTCGTGCAAGAGCCCGGCGCAGACGCTCGCGGTGTCCAGCTTGAGCTCGGTGATGATCGCGGCGACGCTCGCCGGGTGGGAGAAATACGGGTCGCCGCTCTTGCGGGTCTGCCCTCTGTGAGCGTCAGAGCTGTAGGCGTAAGCCCGGGCGATGAGATCGACGTCTGCAGCCGGCTGGTAGGTCCGAACGCGATCGACAAGCTCCGTCAACGTCAGCATGAAGAGTTCGGCGGGCGCAATGCGCCCTCTCCCTTTGGCACGCTAACACCGCGATCTAGGCCCCGCAATTGTGTCACCATGCGCGTCTCCGGCGCGGGTCGCGCCGCCGATGCATTTCTCATTTCCCGCAGCGGCCGCCCCGGCCGCGTCCGTCGCCTCGGTTGCGTCAGTTGCCTCGGTTGCGTCAGTTGCGTCGGTTACGTCAGTCGCGTCAGCTACGTCGATTGCGTCGGTCGTCTCGGCCGAGCCGGTCGCGTCGGTCGCGTCGGTCGCGTCGGTCGCGTCGGTCGCGTCCGTTACGCCCATCGCACCCGTCGCATCCGCATCCGTCGCATCCGCTGTCTCCTATGTTCATGGATTCCATGGAGCCGATCACCGCCTACGTCCACTTCCCCTGGTGCCTCAAGAAGTGTCCCTACTGCGACTTCGTCTCTTTCGCGAAGGCGCGGGAGGCGATCGACCACCGCGGCTATGCCGACGCCGTGCTCGCCGAGCTCCGGAGGCGGGCGGATGCGCTGGGCGAGCGCGAGCTCCGGAGCGTGTTCTTCGGCGGCGGGACGCCGTCCCTGTGGGAGCCGGAGGAGATGGGCAGGGTGCTGTCCGCCATCACCGCGGCCGCCGGCCGCCTCTCGCCCGACCTCGAGGTGACCGTCGAGTGCAACCCGACCTCCCTCGACGAGCAGCGGGCCCGAGCGTTCCGAGCGATCGGGGTCAACCGTCTGAGCGTCGGCGTTCAGGGGCTCGACGTGGAGCGGCTCCGGTTCCTCGGGCGCCTGCACGACCCCGACGGCGGGCTCGGCGCGCTCGCGGCGGCGCTCCGGTCCGGGATGCCGCGCGTGAGCGGCGATCTCATCTACGGTGTCGCGGTGGGGACGGCCGAGGAAGCGCGGGAGCAGCGCCCGGAGCAGGCCGCCGCCGAGGCGCGCGCCGTGGCCTCGACCGGCGTGACCCACATCTCGGCGTACAGCCTCACGGTCGAGCCGGGCACCTCGTTCGGAGAGCTGGCGCGGCGCGGGCGCCTGCCGCTCGCCGGAGACGACGGGGTGGCGGACACGTTCTTCGCGATCGACGAGGCGCTCGAGGCCGAGGGGCTCGCCCACTACGAGGTCTCGAATTACGCGAAGCCCGGCCACGAGGCGCGCCACAACCTCGGCTACTGGAAAGGCGTCGATTACGTCGGGCTCGGGTGCGCCGCCTACGGGACCGTATCGCGCCCGGATCCGCGCTGGGGCCTGGGCTCGGCCGGCGCGGAGGACGGCGGCGAGGCGTTCGCGATCCGCTACCGGAACGTCGTGAGCCCGGATCGGTACATGGCCGCCATGGCCGAGGGCGGCGGGCCCGTCCCGGTGGAGAGCCACGAGCGGCTCGACCCGGAGACGCGCCTGTCCGAGCGGATCATGCTCGGGCTCCGGCTGCGGGAGGGGTTCGATCTGGAGGCGACGGCGGCGGCGCTCGGGGTGCCGGCGTGGACGCCCGCGCGACGGCGGGCCGCGGAGCGGCTCGAGCGCGACGGCCGCCTGAAGGTCGACGGCGGGCGGCTCAGCGTCCCGCGGGCCGCCTGGGTCTTCGCCGACGGCATCGCGGCCGACCTGTTCTGACGCCGCGCCGCGCTCGCGGGCGCCGCGCGCTCGCGGTGGACGTCGGGCGCAGGCCGCGCTCCGATGCCCGTCCATGAGCCCCTTGCCGACGATCGAGGACATCCGCCGCGCCGCCGCGCGCCTCGCGCCGCACGCCCACGTGACCCCCGTCATGACCAGCCGGACGATCGACGGCATGGCGGGCGCGCGCGTCTTCTTCAAGTGCGAGAACCTGCAGCGGGTCGGCGCGTTCAAGTTCCGCGGCGCGTGCAACGCGGTCCTGGCCCTCTCGGACGAGGACGCGCGCCGCGGCGTCGCCACCCACTCCTCGGGCAACCACGCCGCCGCGCTCGCGCTCGCCGCCCGCATCCGCGGCGTCCCCGCGCACATCGTCATGCCCGAGAGCGCGCCCGCCGTGAAGCGCGCCGCTGTGGAGGGCTACGGCGCCCGGATCGTGACCTGCGCCCCGACGCTCCGGGCGCGCGAGGAGACGCTCGCCCGCGTGCTGTCCGAGACGGGCGCGATCCTGGTCCACCCGTACAACGACCCGCACGTCATCGCCGGCCAGGGCACGGCCGCGCTGGAGCTCGCGGGCCAGGTGGAGGACCTCGACGCCGTGGTCGCGCCCGTCGGCGGCGGCGGGCTGCTCTCGGGCACCGCCATCGCGACGAGCGCGCTGTCGCGCGCGCGCACGGTCGGCGCCGAGCCCCAGGCGGCCGACGACGCGGCCCGCTCGCTGCGCGAGGGGAAGATCCTCCCCTCGAACGACCCGATCACGATCGCGGACGGCCTCCGGACCTCGCTCGGCGAGCTCACCTTCGGGGTCCTGCGCGAGCGCGGGGTCGAGATCGTCACCGTGGGCGAAGAGGACATCGTCAAGGCGATGCGCGTCGTCTGGGAGCGGATGAAGATCCTCATCGAGCCGAGCTCGGCGGTCCCGGTGGCGGCCGTCCTGCTGCGCAAGGTCGAGGGAGCGCGGATCGGCGTCATCCTGAGCGGGGGAAACGTCGACCTGAGCAAGCTCCCGTTCGCCTGAGCGCGATCGCGGCGCGCCGGCGCTGGGCGAGCTCCCTCGACTTCCCTCAGCTGTCGCGCCCGTCCTGCCCGAGGCGCAAGGCGGCGCGCACGACGCTCGGCCCCGGACCAGGCGGCGCCGCCGCCACCGTTCGCCCGTCGGCGTCGAGGATGCGCGAGCCGCCCTGGCCGCCCAGCGCGGGGCGGGACGGCCCCCAGTTCGCGTTCACGATCGCCACGCGATGGCGCCGCGCGAGCGCGGGGAGGAGCTCGGCGCGCGCGTCGCCCTCCCCGGGCGGATCGACCCAGGCCGTCGGGAAGAGCAGCAGCTCGGCCGCGTCGAGCGCCTCGCCCGCGTCCTCGGAGAGGAAGTGGACGTCGAAGCAGATCGCGACCGTCACCTTCACGCCGAGCAGATCGAACACCGGGGTCCCGAGATCGCCAGGCGCCGCCCAGCGCTCCGGGAACCAGGGGTGGCGCTTGCGGTAGTGACCGACGCGCCGCCCGTCGCGGTCGAAGACGAGCAGGGTGTTGTAGAAGCGGCCCCGGCTCTCCTCGACGAGCGGGCCCGCCAGCGCGACGCCGTGCTCGCGCGCGAGCTCGGAGAGCCGCCGCGCGGACTCGCCGTCGAGCGGCTCCGCGAAGCGGCGTAGATCGCTGCCGCCCCGCGGCGAGACGTAGCCCGTGACGATCAGCTCGGGCAGGAGCGCGAGGTCGGCCCCGGCCAGCGCGGGCGCGCCGAGGAGACGATCGATCTCCGCGAGCGAGCCCCGGAGGTCGCCGAAGCGCTGCGGCAGCTCGAGCGCGACAACGTCGAGGGAGCGGGCGCTCACCGCCATCGCCCGGCGCGCCTGCGCCGCGACCGAGAGGCCGCGGAGGCCGGCGGCGCTCCCGGCATGTCGATGTGCAGCGCGCGCCGGAGGGTCACGGGGCGCGCTCGGCTCAGCGGAGGTTCTTCGTCGCCTGGAGCTGGTGCAGGCTCACCGCGAGGTCGACCTGACGGCGCAGATCCGAGGCGATCCAGGGCTTCGTGATGATCCGGAAGCTCGCGCTCTCCCGGGAGATCTTCTGGATCTGCTCCACGTCGGTCGGCGCGCAGACGAGCACCGGGACGTAGCTCAGCCCCTGCCGGCGCAGCTCGCGCAGCAGCGCGAGCCCGCTGAAATGAGGCATCCGGTAGTCCGCGACGACCACGGAGGGCGGCTCCTTCACCGCCGCCGCGAGCGCGCGGCGCGGATCGCCGAAGGTGCGGACCTGGTAGCCGGAGCGGAGCGCCCGGTCCATGAGGTCCAGGTTGCTCTCCTCGTCGTCGACGGCGTAGAGGAGCGTTCCTTGGCCCCGGCCACTCGAAGGTGGCGGCATGCTGCCAGAATGCGGGGCATTGCCCATCAAGCGCGAGGGTATCAGACCTCGTCCTCCCGCACCACGCGCTCAAGCCGAAGTAATCTCGGTTGCCTGACTCACGCTCAGCGCCGGACCGCGAAGCGCGCTGCGCCGCGGGGCCAGAGGGGTGGGCGCCGCGGAGGCGTGGGCCAGCTCCCCATCTCGAGGCCGCGGCCGGCCTCGGGACGCGCGAGCGATCAACCTGGGCTGTCAGCGGCGTTCACGATCCCCTCCGGCGGCGTTCGGCTGTAAGAGATCAAGAGATGTCCGCTCGCGATGGATTGCTCGAGGTCGGCGCGCTCGTGGACGGCCGGTATCAGGTGCTCGGCCACCTCGGCAGCGGTGGTCATAGCGTCGTTTACGACGCGCGCCAGATCGTGACCACCCAGCGCGTGGCCCTCAAGCTGCTGCGGCCCGAGGCGCTGCGGCGCTCGCGCGAGTCCGGCTCGCAGGAGGCGCGCTTCGAGCGCGAGATGCAGGTCATCGCCCAGCTGAGCCACCCGAACATCGTCCGCCTCCTCGACGCCGGACGCCTGCCCGACGGCGAGCTCTACCTGGCCCTGGAGTACGTCGACGGCGAGACGCTGAGCGCGCGCTGCCAGCGCACGCGGGGGATCGAGCCGAACGAGGCGAAGCGGCTGATGCTCCAGGTGCTCGACGCCATCGGCTTCGCCCACGAGCGCGGCGTCATCCACCGCGACCTCAAGCCGCACAACATCATGGTCGCCGGCTCCGGCAAGCGGACGCACGTCAAGGTGCTCGACTTCGGCATCGCCGCGCTGATCGGCGAGGCCCGCGCCGCCGACTACCGCGCGCTCACGCGCACCGGCGAGTTCAACGGGACCCCGGCCTACATGGCCCCGGAGCAGCTCGTGCAGTCGACCCCGACCACAGCGGCGGACATCTACGCATGGGGGCTCACCTTTCTCGAGTGCCTGATCGGCGCGCCGGTGATGCACGAGGCGACGGTCGCCGAGGTCATCTTTCGCCAGCTGAGCCCCGAGCCGGTGCCCATCCCCCGCGCCCTCCGCGGCCACCCGCTCGGCGCGCTGCTGGCGCAGGCGACCGCCAAGTCGCCGGCGCACCGCTTCCGGTCCGCCCGCGACGCGTACGAGCTGCTGGAGGGCTGCGACGTGTCGGCGATCCCGTGGCCGCTGCCTCGCGACGACGAGCGCGGCGGCTCGCCGGAGCAGCGGGCCATCGCGACGCGCGCGGTGCACGACGCCGCGGCGGACCAGGAGACGCAGCTCGTGCCCTCCGAGCCCGAGCCGCCGCCGGGCACGCAGCGCAGATCGCCCGAGCAGCAGTGGCAGGACGAGCGGCTCGGCGCAGCGCCGACGCTCGCGATCCCGGGCCGCGGCCTCGCGCCCGCCGGGCCGTCGGTGAGGCCGATCCGCAGCGCGTCGTTCCACCCCGGCGCCGCCGGCACCCAGGAGGCGCCGCTGGCCCCGAAGCTCCCCTCCTTCCCGAGCGCCGCGCCCGGGACGCGGCCGGTGACCGCCACCGGCCGCGGCGAGCGCCGCCAGCTGACCGTGCTGGTCTGCGGGCTCGCCGGCGCCGAGCGCATCGCCGACACGGTCGACAGCGAGGCGTTCCACGAGCTCGTGCAGATGTTCCAGGCCGCGTGCGCCCAGGTGATCGGGGCGCAGGAGGGGGTGTTCCTCCGCTCGCCCGGCGAGGAGACGATCGCCTACTTCGGCCACCCCGTGGCCAAGGAGGACGACGCCCTCCGCGCGGTGCAGGCGGCGCTCGATCTCGTCGAGCACATCTCCCGCCTGAACGCGCGGGAGATCGTGTCCGTGCCCCTGTCGGTGCAGGTCGGCGTGCACACCGGGATCGTCGTCGTGGCCGACAGCGACGCCGTGCCTTCGCTCGCCGGCCCGACCCTGAACGCCGCGACGCAGCTGAAGACCCACGCCGAGCCGGGCACGGTGCTCGTCAGCCGCGCCACGCAGAAGCTCATCGAGGGCTACTACTACGTGGACGCGCTCGGCGAGATCAGCCCGAAGGGCGCGCGCCAGCCGATCGAGATCTTCGCGGTGCAGGGGCGCACGACCGCGCGGGACCGGCTCGACGCGAGGATGCACCACGGGCTCACCCCGCTCGTCGGGCGGGACAGCGAGCTCGACGAGCTCGCGGCCCGGTGGTCGCGGGCCTCGGGCGGCGCCGGGCAGGTCGTGCTGGTGACGGGCGAGGCCGGCATCGGCAAGTCGCGGAGCGTGCGCGCCTTCCGCGACCGGCTGGCCGGGACGCCGCACCTCTGGCTCGAGGCGCGCTGCTCGCCGCAGCTCCAGAACAGCGCGTTCTATGCGGTGATCGAGCTGCTCAACGCGCTGCTCGCGGGCGATCGCGACCGCGCGAGCACGCTGAGCGGCTCGGTCGCGGCGCCGAGCGAGCGCGGGGCGTCGCTCGACAAGGGCGAAGACCGGCTCGAGCGGCTGGAGCAGCTGCTCGCCGAGGCGGAGGCGGGGCCGCTCGCCGTGCCGCTGCTCGCCGCGCTGCTGTCGATCCCGACCGAGGGGCGCCACCCGGCGCCGGCGCTCACCCCGCAGCGCCAGCGGCAGGAGACGATCGCCTCGCTCCTCCAGCTCTTCCTCGGGCTCGCCGATCGGCAGCCGCTCGTGCTCGCGGCCGAGGACCTGCACTGGGCCGATCCGTCGACCCTGGAGCTGCTCGGCCGGCTCATCGACGAGGGGCGGCCGTCGCCGCTGCTGCTGCTCCTGACCGCGCGCCCCACGTTCACGCCGCCGTGGCCGCTGCGATCGCACTTCACCCAGATCTACCTCGCGCCGCTCAGCGCCGACCGGATGCGGGCGCTCATCCAGCAGCTGGCCGGCGCGTACGCGTCGAGCGGCGCGTCGGCCATCCAGGCCCCGCTGCCCGACGAGGTGATCCGGACGCTGGCCGAGCGCAGCGACGGCGTCCCGCTGTTCGCCGAGGAGCTCACGCGCATGGTCCTCGAGGCGGCCGCCGCCAAGGCGGCCGCAGGGGAGGCGGCCGGCTCGCCGAGCGCGCGTAGCGGGTGGCTGAGCGCGCTCGAGACGCCGGTCACCCTCCAGCACTCGCTGACGTCGCGCCTCGACCGCCTAGGCCCGGCGAAGGAGGTCGCGCAGCTCGGCGCGGTGTTCGGCCGCACCTTCGGCTACGAGGCGCTCGAGCTCTGCGCAGGGGGCGGCGCGGGCGGCGAGCCGCTCCTCGTGGCGTCGAGCCCCGCGGCGCTGCGCGAGGCGCTCGCGCAGCTCGTCGACGCCGAGCTGCTCTTCCAGCGGGGGCGCCCCCCGCGCGCGACGTACACGTTCAAGCACGCGCTGGTGCAGGACGCGGCCTACCAGTCGCTGCTGCGCAGCACCCGGCAGGTGTACCACGCGCGCATCGCCGCCGTGCTCGCCGAGCGCTTCCCCGGGACGCCGCCCGAGCTGCTCGCGCACCACTACACCGAGGCCGCGCTGATCGGCCCCGCCGTCGCGGCGTGGCAGCGCGCCGGGGAGGCCTCGCTCATCTCGTCCGCGCACGCCGAGGCGATGAGCCACCTCCGCCGCGGGCTCGAGCTCCTCAAGCAGCTGCCGGAGACGAAGGAGCGGGCGCGCGACGAGATCACCCTGCAGACGACGCTCGGCGTCCCGCTGATGATCACGCGCGGCTACGCCGCCCCGGAGGTCGAGGCGGCGTACGCGCGCGCGCACGCGCTCTGCCGCGAGGCGGGCTCCTCGCCGCAGCTCTTCCCCGCGCTGTGGGGGCTCTGGATCTTCTTCCACGTCCGCGGCGACTACGCGCTCGCGGAGCAGCACGGCGAGCAGCTGCTCGCGCTCGCCGAGAGCACGGGCGACCCGGGGATCTCGCTCGGCGCGCACCAGGCGCTCGGCGCGACGCGCTTCCTCCGGGGGCGCCTCGGCGAGGCGCGCGAGCACTTCAACAAGGTGCTGTCGATCTACGATCCCGCGCGTCACCTGCCGCTCGCCTTCCTCTTCGGCCACGACGCCGCGGCGTTCTCGCTGTCGCACCTCGCCTGGATCGCGTTCCACCTCGGCGAGCCGGAGCGGGGCAAGGCGTCGATCGACGAGGCGATCGCGCTGTGCGAGGAGCTAAACCAGCCCGTGAGCCGGGGCTTCGTCGAGCACTTCGCCGCGGTCCTGTGCTGCCTGGTCGGCGACGTCGCCGGCGCGGAGGCGCACGCGAGCGTGCTCGGCAAGCTCGCCGAGGAGGTGGGCATGCCCCACTGGGCGGCGCTCAGCCAGATCGATTTCGGCTGGGCGGCGGCGGCGCGCGCGGCGCAGGGGCCGGCCGGCGCGGAGGCGCGCGCGCGCTACGCCGAGGGCGCCGCGCGCATCCGCGGCGGCCTGACGATGCTGATGGGCGTCGGCAGCCGCGTGTCGCTGACCTACTGGCGAGCGGCGCTCATCGACGCGGAGCTCGGCGCCGGCAACGTCGACGAGGCCAGCGCCCTGCTCGACGACACGCTCTCCTTCGTCGAGAAGAGCGACGAGCGCTACTTCGAGGCCGAGCTCTGCCGGCTCGAGGGCGAGATCGCGCTCGCGCGCGGCGCGCCGACCGCCGCGGAGGCGCGGGCGCGCGCGGCGGCCTCCTTCCGGAAGGGGCGCGAGATCGCCGAGCGGCAGGGCGCGCTCGGCCTCCTGACGCAGATCTTCGATCGCCGCGGGGCGCGGGCCGACGCGGGGGACGCGCAGGACGAGCGGTGAGGGGCGGCGCGCGCAGCGCGGCGCGACGCAGGGGGCGGAGAGCCGGCAGGGGCGCGCCGGCGCGCGGCGCTAGAGATCGCCGTGGATCGGCGACGGCACCCGCCACGCGGCGATCTCGGCGTGCTGCTCGCAGTTGAAGGGCCGCTCGAGGAGCCGGGGGCAGCACTGCCGCGAGCGGAACAGCTCGAGGATGTAGCCCATGCGCTCGCTCAGCAACGCCCAGTCCTTGGCGCCGCAGCCGGCCGTCGTCTGGTCGTGGGCGTCGTACTTGAGCAGGAGCTCGTAGAGCTCGCGCTCCTCGATGGTCGCGAGCTCGGCGCAGTGCAGCGGCAGGCCGGGCGGCGCGGGGAGATCGTGGCCGAGCTCGAGGATCTCGTCCGGCAGGCGCATGGTCATCATCTCCTTGGTCGCGATCGCGCGCCAGAACGCCTTCAGCTTCTCGACCTTGTCGAGGACCATCGACTGGAGCGCGTCGGGGAGGCCGACCGTGTCGACCGCGCAGCGGACGGGCGCGTTGAGCGCCCGCGCGATGTACGGCTGGAGCCGCACCTGCTCGTGCAGCCCGACGCGCGCGTTGGCGAGGAGGATGAGCTCCGCCTTCTTGTCCTTGTCCTCCGTGAGCATCGCGTCGTGGTAGTGCTCCATGGCGCTGCGGAGCAGCCCCTGCCCTCCGTCCGTGGACGGCCCCCGCTCCAGCCCCTCGAGCAGCTCCGCGAGCTCCTTCTTCCCCGGCCGCGCGCAGCCCCGGTAGAGCTGGATCATGCGGGCGAAGAGCGGCCCGAGCTCCTCGAACACCTTGAGGTTGCCGAGCGCGATGTCCGCGCTGAGCTCGGACAGGATCCGCTCCGGCAGCTCCATGAGCCCGAACCCCTGCCCCCACCAGGGCGAGATCAGCTCGACGGCGCTGAGCCGCCACGCGCTCGCCGGCTCCGGCTCGCCCTGCCCGCGCCGCCTGAGGAGGCGCGGCACGACCGCCTCCCGCTCCTCGTCGTCCGAGAGGATCAGCCACCGGAGCACCGACGGCACCTCCTCGTTGCGGATGAACCTCCCCGCGGTCTTGGAGGCCCACGTCGCGAACGTGCACCAGTGGGCGTTGCCGCCGCCGAGCAGCCTCACGAGCTCCGCCGAGATCTCGTAGTAGCACTGCGTGATGAGCAGGTTGCGCAGCACCGGCTGATCCGAGAGCGCGATGACCTCGTGCACCCTGTCGAGCAGCGAGGCCGGCTCCGACGTCTCGGCGGCCGTCACCCTCGCGGCGATCCGCGTCGAGCGCTCCACCACGCCGCTCCGCGTCACGCGGGGCGCGTGAAGCGGCGCCTCCGTCGTCAAGGTGAGAGGGGGCAGGTAGGCGGCGTCGTGGAAGTGCGCGGCGTGCTCGCTCGCTGGTATGGCGGCCATCAGCGGCTTTACAGGGGTCGTCATTCTCCCGTGCTATCTCCAAGTGATGCCAGATGTCCATACCTGTCCATAAGTCCATCCCTCGAAGGACAGCTGGCTCACCAGGTATCGACAGAATGCTGCTACGGCGGCTGAACGCGCGGTTCCCTCTTGCGCCGCGTCAAGCACGCGGCGCAGCAACGTGACGGCGCGCGGCGATCGCCGCCGTCACGGCGATGGCGCGGGCGGCGCAGCGGAGGCGGGGACGTCCGTCGCGAGCGCGCTCGCGCCGCGTACGCCGCCGGGGCCGCCGCGGGGCCACGTCGTGACGCTCACCCGGTGCTCGCGGCCGAAGGTCCGCGCGACCACGGCGCGCACGTCGGCCGGCTCGACCTCCTCGAGCGCGCGCAGGAGCCGCGGCAGGCTGCCCGGATCGAGCGCGGCGCGCAGCCGCAGCTCCGTGATCGGCCGCGGGGACGCGGGCGGCGGCGCGACGGCGGCGCGGCGCGCGAGCTCCTTCTCCAGCTCGATCTTGAGCAGCGCCTTGGCGAGGGCGAGCTCCTTCCAGGTCGGCCCGGACGTCGCGAGCGCCGCGAGCTCGGCGTCGAGGCGCTGCTCCAGCTCGGCGGCGCTGCGCGACGGAGCGGGCGTGAGCTCCACCGCCGCCACGCTCGCCTGCGCGCCGAGCGACAGCCGCCCGGTCACCTCGGACGCGAGCTGCCCCTCGGTCACGAGCGCCTTCGCGAGCCGCGCGACGCGCGGGCCGGTGAGGATCTCCATCGCCACGCGGAGCGGCGCGTCGTCCGCGCCCCCCTCCGGCGGCGCGATCCAGCCGTAGAGCAGCCGCGGCGACGGCACCGCGTCCTCGAGGACGATCCGATCCTCGCGCGGGTGCGGCCCGATCGGCCGCTCCGGCTCGGCGGCGACGCGCTGGAGCGAGCGCGCGAGCGCCTGCTCGACCGCCGCGCGCGAGACGTCGCCGGAGAGCGCGATCGTCGCCTGGGCCGCGGCGCGCTCGCGCCGGAGCGACTCGGTGAGCAGGAGCTCGCTGGCCGCGCCCGCGTCGGCGCGCGCCCCGAGCAGCGTGCCCTCGAGCGGGTGGCCCGCGGGGAACAGCGCCTCCCCGAGCGCGAGCCACGACGGGCCGTACGGCGCCCGCTCGAGCGCGCGCCGCGAGGCCGCGCTGGCCTGCCTCCGGAGCTCGGCCACGCGCCCCGCGCTCGCCTCGTCGAGCAGCATCCGGAGCCGCGCCGCGACCAGGTCGACGCCGACCTCGAGATCGCGCGGCGGGACGGTGATCGCGACGCGCGCCTCGCTGGCGAGCGCCGGCCCCGCCGCCCCGGCGTCGCCCGCGGACCGCGCCGGCACCGCGACGGACGCGCTGATCGAGACGAGCGGCGCCGCGGGGTCCTCCCGGAGGTCGACCGCGATGCCGTTCGGGAGCCGGAAGCGCTGCACCTGCTCCAGGCCGAGCCCGGCGAGCAGGCCGATCTGCTTCTCGATCGCCGCCTCTCGGCCCTTGAGGGCGCGCCGCGCGCCCGGGCCCTCGAGGGCGTCGAACGGTGACGCCGGGGCGAGGCGGCCGCTCCGCAGGCCGAGCGGATCGTCCTCGAACGCGGGGCGGAAGCCGACGTCGCCGCCGATCATCACGATCGGGAGCTTGGCCTCCAGCGCCTCCGGGTTGCCGAGGAGCGGCATCGGCGCCGGCGCCTGGCCCGGCGGGGTGAAGAGCGGGAGCCGGTTCCGGCCGAGCGACACGGGGCGGGGCGGCAGCGACCCGTCGCCCAGCGCGAGCTCCCCGCCCGCGCCGCGCGGCGGCAGCGCGGCGGACGCGCCGGCCAGGCCGTCGCCCTCGTCCTCGTCGAGCTCCTCGTGGTCGAGGTACGCCGGGAAGAGCGCCATCGCGCGCGCGACGCGATCGGCGGGCAGCGCGATCAGGTGGTCGGCGCGGCCCGGCGGGACGCGGTCGCGCAGGAGCTCGGGGTTGTGCTCGCGCAGCGCGGCCGTGGAGATGCCCGCGGCGCGCGCGATGGTGCGGAGCCGCGTCCCCGGCGGCACCGCGACCTCGCCGAGGTCGAGCGGCGCGAGCGGCGCGACGTCGGGCAGGTCGAGCCCGAAGCGCGCGCGGTTCGCCGCGACGATCGCGAACGCCACGATCTGCGGCACGTAGTCCGCGGTCTCCTTGGGGACGGCGCCGGCCTGCGCGAGCTCGGCGAGCCCGACGGGCCCGCGGGCCTCGGGATCGCGCTCCGCCGCGACCTTCGCGAGCGCGCGGAGGACGCCCTCGTGGCCGAAGTTGTACGCCGCGAGCGCGAGATCCCAGCGGCCGAAGCGCTCGTAGAGGTCGCGCAGGTGCGCGGTCGCGGCGTCCGTGGCGCGCGTGAGGCTCATGCGCGCGTCGATCCACTCGGACTGCTCCAGGCCGTAGGCCTCGCCGGTCCTCGGCATGAACTGCCAGAGCCCCGCCGCGCCGGCCGGCGAGACCGCCCGCGGATCGAAGCCGCTCTCCACCGCCGCGACCCAGAGGAGGTCCTCCGGGAGGCCCGCCTCGCGGAGCGAGCGCTCGATGAGCTCGCGGTACGCGCCGGCGCGCCGGAAGCGGCGCTGGAACACGGCGCGCCCCTCGTCCGACTGGGCGAAGAAGCGGACGAACCGCATCGTGCGGCGCGTGAGCGGGACGTCGAGATCCGGCATCGTCAGCGTGGACAGCGTCGCCCCGTCGGGGTCCTCGAGATCCTCGTCCGTCGCGGCCTGGAACTCGCGCACGAGGAGCGCCGTGACGGCGGGCGGCGCGTCGTCGGCCAGCGCCGGCGGAGCGCACGCGAGCGCCGGCGCGACGTCGGTCGACGCGCCCGCGCGCGCGCGATCGAGCAAGCCGGGATCGCGGAAGGCGCGGTACGCCGCCGAGAAGGACGCGCGCAGCGAGGGCGCCTGGCCGACGGCCGCGCCTGACATGCAGATCAGCGCGCCGAGCCCGGTCCACAGAGCGGCTCGCCGTGCCCAGCTCATCAACGCCGATCTTGCTCCGAAACCGCCCGCCGGCGCTACGGCAAAGCGCGGAGACCGCGGCGGCGATGTGCGCTGCTCGCCAGCGCGCGCCCTGCCGGGGCGCGCCACCCCTGCTCCTCCGCGGCGGCTCCGTCCCTTTCCCTTCCGGTCCAGGTTCCCTCCCCGGCCCGATTCCCGCAGTGGTGCTAGCCACCTGGGCCCGGGCGAGCTAGCAAGCGTCGGCGATGCGCTCGTCCCACGCCGCTCCCCCTGCAGAGAAGGCCTCTCGGCTCGGCGAGGTGCTCGACTTCATGAAGCTCCTGTGGGCCGTCGATCACGGCCTGCAGTCGACGTCGAAGCGCATGGAGGCGAAGATGGGCGTGACGGGCCCGCAGCGGCTCGTCATCCGCATCGTCGGGCGCTACCCCGGGATCTCCGCGGGGCAGCTCGCCGAGATCATGCAGCTGCACCCGAGCACCCTCACGGGCGTGCTCAAGCGGCTGCAGGAGCGCGGCATCATCGAGCGCCGGGCCGACCCGAAGGACGGCCGGCGCGCGCTCCTGGGCCTCACCGCGCGCGGGCGCGAGCTCGACAGCCTCCGCACCGGGACGGTGGAGTCGGCCGTGCGGCAGGCCATCAAGGCGATGCCGCGGCGCAAGCTCGAGGCCGCGCAGGATGTGCTCGCGGCCGTCGCCGAGGCGCTGCAGCCGCAGCCGGCCGACGAGTAGCGTCGCCGGCCGGATCGGCGCGCGCGGCGCGCGTTCCAGCGGGGGCAGCGCCGATCGGCGCGCGCCTGGCCGGCGCGGCAGCCGCGAGGCGCAGGCGCCGCGCCGCGGGGGAGCGAACGGCGGTTCGCGCCCGGGAGCGCCGCGCGATCTGCGCGAACGCGCGGCTCCGCCGCGACCGGCCGACCCCGCGGACATCGAACGGAGGAGCAGCGGTCGTCCGGCACGGCAACCCGCCTCCCGCCGCCCGGAGGCGGCGGGAGCCGCCGCGCGGACCCGCGACCCGGGGCCTTCGGTGCGGCCTCCGCCCGGCGCGCGCCGCGCCGAGGGCCTCTCATCACCACGACGGGGGAACAATGAAGCACTGGGTTCATGGCGCGATCAGCGCGGCGATCATCGCCGCGACGTGGGGCTGCGGCTCCAGAGGACGAGGCGGCGGAGCCGACACGGGGGGCGGCGGCGGCGCGGGCGGCGAAGGCACGGGGGGCAGCGGAGCAACGACGGGCGGCGGGGGGACCGGGAGCCACGCCGCGGCCTGCACGATCACGTCGCGAGGCCTGGAGGTGAGCAGCGGCCGCGGGACCACGCCCGCGATCGCGGGGACCGGGTCGGGGTACGCCATCGCCTGGCAGGAGCGAGGGGCCGACGAGGGCGACATCCACCTCGCGGTGATCGACGCCGACGGCAACAAGCTGCGGGAAGAGGCGATCGCGGCGGGCCCCGGCGTCTCGAGCCACCCGAGCGTCCAGCGCGACGGAGAGGGCCTGCTCGTCGTCTGGCAGGACCAGGACGGCACGGGCAGCGTCGTGCGCGGCCGCCGCGCGACGCTGGAGGGCGTCCCCGAGGGCGCCGCCTTCGACCTCGTCGAGAGCAGCGCGGCCGAGTCGTGGCCCATCGCCGCCGCGGGCCGGAACGGGATCGTCGTCGCCTGGATGGACGCGGGCGGCTCGCTGATCAGCTCCCTCGAGCGCGGCGCGCTGGGCAGCGCGACGCCGCTGGACCAGGCGAAGTTCCCCGCGGTCGCGACCGACGGCGAGCGGACGGCGCTCGCCTGGAGCCAGGGCGACACGCTCTTCTTCGCCCGGCCGCGCCAGGGGAGCGCGCCGCTCGACCGGATCGCGCACCAGGGCGTCGACGCGAAGCTGACGCGCGTCGCGCTCGGCGGCGACGACGCCTTCGTCGTCTGGGAGGACACCCGCGCCGGCGCCGAGCAGATCCGCGCGATCCGGATCTCCGCGCAGGACGAGGTGTCCCGCGAGGCCGTCGTCTCCCCGGGCGACGGCAGCGCGAACTGGCCGGCGCTCGCGTGGACCGGGCGCCACCTGGCCGTCGCGTACTACCAGTTCCGCGACGGCCCCGCGGCCGTGTTCGTGGCGCTGCTGAACCGCGATCTCTCGCCCGCGGGCGCCGAGCTCAAGGCGAGCGGCGACACGCCCGGCCGGTACCCGGCGCTGGCCTGGACCGGCCAGGAGCTCGGCATCGCCTACGCGGAGCCGGACCAGGGCATCCGCCTCTCGCGCGCCAGCTGCAAGTAGCCGGCGGCGCGCCCGCTCGCCCCCTCCCCGCCGCGCGGCCGGAGGCCGCCCGCCTCCGGCCGCGGCGCGACCGGCCCGCCCCCGGCGGCGGCGCGACCGGCCCGCCCCCGGCGGCGCAGGACGGCCGCCTGCGCCGGCCCGGATCGAACCCTGCAACCGCCCCCGGGGTGGCCGTTCTCCCCTGCGCCCTTGCGATCCTAATCTGCACAGCCGTGCTCGGCGCCTACGCCGTGCGCGTCGCGCGCCACGGTCGGCCCGCGATGCCGCGGCTCGGCGCCTCTCCGGGGAGCGCGCTGCTCCCCGGCCCGGTCGTCGAGGCCTTCTACTGGTCGTTCCACGCCCCCGCCCGGGCGCTCGTGCGCCTCCGCGTCTCGCCGGACACCCTCACCTACCTCTCGCTCGCCCTGTCGCTCGCCTGCGCGCCGCTGCTCGCGGTCGGCCGCTTCCGCGCCGGCGCCGCGCTGCTCATGGCCGGCGCCGTCCTCGACGCGCTCGACGGCATGGTGGCGCGCGAGGGCGGCAAGGCGTCGCGCGCCGGCGCCGTGCTCGACTCGTGCCTCGACCGCGTGTCCGACGCCGCGCCGCTCATCGGCCTCGCCGTCTTCTACCGCCATCACGCCGTCGCGCTCGCGATCCCGCTCGTCGCCATGGTCGCCTCGTCGCTCGTGAGCTACGCGCGCGCCAAGGCCGACGTCTACCGCGTCGCGCTGCCGAGCGGGCTCATGCGCCGGCACGAGCGGCTCGCCTACCTCGTCGCCGCGCTCGTCTTCGGCCCGGCCGTGCCGGCCTCGCCGCTCACCGGCGCGCTCCCCTTCCCGATCACGCTCGCCTGCGTCGCGCTCGTCGCGGGCGTCGGGCTCGCCGCCGGCCTGCGGCTCGTGCAGCGGACGCGCGCCGCCCTCGCGGCCGCCGACGCGGCGCCGCCGCCCGGGCCGCGGGCGACGGCGCGCCCCGAAGGAGAGCGCCGGCGCCTGCTCGGCGACGGCAAGGCCACGAGCGCGCCGCTCTGATCATGCTCCGGCGCGCGCGCGCCCGCTGGGGCGCCTTCTCCTGGCTGCAGGCGCTCTCCTGGCTGCCGGCGCTCTCCTGGCTGCCGGCGCTGCCGTGGCTCGCCTACGTCGCCGTCCTCGCGCCGCGCGGCGCCGCGCGCTGGGACCACCTCGCCGTGGCCGCCCTCGCCGCGACGAGCGTCTGCGCGGGCGAGCGCTCGCGCCGGTTCTTCCTGAGCGCCCTGCCCTTCTTCCTGCTGTTCCTCGCGTACGACGGCATGAAGCAGCTCGACGGCGGGCTCGCCGCGCCGGCCCACGTCCTCGGCTGCGAGCTGCGCGCGGCCGAGCTCGCGCTCTTCGGCGTGGAGATCGGCGGCCGCCGGCTCACGCCGGGCCAGCTGCTCGCCGGGCTGGAGCGGCCCGCGCTCGACCTGCTCTGCGCCTTCCCGTACGGCGGCTACGTGCTCGTGATGGTGGGGCACTGGCTCCACCTCTACCGGAGCGAGGCCCTCGCGGCGCGGAGGTTCGCCTGGCTCGCGTTCGCCACGCACCTCCTCGGCCTCGCCACGTACCGCCTCTTGCCGGCCGCGCCGCCCTGGTACGTCGAGGCCCACGGGTGCGCGCTCGATCCGGCCGCCCAGAGCTCCCCCGCCGCGCTCGCGCGCGTCGACGCGATGCTCGGGATCACCTACTTCCGCGACCTCTACAGCCGCGGCGCGACCGTCTACGGCGCGCTGCCGTCGCTCCACGTCACGTACCCGCTCTACGGGCTGCTCGCGACCTTCCGCCGGGCGAGCGCGCCGTCGCTCGCCCTCCAGCTCGCCTACGCCGCGCTCATGCTGTTCGCGGCGCTCTACCTCGCCCACCACTGGCTCATCGACGCGCTGCTCGGCTATGCCTACGTCGCGCTCGCGTGGGCGCTCGTCCTCCGGGCCTTCCCCGACCGGGGCGGCTCGGATCAGGCGGGCTGCGCCTTGCCGCCGCTCGCCGAGACGTCGGGCTCCCAGAGGATCTCGGGTGTGCCGAGGAGCGCGGACGCCCAGCGGCTCCAGACGAAGAGCGCGTCGCTCAGGCGGTTCAGGTAGCCGACCGCCAGCGGATCGGCGTGGCCCGCCTGCGCGAGGCGCACGCAGCAGCGCTCGGCCCGGCGGCACACCGTCCGCGCCACGTGGAGGTCCGTGTTGAGCCGCGAGCCGCCCGGGAGCACGAACGACCGCAGCGGCGCCAGATCGGCCTGGCAGCGGTCCATCTCGGCCTCGAGGAGCTCGATCTCCGCCTGCGTCACGCGGGGCTGCTTCGGGTGCACGTCCTCGGGGAGCGTCGCGAGGATCGAGCCGAGGTTGAAGAGCTCGTGCTGCACGCGGAGCAGCGCGCGCCCGAGGTCGTGGAGCCGCACGACGCTCGCGGGGGGCGCGCCCGGCAGCAGCTCCATCAGCGTCTGCCGCGCGGCCCCGACCAGCGCGTTGAGCTCGTCGACCGTGCCGTAGGTCTCGATCCGCGCGTCGTCCTTCGGGACGAGCTGCCCGCCGACGAGCCGGGTCTGCCCGCCGTCGCCCTGCCGGGTGTAGACGCGGTTGATCGTGATCTTCGGCGCGCTGAAGACCCGCCCGCTGTTGTCCTCGGCCCCGGCCCGGGGAGCGCCCGTCCCGCGCGTATCGTCGTCCCTCACGGGGATTTCACGTAAAGCGAGCGCCTGCGCGGGTCAAGGAACCGCGCAGGCGGGGCGGCATTGACGATCCTCGGCGGGGAGTGGAACAGTCCTGTCCCTATGCGCTCCCCCGGGCCGCCGCTCCGCCGTTCGCTCCACGCCGTCCTCCTGCTCGCCGCGCTCCCCGTCGCGTCCGGCTGCGCCGCCGAGCCCGCCCCGCGGCCCGCGCCGCAGCCCGCCGTCACGGCCGAGACGGCGCGCATCGCCGAGAGCCAGCGGCTCTACGACGAGGCGAGCCGCGCGCTGTCCGACAAGCGGTACGAGGACGCGCGCGCCCTGCTCGACAAGGCGAGCGGCCTCGGCGTCGACTCGCACCGCTACCAGATCGGCGAGCTGCGCGACAAGCTCGACCGGCGCGAGGCGAAGGTCCGGGCCAGCGAGGCCGCCGAGCTGCTCGATCGGCAGGACTGCGAGGGCGCCTTCGCCGCGCTGTCGTCGCGGATGGACGCGCTGAAGAGCGAGGCGTTCGCGCACGAGGCCCGGCGGCTCGTGGCCTCGCAGGCCGCGGCGTGCGCGAGCGGGAAGATCGACGCGGCGACCACCGCCGGGAAGTTCGCGGAGGCGCGCGCGTTCATCGCGGCGGCGCCGACGCGGGCGGTCCTCGGCGACGAGGCCGCGGATCGGCTCGCGGCGGAGCTCGACGCCACGATCACCGAGGCGCTCTACGGGCAGCTCGAGGCCGACATCACGGCCGGGCGCTGGTCGAGCGTCGTCGAGAAGATCGACGCCGCCGTCAAGCGGGGCGACGCCTCCGAGGAGCAGGGGCGCACGGTGCTCGCGCGCGCCCGCGGCGCCGCGACGCCGCGGCTGACGGAGCTCGCCGGCAAGGCGGTCGGCGCGCAGGACGCGGCCGCCGCGCTGGCGCAGCTCGACGCGACCATCGCGCTGCTGCGCTGGGAGGCGCCCGCCCCGGAGACGGCCGACCTGCCCGGGAGCAACGCGCTGCCCGAGGCGCTCGCGCGGAAGCGCTCGGCCCTCGCGGCCTGGGTCGAGGCGATGCAGGTCCGGATGAAGCCGATGAAGAGGCCCGAGAAGCGCTGGTCGCACGGCACGATCGCGGTCGCGCCCGCCTCCGACAGCGACGGCGAGCCGAAGCACAGCCTCCCGCCCTCGACCCCCGTCTGGGTCCTCGGCCAGACCAAGGATCGCGCCCTGGTGACCGCGGTCGAGCCCGCCACGGCCGTGCTCACGGCGGCGCTCGAGCTCGCGATCGGCTGGGCGCCGCTGCCGCGCCTCGCCCGGGAGCCGACCGCCGACTGGCTCCCGCCGAACGATCAGCTGAAGGGCGAGCGCGTGTGGGGCCCGCTCCGGGAGAAGCAGCCGACGCTCGAGCTCGGCGTCGTGAGCGACGTCCAGGGCGCCGACATCCTCGTCCGGCGGCTCGCGGACGACGTGGAGGTCAAGGTCCAGCGCAAGCAGCTCCGCAGCGGGCGCCTCGCCCCGGGCACGAAGGTCCTCGCCCTCTGCAAGTCGGAGAACGAGCCCGCGACGATCGTCGACGTCCCGCCCGCGGGCCGGGTCGCGCGCATCGAGTGCGAGGGGGGCGCGCAGAAGGAGGAGCCGCTCGCCTCGCTCCGAGCGAGGCCCGACCTCCTGCCCCGCACTCGTTAGGGTGCCTCTCGGCCAGCAGAAAACCCGCCCCCGTCCGTCCGTCGTTGACTCGTAGCGCCGCGCACCTAAGTCTCCCTATCCCTGAGGAGCCACGATGCCTACGACCTATAGCGACCTCATCTCCGACGTCCGCAAGTCCATCCGCGAGCTCTCGCTGAGCGAGCTCAAGCGCCGCCTCGACGACAAGGTCCCGATGGTGCTCCTGGATGTGCGCGAGAAGGAGGAGTATCGCGCCGGCTTCATCCCGGGCGCGATCTCGATCCCGCGCGCCTTCCTGGAGATGCAAGTGGAGCAGAAGCTGCCGGACAAGTCGGCGCACATCGTGGCCTATTGCGCCGGCGGCACGCGCTCGGCGCTCGCCGCGAAGACGCTCCAGGAGCTCGGCTACACCAACGTGGAGAGCGCCAACCCGGGCTTCGTCCGCTGGAAGGACCTGAGCTACCCGGTCGAGCTGCCGCCCAACCTCACCGAGGCGCAGCGGGATCGGTACTCGCGCCACCTGCTCCTGCCCGAGGTCGGCGAGGCGGGGCAGGCCAAGCTGCTCGCCTCCAAGGTCCTCCTCCTCGGCGCCGGCGGCCTCGGCAGCCCGGCCGCCCTGTACCTGGCCGCCGCCGGCGTGGGGACGCTCGGCCTCGTCGACGCCGACGTCGTCGACAACTCGAACCTCCAGCGGCAGATCCTCCACGCGACCTCGCGGGTGGGCATGCCCAAGGTCGACAGCGCCGAGACGGCGATCCGCGACCTGAACCCCGACGTGAAGGTCGTGAAGTTCCAGGAGCGCGTCGACAGCTCCAACGTCGACCGCATCTTCGACCAGTTCGACATCGTCGTCGACGGGTGCGACAACTTCCCGACCCGCTACCTCGTGAACGACGCCTCGGTCTTCAAGAAGAAGCCGGTCGTCCACGGGTCGATCTTCCGCTTCGAGGGCCAGGTGACGACGTTCATGCCGGGCGTCGGCCCCTGCTACCGGTGCCTCTACCCCGAGCCGCCGCCCCCGCACCTCGCGCCGAGCTGCCAGGAGGCGGGCGTGCTCGGGATCCTCCCCGGCATCATCGGCATCATCCAGGCGACCGAGGCGGTGAAGCTGATCCTCGGCCAGGGGACGCCGCTCATCGGCCGGCTCCTCACCTACGACTCGCTGCGGATGAAGTTCGGCGAGCTCAAGCTGCGCCGCGACAAGAGCTGCCCCGCGTGCGGCGAGTCGCCGACCATCACCAGCTACATCGACTACGAAGGCTTCTGCCTCATCGGCTGATCGCCGCGCGACGGCGCGGCGCACGCGCCGCACACGAACCGCCGCCCACCGGGCCGCGCCGCCAGGCGCGGCCTCCGCGGCGTCACGACGGGTACTGCATCACGGTGTTCTTCTCGGGCCGCTCGATGCGCTCCACGCGGCTCGTCACGACCTGCCGCTCCTGCCCGTCGGGGTCCACCTGCGTGAAGTAGATGGGGGAGCCGACGCGCGCGTTGTGCGGCTCCGGGATCACGACGCCGTTCGGGTTGATCCGGACCGCACCCTGGAGCTTCAGGTGCAGCGCGAGGTGCGACGTCCTGAACTTCCGCGCCGCCCGGTCGCGCACGGCGACGCAGACTTCGTCGCGGACGTGGTACTCCGTGTTGCGGGTGATGAAGACGCGGTGCCTGCGGCGCTCGTTGCCCGTGTAGCTCATGGTCGCTCGTCGCTCCTTCGCGCCCCTCGGCGCGGCGCGCATCGTGGCAAGGCGCGCCGCGCATGGCCAAGTTCGTCGCCGACGCGCGGCCCCCTGCGTCCCGCACAAAAGCGGGTGCCTCCGCAACTTTGTGCGGATCTCCGCGGGCTTTTGGGAAGCTGCGTCCGGCAATGCCACGATCGCGATCGGAATGTCTCGCAGCGAGCGTCTCCCCGGTCCCGGTCTGGCGAAGGTCAAGCGACCTCCGCTCCTCCAGCGGCGTCACGTCGAGCTCGTGGCGTGCTCGGCGGGGCGCATCCACGCCCTCTTCGACGGCGCCGACGTGGTGAGCGAGGGCAGCACGCGCAGCGAGGGGGGCGCGCTCGTGTACTACGGGTCGACCAGCCTGCTCGTCGCGCTGCCGCCGGACGCGCCGCTCGCGGCGCCGCTCGACCGAGCGCTCGCGCTCGACCCCCACCTCCGGCTGCGGGCGCTCCGCGTCGCGCAGCGCGAGGCGGCCGCGCGGGCGGGCGGCCCGCTCGGGCCGATGCACGCCGAGATCCGCTGCGGGCTCGCGCCGCGCGCGGCGGCGGTCTCGTTCGCGCTGACCGTGGACGTCACGGCGCGCGTGCTGCTCACCACGGACAGGACGGCGCGCGCGTGATCACTGTGATCGTCACTGAAAGCAAAAATGCACCCCGAGCGCCGCGCGCCGGCGCAGCGCCGCGGCGACCGCTCGCGCCCTCCGCCGCGTGCCCTCTTGACGCGCGTGCCGACGTGAAGAACGGGAGCGCTCCGGCTCGAGGCGGGGTAGGCTCCACACGGCGCGCTCTGCTTCTGTCGATCCTCGGCGCGGAGCCCGCGACGCTGCGATGAGCAAGAAGGACCGTTCCGCCTCCGGCGATTCCGACAAGGTGATCCACGTCGTGTTCGGCCCTGGTGGAGGGCGGGTGTCCGAGCCCCCGCCCCCCCTACGGACCGGCGAGCCGGAGGCGCCGCAGCCTGCGCCCGGCGCGCGCGAGCCGGTCACCGACATGTTCACCGGCACCGAGGTCGCGCGGCTGCTCGGCATCTCGCCCGGGCGACTGCGCTCGCTCGATCGCGCCGGCATCGCGCCGCCGAGCGGCCGCCGGCGCGGGCGGCGCGCGTACACCTTCTCGGATCTGATCGCCCTCCGCGCCGCGCGCGATCTCATCGCGCGCAAGGTGCGCCTGCGCGACGTCGCGCGTGCGATCGACAACATCCGCGCCGCGCTGCCCAAGGTGACGCGCCCCCTCGCCGAGCTCCGCGTCGCCTTCGACGGCAAGGCGGTCGTGGTCCGCAGCGCGTCGGGCGCGTTCGAGCCGCTCACCGGGCAGATGGTGCTCGACTTCGAGGTGAAGGAGCTGCGCGACGACGTCGTGCGCGTGCTCCGCCCGCGGGTCGGCAGGGATCGCGCGCGCACGGCCTACGAGCTCTACATGCAGGCCAGCCAGCTCGACGAGGATCCGGCGACGATGGACGAGGCGGAGGCGCTCTACCGCCGCGCGCTCGAGATCGACCCCTGGCTGGCGATCGCGTACACGAACCTCGGCAACATCTGCTTCCGGCGCAACGCCGAGGAGCAGGCCGAGGCGCTCTACCTGAAGGCGCTCACCCTCGACGCGGCGCAGCCCGAGGCGCAGTACAACCTCGGCTACGTGATGCTGGAGCGCGGCCGGGCGGCCGAGGCGATCCGGTATTTCCGCGGCGCGATCGAGAGCGATCCGCGCTTCGCGGACGCCTATTACAACCTCGCGATGGCGTACGAGCAGATCGGCGATCCGACGAAGGCGCGCCCGTGCTGGCGCCGGTACCTGGAGATCGAGCCGACCGGCACGTGGGCCGAGATCGCGCGCCGGCACCTCTGACCGGCGCGCCGCGGGGGTGGATCGATCGGGCCTCTTTTCCGGCATACTGCGGGCCGCATGGACCAGCAGGGCGCACCGCTCGGCGCGGCAAACCACCCCCCTGGCGGCTATCCGCCGGGTGGAGCCCCTCCCGGCGGCCACGGCCCTCCGCCGGGCGGCCACGGCCCTCCGCCGGGCGGCTACGGCCCTCCCGGCGGCCACGGCCCGCCCGGCGGCTACGGCCCTCCCGGCGGCTACGGCCCTCCCGGCGGCTACGGCCCTCCCGGCGGCTACGGCCCTCCCGGCGGCCATGGTCCCCCTGGCGGCCACGGTCCTCCGGGCGGCTACGGCCCGCCCGGCGGCTACGGTCCGCGCCCGCAGGCGTTCGGCCCCGCTCCGGGCGGCTTCGGCGGCGCGCCGGTCGGGCCTCCGCCGCGGCGGTCGAACCTCGCGCTGATCCTCGGCATCGGCTGCGGGGCCGTCTTCCTGCTCTGCATCCTCGCGGGCGCGGTGCTCATCTACTTCTCCACGGGCGTCACCGCCCGCGAGATGGCCAGGCTCCCCGAGCCGCTGCCCACGGCGCCCGTCGCCGATCCCCCCGCCGACGCGGCCGCGGAGCGAGGCGTGCTCCGCGCCGAGATCCGCGACCTCCGGAGCTTCCCGGCGCGCGCCGGGAAGCTCCTGCATTTCGTCGGCGAGATCCACAACACCGGCACGGTGGCCATCGGCTCCCCGAGCGCGAAGGTCACGCTCTACGGCGCCGGCGACGTCGCCCTCCTGAGCGGCGACTGCGCGACCCAGGTGCGCCTCTTGCCGCCGGGCGAGAAGGTCCCTTGCGCGTTCGCCACCCCGCGTCCCCCCGGGCTCGCCACGTTCAAGGCCGAGGTCGCCCCCGCGCCCGCCACGTTCCGGGGGAAGCTGGCCAAGCTCAACATCGCGGACACGAAATTCACGCCGACGCGCGGGCAGAGCCCGTACCAGGTGGCCGGCAGGATCACGAACGAGTCCGCCTTCGCGGCCCGGTCCGTGCTCGCGATCGTCTCGCTCTACGGCGCCGACGGCAAGATCGTCAGCGTCGGTCAGATCCCCGTGGCGGGCGGCGATCTCGCCCCGTCGGCGAGCGGCGAGTTCGCGGCGAGCATCGTGGATGTCGCCGACGCGCCCGCGACGTGGCAGGTGTTGGCGGTCGGATACAGCGAGTGAGCGCGGGCGGATGCAGCGGCGCGCTCGCGCGCCAACTTACGGAGAGGTGAACGAGATGAGCGACGTGGGATCGGCCCGGCGGGCCAAGGACGAGCTCAAGGCCAAGATCGCCGGCGAGCCGTGGTGTGTCGGCGTCGGGGTCGAGCGAGAGGACGGGGTCGGCTTCATCGTCCGCGTGAGCGTCCGGTCCGGAGGGGCCGAGGCAGCGCGCGCGGCCATCCCGGAGCGGATCGGCGGCGTGCTGATCAAGGTGATCGAGAACGACCCCTGAGCACGGCCGATCCGCGCGCTCCGAAGTATCGCCAGGCCGCGCAAACCGTGTAAGCTGCGCGCCTCGTGAACGAGCGCAACCTCTCCCGCCGACTTTCCACGAGCATCGTCGATGCGCTGAAGGCTCACGGGCACATCCTCGTGGCCAGGGGCGGCGCGACCGCGCTGGCGCGCGAGCTCGAGGACAAGATGTCCGCGGACATCGCGGCCATCGCGCCCCGGCTCGAGCCGTGGGCCCTCGTCGACGGGGAGGTCACGACAACGTTCGGCACCGACGAGATCGACGACCAGGTCGAGGAGCTCGTCGCGAGCCTGACGAGCACGCTGATGGACTCCGAGCACGTCGAGGACATCTTCACCGAGGACAACGTGATCAAGCGCGACGTCTTCCGTGTGATGCGCGACGCGCTGCTCGGCCCGCGGCCCGAGCTCGGCCTCGAGGACGACGGCCCGGTGCACGTGCGGCTCGACACGCTCGGGTACGTCGCCTCGACGGTCGGCAAGCGCGCGCCGGCGGAGGTGCTGCGCGAGTCGCTGGCGCGCGCGGCCCAGAGCGCCGGCGGCAAGCTGACGTCGTACGAGCCCGAGCTCCGCGAGGCGACGTTCTCGCTGGGGAGCAGCGACCCGGACGCCCGGCTCGAGATCGAGGAGGCGGTGGCCGACGAGCTCTCCGATCTCGTCGAGGCGAAGGTGGTGACGCTCCCGATGCTGGAGCGCCGCTTCGAGCTGCAGCGCAAGATCGACCCCGGCGCGCGCGCCGGCCTGCGCCAGCGGATCGACGCCATCGCCTCGAGGATGCTGCGCGAGGGCGGCTGCGCCGCGTCGTGGGAGATCGCGGGCGACCGCGTCCTCCGGCTCAAGCTCACCCCGCTGTCCGAGCAGGACGCGCTCGAGGTCGACAGCCACATGACGGAGTTCACGCGCGACGTCGCCGCCCTGCTCGGCGAGCCGCTCGGCGCGCCCGGCGCGGCGAGCAGGCCGGCCGTCGCCCCGCAGCGCGGCGAAGCCCCGGCGCCGCGGCGCCACGAGCCCGCGCCGCAGCCGGTGCGCGCGGACGACGACCTCGACGAGGACGGCGTCGACGAGGACGACGATCTCGAGGACGACGATCTCGAGGACGAGGACCTCGACGACGAGGAGCTCGACGACGAGGAAGACGCCGAGGACCTCGACGACGAGGAGCTCGAGGACGAGGGCGAGGAGCTCGAGGACGAGGGCGAGGAGCTCGAGGACGAGACGCCGTCCAAGAAGCTCGCCGCGCGCGGGAAGCCCCGCAAGCCGGCCGAGCCGGCGTCCGAGCGGCCCGCGGCGAGCAAGCCCAGGGCCGCGGCGGCGCGGGGCGCGAAGAAGGCGCCGGCGAAGAAGGCGGCCGCCGCGACGAAGAAGGCGCCCGCGTCGGAGCGGGCGGCCACGGCGAAGACCGCGGCGACCGCCGCCAAGAAGGCGGCGAAGGCCCCCGCCGCCAAGAAGTCCTCGCCCGCCCCCGCGAAGAAGGCGGCGAAGGCGCCGGCGAAGAAGGCGGCGGCGAAGAAGCGCTGATCGCCCTCAGCGGGCCCGGTTCCGGTAGACCAGGATCACCGGCACGCCGTCGAGCCCGGCGATGTGATCCGGGCTCGTGGTCCCGAACGCGACCCACGCCTGGTACGCCTGCCCGAGCATGTGCTTCTCGTGGTGGTACAGGGCGAAGTCGGCGCCCGCGGCCGCCCCGACGCCGCGGATGTCCTTTCGCAGGCGCCCGTCGCGCAGCAGCATGTCCCACGCCTGGCCGGCGGTGTCGTGGATGTACACCGTCCCCCGGGGCGGGACGTGCTCGTTGAGGTAGTCCACGACCGCGCCCGTGGTGTAGCCCCAGAAGGTGCGGTTCAGCCCGAGGCTCGCGGCGCCGGGCGCGCCGCCGACCAGCGGCGTGTAGGCCGAGAGCGCCCACGGGTGCGCGTGCAGCGTCTCGGCGATGGGCGCCGCGACCACCGCCGCCCCGAGCAGCGCCGGGACCAGCGGCCCGCGCGCCGCGGCGGCGAGCGCGGCCCCCGGCGCGAAGGCGCCGGCGGTCGCGCCGGCGCCGCGCCGGGCGACGAGCAGCGCGCGGAGCCCGACGCGCGCGCGCCTCACCGCGGCGGAGAACGCGGCGCCGGCGAACAGGGCGATGAACGGATAGGCCGTCATCCAGTGCTTGGTGCCGCCGAAGATCGGCGTGCTCGGCGAGAGCCACGCGCCGTAGACGGCGGCGATGGCGAGGAACCAGAGCAGCGCCGTGCCGCCGGCGTCGGGCGGCGGCGGGCGGAGGCGCGCGGCGAGCGCGCGGGCGGCGGCGAGCCTCCCGCTCTCCGGCGCGAGCCGCGCCGCAGCCCGCGCGAGCGGGTAGACGAGGCGCTCGCGCGCGGCCGCGCAGAGCCCCGCGGCGAAGAGGCAGAGCGTCACGGCGGGCACCGTCGCCGCCGTCATCAGCGGCGCGTAGGCCCTCGGCATCGGCGGCGTCCAGTGGTTTTGGCCGAGGAACTCCATGTTGTAGTACTCGTGGTTCAGGTGGAACGACGCGTACTCGCGCAGGCGCGCGAGCGTGTCGCGCCAGATCCACGGCCAGAGCGCGTAGAAGACGAGCGGGCCGATCGTCGCCATGGCGGCGAGCGCGGCGACCGAGCGCCGGGCCCCTCGCGGCGGCGCCGGCGCGGCCTCCGCCGCCTCCGGGCGCGCGACGATCCGCTCCCGGAGCTCCAGCGCGACGGCGTGCGCGACGCAGACGATCGGCAAAAACCACGAGTTGTGCTTGGTGTCGAGCGCGAGGCCGAAGGCGATGCCGGTGAGCACGGGCCAGAGCGCGCCGCCGTCGCGCAGCGAGCGCCAGTACGCGTAGGCGCACGCGGCCCAGACGGTCACGATCGGCGCGTCGAAGCACGCGAGGTGCGCGTGGTAGAAGTACCGCGGCAGCATCGCGAAGAGCACGGCCGCGGACGCGCCGGCGAGCCGATCGCGCGCCTGCGTTCCCCAGAGGTACACGAGCGCGACCCCGGCGCCCGAGAGCGCCATCGCCGGGAAGCGGTAGCTCGTGCCTTCCATGGCGAAGAGCCCGAGCCGCTTCTGCAGGAGCAGGTTCGACAGCGCGAACAGCGATTTGATCAGGCCGGGGTGCTCGTGGTTCACCGACCAGGCGGCGTCGACGACCTCCGGGCGGAGCGCGGCGCGGGGCGCCTCGAGGAGCGCCTGGAACCACGCGCCGTAGCGGTTCGCGGCGAAGAAGTAGAACCCCTCGTCGCGCGCGTAGCCGAGATCGCCCGCGGTCGCGAGCAGCAGGGCGACGTACGCCGCCGCGAGCGCGACCGCGACGAGCCCGTCGGCGGGCGCGAGGGGCGCCGTTCGCTTCATCGGGTGTCGGCCTCGAAGCAGTAGTGGCGGTGCGTGTAATCCGCGGACCTCACGGAGAACTCCACCTCGGCGTTCGCCGCGCCCGCGTGGGCGGCGAGCGGGAACTCGAACGCCGCCCACCCGTCGCCGTCGTGGTGCGTCGCCTCGCCCACGGTCTCGCCGTTCACGCGCACGGACAGCGTGACCGGCGCGCCCTGCCGCTCGCGCTCGATGATCCAGTACATGCCCGCGTGCCCCCGGATCACCGAGCCGAGCGGCACGTCGCGGAAGCGCGTGACGATCTCGCCGTCCCTGGGCGGGTGCGACCAGATGCACCGGCGCGGGCGGAACTCCTCGTCGGCGATCACCGTCACCCCCACGTTGAAGAACGGGCCGCCCGGGCACTCGAAGCGCTCCGCGGGGAACGTCGGGTGGCCGCCGAGGCCGCCGGCGGCGATCCGCGCGCGCGGGTTCCAGCGGCACGCGGCGGGCGGATCGGTGACGCGCGCGTCCGCCGACGCGGGCGCGACGTGATCGACGAAGTCGTAGACGACGCGCGCGGGCGACGGGTTCACGAGGCGCCGGAGCACGAAGCGGCCGTGCTCCTGCCGCGCCTCCTCGCGGAAGCCCGCGAGCTCCTCGGCGCGCTGCCCGAGGACGCTGATCTCCACGGCGGCCGCGTACCGGCTCTCGTCGGGCCGCGCGGCGTCGCGCAGGGGCATCAG
This sequence comes from Sorangium sp. So ce296, assembly GCF_051529605.1. Classification (NCBI taxonomy): domain Bacteria; kingdom Pseudomonadati; phylum Myxococcota; order Polyangiales; family Polyangiaceae; genus Sorangium; species Sorangium sp. So ce296. The sequence continues at coordinate 13,035,997 of NZ_CP150325.1, forward strand.
CGCGTCGCCGAGCGCACGGCGCGCCGCCGGATCGGCCCACGCGGGCGCCACGACCACGAGGTCGCCGGGCTGCATCATCGCCTCGAGGGGCGCCTTCACCTCGCGCCATGCGTCGAAGCCCGGCGCGCGCTCGCTGAAGTGGACGTGCGCCGCGAGCTCGCCGAGGCCGAGCGCGGGGAGGCCGACGAGCGCGAGCAGGCCGAGGGCGCGGCGCCGCCCGCGCGCGCTGGCCGACCGGCGCGCGGGCGGGGTCGTCTGTTGCGGTTGCGCCGCGGTCATGGGGCTCTCCAGGCGAGCCGTGGGGTCCTGTCGGCCTTCGCCACCGGGCTACAGGCCGGGGCCTCTCAGGATTCGCTGCTCGACGTCCAAGGCGATGACGAGGTCCCGGAAGCTCCCCTTGAGCCGCCCGAGCGCGCCGAGGAATCCGTTCCAGTCTTCCTCGGCGACGTGGGCTCCGAGCTCTGTCATCGGGTACATCAGCCGCTCTTGCCCCGCGTGCCAGCCGAACTCCTGGATGCACGAGAGGCGCGCATGCGCCACCTCCCACCTGGCGTCCGCCGCTCCGCTGGCCTCGAGGAGGTCCGCGGCTCGAAACAGCACATCCGCGTCGATCTCGTCCAGCAGGTCCAGCACGCGTCGCGTCCACATGCGCGCCGGGGCTCCGCTGGCGAGCACGCGGCGCACCAGGCTCGCGTACGTCATGGCCCTGCGGCCGTCCGCGGCCCCCGCGAACGTCGCCAGCGTCAAGGAGCGGCGCTGCGCGGTGGCGTCCGGCGCGCTGTCCAGCGCGTGGTAAGCGGCGACGGCCCGGGTCACGTTGTCCAGCCGCTCCGCGTCGGGCACGTCGTCGCTGTCATAGGCGCGTGGGACGACGGGCTCATGGGTCTCGAGGTCGGCCATGTGCGGCACCTGAGAGAACTCGTCCTGGTGCTCCTGGATGCCACGGCGAGCGAGGAACATCGGCAAATCCTTGCGATGCAGGTATTTGCAGGTCGTCTGTTCCGGCCGCTCGATGACGGAGCCCCACGTCAGGCAGAAGCCTGCGCCCGGCCCCAGCGTGAGCCCCTGGGCCGGGTTGTGGATGCAGTTGCGACACGAGAACAGCTCGGTGCTCATACCTTCACAAAGTAGTGCCGCACGTGAGGCCGCGCCCACTCCGAGAGCTCTTTGCGGGCGATCCGGGAGACATCGAAGCTCCAGTGGACGAGCGCCTCCCGGCGCTTGACCGCGCGCGGGAGCGCCCGGGCCGCGAGCTCGCGGGCAGCCGGATCGGGCGCGGACCTGAGGTCCTCCCGAAGGGAGCCGACCAGGGCGTCGTGGGCGACGACGCCGTGCCCGTCGTCGTAGATCTCGGGCTCCAGCAGCCGCCAGAGCTGAGGCCCGAAGTCGACGATGGTGGCCGGGTCGAGGCTCAGCGACGTGAACCGCGTGCGCTTGCCGCGCGCATGGACGATGTGCTCCGCGTAGGTCGACTCGTCGGCGAGGTTCGGCGGCGTGATGCCGTCGGCCTGGTCGCGGCGGTAGTAGGGCGTCACGGGCTCCTCATGGCACGCGAGTATCCGTAGCCTTCCGCTCGATCGTCAAGGGCAGGGCTTCGCCGGTGGCGCTCCGCCCGGCATGCCTGCGCGCGCGGAGGCCCCGGGGAAGATTCGCTACAGCTCGATCGCGTACACGACGCTGCCGAACGGCATGCGCTGCATGCGCTCCTCGATCACCCCGCGCAGCGCCTTCCACGCCCCTTCCTTCTCGACGTAGTCGTCGCGCAGGCGCTGCGCGGCGGCCTTGTCGCCGCGCGCCTTGATGCCGAGCACCGTCCTCGCGAGCGCCTCCGCCGCGGCGGGCAGCTTGTCGGCCTGGATCGAGAAGCACCCCTTGTCCGCGCCGTTCGCCGCCGCCTCGCCGCGGTAGAAGCCGAGCGCGCCCGCGTCGAGCAGGCTGCCGAGCTGAATCGCGGCGAGCTGGCCGTACGGCCGCGGCTCGCCGCCCGCGGTGTACATCCCCTGCCCCACCTGCCCGAGCGCCCAGATCACCTCCCGCGTCTCCGCCATGCGGGCGAGCGCCGGATCGATCACGCCCCGCTCGGCGAGCCAGCCGGTGAAGAAGAGCGCGCCGGTCTGCGCCTTGAACTCCTCGAGCATCGTGGCGAGCGGCCCGCCGAAGATCTCGTTGTCGGTCTTGCCCTTCACCTTGTAGTTCTGCGTCGGTCCCAGGTTGTGGGCCGCCTCGTGCAGCACCGTGCCCAGCGTCGCGACGGGCCGCTCGAGCGAGACGCTCTCCATCGTGGCCTTGCAGAGGAGCGACGCGGCGGCCTCCCGGAGGGCGGCGCGGCTGTCGTCGTCGTCGAAGAGGTTCACCATGGCCACGGTGCGGCCGCGGCCCTCGGTCGCGACCCGCCCCCAGTTCGGCAGGCTCTGCCCCGCGGTCCCGCCGGTCGCGGCGCGCGAGTCGCCGGCGTTCAGCACGACGTCGATGAAGTCGGGCAGGTGGAACGCGACCTTGCGCTCCTTGTACGGCGCGCCCGCGAGCCTCGCGAAGGCCGCCTCCATGTCGGCCTTCGCCGGGTCGAGCTTCTTCTGCCAGGCGAGCGACTCCTGGTTGATGCGCGCGAAGCTCACGTGGAAGCCCGCCTTGCGGCTGCACGGCTCCCAGTACGTCTCGTCCGGCCCCACGCGCAGGTACCACGCCGAGTTCTCGGCGTTCATCTTCGACCACGGCTCGTCCGCGAGCTCCCACTGGTTGTCGAGGAACGCCTGCGACGCCGCGAGCAGGTACGCCTTGAAGGCGGCCTCGCCGGGGCTCTGGATCGCCTCGGCCGCGGCCTTGAGCTCCCGGCTCACCGCCTCCATCTCGGGCTTGTAGGCCTCGCTGTACGGCACGGCCTTGAGCGCGCCGCCCTCCTCGACGACCAGGGTGAACGGCGAGAGGAGCGCCTGCTGGTCGCGCCGCGCCTCGAGCGCGGCGCAGAACTTCTTGTCCTGCTGGAGCCGCGCCGGGTAGGCGCCGGTCACGCGGGGCGGCTTGCCGGGCAGCGCGTTGCAGTTCGGATCGTTGCGGGTCTTCGGCTGCTCGCACCAGGGCCCCTGGTTGCGCCAGAAGAGCGCCCGGCTCGCCGGATCGTCGGCCGGGATCTTGTCGGCCATGCCGGCGGAGCCGAGCTGCTTCGCGTGGATCTGGTCGATCAGCGCGGCCACCTTGAGCAGGTGGCCGACGATGGCCCGGTCCTCGGCGGACGCGCCGCGGAAGTCGGACCGGAGGAGCGACGGCCGGCCGGCCGCGAGCTCCGCGAGCACGGCGTCGCGGCGCCGCTGCTCGGCCTCGTCGAGGCCGGCCCGCGGGTGCCCTTCGGCCTTGATCTTGAGCATGGCGGCGTAGGCCGAGGTGAACTCCGGGGTGAAGGCCCCGGAGGCGACCCAGGCGGGCGCCTTGGTGTGGTGCCAGAGGGCGGCGACCTCGTCGGGCTCGACGGCGCCCGAGCTGTTCCGGTCCGCGATCCAGAAGAGCGGCAGATCGAGCTCCACGGCGATGCGGTTGAAGTCGAGCCGGGGGATCTGGCCGAACGGCGGCGGCGAGGGCGCGGCCTGGGCGGCGGGGGGCGCTGGCTGGGCTGCTTTGGGCGGCTCGGCCGGCGGGGAGGCGTGCGGCTGCACGCAGGCGGCCCCCGCGGCGAGGGCGGCGAGCCCGGCGAGCGCGGCGAGCGGGGCGCGGGAGGCGGGGGTCGGGAGGGCGGTCTTCATGGCTGGAGCTACCGTAGTTGGGCGCGCTCGGGGCTCCGACCCCTTTTCTGCGGGCGAGGTCTCGTCGCCCTGAGCGTCTCGGCCGATGACGTCACGTCCGCGGGCGGAATCCACGTGAGCGAGCTCCGCGTCGCGACCCTCTACCTCGAGCCTCCGCTCGGCTTGATCGCGAACGTGTTCGTGGCGACCCTCGTGCCATGGCGGCGAAGTTCTACCGTTTCGTCCCCAAGGCCCCGCTCGCCAGGTGCGTGGCCTCGATCTGGTATGACGTGAAAGGAGCCATCGTCGCATGACGCAGCACGTCCTCATGAGAATCTGCGCCCTCGCATGTTCCGCGGCGCTCGGTGTAGCACTGACGCCAAGTTGCACGTTCCGATTTGGCACCGGCTCGGAAGACGCAGATCGTTCCGACGATTTGACGGATTTCAGCGACCCAGGAGAGGAGGAGAACGCCCCGCGAAGCCCCACTGAGCCCGCGTCCGAAGAAGACGTGTTTACCGATGCAATAGCGAGCGCAGATCCGCTCCAATTAGCCGTCGCCACAGCCAGGACGAGCTACGCTCTGTACCTGCTTGACGGCGCTATTGAAAGCGAAGGGGTGGCACCGGAGTCACTCGACGAAGTGGCGCTAAGCATGTTGGTCGAGCGCCATCTTCCGTGGGCGCTGGAGCAAGCCGATGCTTGGGTGGCAACCATGGACCCCGCTCTTCTCCCTGCGCTTCCGATGGGCTACATCGTGAGGTACGAGTGCGCCGACGAGTTTGGTTGTCCTTACAGCCACAAGGTCTGGTCCAGATCCAAGCAGCGATGGGCCGTCTGCGGTCCGAACGACTGCGGTGATGGACGGTGCAAGCCGTGCCCTGAGTGGTTCGGGTCGCTCGCGAACCTTGCGGTCAAGGGATGGTGCTCGTATGTCTGCATCGTCGACGCGGAGGTCGTTGGTTCTGCAGGCACGATAATCAGCAGTTTCCGGGGCGTCCCCGTTTCCTTCAGCTATATCGACGGCGAATGGAAGATGCTAAAATGAGCGTCCACAACACGGAGATCGAGCAACAGGCACGATTCAAGGATTTCATGACATCCTTCATGCGCCTGCTGGATATCATGGTTTTCTTCGCATCGCCGCGGTTTGCGGCGAGTGGCGCCAGCTTGCCGAGTCGCGAACACATCCTGCAGCACCTGGACGCTTACATCCCCGTAGCTGCGGAATGGGAGAGAAACTACGATGGCAGCACCAGGCGGATAACGACGGCTCACGCCCAGAAGCTGCGCGATCTTTTCAGCGCGTGGATGCCCGACGCTGATATTCCGGCTGATATCGTGCAGGGAGCGCGCGCGTTCCTTGACGAGTTCGGCATAGAACCGCAGGAGGGTTGGGACGCGTTCGAAGGACCTCCAGAGGAGACCCAGGCCGTGTTGACCAGCAAGCCCGACCCACAATGAGGCCCGGGCATTCCATCGAGCCTTCGATCGCCTCAGCGTTCCTGTCCCGTTGCCCTTTCATGACGCGCGGGCCGCCTCAGGCGGAGGGGTGGAGGCGCGCCGCCCTGGGCAGCCGCTGTCCGAAGATGCCGGCCAGGAGCTCTCCCGCGCCGTAGTAGCAGAGATACGCGGCGAGCGCGTACTTGAGCAGCACCGCCGACGCGGGGAGCGAGAGCAGGACGAGGCTGGCGAGCATCGAGCCTGTACCCACCAGGAAGAGCCACCTCGACTCCACCATGCCCTTGAGCACGACCGACGCCGCGACGCGCAGCGCGCCGGAGACGAACGCCCAGATCCCGACGAGGACCACGAAGATCTCGACCACGTAGCCGCGCCGGAGCACGAGGAGGCCGAGCAGGAGGCTCGCCACGCCGCGCACGCGCGAGAGGAGGCGCCGGACGGGCGGCTCGCGCGACGCCCCGAGCAGCGACAGGGCGCCATCGGCGAGCGCGTAGACCGCGAACGCCGAGACGAGCAACCGCCACCCCGCGGACGAGCCCTGACCGACCGAGATGGTCAGGGCGCCGGCGCCCACCGCGAGCGCGAGGGCGCCTTGCGCGATGAGGACCCACCGGGAGCGCTCCGGCCGGGTCGGCTTCGGGAAGAGCGTCCGCGCGGCGGCGTGCGCCGCGGCGATCGGATTCTTCTTCACCGGCGGCGCGCGGCCGGGCCCTGCCTCCGGTCGCACCACCGGCATCTCGCGCTCGGTCTCGCGGCCGTCCTTCCACTCGAGATAGCGCACGTGACCGTCCGGGGAGATGCGGAGAAAGGGGTTGTGGGGGCCGGTCCAGGATCCGCTGTTGAAGTACCAATCGCCGATACGACCTGGCTTGTGGGTGTGCCCGAGCACCGCCACGTCATGGTCGCCCCCCCTCTCCAGCGCTGCGCGGACCCCGGCCACGTGCTCGCCGAGCCGATCCGGGTTCTGCGCCGGCGTGAGGGCCGAGGTGGGGCGTACGTCCTGCTTCGCGCCGCGCCCGTGCATCGTCGAAAGGGCGCGCCGCCAGATCGTCAGCATCGACTCGCCGAACTGCTCGAGGACGTCCTCCACGCTCTCGCCGCTCTCGAGGAGCGGAGAGCCGTTCTCGTCCTCCCAGACGCCGGCGAAGATGGCGAGCATGCGGCCGAAGCCGGGATCGTCGCCGGCGTTGAAGGGATCGGTCTCGTGCCCGTGCGAGAAGCGGAACCGCTTGCCTCCGAGCTCCCGGACGAACGGCGCGCGCATGGCGGCGAAGAAGGGGTGATGGAGGAAGTCCGTGTCGATGAAGTGCGCGAGGTCGATGTCGTGGTTGCCGGGCACGTAGGTGAGCCGCAGCGTGGCGAGCTGGTCGAGGAGCGAGCGCCGCTTCACGAGCAGCAGGCTGAGGTTCATCTGCCAGAGCTCGAAGAGGTCGCCGAGGACGAAGAGCTCGCCCCCCTCGCTGCCCACGTGGTCGAGAAATGCGCGCAGCTGTGGCGTCTTCTTGCCGCTATCGAAGTTGTCGCGCACGCCGCCGTCGCCGAGGTGCAGGTCGCTGATGACGAAGATGTCCCTGGCTGCGCCGTCCATCGCCTTGCTCCGGGGTCGAGCGATCCCGCCATGAGACCGGCCGCGCCCCCTGCACTGCATGAAACGCAAGCCGCGTGCCTCGACGGCGAGCAGGAGGGCGAGCTCGGGGTCGAGCAGGCGGGCAGCCGTCGCTGGGTCTCGGGTTGCTGAACATCAGCGCGGCGCCGCCGGCGTCCAGCGCGGTCGGCGTCGAGTCCCGGCCGGACGGGGAGTGGCGCGTCGCTCGGACGACTCGCCGCGTCGCTACTCGGAGGAATTGACCGATGAGCGCAACGGCGCGATGACCTTGGCCGCGAGGGGTTGGATTTCCGGCGCGGCTGCGGCGCCGGTCGACCATCGCGCGATCAGGCGCGCGAGCTCGAATGACGCGGCAACCTCGGCCTGCGTGATTTTCAGGAGGTCGCCGGTGGCGCCCTGGCTGTGCAGGTCGCACAGGAAACAGGAAGGTGTGCACCCGGCGCAACGACCCTGGAAGGACCGTATTCACTTGACGACAACGAGGCACGCAACGCACCGGCATCGCCGGAATGGACGAAGAAACAGTGCCGCAAGGCGTTCGAGAACAACGTGAAACTGTGCAAAGCGTCTCCACCAGCCCTCCGACTACCGTGCATAGCGGCGGCTTTGATACTGTTTCGCAGGTGCCTCAAAAACGCGCATTAGCCCAGGAGGGCTGCCACATGACGTTCGACGACGAGATCACGGCGGTCGAAGACTTGGCTCAGGTCGCACGAAGCGCAGCGACCGAGAGCCTCGAACGCGCAACCAACGATCTGCGTCTTGGGCGCGAGGCGCTGGATCGATACCAGCGACTCGTGGACGCCGCTATTACCAGCGCGGAATCCACGCTAAGACACTGTAGAAAGATAGCGTCGGATCCGACCGATCCTGCGCGCGCGCCCACGACCGTCGTGCAAGGAATGCTCGCGGCGACACGCGAGTCCATCGGATTGATGCATGCCGCGGTGGCCATCATCGATGAGCTCGCTGGAGCCGGAGGCCAGCTCGACGCGGCCCGAGGCGATCTCGCGCACGAGAGAGGAGCCGCGACACCCAGGTCATGTTCGTTCTGCGGAGATACAGGGTCGAAGGTCGTAGCCGGGCCGGAAGCCAACATCTGCGCCTCCTGTACTCGCCTGGCCTGTGGCGTGCTGGGAATCGAGCTGTCCGCGAGCGATACCGAGTAGTTCGATCTCGCTGGCGAGCGTGGGTGCGACGCAGGCTCGAGCAGCTCGCGGCCGCCGGGCAGGTTCCGTAGTTCTCGCAGCTCATCCAGCTGGTGCTCAGGCCTTTTTCTCGAGGAGCGCAGGACACCCGGACGATGCCACCTACGGCCGATTTTCCTCGTCCTACCGCTCCGGAATGCGCACCGCGTGACACCGTCACAATCGACCGAGGTGGCTCGCAGCTTGCGTCGCCCGTACCATGCGAATGGTTCCAACGGTCGCCGTCATCACCTCGATCCATGGAGTCGCTCTATGCGTTGCATCTTGTCTCATGCATCCATCAGAAAATCTCGATGAGACGGAGATCGACACACCAAACATCGATCCAGGAGCTGACAATCTGACACTTGACGACAATGCGGAGAATGGTCCCACAACCGAACCGGAAGCAATCGGCTCATTCAAGGTCATCCGCTGCAAGCGACGTGAGCACGGCGCCGAGTGCATGGAGAAGTGCGCCAACGCAGGAATATCATGCCCGGGCGGGCGAAAACATCCATACAAAAACAACGTCAAAACGGGACTACTGTGGCAATGCAGAGGCCTCGGCCTGATCACCAGCTGCTGGTACTACTACGAGAACGGAGATAGCTGTACGTTCTTCATCGGCAAACCCGTCATGTGCCGCTACGTGGGTGGAACTCCTGATTGAGAGCGCGCGCGCAGGACGCTGCTTCCCGCGCCGCGTGCTTCCAGTCCTGCCCGAACATAGATTCCATGCACCGAATTGCGAGCGGGCAGAATTCGGATGATCGCTCTCCGCCCGAGAGCGCAGCGGAACCTAGGCTACGGAGTCGCTGCACCCGTTCGACGTCTTCCACGGTGATGGGTGTAGGCCCGTGCAGGTGACCTCGGAGTTGATCCGCCATCACCCCCTCGACGGCGTTCAAGGTGTTTTCCCACGCCACGGGATCCACCTGGAGATCGGCGTCGCCGCTCTCGATCGCGTCGGCGAGAATGCGGATGTAGCCGACGGCGTAGACCACGGTCGTGGTTGCCCAATCGAGCAGATTCTCTCCTTCTTCGTCGAGCAGATCCTCTTCTTCTTCTTCGTTGGTGAAGGGCTGATCCGGGTGAGGCATGCCCGAAGTCTAGTCCAGTCTCCCGTCGGAAGGGCGCGCCGGCGCAGCCTTTGGTCGATTTGTATTGACGATCGAGATAGTCGAGAAAATCGACACGGGTCACCATCGGTCCAAGGCCGAGCTCGGCAGCCACATACGAGGCAGCGTGATGCTCAGCAGACTGCCCTCGCTTGCCACGGGTCCGTGAGCAGGGTCGAGCGCGTCGCCGCCCGGTGGAGTAGGTCGACCGCAAACGCGGAGCAGCGGCCCGGACCCCGACCACGACATGGGCCGCCCCGCGCCGGCCAGGTCGAGCCTATGCGAGGCAACAGAAGGTCGACGGTTCGGCCGGCAGCAGCTCGCCCGTCGGCTCGCCGCCGCTCGGCGCGCAGGCGCCGGGATCCACGGCGACGACCTCCGCCGACTTGCTGCCGAACGCGACGCCGGGCGGCGTCACCCCGCAGAACGGCGTCGTCGAGCTCACGACGTTCGACGCGAGCAGGTTCGCGCACGCGCCGTCGCTGTATACCGAGGCCATGATCGTGCACGACGCGCCCTCCGGCGCCCCGCAGGCGCACTCCGAGCAGCCGCGCGTGTCCTCGGCGCCGCTGTAGAAGACGTGCCTGTCCAGATAAGGGCTCTCGCAGGTCACGTCGCCCTCGTGGAAGATGCACGTCAGGAAGCCGCCGGGCGGCGGTACCCCGGGCTCGCCAGGCGACGGCATGCAGGTGCTCCGGTCGTCCGGGCACTCGGTGTAGGCGCCGGGCAGGCAGGCGAGCGCCCGGGTCTGCCACGGATCCTCGCGCGTCGGCGGCGGCGGCTCGTCCACCCTGGGCGTGCACGCGGCGGTCACCAGCACGGTGGGCGCGTCGACCGAGAGCGACTGCACGCACGGCTGTCCGCCGCAGTCCTGGCCCGCGGGGATCGCGTTCGTCGCGGTGCAGGCGCCGTCCCAACCGTCGGGCGCCGTGAAGGCGGTCTCGATGCTGCCGGGGCCGCCGGCGGTACACGCCGCGGCCGTGTGCGCCGACCAGCCCAGCGGGAGCTCGCACGAGGCAGATGCCGGCGGGTCGCAAACGCAGGCCGCGCAGGCGAGCGGGGCTGGCGCCAGGTCGGCGAAGCCCTGGTAGCCGACGTTCGGCGCCTCGGCGGGGCAGCCGGGCCCCTGGTCCGGCGGGCCGTACCAGAGGAGCGCCGGGCCGAACCAGCCGAGGGGCGCCGGCGGGATGCAGTCGCCGGCGCAGGCGCTCTCGTCGCCGCCGGCGGTCCCGCCTCCGCCTCCGCCGCCGCCGGAGCCTCCGCCCCCATCACCGCCGTCGCCCGCATCCCCGGTGCCCGCCTCGGGGTACGGGCATGCCGGAGAGCCGTATTCACTGGGCTGACAAGGCCCGTAGACGGTTGGATCGCCAGCGCAGCCCGGCAACACGAGGAACCCTGCCATCAACAACGGGTAGATCCGCATGCGTGGCAAGGTAACCCATACCGCTCCACACAGACAACGACCATCTCCCCTGACGGTCGTAGTCATCCGCGAGCTCGTCATTGCAAATTCGAACATATTTTTCTCACCAATCCTCACGACGTTGGGTCCCGTCTCGCGGGTCCGCTCAGTAGCTGGCGGTAACCCCCAGCCCGAAAGCTACGCCGAGCGGCGGAGACGTCCAGTAGAGCGGCGCTGGCGTCACGGCATGGTCCACCTGACGCCTGAGCCGCGCTTCTTCCACGATCCCGATCGCCTCGGCGTGGACATGCGCAGACCACCTGTCCGAGAGCCGCCACGCGCTGCCGAGCCGCGCGCCGACCCCGAACAGGGCCTTGCTGCGTACACGCATGTTCCATGGCTCTTCCGGGACGAATCGGACAGCGCCGAGCGTCGCGAGCCCGCAGCCGAACAGGTGGCTACCGCGAAGGCAGGCGACGGTGGCTACCGTGAAGGCCGTTGTCCCGAGAGGCATGCCCTCGACCTCCTTCGCCAACGAGACGAGCCCCCGCGCCTCCACGGCGACCGACCAGTCCGACCAGCGCGCGCCGAGGGCCAGGGTCGTCCCGGCCGCGACCCCCGGCGTGATCCCCAGTCCGACGGTCGCCCCTAGCCCCGCCTCGATCCGCAACGGCTCGGAAGGACCCGCCGGCGCTTCCTCATCGGCGGAGGTAGGCAGCGCCGGCGCGACCCGGCCGGACGGCTCCGGCGCCGCGCGCGCCGCCTGCATGGGCGGTGAAGCCCTCGGCGCCCCCTGCGGAGCCTGCGCAGGCGGCATAGGCTCGGGCGCCCCCTGCGGAGCCTGCGCAGGCGGCATAGGCTCGGGCGCTCCCGGCGGCGCCTGCGCAGCTCCACGCGGCGAAGCCTCACGCGACCCTCGCTCCGGCATGCTCAGGAGCTGCGCTGCGACAGCGAGGCCCATGCCGGCGACGAGCACCTCGCAGGCTCTGGTGGTGCTGAACCCGTCGGCCCACCGGGTCTTCCCCTCGCTGTCGCGCAGCGCCAGGGAGGCGACGAGCTCGGCCCCCTGGCGCTCGATCCTGGCCGAGATCAGGAGCGGAGCGTCGTCCCGGAACGGATCCGCGCCGACCACCCGCGCCACCTCCGCGCGCAGGAAAGACGCGTCAGGGCAGCGTTCGGCGCCCCGACCGCGCACGTACTCGAGGCGCGCCGCCCTCGGACGCGGCTCCGGCTCGGCGTGAGCTGCCTCGACGGAGAGCAGGTACGCGGCCCCGAGGGCGGCGGCACCGGCGAGCGCCGCGCGCCGGTCATGGCGTCGAGGCCTCGAGGCGCCGCGCGCGGGCCGCGCACGCCGTGCCCGTCCGTCGTGGGGCCGGCTCATCGCGGCGGCTCCGCGCTCGCCGCGCCCTCGGCGGAGCCGGCCAGGCGCGCCTGCGCGAGCTCCCGGAACCGCTCGCGCACCGACCTCAGACGGCCGCTCGGGAACCGCTGCTCGTGCAGGGCGAGTTGCTGGAGCGCCCCGGCGGGATCGCCGGCGGAGAGCATCGCCTGCGCCGCGTCGAGCACCCGGTACTCCTCGACGAACGAGTCTTCCCGCGCGCTCGTCGACGGCGCTGGAGGCGGCGCGACGTCGCGCGCTGGAGACGGCGCGACGTCGCGCGCTGGAGGCGGCGCCATGGCGCGCCGGGAGGTCACGTCGGGCGCCGGCACGGTGGGCTGCGGCGCCGGCGTCTCCCGCGGCGCCACCTCCATCGCGCGGGCGCTGCGCGCGCGGAGGAGCAGATCGGCCAGAGGCGCGCCGAAGCGGTCAGCCCAGAGCGGTCGCGGCGGCGCGAGCGCCAGCAGCAAGGCCAGGGCGTATCCAGCGCTCGCCCCGGTCCACCGGAGCGCGGGTCTCACCTGGGCCAGCCGGGCGAGCCAGCCCGCGAGCCCCGCTGGCGCAGATGCCGGCGGCGCCAGCGCAGGCGGTGCCGGCGGCGGCAGCGCGGCGTCAGGCAGCGCGGCCTCAGGAAGCGCGGGCGCAGGCGGCGCGACCTCAGGCGGCACGACTTCAGGCGATGCTTCCTCAGGAAGCACGGGCGCAGGCGGCGCGGCCTCAGGAAGCGCAGCCCCAGGCGGCGCGGCCTCAGGAAGCGCGGGCGCGGTCGTTCCGGCGTGCTCGCGCGCCAGAAACGCGGACGCCAGCGGAAACCCGAGCCAGCAGCCGCGCAGCGCGTCTCGCTGCTCCGGGCGCAGCCGCTGGACGGCAGCGCGGTAGTCCGCGCGGGCGAGGCGCAGCCGGCTCGTGGCGGTGTTGTAGTTGATGCCGAGATCGCGCGCGATCTCGGCGAGCGGCACCTCGTACGCCTCGTGCAGCACCAGGATGAGCCGCCGCTCCGGGGCCAGCGTCCAGAGCAGGTCGATCACGAGCTCCAGCCGCTCTCGCGCCACGGCGCGCTGCTCGCTGAGCGGCGCGGGATCGACCGCTTCGGAGCACCACGCGGGCACCAGGCCATGCGCCAGCTCGCGGCGGCGACGGGCGCGACCCAGGTAGCGGCCGACCTTCCGCCAGGCGATCCCGAACACCCACCGCGCCTCGGCGCTGCGGTGCTGAGCTCGGTCTGCCCGGCGCGCGGGATCGCCGGCGACGCCCACCTCGGTCTGGGGCGGGTGCCAGCTGGGCTGGGATGGCTGCCAGTCGGGGTCGAAGCGATCCAGGGTCTTGTACGCCGTGAGGAGGACCTCCTGGAGGAGGTCGTCGATGTCGGGCTCGGCCACGCCCAGGAGCCGGAACACGCCGGGGAGCGTTTCCACTGCGGCTGTATGAAGGGCGTTCCAGGTGCGATCGCGGGAGGTGCCGGCGGGTGGCGAGAGAGGTGCGCTCATACCCCTTTCATTGCGGGGGGCTCTCCGGACCCGTTTGTGTTTCGCCGGCACGAGTCCGCCGGCGCCCGTCCGCCGCCGGCGCGCGGCGCGGTGGGGGTCGAGCGCGGTTTACGGCGACGGCGGGCTGGCGGGCCGCTCGACGGCCCCGCCGCTGCCTCCCCCGTCGGCGTCCTCGCTGCCGTCGTCTTCAGCCTCGACCTCTTCGCCTTCGTCCTCGGCGGCGGAGCTCGACAAGCGGGACAGGAGCTTGGGAGTCACGTCCTCGAACGCGTCGCCGTGGAAGTAATAGGCGATCTTCCGGAGGTCCGCGTACCGGCGGACCAGGAGCGTCCAGAGCCGGTCGCGCATATTCTCGGCCTCGCCGCGCTGCTTGGCCGCGGGCCGGCGGGCGCCCTCGGGGGTGAGGGTGTCGAGCAGCCACTCGCTCGCTTCCCGCAGCAGATTGAGCTCTTCCTGGGTGAAGGGGTGCTTTCCGCGGAGCGCGGCCGCGTGCTCCTCGTACAGGTGGGCGAGCGCCATGCCGTCGCTGGCGAGGTCGTACTTGCCGCTGCCGGCGCGGATCTCGGCCACCACGTCCTTCGGCAGGAGGCCGCGCTTGGCCAGGGTCTCGGCGAGCGTGAGCATCGGCTCGCGCAGCTCAATGACGAGCTTGAGCTTGGCGTCGATCTCACGAGTGCTCGCGGCCTTAGCCGTGACGCGCGTGGCGGCGAAGATCAGGGCCCGGCCGAGATCCGGCAGCGCGAGCACGTCATCGAGCGGCAGCTCGGGAAGGGCCTTGCGGATGCGCGCCGGATCGGCGCAGGCGGCCTGGACGCCGCGCTTCACGTTGGCGAAGGCGATCCGCACGTCCGCGCGACAGACCTCGACGTCGCGCTCCGGGAGATCGGCGGCCAGCGGGGCAAAGCGCTGGTAGCAGGCGCGGTAGGTTGCGTGTGCCGTGGGAGTCGCGGTGGGCGACTTCCCGGTGTGGGGTTGTTGGGTCTTGGCTTTGGCCATCTTGGGAACGTAGATCCGAGCGAGCGGGGCCGTGGGGGCAGATCGGCGCCGGATGTGTGCTCGGACCGGGAGGAGCGCAGGAGTTCGACGCGACGGGGGTGCGGCTGCGAGGGGAGGCGCAGCCCGTGGCCGCGGAGCCTGGGGCGGGTGCGGATGGGGTCATGTAGTGTCATTTTGCAGGCGGATCTGTAAACGGCGGGACACACGTAGTGTCATTTTGCAGGCCGATCCGTATGCGGAGGGGCACACGTAGTGTCACTTGGCAGGGCCTGGAGGCGGCGATGGGACATGCGTGGTGTCACGCGGCACGGCACCGGGGCTCGGAAGGTGCCCGCCCGCGCAGGGCGCCAGCGGAAGCCCAGCCCGAGGCACGCTGACAGCCTCAGAGGAGCGCGCGGAGCGGGAGCAAGGCCGGCCGCTTCGGACGAGGCCGAGAGCACGGCGGCATGGCCGAGAAGCTCGGCAAGGGAGCACGGGGCGAGGCAGGTTAGCCCGGTTGCTGCATCAGCGCGCGGAACTGCTGCAGGATGGGATGGTTCGGCACCTGCTCGGCAAAAACCTGTAGGGCGTGCCCAAGGAGGCCGCCGGCCTCCCCCTGCTGGCCGAGGCGGAAGAGCAGCATCGCGAGCGCCACCTCGGTCTCGGCCGAGTGGTACTGGTCGAGAGTGCCGAAGCACTTCTTCTCGATGGTCAAAACGCGGCGGTAGTGCTCCGCAGCTTGCTCGAGCTCTCCCTCATCCTCCAGCACTCCCGCTAGAGCATGCAGCGACGCAGCCACTTCGGGATGCTCCTCTGTACCGTGCACCTTGGCATCGATGGTCAGGGAGCGCTCCAGCGCCTCGCGCGCTCCCACCAGGTCGCCCTGCGCCCTCAGCACGCCGCCTAGCGCGTGCAGCGACGCAGACACGTCCGGGCGCTCCTCCGTGCCGTGCACCTTGACCTTAATCGCCAGCGAGCGCTCCAGCGCCCGGCGCGCTCCCGCCAGGTCGCCCTGCGCCTTCAACACGCCGCCCAGCGCGTGCAGCGACGCAGACACGTCGAGGTGCTCCTCCGTGCCGTGCACCTTGATATCGATGGTCAGGGAGCGCTCCAGCGCCTGGCGCGCTCCCGCCAGGTCGCCCTGCGCCTTCAGCACGCCGCCCAACTCGTGCAGCGACGCAGCCATGGCGGGGTGCTCCTCCGTGCCGTGCACCTTGATCGTGATCGCCAGCGAGCGCTCCAGCGCCCGGCGCGCTCCTGTCAGGTCGCCCTGCACCCTCAGCACGCCGCCCAGCTCGTGCAGCGACGCAGCCACGTCGGGGTGCTCCTCCGTGCCGTGCACCTTGGCCTTGATGCTCAGCGAGCGCTCCAGCGCCTGGCGCGCTCCCATCAGATCGCCCTGCACCCTCAGCACGCCGCCCAGCTCATGCAGCGACGCAGCCATGTCGGGGTGCTCCTCCGTGCCATGCACCTCGGCCAAGATGCCGCGCGAGCGTTCCAGCGCCTGGTGCGCTCCCGCCAGGTCGCCCTGCACCCTCAGCACGCCGCCCAGCGCGTGCAGTGACGCAGCCACGTCGGGGTGTTCCTCCGTGCCGTGCGCCTTGATGAAGATGCCACGCGAGCGCTCCAGCGCCTGGCGGGCTCCCGTCAGGTCGCTCTGCGCCTTCAGCACGCCACCCAGCTCGTGCAGCGACGCGGCCACGTCGGGGTGTTCCTCCGTGCCGTGCGCCTTGACCGTGATCGCCAGCGAACGCTCCAGCGCCTGGCGCGCTCTCTCCAGATCGCCCTGCACCATCAGCACGCCGCCCAGCTCATGCAGAGAGGCAGCCACGTCGGGGTGCTCCTCCGTGCGGTGCACCTTGGCCCTGATCGCCAGCGAGCGCTCCAGCGCCCGGCGCGCTCCCATCAGATCGCCCTGCGCCCTCAGCACGCCGCCCAGCTCATGCAGAGAGGCAGCCACGTCGGGGTGTTCCTCCGTGCCATGCACCTTGGCCAAGATGCCGCGCGAGCGCTCCAGCGCCTGGCGCGCTCCCGCCACGTCGCCCTGCGCCATCAGCACGCCGCCCAGCGCGTGCAGCGACGCAGCCACGTCGCCGTGCTCCTCCGTGCCATGCACGCGGAGGAGAAGCCCATGGCCTCGCCGGATGCGTTCCACAGCGCGGGACGGAGACCGCCCCGCCATGAACTCGGCGTAGCCGAGCCACTGATGCCCGAACGCCGACTCCGGCAGCGCCTCTACATGACGCTCGGCCAGCCGGAGATTGTGGGCGTAGAGACCTGCACGGTGAAGCGCGGCATCGATACGGTGCGCGAGGCGCTCCGCGCGCGCCACATGCCCGCCCCGCAGCGCGTGATCCCACGCCGCCTCGGTGCGCTCGAGCCACGCCACGCCCGACGTCCCCTTCGCAGCCAACGCCTCCCAAGCTTCCGCCGCCGCTTCATGCCACTGGGCGGCATCGTCCGCCGTGAATCGCGCCTCGACCAGCGGGCTCACCCGGTACGCTCGCGCCCCGTCGAGCTCGCCGACTTCCAGCAGCCCCCAGCTCGCCAGCACGTCCAGGTCCCGGTCGAGGTCGACGGCGAGCCCCTCGGCGAGCGCTGCGAAGGCTTCCTTCGGCACCGCGTCCTCAAAGACGCGCGCCCGCTTCACGAACTCGAGCGCCGGCTCACCGAAGGCCGCCCGGGCCTGCTCGTAGGCCATGTGGCGCAAGAACAGCTCCGCCAGCTCGGCGTGCTTCTTCTCGCTCGCTTCATCGCCCGGCGCCCAGACCGGCAGCTTCGCCGATGCTCGGGCAGCAACGGCCGCTAGCTCCTCGTCGGTCTTGCCCCCGAGCAGCGCGCGCGCCCACGCAAGCACACGCGCGTTGCGCCCCAGCCGGTCGGCAAGGTCGTGCCAGCCCTCGAGCGATACCTTGGCGAGCTCGTTCGACGCCCGCCCGCGCGCCCAGAGCTTTCTCACGGCCGCGTCGTCGAGAGCGCCGACCGGCACGAAGGCGAGCGCCCGCTCGTTCGCCCACGGCACCCGAAATTCGGCCGTCGACGTGATCATGAGCTTCGGCTTGCCGGTCGCGCACGTGGGCAGCAGCGCCTCGAGCAACGCGACCGCCTCGGGCTTCACCAGCCAGGGGCCGCTCGTGCCTGGCTCCAGGTTCTGCTCGAAGTCGTCGAGCACGACGACCACAGGCCGCCTGCGCCAGTGATCCATCAGGCGCCGCACACGCTGGAACACCCGCTCATCGGTGCGGCCGAGCAGCTTCTCCGCGGTCCCGTCCCCTCCGCCGACCGCAACGGCTTCCTGGAACGCATCGAGCACGGCGCGCTCGTCGATCGCGCCGTGCACGACCACCACGCCGAGCTCCGGCGTGTGCTGCTTGGCGCGCTCGATGGCCCGGCCCACCACGCACGACTTGCCGACGCCCTTCATCCCGAAGACGCACGCGCCCGCCACGTCGCGCGCCCCGCTCTTTGGCTCCAGATCCTGCCCGCGAACGATGACGCGGAGCAGTCGCTGCACGAGGCGCCGCCGGCCCACGAAGCCCGTCTTGAGCACGCGCATGCGGCTGCCCAGGAACCTGTAGACCTCATCGCGATCGACACGCTCGCTCAGCGGCTCAGCGCGATCGTCAACGCGGAATCCAGCCGCCGAACCGCTGACGAGGTGCAGCGTTCCCCAGGCATGCGCGGGCGCGGGCGTGCGCTCCTCCTCGCGCCGCATCTGCTCGCGGGCGCGGTACATGGCCTCGACCGGCGTCTTGCCGGCGCCGATCTGCTCGTACAGCACCGACGCGGCCAGCATGGCGATCCCATCGCCGACCGGGCGCGTCCAGCCGACGACGTTGGGCGCGCCCGCCGCGACGAGCTCCGCCGCGAAGCTCGCGACCGAGCCGCGGACGTCGGCGCTGTTGCAGCACGAGACCATCACGAGCTCCGGCATCGCCTTCGCCCGCTCCAGCACCTCGATGAGCTCCGCCGGCTCGACGTCGCGCCGGGCCCCGAACGCGTCCTCCAGGACGAGCCGCGGTCCGTCGGGCGTCTGCACCCCGTGGCCGCTCAGGTGCAGGACGTCGAAGCGCTCGATCAGCAACACGTCGCGGAGCTCCTCCAGCGTGCCCCCCTCGACGACGCGCAGCCGGGCGCGGCGCCGCTCGGCCATGGGCGCGATCGCGACGAGCAGCTCCTCTTCTTCCCGCTCGAAGTCGAGCTCGGGCCGGGCATCGTGAGGAGAGAACGCCATGAACGCGATGCGCAGGCCGCCGCCCTCCAGCACGCGAGGAGCGGCGAGGTCCTGCGAACCGAGCTGCAGGACGACCGTGAGCGGCGGCGCGCCGCGGCGGCGCGTCTCCGCGAACGGCAGGAGCTCCCACCGCATCCACGTGGCGGGGTGCGCGCGCAGCGCGCCGCGGTCGTCGCTCCGCGCGCGCACGACGAGATCCAGCCGGCGGCGCTCGGCGTCCGCCCTCGCGATGCGCTTCCCGAGGGCGCGCTCGGGGCCGTCGAGCAGCTCGACGAGGGCGGCGCTCAGGGCCGCGCGGGTCTCGACGATCGCGACGCTCTGGCGCTGACCTTCGGCGAGGCTTACCGCGTCGGTGAGGCGGCGGAGGTGCGCGATTTCCTCGGGGCGAACGGCCTTGTTCCTGGGCCCAGGCGCCTCGGTCCAGCTCAGGATCAAGGCGCCCCCCGGATCCAGCCGGAGGTCGACCATCGCGGGCAGCGACCTGGACATTCGCGGTATCGTACGCGACGGGGGATGCACGGTGAAGGGCGCGGTCGGGGCGCTGGTCCTCGACGCCGGCCGCAACATCGGCCGGCCGCGCAATGGCGTTCAGGGAATGCGGCTCATCCAGCCGACCGTCGGGAGCTCATCGCGACTCCCGAACTCACCCCTCCGCCGTCGGCGCGGCCTGGGCGAGCGGATCTCGGTACACGTCGTCGACCGACAGGGTGCACCCGATCGCCTGGAGCTCCGCCCCCTCCCCAGCACGCGCCTCCCGGAGCGTCCACGAGCCATCCTCGTTGCGGTGGAACACCTCGATGCGCGGCTCGCGCTGCGAGGCGAGCACGTATTCCCGGAGCGAGGGGATCCGCCGGTAGTGCGCGAACTTCTGCCCCCGATCGTACGCCTCCGAGGTGTCGGAGAGGACCTCGATCAGGACGATCGGGTTGAGCGCGGCGTCCGTGTCCTCGGGATCGCACTCGAGCCTGCTCCAAACGACGCTGACGTCCGGGTACGTGGAGAGCCCCGTCGCCTGCACCCGGACGCGTAGGTCTGAGGAATAGACCACGCAGGGCCGCCCGCGGAGGTGCGCCCGGAGCTCGGCGCCGACGCTCAGGCACAGGCGCGCATGCTCGGGCGTCCCGCAGGCCATCGCGAAGATTTCGCCGTTCAGGAACTCGTGCTTCGTCGGGCTCGCCCGCTCCTGGTCGAGATACTCGGCGTACGTCCAGATGATCTTGCGCGCCGGCTCGTTCATGGTCCTGCCGAGGATGCCACGCGGGCTCCTCCAAGAGCCAACGGTGCCGTGAGACTCCTCCGAGGGGCAGGTCTCGTCGCGCTGCCTCCCCCGGCGAGTTCACTTCGGCTGCGCGGCCCGCATCGCCTGCTGCTCCTCCTGCTGGTTCCGGTACGCCTCGATCACGGCGTAGGCCGCCGCGGCCCCCACCCACGCGCGGCCCTGAGGCTGCGCGGCCGGGGGCGCGGCCGTCGGGGGCGGCGCGGCAGCGGGAGGTGGCGCGGCAGCAGGAGGCGGCGCGGCAGCGGGAGGCGGCGCCGTCGGAGCCGCTCCGGCCGGGGGCGGCGCGGCATAAGGGCCGGCCGGCGCCTGCACCGGCTCGCACACGCAGCCCGCCACGGCGCGGTCCACGAGCACGAAGGCGGACATCCGCATCCCGAGCGAGTAACAGGAGCTGGCGCAGTGGGTCGGCCCGCGCTCCGCGGACTCGAGCTCGGCAGCTGTCTGATACCCCCGGTTGCAGCCGCCCAGCGCGAGCGCCCCGGCTGCCATGACAACGAGCACGAACGCCGATCGGTGACCCATGAGCGGCGGACTACCCGGGTCCGCGGGAGACGTCAACGAGCCGGCGTGCACCGCACCGGCAGCCAAACCCCCGCGATCTCGGGGGCTTCATGGGCCGTCCTGCCCAAGGGCGTGCCGCCGTGTTACCCTGTCGCCGTGTCGGATATGCCCGGTACCGAAATCGAGCGGTCTAGCTACGCCCTGGAGACCCTCTACGAGCACCAGGATCATGATTTCGTCATCGACACGGTCCCGCACGTGATCGCCTGGTTGCCCGGCCGCGGCGAGCCGCAGGATCAGCAGCCGTTCCTGTTCCAGATGGATGTCGTCCGCCCGAGCGGCGCCGAGCCCAGGTCCATGGAGCTCATGCTCGATTGGAGCATGGAAGCCCTGGAGAGGCGTGACATCGATCTGCGCTCCAAGATCGCGCGGCTGCGCTCCGGCCGCACCGTGGATCGCGAGCGCATCACGGAGAACGCGGCCTATGGGCTCGCGCTCGTCGCCATCTCGGCGCTGATGCCAGGAAGGCGGGTGATCACCATGTGCAAAGGAGAGGCGCCGGACTTTGTGCTCGACGCGACCCCAGGGGCGCTCTGCGGCGTCGAGGTCGCGGGGCGGTCGTCAGGCGGCCTCTCGGCGCTTCGTGCAGTCCGCTTGGAGAAGGGCGCCCGGTTGACTGCCAGAAACGACATCGCCGAGGTCCACCTCTCGCTCTGGTGCGCGGCCCCGCGGGTCAGCGAGCTCTACCAGGTGAAGCCATGAAAACGCACGATGGGTACGTCGCCTTGCTGGCCTCCGGCGGAAAGCGGAAGCTCAGGGCCAATTCGCTGCTGGCCTACGGAGACGAAGAGAGCCGCTTCGAGGCAGCCGTGCTGTTTCACGAGGCGGCCGAGATCGAGAGGCGCGCGCTCTCGCTCCTGGAAGATGCCGCGCCAGAGACCCGGCTCAGGGCCGCTGTCGAACGGTGCGCGTGCCTCGTCATGGGCCTTGACGTCGTGGAGGCAGCGCGCGCCTTCCGCGAGGTGGAGGAGGCCAGCGCGGCCGTGCCTCAGGAGACCGCAAACGCGCACCGAGATCGGCTCGATCCTCTGTACTTCGCCGCGCGGCAGGATCTCACGGAGCTCCTGAAGCGAGCGCCCGTCCTGGTCTCATCCCGGTTCCGATGGGAGCAGATCGCCGAAACCGACCGGTCGCGCGCGCGCGCCGAGCTCGATGCGCTCCTTCAGCGCTTTCCAGGCGAGTCGACGTTTCACCTCGTCGATGCCAGGGCAGCGCTCGACGCGCGCCGCTTCGACGATCTCGGCCGGGCCGTGCGACGGGCACACCGGCTGTGCCCGGACAACCCGCTCCTCCGGGCTTACATGCTCCTCGTGACCGCCCAGTCCATCGCCTACCCCGGCTCCGCGACGACGCGCGAGGAGGCCGAGGCCGAGCTGGACACGGCCTATCAGGAGCTGAACCGCGAGCCCGCGGACGGCGTCGTCTACCTGGGCTTCATGACGGCGTCCCTGGCCGCGTTCCTGGCCGCGTTCTACGCAGGTGAGGATGCCGCCGAGGCCCACGGCAAGCGAGCTCGCTGGGCTGCGGAGATCGCAGCGCAGCGGCGCTCGATCATTTCCGAGGACATCGGCAAGTACATCGAGGCGGCGGGGCCCTTGATCGAGCTCCTGACAACACAGCCGCAGATGCTGACGGCCATCATCGAGAACACTCTCCGCGAAGCCCTCCTGAACAGCGACGTCGGCCGAGCGTCGGGCGAAAGCCTCCAGCAGCCGAAGGCGGCCAGCCTGATCCGAGGGGTCATCTCGCAAGCCTCTCGGTGGCTGACGCCGAGCGCGGAGCTCGCGGAGCTCTCGGAGCTCGCGCTCGCGGCCTAGCCAGGCAGGCCGCCGCACGCGCGATCTCCTCCTCGGGCCCGCGCAGCTCACCCCGGCCGCATGGCCCGCCGCCTGAACAGCGATCGCGACGGCCCCTCGCCATCGCCCTCCTCACCGCTCTCCCCGCGGCCCTATCCTGGGCGCCATGCCCACGATCCAGAGCACCGCCGAGATCGACGCCGCGCCCGACGAGCTCTTCGCGCTGTCCCAGGACTACGATCTCCGGCTCGAGTGGGACCCGTTCCTCCGCGAGATGCGCTACCGCGACGGCGCGACCGCGCCCGCCGTCGGCGTGCGGGTGTGGGTGCGGGCGAAGAACGGGCTGTCCATGGAGGCCCGCTACATCACCCTGAACCCGCCGGAGCAGGTGGCCATCACCATGGTCGACGGGCCTCGGATCTTCCGCCAGTTCTCGGGCGCGTGGCTCTTCAAGGCGCTGTCGCCGCGGCGGACCCGCGTCACCTTCCGCTACAACTTCACGGCGCGCCCGCGCGTCCTCGCCCCGGTGCTGGAGCCGGTCCTGGCGGCCGTGCTGAGGCGCGACATCGAGCAGCGCCTCGCCGGGCTCAAGCAGAGCGCCGAGACGACGGACATCCTGCAGCGCTTGCCGCGGCGCGGCCCGGCGGCGACGTGACGCCGCGGCGAGGCGGCGCTGCCGGAGGAGGCCGCGCCGCCGCACGAGACCGCGCCGCCGGAGCTCGGCGCGAGGCGCGCTCCGCAGACGCGCCCTACCGCGCGGCCGCCCGCGTCCGGCGAGCGCGCGCCCGAGCGAGCGCGAGCCCAAGCCCCGCGAGCGCCAAGGCGAGCCCGCCGCCCGGCCGCCGCTCGCCGCCGACCCCGCAGCCGCCGCCATCGTCCACCGGACCCGGGTTGGGCGCCGCGCCGCCGCCGCCCCCGCCGTCCCCGCCCGCGCCGCCCGCGCCCGGCTCGGACGGGTCCGCGACACAGGCGTGCGCCTCGAGGTCGCAGACCTCGCCGTCGCCGCAGTCCGCGTCGCTCGCGCACGCCACGCACTCCGGCGTCCCCTCCACCAGGGCGCAGCGCGGCGTCTCGCCGCGGCACGGGCTGCAGGAGGGCCCGCAGAAGCCGTCGACGGCGCACGGCGCGCACAGCGCGGCGCTGTTGCAGTAGGCGCCCGCCGCGCAGCCGGTCGCCTCTCCAGCCTTGTCGACGAGCTCGCGGCTGCACTGCGCACAGGAGGCCTCGTCCGGGTTCGCGTCGCCGCTCGACAAGGCCTGATAGAGCGACGCCGGCTCGACGATGGCGAAGCCGGACTCCTCGAGGCTCACGCTGCCAGTCTCTCCGGCGCCGAGCTGAAAATCCTCGAACTCGCCGACCAGCAGAGACACCTCGAGCGCCGAATGCTCGGCGATGCCGGCGTAGAGGACCTCGACCGGATACAGGCCCTCCTTCGCGAACGTGACGGTGTTCGTCATGCGCCACGTGGTGAGGCCGAGCTTGAGGGGCTGCGCCAGCACCGGATAGGCGGTCTGCTCCGCGTCGTAGAGCACCAGGGCCACGGCGTCGTCGGCGAAGATGCCGAAGTGGACCGGCTGATCGACGTGCTCGGGCGACACGGCCAGGTAGCCGCGCAGGCGCATGCCGAACGACACGTTGGGCTCGTTCGACGCGAAGTCGCACCCTCCCTCCGAACAGTCGGGGACCGCGTTGACGAAATCGCCGAAGCTCCACTCGTTCCCGGCGGCGTAGTTGTTCGAGAAATCGAGCGGCGCGCTCACCACGAAGCTCTCGATATCGGTCTGCCCCGGATCGAAGAACGCGGTCATCTTCTCGATGAAACCCTCGGCCGTGGCCGGCGAGACGTAGAAGTCGGCCTCCGGGTCGGTCGATATCCTGTGCGCGCCGCACAGGCCGGCGCCCTTCTCGGCGGGGAGCGGTGCGACCGGATCGCCGGTGATGCTCACCGGCTCGGCGCTCGCGGAGCCCGAGGCTCCGAGCGCGAGGGAGAGGGCGATGACGGAGGAGACGGTAAGGGAGGAAGGTCGGGGGGACATGGACGCTCCTTGCGAAGAAGGGAGTGCAGCCGGCGCAACCGGCGCAACCGGTCGCGAAAGCTGCATGGATGCTGGTCGACATCACCTGAAGGCGACCGCGAAATGGTACACGGGCACCCCGGCCTCCGACCACGAAACGGGGAAAAGCACAAATCCGCGCGCCCGTTCGCCAGCGCGCGGCCGCGCTCTCGCACGACACGCGACGCGCTCCCTCCCCTCACCCGAGCCCCGCCAGCGCGGCCCGGGACGCCCCCGCCTCCGGGTGGCGCAGGCGCTCCCGCAACGCCGCCGCCTCGGTCAACAGCTCCCGCCCGCGCGCGAGCTCCTCGGCGCGCGCCGCCGCCGCGCGCGCCACGCCCGCCCAGTGCAGCGCGTCCGCCCTCGCCCACGCGTCCTCGCCCGCCCACGCCACCGCCGCGTCCGCGAGCGCCGCCGCGGACGCCGCCGCCCCCGCGCCGCGGGCCAGCGCGCACCGCGCGGCGACCACCGCGAGCCGCGCGCGGAACGGGCCGAACCCGCACGTCTCCGCCACGTGCAGCCCCTCGAGCGCCTGCCCCGCGCCCTCGTCGGGCCGCCCGGCCGCGAGCGCGAGCCGCGCCGCGAGCTCGTGGCACCGCAGCGCGACCTCCACCTCGCCCGTCGCCGAGGCCCAGCGCCGCGCCTCGGCGAGGTGCGCCTCCGCCTGCGCGACGCGGCCGTCGTCCGCGACGCCACCTTCGTCGCCGCCTTCGCCGCCGTCCAGCAGCGCGAGGCCGAGCAGCGTGTGGCCGTGCGCCACGTGGCCCTCCCAGCCCCGCCGCCGGCACTCGGCGATGTTCCGCGCCGTGGCCTCGCGCGCCCTGTCCCGGCGCCCGAGCGCGAGGTCGTGCTCCGCCTCCCAGAGCGCGCGGCGCGCCACCGGCGCGTCGCCCAGCTCCCGCACCCTCGCGAAATGCTCGCCCGCCGCGTCGACCTCGCCGAGGTCGTGCAGCACCGCGGCGAGCAGCGCCGCGATGCGCACCGCCTGGCCGCTATCCGAGGCGCGCGCGCCGCTCGTCGCGCCGCGCCGATCGACCTCCGACCCGCGCTCGAGCAGGCGGCGCGCCTCGGTCAGCCGGCCGCGCAGCCGCTCCGTGTACGCCAGCGTGCGCAGGCCGGTCGCGAGCGGCGCGGGATCGGCGAGCGCCCCGGCGATCTCGTTGTGCGCCGCGTAGCAGGCGCACGCGAACGCGAGATCGCCGAGCGCGCCCGCGTAGAGGCCCGCGTCGTACGCGAGCGACGCGCGCACGCGCGCGGGCAGCGAGGCCGGCATGCCGCGGGGGTCGTCGCCGCCGGCGAACGCGCGCAGGATGCGGGCGCCGCGGGCCATGTCGCCGAGCTTGAGCCCGAGGTGCGCGAAGCCGCCGAGGCCGAAGGCGTAGATCTCGTAGGCCTCGCTCGCGCGCCCGGCGCCGAGCAGCTCGGCGAGGATCGCCTCGTACGCGTCGACCGCCCGGCGCTCCCGCGGCGCCCGGCGCGGCGCCTCGTCGAGGCGCGGCGGCGGCGCGGCGCTCCCCGCGGCGTGGATGCGATCCGGCGGGACGGCGAGCAGCGACTTGAAGTGCTGCCGCACGAAGGGGTGCGTCGAGTAGCCGAGCTCGCCCTGCCGCGCCGCGAACACGAGCCCCAGCCGCTCGAGCCGCGCGAGCCCGCGGGCGAGCTCCGCGGCGCCCCACCCCGCCATGGCGCCCGCGATCTCGCCGCCGGCCCGGACCAGCTGGAGCA
Organism: Sorangium sp. So ce296; assembly: GCF_051529605.1. NCBI lineage: Bacteria > Pseudomonadati > Myxococcota > Polyangiales > Polyangiaceae > Sorangium > Sorangium sp. So ce296. The sequence continues at coordinate 13,061,979 of NZ_CP150325.1, forward strand.
GCGCCGCCTCGCCCGCGCCGCCCGGGAACACCGAGAGGCGCGCGAGCAGGTCCCGCTCGCCCGGGGGCAGCGCGCGCGCGTAGGCCGACAGCACCGAGCTCAGGCGGCGGGCGAGGACGTCGTCGCGCTCGGCCTCGGCGAGGTGCGCCGCGCCCGCCGCGGAGAGCCGGGCCGCGTCGCCGCCGAGGAACGCGCCGACGTAGGAGCCGACCACGGCGACCGAGAGCGCGTGGCCGCCGGTCTGCTCGAACAGCGCGCGGAGGGCGTCGCCGTCGCCGCGGATGCCCCAGCGGCGCAGGAGCGACGCGGCGTCGCCCTCGCCGAGCGGCTCCGGCCGGATCGTCGCGAGCCCGCCGTCGGCCCAGGCGGCGAGGTCCGCGAGCTCGAAGCGCGACGTGACGAGCGCGCGCGCGCCGCCGAGCCCCGCGGCGATCGCGCAGAGCAGCCGGCGGAGGAGCGCGTCGTGGAGCTCGCCGTGCGCGCGGCCGGCGCCCCCCTCGGCCTGCACGGTCTCGAGGCCGTCGAGCACGAGCAGGTGCGGCGGGCCCTGCCCCAGCGCTTCCTTGAGGCGCGCGAGCTGCTCGCCGGGCGGCGCCGGGGCCCGCGGCGCCGCCGCGCCGGACGCGCCGGGGCCCGGCGCGAAGTACGCCGCCGCCTGGTCGAGGAACGCCTCGGTCCTGGGGTCGTCGTAGAAGCTCCAGACGAGCACCCCGCCGGGGCGCGGGGCGTCGCCGAGCCCCTGGAGGAAGCGCTCGGCGATGGAGGTCTTGCCGGCGCCGCCGACGCCGAGGAGCGCGATCACCGGGGGCGAGGGCGGCGAGGCGGCGGCCCACGCGGCGAGCCGGTCGAGGATCTCGCCGCGCCCGACGAAGTGCCGGGCCCGCTGGAGGGTGTGCGCGTGCAGCGGGCGCCACGCCGGGGCGGCGCCCTGCGCGGCGGCAGGCGCGATGGGCGGGGCCTGCGCCTCGGCTGCGGCGGCTGCGCCGGCGGGCGCCTCGTCGGCCCTGGCGGGCGCCTCCTCGGCCCTCGCGGGCGCCTCCTCGGCCCTGGCGGTCGCGTCTCCGGCCCTGGCGGCCGCGTCCCCGGCCCCGGCCGTCGCCTCCCCCGCCCCGCTCGCCGCCGCGCCCTCCGCCGCCGGCGCTCCCCCCGCCTCGCCGACGAGCAGGTCCGCCTCGGCGAGGCCGAGCTCGGCGCTGAGCCGCTCGAGGATGCGCCGCCGGGACGGGCTCCGGACCGAGAAGCCGAGCCGCGGGTCGTTGACCGCGCCCGACTCGTAGCGGCGGTACGTCCGCACGTCGACGCCGATCGACGCGGCGACCTGCTCCTGCGTCAGGTCGAGCTCGAGGCGCGCCCGCAGCAGGAGCGCGTGGTTGAAATGGACCGCGGGCTCCGCGCCTCGGCCCGCCCTGGGGACCTGTGCCATCGCTGCGCGCCCTCGATCATCGGCGATGCCGCGCCGTCCTGTCCACCGCGCTGCCCGGTCCTGCCCGGTCCTGCCCGGTCCCGCCCTTCCGGATCCGGTCCGCCGGGACGCATGGTCGACGCATGAGCACGATGCACGCCGAACGACCCGCCCAGCGAACCTCCACCACCGACGACCTCCGCATCTTCACCGTGACGGACCTGCTGTCCCCCGAGGAGTGCGACGGCTTCATCGCGCGCGCCGAGGCGCACGGCTTCGAGCAGGCGCCGATCGGGGGCGGCAGCGTCATCAACCTCGAGGTGCGCAACAACGGCCGCGTCATGCTGGACGATCCGGCGCTCGCGGCGCGCCTCTGGGAGCGGCTCGCGCCGTGGACCCCGCCGACCTGGGGCGCCCTCCGCGCGGTCGGGCTCAACGATCGCTTCCGCTACTACCGGTATGCCGAGGGCGAGTACTTCAACTGGCACGGCGACGGGTCGTTCCCGCGATCGGAGATCGAGCGGAGCCTGTTCACCGCGATGATCTACCTGAACGACGACTTCGAGGGCGGCACGACCGACTTCTGGGGCGGCCAGAGCATCGTCCCGCAGCGCGGGATGGCGCTCGTGTTCGAGCACCGGCGGCTCCACCGGGGCGCCGCGGTGACGCGGGGGCGCAAGTACGTGCTCCGCACCGACGTGATGTACCGGCGCGGCTAACGCCCGGCGCCGCGCGCCCGGCCCCGCGCCCTCATTCCGGCCGCGGCGCGCCCGGCCCCGCGCCGCGCGCTCCTTCCGGCCGCGGCGCGCCGGCCAGCGCCTCGGCGAGGCGCGGCAGCACCTCGCCCGCCCGGGCCTCGACCTTGAGCGCGCCGAGCTCCTCGCCGCGCGCGGACCCCAGGTTGACCATCGCGATCGGGATGCCCCGCTGCGCGGCGCGCAGCACGAAGCGGTACCCCGAGAAGACCGCCAGCGAGGAGCCCACCACGAGGAGCGCCTCCGCCGCGTCGACCAGCGCGAACGCCGCGTCGACGACCGGCCGCGCCACGTTCTCGCCGAAGAAGACGACGCGCGGCTTGAGCGGCCCGTCGCAGCGCAGGCAAGGGGGCGTCTGGAAGCCGGCCACGTGCTCGGCGGGCAGGTCGGCGTCGCCGTCGGGCGCGACGTCGGCCGCGAGCCGCAGCCAGCCGGGGTTGCGCGCGAGGAGCCGCTGCTGGAGCGCGGCGCGCGGCTCCATCGCGCCGCACGCGAGGCACGCGACCTCGGCGAGCGTCCCGTGCAGCTCGATGACGCGGCGGCTGCCGGCGGCGTGGTGGAGGCCGTCGACGTTCTGCGTGATGAGGCCCTCGATCAGCCCATCCTGCTCGAGCCGCGCGAGGGCGCGGTGCGCCGGGTTGGGCTCGGCTCGCGAGAACCGCTCCCAGCCGATCACGGCGCGCGCCCAGTAGCGCTGCCGGATCTCGGCCGAACTCGAGAACTCCCGCCCCTGGATCGGGTTGCGCGCGCGGCGCCGCGTCTCGGGACCGCGGTAGTCCGGGATGCCGGACTCGGTGCTGCACCCCGCCCCGGTCAGCGCCACGAAGCGCTTGCCGCGCAGGAGCGCGATGAGGTCGTCGACCGGGTCCGCGAGGAGCGCGTGGCTGAGCGGCATGGGCCCCCGTTTGTGACCCGCCGCCGGATACGCCGCCAGCCGCCCGCGCGCCGGCACGACGGCGCACGCCGGCGGGCTCGGCGCCGTCGCGCCGGCATGGCCGGGCCCGGGCGGGCGGGAGGGCGAGGCGCGCACGTCGGCGAGCTCGCCGCGCCCTCCCCGATCTGCCGCTGGAGCATGGCCCGGCCCCAGTAACACGAAATCTTCGATTCGTGCTACGGCCTCACCCCGGGTGTGTTATGGGTCGCTCACCTGCTCGCTCCTCCTGTCTTCGACGCTGCTTCGACCGGAGCCGGTCGGCTCGCGATGGCGAGGGAGCCCTGCAGGCGAAGGAGCCCTTGAGGACATGGCGTCTCGACTCACTGGCGCGCTGTGCGCGACGTTCGCTTTTGTGCTGCTGCTCGGTTGTGGTGACGACGATTCCGGCAAGGACGAGGTCGTCGCCGAGGAACCGAACCAGGGTGTCCCTTACCTCGGCGTGGACGGCGAGTTCACGTCGGACCCGCTGGCCCCGGAATGCCCCGACGATCCGCGCAATCCGGGGCGCGTGGCCCTCAAGGAGATGAGAGAGATATCGTTCTACAGCGACCGAGAGGGCGAAATGCCGCTCGCCGAGGGATGCGCGTACTCCTACGAAGGCTTCGCGCCGGATCCCCACTACTTCCCGGAGTCGCCGGAGTCGGTGTGGCTCCAGTTCGCGCTCACCGCCGGCGGGGCCGGCTGCGAGGCTTTCCATTACGTGATCATGCGCCCGCCGCATGGCGAGGGCGCCGCCAAGCACATGCACCTGCGGTACGGAGACGCCGAGTCGAGCTTCACCCAGCTGCTCGACATGAGCCAAGGCGACGAGCAGGACGCCGACGCGTGCAACCCCTGGTGGAGCGCGTACTGCTCGGCCGGGATCGAGGGTTGCGGCGGCTGAGCCTGGGTGAAGATCAGCGGCAGATCCGGCTGCCTCGGGCTCGACCTCGCGCGCTTCCTGAACGAGCGCGGACTCGGGATCGTGTCGCTGGCACGACATTCTTCTCTCGTGACAGACGTTCATCAGCACGGCTGTAAGCGATAGGCGCACATCATCGCGGCGGTCCGGAGGCAAGGGCGCGCGGCCCGCGCCGCCTCAGCGCCTCGCGGAGCTGCCGCTGAGGAGCCGCTCGACCTCCGCCTCGTGCTCGGGGCACCCGCGGGCGAGGAGCACGATCATCGAGGAGCCGTCGTCCCGCGCCTCACGCGCGAGCACGAACTGGGCGGAGGTCTCGAGCCGCGCGCCGCGCGCGCTCGGGTCCTCCGGCGTCACGCGCACCCGCGCGGCCATCAGCAACCCCTGATGGAACTCGAAGCGCGCGGAGACGGGCGCCCTGGCGGGCGCCGCCTCGCCCCGCGACCACTCGATCGAAGGCCCGGCGCAGCCCGGCGCCTCGCTCCAGCGGCCGGCCGGCCCAGCGTCGAAGCGCCGGACGACCTCGCTCGCCGTCATCCCGAGCTCGATCCCGTGCATGGCGAAGGCGCCGGTCGCCGGCGGAGCGAAGGAGAGCGCCGTGAGGGTGACGATCCCCAGCGCCGCGGCGATGAACGCGGCGCCGAGCGAGCCGCCCCCCATCCACGCGCCCCGCCCTGCAGTCGGCTCACCTGCGCTTTTCGACCCGCGTAAGGACACGGCGCGCGTCCTCCGTCTCGTAGAAGTCGAAGGCGATGCGGTCGCCGACCTCGATGCCGTCGAGCTGCGACGGGCTCTGGGGCTCGAACGACATCGTCATCGCGCCCATGTAGCCCGGGATGTCGTCGTGCGCGATGTTGACGTAGGCGCGCCCCGGGCCGAGCGAGCGGACGGCGCCCGTCGCGTGGTGGACGCGCGGAGCGGCGGTGGACGCCTTCGAGCACGAGAGCGTGAGGCTCGTCGAGATCGCCGCCCCGAGCAGCAGGGACCGCGCGAGGTGCGCGGCTCGGAGGCGAGAGCGCATCGTTCGATTCATGTCAGCTCCTTCGAGGCCAGTCGCTCCGCGTCGCGGACGAGCTCGTTCATTCGTTCTTCATCGCCGATCTGGTAGTAGCCACGGATACGGCCCTGCCCATCGACAAGGACGAACCATTCCCCGTGCATGATCGCGCCGAGCCCGGCCGACGGGTCAGCTCGCTCGAAGCGCACCTTGAATCCCTTCACCACGACGCGGTTCAGCTCCTCGCTCCGGCCGGAGAGGAACGACCAGGCGCCGCGGCCGCTGCTGTAGCGCGCCGCGTACGAGCGCAGCACGTCGGGTGTATCGTTCTCCGGATCCAGCGTGATCGAGATCAGGTGGATGGGGAGCGCCTGTCCGCGCGCCTCGCCGCGCTGGGCCAGCCGCTCCTGGAACGCCGCCATCTGCGCCGAGAGCCTCGGGCACGACACGGGACAGCTCGCATAGAAGAAGTCGACGATCAGCGTCTGACCGCGGAGCGACTCCCGCGTGACGGGGCGGCCGTCCTGGTCCGTCATCGAGAACGCCGGCATCTCGCCGAGCACGGGCGGCGAGGCGGGCGCCTCGCGCGCGCGCGACACCGCACCGAAGACGGCGAGCCCCGCGAGCGCAGAGACCCAGAGCCCGATCTGCACCGGCCGGAGCCGCCCGCGCCGGCGGGCCGGCGCTCCATCGCCGGCCGAGGATGACCCAGGAGACGTGGAGCAAAGAACCTCGTTTGGCATGCGCGCGACAGTAGGTGTTGCAAGGTGGCGCGGGCAATGCGTCACGGTGTCGCATCCCCTCGAACGATGCAGCGATATCTCGGCCTTTGGCGAGCCCGTGGCGGCGCGGGGATGAGCGCGACATCGTGTCGCAGGGCCCTTGCGGCCGGTCGCGCTAGCCTGTCTCACCATGACCCAGCGAGAGCGCGGCGCATCGGCGGATGACCCGGCCCATTCCACTCACGGCGCGCGCGCGGTGGGCTCGCCCCTGCGTCTCCGGCTTCTGCGGAGCTCACGCTGGCGCCGCGCGGCGGCGCTGGCCGCCGCCATCGCGGGCGTCGCGCTCAGCGGCAGGGCCGAGCCGGCGACGCCCAGCGAGGCCGCCACCGAGCTCGTCGACTCGACCCCCGCGCCCGGCGAGAAGGCGCTCGCGGCGCGCCTGCTCGCGCCTTGTTGCTGGAATCAGACGCTCGATGTGCACGAATCCCCGGTGGCGAGCGATCTTCGTCGCGAGATCCGCGCCCGCCTCCGCCGGGGAGAGGCCGCCGACGCCATCGAACAGGACCTCGTCGTTCGTTATGGCGACCGCCTCCGCGCGGCGCCTTCGTCCGGCGTCCTCGGCAAGGTCGCGCTGGCATTGATGCTGGGCATCGCGGCGACCTTCCTCGGGGTCTTCGCCCTGCTGCGCTCGTGGAGGCGCGGCGCCGCGCAGCCAACCCCGCCGAGCGGCGCCGCCGCGGGGGCCGTTCGCGACGAGTATGACGAGCGCCTCGACGACGAGCTCCGGGCGCGCGACGCGTGAGCACGCCCCCGCTGGTAAGGCGGTAGTCGCTCCCCTCGTCCGGCTTCCTCCGCGACATCTCGCTTGACCTGCGCGCCGCACCGCAATATGTAGTGCCTCGTGTTGGTGCCCTTGGCTTCGGCCCAGGGCTCAAAAGGGAACCCGGTGCGAATCCGGGGCTGCCCCGCAGCGGTAAGCGAGAACGATCTCCACGACGAGCACTGGCCTTCGGGCCGGGAAGCGGTGGACCGTAGGAACCCGGCGAGAGCCGGAGCGCTCGCGAGCCCGAAGACCTGCCAACATCCTGCGTCGGGGAGACATCCCGCGCCGGTTTGACCTGGAAGCCTCGAGGGAGGCGGGGAGGTCCGAGCTGGCGCTGACGCACGCGCCGTCCCGGTTCCGATCCGTCCCCCGAGCTTTCTTTCGCAATCGCCCGCGGGGGCGAAGGGTCGGTCCGATGATCATCTCCCAAGGTTCAGCGCCGCCGCGCGTCGCGGCTGGCTCTGCGCGCATTTCTGCATCTTCTGTCGCCGCAGCGCTCCTCCTGCTCTCGCCGCCGGCCTTGGCGGACGCCTTCGACGAGTACGCGGGGAACACGTCGTATACGTTCGACCTACCCGCCATCGCCGACGGGTGGTCCATAGCCCTGGACGGGTTCCCGACGACATCCGAGGAGATCGATGGATACGAGCTGGCCGGGCGGCTCCTCGTCGCCAACGATCAGACCTTGTACCTCCAGAGAAACTATGGCTCGAGCGTCTACGTGCCCGTCGCGACGCTGAGCGACGGGCCGATGGATCCGAGCTTCCTCGCCATCTCGCCGGACGGCAGCACGATCGCGCTCGGCGTCGGCTACGGGGCGCCGCTGCTCGTGTTCCCGAGCTCGATCCTCAGCGTCACCTCGCCGCCCGACCTGCTCGGCCACGGGGGCGTGATCGAGCTCGACGTCAACTACTACGACGGGGCCTGGTACGGTAACGACACGCTCGTCATCAACGGCGGCTGGAGCGGGCCGAGCGGCTACACGAGCGGCGTCTACGCCCTCGATCTGACCGCGCCGCAGATCGCGGAGATCCCGCTGATCACGAGCATCCCGGGCGCCTCCGGGGGGATCGCGGTGGACTCCGCGGGCAACCTCGTCACCGGGATCGGCTATCAGACCTCGCCCAACCGGACCGGCGAGCTCAGGATCTGGGCGGCGGCCGACATCCAGGACGTCATCGACGGCACGGCGAGCGCATACGTCTACGGCGGCAGCGAGGGCTCGCTCCTGGCGAGCAACGTGCTGAACGCGGCGGCGCTCGGCTTCGACGGAGACGGCGCCCTGCACGTGGGCGGCGGGGACGCATTCGGCGTCGGCGGCACGAGCGAGAATGGCTATGCCGCGCTCATCCGCGCCAGCGTGGTCGCGAGCGTCGTCGGGGGCAGCCAGACGCCGGTGAACGAGGGGAGCTCGTCGCAGTACCTCGAGCTGACGCCTGATGCGTGCGAGGACGACAACGCGACGTCGCCCATCGCGTTCGTCGGCCACACGCGCGCCCTGGCGATCGCCTGGAACCCGTCGGGCGACGAGTACTCGTCCCCCGCGGGGCAGTGCTACTCGGCCGGGAGCGCCTCGGATTTCTGGGAGATCGGGGTGACGCCGAAGGTGACGCTCTATTTCCCCGACGGCGCGCCGGACGCCGACAGCGACGGCGTGCCCGACGGCGCGGACAACGCCTACCTCACGGCGAACGCGGACCAGCGAGACACCGACGGCGACGGATTCGGGAACATCGCGGACGCGGATCTCGACAACGACGGCGACGTGGACACCGCCGATTACAACATCCTGGTGGCGTCGTGGAGCACCCAGCTGGGCAACCCCGGGTACAACCAGCACGCCGACTTCAATGGAGATGGGAGCGTCAACACCGGCGATTACAACATCTATCTCGCGCGGTACGGCACGTCGGCGCCGTTCTACTGATCAGCACGGGGGCGCGCGCCGCGCCGGGTTCGTTCCGGCGCGGCGCGCGCCCGCCTTCGGAGGTCTCATGGTTTCTCGTATCGCGCGCGCGAGCGTGCTTCTGTCGGTGCTCACGATCATCGCCTGTTCCTCCGAGGGCTCGCCGTCCGGGAGCGGCTCCGGGGGAATGGGAGGAACGGCGGCGCAGGGATCCGGCGGCGCGGCCGGTCAGGGAGGGGCCACCGGTTCGGGCGGCGGGGCGAGCACGTCGTCGAGCGACGCCGGGAGCGGCGCGGGCGGCGCAGGGGGGGCCGGCGGCGGCGGATCGGGCGGCGGCGACGCGGGCGGCGGCGGATCGGGCGGCGACGGCGGCGGTGCCGCGGGCGGCGGCGACGCGGGCGGCGGCGGATCGGGCGGCAACGGCGGCGATGCCGCGGGCAACGGCGGATCGGGCGGCAACGGCGGCGGTGCCGCGGGTGGCGGCGGCGACGCGGGCGGCGGCGGATCGGGCGGCAACGGCGGCGATGCCGCGGGCGGCGGCGGCGGTGCGGGCGGCGGCGTCGAGGACTGCACGGGCGCGGAGACGGTGTTCGCCTCCGAGGTGGTAAGCCACGTCTTCGGGACGGGCCAGAGCTATGGACAGGAGAGGTTCCCGGACATCGTGTTCGGTCCTCCCAAGGGCGGAGGTTGCTGCGGGGGCTCGACCGACGTGGTGTCCCTCGGCAACGGCGGCACCGTCACCTTCGGCTTCTCGGGCAATCTCATCGTCGATGGTCCAGGCCCGGACTTCATCGTCTTCGAGAACGCCTTCGAGACCAGCCCGACCACCGTGTTCGCCGAGCTCGCGACCGTCGAGGTGAGCCAGAACGGCGTCGACTGGATCGCCTTCCCGTGCACCGCCACGGGGGCCCCCTACGGCTCCTGCGCCGGCTGGCACCCCGTGCTGGCGAACCCCGACACGAATATCCTCGATCCCACCGACCCCGAAGTCGCGGGCGGCGACGCCTTCGACCTCGCCGATCTCGAGCTCAGCTTCGCGCGGTACGTGCGGATCACCGATCGGCCGGATTTGACCGGCGCGAGCGGCGTCTTCGATCTCGACGCCGTGGCGATCGCCAACGCATCCTGCCCGTAGAGCGACAATCGGGTCGAAACCGGCTGAAAAGCGCAGCGCTTCGAGCCGCCAAGCCACCATGAACGCCAAGGAGAGAATTCTATCTTGGCGCCCTTCGTGGCTTGGCGGTTCATTTCTCGCTTGATCAACGTAATCGGTGTGACCGGTGTGATCGGTGTAACCGGTGTGACCGGTGTGACCGTCGAGCACGAGCGCATCGGTCGTTGGACAGCGATCGCGCGACATCCGTCCGCTCGCCCGACACCCCAATATATCGCTTGACCGGAGCCCCGCACCGCAATATGTAGTGCCTCATGTTGGTGCCTCGGGCTTCGGCCCGTGGCTCAAAAGGGAACCCGGTGCGAATCCGGGGCTGCCCCGCAGCGGTAAGCGAGAACGATCTCCACGACGCGCACTGGCCCTCGGGCTGGGAAGCGGTGGACCGTAGGAAGCCGGCGAGAGCCGGAGCGCTCGCGAGCCCGAAGACCTGCCAACATCCTGCGTCGGGGAGACATCCCGCGCCGGTTTGACCTGGAAGCCTCGAGGGAGGCGGGGAGGTCCGAGCTGGCGCTGATCTCGCGCTCGTCCCGGTTCCGATCCCCTCCCGCGTTGTCTTCCTTTCGCCCGCGGGGGCGAGCGGTCGGTCCGAGGGCTCTCCAGGAGAGCCTGCGCGCTCGCGCGCATCGGCTGGCCTCTTCGCTCTCGCGGTCTCGACGCGAGCGGTCCGGGACCGCTCCGAACGAAGCACGACGAGGAGGATTGCCATGCTGAGCGACACGGTGACGACGAGCAACGGCGCGGCGCCGTTGCGGGCGCGGAGCGCGAGGGGCGGAGGCGCGGAGGAGGCGCTCCCGCACACGACGATGCGGGTGAAGAAGCGCGACGGGTCGAGCGAGCCCGTCGACGTCAACAAGATCGTCCGGGCCGTGAGCCGCTGCTGCGCGGCGTTGTCCGACGTGGACGCGCTCCGCGTCGCCACAAAGACCATCAGCGGCCTCTACGACGGCGCGACGACGCGGGAGCTCGACAAGCTCTCCATCCAGACCGCGGCGTCGCTCATCGCCGAGGAGCCCCAGTATGCGAAGCTCGCGGCGCGCCTCCTTGCCACCTATATCGACAAGGAGGTCCGCAACCAGGAGATCCACGCCTTCTCGCAGTCCGTCGCCGCCGGGCGGCGGCTCGGCCTCATCAACGAGCGGCTCCACGGCTTCGTGGCGCAGAACGCCCGCAAGCTGAACGACGCGATCGAGCCGGGGCGCGATCACGAGCTCGAGTACTTCGGCCTGCGGACCCTCTACGATCGCTACCTCCTCAAGCACCCCGAGACGCGCCTCGTCATCGAGACGCCGCAGCAGTTCTTCCTGCGGGTCGCCTGCGCGCTGTCCGAGACGGCGGCGCAGGCCATCGAGCTTTATCAGACCTTCTCCTCGCTCGACTACCTCCCGAGCTCGCCCACGCTGTTCAACGCAGGGACGGCCCACGAGCAGCTCTCGAGCTGCTTCCTCCTCGACTCGCCCGAGGACCACCTCGAGACCATCTACCAGCGCTACACCGACGTCGCGATGCTCTCGAAGTTCTCGGGGGGTATCGGGCTCGCCTATCACCGCGTGCGGTCCCGCGGCTCGCTCATCGAGAGCACCAACGGGCACTCGAGCGGCATCGTGCCGTGGCTCAAGACGCTCGACGCGTCGGTCGCGGCCGTGAACCAGGGCGGCAAGCGCAAGGGCGCCTGCTGCGTGTACCTCGAGCCGTGGCACGCCGACGTCGAGGAGTTCCTCGCGCTGCGCGACAACACGGGCGACGAGGCCGCGCGCACGCACAACCTGAACCTCGCCAACTGGGTCCCGGACCTGTTCATGAAGCGGGTCGAGGCGGACGGCGAATGGAGCCTGTTCGATCCCAAGGACGTGCCCGATCTCTGCGACCTCTACGGCGACGAGTTCGAGCGCCGTTATGCCGAGGCCGAGGGGGCGGGGCTCGCCAAGAAGACGATGAAGGCGCGCGAGCTCTACGCGCGGATGATGCGGACGCTCGCGCAGACCGGCAACGGCTGGATGACGTTCAAGGACAAGGCGAACCGCGCCTGCAACCAGACGGCGCTGCCGGGCCGGGTCGTGCACCTCTCGAACCTCTGCACCGAGATCCTGGAGGTGACCTCGAAGGAGGAGACGGCCGTCTGCAATCTCGGCTCGATCAACCTCGCGCGCCACACGGTCGCGCGCGCGGACGGCACCGTCGCGTTCGATTTCGACAAGCTCGCGCGCACGGTGCGGACGGCGGTCCGCCAGCTCGACCGCGTCATCGACCTCAACTACTATCCCATCACCTCGACGAGGCGCTCGAACCTCCGCTGGCGGCCGGTGGGGCTCGGGCTCATGGGTTTGCAGGACGTGTTCTTCCAGATGCGCCTGCCCTTCGACGCCGAGGCCGCGCGGGAGCTCTCGAGGCGGATCTCCGAGGAGGTGTATTACCACGCGCTCTCGACGTCCGCGGACCTCGCCGCCGAGAAGGGGCGCCACCCGGCCTTCGACGAGACGCGCGCGGCGCGCGGCGAGCTCCAGTTCGACGCGTGGGGCCTCGTGCCGCAGGACGGAGCGCGCTGGGAGGCGCTCCGCGCCCGCATCCGCGCCGAGGGGCTGCGGAACTCGCTGCTCGTCGCGATCGCGCCGACCGCCACGATCGCGTCGATCGCCGGCTGCCATGAGTGCATCGAGCCGCAGGTGTCGAACCTCTTCAAGCGCGAGACGCTCTCGGGCGACTTCCTGCAGATGAACCGCTATCTCGTCGCGGAGCTCAAGCAGCGCGGCGCCTGGAACGACGCGGTGCGCGCCCGGCTCAAGCTCGCCGAGGGCTCGGTCCAGGGGCTCGAGGAGCTGCCCGAGGAGGCCCGCGCGGTGTACCGGACGGCGTGGGAGATCCCGATGCGCTCGCTCATCGACATGGCCGCGGAGCGCGGCGCCTTCATCGATCAGAGCCAGTCGCTGAACCTCTTCGTCGAGAACCCCACCATCGGCCAGCTCTCGAGCATGTACTTCCACGCATGGAAGAAGGGGCTCAAGACGACCTATTACCTGCGCTCGCGCCCCGCGACGCGCATCGCCAAGACCACCGTGGACGCGACGCCGGATCTCGCGCCTCCGCCGGCGAAGGCGGCCGCGGACGTGGCGTGCGCGCTCGAGAACCCCGAGGCGTGCGAGGCCTGCCAGTGAGCCGCGTGAGCCGCCCCGCGCGCCTGCTCGACCCGGGCCTCTGCCTCACGCTGCGTCCGATGGCCTATCCGGCCTTCTTCGACATGTACCGCGCCGCCATCAAGAACACGTGGACGGTCGAGGAGGTCGATTTCTCGACGGACGTGGGCGACCTGCGGAGGATGACCGGCGCCGAGCGCCACCTCGTGCAGCGCCTCGTCGCGTTCTTCGCCACCGGAGACTCCATCGTGGCGAACAACCTCGTGCTCAACCTGTACAGGCACATCAACGCCCCCGAAGCGCGGATGTACCTGTCGCGGCAGCTCTATGAAGAGGCGCTGCACGTCCAGTTCTACCTGACGCTCCTCGACACGTACATCCCCGATCCGGAGGAGCGCCACCGCGCCTTCGCCGCCGTCGAGAGCATCCCGTCGATCCGGAAGAAGGCCGACTTCTGCATGCGCTGGATCGACTCCGTCCAATCGTTGGATCGGCTGGAGTCGCGCGCCGAGAGGCGGCGGTTCCTCCTGAACCTCGTCTGCTTCGCCGCGTGCGTCGAGGGGCTCTTCTTCTTCGGCGCGTTCGCGTACGTGTACTTCCTGCGCTCGCGCGGCCTGCTGCACGGGCTCGCCGCGGGGACGAGCTGGGTGTTCCGCGACGAGAGCGCGCACATGCGCTTCGCCTTCGAGGTCGTGAGCGCGGTGCGGCGCGAGGAGCCCGAGCTCTTCGACGCCGGCCTCTCTCGGTCGATCCTCGACATGATGGATGAGGCGATCGACTGCGAGGCCCAGTTCGCGGAGGATCTGCTCGGCGCCGGCGTCGCGGGTCTGGCGGCGCGCGACGTGCGCCGCTACCTCGAGTTCTGCGCGGACCAGCGGCTCGTCACGCTCGGCATGCCGAGGCGCTACGGGGCGAAGAACCCGCTGTCCTTCATGGATCTGCAGGACGTCCAGGAGGTCACGAACTTCTTCGAGCGCCGTGTCTCGGCGTATCAGGTCGGCGTCGCCGGCGAGGTCGTCCTCGACGCCTCCTTCTGAGGTCGAGCGGGCCGCGCGCCGCCGCTGCGACGGGGCGGAGGGATCCGGCCAAGGCGCTCGAGCGGATCAACCGCCTCGTGCGGGGGAGATGGCCTGCCTCCGGCTCGCGCCGGGACGATGCTCTGCGGAGGCGCCTTATCCGCACATCTGGGGACGCCGAGCGTCGTCCACCGGCGCGGGCTCGGGCGGCACGCCCGCGAAGCGCGCGCGCAGGTCCATCCAGAGCGCGAGCCTCGACCAGTCCGGCTCCTTGACGGGCTTCGTCCGCTCCGCGTTGAGCCACGGGTTCGGGAAGAACACCGTCATCATCTGCTCATTCCGGCCGCTCCAGAGCCTCAATCCCCAGCTCCTCGGTCGCCCGCTCGCGTCGAGGTCGCGGTAGAACGCGGCGCGCGCGCACTGCCGCCATCGCGCGAGCTCAGGAGCCGTGGGCCGCGCCTTCGTCCCCTTGTGGGCTCCGACGCAGAGGTGGAAATGCCACGCGCCCGGCTCATCCGGCCCGATCGTGAAGTAGCCGTCGAGGTATCCGACCCGCGGCTTGCTCGCGAAGCGCAGCTCGAACACGGCGCCCTGGAGGCACGGGCCGAAATCGATGGCATCCCAGTGGTCCTCGAACAGCGCGCGCACAAGCTCGCGGTACGTCTCTTCCGCTTTCGGCACGTCGAAATACTCCGTCGTCGTCCCGTCGAGGTTGCGCTCGGTCGAGCGTTCAGTCGCGTCGTCGCCCATCGTCTCTGATCTCCATCTCCGCAGGTCGGCAGGGTTGCACACGAGCTACTCGCCGCCGGCGCGCGCTGCGCCCGGGGCAGTGGGAGCGCCATAGACGGCGCGTCGAACGGCCCGAGCGGCGTCGAGCATCGCCGGCCCTGGATCGCCGAGGAGCGCGTCGTCGAGCTCGACGACGCCTCCGGCCGCGCCGCAGGCGCGGAGCCGGTCAAGGCCAGCCTGCCCGCACAGGGTCGCTCGCATTCCTGCGTTCGTCACCAGGACATCGGGGTCGATCGCGAGGACCTCCTCCGCCGTGTACTCCGGCCAGTCGCGGTGCGCGCCGGCGGCCGCGTCGGAGAGCCCCGCCGACACGAGGACGTCATGGTAGCTCGTGCCCGCGGTGCCGCCGAAGAGGCGGCCGCCGTAGCCGCTCACGTACATGCCACGACGGCGCCGTGGCGGCTGGATGTCGGCGGCCACCGCCGCCATGCCCTCCGCGAGCGCCGTCGCGAGCCACCGGCCGCGCTCCGGGTGGCCGACCAGCGCCGCGACCTCGCGCACGTTCGGGAGGAGCGTCGCGAGCCCGCGCATCGGGCCGAGATCGTAGACGGTCAGGCCCGCCTCGCGCAGGCGCGCGATGCGGCGCGGGTCCCCGTAACCATTGAGGAGGACGAGATCGGGTTGCAACGCGAGGAGCGCCTCGATATCGGCGATGTCCTCGATGACGGCCTTGCCAGCGTAGCGGTAGCCGCGCGGCGAGCGGCGCGCTCCGTACCCGGTGAGCGCGACGACGCGGTCGGGCTCGCAGAGCTCGAGGAGCAGCGCGTCCGCGACCGTGCTCGCCGACGCGATCCGGCGGAAGTCGCGGAGCGCGACGGCGGCTCCCGTAGCGTCCTCGAGCGCGGCCGGGCGCTCGTCCGCGGCGGCGCCCTCCCGTCCGGGAGCCGGCCGCTGGTCCGCGGAGCGCGGCAGCGCGGCCGCGGCCACCGACAGCGCGAGCGCGCCGGTGAGCGCGCCGTAGTTGATCCAGGCGAGCGCGCTCATGAAGTCGCTCCCTCGCAGCGGGGCTCGTCCTCCATGGGCAGCCGGAAGCCGAGCGCGCCGCCGGGGACGAGCCGCACGCCGTAGATCGACTCCACGACGCCCGGCTTGACGACGTCACGCGTCGCCCCCTGCTGGCGGAGCCGCCCGCGCTCGATGAGCACGGCGCTGTCGGTCCAGTCGAGCGCCTCCGCGAGGGGATGGAGCACAACGACGATGCAGTATCCGTCCGCCGCGAGACGCTGGAGCAGCGCGTAGAGGCGGAGGGCGTGCCCGACGTCGAGCGCCGAGGTGGGCTCGTCGAGCAGGAGAATCCTGGCCTCCGTCGCGATCGCCCGCGCGAGGAGCGCGCGCTGCCGCTCGCCCTGCGACAGCGTGGGAAAGGGGCGGGAGGCGAGCGGCGCGGTGTCCGTCAGCCGCAAGGCGCGCTCGACCGCCTGCCCGTCGGCTGCGGTAGCGCGCACGCGCCCGACGTGGTGCGCATACCGGCCCTGCGCCACGACGCTCTCGACCGTGAGCGCGGAGCGGAGCTCGGACTGCTGGGGGACGTACGCCGCGAGCCGGGCTCGCTCATGCGCGCGGAGGTCGCGCGCGCCACGCGCGTTCAGCCGGATGTCCCCGTCGAAGGGCACGACGCCGGCGAGCGCCTTGAGGAGGGAGGACTTGCCCGCCCCGTTCGGCCCGAGCACGGCGAGCACGCCGCCGAAGGGCGCCGTGAACGACACGTCGTCGACGACGACCCGCCCCCCGCGACGGACGCGCAGCCCGGATACGCCGACGGCTTCAGGCACGCTCCGCCTCCCGCTGCGAGCGCGCGAGCAGCACCAAAAACGCCGGCGCGCCGATGAGCCCGGTGATGACGCCGAGCGGCACCTCCCCGCGCGCGGGCAAGAGGCGCGCGGCGAGATCGCACGCGGCGACGAAGACGGCGCCGCCCAGCGCCGCGACGGGGATCAAGCGCCGATGGTCGACGCCCAGCAGCGGCCTCAGCGCGTGCGGCACGAGCAGCCCCACGAAGGCGACGTTGCCCCCGAGCGCGACCGCGCCGGCGGTGAGCACCGCGATCCAGAGGATGCAGAAGCGGCGCACCAGGGGCACGTCCACGCCCAGCGAGGCCGCTTCCTCCTCCCCGGAGAGGAGCAGATCGAGGGGCTTTCCCCAGAACCACGCGGCCACGACGCCGGTGAGCACGAGCGGCGCGGCCAGTCCGACGTGCCGTGGGCTCGTGCCCGACAGGCCGCCGAGCGCGAAGGCGACGACGGCGCGGCCGAGCTCCCATCGCTCCTGCGCGAGGCTCGTGGCGAGGCTCCCGAGGCTGAGGAACAGCGAGGAGAGGAGGAACCCGACGAGGAGGATGCTCAGGAGATCTCCCGGCGCGCGCACCAGCACGAGCACGAGCCCCAGGCTGACGAGCGCCCCGGCGAGGCACCCGGCCGGGAGCACCATCTCCGGGGGCAGCCCGCGGATCCCGCGCTCGGCGACGGCGAGCTCCACGACGAGGAGGGCGATCTTGCCGCCCAGCGCCGCGCCCGCGGTCGTGCCGAGCACCGAGGGCTCGGCGAGCGGGTTCCGGAAGAGGCCCTGCACCACGACGCCCCCGACCGCGAGCGCGGCGCCGACGAGCAGCGCCGCCCCGAGGCGCGCGGCGCGCAGCGTCAGCAGGGTCGCCCGCAGGCTCGCGTCGGAGAGGCTCGCCGCGCCGAGCGCGAGCGAGGCCGCGACGACCGCCGCGAGCAGGGCGAGCAGGACCGCGTACGCGACGAGCGCGCGGCGTCCCGGACGCGGCGTCGCCGGCTCGTCCAGCGCGCGCGCGGCGCCCTCGGCGCCGACTCCCTGGATGGTCATCTCACCCGCCCTCGCCCTTGATACGCCCCATCAGAGGCCGCCGATGGATCGCGGCGGGAGCCCGACCTCGGTGTCGACGGTCACGTCCTCCAGCGGCTCGAGCGCGCCGTTCGCCGTCGCCTTCCAGCGCCGGAGCTTGTTCCTCTCCGCGTCGCTCAGCAGGCAGACGTCGCCGCAGCCGGGCGCGCAGTGTATGCCGCCGAAGACGAAGGGCTGGCGCGCCTCGCCGAGCGGCGTGATATCGCCGCTGTCCACGTTCACCGAGAAGACCCGGTCGCCGGCGGACGCGTTGCCCCCGTACGCCGTCGCGAGGAGGACGTCCTCCGACGCGAAGGCGAGCGAGGGCTGGATCCCAGCGTCCAGCTCCTCGGCCACGCCGAGCCGCTCGATCTCCTCGGGCGGCGACGTGCGAGCGTCGTAGATCACGATATCGCTGGTCGCCGGATCGTACTTCATCGCGTCCGCGTCGAAGCGGCTCGAGCAGGCGACGGCCAGTCGGGTCCCGGAGGGTGACACGGCGACGCGCCCGCAACCGTAGAGCCCCTGGATGTCGACCGTCCACGTGACGGCGTTCTGCTCCGGCGAGACGCCCACGAGGCGCCCCTCGCCCACCTCCGAGAAATCTTCCGCCAGCCGGCCGAGCGACACGACCACGTCGTCGCCGACGCGCGCCATCCCCGACGGACGCGGCAGGAGCCCCGCTTTCTCCTCCGGCAGGGCGATGCGCCCCTCGATAGCGTACTTGCGGGTGTCGACGATGAGGAGATCGCTGCCCTCGTCGAAGGGTTCGACGCCTGGGGTGGGGTTGCCCCCGAAGCGTGAGACGAACGCGCGATCCGTGTCCACCTCGATGTAGTCATGAGGGTTGGACTCGAACCCCTGCCCGACCGGGAGCTGCGCGATGACCTCGGCGGTCTCGAGATCCATCCAGGTGATCACGTTCGTGCCATACCGATCGAGCAGGACGACGCGGCCGGACGGCGGCGCCGTCGCCGGGACGTCCACGTCGCCCGACAGCGCGAGGCTGAGTCCCGGCTTCGTCGCGCCGCTCGAAACGAAGGAGGGCGAAAGCGTGGTCCCGTCGAGCTCCGAGATCGCGATGTTCGTCGACTGGTAATCGCTCGTCACGATGACGACGCCGCGCTCGCAGGCGGCCGGCGCGCCCGGATCGCTCCCGCCGCCCGCTTGAACACCGCCCGTCGACGGCGGCGGCAGGTCCACGTCGCAGCCCAGGAATGGGATCGAGATTGCGATCGCGAATCGACGGATCTTCACCATGTGGACTCCAGTGTGAGAAACACGCTCCGCCCGGGGAGCGGATACCCGACGACGTCCGTACGCCGCGCGTCCAGGAGATCCGCGACGCGCGCCCTCGCCGCGAGGTGCCCCCGGAGCCATGTCGCCTCTGCCTCGACGTCGACGGTCGCCTGCTCCGCGATCACGCCGAGGCCGGCAGGGTCGGCGTACCGGCTCGACTGGTAGACGGCCCGGAGCTCGCCGGAGGCGCCCGAGAGCACGGCGCCGTCCGAGGGCTTCCAGTCGGCGCGAAGGCGCGGCGCGACGACGAGGCGAGGGCGAAACGGCAGGACGTCGTTGGCGGTCGTCCGCTGCGGCGTCGTGTCCCGCGGATCGAGGAACGTCGCCGCGACCTCGGCGCGGAGGAACGAGGTCACCTCGATCCCTGTCAACAGCTCCGCGCCCAGCACGCGGGCGCGGTCGACGTTGTACGGGGCCACGTAGCCCTGACCGGAGCGCGCGTACGCGATGAGCCCCGACGAAGCGCGCCCGAACACGAACGCGTCGATGTAGGCGCCTCGGAGCACCGCGCCGCGCCGCGTCTGCGCCCGGATCCCGGCCTCGAGCGTGACGCTGGACTCCGGCTCGAGCTCCGCATTGCCGTGGACGACGCCGGAGATGCCGTACACCTCGCCGAGCGTCGGGACGCGGAGGTAGCGCCCCACGGTCGCGAGCAGCCGAACCCGGCCGCTCCCCGCCTCCACGCCGACACGTCCGGACGGCGCGAGCACGTCGCAGGGGCGGCCCGGGTCCGCGCCGGTGGCGTGGCACTCGCCGCTCCCGAGGGCGCGCAGCGCGAGCCACTCGCCGAGGCGCAGCTCCGCGCTGACGGCGCCTCGCGCCGACGTGCGCCGCGCGCGCGCGAGCGGGATGTCGTCCGGCTCGCGCGAGATGCCCTCGCGCGCGACCGAGAGCATGGGTCGCACCGTGAGGCGATCGGAGAGGTAGAGGGTCGCTCCCAGCGTCTGCTCCAGGCGGCGGCCGGCGAGGCGGAGCTCGCGCGTGAGGAGCGCGAGCTCGAGGAGGGGGTCGTGGAACTCGGACCGCGCCTCGATGAACGAGGTGCGCGCCTCGAGCGTGTGCTGCGCCTCGCCGCCGAACGGAACCCGCGTCACGACGGACGCGAGCGCGCGCCGGGATTCCCCGCGAGCCTGCCGGGAGGGCAAGAGCGCGAGCCGCGGCACGCCCTGCTCGCGATCGAGGCCGTTCGCGATCACGTCGACGGTCGCGCCGTGGCCGAGATCGAAGCGGGCGAGCGCCCAGGCGTCGACGGCGCGCACGTCGGCGTTCTGCCGGCGCCGGACGGTGTCGTCGCTCGCGTCGAAGAGCGTCCCGCGATCGTCGACGAACGCATAGCGGTTCGCCGCGGCCTCGGCGCTCACCCCGACGATCGAGCTCACCGGGCCGGCGCTGACGCCGGCGAACGCCCACCCGCGCCTGGCCCCGAACGAGCCTGCCATGGCGCCCACGCCGGCCGTCGTCCGGGAGGGCCGGCGTGGCTCGAAGAAAATCGCGCCGCCCGGCCCGAGGCGATCGGCCTCGATGGGAGCGTTGCCCCGGTAGATCTCGACGCGCTCGACGAGCCAGAGCGGCACGAGCGAGAGATCCGCGGTCCCCGCGACGTCGTCGTTCAGGCGAACGCCGGCGAGGTACACCGGCGTCTGCGCGGCGGTCGCGCCACGGATCGCGGCGGTCGCCGGCCCGCCGAAGCCGCCCGACTCGGTCACCTGGACGCCCGGCTGCGTGCGGAGCACGTCCGCGGCCTCGAGCCCCGCTCCGGTCAGGCGGTCGCGGGTCAGCACGGATCCCGCGACGGATCGGTCCTTGGGCGGCGCGGGCGCGCGCGCGCGCTCCCCCTCGACGCGCACCTCCAGCGGGGCTGTCGCGACGGCAGCGCGACCGCCGCCCTGCTCGGCCCCTGCCCCGCGCAGCTCTTCCGCGACCGCTGCCGGCGCGGCCGCCAGGGCGCTGCCGGCGGCGAGCACGAGCCAGCGCCCCGCGCCGTCGCTCCGCCGGCGACGCACCACACGCTCAAGGGATTGAACCATTCACGCCCGCCTACCCGCGTCGACCCAGCACTGCTCGGGTGAGCTGAGAGCCGAATCGGGGGGACTGCGGACGGGCTACGGCACCGCGCCTGAGCGAGGTGGTCCAGAGCCTGCGCGCCTTCCCCTCGAAGGCTCAGGTCAGCGCGCGCCGGAGCACCGGCGCGCGCACCGTCGGCAGGTCTTCGGACTCACGGGCGCTGCGGCCGTCGCCGGACGCTTTCCTACTGATCACCGCTTCCCAGGCCGCTCAAGCGCGGCCCAGTGCTCGATGGTGATGGTCGTTCCCGTTCACCGCTGCGGGGGCAGTCCCGGATTCTCACCGGGTTCCCTTTTCAGCTCGCCAGGCGATGGCCAGGCGAACACCGATGGCGGGGCGACTCGTGGCAGATGTCGCATGGATTGTCAACGCGGAAATGGCTGCCGTGCGCAGCCCATTCCCATGCCCACACGGCCCCGGGCCTGCACCAGGAAACCTTGACAGTTCTTATTGAACGTGGCATCAAGCATTTGAAACTGATTTTCCTTATCAGGTTTCTGTAGCGGCCCGCGACTTCACGTCCAGAGCCCGATGAACCGAGCCCACGCGGCTCTCGAAGCCCATCGGAGCTGGATGTGACGACGTGCCCATTTCGACGTTCGGGCCGACTCCGCGCCTCGACGCCCTCGCGGGCGGAGCGCGCATGCCGGCCTTTGGCCGCGCGCCTGCGCGCCGCGGTGGAGCCTCTGCGGCCGAGCCTCCAAGGCGCCCGGCGGCGGGACGGCGCCGGAAGCGCGGCCCTGGAGCCGGTCGATGGGCCAGCGGCGCGCCCCCGGCGCGCTCGCCTCGACGAGCCTGGGCCGCGCTCGCCTCGGTGTCCAGCGCTCCGCAGCTCGGTGCCATGAGACGCGCGGCGCGCCGTGTCCCGGGCGCGCGGGCGGCGCGGGTCACCGCGCGGCCCCGCGCTAGCGCCGGGAGCGCCGCCGCCGTCGCTCGGTGACATCGCCGCTCTCCGGCCCGAGCGCCGCGCCGCGGGTGCCCCCGATTCCACACCTTTCAAGGAGTGTTCGATGAATTCCTTCTCGATGCCGGCTGCCGTCGCTCATCCCTTGTCGAACGCCGGGCAGATCCTCAAGCAATACACCCCCGAATCGGCGTTCTTCTTCGCGTCGCCGACGCGCACGCTCCTCGCGCAGGGCGTGCACGACATGATCCTCGAGACGATCGGCACCGACCGCGGCGAGCGCCTCTCGGACCGCATCACCCGGGTGCTCGCGGCGCAGGGGCGGGCGGGCCACGGCGTCCCCATGGCGGTCGGCGCGGTGCCGTTCAACAGCACCTCGCCCGCGCACCTCATCGTGCCGAAGACGATCCAGAGCGCCGGGCCGCTGAGCTCCGCGGCCGACGCGCTCAGACCCCAGCCGCAGGCTTCCCTCCAGACGCTGCGGAAGGTCCCCGAGCCCCGCGATTACGTGCGCGGCGTCGAGCTGGCCGTGGGCCTGATGCGCAACGAGGCGCTGAGCAAGGTGGTCCTCTCCAGGATGCTGGAGATGACGTTGCGAGAGGCGGTCGACCTCCGCGCCGTCCTGCAGCGCCTCTCGCAGCAGAACCGGAGCGGCTACACCTTCGCCGCCAACCTCTCCGATCCGATGGCGGGCCTGTCCGGCTCGGAGCGCGGCCCGAGCTCGCGGCCGCGGACGCTGATCGGCGCGAGCCCCGAGCTGCTCCTGTCCCGCTCCGGGCTCCGGGTGGTCGCCAACCCGCTGGCCGGCTCCGCGATCCGCAGCCCGGATCCGGACGAGGACCGGCGGCGCGCCATCGCCCTGCTCGCGTCCGAGAAGGACCGGCACGAGCACGCGATCGTGGTCGACGCTGTCGCCGCCGCGCTCCGGCCGTTCTGCAGGCACCTGAGCGTCCCCGAGGAGCCGTCGCTCACGCAGACGGCGAACCTGTGGCACCTGTCCAGCCGGCTCACGGGCGAGCTCCGCGATCTCTCGATCTCCTCGATGAGGCTCGCCGCCGCGCTGCACCCGACCCCCGCGGTGTGCGGATACCCCACCGAGCGCGCCCGCGCCGCCATCGAGGCGCTCGAGCCCTTCGATCGCGGGTTCTTCACGGGCCTCGTGGGCTGGTGCGACGCCGCCGGAGACGGCGAGTGGGCCGTCGTCATCCGCTGCGCCGACGTCGCCGGGCGGGCGCTCCGGCTCTACGCCGGGGCCGGGATCGTCGTCGGCTCCGAAGGCCAGCGCGAGCTCGACGAGACGTCCGCCAAGCTCCGCACGATGCTCAACGCGCTCGGCCTCGACCAGGCGCCGGAGATCGGGTGATGCCCGCGGACGAAGGCCGACAGGCGCTCTCCGGCTGGACCCCTTGGCCGCCCGAGGTGGCCGAGCTCTACCGGCGCGAAGGCTACTGGCGCGGCGAGACGTTCGGGGACCTGCTCCGCGAGCGGGCCGCGCGGCACCCGCATCGGATCGCCCTCGTCGGCGACGATCGCCGGCTGAGCTACGGTGAGCTCGATCGGCGCGCCGACCGCCTCGCCGCGGGCCTCCTGCGCCTCGGGATCCAGCCGCGGGATCGCGTGGTGGTCCAGCTCCCGAACATCGTGGAGTTCTTCGAGGTGTGCTTTGCGCTGTTCCGCCTCGGCGCCCTCCCCGTCCTCGCCCTGCCCGCCCACCGGCGCGCCGAGATCACGTATTTCTGCGAGCACACGGAGGCGGTCGCCTACGTCATCGCCGACCGGGACGGCGGGTTCGATTACCGGGAGCTGGCGAGTCAGGTCCGGCGGGACGTGAAGACCTTGAAGCACGTCCTCGTGGCCGGCCAGCCCGGCGAGCACACCGCGCTCGAGGGCGTGTACGCCGAGCCCGTGGAGCTGCCGAGCCCCGCGGCGGGCGACGTGGCCTTCTTCCAGCTGTCCGGCGGGAGCACCGGAGTGCCCAAGCTGATCCCGCGGACGCACGACGATTATCTCTACAGCGTGCGGGCCAGCGCGGAGATCTGCGCGCTCGACGCGGGCAGCGTGTACCTGGCCGTCCTGCCCGTCGCGCACAATTTCACCCTGAGCTCGCCGGGGAGCCTCGGCGCGCTCTGCGCCGGCGGCCGCGTGGTGCTCAGCCGCCGTCCCAGCCCGGACGAGGCGTTCCCGTGGATCGAGCGGGAGAAGGTCACGATCACCGCGCTCGTGCCGCCGCTCGCCGCGCTGTGGCTGGAGTCGGCCCGGGCGGCGCGGCACGACCTGTCGAGCCTGAAGGTGCTCCAGGTGGGCGGCGCCAAGCTCGCCGCGGAGGTGGCGCGCCGGGTGCGGCCGACGCTGGGCTGCGCCCTGCAACAGGTGTTCGGGATGGCCGAGGGGCTTGTCAACTATACCCGCCTCGACGATCCCGAGGAGATCACGAGTGAGACCCAGGGCCGGCCCATCTCGCCCCACGACGAGGTCCGCGTCGTGGACGACGAGGACCGCGACGTCGGGGACGGGCAGGTCGGTCACCTGCTCACGCGCGGGCCTTACACGATCCGCGGCTATTACAAGGCAGACGCGCACAACGCGAAGGCGTTCACGCGCGACGGCTTCTACCGCACGGGCGATCTCGTGCGGCGCACGCCGTCGGGCTACCTGGTCGTCGAGGGCCGCGCAAAGGACCAGATCAACCGCGGCGGCGAGAAGATCGCGGCCGAGGAGGTCGAGAACCACGTCCTCGCCCACCCGGCGGTGCGCGACGCGGCGCTCGTGGCCATGCCGGACGAGCGGCTCGGCGAGCGGTCGTGCGCGTTCCTCGTGCCTCGCGGGCAGCCGCCGGCCGCGCGCGAGATCAACGCCTTCCTGCGCGAGCGCGGGGTCGCTCCGTACAAGGTGCCCGATCGCATCGAGTGGCTCGACACGCTCCCGACGACGAGCGTCGGCAAGGTGGACAAGAAGGCGCTCCGCAAGTGGATCGCCGATCGGCTCGCGCAGGGCGCCGTGCGCTGAAGCGCGGCGCGGGCCGGGGCGGCGGGGCGACGGCGCGTCGCTCGAGCCGCCGAGATGAAACGCTGTGACCACGTGAGAGAGGAACAACCATGGCCATCCCCAGCATCCAGACCTATTCCATGCCGCGCGTCGACGAGCTCCCGGAGAGCCGGGTGCCCTGGCGGCCGGATCCGAGGCGCGCGGTCCTCTTGATCCACGACATGCAGGACTACTTTCTCGGCTACTACGACGCCAAGGCGTCGCCGGTCGTCGAGCTGCTGGCCAACACCCGCCTGCTCCGCGAGCGGTGCGCGGCGAGCGGGATCCCGGTCGTCTACACGAAGCAGCCCGCCGAGCAGACGAGGGCGCAGCGCGGCCTGCTGCTCGATCTCTGGGGGCCCGGGCTGACGCAGCACCCGCACAAGGAGGCGATCGTGAGCGATCTCGCGCCGGGGAGCGCGGATACGGTCCTCACCAAGTGGCGTTACAGCGCCTTCCAGCGCACCGAGCTCCTCGACCTCCTGCGCCGGTGGGGGCGCGATCAGCTGATCGTGTGCGGGATCTACGCCCATATCGGGTGCCTGATGACCGCGTGCGAGGCGTTCATGAACGACATCCAGCCGTTCTTCGTGACCGACGCGACCGCCGATTTCTCCCGGGCGCAGCACGAGATGGCCATCGCCTACGTGGCGCAGCGGTGCGGCGTCGCGCTGCCGACCAGCGCCGTCGTGGCCGCGCTCGCGCCCCGGGACGACGCGGGCGCCGCGCCGCGCGAGGCGGCGCCGCTCGGGCGGGCGCAGGGCCGGGCGGCCTGGCTCGATCGCCTGCGCGGCGACGTCGCCGAGATCCTCGATCAGCCCGCCTCGGCGCTCTCGGATCGCGAGCACGTGCTCGACCTGGGGCTCGACTCCATCCGTCTCATGACGCTCGTCGAGCGATGGCGCGCCGCGGGGCTCGACGTGACGTTCGTGGAGCTCGGCGAGCTAGAGACGCTGGCGCAGTGGTGGGAGCTCCTGTCGACCCGGCTGCCGCGCGAGAGCCGGCACGCCCACCGGCAGGGCGGGGAGGCGCTCAGCCAGGAGGCCGCCGGCTGACGCCCGCGTCACCGCGCGTCGACGAGCCCGGACTCACCATGAGCCACACCGCGACTCCCCCGCAAGGGGCGGCGGCGCGCACGCCGCCGCGTCTCCTCGAGGTGCTGCGCGCGACCTCGATCACGCCTCATCTGCGGCGGATCACCCTCGGCGGCGAGGCGCTCGCGGGGTTCCCCGCGGGCTCCGGCGGCGCGCACATCAAGGTGTTCCTCCCGCGGGACGGCCAATCGGCGCCGGAGCTGCCCACGCTCGGTCCGGACGGCCCGGTCTGGCCTCCCGCGCCGCGGCGGCCGATCACGCGCACGTACTCGGTGCGCCGGTACGACGCGCGGGCGGGCGAGCTGGAGGTCGACTTCGTGCTGCACGGGGACGACGGCCCCGCGTCGCGCTGGGCCCGCCGGGTCGAGCCGGGCGGCCGGGTCGGCGTCGCCGGGCCCAGCGGCCCGGATCCGATGCTGGGGCCCGCCGACTGGTACCTCCTGGCCGGCGATCTCGCCGCGCTGCCGGCGATCGGCGCGCTGCTGGAGGCCCTGCCGGCGACGGCGCGCGGACACGCCTTCATCGCGGTCCCGGACGCGGCCGACGTGCAGCCGATCGCGTGTCCGCCGGCCGTCGCGCTGACCTGGTTACCGCTCGGCGGAAAGCACGCGCCCGGCCCCGAGCTGGAGGACACGGTGCGCGCCCTCGAGTGGCCGCCGGGCCGGGCCTTCGCCTGGGTCGCCGGCGAGGCGTCGTCGGTCCGCGCGATCCGCGACCACCTGCGGAACGAGCGCGGCCTCGGGCGCGACGCGATGTACGCCGTGCCGTACTGGAAGGCCGATCGCGCCGAGGAGGCGTATCACGAGGAGCGCCATCGGTTCATGGATGAGCTCGACCCCACCTGACGGAGAGCGGGAGATGGAGATGGACTTCAAGCACAAGGTCGCGCTCGTCACGGGCGCCGCCCAGGGGATCGGCGAGGCCGTCGCGCGGGCGCTCGCGGCGCGCGGCGCGGCCGTGGCGGCGCTCGACGCGAACCCGGAGCGCCTCGCCGCCGTGGTCGCCGATCTGACGGCGGGCGGCCGCCGCGCCGCGGCGTTCCCGGCGGATGTGTCGGACGGCGAGGCCGTCGACAGGATCGTGGACCGGGTCGAGCGGGAGCTCGGGCCGCTGGACATCCTTGTCAACGTGGCGGGCATCCTGCGCGTCGGCCCGGTCCTGGAGCTGAGCGACGACGACTGGGAGCGGACCTTCGCGGTCAACACCCGGGGCGTGGTCAACGTGAGCCGGGCCGTGGCGCGGCGCATGATGGGGCGCGCTTCGGGGGCGATCGTGACGGTCGGGTCCAACGCCGCACGGACCCCGCGGGTGCACATGGCCGCTTATGCCGCCTCGAAGGCGGCCACGACCATGTTCACGAAGTGCCTCGGCCTGGAGCTCGCGAGATACAACATCCGGTGCAACGTGGTCTCCCCGGGCTCGACGGACACGCCGATGCAGCGCGCGCTATGGACCGACGGGCGCGGGGCGCGCGCGGTCATCGCCGGCTCCCCCGAGGCGTTCAAGCTGGGCATCCCGCTGAACCGGATCGCCGAGACCGAGGACGTCGCCGCGGCGGTGCTGTTCCTCGCCTCGGATCAGGCGCGGCACATCACGATGCACGACCTCTGCGTCGACGGCGGCGCCACGCTCGGCGCGTAGCGCGCCGAGCACGTCGATCCGGCGAAAAACGAACCGCCGAGACGCCAAGAACGCCAAGGAGCGAATCCCCTCTTGGCGTCCTTGGCGTCTCGGCGGTTTCACGTTCTGCGCTGTACAGGCAGCTTCACGCTCCAGCGCTTACGCCCCGCCCTTCTCGATCTTGCCGAACACGATGTCCGACGCCGTGCCGCTCATCACCACGGCGGCCACGGCGATGGCGACCGCGACGGCGACCGCGCCGACGACCCGGGACGGCTTCATCTGCCACCACATCGCCAGGCCGGTCAGCGCCCAGAGGACCAGGGTGATCCCGGTGATGTCCGCGAACAGCGCCCAGATCCAGGTCATGCCGCCGTGAACCGGGAAATGATGTGTCTTGTGGAGCATCCCGAGCAGCTCCACGAAGAGCGGCTGTCCGGCGCCGCCGTCGAGCCGCCCGTCGAGGCGGCCCGCGCCGAGGTCGTACGTGACGTTCCACAGGCGGCCTTCCGCGTCGCGCATGCGAAAGCGCAGCTCGGGGCTGACCTTCGGGTGGGCGCGCAGCGGCCCCGCGCCGTCGATGCCCAGCTTGGGCAGGAGATCCTTCACCTGCGCCTCCACGGCCGCCATCCGGTGCTCGGGCAGCTCGACCGTCGCGCCGGCGAAGGGAGGCTCGGGGGCCTTCGCGGGCTCGGGCGGGAACGTGGAGAGCGTCGCGGCGCCGTCGTCCAGGCGGATGAGCACCATGGTGCGCCCCCCCTCGCTGGTCGAGCCGATGAGCTCGGGCCAGCCCGAGAACGCGCCGGGGGTCGACGCGTCGAGCGTGTAGCGGGACGGAGAGCCGGCGTTGAGCTGCTCGACGACCTTGCGCGCCACGGCGTCGGGATCCCACGGCGTGAACCCGGTGAGCGACGACACCTGCTCGGCCGAGATCGACCGCCGCTCGAAGTCGCGCCCGATCTGCGGGTGGTTGAACAGCACGCCGCTGATCCCGAACAGCAGGATCCAGGGAAACACGAGCAGCCCGAGGTACATGTGCGCGCGCCGCACGACCTTCATGGCGGCGCCGTACCGCGGCCGCGGGCGGCGGCCCTGCGGGGCGCTGGGCTCCCGCGCGGGGCCGTCGCTCGTCGCACCTTCGCGATCGGGCGCCAGCATCATCGCAGCTTCGCGGCCGAGAACACGACGCCGGGCGCGGTCAGGCTCACCTCGCCGGGGCCGTTCCCGCCGAGCTCGCGGAAGGTGGTGGAGTCCTGGCCGAGGAACTGGAGCACGAAGCTCTTGCCGCCGAGCGACACGCTCACGACGCTGCCGCTCGTGGGCTCGGCGTCGAGCAGCGTGGCCTCCGGGGCGTCGCCGAGGGTGACGCTGGCCCACCGCCACGCCGCGGCGCTCGCGAGCACCCGCGGGTGAGTGTCCTCCTTGATCGCGAACGCGCCCTCGTCGAGCACGCGCAGGTACGCCTCGCCGCCGGAGCCGACGATCAGCGAGCCGGCCGCGTCGCCGTCGAACAGCGAGCCGAGCTCGACGTGGAAGTCGGGGTCGAACTGCCCGGCCTCGAGGTCGAACCGCAGCATGCACGGCGCCGCCGCGCTGTCGGGGTTGAGCCGGTGCACCGCGGCGCCGTACGCCTCGGTGGCCATGTAGATCTTGCCGTCGGGCCCCACCGCGCCGTCGCGCACGTAGCCGCACCGATCGTCGGTGACCACGGTCGCCTCGTCCGTCGCCGTGTCCACGACGACGATCCCGGCCTGGCTCGGCACCTCGGGGCCGTTCCTCCAGCCGGCGAAGGAGATCACCGCGCCGTCCACGCGCAGGGGCGCGGCCGTGAACGTCAGCGTCGCGTCCCCGAGCACGAGCGCGTCGAGCGGGATGGCGCCGGTGACCGTCATCTCCTTCGGATTCCAGATCACCACCTGCGCGGTGTACCCGTCGAAGAAGTACGCCTTGGTCTCCGACACGAACTGGAACTGCCCGCCGTACTCGTCGATCTTCGCGAGCCCCTGGCCCTGGAAGCTCACCGTGGCGCCCTTCTTCAGGCTGCCGTTCGCCTGGAGGTCATAACGGGTCACGGTCGGCCCGGCGTCGCTCGCCACGAACAGGGCGCCCCCGCCGTCGGGGCCCGCGCCGATGCCGCGCCCCAGGATCTCGGTGCCGCTGTCGAGCGACAGCGGCTGATCGCTGTCGAGCGTATCGGTCAGGAGGATATAGCTCAGCGTGTCGGCCGCCTCGACCCCGAACACCTGCGTCGTGAGCGCGATGACCTCCCCCGTGGCGCCGCCCTCGCCCCCGGTGCCGCTGTCACCCCCGTTGCCGCCGACACCGTCGCTCTCATCGTCGCCGCACGCGGCGAGGCAAGGGACGATCAGGGTGAACAAGAGCGGCGTGAGCAGGCGCAGAGAACGCGACATGGAAAACACTCCTTGGTTCGATCGATCACGTGGTCACAGGTCGAGGACGAGCTTGGCGTAAGCCGCTCGACCGGGACGCTGTACACCGAAGAAATCAAAGGCCTTTTCGTCTGTGAGGTTGTGGACCTCGAGGCTGCCGCTCACCGATCGTCCCCCGCGCTGCACCGCGTAGGCGAGCGTGAGCGCGTGCAGGAGCTGCGGCTCGACGGCGTGCTTCTCGTCCCCGGCGCTCTGCCAGCCGAGCAAGAACTCGCCGACGTAACGCGTGCTCCAGGTCAGCGACAGCGCGTCGTGCGGGTGGAACGGCTCGGGCCACGTGAGGCGCGCGGAGACGTCGGCGAACAGGTAAGGCTGGTTGAGCATGCGATCGCCCTTGAAGCGGGCGAGCGGTCCTGTGCCGGTGGTGTTACGGAAGTCCTGCCACGTGAGCTGGCCGTCGAGGGCCACGAAATCGCCCGGCGACGTCCACCCGATCGACGATTCGAAGCCCACGGACCGGGCCGACGGGAAGTTCTCGTACTTGGCGTAGCTGACCTCTCCGCCCAACCGGATGAGATCCTCGGCGAAGCGGCCGAAGCCGTTCACGTCGACGCGGAGCTCTCCGAAGCCGATCTCCGCGCGCTCCAGCGTCACGCCGGCGTTCACGTTGTGGCTCACCTCCGGCGCGAGGTGCAGGCTGTCGGTGATGACGCCGCCGTCGCCGAACAGCTCCTCCGCGCTGGGCAGCCGGGTGGCCAGCTCGTACGAGGCCTTCGCGTAGAGCGCGTCCGTGAAGCGGAAGCGCAGGCTGTCGCCGAGCCCGAGCCGTTGGCGCGTCAGGTCGAGATCGCGGAGGACGCCGTTCGGGAGCTCCTCCTTGGTGCCGATCACCTGCGCATAGCCCTTGAGGAAGGCGATGTTCGCGAGCCGGCCCTCGAGCCCCTTCGCCTCGTACTCGACGCCTGCCACGCCGCCGAGCAGCCCCCGCCGCGCGGTGAGCGGATCGTACCGGTCGCGGATCGCGCTGTTCTTCCCGGTGCGGGTCGCGTAGGTCGGCGACACCCCGAAGCGCAGGAGGTGATCGGGAGCGGCGCGGTAGGCCAGGCTCACGGTGGCGAACGCCGAGTGCTGGAGGACGGCCTGATCGGCCGCGCGGCCCATCTCCCCGCGCTGCGGGAGCTTCGCCACGCAGTGACCTCGCCAGTCGTAACGGCACGTCCCGAGATCGCGGAAGACGGTGCGCGCGAGCGCATATCCCGCCACGGCGTCGAGCCGGAGCTCCCTCGAGAGCGGCTGCGCATACCGCGCGTGACCGCCGCCGGACTGCCTGCCGTAGGTGACCTCGCCGTAGGGCACCGTCATGTACAGGTTGTGCTGCACGTCGCGGTCGTGCGCGGTGTAGAAGGCCCGCAGGAGCAGCCGATCCGCCCAGGGCCGCCGGAGCCACCCGCCCTCGATCGAGCCGCCGGCCGCGCGGTAACGGTCGTGGAACCGGCGGACCTCGGCGCGCGAGAGGCGCCCGCTGGCGTCGACCACCTCGACGTCCTTCATCGGGTAGTCGTTCCGCGCGTGGTCGGCGAAGGCGCTCGCGCGCGCGAACAGCCCGCTCGGCTCGTCGGCGTGGCGCGCGCTCAGGGTCGCCCGGTACGTGCCGAAGGAGCCGACCTGGTAGGACGCCGAGCCGCCCGTCCCGCGGGTCTCGCGATCGGTCACGAGGTTCACCGCGCCGCCGAGCGCGTCCGCGCCGAAGCGCACGGGCACGACGCCGCGGTAGATCTCGACCCGCTCGACGAGGTTGACCGGGACGCTGGCGATCCCCGCCGAGTAGCCCGCCAGCGCGAGCGGCACGCCGTCGAGGAAGAAGCGGATCTGGTCGCCGGTGAGGCCGTTCAGCGAGAAGCGGGCGGCGGAGCCGAGCCCGCCGCCGCGGCGCACGCTCACGCCCTCGGAGCGGGCGAGCACCTCGCCGAGGTCCGCGGACTGCCGCCGCGCCTGCGCGGTCTCGACGACCTGCACGGCCTCCGCGGATCGGCGCAGCCGCTCGGCCTCCGAGGCGCCGCGCACGCTCACCTCGAGCGGCGGGGCCGCGGCCAGGGGCACGAGGCGCAGCGTCGCCTCCGCCTCCCGCCCGCCGGCGGCCTCGACGCGCACGCGGAGCCGCTGCGCGAACGCGACCTCGGCGATGACGTCGTACGGGCCCGGCGCCAGCGCGTCGACCCGGAAGCGGCCGTGCTCGTCGGTCCGCGCGACCTGGCGCGCGGCGCCGTCCGGCGACGCCACCGCGACCTCGACGCCGGCCACGGGCTCGGCGCCGGGCCCTGACCAGAGGACCCGCCCGGCCACGCTCGCGGCGGCGGGCGTGGCTGCCGCCGACGTCGCTGGCGCCGCCATCGCCGCCGCGGGCGGCGATGCGATCGGCGCAGCCGCGGCGGGCGGCGCGGGCAGCCGGAAGTCGTAGCGATAGAGGATGCGCGCCGCGACGCTCCGGCCGCCTCGCAGGGCGGGCCGGAAGCGGAACCGCAGCGCCGCCTCCTGCGCGGCCTCGTCGAACCCGTGACCCGCGGGCGACGCGACGTCCGCCTGCGTGACGCGCCCCGCCGCGTCGATCGTCAGCTTCAGGACGACGCTCGCCTCCTTGCCCGCCGCGCGCGCCTCCTCCGGATACGCGGCCTCCACGGGCTCGATGAGCTCGGGCGCGCGCGCCTCGAGCGCCGCGCCGTCGCCCCGCGCCCCGCGCCCCGCCTCGCCCTCCGGCGCCGCGCCGCGCTCGCGCTCCTCCCCGCTCGGCGGCGCCTCGGCGCGCGCTTCCCCGCTCGGCGGCGCCTCGGCGCACGCTTCCCCGCTCGGCGGCGCCTCGGCGCGCGGCCGCGCCTCCTGCGCGGAGGCGGCGCGCGCGCCGCAGAGGAGCAGGGCCAGGATCCAGAACGTCCCGCCGCGGCGGGAGGCGCGTCCGCCGGTCATCACCTCTCCATCCCGGCGCGCCGCATCGCCGCCGGCCACCGCGCCGGACGGCCGTGCGCCGCGCCGCCCTCGGCGTTCCGCCTCCGGGTCGACCCGGCGCTCGCCCGCGGGGCCGCGATCGGCGCTCGCATCTCGGCGCTGCTGCGGGCGTGCATGGGTCAGAGCTCGACCTCGGTCTCGGCCGTCGCGTCGTCCCCCGCCGGCGCGATCGGGATGACCACGACGCGCTTGCATCGCCGGCACTTCAGCTCGATGCCGCCGGCCACGTGCCGCGCGAGCATGCTGCCGCAGTCGCAGCGCACGGCGTCGGTCCCCCCATGGCCGGCGACGCCGCAGCGCTCGCACCGGCCGCCGGACGGAGCCTCCCGTTTCAGCGTCAGGTCGTTCATCCCTGGCCCTCTTTCCCGTCCACGACGATCCGAGAAATGATAATGAAAGTGACTTTCAACTTAATCGAATCGAGCGTCTACCATGGAATTTGGCAGCTCGTCAATCGAAAATCGCTCGCAGCGGAAGCGGCGCCTGGAGGCCTGGGTCGCCCACCGAGGGCGGCCCGCCCGGGCCGGCGCACGGCGATCCCGCGAAAATCGGCCCATGCGCCGCTCCGAGCGAATCCGCTTGACGGGATCTACCCGATCCTCTAGCTAATTGAAAGCAGCTTTCACTTTCATGTTCGAGTGTTCCACCGAGTGCCGGTTCACCGCTCCGGGGCGAGCGCGCCGGGACCGGTCTCCGGGGCGGCGAGGCCACGTCGGTCAGCCCTGTCGCCCGGTGCGCGCCGTCTCGGGCCCTCGTGCGAGCGCGCAGGCCGCGCGCTGCCCCCGCGAGGGGCGGCGGCGCGCGGCGGCGGAGTGAAGACAACAACGACGAGCCACGCGCGCTTCGTGGAAGCCGCGTCCTGAGGTCCTGAATCCATGAGCGTCAGTCACCCCCTCACCCAAGCGCAAGCGGCCATGTGGCTCGACCACAAGAGGGATCCGCAGAGCACCGTCAACAACACGGCGGAGCGCGTCGAGCTGCGCGGGCCGCTCGACCTCGATCGGCTCAGGCAGGCGCTCATCGCCATGCAGGGCGAGGCGGAGGCCCTGCACATCCGCTTCTTCGAGCAGGACGGCGAGCCCCGCCAGCGCCTCGGGGAGGCGGCGCAGCCCCCCGTCGCGCTGCGCGATCTGACCGGCGCGGAGGACCCGCGGCGCGCGGCCGACAGGGAGATCCTGGAGCGGCTCGACGCGCCCTTTTCGCTCGAGGAGGGGCGGCTCTACGACCAGACCATTTACCGGCTCTCGCCCGATCACCACCTCTGGGTTTTCCGCGCGCACCACATCACCCTCGACGGCTACGGCTTCCAGCTCTGCAAGAGCCGGGTCGCCGAGCACTACCGCGCGCTCGGGGGCGGCGGGCCGCTCTCCCCGCGGTTCGCCGGGTTCGCCCCGGTGATCGCCGAGGACGTCGCCTACCAGGGCTCCGCGCAGGTCGCGCGGGACCGCGAGGCGCTCATGCGCGTTTACGACGGGCTCGATCTGCCGCCGGTGCTGTTCGAGGAGCTGGGCCTACTGCGGGGGAACCGCGCGAGCACGGCGCTGCCCGCGCGGCTCGGCGCGAAGCTCAAGAGGCGGGCGATCGAGCTCAAGACCAGCTGGCCCAACCTGCTCTTCGGCATGGTGGCGGCGTTCCACGCGCGCCTGACCGGGGAGCGCGACGTGCTCCTCGGCGTGCCGGTGATGCAGCGGATGGGCAGCGCCGCGCTCAACGTGCCGTGCATGGCCATGAACATGATCCCCGTCCGGGTCCGCGTCGATCCGGACGCCGCCCTCCCGGAGCTCGCGCAGCGCGCGCGGCGCGCCTTCGACGGCCTGCGCGCCCACCAGCGGTACCATTACCTGCACCTATGGCGCGACATGGATCACAAGCGCCTGTTCGGCCCCGAGGTGAACGTCATCCCGTTCAGCGCGCCGCTCGACTTCGGCCCCGAGCTCAGGGCGACCGTGACCAACGTCGCTTCCGGCCCGGTGGAAGACCTCTCCTTCGCTTTCTCGAGCTGGGGAGACGACATCCACTTCACGCTCGACGGGCACCCGTCGCTCTACGATCGGGCCACCCTCGAGCGGCACCAGCACGCGTTCGTGGCGGCGCTGGACGCGGGCTGCGACGCGCCCGCGGCGGCCACGCTGGCGTCATGAGCGCTGCAAAGGGACCGCGCGGGGGCCGGGGCGCCGCCGCGACACGGGAGGCGGCCCAGGGCCGGGCGCGAGGCGATCATGGCTAGCGCGCGCTCCGAACGGACGATCCTGCTCCTCGTCGCGGCGGTCCAGTTCGTCAACCTCCTCGACGTCATGATGGTCATGCCGCTCGGGCCGGACCTCGCCGCGGCGCTCGGCATCCCGCTGTCCGATCTCGGCCTCGTCGGCGGCAGCTACACCGCGGCCGCGGCGCTCTCGGGCGTCGCCGGCGCGTTCTTCCTCGACCGGTTCGACCGGCGCAGCGCGCTCGCGGTCGCGATGCTCGGCCTCGTCGTCGCCACGGCCGCGGGCGGCCTCGCCACCGGGCTCTCGACCCTGCTCGCGGCGCGCGTCCTCGCCGGCGCCTTCGGGGGGCCCGCGGCGGCGATCTCCCTGTCGATCGTCGCCGACGTCATCCCGCCCGAGCGGCGCGGCAAGGCCATGGGCGTCGTGATGGGCGCCTACTCGTTCGCCGCCGTGTTCGGCGTGCCGGCCGGGCTCGAGCTCGCGCGGCGCGGCGGCTTCCAGGTGCCCTTCTTCGCGGTCGCCGGGCTCGGGGTCCTCGTCGCGGGGCTCGCGACCGCGCTCTTGCCCTCGATGCGCGGCCACATCGGCGGCGCGGCGGCGCCGGGGAGCGCCCTCCGCGAGCTCCGCGCCTTGCTCGGCCGCCCGCTCGTCGCGCGCTCGTACCTGGCGACCACGGCCCTGATGATGGCGTCGTTCCTGATCATCCCGAACATCTCGGCCTACGTGCAGAACAACCTCGGCTACCCGCGCGAGCGGCTCGGCCTGCTCTACCTCGCGGGCGGCGCGCTCAGCTTCGTCGTGATGCGCACGGCGGGCCCGCTGCTCGACCGGCTCGGCGCGTTCCGCACGAGCCTCTCCGGCGCGGCGCTGCTCGTGGCCGTCCTCTACGCCGGGTTCCACGCGTACGTGCCGGGGCTGCCCGTGCTCGCGGTGTTCGTCGGCTTCATGACCGGTACGACGATCTGCAACATCTCGTACAGCACGCTCGCCTCGAAGGTGCCGCTCCCCTCGGAGCGGGCGCGCTTCGCGTCGATGCAGTCGGCGGTGCAGCACCTCGCGTCCGCGCTCGCCGCGTTCGTGTCCGCCAGGATGCTCCGCGAGCTCCCGGACGGGCGCCTCGACGGCATGGGCGGCGTGGCCGCCCTGGCGATCGCCTGCGCGCTCGTCTTCTGCCCGCTGCTGCTCTGGATCGAGCGCCAGGTCGCCCTCGACCTCGCGGGCCGCGCCGGGCCGGCGCTCCCCGCGCGGCCGGCCGGGTCGCTCAGCCGCCCTCCTCGCCCGTGAGCTGCGCGAGCGCGCGCTCCAGGTGCGACAGCCCTGCGGCGCCCGCGGATCGCGCCCGCAGCTTCCCCTCCCCGTCGAACAGGAAGTAGGCGGGCCAGAGGCCGCCCGTCTGGAAGCGGTCGCCGATCGCGTGCGCGTTGTCGATGGCGACCGGCTCGTCCATGCCGCTCTCCGTCACGACGGCCTCCACCCGATCGACGCGCGTGTCGGACTCCTGGCGAGGCATGTGGACCGAGACGAAGCGGACGCCGCGCGGCCCATATCTGTCCTTCCACGCGCGCAGGGTGGGCAGGTTGTCCTTGCAGAGCGAGCACGACACCGCCCAGAACTGCACGACGACCGGCGCGCCCTGGAGCACGGCGGGCGTGGGCTCGCCGTGCAGCCAGCGCGTCGCGCCCTCGAACGAGGGCATCGGCGCGCCGCTAGGCAGCACGGCGCTGCTCCGCCGCGATCTCGATCGTGTCCTTGCCCGGCTTCCAGTCGGACGGGCACAGGCCGCCGGTCTGGAGCGCCGCGAGCACGCGGAGGGTCTCGTCGGTCGAGCGGCCGATGTTGAGCGAGTGGATCACGGCGTACTGGAGGACGCCCTTGGGATCGACGATGAAGAGCCCGCGCTGCGCCGCGTGGACGCCCTCGATGAGCACGCCGTACCTGCGCGCCACCTCGCCCGAGTGGTCGGCGGCGATCGGGTAGTTCACGCCCGCGATGCCGTTCTGCTCCCGGGGCGTCATCGCCCAGGCCCGATGGGTGTAGGTCGTGTCGGTCGAGCAGCCGAGGAGGCTCGTGCCGAGCTGATCGAAGTCGGCGCGCCGATCGGCCAGGGCGAGGATCTCCGTCGGACACACGAAGGTGAAGTCCATCGGATAGAAGAAGAAGAGGAGCCACCGGCCGCTGTGATCCGACAGCGAGACCGTGAGATCGTGGCGGTTCGGGGCGGCGGGATCGAACACGGGGAGCGTGAACTCGGGGGCGGGCTCACCCACTCTGGCGACGGACATGGTTCCTCCGAGGGCCTCGTCGAGCGCGAGCTCGCTCGGCCGGCGCGCTGGCAATTGCGTCCATCGATGACGTCGATCGATGACGTCGATCGACGGCATCGACGCGGAGGTCGTGGTGCCGGGGCCCGCGGCGTCAACGGCGGCGCGCTGGGCCGCCGGCGCGGGCGGCCGGGGCGGCGCGGCGGGCGGGCGATCCGGGCGCGCTCACGGCTCGGGCGGCGGGAGCGACGCGTCGGCCGGCGCGACGCCGGCGGCGACCGCGGGGTAGCCCTGGCCGTCGCGCGTCCCCGCCGCCTGCGTGACGAACAGCAGCGAGAACCCGGGATGGGCGGCCACCCAGGGCGCGCGCGGCGCGAGCGCGGAGGACGCGCCGAACACCGGCGCCGCCGCGCGCTGGAGCGGCCCGTCGTGACCGAAGCGGGCCGCGAGGCCGATCGCGGAGCGGCCGGCGCTGTCGCGGCCGGCGTAGTAGACGCGCAGGCTCGGCCGGCCCGTCGCGGAGACGGCGAGCACCGGCGCGGGGTCGAAGACGGCGGCGCTGTCGAAGGGCTCGTCGTCCGCCGCGCTCGCGCCGGCGGCCGGCCGGGGCGCCGGCGCGAGCGCGGGGCCGTCGCCGACGCGGGCCCAGGCGAGGCCGTCGACGCTGCGCGCCTCGCCCACGAAGGACGCGCCCCCGTCGCCCGCGACGACGTAGAACATCCGGAGCGAGCCGTCGGGCAGGCGGACCACGCCGGGGCTGCCGGGGATGGCGCCGCGCTCCCAGCCGCCGTCGTCGGGCGCGGTCGGCGCGAGCACGGGCGCCGGCTCGCGCGCGAAGGCGACGCCGTCTTCGCTGCGCGCGAGGCCGATGCCGCCTTCCGCCGCGTAGTAGAGCCAGATCTCGCCGTCCAGGAGGAGCGCCGAAGGGGCGGCCACCGTGCCGCCTTCCCAGGGCAGCTCCGGCGCGAGGACCGTCACCGGCGATCGCTCGAACGAGCGGCCGTCCGCTGCCTCGTAGCGGACGATCGCGTTCGGCGGGGCGAGCGGGTCTGGCTCGGCGTCGTCGGGGCCGAGCGTGGCGGCGAAGAAGCCGGCCGCCGCGAGCGTCGAGGGATCGCCGTCCAGATCGACCACCGAGGCGTCGCGCGCGAAGCGCTCGTCGTCGTTCATGACGTGCGGGGCCGCCCTGGAGTTGCCGAGCTCTTCCTGGTCGATCTCCCGGAACGGACCGGCGAGGGCGTTCGGCAGGCTGCCCTCGTCGGCCTCCTCCGAGGGGAGCGTCGCGCAGGAACCGAGCGGCCACGGAGCCGCGCAGAGGGCGAGCGCTCGAGCGAGGAGGAGCAGCATCGGCAAGCGCGGACCAGGCCTGTGTGGGCCCCGAGGTTCACGGATGGGCATGCGCGTCGGATCCTGGAGCACCAATCCATCCTAGTACCGCCGGTCAGAACTCCCGCCAGGGATCTGCCTCGCGAGCGACAGAGAAATAAACGCCAAGGCGCAAAGGCGCAAAGGCGCAAAGGCGCAAAGGCGCAAAACTACAAATCTTTTTGCGTCTTTGCGTCTTTACGCCTTGGCGTTGAACTCTCTCTCCGGATCCCTGGCCGGACTTCTGGCGGGGCGGAACGAGTCACGAGTGTATCCCCGCGGGGAGCGGCCTGCGAGGGCGCAAACTCGGATTCTACCGTTGCCTGGAGGAGTCGGTGCGAGGGAGATAGTCACCGGGCGGTGAAGCCGCCGTCGATGAGGAGGGTGGTCCCGGTGATGAGCGACGCGGCAGGCGACGCGAGGAAGACGACGGCGCCCGCCACGTCGACGGGCTCGCCGACGCGCCCGAGGGGGATCCTCGACAGGAGATCGTCGCGAAACGCCTCGTCTTTGAGCCATTTGACGGTGCCCGGCGTCCGGATGAACGTCGGGGCGACCGCGTTCACGTTGATGCCGTACCTGGCCCACTCGACCGCGAGGCATTTGGTCAGGTGCGCGATCCCTGCCTTGGTCATGCAGTAGACCGACTCGGTCGGTAGACCGACGAACCCCGCCTGCGAGCTCAGGTTCACGATCTTGCCGCTGCCGTTCTTGATCATCGTCCGCCCGACCTCCTGGCTCACGAAGAACGTGCCCTTGAGGTTCACCGCGACGGTGAGATCGAAGTCCTCTTCGGTCACGTCTTCTGCGGGGTTCGGCGGGCCGAGTCCGGCGTTGTTGACCAGGATGTCGATGCGACCGAAATGGCGGATCGCTTCGGCCACCGCGCTCCTGATCTCCGACGTGCGCGTCACGTCCATTTGCAGCGGGAGCGCGCGTCGGCCGAGGGCGCGTATGGACTCGGCGAGCTCCCCCGCTGAGCCGATCTCGCGCAGGCCAAGGGCGACGTCCGCGCCGGCGTGCGCGAGGGCGAGCGCGCATGCGTTCCCGAGGCCGCGAGCGGCCCCGGTGACGAGCGCTACCTGACCCTTCAAATCGAAGCGGGGTGCTTCGCCTGACGACGAAGAAGGTGCATCCGTTGGCATGAGGTGGTCTCGCAAGAACTGGAGCGCGCGTCAAGCGCGCGGCGATGGCGGTGCAAAGCGATCTGATGTCAAGCCTGCACGACCCCGCAGGTGGCGAATCGACATTCCGGCGAAGAGCCATCGAGTGCCGCGGCCACCGTCGATCCCCGCGCGATTCACCTCGTTCACGGGATCAGAACGCAGCCGTCACCGTCGCTCCAAGGTTCACCATCGTGCCGTCCGCTCGGTAATCCCCGACGAAATCGGCCGGATTGTCCTTCTCCACGACCACTTCCGGCAGCACGGACAGCTGCCCGTGCACATCGATCCGGAGCGAGCCCGGCAGCTCCGGCAGAGGCCGATTCAGGACCACGCCCGCCCCCAGAGAGAGCGTGTGTCGATCTGCGTCGATGTAGTTCGTCACCCCCCGCTGCGGCGGGACCGGCGAGCGCTCGTAGACGTACCCCGCGCGGAGCGGGATCTCGATCGCGTGGCGCGCTCCCCCCGGCCCGCCTTGCCCGGCCGCCTCGCGCGGGCTCCCCGCCGCGGCGATCGCGTACTCGACGCCCAGCCGCGGCACGAGCCGATCCTCGAACCGGAGCGGCACCACGGACGTGGGCCTCGGATCGTCGGGCAGGTCAAGCGGCACCTCCGGGGGCGGCGACGCCTCGAGGTGCGCCCGCGCCCTCGCCACCGGGCTCTCGTAGGCCGACCAGTTCACCCACGTGACGTCGAGGTTCACGCGCAGGCCCCGGATCCGCTGGAAGCTCGCCCCCACGACGACCTGCTGCGGCAGGAACGCGTCGACCGTGCGCGACTCGAGCTCGTAGAGGAGCGGCACCTCGATGCCCGCGAAGTCGACGACCCCTTGCAGCCGCGCGTCGATCGACAGCGGGAGCTTCGCCTCCCCGCGGTAGACGACCCCGACGAAGCCGAGATCCCAGGCGCGCACCCGCGCGCCGAGCTGCGGGTAGCGGATCGACGTGAGATCCGCGTCCACCTCGTGGCGGAGCGCGGAGTCGTAGGGCGACAGCGCGTCGGCGCGGCCCGTCACCGAGAAGCGGCCCCGCGTCGAGGCGAGGAACGCGACGCCGCCGCCGAGCTCCAGGAACGGGAGCGGGCGCACCGCGATGCTCGCGGCGAGGAACAGGATCGAGAGCCGGTCGTCGTAGAGCTCCCAGCGCGGCGTCTCCTGGCGGATCGCCTTGATCCGCGACAGCCCGTCGTCCGGCAGGAACGTCGCCAGCCCGAACGCGAACGGGACGCCGAGCACCTCGCCTGGCGCGACGAGGCCGCCCGACAGCCCGTGGACGTCGCGCACGCCGCTGTCGCGGCCGTTCGTGCGCAGGCCGTTCGACGCGTAGCTGTAGCCGAGCGAGAGGCCGAGCCCCGTCGCGCCGGCGAGGCCCGCCGGGTTGTAGTAGCTCGCCGAGAAGTCGGTCGCGTCCGCCGCGAGCGCGCCGCCCATCGCGGCGCCGCGCGCGCCGAAGCCGTACGCGTCGGGCGCGTGCGCGCGCGCTGGCCCGGCGGTCAGCGCGGCCAGCAGCGCGGCGGCGCAGGCGGGCCGGCGCATCAGAACGCCACCCCGAGCGTCGTCCCGCCCGCGACCAGGACGCCCCCCGTGCGCACCGCGCCGGCGCCGCCTTCGCCGCCGCCCGCGGCCGGCTCGCCGCGCTTCCGGTGCGCGCGCGGCAGGAGCAGCTGCACCTCGCCGAACAGGTCCAGCGTCAGCCGGGGCAGCGGCGCGGCGAGCGCGAGCCCGTAGCCGAGCGACAGCGCGACGCGCGCGTTGTCGTAGAGGTTCGACGCGCCCGTCTGCTCGGGCGCCGGCGACGGCTCGAGGTACGCGCCGCCGCGCGCGTGCGCCGTGGCCCCCGGCCGCAGCGCGAGGCTGCGCTCCACGCCGACGCGCGGCACGACCGTGTCCGAGTACCCCGGATCCGCGGGCGCCGGCGCCCCGCACGGGCCGGCGAACGGCTCGCCCGTGGCGGGGTCGACGTCCGGGCAGCGCACCGTCGCCTCGACCGGGCCGGGGTACGCCGACCAGCGCTTGTACGTCGCGCCGATCGCCACCTTCCAGGGGCCCTTCACGCGCGCCACCTCGAGCGCGACCTGCGCCGGATCGTACTGCGCGATCCCCGCGATGTGGAGCGGCGGCACGGCGATCCCCCCGAGATCCTCGGCGCGGATGACGACGTCGAAGCGCCCGGCGAGCTCGCCGCGGAACGCGGCCCCGACGCGGTACGCGCCGATGTCGTAGCTCGCGCCGAGGATCGGCCCGTAGCTCGCGACCAGGGTGTCCTCGACCAGCGTGCCCACGCGGCCGGACGCGTCGGTCGCCACCGTCACCGCGCCGGACAGCGCCGCCAGCGCGGCGAAGCCGGCGCCCACCCGGACGCCGCGCCCGAGCGACGCGCCGAGCGCCGCCTGCACCGCCACCGACTGGGTCCGGTCCGCGACCGGAAACTGCGGCGTCTCCGGGTAGAGGATCCGCCCGCGGACCACCACGTCGAACGGCGCGAAGAAGCCGAGGCCGATCGTCACGCGGTCCGCGAGCGCGCCGCCGAACGGGATCGGCACCGTGGCGCCGATCAGGCTGCCGCGCAGCGGCGGGTACGAGAGCCGCCGGCCGCCCGCGCGGAGGTCGAAGATCGCGCCCTCGAGCCCCAGGGTGAGCCGGCGCTCGCGCGACAGCGACAGGAGCGCCGGGTTCGCGTAGACGGCCTCGTAGCCCTCCGCGACCGCGGCGCCGGTCGCGCCCATGGCGCTCGCGCGCGCGCCGAAGCCGAGCACGTCCTCCGGCGACGCCCGCGCGGCGCCGGCCGACGCGAGGGCGAGCCCCGCCGCGGCGAGGGGCGCGAACCCGCGCCGCATCCAGCGGATCGGGCGAAGCATGCGCGGGCGACCGTAGACTGGGCCGCCCTGGCGCGCTAGTCGGTATCCGCCGTGGATCCCCGCCCTAAAAGCAGCTCGGACGAACGCCGCCCCCGCCTCGCGCTCCAGGCCGTGCTGCCGGAGGAGCTCGCCGGCGCCTGCGGCATCGACCTCACCGACGCGCGCCGCATCGTCTCGCTGGCGCACCGCCTCGGCGAGCTGCCCGCGCGCGCGCCCGCGACCGTCCGGCGCGCCGCGCTCGAGGCCGCGCGCTCGGCGGGCGAGATCAGGACGCTCGCGCTCGTGGAGCGGCGCGCGAGCGCCGAGGATCCGTTCGTGAAGTACGCGTTCCGTCTGGAGGACGGCGCGGCGGTCGAGTCGGTGCGCATCCCGCTCGAGCGGCCGGGCCGGTACTCGGCGTGCGTGAGCTCGCAGGTCGGCTGCGCGCTCGCCTGCGCCTTCTGCGCCACCGGGCGCATGGGCCTCACGCGCAACCTGGAGGCCTGGGAGATCGTCGAGCAGGTGCGGCTCATCCGCCGGGATCTCGGCGCCACCGTGGGCGGCGGCGCGCGCGTGCACGGCGTGCTGTTCCAGGGCATGGGCGAGCCGCTCGCCAACGCCGATCGCGTCATCCAGGCGATCCGGGTGCTCTCGGAGCCGAGCGCGCAGGCGATCGACATGCGCAACATCACGGTGTGCACGGCGGGGCTCCCGTCGGGGATCCGGCGGCTCGCGGCCGAGGTCCCGGGCGTCCGGCTCGGCCTCTCGCTCGGCTCGGTGCGGCCCGGCAGGCGGCGCCACCTCATGCCGATCGACGGCGCGCACCCGCTCGACGAGGTCCTCGCCGCCGTGGGCGAGCACGCGCGCGCGACCGGGCACGCGCCGATGTGGGCGTACACGCTGCTCGCGGGCCAGAACGACGCGGACGAGGACGCCGCGAGCCTGGCCGCGCTCGCCCGCGGCTTCGCCGCGCAGC
The DNA here is from genome assembly GCF_051529605.1 of Sorangium sp. So ce296. Lineage (NCBI taxonomy): Bacteria > Pseudomonadati > Myxococcota > Polyangiales > Polyangiaceae > Sorangium > Sorangium sp. So ce296. Next base: position 13,105,569 of record NZ_CP150325.1, read on the forward strand.
ACGGCATCTCGCCGCGGCTCAGCCTCATCCCCTACAACGCCATCGGCGCGGCCGACGCTCCCCCGCCCTCGCCCGGCGGCGCCGAGGGCGGCGCCGCGCCGGCCGATCCGTTCGCGCGCTCGGCGCGGCTCGAGGCGTTCCGCGCGGTCCTCTCCGCCGCCGGCGTCGGCTCGATCGTGCGCTACTCCGGCGGCGGCGACGTCGGCGCGGCCTGCGGGCAGCTCGCGCGGCCTCCGGCGGAGGCGCAGCGGCCAGGCGGCCGCCGGGCGTCGCCCCGGCCCGGCGCGGCGGCGGAGGCGGCCGGCGTCGGGCCGAGCGCGCCGCCGCGGCCGGCGTGAGGGTCGCTATGGATCCCCGCTCCGGCGCGCGCTAGCTTGCGCCCGTGTTCGGCTTCAGCTTCGGCGAGGTAATGGTGCTCGTCATCGTGGGCATCATCGTGGTCGGCCCACGGCGGTTGCCCGCGATGATGCGGACGGCGGGGAGCTGGATCGCCAAGCTCCGCCGCATGACCACCGAGCTCAGGACGCAGAGCGGCATCGACGACCTGATCCGCCAGGAGGGGCTGGAGCGCGAGCTCCGCGAGCTCCGCGCGCTCTCGCGGGTCAACGTGATCGAGACGCTGGTGAAGCCCGTCATGGACGCCGGCACCATCGGCACGGTCGTCTCGGCGACGCCGCGCGTGAGGCCGCCGGAGCCCGAGCCCCTGCCGCCGCCGCCGGACGTGCCGCCGCCGCCGCAGAACGTGCCGCCGCTCCGCGAGCGCGAGTACCCGGTCCTCGGCTGCGACGCCTACGGCGCCGAGATCGAGGGAGCGCCCAAGCCGGCGGACGCGGCCGAGGGCGGAGGCGCCGCGGCGCCGGTGGAGGGCGGAGCCGCCGCGGCAGCGGCGAGCGGCGCGGAGGGCGCGGAAGGCGCGGCGACCGCGGCGGCGCCGGCGGCCGCGGCAGCGCCGCAGGGCGCGGCGAGCGCGGCAGGGTCCGCGGCGGCGCAGGAGACCGCGGCGGCGCAGGAGACCGCGGCGGCGCAGGAGACCGCGGCCGCGCAGGAGACCGCGGCGACGGGGAACGGAGCGGCGTCATGAGCCAGGAGCAGGCGGCGGCGAAGAGCGATTCCCCGGGAGCGGCCGGCGCGTCCAGCGACAACGCCGAGGAGGACCTCAACGAGGACAAACCGATGTCCTTCTGGGAGCACCTCGACGAGCTGCGCAAGCGGCTCGTCCGGAGCATCCTCGTCTTCTTTGTGGCCTGCATCTTCGGGTGGGAGGTGCGCGAGAAGCTCCTGCACTACCTGACCATCCCATTCGTGCAGGCGTGGCGGGAGCAGAGCCTGCCGGGCAACCCCTCGCTCCACTTCGGCGCGCCCGCGGCCGCGTTCGTCGCTTACTTCAAGCTGTCGATGATCGGCGGCGCGGCGCTGGCCTCGCCGTTCATCTTCTACCAGCTGTGGGCGTTCGTCGCGCCGGGCCTCTACGCCCGCGAGAAGCGGTACGTCATCCCGTTCGTCCTGTTCTCGACGATCCTGTTCGTGGGCGGCGGCCTGTTCGGCTGGCGCGCGGCCTTTCCGATCTCGTTCGGCTACTTCCTCAGCATGGCCGGCACGGTCGGCGGCGACGGGGTGACGATCACGCCGACGGTGATGATGGGCGACTACCTGGACTTCGTCGCCCAGCTCCTGCTCGGCTTCGGGATCATCTTCGAGATCCCGCTCATCGTGCTGTTTCTCTCGATCGCGGGCCTCGTCAACTACCTGCAGCTCATCATGTTCGGCCGCTGGTTCGTGTTCGCCGCCTTCGTCCTGGCGGCGATCCTGACGCCGCCGGACATCACCAGCCAGCTCGTGATGGCGGTGCCGATGTGCCTCCTCTACGTGCTCTCGATCGGGCTCGCGTACGTCTTCGGCAAGCCGCCGACGGACGACCAGCGCGCCGCGTACAAGAAGCGCAAGCAGAAGGAAGTCTCCCAGGGCTGACGTCCGGCGCGGCGCGGACATCGCAGGCAGCACCGCCTCCGCGCCTCGTCGGTGTCCCAGGGCGACGAACGGGTCGAAGGCGCCTGAGACGAGCAGAAGCTCGAACCGCCAACGCGCCAAGGGCGCCAAGAGAAAGACCCTGGCTCGGCGCCTCGGCGGTTCGTCTATCGCTCGATCGACGTGATCGGCGCTCCAGCGTCGCGCTTGGCGGACGGCGCATGCCGCGCGCCGTCAGGGCCGCGGCTCAGGCGGCCGGCGCGATCGCCGCGGGCGCGGTCTTCCGGCTCCGCGCCACGTGGATCGCGATCGCGGCGCCGAGCATCGCGACCCCGATGAGCTGCGACGTGGACAGGCCGATGAGGCCACCCCGGTCGTCGGCGCGCGCGAACTCGAGCGTGAAGCGCCCGAGCGCGTAGAGGCCGAGGAACGTCGCGAAGACCTGCCCGTCGTACCGCTTCCGCCCGTGCACGTAGAGCAGGCAGATCGCCGCGATGGCGAACGACATGGCCGACTCGTAGATCTGCGTCGGGTGCACGGGGTGCGACGGCAGGCGCGCGCTCGCGAGCTCGTGCAGCTTGAACTGCGCCTCGCTCGCGGGGCTGTTCGGCGGGAACGAGAGCCCGAGCGCGCCGTCGGTGCGCTGGCCGAAGCAGCAGCCGGCGAGCAGGCAGCCCATCCGCCCGAACCCGAGGCCCAGCGGGACGGCGAAGCCCGCCATGTCCGCCGCCTTCCAGAACGGGAACCGATCGCGCTTCAGCAGCCAGTACGCCATCGCCGACGCGCCGACGAAGCCGCCGTAGTACGTCAGGCCGCCCGCCCAGAACTTCGCCCACGCCAGGCAATCGCGCTCGGTCGGGTGGCAGACCCCCTTCGCGGCGTCCCAGACGCCGTGGTACCGCGGCTCGCACAGCGCCTGCTCGACCTTCCAGTCGACGAGCGACGGGTCGGTGCACAGGTGCACGTAATCCCAGAAGTATCCGTCGGCGACGACGTGGAGGAGCCGGCCGCCGACGACGCCGGCCAGGAGGCACGCGAGCCCCAGGTCGACGATCACGTCCGGATCCTCGCCGATGCGCCGCGCCCACAGGGCGCCGATCGCGGTCGCGAAGAGGAAGCCGGTCAGCAGCAGCAGGAAGTAGGCGGGGAACGCGACGTCAAGCAGGCGGAACAGCTCGGGCCGCATGGTCAGCCCGCCGACGCCTTCGCCCCGGAGGGCTTCCTCGCGAGCTCGGGACGCTGCGGGGAGAACATGTCGATCGCCATCAGCCCGACGCCCACGACGATCGCGATGTCGGCCACGTTGAACGTCGGCCACACGAACGTCGGCGTGAACCGCACCTGGATGAAGTCGATGACGTACCCGTAACGGATCCGGTCGACGAGGTTCCCGAGCGCGCCGCCGAGCACGAGCGGCAGCCCCCACCGGAGCGCGATCTGCGAGGGGTGGAGCTTGCGGTACAGCGAGACGATGAAGACGATCGCGGCGAGCGAGACCACGAGGAAGAACGGGCGGCGGATCGCCTCGCTCTCGTCGCCCAGGATGCCCCACGCCCCGCCGTGGTTCTTCGCGAAGATCAGGTTCAGGTGATCCGGGATGACCTCGATCTTCCGGAGCGCGAGCGGCCGGGGCGCGTCGGCGAGGTCCGCGAGCGCCCGCGGCTCCAGCCGGTCCTTGGCCCACCACTTCGTGCCGAGGTCGGCGGCCAGCGTGACGGCCGACACGACGAGCAGGAACACGTACGACGGCCGGTAGGTCGGCTTCGCCGGCGCGACCACATCGTCGGCGTCGTCCTCCAGCGAGGAGCCGCGCCCCTCGGGGTCGCGCTCGCCGGCGGCCAGCGGCGCGCCTTCTGGCGCCTTCACGGGCGCGGCGCGGTCCGGCTCCGCATCGGCACCCTCGGTCTTCACGGCAGCATCTCGCGGCGTGGCGTCTTCAGTCATGCGGAGCGCGTTCCTCTACGACAAACCGAGCTCTCCGGCAAAGGCTTCCCTCCGGGCGCGCCGTCTCGCCCGTCTGCCCTGTGCGCCCTCGCCCGTCTCGCGCGTCGTCATGTCGTGCTTCTCGGGCGTGCGCGCGAGCGCGCACAGCCCGCTCTCTGACCGCGCACCGCGCACCGCGCGGCCGCTTCGGCCCTTCAGCCGGCCGGCGGGGCGGGCGGAGGCGCTTCCGTCGATAGCGGAGGGGCCGCGTCGCCGCCCGCCGGGCCGCCGGGCCCGCCGCTCGGCGCTGACGAGGGAGCGCTCGCGTTGCGGGCGGAGGCGATCATGTCCGTGGACATGAGGATGACGCCGGCGACGATCGCGATGTCGGCGACGTTGAACGTCGGCCAGTGAAACTCCTGGCCGCCGCGGATCACGTAGACGTCGATGAAGTCGATGACCCAGCCGTAGCGGATCCGGTCGACCAGGTTGCCCATCGCGCCGCCGAGCGCCAGCGCGAGCCCCCACTTCATCGCGGCCTGGTCCTTGTGGACGCGCCGGTAGATCGAGACGATGAAGACGATCGCCGCGGCGGAGACGAACAGGAAGAACGGCCGCCGCAGGCCGTCCGGGAGGCTGCGGAGGAAGCTCCAGGCGCCGCCCGGGTTCTGCGCGAAGATGAAATCCAGGTGGTCCGGGATGACCGTGAAGATCTTCGGGCCCGACCGCTTCGCGTCGAACCCGGCGAGCCGCGCGTGCGCCCACGCCTTGGTCGCCAGATCGGCGGCGCACGAGACGAGCGACACGACGGCCAGGAAGGCGAGCGAGGCGCGCTCGCCCGGGGGGAGCTCGTCCGGGAGGAGTGCAGCGGGCGACGCCTGCGGTGCGCCAGAGGACATCACCCTCGCTTCTACGCGATGGCGCCGCGCGGAGCAAACGGCCCGGAGCAGGGCGACGCCGTCCGCCGACCGTCCCCGCGCCGCCTGCGTCCTCCGCCTCCGCTGTCGTCCGTCGCCCTGCGCCGTCCGCCGCGCGGCGTCTGCCGCGCCGGGCGCGGTTCACCGCCCGTCCAGGATCGTCAGCGAGCGCTCCGGGGCGCGCGTCAGCGAGCGCTCCGGGGCGCGTGCCCGGGCCGGTGCCTTCGGCGGCTGCGTCGGTTTGCCCGGCTCGAGCGGCTCCGCCGCGTCGGCCGGCGGCGCCCCTTTCCTGCGCAGCGCCAGCTGCACCTCGGCGTACGCCTGGAGGGCCGCGCCCCGCTGCCGCTCCGCGGCCGCCGTGCGCCCGAGCGCGTCGGCCAGCTGCGCCCGGCGCCCCGCGAGGTACGCGAGATCCCTCGCCTCCGCGAGCTCCCTCCCCGCGGCGAACGCGCGCTCCGCGCGCTCCAGCGCCTCGCCGGCGCCCTCCAGGTCCGCGGCCGCGAGCTCCGCCGCCGCGCCCGCTCGGGCGCGCGCGTAGCTCTCCCGCGCGCTGATGAGCTCCTTCGGCGGCAGCGGGGCGCTCGCGCACCCCAAGAGGCCGCCGAGGAGCAACATGGCCACCGTCGTGGCCGCCATCCTCGGGTTGCATCGCATGGTTCCGCGCCTCCTCCCGCGCGCCCCTACCGGAGCCGCTGATGGATGAATCCGACCTCCCCGACCGCCTCGCGCGCGCGCGCCTGGGCCCGCGCCTCCCGCGCGAGGGCCATGGCGAGCTCCGCGTCCGCCTGCGCGCGCAGGAGCATGCGTCGCGCCCGATCGGCCACGCCCTCGGCCGACAGCCGCCTCGCGCGCTCCACCTGCTCTCTGGCGAGGCGCAGGTGGACGTCCGCCAGCGGGACCTCGTCGACGCCGCCCTCCTCCGCGGCCCGGATCATCGCCTCCGAGGCGACGACCCGATCGCCGAACGTCGCCGTGCGCGCGGCGCACCCCGCCGCCGACGCGCCGAGGAGCGTCAAGATCACTGCCTTTCTCATGTGCGACACCTCGTGGCCAGCCCCGGACGAGCGATCGCGCGGAGCAGGCGGGGCAAAGAGCGATGTGGACCTCGACGCCGGATCTCCGTCGGATCTCCGTCGCCGGTCGGCTCTCCCTCAGGCAACCAGCACACCAGGCCTGCCCGCGGTGGGGCTCTGCCTGAGCGCCCCCGCGCGGCGCGCCGCCCGGCGTCCGTCGGTGCAGCAGGATCGCCGCGCGCGCTGAGACGTCGGCTCACGCGCCGTATCCGCGCTGCCCAACCGTTGCGCGCAAACGAGCCATTCGCCGGCGCCGCCGCGCGCCTCGCGAGCAGTGACTCCACGGCGGGAGGGCCGCCGAGCTCCGAGTTCGCTCGAGGACACGAGCGCTCCCCGCTCCCCTGTACGCGCGCCTGCCCTGCCCGCCCTCGCCCTCCCCCGCGCCCATCCGCGGCGCCGCCCGCCGCGATCGGGTGCGGCAGCTTCCCACAGATCCACCCATCGCGCCCACCCGCGCCCGATCCGGTTGAGCGACACGGCGCATCTGTTTAGTATGCCGGCGTCATGCCGTCGCCCCCCTGGAAGATCGAGACCGGCGTCGAGAGCGTCATCGCGTCGTGGCTCGCGTCGGGCTACGTTCGCCCTTGTTTCACCGCGGACCGCGAGATGCCGCCGGCCGAGGCGCGCACCGCGCCGATGCCCGAGGCGCTCTCGCCGGCGCTGCGCGGCGCCCTGGAGCGACGGGGCATCTCGCGGCTCTACGACCACCAGGCGCGGGCCTTCGCGGCGGCCCGCGCGGCGCGCGGCGCGGCGGAGGCCGCGCAGGCCGGGCGGCACGTGGTCGTCGCGACGCCGACGGCGAGCGGCAAGAGCCTCTGCTTCCACCTCCCGGTGCTCGACGCGCTGGCGGAGGGCGCCGCGTCGGGCCAGGGCGGCAGCGCGATCTACCTGTACCCGACCAAGGCGCTCGCCCGGGACCAGGAGGCCGGGCTGCACGCGCTCATCCGCGAGGCGGGGCTCACGATCCCGGCCATCGTCTACGACGGGGACACGCCGGGCGACGCGCGGCGGGCGGCGCGCGAGCGCAGCCCCATCGTCATGACCAACCCCGACATGCTCCACGCGGGGATCCTGCCGCACCACGCGCACTGGGCGCGGACGTTCCAGCGCCTGCGCTACGTCGTGCTGGACGAGCTCCACACCTACCGCGGGGTGTTCGGCTCGCACGTCGCCCACGTGCTCGCCCGGCTGCGCCGCGTCGCCGCCTTCCACGGCTCGAGCCCGACGTTCCTCTGCGCGACGGCGACGATCGGCAACCCGCGGGCGCACGCCGCGCGCCTGCTGGGCATCGCCGAGGACGAGCTCGAGCTCATCGACGAGTCGGGCGCCCCGCGCGGGCCGCGGCGCTTCTTCCTGTACAACCCGCCCGTCGTGAACGCGGAGCTCGGGGTGCGCGCCAGCACGCTGAAGAGCGCGGTCCGCCTCGCCGGGGATCTCGCGCGGGCCCGCGTGCCGACGCTGGTGTTCGGCCAGTCGCGCAACTCGGTCGAGATCATGCTGAAGTACCTGCGCGAGGGCGTCGGCAAGGAGATCGGGGCGGAGGACGCGATCATGGCGTACCGCGGCGGCTACCTCCCGGAGACGCGCCGCCGGGTCGAGCGGGGGCTCCGCGAGGGCGAGATCCTCTGCGTCGTGGCCACGAACGCGCTCGAGCTCGGCATCGACATCGGCGAGCTCGACGCGGTGATCTGCGCCGGCTATCCCGGGTCGGTCGCGGAGACGTGGCAGCGCTTCGGCCGCGCGGGCCGGCGCGGCAAGACGAGCATCGCCGTCCTGTGCGCGACGAGCGCGGCGCTCGACCAGTACCTCGCGAGGAACCCGAGCTACCTGCTCGAGCGCGGGGCCGAGTCGGCCCGGATCGATCCGCAGAACACCGAGATCCTGGTGCAGCACCTCAAGTGCGCGGCGTTCGAGCTGCCGTTCCTCAAGGGGGAGTCCTACGCGGCGATGCCGGCGGACGACACCGTCGCGGCGCTCCGCTTCCTCCAGGACAACGGGGTCGTCCACGAGTCGAACGATCGCTTTCACTGGGCGACCGACGCCTATCCGGCGAACCACGTGAGCCTGCGCTCGGTGGGCTGGGACAACTTCGTCATCATCGACAAGGCGCACGGCAAGACGCTGGCGGAGCTCGACTGGCGCGCCGCGCCGACGATGCTCCACGAACAGGCCATCTACCAGCACGACGGCGAGCAGTATCAGGTCGAGCGGCTCGACTACGAGAACCACAAGGCGTTCGTGACGAAGGTCGTCCCCGACTATTTCACGACCGCGCTCACCCATCGAAAGGTGAGCATCCTCGACGAGAGCGCGAGCGCCCCGCTCGGCCGGGCGACCGCCGCGTTCGGCGAGGTGAGCATCGTGGAGAAGGTGGTTGGGTACAAGAAGATCAAGTTCTACACGCACGAGAACACGGGGTATGGCGACGTGCGGCTGCCCGACATCCAGATGCACACGACCTCGTTCTGGCTCACCGTGCCCGAGGCGCTCTGCGAGGAGCTCGGCCTCGGCCGCGCGACCGCGATCGACGGCCTGCGCGGGATCGCGCGGGCGCTGGAGACGGTCGCGACGCTCTCGCTCATGTGCGATCCGCGGGACATCGGCCAGACGCTCGAAGACGGGAGCGAGGCGCGGACGCCGGACGTCCCGGAGGGCGCCGAGCGGGCCGGGGTCTTCGATCCGACGCTGTTCCTGTTCGACAACGTGCCCGGCGGCGTCGGCCTGTCCGAGCGCATCTACGAGCAGCGCGACGAGCTCCTCGCGCGCACGCGGCAGCTCATCGCGGGGTGCGGCTGCGACCAGGCCGGCTGCCCCCTGTGCGTCGGCGCGACCGAGGCCATCGACGCGAAGCGCAAGCGCGCGGCGCTCGGCCTCCTCGAGATCTTGCTCCACCAGGCGTGAGACATGGGAGCGAGACGAGACTGAGCCGCCAAGTCACCGAGACAAGCGATCTCGGAGCTCTCTTCCCGTCCTTGGGGAGTCCCCTACTCCCTGGGTCAACGCGGGCAGAGCGGCGCTATCCCCTCTTCACCGCGAAGCCGGCGAACGCCTGCATGACGGGCATCAGCTCGAGCCGGTTCACGTTGACGTGCTCCGGGAGCGTCGCGCACCAGACCACGGCCTCGGCCACGTCCTCGGCCGAGAGCGGCTTCACCCCCTGGTAGACGGCGGCGGCCCGCTCCTGGTCGCCCTTGAAGCGCACCAGCGAGAACTCCGTCTCGGCCATGCCGGGCTCGATGTCGGTGACGCGCACCCGGCTGCCGAGGAGATCCGCGCGCAGGTTCAGCGAGAACTGCGCCACGAACGCCTTGCACGCGCCGTAGACGTTGCTCCCGGGATACGGCGTCTCGGCGGCCACCGAGCCGATGTTGATGATGTGCCCCCGGTCGCGCGCCACCATGCCGGGCAAGAGCGCCCGCGTGCAGTGGAGCAGCCCCTTGATGTTCGTGTCGACCATCTGCTCCCAGTCGTCGGGATCCGCCGTCTGCGCCGGCGAGAGGCCGAGCGCGCCGCCCGCGTTGTTGACCAGCACCGACACCTCGGACAGCTCCGGCGGGAGCTCCGCGATCGCCCGATCCACCGCGCCCCGATCCCGGACGTCCAGCCGGACGAGGTGGACCGCGGCCGCCCGCCCACCCCCGGGCGACGAGCCCGCCCCGCCGCCCGTGAGCTCAGCCGCGAGCGCCTCCAGGCGCTCGTAACGGCGCGCGGCCAGGACCAGCCGAGCGCCCAGGCCCGCGAAGCGACGGGCGATCGCCGCGCCGAAGCCAGCGGAAGCGCCGGTGATGAAGACAACCGGAGTCGAATCGTTCAGGGATGCGTGCATCATGTCCAGAGCGGACTTGTACCAGACCGGTGCAGGTCCAGCGACATCCACCGCACCCTGCGGCACACGTCGGCCCTGCGCGACCCCACCGGACAGCCGTAGATTCGTCGTGGACGTGCCGCCGCGCGCGCGTGACAGCCGGGCATCGGCCGCGTGGGAGCGCCGTGAGTCGATTTGTGCAATCGACCCCGGCATCCAGGATGGTCGAGCGCGGTCGCCCCTTTACCCGGCCCCTCGGAGCCATTTACAGTCGGGCACCGTGGAGAGCGCGCCATCGAGGGGGTCTGTGCTGGGGCGTTACGCCATCGGACCGCGGATGGCGCGCGGCGGGATGGGCGAGGTGTTCCGCGCGGCCGCGCTCGGGCCGGATGGCGCGGAGATCCCGGTCGCCATCAAGCGAATCGTCCCGATGCACGCCGGCAGCGACGATCTCAAGCAGCTCTTCATCGCCGAGGCGAGCATGATGACCCGCCTCAAGCACCCCAACATCGATGAGGTGCTCGACTTCGGCATCGACGAGGCGGGCGACTTCTACCTCGTGCTCGAGCTCGTGTCCGGAACGGACCTCGGCCGGCTCTGCCGATGGATCTGGGCGCGCGGGGAGTCTGTCCCGGTGCCGGTCGCGCTCTTCGTCGCGTCCGAGGTGCTCAAGGGGCTCGGCTATGCGCACGAGCGCTCGGCCGCCGAGGGGCGGCTGATGGTGCACCGCGACGTGAGCCCGGGGAACGTGCTCATCTCGCTGGCCGGCGCGGTGAAGATCGCGGACTTCGGCGTGGCGATCGCGACGCGGGGCGAGGCGGGCGACGCGGCCAGGCGCGATCTCGTCGGGAAGCCGACCTACATGCCGCCCGAGCAGTTCGACGGGGAGCGGGTCGACGCCCGCGCCGACCTGTTCGCGCTCGGGGTGGTGCTCTTCCAGATGCTCACCGGCACGCGGCCGTTCTCCGGGACCAGCGCCGCCACGCGCATGGCCGCGGCGCGCGAGGGGCAGATGCTGCGCGCGAGCGAGCTGCGCCCCGAGGTGAGCCCCGCCCTCGAGGCGCTCCTCGCGCGCGCGCTCGCGCCCCGGCGGGAGGATCGCTTCCCCGATGCGCGCGCCATGCTGGAGGCGATCGAGGCGCTCCGCGAGGCCGGCCACGAGATCGGCGCGCCGGAGGATCTCGCGGCGCTCGTGGGCGCGGCGCTGAAGGAGCCGTCCGAGCCGCGCCCGGCGGGCCCGCCCGTGTCCGAGCGCCCGGACCCCGACGGCGACGACGACCTGGAGGGGGGCGAGCTGGCGCGCGTCGACGAGGACAGCCCGTTCACCCTGCGCGTGACGCGGCGGCTCAGCGGTCCGTCGCAGGCGCTCGGCGGCGGCGCCGAGCCGCTCGACGCGGACGGCGCGGCGCTGCCGGAGCCGTCGAGCGCCCCGCTGAGCGGCGGATTCCACGCGGTGGCGCCGCCCTCCAGCGACGAGAGCTCGCTCGATCCGCTCCTGGCCCCGTCCGTGAGGCCGGGGAGCCCCTCGCAGCGGCCGCGGGACGAGCTCCGGCCGGCGTCGGTGCCGAGCGCGGCCCTCCCTGCGGCCGGGGCGACGCGGCAGCGCCTGCTCGCGGCGGCGATCGCCTGCGCCGCGCTGGCCGGGATCGCCGTCGCCAGCGTGCGCGTCGGTGAGGGCCGGATGAGCGCGGCGCACCCCGCGGCCGCGCAGCGCGCTGCGGCCGTGGCGCAGCCGCGGCTCGCCCCCGCGGTGCAAGCGGCGCTCCTGCCCCTGCGAAGGGCGACGCCGCCGGCGAGCTCCCCGGCCGAGGCAGCGCCCGCCGCGGGCGCGACATCCGCCGCGGGCGCAACATCCGCCGCGGGCGCGACACCCGCCGCGGGCGCGACACCCGCCGCCACCCTGCGCTGACCGCCCGCAGCCCGAGCCGCTTGCGGCGCTCAGCCCGCTCGGCTAGCAGCGCCGCGTGCAACGTCCTCACGCCCTCCTCGCCTTCGCCCTCGCCGCGCTCACCGGGTGTGCCTCCGCGCCTCCTGCGGCGCCGTCCGCTCCTCCCGCCGCGCCGGCCGCCTCGCCCGATGCGGCGCCGGCCGCGACGGCCCCCGCCCCGACCGATGCGGCCGCCTCGGCGCCCGCCCAGGCCACCTCGGTCGACGTGCCCGCAGCCCTGCGCGCCGTCGTGGAGGCCGCCGACCGCGCGGACGCCGACAAGGCGCTCGACGCTGGCCGGAAGCCCGCGGAGACGCTCGCCTTCTTCGGCATCCAGCCGGGGATGAAGGTCGCGGAGCTCATGGCAGGGGGCGGCTACACGGCCGAGCTCCTGGCGCGGGCGGTCGGCCCGAGCGGGGTCGTCTACGGGCAGAACAACCGCTTCGTCCTCGAGCGCTTCGCCGAGAAGCCGTGGAGCGAGCGGCTCAAGAAGCCCGCGATGAAGCAGGTGGTCCGGGTCGACCGCGAGCTCGACGACCCGTTGCCGCCCGAGGCGCGCGATCTCGACGCCGTGTTCCTCGTCCTCTTCTATCACGACGCCGTGTGGATGGAGGTGGACCGGGCCGCGATGAACCGCGCGATCTTCCGCGCGCTCAAGCCCGGCGGCGTGTTCGCGATCATCGATCACACGGGGCGCGACGGGACGGGCGTCACCGAGGTGAAGACGCTCCACCGCATCGAGGAGAAGGTCGTGCGCCAGGAGATCGAGCAGGCCGGCTTCCGGCTCGCGGCCGAGGCGAGCTTCCTCCGGACGCCGAGCGACACGCGCGACTGGAACGCCTCGCCCATGGTGGCGGGCGACAAGCGGGGCATGAGCGACCGCTTCGTGCTGAAGTTCGTCAAGCCCGGCGGCTGAGCCGCGGCGGACGGCGGATCGGCCCGGGTCGCGGAGCGGCGGCCATCGCGGCAGGGAGCGCGCGGCCCGCTCCGCGTGTCAGAAATCCCGCCGGGGATTGCTGGCGGGCGGAGCTGGGGCGGCGCTCACCCGTCGGAGCGGACGCAGCGCGTGAGCCGCCGATCGCGGACCGAGTGGTCCTGCGATGTGCCGTTCGTGAAGTTGACGAGGATCGCCTTGTCGGCGCTGCCGATGGCGGGCGTCGACGACCAGAAGACGTCGGACGGCGCCCCCGGGAAGGCCTCCGGGTCGATCGCCGGCCCCGAGCGTCGATCGTCGACGATCGAGAGCAGCTCCTTCGCGCTCGGCAGCCGCCAGTCGCCCTTGCCGGCGAGGGTGAGCTCCTCGCAGTGGGCGAGCGCGCCGTTCCAGATGAAGCGGGTCAGGGAGGCGTGACGCTCCCAGACGAGCCCCGTCCGCCCATCGAGCACCCACTCCTCGCCGAACGACAGATCGGGCGACTCCACCCCGCCCTCGCCCCCGACGCACAGCGCTCGCGCGCCGGACATGTCCTTCCGGAAGAACCCCACGGACGCGTCGGCGGCGAGCACGCCCCACGCATAGCTGTCGTCGTCGGCGACGTCGGTCGCGGACCAGTAGAAGCTGTCCTGGGTGCTCGTGAAGAAGATGTCCGGAAACGCCGTGGTGTGGCCGAAATCCAGGATGGAGACGAGCTCGCGCCGCGTCGGCAGGCGCCACGTCGCGATGCCGCTGACCTGCTCGGCGCTGAGCGTCGTGCAGTGCTCCAGCGCGCCCTCCAGCGTGAACAGCCCGTTCTCCGTCACCTTTTCCCACGTGAGCCCGGTCACCGAGTCTTTCACGGTGCCGTCGCCTTCCGTGTAGGAGGGGACGGCGATCTCGTAGTTGCCGTCCTGTCCGAAGAAGGGATCCGACGGTCCCGGGCACGCCTCGAGCACGATCGTCCCGTCGGAGCAGCGTCTCGTCGGCGAGTCCGGCCACGTCACCTCGGTGGTGGGCGGCCCTCCGCCGGTCCCTCCTCCGGTGCCGCCGCCGCCCATCGGCTCGCTCCCGCCGCCGCCCATCGGCTCGCTCCCGCCGCTTCCGCCGCCGGTCCCTCCCCCGGCCCCGGCGCCGTAACCGACCTGAAAGGGCTCTCCAACGCATCCGGCGAGCGCGACGAGCTCCACGAGCAGCGCGGCCAGCAGCCGGGTGGAGCGATGGGCGTGAGGGGTCTCGTTCGGCATGGGCGAGCGGCGGCGTCCGTGATGGATCCGGGCCTGCAGCCTACCATCCACCGGGGCGCAGAGATCGATTTCCTCGCAGGCGAGCCCGCGGTGCAGGTCCTCATCGACGGCCCGCCCGCCGCGCTTTCTCCGCGAATTTTGCCTGCGCCGAGCCCACCGCGCGTTCGCGATGCCCCTGCCGCGCGCTGTCCCCCCAGCCTTTCGCCGCGCGCCCGTGCCGCTCGCCGCTCGCTCTTGCCGCGCGCCGCTCGCTCTTGCCGCGCGCCGCTCGCTCTTGCCGCGCGCCGCTCGCCGCTCGTTCTTGTCACTTGTCGCTCGCCGCTCGCCGCTCGCTCTTGCCGCGCGCCGCACGTTTTCGCCGCGCGCCGCACGTTTTCGCCGCGCGCTCCGCCAGCCGAAACCGGCAGCCGCGAAAAACGGAGCGAGCGCGAAATAAACAGGAGGCTGCGGCGAAGAGTGGGTATGAGCACACGCACCTCCATTTTGTTCGCGGTCGCGCTCACGGGCAGCCTGCTCGTGGGCTGTAGCGACGGCGCGACAAGCTCGGTCGGGGATCGGGTCGCTCGAGGGGCAGCGGCCTGCCTCCCGGGCGAATCGATCGAGCGGGCCGAGAAGAAGGTTTACACGTTCTTCGGCAGCCCCAGCGCGCAGAGCCGGGTCGAGCGGGCGATCCGGCCGGATGGGTCGGAGACCCTCTCGAGCGAGACCCGCCTCTCGCCCGCCGACGCCGGCCAGGGGTCAGCGGCGCAGGGCGCGCCCCCGACCGGCGGCGTTCTCCGCGAGTACGCCGAGCTCGACCCCTCGGGTCGCCTCGTCTACGCCGACGTCTCCCTCAGCGACGCCGCCGGCGTGGTGAAGCGGATGATCCTCGATCCGCAGCACGGCGCCGCGATGCTCCGCAGGGCCGGCCGCGCCTCCGGTTTCGTCCGGATCCCGACCGGAGAGGCCACCATCTATGCGCCGGTGGGCTCGATCGTGACGCCGGTCGCGGCGTGGGTCGCCCGGCGCGCGGCGCTCGCTGCGCCGAGCGTCCGCATGTTCGACGAGGGGACCGCCGAGAGCCACGCCGTCCTGAGCGATCAGCTGGTCGTCGAGGACGGTCGCGACACGTTCGTGGTGCTCGGCGACGCGGCGCTGTCGGCCGATGACGAGTTCATCACCTCCCTCCCGCTCGGCGCCGCCGCGTCGGCGACGGCCTGCGAGGCGGGGGGGAGCGGCGCCGTGGCTCCCTCGCGCTGCGGGTGAGCCCACCCGCGGGCGATCCGGCGCCGCGCTCGCGCCGCGATCGCGGAAGACACCGAAGACGAGCGCCCGCTCTCCTCGGTGTCTCTCCGCGAGACGGATCGCCTTTACTTCCCGGATCCTCTCCGCTTCACGGGGTCGTGTAGTCGACGTTCACCGTGTACGTGCTGGCCGTGTATCCCTGCACGAGGAGGAAGGCCTCCGACTGACCTTCGGGGACCGTCAGCTCGCACGTCTCGTCCGCGCCGTCGAGGTAGGGGCGGCAGTCGTAGGCGCTCAGCGTCGGCTGCTCGCCGAACCGCACGTAGAGATCGGGATCCCCGGAGCCGCTCATCACCGCCCGGAAGGTCGTGCCCGGGACGACCGCGATCGGCCCGTGGGCTGCCGTCTCGCGCCGCGAGATGCTGCCCTCGAAGCTCGTGGACGTCGCGGTGCCGCCGCCTTCCGCCGCCCCCGGCGCGGAGTAGCTCACCTCGATCTCGAAGTTCGACGCCGTGTAGCCGTGCACCTTGATGAAGGCCCTCGTCTCGCCTTCCGGCACCTCGAGCGTGCAGGTCTCGTTGGCGTCGCTGAGGTACGGCCGGCAGTCGAACGAGCGCGCCGTCGGCGCGTCGCCGAATTTCACGTAGAGGTCGGGGTCCCCGGTCCCGGTCATGACCACGGTGAGGGTCGTTCCGGCCACGACCTCGATCCCCTCGGCGGGCCCGACCGCGTCGAACGCGCCCCGGGCGACGCGGCCGCTGAAGGTCTCGGTGGTCGGCACCCCGCCGCCGCCGCCGCCGCCGCCCCCGCCGCCGCCGCCGCCGCCGCCACCACCGCCGCCGCCGCCGCCGCCGCCGCCGCCGCCGGGGGCGCCGTAGAGCGATTGGACGCCCGCGATGTCCTTCTCCGTGAGGTTGAGCGTCCTGTCGCCGGTGCCGTTGCACTGGGGATAGTGCATGACGGACGCTCCGTCGTACGCGGTGAGGGCGCGCCAGTTGTCGTCCTCGAAGCAGGCGCCCGACTCAGGACGGGTGTGCTCGTGGCGGAAGCCGAGGGTGTGACCCAGCTCGTGGCGGAGAATGCCCGTGAGATCGGGCTGGGAGCTGTTGTGAGCGGTCCTGTCGATCAGGACGTTCCGCGACGACCGCGACTGGCCGGGGAAGAAGGCGCGCGCGAGGTACTGGCCGCCCGCGTTCACGGGGTTCACGTCGAACAGGACGCTGCTGGTGCTCGACGTGCAGTTCGAGTCGGCGGACTCCACGTGGATGAAGTCGACGTCCGCGACCTCCTCCCACGCCTCCACGGCCGACGCCATCGCGGCGACGACGGACTCGTAGTTGCCCCCGAATCTCGTGCTCACGCAGTAGGTGAGATTGCGCCGCTGCTCCGTCGTCCAGACAATGTCGCTGCCCCCGGACTGGTTGACGATCAGCGCACCATCGCGCACATGCGTCTCCCAGAACTCGCGCAGATGCTTGATATCTACGACAGGCGTGTCCCCGTTAACAATGTAGATGCCAGTGTCAGCCTCGCGGAAGACGGTCCGCTCGAAGTCGTCAAATCCCAATTGATTCGTGCCGACTGCCTCGGTGCTACCGTCGCCGACGTCTGCCGAGCAACCGGCCGCAGCAGCGGTCAAACCAGCGATCACCACGGCGAGCTTACGGGTGACCACATTGCTCTGGTGCGGCTTTGCAGGATGCATTTGAAGCTCCTTTCGGGGAGGCGAATCACGCTGTCTACGCGAACTCGATGAGACCCAAATGCCTTAACCCGATTTGACCCTCAGTCGGATAGCCAAATCTGACCGCCGTTCAGAAAAAGGGTTCCGGATTGTAAAAAATTTCGAAAGGAGCGCACGGGGTTCCCCCGTCACAGGAAAATTCCTGTGACATGCAAACCGCTCAGATCGTCCGGGACCGACACACTGGAAAATCACACCTCTTGAGTTCAGGCGACGCGCACTTGCACCTCGACAAGCATCGGGATTTTCCTGTCTTCGTTGCGCGGATGAAAGCCACGGCGCGCAAGCCTGCAACGCGGCGCCTGCGGCGCGATGCGCGCGGGCGCGATGCGCGCGGGCGCGAGAGCGGCGCGCGGCCTGCGCCACGGCAACAGCGCGCGCCGCAGCGATGCACGCGGCAGCGATGCACGCGGCAGCAGTGTGCGGTCCGCGAGGAGGCCAGCGCCTGCCGCAGGCGCCCGGCGAGATCGCGCCGTCTCTGCAGCGGCGACGCAGCACGCCGGAGCGCAGCGGCCGGAGGCGTCGACCGAGATGACCCGCGTTCACCTACCGAGATGACCCGCGTTCAGATGACGGTCGCTTGCCGGTGCTCGTTCAGGATCGCGCGCAGCGCGGCGCCGCTCGAGCGCCACGATCGCCTCCACGGTGCGCTCGCCGTCGCTCAGGACGATGCTCGCCGTCGCTCAAGGCGATGCGCTCGCCGCCGCTCAAGGCGATGCGCTCGCCGCCGCTCAAGGCGATGCGCTCGCCGCCGCTCAAGGCGATGCGCTCGCCGCCGCTCAAGGCGATGCGCTCGCCGCCGCTCGAGGAGATGCCGCCGCGGCAGCTCGAGGAGACGCCGCCGCGATCGTGAGGAGGTCGCTGGAGGAATGAGGAACGAGCGCTGCGCGCGCCGCCGCCCGCCGCGCGCATGCGGTCGACGCGGCCCCGCATCGAGCGCCGCGACCGCGCCGCGCTCACCCGCGCGCGGAGAGGATCCGGCTGAACGCCTCGCCCACGGCGCGCGCGAGCTCGACCATGCGGCGCGACCCGCTCGCGGTGTCGATGATCCGGTCGGCGACCAGGATCATCGCGGGCCGGCCGACGACCTGCACGGCGACCGCGGCGACGTCGAGGCTCGGGTTGACCATGACGTCGAGCAGCGGCGCGTGCGTGGGCGTGCCGGGGATCGGCCCGACGTAGAGGTGCGTCGCCACGGCGGTGGCGAGGATGCTCGGCTGATCCATCGGGAGGGTGAGCTTCCGCAGCGCCTCCTGATCGCCGAACTCCGCGTTGCAGGCGAACCCCCGGAAGACCCCGCGGTGCGCGGCGAAGATCGCGACGCGCCGCGCGAACAGGCGCAGGCCCCGCAGCGCGAGCCGGACGACATCGTCCCGCGTGCGCGCGAGGTAGAGCGCGTCGATGACGTCGCTCAGATCGACGAACGGCTGCGGCGGCGGGTCGTCGTCGAGGGGATCGATGAGCTCCTCGGGCGCGGGAGGCAGCGCCGGGAGCCGCCCGGCGCGCAGGCTCGACGGCGGCGCGGCGCCCTCGGGACGACCCCCGCGGCGCAGCAGCGGCGGGACCTCCGCGTCCACGGCGCTCCGGCGCGATGCCGGGGCGAGGCCGGAGGGCGCGTCGAGCGGCAGCCGGCCGAGCCGACGCGTCGAGGGGGCCGGCTCGCGCCCGCCGCTGTCCGGGCCGCGCTCGGGCGCAGGCGAGCTCTGGGGCATGATCGAGGCGAGCAGCTTGAACGGGGGGGAGATCTCCACGGGCGGAGACGGCGGGAACGAGACGGCCGGCGGCTCCACGTCCGCGGGCGCGCGCAGGGTGGCCCGACGCGCGCCCGCGCTGCGCTCGGCCTCCAGCGGGCCGCGCGCGCTCGCGGGAGAGCCGCGCGCGCCGGGCGCCGCCTTGGCGTGGCGGAGCGGCAAGATCGGCTCCTCCTGCGACGACGGCGCCTCGGCGAGCAGGGCGTGACCGTTGTGCGCGGGAGCGCGGCGGCCTGGTTTGCCGCTGGGCGGCTCGTGGAGACCCGGCTCGTCGAACGAGGGCACCGCGGCGCGCCGGATGAGCGGGATGGGCACCTCGTAAGACGGCGGCGGCGGGATGGTCGACTGGGGCGCGCCGTGCGGGAACGCCGGGGTGGCGCGGCGCGAGCGGGCGGGGACCTGCTCGCGCTCGTCGAGCTCCAGGGCGCGGATGGCCTCCTCGATCGCCGTGATCGGCGCGCGGTAGATGCGCACCGGCGCGCCGAGGTGGAAGCTGAACTCGTCGGCGATGTGGCGGTCGAGCGGATCGGCGGCGGCGACGTCGACGGTGCCGGCGCCGGGGTCGACGCGGATCGGGACGGCGCCGAGGCGGCGGCACATGGCGCGCGGCAGGCGCGCGACGAGATCGCGGGCGCCGACGACCTGCCGGAGCGCGAGGCCGCCGCGGCGCTCGAGCTCCGCCTCCAGGGCGCGCTCCGTGATGGCGGCGCGGTCGATGAGGGCGCGGGGGAACGAGATGCCCCGCAGGACCGCCACGAAGAGGGCGGCTTCGACCTCAGCCTTGGAGACGGCGCCGGCGGAGATGAGGAGGCGGCCCAGGTCTAGCGACACTCGCTGCACGATACCAGAAAGGGCGCTGCCAGCGTGCAGCGCCCCGCGCTCGGCCACGACGGACGCCGGGGCCTTCGCGCGAGCGGCGCGCCGGATCTCCCTATAAGGAGACGCGGGCGGCGCGGGCGGCCGACCGCGCCTCGCCAGCGGCGCCGCGAGGCCGGCGGCCGGCGCGCGGCGGCGCGCTTCGGAGGCGCGGAGGGCGCGGCGCCGGGGCGGCCGCCGCTCGCTCGGAGCGCCGCGGCGGGTGGAAGCGGCGGCGCGCTCGGAGGGCGCAAGCGCGGAGGCGGCGCTCGGAGGGCGCAGGCGCGGCGGCAGCGCGGCGCCGAGCGGCGGGCGAGCTCACCCGATCATGCGGGGCGCCCGGCGGAGGAGCGCTGGTGTCCGATACGACACGAGGCCTGGAGAGCGCCAGAAGACCCCGAGTCGTCAGCGGGAGAACTGAAAGACCACCTCGCTCTGCCGCACGAGACCCAGGTTGTCCCGCGCGATCCTCTCCACGGCGGTCGGATCGTCGCGCAGACGCGCCACCTTGCCGCGGAGCGCCTCGATTTGCCGCCCGAGCTCGGCGTTCTCCTCCTCGACGTCGGCGAGCTCTCTCTCGAGCTCCCGGAGGCGAGGCAGGCCCTGAGGCGAGAAGATCATGACCGGAGCGCCCACGACCGCCACGACGAGCACCGCGATGGGGAGGGTCCGCTCGAGGAACTGCGCTATTCGACGCACGGACATCCGCTCGCACATCACCCGCACTCCTGTCAACTTTCCTCCAGGGTTCCTGCAACTCCGCGTTAACTTCCACCGGGGTTCGGCGCGGCAACCAGGGTGAAGCGCGGCCACGCGCCGGCCGCGCCCGCGTCGAGCGCCGCCCGGGGCGATGCCGGCGCCGGAGGGAGTCGGAGGTCGCATGGCGCCGCAAGCTTCGCTAGCATGACGCACGTCCCGTCATGCGGCAGGCCCGCTGCGCGCGCCGCCACGAGGGCTCGGCCCGAGGAGACCCATGTCCATTGATATCGTCCGAGGCGAGCTCGAGCGCCTCTTTTCGCTCGATGAAATGATGGCCCTGTCGTCCGACCTCCTCGGTTTCAGCCCGGCCGAGATCGGCGGCAACGCCTCCAAGGCCTCCTTCGCACGCGCGCTCACGGACCATTGCGTCGAGGTCGACGCCATCGAGGCGTTGCTCGACGCCATCATCGCCTCACGCGCCGAGGTCGACGCGCGCGTCCGCGCCCTCGGCGCCCAGGGGATCAGCCTGCCCGAGGAGCTCGCGCCCGGCGAGGCGTTCGGCGACTACATCATCACGAGAAAAATCGGCGAGGGGCCGCGAGGCCTCGTCTACGCGGCGACGCGGGGGACCGAGCCGCGGACGCTCAAGGTGCTCCGGCGCGAGGTGACGCGCGACAGCCGGGCGGTGCGCCGGTTTTTGACCCACGTCCGCCTCGCCGCGCAGGTGCACCACGAGAACCTGGCGAGCGGCGTCGATGCCGGGCTCGTGGGCGGCCGGGCGTTCGTCGCCTACACGCACGTCGACGGGCTCCCGCTGTCGGCGCGCCTCGCGCGATCGGGGCCGCTCCACATCAACGAGGCCAAGCCGCTGCTCCGCGGGATCCTGAGCGGGCTCGCCGCGCTCCACGAGCAGCGCCTCGTCCACGGGGCGCTCAAGCTGGAGAACGTGCTCGTCGCCCGCGGCGAGGAGGGGCAGCCGCTCCCGATCCTCGTCGACGCGGGCGGCGATCGGCTGGGCGCCGGGTGGTCCAGCCCGGAGCTCGTCAAGACGGCCAGCCCCGAGCAGCTGCGCGGCGAGGGCGTCGGCCCCGCGAGCGATCTCTACGCCTTCGGCGCGCTGCTCTTCGAGCTCCTCACGGGCAAGCCCGTGTTCTCGGGCGCGGCCGCGGTCGACGTGGCCGTCGCGCACCTCACCGAGCCGCCGCCCGCGCCGGGCGCGGTCGCGCCGCGCGGGTGGGTGGGCAAGGACATCGACGAGCTCGCGGCGCGCCTGCTCGCGAAGGCGCCGGACGACCGGCCGCGGAGCGCGCGCGCAGCGCTCGACGCGGTCGAGCCGCTCGGCAAGCCGCAGCAGAAGGGGGCAGCGATCGGCGACGCCGAGCTGAACGACCTGATCGACCGGCTCGTCGCGACCCCGACCGACACCGACCTGGCGCTCGCCGTCGAGGCGACCGTCGACCGGGGGGCGGACCCGGGGCGGGTCGCCGAGGCGCTCGTGACGGCCTCCGAGCAGGTCGACGCGGCCGCGGGCGGCGACCAGGCGGCGGCGAAGCGGCTCCTCTACTACAGGGCGGCCCGGATCCACGAGAAGGGGCGGCTCCACGACAAGGCGGAGGCCGTCTACCTGCGCCTCCTCGAGCTCGACCCGGGCGACGACGTCGCCTTCAGCGCGCTCGAGGAGCTCCGCAAGGCGCTCGGCAAGCACGAGGAGCTCGTGGAGATGCTCCTCCAGCGGAGCGAGCGCGCCGAGAGCGCGGGGGAGCGCGCCCGGGCGCTGAGCGAGATCGGGCACCTCTACGTGCGGGAGCTCGACGACAAGGACCAGGGGGTGTTCGCCTTCGCCCAGGCGCTCGCCCAGGATCCGGAGCAGGACGCGTACGCCGTCGACCTGGAGCGCGCGGCCGGCAACGACATGAAGGTCTGGTCCGAGGCGCTCCAGATCCTGAGCCAGGCGAGCACCGACGAGGCGATGGCCGCCGAGCCGAAGATCGCGCTCTTCAACCGGCTCGGGCCCTGGTACGCGGAGAAGATCGCGCGGGCGGACCTCGGGATCCCGTGCTTCCAGTTCGTGCTCGGGCTCGACCCGGCGAACGAGAAGGCGCTGGAGGGGCTGGCGCAGGTCTACCGCCGCGCCCAGCAGTGGCAGGAGCTCGTCCAGGTGCTGCTCTCGCGGGCCGATCGCGCCGCGACCCCCGGCGAGGCGCGCGATCTCCGCGCCGCGGCGGCCGAGCTCCTCGAGACGAAGCTGAACGACGCGGGCCGCGCGCGCGATCTCTACGAGCAGATCTTCGCCGAGGACCCCGGCCACACGAAGGCGTGCGACGCGCTGCTCCGGATCTACCGGCGCGTCGAGGACCACGCCGGTTACGCCAAGATCCTCGAGCGCCGCGCGGAGGCGCTGCGGGGCGAGGAGCGCGTCGACGCGATGTGCAGGCTCGCCGAGCTCTACGAGGACCGGCTCGGCGACCTCGGCGAGGCGACGCGCCGCTACGAGGCGGCGCTCGAGCTCGATCCGACCAGCCTGACCGCCCTGCGCGGGCTCGACCGCATCTACAGCCGCGCCGGGCGCTACCAGGAGCTGCTCCAGAACCTGGAGCGGCAGATCGAGGTGAGCGCGACGCCGCGCCAGAAGATCAACCTCTACGAGCGGATCGCCGGCATCCAGGACGAGGAGTTCCTCGACCACGCGAAGGCGGCCGAGGCCCTCGAGGCGATCCTCAAGATCGACGGCGCGCACGAGGGCTCGCTGGCCGCGCTCGGGCGGCACTACCGCGCCCTCGAGCGGTGGGAGGACGTGGTGGCCCTCTACGAGCGGCAGCTCGGCATCGTGCCCGACGACAAGCGGCGGGAGGAGCTCCTGCTCGCGATGGGCCGCGTGCTGCTCGAGCAGGTCGGCTCGCCCGAGCGCGCCCGCAAGGCCTACGAGCGGGTGCTCGCGATCGACCCACACCACGCCGGGGCGCTCGAGTCGCTGGCGCACGTGCGGGCCGCGACCGGCGACGCCGCGGCGGCGCTGAGCGCGATCGAGTCGCTCGCGGCGACCGCCAAGACCGCGGAGAGCAGGGCCGATCTCTGGATCCGCGCGGCGAAGATGCTCGAGGAGAAGGGCGATCGCGACGGGGCGATCGAGCGGTACAAGATGGCCCTCGACGCGCAGCCGCAGAACGCGGGCGCGTCCTCGGCGCTGCGCGCGGCCTACCTCGCCCGCGGCGACGCGACGAGCGCCGTCGAGCTCATCGCGCGCGAGGCCGAGGTCGCCGAGGGCAACCTCACGAAGGCCCGCCTCTACGGCGAGATGGCCCTCGTGCTGCGGGAGCGCCTCAAGGACGACGCGCGCGCCGCCGAGGCGGCCACGAGGGCGGTCGACCTCGATCCGACGGGCGTACCGGGGCTCATGATCTCGGGCGATCTCGCGTTCGAGGCCGGCCGTTTCCTCGAGGCGGCGCGGCACTACGAGCTCCTCTCGAGCCGGGTCGACGCCCTGCCGAGGGAGCAGGGGCTCAAGCTGCTGCTCCGCTACGTCGACGCGCTCAGCAAGAGCGGCTCGAGCGGCAAGGCGATCGGCACCGTGCAGGCGCTGCTCGCGCTCGCGCCGGACGATCCGGCGGCGCTGTCGCGCGCCGCGAAGGTCAACCTCGACGCGGGCAGGGCCACGGAGGCCACGGAGCTCTACGAGCGCCTCGTCGAGCGCTTCGGCGCCGGCCTGCCGGAGCGGGAGCGGGCCGAGGCGCTCCTCCGGCTCGGCGAGGCGCGGCTCGCGGCCGGCGACCCGGACGGCGCGGTGGCGCCGCTGAACGACGCCGCGGATCTCGTCCCGGAGTCCCCTGCCCCGCTCGCCCTGCTCTCCCGGGTGTTCGAGGCTAAGGGCGACTGGGAAGAGGTCGCGCGGCTCAAGCACCGGCGGCTCGACGTGGTGACCGGCGAGGAGCGGAGCGCGCTCCTGCTCGAGATCGGCGACCTGCTCGCGACGCACCTCCACGACCGGACGCGCGCGGCGAAGAGCTACGTGGCCGCGCTCGACGAGCGGCCGGACGACCGGAAGATCCTCACCAAGCTGATGCAGCTCTACAGCGAGGAGAAGGACTGGTCGAAGCTCATCGACATCGTCCTCAAGCTCGCCGCGAAGATCGACGACAGCCGGCAGAAGGCGAAGTACCTGCACACGGCGGCGATCGTGAGCGCGCGGCAGCTCGGCGATCTCGACCGGGCGGCCCAGTTCTACGACGAGGTGCTGGAGCTCGATCCGTCCCTCACCCGGGCGCTCGCCGAGGCGATCGAGCTCCGCGCCGAGAAGGGCGACCACGAGGAGGTGGAGCGCCTGCTCAAGGTCGAGCTCGACCGGGCGACGGAGGAGAACGACACCGCGAAGATGCTCGAGACGTTCGACCGGCTGGGCGCCGTCTACAAGGACAAGCTCGGCTGGATGAGCGAGGCGATCGACGCCTACGAGGCGGCGCAGACGCTCGATCCGGACAACGAGGAGCGCAACGAGCTCCTGGCGAACCTCTACGCGAGCAACCCGGCGGAGTACCTGGACAAGGCGGTGGCCGCGCAGCTCCCGATCCTGCGGCGCTCCCCCTACAAGCCGGACGCTTACCGGCTGCTGCGGAAGATGTACACGGAGACGAAGCGGGCCGACGCCGCCTTCTGCCTCTGCCAGGCGCTCTGCTGCCTGAACGCGGCCGAGCCCGACGAGGAGCGCTTCTTCCGGCGGCTGCGCCCGGACACGGCCGCGGCGGCCCAGCAGCCGCTCGACGATGAGGCGTGGGCGACCGCGCTCGTCCACCCGGACGCCGATCCGCTCCTGACCGCCATCTTCGGCGCCATCGAGCCGGCCGTGCTGCGGAAGAACGGGCAGTCGCTGGAGGAGCTCGGCTACCAGCTCGCCTACCAGATCGATCTCTCGCGCCACCCTTACCCGATGTCGCAGACGCTCTACTACGCGGCGGGCGTCCTCGGCCTCGAGCCGCCGGTCACGTTCCAGAACCCGAACGACGGCGGCGGCGTCTCGTTCCTCCACGCGCACGTGCCGGCGATCGTGCTCGGCGCCGCGGCGCTCCAGATGGATCTGCCGACCCAGGCCGCCGCCTTCATCGCGGCGCGCCACCTCACCTACTACCGGCCGGGCATGTACCTCCGCCACCTGGTGCCGACGGGCACCGGCCTGCGCGCCTGGCTGTTCGCGGCGATCAAGCTGATCTCACCCACGTTCCCGATCACGAAGGAGCTGGAGGGGCCGGTGAAGGAGAACCTGGCGGTCCTGGATCCCACCATCGTGGGGCCGGCGCGCGACCAGCTGGCGAGCATCGTGACCAAGCTCCTCCAGGCCGGCGCGATCGACCTGAAGCGCTGGGTCTCCGGCGTCGACCTGACGGCCGACCGAGCCGGGTTCCTCCTCGCCAACGACCTCGAGCTGGCGCAGGAGATGATCAAGGCGGCCGACGACGCGAGCGCCGCTGTGCCCCAGAAAGAGCGGCTCAAGGAGCTCATGCTCTACGCGGTCAGCGAGGAGTACTTCGCCATCCGAAAGCGGCTCGGGATCAACGTCGACAGCTGAGCACCGAGCGCCGGGCCGCGGAGCGCTCTCGCTCGATCGCGGGGCGACCCCGCCTGCGCCCGCCGCGGGGCGCTGCCCGGCCCGCGCCCACCGCGGGCGCTGCCCGGCCCGCGCACCGCGGGCGCTGCCTGGCCCGCGCACCGCGGGCGCTGCCTGGCAGAGCGGCCGAGCTGGATCGTGGACGATCCAGCTCACGCATGTCGGTTCCGGCCCACTTCTGCACCGGACTGGTTGACGGATAAATCAGCAAATTGCTAGGCTGCGGGCCGGCATTAGGCCCCTTTTGGATGTACGTTAGCTCGCCGCAGCATGGCAGCGGGCAGCCTGAGCGATCGTGTGAAAGCACGCCCATGGCGGCAAAGAAGACCCGAAAAACTTCAAAAAAAGACCGGAAGAGAGCGACCAAGGCCAGCGCGGCGAGCTCGAGGCGAGCCGCGCCTGCGGCGCGGACGCGGAAGGCGAAGCCCGCCGCCCGTTCAGCCGCTCGAAAGCCTAAACGAAAGGCCGCGTCCTCTCGACCTGCTGCGCGACGCACCGCTGCCGTGAAGGCGGCCAAGCGCCGGAAGGCGACGACAAAACGGGCGACCACCCGCAAGTCGGCGGCACCGGCGCGGCGCAAGGCGACGCGCGCACCGGCGCGGGCAACCCGGACGGGCGCCAGGAAGAAATCGGCGGCCACGAAGGCGAAGAAGGCGACACGCGCCGCGGCGAAGCGAGCCAGCGCGTCCAAGGCGAAGAAGTCGGCCGCCCGGACGAAGGCGAGGTCGACGCGCGCCGCCGCCAAGCTCAGGACCACCAAGGCCAGGGCGAAGGCGCGGGCGACGAAGGTCAAGGCCAGGGCCGCGAAGGCCAAGGCGACGCGGGCCAAGACGGCGCGGGCCAAGGCCACGAAGGCCAGGGCGACGCGGGCCAGGGTCGCGAAGCCGCGGGCGGCGAAGAAGGCCAGGGCCGCGAAGCCGAGGGCGGCCGCCGGGCGGGCGCGGCGCGCCAAGGCCGCGAAGACGAAGACCTCGCGGGTCAAGGCCACGCGGCCGAGGCTGGCGCGAGTCAAGGCCGCGAAGCCGAGGCTCGTCAGGCGAAAGATCGCGGCGCGCTCCGAGCGGGCGCTCTCGCCGGCGGCGGAGCCGAAGAAGCTCCGCAAGAAGCTGAGGCTCGGCGACGAGCAGCCGAGGCTGAAGGAGCGGCTGAAGCTCAAGCACGGCGGGGAGCAGGAAGCGGCGGTCGAGGCCGAGCGCCCGCGCCGGACGAGCGACAAGCCGCAGCGCGCGAGCGACAAGCCGCAGCGCGCGAGCGACAGGCCGCAGCGCGCGAGCGACAAGCCCGCCGCCGAGAAGAAGAGCGTGCGGCCGGGCGTGGTCAAGGGGAAGGGCCCGGCGTCGTCGATCGAGCGCCGCCGCGTCCCGCTCCGGGAGCCCCCGCGGGTGGTCACGCTGCCGTTGCCGATGCTGCCCCCGCCGCGGCGCGCCACCATCGAGGAGCGCAGCGCGATCATCGAGCAGCGGCTGAACGCGCAGTCGGACGATTTCCGGCGGCGTTATATCGAGAGCCTCGATATGTCGTGGATTTACCACGACAGCGCGCTCGAGGGCGTCGTCTACACGTTCGACGAGCTGCGCGCGGCCCTCAGCGGCCCGGCGCCGCTCGTGACGGACTCGAGCCTTCAGCCGACGTACGATGACATCCGGCGCCACAAGGAGGCCATCGTCTATGTGCGCGAGCAGGGCGAGAACAAGCGGGCGCCGATCACGCTCGACTGCGTGAAGAAGCTGTACCTGATCCTCCACCCGGAGGAGGGGGACCTCAAGACGGTGAAATACCGCAAGGACATCCCCCAGCACCGGCTCTACTTCCACGAGTACGCCCCGCCGGACAAGATCGCCTACAAGGTGCGGCAGATCATCGACTGGCTGAACGACCCCGAGACGCGGAAGACGCGGAACGGCATCCGGATCGCGGCGCGCGCGCACTACGATCTGCTGCGGGTCTATCCGTTCCCGAACGACAGCGGCAAGGTCGCGAGGCTGTTCATGAACATGCTGCTGCTCCGCACCGGCCTGCCCCCGTCGATCATCCACTCGACCGAGCGGCAGCGCTATTACGAGGCGCTGAAGGGCTCGGCGACGACGGTCCTGCAGATGGTGCAGGAGTCGGTGGAGAACGCGCTCGCGAGCGTCGAGAAGCTCCTCGATGAGCATGAGACGCGGAAACGCGCCTTCGTCAGCTGAGACAGCGAAGCGCGGCCCCGGAGGCAGCCCCGCTCCGGTCGGACGGGGCGCGCGCCGCCCGCCCGGGGCCGCTGCCGCCGCTCGTCCCGCGCCGGCGCGCCCGCGGCCTGGCACCCCGCCTCAGGCCACCTTCGCGCGGCTGCGCGCGCTGCACCCGGACGCTCATTGCGAGCTGGACCACAAATCGTCGTTCGAGCTGCTGGTCGCGACGGTGCTCAGCGCGCAGACGACGGACGTGCTGGTCAACAAGGTGACGCCCCACCTGTTCGCCGCCTATCCCGACGCCCGCGCGCTCGCCGGCGCCGAGCCCGCCGAGGTGGGCGCGCTCCTCCGGCGGCTCGGGATGGGGATGTTCAACCAGAAGGCCAGGAACGTCGTGGGGCTCGCGCGGGGCCTCGTCGAGCGGCACGGCGGCGAGGTGCCGAGGACGCTGGCGGAGCTCGTGGAGCTGCCCGGCGTCGGGCGCAAGACGGCGAATGTGGTGCTCGGCGTGGCCTTCGGCGCGCCGGAGGGCGTCGTCGTCGATACCCACGTGCAGCGCCTGTCCCAGCGGCTCGGGTGGACGAAGAGCGACAAGCCGGAGCAGATCGAGCGCGATCTCATGGCGCTCTTCCCGAAGCGCGACTGGGACATGCTGTCTCACACGCTGATCTTCCACGGCCGCCGGATCTGCTTCGCGAGGAAGCCGGCGTGCGGAGGCTGCGGCATCAACGACGCGTGCCCGAGCGCGTTCCACGCGGAGAACGTGGGGCGCAAGGCGCCGCGCTCGCCGCGGCGCGGCGGCACGCAGGCCTGAGCGCCTTCGACGCTGCGCACGCCGGGCGTCGAGCGCACTTACGGAAACGGGAGCGGGGCAGCGCGGCTCATCGACCGTCGTTCATCGCCCATCGCCCATCGCTCATCGCCCATCGCTCATCGCGGCTCGGCACGTCTGCTGTCAGCTGTTTATTCCCTCGGCGCTGAAGACGCGAGGTAAGCTTGGCCCATGAAGGCCTTGTACCTGACCCTCACCCTCGCCTGCCTCTTCACCGCCGCGTGCGGCCGCCCGGAGGACGATCTCTGCGACGACAAGTGCGACTGCGAGGGGTGTAACGAGCGCGAGTTCAACGATTGCCTCGATCGCTACGATGTCAGGTTCGTAGACGCGGACCGGCGCGACTGCCTCGACCGGTACGACGATCTCCTCGCGTGCGAGGACGATACCGGGATTTGCCGCGACTATAAGTGGGATACGGCGTGCAAGGACGAGAGAGAGGCGCTGGATCGGTGCGTGGACTAGCGCCGCCCGTCGGGAGTCCCCGACGGGGTGGCGGACGGCCCGGCGCGGTCCGACGGGCGGCGGCGCAGGCCGCGGGAGCGCCGTCGCCGCGCCGCATCCCGGCGACCTCGACGCCGGCTCAGGGCCCGTCGCCCGGCGCGACGGCGGCGCCGGGGAAGACGGCTCCGGCGCCGCGGAACGCGTCGACGAGCCGCTCCGACGCCGTGTAGGGGTCGACCTCGCGCCGCGCGACGGCGCGCACCGCCGCGTCGAGCGCGGGCCCGAGCGCGGCGACCGCGGCGTCGGTGAGCGCGTCGCGGAGCTGCACGTGCATCGCCTCGCGCAGGCGCTCCTCCCGGCGCGCGGCGCCGGCCGCGGTCCCGAACAGCCACGCCCGGTGCGCCTCCAGCCGGTCCACGAGCGCCGCCACGCCCTCGTTGCGCGTGGCCACGGTCCGCGCGATGGCGGGCTCCCACGGCCCCTCGGCCGGCGCGCCGCCCGGGGCCGACGCCGCGTCGGCCTCGCGGGCGTGGAGCGCCGCGGCGCTGTGCCCGCGCGACCGCCCGGACGCCCTCGCCACCTCGCCGCCGAGCGCGATCATGAGCTCGAGATCGCGCACCGCGGCGTCGGCCCCGTCTCGATCGGCCTTGTTCACTGCGAAGACGTCGGCGCACTCCAGGATGCCCGCCTTGATCGCCTGCACCTCGTCGCCCATGCCCGGCGCCGCGACGACCAGGGTCGTGTGCGCCATGCGCGTGATCTCGAGCTCGTCCTGCCCGACCCCGACGGTCTCGACCAGCACGACGTCGGCGCCCCACGCGTCGAGCACCCGCGCGATGTCCACCGCCGAGCGCGACAGCCCGCCGAGCGCGCCCCGGGTCGCCAGCGACCGGATGAACACGTCGGGATCGCCGAAATGCGCCTGCATGCGGATGCGATCGCCGAGGATGGCGCCGCCGGTGAACGGGCTCGTGGGATCGACCGCCACCACGGCGACCCGGCGATCCTGCTTCCGGAACGCGCCGATCAGGCGGTCGGTGAGCGTGCTCTTGCCCGCCCCCGGGTTGCCGGTCACGCCGAGGACCCAGGCGCGGCCGGTGTGCGGGAAGAGATCCTTCAGGATCGCGGCGTAGTCGCCGGCGCGGTCGTCGACGAGCCGGCAGGCGCGCGCCGTCGCGCGCGTGTCGCGGGCGAGGACCTTCTCTGCGAGCGGATGCACGCGAGCGGTCTAGGCCCGGCGATGCGGGGACACAACCGGCCCGGGGGCGGCGCGGCGTGGGGGTCTCTACCCTTCCCCGCCGCCGCCCGCGGCGCCGCCGGCCTGACCGCCGTCACCGGACGGCCCCCCGCCGGCACCGCCCTCCCCGCTCGCCGACGAGCCAGCGCCGCCGGCGCCGCCCGCAGCGTCGCCGCGATCGACGATCGGCCGCGTCTCGCCGCAGGCGACGGTGAGCAGGGCCGAGAGCACAGCGCAGGAGGCGAACACGAGCGCGCGATTCCACATGGGCGCGTTCTTGAAGCGGGCGGCCTGCGAAGTCCAGCCGCCCACGCCCGCCAGGGCGACGCGGGCGCGGCGGGGCGCCGCCCGGGACAGCCCGCGCGCCCCCGTCAGGGCGCCGGGGTCGCCGGCCGGTCGAAGCGCCGCCAGCGGCCGTCGATGAGCCGCTCGTGCGGCAGGTACTGGGCCTTGTAGACAAGCCGCGAGCACTTCTCGACGTAGAGACCGAGGTACAGGTACCGCAGGCCCCAGGCGCGGCACAGCTCGAGCTGCTTCAAGATCGAGAAGACGCCGGGGCTCAGCGGCTCGAGCTCGGGATCGTAGAACGAGTAGACCGCCGACAGCGACTCCTGCCCGCGATCCACGACGGCGACCCCGACGAGGCGACCGCCGACGCGGTAGCGCATCTCGAACGTCTCGCAGCAGCTGTCCACGAGGAACGCCTCGTAGCCCGCGGCGCCGAGCGGGCCGTCGTCGCGCATCAGCCCCCGGCCGTGCTTGTGCAGGTTGTAGAGGGCGATCTTCTCCCGCGTGGTGACGGGCGGACCGATCTCGACGTCGACCACCTGCTCGCCGCGGCGGAGCACCCGGCGCTGGGTGCGGCCGGGGACGAAGTCGCGCACGATGATCCTGATCGGCTCGCACGCGCGGCACGAGGGGCACTGGGTACGGTAGAGCAGCTTGCCGTGACGGCGGTTGCCCGCGACCAGCCGCCGGTCGAACTCCGCGCGCGTGAGCGGACGGATGGGCACGCGGAGCGGCATCCGCGCGTCGACCTCGGGGAGGTACGGGCAAGGGCTCACCTCGTCGTGGACCGTGAGCTCGATCGGGTCCGACACCTCGTCGAGCCGAGGGAGCTCGACGTCTTGACCCGATGCCGCATCTCGCTCGCTCGATGAGCCCATGTCGCTGTCGATCCGAGCGCTCGAAACCCCGTCGACACGCCGGCCGCTACATTCAGGGGATGCCTGTTGCGCGGCCACGTCAAGCAAAACCCAGTGCGGCACGAGGGCGCGCCGGGAGATCCCGCCCGCTCGCGCAACGCGGCCAGCGGAGCGGTATTCGGCATCGGCATCGGCCAGCGGGCATCCGTTGCCTTGCGCGTTGCGCGTTGCGCGTTGCGCACGCTCTCGCGCCACCGCTCACTCACACCATAGTGCCATTTTGCTTACATTTACCCCGATAGACGCACCCATTGTCCGATCCAGCGCGCTCAGCGCGCCCAGCCGGACGGGCTGCGCGCGGAGCTGCGCGGCGCGCCCTTTTCCCTTGGCCCCGAGGCCGGTATGACCCAGCGCGCGCCCGCGAGGAGAGGTCGGCCCGGTGAAGGGCCCGCCTCGCGCGAGCGACGCAAGAAAGGCCGAACGCTTTGGATCTCACAGGAAAGCAGCGCCGCCACCTCCGGGCGCTGGGGCATCACCTCGACCCGATCGTGCAGCTCGGCAAGGCCGGGCTGACGGACGGGGTCGTCGCGGCCGTCGACGCCGCCCTGGAGCGACACGAGCTCGTCAAGGTACGCCTGGGCACCGAGTGTCCGGACGACCTGGGCGAGGTCGCCGACACCCTCTCCGAGCGGCTCCGCGCCGAGGTGGCGCAGACGCTCGGCCGGACGATCTTGCTCTACCGGCGCCACCCGAAGGAGCCGAAGATCAAGCTGCCCGCAGGCGCCTGACCGCGAGCCGCCCAGCCACCTCGCCGCCCGCCGCAGCGCAGGGCGCCCCGGATCGCCGGGGCGCCCTGGACCGCGTCACACGTGCCGCAGCGCGGGTCGCTCGGCCAGGATGTGATCGAGCCAGGCGTTCGACAGCTTCTCCTGCACCGTGTTGGCCCGGAGCCTCGCGGCGAGGTTCTTGAAGTCGACGTGGTCGATGAGCTGATCCTGGTTGAAGCACGAGAAGACCACCGTCTCCTTGCCCGTCTCCGGATCCACGTGGCGCTGGAGGCACTGCGCGCAGACCTCCTTCATCATGCACTGCATCGGCGAGTTGATGCTCGCGATGCCCACGTGCTTCGGGTTGAGGTGCGGCGCGAGCACGCCGTGCCGCGCCTCGCGCACCGCGTTCATCATCTTGTCCGAGCCGATCGCGATGATGCGCCGGACCTCCGAGAGGCTCGCCAGCTCGCCGCCGAGCTGCCGCTCCGCGTAGGCCCGCATCGCCTGGACGATGTTGCCGCGGAAATGGCGATCCGTGGCGCGCCGCGGGGGGATCTCCGCGCCGCCGTCGGTGCACCAGATGACCTGATCGGTCGCCACCTCGATCTCGTCCTGCTTGAAGAGATCCTCGCCGCGCCGGTAGCCGGCGAAGTAGATCACGCGATCGCCGCGCGCCTTGAGCGCCTTCGCGATCGAGAACAGCACGGCGTTGCCGAGCCCGCCGCCGGCGAGCAGCACGGTCTCGCCCTCGGGGATCTCCGTCGGCGTCCCGGTCGGCCCCATCACGACGACCTCCTCGCCCGGGCGCAGCGCGGCGAGCAACCGGGAGGACGCGCCCATCTCGAGCGCGATGAGCGACAGCAGCCCCTTCTCCTTGTCGACCCACGCGCCCGTGAGCGCGAGCCCCTCCATCGCGAGCCGCGTGCCGCGGACCACCGGCGAGCGCACCTCGTAGTTCTGCAGCCGGTAGAACTGCCCCGGCTCGAACTTCCGCGCCGCCGCGGGCGCGCGCACGACCACCTCGACGATGGTCGACGTCAGCCGCTCGACGCGCTCGACCACCGCGGTGAAATCGTGATCGAGGCGGGCGAAGAGGTCGCGCCGCCGCGCGTCGCGCGCCGCCTGCGGCTCGTCGCCGAGCCGGGCGAGGTCGCGCTGGAACAGCGCGACGACCGACGGGTACGCGTCCTTGGCGCTCGCCATCGCCTTCACGACGCTCCCCGCGTAGTGCGGGTGGTTGTCGCCGTAGAAGCTCACCGCGTGCTCGCCGTCGTTGTAGCTCGTGAAGAAGCCCTCGCGCGCCTTGGCCGGCTCGACCTTGAGCGCGCCGGCCTCGTCGACGTACGCGCGGTGCGGCTGGAAGAACTGCTTCCACTTGTCGAACGCGAACGAGCCCGGGCGCTCCTTCTCGTACGTGACGTTGGGGCTCGTCCCGGCCGCCACGCACACGGTGCGGGCCGGGATCGAGACCGTCTGGCCCGCGCTCCGCCACTTGCCGTCCACGACCTCCTGGCGATCGAAGACGAGCGACGAGACGCACCCGCGCTCGTCGAGCACCGCCTCCAGCGGGGCGAGGTTCTCGACGTAACGGATCCCCTCCTCGAGCGACTTGGCGACCTCCTCGTGGTTCAGCCGGTAGGCGGGCGAGTCGATGAGCCGCTTGCGGTAGACCAGCGAGACGCCGCCCCACGCGTCGATGAGGCCCTGGAACCGCGGCGGCCGCCCCTCGCGCGCGGCGCGCGCGCGCTCGTCGCGGATCTCCTCGGCGTGGCGCCGCTGCTCGGCCAAGAACTCCCGCTCCTCCTCGTCGAACATCGCGAGCACCGACGCCTCGCCCCGCTCGGCGATGAGCGCGTCGAGCCGGTCGGCCGTCTTCTCGGCCTGCACGACGTAGTAGGCCGCGAGCTCCGTCGCGGTGTCGATCGCCGTCAGGCCGCCGCCGATCACCACCGCCGGCAGCCGCACCTGAAGGTTCGCGAGCGCCGAGCGCTTGTAGGCGCCGGCCAGCTGGAGCGCCATCAGGTAGTCCGACGCCTTCCGGATGCCGCGCGCGAGGTTGTTCTTGAGCGGGATGATCGTCGGACGCCCCGCGCCCGCCGCGATCGCGACGTGGTGGAACCCGCGCCGGAAGGCGTCGTCGAGATCGATCGTGCCGCCGAACCGCACGCCGCCGTAGATCCGGAGCAGCCGCTGCCGCGCGAGCGTGATGTAGAGGACGGTGAGGAAGTTCTTGTCCCACCGCACCGTGATCCCGTACTCGCTCACCCCGCCGAAGCCGAGGAGGACGCGCTCGTCGAGCTCGGTGTAGAGCCGCTTGAAATCCCTGACCGGCCGCGGCGGGCGCGTCTCGTCGCCGGTGAGCTCGACCGGCAGCGGCTCGATCTTGAGGCCGTCGATCGCCGCGCACGCGAAGCCCTGCCGCGTGAGGTGGTGCGACAGGGTGTAGCCGGCCGGGCCGAGGCCGACGACGAGCACGTTCTTGCCGTTGTACGGGAGCGCGTGCGGCCGGAGCGCGTCGAGCGGGTTCCACCGCGTGAGCAGCCCGTAGATCTCGAGGCCCCACGGGAGCGACAGGACGTCCGTGAGCGCCGCGGTCTCGACCTGCGGGATGTCCACCGGGTCCTGCTTCTGGAAGACGCACGCCTTCATGCAGTCGTTGCAGATGCGGTGGCCGGTGCCGGGGCACATCGGGTTGTCGATGCAGACGAGCGCGAGCGCGGCGATCGACTCGCCCCGCCCGCGCATCGTGTGCATCTCGCTGATCTTCTCGTCGAGCGGGCAGCCGTGGAGCTCGACGCCGAGCGGGTTCGACTTGATCGCCCCGGTCTTGTTGTCGCGCAGGCCCTTCGAGCACGAGTCCTTGTCGCGATCGTGGCAGAGCAGGCAGTAGTCGACCTGGCTCTCGACCTCGCGGGGCCCCGCGCGCCGGTCGGTCAGCGCGAAGCCGTCGCGAGCCCGCCGCTCGTGCTCCGGCCCGACGAGGAGCTCGGCCGAGCCCGGGCCGTCGCTCGCGCCCTTCCTGTGCAGCTGGACCAGCGCCTGGTAGTCGAGCGTGCGCGGCGCCTTGAGCGTCGGCCAGCGATGCGCCGGGTCGTGCTCGTCGGCGCGGCGCGCCGCGAGCCACGCCTCGACGGCGTCGAGCGCGAACGCGACGACCGCCGCGTCCTCGGCCTCGGTCGGCTCCGCGCCCGCGACCGCGACGGCCGGCGCCACGCGCTCGGCGAGCGCCGCGTCCTCCCGCAGCGCCGCGCGCGCCTTCGCCGCGCGGCCGCGGAGCTCGTCCGTCCACTTCGCGCCGCCGGCCTTGGCGGCCTTGCGCGCGATCTCGTCGACCTCGATCAGCGCGAGCGTCGCGCGCGCGATCGCGAGCTCCTCGGCGGCGGAGCCGCTGTCGAGCGCGCTCGCCGGCGCGCCCATGGCCGCGAGCGCCCGCCGCGCCGCGTGCGCCGCCTCGACGTGCGTGCCCTGCCAGGCCTTCCCGGGGCTCGGCTTGAACAGCCGCTTCTTCGAGAACTCGCGCTTGAAGTCCCAGAGCGCGGCCCGCTCGCGGGTCGCGTCGATCTGCGCCTGGGTCTCCCGCTCGACGCGGAAGAGCGTGGCGACGAAGCGGCCGACGTACGGCGCGGCCGCGAGGAGCGCCTCGGAGACCTGCTCCGCGGTGAGCGCGGGCCGGTCCGCGCCGCCGCCCCCGGAGCCCGCCTGCTCCGCGCGCAGGGCGGACCGGTACGCGTCGAAGCGCGCGTAGGCGCCCTCGTCCGTCGCGTGGAAATACTCCTCGAAGCGCTCCGTCAGCTCGGCGAGCTTCGCAGGGTCGAAGAGATCGACGTAACCGAAACCAGGGATTCCGAGCTCGAGCTCGGAAGGATCGGAGGTGGCCTGCACCCACGAAGAGAAGTCAGCCTGCACGCCAGCGTTCGCTTCCATACCCGCAGCAAATGCTTTCTATTTCAAGGGGTTTGCCCGCCCGGCGAGGGGCGCGCGCACCCGATCTCGAGGGCGACGTAAAGTAGCACCGGGCCGTAGCTCCGACCTGTCGCTTAGGCAACATTCCTCGAGCTCATCCCGCGCTCGCCGACGCGGCGAGCGCGCAACGGCTGCGCGCTGGCGAGCTGCCCGCAGCCGCGAGCCCGCCGGCGCGGCGGAGCGCGCAACGGCTGCGCGCCGGCGAGCTGCCCGCAGCCGCGAGCCCGCCGGCGCGGCGGAGCGCGCAACGGCTGCGCGCCGGCGAGCTCGCCGCGGCCGGGAGCGCCGCCCGCGCGCGCGACGAGGAGCGGGAGGAGCCCGTCGCGGCCGTCTGCAGGACGGCGCCGCGCGGCGGGAGCGCCGCCCTCGCCGCGGGCGCCGGAGCGCCGCGATCAGAAGCCCTGCGAGACGACGCGCTCGATCGTGTGGGTCGAGATGTTGCCCGCGATGACGTCGGGATCGCGCAGCAGCGCCTGGTGCAGCGGGATGTTCGTGCGGATGCCGCCGATGATGAACTCGTCGAGCGCGCACCGGAGCCTCGCGATCGCCTCGGCCCGGGTCGCGCCGTGCGCGATCACCTTGGCGACCAGCGAGTCGTAGGAGCTCGGGACGCGGAAGCCGCCGTACACGCCGGAGTCGACGCGGACCCCGACGCCGCCGGGCGAGTGGTACTCGGTGATGAGCCCCGGCCACGGCACGAACGAGCGCGGATCCTCGGCGTTGACCCGGCACTCGATGGCGTGGCCGCGGAAGCTCCAGGGGCGCGTGTCCGGCAGCGAGAGGCGCTCGCCGGCGGCGGCGAGGATCTGCTGCGCGACGAGATCGACGCCGGTCACCATCTCGGTGACCGGGTGCTCGACCTGCACGCGGGTGTTCATCTCCATGAAGTAGAGCTCGCCGCGCTCATCCATCAGGAACTCGAGCGTGCCGAGGCCCGTGTAGCCGGTCTCGAGGATCGCGGCCCGGATGATGTCGCCCATCCGGGAGCGCTTCTCGTTGTCCATCGCGGGGCTCGGCGACTCCTCCATCACCTTCTGGTGCCGGCGCTGGAGCGAGCACTCGCGCTCGCCGAGCGTCCACACGCCCCCGTGCTGATCCGCGAGCACCTGGAACTCGATGTGGCGCGGCGCCTCGACGTAGCGCTCGAGGTACACGTCCGGGTTCTTGAAGCCGGTCAGGGCCTCCTGCGTCGCGATCTCGAACGAGCGCTGCACCTCGCCGGCGTGGCGGACGATGCGCATGCCGCGGCCGCCGCCGCCCCCGGAGGCCTTCAGGATCACCGGGTAGCCGACGCG
Source organism: Sorangium sp. So ce296 (assembly GCF_051529605.1). Classification (NCBI taxonomy): domain Bacteria; kingdom Pseudomonadati; phylum Myxococcota; order Polyangiales; family Polyangiaceae; genus Sorangium; species Sorangium sp. So ce296. The sequence continues at coordinate 13,143,062 of NZ_CP150325.1, forward strand.
CTCGGCCTGCTCCGCCGCGTCCGCCGCGCTCGTGAGCACGCCGGTGCCGCTCAGCATCGGGATGCCGAAGCGCTTGGCGACCGCGCGCGCCGACACCTTGTCGCCCCAGGTCCGCATCGCCTCCGCGCTCGGCCCGATGAAGGTGAGCCGGCACTTCTTGCAGACCTCGGCGAACTTCGCGTTCTCCGAGAGGAACCCGTAGCCGGGGTGGATCGCGTCGGCGCCGGTGACCTCGGCGGCCGCGATGATCTGCGGGATGTTGAGGTAGCTCTTCGACGCGTCGGCCGGGCCGACGCACACGGCCTCGTCCGCGAACCGGACGTGCAGCGCCGCGGCGTCCGCCTCGGAGTGGATCGCGACCGAGCGGATGCCGAGCAAGCGGCAGGCGCGGATGACACGCATCGCGATCTCGCCGCGATTGGCGATCAGGATCTTCTGGAACACGGCACCCTCGCCCGGGCAGCGCTAGCTGCCCCGCACCTTGAAGAGACGCTGCCCGAACTCGACCGGCTTGCCGTTGTCGACGAGGATCTCGACGATCGTGCCGGGGGAGTCCGCCTCGATCTCGTTCATCAGCTTCATCGCCTCGATGATGCAGAGCGCCTGACCCACGCGGATCGCGCTGCCGACGTCGACGAACGGCGGCGCGTCAGGAGACGGCGAGCGATAGAACGTGCCGACGAACGGCGAGGTGACGTACGAGATCCCCTCGTCGCTCGCGGCGGCGGGCGCGGGCGCCGCGGCGGGCGCGGCCGCCGGCGAAGGCGCCGGAGCAGGCTGCGCCGCGGGCGCCGCGGCCGGCGCGCTCTGGAGCTGGTAGGCGACGGGCGCGAGCTGCGGCGCCCCGCCCTGCGGCGCGAAGCCCCCGCGCGTGAGCCGGATGCGAACGTGTTCGTCCTCGAACTCGAAGTCGCTCACGTTGCGCTTCTCGAGGAGGCGCACCAGCGCCCGCAACTGCTTGAGGTTGATGTTCATGGAAGGACGTTCGGCCATCGATGTTTGCCGCCTTTCAACCAGAGTGACGGCGCGTGTTCAATCTCTTTCGACCGGTCGCAGCTTCTCCAGGTGCCCGAGCAACCCGAGCAACCCGAGGACGTACGAGCTCGGACCGAAGCCCGCGACGCGCGCCATGCACGCGGGCGCGATGCGGGAGCGGCGACGGAACGGCTCGCGAGCGTCCGGGTTGGAGATGTGCACCTCGACGGTCGGGAGCGCGCCCGCGCGGATCGCGTCGTAGAGCGCGATGGAGGTGTGCGTGTACGCGCCGGCGTTGAGGAGGATGCCGTGGAAGCCGCGATCGCCGGCGTGGCTGATCGCGGTCACGAGCTCCCCCTCGCAGTTCGACTGCATGCACGACACCGAGGCGCCGTGGGCCTGTGCGGCCTCCTCGACGGCGCGGTGGATGTCATCCAGCGTGGCCGTGCCGTAGATCGCTGGCTCGCGCTTGCCCAGACGATCGAGGTTCGGCCCCGAGATGACCGAGATCCTGAAGCCGCTCAGGCGAGCTCCTTCAGCAGCACCGGCACCTTGGTGCGCAAGAGGTAGCGGGCCTTGCCGATGTTCGCGTCGGGCGTCATCGAGAAGGCCACGAAGTACGAGTTGTTCACGACGCGGATGAGCGTGGTGACCTTCTCCGCCTGGATCGCGATCTCGGCGGCGTTGCCCGCGTCGAGCATCTCGGCGGCGCGCTGGATCGACTTGAGCACGACGCTGAACTCCGCGCCGATGGTGGCGATGTCGAACGCGGCCCCCGGCTTGGAGTAGCTGTCGACCGCGATCCCCTCGAAATCCATGAGAAGGGTCGCGATGCCGCCCTCGGTGTTCTCTACGACTTCCTTCAGCACGGCCTGGAACATGGGGGGAGACTACCCAAGCGCGGCACGATCGGGAAAACAAACGAACCGACGCGCGTCCGACGCGCGTCCGGCACCAGGTTCGGGCGCCCGCGGGCGGCCGGGCGTGCCGGCACGGCTGGCCTGGCCGCGCGGGGGCGCCTCGCGCCGGCCGCCCGCGGCAGCAGACGAGCGCGCGGAGCGGCGATCTCGCGGCGGCGCGGCGGCGCGTAACACCGCGAAAGCTCGCGCCGTCCGCCCGGCAGCGCGGCGATCGCGATGAGCGGCGAGCGCGCTTTGCCTCTTGCATCCTGGTCCCAGCCGGGCGATTCCCGCCCCAAGGGGCCCGCTCCAAAGCACGCCTTGACCCTTGTCCCGGCGAGCGGCTAACGTGCGGCCGTTCTTTCGCCTCGCGGCAAGGCCGCAGGCGGATCCCGCCGGCGCGTCTCGCCGGGGGGACGACGTCAAACGTGGCCGGGCGCGGCCCTGCGTCGCGCCCGCCAGCTCATCAAGAAAAACAAGGACGGCCCAACATCTATGCGTGCGCGAGCCGGGGATCCCCCCCGCACGATGCCCCAGAAGATCCTCGCCGGGCGGGCGACGGATCCTCAGCTGCGCGGTGATCTCGTCCAGGTCAAGGTCGACCAGGTGATCCTCTCCAGGGCGCCGTCGCGCGCGCTGGCCGAGGCCATCGCCACGGGCATGAAGAAGACGCCGGTCGAGGTCGCCGTCGCCTACGACGGCACCTGCGTGGCCGACGCGAGCTCGCTCGCGGACATCGACGAGGGGAGCCCGCACTCGGTGTCGCCCGAGTTCCCGACCTACAACATCCCGATCGCGCGGCCGGGCATCGGCTTCCCCGCGCCCGTGCACCTCGAGCGCTTCGCCGCGCCGGCGCGGCTCGCCCTCACCGACGACCCGCGCCTCGCGACGGTCGGCGGCATCGGCATGCTGTCGCTCGTCGTCTCGCCGAGCCAGCTCGGGCAGGCGCTCGCCACGGGCTCGGCCTGGCTCCGGCCGCCGCGGAGCGTGCAGATCCACCTATCGGGCAGGGTGCGGCCCTTCGTGTGCGCGAGGGACGTCGCGCTCGAGCTGCTCCGCAGGAACCTCGACGAGGTGGTCCGGCGCATCGAGGGCGAGCACCACGCGCCGGTGATCCTCGAGTTCGCCGGGCCGAGCGCGCGGCTCCTCTCGGTGGGCGACCGCGCGGTGCTCTGCGGGATCGCGCCGCAGGTGGGCGCGGCGGCGGCGCTGTTCGTGAGCGACGAGAAGACGGAGGTCTTCCTCCGCGATCAGCGCAGGTCGAAGGCCCACCGCGCGCTCGTGCCGGACCCGGGCGCGCCGTGCGAGGAGGTCGTCTCGATCGACCTCGGCACCGTCGACCCGCTGCTCATGGACGAGGAGGGCGTGGTCCGGCCGGTCCGCGATCTCGCCGGCAAGCCGGTGGCGCAGGTCGTCCTCGGGGGCGACTCCGGCGTGACGTTGCGCGACATGCTCGCGGCGGCGCTGCTGCTCAAGTCGAAGCGCGTCCCGTCGCGGCTCGACCTGCTGGTCGCGCCGCCGTCGCGCCAGGTGCTCGAGGTGCTCGCGCAGTCCGGCGCGCTGGTCGACCTCGTGGCGACGGGCGCGCGCATCGTCGAGCCGGACCGGCGCGTCGTCACCTCGGAGATCTACCCGCCGCCGCCCGGCGGCCTGTCGCTGCGCACCGCCGATCCGGAGCCGCGCATCGCCGGGGCGCCGTCGTTCGTCGTGGCCTCGGCCGAGACGCTCGCCTACGCCGTGGCCACCGGCTCGGTCGGCGATCCGCGGTCGTTCAAGCGGCCGGTGCGGGTGACCGTGCCGCGGGCGCTGCCGACCGACGACGTGCTGATCCTCCGCGACAAGAAGGGCGAGCAGGTGAGCACGAAGAAGCCGCCGCCGGCGCCCGCGGCCGTGCCCTGGAAGGGGCCGCTGACGCTCGACGTGCTCGCGGGCGTGCCGAAGGGCAACGGGCGCGCGGCGGTCGGGGCGCGCGGGCGCAAGGCCGCCGCCCCGGCCGAGCCGGCCGCGCCCGCAGCGCCGGTCGCGCCGATCGTCGAAGACGACAAGGCGCAGGCCGCGCCGGCCGAGGGCAAGGCGGCGGGCGGGGTGGCGCTCGTCCTGTCGACGCTCGACGAGGTGCGCGCGGTCGCTGAGCGCGCGACCGACCTGTCGACGGTGCGCGCGGTGGTCGCGCCGTTCGTGCCGAGCACCGCGGTGTCGGCGTTCGCGAGCGAGGGGATCGCCACGTTCCTCGTCGGCGCCGAGGCGCTCGGCAGCATCAAGGAGCAGAAGAGCGTGGAGCTCCCCGCCCCCGCGCAGTGGGGCGACCGCGTCGCGGCCGTCTTCGGGAGCGAGCGCGTCGAGGTGGCCTGGCTCGCGACGGGCATGGAGCGGAGCTGGACCCACGCAGGCACGGTGCGGCAGCCGCCCAGCGCGGGCAAACCAGCGCGGTAGCGGGCGAGCGCGCGGCGGACGCGGCGGGGTGCGCGCATCCCCCGCCGAGCCCCCGGAGAACGCGGGCCGCCCCCGCCGGAGCCGGGGGAAGCGAGGCACCCCCGCCGAGGACCGGGAGCGCTGCGCTCAGGGGGTCGCGCGCACGGGGGCGAGCGGGGCGAGGAGCTTGATCTCGTTCGTGAGATCGCGGAAGCGGATCTGCTGCTCGTTGATCTGCATCTCGAGCACGATGACGCGCTTCGTGATCTCGTCGAGGCGGGCCGACGCCTTGGCGAGCCGGTCGGTGAGGTCGCGGCGGAGCTCGTCGGCGGTCTTGTTCTTCTCGATCGCCCTGAGGTTCTGGCGGAGCTCGTGGCTCTGCTGCTCGAGGCGCTGCTGCTCCGCGATCAGCCTGTCGCGCTCGTCGATCGCCGGGCGCAGCTTGCCCCGGACCTCCCAGGCCTGGCCGAGCTGCTTCGCCACGGCCGCGTCGGCGCGCGGGTCCTTCAGGTAGGCCTGCACCGCGTCGTCGGCGAGCTGGCTGAGCCAGTCGATCTGCTGCCGGAAGGTCCGCCGCTCGTCCACGTCGAGCACCGCCGTCCCCCGCCGCGGGACGTCGACCGGCACGAGCGCGCTGCCCGTGCCGACGTTGTCCTCCGTGCCCTTCGGCGGCGCGTGCAGGCGCGTCCCGTGCAGGCGGGGGTGCTTCACGAGCGTCCGCGCCGCGAGATCGCCGCCGTTGCGGACGGCGTACTTGGTGTGCGTCACCCAGTCGCGCTCGATCTCGAGCGCGCCGCCCTCGATCTTCGCGAGGCGCGCGCCCTCGGCGGTCTCCTCGCGCGCCGTGTCGACGGCGAGGCCCCGCTCCAGCGCGAACGGCACCGTCGTCGTGGCCCCCGGCGGCAGCGGCTCGACCATGCCCTGGCCGAGGAACGCGCCGTTCTCGAAGACCGCGATGGGGCCGCGCTCCAGGAGCCCCTTCGTGTCGTTCGTGAAGCGCGCCACGCGGAACGGGTGCGAGCTCGACGCAGGCACGCCGCCGTCGGGCGCGAACAGGAAGATCGACTCGCCGGGCACCTGCTTCGCGAGGAGCAGGACCATCGTCGCGCTCCGGTCGGGGATGTCGACCGGGAACGGGATGTCGTAGCGCGTGGTGCCCGCCTCCATGGCGACCGCGGCGAGGGCGCTCATGTTGCGCGGCGGCGACGGGTTCATCATCGCCCTGTTGTCCATGGCCAGCGGATCGTCGGCGAACACCGCCCCGCCCCGCCGCGGGGACGCGGCGCCAGGCGCGCCGATCGCGCCGCCGGCGGCCCGCTTCGCCGCCGGCTTCGCGGGCGCCTTGGACGCCTCGGCCCGGCTCATCGGCGACAGCCCGCCGCGAGCGCCGCCCTCCTCGGCCTCGAACGCGTACCCGCGGCCGTCATCTGCGTCTGCCGCCGCCGGCGGCACGGCCGGCGCCGCCTCCGGCGCGGGCATCGGCGGCGGCGGCGGCGGCGCGGCCTCGGCGGCCAGCGTGGTCTCGCTCGTCGGCACGGACGCGATCACCTCGCCCTGGTCGCTGACGATCGGGCGCGGCGGGATCGCCGCCTGGTCGAGCGTCGCCTGGAAGGCGAGCGGCGCGCCCGCCACGAGCGACAGCTTCACGCCCTGCCAGTCCTCGCCCGAGAGGTTCTGCACGATGCCCCATGCCTGGAGGTGCGCCTGCTTCGACGCCGCGCCCTGGGCCCCGGCCGGGCCCATCACGAGCCGGTAGGACGGGCGCCACACCGGCGTCTCGGCCACGTAGCCGACCACGAGGTCGTGCTCCCGCCCGTCGAGCGTGAGCTTCACCTTCTCGAGCTCGTCCCGCTTCTTCTCCCCCGCCGCCGCGCCCTTGTCCTTGGGCGGCGGCGACGCCGCCGTCACCTCGGGCCCGGGCTCCTCCGGCGCGTCGCCCTCGCCCGAGCCGTCGTCGACCTCGACCGGGAACGACGCGCTCCGGACGCTGCTGCCGCCGGCCTCGATGACCGCGAGCGTGGCGAGGAAGTCGCCGACCTTCTCCTTGCGCACGCGGAAGGTCACCTGATCGGCGTCGATGAGCCCCCGGCGCTCGAAGTACGCGACGCCGTTCCTGTAGATGACCACGCGCCGCAGCGCGAGCCCCGAGGCGTCCACGTCGGGGCCCCGCGCGCAGCCGGCGAGCAGAGAGAGAGCGAGGAGCAGGCCGGAGCCCGCTCGCGCGACGTCGTACCGTCTCATGATGTCCGTGGGTTTCTCTTGGGTCAGCTGTCGGAGGGCGCCGTCGAGGCGCGGCGCCAGTCGGGCGGCAGGTCGAGAAAGCCCTCGTTGCAGAGGAACTCGTAGAGCCCCTCGCAGACCTCGCCGCAGATCATGCTGAAGAGGTGGGGATCGGTGATGAAGAGGATCGTCTCGTCGCGCTCGGAGCCCGCCGTGTCCGCGAGCTGCGCGACCAGCTCGTCCTCGGCGAAGCCGACGAGCATCACCATGAGGGTCCGCTCGAACGCCGCGCGGAAGCGAGGGAAGGCCTCGCTCGTCACCTTGTACGCGAACGCCCTGCCCTCGTACGTGCGCGCGTCCCGGACGACCTTCGCGGCGACCTCGCCGAGGCTCGGCGCGAGCCGCTCGCCGAAGAAGTCGACGAGCACGACGTGCACCACCGAGACGATGCGCCTAAGCTCGCTCGATCGGCGCGACAGGAAGGCGTCCTGCATGTCCTTCGTGAGCTTCGCGAGCAGCTCGAACGACTGCTCCCGCGCCTCCTCGGAGGCGAACTCGAAGCCCTCGAGCTCGGCCTCGATCCGGTTCTTGTAGCGGGTCAGCACGTAGAAGAGCGCCTGCTCGCCGTGGTGGATCACCTTCGGCGCGCCGTCGCGGCCCCGCGTCTTCTCGTGGAGCTCGGACTGGAAGAACAGGCGGGCGAGGTTCTTGTGGATCTTCTTGAGCCGCCGCTCGACGAGCAGCGAGATGCCGTCCTCGCGGATGACCCGCTCGAGCAGGGCGCGGAGGGTCCGCTCGTGCGCGTCGCGGATCGAATCGCGGTTCTTCGCCCCGCGCTCGCCCGCGCCCGCGGAGGCCTGGATCACCTTCAGCTGGGCGACGACCTGCGCGGTGACCGCGTCGAGCTCGGGGTTTGTCTCGAGATCGGCGCGGTAGTGGACGATGCGGGCCTGCATCTGCTCCTCGAGCAGGCCGAGCGCCATCTCGGTGATGTGATCCTTGAGCGCCTGGCTGACGTGCTCGCCCACGCGCCGCGGCGCGTTGGGCGGGAGCGACCTCGGCGGGTCGGGCGACGACCGCTCCCCTGGCCTGGCCCCAGGTTGCGATCGGCCCGAAGGCGGCAGCGGCGGAGGGTTCCGAGGGGCCGGGGCCATGAGCGGAGAGCATACCGGAACTCGCCGGCGGTGTGCGGCTTTGGCGGAGCGGCGCAAGTCGGAGTAAGACGGCCACCATGCACACGGTCGCTTCACGTACGAGAGCCTGGGAACCGGAAGGACAACCGGCGCCCTCCTGCCCGGCGCCCTCCTGGTCGGCGCCCTCGCGCCTGGCCCGCCGGCGCCTCGCGGCGGCGTTCGCGCTCGCGCTCGTCAGCGCCGGAGCGGGCTGCTCCCGCGAGGGCGACGGCCACCCCCCGCCCGCGCGCAGGCCGGAGCCCACGGCGCGGCAAGATCCCGCCGCGGCCGGCTCGCAGGCCGCCGCGGCGGAGAGCGCCGCGCCGGCCGACGGGAGCGCCGTCGCGGTCAAGGAGGGCGGCGCCGCGGGGCCGCCGGCGGCGCAGCGCCCGAAGATGAACGTGCTCGTGATCTCGATCGACAGCCTGCGCGCCGACATGCCGTGGAACGGCTACGAGCGCGACATCGCGCCCCGGCTGACCGCGTTCGAGAAGAAGGCGGTCAGCTACACGCGCCACTACGCGATCTCGTCGTACACCTCGATGAGCGTCGGCGGCTTCCTCGCCGGCAGGTACCCGAGCGAGGTCGAGCGCAGTGGCTACTTCTTCGGCAACTACCCCGACAGCGTCCTGATGTTCCCGGAGCTCCTGCAGAAGGCCGGGGTGCGGACGATGACCGCGCACGCGCACTTCTACTTCGACCAGAAGGCGGGCTTCCGGCAGGGCTTCGACGTGTACGAGATCGTGCCGGGGCTCTCGGCCGACAACACGACCGACCGGAACGTGACGAGCCCCGGGCACCTGGAGCTCGCGATCAAGATGCTCTCCGACAAGGCGAACATCTCGGGCACCTTCTTCGCGTACTTCCACTTCCTCGATCCGCACGACGTGTACATGACGCACGAGGGGATCGAGCCGTTCGGCAAGCGCGCCCGCGACAAGTACGACGGGGAGGTCAAGTTCACCGACATGCACGTGGGCAAGCTGCTCGATTTCGTCGCGCAGCAGCCGTGGGGGAAGGACACGGCGATCATCATCACCGCGGACCACGGCGAGGCGTTCGGCGAGCACAAGATGTACCGCCACGGCTTCGAGGTGTGGGACGTGCTCACCCACGTGCCGCTGATGATCCAGGCGCCCGGCGGGATCACCCCGCGCCGGATCGACGCGCCGCGCAGCTCCATCGACCTCGCGCCCACGATCCTGGACATGACCGGCGCCCCGCCGGAGCCGTCGTTCCCGGGCAAGAGCCTCGTGCCCGAGCTCTACGGCGCGAGCGCGGAGACGCGCGACGTCATCGTCGATCTGCCGCGCACGAGCGACAACGACCGGCGCAGGGCGCTCATCAGCGGGCGGCACAAGCTCATCGCCTACGGCGACGACGACGCGTTCGAGCTCTACGACGTCGTCGCGGATCCGGGGGAGACGAAGGACATCAAGCGCGAGCAGGGGGCCGTCTTCGAGGCGATGAAGGCCATCTACAGGGAGCGCTCCGCGGCCATCAAGGACGTGTGCCCGAAGAACACGGCGAAGCTCAAGGGGAAGAAGAAGAACAAGCCGTGCTAGCGCTGGCGGTCCAGCGAGCGGCGGCCTAGCGCGCGGCGGGGGCGACGGCGATCGTCACGGCGTCGTCCTCGCCCGCCTCGCTCGCGGCCCGCGCCACGAGGCGGGCCCCCTCGCACTCGAGGTGCAGCACGACGGGCGCCTCCACCTGGCGGCCGCACGAGGGATCGCCGGAGACGCGCGCCGCGAAGGCGCCGCGCGCGAGCTCGACCGCCAGGGCGATCCCCCCGATGCGGCCCTCCGGGTCGTCCGGGGCGACCTCGCGCGCCGAGCGCGCCTCCTCGAGGCGCGTGAAGAGATCAGGCCCCCGGATCGCGACCTCGATCGGACGGCCCGCCGCGTCCCCGAGGACGGAGATCTCGATCTCCGCCTGCCGCGGCGCGCTCTCGCCCCCGGCGTTCACGACGAACGGGAGCGCGATCCGCTTCGCGCACACGGCCGCGCCCGGGGCCGCGCGCTCGCCGGCGGGCGCGCACCGGGGCGCCGGCAGCGTCAGGCTGAACGGGACGATCACCTCGGCGGGCGCCTCCGCGAGCGGGCGCCCCCAGGCCTCCCTGCCGAGGAAGCGGCGCAGCCACGCGGCGAGCTCCTCGCGGACCCGCGCGCGCTCCGCCCGCTGCCGCGAGAGCTGCGCGTCGGTCTCGCGGGCCGCGCGCGAGAGCAGATCGCCGGCGCTGCGCTCCCGGACGAGCGCGCGCAGCCGGCGGGTCGCGTCCTCGCGGAACGCGCCCCTCGGCAGCGTGGCCAGGTACGCCGCGAGCCCCGCGGCCGTCCCGCGCTTCGCGGCGTAGTAGACCGGCTCGGCCCGCGCGAGGTACGCGCGCACCTCGGCGACGAACGCCCCCTCCGGATGGCGCTCCAGGTAAACCGACGCCGCCGCGAGCCGCCCCTCGAGGGTCCTCGACACGCGGGTCGCCCGGTACGCGGCGTAGTCGTCGTGGCTCGCGAGGAGCGCCGGCCTCGAGGCGCACCCGGACAGGACCGAAAGCGCCGCGGCGCACGAGAGCGCCCGAGCGGCCCGCGCGAAGCGGAGGCCGGGGGTGGCTGCGCCGCGCCCGCTCACGGGGCCTCCTCCAGTGGGCAGAAATTGCACTCCGTCGGGATGGAGGCGCCCTCGTCCGCCATGTGCTCGCGGTACGCGTCGCAGCTCGCCGTCTGGAGCTTGTGCAGGCACACCTCGCCGTCGTGGACCAGCGGGTAGCAGCCGATGGGGAGCTCCGGCGCGGCCCCGAAGCTGCACGCGGCGGCGCAGGCGCGCGTGCGCAGGCCGCATTCCTCGCACTTGGCGCAGTCGATCTGCGCCTTCAGCGCGAAGAACTTGCGCGGGTCGAGCTCCTCCGGCGCCTGCCCACAGCTGCCGATGTCGCCCACGACCGGCCCGATGCCGGCGAGGAGCAAGAGCGCCGCGACCCCCGCGACCTCGTTCGCCCGGAGGCGCCCGCCGCGCCGCTCGCGCCCCGGCGACCTCATGGCAAAAGCTCGTGATCGATCATGAGCCCGAGCTGCGCCGAGACGACGGGGTAGACGGTGTACGCCGCCTCGTACGTCGCGGCGCCGTAGAAGAGATCCCCGACGAGCTCGCCCGAGAGCGCGACGCCCGCGAGGAGGTAGTACCCGAGCCCCACCGCGAGCTCGCCGCCGACGTTCACGTCGGGCTCGATCAGGATCGCCGCGCCGAGCCGACCGTACGCGAGCGCGCGCGGGAGGCCGCGGTAGGCGACGAAGTAGCTCGGCGTGAGCGACTCCTGCGGGACGCCGCTCAGCGCGATCGAGAGGCGCAGCGCGCCGCCGTGCTGGACGCCGTCGGCCGGCCCCAGCGCCAGGGCGACCCCGAGATCGAGGTACCCCGCGGTGAGCGAGAGCGACTCCGCCGTGTCGCCGAGCTGCGTCTGCAGGCGGTACGGGTTGTTGAACCGGAGCCCCGTCCCCATCGCGAGGGACGACACGACGCGCGCCGCCGTTCCCGGCGGCCGCGCGAGCGCGCGGTACGCCTCGAGCTCGGCGCCGCCGCCCTGCTCGCCGGGCGGCGCCTCCGCGGCCGCCTCGCCGCGGCCGGGAGCAGGCTGGGCCGCGGCAGCGCGCCCGAAGGACGCCCCGAGCAGCACGGCCACGAGCGCAAGCCCGGTCCGGAGTTCCAGCATCGCCACGAGCCTTCTACCCCGAGGTGGCGCTCGCTGGCACGCTCAATTGCGTCCCGGCCAGCGCCGTCGCCGCAGCGCCGCGCGTGGCTCGCGGCCGGCGCGTCGGCGACGGCGCCGGCCGCGGCCCTCGGCACGGTCCTCGCCCCCGTTGCGTATCCGCCCGCTGCACCTGCGGACCGGACCCTGCATGGCGAGACCACCGTGAGCAATTCAAGCACCCGAGGCAGGCAGAGCACCGCCGCACCTTCACCGGCGCTACGCGCGCCGCGCGCGAGCGCGACGCAGCGCCGAGAACGAGAAGATCGCAGCGACCAGGGAAGGCCGCGCAAGCAGCCGCAGGCCCCCGTGGCCGCGCGATGGGCCGGCGCGACCGAGCTGGACGAGCCATTCTCCGACGTGCTCGACGCCGCAGCGGCGCCCCCGCTGCGCGGCAAGGTGAGCCCGCGCAGCGAGCTCAGCGACGTGGTCCCGACGCTCGACGACGAGGTCCGCGGCTACCACCACCATCCGAACGACGCCGGCTGCACCGAGTTCGAGGTGAACCCCGACGCCGCCGACGCCGCCGCCGATCTGGCGAGCGATCTCGGGGCGGAGTTCCTCGAGGGAGCGACGAAGGGGCAGGACATCAGCGACGTCGTGATGTCGCATGACGACGACGACGGCGACCTGCCCTATCTCCTGGAAGACGAGGAGGTCGAGTCCGTGGACCCGGACGCCGACGAGGACGACGAGCAACCCGTGACCCAGCGGATGCGACGGAACGTGGGCTGAGCGGCGGCGCGTCGAGCCGAGGCGGCGCGCCGCGCCGCCCAGCGCGCGAGCGGGACCGGCCCGGTCACGCCTGGCCGAGCACGGGCAGCTCCGCCACCACCTCGCCGTCGATGCGGATGAACGCCAAGAGGCCCTCGTCCTCGTAGGCCAGGACATCGAGCACGATCCGCTCGCACAGCGGCAGCACGTACAGCGCTCCGTCGTCCGCCATCACGGTCATGGATCGCGCAGGTGCGCTCGCCGTGAGCAGCGTCTCTGTGGTCCGTCGTCGCGCATCCATGTTGCTTGAGCTCCCAGGCTTGAATCGAGCTCCGGCCACCGCCGGCGCCGCGAGGCTAGAGGGCCTGCCCGCCCTCCTACCAAGCGCCTTCCGTGCCACCGCGCTCGCGCTGCAGCGTCAAAGCCGGCGACGTCCCGCGACGACATATGGGTTTCGCCCCCGCCCGCGGCGCTCTGCCGCAGCAGCTCGCCCGCAAGCAGCGCCGCGCCCCGCCCGCAGCGGAGCGACGCTCCCCGGAGGACCGCGAGGACGACATTTCGAGCCGCCGCCGGCCTCTCCGAGGCCGCGGCGCGCGCCAGACCGCCCGGCCGCGCGCGTTCAGCGCGTCCCGCGCGCGCTCCCTTCGTCCGGCGCCGAGGCCGCGGACAGGACCTTTCGCGCGAGCTTGGAAACACCGTACTCCATCGCGCCCGGATCGAGCCACGCCGCCTTCTCGTAGGGGGCGGCAAGCTTTGCCCGGCAACGCCACGGGGCCGCCACCTCGGCGCGCGCGACCGTCACGTCGAGCCGCCGGTGCGTGAGGATGTGGCGCACGCGGCCGACCTCGCGGAGCGGCGCGTCAGGCGCGACGCCGACCTGCTCGAGGAGGGCTCGGGCGTCCGCGAGCGCGCGCGCCTCGACCATGGGCGGCTCCCAGAGCCCGCCGAAGAGGCCTCCCTCGGCGCGGCGGAGGAAGAGCACGCGGTCGCCCGACCGCACCACCGCGGCGACCATCGCGACCGCCGGGACGTCGCGCTTCGGGGCGATCACCGGCAGCTCCGCCTGCCGTCCCTCGGCGCGCGCGGCGCACGCGCCGTCGACGGGACAGGCCTCGCAGCGGGGGTTGCGGGGCGCGCACACGGTCGCGCCGAGCTCCATGAGGGCCTGGTTGAAGCGTCCCGGATGAACGCTGCCCGCGGCGGCCCGCACGAGGCGTTCCGCGGCCGACCAGAGCTTGCGCGTGCCCGAGGTGCTGCGGATGTCGTCGTCGATGCCGTCGATGCGGGAGAGCACCCGGGCGACGTTGCCGTCGACGAGCGGCACCGGCTGATCGTACGCGATGCTCGCGATCGCGCCCGCGGTGTACGCGCCGACGCCGGGCAGGGCGAGGAGCGCCGGGACGTCGCGGGGGAGCGCGCCGTCGTGGCGCTCGGTGATCTCGCGCGCGGCGAGGTGGAGCACGCGGGCGCGGCGGTAGTAGCCGAGGCCGCTCCACAGCGAGAGCACGTCGTCGATCTCGGCGGAGGCGAGGGCGGAGACCGTCGGGTAGCGGGCGAGGAAGCGCTCGTAGTACGGGATCACCGTCTCGACGCGCGTCTGCTGGAGCATCACCTCGCTCAGCCAGATCGCGTAGGGGTCGCGCGTCCTCCGCCACGGCAGGTCGCGCGCGACGCGATCGAACCAGGCCCCGAGGGCGGCAGCGATCTCCCGATCGCGCTCGCTCGGATCCAGCGGCGCCGGCGGGGGCGCGCCCTGCTCACCGGACGAGCCGCGGCGGCGCGGGGCGCGCTCCTGAGCCTGGCTCTGGCGTGCGCCCGAGCGCGAGCGCGCGGATGTCGGGTCTGCGCCCTCGCGCGAGGGCGTCTTGTCTGCGCCCTCGCGCGAGCGCGATGACGTCTGGTCTGCGCCCTCGCGCGAGCGCGATGACGTCTTGTCTGCGCCCTCGCGCGAGCGCGAGGGCGACCGGGGCTTCGTGCTCACGCGCGAGAGGCCCGCCCTCTGCACCATCGGCGCGGATTGCGCGCCGCGCGCCTCGCTTTGTGCGAATTGCGCGGCCGCCGCTCGCCGCGCTCAGAAAACGCTTCCATCGCGCGGGACTCTAGCGCAAGAGCCGACCGCGGTGTCGTCCCGGCGCCCCTGCCCCTCCCCGGTCGTCCCCAGGGCCGCGCGCCTCGGCGCCGCGTTGCTCCTCGGGCTCGTCGCGGCGGGCTGCCGCGACGAGCCGCGCCCCTGGGAGGGCCAGCCTGGCCCGCCGGTGGTGCTCTCGGCGGCGCCGCCGAACGTGGCCGTCACGGTCGGGGCCGGCGGGCTGTCGGACGCGGACGCGGGACAGGGCGAGGGCGACGCCGGAGCCCCCGCGGATCCCGACCTGCCGGTCCTCCCCGTGCGCGTCGGCGGGCCCTGGGTGCGCTGCTACGGGAACTTCAAGATCAGCGGCAATCCGCTGAAGGACGTGACGCGCCTGTCGCTGCTCTGCGGCCCGGAGAACGGCATGCGCCGGGTCTCGCCCAAGCCGATCGAGGGGCAGGTGGCCGAGGGGGGCGCGATCGTGACGGAGAAGTTCCAGGCGCTCCGGGGCGCCTGCTACCGGGTGTTCGCCGTCGGCGGCCCCGGGCTCCTCAACCTGGACGTCGCCGTGCGGAGCAGCCGCGGGGCGATGATCGCCAGCGACGGCACCGAGGACGCATGGCCGATCGTCCAGCCGGATCGGCCTTTCTGCCCGCTCGAGGACGACGACGCCACCGTCGAGATCAGCGCCCGCCGCGGCGCCGGCCGGTTCGCGGCGGAGGTGTGGATGCTGAAGTCCTACAAGCGAGCGCGCGAGGGCGACGCTGGAGCGGAGTCCGACGAGCCCTACGAGATGAACGAGACCGACGCCTACGACGGGCTCTGAGCCGGCGACGCGCCCCCCGCGATCGCAGGCGGGCGGCCGCCGCGGGGCGGCGAGGTTCTGTCCGGGTCACCACGACCTCCCGCCGCGCGGCCGGGGCGAAGGCCGAGCTCACCTGCCCGCGAAGCGGCGCGCGAAAGGCTCCCCATCGTCATCAAAATCCGGCAGATCCTTGGACCATGGCGCGACGCCGGCACCCTGCGCGAACCCCTGCATTGACGTGGCCGCCCCGTCCCGCTAGGGGAGCCCGAGCCATGGCCGACGACACCGAGCCGCTCCGCGAGGACGAAGGGGACAAGGTGGAAGGCGAAGGCGAGAAGAAGCGCCTCTTCGAGCGCGCTATCCCGGAGATCTTCAAGCGCGTGGTCGAGCGCGCCGTCGAGAGCGGCATCGACAAGCTGAGCGAGGGGCCCGAGAACCTCCGGCACTTCGTGGGCGACCTCAAGCTCCCCAAAGAGGTCCTCCACTACCTCTACACCCAGATCGACGAGACCAAGAACGGTCTCTACCGGGTCGTCGCCAAGGAGATCCGGGACGTGCTCGAGCACACCCAGTTCGCGGACGAGATCACGAAGGTGCTGACGAAGCTCTCCTTCGAGATCAAGACCGAGATCCGCTTCGTCCCGAACGAGGCGGCCAAGCGAGACGACGGCCAGGACGAGCCGAGGACGGGCCTGCCGAAGCCGGAGGTGACCGCACAAGTGAACGTCAAAGACCGAAGCAAAGAGACCGGGCGAGACCGGCGCCGCGAGGAGAAGTGACGACGAAGAAGCTTAGGACGGGCGGCGAGGTCGACGCCTGGTGCACGAAGTGCCGCCTCGATCTTACCCATCGGATCATCGCGATGGTCGGCGACGTGGTGAAGAAGGTCGAGTGCAAGACCTGCATGTCGCACCACCTCTATCGCCAGCCGAAGAGCGAGCGCGAGAGCCGCGCCGCCGCGCGCGCCGCGTCGCGGAGCAGCGGCGAGCCGAGGGCCGCGTCGTCGGCCTCGACGCGCGGCGGCGGCGTGGAGCGCCTCACGGCCGCCCAGCGCGCCGAGCGCGATCAGACGCTCGCGTGGGAGCGCGCCATCGCGGGGCAGCCCTCCGGGGCGTTCAAGCCGTACCGCACCACCCTCACCTTCGGTGAGGGCGAGCTCATCCACCACAGCAAGTTCGGCGACGGCGTGGTCGCGAAGGTCATCGATCGGGGCAAGATCGAGATCCTGTTCAAGGACGGGCCCCGGACGATGGCGCACGGGCAGGTGTAGCGAGCTCTGCGCGGGCTTCCGGCGCGCGGAGCTGGCCGGCCGCGCTCGCTCGCAGCCCGGAACTTGGGGCTGCCCGCGCGATCGGGTAGCCTCCCGGTCGCCGTGGACAAGCCTTCGCCCCCTCTCGCCAGCGGGCCCCCGCGCAGGCGGCGGTCCCGCCCGCGCTTGCCCGAGCGCGCGCTGCGCTGCGTCGCGGTCTGCGCGATCGCCGTCGAGGCGCTCTGGTACGGCATCCACGAGGTCCCCGGCTTCGGCCCGGCGCTCGCCGACGGAGCGCGGGCCGTGGTCGGTCCGGCGCCGGTCGCGTGGGCCGAGGACGTGGCCTACGGCGTCGCCGACCGCCTGAACCAGGCCATCTACCGGCACGCGCCCCCGAAGACGTTCTGGGAGCCCGCGCCCGCCGCCGCCGCGGAGGCCGTGCGGGACGAGGGCCTGGAGGCGGAGTCGATCTCGTCCCCGTCGCCGTTCGAGCCGCCCTTCCGCGAGGTCGCGGCCACGGGCGACGGCGTCTGGACGCCGATCCCCGACGCCGTGCGCCCCGGCGATGCCCCGGTGCTCTGGCGGAGCGCCGTGCACCCGGATCCGAGGCGCGTGTTCGCCGCGATCGCCGTGGTGGCGATCGACCTCGGGCGCGTCGACCTCCGGCTCGTCGCGGGCACGAAGGAGCCGTTCTCGCCGGACGTCCCGGCCGAGCGCCGCCCCGGGCTCGTGCCCGAGGGCCACGCGGGAGAGCTCATCGCCGCCTTCAACGGGGGCTTCAAGGCGATGCACGGCCACTACGGGATGATGCTCGACGGCGACACGTTCCTGCCGCCGCGCGACCGGGCGTGCACGATCGCCCTCTACCGCGGCGGCGCGGTGCGGATCCGCACCTGGCCCGAGCTGCGCGCCGACGAGGCCCGGATGGCCGCCTACCGGCAGACGCCGCCCTGCCTGGTCGAGCAAGGCGAGCTGCACCACGCGCTCTACGACTCGAACCGCGACTGGGGCGCGACCGTGAGCGGCGAGACGGTGATCCGGCGCTCGGCGCTCGGCGTCGACGCGACCGGCAAGCTGCTGTTCTACGGGCTCGGCGAGGCCGTGACCGCGCGCACCCTCGCCCGGGGGATGAAGGCCGCGGGCGCGCACGACGTCGCGGAGCTCGACGTGAACCACGCCTACCCGCGCTTCCTCCTGTACGGGCGCGGCGAGGGCGGCGAGGGGCCGCGCGCGCGGTCGGCGCTGATCCCCGACGTGCAGTTCAAGCCGGAGGAGTACGTGGCCGAACCCGCGCCGCGCGACTTCTTCTACCTGCGGCGGCGGCGGGCGGCGGCGACGCTCGGCATCGCCGACCCGGCGCCCGCCGACGACGTCCTCGATCGCGGCGGGCGGTGAGCCCTCGATCCGCGGCGCCCCGGCCGAGCGCTCGCCGCGGCCCCGCCCGTCAGCGCCGGTCGAGCAGGTCGCGCACGCGCTGCGCCAGGGTGTCGGGGGTGAACGGCTTCTGCAGCAGCACCAGCTCGCGGTCGGCCTCGGCGCCCGCGAGGACGTCCTCCGCGTAGCCGGACATGTACAGCACGCGCGCGCGCGGCTGGATCGCGAGGGCGCGCTCGGCGAGCTCGCGGCCGTTCATGCCGGGCATCACGAGGTCGGTGAGCAGGAGGTCGACCGCCTCCTCCCCGTCGCTCGCGAGCGTGGCGAGCGCCTCCTCGCCGGTCGCGGCCGACAGCACGCCGTAGCCGCGCCGCTCGAGCACCTCGACGATGAGCTTGCGCACGGCGTCGTCGTCCTCGACGACGAGCACCGTCTCGTCGCCGCCGGCCGGCGGCGGCCGGGTGCGCGCGGGCGCCGCCTCGGAGCGGTCCTCGACGCGCGGCAGGTAGATGCGGAACGTCGTGCCGAGCCCGACCTCGCTCTCGACCTCGATCAGCCCGCCGCTCTGGCTCACGATGCCGTAGACCGTGGCGAGGCCGAGCCCCGTGCCCTTGCCGCGCGCCTTCGTCGTGAAGAACGGCTCGAACAGGTGCGCGAGCGTGTCGTGGTCCATCCCGTCGCCGCTGTCGGTCACCGACAGCACGACGTACGGGGGGCCGGCCGCGGCGGACGCGTCGGCTTCGTCCTGCTCCGCGGGCACGAACGACCGCGCCGCGGGGCTCTGGCCGGGCTCGCCGAGGGAGGTCTCGACCACGAGCTTCCCGCCGCCCGGCATCGCGTCGCGCGCGTTCACGACCAGGTTCAGGAGGACCTGCTCCAGCTGGCTCTTGTCGAACTTGATCGAGCCGAGATCCCGCCCGACGTTCGTCTGCAGATCGATGTTCTCGCCGATGAGGCGCTGGAGCATCGTCTGCATGTCGAGCACCACCGCGTTGAGGTCGAGCACCTCGCGCTGCAGCACCTTGCGCCGGCTCATCGCGAGGAGCTGCCGCGTGAGCGCCGCGGCGCGCTCCCCGGCCTTCGTGACCTGGAGGGCGTCGCGCCGGAGCGCGCTCTCGGGCCCGAGCCGGCGCAGGATGAGCTCGCCGTAGCCGAGCATCACCATGAGCATGTTGTTGAAGTCGTGCGCGATGCCGCCGGCCAGCCGGCCGAGCGCCTCCATCTTCTGCGACTCGCGCGAGCGCTCCTCGCGCTGCCGGAGCGCCTCCTCGGCGCGCCGCCGCTCGGTGATGTCGCGGAGCAGGACGAGGGCGTGCCCCTCGAGGAACGGCATCGTGCGCGCCTCCACGTGGCGCTCTCCGCCCGAGCTCGGGACGGCGTGCTCGAGCGCGACGACGGCGCCCGTCTCGCGGGCCTCCCGGACCGCACGCTCCAGCTGCTCCCCGAGCTCGCCGGGGAGCGCCTCGGCCACGCGCTTGCCGAGCGGCGCCTCGGGCGCGACGCGGAGCGCGGAGGGCCGCGGCTCGTTGCAGTCGACGATCCGGAGCTCGGCGTCGAGACGGAAGCAGAGATCCGGGATGGCGCGGACGAGCGCGCGGAGCTCGCCCGCGGCGCGCGCGCTCTCCCGCTCGGCGCGCCGCAGAGCGACGCTCTGCCCGATCTGGCCGCCGATCGACGCGAGGACGAGGAGCAGCGGCTCGTCGCGGCGCAGCGGCGCGCGGCTCCTCAGCTCGATCACCCCGGCCACGCCGTCGCCGCACGGGATCGGGGCGGCGCACGCCGCGCGCTCCCAGCTCGGCCCGCGCGCGGCGTCAGCGGAGTCGACGGCGCCGGCGCGGAACGCCGGCTCGCCGCTGCGGAAGACCTCGCCGACGAGCCCGTGCTCGGCGGCGGGGTGCGGCTCCTGGCGGAGCGCCTCCTCGATCGCCTCGCGCTCGAGGTGCGCCGCCGCCCGGGCCGCGACGCAGCGGAGCGCGCTCGACGCCCCGGCGAGCGGCGCGCACCCCGCGGCGCTGGCCTGCGGCTCGGCGAGCCAGAGCGCCGCGACGTCCCAGCCGAGGTGCTCGACGAGCGCGGCGACCACGCGCGACGCGGCCTCGGCGAGCGAGGTCGAGCCGGTCAGCGCGGTCGCCGTCGCGAGCAGCGCGGCCAGCCTGGCCTCGGCCTGCCGGGCGTCGGCTGGCGCGGCGCTGGCACCGTCGGCCGCCGGCGCGGCGCTGGCACCGTCGGCCGCCGGCGCGGCGCTGGCACCATCGGCCGCCGAGCCGGCACCGTCAGGCGCCCCGGCGTGGATCGATCCCTCGAGCTCCAGATCGGCGTGGGACACGTGAAACCGCGGCGCCCCCATGCGCTCAGCCGCTGGTCTTCTCCGCGGCGCCGCTCTGCAGGTCGACCGACCAGCACACGGCGCTCGCCGAGGGCTCGCCGCCGGGCGGCCCCACGCTGACCTCGGCGCGCGCCGGCCCGACGGCCCGGATGTAGAGCCGCTGCCCGACGGCGTCGCGCCCGAGCGCGCAGACCGCGCGGCGCACCCGAGGATCGTCGGCCGCGACCTCCCCCTCGTCCTCGGCCGCCATGAACAGGACCTCGATCTCCGGCTTCAGGCAGGCGCCCATCTCGCGCCACGCGTCGTAGTCGACCGACGGATCGAGCACGTCGGCGAGCTGCCCGTGGCGGGCGCGCCCGACGCGGTAGCGGAACGCGTCGCGCTTCTCCGCGCGGAGCGTGGCCCCGATCCGATCGAACCGCAGCGACAGCGCGCCGAGCGCGGTGGCCATCTTGACGGTCGGCGCGCCCAGGTTCGCCTTGTCCGGCTCCTTGAAGCGGTGCAGCTGCACGCCCGCGGGCAGCACGCCGGCGAGCAGCTCCGCGAAGCGCGGGTTCATCCCGAGGCGCCCGGCGAGCAGGATCCGGAGCCCCTGGTACGGGTCCGGCTCGCGCCCGATCTTCGCCACCGCGCCGGCGAGGTGCTGCCGGAACACGTCGATCGCGTCCCGGAACCACCCGTCGAGCGCGCCGCTCAGCGCGCCGCGGTCGATCGAGAGCGGCACCACGGAGCTCTCGCCGTCGAGCCCGACCAGCGCGAGCTGCTCCTCGACCGGCGCGCTCGGCCCCCCCTCGAGGAGGGGCCGCAGGAGCTCCTTGAGCGCCCAGGTGTTGGCGCGCGCGTCGGGCGACGGCGCGAAGAGCGCCTCCGCGTCGCCGAGCGGGCTCTCCTCGGGCGGGCGCTCGAACGGGATGCGGCGCTCGCGCATCTCGGCCTGGCTGGCCGCGTACACCCGGTAGGCGAGCCGGTGCAGGAGCCGCTCGCCGCCGAGCCAGGGGATCGCCGTGGGATCGAGGTACTCGACCATCCGCTCCAGCCCCTGCGCCGCCTCGTGGGCCTTCGCGCTCCGCAGGAGGCCGAAGGCGATCCCCGCCTCGCTGGCCCCGGCGTCGATGACGCAGAACGGGACGCCGCCGTCGCGCGGCTGGATCCCGAACATGCGGAACGCCTGGACGGCGTAGGCGATCGCCGACGGGCCCGCGTCGACGACCTTCAGGCCCTCGAGGTCGTGGTACTCGCAGAGCCCCGCGGGCAGGCTCCGGAAGAGGCCGCGGCGGAAGGCGATGAGCACGCTGGCGCGGCGCTCGGGCGACCAGCCCGTCGGCATCGTGATCGCGTAGCGCGTGGAGATGCCCCGCGAGCGCTGGTTCAGGTGCAGGCCGACGTAGTACGCGTAGAGCTCGAGCGGGTCGAACGGGTCGTGCGCGCCGATCCCTTCCTCGTCGATGATGGGCGGCGCCGGCTTCTTCAGCGCCTCGGTCGTGTCGGGATCGCACCGGCCCCGGAGCCGGAACGGCTCGCCGCGCTCGGTCCGCTCGCGCAAGAGCGCGAGGGCCGGGATCGAGGCCGCGGCGCGCTCGTGTGCGCCCTCGCCGGGCCGGAGGCGCATGTCGCGCGCCGCGTGCCCGACGAGCACGTCGCCCCAGCGCGTCATCGGCAGGATCACCCGGTCGCGCCACGCCTTCGTGGTCCGGGCGAGCGCCTCGAACGCGACCTCGCTCGGGTTCTCGTTGTCGGCCGAGACCCGGACCGGCCCGTCGGCGCCGATCCGGACGAACTCGGCGCCGCCGCGCTCTCCCCGGACGGCGACGGCCGTCGACGCGGCGCCGACGTCCACGGCGACCCAGTCGGTGCGCATGTCGAGCCGCGGATCGCGCCGCTTCACCTCGGGCGGGATCGGGTCCTTGTCGGTCTTGCCGGTGCGGCGGTGCAGCCCGACCACGCGGCCCTGCCGGAGGATGGCGATCGCCGTGGCGCCGAGGAAGCGCGCGCCCGTCCAGAGGCCCTGCGCGGGGTCGACGAGCGTCGTCCCCTTCACGGGCTCGAGGTTCGCGACGACCTTGGGGAAGAAGTCCGCGATGAGCTCGGGCGAGGCTACCCCGTCGTAGCGCTCGACCTTGATCGGGGGCGAGTAGTAGTTCTGGAGCCCTTCGCCGTAGATGCGCGGGCTGACCTGGATCAGCTTCAGGTAGGGGATCGGGCAAGTCTGCTCGTCGAGACGGAACTCCTGGTAGAGCTCGGACGGACCGACCGCGTTCTCCATCTCGGGCGCGATGCGGGGGACGCTCGCGCTCATCTCGGTGCCGAAGTACATGAACTTCGTGCCAGCGCGGCCCGTGAAGGCGGCAATCCTGACCTCGTTGAACGTCGCCTGCCCGACGATGAGCGGCGGCAACGCGATCACGTAGTCGAGCACGAGCGTGGTGAGCCACGGCTGGTCGAAGAGGCGCGATTCCCAGCGCATGACGAGCGTCGGGAACTCGCGGCCCGCGAGCGACACGACCTTCTCCGCTTCGCGAACCAGGGTTCCGTCGACCGATAGCTCGTAAACCGGCATACGAGGGCGACGTTATCACGAAGAACCCCTGCGCCAGCCCCGCGGATGCGCGGGCGGGGCTTTCATTCCGCCGTCGGCCGGCGGGCGCGCGGCGGGCCTGCGTCGAACGGCGCGCGTCGCGCCGGGCGGCGGTGCGCGGGGCGGTCCGCGCGCGGGCGGTCCGCGTGCGGGTAGGCGGCGGAAGCGGAGACACGACGGCGCGCCCGCCCCCTAGGGCGTAGGCTGCCCTCGGGCCACCGTGCTAGTCTGCCCGGGTGATTTGCTTCTCCGCACCGGGAACGCCGGCATGAGCGCGCTGGTCGGCGAGATCATCGACGGCAAGTACCGGATCGTCCGGCTGCTCGGCCAGGGGGGCATGGGCGCGGTCTTCGAAGGCGAGAACGTGCGCATCCGGCGCCGCGTCGCCATCAAGCTGCTGCACGCCAACATCTCGAGCCAGGCCGAGTCGGTGGCGCGCTTCGAGCGCGAGGCCCAGGCCGCGGCGCGGATCGGCTCCGATCACATCTGCGAGGTGCTCGACCTCGGCGTGCTGCCCGACGGCACGCGGTACATGGTCATGGAGTACCTCGAGGGCGAGACCCTCGGCGCCAAGATCGAGCGGGCGGGGCGGCTCGGGCCCGAGATCACCGTGCCGATCATGGTCCAGGTGCTCGAGGCGCTCGGCGCCGCGCACGCCGCGGGGATCATCCACCGCGACCTGAAGCCCGACAACATCTTCGTCATCCCCGTGAAGGCCGGGCTCAGCAACTTCGTGAAGGTGCTCGATTTCGGCGTCTCGAAGTTCTCGCAGCTCGCCGGCGGGGAGATGAGCATGACGCGCACGGGCGCCGTCGTCGGGACGCCCTACTACATGTCGCCCGAGCAGGCGCGGGGCTCCAGCCCCGTCGACCAGCGGACCGACATCTACGCCATGGGCGTGCTGCTCTACCAGGCGACGACCGGTCAGGTGCCGTTCGACGCGGCGACCTTCAACGAGCTGCTCTTCAAGATCGTCCTCGAGGCGGCGCCGGTGCCCCAGCAGCTCGTGCCCGACCTCGACGTCGAGTTCTCCGGGATCATCCAGAAGGCGATGGCGCGCGAGCCGGGAGCCCGCTTCCAGAGCTGCGCGGAGTTCAAGAGCGCGCTCCTCGCGTGGGCGGCGGCGCGGCCCAACCTGGCCTTGCTGAGCACGGGGCGGACGTCCCTCTCGCGGCTGTCGCTGCCGTCCCAGCCGGAGGTGACGACGACCCCTCCGCCCCCCCTCCGCCCCGACACCCCCTCGTGGGGCCAGAGCGGGCCGCCGGTGCCCGGCATGGGCCACACGCCGCACACGCCGCAGCTGACCGCCAACTCGTGGGGCGCCTCGTCGGGCGTCACGGGCCGCGCGACGCGCCCCCCGTCCAGGATGCCGGTCGTCGCCGCGATCGCCGCGACGGCCACCCTGCTCGGCGCCGGCCTCGCCGCCTGGTTCGCCTTCGGCGGCAGCGGGGCGACGGGCGCGGCCAGCCCGGATCCGAGCGCCGTCAGCGCGACGGCCCTCGCGACGCCGCCGCCGCCTCCGACGACGGCGACGCCGCCCCCGCCGGAGCCGCCGGTCGTCACCGCGAGCGCCACGGCCGCAGAACCCACGCCGCCCACGCCGCCCGCCACGGCGGAGCCGAGCGCCGTCCCGGCGGCGTCCTCGGCGCCGGTGAAGCCGCTCACGCCGCGGACGCCGCCTTCCCAGACGAAGCCGCCGCCCGTGACGAAGCCGCCGCAGCAGGCCCCGTCGACGAGGCCGAGCGCGCAACCCCAGAAGCCGCAGAAGCCGGGCGTTCCGGGCGACTTCGGCTACTGAGCACGCGCTCGGGGCGCTCCCGTCAGAACGCGCCGCGCACCCCGAGCCCGGTCGGCGTCACGTAGGGGGCGACCCACGCCGAGCTCGACGGCTCCGGCTTGGACGTCAGCTCCAGCACGATCAGCGTCGCGCCGCCGACGAGGAGCACGCCGCCCGTGATGAGGTTGATCGCGCCGGTCGTCTGCTGATCCGCGGCGTCGGCGTCGAGCCGCTTGATCTGCTGCTGGATCAGCGGACCGCAGCCCGCGCCGGGGCCTGCCTGCGACGACTCGCACCGGTGCGTATCGCTCAGGTCGTTCGCTTTCTGCTGCGTCGAGCCGCCCTTCGCCAGGAACACCGAGCCCACCACGACCCCGCCGAGCCCGAGCGCCGCGGCCGCGATGCCCCCGCCCAGCATGAGCACGTTCGTATTTCGCTCCGGCTTGCCCGGCGGGCCTTCGGGGGGGACCTCGCCCGGGCCGCTGCTCCAGGTCCCCTGCCCCTCCCCCGAGGCGTCGGGCGAGGGCGGCATGGCCGGGCTCTCCGGGACCGGGATCTTCAGCTCCTTCCGCTCGCCGTCGCCGAGCGTGACCGCCTGCTCGATCGGCGAGAGGCCCGGCGGATAGACGGTCACCACGTGATTGCCGGGATCGATCGGGCGGTGCACGCCGAGCAGCGCGTCCGCGACCGGCTGTCCGTCGAGCTTCACGGCGATCTTCCGGCCGGCGGCGCCCTCCAGCGCGATGCGCAGCGACGCGATCCTGGGATCGACCGCGGCGAGCTCCTCCCGCGCGTCCTGCTGGGCCTTCTTGAAGGGAGACGGCGCCGTGGACGGCAGCTCCTCGCGGACGATCCGCAGGTACGTCTCCTTGGCCGCCACGAGCCGGCCGAGGCGCGTCTGCGCGCGCGCGATCAGCAGGAGGTGCGTCGGCGCGTGCACGATCGCCTCGGCGCGACCGAGCAGATCGATCGCCTCGTCGAAGCGGCCGGACGTGAACGCTTCGGCGCCCTGCGTGGCCAGCGACCGGGCCGCTGCTCTGTCCTGGTCCGACTGTGCGAGCACCTCGCCTGTCGGGAGCAGCAGGAACAGCGCCGCAGCGAACGGAACGCATCGTCTCAAGAGCACTCGGGCCTCCTCGCGCGCCACGCTATCACAGGCCGTCGGCAACGGAACAAATCAGCCCCGCGGCGCCGCCGGCCTGCGCTCTGTCCGGCGTTTCGCGGCGCCTCCGAGCGGCGGCGCTGCGCGCGGGCCGCTCGACGCCCTCTGCGCGCTTCGCGCAGCGGCGCGGCGAGCCTGCGCGCAGCGCGCCGCGCACCGCCGCTCGGAGGCGCCGTCCGCGGGCGGCTGTGAACCGTCCGCACAGCGCGATGGCACCCATTCTGCTGCGTGGGACGCGCCATGGACTGCCTCCGCTCCTCCGCGCCCCTCGACGCGGGACTCCCGTCCTCGGAGCGATCCCTCAGGGGACGCCTGCTCGGGGGGCGGTACCTCATCGAGCAGCTGATCGGCGCCGGCGCGATGGGGCGCGTCTACCGCGCGCGGCACCTCGGGCTCGGGCGCGCGTGCGCCGTGAAGATCATCCGCGAGCGCGGCGCCTCGCCGGGCGCGGCGGGCGGAGCGGGTCGCCGCGCCTGCACGACGCGCGTCTGCGCGCCGTCGCGCCGGGAGGACCCGGACCCCCGCGCCTCGAGCGGCGTGAGCGAGCGGCCCTCGACCGACTCGAGGCCGCGCTCCGGCGGCGCCCGCGCCGGGGACGCGGTGCTGAGGTTCCACGTCGAGGCGATGGCGGCGAGCCGGCTCGATCACCCGAACATCGTGCGGGTCCTCGACTTCGGCTGCGAGCCGTCGTTCCCCCACGGCGCGCCCTTCGCGGGCGCCGACGGGCGCGAGCCGGAGCCGCCGAGCCTCTGGTACCTCGTCACCGAGCACCTCGACGGCAAGGACCTCATCGACCTGCTCAACGCCGCGCCGATCCTGCCCGCGGAGCGCATCGTCGCGATCATGCGCCAGCTGTGCTCCGCGCTGCAGCACGCGCACGACGCGGGCGTCATCCACCGCGACGTCAAGCCCGAGAACATCCGCCTGGTGCCCCGCGTCGACGACGGCGGCGCGCCGTTCGAGCAGGTGAAGCTCCTCGACTTCGGGACGGCGAAGCTGCTCCACGACGAGCGCTCCGGCGCGCTCGCGGGCGCGCCGCTGCTCGCCGCGGCCGCCGACGACGGCCGGCTCGTCATCGGGACCCCCGCGTACATGAGCCCGGAGCAGGCGGCAGGGCAGCCCGTGGACGCGCGCAGCGACATCTACGCGTGCGGCGTGCTGCTCTTCGAGATGGCGACGGGGCGGCTCCCGTTCGAGCGCCCGACGCCCGTGGCGCTCGCCGCCGCGCACGTCGACTCCCCGCCGCCCCTGCCGAGCGCCCTCCACCCGGAGATCGATCCGGATCTGGAGGCGCTGATCCTGCAATGCCTGCGCAAGAACCCGGACGACCGCCCGCAGAGCGCGCGCGCCCTGCGCGAGGCGCTCGCGCACATCGCGCTCCGCAGCGGGCGCTCCGCCGCGGAGGAGCGCGCCCCGGCGCGCGCTGCGGACGACGCCCCGGCGCGCGCTGCGAACGACGCCTCGGCGCGCTCCGCGTGCACCTCGACGTGGGTCGGGTACCGTTCCCCGTCCTCGCTGCCGGGGAGCGCGCTCCTGGATCTGCCCTGCTCCCCGCCGGACGCGCGGCGCGATCCCTCGTCCGCGTCCACCTGGGTCGGCCACGGCGCCGCGCCCTGCCCGCCCGCGGCGCTCGTCGAGCCCGCCGCGGACGCCGCCGCGGCCGGCGCGCCGCCGGCGGACGCGGCGCCTCCCAGCGCCGCGGCTCCGTCGCCCGCTCTCGTCTGCGCGCATCCCAGCCCGGAGCTCGACGCCGCGCTCGCGCCCGTCCTCCTGCTGCGGGCGCGCCTGCCCGGCGGGCTGCGGAGCCAGGCGCGGCTGCGCCGACGGCGTCGCCGGCGGCTCGCTCCGGTCGTGGTCGGCACCGTCGCGGCCACGGTGCTCGGCGGATCGCTGTGCCTGCTCTTCAGCGCTGCCGGCGCCGCGCTCGCCCCGCTCGCCTCGCCCTCGCCGGGGCGCGACGGCGACGCGCCCCCGACCGGCGATACGCGGCCGACGCCGCCACGCGCGGACGAGCCGGAGCGCGCCTGTCCCCTGGAGCCGCCGTGAGCGCCGCGGGAGCGGGAGACCGGCCTCGAGATCGGCGCGCCGGGCGGGTCGACGATGTACAGCCGGTGCCCAGCGCCGCGGGCCGGATGGCGACGCCGTTCACGCTGGCTGCCGAGCCTCCGCTTCAGCCCGGTGCGAACGGAGCTCACCCCGAACGGCACGTCGTCTGCAAACGCTGGCCTCCGCGTTGACGCGGGAAGACGCCCCTCGGCGTCGCCCGGTGTCGAGAGGAGCGAACCATGTCCGTGCTGTTGTGGATCCTGTTTGGGCTCATCGTCGGCGTCATCGCCAAGCTGCTCACCCCCGGGCGCGATCCCGGCGGCTTCGTGGTGACCGCGCTGCTCGGCATCGCGGGCGCCCTGCTCGGCGGCTTCATCGGCCGGGCCCTCGGGCTCTACCCGTCGTACCAGTCGAGCGGGGGCTTCTTCATGTCGATCCTGGGCGCCGTCATCCTCCTCGCCATCTACAACGCGACGCTCGGCCGGAGGGCGACGAGGCCCTGAGGGCTCGCCCCCTTCGCGGGCTCGCGCCGCAGCGGCGAGGCGGGCGGCTCGAGCAGCGCCGCGGCGGACACCACGCGGGCCGGCCCGGCGCGCCGGTCCAGGCGAAACTCGAGCGCGACGTCCGGCGGCAGCGGCCGGATCGCGCCCGCGCCGTAGCAGCGGCGGTAGACGAGATCGCCCGGCCCCGCGCCCTGCCCGCCGAGCTGATGGCTCCACCACCGCGAGTAAACCGTCGGCCGCGCGGGATCGACCGCGAGCAGATCGGCCCGCTCGAGCCGCACATCGCTGTGATCGCCGCGGTCGGCGGCGCCGTGCTCGGCGGTGAGCCGCCCGTCGTCGCCCACGCTGTAGACGATCCTGAACCCCTCGACGTCGCCCTTGCCGTAGGCGACGCGCTGAACTCCCGGGCCGAAGAGCAGCCCGTGCGTGTAGACGAGGTCCACGGCGAGCGCTGGCAGCACGGTCCAGGTGAGCCAGTTGTTGCCCCAGGGCCGCTCCTCCGAGAAGAACGCGTAGTAGCCGACGGAGACCGTGCCGCGCTCTCCCGGCGCGCTGCGGTAGAACAGGACGTCGCCGAGCTCCCCCGCGCTCGCGACCGTCGAGCCGACGCAGATGGGCTGCTGCTCGATCGCCGCGTCGATCGCGCTCGGCTCCGCCGGCGCGAAAGGCGCGTCGGCGGCCGGGCGCGGCAGCGCGCCACCGCCCGTGGCGCTCGCGAGGAGGGGTACGGCCACTGCGGCGAACGCGACGCCGCGGTTCAGGGGATTCCGGAGGGGCATCAGGGCGGGCTAGGCTAGCGAGCCCGTCGCTGGGCGCGCCACCGCAAAGGGCCGTTCGCGTTCGGCCCATCACGGCGGCGTCACCGAATGGATGTCTCCCGGAGATCGCGCGAGCTCCGCCCTTTCAAGGCCCGCGAGGCGAGGGCGAGCGGCGGGCGGCGCTACCGGGGCGCGCCGCGGCTCGCCGGCGCGGCGCCG
Organism: Sorangium sp. So ce296; assembly: GCF_051529605.1. Classification (NCBI taxonomy): domain Bacteria; kingdom Pseudomonadati; phylum Myxococcota; order Polyangiales; family Polyangiaceae; genus Sorangium; species Sorangium sp. So ce296. Next base: position 13,172,055 of record NZ_CP150325.1, read on the forward strand.
CCGTCGAGCGCGCCGATCGCCCTGCCCGCGAGCGCGCCGGCGGCGAACGTGACCGCCGCGATCACGAGCCACTGCAGGAGCCGGGCGCGCCGCGGCGGGCGCGCCTCCCTCCAGTGCGGCGTCACCGCGTCCCTGCCCTCGCTGCGCTCGATCTCGATCGCCGCCTCCTCCGGGCCCGCCCCCGCGTCGACGCCGCGCGCCGCGGGCGCCGCCTCGCCGCGATCGTCCCCGGAGCGGTTCGTCAGGGTGCGCCGCGCGCCCGGGCGCCCGCGGACCCCGGCGGATCGACGGCAGCCCCGCACGAGCAGCGATCGGTGGCGATCGCGCCCGCTCGCGACCTCGCGCACGAGCGCGGCGATCTCCTGGCCGGCGAGGAGCCCGCGCTCGCTCGAGCTCGGCTCGTCGCCCCCGCCCGGCGCCCTGCGCACCGAGGCGAGCACCTCGGCGAGCGCCTCTTCCATCTGCGCCGCGGCCTCGAAGCGATCGTCGGGATCGCGCGCGAGCGCGCGCCGCACCGCCTCCTCGAGCAGCGCAGGGCACGCCGGGCGGAGCGGCGCGATCGCCGGCACCTCGCCCGAGAGCACCGCGCGCATCGTGGCGCCGTCTTCCTTCCGGTGGAACAGGCGGCGCCCCGTCAGGAGCTCGAACAGGATCACCCCGACCGCGAAGAGATCGGCCCGCGCGTCGATCCGCTGCCCGCGCAGCTGCTCGGGCGCCACGTAGCCGAGCTTGCCCTTCACCGTGGGGGCGTCGCTCGACGGCGCCGGGCCGCCCGCCTGGCCCGGAGAGCCGAGCGGGAAGGCGTCGTCCAGGATGCCGCGCATCGCCGTCATCTCCGCGACGCCGAAGTCGATGAGCTTGATCTCGCCCTCGAGCGAGAGGAGCACGTTCTGCGGGCTCACGTCGCGGTGCACGAGCCCGACGAGCTGCCCGCCGTCGTCGCGGAGCCCGTGCGCGTGCCCGAGCGCCCGCAGCACGCCCACGCCGATCTCGAGGGCCGCCTCGATCGGGAACGGCCGCCCCTCGGCGAAGAGCGCGCGCGCGGCCGCCGCCAGATCGCAGCCCGGGACGTACTCGACCACGAGGTGGTGGCGCCCCTCGTGAAACACGAAGTCGTAGAACCGGATCACGTTCGGGTGCTGAAGCCGGGCGCTGATCCACGCCTCCCGGAGGAACATCCGCACGATCGACGGATCCCGCCGCGCCTCGGGACGAAGGCGCTTCACGACGACGGGGTGCGCGATCCCTGCCGACCCGCGCCGGCACGCGAGGAACAGCTCGGCCATGCCGCCGGCCGAAAGGCGCGCGAGCAGCGCGTAGCCGCCGTCGCCCATGGGCAGGTCCATCTCGCGAGGCCTCCACGGCTGCGCGGGCGCGCCCAGCTCGTCGCGCCCCGGCATGCCGAAGGCGCGGAGCGAGGACGGCCGCCGCGCCATCCACTGCCGGAGTCGCCCCACCCCGGCCACCCCCCGGACCTGCCCGCGCCGCCACATCGCCCCTCCGCTATTCACGCTGCATGCCACGGAGAGGGCCGCGTCACCGTCACCTCCGAGCCACGGGCGCCCCGCGCCGCTGCGTGGATCCCGCCGGATGAGAGCGCATGTCGGCAGCTGCGGAGACCCGAGGCGAGCGCCGCTTCCGGCGGAAAAGCCGAAAATTCGATGGCCTCCTGTTCCGCACAGGCGCGTAGAGGGCCGCGCGCGCAGAGGACAGCGCGCGCAGCGCCGGGCCCCGCCCGCGGCGGAACGCGGATCAGGCCGCGGTGGCGGGCGAGGCGCGGACGCGGCGCGCGAGCAGCGCGCGCAGCTCGCGGAAGGAGACGGCGCGCAGGGCGAGGAGGAGGGCGACGTAGACGGCGACGCCCACCGCGATCGACGCCCACATCCCCGCGAGCGCGCGCGCGGCGTAGGCCGCGGTGGCCATCGCCGCCGTCGCGGCGAGGATCGCGGCGATGCGGCCGAGCTCGACGCACTGGGCCCAGCGCGCGCTCAGGCCCCACGACGCGATCAGCGACCCGGCGCTGACGACGAGTGTCGCGCCCGCGGCGCCCACGGCGCGGTAGCGCGGCAGGAGGAGCAGGTTCAGCGCGACGTCGGCGACGAGCGCCACCGCGAGCAGCTTCACCATCGCGACCTCGCGCTTCGCGGCGAGCAGCGGCAGCGTCACGACCTGGAACGCGAACGTCACGGGGACGCCGCAGGCGAGGATCCGGAGGACGTCCGCCGCCGGCGCGTAGTCGCCCGCCGATCCGTAGACGAGCTGGACGATGTCCGGCGCGAGCAGGAAGACGCCGGCGGCGACCGGCAGCCCGAACAGCGCGGCGACGAGCATGCAGCCGCCGTAGAGGCGGCCGAACGCGTCGCTGTCTTGGGCGTAGAGGCGCATGCCGGCCGCGAAGGCGGCGCCGAGCAGCACGTCGGGCAGCATCCTGAAGTTCTCGCTCAGCACCCAGGCCGCGCTGTAGACGCCCACGGCCTCCTCGTCGCAGAGGGCGCGGAGCATCACGCGATCGGTCTGGAGCAGCGCGCTCGCGAGCGCCCCGAGCGCGCCGATGGGCAGGCTGCGCTTCACGATCTGCCAGAGCTCGGCGGGGGGCGTGGTGAGCTCGGGCCGGTAGAGCCGGGAGCGCAGGTAGTGCGCGGTGATCCCGAGCTCCAGCACGTTGCCGAGCAGGAACGCCGCGGCCGCGGCGACGACGCCGAAGCCGAGCGCGAGCAGGGCCGCGGAGAGCGCGATGACGAACAGCCGCGCGCCGAGCTCCGCGTAGAGGATGTACTGGAAGCGCTCGTGGGCCTCGAACGAGAGCCACATCGTCGAGTAGAGCAGCGTCGCGAGCTGGGACGCCGCGGCGAGCACGACGAGCTGCGCGCCGAGGCCCGAGCGCGTCGCGAGCGCGACGGCCACGGTCGCGCCGAGCACCAGCGTCCCGGTCACGCCCCGGATGGTGAGCGCCGCGCCGAGGTGACGTGGCCCGAGCTCCGGCTTCACGGCGATCTCCCGGGCGAGGTACCCCCGCACCCCGATGCCGGCGGCGATCGTGACGATCCCTGCGATCGCGAGCGACGCCTGGAACTCCCCCCACGCGGCGACGCCCACCTTCCGCGCGAGGTAGCCGACGAACACGACGCCGAGGACGGCCATGATCGCCTGCTTGAGGAGCATCAGCGCCGCGTTGAGCGCGATGCGCCGGCCATCCTGCATGAACACCTCCAGGTGTCCCCCTGGGGTGGGGCACCGCCGTCCACGCAGCGGGAGCGGGCCCGATTCGAGCATCGTGCGCTCCCAGAGCGCGTCCGTCTCGCGCGGCGCGCTCGGCGCTGGAGCGCCCGCGGCGCGCCGCTGCTCCGAGCTCAGCTCGAGGAGCCGTCTCGGGCAGCGCCGATCAAAGAGGCGCTCATCGGGCCCGAGGCACCAACAGCAGGAGGACCGCCAGCGCAGGAGGGGGCCGGCAATCCTCGGAGCGGGACACGGGATTCGAACCCGCGACCCTCAGCTTGGGAAGCTGATGCTCTACCAACTGAGCTAGTCCCGCTTGAGGTGGAGGAAGCTTCTACCCAATCCCGAGCCGCAGAGCAACCCCCTTCATCTCTTTTCCGTCCCTATTTCTGTCCCCGTTTCCGTCCCCGGATTCTTCCGCCGGTTCCGGCCCCGCGTTCCGGCGGATTCCGACCGACGCCGCGCCCGGCGCTCGGTCGGCGGGGCGCTAGCGGCGCGCGCGCGCGCGGAGCGCGGGCACGCCGAGCACATCGCCCGGCAGCGGCGAGCGCCGCCGCACGGCGCTGTTGCAGTCGCTGGTCGCCGCCGCGATCGCGCTCGTGATCTCGTCCGCGCCCGCGTCCGGCGGGATCCAGGGCAGCTGCTGCAGCGTGGGCCTGTCCGGCGGCAGCCACCGCAGGCTCCTCGTCACGAGCACGACCGGGTGGTCGCTGTCCACGAGCTCGCTCGCGAGCCGCGCGCCGCCGAGCGGCGCCGGCGGCAGATCGAGGCAGATCAGGCACGCATCGAACCGCTCGGTCGCCGACGCGAGCAGGGCGTCGTCGATCGACGACGCGTCCACGATCTCGACGTTTGCCAGGGTCGCCTCGATCGCGCGCGCCAGCGCGTCGCAGGTCGCAGCGCGGGCGTCGTGCGCGAGCAGGATCCGGAAGCTGCGCACCGAGCGCGGCCCGGGCCTGCACGCCTCGACGACCTGCAACCTCCCCGAAGCCGGCGTCGCGCGCTCACGAGGTGCACGTCGAACGGTCATGGACTCCCCTTCCTCAGTCACACCAGGGCAACCGTGCCCCAGGCTAACACCCCTTGAGCTCAAACTGACCAACCTTTATATGAGGACGCGCTCTTTCTCGGCACGCCGCGCTGCGGCTCTCTCTCTAGCTCGCCTCGCCGCGCCGCGGCATGCTGGCATCGACTACGGAAACATCTACGAAGGACGGTCATGCATGAGTCGGTTTCTCATCTCCACACCTTGCGAGTGCCAGGCAAGCCTCTCAGCCACCCTGGACGAGCACCGGCACGTCACCGCCGGGTGGGCCACCCGGGCTCCCCGCGGCCGGTCGGCCGGCGGTGAAGCCGACAAGGAGCTCGCTCCTGCGCACAGCATCAATGCCCACCTCGACCGGTTCGACGTGGCGTGGTTGTGCCCCTACTGCGGGCGCAACACGCTCCGCACCTTCTATGCGGGCGCGATGAGGCGGCTGCCCGACGCGCCGCCTGCAGCAGGGCTCGCCCCCTCCGGCACGACGCCCGCGCCCTGACGGCCCGCGGCGCCGCGCTCTCCTCGACCCGATCCCCTCGATCCGTTCATCCCGCCCACCGATGCGCCGCGCCCCTGCGGCGCCGCGCCGGCGCCGCTCGCCGCCCGCGCGCGCAGCCGGCGAACGACGTCGACGCGACCCCGCGTCCCCCTCCCCTCGCCGACGCGCCCGCAGCTCAGCGCCGGGCTGCTGCGCCGCGTCCCTCGCGGAGGCGGAAGCGTGCAAACGCGACCGAATCATGGCCCCTCAACCCGCCGCGCGCCGGGGCCATTCCCATCCGCTCACGATCCTCCGCGGCGCGCATCGGCGCCTCCGCGGCGCGCATCGGCGCGCGCGCCGCCCTCCCGCTCAGCTGCCTTTTCCCGGCTGCGAGGTGCCCATCGTCCCGAAGACCCAGTCCCAGAGCGGCGACGACACGCCCCACCGCGCGCGTTCTCCCGTGTGGTGATGGACCATGTGATGCCGCTTGATCCACTTCCCCCAGCGCGAGCTCATGCGGAAGTGGTGAATGGCGTAGTGGGTGCCGTCGTACACGAGGTACCCGAGGCTGAAGCCGATGAACAACGGATCCGCGGGGACAGGGCCGAAGACGGCGCGGAACAGCATGTAAAAAACGGCGCCGAGGGGAATGCTGGCGCCGAGCGGCATCACGAGCCGGTCGGCGTCCTGCGGGAAGTCGTGGTGCACCCCGTGGAGGACGAAGTGCATCCGGCGCTGCCACAGGCGCGGACCGACGTAGTGGAACACGTAGCGGTGCAGGACGTACTCGGCGAACGTCCACAGGAACAGACCGACGAGCACGAGGCCGAGCCCGGACCAGAGGCCGACACCAAACCCGGCGGCGCGGACGCCCAGGTAGCCGAGCACCGGGAGCCAGAAGGCGAACGGCGTGATCGGGTGGATCCGCGAAAATCGCTCGATGAGCGGCGTCTCGAACATCTGGCAGGTCGCAGGACGCGCGGTGCGCTCGGTGGTGGTGCCCGTCATCGTGCACCCCTGCTACCTCATTTATCCATTGTCGGCCAGAGGTAGGCCGGCGCCCAGCGGATCGGCGGATGCCGGGAAATGGCCGTGCTCCCCGCCGCGCTCGATGCGGGTCAGGGCGCCCCCTCCAGGCGGCGACGCGCGCGCGTCGCGCGCCCGGACAGCCGCGCGCCGCGCGCGTCAGCCCGCGAAGGACGCCTCGTAGAGGTGGCGGAGGTCGTTCCGCGAGCACGGGCGCGGGTTGCTCGTGTGGCAAGCGTCCTGCGCGGCGAGATCGGCCAGCGCGTCGAGCTTGTCGCGCGAGACCCCAGCCTTCTCGAGACCGGCCGCGAGCCCGATGCGGGCGCGCAGCGCGCGGATGGCGTCGGCGCACGCGGCCGCGTCCTCGGCGGCGCCGAGGAGCGCCGCGACGCGCGCGAGGCGCGGCGCCGCCGCGGCGACGTTGAACTCGACCACCGGCGGGAGGCAGAGCGCGTTGGCGAGGCCGTGGTGCAGCCCGCACTCGCTCGAGAGCGGGTGCGCGAGCGAGTGGCACGCGCCGAGCCCCTTCTGGAACGCGACGGCGCCCATCATCGCCGCCTTCATCATGGCGCCGCGCGCCTCGAGGTCGTCGCCGTGCGTCACCGCGCGCTCCAGGTTCGCGGCGGCGAGGCGGATGCCCTCGAGCGCGATGCCGTCGGCCATCGGGTGATCGCCCTTCGCGACGTACGCCTCGATGCAGTGCGTGAGCGCGTCGAAGCCCGTGGCCGCCGTCAGGAACGCCGGCATCGACCGCGTCATCACCGGGTCGAGCAGCGCGGCGTTGGCGAGCAGGTACGGCGAGAAGATCACCGTCTTCCGGTGGTTCACGTCGAGCGTCACCACGCCCGAGCGGCCGACCTCGCTGCCGGTCCCGGCCGTCGTGGGGATCGCGAGCATCGGCGGGACGCTCGGCGTGATGAAGCGATCGCCGCCGGTGGCGTCGTCGTAGTCGACGAGCGGCCGATCGTGGTTCACGCCGAGGCGGACGAGCTTGCCGACGTCGAGCGGCGAGCCGCCCCCGAGCGCCACGACGAGATCGGCGCGGGCGTCGCGGAACGCGGCGACGCCGTCGTGCACGTTCTTCTCGACCGGGTTGCCGAGCACGTCGTCGAAGACGGCCACCTCGAGCCCCTCCTTCCGCAGCGAGGCCGCGACGGGCTCGAGCAGACCCGAGCGGACGACGCCCTTGTCCGTGACGATGAGGGCCCTCGTCGCCCCGAGCCGGCGCGCCTCGGCGCCCGTCTGCTCGACGACGCCGGCGCCGAAGAGGATGCGTGTAGGAAAGCTCCAAACCGTGAACTGGCTCATGATCACACCGCCTCGAAGTAGCGCTTCAGCTCCCAATCCGTGACCGCGCGCTCGTACTGCCGTACCTCCCAGTCGCGCGTCAGGACATAGTGGTCGACGAACCTCTCGCCGAGGATCTCGCGGGCCCTCTGGCTGCCCGCGAGCAGCCGCGTCGCCTCCGCGAGCGAGCGCGGCAGCGCGAGGCGCGACGACTCGGCGCTCGACGCGTCCCCCGAGGCCTGCGCGGGCGGCTCGACGCGGTGCTCGATGCCGTAGAGCCCCGCGCCGAGGCACGCGGCCATGGCGACGTACGGGTTGATGTCCGCGGCGGTCTGGCGGTACTCGACGCGCGCGCCGGGCGTGCCGAGGCCGATGAGGCGGATCGCCGCCGTGCGGTTCTCGACGCCCCAGCTGGCGGTGAGCGGCGCCCAGACGCCGGGCACGTACCGCTTGTACGCGTTGATCGTGGGCGAGTAGAGCGCCGTGAGCTCGGGCATGAGCGCGATCTGGCCGCCGACGTAGTGGCGCAGCGCGGGCGGGAGCCGGTCGGGCGACGACGCGTCGTCGAAGATGTTCTTGCCGTCCCGCCAGAGGCTCTGGTGCAGGTGGCCGCTCGAGCCGGGCAGGTCCGCGTTCCACTTCGCCATGAACGTGACCGAGAGGCCGTGCTCGTGGGCGATCTGCTTCATGGCGACCTTGAAGAGCGCGGCCTTGTCCGCGGCGCGGAGCACGTCGTCGTAGCGGATCGCCGCCTCGTACACGCCCGGGCCGGTCTCGGTGTGCAGGCCCTCGATCTCGACGTCGAAGGCGCGCATCTGGTCGAGGATGGCGGCCATGAGCTTCTTGTTCTGGCCCTCGCGGACCCACGAGTAGCCGAACATGCCGGGGCTGAGCGGCGTGAGGCCGGCGAAGCGCTTGTCGTGCAGCGAGCGCGGTGTCTCCTCGAAGAGGAAGAACTCGAACTCGCACGAGAACTTCGCCGAGATCCCCATCCGCTCGCCCTTCGCGATGACGCTCCTGAGGAGCGAGCGCGGGCACGCGGGGTGCGGGGCGCCGCGCTCGTCGCGGAAGTCGGCGAGCATCGCGACGGTGTTCGGCTCCCACGGCAGGTCGCGGAGCGTGCTCGGGTCGAGGACCGCGTGCGCGTCCGGGTAGCCGGTGTGCCAGCCGGTGACCTTGGTGTTGTCGTAGAGGACGTCGGCGATGTCCCAGCCGAAGATGACGTCGCAGAAGCCGAAGCCGCTCCCGAGGGCGCTCTTCAGCTTCTCGAGGGAGACGTACTTTCCGCGGAGGAGGCCGTCGATGTCAAAGCCGCCGATCTTGGCGCGGGTGATGCCCCGCGCTTCCAGATCGGAGAGGAGCTTCTCGGAGGTCGAGGCGGTCATGGGCCGCGACGATAGCAGGGGTACGGGGCCGCTGGGCAAGCGCGCGCGCCGGCCCCGGGCGACGTCCCCGCGGCATCTCCCGGACATGCGCCGGACGCGCGCGCGGTCTGCCCGCGCGCGCGCTCACTTCACCCGGACGCTCTGGATCGGGTAGCGCTCCGCGAGCGGCACGAGCACGCGCTCGACGAGCTCGCGGACGCGCGCGTAGCGCTGGTGGTTCGTCGCGGCCGGGTTGCGCTTCGAGTCGACGACGCCGATGCGGATGTCCAGCGTGCGGGCGTCCTCGACGCCCCCGGTCACGAACGCGTCCGGGTGCACCTTGTCGAGCTCGACGTTGAGCTCCGCGGCGTCCGGGACGGCGCCCGCGAAGGTGACCTCCAGCGCCTCGCCCAGGCCGTTCAGCACGGCGTTGAGGTTCTCCACCGGGAACGGCTGGCGCGCGAGCCACGCGACGACCGCGCGCCGCGCGCCGCGCAGCGCCACGCTGACGGCGAGCGCGACCGCGATCGGCGCGAGCGCGAGGGCGCCGAGCGCGCGCGCCACCGAGGGGCCCGCGTCGCGGCCGAGCGCCGCGAGGAACGCGAGCAGGAGCGCGCCCGAGGCGAGCGCCACGAGCGGCGGATCGGTGAGCACGCCCCACCGCGAGGTCGACGCGTTCATGATCCGCGTGAAGCGGGCCGACACGCTCTCTTCGGCGCGCCGCTCCGCGGCGCTCCCGTGGGCCTGGTCAGGCATCGCCGGCGTCTCCGAGCATGCGCCAGAAGAACAGGCCGACGCCGAAGAGGAGCAGCACGCCGGCGACCCAGAACGAGCGCACCGGGCCGAAGCTCAGCACCTCGCCCGATCGTTTCATGATGAGGTCGGCGACCGTGACCACGCAGGCGAACACGATGCAGGCCACGGGCAGCGCGAGCTGCTGGAGGAGGCTCGGCCCGGCGGCGATCGGCCTCGGCTCCGGCGGGCGCGGCCGCGCGTCCGGCGCCGGCGGGCGCGCCGACGGCCGGTACCTCATCGACGGCAGGTCCGACAGCGGGCGCACCGCGGCCGGCGCCAGCGACGTCGCGCGCGGCGTCGCGCCGAGCGCCACCTCCAGCGGCGGCGAGCTCTCCATCATCCCGCCGCCGCGCGCGTGGAGGCCCGGCGGGGCGCTCTCCATCCCGCCGCCGCGCGGGAGCGCGCCCACGGGCGTCGCCTCCGCGAAGCCGGCGCGCTCGTCCCAGAGGCCGCGGCCTCGCGCGCTCCCGGGCACCACGTCGGCGGCGAGCGCGCCCACCCCCCGGCCCCGCGTGCTCTGCGGCGCCTCGGGCAGATCCATCTCGAGCCCGGCCGAGTCCGAGGGCGGCGCCGGGCGCACGCTGCTCGCGGGCCCGTCCCGGCGGCCGCCCCGGGGCGAGCGCATCGAGGCGGGGGCCACGTCGAGATCGATCTCGAGCGACCCTGTGTCCCTGGGCGTGTCGAGCCAGACGTGCCCGGCGCGCTTGACCTGCGGGGCCGCCGCGCGCATCGACGACGAGGGCGGCGGCGGGGTGGAGTACGCGTCCTCGAGCGCGGCGGCGCGCCCGAAGGTGGGCGCGAGCCCCATGGCCGCCTCCAGCTCGGTCCAGAAGGTCTCGATGTCCCTCGTGCGGTCGCGCGGGCTCACGGCGAGCGCGCGCTCGAACACCGCGTCGACCTCCGGCGGGATGTTCGCGCCCTCGGTCCGGGGCGTGGGCCGGCGCTTCACGTCGAGCGCCGTGCCCATCATGGCTTGCGCCTCGCCATCGATCACCTGCCGCCCGACGAGCGCCTCCGCCATGGTGAGCGCTAGACCCCAGACGTCGGTCCAGGTTCCCGTCTGCCCGAACCGCTTCGGCGCCCACTGCTCCGGCGCGCCGTACGCCGGCGAGAAGGCGTTCAGCGGGTCGCCGTTCGTGACCCGGCCGACGGCCTGCTCGGCCAGCGTCTTCGCCTGGGCGATGCCGTAGTCGAGGATCTTGAGGCGCTCGGTCCCCTCCTGGGTCGTGATGAAGATGTTCTCGGGCTTGAGGTCGCGGTGGATGATCGACACCGTGCCGTTCGGGCTCGGGAAGCGGTGCGCGCGCGAGATCGCCTGCGCGATGGGGCGCATCATCTTCATCAGCCGGTGGAGCGGGATCGGCGGCTCCCCCTTGAGCCTGCGCCGATCGATGACCTTGTCGAGCGACTCGCCCTCCAGCCACTCGAGGGCGAGGAAGGGGACGAACTCCCCGCGCTTGAGGTGCAGCACGTCGACGTGGAGCGGGCGGACGACCTCCGGGATGGAGGCGGAGAGCCGGAAGAGCAGCTGCGCTTCCTCGCGGAATTTCTCGAGGAAGAGCTGGCGCTCGCGCGGGGTCTTCGCCTCGGAGACCTTCAGGCATTTCAGGGCGACCGGCGCGCGAAAGCCGCCATGGATCGCGCGGTACACCACGCCGAATCCCCCCTCCGCGACCACCTGCTCGACGTGGAAATTACCCGCCTGCGTGGTCCCGACGATGCCGAAGACGTCGTCCGCCATGCTCCCCTGAGCCATAGCGCACGGCGCCGCTGGACCGAAGGGCGAAACCGAATTTTGCTGTTCGATTGTGCCGATCCCGCGTGCCGATGCCGCAGCCGGTCATCGGGATGCGCCGAGGTGGCCAGATGGGCGCGGAGGACGGAGAAGGGAGCGCGGCCGGTTGTTCTGCGTGTTCCGCGTGACGGCTGGCGTCGCCGCCGGCGCGGCCGGAGGCGCTGGGTCAGCTTCGGAGGTGCGAGGAGGCGTCGCGGTGGGCCTTGTCCTCTTCCTGGAGGATCGAGAAGACGAGGCCGGCGCCGATGATCGGCAGCAGCCAGACGAGCTGCGCTTGCCAGACCTTCTGCTTGGTCTCGTAGACGCGGCTTCGGAAGACGCGCACGGTGACGTAGATCTGGAAAGCGAGGAGCGCCGCGAGCGCGGTGCCGACGAGGATATCGAAGGGCGTCATGGGTGGACCGCGGACCAGCCTAGCCATGAAGCGCCCCCCCGCAACCCGGCGGCGCCCGCGGGGGCGATTTCGTCCGCGGCGGGCACGATGCCGACGCGGGTCGCGCGCGGATGGGTCTGACGGGTGGCCGTGGGTGAGGTGGAGAGGATCCTCGGCGACGTTGTCTCGAGGACGAGCGCACCGGCGGCGCCCGCTCGTCTGATCTCCGGGCAGGCCGCAGGCCGACCCGGGTTGCGGGACGCGTGGTGCCCGAGCGCCGGAATGCTGCAGGCGGGCGCAGGCCTCGTCGTCGAGCTGTCAGGATCGCCGCCCGGCGGCGACGCGAAGTAAGGCATCTTACTAGAATCCCCGCCCGGTAGCGCCTTTAGGTAAGGCATCTTACTCGAATTGCCCCCCGGCGGCGCTTCGCCACATTCCAACTCGCGCCGAGCGCCTACCGGTGGCACCTTGAGGTAAGGCATCTTACTCGAATTGCCACCCGGCGGCGCTTCGCCGCATTCCAACTCGCGTCGATCGCCTACCGGTGGCACTTTCAAGTAAGACAACTTACGTCGATACGCCGCCAGGGGGCGCCTGCCGCATTCCAACTCGCGCCGAACGCCTCCCGGTGGCACCTTCGAGTAAGATAACTTACGTCGATACGCCGCCAGGGGGCGCCTGCCGCATTCCAACTCGCGCCGAGCGCGGCTACGGCTCGTTTTCCTGGCAGACCCGGGACCTCAACCCCCTTTGCCTGAGAAGGGCAGCAGCTGCTCCCTGAGGACGTTCAACCTAAGTTCGATGGGGGCGAGTCGGCGAAGACCGCTGCCTGCAGCTGGCGTTGCTTCGCAGTCCTGCGCCGAGCCCGATAGTCGACGCACTGGGCAGTGCGAAGGCGGCATCGCTGAGGGATTTCCCTGAAGGCGACGCCGCGGCCTGATACCCTCGGCAGAGGGAGCATGGCCAAAGAGCGCGAGCACAGGTTGCGAGTCCTGCACATCTCGGATCTCCACGTGCGCGGACCGCGCGAAACGGAGGCATGGCGCAGGCGGCGCGTGCTCGGCGAGGCGTGGGAGAGAAATCTCGACGACCTCGTGAAGGATGGGATCCCGATCGATCTCGTCTGCTTCACCGGAGATGTCGCCGACCACGGAACCTCGGAGGAGTACGGGCCAGCGACGGAGTTCGTGGAGGCGACGCTCGGGCGGCTCCACGTGCCGAAAGAGCGGTTCTTCGTGGTACCAGGGAACCACGACATCCATCGCAGGACGAACCAGGCTGCGTGGAAGAAGCTGCGCTCCCTGCTGTTCGACGTACCTGCGATCGAGAGGTCGCGCTGGCTCCAGGGCGGCAAGGCGCCCCGGGGCCTGCGGGACAAGCAGCGCGAGCAGATCCTCGAGCGCGGAGCCGCCTTCCGTACGTGGTTGTCGTCCATCGGGCGTGAGGCCCTCTTGCCGGATCGCTCGCCGCACGGACGCCTCGGCTACCGCGTGCGCGTGCCTGGCTTACCGTTCGACGTGCAGGTCATCGGTCTCGACTCGGCGTGGCTCTGCGGCGACAACGCGGACAGCGGCAGCCTCCTGCTCACCGAGGGTCAGGTGGCGCGCCTCGCCACGGACGAGCACGGCAAGACCTTGTCGGGCTTCCGCCTCGCGCTCATGCACCATCCGCTCACGGATCTCGCCGACGCCGACAGTTGCCGCGATCTGCTCGCTGAGCACGTGGATCTCGTCCTGCGCGGACACCTGCATCGCGAAGAGATCGCCGCGTGGGTGGGCCCCGGGCAGATATTGCGGCAGGTCGCGGCCGGGTGCCTCTACGAGGGGAGCCTCGGAAATACCTGGCGGAACGCCTGCCACCTCTTCGATGTGACGGTGGACGCAGCGGGAAGGCCGAAGCGCTACGACGTGCGGCTGCGTGGGTTCTCCGATCGCCAGGCGGGCTTCTGGTTCGATGATGGAAGCTTGTACGCAGAGGCGCCTAACGGCCGCCTCACCTGGATGGTGCGCCCACCGTCCGAGCCTCCACCCCCTCCTTCCACGCGTGGCCGCGTCTTCGTCGGGCGGAGAGAGGAGTTGCAGCGCATCGCCGAGGCGCTACTGCCCAGCGCGGGCGAGCGCAAGCCAGCAGCGATCTGCGCGGTACAGGGGATGCCGGGCGTGGGCAAGTCGTACCTCGCGGAGCAGTTCCGGCTCGACCGGGCCAGCGATTTCCCGGGCGGGGCGGTGCTCGTCGCGCTCCAGCCGGAAGAGGGCCGTGCGGCGGAGCCGCTCTCGACCGCGTTGCTTGGGGACATCGCGGATCAGCTGTCCCTGCGCGCGCCGCCGGAGGAGATGGCTGCGCGCGTGCGCGACCGGCTGCGTGTGCCGCTGACGCTCCTCCGCGTGGAGAACGTCGACAGCGAGGCTGCGGCGGGCGCGGTCGTGCGGCTCGCGAGGTGGTTGCGGGATTGCCCGATGATCGTGACAGGCCGCTACAAGGGGCTTGGGAACGGTGCAGGCTGGGCGCGCGTTCCGGTACCGGAGTTCGACGAGCCGACGGCGCTGGAGCAGCTCGAGGCCGAGCTTCCGCCTGAGCGGGTGCGAGGGAAGAGGGAAGAGCTCCGGCGTCTCGTGCGGGAGCTCGGACGCTTGCCGCTGGCGCTGCATCTCGCCGCCGGGTACCTGCGCGAGGGCGGATATGATGCGGGGACGTTCCTCGACGAGCTGCGGAGGAGCGGGTTCGATCTCGATCCGAACCACCCGGACGACAGGCTGAGCCAGGAGGATCCACGGCGGGCGAACCTACACCGGACGTTCTCGCTGTCGCTGGCATTGCTCGGCAGGCAGCTTGGGGCTGACGCGAACGTGCTTGTCGCGGGGCTGCGTGCGCTGGGGCATGCGCCGCTCGGCGGGTTCGGGCGAAGCCTCGGTGAGGCGCTCGCCGGGCTCTCCGCAGTGGATTTCGCCCGGTTGATGAACACCGCGGGAAAGCTGTCCCTCGTGATGCCAGCGGAGGAGCGGGAGGACGATGCCTGGCGCATCCACCCGTTGCTCGCGGAGTGGCTACGATGGGGCGCGGATGAGGCCGCGGTGCTGGCTCGAATGACGGAATGGTTCGTGGAACGGTTGCGGGCGAAGGCGGAACAACCATGGAAGGAGGTGACATGCGAAGCGGGGACGCTTTCGGCATGGCTCGAACGGGTGCGCGGGGAGGATGTGGCGCGGGTGGAGCGGGCAGGGTCGCAGTACGCGATACTGAATGGCCCATTCCACGTGTGGATGGCGTTCTGCACGCGGGGGCTCGGGCAGCGGACCGACCCGAAGGAACGGTCCGGCCTGCTCTGGACACTGGCAAACGTGGCGCGGAGCGCGGGCGCCATGGACAGCGCTTTAGAGGCGGCAGAGCAGAAGTGGGCAGTGGACCGGGACAGAGGGGACGAGCGGGGGACCGCGCTCGCCATGGACTGTCGAGCCGATATCCTCGAGGGGCGAGGCCAGCTCGACGAGGCGCTGCGCATACGACGAGAAGAACTGCTTCCCGTCTTCGAACGACTGGGTGACGTGCGCTCGCACGCCGTAACCTTGGGCAAGATCGCCGGTATCGCCCAGGCCCGAGGCCGGCCCGACGAGGCGCTGCGCATACGACAAGAAGAAGAGCTTCCCGTCTACGAGCGGCTCGGCGACGTGCGCTCGCGCGCCATGACCTTGGGCAAGATCGCCGACATCGTCCAGGCCCGAGGCCAGCTCGAGGAGGCTCTTCGCATACGACGAGAAGAGTTGCTTCCCGTCTACGAGCGGATCGGAGACGTGCGCTCGCGCGCCAGGACTTTGCGTAAGATCGCCGACATCTTCGAGGCGCGAGGCCAGCTCGACGAGGCGCTACGCATACGCCGAGAAGAAGAGCTGCCTGTCTTCGAGCGGCTCGGCGAGGTGCGCGAACGCGCCGTGACCTTAGGCAGGATCATCGACATCGCCCAGGCCCGAGGTCAGCTCGACGAGGCGCTGCGCATGCGACAAGAAGAAGAGCTGCCCGTCTACGAGCGGCTGGGGGACGTGCGCTCTCGCGCCATGACCTTGGGCAAGATCGCCGATATCTTCGAGGCGCGAGGTCAGCTCGACGAGGCGCTACGCATACGCCGAGAAGAAGAGCTGCCTGTCTACGAGCGGCTGGGGGACGTGCGCTCGCGCGCCATGACCTTGGGCCAAATCGCCGACATCTTCAAGGCGCGAGGTCAGCTCGACGAGGCGCTACGCATACGCCGAGAGGAAGAGCTGCCCGTCCACGAGCGGCTCGGGGACGTCCACTCGCGCGCCATGACCTTGGGCAAGATCGCCGACATCTTCGAGGCGCGAGGCCAGCTCGACGAGGCACTACGCATACGCCGGGAAGAAGAGCTGCCCGTCTACGAGCGGCTCGGGGACGCGCGCTCGCGCGCCATGACCTTGCGCAAGATCGCCGACATCGCCCAGGTCCGAGGTCAGTTCGACGACGCTCTGCGGATGTATCGAGAAGAACTGCTTCCCGTCTTCGAGCAGCTCGGAGACGTACGCTCGCGCGCCATGACCTTGGGCAGGATCGCCGACGTCGCCCAGATCCGAGGTCAGC
This sequence comes from Sorangium sp. So ce296, assembly GCF_051529605.1. Taxonomy (NCBI): domain Bacteria; kingdom Pseudomonadati; phylum Myxococcota; order Polyangiales; family Polyangiaceae; genus Sorangium; species Sorangium sp. So ce296. Next base: position 13,188,015 of record NZ_CP150325.1, read on the forward strand.
TCGACGAGGCGCTACGCATATATCGAGAAGAACTGCTTCCCGTCTTCGAGCGGCTCGGAGACGTGCGCTCACGCGCCATGACCTTGGGCAGGATCGCCGATATCGCCCAAGCAAAAGGTCAGCTCGACGAGGCGCTACGCATACGCCGAGAAGAACTGCTTCCCGTCTTCAAGCAGCTCGGGGACGTGCACTCGCGCGCCGTGACCTTAGGCAAGATCGCCGACGTCGCCCAGGTCCGAGGTCAGCTCGACGAGGCGCTGCGTATTTGCCGAGAAGAGCTACTTCCCGTCTTCGAGCAGCTGGGGGACGTGCGCTCGCGCGCCATGACCTTGGGCAGGATCGCCGACGTCGCCCAGGTCCGAGGTCAGCTCGACGAGGCGTTGCGCATTCGCCGAGAAGAACAGCTTCCCGTCTTCGAGCGGCTCGGTGCCACTCGGGACGTCCTCATCACGCGCGTCAAGGTTGCGCTCAACCTTCTCGCACGCAACGCCGCGGGCGACCGACGCGATGCCCGCGGCCTCCTCGAACTCGCCTACGCCGGCGCGGTCGGCCTAGGTATTCCAGAGGCTGACCAGATCCGCCGGATCCAGCAGCACCACGGCCTTCTGAGCTGAGCCGCGTGCTAGGCCCAAACGATCCCGGGGCATCTGCCCGCGATTCTTGCCGATATAGGGAAATGTCTCGCGCAGCTCTCGGATGGCCGCCTCACCGGACAACCGCGCATCAGATCGCGGGCGGATGGAGACCGAGAGATCGCTCACTGGCTCGAGCGTCTCATCCAGTACCCCGGCCGCCGCTTCGCGTGAGCGAACGCGACGATCTGGATACCAGCGCCTTCTGCCGTGAAGAACACGACGAAAGGGAAACGGCGCAGGACATACTTTCGATAGGGATAACCAGCCTGCCATCGAGGCCATGACTCGGGCGCCTCGGCGATGGCGGCGAGAGCCGCGTCGATGCCCATCACGAACTCGATCCCGAGCCCGGGACGGCGCCGCTCATACCAGCCCGCAGCCTCGTCCAGCTCGGCCTGCGCATCGACTCGAACGAGGATCGGTCGGGTCAACGAGCGCCCAGTCGCGCGAGCACCCGCGCTCGAACCGCGTCCCACGCATCCCCCCCGCTCTCGCCGTCGCGCACCGCCTGCTCCCTGCGCTCGAGCTCCTCGAGCCACGCGGCGCTCCAGGCGTCGTCGTACGGCTCCTCGACGCTGGCGAGCAGCTCGGACGCGAGCCTGAGGCGCTCTCCTTCGGGAAGGGACAGCGCGGCAGCGAGGATATCCTGGGTCGGGTGAGCCATGGCCGTGTCCAGCGTAGCTCCGCTTGCACCCCGGATCGAGCCGTCGAGCCACGCCGGGCTAGATCGGCACGGCAGCGGTACTACAGTGCGCCCGTGCCTCGACCTCGACCTGGCCGCCGCGCCCGGCGCACCTCGACGCCGGCCCCTCCCGGCCCCCGGCGCCTGCGCGCCGCGCTCGCCGCCGCGCTCGCCAGCGCCGCGGCGTCGCTCGCGGCGGCGTGCTCGGCGTGCTCCACGCCCTCCTCCAGCGTCGACGGCGGCGACCTGCTCGGCGTCTTCGAGCGGGACGCCGGCGCAGCCGCGGCCGACGGCGGGCAGCCGCAGCCGACGGCGCGACAGGACGCCGGCGCCCGCGCCGCCGGTCCGGCGAGCGCGGCCGCGGCGCCGCAGAAGCCGCCCGCGGCGAGGCCGCCCAGCGAAGGGAGCTGCGTCGCCGAGCAGGGGCGCCCGGGGCGAGAGCTCCGCAAGACCCTCGGCAGGCCGCCGTGCCGCGGCGCCCAGGTGCTGGAGACGCGCGACGCCGAGGGATCGCCCCGCTACGCCTGCGTGATCGCGCCGAGCGGCGTGGAGACGCGCGCGCCGCTGCCGCTCATCGTCTTCTTCCACGCCGACGGCGACAACCCGACGAGCGTCGACAAGGAGACCGGCCTCCGCAAGCTCGGCGCCACGTGGAACCTGACCGGCGACCCCGCCCACACGGGCTTCATCGTGCTCGCCCCCCAGGGCCGCGCCTTCAAGACGCCGAGCCAGGCCGAGCGCGAGCGCGGCACGAAGACGTACACGCCGATCGCGCCGTTCGACGTCGAGTTCACCGGCGAGGACAACGTCGACGTCGCGACCGTCGACGCCTTCGTCGACCAGCTGCTCGAGAAGAAGCTCGTGGACCGGCGGCGCATCTACGCGCTCGGCGCCTCCTACGGCGGCCACATGGCGGCGACGTACGCCATGATGCGCGCGGACCGCGTCGCGGCGTTCGCCACCTTCGGCAGCGACGCCCCGCCCGCCGAGTGGGCGTGCCCCGGGCCGCCGCCGCCCGCGATGGCGATTTACCGCGCCTGCGACGACATGTTCTCGTGCGAGTCGGTCGAAAGGTGGCTGCGCGCGCGCGACGCGGCCTCCGCGCAGACCGCGTTCCTGCGCCTCGACGAGGCCAGCAGGGACGAGCCCCACTGTGCGCTCAGGAACCGCTGCTCCGCCAAGAAGGGCGCCATCAACCACGCGCGCTGGCCGAAATCGCGCGAGGCCGATCTGCTCCGCTTCTTCGCGGGCCACGTCCTGGCGATCGGCGCGGACACCCCGACCGTCGAGCGCCCCGCGACACAGACGGGCCCCGCCGGACGCTGACCGGCGGACGCGAACACGCGCTGGCCAGCGCACCCGCACGCCGCTCGACGCAAAGGCTCGCTGACTGACGCCGCCGCGCGCTCAACGAATGCAAACGCGCGTTCAAGGACGCTGATCGGCGCCGAATCCGCACACTCGAACGCTGACGCCGTAAGCGCACGCTCTCACTGCTCATCCCACGTGCGCGCCGGGCTCTTCTGCACGTCGACACTGCAACGTTGCGGTGCGGCGTTGAGCGGAGCCGGCGTGTTGTCGTAGTGTTGCTCCCCGATGTCTGCTCAGGTCCAGTCCATCCTCACCCCCTTGCCGGTCGGGATGTCCGTCCCCCCCGGCACGCTCCGCGCCGAGATGGAGTCGCGCCGCGCGACCGGTCGCCGCTTCGACGTCCGCGAGGCCATCGGCCTCGTCGTGCCGCTCTGCACGCAGCTCCACGAGCTGCACGCGCAGGGGCGGACCATGTTCGTTCACCCCTCGTCCCTCGGCTACGGCGCGGGCGGCGCGCTCCAGCTCATCGAGGAGCTCGCGCACACCGCGCCCCTCCTGCCGCGCGACCGCGCGTGCCTCGCGCCCGAGGAGCGCAAGGGCAGCGAAGGCGACGCGCGCGCGAGCGTCTTCGCGATCGGGGCCATCCTCTACGAGCTGCTCACGAACAGCAGCGTGGGCCCAGGGATGCGGCGCCCGGCCGACGTGGTCCCCGACCTGCCGCCCGCGCTGGAAACCGTGCTCGGCAAGTCGCTCGTGGCCGATCCGAGCCACCGCCCGGCGGACCTCGCCGCCCTCGCGCAGGCGCTCTACCAGATCGCCCCGGCCGCCTCGGAGCAGCCGCCGAGCGCCGATACGTCGCACCTCGACGGCGACGGCGACTTCGAGGTCGACATCAACCTCTCCATGATGCCGCCGAACGGCCACCCCGAGGAGCCGCGCGTCCCGTCCGCGCCGTCCCTGCCGAAGATCCAGGCGGTGACCGGGGACGGGCCGTTCGCGGTCGCGATCCCGGTCCACCAGCCGCCGCGCCTGCGCGGCGACGATCCGACGCGCAAGCTCGCGGATCTCAAGGCCGCGCTCGAGTCCGATCCGCGGCCGCGGTACGTCGTCATCAAGGACGGCATGGACCACGGGCCGTTCTCGTCCGTGGAGCTGCTCCAGCAGATCGCGTCCGGCTCCTTCACGGGCGACCAGGTCCTGCGCGACACGTTCTCCGGGGACGAGCGCGCGATCCAGGACTGGGAGGAGTTCGCGCCGTTCGCCGAGCAGGCGAAGCTGAACCGGGACATCGTGCAGGAGAAGCGCGCGCTCGACGCCGTGGTGACGGCCGAGAAGCAGGGCACGCAGTACAAGGCGCTGCTCGGGATGGCGCTGATGGGCGTGATCCTCGCCGCGGGCGCGGGCTGGTGGTACCGCGAGCGCAGCCACAAGGAGCACGAGCTCGCCGTCCAGGGCGCGACCGACCGCGTCGCGATCGAGGTCGACGCGGGCCTCGGCAGCACGAAGGCGGCGCGCGCCGGCGGCGGGGCGCGGCCGAGCGGCGGCGGCAGCTACCCGACGCTCGGCGGCGGCATGAGCTGTGAGGCGGCGCAGGCGCGCTACGTCGAGGAGTACAAGCTGGGCAACAACGGTCCGGCCGATCTCACGGCGGGCGCCTACGGCAACGTGCTCAACCGCGGCACGTACCTGAACGCGTGCGGCGTGCCGTCGACCATGGACGTGAACGTCTGCGCCGCCGTGCAGAACGGCCGCGCGGTGGGCGTCACCGTCACGACCAGCCCGTCGAACCCGGGCATCGCGTCGTGCATCGCCGGGCAGATCCGCGGGATGTCGTTCCCGTCCCATCCGCGGCTCGATGTGGCCCGGACGACGTTCTCCTCGAAGTAACCGGGGTAGGATGCGGGGGCGCACGCCCCCCTCCGCGGCGGCCGTGTCCACGCGACCGATGATCCAGATCGAGCAGCTGACGAAGAGCTTCGGGGGCATGCCCGTCCTCCGGGGCGTCGACCTCGACGTGCCCGCCGGCTGCCTGTACGGCCTCATCGGCCCGGGCGCGTCGGGCAAGAGCGTGCTGCTCAAGATGATCACCGGGCTCCTGCGGCCGGATCGGGGGCGCGTGATCGTCGACGGCAAGGACGTGCACGCGCTGAGCGAGCTGGAGCTGCAGACGTTCCGGCTCAAGTTCGGGATGCTGTTCCAGAACAACGCGCTGTTCGACTACATGACCGTGGGGGAGAACATCGCGTTCCCGCTGCGCCGGCTCTACGACCTGAGCGAGGAGGAGATCGAGGAGCGCGTCGCGGAGCGGCTCCGGGCGGTGTCGCTCGCGGGGTTCGAGGAGCGGACGCCGGCGGGGCTGTCGGGCGGCCAGAAGAAGCGCGTCGGCGTGGCCCGGGCGACGATCGCGCGGGGGGAGATCGTCCTCTACGACGAGCCGGCGGCGGGGCTGGATCCGGTGACGTCGCAGCGGATCTTCGATCTGCTGCGCGCGGAGCAGCGGGCGATGAACGCGACCGTGGTGATGGTCTCGAGCGACCTCGATCGGCTGCTCACGGTCACGGACCGGGTGGGGATGCTGTACCGCGGGAGGCTCATCTTCGACGGCACCACCGAGGAGGCGAAGGCGAGCGACGATCCGCGCGTGCGGCAGTTCGTCCACGGGCTGACCGAGGGGCCGCTCTAGAGGTGTCTCTTGGCCATTCACCCATGATCGTCTGAACGAGGTTCCAGATCGCGAGGCCTGCCAGCGTGGCTTTTACGATGATCGAAAGGGGTCATCGACGCTGGTTTGGAGACGGATGAGCGGGGACGGGGCTTTATGCCTCGCTTCGCACATCGCGCCTCGGGGGCTTCACCCCCCATCACGCGGCGAGCCGCTCTCCGCCGGGGCGACGGGGCCTTCGCCGGTGAAGTGGAACCACTGCGTGGGGTGGGCCCGGACGAAGCGCTCCATCGCGGCCATCATCTCGGCCGCCGCGCGGTCCCGCTCCTCCTCGGTCGGACGGCGGGGGAGCCAGATCGGCGGCGCCACGACCGCCTCGTACTCGAGGAACCCCAGGCGATGCGTGAACACCGGCAGGATCGGCGCGCCGCTCAGCGCGGCCAGCGCGATCGGCCCCTCCGGCGCGCGCCAGCGGGCGCCGAGGAAGGTGACCTCCCGGCTGCGCATCCCGGGCGGCACGCGATCGAGCTGCATCGCGACGACGCCGCCGCGCTGCAGGTGCTTGAGCAGCGGCAACGCGTCCAGCGGCCCGTCGCCGATGTGCACCACCTGGACGCCATCGCGCTGCCGCGCCGCGTCCTGGATGGCGCGCGCCTCGGCGTCCCGTTCGCGCTGCATCGCCAGCATGACACCCCCAGGGTGCACCACGCCCAGGATCTGGCCGGCGATGTCCCAGCCACCCGTGTGCGCCGTGACGATGAGGACACCCCGGCCAGCCGCAGCACACGCGTGGTAATGCTCGACACCCCGGGAACGCCGCTCGACCGTGTAACCGCGGCCGCTCGCGAGCAGCAGCGCCTCGGTGATGCAGCTGCCGTAGGTGGCGAACACCGCGGCGCTGTCGAGCACGTCGGCGACGCGCGACCTCGGCCCGCGCACCCGGCGCAGGTTCTCCTCGACGCGGCGGCGCAGCTCGGGGAGCGCGGCCGCGAAGAGCACCCCGAAGACCGGAGGGCTGTGGCGCACCCAGGGCTCCGGCCCGCGCGTGACGCCCGCGGTGAGGGCGCGACGCCAGAAGGCCGAGTCAGGTCGTAAACGGGAGAGGAGCGCGCCGCGCAGACCAGGCATGGGGCCGCCTATCTACCGCAAACATAACGGGCGAGGGAGAGGCATCGACCCAGAGCCGCACCGCCATGACTCGACCGGAGCAGCCGGCGCCGCGGCCGACAAGGCCGCCCGGGGCTCGCGCGACGCCGCGCTCCCGGACGAGGTTGCGAGGGCCGGTGCGCCCACGCCCGATCGACGACGTTCCAGGCGACATCGACCGCCGCGCCCGATTGACCTCCTCGCTCGTCCAAGGCGATTGCGCGAGGGGCCGCGCGCGGCTCTCAGACATGACATCGCGCTCTCCAGGCGCTCCCTTACGTAGAAAACAGGTTCATGGAGCACAAAGCATTCTGTTACAAGGCCCTTTGGCAAGGGGGGATTCGATATGAATATCCTGCTCGTCGATGACCAGAACGTCGTTCGGGAGGCGCTCGCGCACGCGCTCGCATCGCAGCCAGGGGTGAGCGAGGTCGTTCAAGCCGGAAGCGGGCAGGAGGCGCTCCGGGCGCAGCAGAGCCGCCGCTGTCAGGTGGCGATCGTCGAGCTCGGCCTCGCCGACCGCAGCGGCGTCGAGCTCATCCGGGAGCTCAAGAACATCGCGGAGCTCCGCGTCATCGTGCTCTCGATGCACCGGGACGAGTTCCGGGTGGCCGAGGCCATGCGGGCCGGCGCGGACGGGTACCTGTCCAAGCAGAGCCGGCTCGCCGATCTCACGGAGGCGCTGCGCACCGTGGCCCGGGGGCGCACGGTCGTGTCGCCCGACGTGAGCGCGGCGATGGTGCGCGCGCTCCAGCGCCGCGACGCCGCCGCCCAGGGAGACATGGTGGCCGCGCTGAGCGACCGCGAACGGCAGGTGCTCCGCCTGCTCGCGATGGGCCGCTCGGCCAAGGAGGTCGCCGCGCAGCTCTCGATCAGCGTGAAGACGGTCGAGACCCACCGGGCGCGCCTCTGCGCGAAGGTGGCGACCCACAGCGTGGCCGACCTGACCCGCCTCGCGGTGCGATCGGGCCTCGTCGAGGCGTAGCCCCCATCGAGGGCGAGCTCCCGGCGAGCGCCGGACGCTCGCTCGCGGCCCGCGCGACGCGCCGCGGCGGCGACCTGGGCCGCGGCTACGCCGCCGCGGTGGCGGCCCGCGGAGCGGCCCTGAGCGCCGGCAACGTCTTTCCGATCAGCGCCGAGCCGATGGCGAACCCCGAGAGCGTGAGCCGCATGCGGAGCACGTCGACCATGCCCTGGCGATGGAGGACCGTCAGCGTGCCGCGGATGTCCCGGCGGCGAACGCGCAGCTTCTCGACGAGCGTCTCGAGGGTCTCGACGCGTCCTTCGCGCTGGGCAACGGCAAGCGCCTGCAGGAGAGTTGCGGCTAAAATTTTCTTGTCCATGAGAGCACCCTAAGAAGCGTCCCCATGGAGTGCCCAATTTTCGGTGACGATTTTTGATGCTGAAATGCCGCTCGCCCGTTGGACGACGGGCCCTCCGGACTCTGCTCATCCTGCGCCCGATACCCACGTACGTGCCCTCAGGGAACACCAGGCCACGATGTGTTCAGGCGGCCGCCATCCGCAGGCGGGCCTCGCAGGAAAGACGCTCTCGACGCGCGCGGACGAGCGCGCTCGCCGGGCGGCGGGCCAGCGAGCCGCCGCGGCGGCGGGCCGCCGCGGCGCGGCGGAGGACGGTTACAGCTTGCCCCGCGTGTAGGCGCGCTGGAGCGTCAGCCTGGGGGGACCGGACGAGAGCTCGAACGCCTCCGGACGGCCGTCCGGCGCGAGGCTGCCCACGAGGCGCATGGGCCCGAGCGAGACCGTGACCGAGCCCGACGCGTCGCGGGCGTACTGGACGTCGACGGGCTTGGTCGGATCGACGGAGGGCGCATACTCCTGCTGCTTGAAGTCGAACGAGCCCTTCTTCTTGAGGAGCCGGGAGAGCTCGGAGGCGGTGGCGACCGGCGAGGCGAGCCACGCCTTGGCCGAGGGGGTGAACGTCCCCTGGACCTTCTTGCCCTCGACCTCTCCCGAGTACTCGTATTGATGGTTCGCCTTCTGCGACAGCTCGATCCGGTGGTTCACCTTGCCCGCCGACGATTCGATCCAGACGCCTCCCTTGATCCGGCCCTGGGCGTCGATGAGCACGTTCGAGGCGTCGTCCTCGATCTCCAGGGACTTCGGGTCTCGCGGCAGGAGGGTGGCCGAGCGCGAGAGCCATCGGCGCTGGCCGCCCTCGTCCTTGAACAGGTCGCTGGTCTCGAAGCCGACAGGGGCCTTGTCGATGCGCAGGATCAACGTGTCCGTGTACTCGGATTTCGGCGCAGCGCTCTTCGCGTCGAAGGAGTCGAAGATCCCCTTGGCGAGCCGCTCGAACGTGCGGACATACCCGACCTCGTCGTGCAGGCAGGCGATGGGGTGCGCCCGGTCCGCGTGCAGCGCGATCTTGAGCAGGCCGGCCGCCTTCCCGGCGGCGGTGGGGGCGAGATAGAGGGCCTGCACGAACACCGCGGGGCTCTCCCGGTGCACGCTGACCTCCCAGGGCACGACGCGGGAGACCTCCACCTTGGCGGGATCGAGGAGCTCGATGAAGTTCCTTATCACCTCTCCCGAGTCGAGCATCGTGTTGTAGACGAAGCACTCGACGGCGCTGTCCGTGCCGAGGGGGATGGTGATGGCGACGAGCTTCTCCTTCGGCTCGATCTTCGGCTCCCCTGCCCCGAACGCGCGCGCCGACCAGTCCGCGGCGCGGACCTCGCGGACAGGGAGGTCGCCGGCCTCGCGGGCGAGCGCCTTCTCGAGATCGAAAGGCGCCTGCGCGGCGGGCTCGGGGCCCGGCGCAGGCGCCTCCGCGGGCGCCGCGCCGGTGGACCCGCCGCACCCGGCGAGGAGCGAGAGGGGCAGCGCGAGGAGGCCCGCGCCGCGCACAGCGCCCGGAGCACGGCCGCGCGCGCGGCGGGGCGAGGATGTCGTCATCGGTGAGATGAGCCGGCCGTCGTCGAGCCGAGCCCCCGGGATCGAAAGCGCCATCGTGAGGATCTCCTGCACGCCACCCCGGCTGCCCGCGACGACCCTCCGCGGGCCGCAGGCGCCGAAATGATGATGCAGCGCAACAAAAGCGGCAGCGGCCTCGCGATGTCAAGACGCGACGCACCAGCGCCGCCTCCCCTCCCGCGACACACACGTGTCAAGGACCTTCGTGGCCGAGCGAGACAGAACCATATCGATAAAAATAAACAGCATCACAAGAACCATTCAACGGAAGCGCGCGCGCCGGTGAGGCGCGCGAACACGCTGGATTTCTCGCTCTCATCGCCGCCGTGCTCGGGAGATGCCCTAAGCGGGCACGGAGCTCCCTGGAGATCTCATGTGGGTGATAGGTCCTCTCGCCGGCTCGTGCCGATGAGCCGAGACAGACCATCGGAGAATTGCAATGAGAAAATCAGAATGCGCGATGCGTCATTTCGAGGGGCGCGGCGGCTGAGCCCGCGCCAGTTGGGGCGCCTACGCACGTCCGCACGCACAGTGAGGCAGTTTGCCGCATCGCCCCGTCCGTGGATGCGCGTGTTGCCCGGGTGGTCACCGGTTGTCCGGCCTCGACGCTTCGTCGGTTTCGTCCGAGCGCTCGCGCATGGCACCCGCGTTGCAGCAACGTCCAGCGTTGCCGGCAACGCCGGTGGGATGTGGCTACGCAGCAGGTAGTCACGGTCGTCGAGTGACGTTCACGTTGCAATCAATGCGAGGAGTGATCATGGGACAGAGCACCGAGACCAAGCGTGGCTTCGCGGCGATGAACGCGGAGCAACAGCGCCTGATCGCGAGCCAGGGCGGCAAGGCGGCGCATGAGAAGGGCACCGCGCACGAGTTCACGTCCGAGGAGGCGCGCGCAGCGGGCCGCAAGGGCGGCGAGGCCGTCAGCCAGAACCGCGAGCACATGGCCGAGATCGGGCGCAAGGGCGCCGAGGCGCGCAGCCAGGGGAACGGGAACCGGAGGAACCGCGTCGCGAGCCAGCAGATGAAGGCCGACGAGCAGCCGCAGCAGGGCTGAGCCGTCCCAGCGCGCCGCTCGAGATCCCTCCAGCGCCGCAAGGACCACGAAGAGCCGCCGAGGAACCACGAAGGGTCCGTCCCTTCCCGGTTGCTCGGCGGTCCTTTTTGGCAACCACGCCCGGCGGACAGCGCGCGCGCCGTCGACGCGCGCGCGACCGTCACTCGGGGCCGTCGTCCATCCCCGCACCGTCGTCGAAGTCGTCGAGATCGAGGTCGCCGTCGTCCAGCGCGCCGGCGTCGGCCGCGCGCGCGCCGGCCTCGGCCGCGCTGGCGGACGCCATCCGCCATCCGCCGGCCTGAGGCCCGGCCGGCCACGAGCGCAGCCCGGGCGGCGGCTTGAAGCCGTCGACCTCGTCCTCGGGCGCGTCGAGCCCCGCCGCCGCCGCGCGGCGGGCCCAGTCGGGCGCGTTCGAAGGCGCCTGCCGCGGCCGCCACGGCCCTCGCTCGGCCGTGGGCGCGCGCTTGAGGTAGCCGTGCGACCCGGAGGTGAAGCCCACCTCGGCCAGCGCGCGCGAAAGCGGGGAGCTGTGCGCCGGCTCGCCGTCGATCGTGGCCACGAGCACCGCGCGCCGACGCCCCTCGGCGACGAGCCCCGCGAGCGCCGACGCGATGGCGTGGATCGCCGCGCCGCGCTCCGGCTCGGCCTCGGGCAGGAACGTGGTGAGGCTCCGCTCGGTGCGGCCCATCCACGCGAGCAGCCGACCGTCGTGGAGGATCACGAGGGCGCCGGCGGCCCGCTGCGGGCGGACCGGGCCGCGGACCGCGCCGTCGGGCGCGCCGCCTTCGCGCGCGGCGAGCTCGGGCCAGCGGACGGCGGCGCCCCAGGGGCTCGCCGGATCCGTGGCCGCGAGGACGAGCGTGCGCGGATCGTCGGACGGCTCGCGGCAGGCCCGGAGCCGATCGTCGGCCCCGGGCACCGCGAACTGCGCGGCGCCGAGCCCGGCGACGAAGTAGCCGCGCCGCGCCTGACCGGCCTCCTCCATCGCGCGCAGCACGTCGTACACGGCCGAGAAGCCGCCCGCGAGCCCCTCGACCGCCGCCGCTTCGCGCGTGAGCACGCCGTGGCGCTCGAGCAGCGCGCGGGCGAGCGCCGCGCGGCGCTCGGTCTCGCCGGGGGCAGCGGGCGCGCCGGAGCCGACGGACGCGCCAGGGAACGACAGCAGCGACCAGCGACCTTCGCTGCCCGGCGGGCCGATCCGGCGCGCCCGCAGGCCAGAGAGGCCGCGGCCCGGCGCGGGGCGGTCGCGGTCGCGGCGCCGGCCGCTCGAGCGCGACTCGCGGCCGAGGGCGCGCAGCGGGGCGAGCGTGTCGTTCGTGACCTCGCCAGCCCACACGAGATCCCAGAGCGCCGCGAGCAGATCGGCGCCGAAGGCGCCCGTCTCGCGCGAGAGATCGGAGAAGAAGAGCGCGCCGCGGCGGGCGAGCGCGGCGCGGATGCCCTCGGCCAGAGGGCCCTCGGCGCGGCCGGGCGGCGGCGCGAGGTACGGGTAGGCCTCGGCGAGGTAGAGCGCGACGCGGCCGTCGCCGTCGCCGACCGGCTCGACGCCGCGCCAGAGCACCTCGCCGGCCGCGCAGAGCGCGTCGAGATCGCCGGGGCGGTAGCCCTCGACGCGGGCGGGCAGGATCTCGGCCTCGAGGGCGGAGGCCGAGAGCGGCGCGCCCTGGAGCTGCTCGAGCGCCGCGAGCAGGCCGTCGAGGCCCCGGCGGCGGCGGTGCAGGTTGTGCCAGTCGGCGAGGAAGCGCGCGTAGGCCTCGGGCGGGACCGGCTCGACCTCGGCGCGCAGCCGCGCGAGCGAGCGGCGCTTCAGCGAGCGCAGCACCTCGGCGTCGCAGAACTCCCGGCCGCGGCCGCCGGGGAGGAACTCGCCCTCGACCACGCGGCCCCGGTCCGCGAGCCGCGCGAGCGCGGCCAGGACCGGCGCGGGCCCGAGGCCGAAGCGCCGGGCCACGTCGTCGGCGCGGAAGGGGCCGTGCGTGCGCGCGTAGCGGGCGACGAGCTCGCCGAGCGGGTCGGCGGCCGGCTCGAGGAACGCGATCGGGAGGCCCGGCGGCGGCACCACGCCGAGCGCGTCGCGCAGCCGGCCCGCGTCCTCGGCGGCGGCGATGCGGCGCTCGCCGCCGAGCTGGACCTCGATGGCGCGCCGGTCGCGGAGGAGCTCGTCGATCCAGGCGGCGGCGCGCTCGCCGGCCGCCTCGGGCGGCTCGTCGGGGCCCGCCGCGCGCCGGGCGATCTCGTCGCGCGTGAGGTCGCCGAGCGAGAGCAGGAGATCGTGCGCCTGGTCCTCGTGCTTGAGCGGCGCGCGGCCGTCGAGGCGCTGGAGCGACGCCTCGAGGGCCAGCACGGCGTCCGCGTCGAACAGCTCGCGCAGCTCGGCCTCGCCGAGCAGCTCGCGCAGGCGGGCGTGGTCGATGGCGAGCACCTGCGCCCGCCGCTCGGCGAGCGGCAGGTCGCCCTCGTAGATGAAGTTGCCGGCGTACGCGAAGAGCAGCGTGGCCGCGAACGGCGAGGGCGCGCGGACGTCGACCGTGAGGACGCGGACCTTGCGCGCGGCGATCTGGCGCAGGAGGTCCTCGAGCGCCGTGAGGTCGAAGACGTCGCGCAGGCACTCCCGGTAGGTCTCGAGCAGGATCGGGAACGAGCCGTAGCGCGACGCGACGGCGAGCAGGTCCGCGGCGCGCTTGCGCTGGGCCCAGAGCGGCGAGCGCTTGCCGGGGAACTTGCGCGGCAGGAGCAGCGCCCGGCCGGCGCACTCGCGGAAGCGCGAGGCGAAGAGGGCGGTGTCGCCGAGGCCGCGGACGAGCAGGTCCTCGACCTCGTCGGCCTGCGGCAGGAGCTGCTTCGCGTCGGGGGGCGACTCGGACTCGGGCAGCCGGAGGACGATGCCGTCGTCGGTCCACACGGTGTCGACGGCGAGGCCGAGCTCGATGCGGCATTTCTCGGCGATGCAGGTCGACAGCGGGGCGTGCACGCGGCCGCCGAACGGCGAGAGGAGGCAGATGCGGTAGTCGCCGACCTCGTCGACGAAGCGCTCCAGGACGATGGCGCGGTCGCTCGGGACCTCGCCCGTGGCCGCGGCCTGGTCGCGCACGTACCGGACGAGGTTCCGCGCCGCGCGCTCGTCGAGGCCGTGCTCGCCTTCGAGCGCGCGCTCGGCGTCGCCGTCGGGCAGCGAGGCGAGGCGGCGCGCGAGGGCGCCGATGGAGGCGCCGAGCTCCGCGTTGCGCCCGGCCTGGTCGCCGCGCCAGAACGGCATCTTGCCCGGCTCGCCCGGCGCGGGGACGACGAGGACGCGGTCGTGGGTGATGTCGGTGATGCGCCACGAGGAGGCGCCGAGGAGGAAGACCTCGCCCTCGCGGGCCTCGAAGACCATCTCCTCGTCGAGCTCGCCGACGCGCCGGCCGGGCCGCGCCGCGTCGCCGCCGGCGTCGAGGAAGACGCCGTAGAGGCCGCGGTCGGGGATGGTGCCGGCGTTGACGACGGCGAGGCGCTTCGCGCCCTTGCGGGCGCGCACGGCGCCGCCCACGCGGTCCCAGACGATGCGCGGCCGGAGCTCGGCGAACTCGTCGGACGGGTAGCGGCCGGAGAGCATGTCGAGCACGCCCTCGAAGCTCGCGCGGGGCAGGTCGGCGAAGGGCGCGGCCTTGCGCACGAGCGAGAAGAGCGCGTCGACGTGGAGGGTGTCCATCGAGGCGATGGCGACGATCTGCTGGGCGAGGACGTCGAGCGGGTTCCTCGGGTAGAGGGTCGCCTCGACCTTGCCTTCGCGCATGCGGGACGCGGCCGCGGCGCACGCGAGCAGGTCGCCGCGGTGCTTGGGGAAGACGACGCCGCGCGACGTGCCGCCGACCTCGTGCCCGGCGCGGCCGACGCGCTGGAGCCCGGCGGCGACCGAGGGCGGCGCCTCGAGCTGGATGACGAGGTCGACGGCGCCGAGGTCGAGGCCGAGCTCGAGCGACGAGGTCGCGACGATGCACGGCAGGAGGCCGGCCTTGAGCCGCTCCTCGATCTGCTGGCGCTGCTCGCGGGCGATCGATCCGTGGTGGGCGAGCGCGATCTCGGCGCCCGCGGTGTCGTTGAGGGCCGCGGCGAGGCGCTCGGCGAGGCGCCGGCTGTTCACGAAGATCATCGTGGTGCGGTGGGCGCGGACGAGCTCGACGAGGCGCGGGTGGATGCTCGGCCAGATCGAGCGCTGCGCCGGCTCGGCCGGCCCCTTGAGCGGGCCCTCGCCGGCGCGCGCGGCCTCGGCGAGCTTGGTCATGTCCTCGACGGGCACCTCGATGCGGAGCTCCAGCGCTTTGGGGGCGCTCGCGTCGACGATGGTCACCGGCCGCGGCGCGAAGCGGGCGCCCGCGCCTGCGCCGTCGATCTCGCCGCCGCCGAGCAGCCGCGCGACCTCGTCGAGCGGCCGCTGGGTGGCGGACAGCCCGATGCGCTGCATGGGCGCGGGCGCCGATCGGAGCGCCTCGAGCCGCTCGAGGGACAGGGCGAGGTGCGCGCCGCGCTTCGTCGCGACGAGCGCGTGGATCTCGTCGATGATGACGGTCTCGACGGCGCGCAGCCGGTCGCGCGCGTTGGCGGTGAGGAGGAGGTAGAGCGACTCCGGGGTGGTGATGAGGATGTCCGGCGGCTTCTTGGCGAGCCGGGCGCGGTCCTCGGGCGCGGTGTCGCCGGAGCGCACGCCGACCTGGGGGACCCGGTACGGCAGGCCGAGGCGCTCGGCCGCGGCGGCGATGCCGGCGAGCGGCGCGCGCAGGTTGCGCTCGACGTCGATGGCGAGCGCCTTGAGGGGCGAGACGTAGACGACGCGGCAGCGCTCGGCGGCATCCGGCTCGGGCGAGGCCATGAGCCGGTCGATGGCGGCGAGGAAGGCGGCGAGCGTCTTGCCGGAGCCGGTCGGGGCGAGCAGCAGGGTGGAGGCGCCGTCGAGGATGGGAGGGAAGCCCAGGGCCTGGGCGGGGGTGGGCGCGGAGAACGCTCCGCGGAACCACGCCTGGGTGGCGGGGTGGAAGCGGGCGAGCGGATCGGGCGTGGAGGAGCGTTTCTTGGCCATCGGCGGCGTTGCGCGGCGCGTGAAGCCAGCTGGCAGCTGGGCGCGGCGCATCGTCGCGCCTGACTTCATGCGGCCCCTTGTTGAGCGGGCGGCTGCGGGCGATGCAAGAAGCCATCCCTCACGGGGGGACTCGGCGCAACCGCTCGTTCAGGCCCGGTCAGCGAGGCGGAAGGCCACGGGCGCATTGCCTCGAAGGCGGCCATCCTGCCGGGAAGAGGGGGCTTCCGAGCGGCACGCGCCGGCGGGTGGGGCCACACGGCGGGGGCGGGCGGGCGCTGGCCATCCGCCAAGACCGGGGCGCGGGAGCTTACGCAGGGAACACCACCCGGCATGTCTCCCTTCGGGCCATGCCCGCTGAGACGTCACGTCGCGCGCCACACAAGGCGCGCCTGAGACCTCGAGCCCCCTGGAACCTCATGGCACCTCGGTCGGTGCTCAGCGCGCCCGCCCGCCCCCGCCGTGTGGCCCCACCCGCCGGCGCTCAGCGCCTGGAGGTGTGGGTAGGGTGCAGACGACCCCCGGGGCCGTTTCGATGGACGCCGGGGCCCCTGGACGGCGCGCACCGGGCCGCGCGGGGGACGGGCGGCGCGGAGGACGGGCCGCGCCTGGGCCAGGTTTCGAAGCACAAAAAAAAACCTGCGCACGGTTCGCACCATGCGCAGGTTCAAAGAAACCCCGGCGGCGTCCTACTCTCCCACCAGGTTGCCCTGGCAGTACCATCGGCTCCAAGAAGCTTAACTTCCGAGTTCGGTATGGGATCGGGTGTGACCTTCTCGATATCACCACCGGAAACTTGTGGCACGTCCTCCCCGTGGGGGGGACGCTCGGCGGAGCCCGCGCTTCGCGGCGCTCCAATCCGGGCCATTCTTGTTGCGCTGCTCGCAGCCCGAGTTCCGGGCGCGGCGCGCTCGCTGCTTGCCCCGGGTCCAGCTCGCGCTGTAGACCCGTGGCAAAAAAGGCCTGCGTGCGGCAAAGCCGGCGCGCAGGCTCAAAAAAAAATCCCGGCGGCGTCCTACTCTCCCACCAGGTTGCCCTGGCAGTACCATCGGCTCCAAGAAGCTTAACTTCCGAGTTCGGTATGGGATCGGGTGTGACCTTCTCGATATCACCACCGGAAACTTGTGGGTGCGTCCAATCGGAACCCTACGGAGCCCGCTCTTGCGGCGCTCTACTCTTCTACGCAGGGCCAGCTGTGTCACGCTGCTCGTCACCCGAACTCCGGGCGCGACGCTTCGATGTTTGCCTTAGAAGTATGGTCAAGCCGCACGACCTATTAGTACCGGTTAGCTCCGCCGATTGCTCGGCTTCCACACCCGGCCTATCAACCTCGTGGTCTACGAGGGGTCTTTAGGGGCCTTGCGGCCCGGGACACCTAGTCTTGAGGCCGGCTTCCCGCTTAGATGCTTTCAGCGGTTATCCGTTCCGTACATGGCTACCCGGCTATGCCCTTGGCAGGACAACCGGAGCACCAGAGGTACGTCCACCCAGGTCCTCTCGTACTATGGGC
>NZ_CP150325.1:13210000-14637780 GCF_051529605.1 Sorangium sp. So ce296
AGGCCAATCGGAGTTGCAGCGCCTTCGCTGCTCAGCTCTCCGGTTCGCCGTTCGGGGCGGGCTTTCTATCGGCCCGCCTCGAACCTGTCAACCTTCTTTTTGAGAAGGCTGACCCGCCGACCGAGCGAGCTGGAGTTACAGCGCCTTCGCTGCTCGGCTCTCCGGTTCGCCGTTCGGGGCGGGCTTTCTATCGGCCTGCCTCGAACCTGTCAACCCTCTTTCCTCTTTCGAGGGGTCGACCCGTGCGTCGGCCGGGTGGCCCAGGGTCGCAGCGCGTCTGCTGCCCAGCTCCCTGGTCCGCCCGTCGTGAGGACCAAGTTATTGATGTCCGGCGAGGGTGTCAACGGCGACGAGGAGCGCCCACGGCCGTCCCGCCGGCAGGTCTGGCGCGATCGGTCGCGCGGCTGGCGATCCCAGCGTGCAAACGCCGATGTGTCCGGCCGCCATGGCGCTGCGTGGCGCGCGGCTGCGGCGGGGCGCCGCACGGCGAGGGCCGACCGGGGCGGCGCCGAGCGACCGCCGAGCGAACCCACCTCGTCGGGGACGTGTTCCCATCCATCCAGAATGAGGACGTGACGAGGGCGCGAGAGCTCCTCTGACGAAAGGCCGCCGCGGCCGCGCGACATGAGCGCGCCAGCGGTGCGCGAGCGCACGCGCCGCCGTCTGGGGCGCAATCGCGCGAGCGCGAAGGAGAACGCAAAGGACGAACGCGCCCACCGACGCAGCTCGGCTGCGCGCGCGTGCATCGATTGCGCGACGCATCCACCTCGCCGCTGGCCTGACCTCTGCAGACATCGGCGACGCAGGTGGCAGAAGGTAGGCGGCAGAGGGGGAAGCAGCCATGACTATGCGCATCGGGGCGGTGGCGGTGAGCTCGGCGGTTCTCGCGCTGGGCTGTATGGATCCGGATCGGCAAGAGCCGCTGCGCGACGGCGCGGCCGCTCTCCAGAGCGGCGCGGAGCCGGCAGCGGCGCGGTTCATCGAGGGCGGCTCGGTACCGTACGTGCTCGGGTTCTCGCCCGAGACCGGGCAGATCCTCGGCGGCTCGCACACGCTCCTCATCCCCCTGAGCGGGACGCGCGAGCCCATGGACGCCGCGAACCTCCCCACGAGACTGCACCCGGAGCTCCGGGGAACCTACGCGGCGCTGAACTCGACCCTGCTGCAAGGCCAGTCCACGGGCCCCTTCGCCTCGCAGTGGTGGCCCCAGAGCAGGAACGGCATCGCCGACCGCTGGAACTCCGCGGTCAAGGACTACGGCGATCTGGCGTCGGATCCGGACAACCTCTCGCCGGCGGAGAAGTACGATCTCCTGTTCTACGCGGGGCAGGCGCGGTCGCTGGAGCCGCCCGCGGGCGCCGCCGCCGGCGAGGCGGGCCTGCCGGAGGGCGCGCGCGCGGCGCCGCGGGCGACGCGAGTTGCAGGGCCGACGACGTACTGGGAGCTGACGCACCACGGCCTGTACCAGGGCGTGACCCCGGAGTACTGGTGGGGACACTGCAACGGCTGGGCGGCCTACGTCGTCGCGGAGGGCGGCGGCCCGCCGCTGCGCGACATCCGGGTGAAGGTCTCCGGCAGCACGCTGGTCGAGTGCGCGTCGGTCGAGCGCGGGTGCATCCTGTTCCGCACGGCGGACATCGAGGCGCTCATGACCGAGGTGTACCACCACGACTCCGCCACCGTGTCGGGGCGGCGCTGCGAGACGCGGGAAGACCTCGTCCTGCGCGACGTCTACGGCAGGCCGGTCGATCCGGCGTGCCGCGACCTGAACCCGGGGACGATGCACGTGGCCATGACCGGCCTGCTCGGGCTCGGCGCGAGCTCCATCAGCTCCGCGTCGAGCGGGCGAGCGCAGCGCTCGTTCGTCGTCGACTACACGTGGCACCGCGAGGTGTGGAGCTACCCGGTCACCTCGTTCACCATCGACACGATGGCGGAGGTGAGCGCGCAGGAGGCGGCGCGGCTCGTCTGTAACGGCGGGTACCAGGGCGCCGATTGCTACAACTACGTGTTCAACCCGAACGCCAGGCGCTTCGTCCGCGTCGGGGCGCGCTACGGGATGATCTCGGACGAGGTGAGCGCCGCCGACCTCCTCCGGCCGCCCGCGCTGCGCAATGTCCCGATCCTCAACTCGGAGCTCCACTACGTGCTCGAGCTCGACGATCGGCTGACGGTGCTCGGCGGCGAGTGGATCAAGAACCCCGCCTTCGCCAACGGCGTGAACGGCAAGGCCCTGCACCCGGACTACCTCTGGATCCCGGTGAGGCCGCAGGGCGCGGGCGAGGACAACGACGATCTCGGCGGCTCCGGGGACAACCCGTACATCGCGTACTCGCGCGCGAGGGCGCTGCTCGATCTGTCGCGGCGACGGTGATCACCGCCCGACGAGCCGCGCTCCCGCGCCCCTGTCGTCAGTTCGCGCCCGCCCCCTCGGCGCCGCCTGCCGCCTCCGCGGCCCCCGCCGCCTCGCCCATCGCTTCTCCCGGCCCGGCGTGCCCTGCCCCCGGAGCGACCGGACCAGACACGACGCCGCGGTCGGGCTCGCCGAGGACGCAGGCCTCCTTCCCCTCCACCACCTTGCACCGGCGATCGGCAGGGCACTTCCCGCCGCACGGCAACCGCACGCACAGCCCCGTCGCAGGATCGCACGCCGTCCCGGGCTCACAGATCGCGTAGCAGGTGTCGTAGATCTCGCGGTTCACGGCCGCCGCCCCGGCCGCGGCGGCGAGCACCGCCGCGGCGTCCGCATAGGAGCCGCCCGCCGAAGAGGAGCCGCCTCCCGACGAGGGCACGGGCCGCGCGCCCACCAGGAACTCGGGCGGACCGCGCCTCGCCTTCAAGCAACCGGCCAGGCTTACAGCCATACAGCAGGACACCAGAAGGGCGGTAATTCGCATGGACCTGAGATCCTGCATACACACCGGAACGATTCGACGACAAGACAGGAAGAGACTCCGGTACTATGGTTGTCATGAAGGGGGGAGGCATACAAGGTGAGTGAGCCTGTGCACCTAGCGCCGTTGCCGACGCCGCTCCGCTGGGAGGTACCGCCCAGGAGCTGGAGCACTGGCAAGGCATCGAGCCTGACCGTCACGGCGGGCGGCAAGACCGACTTGTTCCTCGATCCGGAGCGCACCACCGGCCTCCTGAACGCGCCGCGCCTGCTCGGGACGCCGCAGGGGGACTTCCTCGCCAGCGCGCGGGTGACGGTGGGCTTCGCGGCGGCGCACGACGCGGGCGTGCTGCTGCTCTGGGCGCACGAGCGCGCGTGGGCCAAGCTCTGCTTCGAGCTGTCGCCCGAGCGCGTGCCGACGGTCGCCTCCGTGGTGACCCGCGGCCTGTCGGACGATCGCAGGTCCTTCGAGGTGGACGGCGACCACGTCTGGCTGCGCGTCTCTCGGCTCGGGCGCCTGTGCGCGTTCCACGCCTCCACCGACGGGGCGAGCTGGCACCTGCTCCGCAGCTTCTCGCTCCGCAGCACGACCGAGCTCGCCGTCGGCTTCTCGGCCCAGTCGCCCGCGGGCGACGGCTGCACCGCCGTCTTCGACGACATCCGCTTCACGCCGCGCCGGCTCGGCGATCTGCGCAGCGGAGACGTCGAGCGCGTCGAGAGCGACGCGGCGCTGGCGCGCGCCGGTCAGATGCCGCCGCGGACCGGCATCGCCTCACCGCTCACATACATGTCGTAAAGGGCGGGCCTCACGGAGGCCCGCGCGGCGTCCAGCCGCCGCCTCCCGCGGTCAGGACGCCGCCCTCGCGAGCTGGTCGCGCAGCCAGCGCTGCGCCGGATCGTGGTGCGTGCGCTCGTGCCAGATCATCGCGAACGAGAAGCCCGCCAGCTCGAGGGGCGGCGGCAGCACCGCGAGCCCGAGCGGCGCCGCGGCGGCGTCGACGATGCGGGCGCCCAGGGTGGCCATGAGGTCGGTGGCCGCGACGACGTGCGGCGCCACCAGGAAGTGCGAGACGGTCGCGGCGACGCGCCGGCTGCGCCCGAGCGCCGCCAGCGCGTCGTCGACCAGGCTGCCCGGCGTGCCGCGCGGCGCCACGAGGAGGTGCGAGAGCGCGCAGTAGCGGTCGAGGGTGAGGGCGCTGCGCGCCGCCGGATGGCCGCGCCGCACCACGCAGCGGAAGCGCTCGTCGAAGAGCGGGCGGAGGTAGAGGCCCTCGGGCCAGCCGCGGCGAGGAGGGCCGATCACGACGTCGACGGCGCCCGAGGAGAGCTGCGCGACCACCCCCTCCTGGGTCAGCGAGAGCGGCAGCATCCACACGTCGATGCCCGGCGCCTCCCGGGCCAGCAGCGACAGCAGCGGCGGCAGCAGCACGAGCTCCGCGTAGTCGCCGGTGGCGATCCGGAAGGTGCGCCGCGCCGCTCCGGGATCGAAGCGCGCTTCGCCGCGGATCGCGCTGGCCAGGCCGCGCAGCGCGGCGCGCAGGCCGGGCGCCAGGGCCTCGGCGCGCGGGGTGGGCACCATCGCGCCGCCCGTCCCGCGCACCAGCAGCGGATCGCCGAGCGCGCGGCGCAGCCGGCCGAGCGCGTGGCTGCACGCCGGCTGGGTCATGCCGAGGCGCGCGGCGGCGCGGGTGACGTGGCGCTCGTCGAGCAGCGCGTCGAGCACCACCAGCAGGTTGAGGTCCACGGCGGAGAGATCGCGCGCGTCATGTCCATCCTGCATGGTTCAGATGAATACCATGTATTGGAGACATGACGTCGCCGGGCACATGATGGGCTCGTCGGCGCGGCGGTCCGTCGCCGGCTGAGCCGGCCCAGCGCCGAGAGATCCGCGGCGATCACGCGATGTCCTGCGGCGAGCGACACAGCTCGCCCGGTCGGCGTGCGCCTCGCGTCCGCCGCGGCCACGGCCGCCTCGACCCACGGGAGGAAACGATGAAGAGCGAAGCACGAGCGACTCCGAGCGACACGATGACGAGGAGAGGGACCGGCGCGGAGGTGCTGCGCGTCCTTCGGGCCGGGCTGGCCGCGGCGGTCTGCGTCGTCCTGCTGGCCACGATGGCCGTCCTGGCGGTGCCGCATGCGCGCGGCATCGCCTTCTTCCCCGCGCTCCGGTACGCGGTCGTCGCCCCCGCGTGCGCCCTCGTCGCGGTGGCCGCGGCGTTCCTCTACCGCGCCCTCGACGAGCGCTCGGCGCGGCCGCGCTCGATCCTGGCGGCGAGCCTCGCCGGGCTCGCGGCGAGCGTCCTCCTGGGGATGATCCTGGCGGGGCCGCGCGGCCTCGCCGCCGCCGCGCTCCCCGCCGTGGCCTGCGCCGCGGTCGCGCTGGCCCTGCTCGTCCCTCGCCTCGTCGAGCGGCCGCGCTCCTCGCGCGCCGCCGCCGCGGCGGTCGCGATCCTCGGCGCGATCGAGCTCGTCGGCGTCGCCGGCGCGCTCTCGAGCGAACGCGCCGCGCCGCGCGGTCCGCGAGGCATGGCGTTCGAGATCCCGCGCGCGATGTTCGACGTCGATCACAGGTTCGTCGAGCTCCCGAGCGGAGCGCGCGTCCATTACGTGGACGAGGGTCAGGGCGAGACGCTCCTCTTCCTGCACGGCAATCCGGCGTGGTCGTTCCAGTGGCGCGAGCTCATTCACGGGCTCCGGGGCTCGTACCGGTGCGTCGCGCTCGACTACCCGGGCTTCGGCCTGTCCGAGGCGCCCGCCGGGTTCGGCTTCACGCCGGGCGAGGAGAGCCGCGTCGTCGAGGAGCTCGTCGATCGGCTCGGCCTCCGCGACGTGACCCTGGTCATGCAGGACTGGGGCGGCCCCATCGGCCTCGGGTTCGCCGGGCGCCGGCCCGAGCTCGTGCGGCGCGTCGTCCTCGGGAGCACGTGGGCCTGGCCGACCAGCGCGAGCACGCCGCGCGGCAAATTCTCGAGGATCGTCGGCGGCCCGATCGGCGAGTTCGCGCAGGTGAACTTCAACGGCTTCGCCGCGCTGGGGATCGACAACGGGATTGTGCGGGAGCTGCCCGCCGAGGTCGCCGACGTCTATCTCCGGCCGTTTCTCCCGCTCGATCGCCGCGGCATCGCGGCCTTCTATCCGGGGCAAATCACGGCCGCGACCGAGTACTTCGCGGAGGTCGAAGCCGGCCTGCCCCGGCTCGCGGACAGAAAAGCGCTCATCTTCTGGGCGCTCAAGGACGTCGGGTTTCCGCGCAGCGATCTCGCCCGCTTCGAGGCCGCCTTCCCGGACCACAAGACGATCGAGCTCCCCGACGCGGATCACTTCTTCTTCGAGGACGCCGCGGAGGTGATGATCGCGGAGATCCGCGCGTTCGTCCCTGCGGGCCCGACCGCACGGACCACCGCGCTCGGCGACGCCCGCTGACGACCTGGCAGACGACGCCGGTCGTCTGTTTGAGAGGTATAGGTATAAGAAGGGTTCCGGTGCCGATCGACGGCACGTCGCAGGGAGGCTCAGCGCCATGAACAGAGAGCTGCGCGCGCGCATCATGCATATCGTGGGAGCCGGCGTGTTCACCGGCCTCTCGCTGGCGCTCGGCTGCCAGGACGGCGGCGGCGGCGGCACGGAGACCGCAGGTGGGACCGGCGGGGCGGGGGGAACCGGCGGCGCCGGCGCACAGGGCGGCTCCGGCGCACAGGGCGGCTCCGGCGGACAAGGCGAGGTCGGTGAGACGAGGTGCTTCCCGCCGGAGGAGGTCCGCGCGAACGCCGGCGCTGGCGGGGCCGGCGGCGCGGGGGGAAGCGCCGCGACCTGCCCGAGCCAGTACCACCCGAACCCCGTGTCCTGCGTGGTCTACGAACATGGCCGGCTGGAGGACGGCCAGTGCTGCTACGACACCAACAACCTGGGCGTCGGCGCCTGCGGCCGCCCGTTCTTCGTGGGCGGCGAGCCGCGCCTCGCGGGCGTCGAGGCGCGGGCCGACTGGGTGCTCGCCGCCGCGCCGGACGCGCCGCTCGCGCTCGACCCCGCGACGCGCGCCGCCCTCGCCGAAGCGTGGCTCGCCGACGCGCGCCTCGAGCACGCGTCCGTCGCATCCTTCGCGCGCTTCACCCTCGATCTGCTCGCCCTCGGCGCGCCGCCCGCCCTGATCGACGCCGCGCAGCGCGCCCTCTCGGACGAGCTGCATCACGCCCGGGCCTGCTTCACCCTCGCGAGCCGCTACGCCGGCCGGTCGCTCGGCCCGGGGACGCTCGCGCTGGACGGCGCGCTCGAGGCGCCCACGCTCGCCGGCGCCGCGGCCAGCGCGGTGCGCGAGGGCTGCGTGGGCGAGACGCTCGCCGCGCTCCAGGCCGGCGCGCAGCGGAGCCACGCCCGCGACCCCGACGTGCGCCGCGCCCTCGACCGGATCGCCGCCGACGAGGCCGCCCACGCCGAGCTCGCGTGGGCCTTCGTGCGCTGGGCCGTCGCGCGGGGCGGCGAGCCGGTGCGCGCCGCCGTGGCCCGCGCCTTCGACGAGGCGCTCGCCGCCGTGCGCGCCACCCGGGGCCCGGAGCGCGCCGGGATCGACGCCGCCGCGTGGCACGACCACGGCCGGCTCACCGAGGCGGAGCGGGCGCGCTGCCACCTCGACGCCGTGCGCGAGGTCATCGCGCCGTGCGCAGAGGCGCTCTTGTCCGCGCCGCCCGCGGCCCCCGCGGGCATCGCCGACCTGGACGCCCCGGCGTAGCTCGGCCGCACCGACGCTCGACCATCGCCGGCCCGGACGCTCCGGCGTAGCCTCGCCCCTGGATTCCTCGCCACGCCGCGCCTACGTCAAGGCGCGAGCACGACGCCGGTGCTCGATGAAGAACTCCACGAGCCCCTGCCCCCTGCCCTACGTTGCCGTCATGACCGCGCTTCGCCAGCTCCGCCTCATCGCGATCCTCGAAGGCCTGTCGTATCTCCTCCTGCTCTTCATCGCGATGCCGCTCAAGTACCTCGCCGGCCAGCCGCTCGCCGTTCGCGTCGTCGGCAGCGCCCACGGCCTCCTCTTCGTGCTGTTCCTCGCCGCGCTCGCCCACGCCGCCGTCCGGCGCCGGTGGTCGCTCGGGCGTTCGCTGCTCGCCTTCGTGTCGTCGATCGTCCCCTTCGGGACGTTCGTCTTCGATCGCTCGCTGCGGCGCGAGATCGAGGCGACCCTGCCGTCGTCCTAGGCCAGGCGGCCGCGGAGACGGCGCGATCCCGGGATCGCGGGCCCGCCCCGCCGCGGCCGGGACGCCGCGCTCTCGCAAAAAAGTCAATAGATTCTTATACTTAAGAGAATATAAAAAAGATCGACCGGCGTGTCGATCCTGCGTCCGCCCGTTCGTCGTGACGATAGAACCAGGGCGCATCCGGTCCGGAACGGCCGGACGGCCTGCTTCGAGCCCAAGGAGACACGACGATGCGATCCATGAACACCGCGGAACCGGCGACGAACGAGGCGAGGACGGACGCGCAGCCCCCGGATCACGCGACACGGTCCGATCGCTGGACGAGAAGAGGCCGCGCGGTCATGAGGCGCATCTCGATGGCGGCGTGCCTGTTCGTCGCTGCGTGCGGTGGCGCGGACGACGGCGGCGCGGGCGGCGGCGGCGCGGACGGCGCGGGCGACGGCGGCGCGGACGGCGCGGGCGACGGCGGCGCGGACGGTGCGGGCGACGGCGGCGCGGGCGGCGGCGAGCCCGATCAGGTCGCGTGGAAGGACATGACCTTCGAGGAGCGCACCGCGTACATGACCACCGTCGTCATGCCCCGGATGAAGGAGGTCTTCGTCGCGTACGACGCGAAGTACGAGACCTTCGACTGCACGACGTGCCACGGGGACGACGCGGTCGAGCGCGCCTACGCGATGCCGAGCCCGGCGATCGCCCCGCTCCCGGCCAGCGAGGAAGGGTTCCTCGAGTGGGTGGGGGATCCGGAGCACCCGGAGCGCCAGGAGTGGACCGATTTCATGTTCAACGAAGTCGTACCCGCAATGGCCGACCTGCTCCAGGTCCCCAGGTTCGACCCGACGACGATGACGGGCGAGTTCTCGTGCAACAATTGCCACACGCTCGAAGAAATCGAGCCGTGAGGCGGCCCGAGGCGTGAGCGAGCCACGGCGGATCCCGGCGATCTCGCCGCGCGCGCTCTCTCCCCGGTCCGCGCCCTTGCGAGCGCGCGTCGTGGTGCCGAGCCGCCCCCTCTCAGAGTTCCTACCGGACCGGCCACCTCATCTCCTCCGACGGAGCGCCCCACCGCGACCGGCGGCCCAGCACCATCGCTCCACACGCAGCGCGACAGCGGCCCTATTCCCGGACGCCCAGTTCCGGCTACTCTCCGTTCCGAGGAGGTTTCGCATGCCCGACCCGATCGAGATCGAAGAGTCCAACGCTCAGTTCGTGGCCGCCTGGACCTATTTCAGCCAGGGTCTCCCCGGCCATCGCATCGAGCACACCGACGGCGTCACCGTCGTCCTCTCGGGCACGGACATGATCCTGATCAACATGGCCACGCTGTCCTCGCCGGCCACCGACCTCCAGGATCTCGAGCGCCGGGCGCGCAGGGCCGTCGAGCTCGCCCGGGCCGGCGGCGTGCCGTGGCTCTTCGCGCTGTCCGACAGCTGGTCGCCCGGCGGCGACGGGGGCGCGGCCGCCGAGCTCCTCGGCCGGCTCGGCTTCGCGCCGGCCGTGTCGCTCCTGGGCATGGTGGCCGACGCGACCACCCCGCCGCGGCGCACACCTTCCGGCCTCGATCTCCGGCGCGTGGCGGACGCCGAGACGCGCGCCGCCATCGCGGATCTCAACGCGGCGGCCTACAGCGTCCCGATCCCGGCGGGGCGCGCCTCCGTGGCCCACGAGGCGATGTGGGGCGACCGGGCGTTCGGTCGGGTCGGCTACGTGGGCGAACAACCCGTGTGCTCCGCGGCGACGTTCATCGTGGAGGGGATCCGCTACGTGGGCTTCGTCGTCACCGCGCCCGAGCACCGGCGCAAAGGGTACGCCGAGGCGGTGATGCGCGGCTGCCTCGACGACGCGCTGAGCGAGACGGGCATCCAGAGGACCGTCCTCCACGCGACGGACATGGGGCGTCCCGTGTACGAGGGGATGGGCTACCGCGCGGTCACGCGCTTCGCCTTCTACACGCCGCCGCGGGCCTGAAGCCCGGGCGGCGCGCGCGTGCCGCGTCGGCCGCAGCCTACCATCCGCACGTCCTGCCGCGGTTCTGCCGATCGAGCCAGCCCCTGAGCGGCGCGAAGTAGTCGAGCATCGCGGCCGCATCCATCCGCCGCGATCCGGTCACCGCTTCGAGCGCCTCCGGCCACGGCCGGCTCCGCCCCATCTCCATCATCCGCCGGAGCCGCTCGCCGGCCTGCTCGCTGCCGTAGATCGTGCAGCGGTGGAGCGGCCCCTTGTGCCCCGCCTCCTCGCAGAGCGCGCGGTGGAGCTGGAACTGGAGGATATGCGCGAAGAAATACCGGATGTACGGGACGCTCGCCGCCACATGGTATTTCGCGCCGGGATCGAAGTCCGCCTCGGAGCGGGGCACCGGCGGCGTCACGCCCTGGTATCTCCTCCGGAGATCCCACCAGGCCTTGTTGTACTCCGCCGGCGGGATGTCCCCGGAGAAGACGCCCCAGCGCCACCGGTCGACGAGGACCGCGAACGGCAGGAAGGCCACCTTGGCGAGGGCCTCGCGGAGGAGGAGCGAGACATCGCTCGACGGCGGGGGCAGCTCGTCCACGAGCCCGATCCGCTGGAGGTACGCCGGCGTGACCGACAGCCCGATGGTGTCGCCGAGAGCCTCGTGGAACGCCGGGTTCGGGCTGTCGCGGTACAGCCACGGGAGGTGGTTATACGCCCTCTGATAGAAGGTGTGGCCGAGCTCGTGGTGGATCGTCTGGAAGTCGTCCGCCGTGACGTCGATGCACATCTTGATGCGCACATCCTCCTCGTCGTCGATGTTCCACGCGCTCGCGTGGCAGACGACGTCGCGATCCGCCGGCTTGACGAAGAGCGATCGCTCCCAGAAGGTGGCCGGGAGCGGATCGAACCCGAGCGAGACGAAGAAGCGCTCGCCCGTCTTCACCATCTCGATCGGCGTGAACCCCTTCGCGCGGAGCGCGGCGTCGAGATCGTAGATCGGCGCGACCCCCTGGGGCGCGACGAGATCGTGGATGTTGCTCCAGTCCTGGGCCCACATGTCGCCGAGCAGATCGGCCCGGATCGGGCCCGCGCCGGGCACGACGTCCTCGCCGTAGCGCGCGGCGAGGCGGCCGCGCACGTAGCAGTGGAGGGCGTCGTAGAGCGGCTTGACCTGCCCGAAGAGGCGGTCGACCTCCCGGGGCAGCGCCTCTGGCGGCATTTCGTATTTCGCGCGCCAGGCGTCGCCGGTGTCCTTGAATCCGAGCTCACGGGCGCCGTCGTTCGCCAGCGCGACGAGCCGCGTGAAGTCGCCGCGCATCGGCGCGGAGACCGTGCGCCAGCCGACCCACGCTCGCTTGAGCTCCTCGGGATCCCGGCTCTTCGCGATGATCCTGCTGAGCTCCTGGAGATCGAGGCACTGGCCGGCCGAGGGGCAGTATTTGCCCGCGCCGTACGTGGCCTCCAGCCCCGACGCGATCGTCGCGAGCTCCTGGGTCTTCGCCGGGTCGGCGGGCGCGTAGAGGGTGAGCGAGGTGCGCAGGAGATCGAGCCGCCGGCGGACGTCGTAGGGCAGATCGAGGTCGCGGTAGCGGGCCGCGCGCTTGGCGTAGTCGGTCTGCGCGCCGAGCAGCTTCGCGCTCGCCGCGGCCGCGAGGACCTGCGTATCGCCCGTGATGTACGTCGACGCGACCCAGGCGGCCCGGTTGTTCTGGGTGCTGAGCTCGTGGAGCTCCGATTCCGCTTGTTCGATGAATCTCTGGGCCTCCTCCGCCGCGGGCTGTGAGCCGGGCCGCGGCCGCGGCGGAGGGCTGGGATCGGAGCAGGCCGCCGTGAGCGCGAGCGCGCCGCACGGCAAGGCGACGACCAACACCGGAACCATGCGCACCATTTCCCGCCGCTCCTCGATCGCGGGCAGCTCCAGCGTGCGAGGGTCCCCCCACCCCGGACGCGCAGAGGGCGCGGGGTGCGCTTCGGCGCCGCGATCCTGGTGGGGCCTCTAAGGCCGCTCGGCCGCTCGAGCAATCCTCGGGGTGCCGCCTCGCGAAGGGCTGACATGCGGCAAACTCCGCTCTTTTCACGCCGTCACGTCGGCCTGGAGGATGCCCACTCGCCGCGACATCGCTCAAGGTCGCGTGCCTGCCTGATCGACGATGACGTTGGGATCGATGGCGTTGTACCGATCCCCGCGGCGCGAGCAGATCACCGAGCCGTGATCGGTCCAGCTGCCGGACGCCATGGAGTCCCGGGTGGCGTGACCGATGCACGCGCTCCGGCTCCCGAACGTGGAGGCCGAGTTGTGGGCGGAGCAAGCACCCAACCCGGGTCGGGTCGTCGCAACCCGGGTCGGCCACCCTCAACCCGGGTCGCCGCAACCCGGGTCGGGTCGCCGAAACCTGGGTCGGCCACCCTCAACCCGGGTCAGATCGGCCGGTCGGGTCGGTCGACCAGGGTCGTCGAAAAATCGTCACCGCCGATGTCGAGGGCGCGCCGGCGGCTCCGACGTCCCCGTGTAGCGCCGAGGACGGCGTTCCATCACCCGGACGAGGACCCCATGAACACCAGCGAAACTCTTCAAGCAACGCTCACCGTCACGACAGATTCCGCCCGGACTAGAACCATGCTCCGTAGCGTCGGCGCGGTGCTCTGCGGTCTCGTCTCGACGGCCGTCCTCACCACCGTCGTGGACCTGGCGTTGCACGCATCCGGCGTCTTCCCGCCGCACGGCGAACGGATGGCCGACGTGCTGTTCGTGCTCGCGCTCGCCTACCGCATCCCGCTGAACGCCGCCGGCTGCTACGTCGCGGCCAGGCTCGCTCCGGCTCGCCCGATGCGCCACGCGCTCGTCCTCGGCTTCGTCGGCCTCGCTCTCGCTACCCTGGGCGCTGTCATGATGTGGGAGCACGGCCCCGCGTGGTACTCGCTCGCGAACATCGCGATCGCGCTGCCGTGCGCCTGGGTCGGCGCGCGGCTTCGAGGCGCTCGCTCCTGACCAAGTCGCCCACCCAACCTGCGCCACCCCGGGCCACCCCGACCTCGGCCGGGTCGCTCAACCTGAGTCGGACGGCACCATCCCTGACAGCCCGCGAGCGCGTCACCCGGCCGGCTCGCCTCCAAAGCCGAGAAAGTGCACCGGCTTCCTCCCGCGCGCCCCCGCGACCCGCGACGCCCCCTCGGGGAAATACCGCTCCGCCAGCCGCCGGAAGCTCCGCTCCGTCGCGCGCTGAAACAGCGGCCGAAACACCGCCCGGTCGAACCACCGTCCGAACGCCCCCAGCGCACCTCGTACGTATACGACGTCGAGAACTCCACGCCCCGACCTTGCATCAGGTACTCCCCGGCGGGCAGCCCTCCCTGGCTGCGCCGCGACGCCGGCTCGACGGCAACATCGACCATCGCCACACCGATATCGGCCACGAAGAGCGCGACGAAGAACGCGTAGAACGCGCCGTGAAACTGGACATTGGGCACGAGCGCGAGCTGAAGCGCATAGATGAATCCGCGCGCCTCATGGATCCATACCCTCGGCCCGCGACTCGGCGCGGTCCCCGAGACGGCACCGATGCCAGTGAAAGTAGGCGATATCGAACGCGCCGAGGAGGCAGACGACAGCAAGCAACAATGACGCGGTGACCATGGGGCACCCATCCCTGAACCCAAACGACCCGAGCGAGCGAGATCGCCCGCCCCGGCCACCGCCCATGCAAGCCGCTCACCAACCGCTGGAACCACCGACGCGCGCCGCCCCATCGCGCGCGCCTCGGCCCCTCGCTGTCCACACGCCTTCGTGGCTATCCACGCCGTGGACACCCGGGTTGCCGCCCGCGTGGACACCGGAGGTCGCGCCGCGCGCGCCGCGTGCATCGGACGCGCCGCCGCGGCCCGCGCCCGTCCGCGCCGCGCCGGCCCGCGCTCCCTGGCACGGCGATCGCACCCCGAGGGCGCCATGCAACCTCGCCTCGGCGACCTCGCCTTGCACATCGCCCGTGTCAGCCTCTGCGCCTCCGGCGTCGGCCTCGCCGCGCGCATCGAGAGCGCGACGCTCGCCGCGGCCCTCGAGGGCGCGCTCTTCTTCGCGTCCTTCGCCCTGATGCACGACGTCGCCCACGGCGCCCTCCGCCTGCCGCGCAAGGCGAACGAGCTCGCCCTCACCCTCTCGGCCGCGCTCATGCTCATGAGCGGCCACGCCCTGCGGCTGATGCACCTGCGCCATCACGCTCGCCCTCTCGCGCCCGACGACGCCGAGGGCGCCCCCGCGCGCCTGCCCCTCCCGCGGGCGCTCCTCGGCGCCCCGCTCAGCGCCCTCGCCCTCCGCGTCGAGGCGTTCCGCGCCGCCGGCCCCTCGGGCCGCCGCTGCCAGCTCGCCGAGACCGCGCTCAACCTCGCCTCGCTCGCCCTCCTGCTCGCCTCGCGGCGGCCGGCGCTCCTCGCCGTCGCGGCCACCGCGACGTGCCTCCAGCTCACCATGGCCGTGTGGGCCGCGCACGTCCCGCACAACGCCCCGGCCTGGATGCTGGCCGCCGCGCGCCGGCTCGCCTTCACCCGCTCGCCGATCGCGCTGAGCCTCGGCTACCACGAGCGCCACCACCGCATTCCCAACCTCCCCTGCAGCCGCCTCGCCCTCCCCTCCCCCGACCGCGCATGAGGCCATCGCCCCTGCAAACCGTCCTCGATTCCGCTCGAGCGCCGCGGGCCCCCGCGCCGCTCGGACAGGTGACCGCGACGATACGGCGGTGAGGAGGTCACGTGACCGACGAGCGGAGGAGAACAGCAAAGACGGGATGGCGCGCCGGTCGGTACGCCCAGGCCGGCGAGGTTGCTCGCGTGAACCCACCGTGGCAGGCTCGCCGTGTTCCCGGGCGGGCACGCGCGGCGGGCCTCGTGCAGCGGCTCGGTCGGCGGGGCTCGGCTGGATGGAGGGCACAGAGAGATGAACGACACCAGGCCGACGCGTGAAATGATGGCCTCGCCCGAGCGGCCGCGAGGCCTGCTCGAGCGCCGCGGAAGGGAGACGCGCACATGACCGTCCGGCTGAATCACACCATCGTCGCCGCGAAGGACAAGAAGGCGTCCGCCACCTTCATGACGGAGATCCTGGGCCTCCCCGCCCCGGAGCCGTTCGGACACTTCCTCACGGTGCGGCTCGACAACGACGTCACGCTCGACTTCATCGACACCCCTGACGAGGTGCACCCCCAGCACTACGCGTTCCTGGTCAGCGAGGCCGAGTTCGACGAGATCTTCGGCCGGATCCGCGATCGGAAGCTGCCGTACTGGGCCGATCCCAGAGCGCAGCGCCCCGGCGAGATCAACCATCACGACGGCGGGCGCGGCGTGTACTTCCCCGACCCCGCCGGGCACTACCTCGAGATCATCACCCGTCCTTACGGCAGCGGCGGCTGATCCCGGCGCGCCGCCCGCCCTGCGGGCCGGCGCCGATCGCGCCGGAGCGCCGAGCGGCGGCGCTCGACGTCGACGTTCGTCGGACGGCGCTCACCGCCATGGGGGCGCTCACCGCCATGGGGGAACGAGGGCGTCAGCGCCATGCGCAGCGTCTTGTGCAGAGAGCGCGGCGCGTGGCGAGCGCGATGGAATGGATATCGTGGAGGGGGCCGCGAAGGCGAAGCTGGAGAGCTCAACCGCGCTGCTTCACGCGGCGAGGATTGACGAGCGGGTCATGATCTGGCTCACGCCGTCCGTCTCGGGGTCGGCCGCGGGGATGGCCGCGGGGTGCGCGACGGCATAGCGCAGGAGCTCGTGCGTCCACGGCTCGAAGAGCGCGAACACCTCGTCCGCGAGCGCCTTGTAGCGCGCGCGCGTCTCCGCGTCGAGGGAGATGCTCGCGAGCGCGGCGTGATCGGCGTCCACCGTGTGGCCCGACTCGCGCTCGAAATGGAACGGGCCGCAGTAGCGCAGCTGCGTTCCAAGCCGCTTCTCCAGCGCCTCCGCCAGGGGAAGCATCGCGCTGAAGAGGACGTTGCCAGTCTCCTCGATCGCTTCGATGATGACCAGCCGCTCGAGGCCCGTCGTGCCCTTGATGAGCTCGGTGAGCCGCGCGGTGAGGATCCGATTCTCGATCGTCTCCTCGCCCCAGAGGAAGTGCATCAGGTCCGAGCTCCGCCCCTCGACGTCGTAGCCCAGCTTGGTCAAATCCTCCAGGTACCACGGCCAGTGATGGTCGTCCTCGCGGGTGTGGACGTTCACCATTTCCTGGTACTCGTCCGCCGCGGGCTCCTTTCTCAGCACGAATTTGTTCAGATCACCGAAGCTCATGATGAAGAAAGCCATGCACGGATAGAAGGCGAGCCGCTCGCTCGGATCGAGCCGCTCATCACGCATGCGCTCGAACAGGGGTAGACGAGCGTATGCCTGCTTCTTCTGGAAGATGTGCCGCAAGACCTGCCGCATAAGCGATCTCCTTTCGGCTGGTGGTGTCAGTTGGTCGAACGATCCCTCTGTTTGCGTAAGCCAAGCGTCGTATGCGCTTCGTGAGGCGACAAGACAAGACCACGGCGTACCCCCCATGGACGCTGCGGCTGGATCTCACCTTGGTTGAAATCCTGCACGACCCCCCTCGCTGCATTCCGAGCTTGATTTTTGGAATTTCCCACGAAACCACCTCAGACGTTACGTAACGTTGGGGGGTGCTTCCACTCGGTGAACCCACTCTAGCGCAAGTTCCGCGTAAGCTGCATCCAGTATCTTCAGCGATCTCCACCGAAATCGAGCTCGGTAGCCGGGTGGGCGAATGGGCGCCCATGTGCGACATCCATTCCTCTTATGGTGATTGCGCGGCGATTTATTCGGCAGGCGTCCGAGAGCGCCGGCGGGCCGACCCGCCACGCATTGAAGAAATGGGCAGAGTCGCGCGGGTAAGAGCCTCCATGGCCTCCACATGGGCCCATGTCGCAGCACCCATGTTCTCAGAGTGGGGCTCTGACTGGTCCCACACGCTCGCACCTGAACGACGGCGATCCCGGTGAGGACAGCGCCGCCGGGGCGGCGGCCGCGGAGGCGCTACCAAACCGCTTGAAGGTCGGCGGTCGAGGCATGTAACTTGCCGAGTTGTGCCGTGAAAGACCAACACGAATCGGCCTGGATGATGGAACCCGAAAGCCGCGAGGTCCCGAAGAGCACACCCGTGCGCGCGGAGATCGTGCGGCTGGTCCGTGAGAAGCGCTACGAGGAGGCGCTGGCGGTGCTCTACCGCGCGCGCGCGGAGGCGCCCGAAGACCGCGAGCTGCAGACCAGCATCGAGCGGATCAAAGAGTTCCTCGCCGGCGCCTACGCCAAGCGGCTCGGCGGCCTCGATCAGGTGGCGGGGCCCATCCCGGTGTCGGCGGGTCGCTCGCCCGACGCGCTCCTGGTGGCGCGGTACATCGATGGCTCGTCGACGTTCGACGACATCGTGCAAATGTGCCCGCTCGGGCGGCTCCGCACGCTGCAGGTGCTCGTCGGCCTTTACACGGGGCGGGAGGTGGCGTCGCCGTTCAGCGAGAAGACACCGCAGTCCTGGCGCCGGCAGATGGACACGCTGCCGTCCGCGGTCAGCTCGGATCCGGGGCCGCCGACCATGCCCGAGCGCGGGCTGCAGCGGCGAGCGCCGGAGCAGCCCGCCCCAAGCAGCGCGCCCTTCACGCCGCGGGTCTACGAGACGGAGGAGGATCGGCGCTACCGCGAGGCGTTCGCCCGCGGCACCGCCGCGTTCGTGCAGCGCCGCTACGACGAGGCGATCGAGGCCTTCGAGGCCTGCGCGCGCATGCGTCCGGGCGACTCGGCGTCGTCCGTCATGCTGCGCCGAGCGCGGCGCGACCTCGGAGGCTGATGCCGATCGTCGTGGTCGCGGATCCCGATCTGCGCGAGCGCATGCGGTGCATTCGCGTCATCGCGGGGCAGACGCCGGTGAGCGCCATCGGCGCCGCCACGTGGGAGGAGCTGGAGCAGGCGCTCGAGGGCGCCGAGAGCGCGGAGCTCATCATCTACGCGCCGTCGCTCCCGGGCGGGCCGGAGGACGCCGTCGCGCAGCTGCTCCGCCGCACGGCGCGCCTCGTGCTCGCCGTGAACGAGGGCGTGGAGGTCCCGGGGGCGATGAACGTCACGCGCGTGACGTGGCCCATCGCCGAGGAGACGCTCGTCCTCATGGGGCACGCCGCGGGCGCGCAGTCGGCGCCGATCGGGATGTACTTCGTGCCCGTCGACTTCTTGCAGATGATCTGCATGTCCGGCGACTCGCACGTCCTCGTGGTCAGCAACGAGAGCGGCGACGTGGGCCTCATCGAGGTGCGGCGCGGCCAGGTGTGGACGGCGTTCGACGGCCTCGGCGTGGGCGAGGAGGCGTTCGCGCGGCTCATCCGCCCGGAGATGCGCGTGCGCGTCAACCCGACCGTCAGCTCGACGAAGGAGCGCACCATCTTCAAGGATCTCGCGGAGCTCGTGCTCGACTCGCTCCGCCGGATCGACGAGGGCTGCGTGGAGATGCCGCCGCCGATCTCCTCGAGGCGGATCGAGGTCGCGCTCTTCTCGCCCGAGCAGCGCGCGGCGCGCGTCAAGCAGCTCAACGCCGACGCGCGGCGCCTCCTCATGGAACGCAGCTACAGCGAGGCGGCCCGCGTCCTCACCGACCTCTCCACCCTCGACCCCGCATCCAGTCTCGTGCGCGCTAACCTGGAACAGCTACGCAAGCTCGGATACCCCAAATGACCCGATCCATCGCATTCGCCAGCCTGAAGGGCGGAGTCGGAAAGACCACCGTGGCGCTCAACTGCGCCTTCGCCTTCGCGCGCCGAGGCGCGCGGACCCTCCTCGTCGACACGGATCTGCAGGGCGCCATCGGCATGTCGCTCGACGGCGTCAGCGACCGCCCCGGCCTCGCCGCGAGCCTCGCGCGCGGCGGCCCCCCGCTCGAGGGGCTCGTCAAGACGCGGCTCCCGGAGCTCTGTCTCCTGCCCATGGGCCCCGTCGACGCGCTCGACGAGGATCGCTTCTCCGTCAACGCGCGCGAGGCCAACCTCGTGGGGCGCATCCTGGAGCAGAGCCAGCGCGACTTCGACCTGATCCTCTTCGACACGCCGGCCGGGCTCGGCGGGATGTCGCGCCTCGCGCTCGAAGAGGTGGACCACGTCGTCGCCGTGGCGCAGTGCGAGCCGCTCGCGCTGCGGGCCCTGCCCCGGCTGCTCGAGCTCCTGGCGCGGCTCCGCGACATCGGCTCCGCCTGCTCGCTGCTCGGCGTGGTCGGCACCATGAGCTCGTTCCGCGATCCGGTGCTGTTGGCCTCGCTGGAGGAGCTGTGGTCGCTCTACCGCGACCAGGTCTTCGACACCGCGGTCCCGCGCGACAGCACGTTCCTCCAGGCGAGCCGCGCGGGGGTGCCGCTCGGCCTGCTCAGCCGCCGCCCGCCGGCGGTCTCGGCGGTGTTCGACAAGCTGGTGGCCGAGATCGAGGAGCGCCTTGGCACCACGGCAGGAGGCGAGGATGACGGCCCGATCCGTCTCGTGGACTGACGCGCAGCGGGTGAGCTCGCTGCTCGCGCGGGTGTCGGCGACGCCCGCGCGCGAGCCGGCGGCGCTCGTGAGCGCCATGGGGTCGTCGCGCGCCGGCGCGCCCGCGAAGGCGCCGCCCGCGCCGGCGAAGGCGGCGCCCAAGGCGCCGAAGGAGGTGCCGCGCCTCGTGCAGACCTCCGACAACCCGGCCGACCGGCTCGACGCGCTCGTCGCCTGGACGCTCGCCCACCACGCGTGCGCGGGCGCCTTCGTCGCCGACGACAACGGCCTCACGCTGGCGGCGCACGGCATCTCGGAGGCGCACGTGTCCCTCGTGGGCCCGCTGCTCTCGGCGCTGGTCGGCGTCCGCACCGTCCCTGGTGTCGACGCCACGGCGGGCGCGCTCTGGCTGGGCGCGCAGATGATGTCCTGGGTCGAGACGCGCACGGCGCGCGGCGGCTTCTGCCTCGGGACCGTGGGCGACGAGGCTCTCTCCACGCGGGCGCTCGAGCAGCTGAAGGAGGCGCTCGAGACGACCGTGCGCGGGCTGTGATACATCCGGATTTTCAATGCGGGCGCGCGCGCCCAGGAGCGACGGAAGCACGATGATCGACACCAAAGTCCTCGAGGCCGCAGTCCACGACCTCCGCAACATCCTTCGCGACGGGCTGCTCGCCAGCGACATCTGGGAGCGCACGGCGGGCCTGTCGCTCGCCGGCTTCAACCAGCAGCCCGTGGCGGTGGCCCTCTTCACGCGCATCACCGAGGAGCTGGACAGCTCGCTGCGCGACTCGAACTTCCCGCCCCTCGGGCGGTATTACATGCTCGACATGGCGGGCAACCACACCGTGGTGGTGGTCAACCACGGCAAGCTGCTCCAGGGCATGCTGGTGGACAACAGGCGGGCGAACCTCGGGATCCTCATCTCCGTCGCGATCCCGCGGATGATCGAGACCATCGCGCAGGCGTACGAGCCCTGAGCTGCCGAGCCCGCTCGCTTTCGCTCCGAACGCACCACAGAAATCCGGCGCCGCATCCGGGGACACGTCGCGAAAAGGGCGCGACGCGCGCAGCCGCTCGTACGGCGTGGGCGCCGCGCGCGCCGCGCGCAGGCCTCGCCGCTAGTCCGGCAGGCCGCGCGTAAAATCGAGCAGGCGCAGCATGTCCCGGCGGGTCCGTGGGCCGTAGGTCTGGAACGAAGGCATCGGCGCGTTCGCGTACTCCGCGCGCGCGCGGCTCACCTCGTCGCGGGCCTGCGCGCCCTGCACCGCGGCGACGTCGACGCCGTACACGCGCGCGGCGTTGAGGCCGAGGATCTTCGCCTTCCGCTCCGGGGTCAGCGCCGGGTACCCGTGGCGCTCCTGGAGCTCGGGGGTGATCTCGAACGCCCGGAATGCCTGGATCTGATCCTGCGGCGAGCCGAACCAGATGGCGTCGGTCCCCCAGAGGATCCGGTCCTCGCCCACGTGCTTGAGCAGCTTGCCCAGGACGTGCGCCGCCTCGTCGGGTTTCTTCATCACCTCGCGCCACGTGGAGCCGAGCTCGGCGTACACGTTCCCGTTCTGCCCGACGCCGTTCTCCTCGAGGGAGCGTATCAGCGCGTCCACGCCGCGCGTGGCCTTCGGGTCGTACGGGCCTTCGGTGATGTCGGGCTCATAGCCGGAGTGATAGATGAGGAACGTCGCCTTCGGGAACGCGCGCGCCGCCGGTCCCACGTCCTTCGGCCGCGTGTACTCCGGGTTCATTCCGGAGAGCGGGAGCCCCTTGTGCACCGCGAAGATCGGAATGCCGAGGGCGATGCCGTGCTCGATCGTCCTCCGGCCCACCTCGTCGTTCAGCCACCAGCCCTCGCCGGTCGGTCCCCACACGGTGTAGAGCTTCCACGCGCTGAGCTTCATGGTCTCGGCCTGCCTGCGCATCTCGTCGGCGATCTTCTCCCAGGGCGCGATGGTCGGCTGGACGACGCCGTGGATGCGCAGCCGATCCCGCCCGAGCTGCGCGACCTTCTCCCGCGTACGCGCGGCTTCCTCGGTGAGCATGGGCAGCGGATCGCCCCAGAGGCCGGTCAGCACGGCGAGCTGGGTGTCGCTGTTCATGAAGACCTCGCGGATGAGCACGTCATCGGTGAAGCACCGCGCCCAGGCCGGGGCGCCGCAGTCCGCTTGCGGCGTCGTCTTGAGGAAGTTCGCGAGCGACGGCTGCCCTTCCTTCCACCAGACCCGGTCGGCGCTCACCTCGTGCGTCTGCACGTCGAAGATGAACTCTTTGCCGGTCAGCTTCTCGTTCGCGGCGGCGGGGTCGAGCGTGGACTCCTTCGTGACCTGGTAGCGCCCGCCCCCGCAGCCCAGCTGGTTCAGCGCGAGGAAGACGGTCGCGGCGCCGCACGTGCTGGCGAGGTACTCGCGCCGGCTCATCCCCAGCCTGCGCGCGTTGTCGAGCGCGCTCTCCATCGCGCTCCGCTGCGCCTCGCGCAGCGCCGCGTCCGGGGATCGCGGCCAGTACTCACCGTTGCTCGTGGAGTCCAGCTTCACCGGCAGGCGGAGATCATCGTCAGGTAGGCTCTTCTTCATCGAGTGGCTCCTGTTGGTTCCGGCTCAGGCGTTCACAGCGGCGCGTCACGGTGAAACGGGATCATCGCCCGTGTCGCGGTCGACGGCTGACGCGATCTCGGGTCGGACCGCGTCGGCCGATGCGCGAGGTTGCTGGAGCTCGCACGCGCGACGCATGGCTGGGTCGTGACGCGACCGGGCGCGCGCGGCAAGGCAGGGACGCGCGCGCCGGGGTGAGCATCCCGAGCGGTGGCGAGCTCGACCAGCGGGGCGCCGCGATCGGTCAGGCGATCGACGTGCGCCGTCTTCGCCTGGAGGGTCGCGTCGATGGAGCGCTCGCGCGCTCGGCGGGAAGTCGACCTCGTCGAGGAAGCGATGGTCGCGAGATCACCGCGTCGGAAGCGAGCGAGCGGGACCTCGTCGCGCAGGGTCCCCGCCTTCGGCTCGCGCGGTGCGGCTGGGTTCGCTCGGCGTGCTTGCGTCGAGGACGAGGAGGAGGTCGCGCGTCAGGTGGTGCTCGCCCCGCGGGTCGCGCCCGCGGCGCGCCGGCGCTGCGGGCCGAGCCACGCCGCGAGCGCGCGATCGATGGCGAGGAAGGTGAGCGCCGCCGCGGCCGCCACGAGGGCGAGGAACAGATCGTAGCGCGGGAACAGCGCCTCCCAGCCCGCCCAGACGCGGTGGGAGAGGTTGACGTTCGTCTCGGGCGGCGTGAGCGCGCGCGTGAGCCCTACCAGGGCGAGCAACGCCGCGGTGGCCTTGAGCCAGGCGCGGTGCGGGAGGCCCAGCTCCCGCACCGCGAGGACGGCGAGGATCGGGCAGAGCACGTGCGGCAGGAACGTGGTCAGGAGGAGCCCGCTGCCCGTCGCGATGTCGAGCAGCCAGATGGGCGTGCCGAAGGCGAGCCACAGCGCCGCGATCGCGGCGAGGTCTGGCCTGGCGAGAAAGCAGCCGGCCGCGAGCAGGAGGGGCGCGACGTTGCACATCCAGAGCAGGTCGTGCGGTGAGCCCCGCCGCACGTGGTTGCCGCCGTGGACGACGAACGCCACCGCGGCGAGGCCGCCCATCACCCGGAGCCGCGACGAGGACGACGAGGACGGCGCTGCCATCAGAGCCCTCCGTCGCCCCTCGTCGTCCGACCGGTGACGCAGGCGTTCTCGAGCGCAAGGCGCCGCGCGCGGATCGCCGAGGTCGCGGTGCGCGGGCCGCTGTCGCGCTCGAGGTCGTGGTACGCGGCGGGATTTGTCGAAATGTGCCGCGCCATCAGAAATGGGATGCCAGCGTCCGCGGGATGCTCGCGGGCCCTGCTGGGGCTCTCGGTCAACGCGCGGTCGACGTGCTCCGCCGGCTGTCGCGGGTTCCCCGTTCGGCGGATCGCCACCGTCGGCATGGCGACCAGAGGTACCTGGGCCGGGCGGACAAGGCAACGTCCGGGCTCCGGGCGCTCGCGGCGCGTGCGCGATGTCGCCGAGCCATTTCCTCGCGCGAGATTTCGTGTCTAGCCTCCGGCGCATGCTCCGTGTCGCCGCTCTTCTCCTCGTCATCCCGCTCGCCGGCTGCGGCGGGGCCCCCAAGCCCCCGCCGGAGCCTCCGCAGCCCGCGCCGATCGCGGCCCAGCCCGAGCCTGAGCCCGAGCCTCCGCTGGACGACGCGCCGATGCTCGACGTGGTCTCGGCGCAACCAACCGAGATCCTGCTGGACGGTAAGCCCATCGGGACGACGCCGATCACGGGGCGCAAGGTTGCGCCGGGAACGCACGAGGTGACGTTCGTGGACCTGGAGCGCGGCAACCGGACGATGATGGTGACGCTGGAGCCCGGCGACGCGAAGACAGTCCAGTCGGACCCGCCGCCCTCCATCCAGGAGAGCGGCGGCGGCGGCGACGCCAAGAGCGACAAGCCGGGCGAGAGGAAATAGCGGACCCGGGTTGACCTCGTGTGGCGCTCCGACCCGGGTTGACCTCGTGTCGCGTCACACCACCGCCCAACCCAGGTTGGCAGCGACCATCCAACCCAGGTCGGCAGCGACCACCCACCCAGGTCGGCAACACCGAATTGGCGACGCGATCCAGGTTGGCAACGCTTCAGCGCGTGCGGATTGCGAAACGCGACGCAGCGCGGATAGCCATGGTCACGCACTTCAGCCAAGGGTGGCGGAAAGCGGCGGAATCCGCGGCCGCCACCCACCGCGCGGTGGCAACCCCTTGAAATAATTCACACCGACTCACGGCACAACGCTTGCTTCTGCACTCCAACCATGAGCCAGCCTCGCGAGATCGCTGCCGGCGCAACTTACCTGGTCACCCGTCGCGTCCTACGCCGTCATTTCCTGTTGCGCCCCGATGCGGCCATCAACCAGCTCTTGGTCTACGCCCTCGCAGTCTCAACCCGCCGCTACGGCGTCGAGGTTCACGCTCTTTGCGCAATGTCGACGCATCTGCACCTCGTGGTAACCGATGTGCAGGGCGTACTGCCGCGCTTCTTGCAGTATTTCCACCGCCTCGTCGCTCTGGGGACGAAGGTGCTGCGCGAGTGGGAAGGGCCCGTATGGGACCACGAGGCCACGAGCGTGGTACGGCTGATGACGCCGGCCGCGGTGGTCGAAAAAATCGCTTACGTGCTCGCGAACCCTGTGGCCGCTGGTCTGGTCCGGCATGCGACGGAATGGCCGGGCGTCAAGGTACATGTGGGTGAGCTCGGCCGTGGCGTGCTGCGCGCGACACGGCCCTCGGTGTATCTCGACCCGGCGAACCCGCAGTGGGTCGAGGAAGCGACGCTGCCGCTGGCGCTGCCGCCGGACATCGCGCCGGAGGATGCGGAGAGCCTTCGCCGTCAGGTCGCTGCGGAGCTCGAGCGCCAGGAAGAGCTTGCGCATGCGGACATGGAGCGGAGAGGGCTCCGCTTCGTGGGCGCCGAGCAAGTCACTAAAAACTCGCCTTATGAGCGAGCCACAAGCTCCGAGGGCCTGCGCGGGCGCAATCCGACATTTGCCGTCGGCCGTGACCAGGGCGACGCCTGGCGAACCGCTGCTGCCGCCGTACGCGCGTTTCGCGCGTCGTACCGTGCTGCGCTCGAACGATGGCGTGCTGGCGTGCGCAGCGTTTTATTCCCGGTGGGGACGTGGTGGATGTGCACATTTCACGGCGCCAGCGTCAATGACCCGGTGAGCACGGGATAGCACCGCACGCGGAGAGAGAGCGCGCGCGACGGGTTGGAGAGGGACACCTCTCCGCATGGTCCTGGGGAACGTGCGTGTGATGGGGGCGGAGCGGGTGGCGGGTCCGCGGTGAAGCGCTCCGAGGATGGCTGCGTATGCGTCATGCCGCGCCACGTCAGCATGGCGCGGCGCCAAGCCGCCGCGTCTCTGCTTGACCGACAGCGGCTGTTCCGCCGCCGGTCGAAGCCCCCGGATTGATGGGTTGCCCTGGGCCGGCCGCGCCGCCGTCGGGGTTTCGCCCGCGGGGTACCCCTC
This sequence comes from Sorangium sp. So ce296, assembly GCF_051529605.1. Taxonomy (NCBI): domain Bacteria; kingdom Pseudomonadati; phylum Myxococcota; order Polyangiales; family Polyangiaceae; genus Sorangium; species Sorangium sp. So ce296. Next base: position 13,235,535 of record NZ_CP150325.1, read on the forward strand.
GGTTCGGGTGACGCGCACCAGGCTGGGTGGGGTCAACCTCAACCTTAGGGTCAACCTCAACCTGGGTTAGGTCAACCGCAACCTGGGTCAGGTCAACCGCAACCTGGGTCAGGTCAACCAACCTGGTCGGGTAGGCGGGGTCGGGTAGGCGATCTGGGTCGGGTAGGCGGGAGGCGGGTGAACCCGGGTCAGGTGACGTGACGGGGTCAGGTGACCGGGGCAGGTGACGCGTGAGGCGTCACGATGCCCTGACCGAGGCCGCCATCGACGGGCAGCTCGACGCCCGTGGTGAAGGTCGCCTCGAAGGCAAGGAACAGCACGGCGCGAGCCACCTCATCCGGCGTGCCGATTCGCTTCATCGGGGTGACCTCGCGGCCCTCCTGCTCGAAGGCCGCCAGCGCCTCCGCGGATGCGCCCGCGATGCCCATGGTCGGCGTCTTGATGAACCCGGGGCTCACCGCGTTCACGCGGATTTGCCTCGGCAGCAGTTCCGCCGCGAAGACCTGCGCGAACGACCGCAGCGCCGCCTTCGATCCCGCGTAGACGCTCATGCCGGGGCTGCCGCCCTCGTTGGCGATCGACGTCGTGAAGACGATGGCTCCTCCATCCCGCATCAGCGGAACCAGCCGCTGTACCGTGAAGAACGCCCCCTTCGTGTTGACGCCGAACGTCCAGTCGTACGAGGCCTCGGTCACCTGGTCCAGCGTTTCCAGGCTCGCGACACCGGCGTTGACGAACAGCAAGTCGATCTGCCCGAGCGTGTCCCTCACGATCGCGAAGAGCGCGTCGATGTCCGCCATGCTCCCCATATCCGATCGCACCACGTTCGCCCTCGAACCGAGCTCGCGCCGCGCCGCCTCGATATTCCTCTCGTTTTTGCCGGTGAGCAGCACCTCGGCGCCCCCGTCGAGGAGCGCCTTGACCGTGGCAAGCCCCATGCCGTGGGTTCCACCGGTGACGACCGCCTTCTTCCCTGCGTAGCTCTTCATGACCCGTCCTTTCAGCAACTCAGGTTGCCGCCCGCAGCACCTTGATCAGCGCGCCCGGAGACTCGGCGCCGTAGCCCGCGGCCACGCCCTTCCGGAAGAGCCCCTGGGTGAACGCCGGAATCACGGCGTCGATCCTCCCCTCCCGGGCCTGTCGCAGGACGATCTCGGCGCCTCGCGCGCACATCTCCAGCGAGCTCTCTGGGCTCTCGTAGGTCCCGACCTGGATCGCGTCGCCGTCCTGCTTGATCATCCCGCCCACGGCCGGCGCGACGTCGGCGATCATGGAACCGAAATCGCCCACGCGCAGGCCCTCGCTCTCGCAGATGCGAGCGCCGTGATAGAAGCCGACCAGCCCTCCGAAGACGAACGAGATGAAGGCCAGGTCCAGGGCCGACGCCGATCCCACCTGCCCGCCGAGGTACGACACGGTGCCGGCCATGCGCTCGAGGAGCGCCTTGCTCTTCTCGAACGCCGTGGCCGAACCCGAGACGATGATGCTGCTCTCGGGCTTTCCCATCTGGCTCGGGATAGCCAGGATGGCGCCGTCGAGGTAATCGGCCCCTCGCGCCTTCGCCCACGCCTCCCCGTCGCGCGCGTCCTTCGGCGTCCCTGTGCTCAGCTGAACGAGCACCTTTCCGGCGAGGGCGGCGGCAACCTGGGTCGCCTCCAGCAGCCCGTACGTGGCCTGGTAGTCGGCGACGCAGACCACGACGACCGAGCTCGCCTGCACGGCGGCTGCGACGCTCGACGCGAGCGCCGCCCCCGCCGCGACCAGCGGCTCGGCCTTCGCGCTCGTCCGATTCCAGACGGTGACGCGGGCGCCGCTCCGGAGCAGCGCCCCGGCGAGCGCGATGCCCATGCGACCCAGGCCGATAACCGAGACTTCACTCATAGGATGTCCTCCGTTGGCGCGCCCGCCGTCCATGGCGGGCGTTGGTGCTCGCCATGGATGCGGTCCGCGCGCCGGCCCGTCGCGCACGTTTGGACGCGCGGAGAGCACGTTCGGCCAGCGGCGGGCCGCCCCGCGCAGCCCGCGCTGAGGGGCGCCCGCGCGCCGGTGGCCTGGCGCGCGGCCGGACGCCGGTGGATACTCGCCGTCGATGCGAGCCACCGGCACACAGGACCACGCGGCGAGCGCGCCCCGGCCTCGCCTCGGGCCGCGCGTCGATGTCCTCGAGACCCCGGGCGGCGTCGTCGCCCTCGAGCCCTCGTCCAACCACCGGCTGAAGATGCTCACGGGCCCGCCGGTCCGCGGCTCATGCGGCGTCCACCGGTTCCTCTACACGCGCGGCGACACCGACGTCCTCCCCGCCGGGTTTGCGGACGTCTGGCACGAGGACGACCCGAACACCTCGCTCCTGCTGGAGCTGCCCGCGTCGCTCGTGCGCCGCGCCGCCATGGACATGGGGCGCGACCCCGACACGGCCGGCCTCGATCTGCGCCACCAGCTCCGGGATCCGCAGATCGAGCACATCGCCTGGGCGCTCGACGCCGAGCGCATGGCCGGCCATCCGAACGGGCTCCTCTATGCGGAGAGCCTCGGCCTCGCCCTCGCCGTGCACCTGCTCGGCCGCTTCGCCGCGCCGGCCCGGTCGCAACGCGGGCTGTCGCCGCAGCAGCTGCGGCGCGTCACGGCGTACATCGAGGAGCACCTCGACCAGAACCTGTCCCTGGAGCGGCTGGCCGACGTCGCCGAGATCAGCGCCTCGCACCTCAAGACCCTGTTCAAGCGGTCGACGGGCCTGCCGGTGCACGAGTACGTCGTCCAGCGCCGGGTCGAGCGCGCGAAGGCGCTGCTCGCGCGCGGCGACCTGCCCGCCAGCCAGGTGGCGATCGAGGCGGGGTTCGCGCACCAGAGCCACATGGCGCGGTGCATGCGCCGCGTCCTCGGCGTCACGCCCACGGCACTGGCGCGCCGCTCGCCCAGGCGCTGATCCGCCCGATCAGCCGGCCTCGCGGGCGCCGCCCGGCGCGACCCCGCCTCCGCCGTCGCCCCCGCCCTCGCCCAGGCGGGCCAGCTTGTCGGGGTTGCGCACGATGTAGACGTTCGTCGCCGCGCCGTGCTCGTCGTAGGCGAACGACACGCAGCCCACGGCCGAACCGTCCTTCCACAGGACGACGCCCCGGCCCCCGTTGATGTCCGTCGCCTCCCACGTGTAGTCGCCCCAGTACGCGTGGAGGGCGCGGCCGACGAACTCGAGCACCTCGGCCTTGCCCCGCAGGACCTCGCGCAGGGTCGGCACCTTGCCCCCCCCGTCGGCGCAGAGCTCGACCTCGTCCGAGAGCAGCGCCGATAGCTGGTCCGTTCCGCCGCTCGCCACGGCCGTCTGGAAGGCGGCGAGCAGCTGCTCCTGCCGGTCCAGCGGGGTGGTGTGCCGCACCTTCGATTGCGCCACGTTGGCGCGCGCCCGCGAGACAAGCTTGCGGCACGTGGTCTCCTGGAGGCCGAGCGTCGCCGCGATCTCCGGGTAGGACACGTCGAACACCTCGTGGAGCAGGTACGCCGCCCGCTCCTTCGGGGTGAGGCGCTCGAGCACCAGCAGGAACGCCGTCTGGAGCGACGCCGCGAGCGACAGCCGCTCGCCGGGCTCGCCCTCGGTCGACGCGTGGATCGGCTCTGGCAGCCAGGCTCCCACGTAGTCGACACGGGCGTTGCGGGCGGCCCGCAGGAGATCGATGCACCGGCGCGTGCACAGGGTCGTGAGCCACGAGGCCGGGTTCTCGATCGCGCTCCTGTCGGCGCTCTGCCATTTCAGGAACGTGTCCTGCACCGCGTCCTCGGCCTCCGCGCGCGAGCCGAGGATGCGGTAGGCGAGGCCGAGGAGCATGGGCCTCGTGGCCTCGAACGCCGCGACGTCGTCCTCTCGGGTCATCTCAGTGCCTCGACACCTGGATGCGGTTCCACAGGTTGATCATGGCGACGGCGGAGGTCAGGACGCCGATCTCCTGCTCGGAGAAGTGCTCCCGCAGCCGCGTGCGCAAGGCCGCATAGTCGGTCCGACGATCGAGGACGGTCAGCGCTTCGGTCCAGGCGAGCGCGGCCCGCTCGCGCTCGCTGAAATCGCTGACGTGCTCCCACACGACCACCCGGTCCAGCCGCTCGTTCGTCTCGCCGTCCTGGCGCGCCTCCCGCGTGTGCATCTTCACGCAGAAGGCGCACTGGTTGATCTGCGACGCGCGCAGCTGCACGAGGTGGATGATCTTCCTGTCGAAGCCGTGCTTGTCCATCGCCTTGTGCACGCCGGCCAGCGCCTGCAGCACGTCCGGGATCTCCTGCTCGTATTTCACAGCGGTTCTGTCGCTCACGGTGGTTCTCCTTGTCCGGGACCCGCGGGCCCCTCCACCTGACGACGATCCAGCCTCCCCGCCTGTGACGCCTGGGCGATCCGGCGCTCGCTCAGCGCAATTTTTCATATCACAAGAATTTTACAGCGCACAACCGACTCGCGGCGAGGGGCGCGCCGCGCGCTCAGGCGGCGATCACGACCGCCCGGGGCTTCCTCGGGTGCACCTTCACCGGCACGACGCGCCCGGGGCTCAGCATCATGAGCTCGGTGTGCGCGATCCAGTCGATCGTGACCTCGTAGGGCGCCCCGTCGCGCGGCAGGACGCGGAGGTGCAGCCGGCTGACGGGGTTGCCGTCGTACTCCTTCTTCGTGAAGTCGCGGCGCAGGACCTCGGCCTGGGCGGGGACGCCGTGGCGCATCACCCAGCGGTTCAGGAGCGAGCGCCGCAGATCGAGCGCGCCCGGGATCCCGAAGACGAGCCCCATCGGGATCAGGATCAGCTCGATGGTCAGGCGCGGCGTCTTGCCGGGGAGATAGAAGAAAAGGAGCTGGACCAGGCCCACCGCGAGCAGGACGACGCCGATCGAGGCGCTGATCACGCCGCCGAGGAGCTGCGACCGTTTGCCCTGATCCGGCGGCGTCGGGAGGTTCAGGCCGGAGGGGTCCACGCGGGCAGTGTACTGGAAAAGCGTTTCCCCGACATTCCCACGGGCCGCGTGCAGCGATCTGCACCGCGGGAGGCCGAGTGTGGCAGCATGCGGGCCGGAGGAGACCCGCCTTGCGACTCGGGATCGATTTTGGGACCACGCGGACCGTGGTCGCGTGCTGCGACCGCGGGAACTACCCCGTCATCAGCTTCCAGGACACGGCGGGGGACCCCGTGGACTTCTACCCCTCCGTGGCGGCCGAGCGGCGGGGGGAGCTCCGGTTCGGCTTCGACGCCCTCGCGGTCGCCTCGGACCCGGAGTGGACCGTGCTCCGCTCGTTCAAGCGCGTGCTCTCGGGCCCGCGCGCGTCGCCCGACTTCGAGGTCGAGATCGGCGGGACGAAGCTCCGGGTGCTCGATCTCCTCACCCTGTTCCTGAGGTCGCTCCGCGACGCCGTGCTGCACCGGTCGAACCGACCCAAGAAGAAGGACGACGACGGGCGCCTCATCTGCGTCGTGGCGACCCCGGCGAACGCGCACGGGACGCAGCGCTTCGTGACGCTCGACGCCTTCCGCCGCGCCGGTTTCGAGGTGATCGCGCTCCTGAACGAGCCCTCGGCCGCCGGCTTCGAGTACACGCACCGCTACCGCAGCACCATCACGTCGAAGCGCGAGCACATCGTCGTGTACGACCTCGGGGGCGGCACGTTCGACGCCTCGCTGGTCCACATGACCGGGCGGAGCCACGACGCCGTTACGACCGCGGGGCTGAACCACCTCGGCGGCGACGACTTCGACGCCGCGCTGAGCGAGATGGCGCTCGCCGCGGCCAAGATCGAGCGTGAGGCGCTGCCGGCGCGCGCGCTCGCGGCGCTCGCGGACCAGTGCCGCGAGGCGAAGGAGCGCCTCAACCCGAACTCCCGGCGGATCGTGATCGATCTGGAGGCGTGCCTCGGCGAGCTCGCGCCCGCGCACGAGGTGACGATCTCGGCCTCCGACTTCTACGACCGGTGCGTGCCGCTCGTGGAGGCGACGATCACCGCGATGCAGCCGGTGATCGCGCGCCTCGACGCCGGCGCGGGCGAGGCGCTCGCCGACATCGCGGGGATCTACGTCGTCGGCGGCGCGAGCTCGCTGCCCGTCGTCGCGCGGACGCTGCGCGAGCGCTTCGGGCGCCGCGTCCATCGCTCCCCCTACCCCTCCGCGGCGATCGCGATGGGGCTCGCCATCGCCGTCGACGAGGACGCGGGCTTCGAGCTGTCCGACCGGCTGTCGCGCCACTTCGGGGTGTTCCGGGAGAGCAGCGGCGGGGAGGAGGTGGTGTTCGACCCGATCTTCGACCGGGAGGCGCGCGTCCCGTCGAGCCACGAGGCGCCGGTGGTCTCGCGGCGCGTGTACCGCGCGGCGCACAACGTCGGCCGCTACCGGTTCGTCGAGTGCGCCGCGCTCGACCGGCTCGGCGTGCCCCACGGCGACATCACGGCGTTCAACGAGGTCGTGTTCCCCTTCGACCGGCGGCTCCGCGAGCGCGCCGCCGAGATCGCCGCCGTGCCCGTGCAGCGCATGACCAACGAGGGGCCGCTGATCGAGGAGCAGTACGCGATCACCTCGCACGGCATCGTCGAGGTGACGATCACCGACGTCGAGGCGGGCTACCAGCGCGTCTATCAGGTCGGCGCGTGAGCGCGCCGGCTGTGGCCTGGAGGCATCCGCGCTGATCTCGGCCGCGCGCGCCGCGCCCTCGCTGGACGGCGCCGCGCTACCGGGGCAGCGCCTCGGGCGAGGATCGCCATCGGAAGCGGCCTCGCCCGCGATCCTCCGACGTCACGCGCGTCACGCGCGGCACGCGCGTCACGCGAGGAGCCGGCGCAGCGCCTCGATCACGGCCGGCAGGGTCGCCAGCGCCCCGAGCGTCGTCACGACCGCGGTGGCCGCGGCGAACTGGCCGTCGCAGCCGTACCGCGCGGCGACGATGACGGACACCATGGAGGTCGGCATGGCCGACTGCAGCACCGCCACCTCGGACACCGGCCGCCGGAGGCCGAGCGCGACCGCGGCGCCGAGCGCGACCGCCGGGGCCACGACCAGCTTCACGGCGGCGACGGCGACGAGCGGCCGCACGCGGCCGCGCAGCGAGCGCAGGTCGAGGCTCAGGCCGAGCGCGAGGAACACGAGCGTGGGGGTCGCGCTCCCGAGCGCGTCGAGCGCGCGCTCCACCCACGTCGGCAAGGGGATCGGCAGCGCGTAAAGCGCGAGCCCGGCGGCGATCGACAGCACGTTGGGGTGCAGGATCACCCGGAGCAAGCTCCGCGCGTCCACGTCGCCGCCCGCGCCCATGCGCGCGGCTAGCGCGACGCCGAAGGTCCAGAGCATCAGCATCGTGACGATGCTGTCGACGAGGATCGCCGTCCCCGCCGCGTCGCCCGCCCGCCCGTAAAGGGTGAGCACGACGGGGACGCCGAGGAACCCGGTGTTGGAGAAGCTGCCGACGAGGCCCGCGGCGCCCTGCGTGGCGCGCGGGAGCCCGAGGGCGCGCGCGACCGCGACGCCCGCGAGGGCGCACGCGAAGAGCGCGATCGTCGATGCGGCGACGGCGCCCCACGCGCCGTGGCCGATGCCGGAGCGGCGCAGCACGGAGACGATCAGCGCCGGCGTGGTCACGTCGACGACGAGCCGGTTCAGCACGGCCGCGTCCGCCTGGCCGCCGCGGCCGAGCGCGCGCAGCAGCACGCCGACCCCGAGCACCGCGAAGAGCGCCAGGAGCTGCGAGATCAGGTCGCCCGACGGCACGGGCGGCATGTAGCTCCGCGGCGCGCGGCGTCCAGCGCTCTCGTCGCCAGGGCTCTCGTCGATCGAGCGGCTCGCGTCACGGCGCGCGCCCTCCCGGACTCCCGGTCGGCGACCGCGGCGCAGCGCCGTCGTCGGCCGCGGCAGGGCAGCTCTCCGCGGTCTCGCCGCTGCAGCACTCGGCCTGGTTGGCGCCGAACATCGGGCAGCGGCCGTTCACGCAGGCGGCGTGGCCATGGATGTAAGCGAGCGGTGAAGCGCAGAGCCGGCAGCGCACCACGGCGGACTATAGCCGGCCGGCGACCGGCGGAACAGCAGAGGAAAGGACGCCACGGACGCCGAGAGCGCGCTGCTCCCTGGCGTCCTTGGCGTCCCGGCGGGCGGCTCTCCCGAGGCTCAGGGCACGAGGTCCTGCACCGCCTGCACGACGGCCTGCGGATTCATGCCCAGCCGGTCCATCACGATGTCGCCGGGGGCGCTCGTGCCGTAGCGGTCGATCCCGAGGGCGAGCCCCTTGGAGCCCACCCACTGGTGCCAGCCGAAGGTGACGCCGGCCTCGATGGAGACGCGCCGCGTGCACGCCGCGGGCAGCACGGCCTCGCGGTAGCCGCGGTCCTGGCGCGCGAACCGCTCGACGCACGGCATCGAGACGACGCGGACGCCGGGGCCGATCCGCTTGGCGGCCTCGACCGCGTGCTGCACCTCGCTGCCCGTGGCGATGAGGATCGTCTCGAGCGCCGCCGTCTCCTTGACGAGGACGTAGGCGCCGCGCCGGACGCCCTCGCGCTTCGCGGCGGCGTCGCCCGGCAGCATCGGGACGGCCTGCCGCGTGAGCGCGAGGACCGTCGGCCCGTCGGTGCGCTCCAGCGCGGCGATCCAGGCGCCGGCCGTCTCCTCGGCGTCCGCCGGCCGGATGACGTCGAGATCGACGATGGCGCGCAGCCCGGCGACGGTCTCGACGGGCTGGTGCGTCGGCCCGTCCTCGCCCACGCCCACCGAGTCGTGCGTGAAGATGTAGATGACCGGCAGGTGCGACAGCGCGGCCAGGCGGATGCTCGGCCGCAGGTAGTCCGCGAATACGAGGAACGTGGCGCCGCTCGGGCGCAGGCCGCCGTGGTAGGCGATGCCGTTCAGGATCGCCCCCATGCCGTGCTCGCGGATGCCCGCGCGGATGTTCCGGCCGCCGGGGTGCTCCGGATCGAAGTCGGTGCTCGACGCGATGTAGTTGAACGTCGAGCCGTAGAGATCCGCGCTCGATCCGATGAGCGCCGGCACCGCCTCGGCGACAGCCTGCAGCACGGTCTCGCCGGCCTTCCGCGTGGCGACCTTGGTGCCGGCGGCGAAGGCGGGGACGCGCGCGTCGAGGTCGGCGGGCACCTTCCGCGAGGTGCCCTCGTCGAGCTTCTGCGCGAGCTCCGGGTTCTTCGCGCGCCAGGCCTGGAAGGTCGACTCCCACGCCGCGCGCGCCTTGCCGAGCTCTTCCTTGCGCTTCGCGAAGAACTGCTTGACCTCCTCGCTCACGTAGAAGTGCTCCGGCGGGAGCCCCAGGTTCTTGCGCGCCTGGTCCACGAACTTGGCGCCGCCCTCGCCGTGCGCCTTCTGCGTCCCGGCGACCTCGGGGATCCCCTTGCCGATCAGGGTGTGGGCCACGACGAACTTCGGCTTGCCGCTCTTCGACGCCCGCGCCTGGCCGAGCACCCGGTGGACGGCCTGCAGATCGTTGCCCTGCTCGATGTGGAGCACCTCGAAGCCGTAGGCCTCGAAGCGCTTGGCCGTGTCCTCGCTCTGGGTCTTCACGGCCATGGCGTCGAGGGTGACGTCGTTGGCGTCGTAGATGAGGATCAGGTTGTCGAGCTTGAAGTGTCCCGCGAAGGCGGCCGCCTCGGCGGCCACGCCCTCCTGGAGGCAGCCGTCGCCGGCGAGGCACCAGACGGTGTGGTCGAAGATCGTGTGCTCCTGGGTGTTGTAGCGGGCGGCCAGCATCTTGGCGGCCACCGCGTGCCCCACCGCGTTGCCCACGCCCTGACCGAGCGGGCCCGTCGTCGCCTCGACGCCCTCGGTGTAGTGGTACTCCGGGTGGCCGGGCGTCTTCGACTCCCACTGCCGGAAGCGGCGGATGTCGTCGATGGACACCGGGTAGCCCGAGAGGTGCAGCCAGCCGTACAGGAACATGCTGCCGTGGCCGGCGGACAGGACGAAGCGGTCGCGGTTCAGCCAGTGCGGTTCGCTCGGGTCGTGACGGAGGAGGTCGCCATAGAGAGCGGCCCCGATCTCGGCGGCCCCGAGCGGCAGGCCGAGGTGACCGGAGGAGCAGGCGTGGACGGCGTCCATGGCGAGGCCGCGGGCCATCGTGCACGCGGCGGCGAGCTTGGCGAAATCAGGCATGGCGCGCACTCTAACCTACTTCGTCAAGAAGCGCGCCCTTTCGCTCACCCTGCCCTCCCTCCCCCGGCCGAGCGGCGTCTGGTCTGCCTGGAGGGCTCCTCGGCGCGCGCTCGAAGTCCGCGCTTTCTCGGGATGCGCGGGGATCGCGGATCGCCAGCTTGGTCAGGCTGGAAGTGTGCAGCGGTGCGCGCGACCCGACCCAGGTTGGCCGCGACCCGACCCAGGTTGGCCGCGACCCGACCCAGGTTGGCCGACCGACCCAGGTTGGCCGACCCGACCCAGGTTGGCCGACCGACCCAGGTTGGCCGACCCGACCCAGGTTGGCCGACCCGACCCAGGTTGGCCGACCCGACCCAGGTTGGCCGACCCGACCCAGGTTGGCCGACCCGACCCAGGTTGGCCGACCCGACCCAGGTTGGCCGACCCGACCCAGGTTGGCCGACCCGACCCAGGTTGGCAGGACGGCGCGGGGTGGGATGGCGCAGCGAGCGCCAGCTCAGGCGTCGTGGGAGCTCGCGGACACCAGGATCCGTCACCCCTGACGCAATCGCGATCGCGTACGTCAGGGAGCTAGGACCGTCACAAAGCCGTCGCTGCCTGCGGCGGTGAGCGGGCCGGCGCCGAAGTCGACTGTACCCGTGAAGTCGCCGACGAGCACGAGTCGGTCGTCGTGATAGGTCGTCAGGCCTCGAATCGTGGCGGGCGTGCCCGTGAACGTGCGGCGCCAGAGCTCCGCGCCGGAAGCATCGAGCTTGACGATCGACCCTTCTCCCAGGACGATGACGTTCCCGGCGGAGTCCGCGAACACGGCGTCGCTCGGTGCCTCTCGGTGCCAGATGTAGTCGCCGAGCGGGCTCATCTTCACCACGAAGTGCGTCCCGGCGGGGATTGGTCCACCGCCCAGATCCAGATTTCCCAGGCTGCGGCCCACGATCAGGAGATTGTCCTCGGGATCGACGGCGATATCCTTTGCCTCCCCACCGTCGTACCAGGCGTCCGGTCCGGACACGCGCTTTTGCCAGAGCACGGGCTCACCCCAACCTGGGTCGGCTCACCCCAACCTGGGTCAGGTCGGCTCCAGCAAGATCTGCGGCGCACATCGTGGGCAGGCGTCCCATGCTCCTTTCTTTCGCGGCAGCGCGGAACGATCGGGCATCTGGATGTCCGAGCGCGCAAGCCGGGACGCCCCCTGGGGCGAGCCCTCCTACGTCGACGCGCTCAATCCCGGTCACGACGACGGCACGCAGGCGATGAACCCGCACGTCGATCTGCCCGAGCTCCGCGTCGTGGTCGGGCTGAATGGGCCTGATACCCAGGGCTGGAACCTCGCGATCGCGTCCCGCGAGCGCCCGCTGGACGAATGGGGCGAGCTCGTCCCGCTCGCCGAGCTGAACGACGCGGGCGACCAGCTGGCGCCCGTCCTGTTCGATGATGGCCGGCAGATCCTGTTCCGTTCAGGGGACGACCTGTACTGGGCGCGACGGCCGGGGACCAACGACGCCTTCGAACCGCCGCAGCCGCTGGAGGAGGTGAACGTTCCCGACGCGCGCGAGAACGATCCTTACCTGTCGCCGGACGGGTCCATTCTCTTCTTCTCCTCGGAGCGCTCCGGCGGGACCGACATCTACGAAGCACACCGCATCGCACCATGAGCGGACGCCGGCCCTCAACCCCAACCCAGCTTCACCTCACCCAATCTCCGCCACAGCGAAAGATCCAGAGGCGTTTGCAGAGGACCAGACCGAGCGGGACCCCGCGAGCATGGCACTCGACAAATTCTCTATCCCGCTCGTACCCATGGCATCGTTCGCGGTCGGCTGCGGGACGCGGCGATGCGGCGATCCCCTGATTCGTCGAGGCCCACCCGCCCCTCGATCGGCTCATGGGGTCGAGCGCTCTCGCACCCACCTTGACCCACGCCATCGATCAGCCGATCTTTGCGGCGGCCACACGCGACGGCAATGAGGCCGCGCTGGGCGTCCGAACCGCCTCGGCACGGACGACGCCGAGGTCAGCCGGCAGCAGCGCCCCGACGTGACCGACGTGACCGACGTGTGCCCGACGTGGGCGTGCGTGCATGATGGGACGCCCGGTGTGACTCAGCCTACCCCCGCCCAATCGCCCGCCGCCTACAGCCTACAAAAGACGTGTTAACGCCGGCCATCCCATGGTACGAACGTCAAGATGCCAGAAAGACGCCTTCCGTGACAGAGATGCCAGCTCACCGCGCGTGCGTTTGCTCGCTCGCCGTCCGGCGGGACTCGCCGGCCAAGCCCAGGAGGCGCCTTCGGGCCCCCTGAGACTGGCAGACACCTATGCAAGCGCAAGAATCTCGGCCCGCCGGGCTCGTCCTCATCGTGGACGACAGCGCGGACAACCTGAACGTGCTGTCGGACGCGCTCATCTCCGATGGGCTGGAGGTCGCCGTCGCGTGCGACGGCGAGGAGGCGATCGAGCTGGCCGGCCTGACTCAGCCAGATCTCATCTTGCTCGACGCGCTGATGCCTGGCCTCAGCGGGTTCGAGACGTGCCAGCGCATCAAGGCCGACCCGGCGACGCGGAGCATCCCCGTCGTCTTCATGACGGCGCTCGCCGAAGCGAAGTTCAGGATCCAGGGCTTCCGCGTGGGCGCCGTGGACTACGTGACCAAGCCGTTCGAGAAGACCGAGCTCCTCGCGCGGGTGCACACGCAAATCTCGCTCCGGCGCGCGACGCGGGCCGTCGAGGAGCAGAATCGGAGGCTGTCGGAGGAGATCCGGGAGCGCGCCAGGGCCGAGGAGGCGCTGGCGGACGCCGTGCAAACGCTGCGCGACACGAACGCTCGGCTCTCCGACCAGCTGCTCCAGAGCGAGCGCGCCGAAGCCGCGAGGGCCGCGCTGCAAGACCAGATCATCGCGGCCCAGCGGGAGCGGCTCCTCGAGCTCTCCGCCCCGCTCATCCCGATCATCGATGGCATCCTCGTGATGCCCCTCGTCGGCACGGTGGACGTCGAGCGCGCCAGGCAGGCGGTCGAGACCGCGCTCCACGGCGCGAGCGAGCGCGGGGCGGACCACCTCATCATTGACATCACCGGCGTCAGATCGGTAGATGAGACGGTCGCGCACATGCTCGTGCAAGCGGCGAAGGGGCTGTCGCTGCTCGGCACGCGAACGGTCGTCACCGGCATCCGCGCCGAGGCGGCGCAGACGCTCGTGCGGCTCGACCTGCACCTCGATCACGTCGTGACCAAGGCCACCCTGCAGTCGGGCGTGGAGCACGCGCTGCGGACGCGCGGCCAGCGTCGACGTGCGCGCGAGCGCGAGCTCTGATGTCCTGATGAATCGTCGTTCCCCGGCATCTCCGCCGGACCCGAAGAGGAGCTGAACCGGGATGGATCTCAGAGACTACGCTGTGGGGGAGGTGCTGCACGAAGGGACCGAGACCCGGGTGTGCCGCGCGGTCCATCGCCCCTCGGGCGACAGGGTGGTGCTCAAGCTCCCTGCGACGCCCGAGCCGAGCTCGCGCGTGACGGGGCGCCTCCTGCATGAGCATCACATCCTGACGCAGCTCGGGGCGGTGCCCGGGGTGCCGCGGGCGCGGGAGCTCGTGCAGCAGGGCGGCGCGGTCGGCCTGGCGCTCGAGGACCCCGGCCTCCGGTCGCTGGATCGCGTCCTCGCCGAGCGAGGGCGCTTGCCGGTGGACGCGGGGCTGAGGCTCGGCGCGCTCCTCGCGCGGGTCCTCGAGGCCGTGCACGCGGCGGGCGTGACCCACAAGGACGTCAAACCGCAGAACGTCCTCGTCGATGCGGCGTACTCGCAGGTCAAGCTGCTCGACTTCGGCATCGCCTCGTCGCTGCCGCTGGAGGCGACGGCGGCGAGCATCCCCGAAGGGCTCGAGGGGACGCTCGCGTACATGTCGCCGGAGCAGACGGGCCGCACGGCGCGGGCGATCGACGCGCGCACCGACCTGTACTCGCTCGGCGTGACGCTCTTCGAGGCGCTCTCGGGCCGGCTGCCGTTCACCGATCGCGACCCCCTCTCGCTGGTGCACGCGCACCTGGCCAGGGAGCCGCCCGCCCTCGACGAGGTCGCCCCGGAGGTGCCCCCGGGCGTCGCGGCCATCGCGGGAAGGCTCCTGGCGAAGAACCCCGACCGGCGGTACCAGACGGCCCGGGGCGCCGCGGAAGACCTGGAGCGCGCGCTCCGCCTGTGGCGCGAGCGCGGCGCGGTGGAGCGGTTCCCGCTCGGGAGCAGGGATTTCTCGCACAAGCTACGGCTGCCCGACGTCCTCGTCGGGCGAGAGCGCGAGCGCGAGCTCCTCGGCGCGTGCTTCGCCCGCGCCGCCGAGGGCGCGGCGGAGCTCGTGCTCATCGGCGGGCCGTCCGGCATCGGCAAGACGGCGCTGGTGCGCACCGTCTACGGGGACATCGCGGCCCGAGGGCGCGGCCTCTTGATCTCGGGCAAGCACGACCAGCTCGCGCGGTCGACGCCGTACGCGGCCATGGCGCAGGCGTTCGGGGCGCTCATGCAGCAGTGGCTGGCGAGCCCGAAGCCGGTGCTCAGCGCGTGGCGGGAGCGCATCGAGGCCGACGTCGGCGAGAACGCGCGGCTCATCGCCGACGTGGTGCCGGAGCTCGACCGGATCATGGGCGAGCTCGCGCCGGTGCCGCCGGTGCAGGGCGATCAGGTGCTCGCCCGCCAGCGGCTCACCTGGCTCGACTTCGTGCGGGCGGTCACGGCGCCGAACGCGCCGCTCGTGATGTTCCTCGACGACATGCAGTGGGCCGACAGCGCCACGCTCGAGATCCTGAAGACGCTGCTCACCGACGCGGAGCGCGGCGATCTCCTGGTGATCGCGGCCTACCGCGACAACGAGGCGCCCCCCGAGCACCCGCTGTGGAGGCTCGTCTCGTCGGTGGAAGAGAGCGGAGCGAGGGTGTCGTGGATGTCGGTGCGCCCCCTGTCGGAAGCGCACGTGCAGGCGTGGGCGGCGCGGGCGCTCGACAGCGAGGCGACGGGGGTCGAGCCGCTCTCCCGGGTGCTGTGGCACAAGACCCGAGGAAACCCGTTCTTCATGGAGCAGCTGCTGCTCTCGCTGCACAAGCAGGGCAAGGTGGTCCGCGACCCGGAGAGCGGCGCGTGGCGCTGGGAGCGAAAGGACCTGGAGCAGGCGCAGATCACCGACAACGTCGTGGCCTTCCTGACGGACAAGGTGCGCGAGATGCCCGAGGCGACCCAGCAGCTCCTGGGGCTCGCGGCGTGCGCGGGGCACACGTTCCACCTCCACGATCTGGAGCGGCTCAGCGGGTGGGAGCGCGCCCGGGTGACCGGGGCGCTGTGGCCCGCGCTGCAGGAGGAGCTCCTGGTGCCGGCCGACGGAGCCTACCGGACGGCGCAGGCGCTGGGGCAGAGCGGAGAAGGCGCGCCGGACGCGGAATACCGCTTCTTGCACGACCGCGTGCAACAGGCGAGCTACGAGCGCGCCTCGCCGGAGCAGCGCGTCCTGGCGCACCTGGAGATCGGCCGGCGGCTCTGGGCGCGGCACCGGGCGCAGGGCGGCACACCGCAGCAGCTCCTGGAGCTTGTGCGGCACCTGAACCTGGGCGCGGCGCGGATGGACGCCGAGGACGAGCGCGCGTCGCTCGCGCGCCTGAACCTCGAGGCCGCGCGCGCCGCGAAGGCGGCGAGCTCGCACCGGCTCCTCGCCAGCCTCGCCGAGGCGGGGCTGGCGCTGCTCGGCGACGACGCGTGGCGCGAGCACCCGGCGCTGTCCGCGGAGCTCGCGCTGGAGCGGCTCGAGGCCGCCTTCCTGATGCGGGAGTTCGACGACGTCGAGGCGCGGTCCGCGCGGCTGCTCGCGATGCCCCTGCCGGCGCTCGCCAGGCTCTCGGTGCAGGAGCTCCGCGTCCGCTGCATCCAGGCAGCAGGCCAGTTCGCGCGCGGGGTGGAGCTGGGGCTCGCCGCGCTCGCGGAGCAGGACGTCGTGTTTCCGGACACCGACGAGGCCCGCCGCGCCGCGCTCCTCGAGGAGTCCGCCGAGCTGGATCGATGGTTCGAGGGCGATCCGGAGGCGTTCGACCGGATGCCCCCCGATCCATCGCCGGCGCACGTGCTCGTCGACGCGCTGACGATGCACCTCATGGTCTGCGCGGCGATCGGCGGCCAGCCGATCCTGTCCGCGCTCGTGATCGTCCGCGCCGTGCTCCGGGTGCGGCGGCAGGGCGTGCTCACACCGGTCTCCCCCTTCATCATCGTCTGTTTCGCCAACGTGTGGTCGATCACCACGGGGCTCTATCGCCGCGCCGCGAGCTGGGTCGGGCCTGGCGTGCGCGCGGCCGAGCGCGTGGCGTCCCCCTTCCTCGCAGAGTGCCTGTCCTTCGAGGGCCAGTACACGGCCTACGTCCGCCCCGCGGACGAGATGGCGCCCATCTTCGAGCGGACCTGCGCGACCGGCCTGAAGGTCGGCTCGTTCCAGGGGGCGAGCTGGGGGCTCGAAGGCGACCTGTTCTACTACCGGGTGTGGCGCGGCCAGCCGCTCGGCCAGATCGAGGCGCACCGCGCGGCCCGCTGGGGGCTGATGCAGCGCGCGGGCACCGCGCTCGGGACCCACTATTTCGAGGCGGTCGCCTCGTGGTGCGGCCTCCTGTCGACCGCGGACGGCGCGGGGAGGCTCCGCGCGGAAGAGCCGTTTTCACGAGGGTCCCGCTCCCTCCTGGCCGACGGGGACGTGATGGCGGCCGAGCTTGCGCGCATCCTCGAGGCCCACCTGTTCCTCGCCGCGGGCGCCGCTCCGATGGCGCTCGCGCGGGCTCGTGAGGCGGAGCAGTTCCGCATGTCCATCTTCGGCTTTCCGCCGGTGACCGACGTGCCGCTCTGGCTCGCGCTCGCGGCCGCGAGGTGCTGGCTGGAGGTCACCGACGCGGAGGAGCGGGCCAGGCTCCGCGAGCACATCGAGCACGGCCTCGCGCGACTCCGGTATTTCGCCGAGGGGAGCGCGGACAACTTCCTCCACAAGCTGCGCCTCCTCGAGGCGGAGCACGCCCGCGTGCAAGGCAAGGCCGACGAGGCCATGGCCAGGTACGACGAGGCCATCGAGCTCGCGCGCGGGCAGCGATTCCTGCACATCGAGGCCCTCGCGGCCCAGCTCTCCGCCGAGTTCCACCTGGAGGCGGGCAGGCGCCGCATCGGCGCGCTGTACCTGCGCGAGGCCCGGGACGCCTATCTCCGCTGGGGCGCGCACGCCGTCGTCGCCCACCTGGAGGCGAGGTGGCCCGCCCTGCTGCGCGCGCCGGCCCAGCCCTCGGCCGCGGAGCGCCGCCTCACGACGGGCGTCTCCACGCTGACCACCACCGGCGTCGCCGGCGGCGCGCAGCTCGACGTGAACACCGCGGTGCGCGCGGCGCGGGCGCTGTCGAGCGAGCTCGACCCCGAGCGGGTGGTCGGCCGGCTAATGGAGCTCGTGCTGGAGAGCGCCGGGGCGCAGCGCGGCGCCCTCTTGCTGGCCGAGGGCGAGGAGCTCTCGCTGGTGGCGCGGCTCTCGGTCCACGGAGGCCGGATCGAGACGGGCCTGTCCGAGCCGCTCTCGCAGAGCGCGGACATCGCGAGGACGGTCGTGAACTACGTCGCGCGCACGAGCGAGCCGGTCGTGGCCGACGACGCCCGGGCCGACGCGCGCTTCGCGGCCGATCCGTACCTCGCCGCGCACCCCGTCCTCTCGCTCCTCTCGCTGCCGCTCTCGCATCGAGGGCGGCTCCTCGGCGTGCTCTACCTCGAGCACCGCGAGGTGCCCGCGGCGTTCCCCGAGCGGCGGGTGGAGCTCCTGTCGATGCTCGCCGCGCAGGCCGCGATCGCCGTGGAGAACGCCCTCCTCTACCGGGACCTCGAGGCCAAGATCAAGGAGCGCACCGCCGAGCTCCGCGTCGCCAAGGAGGCGGCGGAGCGCGCCAGCCAGGCCAAGAGCGACTTTCTCTCCAGCATGAGCCACGAGCTGCGCACGCCGCTCAACGGCATCATCGGCTACGCGCAGATCCTGGAGCGGACGCCCGAGCTCCCGCCGGCGTGGCGGGACGGGCTGAGCGTCATCCAGAAATCGAGCCAGCACCTGCTCTCGCTGATCAACGACCTGCTGCAGCTGGCCAAGATCGAGGCGGGCAAGATGGACGCCGTCGTGACGGTGGTCCGGTTGCCTACGCTCGTGCAGATGGTCGTCGACCTGTGCCGCGTGCGCGCCGAGGCGAAGGGGATCGCGTTCACCCACGAGCTGCGCGGCCCAGCGCTCGAGGCCGTCCGCGCCGACGAGAAGCGGCTGACGCAGGTGCTCTTGAACCTCCTCGGCAACGCCATCAAGTTCACCGAGCGCGGAGGCGTGCTCTTCCGGGTCGACGTGCTGGACGAGCGCGTCCCCGCGGGGCGGATGGTGCGCTTCCGCGTCGAGGACACCGGTCCCGGGATCGCCGCGGAGCACCTGTCGCGCATCTTCGAGCCCTTCGAGCAGGTGGGCGAGCAGGGCGCGAGGAGCGAGGGCACCGGGCTCGGCCTCGCCATCACGAGGAAGCTGGTCGAGCAGCTGGGCGGGGCGATCGAGGTGCAGAGCGAGGTCGGCGAGGGCAGCGCGTTCACCGTGACGCTCCCGCTCGCCGAGGCGCGACCGGCGGAGCAGGCGGCGAGCCCGGGCGAGGCCCGGCGGTGGGACGCGATCGTCGGCTATCGGGGGGAGCGCCGCACGATCCTGATCGTCGACGACAACCCCCAGAATCGCGCCGTGGTGCGCGGGCTCCTCGGCCCGCTCGGCTTCGAGCTGTGCGAAGCGGACAGCGGCGAAGCGGCGCTGCGCATGGCCGCCGAGCGCGCGCCGGCGCTCATCCTGATGGACGTGTACATGCGGGGCATGGACGGCTGCGAGGCCACGCGCCGCCTCCGGCGCATGCCCGAGCTCCGGGGCGTCGCCATCCTGGCCTCGTCGGCGAGCGTCGCCGAGGCCGAGCAGCAGAAGTGCGCCGCTGCCGGCTGCGACGACTTCCTCCCCAAGCCGATCCAGGCGGGCGCCCTCCTCGACAAGATATCGCGCCTCCTCGGCGTCGAGTGGCTCCGCCGCGACGAGGCGCCCGCGCAGGGTTCGCCGGCCGAGCGGGCCGCCGACGGCGACGGCGACGGCGGGCGCCTCACGCCGCCCTCGGCCGATGACCTGGCCACGCTGTCGGCGCTCGCGAGCAAGGGGCTCGTGCACAGGATCCTGGAAGAGGCGGAGCGGCTCCGGCTGCACGACCCGCGGCTCACGCCCTGGATCGAGCAGCTCACGGCGCTCGCGCGCGGCTACCAGACCCGGAAGCTGCGGGAGTTCGTCGGCGCGTACGCCGAAGGCGGCGCGGACGGCATCGAAGAAGGTCGCGCGGCTCCCCAGGAACCGGCGTAGGGCGCCGCGCGGCCCCTGCCCTCACGGCCGCGCGCGGTCCATCGCGCCGGCGCCCCGGCCGAGCAGCCGCTGCACCATCGCCGCCTGCAGATCGCGCGTCTGGGCCGTGAGCGAGTAGAGCATCGCCTCGCGGAAGAGGCGCTGCGCGGCGTGGTCCAGGCGGTTCGCGCTGCCGCCGGTCGCGGCGACCGCCGCGTGCGCGGCGCGGACGCCAAGATCGACGCACGAGGCGCGGGCGCGGACCGCGTGCTCGGCGTACCCCTCCGCCTCGGGCTGGTCCGCCCATGCGTTCACCTCGGCGCGGGCGGCCTCCCGCTCGTCCTCGAGCGCCCGTGCGGCGCCGGCCAGCTGCGCGTCGCCGCGGCGCTCGGCCAGCGACGCGAGCAGGGCGGCGGCGGCGCCGGCCGCGCCCAGGGACAGCGCCGCCGGCGTCAGCAGGCCCGCCACGTCGCGGGCGGCCTGCTGCTCGCGCGTCACGGTGGCGATCACCTGCTCGGGGCCGACGCGCAGCGCGCGCAGCGTCAGCGACACCGTGGCCGAGGCGTTCATCGCGCTCAGGCGGAGCGGCGCGGACGCCTCGATGGAGTCTCCGGCCGAGAGCGGCGTCAGCACGTACATCAGGCGGCCGTCGGGGAGCGTACCGGCGATGACCGCGTCGTCGGCGAGCCCGTGGCCGGTCAACCACGGCACGGTGCCGTCGAGTCGTACGTGGTCGCCGTCGGGCTCGATCCGGACCATCGGCGGTCCCGGGCGGCGGACGTGCGAGAAGCCCACGGTGCAGAGGCGCTCTCCGGAGGCCAGGCGAGGCAGGGCGCGCTCCTTGAGCGCCTCGTTGTCGCCGCGCGCGATGAGCGGGCACGCGGCGGTGGCGTGCTGCATCTGGACGAACGCGGTCACCCCGCAGGCGCCGGCGAGGATCTCCAGGACCTCGCGCGCGACCCGCGCCGGCGCCCCGAGGCCGCCGTAGCGCGCGGGCGTCGCGATCCCGAGGAGACCGGCGCCCGCGAGCGCGCGGAGGTGCTCGCGGGGGACGCTGTCGGCCTGATCCGTGGTGTTCGCCGCCGGAGCGAGCACGAGCGCCGCGAGCTCGCGGGCGCGCTCGAGCGGCGCGATCGCGTCGGCCCCGGCGGGCGGCGTGGGCGATGCGGGGGACATGCGACGGCAGTGTAGGCTGCGGCGGCTGCCCCGGAACCCGGCGCGGGCCGCGGCCGGCCCTGGGATCGGCGTAAGCACTTGAATTTGTTGACCTATGAGCGACGCTGCACGCGGGGCGCCCACGCGCGCCTCGACCCGGCGGGCGGCCAGCCTCGTCCCGCCGCGGGGCGGCGTCGGGTTGACCGATGATTTCTCCGCGGGCGGGGGGCCATGGAGCAAAAGGAGGACAACCCTATGTCCCACAAGCTCTTCTCACGTCGATTTCTTTCACCCGCACCACCCGTGCGCAACTCTTCGTCTGACGCGCCGCGCAGAGCGATCGCCCTGTTCGTGACGCTGCTGAACCGCAACTCCGGCGGCTAGAGGATGGGGCCGCGCTCACGCCGGAGCTGTCGCGCGGGAGGGCTGGCGCGGCCCCTGCGGGCAGAGGGCTGCCTCACGCTTTCAGGCCTCCGGCCAGCGCGGGAATGATAGTCTCTGGATCATGGCAAGACTTCGTTTCGTGACTCGCTTCTGCGCTGCGCTCACGGCCTCCTGGCTGCCGGTCATCGCTTGTTCGGCGAGCGGCGGCGGCAACGGCAACACCGCGGGGAATAGCGAGGGCGGGCAAGGCGCGAGCGGCCCCGGCGCCGGCAGCAGCAGCAGCGGCGACGACTTTGGCGGCGAGATCGGCCTGACGAGCTCGGGACCGGGCGGCGAGCCGCCGGCTGACGCCGGGCATCAGACGACCTGCGATGACGAGGGCAACTGCACCTGCATCAACATCGCGTCGATCGGCCATGAGGGCGTCTGGGGCCCGTGCAGCAGCGACAGCACCACGGCGCTCCAGAACTGGCTCAACACGCAGAGCACGGCCCAGGTCGACAACTACAACATGGAGAAGCCCACGCTCACGCCGGAGTTCCTCGCCAAGTACGACGTGATCCTCCTCCAGTGGATGGTGACGAAGGGCGCGCAGAACGACGACGGGCAGCCCTGGCAGTTCACGCCTGACGAGGTGAAGGCGCTCGAGGACTGGGTCAACAACGGAGGTGGTCTCATCGCGCTGAGCGGCTATCAGTGCAATGGACAGGGGTGCATGATCCACGACGTCACGGCGACCAACCAGCTCCTCTCGTTCACGGACATCCAGTTCAACGCCGACGGCGTGCTGGATCCTGCGCGGACCAACTGCGCGAACTGCAACTGCTGGGGCGGCCCGGTGCCGCTCGGCGGCCCCCTCCCCGGGAGCGTGGGCACCTGGAACCAGGACACGCCGATCGGCAAGGACATCCAGAGCGTCGGCGCCTACATCGCGCGCTCGATCAAATCGACGACGGCAACCGTCGACTGCACCGACGGCACGAACAATTTCGCGGTCCACAAGGAGGTCGGCAAAGGCCACGTCGTCGCGTATGGCGACGAGTGGGTGACCTATTCGGGCCAGTGGCTCGGGACGGCGGCGTGCATCAATCCCCAGATGTACATGGACCCGAACAGCCCCTGCTACGAGAGGTCGGCGGCGCAGGTCTTTCAGATCTCGCAGTTCTGGTACAACGCGCTGAAATACGCGGCGTCCTCGATCGAGTGTTTCACGATCGAGGACCCGGCCATCATCAAGTGACGCCGGGCCGCTGGACGTACGCATCGAAAGTCGAGCAGCCTCGGAACGAATTTCTTGTAGAGTACAGCTCGATAAACTGACGCGCTTTGCGTCTTGAACCGAGAGCGAGCGATCCTTCATGAAGAAGCACAAACGTCCAGGCGGCGAGTGGATCGCCGCCATGTTGCTTGGTGTCGTCCTGGGGAACCCCGGCGACGCCGGCGCGGCGGCGGGCCCCGTCGGCGCCCACCACATCGACGTGACCGAGCTCACGATCTCGAAGATCCAGAAGGCGTACAGGAACAGACATTACACCGCAGAGGCCCTGACCCAGGCCTACCTCGACAGGATCGAGCAGTACGAGCCTTCCTACAACGCCTTCACCTTCTTGAACCCGGGCGCGCTCGACGAGGCGCGCGCGATCGACAGGAAGCGGAGGAAAGGCGAGCCGCTCGGCCCGCTGGCGGGGATCCCGGTGGTCATCAAGGAATCGATGGACGTCGTCGGGCTGCCGTCGACGGCCGGCTGGGCGCCCCTCAGCGCCGCGGCGGGCGGCGTCGATCTGTTCCCGATCGAGAACGCCGTCGTCGTCGAGCGGCTGATTCGAGCGGGCGCCATCATCCTCGGAAAGACAAACATCCCGGCCTTCAGCGACGACGGGACCCGGGCCAACAGCAGCTGGGCAGGTCCCACGTACAACGCCGTCGACAGGGACCTGGCGCCCGGCGCGAGCAGCAGCGGGACCGCCACGGCGGTGGCCGCCAGCTTCGCGGTGCTGGGCCTCGCGGAGGAGACGGGGGGCTCCATCCAGAACCCCGCGGCGGCGCAGAGCCTCGTCGGCGTCAAGCCGACGTTCGCCCTGGTCCCCACGGCGGGCATCGTGCCGCTGGCCGGCAGCACGAGGGACGTCGCAGGGCCGATCGCGAAGACCGTCCTCGACGCCGCCCTGGTGATGGACGTGCTCGCCGGCTACAGCCCGGAGGACCCCAAGACGAGCGCCTCCGATGGCCGGCTGCCCCCGCGCGGATACACGAGCGAGCTCAGCAATACTGCCCTTCGCAGGAAGCGGATCGGGCTGTACGGCCCGGGCTTTCGCACGAGCGCCCTGTCGCCGGAGACCGAGGATCTCTACGCGCGCGCCGTCCTGGAGCTCGAGCGCCAGGGCGCGACCGTCGTCGACGATCCCTTCGCCGGCAGCGGCTTCGCCGAGCTGGCCTTGCCCGGCGAGCCCTACGACATGCGAGGCACGGAGTCGATCGCCCACGACTTCCAGCGATACCTCGCGGGATTGACGTTCGACGGGGGCGTGGTCGGCTCGATCGACGAGCTGTCGCTCATCGCGGGGGTATCTCCGTTCCAGGAGGACGGCGGCCCGCTGTTCTGGTACGTCGAGAAGCTCCCTGTCCTCGCGGATTCGCTGCTTCACCCGGAGGCGCCGCCCGATCTGTCGAGCTTCTGGGCCCTCCGGGGCCAGTACCTGAGCCTCTTCGACGCCGTGATGGCCGAGCACGATCTGGATGCCCTGGCGTTTCCGCAGACCTACGAGGTGATCCCGGAGCTCTTCAGCGCGGACACCTACGCGGCGACCACGGAATCGGCGATCAACATCGCCGGTTTGCCCGGCGTGGTCGTGCCTGCTGGCCAGTACGAAAACGGGGCCCCCTTCGGCTTGATCTTCGTCGGCCCCCTCTGGAGCGAGCCCCGCCTGCTGGGGTATGCCTATGACTACGAGCAGGCGACCCGGCACAGGGTCGAGGCCGAGCTGACGCTGTAGCCGGCGCGCGGCACGCCGAGCTCCGGCCGCGCGCACCGCTGCGCCAGGCCGTCCCCGGAACGGTCACCGGACGAGCGACTGATAGGCGAGGACCTGAAACTGCTCGCGCAGGGTGATGTCGACGTTCGGGAAGCGCTGCACCAGGAGGACCGCTATCAGCCTCTGAGGGCTCACGCGGTCGCGATGACCACGCGCCGGATGGTTACGCGCACGACTGGCGTGGATCTCCCCGCGGCTACGGCCGACATGTTCTCTGCGCCACCCGGCGGGATGAGCTCACGCATGATGAAGCTCACCTTCGGTGAAACGTCCGCCCACTCGCCGCGCTCGGCCATCGTGCGCACGTGGGCCGTGACGTCGAAGGCCTGGTCGACGGTGGCCGGCCCGTGCAGGTTCCCGTGGCCGCGCGCGACGAAGAACCCGAGGTTGCCCACGTAGAAATGGCTCTGGTAGTCCGGCGGCGTCCCTTCAGGGAGGTTCAGATAAACCTCATAGGTGACACCTGGGTTCCGCTCGAACGCGATGCCCTCGAGGCTCAGGACGATCTGCGTCTCGACGAGCTCTTTCGTCGCGAGGGTCCTGAGGACGGCGACGTCTTCGGGCGACATCTCGACCAGCACCGAGACCGGCTCGGCCCCGAGCGCGATCGGCGCTCTGCTGGTCCCGCGGACGGCCGCGGCGAGCTCCGGGCTCCTGGCAGCAGCGCTGCTCTCTCCAGCGAGGCGAACCGTCGCGAGCGGCGGCGGATCATCGTCATAGCGGTAGCCTAGCTGGAGGACCGTGTCGGTGATCTCTTCGCCCGTCATCCGCACGAGGCTGCCGTTCTCGTCGACGAAATCGAAGCTGAGGCGCCACCAGGCCTCCTCGTCCGCCGAGCGTCCTGGGTAGCCGCGCCCTCCGCCCTGGTCGAGCCAGCGCTTCCACAATCGGTCGATGTTCGCGTGGTGCGGCCAGAAGATGGGATCTTGCGCGGCCGTGTCCGTGTAGCTCATCCAGCCATCCTGACCGCCCACCATGCCGTGGACGACGTTGTGCGGCTGCCGCTCGAGCTCCCCGGCGCGACCTCTGCCTGGCCCGGGTTGCCGGAGCGCCTCCCCACCGAAGCTCACGCGCGTCCCGGGCCGAGCGCTGAAGTTGGTCAAACGGAAGGCCGACGAAAACGTGACCGCAGACGGGGGGAGAAGGGCTCCCTGGTTGATGCCTGCTGCGCGCTCCTCGGCGTAGAGAGGGTTGGACGCATCCCCGGGCTTTCGAAACGCGGCCGGTATCGCGCGATTGCCGGCGGCGGAGTAGTTCCAGTACGGGAGCGCAAAGCCCGGATCTCCGGAGGCGGACCTCAGGATCCGCTCGAATCGGGAGAGATACATGCGGTGCCAGGAGAGAAAGAAAAAACTGCTGTGCTGGCACGCGTTCCATCCGGGGAGCGGATTTCCACCGTCTGGCCACCCGTGAATCCCGGCCTGGTAGACCCAGCCGGTCGGATCGCGGCGATCGACCCGAGATCGACGCTGCATCTCGGCGATCCCCCGCCTGAGCGCCGCGATCTCAGGGCCTTCCGGGGAGAGGCTGTAGACGTCGCGACGTATGAACCCGCTCGAAGCCGCACTCGCGAAGCCCTTGACCTCCATGACGCCCCCTCTACAGCCCGGCCGCAGCGCCGCTCCGTGGTCGAGCCCGGAACCTGCGAGCTCTCGAGCGCGGCGAGCCTTTTGGCCGCTGCGCTTTGCTCGTGAGAAACATAAAGAGAGCCGCGCTGAGCGGCAATCGTCGGGGGCGGTCAGGGCCGCGCGGCGTCCGGTGCACGATCTCGCGGCCCGCCTGGACTACCTGTAGAAGCCGGAGCAGCTCCTCGAATCGTGCGCCGGCAGCGCGGCCGCAGACGCATGGCTCGTCCTGGCATCACCACGTGGCGCAGCGACGGGAGCGACCTCGCGCCAGAGCCAGCGGCGAGGTGAAGGCTCGCGGGCGCGCTCGGCGCTGCTCGCGGTCGGCCGGACGGAGGATCGATGAATTGAAGGGGGGTCGATGCAGCGACGGCGGGCTGGGCCCTGCCGGACGAGCCGCCGGGCGGCGGCCGTCCGACATGGCCTTTCGCTGCGTCAGTTGGAGCGGGTCGGCGCGTACTTGTAGAAGTTCTGCGCCCACTCGATGGTCCAGATCGTCGGCTCCACGTACACGTTCTTGTCCGCGCCGAGGACCATCTCGCTCTTGATCTTCGCCATCGCCGCGAGGAAGACGCGGCGGTCGTCCTCCATGCGCGACCGCATGACGCTCGAGGGCGGGTAGAGCTCCTTGACCTGCGACACGACCGCAGCGTCGTTGATCCACCCGTCGACCCCGTGCTCGCCCTTCGGCAGGCGCTCGCCGCCGGCGTCCAGCCAGTCGCGCAGATCGTTGTTGCCGCGGTTCATGCCGTCCGCGTGGCAGCCGATGCAGGAGCTGCCGGTGTTCAGGCGGCGGTCCTGGGTGGCGAAGCCCACCGTGCTGTTGATCTGCGCGTCCGACGCGTTCCGCTGGATGCGCGGATCACGCACGATGTTGACGAAGGCGTCCACGCGGCGCTGGTTGAAGCCGCCCCACAGCGAGTACCCCTGCAGGCCGTTCGGCAGATCCCAGATGACCTCCTCCGCCGACTGCTGCAGCCCGTCGGTCCCGGTGTAGTAACGGCAGTTCACGTAGCCGCCGCCCGCGTAGCTCGGCTGCCCATCGCACCCCGGCGGCTCGGTGCCCTGCGGCTGAGCCAGGGTCGCGATGAAGCTCCAGTTGTTCGCCGAGCCGCCGATGCCGGTCCCGCTGATGAACTTCGGGATCGGGTGCGCCCAGAAGGGGAACCGGATCTGGCCCGTCTCCCACGCCTGCTCGATCGTGTTCACGCCGCCGTCGAGCTGCCCGGTGAAGACGTCCCAGGTCTTCCAGTAGTACCCGCCGCGCCGCGTCTTGGCCCTGAAGTACATGCGGGAGTCGACCGTGATGGCCTGCTTCGTGAGCATGTACTCGTACGACTTCATCCCCTGGTCCTTGATGACGCCGAGCTCGGTCTCGAGGTCGTGCGCATACCAGGGGATCGCCATGATCGCGTTGTAGACGTCCGGACGGGTCAGCGTGTAGACGAGCTGGCTCGCCTCGATGTAATCCGTCTTGAAGCCGTCGACGTAGGGCGGCAGCACGCCGCCGTCCGTGGCGCCCTCGACGTTGCCGGCGAGGACGCGCCCCCAGACCAGCCGCGCGAAGCTCGGATCCACCTGCACGTCCGACGTATACCGGTACTTCTCCCGGAAGGTGACGTCGGAGCCGACCGGCTCGCCCAGGTAGTTGACGCTGGTCCTCCCGAAGAAGACGTCGTCGTCCGACCCGCCGAAGTGGAGCTTCGTGACACCCTTGTTGTAGCCCCAGTAGCTGCGGGTGTCGAAGCGGTAGACGATGCCCTTCCCGTTGATGTCGACCGGGTTCACGATCCTGGGAGCCCAGCGCGCCGTCGAGTTCAGCGCCTTCGACAGGCCGACGCGGGCCACGTTCATCTCCTCCGCCGTGGCGCCCTTGTTGTGGATCTCGTGCAGCGAGGCGTACTTGATGAACTCCGCGTCCGCGGCGGGGACGGTGGCCTTGTCCGTCGCGATCCACGACTTGACCTGGGCCTCGGTGACCTGCTCGCCGGCCGCGACGGGGCGCGGGGTCGTCGGCAGGCTCGGCGCGACGGCGTTGGCCCACGCCGTGACGGCGGAGAGCATCTGCGTGTTCGCGTCCCTGCAGCTCGAGCCGAAGCAGTTGTGCCGGTCGATGCCCATCCGGACGACGAGCTTGGAGTCCGCCGGCTTCTTGAAGTTCACGCGCGTGAGCGCGTACTCGTGGGCCAGCGCCGGATCGACGTCGGAGTGGAGGGGCGCCTGGGCCTTGCCCGTCGAGCTGTGGCAGCCAGAGCAGTTGGTCTGCAGCAGCGGATAGACCGTCGTCTTGAAGGCTTCCAGCGACGCGGCCATGTTGAAGTTCATCTCTTTCGGGATGCAGACGGGCTCGACGTTGACGCCGCCCTTGCCGTTCGGGAGCTGGCTGTAGCCGAGCCCGCAGCCGGACGCCGGGGCGACGCCGACGTCGCCCGAGCCGCCGGTGCCGCCGCCGCCAGTCCCCCCGGTCCCCCCGGCACCCCCGGAGCCGCCCGCGCCGCCAGCGCCGCCCGCACCCCCCGTGCCTCCCGCGCCGCCGGTCCCGGTGGTCGAGGAGCTCGAGGTCGTCGTCGAGCTCGACGAGCTCGAGGAGTTCGACGACGTCGAGGAGCTCGACGAGCCCCCCACAGCCTTGAGCGAGAACTTCTGGTTGTCTCCGTTGGCCCAGCTCCACTGGTGGAGGCTGGCGCCATCCGCTGTCGACCGCCCCATGACGTCGAGCACCTTGTTGCTGGCGCGATTCGTGAACCGCTGGACGGTCGAGGAGACGTCCGTGATAGAAAACTGCTGGCTCGTGGCGTTGCCGCAGCTGGACTGGACGATGGTGGCGCCGTTCGACGTCGACGAGCCGTTGACCCCGAGGCAGAGGCCGCTCTTCACGTTGCGCAGCCGGTAGTAGTTGCTCCCCGCAGACTCCACCCGAAACTGCTGGCTCGTGTCGCCGCTGCGGCACGAGGCGATCTGCGCGGCCGCCGAGCTCGCCGTGCTCCCGCCGCGGATCTCCACGCACTTGTTGCTCTGCACGCCGACCATCGTGTAGACCGCGCTCGGGTCGATCGTGAGGCCCTCGTCGAGCACGCCGCCTTCCTCGTCCTCGTAGTCCTCCGCCAGGCCGACGCAGGACACGGCGAGAAGGCCCGTCGCGGCGGCAAGCAAGAGTTGCCTGGATGCGAATCTCATGTGATTCTCCTCATTATGTTAACCAGGTAAAAAGCCGATCTCTCTACAGCTCGATGCTGCCCTTCGTTGATCGGATGCGCTCGCCGCGCGGTGAAGGCTGCCGAGGTACCGCCGCGGTTGCCCTCCGGTGAATCTCGCTCTCGAGGTCCACGGAGCGAGTGGGCTCGGTCCGTGTTCGGTCAGGCACTGCGACGAGGATAGTTATTGTTTCATGTTGGCTAGCCCGTCAAGGCGAACCTGCATTTCGCGGTGTTTTGCGAGCCGACGTGACTATTCCGAAGTCACAACAACCGCGTTTTTAGGTGATGTTGGGTAGCGCAATATCCGACATCCACCGGGGCTCAGATGGGCTCTGCCGCCCGTGAGATTGAACTGCTTGAGCCTCGTTCGAAATGAGAACGTTAACGCGACCAAATGGATCCGCCGGCGACCAGGTCATCGCGTGCCCCAGCAGCTGCAGAAATCCAGGCTGGCCGGTCCTCGGACGCGGTGACTGGACGGCGCGGATACGAGCCAACCGAGGCGATCAGGACGTCAGGAAAAGAATTTTTACGCGACGGCGCCAGGGCGCGCAGAGCACCGCGAGATAAGAAAATTCGGAATTCGCTGGCGTCCTCGCGCCCTTGGCACCCTCGACGGATTGATCCAGACCCGTGCGCCAGAGTCCGCCGAGCGCCGCGCCGGCAGCTCGGAGCGCGAAGGATGTTTCGAGGCGGGAAGTCGAGGAGCGACTCGCCAGCACCGCACCGCCCCAGGATCGTCCCGATGTCATCGATAGAATAGCCACGGAGTCACGGAGTCACGGAGTCACGGAGTCACGGAGTCACGGAGTCACGGAGTCACGGAGTCACAGGAATGACTCTCTTTCTTCTCCCCTTTGTGCCCTACGTACCTCTGTGTTCAAATTCTCCCCGTCAGACCCATCAGCGGGATTCGGGCGACGCGGCGCTAACGTCGCGGCGCCCGCGGCCACAGCATGATCGCCGCGCCGACGAGGCAGATGGCCGCCCCGATCCAGTCCCGTCGATCGGGGAGCTTCCGATCGACGCCCCAGCCCCACAGCATGGAGAGCGCGATGAACACGGCGCCATACGCGGCATAGACGCGGCCGAACGGGTGCTCGGCCGCCTGCAGCGTGGGAATGACGCCGTAGGCCGCGAGCGCGGCGAACCCGGCGAGGCCGAGGAGCACGCCGCGCTGATCGCGCAGCCAGAGCCACACGAGGTACCCGCCCCCGATCTCCAGGAGGCCCGCGGCGAGGAACAGGAGCGCAGCGCGCATACGCCGAGCCTACCAGGAAGGAAGGAGCTCGGGCCGGTCGCGCTCGCGCTCTCGACGACGCATGGTACGCTCCGCCGGCACGTGCTCCGGCGCCCCCGGCAGCTGCCTCGCTCCCCGGCGGCAGAGCGCGCGTACGCGGGGCCGGGTCGGCCCAGCGACGCGCGGGAGCGGCGGCGCCGGCTCGGCGGCAGTACGAAGATCAGGCGGAGAAACGCATGAAGATCCATCTCATCTCGCTCGTGATCGGCGCCCTCGCCCTCGGCGGCGCCGCGTGCTCCAAGGAGGCGCCGGGCGCCGGAAAGGGCGCGACCGAGCAGGCGGCCGGGGCCGCGCAGGCGCCCGCGAACGCGGCGCACGCGCCGAAGGACGTGAAGCCCGGCTCCCACGAGGACTGGTGCGGAGAGCACGGCGTGCCCGAGTCGCAGTGCAGCCGCTGCAACCCGGAGCTGATCCCGGCCTTCAAGGCCACCGGCGACTGGTGCGCCGAGCACGGCCTGCCCGAGTCGCAGTGCCTGAAGTGCAACCCCGACCTCAAGATCGTGAGACCGCCGAAAGAGAGCTGACATGGCCGGCCGCACCCACGCCCACGCCGCCCTGATCCCGATCCTCGCCGCCCTCCTCTCGTGCGAGGCGGCATGCGGGCGCCGGGAGGCCGACAACGCCGCTCCGGCCGAGGAGCAGGCGAAGGCCGGCGCGAAGCCCGCGGCGGGCCGTGTCGCCGAGGGCGCGCTGTGCAAGGAGCACGGCGTGCTCGCGGCGCTCTGCACGAAGTGCAATCCGAAGCTCGCCCCGGTCTTCCAGGCGAAGGGGGACTGGTGCGAAGAGCACGAGCTCCCGGAGTCCATCTGCCCCATCTGCCACCCCGAGCGCGGCGGCAAGCCGGCGGCCGATGTGGCGAGCGACGGCGCGCCCGCCGATGGGACCAAGGTCAGATTCAAGACCAAGGACACGGCCCGGCTCGCCGGCATCCTCACGGCGAAGGCCGTCGAGCGGCAGGGCGGCGGAGGGATCCCCGTCACCGCCCGGATCGTCTACGACGCGCTCAAGGTCGCCGAGCTCAACGCGCGCGCGCCGGGCGTCGTCCAGAAGCTCTTCGTGGACGTGGGGTCGGAGGTCAAGCAGGGCGCGCCGCTCGCGGTCATCGACAGCGCCGACGTGGGGGCGGATCGATCGCGGCTGGCCGGCGCGGTGGCGCGCCTCAAGGTCGCCGAGGAGAACATGCAGCGCGAGGAGCAGCTCGAGAAGGAAGGGCTCGCCGCGCGCAAGAGCGTCCTCGCCGCGCAGCAGGAGCTCGACGCCGCCCGCGCCGAGCGCGCCTCGCTCGCGGCCTCCCTGGCCGTCGTGGGCGCGAGCGCGGGCGGGACCGGGGGCTACACGCTCACGACCCCGCTCGCCGGCGTCGTGACCCAGCGCAAGGCCACCGTGGGCCGGCTCGTCGGCGTCGAGGAGACCCTGTTCGAGGTGGTCGACGTCTCGAGCATGTGGGCCGAGCTCGACGTGCCGGAGACCGAGCTCCCGGCCGTCTCGCTGAAGCAACCGGTGGTCGTCGAGGTCGACGGCCTCGAGGGGCGCGAGCTCAAGGGGGAGATCACGTACGTGGCGCCGGCCATCGATCCGGCGACGCGCACGGCCAAGGCGCGCGTCCCGCTCGCGAACCCGGGCGGCGCGCTGCGGGCCAACATGTTCGGCCGGGCGCGCATCCTCGCCCCCGCGCGCGCCGCCGTCATGGTGCCCCGCGCCGCGGTCCAGCGCGCGAGGACGGCGAAGCTCGTGTTCGTCCGGCTCGCGGAGGACCAGTTCGAGGCGCGGCGGGTCGAGATCGGGGCGACCGAGGGCGATCTCGTCGAGGTGACGAAGGGCGTGCGCCCCGGCGAGGAGGTCGCGACCGAGGGGAGCTTCCTGCTCAAGACAGAGACCCTCAAGGAGAGCATCGGCGCCGGCTGCTGCGGCGAGGACTGAGGCGCGGCCATGCTGAACGCCGTCATCACGTGGTCGCTCCGCCACCGGCTGCTCGTGATCCTCGCCGCGATCGGCCTCTCTCTGGCGGGCATCCTCGCGCTCCGCCGCCTGCCGATCGACGCCTTCCCGGACACGACGCCGGTGCAGGTGCAGATCAACACCGTCGCCCCTGCCCTCTCGCCCGTCGAGATCGAGCGCCAGATCACGGCGCCCGTCGAGCAGGCGATCTCGGGGCTGCCCAGGCTCGAGGAGGTCCGCTCCCTCTCCCGCTTCGGCCTCTCGCAGGTCACGGCCCGGTTCGAGGACGAGACGGACATCTACCTGGCCCGTCAGGTCGTCATGGAGCGGCTCCAGACCGTGACGCTGCCGCCGGGCATCGAGCGCCCGGAGCTCGGCCCGGTCGCCACGGGGCTCGGCGAGGTGTTCCACTACGTGGTCACGGGCAAGGGCAAGTCGCTGAGCGAGCTGCGCACGGTCCACGACTGGGTCATCGCGCCGCAGCTCCGCTCGGTGCGCGGCGTGGCCGAGGTCAACGCCTGGGGCGGCGACGAGCGGCAGATCCAGGTCCTCGTCGACCCGGCGGAGCTCACGGCGCGGGGGCTCGCGCTCCACGACCTCTCCGAAGCGCTGGAGCGCAACAACGCCAACGTGGGTGGGGGCACCCTGGACCAGGCCGGCGAGTCCAGCCTCATCCAGGGCATCGGCATCGCGACGCGCGTGAGCGACATCGAGGACATCGTGGTCGCCGCCAAGGGCGGGGCCCCCATCCGGGTCCGCGACGTGGCGCGGGTCGTCGAGGGGCGCGAGATCCGGCGGGGCGCGGTCACCGCGGACGGCCAGGGCGAGGTCGTGCTCGGCCTCGGCTTCATGCTGATGGGCGAGAACAGCCACGACGTCACGACGCGGCTTAAGGCGCGCCTCTCGGAGGTCGAGAAGAGCCTGCCGGAAGGCGTCGACGTCGCCGTCGTGTACGACCGCACCGAGCTCATCGACGAGGTGCTCGGCACCGTCGAGAAGAACCTGATCGAGGGCGCGCTCCTCGTCGTCGCGGTGCTCTTCGCCTTCCTCGGCAACCTCCGCGCCGGGCTCATCGTGGCCTCGGCCATCCCCCTGTCGATGCTCTTCGCCTTCGATCTGATGCTGCGCGCGGGCGTGGCGGGGAGCCTGATGAGCCTCGGCGCGATCGACTTCGGCCTCGTCGTCGACAGCTCGGTGATCATGGTCGAGAACTCGGTCCGGCGGCTCTCGGAGGACGCGGGCGACCGGAGCGCGACGGACGTCGTGCGCGACGCGTCGATCGAGGTGCGCAAGCCGACGATGTTCGGCGAGCTCATCATCATGATCGTCTACCTGCCGATCCTCGCCCTCGAGGGGGCGGAGGGGAAGCTGTTCCGGCCGATGGCGCTCACCGTCATCTTCGCGCTCGTCGGCTCGATGATCCTGTCGCTCACGCTCATGCCGGTGCTCGCGAGCCTGCTCCTGCCGCGCCGCATGGAGGAGCGCGAGAACGCGCTCGTGCGCCTCCTCAAGCGGGCCTACCGGCCGGCGCTGCAGCTCGCGCTAAGGGGACGCTGGGCGGTGCTCGCCGGCGCCGCGCTGCTCCTCGGCAACGCGGTCTTCCTCGCGACCCGGCTCGGCGCCGAGTTCGTGCCGCGGCTCCGCGAGGGCACCATCGTCGCCAACACCGTGCGGCTCTCGGGGGTCTCGGCGGGCGAGTCGATCCGCTACGGCACCCGGCTCGAGCGGGTCCTGCTCGAGAGGTTCCCGGACGAGATCGAGCGCGTCTGGACCCGCACGGGCACCGCGGAGGTGGCGACGGATCCGATGGGGCTCGAGCTGTCCGACATGTTCATCACCCTGAGGCCGCGCGAGGCGTGGAAGCGCGCCGCGACGCAGGACGAGCTCGTCCAGGCGATGGAGTCGGAGCTCGCGGGGATGCCGGGCATGCGCGTCATCTACACGCAGCCGATCGAGATGCGGGTCAACGAGATGGTCGCCGGGATCCGGGCCGATCTGGGGGTGAAGCTGTTCGGCGACGACTTCGACACGCTGAAGCAGAAGGCGCGCGAGATCGAGGCCGTCCTCAAGGGGATCCCCGGCGCCGCGGACGTGGTGACCGAGCAGGTCACGGGGCAGCCCGTGCTCGAGATCGAGGTCGACCGCGCCGCCATCGCCCGGCACGGCATCGCGGCCGCCGACGTGCTGGATGTCGTCGAGGCGCTCGGCGCGCGCGAGGTGGGGCAGCTCCAGGAGGGCGAGCGCCGCTTCCCCGTGACGCTGCGCATCGACGATCGCTACCGGGAGGACCCCGCCTCGATCGGCCGCATCCTGGTCACGGCGGCCGGCGGCGAGCGCATCCCGCTCGCGCGGCTCGCGAAGATCCGCACGACCGAGGGGCCGACCGCGATCAACCGCGAGTGGGCGAAGCGCCGGATCGTCGTGCAGGCGAACGTCCGGGGCCGCGACGTGGGCACCTATGTGGAGGAGGCGCGCGCGCGGCTCGATCGGGAGGTCGAGCTGCCGCCCGGCTACTACGTCCGCTTCGGCGGGCAGTTCGAGCACCTCGAGCGGGCGCAGTCGCGCCTGCTCGTCGTCGTGCCCGTTGCCCTGGGGCTGATCCTGCTCCTGCTCTATGTCACGTACGGGCGGCTCCTCGACGCGATCCGCGTCTTCACGGGCGTCCCGTTCGCCGCGATCGGCGGCGTCGTCGCGCTCTGGCTCGGCGACCTGCCCTTCAGCATCTCCGCGGGCGTCGGGTTCGTGGCGCTGTCGGGGGTCGCGGTGCTCGGCGACATGGTGCTCGTCTCCACCGTCCGGCAGCTCACCGCGGCCGGGATGCCGGTGCGGGCGGCCATCGAGCTCGCGGCCGAGCGGCGCCTCCGTCCGGTCCTGATGACGGCGCTCGTCGCGTCGCTCGGCTTCGTGCCGATGGCGCTGAACACGGGCGTCGGCGCCGAGGTCCAGCGCCCTCTGGCGACGGTCGTGATCGGCGGCGTGATCTCCTCCACGCTGCTCACGCTGCTCGTCCTGCCGGTGCTCTACAGCGTCGTGGGCACCGCGCGCGAGGGCGCGGCGGCCGCCCCGGGCCCTGACGCCGCGCCGGGCGCCGCCGGCCCCGCGCCGCGCGCCGCGGCGGCCCTGCCACCGGCCGCGGAGTAGCTCCATGGGCGCGCACCCGCACCTCCGCGCTGCCTCCCGCGCCGCCGGCGTCCTGATGCTCCTCCAGGCGCTCGCGGTGGGCCTTTACTGGGCGGTGGAGCACCGCCGCGGCGCGGGGCGGCCGGGGCGCCCCTTCGCGCACGAGCCGCTCTCCGGGGCCGAGCTGGCGCCGGACGAGGTCCTCACGCGGCCGGACGGGAGCGAGCTTCGCCTGAGCGCGCTGCGCGGCCGGGCCGTGCTGCTCCACCTCTGGGCCACGTGGTGCGGTCCGTGCCGCGCCGAGCTCCCTGCCCTGCTCGATCTCGGCCGGGAGCTCCAGCGGGGCGGAGGCGTCGAGCTCGTGGCCGTGAGCGTCGACGAGAGCTGGGAGGTCGTGCGCGCCTTCTTCGACGGCGAGGTGCCGCCCGAGGTCGTGCGGGCCGGCTCGCCCGCCTTCGGGCGGCGGCTCGGGGTCTCGACGCTGCCCGACACGTTCCTCGTGCGCCCGGACGGCACGCTGGCGCTCCGGTTCACGGGCGCGCGCGACTGGAGGGCGCCCGAAGCGCGGCTGCTCGTGACCGGGCAGGCGGGGTCGTGGCCGCCGGCGCCGGACGCGCCGCCGCGCTGAGCGGCGCTGCCGGGCGGGCGGCGCGCGGCGTCGGCGAGCGCTGCGCCGCGCCCTGCAGGACGGACGCCCCGCGAGACGCGGCCGGATGCCGATCTCGAAATGAACGATGCCTCGATCCGTAAGCCCGAGCCGGGTTGAGAAGATGCGCCGCGGACCTTGCTGCGGTGTGGATCCTCCGGCAGGCTGGAGGCATGACGTCCCTGGCCTTCTCGATGCCGGTGGAGATCGTCGACCCGGACGTCGTCGCTCCTCCGGCCGATCTGGACAGCAACGAGCCGCCCATGGAGAGCTATGTGCACCTCATCCAGATGCTCCTGCTGCTCGAGAGCCTGGAGCTCTTCTGGAAGGAGCGGACGGATTTCTTCGCGGCCGGCAACCTGACGATCTACTTCAGCCCGCGCCAGCTCAAGTCCGAGCACTTCCGGGGTCCGGATTTCTTCGTCGTGCTCGGCACCGAGCGGAGGCCGCGCAAGAGTTGGGTCGTCTGGGAGGAGGACGGCCGGTATCCGAACGTGATCGTGGAGGTGCTCTCGGACAGCACCGAGAGCATCGATCGCGGCCTCAAGAAGCAGACGTACCAGGACGTCTTCCGGACGCCGGACTACTTCTGGTTCCACCCGGAGACGCTCGAGCTCTCGGGCTTCCACCTCGTCGACGGGCAGTACGAGCCGCTCTCTCCCGACGCCTCGGGCCGCCTCTGGAGCGCGCAGCTCGAGCTGTTCCTGGGCGTCGAGCAGGGGCAGCTCCGCTTCTTCACCCGCGAGGGCGAGCTCGTGCCGGCTGGCAAGGAGCTCTCCCAGCGGGCCGAGTCCGCCGAGCAGCGGGCCGAGTCCGCCGAGCAGCGGGCCGAGTCCGCCGAGCAGCGGGCCGAGTCCGCCGAGCAGCGGGCCGAGTCCGCCGAGCAGCGGGCGGCGCGTCTGGCGGAGAAGCTCAGGGAGCTCGGCGTCGATCCCGACACCTTGAAGTAGCCAGCGCGGCCCGCGCGCCGTCGCATCGCCCGCTCGCCCCGATCCTGGTAGAACGCCGGCCGGAGCGGGCCCGCTTTCCGGGCCGCTCTCCGCGCTCGTCATCTCTTCGCTCGGGAGGGCCCATGTCCGACATGCTCGTCAACCTGCTCAAGCTGCCGCCGCTCGAACCGGCGCTCGAGGCCATGCGCCAGGCCTCCGTGGTCGTCCGGCGCGCGGCGCCTTACGAGATCACGCGCGTCCGGCGGTTCGTCGAGCAGCACTTCACGACCTACTGGGCCGATGAGATCAGCGTCGGTTACGCGAACAAGCCCGTCAGCGTCTATCTCGCCATCCGCGGCGGCGAGGTGATCGGCTTCTCCGCCTACGAGTGCACCCGCCGCGGCTTCTTCGGCCCGACCGGCGTCGCCGACAGCGAGCGCGGCCAGGGGGTCGGCAAGGCGCTGCTCCTCGCCTCGCTGCACGGCCTCGCGCAGATGGGCTATGCCTACGGCATCATCGGCGGCGTCGGGCCCGTCGAGTTCTACGCGCGCACGGTCGGCGCGACGCTCATCCCCGACTCCACCCCCGGGGTCTACGCCGATCCGCTGATCGAACCTGCCCCGCCCCGCGGCGCGGAGCCGCCGCGCTGACGCCCCTCCCTCGTCACGGAGGCCACGATGAAGCTCTATTTCAGCCCCGGCACGTGTTCGCTGTCTCCCCACATCGCGCTGCGCGAGGCTGGCCTGGAGTTCGACCTCGAGCGCGTCCACCTCGGCACGAAGAAGACGAGATCCGGCGCCGACTTCACCCTGATCAACCCCAAGGGCTACGTCCCCGCGCTCGAGATCGAGGGCGGCGAGGTGCTCACCGAGGGGCCGGCGATCGTCCAGTACATCGCCGATCGAAGGCCCGAGTCCGGGCTCGCGCCGCCTGCGGGCACCCTCGCGCGCTACCGGCTCCAGGAGTGGCTCAACTTCATCGGCACCGAGCTGCACAAGCAGTTCGCGCCCCTCTTCAAGCCGAGGGTGCCCGACGAGCAGAAGAGCGCGGCGCGGGCCTACTTGGCCCAGCGCTTCGGCTACGTGGCGCAGCGGCTCGACGGCGCCACGTACCTCCTCGGCGAGCAGTTCACGGTGGCGGACGGCTACCTCTTCACCGTGCTCACCTGGACGCGGTCCGCGGGCGTCGATCTCGGCGGCTGGCCCGGCCTCGGCCAGTACAAGGACCGCGTCGGCGCCCGCCCCGCCGTGCAGGCCGCCATCGCGGCCGAGAAGGGCAAGTAGCGCGCCCTGCCGCTCAGGCCGCCGCTTGCGCGCGGCGCAGCCCGAGCGCCTGCGCCTCGGCGAAGAGCGCCACGGCGAGCGCCTGCGCCGCGACGAACGCATAGCCGAGCGCCGTCGGCTCGAACCATCCGAGCGCGAGGAGGAGCACGCTGTCGACGACCCAGAGCGCGTTCGTGACGACCACGGCGAGGACCGCCCCGCGGGCCGGCTTCTCTCGCGTGCCGAGCCAGGCCACGAGGGCCGCGAACGGCAGCAGGCTCGCGCCGGCCCAGCGGAACAGCGCCTCGGGGAGGCCGGTGAGGCCGGCGAGCGGCGCCGCGGCCGCGACCATGAGCAGGCCAGTGGCGCCGCTGACGACGGCATCGGCGAGGAGGGCGCGGCGCAGGAAACGAGGAGAGGTCATGAACGACATGGCGAGTTCCTTTCGCTGGGAGTCGTGCTCCGACACGGCGTACGATGCGCGTCGCCGGGCTCAGGGTCGATTACCTCCCAGGTAATGGGCGTCATTTTCCGGCGTGCTAGGGTCGCTCTCGATGATGAGCGCCCATCCGCCGGTCGGGGGTCTCTTGCGCGAGTGGCGCCAGCGCCGCCGCATGAGCCAGCTGGATCTCGCCTGTCAGGCCGACATCTCGACGCGACACCTGAGCTTCCTCGAGACCGGCCGCGCGCAGCCGAGCCGCGAGATGGTGCTCCACCTCGCGGAGCGCCTCGACGTGCCCCTGCGCGACCGCAACCAGCTCCTCGTGGCCGCGGGGTTCGCGCCGCTCTATCCCGAGCGCAGCCTCGACGATCCCGCGCTCGCGGCGGCGCGCAAGGCGGTCGATCTCGTGCTCGCGGGCCACGAGCCGTATCCGGCGGTCGCCATCGATCGGCACTGGACCCTCGTGGCCGCGAACGGGGCGCTCGGCCCGCTCCTCGCCGGCGCCGACCCTGCCCTGCTCCGGCCCCCGATCAACGTGCTGCACCTGAGCTTGCACCCCCAGGGCCTCGCGCCGCGCATCGAGAACGCCGCCGAGTGGCGCGCGCACCTCCTCGCCCGCCTGCGCCGCCAGATCGAGGTGAGCGCCGACCCCGTCCTGGTGAAGCTCCTCGAGGATCTCAGCCGCTATCCGCCGCCGCCCGAGGGCTCGCGGCGCCCGGAGCCCGGCCGCGAGCCGAGCCCGATGGCCATCGCGGTCCCGCTCAGGCTCCGGACGGAGCACGGCGTCCTGAGCTTCCTCAGCACGACGATGGTCTTCGGCACGCCGGTCGACGTCACCCTGTCCGAGCTCGCGGTCGAGTCGTTCTTCCCTGCGGACCAGGCGACCGCGGACGCGCTGCGCGCGCGCTGACGTCGGCGCTCTACCGGTGCATGGCGATGTCGTTGCGGGGGAAGGGCTTGATGCGCCGGTTGACCCGCACCGTCGACGGGGCAGGCTTGGCGCGCCCCGGGGTCCGCGCGGGGCGCGCGGCGGGCTTCTTCGCGGCCGGTCGGGTCGCCTCGCTCGCCGGCGCGGCGTCGGCCTGGGTCGCCGCGGCGCTGGCCGGGGCCGGCTCCGGGATCTCCGGAGCGCGCAGCTGCCGCTGCGTCTCCACGACGCTGGCGAGGAGCGTCGCCTCGGCCGCGCCGGTCATCGCGGCGCCGCGGGGGGCGACGGCGGCGAGCGCGGCGCCGTCGGCCACGGGCGCGCCGTAGCGGG
Organism: Sorangium sp. So ce296; assembly: GCF_051529605.1. Taxonomy (NCBI): domain Bacteria; kingdom Pseudomonadati; phylum Myxococcota; order Polyangiales; family Polyangiaceae; genus Sorangium; species Sorangium sp. So ce296. Next base: position 13,275,286 of record NZ_CP150325.1, read on the forward strand.
CGCCGAGGAGCACGCCGGCGCCGGCGAGCATCACGCCGAGGGCGGCGGCCGTGGCGAGCCGCACCGACGGCGGCTTGAGCTTCTTGCGGCTCGCGGTCGTCATCATGACCGTCGTCGTGCGATCGGGGACGTCGGCCTCGCAGGGATCCGTCTCCGCCAGCGCGAACGGCGAGGGCGCCGGCGCGGGGTGGCGCCGGGTGACCGCGGTCTCCGGCGCGCTCGGGACGCGCATCGTGATCGGGCTCTCCGCGCCGGTGTCGCCGGTCGTGGCCCACGCCTCGGCGCCGCGCTTGCGCGGCGAGAGCGCCCGCTCCAGCGCGTCGGCCATCTCCTTGGCGGACCCGAAGCGCGCGGTCGGGTCGAGCTGCAGGGCCTTGCGCATCCAGTCGTCGAGGGCGGGGGGCGCCTCGGGCCGGAGCGCGCTCGGCGGCTTGAACTTGGCGGTGTGCACGAACAGCGTCAGCGCCGCGAGCGAATCCCCGGCGAACGGGGCCTGCCCGGTGATCGCGTGGTAGGCCACGACGCCGAGCGACCAGAGATCCGCGCGGAAATCGAGGTCCTTCGAGCTGATGAGCTGCTCGGGGCTCATGTAGAGCGGCGTCCCCACGACGTTCCCGGTCGAGGTGACGCGCATGTCCCGGGCCCGCCGGGCGATACCGAAGTCGAGCACCTTGACGAAGGTCTCCCCGTCCACCTCGGTCAGGAACAGGTTGTCCGGCTTGATGTCGCGGTGGACGATGCCGAGCCGGTGCGCCTGCCCCAGCGCCTTCGCCGCCTGCGTCACGATGCGCGCCACCTCGCCGAGCGGCAGCCGGCCCAGGCGGCGGATGCGGGCCCGGAGGTCCTCGCCGCGGAGCAGCTCCATCGCGATGTACGGCATGCCCTCCGCCGTGAGCCCGTGATCGAGGACCTGAGCGACGTGCGGGCTCGTGATCTGCGCCGCCGCGACCGCCTCTCGCCGGAACCGCTCCACGTAGCCCGGGTCGTCCGCGAACTCGGGCGACATGAACTTCACGGCCACCTGCGCCTTCAGCGGGAGGCGCTCGGCGACCCAGATGCTCCCCATCCCGCCCCGCCGGAGGATGCGTACGAGCCGCAGCGCAGGGGTCACCATCTGTCCGGTGTGCAGGGGCATACCTCTGCTACTCCTTAACTCGAAGGGGCCCGAGCTGGTGGTTCATGTCAGCTCTAGCCCAAAACTCGCGTACCTAGATCACTACGACGCCTTCATACGCTCTGCAAGAGAAACAAGTGCTCTCCCCCGGCGCCGCGCTCGTGGTCACCGCCGGGCGCATCGACGCCGAGATCGCCGAGATCGCCGAGGATTCCCGGGCGATAACGAGGGGTTAGCGACGTGTACGCGCATCGACCATGCGCCGATGTCGGCGCATGGGCGCACAGGAGCACAAATATCGCCCCTTCGGTCGGATTCATGCTCCGGCGCCGGAGATGTCGGGAGATCCCGGAGGCGCGCGCATCGCACACGGCGACGGAAGCAAGGGAATCGCCCCTCGCCCTCGTCCGGCGAGGTCGTCTCGCCGTGGTAGGCCGCGGCCAGCCGACGAGGGCATGGAGAAGAGGCACAAAACCGAAACGCCAAGAGGAGAGAGCGGATGAAGCCCATCCCTCTCTCCTCGTGGCGGCTGCTTCTGTCTCGACGGCTGCTCTTGCCGTTCTCTTTGCTTGACGCCCTGGCCGCGCGCTCGCGCCCTCGGGGCCTATCCCCTGCTCAGCCCTTCGAAGGCTTCGGCCCGAGCGGCCCCCCGTCGCCCGGCATCCGCGCGTAGACGCCGGGGTGCGAGGCGGCGAGCCACTGGTTCACGTGGCTCATCACGTGCGGGCGCTCGGTCCTGAGCTGCAGGTAGCGCTGGCCGCGGGGGACGAGCACCTGCTCGGTCACGTTGCCGCCGAGCTGCTCGGCCAGCACCCGCACGACCGGCTCCACGTCGAAGAACTTGCAGCTGAACAGATCGAAGAACGCCTCGTCGCTGTCGGGGAAGATGTGCAGCGTGATGTGCGACTCGGCGATCATCACCATCGCGCTGATCACCGGGACCCCGTCCTTCGTGGCGGTCTTCACCACGAAGGGCCGCATGATCGGCGTCATCCCGATCTTCGAGGGCAGGTGATCGAAGATGTCGAAGAGCGCGTCGAGCGACGTCGGCCCGCGGTACGGGCTGAACTGCAGGAAGAGGTGGGGCCCGAAGTCGGCCTCGGGGCTCACCACCTCGTGCCCCCGGCGCTCCTGGAGATCGCCGCCCTCGCCGCGATCGACCGTCTGCGTGAACACGCTGCGGCACGGCAGCGTCGTCTGGAGCATCATCTGGACGCGCTGGGGATCGAAGGCCCCCGGGTACACCAGATCCGCGAAGAAGCACTCGCGGAAGCTGAAGGTGTGGATCGTGAGGTGGCCGCCGAGCAGCAGCACGAAGGCGCTGATGCCGCAGTCCTCGGCCACGACCCCGTTGTAGTACGGCAGGATGAAGGGAGGCATCACCGGCTTGAGCCGGAGCACGCCGGGCACCTCCTCCAGAAGCTCCTGCGCCAGCTTCACGTCATCAAAACGGCTCCGGAAGCCGTGGAAGCCATCCATCGTGAAATGGGTGAGGTTCTTGCGTGCCTTATGCATGTTGCCCCTTCGTCGACGAGTTGAGCGATGCTACTCCACACGGAGCAGGCGCGATCGGAGAAATTTCGCGCGCCGCGTTCCGCCGCCCGCGCGCGTGTGCGCCACCCGATGATCAGGTGGGGAAGCAGGGTACAAACATGGCTGTCGTGCGGCCATGGCCGCGATCCGCTGCGGTTTCACGCATCGGCTCACCTCGCCGAGCACGATGAGCCCGCCGGGACGGCGCTCGACACTGCAGCGCTCGCCCGCCCCCCCCGGCGCCCCTCGGCGACGGGCCCGCGCCCGCGGACGCCAGCAGCCGCCAGCGAGGCTCGCGGGACGAGAGGACACGCTTGACTTCAAAAAAAGTCTTTCATTTGGCTTCGAGATGCCGTGATGGATCGCGCACAGACCATGAGGCGAATCCCCTCCTGGCCGCGCGACCGGCGGCGCTCATGTCGGTCATGCAGCGCGGGAGTCGCGGGGACCGGACGACTTCCATGGGGAGCTCGGCGTCCGAGACGTGCCTGTCATCACGCGCTGCGACAGGCCAGCTGACCCGGGAGGAGGCCAACACCTCTCTCGGTTTCGGGGTGCCGGCTCACTGAACGAGTTCACCCGGACAGCCCGGACGCCCTCGGAGCGCGGGTTGCACCGGCGGAGGAAATCCACCCGCCGTGGATCACGGTGTCGAGGTGCGATAAAAATTGAAGCCCAGGTGTCATCCATCGTTGCCCGGACGCGCGCAGGCGTAGAATCGCCCTAGCTATGACCCGATCCCCCTCCGACAAGGACGCGAACAAAAAGGCACCGGTCAGCCCAGTGTCGTCGCGAGGGACCCCGCCGGAGACGATCCCGTCGCGCGGCAACACGAGCGGCAGCTACGTGCCGCCGGCGCCGCCCCCGGCGCGCAACAACAGCAGCTGCCTGCCGCCGGCGCCGGCGTCGAACCGCGGCGGCAGCACCCTCCCGCCTCCGCAGCACCCGGCCGCCCCGGCGCGCGGCAGCCACTTCCCGACCGACGCGCGCGTGCGGCGCGATCGGCCGAGCGCCACGGGCGCGGTGCACGGCGGCCCCCCCGCGCCGGACGCGCGCTGGCGCGATCGGCCGCTCGGCCCGGCCGCGGCGCGCAGCGGCCACACCTTGCAGGATCCGTTCGATCGGTGGGACCCGCCGGAGGGGCCGCCCACCATGCCCGCGACCCAGCCGCCCGATCCGCCGAGCTCGCGCGTGCCGGAGATGTCGCGCCACGAGGACGGGGGCCGCGGCCACGCGCCGGCCTCGTCGCCGGGCAGGCGCGTCACGCCCGCCGCGCCGCCCTCGCACCAGCCGTCGGCGCGCCCGGCGGCGGCGCGCGAGCCGCAGCGGCTCCACGAGCCGCACGGCGGCGGGCACGACCCGTACACGCCCATCAACCAGATCCTCGGCTACACGCGGCTGCTCGTCGCGTCGCTTCAGGGCAAGGTCGCGCCGCAGCACATCGAGGACATCCGCAACATCGAGCTCGCCTCGCGAAAGCTGCTCGGCATCGTGCAGGCGATGGAGAACGGCGACGAGGACGCGCCCTCGAGCGTGAACGTCAACGTCGCCTCCCCGCGCGAGGAGCCCGCGCTCCACGCCGAGCTCGAGGGCGGCGGGCGCGGCGCGATCCTCGTGGTCGACGACAGCCGGGGCAACCGCGACGTGCTCTGCCGCGTGCTGCAGAACAACGGCTACCGCGCCGTCGCCGCCGAGGACGGCCCGCGCGCGCTCGGGCTCGCCGCGCGCGAGCGCTTCGACGCCGTGCTGCTCGACGTGAACATGCCCGGCATCAGCGGCCTCGGCGTGCTCTCCGCCCTGCGCCAGAGCCGGTCGGCGGCGGAGCTGCCCGTGATCATGGTGACCACGCGGGGCGCGAGCGAGGACGTCGTCGAGTCGCTCAAGCTCGGCGCCAACGACCACGTGACCAAGCCCATCGACTTCGACATCCTGCTCGGGCGCCTCGACACGCAGCTCACGCTGAAGCGCTCGCGCGAGCAGCTGTCGCAGCTCGCCGCGGAGCTGTCGGTCAAGAGCGAGTTCATCCGCAAGACGTTCGGCCGCTACCTGAGCGACGACGTGGTGAACCGCCTGCTCTCCTCGCCCGAGGCCCAGCTCCTCGGCGGCGAGGAGCGCGAGGTCACCATCATGATGACCGACCTGCGCAGCTTCACCACGATGACCGAGAGCATGCCGCCCGAGGTCGTGATGCGCCTCCTGAACGGCTACCTCGGCGAGATGGCGCGCATCATCATCGCGCGCGGCGGCACGATCATCGAGTTCATCGGCGACGCGATCCTCGCGCTCTTCGGCGCGCCGTTCGCCACGGGCGACGACACCCGCCGGGCGGTCGCCTGCGCGCTCGAGATGCAGATCGCGATGGACGCGGTGAACGAGAAGAACAGCGCGGAGGGGCTGCCGACGCTCCAGATGGGCATCGCGCTCAACACCGGGCCGGTGGTCGTCGGCAACATCGGCTCCGAGGCGCGCACGAAATACGGCGTGGTCGGCGCGCAGGTGAACCTGACGTCCCGCATCGAGTCGTGCACGGTGGGCCGCCAGATCCTCATCGCGGACACCACGCGCCGGGCCGCCGGCGCCGGCCTCCTGCTCGGCCAGAGCCACGCGCTGGCCGTCAAGGGGTTCTCGAACCGCGTGCTGGTCCACGAGCTCCTCGGCCTCGACAACCCCGAGCGGCTGTACCTGCCCGAGCGACGCGTCGAGATCCTCGCGCTCTCGTCGCCGCTGCCGGTCGTGTGCGCGCGCCTCGCCGGCAAGCGCGTCGAGGGCGAGCCGCAGTCCGCCTTCATCCTCGGGCTCTCCCCCTTCGGCGCCGTGCTGCGGCTGCACCCGCGGCCCGCGCCGTTCACGAACCTCCAGCTCCACCCGTCCGTCGCGCTCGCCGAGCAGCTCGGCGGCGAGCTGCACGCGAAGGTGATCGAGCTCGACCCGCGCGCCGAGGACGTGGTGCGCATCCACTTCACGTCGTCGCCGCCGGGGCTCGCCGCGCTCGTGCAGGAGCTCCACCGCGCCGAGGCGTAGCCTCCCCGCCCCCGAAGGGCGCGGGCTCCCTAGGGCTGCGGCGGCGCGGGAAGGCGGCGCGCGACCAGGAAGTACCCCAGGGGGAATTTCCTGCCGCTCCAGTGCGCGACCTTCCGGCCGGGCGACGACCGGGACCACGCGCTGACCACGCCCTGCGCCACGGCCGCGATCGGATTCCCCACCACGGGAACGGCGGAGGCGCTCTTCGCGAAGACGTCGCACGCCACTTCCAAAAGCCCGCCGATGCGCTCCATGACCAGCACCTCGAACCCGGCCTGCTCCGCCAAACGACGGTGCGCGAACTCGGTGTATCGGTAGTAGTCGTAAGGCTCGCCGTGCACCCAGTAGAAGAACGGCGTGTTCACGAAGGCGACGCCGCCAGGGCGCAGGATCCGCGCCATCTCCGCCCAGAGCGATTCGGGCCGCGCGATGTGCTCGAGCACGTCGGACAGGATCAGCGTGTCGAGGGAGGCATCCTCCAGCGGCAGCGCGCCGTTCAGATCGCACTCGAAGTCGAGGTGCGGCGTCTCGAACGCCGAATTGCTCCAGTCCACGCAGATCACGGACGAGACATGGCTCCGGTAGGCCCCGTAGAGCGGCACCGTCCCGCAACCGAGGTCCGCCGCGGCGCCGTGCGCGTACCGGGGAAGGTACTCGTCGTAGAGCCTCGCGATGCAGTCGCCGGTCAGGCGCGAGCCCATGATGACTTCCCGCAGGTCGGTCGATGCGCGCAGCCTGCCGCCCCGCCGGACGAACTTCGTCTCTCGCCATGCCGCTTCGTTCTTCATGGCCTGCTTATCCGACGGGCCCTCCGGCGCCGTCAACCGGAAGGCATCCGGAGCGCCGCGACGACGAGGCGGCCGCGCCCTCTCCGACGCCGCGATCCACGCCGACGGCGGTGGACGAGTCGACGAGATCGCGTGCGACGGCGGCCCCATGTTCCTCGCGCGCGGCGCCTTCGCCGGCAGACGCAGCGGCGCGCGGCGTTGCCTCGGACGAGCGCCTCGCCTACGCTCCGCCCTCGCAGCCCAGCGCGATTCCGTCGCGCGGCCATACACACCGAGGTAGCCGACGCATATGCGTTCCCTGACCATCGCGGGCCCTGCGGGCGCGCTCCACGTCGTTGATCATCCGGCCGCGGGCGCTCATCCCGCCGCGGGTGCTCATCCCGCGCGCGAGGCGCTGCCGGTCGTGCTCGTGCACGGGATGGTCGCCCACGCCGGCTTCTGGGAGGCGCCGCTCGCGCACGCCTCTGGCCGGCGCCGCGCCGTGGCCATCGATCTCCGGGGGCACGGCGCGTCCGAGCCCCCCGCCGGCGCGGACTACGCTCCGTCCGCGTGCGCGGCCGACGTGCTCGCGGTCCTCGACGCCCTGGCGCTCCCCCGCGTGGCGCTCGTCGGCCACAGCTACGGCGCGCTCGTGGCGCTCGCCGCCGCGGCCGCCCATCCGGAGCGGGTCGCGCGCCTCGTGCTCGCGGACCCGCCGCGCGACTTCTCGCAGGTCCCGGCGGCCGGCAAGGCGCAGCATTTCACGCCTTACATCGCCGCGCTCGAGGCGGACGGCTGGCGGGACACCGCGGTGGCCACCTTCAACGAGGCGCTCGCGGGCAGCACGCCCGCGACGCGGGAGACGGTGCTCTCGCGCGCCGCCGCCGTGCCGCACGACCAGATGCTCGACATGTCCCGCCACCTGCTCGAGTTCGAGGCCGCGAGCGCGCTGGACCGCTACCTCGCGGCCCCGGGCGCCCGCGCCCACGCCATCCTCGCCCCGTCGAACGCGTGGCCGCTGAGCCTGCATGTGCTGCGGCCCGCGCTGACGTCCGTCGTGCTGCCGGGGACCAGCCACTGGCTGATGCTCGACGCCCCGGCCGCGTTCGCCGCGGCGCTCGAGGCCTGGCTCGACGCCCCCTGACGCGGCGCCCCCGCCTTTGCGGCGCGGCGCGCCCGGCGCACACTGCCGCCATGCGCGACGACGACCTCTCCCGGCTCACCGCGAGGACCCTCGGTCACTACGACGATCACGCCCTGTCGTTCTGGGAGGGCACGCGGGATCACGACGTCTCGCAGAACCGCGCGGCGCTCCTCGCGGCGCTGGAGGGGGCGGGCCCGTTCACGATCCTCGATCTCGGCTGCGGCCCCGGGCGCGACCTCGCGGCGTTCCGCGCCGCGGGGCACATCCCGGTCGGGCTCGACGGGTCGGCGCGGTTCGTCGAGATGGCGCGGCAGCACGCGGGGTGCGAGGTGCTCCACCAGGATTTTTTGCGCCTCGATCTCGGGGCCGAGCGCTTCGACGGGATCTTCGCCAACGCGTCGCTGTTCCACGTGCCGAGCCGCGAGCTGCCGCGCGTGCTCCGCGAGCTCCACGCCGCGCTCCGGCCGAGCGGCGTGCTCTTCAGCTCGAACCCGCGCGGCGACGATCGCGAGGGGTGGTCGGGCGACCGCTACGGCTGCTACTGGTCGCTCGAGCGGTGGCGGGAGCACGTGAGCGCCGCGGGGTTCGAGGAGATCGAGCATTACTACCGCCCCGCGGGCCGGCCGCGCGAGCAGCAGCCGTGGCTGGCGACGGTGTGGCGCAAGCGCTGAGCGGCGCCGCGCCGTCGAGCGCCGGCCCGGCGCTCCGACCCGCGGCGGCGGCGCCCGCGTCAGTGCGCCCTGAGCGCGGGCCGGCAGGGCGCGGGCGGGCACGGGGCGGGCGCGCCGGCGGCCGAGCCGCGGGCCACGGCCGGGGCCAGGGCGACGATGACGAGGACCAGCGCCACGACGAGGACGAGCCCGCCGCGCAGGGTGAAGAGGTCGGCGACGAGGCCGATCGCCGGCGGCCCGACGAGGAAGCCGCCGTAGGACATGGTGGCGAGCGTCGAAATCGCCCTCCCCGGCGCGACGCCGGGGGCGCTCGCCCCGGCGCGGAAGACGAGCGGCACCACGACGGACAGGCCGGCGCCCACGCACCCGAAGCCCAGCAGCATGGCGATCGGGACGTTGACGATCAGCGCCGCGCCCAGCCCGGCGGCGACGAGGAGCGCGGCCGAGCGCACGAGCCGCGCGGCGCCGAACCGCTGCGTCAGCCCGTCCCCGGAGAAGCGCCCGAGGAGCATCGCCAGCGAGAACACGGCGTAGCCGGTCGCGGCCACGGCCGCGGTGGTGTGGAGCTCGTCGCGGAGGTAGACCGCCGACCAGTTGGCCATCGCGCCCTCGCCGATGGAGGAGCAGAACGCGATGAGGCCGAGCAGGAGGAGCCGGGTCGAGCGGCGCTCCGCGGGGGCGCCGGCCGCCGTGGCCGGGGCCTCGAGGCGCGCGTCGGCCGAGAGCGCCGCGCCCGCGGCGGTGACGGCGGCGGCGAGGACGGCGGCGACCGCGATGAGGTGCGCCGCGGGCGACACCGCCCGGTCGGCCGCGAGCGCGCCGAGGGACGCGCCGACGAGGCCGCCGAGGCTGAACATGCCGTGGAACGAGGCGAGGATCGGCCTGCGGTGGCGCCGCTCGACCTCGACGGCCTGCGCGTTCATGGCGACGTCCATGAGGCCGTTGCTCGCGCCGAGCGCCAGGAGCGCGGCGACGAGCGCGGCGAAGGAGGGCGCGAGCGCCGGCAGGGGCAGCGCCGCGCAGAGGAGCACGGCCGAGACGCGGGTGACGCGCCGGCTGCCGAAGCGGGCGATGAGCGGCCCGGCGGCGCGAAAGGCCAGCATCGCGCCGACGGCGACGCCCAGCAGGGCGAGGCCGAGCGCGCTGTCGCGCAGCGCGAGCCGCTCGCGGACCGCGGGGACACGCGCGGCCCAGGAGGCGAAGGCGATGCCGTTCGCCACGAACATCACGGAGACGGCGCGCCGGGCGCGCGCGATGTCGCCGGCGGATGCTGGGGGCGCGAGCATCACGGCACCCTCCGCGCCGGGCCGGACGGGGCGCGGGCGCTGCGCCGATCGAGGAAGGCCGTCCAGCAGACGGCAGGGTGAGCAGGAAGCGTTCCAGAATCTTCGTGCATTATCGTGAACATCAAGGAAGAATCTTGCAGCCAAACACGGCCTTCGCAAGGATACTCGTGCACAAACAGGAACGAACGTGCAAAACAACGCAGACAGCTCCGGGCTCATGGTCGCCGAACGGCGGCGGCATATTCTCGCCGTACTGGAACGCGACGGGAAGGTGGTGGCGGCCGAGCTGAGCCGTGCGTTCGGCGTCTCGGAGGACACGATCCGGCGCGATCTGCGCGAGATGGCGAACGAGGGGCTGCTGCAGCGGGTGCACGGCGGCGGCCTTCCGCTCGCCCGGGTGAACCCGAGCTTCCCTGCGCGCGAGCGACAGCAGCCGCGCGTGAAGGACGAGCTCGCGCGGGCGGCGGCCACGTTGATCAAGAAGGGTCAGGTGGTGTTCATCGACAGCGGCACGACGAACGTGGCTGTGGCGCGCCACCTGCCGCGCGATCTCGAGGCGACGGTCGTGACCAACAGCCCTCCTGTGGCGATCGCGCTGTCCGAGCACCCGCGCGTCGAGGTGGTGCTGCTCGGCGGGCGCATGCGGAAGGATCCGCTGGCCGCCGCGGACGCGGTGACCATCGCGGGGGTGCGGCAGATCCGGGCGGACCTCTGCTATCTCGGCGTTTGCACGCTGGATCCGGCGTTCGGTATCACCACGGTGGATCTGGACGAGTCGTACGTGAAGCGGGCGATGGTCGAGGCCTCGGCGGAGGTCGTCGCGCTGGCGACCGCCGACAAGCTCGGCACGGTGTCGCCGTACGTCGTCGCGCCGCTGGGCGAGCTGACGTGGCTCTTCACCGAGCGCGGGGTGTCGAAGGAGGCGCTCGCTCCATACCGGGAGGCGGGGGTCACCATCACGCAGGCGTTGGAGGAGGAGCCGGCGTAGCGGCGCTCCGACACCGGCGTTCCAACAGCGGTGCTCCCGGCTCCGAGGGACGGAGAGGGCTTCCTAGCGAGCTGGAAGAGCACGGCGCGCGGCAAGACGAGAGCGCGCAAGGGCGCAAGAGGCGCAACGGGACAGAGATGGAATTGTAATGGGTTTCATGCAGACGTTTTTCGTCTCCCGTGCTCGTCCTTCGTCTCTCGTGCTCGTCCTTCGTGCGCGTGCGCGTGCGCGATTTCCCGGAGTCAGCGCGCACGAGCACGAGCACGAGCACGAGAGACGAGAGACGGGAGACGAGAGACGGGAGACGGGAGACGGGAGACGGGAGACGAGAGCCGGTGTACCAATCCCAGCTGAAAACCGCTCCAGCAACCTAGAGGAGCCCGGAGACCAGCCCCAGGACACCGCATGTGAGGCCCCCAGAGGAGAGCGCGACGAGGGGCTCCAGGCTCGAGGCGATCGATTCCGGGTAAACCCCGCTCCGGGGCGCCCAGCAGGTCGACGCGCCCGCGCCGTCCCGGTCGCAGATCGCGTTGCAGTGGCCGAGGAGGGTGAGCCCGCACGTGGGCGATTGCCCGCAGACGCGCTCGAGGGTCTTCGCGCTCAGCGCCACGCCGCAGTCGTCGATCAGCGCGTTGTCGGCGCAGGCGAACGCGGTCGGGCGGGCCGGCTCGAAGAGATCGCCGAACATGATCGCATCCCGGACCGTGTACTCCGACGCCTCGCTGTCCGATGCGTCGGCGAGCCCCGGGTGGCCGCCGGTCAGGTGAACGGCGACCGGCGCGCCCAGCGCGTTCAGCGACTGAAGCAAGCACGCCGTCACCCAGCGCCGCGACGCGCCGTCCGAGAGCGGCGAGGTGGCCCACGACGGCGCGAGCCCGATCCACCCGGCGAACGACTGCCCGAAGGGCGCCGCCACCGCCGCCCCCGCCGGCAGGGCGCAGGCGACCACGCGCTCCACGAGGTGCCTGCCCTGCTCGCTCTCGAGGAGCGCCGCCCCACCGCCGCTGTCCAGCCCGGCCGGGAGCGGCGCCTGCGCGAGCGCCCGCAGCGCACGCTGCGTCGAGGGCTTCCAGAAATAGGCCGGCTGGAGGCCGTTCATCACGATGATCTCCTGCTCCGCGACCAGGACCGACTCGCCCTCGTCGGCCGGCGCCGCACCGCACCCGACCGCAAGCACGCAGAAACCGATCACCCCGGCAGCATCGATCCTTACGCGAAGCATGACCTCATCCTCCAGTTAAGGCGCACGTGCGTGCGCATCGCACCCGGTTCAGCGGCCACTCCTAAGCAATTCCCGATCCGTGGCCGCGTCCGGCCGATCGTCCGCGCGGGCGGCCGTCGCGCCGCCATCGCCGCAACCAGGCTCAGCGGTGATGGGAGCGGCGCGGTCAGCAGCGGCTCGCGGCGGCCTGCGGCGCGCCGAGCCGCAGCGCGAGCCCGTCGAACCGCGAGCGCCACGCCGGATGCTCCGGCAGCAGCGCGCGGGCCCTGCTCAGGCTCGCGACAGCGACCTCGACCGCACCGTGGCGGATTGCCGCACGGCCGCGCCAGTAAAGGACCTCGAGGAGCTCGTCGGCGAACTGGAACGGGCCGGCCTCGAGCTCCGCCTCGTCGAGGCCGCCGAGCAGGTCGCGCGGCGCGACGCCGTCGCCACCGTCCGAGAGCAGGCAGCGCAGCATCAGGTAGCAGCCGTGCGCCGCCTTCGCGGACGGCTCCGGCGGGCACGACGCGGCGATCCACGCGACGAGGCGCCGCGCCTCGCCGAGGTCGCCCCGCGCCGCGAGGATGCGCGCGAGCAGCAGCGAGCTCTCGGACACGGGGCGATCCACGAACCGCTGCTCGAGCGTGTGCGCGCGGCGCGCCAGCGAGAGCGCCTCGTCCTGCTGATCGCTCCAGTAGAGCAGCTCGGCGACGTTGTACGTGGCGACGCGCTCCAGCCACGGGTTGCCGATCTCCCGGGCGAGCGCGATCGCGCGCCGGAGGTCCGCGGTCGCGCGCGGGAGCTCCTTCTTCAGCGCCCAGAGCACGACGCGGTTCATGATCGCGACGCAGAGGTGCGGCAGATCCTCGGCCCGCTCGCAGAGCGCGATCGCCTCCTCGGCCTGCCGCTCCGCCTCGGAGAAGCGGCCCGCGTGCGCGAGCTCGGTCGACAGCAGCACGAGCGCGATGATCCGGCTCTCCTCGTCGCCCGCGGACTCGGCCAGCGACGCCCCCTCCGAGAGGAGCGCGGTCGCCTCCGCGACCTCGCCCCGCCTGAGGCGCGTGCGCCCCTCGGCCACGCAGAGGCGCGCCGAGAGCCGCGGCGAGCCCGCGCGCTCCACGAGCGGCCGCGCCAGCTCGACCCGCCGCGACGACGCCTCGTAGGCGCCCGTCCAGTCGAGCGCGGTGGCCTCCTCGAGCAGGACGTCCGCGCGGAGCTCGTCGTCCGCGAGCTCGAGCGCGGCGGAGAGGTCGGCCAGGGCCTCCTCGATGAGGTGGAGCCGGTACCGGATCCGGCCTCGGCCGGCCAGCGCGAGCGCGCGGCGGCGACGATCGCCCTCGCCGGCGAGCTTGAGCGCGGCGGTGTAGCAGCGCTCCGCCTCGACGTGCCGGTGCCGCGCGAACGCGAGATCCCCGAGCCGGAGGTGCGCCTCGGCCGCCTCCTCCCCCGCCCCGCACGCGCCCGCGTGCCGGGCGAGCGGCTCGAGCTCCTCCGGCCCCGGCTGCGCCGCGAGCTCCGCGGGCGCGACGGGGGCGGCCCGCGGGGCCGCCGAAGACGCGGGAGGGCGCCCGCGCTCGACCCGCGCCCGCCAGAAGGCGAGCGCGTGCCGGTGGATCTGCGCGCGGTGCTCGGGATCGAGCGTCTCGTACACCGCGTCGCGAAAGAGGCCGCTCTGGAACCACCACCGCTCGCCCTCACCCCGCGCGCGGCGCCCGTCGCCCTCGCCGGGCGCGGCGCGCTCGCCGTCACCCCCCGCGCGGCGCCCGATGATGCCCTGCTCGACGAGCACGCCGAGCCCGTACCCGGCGTCGACCGGCGTCCCGGCGCCTCCGGCGCGATCGACGGCGTCCTGTACCCACTCCAGCTCGGCCCGGGTGAACGACTCGCCGAGCACGGCGCAGAGCCGCGCGAGCGCGGCGACCTCCTGCGGCAGCGCCCCGAGCTGCCGCATCGCCAGCCACTGCCACGCGGGAGAGACCGGCAGGCCGTCGAGCTCCGCCGCCTCGACGCAGTAGTCGCCGCCCCCGGGGCGGCGGCGCACGAGGCCGGCCTGCTTGAGCGATCGGATGATCGCGGCGAGGCAACCCGGGTTGCCGCCAGCCCAGCGGGCGAGCCCCCGGAGCACGTCGGCGGGCGGGTACGCCGCCGGCAGGAGCAGCTGCGCCGCGAGGTCCGCCGCGGCGACCTCGTCGAGCGGGGCGAGCGTCACCCGGTCGGCGCGCTGCGTGCGCGCGCCCCACGTGGGGCGGAAGCGCTCGAAGCGGGGGTGCGCGACGACCGCCGCCCAGAGCGCCACGCCGGCGCCGTCGAGCGTCGCGACCTCGAGCGCGTCGAGCACGGTGACGTCCGCCCACTGCGCGTCGTCCACGATCACGGCGACGGGGGCGCGGCGCGCGCGGCGGCGCAGCCCCTCGGCGATCGCCCGCGCGAGGTGGTGCGGCGTCGCGGCGGGCGCGGCGCCGGGGCGCGACCACCCGAGCGCCGCGGCCACCGACGCGAAGGTCGAGCCGCCGATCTCCGGGCCGAGCCGCGCCTCGCAGAAGGCCCGAGGATCGGCCGGCGCAGCCGCAGGCGCGGCGAGCGCGAAGCGCAGGATCGCCGCGGTGTCCTTGCTCGCCTCGCCCGGCAGGGGCTGCGCCGCGCGCACGACCAGCGCCGCGGCGCCGGGGCGGAGGCGCCGCGCCACGGCGGCCGCCTCGGCCGCGACCCGGCTCTTGCCGAGGCCGTCGTCGCCGAGCACCGTGACGAGCGCGGGGCACACGCCGCTGAACGCCGCGGCGGCGCTCGCCTCGAGCGCCGCGATGACGTCGCCCCGCCCGACCGTGGTCGGCGGCGGCGCCTCGAGCTCCGCCGCCGGCGCGCCCTGCGGCGAGGTGGGGGTCATGGTCGCCTCGGCCTCGACGAGGGCGCGCTCGAACTCCTCGGTGAGCGCGACGCCCGACCAGGGATCCGCAGGGATCCAGGTCTCCGGGCGATCCACGGCCGCGCCGTACACGCCGGGCGGGGCCTTCTCGCGCGGGCGGATGATGACGCCCGCGAGGTGGAGCGCGGCGCGGGCGCCGTGCCGCTCGACGAGCTCCCGCGCGGCGGCGAGCGCGAGCCGGACCGGATCCTCGGCGTCGCGGGCCGAGAAGACGGCGATGTAGCGGCGCCGGCGCTGGCGGACGCAGATCCCCCTGCGGCTCGCGAGCGCGGCGACCACGATCGGCGTGGCGGCGCCGGTCTCCGCGACCAGCACGACGGCCGGCTGGAGCCCTTCGGCGATGAGCCTGCCGCCCCCGCGGCCGGAGGGCGGCCCCGGCGCGATCGCGGGCCGCGAGGTCGGCTCCGCGGCAGCGGCCGCGCCGCGCTCCGCGGCAGCGCCGAGCTCCGCGGCGGCCGCGCCGCGCTCCGCGGCAGCGCCGGGCTCCGCGGCAGCGACGCCGCACTCCGCGGCAGCGGCGGCGCCGAGCGCGCAGGCCTCGTCGAGCGCGCGGCGGAGGCGGGCCGCGCTCGGGGGCCGACGGCCGGGATCCTTGGCGAGGCACGAAAGGACGAGCTCCTCGAGAGCCTCGGGGACGGGCGCGAGCTCTCCCGGCCGCGGCGGGCGCAGCGTGAGGTGCCCGTGCTCCACCGCGCCCGTGTCCCCCACGAACGGCGGCCTGAGGGTGAGCAGCTCGAACAGGATCGCGCCGAAGGCGTAGAGATCCGCGCGCTCGTCGAGGTCGGCCTCCGCGCGGAGCTGCTCGGGCGCCATGTACTCGGGCGTGCCGACGACCGTCCCCCCGCGCGTGATCTCGATCTCGTCGTCGTGGCGCGGCGCCCCGGCGGGCCGCGCCAGGCCGAAGTCGAGCAGCACCGCGCGCGCGGCGTCCGCGCCGGGGCGCGCCCGGGGCGGCGTGAAGATCACGTTCTCCGGCTTGAGATCCCGGTGGACGACGCCGCGCGCGTGCGCGGCCGCGAGCGCGTCGAGCAGCGTGGCCGCGCTCGCGGCCGCCCAGGCCGGCTCCGGGGGCCCGGGCAGCGCCGCGAGCGCCTCGGCGAGCGTCTCGCCGGGGACGAGATCCATGGCGAACCAGGGGCGGCCGTCGTCGAGCCGCCCCTCGGCGTGGACCCGCGGGACGTGCGGCGGACCGATGAGCCGGAGCGCGCCCGCCTCGCGCCGGAACCGCGCCTGGACGGTCGGCCCGGAGGAGCGGCCGATCTTGAGGGCGACGGTTAGGCCGTCCGCCTCGCGCCGCGCGGACCACACGGCGGAGAAGCCGCCCTGCCCCAGCAAGCCGCCGACCTGGAAGCCCGGGACGCGCGGCGGCCCCGGCGCGGGCGTGCGCTCGGCCGACGGCGGCGCCGTCCCGCCGTCTTGAGGGCAAGCCCCCGCCGGGGGGAGCCGGCGGTGGCACTGTGGACAGCGGGACACGTCGTTGCTCCCTGGGGCCGGCGGAGGGCGTCAGCTCGCCGCTGCGCTTATGGTACCGTCGCTCGGCCGGTCCATGGTGAGCGAAGAGCCCGACACCCTCCCCAGCGCGGGGATCCCCAGCGAGCGCACGGTCCGGACCGCGCAGCCGGCCTCGGCCGAGCCCGACGCCGCGGCCACGCCGATCACGCTCACGCCGATGACGCCGACCGCCACGGCCACGCGCCCGCCGGCGGCGCTCGGCGGCGTCGCGCTGGACGGCCTGATGCCCGGGGAGCGGGCGGGCGACTGGGTGATCGAGGGCCCGCTCGGCGCGGGCGGCTTCAGCGTGATCTACCGCGCCCGGCACGCGGACCGCGGCGCGCCGGCCGCGGTGAAGGTGCTGCACCCGGAGCTCAGCGCGCAGCCGGACGTGGTGATCCGCTTCCAGCGGGAGGTGGAGACGGTCCGGCGGCTGGAGCACCCCGGCATCGTCCGGGTCTTCGAGCAGGGGCAGCTCGAGGACGGGCGGCCTTACTACGTCATGGAGCTGCTCGCCGGGGTCAGCCTGGATCAGCACCTCCGGTCGCGCGGCCGGCTGTCGCCCGAGGAGGCGCTCGCGGTGCTGGAGCCGCTCTGCGACGCGCTCGAGGCCGCGCACGCGCAGGCCGTCGTGCACCGCGACCTCAAGGCGTCGAACGTCTTCCTCGAGGAGGACGGCGACCGCCGCCGCGTCGTCCTGCTCGACTTCGGGGTGGCCAAGCTGCTCGACGCGCCCGGGCCGTCGCTGACCTCCTCGCGCGAGGTCCTCGGGAGCCCCTCGAGTGTCGCCCCCGAGCAGCTCCTCGGCCAGCCGGTCGACGTCCGGGCGGACGTCTACGCGCTCGGCGCCCTCACCTACCGCATGCTCGTCGGCGAGCCGCTCTTCAGCGGGGACATCGGCGCGCTCCTGCGCCAGCTGCACCTGTTCGCGAGCCCACCGCGCCCGAGCGCGAAGGCGCGGCTCTCGACGGGCTTCGACGAGGTCATCCTCCGGGCGCTCGCCAAGGACCCCGCGGCGCGCCCCCCGAGCCCCGGCGCCTTCCTCGAGGAGTTCCGCGGCGCGCTCGAGGCCTCGCGCGGCGCGAGCGACGCGCCGAGCGGCGCGCGCGCGCGCCCCGGGGTGGCGATCTACGCCGAGGTGGGCGCCGCGCCCGAGGCGCTCGACGCGCCGGACGATCGCCTGCTCGCGGATCTGGAGGCGATCCTGCCGTTCGTGGCCGCCGAGCTCACCGAGGCCGGGCTGTCCCCCGGGGCCGAGACCGGCAGCAGCCTGCTCTTCACCGCCGAGCGCCCCGGCGACGCCGACGCCGACGCGCGCCGCCGCGCCGTGGACGCCGCGCTCCGGATCTTCCGGCGGCTCGAGGGCCGCCCCGGGCGCGATCCGAGGGTGCAGGTGCGCCTGTGCCTCCACACGGGGGAGCTGCTCCTCGGCCCCTCGGGCGAGCTGCTCGGCGGCGAGCTCGCGGAGGTCGGCGGCTGGGCGCCCGAGGGGGCGCAGGCGGGCGTGTTCGCCTCGCCCGACGTCGTCGCGGGCCTCGGGATCGTCGCCGGGCCGACGGCGCTCGAGGGGACGATGCTCGTCCTCGCCGGGGCCGAGCCCACCGCAGCGCGGTAGCGGCGCGCTCCGGCACCGCGCCGGAAAAGTCCATCCTGGGTGCTGCCTGCGGGGGCCATCAGCAGCTGCGTGCCCGCGTCTGCACCGCATGTGCGATGTCCGGGACACCGCTCAGGCGACGTTCGACATGGTAAGCTGGTGAGAGTGATCCGCACTCCGATACCCACATCAGGCGAGGACGCGACCACCGTGCTGAAGGTCCACCCGCGCGAGGTGACGTTCGGCAGGTTCAGCGTGCAGGTGGTGAGCGGCCCGGATCAGGGCGCTTCCCACGTGGCCGACGCGCCGGAGCTCGCGATCGGCACCGCGGCCGGCAATCACCTGGTGCTCACCGATCCGTCGGTGTCGCGCCACCACTGCGTGATCGCCGCGACCCCCAAGGGCTATCAGCTGCGCGATCTCGGCAGCACGAACGGGATCCTGCTCGGGGGCTTCCGCGTGGAGGCGGCGTACCTGACCCCGGGCGCCACGTTCGGCGTGGGCCAGACGTCGCTGCGCTTCGATCACCTGCCCGACGAGGTCCACGAGCCGCTCGGGGACGCGGAGCTCTCCGGGCGGGTGCTGGGGCAGAGCACGGCGATGCGCCGGCTCTTCGCGATGATCCCGCGGATCGCCGCGGCGGACGCCACGGTGCTCCTCGAGGGCGAGACCGGGTCCGGCAAGGGGCTGCTCGCCGAGGTGATCCACCAGAAGAGCCCGCGCGCGGCCGGGCCGTTCGTGGTCATCGACTGCGGCGCGATCCCGCCCACGCTCATCGAGGCCGAGCTGTTCGGGTACATGAAGGGCGCGTTCACGGGGGCGCACCAGGCGCGCGCCGGCGCCTTCGAGGCGGCGCGCGGGGGCACGGTGCTGCTCGACGAGATCGGCGAGCTCCGGCTCGACCTCCAGCCGAAGCTGCTGCGCGCCCTCGAGGAGCGCTCGATCCGCCGCATCGGCAGCCTCGATACCGTCCCGCTCGACGTGCGGATCATCGCGGCCACGAACCGCGATCTCCGGCAGGAGGTGAACCGCGGCACCTTCCGCTCGGACCTGTTCTACCGGCTCAACGTGGTCCGGCTCCGCGTGCCGCCGCTGCGCGAGCGGCGGGACGACATCCCGCTGCTCGTCGCGCACTACTACCGGCAGTTCGCCGACAAGGCGGATCCGCCGGCCGAGCTCGTGGAGCGGCTGCTCCACCACGACTGGCCCGGCAACGTCCGCGAGCTGCGCAGCGCGGTGGAGCGCGCCGTGCTGACCGGCGATCCCGCGATCGGCGAGGGCTGCCCCGCGGCGCGGGAGGTCGGCGACGACGATCAGGCGCTCCGGCCGGACGACCTCGAGCTCTCGTTCCGCCAGGCCAAGGAGCGCACGGTGGCGCGCTGGGAGCGGGCGTACGTGAGGGCGCTGATCCGGGCCAACGGGGGGAACCTCTCCCACGCCGCGCGCGCCGGCCGGATGGACCGGAACTACCTGCGGGAGCTCCTGCGCCGGCACGGGGTCACGGCGACCGAGCCGTGAGCCCCGCGCGCCGCCCGGGGCCTCACGACGCCTCGAGCCGCGCGCGATGGGGCCGCGCCAGGCCAGGGCCGTCGCGATCCGAGCTCCGCGAGCGCCGGAGCGGGCGCCCGCCTCTCCCGTCCTGCCGCCTGGGGAGCGGCTTCCGGTGGAGGGCGGCGTCGGCGCGCGCGAGGACGTCCACGAGGTAGTCGCTCCGCCCGGCGGTCGCGTGGAGGGAGTCCTGGATGCCGCGCCGGTGCATCTCCCAGCCGCGGCCAGGGACGAAGCGGAGCGTCGTCGTGGACGCGTGCGGCCGCGCGCGCTCGCGCAGCGCGTCGCCGTCGAGCACCCACACCTCGGGGCCGAAGGCGGCGACGGCCTGCCGCAGGTCGACCGCGGGCAGCGCGCCGGCGCGGTTGGCGCTGCTCACGAAGAGCGGCGCGTGGCGCTCGAGCAGCCAGGCGATGGGCTCCCAGGTGACGCCGAAGAGGAGCGCCATGCCGTAGCTCGCGGCGGGCTCGAGCCAGCTCGGCGAGGCGACGTCGCGGGCCTGCGGCACGAGGGCGGTCACGCGCTCGACCGCGAGCAGCCAGCCGAGGCGGCGGCGCTCCGCCTCGTCGAGCGCGAGGTGCGGCGCGAGCAGGTCGAGGCGCGGCTCCCACGCGGCGACGGGGTGGTTGTGAGGTCGTCCCCGCGCGCGGTTCACGGCCGCGGCCGTCGTCCCCGCGATCACGTAGGCCAGCGGCGACGGGGTGGGCAGGACGACCGCCTCGCCGCGCTGGAGCGCCTCGTCGACGGCGAGCTTGCCCGCGGCATCAAAACGCGCGACCGGCAAGGTGGCCTCCTGTGCGCTCGCGATCGTGCGCGGTCACGGATGATTCGGTTCTTGCTTGAAACATGGTGGTCACACTCGACGGCGGGCGAGGTGCACGGGGGGATGTCGCCCTGCCGCCGCCGCGCGCTCTCAAGCAGGCATCGCGCCACGCGCGGCGCGGGCCGAGGCGAGGGCGATCGCCGCCTCGGAGGGCCCTGATTTCCGTGGAGGTGCGGGGGTCCCCGCGCACGGCGAGCGGCGAGCGCGGCGGTCGGCGGCGGAGGCGCTCCCGGCGCCCGGGTGCTGGCTGCAGCAGGCGGCAGGTGCAGCCCGGGGCAGGCAACGAGCGCCCTCTCCCGCGGCCGGTCAACCCGCTGGACGGGCGAGCGCGAGGGCGTCGGACAGGATCCAGAGCCCCAGGCCGATCAGGACGAACGGCAGCGCCGCCCGGCCGTAGCGCCGGATGCGGCTGCCCAGGACCGGGTGGTGGACGAGGCGGTGGCCGAGCGCGCACAAGGCGCCGGTCATGACCGCGAACACGGCCGCGTGGAGCGGGACGTGCCCCGGGGTGCTCGAGAACAGCGGGATGTAGACGCCGAGGTTGTCCCCGCCGTTCGCGATGGTCACGCTCGCCACCGCGAGCGCCTTGAACCCCGCCGCGCCGCCGGGCGGCTTCTCGTCGTCGTCGTCGGCCTCGGGGCCCCGCCGGAGCGCCCAGAGGCCCCGCAGGCCGAGCGCGAGGGGCGCCAGGCCGAGCAGGCCGATCCACCCGTCCGGCACGCGGACGGCGAGCAGCGCGCACGCGACGCTCGCCAGGACGAGCGCCGCCATGCCGAGGAACTGGCCGGCGACGACCTGGCGGGCGGTGAAGCCGGGGTCCGCGAAGAAGGCCGACAGCAGGAGGATGTCGTCGATGTTCGTCGAGACGAACACGACCACGCTCACCCCGAGCGCCGGAAGGATCTGCTCCATGGCGCCCGCGGGCATAGCACCTCCCGCGGCCGGCCAACCCGCGCCGCGGCGCGGCCGGAGCGGCTTCGGCCCTGCGGCCGCGGGAGCCGTGTCGGTCGTTCCGGGGTAGATAGCGTGGCCGGAGCGGCTGCGCCTGCGCAGGCGGACGGGAGGCGAGCCGCGCGCTCGTGGAGTGGAATGGAGAGGCCATGACGACGAACCCCCAGCCCGCGGAGCCGACCAGGGCGACGGCCGCGCCCGGAGCGAACGCGGCGACCGTGGAGCAACGCGCCCGGGCGGACCTGCCGGTTCAGGGCATGACCTGCGCGGCGTGCGTGCGCCGCGTGGAGAAGGCGCTGCGCGCGACGCCCGGCGTCGCGGAGGCGACGGTCAACCTCGTGACCCAGCGGGCGACGATCGCCTACGACGCGCGGACGACCACGCCGGCCGCGCTGGCCCACGCCATCGTGGAGGCGGGCTACGAGGTGCCCGAGGTGCCCGACGCCTCCGCCCTCGGCGGCGCCCCCGCAGCGCCCGCCGACGCCGGCGTCACCGCAGCATCCGCCGACGCCGGCGACACCGCAGCATCCGCGGGCGCTCCGCCGCCGCGCCCGCACCCGGCCGCATCCGAGCGCGCTGCCGCCATGGACGCGGCCGAGCAGCGGGAGCGGCGCGCGCTCCGGCGCGACGTCGCGATCGCCGCCCTGTTCACGGCCCCCCTGCTCGCCGTGGCCATGTCCCACGGCGCGCTCCCGGCGCTCGAAGGCACCTTCGGGCGCTGGCTCTCGCTCGCGCTCGCCACGGTCGTGATCCTCGGGCCGGGTCGCCGGTTCTTCCGCCTCGCCTTCGGCGCGCTCCGGCACCGCGCCGCCGACATGAACACCCTCGTGAGCCTCGGGGCCGGCGCCGCCTGGCTCTACTCGACCGCCGCGGTCGTGGCGCCGGGCCTCTTCCCGCACGCCGAGCACGGCCGCCTGCCGCCGGTCTACTTCGAGGCCGCCGCCGCGATCGTCACCTTCGTGCTGATCGGCAGGCTCCTCGAGACGCGCGCGCGGAAGCGGCTCGCCGACGCCGTGCGCGGGCTCGTGGCGCTGCAGCCGAAGACCGCGCGGCGCCTCCGCGGCGACGCCGAGGACGAGGTGCCCGCCGCCGCGCTCGCGCCCGGCGACCTCGTGCTGGTGCGGCCCGGCGAGCGCATCGCGACCGACGGCGAGGTGGTCCGCGGCGCGTCCGCGGTCGACGAGTCGATGCTCACCGGCGAGAGCATGCCCGTCGACAAGACCGCGGGCTCGGCCGTGCTCGGCGGGACGCTCAACCAGAGCGGCGCCCTCACCTTCCGCGTCACGAAGACCGGCGCGGACACCGCGCTCGCGCGCATCGTCGACGCCGTGGAGCAGGCGCAGGGGTCGCGCGCGCCGATCGCCCGCCTCGCCGACGTGGTGAGCGGCGTCTTCGTCCCCGTCGTCGCCGCCGTCGCGTCGCTCGCCTTCGTCGCGTGGCTCGCGGTCGACCCGACCGCCGCGGGCCTCGCCACGGCGATCGAGCGGTTCGTCGCCGTGCTCGTGATCGCCTGCCCGTGCGCGCTCGGCCTGGCCACGCCGGCGGCGGTGGCCGTCGGGACGGGGCGCGGCGCGGAGCTCGGCGTCCTCGTCAAGGGCGGCGCGGCGCTCGAGGCGGCGAGCCGTGTCGACACGGTGCTGCTCGACAAGACCGGGACGCTCACCTCGGGGCGGCCCGAGCTCACCGACGTCGTCGCCCTCGCGGGCCACGGCGAGGCGGAGCTCCTCGGCCTCGCGGCGGCCGCGGAGCTCCAGAGCGAGCACCCGGTGGCGCGGGCGATCGTCGAGGGCGCGCGCCGCCGCGGCGTGGGCCTCCCGGCGGCCTCGGATTTCCGCGCGGAGATCGGCCACGGCATCGAGGCGCGCGCCGCGGGCCGCGTCGTGCGCGCCGGCACCGCGGCGTGGCTGCGCCGGGCGGGCATCGACACGGGCGCGCTGGAGGCCGAGGCCGAGCGGCTCGCCGCGCAGGGCCGCACGCCGTCGTTCGTGGCCATCGACGGGCGGCTCGCCGGGCTCGTGGCGGTCGCCGACCGGCCGACCGAGGAGGCGCGCCGCGCCATCGCGGCCCTGCGGCAGCTCGGCGTGGAGGTGGCCATGGTGACCGGCGATCGGGCGGGCGCCGCGCGCGCCGTCGCCGAGGAGCTCGGCATCCGCGCGGTGTTCGCGGAGGTGAGGCCGGAGGACAAGGCGAGGCTCGTCCGCGAGCAGCGGGCCGCCGGCCGCCGGGTGGCCATGGTCGGCGACGGCATCAACGACGCGCCCGCGCTCGCCGGCGCGGACGTGGGGGTCGCGCTCGGCAGCGGCGCGGACGTCGCGGTCGCGTCCGCCGACGTGGCGCTGCTCCGCGGTGGGATCGCCGGCCTGCCGGTGGCGCTCGGGCTCGCGCGCGCGACGCTGCGCACGATCCGCCAGAACCTCTTCTGGGCGTTCATCTACAACGTGCTCGGCATCCCGATCGCGGCGGGCCTGCTGTACCCGCTCACCGGGTGGCTCCTCTCCCCCGTCCTCGCGAGCGCGGCGATGTCGCTGTCGAGCGTGTCGGTGCTCGCCAACTCCCTCAGGTTGCGCGCGTTCGGCCGCGGCTCACGTCGCGAATGAGCGTTCGGTGAGTCGACTCCGCATCGCGCGCCGACCTCCGCGCGCGGCGATGGCGCGCGCGGGCGGTCGGCAGCTCCACCAGGTCGGGAGAGGCCGAGATCGCCTCGAAGGCGACGATCTCCCACTCGGCCCGTTCCTCGATGGCGTTGAATTCATGCTGATATCCAGATCGGCTTGGCGAAAGCTGGACTGGCATCGTTACCTAGACCTCGGTGAGGAGCGCACGCGCGACGGCGTCACGGGTCAGGGCTGGCTCGCCCGCGTCATCGCGCTGCCCAACGCGGCGCACAAAGAAGCCGGGCGCGCCGTTCGGGTTCGCCGCGCCGAACCTCTCGGAGCCGGCTTGTGGAGGAGACGGAAGGCCCGGACGCTCTTCTGCCGCGCGGGCGCTCCGCCGCACGCCCACACGCACGCCGCGGAAGCATCGCCCGGACGCCGAGGGGGGTGAATGCTAGAAGCTGCGAGCGCACCGAAGTCCCAGAAATACGGAGGATCTATGAGAACTTACCACCGGCACACTGGCACAGCCGTTGCTCTTACCGTGCTCCTCGCGGCGCAAGCCGCTGACGCCGCCGTCACGGTCGACATCGTCCAGCCGAACCACACGCTCATCGAGGGCAGCACCGTCCCGGTGCGCGTCGCCGCGTCGTCCCCTGACGAAATCTATTACGTCGAGGCGGAGTTCGAGGGCCTCACCATCGAGCTCACGCCGACGGGAGACGGCTACTACGAGGGCGCGTTCGATCTCGGCGAGCTCGGCGGCGAGCTCCCCTACGGCCCTTACGTCGTGACCGTCAACGCGTACGACACGTTCGGCGAGGGCGCGAGCGATGAGGGCATCGTGCACCAGTACGCGCCCCCGACCGTGGTGTGGAACGTGCTGCCGCACGACACCCTCACGGCCGGCTGGCGCTTCGAAGCGAAGTGCATCCCGACGCCGCCCTATGAGTGCAAGCAGCTCTCGGCGCGGTTCGACACCGATAGCGGAAGCTACGGGTTCGACAACAACGACGGGTCGCCCCACCCGCAGCCCGTCCCGGGACGGCTGTACGTCAAGGAGGCCAATGGCAGGAACGGCAACTGGCTCCCGTCGGGCAAGACGTACACGCTCACGGTCTCGGCCAACGTCGGGGTCGGCCCCAACGTCACAAGGACGGTCGGCCCCATCCACGTCGACCGCAGCCCGAGGCTCACCGCCGTCCAGCGCGCTCCCGGCACCATCCTCGATTTCGACGCCACCCGGTTCCTCTTCCTGGATTACCTTCGTCGCGTCGGGATCTTCGATCGCAACACCCACGAGATCACGTGGATCGAGACCATCCCGGAATGGGCGGCTCCCCAGCTCGACACCGTCTATGGCGCGCTCACGCCGTCGGGGTGCGTGTACCAGTCGGCGACCGGCTACATTCTCTCCTGGGCCGACGGCGTCCGGCGCCACGTCGCGAGCGCGACGATCACGCCGCGCCTCGACGCCGTGAACGGCGATACGGCGGTGTGGACGTCGTACAACGACGACTGGGCGCACGAGCACACGCTGTCGACGGGCACGAACCGGACCCTCTGGTACAACCCGGGGAGCCGATCGCCGTTCCAGGCCGACGTTGCGGCGTCGGGCGGCGTCTTCTTCGGCACCTACGAGAGCGCGTCCATCGTCGGGCCGGGCACCGCGCTCCTCGGGGATCACGCGGGCAACCTGCAGCGGCCGATCACCGACGGAACGAACGTCGTCGGCCGGTGGTGGGACGGGATGACGAGCTCGAGCTACCTCTACACCGCGGAGGGTGAGGAGGTGTTCCTGGGCGACTCGCTCACCCACACCTCTGCCGGGCTGCTGGCGCACGCGGGCTACGCCGCCTTCCTGAAGAGCGATGGCGACGCCAACCAGATCTGGCTGCGGACCCCCGACGGCGAGCAGCACCAGATCAGCGATTTCCCGAAGTCGAGCCGGTTCGACCAGGCGAAGCTCCGGGTCGGCCACGACGGCATCAGCGACGCCGGCGAGGTCCTGTTCCTGTACGAAGGCAAGCGCTATATCGGCCGGCCGGGGGGAATTCCGGAGCAGATCAACACCGAGCTCGGGCACGGCCGCTGGCTCGACGGGAGCTGGTATGTGACCATCGGCAACACGCTGTTCGAGGTCTCGACCCCGGCCAGCGCCGCCGCGCGGCTCGCCGCGACGGGGATCGAGGAGCTCGCGCGGGAGGAGGGCCTCGGCGAGCGCGAGGTGCTGTCCACGTCGTTCGCCGAGAGCGAGGCGCTCGACGCGACGGTGTGGGCTCGGGATCTGCACGAGCCCGACGCGCTGCCGGTGTCGGCCGACGGCGCCGAGCTGCTCGGCGACGTCGACACGGATACCGGCGCCGACATCGCGCCGGCCGGGGCGGGGTGCAGCACCTCGGGCCCGGCGGGCTCTGCCGGCGGCACCGCCGCGCTCGCCGCGGCGCTCGCGGGCTTCGCGCTCGCGCGCCGCAGCCGCGCGCGCTCGTAACGCGCCCCGCGGGACCTCGCCGCCGACACGCGGCCCCGGCGCCGCCGGAAGCCCACCGCGACCGTAGATCCCGCCCGCGGCGTCTGTTATAACGGACGCACGTCCTCGCTCCGATCGGGTCCACGTCGATGCGCGGCGCCGCCGTTTGGACGAAGCGCATCGACCCGGTAACGAACCGTCATCACCGCCTCACGCCGCGGGCGTCGCGCGCCGGTCCTGCCGGGAGCGGCGGCGGCGCCCCCGGAGAACACGCGAACGCCAGAACTCAAGGAGACGCAGCGCATGCGCTTTCGTCCGGATCCCACCTTCTACCCGTCGCCGCGCCTGGCGATGGATGCGCCGCCCGAGCGGCTGGCCTACGTGACGGCGCTCGACGCGGGCGCCGCGCTGAAGCGCCCGGGCAACCATCGCCACGACGCGCTCACGGTCGTCGACCTCGACCCGAGGTCGCCTGAGTATGGCACCCTCGTCTCGGTCAACGAGCTGCCGACCTACGGCGACGAGCTCCACCACTCGGGCTGGAACGCGTGCAGCGCCTCGCTGTGCCCGTACGCGCCGCACCCCCACGTGGAGCGCCGCTTCCTGCTGCTGCCCGCGCTCCGCTCGTCGAACATCTTCGTCTTCGACGTCAAGCCAAACCCGCGCCGCCCCGAGCTCGTCCACACGGTCCGGGCCGAGGAGATCGCCAAGCGGGCCGGCTACTCGCGCCCGCACACGCTGCACTGCGGGCCCGACGGCATCTACGTGAGCGCGCTCGGCAACCCCGAGGGCGAAGGGCCAGGGGGCATCTTCGTGCTCGACTGCGAGAGCTTCGATGTGCTCGGCCGCTGGGAGATCGACCGCGGGCCGCAGTTCCTCCACTACGACTTCTGGTGGCACCTCGGCCACGACACCCTGCTCACGAGCGAGTGGGGGACGCCGAAGATGATCGAGGACGGCGTGAATCCGGAGCTCTTGCTCGGCAAGAAATACGGCCACAAGATCCATGTCTGGGATCTCCGGAAGCGAAAGCACCTCCAGGCGCTCGATCTCGGCGACGAGCACCAGATGGCGCTGGAGCTCCGCCCCGCGCACGACCCGACCAAGGCCTATGGCTTCGTCGGCGTCGTCGTGAGCGTCAAGGACCTCTCCGCCTCGGTCTGGCTCTGGCATCGCGACGGCGACCGGTGGGCGATCCGCAAGGTCATCGAGGTGCCGGCCGAGCCGGCCGAGCCGGATCTCTTGCCGCCGCTGCTCAAGGGCTTCAAGGCCGTCCCGCCCCTCATCACCGACATCAATCTCTCCCTCGACGACCGGTTCCTCTACGTGTCTTGTTGGGGCACGGGCGAGCTCCGCCAGTACGACGTGTCGGACCCGTTCCACCCGAAGCTGACCGGCTCGGTGCACCTCGGGGGCGTGGTCCGCAGGGCGGCGCACCAGCGCTCCGGGCCGCTGCGCGGCGGGCCGCAGATGGTCGAGGTGAGCCGCGACGGGCGGCGCATCTACTTCACGAACTCGCTCTACGCCTCGTGGGATGAGCAGTTCTATCCGGAAGGCGTGGGCGGCTGGATGGCCAAGGTCGACGCGGCCCCCGGCGGCGGCATCGCGCTCGACCCCGAGTTCTTCGTCGACTTCGGCCCCTTGCGCCCTCACCAGGTGCGGCTCGAGGGGGGCGACGCGTCCTCGGATTCGTTCTGCTATCCCTAGCTCGCCATGACGCCCTGGCTCACCCTGGCGCTCCTCGGCGCCTATCATGGCATCAACCCGGGCATGGGCTGGCTGTTCGCGGTCGCGCTCGGCCTCCAGGAGAAGAGCGGCCGCGCGGTGCGGCGGGCGCTCGTGCCGATCGCGCTCGGCCACGCCGCCTCGATCGGGATCACGGTCGCGCTGCTCGGGCTCGGTCTCGCGAGCGTGCCCGCCGCGGCGCTCCGCTGGATCACGGCGATCGCGCTGATCGCGTTCGGCGCGCTCAAGCTCGTGAGGCCGCGCCACCCGAGGTGGGTCGGGATGCGCGTCGGCTTCCGCGATCTGACCTGGTGGTCCTTCCTGATGGCCACCGCGCACGGCGCCGGGCTCATGCTGCTCCCGGTCTTCCTGCTCGGCGCGGACAACCCGGCGCCGTGCCATGGCGCCGGGTGTCACAACGCAGCTGGCCTGTCGCTGACGAGCCCCGCGGGCTACCTCGCCGCCGTCCTCGTGCACACGGCCGCCATGATGGCGGCGGCCGCGACGGTCGCGCTCGTGGTCTACCACAGGCTCGGCGTCGCGATCCTCCGCACGGCCTGGTTCAACCTCGATCGGGCGTGGGCTGCCGCGCTCATCGGCGCCGGCGTCATCGCGATCGTGCTCTGACGCTGGTCGCCCGCCCGTCGATTCGCCGTCGATTCGCCGTCAGTTCGCCGTCAATTCGCCACGACGAGCTGCCACCGCTGCTCCTCGCCGCCGCTGCTCCCCCGCTGCTCGATGGCGGCGGCGTCCTCGGTCGAGCCCTGGACGACCCCGACCAGCTTGCCGCTGTTCTTGTTCCGGATCTGGAGGTCGCCGCCGCCCAGATCGATGAAGAGCCACGCCTGGTTGTCGCCGTCGTGGTCCGTCCATTGCTTCAGCGCGATCCCGTCGCTCTTCGACTCGTCGGGGACGTCCAGCACCTTGCCGCTCTTGACGTTGGTCAGCCGGAAGTAGCCCGCGCCGTTGTAGTTGAGGCTCCACTTCTGGTTGTCTCCGCCGTCGTCCGCGCTCTGGACCACCGCGGCCCCGTCCTCGGACGACGCGCCGGCGACCGTCATCACCTTGCCGCTCTTCCTGTTCATGAGCTTGAAGCGGTTCGTCGCCCCGGTGACGCTGCCCGCCGCCGTGTCGATGGTCAGCGTGTTGTTCCAACTCATGCTCATCGTCGTGTCCGAGGGGAACGAGATCGGCTGCCACACATAGGTCGAGTCGTTGACCCGCCCGCCCCAGGCGCCCGCCCAGCGATCCCCCATGTACAGGTAGGCCGTCCCCGCGCTGCCCTGGACCGGGAGCACGTAGGTCGACTGGGAGTGGTAGGTCGTGCCGTCGGCGACGTTGGTCATCGTCGACCAGCCGCGCTCGAGGGAGCGGGAGGTCGCGTACTTGGCCTGGTTGGGGTCCCAGCCCGTGGCCCCGGACGTCAGCAGGAAATAGACGCCGTTCCGCTTGAACAGCGCCGGCGCCTCCCGGTGTCCGCCCGGGAACAGCACTGCAGCCAGCCGGTCCACGGCCAGGTAGTCGGGGGTCAGCGCATAAAGGTTGAGATCGTAGTTCTCGTTCGAGGCCGAGATGAAGTAGCCCTTGCCGTCGTCGTCGACGAAGAGGCCGCAGTCCCGGGACATGTACCCGGGCTTGCCGTGGTCGGTCACCCCGGTGCCCGCGAGCGGCCGGAAGCTGCCGTGATACGTGTAGTCGCCGTCCACGGTGCTCGAGCTCGCGACCGCGGCCCGGGCCTCGCCGTAGTTCACCCCGTTCTCCCAGTGCATCCACATCACGTATTTGCCCGTAGACGCGTTGTAGACCACCTTCGGCCGCTCGATGTTGGCCGGGTCGAGGTCCTCGTCGGAGTCCATGGTGAGCACATGGTTCCTGAGCTCCCAGC
Organism: Sorangium sp. So ce296; assembly: GCF_051529605.1. Classification (NCBI taxonomy): domain Bacteria; kingdom Pseudomonadati; phylum Myxococcota; order Polyangiales; family Polyangiaceae; genus Sorangium; species Sorangium sp. So ce296. The sequence continues at coordinate 13,305,015 of NZ_CP150325.1, forward strand.
GCCGCAGGTCCGACGAGCGGTAGGCGGACACGGCATAGAACGTCCCGTCGGGGTTCCGGTTCTCGCCGAACCAGTAGTAATAGGAGCCCACCTTGATCACCCCGCCCCCGTGCGCCTGGATGGGATTGCCCGAGGTGTCGGCCCACTGAATGCCGTTGACCAAAGGCCCGACCGGCGGGAGCGGCTCCTGGCCACCGCCCTCGCCGACAGACCCGCCGTCGCCCGGCGCGCCGCCGTCACCGTGCCCACCGCCGACGCCAGAGGCGCCGCCGCCAGAGGCGCCGACCCCCGAGGTGACGCCGCCGCCAGGCGCGCCGCCGCCGCCGGAGGCGCCGACCCCCGAGGTGACGCCGTCCCCGGGTGTCGCGCTCCCGGCGCCCTCGGCCGTACCGGCATCGCAGGCCGCGAGGCCGACGCCCGCGACCAGCAGGCACACCATCGGAGACAAGGAATCGAGACGCATGATGCCCTCCAGAAGGAGCACCATCTCGATTCCTTGAACCAGGCTTGTCAAGGCCTTCGCGCGCGCTATGGCAGCGCTGGGATGTTCCGCTCTCGTGCGAACACCCACCCTCGACGAACTCGGCCGCTCATGCCGGCCGATCAGCGCGCGCCCGCCGGAATCCCCGGCGCGGCGTTCGGGGCGACGAGGTTGTACCGGTTGCGGGCCCAGGCCGCGACGTCCGCGACCTGCCGCTCCACGGGAGTCGCCGACCAGCCGAACGCCTCGCGGAATCGCGTGTCGTCGATGACATAAGGCACGTCCCACTGGTACGCCATCTCGACGGCCTCGCGCACGAACGGCGAGAACAGGCCCACCGCGCGCAGCGCGATGCGCGGGACCCGCGCGACCTCCACCTCGACCCCGAGCGCGCGGCCGAGGCGCCGCGCGAGCGCGCGCGTGCTCTCGGCGGGCGCCGTCGGCAGGTGCCAGATGTGGCCCATGGCCTCTTCCCGATCGCCCAGCGTCACGAGGCCGCGCGCCACGTCCTCCACGTACGTATAGGAGTGGGGCATGTCGGGATCGCCCATGCACTCCACGGCCTTTCCGGCGAGCGCGCGCGTATAGAAGCGCTCGCCCCAGGCGGACAGCGGCACGTTGGCGCCGAAGAAGTCGCTGGCGCGCCCGATGGCGACGCGCACGTCGCCGCGGCGCTGGGCCCCGAGGCGCATCTCCTCGAGGTCGACGCGCAGCGCGCCCTTCTTGCTGCAAGGGCGGCGCGGCGAGCCCTCGCGCATGGCCCCGTCGGGCACGCCGTACATGTAGAGGCAATCGAGCGCCACGAGCTTCGCGCCCGCCTTGCTCGCGCCGTGCACGGCGCCCCGCGCGATGGGCAGGAGCTGCGTGGGCCAGAGATGGTAAGGCGGGTTCATGCAATCGTAGACCACGCTCGCGCCGCGCGTGGCCTCCTCGGCAAAGGCGAGATCGGTGATATCGCCGCACACCGACGTGAGCCCCGGCCGCTCCGGAGCGCGGCGGGTGCGCTGCACGAGGCGCACGCGATGCCCGCGCGCGAGCAGGAGATCCGCGACGCGCGGGCCGATCTGGCCGGCGCCGAGCACGACATGGAGGCGAGGAGAGGAGCTGGAGGCGGGCGAGGCATCGTTCATGAGGCCAGGATGGCTCTTGCAACGGTGCAAGACAACGCCCGCAAATTGCAAGCAGTGGCGGCAAAAATGCAAGACCTTGGAGGGCGCGGCGCCGGCGGGCGCGTGGCCTCGAACCAGGGATTTCGCGGAGCTATTTCGGTCATCGAAGGTCGGAACGCGGGCTGCGGCCCGAGAGGCGAGCACGCGGGGCCGGCGCAGCGTGGAGAGCGCGCTGCGCGGTCTTCCGTGCACAACGAGGATGGGTGAGCTCATGGGTCAAATCGTTCTCATCACCGGCGCGTCGAGCGGCATGGGGCTCGCCACGGCCGTCGCGTGCGCGCAGGCAGGTCACGAGGTCGTCGCGACGATGCGCCGCCCCGAGCGCAGGGGGCCGCTCGAGGAGGCCGCGAGGGCGCGGGGGTGCGCGTCCACGTCGAGGGGCTCGACGTCGCCGCGGCCGACGCGCCGGAGCGGATAACGTCGATCGCGCAGCGATACGGGGCCCCCCACGCGCTCGTGAGCAACGCTGCCATCGTGGTCAGCGGCGCCATCGAGGAGCAATCGGACGCAGACGTCCGCGACCAGTTCGAGACGAACGCGCTCGGGCTGATGCGGGTCACGCGCGCTGTGCTGCCGTCGATGCGCGCCGCCGGCCGCGGGCGGATCATCAACGTCACGAGCCTCCAGGGCCGCTTCGGCCTGCCCGGGACGAGCGTCTATGCGGCCACGAAGCACGCCGTCGAGGGGTTCAGCGAAGGCCTGCGATGGGAGGTGAAGCCGTTCGGAATCGACGTGTGCATCGTCGAGCCGGGCATCCACCGGACGCCGATGTTCTTCGAGAACCAGCGACAGGGAGATGGCGTGTCGAGCGAGAGCCCGTATGTCCGGCTGACCCGCGCGCTCGATCGGCTCGTGGTCAGCAACGTCACGAAGGCGCCGCCACCCGACGCGGTCGCGCGGGCCCATCGTCCGGCTGCTCGAGGCGCGCTCGCCGTCGTTCCGCACGATCGTCGGCCGCGACGCGCAGCTGCTCCTCGGGCTGCGGCGCTCGGTCCCGGACCGCGTGCTCGCCGCAGGCCTGCATGGCCTGCTCGCCGCCGCGCGCTCGCCCGTCCTCGACCGGCTGGCGCGCCCCGCCGCCCGCTGACCGCGGCGGGCGCGAGAGCGCTCACGGGTGCGCGATGAGCAGCAGCGTCTGCGCGCGCGCCATCACGCAATCCAGCGCCAGCCGGAGCGTCTCGGGATCCAGCGCCGCGAAGCTCTCATCGAGGATGATGAGGTCCGCCCCCTGGAGGATGGTCCGCGCTACATAGATTCGGCTCTTTTCTCCGTGCGAGAGCTGCCAGCCTGTCTCACCCACCATCTGCATCATGCCCCCAGGCATCCGGTCGAGCAGCCCCCCCAGGCCGAGCTCACGGCAGAGATCCTCGGCCTCCTCGAGGTCCACGATCCGGGGTGGCCACTGCCGGCCGAGCAGCAAGTTGAAGGCAAACGGCGCCGAGAGGATGTGGTTCTCGTGGAACTGAGGCGCGGACGCGACGTGGCGGCGCCAGCCCGCGAGGCCGAGCGTGGACCTGTCGAGCCCGCGAATCAACAAGAGCCCCTGGCTCGGGACGCGCAGCCCCGCGAGGATCGCGCCGAACGTGGACTTGCCGCTGCCCGAGGCGCCCTCGAGCAGGAGCCGCTCCCCCGCGTGGACCTTCAGGCTGCAGTCGCGCAGCGCAGGCGCGTGTCGCCCGGCGTGCCGGAACGAGATGGCCTGCGCGTCGAGCAGGATCTCGCTCGGCGCGGCGAGCCGGCGCGAGACGGTCGCGAGCGCCGCCGTCGTCGTCACCTCCGCGCGGGCCGACGCGCGCTGGAGCGGCGCCGCCTGCTCCCACGCCACGGCGGCACCCAGCAGATCCGCGAGCCCCGTGACGAGCGTGCGGAAGGCGCGGAAGCCGAGCAGGATCCCCCCGAGCGCCACCGCGAGGGCCGAAGGCTCCGCCGTCGCCGCGACGAACGCAGGCCCGAGCGTCGCGACGCCCACGAACAGCCACCCGCGCGGCACCACGGCCGCCAGCAAGGCGTGCACGCGATCGAGCCGCCTGGACGAAGCGAGGTAGCGCTCGAGCGCCAGGTCGTCGGCCTCGTACCAGCGCTCCGGGTCCTCCTGCGCCACCCGGGTCCTGTGCCCCACGATCTTCTCGATGAGCGCGTGCGTCATCTCCAGCCGCGCCCGCGTCCATCGCCGGCGCTGCTGCAGGTAGATCGCCGCGACGATCGCGGTCAGCCCTGCCCAGGCGAGCAGCCCGAGGAGCTGCGCCAGCCCGTTCGGCCCGGAGCCGAGCACGAACGCCGCCATGATCAGCTCGACCACGGCCACCACCCCGATCAGCCCGCCCCCGACGGTGAGCGCCTCGAGGGCGTCGGCCTCGATCACCCGGCCGAGCAGCTGCCCAGCGCCCTCGTGCCGTATCTCGCCCGGCTCGAGCAGCAGCGACCCGGACAGGAGCCGCTGCTTGATCACGTTGCCGAGCTCGACCCCCACGAGCCCCGCGAGCCAGCCCGACAGGACCCTGAACGGCAAGGTGCTGAGGAGCAGGAACGCCCACGCGATCAGCCATGACAGCTCGAGGTGCCCGCCCAGCACGCTGCTCCCCACGACCCACCAGGAGAGCAGGAAGACGGCATATTCGACGGCGCGCGCGAGGAGGAGCACGGCCAGCTTTCGCCCCCACCGCGCCTGCGCGAGCAGCCCTCGCAGCCCGGTGTCCGGCGACCGGCGGAGCAGGAAGCACCCCCGGATCACGGTGCCGCCGAGCTGCTCGCGGAGGATCGCGCGGCGCGCGCGATCGCGCTTTCGCGGAGGAACGTCGGCGGACTCGAGCGCGAGCTCGACCGCGGGCAGGAGCGGCGTCTCGACGATCTCGCAGAAGGCCGACCGCACAGCCTCGAGCGCGACCTCGATCGACTCGTCCTCCGTGGTGCGGAGGCGCACCCTGCCCCGGCGGGCCCCGACGAGGACGAGAAAGCGCGGCTCGGGGCCGAAGAGCCGCAGGATGGCCGGCCCCGCGTGGAGAACGAGATCGTCCACGTCCTTGTGGCGGGCCTCGACGAACTCGGCCTCGAGCCCGAGCCAGCTCGCCGCGCCTTCCATCCAACGCGTGAGCGCGAGCCCCCCGGGCTGAACGAGATCGGCAGGCGGCGCGGGGACCCCCGTGGCGCGCACGGGGAGCCCGGCCGCGCGCGCCAGGACCTCCAGCGCCTCTCCCAGACGGTGCAGAGGCCAGCACACCTGCGCCGGGAGGACGCTCACGAGGCGCGCTCTTGCTCCACGACGCGGCCACCGGCCATCCGCAGCCGGCGCCATGCGGCGTTCGTCCAGATCTCCGTTCGGACCTGCTCCTCGGCGTCGAGCAGGGCGCGGTATCGCGAGCCGGCGCGCGCCGCGAGCTCGGCGGGAGCGCCGTCCTCGACGACGCGCCCTTCGTCGATCACGACGACGCGATCGAACACGTGCGTCTCCGCGAGATCGTGGGTGATGCAGAGCATCGTCGTGCCTGCCCACGCCGCGCGGCTCCGCGCGAGCAGCGCGCGGCGAAGATCGCGGTCGAGCCCGCGGAACGGCTCGTCGAGCAGGGCGAGCCGCGGGCGCGCGCGCAAGAGCGCGCGGCCGAGCCGCACGCGCTGCCCTTCCCCTCCGGAGACGAGCGCGCCGCCCTCCCCGAGCGACGTCTGCAGGCCGTTCGGCACCGCCTCGAGCACGCGCGAGAGCTCGACCTCCTCGATCACGCGCCCGACGCCATCGAGGCCGCCGGCGCCGTACGCGAGGTTGTCGAGGAACGATGTGTTCCAGAGCTGAACCGAGGGATCGACCCACGCCGTCCGCCGCCGCAGCGCCTCGATCCGGGCGGCGCCGAGCGGCTCCCCGTCGACCAGCACACGGCCCGCGCTGGGGCGGTGCCAGCCGAGGAGCAGGCCCACGAGCGTCGACTTGCCCGCCCCGGACGCGCCCACGATCGCGACGTGCTCGCCCGGCGAGATCGCGAGATCGACGCCGCTCAAGATCCGGTGTCCGGCGGCGACGACCTCGACCCCCTCGAAGCGCAGCGCCACGGGCGCGCCCTCGTCGAGCGGGGGCTCGGCCCGCCCGTCGCCGCTCGGCTCGCGACGCTCCTCCAGCGCTCCGAGCGGCTCGAGCAACCGCAGCGCGACGTTGCGCAGCGGCGGGAGCTGCCTGGCCAGGAGGGCGATCTCCTGCCCGATCGCCGGGATGTTCAAGGCCCAGAACAGGAGCAGGAGCGCGCCCGACGTGCCCTGCATGCGGTGCAGGCAGCCGACGAACATCCACACGGCGAAGCCGAGGGCGATCAGCGTGCTGACGAGATCCGTCGCCACGACGGCGCGCAGGAGCCCCGTGGCAGCCCTCGCCCACTCGACCAGCAAGCCCTCGTGCTCCCTGCGGACCAGCCGCTCTCCGCCGTGCGTGCGGACGGCCGTCAGCCCGAGCAGCGCGTCGAGATAGAAACGGGTGAGCGCTCCGGCGTGGTTGCGGACGCGCAGGTCGCGCTCCATGAGCGGGGTCTGGACGACGAGGGGGACCAGGATGGCCGCGGCGGACGCGGCGAACGCGACCGGGGCGCTCTCCGGGTCGAGCCAGGCGATGCCGACGGCGCAGAGGACGATCTCCAGGGTGTGGCGCAAGAACCTGCCGGCGAGTTCGGGGATCTGGCGGAGCCTGTGGCTGTTGTGGCAGCGCTCGGCCATGTCGGACGTCGGGCGGCTCTGGAGGTAGCGGTCCCCGAGCCGAGGGATCTTTTGCACGAAGGCGACGCGCAGGCGCGCCTCGATGTGGCGCCCGAGCCAGCCCGTGCCGAGCGCGATGGGCACCTCGAGGAGCAGCAGGACGCCCAGGAAGACGAGCAGCGCGGCCAGCGCACCCAGGCGTTGCTCGAAGCGCGCGAGCCGCGCGCCCACGTCGAGCAGGCTCTGGAAGAAGAGCGCCATGGCAGCCACCCCCACCGCCGTGACGCCGATGCCGGCGGCGAGCATCGAGGTCGGGAGCAGGCCGGTCTCGCGGACGAGGCGCATGAGCTCTCGGCCAGGGCGCGCGTCGGGCTCCCGCAGCGCCGCTGCGAGCTCCGGAGAACGCGGCGCCGGGGCGGGGACCGCGTCGCCCGCCGCTGCGCTCCGCACGCCGTGCACCGCGACGAGCACCGCCCCGCGCAGCGCGAGGCGCTCGACGCCGTCGGGCGCCTCCGGGGCGGGCCGGACGCACCAGAACATCTCGGGGATGACCGAGGTCTCGTCGCCTTCAGCCGCGGCTGCCCTGGCCTCGCGCACGAGGTGCTCGAGCAGCCGAGCCGCCCTCGGGCCGTAGCTCAGGCCGCCGGACGCGGTGATCGAGTCGACCATCCTCACCGCGGCGTCGAGCCTCGCCGTGCCCATCCACCCGGCCTCCGCGAGGGCCTCGCCGACCAGCCGAGTCCCGCCGTCGTCGACGCCGACGCGGGTGCACCGCTCGCGGAGCGCCCGCAGGAACGCCGGCGACCCCGAGAACGAAGCCCAGTCCGAGGCGGGGATCGACGACGTGTGAAGGTACACGTCCTCGAGGAGCCCGCGGCACGTGATCCAGCGGCGGCCCGACGCGGGATCCATGAGCTGCACGAACGGCCCGAAGCGCCGCCAGAGCACGACGAAGTGCGGGGCCCCGCTCGGCACGCGCACGACGAGGATCGCCGGGATCGCCTGTGCCTCGGGGAGCAGGAGGTGGTCGACCGGCATCATCACCTGCTCGGCCTCCAGGCCGAGCTCGATCGCGACCTCCTCGATCGTGTCGATGGATGTCCCGTCGACGTCCGTCTGGCATGCCTCGCGCAGCCGGCCGTAGCTGACGTGCACTCCGAACCCTTCGAGCAGGCACTTGAGCGACGCCGGCCCGCAGTCCATGGCCGACGTCTGCACGACCTCCGGGGCGAGAAAGCGCCGACGCGTCATCGCGGATCAGCGGCTCGCCCCGTCGCCCGCCCAGCCACGCTCGAGCATCCGGCCCGCGGCGCGGAGCACGAGCTCCGCAGGCAGGACCCGCTCGACCTCCACCTCCACGGTGCCCGGGAGACCGTGCTGCATCGGGATCGCCGGCGGCCCGCTGCCCGCGATGCTCAGCTCCACCCGCACCTTGCCGTTGCGCACCTCGCTGCCGACGCTCTCCACCGCGAGCGGCAGCGTGCCATATTCGGCCCACGGGAACCCGGCCAAACGCAGCCGGGCCGCCTGGCCGGGGCGAACGCGCCCGAGCACCACGTCCGGCGGGAAATCGGCGGTGACGTGCAGCCGCCCGGGGGGAACGACGGCGCCGAGCCGGGCCCCCTTCGTCACCACAGCGCCGGCCCGGAGCACCGCGATCTCGCCCAGCTTGCCGCTGATCGGAGCGCGGATGCTCCGCAGATCGATCTCGTGCTGCAGCGCCTCGATCGCCACGAGCTCCTGCGCTTTCTCCCCGCGCAAGAGCTCGATCTCCCGCGAGAGCTCCGCGACCTCCGCCTCGATCTCGCTCCGCTTCAGGCGGCTCTCCGCGTCGATGCGGCCGATCGCCACCTCCAGAGCCTCGGCGCTGGCGCGCTGCAGCTGCCCCTCGGAGACCATCTTGGCGAGGTCGGCCGCCGAGACGAGCGCCTGCTCCCGGAGCACCGCGGAGCGTTGCGCCTCGGACTGGGCATGATCGGCGAGCACCATGGCGCCGCGGTGCCGGGCGCGCGCCTCTGCGACCTGCGCTCGCGCGACCCGCTCGTGCTCGCCGAGCGCCCGCGTCTTGGTCTCGATCTCGCGCTCCAGCGGCCCGAGCTGCCCCGTGATGCTCTCGACGCGAACCCGCTTTGCAGACAGCTCGATCTCCAGGGCCCTGGCGTCGAGCACGAGGAGCACCTCCCCCGCCTCGACCGACCTGTCGAGCACCAGGCTCGACGAGACCACCCGCCCTTCGACAGCCGGCTCGAGCGGGTGCGTGGCCACCTCGACCTCGACGCGCGCCTCGGAGCTCACCGCATAGACCGAGACGCGAAAGAGGAAGAACCACGCGCCCCACAGGCCACACAGCAGCACGGCGACGGCCAGCACCTGGATCGGGCGGCGAGCTCCGTCGACGGCCAGGGCGCGAAGGGAACGGTGAAAAGGTGCAGACATACCGCTGTTGTGTACGAGTGCGAGTGGGAGGGCGTGCCTTCAGCGGGGAGGACGCGCTGGCGGGCCCGCGATCTCACGGCGCGGCAGGCGCGGAGCCGTCCCCGCCCGACGCCGGCGGGGAAGCCCTGCCTCGACGGTACCACGAGGGTGGCGCGAGACGCGTCCCCGCGGGGCTCAGGCCGCTTTTTTGCGCTTGATGATGACCTTCGGCAGCACGCGCAAGAACCGCTGGTCGCCCCGCAGGTAATGGTCCAGCAGATCATCCCAGGCACGATAGTTGAGCTCGAGCACGAGCAGCATGTAGCTCATCGCGAGGCGCTGGATCGCGGGGGAGACCGACTTCACCTCCGCCATGAACAGCCGCGGAATGCTGGTGTGGTGGTATTTCTCGTTGAGCAGGATGTGCTTGTCGAGCGCCATGAACTCTCCGACGAGCCTCTTGTACGGCTCGTCCAGCGGAGAATCGACCCCGAGCACACCCTCGGTGATGAAGATGGACACCGCATATGCGACGGGGTCGAGCACGCCGAGCTGCGTGAACACGTCGACGTACGCGAAATGCAGGGGCAGCGGCTGCGCGCTCTGGATCTCCTCATCGGACAGGCCCAGCTCGCGGCAGCTCTGGTACTCGAGCACGTCGTGCCCGACCTCTTCTGCGTAGTACCGGAACGACTTCGCTCGCAGCGTCGCGTTGAGCCGCTTGGGCAGGATCGCCGCGATGATCTCCGGGAAACGGGTCGTCACGTGGTAGTCCTGCAGGTAGCGCCCGTGCACCAGGATGAGATCGGCGTCCGGCGCGTTGAGCTCTTTCAGGTACGCGGGGGTCCCGACGCGGCTCGTGACGTCGCGCGCCACGCGCTCGACCTCCAGCATGAAGCCGATGCCCGTCAGGCACTCCTTCGGCTCGTACGTCGCGACGCAGAAGCGCTTGGCTCTGGAAGGATCCGCGCCGCTGACGAGGCATTCCGCCAGCCCGTTGAGGTGGCGTTGCGCGTCCGGGGTCGAATACGACCCGCCGGTCAGCTCGCTGATCAGCTCGTCGAGGACGACCTCCCCTGCCCGCGCGCCCGTGAGCTGCGCCTCGAGCGACAGCAGCGCCTGCGTGCAGGACACGAGCGAGAGCGGCGCCTGACCGCGCTGGTAGAGCCCCTGCACCATGGCGATCTGCTGATAGAAGTTGTCGAGCGCCAGGATCTCGGGAGAGCTGAGCGGCCTCTGGTCCGTCGCGGGCAGCGGGCGCTCCAGCGGCAGGGTACGCGACAGATCCAACGTCAGGCCGAGGAAATGCTGGCGGATAGCCCGCACGTTGGAGAGGAGCGCCTGGCGCCCCCCGGGCCCCACGTCCGTCAAGACCTGCTCGACGCAGGTGGAGATCCAGCCGCGCAGCTTCGCGATCTCGGCGTCGCGGCGATCCCTCACCTCGGGCGCCGCGTCGCGCAGCAAGCCCAGGTAATCCATCGTCTGGAGCAGATCACGCCAGTCAGACTCCGGGGGGGCGGACAGCACCTCCTTCCACACCTTCGAGCCGGGCTCTCGCAGGGCGTCGAGCCGGCTCACGATGTCGCGCGCGGCCGTGCCCTCCCCGTGCTCGATCACGTACTCGTTGACGTCGGCCGTGACGAGCACCTCTCCGGTGGCGTCGTCCAGGCGCACGCCCGATATCGCGAGATAAGGAGAATCGTACTTTGTAATGTTCCAGGCTTCCATATCACTGACTCCTCAGCGAGAGAAACGCAGCAAGCACACCCACAGCCGTTCAGGGCTCGCTCCCGCGGGAGGCGCGAGGAGCGCCGGGGCCGCCGCCGCGGGCCCCTCCGCTGGCCGGCTCAGTCCCAGACGCGAGGGATGACGCTCCCCGGCTTCCCGTAATAGTCGACGATCTGGCCATCCATGAGGACGATCGACTCGACCAGGATGCCTATGTGGCGCAGCACCGCCTTCTGCTCCTCGTCGGAGATGCACGGGATCTCGGCGAACAGGGCCTCGCTGATCTGCTCGTGATCTCCGTCGTCGTTGATCGACGCGTGATCGAGGATGGGCTTGTAAAACGCCTCGGGCAGGCCGACCTCGATGCACCGCTTCTTGTAGGCGGAGTGGAACTCGTCGCTCACCTCCTCGAACAGGAACAGCGCCGCCTTGAACGACAGCGGATGCTGGCGCGCGTACACCCCGAGGGAGGAGCAGATCGTGAACGTCATCGGGAGCGGCACCAGCCGGTCGAGGTCCTTGCGCTGGACGCCGACGGCGGCCAGGGACCGCTCGATCAACCGGTCGTGATTGAGCTCCGAAACGAAGAAATCCTGCAAGATGCGCAGCGTCGTCCTCGACTCGTGGTACGCCAGCGCCGGGGCGAGCAGCCCCGGGCACATGCGCACGATATGGTAGTACTCGAGCGCGTAACCGATGAGCTGCTGGCGCCCCAGGGTGCCGTCCACGAGGCCCTGGTAAAAGGAGCGGGTGGTGTACTTGCGTCGCACGCGCTCGATGAAGCGCTGCAGCTCTCGGTAGAACTGCGCGCCCCGCTTGGCCTCCAACGGCTTGTAGACCGTCTCCGTGAGCAGGCCGAAGCGGTCGAGATCCCGGCAGACCCGGCCCACCTCGTGGGAGAGCGACGGCAGCTCGCTCGAGAGCTCGTCCATGGATTTCCCGCCATGCAGGAGCAGCTGCAGCAGGCGCACCGAGTCGTCCCGCGTCTCGGGAGCGAGATCGATCTCGTACTCCTCGTCCCGGTAACGGAGGAGGCAGCTCTCGCTGTTCGCCTGCAGGGTGACGGCCTCGCGCAGGCGCGGCTGTTGGAAGAAACTTGTCGTCACGGTCATGATGATCGCCTCGAAGTCAGATGGTCGACATCCTGCGCACGAGGTCCGCGCCGGTCCTCGGGGAGTAGAAATTCCAGATGGCGGTGTAGAAGTCGTCGTACATCTCGACGAAGAGGCGCATCTGGCGCCGCAGCCGCCCCATCGTCTCGTCATCCACGTAGGGGATCTCGGCGAAGATGAGGCGCGTCAGGTTCCCGTGCTCCCCCTTGCGGTTGATGTCCGAATGATCCCGCATCGGCTTGATGAACTTGGGCGGGAGCGCGGCCTTCTCGCAGGCCTCGATGAAGAGATCCACCTCGGGATCCTTGCCCTCGAGCACGCCCAGCGTCGCGAAGAAGAAGATGGGATCGCTGGACGCCCAGTACGACAGGGCGTTGCAGAGCGCCAGCGTCTCGGCCAGCGGCATCATGTCCTGCACGTCCTCGCGGCTGATGCCGAGGGCAAAGATCGCCTTGATGATGATCTCGTCGTGCCCGTACTCCTCGCAGTAGAACTCGTTCATCAGCTGGCGAACCTTGGCGCTCGCGACGTAGGGCAGCACCGGAGAGTCGAAGAGGCTCTCCCGGTAGAGGAAGTGGTAGTTCTCGATGGCGAGGCCGTAGAACGCGCTCTTCGGGCAGCGCTCCGGATCGCCCAGCACGTTGACCCAGAAGACGTTGCGGTTGATGCTCTTCTCCATCAGCGCATTGGCGAGATCCTCGAGCTCGAGCAGCGCCTGCGAGCCCGTGCGCATCGTCACCGTACCCGCGTCGTCCAGCAGCCGGAAGCGCTCGAGATCCTGCAGCAGCGTCCCGAACCGCTTTTGCTGGGCCGTGTCCAGCCCACGCTGGAGCTCGCTCACGGTCCGGCTGCCGTCCAGCGCCTTGAGGAAGCCTCGAAGCTCCTCGGCGGACGAGCCCTCGGGCTCCAGGGCGAACTCCACCCCGTCCCGGACGAGCGAGATCTCGTCGTTCTTGACGGAGACATCGCAGACTAAGCGCGGCTGAAAATTGGTTGATTCCAACACGGAATTGCTCTCCCTCGGCTCAAGGTTCGAGCTGTTAGGGCGCCGATCGAAGCGAAGGAGCGCCCCGGGAAGCGGACACGCTCCTTCGTCTCGGCCGGAGCCCTCACAGCGCCGGATCGACAGATCCAGACAGATGCGGCGGCACACACGTCCGGCAACTGCCCCGGAGAAGCGCGGCCGCACCTCTCCGGGACACCACTACCTGCCGATCGCCATCACAGATGCACGGCGACGACCGGGCCCGCCATCACGCCCGTCTTCAGGCGGATGCGCATGGCGCGAGTCTCGGTCGTGGCGGCCGGCTTGGCCTCGGCCTTCTCAACGTTGCTCTCGACCTTGGTCTCGACCTTATTCGACATAGCTTCCTCCACGGCTGCATAACGCAGCAATGCGCTCCCACCATAGGAGCGCAACGGAGGAAATCGGTACTACATGAACATCGACGTGTCAAAATCTAAAATAGAAATCACATCGCGCGAATCCAGCCATTCGAATTCGGTGCAACCATCCAGCGCTCCTCCATAGGCTGGGCAGAGCCTGTGCAGAGCCTGGGTCAATTTTCCACGAGCTTTCGCGCGGGCTGCCGCCTTGCGAAATCTGCGGGAAACAAGCTTATGGGAATAATCACGCATGCCGCGCGGGGAGGGAGCCGCCGAATGATTTCAATAGTTTAGCGCGACACCGGCGGAGCACGGCGCATAGACGAGCCGTCGACGATCGTTAATTATTGTTAAATAGAATCATTCTTCACATAGCCTGTTCACGCGTGCTTGAGCTCGCTCGTGTCGCGGGCGAGGCTCGACGCACGCGCCGCACGTCGACGGACACGCCTCCGTCGGCAGCGCTCGCATCGGATTGCTGGCAAGCAACGGCGGCTTTCGCCGAGCAACACCGGTGCCCGCGGCTGCGCCAGCCGCGCCGCCAATCTGCGTTACGAGGGGCAACCAGGCACGAACGAGGCGCAGTGCCTGAAAGGAAATCGGCCTCTCGCGTCGTTGATCCTCTGCGTGGTCCCCTCCCCAGGAATCGACCCGGACTACGAAATGTTCACCCCGTGAGCGCCCTGGCGGTGCGCGAGAGCGCCGGCCGTTCCAACCCACTCCGAGGAGATCTTCTTCCCAGTTCTGATCACCTCGTCGGCCAGTACACCTCTGGCCGAAAGATCTCCATGTACCTCTCGGGCGCCGGTAAGGGCGTGAAGCCGAACCTGGCGTAAAGACCGTGCGCGTCCTTGGTGGCGAGCACGAAGCGGCGGACCTTCTTGAGGGTGGGATGCTCTGCCACGAGGCCGACCAGCCATTTGCCGAGCCCCTGCCCGCGGTGCTCCTCGAGCACATACACATCGCAGAGATACGCGAAGGTCGAGTTATCCGTGACCACCCGCGCAAAGCCCACCTGACGATCTTCGTCGAAGAGCCCGAAGCACATCGACCCCTGGAGCGACCGCGCCACCAACTCTCTCGTGATGCCGGCGGACCAGTAGGATCGGGTGAGATAGGCGTGGATGGCGGCGACGTCGAGCTCTTGTGGATTCGTGGACACCCTGTAACGCCCGCGGCGATGCTCGCTCCGCTCTGCTTCGAGCGCGACGGCGCGGCGGCGAGACAACCACCGAGCGACGATCCCGCGAGCCAGGCATTGCCCCGCGTCGATCAGGTGCAAATCGGTCTCGATGTGAGCCTTGATGGCGCTGAGGTCCATGCAGGCGAGGAGGACGGCATCGGCCCCGGCCGACTTCGCCCGCCGGAGCAGGCTGTCCCAGCGCGCGCGGAACAGGGCGGGATCCCTGGAGGTCCTCGTCGCGCCGATCAAGGCGTCCACCTCTCGCTGCCAGTCGACGTCGATCGGCTGGCCGCCGCGCCGGCGAACGCCGTCTTGATAGATGCCGGACTCGACGGTTGGACGTGCCGCGATCAGCGCGATGGAGCGCGCGGGCTCCGGGACGGCGTCGAGCGCGAGCTCGACCATGTTCAGCAGCGGGACGTCGATGCAGGCCGAGAGCTTTGGGTAGTAGATGTGCGCCGTGTTGCAGGGGATCGCGATGAAATCGACGCCGGTCCTGGCCAGGCCCTCGAGCCCCGCGCGGAGGGTGGCCTCCATCGCCGCATGATCCGTGGCGCGATCCGGATAAAAAGGTGCCGGCAGCGAGCAGATCATCATCTTCGGGAAGTCGATATCGTCCTTGGCCCCGTACTGCTCCTGGCACTCCGTGAGCACGAGGTCGATGAACGGGGCCGTCGATCGCGGCCCCATCCCGGCGAGGATTCCGATGGTCAGCTGTTGCATCGTGTTTGGTCCTTCCGCCTTCGATGACATGGCCTGGCCGGCGCAGCTCGAGCGACATCACGCCGACGTGCCACGTCCTGCGTCAACAGGTCAGCTGCGCACCTCCATGCGGGCGCACGGCGGTCTCTCCAGCCCCCCGAGCCTCGACCGTGGACCGCGCCCCGGGCGCTTGGCGGGCACGCTCGACCCCTGCGCGCCCGAGGACCCAGCGCCCATCCCAGGCGTCGCTCGCGCTTCCGCGGTGGCCGGATGAACACGATGTCGGTTGGATGCCACCGAGGACGCCCCCCCATGTGGTGCAGAGTACAGCCAGAGGAGGGACGCGCGCAAGCCCTGCGTCCCCGCTGGTTGTGCTCCCGTCGGGGACGGCGATGTGTGGGCCGTTAAAGTCCGTCTGTGCTGGAACTTGAGCCTAACCGTTCTCGCCTACGTGGGCGGAACCCCGACGTGACGCGTTCGCGATCGCGATCGCCTCCCGGAGCGCCGGCTAGGTGAGACCCGGGAGGGGCCCGGTGCTGTACTCGGGGTCGCCGAAGGTAGTGTCGTCGGTCCCCATCGCGTTCGCGATCGTGACCAGCAGGTCGTTGAGCTGGCGGGGGGAGCCGCCGTTCGCCAGGTAGTCCACGAAGCGGCCGGTGCGGAAGACCCCGCCCGCGCTGCCCGCGAGCAAGAACG
Organism: Sorangium sp. So ce296; assembly: GCF_051529605.1. Taxonomy (NCBI): domain Bacteria; kingdom Pseudomonadati; phylum Myxococcota; order Polyangiales; family Polyangiaceae; genus Sorangium; species Sorangium sp. So ce296. Next base: position 13,320,555 of record NZ_CP150325.1, read on the forward strand.
GCATGTTCGTGAGCGCGTGCTGCGTCGACTCGCTGATCTCGGTCACCCACAGGACGACGGTGTTGTCGAGGAGGGTGCGATCCCCTTCCTGGTACGAGTCGAGCTTGCCGAGGAAATAGGCGAGCTGCTCGGCGAGCCACGTGTGGATCTTCGAGTACTGCGCCTTACCCTCGGTGTCCCACTGGTGCGAGATGGCGTGGTGGTTCCCCCGGAGATCGAGGAACGGGTAGAGGTGCTCGCTCTCGGCGTACGACCACTGGATCGTGCAGATCCGGGTGAGATCGCAGGCGAGCGCCGCGGCCGCCATGTCCATCTGGAGCTTGCCGATGGCGGGCATGTTCGCGTCGTCCGAGAGGTCGATGCGATTGCCGAGCGCGGGGCCCTGGCAGCTCGTGCCCGGGGTCGGGCCGCCGCCGCTCGACGAGCTGCCGCCGGCCAGGCGCGCCTCGATGTCCTGGATCGACTGCAGGTGCGCGTCGAGCTTCACGCGATCTTCCCGGCCGATGCGCGGCCGCACGTCGGCGATGTCCTCGCGGAGGATGTCGAACACGGTGCGCCGCTGCGCGCGCAGCCGATCCAGCGCTTCGGAGCTGCCCTGGCCCTGGCCCGGCACCGAGGCCCCGAAGAGCTGCTCGAACGTGTCGTAGGGATCTTCGCGCGGCGGGATCGGCTGATCGGGCCCGGCATAGCAGATCCGGCCGCGCACCTCCGCGTCGCGGACCTGGACGCCGAGCTCCAGGGTGCGAAACAGCGTCGGGGGCTTCAGCGTGTTCGCGATGTGCTGGTCGAGCGAGATCCCCGACGACCAGCCGGCGTTGTTCGAGTTGAAGCTCCGGAAATTGCCCCGGAGCAGCGCCCGCCCCGTGAGCAGGCCGCCGATGCCCCGCGCGTGCTCGGAGCCGATGTTGGAGTTGACCACGACGTTCATATTGATCCCGCGCAGCGGGATCAGCTTCGCCTTGAACGGCGAGAGCGGCTGCAAGAGCGGGCTCAGCGTGAAGTTGGTCTCGGTGCCCTGGGGCATCCATTGCGACTCGAGCGTGCCGTTCGGCGTGTAGAACACCACGAAGCGCTTGGGTGCGGTGGTCTCGTCCCCGCGAGCCAGCTCGGAGTTGAGCAGCGGGATCGTCGCCGTCGCCGCCAGCGCGCCCTGGAGCATCCGTCGCCTGGAGATCATTCGCTGTCTCATCTCACTCCTCCTCTGCCGCGATCGCGCTGCGGAACATGAACGCCTCGGTCTGCGTGGTGGCCACGATGAGCTCCACGAGATCGCCCTCGGAGGCGTGGAACCCGCCGCGCAGCTGGTCGAGCGAGCAACCGTCGCCGTCCGTCTCGAAGCGGCCCGACGCGTAGCGGAACCACTGCGTCGCGAGGCACTCGCGGACCTGCTCGCTCCCGGCGAGCCGCTCCGCCAGCTCGCGGACGCCGACGAACGGGCCATCGACGTCCGCGGACCGGAAGATCTCGCCCGAGCTGTCGATGACCTGGCCGCCCTCCTCGGTGCGGTAGGCGCCGACGGCATCGTAGTTCTCGAACGCGAAGCCGATGGGATCCATCAGCTGATGACAGCCGGCGCACGACGCGTCCGAGGAGTGCTGCTGGAACCGCTCGCGCGCCGTGGCGCCCTCCTCGCCCGTGGGCGGCGTGAGGTCGACGTCGTCCGGGGGCGGCGGCGGATCGTAACACAGGAACTTCTGCCGGATCGCCTTGCCGCGCAGGACCGGTGACGTCTGATCCGGGTGCGCATGGACGGCCAGGAACGCGGGCTGCGTGAGCAGCCCGGCGCGCTGCTCGGGCGGGAGCTCGACGAGCTGGGGCGTGGTCGTGCCGGGCGGGACCGACACGCCGTACAGCTCGGCGACCGGCTCGGTGGCAAAGCCGACGGGCAGCGTGAGCAAACTCGACAGCTTCCGGTCCCCCGACCACAGCACGTGCTCGATGAACGCGGGCGTCTCGGCGCGCATCCCCGCGACGAGCTCATCGTCGAACCCGGGGAAGGCGCTCTCCTGCTTGACGATGGTGTCGAGCCTCCCGAGGTTGAGCCACTGCTTGTAGAACTCCGCAATGGCCAGGCGCGCCCGCGGGCTCTCGAGCATCGCGCGGGTTCGCTCGGCGAGCTGCTCGCGGGTCTCGAGCAATCCGGCCTCGGCGGCCGCGAGCAGCTCGTCGTCGGGGCCCGACGCCCAGACGAGATAGGAGAGGCGGGACGCCATCTCATACGGATCGAGGCGCACCTTCGGCGCGGAGCCGTCGAGATCGTGGCGCAGCTCCAGGCGGAACAGGAACTTCGGCGACTGCAGCGCGGCCCGGATGACCACCTCGATCCCCTCGCGCAGCGACCCGCCCGTGCGCCCGGCGTCGTAGGCGCGCATCAGCCGGTCGACGTCCTCTGGCGCGAGCGGCCGGCGGTACGCGCGGCGGCCGAAGGTCTCGATGAACCTCCGCGCGCACGCCGCCTCCGCCTCGGCCTGGCCCTCGACGGCGGCCGGGTCGCACGGCAACAGCTTCGACAGATCGCCCGCCACGGCCTCGGCCGCGAGCGCCTCGGCGGCCAGCAGGTATTTCTCGGCGTGCAGCGACGATATCGTCAGCACCGACGCGTTGTTGTTGAACCCGCCGGCGACCTCGTCCACCGGGAATTGATCGGCAGGGGTAAGCGACGTTCCGAGCAGATCTCGAACCGTGTTGTTGTATTCGAATCGCGTCAGGCGCCGCTGCGGCGCGAGGAGCCGCTCGGTCCCCGCGCACGCCTGCGGACCGCCTTGTCCGGACCCCGGGACGTCCTCCCCGTCCCCCGCGCCCGCCGCCCCGATCGTCCCGTCGCACCCGGCCGCGAGCGTCAGCGCGAGCGTCGCGGTGGTCGCGAGACAGCCTCGCCAGCGACGAACCCTTAAGTCAGCCATACCGTGACCTCCTACCGTCGTTCACCACCTACGGTGAAGTTTCGGCACGCGCTCGGCGACTCGGGCCAAGAAAATTGCACTCACGCCGAAGCAATCGTGTCTCTCCGCGCCGCCGCGCCGAAACCAGGACCGCGATCCCCTGAATGCCCGCGCCGCGGCGCCTTGATCACGAGCGCGCCAGAAATCCGACCGCGCGCGGGCGCCGGGCTGCTCCCCGGGGGAGCGCCGGCGCGCCACGCGACGATCGCGCGCTCCGAAGCATTACGGGGTGTCCTCGACTCCGCTCCTGCCATCTTCGTCATCCGCGGGCGCGGCCGCGCGGGAGGCAGGCAGCCGCAGCCATCCATGCGCGGCGAGGAAGCGGCGCAGCGCCGGGTCGTCGGCGGACAGCGGCGGCAGGTACGGTCCGACGCGCTCGCGGCGCCACCACGCGCCGCTGCCGTCGCCGATGCGGGTGAAGCTGTACCGGTAGAGCTCGGCGCGGATGTACCGGGGCGGCGCGCCGGGAAACGGGTTCGTCCCGAGCAAGCGCTGCGCGCCCGGGTCGCCCGTGAGGAGCTTGTAGATGAAATGAACGAGCCACGGCTCGCTCTCGTAGCTCCCGAACGCGGCGAACCAGATCTGCCAGTCGAGGCGGTAATGGTACGGCGTGATGACGCACGGGCGCCGGCGCACGTCGCCCGGCTTGCACGGCAGGTCGTATTCGAGCCACCGCGTCCCCTCCCCGAGCGCCTCGTCGCTCGTGCCCTCCAGGATCACCTCGTAGCGCTCCCGGCCGACGCTGCCGAACGCGCCATAGGTGTTCACCAGACCGAAGCTGTCGAACGTGGCGTTCATCGCCTGCCGCGGCGAGAGCAGGTTCATGACCGGGCTCACGCTGAGGCAAAGCACCAGGACCGCGAGCAGGGCGGCGGCGGCGCGGTGCGCGCGGGACGGCGAGCGCTCCTGCGAGCACTCCTGGGAGAGCGCCGCGGCGCGCTCCCTGAGCCGCGCCGGGAGGAGCCGGCCGAGGGCGCCGTCGTCGAAGCAGGCGAGCGCCGGGACGATGGTGAGCCAGTTGAGGAACGAGAGGTTGCCGCTCGCGATGAGCAGGACCTGGAAGAGCACGAGGAGCACGCCGGCCGCGTGCCGGGCGCGGCGGGGGCCGAACGCGAACCAGGGGACGACCAGCTCGACGAGGTGATTGAACAGCGCGCCGAGCGCGTGCACCGGCCGCGGGAGCTGGTGAAGGTAATAGCTCAGCGGGTTCGGCACCGGCTGCGTCTCGTAATGATAGACAAGGCACGAGAGGTCGCGCCAGCACGGGTCGCCCCGGAGCTTGATGAGGCCGGCGCCGAGCATGATCCGGAAGATGAGCCAGCGGAAGAGCCAGATCACCACGACCGGCGGCGGCGGCGACCGGAACGGGCGGAGGCCGCGCACGGGACAGAGGAAGATGGCTAGAAAGCCGGTCTCGGCGAGCTGGTGCTCCCAGCCATAGCCATAGAAGACCTGCCCGATGTGCACGAACGAGAGGTAAAGCGCCCAGAGCGCGAGCTGCACGATCGCGTTGGTGACGCCGGCGCACACGGCGAGCGACAGCGCGACGCCGGCCCACGCGGCGGCGAGGAGGACGCCCTCGGAGGCGCCGAGCCACAGAAAGAGCGTGGGGAGCCGGCGGAACGCGGCGCCGGGCGAGCCGGTCACGGCGAGGAGGCGCTCGAGGAACCGGTCCGCCGGCAGGAGCCCGTCCGGGCCGAGGAGCGGGCCGAGCTGCCGGGCGAGCGAGAAGAACGCGATGAAGTAGACGAAGCCGAGCAGGCGGAGCAGGACGAAGCGCGTCAGCAGGTACGTGCGCGGAGGGCCGAGGAAGCGGCGGAGCGGGTGGCTCCGGATGCGGCGGAGGAACGCGCCGTCGTCTTCGTCGGCCGGCGCTGCTTCGTCGGCCGTCGCTGCGGCGGGGGGCGGTGCTTCGCGAGCCATCGGGCGCGAGAGGATAGCCCCCCTGCGCGCCGGTCATCCACCGCGCTTCATCGTGGCATGGATGAGCCCGTGCGGCTCGTCGACGGGGACGAAGATCTCGTTGTCGTTGCCGAACCCGAAGGGCGAGAGATCGACGAGCAAGCAATGCTTGTTCGGCAGCGAGAGGCTCAGCTCGTCGACGGCCGGGCACGCCGCGAGCACGGCCTCCCCGAGCGCGTGGATGGTGTGCTGCACCGAGAGGCTGTGTTGCTCGGCGAACGTCTCGAGCAGGGCGCGTCGGGCGCGCTCCCAGGTCGCCGTGGGGGCCTCGTCGCGGGCCGCCGCGCGCCATCGCGCCAGGATGAGCGTGGAGAGGATGCGGTCCTCCGTCTCCTTGAGCGTCGTGTACTTGTCGCGCGGGAAGCCCGAGAACGCCGAGCCGCCGGTCTTGAGGACGAGCAGATCCTCGATGCCGGACACGATCTCGACCCCGCCGGGCCCCGCCGTGATCTCCGCGGTCCGCCGCTCGGCCCCGGCGCGGACGAAGGCGTGCCGGTGCGGCGCGCCGCCCGCGTCGATGCGCGACCAGACGTTCTCCGCGATGGCGACCCGCGCCCGCCGGGTGTGGGCCTTCCCGAGGAAGTGCTCGGCGAGCAGGACGCCGAAGTCCTCGATCGGCTCGACCGGGTGGCCCTTGGCGAGGGCGTACACGGTGTTCTTCATCGTGTCCGTGGGCAGCACCTTGCTGTTGTCGCCCCGCGTGTAGGCGTCGTCGAAATCGCCCTCGAGCTGGATGTCGACGTCGATGTCGGTGAGCTCGTGCCGCCCGTCCGCGCGGCGGACCTTGACGAGCCGCACCCTCGATTTGCCGTAGCTGTTCCGCACCAAGGAGATCGACATCGTTCTTCAGCTCCCGCGCCCGGGCAACGACGCTTCGTTGCGATGCGAGAGATACCGTACCTTGAAGCGGGACGCCCGCTCAAGCCCGGCGGGCAGCCGGCGCGGGCAGCGCCCGCGGGAAGGCGCGCGCCGCCCGCCGGAACGCCCCGGGCGGGCTCGTGCGATACGGGACGTGCGCCGGCGAGCGCGCGTCGCAAGATGGGTCGATATGGCGATCGCAGAGCGCGACAGGGCGGCGGATCGACTCCTCGCCTCCCGCGAAGCATTGACGGCAGCCGCGCTCGGGCGCCTGCAGGGCGCGGCGGCCGCGCAGGTCGCCCCCAGCGCCCGCGAGGCCCTCGCGCGGTGCGACCTGGACCTCGGCGCGCACATCGACGCGCTCGCGGCGGCGCTGCGCGCCGGGGTCGACGAGGAGCTCGGCGAGCACTGCGCCTTCGCGGCGGTGCTCCTCGAGGGGCTCGGCGTGCCTAGGAGCGCGCTCGCCGCCGCGCTGGAAGCGCTCGGCGAGAGCATCGGCGAGCAGCTCGACCCGGCGCTCGCCGCGCTCGCGCAAGGCGTCCTCGCCGCCGGCCGGCGGCGCCTCGGCGGCGCGCCCCTCGTGACGCCGGCCGCGCTGGCGGCCGTCCCCCCGGCCGGTCCCGCGCCCGGCGAGGCCGCCTCGGCGGCGGAGGCGCTCCGCATGTCGGCGGCGCGCGTCGCCGCGATGAGCGTGGCGCTCAGCTACGCGCGGCGGCCGGCGGACGCGCTCGCCCACGGCGAGCGGCGCGCCCGCTGCCTGGAGGACGCCCGGCGCCACCTCGCGCAGCTCGCCGCGGCCGTCGAGCTGGGGTCGCCCGAGCTCTTCAGCGCGTACGCCGACTGGGCGCAGGCGCTGCTCGTCGGCTTCGGCCTCGACCCCGCCGAGCTCGTGGGCCACCTCGGCGCGCTCGGCGACGTCCTCGCGATCGCGCTGCCGGAGCACCTCGCCGAGGCGCCGCGGAGGTACCTGTCCGCGGCGATCGATCGGCTCACCTCGGTGCGCGTCGAGCCTCCGAGCTTCGTCCGGCCCGAGGCCCCGCTCGGCGTGCTCGCGTGCGGCTACCTCGACGCGCTCCTCCAGCGGGACCGGCGGCAGGCCATGAGGCTCATCCGGGAGGCGGTCGAGCTGGGCACGCCGATCGGGGACATCTATGCTCACGTCCTGCAGCCGTGCCAGTACGAGGTGGGCCGGCTGTGGCAGATCCATCAGCTCAGCATCGCCGAGGAGCACTACTGCACGGCGGTCACCCAGATGGTCATCAATCAGCTGTATCCGCTCGTCCCGAGCTCCGATCGCGCCGGCCTACGGCTCGTGGCCACCGCGGTCGACGGCAACCTCCACGAGATCGGCGCGCGCTTCGTCGCCGATTTCTTCGAGATGGCGGGGTGGGACACCTTCTATCTCGGGGCCAGCACGCCGGCCCAGGACGTGATCGACGCGGTCGTCCGCTGCAACGCCCACGTCCTCGCGGTCTCGGCCGCGCTCGGCGAGCACCTCGCGAGCGTCGGCGATCTCATCGCCGCCGCGCGCCGCGACGAGCGGTGCAAGGGGGTCGTCGTCCTGGCCGGCGGCCGGCCGTTCTGCGCCGTTTCCGACCTCTGGAGGCAGGTCGGCGCCGACGGCTCGGCGTTCACCGCCAAGGGGGCCGTTGGCGCGGCGGAGCAGCTCCTCACCGCGCGCGCCGCATGACCCTGCCCGGCGCGCCCCGGCGCCGAGCCCGCGAGCGCGGGCGAGCGGCTGCGGCGCCAGCGCGGTGCGTTTCGTCTAGCGAGCTTCGCGCCGGCCTGCCAAGAACAGGTCGTTCCCACCGGAACAAGAGGCCCGAAGTCCGATGGCACCGCGCGAGCCGCGAAGCACAGGAGATGACGAAGAAGAGATGGGATTGGCCCTGCCGGTGACAGGGCAGCTCGACGGCAGGGTCGCAGAGCTCGCCGGCTCGTTCCTCATGGACTCCACCGCGCTCGCGGTGGGCGTGTTCGCGCCGGACGGCGCGCCCCGGCTCGCGAACCGCGGCATGCGCCGGCTGCTCGGGCGCGCGGATGAGCCGGCCCGCCTCGTCAGCCCGAGCATTCCGCAGCTCGCCGGGGCGGCGCGCGGCGACGACGCGCCGGTCCACCGCGGCATCCTGCACTTCGGGGATCTCCGCTCGATCGCGCACAGCGTCCGCGGCGAGGTGTGGCGGATCGACGATGCGCTGCTGATCCTCGCCGAGTTCGACGTCGTCGAGCTCGAGCGCGTGGTCGCCGAGGTGTCCGCGCTCAACTCGAGGATCACGAGCCTCCAGCGGCGGCTCGTGTCCGAGCAGAAGGCGCTCGAGAGGTCGCTCGGGCAGCTGCGCGCCACGCAATCGATGCTCGTCCACTCGGAGAAGATGAACGCCCTCGGCAAGCTCGCCGCCGGCGTGGCCCACGAGATCAACAACCCCCTCGCCTTCGTCCGCAGCAACGTGCACACCCTGGGAGCGTCGCTCGTGCGGCTGTTCGCCGCCTACGAGGCGCTCGAGGCGGCCGCGCTCGGCGAGCGCCCGGGCGACGTGGCGGGCGTCGCCGCGGCGCTCCGCGAGGACGCCGACCTCGAGTTTCTCCGCGAGGACGCGGGCGATCTCGTGAAAGGCACCCTCGGCGGCCTCGCGCGCGTGCAGAAGATCGTCGAGGATCTCAGGACCTTCGCGCGGCTCGACCAGGCGGAGGTGGAGCGCTCCGACCTGCGGGAGAGCCTGGAGAGCACCCTCGCGATCGCGGGCCCAGCGCTGCGGAGCGGCGGCGTCCAGGTGACGGTGGCGTGGGACGACCTGCCGAAGGTGCGGTGCAAGCCGGCGGAGCTCAGCCAGGTGTTCCTGAACCTGCTCATCAACGCGGCCCAGGCGGTCGAGTGCCGCGGCCCGGGGAACGGCCGCATCGCGATCCGCGCGCGGGACGAGGGGCGCCAGGTCGCCCTCGAGTTCGAGGACAACGGCGCCGGGATGACCGATGACGTCCTCGGCAGGATCTTCGATCCGTTCTTCACGACCAAGCCCGTCGGCCAGGGCACGGGGCTCGGCCTCACGATCTCGCACAAGATCGTCGTGGATCAGCACGGGGGCACGCTCGCGGTCCGCTCGACCCCGGGGGCCGGGAGCACCTTCACGATCACGCTGCCGAAGGAGCTCGATCGATGACGAGCACGCCCGGCGAGCGCCGCGCCCTGCTCATCGTGGACGACGAGCGCGAGACCCTGAAGGCGCTCCGCCGCGAGCTCCGGCGCGACTACGAGGTCCTCACCGCGGAGAGCGCCGAAGAGGGCCATGCGCTCCTGCGTGCGCGGGCCATCCCCGTCGTCCTCAGCGATCAGCGGATGCCGGGCATGACGGGCACGGAATTCTACGCGGCGGTCAAGGCCGAGTTTCCGGAGACCGTCCGGCTCCTCATGACGGCCTATGCGGACACGAACGCGGCGATCCAGGCCATCAACGACGGCGGCGTGTACCGGTTCATCGCCAAGCCGTGGGATCCGCCGGCGCTCGCCGCCGTCGTGCGGGACGCGTTCGCCCAGCACGATCGGCTCTGCGACCGCAATCGGCGCCTCGATCGCCTGGAGGCGAGCGCCGAGACGCTCCGCAGGGAGAACGAGCGGCTCGCCGAGCAGAGCCAGCGGAGCCATGAGCTCGTTGGCATCGCCGCGCACGATCTGCGCAATCCGATCGCGGCGATCCAGTGGTTCTCGGCGATGCAGCTCGGGGGCGCCTCCGCCGGGCGCGAGGACGCGCGCCGCCACCTCTTGAAGATCCAGGCCAACGCCGAGTTCGCGCTGCAGCTGCTCGAGGATCTGCTCGACATCACGACGCTCGAGCACGGGAGCATCGCGCTTCGCCTGCAGGACGCCGACCTGCGCGGCCTGATCGCGGCGGCGATATCGCTGAACGAGCACGGCGCCCGCCGCAAGCAGATCGCCCTGGCCATCGACGCGCCCGCCGATCTCCCGCCCGTCCGCTGCGACGTCGAGCGGATCGAGCAGGTCTTGAGCAACCTGCTCAGCAACGCCTTCAAGTTCTCTCATCCGGGCACGACGGTGACGGTGCGCGCGCGGCGGCTCGGCCAGGCGGTCGAGGTGGTGATCGAAGATCAGGGCCTCGGCATCCGCCCGGAGGAGATCAGCGGCCTGTTCTGCAAGTTCCGGAGGGCGAGCACCCGGACGACGGGCGGCGAGAAGAGCACGGGGCTCGGCCTCTCGATCTGCAAGAACCTCGTCGAGCGCCACGGCGGCGCGATCCGCGTGGAGAGCGAGCTCGGCCGGGGAACGCGGGTGTTCTTCACGCTACCGCTGGCCGTCGAGAGGAGCAGCTGAAACGACGCAGCTTTCTTCGAGCGCGATTCGCGGTCGCCTAGCATGCGCGCTCCTGCTCCAGGAGCGAAGGCATGCGGCGCACTCCCCTCTGGTTATCGATCGTGACCTCGGCGCCCCTCGCGGCGGCGGCAGCCTGCGGCGACGACGAAGGCGCAGGCAGCGGCGGTGATGGCGGCGCTGGCGCGGCCAGCAGCTCGAGCACGGCGGGCGGCGACGGCGGCTCGGGTGGCGACGGCGGCTCGGGCGGCTCAGGCGGCCGCTCTGGCCGTCGTACGAGTGCGATCTCAAAGGCGTCTGCGACCCCGCGGACGCCAAGAACACCATCGCGCTGCCGGACACCTGCAACGAGATCGATATCCTGACCGACCCGCTCTGGTCGTCCGTGCCCTACATGAAGGCGCGTTCTTCTTCCGCGAGGTGGCCGACGCGATCGGCGTCGGCGCGCTTGACCAGGCCCTCGGGGACTTCTACAGGGCGAACGTGGGGACCGCCGCGCGGACGCAGGACCTCATCGACGTCACCAAGGCAGCGACGGACAGCGCCGGCGCCGTCGCGGTCGACGCGCTCGCCGACGCGTGGCTCCGCACGCTGGAGTGCCCGATCGACGTCTCGACCCTCTGCCCCACCTAGAGCCCTGCCATGTGGACCGATACCCGCCTCACCCGACAGCTCGGCCTCCGTCTCCCGATCATCCAGGGCCCCTTCGGGGGCGGCCTGTCCACCACCGCCCTCGCGGCCGCCGTCTCGAACGCCGGCGGGCTCGGCTCCTTCGGGGCGCACGCCCTGACGCCATCGCAGATCGGCGACCTCATCCCCGAGCTCCGGCGGCTCACGCCGCACCCGTTCGCGGTCAACCTCTGGGTGCCCCAGCCCGGCGAGCCCACCACCATCAACGCGGCGGAGCTCGAGCGGCACGTGGCGCGCCTGCGCCCCATGCTGCGGCAGCTCGACCTGCCCGACCCCGAGGTGCCCAGCGCGTTCGCCCCGCGCTTCGAGGAGCAGGTCGAGGCCGCGCTCGAGGCGAGGCCGCAAGCCCTGAGCTTCGTCATGGGGGTCCCGCCCGCCCCGGTCATCGAGGGCGCGAAGGCGCGCGGGATCGCCGTCATCGGCACCGCCACCACGGTCGACGAGGCGGTCGCGCTCGACCAGGCCGGGGTCGACATCATCGTCGCCTCGGGCAGCGACGCGGGCGGACATCGGGGCGCGTTCCTGCGGCCCGTGCGGGAGTCGCTGGTCGGCACGCTGTCGCTCGTCCCGCAGGTGGTGGACGCGGTGCGGGCCCCGGTGGTCGCCGCGGGCGGCATCGCCGACGGCCGCGGCGTCGCGGCGGCGCTCGCGCTCGGCGCCAGCGGGGTGCAGATCGGGACGGCGTTCCTCGCCTGCGAGGAGTCGGGGGCGAGCGCCGGCCACCGCGGCGCGCTGGCCTCGCCGCGCGCGCGCACGACCGTGCTCACCCGCGTGTTCTCCGGCCGCACGGCGCGGGGCATCCCCAACGCGTTCGTCGAGGCCCTGACGCCGCACGAGCACGAGATCCCGGAGTATCCGGTCCAGAACTGGCTCACGCAGCCGATCCGCCGGGCCGCGGCGGCGGCGGGGCGCGAGGACTACCTGTCGCTCTGGGCCGGGCAGAGCGCCGCCCTCGCCAGGCCGCGGCCGGCGGCCGAGCTCGTGGCGGCGCTCGTCGAGCAGGCCGAGCAGGTGATCCGCGGGCTCATGCAGCCCTGACGGGGGTTCGCCCGCGCCGCCCTGGCCTTACCAGCTCACGGTGTCGTTTCGCGTGAGCGTCCCGCCGGACGCCGGGGTGTTCAGCGTGCGATTGCCCCCGCCGGGCAGGTTCTCCCAGGTGACGGAGCCATCGAAGTTCGTGCGGAAGTACTTGTACTGCACGACGCTGCTGACCGGCAGGTTGACGCGGTTCGTCCACACCGGGTAGCTGCGCGGATCGACCGGAATGGCGAGAGCGGTATTCCAGCTGCCGAGCGCCGGCGTGTTGCCGGTGACGTACACGTGCTGGCCGACCACGGTGCTCGCGGTCACGTTGAACACGACGCTGGCCTGGCCGGACGCGGGCGGCACGACGCAGGCGTTGTAGCGGCTGCAGACCACCGACGGGATGTCGACGACCTTCCCCGCGCGGATCGACGCCAGCAGGCTGATGTACTCGCCCATGGCCCAGTTCAGCGGGCTCATCGACCTCGTCGGGGTGCCCGCCGTGGCGTTCGACGGCTTCTCGACGATCCAGCCGGTGACGTTCGTCGTCTCGCTCCACACCTGCTCCGGGATGAAGCCCTGCGGCGTCGAGAACGCCTTCACCGCGGCGAGGTAGGTGCTGCCCTGGCTGCCGAGGCCCGAGAGGGCGATCTCATACATGCCGCGCTCGGCCGTGAAGATGGGCCACAGCCGGCCCCGGCCGCCGTCGCCGTCGAAGTTGCCGCCGCCGTTCTCCTCACCGTACGCGTCGTAGTTGTAGCGGAACCAGGCGTCGCCCTTGCCGGGGATGTTCCGCTTCAGGACCTTGTCGTAGATCTTCATCGTCGCGACGATCGACGCATCGTCCGGGCGCTTCACCCCCATCCTCACGAGCTCGAGGAACCCGCCGTCGACGATGTAGCGCTGGTCGTGCGTACCGCCGCCGTTGCCGATCGTGACGGGGATCGCCGCGTCCGGCCCGGCCACGGGGTTATACCGCTGCGGCCCTGTTCCGGTGTTGCCCGGCAGCGACGGGTTGATGCGAACATGATAGCTGTGCTGGCCGTTCACGTCGTGAAACCCGGTGGTCGTGAACGTCCAGCGGTCGACGTTCTGCTGCCAGAAGTCGGCGGCGGCCATGTAGCGGGCCGCGCTCGTCGTGTCGCCGTTGTCGCGCGCGATCGCGGCGGCGCAGACGAGGCCGGCGATCTCGGCGGCGATCGTCGACGGCGAGTACCCGGAGTTCTCCTCCCAGCGCTCCTGCTGCGTCCAGGGGCCGGTGTTGACGATGTAGTCGGCCGTCAACTTGATCTTCGGCCACAGCGGGTTGTACACCGACGGGCCGAGGCGCCAGGCGAGGATGATCGGCATCGCCTGCTCATCCATCTGCGTGCCCTGCCAGTACTGCCACCCGCTGACCCAGGCGTTCTGCGGGAAGCGGCCGACGCGGCTGTAGCCCTGCGGGCAGCTCGGCGCGTTGTACTCGCCGTCCCCGCAGTCGCTCGACTGCTGGAGCGTGTTGAACAGGTAATTGACCACCGAGGTCGCGGTCGCCGTGTCCCCGGCCGTCACCAGCGCGCTGGCGAACTTGAACAGATCGCGCGGCCAGACCAGGTGATAGCCGCCGTTGTTGGCGTCGCCGTTGGTCTCGCCCCACGGCGTGCCCATGCCGGCGATCATGGCGCCGTTCGACTTGTCCTGGATCGTCTTCAGCGACATCGCCGCGAGGTAATACTGGTCGTCGGCGGTGCCGCCCTGGCTGTTGAGCCCGCTCGCGTAGCCGTTCCACCCGCTGTCGTAGGTGGTTCGCAGGGTGGTCAGGTTGCTGCCGAGCGTCGCGTTCGCGGTGGTCGTCGCCTCCGCCTCGGTGGCGCCGAAGGCGAGCACCACGTCGAACGAGACGCTGGTGACCGCGCTCGCGCCGAGATCGACCCAGCCCATCTGCGCCACGTTGCCGCCGCTCGCGAGGTCGTTGCGCCAGCTCATCGTCTTGTCCGAGCTGCCGCCGAGCAGGTCGGTCCAGCCGTCGGTCGCGCCGACGAAGCCGCTCGACACCATCGGCAGGCCGCCGCTCGTCTGCGTCTTCCACGGTTGCGAGGTGGCGAGCGCCGAGAAGCGGCTGTTCTCCGAGGCGACGAGCATCGTGCGCCCGCCCGCCGCCACGGTCTTCGACGTGTCGCTGCCCCCGGAGTTGTCCATGGCCGGGTTGTGGAGCAGGTAGAGGTTGAACTGGGTGACGTTCCTGCCGTTCAGCGCGTCGAACTGGACGCGCTGGATGAGCGCGTTGCGCCCCGGATCGGTGAAGATGCTCTTGGTGATCCGCCAGTTGTGGGCGACGTTGCTGGTCACCGCCTGCCACCGCATGGAGCGCTTGTCCGGCTGGGTGACGGTGTAGCTCTGCTGCTTCTCCTCGTCGACGAAGGTCTTCGCCGTATCGCCCACCATGAACTGCAGGTCGACGGTGTTGACCGTGTCGAGCACCGGATAGAACACCTCGGACACGATGCCCCGGTACCCGGTGAAGTAGACCCGCGAGGCCGAGGTCGTCGACGTGCCGAGGAACGACTTCTCGGCAGGCCCCCACACCGACGCTGCCCCTGCGCCGGCGGCGCTGAGGCCGCCGCCGGCGGCTCTCAGATCGCTCGCCGGCGCCTCGCCGCCGTGTTCGAACGGGACGGCCGACGCCTCGAACGAGGCCTCGTCCGCGCCGACCGCACAGCCCGCGAGCGCCAGTGCCAGATGCAAAATTGTAGCACCACAAGAAATCCGGTTCCGCATCACGCCATCCCCTTTCCACCCGGGCAGCCGCCGCGTGAGGGCTCTCCACGGCTGCCGTAAGCCAGCGACTTGATTGATGTTTCCACGTGGTGCAGGCGATCCGCGACAGCGGCCCCCTGCGCTCTGCTCGCTCCTGCGCCGCGTGGAACGCCGGCAATTTTTCAGCTTAGCACGCGAACAACGCGCCCTCGCGCGCCGCCATGCCGGGCTCCACGCGAGGACCGCGGCGATGCGCATTACGCATCGTGTCGACGCGGCGAGGCGCGTCCCGTACCGTCCCGGGGTCGGAGCCGGCGACGTGGATCGACGCAAGGAGCATGGGCGATGCGAAAGGCGTGGTGTGGGCTCGGGGCGGCCGTGCTGGGGCTGGGCGCGTGCGCCGAGACGACCGTGGACCCGAGCGGCGGTGGCGGCGCCGCCCCGCTCGCCGCGGGCGGAGGGGGGCGCGGCGGCGGGAGCGATGGCGACGGCGGCGGCGCGGAGCTCCCAGTGGGCTCGTGCCGTCCGCCGGTCGAGGCTCGGCCTTTCGACAAGGGCATCTGGACCCTGGAGCTGAACTCCATCGCATTCGACCGCTCTGGCAACCTCGGCATGACGGGGATAGCGCAACAGCGTATCGATCTCGGCGGCGGCGTGCTCCAGCCCGGAGGGGGCATGGATGTCGTCGTGGCGAAGCTCGATGCCGCGGGGAACCACGTTTTCAGCAAGGTCTTCGGCAACCGGAGCGACCAGCGCGGCGACAGCATCGCGTTCGATTCCCGGTGCAACATGCTCCTCGGAGGAACATTCGCCGGCGCGATGGACCTCGGCGGCGCGACGCTCACCGGAGGCAGATCCCTCTTCGTGGCGAAGCTCGATGGCGCCGGCAATCACATCTGGAGCAAGCGGCTCGACGGCGCATCCGGGATGAAACCGCTCTTCCTCTACATGGCCGTCGATCCGACGACCGATGACGTGGTGCTCGCGGGAGATCTCGAGGGGACCATCGACTTCGGTGGAGCGTCGTTGACGAACACGAGCGACGGCCAGCGGCCCGCCTTCGTGGCCAAGCTGAACGCCGCGGGGCAGCACGTGTGGAGCAAGCAGTTCGTGGGCACCGTCAACGTTCGTGGGCTCGGTGTTGACTCTTCTGGAGAGGTGATCATCACGGGAGGTCAAGGCGGCTCCGTCGACTTTGGAGGAGGTCCGCTCGGACCGGACGATCGACTCGCTTCCGGGCTGTTCCTCGTACGGCTCGACGCGTCGGGAAGCCACCGCTGGAGCAAACGATGGGAAGCCACCAACAACGGCACCATCAGCCGAGGGTTGGCGATCGACCCGAGCGGCGCCGCGCTCATCGCAGGCTCGACGGAGTGCGGCATCGATCTGGGCGGCGGCCTGCTGGAGACCGTCGAATGTCGGCGCAGCGCGTACGTGGCCAAGTTCGATGCCGAGGGCGCCCACCAGCTCAGCCGGCTCCTCGGCAGCAGCAAGCTTTCAGGAGCGGAGAGCCTCGGGATCGGTCCTGATGGACGGGCCTTCATTGCGGGCATGTTCGGCGGGACGATGGAGGTCGACGGCAGGGTGCTCACCGCGGACGCTGACGATGGCGCCGGCTTCGTCGTGCAGCTCTCTGCGGATGGATCTATCTCGCAGAGCAGGACAGTCGTGGGTAGCCTTCAGATGCTCCATCGGCTCGCCATCGATCCCGAAGGGCATGTCGCCGTGCTAGGGAGAACGTGGGACGACGTCGAGCTGGAGAGCGGACCTCAGCTCGGTCGCGGCGACTTCGTGACGAAGTTCGACATCGAAGCGCCGTGATCGGATGGCCGCGCCGGCGGCTCGCCGGCCTACGAGCTCACGAGCCAACCACCTTGCGCCGCGCCGCCGCGTAGCGCTTGGCCAGCTCGTCCGCGATGACGCCGATCAGGATGACGGCGCCGATGACCGCGAACTCGATCTGGGTCGGGACCCCCAGCATGTTGATCGAGTTGCGCAGCACCTGCATCAGCGCCGTGCCGAGGATCACGCCCATCACCGCCCCCTCGCCGCCGCGCAGGCTGAAGCCGCCCAGCACGGCCGCGGCGATGGCGTAGAGCTCGTAGAAGTTGCCGAAATCGACCGGCTGGGCCGAGTTGACCTCCAGCGCGAACAGCATGCCCCCGAAGCAGGAGAGCACCGAGCAGAGGACATAGGCGAGGATCGTCATCCTGTCGGTGTCGACACCGCTGTAGCGGGCGGCCTGCTCGTTGCGGCCGAGCGCCATCAGATAACGGCCGTAGATGGTGCGGTTCAGGAAGATCGACGCCGCGACCGCGATCCCGAGGAACAGGAGGAACGGCATCGGGATGTCGATCCACGTGATCGGATCGAGGCGCGTCCTCGCGCCCGTGAACGGGTTCACCGCGTAGGGGCTGAAGCGGCCCTCCGAGATCCACGAGAGGAACGGCACCGGGATGGCGAACGGGCTGCCGACCGACAGGTACCGCAGCGACTCGAACCCGACGCCGAACCCCTGCGTCTGATCGCCCGAGATCCCGCGCGCGGTGCCCCGGTAGAGCAGGAGCCCGCAGAGCGTCACCACGAACGGCTGGAGCCGGAGCTTCGTGATGAGCAGCCCGTGCGCGAGCCCGATGCACAGCGAGATGCCGAGCAAGAGCGGCACCGCCAGCGCGGGCGACCAGCGCTCCACCGCGAGGAGCCACGGCAGCATGCAGCCGGCGAGCGCCACGACCGAGCCGATCGACAGGTCGATGCCGCCCGTGATGATCACGAAGCCGGCGCCGATGCTGAGGATGCCGAACAGCGCGGTCCGCCGGATCAGGTTCTCGAGGTTGTCGGCCAGGAGGAACCTGCCGTTCAGGAGCGCGGTCCCGAGCGACACGGCGACGAGCAGCCAGAAGACGCCGAGCACCTTCCGCCGCGTGCTCGTCGCGAGCGGCGCGGGCGCGGCAGGCGCGTTGTCGCGCGCGCGCGTCAGGAGATCACGAGTCGTCGTCACAGGCATGCTCCTCTGGCCTCGATCCCGCCCAATGGCTCCGGGTCACGCCGCGGCGTCGCTGCCGGTCGCGAGCTGCATGATCGCCTCCTCGCGGAGCTCGGCGCGGCCGAGCTCCCCGGCGATGCGCCCCTCGTGCATCACCAGCGCACGATCCGACATGCCCATCACCTCTTCCATGTCGCTGGAGACGAACAAGGTGGCCATGCCGCTCGCGGCCAATCGCTCCATCAGCTGGTATATCTCGTGCTTTGCGCCGACGTCAATGCCGCGGGTCGGCTCGTCGAGCAGGAGCACGCGCGGCGACATCGACAGCCACTTTCCGATGACCACCTTCTGCTGGTTGCCGCCGGAGAGGTGCTGCGCCGGCTGCACGTCGGTCGGCGTCCGCACGCCGAGCTCGCGGACGATCTGCGCCGACATCCGGCGCTCGCCCGCGCGATCGAGGACGCCGTAGCGCTGCGCCGCGCCGAGGCTCGGCAGGCTCACGTTCGCCCGGATCGCCATCTCCAGGATGATGCCCTGTTGCTGGCGGTCCTCCGGGACCAGGCCCATGCCGGCGGCGATGGCGTCGCGCGGGGTGCGCGGGGTGAACGCCCGCCCGGCCACGCGGACGGCGCCCCCGGCCGCCGGCGTGACGCCGAACAGCGTCCGCAGCAGCGACGTGCGCCCCGCGCCGAGCAGCCCCGCCACGCCGACGATCTCGCCGGCGCGCACCGTGAAGGAGAGCGCGTGCTCGGGGTGCCGCGGCGTCCGGAGGCCCGAGACCTCGAGCACCGGCTCGCCCGGCGGGTGCGGGACGTGCGGATAGAACTGGGAGAGATCGCGGCCCACCATCAGCCGCACGATGCGATCGTGGCTCATCTCATCGCGCAGCAGCTCGCCCGCGTTCTCGCCGTCGCGCAGCACGAGGACGCGATCGCACAGCGCCGTCACCTCGCCGAGGCGGTGAGAGATGTACACGACGCCGATGCCGCCCGCGCGGAGCTCCCGCACCACGTCGAACAGCGCCTCGGCCTCGGGCGGGCACAGGCACGACGTCGGCTCATCCATGATGAGCACCCGGGCGTTCGCGGAGAGCGCCTTGGCGATCTCCACGAGGTGACGCTGCCCGAGGGACAGGCCGCCGACGAGCGCGCGCGGCGAGCAGGCGAGGCCGACCCGCGCCATGATCGCCCGCGCGTCCCGCTCCATCCTGCGCTCGTCGATGAAGCCGCCCCGCCGCGGCTCCCGGCCGAGGAAGATGTTGGCGGCGATATCGAGGTTCTCCGCCAGGTTGAGCTCCTGGTGGATGAGCGCGATCCCGCGGGAGAGCGCCTCTCGCACCGAGCCGAGCGCGACCGGCCGCCCGTCGAGGCGCATCTCGCCGGCGTCGGGCGCCTCGACGCCCGCGAGGATCTTCATGAGGGTGCTCTTGCCGGCGCCGTTCTCGCCGACGATGCCGAGCACCTCGCCGCGGCCGAGCGCGAGGTGGACGTCGTGGAGCGCGAGCACGCCGGGAAAGCGCTTGGTCAGGCCGCGCGCCTCGAGCAGCGGCGCCCTGTCCGGGTCGGGCGAGGAGGCTGTCATTCGCGTCAGGGGGTTGGTCAGGCGGCGCCGCGCGGCCCGCCGGGGCTCACTCGGCCTTTCCCGCCTTCTGCTTCAGATCCGCCCAGAACTCGGGCAGGTTGGTCTTGCGGATCTGCCGGGCCGGCAGGGAGATGAACTCGCCCGGGGGCACGACCGAGGTGTCGCCCCGCACGAGCGCCGCGAGCACCCGCACCGACTCCTTGCCGTACATGTATGGATTCTGCACCACGGTGCCGACCACCTCGCCGTCCTGGATCGCGCGCAGCGTCGCGTCCTGCTCGTCGAAGCCGACGACTTGGATCGAGGCCATCTTCCCGGCCTGCTTGACCGCCTCGAGCAGGGCCGGCGTGTGGTACGCGTTCAGGCCGATGAGGCCCACGAGGTCCGGGTGCGCCGACATCATGTCTTCGGCGTTGCTCTTCGCCTTGGCGGCGTCGATCTGGTCCGTCAGGGTCGCGATGATCGTGTACTTCTCGCCCTTCAGCTCCTGGTTCAGCGGGTCGTTCCCGCCGCTCGTGTCCTTCCGATCGAGCAGCTCGTCGAGCACGCCCTGGCGGCGCTTGCGGGCGTTGTCGCCCTCGAGCCGGCCGACGAGGATGGCCACCTTGCCGCCGCCGGGGATCGCCTCCTTCACGAGCTGCCCCGCCATCCGGCCAGCGACGTAGTTGTCGATCCCGATGTACACGATCCGGTCGCTCTTCGGCGCGTCCGAGTCCTGCGTGATGAGCTTGGTCTTGGCCGCCGCCTTGTTGAGCAGCGGGACCTGGTTCTCCGCGTCGATCGGGCTGATCGCGATGCCGTCGACGCCGCGGATCAGGAGGTCCTCGACCCGCTGCATCTGGTCGTTCACGTCGCTCGGCATCACGACGCTCACCTCGGCGTCAACCTCCTTCGCGCCGTCGATGACGCCCTTCTCGGCGATGGTCCAGAACGGGGCGACCCCGTTCGTGATGTACGCGAGCTTCGGCTTCGCGCGCTCTGCCGGCGCGCCAGGCCCGCTGCCGGCGCCGCTGTTGTCGCAGCCCAGGGCCGCGAGCGCCGCCGCCACGCAGACCCCGACGATGAACCGTCCGATGCTCTTTTTCATGCGCCTCACCCCTCCACCCGCGCGGAGCCGCCCGACTCGGCGGATCCCGACGCCTCGTGTCGCCGCACGGCACACGATGAAGCAGGCACCCCCTGGCGGACTGGCGACCTCATGATGCGCCATCCGCTCCGGACGTGTCTACACGATTCGACGAACGGACCTCCGGGCCGTCCCTAGGCGCGCGTTCGCGACACCCTCGGGGCGCCGGATCGGCCGATGGCGTAGGCGATGCCGCTCTGCAGGGTGCCGCGGATCGCGAGGCGCGACATGTCGATGTCGAGCCGGATGAGCGCCTGCGCGACCTCGCCGCGGATGCCGGTCAGCACGGCCTGGGTCCCGAGCAGCCGGAGGGCGTTCACCGCATTGATGAGCGCGTTCGCCACGCGGTGATCGACCCCCTTGATCCCCGTGACATCGATGATGACCACGCGGGCGCCGCTCCGCGTCGCGCCGTCGAGCAGGGTCTGAAGCACGTCCGCGGCGCGCTCCTCGTCCAGCGTGCCGATGAGCGGCATGACCATGACGTCGTTCGTGATCGGCACGAGCGGCGTCGACAGCTCGGAGATCTTCTCCCGCTGGAACCGGATCACCTCTTCTTGCAGCTGGGCCCTCGCCTCCTCGGCGCGCTCGCGCTCACCGAGCTCGTGGAGGAGGCGCAGGTTGGCGTCCCGGAGCTCCTCGCTCTGCGCCGAGAGGCGCTCGTTCGCCTGCGAGAGCTCCTCCGTGCGCTCCTCGACCTCCCGCTCCAGGCGCTCGTTGGCCGCCCGGAGCTCGGCGCTCACGGCCTCCAGGTCCGCGTAGAGCAGCGCGTTCTCGACCGCCACCGCCGCCTGCGAGGAGAGCAGCCGCAAGAGCTCGATGCGGTCGGCGGTGAACGCGTGCTCGGCGAGGTGGTTCTCGAGGTACAGGACGCCGCTCAGCCGGCCCTGGTGCAGCAGCGGTAAGCCGAGGATCGATTTCGGCCGGCGCGCGATCACGTGCGGATCGCCGGCGAGGCGCGGGTCGTCCTCCGCCCGGCCGATCACGAGCGCCTCCCGCGAGCGCGCCACGTAGTGCACGACCGCGCGGGCCAGATCGAGGCGCGTCTCCAGGGGCATCGCGAGCCCGAGGCTCACCGTGTCGGGGTCGAGCGAGATCATCGCCTCGACCGTGAGCACCTCGCCGCGCGAGAGGATCAAGAACCCACGGCTCGCCCCGGCGCTCCTGATCACGCTGCGCAGCACCTGATCGAGCACCTTGTCCAGCACGATCTCGCTCGAGATGGCCTGAGCGGTCCTCAGCACCGTGGCGAGGTCGAAGCTCTCCCCCGCGACGAGCCCCGGCAGCGCGGTGCTCGTCGGCGAGAGCGCGACGGCCCCGTCCGCGGCCGACGAGGCGGCCGGCGCGAGCTCCTCGCGCAGCGCCTGGACCTTCGCGCTCGCCCCCCAGCGCTCGTACAGGTAAACGGCCCTGCGCAGGTAGATGCCGGCGAACTCGGCCCTGCCCTGGGCGAGCCAAAACCTGCCGTAGAGCTCGTTCCCGAGCGCCTGGTTGTTGATGTAGTCGGCCTGCCGCGCGGCCTCGATGCCCTGCTCGTAGAGGTCCATGGCCTCGGCGCGGCGCCCCTCGACGCGGGCCTGCTCGGCGAGCAAGAGCAGGTGTTTGTGACGTACGTTGTCCGGCCCGGCGTCCGCCCAGCGCTTCATCCGCCCAAGGAGCCGCCCGAGCTGCTCCTCGTGCTCCCGCCGCCCTTCGCCCTCCGCGCCCTCCAGCGCGGCGATCCGCATGAGCCCCGCATAGAACGTCGCCTCGGGCACCTTCGCGTGCGTGGGCAGCGCGCCCTCGATCACGGCGAGCTTCGGCATCAGATCGGGATAGCTCGCCCGGTCGCCGAACAGGTACGCGTTCCGGATCTTGGCGTAATACAGCCACCCCATGTGGTAGGGAGAGCCGCCGTGCTTCGCCGTGTAGGACGCCTCGTCGAACGCGCCGTCATCGAAGCTGAGCCGGCTCTTGGTGAGCCCTTGCAGGCATTTCATGGGCTGGATCACGCCCGCGAGCAGGATATCGATGATGTCGTGGCTCCGGGCGCGCCGCAGGAACGCGAGGTGCACCTCGGTGAGCTGGGAGAGCTCCGCGAGGGACATCCCGTAGGTGAGCCGGTCCGAGCCGCTCTGGCTGATCATGTAGCCCATGGCCGTCCAGTCGCCGGCCTGGAGCCCGAGATCGTAGACGCGGTCGTAATAAGGATCCGCCCTCCGCAGGGGCTGCGTCCAGCTGTGCACGTCCGCGGAGAAGATGTGGTAGGTCTTGGCCCGGAGCACGAGGTTGTCGAGCTGTTCCGCGAGCTCGATGGCCATCCTGCCGAACCGATAGGCCGTCTCGTACTCGCCGAGCAGCGGGCCCACCACCATGCCGTACGCGACGTATCCGAAGGCGGACATGTCGCTGTTCCCGTGCTGCAGCGAGAGCGTCACCATCTTCACGATGGCGAGGTTCGCGAGCGTCTGATCGCTCGAGTTGTAGGCCCCGAAGAACAGGTTGACGAGGAGCTCCAGCGTCACCGGGAGCTCGGGGCGCGTCGTCCTCGGGGCGTGGGCGAGCTCCTCGATGCTCCGCCCCGCGAGCAGGACCGGCACCGCCTCGAGCTCCTGCTCGAGCAGCGCGGCGACCTCCCCCCGGTCCTCGGGGATCGGGCACCCGAGCAGCCGGAGGCCGGCCTTCTGGACCAGGGTCGCCTCGTGGTTGCGCCACTGGAGCAGGTATTGATTCGCCTGGACGAGGTGGATCGAGACCTTGTCCATCGCCGTCCGGGCGCGCTCGAGCGCCGCGGCGCACAGCCGCTCGGCCTCCTCGAACGCGCCGCACAGCGACTCGACCTCGGCGCGCTCCCGGTGGAGCGCGAGGGCGAGCTCGTAGCTGTCGTCGAAGCCGCCGCGGGGCAGAAACGCCATGCCCGCGCGGAGATAGCCGGCCGCGGCCTCGTAGGCGGTGCCCGCCTTGGCCCGCCTGCCGGCGGCGAGGTTCAGCTCGGCGGCCGTGGCCTGCTCCGCGGGCGAGGAGACGATCGGCGCCGCGATGTTGAAATGGTTCACGATGTCGAAGAGCGCCTCCTCCCGCGCGGCGCCCTCCATGCTCGCGAGCATGAGCCGCCCGATCCTGAGGTGGACCTCCCTCTTTCGATCCTCGCCGATGAGCGAGTAGGCCGCCTGCTGGACGCGATCGTGCAAGAAGCGGTAGGTGACGCGCCAGTCGACGCCGGCCCGCGCGTCGCCGTCGGTCGCGTGGGCGAGGCGATAATCGGCGTCGACGGGCGCGATCAGGCCCTCTTGCAGGATCTTCCACAGCGCGGCCACGGTCTCGTGCGGCGGCCGCTCGCTGATGACCGCGAGCGTGCGCAGGTCGAACTCGTGCCCGATGCACGCCGCGAGCCGGAGGACGCGCACGAGCTCGGGATCGAGCTCCTCGATCTTGCGCGCCATGAACTCGACGACGTTATCGGTGACCGTGCGGCGCCGGATGCTCTCGATGTGCCACGTCCACGCGCCCGCCTCGAAGCGGAGCAGGCCCTCGGCGTGGAGCGAGGCCAGGAACTGCCGCACGAAGAACGGGTTGCTCTGGGTCCGGTCGAACACGACGCGGGCGAGCGGCTCGACCTCGTCGCGCGCCGCCGAGAGCGCGTCCGAGAGCAGCTCGACCACGTCGGCGAGGGCGAGCGGCCGCAGCTTGAGCTCGCGCGGCGGCGCGCCCGCCTTCTCGATCTCGCCGAGCGCGACCCGCAGCGGGTGCGCCGCGTACACCTCGTTGTCGCGGTAGGCGCCGATCACGAGCAGGTGGCCGCGCTCCGGATCCGTGGCCAGGACCTCCAGCAGCTTCAGCGACGCGGGGTCGGCCCACTGAAGGTCGTCGAGGAAGAGCACGAGGGGGTGCTCGGCGGTCGCGAAGGCGCGGACGAACGCCTTGAAGATCGCGTGAAAGCGGCCCTGCGACTCCGCCGGCGGGAGCTTCTGGACCGGGGGCTGCGGGCCGACGATCCACTCGAGCTCCGGGATGAGGTCGACGAGGAGCTGGCCGCTCGTGCCGAGCGCGCGGGCGAGCTCCGTGCTCCAGCGCGCGAGCTGCTCCGGCCGCTCGGTGAGGATGTGCCGGATGAGCTCCCTCAAGGCCCGCGCGAGGGAGGTGTACGGCGCGCCGCGGTTCAGCGGGTCGAACTTGCCGGCGGTGAAATAGCCGCCTCGCTGGGCGATGGCCTTGTGGATCTCGTTCACGAGGGCCGACTTGCCCATGCCCGAGTACCCCGACACGAGCAGGAGCTCCCCCTCCCCGCCGGCGGCGCGCTCGAAGGCGGCGAGCAGCGCGCGCTCCTCCTCGGCGCGGCCGTAGAGCTTCTGCGGGATGCGCAGCGTGTCCGGGATGTCGCGCTGGCCGAGCGCGAACGGCGCCACCGCGCCGGAGGTCGAGAGCTGGCGGAGGCACGCGTCGAGGTCGGCGAACAGGCCGAAGGCGCTCTGATACCGGTCCTCCGCGTTCTTGGCGAGGAGCTTCATCACGATCCGGGACACCGCCTCGGGCACGCCCGGGACCCGCTCGGGCGGGGGCACGGGCGTGCGCGCGATGTGCCCGTGGATGAGATCCATCGGATCGCTCTCGTTGAACGGCAGGACGCCGGTGAGCATCTGGTAGAGGGTCACGCCGAACGAGTAGAGATCGGTGCGGCGGTCGATCACGCGGTTCATCCGGCCGGTCTGCTCGGGCGACATGTACGCGAGCGTCCCCTCGAGCGCCTCGGGGCTCACCGCCTGCTGCGTCTCCTGCGGGAGGAGCGTGGCGATGCCGAAGCCGACGAAGTGGACCTTGAGCGAGTCCGGGTCGACCAGGATGTTGTGCGGCTTGACGTCCTTGTGAATCACCTTGCGGCGGTGGATCTCGTCGAGGACCCGGGCCGCCGAGCGGGCGATCGTCAGGGCCGGCTTGAGCTCCAGCCGGCCGGCGCGCAGGACGTCATGGAGCGTCGTCCTGCTCGGCCTCTCGAGCACGAGGGCGAGGCCGTTCTTGTGCTTCTCGAGCCCATACGCCTTGACGACGCCCTCGACGTCGAGCTCGCGGAGGACGTTGTACTCGTGCCGGAGCGACGCGAGCTCGCGCGAGCTCGGGAACTCGCTCTTCAGGACCTTGAAGACAGCAGGCTTGCGCTCATCGCCCCAGGTGCCTTCGAACACCTCGAAGCTCGAGTCGCTGTAAATCTGCTGGCTCACGGTACAGGTTGCGGAGAGCATCTCACCTCGCCAGGCGTAGGACCGTCCGGTCTGCAGAGCGCTTGCGCCGAGCAGAAGGGACGGACGGTGGCCTAGCAGAATCGCACTGTGGGCGGATTCTGTCTAGATCGCTCGTCCGCGGATCTTGAGCGAATCCGGGCGGGTTAATTCGCTCACCATCGACAATTACAATCTTTGTGCTCGTCAGACTCGACCAGGACGGATTTTGCCCTCGCGTGCGGTTGGCGCCTGCGCCTGCGCCGGCGGCGCCGGGCACGGTGCGTCGTTAGCGCAATGCGTCATGGGTTGTGGGCGAGCTCTGAAAGATAGCCGTGGATCGATGGCGCGGCGCGCGGGGAGGGCGCGTGGCCGGCGCAGGGTCAGCGCGGCTCTTCGACGGTCGGGCAACCGAACTCGACACGAACGCTCTCGACCCCCGCGGACTTCACGTGCTCGCACGTCGCGCCCTTGATCACGAGGGTCGGTGGGGTCGTCGAATCGTCGTAATCCCAGCCGTCGTCGCCCGCCTTCGGCAGCACCTCACCATCGATGATGACGTTGACCTTCGCGCGGTCCGGCGGCTCGGTCTCGAGCGCGAGCTCGCAGCTCCTCACGAGGTCGCGGGTGATGCTCGTCAGCGTCTCGCCGAGGCTCGCCGCGTCCACCACCTCGAAGTAGCGGGGCGAGCTCTCCGACGTGGCCGTCCCCCCCTCCGCGGCGAGCTCGTCCAGCACATCGGCGTAGGCGGTCGTGCCGGGGATGCCGACGATGAAGGTCTTGATGCCGGCCGCGCGCAGGTCGCTCACCTGCTGCACGGTGCGCGCGTCGTCCATACACGCGTCCGCCGCGCCCCCGGAGCAGCAGTTCTCGACGACCGCCGGACAGTCACCATCCATGTTCGTGGTGCAGGTCGTGGCCGGGCAGGTCATCGCCGGATCCTGGTTGCAGTTGGGGCCGCCGTCGGTCGCCAGGAGCACGTACCTGTCGCCCTCGAGGGCGCTGCCGGCGCCCTCGGTGAGGTACCGCAGGGCGCGCTCGAGGGCGTCCGCGGTCGGCGTCGCGCCGCCGGGCGCGGTCGCCTCCAGCCGGGCCTTGATGGCGGGGACCGAGGTCGCGCCCGGAGCCACCGCGACGCTCAGATCCGTGCCCGGATCCAGGCCGCAGTGATCGTCGGTGGGAAAGAGCTGGAGCCCGACGGACATCCTGCCCTGGATCGCGTCGAGCGCGGTGCCGAGGGCGCCCTTCACCATCGTCCAGCGGTCGCTCGCCTCCCAGCCCTTGGTCATGCTCTCCGAGCGATCGAGCACGATCACGAGGTGGACCTCCCGCGGCGCCGCATCGACCTGCTGGCCGCCGCAATCTTCGCCGCCGTCCCCTCCGCCCGGGCCGCCGCCGCCCGACCCGGCGCCGAAGAAGCCGCCGCCGAGGGAGGAGTCTCCGGCCGTTCCGCCGGAGCCGCCCGAGGCGATTCCCCCTTCGCCGCCGCTGCCGGAGGCGTCGCCGCTCGTCCCGGTTCCGCGCGTCGATCCAGAGCAGCCCGACGCGAGCGCCCAGCCGAGGAGCCCGAGGGACGTCAAGAACAAGGAGCGAGCGCAGATCGCGCGTATCTTGCCGGTCATATCCATTCTCCTCGACACGGGTGCATCGACGCGGGTGAGCGGGTTCGCACGCCGCGTCACCCCGGAGGGATGCGGCAGATGCCGTTGTAACACTGCACCGCCCCGGCGTTGCAGCACTCGGACGTCGCGCCGCAGAGCTGGCCGTACTCCGCGCAAACCGGCGTGCTGCCGCCCGAGCCGCCGGTTCCGCCGGTCGCGCTCGTGCTGTCCGCCCCGCCGGCGCCGCCGGTCGCGCTCGTGCTGCCGCCGCCGGCGCCGCCGGTCGCGCTCGTGCTGCCGCCGCCGGCGCCCGTGGCCGACGACGAGCTCGGGGGCGTGCACGTGCCCGAGCCGGAGCCCGGATCGAGCTCGCAGGTCGTCCCGACGCAGCAGTCGCCGTTGTTCGTGCAGGGTCCACCCTCGGTCACGCACCGGGGCGTCGGCTCTCCGGGGGTGCCATAGCACTGCAGCCGTCCGTCGGCGTTCGGCACGCACGGCGCGCCGTCGCAGCAGTCGTCGGAAGAGGCGCAGTCGTCGCCGGCCTCGCGGCACTCCGTCAGCGCGTTGCAGCGCGGCACGCCCAGGGCGTCGAGGCGGCAGTTGCTGGCGTGCCCCAGGTAGCTGCAGCAGTTGTTGGGAGCGCTGGTCGAGGTGTCGGAGCAGTAGCTGTCCTTGAAGTGGCAGACGCCGCCCTGGGGCGTGCACATCCTGGGGTTGCGGCAGCGGCCGATCTCCCCGGCCGGGTCGTCCGACGTGTCGCAGACCACGGTCCCGGCGCCTGGCAGATCGGCGGTGGGGTCACCGCCGCAGCAGTCCTCGTTGCGCCTGCACAGGGCGCCGTTCACGCGGCAGCCGCTCGGCGGCTGGCAGACGGAGATCCCGGTCGGGCCGTACGGCGCGCAGACGCGGCTGCAGCAGAATCCGCAGCCGTCGCAGACGGCGCCGTCGATGCCGCCGCTGTTGCAGCGGCTCGACGTGTCCGGCTCTTCGCCGCAGTAGCCTGCGGCGTCGGACGCGCTCCGCTTCACGCACACGCCGGAGCAACAGTCGCTGTTGCTCGTGCACACATCGTTGCGCTGCACACAGAACGAGGACTTGAGGACGCAGCGGCCGTCGCGCCCGCAGAGCCGGGAGCAACACTGGCTGTCCTCCGTGCACAGGTTGCCGCCGGTCTGGCACGCGGCGTCGCCGTTGACGTCGCTGCACGTCCCGCCGACGCACATGCCGCTACAGCAGGCGGCCCCGCCTTCCGTGCAGTCGGATCCGTCGACGAGGCAGGCGGCCGCGCCGCACCTGCCCGCGGTGCAGTTGAGGCTGCAGCAGTCGGAGGCCTCGTCGCAGACCGCGGCCGGCCCCAGACAGACGCTGAGGGGCGAGGCGCAGGTCCCCGTCGCGCTGTCGCAGATGCCGGAGCAGCAGTCGCCGGAGCTCGCGCACGCGGTGCCGTAGGGCTCGCAGGTCGGAACCTCGACCCCCGTGTCGGGCCCGCCCGCGCCGCCCGTGCCGCTCGTCTCCGCGCCTCCGGCGCCCGCACCGGCGCCGCCCGTTCCCGCGGCCGCGCCGTCGCCGCCGGTGCCCGCGGCCGCGCCGCCCGTTCCCGCAGCTGCACCGTCGCCGCCGGTGCCCGCGCCGCCTTCCCCGGAGCCGGTCGCGGCGCCCGCGCCGCCCACCCCCGCGCTGCTTGCGTTGGCCCCGCCGGAGGCCCCGCTGCCCTCGGCAGCGGTGCCTGTCGAGATCCCCGACGAGGCGGAGACGCCGCCTCCCCCTCCTGAACCTGTGCCGCCCGTCGAGCCGCACGCGGCGGCGAGCCATACCATACCGACAGCCGCGAAGATTCGAGACACGCGCATACACTTTCCCCCGCTCGACCGCTGGTTGAAACCGACGCGATAGGAGAAAGATACATTCGCGCAACTGCAGCTTGTCCGTGTGGCTTTTGTTCTTTAGGGCGGCCGTATCCCTCACTTTTTGTCGGAGGTGGTGAGCCTCGTTGAGCGCAGCGCGCACAGCCGCGCGCTGCGACGCTCCGCGACGGGGCGAGCTCTGCCGTGGACGGTCAGCGCGCCCGCACACCGCGCCTCGGTGAGGTCCGACGCCGAGCGCGCTCACGAGGAAGCAGCGATGGCGCCGCGGGGCTACGCCGACGACCTGCTCCCCTTCCAGAGCGCGGTCCAGAACCGCCCCGTCTTCACGGCGGCCTCCGGGGCGGGCTCTTGCGCGCCGTCCGCGGCGGGCTCGTCCTTGTGCGCCTGTCCCTCCAGGAACGCGATCAGCCGCTCTCGGAGAGGATAATACATGGGATCGTCGAGCACCGCCTGGCGGTCCCTGGGGTGCGGAAACGGCACCTCCAGGATCTCGCCCACCCGCGCCCCCGGGCCGCTCGTCATCATCGCGATGCGGTCCGACAGGAACAGGGCCTCATCCACGTCGTGCGTGACCATCAGCGCGGTCTTCTGGTCATCGGCCCACAGGTTCATGAGCACCTCCTGGAGCTCGAACCGGGTCAGCGAGTCGAGCATGCCAAAGGGCTCGTCGAGCAAGAGCATCTTGGGCGACAGGGCGAAGGCGCGCGCCAGCCCGACCCGCTGCTGCATCCCGGAGGACAGCTCGCGCGGCTTCTTGTGCATCGACTCCTCGAGCCCGACGAGCTCCAGGTAGTGCGTCGCGATCTCGATGCAGTCCTTCTTGCTCTTCTGCCGGTGGACCTGCTCCACGCCGAGCAGGACGTTCTCGAGCGCGGTCATCCAGTGGAGCAGGCACGGCGACTGGAACACGACCCCGCGGTCCGGGCCGGGCCCGTGGATCTGCCGGCCCGCGAGGACGATGCCGCCGCTCGTGATCTCGCTGAGGCCCGCGACCAACGACAGCACCGTGGACTTGCCGCAGCCGGAGTGGCCGATGAGCGACAGGAACTCGCCCTTCCTCAGGTTCAGGTCGAAGTTGCGGACGACGACCGCGGGGCCGTTCGGGGTGGGAAAGGTCTTGGTGACGTTCCAGATCTCGAGATACTTCTTCATGCGACCGCCTCCGCGCTCCGCGCTGCGCCGGGCACGCCCTTGCCCGCGCTCGGCCCGGCGCCCGGGCCGAGCAGGTAGTTGATGACCGCGCCGCGGATCTCCTTGAAGCGCGGATCGCGGTTGAGGGCCTTGCGATCCCGCGGGCGATCGAGATCGACGATCACGCTGGGGCCCAGCGTGGCGCCCGGGCCCTTGCTGAGCGGGACGATCCGGTCGGCGAGGAGGATGCCCTCGTCGACGTCGTTGGTGATGAGGAGCACGGTCTTCTGGGTGGCCCGCCAGATCCGCGCGATCTCGTCCTGCAGCGTGGCGCGCGTGAGCGCGTCGAGCGCGCCGAGCGGCTCGTCCATCAGGAGGATCTCCGGATCCATGGCGAGCGCGCGCGCCACCGAGACGCGCTGGCGCATGCCGCCGGAGAGCTGCGCCGGCTTCTTGTCGCGGGCCGGGGTGAGCTTCACCATGGCGATGTAGCGCTCGGCGTGCTCCCGCTTCTTCTCCGCGGACCAGGCCGAGAAGATCTGGTCCACGGCGAGATAGACGTTCTCGTAGACCGTCAGCCAGGGCAAGAGCGAGTAGTTCTGGAAGATGACGCCGCGGTCGGGCCCCGGCCCCTCGATCGGCTTACCGTTCAGGGTCACCACGCCGGCGTCCGGCCGCTGTAGCCCCGCGATGAGCGACATGAGGGTCGTCTTCCCGGCCCCCGAGTAGCCGACGACGGCGACGAACTCGCCCTTCTCGATCTCCAGGTCGATGTCCCGGAGCACCTCGGTGCGGGTGGCCCCGGCGCCATAGCTCTTGTCGACGTTGCGCAGCTTGACGAGCGCCATCGCCGTCACCCTCCCGCCAGCTTGAGCCTGCGCTCGACGAGGCTCATGAGCGCGTCGAGGAGGAAGCCCACGACCCCGATGGTGATGATGCAGAGGATGATGTGCTCGTAGATGAGGCTGTTGTACTCCTGCCAGAGGAAGCCGCCGACGCCGGGCGAGCCGGTCAGCATCTCCACGGCCACGATCACCAGCCAGGCGATGCCGAGGCTGAGGCGGAAGCCGGTGAACATGTACGGCAGCGCGGCGGGCAGCTGCACCTTGAGCAGCGTCTTCATGCGCGAGAGCCGGAGCACCCGGGCGACGTTCATGTAGTCCTGCGGGATCGACCGCACCCCGAGCGCGGTGTTCAGGACCGTCGGCCACATCGAGCACATCGCGATGGTGAAGACGCCGGCCGGGTCCGGCTTCTGGAAGAGCACGAGGCCGAGCGGGAGCCACGCGAGCGGGGACACGGGGCGGAGGATCTGGATGATCGGATCGAAGCTCGACTTGAACAGCCTCGAGGCGCCGAGGAAGAAGCCGATCGGCGTCCCGAGCAGGATCGCCAGCGTGTAGCCCTTCGCGACCCGCTGGAGCGAGTACCACGTGAAGCGGAGGATGCCCTGGTCGAGCTCCCCCCGCTTCTCGAACGGCTCGAAGATGTAGGGCCTGCTCACCTCCCACGTCTTGAGCGGAGAGGGCAGCGTCTGGGCCCACAGGCTGCTCGCGGCGGCCCATAGCCCGATCACGCACGCCACCCCGAAGAGGGGCAGGATCATGTGGTCGACTCGAATCCTGGGAGAGATCGCTTTCGCCTCGCTCATGCAGCACTCCTTCACCGTGGCCCTCCGCCGCGCTCCTCGTCGGCTCCCGGCGATGTCGGGGATCACCCCTTCAGGGCGTTGACCGGGAACGACGTCGCGTATTTCTCGGGGTCCTTGGGATCGAACGTCACGCCGTCGAACAGCGTCTCGGGCCGGTCATCGGGGCCGCCGTGCGCGACCCCGAGCTCCTTCATCGCCTCCTCGTAGAGGTCCGGGCGCATGACCTGCTTGACGACGCCCTCGTAGTCCGGCCTCCCCTCCACCATGCCCCAGCGCCGGAACTGGCTGAGCCACCAGAGCGCGTACTTCCGCTGCGGGTAGTTGCAGCCCCGGTCGCTGAAGATCATGTAATCCTTGTCCTCTCTCCTGCGGCCGTCGCCGTAGTCGTACTGCCCCTTCAGCCGGCCGAGGATGAGCTCCGGAGGGCAGTTGATGTACGTGGGCCTCGACACGATGTCCGCCTGCTCGGGGCGGTTGTCGAGCTTGTCGAGCCAGGCGCTCGCCTCGTGGAGGGCCTTGAGCACCGCCTTCACCGTCTTCGGATTCTTGTCGGCGAACTCCGCGGTGAACGCGCACACCTTCTCGGGGTGGTCCTTCCAGAGCTCCTGCGTGGTGACGGCGGTGTATCCGATCTGATCGGCGATGGCCCTGGCGCCCCACGGCTCGCCGACGCAGAATCCGTCCATCTTCCCCACCTTCATGTTGGCGACCATCTGCGCGGGCGGGATGGTCACAAGCGCGACGTCCTTGTCCGGGTGGACGCCGCCCGCGCCGAGGAAATAGCGGGTCCACATGGCGTGCGTCCCCGGCGGGAACGTCATAGCGAAGGTCATGGGCGCGCCCTTCGCCTTCGCCTCCTCGACGAACGGCTGGAGCGCCTTGGGATCCCCGGCCACCTTGCCCCTGAGGTCGCTCTTCATCGTGATCGCCTGGCCGTTGCGGTTGAGCAGCCACGGGATGATCATGGGCTTCTTCGGCGACCCGAGGAGCCCCATCGTCGAGGCGAGCGGCATGCCGAAGAGCATGTGCGTCGCCTGGAGGTCCCCGTTCGACAGCGAGTCGCGGATCGCCGCCCAGCTCGCGCCCTTCACGATGGTCGAATTGATGCCGTATCTCTTGAAGAACCCCTTCTCGTGGGCGATCACGAGCGGCGAGCAGTCGGTGAGCGCGATGATGCCGAAGCGCAGATCGGACACCTCCGGCGTGTCGGCGGTCGCGACGAGCGGCGCGGCGTTCGCGGCCGGCGGCCCCGGCTCGTCGGAGCGCGAGCCGCAGGCGGGGAGGAGCGCCGCTCCCCCGAGCCCGAGGGCGCCGCCGAGGAAGCGCCGGCGGCGGAGGGGCGCTCCGCTCGGTTCCTCACGCGAAGGTTCTCGTCTCTTCATTCGATCGTCCTTTGCTGAGAATGACCGCGGAGCCGCGGGCGCGTGGAGCGGCGCGCGCCCGCCGGTCGGGGTGGAACGGACGGTTGCGCTCCGGAGGCGCCGCCCGTGGAAATCGCCTGTTGGTCCGAGGGTGAGCCAGGCCAGCTCCGCAGCGGAGCGACGGCGTGAGATCGATCTCGCCGCGGGCGTGCGCCCGGATGGGTTCGACCCTACATGGGCCCATGATCCGCTAAGGACGATGCATGGATGCGTGTTTCATTCAAGTTTCTGTGGGATATTTTTTCTGCATTCAAGTCGTGCGCGTCGATCGCCTGTCGGCAGCGAGCCGGCGCCAGGACGGAACGCCCGCGCTGGGCCGGCGGTCGACGATGTCGACGATGTCGACGACTGATTTGCTGTCTTCGCGTCGCCTTCGTCTATGGCGTTCTTGGCGCCTTTTCGATTTGTCTTCTTCTCTTCCGAGATCCTTTGCAGAGGTCGTGGCCGCGTCCCGAGCGACGAGGGACGAGCGGCGTCCGCGCTCGGTCCCGCGGCGCCGGCGCGTCGAGCGGCTCCGGCTGGCGCCGCGCCGGGGCCGGCCGGCCGAGCGGGCCGCCGCGGCGCGGGCGCCGGCGGCCTTCGCGGGCCTCTCCCCTGCACCGGGCTCGCTCGCGCTCTCGGG
This sequence comes from Sorangium sp. So ce296, assembly GCF_051529605.1. Taxonomy (NCBI): domain Bacteria; kingdom Pseudomonadati; phylum Myxococcota; order Polyangiales; family Polyangiaceae; genus Sorangium; species Sorangium sp. So ce296. The sequence continues at coordinate 13,354,263 of NZ_CP150325.1, forward strand.
CGGCCGGCCGATCCGTGTGCGCGGCTTGCCAGGCCGAAGGTGAGACGGTAGCGTCCGCGCCGCGCGGCGCATCGCCATGCAGGGCGTGACGGCATGATGCGGTAGGGAGAGAAACGGAGATGACGAGCGGGTCCGCTACATGGGTGTGGGCGGCGGCGTGCCTCATGGCCTGCGGATGCACGGCCGTGGCCGGGCTCGACAAGCCGTTTCACCTGGTGGACGGCGGTGGCGCGGGCGGGGAGAGCTCCGGCGGCGGCGGCGGGGCCGGCGGCGGACCCGCCGTGGGGTGCGAGGACGAGGTGAGCGAGGGGTGCGTCTACGCGCGGTGCGGCGCCGTCCCGGCCAGCGCGCCGGGCGGCGTCTACACGCTCGACCCCGACGGCTCCGGCCCGCAGGAGCCGTTTCAGGCCTACTGCGGTGAGGCGGCCGACGACGATCGGTGGGCGCTCGTTTACAACAGCGTCGGCGCGGCGGACGGCGCCACGATCGCGTTCTGGAAGATCCTGTATGCCGACCGGCTCAGCGCCAAGGGGGAGCCGTCGATCGCCGGCAACCATTACCAGCCTTCCCTGTACGTCGTGGGCCGGGAATACCGGGACGAGATCGAGGACATCGCCGGGACGGTCGCCGAGGTCATGCGCGCGACGGCCGAGGGCATCGATACCGCGGACATGCACCTCCTCACGCCGATCCGCGTCTCCGGGGAGGAAGAGCTCTTTACGTGGCAGTTCGCCACCGGGTGGTCGTCGGCGGACTTCGACGCGGACACCAAGGGCGACGGCAACTGCGCGAGCTCCTACGTGGGGGTCACGCAGCACTACGGGCACTGCTTCGTCTACAACCTCGGCGCGGACGACGACGCGCCGATCGAGGACGAGGGCTGGGGGCCGCACGTGAGGACCCTGAGCGCGACGTCGTTCGGGCTCTCGGACGACGGCAGCCCCTACACGCGGGTCAAGCGGATCTCGCGCTGGGCCCGCTGGTGAGCGCGCCCGGCGCGCTCAGGCCGGGTGCGCCACGAGGGGCAGCGACGTCACCCCGCGCATGGAGAGGGCGCGCCGCCACTCCGGCGGCCCGGCCGGGGACAGGCGGCGGACGCGCGGCAAGAGCGCCGTGAACAGGAGGCGAGCCTCGAGGCGCGCGAGCGGCGCGCCCAGGCAGAAGTGGATGCCGTGCCCGAACGGCAGGTGCGTGACCCCGCCCCGGTCGATGTCGAAGCGGTGCGCGTCCGGGAAGTGCGCCTCGTCCCGGCAGGCGGAGCCGATCATCACGAGCACCTTCGCGCCCTTCTGGAGGCGCACGCCGCCGATCTCGGTGTCGGCCATGACGAGCCGGTACACCGATCGCACCGGCGGCTCGTACCGGAGGACCTCGTCGACGAACCTCGAGATCAGCGCCGGCTCCGCGCGCAGGCGATCGAGCACCTCCGGATGCGCGATGAGCTGGAGCGCGCTGTGGTTCAGGAGGTGTACCGTGGTCTCCAGGCCGCCGACGAGGAGCAGGAAGAGGAAGCTCATCAGCTCGGCGTCGGTGAGCGAGTGGCCTTCCACCTGGGCGCGGAGGAGGTCCGTCACCATGTCGTCGGCGGGCGCGCGGCGGCGGCTGGCCAGCACCTCGGTCAGGTACTGCTCCGCCTCTCGCACGGTGGTGCGGATCTCCTCCATGCGCGCGGTCATGTCCGGCGTGACCGGGCTGATGCTGGTGAGGTCGTCGGTCCAGCGCTTGAAGCGCGCGTGGAGGGAGGGATCGAGGCCGAGGAGCTCTCCGATGACGCTGGCGGGGAGCGGCATGGCGAGCGACTCCACCCAGTCGACCGGCTGGCCGAGCGGCAAGCGCGCCGCGATGTCCTCGGCGAACGCGCGCACGCGCGCCTCCAGGCGGGCCATGGCCGCGGGCGTGAAGGCGCGGTTCACGAGCGACCGCAGGCGGCCGTGCGCCGGCGGATCCAGGACGAGCATCGAGTCGCCGAACGGGTTGTGCCCGAGCCACGCGGGCTTTGTGGCGGCGCGGAACCCCTCGGACGAGAACAGCGCGGTGTCCTTGAGGACGGCGATGACATCGTCGTGGCGGGTCACCGCCCAGAAGCCGCCCGGATCGACCTGGCTCACGGGGGCGTCGCGCCGCAGCTCGGCGTAGGTGGGGTACGGGTCGGCGAGCATCGCGGGGGACATCAGGTTCAGCCGTTCGCTCATGGATCGAGGACCTCCCGGGCGGGTCAGGGATGGAGCGGGCATGGTCGCCCGACGCGAGGGCGCGCCGCAAGGCGCCGATCAGCGACCCTGGAGGAAGCCCATCACCGCGGCGCAGAACGCCGGTGCGTCCTCCTCGGGCCACATGTGGGTGGCCCCGCGGGCCACCAGGTGCTGCCCGGGGATGCAGCGGGCCGCCGCGCGGGAGACCACGCTGAACGTGGGCCGCGACAGCTCGCCATGGGCGACGGTCACCGGCACCTTCAGGCCCGCCAGCTGCCCGCACGTGATGGCTGGCGGCTGCGGCTGCGAGAGGAGGAGCGGCATGGTCCGCGCGTTGTCCAGGTTGACGGCCTGTCGCTCCGCGGGCTGAGCGTCGAAATACCCCTGGCGCTGGCCCGACCCGTCGAGCAGGAGCCTCAAGGCCTCTCGGCTGTCGCCGCGCTGCACCGCCCCGAAGACCGGGCCGAACATGGCGTTCAGGTCGTCCCCCAGCGCGCGCAGCTCGGCGGGATCGGTGACGTACGAGGGGACCCCGGGCTCGTAGATGAAAGCGCTCCTCAGCAGCTCGGGGTGGCTCAGCGCCGCGGTCAAGGCCACGTGACCGGCATAGGACCACGCGACCAGGTGGACGGGCCCCGCGTCGAGGCCGCGGAGGAACGCGACGAGATCGTCCGCGTGCGTCTGCACGCCGAACGGGGGCCAGCTCGGGTCCCACGCGCCGGTCCCGAAATAGCGCTGGCTGTAAGCGATGGCCCGGTACCGCTGGCCCACGATGGCGCGGTGACGGTCCCACATCCGATGATCCGAGGCCGCCCCGTGCAAGAACACCACCGGATCGCCCTGCCCCTGCTCTGCATAGGCGAGGCGGGCGCCGTTCGCCTCCATGAACCGAGGTGCGTCGGCGCCGTCCGAGATACCATGTCCCGACAGAGATGCTGATTCCATACCCAGGCGGCGATAGCTCGCTCGAGCTCACGGATCAAACGCCGCGTGAAGATCGTCGGCCGCGGCGCTCGAGCGCTTCACGCCGCTCGTCCGGGCTGGGCGGGGCGTCCCCGGCGCCCTGGGGGAGCGGCGCGCGCTCGATGCCGCGCATCGGCCCCGCGCCGGCGTGCTGCGGCGCGCCGCCGGGCCGTTGACCCGGGACGCGAGGGCGGGCGAAGATCCGGCGATCCCTTTGCGCCGCCCCGCGACACGCTCTCTCGCCGCACTCCTCGCGCTCGCAGCGAGCGCCTGTTCCCGCGGCCCCGCCCCCGGCGCGGACGCGGGCGCTGCCCCGGTCGGCAGCGCGGGCGCCCCGGTCGATCCGCCGGCGCCGCCCGGCGCAGCGCCCGTGCGCGCGCCGGTCCGCGAGGGGGGCGCCCTCGCCCGCGCGGCGCGCGAGGACGCGCTCTACGTGGCCGACGAGGATCACGGCGTCGTCCGCGTCGTGCCGCTGCCGCTCGATCCCGCGCGCCCCGGCGCAGGCGTGCCCGCGCCGGGGCGGCCCGCGCAGGTGCTCGCGCTCGGCGGGCGCGAGGCGCGCGTGCTCGCCACGGTCCGCGACCCGGGGCTCCTGCTCATCTTCCGGCCGGACGCGTCGGCCGGTCTCGTCGAGGTCGGCCGCGTGCCGCTGCCCGCCGACGCGTGGGGCATCGCGGTCACGCCGGACGAGAAGACCGCGATCGTGACGTCGGCGTGGACGCACAAGGTCTCGGCCGTGGACCTCGAGGCCGGGAGGGCGAGGTGGACGGTCGACGTGGCGCGCGAGCCGCGGGGCGTCGCCGTGCTGCCCGACGGCAGCGCCGCGTACGTGAGCCACCTCGTCGGCGCGGATCTCACGCGGATCGACGACCTCGGCGGGGCGCCGAGGGTCCGGCGCGTCGCCTTGCCCGCGTCGCCGCTGCGCGCCCCGTCGGGCGAGCGGCTCGCGGCGTCGCTGGGCTATGCGCTGGCGCTCTCCGAGGACGGGCGGCGGCTGTTCGCGGCGCGGCACGCGCTCGGCGCCATGGGCCACGCCGCGTGGTTCGGCGCGGCGACCGTGGACGTGCTGATCACCGGCCGGGACGAGCCGCTCGCCCCGCCGCACCACGGCAACCTGCCGGTGCTCCGGTCGGCGTTCGCCGAGCAGGTGATCACGCCGGAGAGCGTCATCACGCTGCCGGGCGCGAGCGTCACGCCCGTCACCCAGCCGCGCGCCGCGGTCTACCGCAAGCGCGCGCGCACGCTGCTCGTCGCGGGCGAGGGCGACGACCTCGTGCTCGAGGTGGACGCGACCGCCGTGGATCCGACGCTCGCGATCGTGAAGAGCTACCCGGTCGGCGGCCGCTACGACCCGCACGTCCGCGTGGCCGGCACGTGCGGCGCGCCGACCGGCCTCGCGCTGTCCGCGGACGAGGCGACGGCGTGGGTGTTCTGCCGCTCGACCGGCGACGTGGCGGCGCTCCGGCTGCACGATCCGGCGGCGGGCTCGGGCGCGGCGCCGGCGGGTGCGGTCGCGACGGGAGCGTCCGGCGCGGCGCCCGCGGCGGAGGGGCCGGCGGCGCTCGTGCACCTCGCCGACGATCCGCTCGGCCCCGAGGTCGCGAAGGGGCGCCGGCTCTTCTACTACGCGCTCGACGGCACGGTGAGCGGCAATCTCGGCTGCGCGGGGTGCCACCCCGACGGGCGCGACGACGGGTACGTCTGGCGCGAGGCGACCTTCAGCACGGCCGATGGCGAGCATGCGAATTTCGTCGGCCGGCCGGAGAACATCCCGGAGGTCGCGAAGAGGAAAGGGTTTCCGCGGCGCACCCCGATGCTCGCCGGCAACGTCGGCGCGGCCGGGCCGTACGGCTGGCACGGCGAGAGCGAGGATCTCGTCGGCAGGCTCCAGACGGGCATGGGGCTGCACCGCTGGGGCGGGCTGCCGATCGACCACACGCCGGCCGGCCTCGCGGCCAGGGCCACGTACCTCGCGATGTTCCTCCGCCGGGGCCTGGTGACGCCGCCGCGCGGCGACGGGGCGCCCGACGAGCGGGCGAAGCGCGGCCGGGAGATCTTCCACAGCGACGAGGCGAAGTGCTCGCGCTGCCACGTGCCCGCGAGCGATTACACCGATCGCACGGCGTACCCGATGCCGAAGCGGCCGCCGCTGCCGGGGTACGACGAGGATCCGCGCCCCGAGTACAAGACGCCGTCGCTGCGCTTCGTGGGCGGGCGGCCGCCCTACCTGCACGACGGGCGGGCCGGCACGCTGGCGGAGCTGATCGAGCAGAACGCCGACTGGATGGGCAAGACCAGCCACCTGTCGCCCGAGGATCGGGCGGCGCTCGTGGCGTTCCTGGAGACGCTATGAGGCTGCGCTTCGCGTGGATCGCCTGGATGGCCGCCGGCATGGCCGGCGTCCTGGCGGCGGCCGGCACCTCCGGCGCGCAGCAGGACGGCGCGCGTTCGGCCGCTGCCCCGGCGAGCGCGCAGCAGGACGGCGCGCGCTCGGCCGCAGCGACCGACGCCGGCGAGGAGCGGCCCCTCGACGCCGAGCCGTTCCCCGCCGAGCCGTCGAAGCAGCCCACGGCCGCCGAGTGGAAGGCCGCGCCGCGCGTCCGCCTCTCCCGCACCGGCCCCGCGGCCGCGGGCTGCCGCGCCTACCGGATGAGGGAGTGGCTGCGCATCCGCTGCCCCGAGCTCACCGCCTCGGCCATCTCGCTGCTCGGCGGGAAGACCGAGGGCGTGGCCTTCTGGATCGATCCGCCCCGCGGCGGCAGCGAGCTCCCCCGCGGCGGCGAGGTGATGTTCCCGATCCGGCGCGGCGATCGGCGCGTGATCCAGATCCTGACCTTCGGCCCTGGCTACGACGGGCCGTTCACCTTGTTGCCGGCGATCGTCGTCCAGGAGCAATGGCTCGGCGACGAGCCGGCGCCGACCGTGACCGCCTCCTGAGGCACCATGCGATCCCACAGCACGCCCCTCGTCCTCTCCGCGCTGTTCTTCCCTGCCGTCGCGTGCGGCGTCTTCGCCGCCGGGTGCGGCGCCTCCCCGGCCGCGCCCCCGCCCGACGGGCCTTCGCCCGTCACACAGGCGGCGGCGCCGCCGAACGCCTCCGGCGGCGCGGCGACCGCCCCGGCGTCGCCCCAGCCCGGGTCCGACGCGGCCCCGGCGCCCGCCGGCGCCAGCGCGACCGCCGCGCAGGCCGGCGGCGATATGGCCGCTGCGCAGGCCGGCAGCGGGCAGGCCTCCGCCCCGGCGTCGCCCCCCTCGGACGGATGCCCGGACGGCATGGCCCGGGTCCCCGGCGGCAGCTTCGTGATGGGCCCGCTGAAGGTGAAGGCCGCCGTGGCCGACCTTTGCATGGACAGAACCGAGGTGACCGCCGAGGCCTACGCCGCGTGCGTCAAGGCGGGCAAGTGCACGGATACGTTGGCGAATTGCGCCCAGGAGGCGTCGACGTACGGCGTCGCCGGGAAGGAGAAGCAGCCGATGGTCTGCGTCGACTTCGCGCAGGCCGAGGCCTACTGCGCGGCCCAGGGCAAGCGGCTGCCGCGCGACGACGAGTGGGAGTGGGCGGCCCGCGGCGGCGAGGAGGCGCGGCCGTACCCGTGGGGCGGCGAGGTCCCGAAGGATCAGCTCTGCTGGTCCGGCGGCGGCACCGTGCGCAAGACCGCGTGCGACGTGGGGAGCTTCCCCGCCGGCGCCAGCCCCCAGGGCATCCAGGACCTGGCCGGCAACGTCTTCGAGTGGACGACGAGCGCCAACGACGGCAAGGGCAAGATGCGCGTCGCCCGCGGCGGCAGCTGGCGCGACGGCATCCCGCCGCTCGTCAGGACGGCGCGGCCCGGCGGCTTCGAGGCGACCTACCGCTGCGGGTTCCTCGGCATCCGCTGCGTCGTCGAGCCGGCGGCGCAGGCGGCCCCGTAGCGTAGATCGAGATCGCGCCGCGTCAGCCGGCGTCCATCGGGTCCGGCGGATCCGTCGCCCGGCGCCGTTGCGCTACGTCGCGTTCGGATCGGCGAGCCAGGTCGCCAGCGCTTCCGCCGAGAACGAGATCAGCACCTCCGCCACCCGGGTCTCTTGCAGCCGGGCGAGCCGCTCCCCGAGGGCCGCGGTCTCCGCCTCGGTAAGCGGCCTGCCGAGCCGGAGCTCGCACATCCGCGCCGTCAACCGAAGCCGCGTGCGCTGCTCCGCCTCCCTCCTCGCCTCCTCCGCGCGCTGCTCCGCCTCCTTCAGCGCCTCCTCTGCGCGCCGCTCCGCCTCCTTCTTCGCCTCCTTGACCGCCTCCTTCAGCCCCGCTTCCACCCCCGCTTCAACCTTCCGCGCGGTGAACTGTTCGAACCATTCCCGGGTTTCCATGATGAAATCCCTCTCCACGGAGGGCAGCCCTGGAAGGAGCTGCTCCGGCACCTCGAAGCTTAACCGAACGAGCCACGGCATCGCCACCCGGCGCTCCCAAGCGTCCTCGGGGAGCGCCGCGAGATCCCGCAGCGCCGCTCGGCGCACCCGGGGCGCGCCGAGCAAGCGCAGCAGCACCGTCCCCCGCACGCGCGGCAGCTCCGCGATCACCACGGCATGGATCCGCCACCCCGGCGCCGGCCCCGCATAGAGCCCCTCCAGCCCGGAGGCGTCCTGCACGAAACCGAAGTCGCGCAGCACCCCGTCCGGGCGCCCGGCGCTCACGATCCACGCCGACGGCAGCTGGAGCGCGCGCTCCGCTCGCAGCTCGAGCGTGTGGTGCCACTGGTAGCGCTTGCGCATGCAGCCGTGGAGCTCGGCCGCGCCCGGCGCGGCGCTGAACACCTCCACCATCCCCGCCTCGGCCGCCATCGAGCGGAGCAGGCCCGGCTCGATCTCGGGGTGCGCGCGCAATAGCGCCGGATCGGGCACGTGCCAGACGTCGATCCGCTGGGCGTCCCCGGCCGGCACCTCCACCTCGGTCTCGGCTGCGCCCACGAGCACGAAGAAGTCCCGGAGGATGTTCTTGGCGAGCTGATCGAGCCGGAAATGCATGATTGCCGCCGATACCACACCAGGGCTCCAACGGACACTTTGCGGTATCGCGCGCGTCGTCACGAGCGGTGTCGAGGGGCATTACGGAGACCACACAATTTCATTCGCACATTCGATCGACACCGATGCTCGGCCGCGTCTGGCGCGCCGGCCCGGGCCGAGACGACCGTCTGGCGCCCGGGGGCGCCGAGGGCGCGACCCGCGGCCGCCTGCGCCGCCCGAGGCGCGGCTTGCGTTCCGGCCCGGCGCGGCGCACCTTCGCGCCCAGCCACCATGCACAGCGACGATCCCTACGTGATGCCCGCCTACGTCAAGCTCCTCGTGGCCGACGCGGAGCGCTCCGCCTCGTTCTTCGAGCTCCTCGGCTTCACCCGCGTTCACCAGGATCCGGTGTTCGTTCACCTGCGCTGGGCGCGCTATGCCGATCTCTTCCTCGTGGCGACGCCGCCGGGGGTCTCGCTGGCCGGCCAGCGCGGCCTCGGCGTCATCGTCTGCTTCAGCGCGACCGGCGACCTCGGCATCGAGACCATCGCCGCGCGCGCCGCGGCCGCCGGCGCCGCCGTCGATGGCCCGCGCGACCAGCCGTGGCATACCCGGGAGGTCGTCGTCACCGACCCGGACGGCTACCGCCTCTGCTTCGTCGAGCCGAGCACGTCGCTGCAGGGCTGACGTCCCCGCCCGCGCGCACCGGAGCCGAGCCGCGGGGCGAGCGCGGGCGAGGCGCCCGACAGCGCCGGCCGGGCAGCCCCCACCATCACCTCGATCGGCGAAACCCGCCCGGCGCTCCCGCGTAGAGGGAGCGCGCGGCGAGGAGCGCCGGCCTCAGCGCCTGGCGTGCGCCGCAGAGGGGATGTCGCGGGCGGGCGGTCCGCTCCGAGCACGAGGCAGGAAGGCGGGCTGAGAGACCCAGGGTCTCCTCGGCTCGCCGCCTGCACGTGAGTTCCTCGTGGGCGGATGCGACGCCCCGACCTCGCCGCGCGACGCCACCGACGAAAGGAGATCCCATGATCGTTCGCACTGCATTGCTCTCCCTGTTCACGTTCCTCGCCAGCGCCGCGGCCGTCGAGCCGCTCGCGCGCGCCGACGAGAGCTGCCGCGCTCTCGTCCAGGACAGGGTGTCTCGGATCTACGGCCAGCTGGGGTGGGAGATCGACATGACGATCCACCGCGACGGCGTCCGGCAGGTGACGCACTCCAGAGGATGGCTCAAGAGAACGGACGGCGGCGCCCTCGTCGGCCGCGCGGATCAGCTGTTCTCCGATCGCAGCTCCGCCGCCGATCCGGACCAGCGGTTCGACGCCGAGAGCGCCGACGAGCTCACCATCGACGTCTCGTCGACTGGCGTCCTCCACATCCGGTATTTCCCCTGGAGGTTCGACACATCCTGGGACATGGCCTGCCAGGGCCCGGTCATGACCAGGTACATCCCCGGCATCGGCGTCGTGACGCTCACGTTTCACCGGAACATCACCATCCCCTTTTGATCCGAGCCGCCCTGCTCGCGGCGCCGCCGAGCGCGCCCATGGCCTCGTCGCGCCCTGGGTCCGATCCGTGTCGCTCGTCACGGCGCCTCGCGCGCGCAGGCTCCTGCTCCCTGCGCGCCCTCCGGGGCCCGCCTCGGCGGGCTCCGGAGGCGCGCTCACCGCCCCGCTTCTCCCCCGCCCCCTCGACCCTCGCGGCGAGCGCCGCGGGTGAGAGCGCGCGATCCAGGAGATCGGCTCCGCAAGGCTCGCGGACGCACCGGCGGGCGAGGCCGTCCTCGCGAGCGGCGGCGCCGGGCGCGCTCGTGTATCATCGCCCGGGCATGTGGTCGGAGCCGTCGCATCCGAGGCAAATCGGGCGGTATCTGCTCTACAGCCCGATTGCGTCCGGCGGGATGGCGTCCGTGCACCTCGGCCGGCTCGTCGGCGAGGCGGGGTTCGCGCGCACCGTGGCCATCAAGCGGCTGCACCCCCAGCTCGCCGCGGCGCCCGAGATCGCCGAGAGCCTGCGCGACGAGGCCCGCATCGTCGCGCGCATCCAGCACCCCAACGTGGTCGCCACGATCGACCTCCTCGTCGCCGAGGACGAGGCGTTCCTGGTCATGGACTACGTGCGGGGCGAGTCGCTGGCGCGCCTGCTCCGGGCGGCGCGCGACCGCGGCGCGCCGGCGCCGATCCCCGTCGTCGCGAGCATCGCGTGCGGAGCGCTCCACGGGCTGCACGCGGCCCACGAGGCGCGCAGCGAGTCCGGCGAGCCGCTCGGCATCGTGCACCGCGACGTCTCGCCCGAGAACGTGCTCGTCGGCGTCGACGGGACGGCGCGGCTGCTCGACTTCGGCATCGCCAAGGCGCGCGGGCGGCTCAGCACCACCCGCGGCGGGCAGATCAAAGGAAAGCTGGCTTATATGGCCCCCGAGCAGATCCTCTGCGGCGAGGTGACGCGGAGGACCGACGTGTTCGCGGCGGGCGTGGTCCTCTGGGAGGCGCTCGCGGGCCAGCGGCTGTTCGACGGCGGCGACGAGGCCGCGATCCTCGGGGCCGTGCTCGAGCGGCCGATCCCGCCCCCGAGCTCGCTCGCGGCGCACGTGCCGCCGGCCCTCGACGCGATCGTCCTCCGGGCGCTCGAGCGGAACGCCGAGGGCCGCTACCCGACCGCCCGCGAGCTCGCGATCGCCGTCGAGGACGCGGTCCCGCTCGCGTCGCCGCGCGCGGTGGGCGAGTGGGTGGAAGAGCTCGCCGGCGACGCGCTCGCGCGGCGGGCGGCCCGCGTCGCGGAGATCGAGGGCGCCTCGGCGGCGGCCCCCGGCAGCGCGGCGCTGGCCGGCGCGGGGACGCCGGCGCGCGGCGGGTCGAGCGAGCCCGGCATGCAGAGCGGCCGCGAGCCCGGCAGCGCGCGCGGGCGCGACCTCCAGAGCGGGCGCGACCTCCAGAGCGGGAGCGACCTCCAGCGCGGGCGCGACGAGCCCCGGTCGACGGGCCCGCGCGCAGGCGGCCTGGCCGAGACCGCGCCCGCGATCCCGACCAGCGCCCTCGATGAGGTCGTCCTCGCGGCGGCGCCCCCGCCGGGATCCGCCACGTCCAGCGGGCTCTCCGTGGCGCTCTCCCCGGGAGACGGCGGGCCGCGCGACGTTCCGCCCGCCGCGACGTCGAGGCGCGCGCGGCCGGTCCTCGCGCTGCTCGGCGCGGTGCTCCTCGGCAGCGCGGCGGCGCTCGCCGTGCAGTGGGCGCGCCGCGGCCCGCCCGGGCCGGAGAACGCAGCGAGCGCGGCCCACACGCCCGCGGCGCAGCCCGCCGGCGCCGGCGCGCCGGGCGCGCCACCGGCCTCGGCCCAGCCGGCACCCGGCCCGGCGGACGTCACGAGCGCCACGCCCGCCGCTCCCGTCCCGCCGCCGGCGCCGAGCCCCGGCAGCGCGGCGACCACGCCGCCGGCACCGAGCCCGGGCAGCGCGGCGACCACGCCGCCGGCGCCGGGCGCCGCCGCGACCGCGCCCGCCCGCAAGCCGGCGCGCACCGCCGCGAGCGCGCGCGCCCCCGCGCCCGCGCCGCGTCCGGCCGGCGCCGACGCCCAGCGCTGCTCTCCGCCCTACACCGTGGACAAGGCCGGCATACGCCGGCTCAAGCCCGAGTGCATGTGACCCGATGAACGCCTCCTCTCCCGCCCGCGCGCGGCCCGCGCGCCCGCTCGCCCTCGCCGTCGCCGCGGCGCTCGCCCTCACCGGCGCCCGCGCTGACGCCCAACCTCACAAGCGGGCGTGCGCCGCCGCCTACGAGCGCGCGCAGGGCCTCCGCCGCGACGGCAAGCTCCTCGCCGCGCGGGAGGCGCTCATCGCCTGCTCGCAGCCCACCTGCCCGGCGGCCGCCGTCGCCGACTGCGGGCCATGGCTCGCCGAGGTCGAGAAGAGCCTGCCCACCGTGGTCATCGCCGCGAAGGACGCGCACGGGCGGGAGCGGCTCGACGTGCGCGTGCTCGTGGACGGGCGCCCCCTCGCCGCGGCGCTCGACGGCAAGGCGCTGCCGGTCGATCCCGGCCCGCACACCTTCCGGTACGAGCCCGCGTCGGGGCCCGCCGTCGAGGAGCGCGTGCTGATCCGCGAAGGCGAGAAGAACCGCGCCATCACCGTGACCCTGGGCGCATCCTCGGCCGGCGCGCCGGCCTCTCCGCCGCCGCCGGCGGCCGCGCCGACGCCCGCCTCGACCGGCTCGCCCCCCGCCCCGCCCACGCCGACGGCCGCGCCGCCCGCGCCCACGGCCGCGCCGCCCGCGCCGACGGCCGCGCCGCCCGCGCCGACGGCCGCGCCGCCCGCGCCCACGGCCGCGCCGCCCGCCCCGCCGGCCGCCCCGTTCGAGGAGCCCGCGGTCCCCGGGCTCGTGTGGGCTTCCGGCGCCCTCGGCGCCGCGGGGCTCGCCGTGTTCGTCGTCGCCGGCGCGCTCTCGCTGAGCGCCGAGGCCGACCTGCGCGCCACGTGCGCCCCGCGCTGCCCCGGCGACGACGTGCGCGCCATCCGCGTCCAGCACGCGATCGCCGACGTCGGCCTCGGCGTGGGCGTCCTCGCTCTCGGCGCCGCGACGTGGCTCTACCTGACGCGGCCGGCCGCGGCGAGGCCGCCGAACGCCGGCGCCGCCGCGCCCGGACCGGCGCTGCGGCCGTTCGTCGCCGGCGCCGCCGCGGGCGTCGAGGGGGCCTTCTGATGCGCCTCCGGCCGGCCCACGCCGCCGCGGCCGCCCTCGCGGCCGCCCTCGCCTCGGCGTGCACGCTCGTACGCCCGCTGCACGGCCTCACCTGCGAGCCGGGCGCCGCGAACGCCTCGTGCCTGTACGGCCAGCCCTGCGAGGCCGACGCCGACTGCGCGACGTCCTCGTGCGTCACCGACGTCTGCCAGTGCCCCGTCGGCATGGTGACGATCGAGAGCTCGTTCTGCGTCGACCGGACCGAGGTGTCGAACGCCGCCTACCGCGCCTTCCTCGCCGCGCAGCCGGACGTCGCCGCGCAGGAGCCGTTCTGCCTGTTCAACGACAGCTTCGCGTTCGACACCGGGCCCGGCGCGCCCGACGTGTGCAAGACGCGCCGCGAGGACGATCTGCACCCCGCCACCTGCGTCGACTGGTGCGACGCCCGCGCTTACTGCAAGAGCCTCGGCAAGCGCCTCTGCGGCGAGATCCACGGCGGCCCGCTGCCCTACGGCGGCGACACGGCGCAGGGCGAGTGGTTCGAGGCGTGCAGCCACGGAGGCACGCTCCAACACTCCACCGGCGAGCTCGACACGGAGCACTGCAACGGCGACGGGGTGGCGACCGTGCCGGTCGGCGACGACGACAGCATGGCGTGCGAGGGCGGCTATTTCGGCCTGCAGCACATGAGCGGCAACGTCCGCGAGTGGGAAGACGCGTGCTCGGACGACACCGGCCCAGGCGACCTGTGCCGGACCCGGGGCGGAGCGTTCGACAGCGGGGGCTCGCCCGACGAGCTCCGGTGCGACGCGCGCGACGTGCGGGAGCGCGCCGACACGGATCACACGATCGGGTTCCGCTGCTGCAGCGGCTAGCGGCGCGCGCGAGGAACCCCGCCAGGGCTCGCTGACCCGGCGGTACGAATTCCGACGGCGACGGAGCGCGCTGGCTGCGAGCCGCGGGCCGAGGGCCTCGAGCGGGCGCGCATCCGGGGGCTGAAGGACACCTGCGAGCGCGGCCCCGCCGAGGAGCGCCCTCCCGACGGGGCGCCTCGGGCCGGCAGCGGCGCGGCCGCCGGGCAGCGAGCGATGAAGGCGACGACACGCGATGTCAGCCGCGGCGGGCGGCGCGCATAAACCTCTCTCGAGGACGGTGAGGCGTTCGCGGCGATCCCGCCCGGCGCAGGCCGACTGGCGAGGCTCGGAACAGCCTTGCTCGAGTCCAGCCACACCGGGCGCACGCCGCCCGCGAGCTCCCTCATCCAGCGCGGAGCCGTCGCGCTCGGCGCGTCCGAGCGCTCGCCGGCCCGTGCGATTCGATTCGACATTTCATGCAGCCAGCAGAACGAAGAACACATTCGATGAAACACAAATTCGCTTTCGTGCAGCCGGAAGAACGAAGGACACATTCGATGAAACATAAATTTGCATCGCTCGTCATCCGCCATGCCGCCGCCTCCATCGCCACGATCTCCGCCGCCCTCGCCGGCTGCGGACCGAGCGAGCCGGGCTACGAAGCGGCCGCGAACGAGGAGCCGCTCGCGTCGACCCACGACGCGCTCCAGCTGGTCGGCACCCCCTGGCCCGGCGGCTGGGTGCCGGTGTGTTACCATATCGACGACGTGGTGCCCAACGCCGAGCGAGAGCGGCGCTTCCAGTACTTCGCTCGAGCCCGCGACGCGGTCGACAATTCGTGGCAGCGGGCGGCAGACATCAAGTTCGAAGACTGGGGCCCCTGCGGCTCGAACACGAACGGCTATCTCGTCGTCCACCTCACCGCGAGAGGCAACAGCAGCAGCGGGGTGGGCTATCCGGGGCCCAGCAGCGCGCGGCACATGACGCTCGACACGGCCGACAGCCGCGTCGAGGTCGTCGCCATGCACGAGTTCGGACACGCGCTCGGCTTCTCGCACGAGTTCGACCGCGACGACTGGACGGGGCAATGCATGAAATGCACGTCCGATGCCCAGTGCGCGAGCGGAGACGGCAAGGTCTGCCTGCCGAGCGGCTACTGCGGCGTCGCCCACCCCGGCGCCAGCAAAGCGACGCCGGTGGCCGACACCGACTCGATCATGGCGGCCACGTATTGCGGCAATCTGGCCGACACGAGTCGGACGCTGTCTCCCTGGGACGTCATCGGCGCACAGAACGTCTATGGGCGCAAGCACGGCGGCTCGATCGTGGGGCTCGGAGGCCGCTGCCTGAACATCGACGGCGGCACGGCCGAGTGGGGCAAGAACCTCCTCGCGTGGCAGTGCATGAACGCCCCCAACGACACATGGTCGAAGCTGCCGCACTCCTCCGGCGGGAACCACCTCCGGGCGACCCTCGACGGAGAGATGCTCGCCATGAACGTCAGCGGCGGCGTGGTCTCGCCGACGTCTGGAACGCCGCTCATCTCGTGGGGTCTGATCGATGGCGCGCCCAACGAGCTGTTCTCGTTCGAAGGCATGCGCCTGCGGGCCATGGGCAACATGTGCGTCGTCGCCACGGGCACGACAGCCGGCGCGATGCTCGAGGTGCGCCGCTGCGGCGAGGTGCCGTCGACGCGCGAGCGCTGGACGGCGACGGCGACGAGCCGGCTGCAGTTGACCGGCACCAACCTCTGCGTCGACGTGCCGCCCGGCACCCCGGCCCTCGGCACGCGGCCGACGCTGAAGCCGTGCATCAACACCGCATCGTACCAGTCGTTGAGCTTTCTCGCCGGCGAGATCAAGGCCACGTTCGCCGTCGACCGGTGTCTCAACGTATCCGGCGGCATGCCCGTACCGGGCTCCCCCATCGTCTTGTGGGACGGCTGCGGCCAGGGCCTCTACAACGAGTACTTTTACCTGAACGGTCCTATCAAGTCGCTCGGGCAGTGCGTCGATATCTTCGGCGGCGCTTCGTATCCCGGCGCGCAGGTCGGCATGTACCCGTGCTGGCCAGACGCGGCCAACCAGGACTGGGACTTCCACTGGCGCTGAGGGGCAACGCTCCCGCGCTCACCGCCGGAGGTTGTACTTGTCCAGCTTGTAGAGCAGCGCGCGCCGGGAGATGCCGAGCCGCTTCGCCGCGCGCGTCTGGTTGTTCCCCTCGGCGGCGAGCGCGTCCTCGATGCTCTTCTTCTCCAGCTCGGCGAGGCGCGCCGGCATCGGCGCGCCCTCCGCCGGCGCTCCCACGCTCGCCGGCGCTCCCACGCTCGCCGGCGCCCCCACGCTCGCCGGCGCTCCCACGCTCGCCGGCGCGCCCACGCTCGCCGGCGCCGCGTCGGCTCCGGCCACGGTGGCCGGCAGGTGCTCGACCTCGATGACGCCGCCCTCGGCCAGCACCACGGCGTGCTCGACCGCGTTGCGCAGCTCGCGCAGATTGCCGGGCCACGCGTGCGCCTCGAGCAGCCGCATCGCGGCGGGCGCGAACCGCGGCGCCGGCTCCCCCATGCGCTCGGCGACCTGCTGCGCGAAGCGGTGCGCGAGCAGCGCGATCTCGGCGCGCCGCTCGCGGAGCGGCGGGACGCGGAGGACGAACGTGCTGATGCGGTAGTAGAGATCCTGCCGGAACCGCCCGGCCGCCACCTCGGCCGGGAGATCCCGGTGCGTGGCGCACACGACGCGCACGTCGAGCTCGATCTCCTGCGTGCCGCCGATGCGGGCCATGCGCCGGCTCTCGAGGACGCGCAGCAGCTTGGCCTGCATGGCGAGGGGCAGCTCGCCGACCTCGTCGAGCAGCAGCGTGCCGCCCTGCGCCGCCTCGAAATAGCCGATCTTGCGGCGATCGGCCCCGGTGAACGCCGCCTTCTCGTGGCCGAAGAGCTCGCTCTCGAGCAGCGTCTCGGGCAGCGCCGCGCAGCTGAGCCGGACGAACGGGCCGCCGGCGCGCGGGCTCGCGCGGTGGATCTGCTCGGAGACGACCTCTTTCCCCGCGCCCGTCTCGCCGAGGACGAGGACCGTCGTCTGCGCGCGCGCGAGGCGCTGCACCACCTGGAAGACCTTCACCATCGCCTCGTCCGCGACGACGAAGCCGGCGCCGGAGAGCGCGTCCGCCGCCCCGGCCGGCGCGGCCTCCGCCGGCGCGGGCCGCGAGAGCAGCGCTGGCGCGGCGATCGCGACGACGATCTCGGCCGGGCCGACGCGGATCACGTCGCCGCCGGCGAGGAGCCGCTCGCCCCCGCGCACGGCGGCGCCGTTCACCGACGTGCCGTTGCGGCTCCCGAGATCGACGAGCTCGAGGGCGTCGCCGCGCCGCGCGATGCGCGCGTGGTTGCGCGAGACGCGGGGGTCGTCCACGCAGACCGTCGACTCCGGCGCGCGCCCGATCGCGACCGCGTCGCCGTCGGTCAGGTCGATGACCCGCGCCGCGCCGTCGCCGGTGCGCACGATGAGCGACGCCTGCCCCTGCGGCGTCCGGCCTCCCGCGCCCTCCGCGGCCTCGAGCTCGGTCGCGACCTCGGCCCCGAGGGGCGGCGGCGCCTCGCCGGACGGAGGGGCTGGCTGTCGACGAGGGTCTCGCTCCGCCATGCCGTCCGAAGGATGCGCACGTGTACGAAGCTTGCGCAACCCTCAGCGACGGCGCCGCGCGGCGCGGGCGCGAGATCGCGGGGAGAGGCGCCGTCCGCGCGCTGGCCTCCGCCTTGCAATGCCGCTCCGGCGCGCACGGAGACGATGCGGGAGCCGCCGTCGCCGGGAGCCATCGCGGGGACCGGTGCGTCGCGAGACGCCCTGCGCCGACGTGCGCCGAGCTTCACGAGCCCACGAACCAGGAGAGAATCCATGACTTATTCCAGCCGTCCGGCGTCCGCTCTCGCGATCCGCAGCGCGCTTTGCCGCGCCCACGCCGTCGTGTGCTTCACCGCCGCGCTCGCCGCCGCCGGGTGCGGCGCGGATCCCGCCGTCGACGCGGAGGTCGCCTCGGGGGCGAGCGGCGACGCGGTCAGCGGGGCCTTCACGATGGCGTGCTCGAAGCTGACGGTGAGCCGCGGCAGGATCGGCGCCGGGCAGACGGCCGCCGCGCTCGCGACGGCCGATCTCACGGGCGAGCAGGACGTGTGGAGCAAATACGTCGAGTTCGCGCCGAGGACGAGCGCGACGTGCGAGTACGCGCTCCCCGCGGGCACGTCGGCGGCGCAGCTCTCGTCGCTCGCGCTGGGCGTCAACTACCGCGGCCCGGCGAAGTCGGCGATGCGCTGGACCTTCGAGGCCTGGGACGCGGCCGCCGGCGCGTGGGTCCCGATCGGCGACAACGCGTTCGCGGGCGACTGGTCCTGGACGAGCGCGAGCCTGAGCCTGCCGGCGCCTCATGCGAGGTTCGTGTCGGGCGGGGCGCTCAAGATCCGGTATGCGACGGCCAGCTCCGCCGACAGCTCGCAGCTCGACCATCTCGTCCTCACGGGCGCGACCGGCGGCGGCTCGACCGGCAGCGGCGGCTCCGGCGGCAGCGGCGGCAGCGGCGGCAGCGGCGGCAGCGGCGGCAGCGGCGGCTCCGGCGGCAGCGGCGGCTCCGGCGGCAGCGGCGGCTCCGGCGGCAGCGGCGGCTCCGGCGGCAGCGGCGGCTCCGGCGGCAGCGGCGGCTCCGGCGGCTCCGGCGGCTCCGGCGGCAGCGGCGGCTCCGGCGGCAGCGGCGGTTCCGGTGGCGGTACCGGCGTCTGGGTGCCCGCCCCGGGGACGACGTGGCAGTGGCAGCTCACGGGCACCATCGACACCAGCCTGGACGTCGCCATGTACGATATCGACCTCTTCGAGGCCCCGCAGGCGACCATCGACGCCCTGCGCGCGGCCGGGAAAAAGGTGATCTGCTACTTCAGCGCGGGGAGCTCCGAGGACTGGCGCAGCGACGCGTCGAGGTTCCCCGCCGCGGCGCTCGGCAACCCGCTCGACGGGTGGCCCGGCGAGCGGTGGCTCGACACCCGCAGCGCCGGCGTGCGCGACGTCATGAAGGCCCGGCTCGACCTGGCGGTGCAGAAGCGCTGCGACGGCGTGGAGCCCGACAACGTCGACGGCTACACCAACGGCTCCGGCTTCCCGCTCACCGCGGCGACGCAGCTCGACTACAACCGCTTCCTGGCCGCCGAGGCGCACGCGCGCGGGCTGTCCATCGGCCTGAAGAACGACCTCGATCAGGTGAGGGACCTCGTCGGACACTTCGACTGGGCGCTCAACGAGGAGTGCCACGCGTACGACGAGTGCGAGATGCTCACGCCGTTCATCCGCGCCGGCAAGGCGGTCTTCCACGCGGAGTACGTCGCCGCGTCGCAGGCGAACGCCGTCTGCGCCGACACGAAGCCGCTCGGGCTCTCGACGCTGATCAAGCGGCTCGATCTCGACGCCTGGCGCGTCGCCTGCCCCTGAGCCGCGAGCGCTGGCCGCCCACCGGCGGCCAGCGCCATCGCCCGTCAGCCGCTCACTCCCCCCTCACCTCCAGCACCTGCGCTCCGGAGAAGCTCTGCTGCTCCGGCTGGTAATACGGGTGCACCTCGGCGCCGCCGTCCTCCGCCCGGACAGGCATCGTCGCCTGCAGCCGGTAATCGAAGCTCGCCGCGCCGCCCGCGGGGATCTCCTTCACGTACAGGATCAGCTGCTTGCCCGTGATCTCGAACCTCGAGAGCTGTCCCGCCGCGATGTACTGCTGGAGATCCTCGGTCAGGACCTGGAAGCCCGGCGGGAGCCCCACCGTCACGAGGATCATGCTCTGCGCCGAGCTCGTCGTGTTCCGGACGTCCACCGACGCGGTCACGATGTCGTTCACGTACAGCGCGGTCTTGTCGTAGCTCACGCTGACCGAGAGCGGCCCTCCCCCGTCGCTCGGGACCGCGCTCCAGGGCAGGTGGTGGCGGCTCACCAGGTTGTAGCTGAGCTTCCCCTCCCCCTCGAACGCGAGCGTGACCTCGTGCGCGCCGGTGGTCGCGAGGTGCGTGAGGTCGACCGTGGTCATGACGTCGGCCTGGTCCTCGCGCAGGGCGACGGTGCTCACCGCCTCGCCGTCGACCGCGACGGCCAGCGACCCCACGGCGCCCTCGCTGCCCTTGCTCGCGGCGAGGAGCAGCGTCCGCAGGCTCCAGATCGTCGCCTGGGTGGAGCCGAAGTTGCCGTTCGCGTCCTTCGACTCGGTCAGGAACTTCACGCCGCCGTCGGCGCTCGACCGGTGCGCGTCCGCGGAGAGCAGCGCGTGCGCCGCGAGCGCGGTGGTCGTGACCTTGGCGTCGTCCCCGACCTCATAGAACGCGGTCTGCGTGCCGCCGTCGTCCCAGAAGATCGCGCCCACCTCGGCCGTCTTGCGCTCGTCGAGGGCGTCGAGCACCCGGTCGGTCAGCGCGCCGGAGGGCGCGGCCACGGCGAGCGCGTTGGCCGCGATGGCGAGCGTGTACAGGTCGTCGGTCGCCGGCTGCAACGACCTGCCCAGGTACTCGAGCCCCCGCGCGATCTCGGGCCCCTCGTACCCCGCGCTCGCGAGCGCCCAGAGCACGAAGGCGCTGTTGCGGAGCGTGCCCGTGTGGAAGCTGAAGAACTCGGTCTGATCGCCCTCCCACGTGCCGTCCGTCTTCTGCTGGCCGGCGAGCCACGCCACGGTGCGGGCGAGCATCGCCTCGTCCACGGCGTGCACCTTGATCATGTCGGCGAACTCCATGACGCCGAACGCGGTGACCGACAGGTACGGGTGCCCGTCCTGCTCGCCGAACCACGAGAACCCGCCGCCGGCGTGCTCGAAGGTGAGCAGGCGCTGGTAGCCCGCCGAGATCAGCGACTCGGCCTTCATCTGGATCTCCGGGGTGATCTGGCCCGTCTGCTTCATGTACTGCGTCACGAGCACGTTGGGCCAGGTGGTCGAGGTGGTCTGCTCGAAGCAGCCCGACGGCACCTGGAGCATGCTGTCCATGCCGCTCACGACCTGCGACAGGAACGCGGGGTAGATCTCGAGATAGAGCTGGTTCGAGCCGACGACCGCGCCCTCGGGGAACGACAGCGCGTGGGTGACGCTGCCCGCCTCGACCATCCCGGACTTGCTCTCGGCGAACGGCTTGCCGTCCGGGACCACGCGCACGGTGCGCGCCACGGCGTCGGCGCCCTCGGTGCCCCGCGCCGTGACCGTGAGCGCGTTGACGCCCACCGTGTCCACGCGCACGGGGAACCGGACGCCGCGCACCTCGCCCGGCGCGAGCGACACCTGCGCGGTCGTCGCGCCGAGCGCGGTGTACCAGCTCCCCGGCTGGAGGCTGAGATCGACCGTCTGCGGCGTCTCGAGGTAGTTGTAGACGGCGATCGGGAACTCGACCTCATCGCCGCGCGTGAGCGTGGCCGGGAAGCTCACGTCGACGAAGAAGTCCTGGAACACCTTGAAGCCGCTCTGCACGCCGCCGAGCTTGCCGTCGGCCGAGTTCGCGAGCGCGGAGAGCCGCCACTCGGTGATGCTGTCCGCGAGCGGGATGCTCAGGGTCGCCGTGCCGTCGGAGTTCGTGATCACGCTCGGGTTGACATACAGGGTCTCCGGGAACTCGCGCCGGACGCGCGGCCCGCTCTCGCCGCCGCCGCCGGGGTCCCCGACGACGCCGCCGCCGCCCGCCCCGGCGCTGGCGCCCCCGTTGGCCCAGTCGCCGTCGCCTTCGGCGGCCTCGGGCCAATTCGGCGCGGGCACGTCCACCCCGAGATCGGCGAACTCGAACGCGATCGCCGCGTCGTCCGCGCTCTGCGCGACCTCGTCGGGCCCCGACGAGAGCACCGTGAGCCCGCTCCAGGTGGAGCTCACCCGGTACGCGTTGCCCCACACGTCGAAGGCGCGGAGGCGCTCGGCCATCCGGCCCGCGAACAGCGCGGTGACCTCGCCCTGCCCGTCGCAGTAGTACTGCGTTGGATCGCAGCCGAGCTTGCGAACGTCCTCCACGGCGGCCGCCGCGGCCTCGGCGAGCACGGGCCGGAGCGCGCCCCGCTGGCGCTCGTAGAACGGCTCGAGCTCGGTCTTCACCTTCGCCAGCACGGCCGGCCAGGTCCGCGCCTGGAGGCCGGTCACCGACGTGCCGGCGAGCGCGGCGAGCGACGCCTGGGTCGTGCGCTGCGCGGCCTCGGCCTGCTCGGGGTCCTCGCTCGCGGTCGCGCTGAACAGGAGGTTCTGGAGGTTCGCCGAGGGGCCGCGGATCTGGTAGCTCGGCTTCGCGAACTCGTCCTCCAGCTCGAAATAGGTGCGGAGCAGCCCGGGCTGCGCGTCGACCAGCGCGAAGACGGCCTGATCGACGACCTGCACGCCGACCGCCGCGACCTTCGGGTTGCCGGCGTCGTCCTTGACCGAGAGCCGCAGCGTCGCCGTCTCTCCCGGCGCGTACAGGGGCTTGTCGGCGTCGACCTCGATGCTCAGCGCCGAGTCGCCCCGCGCGAAGACGGTGCGGCCCGAGCGCACCAGGTTGCCGTCGTCGTCGACCAGGTACGCCTCGACCCGGTTATTGCCGAGCAGCCCGGCGTCGACCGGCATGCTGAAGCGGGCGCGCCCGCCCTCGAGCTCGAGAGAGCGCATGTCGACCGCCTGGCCGTCGTTCAGCCAGTCGACATAGACGCTGCCGGTCTCCTCGCTCGACTCGATGGCGACCTCGATGGTCTCGCCGGCCTCGTACACGGCGCGATCGGTGCGCACGATCAGGTGCTCGCCGCCCGCCTGGGCCGCGAACGAGAACTTCTGCTGCACCGCCTTCTCACCCACCGTCGCTCGGACCGAGAACTCGCCGTCCGCCGCGCCGACCGGCGGGGTGAAGCTCACCGCGGCCTGGCCGAAGGCGTCGGTGCGCGCGGTGAGCCGCGCGCCGTCCGGCGCCGTGATGACCGCATCGATCTCGGGGAGGGGCTCGCCGAGCGGATCCGTGACGAAGAGCAGCAGGGTGTTCGGGACCCCCGGGACGAGCTCGCGCGCCTCGGGCACGAGCACGAGGGAGGCCACGTCCGCGGCGACCTTCACCGGGATCGCCTTGGTGACCTCCTGCCCCGCCGTGTCGGCGACGGTGATCGTGAGCGTCACCGCCGCGTCGCCCTGCTCCAGCGGCAGGCCCGCGAGGTGCTGCGGCAGCGTCAGGCTGAACCCGTAATGCCCTTGGGCGTCGAGCGTGCCCATGATGCGCTGGAACGTCGTCTGACCGACGTCCAGCGACGCCGCCTCGATGGTCACGCTGCCGCCGGCGACGTCCTTGCCGAAGAAGTAGCGCGCGTCGATGGTGCCGGTCAGCGTGTCGCCCGCGCTGTACCAGGGCCGGTCGGTCTTCACGGCGACCTCGAACTTCGGCAGCGCGTACTGCCCCACGGTGACGGTCTTCTCCGTCGTGGTCTCGCCGCTCACGAGGCGCACCTTGAACTCGCCGACGTTCACGATCGATCCGATCTGGAACGTCGTGGCGGCCACGCCGAAGGCGTCGGTCACGATCGGCTTCTTGAAGATCTTGTTGCCCTTGCCGTCCTCCACCTCGAACGTGACCGGCGCGCGGGCGAGCGGCGCGTTGTTCCCCCGCTCGAGCGCGAGCGCGCGGAGGTGGATCGTCTGGCCGGGCTTGTAGAGCGGCTTGTCGGTGGTGAGGAGCAGCTTCGGGCCGGGGCCCTCGACGGTGACGCGCTCGTCGACGACCGCGCTCACGCCGAAGCCGAGCGCCCGCGCGGAGACGGGGAGGTCGCCGAGCTCGCCGGGCTCCACCTCGAACACCGCGGCGCCCAGCGCGTCGGTCGTCCCGCGGAGCTCCCGCGCCGCGGCCCCCTCGCCCACGGCGAGCTCGACCTCCACGCTCGGCACGGGCTGGTGGCTGAAGGCGTCCGTCGCGCGCACGCGGTAGCTCGCCGCGCGCCCGCGCACCACGCGCGCCGGCCCCTCGAGCTGCACGTCGTAGGGCGGGATGACGCGCAGCAGGCTCCGCGTCACGAGCAGCCCCTTCTCCGACCCGTCGTCGATGCGCACGAGGTAGCGCGCGAGCCCCGGCTGCGCGCTCACGGCCGGCGCCGGCAGGCGAGCCTCCGCGGTCGCCGCGGCCGAGCTCGAGATGTCGACGTCCACCTCGGTCGTGCCTCGTTCCTCGTCCGCGGCGAGATCGACGAGCGTCACGCGCAGGTGGCCGCGCGTCGCCCCGGCGGTCAGGTTGCGCACCGGGATCTGGAGGCGCAGGTCGCCCTCCTCGATCACGCCCCGCAGCTTCGCCTCGTCGACCTCGATCGTCCCGTTTCGCGGCTGATCGGGGCGGCCGAAGGGCGGCTCGACCTCCTCATCGGAGGAGCAAGCCGCGCCCGAGCCCGCGCCCGCGAGCGTCAGCGCCAGCACGGCCAGCAGGTGGGGTGAGCTCCAGCGTCGGCGAAATGCATCGAAGCGTGCGCGCATGAATCCAGTCCTCCCGAACGGCGCTGGCACACCCCAGCGGCCGGCGCGTAGGTTGCATGGGATGTACCAGGCTATCGAAGCAGCAATTCCGCGGGAATAGACGCGGGTCGTCCCGGGGGCTGTGCCACCTTGTGCCCCGGATCCGGCTCCCCGGAGGGCCTCCAGCGCTGCTCTCGTGGGGGCGGGCCCCGCGCTCGCGGCGGGGGCGACGGGACGACGGCGCGTCGCGGCCGCACGTGGCCTGGTCGGAAGGCGCGGCCGCCGTGAAGCGCGTCATCGATGGTGGCGGCCCAACAGGAGCCGATAGCAGTGGTCAAATTCGAACATGAAGGCGGGAAGGCGGGAAGAAACCTTAATGATCTTCCCGCCTTCCCGCCTTCATGTGGACTCTCTCTGGGCAAAGTTGACCACGACCGAGCCGATGGCCGTGCACAGGACAGCTGGTCTTGGCCACATCGCCTATCGAGATCGCGTGTTCGCATTCGCCCCCTCCATCACATCACGCGGGCCCGGTCCATGGGACGGGGTCGCCCGCTCGGCGCGCGACATCGGCGGCGGTGCGCGAGGCGGACGGCGCGCCGGCGATGTTCCTGCGCCGGGGCGGACGCTCGCCGGCGCTCCCCTGGACATCGGCGTGCGAGCGTCCAAGGCTCCCGTTCGAGCAAGAGGCGCTTCGCTCAGGAGGAACCATGCAGATCGACTTCGATATGCCCGTGATCGCGGGAGGCGGCCTCGACGCGGGCGTGCTCGACCGGGTCCTTGTCGACCGGGAACGGGGCGTGTTGACCCATGTGGTGCTCCGTTCGCCCCTCTCGAGCGAAGAGCTCCTGGTCTCGATGGATCTCGTGCAGGGCACGGCGGGGGGCCAGCTGCGCCTGCGGCCGGGGCGAGACGAGCTCCTCTCGCTGCCTCGGTACTACGAGGGGCGGACGACGGCGCAGCCGGCGGGCCGGGTCGACACCTCGCTCGTCCCGCAGCCGCCCGAGCAGAGGCAGGCGCTGGACGAGGCGCTGGGGGTCACCGACGACACGGTCGAGCTCGGCCCCGAGACGCGGGTGATGACCGCCGATGAGGCCGAGGTGCAGCTCGTGGGCATCGGCGCGAACGACCCCGGCAATGACATCTCGCGGCTCCGCGTGCGCGGCCCGGCGGGCGCCGAGGCCGACTTCCCCGCGTCGTGGATCGACGTGATGCGCGAGGACGTGGTGGCGCTGACGGTGACCCGGGACGACGTCCTGCGGTCGCGCCCCGCGCCCAGGCGCCGCGACGGGAACCTCGCGGACCTCGAGGGGCTCTCGGGCATGGGCGGCCTCGACGGAGACACGCCCGAGGAGGTGTTCGGCGCGGATTTCGTCGATGAGCTGCGCGACAAGGGCGGAATGGTCCTCAACGTCCCCGGCGCGAGCGGCCCCGGCGAGGCCGCCGACCGCCGCGCCGCCGAGCCCGTCGACGCGGGCGCGGCCGCGGGGGCGGAGCGGCAGCGCCCCTCCCGCTGAGCGCGCGCGCCGGGCCGCTCACCGACGCTCCTCTCGACCGGAGCGCCGCTCTCGGCGCGCCCTCTTCCCGGCCCTGATCGCGCGAGCGAGGGCCTCCTCCACGAGCGCGCGAGGGCCAGGAAGAGAGCGGCGCGGGACTCCATGCCAGGGAGCGTCCGAGTCGAGCTCGCGCCGGCCGAGAGAGAGAGAGCTGACCGTCGGAGCCTTGACATCGATGCTGGCGCGTGCTCGTCTCCGCCCCCCGATGGATCCACACGACAAGCCGCCGAGCCGGGACACGGGCGCGGCCAGGGTTCTCGATCCGAGCGCGGTGGCCGAGACGTTCCGTCGCGAGATCCGGGCGGAGCTCGCCGCCCTGCCTGAGCCGCTGTTCCTGGTCGGTGTGCTCGCGGCGGATCACGGGCCCTCGTACACGTATGCCGAGTACACGCGCAAGGCGTGCGAGGACGTGGGGGTGCGCTTCGAGATCCGCCACGCCACGCGGCTCAGCGCGGAGTCCGCCATCCGCTCGGCGAACGAGGACGCGGGCGTGCACGGGATCATGGTCTATTACCCGATCTTCGGCACGGAGCAGGACGTCTATCTGCGGGACAGCGTCGATCCGTCCAAGGACATCGAGGGGCTCCACACGTACTGGGCACGTTGCCTGTACGGGAACCAGCGTTTCCTGGATGAGGCGAAGACGAAGAAGGCGATCCTGCCCTGCACGCCGCTGGCCATCCTCAAGCTCGTCGAGGCGGCCGGCTTCTTCGGCCAGGGCGAGCGGCCGCTCGAGGGCAGGAGCGTGTGCATCTTCAACCGCAGCGAGGTCGTCGGGAGGCCGCTCGCGAGCATGATGGCGCACGACGGAGCGCACGTGACCTCGTTCGACATCGACGGTGCCCTGCTCTTCGTCCCGAGCTCGTCCGGCGGCACGCACGAGGTGCACGAGACGATGGTGGACCGGGCAGGCGCGCTGCGGCAGGCGGACATCGTGGTGACCGGCGTGCCTTCGCGGAGCTTCCCCCACGTGCAGGCCTCCGAGATCCGCGAGGGCAGCCTCTGCATCAATTTCTCCACCTTCAAGAACTTCAGCGACGACATCCAGACCAAGGCGAGCGTGTTCGTTCCGCGCGTCGGCCCCATGACCGTGACGATGGCGATCCGCAACAGCCTGCGTCTCTACAAGAACACCCACCCGACCGGGTGAGCCCGGCGCCCGCGCTCGCTCGCGTCAGCCCCCGGCCCACACCCGCGCGTGCTCGCGCGCCCAGGCCTCGAAGGTCCTCGGCTTCCGCCCCGTCACGCGCTCGACGGTGTCGGTTTGCAGGGCGCCCTTCCCCGCGCGGATGCGCTCCATGAGCTCGCCGACGGCCATGGCGAGCGACGCGGGGGCCCCGGCCTCGATCATCCTCCGCCGGGCGGCCTCGACCGGGACATCCACGCGCCGGAGCGGCGTGCCGAGGACGCGCGCGAGGATCTCGACCTGATCCGGCGTGCTGAGGAGCTCGGGGCCCGTCACCTCCAGCGCCTGTCCCAGGAGCTCTTCCGTGGTCATCGCGCGCGCGGCGACCGCGGCGATGTCGCGCGGCGCGATGGGCGCGGTCTTGCCGTCCCCGTGCGGGTTGTAGACCACGCGCTCGGCCCGGATGGACCGGGCCCACTGGAAGGTGTTCGACATGAACGTGCCGGGGCGGACGAAGGTCCAGCGGAGCCCGGACGACCTGACGAGGTGCTCCCGCTCGGCGTGGCGGCGGGCGAGCTCGACCTCCGCCGCGCCGGCGCTGATGCTCGACAGGAGGACGACGCGGGGCGCGCCGCTCGCCTGCGCCGCCGCGAGGAAGCCTCGGACGTGATCGATGCCGTCGGCCTCCGCGACCGGCAGCAGGAACGCCGCCCTCACGCCCTGGAGCGCCGGCGCGATCGTGTCCTGTCGCGCGAGGTCGCCCACGGCCTTGTCGACCCTGGCCCCCCAGTGGGCCACTTTGCGCTCGTCGCGCGTGAAGACCCGGACCTTCTCGCCCGCGGCGAGGAGCTCCTCGACGAGCTCCTTGCCGACGTTCCCGGTGGCACCCGTGACCAAGTACATGCGTGTCTCCTTCCAGGTGGGCTCCTCGGATCGATCCGTGAATCGCGGTCGAGCCGCCGAATCGCGCTCTCGACCGGGCCGAGCCACCCGTTCTGGGGCGAACCTACGACTGTTCCATGGGTTTGATTAGTGTGGACCTGTAGGAAAACTCGTTCCATACATGGGACAATCGATGCTGCCCGACCTCAACGAGATCGCTGTCTTCACCCGGGTGGTCCAGGCGGGCAGCTTCACGCGGGCCGCGCGCGAGCTCGGGATGCCGAAGTCGACGGTGAGCCGGAAGGTGTCCGAGCTCGAGGCGCGGCTCGGCGCGCAGCTGCTGCGGCGGACCACGCGCAAGCTCAGCCTCACGGACGTCGGCGCGGCGTATTACGAGCGCTGCGCGCGCATCGTGGCCGATCTCGACGAGGCGGACCGGACGGTGACGCAGATGCAGGACGGGCCGCGCGGGCTCCTGCGGATCACGGCGCCGCTGCACTTCGGGTGGATCGGCGGCGTGGTCGCCGAGTACCTGCGCGATCACCCCGAGGCGAGCGTGGAGGTGGTCTGCACCGATCGCGTGGTCGATCTCGTCGCCGAGGGGTTCGACGTGGCGCTGCGGTTCGGCGCGCCCAGCGACACGTCGCTCGTCGCGCGCCGCCTCGGGGCGCTTCCGCGCTACCTCGTGGCGGCGCCCGCGTACCTCGCGCGGCGCGGCGCCCCGCGCGCGCCGGCGGACCTCGCGGGGCACGACGTCCTCGTGTCCGCGGGGGCGCGCGCGGGGGAGCCGCCCGGCGCGCGGTGGGTGCTCCACCGCGGCGCGCGGCGCGCGGAGGTGCGCGTGACGCCGCGGGCGACGGCGAACAACCTCGAGGTGCTGCACCGGATCGTGCTCGCGGGCGTGGGCATCGCGGTGCTGCCGGCCATGCGGTGCGAGCTGGACGTGCGCGAGGGGCGCCTCTCGCGCGTGCTCGACGCGTGGAGCCCGGCCGACGTGCCGCTCCACGTCGTCTATCCCGGCACGCGGCACCTGTCGCCGAAGGTCAGGGTGTTCGTCGACCTCGTGCGCGAGCGGCTGGGTCCCGCGCTGCGCGGCCGGCGGGCGGGAGGGGCGGGCGCCGATCGAAGCAGCGCGTGAGGAGCCCCCGCGAGGAGATCACATGTGATCGGTGGGATCGTCGGGAGCGGTCCTTGGCCTGGCGGGCTGCGGCGGGGTGCCTCTCCGTGGGGCTGGTGAATGCGGCGCGGTTGCGGAAGCGCTTGTGGACGCGGCGGGGGTGGAAGAAGCGCTCGCCGCGGCGGAGGCGCTGGGAGCGGCCGGCGGCGAGGGCTCCGTCGCCGTCGGCGAGGGTTCTGCCGGGGAGAGCGGTGTCGCGGGCTGCGCGGCCGCGGAAGCAGGCGAGCCCGCCGGATCGGGCCGCGACGCCGGCGCGTCGCTCGGCGCGGTGGCGCGGAGGACGGCGTAGGTGACGAGCCCCAGCGCGAGCACGCTCGCGCCGAAGGCGAGCGGGACCCAGCCGCGGCGGCCGCTGCCCGGCGGCACGACGAGGATGCTTCCGGACGGCGCCAGGGTGCTGGCGGTCTCCTGGAAGGCCGGTGCGCCGCCCGGGCCGGCGCCGCTGCCCGGCGCGCCCCACGGGAGGGCCCCTGGGGCGGCCGGCAGCGTGGATCGGAACGCGCCGTCCGAGTCCATCGCGCCTGCGCTCACCCCTATCGCGCCTGCGCTCACCCCTATCGCGCCTGCGCTCGCCCCCATCGCGCCTGGGCTCGCCTCCATCGCACCTGGGCTCGCCCCCATCGCGCCCGGGCTCGCGCCCCCCGCGGGCGCCGGCGGCCGTGGGGCTCCGGTCTCCGCCCCGGGCGCGGCGGCCGCCGCGCTGAACGCCTCGGCGAGCTCGCTCGCGCTCTGGAACCGGCGCTCCGGCTCGCGCATGAACGCGCGCGAGAAGAACCGGTCCACCTCGGGCCCGAGCTCCGGCGCGAGGCTGGACGCGAGGGGGACGTCCTCCGTGCAGATGGCCACGAACACCTCGCCGATCTCCTCGCCCGGGAACGGGAGCCTGCCGGTGACGCAGCGATAGGCGATCACCCCGACCGACCAGAGATCGCTGCGCCAGTCGAGGGTCTTGCTCCGGCGCACCTGCTCGGGGCTCATGTAGTAAGGCGAGCCGACGAGCGTGCCCGTCTTCGTCTCCTTGCCGGCGAGCAGCGTGCCCTGGGCCTTGGCGATCCCGAAGTCGAGGACCTTCACGATCTCCTCGTCGTCCTGGCGCGCGAGGAACAGGTTCGCCGGCTTGAGATCGCGGTGGATGATCCCCGTCTCGTGCGCGCGGCGCAGGGCCTTGCACACCTGCGCGACGACGCTCAACGTGGCCGAAAGCGAGAGGCGCCCCTCGCGCGCGAGCCGCGTCTCGAGGTCCTCTCCGTCGAGGAGCTCCATCACGAGAAACGGCGTTTCGCCCTCGATCCCGTAATCGTGCACGTGGACGACGTTCGGGATCTTGAGCTGCGCCGCCGCCCTCGCCTCGCGCTCGAAGCGCGCCCGCGCGGTCGACGAGGCGGCGTACTCGGGCGCCATGAGCTTGATCGCCACCGCGGCGTCGAGCTGGACGTGCCGGGCCACCCAGATCGCCCCCATGCCGCCCCGCGCGAGCATCCGCTCGAGGCGGTATCTTCCAGCGATGACACTGCCTTCTGCGAGCGAACTCATGAGCCTCGGCCTCTCGCTGGGATGACGTCCCCGAGGCCCCGGGAGCCTGAGCTCCGGGCCGCCTCGCACCCAACGAAGCAAACGAACGGGCCCCTCGCAACAGGATCCGGCCGAGGAGAGGGCGAGCCGCCTACCTGCCCCTCGGCCGCCTCGTCGCGCCTGCGCCGAGCGCCGCCGTCGGGGCGGCGGCGCGCCCAGCGCCCTGCGGGGCCCGGAGCTCGCTCGCCCGCGCGCGCCGCGCGGGAGCGCCGCCTTGCGACGTGAGCTGCTCCAGCGCCGCCCGCAGCTCGGCGCGCACGTGGGGGCCGAGGAGCTTCTCCGCCATGGCGCTCAGGCGCCCGGCGAACGTGGCCATGATGCAGGCCGCGCGCTGGTCGTCGCGGTCCGGGGCGCCCGAGCGCCGGTAGTGCCGTGCGTAGTCGCGCGTGATCGCCCCGAGATCGCCGCCGACGTGCACCGCCTGCCGCATGAAGAGCCGCGCGGCGCGCTCGTTGGCGATCCGCGGCATCTGCGCGAGGGTCAGGGCGACGTCGGTCCTGCCCACGGCGAGCAGCATGGAGACCACGCGCTCGCGGGCGATCTCGACGAGCCTCGGCGCGAGCGTGTGCTCGTCGAAGACGTGGACGTTCGCCGGCACGAGCGCCTCGCGCTCGGCGCCGAGCTCGTTCAGGAAGGCGTTCAGCACCGGCGAGCGGGTCGGCGCGGCGTGCAGGTACTCCCGCGCGCTCTCCGCGGCCGGCGCGCCGCCGGGCGGCGAAGGGGCGCCGGCGTCGGGCGTCGCGGGCGCCTGACGCCGCGCGGCTCGCGCCCGCCGCGCCCGCTCGAAGTGCCGCTCCGCGATCCCGGCGCGCTCGTCCGCCGCGGCGGGATCCGTCGCGTCGAGGAGCGCGGCCAGCCCGGCGGCGCGGGCGGCGGTGACGTTCGGAAGGGGTTTCTGGCTGGTCATTCGAGCAGGCTCTCTCGCTGAGACCTGCTCAGGCGTTTACCACGCCGCGCGAACGGCTGTACAGGGCTGAACCCGGTTCGGTCGGGATGCGCGCCGGCGCGCGGCCGTCGTGCAGCGCCGCGGCGGCGGGCAGAGGCTGGATCCGCACGGGCGAACGGCGGAAGAGACGCTAGCTAAGGAGCGCACACCATGACGTCGACCTCGAGCCAATGGCAGTTCTGGATCGACCGCGGCGGGACGTTCACGGACATCGTGGCCAGGCGGCCCGACGGCTCCCTCACGACCGCCAAGCTGCTGTCGGAGAACCCCGAGCAGTACGCCGACGCGGCGGTCGAGGGCGTCCGCCGCCTGCTCGGCCTCCCGCCGGGGCGGGCCATCACCCCCGCCGAGGTCGCGTGCGTGAAGATGGGCACCACGGTGGCCACGAACGCGCTGCTCGAGCGCAAGGGCGATCGCACCGCGCTCGTGACCACGCGCGGCTTCCGCGACGCGCTGCGCATCGGCTACCAGAACCGCCCCCGCCTGTTCGATCGCCACATCGTGCTGCACGACCTCCTCTACGAGCGCGTGATCGAGGCGCGCGAGCGCGTCGACGCGCGGGGCGAGGTGGTCGAGCCGCTCGACGGCGCGGCGCTGCGCCGCGCGCTGGAGGAGGCGTTCGAGGCCGGCATCCGCGCCTGCGCCGTCGTCTTCATGCACGGCTACCGCTTCGCGGCGCACGAGCGGCGGGCGGCCGAGATCGCGCGCGAGGTCGGCTTCACCCAGGTCTCCGCCTCGCACGAGGTCAGCCCGCTCATGAAGCTCGTCTCGCGCGGCGACACCACGGTCGTCGACGCGTACCTCTCGCCCATCCTGCGCCGCTACGTCGAGCAGGTGGCCAGCCAGATGCCGGGCGTGCCGCTCTACTTCATGCAGTCGAGCGGCGGGCTGACGCTCGCCCGCAGGTTCCAGGGCAAGGACGCGATCCTGAGCGGCCCGGCCGGCGGCATCGTCGGCATGGTGCGCACCGCGCTCGCGGGCGGGCACGAGAAGGTCATCGGCTTCGACATGGGCGGCACCTCGACCGACGTGTCGCACTACGCGGGCGAGCTCGAGCGCGCCTTCGAGACGCAGGTGGCCGGCGTGCGCATGCGCGCGCCGATGATGAGCATCCACACCGTGGCCGCCGGCGGCGGCTCGCTCCTCACCTTCGACGGCGCGCGGCTGCGCGTGGGCCCGGAGTCGGCCGGCGCGAACCCGGGCCCGGCGTGCTACCGCCGCGGCGGGCCGCTGGCCATCACCGACGCCAACGTGATGCTCGGCAAGATCCAGCCCGACTTCTTCCCGCGCGTGTTCGGGCCCGGCGCCGACGAGCCGCTCGACCGCGAGGTCGTCGAGCGGCGCTTCAAGGCCATGGCCGAGGAGGTGCGCCGCGAGACGTCGCGCCCGATCACGCCGGAGCAGCTGGCGGAGGGCTTCCTGCAGATCGCCGTCGCGAACATGGCGAACGCGGTGAAGAAGATCTCGGTGGCGCGCGGCTACGACGTCACGCAGTACACCCTCCAGTGCTTCGGCGGCGCCGGCGGCCAGCACGCCTGCGCGGTGGCCGACGCCCTCGGCATGCGCCGCGTCTTCGTGCACCCGCTCGCGGGCGTCCTGTCCGCCTACGGCATGGGCCTCTCCGATCAGAGCGCGATGCGCGAGGCCGCGGTGGAGCGGCGCCTCGACGAGGCCGGCCTGGCCGCGGCGGGCGAGGCCCTCGCGCGCATCGGCCGCGACGCCGAGGCCGAGCTCGTGGGGCAAGGGTTCTCGCCGGAGCGCGTGCAGCTGCGAGAGCGCGCGCACGTGCGCTACGACGGCACCGACACCGCCCTCGTCGTGCCGTACGGCGGCGCGGAGGCGATCCGCGCCGCCTTCGAGGCGGCCTACCGCAAGCGGTTCGCGTTCCTGATGCCCGACAAGGCGCTGGTCCTGGAGAGCGTGTCGGTGGAGGCGATCGGGCCGGGCGACGCCGCCGAGGAGCGGCCCGCCGCGAACACGCGCGCGCGCCCGCACCACCCCGAGGCCGACGCGCGCGCGCGCATGTTCGCGGAGGGCGCCTTCCGCGACGCGGCGCTGTACCGGCGCGAGCGGCTCGGGCGGGGCGCGGTCATCGACGGCCCCGCCATCGTCGCCGAGGCCAACGCCACGACGGTCGTCGAGCCCGGCTGGCAGGCCGAGATCACCGCGCTCGGCCACATGACGCTCACCCGGGTGGCGCCGCGCCCCGAGCGCCGCGCGGTGGGCACCGAGGTCGACCCGGTGATGCTGGAGGTGTTCAACAACCTCTTCATGAACATCGCCGAGCAGATGGGGCTGCGCCTGCAGAACACCGCCCACTCGGTCAACATCAAGGAGCGGCTCGACTTCTCCTGCGCGCTCTTCGACGCGGAGGGCAACCTGATCGCGAACGCGCCGCACATGCCGGTGCACCTCGGCTCGATGGGCGAGTCGATCCGGACCGTGATCGCGCGGAACCCCGGGATGAAGCCGGGGGACGTCTACGTGCTGAACGACCCCTACCACGGCGGCACCCACCTGCCCGACGTGACGGTGGTCACGCCGGTCTGGGACGACCCGGGCGCCCGCGCGCTGTTCTACGTGGCCTCGCGCGGGCATCACGCCGACATCGGCGGCATCACCCCGGGCTCGATGCCGCCGTTCTCCAGGACGATCGAGGAGGAGGGCGTCCTGCTCGACAACGTGAAGCTGGTCGAGGCCGGGCGGCTCCGCGAGGCCGAGATCCTCGCGGCGCTGGGCGGCGGCCCGTATCCGGCGCGCAACCCGCAGCAGAACCTCGCCGACCTGCGCGCGCAGATCGCGGCGAACGAGAAGGGCGCGCAGGAGCTCTCGACGATGGTGGCCCAGTTCGGGCTGGAGACCGTGCACGCCTACATGAAGCACGTGCAGGACAACGCCGAGGAGAGCGTGCGCCTCGCGATCGCGCGGCTCGACCCGGCGCTGCTCCGCGACGGGCGCTTCACGCTGCCGCTCGACAACGGCGCGGCGA
This sequence comes from Sorangium sp. So ce296, assembly GCF_051529605.1. Taxonomy (NCBI): domain Bacteria; kingdom Pseudomonadati; phylum Myxococcota; order Polyangiales; family Polyangiaceae; genus Sorangium; species Sorangium sp. So ce296. The sequence goes on from NZ_CP150325.1 coordinate 13,388,595, forward strand.
TCGCGGTGGCCGTCCGGATCGACCGCGCGCGCCGCTCGGCGGTGGTGGATTTCACCGGCACGTCGGCGCAGATGGACAACAACTTCAACGCGCCCCGCGCGGTGACCATGGCCGCCGTGCTCTACGTCTTCCGCACGCTCGTGGACGACGACATCCCGCTGAACGCCGGGTGCCTGAAGCCCATCGAGGTGATCATCCCCGAGGGCTCGATGCTGAGCCCGCGCCCGCCGGCCGCGGTGGTGGCCGGCAACGTGGAGGTGTCGACCTGCGTCACCAACGCGCTGTACGGCGCGCTCGGCGTGCTGGCCAGCAGCCAGCCGACCATGAACAACTTCACGTTCGGCAACGACAGGGTCCAGTACTACGAGACGATCTCGGGCGGCTCGGGCGCGGGCATCGAGCTCGGCGCCGGCGGGGCGCGCGGCTTCCCGGGCACGAGCGTCGTGCAGACGCACATGACGAACTCGCGCCTGACCGACCCCGAGGTGCTCGAGCACCGGTTCCCGGTGCGGATCGATCGCTACGAGATCCGCGCGGGCTCGGGCGGCGCCGGGCGCTTTCCGGGCGGGGACGGCGGCGCGCGCGCCGTGCGCTTCCTCGAGCCGATGACGGCGTCGATCCTGTCGAACGGGCGCTCGACGGCCGCGTTCGGCCTGGCCGGCGGGGGCGCGGGCGCGCCCGGGCGCAACGTCGTGGTGCGCGCGGACGGCTCGACCGAGGTGCTGCCGCACATCGGGTCGGTCGAGATGGGGATCGGCGACGTGTTCGTGATCGAGACGCCCGGGGGCGGCGGGTACGGAGCGCCCGCGCCGGGCTGAGCGCGCGGGAGGCGGCGCAGCGAGGGGGGCGCGCCGTCGCCTCCGGAGGCGCGCCCTTGTCTCGACGCGGGCCGCGGCCCGGCGACCGACAGCCGTGTCCGCGTCGAGGCTAGAAGCCGCCGACCACCTGGACGCCGAGGCCGTCGCGACCGAGCCGGGCGGGCGCGGCGCCGAGGAGGCGCGGGCCGGAGCGCGCGACGTCCTCGCGCACGAGCGTCGTCTTCCGGACCAGGATGCCGCTTGCGATCATCGCGAGGCCCGCCGCCTGCAAGACGCCGTCGATCACGAAGATCGACTCGTCCCCCCTGTCCGCCACCCGCGCCGCGTGGATCAGCGGACCGGCCACCGGAACGGCGAGGACCGGGTAGCCCGCGAGCGTGCCCGAGACCGAGAACGGCGTGTACGCCACGCCGAGGATGGTCGCTCCCGCGGAGATGAGCCCGCCGCGCGCGTTCGTCTCGAGGCGGTACCCGAGGGGGATGGGGTCGCCCTTCTTGTAGTCGAGCTCGACCGGGTCGGCCGCGGTGAGCATGGGGCGCGCCTTCACCGCCCGGAGCGGCGCGTCGACGACCTTGCCCGCCTTGACGGAGACCGTGGTCGGCGGCGTCCCGAAGCCGTCGGAGCCGAACAGCACGATCACATGCGCGCCGGGCTCGACCTTGCCCTCCCAGGGGGTCGTGCCCACGCGCACGCCGTCGAGCGCGACGCCGAGCTGCTTGCCCGTGATCTCGGAGATGCGCAGGCGCCCGCGCGTCTCGATCGCCTTGAGGCTCGCCGCGACGCGCGCCGTCTTCCGGCCGAGGACGTCGACGCGCGCCTCGAACGGCTCGAAGCCGTCCTTCTGGATGCGCACCGTGTGCGCGCCCGCCGCGACGCGCAGCGGGGCCGGGAGCGGCAGCTCGGCGCGGCGCTCGCCGTCGACGAGGACCACCGCGCCGGGCGCGCCCCCCTCGATCGCGATCGCGCCGACGAGCTCGCGCAGCTGCTCCACCTCGGCGAGCGCCGCCTGCTTCGCGTCGGCCGGGAGCACGTCGTCGAAGTCGGCGAGGACCGACTCGAACAGATCGAGCGCCTCGGTGGTGCGCCCGAGCTTCTGCAAGCAACGCGCGGCGCTGGAGGTGGCCCCCCACGTCGGGAAGAGCCGCCGCGACTCGAGGAACTCGGCCGCGGCGGCCTCCCACGCCTCGGCCCTGTACATGCGCAGGCCGCGCTGGAAGCGGGCCTCGGCGTCCGCCTTCGCGGCGGCCTCGGCGGCGGCGCCGGCAGAAGGCGCGCCGGCAGAAGGCGCGCCGGTGGCGGGCGCGGTGGCAGCGGGCGCCCCGGCGGCGGGCGCGGTGGCGGACGGCGCGCTCGCGGCGGCCGAAGGCGCGCTGGCCGCGGGCCCGCTGGCGCCGGAATGCGCAGCCGCAGGCCTGCTGGCGGCGGGCTGCGCGCGTCCGGCGCCCTGCGCGAAGAGCGGCGCCGCCCACGCGGCGAGGAGCAATGCGACGGCCGCAGCGGCGCGTCGGGGGGGGCAGATCCGGATTCGCATGATCGAGAATGCGACGCCCGCAGCTTACAGGAACCCTGTCCCTTTCCCGCAACCTGGTTCTGGGCGCCGATGGCTACTGGAGCGTGCTCGGGACGAGCGGGTCCGCCGGCGGCCTGGGCGGCACCGACGGCTCCTTCGCCGGCGCCGGCGCCGGCCGGCGTGGCGGCTGCGGTCTGGCGGGCGGCGCGCCGCTCGCTCGGGCCGCCGGGACATCGAGGGCGAGCCGCGCCGGAGACGCGCCGTCCTCGGTCACGGCGACCTCCTCCACCCGCTCGGCCCCCGCGCGGACGAGGCGCACGCGGTGCTTGCTGCCGAGCACACCGGAGATCTCGACCAGCCCGCCGCGCACCTCGGCGGGCACCCCGTCGACCTCCACGGCGGCGTCGCTGGGCGCGACGGCCAGGACGACCCGCCTGAGGGCGACCGGCGCAGGATCGGTCGCCTCGGGCGGCGTCGCGGACGCGGCGCTGGCCGCGGGCGACGCGCTGGCCGCCGCGATTTCGTTCGCCGCAGGCGCTGCCGTCGCCGCGCTGGCCGCGGCCGTGCCGGCGGCCACGGCGGCGTCGGCGCCCGGCTCCGCCGCGCGCGGCGCCGCGAAATACGCGATCGCGCCCGCGACGCCGAGGGCGAGCAGGACCGCCGGCGCCCGGGACCGCGCCGCGGCGCCGGTCGCCGACGCGCCGCTCGCCATCGGAGCGCCGGACGTCGCGATCGCGGCGCGGCCGCGCCCGCCGTCCGTCGTCGAGTCGCCCGGGCGGCCCTCGGCGGTGTTCGCCAGGCTCCCCTCCCGGCGCGCCGCGTGGCCGACGTCGAGCCTCGGCGCCAGCACGGCGCGCTCCTCGTCCGTGACGGCCACGAGCATCTCCTCCCGCAGCGCGTGGCCGCCGGGCACCAGCGGGAGCATCGCGGCGAGCATCTCCTCCGCGCTCTGGAAGCGGTCGCCCATCTTCAGCTCCAGCGCGCGGTGCACCACGGCGGCCATCTCGCGCGGGACCCACGGGGCGGCGTCCTGGATGGGCGGGGCCGGCTCCGTGCACAGGAGGACGAAGAGGCGCGCGATCGAGGCGATCTGATGACGAGGCGCGTTCCCCGCCAGCGCGGCGTACAGGACGACGCCGAGCGACCAGATGTCGGTGCGGTAATCGACGGTGCGGATGTCCTCGATCTGCTCCGGCGCCATGAAGAGCGGCGACCCGAGCATCTTCCCGGTCGTGGTCAGCCCGGTCGTCACGCCGCCTTCCGACGGCTTGATCTTCGCGATCCCGAAGTCGAGGAGCTTGACCACGATCTCGCCATCGCCGGAGCGCGCCAGGAACAGGTTCGCAGGCTTGATGTCCCGGTGGATCACCCGGGCTTCGTGGGCCTTTTGCAGGCCGAGGCACGCCTGGACGACGATGCGCAGCGCGACGTCGGGCCGGAGCGGCCCGAGGCGGTGCAAGAGCTGCCCGAGGTCCTCCCCGTGGAGGTACTCCATCACGAGGTACGGCGAGCCGGTCGCGGGATCCGTCCCGGCGTCGAGCAGGCGAACGATGTGCGGGGTCTCGATGCCGGCCGCGGCGCGCGCCTCGCGCTGGAAGCGGCCGAGCGCGGTGCCGCTCTCCCGTCGCTTCTGCGAGCTGATGAGCTTCACCGCGACCCGCTCGCCGGAGTCGGTCTGCCGCGCCTCGTAGACGCAGCCCATCCCTCCCTCGCCGATCAAGCGGGTAAGGCGGTATTTGCGGTCGACGATCTCGCCTTCCAAGGCGGAGCAGGGTAGGTCGAAGGGCGCCCGGCTGCAAATCAGGCGCAGCTCAGGCGCAGACACCGCGGTGGGCGGGCGCCTCGGCCGGCGCGCGGCGCTGTCCGGCGGTCGACCTGCCGCGCGCCGCGGCGCGCGTCACCCCTGCGCGCCGGCGCCTTCGAACCGCGCCCCGCTCTCGCCGCTCGCCGCGCCGTTCGCCGCCCTCGCCTCGGCCCTGGGCGGAGGCTTTGCCTGGGCCGCGTGGCTCGTCCGGTGGACGGGCGGCATCTCGATGCCGTGCGCGCCGAACGCCTTCGCGAGGCGCCTCCGGTACTCCCGGCCCACCTGCCACTGCTCGGCCGGCTGCGTCTTGATGCGCGCGCGGACGACCACCGCCCGCTCGTCGAACGACTCCACGCCGACGAGCTCCAGCGGCTCGAGGATGCTCGCCCTGTAGCGCCTGTCCTCCTGGAGCTCGCGCGCGACCTCGCGCATCACCCGCATCGCCCTGTCGACGTCCTCCGTGGTGGCGACGGCCACGTCGAACACCAGGGCAGACCACTCCTTGGTCATGTTCGAGAGCGCGTCGATCTTCCCGTTCTGGAAGACGTGCACCACCCCGGCGTCGTCGCGCAGCGAGACCGTGCGGAGGCCGATGTGCTCCACGACACCCGAGGTGCCGTTGACGCTCACCACGTCGCCGGGCCGAAGGTGGTTCTCGAGGAGCAGAAAGAAGCCGGAGATGACGTCGCGCACGAGCTCCTGCGCGCCGAGGGCGATGGCCAGACCGGCGATGCCGGCGGCCACGAGGAGCGGCGCGATGTCGACCCCGAGCTGGACGAGGAGGATCATCGCCACCACGACCCCGATGACGACCCTCCCGGTCGTCCGGATGATGCCGAGCAGCGCCTCGGAGCGCCTCTCGATCTCGCGCACCGACTTGACGTCGCCGCTGCGGCTGCGCCTCATCAACGACACCTCGACGCGCCTGCACAGGAGGTGGAGCCCCTTGAGCAGCACGAGCGCGACGAAGAGGAGCAGCAGCGCCGTCGGCAAGGCGTGGATGACCCACGCGACGGCGCGCCGGAGAACGTCCCGCCAGGATGTGACGTCGAGCCAAGAGTCGAGCTGCGCCATGGGGGATGGCACCTCCTCCGCATGACGTCCGCAACCCATATGCCAGCGAGCTCGGGGGGCGCGAGGTCCGGCGGCGGGCGCGCGCGGTGACGCGGCGGACGCGCCGCGCGGCGGACGGTGCGACACGATGTCGCAGAGGAGTCGAATTGTCGCAGCGGTCGCGCGCCCGGGCGTCGCGACCAGCGCTCGCCGAGGTGCTGGGGCCAGCGCCGCGGGCACGCGCCGGCCCCCGGCGCGGGGATCGTGCGGCGCTCGGAGCGGCCTCAGAGATCGAAGCGACCGGACGCCTCGGGCTGGTAGACGACGCGGTCGATCCGGAGGCGGCGCGTTCGGCTCGGCGTGGGCCACTCCACCTCTTCTGCTTCTCGGCAGCCGAGCAGCGCGAGCCCCATCGGCGCGAGCACCGAGATTCGCCCGCTGTTCACCTCTGCGGCCCCGGGGAACACCACGGTCACGCAGAGCTCCTCTTGCGTGTCGAGGTCCACGAGCTGGGCCCTGGAGTTCATGGTGATGACGTTCGGCGGGATCTCGTGCGGCTTCACGACGTCGGCGCGCTCGAGCTCGATCTCGAGCGCCTCCAGGTTCGGGGATTCGGCCCCTGGCCGTTCGCGGAGCGCTTCGAGCAACCGCATGAGCCGCTGACGGTCGAACTCGGTGATGATGATGGGGTTCGTATGAGGTGCCATGAGCAGGATCTCCTTGTGTTGTCGACTCGAGCCAGGCCGCGGCCGGCGGCCCGCGCGGGGCGAGCAGGCCGGCGGGCGCGCCCGTCCAGCTCGTCCGGACGCGGGCGTGCTCGACGACACCCGCGCTTCATCCCGGGAGCGGCCGGCGAAAGGCGCCGAAAGACCGCTCCCTTACGAGCGTGCGGGCGACCTCGGACAGAGCAGCCGGGCGCGCAGGGGGAGGAACGCGCCGCGCGCGCCGCGGCGACGCCGCGAACACGACTCGAGATGCAGGCGGGCGTTCATTCCGCTCAGACGGTAGCACGGTGGTCTTCCGCGAGCCATCGACCAGCGCTTCACGTCTTCCAGGCGCTGCGCGTCTCCGTGCCATCCGCCGCCGACGCGAATCGGCCGCGCCGCTGGCCGCGCCGCGCTCGTGCCCGCGGCGGCGGCGGACGGCGGGCCAGCCACGCCGCTCGATGGCGCGACGCTTGCCCACGACGGCGGCCGCGGCCGCGCCGCCCGCCTCGGACGAGGCCGGTCGGCGCGGGCGCGCGCCGGTGCGCATCACCGCGCGCGATCGCGGCGACCGGGATCGAGCCCATGACGGCATCGCTCCGCGCCAGGGCCGTCGCGGCCGCATGGACATCCACAGAGGAGGCAAACGTGAACATCCGGCCGATGGTGCCAGTTCTGTTCTTCGTCGTCGTCGCGCTCCCGAGCGCGGCGCAGGCCGAGATGCTCAGCGTCAAGGTCCCGGTCGCGAACTTCCGCGCGGGCCCGTCCACGCGCGAGCCCGTCGAGTTCACCGCGACCCGGTACTACCCGGTCAAGATCCTGGAGCGCGAGGGCGGGTGGTGCAAGATCAAGGACTTCGAGGGCGATCTCGCGTGGGTGGCCGATCGGCTGCTGGCCCGGGTCAAGACGATCGTGATCAAGGCGACGCGGGGCAACATCCGCGAGGCGCCGACGACCTCCGCGGAGGTCGCGTTCCAGGCCGAGCGCGGCGAGGTGTTCAAGGTCCTCGATCGCAAGGGGCGCTGGCTCCAGATCATCGACGAAAAGGGCGGGAAGGGCTGGGTGCGCGAGGATCTGGCCTGGGGCATGAAGAGGCTCGACGGCGCGAGCGGCTCGTCCTGAGCCCTGGAGCGAGGCGCGGCGACCCGACCAGGTCGGGGCCTCGTGAACCAAGCGAAGGGCGCCAGGCACAGAGGAGCATGACGGCGAGGGGATCGCGACGATGCGAGGCGACGCCGACGCGGGGCAGGTCGCCTCGACGGCTCGTGTCGGGAGCGCTCAACCTGGTATATGGGCTGATGGGTGCCCTTTCATGAGGGGAGGCCATGGAGGTTGACATGAACAGACTCGCTCATCGATGGACAATCGCCTCGCTCGCCCTGCTCGCCGCCTGTGGCGGATCGCCGGACGACGCGCCCGGCAGCGCGGGCGGCGGCACGACCGGGGCCGGTGGCACGGGCGCCGGCACGACCGCGCCAGGAGACGACGTCGTGGCGCTCGAGATCGTCGAATGGAGCCAGAGCCCGTCGGCGCTGCGGGTCTCGTTGATCCTGAGGAACCAGGATACGTTGCCGCTGCCCGTGACACCGGCGAGCTTCTCCGTGGAGAGCACGGATAAGTTCACGCTCGGCTCGGAGTCCTTTCGATGGATCACGGAGCCGTGCCCGTCGGTGAATCTGGCGTCCTCGGCCTCCTTGCGCTGCGAGGTCGGCTTCAGCAAGAGCGCCGACCAGGAGCCCGCACGGCTGGTGTTCGCCGCGCTCGACGGGCGCCAGGCAGAGTCCCCGTTCCCGCCCGAGCCGCCAATCACCCAGGACGACTTCTGCTCGCGTTTCAGCTTCGAGGGGTCATCCTGCCCGGGCTGCATGGACGGTTGCAGGCTGATCGATTCCGCCTGCTCCTCGGAAGACGATCAGTTCAACGTCTTCGTCCTCATCGAGTCGGGGGGGGACTATTGCCCTGAAGGTGTTCCCCTCCTGAGCACGGCCTGTTTCGATGAGCTGCTTTCGTGCGTGCGCGGTAAGTGCGCCGACAGCTGCGGGCTTCACCCCTGATCGACGCGGCGCTCGCGCGCCGCCGGCGTCTTCCACACCTGCTCCGGCGCTCTGCGCACTGCCCTCCGGGCCACGGAGCATACGCGCGGAACTAGCGCCCATGGCGATGGCTGGGCGCTTACGCCCCGCCGCCACCCCTACCCGCTCACGCTGGACCGACGCCCTTGTCGCCGCTCCCGCGCGAGAGCTTGCACGTCGCCTCCCACAGGCCATTGAGGTAGACCAGGCCCAGCGCGCGGTCGTACAGACCATAGCCCGGCTTGCCGGTCTCGCCCCAGATCATGCGGCCGTGGTCCGGGCGCACGTAGCCGTCGAAGCCGACGTCGTGATACGCCTTCACGATGGCGGCCATGTCGAGCGAGCCCTCGCAGGACAGGTGGGCGGACTCGAAGAACGTGCCGTCCTCCTGGACCGCCACGTTGCGCATGTGCCCGAACGGGACGCGGCCCATGCCGCCGAACTCGTGCACGAGCGATACGATGCTGTTGCACAGGTCCGCGCCCAGCGAGCCGGAGCACAGCGTGATGCCGTTGGCCGGGGAGTCGACGATCTTCACGAGGCGCATCAGGTCGTCGCGGTTCTTGACGATGCGCGGCAGGCCGAAGATCGGCCGGGGCGGGTCGTCCGGGTGCATGGCCATGCGGACGCCGACCTCCTCGGCGACCGGGATGATGCGCCGGAGGAAGTGCTCGAGGTGCGCCCACAGCGCCTCTTCATCGACGTTCTTGTACTCGCCGAGGACGGCGCGGAGCTCCTCGGGCTTGTAGCTGGCGTCCCAGCCGGGCAGCGCGATTCCCTGCTCCGGGTCGATCTTCGCCACGGCCCCGGCGTCGAAGGCCAGGGTCAGCGAGCCGTCGGAGAGCTCCTTGGCCATCTCGGTGCGCGTCCAGTCGAAGACCGGCATGAAGTTGTAACAGATCACCTTCACGCCGACGGCCGCGCAGTTGCGGATGTTCTGGCAGAAGTTGTCGATCAGGCGCTCGCGCGTCGGCTTGCCGAGCTTGATGTCCTCGTGCACCGGCACGCTCTCCACCACCTCGAACTTCAGCCCGACGCCCTCGATGCGCGCCCGGAGCGCCTCCAGCTTCTCGACCGGCCACACCTCGCCCACCGGCACGTCGTAGATCGCCGAGACGATGCCGTAGAGGCCCGGGATCTGGCGGATATACTCCAGCTTGACGGGATCGTTGTCTCCGTACCAGCGAAAGGTCATCTTCATCGTTGCGATCTCCTCGAGCGGGCGCGCGGGAGCGCGCGGCGCGGCCTCGATCCGGGGTAGATCCGGGGCAGAGCGGCGCGGCGCTCCTCGCCGCGAGCGCCGGGCATCGTACAGCCAGCCGCACGCCGAGCAAAGGGATCGCGGGCGCCGAGCGCGGGGCGCCACAAACGGCGAGGGCCCGCCGCGCACCCCCCCCGTGCGCAGCGGGCCCTCCGAGGTCGCTTACAGCCGACGCGCGACTATTCCGTCCCCTTGCCCATCCAGTAGCTCTCGGGCGGGCCCAGGTAGCTGTCCTTCACGCCGCCCGTGTCCACCACGATCTTCTGGAGGATCACGCCAGGGTGGACCATCCAGAACTTCAGGACGTGATCCCCCGGCGCGCTGATCGTGTGCTTGGTGCGCATGATGTTGGCGTTGTCCGAGGTGTGCCGCTCCCAGATCTTGTTGCCATTGCCGTTGAGGTCGACGGCGTGGGTCATGTTGACCCGCTGGATCGCGCCGTTGTCGATCGACACGCCGTACTGCATCCCGTCCTTCCAGTTCTGGAAGTTGTTCCTGGGGGACACGTACACGTAGACGTTCACCTCGCCGCTGCTCTTGAGGTGCATGTCGTACTCGAGCCGAGGCGAGTTGCCGCCGGGCTGCTGGGCCGCCGCCGTCACCGGGAACGGCGTGATGCCGTCTCCGGTGCGGCCGATGTCCGGGATCTGCTTCCACCAGATCTCGTCCGTCTCGATCGCGCGGCTGTAGCGCTCCGCCTGCATCGACACATAGCCGTTGGCCTCGATGTAGCGGTTGGGCTTCCAGTCGAGCTTCCTCGGGTCCTCGACGCGCGCCTTGACCACCACCGAGCTGCCGTCGGACCCGCTCACCGTGATCGGGATCTCGAGCGGGAACTGGAGCGGCAGCTGCTTCGACGGATCCGCGGGGTCGGGGTACGTCGTGGGGGCCATGGTCCAGTCCACCCGCACCGTGGCGCGCACTTCCTTGTCGACGACGCCGTGGCTCGGGTGGATGGTCAGCCAGGGCGGGCACGGGGCGCCGCCGCCCCAGCTGGCCCAGCCGGCGGGGCAGTCGACGGGCAGCTCGGCCTCGATCGTGTACTCGAGCGGCTCGCTGCCGCGGTTGAACACCTCGATGTACTGCTCGGGCGCCGTTTGGTACGGGCTGAACGACGGCAGCACGGGCTCCTCTTCGCTGCCCCCGCCCGCCGTCCAGTAGTCGCTCGAGCCGTCGATCGCCACGCCGAGCTCCGCCGCCGCGGGCACCTCGATCGACACGAGCTCAGGCCAGATGAACTCCTGGATGTTGTTGTACTGGTACTCGGGCTGCTGCCAGGACGGGTTGCCAGGCGCACCGTAGCCGATGTGCGGCTGCGTCTGGAAGCCCTCCCACTTGCCGCCGGCGAGATCGTGATTGTAATAGTACGAGAGCGCCAGGTCGTCCTGGAGCCGCGCCTCGGCGATGGCGGCCATGTCGTTGGTCGCGGCCCGGCCCTGCGCCGCGTAGAGCTTGTTCTTGAAGCCCGCCAGGCGCAGCGCGTACAGGTTGGCGGTCGCCTTCACCTGGTAGAGCACGAGCTGGAAATAGGCGTCCTGCGCCTCGTGCGGCAGGAGCTTGGCCACGAACTCCGCCTGCGAGGCCAGCGACTCCCACTCGCCGGCGACCTGCTCGAGCTCCTGGTAGTTGGTGAGGCTGAACGGGCTGGCGCTGTCGTCATACGTGACGGCCGCGGTGTCGGGGTCCGGCTGCTGCGTCGTGGGCTCGGAGTACAGGAGGTCGTAATCGACCGTGATCTTCCGGTTCGTCAGCTCCGGCTTGCGATCCGACTGCAGCAGCGAGTAGCCGTGCAGGATGTCGGCGATGATGTCCGCGTAGTCCGGGCCGAACTGCTGCTCGGTCCACCGCTCGTACCACTCGCCGATGCGCTCGACCGGCCACCGCTCCGGGTTCCAGGCGTAGTCCAGGAAGAACTGGAGCGGGAGCTCCTCGTTCTTGAAGTCGCCGACGTTGACCACCCAGAGCCGATCCACGCCGTAGTTGTAGGCGAGGTGGAGCTGCTCCCAGACGTTGGGCAGGAGCGTCGTGTCGACCCACTTGTAGTTGCGGCCGCCGCCGACGTAGTCGAAGTGGTAGTAGAGGCCGTATCCGCCGGCCCGCTGCTTGCCGGGCTCCGGCAGGCGCTTCATGTTGGCCCAGTTGTCGTCGGCCCAGACCACCGTGACGTCGTCCGGCACGCGGATGCCGGCGTCCCAGTACCCCTGGATCTCCTTGTAGAGCGTCCAGACCTGGGGAATGGTCTCCACGTCCTGATCCATGATCGTGTCGAGGATCTCCCGCTGGGCGGCGATGATGTCCTGCATCAAGGGAATGCCGTCCCCCGGGGGCAGGCTCACGTCGCCGGGGCCGCGCATGCCGAGCGTGACGACGCCCTCGATGTTCTCGTCGTGCATCCGCTGGATGCCCTTGGTCCAGTGCTTCTTCAGCGCCTCGGCGTTGACGGAGAAGCGCCAGTCGCCGGTGCCGCCGTACGGGTCCGTCTTCGGGGTGACGACGTTGCCTTGAGCGTCCTTCACCTCCGGGACCACGTGGCGATTCCACTCCTCGATGCCCTGCATCATCGGGGCCTCGTGCGAGGTCCCCATCACGATGCCGTAGCGCGTCGCCGTCTTGTGGTTCTCGGGGTCGTCCTCGGCGAACGCCCGGCCCCACACGGCGGGCCAGATGTAGTTCGCCTTCATGCGGAGCGCGGCTTCGAAGACCTTCTCCCAGTAGAGGTGGTTGAGCCCGCCCGGGTAGTTCGGCGCCTTGCCCGGCCCGAACATCTTCGCCGCCCAGTTGCCCGTCGCGGGGTTCTCGTCGTTGACGAAGAAGCCGCGGTACTTCACGGCGGGCTCACCCTGGGTGTGGACCCCGGGCAGCACGTACAGCGCGCCCTTCTTCTGGGGCGGGACGTCGTCCCACCAGTACAGGGGCGACACGCCGATCTGCGCGGAGAGGTCGTACGCGCCGAAGATCGCGCCGCGCTGATCGCTGCCCGCGATCACGAGCGCCCGCTCCACGCCCTCCACCGGGTCCTCGACGATCTGCGTGACGAAGGTCTCCCACTTCCCGGTGAGCGCCGAGGCGTCGAGCTTCCCGCTCTCCTCCAGCTGATCGATGAGGGGGCTCTTGCCCAGCGTGCCGATGATGACCACCTCGGACGCCGACTCCGGGATCTCGTTCTCGACCTCCGCCGGGGCGTCGGTCACGCGCTGGATGTCCGCCGCGAGGTCGTCCACGACGCGGCGCACGCCCGCGTAATCGTCGGCGCTGACGACCAGCGGAGGGACCTTGCCGTTCACGGCCAGGGCGAAGCGACCCGCGCCACCCTCGGTCGAGACGTACTTGCCCGGGTCGGCCCCTGGCCCGTCCGACACACCGTTCTCCCCCGGATTACCGTCCTCTCCCGGCGGCCCCTGCTCGCCCGGCGGCCCCTGCTCGCCCGGCGGCCCCTGCTCGCCCGGCGGACCTTGCTCGCCGGGCTCGCCGTTCTCGCCGTCCGACCCGCAGGCGGTCAGCGCGGCGAGCGACAGGGGGAGCAACAAGCAGAGTAGCGAGGGTCCGATTCGACCCTTCCTGATGGCAATGCGTGCATAGCTCATGACGGTGTTTTCCTCGTTGATGCGGCTGACCGGTGTTGGTCGGCTCGCCCGCGCCGAGCGCCGGCCGTGTCATCCGGCGCCGTGGCAGGCCGCTCCTGTGCATTGACCGATGTCCCTCGAAGACGTGCGCCTGCAGTGGTCCGCTTCGTGTTGAATCCACGGAGCCGCGGGCCTGTCGGCCACGGCTCGAAAATTCTTCCAGCAGTGTCGGCCTTCGAGCCCGTAAGTAACCCGACGGATTTGATGAGATTTAGGCGTTGTTGATATTCCCGCCAAGGTCCGTTTTGATCTCACCATCGGCGCTTCCGTGGTAGGACGTGAGCGACACAACCCTCATCGCGCCGGCGCCGCCTGCGGCGCGCAAAAGGGCCTCGCCGAAGCGGCAGCTCGCCGAGATCCGCGCCGCTCGGCGCGCGGCCGGAACTCCCCGCCTTCGCCCTCTCTCACGTGCTCGTCACTCCCGAGCTCGCGAGATGCCGGCCGTCGCGCGCGGCCGACGCGACCGGCCGGAGGCGGGCCCCTCGAGGCGCGGAGACATCATCGAGGGCTCATCCCTCTTCCGGGAGCGCGAGCGGCTCGCACAAGGGATCTCCGGTCGCGCGCTGCAGGCGCGGTGATTCGGTCTTGACATCCTCGAATCATTCTGTCTCCCCCTCCCCTTCGCCGGCGGCGCCCGCGCCGGAGCCGCCACCAGCTGCGCCCGCGCCGCTCGGCCCGGAGCCTCCGCCGGGCTCGCCGCTGGAGGCGCGGCGAGCCGCGGCGAGCGGGAGCAGGACAGACATCAGGTGAGGCACGCTCCGCTCTTACACCCGCTGGCCGGGCACGGGAAGCCGCGCGTGACACGCCGCGGCTCGGGCGCTCCGGGCGCTCCGGGCGCGGGCGGCCGCGCGCCCATGAGGCCTCTCATCGCGCGCACCGCGCACCGCGCGCGGGGGCGCCGCGCGGAGGCCGGCTTGGCGGCGACGTCTTGCGTTGACGTGCCGCTCCGCTCCCGCCCATACTCCCGCCGATGCGGCGTTCCGTGATGTGCACCACAGACGGTGCGGCTCGGCGGGCCGCTGTCGGGCTCGAGGGCGCGGGGGCGTCTCGATGAGGAAGGGCCCCGCGAAGCCGGCCAGCCAGCGCGCGCAGCGCGAGGGTGAAGGGCGCGCGGCCGACCCGGCGCGGAGCCTCGCGCTGCTCTGGGGCGCTCACGGCAAGCCCGGCCGGTCGGGGCTCACCGTGCGCGCCATCGTGACGGCGGCCATCGAGCTCGCCGACGCGCGCGGGCTGGAGGCCGTCTCCATGCGGCACCTCGCCGACCGGCTGAACGTCGGGACCATGTCGCTCTACACGCATGTTCCCGGCAAGGCCGAGCTGACCGATCTCATGGTCGACACGGTCTACGGCGACCTCTACGACGACGTGGAAGCGCCGTCGCGGCAGCCGGGCGGGTGGCGCGCGTCGCTCGGATACATCGCCGCGCGCAACTGGGAGCTCTACCAGCGGCACCCGTGGCTGCTCGAGATCGTGGGGGGGCGCCCCGTGATCGGGCCGAACGCCTCGCTCAAGTACGAGGCCGAGCTGCGGCCGCTCGACGGCCTGGGCCTCACCGACGTGGAGATGGACTCGGTGCTCACCCTCCTGCTCACGCACGTCGAGGGCGCGGCGCGAGCGCTGGCGAGCGCGCGGCGCACGCGGCAGGAGAGCGGCATGACGGACGTCGAGTGGTGGGTCGCCACCGCCCCGCTGCTCGACAAGGTCGTCGACGCGAAGCGGTTCCCCGTGGCGACGCGCGTCGGGCAATCCGCGGGGCAGGCCTATCAAGGGGCGTCAAGCCCGGAGCACGCATTTCACTTCGGCGTGGAGCGCATCCTCGATGCCGTCGCGCTCCTGATCGCGGAGCGGCGCGGCGGCCCGGGCGAAGGCCGGGCCTGAGGGCGAGAGGGGCCCCGAGGCCCCTGCCGGACGCCGAGGTCGAGGTCGAGCGGCACGACCAGAGAAGGTGGTCAGTCAGCGATCACCGGAGCGCAACACTAATTAAGAATAATTAACAGGCATCATCTCCGGGATGAACGCATGGATCGCCGCGTATACGCGCGCTTGACAGCCCCCAGGACGACTCCTATCCACCAGCTGCGCCGGAGGAGCGACCTGGCAGCCGGCGACTTCGCTCGAGGAGAAATCGAATGCGGTATCTGATCGCACCAGCGGCAGTCTGGTTGGGCGTCCTCTTGTCCGCTTGCTCGGCGGAGGAGGCCGCGTCATGTGACGATTGCGGCGAGGCCGCCTCGGCGCTCAGCCCCGGCGCGGCGGCGGCGCTCGGGTTCGAGGCGCTGAGCGGCTGGACGGCGAGCGCGGGCGCGCTGTCGCTGAGCGCCACGCGGAGCGAGGGCGAGAGCGCGCTCTCGGTCGCGAACGCGACGTACACGGTGATCCAGCGCGCGCCGCTCGCCATCGACGAGCCGATCAAGGGCGCGGTCTCGCTCGACGTCCGCGTCCCGGCGCAGCAGCCGAACCCGTGGTGGGCCGGCGAGATCTCGCTCGCCGTGCAGGCCCCCTCGAAGGGCGTGTCGCAGAGCCTCGGGACGCGATCGCTGACGGGCCTCGCGCAGGGCACCTTCCATCGGCTCTCGTTCAGCGTGCCCTCGGCGGTCCAGCAGGCGCTGTCCGCCGGGGCGTCCGACTGGTCGTTCACCATCACCCTCAACGTGCCGTCCGGCAGCGGGCCGCACCTGCTCGATCGGCTGGACGTCGTCGACGCCGCCCCGCCGGTCGCCGCGGCGCCGCTGCCGCCGTGGCTCGAGTACTGCGACGCGGCCCCCTGCGCGGCGGCCGCTCCCGTCGTGGTCCACGTCTGCCCGGAGAGCAACCCGCTGTGCACGCCGACCCGGCAAACCACGGTCGTGCCGAACGTGAACGGCAAGCCGATCAGCGGCGTGTACCTGCCGATGACGCTGCCGGCGGGGGCGGTGCTGCGCCACGTCTCCGGCTCGGCCAGCGTGAGCTACAACACCATATCCTACTCGTACGCGCCGAGCGTCGTGCTGCGCTCCGACCTCGACGTGCTGCTCAGCTATTACGACGTGGCGCCGGTCTGGAGCGGGACGACGCCGGTGACGTTCGAGAGCACGCAGCTGACCTCGGCGACCGTGGACAGCGTGTTCTACCGCCACCCCTCGTACGGCACGGGGACGGCCGCGGCCGATCTGCACGCGCAGGGGCAGGACGCGGTCGCGATCGAGCGCGCGATGACCGGCGTCACCTCGGAGAAGCTAAACGCGTTCTTCATGCCTTCCGAGCTGGGCGGGGTCCAGGGGGAAGGAAACTGGTCGTTCGGGAACGGGACGGTCACGATCAACTACGGCAACCCGCCGTTCATCGCGTACAAGGGCGGCATCCCGAACGCGGCGATGCCGCGGTTCGCCCACGAGAACGCGCACGAGCTGTACAACGAGATCCGCTCGTCGTTCCTCGGCGACGACTCGTGCCTCAACGAGGGCATCGCCGACGCGCTGGCGTACCTGACGGGGTATTTGCCGGTCGAGGACTTCGGCCCCATCGGCCTGACCGGCATCGATTTCGACACCGGCTGCACCGAGCTCACGAGGACGCACGACATCGGCAACTGCTATTTCTGGCACGTCAAGAACGCCGGGCTGCTCACCGAGAGCTTCATGCACGGCATCTTCCATCCGCAGCACCAGTACGGCTTCAACAGCTGCACGCAGAACGTGGCGCAGACGGGCAACAGCATCCTCGTCTACTTCACGGAGGCCGCGGGCGGCGCCGACATGGCGCCGGTGCTCGACGCCATGGAGATCCCCCACGCCGGGTCGTACGCCGCCGCGAAGCTCGCGCTCGGGCTCTGAGCGCCCCGCCGATGGCCATGGCCCATCCAAACGCACGCCGTCGAAGCGGGCGACTCGCACTTTGCAACAACCGATCTTGAACAATCGCAATCAAGCTACATTATAGGACAGGCTGCGAATGGGCCGAGAGAGGCGCCCATCGCGCCCGGCCGCACCGTTTTGAGGAGGATTCGAATGCGTTATTCGTACTTGTCAGCTGCATTCTGCCTGGGGATCATGTCGTCGGGCTGCGCTTTCGAGGGAGACGCGGGTTCTTGCGAGGACTGCGGGGAGTCCGCCTCGGAGCTCAGCGCCGCCGCGGCCGCCGTGCTCGGGTTCGAGACGCTGACCGGCTGGACGACCAGCGCGGGCACGCTGTCGCTGAGCACCACGCGGGTCGAGGGCGCGAGCTCGCTCTCGGTCGCGGACGCTGCGTACACGGTGGTCCAGAGCGGGCCGCTCAACATCACCGAGCCGATCAAGAGCGTGGTCTCGCTCGACGTGCGCGTGCCGTCGGTGCAGCCGAACCCCTGGTGGGCCGGCGAGGTCACGCTCGCGGTGCAGGCGCCCTCGAAGGGCGTGTCGCAGAGCCTCGGGACCAAGCCGCTGACGAACCTCGCGCAGGGCACGTTCCACCGGCTCTCGTTCAACGTGCCCTCGGCGGTCCAGCTGGCGCTGGCCACCGGGGCGTCCGATCTGTCGTTCTCCGTCACCGTGAACGTGCCGCTTAACAGCGGGCCGCACCTCCTCGACCGGCTCGACGTCGTGAACGCCACCGCGGGGTTCGAGCCCAACGTCACGGCCGTGGCCGTGACCAACCCGGCAGGCCTCGCGCCCGTGAAGGGGGACCCGCTGAAGATCACGCTCACGGTGACGAACCCCGGCACCGCGGCGGGCACGGTCGTGCTCCGGCCTCGCGTCACGAGCGCCCGGTTCAACGACTTCACGAACGTCGAGGCGGGCAGCGTCAGCACCTCGCTCGCCGCCGGGGAGACGAAGCAGGTCACGCTCACGTCGGGGCCGATCCTCGTCGACACGGCGCAGGGCAAGCGCTTCGCCCTCGGCCGCAGCGCCTACACCCTCTCCGGCGTGAGCGTCGAGCCGGCGGGCGGCACGGCGTCCATCGACACCTCCTTCACCGGCGGTGCCTTCACGATCGGCGCGAGCGACGTGCTCTTCAACGCGGTGGTCTACGACCAGGACTACTTTGACGCGATCGGCTACACCGGCACGGCCGAGGCCTACCTGCTCAACGCGTTCACGCGGCCCACCGAGCTCTTCACCCCGTCGAGCCCGGGATCGAGCTCGGGCTCGTACGTGCTTTACCCGAACGGCTTCGATCAGATGATGGGCATCCGGCAGGTCTTCCACGCCGTCGGCGGGCTCCCGAACAACCCGTCGAGCGGCGGCTTCTGCGAGCACGTCGGCGCCTACGGGCGCACCGCCCTCGGCCTGACCCGCGACTGGGACATCGACGAGCTCAATGGCAACTACACCGATCCCGACCACCACGGGTTCGACATCCTCATCGGCCTCACGCCGGAGTACGGCGGCGGCGCCGCGTGCGGGTGGCTCGGCGTGCAGGTGAGCGGGCAGTTCAGCTCCGCTCTCAACGTCGGCGTCAGCCAGTTGATCTCCGTCCACGAGACCGGGCACCTCTTCGGCGCCCCGCACTGCGATCCGCTGCAAGGCTACGTGATGTGCGGCGGCGAGCATCACCCGCACTATCTCAGCGACGGCATCTTCGTCTGGCACAAGGACTCGTTCGACGTGATGCAGTATATCTGGGACTGAGCCGGCCGCCGCGCGCCGGCTGGCGGCGACGCGCGCCGCCTGACTACGTTGTTCATCGTGCAGAGCCCTGGCACTGCCCGACACATCGCCCCTGACATCCCTGCTTCCGTCTCGAATTCATCGCGACGCCGCGCTGCGCGAGCGCCAGACAATTCGGGAAACGCATCCTCTCCCGCGGCATCAAGATTGGGTACCGACCTGAGTGGTTCTAGAGCTCTCCGGGCGGGGGCGATCGTCAAGGACGCCGCGCCGTGAAGCTCGAGATCACGTGGGTACCGAGGGGGGTGCGGGATGCTTCTGCGCGTCATACCGAGAGCACGTACGTTCTGCGCGGCGACCACTATGTTGACGATGATCGCGGCCTGTTCTTCGAAGACGCGGGGGTTCGATCGCGACGCCGGGGGCGCGGCTGGGGCGACGGGCGGCCTGGACAAAATCTGCGAGCCTGGAGCGCAGGAGCTCTGCTACGGCGGACCGCCATCGACGATGGGTGCTGGCCTGTGCAAGGCGGGGGCGAGGACCTGCAATGACGAGGGGACGGAGTATGGCCCATGTGAGGGTCAGATCCAGCCTGCGATCGAGCTGTGCGATACGCCAGCCGACGAGAACTGCGACGGAATCGTCAACGATGGGTGTGTCTATCCGAGCTGCGCCGACGTTCCGGCCGGCTCGCCGAGCGGCGTGTACCTTCACGATCCTGGCGCCTCCGGCGCCGCCGAAGCGCCCGCGGTCTACTGCGACATGGAGTCCGAAGGCGGCGGCTGGGCGCTCCTTTACAACAGCGTCGGCTCGGACCAGGGGACCACGATGGCCTTCTGGGACATTCCATACCTCCATCGATTCGGCAGCAAAGGGGAGCCATCCCTCGACACCAACGTCTATCAAGGGTGGCTATACCACCAGGGGACCGAGTACCGCGACGAGGTGGAAGACATTCAGGGGAAGGTCGCCCAGCTCTTCCACGCGAGGTCGGCCGGCATCGAGCCAGACACCCTGCACTTCAAGGCTCCGGAGCTCGTATCCGGCGACTCCGAGATCTACGCAGCTCAGTTCGCCGCCGGTTGGTCGTCCTCGGACTTCGACGGCGATACCTTTGCCGAGAACTGCTCCGTGAAATATTCGCGCGTGACGCAGCACTACAGCAGCTGTTGGAGGTACAACCTCGGCTCTGACGCGGACAGTCCGGTGGACGACGGTGGCTGGGGTCCACATCTCCACTCAGCGTCTGCGCGGCTCTTGGGGCTGCACGTCGACGGGAGCGGCTACACACGCGTCAAGCGCATATCGCGATGGGTCCGGTGGTGAACACCCACAACGATGGCTGAGCCCGCCGGCCCAGCAGAGCCTGCTCGGGGCACAGAATCTGCTTCTCGCATCCTCCGGGAGACGGCCGATGCGCCGAGCCCGACCGCGTGGCAAGACAGCCGCCGTCGCCGCCGGGCGACGCGCCGAGGAGCGCCCTCGGCGACCACCGAAAGCAGAGCCCCCCCGAGGAGCGTCATGCCCGATCCCCTGCCCACGACCGACCGCGCCCACGACGTGCTTCGCCAGGAGTTTCAGAGCCTCGACCCGATCTTCAAGCCGCGGAACGTCGCCGTCATCGGCGCGACCGAGAACAGCGGCGCCGTCGGCCGCACCGTCCTCTGGAACCTGATCAGCAACCCGTTCGGCGGGACCGTCTTCCCGGTGAACCCCAAGCGGCCCAGCGTCCTCGGCATCAAGGCCTACCCGAACATCGCGGCCGTCCCCGCCAAGGTGGACCTGGCGGTCATCGTGACGCCGGCCGCGAGCGTGCCGGGCCTGCTCGGCGAGTGCGTCGACGCCGGCGTCCCCGGCGCCATCGTCATCTCCGCCGGCTTCAAGGAGATGGGCCCTCCGGGCGTCGCGCTCGAGCGGCAGATCATGGAGCGCGCCCGCGGGAAGATGCGCATCATCGGCCCCAACTGCCTCGGCGTCATGAACCCGATAGGCGGGCTCAACGCCACGTTCGCGAAGGGGCAGGCGCGGCCGGGCAAGGTGGCGTTCATCAGCCAGTCCGGCGCGCTCTGCACCGCGGTGCTCGACTGGAGCCTCCAGGAACAGGTCGGCTTCAGCGCGTTCGTCAGCATCGGCTCGATGCTCGACGTCGGCTGGGGCGACCTCATCGACTACCTCGGCAACGACCCCAAGACGAACAGCATCCTCATCTACATGGAATCGATCGGCGACGCGCGATCGTTCCTGTCGGCCGCCCGCGAGGTGGCGCTGAACAAGCCGATCATCGTGATCAAGCCCGGCCGCAGCGAGGCGGCGGCGAAGGCGGCCGCCTCGCACACGGGCTCGCTCACCGGCTCGGACGAGGTGCTCGACGCGGCGTTCCGGCGCGTGGGCGTGCTGCGCGTGAACGACATCGCGGACCTGTTCTCGATGGCCGAGACGCTGGCCAAGCAGCCGCGGCCGCGCAATAACCGCCTCTGCGTCGTCACCAACGCCGGCGGCCCGGGCGTCCTCGCGGCCGACGCGCTCGTCGCCCACGGCGGCGAGCTGGCGCCGCTCTCGCCGGAGATCCTGGGCGAGCTGAACCGCTTCCTCCCCGCCGCCTGGAGCCGCAACAACCCGGTCGACGTGCTCGGCGACGCCGGCGCCGACCGCTACCAGAAGGCCCTCGAGATCTGCGCCAAGGACCCGAACAACGACGGCGTGCTCGTCATCCTCACGCCGCAGGACATGACTCAATCGACCGAGACCGCCGAGGCCGTACGCAAGCACGCGCACGTCGAGGGCAAGCCGGTCCTGGCCAGCTGGATGGGCGGCGCCGAGGTGGAGGCGGGCAAGTCGATCCTGAACCGCGCCGGGATCCCGACCTTCGAGTACCCCGACACCGCCGCGCGCGCGTTCTGTTCCATGTACCGCTACACGTACAACCTGCGCGGCCTGTACGAGACGCCGAGCATGGATGAGCGCGCGCAGAACGTCGATCGCGACAAGGCCGCGGCGCTCGTCGCCGGCGTCCGCGCGTCGGGCCGGACGCTCATGGATGAGTTCGAGTCGAAGCAGCTCATGGCGGCGTACGGCATCCCGACGGTGCAGACCGCCGTCGCTCAGCGCGTCGAGGAGGCCTCGGCCATCGCCAGGGAGATGGGGTATCCGGCCGTCCTCAAGCTGTACAGCGCGACGATCACGCACAAGACCGACGTGGGCGGCGTGAAGCTCAACCTGCGCGACGACGACGCCGTCCGCCGGGCGTTCGCGGAGATCCACGAGAGCGTCTCGCAGAAGGCCGGCGCGGAGCACTTCCATGGCGTGACGGTCCAGCCGATGATCTCCCTGAAGGACGCCTACGAGATCATCCTCGGCAGCTCGATCGATCCGCAGTTCGGCCCGGTGCTCCTGTTCGGGGCCGGCGGGCAGCTCGTCGAGGTGTTCAAGGACCGCGCGCTCGCCCTGCCGCCGCTCAACGCGACCCTGGCCCGGCGCATGATGGAGCAGACAAAGATCTACCGCGCCCTCAAGGGCGTGCGCGGCCGCGCGCCGGTGGACCTCGCGGCGCTCGAGCACCTGCTCGTGCGGTTCTCGCAGCTGGTGATCGAGCAGCCGTGGATCCGCGAGATCGACATCAACCCGCTGGCCGTGAGCGCCGAGCGGATGATCGCCCTCGACGCCCGCGTCGTCCTGCACCCGGCGGACACCCCCGAGTCGGCGCTCCCCCGGTCGGCGATCCGCGCGTATCCGACGCAGTACGTGACGGAGCTGAAGGGCCGAGACGGACAGGCGTTCACGATCCGCCCGATCCGCCCCGAGGACGAGCCGCTGCTGGTCAAGTTCCACGAGACGCTCTCCGAGCGCACGGTGCGGCTCCGGTACTTCTACCCGATGCAGCTCGACCTGCGCACCGCGCACGAGCGGCTGACGCGCGTCTGCTTCGTGGACTACGACCGCGAGATGGCGCTCGTCGTCGAGAAGCCGCCCGCGGACGGCGCCGATCGCGAGATCATCGGGGTGGGCCGGCTGAGCAAGCTGCCCGGCACCAACGACTCGGAGTTCGCCCTGCTGATCAGCGACGAGCACCAGCGAAAGGGGCTCGGGTCGCGGCTCCTCGGCCTCCTCGTGCAGATCGCCCGGGATGAGGGGCTCTCCCGCATCAGCGCCGATATCCTCGCCGAGAACATCGAGATGCAGCGCGTCGCGCAGAAGCTCGGTTTCCGGATCACCCGCGATCTCGAGGACTCGACCTCGAGGGCAGAGCTCCTCCTGTAGGGCGGGCGCTGGGCGGGCGCGCTTGCTCGGAAACCGCCCCTCGGCCGGCGCGCGCCGCCTCCCGCTTCAGCGCAAGCTCCGCTGGACGTCCACGGGAAGTCGCCGGACGCTGATCATGCTCCACGGGTTGTGGAACTCGCAGCGATCGTCGCGGGCGACCGCGATCGTCCGGTACCGGTCGAGCAGGATCTCCAGCGCGATCTTCGCCTCGAGCCTGGCCAGCGGGGCGCCGAGGCAGAAGTGGATGCTGTGCCCGAAGCTCAGGTGCTGGTTGGGCTTGCGGTGGAGTTCGAACGTGTCGGGGTCCTGGAAGTGGGCGCCGTCCCGGTTGGCCGACGCGATCCACAGCATGATCAGCTGGTCGGCGGGGACCGTCTCCCCGCCGATCTCGACCTCTTTCGTGGTCCGCCGGGCGAGCCGCGGGAACGGCGGGCGGTAGCGGAGCACCTCCTCGATGGCCGCCGGGATCCGCGCCGGGTCGGCCCGGAGCTCCGCCGCCGCGGCGGGGTGCTCGTCGAGGCAGAGGATCGCGTTCCCGAGGAGCGCTGTCGTCGTGATGTGACCGGCGAGCAGCAGCAGGCCGACGAAGCCGACGATCTCCTCGTCCTCCAGGCGGTGCCCATCGACCTCCGCGCGCACCAGCTGACCGATGAGATCGTCGGTGACGCGCTCGCGGCGCTGCTTGATGTGCGAAAGGAAATAGCGGTTCATCTCGCCGAGCACCGGCCCGAGGCGGTCCACCATGGCCTGATCCGGCAACTGGCCCGGGCCCTGGGTCTCCCTCGACAGCATCGTGTCGGCCCAGGTCTGGAAGGCCGCGCGGTCCGCGGTCGGGATGCCGAGCAGCTCGGCGATGACGATCACCGGCAGCGGATGGGCCAGGCTCCCGACCAGGTCGAAGCGCTCGGCGTCCCCGACGTCGGCGAGCAGCTCGCCGGTGACGGCCGCGATCCGCGGGGCGAGCCCCGCCACCACGCGCGGCGTGAACACCTGGCTGACGAGATCGCGGAGCTTCCGGTGCTTCGGCGGGTCCATCCGCACGAAGTTGCCCCTGGAGAACAGGTCGAAGTCGGCCTGCGGCGGGATGAACTTGGACATTTCCGACGAGAACGTCGCCGGATCGGACAGCACGCGGAGGATGTCGGCGTGACGGAAGAGGTGCCAAATGCGCTGCTTCTCGTCGTGAAGAACCGGGGTGGACTCCCGCGCGTTGCGCAGCCATGTCAGAAAGGCGTCCAGCGTGGTCTGGCTCGGCTGGGTGGTCACGTCGGTTGTGCTCATATCGGATCACTCCTCGGGGCTCTCCCGCGTTGAGGTGATGTTGCCCTGTGCGAACTGCGCGTAGTCAGCGCGTAGCTGCTCGAAGCGGTCGATGATCGCGGGCGCGAGCGCGCGCACGACGCCGGGCTCGGGGGGCTCCGGGGGCTCGAAGGCCCTGCGCACCATCGAGGCGATCATGTCGGCCCGGTCCTCGATGGACCGCCTCTCCTCGGCCGGGAGCAGCGGATCCATCAGGTAGAAGCCGAACACGGCCGCGTTGATCGCGTAGATCTGGGCGTCCAGATCCACGTCGGTGCGCAGCAGCCCGTGCGACCGCAGGAGCCCGCAGTACTCGCGGAGGTAGGCGAGCTTGTTCGCCTGGAGCGGCCGCGCCGTGCTGTCGCTGATGAGGCTGCCGAGCACCTCGGTGTCGCGGGAGAACAGCGCTTGCAGCAGCGGATACTCCTCCAGGAGGAGGAGCCTGCGCCGCATCACGCGGTGGAGCAGGATCTCCGCCGGATCCTCGCGGATGACCTCGGCGAACCTGTCGAACATGCGCAGGGCGTCGCGCGCGAGCACCGCGACGAAGAGCGCCTCGCGCGTCTTCCAGTGCAGGTAGACCGTGCCCTTGCCGATGTTCGCCCGCTTGGCGACCTCGTCGATGGTGACGCGCTTGTACCCCCAGCGGAGCACCAGCTCCGCCGCTGCATCCAGGATCCGCTCGGCCCGCTGCCGCTGCTTCGAGAAATCTCCGTCGGCCACCCTCGCCCTCCGCGCCTTGATAAATGACCGATTTTGAAAATTGGTCAAGCGTTGATCAGTCAGGATGCGCAGACCTGGATTTCAGCGCCCTTCGACGTATGTTCCTTGACAGGAATATACTGGAATAGGAATATAACTCGTCGATGATGCAGACGTTCGCGGCGCTTGCCGATCCGACCCGCCTGCGCATCGTCGAGCTGCTTCGCGCCGGGCCCCTGCCGGTCGGCGAGATCTGCGACCGCCTGCCGCTCGCGCAGCCTCAGGTCTCGAAGCACCTGCGCGTGCTGCGGGACGCCGGCCTCGTCGGCGTCCAGCCCCGCGCGCAGCAGCGCATCTACGGGCTGCGCGCGGCGCCGCTGCGCGAGCTCGGCGCGTGGCTCGAGCGCTTCCGGGACATCTCGGACGAGCGCTTCGAGCAGCTCGACGACTTGCGGGCCGAGATCCAACGCGACGAAGAGAAGGGGTGAGCCGGATCGTCTACCAGTCCCAGGCCGATCGCGACGCGCACCTGCGCGGAGGCGACGCGCTGCTTCCAGCTACCACTCTGCGAGCACGCCGGCGCTGACGACGTTGGCGTCCTGCGTCTCACCGCGATGCCAGGTGTGCTTCAGATTCATGCCGTCGATCGAGAACACCACAGGGGTCATGTAGTAGGCGATCTTACCGCCGATGCCGCGCACTTCCTCGATCACGCTGATCTTGACCGGGTTCGAGGGGGCCTTGTCCCAATCCGTCTCCACGACGTTGGTGGAGCCATAGGTGACCGCGACCTCGAAATTGCCCGCGCGGTAGTTCGCGGCTGCCAGGTAGCCGTAGTGCATGCGCAGCTCGCCGATGCTGTCGATGGCCGTGTTGCCGAGCGCCCACGCGGTGCCGAGGCCCTCGCCGAACCAGCCCGTGGCGCCGATGCCGAAGCCGGCGTAACGACCCCAGGCGCCGCCGCCGGCGCCCCACACGTTGCGCACCGCGTCCGCTGGAATCCCAGGGTCCTGCGCGTCCGGGTTGCTCGGCGACTCCTTGGTGCGGCCGACCATCTGCGTCAGGCCGTTGAGCCAGGCGTTGACCTCGTCCTTCACGGCGGGCTTGTCGTCCAGCACCTTGCGAAAGGTGAGCTCGCCCTCGAAGCGGGGCGCGATCGTGCGGTTCCAGGAGGCGTCGATCATGGCCGGGTCGAGCGCCGCCACCGAGAGCTGCACGCCGGCGAGCTCCGGCGTGGCGTAGCCGAGCTGCGCGTGACGGGACGGGAACATCGAGCCCACGCCCGTGTGGCCGCAGGTGGCCGCCCCTGACGAGTCCACGTTGCACGGGTGACCCACGCCGTGCTGGTGGATCAGAGCCCAGTTCATCTTCATGCCGCCGCGATTGAACAGGCCGAGGCGGCGGCCGCCCCACGCTGCGCCCCAGCTGCCGGACAGGTCCACATACTGCTCGCGGAAGTCCACCGAGGCCGCGTCGTTGAACTGGCGCACGTTGTTGTTCTGGGCGTTCTGAATGCCCGCCCACAACGCCAGCTTGATGGTGAGCTTCACGTCCGGCAAAACTTGCTTGTAGACGTTGAACGCCAGGATCGTGCTGGCGAACCCGCCGCGGATGCGGAACGTGTTCAGATCCGTGTCAGTGACGGTGTTGCCGACGGCGCCAGCGGGCGTCGGGTTGCCGCGGATCGAGATCTGCGGTCCTACCAAGATGTACCGTTCGGTCGAGGCAGGGTCGTCGGGGTCGACCTTGTTGCCCAGGCCATCCGCGTCGATCGTCTCGCCGCCGATCCAGTTGAGGTAGGCGTCGACGCGGCCGTTGGTCGAGACCTCCCAGTCGTCCACCTTCTCCTTCTTGAGCAGGAAGATCTCGGCTCGCGCCGGCAACGAGGACAGCAGCGCGGGCACGACGCCCGCGCTGACCACGAGGGCTCGCACGACTCTCTTTGAATGAAGCACGTTTGTCGCTCTCCTCTGCCTGGATCTCGAACGAAGGCCGGCGTGGAGCGCAGCCGGCGGCGCACGCAGCCGTCGGAACGAATAGTCCAAGTTTGAAATTTTTGAAATTAAAATTCCAAGAAACTCCACCGAACGGCGCTCGGAGCGGCGGCAATGCGCTCGGCCAGCTCCCGTCGACATTGGCGCAGGGCATCAACGATTCGACGGCGCAAGTCGAGTCGGTGGGCGGGACGGCGAGCGCATCAAAGTGAATAAATATGCAAACTCACTGCAGCCCAGACGGCATGAGCGCAAAAATCACTAATCATTATGAATATTTAGATGTTCTCACGCGCTCGCCCTGCGGCGGTGGGCGCCCATCGAGCGTCCCAAGCACATCCTGTGCCACGAGCGCTGCGGGCGAGCTCGGGCCTGTACCAGACCCCCTCTGAAAACCGCTGTCGGACCTCGTTCTACCGGTTGACAAAATAGAACAAATATTCTACGAGAAAGGTCCCTGGGCCAGAGCCGCTGGCGAGAGCAAATCAGAGCGCGTGGAGGCGAAGATCCTGCGATCAGCGCCCTGGTAGGAGTCCATCATGGCAAAGAAGATCGGGTTCGTCGGAGTGGGTTTGATGGGACACGGCATGGCCAAGAACCTCCTGGCCAAGGGCTTCCCCGTCACCGTGATGGCTCACAGGAATCGCAAGCCGATCGAAGACCTGCTCGCGCAAGGCGCGAGCGAGGCCAAGACGCCGCGCGCCATCGCCGACGCCTCCGACCTCGTCCTCCTGTGCGTGACCGGCGCTCCGCAGGTCGAGCAGGTCGTGTACGGACAGGACGGGCTCCTGGGTGCCTTCAAAAAAGGGATGATCCTGCTCGACTGCTCCACGAGCGAGCCGGCCATGAGCGAGCGCGTCGCGAACGACCTGGCGGCGCTCGGCGCGTCCTACGCCGACGCACCGCTGGCGCGCAGCCCGAAGGACGCCGAGGCCGGCAAGCTGAACACCATGGTCGGCGCCGACGAGCAGACGTTCGCCGAGGTGCGGCCGGTGCTGGAAGCGTTCTGCGAGAACATCTTCTACATGGGCGGCGTCGGCTCCGGCGCCCGCACCAAGCTCATCTACAACCTCATCACGATGGGGCACGCGGCGCTGATCGCGGAGGCGCTGTGCGCGTGCGCGGCCACGGGCGTCGACCTCGGCAAATTCGCCAAGGTGGTGGGCAGCGGCGGCGCCAACAGCGGCATCTTCCAGCTGATCGTGCCGAAGATCCTCGAGAGCGGCGACTTCAGCGGGCTCAACTTCACGCTCGCCAACGCCGCCAAAGATCTCCGCTACTACAACCGCATGGTGGCGGACGTCCCGCTCACGGCGCCGATGGGGCCTGCGGTGCTCAACGCGCTCGTGTCCGCGCTCAACTCCGGCTACGCGGACGGGCTCGTCGGACACATGGTCGCCTCCCACTGCAAGCAGAACAGCGTCGAGCTCGGAAAATGACCTCTCGCGCCTTGAACCTGGCGGCGGTGGGCGCGCTGTGCGCGCTCACAGCGGCGTGCGGCAAGAAGGCGGGCGCCGAGGGCGCCTCGTCCTCGCAGGCGGAATCAGGCAAGCCGCCGATCGTGATCGGCATCACGGCGGACGCCAGCGGCCAGTACGCGAACAGCGGCGACTCCGACAAGCGCGGCATCCTCATGGCCATCGACGAGGCCAACGCCAAAGGCGGCGTGCTCGGTAGGCCCGTGAAGTGGGTGCACATGGATACCGAGACGACGCCGGCGACGGGATCCCGCGTCGCCGAGCGCATGATCAAGCAGGACAAGGTCGCCTTCCTCGTCGGCGGCGTCAGCTCCGGCGTGGCCAACGCCATCTCGCAGGTGGCGCAGAAGTACGGCGTCATCTACCTCAACACGAACAGCAGCTCCGCCACGGAGGCCGGCGAGAACTGCCACCGCGTGAAGTTCGTGTGGGACGCCAACGGCAGCAACTTCACCCAGGCTTCCGCCAAGGGCGCGATCGAGGCGTTCGGCAAGAAGTGGCTCTTGCTCACCAACGACTACGTGTGGGGTCACGACACCGCCAAGGCCACCAAGAAGGTGGTGACGGAGAGCGGCGGCGAGATCATCGACGAGATCCTGGTGCCGCAAGGCACGCGTGACTTCAGCGCGATCCTGCTCAAGGTGCAGCAGAAGGCGCCGAACGTCATCGCCGCTGCCGTCGGCGGCGACGACCTGAAGGCCCTCCGCGCGCAGGTCGCGCAGATGAAGCTGGGCGAGAAGTACGCCTGGATCAACAACCAGCAGGACTGGCCGGACATCTACGGCTTGCCGCGCACGGACCTGTTCGGCGTGTTCGGCACGACCTGGTACCAGGGGCTCGACTTGCCCGGGGTCAAGGAGTTCAACGCCAGGTACGCCAAGGCCAACCCCGACTCGAAGATCAAGACGCCGGGCAACGTGTTCTACAACGGCTACTGGGCGACCCGCTCGCTGCTGGAGGCGGTCGAGCGCGCCAAGACGACCAAGAACCACGCGGTGATCAAAGAGCTGGAGGGCCTGAGAATTTCAGCCAAAGAGCGCATGCAGCACCACGACGCCTACATGAACCCGGCGACGCACCAGCTGCAGCAGACGATCTACCTGGCCACCGCCGACCTCGACTCCCAGAACCCCGACGCGCTGTTCAAGATCCTCAGCCACACCGATCCGAGCCAGGTCGTCGACAAGGACGCGGACGCCAAGTGCAAGCTGGAGCCGCTCGAGTCGACGCCCGTCTACGAGCCGTAAGCCGTGCTGCCCCACCTGATCAACGGCGTCTCGCTCGGCATTCTGTTCGGGCTGCTGGCGCTCGGCTTCATGCTCATCGTCGGCGTCATGGAGGTGATCAACCTGGCGCACGGCTCGCTGTTCGCGCTCGGCGCGTACCTGGCGGTGGAGATCATCAATCCCGGGTTCATGGGCGAGGCGGCCAGCGCGTACCTGGAGCTGCCGCTGGCGCTCAGGTACGCGCTGGCGCTGATCGTGGCGCCGCTCCTGCTCGGCGTCGTGGGCATGGGCCTGGAGCGCTGTATCCGCCGCACGTACGGAAAGAAGTCCGAGTACGGCCTCTTGCTCACCTTCGGCGCCTCCCTGGTGCTCGAAGAAGGCATTCGCATCGTGTGGGGCCCCGGCGAGAAGAGCCTGCCGGTGCCGGAGGCCGTGAACGGCGCGTTCATGGCCGGTGACCTCATCTACTCCAAGTACCGGTTCTTCGCCGCCTCTCTGGGCGTCGTGATGATGGCGCTCGTGTGGCTCTTCCTGGAGAAGACGCCCTACGGGGCCCGCGTGAAGGCCGGCGCGCACGACGCCGAGATGGTCCGCGCGCTCGGCATCAACATCGGTCGACTGCGGCTGTTCGTGTTCGCCATGGGCGCGGGCCTGGCGGCGCTGGCCGGCATCATCCTGACGCCGATCTGGGGCCTGCGCCCGCACGTGGGCGTGGACGCGGTGATTCCCTCGTTTCTCATCATCGTGCTCGGCGGCGTCGGTAGCTTCTGGGGCGCCGTGCTCGCCGGGCTGCTCGTCGGCGTCACGGTCGGCATCACCGGTGGATACGCCGCCGAGTGGTCGGTCATGTCCATGTACCTCTTGCTCATCCTGGTGCTCAGCGTCCGCGCGCGCGGGCTGATGGGTAAGAAGAGCGCGCTCGAGGCTTGATCGATGCCGCTTTACACACCCGTCACCACCAGAGGCCGCCAGGCTCGCGGGCAAGCCTGGGTCACGAGGCCCATGCTGATCACGCTGGCCTTGATGGCGAGCTTCCCGCTCTGGGCCGAGCACCTCGGGCTCTACCAGTACCTCGGCATCGAGGTCGCGATCTGGATGTTGTACGCCCTCGGCTACAACTTGCTCATGGGCTACACGGGCCTGCCCTCGTTCGGCCACGGCGCGTTCCTGGGCGTCGGCGCCTACGCCTACGGCCTGTCTTACCTGAGCTTGTCGCAGAACCCGCTGGTTTGCCTCGCGCTCGGCGCGGCCGCGGGCGGCCTCGGCGCTGCGCTCGTCGGGGCGCTCGTGGCGCACCGGCGCGGCATCTACTTTGCCCTGCTCACCATCGCCTGCGGGCAGGTGTTCTGGTTCGTGGCCATGAAGGCGCACTCGATCACGGGCGGGGAGGACGGCTTGCTCAACATTCGCCGGCCGGCGCTGGCTGGGCTCGAGCTGAAGGACAACGCCACGCTCTACTACGTGGTGCTCGCCATCCTGGCGCTCGCGATCGCGGCGCTGTGGCGCCTGGTGCACTCGCCGTTCGGCAAGGCGCTGCAAGCCATCCGCATGAACGAGCCTCGCGCGCGCTTCGTCGGCTACAACGTGTGGCTCACGAAGTGGGCCGTGATCGCGCTCTCCGGCGTGTTCGCCGGGCTGGCCGGCGGGCTCCTGGCCGTGGCGCAAGAGAGCGCCTATCCGGACGTGATGAGCGTGCACAGCTCCGGCTTCATCGTCATGGCGGTGCTGATCGGCGGCGGCACCGTGAGCTTCTGGGGGCCGGTGCTGGGCGCGCTGGTGTTCATCGTCGCGCGCGACCTGCTCGGCGCCGCGACCGAGACCTGGCTGCTCTGGTACGGCTTGCTCTTCATGGCGGTGGTGTTGTTCCAGCCCGAAGGCATCGCCGGCGCGTTCCAGCATTACCGCGCCAGGCTCTCGCGCGGATCGTGCGCGACGGGATCCGAGCCGCTGCCCACGGAGGCCGGAAATGGCTCTGTTTGAGGCCATCCACCTGAGCAAGCGCTTCGGCGACCGGGTGGTCTTGGAGGACATCACGCTGTCGTTCGAGCAGGGCCAGCTGTCGGGCATCATGGGCCCGAACGGCGCCGGCAAGTCGACCTGCTTCAACGTGCTCACCGGTCACTTCCCGCCGGATCGCGGGCGGGTGCTGCTGGATGGACAGGACATCACCGGCCTGTCGCCGCGGCAGATCGCGCAGAGGGGCGTGGCGCGCTCGTTCCAGATCATGAGCTTGTTCGACGAGTTCACGGTGCTGGAGAACGTGCTGTTCGCCGTGCCGGAGATGCGCCGCTCCGGCATGAACCCGTTCAAGAGCGTCGCCGCCGACTCCGCTGCCATCGACAAGGCGATCCGCGTCGTCGAGCAGGTGGGGCTCGGCCAGCGCCTCGACAGCAAATCGATCAACCTGTCCTACGGCCAGCGCCGCGCGCTCGAGATCGCCGTGGCGCTCGCGGCGGAGCCGCGCGTGCTCTTCCTCGACGAGCCGACGCAAGGCATGGGCGCCGAAGGGCGCGACCGGCTGCTGGAGCTGATCCTCACGCTCAAGCGCCGCTTCACCATCGTCATGATCGAGCACGACATGGAGTTCTTGTTCCGGCTGGCCGACCGCGTGTCGGTGATCCACTGGGGCCAGGTGATCGCGCAGGGCACGCCGGACGAGCTGCGCTCGGATCCGTGGGTGCGCCGGGCGAAGCTGGGAGCGTCGGCGGATGCTTGAAATCCAGGGCATCGAGACCTTCTACGGCGAGACGCAGGCGCTGTTCGGCGTCGATCTGAGCGTCGGCAAGGGCGAGGCCGTGGCGCTCCTCGGGCCGAACGGCGCCGGCAAGACGACCGTCTTGCGCTCCATCCTCGGTCTCACACCGGCGCGCCGCGGGGCGATCCGCTTCGGCGGCAGCGAGATCACGCGCGCGGCCACGAGCGACATCGCTCGCGCCGGCATCGGCTGGGTGCCGGACGATCGCCGCATCTTCCCCGCGCTCAAGGTGAGGACCAACCTTCAGCTGGGCAAGAAGAAGACGGCGTTCCGCAGCTGGAGCGAGAAGGAGGTGTTCGGCCTGTTCCCTGCGCTGGAGTACCTGCTCGATCGCGACAGCGAGAACCTCTCCGGCGGCGAGATGCAGATGGTCGCCATCGGCCGCGCCCTGCTGGGCGGCCCCGGCCTGGTGCTGCTGGACGAGCCGTCGCAAGGCCTGGCGCCCAAGCTGGTGCAGGACGTCATGAAGACCATCGCACGCCTGCGCGACGAGGGCATCGGCGTGCTGGTGGTGGAACAAAACGTGCGCAGCGCGCTGGCGGTGTGCGATCGCGCGTACGTCGTCCGCGGCGGCCGCGTCGTGCACCACGGGCCGGCCAAGGCGTTGCTAGAGGACGCACGCCTGCTGGGAGAGCTGTCATGACGACGCCGGTCCTCGAGGTGCGGAACCTGAAGAAGACGTACTCGCGCGGCCTGTTCGCCAGGAAGCAGACGTTCAGCCTCAGCGCCTCGTTCACGATCGAAGGGCCGGAGATCATCGGCGTGATGGGGCCGAACGGCGCCGGCAAGACGACCCTGTTCGAGATGCTGTCGGGCAGCAACGCGCCGACCAGCGGGCAGATCCTGTGCGGCGGGCGCGATATTCAAACGGTGAAGTACCGCGAGCGTGACCGCATGGTCATTCACTACCACCAGTCGTATCAGGTGCGCTCGGTCAAGAAGACCAAGCCCGATTTCATGCTGCATCCGGCGGGGTCCGACTACCCGCTGGTGCACATCTTCGACGAGCCGCAGTTCAGCACGCAAGACGGGTACATCGGCTTCATGCTGAGCTTCTTCAAGAAGCTCCGCGCCAGCGGCCGCGTGGTCATGCTGTGCGTCCATCCTTACGAGCCGTTTCACATCGATATCATGCGTGACCACTGCGAGCGCTTCCTGTTCGTGGCCGGTGGTCAGGTCGCGGAGCTGCCGACCTACGGCAGGCTGCTGGAACACACGGGCGTGCGCGACTACCTGGGCGCGCTCGCGGATTGCTGAGCAACGAGAATGACTCCAACGAGAATCGAAACGAAGGACAAGACGAACAACCCGAGCCGCGTCGCGATGGTGACGGGCGCCGGCGGCGCCATGGGCGCGGCGATCGCGCGCTCCTTGCTCGCCGAAGGCCACCGCGTGGTGCTGGCGGACGCGGATCGCGCGGCGCTCGATGCGGTGACGGCCTCCCTGGGCGATGGCGCCTACCCGATCCTGTTCGATCTGAGCGACTCGGCGCAGGTCGAGGCCGCGTGCGCCGACGTGCGCGAGCGCGTCGGGGCGGTGGAGATCCTGGTCAACAACGCGGGCGTGCTCTCCAACCACAAGCTGGCGGAGACCACGCCGGAGGAGTGGCGCAAGATCATGGCCGTCAACCTGGACGGGCCGTACCACCTGAGCCGCGAGTGGGTGCCCTCCATGCGCGAGCGCGGGTGGGGCCGCATCATCAATATGTGCTCGGTGGCCATGAAGACCGGCGGGCTCACGGCCGGCACTGCCTACACCGCGTCCAAGGGCGCGCTCGGCGGGCTCACGTTCTCGCTCGCGCGAGAGCTGGCGCCGCACGGCGTGACCGTGAACGCCATCGCGCCGGCCTACGTGAGGACCAAGATGATCACCGAGCAGCTCACGGAGGAGCAGCGGCAGCGAACGTTGAAGCAGATCCCCGTCGGTCGCTTCTGCGAGCCGGAGGAGATCGCGCACGCCGTGGTGTTCCTGTCCTCGCCCCTGGCTGGCTTCATCACCGGGGAGCTGCTCGATATCAACGGCGGTTTGCACCTGGATTGAGGCCACCATGACGACCACCGCGCCCCAGCTCTCGAGACCCCTGTTCGACAAGGTCGCGTACGTACCGGGCGGCACCGGAGCGCTCGGCGCGGCGATCGCGCGCGGCCTGGGGCAAGCCGGCGCCAAGGTGGTCGTGGGCGGCACCGACGAGCGCAAGCTGCGCGCGGTGACGGAATCGGTGCTCGCTACCGGGGCGGACGCCAGGGGCGTCGCCTTCGACGCCCGCTCGGTGAAGGACATCGGGCGCTCGGTCGACGCCGTCTGCGACCACTTCGGGCGCTGCGACATCCTGGTCAACGCCGTCGGCATCCATCGCGAGCAGCGCGTGCTCGAGGCGACCGAGGAGAGCTTCGACAGCGTGATCGACCTCAACCTGAAGGCGGCCATGTTCCTGGGGCAGGCCGTCGCGCGGCGTCAAGTGCAGCAAGGACAGGGCGGACGCCAGGTGCACATCCTGTCCGTGCGCGCCTCCCTAGCCCTGCAGGGTAAAGGCTATTCGGCCTACACCTCGAGCAAGGGCGGCCTGGCCATGATCGTCCGACAGCACGCGGTGGAGCTCGCGCCGCATCGCATCAACGTGAACGGCGTGGCGCCGACCTTCGTGCAGAGCGAAATGGCGCAACATGCACTCAAGAACCCCGAGCAACGAGCCAAGCTGCTCGAGCGCATCCCGCTCGGTCGCGTCGCGGAGCCGGAGGACGTCGTCGGACCGACGCTGTTCTTCTGCGGCCCCGGCAGCGATTTCGTGACCGGGCAGATCCTGTACGTGGACGGAGGCCTGACGGCCTGCCAATAGGGCGGCACGGGCCTCGATAGGTAATGAAGCCATGATCAAGAAACTGCAGAACTACGTAGGCGGCAAGATGACGGACAGCTCCACGCAGCGGTGGGGCGACGTCTTCAACCCGGCGCTCGGCGCCGTCACGAGCCAGGTGCCGATGTCGACGGCCGGCGAGGTGTCGAGCGCCGTGGGGGTCGCCAAGCGGGCCTTCGAGAGCTGGTCGGCGACGCCGCCCGTGCGGCGCGCGCGCGTCATGTTCGAGCTGAAGAGCCTGATCGACCGGCATGTGGACGAGCTGGCGGCGCTCGTCACCGCCGAGCATGGCAAGGTGCTCGACGACGCGCGCGGCTCCGTGACGCGCGGCATGGAGGTGGTCGAGTTCGCCGCTGGCATTCCGCAGCTGCTCAAGGGTGAGTACTCGGAGGGCGTGGCGCGCGGCGTCGACAGCTGGTCCTTTCGCCAGCCGCTCGGCGTGTGCGCCGGCGTCGGGCCGTTCAACTTCCCGGCCATGATCCCGCTGTGGATGGCGCCGATCGCCATCGCCTGCGGCAACACCTTCATCATGAAGCCGTCGGAGAAGGTGCCGTCGCTGTCGCTGCGCCTCGCGGAGCTGTGGACCCAGGCTGGGCTGCCGCCGGGCGTGTTCAACGTCGTGAGCGGCGACAAGGAGGTCGTCGACGCTCTCATCGAGCATCCGGACGTCGCGGCCATCAGCCTGGTCGGCTCCACGCCCGTGGCCGAGGACGTCTATCAGCGCGCGACGCGAGCCGGTAAGCGGGTGCAGGCTCTGGGCGGCGCCAAGAACCACATGATCGTCATGCCGGACGCCGACCTGAGCCACACGGTCGACGCTCTGATGGGCGCCGCCTACGGCTCGGCGGGCGAGCGCTGCATGGCCATCTCGGTGGCGGTCGCCGTCGGCCCCGAGACGGGCGACCGCCTGGTCGACGCGCTCATCCCCAAGATCAAGGCGCTCAAGATCGGACCCGGCGACCAGCCGGGGTTGGATATGGGGCCCCTGGTCACCAAGCAGCACCTCGAGAAGGTCTCCGGCTACGTGGACCTCGGCGTCAAGGAAGGCGCCAGGCTGCTGGTCGACGGGCGCGGCCTCAAAGTTCCCGGAGCCGAGGACGGCTTCTTCCTGGGTGGTTGCTTGTTCGACCACGTCACCTCGTCCATGAAGATCTACCAGGAAGAGATCTTCGGCCCGGTGCTCGCCGTCGTCCGCGTGCCGACGCTTGACGCCGCCATCCAGCTGGTGAATGCCCACCGCTATGGCAACGGCGGCGCCATCTTCACCAGCAGCGGCGAGGCTGCGGATGAGTTCGCCAAGCGCATCCAGATCGGCATGGTGGGCGTGAACGTGCCGATCCCCGTGCCGATGGCGTTCCACAGCTTCGGCGGCTGGAAGGGCTCGCTGTTCGGCGATCACTACATGCACGGTCCGGAGGGTGTCCGATTCTTCACGCGCCTGAAGACCGTCACGTCGCGCTGGCCGCGAGGGGCGAGCGTCGGGGCGAGCTTCGCGATGCCCACGGTGAAATGAATGAAGAAGAGCGAAGCTACGCATCCGGAGACGTACGATCAGCTGGAAAAAGCGATCATCAAACAATTCCCCAGCCTGAGCAAACGTCTCCAGCAGATTGCCAGCCACGCTCTCGACAACCCCAGTGAGCTCGCGCTCGATACCATCGCGCAGGTCTCGCAGCGCGCCGGCGTGCAACCCAGCAGCCTCATCCGCTTCGCCCAGGAATTCGGCTTCTCCGGCTACAGCGACATGCAGCGCGTGTTCCGCACGCGGCTGACCGACGCCATGCCGGATTACAAGGAGCGCCTGCGCTCCCTCGACGGCACCGAGGGCGCTCCGAGCGAAGAGGTCAGGGGCGACGCCAGGGCGCTGCTCGACCAGTTCGTCGAAGCGGACATGGTCGGGCTGCGCCGGCTGCAGCAGCAGCGGCGGATGGGGCCGCTGCTGGACCAGGCCTACAAGCTGATCACGGACTCCGAGATCGTGTACGTGGTGGCGCACCGCCGCTCCTTCCCGATCGCCTGCTACCTGGCCTACGCCTTCAGCCAGATGAACGTGCGCAACGTGCTGGTGGACGGCGTGGGCGGCATGTTCATGCAGCAGGTCGGCCATGCCACGAATCGCGACGTCATCATCGCCATCAGCTCGAAGGCTTATTCGCCGGACGTGGCGCAGGTCGTGCGTGAAGCCAAGCAGCGTGGCGTCAAGATCGTCGCCTTGACCGACAGCCCGCTCAGCCCGCTCGCCGAGCACGCCGACGTGAGCCTGGAGGTACAGCAAGCCTCGGTCGGCATGTTCCGCTCGCTCGCCGTCACCATGACGCTGGCCGTCGCGCTCGTCGTCGGCGTCGGCCGCGCCGTGGAAGCCAAGCGCAGCCACGGCAACGGCAAGAAGTCGAAGCGATCGGCCTGACGGCTTCGCGCACCGCCGGGCGTCGGGCGAGCGGTCCGGGTGAGGTGCGGCGACGCGGGGGCAGCCGGCGGCGCGAGCTGCGACGCGGCAGCCCGCCCGCTCCAGCCGCCGGCCGGCGCTGGTCAGCTCACGCGTCCGGATTCGGGATGCGCAGGTCGCGGATGAAGCTGAGCAGGCCGTAATAGGAATCGAGGAAGGTCCGAAGCGTGCGACGGGTGGCGCCGAAGCCGTCGAACTCGGCCACCGTCATACCCTTGGGGTCGTAGGCGCGCCGGAAGTCCTCGAGCTGCTCGGAGAGCTCGGTCATGGCTTGCTGCGGAACCGGGTTGTCGATGCGCGGGATGACCGGGAGCTTGGAGGCGTTGAACTTGCGCTGCCACTCCGGCGGAATCGTGAGGATGACGTCCCCGCCCACCAGCTCCGACCAGTGGAGGTGATGACGATAGGCGGCGGCGAGCAGGCGCGTGCGGTAACCTGACTGCTTGAACGTCTTGAGCGCGTTCTTGAACACCGCGATGCCGGCCCAATCCAGCGTGCCGGGGGTCGGCACCTTGCCTTGTCGTTCGCACACGACCTTGAGCCAGTCGTCGAGTCGGCCGACCATGATGGTGCAGACCGGGACCATGTCGTCCGTGGAACGTCCGGCTGCCTCACGGCGCTTGAGCCCTCGCTCGACGGCCTCGGCGACGGCGACGGCCTGCGGCGCCGTGAAGCAGACGGTGGCGTTGACGTTGACCCCCTCCGCCGTCACTTCCTCGATGGCCTGGATGCCGGCCACCGTGGCCGGAATTTTCACCTGCAGGTTGGGGGCGAGCGACGCGAAACGGAGCGCCTGGCTCACGAGCGCATGAGGGCTCTTGTGAAATTCCGCGTTGGTTTGAATCGACAACCAGCCCTTCTTGCCTCCCGTCTGCTCGAACACGGGTGTGAGCAGGCTGGCAGCCTTCACGGACATCGCTTCCATCACCTCCCAAGCGATGTGCGCCTCCGTCCACGTAGGCTGCGCTTGAATCAGCTCCTCCACGCGCGGCTTCCAGGCGCCGAACTCGGTCCTGAGCACGCTGGCGACGATGGTGGGGTTGCTGGTGGCGCCGACCGCGCCGTGCTCGAGGGCGTACTTGAGCTCGCCCACCGCGCAAGAGTCGCACCAGAAGTCCGTGGGGGTGGTCGAGGCCATCTCGTGCAGGGGGCTGCGAAACTTGGTGGACATGGTGACATTGGAACATATTTTCTAAACAACGGCAATAGTCAGAATAAAAATTCCACAGCAGGGAGCCCGGCCGCAGCCTCGAGGAGAAGGACGGCGCGGTTGAGAAGGTAAAGCAGCCAACACAGGAGACGAACGTCGTTCGGAAAGAGGACGGGAGGACGGCCGCCGTGAGCCACGAAGCTGGGTGACGGTGCGCTCGCGTGCGTCGATCGAATGTGCGGGTCGTGCGGGGTCGGAGGCGCTGCGCAGGGCGAGCGCACGTACGAAGTTCGCCCGCGGCGACCGTGCTTTTGGTACGCTGGCGGAGAACGGCGCCGTCCGTCGGCGCTCCGAGGGGCCACGGGATCATGAACGATGGCGAAGCGAGGAGTGGCAGTACAGCGGAGGTGGAACTGGAGATGCTCCGCCAGCGCAACGCCGAGCTCGAGCGGGAGCTCGCCGAGAAACGGCTGGTGGAGGCCGCCCTGCGCGAGAGTGAGGCGCGCTACCGGGGCATCGTCGAGGACCAGACCGAGCTCATATGCCGCTTCCGGATGGATGGCACGCTGACCTTCGTCAACGACGTGTACTGCCGGTACTTCGACAAGACGCGGGAGGAGCTGATCGGGCATAGCTTCACGCCGCTCGTCCCCGACGAGGATCAGCGGAACCTCGATCGCCAGTTCGCGAAGCTCGGCCCCGAGAACCCGATCGTCCACACCGAGCACCGGGTCGTGCGCCCCGACGGCTCGATCCGCTGGCTGCACTGGACCAACCGGGCCCCGCTCGGCGAGGGGGGCGCGAGCGCCGAGTTCCAGGCGGTCGGCGTCGACGTCACC
This sequence comes from Sorangium sp. So ce296, assembly GCF_051529605.1. Classification (NCBI taxonomy): domain Bacteria; kingdom Pseudomonadati; phylum Myxococcota; order Polyangiales; family Polyangiaceae; genus Sorangium; species Sorangium sp. So ce296. Next base: position 13,428,004 of record NZ_CP150325.1, read on the forward strand.
GATCGCCGGCAGGCCGAGGACGAGGTGCGGCGGCTCAACGCCGAGCTCGAGCTGCGCGTGGCGGAGAAGACGATGAAGCTCGAGCAGATGGTCCGCGAGCTGTCGGCCCCGCTGATGCCGGTGGCGGATGAGGTCATCGCGATGCCGCTGATCGGCTTCCTCGACAGCGCCCGCGCCGCGGCGGCGCTCGAGACGCTCCTCCAGGGGGTGATCGCGCACAACGCCACGACGGTGGTGCTGGACATCACCGGCGTGGCCGTGATCGACACCCAGGTAGCGGACGCGATGATCCGGCTGGCCAAGGCGGTGCGGCTCCTCGGCGCGCAGGTGGTGCTCACCGGCATCCAGCCGCGGATCGCGCAGACGCTGGTCGAGCTGGGCGTCGGTGTAGGCGGCGTCGTGACGCTGCGGACCCTGAAGGAGGGTATCGCGTTCGCCCTGAAGCGCGGCCTCGCCGGCCCGGGGCGGCAAGCCCGCTAGCAAGGCTCCTCCGCGACGCGGCCGCTCTCGGCTCCGCGCAACCCATGGATTGAAGCAAGGAATCTCCGACCCTCTATCCAATCCCACGTCGCGTCGTGTAGCCTGATCGATCATGGCGCAAACGATCGCTCGGCCCGACGTGCAATCCGCCGCCAACGAGAATGCCCGCGGCGGCTCACGGGGTATGGAAGAGGTCGACCCCCGCTACATCAACGAGGACATCGCGCCCGTGCGCCTCGATCAGCGCAAATGGGGGATGAAGGACATCGCCGCACTGTGGATATCCATGTGCGCCTGTACTCCCACGTACATGCTCGCTTCGGGCCTGATCGCCGAGGGGATGAGCTGGGCTCAGGCCGAGCTCACGATCCTCCTCGGCAACGTCATCGTGCTCCTGCCGATGATCCTGAACGCGCACGCGGGCACGAAGTACGGCATTCCGTTTCCCGTCTACTGCCGGAGCGCGTTCGGCGTCCGAGGGGCCAACGTGCCGGCGGTGCTCCGGGCCCTCGTGGCGTGCGGCTGGTTCGGGATCGGGACATGGCTCGGCGGGTGGGCCATCTACAAGATCGTCGCCGTCTTCATGCCGTCGATCGAGCAGATGCCGGCGACGCCGCTCGGCATCAACGCCGCCCAGCTCGCCTGTTTCCTGCTGTTCTGGGGCATCAACGTCTGGATCATCCACTTGGGCATCGAGTCGATCCGGATCCTGCTGAACATCAAGGCGCCCCTGCTGGTCGCCCTCGGCCTGCTCTTGCTCTTCTGGGCGCATGGCCGCGCGGGCGGCTTCGGCCCGATGCTCGAGAAGCCCTCATCCTTCGCGGCGGGGCAGCCCAAGGAGGGCCAGCTCTGGACATTCTTCTTCCCCGCGCTCACGGGGATGGTCGGCTTCTGGTCGACGCTGGCGCTCAACATCCCCGACTTCACCCGCTACGCGCGCTCGCAGCGCGATCAGGCCCTCGGGCAGGCCGTCGGCCTGCCGCCCACCATGGCGTTCTTCTCGTTCATCGGCGTCGCCGTCACGTCGGCCACGGTCGTCATCTACGGGGAGACCATCTGGGACCCGGTCGTCCTCATCACCCGCTTCGAGAGCCCCGTCGTCCTGATCGTCTCGCTCGCGGCGCTCAGCATCGCCAACCTGGCGACGAACATCGCCGCGAACGTGGTGAGCCCCGCCAACGATTTTTCGAACCTCTGGCCGTCACGGATCTCCTTCCGCACCGGCGGCCTCATCACCGGCATCCTCGGGATCCTGATGCAGCCCTGGCGCCTCGTCAGCGATCCGACGGGGTACATCTTCACCTGGCTCGTCGGCTACTCCGCGCTGCTCGGCCCCGTCGGCGCGATCCTGATCGCAGAGTACTACGTGATCCGCCGGACCAAGCTCGATCTCGCCCAGCTCTACAAGCGGGAGGGGCCCTATTGGTACACGAACGGGTGGAACCCCATCGCGCTCGTCGCCCTCGTCGCCGGCGTCCTGCCCAATCTGCCCGGCTTCCTCGGCACCGTCGGTGTCTTGACGGCCTCCGCCGCATGGATGGATTTCTACCATTACGCGTGGTTCTCGGGTTTCTCGATCTCGTTCGTGGTCTACGTCGCCCTCTCGCTGATTCGCCGCCCGGCCACGCCCGCCGCCGCGTGATCCTCGCCGCGTGATCCTCGCCGCGTGACCCGCGCCGCACGAGCCGAGGCGCGACGCCCAGCGCCGACCGAGACCGGCGGCGAAGGCTGCGCCCCTGACGCGTGGCCCGCGCCGCAACATGCGCCCTCCCGCGCCACGGCGACAGGGCGCCTTCGCGATCGCATCGCCCTGGTGGGCCAGGCCCCTACCGCAGAGGACCTGTAGCACATGGTGGAGCATTCCATTCACGAGGAGCTGTCGCCCTTGAAAGGTGTCTTGCCAAACAATCGTATCTCATTCTGATTCGGCGCTATTGCTCGGTGCCTGGATGTCGGTGGTATCCTTGAATGTTCCCATAACCTTCGAGGTGCCCATCATGAAGCTCCTTCTCCTGTCGCTCTCGGCGCTCGCCCTCGCCGCCTGCGGCGACACCGGCGCATCCGTGGATGAATCCCGAGCCGCCGCGAGCGCCCCGAGCGCCCTCGCCCCCGCCCGGCCCTACACCCTCTTCGAGAGCGGCCAGGTTCGCCCTCTCGCCCTCTCGCCCGACGGGTCGACGCTCTTCGCCGTCAACACGCCCGACAACCGGCTGGAGATCTTCAAGGTCAGGCGGGGCACGCTCGTGCACCGCGGCTCGGTCGCCGTCGGCCTGGAGCCCGTCGCGGTGGCGGCCCGCAGCGACGACGAGGTCTGGGTCGTCAACCACCTCTCCGACAGCGTGAGCGTGGTCGACGTCTCGAGGCCCGGGAAGCCCCGCGTGGCGCGCACCCTGCTCGTCGGCGACGAGCCTCGCGACATCGTGTTCGCCGGCCCTGGCAAGGACCGCGCCTTCATCACCACCGCGCACCGCGGCCAGAACAGCCCTGTCGACCCGGCGCTCACCACGCCGGGCGTGGGCCGCGCCGACGTCTGGGTCTTCTCCGCGGCGAGCCAGAGCCCCGCGCCGCTCACCATCGTCACCCTGTTCAGCGACACGCCGCGCGCGCTCGCCGCCACGCCCGACGGCGCGCGCGTCTACGCGGCGGCCTTCCACTCGGGCAACCGCACCACGGTGATCGAGACCAACGTGGTGAACCTGGGCCTCGGCCTGCCCCCGCCGACCACCAACGCCGCCGGGGTGGCGCAGCCGTCGGCGCCCCTCATCGTCAAATTCAACGGCCAGCACTGGGTGGACGAGCTGAATCGAGCCTGGGACGACAAGGTGAACCTCGCGCTGCCCGACAAGGACGTCTTCGTCCTCGACGCCATGGCCGACCCGCCGGCGCAGCTCGCGGGCCCCGCGGGCGCCTTCCAGGGCGTGGGCACGGTCCTCTACAACATGGCCGTCAACCCGGTGAGCGGGCGCGTCTACGTGGCCAACACCGAGGCGTTCAACGAGGAGCGCTTCGAGGGCGCCGGCGTCTTCGCCGGCCACAGCGTGCGCGGCCGCTTCAACCACAACCGCATCACGGTGCTCGATCCGACGACGGGCGGCGTGGCCCCGCGGCACCTGAACAAGCACATCGACTACGGCGCGTGCTGCGCCCCGGTCCCGAACGCCGAGAGCCGGAAGAGCCTCGCGCTGCCGCAGGGCATGGCCGTCTCGGGGAACGGAAAGAAGCTCTACGTCGCCGCGCTCGGCTCGGACAAGATCGGCGTCTTCTCGACCGCGGCGCTCGAGGCCGACACCTTCGTGCCCAGGCGCGCGAGCCAGATCCCCGTCTCCGGCGGCGGGCCGACCGGCGTGGTGCTCGACGAAGGGCGCAAGCAGCTCTACGCCCTCACGCGGTTCGACAACTCCATCGCGGTCATCGACCTCGACGCCCGGGCCGAGATCGCGCACGTGCCCATGTACAGCCCGGAGCCGGAGAGCGTGGTCCGCGGCCGCCGCTTCCTCTACGACGCCTCGTTCTCGTCGAGCCACGGCGACTCGGCCTGCGCGAGCTGCCATGTCTTCGGCGACGTCGACAGCCTGGCGTGGGACCTCGGCGACCCGGACGCGACGACCACGCCGATGCCAGGGCCCTTCGTGCTCGATCCAACGCTCTTCGGCCAGCCCGCGGAGTTCGCCGCCCTCAAGGGGCCGATGACGACGCAGAGCCTGCGCGGGATGGCCAACCACGGCCCGATGCACTGGCGGGGGGACCGCACCGGCGGGAACGACGCGCCGAGCGCGCAGCCGGACAGCGGCACCTTCGACGAGGAGGCGGCGTTCAAGAAGTTCAACGTCGCCTTCGTCGGCCTGCTCGGGCGCAGCGCGCCCATCCCCGAGGCGGACATGCAGGCGTTCACCGACTTCATGCTCCAGGTGATGTATCCGCCCAACCCCATTCGCCGGCTGGACAACACGCTCACCCCCGACCAGGAGGCGGGCAAGGCCTTCTTCACCGAGCCGGGCGGCGCGTGCAGCACGTGCCACGTGCTCGATCCCGCGGGCAACGCCGAGCATGGGGTTCCATTCCCGGGCTTCTTCGGGTCCGACGGGCGCTACACGTTCGACTTCATCTTCCAGAGCTTCAAGGTCGCCCAGCTGCGCAACGTCTATCAGAAGGTGGGGATGTTCGGCATGGTGCAGAACCCCCGCTTCAACGATCGAGACGTCGAGTTCCAGGGCGACCAGATCCGCGGGTTCGGCTTCGGCCATGACGGGACGATGGATACGATCTTCCGCTTCCACGATCAGCGCGGCTTCAACGAGGCGCCCGGGGTCGCCGGCTTCCCTCCGGGCGAGGCGGGCGACGTGCTGCGCCGGCAGGTGACCTCGTATCTGCACGCGTTCGATACGAACCTGGCGCCCATCGTGGGCCAGCAGGCGACGCTCGCCGGCGCCGGCGACACGGCGGCCGAGCAGCGCGTGGATCTCTTGATCGCGCGCGCCGGCGCGGGCGAGTGCGATCTCGTGGTGAGAGGCCGCATGCAGGGCGAAGAGGCGGGCTTCCTCTACCAGGGCGACGGCACGTTCCGCCGGAACCGGGCGGGGAGCGCGGCGATCGGCGCGGCGGCGCTGCGCCAGCTCGCGGCCCCGGCGCACGCGCTGACGTACACCTGCGCGCCGCCGGGCTCGGGGGTGCGGATGGCGCTCGACCGCGACGGCGATGGAGCGCTCGACGGCGACGAGGAGGACGCGGAGACCGATCCGGCGGATCCGGCGAGCCATCCCGGAGGCTGAGCAGGGACAGCGCCCGCGCGTGCGCTCACGTCGTGGGCGCACGCGCCGGGGCGGCCATCGCCGTCGACCCGACGAGCGCGTCCAGACCAGAGCGCCGCTGCCCGCGCGGCCACGGGGCCTGGAGAGGCGTACGCCTCGATGGCGTGCGGCTTGCAATCTGCATCAACCGCTCTCGGACTGGCCTCTCCACGGCCCGAAGAGCGCGGGAACATGAAGAGAAGCAGCATTGGACCGTTCCTGGATCTCACCCTCGCCATGGCCCTCGTCGGCAGCTCCGTCGTGGCCGGCAAGATCATCACCCGCGAGTTCCCGGTATTCCTGGCTTCGGGCCTGCGCTTCGGGCTGGCGATGCCCGTGCTCATCCTCCTCCTGCTCGCCAAGGAGAAGCGCATGCCGGCCCTCGTCTGGCGCGACTACCGCGTGCTCTTCCTCCAGGCGCTGACGGGGGTGTTCCTGTTCAGCCTCTTCCTCCTGTACGGACTGCGCTACACGACGTCCTCCGAGAGCGGCATCATCACCAGCACGACACCGGGCGTCACCGCCCTCCTCGCGGCCCTGATCCTCGGCGAGCGGCTCAATCGCTGGAAATGGGCCGGCGTCGGCCTCTGCGTCGCCGGGATCGCGGCCCTCCAGCTCGGCTCCGGCGGAGAGGGCGGCGCGGAGGGCGCCCGCGGCTCGGCTCACCTGTTCGGCACGGTCCTGATCCTGGGAGCGGTCGTGTGCGAGGGCCTGTTCACGATCCTGGGAAAGGTCATGACCGCGAAGCTCAGCCCCCTCGCGGTCTCGACCATGGTGGTCGCCTTCGGCTTCATGCTGTTCTTGCCGCTGGCGGTCTACGAGGCCCGCTCGTTCTCGTTCTCGCGGGCCTCGACGGCTGGTTGGCTGTCGATCGTGCACTACGCGCTGGCCGTCACGGTCCTCGGCTTCGTCCTGTGGTACCGGGGCGTCAGCAAGGTCTCCGCTGCCACGGCGGCGGTCTTCACGGGAGTCCTGCCCGTGAGCGCGCTGATCCTGTCCTACCTCGTGTTGCACGAGGAGCTCCGCGCCGCGCACGGGCTCGGCATCCTGCTGATCTTCGGCGGGATCCTGTGCGCGGCTCGGGAGCGTTAGCGCCAAGCGCTCCCGCGGTGCCTTTGCCGAGGCTTCCGTCGTCAACCTAGTGGACTGTTCGATAAGTTTTTTAACATATTCCCCGGGGTGGCGTAAGCTTCGGCATGCGAGGACGACCACCCAGGAAGATCGAGCTGTCGCAGGAGGATCGGGCGTACCTGGAGCGGCTGGTGCGCGATGGACGGACCGAGCAACGCGTGGCTCGCCGAGCTCGGGTGCTCTTGGCCATGGCAGACCCGGCGACGGTCGTGGAGGAACTGGCGACGCACGTGGAGCAGAGGCGCGAGAGCATCTGGCACCTCTGCCGTCGGTACGAAAAGGTGGGGGTTCGGGCGGTCGAGGACGCCCCTCGCGAGGGTCGGCCCCGGGCTTTTTCCCCCTCTGCAACGCGTCGGCCTCGAGATGCTCGCCTGTTGTGAGCCCGCAGGGCTCGGGCTGCACATGACGCACTGGTCGACGCGCAGCCTGGCGAAGGTGGCGGCTGAGCGTGGGCTGGTGCCGAAGATCGCGCACTCGACCGTCTCGCTGATCCTGCGTACCGCCGATCTGCAACCCCACCGTTCGCGGTACTGGAAGACGCCCACGATCGATGCCGACTTCGAGAGGAGGGTGACGCGCATCCTGTGGTGCTACGAAAGAGCCTCGGATCTAGCCGCGCGCGGCGAGCTTGTACTTTGCTTCGACGAGAAGCCGAACATCCAGGTGCTCGAACGCCGGCGACCGACGCGCCCCGTGAGGCCCGGCCAGGCCGAGCACCAGGAGTTCGAGTACATCCGGCACGGGACGGTGAACTTCGCCGCGGTCCTCGATGTGCACACGGGCAAGATGCGCGGATGGTGCCCCAACCGGAACGATAGCGAGCACCTGCGCGCGATCCTGCCCGAGTTACTCCACGAGTGCTGCGATGCGCGACGCGTGCACCTGATCTGGGACGGAGCCCCGTCCCACGTCGCACAGGAGACCACCACCCTGCTGCGTACCCTCTACCCGCACGTCCGCGTCCTCGTGACGCCGGCGCACGCCTCGTGGCTCAACCAGGCTGAGTTGCTGCTCCGCGCGTTCAGCGAGCGCTACCTGAAGCGCGGCAGCTGGAACAGCCGCCAGCAGCTCGTCGAGCACCTGGACGCGAGCTGGCGAGAGTACGACCAGCTCTACGCTCACCCGTTCAGGTGGTCCTGGACGCGGCAGAAAATGCACCGCTGGGTTGAGCGGCATGCCGCGTGATTATGTTAAAAAACTTATCGAACAGTCCACTAGAGCGGATCTCGGTTGGAACTGAGACACCGTCCTCCTTCCCTCTTCCCTCTTCCCTCTTCCCTCTTCCCTCTTCCCTCTTCCCTCCTTCGTCTTTCGTGCTCCTCTTCGTGCGCGTGCGCGTGCGCGATTTGTCGGAATCAGCGCGCACGCGCACGCGCACGAAGGACGCGCACGGGAGACGGGAGACGGGAGACGGGAGACGGGAGACGAGGGACGAGAGGCGAGAGCCGAGAGACGAGAGACGAGGGACGTTGGTTCTAGCGCGCGTCGTGCTGCTCGGGGCAGCCCCGAGCCCCCTACCCGCGCGTCGCTTCCTTGAGCTCGCGGACGAACCCCTCGACCGCGGCCAGCCGCGCCGGCGCCGGCGTCGCGTCGAGGAGGCGAATGATCGCGCTGCCGACGATGGCGCCGTCGGCGCAGCGCGTGACCTGGCGGACGTGGGCCGGCGTCCCGATGCCGAAGCCGACCGCCACCGGGAGCGCCGTGGCGGACCGGATGCGGTCGACAAGCGCTTCGACCCCGTCCGCCACGCGGTCCCGCACGCCGGTGACGCCGTTCAAGGAGACGCAGTAGACGAAGCCGCGGCCCTTTTCGCCCAGCGCGCGGAGGCGAGCCGGGCTGGTCGTCGGAGCGGCGATGAAGGCGACGCCGAGGCCGTGGGCACCCAGGACGTCGAGCCAGGGGTCGGCGGAGTCGGCCGGCAGATCGGGGACGATGAGGCCGTCGACGCCCGCCTGGACCGCCGTCGCGGCGAGCCTGTCCAGACCGAAGGCGAGGAACGGGTTGCTGTAACCCATCAGCACGATCGGCACCGACACGGAAGCCGCGCGGGCACGGGTGATCTCGGCGAGCAGCCAGGCGAGGCTCGCGCCATTGGCCAGCGCGTCGTGGCTGGACTTCTGGATCACCGGGCCGTCGGCGACCGGATCCGAGAACGGTACGCCGACCTCGATGGCGTCAGCGCCCGCGCGCTGGAGCGCCGCGAGCAGCGGGATGAGCGACTCCCGCGACGGGTGGCCGGCGGTCACGTAGGGGATCAACGCCCGCTCGCCGCGGCGAGAGAGCTCCGCGAACCGAGCTTCGAGTTTTCTCATGATCAGGCTTTCTCCCTGTGCATGTGTTCGATCGCCGAGGCGAGGTCCTTGTCGCCGCGGCCGGAGATGTTCACCACCAGGATCGCGTCGCGCCCGAGGCTCGGGGCGAGCTCAAGGGCGTGCGCGACCGCGTGCGAGGACTCGAGCGCCGGGAGGATGCCCTCCATGCGGCAGAGCGTCTGGAACGCTTCGAGGGCGCGCGCGTCGTCGACGCCGACGTACCGGACGCGGCCCGTGTCGCGCAGGTGGGCGTGCTCGGGGCCGACGCCCGGGTAGTCGAGGCCCGGCGCGATGCTGTGGGTCTCGAGGATCTGGCCGTCGTCATTCTGAAGGACATAGGTCTTGGAGCCCTGGAGGACGCCGACCTTGCCCGCGAGGAGCGACGCCGCATGCAGCCCGCTCGCGAGGCCCCCGCCGGCGGCCTGGACGCCGATTAGATCGACCGACGGCTCGTCGAGGAACGGCGCGAAGATGCCGATCGCATTGCTGCCGCCGCCGATGCACGCGACCACGGCGTCGGGCAGGCGCCCCTCGCGCTCGAGCACCTGCGCCCGGCACTCGGCGCCGATCACCGTTTGAAAGTGGCGAACGATGGTGGGGAACGGGTGCGGTCCCACCGCGGACCCGAGCAGGTAATGCGTCGAGTCGACGTTGGCGATCCAGTCGCGCAGGGCCTCGTTGCTCGCGTCCTTCAGCGTCTTCGAGCCGGCGTGGACGAACCGGAGATCGGCGCCCAGCATGCGGATTCGCTGGACGTTCATCGCCTGGCGCTCGGCGTCGACGGCCCCCATGTAGACCGTGCAGTCGAGCCCGAGCAGGCACGACGCTGTCGCGATGGCGACGCCGTGCTGGCCGGCCCCGGTCTCTGCGACGATGCGGCGCTTGCCGAGCCGGACCGCGAGCAGCGCCTGGGCGACGGCGTTGTTGATCTTGTGGGCGCCGGTGTGGGCGAGATCCTCGCGCTTGGCGTAGATGCGCGCGCCGCCGAGGGACTCGCTGAGGCGCAGGAGCGGCGTGAGCGGCGTCGGGCGGCCAACGAAGCTCGTGAGAATGTCGCCGAGCGTCCGGTTGAACTCCGCGTCGTCCTTGTAGCGGAGAAAGCCCTGTTCGAGCTCCTCGAGATTGCGCATCAGCGTCTCGGCGACGAAGCGGCCGCCGAACGCGCCGAACACCCCCGGCGCGGGCCCCGCAGAGCCAAGGAGCGACCTGAGGGCCGCGCCGGGATCGGGCGCGCTGACCAGCGCCTCGCCGACGAGGATGCCGTCGAACCCCATGCCGGCGACGGCGGCCACGTCCGCGGCGCTCTTGAGGCCGCTCTCGCTGACCGCGAGCACGTCGGCCGGGATGAGCCGGCGGAGCGCGCGGGACCTGTCGAGGTCGACCGCGAACGTCGACAGATCGCGGTTGTTGACGCCGATGATGCGAGCGCCGGCCTGCACGGCCCGCTCGATCTCGCCGGCGTCGAAGGTCTCGACCAGCGCCTCCATGCCGAGCGAGCGCGCGAGCGCGATCAGCTCGGTGAGGAGCGCCGCGTCGACGCCGCGCGCGATGAGCAGCACGGCGTCGGCGCCGGCGGCGCGGGCCTCGATCACCTGGTACGGGTGGACGACGAACTCCTTGTACATCACGGGGACATTCACCCCCGCGTCGTTCGCCACGGCCTCGACGATCTCGGGGCCGCCGCCGAAGAACTCCCGATCGGCGAGCACGCTGATGGCGCGGGCGCCGTTCGCCGCGTAGGCGCGGGCGATGGCCACCGGGTCGAAGCCCTCGCGGAACACGCCTTTCGAGGGCGACTTCAGCTTGATCTCGGCGATGGCGGACACGCCATCTTTGCGCAGCGCCCCCGCGAAATTCCGGGGCGGTCGGGCCGCCCTGGCCCGCTGCTCCAGCGCGGCGCGCGGGACGCGGCGCTCCTTGGCGGCGATCTCACCGCGCTTGTGTTCGAGGATCACATCGAGAATCATCGCAGTCCTTCCGCGCTCCGGCGCGTCGCCGAGCGTGCAATCAGGTTGTCCACAAGCGAAGCCAGCGCCCCCGACCGGATGGCGCGCCGGGCGACCTCGACGCCATCGCGCAGGTCGCTCGCGAGGCCGGCGAGGTACAGCGCCGCGGCTGCATTTGCGGCGCAAAAATCATGAAGAGGCCCGCGCTCGCCCCGGCAGAGCGCGCGGAGCAGCGCCGCGTTCTCGGCCGGACCTGCGCCGCGCAACGCCGCGAGATCGCAGCGGGCGAGGCCGAGGTCCTCCGGCGTCACCGTGAACCGGCGCAGGGCGCCGTCGCGCAGCTCGGCGATGTCGGTCGGCGCGGCGAGGCTCAGCTCGTCGAGGCCGTCGCGGGCGTGCACGATCAGCGCGCGCTGGACGCCGATCGCCGGGAGGAACTCGGCGTAGAGATCGACGAGGGCCGGCTTGGCCACGCCGAGGACGCGGCGCGCGGGGGCGGCTGGGTTGGCCAGCGGGCCGAGGAGGTTGAGCGCCGTCCGCAGGCCGAGCTCGCGGCGCAGCGGCGCGAGCCCGCGGAGCGCCGGGTGGAAGCGCTGGCTGAACAGGAAGGCAAAGCCGGTCTCGTCGAGCGACCGATCCACCTCCGCAGGCCCGAGCTCGATATCGATGTCCATCGCCTCCAGCAGATCGGCGCTGCCGCAGCGGCTCGAGGCGGCGCGGTTGCCCGCCTTGGCGACGACGGCGCCCGCGGCGGCGGCGATCAGCGCGGCGGCCGTGGAGGCGTTGAAGCTGCCGTGGCGGTCGCCGCCGGTGCCGGCGGTGTCGATCGCATCGGCTCTTTGCGGGACATGGACGGCGCGCGCCATGAGCGCGGCGAAGAAGCCCTCGAGCTCGGCGACCGTCTCGCCCTTGCAGGCGAGCAGCGACAGCCACGCCGCCGCCTGCGCCGGCGTGAAGGCGCCGTCGAGCAGCGCGAGCATGGCGTCGCGCGCCTCGCTCGCGAGGAGGTGCTCGCGGGCGGCCGCGCGCGTCAGGACCTCGACAGGTCTCATGTCAGCGCCCTTCGCCCTCGGGCGACGGCTCGCCCGGCAGGAACTTCACGGTGTCCTCGACGGCGAGACCGAGCTCGCCCGCGGTGACGGGCGCCGCGGCGGCGACGAGGACGTTGTAATGGTTCGGGAAATGGCAGGCGTCGAAGCCGAGCACCCTGCCGATCACGGTGCCGCCGTGGACCACGAGGTCGCCGCGCTCGATGACGCCGGCGGCGCGCGCCTCGACGAAGCCGAGGAATCCCACCCGGTCGACGCGGTCGCCCGGCCCGGCGGTCGCCTGATCGGTGGTGACGAGCTCGTGGACCTCGCCGGCGCGCACGCAGCGCGTCGCGTGTCGCTCGATGACGAAGCCGCGGTCGCTCCGCTTGTGCTGGAGGAGCTTCACCACCGTCGTCGGGACGGCGCGCTTGCGCGCCTGCGCCGTGCGGGCGGGCCCCTCGGCGGCGTAAGCGTCGTTCACGAGCCTCACGGCGTCGAGGCCGTCCTCGCCGTGGCAGCCGCCCGCCCCGATCGTGGCGACGAAGTCGCGCAAGATCTCCTCGTATTCGTGCCAGAGAGAGCCCTTGAACTCGTCGAAGCCAGCGAGCATGTCGATGGCGATGCGCTCGCCGCTCTTGAGCGAGACCTCGATGTCCTTTCGCTCGCCGCGCGGGTAGGCCCAGTCGAGGCGGACGTGCACCGGGATGCCATCGGCGCTCACGAGGTCGACGTCGGCTTCGCGGTCGATGCCGGCGCCGTCGCGCTCGATCGCGGCGCGGGTGACCTCCATCCGGCCGAGGAACGAGGCGAGCGTGTCGAAGACGTTCGGGCCGTTGTCCGCGAGGCAGCCGCCGCCGCAGCGGCGCGAATCGAGGTACCAGCGGTCGTCTCCCGCGTGCTCCTCGATCTTCTCGAGATATCGGGCGGTGACCGCGGCGATGCGCGACCGGTCGGCGAGCTGCGGCAACGCGCGCACGACGTTGGCGTTGTAGCGGCGGTGAAACGCCGTGAACAACGTCCGGCCGGCGGCGCGCGCCTGGCCGACGAGGCGCTCGGCGTCCGCGCGGCGGATGGTCAGAGGCTTCTCGCAGCAGACATGCTTGTCGGCCGCCAGCGCGTCGCGACAGATGGCGTAATGCTCGTCGTTGGGGACGTTGATGATGACCGCGTCGATGTCGTCGCGGGCCAAGAGCTCCCGGTAATCGAGCGTCGCGTCGATGCCGCGCGCCTCGAAGGGCGCGACGCGCTCCTTCCGCAGGTCGCACACGGCGACCAGCCTCGCCCCGTCCACGCGCGGGAAGCCCGCGACATAGAACTTCGAGATGACTCCCATACCGATCATACCGATACGCACCGTCACGCTGCATCTCCTTCTTCAACGAGGGTCTCGAGGGGCTTGATCCCCAGCTCGCGGGCCAGCCCGCCGAGCGCCGCGAGCAGGTCGGAGTCCACGCTCACCGCGTCGACGCGCAGGGCGCGGCGGCGCTCGTGCTCCAGATATCCAGGATAAGTGACGCGCCGGCCCGGCCCGTTGGCCGGGCACTCGACGACGCCAGCGAGGATCCGGTCCATGCGCCGCTGGAACTCCGACAGCTCACCGAAGCGGCGGATGTCCAGGGCGAGGAAGAAGTGGCCGACGTCGCGATCGTCGCGGGAGCGGGCCTCACCGGAGGGGCCGAAGAGGTCTGGATCCGGACCGGCCGCGGCGCCGGCGAGGGCGCCGCAGAGGATGTCCACCCAGAGGGCCAGGCCAAGGCCCTTCCACGCGCCGGTCTCGGGCTGGCCGCCGAGCAGCTGGAGGTGCCCCGTGCCGGCGTCATACGCGGCCGGATCGGTGACCGGAGCGCCGTGCTCGTCGACGAGCCAGCCTTCGGGGATGCGCTCGCCCAGGCGGGCCGCGGCGCGGACCCTGCCGGTCGAGACGACGGTCGTGCTCATATCCAGGACGAAGGCCGGCATCTCCCCGCCGGGGGCGGCGAGGCAGATCGGGTTGGTCCCGACGATCTTCACCCCGCCATGCGGCGGGCGAGCGATCGTCTGGGAGCCGAGGTTCGACATGGCGATACCGACCATGCCGCGCTCGAGCGCGAGCTCGGCGTAGTAGCCGGCCGGACCGAAATGGGAGCTGCGGCGCACGGCGACGGCGCCGACGCCGTACGCCCCCGCCTTGTCCATCGCGAGGCGCATCGCCTTGACGCCCGTCACGAGGCCGAGGCCGTCCTGACCGTCGATGAGCGCCGTCGCGCCCTCGTCCTTGAGGATGCGCGGCTCGGCGTCGCCGCGGATGCGGCCGCTCCTCAGCTTGGCCACGTAGATGCGGCCGAGATTGGCGATGCCGTGGGTATCGAAGCCCTTTTTGTCCGCGTAGACGAGCGGCTCGGCCGCGATGCGGGCGTGCGCCGGCGCGAGGCCGGCCCGGGTCAGGGCGTCGGCCGCGAAGCGCCGCAGCTCATCGAGAGAGATGTTCAGTTTGCTCATATCGATTCCTCATCGAGAAGGGCGGCGCCGCTGCGACAGTGGTCGCCGAAGGCGAGGACGATGGCCTCGACCTCGCGGGCGAACCGCTCGAGGTCGGCCACGGCGATGAACTCGCCGTCGGCGTGCGCGCGGTTGTGCTCCAGGCTGCAAGGGCCGTAGACGACCGTGTAGCGGTCGGGGCGTTGCGCCCACATGGCGTCGCAGGTGAACGCGCGATGCGCGAGCGCGGGCGGCGTCCGGCCGATGCCGGCCGCCGCGAGGACGCGCCTCATGGCCTCATCGCGGTTGTCGAGCGTCGGGAGGCGGCGCTTGAGCCATTCGAGGCGCGTCACGGCGCGCGCGGCCGAGGCCGTCGCGCCGAGGACCTCGGAGCCGGCGAAATCGGTCGCGAGGCCCTGGAGGGCCTCCGCGAAGCGGATCTCGGTCGCCTCCTCGATCGCCTCGGCCTGGGCCATCGTGGAGTACGCGAAGTTGACGAGCAGCGCCCCCTCGCCGTAAACCCGGTTATGCATCCTGCCGGTGTGGATGCCGGCGACACAGGTCTTGCCGCCGATGCGACGCACGTCCGCGACCAGATCGCGGGCGAACCGCAGGGCGACGGCGGCGAGGATGACCGTGGCGTTCTGGCCGGCGTGGGGCGCGTCGTCGGTCGAGCCGACCCCCTCGACCGAGACGCGGGCCGTCATCGACGTGGTCGAACGGTCGAAGAAGTGGCCCTCGCTCGGCTCGGCGAAGACGTTCAATCGGCCGACGTAGCCGAGGTCCACGAGGGCCTTGGTCCCGTAGACGCCCATCGCGCCGCCTTCCTCGCCGGCGACCGACTGGACGAGCACCTGGATCTCGCCCGCGAGGCGGGGATCCTGGCGCATGGCCGCCTCGATGCCGGCGAGCACCGCGACGCCGGGGCCTTTCATGTCGACGGCGCCGCGGCCGGTGACGATCCCGTCCTCGCACGCGACGGGGACGTGCCCAGCGACCGTGTCCATGTGGAGGTTGAACATCACGGTGCGAGCCGCAGGGCGGCCTCCGCCGGAGCGGAGGACCAGGTTCGGCTGCGACGCGAGGAACGCGCCGCCCATCCTCGCGGCCACCTCACGCACGGAGACAGGGACGTGCGCGCCGCTCAGGACCGATGCGCACGGAGCGCCCAGGTAAGCTTCGGCGAAGCCGCGGGAAACCGCGAAGTCGCGGAAGGCCCGCTGAGCGTCCGGGATGTCGCTCGGCACGCCGGTCTCCATGGGGCTCGTCGTGTCGATCGCGAGCAAGCCGAGGAGGTGCTCGAGGTGCTCGGGGGTGAAACGGATCTGCGGATCGTTCATTGACTCCTCCCTGCGCGCCAGACGGTCCGGGCGATGCGCTCGAAGCGACCGCCGAACTCGACGAAGCACTCGCGCAGCGTGGCTGTGTCGGCGGTGATGCCGAGGTGAGGGATGTGGGCCAGGTGCGGCTCGATGGCGATGGCGCCGGCATAGCCCGCCGCCTCGAGCATCGAGAGGCACTCGGCGAGCTGGGCTTCACCTTCGCCCGGCCAGGTGAACTGGGCGGCTCCGTCGGCGTCCCAGACGACATCCTTGACGTGGACGTGGCGCACGTGCGGCAGAACGCGACCGAGGAACGCGACGGGGTCCTGGTCCGCGACGCGCACGTTGCCGACGTCGAACAGGAGCCCCAGATGGGGGCTCGCTATCTCGCGCAGCATCGCGAGGGTTTGCTCCACGCCCTGGGAGGCCCAGCCCGAGCAGTTCTCGTGGAGGAGCGTGACGTCGAGCGCCGCGGCGAGCTCGACGAGCTCGGCGACCCGACGCATGGCTTCGCTGCGCCAGCCGGCGCCGTCGAGCCCCTGGTTCGGATAGGACATGATGCGGATGAACCTGCAGCCGAGCGCGTGGGCGCGGTCGGCGAGGATCCTGAGCTCTCCCAGGTCGCGGCCGAACGGCCCAGAGACCGGGCGCGCCCAGCCGCCTATCCGGCTCGCCAGGGCCACGACGCTCATCCCGTCGTCCGCGATGCGGCGCGCGGCGGCGGCGAAGCGCGCGGGGTCGAGGTCGGCGACGGCGACGCCGTCCAGGGTGCGGAGCTCGATGCCCCGAAAGCCGAGGCGGCGCAGCGCCTCCAGCTGGCCGTCGAGGTCCGGAGAGGCCTCGTCGCCCACGCCGGCGAGGAGCACGGGAGGCGCCTCACGCATGGAAGCTCCTGACCGCGGAGACGACGTAATCCGCTTCGGCGTCCGTCATCTCTGCATAGAGGGGCAGCGCCAGCGCCTCGCGCGAGAGCGTCTCGGCACCGGGGAAGTCGCCTGCCACGTGCCCGAGGTGGGCAAAGCACGGCTGCAGGTGCAGGGGCACCGAGTAATAGAGCTGGGTCTCGACGCCGCGCTCGAAGAGGTGGGCGCGGAGCGCGTCACGGCGCTCGGCGCGGATGACATAGGTATAGAACACGCGCTCGCCCGGCGCGGACGCGAGCGGCCTGATCGCGGCGCCGAGCTTGCCGAGCTCGGCGTCGTAGCGCTCGCCGATGGCGCGGCGGCGCGCGTGCAGCGCGGGGAGCCGCGCGAGCTTCGTCGTCAGGTAGGCAGCCACGATTTCATCCATTCGGTGGTTCCATCCCAGGTGGTGATGCAGAAAGCGTGTGACGCCGTCCTGGCCGTGATTGCGCAGCCGCCGGCACATGTCGCCGAGCGCGGCGTCGTTGGAGACGATCATCCCGGCGTCGCCGATGCCGCCGAGGGGCTTCGCGGGAAAGAAGGAATAGAGGCCGACGTCGCCCGCGAGCCCCGCGGGAACACCCGCCGTCCTCGCGC
This sequence comes from Sorangium sp. So ce296, assembly GCF_051529605.1. Taxonomy (NCBI): domain Bacteria; kingdom Pseudomonadati; phylum Myxococcota; order Polyangiales; family Polyangiaceae; genus Sorangium; species Sorangium sp. So ce296. Next base: position 13,444,969 of record NZ_CP150325.1, read on the forward strand.
CGAGCGCGACGGCGCTGTCCTCCAGGACGCGGAGGCCGAGCGCCCTCGCGGCGGCCTGGATCTCGGCCATCGCGGCGAGCGAGGAGAAGAGATGAGCGGCGATGACGACCTTCGATTCCGGCGTGCGCCGGCGCGCGAGCTCGTCGGCGGCGATGGTGCCGGTGTCGGGGTCCACGTCGACGAAGACCGGCCGGGCGCCCAGGAGGGCCGGCGCGCTCGCCGTGGAGATGAACGAGAAGGCGGGCGTCAACACGTCGACGCCCGGGCCGACGCCGAGGGACGCCAGCGCGATGAGCAGCGCGTCCGTGCCGTTCGAGACGGCGACGGCGTGGGCGGCGCCGGTCTGGCCCTTGATGGCATCCTCGAGCTCGGAGACGCGCTGTTTCAGGATGAACGCGCCCGAGGCGCCCACCTCGGCCACGAGCTGCTTGACGAGCGCCGCGTCGGCGCCGAAGCGCCTCGCATAATCGAAGTACGCGACTCTCATCGGGCGCCTCCGCGCTGGAAGAAATCGGCGATGGCGCCGCAGACGCGCTCGACGTGTTCAGCCGTCATGTCCGGATACATCGGGAGGCCGAGCGTCCGGGTGCAGGCGCGCTCCGCGACGGGCATGTCGCCGCGCACGTAGCCGAGCCCCCGAAAACAAGGCTGCAGGTGCAGCGGCACAGGGTAGTAGGTCTCGGTCCCGATCCCCTCTCGGGCGAGGTGAGAGGCGAGCGCGTCGCGCTGCTCGCACTCGATCAGATAGACGTAGTAGACAGGGCCCGCGCCCTCGGGGCGGCGCCGGATGCGCGGCGTCGAGACGCTGGGGGAGAGGCCGGCGAGGCCGCGATCGTACAGGGCGGCGAGCGCGGCGCGCCTGGCGATGTCCTGGGGCAAGCGCCCGAGGCGCGCCAGGAGGATCGCCGCCTGGAGGCTGTCCATGCGGCTGTTGAAGCCGAGGCGGCGATAGACCTGGGGCTCGCCCTCCCTCTGGCCGTGGTTGCGGAGCATGCGCGCGGCCTCGGCGAGCCGGTCGTCGTTCGTGAGGACCATGCCGGCGTCGCCGAACGCCCCCAGCGTCTTGGTCGGGAAGAACGAGAGGACCCCGGCGTCGCCGATGAGGCCAGCGTGCTGTCCGCCGAGCCACATCCCGATGCCCTCCGCGCTGTCCTCGAGGACGAGCAGGCCGTGGTGGCGGGCGACGTCGACGATGGCGGGCATATCGGCCATCTGCGTGAACAGGTGGACCGGCATGACGGCCCTGGTGTGCCGCGTGACGGCCGCGGAGATCTGGGTTGGGTCCATCGCGTACGTGACCGGATCGATATCGACGAAGACCGGCTTGGCCCCCGCGTGCGCGATGGAGGACGCGGACGCGAAGAAGCTGAACGAAGGGACGATGACCTCGTCGCCGGGCCCGACGCCCGCGGCCATGAGCATGATGGTGAGGGCGTCGGTGGCGTTGCCGCAGGCGATCGTGTGGCGCGCCTCCGTGAAGAGGGCGATGCGCCGCTCGAGGCGGCGGACGAGCGCGCCGTCGGTGAACGACCCGCCGGCGAAGAGCTCGTCGATCAGGGCGTCGATCTCGCCGCGCTGCCGCTCGAGCGACGCCGCGCACGTGTAAAACGGGATAACTGCTGTCATGTACGACTCCGTTGCTTGAAGCTCCGCGCCGCGACGGGCGGCGGCATGAGCGCCCGTGCGGCGCCCGACGAGAGCTCGGCGGCGAGCTCCGAGCAGGCGGCGGGCGCGCCCGCGCCCGCGCGCCCTCGCGACCTCCCCGCCCCGCGCAGGACGGCGTCCGGCACGCCGGCCGGATGGAGGAGGCCGCTCAGGACCTTGGCGCGGGCGATGACGTCCACCACCCCCGTGTTGAACTCCACGCTGCTCAGCGGCTCGGGCCCCTGAGCGGCGAAGTGACGATAATATTCGATGAAGCAGGTGCTCAGGGGGTCGTCCTCGTACACGTCCGTCGCGACGAGGCGGCCGTCGCCGCTGAAGACCTTGACCCAGGCGTGGTTGTCGTCGGCGCCGGTCTGGTAATATCCAATGACCGTTCCGCGCTCGAGCTCGAGGATGACGTCGCGCTTGCGCATCGGGCAGCCGAGATCGGAGTGGCAGACCGCGGCCACGCGATCGCCGTGCATCGTCGCGATGGTCGCGCCGCCCATGTGAGGCACCGTGCCCGAGGCGGCGGAGAGATCGGTGCACTCGGCGTGGAGGACCGCGGCCTCGGTCCCGCCGAGGGCGAGCGCCAGCGCGATCTGGTGAGGCATCTCGACGTCGAAGGCGGTCTGATGGCTGCTGCTCGCCAGCGTGCGGTTGATGCGCGGCTTGCTGCTCTCGATGACCATCCGCTCGAGCGCGCCGAGCTCACCGCTGTCGATGATCGCCTTGAGGCGCGCCGTCACCGGGCTCGAGAGCCAGTTGCTCACGACGGCGACGTCGAGGCCGGCCTCCCGCTCGAGGGCGAGGATCTCGCGCGCGTCGGAGACGTGGATGGTGAACGGCTTCTCCACGACGAAGCGGCGGAACCCGGCGGAGACGGCCGCGACGAACACCGGGTAGTGCTCCGACGGCCCCGTGCAGATGTGGACCACCGTGCGCCGCGGATCGAAGGCTCCGCGCGCGTCGGCGATCGAGGGATAGGCCGGGAGGCCGGCCGCGCCCTGGAGCGCGCCTCCCGAGGCGACGAGCGGATCGACGACGCCGATGCGCTCATCGAACAGCCCTCGCCCCTCCGGCCTGTGTCGCGCCTTGCGCAGGCAGGTCAGGTGCAGATCTCGCCCTGCCTTGCCGAATCCTACAATCAGCTGCTGAAACATCTTTCGCTCCTGGTCGCGCGCGCTCATGCGTTCAGCGAGCACGACAGCTCGCGCGCGATCACGTCGGCGAGCTCCTTGACGTACGCCTCGATCCGAGGCCGCTCCAGGCCTTCGGCCATGATGCGGACGACCGGCTCGGTCCCGGACGCGCGGACCACCATGCGCCCGGCGGCGCCGAGCTCTCGCTCCACCCTGCGGACGACCGCGGCGATCGCCGGATTGCCGCTCAACCTGTTCCTGTCGGCCACCATCACATCGGCGCGGACCTGCGGGAGCCTCTCGAACGGTCGTGTCAGCTCGCTGAGCCGACGGCCCGTCCGCCTCACGACGTCGAGCAGCAAGAGCCCCGCCAAGATCCCGTCGCCGGTCGTCGCGTGGTCCAGCCAGACGACGTGCCCTGACGGCTCCCCGCCCAGGTTGTAGCCGCCGCGCCGCATCTCTGCGACGACGTGGCGGTCCCCGACCTCGGTCCGTTTCGTCGCGACGCCGAGCCGCCCGGCCGCCTGCGCGAGCCCCGCATTGCTCATCACCGTCGTGACGATCGTGTCCTTCGCCAGCCGGCGCTCTCGCTTCGCGGCCGACGCGCAGACATACAGGATTTCATCACCGTCGACCACCGCCCCGCGCTCGTCGACGGCCACAAGCCGATCCGCGTCGCCGTCGAAGGACAGCCCGAGCTGCGCGCCGCGCCGCAAGACCTCTTCTCGCAGCGCCTCGACGTGCAGCGAGCCACACGCATCATTGATGTTCAATCCGTCGGGCGCCACCCCGATCGCGACCACGTCCGCGCCGAGCTCCCGGAAGACGCGGGGCGCGAGCTCGTACGCGCCCCCGTTGGCGCAATCGAGCACGACCCGCGCCCCGTCGAAGCGCGCCGGCACGGCCGCCGTGAGGTGGCGCAGGTACGCCTCCTTCGCCTGCGCGTCGACCGACACCGCGCGGAGCTGTCCGCCGACCGGGCGCGGCAGCCTGTCCTCCGGCGCGTCGAGCAGCTGCTCGATCGCCTTTTCCATCTCGTCCGGCAGCTTGAAGCCGTCCGCGCCGAAGAATTTGACGCCGTTGTCCTCGGCTGGATTGTGCGAGGCCGAGATCATGATCCCTGCCCGCGCACCGAGGTGCCTGGTGAGGTACGCGACGACCGGCGTCGTCACGACGCCGAGATGGATGACGGAAGCACCGATAGAAGAGAGCCCAGCGACGATCGCCGCCTCCAGCATCGGGCCGGAGACGCGCGTATCGCGCCCGACGACGAAGGTCGCGCCGCTCGCCTCGCCCGCCAGCGCGTGGCCGCCGCAGCGACCGAGCCGGAAGGCGAGCTCTGGCGTCAATTCCAAGTTTGCGATACCGCGTACGCCGTCGGTGCCGAAGTATTTTCCCATGTAGTTCCACCTCTCCTCGAGGCCTCCGCGCGCCGGGCAAGCTCGCCCATCAGTCCCCGCGCTGCGCGGGCGAGCTTGCCCGGCGCGCGCCCGACTCCCCTGCTGGATCGATCATCCAGCGTAGGCGCGCTGGCCTCTTGCCCCTGCCTTGAGCAACGGCCGTGCCGCGTGTCGATGTCGAGGGCGCTCGTCGCGCGCCAAGCCGGATCGGAGCGCCAACGCGCCCGCATTCCGCGCGAGCCGCTGCGAGCCGCTGCGAGCCGCTCAGAGGAGCGCCAGGCGGCGAGCAACGGTTGGCGCGGTCACGCAATGCCGCCTTGCGCGGCGTCCGCGGTCATGTCCGCCTGTCCGGCGCGCGGCCAGGTCCAGGCACGGTCCTCGCCGGAATGCGCGGCGTGGCATGACGGATGCACGCGCCCTCGGACGAACAGCGGTCCATCGCTTCACGGGGCGTCCTGTGAGGCGCTGAGGCGCCTCCTCGTCATCGGGTGCAAACCATGTGTGGAATCGTTGGCTACGTGGGTTATCGCGACGCTAAGGAAGTGCTCCTCGACAAGCTCGCCCGGATCGAGTACCGCGGCCATGACGGCGCAGGCCTCGCGATTCGCACGGTGACGGGCATCGAGGTCTACAAGAAGGGCGGGCCGCTCGCCGGCCTCGCGGGAGAGCTGAAGCTGCGCTCGGTCCGCGGGATGCTCGGCCTCGGTCACACCCGGTGGGCGACGCACGGCGCGCCCGACGACCGCAACGCTCACCCTCACGCCAGTGAGGACGGGGCCATCGTCGTCAGCCATAACGGGATCATCGAGAACTACCGCCCGCTCAAGGAGCGGCTCGCCGCCCAGGGCCACGCGTTCCGCTCCGAGACCGACTCCGAGGTCCTCGCGCACCTCATCGCGGAGAAGTACCGGGGAGATCTCGCGGGCGCGGTCCGCGCGGCCCTCGCGGAGGTGCGCGGCGCGTACGCCGTCGTCGTCGCGCACGCCGAGCACGAGGAGATCGTCGCGGCCCGCAGCGTCAGCCCCCTCGTGATCGGCGTCGGCGACGGCGAGATGTTCCTCGCGTCAGACGTGCTGGCGCTGCTCCCTTACACGCGCCGCGTGGTGTTCCTGCAGGACGGCGATCTCGTCGTCCTGCGCAGCCAGGGCTACGACGTCACGGATCTCGGGGGAGGGCCGCTCGCGCGCCCCCCCACCCTCGTCGACTGGAGCGCCGAGGCCGCCGAGAAGGGCGACTGCGATACGTTCATGCTCAAGGAGATCCACGAGCAGCCCCGGGTCCTCGAGCACACCATCGCGGGCGGCCTGCGCGGCGGCGCCGGAGAGGCGCGGCTCGATCTGCGCCTCGACCCTTCCTCGATCGATCGCGTCCAGATCATCGGATGCGGCACCGCGTACCACGCTGGCCTCGTCGGTGAGCACCTCATCGAGCGGCTCGCCCGGGTGCCGGTCGAGGTCGACATCGCGAGCGAGTACCGGTATCGCCAGCCGATCGTCGACGAGCGGACGCTGGTGATCGCCATCAGCCAATCCGGCGAGACCATGGATACCATCGAGGCCCTCCGCGAGGCGAAGCGGCTCGGCGCGAGGACGCTCGGCATCATCAATGTCCAGGGGAGCAGCATGACCCGCGAGGCGCACGAGGTCCTCTACGTCCACGCCGGGCCGGAGATCGGCGTCGCCAGCACCAAGGCGTACACCGCCCAGCTCAGCGCGCTGCTCCTGTTCGCGCTCTGGCTCGGCCGCGCGCGTGGGGCCCTGAGCCCCGCACGCGCGGCCGAGCTCTCCGCCGAGCTCCGCGACCTGCCGAGCGTCGTCGACGAGGCGCTCGACGAGGCGCGCGTCGCGGAGATCGAGCGGATCGCCGCCAAATACAGGGACGCCCGCGGCTGGCTGTTCCTGGGGCGCGGCGTGAACGCCCCGAGCGCGTTCGAAGGCGCCCTCAAGCTGAAGGAGCTGAGCTACGTCTACGCCGAAGCGCACGCCGCCGGGGAGATGAAGCACGGCCCGATCTCGATCATCGACGACGGCCTCCCCGTGGTCGTCATCGCGACCGAGTGCCCCCTCCTCGAGAAGGTCCTCAGCAACATCCAGGAGGTCAGGGCGCGCTCCGGGAGGATCATCGCCCTCGTCAGCGATGGAGACACGGAGGCCGCCCGCCACGCGGACGACGTGATCCGCCTCCCTCGCACGGACGAGCTGCTGAGCCCCGTGGTGAACGCCGTCGCTCTGCAGCTCCTCGCGTACCATGTCGCGTCCCTCCTCGGGAGGGACGTCGACAAGCCTCGCAACCTGGCCAAGAGCGTCACGGTGGAGTGAGGCGACAACCCCAACCTGGCCGCGCCCGCGAGGCGAGGCGGTGGCGCCGAGGGGCAGCGCCGCGCCGCCCGCGGGCCGGCATCGAATGAACCAAGCACAGAGACCGAGAGATGGAAAAACTCCTCAGGAAGATCGAGCGCCGCGAGGCAAACGTGGTTGTGGTGGGCGTGGGCTACGTCGGCTTGCCGCTGGCGGTCGAGCTCGCCAGGGCGGGCTTCGCCGTGACGGGCTATGACAAGGACCCCGAAAAGGTGCGCCGGCTCGGCCGCGCCGAATCGTACATCGACGACATCCGCTCCGCGGAGCTCGAGCCGCTCGTCGACGCCGGGAAGCTCACGGCGTCCGCCGATCTGGGCGTCCTCAGCGCCGCGGACGCCGTCGTCGTCTGCGTGCCGACGCCGCTGAGCAAGAACAAGGATCCGGACATGAGCTTCGTCACCCAGGCGATGGAGGAGATCGCGGCGCGGCAGCACGCCGAGATGCTCATCGTCCTGGAGTCGACGACCTACCCGGGCACGACGCGCGAGGTGCTCGCGCCCACGCTGACGCGCGGGATCTACGAGCTCGGCAAGGACGTGTTCGTCGCCTTCAGCCCCGAGCGCGTGGATCCGGGCAATGCGCAGTGGAAGACGCGCAACACGCCCAAGGTCATCGGCGGAATGACGCCGGCGTGCCTCGCCGTGGGGAGGGCCCTCTATGGGGCGATCATCGACACGCTCGTGCCGGTCGGCAGCACCGACACGGCCGAGATGGTCAAGCTCTTCGAAAACACGTTCCGCGCCGTGAACATCGGCCTCGTGAACGAGGTCGCGCTGATGTCGCGGCGGCTCGGCGTCGACGTGTGGGAGGTGATCCGCGCGGCGGCGACCAAGCCCTTCGGCTTCATGCCCTTCTATCCGGGGCCAGGGCTCGGGGGGCACTGCATTCCCATCGATCCGCTCTATCTGTCCTGGCGCATGCGCGGGCTCAAGTACCAGGCGCGGTTCATCGACGTCGCGGACAGCATCAACAGCGCGATGCCGGGCGAGGTCGTCTCCCTGGTGCACGAGTCGCTGAACCGGCGCAGGGTGCCGGCGAACGGCGCGAAGGTGCTCGTCTCGGGCGTGGCCTACAAGAAGGACGTCGCCGATTACCGCGAGTCGCCGGCGATCGACGTGATCCACGGCCTGCGCAGCCTGGGGGCCGAGGTCGACTACGTCGATCGGCACGTGCCCGAGGTCCGCGAGCACGGGCTGGAGCTGAGGAGCGTATGCCCGAGCGTCGACTACGGACGCTATGACGCGGTGGTGGTCGTGACCGACCACTCTGACACCGACTATGCCCGGATGCTCTCGGAGTCGAAGCTCATCGTCGACACGCGCGACGCGCTGCGGACGCTGGACGGGGACAAGTCCAAGGTGGTGCGCCTGTAAGCCGGGGCGAGCCCCAGCGGGTCTCCCAGGAGGTCGGCGAGCGGCCCTCGCCGCGGACGCTCAGCGCCGCCGCTCCCTCGGCGCGGGGCCTTGCATGCAGTGGACCAGGGCGTCACGGAGGTTCGCGAGCGTGTGGATCCTCGAGAGATCCACGCCGAGCGACACGATGGTCTGCGCCACCTCGGGCCGGATGCCCACCACGATCCCGCGCACCCCGAGGAGCTCGACGGCGCGGACGAGCCTCACGATGTGATCGCCCGTGCGGTGGTCGATGCCGTCGGCGCCGGTCAGGTCGATGATGGCCGAGCCGCAGCGGGTGCGCATGATCGCCTGGAGCAGCACCTCCATCATCTGCTCGGCGCGGCGCTCGTCGACGGACCCGAACACCGGCATGGTGATCACGCCCTCCCAGACCTCGATGATCGGCGTCGAGAGCTGGCGGATCGCCTCCTGCTGCCGCTCGATGATGTCGAGCTTGTCGAGGAGCACCGCCTCCGCCCGCTTGCGCGCCGTGATGTCGCTGAGCGAGCCCGCCATGCGCGTCGCCCTCCCCTGCTCGTCCCAGAGCGCCTGCCCGCGCGAGCAGAGCCAGCGCAGCTCGCCCGCGGCGGTGCGGCGCCGGAACTCCACGTCGTACGGCGCGCGCCGCTCCAGGTGGCCGCGGAGCGCGGCCGCCACCCGATCCCTGTCCTCCCCGTCGACGAGGCCCAGGAAGGACTCGATAGAATCGCCGAGCTCGCCGTCCTGGCAGCCGAGGACGTCCTTGAAACGCTCGGAGTAATAGGCGCCCCCGCCGGCCAGGTTCCAGTCCCAGAGCCCGTCGCGCGAGCCCTGCACGGCCAGGGCGAACCGCTCCTCGCTCTCCTTGAGCGCGATCTCGGCGCGCCGGCGCTCCGCCCGCTCCGCCACGTCGCGCAGCGAGCGCTCGATCGCGGGCGCCAGGCGCCTGAGCTCGCCCTTCAAGACGTAATCGTTCGCGCCCGACCGCATGACCTCGGCGACGGTCGTCTCACCGATGCTGCCCGAGACGATGATGAAGGGCAGATCCAGCCCGCGCTCCTTGATCATGCGCAGCGCCGTCAGCGAGTCGAACCGGGGCATGCTGTGATCGCAGAGCACGACGTCGTATGCCTGCCGCGAGAGCGCCTCGGTCATCCCCTCGGGCGTGTGCACCCGCACGTGCGACGGGTCGTAGCTCCCCCGCTTGAGCTCGCGCAGGATCAGCCGCGCGTCTTGCTCGGAGTCCTCGACCAGGAGGACGCGCAGCGGCGTGCCCATCTAGGACGCGCTCCCCGGCCGCGGGACCGCGTTCATCCGACGTTTGTCGCGACCCGCGCGAGCGGCCCGCGCGTTGCCATCGACGAGGGGGTTCGTTCCGTGGTTCATGGCGCTCCTCGCGAACAGATGAGATCCCGGCCTAGAGCGTGAAATAAAACGTCGCTCCCTCGTCGACGGCGCCCTCGGCCCAGATGCGGCCTCCATGGCGCTCGACGATGCGATGTACGGTCGCGAGGCCGACGCCGGTCCCCGCGAACTCCTCCTCGGTGTGCAGGCGCTGGAACGCGCCGAACAGCTTCGCGGCGTACCTCATGTCGAACCCGGCCCCGTTGTCGCGCACGAAATACGTCGCGCGCCCGCCCCGCGGCTCCTCCTGCCCGCCCTCCAGCTGCCCGAGCTCGATCCGCGCGCCCGCCCGCTTGCTCGTGAACTTCCACGCGTTGCCGAGCAGGTTCTCCAGCACGATCCTGAGCAGCTGAGGGTCGCCGTCCGCCGCCACCCCCTCCGCCACGACGCACTCCACGGCGCGATCCGGCTCAGGCCGCTGCAGCGCGGCGAGCACCTCGCGCCCGAGCGCGCTCATGTCGACGCGCTCGCGCTGCATCTCGGCGCGCGTCACGCGCGACAGCCTGAGCATGTCATCGATGAGCTCCGACATCCGCTGGCTCCCCCGCCGCACCTGCGAGAGCAAGTCGCGTGCCTCCTCGTCGAGCTTGTCGCCGTAATCCTCGATCAGCGCGAGGCTGAACCCGTCGATGACCCGGAGCGGCGCGCGCAGGTCGTGCGAGACGGAGTGGCTGAACGCCTCCAGCTCCTTGTTGGCCACCCGCAGCTGCGCCGTCCGCTGGTGGATCCGGAGCTCCAGCTCGCTGTTGAGCTCCCGGAGCGCCTCCTCCGCCCGCCGGCGCTCGGCGTTCTCCCTCGACAGCTCCGCGTAGAGCCGCGCGTTCTCCAGCGAGCTCGCGGCCTGCGACGCGAGGAGATCCAGCGTCAGCGCCCGCTCCGGCGTGAACGCGCCGGCGGTCAGGTTGTTCTCCAGGTAAAGGAGACCGACGAGCGCGGCCTGCCGCAGGAGCGGGATGCACAGCACCGACTTCGGCCGGTTCAGCCGCATGTACTCGTCGTCCACGAACCGCGGCTCGCCCGCCGCGTAGTCGAGCACGACGCGCTCTCTCGCCCTCCGGACATGCCCGAGCAGCGTCATGGGCGCGGCCGACGAAGGCAGCGGCGCCGCGGGGTTGCAGACGCTCACCACCGTGCCGGCGGCGGACGCCTCCGCCTCGAGGAGCAGCGTCCCCGCCTGATCCCGGAGCAGGTACCCCTTCTCGGCGCCCGCGTTCTCGATCGTGATCCTCATGAGCTTCTGGAGCAATCGCTCCAGGTCGATCTCGTCGGACAGGGCCTGGGACGCCTTGATGACCGCCATCAGATCGATCGCCGACGGCCCCGCCGGCAGCCCGAGCCGCTCCGGCGCCGAAGGCGGGCGCGCGGCGAGGAGGGCGCCGTATCGACCCTCGAGCTGCGCCACCTTCGCGGACGCGCCCCACGCGCGGTAGCACCGGTGGGCCTCGGTCATGTAGACGCCGGCGACCTTCTCGCGGCCGAGGCCGAGATAGAACCTGGCCGCGAGCTCGCTCGCGAGCGCCTCGTCGTGCGCGAAGCGGTTCGTCTTCGCCGCCTGGATCGACCGATCGTAAAGATCCATCGCCTCGAGCCGGCGCCCGGCGGCGCGCGCCTCCTCCGCCTCGATCAGGAGGCGCTTGTGCTCGAAATTCTCGGGGCAGCCCGCGGCGTACGAGAAGACCTTGCCCCGGTAGCGGGCGAGCATGCCGCCGAGCGGCTCCCGGGCCGCCTGCGCCGGGGGCAACGCGAGGATCGCGAGGCACAGGTGGAACGCCATGTCGACCGACAGGATGAGGCCCGCGCTCCCCCCGATCGTCTGGTCGGCGATGCGCCCCATCTCGATCGCGCCGGCGTAGTCCTCGGCGAGCAGCGCCAGCCGGAGCTTGGCCGCGGCGTACCAGCACAGCGTGCTCACGAGCTCGGGCGCCATGATGCTGTCCACGAAGGCCGGCTCGTCCAGCGTCTCGTCCCCGATGGAGTGGAGACCCGCCGTGCGCCCCCGGAGGCAGGCGACGAGCTGCCGCCCGATCGTCACGTTCGCCGTGCTCGCCGCGTTGTACGTCTGCCGCACCAGGAGGAGGAGCTTCTCGATCTCCTCGCCGACTGCGCCGAGCTCGTCGCCCAGGGCGATCCGCGTCCAGACGATGTTCGAGAGGGTATACGACAGATAGTTCAGGTCGCCCGACTCTGGCCCTGCGCGCATGGCGCGCCGGGCATGCTCGAGCGACAGACGGAGCGACTTCTTGCAGAAGCTCACGTTGAGCGCGAACATGTAGTGGAGCCGGCACTTGATGGAGATGTTGTTGTATCTCTCGTTGAGATCGAGCGCGAGCTGGCCGAACTCGTGGGCCGCGTCGTACTCGCCGCGCGTGGCCAGCACGAAGCCGTAGGTCAGGTATCCGAAGGCGGCCTCCTCCGAGTGCCCGTGCTTCAGGGAGATGTTCGCCGGCATCACGCAGACGAGCGCGAGCAGCACGGGGTTGATGATGAACGCCACCCCCCACAGGTTCGCCAGGATCTTGAGCGCGATGAGCTGCTCGGGATCGGTCATCGACGGGGCATCGACGAGCTCGCGGATGCGGCGCCCGCCGAGGTTCGCGCGCACCGCCGCGAGCTCCGCCTCGAGCGCGGCCTGGCACTCGTCCTGCGCCTCCGGCACGCGGATGCCGAGGAGCGCGAGCGCGGCGCGCCCGACGTCCATGGCCTGGACATACCGGATCTGCATGCAGTAGAGGACGACCCGCAGGTTGAGGATCTGCGCTCGTTCGAGCGTCGATCGAGCCCGGCGCAGGATGACGTCGAAGAGCGCCTCCGCCTCCTCGTGGCGGCCGACCAGGTACTCGCACTCGGCGAGCTCGGCGGACAGCTCGAACGTCGTCGCGTACTCGTCGCCCCACCCCGCCTCGCCGAGCAGCGCGGCGCCTGCGCGGAAGTACCCGACGGAGGTCTGAAACGCGGTCGCGGCCTTCGCCCGCTTGCCGGCCGCGAGGTTCAGCCGCGCGACGTCCACCTGCTCGCCGCGCTCGGCGATCAGCGCGGCGCCCAGGTTCGTGTGGTGGACGATCTGGAACACGTCCTCCACGTGCCCCTCGTCCGCGCGAGACCGCCTGAGCAGCCTGCCGATCTGCAGGTGGACCTCCTGCCGGCGGTCCTCCTCGATCATCGAGTAAGCGGCCTGCTGGACGCGGTCGTGCAAGAACTTGTACGAGATCCGGAGCGCCTCGACGTCGTGCTGGTCCTCGACCTCCTCTCCCCTTGGCGCGTGGAGGAAGCGGTACTCGGACGTGAGCGGCACGACGTACCCTTCGCGGAGCGCCTCCCACAGATCGGCGGCCGTCGCGGCGGGCGTCTTCTCGTGGATGATCGCCAGCGTCCTCAGCTCGAACTGGTGGCCCATGCACGCGGCGAGCTTCAGGATGCGCTGCGTGCCGGGCGCGAGCTTCCGGATCTTGCCGACCATGAGGACGACCACGTTGTCCGTGATGTCCGCCTGCTGGATGCGCGCGAGATCCCACTCCCACGCTCCGGTCCCCGCGTTGAAGCCGATCAGCTTGTCCCGGTGGAGCGCCCCGAGGAGCTGGCTCATGAAGAACGGGTTGCCCTGCGTCTTCTCGGAGACGATCGCGGCGAGGGGCGCCACCCGGTCCGTGTCGGTGACGAAGGTGTCGGCGATGATCTGGGCGACGGTCGGCGGCGCGAGCGGCCTGAGCGTGATCTCGCCGAGCTTCGCCCCCGTCTTCCTGATCTCCTCGACCGTCAGCGCGAGCGGGTGGGCCGGGCCGACCTCGTTGTCCCGGTACGCCCCGAGGACGAGGAGGTACGCGTTCTCCGGGTTCGCGAGGACGGCCTGGAGCAGCCGGAGCGACGCCGCGTCGGCCCACTGCAGGTCGTCGAGGAAGAGCACCAGCGGGCGCTCCCTCGTGGCGAAGACCCGCAGGAAGCTCTGGAAGACGATGACGAACCGGTTCTGCGCCTCGGTGGGCCCGAGCTCCGGCACGCCCGGCTGCGGCCCCAGGACGGCCGAGAGCTCCGGGATGAGGTCGATCATGAGCTGCGCGTTCGGCCCGAGCGCGGCGAGCAGCCGCTCCTTCAGGCCCGCGAGCTCCTCGTCGGAGCCCTGGAGGTGCCCCCGGAGGAGGTCCCGGAAGGCGTTCGCGATCGGCGCGTACGGGACGCTCCGGTTCAGGAGATCGAACTTGCCCGAGATGAACGCGCCGCCCCGCGCCGCGATCGGCTTGTGGACCTCGTTGACCAGCACCGATTTGCCGATGCCCGAGAAGCCGGCGACCAGGAGCAGCTCGACGCCGCCCTGGCCCACGCGATCGAACGCGAGCAGGAGATCCCTTGTCTCGGCCTCGCGGCCGTAGAGCCGCTGGGGGATGTGGAGCTCGCCGGAGAGGTCGCGCTGGCCCAGCGGGAAGGGCGCGACCGCGCCGCTCGCCTCGAGCTGCGAGAGGCACTCGCGCAGATCGACCGCGAGCCCGAAGGCGCCCTGGTAGCGGTCCTCCGCGGCCTTCGCGAGGAGCTTCGTCACGATGTCCGAGACCACGCTCGGGACCTCGGGCGCGACCTCGTGCGGCGGCGCGGGCCTCCTCGCGATGTGGCTGTGCACGATCTCCATCGGGTCCGACGACGGGAACGGCAGGCGGCCCGTGAGCGCCTCGTACATCACGACGCCGAGCGAGTAGAGGTCGGTCCGGTGATCGAGGGTGCGATTCATCCGGCCGGTCTGCTCCGGCGACATATAGGCGAGGCTCACCTCGATCGCGTCAGGGCTCTGCGCCGGCTGGGTCTCCTGGGACAGGCGCGTCGCGACGCTGAGGTCGCTCAGCCTCGCCGCGCCCGTGCGCACGTTGACGAGGATGTTCCTGGGGTTGATGTCCTTGTGGATGACGTGCCGGCGATGGAGCGCGTCCAGGGTCTCCGCGACGGAGGCCGCGATCCTGAGCGCCGTCCGGAGGTCGAGCCGCTGCGCCTTGAGGACGTCGTGGAGCGCCTGGCCGCCGAGATCCTCCATGACGAGGGCGAGGCCGCCCTCGTGCCGCTCGAGGCCGTACGCCGTGACGACCCCGGGCAGCCCGAGGTCGCGCATCATCATGTATTCGTAGCGGAGCTTCGCGACCTCTCGAGGGCTCTCGTGGGAGCGTTTGAGGAGCTTCACCGAGATCGGCGCATGATCGGAATTCCGGTAGCCGCGGTAGAGAGCGGTATCCAGACCCGATTGGATCTCCTCCGTGATTGTGAACCGGCTCACTCAAACCTCCCGCGCCCGCGATCGAGCCCGGCTCGAAGCTGCCCGTGCGCCGGAGGCCGATGTAGCATCCCCCGAGCGAAGATATCACCCAGGCCCACAGACACTACAGGCGGCCACGAGCGCGTGGCGGCGTCCGAACCGGCAGGACCAAGGCCCCCCTGGTCAGGAGACCATACTATTCCGGTTGTCCGGGCTTAAACAAGTGGGAATGCGAACATTCCGAGCGGCGCCCGTCATGAGGTCGTGTCGGCGCATGAAGGCACACCGTCCGGCGGCGCCGCAGCGGCTGAGCACGCCGCGCGAAGGGCCTACAGGGGCTCGAGGAAGCGCTGGTGCACGTACTTGGCGATCTTCTTGCCGGTCCTGGCCCCGACCTCGCCCGAGCCGCGGTAGTGGATGCCCCCCCAGACGCGGGCGTTGATCACCCCCTCGACGGCGTCCTTGAGGGAGTCGAACACGATGTCTCCGCACGTGTTCGTCCCGACGAGCGGCTCATCCAGCTGGCCGCCGCCGAAGAACTCCATCAGCGCATAGAGCGTCGCGCCGCTCACCATCGGATGGCCGGCGGGGTATTCCTGGTTCGGCGAGGTGGTCATGAGCGGCTTCCAGTCGGAGCCCGGATGGTAGTAGTTGATCGAGGTGATCGGCCGCCAGAAGTTGTAGTGATTCTTGCTGTTCACGTTGGAGATCATCGCGTCGGCCTGGGTGAGCATCGCGAGCGCGAACACCCGCGCGGCCTCGTAGTTGTCCAGCTCGAAGTCCGAGACGAGCTGGCGGGTGAACGCGTACGTGCCGCTGAAGACGAACCCGTCGCAGGCCTCCCACCAGAGGGCCTCGAAGGCCTGCTGCGGGGTGCGCACGGCGCTGTCCACGGCGCCGTAGGCGCGGGTCTCCTCCATGTCCCTGCGGAACGCGCCGTTCTTGGGGCGGGGCGGCGGCGGGGGCAGGAACTGGTCGTTGTCGCGCATCGTCCAGGGGGTCATGTCCCCCCACCAGAAGAAGAACGGCTGCGACGTGCCGGGGAACGTGTCGGCCGGGTCGAGCATGACGTACTCCCCCGGCAGGCCGGTCATCGGGTCGTCGTCGCCGTCGTTGTCGGGCCACTCGAACTCGAGATCATCCGGGTTGTTCCACCCGTCGCCGAGGCGCTCGTTCCACAGGTTGATCGCCGCCGCCTCGCCGATCCGGATGCCCTCCTCCTTCTCGGGGCCGTCGGGGATCGCCGAGAGCTGCGCGTCGTAGACGGCCTCCACCATCGGCAAGAGGTCCTGGAGGCCCGGGTTCGCGAACTCCGGCGGGAGGCTCTGGTTCGAGTAGAAATCGATGTACGTCGCCAGCATCGTCCGCCCCGCCGCGGCCAAGGCCGCCTCGGGGGAGGCGGGCCCCTCGGCGTCCACGGGCGGCAGGTAGGTCTCATAGCGCGCGGTCTCGGGGATCGCGTTGAGCGCGTCGTGAATGGAGACGTGCAGGAGCGCCGAGAGCCTCGACGCCATGAAGAACCCCGTCAGCGGCTCCATCTGCGCCATCACCGTGTTCCAGTCGCGGACCTCCTGGTTGGCTCTGGCGTCCCCGGACCACACGATCGCGGCGACCGACAGCGCCGCCGAGAGCAGCCCCTTCCATCGACGCCCTCCCATGCCGGTGTTGTGTGGGGTACACGCGTCCCTTTGGTCATGTCCGGACAACAGCATCGAACACCCCCTGGCAAGATCAGGTGATTCATCGCACACGACGTGTGCGCCCCCCGATCCTGTGCATACGATGTCCGTCGCGACCTGTAAATTCAATCCACGACGTTTTTGAGCTCTCTTTGCGTCGCCGCGGCCTCGCGCGCAGTCCCCGCAATCGGGCGGGCGGTGGTGCGCACAATCGCTCACCACCTGCGCGGACGCGTCACTGCGCCAGGTACGCCTCGATGTCCGCGGCGCGCTCCTTGGCGTGAGCGATCAGCGTGGCGAGGCCGTTGTCGAAGTCCGCGGGCGACGCGAGGTGCGTGTGCCCCTCGATCTCGCCCTCCGGCCCCACGACGTACGGCGCGATGAGGTCGTGCGCCGCCTTGAACCACGCCTCGGCCGCGGCCGGCTCGTACTCCACCTCCGCGGCCTGCTTCACGTAGTCGCGGTAGATCTCGAGGTAGACCGGGTCGTCGAGCAGGTAACGGATGAGCGGCCACTGCTCGGTCACCTCGGACATGTCGAGGGGCAGCGCCTTCAGCCCGATGTTCGCGCCCGCCGAGTCGGGGTCCGTCCAAGCGAAGGTGTGGTCCCACGGGATCCACGTGAATTGCCCGCCCTTGTTCGGGTCCGAGTAGAGATAGTAGTTGTGCGGCAGGCGGCCGTACACGTCCCAGTCCTCGATCACCGTGTTCAGCGCCAGCCAGTGGAGGAAGCCGTCGACGTCGAGGCGCGCCTCGAGCCCCGCGCGCCAGGCGGCGGCGTCGGTCCGATCGGCGTGCAGCGCGTCGAACAGCGCGCGCGCGTCCGAGAAGTCGGCCTCTTCCTCGTGGTTCTCCTTGACGAGGGTGTCGGGATCCCAGGTCTCCCACCGCGCGCCCGTGCCGTCGGGCTTGTAGACATTGCCCTCGTGGCCGCCGAAGTGCGTGTCGAGGAACGAGTCGTCCGACGGGACCTCGATCCCGGTGTACAGCCCGAAGTAGACCGGCCCCTCCCCGTGATCGATGAAGACCCGGTAGAACGCGGTCGCGGGCGCGGCGATCCCCGCCTTGGCGAAGATGTCGGTGCCGAGCTTCTCGCGCAGGAGCGACGGATCCAGGTAGCTGCTGGTGAACGCCAGCCCGTCGAACCCGTAGAAGCGCTGGTTCTTTGTCTCGGGATAGTCATCCTCGAACCGGTCGAAGTTGAGGCGCAGCGGCAGCTTCCAGTTGCCCGCCCCCCAGGGCAGGAGCAGGCTGGCATTGCCCCGGAGGCGGATGCCGACGTGCTGCCACGTCCGGTCCTCGGTGGCGACGTCGCACTCGACGTAGATCGGCGAGCGCGGGATGAGGTCGACGCTGCTGCTCAGCCCGGGGTCGCCGCCCGGCCCGCCCGGCCCGGAGGGCATGCAGGCCAGGCCGGCCTCTTCCTCGGAGCACGTCCCCGGGGTCGCGGTCCCGAAGATGTCGACCGTGCAGGGGTCGGACGCCGCGAGATCGTTGCAGGCGTCGATCCAGTCCTGCGGCGGCTCGAACTCGCCGGGATCCGGCGGCCTCGGCTGGCAGGTCAGGCCGCCGGGGAGCTCCCCGCACGTCCCGTCGGCGGGGGACCCGAAGAGATCGACCGTGCACGCGTCGCCGGCCGCGAGCCCGTTGCAGGCGTCGACCCACTCCTGCGGCGGCTCGAATCCGCCGGGCCCCTGCGCGCCGAACTCGCCGAGCATCGACGTCATGTCGTCGATCATCTCCTGCCACTTCTCGGGCGCGATGGTGATGTCGATGCGGGGGACCCGGTCCTGCGGGAACGCGCGGTCGTAATCGGGCTCCTCCTTGGCGCTGCCGCCCGCGCCGCCGTCGCCGCCCGTGCCGTCGCCGCCCGTGCCGTCGCCGCCCGTGCCGTCGCCGCCCGTGCCGTCGCCGCCCGTGCTGGTCGTGCCGGTTCCACCGCCGCTCGCGCCGGTCCCGGACGCGCCGGGCTCCTCGGAGCCGCCGCAGCCCACGAGGGGAGTGGCGGCCAGCGCGGCGAAAGGCAAGAGATAACGCAGACTCCGTAGGTTCATCAATCGCTCCTCAGCTCGGCGGTCCGAGGCAATATTATGTCAATCGTGCTTCGATCGCGTGACAAATACGTCCGCCGACAGCGCTGGGAGCCGGCCCGGGCGCGGCGAGAGCGGATAGTTCCAGTCAGGGTGAGGTGGAGCTCTCTATAGAAGCCGAGGTGGAATTTTCCACGTGGGGTGAGCTGGGCGTTTCGCGTGGCGGGACGGCGGCGCGGGCGCTCGCTCGCCGCAGCGCAGCGCACGCGCCGGCCAACGCGACCGGCACACCCGCCGCGTTGGCGATCCGGGGTCGCGTCGCGGCGAGATGCACGGTGTGCATCCCGCGCATGCCGCCTTCGCATTGGAAGGGCGGCGCCCCGCGACCTACATGCCTCAGCACGCCGCCGCGCCGCGCACGAGCGCAGCGCGACACGGCGCAACCCGGAGATCACGAAGATGGCTTGGTTGGACGTCACCCATCGAAACTCCGCCTGCAGCGACGCAGGACGGCGAGATCTTGCTATGACAATGCGGCCGGCGACGGCTTCGCGAGGGCTGCTCTGCGCCGGCGTGCTCGGCGCGCTGCTCGGCGGCTGCGGCGGCGACCCCGCGCCCCTCGAGACGACCGGATCCAGCGATGTGCTGTCGGGCCAGGAGGCGCTCGTCGCCGGCGACCTCACGGGGCTGGAGCACGCGTGGGAGACGGTCCCGAGCGTGGTGCGCAGCGACGGATCCGAGGAGTTCGTGCTGGAGGTCGACCCCGTGGACGACGTGGTGAGCGTCGAGCTCACCGGGCTCGAGTTCCGGATCGAGGGCCCGAGCGACCTGACGTTGCGCGACGACGGCGTGGGCGCCGATCGCGTCGCCGGAGACGGCATCTTCACGGTCGGGCCGTTCCGCTTCGACCCCACGCCGTCGATCCCGCTGCCCGCTCATTACGAGTCGAGCCCGGACAGCCCGGCTGGCCTCTATGCCGTGGAGCTCGGGAACCTGGTGATGACGAAGGCGACGGGAGAGACCGTCGAGTTCTTCGTCCGCCCCCAGGTCGGCGCGCTCGCGCCCAGCGTCCCGGTCGCGCCGCGGCGGGTCCTGAGCCCGAAGTTCCGCGCGGCGTCGCACCTCGTCGAGGTGCGGGACGGGCGCGGCGACAGCCAGCGGTTTCTGCGCGGCGCGGGCGGCGACGCCGCCGGCATGCTCTCGGACATGTACGAGGTGGTGCCGGACGTCTTCGACTTCGCGGTGCTCTCGGCCACGTCGCACCTCGAGCGGCCGGGCAGCGTGAGCAACGGCAACTCGGGCGTCCACTCCGCCGTGAAGATCGACTACACCGGGATCGGGCGCGATCCGGTCGACTACTCCCAATCGTATTACAGCCGCCGCCTCAAGGGCGTCGCCGCGCTCGACAACCTGCGCCGGGGCTGGCTGAGCAACAACTTCGTGCACGAGCTCCTCCACCAGTGGGGCGCTTACCTCCCTTCCGGTTTCGGGATGACCGACGGCTTCCATTACCTGCCGACCACCAGCGCGGCCAGCCTGCTCGGCGGGATGGAGTGGATCGACAACGGAAACGGCACCTTCACCCTCGACTGCGACAGCAACGGTCGCGGCGGGGCGACCACCGCGTCGCCGCTCGATCTCTACATGATGGGGCTCATCCCGGGGAGCCAGGTCCCGCCGCTCCGCAGGCACGGCGGCGGCCTCTTCGACTACTGCGACACGGTGATCCCCTCGGTCCAGGCCACCGTGACGATCGCGCAGATCCAGGCGCAGCTCGGCGTGCGGACCCCGGGGCCGGCGACGGCGCAGCGCGACTTCCACATCGCGTTCGTCGTGGAGGCGCACGGCCGCGATCTCACCGACAGCGAGCTCACCTTCTTCAACACGCTGGCGGAGTTCGCGACCCGGCCGGTCCCGGCGGGGCAGCCGAACCCGAGGCTCGACAGCAACTGGGTGCCGATCACACGCTATTTCGGCAACGGCACGACCTGGCGCACCGACATCCCCGACACTCCGGCCAACCCCGGTGCCGTCACGGCGAGCATCCAGCTGAACGCCGACTGGGCGACCGGCTACTGCGCCAACGTCACCGTGACCAACGGGCGCAGGTTCGGTATCTGGGGGTGGGAGGCGGTCATCGACCTCGGGCAATCGACGGTCAACTCGAGCTGGAACGCCAGCTTCGGCTTCGACGGGAGCGAGATGACCGCCACGAGCACGCAGTCGAGCGGCCTGCTCGACACCGGCGCGTCGACGTCGTTCGGGTTCTGCGCCAACAAGACCGGGGCGGCGTGGCAGCCCCAGGTCGTCAGCGCCAGGCAGCTGTGACGCGCAGCGCAGCCTCCCGCCGGCGCGAGGCCCCGCGGCGGCGGCTGCGCTAAGCTCCTCCGCGATGCCCGCGCTCATCCACCGTCCCGGACCGCCGCTCGACGACTTCGTCGACTGCTTCTGGCTGTGGGACGGCTACACGGCGCCCGCGCCCAGGGAGCGCGCGCTCCCGTCCGGCACGCTCGATATCATCATCAACCTGCGCGAGGATCGCCTCCGCATCTTCGATCGCGACGATCCCGAGTCGTTCGAGCGGTTCCCCGGGATCATGATCTCCGGCGCGCACGCGGGGCACTTCGTCATCGACACCGCGCCGGGCGCGTCGGTGATGGGCGTGCATTTCAAGCCAGGCGGCGCGTTCCCCTTCCTGGGGGTCCCGGCCGGAGATCTCGAGGGGAGGCACGCGGCGCTCGACGCGCTCTGGGGCGCGAGCGCGGCCCGGCTCCGCGAACGCCTGCTCGAGGCCCGGGGCGCGGCGGATCGCTTCTCCGCGCTCGAGGGCGCCCTCCGCGCCAGGGCCACGCGGCCTCTCCGCCGGCACGGCGCCGTGGCGCTCGCGCTGCGCGCCTTCGAGGATCCCACGCTCCGCGCCGTCGCCGAGGTCAACGCGCGCACCGGGCTCTCGCCGAAGCGCCTCATCGCGCTCTTCCACGACGAGGTCGGGCTCGGCCCCAAGGCGTTCTGGCGTGTCCGCCGGTTCCAGGCGGCGCTGCGCCTCATGGACGGCCGGCACGACGCGCGCGGCGGGGCGCGCCGGCCCGTTCGCGGCGCCGAGATCGCCGCGGCGCTCGGCTACTTCGATCAAGCGCACCTGAGCCGCGAGTTCCGGGCGTTCGCCGGTCTCGGCCCCTCGGCGTACCTCGCCCAGGAAGTGGAGCGCCCCAACCACGTGCCGCTGCGCGGGTAAAAATATCCAAGACGCTCGCGGCGGGCGCGCTCAGGTTTCGGCTCTCCTCGACACGAGAGAAAGGAAGAGCTCATGAACCCCGTCGCTGTCACCGCCTTGCTCGTCGCCGCGATGCGCGCGGAAGAGTCGAAGCGCAAGGATCGCCTGTTCGACGACCCCTTCGCGCACGCGCTCGCCGGAGACGCCGGGTACGCCGCGCTCCGCGCGTACCGGGATGCAGTCGGCCCCTCGATGCCCATCATCGAGGTGCGGACTCGCTGGTTCGACGAGGCGCTCGAGCGCGCCGCCGCCGCGGGCGTCGCGCAGGTCGTCCTCCTCGCCGCGGGCATGGACGCGCGCGCCTACCGGCTCGCGTGGCCCGCAGGGACGCGCGTCTTCGAGATCGACCAGCCGGAGGTCATCGCGCACAAGGCCGGCGCCCTGGGGACGCGGCCCCCCGCGAGCGAGCGCGTGGCCATCGCCGCCGACCTCGCCAGCGACTGGCCCGCCGCGCTCCGCGCCGCGCGGTTCGACCCCGCCGCGCGCACCGTCTGGCTCGTCGAGGGCCTGCTGCAGTACCTCGACGCGCGCGCGGTGGAGACGCTCATGGCGCGGATCGACAGGCTCTCCGCGCCGCGCTCCGTCCTTCTTTATGACGTCGTGGGCAAGTCGCTGCTCGAGGCGCCCGCGCTCGCGGCGGCGCTCCGCATGATGGCCGAGCTCGGCGCGCCGTGGATCTTCGGCACCGACGATCCCGCGGGCCTCGTCGCGGCGCATGGCTGGGACGCCGCCGTGGTCGAGCCGGGCGAGGTGGGCACGCGCTGGGGCCGCTGGCCCATCCCGCCCGCGCCCGCGGGCGCGCCGCGAGGCCACCTGGTCGAGGCCATCAAGCGCTGAGCCCACCGAGGCGCCCCCGGCGCCGCCGCGCCCCGACCGCGCGGCGCGCCGCGCGTCACGGTCGCTCCGCGGCGGGCGCGAGCGTCCGGTGGATCGCGTCGATCGCGAACGCGAGGTAGGCCCGGCTCTCGGCCCGGTCGAACCCCTGGTTCGAGAGGTGCTGGTGGAACGGCCGGAAGTGCAGCGCGCCGAGGAAGAGATCGGCCGCGTGCTCCGCGGAGACCGGGCGCAGCAGCCCGCGGGAGATCGCGCGCGAGAACCACGCGACCACCTCGCGCCGCGCGCGGATCGGCGGCAGGTCCTCGCGCCTTTCGGCCATCGACTCGACGGTCATGCCCGCCGATCGGAGCACCGCCAGGCACGGCACGATGCGCTCGAGGTACGCGGAGATCTCCTCGCCGAGCTCGAGGAGCTGGATCCGCGCGTCCCGGTCGTCCGGGCCCGACCGGGCGCGCGCCATCCACGGCGGCTCCATGGGCGGCTGCAACGCCGCGCGCAGGAGCTGCTCCTTGGTGCCGAAGCGCTGGAACAGCACGCCGTGCGAGATGCCGAGCCGCTCCGCGATGACGGTCGTCGAGACGCCGGCGCCGTGCTCCAGAAAGCACGCGCGCGCCCCGTCGAGGATCTGTGCGTCCGTGATGTTCCGCGGCCTTGCCATTTATAAGTATCCTGATACTTATTGTGTTACAGGACAATGACTTCCTGGTAACGATTCTCACAGAACGCTGACGCTGGCGGCTCGAGCGAGGCGCTGCCCGGAGGGCGGGCGGACGCCGGGGAGCTCGGGGCGCAGGGGGAAGCGACCTTTCTTGGCCGAAGGAGGCGCCTGATGCTTGTTCATCGCTTGAGCCAGCTGTCCCGAGCCGATCTTTCCACCGCGGGCGGCAAGGGAGCCAACCTGGGTGAGCTGCTCCGGCTCGGGCTCGCGGTACCGCCCGGGTTCGTGGTGAGCGCGGGCGCGTATGCCGAGCAGGCGCGCGCGTGGGGGCTCGCCGAGCGCCTCGCGGCGCACCTCGGCGCGAGCCGCTGGGAGGACGCGGCCTCGGCGGCGGCGGAGCTCTTCGAGGGGGGCGCGATGCTGCCCGGGATCGAGGGCGCGGTCCGCGACGCCTACCGCGAGCTCGGCGCGCCGCCGGTCGCGGTGCGCTCCTCGGCGACGGCGGAGGA
The DNA here is from genome assembly GCF_051529605.1 of Sorangium sp. So ce296. Classification (NCBI taxonomy): domain Bacteria; kingdom Pseudomonadati; phylum Myxococcota; order Polyangiales; family Polyangiaceae; genus Sorangium; species Sorangium sp. So ce296. The sequence goes on from NZ_CP150325.1 coordinate 13,468,505, forward strand.
CCTCGCCGACGCCTCGTTCGCGGGCCAGCACGAGACGTACCTCGACGTGGTCGGCGAGGACGCGCTGATCGTCGCGCTGCGGCGGTGCTGGGCGTCCCTCTGGAGCCCGCGGGCCCTCGCCTACCGGGCGGCGCGCGGCGTCGATCACCTGGGCGTCCACATCGCCGTCGTGGTGCAGCGGATGGTGCCGGCCGAGTTCGCCGGCGTCCTGTTCACCGTCGACCCGGTGGCCCAGCGCGCCGACCGCATGCTCCTGGAGGTCGCCCCGGGCCTCGGCGAGGCCGTGGTCTCCGGCCACACGACCGGCGACGTGTACCGCCTGCGGCGCGCGCCGTTCGGTGGCGCCGCGGCGATCGACGCGGGCAAGCCCAACGGGGCCGCGGCGAGCGGCGCGGGCAAGCCCAACGGGGCCGCGGCGAACGGCGCGGGCAAGCCCAACGGGGCCGCGGCGAACGGCGCGGGCAAGCCCAACGGGGCCGCGCGCCCCGGGGCGGACGACCTCGCGATCGAGGACCGCGACCGCCGGGAGGCCGGCCGCCCCGCGCCGAGCGACGATCTGGTGATCGAGCTGGGCCGCCTCGGGCTCCGCCTCGAGGCCCACTTCGGCTGCCCGCAGGACGTGGAGTTCGCCATCGCCGGGGGCTCCCTGCACCTGCTCCAGTCGCGCCCCATCACCACGCTCGGCAACGCCGAGATCGAGCCCCTCCCCCCTCTCCCGCAGCTCACCCGTCTGCAGCGGAGGATGCTCGAGGCCAACGACAACGACCGGTTCCCCGTCGCGCCGAAGCCGCTCGATCAATGGGGCTTCCGGATGACGCTGCCAGCGCTCGTGCGCATGGTGCGCTTCCTCGGGCTCGACGTGGACGAGGACGAGGAGCGCGCGTGGGTCGACCAGCTGTGGCGCCCGATCTTCATCCCGCCGCGGGTGCGGCCCACCCTCCGGCTGCTCCGGCTGCCGCGGAAGGTCGCGGCCAGCCTGCGCTACGACGCGATGGCGTGGTGGGAAGGCGACGGGCTCAAGCGCCTCCTCGAAGCGTGCGCGCCGGTCGATCTCCGCGCGCTGGACGACGCCGCGCTCCTCCGCCGCGCCGACCGGATCGCGGAGACCACGACCGCGGTCCTGGGCGAGCGGTTCGAGCGGAGCGCCAGCCAGCTGGCCGCGGTCGCCCTCCGCGTTCCGGTCACCCTCGCCGTGGGGCCGAAGCGGGCGGGGACCGTCATGAGCGACCTCGTCTCGGGCGTGCACACCCGGACGTCCGACGTGAACCTCGCGCTCTTCCACCTCGCGCGCCGGGCGGCGAGCGCCGGTCCGGAGGTCGCCGGCGCGATCCGCGAGGGGCGCCCGGACGCGCTGCGCGCCTCGGAGGCCGGCCGGGCAACGCTGGCCGAGGTCGAGGCGTTCCTGGAGGAGCACGGGCACCGGGAGAGCGCGGGGCTCTACCTCTCGGCGCCGACGTGGCGCCAGGATCCCGCGCCCGTGTGGGGGCTCCTCCGCGGCCTGCTCGACGCCACCGAGCCGCCGTCCGAGCAGGCCGGGCTCGCGCGCTACCAGGCGGCGCTCGAGGAGGTCACCCGCGCGCTGCGCTTCGCGCCGGGCCTGGCCGACGCGTTCCGCCGCAACGTCGAGCGGCTGCGGGGCGCGATCACCTTCCGGGAGCGCACGCACTTCGATCTGGTGCGCTCGTACTCCGCGCTCCAGGCGATCGTGGCCGAGATCGCGCGGCGCCTCGTCGAGCGCGGGCACCTGCCGAGCCCCGACGACGTCTTCTACCTGACGGAAGCCGAGGTCCGGGCGTGGCTCACGGGGGAGGCGCCGCCGCTCGACGAGGTGAAGCGGCTCGTGCAGCGGCGGCGCGCCACGTACGGGGTGGTCAACGCGCGGTGGCAGCGGACAGCGTTCGAGATGGGCGGGGGAGGCGCCCCGGGCGACGAGCTCCGCGGCGTCGGGGCGTCGTCCGGGGTGGTCCGCGGCAAGGCGCGCATCGTGCGCGACGCGCGCGAGTTCGAGCGGGTGAAGGCGGGCGAGATCCTGGTCTGCCGCTACACGAACCCCGCGTGGACGCCGCTCTTCACCCTCGCGGCGGGCGTCGTGACCGACACCGGCGGCGCGGTCTCCCACGCGGCCATCGTCGCGCGCGAGTACGGGATCCCGGCGGTGCTGGGGGCCGCCGGGGCGACCGAGCGCATCGCGGACGGCCAGGAGATCCTCGTGGACGGGACGGAGGGCCGGGTGACGCTCCTCCGCCAGGCCGGCCGTCAGGGCGAAGCGGACGAGCGCGGCCGTGGCTGAGGCCTCGTCGCGCCTGCCGGTGCGGCTGCTCGCCGCCATCGCGCTGTCGGCGGCGCTCGCGCCGCTCAACTCGACGATGGTCGCCGTGGCGCTGCCGGAGATGGCGCGGACGCTCCGCGCCGACTCCGGCGCGCTCCGGCAGGCGCTCGTGACGAGCTACCTGCTCTCGGGCATCGTCCTGCAGAGCCCCGGCGGGAAGCTCGGCGATCGCCTCGGCCACCGGCGCGCGCTCGGGCTGGGCCAGCTCGTGCTCTCGGTGGGGGCGGCGCTCGCCTATCTCTGGCCGGTGGTCCCGGCGCTCGCGACGGCGCGCGTCCTGATGGCCGCGGGCGGCGCGATCGTGGTCCCGAGCGCGACGGCCCTGCTCCGCACGGAGCTGCCGCCCGAGGTGCGCGGGCGCGCCTTCGGCGCCTTCGGGGCGGTGATGGGGGTGGCGGCGGGCACCGGGCCGACGATCGGGGCGCTGCTCGTGGGGTCGTTCGGGTGGACGTCGATCTTCCTCGCGAACGTCCCGGTGCTGCTCCTCTCCGCCGCGCTCGCGCACGTCGGCGCGCCGCGGCGCCCCGCGGCCGCGGCGCCGGCCGCGCCGCGAGCGCGCTTCGACATCGTGGGCTCGGCGCTGCTGGGCGGGTCGCTCGTCGGGCTCGCCCTCGGCCTGGAGGCCGCCCACCTCCGCTGGGCCGCGGCGCTCGGCGCGCTCGGCCTCGTGCCCTTCGTGCTCTGGGAGCGGCGCGCCGCGGATCCCGTCGTCGACTTCTCGCTGTTCCGGCGGCGCGCGTTCGTCGGCGGCAGCCTGATCATCGCGCTCCAGAACTTCGCCATGTACGCGACGATGTTCGAGCTGCCGCAGGTGGCGGGGCGGCTGTTCCACGTCGGCCCGCGCGACGTGGGCACGACGCTGATGGCCATGATGGGGACGATGGTGGTCGTCTCGCCCTTCGCGGGGCGCGGCTCCGACCGCTTCGGGCCGCGCGCGGTGGCGCTCGCCGGCTGCTCGCTCGCCCTGGCCGGCATGGTCCTGCTCGCGGCGCGGCCCTTGAGCGCGCTCTCGGACGCGATCCCCGCGCTCGTGATGCTCGGCGCCGGCATGGGCCTGACGTCCGCGCCGTCGCAGTCCGCGGCGATGAGCGATGTCCCGCGGGAGAAGAGCGGCATGGCCGCGGGCCTCACCGCGACGATGCGCTACGTCGGGGGCATCGCCGGCCTCACCGTGCTCGGCCTCGTGCTCACCGACCGCCCGGCGGGCGACGTGGTGATGCGCGAGCACACGATGGCCACGTCGATCTTCGGCGCGGCGCTGCTCCTGACGCTCGGCTGCGCCTTGCTCCTCCCCGGCCGCGCCGCCGCGCCGGCGGCAGCCGCGGGATCCCGGTAGATCGGCCTGCCTCGTGAGGGAGCGGCGCGCCGCGCGAGCGGGGGCCCCTGGGGCCGGCGCGCCGCGTTCGTGGTAGGGAGCGCGGATGCACCGCCGCCCTCGCCACGCCGCCACCTGCGCCGCCCTCGCCGCCCTCCTCAGCAGCTGCAGCGCCACGCCCGACGCCGCCGCGCCGGCGGGCGGCGGGCAGCGCGACGCCGCGAGCGGCGCGCAGGCCGCGAGCGGCGCGCAGGCCGCGAGCGGCGCGCAGGCCGCGAGCGGCGCGCAGGCCGCCCACGCGGATCACGCCCCGCCGCAGGACCCGCAAGGCGCGGGGCACGCGGGCGACGGCCCTGGGCACGGCCATCACGCGGGCCATGGCCCTGGGCACGGCCACGGCCCTGGGCCGCTCGTGCACCGCTTCGAGCGGGCCGAGGACTGGGTGCCCGCGTTCGAGGGACCCGAGCGCGACGCCTGGCAGAAGCCGGCGGAGGTCGTCGCCGCCATGCGGATCGCCCCGGGCATGCGGGTCGCGGATCTCGGGGCAGGCACGGGCTACTTCCTGCCCCACCTCTCCCGCGCGGTCGGGCCGGCCGGCGCGGTCGTGGGCCTGGACATCGAGCAGGACATGGTCCGCTACATGACGGAGCGCGCCGCGCGCGAGCGCCTCGCCAACGTCACCGCGCGGCAGGTCCGCCCCGACGATCCCGGGCTCGAGGCCGGCTCGGTCGACCGCATCCTCGTGGTCGACACTTGGCATCACATCCCGGATCGCCCCGCCTACGCGGCGAAGCTGAAGGCCGCGCTCCGCCCGGACGGCGCCGTGGTCGTCGTCGACTTCACCGAGGCCGCGAGCCACGGCCCCCCGAAGGACCACCGCATCCCCGCCGAGACCGTCGCCGCCGAGCTCCGCGCCGGGGGCCTGTCGCCCGAGATCGTCGCGGAGGACCTGCCCGAGCAGTACATCGTCGTGGGCCGGCGCGCCGGCGCGGCGCGCTGACGCGGGCAGCGGCATCGACGCCCTGCCGGCGAGGACAAGAGAATTTTAACGCAAAGGCGCAAAGGGCGCAAAGACGCAAAGAAGATTTAAAATTGTTTTTTTGCGCCTTTGCGCCTTTGGTCCCGGTAGGGACGGCCCGTGCTGACCTACCTTCGGTCAACCCGGACCGCCCCCCGGACAGAGCCCGGCGAGCGGATTTCCCGCACCGGGCTCCCACCTCGGGTCGACGGACTGGCTCGCGGTAGAGCCGGCCAGGGATGATGGATGCGGGGCTGCGGGAGAGGGAACCGCTGCTCGAACCCCCTTCGTTGCTGCCGGGACCAGTGCGCGCGCTGGCTCCTCCGCTGAAGCTGGCGGTGCCAGCTTGCGCGCACGCGCTCCCGAAACTGCTGCAGCGCCGGGTAGTTGGTGGGCACCCCGTAGTACCGGAAGTGCCCTTCGAGCACGCTGGAGAGCCATGCGTGCTGGGCTCGCACGGGCTCATGCCGACGCTCGCGCATCTCTTCGCGCAGGCTCGCCAGCTTCGCGTTCCGTTTCTTCCGCGAGGTACGACGCTTCAGCTGGAACTCGCCTCGCCGACTCACGCCGGCGATGTGCGTGAACCCCAGGAAGTCGAACGTCTCGGGGCGTGTGCGCCCGTCGCGCTCGGCGTCCTGCCGGGCGAATCTCCCGAACCGAATCACCCGGGTCTTCTCCGGGTGCAGCTCCAGGCCGAACTTCGCGAGACGAGAGGCCAGGGCCTCCCGCATCGCGCGCGCGTCCTGCTCGTACTGGAAGGTCACCGCGAAATCGTCGGCGTAGCGCACGATGTACACCTCACCGCGCGCATGCCGCTTCCTCCACTGGTTGGCCCACAGATCGAACGCGTAGTGAAGGTAGACGTTCGCAAGCAGCGGGCTGATGACCCCTCCCTGCGGCGTCCCTTCCTTCACCTCGCGCAGCTCGCCTTCCTCCATGACGCCCGCGTGCAGCCACTTCATCAGCAGCCGCACCATGCGCCTGTCCCCGATCCGGTGCTCGAGGAACTTCTGCATCCACCCGTGATCGATGGTGTCGTAGAACGATCGGATGTCTGCATCGAGCACCCAGCTCGTCTTCCGGCTGATGGCCTCAGCGAGCGCGTTCAGGGCGTCGTGCGGCCCCCGGCCGGGCCGGAAGCCATACGAGAACCCCACGAACGCCTGCTCGTAGATCGGCTCCAGCACCATCCGCACCGCCTGCTGGACGAGCTTGTCCTCCAGCGCTGGGATGCCGAGCGGTCGCGTACGCCCATCGCCCTTCGGGATGTGCACGCGCCGCACCGGCTGCGGGTGGTAGCTGCCGCGATGGACGCGATCTTGAAGGTCGAGCAGCCGAGCGTCGAGGTGCTCGCCGTACTCTTCCCATGTGACCCCGTCCACGCCGGGCGCCGCCCGCTTGCGCAGGCGCTCGTACGCCTCCTTCAGCAGCGGCGCCTTGATCGCGCTCAGCAGGTTGTCGAACCGCTCCCCTTTCTTCTCCTTCGCTCGCTGTCCGATCCGCACCACTTGCGTGGGCGCGCCTTGCCGGTCCTGAGCCCGGGGCGCGTTTCGTGCTGCGGATTTCCCCTCGGCCGTGGGCCGTCCCTCCACCGACTCGACGGGCGTTACCCGCGTCTTCGTCAGCTTCTCCGGTACCATGCCCCCGTCCGACTCCTCGAAGTACGGCACCACGGAGTGCGGCGTTGTGCCTTCCCGTGGCTGTCCGCTGCCCACCACCGGCGACGCGGCTCCTTCGAGGTCTCCCGGTTCCCGTGCATGAGGCGTGTGTGCGCGTGCCGAACTCTTCGACCCCGGAGGGGATGGGCGGCCCAGGTCCACTTTGTTCGGGTCTCCACCGTGGCCTTCCACGAAAGACGAGCGTGTCGGCCCCCTCGAAATTTCAACGTTTCGGGGCTCTATCGCCCGGCCCGCGCACTCGTCCCCCTACGCTTCGCCTCGCAGGTCGCCCCACGCTGCGCAAGGGTTGGCCTTCCCGGGGGTGGACTCCTCCCGGGGCAGGACTTGCTCGATTTGCTGGTGCTGCTCCTCGTTGCTCACCTGCTCCCTCATGCCGGTCTTGACCGGCGCATCCGCCTTTGCGTAGAACGCTCTCTCCGGATCCCTGGCCGGACTCCTTGTGGATGGAACTAGCGATAACCGGTGACGTCGGCCGGCTTGCCCGCGTCCTGGACCTCGACGAGGTACCGCCACGCGTCCGGCTGGCTGCCGTCCACATCGGTGAAGCCATACACCTTCGCGAGCTGGCCGCTCGACAAGGACTGCCCGGACCACCGGGCCACCTCCGGATCGGCCGCGAGCGCCGCCACCGCCCGGCCGACGTACGCGGGGGTCTCCGAGATCGCGAAATGGGGCTCCTTCGCGAGCGCGTCTCGCCAGCTCTCCTCGGTGACCCCGTAATGCTCCAGCATGATCTCCGAACGCAGCCAGCCGGGCGTCAGCGCGACGGCCGAGCAGCCGTGGGCCCGCAGCTCCTCGGCCTGGGCGAAGGCCATGCGGAGGACCGCGGCCTTGGCGAGGTCGTAGAAGAAGGCGACGCGGTAGTGCCCCGCATTGTAGTCGGCCGTGCCGTCCGTGATCTCGACGACCAGCCCGCCGGGCCTCTTGATGAGCAGCGGAAGGGCGCAGTGGCTCGTGATGATGTGGGTGTCGACGGCCAGCCGCAGCAGCCGCAACCCGTTGTCCAACGATTGCTCCCAGAGCGGCGTGTCCCACGCGAACAGGAGCTCGCCGCCCCAGATGTCGTTGACCAGCACGTCGAGCCGGCCGTGCTCCCGCTCGATGCGCGCGACGAGCTCGCGCACCTGCTCGCGCTCCAGGTGATCCACCTGCGCCGCGATCCCCTTGCCCCCGGCCCGGGTGACCAGCTCGGCGGTCTCCTCGATCGTCTCGGGTCGATCCATCTCCGAGCGCCGCGCGCGCGTGGTGCGGCCCGTGGCGTACACCGTCGCCCCCGCCGCGCCCAGCGCGACCGCGATCCCCCTGCCCGCCCCGCGCGTCGCGCCCGCGACGAGCGCCACCTTGCCGTGAAGTGCTCCGCTCATGCTCCGTCGTCTCCTTCTTCCTCGTTTGCCGAGGCGAGCGACCGTCGCACGACAATCCTGACACCTTGTGTCAGGTATTCCGGGGCGCCGCGACGGTCGGCGCCGCTCCACCGCGCCACGGCCTCCCGGACGCCCGGCCCCCGACATCCCACTCGACAGCTGATGACACGCGCGTCCAGCCACCCTCACGACACCCGCCCATCGGTGCCACGTTTATCCACCACGTGTTACCTCGGTCGAGCGCGCGGTGACGCTTGATGCAGCGCAGAGAAGCGCTCTACAAATAGCTCATGATAGGTATCCCCGGCTACACGCTCACGGGCCTCATCCACGAATCCGCCGCGTCGACCGTGTACCGGGGATACCGAAACGACGACCGCGCCCCCGTCGCGGTCAAGCGCCTCAGGAACGATCGCCCCGCCCCGGCCGACGTCGCGAGGCTCCGCTACGAATACGCCATCGCCAAGGAGCTCGCCCTGCCCGGCGTCGTGAAGGTCCTCGGCGTCGTGAAGATAGGGGCGAGCCTTGCGCTCATCATGGAAGACGCCGGGGGCTGCACGCTCCATGAGCTCATCGGCGCGCGCTCCCTGACCCTCCAGGACGCGCTCCGGATCGCGATCTCCGCCGCGAGCACGCTGGAATCCGTCCATCGCAGCGGCGTCGTCCACATGGACATCAAACCGCAGAACATCATGGTCGACGCGTCCACGTGGAGCGCCAAGATCATGGATTTCGGCAGCGCCACGCGCCTCTCCCAGGAGGCGCAGCGCTCGAAGAGCCCCGCCGCCTTCGAGGGCACCCTGGCGTACATGTCGCCGGAGCAGACCGGGCGGATGAACCGCGTCATCGACCTGCGCACCGATCTCTACTCTCTCGGGGTCACCCTGTACGAGATGGCAACAGGCAGGCTCCCCTTCCCGACGAAGGATCTCCTGGAGCTCGTGCACTGCCACATCGCCAGGCTCCCGCCGCCGCCGGCGCAGATCTCGCCCGACGTGCCGCGCCCGGTGTCCGACATCATCATGAAGCTCCTGGCGAAGAGCCCCGACGATCGGTACCAGAGCGCCTACGGGCTCAGGATGGATCTCGCGGCGTGCCTCGCGCAGCTCGACGCGGGGCCGCGGATCGAGCCGTTCGAGCTGGCGCGCCACGATTACGTGGACGAGCTCCGGATCCCGCAGAAGATCTACGGCCGCGAGGCCGAGCTCGCCGTCCTCGAAGGCGCGTGGCGGCGCATTCAAAAGGGCGCGCGCGAGCTCCTGCTCGTGTCCGGCCACGCCGGCATCGGCAAGTCGCTCCTCGTCGGCGAGATCCAGAAATCCGTCGCGCAGGGCAAGGGTTACGTCGTCGCCGGCAAGTTCGACCAGATCAACCGGACCGTGCCCTACGCGGCCGTGGCGCACGTCTTCCGGGAGCTCGTCCGCGCCCTCTTGACCGAGCCGGCGGAGGCGCTCGGGCTCTGGACGGAGAAGATCGCGACCGCCGTCGGGCAGAACGCGCCGCTCCTCATCGACCTCATCCCCGAGCTCGAGCTCATCCTCGGCCCTCAGCCGGGCGTCGACCCGCTCGGCCCGACCGAGGCGCAGGCGCGATTCCACCTCGCCTTCATGAAATTCTGCAGCGCCATCCCCGCCCAGGAGCACCCGCTCGTCGTCTTCCTCGACGACCTGCAATGGGCGGATCCGGCGTCGCTGAAGCTCCTCGAGCAGATCCTGACCGCGCCGGAGATCAAGCACCTGCTCGTGATCGGCGCGTACCGGCAGAACGAGGTCGACGAGAGCCACCTCTTCTCGATCACCCTCTCGGAGCTGCGCAAGGCCGGGGTGAGCGTCGCCGAGATCGACCTCGGGCCGCTCGATCTCCCCGTGGTGACGCGGCTCCTCGCCGACGCCCTCTCCTGCGATCCGGAGCGGGCCGAGCCGCTCGCGCGCCATGTCATGAGCAAGACCCACGGCAACCCGTTCTTCATGAACCAGTTCATGAAGGCGCTCCACGCCGAGGGGCTCGTCGCCTTCGACCCGGCCCGGCGCGCGTGGACGTGGGATCTGCCGCGCATCCAGGAGAGGAAGGTCACGGACAACGTCGTCGACTTCATGGCCGGCAGGCTCCGGGAGCTCGACGAGCGCGCGCAGCGCGCCCTCACGCTCGCCGCGTGCATCGGCTACCGCTTCGACCTGAAGACGCTCGCGACCGTGGCCGGCAAGCCGCGCGGCGCGGTGGCCGACGAGCTCTCGGCGGCGCTCCGCGAGGGATTGATCCTCGCCGTCGGCGCAGACTCGAGGTTCTTCGACGCGGCCGTGAGCGGCGCGATGGCCGGCGAGGCGGACGAGCCGGAGCTCTCGGTCGACGCCACCTACCGGTTCTTGCACGATCGCGTGCAGCAGGCGGCCTACCGGCTCCTCGACGACGCCCGCAAGCAGGAGGTCCACCTTCAGATCGGCCGGCTCCTGCGCGCGGAGGGCGACCCCGGAGACGCCGAGGGCAAGCTGTTCGAGATCGCGACCCACATGAACCTCGGCATGGCGCGGATCACCGCGCCGGGAGAGCGCGTCGCCCTCGCGCGCCTGAACCTCGAGGCGGGCAGGAAGGCCAAGGCCGGCGCGGCGTACGAGGCGGCCGCGAGCTACTTCGAGGCCGGGACCACGGCGCTCGGGCCGCGGCGCTGGGAGGAGCAGCACGAGCTCGCCTTCGCGCTGGCCCTCGGGCTCGCGGAGTGCCTGTGCCTGACCGGCAAGTTCGACGCCGGCGAGCGGCTGTTCGGCGAGCTCCTCGAGCGCGCGAGGACGCGGCTCGACAGCGCGCAGGTCCTCAACCTGCGCATGTCGTTCCACCTGATGCGCGGCGAGCTCTCCGACGTCGTGGCGCGCGGGCTCGAGGCCCTCGCGCTGCTCGGGGTCGACATCCCCAGGGGCGCCGAGGAGCAGGGCGCGCGGCTCGGCAGGGAGCTCGAGGCGATGCAGGCCCACCTCGCAGGCCGCCCGATCGCCGACCTCCTGCGGCTTCCCACCGCCGCCGATCCGGAGAAGCAGGCCGTCCTCCGCCTCCTCGCCGACCTGACGCAGCCCGCCTCCGCGCTCGGCCTGCCGGTCCTCGGCCCGCTCACGCTCATCATGCAGATCAACCTCGCGATCGAGCACGGCCACGCGAGCACCTCGGCGTACGCGTACGTGCTCTACGCGGTGCTCCTCATCGACGGCGTCTTCGCGCCGAGGACCACGGAGGACCGGTTCAAGGAAGCGTACGAGTTCGCCAAGGTCGGTATCGAGCTGCACGAGCGGATCCCGAGCCCGCGCATCGCGTGCATGCTGCTCACGACCTACGCGTCCATCCTCCATTTCTTCGAGCCGCTCCGGGACACGATCAAGGTCCTCGCCCGCTCCCGGCAGGCCGGCCTGGAGTCCGGAGATCTGGCGTACTCGTCCTATTGCTGCATTCACATGGTCTCGGCGAGCCTGGCGCTCGGCGACGATCTCGGCGCGGTGGCCGAGGAGATCGAGCAAGATCTCGCGCTGATGCGGCGGACCAACGACAAGCTCACGACGCTCATCCTCACGTGCGCCAAGCAGGTCGCCGCGAACCTCGCGGGGCGCACCGACGGGGCGCACACGCTGAGCGACGGCGCCTTCGACGAGGCCGCGTTCGCGAGCGCCATCTCGGTCCCGGAGCTCACCTACGTGGCCGCCTGGTACCACGTGCAGAAGATCCAGCTGGCGGTTCTCTACGGCGACCACGGGGCCGCGCGCTCGCTGATGGCCGCCGTGGAGAAGATGACCGCCGGCAGCGCCAACAACTTCTGGGCGACCGAGCTCGTCTTCTATTCGTGCCTGAGCCTCGCCGCCGCGTGCGACGGGGCGCCGGCCCCGGAGAGGGAGCGGATCGTCGCGGCGATCGCGGCGCAGCGGGAGAGGCTCGCCCGCTGGGCCGAGCGCTGCCCCAGCACCTACGGGCACAAGCACCTCCTCGTCTCGGCGGAGCTCGCGCGCGTCTCGGGCGACGACCGCCACGCCGCGGCGCTGCTCTACGACCGGGCGATCGAGGGCGCCGAGGAGGCCGGGTTCACGCGCGACCAGGCGATCGCGAGCGAGCTCGCCGCGAGGTTCTACGGGGGGAGCGGCCTCACGCGGTGCGCCCGCGCCTACATGACCGACGCGCACCACGGCTACATGCAGTGGGGGGCGACCGCCAAGGCGGACCGCCTGGCGGCCGAGGCGCCGCACCTCGTGACGAGGGTCGATCTCACGTCGGCGCCGCCCGGCATGCTGGAGCTCGCCCGGACCACGGTGCAGACCACCTCGACCACGCGGCTCAGCACCAGCGTGCTCGACGTCGAGGCGGTCATCCGGGCCGCCCAGGCCATCGCCGGCGAGGTCGTCCTCGACAGCGTGGTCCACCGGCTGCTCGACATCGCGCTCCAGAACGCCGGGGCGAAGAAGGGGGTCCTCGTCCTGGAGCGCGATCAGCAGCTGGTGATCGAGGCGATCATCACGGTGGATCCGAGCACGGCGCGGGTGGGTCACCCGGTCCCGGTCGAGGGCAGCGCCGAGGTCCCGTCGTCGATCGTGCAGTACGTCGCGCGGACGCGGCTACCGGTGGTCCTCGCCGACGCGAGCCAGGAGCCTCGCTTCGCCGCCGACGCCTACGTCGCCGCGAACGACCCGAAATCGATCCTCTGCCTGGCGATGGTGCACCAGGGGCGCACGACCGGCGTGCTCTACCTGGAGAACAGCACGGCCACCAACGTGTTCACGTCGGCCCGGCTGGAGCTCTCGAAGCTCCTCCTGGCGCAGGCGGCGACCGCGGTGGAGAACGCGGTGCTGTACGCGCACCTGCACAAGCGCACGGAGGCGCTGCACCGCGCCGAGGAGCGGCTCCGGGTCGAGTTCTCCGAGCGGGAGCGGAGCGAGCACGCCCGCGCCGAGCTCCAGGAGGAGATCATCCGCGTGCAGAACGCCCGCCTGGCGGAGCTCTCCACGCCCATCATCCCGATCACCGACCGGATCATGGTCATGCCGCTCATCGGGATGATGGACAGCCAGCGGGCGCAGCAGGTCCTGAGCACGGCGCTCCAGGGGGTCGAGTCGACCGGCGCCGAGGTCGTGATCATCGACATCACCGGCGTGAGGACGGTCGACACCGACGTCGCGAGCACCCTGATGAATACCGCCGTCGCCCTCCGGCTGCTCGGGGCGCAGGCGGTGATCACGGGCATCCGCCCCGACGTCGCCCAGACGCTGACCGCCCTGCAGATCGACCTCGGCTCGGTGGTGACGCAGGGGACGCTCCAGAGCGGCATCGCCTACGCCCTGCAGCGGGTGGGGAGCCGCGGCGCGCCCCTCGGCGCGCGCGCGCGGTGAGGAGCGGCCGGGGCGCGTGGCGCCGCGTCGCTCGAGGGCGAGCGCGGCGGCGAGAGCGCGGCGGGGAGGCGCATCGGCGGGCGGAGGCGGGTCATCGAGGGATGTTGAAGAGCTCGTTGCAACAGCCCTGCTTCAGGTGGCACACCTCCTTCACCGCGCCTTCGCACGTCCCGACCTCGACTCCATCGACGAGGCACGCGCACCTCGTCGTGCCGTCGGCGGACGGGCCGCAGTCGACCTCGTGCTTCTTGCCGAGGCACGTGGACGCACACGTGCACTCGTTGCCATCGAGGCCGTTCGGGTAGGTGCAATTCAGCCCCCAGCACCCGCTGGCCTCGATGCACGCGAACGCCGCGTCGTGCTCGTCGCTGCACTCGTCGGGCCGCCTGCACGAGGGCGCGCCGGGCAGCTCGCACGAATACATCGCGGCCATCTCGTCATCGCACGCGGAGCCGGTCAACCCGATGGTGATGCGACAGGACCCATCGCAGTCCAGGTCCGGCGGATCGCAGCCGTACATCTTGTGCTGCTCACAGATATCCACGCACGCCTGCACGCCGCTTGGATTTCCCGCTTCGCCGCCGCCGCCCCCGCCGCCGCCGCCCCCGCCGCTTCCGCCGTCGCCCATGATGGTGCCGGTGCTGCCGCTGCTGGTCGGCTCGTCGTCGCCGTCGCCGCACGCCACCAACGTGGATAGGGCCATCATCGACAGGAGCCAACCGATCCAAATACTACTTTTCATCACCATCTCCTAGCGTATCGCTCTGCGAACGAGACACGCAATCCAGGCGTGCCCTCGTCCAGCAAACGTGGGGCCTGGAGCCGCCGCGCGACCGCATGCCCGGCGGCCCCTCCCCCGGACGTCCGCTCCTGGCCGCGAGCCCGGGATCGAGGCGGGTCGTACGGCCGCGATGTCGCCTCGTCCGCGTCGCTCGGCGGCGGATGGGCGCGGCGGCGACATGGCAACCTCTGCCGTCGCACGATGGCAAAACTTGCCAGAGCGGCAAACTTTGCCAGCGGGCGCCGCCGCGGCGACGTCGACGTGGGTCGGGTCGAGGCCCGCGAGGAGCGCCCTCGCCATGGTTGGCTCGGTTCTGGCACCTAGAGACGCATCTTCCCGCCACGGCCGCAGCCTGTGGCGTGGACGCGGCTTCTTCGATGCACGGACCGGCCCCCGACCCGACCCACCTTGGAGCGACCCAGGCGAGGTCGGGGAACCCGGGCGGCCCTCGCGAACGGATGATGAGCTCCAGGTAACCCGATCTCCGCTCTGCGCGGCCAGCGCCCCGCCCTGCCCCGGCGATCGCGCGGCGTGCCCGGCCTGGTGAACCCACGGCACGGGCCGGCGCGGCGAACCGCGCCGGCGTCACCCATTTTGTGCACCGATCACAGCATCTCGCGGCAGCGCGCGAGCCAGGAACAGATCAGCTCGCGACAGAATGTAATGCTTGCCCCGAACGCAAACAGCATTCATATTCCCGTCGCGCTCGGTCGTGGCTCACCGCGTGCGCGACGGCGCGCGGGCAGGGCATCGCAGGAGCGTTGACTCCGAGCATCCCGAAGGCCGCGCTGCAACCGGCGCGGACGACGGCGGCACGCGACCAGCCCAGGCGAGCGTGCTTATCCCGCTCATCCGGCCGACGTGCGGTGTTCTCCCGCGCTCGCCTAGGCTCCGTCTCTCTTCGTCTTCGAGCGCGCGCCCACCGGGGGCGCGGCTCGTCATCATCGTCGTTTCCAGGAGGTCTCATGCTTTCCAAGCGTTCGAGTTCGAGCATTTCGGTGCGCTCGCGGTCTGTCCCTGGCTCCGCCGGGGCATGGCGGAGGGCGCGGCACGCCGCGCTGGCCGCGCTCGCCCTCCTGCCCGCCGCGTGCTCGGACTTCGCGCCGGGGGACGGCGAGCTGGACGACCCGAGCGCGCTGCTCGACGCGGCGGAGGTCGATCTCGGCGAGGCCGCCGAGGCGCTCTCGCTGCCGTTTCCGATCGAGCCCCTGAAGTCGCTCACCGTCACCGAAGTCGACATCGTGTCCCAGTTCTCGCTGAAGGATGTCCTGCAGCAGCTGGTCACCCAGTCGGGCGTCCCGGGCCTCACGCCCCTCACGCTGTTCCAGCGGTTCATGGACACGTACCGGGCAGCCCCCGGCCTTTACCCCTCCGTCCCGCATTGCGATACCGTGGCCGCCAACCCGAACGATGTGTTTCCTCCCCCGCAGCCCGGCGACACGCCCTCGCCGGGGTCCATCAACGGATGGCCGGTCCGCTGCCCCCGGACCATCGGACAGGATTCAGGGATCGATCCGTTCTCCACGACGGCCGGCGACAACGCGTACATGGCGACGACGCTGGCGAACCGCTTCGATCTCGCCCCTCCGAACGGCGCCCACTGCGGGGAGTACCGGATCGTGTTCGCGCGGAAGTCGGGCCACCCCGACTCCAGCGATGCCAGGCCCGACCAGACCTTTCGGCGCAGCTTCATCATCTTCGAGGGCCGGCTGCCCAACCCGAGCCCCAGCCTCGGCCGGCAAGGCTGCCGGCCCATCGTCGAGTTCTGGCTGAACCAGTCGAACCCCTCGAAGACCGCGGCGACCCGGGCGACTGAGCTGAAGTCCTTCTACTTCAACGGCCTGCCCGCGTCGGGCGTCGGCCCCGTGATCCACATCGACAACTACGGCCACACGCCGGGCCCGAACAACGGCCAGATCCGGACCAACGAGTTCCTCCTGTTCCAGGAGGCGTTCGACGCCTGGCCGCTC
This sequence comes from Sorangium sp. So ce296, assembly GCF_051529605.1. Classification (NCBI taxonomy): domain Bacteria; kingdom Pseudomonadati; phylum Myxococcota; order Polyangiales; family Polyangiaceae; genus Sorangium; species Sorangium sp. So ce296. The sequence continues at coordinate 13,484,315 of NZ_CP150325.1, forward strand.
CGGGAGTTCAGGCTCACGCACGGCACCAGCAGCAGCCCCTCGCTCAACGTCATCCCGTCGTTCGTGAAGGACAACCCGGCCGCGAAGCTCTTCGCGCCCGGCATCTCGGGCGACTCGCGGGTCACCAGCTTCCAGAGCACCGTCTTCCCCAACATGGTCGAGAGGCTCGCCGCGGCCGACGACGTGAACCGCTTCGCGTACCCGTCAGCGCTGCCCGACGCGATGAACGCGGGCGAGAGCCTGATGATCCCCCTCCAGAACAACTACCTGAACGCGATCGGCAGCGGGACGTCGACCCTCAGGACCAACATCGCGAACAAGCTGATCGCCATGGGCAGCAACCTGTCCGGCACGCCCACCAACCCGTCCGTGGATCAGATCATCGGGCGCGCTCAGTCCCTCTCCTGCGCGGGGTGCCATGAGCCCGTGGACGCCACCAACAGCGCGAGCAGCAACCTCGACGTGGGCCTGCCGAGCCCGTTCCCCAAGACGCTGGTCTTCACCCACACCTCCGAGAAGACGGTGGAGGTCGACAAGAACGACCCGAACGGTCCGCGGCGCTTCATCCTCTCCAATGCCGTCCTCAAGACGTTCCTCCCGTACCGCGAGAAGGTGATGGAGCATTTCCTCGTCAACAACACGACCCTCGGGTTCGAGAAGCCGGGCGCGTGGACCTCGACGCAGGCCCTGCTCGCGACCCACACGGGCCGGGTGACGGAGGGCATCGCGTCGCTGGAGGTCCGGACCCCGAGCTCGTTCAACACGATCTTCAGCCCGAACTTCAGCACCTCGGGCCTCACGCCGGTGGGCAACAAGATCAAGCTCTCTCTCTTCGTGTCGAAGGCACAGCCGAACCCGAGCTGGGTGGGCGAGCTGGTTGTGATGATCTCGATCCCGTCCGCCGGCATCCACGACCAGTGGGTCGGCAACGTCATGCTCAACGGGCTCACCCGGGGCGAGTTCAACGAGGTCACGTTCCCGCAGCAGCTCCAGGCGGCCACCGTCACGGCGCTCAACGCGGCGCCGAGCGACGTGAAGCTGCAGTTCATCTTCAACGTGACCGCGAACTCCGGCCCCTACTACATGGACAACATCCGGTTCGAGAACTGATCCGCGTCGCCCTCTCGTGAGCAGGACGCCGGCGCGGAGACGCCGGCGTCCTGCCTTGCAACACCACAAAATTCGACCCCCACCCGAATCGCCCGGTCCGCCGGCATGCGCGTGACGCCTGGCACCGAGGCATAGGCGAGTATGCCTATGCCTGGAGCCACAGGACTTGGGTACGAAGTCGTTGCAGTCACCTGCACCGGGTGATGCGAGGAAGGACGGCGATCGTCGAGCTGCGCCGAGCGCTGGGTCGACGAGAGCAGGATCTCCTGGACCGGAGTCACCGCATCCGTACAGGCTGCGGCCAGCTGCAACAATCCCGGGCAATGAGACGGAAACGGGAGGTCTCCCCATGGGCGCATCGCCCCCTCACGCGCCGCGCGGCGCCGTCACGCTGTCGCTCTGCTTCCTGATCGCCTTGCTGGAGGGGTTCGACATCCAGGCCATCGGCGTGGCCGCCCCCCAGCTGATCCCCGCCCTGGGCCTGACGCCCGGGCAGGCCGGCGTCGTGTTCGGGGCCGGCATGGCCGGGCTGGTCTGCGGCGCGCTCGCCGGCGGCTGGATGGCCGACCGCATGGGCCGCAAACCGCTGCTGATGACGGCCGTCGGCGTCTTCGGCGTGTTCACGCTGGCCACCCTGGTGGCGGGTGGACCGCTGTCGCTGGGCCTCTTCCGGCTCTTCGCCGGGGCCGGCATGGGGGCGGCGATGCCCAGCCTGGTGGCCGTCGCCCTGGAGATGGCCGCGCCCGACCGGCGGACCCGCACCACCACCTTGATGTTCAGCGGCATGCCGGTCGGCGGCGCGCTGGCGGCGCTGTTCGCGGCGGGGCTCATGGGTCGGTTCGGCTGGCACAGCATCTTCCTGGCCGGGGGCGTGCTGCCGCTGCTGCTGCTGCCGGTCATGGCGTGGCTGATGCCCGACAGCCGCGCGGCGGCGGCCGGCGGCGCGCAGCGGCCGGGCAGCGCGCAGGCGCTGTTCGGCGATGGCCGGCTGCTGGTCACGCTGCTGGCCTGGTTCACCTTCGGCATGACGCTGCTGGTGCTGTATCTGCTGCTGAACTGGCTGCCGTCGCTGGTGGCGGCCAAGGGCCTGGGCGGGTCGGGGGGCGCTGGCGCCGCCTTCGGCTTCAATGTCGGCAGCGTCGTCGGCTGCTGGGCCATCGGCGCGCTGGTGGACCGGCTCGGGCCGCGACTTCCCATCATCGCGGCCTATCCCGCCCTGGGCCTGTCGCTGTTCGGGCTGGCGATGTCCGACAGCCTGCTGCCCGTGGTGGCGCTGGCCGGCCTGGCCGGCTTCTTCCTGCTGGGCGCGCAGTATTCGCTCTATGGAGTCATCCCGCTCTATTACCCGGCGCCGGCGCGCGGGCTGGCCACGGGCGCCTCCATCGCCGCCGGCCGGCTGGGTTCCATCGGCGGGCCGCTCGTGGCGGGCCACCTGCTGGGACAGGGCTGGGGCCCCGCCGGCGTGGCCATGGCCATGGTGCCGGTGGTGCTGTCGGCCGGGATGGCGGTGGCGTTGATGACCATCCGCGGCCGCTATGCCGGTGATTGAGGAGAGGGCGGCGGCTTGAACGAGCGGCGGCGCCGAGCCGCGTGGCTGGGGAGGATCTCATGCAGGTGATCGTCGTGGGCGCCGGGATCGGCGGCCTGGCCGCGGCTCTTTCGCTCCACGCCTCGGGCCACGAGGTGACGGTGTTCGAGGCCGCGCCCACCCTCCTGCCGCTCGGGGTCGGCATCAACCTCCTGCCCCACGCCGGCGAGGTGCTGGACGAGCTGGGCCTTGTCCAGGCCCTCCTGGCCCAGGGGGTCGCGACCCGGGAGCTTGTCTATTACAACCGCTTCGGTCAGCGCATCTGGGGCGAGCCGCGCGGCCGCTTCGCGGGCCACGCCGCGCCGCAGATCTCCCTGCACCGCGGCGCCCTGCAGGGCGTGCTGTTCGACGCCGCCGTCGAGCGGCTGGGCGCCGACCGGGTGATCTGCGACCGGCGCCTCACGGACCACGAGGAGGACGGAGGCCGCATCGCGGCGCGCTTCCTCGACCGCGAGGGCGTGGCCCGGAAGGTCGCCGCCGATCTCCTGATCTGCGCCGACGGCATCCACTCGGCGGCGCGCGCCCGCCTCTATCCGGACGAGGGGCCGCCGGTCTATGGCGGCCGCATCCTGTGGCGGGCGACCACGCTCGCCGCGCCCTTCCTCACCGGCGCCAGCATGATCATGGCCGGGCATCAGGACCAGAAGTTCGTCGCCTATCCCATCTCCCCGCCGGGGCCGGACGGCCGCCAGAGGATCAACTGGATCGCCGAGCTCGCCGTCGCCGAGAGCCTGCGGCGGGAGGACTGGAATCGGCGGGGCGACCCCGCCGACTTCCTGCCCAGGTTCGAATCCTGGCGCTTCGACTGGCTGGATGTGCCCGGCCTGATCCGGGAGGCCGAGGCGATCTACGAGTTCCCGCTGGTCGATCGCGATCCGCTGCCGCGCTGGAGCCATGGGCGCATGACGCTGCTGGGCGACGCCGCCCACCCCATGTATCCGATCGGCTCCAACGGGGCGAGCCAGGCCATCCTGGACGCCCGCGCCCTGGTCCGCGCGCTCGCCGCCCACGCCGATCCGGTGGAGGCGCTGGCCGCCTACGAGGCCGAGCGTCTGCCCGCCACCGCCGCCATCGTCGCGGCCAATCGCGGCAACGGCCCGGAGCAGTGCATGCAGATCGCCCAGGACCGCGCGCCGGACGGCTTCGACCGCATCGAGGACGTCTTCGCCCCCGGCGAGCTGGAGGCGATCGCCGCCCGCTACAAGGTGCTGACCGGCCTGAAGCGCGCCTCGGAGCCCGCCGCGTGAGACGGCGGCAGCGCTCTCCAGGAAGGCCGGATTGGCGTCTTCTTTTCAAGACCGAGGCTGCTCCGGACGACGAGAGGCTCGTCCCGTCTCGATCTCGCTCTCCTCCGGCTGACCGGCGAGATCGCCGGATGCCGACTCGCCGCGTCTCGACAACGCGCCTCAATGCGACGGCGGCCCGCTCTCAGGCCCGCTCCCCGCGCCGAGCGACCTGGCCCTCGACCTCCGGAGCGCCCGCCCCTCCAGCGCGTCGGCGAGGGCTGGCCTCACCGCCGCCGCGAGGTGCTGCTGGATCGCGCGGGCGACGTGCGCGACGTGGGGCGGCTCCATCATCGTGAAATGGTTGCCGGGCACCACCTGGAGGGCGAACGCCGCCCGCGACAGCTCCATCCAGGCGTTGGCGGCCACCGCGTCCTCCGGGCTGACCTGCTCCCGCGCGCGCAGGAACAGGACGCTGGCGTCCGTCGGCTGCGGCTCGTAGCTCGCGAGCGCCTGCCACGTGCTCGCGACCTCGGCGCGGAGCCGCGCGTCGTCCTCCATGGCCGCCACGAAGCCGCGGTACCTCCGCGACGCGACCGCCTCGAGCTTCGCCATCTCGTGGGCGAGGCCGCTCGCAGGAGAGCGCTCCCGCGCGCGCGGGTCGAAGCCCGTGTCCAGGAGCACCAGCAAAGGCACCTTGCGCCCTCGCGCGAGCAGCTGCTGCGCCACCTCGTACGCGACGACGCCGCCGGCCGAATGCCCTCCCAGGAGAACCGGTCCCTCGGGCCGGACGCGCAGGATCTCGTCCACGCACCGGGCCGCGATTACAGGAATCGACGCGAAGCCCGGCTCGCCCGGCGCGGCGCCGGTGGGCTGAATCCCGTGGACGGGCAGCTCGCCGCCCAGGCGCTGCACCAGGGGGCGATAGGCGTGCACCGTGCCGCCGAGCGGCGGGAGCAGGAACAGCGGCGCCGCGTCCGGCGCCCCCGCCTGCAGCGTGACGAGGAGCTGCCCGGGCCCGCGCCTGTCGGGGAGGAGCGCGGCGCTCCCGCTCCGCTGCGTCAGCGCCGCGCTCACGGGCGCGGGCGAGTCCGGGGGCAATGCCTCCGCCAGCCGCGCGCTCCCCGGCGAGCCCGAGCGAGGGCCGGACGACTCCGGCGGACTCCAGATCTTCGGCGACACGGACCGCACCGTGGCCGGGCCGACGGTGCAGGTGGTGTCGAGCGCGTGGGGGACGCGCTCGAACGGGTACGTGGGGAGCGGCACGCGCCGCCGGCGCTCGTCCCGGGAGAACGCGGCCCAGTCGACGTCGACGCCGGCGCACCAGAGCCGGCCCACCGCGCCGAGCAACACCTCGAGATCGCCGTCGCCGTCGCCTGGGCCCGCAAGGGTGGTCGCGGCCGGTCGCCCGGCGCCCGGGTGGCGCGCCGCCAGGGCGGCCAGCGAGGCGCCGGGCCCGACCTCGACGAGGACGCGATCGGCCGAGGCGAGCAGCGCGGCGATGCGATCGTCCGCGCGCGCCGAGCCCGCGAGGAGCCGGGCCCAAGTCGACGGATCGTCGACGTCGGCCTCGGTCACCCAGTCGCCGGCGAGGCTCCCGACGAGGGGGATGCTCGGCGCCCGCCTCGCCATCGACGCGGCCCGCCGGGCGATGCGCGCGAGGAGCGGCCCCGCGGCCTCCTCTTCGGCGCGCCCGAGCAGCGCGGCCAGCGCGACCGCATCCTCGAGCGAGAGCACGCCGGCGACGTGCGCGGCGACGACCTCGCCCACGCCGTGGCCGAACAGCGCCGCTGGGCGGATCCCCCACGACATCAGGAGCTGCGCCAAGGCGACCTCGGTCGAGAAGAGCGCGGCCGCGCGGAGGCGCGGCGCGCCGAGCTCGCCGTCGCCGGGGGCGCGCCCCGGCGCCTCCGGGAAAAGCCGACCGCGGACGTCGACCGATAGCTCGCGACGGAAGAGGTCGGCGCACCGGTCGATGCTCTCGCGGTAGGCGCGCTCGTGCAGGTAGAGCTCGCGCCCCATGCCGACGCGCTCCGCGCCCGCGCCGGGGAACAGGAAGACGACCTCCGGCGGCCGCCTGCCGGCGACCTCCGTGACGACCCGGTCCGGGTCGCGCCGGCCGAGGGAGGCCGCCGCCGAGGCCGGATCCGCGCACACCACCGCGCGGCGGTGCGCGAACGGCGCCCGGCCCCGCTGCAGGGTGAAGGCGACGTCGGGGAGCGAGCCCTCCGGCGCGCGCCGCAGGTGCTCGGCCAGACGATCGGTGCTCCTCTCGAGGGCGGCGGGCGTCTTCGCCGAGACGACGAGCAGCTGACGGCGCCGCGACGGGCCGGACGGCGCCGGCGCCGGCGCCTCCTCGAGCACGGCGTGCGCGTTCGTGCCGCCGATGCCGAAGGCGCTCACCCCGGCGCGGCGCGGGGCCCCGCCGCGCTTCCAGGCGAGCGGCGCGGCGTTGACGAAGAACGGGCTGCGCGCGAGGTCGATCTCGGGGCTGGGGCGGCGGAAGTGGAGCGTCGGGGGGATGAGCTCGTGCTCCAGCGCCAGCGCCGCCTTGATGAGGCCGGTCACCCCGGCGGCCGCGCGGAGGTGGCCGAGGTTGCTCTTCACCGAGCCGAGCGCGCAGAACCCGACTCGGTCGGTCGCCTTCCGGAACGCGCGCGACAGCGCGGCCACCTCGATCGAGTCGCCGAGCCGCGTGCCCGCGCCGTGCGCCTCCACGTACGCGATGCTCTCCGGGCTCACGCCGGCAGCGGCGTGGGCCCGGGCGAGCGTCTCGATCTGCCCCTCCAGGCTCGGCGCCGTGTACCCCACCTTGAGCGCGCCGTCGTTGGTGACGGCGGAGCCGCGGATCACGGCGTGGATCGTGTCGCCGTCGTCGAGGGCGTCCTTCAGCCGCTTGAGGACGACGAGGGCGACGCCGTTGCTGGCCACGATGCCGCTCGCCTCGGCGTCGAAGGGCCGGCAATGGCCGTCGGGCGAGGTGACCGCGCCCTCCTCGTGGAGATAGCCGATCCGCTTCGGCGAGAGGACGCCGACGCCTCCCGCGAGCACCATGTCGCTCTCCCCGGTGAGGAGGCTCTGGCAGCCGAGGTGCACCGCGACGAGCGACGTCGAGCACGCCGTCATGACGCTGACCGCGGGCCCCCGGAGCCCCAGCTTGTAGGCCACGCGCGTGGTCAGCGAGTCGGTCACGTTCCCGGTGTAGATCCGGGCGTGCTCCGAGTTCGGCGCGGCCGGCGGCGGCCCGACGCGCTCGATCCAGTAGCTCGGGGCGTCGCTCCCGGCGAACACGCCGATCGGCTTCGGGGTCGCGAGCGGGTTGTACCCGGCGCTCTCCATCGCTTCCCAGGCGCACTCGAGGAACACCCGCTGCTGCGGGTCCATGAGCGCGGCCTCCCTCGGGCTGTACCCGAAGAACGCCGCGTCGAAGCACATGACGTCCTCGAGCAGGCCGGCCGCCGGGATGAACCCGGGTGTTCGAACCAGCTCCGAATCGACGCCGAGCGCCCGCAGCTCCTCGGACGAATAGAAGGAGATCCCCTCGATCCCGTCCTTGAGCATCGACCACAGCGCGCCGACGCTGCGCGCCTTCGGGAAGCGCCCCGCCATTCCGATGATGGCGATGGCGTTCTCGGGCAGCGCCCCCCGCGCCGGGGCCTCGACCGCGGGCGCCGCGGCGCAGGGCGCGCGCCTCCCGACGGCGCCGTCGCCCGGGGCCGCCGCCCGAGGGCCCCGCTTCAGGTGGACGGCGAGGCTGCGGATCGTCGGGAACTGGAACAGGTCCATGATGGGTACGTCCTCGCCGAGCCGCGCCCGGATGCCGGCGCGGACCCGGGCGAGGAGCAGCGAATGGCCGCCGAGATCGAAGAACGCATCGTCGAGGCCGACCTCGTCGAGGCCGAGCACCTCGCGCCAGATCTCGCCGAGGACCACCTCGACGTTCGAGGCGGGCGCCGGCGCCTCCGCCCGCGGCGCGGGCTTCGCGCGGTCGTCGGCCGGGAGGGCCGCCATGTCGACCTTCCCGTTGGCGGTGAGCGGCAGCGCGTCGAGCTTCACGAACGCGGCCGGAACCATGTAGTCGGGGAGCTTCGCCGCGGCGAGCTCGCGCAGGCCTCGGGGCATCGCGCGCGTCTTCGGCCGCCGGAGCGGGCTGTTCGCGAGCGACCGCGCCCGCAAGGCCGCGCCGGGCCGCGACTGCATCCAGGCCCGCGGCCGCGGCGCGCCCTCGGCGGGCTCGAAGAGCGCGTCCATGCAGCCCGGGCCCGCGGTGCTCGACCCGGTGATCCGGACCGAACGGCCGAGGCGCGCGGCGAGCGCCCACAGCGCCTCCGGATCGACCGCGGCCGCCGCCGCCCCGGCGGCGCCGGCCGGCTCGTCGCCGCCCGCCTCCCGCAGCCGGCGCGCGGCGGTCACGTCGGCGTGCACGCGCGCGTTCGGGATCCCCAGGACCTCGAGCCCGAGGGAGCCCGCCTCGCGCAGCGCCCGCTCGACGCCATCGAGGCCCTCCGCGGCAGCCCAGTCCAGCGATCGGCCGACAGCGGCCGGCTCGGGCGCCGCGCCGACGTGCAGGACAACGTCGTAGCGGAAGCGCGTCATCTCGTCGGCGCCGGGGCCGCGCTTGAGCCAGGTCTCGACGTGCTCCACGCCCGGGATCTCGTCGCGCAGCGCGTGAAAGAGCTCGGGCGCGAGGACGAGCTCTTCCTCGCCGGCGACCGCCCGCTCCACCCGGGCCCGCAGCTCGGCCGCGGTGGCGCCCGCGGGCGCGCGGTGGAGCTGCACCGAGGTGTGAAACGCCTCCAGCAGCGGCAGGCTCCGGATGTCGCCCAGGAACACGACGCCGCCGGGCGCCGTCGCGCGCACGGCGCCCTCGATCACCGAGCGCAGGTAATCGGCGCTGGGGAAGTACTGGACGATCGAGTTCAAGATCACCACGTCGAAGCTGCCCGGCTCGATGCCGCGGAGGTCGTTCGCCTCCCGGCGCTGCAGCGACACGTGCGCGAGCGTGCCGCGCGCGAGCTCGGGGCGGAGGAGCGCGACCGCCTTCTCCGAGAAATCCGTGCCGAGGTAGGCGGCGCACTGCGGGGCCAGCTGCAGGAGCAGGAGCCCCGTCCCACAGCCGATCTCCCACGCCCGCCGCGGCTGGAACGAGAGGATCCGCTCGACCGTGTGGTCCCGCCACGCGCGCATCGCGCCGGCGTCGATGGGCTCTCCGGTATAGCTGCTGTTCCAGCCCGTGATGTTAAAGGCCGGATCCACGCCGGCGCCGCCCTGCCCGTAGGTGCCGTCGTACAGCGCCTGCCACGCCGAGACGTGCTCCGCCTGGAGCGCCGGGGTCTGCTCCGCGTCGCCGCCGTCGTCGAGGCGCGGGATGACGTACGCGACGAGCCGCTTGTTGCCCGTCGGCTCTTCGCGCGCCACCACGACGGCCTCTTCCACGGCGGGGTGCTCGCGCAGCACGGCCTCGATCTCGCCGAGCTCGATGCGATAGCCGCGGATCTTCACCTGGTTGTCGACCCGCCCCAGGAACTCGATGTTCCCGTCGGGGAGCCACCTGGCGCGGTCGCCGGTGCGGTACATGCGCGCGCCCGGCTCGTCCGAGAACCGATCGGGGAGGAACCGCGCCGCGTCGAGCTCGGGCCGGTTCAGGTACCCGCGGGCGATGCCGGCGCCCCCGAGGTACAGCTCGCCGGGCACGCCCACCGGGACGAGCTCCCCGCGCGGATCGAGGAGGTAGACCCGCATGTTGTCGATCGGGCGGCCGATCGAGGGGTCGGCCGCCGCGGTCCCGCCGTCCGGCCGCGCCCTCGGCACGCCGCACGAGGTGGCGACGACGGTCCCCTCGGTCGGACCGTAGTTGTTCACGACCTCGAAGGGGAGCCGCGCGTCGGGCCAGACGCGGAGCTTGTCTCCTCCCGTGAGCAGGTACCGGAGCGCGGCGGAAGCAGGCCAGTCGAGGCGCAGGAGCTCCTCCGCCATCGGCGTCGGCAAGAAGGAGACGGTGATCCCGCGCGCGAGGAGCCACGCCTTGAGCTCGTCCGGGGAGCGGCGGAGCGGCTCCCCGGGGATGAACAGGCACGCTCCCGAGCACAGGTAAGGCCAGAGCTCCCAGACCGACGCGTCGAAGCCCGGGCTCGCGACGAGGGTCGCGCGATCCTCGCGGGAGACGGCGAAGCGCCGCACGTGCCACGCCACCAGGTTCATGAGGCTCCGGTGCTCCACGAGCACGCCCTTCGGGCGGCCGGTCGAGCCCGAGGTGTAGATGGCATACGCCAGGTCCCGGGGGCCCGCGCACGCCGGCGGGCGCGAGCCGTCCCGCGCCTCCAGCGCCGCCAGCGCCGGCGCGTCCGCGTCGAGGCGGATCACCGCGCCCGCGAACGGCGGGAGGCGATCGGCGAGGTGCGCCTGCGTGAGGAGCACCGGCGCCCCGGAGTCCGCGAGGATGAACGAGAGCCGCTCGCCCGTGATCGCGGCGTCCACGGGGAGGTACGCCGCGCCCGCCTTGAGGGCCCCGAGGATCCCGACCACCAGCTCCGGCGAGCGCTCCGCGCAGATCGCGACCAGGGTGTCGGGCGCGACGCCCAGCTCGAGCAGGCGGCGCGCGAGCTGGTTCGCCCGGCGATCGAGCTCTCCATACGTGAGCGAACCGCCCTCGGACACGACCGCGGGGGCGTGCGGCGCGCGCGCGACCTGCTCCTCGAACAGCGCCAGGACGCTTTGATCGCGCGGGAAATCGGCGCCGGTGTCGTTCCACGCGACGAGCAGCCGGTGCCGCTCGCGCTCCGGGAGCAGCGGCATCGTCGCGACGGACCGCGCGGGATCCGAGGTCGCGGCCGCGAGCAGCGTGAAGAGGTGCGTGAGCGTCCGCTCCATGGTCGACCGCTCGAACAGATCGGTGCTGTACTCCAGCATCCCGGCGACGCCGCCGGCGCTCTCCCAGGCATAGAGCGAGACATCGAAGATCGTCTTCTTCGTGTCCGTGTCGACGGCGCGCGCCTCGACCCCGGCGAGGTGCAGCTCGCGCTCCGCGGGCGGCTGCGGCGCGAACACGATCTGCACGAGCGGGCTGTAGCTCGGGTCGCGCTCCGGCTGGAGCTCCTGGACGAGCCGCTCGAACGGGAGCCTGTCGTGCGCATACGCGTCCAGGCACACCGCCCTCACCCGGCGGAGCAGCTGCTCGAACGACGGCACGCCGGAGACGTCGATCCGGATGGGGACCACGTTGACGAAGAAGCCGATCGCCGCCTCGAGCTCGGCGAGATCGCGGCCCGCGCTCGGCAGCCCGACGAGGAGGTCGTCGCGCTGCGTGACGCGGTGGAGCAGGACCGCGAACGCGGCCAGGAGGACCATATTGACGGTCACGCCCTCTCGCGCGCCGAGGTCGCGGATGGCCCTCGCGACCTCCGGGTCGAGCTGGAACGGGATCGTCGCGCCGCGGAACGTCTGGACCGGCGGCCGGACGCGATCGCTCGGCAGCTCGAGCAGGGGCGGCGCGCCGAGGAGCCGCTGCTTCCAGCCGGCGACCAGCTCCGACAGGCTCTCTTCCGTCAGCTGCTCTCGCTGCCACGCGGCGAAATCGGCGTACTGGAGCGGCGCCTCCGGCAGGGGAGCGGGAGCGCCCCGGCAGAAGGCGTCGTAGAGCGCCGCGAGCTCGCGGTAGGCCACCTCGAGCGACCAGCCATCGACCGCGATGTGGTGGATGTGCAGCCAGAGGACGTGATCCCGCGGCCCGAGCCGCAGCAGCCCCGCCCGGAACACGGGCCCGCGCTTCAGATCGAAGATCCGCTGGGCCTCCGCGTCGAGGAGCCGCGCCGCCTGGGCCTCGCGCTCCCCCTCGGAGAGGTGCTGGAGGTCCGCGACCTCGAGCCGGAACGCGGCGTCCTCGGCGACGATCTGGACGGGCAGGCCGTCGATCTCGGTATAGACCGTGCGCAGGATCTCGTGGCGGCGGAGGAGCTCACGGAGGCTCCGGTCGAGCGCCGGGGCGTGGAGCTCCCCGGTGAGGCGGAAGGGACAAAGGCAGTTGTAGGCCCTGCTCTCCGGCGCGAGCCGGTGGAGGAACCACATGCGCTCCTGGGCGAACGAGAGGGGGACTGGCCCCGTCCGGGCGCCCCTCGGAATGGCACGCTCCGCCCGGGGGGCCGCGCGGCCGCCCCCCTCCGCCAGCGCGGCGAGCCCGGCGACGGTCGGGTGCGCGAAGAGCTCCTGAAAGCCGATGTCGAGCCCGAAGCCGCTGCGGAGCCGCGAGAACAGCTGCACGGCGTGCAGCGAGCTGCCGCCCAGCTCGAAGAAGCTGTCGTTGACGCCCACGCGCTCGACGCGCAGGAGCTCCTTCCAGAGGCCGGCGAGCGCCTCCTCCAGCTCGGAGCGCGGCGCCACGAAGGCGGTCCCGAGCCCCGTCCGGGCGCCGCCCGGCGCAGGGAGCGCCCTGCGGTCGACCTTGCCGTTCGGCGAGGTGGGGAGCGCGTCGAGCGACACGAAGGCGGACGGGACCATGTAGCTCGGCAAATGGCGCTGCGCGAGGGCGCGCAGCGCGGGGACGAGCGCCTGCTCGCCCTCGGCGGAGGCGCCCTCGACCGGGCGCGGGACGACATACGCCACGAGCCGCCGGTCGCCCGGCGCGTCCTCGCGCGCCACGACCGCGACCTCGCGCACGCCGGGGTGCTGGCCCAGCGCCGCCGCGATCTCGCCGAGCTCGATGCGGTGGCCGTGGATCTTCACCTGATCGTCGATCCGGCCGAGGAACTCGATCTCGCCCGACGGGAGGTACCGCGCGAGATCGCCTGTCCGGTACAGCCGCGCGCCCGGCCCGGGCCGGAAGGGGTCCTCGACGAACCGCTCCCGCGTGAGCTCGGGGCGGTTCAGGTAGCCGCGGGCCACGCCGGGGCCGCCGATGTAGATCTCGCCGGCGACGCCGACGGGGACCGGCGCGCGGTGGCGATCGAGCAGCAGCACCTGGACGTCGCGGCACGCGCGGCCGATCGAGCTCGACCACGGCCGCTCTAGGTCCGGGATGCCCATCGGGCGGCGGGTGGCGAACACGGTCGTCTCGGTGGGCCCATAGATGTTGAGGATCGCGGGCCGCTCGTCCCCGCGGCGGTCCCACCACGGCTTGAGCGCGGCCACGTCGAGCGCCTCGCCGCCGCAGATCACGAGGCGCAGCCGGAGGCGGTCGCGGAGCGATGGATCGGCCGCGGTGTCGGCGTGGATGAGCTGGCGGAGCGCCGAGGGCGTCTGGCAGACGACGGTCACCCCCTCGTCGCCGAGGAGCCTGTGGAACGCGTCCGGCGTGCGGCTCGTGAGGAACGGCACCACGACCAGCCGCCCGCCGTGGCAGAGCGCGCCCCAGATCTCCAGGACGGAGAAATCGAAGGCATACGAATGGAATAGGGTCCAGACGTCGCGCTCGCCATAACCGACCTCGCCGGCGGTATGGTCGAAGAGGCGAACGACGTTGGCGTGGGTGACCATCACCCCCTTGGGCCTCCCGGTCGAGCCCGAGGTATAGATGATGTACGCGAGGTTCTCCGGGCCCTCGCCCGGCGCGGGCGCCACCTCCCCCTCGGGCTGTCGCTCGATCACGGCCCGATCCGCGTCGAGGCACACGACGCTGGCGCTCCCGCTCCTCAGCCGGGAGGCGAAGCGCTCCTCGGTGAGGATCACGGGGACGCGGGTATCCTCCAGCAAGAAGGCGAGCCGCTCCTCGGGATACGACGGGTCGAGCGGGACATAGGCGGCGCCGGACTTGAGGACGCCGAGCAGCGCGACGATCATCTCGAGCGAGCGTTCCAGGCAAACGCCGATCGGGACGTCGGGCCCCGCGCCGCTCGCCCGGAGGAGGTGGGCGATCTGGTTGCTCCGCCGATCCAGCTCGGCATAGGTGAGGCGGCGCCCCTCGAAGGCCACCGCCACGGCGGACGGGGCGCGACGGGCGTGCGCCTCGACCCGCTCGTGCAGCCGATCGCGCGGCGGATCGAACACCCCGCCGCCGTTCCACCCGAACAGCAGCGTGCGCCGCTCCTCCTCGGTCAGGATCGGCAGCGCCGAGACGGGCTGCGCGGGGTCGCTCGCGGCGCCGCCCAGCAGCGCCGCCCAGTGCCCGAGCAGCCGCTCCACCGTCGCGCGCTCGAAGAGATCGCGGTTATAATCGATGCGCGCGATCACGCTCGCGTCGGTCTCCTCGACGCGGACGGCGAGCTCGAACGCCACCTCGGTCGCCTCGAGCGCCGCCGGCGTCAGCGTGAGCAGAGCGCCTCTCCTCGGCGCGAGCGCGCCGCGCGCGCTGGAGAAGGTGGCCTGGACGAGCGGGGGGCGGCTCGGATCGCGCGGCAGCGCCAGCCGCTCGACCAGGGATGCGAAGGGGAGATCGCCGTTCTCCTTCGCCTCCTCCAGGGATCGGCGCACCTGGCGCAGGAGCGCTCGAAAGCTCGGATCCGCGCCCAGCCTGCCCCGCACGACCACGAGGTTGCCGAACGGACCGATGAGGCCCTGGGTCTCCTCGTCTCGCCCGGACAGCGCCACGCCGATGAGGACGTCGTCCTGGCCTGTATACCGGTGCAGGACGGCGTGCATTCCCGCGAGCAGGACCGCGGACAGCGGCACGCCCTCCTCCCGCGCCAGGGCGCGGAGCGCGCGCGCGAGCTCCGGATCGAGCGCGCGCGCCACCGAGCCTCCGGCGAAGGTCCGCGCCGCGGGCCGCGGCCGATCCGTCCGGATCTCCAGCGCTTCCGGCGCCCCCGCGAGCTCGCGGCGGACGTGCGCGAGCTGCGCGTCGAGCAGCGCCGCGGTCCTGTGCTCCCGCTGTCGCCGCGCGTAGCCCTGATAACCTATCGGCGGCGCCGGCCGCTCGATTCCGTGGTAGCCGTCGAACAGCTCCGAGAAAAACAGCGCTGCGCTCGGCTCGCCGTCCGAGAGGATCGGGTGCATGGAGAGCGCGAGGAGGTGGCGCTGCGCATGGACGCGGATGAGGCTCACGCGCCAGAGGGGACCGCGCTCCAGATCGAGCGGCAGCGCGATCTCCCGGCGGGCGATCGCGAGCGCCGACGCATCCGAGGCCGGCTGCCCCTCGGCGCCGAGATCCACCTCACGAAAGGCGATCTCCGCCCGCGGCGAGACGACCTGCGCCGGCTGTCCATCGCGCTCTGCGAAGGACGTCCTCAGGATCGCCTGGCGCGCCGCGAGCCCCTCGATGGCGCGGACCAGCCTGGGCACGTCCAGCGCGCCGTCCAGCCACGCCGCGCCCCGTTCCACCGGGCCCGGCGCGGCGCCGCGGCCCCGGTCGAGCCGCAAGGCGCATTCTTGCTCCAGAGAGAGCGGCATAGTGCTCAATTCGTTCATCGCGGATGACCTCCCTGTTGCTGGTAGGGGTCGGTAGCATCGGCGCGCGTGGACCTGCCTACGCCGCGTCGAGACGCTCGACGCGCACGCACCTTCACGCACACCGTGCTTGTTGATCTATCGTACGCTCGTCAGGCATCACGGCCGCTGGTCGGCTTCTGGCCAGAAGAAGCCGGCGCCAAGCGGATCTCAAGCTCATGAGCCGCGCTGTCGGCCGCATCGCGACGTGGCGCGAAGCGGACGCTGCGCAGTATGCAGTAGGGACACCGCAACGCCAGTTCGTATTTGGACCATCGCGGCCGCCGGCGATCGGACGGCGCGTATCCGCGCTCGAGATCACGGCCTCGACTCATGCTCTTGTGGGCGGATACACCAAGCCAGCTGCCGGCGCGCCCTGTGTTGGTCCCCTTCCCCACCTTCCGGGTCGATTCCAGCGCATGACGTCCGAACCTTGCTCGCGCGGCGGCATGGGGTCGTATTCGGGACAGAGCACGCGTGGGACGGTGGGGATCCATCCGCCGCGGCGGCGCGCCGAGCCGCCGGGAAGTCCGGGCTCCGGTGAAATCGACGAGCTCGAATTTCCAGATTCATGGCCGGGTCGAGCGGAACGGTTTTCTGCATACCGTTCCGCTCGCGCAAAAATACGTAATGGCACGATCGCGGGCATCGTTATGGCCGGCGGGTGCAGAGGCGATCGCCCTCCCTCCTCCGGTACGGGCCGTGGGCCCACCGGCGTGCACGGCGCCGGAGCATGGCTCGATCGCGTGCGCCCGAGCCGCTGAGTCTGGCCGCAAGCCACCGGACCCCGACGGAACCAACCTGGGCGCGCCGCGGCGATCACCGGTCCTCCAGCAGATTACGATGACACCGCATCTTGACAGGCGAGTCGGACGCGGACTAGCTTCTCGCGGCCATGGCACGCTCCAGCTCGGCGCTGGCGGTGGGGATCCTTGGGGGGCGAGAGGGGGGGACAAGCAACCATGTCGAACAGCAGCGCACCGAGCGGCACAGCAGCGGCCGAGCTCGACGTGTTCCAGCATCGCACGGTCGAGCTGGAGCGGCTGCTTCACGCCGCTTCCGCGCGTGAGATCGAGAGAGAGAGGGAGATCGGGGCGCTCCGGGAGCAGGTGGAGCTGCTCGACATCGCGCACGACGCCATCCTCGTCCGGCGCCTCGACGGTGTGATCACGTACTGGAACAGGGGCGCAGAGCGGATGTACGACATCCGCCGCGAGGACGCCGTGGGGCGCGCCTCCCATGAGCTCCTGCGTACAGCCTTCCCCGCGCCGCTCCCCGCGATCGAGCGCTCCTTGCTGGAGGCGGGCCGCTGGGAGGGAGACCTCAAGCACACGACGCCTCGCGGGGTCGTCATCGTCTCGAGCCGGTGGGTGCTCCGGCGGGGCCCGAGCGGCGCGCCCGAGACGGTGTTCGAGATCAACAACGACATCACCGCGCGCAAGGCGGCCGAGGAGGAGCGCGACCGGCAGACTGCCCTGCTCGAGCGGCAAGCGCGGCTGCTCGATCTCGCGCACGACGCGATCCTCCTGCGGGCGCTCGACGGCACGATCGCCTACTGGAACCAGGGGGCAGAGCGGATGTACGGCTACGCCGCCGCCGAGGCGATCGGGGCGCGATCCCATGAGCTCCTGGGCACGCGCTTCCCCGCGGCGCTCCCCGCGATCGAAAGGGCGCTGCGTACGGAGGGCCACTGGCAGGGGGAGCTCGAGCACACCCGGCGCGACGGCGGGACCATCATGGTCGAGAGCCGGTGGGTCGCGCAGGCCGACCCGGGGGATGCACAGGCGCTGATCATGGAGATCAACACCGACATCACGGCGCGCAAGGAGGCGGAGCGGATGCGCTCGGAGCAGCAGCAGGAGCTCATCCGCTTGCAGGCCACGGCGATCGCCGAGCTGTCGACGCCGCTCATCCCGATCACCGACCACGTGGTGGTGATGCCGCTCATCGGCGTGCTCGACACGATGCGCGCGCAGCAGGCGATGGACACCCTGCTGCAGGGGCTCTCGTCCTCGGGCGCGACGGTCGCGATCGTCGACATCACGGGTGTAAAAGTCGTCGACACGAAGGTGGCCGACGCGCTCATCCGCGTGGCGCAGGGGGCGCGTCTGCTCGGCGCCGAGGTGGTGCTCACCGGGATCCGCGCGGAGGTCGCGCAGACCATGGTCGGCCTCGGCGTCGAACTGCGGAACATCGTCACGCGGGGCACGCTCCAGGGCGGGATCGCCTATGCGCTCTCCCGGCCGGGCGCGCGGGGGACGCTGGCCTGACGGAGCGGGGCGCGGGAGCTCTACGAACCGCTCGCCCTCCCGCGGCGTGACGGGCCCGCCCGTCGCGCCGCCTGCGCCGGCGCCCCACGCCGTTCCAGGCCAGCGCCAGCGAGAGGTCTTCGCCGGGGGTGCCGGCGCTGCGCACGAACCGGAGCCCGCCGAGGCCGGTCAGCCCAGGAGGCCGCGCTCGGCCAACCACAGCGTCGCGCCGGCGCGGCTGTAGATGCCGAGCTTGTCGTAGGCGTGGGCGACGTGGTGTTGCACGGTCTTCTCCGAGATGCAAAGGACCAAGGCGATCTCGCGGTTGGTCTTGCCGGCCCCGACGAGCCGCAGGACCTCCAGCTCGCGCCCCGTGAGCGCCTTTCGCGGCCGGAGGAGCCGACCGCACCGGGCGCCGCGCTCGCTGCTCGGCGGAGCGGACGGCACGGGATCGGTGGCGAGCAGGTAGCCGTATGTCGTGCCGTGTCCCCCCGCGAGGCGATGCGTCCAGATCGGGTTGGCGCAATAGATCTCCAGCATCTCCTTCGTGTACCCGACCACGAAGTACTCGAAATACGGATGCCATGCGGGGAGGTCGCGCACGCGAAACTCGATGCCGGAGTCCCTCAGCGTCGCCTCGGAGCGGCTGTCCGTCTCGGCGAAGTACCGGTGCCAGATGTTCTGGGTGGTCGCGACCAGCGAGGAGATGTCGGGATCCTGGACGAAGCGCTGCAGCGGGCCGTCGACGAGCGCCCAGCGCGCCGATTCGGCCCCGAGCTCGAAGAGCGCGTCCTTGCCGTCCGCGTAGAACCGCCGGACGAGCTCGTCGTGGAACGCGAGGAACTCGGGCAACGGGACGAAGCTGCTCGCGGTGATCGGCCGTTTGAACCAGGGGTTGGCCACCGCCACTTCACGAAAGAAGCCGCGCCACGCTTCCGAGCCGAACCTCCGGCTCACCAAGGTCTTCCGCGTCAGGATTGTGGTTCCGCTGACCTTCATGGAACAGCCGATCGGCTCCTGTCCCTGAGCGACGAGGCCGCGCAGGACGCAGGAAGGCAAAGGATCACCCGCCAGTATGGCCGATCGGGGCGTCAGCGGTCAACACGCGAGCTCGCTCGCTCTGTGGCGGCGCTCTCACGGTGCGACAGATGAATCAGAAGCAGATCATTTCACCGGCGCTGCACGCCAAAAGCGTCGCGCGACGCGCCGTCATCCCATTGGAAGCTCTTCTGCTCGATCTGCCTGCCGGTGCTGCATGGGTCAATCGATGTCCCGAGGAACGCGGAACGGCGGGAGGATTACGGCATGACGTGCCGCTTCAGCGCGGGCCAGCCGACCGTGGCGTTGCCGGGCTCGTGGCTGCCTCCCTGCTTCGTGCAGAGCGTCACCTCGACGCCGTCCTGGCAATTGGAGTAGGTCGAGCAGCCCTGCCCGTTCTCGGCCGACGGCGAGCCGGTGCATCCATTGATGTCGGCCCACTTCTCGAACGTCGACTTCGCGCCGAGGAACGTGACGGGCATGCCGCGCACCACCGAGGAGCCTCCACCGGCGTAGGGCACGATGGGATCCGACGTGCCTCGGAACGAGATCACGCTGATGGGACGCGACGGCTCGCAGCCGCCGACGTTCTCCTGCAGGAGATCGAAGGCGGCGGGCGCCACGGCCGCGAACACGTCGGCGGCGTGGCAAGCGAGGTAGTGGGACATCCCGCCGCCCATGGAGAAGCCGACCGCGTAGATGCGCTTCGGATCGATGCAGGCGGTCTCCTGGACCTGCGCCACCAGCGCCCTGGCGAACGCCACGTCGTCGGTGTCGGCCACGCAGCAGGGCCCCACGTTCCAGGCGCCGCCCGAGGGGCCGGACAGCCCGCTCGGGAAGGCCATGATCACGCCTTCCGGGTCGGTCTGCGCCGGATACGGCGAGCCCGACCGCTCCGACGGGCCAGAGCCGCCGAGCGGGTGGAAGTCGACGACGAGCGGCACCGGCTTGCTGCCGTCGTACGTGGCAGGGACATGCAAGACGTAGCTGCGGCTCCGGGAACCCACCATCACGGTCTTGTTCGAGTCGCCAGCGCTCAACGCGGGCGACGGGCAGGTGACGCTCCCGCCGCCGCCCGTGCCGCTTCCGCTGCCCCCGGCGCCAGCGCCGCCGGTGCCCGCGCCGCCGGTGCCCGCGCCGCCGGTGCCCGCGTCCCCGGCGCCGCCCCCGCCGGTGCCGGTGCCGCCAGCGGAGCCCGTCGTGCCCGCTGACGACGTGGTCGTCGTGTCCCCGGACGCGGTGCTGGCGCCGCTACCGGAGGTGACGCCCGAGCTGGTCGTGCCGCTGGCACCGCCGCCGTCGCCGCCGCCGGTGGTCGTCCCGTCGCTGCCGCTGCCGCAGCCCAAGAGGGCGATGCCGAGCGCTCCTGACAGCAGGATCTGCTTTGGTGAATTGATTCGGTGGTTCATCATGGGTCAGCACCTTCGTTTGCGGTGGATATCGGGACGGTCTCCGGTGTTCGGGTCGCGTCCTCGAAGGCTTGAGGCACCGGCCCAGGTCGATAGGGGTCGTCGTCCGTCGTCGCGTCACCCGATGCAGGTGCCTGCGACGAGCTCATAGCCGAGACCTCTCCAGCGAGGCATAGGCATACTGGCCTATGCCTCGCTGCGAGACCTCGCTCCCACGCCGGTGGACTGGACGATCCGGGTCAGTATCGGACTCGATCATCCTCCCAGTCGCACTGATGGGGACCGAGCTCCGCGCGCGTCCTACAACCCGAAGCTGTTGATGTAGTCAGCGCAGGTTTGATCGAGGTTGCGGCAGTCCTGCGGGGCCCGCTGGCCGGAGCAGAAGCTCTTGATCTCGTCGAGCCCCTGGCACTCCTCGTTCGCGGTATTGGCGCAGCAGCTCGGCGGGTACGTGTCTTCGCACCGGCTGCAGGCGAAGCAGACCCGGATGGGGTAGGACCACTCGGCGGTCTCGATCTTCTCGCCGCCAAGCGTCCTGCCTCGCAACACCACCGTCGCCAAGACCTGGACGTCGCGGCGGAGACGCGCGGCCCTGCCGCGCAGCGTGTCCATCGTGGCGCCGTCGATCAGGAGGACCTCGGTGCAGTTGTAGCCGGCGTCGTCGCTCGTCCCGGGATCGACGAATCCCGTGATCGGAACCACGTACCCATCCGTCACGGGGTTGCCCTCGATGTCGTCCACGCGGACCTCGGCCTCGTACAGCTGGACGCGCGACGTCCCGGTGGAGAGCGCTTCCGAGTCGCCGCGCTGCATGATCTGGTTGCCCACCAGGAGCGTTGCGCTGTGGCTGCCCGCGTACGCGGCGTCAACCGCATCCTCGGCCCAAAACGGCTCGTCGGGAGTGCAGGACACGGTGCAGTCCCCGGTCCGCGCCAGGCGCATGCGAACGAACAGGTCGCCCATGGGCTTGTACTCTCCCCAGTCCGCTCCGAGGATGTCCGCGCACCCGGCGCCGACAACGACCATTCCAACCGCACCGATCCTCCTCGCCCTCGACCACCTGTCGCCCATCGCCGATGCAGCGTCGCTCTGTTCGATCTCCGTTGTCAAGCGGCCGCCTGCGAAACGACGCCTCGTGCGGCGGCGCCGCGGCATTCAATCACCGGCAGAGATCGTCCGTGACGCGTCGCCCCTCAACCCACGTGGCCACTGCGCGCCATGAAGGTGGCCGTCCATCGAGCTCCGCGCGCCGCTGGTCCGCGCCGAGCTGGCTGGCCGACCACTCTCGGAGCCGCCCGCCTCTTGTGCTCGGCAGCACCGCCGGGCTACGCTCGCCCCCCGCCATGCAGCAGCAGCCCGCCGTCCGCCGGCCCGGCGTCCCCGTTCCCGGCGATGTCGTCGAGGGCAAGTTCCGTATCGAGCGCGTCCTCGGCGCCGGCGGCATGGGCGTGGTCTTTGCGGCCTGGCACCTCGCCCTGGAGCGCCGCGTCGCCATCAAGTTCCTGCTCCCCGAAGCGGCCGAGCTCCCGGACGCGGGCGCCCGCTTCCTCCGGGAGGCCCGCGCCGCCGCTGCCCTCGATGGACCGCACGTCGCGCGCGTCCTCGACGTCGGCACGCTCGACACCGGCGCGGCCTACATGGTGCTTGAGTACCTGACGGGCGAGGACCTCGCCGAGGTGCTCGAGACCCGCGGTCTCCTGCCGCTGACCGAAGCCGCTGACCACCTCCTCGAGGTCTGCGAGGCGCTCGCCGAGGCCCACGTGCGCGGAATCATCCACCGCGATCTCAAGCCCAATAACCTCTTCCTCACCCGCCGCCCCGATGGATCCCCCCTCCTCAAGGTGCTCGACTTCGGCCTGTCGAAATTCATTGGCGTAGGCGACTCCGTCAAGGAGGCGAGCCTGACCGCGACGGGCCGTATCATCGGCTCCATCCATTACATGTCGCCCGAGCAGGTCCGCAGCCTGAAATACACGGACGTGCGCACGGACATATGGGCGCTCGGCGTGCTCCTGTACCGCATGCTCTCGGGGCGGCACCCCTTCGAGGGCGAAACCATGACCGCGGTCACGGCGGCGATCATGATGGACACCCCGACGTCCCTTCTGGCGCTGCGCCCGGACCTCCCGCCGGCCGTCGCTTCGCTCGTGGACAAGTGCCTCACGAAAGATCCCGCCGCTCGCGTCCAGAACGTGGCCGAAATCGCCCGGGTGCTCGCGCCTTTCGCGACCCAGCGCGGGAGGCTGTCGTTCGAGAGCATCGACCGTCTCCTGCCGGACCCCGCCTCGCGCGCCGGCTCCTCGCCGGGGGTGGACGCGCCCGTCGCGGCGCCCCGCCTGCTCGCCATGCCCTCGCCCTCGTGGGAAGCAGGAGCGCACGACGCGACGACCGCCCCCATGCCAGAGGGCCCAGGCCCGATGTCGTCGCCCGGCAGCGAGGCGACGGAGACGGCGCACGAGATATCGCCTCTCGCGTCCCCGGGCAACACCACGCCGGCCCGCGCGCGACGGAATCGCGTCGCGCTGATCGCCTGCGCCGCGGGTGGGCTCGTCTTGAGCGGGCTCGTCGTCGCGTCACGGCTCACGACGAGCGGGCCGGTGGACAGCGGTGGCCCCGTGGTATCGAGCACGACGTCCGAGCCCGCGCCTGCACCGACCGGCACGGACAGCCCGATGGGGCTCGCGTCGCCCCCCGTCGCCATCGCCGACCACGCGACCGCCGCGCCATCCCCGAGCCGAGCGCTCGTCACGAGCGCACCTGCCGCGGTCAGCGCGATCCCGGCGGCGCCTCCGGCGACGCAAGCGGCGGGGACGCCAGGGGCAAGCGCCGCAAGGGCACCAAGGCTTACGCCGCGACCGACGGTCGACCCGCAAAAACCGCCCGTGGATCCAGGGAAGTCATGGGATTGACGAAACGATCAGCGTATCCCGCAGCGTGGCGTTGCGTCCTGCCGCTCGCGCTCCTCTGCGCGATGAGCCATGTGGCGGCCGCGCAGCCGACGAGCTCGAAAGCCCAGGCGCAGGCGCTCTTCGAGGAAGGCCGTGCGGCCTTGGAGGCGGGGGACTGCGCCCGCGCGATTCCGCTCTTCCGCGAGAGCCTGTCCACATTCCCCGCGCGTGGTCCACTCTTCAACCTCGCGCAATGCGAGTCGAAGCTCGGAAAAGTGGCGAGCGCATGGCAGCACCTCAAGCAGTTGCTGCCCCAACTGGAGCCCAACGACTTCCGTCTTGCCAGCACCAGGCAGCAGATCGAGCAGCTCGAGCCGCGCGTTCCTAAGCTCGTGATCGAGCTCGACCAGGGCGCGCCAGCACCTTCGGTGGTGCTCCTGGATGGAGCCGCGCTTCCGCAAGCCAGCCTTGGCAGCGAGCTCCCGCTCGACCCCGGAACCCACGCTGTCGTCGCCCAATGGACCGATGGCAGGCAGACCGAAGCGCCAGTGACCCTCGCGGAGGGCGCGCGCCAAATCTTGCGTCTCGCGCCTCCTCCAGTCGACGCCGCGCCGCCTCCGGCGGTCGCCGCGCCGCGCCCGGTCCGGGTGTCCGAAGCCCCCAAGGCCGCCTCGCCCCCTCCGGTCGTCAGCGCGCCGTCCGCCCCCGCCTCCGGCACGCAACGGACGGTCGCCTTCGTCGTTGGCGGCGTCGGCACTGCGGCTCTGGTCGGAAGCCTCGTCGCGGGCGGGCTCGCGCTCAAAGCGAAGTTGGATCTCGAGGAAGAGTGCCCGAATCCATTGAGTTGCAACGAGGACGGCATGAGCGCTCAGTCTCAAGGTCAGACGCTCACCGCCACGGGCACCGTGCTCGGCGCCATCGGCCTCGCTGGCATTGGCGCTGGCCTGGTGCTCCTCCTGACGTCACCTCAGCAGGGCGCGACCGTCGCCCTCACGCCCGCGGTCCTGCCAGGCGGCGGCGGGGCGCTGCTGCGCAGTAGATTTTAGCCCTGTTTTCGCCCAGAGCGCCTGCTCAAGTCCACCACGGCTGCAACGGAGCTCGTGGCGACTGGCGGCGGCACCAGCCGCGACAGAAACTTACATCAACCCAAGGAGCTTGCAGGCCGCTGGTCGCTCTCGCGCTCGCCGCGGCAAGGCGCTGAGCCCCGCCGCGTCCGTCCGGCGGAGTTCCCGAACACTCGAGTGCTTCAGGGGCGGAATTCCGCATTGGTGCTCGCGGAATGTCCACCCGCGCATCGAGCCGCAAGACCACGGCCAGACGCTCGATGCCCGATTGCTGCTCTGCCTCGTCCGAGCGCTCGGATTCCGTTGACAGGGGCAATCCTGCTCGCTCTCCTCATTGGTTGTGACAGAGATAACCGCAGACGCAGCGAACGTTTTTCTCTTCCACATCGACCCGGAGACGAGCGTCAATCCGGCGGAGCTCCAGCGGATTCTGCTGGCCGAAGCCGCCGCGTTCAGCGTCGCATCCCGGCCGACGATCCACCCTGCGCTCCTCGAGCACCGCATCCTGCGCGGCACGGACGGCCGCCTCCTCTGGGAGATCGCCCTCACCGGGCTCGAGTCGCCCGACGACGACCCGCCCAGAGAGAGCCTCTGCGAAGCGCTCCTCGGCGAGGTGCGCGAACGCCTCGAGGGCCTCGGGAGAGTCGAAACCTTCGCGGG
This sequence comes from Sorangium sp. So ce296, assembly GCF_051529605.1. Taxonomy (NCBI): domain Bacteria; kingdom Pseudomonadati; phylum Myxococcota; order Polyangiales; family Polyangiaceae; genus Sorangium; species Sorangium sp. So ce296. The sequence goes on from NZ_CP150325.1 coordinate 13,508,896, forward strand.
CTACACGGATCTCGTGTTCCCCGGCCCCGGGCTCGGCTTCTGCCGCGCGCCGCTGGAGGCGAGCAGGTCCTCCGGCTTCTCGGCCGGGCTCGCCCAGGCGAGCGCGCCCCTCCTCGGGTGGGAAGACTACGCGACGGACGCGGGCACGGCCGTGGCCGGGGCGGAGCTGCCCGAGGATCTCCTCGCGGAGATCGAGCAGAGCCGCGGCGAGGCGCCCGCGGTGCCGGGCCTCAAGCCGGTTCGCCAGGGCACATGTACACCGGGGCCAGCGACAAGGCGCACCTCGCCTACCTCCACGATTACCTCGAGTCCCGCGCCGCGGCGTCGAGCTCCAGCGACCGCCGCAAGGTCATCGCGTTCCGCGCCTTCCAGGCGCGCGAGGGCAGCACCGCGGCCATCAACACCTACGACAACCAGATCGTCACCTGGGGGACCGGCTGGGGCGGCCTCGGGATGCTGGGCAAGGTCATGGCGCGCGCGGTGGCGAACGAGGCGCTCCGCGACCGGCTCGGCCGCGCGGGCCTGCGCTACCGCGACAAGAACGTCTACGATGTCGTCGACCTCCGGGCGAAGCGGGTGATCACCGGGGGGAAAGAGGCGCTCGAGACGCTCCGCAGCTCGGTCCCGCTGCTCCGGGTGCTCATCCACGCGGCGCGCGATCCGCGCACGCGCGACGCGGTCACCGAGGCGCAGCTCCTCACGTTCATGGAGACGTCGGCGCACATCGCCGGGGCCGACGGCATCGCCACGCAGGCCCTGTTCAACTGGATCGCCCACCTCAAGCACTGGGCCCCGGCGTACGTCGACGGCAGCCTCGAATGGGCGCTGCCTCAGGCAGGCGGCGGCGCCGCGTCGGTCGAACGCGACCAGCGCCTCGCCGTGCTCGTGGGCCGTTATTTCTACGGCAGGGCCCGGAGTTTCAAATGGCGCCCCGACTGGAGGCAGTTCCAGCTGTACTGCGAGCACATGAAGGCCGACGGCCTGGATTGCACGAGCGATCCGTTCTTCCGGGCGGCGGCGTCGCCGTCGAGCGATCCGTTCGCCGAGCACCCGCTGCCGCGGCCCGGCAGGCCGGCCAAGCCGCAGATCCTGAAGAACGCGCCGCTCGCCGGCGAGCCGGCGCTCGAGCGCGTCGCGCGGGGCGAGGGGTCGCTCCGCAAGCGGGCCAGCGGGCCCGAGATCAAGGCCCTGCAGGAGGCGCTGCTCGCGCTCGGGATCCAGCTCCGAGGCGGGCGTCGACGGCGTCTTCGGCGATCGCGTGGAGGACGCCGTGAGGGCGTTCCAGGCCGAGCGCGGGCTCCTCGTGGACGGGGTCGCGGGGCAAGCCACCTTGAAGGCGCTCGACGCGAGGCTCGGCGCGGTGAGGGGCTGATCGGGGCGGCTCGCGCCAACCCGATCGAGAGGAGACCACACGATGGCGGGGTTTTCATCTACGACGCCGGTCACGGGGCGAGCCTCGAGGTGACCGGCGCGCGCGGCGAAGTCCCCCTGGCGCGCTCGCTCAGACCTCCTCGGCGCCGTGGAGCACGGCCACCCGTCCGTCCTGCTGCCGGCCGAGCTCGGCGCGGTACCGCAGCCGGCTTCTCCAATCGATGTACTCGAGGCGAAGGCGCCGCGTCGAAGGCCCTTGCCCCGGATCGAGGTGAAGCATGCAAAAGCCGTTGTTGCCGATCTCGGGACGGAGCTTGTACCCATGATAGCGCGACTGCGACTCGAGGAAGAGCGGGGTCGCGGGGCACGGCGCGGCGTACAAATCCTTGTCGAGCCCGTACTCGGAGAGTCGATAGGGATAGCCGCCGTGCCCGATGCAGCTCGAGACCGGCAGCTCCGGGGTCATGTCGAAGAGACCACAGTAATGCGTGTTGCCCCACATCCAGAGATCCACGGCCGGCAGGTACGGCTTCAGGTGCTCGTACATCCTGGTGAGTTCCATCGATCCATACTGGAACGGCTCGTTCGCTGACAGCAGCACGTTGATACACCCGCGCTGACGTCCGTCCTGCAGGATCTGCGAGAGCCACGAGCGGAGCCGGGCGTCGGCGTACGTCATGTGACCGAAGTAATCGGTCTCGATCCCGATGATCTGGAACGCGTCCCCGAAGCGCAGGCAGAAATAGCTTCCCTGCTGGACCTGGGGCGCGCCCAGGCCCATGCGATAGTCGAGGTAGCTGAAGTACGGGTACGCCTTGGAGAACATCTCGTGGTTGGAGCTCAGCATCATCACGTTCGTGCGCGCCAGCATGTCCTCGAACTCGGGCGCGACGAAGGCCGCGAACTCCGCCGATGTGCCGGCGTAATAGACGTCGCCCAGGTAGAGGAGGTGGTCGGGCGCGAGCCTCCGGATGTGCTTGGCGATGTAACGCGAGTGCGGGAGCCCGTTGCCGAAGTCGGCGAGCAGGGCGAGGCTGGTCTTCGCCACCGGCATGTCGTACACGAACGACCGCTCCTTCGACGCGTCGTGGTACCGGAAGGGCGCCTTGGGTTTGAGGCTGTTCGCGGCCTTCGACGCGACGAAGGCGAGCGCGTACATGGCGCCGTCCGCGACCGTCTCGAACTTCTCTTCCATCGGGAGGATGGGCAGCCAGGTCGAATCGTACCCAAGAAAACCGAAACCGTCGGGCATGCCGACGGTCTGCACGGACGCGGCGGCCGCCCTGAGCACGCCGTCGGGCTGCATGGGCACCGCGGCCGCCCTGAGCAGGCCGTCGGACATGCCGAAGGCCTGCACCGGCGCCGCGGCCGCCCTGAGCAGGCCGTCGGACATGCCGAAGGCCTGCACGGGCGCGGCGGCCGCCCTGAGCAGCGGCTCCGCCGTGGTCGACGGCTCCAGGAGCGCCCGCGCCCGGTCGAGCGCGCCCCGGAGCTCCCCCTCGGTCAGCCTGGCGTCCCACAGGCTCCTCGCCTCGGCCAGGATCGGGTCGGGATCGTCCCGGAGGCGCTCCTCGAGCCACGCGACGTGCTCGGGCTCGACGAGCCCGATGTCCGCGTCGGCGCTCGCGTCGAACGCGTAGTCCTTGGCGGGTGGTCGGTCCGATCGCGGGCTGCCTTGCCCTCTCGGGGCGTCCTCTGGCGGGAGCACCTGCTCGGCCGCGCGGGGGTGGGCGTGTGTGGACGCGGTCGGATGTCCGAGCGCGCGCAGGAGCGATGGCTTCACGGTGTGTCCCTCATTCCTTCGAAAGACGGTGGTCTCGACGCGCGCTGGGCGATCCCGCGAGGTGCCGCGCTCACGTCGCGCGCGGATACATCTGCTTGATGAACTCGATGTCGGTCTCCGACAGCGTGCTGTTGCCCGGACGCGACCTCCGGTCGCGCGTGTGCTCCTTCGGGATCGCGTACAGCATGATCGAGCGCGGATCGAACGTCGAGAACTGCGTGACGTCCCTCGAGTACCTCTGGAAGAGGTTGCTGTCGACGTCGGCGCGCTTCCAGTGGTTCGGCGGCCCCATGTAGTACCTGTAGACGGCCTCCGTGTCCCACGGGATGCCGGCGTCGGGGTTCTGGTGCTCGTGGATGCACCCGAGCGCGTGTCCGAACTCGTGCAGCACGACCCGCGAGCACTCCTCGTCGGGCGTCGACGGCGTGAGCCAGCCCAGGTTCATCGTCGGCTTGTCCCGGCGGATGCTCAGGCAATCTCGGCCGATGTAGGACCACGAGCCCTCGCCGCGCATGAACGCGATGCGGATCTGGGCGCTCGGGCCATCGTCGAAATCGAACGTGAGGTTCGCGTGCCGCGTCCAGAGCTCGGCGACCTCGCGGACCCGCCGCTGCACCTCGCGCTCGCCGCCCATGAACGCGATGCGCAGCGTCTGCCCGGGGGCCCACCGCTTGCCTTTCAGCACGGCGATGCGCGCCGGGTTGCCCGGGTCCCCGGCGTATACGGAATCGAGCGACTCCGCCCGTTCGCCCTGCGCCGCGCCCGAGCGGGCCAGATCGTCGTCCACGGGCGGGAACACGTCCACGCAGACGCGGGTCTCCTCGTCGATCTCCGGACCACCGGTCGCTTCCGATTCACTCATCGCTTCCTCCCTGGTTGATGACGTCTCCGCGTCGGCGGCAGGGCGCTTCATGCGCCGCCGCCGAAGACGAACCTCGCGTTCGGGTGCGCGTAGACGCAGTACGCGAGGTGCGTGGGATCGCCGTCCTTCTTGGCCGCGCGCCGCGCCTCGCGGACCGCCTTGCCGACGGGGGCGCCGTTCGCCAGCTCGCGGTACAGCGCCTCGCAGAAGGCGTAGGCGCGGTCGTCGCTCACCAGCCAGAGGGGCGCCAGGAACAGGCCGGCGCCGGCGGAGATGAGGCGGTTCGCCCACCCGCCGATGCCCACGAGCGACCACGCGCCCTGACCCAGCTCGCACGCGTTGAACACGAACGCCGGGCGCGCGGCGCCGAGGTGCGATTCGATGTCGGGGCCGTTGATGGCGCGCGGGCTCAGCGGCTCTCCCCCTTCCAGCCAGAGGGCCGTGATCGCGTCGGGCGCGCTGGTCGAGAAGTTGCCGTGCGTCGCCGCGTGGATCAGCCCATAGCCGCCGTTCTTCAGCAGCGCCTTGACCTCCTTCGCCGTGGCGTATTTGGGGCTCCTGTCCTGCAGCTTCCTGTCCTGGCCCAGGAGCCTGGCGAGGAACTCCTTCTCCTTCGGCGCGCTGGGGAGGTTGGAGTCCGTCGGCACGAGCAGCGCGAACGCCTCGACGCGGAGCGCCGCCGCCGGGCCCTCGTGGCCGCCCCCTTGCTCGTTCCGCCGGAGCCAGCGGGTCAGCGACATGCTGAGGCACCAGGGCTCCTCGTCGTGCCAGCGCTCCGGCTCGGTCCCGTACGGCCAGACCAGCTCCCACGGGATGGACGGCTCATCCGACAGGATGATCATGCTGCTGTCGCGCCACGCCTTGCGCTCCGCGGCGTACATTCGACGGAAGTCCTCCGGGAACAGCGCCTTCCACAGCTCGAAGCCCATGTCGCGGATCTTCATGTCCACGTCCTCGCGGTCGATGGCGAGCCGCGGCCTGCCGAGGGCGTCGACGGTGGGATCCTTCCCGGCGCGGAGCAGGTTCAGCTCCCGGTACAGCGACGTCGTGAAGTCCTCGGGCGAGGAGGAGAGCGGGACGCGCGTGAACGTCCTGCCCACCTCGCCCTTCCGGATCAGCGTGAAGGTGAGCGCGCCGCCGGCCGGCGAGCGCTCGTAGGCGATATACAGCATCCGCTCGGGAGCCTCGGCGAGCGAGGCGCTCGAGGTGCGGACCGCGCCGCTCACATGGGCCGTGTCCGAGCTGGCCCCGGGCATCGCGGTGACCTCCACCAGGACGGCGGCGGCCCCGACGGGGTTGCCCGACTGGAGGAAGTCGAGGAGAAGGGCGCGCTCGCCGAGCGCGGTGGGCTTGAGGAAGAACACGACCGGATCGCTGTCGCCGCTCGCGGGGATGCGGATCTCCTGCTCCAGCGGCGAGAGCACATCGAAGGAAGGGGCGCTCAGGCGCACGCGCACGGGCTCGGAAGGCCTCAGCGGCACCGGACCGGTGCGGCTGGCGACGCTGAGGCTGGATGGAGCCACCGTGAGGCGCACGACCAGGCTGAAGCGCTCCGCGCCGAGCCACATCCGGCGCGGGCACGCGACATCGACATGGCGCAGCACGGTCGGCGCGTCGACCGGCGGCGACGCCTCGGCCGGGGGCGACGCCTCGAGCGGAGCCGCCGCCTCGGCCGGCGGCGGCGCCTCGGCCGGGGACCAACCCTCGAAGGGGGACGGCGCCTCGGCCGGGCGCGACGCGCCGGCCGGCCGCACCGCCGGGAGCGGCAGGGGCGACGCCGCGCCGAAATCGCGCGCGCTCGTCGGATTCGCCCCGGGCGCCGGCTGGCCCCGGGCCGAGAGCAGCCCGTCGCCGCCGAAGGGGATGTCCAAGAGGTCTGAGCCGCCTCGCTCGACGGCGTCGAAGCTCTCCAGGAACCGGGAGCGCCTCGGCTCGGGCGGGCTCGCGCCGGCGCCCCGCGCCTCCCGGGTCGATTCGAAGTAGTGCGCCGCGGCGGGGGCGGCCTGCGCGCTCACGAACGCCACGCCGCCGCCGGGGAGGACGCCCCCCGCGATCGCAGCCCGCGCGGCCTTCAAGGCGTCCTGCAAGCGCCGCCTGCGCGCCGCGCTCTCGACCTCCGTGGCGCCGCCGACCTGGAGCAACGCCGCCCGCTGCGGGGGCACATCGGCGAGAGCGGCGCCGGAGCCCACGTCGACCTGGAGGAGCGTGCGGCCTCGCTCGACGCGGACCCGAAACGCGCTCCCGAGCTCGACAGGCTCCCCGCGTTCGAACAGGCGCTTCGCCCTCTCCGTGTGCACGCTCGTCCGGGTCAAGGCGGCGACGCGATCGAGCAGCGCGTCGCCCTGACCGGCAGGGATCGCCACCACGGCGCAGCGGCGGGCCCCGCGACGGTGCTCGTGGACGAGCGCCTCGATCGCGTCGCTGCCGAGCCCCTCGGCGACGAGGAGCAGGGCCTGCGACGGCGGCGCGGCGACCTGAAGCCACCCGGGGAACAGGCGCTGCTCGGCGTCTCCCTCCACCTTCATGACGAGCACGGAGCACGCCTCCAGCGTGCATGATATCCGCTCCGCGTCGGTCGCGAACGCGGGAGAGGCATGGCCGAAATGGAAGTCCATCTCCGCGAGCCTGCGGAGCGCCAGGCCGCCTCCCTCCTTCGGCTCGATCAGGATCTGCCCGTCGCCCGCCCAGCCGATCGCCTCCGCGAGGGCGGCGCTGGCCTCCTGGTCGCCCTTCAAGCACGTGGCACAGATCCGACCGATCTCGTTTGATGTCATGGTACAGAGACGATCCTACGTCATTGCCTCTGGGCCGTGAAGCCGCCCGCTTCGATGCGAGGCGATGCGCGGATAAGCCATTGATCTATATCGCTTTTCAAGGAGGCGGCCGGCTGGCGTCACAGCGCGCCATGGATCGCGCAACTTAAGCCTTGAAATGCGCGCGGCCGGGCGCGACGATGCCCGGTCGTGAGCCCTCCCGCCAGCGCAGCGCACTTTCTCGACGACTTCAATTACATCCACCCCGAAGCCGTCGAGCTGCGCAGCCTGCTCGCCAAGGCTTACAGCCGCAAGCAGGACATCCCCGTGATCCTCGAGCGCGCCGGGCTCGAGCCCAGCTACATCGATCTGGAGCAGGCGCCCATTTACGTCTGGCAGGACGCCCTGCGACAGGCGTCCGACGCTTTGCTGCTCCGTCCATTGCTGGATCTCGTCCTCGCCGACAGGGATCGCAAGAAGTACCACGACCGCATCAAAGAGCTGATGGAGCCGGCGCCCGTCGTCGAGGCGCCGGCCGCCGGCGCGCCCGGCGTGCCCAGCCTCGCCGGGCCCGACCCGGATTCGGGCGACGTCGAGCGGATCCTCGGCAGCGCGAGCAGCCTCATCGACATGGGCCAGCTCGCGGGCGCCTTCCGCGTGTCTCCGGCGGTGGCCCGCCTCGAGGTCCACGCCGGAGGGCAGCGGTTTTACGGCACAGGCTTCCTCCTGGACGCGCCGGGCGAGCCTCTCCTGCTCACCAACCATCACGTGCTCTTCGACCTCGGCGCCGGCGGACGGCCGGTGTCCCGCGTGGACGCGTGGTTCTCGTACGAGACGGGGCCGGACGGCGCGCCCAGGCAGCCGCGCGTGGTCCCCGGCGACCCGTCGACGATCGTGGGCTCGGCCGAGCACGACTGGGCCGCCGTGCGCCTCGCCTCGCCGCTGCCCGAGGGCTACCCGCGGCTCGCCCTGCGCCCTTCACGGCCGCTTTCGGAGGACGACCCGGTCTTCATCATCCAGCACCCGCGCGGCCTGGTGAAGCACATCGGCCTCACGCGCAACCAGGTGCAGTATGTCGATGACAGCGTCGTGCAGTACCTGACGGACACCGACGGCGGCTCGTCGGGATCTCCCGTGTTCAACGACCGGTGGGAGGTCGCCGCGCTGCACCACCGCTGGGTGGAGATCCCCCAGCAGAACGGGCGGCCGCCGGCGTACCGCAATCAGGGCATCCGCATCGAGCGGGTGCGCGAAGGGCTCGTCCAGGCCGGCCTGCTCCCGGCCTGATCGCGCCCCCGGAGAGCGCTGAACCGAGATGCCGGCTCCCGTACCGATGGCCTACGATCGCGCCGCGCTCGTCCGCGCGCTCTCGGCCGCATACAACGGCATGGAGCAGAAGCGCGAGGCCCTCCTCCTCTGCGAGCGGGCGGGGATCGACCTCTTCAGCATCAACCACGATCAGTCGGTACAAGGCATCTTCGACGAGGTCACCCGCGTCCACGCGGCGAAGATCCCGAAGCTCGTGGAGCGCGCGCTCGAGGACGCGCGTAAGGCGAGGCACCACGCGGCCATCCGGGCCGCCTGCAAGCCCAAGGCGTCGGCCCTCCCGCGGCACCCCGCGGCCAACGCGTACCTGCGGCTCGATCGCCACGACATCTGGAGCGACCTCCAGAGCCGCAGCGCCAATGACCCGCGCGCCCACGCCCTCTTGCTCTGCGGCGCGCCCGAGGACGGCCATCAGTACTTCCTGGATCGCGTCCGCGCCTTCAAGGACGATCTCGGCGCCGAGGTGCTCACGATGAGCCCCACCGTGTTCAACGTGCGTGACGCCCGCAAGGCGCTCCTCGCCCTCCGGGACGTCCTCGCGCTCGAGCTCGGCGAGGACGTCGAGGTGGACGCGCTGCCCGACGCCATCGCGCGCCTCACCCAGGACAGGAGCCTGATCCTCATCTATCCGATGCACCCGGAGGCGCTGGACGCGGCCCACGCGCGGTGGCTCAAGGATCATCACACCGAGGCGATCCCCGAGCTCTACCGGCAAGCGGTCGATCGACGCGGGGGCGCCGGCGGGGGCGCCCTCATCACCCTGCAGCCGATCGTGTGGAAGCCGAGCCTCTGGGACTGGATCGGGGCCCTCTCGGCCCACAGGGTGACCCACGGCGCGCTCGCGCCGATCGAGCACCGGGCGATGCGGCACGAGCTGAAGCGGATCGAGAGGAGCGATATCGAGATGTTCTTCCGCGAGCTGTATCCAGGCGACCCGCGGGCGATCGACGCCGGCACGCGGCGCGGCCTCGAGCTCCACGAGGCCAGCAAGGACACGCAGCGCTTCTTCGCCGGGCTTCAGGAGCTCCTGTCCGCCGCCGACGCGGCGCAGCGCTAGGACGTGACATGGACGAGCACTACGAATTCCGCCAGTACCCCGACGGGCCGTTCGACGGCGACGACTACATCCCCAGCAAGAAGCTCGCGGTCGCGGTGAATACGGCGCTCGCGGCCGAGCAGCCGCTGCTCGTCACCGGCGAGCCGGGCACCGGCAAGACCAGGCTCGCCGAGTCGGTCGCGAGGCGCCTCGGCCTGGGCGAGGTCCTCACCTTCGTCGCCCGCAGCGACCACCAGGCGCGCGATTGCCTCTACTCCTTCGACAGCCTGCGCCGCCTCCACGACGCCCAGGTCAAGAGCGAGCTCGCCAGCTCCCCGGCGAATTACGTGCGTTATGAGGCGCTCGGCGAGGCGATCCGCTCGCCCACGCCGCGCGTCGTGCTCATCGACGAGATCGACAAGGCGCCGCGCGACTTCCCCAACGATCTGCTGGGCGTGCTCGAGGGACGGCTCAGGTTCCCGGTGCACGAGACCGGCGAGACGATCGAGGGCAAGGACGGCGCGCGGCCGTTCGTGATCGTCACGAGCAACCGCGAGCAGCCGCTGCCGCACGCGTTCCTCCGGCGGTGCGTCTTTCATCACATCGAGTTCCCGAGCGACAAGGAGCTCGGCGCGATCGTGCGGTCGAAATACGCCGCCGCGCAGATCTCCGACGGCCTCCTCGCGGCGGTGCTGAAGCGCTTCCGTGAGGTCCGCGCGTCGGACATCGAGAAGCGGCCGGCCACCGGCGAGCTGCTCGCGTGGGTCAAGGTGCTCCTCCGCGCGAAGGTGACGGAGGCCGACGTGCTGGCGCGGCGCCTGGCCGAGCTCTACCCGGGCGTGCTCCTCAAGCTGGACGAGGATTTCAGGCGCGTGCTCGGCGCGACGGGCGACGCGGAGAGCGCCGGGCCGGCGATCCGATGACGGGCGAAGACCGCTTCCCGTTCGACGACCTGCTCGACGAGGTGAAGCGCTCCGGCGTCGCCGTCGGGCCCCGGGAGCGGCTCGCCTTCGCGCGGTTCTTGAGCCGTTACGACGGCGCCTCGCGCGAGGAGCTGCGCACGGCGGTGGCCAGCCTGCTCGCCCGCAGCCGCGCCGAGGTGGAGATCGTCGAGGAGGCGTTCGACCGCGTCTTCCCGGAGGAAGAACCGCCGCCCGCGCCGCCGCCCCCTCCGCCCATGGCGCCGGAGGCGCGCTCGAGCGCGTGGGCGGCGCTCGCGCGCTGGCTCCGCCCGCGCGGCCGCCAGCTCGGCGCGCTCCTCGCGACGGTGGCGCTCGTGACCAGCGCCGCGCTCTGGATCTCCCCTGGATCACCTGATCCGCCGCCTGGCGACGCAGGCAGCGGCGGGGCGAGCGGCGCGAGCACGGCGGACGGCAGCACGAGCGGCGCGAGCGGCGCGAGCAGCACGAGCGGCGCCGGCGGGCGCGACGTCACGGCATGCCGGCCGGAAGAGGCGAGCATCCAGCGCTGGTACCTGCCCTCTCTCGTGCTCCTCTCGGGCACGCTGCTCTCGCTCGGCGTGGCCGGCGTGGTGCGCGGGCGGAGGCGCCTGCTCGCGCGGCGGCGAGGCACCCTCACGGAGGCGTTCGTCGAGCGCTCCGGGCCGCGCTGGTACGACCTCGCGCCCATCCCCGATCGGGGCGCGCGGGCCGCGCTCGACCGGATGAGCGTGACGCTCGAGCGGTCGCTCCGCGAAGCCCTGCTGTCGCCGGAGATCGACGTGGCGCGCACCGTCGACGCGACCGCGCGCGCCGGGCTCTTCCCCACCCTCGTGCGGCGGACGCGGCTCGGCCGGACGCGCGCCGTGGTGCTCGTGGACACGAGCGCCGCGAGCCGCCCCTTCCGCGCCGCCCTGGAGGCGTTCGTCGAGGCGCTCGAGCGCTCGGGCGCCGACGTGACGCGGCTGTGGTTCGCGGGCGACCCCACGCGCGTCGCCGTCCGCCCCGGCGCGCGCGCCGTCCCCCTCGGCGCGCTCGCGCCGCGGCTCGGCGGGCAGCCGATGATCCTGCTCGGCACCGGGGAGGCCGTGGCCGCGGCGCTCTCCGATCCCCGCGAGGCGCTGCGCGTCGCGCTCCAGCCCTGGCCGGCGAGCGTGCTCCTCACGCCGATCGAGGATCCGGACCTGTGGCCTCGCGGGCTCGCGTCGCCGGCCGCGGCGGTCGCGGCCTTCCCGCTCGACGAGCACGGCGTGCTCGGCGCCGCGCGGCGGCTCGCGGCGCTGCGCTCCCACGCCGCCGCGCCGGCCTTCGCGCCGCGCGCCGAGCGCCCGCCCCTCGATCTCGTCGACCTTCACCTGCTGCGCGCGATGCTCGCGCTCGCGCCGCGGCCCTCGTTCGAGCTCGCGGAGGCGCTGCGCCGGCGCTTCTTGCCGCACACGCCGGGGTCGATCCTGCTCGCCGTCGCGCCGATCGTCGAGGGCCGCGAGACGGCGCCAGAGCGGCGCGCGCTCGCCGGATCGCTGCGGGAGGCCCGCCGGAGCGGCCGCTTCCCCGAGGCAGCGGTGCGGCGGTTCCTCCGCGACGCGCTCCTCCGGGCCGAGCCGAGCGACAAGGATTCGGCGGCTCACCTGCGCTGGCAGCAGGACGTGGCGCTCCAGGACCTCGACGCGGGCGACGGGCGCGCGCGGAGGGACGCGCGCGCGGCGCTCGCGAGGCTCCTCGCCGGGCCGATCGGGCCGGAGCTCGAGGGCCGGCTGGACAGGGAGCGCGACGTGCGGCGGAGGGTCGGGGGGCCCCGCGCGGACCTCCTGCGCATCATCGCCCGCCGCGGCCTCCGGAGCCTCTGGCCGCCGCGCTTCGCGCTGTCGGGCGCCGCGGCGGCCTCCGTGCTCGGGGCGGCGTCGCTCTTCACGGCCGTGGCGGCGGCGGCCGGCGCCTTCTCCCCGCGGCCGCTCTCGATGGATGGCCGGGTGAACCTCGTCGTCGACGCGGAGGACCTGCGCATGGCCCTCTGCGCCTTCGACCGCTTCTACGACGTCGTGATCGCGCCCGAGGCGACGTACGGGCTCGCGCGGGCGCCCGGGCGTCCCCTCGTGGCGTTCAAGATCCGCCCCGTGATCGGCCCGGTGCGCGCGTTCGAGGCGGTGGCTCAGCCCTCCGAGGTGGCGCTCGAGGACGCCTTCCTGGCGCGCACGAGCGGGGCGGCGCTGGAGCTGATCACGAAGCTGCCCCAGGTCGAGGGGGGCGAGCGGCGCGAGCTCGATCCGATCTCGCTCACGGCCAGCGCCGGGCCGGCCTCGCCCGTTCCGCTCCAGGACAGCGATCTCCTCCGGTGCCAGCACTCCCTCGGCGTCCTGCCCGGCACGGGCGACGACGCGATCGCGCGCCTGCTCGACCCCGCGAGGCGCCACCCGAGCTGCCCGCCGCCGTGCGGAGGCGACGAGGCGTGGTGCCCCGGCGTCGGGTGCACGGACGTCACGACCGCGGAGAACTGCGGCAGGTGCGGGAATCGCTGCCCTGCCGGGTCATCGTGCGTCGAACGCGACTGCAGGAGCGTGTGCGCCGCGGGCACGACGAAATGCGGGGATCGGTGCGTCGACGTGTTGACCGACCCGAGGAACTGCGGCGGGTGCGCCGGAGTGTCGGGCAAGGATTGCGGCGCGGGGACGTGCGTCGGCGGCGCGTGCGAGTCCCCTTGCCCCGACGGTCAGCCCCGCTGCGGCGAGCGCTGCTGCCCGCCGCGCGCCAACGCGACGGCGACCTGCGACGGCGAGGCGTGCGGCTACAGCTGCACCGCCGGCTTCCAGAGCTGCAATGGGACCATGAACGACGGGTGCGAGTCGAACCGCTCGACGGACCGCAACCACTGTGGCGACTGCGCGACGCACTGCGGTTCGGACGAGGACTGTTCACGTGGAAAGTGCGCCGTGAACCCCGACAAGAGGAGGAAGAACTGCGAGACCACGTGCAGCGATCGGTACAATCAGTGCCGTAGCGGCTGCAACCTGAAGGGGCCCATGGAGGGGCCCAAACAGGACGCTTCTGTCCAAGATTGCATCGCAGGTTGCGGGAGAGAACAAACGAGCTGCGTACGGTCCTGCGTGTTCATGGCGACCTCGGCGAGCCCAGCTGGCAAGTGAAGCCGCGAGAGGCGGATTGAAGACAGGGCCGCGACGAAGGCCAGACCGACGTCCCCTGCGCCTCCTCCACCGTCGCGATCTCGGCCTCGCGGACCTCTCCCTCCGCCCTCCAAGCGTCGATCTTCAGCGCAAGCGCGGCCCCCTCGGCCGGAAGCGCCGACGTCTCCGCCTGCCCCGAGCGCGGTCCCGAGGTTGAAAGACCCCCTCCCATGCACTACGCCAAGGCGGACCCAACGGACGACCTCCTCCGGGGACATTCCCTCGACCCAGGCTGCATCGACGTATGACCGACCTCCGCAAGCTCGGCGGGCTCCTCCCGGCCGCCCTCCTCCTCGGCCTCGGCGCGTGCCGCGCCGCCGCCGACACCCCGCCGGCGCCGCCCCCGCCCGAGGTCGGCGTCATCGAGGTCCAGAGGGAGCCCGTGACCCTCCGCGACGAGCTCCCCGGCCGCGTCGCCCCCCTCCGCCTGGCGGAGGTGCGCGCGCGCGTCGCGGGCGTCGTCCTGAAGCGCAGCTTCACCGAAGGGAGCGAGGTCAAGGAGGGGCAGACGCTCTTCGTGATCGACCCCGCGCCCCTCAAGGCCGCCGTCGACAGCGCCGCCGCCGCCCTCGCCAAGGGGCAGGCCAACCTCGGCCAGGCCGAGGCGCGCGCGAAGCGCGCCACCGCGCTCGTGCAGGAGGGGCTCGTCAGCCGCGAGGCGTACGACGACGCGCTGGCCGCCCAGGCCATGGCCCACGCCGAGATCGCCCAGGCGCGCTCGGCGCTCTCGCTGGCCCGCCTGAACCTCGGCTACGCGACCGTGACCGCCCCGATCAGCGGCAGGATCGGCGGCGCGCTCGTCACCGAAGGCGCGCTCGTCGGCCAGGCCGAGGCGACGCCGCTCGCCGTCATCCAGCAGATCGACGCGGTCTACGTCGACATCAAGCAGCCCGCCTCGCAGCTCACGCGCCTGCGCCGCGCCGCGCTGGACGCCGCGCCCCAGGGCGCGGCCGGCGAGCACGCCGCGCTCCTCGTGCTCGACGATGGCGTCGAGTACCCCGAGAAGGGCGAGCTGCTCTTCTCGGACATCAGCGTCGACCCCGGCACCGGCGAGGTGACGCTGCGCGCGCGCTTCCCGAACCCGAGCCGCCTGCTCTTGCCCGGCATGTTCGTGCGCGTGAAGCTCGCCAAGCGCGTCGATCAGGCGGCCCTCACGGTGCCGCAGCAGGCGGTCGGCCGCGACGGCGGCGGCAACGCGACGGTCCTCGTCGTCCAGCCCGACGGCAAGACGGCCGTGCGCCAGGTCGAGACGGGCGGCGTCGATCGCGACCGCTACATCATCACCTCCGGCCTGAACGCCGGCGACAAGGTCGTGGTCGAGGGCCACCAGAAGGTCGCCCCGGGCGCCGAGGTCCGCGCCGTCCCCTTCACGCCCGCGGCCTCGGCCGCCGCGCCCGCGCCCGCGGCGCCGGCGGCGCGCTGACGCGCGCGGAGCAGATCGAGGCCAGCATGTCGCGCTTCTTCATCGACCGGCCCGTGTTCGCGGTCGTCATCGCGATGTTCATCGCGCTCCTCGGGGCGATCGCGCTGCCGCGGCTCCCCGTGACGCAGTACCCGTCGGTCGCGCCGCCGACCGTCTCCATCTATGCGAGCTACCCCGGCGCGACGCCGGAGACGCTCGACCAGAGCGTCGTCAGCCTCATCGAGCGCGAGCTGAGCAGCGCCAAGCGCCTGCTCTACTTCCAGTCGTCGAGCGACGCCTCCGGCGGGGCCCAGATCACCGCGACCTTCCTGCCCGGCACCGACCCCGATCTCGCGCAGATCGACGTCCAGAACCGGCTCAAGGCGGTCGAGCCCCGCCTCCCCGCGGCCGTGCGGCAATACGGCCTGTTCGTCGAGGCCTCGACGTCGAGCTTCCTGATGATCGTCAGCCTGTCGTCGCGCGACGGCAGCCTGAGCCCCACCGCGCTCGGCGACATCCTCGCCCGCTCCATCATCGACGATATCAAGCGCGTCCCGGGCGTCGGCCGCGTGCAGCTCTGGACCAGCGAGCGCGCCATGCGGATCTGGATCGATCCGACCAAGCTCGCGGCGCTCGCGCTCTCGCCCGCCGACGTGTCGGCCGCCATCGCCGCGCAGAACGTCCAGTTCGCGTCGGGCCGCATCGGCGACCTGCCGAGCCCGCCGACGCAGCAGATCAGCGCCACGCTCATCGCCGAGGGGCAGCTCACGACGCCCGAGGATTTCGGGGCGATCGTCCTCCGCGCGAAGCCCGACGGGTCGCGCGTGCTCCTCCGCGACGTCGCGACGATCGAGATCGGCGCGCAGAACATGGCGTCGTCGTCGCGGAGCAACGGAAAGCCCGACGCGGCGATCGGCATCCAGCTCGCGAACGGCGCGAACGCGATGAAGACCTCCGACCTCGTGCGCGCCCGCATGGAGGAGCTCTCGCGGGGCCTGCCGCCCAACGTGACCTACAGCGTGCCTTACGACACCGCGCCCTTCGTCAGGACCTCGGTGCACAAGGTGCTCGAGACCCTGGTCGAGGCCATGGTGCTCGTGTTCGTGGTGATGTTCCTGTTCCTGCAGAACATCCGCTACACGCTCATCCCGGCGATCGTGGTGCCGCTCGCGCTGCTCGGCACGTGCGCGGTGATGCTCCTCGCGGGCGCGTCGATCAACATGCTGAGCCTGTTCGGCATGGTGCTCGCGATCGGCATCATCGTCGACGACGCGATCGTCGTGGTCGAGAACGTCGAGCGGCTGATGGCCGAGGAGGGGCTGTCCCCGCGCGAGGCGACGCGCAAGGCGATGGCGGAGATCTCGGGCGCCGTCGTCGGCATCACGCTCGTGCTCTCGGCGGTGTTCGTGCCGATGGCGTTCGCGTCGGGCTCGGTGGGCGCGATCTACCGGCAGTTCTCGATGTCGATGGCGGTCTCGATCCTGTTCTCGGCGTTCCTCGCGCTGACGCTCACGCCGGCGCTCTGCGTGGTCTTGCTGAGGCCCGTCCCCGCCGGCCACGCGCGGCGCCGCGGCCCGCTCGGCTGGTTCAACGCCGGCTTCGAGCGGCTCACCTCCGGGTACCGGCGCTGGGTCGCGGGCTCGCTCGACAGGCGCCGCCGGCTGCTCCTCGGGTTCACGATCCTCGTCGCGACGCTCGGCCTGCTCTACGTCCGCCTGCCGACCGCCTTCTTGCCGGAGGAGGATCAGGGGCTCGTGATCGTCGACGTGCAGCTCCCGCCCGAGGCCACGCAGCACCGCACGCTGAGGGCGGTCGAGCAGGTGGAGGCGCACTACCTCGGCCGCCCCGCCATCAGCAGCGTGGCGTCCTTCCCGGGCTTCGGCTTCTCGGGCTCGGGGCAGAACGTGGCGATGATCTTCCTGACGATGAAGGACTGGGGCGAGCGCCCGGACGGCGCGACGGCCCAGGCCGAGGCCGCGCTGGCGAACGAGAAGCTCGGCCAGATCCGCGACGGCGTTGTGTACAGCCTGGTGCCGCCGCCGATCATGGAGCTCAGCAGCACCTCGGGCTTCAGCCTGAAGCTGCAGGACCGGGGCGGGCGCGGGAACGCGGCGCTCGTGGCGGCGCAGCAGCGGCTGATCGAGCTCGCCGCGGGGAGCCCCGTCCTCGCGCAGGTGCGCGCCGAGGCGCAGCCCGACGCCGCGCAGATCCGGCTGCGGATCGATCGCCAGAAGGCGAGCGCGCTCGGCGTGGGCTTCGAGAGCGCGGCCGGGGTGCTGTCGACCGCGCTGAGCCCGACCTACGTGAACGATTTCCCCAACCAGGGTCGGCTGCAGCAGGTGATCGTGCAGGCGAACGAGGCGAGCCGGATGCAGATCGAGGACGTGCTGCGGCTGTCCGTGCCCAACCGCGCCGGTCAGATGGTGCCGCTCTCCGCGTTCGCGACGGCGGCGTGGGAGCGCGGCCCGCTCCAGCTCGCGCGCTTCAACGGGTTTCCGGCCACCGGGATCAGCGGCGCGCCGGCGCCCGGGCGGAGCAGCGGCGAGGCGATGTCGGAGATGGAGCGCCTTGCCGCGCAGCTGCCGCCGGGGTTCGGGGTGGAGTGGACAGGGCAGTCGTACCAGGAGCGGCTGTCGGGGGCCGAGGCGCCGGCGCTGCTCGCGCTGTCGCTGGTGGTGGTGTTCCTGGTGCTGGCGGCGCTCTACGAGAGCTTCGCGATCCCGCTCTCGGTGATCCTCGTGGTGCCGCTCGGGGTGCTGGGCGCGGTGCTGGCCATGACGGTGCGCGGGCTGCCGAACGACGTGTTCTTCAAGGTCGGGCTCATCACCATCATGGGGCTGTCGGCGAAGAACGCGATCCTGATCATCGAGTTCGCGAAGAGCCTGCGCGAGCAGGGCAAGAGCGTGCGGGACGCGGCGATCGAGGCGGCGCGCCTGCGCTTCCGGCCGATCCTGATGACGTCGCTGGCGTTCATCCTGGGCGTGATGCCGCTCGTGTTCGCGCGGAACGCGGGCTCGGCCACGCAGCACGCCATCGGGACGGGCGTGTTCGGCGGCATGCTCACCGCGACGCTGTTCAGCATCTTCTTCGCGCCGCTGTTCTTCGTGCTGGTCAGCCGCCTGCGGCGCGAGAGGGCGCCCGACGGCCCGCAAGCGGGGCCGGCGAGCGCGCGGTGAGCGGCTAGCCGGCGCCGGCGGGCCGCGGCGTCACGGGCAAGTCTCGCCGTTCCCCTCCTGGCGGTGGCTGCCGGTGACCGCCTCGAAGAGCGCGTCAACCACGCACGCCGGCAGCAAAGGGTTATCGGTGATGGTGAGGCTGGCGTAGCGAAGGGCGTCCAAGCGCGCCGTTCTCGTTGCGATCGAGGCCAGCGTGCACGACGGAGCCGCCGTGAGGACACTGCGCTTCGCTCGCCGCGTCGGTGCGCACGACGACCTCGAGCTGCCGCTCGATCGGCGCCGGGGGGTCGCTCTCGCCGCCGCACGCGGCCGGCGCGATGAGCGCGAGCAAGAAGGGGTGATAGGTTCGGGTTCCCATCGTAGGAAACCACGCGTGGCACGGGCAAGCCGGTACTCGGCGGCGACGGCCCCGCGGAGCACGCTTTGCGCGCCGGCGGGCGGCGGCGGGGCCGTCGCGGTCAGCTCCGGCGCGCTGCGGCGCGCGGGCCGTCAGAACTGGTAGAGACCACCGGCCTCGACGGCCCAGCCCGTGCGGTCAGCGCCTTTGTCCGCCTCGGCGACCGGATCGAGCTTGTGGCGCGTGAGCGCCAGAGAGGGCTCGAGCACGATCGAGAGCCCCTTCATGGGCGAGAAGGCGTAGCCCGCGCGCACCGTCACGTTGCGCTCGATGCCGGGGCCGTTGCCGCCGACGCGCGCGGGCGGTGTGGCCGGCGCGCCCTCTGCCGCCGGTGTTCCGGGCGTGTAGCCGAGCAGCATGTCGTCGGCGCTCGGCACCATCGCGGCCCCCGCGATGAGGTGCAGGGCGTGCTTGTCGAACGTGAGCTTCCCCGACACCCAGCCGCCCACCTCGGCGACGTCCTTCGCGCGGTGGCCCTGGCCGAGCGTCAAGAGCCCCAGGTTGGCGAGGTTCTGACCGCCGTACGCCTCGGCCCGCAGGTTCAGCGGACCGGACGTGACCTCGGCGAACAGGTTGCCGCCGATGGCCAGCTTCCTCTCTTCGGTCGGCAGGTTCGCGTCGAAGGCGAGCGACGTGGCGATCACCGATGCTCCGATCCATGCGGCCTTCTCGGCGCGGTAGCCCGCGCGCAGCGCGAAGGTGGGCGTGCGCGAGTACTCGACGTTGTTGAGGATGGCCGTGACGTTCTGGCTCACCAGACCGAGCGCGGCGCCCACCTCCACGCTGCCGAGGGTGGCGACATAGCTGAGCTGGTGGCGCATGAAGCCCGAGTTCCCGGACTGAAAGAGCGCGCCCACGAGGTTGTACGTGTGCGTGTTCAGCGGCGAGAACAGGTCCCAGAGCTGACCCAGCGTGAGCTTGTGCCCGTCGGCGGGAGACCACTCCACGAACGCCTGCCGCACGCGGAGCGTCATCGCCTGAGCCGGCGACGACTTGCCGAAATCGATGAAGTCGACCTCGAGCTGCCCCTTCACGGGCGTGCCCTCCCCGGCGGTCACGCCGAAGCGCGTCTGCGCCGCCTGGAAGCTCAGGCCGACGGCGTCCGGATCGGCGAGGAACACCGGGTTCACCGCGGCCGTGGGCGCGGAGTAGTTCGGGTTGCCGAAGGACTCCAGGCCGTTCCCGACGACGACGGTAGGCTTGACGATGCCGTAGACGCGCACGAGCGGCTTGTCTTCGGGCTTCTTCGGCTCGACCGGCGGCGGAGGAGCAGGCGGAGGCTCCACCACGGGCGCCGCCGCGGCCTCGGCCGGCACGGGTTGCTGAGGCGGCTCCGCCGTTTGCGCTCTGCCCGTGGCGGGCGCGGCGACTCCGGCCAGCGCGAGAGAGGCGGCGAGCGCTGCGCTAGGTGTCTTCCACGTGATCATGAGTTCTCCTCTGAATCGGGTGCGCGGGCTCGGCCCTGGTCACGCCCCGTGGACGTCGGCGTCGATGCGGTGATCCTTGGTCTCGCGGATGAAGAGGCCGCCCACGATCAACGTGACCGCGCAGACGGCGATGGGATAAATCAGGCCCGTGTAGATCGCGCCCGCCCCGAACGTGTCCTTGGCCCAGGCCGACGCGGTGACGGCCGTGGCGATCAGCGGCAAGAAGCCGCCGAACCAGCCGTTGCCCAGGTGGTAAGGGATGGACATCGAGGTGTAGCGGATCTTCGTGGGGAAGAGCTCGACGAGGAACGCCGCGATCGGCCCGTACACCATGGTCACGTAGACCATCTGGATGCCGATGAGCAGGATCATCATGGGCACGTTGACCTCGTCCGGGTTCGCCACGGGCAGGCCGCTCGGGTTCGAGAAGTGCTTCATGGCCATGTAGATCGGGATGTAGGTGATCGCGCCGAGCGCGCAGCCGGCCATCATGATCTTCTTGCGGCCGACGCGATCGGACAGGCCGCCGAACACCAGGAACAGCGGCGTGGTGAGCGCGAGCGCGACCGACATGATGGTGTAGGCCGTCTGCCACTGGATCTTCAGCACGCTCTGCATGAACGTGAGCGCGTAGAACTGGCCCGTGTACCAGACGACGCCCTGGCCCGCCGTCACGCCGAAGAGGGCGAGGAGCACGTACTTGCGGTTGAGCGGGTTGGAGAAGGTCTCCTTGATCGGGTTCTTCGAGACCTTGCCGGTCGACTTGAGCTTCGAGAAGAGCGGCGACTCCTTCATCTTCACGCGGATGTAGAGCGAGATTGCGAGGAGCAGGAAGGAGAGCAGGAAGGGCACGCGCCAGCCGAACGCCTTGAAGTCCGCCTCGCCGAACAGCGAGCGGGTGGACCCGATCACCGCCATGCTCACGAAGAAGCCGAGCGTGGCGGTGGTCTGGATGTAGCTCGTGTAATAGCCGCGCTTCTGGTCCGGTACGTGCTCGGCCACGTAGGTGGCGGCGCCGCCGTACTCGCCGCCGAGCGCGAGGCCCTGCATGAGGCGCAAGAGCACGAGCAGGATGGTCGAGGCGATGCCGATCTGCTCGTACGTGGGCAAGAGGCCCGTCAGCGCGGTCGAGATGCCCATGGTGGCCATGGTGACGAGGAACGTGTATTTGCGGCCGATCAGGTCGCCGATGTGCCCGAACACCACGGCGCCGAGCGGGCGCACGCCGAACCCTGCTCCGAAGGTCGCGAGGCTCGCGAGCAGCTGCGCAGTCTCGTTGCCGGCCGGAAAGAACAGCCCGCCAAAGAACACGGCGAGGCTGCCGTAGAGGTAGAAATCGTACCACTCGAACAACGTTCCGAGCGACGACGCGGTGATCACGCGACGGATCGTCCCGGCATCCTCGATGGCCGCATCGGCGCCGCCATGGACGACGCCACTTGTCATGTTGGTACTCATTTGGGTCTCCCGAGAGGATGGTCCGCGCAGAGCGACTTCAGCACATCAAGAACTTTCCAGCGGGACCGTATGCTGACGAGACCCATACTACCTATCCTTCTGACTGCCAACAAGTGCGCCCAACCTCGTTCTCTGGCCTACGCGCCGGCGGAGACGAGACCGGAACAGCGGCGCAATGTCCTCGTCCGGCGTCGAGATCCCCCGGCCGAGCCTGATCGTCACCGTCCGCGCCGAGAGCTCGGCGAGCTCGCGTGTGCGGGGCCCCGCGTGCGTACCCGACCAGACGATCGGGCGCAGCCTCTCCGCGGGGCGGTGAGGGGCGCGCCCGCGGCGTTCATCATGAAGGTAGTTTGCTTGTGTGTCTGCTCCCCGGCGCGCGCACGGGCGGCGCGGCGCTTCGCGCGCCGACCGCGACCGCCGCGAGCTCTCGCCGGCAGAGGGCCGGGGCGGGAGGCGGCCGGCTCCCGCCCCGGCCTGCCGGACAGCGTCGCTGAACACCGCCGTGGACTGCCGATAAGCCGCGAGGCGCGCCTGCTGACCAAGGGGGATGAGCCTCCGAAGAACCCTATTGTTAGCGTTCACTGAGCTGCCGGAGAGCGGCACCCCGCCTGCCGCGCTGGCTGGTCGAGGCGCACGCCCAGGGGCTCGTGCACCGCGACCTCAAGCCGGCCAACCTGCTCCTCACGCGCCGGCCGAACGGCGAGCCGCTCGTCAAGGTGCTCGACTTCGGCATCTCCAAGCGGATCAAGCCCGACGCCACGGATCTGACCAACACCCTCGTTCTGCTCGGTTCCCCTTTTTCCATGGCGCCGGAGCAGATGATCCGCGCCAAGCGCGTGGACACGCGGAGCGACGTCTGGTCGATGGGCGTGGTCCTGCATCATCTGGTGACGGGGATGATGCCCTTTCCCGCGGAGACGCTGACGCTACGACCATTTTCACACGAGCATCACCCTGACGTCCGACTGGAAGCACTTCAAGGTTCCTGTCGGGTGTCTCGTCCAGACCGGATTTGGCCTCTTCGAGGCGCTCGCCCAAGACAGGCTCCAGCGCATCCAGTTCAGCCTCGGCCCGGGCCATGCGTTCGGTTTCTGGATCGACGACGTCGCGTTCTACGAGTGACCGCTCCTGTCCGCGAGCGCGCGGCATGTGCGTTCGGCGCGAAGCACGGCCACGATCGTAGAGACCGCGGAGCGCGGTCCCCGGGGCCTCACCTCACCTGCTCTCGAGTCCCTCCGTGCGCGACGAGCACCGCGACCGGCCCCCGGCTCCGGGCGACCACCGACTCGACCGTGCTCCCGAGGTAGAGCCGACCGATCGGCCCGTGGTCGTAGCATCCGAGCACGAGCAGATCGTACGGGGCGCGCGCGAGCTCCCGCGCTATCTCGTCGCTCGGGCGCGCGCCCACGTGCACGCGCGACGAGACGCGCACGCCGAGCCGGCGCCCCCGGAACACCGCCTCTTCGACGACGCTCCGCGCCACCGCGCGCACCCGGGATGGCTCGCGATCGCGCCAGACGACCGCGCCGAGGTCGGTCTGCGCGCCGCTGAGCAGCACGAGCTCGGCGTCCCACGCCAGCGCCACGTGGGCGGCGAGATCGGCGGCGGCGAAGGAGTACTCGAGGCCGATGATCGGGACGAGGATCCGCCGCGCGGAGGCGCGCTCCGCCGCCGGAGGGTCGCCCACCACGACGAGCACGTTGGACTCGGCCCGCTGGACGATCGCGTCCTGCAGGCGACCGAACGACATTCGGCGCGCGCCGGCGAGCGCGCGCCGATCACGAGCAGATCGTGATCCCCCGAGGCGCGCAGGATCGCCTGGATCGAGCCGCGCAGCTCGCGCTTGTGCCGCCAGGTGCCGACGCGGAGGCGCGCGCCGAGCCTCGCGAGCCCCCGGCTCGCCTCCCCCGCGGCGCGCGATGGGCCGGGCGCCTGCTGCTCCACGGAGAGCTCCGTAATGTCGACCGTCTCGCCGAGCTTTCGCTTGGAGGCGACGATGCTCTCCACGATGTCCGTGGCGAACCCGGGCAGGGCGTGCGCCACGATCGGGACGAGGATCCGCTCGACCCCGGGGATGTACGCGCGCCGCGCGGCCTCCTCGGAGGTTGATCCCCGACGCCGCGAGGTTGCGCCGGACGACCTCGGGCGTGACCGCGCCATGGGCGGGAGCGTGGCACGCGCGGCGCGGGGCCCGGCGCGGATCCAGCCGCGGAGGGGGCGCGCTCAGCGTGCACCGGACTGCCTCAGCCTCGTTGCGCCCGAGCCCGGACGCGATCATGTCCATCGCCATGCCGGAACCAGTCCCAGCAGATCGCGCCGGCGTGGCGCGGCGGTGGCGCCCGTTCTCCGCGCTCCTCTCGGAGATCACGCCCCTCGACCTCCGGCTCGTCGGGCGCACGATCCTGCATGCCGTGCTCGTCGGGGCCATCGCGGGCCTGGTCGCGGCGCTCTTCTTCGGCGCCCTCGAGCTCGTCGAGGAGCTGCTCCTCGGCCACCTCGCCGGCTACGCGCGGCTTCGAGCCCACGGCGAGGCCGTCTTCGGCGGCGGCGGCTCCGAGCGCCGGAGCGTCCGGCTCTGGCTGCTGCTGCTGATCCCGGCGCTCGGCGCGCTGGCCGGGGGCATCCTCACCTGGCGCCTCGCCCCCGAGGCCGCGGGCGGCGGCGGCGACGCGATGATCCAGGCCTTCCACCACCACGGCGGCCGGATGCGCAAGCGGGTCGCGTGGGTCAAGGCGCTCGCGTCGATCCTCACGCTCGGCTCGGGCGGCGCCGGCGGTCGCGAGGGGCCGACCATGCAGATCGGAGGAGCGCTCGGCTCGCTCGTGGGGCGTGGGCTCACGGTCGGCCGGCGCGAGCATCGCATCCTGATGCTCGCGGGGGTCGCGGCCGGGATGTCCGCCGTGTTCCGCACGCCGCTCGGCGCCGCCCTGCTCGCCGTCGAGGTGCTCTACCGCGACGACTTCGAGGCGGAGGCGCTGATCCCGGCGCTGCTCGCCAGCGTGGTCTCCTACTCGGTCTTCATCTCGTTCTACGGCGAGTCGACGCTCTTCGCGCACGCGCCCAAGTATGCGTTCATCCCGTCGCACCTCCCTCTCTACGCGCTGCTCGCGCTGCTCTTGGCCTTCGTCGCGATCGGCTTCCTGAAGTGCCTCGGCGGCGTGAAGGCGCTCGCGGGGCGCTTGCCGGTCCCCGGCTGGGCACGCCCAGGGCTCGGCGGGCTCGCGCTGGGCCTGTTCTGCGTGCCCGTCCTCTGGTTCGTCGGCCGCAGGATCGAGAGCCCAGGGCAAGGGCTCGGGCTGCTCGGCGGCGGGTACGGCGCCGTCCAGGTCGCGATCACCGGCGCGCCGTGGCTCCACCCGGGCTGGCGCGGCGTGGAGCTCCTGCTCCTGCTCTGCGCCGCCAAGATCGTCGCCTCGTCGCTCACGCTCGGCAGCGGCGGGTGCGCCGGCGACTTTGCGCCGTCGCTCGTCATCGGCGGGCTCTTCGGCGGCGCGTTCGGGCGCGCGGCGGCGCTCCTCCTCGACGATCCGCGCATCGATCCGGGCGCCTTCGCGCTCGTGGGCATGGGCACCTTCTACGGCGGCGTCGCGCACGTGCCGGTGAGCTCCCTCGTGATGGTGTGCGAGCTCGCCGGCAGCTACGACCTCCTGGTGCCGCTGATGCTCGCTGAGGGCGTCGCCTTCGTCGCGCTGCGGAAGCACTCGCTCTACCACGCGCAGCTCCCCACCCAGCGCGAGTCTCCCGCGCACCCGGCGCCCACGCTCGACGTGCTCAAGACCATCCGCGTGCGGCAGATCATGATCGAGGGGCGCGCGCTGGTGACGTTCGCGCCGGGGACGCCGGCCCGCGAGATGCTCCGGCGAGCCGCCGACGCGAGCTGGCAGGAGGTGTTCCCGGTGCTCGATGCGTCGCGCAAGATGATCGGCGTCATCACCGCAGAGTCGCTCCGGATCATCGCGGTGGAGCACGACCTCGAGCGGATGACCGTGGCCGCCGACGCGATGCAGCCGCCGGTGGCCGTGGCGGTCGCCGACGATTTGCGGACGGCGACCGAGGCGATGGTGGCGCACGGCGTCCGCGAGGTCCCGGTCGTCGACGGCGAGGGCGCGATCGTCGGGTTCGTGGACGAGGCCGACATCGGAAAGGCCTACCTGGAGGCGACCACGAGGCCCGCGCGCGCAGACGAAACGCCGGTCGTGCTCGGCTGAGCTTCGGTGCAGGTCCGCCGCGCCCGCCCAGCGGCTGGGCGTGAGCGGGTCCACCTCGTTGGCACGCCCCTGGCAGTCCTCACCCCGGGCTCGGCTGGAGGTGACCATGTCGCTCGAGAGACCCTTCGGCTCGCTGGCCAGGCTGAGGCCCCGCGCCGGCTCCCTGTACATCAGTCAGAACCGCACGGTCCTGTGCATGCGCCCGGACGGCTCGATCGCCCCCGAGCCGCACACCGGCCTGTTCGTGCGCAACACCCGCCTGCTCTCGCTCTACCGTTACCTGATCGACGGCAGGCCGCCGCAGCCGGTCGCGCTCTCCGCCGTCGAGCAGGACAGCTGGCTCGGCTACTACATCGCCCCGCGGCCCGAGGGCGGCGACGCGGCGCCGCGGACCGTCGAGCTGCGGCTGTCGCGCTTCGTGGGGGACGGCTTCCACGAGGACATCGACGTCGCGAGCTTCACGCAGGAGCGCGTGCGCTTCACGCTGGCGCTCGAGATCGACGCCGACTTCGCCGACGCGGCGGAGACGGACGGCCCCCGCCTCCAGCGCGGCGACGCCCGGTGGGCGCTCGATCCTGCCGAGCACGGGTGCGAGCTCCGCTGCGACTACCGCGCCGAGCACCGCTATGAGCACCCCGGAGAATCCGGCGTCGCGCGCTTCCATGCCGGGGTCGTCGTACGGGCCCATGGCGCGGATTCGCCCCCGTCCTGCGCTGGCCGCGAGATCCGGTTCTCCATCGATCTCGAGCCCCACGGCACCTGGCACGGCTGCGTCGACGTGATCGCCCTGATCCACGGCGAGCCGCTGCCGCTGCTCGCCGGCTGCCGCTCGTTCTTCGGGACGCGCCACGCGCGGGACGTGGCGCGCGGCACCTTCCATCACCGCGCGACGTCCTTCTCGGTCCCGGGCGCCGGGACCCTCTCGCAGACGGTCGTCTCCGTGCTCGATCGAGCCAAGCGCGATCTCGATGCGCTCCGCATGTACGAGTTCGACCAGGACGAGCGCTCCTGGACGGTGGCCGCCGGGCTGCCGGTCTACATCGGCCTCTTCGGCCGCGACCCGCTCGCCGCGGGCACGCAGGCCGCCTCGCTGACGACCGACATCCTCGCAGGCACCGCCCTCGTGCTCCCGCGCTGGCAGGGGCGCGTCGTCGACGACTGGCGCGACGAGCAGCCCGACCGGATGCTGCATCAGGCCCGGGACGGAGCGCTCTCGGAGCTGAACTACAACCCGCTGGGGCGCACCTACGCGTCGGCGACCTCGACGATGTTCTACGCGGTGGCCGCCTCGGAGCTCTGGCACTGGACCGGCGACCGCGAGCGCGTCGGCCTCTTGATCGAGCCCGCGCTCAGGGCCATGCGCTGGATCGACGAGGAGGGCGATCTCGACGGCGACGGGTTCTACGAGTACGAGCCCCGCTCGAGCGCATCGATCCAGAACCAGGGGTGGAAGGACTCCGACGACGCCATCGTCCACGCCGACGGCTCGCAGGTGCGGCCGCCGATCGGGACGTGCGAGATGCAGGGCTTCGTGTTCCTGTCGAAGCTGCGCCTCTCCGAGCTGCTCTTCTGGTTCGGTCGCAAGGACGACGCGCGACGGCTGTTCGCCGAGGCGCTCGATCTGCAGAGGCGGTTCAACGACGCCTTCTGGATGCCCGACGCGCGCTGCTTCGCGATGGGCCTCGGCCCGGACAAGCGCCAGATCCGCTCGATCGGCTCGGACCCGGGGCTCTGCCTCGCGACGGGGATCGTGGACCAGGCCCTCGCCGAGCCCACGGCGATCCGCATGTTCGCCGCGGACATGTTCTCCGGCTGGGGTATCCGCACGCTCTCGGCCGATCACCCCGCGTTCGATCCGTACAGCTACCACCGGGGGACGGTCTGGCCGGTCGATCAGGGCGCGATCGCCCTCGGGCTCGCGCGCTACGGCCTGCACGGGCACGTCGCGCTCCTGTGCCGCGCCGTATTCGAGGCGGCGGCGCTGTTCGAGCACCACCGGCTGCCCGAGTGCTGGAGCGGCCACCCGCGCGACGCGGCGCACCCGTTCCCGGCGCTCTACCCGAGCGCCAACTGGCCGCAGGCTTGGTCCTGCTCGAGCGTGTTCGCGATGCTCCAGGCGATGCTCGGGATCTACCCGTTCGCGCCGCTCGATCTCCTGCTGGTCGACCCGGTGCTGCCCGAGTGGCTGCCCGAGATCACCCTCTCGAACCTCCATGTGGGCGCGGCCGTCGTGGCGCTTCGGTTCGTCCGGACCGAGCAGGGGACGACGCGTTTCGAGGTGCTCGACCGGCGAGGCCCCCTGCACGTGGTGCGGCAGCCGAGCCCCTGGTCGCTCACGGCGGGCCCGGCCGAGCGGATCAAGGACGTGCTGTCGAGCCTGAGGAGGTGACGCGCCCAGGTGGCATTCACGTTGCTTGATGCCGCGGCCGAGGCGGGGAGGCGATGCGCATGGGCGATTCAAGGCGGCCGGAGGTGGTGGTGATCACGGGGGCGTCAGCGGGCGTGGGGCGCGCGACGGTGCGGCGCTTCGCGCGCGAAGGCGCCCGCATCGGGCTGGTCGCGCGCGGGCGCGACGGGCTCGAGGAGGCGCGGCGCGAGGCGGAGGACGCCGGGGCGAGCGCGCTCGTCCTGCCGACCGACGTCGCCGATCCCGCGCAGGTCGAGGCCGCGGCCGCGGCGGTCGAGGAGCGCTTCGGCCCGATCGACGCCTGGATCAACGTCGCGATGACCTCGGTCTTCTCGCCCGTGAAGGAGATGCGGCCCGAAGAGTACGAGCGCGTCCTCAAGGTCAACTTCCTCGGGTATGTGCACGGAACGCTCGCGGCGCTCGCGCGGATGCTCCCCCGCGACCGCGGGATCATCGTGCAGGCGAGCTCCGCGCTGGCCTACCGGAGCATCCCCCTGCAGTCCGCCTACTGCGCGTCCAAGCACGCCATCGTGGGCTTCACCGAGTCGCTGCGCAGCGAGCTGATCCACGACGGGAGCCGCGTGTGCGTGAGCATGGTGCACCTGCCGGGGATGAACACGCCGCAGTTCCTCTGGTCGAAGTCGCGCCTGCCGTACGAGCCGCAGCCGGTGCCGCCGATCTTCCAGCCCGAGGTGGCGGCCGACGCGCTCTACTGGGCCGCGCACCACGACCGCCGCGACATCAAGGTCGGCTTCCCGACCGTCAAGGCGATCTGGGGCAACCGCGTGATCCCCGGGCTGCTCGATCACTGGCTCGCGAAGGTCGGGTACACGCGGCAGATGACCGATGAGCCCGTGGACCCGAACCGCCCAGACAACCTGTGGGCGCCCGTGCCGCGGGACTTCGGAGCGCACGGCCCGTTCGACCGGCGCGCCAAGGCCTCGAGCCTGGAGCTCTGGTTCGACGTCCACCGCTGGTCGCTCGGCGCCCTAGCGCTGGGCGCGGCGGCCCTCGCCGGGGCCGCCGCGCGGCGCGCGGCGGCCCGGCGCAGCGCCCCCTGGCGTCGCCTCCTCGCGTGAGCCCGGCGCAGCACATGCAAGTCGGAGCGCGCGTGAGCGCGACGAGACCTCACCACAGGACGGGGGAATCATGCAGATGCAGACACCAGGACCTGAAGAACGTGAACGGTTTGCACAGCCGGAGAGCCACATAACGCCGCTGTCGGGCGCGCGACGCAGACCAGAGGAGGAGACGACGCCGAAGGTCGTGCTCGGCGGCTCGCTCGCCGAGGTGCTGTGCGGCGCGGCGACGATCGTCCTCGCCATCCTCGGGCTGACGGGGATCTTGCCAGGAGAGCTCACCTCGATCGCCACGATCGTCTTCGGCGCCGCGCTGATCGCGCAGGGCGGCGCGATCGCCTCGCGCTTCGGCGCGCTGAGCCGCGCCGCGCCGCCCGTCGAGTGGGACACGCGCACCGAGCTCGGCGGCGGCATGGGCGCCGAGCTCGTCTGCGGCGCGGCCGGCGTCGTGCTCGGCATCCTCGCGCTCCTCGGCCTCGCCCCCGCGACGCTGACGTCGATCGCGGTGATCGTCTTCGGCGGCGCGCTGCTGCTCGGCGGCGGCGCGACGGCGGACCTGGGCGCGCTCGACACGCACGGCGCGCACCAGCACCTCGCCCACCTCGCTCGTCAGGCCTCGATGGCCGCGGCCGGCTTGCAGTCGCTCGTCGGCGCCGGCGCGATCGTGCTCGGCATCCTCGCGCTGGTCGGCATCTATCCCATGGTGCTCACGTTCGTCGCCCTCCTCGCGCTGGGGTCGGTCGTCGTCGTGAGCGGCTCCGCCGTCTCGGGGCGGGCGGCGGCGGCGCTCCGGCGCTGAGCCGGGCGACGCTCGCCCCCACGAGATCCCTCACCCCTCACCCCACCACGCGCCGGGCGACATCCTCGATGTCCGACGCGACGCGCGCGGCGATCGGCAGCGGGCTGCGGGGCAGCGCCGACCGCCCGACGAGCGCCGCGCCGGCCGCGAGCGCGAGCAGCCCGAGCCCCACGGCCGCCCCGCGCGCCGGGTGATTGCGGCGCTGCCCCACGGCGAGCGACACCATCAGCGCGTCGATGCCGGCGAGCGCCGCGACGCCCGCGACCCCGAACGCGATCGCCGAGCGCGAGAGGGCCTCGGCCGTCCGGCGGAGATCGCGCTTGGCGAGCGCGATCTCCGCGGCGAGGAGCTCCTTCGCCTCGTGGATCGCATCGGCGGCGAGGTCCTGCGAGCTGCGATCGGCCTGTGACGGATCCGTGGATGCCTGGTGTTGCATTCGAGCGCCCCCTGCCGGCGCGAGCGCGCGCCCGGCGCGCCCTTGAATGCATCGCCTGCGCCCGCGCGCACAGCGGCCGCCCGCACGCGCAGCCGCGGCACGTACCGCGCACGCGGCGCGCGGCGCGGCGAGCGGCACGGATGTCGCACGGCGTCCGGCGAGCATCGAGCTCGCCTTCCGAGCTCGACGGGGGGAGCTCATGGCACAGACCGTCGGCGAGTTCCTGCTGAGGCGCCTCGTCGCGTGGGGCGTCCGGCGCGTCTACGCCTATCCGGGCGACGGCATCAACGGCATCGTGGGCGCCTTCCACCGCGTCCCGGACCTGCGGTTCATCCAGGTGCGGCACGAGGAGATGGGCGCGTTCATGGCGTGCGCCCACGCGAAGTTCGCCGGCGAGGTGGGCGTGTGCCTCGCGACCTCGGGGCCAGGGGCGATCCACCTCCTGAACGGGCTCTACGACGCGAAGCTGGACCACCAGCCGGTCGTGGCCATCGTCGGCCAGCAGGACCGCGCCGCGCTCTCGCTCCGGCGCGCCGGCGCCGAGCGCTTCGTGGTGTGAGGGGGAAATCATGCAGCACATCGAGCAGCAGAGGGAGAGATTGCCGGCGGAGGACGTGCCCTCCGAGCCCGTCCAGCGCGAGATCGACCGCGGCGTGATCCGCCTGCCCGGCGAGCGGCGCGTGCGGCTCGCGCCCGCGGCCAGCGCCGAGGTGGAGGCGCTCGCCCGCGAGCTCTCGCGCGTCGTCGAGGGCGAGGTCCGCTTCACCGCGGGCGACCGGGCGCTCTACGCGACCGACGGGTCGAACTACCGGCAGCTGCCCATCGGCGTCGTCGTGCCGCGCCACAAGGACGACGTGATCGCCGCCGTGGCCGCGTGCCGCCGCCACGGCGCGCCCATCCTCGCGCGCGGGGGCGGCACGAGCCTCGCCGGGCAGACGTGCAACGTCGCGGTGGTGCTCGACTTCTCGAAGTACATGCGCGGCGTCCTGGAGCTCGACCGCGCGAGCAAGCGCGCCCGGGTCCTGCCGGGCACGGTGCTCGACACCCTGCGCGACGCCGCGAACGAGTTCGATCTCACGTTCGCGCCCGACCCCTCGACGCACGAGTACTGCACGCTCGGCGGGATGATCGGCAACAACTCCTGCGGCGTGCACTCGGTGCTCGGCGGTCGCACCGTCGACAACGTGCACGAGCTCGAGGTGCTGACCTACGACGGCCTGCGGCTGCGCGTGGGGCCGACCAGCGAGGAGGAGCTCGACGCTATCGTCCGCGAGGGGGGCCGGCGCGGGCAAATCTACGCCGCGCTGCGCGCCATCCGCGACCGGTACGCGGACCTCATCCGCGCCCGCTACCCGCGCATCCCGCGCCGCGTGTCGGGCTACAACCTCGACGAGCTGCTCCCGGAGAACGGCTTCCACGTGGCGCGCGCCTTGGTCGGCACCGAGTGCACGTGCGTCACGGTGCTCGAGGCCACCCTGCGCCTCGTCGACTGGCCGAGGTCGCGATCGCTGCTCGTGCTCGGCTACCCGGACGTGTTCTCCGCGGGCGACCACGTGCCCGAGGTGCTGCGCTCCGGGCCGATCGCGCTCGAGGGGCTCGACCACCGGCTCCTCGAGTACATGCACAAGAAGGGGCTGCACGAGAGCTGCCTGCGCTACCTCCCGGAGGGCCGCGGCTTCCTCCTGGTCGAGTTCGGGGGCGATACGCGGGAGGAGTCCGACGCGCGGGCGCGCGCCGCCATGGACGCCCTCGCGCGCGGGCCGAACCCGCCGTCGATGAAGCTGTACGACGACCCCGACCAGGAGCAGATGCTCTGGGAGGTGCGCAAATCGGGGCTCGGCGCGACCGCGCGCGTCCCGGGCGAGCCAGACACGTGGCCCGGCTGGGAGGACTCGGCCGTGCACCCGGACAACCTGGGCGGCTACCTCCGCGACCTGCGCGCGCTCTTCGATCGCCACGGGTACCACCCCTCGCTCTACGGCCACTTCGGGCAGGCGTGCGTGCACTGCCGCGTGGACTTCGACCTGGTGACCGCCGAGGGCATCCGCAACTGGAAGCGCTTCCTCGACGAGGCGACCGACCTCGTGGTCCGCTACGGCGGCTCGTTCTCCGGCGAGCACGGCGACGGCCAGGCGCGCGCGCAGTTCCTTCCGAAGATGTACGGCGAGGAGCTCATCGAGGCGTTCCGCCGGTTCAAGGCCGCCTGGGACCCCGCCTTTCGCATGAACCCCGGCAAGGTCGTCGACCCGTACGACGTCACCGAGAACCTCCGCCTGGGCGCCGGCTTCCGCTCCGCGGCCGTGGAGACGCACTTCCGCTTCCCGGACGACGACGGCGACTTCACGCGCGCGGCGCTGCGCTGCGTGGGCGTCGGCAAGTGCCGGCGCCACGGCGGCGGCACGATGTGCCCGAGCTACATGGTGACGCACGAGGAGGAGCACACGACGCGCGGGCGGGCGCGCCTGCTCTTCGAGATGCTGGAGGGGGGCGAGCTCCGGGGCTTCCGCGACCACGAGGTGCGCGAGTCGCTCGACATGTGCCTCGCCTGCAAGGGGTGCAAGGGCGAGTGCCCGGTCCACGTCGACATGGCCACGTACAAGGCGGAGTTCCTGTCGCACTACTACGCGGGGCGGCTCAGGCCGCGCGCCGCGTACACGATGGGGCTCATCACCTGGTGGGCGCGCCTCGGGCAGCGCGTGCCCGGGCTCGCCAACCTCGTGACGCAGACGCCGGCGCTCGCCGCGATCGCCAAGAAGATCGCCGGCATCGCGCCCGAGCGGAGCATCCCGCCGTTCGCGCGGCAGTCGTTCCGGCAGTGGTTCCGAGGCCGGCCGCGCCGCAACGCCGGCGCGCCACAGGTGCTGCTCTGGCCGGACACGTTCAACGATCACTTCTTCCCGGACACGGCGATCGCCGCGACCGAGGTGCTCGAGTGGGCGGGGTACGAGGTGATCGTCCCGGAGCAGCACCTCTGCTGCGGCCGGCCGCTCTACGACTTCGGCTTCCTGACGACGGCCAAGCGCATGCTGCGCGAGGTGATGAGCGCGCTGCGCGACCCGATCGCGCGCGGCGTGCCGGTGGTCGGCCTGGAGCCGAGCTGCGTCTCGGTCTTCCGCGACGAGCTGCGCGGGCTCTTCCCCGACGACCCGGTGGCGTCGAAGCTCCGGGAGCTGACGCACATGTTCGGCGACTTCCTGAAGGGGGCGCCGGACGGCGATCCCGGCCGGCTTTTGCTCGGTCCGCGCGGGCGCGAGCTGCCGAGGCTCGATCGGCGCGCCGTGGTGCACGGCCACTGCCACCACAAGGCGATCCTGGGCATGGACGGCGAGCGCGACGTGCTCCGCGGCATGGGTCTCGACGCCGAGATCGTCGACTCGGGCTGCTGCGGCATGGCGGGGGCCTTCGGCTTCGAGGAGGGCGACAAGTACGAGGTCTCGATCCAGTGCGGCGAGCGCGTGTTGCTGCCCGCGGTCCGGTCGGCGCCGAAGGACGCGCTCGTCGTGGCCGACGGCTTCAGCTGCCGCGAGCAGATCGAGCAGACGACCGACCGGAAGGCGCTGCACCTGGCCGAGGTCGTGCGCATGGCGACGCTGCACGGCCCCGACGGGCCGGCGGGCGACTACCCCGAGCGCGCGTACCTGCCGGGCCCGGCGGAGGTGTACGTGCTGCCGCGCGCGAGGGCGGCGGCGCTCGCGGCGGCGCCGGCCGGCGCGGCGCTCCTCTGGGCGGCGGGCCGGCGGCTCGCGGCCGAGCGGCGGCGCGCGCGGCGCGGCCGGTGGCTCCCGGCGGCGGGCGTGGCCGCGGCGGCGCTCGCGGCGGCCAGCCTGCTCGGGCGGCTCGCGCGGGCGCGCGGCGGCGAGCGCCGGCGTGGCGCGTGACCGGGCGCCGGCACCGCGCCGATCGGGGCTCGCCAGGCAACCGATGGGGAAGCGCCGATGAAGCATGTCGTGGGCTGGATCAGCTCCCTGCTGCTCCTCGTGACCTTCGGGTCACAGACGTACAGGCAGTGGAAGGGCGAGGAGGACAAATCGGAGAAGTACACCCTGATCTTCTTCGTCGCCGCGATCGCCGGGACGGCCGGGAACTTCGTCTACAGCCTGCTCGTGAAGAACTGGGTGTTCACCGCCCTGAACGCTGCGTTGGTGATCAACAACGGCGTCGGGCTCTGGATCGTCCTCCGCCACCGGAAGCACGAGCCGAAGGAGGGCGGCGAGGCGGCCTGAAAGGCCCCCGCGGGCGCACGGCCCGAGCGCGGGCCCAGCCGGCGAACCCGGGGCCCAGCGAGCGCGCGATGGCCGGGCGATCCCGGTCCCGGCGTGCGCCCACAGCTGCTCGCGGCCAGCCACGCGGAGCCGCCGCAAGGCGGCGCAGCAGTCCGGCCGTGCCGGGCCGCACTGCTGTCGGGCGGAACTGCGATGGCGCTGGGCGGTGTGGGATGGAGGAGTGAATGCGCCTGGGGTCACGTAGTGTCACTCGGGATAGAGGACTGTAAACGGCGGGACACACGTAGTGTCACTTGGGATAGGGAACTGCAGACAGCGGGACATACATGGTGTCGTTTCGGAGGCCCGGCTGGATGCGGCGGGGCCCACGTAGTGTCACGCCCTCGTCATCGCCTTGAGCGGCGGCGCGCACGCACATGCCTCGCGTCCGCTCCCCCGTGCGCGGATCGAAGCCATACCTGTCGCCGACATAACGGTAGAACCCCGGGCCGAACCCCGGGACGTCCACGCGCAGCGCGGCGTCGCAGGCCGCCACCGAATCGACCATGTGCGCCGCGAGCGCCGGGCGCACGCCGAGCACGGCGAGCCTGAGGAAGCCGCAGTCGACGACGTCGCGCTCCAGCCAGGCGCGCCCTTGCAGGACGTAACGTCGGTCGTCGTTCGGGTCCCTCGGGGCGTCCGGGCTGCCGCTCCCATCGACGCGCTCGGATACGAGGAATTGCGCCTACGGCCCCGCGGCTGCCTTCACGACAATGCCGGGCGGGCGGCGCCGCCCGATCCCGCGCCCCGCGCCCGGTGGCGCGTCAGCTTGCGGAGCAGCTGGAGGGCGCTCACGCAGCTGTCGGTCGAGTTCTGGCCCGACCGGAAGGAGTCCGGGAGGCCGAAGTTGAACCCGATGTAGAGCGCGATGAACGATGGGAGCAGGCGCGCGGGGATGTGCAGCGCGGCGCCGATCGGCGTCGCGAACAGGACGAGCTCGCCCGGCATGCCGGGCACGACATACCCGAGCAGAAACACGATCGGCACCACGAGCGTGAGCTCGAGCAGCGAGAGCTCATGACCGACCGCGCGGGCGGCGGCGCCCGCCATGACGAACACGCAGATCAACGTGCCATTGACGTTGAGCCAACCGCCGAGACCCACCACGAAGAGCCTGAGCTCCTGCGGCACCGCCGGATAACACTTGCGGACGAGGTGCAGGTTGAGCGGCGTCGCCAGCGCCTCGCTGCACGACGCCCACAGCAGCGGATAGACCTTGAGCCAGTAGTTGACGAAATAGTCGCGCAGCGAGAACTCCGGGGCGGCGGCCTTCATCCTCAGCAGGCTCGCCGCATGGAAGGCGAGGCAGGCAGCGCCGACGACCCCGGACACGAGCAAGTAGGAGAGCATGAGGCCCCCGGCGCTCCCGGCGCCGAGGGAGGGCGCCCCCGCCGAGGCGCGCGCGAGGGGCCCCCCGTGCACCTGCGCGGCGAGCTGCGCGGGCAGCGCGCGGAGATAGGCGCCGAGCCCGAACATGAAGAGCGGGACCAGGCACTGCACGGCGCCTCCCGCGCGCTCCAGGGCATCCGCGGCGCGCTCCAGCGCGCGGGCGACCCGCGGCGCGCGTACGGCCGCGAACGAGGTCACGATGCCGGCGTAGAGGGCGAGGAAGCACGGGCTCGAGACGACCAGGCCCGAGGCGCTATAGAGGGCGCGCGCGGCCTCGAACGGCGCGCCCGTGCTGTGGCTGGGGAGCAGCGGGAGCCCGAACACGAGCCAGGTGACGACGACCCCGAACAGGCACGCGGCCAGACGCTTGAGGGCGAGCCAGCCGATGACGTACGCGAGCAGCCGCCCCGGGCGCCCTTGCCGGTGCAGGCTCACGAACGTCGGCACGAGGACGACGAAGATGACGACCGGCGCCAGCGTGGTGTACCAACGCAGGAGACCGTCCATGGCGCGGGTCGACCACCGCGTGACGCTGGTCTCTCCGCCGGACACGAGCAGGCCGAGCGCGAGGGCGAGGAGCGTCGCGACGGGCAGCAACGCCCTGAGCCGCTCCCGCCATCGATCTGCGCGGGGCGGGTCAGCCAACGGAGCGAGGATCGTCATGACTCCCTCCCAGGGAATGCCGCGCGCGCGTCGCCTCGGAGCTCGGCGAGCGCCCGGACGACGCCCCAAACGAACACGCCGATCGATAGATTGTTGCGTATCGGGACATGCGCTCCGTGCGGGCGCCTCATTGCACATCCGACGCCAGCCGCCGAGCGCACCGGAGCGCCAGCGCGGCCGAGCCGTCCGCGGCGCGCGCCTCGTGCCCATGCGGCGAGCCGACGGCGCCCGCCGTCAGGACGCGGCCTGCCCGATGGAGTGGGCTATCCGATGGAAGTACAGCGTCGGCGCCGCCGCGCGAGCCGGCGAGCACGCCGATGTGCCGGCCGGGAACAGCGATTGCAGCGCGGGACATATGGATCCATCCAGCGCAATCCGGTTCGATACGGAGAGGGTCGCCCGTCCCCTCAGCGAGCGAGGTCACGTCAGCGCCGGCGCAGGTGCCGCGGCGCCCGCGGGGCCTGCCGAGCAGATCGAGCACAGCAAGGAGCGGCTCGCGCGCGACCTGGTCGCGGCCAAGGCGAGGTGGGGCGGCATCAAGGGTGAGGCTGAGCACACGGCCCGGAGCGCCGCCATCGCGGCGGCCGCCGCGGTCACCGTGCTCGCCGTGGGGGCCGTGGCGGCGGTGGCGATACGCTCCGGCCGCAAGCGCCGGCGAATCTGGTGGTGACGCCGCGTCGCTCCCGAGGAGCTCGTCCTTCGGCTCCGAGAACCGCACGGTGGGCTCGACCCAGGGGCCGCTTGCCTACCGCGCTCGCCCGGTGAAGAGGGAGGTGATGGCGTCCAGGACATCCTGGATCGACAGGGCCGGAGGTGGATTGTCCGGGTTGTCGAGGGCTCTATCCACGTAGTACCCGAGATATTCGGTCGTGAGGAACGCCGTCATCGCGTTCGTGAACGCGCCGGCCAGCGGGATCAGCCCCAGGGTCAAGCCGAGCATGAGGCGAAGGGCGCCGCCGCCCCAGATGAGCTGGTGGACCTGGGACCACGCCGCCTTCGAGAGAGGCGCGCCTCGCTCCTTCGCGAGCGACGCCGCGAGCAGGTACTGGATCGGAATGACGAACAGCTGGTCCGAGCCCGGGACCGGCTGGACGACGAAGCTGATGCCGGCGGCGCCGGCCGAGAACGCGTGCGTTGTGAGCCGTGCGCCGAGCCTCATGAAGGAAGCTTAGTGCCCGCTCGGCCGTCGAGAAGTGGCTCGCGCCGCTCGTCCGGGCGCGGGGCGAGGGAGCGATGTCCCGCGTCTCCAGCTTCTCACGGAGCGCCCCGCGCCCGCGCGGCCCGAGCGGACGCAGGCCCAGCGGAACGACCACGGCGCGCCCGAAGCGCGTCAGGGTGGCGCTCTGCAGGCCCATCGTCGCCTCCGGCAGGGCGACGAGCAGGCCAGAGACCGGCCGGCGCGGTCGGCAGCCAGTCTCCCTGGCTCACGAGCTCGCCGATTGACGGTCTCCTGACGCCCGTTATCGATCCGTGGCGACCCGATCGGTCCCAGGATCGGAGGCGGGAGGGAGCATGGTTCGAGCTGGCAATCTCATGGCGCGCATCGTGAACGTCGTCCTCGGGTTCTGGCTCCTCATCTCGGCCGTCCTCTGGCCGCACAGCCACGCGCAGCGGACGAACACATGGGTGCTCGGGCTGCTCTGCATGATCTTCGCGATCACCGCCATGCTCGCCCCTGCGGTGCGGTACCTCAACACGGTCCTCGCGGTGTGGCTCTTCATCTCGTGCTGGGCGCTCCCGACGGTCAGCCTGGGGACGATCTGGAACAACGCGCTCGTGGCGATCGCGATCTTCATCGCCTCCCTCATCCCCGGCCACATCCCCACCCGCGCGAGGGGGTAGGAAGCCCGAGGCGCCGCGCCCGCGCGGATCGATCACCGGCCGCCCGGCAGCGGCTCCGGCGGCGGCCCCGCGGAGCCGCCCGGCGCCGGCGGGCTCAGCGCCGGCGCCGGCGGCGACAGGGCCGGCAGCGGCGCGGGCGGGAACGTGCGCCGCGTCGCGACGTCGGCGACGACGAGCGACAGGAGCAACGCCAGGAAGCTCACCGCCACGATGATCGCGAAGGCGTTGATGAACTTCTGCTCCACGAGGTGCATGAAGAAGAGCAGCACGAGCACGCTCTTCACCACGGCGATGAGCAGCGCGATCGGTATCTCCCACGCCCCCGTGCGCAAGAACGAGAGCGCGAACGACAGGAGCGTGAGGGCGACGAGGGCCATCAGCGTCCAGAGATAGCGGGTCCAGGGCGTGCTTTCCGCGACGTGCTCTTGCGGCATGGTCGTCTCCGGGCTGTGCCGTCACTTGCGCGTCAGGTAGAGGAGCGGCCAGATGAAGATCCACATGATGTCCACGAGGTGCCAGTAGAGGCCGCTGAGCTCCACCGGCGTCTGGTCGTACGCCCAGTACCGGCCCTTCCAGCACCCCCACGCGACCCCCGTGAGGAGGCCGGCCCCGCCCACGACGTGCAGGGCGTGGAGCGCCGTCATGGCGAAGTACAGCGTGAACGCCATCTGCGCGCCGAACGTCGGGAGCTCCGCGAAGCGGTAGGCGCCGGCCGGGAAGATGCCCTCGCGGAAGTGCTGCGCGTACTCGATCCCTTTCAGCACGAGGAACACGATCCCGATCGCCACGCTCACCGCGAGGAACAGCGCGGCGCGCCGCGGGTGGGAGGCGCGGACGGCGTGCACCGCCATGGCGACGGTGAAGCTGCTGCCGATCAGGATGAGCGTCATGGTGGTGCCGATCGCGACGTTGTTGTGCGCGATGGCCTCGGCGAAATCGCGCGGGTAGAGCTCGCGGTACGCCGCGTACAGCGCGAAGAGCCCGGTGAAGAGGAGCACCTCGCTCCCGAGGAACAACCACATCCCGAGGCGGGCCGCGTGCGTCTGCTTCTCGAGATCTTCGAACTGCTCACGCAGCGGGCGTGGTTGTCGCACGGGCGTCCTCCTCGGAGAGCTGGAACTCGTACGGGCCGCGGCGGACGAGCGGCGCGACCGGGAAGTTGTGCTTGGGCGGCAAGGGCTCTCCGGTCATCCACTCGAGCGTGCGCCCGCCCCAGGGGTTCCTCCCGGCCTTCCGGCCCCACTTGAGCGCGATGACGAGGTTCAGGAGCGAGATCACGAGCGCCGCGGCGAGCAGGTAGGCGCCGCCGGTCGAGAGCACGTGGAGCCACTGGTAGCGCGGCGGGTAGCTGTAATAGCGGCGGGGCATCCCCATGTTCCCGAGGAGGAACTGCGGGAAGAAGGTCAAGAAGAAGCCGAGGAACACCGACGCGGCCGAGAGGAGCCCGACGCGCTCCGAGTAGAGGCGCCCGAACATCTTCGGAAACCAGTAGTGCGCCGCCGCGAGGAACATGGTGAGCGTCCCGCCCACCATGATGAAGTGGAAGTGCGCCACAACGAAGTACGTGTCGTGCCAGTGCACGTCCAGCGACTGCGTGGCGACGGCCACGCCCGTCATCCCCCCGAAGACGAACAGGAAGAGGAAGGCGATGAAGTAGAGCAGCGGCGTGTTGAAGTGGATCGAGCCCCTGTACAGCGTCGCGACCCACGTGTAGACCTTGATGGCCGAGAAGATGGCCACGAACATCGAGAGCACGCCGAAGACGTCCGCGGCGTACTCGCTCATCCCCGCCACGAACATGTGGTGGCCCCACGTCCAGAACCCCACGAACGCGATCCCGAGCGACGAGATGGCGATCGCCCAGTAGGACGCGGGGCGCTTGTGCGCGAACGTGCAGACGACCTCGCTCACCACGCCGAACGCCGGCAGGATCATGATGTAGACGGCGGGGTGGGAGTAGAACCAGAAGAGGTGCTGGAAGAGGACCGGATCGCCGCCGAACCGCGGGTCGAACATCCCGAGCGCGGTCACGTGGTCGATGCCGATGAGCAGGATCGAGAGCCCGAGGACCGGGGTCGCGAAGAGCAGGATGATGCTCGTCGCGTACGTGCTCCAGACGAAGAGCGGCAGGCGGCTCCACGTGAGCCCCTCGGCGCGCATCGTGTGCGTGGTCACGATGAAGTTGACCGCCGTCATGATGGACGAGACGCCGACGATGAAGATGCCGAAGACGACCGGGAACAGCGCCATCGGCGTCTTCAGGCTGTACGTCGGGTAGAACGTCCAGCCGGTGTCCGTGCCGCCCGCGATCATGCCGCCCATCGCGATCGCCGCCCCGAGGAGGTAGACGTAGAAGCTCGCGAGGTTGATCCGGGGAAACGCGAGGTCCTTGGCGCCGAGCATGATCGGCAGGACGAAGTTGCCGAACGCGTTGGGGATCGACGGGATCATGAACAGCCAGACCATGATCACGCCGTGCAGCGTGAACATCCGGTTGTAGGTCGCCGCGTCGATGATGGTCCGCTCGGGCGTGAGGAGCTCGGTCCGCAGGATGAGGGCGAATATGCCTCCGAGGAAGAGCATCACGACGATGACGGCGTAGAACATGAGGCCGATCCGCTTGTGATCCGTGGTCGTGAGCCACTCCGTCACCCCGCGGTCGACATGGAGGTAGTCGGGCTCGGGCCTCTCGGCCGGCGCGTCGGGCAGAGGTCCGACGTGAGGTTCGTGCGCGTCCGTGCTCATCGGAGCTCCTCCCCGGGCTTGCCGCCCTCGATCGGGCCGACCGGCGCGCCCCCGCGGAGCGGGGCGGGGCGCTCTGGGCCGGAGCGCAGGAAGGGCGGGCCTTCGGGCAGCGGCGTCCGCGCGCCCGGCTCCGGCGCGACGCCCCTCAACGACCGGATGTACTCGACGATGGCGGCGACCTGCGCCGGCTGGAGCCGGCCGAGGAACGAGGGCATGACCCGCTGGTAGCCGCGGTGGATCCGGGCGAGCGGATCCATCATCGACTCGGTGATGTACGCGTCGTCGGCGACCGCGGCGCCGCCGCTCTCCAGCGGGACGACCGACATGTAGAGGCCGGCCCAGGTCGGCCCGATGTGCGGTGTCCCGTCCGGCGTGTGGCAGCGCAGGCAGCCCTCCTCGGCGGCGATGTTCTCGCCCAGCCGGACGAGGCTGAGCGGCTCGCGCGGGATCCCCTCGCCCGGCGTCGACGGCGGCGTGTACTCCTGTCCGGCGATACCGGCGCCCCGCCCGCGGTCGGAGAGCCACCGCGCGAAATCGGAGGGCTCGAGCGCGATCACCTCGCCGCGCATGGTGGAGTGGTTCGTCCCGCAGTACTCGGTGCACAGGATCTGATAGGCGCCCGGCGCGGTCGCCTCGAACCACAGCGTGGTGTAGCGGCCGGGGACGACATCGTATTTGATGCGAAAATCGGGGACGAAGAAGCTGTGGATCACGTCCCGGGACGTCATGACGAGCTTCACCGGCCGACGCGCCGGCACATAGAGCGTCGCCACCGAGCTCGGGCCCTCCGGGTAGGCGAACTTCCACATCCACTGCTTCCCGGTCACGTACACCACGACCGGGTCCGCGGGGGCGACGCGGAGCGCTGCATACTGCCGCATTCCGATGACCCACCAGACGAGGAACAGGACGATGAGGCCCAGCACCATGCCGACCTCGAGGAGGAGCGGAGGCCTCGCGGTCGCTCCGGGGAACGGGCCTTCAACATCCCGCTGGCGCCTGCGGTACCGGAACATCAGGTAGGCCGCGAACAGGGCGACGAGCGTCGCGCCGGCCATCGTCACCGAGATCACGAAGTAATGCAGCTTGTCGATGTCGAACGCGATCGTCGACCACTGGCCGGGCAGAAAGAGGAGCTTGCGCAGGAGCTCGTTGATCATGGTGACCTCCCCTGGCGGTCGGCCGCGGCGTCGCGGCCGGCGGCGAAGCTCGTGCGAGCGCGTGGCCGCCGGCGCTCGCGCCGCCACAGGACGGCGAGCAGCCCGCCGACCGTGATCAGGATGGCCGCCGCTCCGAGCCGTAGGAAGCCGAGGAGGAACGGACCGTATCTCCGGCTCGCCGGGTCGAAGCGATAGCAGGTCATGATCACCCGATCGACGATCGTGCCGATACCGCCGCGGCTCGCCTCCAGGAGCGCGAGCCGGAGATCGCGCGCCGAGAACTCCGTCCCGTACAGGTACCGGGAGATCCGCCCGTCCGGCGTCAGGACGAAGACGGCCGCCGGGTGGGCGTACTGATCGGTGGTCGGATCGTAGGCGTAGCGGAACCCGAGGTCCTCGGCGAGCGCGCGGGTCGCCGCCTCGTCGCCGACGAGGAACGGCCACTCCGGCGCCTGCGCGTCCGCGCCGAGCTCGGACAGCGTGACCGCGCGCTTCTGCGAGGCGGCCGCCGGGCGCTCGCGCGGGTCGAAGCTGACCGTGAGCGCGTGGAACTGCTCGCCGAGCCGGTACGGGAGGAGCTTCAGCCCCTCGACGGCGCCGCGCAGCACGAGGCCGCACAGCGCGGGGCACCGGTAGTACGCGAGGACGAGGAGGAGGGGCTTGCCGTCGGCGAAGTAGTCGCCGAGGCGCACCCGCCGCCCGTCCATGTCGGTGAAGGCGAGCTCGCGGTCCACCGGGCGGCCGAGGCGCTCCTCGATGTCCACCCCGCGCGTGGGCTCCAGGAAGGCGCCTTCGGGCGGCTCCTCCGCACCGGAGCCGTCGCTCGCCGGCGCGGCGTCGGCCGCGGACGGGCCCAGCGCGGGGCGCGCGCGCTGGGGCTCGGACGCGGCGCCCGGGCGCGACACGAGGCCGGCTGCCAGCAGGAGGGCCACGGCGACGGCCCGGCTCATCGCGCGCCCCCCGCCACCATGAGCTCGATCGCGTCGTCGATCGGGATGCTCACGATGCCCCTCTCCCGATCGACGACGCCGAAGCGGCGGAGCTCCGCGCGCTGCGCCTCGACGAGCTGCTGGCCCAGGCGCGCCTCGTCGAACAGCGACTGCTGGACCATGCTGACCTCGCGCCGCGGCCCGAGATCCTTCTCGGGGAACGCGAGGGAGGGCCGCAGATCCGCCTCGCGGGCCCGCATCGCGAGCCAGGCCCAGAGCGTCAGCGCGCCGCCGATCGCGAGCACGACGGCGAACGCGAGGATCACGCGCCCCCACGGGAGCGTGTCCTCCTCCTGGCGAACCTCGCTGTGACGGGAACGGAACATCATATGCTCCGGTACGCAAAGGCCTCTTCGAGCCGCGGGTCGTGGACCGGGACCACCGGCCGCCCTCGCAGCCGCCACGCGGCGAACGCGGTCGAGAGGCCGCCCACGACGCACAGCGTCGCGAGGTCGAGCCAGTGATAGGCGAACCCGTGGCGCCCTGTCGCCGGCACCACGAGCCAGTGAAAGTCGATGTAGCCGGAGACGACGACCCAGAGCGCCATCCACGAGAGCTGGCGCGGGCGCCGCTTGATCGCGTACGACATCAGGATCAGGAACGGGACGACGAACCGCGTGAGGACGACGAGGACGGAGGTCGGCCGCCAGGGCCCTTCCCAGCGGTCGAGGAAGAAGGCGACCTCATCGGGCTTGTTCGCGATCCAGATCAACATGAACTGGAAATAGGCCGCATAGGCCCAGAATATCGTGAACGCGAGGAGCAGCCGCCCGAGCGCGTAGTAGTGCGAGTCGTTCAGCCTCGCGAGGTAGCCGGACGTCTGCGCGGCATACGAGAGGACCGTGAGCGCGCCGACGGCGGTCACGAAGGCGCTCGCGAACACGTAGACCGGGAACATCGTCGAGTACCAGGTCGCGTCGAGGGACATGAGCCAGTCGAACGACGAGAAGACGATCGTGATCGCCACGACCGGCAGCATGGCGCCGCTCAGG
Organism: Sorangium sp. So ce296; assembly: GCF_051529605.1. Lineage (NCBI taxonomy): Bacteria > Pseudomonadati > Myxococcota > Polyangiales > Polyangiaceae > Sorangium > Sorangium sp. So ce296. Next base: position 13,552,975 of record NZ_CP150325.1, read on the forward strand.
CCATACATCGCGTCCTTGACGTCGGCCCTCGGCTCACGGTCCTGCGCGAACGATCGCCGGCGGAGCACGAGGGCGACGGCGATCCAGATCGCGAAGTAGATCGCCGAGCGCACGACGAAGAAGCCTGGATTGAAGTAGGGCGCCCTGTGCTCGAGGATGCGCCGCGCGTGCTCGCCGGCGATCCGCTCGGGGTGCATCCACGGGTACAGCGTGTCCAGGCCGACCAGGATCGGCGCGGAGAGCGCCGCGAGCAGAGGCAGCGGCGCCACCATCGTCTCGAGGAGGCGGCGCACCGCCGTGGGCCAGCCCGCGCGCATGGCGTTGCAGGTGAGGAGCGTGACGAGCGCGCCCACGGACAGGAACACCGCGAACGACCACGCGGCGAGGTACGAGAAGAAGAACCGGCGGAGATCGACGAAGCCGCCGACGATCGCGGCGACCGCGCCGAGCGCCGCGATCGCGAGCGAGGCCGCGATCGTCGCGCCGCCCTTGTACTCGATGGTATCCCTGTTCATCGCAGCTCCTGCTCTGCCCGGCCGCGGAGCGCGGGCGGGAGGGCGCCCGCGGCCACGCCGCGGCTCAGCTGAAGCGCCTTCACGTAGGCGACCACGGCCCAGCGCTCTTCGATGTCGGGCAGATCGTCCGAGTAGCGCGGCATCAGGCCGTAGCCCTGGATGATGACCTGGTAGATCCTGCCCGGCGGGAAGCTCCGCGCCTCGGGTCCGACGAGCGACGGCGGCGGGCGCAGCGTCATGTTCGTCGCCACGCGCGAGCTGCCGTCGCCGAGGATCCCGTGGCACGGCGCGCAGAAGGTCTCGAAGCGCTGCCGGCCGCGCTGCACGAGATCGACCGTCAGCGTGAGCGGCACCTCCGTGACGTACGCCCCGTCGAGGACGCCCTGGAGATAGCCGGGCGGCCCGGTGACGCGCCCGCGCGCGACGGTCCCCTCGGGCGGGTGCTGCATCGCGCGGCCGTCGTCGAAGTGCTCGCACGGCTCCCAGAGTCCGTATTTCTCCTGGCGGATCATCCGCTCGAAGTCCGGCTCGGGCAGCACCTTCTCGCGGCACCCGGCGAGCAGGACGAGGGCGAACGGCGCGAGCGCGCGCCCGAGGGGGCGAGCCGGGGCGCCGGCCCTCATGGCTCCTCGCGCCTCCTCGCCACGACGACGCGCCTGGCGCCGAGCGCGAGGAGGTCGCGCTCCGCCTGGACGCTCGAGAAGGAAGGTTCCGTGTCGTCGAGCCCGACGAGGAACCGATCCAGCGTGACGCGCTCGAAGCCCGGGGCGTCGAAGAGGGGGATGTAGAGCCTCGGCAGCCTCATCAGGTAAAAGCCGATGAGCACGCCGAAGAGCGAGGTGGAGAGCACGCCCATCTCGAACGTGATCGGGATGAACGCCGGCGCCGAGTTCAGCGGGCGCCCGCCCACGTTCAGCGGATAGTGGAAAGCGTTGCAGAACCACTGGACGAAGTAGCCGCCCACGACCCCCAGGATCGCGAAGGGCAGCACCATCCGGTTGAGGTTCGAGCGCGGGAGGTCGAGCGCCTCGTCGAGCCCCTTCACCGGATAGGGCGTGAACGCTTCCACCCGGCGGTAGCCGCGCCGCCTGAGCTCTCGGATCGCATGGAGCATCGCCTCCGGGTCGTCGAACTCGCCGAGCGTTCCGGTCTCCATCAGCGCCCCCCCTTGCCCCGAGCCTTCTCCAGCTCTTCATGGTTGAGCTCCTTGACCTCCGCGACGGGGATGAACGGAAAGACGCGCAAAAAGCTCAGGAACAGGAGCATGAAGAAGCCGCCTGACCCGATGAAGAGGCTCCAGTCCACCCACGTCGGGCGATAGCCGTGCCACTTGGACGGGAGGAACTCTTCCTCGAGCGACATCACGATGAGCGTGAACCGCTCGCTCCACATCCCGACGTTGACGAGGATGGAGATGAGCCACAGCGCGACGGGGCTCGTCCGGATCCGCTCGCTCCAGAGGAGCTGGATGACGAGCACGTTGCAGACGTGCTGGGCCCAGTAGGCGGCGTTGTTCGGGCCGCGCAGGCGTGTCTGGAAAAACTGATGCATCTCGTACGCCGAGCCGCTGTACCAGGCGAGGAAGTTCTCGATGATGTACGAGAGGATGACGATCCAGCCGGTCACGAGCGTCATCTTCGCGAGATCGTCGAGGTGGCGCGCGGTCACGACGTTATGGAGCCCGTAGATCCGCCGCACCGGGATGAGCAGCGTGAGCACCATCGCGAACCCGGAGAAGATCGCGCCCGCGACGAAGAACGGCGGAAAGAGCGTCGAGTGCCAGCCGGGGACCAGGGCGATCGCGAAATCACTGCTCACGATCGAGTGCACCGAGACGACGAGGGGCGTCGCGAGCCCCGCGAGCAGCCCGTACAGCACCCGGTAATGCCGGAAGTGGTCGGCCGCGCCGTGCCAGCCGAACGACATGAGCCCGTAGATCACCCGCCGGACGCGGCCCGGGGCGTGATCGCGCAGCGCCGCCAGATCCGGGACGAGGCCCATGTACCAGAACAGGAGCGACACCGTGAAGTAGGTCGCGATCGCGGCGGCGTCCCACGGCAGCGCGCTCCGGAACTGCGGCCACACCTGCATCGTCGCGGGGTACGGGAAGATCCAGTAGGCGAACCAGGGGCGGCCGAGGTGGAGGACCGGAAAGAGGCCGGCCTGGACGACCGCGAAGAGCGTCATCGCCTCGGCGAAGCGGTTGATGCTCGTCCGCCACTTCTGCTCGAGCAGGAGGAGGATCGCGGAGATGAACGTCCCGGCGTGGCCGATCCCGATCCACCAGACGAAGTTGGTGATCGCGAAGGCCCAGGCGACCGGGATGTTGTTGCCCCACACGCCGATCCCGGTGAGGACGGTGTAGGTGATCGCGAGGAAGAGCAGGCCCGTGCCGCCGAGCGCGAGCCCGAACGCGAGCATCCAGCCGAGCCGGGAGCGCGGCTTCCATACCGGCTCGAGGAGCTGCTTCGACAGCTGATCGTCGGTCGGTGCGTCCAGGATGAGCGGGCCCGCCATGGCTCATTCAATCTCGGGTTTGACGTTCGGGGCTCCGGGTCGCCTCTCGGCGCCCTCCGCCCCGAGCCCCGGGTTCGGGTTCTCGATCTTGGCGAGGTACTCCGTCCGCGGCCGGGTGCCGAGGTCGTGGAGCACGGCGTACGCGCGCGGCTCCCTGCGCCACGCGACCATCTTGGTATCCGCGTGATCCAGCGATCCGAACTGGATCGCGCCGGTCGGACAGGCCTGCTGGCAGGCGGTGACCACCTCGCCCGGCCGGAGCGGCCGCCGCTCGATCTGCGCGCGGATGTCCGCCTCGCGGATCCGCTGCACGCAATACGTGCATTTCTCCATGACGCCGCGGGCGCGGACGGTGACGTCCGGGTTGCGCTGGAGCCTGCGGAGGCCGGCGTTGTACGGGACGTGCGCATTGTAGTCGAAGAAATTGAACCGCCGGATCTTGTACGGGCAGTTGTTGGAGCAAAAGCGCGTCCCGATGCATCGGTTGTAGATCATCTCGTTGAGGCCGTCGGGGCTGTGGACCGTCGCGTTCACCGGACAGACGTACTCGCACGGCGCCTTCTCGCAGTGCTGGCAGAGCATCGGCTGGTTGACGACGCTCACCTCGTCGCCTCCCCCCTCGAAGTACTGATCGATCCGCAACCACTGCATCTCGCGGCCATGCATCACCTCCTCCTTGCCGACGACGAGGACGTTGTTCTCGGCCTGGCAGGCCACGACGCACGAGGAGCACCCGGTGCAGATCGACATATCGATGGACATCGCCCATTGCGCGCCGGTGTACTGGACCTCCGGCAGGATCGAGCGGACCGGCCCCTTGTGCTCCTCCGCGAAACCGGGCTGTTCACGGTACTGCGGCAGCGTCCTCCTGAGCGCGATGGGGCGGTCGTGCTGCGAGAGCTCGAGCTGAGCCAGCGCGAGCGCCGCCGTGGCGCCGGTCTTCCTCACGGAGAGGCCCCCCGCGAACCACCGCGCGTCCGACGGGCGGATCCGATACGCCGACACGCCCACCCCGCGCGCGACCTCCTCGCCGGCGTCGCGCCCGTAGCCGAGGTCGACGCTGATCACGTCGTCGGCGTGCCCGCGGACGACGACGGCCGGGATCTCGATCGTGCGGCCGCGCAGCGCGAGCTCGACGACATCGCCGCGCTCGACGCCGAGCCGCGCCGCGGTCGCCGCGCTCATCATGGCGGCGTTGCCCCAGGTGAGCCTGGTGATCGGCCGCGGGAGCTCTTGCAGCCAGGGGTTGTTGGCGAACCTGCCGTCGTGGAGCGACGGCGACCTGAGGAACGCCACGTCGAGCGCGCCGCCGGCCGGCCGCGGCGCGGCGGCGAGCCGCGCGAGCTCCTGGGCGAGGTCGGCCGGCGCGAGATCCGGTGTCTGCCTCGGCCGGGCGCTGTCAGGGAGGAAGCCGCGCTTCAATGCCTCGCCCCAGAAGCCCTCGAAATCCGCCTCTCCGCGCTCGCCGCGCCAGTGCTCGCGCAGCAGCAGCCGGGGATCCGGGCGCTCGTCCCCCGCGAAGGCGGCGAGGAGCTCGGGCACCGCCCGGCCGTCGAACAGCGGCCGGACGAGGGGTTGCACGAACGAGACCGTCCCGTCGTACGCCCGCGCGTCCCCCCACGACTCGAGGTAATGCCGGGTCGGCACGAACCACGTGCAAGCGCGGGCGGTCTCGTCGTCGTAGAGCCCGGCCTTCAAGCTCGTGGGCACGCGCGCGAGGAGGCCCGCGAAATCGACGTCGGCCGGCGCGGCGTACACGGGGTTCACGTCGAGGAGGATCAAGGTGTCGACCGCGCCGCGCCCGAGCTCGCCGACGAGCTCGGAGAAGCTCTGTGTGGAGGGGCCCGCGTCGATCAGCACAGGATCGACCATCCAGGCCGCCCGGCTGCGGAGCGCGGCGTTGATGACGTGCCCGAGGGCGTGGACGATGGGTGGCTGGCCGTCGCCGACGACGGCGACGCCGGCGCCCCCCGCGCGCGCGAGATCGCGCGCGAGCGCCCGGACGAAGGCGCCGTGCCCCTCGCCGTCCGGGGGGCGGAGCGCGCGCAGCGCGGCGGCGTCGGCGTCCGTGATCCCGCGCGGGCGCAGGCCGAGGCCGTGCACGAGCTCCGCCGCGACGCCGGCCGCGACGCGCGCGACCTCGGCGGGCCGCACGCGGAGCCGGTGGTCGGCGAGCGTCCCCGTGGGCGTGAACATCGCCTCCGCGACGTAGAGGCGGCTCATGGCCGCCGCCGGGCTCGCGGGGCGGCGCCGCGAGGCGAAGTCGCGCGCATAGCGCACGCTGAACGGCATGTCCGCGAGGAAGTCCGCGTCCAGCGCGAGGATCACCTCCGCCTGGTCGAAGTCGAGCTGAGGCAACAGCCCAAGGCCGAGCGCCGCCCGCGCGCCTTCGAGCGCGTGCTCGGCGTGGACGGGCGACCAGAAGGTGAACCGCGCGCCGGGGAACCTGCGCCGGACGCGCTCGATCAGCGCGGCGATGAGGGGCGAGCTCGTGGGCTGGAGGACGAAGCGGAGGCCAGCGCCGCCGTCCTCGCGGTCGCCGCCGAAGCGCGCGGAGAGCGCCTCCCACGACGCGACCTGGCCGCCGCGCGTCGGCGCGCGCGCGCGGTACGGGTCATACAGCGAGAGGATCGAGGCCTGCTCGTGGACGCCGGTCGCGCCGAGGCTCGCCGGGTGCGCGGGGTTGCCCTCGATCTTGATGGGCCGCCCCGCGTAGCTCTTGGCGAGGAGGCCCATGGCATACCCGTCGAGCACCATGCTCGTCGCGTAGGACTGGGAGAGACCCGGCACGACGCCGGGCGGGGTCTCGTTGTACGGCAGGATCTTCTCGGGCTCATGCGGGGTGCAGCCCGCGACGCCGGCGAGCGCCATGCTCGCGCCGAGCAGCTTGAGCAGCGCGCGGCGGCTGACGCCCGCCGGCTCGTCCACGCCCCGGGGCGGTTCGCCCGCGGCGAGCGCGCGGAGCTCCGGGCTCTCGATGAGCGGCGCCAGCAGCCTGTAGGACGCGCGCTCTCCCGCCGTCCCGAGCGCCTCTAGCCACCGTTCCTTCATCTCATCTGCGTCTTTCAAGGAGTTCCCCTGTTCATCGTTCATCGATGGCACGCTGTGCAGTGCGTGAGCCGCCGGACCCCGTACTCCTTCGCGAGCTTCGCCCCGAGCTCATCCCTCCGCTCCCCCGGGTCCCAGCGCATGTCGGTGATCGCGGAGAGCGGGCGCAGGTGCGGCTCCGGCAGGCGATGGCACTCCAGGCACCAGCCCATCGTCATCGGCGCCACCTTGTAGACGGCCGCCATCTCGTCCACGCGCCCGTGGCAGCTCACGCAGCCCACGCCCTTGTTCACGTGGATCGCGTGGTTGAAATAGACGAAGTCGGGCACGGAGTTCACCCGGTTCCACGGGATCGGCATGCCGGAGAACCAGCTCCGCCGCACGGGCTCGAGCATGACGCTCTGATTCCAGATCTGGCTATGGCACCCCATGCACGTGGCCGTCGGCGGCATCCCCGCCGTCGGCGAGCGGGTCACCGTGGTGTGGCAGTAGACGCAATCGATGGCGTCGTCCTGCACGTGATGGCGGTGATCGAACTGCACCGGCTGATCGACGGGCTCGAACTGGTATCGCTTCCACGGCGTGCGGACGTAGATCATGAGCGCGAGGATGGCGCCGCCCGCCGAGGCGACGAGCCCGACGAGCGCCACGCGGTAAACGGAGTTGCTCCAGGGTGGAAACAGCGCAGCCATCGTTCGCGGACGCGGGCAGGAGCGGAGTGCCCTTGCTCACGGGAGATGTCGATGCCCGGCGGCGGGCCGGAGTTGCGCCGGCCTCGCCGCGCGGGCCGCCGGGGATGTCCGCCGACGCGGCGCGTGCGGGGTCCACGGTACGCGCCCTGTCCGCGGGAGCTCACCGCGGCGCGGGCCGGGGGGCCGGGGCGTGCCGGAGCGGGGGCGCGCCGGCCTCCGATGGCCGGGGCTGCCCGCGCCGTCCTGTCACGAGCGCGCTCGCGCCTTCCCCAGCGCCGCCCACCCTTCCGGGAGCGAGAGCGCGAACACGGCCATGTTGGCCGCCATGGCGACCAGGCAGTACGCGCACCAGGCCCGCTCCCGCCGTCGCATCTGGACGAGGAGCCATCCGGACACGGCCGCCTCGACGGCCGCCTTGGCCGCCACGGCGACGGGGATCCAGGGGGTGTTCCTGGCGCGCTCGGCGCCCCCCCAGCCGGCCAGCGCGAGGTTGGACGCGAAGCTGGTGAGCGCGAGCGGCGCGTCCGGCATCGTGAGCCCGAACGCGATATCGGAGCTCGTCACCTTGGCCGAATCGAACCCTGGAAGCGGAGGATCGGGCAGGCGCTCGATGATCCCGAGCTGGAACAGCGAGACGACCGCCATGCTGGCGCCGCCGGCGAGGGACACGCCGGCGATGAGCCGGCGCCGGGCGAGATCGCGCGAGCGACCGCGCTGGAGCGCGGCGCGAAGCGCGCCGGCGCCGGGGAGGCCGCGACGCCAGCCGTCATCTCGCCCGCCGAGCATCGCCCCATGCGCCCTGCCCTTCCTCATGACGTCGCCCCCTCAACGCCCGCGCTCGCCGGGCCTTCGTGCGCCCGGCCCGCCCGGGCTCCGGCGCTGCCGGACCTCGCGATACGGCGTGACGACTTGCAACCAGCGTACCTCGCGTCGAAGGACGACGTCTGCACGGTTTGCCCGCCAGGCGCGCCCTGCTGCGAGGGCTACCCGAGCCCGGGCGCCGCGGAGGATGGCGGAGGCCGCGAGCGGTCTCTCCACGGCGCGTCACGCCCTCGCGCGCTGGTGGAGCGACCTGGCCTCGACGTAGATGTGCTTCACGTCGGGTCGCTCGCTCCGTATCCGGGTCTCGATGCGCTCGATCGCCTCCGCGACCCCGGACGCCGTGAGCGCGGCGTCGAACTCGATGCGCAAGACGACCAGGACTTCGTGCGGACCGAAGTGCATCGTCAGGGGCCGCCCCACCGCCGACACGCCAGGATCTGCGCTGGCGAGCGCGCGGATCGCGGCGAGGAGCTCCCTGTCCGCGCTCTCCCCCACGAGGAGCCCACGGCTCTGCTGTGCGAGGAAGACCGCGACCGCCGCGAGCACGAGGCCGATGCCGATCGACGCCGCGCCGTCGAGGTAGGGGTTTCCCAGGCGGTGCCCGAGCCAGACGCCGAGGAAGGCGATGGCGAGCCCGGCGAGCGCCGCGGAGTCCTCCAGGACGATCGTGAACGTCGTCGGGTCCTTGCTGGACCGCATCGCCGCGAGGTAGCCCTGTCCGTCTTTCTTCTTGAACTCGTGGATCGAGATGGCGAGCGACGTCCCCTCGAAGACGGCCGCTGCGCCGAGGACAACGTAGTTCCACGTCGGATCCTCGATCGGGCGCGGGTGCAAGAGGTGCAAGATCCCTTCGTAGATCGAGACGCCGCCGCCCGCGGCGAAGATCATGATGGCGACGATCAGCGTCCAGAAATAGAGCTCCTTGCCGTGGCCGAACGGATGCTCGGCGTCGGGCGGGCGGGCGCTCCGGTGCTTGCCGAGCAGGAGGAGGAGCCCGTCTGCGGTATCGACGAGGGAGTGCACGCCCTCGGAGAGCATCGCCGAGCTGCCGGTCACGGCGGCGGCGATGAACTTGACCGCCGCGATCGCCACGTTGGCTGCGATGGCGCCAAAGATCGCGATCCTCGATTCTTTCTCCATGCTCCGCCGATCCTTCCAGTGATGCGCAGGCCGCGCCAGGACGCTCGCCTGTCGCGCACGTGGAGCCGCGCCGGCACGGCCGTTGCTTCGATGCGGCCGTCGCTGGAGGAGTGCGCAAGGATGATGGGGAAGGCCATCGAGGCAGGGCTCTGGGGCCTGCTGGCGGGCTCAGCGCTGCTGATCGGCGCCGGGATCGGTCACCCGACAGGCGTCGGCCCGATGACGGCGGCAGACGATGGCGACGGAGGGCTGCTCTGCTTCTCGACGGTGATGAGCAGCTCGAAGTTGGCATGCGGCACGGTCGTCTCGGCCAGCTTGCCTCTTCGGCTGGCAGCGTTGTAGTCGAGCACTCCGACCCGTCGCCACGGGGACTCGGAGCTCGGGCGCTGCCAGACGACGAACCGCTCGCTGCCGGCCTCGATCCGCTCGGGCGGCGAGAGGTGAACGACGTCCACCGCCAGCCGCGTGGTCGCGGCGTCGGAGTCGACGTCGGCGGTGACGTGCGCATCGGCGCCGGGCGCGAGCCGCGTGCCCTGCACGGTCTTCTCGCTCGGGCCGCCGCAGCCGGCGAGCGCCATGCTCGCGAGGAGACCGAGCGTGAGCCCTATCCGGCGGCCGACTCGTCGGCCCATGTCAACGTGTTTCATCTCCCCACCTCGATCGCCTCTCTGCTCCACGGCGGACCCACTGTCCCTCTCGGGCTCGCGTCCGGGCTGGACGGTGCCACAGCCGCCCGGCCGTGTCGTCGCAGTTTGAGCAAGCGTCGTGCCGCGGTGGGATGTGAATCTGGGGGTGGCGGTGACGCGAGGACGACCATGACCGCGCAGCGCTCACGCCGCCCTGCCGAGGCGCCGGCGGACGTCGTGATGTCACGATCGGGATCAGACGCGGGGCGGCCTCGTCGCGCCGGCATCCCGTGTCCGGTCGCGTGCTTTCAAAGCCCGTCGGCGGTCAGCACGCCGGTCGGCAGGGAGCGCTCGGCGAGGATCCTCAGCCATGGATCCCCGAGCGCGTCGAGCGAAGAGGCCATCGCTCCTGGACAGCAGAGGGAGGCTGCCAAAGAGGAGCCAGGAGGGAGGACACATGGACAAGCCGATCGGGCGGACGCGCTGGGCAATCGCAGAGGGCTACATCCCAGGCCGGAGCAACGGACCTGAACCGCAGATGACGAGCCATGAGACGGCCTGCCTGTTGAATGCGTCGGACCGGGACGCGCAGGTCGCCATCACCGTCTACTTCAGCGACCGCGACCCCGCCGGGCCTTACCGGGTGACCGTTCCAGCGAGGCGCACCCGGCACGTCCGGTTCAACGACCTGACCGAACCCGAGCCGATCCCGCGCGATACGGACTATGCCAGCGTGATCGAATCGGACGTTCCCATCGTCGTGCAGCATACCCGGCTCGACTCGCGTCAGGCGGAGAACGCGCTGCTCAGCACGATCGCCTACACGGACCGGGAGTGACGGTCTCTTCTATGCCAAGGAGCTGGCGCTCACGAGTGCGCACGGTGGTGACGGCGCTCGGCTGTGCCCGGCGCCTCTCCGGGAGCATCTCCCGTTTGCAGCGTCACCCCGAGGCTGGCCGGGCGCCGCGTTCCCGGCTGCGGGCATGGCGGCGCCTGCTGCAGCGCATTTCGAGCCCGTGGCGGCACCTCCAGCCCGGCGCCCCGTGTCAGTCGATCCTGCCCGGCCGAGCGCAGGACATTGCCGTCGCACAGGACAGCCGATCTCGGCACAAGCGGAGGCACGCTCGTCGCAAGGATGTCGGGGCATGTTGCGAGAAACGTGCATGCGGCTGTTCTGGTCGGGGACGGTTCTGCTCGTGGTCGTCGCCGGCTGTCGAACCGACGAGCCGAGCGGAGAATCTCTGATGTGACGTGTCGTGAGGGAGGGGAAGCCATGCAAAAGATTGCTGGGAAGCTGGTCGTGGGCCTGATCTCGGTGTCGGGAATGAGCCTGCTCGCGGCGGCGTGCGGCGGCGAAAAGCGGTCAGGCGGGGAGGCCCAAACCCCGGGTGGCGCGCAAGGCGAGGCGCCGGTGCCAGTCGGCAGCGCCGTCGATAGCATCGTGGCGGCGCGGTGCGACCGCGAGGCGCGGTGCAACAACATCGGACAAGACCGGGAGTATTCGAGCAAGGATGCGTGCTCGAACAAGATCCGATCCGAGTGGCGCGACGAGCTGACCTTCGGCGAGTGCCCAGGCGGCATCGACGCCAAGCAGCTGAACGAGTGTCTGGAGGGGATACGCAATGAGGGCTGCGGCAATCCGTTCGACACCCTCGGGCGGGTCGTCGCCTGTCGCTCCAGCGATCTCTGCCGCGACGCGCGCTAGGCGCTGCTCGGACCGGGCGCGGCTCCGGTCATGGTTGCGAAGAGGGCACAACCGGCACGCCGCCGCTCGGCTGCGCCCGAGAGAGGCTCACTCCTCACGGGCGAACGCGGTGTAGAGCGCGATGAGCGCCCGCTCGGCTGCGCGCAGCGCGGTCAGGATCTGCTGGTCGGACGCGGGTACGCGGTCCGCGGGGTGAAGGCGCGCCGCCTCCCCCCGAAACTCCCCTACGGCAGCGGACACGCCGCTCGATCCGCGGTACGGGCCGGCCGCGAGCGCCTCCATGCCCGACGCCGCGTCGCGGAGCGCGTGCTCCGTCGCCGCGCGGAAGCTCGCGTACCGGGCGGCGACATCGAACCAGACCGCATCGTTCTGGAGTCTGCCGGCGATCTGGGAGACGCCGGCCGTCGTGTGCGCGAAAGGTGCCTTGTCGAGCGCCTTGCCCAGCCGCACGATCGCGAGCCGCACGAGGCTCTCCAGCCGCGGCCGCTGCGCCGCCTCCGCCCACCGAACGGCCTCCGAGTACGCGGCGATCGCGTCGCGGAACGCGCGGAGCGCCTCGTCGGCCTCGTCATCCGGCGAGTCCGGCTCGAGCTGGGCCGCAGGGGGCGGCCGGATGTCCGCGGGCGGAGCGAGCACCGGCGAGGTGTACGAGCAGGCGCCGAGGCTCAGGCTTGCGCAGAGCGTCGCGGCGAGACGTCGAGATCCCACGTCAACGTGCCCTGCATGCGCTGCACCAGCGGCCCCGGCGTTCGCAGCGGGGGCGCGATCGCGCCGAGCGCCGAGAGCGTCCCGGGGCGCGCCTGCTTGCGTAGAATGCTCACATCGACCTCGATACCCGCCATGAGCAGCAGGACGAGCGCGCCTATCCAGGAGATGCCGGAGAGCACGACCCCAACCGCCGGATCCTGGAAGAGGACTCGATGGAACCCAGGAGCGAGCGCGCCGACGACGGACGGGCCCAGCACCACGCCGCCGAAGAGCTCGCCGAGCACCTCGGGCTGGCGCAGCCGCCGCGCGAGCTCGCCGAAGGCGCGCGCGGTCAGGAGGACGAGCGCGAGGGCGACGAGCGAGAGCAGGACCTGCCGCTCGGTGAGGCCGTGCATCAGGGTGGGTGGCTCCTCGGTGTGGGTGCAGGCCGGACATGGCAAGCGGCGTGCTGAGCGCGGGCGAGCGAGCTTTGCTCGTCCAGGGGCGGGCGCCCGAGCGGACGGCCAGGCGGAGCAACGCCCGGCGGCGATCGTGACGGGGCACCGATGATTTTTTCGGGCGCGGGCAGTCAGTGCTCTCGGCAGGGGCAGGCGCCCCCGCTCGGAGAGGCATCGACGGTCATGAGAAGGCGGGAGTTTATGGGAGCTTTGATCAGCGTGGCGGCGCCGGGGTGCGCGTTGGGCGGGGCCGAGGAGGAGGGGCAGCCAGGGCAGGACGCGGGGGCCGGCGCGCTGGGGCCCGCGCGCGAGGTGATGGCGGCGGAGGTGGCGGCGGGGCAGATGCCGGGAGCGGTCTGGCTGGTCGCGCGCGGCGACGACGTGCGCGTGGACGCGGTGGGCGTGACCGAGCTCGGCGGCAGCGCGCCCATGCGGCGGGACACGATCTTCCGGATCGCCTCGATGACGAAGGCGGTCACCGCGACGGCGGTGATGATGCTCGTCGAGGAAGGCAAGCTCGACCTCGACTCCCCCGTCGACCGATGGTTGCCGGAGCTCGCGAACCGGAAGGTGCTGGCGCGCATCGATGGTCCGATCGACGAGACGGTGCCCGCGGAGCGGCCGATCACGGTGCGCGACCTGATAACGTTCACGATGGGCTTTGGAATCCTGTTCGACGCATCGTTGCCGATCCAGCGGGCCATCGACGAGCTCGGGCTCGTCAACGCGCAGCCGGTGCCGATGACGCCGCACGGGCCAGACGAGTGGATCCGGCGGCTCGGGACGCTGCCGCTCATGCATCAGCCGGGGGCGCAGTGGATGTACAACACGGGGAGCCTGGTGCAGGGGGTGCTCGTGGGGCGCGTGGCCGACCAGGGCTTCGATGCGTTCGTGCGCGAGCGCATCCTCGCGCCGCTCGGGATGCGGGACACCGACTTTCACGTCCCGGCGGACAAGCTCGCTCGGTTCGCGGGCTGCGGTTACTTCACCGACGAGCAGACCGGGGAGAAGACGCGCATGGATCGCGACGGGGCCGAGAGCGCCTATGCCAGCCCGCCGGCGTTCCCTTCGGGCGCCGCCGGGCTCGTGTCGACGGTGGACGACTACCTCCTGTTCGCGCGCATGCTCATGAACGGCGGTGTGCACGAGGGCCGGCGGCTCTTGAGCGCCGCCTCGGTGCGCGAGATGACGGCCGATCACCTCACGCCGGCCCAGAAGGCGGCGTCCTCGTTTTTCCCGGGCTTCTTCGAGACGCACGGCTGGGGTTACGGGCTGGCCGTCATCACGGCGCCGGACGTCGTCTCGGAGGTGCCCGGGCGCTATGGCTGGGACGGCGGGTTCGGGACGTCCTGGATCAATGATCCGGGCCGCGGGCTGATCGGGATCGTGATGACACAATCCGCCGGCTTCCTGTTCTCGGGGGCTCTCGAGCGTTTCTGGCGCAGCGTCTACGTCGCCACCGAATGACGCTGGGCTTTCGGCCCCCTCTCGCCAGCAGGCCTCGTCTACGATGTATCCGATGCGGATTGACACCGCGATGAGGCGCGCCTGGACGCCGGCGCTTGCCGCCATCCAGCGGAGCTCGATACGATTGCGCGCACCATGCTCCACCTGCATACCCTCGGCCAGAGGCTCGCGCAGGCCGCGCAGACGCAGCCGGAGAGCGCAGAGCGCGTCGCGCGGGCTGCTCTCGATCTCGGCGTCGAGCTCCCCGGGGACCCGTGGGCGCGGTGGCTCCTCGTCGCCCTCCATCGCCACATCCCGCGCCAGCGCTGGGTCGGTCGGATCGTGGAGCAGCACCTGAATGGAGACCTCGCGAGGCTCGCGACGGACGGCGCGCTCGGAGCTCCGGTGGACCGACCCCAAGCGGGGCCGGTCCCTGGTCTGGAGGGCTGGAGCTACTTCTTCCATGGGATCGGCTGTTGCCTGACGCACGACGACGGCACCGCGATCGACGTCGACATCGACGAGAACGGCGCGGACGCGATCGACCCCTGGTTCTACCAGAGGTACCTCGATTCGCTCCCGGAGCCCGAGGGGATCGAGGCTCCGTTGAAGGGCGCCGGAGGTACGGCGGCCTGGTGGATGGCTGATCTTCGCACGCTCAAGGCGCTGAAGCTCATCACGGGCGAGCACCGCGTCGTGCTCACCGCTTCCGGCCAGACGCTCGCGGGCGCCCTCGCGCCGCTCCTCGAAGAGCTCGCACGGTCCGAGTCGCCGCTCCGGCGCGCGTGGCTGGCGGTCCTCCTCGGCGACTTCGTCCGGGCATCCGACGAGCTGGCGTCGCTGGCGGTGCCGGCGAGCATCCAGGCAGCCGCGCAGGCGCAGGTCTCCGAGCGCATATCACGGCTCTCCGGCCCCTATGAGCCCGGCGACGCGGCAGATCTGCGAGCCCTCGCCCGGCTGGGTCGACAGCACGCAGAGAAAGCGGTCCTCGCGCAGCTCCATCGCTCTCCCCTGGACGGCGTCACGAGTGTCGCGCTCGACATCATCGAGGACTGGAGCGATCCTCGCTTCGTCGAACCTCTGCTCGACGTCGCCGAACGCGCGACCGGCGAGGTCACCCCCGAGCCTCACGTGCGCGCCACGGCCTGCCGGCTGGCCCTCCGGAGCGCCGTCGATGTCGCCCTGTCCAGCAGCCTGCGCGGCCGTCTGGTAACGCTCCTCGCGACGACGGCCGGCCATGCGGCCGGCGAGAGCGCGTACATGCTGGCGCTGCTCGATCCCGGCCGAGGGCTGCAGCGCCTCGCCGAAGTCCTGAGCTCGGACATCCCCTTGGCCCGCCAGGAGGCCGCGGCAGGCCTCGCGCTCCTGGGGACCGAGGATGCCCTGGAGATCCTCGGGGAATCCTCATCCCGAGAGGCCCGGCTCCTCCTGCGCGCCGTGGAGGGCGAGGCGCCGGAGCCGCATGCGGAGCCGCGCGAGGCGTGGCGCGAGACGTGGATCGAGTGGCGGGGTGAGCGGCGGCGCGTCTACACCATGGAGGACATCCTCGAGGCGAGCCTGCCCTCGTGGATGGCGTCATGCCTGGAGAGGCTGCGCCGGCGGTACGCGTCCCTCGCGACGGGCCTGCTGCGTTCGAAGATTCGTCGCTCCCCGTGAGCCGTGGGCCCGGCCCTCCGGAGTCTTCACGCGCAGGACCCCTCCGTGCGCGCTCGCCTCAAGCTCATCCAATCACCGCCCGCGCCTCGCGGCGGCGCATTCGTCGGCGATGACGCCGAGCTCGTCCAGGCCTTCCTGCGCGGGGATCCCGAGGCACGCGACGCCCTCTATGAACGGCACGCGGATCACGTCCACCGTGTTCTCTACCGGATTCTGGGCTTCGATCGAGACCTCGCCGACCTCCACCACGACGTCTTCGTCCGCGCGCTTCGCTCGATCGCGAAGCTCGAGGATCCCAGGAGCCTCAAGGGCTGGCTCACGATGATCGCGGTCCACGTCGCGAGGTCGTCGATCACCCGACGTCGGCGCCAGAGGTGGCTCTGGTTCCTGCCCGGCGACGAGCTGCCCGAGGTCGCCTCCAGCGGGCCCTCCGGCGAGGTGCTCGACGCGGTGCGGGCCACCTACGCCGCGCTGGAGGCGCTCCCCGCCGAGGAGCGCATCGCCTTCGCGCTCCGCTTCATCGACGACATGGAGCTCACCGAGGTCGCCGCGGCTTGCGCGACCTCGCTGGCGACCGTCAAGCGGCGCCTCGCCCGCGCCGTCGCGCGCTTCGAGGCGGAGGCGCGCAGACACCCCGCGCTCGAGCCGTGGATCGAGGGAGGTACCCGATGGGCAAATCCGAGCGATCGCTGAGCGACCTGGGTCGGCGCGTCGCGGCGCTGCAAGATCAGGCGCCGGAGGCGCGGCTCGACCACGCGCGAGGGCGCGCGCGGCTCGGCGCGGCCGAGCTCCGCGCCCGGCCCCCGACGAGGCCGCTCGCGGTCCGGCTCAGCGCGATCTCCGCGGCGGCGCTGCTCGCGATCGCGATCGTGGCGGGCGTCGTGATGCGACCTCGGCCGCTCCAGTTCACGCTCGGCGCGGGCGAGCCCGGGGCCGTCGGCGCGTGGCTCGCGGCGCCGTCCACGGCCGAGCTCCCGATCCGTTTCTCCGATGGATCCTGGCTCCTGCTCGCGCCGGGAGGGCGCGCCCGCGTCGCCGCCGTCGACGCGGACGGCGCCGAGATCGCGCTCGAGCGGGGCGCGCTCGATCTCTCCATCGTCCACGGCGATCACACGCGCTGGAGAGTGCGCGTCGGTCCGTTTCAGGTCCATGTGATCGGCACGCGCTTCGAGATCCGCTGGGATCCCACGGCGGAGCAGCTCGTCGTCGCGCTGCGTGAAGGGGCGATCACCGTCTCGGGGCCGGTCGTCGGTGACGGGCGCGCGGTTCGCGCGGGCGAGCGGCTCACGATCTCGCCCGCGGAGGGCACGCTCCAGGTCGGCGCGCTCGACGAGGCCCCGGCGCCCGCGCCCGCGGCCGCGATCCCCAGCGCGCCTGCGCCGAGCGCGCCGCCGGTCGAGGTGACGCCGAGCGCGTCCGCGCCTGGCCCGCCGGCGCGCGTCGTGGAGGCCGCGCCGCCTTCGCCGCACGCCCGCGCGAGCGCCGAGGTCACGGCCGCGCCGGCGCGACCGGCGGCACCCGACTGGCGCGCCCTCGCGCTCGACGCGAGATACAAAGAGGCCCTCGCGGCGGCCGAGCTCGAAGGGTTCGACGCGATCTGCGCGGCCGCGAGCGCTCATGATCTGCGCGCCCTCGGCGACGTGGCCCGGCTCGGCGGCAACCCGGCGCGCGCGGGGCAGGCCTTCACGTCCCTCCGCGCGCGATTCCCCGGCTCGCCGGAGGCGGCGGCCGCGGCCTTCATGCTCGGGAGGATCGCGCAAGATCAAAGCAAGGACCACGCGGGCGCCGCGGGCTGGTTCACGCGGTCTCTGAGCGAGCGGCCGGGCGGCGAGAACGCCGCGGAGGCGGCGGGGCGCCTCATCGAAGCCGCGCACGAAATGGGGGACGAGGCCGGAGCGCGCCGCGCGGCGGAGCGTTACCTCGCGGCCCACCCGAGCGGCCCGCACGCGGCCTATGCGCGGAGGGTGCTCGCTCGTGGAGCGCGCGCGACGCCATGACGCGCCGCTCATCGGCGACGCGCCGCTCTTCCGCGCTCGCCCTCGCCTGTTCGGCGCTCGTCGCGCTCGCCTCCGCCACGCCGCCCGTGCGCGCGGACGACGAGGCGTCAGCGGAGGCGGCCTCCACCGTCGCGGTCCTCTGCGCCCCCGGCGATCGCGTCGGCCTCCGCGTTCAGGCGGAGCTCGAGGCGCTGGGCTTCCGGGCCGTGCTGATCGATCCCACGACCGAGGCGGCGTCGCGCGCGTCGCTGGAGGAAGCGGCGCGCGCGGCCGGCGCCGTCGCCGCGATCCGCGCGGTCCCCTCGGAGCGCGGCGTGGAGGTGTGGATCGCCGACCGCGTCACGGGCAAGACCGTCGTTCGAGCGATGGCCGGCGCCGAGGGCGCGCAGAGCGGCGACGCCGCGCTCGCGATGCGCACGGTCGATCTCCTGCGCGCGAGCCTCCTCGAGGTCGCCTTGCCGGAGCCGCCGCCGGGCGAGGTCCCTGCGACGGCCGAGATCCG
Source organism: Sorangium sp. So ce296 (assembly GCF_051529605.1). Classification (NCBI taxonomy): domain Bacteria; kingdom Pseudomonadati; phylum Myxococcota; order Polyangiales; family Polyangiaceae; genus Sorangium; species Sorangium sp. So ce296. The sequence continues at coordinate 13,570,786 of NZ_CP150325.1, forward strand.
CGCGAAGCTGGCCCTCCCCGCCCCCGGCGCGCTCGTGGAGAAGCCGCCGCCCGCGCTCCGCTTCTCGCTCGCTCCCGGCATGCTCTTCAGCCCCGGCGGCTTCAGCGCCGCGGCCAGCGTCGATGTCGGCGTCGCCTGGATGCCCAGCGCGCATGTCGGCGTCAGCGGGTTCGCGGCGATCCCGCTGGCGAGGCCGCGCGTCGAAGGCGCGCTGGGCGGCGCCGATCTCGCGGCGCTGCTCGCCGGGGTGGGCCTGCGCTTCGTCCCGACCCCCCGCGCGGCGCGGTGGGCGCCTTCGGTGGATCTCGGCGCGATGGCCGTGTCGCTCCAGAGCGACGGAGCGGCGAGCGCAGGCTTCGTCGCGCGCTCCGTCTCCGCGGCGACGGCGGCCCCCTTCGCGCGCGCCGGCCTCGCCTTCGCGCCCACACCCATGCTCCGCGTCCGCGCCGACGTCCTGGTCGGCGTGATCGTTCAAGGGGTCTCGATCCAGCTCGGCGCCAGCGAGGCCGCGACCTGGGGACGGCCGATCGTGCTCGCCTCAGCCGGCGTCGATTTCGGTTGGCTCTGATGAGCCGTGACCGGCACCGCCGAGGTCTTCACTCGAGTGAGCTCGCCTTGGAGGTGATCGAATGGAACATTGGATGACGGTCCTCGCGGCAGCGGTGATGATCGTGAACGGCGGGTGCGCCCCGATCGTGCTCTTCCCGGTGGAGGAAGAGTCGGTAAAGGAGGAGCCGATAGAGAAGCCGCCCTCGCGCAGCGCCATCGCCGTGCGGTACGGTGATCTGTTGTCAGATCCGCACAACGCGCAGGTGCTGGGGAACGAGATGCAGTTCCAGCGCCAGCCGCACCCCGACTCGCTCGCGCTCTTCATCAGTGATGCCGCGCAGGAGTGCGGCCTGCCGCTGATCAGGCGGACGCCGGACGGGCTGACCGACCCTCCGGCCCCTCACGCTTTCTGGCAGCTTGCGTTCTTCATCCCGCCAGAGCTCAACCGGCCCGGGCTCATCGATCTCAGGGACTTTCGCATCATGTCGTACGGAATCGTCTCGGACCCCTCACGCGGCGTCCACGCCTCCCTCGGCGCCGGGTCGAGCGCCCTCGGAGGGGTGTGGGAGAAGACGCTCGAGATCGTGAGCAGCGACGCGAGCTCCGTCTCAGTGAAGCTCTATTGGGGGATGCCGGCGTGGCAGACCGAGTTGAACGGCGTGCCGTACGCGCCCGCTGTGGATTTCGGCGGCGACTACACGGCCACCTTCTGCGGCGATCCGCCGCCGCAGCTCCCGCCCTCGCCCGGGCGCGCGATCCCTGGCGCCGCGCTGGCCGCGCCTCCGGACGGGCCGATCCCGGATCCCGACGCGCTCTACCTGTTCCTCGGGAGCGCGGCCGAGAGCTGCGCGGATCCCTGGTCATCCGTCGCGTGCACCGGCACCTCGCGCGTGACGTTGCGCCTCCCGCCGGACTACCAGAAGCCCGGGATCCTGGATCTCACGGATCCAGCCATCGCTGCGTCCTTCACCCGCTCGTGGAGCACGCCCTGCGCGCCGAATGACCTCGTCAGCGGCGTGTTCGACGGCGGCACCATCGAGATCCTGAGCATCGACGAGAGCGGGGTCTCGTGCAGGGTGTACGGGTCCCATACCGACCTCACCCATGGAGGCTTCGACGCCGACGGGCTCTACACCGCGTCGAGCTGCCCCTGAGGGCAATTTGCAGAGCTTTCGGATAACGAGCGTCGCGAGGCGCTCGCAGCCGCCGCGACGTTCTTGCGCGCGTCGCTAGAGCAAGGTCGTCAAGTCCGGCGGGCAAACGGCGTAGGGGATTCGCATCAGAAAGAAATTCACCGAGAACGAAAACGACGTCGACCGGACGTCGTGGAACCACCCCGCAGGCAAGAACAGCATCTCACCGGCGTTCAACGTGACGAACACAGGATCACACTTGGAGGTGACCTGATGCTGCGGCTCGAAGGGATCGACCGTGTTGCACGAGTCGAGCCCGGCATGAATGACCCTCGGTGAAAGCAGAGGGGCGTGGTGGGGCGAGACGAGCGCGATCCGCTTGGTGCCGACCAGCTGTGACAGGAAGTTGTCGAGCCAATCGCGATGCAGGGGCGTCTTGGTCCCGGCGGGGCCGATCCAGAACTTTGCATACTGGCACAGGCCCTCTGGAACGAACGGTGGATAATCGAGCCAGAGGTGCCAGTCCCAGGGAACCCCATTGCTCGCGGCATAAGGACGAGGGTCGGCCTGTGCGGAGTCAGCCGGGCCATCACCGTGGGACGCCAGGTACTCGGCGAGGCGCAGCTCCTTGGTCTGCATCGTCTCCTTGTAGATGTCCGCGGCATAGTTGCCGGTGCGCACCTCGACCGACGCCTCGCCGAGCTCGGAGCGGATCCGTTCGATCGTCCAGGGAGAGGCGTTCCGCTTGGGCATGGCGTCGACGATCACGGCAGGGCGGCTCGCCATCGCGTAGCGCTGGATGAAGTCCGCCGGCGAGAGCGCTGCGATGCTGATGCGGTCGACCTCCGCGCCGATCTGGCCCCGGGTGATCTCCTCGATCCGCGCCTTGCCCGCGGGCGAGATCGACATGAACCGATCGCGGAACGAGCTGAGCAGCGGCGGGCTGCCGGTCATCGAGACCGGGCCGCGGACGCAGCCCAGGCTCGCAATATCGGCGAGGTCCGCCGTGGACAGGAAGATGCTCGCATCGGGACGACCGTGCTTGCCGTCCTCGACACGAAGCGCCTCGCCGTGCTCGGTCCGGTCGACGACCACATAAGCGCTCAGCCGCTTGTCTCGCACGGTGAACTGGACGACGGTCTGTGGCTTTCCGTCGGCGACCGACGGCAGCAGCGTACGGACGATGTCGTGCAGGTTCGTGTGTAGCTCAGATTGCATGCGTGGCCTCGTGTCGAACCAGCGGGCCTCGGCTATCCGCGTTGCCAGGCGAAGCCATCGGTCGAAGGGATCAGGCCCTGGGGTCGCACCGAGCTCTCGCGTGCTCGGCGGTGGCCGAACATCGCTTGCGTCTGGATCTGGCGCACCTCGGCCGTGAAGCCTTCCATGAACTGCTCCGCGTTCGGACCGCCCTCGAGCGTCGCTGGCGCGCTCTGGCCGGGCAGGCCGTCGACCTGCATCGCAAGCTGGTTGCTCAGCATGCCCTCCAACCACTGGCCCATGCCCTGCCGGGAGCGAAAGAAGTCCTCGGCGTGGTTGAACACCGGCTCGTCGACGCTCGATGCTCCCGCGACCAACCGGATGAAGGCGTCGTTGGCCTTCTCGTCGGTGTTGAGCACCTTGCGCGCCTTCCAGAAGTACGAGTCCGCTTCCTGATGCATGTCGTAGAACGACAGCAAGAACTGGTAGAAGTTTCCGAACTCGCGCCGGTAGCGGAACTCGAACTCTTCGAACGCCTCTTCCTCGTCGATGTCACCCGCGAGGCAGCTGTTGATCGATCGCGCCGCCAGGAGCGCCGAGTAGGTCGCCAGGTGAACGCCTGACGAGAACACCGGATCGATGAAGCAGGCGGCATCTCCGATCAGAACCAGGCCGGGCTTCCAGAATTGCGTGTTGCAGTACGAGTAATCCTTGCGGACACGAAATTCGCCGTACACCCCCTCGGTCACGCGCGTGGCGGACGCGAGGTACTCTGCGATGATCGGGCAGGAGTCCACGAAGCCCTGGAACGCCTGCTCGGGCCCATCCTGGATCCGCTGCGCGGCCTCGCGGGACACGACCGCGCCGACGCTGGTGAGCCGGTCGGACAGCGGGATGTACCAGAACCAGCCGTCGCGAAACGCGGCGCACAGGATGTTGCCCGAGCTCGGCGCGGGCAAACGCTTGCCATCGAGGAAGTAGCCGTAGAGCGCCACGTTCTGGAAGAACTGGGAGAACACTCGCTCGCCGACCAGCGCGTAGGTCTGGCCGCGGTGCCCCTCCGAGTCGACGATGTACTTCGCGGTCGCGGTTCGCTCGCTGCCACGGTCGTCGCGGAACCGCACACGAGAGAACCGACCGTCTTCCTGTTCCACGCGCACCACGGGGTGCTCCTCGCGGACGTCGACGCCCTTCTCGCGCGCGGCGTCGAGCAGCATCTTGTCGAACACGCTGCGCTCGACCTGGAATGCATAGCCGCCGGGGACGCGGGGATTCTCGGCGAACCGGAAGGTCCACGGCTCGGGGCTCTTGCCCCAGCGAAACGTGCCGCCTTGCTTGCGCGTAAAACCGGCCCGCTCGATACGGTCCCTGATCCCGAGCAGGCCGCAGATACCGTACGTGGTGGCGGGCAAGAGGGACTCGCCGATCTGATGACGCGGGAACTTCTCCTTTTCGAGCAGGAGCACGCTGTGGCCCTGCATCGCGACGAACGAGGCGACAGACGACCCACCGGGCCCCCCGCCTAGAACGATCACGTCGAATTGCTCGTCTTGTTGCGCTGTCGCTTGTGTCATCGCCCAGTCCTCTCGTCGAACGCGGTGCTAGAACAGCCCCAGGCGCTCGCGCATCCGGTTCCACATCAGGAACGCCATGAAGCTGACGAACGAGGTCGCTCGCGCCGGACGCGCGCTGGCCTCGAAACTCGCTATTTCTCCGATCGTCAGCTCGTCCTTGCCCGCGGCGTCGAAGCAGTCGAAGAGCCGCCTGAAGTCGCGCCGTCCATGGGTCATCACGACCGCCTTCAGCAAGCCGCCGCGGACGAGCTCGGCGCGGCGGACCCGGGTCTCTCGGTTCATCATCCGGATCGAAACTGCCACCCGGTGCGTGTCCTTGTCCTCGGTGCGGTGGATCACGTCGCCTCGCAGCAGCAGAAGATCGCCGCGGCCGAGCTGCGGGGTCACGGCCAGCTCGTCGAGCGCATAAGGCAGGACGCCGTGAATACCGCCCGTGTTGTTGTCGTGGACGGTCGTCGCGCCATCCTTCACGACGAAGCGCGTCGCGCCGCGCCCGCGGAGCCGGGCGGCGAGCTCCGGGCTACGCGCCGCAAACGCATCGAGCGGAATCACGCAAAGGTTGGACCGTTCGCGCACCGGCTTCACGATGGGCACGTAAAAATTCAGATAGTCGTGGTGGTTCTGGTAGGCGAAGTACGACACCGCGTCCTGGTGCCACGCCGTCCCGATCTCACCTTCGGTCGTGAAGTAGGCGCTGCCGAACGCGCAGACCGACGCGATGTCGACCCGCACGCTGCTGGCGCCCGCGACGGCGCGCGCCATGGCCGCCAGCTTCTCGTCGATCGCGCTTCGTGCGCCGGCAGAGACTTGCCGGACTCCGTACGACGTGTCGACCCCAGAACTCGCCGCGTAGTCGGCCTCGAACCGAGCGATTTCTGCGTCGTTCAGAAACGAGCGCACCACCACATAGCCGGTGGAGTCCAGGTCCTCGAGGCGAGAATGGGTCGGGACGTCGTGGGCGAGCATTCTTCATGTCCATGTCCGCACGGCACGCGCCTCGTCACCGCACATGCCGAGGATCGGCCGATCGCGATGTGACGAGTCACGCGTCGGGCTGACATTGGAAACAGCCAGCATGCGGACTGCGTGAGACATCATAAAGCCAACACTCCGGATCGTCAAGCCTGTTGCCGCAGAGCGCGCGTGACTGAACGGCTCAGCCGGTGACTGGCCGGGCACCGACTACCGAGCTGTTGTATCCGAGCAGCGGCGTGACGCGGAGATCGACGAAGCCGGCCTCGGCGAGCAGGTCGCGCAGCTCCGAGGGGCGAAACTGACGCGCTTCCATGTCGAGCGCCATCATGAGAGAGAAGTGGGCGGTCCACAGCGGCCCGGGCCTATCCTCGTCGAGCAGCGCCTCTTGCACGAGCACGAGACCACCCGGCTTCAGGCTGGCGTAGGCGCGCCGCGCCAGCTCGAGACAGCGCTCGTCGTTCCAGTCGTGGAAGATGTTGGTGAACAGGACGGCGTCGAAGCCGTCGGGCCACGCGACCTGGAACATGTCGCCGCCGACGCAGCGCACGCGATCGGCCACGCCGTAGCGGTCGGTCAGCTGTCGCGCCAGGTCCACGCTGCCCGGCAGCTCGAGCAGCGTGAGCTGCCGGCTGGGGTCGCGGAGCGCGAGCGCGACGCACATCGAGCCGATGCCGCCGGCGACATCGAGGATCGCGCGCCGGCCCGCGAGCAGACCCGAGGCATCGAGCGCGAAGCCGAGCGGAAACGAGAACCGGTGCATGGCCGGGCCCCATAGCGCGGCGTGGTGCGCGCTGCCTTCCGACCACTTCGCCTTGGCGCCGCCGGCGCTGCCCGAGCGCAGCGTGTGGAGGAGCGAGCGGCTGATCGACGCGGCGGGCAGCGAGCTGTCGAAGAACGGGCTCTCGGGATAGAGGTAGAACCGCGCGGCCTCCGTCAGCGCCAGACCCTGGTCGCGGCCCTCGAGGACCCCCGCGGCGGCCAGGAGCTCGACCCACGCGCGCACCGGGCGCTCCACGAAGCCGAAGTGGGCCGCCAGCTCGGCAGCGGTCGTCCCCGGACGGTCGTCGAGGAAGCGCAGCATGCCGAGCTCGCGGGCGACGACGATCGCCTGCACCGTGCTGCTCACTGCGGCGTGCTGTTGCAGCACCTCGAGCGGCGCGGGGATCGCCGCCGCGGCGCCCGACACCAGCCGGGTGACGGCGTCACGGCTCTGCCGCGCCCAGAACTCGCGCTCGATGCGCTGCCTCCGCCGGCGCTCGGCGAGCCACTGTCGGGTCAGCCGGAACAGCCCGAGCGCGAGCAGGGTGACGAACGAGCCGATTGCGAGCGGGATCATGGCGCTGCACCTCTCTGGAACGCTGCGGCCGGGGCGCGGTCGAACACCACTTCCAGCAGGGCTCGATGGTAGCCGCGAGTGACATGCGCGTGGCGCTGGAACGGCTCGCTCCGGGCGAGCTCGCGGTGCAGCTCGGGGAGCCGGAAGAAGGGAACGCTGGGAAATAGATGGTGTGATAGGTGGTAGTTGGCGTTGCGCGTTACCACGAAGGCGCTGTCGAACAGCGAGGGCACGACATCGCGGGTCAGCATCACCAGCGGCGCGTCCGACGGCCGGTTCGCCGTGCCCGGCGGGTAGTGCTCGGCGACCGCGCGCAGCAGGTTGATGAACATTCCCCAGGTCGCGAGCGGCACCATCCAGTAGAGCGCCACGATTCGCAGCGGCCACACCGGCAGGAGCACCCCGGCGACCAGCGCGCCCGGGATCGCGATCGCGAGCGCGCGCTGCCGCCAGTTGCCACGGATCACCAGCCGGCACAGCGGCACGAGCAGGCGTAGGCCGACCAGCGCGCCCGCGAGCTGGAGCGCCCGACGCCACGGCGGCAGGGCGTACCAGTCCAAGAACTCCTCTAGATCGGGGTCGGCCGGGGCGTTGACGTGACGGTGATGGTCGAAGTGCATCGGACGGTACTCGAGCAAGTCGAAGATGATGCTCGGCACGAGCAAGCGCCGCGCGAGGCGGTCATTGCGAGCCCGATCGCGCGTGAGCAGGCCATGCGCGCCGTCGTGGAGCGCAACCGAGAACATCCCGACCTGACGCGCGGCGATGGTGATCACCGCCGCCAAGTAGAGCGGCAGCGACCAGAACCGTTCGCTGATCACGACCGCCGCCACGATCACCGCGTAGTCGAACGCGAACGCGCGGAGGACCCGGGCGGTGTCGCGCCGAGACAGCTCGGCCAGGCGTCGCCGCGAGATCATGCGGTTGCGGTCAAGGCTTGCTTCCATCATTCAGAGATGTTTGGGCCCGCGTGGGCTCGTGATTGTTTTTCGACGCGCGAGGGCCGAGCTTCGACGGCGAGGTGCTCCGCGCTGGCACGCGCCATGTCCTCGGAGATGCGTCGGGCCAGGGCGCGGGCGTGCGGTGGCTGCACCATCGTCATGTGGTCGCCGCCGACCTCCTCGTAGACCACGCGCTGGGCCACCTTCTCCCACCCATCCATCGTCCACACCGGATCACGCTCCGCGGCGAGATAGTGCGTGATCGTGATCGGGAGTCGCGGCGGGACGTAGCGCAGCTTGGCGTGCTTGACGGCATGCGCGACGGTCACGTAGCGCTCGATGACGTCGATCGGCAGGTTGACGGGCAAGAAGCCGGCTGCCTGGGAGGTCAGCAGCATGCCGCGCACGTCGCCCGCGCGGTCGAGCTCGACGAGCTTGGCGCGCAGCTCGTCCGGGATGTCATCGGGGAGCCGATTGAGCACGGTGGCCAGCCACGACGGGTCGATCGGCCCGCTGCTGGGAGAATCGATGAAGGCGAGGAACTCGACGCGCTCGCCAGCCGAGAGCAGCTGGTGCGCCATCTCGTAGCCGACGTTGCCGCCCAAGCACCAGCCGACGATGCGATAGGGCCCGTGGGGCTGAACCTCGCGGATGGCGCTGATGTACGCGGTCGCCATGGCCTCGATCGTCTCGAGCGGCGTCTCGCCGGCGAGGTAGCCGATGGCCGACAGGCCATAGACTGGCACCTCGGGGTCGATGCCCGGAAGGAGCGCGGTGACGTAGCCGATCTCGCCCGGGCCGGGGTGGATGAAGAACACCGGTCCTTTGGTGCCGGCGCGGCGGAATGGCGTGAGGTTCGAGCGTAGATGCAGCGGCGTCCGGCGCGCGGCCACGGCGCAGAGCTCGAGCAGCGTGGGCGCGGCGAACAGCTCGCGCAGCGCGACCTCCGCATCGACGATCTCGCGCAGCCGGGCCAGCATCTGCACCGCGAGCAGCGAGTGGCCCCCGAGATCGAAGAAGCTGTCGTGACGCCCGATCCGGTCGACGTTCAGCAGCTCGGCCCACAGCGCCGCCACGCTCTGCTCGATCTCGCCCTGGGGCGGTAGGTAGGCGCGGCTGACGTAGGCCTCGACTTCCGGGATCGGCAGCGCCTTGCGATCCACCTTGCCGTTCGCGCTCAGCGGAAACCCGGCGAGGTGCACGTAGGCCGAGGGGATCATGTACTCCGGCAACCGGTCGGCGAGGCGCCTGCGCAGCGTGCCGACCGGCACCGGGTGCTCCGCCGTGTAGTAGGCGACCAGCCGGAGGTCGCCGGGCTGATCCTCGCGTGCCAGCACGAGCACCTCCCCGACGCCCTCCTCCTCGGCCAGCACGGCCTCGATCTCACCAGGTTCGATACGGAAGCCGCGGATCTTCACCTGGTGATCGTTGCGCCCGAGGAACTCGACGCTGCCGTCGGGCAGCCAGCGCCCGAGGTCGCCGGTACGGTACATGCGGTCGCCGGCGCGGTCGCTCAACGGATCGTCGAGGAAGCGCTCCTCGGTGAGCTCCGGGCGATTCAGGTAGCCGCGCCCGACGCCGTCACCGCCGATGTAGATCTCGCCGATCACGCCGACCGGCACTGGCTCGCGATAGCGATCGAGGAGGTAGATCCGCGCGTTGGGGATGGGCCGTCCGATCGGGACGGTCGCGCCATCGAGGCGCGAGCAGCGGTGGATCGTCGCGCATACCGCCGCCTCGGTCGGGCCGTACGCGTTGAAGAGCCTGACCTGCGCCGACCAGCGCTGCGCCTCGCGCAACGCGATCGCCTCGCCCGCGACGATCAGCGTGGTCGCCGTGAAATGCTTGGGGTCGCACTGCGCGAGCGCGGACGGCGGCAGCGTGACGTGGGTGATCCCGTGGCGCGCGAGCGTCCTCGACAGCGCCGTGCCGGGCATGAGCTCGTCGCGCGAGACCACGTGCAGGCTCGCGCCGCGGACCAGCGCCATGCCGACCTCCGACACGCTGGCGTCGAAGCTGAATGCCGCGAATTGCAGCACGCGGCTCATCTCGTCGACGCCGAAGATCGCGCTCTGGGCGGTCACCAGATTGCAAAGCCCGCGGTGCTCGTTCAGGACGCCCTTGGGCTGGCCGGTGGAACCGGAGGTGTAGATGAGGTAGGCGAGGCTCCTCGATCCGACCCCGACCTCGGCCCGGTCGAGCGGGCCGGCTGGCTCGCTGGCCCACGCGGCGTCGCCGCGCGACAGGTCGATCACCGCCCGAGGTCCGACGGCGGCTTTGCCGATGGCGTCGACCACCACGACCTTGGGTGCGCTGTCGGCCAGCATGGTTGCCAGCCGCTCGGGCGGGTACGACGGATCGAGCGGCACGTAGGCGCCGCCGGCCTTGAGCGTCGCGAGCAGCGCGACGATCACGTCGGGGCTGCGGTCGATGCAGACCGCCACGCGCGACTCGGCTCGCACGCCGCGGCGGCGCAGGTAGCGGGCGAGTCGATTGGCGCGCTCGTCGAGCTCTTTGTACGAGAGCTGCCCGGAATCCCAGACCAGCGCCGCCGCGTTCGGCGTGCGGGCCACCTGGTCCTCGAACAGCTCGTGGAAGCAGCGGTCATCCGGGTACGGAGCGCGGGTCTCGTTCCAGGTCGTGACCACCTGCGTGCGCTCCGCGGCGTCGAGCAGCGACAGCCGTTCGATGGGCCGTGTGTCGGCGCCGCTGGCCACCGCCGCGCGCAGCGACCGCTCGAACATCGCGGCGAAGCGCTCCGCCGTGGCGCGCTCGAACAAGGCGGTCGCGTAGCTCAGCGTACCCTCGATCCCGGACTCGGTCTCGTAGAGCGAAAGGCGCAGGTCGAACTGCGACGACGACTGGGGCACCTCGAAGCTCGCCAGATCGAGGCCGTCGAGCGCGAGCGCGCCAGCGGGCGTGTTCTGCCATGCGAACAGGACCTGGAAGATCGGCGGGTGCGAGAGGCTGCGCGGTGGCTTCACCACCTCGACGACTTGATCGAACGACAGATCCTGGTGACGCTGGGTCGCAAGCACCTGGGCCCGCGTGCGCGCGAGCAGCTGGGCGAACGTCGGATCGCCGGCGAGGTCGATGCGCATCGCCAGGGTGTTGACGAAGAAGCCGATCAGCGGCTCGATCTCGGCCCGGGTCCGGCCCGCGACCGGGGTGCCGATCACCACGTCGTCTTGACCGGCGAGCCGCCCCAGCGTCACGGCCCAGCTCGCCAGGATGGTCATGTACAGGGTCACGCCGTGGCGCCGGCCGAGCGCCCGGAGCTGATCGGCGAGCTCGACGGGCAGCCGCACGGCAACGGTGTCGCCGCCGTGGTCCTGCTGGGCCGGGCGAGGTCGATCGGTCGGCAGCGTGAGCAGCGTCGGCGCGCCGTCGAGGTTGCGGCGCCAGAACTCGACCTGGTTTTCCAGCTCGCCGCGCTCCAGCCAACGGCGCTGCCAGGCGGCGTAGTCGGCGTACTGGACCGAAAGGGCGGGCAGGAGGTCGGGCGCACCCTTGCGGTGCGCGTTGTACAGGGCGCTGAGCTCGTCGAGCAGCACGCCCATCGACCAACCATCGGACACGATGTGGTGCGTCACGATGTGCAGCACGTGCTCGTCGTCAGCGACGCGCATGAGCATCGCCCGCATCGGCAGGTCGCGCTCGAGGTCGAACCGCGCCGCGATGTGCGCGCTCGCGAGCTGCAGCGTCGTGGCCTCGATGTCGCGCCGCCCGCGCAGATCGCGCGCAACCACGACCAGCTCGGCCTCGGCCTCGGGCCGCACGATCTGCACGGGCTCCCCGTCGACGACGCGGAAGCAGGTGCGCAGCGCCTCGTGACGCTTGACGATCCGCGCGAGCGCCCAGGCGAGCGCCTCGCGATCGAGCGGACCGCGCAGCCGGATGCCGCCGTGGAGGTGGTGCGCCTGGCGGCCTTCGGACAGCCGGTCGAGGATCCACAGGCGCTTCTGCGCCAGCGAGAGCGGCAGCGGTCCGCCACGCTCGATCGGCGTGATCGCGTCGACCTGCGAGCGGGCAGCGTCGCTCAGCCGCTCGGCCAGCGCGCTCAGCCGCGGGTGCTCGAAGACGTGGGCGAGCGGGACCTCGACGTCGAGCATCCGGCGAAGCCGCGACACCATCTGCACGGCGAGCAGGGAGTGACCGCCGAGCTCGAAGAAGTTGTCGTGGCGGGTCACGTCCGGCACCTGGAGCAGATCGGCCCAGAGCCCCGCGAGCATCTGCTCGATCTGGCCGCGCGGCGCCTCGTCGTGACGCCGCACCGGCGAGCTGGTCTCCGGGGCGGGCAGCGCCTTGCGATCGATCTTGCCGTTCGCGGTGAGCGGCATCGCCGGAAGGTGCACGAAGGCCGCCGGCATCATGTAGCTAGGGAGGCTCGCGGCGGCATGCTGCCGGAGCGCGTCGGTACGGGAGGCCGGCGCCGTGTAATAGGCGACCAGGCGCGCGTCGCCCGGTACGTCCTCGCGCGCCACCACGACGACCTCGCGGACATCGTCGACCTCGGCCAGCCGCGCCTCGATCTCGCCGAGCTCGATGCGGAAGCCGCGCAGCTTGACCTGGAAATCGTTGCGCCCGAGGTACTCGAGGTCGCCGTCCGGGAGCCAGCGGACGAGGTCGCCAGTGCGGTACAGGCGTCCGGCCGGCGCGAACGGATCGGACACGAAGCGCTCTGCGGTCAGCTCCTCGCGATGGAGGTAGCCGCGCGCCACGCCATCGCCGCCGATATAGAGCTCACCGGGTACGCCGATGGGCACGGGGCGGCGCTGCGCGTCGAGCACGTAGACCTGCGTGTTGGCGATCGGTCGGCCGATGTGCGGAACCGGCTCGGTGAGGCGGCTCAGGGTCGACCAGATGGTCGTCTCGGTCGGACCGTACAGGTTCCACAGCTCTGGCACGCCGCCGAGGAGCTCCGCGGCCAGGCTCGGCGGCAACGCCTCACCGCCGCACAGCACCTTGAGCGAGCGGCACCGCGCAGGCCAGCTGTGCTGCGCGAGCATGCGCCAGGTCGAGGGCGTCGCTTGCAGGATCGATACGCCGTGGGCCTCGATCAGCGCATGCAGCGCCGCCGGGTCACCTGCCTGCTCGCGGGTGGCGATCACCACGGTCGCGCCGCACGACAGCGGCAGGTACAGCTCGAGCCCGGCGATGTCGAACGACAGCGAGGTCACGCCGAGCAGCACGTCCTCGGCGGTGATGCCGGGAGCGTCCTGCATGGTGGCCAGGAAGTTGACGACGCTGCGGTGCTCGACCATCACCCCCTTGGGCTGGCCGGTCGATCCGGACGTGTAGATGACGTACGCGAGGTGGCGCGATGTCAGCTCCGCGCGCTCCGGGCGACCGCTGGGATACCCGTCGAGCGCGCCCGGCGCGTCGAGCAGCACGAGCGCCGCGGAGGTGGCCGGCAGGCTCGCCGCGATCGCGGTCTGGGTGACGAGCTGGCTCGGCCGGGCGTCGGCGAGCATGGTCGCGAGCCGCTCGCGCGGATAGCTCGGATCGAGCGGGACGTAGGCCCCGCCCGCCTTCAGCGTTCCGAGCACCGCCACGAGCAGATCGACGCCGCGGTCGACAGCCACGCCGACCAGGCCGTCCGGGCCCACGCCGCGGACGCGGAGCAGGTGGGCGAGCCGGTTCGCGCGCTCGTCGAGCTCGCGGTAGGTCGCGCGGGCCTCGCCCGCGATCACCGCGATCGCGTCCGGCGTTCGCCGCGCCTGGGCCTCGAACAGCTCGTGCACGCACAGATCCTGTCGGTAGTCCCGCGCCGTCGCGTTCCAGGCAGTGACGACCTGCGCGCGCTCCGCCGCCGGCAGCACGTCGAGCTCGCACAGGGCCGCGCCGCCTCCGTGCTCGAGCGCGTGCACGACCGCCTCCACGGCCGTGCGCATGAAGGCGCAGACGCGCGCGGGCTCGATCGGCTCGCGCACGTGAGCGGTGAGCGCGAAGCCCTCGCCGAGATCATCCACCGACATGACGAGCGGGTAGTTGGTCCGCTCCTCGGCGGACAGCAGCTCGATGCGGTCTTCGCTCGCATCGCCCGCCGTCGGCGCCTCTGGCGCGGCATCCTCGATCGTGTAGCGATAGTTGAGGAGCGACGTGAAGAGCGGCGCCTCCGCCGGCACGGCGCTCGCCCGCTGCGCCAGCACGAGGGGGGCGTGCTCGTGGCGGAGCAGGTCGACGAGCAGCGCGTGGGTCGCGGCCACGCTCTCGGCGACGCCGCGCTCGCCGACGCCGAGCCGCACCGGCAGCGTGTTCATGAACAGGCCCAGGCCGCGATCGGCGTGGGCGCCGCCCTGCATCCGGCCGAACAGCACGGTGCCGAACACCACCTGCTCGCGGCCGGTCGTCCGGGCCAGCACCATGGCCCACGCCAGGTGCATGAGGCTCGCGGGGCTGACCCGGAGCCGCCGCGCCTGGCGTCGGATGGCCAGGGCGAGCTCGGCCGGCAGAACCTCGTGCGCCTCGCCGATGCCCCGGCCATCGCCGCGCACGTCGACGAGCCCGAAGGGCGCGGTCGGCTCGTCGATGTCGCCAAGCATCTGCGCGAAGAACGCGCGATGCTCGTCCTGGCTGACGCCCAGGCGCGCCTGGGCCACGAACGTGCGGAACGGCACCGGCGGCGGCAGGCGGTCGCCCTCGCCGCGCAAGAAGGCCTTCGCCTCGTGGACGAGCAGATCGAGGGTCGTGTGATCGACCACGAGGTGATGCGACAGCACGCTCATCACCCAGCGGCCGTTCGCCTCGTCGCTCGCGATGTGGCAGCGCAGGAGCGGCGCCTGGCTGATGTCGAGCCGCACGCGCCGCGGATCGCAGCGCGCGGCGAGCTGGGTCGCGATGTCGCCCTCGCGCGGATCGAGCGCGACGAGCTCGACCGGCAGCTTCGCCTGCCGGCGCACGACCTGGACGGGCTGATCGAGCCCGCGCCAAGCGATGCCGGTGCGCAGGATGTCGTGGCGAGCGATCACGCGATCGAGCGCGGCGACGAAGCGATCGAGCCCGGCTCGGGTCGGGAACGCGAGCAGGTGCGATTCGACGTACGCGTCGCTGCTGTCGTCGAGCAGGTGGTGGAACAGCATCCCCTCCTGGAGCGGCGCGAGCGGGTAGATGTCGGCCACGTTGGCCGCGCCGCCGTCGACGCCCGCGACGATGCTGTCGATCGCCTCCTGATCGAGGCGGACCAGGGTCAGCATCTCCGGGGTGATGCGCGTCGCCCCGGGGGTGACGAGGTTGTCCGGCAGCGCGACCTCCTGGCGCTCGGTGCCGGCCCGCTGGGCGAGCTCGGCCAGGTTCGACGCCAGGAACACCGCGCGCACGTCGGCGTGCAGCCGCTCGGCGCGCATGCGCTCGATGAGGCTCACGGCCAAGAGCGAGTGTCCGCCGAGCTCGAAGAAGTTGTCGTTGCGCCCGACCTGATCGAGCTTGAGCAGCTCGGCCCAGATCCGGGCCAGCCGCTCCTCCTTCTCGCCGCGCGGCGCCTCGTAGGCGCGGGTCGAGGCCTGCCCGTCCGGCGCCGGCAGCGCCGCGCGATCGACCTTGCCGTTGGCCGTGAGCGGCAGCGCCGCGAGGTGCACGAACGCCGACGGCACCATGTAGGACGGCAGACGATCGCTCGCGTGCTGCCGCAGCGCCTCCGGCGACACCGGCGCGCCCGTGAGGTAGGCGACGAGGCGAAGGTCGCCCGGCGCGTCCTCGCGCGCCACCACCACCACCTCGTCGACGCCGTCCTGCGCGCGCAGCGCGGTCTCGATCTCGCCGAGCTCGACGCGGTAGCCGCGGATCTTGACCTGGTGATCGTTGCGCCCGAGGTATTCGATGGTGCCGTCGGGACGCCAGCGCGCGACGTCGCCGGTGCGGTACATCCGCGCGTCGGGCTCGGCGGCGAACGGATCTGGCAGGAACCGCTCGCGGGTCAGCTCCGGGCGGTTGACGTAGCCGCGCGCCACGCCCACGCCGCCGACGTGGAGCTCGCCGGCTACGCCGACCGGTACGGGCTCGCCGCGGGCATCGAGGATGTAGATCCGCGCGTTGGTGATGGGCCGCCCGAGCGGCACCGACGCGGGCGGCGGATCGGCGACCTCCTGGGCGGTGCAGGCGACCGAGATCTCCGTCGGTCCGTAGTTGTTGAAGATTCGCATGTCGGGCGCGTGCTCGCGCCACCAGCGCAGCGCTGCGCCGCGCAGCGGCTCGCCGCCCAGCACGAGCGTGCGGATCCGGCCAGCCAGCGCCTCCGCCGGGATCACCTGCTGCAGCAGCGCCAGGTGCGACGGTGTCAGCTTGAGCGGCGCGAGGTTGGAGCACGAGAGGAGCTGGCGACGCCACGCCTCCACGTCGTTGCCCGGTGTGCCGAGGCGCACGGTCTTGCCGCACAAGAGCGGCGGGTAGAGCCCGGTGAGCGCGAGGTCGAAGCTGAGCGAGGTGAGGATGAGGGAGCCATCGCCGCTGGCCAGATCCTGCTGCCGGATCATGTGGGCCGTGTAGTTCACGATCCCGCGGTGCTCGACCATGACCCCCTTGGGGCGCCCGGTCGATCCGGACGTGAACATGACGTACGCCAGGTGCCGGGGGGTCAGCCCGAGGGCGCGCGGGTCGAGCTCGCCGGCGTCGGACGAGCGGTCGACGTCCTCGACGGGCTCGCCGCCCGGAGCGAGCAGGACGACGTCCGCCTGCGCGGCGGGCAAGCGCGCCTGCCACGCCGCCTCGGTCAGCACCACGCGCGGCGCGGCCTCCTCGAGCATCTCCGCGAGCCACGCGACGGGGTGGTGCGGATCCACCGGGATGTACGCGCCGCCGGCCTTGAGCACCCCGAGGAAGCCGACCACCATCGCGATGCCGCGCTCGGCGCAGACCGCGACGAGCACGTCGGGACCGACGCCCCGCGCGCGCAGCGATCGCGCGAGCCGGCTGGCCCGCGCGTCGAGCTCGGCGAAGCTCAGCGACTGATCGCCCGCGACGAGCGCCGTCGCGTCCGGCGTGCGCCGCGCTTGATCCTCGAACAGCTCGTGCAGGCACTGCGCGCGCGGATAGTCCCCGGCGGTGTCGTTCCATTCGACCAGGATCTGCCGGCGCTGCGCCTCGCTCAGCACCGGGAGCTCCGCGACACGACGGTCGTCGCCAGCCGCCATGGCCTCGAGCAAGGTCGTCCAGTGCGCCACGATGCGCTCCACCGTGGCGCGCTCGAACAGCGCCGTCGCGTAGACCAGAGAGCCGGTGATCCCGGCGTCGCCCTCCTCGAGGGTCAGCGACAGGTCGAACCGGGCCGTCGCCGCTGGCCGCTCGACGCTCGACAGCTGCAAGCCGGGCAGCTCGAGCCCGCCGGGCTGCGCGGCGTGGTGGTCGAACATGACCTGGAACAGGGGCGAATGCGCGAGGCTGCGCGGCGGCTTGACCGCCTCGACCACCTGGTCGAACGGCAGGTCCTGGTGGTCCTGCGCGGCCAGGACCTGCGCGCGGGTGCGCGCGAGCAGCTGGGCCACCGTCGGTTCGCCGCGCAGGTCGATGCGCAGGGCGAGCGTGTTGACGAAGAAGCCGATCAGCGGCTCGAGCTCCGTCCGGCTGCGGCCGGCGACCGGGCTGCCGATCACCACGTCTTCTTGGTTCGCGAGCCGGCCGAGCGTCGCGGCCCAGCTGGCGAGCAGCGCCATGTACGGCGTCACGCCGTGGCGCCGGCACAGCGCAACCAGCCGATGGCTCAGCGCGGCGCCGAGCTGAACATCGACGTTGGCTCCGGCGTGGCTGCGCTCGACCCGCGGCTGGTCGGTCGGCAGCTCGAGCAGCGCCGGCGCGCCGGCCAGGTTGCGGCGCCAGAACTCGGCCTGGGCCTCGAGCTCGCCCGCGGCGAGCCAGCGACGCTGCCAGACCGCGTGGTCGACGTACTGGATCGCCAGCGGCGGGAGCGGATCGGCCTCGCCGCGAGCCAGGGCGCGATAGAGCGCGGTCAGCTCGCCGAGCAGGATCCCCATGGACCAGCCGTCGGCGGCGATGTGATGCATCACCAGATGCAGGACGTGGTCGTCGGCGGACAGCCGCACGAGCAGCGCGCGCACCGGCAGATCGCGCTCGAGATCGAACGCCGCGGACTCGTGCGCGCTGCACATCGAGAGGGCCGCGGCCTCGCGGTCGGGGTAGGCCTCGGCGGCGAGCTCGCGCTCCTGCCAGGGGAGCACCGCATCGCGCCGCACCACCTGCCTCGGCTGCCCGTCGATCCGCTCGAACGTGGTGCGCAGCGCCTCGTGGCGCTCGACGATCCGCTGCAGCGACCGGCGCAGCGCCTCGCGGTCGAGCGCGCCACGCAGGCGCACTGCGCCGCCGATGTGATAGGCGTCGCTCGCGCCGTCGAGCCGGGTCAAGAACCACAGCCGCTGCTGCGCCAGCGAGAGCGGCTGGGGCTCTCGGCGCTCGTCGTCGGTCAGCGGCACGAACGCGGGCAACCGCGAGGTCGCCGCTTCGTTCAGGCGCTCCGCGAGCCGGGCGAGCTCGGGGTGCTCGAACACGACGGCGAGCGAGATCTCGATGTCGAGCGCACGGCGCACCCTGGACACCAGCTGTACGGCGAGCAGCGAGTGACCGCCCAGCGCGAAGAAGTCGTCGCGGCGTCCCACGCGCTCGACCTTGAGCAACTCCGACCACAGGTCCGCGAGCAGCACCTCGATCCGCCCGCGCGGCGCCTCGTACGCACGCCGCACGTACGAGCCCGCTTGCGGAGCCGGCAGCGCCTTACGATCGAGCTTGCCGTTGCCCGTGAGCGGCAGCGCCTCCAGGTGGAGATAGGCGGCCGGAACCATGTACGGCGGCAGCGACTGCGCGGCGTGCCGCCGGAGCAGCTCGGCGTCCGGCGCGGATTCGCCGCTGGCCGTGAAATACGCGACGAGGCGCTTGTCGCCCGGCTCGTCCTCGCGCGCGACGACGACCACGTCGCGCACGCCCGGGGCGCGCGACAGGCACGCCTCGATTTCGCCGAGCTCGACGCGGAAGCCGCGGATCTTGACCTGGAAGTCGTTGCGGCCCAGGTACTCGACGCTGCCGTCGGGCAGCCGGCGCGCCAGGTCGCCGGTGCGGTACAGCCGGCCGCCGCCCGGGAACGGGTTTTCGAGGAAACGCTCGGCGGTGAGCTCGGGCTGGCCCAGGTAGCCGCGCGCCACGCCGGCGCCGCCGACGTAGAGCTCGCCGGTCACGCCGACCGGCACCGGCTGGCGATGTCCGTCGAGGATGTGCAGCTGCAGATCGGGAATGCGCACGCCGATCGGGCTCGGTCCCGGCCGAAGCGCGTCCTCGGCCTCGAGCGGGCGGTACGTCACGTGCACGGTGGTCTCCGTGATCCCGTACATGTTGACGAGCCGCGGGCCGCGCTCGTGGCGCGCATACCACGGCCGCAGCGTGTGCAGCTCGAGCGCCTCGCCGCCGAAGATGATGGTGCGCAGCCGGTTCGCGCGCCCGCACTCCGCCTCGGCCGCCATGAGCTGCTGGAAGGCGCTCGGCGTCTGGTTGAGCACGGTCACGCCCTCGTCGCAGATCAGCTCGACCATGTGGCGGGGCGAGCGGGCAACCGCCGCCGGCACGATGACCAGCCGGCCGCCGTACAGGAGCGCACCCCAGATCTCCCACACCGAGAAGTCGAACGAGAACGAGTGGAACAGCGTCCACACGTCGTGGTCGTCGAAGCGAAACCACGCCTCGGTGGCGTCGAACAGACGCACGACGTGGGCGTGCTCGACCATGACGCCCTTGGGCCTCCCGGTCGATCCCGACGTGTAGATGACGTACGCGAGGTGGTTCGGCGCCACGCCGGTGGAGCCACGTTCGAGGTCGCTGTCGGGCGCATCAGCCCAGGCCGCGGCGTCACGGTCGAGGTCGATCACGTGCGTGGGGCCCGGCGTGAACGCCCCCAGCGCCTCGCGCCCCACCGCGTCGACCAGCAGCACGGATGGCGCGCAGTCGGCGAGCGTGGCGCCGAGCCGCTCGGACGCGTACGCCGGATCGAGCGGCACGTAGGCGCCGCCGGCCTTGAGCGCGGCGAGGAGGGCGGTGACCATGTCGAGGCCGCGATCGACGCAGATCGCGACCAGGCGGTCCGGCCCGATCCCCAGCGCCCTCAGGTGATGGGCGAGCCGGTTCGCGCGTTCGTTGAGCGCGCGATAGGTGAGCTGCGCCGGGCCGTGCGTCAGGGCGATGGCGTCGGGCCTCTGCCGGACCTGCGCCTCGAATCGCTCGTGGAGGCAGTCCAGCGCCGGCACCTCGGCCATCGTGTTCCAGTCGACGAGCAGCGCGCGGCGCTCGCGCTCGGACAGGAGCGGCAGTGCGCTGACCGGCCGCTCTTCATCGGCGAGCATGGCCTCGAGCAGCGTGAGCCACTGGCCGCGGATGCGCTCTGCGGTCTCGTGATCGAAGAGCGCCGTCGCATAGCTCAGATCACCGGTGATGCCCGCGGGGCCCTCGTGCAGCGTCAGCGTCAAGTCGAGCTGAGCGGTCGGCTGCGCCACGTGCAGCTCCGAGAGCTCGAGGCCCGGCATCTCGAGCGTCGCGTCGGCGGTGTTCTGCCAGGCGAACATCACCTGAAAGAGCGGCGTGTGCGCGAGGCTGCGCGGCGGGTTCACGGCCTCGACGATCTGATCGAAAGGCAGGTCCTGGTGAGCCTGCCCAGCCAGCACCCGATCGCGGGTGCGCGCCACGAGCTCCCGTACCGTGGGTCCGCCGTTCAGGTCGATGCGCAGGGGAAGGGTGTTGACGAAGAAGCCGATCAGAGGCTCGACCTCGGTCCGATTGCGGCCCGCGACCGGGCTGCCGATCACGACGTCGGTCTGGCCGGACAGCCGGCCCAGCAACGCCGCCCAGCTGGAGAGCAGCAGCACGTAGGGCGTCACGCCGTGGCGCTGCGCCGCCGCGTGGATCCGCGCCGTCAGCGCGGCGTCGAGCGCGAGGTCGACCGCGGCGCCTGCGTGATCCTGCCGCGCGGGGCGCTGCCGGTCGATGGGCAGCTCCAGGAGGGCCGGCGCGCCCTGCAGGCTCTCGCGCCAGTACGCGGCCTGCGCCTCGAGCTCGCCGTGGCCGAGCCAGCGTCGCTGCCAGGCCGCGTAGTCGGCGTACTGGATCGCGAGCGGAGGCAGCGGGTCGGGTTGCCCGGCGAGGAACGCGCGATAGAGCCGGCTCAGCTCGTCCACGAACACGCCGATCGACCAGCCGTCGGAGGCGATGTGGTGCATGACCACGTGCAACACGTGCTCGTGCTCGGCGCGCTGCACGAGCAGCACACGCAGCGGGATTTCGCGGGTGAGATCGAACGCGCGGGCCATGTTCGACTCGATCAACCGGCGCGTGGCGCCCTCGGGGTCGCTTTCGCCGCGAAGGTCTCGCTCGTCGAGGACCAGCCCGGCATCCTGGACGATTTGCACCGGCTCGCCGTCGAGCTCCTGGAAGCAGGTGCGCAGGGCCTCGTGGCGCTCGACGATGCGCTGGAGCGCGCGGCGGAGGACGTCGCGGGCGAGCGCACCGCGGAGCCCGACCACGCCGCTGATGTGATAGGCCTCGCTCGCGCCGCCCATCTGGCTCAAGAACCAGAGTCGCCGCTGGGCCAGCGACAGCGGCTGCGGCCCGCTGCGCTGCGCGACGGGGATCGCGTGCTGGGCCGCGCGCGCGGCGCGGCTGACGGCCTCGGCGAGCGCGGCGAGCTCCGGGCGCAAGAACACGTCGCTCAGCGCGAGCTCGACACCCAAGGCCTTGCGGACGCGAGAGACCAGCCGCACTGCCGCGAGCGAGTGACCGCCGAGCGCGAAGAAGCTGTCGCGCCGGCCCACGCGCTCGACCTGCAGCAGCTCGGCCCAGATCCCGGCGAGCGCCTGCTCGATGTGCCCCGTCGGCTGCTCGTAGCCCTGACGCCCGAAGTCCTCGACGTCTGGCGCCGGCAGCGCCTTGCGGTCGAGCTTGCCGTTGGGGGTGAGCGGCAGCGCTGCGAGCCGCACGTAGGCGGCTGGCAGCATGTATTCGGGTAGGCCCCGTGCGACGTGCTCACGCAGCGTGCGCGCATCCGGCGCGTGCTCGCCCGTGTAGTACGCGACCAGCCGCCGCTCTCCCGGCGCACTCTCGCCCACCGGCTGCGCGGCGACCACCACCTCCGCGACGCCTGGCGCGCCCGCCAGCCGCGCCTCGATCTCCCCTAGCTCGATCCGGAAGCCGCGAATCTTCACCTGGAAGTCGTTGCGTCCCAGGTATTCGATGCTCCCGTCGGGCAGCCAGCGACCCAGATCGCCTGTCCGGTACAGGCGCCCCGTTCCCGTGAACGGGTCGTCCACGAACCGCTCCGCCGTGAGCTCCGGCTGCCCGAGGTAGCCGCGCGCCACGCCCGCGCCCCCGACGTACAGCTCGCCCGTCACCCCCACCGCCACCGGCTGCCTCTGCTCGTCCAGCACGTACAGCCGCAGGTCGGGTAGCTTCACCCCGATCGGGCTCGGCCCAGGCCGGTCCGCGTCCCGAGCCGCGAGCGCACGGTAGGTCACGTGCACCGTCGTCTCGGTGATGCCGTACATGTTCACAAGCCTCGTCGCTTGCTCGTCGTTGCGCTCGTACCAAGGCTTGAGCGTCCGCAGCTCCAGCGCCTCTCCACCGAAGATCACCCAGCGCAGCTGGTGCACCCTCGGCGTCTGCGCCTGCGCCGCCATCAGGTGCTGAAACGCGCTCGGCGTCTGGTTCAGGACCGTCACCCCTTCGGCGCACAACAATTCATAAAACTCGACCGGTGAGCGCGCGGTCGTCAGCGGCACGATTACAAGCCGCCCGCCGTACGAGAGCGCGCCCCACAGCTCCCACACCGAAAAGTCGAACCCGATCGAGTGGAACAGGCTCCACACGTCCCGCTCGTCGAACCCGAACCACGCCTCGGTGCATGCGAACAACCGCGACACCTGCGCGTGCTCGACCATCACGCCCTTGGGCCGCCCCGTCGAACCCGACGTGTAGATCACGTACGCAAGGTGGCTCGGCGAGACTTCCACCCCAGGATCGTGCTCGGCCGCTTCCGCCCACTGCGCCGCGTCTCGCTCGACATCGACCCACCGCGCCGACCGCGACGCTGGCTCCCCCAGCGCCCCGCGCCCCGTCGCATCGACGAGCACCACCGATGGGTCGCTGTCGGCCAGCGTCGCCACCAGCCGCTCCGACGCGTAGGCCGGATCGAGCGGCACGTAGGCTCCGCCCGCCTTGAGGACCGCAAGGATCGCGGTCACCAGCGCCACACCGCGCTCCAGGCAGATCGCCACCCGCTGCTCCGGCCCCACCCCCATCCCGCGCAGGTGATGCGCCAGGCGGTTCGCCGCCGCGTTCAGCGCGCCGTAGCTCACGCGCTCCGCTCCGTGCACCAGCGCGATCGCCTCGGGGTTGCGCCGCGCATGCGCCTCGAACTGCTCGTGCACGCAACCTCGGCTCGCCGACGCACGCGTCTGGTTCCACCTCTCCACCACGTCCAGGCGCTCGGCCTCCGGCAGCACGTCGACGAGGCGGAGCGGCGTACGGTGTTCCAGGGCGTCCACCAGGCGCTCCAGCGCGGTCTGCATGAACGCGCACACCCGTTCGGGCTGAACGCGCTTGCTGACCAGCGCGGTCAGCGCGAAGTCGTGGCCCAGGTCGTCAACCGAGAGCGTCAACGGGTAGTTGGTGCGCTCGTGGCTGGCGAGGACCTCGACGCCGTCGCTGCGGTCGCCGCTGTTCTTGGCCTCGACGTTGTAGCGATAGTTGAGCAGCGACGTGAACAGCGGCGCCGGCGCCGCGACCCCGCTCGCGCGCATCGCGAGCGACAGCGGCGCGTGCTCGTGACGCATGAGGTCCACCAGCAGGGCGTGGACGGTCTTCGCCGCCTGCCCGACATCCTCGTCGCCGACGCTGACCCGCAGCGGCAGCGTGTTCATGAGCAGGCCGAGCATGCGGCCTGCATCGACGCCCGCCTGCATGCGACCGAACAGCACGGTGCCGAACACCACGTCCTTGCGGCCGGTCGTCCGCGCCGCGACCAGGGCCCAGGCCAGGTGGACGAGGCTCGCCGGGCTCACGCCGAGACGGCGCGCCGACGCGCGAATCGCGCTGGCCAGCGCGCGCGGCAGCTGGACGGTCGCCTCCGCCACGGCGCTGCCGTCGCCCTTCTCGTCGAGCAGGCCGAACGGCGCGGTGGTCTCGTCGATGTCGCCGAGCAGCTTCGTGAAGAACGCCGCATGCTCCTGCTCGCTCACGCCGAGCCGAGCCTCCGCGACGAACGCACGGAACGGCGCCGGCGGCGGCAGCTCGGCGCCGCGGCCCTGCTCGATGGCCCAGGTCTCCTCGACGAGCAGCTCCAGCGCGAGGTGGTCGATCGCAATGTGATGGAAGACGACGCTCAGCAGCCAGCGGCCCGTGGACACATCGTGCGCGGCGTAGCAGCGCAGCAGCGGCGCGCGTCCGAGGTCCAGCCGGAGATGCTGGGCGCCGCAGCGCAGCTCGAGCTCCCGGGCGACGTCGCTGCAGGCCGGGTCGACATCGAGGATCTCGACGGGGAGCGCAGCGCGCCGCTGCACCACCTGGACCGGCGACTCGAGCCCATCCCACGCGATGCTGGTGCGGAGGACGTCGTGGCGCGCGACCACCTGCTCGAGCGCGTCGGTGAAGCGATCCATGCGCGCCCGCGACGGGAAGGCGATGACGTAGCCCTCGGTGTAGGCGTCGCCATCGGGGCTCCACAGGTGGTGGAACAGCATGCCCTCCTGGAGGGGCGTGAGCGGGTAGATGTCCTGCACGTTGGGGGCGCCGCCGGGCACGCGCGAGACGATCTCGTCAATCGCAGCCTGGTCCAGGCTCACCAGCGTGAGCATCTCGGGGGTGATCCGCGCGGCGGCGTCGGGGATCAGGTTGGGTGGCACGGCGGCGCGCGCGCGGGCGCCGATCGTGTGACCGGCTCGGAGGAGCTCGACCAGGGCCTGCTTGTGCTCGCGCACCGATGCGACAAGCTCGCGATCGGCGAGCGCCGACTCGTTGCCTCGCAACGACAGCCCGTCGCCGACGAGCGTCAGCGAGAGGCCCTTGGTCTCGAGCATGGTCAAGAGCTGGTTCAGAGTCGTCACAGCAGAATCTCCTTCAGGCGCGTGGTGGCTCTCGCCAGCTCGGCAAGGCTGACGGCGGTAAAGATGGAGGCGACGTCGGCGTGGAGGTCCTCGTGGCGCATCCGCTCGATGAGGCGGACGGCGAGGAGCGAGTGGCCGCCGAGCGCGAAGAAGTCGTCATGGCGTCCGACGCGCGGCAGATCGAGGAGCTCGGACCATATCCGGGCCAGCCGCTCCTCGACCTCGCCGCACGGCGCTTCGAACGGCTGGCTCGACGCGGCCGAGTCGTCCAGCGCGGGCAGCGCCTTGCGATCGAGCTTGCCGTTGGGCGTGAGGGGCAGCGCGGCGAGCCGCACGTAGGCCGCCGGCAGCATGTACGCCGGCAGCTTCTCGGCGGCGTGACGTCGCAGCGCATCGTCGTCGAGCGCGGCCGCGCCGGTGTAGTACGCCACCAGGCGCTTGTCGCCGGGAACGTCCTCGCGCACGAGCACCGCCACCTCGTCGAGCCCAGGCAGCTGCGCGAGCGCGCTCTCGACCTCACCGAGCTCCACGCGGAAGCCGCGCACCTTCACCTGCCCGTCGTCGCGCCCGATGAACTCGAGCTCCCCGTCGGGCCGCCAGCGCGCCAGGTCGCCGCTGCGGTACATGCGCTGGCCGGGGTGGAAGCGGTCCTCCACGAACCGTTCGGCGCTGCGCTGCGGCTGGTGCAGATAGCCGCGCCCCACCTGCGCGCCCGCGATGAACAGCTCCCCCACCACGCCCACCGGCACCGGCTCGCCGCGGCGGTCCAGGACGTACATCCGCGTATTCGCGAACGGCTTGCCGATGCTCACGCGCGCCGCGCCTGGCTCGTGGCGAACGTACGCCGCGCTGCACGACACCGTCACCTCCGTCGGCCCGTACGTGTTGATCAGCCGCGTCTCCGCGCCCAGCGCCTCCCACCGCGCCAGCGCGTGCGGCGACAGCGCATCTCCCGTCACGTTCATCATGCGCACTCCGTCCAGCGGCGGCGCGCCCGCCTCCGGACGGCTCCACTCGCCGACAAGGCTATGCCAGTGCGCCGCGGTCAGGTGCACCACGCTCGCGCGCTCGCCTTCGTCCCCGGCCCCGAACGGGCGCGACCTCGGCAACAGCCGCGCTCCCGCCAGCAGCGCTGGCATGATCTCCTCCAGCGAAAGGTCGAAGTTCAGCGAGTTCTGCTGCAGCACCGTATCCGCAGGTCCCAGCCCGAACCACTCGATCGCCGCAAGCGTGTAGTTCACGAGGTTGCGGTGCTCGATCATCACGCCCTTCGGCTGACCGCTCGAGCCCGACGTGTAGATCACGTACGCCAGGTGCTCCGCGCCAACGCCCAGCGCCCGCGCGTCGAGGTCGTCATCGCGGCGCGAGGCCCACTGGCCCGCATCCATCTCGACATCGAACATCGGGACCGTCCCGGCCACGTGACGGCACGCCACGTCGCGCCCTGCGCCCCCCGCCGTCAGCACCGCGATGGGCGCGCTGTCCTCGATGATGTGGGCCAACCTCTCGCCTGGATAGGCAGGATCGAGCGGCACGTACGCTCCGCCCGCCTTCAGCGTGGCCAGCAGCGCGACAAGCATCGGCGCGCCCCGCTCGCCGCAAACCCCCACCCGCGCGTCCGCCGTGACGCCCACCTCGCGCAGGTGGCGCGCCAGCCGGTTCGCTCGCCGGTTCAGCTCGCCGTAGCTCAGACGCGCCGTCCCGTCGTCGACCGCGACCGCCTCAGGGGCCCGCGCCACCTGCGCCTCGAACAGCTCGTGCACGCACCGCTCGAGCGGCAGCGCTCGCCCCGTGTCGTTCCACTCGACCATCACGCGCTGCCACTCCGCCGGCGACAGCACAGGAATCGCGCCGATCGGCTGCCGATCGTCGGCCACCATGCCCTCCAGCACACGCAGCCAGTAGCCACGGTAGCGCTCCACCGTCTCGCGCTCGAACAGCGCCGTGGCGAAGTTCAGGCTCCCCACGAGCCCCTCCTCACGCTCCTGCAGCGCCAGCGTCAGGTCGCATTGCGCCGTGTCCAGCTCCGTCGGGAGCGTCGTCACCTGCAAGCCTGGCAGCGTCACCGGCGCATCCCGCGTGCCGTGCCAGTCGAGCATCACCTGGTACAGCGGCGTGTGCGACAGGCTCCGCGGCGGCGCCACCACCTCCACCACCTGGTCGAACGGCAGGTCCTGGTGCTCCTGCGCCGCAAGCACCTGCGCACGCGTACGCGCCAGCACCTCGCTTACCGTCGGCTCTCCCTGCAGGTCGATGCGCAGCGCCAGCGTGTTCACGAAGAACCCGATCAACGACTCGATCTCCGCCCGCCCACGCCCTGCCACGGGACTCCCGATCACCACCTCTTCTTGCCCGCTCAGCCGAGAGAGCACCGCCCCCCAGCTCGCAAGCAGCGTCATGTACATCGTCACCCCGTGACGACGGCTCAGCGCGCGCAGCCCGCGCGTCAGCTCCGCGCCCACCTCCACGTCGATGCTCGCGCCTGCAGGGTCCTGCTGCGCAGGGCGCGGTCGGTCCCACGGCAAGCTCAACAGGCTCGGCGCACCGCAAAGGTTGCTCCGCCAGAACTCGCTCTGCCGCGCAAGCTGCCCGCTCGCCAGCGCGCTCCGCTGCCACGCTGCCCAGTCCGCGTACTGCACCGTCGGTGCCGGCAGCGGATCCGCTCGACCCGACGCATACGCGGCGTACAGCGCGCTCAGCTCGCGCAAAAAGATGCCCACCGACCAGCCGTCCGACGCGATGTGGTGCATCACCACCTCGAGCACGTGCTCGTCTTCGCCCGTGCGCACGACCAGCACGCGCAGCGGCAGGTCCTCGCTCAGCTCGAACGCCGTGGCCGCATGCGCATCGCCCAGCGCGCGCGCCGCTGCCGCCGCATCGGCCGAGCCCCGCACATCCTCCTCGCGCAGCTGAAGCGCGGCCGTCGCCTGCACCTCCTGCACCGGCACGCCGTCCTGCACCCCGAAGCGCGTGCGCAGCGATTCGTGACGCTCCACGATTCGCCTCAGCGCGCCCACCAGCGCGCCCCGGTCCAGCGCGCCGCGCAGCCGAAACGCACCCCGGATGTGATAGGCCGCGCTCGCGCCCTCCAGCCGCGTCAAAAACCATAGCCGCTGCTGCGTCAGCGACACCGGCTCCGGTCCACGCCGCTCGCCCACCGCTATCTCCGGCAGCTCCGTGCGCTCTGCCACCCTCACACGCGCCGCCAGCCGGTGCAGCTCGGGGTGCGAGAACAGCTCAGACAACGCAAGCTCGACTCCCAGCAACCGACGCACCCGCGACACAAGCTGCATCGCCAGCAACGAGTGCCCACCGAGCTCGAAGAAGTGGTCGCTCCGGCTCACCCGCTCGCGCCCCAATAGCTCGCTCCACAGCCCGGCAAGGAGCTCTTCAATCTGATTCCGCGGCGCTTCGCCTGCCCTCGCCTCCGACGCCTCGGGCGCAGGCAGCGCACCCCGGTCGAGCTTGCCGTGCGCCGTCAGCGGCAGCGCCTCGAGCGCCACGTACGCCGTCGGCACCATGTACGACGGAAGCGTCCGCGACGCGTGGGCGCGCAGCGCGTCCCCTAGATTCCCCTCGCCCGTGTAGTACGCCACCAGCCGCGCGTCGCCCGCGTCACCGCCCTCGCGACGCGCCACCACCACCACCTCTTCGACTCCCCTCACCTCACCGAGCCGCGCCTCGATCTCCCCAAGCTCGATACGGTAGCCTCGAAGCTTCACCTGAAAATCGTTGCGACCCACGTACTCGATCGTCCCGTCCGCACGCCAGCGACCGAGGTCCCCTGTCCGGTACACTCGTCCTCCGGACACGAACGGATCGTCCACGAACCGCTCCGCCGTCAGACCTGGCTCCCCCAGGTACCCCCGCGCCACCCCCGCACCGCCAATCACGATCTCACCGATCACACCAACCGGCGATGGCCGAAACGACGCGTCCACCACGTACACACGCACATTCGCGATCGGTCGGCCGATGTGCAGGACGGAGTCGCCTTCGTGCAGCCGACCGGAGGTCGCGACCACGCAGCTCTCCGTCGGCCCGTAGTTGTTGATCAGGGCCTGACCGGCCGGCAGACCCTGGGGCCAGCGGCGCAGCCGATCGCCGCCGATCAGCAACGTTTGCAGGCGCGGGTTGCCCGCTCCGCCGGCGTGGGCCAGCTCCGCGAGCGGCGTGACAAGGAAGCTCACGTCCAGCGCCTGGGCGCGCCACCAATCGAGGAGCCGTTCCGGATCGCCCGCCACGTCCCGCGGCGGCAGCAGCAAGGTGCCGCCACTGCACAGCGGTGGCCAGATCTCCCAGGTCATCGCGTCGAAGCCAACGCCTGCCGTGCTCGAGCTGCGATGACCCGGCGCAAGCCCGAACGCCTCGATATGCCAGGCGACCAGGTTGGTCAGGCTGCGGTGCTCGACCATCACCCCCTTGGGCTCGCCGGTCGATCCCGAAGTGTAGATGACATAAGCGAGGTCGCTCGACGTCGACGGCGCGGCAGCGGTGTCGTCCCTGTCGTGTCCCCGCCGCTCGCTTGCGTCGAGCTCGATGTCGCGGTCGAGATCGAGCACCCGCACGCCTGCGCGCTGTGCGGTCGCGCCAATCGCGAGCCGTGCATGGGCGTCGGTCAGCACGGCGGCCGGAGCCGAGCTCCGCAGCAAGGTGTCGAGCCGCTCGGCGGGATACGCAGGATCGAGCGGCACGTAGGCGCCGCCGGCCTTGGCCGTGGCCAGCATCGCCGTGATCAGCGCGGGGCTGCGTTTGAAGCACAGCGCGACCCGGGCCCCGGAATGCACCCCCAGCTGCCGCAGGTGCCAGGCCAGCCGGTTGGCCCGCGCATCGAGCGCTGCATACGAGACCGCCTCGTCGCCCTGCGCCACGGCGATCGCCGCCGGAGAGCGCGCGACCTGCGCCTCGAACAGCTCATGCACGCAGGACTCGAGCGGGTAGGCCCGCGCCGTGTCGTTCCACTCCGCGACCACGCGCTCGCGCTCCGCCGCGGGCAGCACGTCGATGCCGCACGTGGGCGCCCGTGGATCCTCGTCCAGCGCGCGGACCAGGCCCGCGAGGGCCTCGTGCATGAAGTCCCACACGCGCTCAGGCCCGATGTCGCTGCTCACCTGTGCGGTGACCGAGAAGTCGTCACCCAGGTCGTCGATCGACAGGACCAGCGGGTAGTTGGTGCGCTCGTTACCGCCGAGAAAATCGATCTCGTCGTCGCGACCGGGATCCGGAGGCGCGCCCGCGTCGTCGAGCTCTTCCTGCACGACGAGGGCGCCTTGCCGGTAGTTGAGCAGGGCGGAGAAGAGCGGAGTCTGCGCCGGCACGCGGCTCTCGCGCTGCGCGAGCCCGAGCGGCGTGTGCTCGTAGCGCAGCAGCTCGACCACGAGGTCGTGGGTGCGTCGGAGGCTGTCTTCGACGCCGCGCTCGTCGACGCGGAGCCGCATCGGCAGCGTGTTGATGAACATCCCCATCACCCGGTCGGCTCGGGCACCGGCATGCATGCGACCGAACACCACGGTCCCGAACACCACGTCGCGCCGGCCGGTCACCCGGGCGAGCACGAGGCCAAAGGCTTGGTGCATGAAGCTCGCCGGGCTCACCCCGAGCCGCGCGGTGCAGCGCCGGATGGCGCGCGACAGCTCGCCGGGCAGCCTGCTCTCCGCCTCCGCGATGCCACGCCCGTCGCCGCGGACGTCGACGAGGCCAAAGGGCGCGGTCGGCTCGTCGATGTCTCCGAGCAACTCGCGGAAGAACGCGGCGTGCTTGCCGAGGCCGATCGCCTGCCGGGCGCGCGCCACGAACTCGCGGTACGGCGCGGGCCGCGGCAGCTCGCCGAGACGACCGAGCTCGATGGCCCGCTCCTCGGCGGCCAGCAGCTTCAGCGTCGTGTTGTCGATGACGAGGTGGTGCATGAGGACGCACAGCACCCAGCGCTGCTGCGCGCGGTCCTCGACCACGTGGCAGGCGAGCAGCGGCGGCCGCTGGATATCGAGGCGGAGCCGCCGCGGATCGAACCGCCCCTCGAGCGCCCGCACGACGTCGCCGTCGACGGCGCCCAGGTCATCGGGGTCGAGCCACGAGACGGGGACGACCGCGCGCCGGCGCACCACCTGGACCGGCTGCTCGAGGCCGTCCCACCAGAACCCGGTGCGCAGGATGTCGTGGCGATCGACGATGTGCTGGAGCGCCGCCAGGAAGCGTTCGAGCCGGCCCCGTGACCGGAAGGCCAGGGTGTACGACTCCATGTAGGGATCGGTCTCGGACGGCGCATCGAGCCGGTGGTGGAACAGCATTCCCTCCTGCATCGGCGCGAGCGGGTAGATGTCCTGCACGTTGGCCGCGCCGCCGTCGACCGACGCCACGATCGCGTCGATCGCGTCCTGGTCGAGGCTGACGAGCGTGAGCATCTCCGGCGTGATCCGATCGGCTTGCGCCGGAATCAGGTTCGGAGGCACAGGCAGCTCCGGATCTTCGTCGCGAATCTGCGCCGCGAGCTCCGCCAAGGTCTGCGCCTTGAACACCGCACGCACGTCGCCGTGCAGCCCCTCGCGCCGCATGCGCTCGAGCAAGCTGACCGCCAGCAGCGAGTGACCGCCGAGCGCGAAGAAGTTGTCGTGTCGCCCGACACGCTCCTGCTTGAGGAGCCTCGCCCACAGCACCGCGAGGCGTTCTTCGATGGGGCCCTGCGGAGGCTCGTAGGAGCGACGCGCGAAAGCCTCGCCCTGAGGCGCCGGCAGCGCCTTGCGGTCGAGCTTGCCGTTGGGGGTGAGCGGCAGCGCTGGGAGCCGCACGTAGGCGGCTGGCAGCATGTATTCGGGTAGGCCCCGTGCGGCGTGCTCGCGCAGCGCGCGCGCATCCGGCGCGTGCTCGCCCGTGTAGTACGCGACCAGCCGCCGCTCTCCCGGCGCGCTCTCGCCCACCGGCTGCGCGAGGACCACCACCTCCGCGACGCCTGGCGCGCCCGCCAGCCGCGCCTCGATCTCCCCAAGCTCGATCCGGAAGCCGCGAATCTTCACCTGGAAGTCGTTGCGTCCGAGGTATTCGATGCTCCCGTCGGGCAACCAGCGACCCAGATCGCCTGTCCGGTACAGGCGCCCCGTTCCCGTGAACGGGTCGTCCACGAACCGCTCCGCCGTGAGCTCCGGCTGCCCGAGGTAGCCGCGCGCCACGCCCGCGCCCCCGACGTACAGCTCGCCCGTCACCCCCACCGCCACCGGCTGCCTCTGCTCGTCCAGCACGTACAGCCGCAAGTCGGGTAGCTTCACCCCGATCGGGCTCGGCCCAGGCCGGTCCGCGTCCCGAGCCGCGAGCGCACGGTAGGTCACGTGCACCGTCGTCTCGGTGATGCCGTACATGTTCACAAGCCTCGTCGCTTGCTCGTCGTTGCGCTCGTACCAGGGCTTGAGCGTCCGCAGCTCCAGCGCCTCTCCACCGAAGATCACCCAGCGCAGCTGGTGTTCCCTCGTCGTCTGCGCCTGCGCCGCCATCAGCTGCTGGAACGCGCTCGGCGTCTGGTTCAGGACCGTCACCCCTTCGGCGCACAACAATTCATAAAACTCGACCGGTGAGCGCGCGGTCGTCAGCGGCACGATTACAAGCCGCCCGCCGTACGAGAGCGCGCCCCACAGCTCCCACACCGAAAAGTCGAACCCGATCGAGTGGAACAGGCTCCACACGTCCCGCTCGTCGAACCCGAACCACGCCTCGGTGCATGCGAACAACCGCGACACCTGCGCGTGCTCGACCATCACGCCCTTGGGCCGCCCCGTCGAACCCGACGTGTAGATCACGTACGCAAGGTGGCTCGGCAAGACTTCCACCCCAGGATCGTGCTCGGCCGCCTCCGCCCACTGCGCCGCGTCTTGCTCGACATCGACCCACCGCGCCGACCGCGACGCTGGCTCTCCCAGCGCCCCGCGCCCCGTCGCGTCCACGAGCACCACCGAAGGGTCGCTGTCGGTCAGCGTCGCCACCAGCCGCTCCGACGCGTAGGCCGGATCGAGCGGCACGTAGGCTCCGCCCGCCTTGAGGACCGCAAGGATCGCGGTCACCAGCGCCACACCGCGCTCCAGGCAGATCGCCACCCGCTGCTCCGGCCCCACCCCCATCCCGCGCAGGTGATGCGCCAGGCGGTTCGCCGCCGCGTTCAGCGCGCCGTAGCTCACGCGCTCCGCTCCGTGCACCAGCGCGATCGCCTCGGGGTTGCGCCGCGCATGCGCCTCGAACTGCTCGTGCACGCACCCTCGGCTCGCCGACGCTCGCGTCTGGTTCCACCTCTCCACCACGTCCAGGCGCTCCGCCTCCGGCAAGATCGGCAGTCGGGCGACCACCGCCTCGCCGTCGGCGACGAACGCCTCGAGCAGCGTCTCCCAGTACGCGACGAGGCGCTGCGCGGTCGCGCGGTCGAACAGCGCGGTGGCGTAGTTGAGCGTTCCGGTGATCCCGTGCGCTCCGTCCTCGAGCGAGAGCGTCAGGTCGAACTGGGCGGTCGCCTGTCCGGCCCGTAGCGGCGTCACCGTGACGCCGGGCAGGCAAAGCTCGCGCTCTGACCCGCCCTGCCAGGCGAGCATCACCTGAAATAGCGGCGTGTGGGCCAGGTTGCGCGGAGGCGCGACCGCTTCGACGATCTGATCGAACGGCAGATCCTGGTGCTCGTGCGCCGAGAGCACCTGGGCGCGGGTGCGCGCGAGGAGCTCCGCCACCGTGGGCGCTCCCTGCAGGTCGATGCGGATCGGCAGCGTGTTGACGAAGAAACCGACGAGCGGCTCGATCTCGGCGCGGTCGCGCCCTGCCACCGGGGTTCCGATCACCACTTCGTGCTGCGCAGCGAGGCGCCCGAGCGTCGCCGCCCAGCTCGCCAGCACCGCCATGTACGGCGTCACGCCGTGCCGCCGGCACAGCGTCCGCAGCCGCTGCACGAGCGCGGCATCGAGGCTCACGCCGACCTCGTCCCCGGCGTGAGCCTGTTCCGAGGGCCGCGGCCAGGTGGTGGGCAACTCGAGCAAGGTCGGCGCACCGCCGAGGGTGCGGCGCCAGTACGCACGCTGGCGCTCGAGCTCGCCCTCGACGAACCAGGCGCGCTGCCAGGCGGCGTAGTCGGCATACTGGACGGCGAGCGGCGGCAGCGGGTCGGATTCGCCCGCGAGGTAGCGGGGGTACAGCCGACCGAGCTCGTCGAGCAGCACACCCACCGACCAGCCGTCGGAAGCGATGTGGTGCATGACGACCTGCAGCAGGTGCTCGTCCTCGGACACGCGCACGACCAGCGCGCGCACCGGAATCTCGCGCGCGAGGTCGAACGGCGCGCAGGCGTGGGCTTTCGCGAGCTCGAGGGCCCGGGCCGCGGCCCCCGACGCGCCGCGCAGATCGTCCTCGGCGACCGGTAGCTCGGCGCCGGGCTCGACGATCTGCACCGGCTGGTCGTCGACGAGCTGGAAACGGGTGCGCAGCGCCTCGTGTCGCTCCACGACGCGACGCAACGCGCGGATCAGGACCGGGCGATCGAGCGGGCCGGTCAGCCGCCCCAGCGCGGTGAGGTGGTACGCCGCGCTCGCGCCTTCCACCCGAGTGAGGAACCACAGGCGCTGCTGCGCGAGCGACAGCGGCAACGGCCCCGTGCGCTCTGCCGGCCGGATCGGCGGCAGCGACGAGGCACGCGCGCCTGCCAGGTGCTCAGCCAGCCGCCACAGCTCTGTGTGCGCGAACAGCTCGGCGAGCGAGATCTCGACGTCGAGCGTACGGCGTAGCCGCGCGAGCAGCCGCACCGCCAGGAGCGAATGCCCGCCGAGCGCGAAGAAGTCGTCGTGGCGTCCGACCTGCTCGACCTGCAGCAGGTCCTCCCAGATCGTGGCGATCAGCTGCTCGGTCCCGCTGCGAGGAGCGTCGTACGACCGCCGGACGTGCGCGTCGGCATCCGGCGCGGGCAGCGCTCGGCGATCGAGCTTGCCTGTCGGAGACAGCGGCAGCGCGGCGAGGCGAACGTACGCGGAGGGGACCATGTAAGCGGGCAGGTGTTGCGCCACGTGCTGCCTCAGCGTCTCGGCGTCCGGGGCTGCGTCGCCGACGAAGTACGCCACAAGCTTCTGGTCGCCGTGCCCGTCGAGCTCGGTTGCGCGGGCCACCACCACGACGTCCGTGATGCCCGCGACCTTCGCGAGCGCCGCCTCGATCTCGCCGAGCTCGATGCGGAAGCCGCGGATCTTCACCTGGTGGTCGTCGCGCCCGAGGTACTCGATGGTGCCGTCCGGTCGCCAGCAACCGACGTCGCCGGTGCGGTACAGCCGCGCGCCCGACGCGCCCAGCGCGCTGGGCGTGTCGAAGAACCGCTCTGCCGTCAGCGCGGGCTGGTTCAGGTAGCCGCGTCCGACCTGCACGCCCCCGATCACGATCTCGCCCGCCACGCCAGCGGGCACCGGCCGCAACGCGCGATCCACGAGGTAGACCCGGACGCCGGCGCTCGGGCGACCGATGCTCCGCCACTGGCCCGCGCCGCCCTCGACGTCGTGCATCGTCGCGCTGATCGTCGTCTCGGTCGGCCCGTAGGTGTTGAGCAGCCGCGGCCGGTGCCCGCCGCGCGCAAACCACGCCGCGAGCGCGCGTTCGGTCACGGCTTCGCCGCCGATGATGACCTGCCGCACCGAGACCGGGATCGACGCTCGCTCGGGATCGAGCGCGAGCTGCGCCCAGAACTGGGTCGGCAGATCCACGACCGTCACGCCGTGCGCCTCGCACAGCGCCCAGAAGGCACGCGGACCGGCCAGCCACTCGTCGGTGCGCATGACGAGCGTGGCGCCGCGCATCCAGGTCGCGAACAACTCCTCGACGGACGTGTCGAACGACAGCGAGGCGAACTGCAGCATGCGATCGCCCGGACCGAGGCCGATCCGCTCGGCCAGCGCGGCGTTCTGGTTCACCACACCGCGGTGCTCGATCATCACGCCCTTGGGGCGCCCCGTGGAGCCCGAGGTGTAGAGCACATACGCGAGGTGCTGCGGACCCAGACCGATGGTCTGGCGATCGGGATTGCGCTCGCTCTCGTGCTGCCATGCGGCGTCGGCCTGCAGGTCGACCCGAGGCAGGTGGCGCGCGACCGCGTCCGGGAGAGGCCCGACGTGGAGCACGACCCGCGGGTCGCAGTCCTCGACCATCTGGCCCAGGCGCTCCAGCGGATAGCTCGGATCCAGCGGGACGTAGGCGCCGCCCGCCTTGAGCACGGCCAGCACGGCCACGACGATCTCGGCGCTGCGCGGACCGTACACGGCGACGCGGTCGTCGGGTCTCACGCCCATGGCGCGGAGGCGATGCGCGAGCCGGTTGGCCTGCGCGTTGAGCTCGCCATAGCGGAGCCGGCGATCGCCCCACGCGAGCGCGATCGCGTCGGGGCGCAGCGCCGCCTGCTGCTCGAAGCGCTCGTGGATGCACGCATCCACGTCGGCCGCGGCCTCGCCCCCCGCGCTCCAGGTCTCGACGAGCTGCACACGTTCGGGTTCGGGCAGGACCTCGAGCTCGCGGACCGGCCGGTCCGGATTGCGCTCGAGCGCCTGGATCAGGCCGGTCAGCGCGCAGACCATGTAGTCGCACAGCCGCGCTGCGCCGATCGAGGCATCGGCCTGCGCGGTCAGGTGGAAACCGTCGCCCAGGTCGTCGACATCGAGGCTCAGGGGGTAGTTGGTGCGCTCGCGGGCGCGGAGCAACGCGATGCCATCGCCGAGGTATCGCGCCTGACCGCTGCGATCCACCGCGGCCCGATCGCTGTGGCGATAGTTCAACAGCGAGGTGAACAGAGGGGTCTTCGCGGGGACGCCGCTCGCGCGCTGGGCGAGCGCCAGCGATGCGTGCTCGTGGCGGAGCAGCTGGACCAGCGTCGCGTGCGTGCGCTCGAGCGCGCGTCGGACGCCGTCATCGCCGACGTCGATGCGTATCGGCAGTGTGTTGAGGAACATCCCCAGCGCGCGATCGGCGTCCGCGCCGCTCTGCATCCGACCGAACAACAGCGTGCCGAACACGACATTGTGCCGCCCGGTCGTCCGGGCCAGGACCAGGGCCCACGCCAGGTGGACGAGGCTCGCCGCGCTGACCCGCATGGCGCGCGCGACGCGGCGGAGCCCGGTCGACAGCGCGGGGTCGAGCATCTGTCGGACCTCGTCGTGGCCGCGGCCATCGCCCCGGACCTCGACGACACCGAACGGCGCGGTCGGCTCCTCGATGTCGCCGAGCAGGCTGCGGAAAAACGCGTCGTGGTCGTCCTGGCCAACGCTCGTGCGGGCCTGGGCCACGAAGTTGCGAAACGGCACCGCCCGCGGCAAGCGGTCTCGCTCGCCGCGGACGATCATGCGCGCCTCCTCGACGAGCAGGTCCAGCGTCGTGTGATCGCTGATCAGGTGGTGGGCGAGCAGGTGCAGCAGCCAGGGCCCGCCCGCGGAGTCACGCGGCGTGCCTGCCGCCTCGTCGGCGATCTCGGCCGGCGTGTCGTCGGGGGTCACGTAGCAGGTGAGGAGCGGCGCGCGGCCGACGTCCAGGCGATAGCGAGATGGGTGGTGCAGCGCTTCGAGGCGTTCGGCCGTGTCGTCCCCCTGCGCATCCAGCTCCACCTCTTGGACCGAGAGCGTCGCCCGCCGCCACACGACTTGGACCGGCTGGTCGAGCCCTTCCCAGACAAAGCCGGTGCGCAAGATGTCGTGACGATCGATCACCTCCTGCAGTGCGGCGACGAAGCCGTCGAGCCGCCCTCGGGTGTCGAAGCGGAGCACGGTGGACAACAGGTACGGGTCGCCGCCGTCCTGGAGCAGGTAGTGGAAGAACAGCCCCTCCTGCAGCGGACCCAGGGGATAGATGTCCTGAACGTTGGCCGCTCCGCCCTCGACCTTCGCGACGATCGCGTCGATCGCGTCCTGGGGCAGCCTGACGAGAGGGAGCATGTCCGGCGTGATCCGGGCGACGGGCGCGGTCCGCTCGTTCCGCTGCGTGAGCTCGGCGAGCAGGGCGGCCTTCCCGCTCCGCAGCGACTGGACCAGCGCCGGGTCGAGCGCGCCGCGCGGTGCGCGAATGACCAGCTCACCGCCATCGGCGTGGATCTGGATCTGCTTCTCTTCCAGGAGCTGCAGCAGGGCGCGTGTGTTCACAGTCGGATCTCCTCGACGTCGAGCCCGAAAGCCGCGTCCGGCTCGCGGACGCCGCCCGGGTGGCGCGCAATCAGGCGCGGGGGATCGTTCGGTTCGTCAGCGCTGGCGCGCACCTGCGCCGCCAGCTCGCTCAGCGAGGCCGTCAGAAAGATCGCGGTGACGTCGGCGTGCATGCGCGCGCGGCGCATGCGCTCGATCAGCCGGATGGCGATCAGCGAGTGGCCGCCCAGCGCGAAGAAGTTGTCGTGGCGTCCGACTTGCTCGACGCCGAGCAGCTCAGCCCAGATCTCGGCGAGCGTCTGCTCGATCGCGCCCTGGGGAGCCTCGTACGCCTGATGCCCGAATGCTTCAGCCTCCGGCGCGGGCAGCGCCTTGCGATCGAGCTTGCCGTTGGGCGTAAGGGGCAGCGCAGCGAGCCGCACGTACGCCGCCGGCAGCATGTACGCCGGCAGCTTCTCGGCGGCGTGACGTCGCAGCGCGTCGTCGTCGAGCGCGGCCGCGCCGGTGTAGTACGCAACCAGGCGCTTGTCGCCGGGAACGTCCTCGCGCACGAGCACCGCCACCTCGTCGAGCCCAGGCAGCTGCGCGAGCGCGCTCTCGACCTCGCCGAGCTCCACGCGGAAGCCGCGCACCTTCACCTGCCCGTCATCGCGCCCGATGAACTCGAGCTCCCCGTCGGGCCGCCAGCGCGCCAGGTCGCCGCTGCGGTACATGCGCTGGCCGGCGTGGAAGCGGTCCTCCACGAACCGCTCGGCGCTGCGCTGCGGCTGGTGCAGATAGCCGCGCCCCACCTGCGCGCCCGCGATGAACAGCTCCCCTACCACGCCCACCGGCACCGGCTCGCCGCGGCGGTCCAGAACGTACATCCGCGTATTCGCGAACGGCTTGCCGATGCTCACGCGCGCCGCGCCTGGCTCGTGGCGAACGTACGCCGCGCTGCATGACACCGTGACCTCCGTCGGCCCGTACGTGTTGATCAGCCGCGTCTCCGCGCCCAGCGCCTCCCACCGCGCCAGCGCGTGCGGCGACAGCGCATCTCCCGTCACGTTCATCATGCGCACTCCGTCCAGCGGCGGCGCGCCCGCCTCCGGACGACTCCACTCGCCGACAAGGCTGTGCCAGTGCGCCGCGGTCAGGTGCACCACGCTCGCGCGCTCGCCTTCGTCCCCGGCCCCGAACGGGCGCGACCTCGGCAACAGACGCGCTCCCGCCAGCAGCGCTGGCATGATCTCCTCCAGCGAAAGGTCGAAGTTCAGCGAGTTCTGCTGCAGCACCGTATCCGCAGGTCCCAGCCCGAACCACTCGATCGCCGCGAGCGTGTAGTTCACGAGGTTGCGGTGCTCGATCATCACGCCCTTCGGCTGACCGCTCGAGCCCGACGTGTAGATCACGTACGCCAGGTGCTCCGCGCCAACACCGACCGCCCGCGCGTCGAGGTCGTCATCGCGGCGCGAGGCCCACTGGCCCGCATCCAGCTCGACATCGAACATCGGGACCGTCCCGGCCACGTGACGGCACGCCACGTCGCGCCCTGCGCCCCCCGCCGTCAGCACCGCGATGGGCGCGCTGTCCTCGATGATGTGGGCCAACCTCTCGCCTGGATAGGCAGGGTCGAGCGGCACGTAGGCTCCGCCCGCCTTCAGCGTCGCGAGCAGCGCGACAAGCACCGGCGCGCCCCGCTCGGCGCACACGCCCACCCGCGCGTCCGCCGTGACGCCCAAATCGCGCAGGTGTCGCGCCAACCGGTTGGCTCGCCGGTTCAGGTCACCGTAGCTCACACGCTCCGTCCCGTCGTCGACCGCGACCGCCTCAGGGGCCCGCGCCACCTGCGCCTCGAACAGCTCGTGCACGCACCGCTCGAGCGGCAGCGCTCGCCCCGTGTCGTTCCACTCGACCACCACGCGCTGCCACTCCGCCGGCGACAGCACGGGAATCGCACCGATCGGCTGCCGATCGTCGGCCACCATGCCTTCCAGCACACGCAGCCAGTAGCCACGGTAGCGCTCCACCGTCTCGCGCTCGAACAGCGCCGTGGCGAAGTTCAGGCTCCCCACGAGCCCCTCCTCACGCTCCTGCAGCGCCAGCGTCAGGTCGCATTGCGCCGTGTCCAGCTCCGTCGGGAGCGTCGTCACCTGCAAGCCTGGCAGCGTCACCGGCGTATCCCGCGTGCCGTGCCAGTCGAGCATCACCTGGTACAGCGGCGTGTGCGACAGGCTCCGCGGCGGCGCCACCACCTCCACCACCTGGTCGAACGGCAGGTCCTGGTGCTCCTGCGCCGCAAGCACCTGCGCACGCGTACGCGCCAGCACCTCGCTTACCGTCGGCTCTCCCTGCAGGTCGATGCGCAGCGCCAGCGTGTTCACGAAGAACCCGATCAACGACTCGATCTCCGCCCGCCCACGCCCTGCCACGGGACTCCCGATCACCACCTCTTCTTGCCCGCTCAGCCGAGAGAGCACCGCCCCCCAGCTCGCAAGCAGCGTCATGTACATCGTCACCCCGTGACGACGGCTCAGCGCACGCAGCCCGCGCGTCAGCTCCGCCCCCACCTCCACGTCGATGCTCGCGCCTGCAGGGTCCTGCTGCGCAGGGCGCGGTCGGTCCCACGGCAAGCTCAACAGGCTCGGCGCACCGCGAAGGTTGCTCCGCCAGAACTCGCTCTGCCGCGCAAGCTGCCCGCTCGCCAGCGCGCTCCGCTGCCACGCTGCCCAGTCCGCGTACTGCACCGTCGGTGCCGGCAGCGGATCCGCTCGACCCGACGCATACGCTGCGTACAGCGCGCTCAGCTCGCGCAAAAAGATGCCGACGGACCAGCCGTCCGACGCGATGTGGTGCATCACCACCTCGAGCACGTGCTCGTCTTCGCCCGTGCGCACGACCAGCACGCGCAGCGGCAGGTCCTCGCTCAGCTCGAACGCCGTGGCCGCATGCGCATCGCCCAGCGCGCGCGCCGCTGCCGCCGCATCGGCCGAGCCCCGCACATCCTCCTCGCGCAGCTGAAGCGCGGCCGTCGCCTGCACCTCCTGCACCGGCACGCCGTCCTGCACCCCGAAGCGCGTGCGCAGCGATTCGTGACGCTCCACGATTCGCCTCAGCGCGCCCACCAGCGCGCCCCGGTCCAGCGCGCCGCGCAGCTGAAACGCACCCCGGATGTGATAGGCCGCGCTCGCGCCCTCCAGCCGCGTCAAAAACCATAGCCGCTGCTGCGTCAGCGACACCGGCTCCGGTCCACGCCGCTCGCCCACCGCTATCTCCGGCAGCTCCGTGCGCTCCGCCACCCTCACACGCGCCGCCAGCCGGTGCAGCTCGGGGTGCGCGAACACCTCAGACAACGCAAGCTCGACTCCCAGCAACCGACGCACCCGCGACACAAGCTGCATCGCCAGCAACGAGTGCCCACCGAGCTCGAAGAAGTGGTCGTTCCGGCTCACCCGCTCGCGCCCCAATAGCTCGCTCCACAGCCCGGCAAGGAGCTCTTCAATCTGATTCCGCGGCGCTTCGCCGGCCTTCGCCTCCGACGCCTCGGGCGCAGGCAGCGCACCCCGGTCGAGCTTGCCGTGCGCCGTCAGCGGCAGCGCCTCGAGCGCCACGTACGCCGTCGGCACCATGTACGACGGAAGCGTCCGCGACGCGTGGGCGCGCAGCGCGTCCCCTAGATTCCCCTCGCCCGTGTAGTACGCCACCAGCCGCGCATCGCCCGCGTCACCGCCCTCGCGACGCGCCACCACCACCACCTCTTCGACTCCCCTCACCTCACCGAGCCGCGCCTCGATCTCCCCAAGCTCGATGCGGTAGCCTCGAAGCTTCACCTGAAAGTCGTTGCGGCCCACGTACTCGATCGTCCCGTCCGCACGCCAGCGACCGAGATCCCCTGTCCGGTACACTCGTCCTCCGGACACGAACGGATCGTCCACGAACCGCTCCGCCGTCAGACCGGGCTCTCCCAGGTACCCCCGCGCCACCCCCGCACCGCCAATCACGATCTCACCGATCACACCAATGGGCGATGGCCGAAACGACGCGTCCACCACATACACCCGCACATTCGCTATCGGTCGGCCGATGTGCGGCGCACCGCCCGAGATGCGAGCCACCGTGGCGTCGACGGTGCACTCGGTCGGGCCGTAGACGTTGTAGAAGGTCGTCGGGCGTTGCTCGACCAGCGCATGCCACTGCGCCGGGCCGATCGCCTCGCCGCCGACCAGCGTGACGGCGCAGCGAGGCGCCCCGTGCTCGTCCAGCGTCAGCGCCAGCTGAGACGGCGTGCAGTCCAGGACGTCTATCTCGTGCGCGGCGACGAAGTCGCGCAACGCCGCGCCGTCGGCCCGCACGTCGGCCGGCACGACGACGAGCGTGCGTCCAGACAGCAGCTGGACCCACTGCTTGACGGACGAGTCGAACGCGAGCGGCGCGTTGAGGCTGACCCGCCGGCAGTGCGGGTGATGCGCGTGGACGGCGCGCTCCAGCGCCGCCCAGAGGTTGACCACACTGCCGTGCTCGATCATGACCCCCTTGGGTCGCCCGGTCGATCCCGACGTGTAGATGACATAGGCCAGCTGGCGAGCCGGATCGCTCGACGCGCCGGGCGCATCGCTTGCCGTCTCCTCGAGCCGCGCGTCGGCCATTCCCCGAGCAGGCGCGATGTCCGCTCCGCCCGCGGCCAGCAGGATCACCGGCGGTGCGGAAGGTAAGCTCGCGCGGAGCGCCGCCTGCGAGATCACGCAGACCGGTCCGGCGTCGACCAGCACCTGCGCGAGGCGCTCCGCCGGCCACGACGGGTCGAGCGGCACGTAGGCGCCTCCGGCCTTGAGGATGCCGAGCACGGCGACGATCATGTCGACCCCGCGCTCGAGCACGATCGCAACCCGGCGATCTGGCCCGACGCCGTGGGCGCGCAGGGCGTGCGCCAAGCCGTTCGCCCGCGCATCGAGCTCGGCGAACGTCACCTCGATGTCCCCGTGCACGACGGCGATCGCCTGTGGCGTCCGCGCGACCTGCGCCTCGAACAGGCCGTGGACGGACGCGCCCGGTGGGACCTCGATCGCGGTGTCGTTCCAGGACGCGAGCACGCGCTCGCGCTCGGACGCCGGCAGCACATCGAGCTCGCACACGGGCCGCGCGGGCTCCGTTGCGAGCGCGTCGACCAGCACGTGCAGCGCGGTCTGTACGAAGTCGCAGATCCGCTCTGGCCCCACCTCCCGCGGCGCCTTGGCCGTCAGGACGAGCGCCTGCCCGAGATCGTCGATGGTGAGACCGAGCGGGTAGTTCGTGCGCTCGCGGCTGGCGAGGAGCTCGATCTCCGATCCCAGCACGTGCGCCAGCGATGGCGCATCGCTGTCGTCCGCGCTGAACCGGTAGTTGAGGAGCGAAGTGAACAGCGGCGCCTGGCTCGGGATCGCGCTGGCCCGCTGCGCCAGCGCGAGGGGCGCGTGCTCGTGGCGGAGCAGCTCGACGATGCGCGCGTGCGTGCCTCGCGCCGTGTCCGCGACACCGCGCGCGTCCACGTCGACGCGGATCGGCAGCGTATTGATGAACACGCCGAGCGCCCGGTCCGCTCGCGCGCCGCCCTGCGCGCGACCGACGAGCACGGTGCCGAACACGACGTCGCGCCGGTCCGTCGTCCGCGCCAGCACGAGCGCCCACGCCAGGTGAAAGAGGCTCGCCGTGCTCACGCCCAGCGCCCGCGCGCGATCGCGGACCGCGCGCGCGAGCTCGGCCGACAAGGTCCGGCTCGCCTCGGCGATGCCGCTGCCGTCGCCGTGCACGTCGAGCAGCCCGAACGGCGCGGTCGGCGCATCGACGTCGCCGAGCATCTCGCGGAAGAACGCCTCGTGCTCGCTGGCAGAGACCCGCGACCTCGCCTGCGCCACGAAGTCGCGGAACGGCGCCGGCGCCGGCAGATCGCGCTGGCCGTCCTCGATCGCGCGCGCCTCGGCGAGCACGGTCTCCAGCGTCGTGTGGTCCAGCACCAGGTGATGAAACAGGAGGTGCAGAATCCAGCGCCCGCGCGTCGGGTCGGCAGCGACGCGACCGCGGAACAGCGGCGGCCGGGTCACGTCGATCCGCGCGTCGTGACCTGCCTCGAGCTGCGCGACGACATCCCCGGCGTCCGGATCGAGCGCGACGACCTCGACCTCGAGCGTCGCACGCCGGTGTACCACCTGGACCGGCTGCTCCACCACGCCCTGCCAGGCAATGGCGGTGCGCAGGATGTCGTGGCGGTCGATCACCTGCTGCAGCGCC
This sequence comes from Sorangium sp. So ce296, assembly GCF_051529605.1. Classification (NCBI taxonomy): domain Bacteria; kingdom Pseudomonadati; phylum Myxococcota; order Polyangiales; family Polyangiaceae; genus Sorangium; species Sorangium sp. So ce296. The sequence continues at coordinate 13,614,927 of NZ_CP150325.1, forward strand.
TGGAGGAAGCGGTCGAGCCGCGCGCGGCTGGCGAAGCCGAACACGCCGGACATGACGTACGGATCCGCGTCGTCGGGGCTCCGCACCAGATGATGGAACAGGATCCCCTCCTGGAGCGGCGCCAGCGCATAGATGTCCTGCACACCGGCCGCGCCGCCATCGACCGCCGCGACGATCGCGTCGATCGATGCCTGGCTGAGGCTCACCAGCGGCAACATCTCGGGCGTGATGCGGTCGGCGTCCGGCGGGATGAGGTTCGGCGGCACCGCCACCTCGTCGCTCTCCGCGCCGACCTGGCTCGCGAGCGCCGCCAGGGTCGGAGCGCTGAACACGACCCGCACGTCGGCGTGCATGTGCGCGCTGCGCATGCGCTCGATCAGCCGGATAGCGATCAGCGAGTGGCCGCCCAGCGCGAAGAAGTTGTCGTGGCGGCCGACCCGCTCGATCCCGAGCAGCTCGGCCCAGATCTCGGCGAGCGTCTGCTCGGTCGCGCCCTGGGGAGGCTCGTACACCCGGTGCGCGAACGCCGCAGCATCCGGCGCGGGCAAGGCCTTGCGATCGAGCTTGCCGTTCGCCGTCACCGGCATCGCCGCGAGCCGCACGTACGCCGCCGGTACGGCCGCCGCTGGCAGCCGCTGCGCCGCATGCGCTCGCAGCGCCCCGGCGTCCGGCGCCTGCTCGCCTTCTGCCGTGTAGTACGCCACCAGCCGAAGGTCGCCCGGCTCGTCCTCGCGCGCCGTCACCGCCACGTCGCGCAGCCCCTTCACCTCGGCGAGCCGCGCCTCGATCTCGCCCAGCTCGATCCGTACGCCGCGGATCTTCACCTGCAGGTCGTTGCGCCCCAGGTACTCGATCGCCCCGTCAGACCGCCAGCACCCCAGATCTCCCGTGCGATACAGCCGACCACCCGCCGTGAACGGGTCGTCGACGAACCGCGCCGAGGTCAGCGCCGGCTGGTTCAGGTAGCCCCGCGCCACCTGCACGCCGCCGATGTAGATCTCGCCCGCCGCGCCAACCGGCACCGGCTGCCGCCGCTCGTCGAGAATGTAAAGCTGTGTGTTCGCGATCGGCCGGCCGATGGGGATCGCGTCGCTCGTGTCGCCCGGCCTGCACTGCCACGCAGTGACATCCACCGCCGCCTCGGTCGGCCCGTACAGGTTGTGGAGCTCGACCCCGGGCAGCCGGTCGTGGAAGCGCCGCACCAGCGGCGCTGGCAACGCCTCGCCGCTGCAGAACACCCGCACCAGGCTCGCGCACCGCTCCGCCACGTCCTCGGCCAGGAACGCCTGCAGCATCGACGGCACGAAGTGCAGCGTCGTCACCCTCGCGCGCTCGATCAGCGTCGCCAGGTAATCCGGGTCCTTGTGCCCGTGCGGCCGCGCCATCACCAGCTGCGCCCCCGCCATCAGCGGCCAGAACAGCTCCCACACCGACACGTCGAACCCGAACGGCGTCTTCTGCAGCACCACGTCCCGTTCGCCCAGCCCGTACGCCTGCTGCATCCACAGCAGCCGGTTCACCACGCCGCGGTGCTCGTTCATCACCCCCTTGGGCGTCCCCGTCGAGCCCGACGTGTAGATCACGTACGCCAGGTCGCGCTCGCGCCCCTCCGCCGGCGGCGCGTCACACGGCTCGTGCGAGAAGCCCCAGGCCTGCATCGAGAGCGCCACGCACCGCGCGCCGATGCCATCGACCTCGGCCAGCGTCCGGTCGCCCACCGCGTCCACCAGCACCACACGCGGCGCGCTGTCCGCGACCATCTCGCGCAGCCGCACCTTCGGCTGGTCTGGATCGAGCGGCACGTAGCAGCCGCCCGCCTTCAGCACCGCCAGGAGCCCGATCACCATCTCCACGCTGCGCTCCAGGCACAGCCCCACCGGCACGTCTGGGCCCACGCCCTGCCGCCGCAGCGCGTGCGCAAGCTGGTTGGCGCGCGCGTTGAGCTCCGCGTAGGACAGCCGCCGCGCTCCGTCGTCGACCGCCACCGCGGCCGGGGTCCGCGCCACCTGCGCCTCGAACAGCTCGTGCACGCGCAGCCCCGTCGGGTACGCCGTGCCGGTCTCGTTCCAGCCCACCACCACCTGGCGCCGCTCGTCCTCGTCGATCAGCGGCAGCGCGCCGATCGGCTGGCCAGCGCCGCCTTCGAGCACAGCGTTCATCACGCACGAAAGGCGGCGCTGAATGCGCTCGATCTCGCCGCGCTCGAAGGCCGCGCGGCTGTAGTCGAGCTCGATGATCGCGCGGTCGGTCCCCGGATACTCGTTGATGCACACGGCCAGGGGGACCTGAGCGAAGCCGCTGTACATCTTGTCGACCACCGCCCAGCGCGCCGCGCCGATCGGCGCTGCTTCCGGATAGATGTCCAGGCTCAGCGTCACGTCGAAGAGCTGCCGCCGGCCGAGCTGGTCGAGGCGCAGCGACCTGTTGAGATCCTGGATCGGGAATCGCTGATGGCGATAGCAACGCCGCAGCTCGGCGGCGATGTCCTGCATCAGCTCGGCGATGCTTTTGCCGCGATCGACCTGGATCCCGAGCGGGATCATCGAGGAAAACATGCCCGCCGTGCACCGGTCGCGCGCCGTGCCGCGGTTGTGCACCGACACCCCGATCACCACCTCCTCTACGCCGTGCGTGCGCGCGAAGTAGGCGGCCAAGACGGCGAGCAGGAAGTGCTGCAACGTGCTCCCGGACGCCGCGAGATACGCGCGCAGGCGGGCGAGCTCGTCGCCCTCGATCCGCCGCATGACACGGTCGCTGACCCAGGCGTCGCGACCGCTGGCCATGGCCTCGATCGCGCGCGGCGAGAGGAGCGGCGGTGGCAAGGTGACGAATCGCTCTGTCCAGAACTGTCGATCGGCCTCGTACCGGGGCGACGCCAGATACAGCCGGTCTCTCTCGGCAAACTCCAGGTAGGACGGCGCCGGCGCGCCCGCCGGTGCGCCGCGCGAGCACCGCTCGTAAGCCTCCGCGATGGCGCGCACCACGACGGCGAAGTGGGTGCCGTCGGACACGAGGTGGTGGAAGTGGAGCCGAAAGTACCGGCAGTCCGGCCTGATCCGCACGAGCTGCGCCTCCCACAGCGGGCGGCCGTAAAGCTCGAACGGCGTGCTTGCCGCCCGATGGATGTGGGCCCAGGCGCGCGCCTCGGCGTCGTCGTGGCCGGTCAGGTCGAGCACCGGCGCGATGCCACCGCCACGCGGCAGGACGCGCTGGAAAGGGACACTGGCCTCCTCCCCGATCACCAGCCGAAGCGCGTCGTGGCCTTGGACGACGTGACCGAACGCCTCCTCGAACAGCGCCTCGTCGAGGTCGCCATCGATCCGAAAGACCATCCCGATGTTGTAGGACGGCACCCCTGGCGCCAGCATCTGATCCAGCCAGATCGCCTGCTGGACGGACGTGAGGTCATGTCGAGTGGTCAACGGCGACTCCTGGGCGCTCGGGTGACGTCGGTTCGCAAGCGAGAAGCTCATCCACACCTGGCGCGTGGCCTCGGGCCCGCGGCTCGGGGTGCGCCGCGGCCGGCGGCGTGGCTGTCGTCGGTTCATCCGCTGGATCGGGCGTCCCCTCGTCGAAGTCCCGGAATCGCGGCGAGAGCAGCGCGAAGAGCGACAGGAGGCCGCCAGCGGCGCCGCACACGATGAAGACGAAGGCCAGACCGCGGCCCTTGCCTGTGCCGACCCAGGCGCCCACCGTGCTCGCCCAGGCGCCTCCGTCCAGGAGCGCCGGCTCGAAGACATGGTGAGCGAAATAGCCACCCACCAGCATCGCCACGCACACCATGATCCCGTTGAGCGCAGCATTCAGCGCGAACAGACTTCCTCGGCTCTCGACCCGCGTCTTGCGCAGGAGCAGCGCGAGGGCGCACGCGGTCGACATCGCACCGCCGAAGTACGCGCCGAACGCGCACACGGCCCACAGGACCGTCGAGCTCGCGAGCCCGACCAGCACCAGCATCAGCGATACCGCCAGTTGAGCCACGAGCATCCAGCGCATCTGGCGACGGCGCACCGGCGCGACCACCAGCAGTCCCGACCCCGCCACCGCGCCCAGCGCACCGCAGCTCAGGATCAAGCCGACCGCTTCGCTGGCATGCGTCGACAGGACGAGCGGGATCATCATGCTCGCGGCGAGCACGACGAGGGCCTCCTGGATCGCGCCATAGATCGAGAGCCCGGCCATCGTCGGCACCTCGCGGAGATAGGCCAACGCGGAGCGCACGCTGAGAGCGGTCTCGCGGAAGAGCGACGACCGCCCCGCGCGCTCGACCCCGCGGACGGCCTGCCGGCTCCGCGAGAGCCCGCCGAACGCGGCGATCGCTCCAGCAGCCACGAGGAGGATGTTCACGGTGACGATGCCGGTCAGCCCGAGCGCGGCCATGAGGTAACCCGCGACCAGGGGCACCGCCACCTGGAACACGCTCTGCGTGAGCCCGATCAGCGCACCAGCCTGGGTGAGCCGCTCCCGCGGCACGATCGATCCCATCGCCGCCCGGTACGCCGGGATGCGGATCGATCCAACGACCGCGCTGGCGACGTTGAACGCATACAGGTAGCCCGGCTGCATCCGATCCTGAAACACCAGGACGGCGAGCACGGCGATCAACACCGCCGAGCAGACGTCGCACCCCACGATGACCCAGCGCCGGTCGAACCGATCGGCCAGCGCGCCCGCCACCGGGGTCATGAGCAGGCTTGGAAACGCGGTCGCCACGATCGCCAACGAGAACTGCTGCGCAGATTCCGTCCGCTGGAACAACCAGACTCCGAGCGCGAACGTCATCAGCGCGGAGCCGAGGTCGAAGGCGGTCTCGCTCGCCCACAACAAGGCGAACGTCTGCCGGACGCGTGTTTGCGTCACCACGGCCTCGTCACTGCCGCTTGGCGCGGACGACCGCCGCCTCGAGGCGGTCGAGGATCTCGCCGACATCGGACCTCGTCACGATCAGCGGCGGGAGCAGCCGGAGCACGGAGCCACGCCGGCCCCCGGTCTCCACGATCAAGCCGTTCTCGAACGCCGCTCGCTTGATCGCCGCGCTCAGCACTCCGTCGTGCCGTCCGCGACGCGCGCCGGGCGACGGCTCCACGACCTCGACGCCGACCATCAACCCGCGCCCGCGCACGTCTCCCAGCTCCGGGTGGTCGCTCGCGATCCGGCGCAGACCCGTCATGAGCAGCTCACCCATCTCCGCTGCGTGCTCGGCGAGCCGATCGCGTCGCAAGATCTGCATCGTGACCTTCCCGGCCACCATCGCGATCTGGTTACCGCGGAACGTTCCGGCGTGCATGCCGCGGGACCACAGATCGAGCGCCTCGTCGTACACGACGACCGACAGCGGGAAACCACCGCCGACAGCTTTGGACAGGATGAGCACGTCGGGCACGATGCGCGCGCGTTGGAACGCGAACATGGTCCCGGTCCGGGCGAATCCGGTCTGCACTTCGTCGATGACGAGCGGGATCTCGAGCTCGCGGGTAAGCTGCCGCACTTGGCGTAGCCAGTCGTCCGAGACCGGGATGCACCCTCCCTCTCCTTGGACGACCTCGACGATGACTGCCGCTGGACGGGGAATCCCGCTCTCCGGATCACACAACAGATTTCGCAAGTAGTGGATCGAGAGCTGGTCGGTGTCGCGCCCGTCGGTGCCGAACGGGCAGCGGTACCGGTACGGATACGGCGCGAAGTGGATACCGCCAGCCGCACCGGGCAGCCCCGCCTTGGGGGTGAGATTTCCCATCGCGGCCAGCGCGCCGCCGGTCATACCGTGGTACGCGCCGTGAAAGGCGATGATTGGCTGGCGACCCGTAGCGATGCGCGTCAGCTTCATCGCCGCCTCGACCGCATCGGACCCGCTCGGACTGCAGAACTGGACCTTCGCCCGGGCGGCCCACTTGTCTGGTAAGAGGCCGAACAGCTCGTCGAGGAACTCGCACTTGGCCGGCGTGGTCAGATCCAGGACCTGCTGCACGTGACCCGAGTCGATGAAGTGTAAGAGTGCTTCTCGGATCTCCGGGTGATTGTGCCCGAGCGGCAGAGCGCCGGCGCAGGCCAGACAATCGATGAACTCGCGCCCGAACCGGTCGCGCATGCGGATGCCCGTCCCGCTCTCGAACACCGTGTCGAACGACGACGCGTAGGTCCGTGCGCTGGACTCACGTCGCTTGACGGACTCGTACAAATCATCTGCTGTCTTGGCGAGGCCGGCGACCATGGACATGTCTGCTGACAACATCGATCACTCCTCCTTGGCGCCGCCGGCGCGCGACCAGCCGTACACCGAGCGTATTTCCTGAACGGGGGCCTCTCACGAGCTCCACGTGTGGGGGCAGGTCGACACACAATCGACGCGCAGCTAGACGGCCCACTGTCCGCCGCCCGTCATATCGTCGTGACCAGGAGCGCCTCGACCAATCGCGCTCGCCGGCCAGCGAACAGGTTTCTCCTGGTGTCGAGGTAGCGCGCGCTGTGCCCTTTCCGCGCCGCGATATCGACCGTGTCGCCTGGTTCGGACACTTCGACCTGTCCTGCCGGACACGTGATCGTCGTGGCGCGCAGGTCAACCTTGAAGTGGCGCTTGCTGAACGAGTCGGGGCGCCGAGCTCGCTGCCCCCAAGGCTTGCTCTCGAGCTGCTCTTGGAATGCCTCGTCGAACAGCTCGTGCCGGTGCAGCCTGAGAAAGCCGAACAGTGTCCTTACGCGTGTCAACGGCTTCATCAGCGACTGCTCCTGCCACGACAGCTCAACCGGCGGCGACTATCGTTCCATCCATGCACCTCTTGGTGCGGACGAGATCATGGCCATGCGAACCTGTCGATCCTTCCATCGACCATCGGCCATCGGCCATCGGCCATCGGCCATCGGCCATCGGACCGCTCAGACTTTTCAAGAAATCAATCTGGTCGATGCTCTAGCGCGCGCTCTCGCGCAGTCAAGTCCTCACGAAGCGCGCGCCTCACGGAGCGCGCAGCGTGCCCATGCAAGCGCGAGGCCACCTTGTTTGGTGAAAGCCCCGTCATGCGCGAGATCTCCGCCGCCGACTTGCCCTCGATCCGGTTCTTCACCGCTCAGAAGAAATGACCCGCCTTTGCTCACGAAGTCAATGATATGTAGGCCGCCCTAACATTTCTTTACTTAGGCAGCCTCAGCTTTTCTTTACTTACGAGTCAACCATGTGTAGGCAGCCCCAACATTTTCAGTGCTGCTGCGGCGAGCTTCGAGCGGCAATGAGGGGGACGTGGACGAGCGGAACGGGCCCAACGCCGCTCGAGGAGGCTCTTTACCCTGGCTGAGGACACACGTATCCGCTGCAAGCGGCGCTTGAAAGCGATACGCATGCGACGCGTGCGTTGCGGGGCGGTGTCAACGCTATGACGACAAGCCGAGGAGAGCGGCGAAGAGCGTATGCACGAAGCGCAGCGAGCCAGCGAAGCGGAGCCAGACCTGACGCGCCCGATGAATGCCTGGGCCGCAAGGAAGACGAAGGCTCGTCGGGAGCGCTGCATCCGATGCGAAACCCTCGCCGCCGTCGGTGGTAAGGGCCGCAAGGAAGACGAAGGCTTGTCGGAAGCGCTTCCATTCCCAGCGCACGACCTCGGCAGGCTGCTGCAGCTGCGCGAGCCAGGTGCGGAGGTTCCACCCGAGGCGAGCGATGCGCACGGGGCACGAAGAGATTCCAGTTCTCTATCGTGTCAGCAAAGCGTGCTCGCGCTGGGTCGTCTCAGCCAACGAAAGCGAAGTAGGCACCCGCTCGCTGGCATGCTTGGCGTACATCGCTTGTTGAGAATCAAGCTGGTTGATGCTCTCTCGCTCGGCCTGGCGGATGGCCATCGCGACGGTGAGCGGGCCTCGGTCACGGGCGTGATGGCCGGCCCATCGCGTCCTGAGCGTGCCGGGGTGCTCGGATGCGTCAAGGGTTCCTTCGCAGGGCTCGGCGGCTGCGCCGCCCTTGACGCGCCCTGCGCGCCCCGGCGGCGGCGTCGCGATGCTGGAGCGGAGCCCCGAGGAAGCTCGGAAGGCGCTCGAGACGATCCTCGGAGGCCCGCTGCGGTTCACGCCCATCGAGACCCCGGAGGGCAAGCGCTACCGGATCGAGGGCGCCGTCGCCCTGGAAGCCGTCGTCGCTGTCGAGGGCAACAAGGCGCGTGCAGTACAGGCAGCGTCCCCAGCGGGATTCGAACCCGCCTGATGAGGCGCCGTCTGCCGGGATCGCGCCGGTTTCCGGATCGGTCGACGCGACGCATTCATCCGGACGGCGGCGCGTAAGTACGCGAAATGTCGTTTTTGGGGCAGCGTTGGGGCAGCGCCCCGAGGCGGTCCCCTGGGGGACCCTCCCCTGCCCTCCAGTCGACGCCAGCAGCGACGACCCGGAGGCCGCCGCGGCGCTGGCCCTCGTCGGACGGCAGCTCCTCGCGACGTCGCTCGGGTGGGACGCGCTCGAGGCCGCGGCCGACGAGCTGGCCGAGGGCGGCGAAGGGGGCTCGCGATGACGGCCGCGCCCGTGGTGCAGCGCGTCGGGTTCAAGAGCGGCCGCTCGTCCTGGGACTGGCTGAAGGGGCAGACCTGGTCGGTCGAGCGGCGCCTGCCGCCGTCGGTCATCTACGCGAATCCTGCGCCGGCGGGACCGACGCTCGGCGAGCTCGCGACCATGCACCCGCGGGTCGCCATGCTCCTGTTCGGCGTGGCGGTGATCCCGCTGCCGATCCTTCGCCTCGCAGAGGCCGCGCCGGCGGCGCGTCGCCCGGAGCCGCGCAGGCCCCGCACGGCGCTCGGTGGCGGCGTCGTCCCGCTCGGTCGCGCGCTGTCGCCCTCGGGCGGCGCGACGGAGGCCTGTGGCGTTCTCGAGCACACCCGTGGCGCAACCGCGCCGAACGCCCGTCCAGCGAGCGGCGCCACCGCCGCCCGCGAGCTGGCGCGCGAGCGCGAGCAGAGGGGGCGGTGAAGCTCCTCGTCGTCGTCGTCGCCGCGGCGGCGCTGGTCGTCGCCGCGTGCATGGCCCCGGATACCGCGGACTCGTGCCGCACCGCGTGCCGGAAGCTCTGCGGGTGGGGCCGCGCGGACTGCGAGAGCGAGTGCATCGCCGAGCGGGAGTGCGACGAGCTCCCCGAGGCCGAGCTGGCGGAGCTCGAGCTGGAGCCGGTCGCGCGCTGACGCCGCGAGCGTCCGCGGCCGCCTGCCCCTGCGTGCGGGGTCGGGCGCCCGCGCGTGTGCGCGTGCGGGAGACGGAGACGAGATGAAGAGGCTGTTGATCTTGATGGTGATGGCGGCGGCGAGCATCGCGACCGCGTGCTCGATCGTGGACCCCGATGACCGCGCCAGCCTGCGCGACATGGTGGCGTCGCTCCCCGGCGCGCAGGGGGAAGCCTGGAAGCTCATGACGATGAACGCGAAGGCCATTCAGTACCTGAACGGCCGGGACGAGAATGAGCAGGTCGGGAAGTACGAGTGCAGGGTGCGCAACGGCGACAAGGTCGGCTCCTGGTCGCAGCTCGGGGAATCTCTCACGGTCCGTGACCTGCTGCGGTGCCTACGCACGAGCGTCGTGGAGGCGCAGTACGTCTCGTGCGTCGATGCGTGGACGCTCACCATGCAGCGGCGCGCCCAGGCGTCGTTCGATCGCCTGGGGCTCGCCGGCGAGTGCCGCTACGTCTGGGACTCCCGCTACGAGCCGGAGAAGCTGCCGCAGGACTGCGTCGACCCCGACGCCGTCACGCTCGACGACACCGTCGAGGCGCTCATCAGCTCCGAGACGCCGCCGCCCCTCCCAGGAGGCCTTCCCCCGGGGCTGCTCCCCGTGCTCTGCCCGCTCGCCGCGCACCCGGACGCGTGGGGCTGCCCCGGGACGCCGTCCGGACCGCCCGGCGAGGGTCCCGGCGAGACCACCGGGGGCGACTACCCGTGAGCTTCCGCGCGCAACCGAAAGGAGAGAGTGTGATGAGACGACATTTGGTAACCGTGCTGCTCGTCGGGACCGTCGTGGCTTGTGGGTGCTCTGTGCCTGACGGCGATGACATGGACAGGCTCACGACAGCCGTCTCCGGTTGGTCCGCCGCGGCGAAGGCGCGCGTGGTCAACTACGCGATGAACAGGCGCGCCTTGGAGTGGGCCGGGAGGCGGCCGCCGGACGACGAGATCGGCAGGGTCATGTGCTACCGCGACGACAACTCCCTTGTGGAGGTGTCGGTCAGGACCGTCACCAACCTGCTCGAATGCCTATTGGCGCATCCAGAGCTCACGTACGTGAACTGCGTCGACGAGATGAACGAGGCCGTGGCGCACCTCGCGAACGGTCAGGCGAAGGCGAAGCTCGAGGAGAAGTTCGGCGGTCCGTTGTCGCAGTGCTTCTCCGAGACCTCGGTGCGGTACCGTGCCGAGCACGTCGACGATCCGCTCGTCACCGACCCGGAGGCGTGGTCTGACGAGGATATCGCCCGCACGCTCATCGCGATGCCAGGCCCTCTGCCCGGTGGCGCGTTCCCTGGCCTGCTGCCCGTGCTCTGCCCGCTGTCGGAGCAACCGGAGTCCTGGGGCTGCCCTGCCGGCCCGAGCGGCCCGCCTGGCCAGACGCCGGGGGACGAACCGGGCGGTGACCGTTGAGAGCGGGCGCGGCCCTCGCCGCTGTCCTGCTCCTCGTCGGCTCGGCCGCCGCGCAGGAGCGTCGTAACGAGCGCCCCTGGTCCGTCGAGCTCGGGGCGACGCACGTCGCGCTCGGCGACCGGCACCCGACAGGCGGCTGGACGCCCACGATCGCCGCGCGCCGGTGGTGGCCTGCGTCGGAGCGCGGCCGGGTCTCGGTCGGCCTCGCCGTGGCGGCGTTCGACTTCTCGTCGTTCCGCTGGCTCGGCGTTCTCGCTGGCCCGGAGCTCGGCGCCGACTACCGCATCAGCGAGAGCTGGCGCGTGGGCGGCGGGCTCGCGCTCGACGCCGGGCGGATCCCCGTCTGCAACGACTGGCACCTGTGCCTGCGGTACTGGGGTCTGTTCCCGCGCGCGCAGGCGGGGCTGACGTACGAGCCCGCGCCGGGGGCGTCGATGAGCTTCGGCCTCGGCGCGCGCTACGTGAACACCCTCGCCTGGGAGGGGATCAGCTGGGAGCCGACGGCCTCCGCCCGGTTCGGCTGGTAGGCGCATCCGGTCGAAAAAAAAAGAACACCGACCATCCATCAAGAGGTGCGGCGATGACCATCGAGCAGATCGAGGAGCGGCAGGCGATGGAGATGCTGAAGTACGAGACGGCGAAGAAGATCCGGACCCTGCTGAACGAGGCGCGGGAGCGGGCCGCGGCGGCGGATTGGGACGAGGACGAGTTCGAGAGCGCGATTCTTGAGCTGGTGACCGAGGAGGAGTGAGGGCGGCCGGGGGGGGGCGCTCGAGGAGCGACGCGGCGAGTGATCGTCCCCCGGCTCATCATCGGCGCGGCCGTGGTTCTGGCCGCCATCATCGCCTGGCGGGCCGCCGCCCACCGGCCGCTCGCCTGGGCGCTCGGGGGCGTGCTCGCCGGCGACGTGGCGCGGGCGGCGCTGAAGCTCCCGCCGCAGGTCGAGCTCGCGCTCTACCTCGCCGCGCCGGCGCTGTCGGCGTGGTGCGCGCTGCGGGTGCTGGCCCGGCGGGACGCGCGGCACACAGCCGGCGACGTGGCCGTCATCTGGACCGCGTGGTGCTTGCCCGCGATGCTCTGGCCCGACGTGTTCTGGGCGTGGGTGCCGAAGGCGGCGCACGCGCAGTCTCTGGTCTTGCAGGGGCTCGCCGCGCTCACATTCTGGCGCTCGCCGAAAACCGCAGGCGTTTCGGAGACCTGCGCGCTCGTGCTCGCCGGCGGAGACGTAATCGCGCTCGCGGGGCCGCTCGGCTTGACCGAGGCGTGGGCCGAGCTCGGGTGGGGATGGGCCGTCGTCGCCGCGCAGGCAGGCGTGATCGGGGCCGTGCTGGTGGTGCTGCAGCTGCGCTCGCTGCTCACCCCGGCGGGCGGAACCCGACCGGGCGGCGAGGGGTAGGCGGCGCCGGCTCGGGCTCCGGGGGCAGCTCCTCGGCCGCGGCGCGCCGTTCGAGCTCGCGCTCGAGGTCCCTGATCACCAGCGCGAGGGCGACGATCGCCGCGCTCTCCGCCGTGGCGAGCAGCAGCAGAGCGACGGCGAGCGCCGGCCACACCGCGGCGGCTCAGCCGAGCAGGTGGACGCCGGCGAGGCCCGCGCTGTGGATGCCGGCCTGGGCGCGGGCGCTGCCGCGCTGACGGTCGATGATGACCGGGGTCCCCTCGGGCGGGCTCTCGATGCGGCGGACCTTGGCGCGGCCGCCGGCGCGCTGCGAGGGGGCGTGGGGCGGCGGCGTCGGGCGCTGCGTGGGCGGCACCGTCGGTGGGGGCTCGTCCTCGGGGATGGGCTCCTCGGGGGCGCGCGCCGGGGGCGGCGGAGGGGGCTCGGTCGGGATGATCGGCTTCGGCTTCATGTGGGGGGCTCCTCAGCAGTCCGCCGTGACCTGCACGACGGTGTGGCTATCGGCGGTGACCTCGACGATCGTGTGCGCGTCCGCCGTCGCGCGCACCTCCGGGCACGGGATCGCCTCGCGCTCCTGCTCGCCCGGCCCCCCCAGACCGAGCGAGACGAGGGCGCTCCCGAGCTGCGACAGCAGGCCCAGCAGGTTCATGGACGCGCCATCACCTGCAAGTCGAAGGTCGCGGCGGCGACCGGGTTCGCGGCCCCGCTGATGGTCATCCACGGCGTGATCCGCCACGTCCGCGCGGCGGCCGTGTCGGCCTCCTGGTAGCGGTGCTCGACGACGAGCTCGTCCTCGGCCTGCTCGAGGATCGTCGTCGTCCAGGTCTCCCGCGTCGCCGGCTCGGCGCGCCGGTCGAGCGCTGAGAGCTCGACGGCCGTCACCAGCGTGAGGTCCGGGACGGCGTCGCTCGAGGCGATCACCACGCGCAAGGCGACCGGGTCGCACGCGCCCTGGCGCGTGCAGTACTTCGGGATGGCGCTCGAGCAGCTCATTCCGGCGCGCCCCTCCTCGCCGGGACCCCGGCGCCCAGCGCGATCGCGTTGCCAGAGCCGTCGCGCAGCGTCCTCGTCCTCCAGGGCGTCTCCCCGTCGTCGTCGTAGGTGATGCACCGGCCGCCGCCGACGTCGTCGACCTCCTGGCGGTTGTCGAGCGCCTTCCGGGCGATCTCCGCGTCGCTCGCGACCTCGGCGAGCGCGGCGGCGGTGGCGCGGCCTGCCTGCACGGCGGCGACCGCGGCCGCCTCGAGCGCCATCTCGTCGCCGGGCGCGGCGAGGCCTCCCACGTGGATCTCGAGGACGCCGCGCACGGTGCCGTCGACGGCGACGAAGGCCCGGTAACGCGTGCCGTCCGGACCGCCGGGCCACGTCGCCTCATAGACGCCCGGCTCGTCGAGCTCGAGCATGATCTCGTCGAGCTGCGCGACCGCGCCCCGCGCGCCGTACGTGCCGTCCGCCCAGTCGAGCCAAAGCCCGTCGGAGCGCCGGACGCGGACGGTGACGGAGGCGCCCACGAGGGGTGTGCCCTCGTCGTCCACGAGCACGTGCGTGATGGGCTCCGGTTCGCCGGCGCGGGGGTAGGCAGTCACGCGTCAGCCCTCCTCGACGGGCTCGACGAGGCCCACGTACTGCCACTCCTTGGCGACGGCCTGCTTCAAGTCCCCAAGCGCGGCGTCGTCGCTCAGGAACATGTCACAGGTCTGGGGCGGATCCAGCGGCATCACCGCGACCGACACGCCCGCCGGAAGATAGTTCAAGTTCAAGTCCGCGGCGTCAGGCCCTTTGCGCAGGAATCGATGCATCGACATATCAATCCTCCTCTACCGGCTCCATGACGGCTGTAAGCTCTGTGTCGGTTGGGCTATTCGTCACCGTTCCCGACAGAACGATTTGAAAGGCGAACTCCTCTCCCTTCTCGAAAATGCCGGAATCCCCTACTGCATCGCCCGTGCGAGCTAGCACCCCCAACGTCATCGCAAGAGGGGTGACGGTCGCAACGTCCGCCGCGACGCGGCAGACAGAGATCGTGTACTGACCTGTCCCGTCGCTCGAGAAACCCGGCGTCGAGTTCGTCAACATCAGCTCCGTGAACCTCGCTCGCATCGGCATGCGCGCTCGTTTAACGTTCGTGGGCGCGGCCTGATTCGCCCATGAGTTAACGAAAAAGTAGCGTGTTCCGCTGGTGCCGAGCGCGTTTATGCCGCTGATGACCCACGACCGCCCCGAGGGTCCGGTGGGCCCGACCGGCCCCTCGGGGCCTTGCTCGCCGTCGGCCCCGGCCACGCCCGTGGGCCCCGTAGGGCCAGTCGGACCCGTCGCGCCTTGCGGGCCCTGAGGCCCTTCCGGACCTTGCGGGCCGCGCCGTCCGCCGATCGCGTCGGTGATGGCCATGTTACTCCTCCTCCCAGGGCTGCTGAACGATCACCAACAAGCCCGCAGGGACGACCACGCCAGAGCCCGCCTTCAAAAGCGTCACTGCTAGATACTCTGTATCTTGTGCCGGGCCAAGGAGCGCACCCGACTGCAGCGTAAGCTGCACCTTTCGGTGCGCCAGCCAGTACCCTGTAGCGTTGGGTCCGGTTTCCTTCGTCTCGGCAACGGCGATTGTCTCGATGTAGTCTCCAGTCTCAAGAGAGTAGATGTGTACGCCTAGGATTGCGTAATTAGTATCATCAGGCTCAAGGCTTTCTGCCGGGATGAAGTACACCTCCGACACCGTCCACCTGTGAGACCGCGGCGGGGCGACGGGGAGCTCGTACAGCATCTGCGTATTCGCAGCAGCGTCTTTGGTCTTGACCCAGGTAATGAGCTCCTCCGCGACGACCCTCGACATGCGCCCCTCGCCGTCGGCACCGCGCTGCAGGATCGTGTTGGGGTTCGGGTCGACGTCGCCCTCAGCGCCCCCGCCGGAGACGGTCACCCTCGTGCGCTTGTTGATCGGGTCGTCCTCAACCTCGACGCCGTCGCCCGCGAACTCCAGCGCGCCGCGCTCCGGGAGCTGCTCCCCACCGAAGAACACGGCCCGGAGGCCGAGAAGCTTGTCGCGGATCCAGCTCATATCCTGTCCACCCTCGTGTACGTGTAGGTGACGAGCAGCCCGTAGAACTCCGCCCCGGCGATCGCGTACGGGCCGCCGCCGTCCGATTCGCTGGTTATGACTACATAGTAGGAGTGCGTCGACGTGTCGGCCGTGTGGGACGTCCCCAGGGTGAGAGTGATATTGTGCTCCGCCTGATACGCGGTGGTGCTCGCGGATCCGTCGTTCGTGCTGTCGACGACGCCAGATGCGGCCCCGGTAGTTCCGATCCGCTTCCTGTAGAGGATGAGGTCCGGCATCCCTCCCGGCAGCGCGGCGTGACCGGGTGCGCCCTTGAACCTGGCGACGATTTGCGTGATGTTGGCATTGCGAGGGATGACGCCGTTCAGGTGGATCCGGAGGCGTCGCTGGCTCGTCGTCGTCGACACCCAGAAGAAATCATTCGTCGCCCGGTCGAGCTCCCAGCCTTCATCGGTCTCCGCTGGCCCGTCGATCGCGACCGTCACGGTGCGCTCCGCGACGAAGAAGCCGACCCCCGCCGTGACGTTCGAGTCGCTGACGACGTTGCCAGCGTTGACCAGCACGGCGGCCTGCAGCGTGTTCGTGTTGACGTTCTGCGCGGTGAGCAGCCCGTCCACCGTCATGTTGCCGCCGACGTGGGCGCTCCCGGCGATGTCGGCGCTCCCCGCCGCGTTGATGCCGCCGACGTTGATGATCTCTCCGCCGCCGAGGACCCTCTCATAGAGGAACGCTGTGTTGTCCATCGCCGCTTCGGCGACGACGAGGACCGCCGCCGCGTCGCGCTCGTCGCCGTCGTCCGGAACATCGACCGACGCGTGATAAGCAGCGCTGTTACCCGTCACCGTGCTCATAAGACACCTCTCACGTACCGCGCTGTGCTCAGGCGCGTTCGCGTGTAGACACCGCCGACGAGCCGGCCGGCGCGCCCCCATGTACCGTCCGGCATCCCAGCGGCCGGATACGGCCCTGGGGTCTCCGGGTCGAAGCTGTCCGCGTCGAAGGCGACGACGATCCAGGGTATCGTCACGCCCAGCGCGCCGAACTCTCCGACGAGCCCGCGGAGTTGGTTGACGAGCGCGAGCGTCGAGTCGATGCCGATGAGGCCTCCGCCGGGCGCGCCCTCTCCACCCCACCGCGTCGAGCCGTCACCCCACGTCCCCTCGTTCGCCGGGATGAGGCCGTCGACGGGCGCATAGACGATCAGGAAGGCCTGGAACACGTTGCCGGAGCCGTCCCAGTCCCAGGGGTGCGCCGGCGTGGTGAGCGGCGTCGACACGCCCTGCGCGGAGATCTGGAACCCGGTCCCGGCCGGGGTGTGCAGCTTCATCGCCCCGTCGGCCTCGATCGTGTGCCAGACACCTGCGCCGCTCACCAACCGCACGCGCGGGAAGCTCGGCCCGAGCACGCGCCGCACCTGCGACAGGAAGCCGAACGCGAGCCCCGCCCGCCGGTGGATCCCGCGCCAGTCCCGGAGCGCCGCCGCGTGCACGCCCGGCGTCTCCAGCAGGCCGCGAGGGATGCGCCGGTCGCGCCCGATGAGCGGGAGCCCGTCGGTGCCGGCGAACCCGCCGAGGAAGGGCAGGTCGTCGATCTGACCTGGCAGCGCCCCGAGGACGCCGTCCTGCACGCCCTCGACCAGCGCGTCGATGACGGCCGCGAGCGTGCCCCCGAGCGCGAGCCAGTGCGAGCGCTCGACCATCCACCCTGGGAGCATCTTCTCGAGCTTGTCGATCAGCGCCATGTCACTGCTCCACGAGCGTGGCTGTTGCGGTCACGGTGGGTGCGACGACGTCGGTCACCAAGATCGATTGGTCATCCGGCGGCGTCGACGTGACCCGGTAGATCCCTGGCGACGCCGCCTTCGCGATCGCGCGCACCTCGCTCATGACCACGAACCGGACGCTGCTCTCCGTCACCTTCCGCCCACCGATCGGGAAGCGCCGGAAGAAGTCGTTGACGGCCTTCTCCGCGGCGGCTTCTGCGGCCGCCTTGGTGACGTTGCTCTCGCGGAGCACGTCGATCTCCAGGTCAATCGCAAGCTCCTCCTCGTCCGCGGATGACACGTTCACCGTGAGCCCCATCGGCACCGCGAGCAGCTGGATCGCCTGGTTCACCAGGTAGACGTCGGTCCCCGCCGTGGCGACGTCTCCAGACGCCGCGCCCGACGGCGAGGCGAGCCGCACGTCGATCACCCCGCCCCCCATGTTGCGCACGAGGGCGCGGTTGACGTTGACCCCGATGTCCCCCGCCTGGGAGACGAGCAACCGCTCGATCGTGACGGCCTCGTCCGCCGCCGGCCGCCGCGTCGAGAGCGCGACGTACTGGTACGCCGCTCGCGGGCCCGCCGGCGAGAGCGGCCCCGTCGAGAGCCGGCAGCGTTCCTTGAGATCCTCGTCCTGCTCCTCGTCCTGGCCGAGGAGCATGCCATTGCCCGCGCGGAGGTAGATGCCCGCGCCGGGCGCGAGCAGCGGCGCGTCGGGATACACCGGCACGTCAGCGAGGTCGAGATCGCTGTCCGTCCCGGCCTCGTCCGCGACGAAGAGCAGGTCGAGCGTCGGGAAGGCGCCGGTGCCGGTCCACGCCGGAAGCGTGCCCCCGTCGATGTTCGTGTACGTCTTGCCAGCGACCTCGAACCGGATGTCGCCGGGGTTGATCTCCCAGAACCCGCCCTCTTGGTTCTCGACGGTGATCGCCGGGCCGCTCGCGAACGTCGCCTCCTTGCGCCAGACCTTGTAGAAGCACCACGCAACCAGCGTGAGCCAGTCCCCGGAGGCCTTGTCGAGGAAGAGCGCACGGAGGGCGGGCAGGACCTGGCCGTTCCACAGGGGCGCAGTCCACCGCGAGAATACGGACATGACGCCGCGGATCGGCTCACCCGGTTGCCACGCGCTCGTCGAGAGCCCGAGCGCCTTCGCGATCGCCAGGAGGTCCTCGAAGATCTCCTCGGGTGTCAGGTCGGTCAACAGGTCATCGAGCGGCGTCGGCATCAAGCACCTCTGAGGATGACGTCCACGGTCAAGTCTTGAATCGAGATCGTGAGCGGGAACTCCTGCCCATCGACGAGGGTCACATCGGCCGCGAACGACGCCCCGCCGTTGCTCTCCGCGGCGAGCGTGACGGTCGCGCTCTCGACGCGCTCGTCCTTCTCGATCTCGCCGGCGATCTCCGCGGCGAGGCGCGCGCGGCGGCCCGCCGGGGCCGCGTCGAGGAGCAGGTCGTCGAGGAGCAGCCCGTAGTCCGGATCGTCGAAGTAGGTCCCGCGCCGCGTCGACAGCCGCATCTCGATCGCCTGGGCGATGATGCGCGCTGGGTCCCGCGTCCGGCGGAACGTGGGGCTGTCGATGTTGATGCTCTCGCCGTAGGCGCTCATGACGTCTTGAGGACCCCCTGCACAGCAGTCCACGCGGCGCCGCCGTTCGTGATCAGCACCAGCGCGGACGTCGCGCCCGAGCCGGGGCCGAGCTCCGCGGCCAGCTCGGCGCCGAAGACGTTCTGGGCCCCAACGAACTTGAGCAACCTCACGCCGCCCGTCGCGAGCAGGCCCTGGAGCTCCAGGGCGATGTCGACCTGCGCCTGCACGGTCAGGAGCTTCGCTTGCAGGTCGGCCGTGATGGCCGCCGCGGCCGCCGCCTGCGCAGCAAGGCTCGGGGACTCGAGCCCGAGGGAGATCGCCTCCTGGACATTCGAGACGATGTCCTGCGCGATCTGGAGCTGCTGCACGAGGGTGAGCCCCGCCGACGGGGTGAAACTCGCGAGGGCCACGAGCTGGGCGGACACGTTCGGCGCGGCGACCCCGCACGCGACGTCGATCGCGGCCGCGGCGCTCGCCGCGCCCGGCACCACCGCCCCGAGGGTCAGAGAGCCGTAGTCGGTGATCATGCGATCTTCACCTTCGCACTGCCGTTGGTGATGGTTCCGGTGGTCTGCCCGGGGCTCCAGATGACCATCCCGCTCGCCGGGGAGCCGCCGATGGTCCCGACGAACGTCGCCGGCGGGAGCAGCACGGTCACCGTGTCGTTGACGCGCGCCGCGCCCTGCGTCGCCCCCGCGCCGGCGCGGATCTCGTTCTCGGCGTCGAGCTCGAGCTCGAGCGGCGTCTGTGGCGTCTCCGCCTCCCCCGGGCGTCGCACGGGCTCGATGTAGTGGGCGATGTACGGCGCGCCCGGGTTGCCGCCCTGGAACCCCACGAGCACGATGGTCCCCGGCCGGCACTTCTCGTCGATCCCGGGCGACCCGTGCGCTTTCGGGACCTCGACGAGCTGCGGTAGCAGGATGTCGCTCTCGTTCACGGCCTGGAGGCTCAGTCGGCCAGAAACCGCGTTCTGGCTCATGACCCGATAGGGGTGGACCAACGAGTAGGCCATCAAGCGCCGAATGCCAGCCTCGATGAAGCGCAGGAGTCGAGCGAAGTCGGGCGCGGCGCTCATACATCCACCTCGGCAAGGGCGGTTCGGTCCGTGACACGGATCGTCGTGGCCCGGATGGTCAGGGTCGGGAACCCGTCGCCGGAGATGACCGAGCCGGGCACGAGCGCGGCGAAGGCGTCCTCGGGGCTCGTGATGATCGCGCGGCGCAACGAAGGGCGGTAGTCGACCCCGAGGCGCAGCCCGCTCCGGGCGACGGCGGCCCGCGCACCGATGCGCGTCGTGCCGTCGAGGTCCACGTACCAGGGGTGCCCGAGCTCGTTCAGCGCGGCGACCGCGGGGCCCTCCGGCCGGACCCACGCGTAGCCCACGACGGCCGATGCGAGCGCGCCGAGGGGCGCCAGCGTCTCGCCGGCGTCTCGCGCGAGGTCGCCGGCCACCCGGTCGAGCCGCACCCCGTTGTCGGCACGGTACGGGCGCCGCTGGACCGTGTCGCCCCAACGGTCGGCGCCGCCGACGATGAAGACCTCGGCACGCCCGGCGAACACCTCCGCGTGGCGCACGGTCCCGGACAGCACCAGGTCGCCGAGCACCACCTGCACCCGGGCGCGCTGGGGCGGCGCCTTCCCGCCGACGAGGTTGGCGCGCACGGACCAGATCCCCACGTCCGGGAGCACCGCGATCGCGCGTTGGAGGTCGATGCCGGCGACCAGGTAGGCCATCAGAGCCCCCTCGCGCGAGCGACGTTGTGCGCCTCGAGCTGCGCCCGCACCCCTGCGTTCCGCTGCTCCTTCGCCTCGTTCTCTCGGTCGAGATCGTCCTTTGGGCGCGCGACGCCGCCGATCGGCTTCCTCTTCTTCCACTGGAGGAAGCCGAAACCCAGCGTCCACGTGCCCGGCTTGGGGTTCTCGATCGGGCCGAGCCACGCGACCTCGGCGCCATTCATCTTCAGGTGCGCGACCGCGATATCGACGAGCCTCAGCTGCCGCGGCGGCCTGCTCTCCTGCGCCGCCGCGAGCCGCGCCGCCAGGGTCTGGAGCTCGTTGAACTGCTCCGTCGTCCAGACGCGAACCTTGTAGTCGACGGACACGAGTTCCAGCCCTCGCGTGACCGAGAACGAGCCCGACTGCATCGGAGAGACCTGCTGGTCGATCTTCGTGCGACGAACGCCGCCGGAGAGAGCGCAGGTCCCCGGCGTGTCGATCCCGTCGATGGTGATCGAGTCCCACGCGGCCGGGTTGTCGATCGGGCTGTCAACCAGCACTCGACACCTCCGCGCGCGGCGCGCCGAGCATCACGCCAACCTGCTGGAGCATCGCGGCCATCGCCTCGTCGAAGCTCTCGCGGACCTCCTGGCGGTCGAGGCCGGCGCCAACGTTGATGTCCCCCGTGAAGTACAACGTGACGCCCCCCGGCGCGCCGCTGGCGCCGCCGGAGCCCGCCGCGGCGGCTGCGCGCGGCGAAGGAACGAGGCTCACCGCGGCCTGCTCCTGGACGTCTTTCTCCTTGTCCTTCAGGCCGAGCCGGGCGCCCTCCCCGATGTGCTGCGTGGTCCGCCGCATGAGGCGCGACGGGCTGTGTATGTCCGCCGCCGTCCGCACACCGCGGTCGGCCGCCATGGCGAGCGCCCCGCCGGCGGCGGCGACCTCGGCCTCCTTGGACTTGAGCCCGGTGACGATGCCGGCGCCCATCGCCACGCCGGTCTTGCGCCCGTCCACGAGTGCATTGTCGACCGGGAGCCGATCGACCTCACGCACAAGGGACTTCTTCCCGGCGCGCCGTCTCGCGGCGGCCTCCTCGTCGAACTGCCGGTTCATCCGGTCCGCGTCGCTCTCTCCGATGCCGAGCGAGCGCAAGATCAGGTCGCCATCCCACTCCCGACGCAGCGCCGCGAGCTGATCGGCCGCGGCGACCACGGCCCCGATCGCGGCGGCAAGGGCGATAAACGGGGCGGCGGCGACTACCGCATACCCCGTCAGGACAGCCACACCAGCAGCGCCGGCGGCGGACGCGACCTCGAGCCCACTGAGTCCACCGCTCGCGTCGTCGATGGCGTCCGTGAGCGGAAGCAACGCGACGCGCGCCTGGAGCCAGGCATACTCTAGGTCGAGCACCCCGCCATAGGCGCCGCGAACAAACCCCGAGACGTACGGCTCCGCCTTCTCGATGGCCTGGAAGAACGCGTTGAATCCGCGGGTCATCAGGCTGCTGATGCCCTTGCCCGTGGTCGTCGACAGGCTGAAGAGCTTCGTGAACTGGAGATAGGCGCGCTCCAGCGGCCGCGAGTCGACGCCGCGGAAGAGCGAGCGCATCTGCAAGCTCGCCTGGTACGAGATCATCTGCAGCCGGGCCATGCCCTGGTAGCCGATCGCGATCTTGGCCAGCCCGAGGCCCCCCGAGACGCCCATCGTCGCACCAACCGCGAGCGCGAGACCCTTGGCCCTTTGGGCTGCCGCTTCACGGGCGCGCTCGCGCTCCTCGGCGGACTTCTTCTTCGAGCGTTTGCTCTCCTCCTCGGCGGACTTCTTCGAGGCGGCTTCGTCCTTCTCCTTCTGCGAGAGTCCGCGGCCTAGCTGCTGAAGCGCCTTCTCCTTCGCGGCGGCAAGGTCGCGCTCGGCGAGGACCTGCTGCTGATATACCTTCGGGTCGAACTGCTTCTTTCGCTCGGCCTCAGCCGCCTTGGCCGCCGCGGCCTCGTCCTTCTCCTTCTGTGAGAGTCCGAGCCCAAGCTTCTGCAGGGCTGCATCCTTCGCCGCGGCGAGCTGGCGCTCGGCGAGAACCTGCTGCTGGTACGCCTTCGGGTTGAAGGCCTTGGCGGAGAGCTCGGCGCGGCGCGCGGCCTTCTGCTGCGTGCTGTCGAGTGCGCGCAGCTGCGCGTCCGCCGCTTTCGTCGCCTGCGCGAGACCCTCTTGCGCCGACGCGGCGGCGGCCGCGGGCTCAGAGATCTGGTCATCGAGCTTGGCGACGAACTCCACTACGCTTGCCCCTTCTGCCTCTCGAACCCGATCAGGTTGCTGCCGACCTCAGCGATCCACAGGAGCGCGGCCCTGGCCTTGTCGTCCGCGCGGAGCCTCGGGGGGAGCAGCGCGGCGAGGAGCTCCGCGGTCGCCTCGAGACGCCCGCGGGCCTCCTCGTACAGCTTCAGCCTTTTCCCCGGGCCGCCTCCTGAACCCCGGTGATCAGCTCGTCGCGCGCGGCGTAGAGGTGCACCCAGAGCCGCGGATACCGCTCGAGGATCTGGAGCATCCGCGGCCGCGGCGGGTGCACCACCGTGTCGAGCGTCGCCGCGCGCGCGACCTTCAGGACGTCGGCCTCGCTCTCCAGCCCGGAAATCCGGTCGCTGAACTCCTCGTGCTCCTGCCGGGTCATGGCGCGCTGGATCACGGATCCATCCACGGTGCGGGTGCGCGCTACACGCTGCTCGCCGCCGTGCTCCTTGCAGGCCTTGCGGTACGCCGCATCGTCCTCCGCGTCGCGCTCCGCTCGCGCCCGCGCCTCGCGCGCCGCCGCAGCCTGCTCGCGCAGCTTCTCGGCCAGCGCCTCCGGGGAGGCGGCCTCGCGCGCCTGGCGGGCGCGCGCCTCCGCGATCGCGCTCTCCTCGGCGGCCAAGGCGGCCTCGGCCTCCTGGTACGCCTTGATCTGCTCGGGGGTCCACCCCTTCATGTCGACCTTGCTCATGACCTCTCCCGTCACGTCCGCAGCGCGAGCCGCGGACGCTCCTTGACCTTCACCAGCGTCGCGCCGTTGTGGCGAATGGGCTCGGCCACGCACAGCGTCAGCTTCACCTTGTTCGCCGAGGGGCCCTGCTGCGACGCGTCCTCGACCTTCGTGATGTAGACGGTGCGGAGCTCATCCACGATCGTGCCGCTGGCCTCCTTGTAGGTGGCGCCGATGTTGAACGCGAACTCGCCGAAGCCGTTCTGCGGGAGGACGGCCTTCATGCGCTCCCACTCGCTCTTCAACATCTCCATGTCGGCGTTCGGCTTGTACTGACCCTGGGAGACGCCCAACGCGATCGAGCCGGTGCCGTACTGCAGCTCCTTCTCGAGCTCGTCCGAGTAGTTGAGCGTCGTGATCCCCAGGAACGGCTTGCCGGCGCAGTCGATCTCGGCGCTCGCGTGGTTGTGGTAATTCCCGTTGTGGTAGAGGCCCATCGTCGTTCACCTCACGCCGCCAGAGCGACGAGCTCCGGAGTCACGAACCCGATGTCGCCCTCGAGCTGCTCGAGGTACTCGAGGCCGACGATCGACACCTTGCAGGGGAGCCGCACCCCGGCCGCGAGGACCGTGGTGCGCGACGTGCGGACGCTCAGCGCCGAGAACTTCCCCTCGAGCTGCCGGCGGATGGCCGTCTCGACCTCGCGGTCGATGCGCGCCGCGTTCGCCTCGGTGATCGCGCCGGGGTTCTCCTCGTCGGCGGCGTTGACCTCCACGCCGTCCATCAGCTGCTCCTCGAGCACCTGGGCGAAGATGTCCGAAGCGACGTCGAGCACCTGGCGCCGCGCGATGTACCCCTCGAGCCCGCCCTCCGCGTCGAAGGTCGAACCGCGCGTGAAGTACACGCTGTCGCCGCTGCGCTTGAAGGTCCTGAGGGTCAGGAAGCGGGCGCCCTGGAGCGTCTGCGAGACGCGAGCGTCGTGCTCGATGCGCTCGCCGTCCTCGTAGATGGCGACGTCCGTCGAGAGCGCGCCGCTGGCCTTCCGGCCCAGGTCCTCCTCGATCGGGCGGCGGAGGAGCTCCGGGACCGCGATCCACGCGACCGGCCGGCGGTTCCGGCGGCGCGTGATCGGGCAGGTGATGCGCGCGTAGCCGGAGCCCACCGCGACGCGCGCGTTCTCCAGCCCGTCGAAGTCGTCGACGAGGGCGTTCTCCCAGGCCGTCTCGGTCTCCAGGCGACGCCGGTCGCGCGCCGACATGAGCGCCCACGCGAACCGCGCGTTCGAGAGCTCGTCGGCGGCGAAGGTGGTGAACTCCGCGCCGATGGTGCCCGCGGCCGTCGCGTCCACCGCGCCGACGACGTGGGCGAAGCGCCAGTTGACCGCGAGGGCGTCGAGCTCGCCGAGGGCCTCCACCACGTCGTTCGCGGCGATCGCCGGCTCCGTGGTCCCCGAGGCGAAGGCGTCGCCGGTGTCGAGCGTCCCCGCGGCGAAGCTGACGTCGAGGCCGGAGTCCTCGGTGCCGTCGTTGATCTGGAGCGTGGTCGCCGTGAGGCGGATCGGCTTGGTGACCGTGCGCCCGCCGTCGAGGGAGACACGCACGACGATCCCCGCCGCGCCGACCGTCCCGCCGGACAAGACCTCGAGCACGATCTCGTAGGCGTCGAGCGGCGTCCCGGTGATGCTCACGACGCTCGTCGAGGAGCCGACGCGGGTCGCGACGACGGGGAGCACCGCCTGCGCCGCCGGGATGGCTTCGAGGCTCCAGCTCCCGGCAACGTCGTTGCCCGTAGCCGTCGCGTACGTCGCGGTAAGGCCAGAGCTCCCGAGCACGACCGCGCCGCCGCTCGGCACCGTGGCGGGCGTGCTCCACGTCGCCCCGCCGTTGAGCGAGTAGCGCCCCTGCGCGGCGTTCAGCTCGCCCGGAGTCGTGGTCTCCCACATCACCAGATAGTGGTCGGTCGGCGTCCCGGAGATCGTGGGCACCGTGGCGCCGTCGCCCGGGACGACATCCCCGATCTCCGCAAGCTGCGTCGTCGGGTCGATGCGGCGCATGATCCCCGGCGCCCCCGTCTTGCCCATCTCGTAGGCGAGCGCCTTGACGGCGGGGCCGAAGCCGAACGTGGAGGTCAGCGCGTCCACGTCAGCGACGCGCGTCGGCGTGTACGGGCCCTTCGAGCAGACGCCCACCACGCTGTGAATGCGGCTCACGGGCGCGAACACCGCTCGATTGGAGCGGACCCGGAGGCGTGCAGAGGGAAGTGCGAGAGCCATCGAATCTCCTACGGTGACGACACCACGAGTGTGCAGACAGTCGAGTCGCAAGCCTCCAGGTCGAGGCCGATGTTGACCTTCGTTGGGTCAAGCGCCGCGCGCGCGAGCCCAAGGCGCGTACGCGGGCGCTCGTCAATGGGGATGTCGAGCGTCCCAGTCACGCGCAGCGCCGCGCCGTGACGGTCGTCCGCCTCGTCGACTTCCAGCCATTTGCCCTTCCCGTTGATGTTCAACCCATGGGGGCCGTGGGCTGCCTTGTGGATTGCGCGGAACACGTGGTCGAACAGATCCGATGTGAGCGACTGCGACATGCGCACGCGGTCACGGTCATCCACGCTCGGCGGCGGAACAGCGCGCACCACAACCCAGAAGCTCTGCCGCTTCGTACCGATGCTCCTCGAGGAGTGCCCCGGAGCGACCTGACGATGACCCGGAGCTCCCGAAGGACCGGCAGGGAGGAGGTCGAACCCGTCGCCGAGGCCGATCACCACGCGCGCGGACGTGTCCATGTCGCGGTAGTCCTGCTCTGTGCCGTAGACGACGGGCGCGTCGATCCCGTTCTGCTCGAAGTAGGTCGCGACCTGGTCGCGCAGCCAGTCGATCGACAGCGTCATTTCGGCGCCCTCCGCGACAGCTCGTCGAGGTACTCGCGCAGCGTCTTCTCCGCGGCCTCGACCCAGGTGGACGGCATCTCCTTCGCCTTGCCGGCGCCGGGGTACACGGGGCGTAGTCCGCGATGATGATCGAGCGTCGGCTCGTCGACGGTGGTCGAGCGGATCGCGCCGGCCTTGCCCTGGAACTGCACCTCGCCGGCGGGGCGCAGCAGCGCGACGGCGCCGTCCTTCTTTCGCGCCGGCCACGGCCCACGAACCCCGGGCGGGCCCTTGCCCTGCGCGTACTCGTTCAGCGCGACCTTCTGCACCGCGGTCGCGACGAGCTCCATGCCCTTGCCCTTCGTCCGGCCGGGCAGCGTGCGGAACCACTCGGCGAGTTCCTCGATGCGGTCGATGCCGTCGATGCCGCTCATCCGCAGCGCCCCCCCAAGCGCTCGACCTGGCGGTCCATCCACTCGTAGGGAGAGGCCTCGCTGTAGGCCATGGGAGCGCCCTTGTCGATCGCCGTCGCCCCGCGCGGGGTCGACTGCGTGCGCACGAGCTCCACGAGACCATCTTTCGAGTTCGCGGCCTCTGTGACCCACGCCTGCGCGGCATCGTGCGCGCGCTCGGCCGCCGCCACCTTCGCGCCGTCGGGCCTGGCGCCGCGCTTCACGAGCAGCCGGTAGGCGACGATCGCGGCCGTGGCGTCGACGAGGCCGTCGTCGTACGGCGCGACGAACGGGACCCCGTAGCGCTTCGCCAGCCGGCCGTCGATGCCCCCGCTGACCTTCGTCGCGGTCCGCTCCACGATCCCGGGATACCTCTGCTCCAGCCAATCGACGTCCTCCTGGAGGAGAATCCCCAGGTCCATGACGTCTTGCAGCGTGGCGTAGCAGCTCATGGCCTCTTGACCCAGAAGCCCCGCCGGCAAAGCCGGTCGGGGTTCGGGCGGCGCCGCTCCTGGGGCGCCTTGGCGGGCAGCGGCTCACGCCGCGCGGGTCACGTGGGCTGCACGCGGAAGATGAGGTAGGGGTGGCCGTAGGAGGCGCCGTTGCGCCCCTTGAACTTCCACTCGTAGCTGTCCCGGTGCGCGAGCTGCACATCGGTGTACGCGGTGAAGGTGTTGAGGCTGTAGGGCTTGCGGTTCTGGAAGATGAACGGCCCGCCGCTCCCCTTCTGCCACTGGCAGGCGAGGTAGTAGACGCCGAGTTCGTTGTGCTCCGGCGCGACGACCGGCTCGATGCCGTAGGTCGAGATGACGTTCTCGGTCGAGCCCTGCCCCGTCCCGTAGTACCTCGTCGAGAGGATCTCGGCAGAGCGCTTCCGCAGGTCCTCCCCGCAGAGCAGGTGCTTGACCTTGAGCCGTCGCGTCTCCCCGTGCGGGCCGCGGAGAGACTGGATGTACGCCACCGCCCGCGCGAGGTTGGTGTGCGCGGCGTCCAGGGTCGGCGCGTTCACGATGTCGATCGGGCACGCGCCGGGGTAGCTCCCCACCTGGGCCCCGGTGAGCAAGTTGCTGAACGTCCCGGCGCCCTCGTTGGCCACGTTGATCGGGTGGGCCTGCGAAAAGAACGGCACCCCATCGTATCCGGCCTCGGTGAGGCCGTTCGCGATGAGCCGCGTGAACAGGCTCTTCTGCGGCCAGTACGCGGCGGAGCTGCCCATCTGGCGCGCCCAGTTGGCCGCATAGTCGAGCGCCGGCATGCCGCGGAGCATCGGACTCGCCATCTGGTTGTCCTCGATCTCGTTCGCGGTGAGCTCGAGGTTCTTGCCCGAGTCCTCGTTCTCGATCTCGAGATACGTGGCCGCGATGTCGTCGTATCGCGCGTTGCCGCCCTGCCCCTGCAGCTCGATCCCCGCGGACTCGATGAGCCAGAAGAAGAGCTCTCGGCGGGTGCCGGACGTCTTCACGTCCATGAACCTGTCCCAGATGAGGTCGGACGCCGTCTCATCCCAGGCGTTCTGGAGGATCGTCTGGACGTTCGTTTCGAACGTCGCGATCCAAGTCGGTGTGATCTTCATGACTCAGATCCCTTTCACGCGCCGAGATTGGCGAGCACGTCGCAGAGCACGCGCACGTTGGCGGCGCCCGCGGTGAAGGCGGAGGTGATGCGGTTGAACACCAGCGTGTCGGCCGCGACCAGGATCAGGCGCCCGTCGCTGCGCGTGTCGAGCGTGGCGCCGATCGTGCCCGTCATGCGGGTGTTGGTGGTGACGAGCGTCGCCTGCACGTCGCCGGAGGCCCCGCCGAGGATGTCGCCCTCGGTGTCCCATCCGGAGACCGAAGCGCTCACGCCGATGGCCGACGATGACCCGCCGGTCCAGTTGGTGCCGACCTCCCACCACGCCTCGCGCGGGTGGAGGCGCGCGCCGACGGGCACGGTGAAGATCGTCGCGCCGTCCGCGGTGCTGGAGGTGACCGGCAGCGAGAGCGTGACGACGGGGTCGGCGCGGAGCCATCGGCCGCTGCCCGCCGCCGGCGTCGCGACGAGGTTCTCCGTCGTGTCGGCCGCCGTCGACGTGGCGTGGAACCGCCACAGGCTCATGTCGGAGAGCACGAGGCAGAGCATCCCGTTCGCGCGGTCCGCGGCGGCGATCGCCTTGAGCGCGGTCCGGTCGGCGACGGGCGCGTGCACCGCGCTCGCGTACGCCGCGCTCATCAGGCCCTCGGCGGAGGGCGTCGCGAGCGCGATGTGGTGCTTGTGGTCCTGGCGCGCGGCCTCGTCGGCCGAGCCGGCCGACGCCGCGGTCGAGCTCGGGTCGGCGGGGGCGAGGTTCGACAGCCCGGAGGGCTCCGCCGTCGACATCGTGGCCGCGCCGATCTCGACCCAGACGCCCTCACTCGTGACGTCGTAGACCGGTCCGGCAGGCGCCGTGCTCACGGCCCCCGTCGCGGTCTGGTCGTCGAGCACGTAGCAGAGGCTCTCGCGGTCCGCGGCGACGACCGGGGTGTCCGTGTCGTTCGCCATCAGGAGCACCTTCCGCTCCTTGAAGAACTGGATCTCGACGCTCTTCGCGCCGTCCGCGCCGCCGGTGTTGTCGACCGTCTCGTAGAAGCGCCCGACCGGCACCGCGATGAGGTCGTCCGACGCAGGCGCGTAGAAGCCGCGGCTCGTCCCGCTGACGATGCACACGGCCAGGCCGCCCTGGAAGGCCTTGACGTTCGCCGCGAGCGGGCGCTTGTCACGGCTGCCGATCACCCGAATGGAGTTGCCCTTGGGCCTGGTGAGTGCGGCCATGGGTCACGCTCCCTTCTGCGCGGCGAGGCGCGCGCGGGTCTGGGCCGGGGTCTCCACCTTGATCGTGAAGCGGCCGTATTCGTCCTTGCTGGGCCCCGAGGCGCCCGCCTTCCGGATGCCCATCCCCTCGTCGAGCTCGTCCCGCTCGCGGCCCTCGAGGAGGGCGGGGCCGGCCTTGGGCTGCGAGGCCTTCTCGTGGCGCTGCGCGGTGGGCTTGCTCGCCTGCTCGAGGAAGCTCCGCGCGACGTCGGGGGTCTGCGCGAGGCACCACTTCCGCACAGCCGCCGAGAGGTCCGGGCGCTTGTCGAGCATCGCGGAGATCTCCAGCCGGTCGAGGCGCGCCTTGAGCTCGACGTTCTCGGCCGCCACCGCCGCCGCCGCCGCTGTCGCGGCGCTGGGAGCGCCGGCGGACGCGGCCGCCTTCGCCTCCTCTTTCTTCTCGTCCTTCTTGGGCTCGTCCTCGGCCTTGGCCTTCTCCTCGCCCTCGTCCTTCTTGGGCTCGCCCTCGGCTTCCTCCTCGCCGAGCGCCACGAGCGCCGCCTTGGCCTTCTTGGCCTGCTCCTCGTCGTCGCCCTCGGCGAGCGCGCGGAGGGCCTTGACCATCTCCTCGTATTCCACTCTGCTCTCCTTGGCGGCCGCGCCGCCCGCTCCGCCTCTCGCGACCATCGCGAGGAACCCGCTCCACGTCGTCACGCCGTCAGCGAGACGCTTTTCGACCGCCGTCTGGCCGCTGTACTGCCGAGCTTCCATGCCACGCACGTGCTCGACGCTCACCCCGCGGCGCTCGCACACGTGGGCGTAGAAGAGCTCCGCGAACTCGTCCACCTGGCGCTGGATCTCCGCCGCGGCCTCCTCGCTCATCGGCTGGTGAGGGTTGCCGTCTGCCTTCCTCGCGCCGCTCGTGAAGAGATGGAACTTGACGCCCATCTGCGCGTCAGCCTCGGTGCAGTCCACCGTGCCGGCGAGCGTGCCAATCGATCCGACCAGCGTCTCCGCCGACAGGTGAATCGAATCAGCCGCGCACGCGAGCGCGTACGCCGCCGAGCTCGCCTGGCCGTCAGCGTACGCGTGCAGGGACTTTCCAGCGCGCGCAGCCATCGCGCGGAGCTCTGTGGCCGTCTCGAAGCACCCCGCGACGTCGCCCCCGGGGGACGTGATCCGGAGCGCCACCTTCGCCGCCGGGCTCGCGAGCGCGGCGCCCACACGCGCCTTGATGGCGTCGTAGCTGTCGCAGAACCAGTCGCTGTGGTGCGTGAGCGGCCCGCGGATCTGGACCACCGCGACGGGCCCCTCCTGAGCGACAGCGGGAGCCTGCGCGGCGTCGAACTCCTGCCCCCAGGCCGACGCGGCGAGGGCGAGCACCCCGCGGCGCTCGAAGCGGTAGCGCTTCATGCTGCCTCCTTGAGGTCCTCGATCGGGACCCCGTAGCGCCTGCTGAGCTCGACCACGTTCACGCGCTTCCTCGCGTCCTTGAGGACCTCGTTCCACGACTTCGCCACGCCCGCGGCCTGGTTCGCGGCGATGGCGTGCTGGTTCATGTCCTTGGGCGGCGTGGTGTCCCACGCGGCCCTCGGCGAGCTCTTGACCGCGGCGGCGCCGAATCGCTCGTTCGCCCAGACGGGGATCGCCTGCGTGTTGAGCGTCTCCGCAAGGGCGTCCGCGTCGGACTGGATCAGGTCGCTCCGAATCGTCGAGTGGATCGCCGCGTTCGAGAAGCCTGCGCCACCCGTCGTCGTGACGAGCTGGCCCGCGATCGTGACGATGATCTCCTCGTTCGAGGTCTTGATGATGTCTTGAAAGACCTCGTATCCGCGCCCCTGGCTCTCCAGCAGCTTGAGCTCCCAGCCCTGCCGGAGGATGTACACCGCGTTGACGCTCCAGTTGACGACCTTCTGCATGAAGCTGAAGGCCTCGGCATCCGTGGCCCCATGTGGCGCGACTGCGATTCTTGCGGCGTTGGCCAGGGTGTTCGCGAAGTTCTCCCGGAGGAAGAACCCGTGCTCCTTCGCGATGTACGCGCGGCCGAGCGCCGGCCAGAGACCGTGCGTCCATGGCTGGACGGCGCCGCCGGGGCAGTGGAGCACCCAGCGCCCATCCCCAGGATTCACGGGCTCCACGCCGTGGATCGACTGGTAGTACCAGCGGTCCTCCGACCAGCGGTATTCGAGGAACTCCGGATCGAGCCGCCGCAGCACCGGCGAGGACCCGTCGATCTTTACGAACTCCCCGACGCCGACGCCGATCACGCGGCCATCGCCCGAGAGCAACGCGAGCTCGGCAGACGGGAAGACGGAGCGGAAGTCGAGCGAGAGCGCGCTCACGAGCTCGTCGTCCGGCCCGGAGAACCGCACCGGGAGCTGCACCAGCCCCTCGGTCCGCGTCGAGAGGACGCCGGAGATCATGCCGTCGCGCCGGAGCGCGCGGCACAGGGCGCCCGGCAGCCGCATGCTCCCGGTCGTCGACGCGACGATCGCGGCCTCGAGGTCCGCCTGGAACCACCGGGTCTGGACGATCGGAATCGGCGCGGCTTGGCGCTCGAAGCCGTCCTGGAACGAGGTCCCCGTCGGGAGGTCGCGCGGCCCCACGTACGACTTCACGCGCGTGAGGAGCGACGTGAAGAGGTTCACGCGCTCACCTCCGGCGGAGGGACCGTACGGCTGGGCACGCCATCTTATGGCGCTGCGCCGTGCTAACTAGTTAGCAATCGTCTGCTCGGGCGCTTGCGCCCAGGCGTCGATCGGGATGCCGTAGGCGTCGCGCAGGATCATCAGGTGCGTCACGGCGCGCGGCGTCGAGTGCCCGGTCATCCAGTGCCCGACCGTGGAGCGCGCGACCCCGCACCGCCGGGCGATGTCCTCCTGGCGGAGCCCGCTCCTGGCCAGGAGCACCGAGCCGTGCGTCCGCCGCGGCGTCACGAGGCCCCCCGACGCATCGCGCCCGCGTACGGATCGAACCCGCCGCCGCGCGGGTCGAGCGCCCCATAGACCGGATCGGCTTGCTCCATGGTCTGCTCCTCGCCCTCTTCCGGTCGGTCGTGGCGCACGGAGGTCGGCTCGTAGACCGAAAGGATGCACGCGTCGGCTCGGTCCGTCGAGCGCCCGAGCTTCTTGCGCAGCCGCTCTTTCTTCTCGACGTGTCGCCGGCCAAGCTCGTCGCGCTCCCAGCCGGGCGCGGTGAGCTCGGCCGGGAGCTTCCGATCAGGAGGGATCGCGCCACCCGCCGCCAGCCACTTCTCCGCGAACCCGAACCAGAGATGGTCTCTCATCCACTGGTACTCTCGCTTGAGCGGTGACGGCGAGCCGAAGTGCACGGGCACCACGTCGACCTCGGTGTCGAAGCGGAGGAGCTCCCGATACACCTCGGTCCCGACGGTCCCGCTCGCGTCCATCACGATCAGCGGCTTGTTCTCGCGCGACCTTCGGAGACGACGAACGGCACCCATTGCACGAACAGCGTTCGCGCGGGCGCGCTCCGCGGACGTCGGGAGCACAGGCGTCGCCCACGCCTCGAGCTCGAGGATCTTCATCCCCCGACGCGCGGCGATGACGTTCTCGTCCATGCCGCCGCCGGCGACGTCGAAGCCGAGGACGAGCCGATCGCGCGGGTCCGGCATGTCCGCCCAGCGCTTCTCGGCCGCCGTCACGTCAGCCAGCGTCATGACGCGGTAGTCGCCGCCCTCGGCGAACTGCCCCTTGACGCGCACCAGCCACACCGGGCCATTCGGCGCGTTCCAGTCGACGGCCTGCTCGTCGAGCCATTCCTGCGTGGCTAGGCCAGGGACGACAGCACGCCCCGCCTTCACGTTCGGGCTCTGCTCGCTGTCGAGGTTGAAGCACGCCCAGAGCTCGCGCTTCGAATGATGGCTGTCGTAGAAGTGCCCCTCGTTCCGGTCCGGCTGCGAGAGCATCAGGGCGCGGGCGTCGTCGCCCGCGAAGTTGCCCGCCGACGCCTCGAAGATGCCGTCGTCGATGCCCGAGGCCTCGTCGTAGATGTACAGCACGCGGCGCCCGGAGATGCCCGACGCGGCCTGCTTCTGGTCCGCGGTGAAGCCGACGACCTCGCGCATGCCCGACCTGAGCCCGTTGCCAGGCAGGTCGGCCAGCTTCCCGTCGATCGGATACGGGCTCTGCTTTATCCGCCCCGTCACCGGATCGCGGTGCTGGTGCGATCGGTCGAAGTGCCCGCGGAGCTCGCGCCAGAACACGTCGCGGAGCTGCTGCGCGGTCACCGCGGTGGCGCGCACGCGCGCCTCTTCGTCGGAGCAGTACCACCAGAGCGCGATCCCCGCGACGAGGTAGTCCTTGCCCATCTTGTGGCCAGAGGCGACCGACACGCGGGCGCGGCGCTGGTTGATCGCGCGCGGGATCGCCTTTTGCTCGTCCGTCAGGTACTCGACCAGCAAGACCTCGCGGAAGAAGCCCTCGGGGTCATCCCGCCATCGCCGCGACGGCCAGCGGTGCTCCACCCCGGTCGCCTCGATCTTCCGGTACAGCCGGTCGAGGAACGGCTCGCCGCGTCGCCCCTTCCGCGGTGTCATTCACCCCGCGCCCTGCGAATCGCGGTCATGGCCTGCTCTCTGCAGGTCGCGCAGCTGCTCGTGATGTCCAGGATCATGGCCTCGGCGCGCGCGACCTCCTCCACCGTCGCCGTTCCGGCGCTCGTGATCGCGGCGTTGACCGCGCGCGCCTCGCGCTCGAGCATCCGGGCCATCACCTCGCCGGCGTTCACCGCCGTGGCCCCCGAGGCGATGCGGCGCCGCAGGCGCTGGAGCTCCCCGGGGATCTGGCGGGCGCGGGCCTGGAGCGCCTCGAGGGTCGCCGGCGGCTGGTCGTCGCCCACGTCGTCGACCTCATCGGCCGGCGGGGGCGAGGCCTCCCCAGGCCCCGCCGCGCCGCGCGCAGGGGGCGCCGAGGGGGCTCGGCGAGGGGCCGGGGGCGACGGGTGCTCCACCGGAGCGGCGGGCCCACGGCGCCCCGCCCCAGGCCCAGCGGCGGGCGGTGGCGATGGCTGCCCGTCGAGCAGGTCCCAGTCCGCGGCCGGGACGCCGGTGCGCTCCTCGAGCCAGGCCGGCCCGCGGTCGCCATCGCCCCGCGGCGTCTGGTGCCCGTTGATCCACCGGCTCAGCGTCGCCGCCGCCACGCCGAGCACGCGCGCGGCGGCGCGGACCCCGCCCCGCCCCGTCGCCCACTCCTCCAGCCCAACCGCTCCCCGGGAACGCACGCAACAGGTGTTTAGCACCCCGTTCCCGTTACTGCTACCGGAACGGTAACAGTTTCGGACGCGCGAAACGGGCTGGAGCCAGCCAGGAACGGCGCCGCGCGCTGGCGCTCGACCCCGCGTTCCGTGGCCCGTTCCCAGATCCACCGCCCGAACCGGGCTGTATACAAGACCGACCCCCCCTGGGACTTCGACCCCTCAAAACTGTTACGACCCCCCTATAATTCCACCCTGGCTGCACCGCCCCCCCCGCCCGATGTGGGACAGGTGGGTACCCCCCCCTGGGGTCAGCCGCGGGCCCCTACTCCGCGCAGCGGCCTTCCTCGATCCGGCCGCTGCGCAGCACCTTGCAGCGTGACCCTGGGGTGCACTCGCCCCACGTCGAGGGCTCGTCCGGGAAGCACACTCGGCCAGAACCCTGCACCTGGTATTGGATCCAGTCGATCGCAGGGTCATCGCAGCGGTACCCGTCGGGCCTGTCTGCAGCGCCGGTGACGCAGCCCGTCGATGGGCCCGGAGAACCGCTGCTGCTCGAGGTAGCGCTCGCCGTGGTGCTGGTGGAGTTGCTCGTCGTCGCCACGCTGCTCGTCGTCGTCCCGCCGGTCGGCTCGCCGCCGGCACCACCCTGCCCCGCGCCGCCCTCTCCCCCCGCACCGCCACCGCCCGCGCTGGTCGAGCTCTCCGCCGAGGTGGCCCCGCCCTCGCCGCCGGCTCCTCCCTCACCGCCAGCGCCGCCGGCCGCGACGTCCCACCACCGGTCGCAGGTCTGGCTGTCGCACCAGTACTCGTTCAGCTCGTCGTCCGGCGCGCACGGACCCAGGAGCAGCACGATCATCAGGATGGGGAGAAGCATGACGGCACCTCGGAGAGCCCAGGGTATGCCGGCGGCCAGGCCGACGAGTAGGGCAACGGCCGTTCAGGAGGCCGGGCGCGCTGGGTCAGCGCGAGGGCAGCCCGCTGCACGCAGGGCCCCGAGCTCCAGCCGGAGCCCTTCGATCTCGTGGAGGAAGCCCACGCGCTCGTCCTGCAGGTGCTTGCACATGCTGCAGCCGGTCACCCGCGGCGGCGCCGGCGGGTACCAGGTCGGCTCGACGCCCGGGAGCGTGGCCCCGTCGCGGAGCGCCCGGAGCGCCCGGAGCCGCACCCAGGCGATCCCCAGCACGACGAGCGCGAAGACGCCCGCCACGGCCAGCAGGGCCTGCAGCGCCCTCGGTCCGCCGAACGCCGCCGCGGCAATCGACCCGCCGCCGGTGATCCCGATGATGGCGATGATCCTGAACGCGGCCCAGTCGTAGATCTCCTCGCGCGCCCAGTTGAGCTGGAAGTCGTTCATCCCTTCGCTCCTCCATCCGCCGGGAAGCTCCGGTAGAGCTGCGCCATGCTCGTCGCGTACGGCTCGGGGTGCGCCGTGAAGTACCCCTTCCGGCCGAGCGCGAGCGCCGCCTCGTACGGCCGGCCCGCATCGAACAGCACCAGCGCCGCGGCGTAGCTCTGCGCCATGACCGCCCAGTAGTCGGAGCTCCCGACCTCCGGAGCCGCGTGCGCCCGGAAGCGCATGTCGACCCAGCGCCACACGTCGGGGTTCTTCTGGACGCGCTCCTGGACGCGGATGACGTAGTAGGTGTTTGGCCAGCTGAACGCGCTGATGTTGCCCAGGTTGTTGCAGTGCACAGCGCGGCCCCGGGCGTTTTCGTGGGCGACGTGGGCCCAGGCGCAGGCGAGCCGCTCCGGCGACGGCGCGCGCCCGAAGCGGAGCTCGTGCCCGCGGGCCAGCACGTCCCGCAGCGCCTTCTCCGAGAGCGGCGTCGTGACCTTCGCGACGAGCCCCGACGGGGTGGTCAGCGACGCGGCCGCTGCCCTCGTCCTGGGGCCCACGATGCCGTCGACGGCCAGGTTGCGGGCGCGCTGGAAGCTCCGCGTCGCGGCGTCCGTGCGCGGCCCGAAATCGCCGTCGACGATGAGGCGGTACCCGAGCGCGACGAGCTGCCTCTGCCACGCCGCAACGTCGTCGCCCTCGCCCCCGATCCGCAGAAACCGAGGCTCGGTCATCGCCCCACCGTCCCTTCCTGAGCCGGCGCCCGCTCGGCCAGCTTGGCGTCGATCGCCGCGTCGTACGCCCCGAGCGCCGCGGTGAGCGCCTCCCGCGCCGTCGCGACGCACGCCACGCGCTCGGCGGGCAGCAACCCGAACTCGAGGCAGGCCCGCACCGCGAACGGATACGAGCTCACGACCGCCGCGCTGACCGCCTCCGGCGGCGGCACAGTGACGTCCCCCGGGCCGAACAGCGGCGCGCAGCCGGCGGTGAGGAGCGCCGACGCGGCGAGCGCCCTGCGGTGCATCCACCAGAGCGCCGCGGCCGCCCCCGTGTAGTTCATCGCGCTCTTGTGGCCCATCTTGATGATCAGCTGACTTCGGCTCATGGCGCCTCCCGCGGCGAGAGGTCGACGAACCGCGTGCACTCCCCGAACCACCTCATGCGAATCATCCCCGTCTCCCCCCCTCGCTGCTTGCGAATGATGATCTCGGCGACGCCCTTCTCCGGGCCGTCGTCCACGTCCTGGCCGTGTCCGGCCCCGCCTCCGCGGCGCGCCGGCGCGGGCCTGGCGTCGTCGTCGGGCGCCTGGTGGATGAAGGTCACCTCGTCGGCGTCGGCCTCGAGGTCCCCGCTCTCGCGCAGGTCCGACATCTGCGGCCGGCGCCGCTGCTTCTCCGCCTCGCGGTTCATCTGGGCGAGCGCCACGACGCAGATTTGGAGCTCTTTCGCCAGCGCCTTGAGGCCGCGCGAGATCTCCCCGAGTTCCTGCTGCCGGCTCAGCCCTGGCTTGCCCGAGCCCTTCATGAGCTGGAGGTAGTCCACCACCACGACGGCCAGCCGGCGCGCGCGCTGCCCGCCCTCCGCCGGCCGGTCGAACTCCGAGGCGTACCGCAGCACGCGCGATCGGAGCTCCGCCAGCGTCAGCGCGGGCGTGTCGT
The DNA here is from genome assembly GCF_051529605.1 of Sorangium sp. So ce296. Classification (NCBI taxonomy): domain Bacteria; kingdom Pseudomonadati; phylum Myxococcota; order Polyangiales; family Polyangiaceae; genus Sorangium; species Sorangium sp. So ce296. The sequence continues at coordinate 13,652,289 of NZ_CP150325.1, forward strand.
CGACGATGAGCCCGAGCTGCGTGATGACCGCGGCCGCGCTGGTGAGCTGGCTCCAGTGCTTCTCCTGGAGCTGGTTCGAGGCCCACAGCTTGCCGTCGACGTGGGCCTCGGAGAAGAGCATGCCCAGCGACACCTCGTCGCGCGTCATCTCCATCGAGAACACGGCCGCGCCGATCTGCACGGGCTCGCGTGTCTTCGTCGCGTTGACCGCGAGCCCGCGCGCCCAGCTGCTCTTTCCGCTGCCCGGGCGCCCGGCGACGATGCGCAGCTGCCCCGCGCGCAGCCCGAGCGTCTTGCGGTCGTACTCGAGGTAGCCCGTTCGGATGCCCTCGCCCGCGCCGGCCGCCGGGTTCTCCTCCTTCGCCCGGAACAGCCGCTGCAAGATCGTGCTGAGGTACTCCCCGGCCGGCGCACGGCGGACGCTGCTCAGCTCGTACAGGTCGCGCTGGATGCTCGCGATCCACTCGGCCACCTCGCCCACGTCGCCGTAGCTCTCCGCCGCGACGCGGTGGCCGAGCGCGCCGATCGTGCGCTGGACCCACTTCGCGACGACGAGCTCCGCGTGGGCCTCGACGTGGAACACGGCGGCCGTCGCGTCCGCGAGCTGCGGGAGGTAGTCCTTGCCGACGGCTTCGAACCGGTCCTGATTCCGAAGTTCGTTCGCGACCGCCACGATGTCGCTCGGCGTGCCTGCCTCGCGCAGCGCGAGGATCGCCTCGTAGACGAACCGGTTCGGGTCCGAGTAGAAGTGCTCCGGCTTGAGCAGCGCGAAGACGCGCTCGACCTCGTCGCGCCCGAAGATGCCGCCGCGCACCATGCGGTCCGCCTCGAGCAGCGCCGAGAGCACGACGGCCTCGGCGTCGAGGTTGTGCGGCGGCACGCGCCCCTTGATCGGGCGCAGCCGCGGCAGGTGCGGGACACGAGAGACGTTCACCGGCCCTCCCGCGTGTGCTCGACGACGCGGCCGAGCTCGCAGATCCGCCGCCCGCCGGCCTCGCCGTAGCGAGCGTGCATCTCAGCGCGGGTGAGGTTCGTCGAGACCACGGTCGGAAGCCCCGCCCAGTAGCGGTGGTCGAGCATGTCGAAGATGGTCTTGTCGTCCGGCGGCTCGCGTCCGAGGTCGTCGAGCATGAGGACCGAGGCTTCGTAGGCGGTGCGGAGCAGCGGCGCATCCGAGCCGGCCCCGAACGGGTGATTCCGCGTCGCCCGGATGATGTCCGAGGTCCGGATGAGCCGCAGGCGCCGCGGGAGGTCCGTCTTGTCGTCGGGGAGCTCGTTGTCCCTGGCGAAGTCGAGGATCCGGTGCGCCATCGCGACCATCGCCGCCGTCTTCCCGATGCCGGTGCGGCCGATGAGCACGAGGCCGCCGTGGCTCGGAATCCACGCGCGCGCGGCTGACAGCACGTCAGGAGCTCGGCGCAGGATCGCCTCGAACTTCGGATCGTCGAACCGGCACCACGGCCACGCGGGGAGCGACGCGTAAGCCGCCTTCACGCGCTCAGCGCGGAGCAGAGCCCGATCCGCGCGAGCGCACGGCGCGCACCACTGCCCGTCGCTCTCGACCACCGTCCCGCAGCCGGCCACGCAGCGCGGGCGCGCGTCGGCCGTGTCGAGGTCGATGCCCTTGTCGGCCAGGAGCTTCCGGAGCACCTCGCCGACGGACTCGGCCCCGTGCTCGAACCTGCCTTTCTTGCGCTTCTTGTCGTCGTCGTCGCTCAAAACGGTGCCTCCTTCAGGGTGCCTGTCTCGCGGTACTCACGCTCTCGGCGCTCGATCTGCTGTCCTCGCGTCACGCCCGGCTCGACCTCCTCGCTCATGAACCGGTCGGTCCGCAGCTTCGCCTCGGCCTCCGCCTCGTCGCGTGTCAGGCCGAACTTCTCGCAGCGGTCGTCGACGGCGCCGCGCGCGTACAGCGTGGCGGGCCGCGGAGCGATTCGCCCGAAGCGCTGCCCGTTCCGCTGCCATGTCCGCCACGCCGCGCCCCAGTCCCGGAACCGGCTGCCCTTGGACCGGTGATGGTCCAGGAAGTGGGAGACCTCGGCCTCGTCGCCGGTGATCTGCCACTGCCGCAGGAACGCCTCGACCTCGTCGCCGGTGGCGTCGCTGCTAGGGCACTCGACCTCGGGCTTCGCCTTGGGCTTCCTGCGCCCCTCCTTGGGCGCCGGAGGGACCAGCTGGAGCGCTTGGTCGGCCGGAGCGGTTCTTGGGGCAGCAGCGGCCGAGGGCGGGGCGGTCTTGTCACCAGTCCCCGGGTGGCCGTGGCTCCCCTCGCCGCTCTCGGAGCTCTCGGGCGTAGGGTCGTGTGGTGGGGCCGAGCCGACAGGCTCGGGGGTGGCCGCGGGAGCGGACACAATACGATCCCGGTCGTGATCGGGATCGAGATCGAGATCGAGATCAGTCGCGAGAGCCCCGCGATCTGCTCGCGATGGGTTCGCGACTGACTCGCGATCGATTCGCGAATCTGTCGCACATGGTGCGCATGCCGCATCCGCCTCGTCCGGCCCGGGGCATCGCGGGGGGCCAGGGCGGTCGACGCGCTGGTGCTTCGTCCACCCCTTGATCAGCCCGTAGGACTGCCCCCGCACCTTGTAGATCCGCACGAGCCCGGACGTCTCGATCTCGCCGAGCGCCGCAGCGACATCCGCCGGGGCGGCCCAGAAGGCGGCGCCGAGCAGGTGCGCAGCGTTCGCGCGGAATCGGCCGTGGTCGTCCGCCAAGAGGAGGAGCGACACGAAGAGCCGCCACGCCGGATGCGAGAGCGACGCGGTGCGCTCGTCCTCCAGGAGCTCGGGCTTGATGGTGCGGATCCGGCCGGCCATCAGCCCTCGGTTGCCTCCACCCCCCGCGAGCCGCGGTAGACCGCGGCGTCGACGCGCGCTGACCGCAGGACCTCCGCGGCGCCATCGCCGTAGAACCGCCCGACCGTGAAGCCGGGGACGTGGGCCTCGTGCCCGCAGCCGGCACAGCGCAGCACCGGAACGCTGGGCGAGGCCCAGCGCACGACGTCGACGGCGCTCGACCCGCACCCCGAGCAGAACACGATCGCCGGCGTCCGCTCGCGCGGCGGCGCCGGGGCCGCGTCGGAGATCGGAGCCAGCAGCGTCGGGAAGACGCGGCGGAGGATGCTGCCGATCGACTCGGGCGCGTCCCCAGGGCCCAAGCGGCGGCCGCTCATCGGCTCACCTCCGCGCCGCCGAGGCCCACCTGCTGGGCGCGCTGGATGCAGAGCTCCCGGATCCGTTGCTCCTCGTCCGCGGCGACCTCGCGCGCCCGGGCGCTCAGCATCGCGTTGCGGGCCGTGTCGGTCGCCTCGCGGGCGGCGCGGTAGGCGCGCTCCGCGAAGGCCTCGGCGTCGAGCGCTCGCCGGTAGCGCTCCTCCGGCGTCCGCTCGACCTCGGCCCGCATCCGCTCCAGATCACCAGGCTGGAGCGGCCGCGTGATGAGCTGCACGTCGCCCCCAGGGACGGCGTCGACGAGCTCGTCGACCAGGCGGCGAAAGAGCCTCTCGGCGAGCCCCACGCGCGCTCGGTCCGCCGGCGGCGGCGCCTCGGCGGGCTTCTTCTCGGCAGCCGCAGGCGCGGGGCTGCCCGCGGTCGCCGGCACCGCCACGGCGCGCACCAGCTCGATCAGGGCGTCGCGCGCCTCGCGATGGCGGCGACGCCCGTACGCCTCGACGCACTCCTCCGGGTCTGCTGGAGCGAGGATCGCCGATCCGCCGGCGGCGTCGAAGCCGACGATGACCTCGGCCAGACGCGCAACGGCCGCGTCGAGCCAGACGGCTCCGGAGCTGCCGCCCGCCGTCGTGACCCGCACCTCGGCCGGCGCGGGCTCCCCGCGCTCGCGGGCGGCCGCGATCTCTGAGGACGTGGGCGGCGTCGCGAGGCCTTCGCGGGCCGCCGGCGACGAGGGTCGCTCGGCCGCGCCCAGCGCGCGGGCCCCGAGCACCGCGGCGCGAGCGAGAGCGATGGCGGCGTCTCGCACGCGCACGACCTTGGGCTCGGCGTCATCGTCGGCGGAGGGGCCGCCGACTACCGCGCCGGCGAGCTGCGTCGCGGCGCACTCGATCGCGACGGCGGCGGCCGCGGCGTCGACGCCATCGGCGAGGCGCGGGTCGGCGTCGAAGAGCGCGGCGGCAGGGTGCGGCGCGGGCTCGTGGTTCGAGCGGGACTGGAACGGATGATCAGGCGTCGGGGCGGGCGGATTCTGCTGGTCGGTCATCGCGTCGATCTCCATGGCGGCAGAGCCGCGGGTTGCGTCGGTGGTAGGGTCAGGCGGCGCGGGCGGTGCGCCCCGCCGGCGTCGAGGTGGCCGGGCTCGCGGCGGCGTCGAGCCCAGAGGCACGATCGACCATGGCAATCGCGTCATCCGCGATGGCCGCCGCGCGGTTCGCGATGGCCGCAGCGCGCTTCGCGACGCCAGCAAGGGCGATGGCAGCTCGGATTGCGATAGTGGCGGTGACGGAGGCAGCGAGTGCGCGGAGCACCGCGCCTTTCGGTGGAGCAGGTCTCGTGGTTTCTTCCGGCATGTCGGTCTCCTGGGCGGCAGAGCCGCGGTTCGCGAGACAGCCGGCGCGACGCCGGCGAAGGAATCAGGCGCCGCCGACCACCGCGAGAGCGCGGTCGCGGGCGGCGGTCAGCTTGAGGAAGTCCTCGTGGGAGCCCCCTCGGTCGGGGTGCGCAGCGAGGGCGCGCTGCCGGTAGGCGCGCTTCACGTCGGCGGCGGTGGCGCCGCGGGCCAGGCCGAGCGCGGCGAGCGCCGCAGCGTCGGCGGCAGGGTCGCCGAGGAGCCGCCGGAGCTGCTCCTCGACGCGGCGGCGCACGTCATCCGTGAAGCGCTGGTAGTCGCGCTCCGCCTGCGCCCGGAGCTCCGCATCGACCTCCGCCTGCACCTCCCGCCAGCGGCGATCCTGCTCGGCCTTCCTGGCGGCCCGCTCCTCCGGCCACTCGCCGCACCGCGACCAGCGCGCCCAGTCCGCGGGCAGCTCCTCGAGCGGGCCCGTGCGACCGAACGCGCGGGCGATGCGCTCCGCCTCGGCGAGGCCGCTCTCGCGCGACGTGCAGCCGCCCATGCCGTCGGGCCGCACGGGCGCCGCGCGATCGGGCTGCGCGCGCCACCACGCGGCCCAGGTGTACCGACCCGGCGCGCAGCGGTAGCCGGACGGCGGGCGGCCGAAGGCGACGGCGACGTAGATGACGCCGGCCGACGGCGCGGGCGCGGAGGAGGCCGGCGCGGGCACGTCAGGCGGCGGGGGTGGCGGTGGCCTGCTCGTCCTGGGGCGCCTGGTCGTTCGCCGGCTGCTCCGGATCCTCCTCGGCCCAGCCGAAGACGCTGATCCGGCCGTGGCTCAGCTTGTGGAGGCGCACCGCCGTGGCGAGCTCGGGGAGGCGCTTGCCCGTGCTGAGCTTCCAGAGGACGGTCCGGTCGACCTCGCGGCGGAGCTTGCGGGCTAGATCGCCGCGGTGGCCGAGGATGCGGGCCAGCGCGCGGGCGGAACGGGGCAACGAGGCAGCAGCATCGTCCATGCTGCTCAATCGTAGCCAGCTAGACTCATGCGTCAAGCTCAAGCAACACGAGGCCAGGGCTTGCCTGATCCGGTGGCCATGTGGAAACATGGCTCACATGACCGAACCGTCGCTGGCTCCGCCGCCCGACCACAGCTCCACGTTTGCGGACAGATGTTGGTGGGCATACAATTGCCTACCACCGGACCCCAACGGTCGTCTGCCGTCGCGCCGGAGCCTCGAGATCAAGCACGAGCTTCCTCTCGCGGTCCTGTCCAAGCTCATTCGAGGATCGATCACATCGGTCGACCCAGAGACGCTGCCCAAGCTCGCGGCCGCGCTGAGAACCAGCCCCGACTGGCTCCTCCGCGGCGAGGGGCCAGCGCCAACCCCCACCAGGCCCGTCCCGAAGCGGCCAGAGATCCAAGGGTACAGCCCATCGCCACACTCCGTCACTGAAACCCTGCGTGATGAGCGGCGGCGCAGTGGGCGGCTCGTGATTGCGCTGGATCTCGCTGTGCGCGCCGGTCTGTACCTCGGCGGCATCGACGACAGCGACGAGGATCTGCGGGTGCTGCGGGGGCCGCTGTGGGCAACCGTGCTCAGGTACGCCAGTTTCCTCCCGCGAAAGCTGGTGGTCTCCGCTCTGGAGCTCCGCGATCGCTCGCACGTGACGCACGAGGACGAGGTGGAACTCGCGCGAGGCATGGTGGACTGGGCCAACAATGAACTCGTTGCGGTGAAGATGGACGAGCACAACCGAGCTAAGGACGACGTGTAGCTCATTTCTTAGCTTGACACTCGGCGGCCACCGAGCAACATTGCTCGCATGCCCGCCCGGAACGCTGCCGGCTCGCACCGGCCACCTTCTGCCCGCACCACCCGACGCGCCCGCCAGGGCCGGCCCGCACCTGCGGCGCCGCGCTCCACGCGCGCGGCGCACGCCTTCCCGCACATCGAGGCGCGGAGCACCCTGCCGCTCGGCACGGTCTCGCTCGACTGCGCCAGGCTCGACGACGGCCGCGTCGTCCTCCTGGGCGCCGCGGCCCGCGGCCTCCTCGGCAAGCTCGTCGCCGAGCGGCCCCGCCGGGGCGCGTGCCTGCCCGTCGAGGTCGTCGACGAGCACGGCGAGGTCCACGTGGGCTTCGACGCGGGCGCGCTCATCGCGAGCGGCGTCTACCTCGCGACGGGGATCCTGATCGCCGGGGAGGGCGCCGTCGCCGCGGCCTCCGACGTGGCCGCCGCCCGCTTCCTCGATGTCCTGACGGAGCTGGCGAGCACCGGCGTGCTGCGCCTCCTGGAGGCGGCGTGAGCGCGGCCCTCATCTTCGTCACGTCGCAGTTCGAGGGGCACGAGCTGACGACCTACGTTTTCCGCGGGCGCGTCTGCGTCATCGCGGCCCAGGTCGGCAAGATCCTCGACTACGCCGATGACGGGAAGAAGCTCGTCGACGTCATCCGCGACAAGTGGGGCGACGAGTTCATCGCCGGGCATGACTTCGAAGTCCTCGAGGGCGACGCGCTGCGAGGGTTCAAGGCCGCTGCGGGGGATACCCTCCCAGGGTGGGTATCCTCGACGGCGCGCCTCATGGTGCTGTACGAGAGCGGCTTCGACCTCGTGTTCACGAAGACGGAGAAGCCGGCCGGCCGTCGGCTCCGGCGACTCCTCGTCGACGAGGTGATCCCGCGGCTCCGTCGCGGTGAGCCCGTGCTGCCGAAGGCCCAGCCCGCGCCGTCGACGCTGGTAGACGACCAGGAGAGCCAGATCCGCTTGCTCGCGCTCCGCCAGAGGGAGGCGCTCAGCATCTACGTGGCGATCCCCGGCCTGTACGCTCCCGAGTACCTGCGCCACAAGGTGGAGCACGCGGCGGCCCTGGTGACCGGCGAGCGGCCGGCGATCGAGAACCCGCTGCTCGACGTGTCGGGCTACCTCCGGGCGCGCGGCCTGACCGCCGCCGAGCTCAAGTCGAAGGGGCCGACCTTCGGCAAGCGCGTGAAGGCGCTCTACACCGCCGAGCGCGGCGAGGCGCCGAAGAGGCTCCCGCGCGACATCAACGGCAGCTCTCGCGAGGTCTTCTCGTACACCGAGCGCGACCGCCGGCTGTTCGATCAGGCCTTCGCCGAGATGTTCGGCGCGCCGGCCGCGCTCCCGACCGATCCCGCCCCGACCCCGGCGAATGACGCGCCGGAGAAGGAGGGGCCGACCGCTGCGTGAGCGTGCGCGTGCCGATGAAGCGGAGCTGGAGGTAATGCCGTGAGCGCGCACCCAACGTGAGAATTTCGGCGCGCTCGGCGTAAGTCTTGAAAGGGGAGAATCGACTGTTGGAGGAGCCTGGGGAGCGGGTCTCCGTGGGCCGTCGTGTGCCCGCGGACCCATGACGTCAACGGACTGAACGATCGAGGTCGCCATGAATGCACAGGGGTCGATTCAAGCAGTCACCAGCAAGCCAGATCGGGGGCAGATGAACGGGGCCGGCGCGCCGCGTCCCGCCGAGGAGGCCGGCGCCACGGAGTCTCCAACCAAGCTGCGCGAGTACCCTCCGCGCGCGCTCCTCAACGAGGTGCTCGCGCTCCACGAGCGCTGGCGGCCGCGTGACCTCGCCCGGACGACACAGGACGAGAACGAGGCCGCGGACGCCTGCCTCTACACGCTCCCGGTCCTGGCGATGATGATCCGCGCGCCCGGCACGCCGCTGGCCCGCTTCATCGAGGGGCAGCTGGATCTGCTCAGCGACGCCGCGATGGCTATCGAGGGCGGCGAGAGGAGGGCGTACGGGCAGGCGGATGCCCCGCCCGCGACGTCGCGCCGGGCCGACGCTCCGGCCGCGCCAGCCGCCGCGCCCGCGCCAATGGGCGCTCCTCGCCAGGAGCGCCGGTCACTCCACATCCTCGGCATCGAGCGCGACCACGATGACAGCACCCTGCATCACGCGAGCGTGCCTGAGCTCCTCGCGTGGTCCTTCGCTGGCGAGGATCCGGTTACGGCGATTCTCGACGCGCTCGCCGACGATCTGGACGTCTTGCTGAGCGTGCTCGGTCACGACCAGCAGCACGATGCCGTGATCGACCGCCAGCTCTGGCGCGCGAAGGCCAGAGCCAAGGTCGCCGCCACCCTGCACGAACGGGTGATGATCGCGATCGACGATGGCGACGTGCCCATGGCGCCCGCGCGCCACGCGCCGCCCCAGCCGGCCACCCCGGCGGCCGATTCCACAGCCGCGCCCGCGGCGTACAAGACGACGTACGACATCCGGTGGCAGACGGAGGACATGCTCGACCGGGCCGCGGGCTTCCTCGACACCTTCGCCGAGCTGATCGATCGGCGTACCGCCCTCGACCAGGAGAACGTCGCCGCGACGACGCGCCTCGCGGTGAGGGCGGCCGGGGACACCGCACGCGAGATGCTCCGGCAGGCTCTGGTGATCGCCGAGATGGACGCGAACCAGGCCACCACGACCGAGGAGCAGCTCCGCTTCGTCGACATCATCGATTGGCTCCGGGCTGCGCTGGATGGCGTCGAGGCCGCGGCGGAACAGAACGAGAAGACCCGGTTTCGGCGCCGAGATCGCCGGATGAAGGCCTGCGGCGCGATCCTCAGGGCGCAGTGCCAGCTCCGGCAGGCGCGCGAGAGCGCGGCCGCAGCGAGCGCCGTGAAGCGTGCGGCCCTCGCGAGCGCCGCGCAGGCCCGGAAGGGCGAGGCGAAGTGATGGCGCAGCGGCAGCTGGTGCCAAGCACGATCACGCTGCACGCGCCGAGCGCCGAGGAGCTCCGCGCGGCCGGCTTCACGCTAGCTGACAGCGTGCAGGACCTGCTGACCGAGTTCTTATTGGAGATCGCGCTGGAGGAGCACGCCACGGAGCGCGAGGGCCACGCCGCAGAGGGCGACGAGGCATGATGCCGGTGGACCTGGACGAGCGCGCTCGCGAGGCGCTGGCTGCCGCCTGGGCGTCGCGCCGACCCGGGCGCGCTCGCCAGGTCCTCCTCGCCGCGCCGGCCGGGCAGGCCATCGCGGCGGACGTCGCGCGGCTGCCCGGGGCGCGGGCCGCGGGCGGCGTGGTGATCGCGGTCGTCGCGGCGGCCTACGCAGAGAGGCTGCTCGACGCGATGTACGGGTTCCGTGGCGACGAGGTGCGCGAGGCCAATCCAGCGCGCGTGCTCGTCGTCCTGGTCGAGGATGAGGATGCCGCGGTCGCGTACCTCGACGAGGTGCGCGGCAGCGCGGAGGGAGCCGGAGAGGAGGAGCCGATGGCGAGGTCGACGAGCGCCGCGGCGGCGCCGGCGCCCGAAGAGCTCGAGGCCGACACGGGCGCGCGCGAGCTGCGCGCGGAGGTCCTCGAGGTCTTCGCCGAGGCGCAGGGCCACGCGCACGAGGATGCGATGGAGGCGTGGGCTGCCCGCCGACGGGCGCGGGGCGGCACGAGGCTGACGGGAAGGAAGGGGAGAGCGATGGCGACGACGACGAAGAAGACGACGACCCCCGCGGCGGCGCCGCAGATCCAGGCCGCGCCGGCCCCGGAGAAGCCGACGAAGAAGAAGAAGGCGAAGAAGGGCGAGAAGCGCCAGCGGTACGGGCGCGGGCAGTCGTTCTTCAGCTCGCGGATCCCGGTCGAGAAGAGCCGAATCCAGATACAGGACATCTTGCAGAGGTATGGTGCTGATAAATTTGGCTACATGCACGACAACGACACGAACGTCACGACCATCCAGTTCCGCTGCCGCTCCCGACTCGTGCGCTTCTCGCTGGAGCTCCCACGGGAGGAGTCCTTTCGGGAGGAGGTCCGGTGCTACAACGGGAAGCGGTTGCTCCCCGACGACGCCGTGAAGGCCAGGTACGAGCGCGCCCTGCGCGCGCGGTGGCGCGCCATCGTGACCGCCGTGCGCTCCAAGCTCGTGCTCGTGGAGTTCAACATCTCCAGCTGGGAGGACGCGTGGCTCGCTGAGACCGTCGACCCCGAGTCCGGCATGACGGTCGGAGAGCTCATCCGCGAGCGCCGCCTGTTGCCCGGTCTGCCGCCGGCGGTGTCAGCTCCGCCGCGAGAGGCCCTCCCGCCGGCGCGCCGCCGCGGCATCGTGGAGGCGCGCGCCCAGTGAACTCCGCCGCCGTCGAGGCTTTTGCGCGCGCCCTCGCCACCATGACGGCGGAGCTCGCCGCCGACCTCCTGGAGCAGCGGCTGAAGGCGCCGAGCGCGCCGCGGTACGCTACGGCCAAGAACAACCCCCTCGGCTCCGGGAGGATGTTCCTTGACGCCGCCCGGCGCGGGGACTTCCCGTCACACAAGGTCGGCCGCGAGGTGCGCGCACTCTGGAGCGATGTCGACGCCTACATCCTCTCGCGCCCAGCTACGAAGCGGCGACAGGTGCAGGCGACCCTCGAGGCGGAGCTCGCCACCTCAGCCTCACCGCGCAGGAGGCGCGCTGCCCGTGGCTGAGCGGACCGGAACCGTCGAGTACCGGTCCGGCCGGTGGTGGGCGCGCCCCACCCTCGCCGACGGCTCCAGGGGCGCCCGGGTGCCGCTCCCCAAGGGGGCGACCGAGGAGCAGGCCTGGGAGAAGGCGCGCGCTCTAACCGAGCTCGCCCAGCGCAAGGGGGTGACCAAGGCCGGCCCTCCGGCCGCCGCCGAACCGCCCAAGGGCCCCACCGTCGCGGAGTGGGGCGAGGCCTGGCTCGACGAGCGCGAGCGGCGCGGGCTCGCCTCTGTGCGCACGGACCGGGGGCGCTGGGACAAGTGGATCGCGCCGCAGCTCGGCGCGCTGCGCATGGTGACCGTCACGACCGAGGACCTCGAGCGGCTCGTTCAGCGCCTCGACGAGGCCGTCCGCGGGGGAGAGCTTGCCTGGAAGACGGCCCGCAACGTCTGGGGGCTCGCCTCGAAGGCCTTCGACGACGCGGCGAGGAGCAAGACGCTCGATCTGCGTGTCCGGAAGGACAACCCGGCGGAGAAGGTGCGGCCGCCCGACGAGGGCCCCGCGCGGGGGAAGCAGTTCATCTATCCCAGCGAGTTCCTCGCCCTCATGGCTTGCGAGCGCGTGCCCGTCCGGTGGCGCCGGCTCATCGCCGTGCAGATCTACCTCTACTGCCGGGCCGGCGAGCTCGAGGCGCTCCACGTCGACGACGTCGACCTGGCACACCGCACGATCCACATCCACCGCGCGGTGGACCGGGATCACGGCGGCGCGCTGAAGGAGACGAAGACGAACAACCCTCGTCGCATCCCGATCGAGCCGAACATCCTGCCGCTGCTCGAGCAGCTCGTCGCCGAGGCGCGCGCGGCGGGGCGGGCGCTGCTCGTCGAGATGCCGACGCTGTGCGACCTGGCGCCGCGGCTCCGGAAGTACCTCCAGTGGGCGGGCGTCGAGCGCGCAGAGCTCTACAAGACCACGCCGACCAGCAAGCAGATCACCTGGCACGACACCAGGAGTACAGCGGCCACATGGCTCGCGATCCGCGGCGAGGCGCCGCAGGTCATCATGGCCAAATGTGGCCACGAAAACATGGAGACCACCATGGGATACATCAGGCTCGCCGCCGTACTCCACGCCGACCCGAAGAGCGTCTTCCCGCCGATCGTTCTACCCCAATCTCTACCCCAAAACCCCAAGGGATGGGGTTCGACAGGTGGTAAGTTATCGAGATCGTTGGCTTTGGCAGGGCGTCCCCAGCGGGATTCGAACCCGCGTAGCAGCCTTGAAAGGGCTGAGTCCTGGGCCGGGCTAGACGATGGGGACCGGCGATGCGGCGCGGGAACCTACCGTCCGTCGTCGAGCAATGCAAGCCCAACTCGCGTCGCCCGTTCCGTCCGGCCCCGCCCCCGCGAAGCCCGCGGCGCGAACCGGCCGCTCGGCGGCTCGTCGCGGCGGGCTTCGCGGGGGCAGGCGCCGGTCCCGGCGGCCTCGCTGCCGCTGGCGTGGGCTCAGCCGGGCTGAGCCGGCGTCCACGCGGGAGCATCGCTCGCGGGGAACGAGTCCTCCACGGTCTCGTCGACCTTCTGTTCCGGCTCCTTGTCCGCCGTGGCCTCGTGGCCCTCCACGGGATCCCCCGGGACGTGCCTGTGCTGTCCGCTCCCGGCCTTCTGGTCGCGCGCGGGCGCGTCGGCGGCGCTGCTGGACGTCTCGGCCCCTCGTTGCTCCGACCCCTTCTCGTTCGGCTTCATGCGCACCTCCTCGGGCTGTTCCGGCTTCTCCAGACCACCTGGAGCCGTCGAGGCGCACCGCAAGGGGCCAACCGGGCGCCGGTGAGCTCGGCGCAGTCGCTCGTCCAGCACGGACCTCCCTCCCGGCGCGGGGCCTCGCCCTGCCGGCGCGCGGCCCTGCCCTGCACTTGCGCCACGCGCCGCGGCCTGACCGCCGCGCCCCCGCGCCTTCCGCGACGCGACCTCCCGCGCCCGAACCGCTGGACGGCCACGCTGAATCGGGCGACCATACGCACCGCGCAACCCACCTTGCGCCACACTGGCAGAGCTCTCCCCCATGCTTTCGCTGCTGCGCCTCGAGCCTGCCGTTTCGATGTCCCACGGAGGACCGTGCACCGCCGCCGGCGCCTGACGCGCGCCGCGCAGCTCGCCTTCTGCCTCGGTCCGGCGCTCCTCTCGGCCGCCCCTTCGCGCCCGGCGCGCGCGCAGCTCGCTCCACCGGCGCAGCCTCCCCGACCGGCGCCCGCCGAGCAGCCCCAGGCGCAGCCGCCCGCGCAGGCCCAGCCCGCGCCTGCCGCGCAGCCGCCCGCGCCCCAACCCGCGCCCGCCACGCGACCGGCGCCCGCCGCGCAGCCGCCCTCGCCTCCCCCTCCTGCCCCCGCCGCGCCCCCCCTCGAGGTCGTCGTCACCGGCACCCGCACCCCCGAGAGCAGCCAGCGCGCCACCGTGCGCACGCGCGTCGTCAGCCGCGAGGAGGCCGAGCGCCGCGGCGCCACCAACGTCGGCGAGGCGCTCGACGGCGAGCTCGGCGTCCAGGTCAACCCGAGCGCCTACGGCGCCCTCGGCAACCCGAGCGCCATCCAGATCCAGGGCTTCGACCTCGACCGCGTCCTCGTCCTCGAGGACGGCGAGCGCGTCATCGGCGACAGCGGCGGCGCCATCGACCTCTCCTCCCTCCCGCTCAGCGACGTCTCCCGCATCGAGCTCGTCACCGGACCGACGAGCTCGCTCTACGGCGCGAGCGCCATCGGCGGCGTCGTCAACGTCCTCTCCGCCCCCCCGGCCCACCCGGGCTTCAGCGGCCGCGGCCGCGTCGAGGGACGCAGCCGCGCCGGGCTCCTCGCCCAGGCCTCCGGCGCCTACCGCGGCGAGCGCGCCTGGGCCAGCGCCGACGCCTCGTTCCAGCGGGAAGACAGCCTCACCCTCCTCGAGGACAGCGCCGCCACCGCCCTGCCCGGACGCGCGCAGCACCTCGTCGGCCTGCGCGCCGGCGCCGCGCTCGGCCGCGGCATCGACGTGCGCCTCCGCGCGCGGTGGATCCACGACGAGCAGGACGGCATCGAGCAGCCGCCACCGCTGCCAGGCCTCGGCGTCTATCTCATCGACGTCCCCGAGGTGACCGACCGCTTCACCCTGCACCTCACAGAGACGCTCGATCTCGGCGGGGGCTCCAGCCTGCGCCTCGCCGCCGGCCGGCAGTGGGCCTACCGGACGAGCGAACGCAACCTGCGCGGCTCCCCCCAGTCGGAGCTGCGCGAGCGCACAGGCTCCCTGCAGAGCTACGAGGCCATCGCCACCATCGCCCAGGGACGGCTCACCTGGGTCGCCGGCGCGCGCGCCGAGGTCGAGTCGCTCACCCAGGAGCGCCGGCGCACCGACGTCTCCACGTCGGGCATCTTCGAGAGCACCGCCGACGAGGTGCCCGACACCGAGCTCGGCAGCGCCGCCGTCTACGGCCAGCTCGCGTGGAAGCTCACCGACAGCCTCACCCTCATGCCCGGCGTCCGCGGCGAGTACTGGCCGCGTTACGGCGCCGTCCTCGCCCCGCGCCTCGCCCTCGCCTACCGGCCCGCGCCGTCGCTCACGCTGCGCATCTCCGGCGGCCGCGGGTTCCGCGCGCCCAGCGCCAAAGAGCTCGGCTTCTCGTTCGATCACTCGGGCCTCGGCTACATCCTCGAGGGCAATCCGGAGCTCGCCCCGGAGACGTCCTGGGGCGCGAACGGCGATGTCACGTGGATCCCCAGAGAAGGCCTGACGGTGCGCGCCGGCGCCTTCGCGAACTGGGTCGACGACCTGATCGACTTCGACCCGAAACCCATCGACACCTCCGGCGGCGTCGACACGTATACCTACATGAACGTCGCCAAGGCGCGGACCGCAGGCGTCGAGCTCTCGGCGACGCTCCAGGCGGCGTCGTGGCTCCGCGCCGAGGCCGGCTACGCCTACCTCTGGACGCGCGACGACACGGACGATCGCCCGCAGCCGCTCTCCGGCAAGCCGCCGCACACCGCGCAGGCGGCCCTCCGCGCCGACCTGCCCCTCCAGATCGAGCTCGTCGCCCGGCTGCGGACGATCTCCAGCGCGTTCATCGAGGTGGACGAACACGGCATGACCCGCCGCGCGCCCGGCTTCACCACGCTCGACGCGCGGCTCGCGCGGCCGCTCTGGCCCTCGTCGCAGGCCTACGTCGGCGTCAGGAACCTGCTGGGCGCGCAGAAGGACCCCAACCGCCGCAACGATCACCGGCCCCTCGAGGGGCGCACCGTCTACCTCGGCGTCATCGCCGAGCTACCGTGGGAGGACTCATGACACGATGGTCCGTCGCAACAGCCCTTCTCCTGCTCACCCCGGCGTGCAGCGACGACGTGGGAGGCGGCGCGCAGACCGAGGACGGCGCGCTCCTCGAGGTCGAGGTGCCGGCCGCAGGCAGCGTCTTCCTCCGCCTCGCCACGCCGGAGGTCGTCGTCCCCTCCGGCGATCCCGCGGTGTCCACCGACTGGGATCTCGCGTTCTCAGGGTACGACGTATTCACCAACAGCGGCCTCAGCGGCCCGGGCGAAGGCGGGGCGCTGCCGCTCACCCTGGAGGACTACACGGCAGGCCAGCTGCCAAACACGCCCTTCCTGCTCCAGGACGAGGCCGGCGGCGCCTTCACAGGGTGGTACGCCTACGACGGCGAGACGCACGTCGCCTTCAGCCGCTATCACATCCACGCGATCGAGCACGAAGGGCGGTACTGGAAGCTCCAGATCCTCTCCTTCTACGGCGAGATCGACGGAGCGCCGGTCACGGGGCTCTACCAGCTCCGCTATGCCGAGGTGCTCCCCGACGGCTCCGGCCCGACGGTCGACATCGAGGATCTCGACGCGACCGCCGGCGGCATCGACATGCCCGAGACCGCGCCGAGCGCCTGCCTCGACCTCGCGAGCGGCGAGCAGCTGATGCTCACGCCGGAAGAGGCGCGCGCGTCGACGGCGTGGCACGTCTGCTTCCGCAGGTCGCAGGTCAGCGTCAACGGCGAGCTCGGCGGCCCAGGGACCGCGCGCGGCGCCGATCTCCAGGAGCAGGAGGCGAGCTCCGAGTCGCTCGCCGAGGTCAAGGAGCGGACCGCCGGCTCGGAGAAAGCACGGTTCGACGCGGCCGACCACGCCGCCCTCACCGATCCCGCCGTCGTGTACCGCGGCGACCACATCGCCACGGCCTTCACGGGGCGCTGGCTCGATCGCGGGGCGAGCCCGCCCGCGCCGGCGAAGGACGCCGCGTGGCTCGTCCAGAGCGCAGACGGCCAGTCGCGCTACGTGGCCGTCATCGAGCGCTTCGAGGGCGCGACGGACGCCTCCCCAGGTCGGGTGATAATGCGCGTCAAGCAGGTGGAATGACCGCCACTCCCGCCATTTGCGTTGCGGGACGGTCACAAGGGTGCGCGGCGCGTGACATCGCGCCAGGACCCGAGCATACTGCGCGCGCGCTGAGGGACGGCCTCATCCGCGGTAAGGAGCATGCTTATGACAGAGTCGCCTGCACCCGCATCGAGCGCCACAGGTCCGTCCCGCGGGACGCCGGACGGCGAGCGCGGGGCGACGCGGGCGCGCCGTGGGGGGCTGCTCGCCGCGGGGGCGCTCGCCGCGCTCGCCGCAGGCGCCTGCGGCGGCAAGGTGGTGGTCGACGGGTTCGAGCCGACCGACGGCACCGGCGGCTCCGGCGCAACAACGAGCTCCGCCACCTCGAGCTCCTCGGGCGTCGGTCAAGGCGGCGAGATCGGCGAGGGAGGCGCGCCGCCGATTCCGCCCCTCGTGAAGGAAGAGTTCGCCGACGTCACCGCCGGAAAGAGCATCCCGGTGCACGTCCCGCCCGGCACCCTCGGCATCACGGCCGTCGCTCAGCTCGTGACCTCGTCGCCGAGCTGGGATCCGGTCGGGATCGAGAGCATCACCGGGCCCGACGGCAGAGCGTTGGTGTCGAGCTACTCGATTCCCGGCACCCTGGCCCACTTCTTCAATCATGGCATTGGCACGGCCGCCGTACCGCAGACTGGCACAGCGGCCTCCGTGCCACTTGTGCCAGGCACGTACTGGATCACGGTCGGCGGCGGCACCACCGGCACGCTGGCGGGGCCGGCGCGCCTCTCGGTGTGGCGCCGCCAGACGCTCGATGGGCGCTTTCACGGCGGGAAGATCGACGTCAACGCCTTCATCGCCGGAAACGCGGTCTCCGAGGACTACATGCGGCGCGCGCTGCGCGCTGCGTACAGCGGGTTCGTGGGGCTCGACGTGGGAGAACTCACCGTCCATCACCTCGGGTCGGAGTGGGCGGTCATCGACGAGGAGCTCCTCCCCAGCGTGCTCGAGCAGACGGCGGGCGCCGCCGGCAGGCCGGCGCTCAACGTGATCGCGGTGGCAGATTTCACCGGGCGGCTCGAGATGGCGGCCGGCGCGACGCCCTCCGCGCCCTCGGTCGCGGTGGAGCACGGGACGCACCTCAGCGGCATCGTCGTCGCGCTCTTCGGGGATCTCGAGGCCGACGCCGTCATCCTGCGCCACGAGCTCGGCCACTTCGCGGGGTTGTTCCACACCACCGAGATGGAGGCCGGCTACGCGGATCCGCTGGACGACACCGCGGAGTGCGAGGACATGGGCCTGCCGTACGAGCGCTGCCCCGATTACGACAACCTCATGTTTCCGACGGGGGGCGACTTCTCGAGCACGATCACGCCGCAGCAGACGCGGATCGTGCAGGCGAGCGCGTTGTACCGGGGCGTCGTCGAGGACGGCGGCGGCGCGGCGTCTCCGCTGCCGGCCGATCCGGGTGCGTCGGCGAGCGAGGCGCCCGTGGCGCCGCCGGCCCCGGGCGGGTCCGCCCGGGCTGGGGCGCCCGACCGCCGCGCCTGGGCGGCCGCGCTCCCGCCGCGCGCCGCGACCTTGCTCGCGGGGCATTTCTGCGGCCACAGCGCGGCCCTGGGCACAGGCTTCTTCGGGTGGCTCCGCGCGGCCGGCGGCGCCGGCGCCGATCGGCTGCTCGCGGTCGGCCGCGATCCAGGGGCGCCGGCGCACGTCAGGGCGCGCGCCCTCGCCGCGGCCGGCCGCGCTGCCGCGGCGTCTGCGCCCGCGGCGCGCGTGGCCGCGGAGCTGCAGGCCCTCGCCGCAGATCCGCGCCTGCCGAGGCGCGCGCGGCTCGGGGCCATCCAGGGGGTCGCCTCGGCGTCGCCCGACGCGGCCCGCGCGCTCGCGGCGCGGCTGGCGGCCGATCCCGACGAGGTGGTCGAGCAGATGGCGGCGCGCGCGGCGCGGTGAGCTCCGGTCACGCGCTCGGCGAGGGTGCCCCCGACGAGCGCGACATCGCCGAGCTGCTCACCGCGCGGCCGAGGTGAGCTGCGCATAGAGCGCGGCGTACTCTCCCATGATCGTCCGGGTCGCGTAGCGGCGCTCGGCGCGCCGGCGCGCGGCCGCGCCGAGCTGCGCCCTGCGCGAAGGGTCGTCGCGCAGGGTGCGAAGCGCGTCCCGCAGCGCCGCCTCGTCCCTCGGGGCCACCGAGAGGGCCACGCGGCCCTCTTCGCCCTCGATGACCTCGGGAATGGCGCCGACCGGCGTGACGACGCAGGGCAGGCCGCTCGCCATGGCCTCGAGCACCACGTTGGGCAGCCCCTCGGCGTGGCTCGGGAAACAGGCGATGTCCGCGCCGCGGTACGCCTCGGGCATTGCGGCCGCCGGCACCTCGCCGAGCAGGTCCAGGCGGCCCTGCCGCGCGAGCGCCCCGAGCGCCTCGTCCAGGCGCCGGGCGTAATCCGCGGGGCACCCGGCGGCCCGGGGCCCCGCGAGCGCGAGGGTCAGCCCCTCGACGGCCAGCACCGCCCGCGCGAGCTCGAGGACCCCCTTGTTCGGGGTGATGAGGCCCGCGAAGAGCACCCGCAGCGGCGCCCCGGACGCGCGCGGCGCGCGCGGCGCGGCGGCGGGGTGGAAGACCTCGGTGTCGACCGGGTTCGGGACGTGGACGACGCGGCCGCCCGGAACCAGGCCCTGCACGTACTCCTGCAGCTCCTCGGCGAGCGCGACGACGGCGGCGGCGCGGCCGAGCACCGCGCGCACCGCCTGCAAGGTGGGCCACGGAAGGGCGCGCAGCCAGTCGATGATCTGCGTCGAGAAATGCAGGTGGAGCACCGCCGGCACGCCCGCGCGACGGCACAGCTCCACCGCGAGGCCGTCGCGGGCGGTGGCCCAGAACAGCGTGGTGCACAGGTGAACGACGTCCGGCCGCCGCCGCGCGAGCAGCCGGTGGAGCTCGGACAGCGATTCGCCGGCGCGGACCACGCGCGCCGGGCGAAACCTGCTCTCTGCGTCGACGGCGGCGCTGTGGGGCGAGGTGTCGATGACCTCCGCCTCGATCCCCGCCGCCGGCGCCGCGTCGAGATAGGTCCGCATCCACCGCGTGATCCCGCCGGCAGGCGGCGGGAGGGGGCCCCAGAGCGCGACGCGCATGGGCTAGAAGCGCGCCTCGGCGGCGATGTGGTCCCAGTGCTCGCGGAACCACGCCACGGTGATCGCGAGCCCCTCGTGCAGGTCCATCCGCGCCTCGAAGCCGAGGACGCGCTTGGCCTTCTCGATGGACGCGCCGCGACGGCGCTGCGTGTCCCACGCGCGCCGCTCGACGAACCGGACCCCGGCGCGGTTGTCGGTCATCTCGTTGATGGCGCGCGCGAGGTCGAGGATGGCGGTCTCGTTGCCGGACGCCAGGTTGAGCGCCTCGCCCGAGGCGCCCGCCGTGGTGCCAGCCCGGAGCAGCCCATCGACGATGTCGCCCACGTACGTGAACGAGCGGGTCTCTTCTCCCGTGCCGGTGATCGGCAGAGGCTCGCCCCGGAGCGCCCAGTAGACGAAATTGGGGATCACGTTGCGGTAGCGGCCAGGGACCTCGCCCGGACCGTACGAGTTGAAGAGGCGGACCCGAACGGTGCTCAGCCCTTCCTGCCCGGTGAAGTAATTGCAATAGAGCTCGCCGAGCAGCTTGGTGGCCTGATACGGCGTATGCACGTCGAGCGAGGTGTAGTCCTCCGGGACGGGCCGCGGCGGATCGCTGCCGTAGGCGGCGCAGCCGGACGAAGCGAAGACGACGCGATGGACCCCGCGCCGCCGCGCGTGGCGCAGCACCCGCAGGGTGCCGAGGCCGTTGACCTCGAGATCCCGCTCGGGGTTGTCCACCGAGTTCTGGTTCGCGAACAGCGCGGCGAGGTGGAAGACGTGGGAGGTCTCGTCCCGGAAGACCTCCGCGAGCAGGTCGTCGTCGACGACGCTCCCCTCCACGAAGCGCACGCTGCTTCGCGCCGGAATGGACCAGCGGTACGAGGAGGAGAGATCGTCCACGACGATGACCTCCGCGCCCGCGTCGGCCAAGGCCGCGGTGAGGGAGCTGCCGATCGCGCCGGCGCCCCCGGTCACGACGACCCGCCTGCCCTTGTAATTCTGCCGGATGCTCGCCATCTCTTCTGTCATTTCGCGCATGGAATCCTCCTCTCCACAACGCGCAGGCGCGTTGCGTCCTCCCGTTCCCCAGCCGCGCGCCGGCGCGTTCGTGCGCAGGCGCGTTGCGTCCTCCCGTTCCCCAGCCGCGCGCCGGCGCGTTCGTGCGCAGGCGCGTTGCGTTCTCCCGTTCTCCAGCCGCGCGCCGGCGCGTTCGTGCGCAGGCGCGTTCGTCACGCGCTCAGCTCGCCGCGCGCGCGAAGACCTCCTCGTAGCGAGTCACCAGCGCGTCGCGCGTGAACCAGCGAAGGAAATGGCGGCGGCCGGCCTCCCCCATCGCGCGCCGCGCCTCGGGCGTCATGTCGCGCAGCCGCCGCACCGCGGCCGCGAGCGCCGCCGGATCCTCGGGCTCGCAGGCGAGGCCGCCCCCGCTGTCCCGGACCAGCTCCGCCGGATCCCCGCTCGCGGCGACGAGCACCGGCCGGCCCGCGGCCATGTAGGCCGGGATCTTCGAAGGGATCGTGAGCTCGAAGCACGGATCCCGCTTCAGGTGCGAGAGCAACACGTCGGCGAGCGCGAAGAATTGAGGCATGCGCTCGTGAGGCTGCTGGCCGATGAAGACGATATTCGAGAGGGCGCGCGCCTCCGCCTCGCGCCGGAGCCGTGGCGCGTCGATCCCGTCCCCGACCATGACGAACCGCACGTCGTCGAGGTCCCGCAGCAGCGCCGCCGCGTCGAGCACGCTGAAGAGCGCCTGGGCGGCGCCCATGTTGCCCGCGAACAGGACCACGAACCGCCCTGTCAGCCCGTGCTCCGCGGCGAGCTGCGGATCGGGCTCCACCGGCTGATAGATGCGGTCGTCCGCCCAATTCGGGATGAGGTGCACCTTGTCGGCCGGGACGCCTTTGCGCGTGAGCGCGCGCGCGAGGCCAGGGCTGATCACGATGAGCGACGCGGCTCTCCGGTACAGGGCGCGGTTCACCCGATCGATGCCGGCGAACACGTGCGGGTTGCCGAGCATGCCTGACGCCGCCGCGGTCTCGGGCCACAGGTCCTGGACCTCATACACCCACGGAATGCCGCGGAGCGCGGCGAGCCAGGAGGCCGCGACCGCGAGGCTCGGCGGCGGATTGTGGACCCAAGCGACGTCCGCCCGCCCTGCGAGCGCCGGGCCGAGCAGCGCGGTCGAGACGCCGAAGCTCGCGTAATTGAGCGTCCGTCGAAGGCGGGATCGGCTGTGGTCGAGGTAGATCGGGAGCCGTATCACCCGGGTTCCGCTCACGTGCTCCACGTCCCAGAGGCGCTGCCGGTATCCCGGGTAGAGGCGGCCGTGCGGATAGCTCGGGAATGCGGTGATCGATGTCACCTCGTGCCCGCGCGCAGCCAGCGCCTCCGCGAGCAGGTGGGCCCGCGAAATGGGCTCGGGGTGATACCACTGAGATATAAGGAGTACCCTCACCGTCCCACTTCGTTGCACGGGCGCCCGCCGATATTCAACCGTCGAGCTCGACGCGCTCTCCTGGCGCATCACCCGTCGGCAGCCCCGGAGGCACCTCGTGCGATCGGATTCCCGAACGTAGTACAAGGTGTGCCAAGGTGAGACACACCGGAGCAGCTCCCGGCGTTCGCTGTGCGGCCGCGCTGGCCCCGCCGCCGGCCATCCGTGGCCGGGCTCCTGGCGGGCGGCGCTAGCCGGCTTTGGACCTCGCGGCCGTGGAGATCAGGCCCGTACCGGCGACGGCGCGCGCGAAGTCCAGGCCCGTCAGCACGCCGCGGAGCCGCCGCCCCTGCACCACGAGCACGCGCCGCGCCTGCGCCGCGTGCGCGGCGGCGGCGGCCCGGTGGAGCGGGGTCCGGACGTCGAGACAGACCATGGCTGGGCTCATCACGTCCTCGACCGGCGAGTCGGAGAGCACTCCGTGCGCGAGCAGCGCCTCGGTCTGGGTGAACATCCCCACCGGCCAGCCGTCCGGGTCCACCACCACGAGCCCGCTCACCTGCGCCGTCGTGAGCCGATCGGCCGCGAGCGCGAGGGGCGCGTCGAGCGGGATCGTGTACGCGGGGGCCGACATGAGCTCGGCGATCGGCGTCGCCTCCCGCGCCTCGACCAGGGCCAGGAGGAGATCCTTCGTGCTGAAGACCCCGGTCAAGTCGTCGCCATCGCGGACGAAGACGCGGTGGATGCGGTGCTTCAGCAGCACGCTCGCCGCCTGGACGACCAGCGTCGTGCGCCCGACCGTGATGATCCCCGGACGCAGGACGTCGCGCGCCGGGACATCGGGCAAGGTCAGCAGCATTCCGCGGCTGTTCGTCTTCGTCTCGAACCGGCCGAGCCGGAGCAGGTCGGTGCGAGAGAGCACGCCGACCGCGCGCGACGCCGCGTCGAGGATCGGTACGCAAGAAATTGCGTGTTCGCCCAACAATCGGTGGACCTCGGGCAGCGGGGTCGTGTCGGGCGCCGTGATGACTGCGCAGGTCATGTAACGCGAGACGGGTGTCGCAAAGCGCATCATGGGGAGGATTCCTCGAGGACGCCGGCGCGGATCTCGGCAGGCGGCGCGTCAGCGCGCAGCGGACCGGAGCAAGAAGCGATCCGGAATGCCGCGACGCGCCGACGAGCTCGGTTGTCGCAGGCGCCGGGGGTTGCGCGGCGCCGCGAGCGGGCTCACCGCCGGCCGCGCGGGCGCAGACGCCGCGCGTGGACGCGCCATCTGCGCCGGGGTGTGCTGCGAGCTGGGCAGTTTCTCGACGCGAGCGCCGAGCTCATCCACGCCAGCCAGCGATGTCCCAAAATGCATCACGTGGGGTGCCGTGCAACGCAGCCGTCAGCGCACGGCCGTGGCGGAATCGCAGATTTCAGGCGCCCGGCCGCCGGGAGCAGCGCGTGTACAGCGGGCTCCCGGCGGCCAGGCCCTCGGCGACTCGTCTCAGGCGACCCGCGGCTCGGACGCCGGGCCGCGAGCGGCGCCGTCACGAGGCCACGAGCGATGGTCGCGCCGTGGCGCGGGACCGGAGCTCGCCTTGGCCTCGCTGCGCCGGTTACGGGGGATTACCACCTGCCGTAGCCACCGTAGCCAGGGCTGTAGTTGCCGTAGTTGAACGGCGGTCTCCAGGAGCCGCCCCAATCGCCCCAATCGCCCCAGCCGCAGGGCTTGGGCTTGTTCCAGCCCGGGCCCCAGTTCCCGCCGCCCCAGTTCCCGCCGCCCCAGTTCCCGCCGCCCCAGTTCCCGCCGCCCCAGTTCCCGCCGCCACAGTTCCCGCCGCCCCAATTCCCGCCGCCCCAGCCGCAGCTCCGCGGATTCAGAGAACCGCACAGCGCCTGCGAGGTCTCCTCGACCTCCACGGCCTCGGCCTCGTCCATGTCGGTCTCGTCGGTGCCCGCCTCGCCCGCCGCGCAGCCGGCGGTCAGGGCGGCCATCGCCATCGCAACATGCATCCACCTGCTCTTCATCAGCTCGACCATTTCTCCCCCTTCCACGACCCGCGACATCCGCGGGCCGTCAGGCCAGTCGGAGGTCGCAGAGAGCAGCGCTCATGCCCGAGAGCCGGTGTGCACAGGCTGCCGCCCGGCGGCGCGCGCGGCGGGCGAGAGGCTGCGATAAACCGACAATCCTAAACAGCGCACAGCGCGGCGATCGAGGCCCGTTCACCCGCGCCGGATCGCTGGGCAGATAAGGCGCTTCGGGGCGCGCGCAGCGCACAGCGGCTCGCCGCGGCGGGCGCCCTCGCGCGGCGCGACGAGCCACGGAATACACGCCTTTCGCGAGCGGTGGACTTCTCGGCGGGGGCCGCCTCGCGAGGCGTCTCCGACGATTCGAGGCCTCCTCGCCGGCAAGGTGGGGCGATGGGCGACGACAGCATACTCGCGCTCACCGATCTCGGGCGATCCGCGCCGCCCGCCCGGCGCGCTCAGCTCACCTCCTCTGCGGTCATGTGACCAAGGGTGCTCGGGAGTAGCGCTGTGGGCGCCTCGCGATACGCGCCCCAGCGCTGCTGTCGGGCCGGCGCTCGCGACGCGCAGCGGGGCTGGCGAGCGGCGTCGGTCGGCGCGCTCAGGGGACGGCGACCCAGGTATTCCAGGCCAGCGCGAAGTCGTCGGCGCGGATCTCGTGGCCGCGCCCGGGGTGCACCACGAGCTCGTGCTCCCAGCCGTGCTGCGTGAGCACGTCGGCGAGGTTCTCGGCGCTCGCGACCGTGGAGGCGAGCTCCTCCCCGCCGACGGCGATGTAGATCGGCGGCCTCTCCTGGGAGAACAGGTGCTCCTCGATGACCATCCGGCCGGCGCCGACGAGCCCGGCACCGTCGACGGCGACGAGGCCTTCCAGCGCCACATAGCTCGCGAAGTAGCCCCCGTTGGAGAAGCCCATGACGTAACGCCGGCCGAACGTCCCCCCGAGGATCCGCGCCATCCGCGCCTCGGCGCTCATCCACTCCTGGAGCAGGGCGGGCGCCGCAGCGTCGACCGTCTCGCGGCGCGTCGGCCAGCAGAAATGGGCCCCGACGGACGGATCCCAGGTGCAGAGCCCCGGCCTCCCCCGCGGGAACACCGCGACGACCCCGAGCGCCGCGGCGGCCTCCGCCGCGATCGCCTGGAGGGCCACCGGCAGCGCGTCGGGCGCCATGGCCCCGTGCAGCACATAAAGGATCGGCGCGCCGCGGGGCGCGGTCTCCGGCACGTGGAAACAGGTGTGCTCGTCCAGGCCGATCCACCTCGCGGAGCACCAGTCCGTCTCGACCGGCTCCCAGCTCAGCGCTCCGCCCTCCCCGCCGCCTCCGTCGCCGCCAGCATCGCCCCCGCCGGAAGCGTCGCCGCTGCCGCCAACGTCGCGCCCGCCGGCAACGCCGTCCGCGCCGGCAGCGTCGCCCCCGCCGGCAGCGTCGCCCCGGCCGGAAACGCTGCTGCTGGCCACCTCGCCGGCCGAGGTGGCGCCGCCCGCGCCGCCGCCGTCGGCTGCGCGCGGCGCCCCGGCGGCCGCGGCGTCGCACGCGGCCGGCGCGAGGGCGAGCGCCGCGAGCAGCGCCGCGCGGCCCGCGAGGCTCGATCCGCGGCTCGCCCCGCCGGCCGCGCCCGCAGCCGCGGCGCCCTCGATCGCGCCGCGGGCGCCCCCGTCCACGCCGCGTGCGTTGCGCATGGCCCCATCACGGTGCCGCGCCGGACGCGGCGCCGCAACGCTCGCGCGGCGAGCAGCTCGCGCCCGGGATCCATGGGACGCGCGGCGCCCCGGAATGTAAGCTCGCCCCATGCTTCGCCTCGTCGCGCGCCCGGCGCGCCCCTCGGATTATGACCACTTTGCGCGCCTGTTCGTAGAGCTCGGCATCGACAACCCCGTCCTTCCGCGCGAGCGCTGGGAGAGCGCCTTGGCCAAAGACACCCTCTTCTTCGAGGAGAACGGCGAGGTGGTCGCCTACGCCTATGTCCAGCCGCTGCGCGAGTTCGGCTACGTGCGGCACGTCGTCGTCGCGCCGTCCCACCGCGGCCGCGGGATCGGCGCCGTCGTCATGCGCGCCGTCGCCGCGCACCTCCGCGGCCGCGGCTGCGCGCGCTGGTGCCTCAACGTCAAGCCGGACAACACCGCCGCCTTGCGGCTCTACCGGAGCGCCGGCATGGAGCAGGTCTACACCTTGACCACGTTCCAGCTCGCCTGGGACGCCGCGGCCCGCCTCCCGCGCCCTGCGCGCCCGGTCGCCGCCCGCCCGGCGGAGCCGTCCGACGACGCCGCGGTGGAGGCGGCGTTCGGCTTGCTGCCCGGCCAGGCCGCCGAGGCGCGCGGCCGGGGCGGCCTCGTGCTCCTCTGCCTCGTCGACCCCGCGGCGCCGGGCGCCGCCCCGCTGGGGTACGCCAGCTTCGACCCCTTCGTCCCCGGCGCGTTTCCGTTCCGCGTGGCCGCGCCGGAGCTCGCCGCTCCCCTGCTCGACGCCATCCGCGCCCACGCCCCGCGCGCCCCCGAGGCCCTCCTCGTCACGGTCGAGGACGACGACGCGCTCGCCGCCGCCCTCCGCGCGGTGGGCGCGACCGTGCAGCTCGTCGGCGTGCACTTCCGAGGCGAGATCCCGGACGTCGGCTGAGCCGCGAAGGCCGCTTGCCCTCGCCGCCACGCCGCAGTACCGAGCCGGCCATGACCCCACTTCCCGGCCTCCCCGGCGACTTCCTCGCGGCCGTCCAGCGCGAGTTTCCCGCGGATTTCCTCTCCACCGACGCGTCCGACCTCGCGACGTTCGGCCGCGATTGGACCAAGGTCCACGAGCCGAAGCCCTCGGCCGTCGCGCTCCCGCGCTCGACCGATGAGGTCTCGCGGCTGCTCCGCCTCTGCGCCGAGCACCGCGTCCCGGTGGTGCCCTCGGGCGGGCGCACCGGGCTCGCGGCCGGCGCCGTGGCGGCGCGGGGCGAGCTCGTCGTGTCGCTCGAGCGGATGCGCAAGATGGGGCCGGTCGACGTGCTCGGCGCGACCGTGCGCGTCGAGGCCGGCGCCGTGACCGAGGCGGTGCACCAGCACGTCGCGCCGTACGGGCTCACCTGGCCGGTCGACTTCGCCTCCAAGGGGTCGAGCCAGGTCGGCGGCAACATCGCGACGAACGCCGGCGGCGTGAAGGTCATCCGCTACGGCCTCACGCGCCAGTGGGTGCTCGGGCTCACCGTCGTCACCGCGAGCGGCGCCGTGCTCGACATGAACGGCGCGCTCGAGAAGAACAACACCGGCATCGACCTGCGCCAGCTCTTCATCGGCAGCGAGGGCACGCTCGGGATCATCACCGAGGCGACGCTCAAGCTCACGCGGGTGCCCGAGGGGCTCAACGTGTTCCTGTTCGCGGTGCCGGACCTCGCCGGCGTGCTCGCGCTGTTCCGCGAGGCCCGGATGGGGCCGTTCGTCGTGATGGCCTACGAGTTCTTCACGGAGAAGTGCCAGGCGCGCCTGCGCCGCCACCGCAACGTGCGCGTGCCGCTCTCGGCGCCGTCGGACTACTACGTGCTCATCGAGGTCGAGCGCGGCGAGCCCGAGGCGCTCGAGGCGTGGATCACCTCGCTGTTCGAGCGCGGGCTGGTCACCGACGGCACGCTCGCGCAGCACGGGGCGCAGGCCGCCGAGCTCTGGGCGCTCCGCGAGGGGATCAGCGAGAGCCTGTCGGCGACCGGGCTGCCGCACAAGAACGACGTGTCGCTCCCGATCCAGGAGCTCGAGGGCTTCTGCTCCGAGCTGGAGAGCCTGTTCGAGGCCCGCTATCCAGGGTGGGAGATCGCGCTCTTCGGCCACATCGGCGACGGCAACCTCCACATCAACGTGATGAAGCCCGACAGCCTCACGCGCGAGGAGTTCCTCCGGCGCACCCACGAGGCGGATCACGCGATCTTCACGCTCGTGAAGAAGTACCGCGGCAGCATCTCCGCCGAGCACGGCATCGGCCTGCTCAAGAAGGAATACCTGCCCTACTCGCGCTCGGCCGAGGAGCTCGCGATCATGCGCTCGATCAAGCGGGTGCTCGATCCGCTGAACCTCATGAACCCCGGCAAGATCATCGACGTCTGAGCGCGCCGCGAGGCCCGCTCGGCCGAAGGCCTCCGGCCTGAGGGGCAGACGAGCTCCGACCCGGACACAAGGCGCCGTCTCAGGCCCTCTCCAGAGCCCCTCACCCGCCAGCGCCGGCGCGCGATCCTGGCGGCGCTCCGGGGCGGCGGCCCGTCGTGATAGAACCGCGGCCGTCGCTCGACGGGAGGCGCTCGCCCTCCCAGAGCCTCGAGCGGCCTCTAGCACCGTGCCAACAACCAGCCGTCCAGCGCGCGATCGGCCCCCGCGGCCGTCCTGAAGAAAGGGGAGACGATGATCCTCGACGAATCCAAGCTATCGCACCGGTTCACCGAACGAAGCGGCGTGCGCCTTCACTACGTCGAGGCGGGCGAGGGGCCGCTGGTCGTGCTCCTCCACGGCTTTCCCGAGCTCTGGTACTCGTGGCGCCACCAGATCCCCGCGCTGGTCGAGGCGGGGTACCGCGTGATCGCGCCGGACATGCGCGGCTACAACCTCTCGGACAAGCCCCGCGGCGTCGGCGCCTACGCGATCGACGAGCTGACCGCGGACGTGGCGGCGCTCATCGCGTCGTCGGGCGCGGAGCGCGCCGCGGCCGTGGTGGGCCACGACTGGGGCGGCGGCGTCGCCTGGGCGTTCGCGATGCGGTATCCCGCGCTCCTCGAGCGGCTGGTCATCCTCAACTGTCCTCACCCCCAGAAGCTGCTCGCCGGGTTCCGCACGGCGCGGCAGCTCCGCAAGAGCTGGTACATGTTCTTCTTCCAGCTCCCGAGGGTCCCCGAGCTGATCGCCCAGAGGAGCGGTTACGCGCTGCTCCGCGAGGCGCTGAAGAACGATCCGCAGCGCCCTGGCGCGCTCAGCGACGACGATCTCGCCCGTTACGTCGCGTCGTGGTCGCAGCCGGGCGCGCTCACGGCCACGATCAACTACTACCGCGCGATGTTCCGCCCGGGCAGCCTGCGCGGGCTCTCCAATCCGACCCGCGTCGAGGTCCCCGTGCTGGTGATCTGGGGCGAGCACGATCGCTATCTCGGCGCCGAGCTCGCCGCGCCGGATCCGGAGCTGGTCCCGAACGCGCGGCTCGCCCGTATCCCCGACGCGAGCCACGGCGTGCTGTACGACCGGCCGGAGCGGGTCAATCAGCTCCTGCTCGAGTTCCTGCGGTGAAGCCTGCGCGTCAGCGCGGCGGCGGCGCCGCGCTGCCGTCGTCGCGCGCGCGCCAGCCCGCGGAGCGGCGTCGAAGCGGCTTTTCGCCGCCATGGACCCGTTTGACACGGCGGAGCGGCCGATCGAACCTGCCGGGCGATCATGCTCCGCCGCATCCCTGATCGGAATATCTGGCTCATCTACGGCGCTATCTTCCTTCTCGGCCTCGCCTACGGCATCGCCATCTCCCTCACGGCGGTCTTCCTGAACGACCGCGGGTTCACCAAGACCGACATCGGGCTGCTCGCGTCGTGCTTCGCGCTCGGCATCGTCCTGCTCTCGCTGCCGATGGACGCGCTCATCCGCCGGTTCTCGGCCAAGACCACGCTGGTGCTCTCGCTGGCCGGGTACGCGGCCGCGATCGGCGCCTTCCCGCTCCTGCCGGGCTTCGCCGCGATCGCCGCGGTGCGCTTCCTCGACGGGGCTTGCTCGGTCGGCATCTGGGTGAGCTGCGAGACGATCCTGCTGGCCCGCTCGGACAAGGACAACAAGGCGTTCATCACGAGCATCTACGCGATCTCGATGGCGCTCGGCTACGTCCTCGGTCCGCTCTGCGCGCCGACGATCCTCGCGCTCTCCTCGATGCGCGCGGCGTTCCTCCTCTCCTGCGTCATCTCGCTGATCGCGGCGGTCCTCGTGCTCGCGCGCCTCGACCGCGACCTGCCGGGCATCTCCGCGGCGCACGGAGAGCCCGACGCGGCGGCCGGCGCGGAGCCCGCGGCCTCCTCCGCGTCGATCTTGTGGCGCATCAAGACCGCGTGCTTCGCGACCTTCGCCTACGGCTATTTCCAGGCCTCGGTCGTGCTGTTCCTCCCGCTCTACCTGATGGCGTCGAAGGGGGTGACGCGCGATCAGACGATCCAGATCCCCGCCTACTTCGCGGCCGGCATGCTCGCCTTCACCAACGTCTTCGGCCGGCTCGGCGACCGCCGCGGCCACCTGTCCCTGATGCGCGCGCTCGGCGCGATCGGCACGCTGATGATCCTCGGCTTCGTGTACCTCGATCGGTACGACGTGATGTGCGCGGCGGTGCTCGTCGCCGGGGCGACGCTCGCGTCGATCTCGCCGCTCAGCCTCGCGCTCCAGGGCGTCGTCACCGCGCCGCGCGACTACAGCCGCGCGAACTCGATCTACAACGTCTTCTACGCCGCCGGGATGCTCCTCGGCCCCCCGGTGTCGAGCGCCATCTACGAGGCGTCGGGCGGCGTCGCGATGCTCTACCACCTCGCGGCGCTGTGGGCCGCGTTCGTCGCCTTCGCCTTCGTCTTCGCAGGGGACGATCCGGCGTCGCGGCGCGCGCGGGACCGGATCGAGGCCCCGGCCTGAGGGGGATCGCCTCCGCGATCCCCCATCGACTCAGCCGCAGGCCGCGGGCGGCCGGGCAGCCCGCGGCAGCGCCCCGCCGCTCCTCAGTAAAGAACGCGCGTCCGGAGGCTGGTCTCCAGCGCCCCGATCCGCCGGCTCACCTCGGCCGACACGTCCTGCGACAGGTCCATGATGAGGTACCCGATGTTCGCGTCCGTCGACAGCACCTGGCTGTCGATGTTGGCGTTCACGTCCGACACGATCCGGTTCACGTCGCGGAGCACGCCCGGCACGTTGCGGTGGACGTTGAGGATGCGGTGCGTGCCCTTGAGCGGCGGCAGCTCCACGTTCGGGAAGTTCACCGCGCCCGTCGTCGCCCCCGTGGTCGCGAACTGCGTCAGCGCGCGCGACACCTCGCGGCCGATGGCCTCCTGCGCCTCCTCGGTCGAGCCGCCGATGTGCGGCGTCAGGATCACGTTCGGCAGCCGCTGCAGCTCCGTGTGGAAGCCGTCCGAGTTCGACTCCGGCTCCTCCGGGTAGACGTCGATCGCCGCGCCCGCGAGGTGCCCGCTCTTCAGCGCCTCGGCCAGCGCCGGGATCACCACGACCGAGCCGCGGCTCGCGTTGAGCAGGTACGAGCCCTTGCGCATGTGCGCGAGCTCGGCCGCGCCGATCATGTTGCGCGTCTCCGGCGTCGCCGGGACGTGGAGCGACACGTAATCCGCCTCCGCGAGCAGCGCCTCCAGCGTCGGCAGCGGGCGGTTGTTGCCCATCGGGAGCTTCTGGGCGATGTCGTAGTAGACGACCCGCATCCCCATCGCCTCGGCGAGCACGCCGAGCTGCTGGCCGATGTGGCCGTAGCCGATGAGGCCGATCGTCTTGCCGCGGACCTCGTAGCAGGCCTTCGAGACCTTCTTCCACGTGCCGGCGTGCACCTCGCGCGACCGGTCGCCGAGCTGCCGGGCGAGCATGACGCACTCGGCGATGATCAGCTCGGCGACGCTGCGCGTGTTGCTGAACGGCGCGTTGAACACCGGCACCCCGCGGCGGTTCGCCGCGTCGAGGTCGACCTGGTTCGTGCCGATGCAGAAGCAGCCGATGGAGAGCAGCTTGGGGGCCTTCTCCAGGACGCGCGCGGTGACGTGCGTCTTGCTCCGGATGCCGATCATGTCCACGCCCTCGAGCGCGGCGATGAGCTCGTCCTCCTTCAGCGCGGAGCTACGCGTCTCGATCTCGAACGACCGCGATCGAAAGAGCTCGTGGGCGCTCTGGTGGATGTTCTCGAGCAGGAGCACCTTGACGGGCTCCTTCGCGGCCGGGGGGGTGGTCTGAAGTTTCGTTGAAGTTGGCGTCATGGGCTTCATCCGTCAGGGCCACCTCTACCGCAACTTGGCCGGTTTGCATCTCGGATCCGGCGCCGACGCGGAGGGGTTGCCGTCCGCGCATCCGTTGCGCGCGGCAGACCGCCGCACCTCCCGGCGGCGCGCGCCGCAGGGGAGACGCCTTGCCGAGGTCAGGCTAGATTGCGCCGCATGCGCCACCGCAGCCACGCCCGACTCCCCGCCTTCCTCGCCGTCGCCGCGCTCGCCGCCGCCCCTGGATGCAAGGGGAAGCCCAGCCCCGGCGGCCCGTCGCAGAGCCCCACGACGGCCCCCGACGCGCCCGCCGCGCCGACGGCCTCGACGACGCTCCAAACGATGCCGCCGCCGGTCACGCCGCCGTCGAAGAACGCGCTCATCGAGGACGAACGCAACACGATCTCCGTGTTCCGCGAGGTCGCGCCCGCGACGGTGTTCGTGACGCAGCGCCGCCTCGTCGTGGACCGCTTCTGGGGCACCGCGGTCGAGGTGCCCGCCGGCTCGGGCACGGGCTTCGTCTGGGACGCGGACGGGCACATCGTCACGAACTTCCACGTCGTGGACAACGCGCAGTCGCTCGTCGTCCAGCTCCAGGGGGAGAAGACGTTCCCGGCGAAGCTCGTCGGCGTCGAGCCGCGCAAGGACATCGCCGTGCTCAAGATCGACGCGCCCAAGGAGATGCTCAAGCCGATCCAGGTCGCGCCGCTCCGCGAGCCGCTCGAGGTCGGGCAGAAGGCGATCGCCATCGGCAACCCGTTCGGCCTCGATCACACCCTGACGACCGGCATCATCAGCGCGCTCGGGCGCCAGGTCGAGGGCGCGGGCGGCGTGACCATCCGCGACATGATCCAGACCGACGCCGCCATCAACCCCGGCAACTCCGGCGGCCCGCTGCTCGACTCGAGCGGGCACCTCATCGGGATGAACACGATGATCTACTCGAAGAGCGGCACCTCCGCCGGCATCGGCTTCGCCGTGCCCTCGACGACGATCGCGCGGGTGGTCCCGCAGATCATCAAGACCGGCAAGGCCGAGACGGTCGGCCTCGGCATCCAGCTCGACCCGGCCCACCGCCTGGAGCGGCGCAACGGCATCCGCGGCGTCATCGTGATGGGCGTCGTCCCCGGCGGCCCCGCCGACAAGGCGGGCCTGCGCGGCCTCTCCGAGGGCGACCGCGGGCTCACGCTGGGCGACGTGATCGTCGGGATCGACGGCGCGCCGGTCGACGACTACGACGCGCTCTACAACGCCCTCGACGGCAAGAAGCCGGGCGAGAAGGTGAAGGTCGAC
The DNA here is from genome assembly GCF_051529605.1 of Sorangium sp. So ce296. Taxonomy (NCBI): domain Bacteria; kingdom Pseudomonadati; phylum Myxococcota; order Polyangiales; family Polyangiaceae; genus Sorangium; species Sorangium sp. So ce296. The sequence continues at coordinate 13,685,328 of NZ_CP150325.1, forward strand.
CTGCTCCGCGGCGGCCAGAAGACCACCGTCGAGGTCCAGGTCGAGCTCCTCAGCTGAGCGGCCGGCGGGCGCCCCCCTCGCGGGCCCTGCCGGGGCGACGCGCGCTCAGGCGACGATCGGATCGATTAGCCCGCCCTCGAGGCTCTCGTCGCCGAAATCGTCGAGCGGGCCGCCCTGGCCGTTCTTGCAGCCGACGGCCGCGCCGATCGTGTTGAGCAGCTTGTTGTTCGTGACCTTCATATCGACGAACTGGCCGGTCTTCAGGTAGCCCGCGGCGCCGCCGGCGAGGATGTACGGGACCTTCCGGTAGGAGTGGTATTTGTCGGCGTTGTCGTTGAGCCACACCGCCACGCCGTGGTCGAGGAGCGTCCCCGAGCCGAGCTTGTAGGACGAGAGCCGGTCGAGCAGGTGCTTGAACATCCGCGCGTGGATCCGGTCGATCTGGTGGTGCAGCTCCTGCGCGCCCTCGATCGGCGGGCCCTCGGAGCCGTCGCTGTCGATGCGGTGCGAGATCTTGTGGTAGCTCTTCTGCCGCGCGCCGTGGATCGTGTACTCGGTCCCGTCGTTGCCGTCGCCCACCTGGAGCGTCGCCGCGCGCGTCACGCCGCACGCCATCGCGAGCGCGATGATGTCCATCTGCATGCGGGTGACGGTCTCCACGTTCTCGGATCGGCCGACGTTCGGCGAGATCGCCTCCATCTCGGCGACCTCTTCCGGCGGGAGCTCGCAGGCGAGCGCCGCCTCGAGGTCGCGGATGCTGTCGAAGTGGAGCTCCAGCCGCTCGCGATCGCTCTTGCTGAGGTCCTTGCGGCCCATGAGCGCCCGCATCTCCCCGCGCACCAGGTCGTTGACGCTGGCGCGCCGCTCGGCCAGCGCCTGCTGGGCCTCGGCGCCCACGTCGGCGAGCCCGAAGAGCTTCTTGTACGCGTTGAACGGGTTGCGCTCGGCGGCGCGGAGCTGCTTCGGCCCGCGGTACGAGAGCACCTCGTTGATGTAGCCGGCCATCCTGCCGGCGTAGAGCGTCAGCGGCTCGACGCCCGCCGGGTTGAGCTCGGTCGCGATGCGGTTGTCGATCGACTCGCCCATCGCGAGCGACTCGTTCCCCGACGGATCGTCCGACACGCGCGCGGCCGTCAGGCACTGGTTTCCGCCGCCGGAGTGGCCGCACCCGTTGCCCGGGAACGCGAACTGGACGCCGCGGACCATGATCAGCTGGCCCGCGTAGTCCTTGAGCTCGCTGACCGCCCGGTCGCTGTCCCGCTCCAGGGACTCCTTCGACAGCGGGCCCGTCTCGCTCGGCCAGAACATCTCGGGCTCGTCGTTCGTCGCCTGCGCCACGCCGTTCGCCTGGCGCATGAAGATCGCGAAGGGCGGCACGTCGCCCGTGCCGGCCGCCGCGCGCCGGGGCGCGAAGGTCTCCAGGAACGGGAGCGCGACCGTGACGCCAAACAGGCCTCGAAGCACACGTCGTCGGGTGATCATTGCGCCTCCGCGGGAACGCGAGCGAGGAAGGAAGGGGATGAGACGATCTGGAGAATGAGCTCCTTGGTCGAGGCGCCGCCGCGCGACGCCTCGCCGAGCTCCTTGATGGACTGCCGGTCCTTCGCGCCCGTGCTGCGGCCCTGCGCGAACTCGATCCAGCGCCGCGCGTAGCACGCGTGGGCCTCGTCGCTCTCGGCGAGGATCCGGCTGAACTCGATCGCGTCCGCGTAGCTCTTCAGCGCGCCGCCGAACCGGTAGGCGTCCGCGGCGTTGACCGGCACGCCGTTGTCGGTCGTGCGGTACCTGCCGATCGCGTCGTAATGCTCGAAGGCGAACCCGGCCGGGTTGATCCATGTCCCGTGGCACGCCTCGCCGCACGTCCCCTTGCCCGTGTGCGCCTCGACGCGCTCGCGGTTGGTCGCGTGCTCGCCCGGCGGCAGCCCCGTCGCGTTGTCCGGCGGCGGCGGCAGCGCGGCGCAGAGGATCCTGAGGTTCACGAAGACGCCGCGGTGGATCGAGTCCGGCTGCCGCGCCGTCGCCTTCGACGCGAGGAAGCCGAGGCGCGTGAGCAGCCCCGAGCGCTCCGCCTCGGCGAGCTCCACCTGCTCGAATTTGTCCGAGAACTCGCCCTCGACGCCGTAGACCGCGGCGAGGTGGTCGTTCACGAACGCGGTGCGCGAGGTGAGCAGGTCGGTGAGCCCACCCTCCTTGTCGAAGACGATGTGCTCCACGAACAGCTCCGCCTCGCGCTGCATGTCGTCGCCCATCTCAGGGACGAACTCGGGGTAGAGCGCCTGGTCCTTGTTGAGGTCGTGGTACAGCTCGTAGTCGTAGAGCTGCCGGTGGAACGCCCCGACGACCTCGCGGGCGCGCGGGTCGTCGAGCATCCGCTCGGCGTAGGCGCGGACGGCCTCGGGGGTCGAGAGCTCGCCCGCCTTCGCCGCCGCGAGGAGCTCGTCGGAGGGCATCGTGTTCCAGAAGAGGTACGCGAGCTTCGTCGCGATCTCGTGGCCGCTCAGCGGGATGAGCCCGTCCTTCGCCGGCCCGGCGCCGACCTCGACCCGGTAGACGAAATGGGGCGATTGCAGGAACCCCTCGAGCGCCGCGCGCGCGCCCGCGACGAACGGATCGTCGCCTGGGGCGAGCTCCTTGCCGCGGTCGAACAGCGCGAGGTACGCGTCCCGCTCGTCGGCCGTGAGCGGCCGCCGGAACGCCCGCTCGCCGAACCCTTCGACGAACGCCAGCGCCCGCGCCTCCGGCTCGTCCGGCAGGCCGGCGGGCACGATCCGGGCGAGCTTGTCCGGGTCAGCGGTCACCATCGCCGCGAGCTCCTCGGCGGCGCGCTGGTAATCGCTCCAGAGCCCCGGGGTCACGAGGAGCGCAGCCTCGTTGTTGTCGAACACGCCGCCGAGCGGATCGGTCGTGAACGACGCCGAGAGGCCGGGCCGCTCGTCGAGGCGCAGGAGATCGCGCGCCGTGTTCTCCCACTGCGCGTGGCTGAGCCGCGGGAACATGCTGCGCTCGGCGACCTCGGTCGGCGCCGCGCCGCTCCCCGGCGAGCCGCCCGGCGAGCCGCCCGGTGAGGTGCCGTCGCCCTCGTCCCCGTCGCCCACGAGGCCCGTACACCCGGCGAAGAGGAGCGCCGCGGCGCAGAGCCCCGCGCCGAGCGCCCGCCGCCATCGCGGGAAGCGGTCCAATCGATAAGCCAAAGAGATCATCGGATTCTCCTGATAAGCAGCTCCATCTTGTTATGTAGGAAGCACTCTTTACTAACAACCCAAAAAGCGCCTTGATTGCTGGGCAGAGCCCCGGAGATCGGTATAAAACAGACAAATCCAACAGCACCAAACTTCACGCGCTCCTATGTGTGTGGTTTCCGGTGAACACCGGATACGGCAAGAGGTCTCGATGGCTCGCTGCTCCTGCCGAGGCGAGCGCGGTGTTGGCGCCGGGACAAGGTTCGCTGTTGCCGCCGAGCAGCGGGTTCAGCAGGCTCTCCTCGATGCGCCCCGCTCGCCTCCACCGCTGCTCCGCCTGGTCTGCGCTCGCGCTCGCGTCGCTCGTCTCGCTCGCCGCGTGCGAGCGGCGGGCGGCGCCGCCCGACGGCGGCGCCCCCGCGGGCCCCCGCGAGGAGGCGCTGCCCGCCGCGAGCGCGCCGGCCGCCGCGGCGCCCGCCGAGGTCGAGTTCCTCGAGGAGATCACCGGCGGCGCGGACAGGAGCGAGGCGCTCCCCCTGATCGTCGCCATTCACGGGCTCGGCGACAGGCCCGAGTCGTTCGCGGGGCTCCTGGCGGGCGCCGACGTCAAGGCGCGCCTCGTCGTGCCGCGCGGGCTCGCGCCGTACGGCGACGGCTACTCGTGGTTTCCGCTCCAGCAGGCGCTCGCGAGCGACGCGGTGGGACAGGGCATCTTGCGCGCGGCCGCCGCGCTCGCGGCGACGATCGAGCGGATCTCCGCCGAGCGGCCGACGCGGGGCAAGGCCATCGTGACCGGCTTTTCCCAGGGCGGCGCGCTCACGTTCGCGCTCGCCCTGCACCACCCGCGCGTGGTCGGCGCCGCCTTCCCCGTGAGCGGCTGGGTCCCCCCCGCGGTGCTGTCCGGCGCGAGCGCGGCGGATCCGGCGGCCCCGGCGCTCGTCGCGCTGCACGGCGACGCCGATCGGCGCGTGCCGATCGGCCCGACGCGCGACGCGATCGCGGCGCTCGCCGGCCGCGGCGTCAAAACGACGCTGGAGAGCTACCCGGGCGTCGGCCACACGGTGACCGGCGAGATGCGGCGCGACCTCCTGCAGCTCATCCGCGGCGCCGCCGCGGAGATGCGGTGACGGCCGCCCGGGCACAGCCTCGATCCCTCGCGCGCCGCGCGTCGCGAGGAGTGGAGCCATGCGTTCGAGTCCGCCTTTCGTCCCGATCCCGCCGGCCGCGGTCCTCACCTTGCTGGCCGGCTGCGGCGCCGAGGATGCGCTCGCGCCGCTCGGGCCGGTCGTCGGCGCGCCGATCCAGGTCGTGCCGTTCAGCGCACCGATCCAGGGCGTCGAGGCGCAGCCGGCCCACAACAACCTCGATATCGTCGTCCACGAAGGCCGCTATTTCCTCGCGTTCCGGACGGCCCCGAGCCATTTCGCCAGCGAGGAGGCCGAGCTTTACGTGGTGAGCTCGGCCGACCAGGAGCGCTGGACGCTGGAGACCCGCGTCGCGCTCGGGACCGACGTGCGCGTGCCGCGGCTGCTCTCCTACGGGGGCGCGCTCTACCTCTACTTCGCGGTGCTCGGGGAGGATCCTACGCGGTTCGAGCCACAGGGGACGATGCTCGCCGTGTACGAGGGGCCCGGGCGGTTCAGCGAGCCCTCACGATCTCGACATGGATGAGCTCTCGCCCGCGGATCAGGCGCAGAAATACCTGGTCGAGTACTCGTTCGAGCGAAAGCGGTGCTCGCTCTGGAAGGTCGACCCGGACGCGCTGTCGGTGTCGTTGGTGCTCGACCTGCCGTCGCGCGGCGACACGTGCTTCGCGTCGGCGCTCGGCGCCGGCGAGCACGAGATGACCGTGCACAACTACACGTCTCCCATGGACGGAGAAGACCTCGACTGGTTCCGGGCGCAGGGCGGGCCGACGATCGTCTACAGGACGACGTTGACCCTGCCATGACGCCGCGTGAAGCAGGCGAACCGCAGGGCGGGAGCCTAGCCAGGCCCAAACGAGTCAGGCTCGGCGACTAAGGACATCCTTCCTTTGCATCGCACAGCTTTTGGCAATCCTCGAGCTGAAGCCGGACGGCTCTCACGACGTCCTGCGGGTTCTGGACGTTACCGCCGCCGGCCTGAATCTCGGGATCATTGAGGATGGCGAGGGCAGCGTCCACGCATGCACAGATCTCGTCGCACTCGTTCTCCTGGCCCTCGCCGCCCTCGCCGCCCTTGCCGCCCTTGCCGCCCTCGCCGCCGGTATGAGCCGTGGTCGAGCCGCTGGCTTCGGCGTACGACGGGCCGAAGAAGAGCCCGCAGGCGCCGGCGATGAGGAGAAGCGACGCACCATAACCGATCTTCTTGTTCATGGTTCAACCCCCTCGTCGACACGCCGCGCGCATCGTCGCGCCGAAGTGTCGACTTGATACGGCGGTAAAGCTACCCTCAAAACAGTGAGAATCAACAAATTTCACACTATTGACTTTCTCCTCTCCGGCGCCGTCAAGCCACGACGCACGCGCAGCGGACTCGAGAGCTCCGGAGCATCGCTCGACACATAGCGTCGTGCGTCTCGGTCGCCGCTCGGCGCGCGGACAGCGCGGAGAGCGCCCGTCCCGTGAGCTTTCGAACAGAGGAGTCGGACAGGAGCCGAGACAGGATGTGGCTCAACAAAATAAGCATTGCCGCGCTCTGTCCGAGTCGAGCAGGAACATGGGCGGTCACGCGAGCGGGCGCGCGCCGCGCGAGCTCGGCGCGGAGGCTCCCGCGCCCCACGAAATGACCGTCCTGTGCGCAGAACGGAAGGACGGTGTCCTTCCATCGCGCTGCGCTCCTGTACGTCTCGCGCAGGCTTCTCAGCGCGGCTCCCTCCGGGAGACCTCGCCGCCTCACGTTGGTGGGGTTCTTCACATTGCACCTCCAGCTCCGGCCCGCGGCGGTTCGGGTCAGGGATCCGGCGGCGTCGTGCGGGACGCGCGGCGCGCATCTACACGACGCCCTGCGCATACCCTACCTTCCCGGCTCGAATGAGCCCGGACCCTCCCCAGCGCCTCGAGCGGTGGCTCTGCCACCCTCGCTTCTTCAGCGCCGTCTTGCTCCTCGCGCTCGCCCTGGCGGCGTTCACGGTGATCGTCGGCTTCTACAGCGATGACTACCTCCTGCTGTGCTACCTCGCGGAGCTGGTCCCCGGCTCGCCTCCCTGGTACGATCTCTACAACTTCATCAGCGGCGACCCGCAGAAGACGCAGGCGATCATCGCCCTCACCGCGATGCCGTGGTGGACCGATCCCGAGCTCCGGCTCCACCTCGTCCGCCCCCTGACGAGCGCGCTGATCACCCTCGAGCGCGCCGTCTTCGGCCACGCCCCGCTCGGGTACCACCTCGTCTCCATCGCGCTGTACATCGCGGTGGTCGCGGCCGCCGGCAGGCTCTTTCTGCGGGTGCTCCCCCGCGCGACCGCGGCGCTCGCGCTGCTGATCTTCGCGGCGAGCGCGAGCCACATGCAGCCGGCCGGCTGGATCTCCTGCCAGCACTTCCTGATCACGGCGCTCCCGGTGGTGCTCGGGCTCCTGGCCTATCTCCGCTACCGCGACGAGGGCTGGCGGCCCGGGCGGTACCTGGGTCCGCTCGGGCTCGGGATCGGGCTCCTCGGCGGCGAGGCGGCCCTCGGCGGGGCGGCGTACTGGGTCGCCTACCAGCTCGCCGGCCCCGTGCCGCCGGGCCGCGCGGCCGGCGTCCGCGCCCGGGCGACCGCGGCGCTCCCGGTGCTCGGCCTCCTCGTGTACTTCGCCGCCTACAAGGCGGTGGGCGGCGGCGCCGCGCACACCGGCGGTTACGTCGACCCGCTCTCCAGCCCGCTCCAGTTCGCCGCGAGAGCGGCGGAGCGCCTGCCCATCCTGCTCAGCAACGCCCTCCTGACCGTGCCCTCCGAGCTCTCCGGCGCGCTCCCCGTGGGCCCCTTCATCGCCGCCGGCCTCGCGGCGACCGCCGGCCTCGCGCTGCTCTACCGCGCTTGCCTGCCCGCCATCCCCGAGCGCGAGCGCGCCGCCCTGCGCTGGCTCGTCCCCGGGGCGCTCCTCACGCTCCTCACGACCGTCGGCGGCTTCCCGGGGTCGCGCGTCCTGATGCTGCCGAACCTCGGGATCGCGCCGCTCCTCGCCGTCCTCATCCTGCGCGGGCTCCGCCCGGCCTCGTCGCCCGGGCGCGCGCCGTGGGCCCGCCGCGCCGGCGCGGGCTTCTTCGGCGTCGTGCACGTCGCGCTCGCGCCGCCGATGTTCCTCGTCGCCACCCTGTCGAACACGGACGCCGCGCGGAAGCTCGAGCAGGTCGCCCGCACCGCCGAGATCGGCGCGCCGGCCCGCAAGCGGGTCTTCCTCGCCGCCTCCTCGGATCCGCTGGCGTCCATCTATCCTCAGGCGGTCCTCGCCCTGGAGTCGCCCGAGGCCTTCTCGTGCTGGTCGATGCTCTCGACGGCCAAGGCGCCGCACCGCCTCACGCGCACCGGCCCGTCCTCGTTCACCCTCGCTCCCCTCGGCCGCACCATGCTGCTCGGGGCGTTCGAGACCCTCTACCGCGCGCCGTCGGCGCCGATCCCGCTCGGCTACGAGGTCCGCCAGTGCGGCGCCACGATCCGGGTCGCGGAGGTCGAGGGCGGGAGGCCCTCGCGGATCGAGGTCGATCTGGGCGCGCCGCTCGAGGATCCAGGGCTCGTGCTCCTCGCGTGGCGCGACGGGGGGCTCCGCCGCGTCGCGCTGCCCACGATCGGCGAGGCGGTGGAGCTGCCGTGGTCGCCGGGGCCGCTCGAGTTCTTCTGAGCGGGGCGCGCGCGGCGGGGCGCGGCGCCGCCGTGGTATCGTGGCGCCCATGGCGAGCGACGCCCCGAAGAGAGCGGCCCGCGGCGGCGGCGGCGACACGCTGACCCACCCGGGCGCGCGGCCGGCCGACAGCGCGGGCATGGTCCGCCGGTTCCGCGTCGAGCTCGTGGAGGGTCCGGCCAAGGGCGCGGTCTGGGACTCGTCCGCGGATCGGTGCTCGATCGGGTCGAGCGAGGGCAACGACCTCGTGGTCGCCGACGCCACCGTCTCCCGGTTCCACTGCGAGATCCGCATCGACGACGCCGGCGCGCGCGTCCGCGACCTGCGCAGCCACAACGGCACCGTCGTCGACGGCGTGCACGTCATCGAGGCCCTGCTGCGCACCGGCAGCCTCATCCGGCTCGGCAAGACGGTCGCGCGCTTCGAGTTCGGGACGGAGCACAACCGCCTGCCGCTCTGGGAGGAGGCGCGGTTCGGCGCGCTCTCGGGCGCGTCGGCGGCGATGCGGGCGGTGTTCGCGCTCCTGTCGCGCGCCGCCGAGCGCGACGTCACCGTGCTGCTCGAGGGCGAGACCGGCACCGGCAAGAGCCAGGCGGCGCGCTCGGTCCACGAGCGGAGCGCGCGGCGGGAGAGGCCGTTCGTGGTCGTCGACTGCGGCGCGATCCACGGCAACCTGATCGAGAGCGAGCTCTTCGGGCACGCGCGGGGGGCGTTCACGGGCGCGGCGGAGCAGCGCGTGGGCGCCTTCGAGGAGGCGTCGGGCGGGACGATCTTCCTCGACGAGATCGGCGAGCTGCCGCTCGATCTGCAGCCGAAGCTCCTGCGGGCGCTCGAGGCGCGCGAGATCCGCCGCGTCGGGACCAACACGCCGCGGCCGGTCGACGTGCGCGTCATCGCCGCCACGCACCGGGACCTGCGCGCCGAGGTGAACGCGGGGCGCTTCCGGGCGGATCTCTATTTCCGGATCGCGGTCGTGCGGATATCGATGCCGCCCTTGCGGCAGCGCCCCGAGGACATCCCCGCGCTGATCGAGGATCTCCTCGCCTCGCTGCACGCGACGCCCGAGGAGGCCGAGGCGCTGCGCGATCCGAAGGTGATCGCCCGGATGCAGCGCGCCGCGTGGCCGGGCAACGTGCGGGAGCTCAGGAATTACGTGGAGCAGTACCTGGTGTTCCGCGCGCCCCCGCCCATGGGCGACCACGCGCCGCCGAGCGCGCCCGCGGCGGTCGACGTGAGCCTGCCGTACGCCGAGGCGCGCGATCGGGTGCTGGCGGAGTTCGAGCGCCGGTATTTCGAGGCGCTCCTCCGGGCGCACGACGGGAAGGTGTCGCGGGCGGCGGCGGCGGCGGGGCTGGATCGGCGGTATCTGTACCGCCTGCTCCACCGGCACGGGCTCGGGCCGGAGCGCGATCCGCAGGGGTAGGTCAGCGGCAGGTGGAAGCGTAGTTCGGGCAGCAGTCGCCGAAGCGCTCGCACTGCGAATCGCAATAGCAGCCGGCCGGCGCTTGCTCGTCGCAGCGGCGGACGCAGCTCGCCTCCGGGTCGAGCTTCTCTTCGATGTGAGCGCGGCATTCGCCGCGGAGGAAGCCGGCGGAGTTCTTGATGGTCACCAGGACGCTGCAGTCATGAGGATCGGTGGACGCCCAGCCGGTGGCATAGCAGTCCCCGTTCCCGATATGCGACACGGTGTAGCGATCCTTGATGAACCCCTCGTGGCAAGCGCAGCCCATCACCCACGGGAAGTGTTTCTCGAAGGCGCTATCACCGTGGGTCTGCACAACATTGCACGCGGTGAGCTCCTCTTGCGCCACACCTACGTCCTCCGAGAGATCGCCGGACTCCGGCTCGCCCTCTGCCGGCCCCGCGGGCTCCTCGACGGCGGGCGCGTAGCACCCCGCCGCGCCCAGCAGGGCGAAGGCGGCGCAGGAGGAGAGGAGGACGGCGACGTTCGTCAGCATTCGATGGATCATGATGGCAATCTCCTTCGTGAGGCGAGATCGGTTGAGGCGAAGAGCGCGCGAGGACGCGCGCAGGCGCGATCCCAGGCGCCCACAGCCAGGGACCGATTCAAGGCGGCGCGCTCGCGCCGGATTCACGGCCTCGTCGACCTCGCCGGCCTTGCGTCATGAACATCAGCACGGCACATGCCAGCTTCGGCAGGCGGGTCAATCCCGCGGAATCGAGCCGTGCCGGGGCGAGCGCGCCGGGCGAGACCGGCCCCGTGTGGCCTCTCGGGCGACAGGACCGGGCGCCGGCTGCGACGCGGAGGCGACAGCCCCGGCAGCGTATCGCGAGCGCCGGGGGCGAGCGCCGCGTCGCCTAAGGACGAATCGGCGACGACGAACCGGCGCGCTCCGTGGGACCCGCCCCATCCGTGGGCCCCGCGCCCCGCCTCCATCGAAGGGTGCCGCGTCGACGTCGACGCCGCGTTACCGCTCGTCGAGCCCCTCTCCCGCCCCCGGCGTGATCACGAGGCCGCCCCGGGATTCGCCCGCCGTCCACGCGTCGAGGCACAAGAGCGCGCCGCCCGCGAACCGCTCCCGGCCCGGCGCGCCCTGGACCCGCGCGGGCGCGGCGTGCAGCACCAGCGCGACCTTGACCGCGGGGCTCGGCCGCGGCCGCGAGGCGAGCGTCGCCTCGAGCGCGCGCGCCGCGCCGACCAGCCGGGCACGGGCGGCGCGGCTGCCCTCCGGATCGCCGGGGAGCGTCGTCGCCCCGACCAGCACCCCGCCCCCGTCCACGACCGTCACGAGCCCCGCGTCGGCCGCCGCGCGACGGACCGTCTCCAGCACCGCCTCGGCGTCGTCGAACGCGGCCGCGTCGACCTCGCCCTCCCCGTCGATCTGCACCCCGACGTGCAGCGCCGCGGCCGCGCGGACGGGCGCCTCGTCCTTGGCGGCGAGCGACGCCGCGCGGAGGTCCGCGAGCAGCTCGGCCACGCCCGGGTAGCGCGCGTCCGGCGACTTCGCGAGGCAGCGCGCGATCGCGGCGTCGACGGCGGGCGGCACGGCCACGAGATCGCCCGCGCGGGGCGGCGGCGCGAAGAGCTGGAGCTCCTCGAGCTCGACGAGGTTGTCGGCCTGGAACGCGGGCCGCCCCGTGAGCAGCTCGTGGAGCAGGAGGCCGAGCGCGTAGACGTCGGTCCGCGCGTCGACCGGGCGGCCGGCGATCTGCTCGGGGGCCATGCTGCCCGGCGTCCCGAGCACGCTGCTCTGCGTGAAGATCGGCCCGCGGCCGAGCCGCTCGGGCTCGAGGAGCTTGGCGATCCCGAAGTCGACGAGCCGCGTCGTGAACCAGCCGTCCCGCGGGATCGTCATGATGTTCTGCGCCTTGACGTCGCGGTGGACGATGCCGAGCGCGTGCGCGGCCGAGAGCGCCGCGCCGACCTCCTCGAGCACGGCGAGCGCCTCTTCCGGGGAGAACGCGCCCCGGGCGCGGAGCTCCTGCCGGAGCGTGCGGCCCTCGATCCACTCCATGGCGATGTACGGCCGGCCGTCGGGCAGATCCCCGGCGCCGAGGATCTCGACGATGCACGGGTGGGCGAGGCGCCGGAGGGCCGCGGCCTCCTGCTGAAATCTCTCGAGGATACGGGTACTTGCAGCGAGGCGACGCCGGAGGACCTTGAGCGCGGCGGGGCGGCCGGTCCCGAGCTGCGTGGCGAGGTAGACCACCGCGAAGCCGCCGTGGCTCCGCGCCTCCTCGACAAGGAACTCGCCCGCGAGGGTGCCGGGCGCGAGGTCGTCGGCGGCGCCCGGCGCCTCGTCGGCGGCTGTGCCGGTGGGGTCGTGAGGCCTCGTGGTCGCCGCCATGGTGGAGGAGATCGCCTGAGCGCGCGGAGAAATGCAAGCCCGCTGCTCCGCCGTGACGGCGCGACGTCGCTCTCCACGTCTCCACGGCATGATAGCGGGATCACGGACCCTTGACGTGGAGACAGCCCCGGCACCTCCTGAGGCTCTATGCTCAGCCAACGAGCCTCTCTGGAGCGATGGGCGTGCTGCATTGCCGGCATGCTGGCGATCGAGCGCCTCCGCGCCCGACGGCGCTTACCACCTCGGCGCGATCGTCGCCCCGCACGCCTGGATTTCCGAGCTCATCGAGAGCAACAACGCGACGGCCGGCGGCGAGCTCCTCGTCGTTTACTGATCGCCAGCTTCGCGGCATCTTCCGCAGCGGCGAGGACGCCGCGTCGGGCGTTCGGAGATACCGTCGACAAAGCGTCCGCCGGGGGGAGCGATGATCGCATTCCGCGTCTCGGTCAATGGAACGAAGGTCTGCACCGCCGGCGCCGGCCCGGAGGGCGTCCTGGGGATCGTGGTCTCGCAGGACGCCGGCTCTCCGCGGGCGCTGCTCGAGGACGGTCACATGCTCATCAGCGGGCTGGACTCCAACCGGCGAGAGTATCGCGCATGGCGCTCTCCGACGCTGAGGATCGGGGACGAGATCGGGATCGACATCGTCGAGGCGGACGCGGTAGACCCTCCCTGGAGACGCGTCCCGTGCGCTGCGTCGTATCGCGATACGCTCCTCCTCCACGCCCGCGCCGCGCTGGGCGCCTTTGCCGGGTCGGTGCTCCGCGACCCCGGCGGACAGCTCGCGATGGTCGCCCAGAGCGCCCGGTGCCTCCTCTCCAGAGCCACCACCGCCACGATGCGCCGCGCGCTTCGCAGGCCTGGCGCGCGCGCCGAACGCGCCCTCGCCGTCGCGCTGAACTCGCGGCGCGTGTGTGTCGCCGGGGTACCCCGCCGCGGTCATGTGATGACCCTGATCACCTGGTCCGGAGGGCATCGAAACGGCCGCCCCGACCTCTTCTGGTTTTCGGTCTACGGCCGAGACGCCCGTACGGACGAGCGCCTGGACTGGGGCCGTCCGGCCCTGGCCGTCGGCGACCACGTATCCATCCGGATGGCTCGATCGAGAGAACACGACGCGCCCGCGCGAGGTGCGCGGTACCAGGCGCGGCGCCGATGACCTCTCCGCACCAGGATCGACGCGTGAAGGGCGCGCCCTTCGTCACCTGCTCCAGGTGATCCCCGGGCGCCGGTGAGCCTCGAGCCCCGCTTCGGGCGAGCGCCTCGGTCGGGCGGTGTCGCAACAGGCAACCTTCGCTGTAGAGCGCGACGGAGAGCGGCGCGGCGCTCGTGGCGATCAGCGCGTCTCGGGCCGCGCCGGCTTGTGGGTGGCGAGGTACAGCCCCGGCAGGGCCAGGGCGGCGCCGATCCAGTGGTGGGCCGCGAAGGCCTCGCCGAGGAACAGCCAGGCCATGACGGCGGTGTAGACGGGCGAGAGATAGAGCATCAGCCCGGTGCGGCTCGGGCCGAGGTGCTTTGTGACATAGCTGTAGGTGGCATAGGCGCCGGCGCCCGGCACGACGATCAAGGTCAGGACGGCCGCCACCGTGCGGGCATCGAAGGCCGGCGGGCCTTTCACGACCAGCTCCCAGGCGAGGAACGGCAGCATCACGATCACCCCGGCCGCGGCGATGGCGGCCAGCCGGGCGGTGACGCCGAGGGCGCTCGGCCAGCGCTTCAGCAGCACGGCATAGAGCGCCCAGGACATGGCGGCGACCAGGATCAGCAGGTCGCCCGTGGTGAAGCTCAAGCGGAGCAGCGTCGCCGGATCGCCGCGCAGCACGATGACCAGCATGCCGGCGAGCGCCAGCGCCGCGCCGAGCGACTGGCGCAGGCTCAAGCGCTCGCCGAACATGGCGCGCGAGAGCAGGATGATGCCGATCGGCGAGAAGGAATAGAGCAGGCCGATGTTGGTCGCCGTGGTGGTGGCGGCGGCGAGATAGACGCCGGCGCCGCAGATGCCCATGCCGAGCAGGCCGAGGACGAGCAGGCCGCGCCACTCGCGGGCCAGCGCGCCGCGGCGCTGGCGAAGCTCGGCGCCGCAGAAGGGCAAGAGCAGCAGCACGACCCCGGACCAGCGCAGCTCGGCCAGCGCCACCGGCGGGATGAAGTCGGCGGTGGCGCGCGCCAGCACCATGTTGGCGGTGAACATGGCGGGCGTGAGAAAGAGCAGGATCTGGGCGATGCGCTGATCGCGGGCGGCGGCGGGGTCCATCGCCGCGCAGACTAGGGCGCCGCTCAGGCCGGGACCAGGGCTGGACCTCCGGCGAGGACGGACGCCATGCCCGCGCCGCCTCGGAGGGCAGACGCTACGGGTTGCTCGGCAGCGAACCCTGGCCGCCGAGCAACTCCGGAGCGCCGAGCCCGCCGAACGCGCCCGGGTCGGGCACCCCCGGATCGAGCGCGCCCGGATCGATCCGCTCGCCCCAGGTCGGATCCCCGAACGGATCGTCGGGCAGCGTGCCTTCCCACCGATACCAGAACGGATCTTCGGGGTCGTAGACGTGCCTCACGTCGAAGTTGATCGGCAGCGGGTTGCTACAGTCGGAGAGCTCACAGGGGTCCTTCAAGAACACCGTGATGGGGTGCAGCCACGCGGCCTCTTCGGAGGTGCAGGCGGCGTAAGTCCCATGCCCGATCTCGCAGATGGGCTGGGGCGGCTCGGGCGAATACGGCTCCCCGGCGCACGAGCCGGCGTTCCGCGCGACGCACCCCCGGCTGTGGTCGCCGCTCATGGCGCAGGTGCGCGACTCCACCCGCACGCGCTGGTTGACCCACATCAAGGACGAGAGCGGGTCGGGAGAAGAGCAGGCGAACGCATTTTCATAGACGACCTCCACCTCGTCGAGAGACGGCCGCACGACGCGGTAGACGAGCTTCGACTTGTCCAGCGTCGTCCCCTTCCCGAACGTCTTCTCGAGCTTCACCTCGGCGTCCGTGTTCAGCGCCTCGGGGTCGAACAAGTTGCCGAAGAACGCGCCTTCCTGCAATGGATACGCGTTCTCGGCGTTCGGAATCATCCGCTCGTCTATCGGAGCGATCGTCTCCTCTGACGGCGCGCCGGGCGGGTCCTCCTCGGGGAGCGGCTCCCAGCGGAGCGAGAGGTCGACGTGCGCGCCTCGCGCGTTGTTCCTCGCGAGCAGGCACGCCGAGACGAGCTCCTGGCACTCGGTCGACGGCGCGCCGTGAGCCCAGCTCGGGCAGAGCCCGAGGTCGCCCGACCACCCGACCACCACGGGCGCGAGCGACGGCTTCTCGCCGAGCGGAATCGCCCACGAGAGATCGCTCTCGGCGGAGCTGATCGTGACGCCCGCGTCGACGGCCGAGAGCTCGGACGCCGACGTGGTCCACGAGAGGCCCTGGTCCGGCCGGAGCGCGCACTCCACGAGGGCCTGCATCACGTCGCGCGCGTGCGGATCGAGCAGGGCCTTGTGGAGCGAGCCCTCTGCGAACGACGCGCTCGCGAGCGGCCTCCGGGTGAGCTCACGAAGGTTGTCCGCGTTGGTGGTGAGCAGGTTGCCGCCCAGGACCTCGAGCCGGAGGTGATTGCCGATCACCATCGTCTTGAGCAGCGCCGGGTTGGTCAGGATCGTGCCGGCGGGCGCGGAGGTCGCGGAGGTGTCGAGCGCCGACGCGGCGCTCGTCGCGAGGCACAGGGCGGAGGAGGCAGCGAGGGCGAGGCGAGCGGATCTCAGGTTCATCGTTGCGCCTTTCACGAGGAGGGAGCACGGCGCGGCGTCGCGCGGCAGCGCGCGACGCATCGCAATGGGCGCGATGGGCCGCGATGAGCGCATTAGCACGCGTCGCGCCAGCGCCGCCGGGGCCGGATCCCGCGCCCTCCTGGCCTGCGCCGCGGCCTCGCTGTCGCCTGCGCGGCGACAGCCGGGAGGGGGCCTGTCACTCCGGAGGCCCCAGGCGCCCCCGAACGGCGCTCACGCGGGGTCGCCGTCGAGCCGCTCGAGCCGCGCGGCGAGGTGGGCGAGCCGGCCTCTCCAGAAGCGCTGGCCAAAGGAGCTCTGCGCCGCCTCGCCGAGCCACCGGCGGGCCTCCTCGCGCCTGCGCCGCTTCAGCGCGTCGGCCGCCGCGAAGCAGAGGATCTCGATGAGCTCGCTGAGCAGCGACGCGCTCCGCGCCTCGGCGATGAGCGCCTCCCACGCCTCGTCGTCCCGTTCCCCGGCGTCCCGTCCCCCGGCCTCCCGTCCCCCGGCCTCCCGTCCCCCACCCTCCCCTCCCCCGCCCTGCGCGAGCAGCGCGCACAGCCGGAACAGCACCCGCGTGACCGGCGGCGCGGCGCCGAGATCGCACTGCCCGAGCGCCCAGTCGAGGTGGCGCGCGGCCTCGGCGAGCTCGCCGCGGGCGGCGTGGATCCGCGCGACGAGCAGCGCGTAGTCGGGCACCGGGGTCGCCTGAAAGAACCGCCGCTGGAGCTCGAAGGCGCGGACCGCGAGCGGCAGCGCCTCGGCGAGCTCGCCGCTCCAGTAGAGCAGCTCGGCCAGGTTGTGGGCCGGGCCGCGCTCCAGGTACGCGTTGCCGAGCTCGCGGGCCAGGGCGACGGCGGCGCGCAGGTCGCCCTGCGCGCCCTCGGGGTCCTCGCGCATCAGGCGGAGCGTGAGGCGGTTCATGAGCGCGATACCGAGGTGCAGGCGGTCGCCCACGCGCTCGCAGCGCGCGACGACCTCGTGGAACCGCGCCTCGGCCTCGTCGAGCCGGCCCGCGTAGACCAGCGCGGGGGCGAGCAGGAGCAGCGCGATGACGCAGCCCTCGTGGTCGCCCAGCGCGCCGGCGTCCCGGGCCGCGGGCGCGAGGCGCGCGATGGCCTGCTCGAGCTCCTGGCGGCGGAAGTGCCCGCGGCCCACCGCGACCTCGCAGCGCGCCCGCTGCGCGGCGTCCCCGATCCGCGCCACGAGCGGCGCCGCCCGGGCGACGAGCGCCTGCGAGCCCGCGTAATCGTCGCTCCAGTCGAGGACCGTGGCCTCCTCGAGGAGCAGATCCGCGACGGCGGAGAGGTCGCCTTCGGCCTCGGCGAGCGCCCGCGCCGCGCGGAGGTCGGCGGCCGCGTCGTCGAAGCGCTGGATCCGGTAGCGGACCTTGCCCCGGCCCGCGAGCACGGCGACCCGGCTCGCCGCGCCCCCCGGCGGCGGGGCGGCCGCGGCGGTCGCCTCGGTCGCCGAGAGCGCCGCGAGCGCCTCGAGCGCCGCGAGCGCCTCGGTCGCTGCGAGCGCCTCGGTCGCCGCGAGCGCCTCGAGCGCCGCGAGCGCCGCCGAGTAGTGCCGCTCCGCGTCGACGTAGAGGTGCCGCCGCCGCGCCTCCTCCGCGAGCTCGAAGCACGCCGCGGCCGCCTCGGCGTGCGCGCCCGCCGCCGCCGCGTGGCGCGCGATCCGCGCGAGGCGGGCGCCTCGCTCCGCGGGCGCCGCGAGCAGGCGGCGGAGCGCGATCCCGTGCAGCCGCCGCCGCAAGGGCGGGGGCGCCTCGGCCTCGATCGCCTCGCGCAGGAGCGGGTGTGCGAACGCGAGCCGGCGCCCGTCGCCGGCGTCCGCGACGCGCAGCAGGCCGCGACGCACGAGGCGGGACAGGCCGACGCCGGGGTCCAGACCCCCGCAGGCGCCGACGGCGCGCTCGCGCGCGGCCTCGTCGAGGAGGCGCCCGATCTCGTCGACCTCGAGCTCGTCGCCCGCCACGGCGCACACCTCCGCGAGCTCGGCGAGCGGGGGCGGCAGGCCGGCGAGCGCGCGGCGCGCGAGGCGGTCCATGATCGGCGCCGCCTCGCCGCGCGCGATCTCGTCGCCGGCGAGGTACCACCCCGGGCCGCCGCGGACCTTCCGGAGGGCGCCGGCCCGCCGGAGCGCGGCCGCGAGCTCGACCAGGAAGAGCGGGACCCCCTGCGCCGCCTCGAGCAGGCCCGCGACGACCGGCTCCGGCACGAACTCGACCGGACGCAGCCGGTCGAGCAGCGCCGCGCGCGCCGCGGCCGGGTCGAGCGGCGGGAGGGTCCGCTGGATCGAGCGCGCGGCCCGCTCGCCGTGCAGCGGGCGCATCGCGGCGAGCGCGGGGTGCGCGGCCACGAGGATCGCGAGCGGCGCGCGGGAGCCCGAGAGGGTCGCGATCTCGATGGCGTCGAGGCCGGCCTGGTCGCCCCACTGCGCGTCGTCGACGACCAGCGCGAGCGGGCGCTCCTCGGAGGCGCGCCGGAGCGCCTCGCCGGCGGCCCGGGCCAGCGTCTGGCGGAGCGCGCCCGGCGCGGCGAGCGCCGCGGCGACCGCGGGCTCGGTGTCGGGCAGGGCGTCGAGCGCGAAGGCGACCGCCGGCCACGACGCGGGGCCGAGCTCGGGGCCGAGCCGCGCGACGCACGCCGCGCGGATGGCGTCCGCGCGCGCGCCGTCGTCGAGGGCGAGGGCGGCGCGGAGCAGCGCGCGGACGAGCCCCGCCGGCTCCGCGACGTCGGGCGGCCGCGCGGCGACGGCGATCGCGCGCGCGCCGGGCTCGGCCGAGAGCGCCGCGGCGACCGCGTCGCAGAGGCGCGTCTTACCGTGGCCGACCTCGCCGAGCAGCGTGATCAGGAGCGGCGCGCGGTCGCGCCACGCAGCGCGCGCGTGGGCGGCGATCTCGGCGAGGAGCTCGTCTCGCCCGCGGAGCGGCAGCTCGGCCGCCGGGGATTCGGGCGGGGCGGCGCCGCTCGCGCCGCCGTCGCTTTCGGCTTCGCCGCCTGCGTCGAGGGGGGCGGCCGCGTCCGGGAGGAGGGCGGCGGCCTCCGGGGTGATCGCGACCGGCCGCGGCGCGCCGGTGGGCCAGAAGCTCGTGGGCCGCGAGAGGGCCGGCCCCGCGAACACCACGCCGGCGGCGCCCTCGCGCACCTGGAGCTCGGCGACGTGCACGGCCGCCGATGCCGTCTGGCCGAGCGCGGCCACGAGCCGCCGGGCCGCCTGGAGGGCGGCGCGGGCGGCCGGGCGGGCTGCCCCTGGAAAGGCGAAGACGTGGAGCCCGTCCTGCACCCGGGCGAGCCGCCCGCCGAACGGAGCGGCGATGCCGGCGACCTGGTCCACGGGCGCGCCGGTGCGGACGGCGAGGAGCGCCACGGGGCGACGCCGCGGGGGGGCGGGCCCGCCCGGAGCGGGGTCGCGGGGGGGCGGGGGCGGCTGGCGCGCTTCCTGGGGCGGTTGGATCGGTTCCTGGACCGGTTGGATCGGTTCCTGGACCGGTTGGATCGGTTCCTGGACCGGTTGGATCGGTTCCTGGACCGGTTGGATCGGTTCCTGGACCGGTTGGATCGGTTCCTGGACCGGTTGGATCGGTTCCTGGACCGGCCGGCCGGTCCGCTGCGGCGCACAAGGGACCATGACGCCCTCGAGCGCCGCCCGGAGCGCCCCGGCGAAAGCGCGCGCCGACCCGAAGCGCTCCTCTCGCGCCTTGGCCAGGGCGCGCAGCACGACCTCGTCGGCGCCTCGTGGGATGGGCGCGAGCTCCGACGGCCGCGGCGGGCGCCGGGAGACGTGCGCGTGGACGACCGCCGACGCCTCTCCCACGAAGGGCGGCCGCCCGGTGAGCAGCTCGAACGCGACCACCCCGAGCGCGTACAGGTCGGCGCGGCCGTCGGCGTCGCGCGCGTCGAGGCACTGCTCCGGGGCCATGTACAGCGCGCTGCCGAGCCGGAGCCCGGTGCGCGTGAGCCCGCGCCCCCTCTCCGTCGCGCCGTCCGCCTCCCCGAGCCGCGCGAGCCCGAAATCGAGGAGGGCGATCCCCGCCGCCGGGCCGCCCATCTGCCGCAGCATCACGTTCTCCGGCTTCAGATCCCGGTGCACGACGCCGGCCGCGTGCACCCCGTCGACCGCGGCGCCGATCGCCTCGACGAGCCGCACCGCCTCGGCCGGCGCGGCGGCGCCCGCTCCGGGGAGCGCCTCCATCCAGCGCGCCAGCGTCTCCCCGGCGAGGAGCTCGAGGATCAGATACGGAAAGCCTCCGAGCTCGCCTCCCCCCAGCAGCCGCGGCGCCGCGGGCGGCCCGATCCGGCGGAGCGCGGCTGCCTCGCGCGCGAAGCGCGGATCGCCTCGATGGCGCGCGATCTTGAGCGCCACGGCGAGGCCGTCCTCCCGCCGCGAGGCCGCGAACACGCGCGCGAAGCCGCCCTCGTCGAGGAGGCGGAGCCCATCGAACCCCGGCACCTGCGGCGCGGCCTCCGCCGCGTCCACCTCGGGCTCCGTCGCGGCGCCGCCGTGGAGCGGGCACCCCGAGGCGGCGCCGATCCGGCGATGGCAGAGAAAGCAGCGCATCCGCGGGGGTTGGCCTCTCGGGCAGCGATGCTAGCCCGGCGCGCAACCCGCCGGAAGGTGCCCTCCGGCGTTCACCCGTCGGACCGCGGCGCGGCGGCCGCGAGCTCCTTGGTCACGCCGCGTCGGCGAGCAGCCGCCGGAGGCTCGCCTCGACCGCGCCCCGATCCCACGGGATCTCCTCACCGGCGTTGAAGTCCTCCATCATGTCGAGGACGAGAGGGATGTGCGCGGCGTCTGCGCGCAGGGTCGCTGCGAAGCTCATGCGAGCCTCGATATCAAGCGGAGAGAGAGAGGATGCCAGCGAAGCCGGGTGGATGAACGTCTTTCCGAGCACGAGCATCGGAGGGTCATGACCACCCAGTCCAATAGAATCGGTTCTCGTTCCTGGGTCCACCGGTGCGCCTCGGTCGCCGGCTCGCTCGCGGTCCTCCTCGCGGCCGTTGCCTGCGAGCCGCTAGGCGACGGCGACGGCGGTGACGGCGGCGACGGCGGCTTCGGGGGTGATGGCGGCAACGGCGGCAACGGCGGCTTCGGGGGCGATGGTGGCAGCGGCGGTGACGGCGGCGATGGTGGCAGCGGCGGCGATGGTGGCAGCGGCGGCGATGGTGGCAGCGGCGGTGACGGCGGCAACGGCGGCGACGGCGGCACCGGTCCTGCGCTGGCGTGGGCGCGGGGATACGGCAGCCCGGGGCTCGACCGGGGCCGTTCCATCGCGAGCGACGCCGAGGGCAACTTCTATGTCATCGGGAGCTTCGAGGGGACGGTCGACTTCGGTGCTGGCCCGCTGACGAGCGCCGGCAAGACGGACATCTTCCTCCTCAAGCTCGATCCGTCGGGTGAGCTGCTCTGGAGCAAGCGCTTCGGGAAGCGCTTCGACGAGGGAGGCTCCGCCGTGGCCGTCGACGCGAACGGCGACGTCATCATTGCCGGCGCCTACCGCGGAAACGGGAACGACGACAACGATAGCGTCGACTTCGGCGGAGGCCCGCTCCCGGGCCTGGAGTTCGAGAGCGTAGGCTTCATGGCGAAGCTCGACGGCGAGGGCAACCACATCTGGAGCCAGGGCCGCGGCTTCAGTTTCGTGGAGCACATCGCAGCCGACGCCCTCGGCGACGTGTACGTGGTGCGCAAAACCGCCCTTAACGCCGGCCTGGTGAAGGTGGGCCCCATGGGCGAGTCCCTTTGGACGGCCGCCCTCATCAACTCATCGGAGTACACTACTTACAGGAGCCTCGCGGTCGACAGCGCCGGAAATGCGGTGGTCGCCATGGGTGACCAGAGCGGTCCCGGGTTCTGCCCCTGCGTGGAGACGTTCTACGTCCGCAAGTTCACGCCGGCGGGCGAGGTCCTCTGGACACGGCAGTTCAACACCAGCAACCCGGGGTACCCCGACCCCGAGATCGGTAACCGCGGAGCGATGGCCCACCACGTGGCGGTCAACGCCGCGGACGAGATCTTCGTGGCCGGCGCTTCACAGGGAGACGTCGACTTCGGCGACGGCGTGCTTCCCAAAGGCTACGTCCTCGTCAAGCTGGACCCCAGCGGCGAGCACGTCTTCAGCCGCCCGTTCCGCTACGTCATGACCATGATCGGCGATCCCGCCGGCGACATCATCGTCCTCGGGGGGCGTCTCGCCAAGCTGGACGCGAGCGGGAGCGAGCTCTGGACGCAGCCGTTCTACATGCCCGGGATCACCCCCGTTCCCGGGGTCAGCCTCGCCGTCTCTCCGCTCGGCGCGATCGGCCTGGCGGGCAGCATGAACGCGGCGCTGGACCTCGGCACCGGCCCGCTCCCCTTCGCGGGGGGCGAAGACATCTTCGTCGCGGCGTTCGGCCCGTGAGGCGCGCCGGGTAGCGGCTGCGGTACGCGCCGCCAGAACGCTGTTCCGTTGGAGATCCTCAGGCGCGGCAGCCCGGGTCAGGCCACCTCGGGCGCCGGACGGAAGGCCGCGCGGCCGCCGAAGAAGACGAGCAGGCCGAGGGCGATCCAGACGAGCTCCTTGGCCCGCTTGAGGAGGACGAAGGCGGCGCCGACCGTCGCCGCGGCGGGCACGCCGAGCGCGCCGAGGAAGGCGACGTAGCCGGCGTCCTGCACGCCGAGCCCGGCCGGCACCATGAAGGCGGCCGCGCGGAGGAGCGCGAGGACGACCTCGAACGACAGGACCTCGGCGAGCGAGACGTCGACCCCCAGCAGCCGGAGCAGATAGAGCGTCTCCAGCCCCTCGGCGAGCCACATCGCGAGCAGGAGGAGCGCCGCCGACGCGAGCGCGCCGCGCCGCCTCCCGAGCGCGGCCGCGTGCCGATCGAGCGCGGAGAAGCCCGCGGCCCTCGCCTCGACGTACGCCCGCACGCGGCGGCCCGGCAGCCGCCTGAGCTGCGCGAAGAGCCGCGACGCGACCGTGCCCGAGAGGAGCGCGCCCGCGAGCGCGAGCGCGGCGGCGAGCAAGCCGAGCCCGGAGACGACGACGAGCCACGGGAGCCCGGGCGCGCCGAGCAGCGGGCCCGAGGCGCGCTCCAGGTGGCCGAAGCCGAGCGCGAGGGCGATCGCCACGTAGGCCGCGTTCGCGAGGAGGATCAGCGATCTGCGCGCCGCGATGCCGGCGATGCCCTGCGGCCCGGGGACCCCGCACCACGCGTGGAGCAGGTAGAACGTGACCGACTCGGAGAGGGCGGCCCCGGCCGGGACGCTCATGGCGAGCGCCTCGGTCGACAGCGTGAGCGAGAGATACCGCGCGAACGGCGCGGGCGACCCGAGCGCGCCGAAGACGCGCCGGCTCGCCTCGGCCTGGAATAGCCGCGCGACCAGGTTGGGGATCAGGGCGAGCGCCATCATCGGCGCTCCCGCCGAGGCGATGAGCGCCCCCACGCCCGGCAGATCCGCGCCGCGCAGCGTGCTCCAGAGCGCCGCCGCGGCCACCGCCACCCCGAGCCACTTCACCGCGACGGCGCCCGCGGAAGGGCGCGCTCTCGCCTGGGGAGGCGGCTTGTCGTGGGCAAGGAGGGTCATCGCACGCTCGCGCACGGGCCCATCGGCCCCGCGGGTGCTCGTATCTCTCAGGCGCGTCGCGGCCTCATGACACGCGCGCAACTCCGAGCGCTCAGGCGCGTCGCGGCCTCATGGCGCGCGCGCGACCCCGCCGCGACACATCGAGTTTGTCTGCCGCCGGCGGCGCCGCGCCGGCGGGGGCGGCCCCCGGCGGCGCCGCGCCGGCGCGCTCACGCGTCCTGGGTCACCCGGATCCGCGCGATGAACTCGCCCCCCGCGCCGGGCTGCGACCCGAGCGGGGTCAGCGTCACGCTCGCCTCGCGCGCGCGGCTGTGCGGGCAGACGAGGCGGCTCCGCGCGACCGCGCGGGCGGCCGGGAGCGGCGCCTGCACGTCGACGAGCACCGACGCGACGTCGCGCCCGTAAAGGAGCTTCTCGTCCACGCCGAAGAGGTCGTGGGCGCTCGGGTTGGCGCCGAGGATCTCCCCCGCGCTGTCGAGCAAGAGGCACGGCTCGGCGATCTCGGCGAGGAGCGCCCTCGATCGCTCCTCGAGCTGCGACACGCTCTCCATCGCGATCACGAGCTCTTCCTCCAGCTGGCTCACCGACGTCCTCACGCCGGAGAGCGAGTCGTACATGCGCGCGATGGTGGTGGCGATCTGCCGGACCTCGATGGCCTCGAACGGCTTGCGGAGGATGAGCAGGTTCGGCGGACACCCGAGCTCGCTCGCGATCTCGTCCCAGCTGTAGTCCGAGTAGGCGGTGCAGATGACCGTGTAGATGTCCGGCGCGAAGCTCCAGATCCCCTTGATCGTCTGGATGCCGTCGATGCCCGGCGGCATCCGCATGTCGACGAAGGCGAGGAAATACCGGCTCGGGTTGGCCTTGACGAGCGCGATTCCATCCATGCCCGAGTGGGCCGACTCGATGGTGAACCTGAGGCCGTGGAGGAGGTCGGGGGCCTCCTCGGGCGCCTCGGCGCCGAACAGGCGCGACTCGAGGGCCAGGAGCCCGCGGATCATCTCCGGATCGTGGAGCGGCCTGGGCACGAGCATCCGCTCCATCAACACATGGATGTCCGGATTGTCGTCCACGACGAGGATGGGTCGACTCGCTGGTTCCGAAGACATGAAGATCCTCTCGATTCACTCCGGCCCCGCCGCGGGCCCCGGGTTACCGCCGATTCCGCCGCTCCAGCCGGCGCCGGACCGAGGCGACGCGCAGCTCGGTCCGCGCGACGCAGGCCGCGGCGCCAATCACGCCGGGCATCGCCGCCAGCGAGTCGAGCACCTCGTACGCGGCCTCGAGCGGCAGGGTGGGCTCCCTCAGCCCGAGCCGCTCGCCCTGCCGGTCGACGATCTCCGCCGCCGCGGCGCTGCCGAGCGTCCGCCCGAGGAGCTCCACCAGCCCGGCGCGCTCACATCGACGGGTGCTGTCCGAGGATCCCATGCCTTCGCGTTTCCTTGATCGCCGCGCTTCGCGGAAACATTGGACTCGCTGTCACGGGAGGTGTCAACAAACAGCGTGATCGCACGTACATCCCACCCATTGACTCGAACTCAATAGGGGTAATCCAGATCACATGCCGCTGCGGAGCGGGGCGCGTCTCTGGGCGGTGCCGTCGCGGCGCGCCGGCGCGTGCGTCGTGCGCGGCTCGGGCCGCGCGCGGGCTGCGCGCTCGGCGCCGCGGCCGCTCGTGCGCCTCCGCGCCGCGCGGCGCGGCGCGGCGCGGGCAGCTGGGCCGAGGCGGGGGCCGTGCCGCGCAGGTTTCATCCGATCTGCTGAGGTTGTCCGCCGCGCCGTCCGTGGGCGTAAAGGGCGCGCGCGGGCCGGCGGGAGCCGGGTGAGGCATCAAGATCGGCTATCGTCCCTGCAGCGCCGCGGCGCGCGGGGGGAAGCGGCCTCGGTGGGCTCGGCGGCCACGGCGGGGAAGACGGAAGGAAGAGCGAAGTGGCGACAGATCACGACAGCATCGAGCGGCTCCGGGTGGAGAACGCCGGCCTGCGCAAGGAGATCGACCGGCTGCACGAGCAGCTCGGGCGCCGGGAGGAGCGGACGCGGCTGATCCTGCAGGCGGCGGTCGAGGGGTTCCACGTCCTCGGGATGAACGGTGACATCCTCGACTGCAATCCATCCTTCGCGAGCATCGTGGGTTACGACCGGAGCGAGCTCCTGACGATGCACATTGGCCAGATCGACCCGCAGCCGGCGCACGAGGTCGCCGCGATCATGGATGAGATCAGGGCGAAGGGGTCGCTCCGCTTCATCACGAGGCACCGCCACAAGGACGGCCACCTGATCGACGTCGAGGTGAGCTCTCACCTGGTCCGGAGCGGCGACGAGCGGTTCTTCTCGGCCTTCTCGCGCCCGCTGACCGAGCAGCTGCGGCGCGAGCAGGCGCTGCGCGAGAGCGAGCAGAAGTTTCGAGCGATCTTCGACGGGACGTCGATGTTCATCAGCCTGCTCACCCCGAGGGGGGAGCTGCTCGAGTGCAACCGGACCATGGCCGATTTCACCGGGGCTCGCCCCGAGCAGGGCCGCGGCGAGCCGCTCTGGCGCGCGCCCTTCTGGGGCGGCGCGCCGGGCGTGGAGGAGCGGCTGAGGGCGTGCGTGGAGGCGGCGGCGTCGGGCGCGCGATCCTCGTGCGAGCTGGAGATCCGCGGGGCGGGCGGGCGCGCGGCCACGCTCGACCTCAAGATGAAGCCTATCGTCGATGCGTCGGGCGAGAGCGTCCTCGTGATCGCCGAGGGGTACGACGTGACCGAGCTCCGGCGGGCCGAGGTGGAGCGGGCGGCCCTTCAAGAGCAGATGATCCACGCGCAAGAGGCGACGATCCGGGAGCTGTCGACGCCGCTCATCCCGCTCGACGCGGGGATCCTGGTGATGCCCCTCGTCGGGCGGCTCGATCGGGTGCGCATCGAGCAGCTCCTGGAGCGGCTGCTGCACGGGGTGGTGGCGCAGCGCGCGGCCACGGTCATCCTGGACGTCACCGGCGTGGCGGTGGTGGACGCCGAGATCGCGGACGCGCTGATCCGGGCGGCCCAGGCGGTCAACCTGCTCGGCGCGGAGGTCATCCTCACGGGCGTGGGCCCCGAGGTCGCGCAGACGATGGTGGGCATCGGCATCGATCTCCAGGGGATCGCCACGCTGAGCTCGCTCCAGAGCGGGCTCCACCACGCGCTCGGGCGCTCGCGCCGCGGGAGCAGGCCGGGCGGCGCGCGGCGCCGCGGAGGGTGACGGTCGCGACAGGATCGGGTGCTCGGGAGCTTCGCCCTAGGGGTCGATCATGACCGCGCTCGTCCTGCGCTTTCGGGAGGATCGCTCCGGGGGATCGGCTCGGCGAGCCAGCGCACCAGCGCGTCGGCGTCGAGATCGAGCAGGGCGTCCTCGACTTCGCCCGGCCCGATCGCCAGCGCGCGCTCGACGATCGAGCGCTCCTCTTCCGCGGTCGGCCGGCGCCCGACCCGCCGGACGAAGAGGCGGCCGAGCAGCTCCGCGATGGCCTTCTGCGCCCCCTTCTGCTCGCCGCGCTTTTCACCCCGCTTCTCACCCCGCTTCTCACCCCGCTTCTCACCCCGCTTCTCGCCCCGCTTCTCACCCCTCTTCTCAGCCGTCTGCACGGCTCTCTGCGCCGCTTGCCGCTCGGCCTCCATGATCATTTCGTTGATCACCGGAATGCGCCGGAGCAGCTCCTTCTCCGTCTCCCTGTCGTCGAACAGCATAGCGAGCTCCTCCCACAGATTATGTCCCCAGGGATCGATGGCTGCCATCACCAGCAGCGCGTTGTATAGCTCGAGCCGCTCCTCGCCGGTCGCTGCCCGCGCGTGGATCTCCTCGACCACGTCCCGCATCGCCGCCGCGGTGGCGTCCCGAGCGAGCGGCGCGAACACCAGCCAGAACACGCTGCCGCGCGCCCGGAGCTCGGCCACGGTGCGCTGGTAGACCGCGTCGATCCGGAAGTGCGTGCCGCTGAACCGCCGCCCCGGCCACGCCGTGCGGCGCGCGCCGATCGCCGGCAAGCGCTGCTTCCGGCCCGAGAGGACCACGGCCACGCTCTCGATCGGCGGCACCGGCGCTCCTTTCGCCTCGGCGCGCAGCGCGGTGAAGAGGAAGCCGAGGTACTCGAAGACCTGGTCCGGCACGTCGTCGCGCAGCGCGAAGCAGAACTCGACGTGCAGCACGCGCAGCTCGCCGCCGACGCGCAGGCGCAGCGCCTTGTCGAGGCGTCGCTCGAGCTTCGTGACCTGGGAGTCGACCCAACCGAGCACCTCGACCGGCCGGCGCTCAGGGACGAAGACGCGCGCGATGTCTCCAGGGCGCCTTCGGGCGATGTGGCGCAAGGTGATGTCGGCGTTTCCCATGCGGCGCGCGATTGGCAGGTCGCGTGCCGGGCGAGCGGCGCGCCGAGATCGGCGCGGTACGGCGGGTATTCTCGGCGAAGAGGCGCGCTCGGGCGGTGGCGGCGCCATGGCGGCGGCGCCGGCGCCGCCTCGCGGGCACGCCGCCGGGCGCCCTCGGGGAGGTGCGAGCGCGATGCCCCTCGTCGCGCCCGTCCCTCAGGCGCTGCGGCCCCGCGCCTCGCGCACCAGCGCCACCATCGCCTTGCGCACCTCGTCGCTCGTGGAGACCGGCGCGTCGAACGCGAGCCGCGCCGCCTTCGGCCCCGCCGGCGTGATGACGTCGAGCTCGAAGCCGTAACGGTCGACCGAGGTCATCGTCGCGCCGGTGGCGTCCTTGATCCCGGCGAGCGCCTTCGCATAGGCGAGGACGGCGTCGGCGTGATCGGTGTTCATGTGCTCGAGGATGCGCGCCGCGTCGGGCGCGAGCGGATCGGGCTCGGCGGCCGCGTAGTCGGCGGCGTCGACCCACGACATCCGGCCGAAGCCGCCGACGTAGCGGATCGACACGGGGTCGAGCCGGTAGAAGGAAAAGTCCGTGAAATCCACGTAATACGACGCGCGCGGGTGCGCCGCGAGGAAGGTCGAGCGGGCGGCGGTCGCCTCGGCGGCCTCGAGAGGGCGGCACGGCCCGATCAGCGTCATCCGCCCGAGCGCGAGCGGGTCCGCCCGGCCCTCGGCGGGCTCGGCGACGAGCAGCGACGCCTCGGCGTGGGCCTTGAGGTTGCCCGTGTGCTCGGCGAGCGCTGAGAGAAGCAGCAGCGGCCGCCCGTGCGCGTCCACGGCGACGGTGACGAGCGAGCCGTAGGGGTAGCCGGCCGGATCCCGCGCGAGCGTGCACAGCGTGGCCGTGCGGGCCCGCTGCGCCAGGGTGCGGCAGCGCTCGGCGTGGCTCGGCGACGGGGCCATCTGTGCAGAGGGCGCTGTCTCAGGGGTGGAATCAGGACGGCCGTGGTCTGCGCTCTTCGACATGGAGTGCGGGTAGCACACCCACGGGGCTGCCGGGAACCTGCCCGGTCGGCGGCGGCTTCAGGGGCGCTCCGCGGTGCGTCGCGCTCGATCTGCTCGACGGCGGAGCGAGCGCCCGCGCTCCCGCGGAGCGGGGGCGTCGCGCTACGGCTTACCCACGTAGGTCCAGTTGTTCCCTACCTCATTGTAAACCCAGATGTCTTCGGCGTTCGTCTCCGTGGCGTACAGATCGTGCGTGCCGTACAGGCGCGCCGCTGCGCCACCCACGTAGCTCCAGTTGGTCCCGGTGCCGTCATAGCGGTAGACGGCGCCGGCGTCCGGCGTGAGGGCGTAGAACGCCCCATTGGATTGTCCTTGCCACTGCCTGCCGGCGCCGCCGACCGTCGTCCAGGTCGTGCCCGATCCCGAGTACTTTTTCAGCGTCTGCCGGTCCCGCGTCAGGCCGTACATCGACGAGCCCGCGCCGAACAGATCCGCGAATGCACCGCCGACGTTGGTCCACGTACCCGAGAGGCGCCGCCAGACCTCGCCCTGGTCGACGCTCAGGGCATAGAGCGGGCCGGAGCCGGCCGTCGACTCGAACGACGCGCCGGGACCGGCGATGTTCGACCAGGTGTTGGTGGAGTCGCTGTATTTGTAGACGTCGCCGTCGGAGTTGGTCGCGCACAGCGCATTTTCGCAGACGAAGATCTGGTTCGCCGAGCCCCCGATCGTCGTCCACGTCGTCCCGGAGCCGCTGTACTCGAGGACGTTCCCGAAGCTCGACCCGAGCGCGTAGAGGGTAGTTCCGATGGTGAGGAACGCCTGCACGGGTCCGCTGACCTTCGTCCACGTCGAGCTGCTCTTCTTGTAGATGTCGCCATTGGAGCGCTTGCGGGCATACAGGGTCCCCGAGATCGTCGTGTCAGCGACGTTCGTGGGCGCCTCGTAGAGCGCCTGCGCTCCCTCGATGTCGCGCTGGGACAGAAAGAAAGCCCCGGTCGTGTTGGTGCTGCCTTGGCACTCGATGCGGTGCATGACGGAGAGCGAATCGTACTCGGTCACCAGCTCCGCGGTTGACGTGGGATCCTCGCATGGCGAGCCGGGCACATGGATGTGCTCATGGTCGAACCCGAGCACGTGTCCCAGCTCGTGCATGATGACGCCGATGGGCTGGCGCCAGTCCGTCGACCAGGTGGGATCCCAGGTCAGCAGGAACTCGCGCCAATCGCGCGGCCAGTCCGGATAAAAGGCAAAGCCATTGCTGGGGGGCGGCGCCGGTGAGGTGACGTTGAACTTCACGTTGTTGTTGGTGTTCGTGCAGTTCGTGTCCTGGGCGACCACGTGGACGAAGCGGACGTTGGCGGCGTTCTCCCACGCTGCGGCCGCCTGGTGCATGGCGTCCACGACGCTGTTGTAGTTGGCGCCGAACGCGGACTGCGATACGCAATAGGTCAGGCTCAGCCGGTCGGCCCGGCTCCAGATGTTGTTGGAGCTGCCGATCCGAGTGACGGTCAGGGCGCCGGAGGAGGAGTAATGATCCTCGTAGAACTTCCGGATCCCCTCCTCGCCGCGGAGCGGTATGTCACCCTCGGCGACCCAGACCCCCTTCGACGGCAGCCAGACCAGCGTCTTGCGGAACTCTTCGTACGACATGAGCGGGCGCGGCCCCGCCGTCGCGACGACCTCCTCCTCGGCCGTGTCCTCCTCGAGCGTGTCCCCCTCCGGCGAGTAGCATCCGGCGAGCGAGAGGGGCCCCAGCAACAAGCCAATCGCGAAGAAAGGACGCGAGTATGCAGCAAGCGGCATGTTCGAATCTCCAAGGATGGTCAATCCGTGCACCGCGCTTCGTGCCGGCGCTCCGGCCGGGCGCATCACGGCTTCCAATGGATGACGAGCCGCCTTCGGCCGCGCTCGCCGTCAGGGCGCGCACAAAGCAACGGCCGTACCATCTCGCGACGAAACGGCCCCTTCTGTATGATTACGACGCCGCGCGACCTCACCGCACGCAATGGCGTCGATACAAGCTCGTGAGGCGCAGGAGACCGGCGCCCGGCGCGGCAGCGGCCACGAGCCACGGTGGCACGTGTCAGCTCGGGGATGGCACCTGATGGCACCGTGCCACTTGCCCGCGTGCGACGTTTCACGGTATCGCTCGAGCTGCTCGATGGCAGAGCGAGCGCTCGTGTTCCCACGGTGCGGGGGGGCGGCGCCGGGCTACGGCTTACCCACGCGGGTCCAGTTGTTCGCTATTTCATTCTCCCGCCCGATCCATCCTCTCGCGAAGGCGCTGGACCGAGCGCCGCCAGGTGATCTCTGCCGGCCTGCTCGCCGCGCCGCCCGGCGCTACGGCACTACCCGCAGCCGCCCCCGCTGCGCCGCCGCCTCGCGCCCACCCGCCTCGGCCGGCCGCGCGGGCCGCGGCGCCGCCGGCGGCCACACCGCGAAGTCCTCCGGCAGCGGCCCAGGCAACGCCGGCTGCGCCGTCCGCTCCAGCAGCTGGAAGTCGCAGCGCGCGACCAGATCGAGCGGCAGCCCCCGGTCCGGACCGCCCTTCGCATACCACGCCCGCGCAGCCTGCACGTTGCGGATGAGCACCGCGTGCTGCGGATCGCGCTTCGCCGCCGCCGTGAAGTGGTCCTGCATCGACTGCCAGTCGCGCCGCGCCGCCGCGACGCACGCGAGCGCGTTGTGGGCGAGCCCCGGCAACGGATACCCGAGCTCCAGGGCCCGCGCCGCGTGCCGCTCCGCCAGATCGAGCTGCCCCGCGTCGAGATAAGCGATCCCGAGCTCCAGGTGCGCCGCGTGGTGATCGCCGAGCCGCGCGAGGATCGCCCGCCGCTCCTCCACCCCCTCGCGGTAGAGCTCGCGCAACCCCTTGTTCTTCTCGAACCACGCGCTCATCAGCGCCGTGTCCTCCTCCGAGGCGTCGAACGGGGTCTTGAGCTCCTGGAAGTCGCCGCGGAAATACACCTCGCGTTCGAGCCAGCCGGCCGCCTCCGCGTCGTCGAAGTCCCTCGTCCCCGGGTAGATCGACAGGCACGAGAAGATGTACTGATGCGGCTTCGCCGCCTCCAGGAACGCGAGCGTCTCCCGGAACGTCTCCGCCGTCTCGCCGCGGTTGCCCAGCATCATGTAATAGCGGACCTGGATACCGTACTTCTTCGCGAGCTCGGTCGACTCGATGATCTTCTTGACCGTGATCTTCTTGTCGATGTTCTTCAGGATGGACGGCGAGCCCGACTCGACCCCGAGGCTCAGGCGCTGGCAGCCGGCGAGCCGCATCTCCCGGAGCAGGTCGTCGCCGAGGACGTCGACGCGCGTGTCGCAGCTCCACAGAAACGAGATCTTCCGCTCGCGGATGCCGCGGCAGATGTCGATGACCCGCTTCCGGTTCGTCGTGAAGGTGTCGTCCTTGATCTGGACCATCTTCACCGGCAGCTTGTTCACCGCGGCCTCGAGGGCGTCGAGCACATAAGGCACCGACTGGCCCCGGAAGCCGCGGCCCCAGGTCGTCTCGGCCCCGCAGAACGTGCAGGCCCAGGGGCAGCCGCGCGAGGTCATCACGATGTGCGTGGCGTAGTGGTCGTGCGGCGACTCGAGCGCGTCGAGATCCTCGATCGCGGCCCGGGGCGGGCCGAGCTCGACGCGGTCGTCGACGCGGTAGGCCGTGCCGGCGATGCCGAGCGCCGGCCGGCCGGCCTCGAGGCGCTCGAGGAGCTCCAGGAACGCGAGCTCGCTCTCGCCGAGCGCCACCGTGTCGATCTCGGGGTGATGCCGCAGCATCTCGGCCGCGAGCGGGGTCGCGTGCGGCCCGCCGACGACGATGTGCGCCGCGGGGTGGAGCCGCCGGATGCTCCGGGCGGTGAGCGCCACGCCGCGCCGGTTCGCGGTCCAGCACGACATGCCGAAGACGTCCGCGTCGAGCTCGCGCACGACCCGCTCGACCTGCGAGAACGGGTACGACGAGAGGTTCAGCACCTTCACCTGATGGCCCGCGCGGATCGCCTGCGCGCCCAGCGAGTAGAGCCCGTACGGGGTCTGGTGGAAGTCCGGGTCGAGATCGCCCTCGCGGTAGTCCGCCGGCGGGCCGTCCCCGCTCGTGTCGGGCGCCTCCCCCGGCGCGGGGATCTTCCAGGGCGGTGGGTACAGCAGCGCGATGCGCATCGGTCCTGCCTTTCCGGTGCTGGGGTCACGCGGGCGCGGCGCCGCCCGCGAGCGACGCGCCGGCGGCGTCGATGCGGCGCGCGCGCGCGATCCGCGCGTAGAGCTCGGCGCTCGGCCGGGGGCTGCGCTCCTGGGTCGCGCGGTCGACCTCGACAAGCCCGAAGCGCGGGGCGTAGCCCTCGGCCCACTCGAAGCTGTCGAGCAGCGACCAGTGCATGTACCCGCGCACGTCGACGCCGCGCTCGATCGCCCGCGCGACCTCGGCGAGGTGCCGCACGAGGAAGCTCGGGCGCTGGTCGTCGTCGGCGTCGGCGATGCCGTTCTCGGTGATGTAGATGGGGACCCGGGCGCGGGGCCACCAGGCGTCGAGCACGTAGCCGAGCCCCTCCGGGTAGATCTCCCAGCCGAGGTCGCTGACCTCGGCCCCCTCGGGGACGAGGCGCCGGAGGAAGCCCGCGCGCGCGTGCGCCGCGGAGAAGCGGACCAGGTCGCGGCTGTAGTAGTTCACGCCGAAGAAGTCGTGCAGGCCGCTGTCGCAGACGGCGCGCGCGAACGCGTCGTTGAACAGCCGCTCGAAGAGCGCCGCCCACATGCGGTCGGCGAGGCGCCCGAACCGCTCCGGCTCGATGACGCGCAGGTGGTGCGCGACGCCGACCGAGATGGGGTGGCCGCGGCGGCCGGCGGCCTCGTGCATGGCGCGGTACATGGCGGTGTGGGCGCGGAAGAGGTTCTGGTGGGCGCGCACCGCCTCGACGGGCGAGCTGCGCGCGGGGGGCCAGACGCCGAGCAGGTGGGCCTGCAGGGCGAGCATGTTGGGCTCGTTGATGGTGACCCAGAGCTGGCAGAGGTCGCCGAGCGCCTCGACGGCGCGCTCGGCGAAGCGCGAGAGGAGCGCCGGCAGATCCTGCGAGAGCAGGCCGCCGCGCTGCGCGACCCAGCGCGGCAGGGTGAAGTGGTGGACGGTGACCATCGGGGTGATCCCGGCCTCGAGGTGCGCGCCGAGCACGTCGCGGTAGTGGTCCCACGTGGCCGGATCGAACTCGCCCGGCTCGCGCTCGACGCGGGCCCACTCGATGGAGAGCCGGTGGGCGCCCATGCAGAGCCGCGCCTGGAGCGCGACGTCCTCGCGGAAACGGTGCAGCTGGTCGCACGCGTCGTCCGGCGTATCGCCGCCGCGGACGCGGCCCGGCTCGCGCGCGAACGCGGCCCAGTCGCTCTGCGCGCAGTGCCCCTCGACCTGAGTGGCAGAGGCGGCAGTGCCGAACAGGAAGGCGTCCGGGAAGCGCAGGTCCTCACCCATGGCCGCGCATCCTACGCGAACTCGCGCCGGGCGGCTGCCTTCCGCGCGAGGAGCGCCGCCCCCGAGGCGCGCTGCGCTGCGGCGTGACCGGCGTGACCAGCGTGCCGCGTACGGCGGCACGCAGCGGGGCGGCGCGCCGGTGGAGGCGGGGCGGCGCGCCGGTCGAAGCGGGGCGACGCGCCGGCCGAAGCGGGGCGACGCGCCGGCCGAAGCGGGGCGGGGCGCGGCGATTGCCCGATCGGCCGGGCGCCGGTACGCTACCGACCGGTGCGCGCGGTGCGATGCGGAGGTGCGGCGGGCGCAGGACGGGGAGCGCGCGCCCTCGCATTCGCCGTCGCCGCGGCGCTGCTGCACGGGGCCGCGCCGGCCCGGGCGGACGGGGTCGGCTGGGCCACGGCGCAAGCCGCCGAGCTGACGCGGCAGGCCGCGGCCCGCGCGGCGGCCGGCGAGGCCGACGTGGCGCTGTCGCGGTACCTGGAGGCGGTCCGCTTCGACGCCACCTACGGTCCGGCGTACCTCGGGCTGGGCGCGCTGTACGAGCGGGCGGGCGATCCGCGCGAGGCGGAGCGCACCTACACGGTGGCGCTGGACCACGTGCGCGGCTTCGTCGAGGGCTACCGCGCCCGGGCGGCGCTCCGGGCGCGCGAGGGGCGGCGCGACGAGGCGATCGCCGACCTCGAGGCGGCGGTGGCGCTCCGGGGCGACGACGCCGGCCTGCTCCAGGAGCTCGCGGCCGCGTACGTGGCCGCGGGGGCGCTGCCGGCGGCGCTCGGCGTGGCGCGGCGGCTCTCGGCCCTGGCCGCGCAGGCGGGCGATCCCGCCCGGGAGGCCGCGGCGCGGACGCAGGCGCGCGCCCTGTCCGTGCTCGTCGGCGAGGCCGATCCCGTGCGGGCGGGCGGCGCCGACCGCGGCCCGGTGCGGCGCGCGCTGGCGCTGTACGCCGCGGCGCCGGCGCGGGGGCGGGCGGCGGATCCGCGGCGCCAGGGGCGGTGATCGGAGCCGCGCCGATACCGCAGCATCGTCCGTGTCGGACAGGGGATCCGCCCCCGATACCGCAGCCTCGTCCGTGTCGGACAGGGGAGCGGCCATTGACGGTGAGAGCTCCTGTGGCTAGCGATCGGTCGACGCCAGCCGAGGAGGAGCCCTGTCATGCTCTTGATCACCGGAGAGGATCCCGCCCTCACGGAGCAGGTCTGTGATGGGCTGTCGCAGCGAGGCATCGCGCACAGCCGGGTGGACGCGGCCCACGCCACCGCGGAGCGCGGCAACCTGTTCCAGGCCGCGCTCGACGCGCGCGCGACCGCGATCGCGGTCATCGAGCCGGTCCCGTGGCGCGGCGCGACGCCGCCCTCGCCTTCCGCCGGGCTCCTCGCGGCCGCGCTCTCGGCGACGCGCGCCCCCGGGGTGACATCGCTGCTCGTCGTGACGTCGCGGCCGGACGGCGACGAGGGGATTCGCCGGATCCGGCGGGACGGCGCCCCGTACATCGTGCTCAGGCCTGCGCCGCTCTTCCGCGTGCTGCCGCCGGGCGCGGCGCGGGCGCTCGGGGACCGGCGCGTGCTGATCCCGCCGGAGGTGGCGGAGGCCTTCAAGGACGCGATCCCGGTCGAGGCGCTCCTCGCGGCGATCGCGAAGGCGGTGTCGGGCGAGACGCCCCAGGGCAAGATCGTCGACGTCGCCGCCTCGCCGGAGACGTCGGTGCTCGAGGTGCTGGCCCGGGCCGGCGCGCGGCCCGAGCTCGCCCGGGGGCTCCGCTCCCGGATCGGGCGGTGGTTCGGGCAGGCGATCGCGCGGGTCGACGGGGCGG
This sequence comes from Sorangium sp. So ce296, assembly GCF_051529605.1. Taxonomy (NCBI): domain Bacteria; kingdom Pseudomonadati; phylum Myxococcota; order Polyangiales; family Polyangiaceae; genus Sorangium; species Sorangium sp. So ce296. The sequence goes on from NZ_CP150325.1 coordinate 13,721,025, forward strand.
ACCTTCGGATCGACGGCGTGGCGGCCGGCGCGGGCGAGGCGCCGCAGCGCACGCCGGCGGAGGCGATGGCGGCGGCCGGGCCGTAGGCGTAAGCGCAGCAGGGCGGGCGCGGCGCGGCGGCGAGGGGGTCGGGGGCCGTGGCGCTGGCTTGACCTCGCGCTGTGCGGAGAGCATGCGGCTGGGACTCCATGTCCCTCCGCATCGCGCTCGGCGTCGACGACTTCCGAAGGCTCCGCGAGTCCGGGCTGGAGTACGTCGACAAGACCCACCTCATCCGCGAGCTGATCGACAAGGAGGACTCCCGGGTCGTCCTCCTCCCCCGCCCCCGGCGGTTCGGCAAGACGCTGAACCTGTCGATGCTGCGCTGGTTCTTCGAGAAGCGGCAGGAGGACCTTTCGCGTCTCTTCGAGGACCTCTCGATCTGGCGGGCCGGAGAGCGCTATCGCGCGCACTTCCAGCGGTATCCCGTCATCTACCTGACGCTGAAGGCAGTTCAGCAAGAGACGTTCGAGCGCTGCTTCGCGGCCCTCCGGGAGAAGATCGTCGCGCTCTACGACCAGCACCGCCACGTGCTCGACAGCGGCCAGCTCGGGGACGTGGAGCAGCGCCGCTACCGGGAAGTGCTGGACGGCACGGCGTCCGAGGCCGTGTACGGCCGCGCGCTTCTGGACCTGTCCAGCCATCTCCACCGCCTCCACGGCGAGCGCGTCGTGATGCTCATCGACGAGTACGACGAGCCCATCCACGCCGGCTATCTCCATGGCTACGCGCCGCGCATCCTCGACTTCGTGCGCACGTTCCTCACCGAGGGGCTGAAGGGCAATCCGCACCTCCACCGGGCCGTCCTCACCGGCATCCTCCGCGTGGCGCGCGAGAGCATCTTCTCGGGGCTCAACAACGTGGTGGTCTATTCGCTGCTCCGCTCGGACTTCAGCACCTGCTTCGGGTTCACCGAGCCCGAGGTGGAGGCCTTGCTGGACAAAGCCGACCGGCGCGGCCTGCTGGAGGTGATCCGCGCCTGGTACAACGGGTACGATTTCGGCGGCGCGGTCATCTACAACCCCTGGTCGATCCTCAGCTTCCTGGAGGGGAGAGACGCGGATCCGCTCCCGTTCTGGCTCGGCACGAGCTCCAACGACCTCATCCAGAGGGTGCTCGAGGAGCACGCCGTCACGCTGCAGCCCGCGCTGGAGGTGCTGATGGAGGGCGGCGAGATCGAGCGCGTGCTCGAGGAGAACGTGGCCGTCGGCGACCTCGCGCAGAACGAAGACGCGCTGTTCGGGCTGCTGGTCTTCTCGGGCTACCTTCGCGCCGAGAAGCGCTCGCGCGGGCCGGGGGAGCAGCCCGCGCACGCGCTGAAGATCCCGAACCGCGAGGTGCGGCTGCTCTACACCGGCACGTTCCGGCGCTGGGCGGAGGCGCGGCTGAAGCGGCAGGGCACCAGCATGCAGCGGCTCCTCGCCGCGCTCCTCTCGGGCGACGCGGCGGGGTTCGAGACGGAGCTCCAGGCCTTCGTCACCGACGTGTTCCCGTACCACGACGCGACGAGGGTCGACCCGGAAGCGGTCTACCACGGCTTCGTCGCCGGCCTGCTGGCGGCGCTCGAGCCGGGCCATCACGTGCGCTCGAACCGCGAGTCCGGGAAGGGGCGCCCCGACGTGATGATCCGGCCGGCGCAGCCCGGCCGGCCCGGCGTCGTGCTCGAGCTCAAGGTCGCCCGCGCGCCGCGCGTGAGCCTCGATCGGGCGCTCGACGACGCGCTGGCGCAGATCCGGACGGGAGGCTACGCCGCCGAGCTGCGCGCGAGCGGGGCTGTGCCGGTCCATGCGCTGGCCGTCGCGTTCGATGGGAAGGTCGTCCGGGTGCGCGCGGGCGAGCCGGGTTAGGTTCGTACACTCCGGGCTGGTTCCACCCACCAGGAGGCCGGCCAGGGATCCGGAAAGAGAGTTCAACGCAAAGGCGCAAAGGCGCAAAGGCGCAAAGGCGCAAAGGCGCAACAGGAATAAACAATTACACGCTTTTGCGTCGCTGCGGGTGGTGCCCCCATCGGCCCGCTTCCGTCCTACTTCGCCATGCACAACCTCGCGAAACTACTCGGGTCCGGAGACCGTCGAGCACTCCAAACAGGCCCCCCCTGGGCGTGGTGGGTCCGCCGCTCCAGCGCGACATCGAGTCGGCGATTTGATACTTGTGACGAATGAACCTGCGTCGCGCGATCCCGTACCTCTGTCCGTTGGCCCTGCTCGTCGCGTGCACGAATGAACAGCGCTCCGACGTGGGCACTGGCGGAGGCGCCGGGACCTCTGACAGCACCGGGAGCACGACGGCAGCGACCGGGACCAGCGCTGGCGCTGGCGGTGGCGGCGGCAGTGACGGCAGCGGCGGCAGCGGCGGCAGCGGCGACGTGCCGCCCCCGGAACCCGAGGAGGTCCCGGTGCTGGAGAACGTCACGTTCTACGACGGCTACGCCGCGACGGTCGACGAACCGCTCCCGGACGGCGTGATCCGCCACGACAACTCGCTGGTCGCGACCCGGTTGACCGACGAGCTGCTCGCCAAGGTCCAGACCACCCTGAAGGTCCGCGTGGTCGTGGGAGCGCGGTGCGACAACTACGATCGACTCGGCTCGGTCAACCTCGCGCTGGTCCCCAAGGGGGCCCAGACGTACGTCGCGGGCGAGGTCGAACGGATCGAGGTCGCGCGGTTCGTCACGCCGTTCATGGACATGAACAAGCAGCCGACGACGGTCCCCTACGAATGGGAGGCCAGCAACCTCGTACCGATCTTGAAGGACCCCGACCTCCTCGCCGAACACGATTTCTGGTTCGAATTGAGCATCTTCGGCGTGCCTTACGCCGCGAACGACGAGGTCGCCGGCTGCGCTGGTCGCAATGACACGCAGCTCGGATCGCTGCTGCTCTATACCGACAGCACGAAGGAGGCTCAGGACTTCGGCGTCCTGCTACCGCTGGCCATCGGCGAAGAATTCAACAATTACGCCGTGGGCGCCAGCGACAAGGCCGGTACGACCCGCAAGACGGTCAGCTTCGAATTGCCGGCAGACACACAGAATGCACAGCTCGTGTTGATCACGTCGAACCATGGCGCCAACCAGGGCGGCGAGGAGTATATTCGCCGCGAGCATTACGTGTACGTCGACGGCGAGCTGGCCCTGCAATACAAGCCCGGGCGCATGTCGTGCGAGCCGTTTCGCAAGTACAACACCCAGAGCAACGGCATCTACGGGCCGTCCCCGCGGTCGAACGAAGAGTGGCAGTCGTTCAGCAATTGGTGCCCTGGCGACGTGATCGACACCCGGATCGTCCCGTGGGGGGCCGCGAGCGCCGGCATGCATGAATTCGTGATCGACGTGCCTGACGCGACCTTCGCCGGCGGGCAGGGCAATTTCCCGTTCTCGCTCTACGTGCAGGCGCAGTGAACGCGTCCTTTAACGTCCTCGACGACTTGCCCGGCGCTCGCGGCCACATTCGAGCGGGCGTCGGCGCTCGGCGCCGAGGAGACGTCGTGTCTCAGGTCGGACGTACGACCGCGTAAACACCGAGCGCCGCGACGGCCATTCCGGCGACCTGCACTAGGCTCAGGGTCTCACCGAACAGGCCGAACGCCATGAGGGCCGCGACCGGCGGCACGAGGTAGAGGAGCGTCGCCACGCCCACCACCGCGCCCTGCCGGATCAGGGTGAGCAGGAGCCCGACCGCCCCGATCGAGAGCCCGAACACCGCCCAGAGCAGCCCCGCGAAGAGCGGGAGCGTGAGCTCCATCCGGCGCTGCTCGGTCAGCAGCACCATCGGCAACGTGACGAGCGCGGCCCCGATGTACTGGATGACGGCATTGACCCGCAGGTCGACCCCGCCGCCCGTGCGCTTCTGCCAGAGGGTGCCGAGCGTCATCGAGAGCATCCCCAGGACCGCGACCGCGAGCGAGAGCGGCGGCACGCCGGCCCCGAGCTTCGGGAACACGACGAGGCACGCCCCCAGGAAGCCGAGCCCGATGCCGAGCCAGCGGCCCCGCGAGACCCGCTCTCCCAGCAGCGGCCCGGCGAGCGCCGCCGTGACCAGCGGCTGCAGCCCCGCGACGAGCGCCGAGATGCCCGCCGGCAGCCCGTGCTTCACCGACCAGAACACCGCGCCGAGGTAGAATCCGTGCAGCAGGGCGCCGGCCACCAGACCGTCCCGCCATGACCGCGCCGCCCTCGGCCATCGCACCCGCGCCACGACCGCGACGAAGGCCAGCACGAGCCCGGCGAGCGTGTAGCGCACCAGAAGAAAGGTGAGCGGCTCCGCGTGAGGCGCCACGAGCCGCGCGACGATGAACCCGGTCGACCAGATGACGACGAAGAGCGGAGGCGCGATGCGGGTGAGGCGCTGAGAGGGCATGGAAGGAGGGGCGGACCGAGGCTGGGCGCGCGGTGGTACAGCATGGCACGGAGCACCGCAACGTCCGGTGCAGGCCGATGAGCAGCATTTCCCGCTGGCTCGCCGGTCGCCCGCTGCCGCACGGGTGCCCGGCGCCCTCGTTCCAGCTCCGCGATGTCGTGCCCGCGCTGGCGGACCGGCGCCCGTGGGCCGCTACTTCTTCGTCAGGTGCTGGCGGGCGCGGTCCATGACCGGTTGCCCGCCGGCGACGCCCCGCGCGTCGCGGTTCTGCCACTCCACCATCCAGCCAGGGTATTCAGGCGGGAGCGCGCTCGCCTCGTCGAGCTGCTTGACGTGCTCGGGCGCGAGCGTGACGTCCGCGGCAGCGAGGTTGTCGTCGAGCTGCTCCCGCGTCTTCGCGCCGATGATGACGCTGGTGACGAAGGGGCGAGTCAGGTGCCACGCGAGCGCGACGCGCGCGACCGAGAGGCCCGTGGCGCCCGCGACCTCCCGCAGCGCGCCGAGCACGCGCGGCAGGCGGGCGCGGTCGACGGGCGGGAAGTCGAAGCTCGAGCGCCGCGCGCCGTCGGGGCCGCCCGGCTTCTCCGGATCGAACTTGCCCGACAGCATGCCGCCCGCGAGCGGGCTCCAGGGGAGGATCGCGATGCCCTCCGACTGCGCCAAAGGCACGATCTCGCGCTCGATGTCGCGCCCCGCGAGCGAGTAGTAGACCTGCGCGCTCTCGAACCGCGCGAGGCCGTTCGCCTGCGCGAAGCCGATCGCCTTCATGGCCAGCCACGCGGGCAGGTTGCTGAAGCCGACGTAACGGGCCTTGCCCGAGCGCACCACGTCGTCGAGGGCGCGCACCGTCTCCTCGATGGGCGTCACCGGGTCGAAGCCGTGGATCTGGTAGAGGTCGACGTGATCGAGCCCGAGCCGCTGGAGGCTCCCGTCGATGCTCGCGAGGATGTGCGCCCGCGAGAGGCCGACCTGGTTCACGCCCGGGCCCACGCGCCCGCGCACCTTGGTGGCCACGACGACCTGCTCGCGCGGGCGGCCGAGCGCCTTGAGCGCCGCGCCGACGATCCGCTCCGACTCGCCTTCGGAGTAGACGTCCGCCGTATCGATGAAGTTGACGCCGCGGTCGAGCGACGCGCCCACGAGGGCCCCTGCCTCGCTGGTGCCGAGCGCGCCGACGACCTGCCAGAAGCCCTTTCCGCCGAACGTCATGGCGCCGAGGCAGAGCTCGGACACGTAGAGGCCCGTCTTCCCGAGGAGGTTGTATCGCATGGTGCCTTCTCCCTTTGTGTGTCCCGGAGGCATAAGACTTCGAGCGCGCTCGAAGTCAAGGGCCGGCCGGCACAGCAGAACGAAGACGGCGGCGCCGTTGACCACGGGCGCGATCGAGCGTTTACCCTGACGGGTCGGCCACGGCGCGCGCACGAACCCGGCGAGTCAGCGCCAACCGACGAGCCCGTTCCAAGTGACGAGTCCGCATCAGCCGACGAGCCCGCATCCACCGGCGCGAATACCAGGCAACACAAGGCCAGCCCCCCGGGACTTCGCCATTCGCCTTGACGCTGCCACGAGCGGGCGCATATTACGAAACGAAACTTACCAATGGTAGGTTATCCCCAGGCACGCTCCGGGCGCCCGCGCGCTCGGCGGGAGGAGTTCATTCAGATGGCCACACGAACGATGTCACCCGTTCTCTTGATCGGCGGCTCCGGCCAGGTCGGCGCGCGCGCAGCAAAGGCGCTCCGGCGCCTGCATCCGGACCTCCCGATCGCGATCGCCGGACGCGACGCGCGCAGGGCGTCCGAGGTCGCCGCGGAGGTCGGCGGCCCGACGACAGCGACAGCCGCCGACGTCGGCCGCGACGACCTCGGCCTCGAGCGAGGCGCGTCGTTCAGCGCCGTCGTCGCGCTCGTCAAGGACGAGGCGTCGAACGCGGTGAAGCGCGCGCAGGCGGACGGCGTGCCCCACATCGCCTTCTCGGACGCCGTCGGGGAGATCGGCCCCGTGGTCGCCCATTACATCGCGCGACCGACGCGCGCCCCCATCCTCCTGCTGGGCCACGCCTTCGGCGGCGCGGCGACGCTGGCGGCGCTGCACCTCGCGCAGGAGCTCCAGCGCGTCGACGCGATCGCGATCGGCTGCGTGGTCGACGCGGACGATCGCGGCGGCCCCGCATTGCAGGCCGCTTTCGAGCAAGAGGCGCAGACCGGGCAGGCTCCGCTCGCGCTCCAGGGCGGGAAATGGACCTGGTTGCTCGGCGACGCGGCGACACGGCGCTTCGTGGACGGCGAGGGCGTGGAGCGCGTTGGCCGGGCCATGCCGCTCCCCGACGTGGTGAGCCTCGCGGCGGCGACCGACGCGCGAGAGATCCGCGTCGACATCGCGACGCGCGACGCCGCGACGGGCGGCGCGGGTCACGTGACGGAGCTCATCGTCGAGGTGTCGGGGCGGCGCCGCGACGGCGCGGGCGCGCGGCTGCGCTACGACATCGTCGATATGGACGGCCTCGCGCGCCTGAGCGCGTACGGCGCCGCGATCGCGACGGAGCGCTTGCTGGGGCTCGCGGGCGGTCCCCCGGTCGGCCCGGGCCTGTACAACCCGGAGAGCGTGCTCGACCCAGCGCGCGTCGTCGCGCGGCTCGAGGAGCTCGGCGCGCGCGTCCGCCGCACAGGCCAGCGCCTCTGACGCGCGGCGGGCCGGGCCTCAGCCGACGCTGACGGTGGTCACGGCGCGTTAGCTCCGCTGCACTTTTCCCCGCGACATCGTCGCCCTCCGAGACAAATCGCCACGGCCTCCCCCCACAGGAGCACCCCGCCGCACCAACCTCGGCAGCACGCCCTCCGGCGCACCACCTCCGTTCCGCCCGAGCCCACCACCGCGCCCCGCCCGTTTCCTCGGTCGCTCCCGCATCCTCCCGGCCTCGCCCCTCCCCTCTCCCCCTCGCCCTGGCACGGGATCGGCACAGACAGCCCCCATCGGAACCCTCAGCCATCTCAGCAGCACGCCCGGTCTGCGCCCTCCGTGGCAGCCCGGCGCGCTGGTCCACCCCTGAAGGGAGAAAGCGAGACCTCATGAAGGCGGTAGTGTTTCACGGCGTCGGCGACATCCGGATGGACGACATCAAGGAGCCCAAGATCAAGGAGCCGACCGACGCCATCATCCGCATCACGGCCAGCGCCATCTGCGGCACCGACCTCCATTTCGTCCGCGGCACCATGCCGGGCATGGTCCCGGGCACCGTGCTCGGCCACGAGGCGGTCGGCGTCGTCGAAGAGCTCGGCAAAGACGTCAGGAACCTGAAGAAGGGCGACCGCGTCGTCGTGCCGTCGACCATCGCGTGCGGCTATTGCTCGTACTGCCGCGCCGCGTACTACGCGCAATGCGACAACGCGAACCCGAACGGCAAGCAAGCGGGCACCGCCTTCTTCGGCGGCCCCAAGATGTCCGGCCCCTTCGACGGCCTCCAGGCCGAATTCGCGCGCATCCCCTTCGCCAACGTCGGCCTCGTCAAGCTCCCGAACGGCGTCAGCGACGACCAGGCCATCCTCCTCTCGGACATCTTCCCCACCGCGTACTTCGGCGCCGAGCTCGCCGAGATCCGCCCCGGCGACACCGTGGCGGTGTTCGGGTGCGGCCCCGTCGGCCTGTTCACGATCGCCAGCGCCAAGCTCATGGGCGCAGGCCGCATCATCGCCGTCGATCAGGTGGCCGACCGCCTCGAGATGGCCCGCGACCAGGGCGCCGAGACCGTCGACTTCTCCGCCGAGGATCCGCTCGTCGCGATCATGCGCCTCACCGGCGGCATCGGCGTCGACCGGGCGATCGACGCCGTGGGCGTCGACGCCGAGCGCCCCCACGACGGCCCCGCCCACAAGCAGACAAAGCAGGACGCCAAGGCGTTCGACCTGGAGGTCAAGCAGATCTCCCCCGACGCGCGGACCAAAGGCGACACCTTCCGCGCCGGCGACGGGCCGTCGCAGGTGCTGCAGTGGGCCGTCCGCTGCGTGGCCAAGGCAGGGACCATCTCGGTCATCGGGGTCTACCCGCAGACCTCGCGCACGTTCCCCATCGGCGAGGCCATGAACAAGAACCTCACCCTGCAGATGGGCAACTGCAACCACAGGAAGTACATCCCGAAGCTCGTGGACCTCGTGCAGACCGGCCAGGTCGATCCCACCACGATCATCACGAAGCAGGCGCCCCTCACGTCCGCGATCGACGCGTACAAGGCGTTCGATCGGCGGGAGGCCGGCTGGGTGAAGGTCGAGCTGCGCCCGTCGGCGGCCGGCACGCCCGCCAACCTGAACCGCGCCGTCGCGTAGCCAGGCACCGCGCCGCCGCATGGCTCGGGTGAGCGCGCCGGGCGCCGGCGCGTCCGCCTGGGCCACCCGCGCGCGGGGACCGCTCCAGCGCGAACGGGGAACTTCCCGCTCGAGCGGGGCCCGCCGCTGCGGCTAGGCTCGCAGCCGCCATGAGGGTCGAGCCGTACCGCGCCCCGCTCCGGGGCGGCCGTCACTGCGTCGTCCGACAGAGCTCGCGCGACGACGCCGCCGCCCTGCTCGATCTCGAGCGGGCGATCGTGCGCGCCCGGCACGGCATCGTGAAGCACGAGGACGAGCTGCCGGCGGACGCGGACTCCTACGCCGAGCAGCGGGAGCGCGCGGGCCTCACGGCGATGGACGGCTCGGCGATGTGCCTGGCCGCCGAGCTCCCGGGGGGACGCCTCGTCGGCGAGGCGACGCTCCTCCGGCGGTTCAGGTTCCGGATGCTGCGCCACGTGGGGATCCTCGGGCTCGGCGTGCACCCGGAGGCGCAGGGGCTCGGCGTGGGCCGGGCGCTGATGGAGCGGCTGCTCGGGCTGGCGGCCACGCACCGCGACCCGGACGGGGGGCGCGTGCGGCGCGTGGAGCTCTACGTGCGGGCGGACAACGCGCGGGCGATCGCGCTCTACCGGTCGTTCGGGTTCGTGCACGAGGGGACGCGGCGCGACGTCGTCCGCGGCGACGGCGGGGCGTTCGTGGACGACCTGGTCATGGGCCTCCTGCTGTCCGACGATGCGCCCGCCGCGGGTCGATGAGGCGCGCCGCGCCCCCCGCGGGCACGACGCGCGCCCGCCGCGGGCCGGTGAGGCGCGCCGCGACCCCCGCCGGGCATGACGCGCGCCGGCGCCGCGCGGTAGCCTCCCCGCGATGAGCGGACCGCCTCCTGCCGCACGCGCCGCCGGCCCCGGCGCCCTCCCCGACCCCGGCGCCCTCCCCGACCCCACCGCCCTCCCCGGCCATGGCGTCGCGCCCGCGCCGGCCGCCGCTGCCGGCCCCGCCGACCGCGACGGCCCCGCCGCCCGCCACGACCCCGCCGCCCGCGCCCGCGCCGCGCTGCGCGCCGGGCGCATCGCCGCGCTGACCGCCGGCGGCCTCGCCCTCGGCAAGCTCGTCGCCGGCCAGCTCGGCCAGTCGATGGCCGTCACCGCGAGCGCCGTCGACTCGCTCACGGACCTCTTCGCCTCCTCGGCGAACGCCCTCGCCATCCAGCTCGCCCACGCCGCGCCCGACCGCTCCCACCCGTTCGGCCACGCGAAGATCGAGACGCTCGCGACCGCCGGTCAGGGCCTGCTCATCGGCGGCTCCGGGGTCTACCTGCTCGTCGAGGGGATCCGGCGGCTGCTCTCGCCCCAGCCGCTCCGCCTCGCCGCCGTCACGCTCGGCGCCATGGCCGCCGCCGCGCTGATCACCGCGGCGCTCGTGGCCTACCTCGGCCGCGTCGCCGCCCGCACCGGCTCGAGCGCCATCCAGGCCGACGCCATCCACTACCGCACCGACATCGCGGCGAACGTCGCCGTCCTCCTCGGCGTCGCCGTCACGTACGCGACCGGCTTCTCCCGCGTCGACGGCCTCCTGTCGATCGCGGTCGCCGCCTACGTCCTCACGTCCGCGGGGTCCCTCCTCCGGCTCGGCGTGCGCGACCTCATCGACACGAGCGCCCCCGACGAGCGCGTCGCCGCCATCGAGGCCGCGCTCGACGCGATGCGCGCGCGCGGCGAGATCCTCGGCCACCACGGGCTGCGCACGCGGCTCGCCGGGCGCACGCTGTTCGTCGACGTGCACATCGAGCTCCCGGGCGACATGCGCCTCGCCCGCGCGCACGCGACGGGCGACCGCGCGCGCGACGCGATCCGCGCCGCCGAGCCGGACGCCGAGGTGCTCGTGCACATCGACGTCGAGCGCGACGAGCCGGCGTGAAGGGCGCCGGCGCGGCGGGCGGGCGGCCGCGCCGAGCGCGCGGGGCCGCTCAGCCCGGCGGCGGCGAGCTCGGCTCGCCGGCGCGCGGCGGCCCCGCGCACGGGAGCTCGAGGAGGAACGTGGCGCCGGCGCCGGGCGCGCTCCGGACGCGGATCGAGCCGCCGTGCGCGTCCGCGATCCTCCGGCTCATGTAGAGGCCGAGCCCCAGCCCGCCGTAGTGCCGGTCGGACACGGCGCGCCCGAAGCGCTCGAAGATCTGCTCCTGCCGCGCCGGGTCGACGCCGATCCCCTGATCCTTCACCGAGAGCCGCGCCGTCCCGGCCTCCTCGCTGACGACGATCTCGACCGGCTTGCCCGCGCCGAACTTCATCGCGTTGGTGAGGAGGCTCGTGACGATCTGCTCGACGCGCGCGCGGTCCCAGCGGCCCACGATCCGGCCGCAGTCCCGCAGCGACACCGAACACCCGGCGCGCGAAAGCTCCAGCGTCAATCGCGCGAGGACATCGCGGACGACCGCCACGAGATCGACCTCCGCGACATGGAGCGACAGCCGATCCACCTGGCTCCGCGAGACGTCGAGGAGCTCGTTGTGCAGGCGGGTCAGGCGCTTCGCCTGCCGCAGCGCGCGGTCGACCTGCCTGCCCATGGCCCGCGGGTCCCAGGGCCCACCCGACCGGAGGGCCCGATCCATCGCCTCGAGCGTGAGCGTGAGCGACGTCATCGGCGTGTTGAGCTCGTGCGTCGCCACCGTGAGGAACTCGTCCCGCACCCGGACGGCCTCCTGGGCAGCACGGTAGAGCCGCGAATTGTCGATCGCGTTCGCCGCCCGGCGCGCCACTTCCTGCACGATCTCGATGTCCGCATCGCCGTAGCGGCGCTCCGGCACGGACGAGACGACGCTCAGCATCCCGAGCGGTTGTCCCCGCGCCACGACCGGCACGGTGATGGAACTGTAGATCCCGAGCTCTCGGAGGAGCCTCACGTGCCCGTCGTCCTCGCAGTGTTCCCGGAGGATGGCCTCTGAGATCTCGGGGAGCAGGAGCGGCTCACCGCTGCGCAGGACCCTGGCCGCGGGGTGCGGCGAGTCCCGACCAGGCGGATACCGCCGCTCCAGCTCCTGGATCAACGACGCCATCGTGGGATCTCTGTGCGCCCAGGAAATTCGCCGGATCTCTCCACCTTCCACGACATCGATGATGCACCAATCGCAAAGCGATCGTACCGAGAGCCGCGCAATACGCGACAACGTCTCGCCATAATCGAGCGACCTGGAGAGGATGTCCCCGGCCTCGGCCAGGAAGGCCGCACGCCGCTCCGCCGCCTCGGCCGCGGTCCGCGCGGCCTGCTCCTTGGAGAGCAGCCGCGCGTTCTCCAGCGAGATCGCTGCTTGCGTGGCGAGCAGCGAGAGGGCGGTGAGCCGCTCCGGCGTGAACGCGCCCTCGACGAGGTTGTTCTCGAGGTAGAGCAGGCCCACCACCTCGCCCTGCCTCAGGATGGGCATGCAGAGCAGCGACTTGGGCCGACACCTCGCGAAGTAGTCATCGCCGGAGAACTTGCCCGCGTCCGCGGCGGCATCGCTCAGGATGACGTGGTCCTTCGTCCGCTGCACGAAGCGGACGAGCGACATGGGGACGCGCCGCGAACCATCCTCCGTCGAAGGCGGGAGGAGGGTCGTCGCCGCCCCTTTCTCTTCGAGGGTCGCCTCCGCTTCGATGGAGAGGCGCTCGTCCTGGTACAGGAGGATGCAAGCCCTCTGCGCGCCGCCCTGCTCGAGGACGACCGTGAGCAGCGTGCGCAGCAGCTTGTCGAGGACGATCTCGCTCGACAGGCTTTGCGATGCCTTGGTCACCGAGAGCAGGTCGAGCTGCTCGGACCGCGCCGCGAAGGTGGCGGCCTGGGCGAGCGGCGTCGTATCCCAGAGGTGCGGATTCTGCTGGTCGATCTGCTTGACCTTGCCGTCCGCCCCCCAGCGGGCGTAACAGGCGCGCGCCTCGCGGAGGTACGTGGCGGCGATCAGGTCGAACCCTCGCGCCCGGTAGAACCTCGACGCGATCTCGTAGGCGAGCGCCTCGTCGTGGACGAAGCCGCTCGCGCGCGCGGCGCGGATGGCCTGCTCGTAGAGCTGCGCCGCCTTCTCCCATTCGCTGCCGACGCGCGCGATCTCGGCGCCGACCAGCGCCGCGCGATGGACGAAGTTCTCGGGGCAGCTCGAAGCCCAGACCTCGAGCTGCGCGTGGTGCGCGAGGAGCTCCGTGAGAACCTGGGGCCGCTCATCGGCAGGTGCCGCGTCGTGGCGCGCTGCCCGCGCGAGCGCGCTGTGGGCGAGCGCGCTGTAAAAATGGTACTCGGAGATCTCGGGGAACGACGGCGACGTCCAGAGGAGCCAGTGCGCCTTCGCCGCGGCCTCGATAGCAGAGGCATAATCACCCGCGTAAAAGCGCGCTTGCAGCTTGCGGATCCAGTACCAGCTCGCGGCCAACGAGAGGCGCGGATCGCCCTCGAGGTGCCGTTCGAATCGGCCCTCGTCGAAGCGCTCATCGTTGAAGGAGGCGAAATCCGGCAAGAGCCCCTGGAGCGTCTGGATGAGTCTGAGCTGTCCGGTGATGCAGTCGACGACGAGGCCGAACTTCGCCTTTCGCGCGAACTCGAGCGCGCCCTCGGCCTCTCGCTGCACCTCGCCGAGCGGCTCTCCATCTATGAGGAGGAGCGTGAGAAAGGCGGTACGCAGATAGGACGCATACGTGAGATCGCCCGCCTCCTGCGCCGCGTGAAAGGCGCGTCGCAATCGATCGAGGCTGGTACGCACGTGCCTCGTCCAGGGATTGATGGCGTACCAGAAGACCAGATAGACGCGGGCCTTGAAGCGGTCCAGCCCGCGCTTCTCCACGAGGTCGAGGCCGAGCTTGCCGAAGCGGAACCCCGCGCGGTAGTCGCCGAAGCGTGGCCCAAGGACCGTGCCGAGCCGGACGTAGCCGAGGCACGACGCGTCGCTGTTGCCATGCTCGATGCTGACGTTCACCATGCGAGCGACCAGGAGGCTCAGCAGGTTCTCGTCGGTGAACAGGGCGGGCGCCTCGCACCACGAGAGGACGTCGATGGTCGTGCGGCAGTCCGGATCGGCCATCGGGGGCAAGTCGAAGAGCTCCTCGATCGGGCGGCCCTCGAGCCTCTGCCACATCCGCTCGTACTCCTGCAGGACCTCCGCGTCCGTCGGGTGCGGCGACCACTCGACGCCGACGCGCCGGAGGTATTCGAGGCATGCCTCCACGCTGCGGTCGCTCCGATCCATGGTCGTGTAAAGAGCCATGCGCGCGCACGTGACGGCGCCGAAGGCGACGAGGTCTCCTGCGCGGCGCGAGAGCATGGAGAGCCGCTCCTCCGCTCTCGAGAGCTCGCCGGTCAGGAACTCACACTCGGCCCGGTGGAGCTCGAGCGCGAAGATGAGCTCGTAGCGGATGGACCAGCCGTCCTCGGCCAGGAGCGCCGCGCCGGCGACGAGGTACGCCAGCGCCGAGGCGTAGGCGGTCGACCCCTTGGCGCGCTTGCCCGCGATGAGGTTGAGCTCGGCGACCCGTTCTCGCTCTTCCCACGACGTGATGAGCCCGATGCCGCGGTTGAGCTGGTTCACGATCTCGAAGATCTTCTCCTCGAGCTCCTCCGGCGCCGTCCGCGACGCGAGCAGCCTGCCTATCTCGAGGTGCACCGACGCCCGCTCGCCTTCGGGGATGAGCGAATAGGCGGCTTCCTGGACCCAGTCGTGGAGGAACTTGTACGTGCCGTTCAAGCGAAAGACGAGCCCCTCATGGACTGCGTCCCAAAGATCCGCGTGCACATCCTCCTCCGAGCCGCCATGAACCAGCGTCAGCAGGGCGACGTCCGCGGTGTGTCCCAGGCAGGCGAGCTGCTTCAGCGCTCCCTGGGCGCCCTCCGGCAGCCGCGCGAGCTTGCCGACCATCAGGGCCGCCACGTTGTCGGTGAAGCCCTTTTCGCGGATCTTCGCCACGTCCCACCGGAAGGCCTCGGCCCGCTCGTCGAACTCGATCAGCCGCTCTTCGTGCAGCACCCTGAGGAACTGGGCCGCGAAGAAGGGGTTGCCGGCCGTCTTCTCGTGGACGAGGTTCGAGAGCGGCGCGGCGTCTTCGCGGGAGCAGTGGAGCGCGTCGCTGACGAGCGCGGCGATGTTGTCTCGGGAAAGCGGGCCGAGCACGATGTCCGAGATGCGCGCGCCCTCCTTCCGCATCTGGTCGAGCGCCAGCGCCAGCGGATGCGAGGGGGGCACCTCGTTGTCGCGGTACGCGCCGGTGACGAGCAGATAGCGCGTCTCGGGGTGCGTCACCAGATCGTGAAGGAGGCCGAGGCTCGCCGAATCGGTCCACTGGAGATCGTCGAGGAAGAGCGCGAGGGGGTGCTCCTTCCGGGCGAACACCCCGATGAAGCGCCGGAACACGACGCGGAACCGGTTCTGCGCCTCGGTCCACGGAAGCTCTGGAGCCGGCGGTTGCCGGCCGATGACGAGCTCGACCTGGGGGATGACCTCCACCAGGAGCTGTCCGTTGATCCCGAGGGCGTCGAGCAGCCGCTGCCTCCAGGCCGCCATCTGGTCCTCGCTCCCGGCGAGGATCTCGAGCACGACCTCCCGGAAGGCCTGGACGAGCGTGGAGTAGGGGATGTCGCGCTGGGATTGATCGAACTTGCCCGAAAGGAAGAGGGCTCGCTCCCGGACGACCGGCCTGTAGATCTCGTGGACCAGCGCCGACTTGCCGATGCCGGAATAGCCGGAGACCAGGACGAGCTCGGGGGATCCCGTGCCCACCACGCGCTCGAACGCGCGCAGCAGCGCGGCCACCTCCTCCTCGCGGCCATAGAGCTTCTGAGGGATCTCGAAGCGATCGGAGGCGTCGTGCTCGGCCAAGGGGAACGGCTCGATCCGGCCGGTCGCTCGCCACTCCGAAAGGCACCGCTCGAGGTCGTGCTTGAGGCCGCGCGCGGTCTGGTAACGATCCTCCGCCATCTTGGCCAGGAGCTTCAGGACGATCGCCGAGAGGACCTCGGGCAGGTCCGGGACGAGCGCGGCGGCCGGTGGCGGGGCGCGGGCGACGTGGCAGTGCACCCACTCGGACGGGTCGCGCGCCTCGAACGGCAGCCGCCCGGTGAGCATCTCGTAGAACGTGACCCCGAGCGCATAGAGATCGGTGCGGCTATCGATCGCCCGGTTCATCCGCCCCGTCTGCTCCGGAGCCAGGTACGGCAAGGAGCCCTCGATGAGCCGGGGAGGCCCTGCCGGCGACTGCTCACGGGAGAGGCGGGACGCGAGGCCGAAGTCGGCGAGCTTGACCTGCCCAGTAGCTGCATTGACGAGGATATTTTGGGGCTTGAGATCCTTGTGGATGATGTCCCGCTGGTGGAGCTCCGCCACGCAGGCCACGATACGCACCGCGAGGTCGAGGAACCGCTCGACGTTCATGGGCGCGTCCATGAAGTGGTCGAGCGACTCGCCGCCGAAATCCTCCAGGACGAGCGCCGGCAGCCCCTCGTACGTCTCGAGGGCGAGCGGCGTTACGATGGCCTCGTGGTTCAGCGCCTTGCCGATCGCGTACTCGTGCTTCAGGCGCTCGATGTCCTTCGGGCGGCTGCGCCTCGGGTCGAGGACCTTCAAGATCACCGGACAGCCATCGGCGCTCCGGATCGCGCGAAGCAGGCTGGTCTTCTGGCCCTCGTGGAGGGTCTCGGTGATCGCGTAGGGGGAGGCCAGGCTCACCTCCACGGGGAGCATCTCCCCGCGGAGGACACGCCGTGGGGCGCTGGCGCCCAGCGGCTCCGTGGGGCATGAGAGCTGTCGACGCCGGAACGGTCGAGCCCGCGTGCCTCGCCGAGGCGACGCAACCGCACGGTCGGCGTGAGCGCATAGCGCAGGCCAGGCACCGCATCACCTGTCGCGGTCTCCTGCGGTCGTACCATATCCGAGGCCCCCTCGACCGATAGATACCACGGCTGATGCCCGGCAGTTCCGCGGTGCACCTCGCAGGCGCCGACGAGCAGGGATCCCTGGCTCATGCGCACGCCCGGCCGCTCAGCCCGGCGGCGAGCTCGGCGCGCCAGCGTGCGGCGGCCCCGCGCACGGGAGCTCGACGAGGAACGTGGCGCCGGCGCCGAGCGCGCTCCGGACGCGGATCGAGCCGCCGTGCGCGTCCGCGATCCTGCGGCTCATGTAGAGGCCGAGCCCCAGCCCGCCATAGTGCCGGTCGGGCACGCGCGCCCGAAGAGCTCGAAGATCTGCTCCTGCCGCGCCGGGTCGATGCCGATCCCCTGATCCTTCACCGAGAGCCGCGCCGTCCCGGCCTCCTCGCTGACGAAGATCTCCCGTCAGCGCTCGAGCGGTCGAGCGCGCTCGCGCCGCGGCGACCGCGCAGCCGCACGATCGGCGTGAGCGCGCGGCGACCGCCGGCCCCCGCGCGCCGTGTCACGCGCTCGCGCGATTGTGACATCCCGGAGCCCCCCTCGATTCACAGATATCATAAGCGAGGTGGGAGATAAGTGACGTGGGGAGTTGCGCGGCGCGCTCCGCGTGCCGCGCCTGAGCGAGCTCTTCAAAAGCTCGCTCAGGCGCGTCCATTCCTCAGATTCCGTTCATGACAGCTCTCCGGGAGCGCCGAGGGCGGAGCCGGGCGAGGCCGAGCGAGAACGCCGATGACGTCGAACTCGGTGCTCTACGAGGCGCTCGCCTCGCCGTCGTCGTCGTGCTCGTCGAGGTAGCGCTCGGGCGCGAGCTCCCACCGCTCCGGCGAGCGCCAGAGCTGCGACAGGAGCAGCTCGCGCATCAGGAAGAACTCCTTGGGCAGCCGGTCGTAGAGCCGCTCGAAGAGCTCCCGGTGCGAGCCGAACTCGACCTTCCACGCCTCCCGGTCCACCGCCATGAGCTGGTAGAACTTCTCCTTCGAGAAGCGATCCATGCCCCGCCACTCGATGTCCTCGTAGCGCGGCATCCAGCCGAGCGGGCTCTCCTCGGCGAAGCCGCGGCCGTGCACGCGATCGACGATCCACTTGAGGACACGCATGTTCTCGCCGAAGCCCGGCCAGAGGAAGTTGCCCTGATCGTCCTTGCGGAACCAGTTCACCGAGAAGATGCGGGGCGGATTGACGATCTGGCGCCCCATCTGCAGCCAGTGGTTGAAGTAATCGCCCATGTGATAGCCGCAGAACGGCAGCATCGCCATCGGGTCGCGGCGGACCTGGCCGATGTTGCCGGCGGCCGCCGCCGTCATCTCCGAGCCGATCGTCGCCGCCATGTACACGCCGAAGCTCCAGTTGAACGACTGGTACACGAGCGGCACCGTCGTCGCCCGCCGCCCGCCGAAGACGATCGCGCTGATGGGCACCCCGTTCGGGTCGTCCCAGCGAGGATCGAGCGAGGGACACTGCGTCGCAGGGGCCGTGAAGCGCGCGTTCGGGTGGGCCGCCTTGCGCCCGCAGTCCGGCGTCCAGGGCTTGCCCTGCCAGTCGATGAGCTCGGGCGGCGGCTCGTCCGTCATCCCCTCCCACCAGACGTCGCCGTCGGGCGTGAGCCCCACGTTCGTGAAGATCGTCCCCTTCCGGATGGCCGCCATCGCGTTCGCGTTCGACTTCTCCGACGTCCCCGGGGCCACGCCGAAATACCCTGCCTCGGGGTTGATCGCGTAGAGCTGCCCGTCCCGCCCGGGCTTCATCCACGCGATGTCGTCGCCCACCGTCGTCACCTTCCAGCCCGCGAACGCCTTCGGCGGGATGAGCATCGCGAAGTTCGTCTTGCCGCACGCGCTCGGGAACGCCGCGGCGACATACGTCTTCTCGCCCTTCGGCGACTCGACGCCCAGGATCAGCATGTGCTCGGCGAGCCACCCCTGCTCCCGGCCGAGCACCGAGGCGATGCGCAGCGCAAAGCACTTCTTGCCGAGCAGCGCGTTGCCGCCATAGCCGCTCCCGTACGACCAGATCGCCCGCTCCCCCGGGAAGTGGACGATGTACTTGTGCTCCGCGTTGCACGGCCACGGCACGTCCGCCTGCCCCGGGGCGAGCGGCATGCCGACCGAGTGCAGACACGGGACGAAATCGCCGTCCCCGAGCACGTCGAGCACCTTGCTCCCCATGCGCGTCATGATCCGCATGCTCGCGGCGACGTAGGGCGAGTCGCTGAGCTCCACGCCGATGTGCGAATAGGGCGAGCCCACCGGGCCCATGCTGAACGGGATCACGTAGAGCGTCCGGCCCCGCATCGACCCGGCGAAGAGCCGGCGCAGCGTGGCCTTCATCTCCTGCGGATCGGCCCAGTTGTTCGTGGGGCCGGCGTCCTGCTTGCGGCGGCTACAGATGAACGTGCGATCTTCGACCCGCGCCACGTCGCTCGGGTCCGAGCGCGCGAGGTAGCTGTCCGGGCGCTTCTCCGGGTTCAGGCGGATGAGCGTGCCGGCCTTGACCATCTGGTCGCAGAGCGCGTCGTACTCCTCCTTGGAGCCGTCGCACACGTGCACGTTGTCCGGCTGGCACAGGGCGACGACCTCCGCGATCCACTGCCGGAGCTTCTCGTTGGCGATCGACGATCGGAGCCCCGGGATCGAGACCGGCGGCGGCGGCTCCGAGTGGACCGAGTTCTGGCTGCTCTGGCTGGCTGCTACGGACACTGGCGTACCCTCCTGGCTCTCTGGGGTCGAGCGGGTCTGCAAGGCGCAGGCCCTGCCCGCCCACGCGTCGATTCTGGCCGAAATGCGCCCGGTTGGCTGCACCGATCCTCCCTGAGCCCGGCCGCCTCGGCGTGCGGCGCGCACCAGGTGCGCCCCGGGGCAAACCGTGCGCGGATCCAGGAGCACGGGGCCAGCCCACACACGCGCGGCGTGAGCGAGACGAGAGGGGCTACTCTGCGTGCCCGTGGGCCGTCGCGTCGCCCGCGACGGCGAGGACCCGCTCGACCACCGGCGCGTGCAGCGCGAGCAGCCGCGAGGGCGCGACGCCCAGGGTCACGGTCAGCGCCAGCAGCGAGAGCAGCGCCGCGCGCTCGCGGAACAGGAGCGGCTCCACCATGGCGGCGCCCTTCGCGCCGCGGGGGAGCGGGCCGAGGAAGGTGCGCTTGAACGCGCGGAACATCGTGATCCCGTTGAGCGCCGTCGCGCCCAGCATCAGCACCGCGAACACGGGGTGGACGTGCAAAACCCCGTGCAGGAGCAGATCCTCGCCGATGAACGTCAGCGCCCCCGGGAGCCCGATCGTCGCGCACGCGAGCAGGAGGAAGAACGCGGCCATGCGCGGCGTCCTCGCCACGAGGCCGCCGAGCTCCCTCACGTCCGCGGTGCCCGTGCGCGCCTCGATCGCCCAGACGACCATCGTCACCCCGGTGACCGCGATCGACAGGGCGAAGCTCTGGAGCAGCGCGCCGCTCAGGCTCTGCGGGTTCATCGACGCGATCCCGAGGAGCACGAGCCCCTTCTGGCTCGCCACGAGGTACCCGATCATGCGGCGGAGATCGGTCTGCGTGAGCGCGAGGACGGCCCCGTGCAGGGCGCTGAAGAGCCCCAGCGCGGCGAGGACCGGCATGTTCGCGGCGCAGCCCTCCGGCAGGAGCGGCACCACCACGCGCACGAGCACGCAGACGCCGACCTGCATCTCCGCGAGCAGCACGGTCACCCCGAGCGGCCCGCGCTCGAGCAGCACCGGCAGCCAGCCGTGGAACGGCACGGCGGCCATGCGCATCAGCACCGAGATGCCGATGAGCGCGAAGAGCGGCGACTGCCATGCCTCCGGGATGCCCGCGCGGGCGACCTCCTGGATGTCGAACGGCAGCGCCGCGCCGCGCCGCGCGGCGAGCGCGGCCATGACGCCGAGCGCCAGGACGAGCGGCGCCGTGCCGCCGATGAGGAAGATGCGGTAGGTGCGCCGGAGCAGCTGATCGGCCGCGCCCCTCCGCGCGATGAGGCGCGCGCCCGGCAGGAACGCGGCGACCCACGCCACGGCGAGCACCACGAGGTCCGCGGCGCAGTAGACGCCGAGGATGGCGCTCCCGGTGACGAGCACCGCCGCGAGGCTCCGCCGATCGAGAGCGGCGCGCGGGCCCGCGGCGATCAGGGCGAGCAGCATGGCGCCGAGCAGCGGGAGCAGGGAGGCGGTGAAGCCGTTGAGGACGAGGCGGAGGCGCACGCCGAGGAGCGGCACGGCGGGGCCGATCGCGTCGACCGCGGCGCCGCCGGCCGCGTGGAACAGCGCGAGCGCAGCGAGCGAGAGCCCGAGGGTGAGCGCCGCGCCGGCGAGGGCCACGCGTCGCGCGGCGGGGTCGCTGCGCGCGCAGGAGGCCGAGAGCGCGGCGAGCGCGGGCGCGAGGATCGTCGCCGAGAGGATCAGGAACATGCTCATGACCGCGCCCCCTTGGTCTGGGGCGCCGGCGCCGCCGCGCCCGCGCGCTCGCCGGGAGTGCCCGCCTCGACGGCGCGGCCCTCGTCGCGCTCGGCGAGGCCGCTCAGCGCCGCGACCCAGCGGCGCTCGAAGCCGTCGATCACCTGCCCGAGGCGCATGAGCGGCGCCGCGATGAACCGCTGCTGCATCACCTCCACCTGGAAGCGATCGAGGGAGGCCCAGTACGCGCGCCGCACGAGCGACGCCGGCAGCACGCGGGCGGCGATCGCGAGGTGCGGGAGCGGCTCGCTGGCGTGCGCGGCCCGGATCTCCTGCGCGTCGCGGAGCGCCGCGGGCGCGCGCAGCATCTGCAGGCACCGGAGGCACGCGTGCGCGAAGAGGTGCACGAGCGCGAGCCGGTAGTACCCGAGCCCGATCTCCACGAACATGATCCCGACCTGCGACATCGTCGCGTACGCGAGCGCGCCCTTCACGTCCGCCTGCACCCGGCCGACAAGCGTCCCGTAGACGGACGTGAGCGCCCCGACGCAGGCCACCACCGCGCTCGCCGCGGGCGAGCGCTCGAGCATGGGGGCAGCGCGCAGCATCAGGTACACGCCCGCGTGGATCGAGATCGCCCCGTAGAAGAGCGCGCTCGACGGCGTCGGCCCCTCCATCGCCCGCGGCAGCCAGGTCCCGACGGGGAACTGCGCGCTCTTGCCCATCGCGGCGAAGAACAGGCACAGCGCGATCGCCGTGGCCCCGGAGGCGCCGATCGCGGCGGCGGACCCGGGCCACGGGGCGCCGCCGAACACCTCGCCGAAGTTGGCCGAGCCGGCGAGCGAGTGCATGAGCACCGCGCCGACGAGGAGCCCCACGTCGCAGAGCCGGTAGGTGATGTAGACGCGCAGCGCCGCCCGCGCCGGCGCCGCGCGCTCGTGGAAGAACGCCACGAGGAGCACGCTCGTCCCGCCGACGAGCTCCCAGCCGGCGAAGAGCTGGTCCATGCTCCCCGCGGACACGAGCGCCAGCATGCCCGCCGAGAACAGGGCGAGGAGCAGGAAGAACCGCGCGAACCCCGGCTCGCGGTGCAGGTACGCGACCGAGAACCTGCCGGTGACGAGCGCGATCAGCGAGACGAGCACCATCATCGTCGTCGACAGCCGGTCGACGAGCAGGACGATGTCGAACGCGTAGCCCGAGACCTCGAACCAGTGCCCGAGATCCACCGAGAGGAAGGCGTAGGGCGCCGCGACGGACGAGCCCCAGGCGACCAGCGAGGCGACGAGCGAGAGCGAGAGCGCCGACAGCACGACGCCCGACACGACGCGCTCGCTCGGCGTGCGCAGGAGGAGCAAGTAGGCGCCGAGCGCCGCGAACGCGACCGCCGGCGAGAGCACGGCGACCGCGGTGAGCTTGCCGAGGAGGACGTCAGGCAGCATGGTAAGAGATCTCCGTCTGGGACCGTGGAAGCCCGGCGCGGACGATGGCGGGCGGGATGAAGCCGCGCTTGCCCGCGTACCAGTCGACGGACCGCTGGACCGCGGGCAGCGGGTGCTCCGGCGGCGTGAACGGCGCGAAGGCGCCGCGGGTGAAGCGCTCGAACCGGCCCGTCGCCGGGTCGATGCAGACGAGCTGGATCCAGCCGTTGACGACGAGCTCGCGGAGCGCCGGCTGCCGCGCGCAGATCGCCGCGGCCGTCGCCGCGCTCGCCTCCACGACGGTGAGCATGCGCACCGGCTCGTGGATCTCGATCATCTGCTTCGGCAGGCCGGTGCGCAGATCGCTCAGCGAGCCGTCCATGACCCCGAGCAGCGAGGCGAGGTTGTGCGGCAGCTTGGTCCCGGCGCCGTAGCGGAGGTTGTCGACGCGGGAGAAGTAGTACTCGAGGTTGATCCCCGCCCCGACCGGACCCGCGGAGAGCAGGACGCGCTCGAGGATCGCCCCGGTCGGGTCCTGGGTCGGGTCGTACGAGACGAGGAACGCGCGGCGGTCGAGGAACATCCCGTGGGTGAGCTCGCGGCGGCCGATCACGCAGACGGCGTTTGTCGCGTGCCCGAGCTCGGGCCGGGCCTCGCTGAGGTCCACGGCGCGCGCCTCGACGTGCGCGAGCGCCTGCTCGGGGCTCAGGCGCTCCGGTGCCGACGCGAAGCGGCGGCAGCGCTCGTGCGCGTGCCGCTTGCGCGCCTCGCCGAGGGCCTGCTCGAGCGCCTCGATCTCGCCGCGGTGCGACGCCGGCGCGAGGTGCTCGTCGTAGAAGACGATCTCCTCCGTCGTCGTGTTGTTCATCCCGCCGAGGAAGAAGGTCCCGTCCGGGATGTCGATGCCGCGGCCGCGGAGCAGCGCACGCACCTCCTGGTCGTTGGCCATGGCGGCGAACAGCCGCGCGTTCGGGCCGCCGTGCCGGCCGCCGCACGCGCCGCAGTCGTACGCGGACTGGTGCGGGTTGTTCACGCTGGACGCGCCGTGGCCGAGCACCGCCACGACCGGCGCGAAGCGGCGGGTGAGCCCCATGATCTCGAGCGTCGCGGCCACCCTCGCGGCCTTCTCGGCGGCCGTGAAGGGCGCCCCTCCGCCGCCCGCCGGAGCCCCCTCCTCGTGCGGGCTGTGGAGGTGGGTCGGCACCGCCGGCAGGAGGCGGCGCTCGAGGGCGCGGCGCAGCCGCGCGAACGCCCTCGGGAACAGGACGCGCCCGACGAGCGGGATCGTGGAGAGCAGCCCGAGGGTCGGCGTGAGCAGGAGGCCGCGCGAGAGGGTCCGGGTCCCGTGCCCGAGCGTGTGGACGAAGCGCGCCCAGCGCCTGCGGCGCGCCTTCCGGAGGTGGAAGGCGCCCTCCTCGCGGGGCCGCTCGACGATCTCGTGCGCGGGCTCGACGCCGACGGGGCAGAGGCTCACGTGGCCGGCGGCGTCGAGCCCGCGGAACCGGATCGGCACGCCGAAGAACCCGGCGATGCCGAGGGTCTCGTGCCGCGGGGAGAGCTCCTCGAAGTGCCTCCGGAGGCCCTCGCAGCGGTCGTCGATGCACAGCGCGAGCTGGAACCGAGGGTCCATGACCGCGCGCTCGTACGCCGGGCGGCGCAGGTTCGCCGCGATGCCGTGCAGCACCTCGACCCGGTGGTGATGCTCGTACGCCTCGTGCAGGAGGCGCCGCCGCGTCGCCTCGTCGAACGCCTCGAGCACCTCCAGCGCCCAGACGCGCTCGGCCTGCGGGAGCGCCTCCACCTCGGCGACCGACAGCCCCGCGAGCTGCGCGAGGTGGAACAGGAGGAACGGCCGATCGCTGTCGGGCGAGCGCGGCGGCGGCCCGGCGCGCCTCGCGGCGAGCCGGGCGTGCTCGACGAGCCCCGCGAGGGGCCCGTCGAACCCGAGCCGCCGGCGCGCCACGTCGCGCAGGGCGTACCGGGCGAGGGTCAGGCGCACCGCGAGGTACTCGAGCAGCGACGCGGGCGGCGAGCCGTGCGGCCGGTCGCCCGGGGTGTGCTCGAGCCGGTGGACCATGCCGGCCCAGCCCGGCAGCTCGAGCAGGACGCGCGTCACGTAACCTTCCCAGCGGTCCTCCGCGACGCCGAGCTCGCGCAGGGCGCCGGTGACGAGGGCCGCGGGCGACGCGTCCGGCCCGAGCCGGCCGAGCTCCGCGTCGAGCCCGGCGAGGTGCGCGCCGGCAGGCCTCGCCCCCTCCAGCACGAGGCTGCGAAACGCGCGGAAGAGCCCCTGCGCGCGGTCCGGCATCACCCAGTGCGCGACGCCCTCGTCGAGGTAGGCGCCGAGGAGCCGGATGAAGAGCGGGTCGATGAGCTCGGCCGGGTCTTCCCCCGTGAGCGCGAGCAGCAGATCGCGGTGGGATCGATCGACGCCCACGCGGTCGGCGAGCGGCACCTCGGCGGACGGCGCCGGCGGCAGCGGCACGCCGCAGCACGCGTCCCAGAGAGCGAGCGCGGCGCGGACCTCCAGGTCGTAGCCGCCCTGGGCGAGGAGGCGCACGGCGGCCTCGGGGCGCTCGACCAGCCATCGCGCCGTACCGACGAGGATCCGGCGGCGCGGCTCGGACGGGAGGTCGGGCCTCAGCCTGCGCGCCTCTCCCGCCTCGGCGATGCGCCACCGGAGCCCCGCCTCGGTGGCGGCCTGGATGGGAAAGCGCAGCGCGAGGCGCTCGATCTCATTGCGAGACAGCGGGCCGCGACGCTCGTCAGGCCGGTCAGAGAAGCGCTCGACGAGCGCCGCCTCGATGTCCTGGTCGTCGATCCGGCCCGACGCGATGTGCGCGCGGTACTCCGCCTCGGAGAGGTACGGCTCTGCCCCGAACAGCGCGCTCGCCGCGGCGAGCGCGTCGTGGAACGGCAGGTGCTGAAACGCGTGCAGCGTGTTGTGGTGGACGAACACGCCGATGGGCCCCTGCGATGGCAGGAGGTGACCGGCGTGCTGGAGGGCGGTGCGCAGGCGCTCTTCTGGAGCTTCACCTGCGCTGGACTTCGCACTTGGCTCGTTCATGTCAATCGTACGTCTCCTAAAGTATCGCTCCATCAAGCGCGGCGCGCACGCGCAGCTTTCGCGCACCTCGCGCAGCTCGTGCACCTCGCGCAGCTCGTGCATCTCGCGCACCTCGCGCACCTCGCGCGCCGTGCGGGCTCAGCGGGTCACCGGCTCACCGCGGGCGCGAAGGCCACTTTCTTCCGCGCGGAGAGCGGGTGCGACGACATCGGGCCGTGGTCGTCGAGTCCCGACAGCGAGAGCGCCCGCCCCTCGCGCTCGAGCAGCGCCTTGAGGTCGTGCAGGTTGGCCATGACCGTGTGATCGACCAGGCGGGTAGCGGCGAAGTCGATCTCGATGGCAGCGACGTCCCGGTGCCGCGCGAGCCTCCGCTTGATCGAGAGGTAATTGCTGAAGACGGCGGCCTGCTTGACGCGCAGCACGAGCCGTCCGCCCTCGACGTGCTCCTCGATCTCGGGCCGGAAGAGGCTGCGGAGCGGCGCGCCGTGGAGCACGTGGATGAACATCTCCACGGCGATCCCGGCCACGACCCCCACGAGCAGATCGGTCGCGATGGTGATCGCGGCGGTGGCGACGAAGACCACGAGCTGCTCCTTGCCGATGCGGAACGTCTTCACGAGCTCCGTGGGAGCCGCGAGGCGGGTGCCCGTGAAGGTGAGCATCGCGGCGAGCGCGGCGAGCGGGATGCGGTGGATGAGCCCCGGCGCGAACGCGACGAACAGCAGGAGGAAGGCGCCGTGGAAGAAGTTCGAGAGCCGGCTCCTCGCGCCGTAGCCGATGTTGGCGGAGCTGCGGACGATCTCCGAGATCATGGGCAGCCCGCCGAGCAGGCCCGCGACGAGGTTGCCGGCGCCGGTGGCGAGCAGGTCCCTGTCGAGGTCGGGGCGGCGCTTCTCGGGATCGAGGGAGCTGACCGCCTTCGTGGACAGCAGCGACTCGATGCTTCCCACGAGGGAGAACATCAGGACATATTTCATGGACGCGGGCGTGGCGACCTGGCTGAAGTCCGGAAAGGCGATAGCCTGCGTCAGGTTCCCCGGCAGGGTGACGAGGAACTTCGGCCCGATCGTGTGGACCGAATCCGTCACCGACAGCGTGTACGTGTGCTCGTGCTCGAGGTCGAAGGCGAACGCGAGCGGTATCGAGGCCGCGAGCACGAGGAGCGGCGCGGGGATCTTCTGCATCCACCGCGTCCTCCTGGCCACCGCCGGATAGCCGAACAGGAGGACGAGCGACAGGACGCCTATCAGGGCGATCTCGGGGTTCATCCGCAGGACGCTCGCCGGGATCTCCAGGAGCAGGTGGAGCGGCGCCTTGGACGTCGGGGTGACGCCGAGGAGCGTGTGGACCTGCTTCGAGCAGATGATGATCCCGATGGCCGCGAGCATGCCGTGCACCACCGAGGAGGGGAAGAAGTCGCCGAGGGTGCCGGCGCGCGCGAGCGCGAAGGCGATCTGCGCCGCGGCGGCGACGACGATGCAGGCGAGCGCGCGGCGGTAGCCTGTCGCGTTGTCCCCGCCGCCGAGCTCCTGCACCGCGCCGAGCGCGATGACGATGAGCCCCGCGGCCGGGCCCTTGATGGTGAGGGGCGCGCTGCCGAGCCAGGTGGCGATGACGCCGCCGACGACGGCGGTAAGCACACCTGCGATGGGGGGAAATCCGCTCGCCATGGCGATGCCGAGGGAGAGCGGGAGAGCGATCAAGAAGACGAGGAACCCTGAGACGAGATCGGACTTCCACGTCGATGGAGCCGGCGCTGTCGGTGCTGGCTCTGGTGGGTCCGGGATGTTTGGCTTGGGCATGGCAGTAGTCGTTCTTCGGCAGGACGTGAGTCCCGCCACCTCCGCCCGACCGCTAGGAGATCGAGTGACGGCTTTCCAGTCCCCGGCTCGCACAATGTTTCAAAAAGTTTTCGCGAACACCGACGCTGTACTATTCCGCCGTGCGCGCATCGACGAGCGGCCCGGTCGCTGATCGACCGCGGTACCCGCCTCGCGTCCTGCGATGTCCGACGGTACGGCGCGGCGCCTGGGTGAAGCCGTTCGCGCGCGTCGCGGAGCTCGTCGCTCCGGCGGCGGCTCTTCAGAGCAGCCGCACGAGGAGCTGCGCCGCCACGATCTTCACCAGCGTCGCCACCG
Source organism: Sorangium sp. So ce296 (assembly GCF_051529605.1). Taxonomy (NCBI): domain Bacteria; kingdom Pseudomonadati; phylum Myxococcota; order Polyangiales; family Polyangiaceae; genus Sorangium; species Sorangium sp. So ce296. Next base: position 13,748,637 of record NZ_CP150325.1, read on the forward strand.
GGTAGACCGACGCGTACCCCGTGTTCGGCGCGTCGCTGCGCGCCTGCTCCAGGCTGAAGGCGAGCACCGCGGGCTGCGTCTGGATGCCGGCGAGCATGCCGGTGAGGGTCCCCATCGGGATCCGGAGCAGCCGGTGGCCGACGAGCAGCGTGCCGAACGCGACGACCGCGGTGATGACCGCGCCGCTCCCGATCAGCGCCGCGGCGCCGCCTTGCTGCAGGGTGTGCGCGAACGAGTACCCCGAGCGGGTGCCGACGCCGGCCAGGAACATGACCACGCCGAGCTGCCGGACAGCGCCATCCTCGCGTCTCTCCCCGCCCCGCGCGCGGGCCCCTGGGCTCTCGTGTGGAGGACGAGATCTCGAAACGCAGAGGACACGGCGAGACTCGGTCGAGCGAGAGCGAGAATGCCTTGAAGGAGGGATCGCCGAGCCGCGGACGAGCCCGCTCGGCGCGGTAGCGGCGCCCCGCGCCGCTGCTACCCTGAGCGCGACGAGCGGCCCATGTCCACAAGCCCCGTCGAGCGCGCGCTCGCCTATCACACGCGCACGAAGCATCACCTGAGGCGCTATGCGCGCGGCCCGGCCGCCATGGACTGGAGCACGCAGCCGGATCCGTTCCGCACCTTCGAGGGCGCCCCGGTCGTCCCCTTGCCGCTCCGCGCCGGCGGGCTCGCCGCGGCGTACCGGGATCTCTACCGCCCCGGCGCGATCCCGCCGGCCGCGGTCGAGCTCGACTCCATCGCGGCCCTCTTCGAGCTCTCGCTCGGCCTCTCCGCCTGGAAGGAATACCGCGGCTCGCGCTGGGCGCTCCGCTGCAACCCCTCGAGCGGGAATCTCCACCCGACCGAGGGATACCTGCTCTCGGCCGGCGCGCCCGGGCTGCCGGCGGGCCTCTATCATTATGTGAGCCGCGATCACGCGCTCGAGCGCCGATGCGCGCTGGGCGCCGGCCCTGCCCGCGCGCTCGCGGGGCTCCTCCCGGCCGGCGGCTTCCTCGTCGGGCTGAGCTCCGTCCACTGGCGCGAGGCGTGGAAGTACGGCGAGCGGGCGTTCCGCTACTGCCAGCACGACGCCGGTCACGCCATCGCGGCCGTCCGCTATGCCGCGGCCGCGCTCGGCTGGTCCGCCGTGCTGCTCGGCGACCTCGGCGACGGCGAGCTGTCCGCGCTGCTCGGCCTCGATCGGGCCACAGACTTCGCGGGCGTCGCGGCGGCGGATCGCGAGCACCCTGACGCCGCGCTGCTCGTCGTGCCCGCCGCGCCGCTCGCCCGGGAGGCGGCGCTCGCCGCGGCCCGCGCGGCGGCCGCGCGCGCGGCCGAGCTGACCCGCCTCACCGGCGAGGGCGCGTGGGCCGGGCGGGCGAACGCGCTGAGCCCGAGCCACGTCGACTGGGAGGTCATCGACGACGTCGCCGGCGCCACCTGGAAGGCCCACGCCGAGGAGCCGGCCGCCCCCCTGGAGAGCGGCCTGCCCCCGCTGTCGGACCACGGCGGCGGCGGCGCGCTGGCGTCGGAGATCCTCCGGACGCGGCGGAGCGCCACGGCGTACGACGGCCGCACGTCGATCGGTGCCGAGGCGTTCTACGCCATGCTCGACCGCCTCCTCCCCCGCCCCGGCGTGCCCCCGTGGGACGCGCTCCCGTGGGCGCCGCTCGTGCACGCGGTCGTCTTCGTGCACCGCGTCCGCGGCCTCGACCCGGGCCTCTACGCGCTCGAGCGGTCGGAGGCCGCGCACGAGCGGCTGAAGGCCGCCCTCGCGCACCCGTTCGCGTGGGAGAAGCCGCGCGGGTGTCCGGATCACCTGCGGCTCTATCGCCTCTCCGAGGCCGATCTGCGGAGCGCGGCGCAGATCGTGAGCTGTCATCAGGAGATCGCCGCCGACGGCGCGTTCAGCCTCGGGATGGTCGCCGACCTCGGCGCCACGCTCCGGGAGCGCGGCGCGCCGTGGTACCGGCGGCTCTTCTGGGAGGCCGGCGTCCTCGGCCACGCGCTGTACCTCGAGGCCGAGGCCGCGCGGGACCCCGGCGGCCGCGTGCGGGCGACCGGCATCGGCTGCTACTTCGACGACGTGTTCCACGAGCTGTGCGGCATCGCTGGCGGCGACGTGCAGAGCCTCTATCACTTCACCGTCGGCGGCCCCGTCGAGGACACGCGGCTGATGACGCTCGCGCCCTACGAGCACCTCGAGCGCGCACGGCCCGCCGCGCCTCCGCCTCCGGCGCGCGGCCCCCGCGGGAGCGGCCCCGAGGCGCCCTGAGCCGCCGCCGTCGGCGACCGCCGACGGGCACGCGCCTCGCATGATCGCGACCGATCTCGGGTCGCCGCGGCGCCCCGCCGGCGTACCGCAGCGCCGTCAAATAACGTCCTCACAACAAATCGCCAAACCGCCTTCGAATTCATGATGCCCGCTCGGCCGTATCACCACAGAGCTCCGTCGATGCCGCGACCCAGACGGCCAGATCGCAAGCGGCTTCGCCGCGCGCAACGCGTGTTGTGCGCGCAGCGCGCACAGCCCACGCGACCCACGGCGGCAAGCCCCGCCGCGGTCATCGGGCCTGCGTCTCGGGCCGGGGGCGTTGACAAGGATATCGGTCTTTGCTCCCATAGCGAGTTCCTTCGGAGCGGCGCGCGCGTCTGAGGACGGCCGGGGACATGGTGGGCACGGGTCAAGACAGCTCGGACGCGGAGCCGACCCAGACGGCGATCATGGGCAAGTACCGCCCGATCGCGAAGCTCGGCCGGGGCGGGATGGGCGACGTGTTCCTGGCGATCGCGCGGGGGCCGGGGTCGTTCAACAAGCTCGTGGTCGTCAAGCGCCACCGCGGCGTTGGCGGCGACGGCGAGAAGATCGTCACCATGTTCCTCGACGAGGCGAAGCTGTCGGCGCGCCTCAACCACCCGAACATCGTCCAGACCTACGAGGTCGGCGTGGACGAGGCCGGCTACTTCACCGTGATGGAGTATCTGGAGGGCCAGCCGCTCAACGCGATCATGAGGGCGGTGGCCCAGGGGGAGCCGGGCGCGGACGGCTTCACGCGCGGCGTCTGGGTCCGGATCGTGGCCGACGTGCTGGGCGGCCTCCACTACGCGCACGAGCTCTGCGATTACGACGGCACGCCGCTCGGCATCGTTCACCGCGACGTCTCCCCGCACAACATCTTCGTCACGTACGACGGCGCGGTGAAGCTGCTCGACTTCGGCATCGCCAAGGCGTCGATCAACACGGACCTCACCGAGACCGGGAAGCTGAAGGGCAAGACGTCCTACATGGCGCCCGAGCAGGCGGCCGACAGCGCGGGGATCGACCGGCGGGCCGACGTCTTCGTGGCCGGGATCGTGCTCTGGGAGCTCCTCACGCGGGAGCGGCTCTTCGGGGGCGACGCCGTGAGCGCGCTCTGGAAGCTCGCGGCCGTGGACGAGATCCAGCGGCCCTCGCTCGTCCACCCGGACATCCCGCCGGCGCTCGACGCCATCGTCGCGCGGGCGCTGGAGCGCGACCCGGCGAAGCGGTACGCGACCGCGCAGGAGATGCGCGCGGCGCTCGAGGACTACCTGCGCGGGTCCGGCGAGGACGTGCGGTCCGACGAGATCGGCGCGCGGATGCTGGCCGTGTTCGCGGAGCGCCGCGCCAGCATGCAGCGGCAGATCAAGGCGTACATCGAGCAGGGCGCGGGCCGCCCGAGCGTGATCCTGGAGCCCCGCCTGTCCCGCCCGAGCGCGATCGAGGGCTCGGACGGGCGGCGCCTCCAGGCCCTGACCCCCCTCGATGAGGAGATCGGCCAGCGGACGGCGGGGCCGCCGGGCCCCGTGCGCGCCACGTCCGACTCGACGAGCCTGAAGCCGGCCCTCCGCGCGGCCGGCACGCCGCAGCAGCGCAGCTACCTCATCGGGGCGCTCGGCGTGGCCGCCCTGATCGCGGCGCTGGCGATCTCCGTGCGCCGACCGGACAGGCAGGCGCGCTCCGTCGCTCCTGGGGCCGCCGCGCTCGCCGGGTCCGCCGCCGCCGCAGGCGCCCGCTGCACGGGGACGCTCCGCGTCCGGATCACGACGGGCGCCACCGGGATGGCGACCGACATCGCGCCGCCGTACAGCTACGGAGTCTACGACTACCTGCGTCACCTCAACGACACCCATGGGGGGATCCGCGGCTGTCCCATCGACGTCGACATGAGGGACGCGCAGTACGACCCGGCGAGGACGGAGGAGGTCATCGCGGCGTGGCGGCGGGAGCCCGCGTGGAGCGAGGTCTCCACGCTGTTCATCTTCGGCACCGGGCCGACCACGCGCGTCGCGCCGAAGCTCGCGGAGGAGAAGAAGCTCATCATCCCTGGCTCCTACGCCGGCTCGCTCGCCACGCCGGTGCCGATCTCGGCGGACGTGCCCTACGCCGAGTTCAACGCCCTCGGACAGAGCATCTCGGCGACAGAGCACAAGACGAGCCCGGGCTATCCGTACATCTTCTTCCCGGCCACGGACTATTCGACCGCGATCCGCATCGGGGTGAAGGCGGCCTGGAAGATCGCGCCCGGGCGCATCGCGATGGTGCACGACACGATCGACCGGTGTCTTTATTGCGTCGATCCGCTGGCGGCGGGCAAATCATACGTGGAGCACCTGCCCGGCATGCTGCTCGGCGAGGATCTCGTCGTGCCGCAGACGTCTTCCCTCGAGGACGAGGGGCTCATCGTCGAGGCGGTGACCCGCTATGTGAAGAGAGAGATCGAGAAGAGGCGGGCGGACCCGTCCTATGTCCCGACGAGCTGGTTCTGGGCGGGCAACAGCGTCGTCTCGTCGTCCTTCGTCGGCAAGGGCGCCGCCGCCGCGCAGAGGCTCATCGATCAGGCGTTTCCAGGTCACGGGTTCCCGGGGAGGAAGCGCTGGCAGCTGCGGGTGATGGCGAACAACTGGGGGATCGGCGAGCGGACGCTGTCGATCTGCGGGGCCGACTGCGCCGGCATCTTCTACGGGCTGTTCCCGGTCCCGATCTACGGCGACACGCAGCACTCGAGCGGGATGGCGGAGATGCTGCGGATCCACCGGGTGTACCGGGAGAAGGACGATCACCCGCTCGATCGGTATCAGGACCAGTTCTACGTCCAGGGCCACGCGGCGGCGCTCATGTGGCGCGAGGCCGTCGAGCGGGCGGTCGACGCGGGGCGGGAGCGGCCGACGGGAGAGGACCTGAAGAACGCGCTGGAGTCGTTCCAGAACGTGGTGCTCGACGGGATGACGGCGGGGCCGATCTCGTTCAGCCCGACGGACCATCGGCCTCAGGCGAACGAGTCGGTGTACACGATCCGCGCGAGCGGGGACGCGGGGGGCGTGGCGTTCAGGTTCGTGGATCATTATTCCATCGAGCTCGACCCGAAGTGGCTCGGGTACTGACGCCGTCCCCCGTCCCGCGAGGCTTGCTGTGGACGAAGCTCCACGGTGCCCTGTCCGCCGCGGCGATCGCTTTCTCTTGACAGCCGAGGCGCTGAGACCGCTATCGTCGAGCGTGCGTTCAGCCTCCTTCTTGCGCCGCCTCGCCCCTGTCTTGCTCGCCGCGCCGCTCGGATGCCATGGCGCCGATGAGCCACGAAGTCGCGCCAGGGAGCACGGCATCGAGGCGGCAGCCGCCGCGCTCACGGCGCCACGCTGGGACGTCGCGCCGCCGATGAACGTCGCCCGGAGCAGGCACACGGCGACACGGCTGCTCGACGGGAAGGTCCTCGTGGCCGGTGGAGCGAGCGCCACGGCCGAGGTGTACGACCCTGACACGAATACATGGACGCTCGTCGCGTCGATGAGCACGCCGCACACGGGGCATACCGCGACGCTCCTTCCGGACGGCAGGGTCGTCGTGGCCGGCGGCATGACCGAAGCCGTGGAGATCTACGACCCTGCCACGGACACATGGACGCTCGCCGCGCCGCTCCTCACGCCGCGCGAGCGCCACACCGCGACGCTCCTGCCCGACGGCCGGATCCTCGTGGCCGCCGGCGAGCTCGAAGAGTGGGTGATGAGGACGAGCGAGATCTACGATCCCGCCTCGGATACGTGGACCGACGCGGGGTCGATGGCGCAGGCGCGCTCCTCCCACGCGGCCGCGCTCTTGCCGGACGGCGACGTCCTCGTGGTGGCCGGGGTGGGCCCCTCCGGCGACCCCATCGGCAGCGCGGAGCGCTACGATCCGGCCACGGGCACGTGGACGGCCGCGGGCTCGATCCAGAACCGCAGAGGCCACACCGCGACGCTCCTCGGGAATGGCAAGGTGCTCGTCGCCGGCGGCTACACCGACTACGGCGGTGAAGGGTTCTCCTCCACGAACCGCAGCGCGGCGCTCTACGATCCGGCGAGCAACACCTGGACGACCGCGGCGCCGCTGAACGTCGCCCGCGACAGTCACACGGCCACGCCGCTCGCCGATGGGCGGGTGCTCGTCGCCGGCGGCAGCGCGATCACCGAGGTCTACGATCCGGCGAGCGGGACGTGGTCGCTCGGCAAGTACCTGAACACGGACCGGAGCGGCCACACCGCCACGGCGCTCGCGGGCGGGCGGGTGCTCGTGACCGGCGGCGGGAGCGCGAGCGTCGAGGTGCTCGCGCTCGCGGCCCCGGGCGCTCCTTGCCTCTTCGCGGGCGAATGCGCGAGCGGCTTCTGCGTCGATGGCGTCTGCTGCGACACCGCGTGTGACGGGGGCGCGTGCGACGCGTGCGCGGTGGACGCGGGCGCGTCGGCGGACGGCACCTGCACGCCGCTGAGCGGTGCCGTGTGCGGCAGCGCCGACGGTTGCACGGCGAACGGCGTCTGCCAGGCGGGCGCGTGCGTCGGGGATACGCCGGTCGGCTGCCAGCCCGCGTGGACGCCGGCCGGGAACATGCCCGTGCCGCGGCACGACGGCACGTGGGCCGAGCTCGCCGATGGCCGCGTGCTCGTGGCCGGCGGGTACGACAACGACTGGAACGATACCCTGTCCGCGAACCTCTACGATCCCGCGACGAACGCCTGGAGCGACGTCGCGCCGCTCTCGCATACGCGCCGCAAGCCCGCGTCGATCCGGGTCTCGACCGGCGAGATCCTCGTCGTGGGCGGCGATTCGCCGTCGACGGCCGAGGCCTACGATCCGGCGAGCGACACGTGGTCGCTCACCGGCGCCATGGTCGCGCACCACGATCCGAGCGTCGCTCTCCTGCGGCTCCCGGACGACCGTATCCTCGCCGTGGGCGGCGGGACGGCGGTCGCCGAGGTTTACGATCCGGCGACGCGATCCTGGGCTGCGACGGGCTCGCTCGGCGCCTCGCGCTCGAGGCATTCGGCGGTCGTCTTGCACAGCGGGAAGGTGCTGGTGAGCGGCGGTGCAGGCAACCCGGCGACGGCGGAGCTTTACGACCCGGCCACGGGGGCGTTCTCCCCGGCCGGGACGCTGACCTTCGCGCACTCCGGGCACAAGGCGACGAGGCTGCTCGACGGCAGCGTGCTCGTGGTGAGCGGCGACGGCGCCGATCGGTATGACCCGGCCACGAATACCTGGACGCCCACGCGAGCGTTGCTCATGCCGCCCGCCGATTTCACGGCGACGCTGCTCGCCGAGGGTCGGGTGCTGGTCACGGGCGCGGCGAGGGTCCCGCACGCGCAGGTGTACGATCCGGCGACGAACGACTGGATCGTGACTGGGCCCCTGGACGTCGCGCGCCGGCGTCACACGGCCACGCTGCTCGGGAACGGAATGGTGCTCATCGCGGGCGGCAAGGAATGGACCGGCGGCAACGAGTGCACCCTCCGCAGCGCCGCGGTGTACGACCCCGCGAGGAATGATTGGTCGACGGTGCAGAACATGAGCAGGCTGCGCGACGCTCCATCGTCCGTGCTGCTCGATGGCAATCGCGTCCTGGTCTTCGGGGGGTTACTGGCGGGGTGTTCGTCCGGAGACGGCGACCCCGAGGCGCATGGAAGCGCGGAGATTTACGAGGGCGGCATCACCCCGGAGGGCAGCGGCGGAAGCGGCGCCGCGGGCGGCTCCGGGGGAATGGGCGGCGCAGGCGGCTCTGGTGGAATGGGCGGCGCAGGCGGTCAGGGCGGCTCCGGCGGCTCCGGCGGCTCCAGCGGTTCTGGTGGAATGGCCGGCTCCGGCGGTCAGGGCGGCTCCGGCGGCTCCGGCGGAAGCGGAGGCGACGGAGGAAGCGGCGGCGCGGGCGGCTCCGGGGGATTAGGCGGCGCGGGCGGCATGGGCGAGGCCGGCGGCGGCACCGACGGCATGGCCGGCTCAGGCGGTCAGGGCGGTATGGCTAGCCCGAGCGGCACTGGCGGCGGCCAGGAGCCGGACGGCGGCTGCCGCGCCGCTCCCGGACCCGCGGAGAACAGCGGGCGCGGCTTCGCGGCCCTCGTGGCCCTTGGCGCCCTCTTCGCGCGCCGCCGCAGGCGCTGAAACGCAGCAGGCCCGCAGTCTCGGCGCGCCAGCGCTGGAGCTCCTAGTCGAGCGCGAGGCGCAGCACGCCAGAGCTCGATGTTCCGCCGCGCGAAGGGACAGCTGCGCGCTCAGGAGAGCGCGCTGACCATGACGTAATAGCCGTCGGGATCGCGGAGGGCGAACTCGCGGGTCCCGGTGGCGGGATTCGTCTGGGGCTCCTCCTCGAGCTGACTCACGAGGGCCCGGGCGCGCGACAGCGCATCGTCGAAATCATCCACCCGGAAGAACAGCAATAGCCCATTGCCAGGCTCCGCGCGTTCGGGACTGACCAGCGTCGGGTGCTCGTGGGATCCCCACTTGTGAAGACAGAGCAGCACCGTCCCGTCGGTGTCGAGGATTTGGCCGAAATAGTCATGAGCAGGCGACGACTCCGGCTGACCGAAGAGCGTTCGATACCAGTTGAAGCTGCGAGCCACATCAGCGACCCCAATGATTGTCCACGTGCGCTTCACGGGCTCCTCCTGTGGCGTGACGCCGCGCCGGTCTGCCGCCGCGGGAAGCGCGGTCGGCAGAAGCGGCTTGCCGGGCCGACTGCGTTCCGCAGCGCGTCCTGAGCACCCTGCGGGTCGATAACATACCGTCGACGCTCCCGCCGAGACAACGGCCAAGCTGCCGACCCCGACCGAGGCCGCCCGCCTCGAGAGGGCGCTCGGCCTTCCCGGCGTCGGGCCGCGCGTCCCCGGCGCGGCCGCATCTCCGCCCCGGGCCCTCGGTCCGCCTCTGGACCTGCCGCGGTGACCGAAGGGGCGATCAGCCCCGGAGAGATGATCCGCTACGTCGGCCCGGAGATCCGCCAGAAGCCCGTCCTCGCGGCCCCCCACAGGTCCGGGCCGACCGGGCCCTTGCCCCAGAAATGATCGTCGTAGTTCGGGAGCGTCCAGCCCGCGCCGTAGACCCCCATGATCGCGTAGATCACCTTGTCGTCGGGCTGGACCTCGATCGCCGTCGTCGCCCACGCCTGCCGGAGCGGCGCCGGGCTCGTGTCGTCGAGCAGGCGGCTCGCGAACATCGACCCCTCGTTCGTGTCGTCGAACGACTCGGTCGCATATCCGAGCAGCAGGTGCAGGCCGTCGAACGCGTTCGACCACCGGAGACGCCAGGCGCCCGCGTCGTCCTGGAGCGGGCCGCAGGCGGCGACCACCATCCACTCCAGGTTGGAGTTGCCCCAGTGAGCGTCGCTGAAGTGAAGGATCCGATCGCTCATGGCGCTGCAGAACATGAACCCGACGCCGTTCGCGTGCCCCGTGTAGAACGTGAGATCGACCGAGTCCGCATACGACGCGTCCTGGCCGCCCATCGCCGGGTCCTTGAAATCGACCTCCCACGCGCGGAGCTCACCCCAGTTGAAGCGGTGCTCGACGCCCCCCGCCTGGAAGCTCTTCAGGAGACCATCGACGTTCGCCGCCGAATGATCGAGGCCGCCGCAGCGCCCGACCCACTCGGCGCCAACCACGGCGCCGCCCTCGTTCGCCGACGGCGCCGCGGGCGCGCTCGGCGCCACGGGCGCGCTCGGCGCCACGGGCGCGCTCGGCGCCGCGGGCGCGCTCGGCGCCGCGGGCGCCGCAGCGCGCGCAAACGGGAGCTGCCGCGCCGCCGTCGCGACCAGGCCGTCGGCGTCCGTGACGTAGAGGGTGAGCGTCTCCGTCTCGCCGCGAAGCGCGGGGCCGTCCAGCGAGATCCGCACCGCCGCCCCGTCGGCGCGGTCAGGAGCGAGCGACCGCGCCGAGGTTACCCACCTGTACGTGTACGGCGCAGTACCTCCGGTGACGCTCGCCTCCGCAGAGAGGGTCTCGCCGTCCTCGCGCACCGTGATCGCCGCCCTCGGAACGTCGATGACGGCCGGGACGATCACCTTGCGGACGTCCACTACCTCGGCGCCGAAACGCCGCCTGCCGCTGCACACATAATGAGGGAGGATCCGGCGCACCTCGCGGGAGAGCGGCGGCGCGTAATAGACGAGCTCCGGCTCGGCCGCGACGACCGCGCCGCCGCCGAGCGCGCCGGCGCACAGCGCGGGGGCCTCGGCGGCCGGGACGATCGCGACGTCCTCGCCGCGCGCGAGGTCGCGCCGCGCATAGACGAGGTGGGTCACGGCGCCCTCGGCGTCGAACGTCACCCGGACCTTGGCGCCAGGGCCGATCAGCCGGAGCCCCTCGAGCGCGTCGCGAAAGCTCACCTGCGTGTCGAGGGCGGCCCGCGCCACGTAGCGCCCCTGGGCGTCGCTCGACTCGAAGAGCGAGTGGCCGACGGCGACGTCGCGCCCGAAGGGCAAGCGCGCGCCTTCCAGCGCGGCCCACGCCCGCGCCGCGGCGTCCGTCTCCGGGAGGACGCGGAGCGCCGCGAGCGCCTCGATATCCAGGGCGTCGTCGCCCCTCTCGGTGGCGAAGCCGCGCTCGTCGCGGAACCCGGGCGCGGGCGGGTAGGCCTTCCTCGTCGGCAAGCGCTGGAACCTCGCCCGGTCGAGGTAGCGAATCGCCCCGTCGGCCCCGAGCGCGGCGCCGCCCCAGAGGCCCTCCGCCGCGAGCCCGAGCGCGCCGGCGAGCGCGGACGCCCGCGCGACATCGGCGCTCCGGCCGATCACGCGGTACGCGGGCAGAGAGCTCGCCCAGCGGGACAAAGGCGCCGTGCCGGACGCACCGAGATCGGCGCTCTCCGGGAGATCCTCGCGGGCGTCGCGGCCGCTGCACCCCGCGACGCCGAGACCCATGACGAGAACGATGCCCAACACCCCACCCGGTGATCTCTTCACGAAAGTCCCCCTTTCCCTTCGGTTGCGGCGAGGGTCGGCGCGCAACTCCGGAGGAATCGATCTCGCAGGAAGCCCGCGCGCGGCCCTCCCGGCCCGCGACGCGGGCCCCACGCATTGCAGGACCCAAGCCACGCCGGCGGCGGCGATGAACGGCGCGCGACGCCGGCGGTTCGCGGCGTTTCGGCCGACATTGACCGGATCGCGCGCGGCTCCTAGGCTGCCGCGCATTCCATGACAGCGCACACGAAGGACGGAGAGAGCGCGCCCCGCACCGGCGATCGAACACTCGAAGGGACGGCGGACCCCGGCGCGCGCCTGTTCCTCGACTTCCTCTCCTCGCTCCGCCCCCGCATCGAGGCCGCGCTCGAGCAGCGCTGGTGCGCCGCGGCGGGCCACGCGCAGCGCTACGGCCGCGAGGTCTCGGCGATGGTCGCCGAGGCGAGGAGCCTGACCCTGCGCGGCGGCAAGCGGTTCCGCGCAGCCCTGCTCGTCGCCGCCTACCAGGGCGTCGCGCCGGACGCGCCGCTCGAGCCCGCGATCGACGCCGGCGTCGCGCTCGAGCTGCTCCAGACCTACCTGCTCATCCAGGACGACTGGATCGACGGCGACACCGTCCGCCGGGGGGACCGCACGGCGCACGTCGCGCTGACCGAGGTGCTCGGTGATCCGCACCTCGGGGCCTCGTCGGCGATCCTCGCGGGCGACTTCACGTGGAGCCTCGCGCTCGGCGCGCTCGCGGGCGCCGGGGCGCCGCCGGAGAGGACGCTCGCGGCCGTGCGGCTGTTCTGCGCGATGCACGAGGACGTCGTGATCGGGCAGCACCTCGACGTGGTCGGGCGGGCCGAGGACGTCGAGCAGATGCACGCGCTCAAGACCGGCAGCTACACGGTGCGCGGCCCGCTCGCGCTCGGCGCCACGCTCGCCGGCGCCCCGGCCGAGACCGTGGCGGCGCTCGAGCGGTTCGCGGCGCCGGTGGGCGTCGCCTTCCAGCTGCGCGACGACCTGCTCGGCACCTTCGGGAGCGCCGCCGCGACCGGCAAGCCGGTCGGCAACGACCTGCGCGCCGGCAAGCGCACGGCGGTGCTCGCGGCCGCCGAGGGGCGCCTCGACGCCGAGGGCCGGAGCGCCGTCGAGCGCGCGCTCGGCCGCAAGGACGCGAGCGACGACGACGTGGCGGCCGCGACGCGGGCCCTCGAGGCGTGCGGCGCGCGGCGCGCGGTCGAAGAGCGGCTCGACGCCCTGTGCGGCGAGGCCGAGGCCCTCGGGCGGGCGCTGCCGGTGAGCGCGCCGGCGCGGCAGATCCTGTGCGGCGCGGCGAGCGCGCTCCGGTGGACGGGCGCATGATCGAGGCGCTCGGCCAGGCGTCCGGCAAGGTCATCCTGCTCGGCGAGCACGCGGTCGTGTACGGCGCGCCCGCGCTCGCCGCCGGCATCGAGCGCGGCGCCCGCGCGCGCGCGACGCGCGCTCCGGAGGGCGCGCGGACGAGCGCGCTCCTGCTGGGCGGCCGCGAGCACGGCGCCGCGCCGGCCGAGGGGGACGTCGCGCAGGCGTTCGCGGCGCTCCTCGAGGCGCTCCCCGGCGCCGGCCCGGTGCGCGTCGAGGCGGAGAGCGATCTGCCGCCCGGCGGCGGCCTCGGGAGCTCGGCGGCGCTCGGGGTCGCGATCGCCCGGGCGGTCGCCGCGCTCGCGCGCGCGTCGACCGAGGCCGGCGCGCCGGCCGCCGCGCCGGGCGCCCTCACCGCCGCCGCCGAGGTCGCCGCGGCGGCCGCCTGGGAGCGCGTGTTCCACGGCAACCCGTCGGGCATCGACACGGCCGCCGCCGCGCGCGGCGGCTGCTTCCGCTTCACCCGGGCGCACGGCGCGACCCCCCTCGCCCCGCGCGACGACCTCTGGCTGTGCGTCGGCTCCACGGGGGTGCCGTCGTCCACGCGCAGCATGGTCGAGCTCGTGGCGAAGCTCTTCGAGCGCAAGCCCACCGTGGCCGAGACCTCCATCGCCGGCATCGCCGCGCTCGTCGAGAACGCGGCCCTCGCCATCGAGGCGGGCGACGCGATCGCGCTCGGCCGGCTCATGGACCTGAACCAGATGCTCCTCGCCGGGATGTTCGTCTCGACCGAGGCGATCGAGGCCCTGTGCAAGCTCGCGCGCGAGGCCGGCGCGCTCGGCGCCAAGCTCACCGGCGCCGGCGGCGGCGGCTCGGTCATCGCGCTGCTCCCGCCCCCCCCGCCGGGCGGCGCGGCGGCGACGTCGAACGACGCCGCGGGCCGCGTGCTCGCCGCCTGGCGCGACGCGGGGTACAGCGGCTTCGTGACCCGCGTGAAGGCAGGCGCCGCCACGGCCGCGCCGGAGGAGCAAGCATGAGCGCCGTGAGCCGGGCGACCGCGATCGCCCATCCGAACATCGCCCTCGCGAAGTACTGGGGCAAGCGGGCCGACGGGCACAACCTGCCCGCCGTGCCGAGCCTCTCGGTGACGCTCGCCGGGATGGCCACGACGACCGAGGTCGCCTTCGATCCGTCGCTCGATCGCGACGAGCTCCACCTCGGCGGCGCGGCCGTGCCGCCGGACGCGGAGGCCGCGCGCCGGGTCGCCGGGCTCCTCGACCGGGTCCGCGCCGCCTCGGGCCGGCGCGAGCGCGCCCGCGTGGTCAGCCGCAACGACTTCCCCACCGCGGCGGGGCTCGCCTCGAGCGCGTCGGCGTTCGCCGCGCTCGCGCTCGCCGCGAGCGCCGCCGCGGGCCTGCCCACCGCGCCCGCCGCCGTGAGCGACCTCGCCCGGAGGACCTCGGTCTCCGCCGCGCGCTCCGCGTTCGGCGGCTTCGTCGAGCTCCGCGCCGGGCGCCCCGGCGACGAGGCGCTCGCGGCGACCCCGCTCGCGCCGGAGGACCACTGGCCGCTCGCGGTCGTGATCGCCGTGACGCGCGAGGGCCCGAAGGACGTGGGCTCCAGCGACGGCATGCGGCACACCGCGGCGACGAGCCCGTACTTCCCCGCCTGGGTGGACGCCGCGCCGTCGCTCTTCGCCGCGGTCCGCGCGGCGGTCCTCGCCCGCGATCTCGCGGCGCTCGGCGCCGCGGCCGAGGCGAGCGCCCTGTGCATGCACGCCTCGAGCATCGCCGCCTCGCCGGGCCTGCTCTACTGGACCGGCGCCACCGTCGAGGTGATCGCCGCGGTGCGGAGGCTCCGCGCCCAGGGCACGCCGGCGTTCTTCACCATCGACGCCGGCCCGCACGTGAAGGTCTTCACCGCGCCCGAGGCGAAGCCCGCCGTGGAGAAGGCGCTGCTCGCCGTCCCCGGCGTCCTCCGCACCATCTCGGCCGCCCCCGGCGGCGGAGCCCACCTCGCGTCCGGGGGCGCGGGCGCGTGATCGTCCGGGCGCCTGGCAAGCTGGTCCTCTCGGGCGCGTACGCCGTGCTCGAGGGCGCGCCCGCGCTCGTGGCCGGGGTCGATCGGTACGTCGTCGCCGATCCGGCGCGCCAGGCCGACCTCGTCACCGAGGAGGTCCAGGCGGCGATCGACGCGGGCGCGCTCGACAGGGCGGCGTGGTTCGACGCGTCCGCGCTCCGGTCGGCGGCGCCGGATCCCACGGCGGGCGCGCCGGCCGGGGCGGGCGCGCCGCCGCGCGGGGCGAGCCGCAAGCTCGGCCTCGGCTCGAGCGCCGCCATCCTCGTGGCGACGCTCGCGGCGCGCGCCGCGGCGGCCGCGCCGACCATGGCGGCGGCCGCGGCCGCGGCGGCGTCGGCCGGCCGGCCGATGCCCGCGTGGGACGCCCGCGCGCTCTTCCTCGCCGCGCTCGCCGCGCACCGGCGGGCGCAGGGCGGGGGCAGCGGCGTCGACGTCGCCGCGAGCGTCTACGGCGGCGTCCTCTGCTGCCGGCTCGGCCCGGACGGCGCGCTCGCCGTGACGCCGCACGCGCTGCCGAGCGGGCTCGCGATCGAGGTCTACGCCAGCGACGCCTCGGCGCGCACGAGCGCCATGCTGGAGCGCGTGCGCGCGCTCGCCGCCCGCGACCCGGGGGCGCACGGCGCCCTGCTCGGCGCGGCCGCCGAGGGCGCGCGCGCGGCCGTCACCGCCGCGGACGCCCGCGCCTTCGTGGCCGCGCTGGATCGCCAGGTCGACGCGCTCGCGGAGCTCGGCGACCGCGCGGGCGCGCCGATCGTCACCCCTGCCCTCGCGCGCCTCCGGCCCGCCGCGGCCGCCGAGGGCGCCGCGCTCGCGCCGAGCGGCGCCGGCGGCGGCGACGTCTCTCTCTTCGTCGGCGGCGCGCCGCCCTCGGCGGCATGGCGCGCCGCGGCGGCCGCGGCCGGCCTCGAGTGTGTGCCCATGTCGCTCGGCGCCCCCGGCGTCCACGTGCTGGACGCAGCCCGCCCGCCGCACGCCTGAGCGCGCCCCCTCCCCGATCGTGCGCCGCTCGGTGCCGCGGCGCTTGGCACGGAGCCCGCTCTGCTCGCTCCGGGATCGACGGCGGCGCTGCGCTCCGGCGACGCACCGCGGACCCTCCACGAGGCCTTCGAATGCGAAGAACGAGACAGGCATGAAAACCCTGGAGCTCGCGATGCCGCAGCGCCGCCAGAAAAGCATGACTTTTCATGGTGTTACCGCGCGGGCGTCCGATGAGCGCGGCGGGCGTCGGGTCCTCCGAGGCGGGCTCCGCGGGCGTGTCGCTGACGGCGTGGGCGCGGCGAGCGTGACCTGCGTTCACAGCGCGCCGGCGCGGGGCGCGCGCGATCGCGCCGGGCGCCCGACCCGTTGATTCGGCCGCGGGGGGTGGTGAACGGGGCGAGGTGGCACGAGGACAGAGGACGAGGTGAGGAGGGGGCTCCATGACGACGTGCGATCGAGAGCTTTGCCGATTCGAGGATGTGCTTGGCGCGAGCATGGCCGAGTCGAGGGCGACGCTGGCCGCGTTCGGCGTCCAGGTCGCACCGCTGCGGAGGCGCACCGCCCGCACGTACCTGGGTCGGGTGCTCGTCCACCCGTACAACCTGCTCGTCGTGGGGAGCGTGCTCCTCCTGAGCTTCATCGGCTGGAGCCCGCTGCTCTTGCTGCTCGGCCTCGGGGCGGAGCTCGTGATCCTGTGCGTCGTCCCCTGGCGCGGCTACTTCCGCCGCAGCATCGACGCGCAGCTCGACGAGGCCGATCGGGCGGCGTGGTCGCGGGCGCGCGAGACCCTGATCCGGCAGATGGACATCCGTCACCAGCAGGAGCTCGCGCGCCTCGACCGGCTGATCGACCGCACCCGCGAGAACATCCGCCGCCGCGGCGGCGCCGTCCCGCTGCTGCTCGACGACGGCTTCGGGCTGAGCCGCCTGCTCATGAGCTACATCCGCCTCGCGATCGCGCACAAGGCCGGCCAGGAGTCGCTCGCGATGACGAACCACAGCGAGCTCATGGAGACGATCCGATCGCTCGAGGCGATCCGGAGCGCGTCCGCGGGGCGCACGCGCGGGCTGTCGGAGCGGCGGCTCGCGATCGCCTACCGGCGCGCCGAGTGCTGGAGCCGGACCCGCGAGGGGCTCGAGGTGGTATCGCAGAAGCTCGCGACCATCCTGGAGCTCATCCAGCTGATGCACGAGCAGTCGATGACGCCCGTGGACTCCCCGGCGACCTGCGCGGAGATCGACCGGTTCATGCGCGAGCTCGACGGGCTCGACACCGGCGAGAGCGCGCAGCGCGAGCTCGAGGAGCTCGACATGGACATGGACAGGGCGTTCGAGCTGGAGGAGCTCGAGGCCGAGCCCACCCAGCACAGCCGCCCGCCGATGCGCCTGGTCGCGCGGTGACCCGGCCCCCGCCGCGCGCTGGAGGCTGGAGCAGCGCACGCCGGAACGTCGCGCGCGCTCCCGGGGCGACGCCGTCTTCGGGGTTCATGGCGCTCGTCGCCCGGGTAGACTATCGCCCCCGTGACCTCCCCCACGCCCGCGATCCTTGTCGACTAAGCCGATGCCCACGCCCGACTTCCTCTCCGCCCTCCTCCGCCCCGAGCTCGCCGAGCTCCACGCCTACACCCCGATCGCGGGCCACTTCCCCGTGCGCCTCGACGCCAACGAGAGCCCGCCGCTCCTGTCGGCCGAGGCGCGGGCCGCCCTCGCGCGGGCCGCGGTGCCCGAGGACTGGGGCCGCTACCCCGACGCGCGCCTCGTCGAGCTCCGCGAGGCCATCGCCGCCCGCTGCGGCGTCGAGCCCGACGAGGTCCTCGCCGGCGTCGGCTCCGACGAGGTGATCTCGATCCTTCTGACCGCGCTCAGCCGCCCGCGGCCGGGCGCCGACGCGGCGAGCATCGTGACGACCAGCCCCACCTTCGTCATGTACAAGCTGAGCGCCCGCGCGCGGGGCATGCGCGCCGTCGAGGTCCCGCTCGACGCCGGCTGGGACCTCGACGTGGCGGGCCTCGTGCGCGCCGTCGAGTTCGCGCGCCCGAGCGTCGTCTTCATCGCCTCGCCGAACAACCCGACCGGCGCGCTCGCGTCGGCGGACCGGATCGAGGCGGTCATCGCCGCGGCGAGCGACGCCCTCGTCATCGTCGACGAGGCGTACATCGACTTCGCCCCGCGCGACCAGCTCGCCCTGGTCCGCAAGCACCCGAACGTCGCCGTGCTGAGGACGCTCTCGAAGATCGGCCTCGCGTCGCTGCGGGTCGGCTGGCTCGTCGGCGACCGGGCGCTCGTCGCCGAGCTCGACAAGGTCCGCCAGCCCTACAACCTGCCCGTCCCGTCGCAGCGCGCGGCCACCTTCGCCCTGCGCGAGCTCGGCGGGGAGCTCCGCCGCGCCGCCGCGTTCATCACCGAGGAGCGCGAGCGCCTCGCGCGCGGCCTGACCGAGCTCGGCCTCTCCGTCGCCCCGAGCCACGCGAACTTCCTCTGGGTCGGCACGCGACGCCCCGCCGGCGAGGTCTTCGAGGCGCTCGCCGCGCGCGGCGTCCTGGTGCGCAGCTTCCACGGGGCGGGCGGGCGCCTCGCGCACCGGCTCCGCATCACCGTCGGCCTCCGCGAGGAGAACGATCGCCTCCTCGCCGAGATCGCCGCGTGCGCGTAGCCCCGCCGCCCCCTGCCGCGCGGCTCGCGGCGCTCGCGGCGCTCGCGCTGACCGCGGCCTGCGCCGCGCCCGAGGTCGCGCGCTCCGTGGACGGCCAGATCCTCGTGGGCCGCCAGATCTCGGCGCGCGCCTACGCGCTGTACGCCATCGGCGCCGAGGCCGAGGCGCGCGGCGACCTCGAGACGGCCCTGGAGGCGTACGAGCTGGCGGAGGACAGCGATCCCGAGAGCGCGGACATCTGGACCCGCGTCGGGTCGGTGCGCTGCCGCCTCGGCCACCGGGAGGCGGCGGACGACGCGTTCGACCGCGCCCGCGGGATCGATCCCGACTACGCGCCGGCCCACCTCGAGCAGGCGCGGTGCGATCTCGCGGCCGGGCGGCCCGCGGCGGCGCTCGGCCGCGTCGAGCGGGCGGTCCTGCTCGATCCGGAGCGCGACGACGGCGTCCTGCTCCGCGCCGAGATCCTGCGGCGGCTCGGCCGGTCGGAGGACGCGCGCCTGTCGCTGCGGGCGCTGCTCGTGCGCCACCCCTTCTCGGCGGACGCCTGGCGCGCGCTGCACGCGGTGGCCCTCGAGGCCGGCGATCGCCCGGCCGCCGAGGAGGCGGCGCGGCGGCTGCGCGAGCTCGCCGCGCGGAGGACCGCCGCCGCCGAGCGGCCGGCGGCGCCGCGGGGGCCGCTGGCCGAGCTCGACGACGCGCTGGTCCACGGGCAGCTGCGCCGCGCCCGTCGCCTGGCGCGCGACGCGGATCTGCCGCCGGCCGAGGTCGCCGTGCGCGCGGCCGCCCTGGGCCGCGTCGGCGAGGCGCGCGAGCAGGCCGAGCTCGTCTCGGCGGCCGATCCGTCGAGCGCCTCCGCGCTCGTCGCGCTCGCGGTGGCGGCCGATCTGAGCGGCGATCTCGAGGCGCTGGCCCGCGCCTGCGACGCGCTCCAGGCGCCCGCGGGCGGCGGCGCCGCGGTGCCCCCCTCGCCGCTCGCCCGGCTGCTCTTCGCCGAGCTGCTCTTCCGTCGCATCGGCCGCGACGCCGCGCTCGCCTGGCTCGGCCCGCCGGGGCCCCCCGCGCCCGGCGCCCGCGATCCGCTGTCCCGCGAGGTCGAGCGGCGCGTTCACCGGGAGCTCGCGGGGGGCGCGCCGGCCGCGCCCTGAGCTCAGGGCGACGGCTTCGCCTTGTTCTTCTTCGCGTTGTACTTCTCGAGATCGAAGTTGAGCTCGAAATCGAGGGTGTTCTCGCCCTCCTTGATCTCGATCTCCTTCTTCACGTCCTGATCGATGGCCGGCAGGAGGGCGGCGGTGAGCACCTTGCCCACGGGGATGTCCTTGATCTCGAACTGCCCGTCGAGGCCGGTCACGTCGTGGGTCGCGAACTTGAGCACGAAGACCTCGGCCTTGAGGAACGGCTTCGGCATCTTGTCCACGAGGTGGTAGTAGCCCGGCTGGGGCGGGAAGAACTTCACCGCTTCGCCTTGCGGCATGGCGACGAGGACGGCCATGAACGGGGCGCCCTCGAGGTTGGGCATGTAGGGCTCGAGCAGGTCGAGGTTCGCCACATCGAGCCGCTGTCCGAACGTCATGGCCACGGTGCGGGTCGAGAACGCGCACCCGTGGATGGTCACCTTCTCGGCCTCTTCGCGCTCGGGCACGTGGCCGCTGTAGTTGACGACGGTGACGAGCGCGTCGGCGACGGCGTTCTGCTGCCCCACGCGGAACAGCCTCCCGTAGGTGGCAGCGGCCTCGCCGCACTTGCCGGTCGGAAAGCTGAGCCCCGTGTCGGGCGGCGGGTCTCCCTTGATGGTGACCCGCCCTTTCAGCGTCCCCGTGGGCCCGCTGTACGGCGCTTGCCGCTTCGGGTTCGTCACCTTGAGCACCGCCTCCGAGGTCAGCGAGATCGCGGGCGCATCCGCCGCCTGCGCGCTCGCCGCCGCGCTGGCGCTCGCCGCTGCCGGCGCCGTGCTCGCTGCCGGCGCCGCGCTCCCTGCCGGCGCCGCGCTCCCCGCAGGCGAGCCTCCGCTCGTGTTCCCCCCCTGACACCCGAGCGCCCCGAGCAGCGCGACGCTTGCCGCGCGCATCCGCCAGTTCCCCGCTGTCCTCTGCATCGTCTCGCCGTTCCGCATCGGCGCCGACTTTAGCAACTCGCGCGCCCCGCGCAGCACCGCGGTTTCGCCGCACGAGGGCGCGAGCGCCGCTAGCGCCGGTGCCATCGCCGCCAAGTCAGTTGGCGACGCGCTGCCCCGCGGCGCGTTCACAGATCATCGTGAGGCCGCATCGAGCCCGCACCGCCATGCGAGCCCAAGCGTTGCCGAGCGGGGGTTCACCCGCACAAGAGACGGGCCCAGATCGGCGTTTTCGGCGCGCAGGCGTACTCCAGTACGCCGAGCACCGAAAACGTCGAGGTGGGCCCGTATCCGCAGCGGGTGGACCCCCGCTCTAGTGGGAAGCGAGGACCGCGCGCACCGCGATCCCGAGCGAGGTCGTCGGCCAGATCCCGAGGACCATGACGAGCACCGCCGACACGACGAGCGCCGCGTTGACGTACCCCGACCGCATGGGCCGCGCGATCGGCGCCCCCGGCGCCGGCTCGCGCATGTACATGAACACGAGCACCCGCAGGTAGTAGTACGCCGACAGCACGCTGTTGAGGAGCAGCGCCACCGACAGCGTGTACAGCTCCGCGCCCATCGCCGCCTTGACGATGTAGAGCTTGCCGAAGAACCCGGCCGTCGGCGGGACGCCCGCCAGGGACAGGAGAAACAGCGAGAACGCGAGCGCCGCCACCGGGTGCCGCTTGCCGATGCCCGAGAGGTCCTCGTAGCTCACCGCCTCCGCGCCGCGGCTGCCGCACAGGATGAGCGTGCCGAACGCGCCGACCGTCGAGACCGTGTAGGCGAGCAGGTAGAACATCACGCTCGCCTGCGCGTCCTCGCTCGCCCGCACCGTCGCCGCGACGCCGACGAGCAGGTAGCCGGCGTGCGCGATGCTCGAGTAGGCGAGCATCCGCTTCACCGACTCCTGCCGCCCCGCGATGAGGTTCGCCACCGTCATCGTGAGCAGCGCCATCACCGCCACCGCCGGCGGCCAGCCCGCCGCCCATGACGACAGCGCCGGGCTGCCGAACGCGCCGAGCAGCACGCGCAGCAGCGTCGCGAACGCCGCGCCCTTCACCGCGACGGCCATGAACGTCGTGGCCGGCGTCGGCGCGCCCTCGTAGGCGTCGGGCGTCCACATGTGGAACGGCACCGCGCTCACCTTGAACGCGAGGCCGACCAGCATCAGCGCCGCCCCGATGAGCAGGAGCGCCGGGTTCGGCGCCTTGTCCCCCGTCGCGCCCGCGATCGCTTGACCGATCCCGGCGAGGTCGGTGTGCCCCGTCGCCCCGTAGATCAGCGCGCCGCCGTAGAGCAGCAGCGCCGCCGCGAACGAGCCGAGCAGGAAGTACTTGATCGCCGCCTCGGTGCTCCGCGGCGACGTCCGGCGGAAGCCGGTCAGCGCGTACGCCCCGAGCGACATCGTTTCCAGCCCGAGGAAGAGCGTCAGCAGATCCCCCGCGCCGGCGAGGATGATCGCGCCCACCGTCGAGAAGGTCAGCAGCGGGTAGAACTCCCCGCGATCGAGCCGGTGCTCGGGGAGGTACCCCCCGGCGAGCAGCGCCGCCAGCGCGCCGCCCAGGCAGAGCACGAAGGAGAAGAACAGCGTGAAGCGGTCCATCACCAGGTAGGGCGCGAGCACGTCGACCCCGTCCAGCGTCTCGGGGCCGACGAACCCGACCGCGCCCGAGAACACCGCCCCGGCGAGGAGCGTGATCGCGGTCCCGAGCGCGATGTCGGACGACGGGCCGGAGCGGCGGTCGTGCGACTCCTCGCGGCGATGCGAGAACGCCTCCGCCACCATCAGCAGCACGCCGCCGAGCGTGACGACGAGCAGCGGCGACACCGCGATGAAGGGTCCGAGGTTCATCGCGCCGCCTCCCCCGCGCGCGCCGCGAGCTTGCCGCCCGCCGGAGGCTCGCGCCGCGCCTCCTCGTCACCCCCCGCCGCGCCCGCGCCGGAGCCCAGCACGGGCGCCCCCTTCAGGAAGGCGGGGGAGAACGTGTCCTCCGGCAGGAGCTTCGCGTTGCGTTCGTCCGCGAAGAGGATCGCCTGCCCGGAGACGACCTTGAACTGGTTGTACGTAGACAGGACCGACTCCTTCATCCGATCGAGGAAGACGTCAGGGAACAGGCCGATCACGAAGATCATCAGGATGAGCGGCGCGAGCGCCAGGCCCTCGCGGGGCGTGATGTCGGGCAGGTGCTTGTTCTTCGGGTTCGTGAGCGGCCCGAAGAACATCTTCTGCACGACGCTCAGCATGTAGACGGCCGCGAGGATGACGCCCGCGGCGGCGCCCACGGTGTGGATCCCGCTGAAGACCCCGAGGCGCTCGGACACGTAGGTCGCGGTGATGATCATGAACTCGCCGATGAACCCGTTCGTGCCGGGCACGCCCACGGAGGCGAACGTCACGATCAGGAACAGCGTCGCGTAGACCGGCATCACCTTGGCGAGGCCGCCGAACTCGGAGACCTGGCGGGTGTGGCGGCGGTCGTAGATCACGCCGACGAGGAGGAAGAGCGCGCCGGTGGAGACGCCGTGGTTCACCATCTGGAGCACCGCGCCCTGGATCCCGCTCGGCGTGACGCCGAACAGACCGAGCATCACGTAGCCGAGGTGGGCGACCGACGAGTACGCCACGAGGCGCTTCACATCCGCCTGCTTCCAGGCGACGAGCGCGCCGTAGATCACGCCGCCGAGGATCGCGATGCCGGCCAGGTTGGCCGCGAGGCTGGAGGCCGGGCCGGGGAAGAGGCCCATCGAGAAGCGCAGGTACGCGTACGTCCCGATCTTCAGCATCACCGCGGCCAGGATGACCGAGCCGCCGGTCGGCGCCTGCACGTGGGCGTCCGGCAGCCACGTGTGCACCGGCCACATCGGCACCTTGATGAAGAACGCGATCGAGAACGCCCAGAAGCAGAGCATCTGGGTGCCGCGCGGCAGGACCACGCGCGAGAGCGCGAGGTAGTCGAAGGTGTACGCGCCCGTGAGCTTCTGGTTCGCCCACACGAGGTACACGATGCCCGCGAGCATCAGCATCGAGCCGGCCATCGTGTAGACGAACAGCTTGATCGCCGCCTTGATCTTCTCGACGCCGCCCCAGATGCCGATCATCACGAACATCGGCACCAGCATCAGCTCCCAGAAGAGGAAGAACAGGAACAGGTCGAGCGCGACGAACGCGCCGAGCATCGCGCCCTGCAGGAGCAGGAGGCAGAAGCAGAGCTCCTTGATCCGGTTCTTGATCGACCCGAACGACGCGTACGCCGCGATGGGCGCGATGAACGTCGTGAGCAGGACGAGCCAGAGGCTGATGCCGTCGATGGCGACGTGCCACCGGATGCCGAGCGACGGGATCCAGTCCTTGATCGACTGGAAGTGCCAGCCCACCGTCATCGGCACGCTGAGCAGCCAGAGCGACGCGAGGAAGCCCGCGCCGAGCACGGCCAGCGTGAAGCCGCGGAGCAGCGAGAGCATCTGCCGCGGCATGAACAGCACCGCCGCGGCCCCGACGAACGGCAGGCCGATGAGCACGTTGAGGAGCGACGACCACTCCCCGGACGCCTCCCCGGCGGCCGCCGCCGCGTCGGACGGCCAGAGCCACTGCACGCCGAGCACGGTGAGCGCCGCGATCAGCCCGAGGCCGAACCGCTGCCACGGCGTGTACCCGGCGCTCGCGTGAGCCTCGCCGTGGCCGTGGTCGTCGCCGTGCCCGTGATCGTGGTCGTCACCGTGCCCGTGGTCGTGCTCGTCGCCGTGCCCGTGATCGTGGTCGTCGCCGTGGGCGCCGTCCGCGCCCTGCCCGGCGCCCCTCGGGAGGAGCGCTCCGACGACGCCGGCGGCGAGCGCCGGCCAGTAATGGGTTACGAGGTCGAGCGCGCTCATTGCAGGCCCTTCGGCTGGATCAGGTCATGGATCTGCTCCGCCGGGGTCGTCCCCGGGGAGAGCGTGGGCACGTCCGGGCCCCGCATGGAGGTGGGGCCCGTCGGGTTCCCGCGGGCCGTCGGCCGCGAGAACGTGAACGTCTCCGTCGCCTCGCGGTTGAAGGCGTTGCGCACGCGGAGCACGATGTCCTTCTTCTCGCCCGGCTCGAGCTTCACCGTGACGTCGGTCGACTCCGAGAAGTCGCGGGCGGGCACGCCGGGCCCCTCCCAGCGGTACTGGTAGCCGAGCCCCGGCGCCGCCGAGAGCTTCACCTCGCCGGACCTGCGCAGCTCCGCGTCGTCGACGTTCGCGTCGGCGTGCGGGTTGACCAGGAACCAGCCGACGCCGGCGAGCCCGACGACCATCGACGCGGCGTAGACCTGCACGCGGCCCGTCTGGAGCGCGCGCAGCACCGTGCCGAAGAACCCGACCAGCGCGGCGGAGAGCTTCGCGATGACGCCGTCGATGATCCACTTGTCGGCCATCGTGAAGATGTCCGCCAGCGCGTCGACCATGCCCACCACCGTGGCGTTGTAGAGCTCGTCGATCCGCCACTTGTCGTAGACGAGCTGGTGGAGCCCCGGGAAGCTCTGGGCGAAGCGCCGCTCGGGCTCGCCGCGCTTGTTCCAGTACACGAGCATCGCGAGGCCGATGCCGGTGAAGCACGCGGCGACGCCGGGCAGCATCATCGGGAAGAGCAGCCCCTCCACCCCCTCGCGCGCCTGGACCGCCCTCGACGTCATCGAGAAGACCGGCTCGAGCAGGTGCGCCAGCGGCGCGAACGCGTGGTTGTGGGTGAGGTGCACGAGCGGCTCGGCCATGAGGAAGCCCGCGAGGACCGACAGCGCCCCGAGCACGATCAGCGGGATCGTCATCGGCAGCGGCGACTCGTGCGGCTCCGGGCCCTCGAGCTTCTCGCCCGGCGCGTGCGCGTGGTGGTCGTCGTGGTGGCCGTGCGGGTGCGGGTCCTTCCAGCCGCGCACGATCGTCCAGCCGCGGAACTCGCCGTGGAACGTCAGGAAGTACGCGCGGAACATGTAGAAGGCGGTCATCGTCGCGGCCAGGATGCCGACCCAGTAGATCGCCGGGCCGAGCCAGTCGGGCCACTGCCACACCGGCTGCCCGCGCGTCGAGACCGACGCGATCCGGCTGGAGAACGCGCGCCAGAGGATCTCGTCCTTGGACCAGAACCCGGCGAACCCGGGGAAGCCCGCGATCGAGAGGCACGCGAGGAGGAAGGTCCAGCGCGTGAGCGGCATGTGGGCCTTGAGGCCGCCCATGTTCCGCATGTCCTGGGACTGGTCGGTGTCGTGGATGCGGGCGTGCATCGCGTGGATCACCGAGCCGGCGCCGAGGAAGAGGCAGGCCTTGAAGAAGGCGTGCGTGAGGACGTGGAAGAAGCCGGCCGCGAAGGCGCCGACGCCCACGCCGATGAACATGAACCCGAGCTGGCTCACCGTGGAGTAGGCGAGGACCTTCTTCAGGTCGTTCTGGAAGAGCCCGATCGAGGCCGCGAACAGCGCCGTGGCCACGCCGGTCACCGCGACGACCGCCATCGCGAACGGCGACAGCACGAACACCGCCGAGAGCCGCGCCACGAGGTAGACGCCCGCGGTCACCATCGTCGCGGCGTGGATGAGGGCGGACACCGGCGTCGGGCCGGCCATCGCGTCCGGCAGCCAGATGTAGAGCGGGATCTGCGCGCTCTTGCCGGCGCAGCCGAGGAACAGCGCGAGCCCGACCAGGGTCGCCGCGTACACGAGCACCGGCTGCGACGGGATGATGAAGCTCAGGAAGCCGGGCACCGTGTCGGCCGACATGTTGCCGATCGGCCAGACCTTCACGGCGGAGAGCAGGTTGCCCGCGTTCGCCGCGATGCCGTCGAAGTTCAGCGTGCCCGTGTAGTAGGCGAGCATCGCCATCGCCACGAGGAGGCCGAAGTCGCCGATGCGGTTCACGACGAACGCCTTCTTGCCAGCGCTCGCGTTCTTGTCGTCCTTGAACCAGAAGCCGATGAGCAGGTAGCTGCACATGCCGACGCCCTCCCACCCCACGAAGAGGACGGCGAGGTTGTCGGCCATGATCAGCACGAGCATCGAGAAGCAGAACAGGTTCAGGTACGCGAAGAACCGGTAGTACCCCGGGTCCTCGCGCATGTACGCCGACGAGTAGAGGTGGATGAGGAAGCCGACGCCGGTGACGACGAGGATCATCGTCCCGCTCAGGCCGTCGACGCTGAAGGCGACGTCGATCGGGATCGACTGGCCCATCCGGCCGCTGATCGAGAACCAGCGCCAGGCCGTCCAGGTGAGCTTGCCGCCCTCGTGCGGCAGCATCAGGAACGTCGTCACGGCCGCCAGGAAGGCGCCGCCGAGCGCGGCGAGCGCCATCAGCCGGACCGCGTCCTTGCCGAGCCGCTTGCCGAAGAGGCCGTTCACGAACGCGCCGAGCGCCGGCAGGCCGAGCACCACCGCGAGCAGCGCGAACTCGGACGCGGGGAATAAGACTCTCAGGGCTTCCACGCTAACTCCTCAGGAGATCGGCGTCGTCCGCGCGCATCGTCTTCCGGATGCGGTAGAACGCGAGCACGATCGCGAGACCCACGGCGGCTTCCGCCGCCGCGATGGCGATGACGAAGAAAGTGAAGATCTGCCCGGCGTGATCCTGCGGGTGCACCCGGTTGTACGCGACGAGCGTGAGGTTCACGGCGTTGAGCATCAGCTCGATGCTCATCAGGAGGACCAGCAGGTTCCTGCGCAGCAGGAAGCCCACCGACCCGATCACGAACAGCACCGCCGCGACAACGAGGTAGTACTCGATGGGGACGGAGATCATGACTTCGGCTCCTTCGTCGACAGGGTGAAGTGGCCCGTGAGCGCGCCCGGCTGCGGGTCCGGCGTCGCCGCGTCGCGCACCGGGACCTGGTCGTTTCCGTCCGGCGAGGCGGCCCCGGCCGGCAGCAGCGTGGGGTCGACCTGCTTGCCGCGGGCGACGGCGACGGCGCCGATCACGGCGACGAGGAGCAGCGCGCCCGAGAGCTCGAACGGCACGATCCCCTTCGTGAAGAGCTCGTGCCCGAGCGCCTCGATCGTCCCGAGCGCCTCGGGGGCCTCCGGGACGACCCGCGCGCCGGGCTTCGCGGCGCTGGCGACGAGGGCGAGCGCGCCGATGCTGCTCGCCGCGAGGACGCCGGCGCCCACGTAGCGCGGCACCGCGGTGCGGGCGTCGCGCGGCGACGTCGCCGACGGGCCGAGGAGCATGATCACGAAGAGGAAGAGGATGACGACCGCGCCCGCGTACACGAGGATCTGGATCGCCGCGAGGAACTCCGCGGAGAGCATCAGGTAGAGCCCCGCGATGCCGACGATCGACGTGAGCAGGCCCATCGCGCCGCGGATCGGGTTCCGGGCCGCGACCGTGGCCAGGCCGCCGAGGAGGACGAGCAGCGACGCCAGCCCGAAGTAGGCGAATTCGAAGATTTTCACGGCGAGAGCACCCCTGTCGACGACCGGCCCTTGGTCTGAATGTACGCCTCGAACTCCTTGCGGAACTTGCGCAGGAACCCGAGCGCGGGCATCGCCGTGCCCTCGCCGAAGGCGCAGATGGTGTTGCCCATGATGTTGTCGGCGATCTCGTGCAGCCGATCGAGCTCCTCGATCGTCCCCTCGCCGTGCACGATGCGATCGAGGATCCGGTGGATCCACGCGCTGCCCTCGCGGCAGGGCGTGCACTGGCCGCACGACTCGTGGCGGTAGAAGCGCATCAGGTTGTGCATCGCGAGGACCGGGCACGCCTTGTCGCTGAGGACGATGGCGCAGCAGGTCCCGAGCATCGTCCCGAGCGTGCGGAACGTGTCCACGCCGAGCGGCACGTCGAGCACGCTCTGGCCGTGCCACGGGTGGAGCGGCGACTTCTCGTTCGGCGCGTTCACGACCTCGTCGGCGCGCAGGATGGGGCACGACGAGCCGCCCGGGATGACCCCGAGCAGCTTGCCGTGCTTCACGCCGCCGCCGAGGTCGTAGATGAGCTCGCGGAGCGTGAGGCCGACGCACGCCTCGAAGATGCCGGGGTTGTTCACGTGGCCGCTCACGCCGAAGAGCCGGCAGCCGCCGTCCTTCAGGTTGTGCAGCGCGGAGAGCTTCGAGAAGTTGTCGCCCCCGAGCTCGAGCGCCGTGGGGACCGCGGCGATCGTCTCCAGGTTGTTCACGGTCGTCGGCATCCCGAACGCGCCGAACTGTGCGGGGAACGGCGGCTTGAGCCGCGGCTCGCCGCGCTTGCCCTCGAGCGAGTTGAGGAGCGACGTCTCCTCGCCGCAGATGTACGCGCCGGCGCCCGTGTGGACGTAGACCTCGACCGGGTAGTCGATCCCGAACGGCCGCTTGCCGAGGTAGCCCTTCGCGCGCGCCTCCTCGATGGCGCCCCAGAGCCGCGCCTTGGACAGGTGGAGCTCGTCGCGCACGTAGATGTACGCGGCGTGGGCGCCGATGCCGAAGCAGCCGATGATGCACCCCTCGACGACGGAGTGCGGGTTCTTCTCCATCAGCGTGCGGTCCTTGAAGGTGCCGGGCTCGCCCTCGTCGGCGTTGATGACGAGGTAGTGCGGCCGCTCGGGCTTCGGGGGCCACGGCATGAAGCTCCACTTCACGCCCATGGCGAAGCCGGCGCCGCCGCGGCCGCGGATGTTGGCCGCCTTCATCTCCTCGACGAGCGCCTCGCGCGTCATCCCGAGGGCGCGCTTCGCCTGCTGGTAGCCGCCGCCCTTCTCGTACACCGAGAGCTTGTGGCCGTCGGGCGTGTCGTAGTTCTTCGTCAGATAGCGCGTCAGCCGGAGCATCTCGTCACCTCGTCAACCGATCGAGGATCGCGTCCACCTTCTCGAGCGTGAGGCCCTCGTAGTAGTCGCGATCGACCTGCATCATCGGGGCTGTGCCGCACGAGGCGAGGCACTCTGCGGTGCGCAGCGTGACCCTCCCGTCCTGCGTGGTCTCGCCCGCGTGGATCCCGAGGCGCTTCTCGCAGTGGTGCAGCACGGCGTCCGCGCCGTTCAGCGCGCAGCTCAGCGTCCGGCAGACCCAGACCTGGTGCTTGCCCACGGGCTGCTTGTTGAAGAGGGTGTAGAAGGTCGCGACCCCCTGGACGTGCGCCGTGGGGAGGCCGAGCTGCTCGGCGACCCAGCGCAGCACCCGTTCGGAGACCCACCCCTCCTGGCTCTGGCAGAGGTGGAGCACCGGGATGCACGCGGCCTGGCGGTTCGGGTAGCGCGCGAGGATCTTCTCGAACTCGGTTTGCCGGTCGGGGCTCAGAGCAAATTTGTCGGTCATGTCGGCTGTTGGCACGGTCCGCTGGCTCCCTGGGCGCGCCGCGCTCGCGGCGTGCCCGCTTCGACATGCAGTCGGGACCCCCGTGGCGGGTCCCTTCCAACGAGGGTCGGCCCGGAGAACCCGGGCGCACCCTCGTGCGCCTCCGGAGTAGAGGCGCCTGCCGGAGGCGGACAGCCCCGCGCACCGGCGGCCGGGCATTCGGTTGTCCGTCGTACGGAGCCGTCCCGAGGCGCCGGCACGCTAGTGAGCGACGGTGGTCACTGTCAAGGCGCGCCGGGGGGAAACCTCCAGCGAACCACGGAAACCCTCTCGCTGCCCAGAAACCTGGGCGACGCCTCGCGCCGGCCGGCCCGCCCGGACCGCGCCCGGGTGACGCGGTCGCGACGTCGTCACATCGGCGGAGAGCGCGCCCCGACGGTGAGCGGGAGCGCGGCGCGCGGCGCGCGGTGAGCGGGAACGCGCGCCGCTCGCCACGCGCCGCTCGCCAGGCGCCACGGAAGCAGCGCGCTCCCTCGCGGAGAGAACGCCCTGGGTTTTCTGGCGGAGAACGCGTAGCCTCGGGAGAAGCCCGCAGCGTTCTTCGTCTTTCACTTGAGAACCGGAACGCGCTTCAACTACCCTTCGCGCCTCTTACGACGCGCGCAGGGCGCGGGCATCGGTAGCAGCGAACCCCCCTCCGGAGGTGGTGCGTGTTCTGTCCGAATTGTGGGACGCAAAACTCGGAAACGGCGTCCACGTGCACGAAGTGCGGCTTCAACCTCAAGGGGGCGGCCGCGCCGAAGTTCAAGGGCACCATGCTGATGAGCCAGCCGTCGTCTGGGGCCGGCGCGGCGAGCCCGCGCGCTCCGGGGGCGCCTCCTCCGCCGGCGCCTCCGGCCGGCGCGCCGCCGGGCATGCCCGCCGGCATCCCGAGCACGCCGCAGGGGCTTGCCGGCACGGTGGTCGGCGTCCCGCCGGCCGGGCTCGGCGCGTCTGCCGGACCTCCCCCTGCGCCGCCTCCGCCCGGGATGGGTTACGGATCGCCCCCCGCGGGACAGCAGCCCTCTGGCCCGGCCTTCGGCGGCGCGGCTGCGAGCCCGTCGGGCGGGTATTCGCCGTACGGCCAGCCGCCCAACCAGGGCGTGAACCCGCTCGGCGGCACGATGGCGATCGACCAGCTGCCCGGGTACACCCCGGGCGCGCCGCAGCCGCCTGGCGGGGCTGGCGGCACGCCGGCCGGCGCGTTCCCGCCGCCCGGCGGCAGCTACGGTCAGCCTCCGCAGCCGGGCGGCAGCCCGTTCGGCGCGCCTCCGGGCCAGGACCCGATGGGCGGCGCCCCTCCCGGTTACGGCCAGCCGCCCGGTTACGGCCAGCCTCCCGGCTATGGCCAGCCGCCGGGCGGCGGTTACGGCCAGCCGCCCGGTTACGGCCAGCCTCCGCAGCACAGCGCCAGCGGGTACGGTCCGCCTCCGGGCCAGGATCCGATGGCCGGCGGCGGCTACGGCGCCCCTCCCGGCGGCGGCTACGGCGCCCCTCCCGGCGGCGGCTACGGCGGCGCTCCAGCGGGCGGCTACGGCAGCCCTCCTGGCGGCGGCTACGGCAGCCCGCCGGGCGCGGGCAGCTACGGCTCTCCGGCTGGCGGGGCCTACGGGAGCCCCCAGGGCGTGAGCGATCCGGGCGGTTACGGCGGATCGTCGCCGGCCGGCGGTCAGCTCTCGGCGCCTGGTCAGTTCGGCCAGCAGCCCAGCAACCTGGGCGTGTATGCCGGCAGCGGGTCGATGACCCCGGGCGCGCGGGGCGAGACGCGCAACCCCGTCACGGTGTGCGTGATCGGGATGGTCTGCTTCGTGTACGCGATCTGGCAGCTCTGGGCGATGCTGAACGAGCTGCAGCAGGCGACCAAGGATCCCGAGTTCAAGCCCTGGTACGTCTTCATCCCGCTGCTCAACTACTACTTCCTCTGGGTGAAGGTGCCGGAGCAGGTGACCAAGGCCAAGCAGATGGCCGGCTCGCGCAACCCGCAGGCCGAGGGCATCGTGCTCTACATCTTCCTCCCGCTCTACGCCCTGGCGAAGGACCTCAACGAGGTCTGGGATCCGAACGCCGCCTAGCTCGCGCTATCCTCCCACCGTTGTCGCTGTCCGGCCCGACCGAAGCCCGCCCGCCCGCTCCATCGGCCTCGTCCACCTGGAGCGCCGCGCACCCGCGCGGCCGCGCGGCGCGCCTCGGCGCGATCGCGGCGTTGCTCGGGCTCCTGGTCGCGTGCGGCGTCCCGCTGTGTCCGTTCGCGATCGTCACCCGCCACCCGTGCCCTGGCTGCGGGCTCACGCGCGCGACCCTCGCCCTCGCGCACGGCCACGTGTCCGAGGCGCTGCGGCTGCACCCGCTCTCCCCGATCATGGCGCCGCTCGTGCTCGCCGCGCTCGCGTACAACGCCGCGGTCTACGTGAAGGACGGCCGCATCGCCGCGACCGAGTCGGTGCAGGGCGCGTGGGTCACGCGCCTCGGCGTCGCGCTGGCGATCCTGATGGTCGCCGTCTGGGTCGCCCGCTTCCTCGGCGCCTTCGGCGGCCCCGTGCCGGTCTAGCTCCGCCGCCCGAAGTCCGGCCAGGGATCCGGAGAGAGAGTTCAACGCCAAGGCGCAAAGACGCAAAAAAGGTTTGCAATTTTGCGCCTTTGCGCCTTGGTGTTTATTTCTCTGTCGCTCGCGAGGCAGATCCCTGGCGGGAGCTCTGACGCGCGGAACTAGCCCTCGCCCCGCCGTCACCGACCCTCACGGCCGCAGGCCCTCGTCGGGGGTGCGCGTCGCGCTCGGTCAACACCCCCGGGCGCGCTGCCCCTCCCCGCGGCGCCGCGACACCGGCCGCGCCGCGCGCACGGAGTGGGCCCCCCGCCTCGGCCACCCGCGCTGCGACCGCGCGAGCGACGCGCCCGCCGGCACCCCCACGCGCAGCAGCACCTCGTACGCGCGCTCCAGATCGCTGCCGATCACGTCGAGCTGCTCGTCCGTGAGCCCCCGCTTCGCCTTCGGGAAGAGGATGCCCTCCTCCTCGTCGGCGTGGTGGGCGAAAACGTCCCGCAGCAGCCGGAGCCGCGCCTCGAAGCGCACATCGGTCACCCGCGTGCGCAGCAGGTTGTCCGCCGCGAAGCGCGCGAGGCCGTGCTTCTCGTACGCGTCGTGGAGCGGCTTCCGGTCGCCGGCCATCCGCTCGGCACACACCGGATAGAGGTACGTCTCCTCGATGCGTACGTGCGCGTCGATCATCCGGGAGAGCTGCGCGACCATCGATGTCCTGAGGCCCGGGCTGGGCTCGGCGGCGATGCGCGCCATCAGGGCGCTGAGTTCGAGATGCTGCTGCTCCAAGAGATCGAGTGCGTCCATGGGGTTCCCCTCGCGTGAAGCTCACCGCGCCGCGTCGCCGCCCTTGAGCAGCGCGTGCACAGCCCGGATCCCGGTGCTGCGTGGCGCGGTGCAGGCGGCCCCGTCGTGGCAAGGAGCGGGCCGGCGCTGGAAGGGACCGCGGGCGCGCCGCGCGCGGGGGCTACGCCCGGACCGCGGCCAGCGCGTCGCGCATCGCCGACGCGCCGGCGAAGCGGTGGTCGGGGTGCTTGGACAGGGCGCGGGCGAGCACCTCGTCGAGCACGCGCGGGACATCCCGGCGCTCCCGCCGGAGGGGCACGGGCGCGGAGCGCACGATCGCGACGAGCACGTCGAGATCGCCCCGGCCGCGGAACGGGAGCTTGCCCGAGAGGGCGTAGTAGACGAGCAGCGCGGCGGCGAACAGGTCGCTCCGCTCGGTGATGGCGCGGCTGCGCATCGCCTGCTCCGGCGACATGAACAGCAGGGTGCCCACGAGCGACCCGGGGCTGTCGGGCGTCACCCCGTCGCCCTTGTCGACCCCGGGCTCGTGCGCGAAGCCGAGGTCGATGAGCTTGACCGTCGGCGCTCCGTCTCCCGGCGCCCCCGGCGCCGCGGGGACGAGCAGGATGTTGCCCGGCTGGAGGTCGCGGTGGACCACCTTCGCCGCGTGCATGGCCGCGAGGCCGGCGAGGATCTGGTCCGCGACGGCCAGCGCGCGATCGAGCGGCAGGGGGCCGTTCCGGCGCACCTCCTCGCTCAGGGTGATGCCGTCGAAGAGCGGCATCAGGAAGAACGGGCGCCCGTCCTCGAGGCGCCCCTCGCCGAGCACAGGGCAGACGTTCGGGTGGTCGATGCGGCGGGCGAGCTGGACCTCGCGGGCGAACCGGCCCTCGATGCCCGAGTCCCCCGCGTGCACGCGCCGGAGCACCTTCAGCGCGACCCGCTCCCCCGTCGCGACGCGGCGGGCCGCGTAGACCGCGCCCATCCCCCCCTCGGCGATGAGCCGCTCGATGTGCAGTCCGTGCTCTGTACGGCCGACGAGCGGGTCGACCGCCGCGGTCCCACCTGCCGGGAGCCCCGCCGCCGCCCCGCCGCGCACCGCGGAGGGAGCGCTCGCCGCCGCCCCCCGGTCGCGCCCCGCGTGGCGGACGATCCCGGAACGAGGAGGCAGCCGTCGCTCCGCGGCGGGACCGAGGCCCTCCCCGCCGGGTTCGGGGAGCGCCTCAGCGAAGGCGGACCTGTCCCGGGCTGGACCGAAGGAACGACGGAGCGGGGAACCAGGAGCCACGTGAAGAACCTCGTCAGAAATTACCTGACGAGTGTCCATGGACCAGGCCCTCCGAGCAAGGGGATTGGGCACCGAAATGACGAACCCCTGGATTTGGCCCCACCGTCTTATGTCCCGTATCTACTAAGTTTTTGCCCGGACACAGCCGACCGCCCGAGGCGTTTTCGGCCTGTCGGGAAAATCCCGAAAGAATTTGTGTCCCGATCGCCGTTACGCTCGGCGCGTACTCATCATGACATGTAGGGGCGACAACGAATGGCGAAGCGTCTTGATCTCATCCTCGTGATCGACGTCGAATCGACCTGCTGGGAGGGCAGCCCGCCGGAGGGCGAGGAGAACGAGATCATCGAGATCGGCGTGTGCACGCTGGAGGTCGCGTCGGGCCGGCGGCGCGACCGGCGCTCGATCCTGGTGCGCCCCGAGCGCTCGCGCGTGAGCCCGTTCTGCACGGCGCTGACGACGCTGACGCAGGCCGACGTCGACGCCGGCGTGTCGTTCAAGGAGGCGTGCGCGACCCTGCGGGGCGAGCTCAAGGCGCAGGATCGCCTCTGGGCGAGCTACGGCGACTACGACCGGCGCATGTTCGAGCGGCAGTGCGAGGCGCGGGGCGTGCCCTACCCGTTCGGCCCGAGCCACCTCAACGTGAAGAGCCTGTTCGCGGTGACGCACGCCCTGTCGCGCGAGATCGGGATGGCCGAGGCCCTGGAGCGCGCGGGCCTGCCGCTCGCGGGCACGCACCACCGCGGCGGCGACGACGCGTTCAACATCGCGGGCCTGCTCGCGCACGTGCTCCTGGCCGCGCGGCGGTGAGGCCGGGCGCGCCGCGCGCTCAGCCGACCGGCGCGGCCTCGGGCACGTCGGGCTGCGCCCCCGCGGCGCCCCGCGCCGGCGGCGCGCCGGCGGGATCGGGGCCCGACGGCGCCGGCGCGCCGTCGCCCTCGGCGATCGCCCCGGCTGCGGTGGGCGGGACGGCCGCCGCGGCGAGGAGGTACGCGAGGCCCGCGCCGAGCAGCAGGGCGCTGTAGCCGAGGCTCATCGCGCACAGGGCGCCGAGGGGCATCGCGATCGCGCCGGCGAGGGCGCCGAGCGACCAGCACCAGGGGAGCAGCGCCGGCGCGATCGCGGCGACGAGCTTGACCCCGAGCGGCGCGAGTGAGCCGGCGAGCAGGCCGAACGGCACGAGGAGCGCGACGGCGAGGAGCGCGCGCGGGAAGGCCGCGAGCCCGAGGCTCCACCGCGCGAGCGGGACGAGCCCCGCCGCGGCGAGCGCCGCGGCCACGACGAGCGCCTCGGCGACGCGCGCGGAGGTCCACGTCGCGGCGTCCGGCGCCACGCGGGCGGTGAGCAGGCCGCCCACGCCGGCCGAGACGAGGAGGATCACGAGGACGACGGGGAGCTCGTACGCGGGCAGGTCGAGCAGGAGGAGCCCGTGCCGGAAGACGGCGAGCTCGACGAGCGCGAAGCCCGCGCCGATCGCGGCGAAGAAGAAGAGCGCGCGGGCGGGCCGCGGCGGGGGCGCGGCGTCGGGCGCCGCGGCGCCGCGGAGGAGGCGGCCGGCGCGCGCGGTCAGCGCGGGGAGCAGCGCGGCGAGCGCGAACAGGCCCGCGCCCGCGGCGAGCAGCGCGGCGAGCGCGAACAGGCCCGCCTGCTCGGCGCGCAGGGCCCCGAGGTCGCCGAGCACGGCGGGGAGGCGGCGCGCCGGGACCGCGTACGAGAAGAACGGCCGGTCGTCGGTGGGCGGCGTCAGGTCGACCGCCGCGTCGGGCGCGCGGCCGCCCCCGGAGGCGACGATGAGCGCGCGGATGGGCGTCTGCGGCCGGTCGGGGGCGAACGCCTCCGAGAACTTGTGCCGGCGGCAGTGGCGGCGCAGCGCCTCGACGTCCTCGCGCGCGAGCGGGGTGCGCCGCGCGAGGAGCGCGGTCCGCTGCGCGGCGCTGCACGCGAAGAGGTGGTCCTTGGGCTCGGCCGCGCCCGCGCGGCGCAGCGCCGCGGTCGCGAGCGAGAGCAGGCGATCGAAGTCGACGTCGGCGCGGCTCAGGACCAGCGTGCC
Organism: Sorangium sp. So ce296; assembly: GCF_051529605.1. NCBI lineage: Bacteria > Pseudomonadati > Myxococcota > Polyangiales > Polyangiaceae > Sorangium > Sorangium sp. So ce296. Next base: position 13,784,873 of record NZ_CP150325.1, read on the forward strand.
CTCGGGCAGGAGGCGCGAGAGGAAGTCCCCGACGCCCTCGACCGTGTGGAGCCGGCTCTCGGACAGCGCGAGCGCGCCGGTCGACGACGCCTCGGCGGTCTCCGGCGACGGGATCACGATGTTCCGGAAGAGCAGCGGCGTGCGCCGGGCGAAGCTCCGCCCGTCGCCCACGACGAGGTGGACCTCGGGCTTGTCGAACAGGTTGCCGCTGAACGCGGCGTACCGGCCGCGCATCACCTCGAGGACGCCGCGGTCGCCCTCGACGGCGTAGACGTCCTTCAGCCCGGCCTTGAGCGCGGCGCGCACGTCGCGCCCGCCCCCGGCGCCGACGACGAGCGCCGGCCCCTGGTCCTTGTGGAGCGCGTAGGCCATGTCCTCGGGCTGGGCCGGGGGCGGCGTCTTCGCGTCGACGATCGGGCTCTGCGCGGCGCTGCCGATCCGCATCATCGCCGCGCCGGCCCTCGGCTTGTCGACCGTGATCAGCGAGCGCGCGCTCCAGGCCTCGTGCTCGGTGCGGTCGGCCGCGCCCCGGCGGAGGCCGGCGAGCCGGAGCCACGGGGCGCCGAGATCGCCGGCGAGGAGCACGAAGCCGCCGAGCACGAACGTGGCGACGAGGCCGCCGGGCGCCCGCTGCTCGCCGCCCTGCCCGCGCGCCGCGAGGTAGAAGAAGACGCCCGCCACCGCGAAGAAGATCGCCGCCGCGAGCGCGGCGCGCGGCGCGCCGGCGCGGAGCGCGGCGGCGGCCGCGAGCCCGCCGAGGGCGCCGCCGACGAGGTCGAGCAGGTAGAGGCGGGGCATCTCGGACGCGACGTGCCGGATCGCGGCGGCGAGCGCGAGGCCGGCGAGCGCGAACGGGACGGTGGCCGCGGCGTAGAGCAGCGCGACCCACGGGAGCGCCCCGGGCGCCGGCCCGCGCTGCGAGAGCAGGACGACCGCCGCGAGCGTGGCGCCCGACGCGAGCGACGACAGGGTCGCCATGCGGGCGAAGAGCGCGGGCGGGCGGACGAGCGACGGGGCGAGGGTGAGCGCCGCGCCGCCCGCGCCCGCGCCGAGGAGCGGCAGCGCGAGCGCGACGAACGCGTGGGGCTCGCCGAACAGCGCCGCACAGATCCGCGTGAGCGAGATCTCGAGCAGGACGGTGGCGCACGCGAGGGCCGCGACGCCGCTGAAGAGGCCGCTCCGCTGGGAGACCCGCATGGGCCCGCTCCTACCACAGCGGGAAGCGGCCTTTCACCTCTCTCGACCGAGCGGGGCGAGCGGCCACGGCGCGAGCAGGGGCACCGGGCCGCTCGGCCGGAACCCGGGCGCGCCGGGGGGGCTCGCCGCCGCGTCCCCCGCCCGATCGCCCTGCGCGCCGCGCGGCGGGGGCTCGCCCGGGCGCGGCTCCGACGCGCCGCTCTGTTTTCCCAGGCGCGGATCGGCCGCGCCGCTCTGCCTGCCCGGGCGCTGCTCCGCCGCGCCGCTCTGTTTGCCCAGGCGCGGATCGGCCGCACCGCTCTGTGTGCCCGGGCGCGGATCGGCCGCGCCGCTCTGTGTGCCCGGGCGCGGCTCCGACGCGCCGCTCTGGCGACCCAGGCGCGGCTCCGCAGCGCCGCTCTGCCTGCCCAGGCGCGGCTCCGCCGCGCCGCTCTGTCGAATGGCGCGCGCGCACTCGTCCACCGTGAGGCGGCGCGGCCCGTACGCGGACGAGTTGGCCGCGTCGGCGTCCATCAGGCGGGTCGGGGTGTCGACCCCGAAATCGTCGGGGTGCCCCGGCTCGTCGAGCAGCACGTGGCCGAGCTCGTGCGACAGCGCGAACGAGGCGCGGTCGGCGCGCAGGCCGGCGCGGTCCTCGATGATCGTGTTCCGGATCGCCCCGCCGTCGGCGAAGATGAACGACTCGCCGATGCGCCCGCCGCCGGCGAAGCTCGGGACCATCACGACGTCGATGGTCGCGGGGTCGCCGTCGTCGAACGCCTTGATCAGCGCGCGCTCCTCGACGGTGCCGGCGATGGCGTCCGTGTCGCTGAAGTGCTGCAGGCCGTCCTCGAGCTCCACGGCGCCGATGCACGCCGTGAGCGTCGGGTCGGTGCTCAGCGCGCCCGACGCCGGCGGCTCGATCGCCGCGGGCGCGCCGCCCGGGCGCCGCACGAGCACGTCGGTGGTCCCGAACGCGCCCGCGCCGATGGCCGGGTTGTCCGACAGGCGCACCGAGAAGCCCGCGGCGCCGATCGCCGCGGCGACGGCGCGCGCCGCGGCGTCGGGGCGCATGCGGGGGCGGATCGCCGCGGTCACCTCGTGGCCGTCGACGCGCACCCGGATCGCGCCGCCGCTCGCCGGCAGGCCGTGGTCGCAGCCGATCGCGAGCAGGTGCGGGCGCGGCGGGTCGACGAAGCTGATGTCGAGCTCCTCCGGCGGGCCGAAGCTCACGCCGCACGCGCCCCAGAGGGCGTTCGCGCGCTCGACCTCCGCGCGCGCGATCGCGAGCGCGCCCGAGTCGTCCCCGCCCATCGGCGGCGGCCCGCCCGCGCGCGGCCGCACCATGAGGATGCGCAGGCGCGCGCGCGTGCGCCCGAGGGGCCCGAGCGGCGAGGAGCGCGGGCCGGCGATGCGGATCATCTGTAGCTTCGGCCCGTCGGGCAGGGCGACCACGAGCGCGCCGCCGACCTCGCCCTTCACGGAGCGATCGGCGATCATCGGGTGGTTGCGGTCGATGTCGTCGGCCACGATCCGGAGGGGGCGCGTCGAGCCGCACACGAGGCCCGCCGGGACGTCCGGAGGGCACGCGACGTGGCCGAGCGGCACGCTGGGCAGGCGATCGATCGCCCGGCCGGACGGCGCCGCGGAGTGGACGTCGACGGTGAGCGGCAGGTCCTCGGCCGCGCCGATGACGAGCAGGCGGATCGCGTCGGGATCGTCGAGGTTCCCGAACGGATCGTCGCCGAGCCGGTCCGGGGGCGTGCGCTGGAGCGAGGCGTGGGAGCGCGCCATGTCGATGCGCGTCCCGGCGCCGTCGATGGCGCGGACCTCGAACGCGCTGATCGGCAGCGTCCTGCCGAAGAGGGCGATCTCGCTCCGGCCCGCCCGGACCGCCTGGAGCTCGACGCGGCGGGCGCCCGCGGGGATCGCGCTCCCCGGCTGGACGGGGCTGCCGTCGACGAGCAGCCGCAGGCCCTCCGGGATCGCCGCGGGCGCCTGGCTCGCGCCGCGCGGCGCGCGCAGCGCGAGGAGCTCCGGGGAGGACGGCACGCGGGCCTGCTCGCCGTCGGGCACGCCGTCGGCGTCGTCGTCGTCCCGATCGACCACGACCAGCGCGGGCCCGCCCTGCGCGGCGGAGCTGGCCGGGCCGAGGAGCGCGCCGAGGAAGACCGAGAGTGCCGGAAGCCGGCCGTTCATGGATCGCATCGCCCTGCCCGCTCGCCCTCCTCGACCCAGTCTATCGCGCCTTCGGCGTGGCGCAGCTCGCGCCCGCGCGCCGTCGGGAGCCCTCCGATGGCGGTGCGTCCGGCCCTGCGCCACGTGTCGCGCCATGGCCAGCGTCAGCGCCGTCATTTTCGGTGTCGACGGCACGGTCCTCGACGCCGTCGATCTGCATGTGGCCGCCTGGCAGCGGGCCTTCGCGCGGTTCGGCCGCGAGGTCGCGCGGGAGAAGCTCAGGCGCCACGTCGGCGAGGGCGCGGACCGGCTCCTGCCGGTGTTCCTTTCGCCCGAGGAGATCGGCTGGATCGGCGCGGGGCTCGCGTCGCTCCACGACGAGATCTACGCGCGCGAGCTCCTCCCCGGGGCGCGCGTCTTCCCGGGGGTGCGCGAGCTCTTCGAGCGCGTCGCGCGCGACGGGCGCCGGATCGTCGCCGCCGCGTCGATGGCGCGCGGCGCGCTCGACGCGAGCCTCGAGCGCGCCGGGGTGGGCGACCTTGTCTCGTGGGCGGTGTCGGCGGACGACGCGGGGAGGTCGAAGCCGCATCCGGACGTCCTCGAGGCGGCGCTCGACCGGCTGGGCAGCGTCGATCCGCGCGAGGTGGTGCTGGTCGGCGACACGCCGTCCGGCGCCGAGGCCGCGGCCAAGCTCGGCATCCTGGCGGTGGGGCTGCGCTGCGGAGGCTTCCCCGAGATGGAGCTCGTCGAGGCGGGGTGCGCGGCGCTCTACCGCGATCCGGAGGACCTCCTCGCGCGGTACGACGCGTCGCCGCTCGCGCCGCAGCGGGAGCGGCTCGCGGGGTAGTCGCGGCTCAGGGGCCACGCGGGGGCCGATCGGAGCGCGCATCCCGGACGCGCTGGCCCTCGGCGGCGACGAGCTGCTCGCGGAGCGCCCGCCGCTCGGGCTCGCCGATGGGCGACGCGGTGGTCGAGCCGTCGCGGAGCGCCACCGAGTAGACGGACTCGCGCGGCAGGAGGTCGAGGAGCGCGGGGCTCTCGGTCGTGAGCAGGAGGTGGCGCTGGGCGGAGGCGCCGCGCAGGTACTCGACGAGCGCGGGCAGCGCGCCGCGATCGACGCCCGCGTCGGGGTGCTCGAAGCCGGCGAGCACGAGCGGCGGCTCCTGCGAGAGCGCGGTGACCATGGCCGCGAGCCGGAGCGTCGCGTCCGGCTCGTCCGTGGCCGCGCGCCAGCGCTCGCGGCCGCCGTCGTCGACGCCGTGGCGCAGCTCCGGGACGAGGAACCCGCCGGACGAGAGGGCGCGGGCGCCGTCGACGTCGCCGAGCACCTGGGACAGGCTGGCGAGGAACTGCTCGCTCCAGCGCTCCTTCTCGAGCGCGCGGAGGACGGAGCCCCAGTTCTCGCCGCTCGCGCGGAGGCGGCGGGAGGCGCTGATCTTCTGGGGCGAGCGGAGGGGGCGCGGCGCGAGGGAGTAGAGGACCGCGCGGCGCAGCTCGTCGCGCATCGGGGTGAGCGGTCCATCGGAGAGCAGCGGCAGGACGAGCCTGGCGCCGCTCACGGCGATGGGGGCGACGCCGCGGTAGGCGAGCGTGCCGCTGCGGCCCTTGTCCTTGCGCGAGAACCCCTTCGGGCTGCCCTTCAGCCGGTCGAAGGAGACCTCGGGCGGGTCGCTGCCGGCGTCGAAGACGTCGCGGAGGCCCGGCTTGACGAGCCGGGTGAGGGCGCTGCGCTGCCACCACGCGGCCGTCTCGCTCTTCACGCGCGTCTCGCCCTCCCGGTCGCCGGGCGCGAGCTGCACGAGCCAGAACCCGTGGCCCTCGGTCCTGGAGACGGCGACGCCGAGGGTGGTGACCGCGCCGCTGTCGCGGGGGCGCTGCAGCGCGCCGCCGCCGCGGCGGCTGGCCGCCGCCTGCTCGAGCGCCCCGTTGGCGCACTCGGCGAGGAACCGCACGGCATCGAGGAGGCACCCCTTCCCCGCGCCGGGCGGGCCGACGAGCGCGGTCAGCGCGCCGAGCGTGAGCTCGATGCCGGGCCCGATGCTGCCGTAGTTGCTGACGTAGACGTGGGTGATCATCGCGGCGCGGAGCCCCTCTTCCAGGGCGTGCCCTCCCCTTCCCGCGCAGCTGGACCGCGAGCCGGACAGGCTGGGTGGCCCTCCAGGGACGCCGGAGGGAGCGCCAGGGACGCTGGAGCGGACCTCAGGGATGCCGGAGCGACCTCCAGGGACACCGGAGCGCGCGTCAGGGACGCAGGCACGGCGGCCAGGGACATGGCGTCGTGCTCCTGGGACGCGTCGCGCTGCGCGGCTGGGACAGGTAGCCGCGCGTCAGGGACGGACAGTCGCGCGTCAGGGACAGGCAGCCGCGCGCCTGGGACAGGCAGCCGCGCGCCTGGGACATCCAGCCGGCGTGGAAGCGGGCCGGCGGGCGCTGGCATGTTCGTGCCGCGGAAATATCCGGGCGCCGGGGTCAGCCATCGCCCCTCTCGGGCCGGTGCTAGGCGGCCTTCGGTACCTTCCTGAGACGCTTCGATGCTCCCCACCCGACGAGGATCATCGAACGCCTCGTCCGCGATGGCCACAACAAGATCCTTCAGGAGGAGCGCCACCCCGCGAGGCCGGGCGATCGCGCCCCGCAGGATCGTAAGGCCCGGCACGAAACCGCGGCGGTGAGCCGAGGCGCACTAGGGTTCGCTGCGCAGCAGCTCGCAGGCTTGCAGCACGCCGGCGCGGGTATTGAGCGCCTTGCCGCGCTTCGGCGCTCCCCACACGGCATGCGGCAGCCCGAGATCGGCCCAGAGACGTGTGACCAGGTTCCTGGCCGCCTCGACCTCGCCGTGCCCCTCGACGACCAAGTAGGCCTTAGCCATCGCCGGCGGTTCCCTCAGCGCGAAGGCCCTCGGCGTGAAGGAGATCGCTCGTCGACATCAGCCGCTTGCGCACGAGCTCGCGCTGCCGCTCCTCGACCCGCGCCAACGTCGTCGCCCCTGCGCGCCGATCGACGACGCGAAGGTCGTCGATCGGAACCAGATCCAACAGGTCGGGGCTGTGCGTCGTGAGCAGGATCTGGCTGCGCGTCGACGCCTCCTTCAAGAAGTCGTAGAGAAGTGAGATCGCTCCTGGATGCACGCCGAGCTCCGGCTCCTCGAAGCCCAGGAGCGCCGGCGCGGGCTCCTGGAACAGCGCGGTGAGGAGCGCCGCGACGCGCAGCGTGCCGTCCGACTCCTGCGCAGCCCCGTGCCAGCGCTCGCGCCCCTGCGCATCGACGCCGTGACGGAACTCCGGGATCAGGAACCCTCCCGCCTCCGTCACGCGGTACTCGTCGATGTCCGAGGCGATGCGCCCGAGGGCAGCGACAAGCTCGGCTCCCCAGCTCGATCGCTCGATCCCCCGCAACGTCGAGGCCCAGTTGCTGCCCTTCGCGCTCATGGGCTTGGATGGATCCGGCTGCTGTGGGTTACGGAGCACGTCCGGGAACAAAGAGTAGATGGCGACGCTGCGCAGCTCCTCCATGAACGGAACAAAGCTGCTGAGCTGCTTCCACTCCGCAGCCGACGCGAAGAGCTCTCGACGGCCGATGAAGGGGAGCACGAGGACGTCACGCCCCGGGTGAGCAGCGAAATAGCTGGGCGTAGCAGGCTCGGTAGCGGCGCGCGCCGCTGTGTCGCGCACGCTTCCCCGGATCGCGTCGCGCTCCTCTTCGGTCCATGAGTCCTCGTGCCTCTCGAGCAGGGCAAAGCGGTGCTCTCGGACCGCGAGAGGTGTCGCCGGATCGGGAAACCACACGGCCCGTTCGCCCTTGACCAGCACACCATCGCCATCACTCGACGAGGTGAGCGTGAAGCCCCAGATACCAGCGCCGCGCTCGCTCTGAACATGGACTTCGATGATCACGTCGGAAGACTCCCGGGCATCGACGTGCCGCAGGGCACGGAACCCGTGTCGCGCCGCGACGGCGCTCGCGAGCGATGAGCTCACGCAATCGGCCAGGAATCGCAGAACATCGGCAACGTTGCTCTTGCCCGAGGCGTTCGGCCCCACGAGGACCGTCATCGCCCCGAGCTCGAGCTCGATCCGCTCCCCGATGCTGCGGAAGTTCCGGGCGCGGATCTTGGTGATCATCGCGGTTCGACCTCCCCCCCAGGCGCCCCTCACGCCGTGCGCGCGACCGCGATCGCGAGCGCCTCGCCGTCGACGCTGAGCTCGCGCCGCTCGGCCTGCCCCCACGCCGCGGGCGCCGCCCCGAGCACGAGCTCGGCCGCGAGCGCCTCCTGCATCAGGATCTCCCGCGCCGCCCCGGCCACCTTGCGGGCCCGCTCGCTGCCGTCGAGCGCGAGCCGGATCCGCTCGGTGAAGCCGAGGTCGAGCTCCTTGCGCAGCCCCTGCACGCGCGAGAGGATCTCCCGGCCGAGCCCCTCGTCGCGGAGCGCGTCCGTGAGCGCCGTGTGCAGCACGACGACCCCCGCGCGGCCGCCGGCCGCCGCGAACCCCTCGCCCGCCTCCACGGCGACCTCGATCTCCTCGGGGCCGAGCTCGACCTGCTCGCCGTCGAGCGCGATCGCGATCTTGCCCTCGGTCGCCAGCGCCGCGCGCAGCGCCGACGCGTCGGCCTTCGCGAGGACCTGCTTCGCGAGCTGCACCTTCTTGCCGAGCTTCGGCCCGAGCGCGCGGAAGTTCGGCTTGAGCACGTAACGGACCGCGCTCCCCTCCTCGCCGGGCTTCAGGAAGCGCACCTCGTGCACGTTGAGCTCCTCGGCGATGAGCGGCACGTGCTCGGCGAGCGCCGCCGCGAGCCCCTGCTGCGACAGCACGACGTCCGCGCGCGCGAGCGGCTGCCGCACCTTGAGCTTGTTCGCCGTGCGCACCTGCAGCCCGAGCGAGACGAGCTCGCGCACCGCGCGCATCTCGACCGCGAGCGGCTCGTCCACCGCGGCCTGGTCCGCCTCCGGGAAGGCCACGAGGTGCACGCTCTCCGGCTGCGACGCGGGCCACGGCCGCCGCACCAGGTTCTGGTACATCGCCTCGGCGAGGAACGGCGTGAACGGCGCGCTCAGCTTGGCGATCGCGACGAGCACCTCGTAGAGCGTGAAGTACGCGTCGCGCTTGTCCTGGGCCGCCCGCACGGCGCCCGGCGCGACGTCGAGCGGATCGGCCGGAGAGGACGGCGACAGCCGATCCTCGACCCACGTCGGAGAGGGGGCCCAGAAGCGCGCCCGGCTCCGGCGGACGTACCAGTTCGACAGCGCGTCCACGAGGTCGACCAGCCGCTGCGCGGCCTCGTACAAGCGGTACTCGTCGAGGTGCGCCGTCACCTCCCGCGTCGAGAGCGCGAGCTCCGAGAGGATCCACCGGTCGAGGAGCGACCGCTCCTTCGCGGGCCGGTAGCCGGCGCTCGCCGCGAGCGCCGCGGGCGACGTGTCCGTCGCGCCGGGGTTCCCCTCCGCGGGCGAGAAGCCGTCGATGTTCGCGTAGATGGTGAAGAACGAGTAGACGTTCCGGAGCTTGACCGCGAACTCCTTCTGGAGGGCGCGCACGTTCGTGAGCGAGTGGCGCGTGTTCGTCCACGGCGGGGAGGACGCGTAGAAGAACCACCGGAACGCGTCGGCCCCCGGCGCGGAGGTCGACGGGTCCTCGATGGTGACGCGCTCGGCCTGATCGAGCCGCGGCACGTCGTTCGGCATCACCGAGAGCGCCCCCTGCCCGGGCGTGAGGCCCAGCCTGTCGAGATCGGCCTCGGAGAGCGCGACGATCCGCCGCGGCATGCCCTTCTGCGGCCGGAGCTCCATGGTGATCGGCTGCGCCTCGCGATCGGCGCGGTACATCCGCACCTTCGCGGCGTCGCCCGTCAGGTCGAGCCCCTCGTAGTCCTCGCGCGCGATGAGCGCGACCCCGTCCTTCGGCTGGGCTCCCTTCACTTCGGCGGCCCGCACCGCGGCGAACTCCATCCGGACGCGCTCGAGGATGACCTCGGGCGGCGTGTAGTTGCCCTTCGACTTGCTCTCCTTCTTGCCCTCGCGGTCGCAGACGTGCCCCAGCACGACGCACGTCTTGTACGGGTGCGGGTAGCTCCGGAGCCGCGACAGCCCGAGCTTCTCCTGCGTCGCCTCGTCGAAGACCAGCGTCGAGACCATCAGGAGCGAGTAGAACCAGCCGCGCGTCTGGTCGATCGCCTCGCTGATGAAGTCCGCCGGGAACGCGCGATCGAACAGCTCCTTCGAGCCCGGGGCGTGCGGGTAGCCCCACTGCGCGAACGGCATGCTCCCGCTGTCGAACCACGCGTCGATGACCTCGGTCACGCGGCGCATCTCGCCGCCGCACGTGGGACAGGGGAACGTCACCCGGTCGATCCACGGCTTGTGGACGATGAGGTGGTCGTTCAGGCTCGGATCGGCCTTCTTCGCCTCGTGGAAGTGGTCGAAGGCGCGCGGGTTCAGCGCCTCGATCTCGGCGACCGACGCCGGGGCGAGCTGGTGCTCCTCGCTGCTCGCGCAGATCCAGACGTTGAGCGGCGTCCCCCAGTACCGCTCGCGCGAGAGCGCCCAGTCGACGTTGTTGGCGAGGAAGTCGCCGAAGCGCCCCTCCTGGATGTGGGGCGGCATCCAGTGGATCGCGCGGTTGTTGGCGATCGCCTTGTCGATGTTCTCGCGCGTCCTGATGTACCAGGCGGGCCGCGCGAGCTGGATCAGCGGATCGTCGTCGGCGCGCCAGCAGAACGGGTAGTCGTGGCGGTACTTCTCGTCGTGGACGAGCAGCCCGCGGGCCGCGAGATCCTTGAGGATGAGCGGGTCGGCGTCCTTCACCCACAGGCCCGAGAACGGCGTGAGCCCCGGCTCGAACGTGCCGTCCGGCCGCACCGCGCACAGGATCGGCACCTCGCCCGCGGCGCCCGGCTCGGCGAGCTCGGCGACGCGCCGCTTGTGGGCGTTGAAGTCGTCCTCGCCGAACGCGGGCGCGATGTGGACGACGCCGGTGCCGGAGTCGAGCGTGACGAAGTCGGCGCCGATCACGACCCAGTAGAGCGGCTCCTCCTTGCCGTCCTTCCGCCGCAGGGTGGCGCCCTCGAGCGACCTCGAGAAGCTGTCGAACGGCGGCCGGTACCGCTTCCCGATGAGCTCGCTCCCCTTGAGCTCGCGGAGCACGGGCAGGTCGCGCTTGAACTTCTTCGCGAGCTCCTCGCGCAGCGCCGCGGCGACGATGAGCTTCCGCGCCACCGGCGCCGCCCCACCCGCGGGCGCCCCCGCATCGACGACGACGTAGTCGAACTCGGGCCGCACGGCGGCGTAGCCGTTCGAGGGCAAGGTCCACGGGGTGGTCGTCCAGGCGCAGAGCGCGGTGTCCGGCTCGTCCACGAGCGGGAACGCCACGAACACGCTCGGGTCGTCCACGGTCTTGTAGTTCCAGCCGACCTCGGCCGCGCTGAGCGCCGTCCCCCCCTGCGGCCACCACCAGCAGACGCGGTGGCCGCGGTAGAGCAGCCCCTTCTTGTGCAGCTGCGAGAGCGCCCACCAGACGCTCTCGACGTAGCTCCGGTGGTAGGTGACGTAGGCGCTGTCGAGGTCGACCCAGAAGCCGATCTTGTCGGTCAGGCTCTCCCACGCCTCGGTGTACCGGAAGACCGAGTCGATGCAGCGCGAGATGAACGGCTCGACGCCGTAGCGCTCGATGTCGGCCTTGCCGTGGATGCGCAGCTCCTTCTCGACCTCGACCTCGACCGGCAGCCCGTGGGTGTCCCAGCCGGCCTTCCGCGGGACGTCGTAGCCGCGCATCGTCTTGTAGCGGGGGAAGACGTCCTTCACGGCGCGCGTGAGCACGTGGCCGTTGTGCGGCATGCCGTTGGCGGTCGGCGGGCCCTCGTAGAAGACGAACGTGCCCTTGGACGGGCCGGTGGCGCGGGTCTCGGCGCGGAGCGTCTTCTCGAAGATGCGGTGCTGCTTCCAGAAGGCGAGGATCTTCGCCTCGTCGGCGGGGAAGTTCAGCTCGGTCGCCACCTTGTCGAACAGGGGCTCGTGCGGGCCGTCGGTCGGTTTCTTCGAGGACGCTTCGGACATGGCCCGGCCTAGTAGCAAGGCGGATTGCCAGCGTCGAGGGAGGCGCGGGGGAGCGGCAAGCGGGAGGAGTGATAGGCTAGCCGCATGAGCGCACAGCACCCGCTGCTCCCGGGCAACGCCCCCGAGGTGGAGGCCGCGTTCCAGGCCGCGCCGGAGGAGATGGTCGCCGAGATCCTCGACGGGGAGCTGCACACGTTCCCGCGGCCAGGGCGGCCGCACACGCGTACGGCGTCGCTCCTGGGCGGAAGCCTCACGGGCCCCTTCGATCGCGGGAGAGGCGGACCTGGCGGCTGGGTCATCCTCGTGGAGCCCGAGCTCCACCTCGGACCGCGGCCCGACAAGGTCGTCCCCAATCTCGCCGGCTGGCGTCGCGAGCGCATGCCCGACGCGCTCGGGCCCGAGGACGCGCCCGCGCACTACGACCTCGCGCCCGACTGGGTGTGCGAGGTGATCTCCCCGCGCACGGAGCGCATCGACCGCGGCAAGAAGAGGCGGATCTACCGCCGCGAAGGGGTCCGCCACGCCTGGCTGATCAACCCGGTCGCGCAGACGCTCGAGGTGTACCGGCTCGACGACGGCCGGTGGTGGCTGCTCGACACCCACGATGGCGACGAGGTCGTGCGGGCCGAGCCGTTCGACGCGATCGAGCTGCCGCTCGCCGACCTCTGGGCGAGGTGAGGACGTCCGCCGCGCGGCCCGGCTCCGTGGGCGCGGCGGCGGGAGCAGGCGAGGTCACCCCCCGAGCGGCGCCGGCAGCGCGCCGCCGAAGTCGGCGCGGATCGCGGCCACCCCGTCCGCGCCCGCCGCGAGGCAGGCCGGCGCCGAGCCCGCGTCCACGCCGCCGAGGGCGATGAGCGCGACGCCGCGCGACGCGGCCGCGAGGCGGGCCCGCGCCTCGCCCAGCGCCGCGAGCCCGAGGGGCGGGCCCTTGCCGGGCGTCGCGAAGATCGGCGACAGCACGGCCGCGTCTGCCCCGGCCTCCGCCGCGCGGAGCACCTCGTCCACGCCGTGGCAGGCGACCGAGACGAAGACGCCGGCGCCGAGCAGGGCGCGCGCGTCCGCCACCGCGACCGAGCGGCGGCCGAGGTGCACGCCGTCCGCGCCCAGCAGCAGCGCGAGATCCAGGCGGTCGTTGACGACGAACGAGGCGCCGATCGCGGCGGTGGCGTCGCGCAGGCGCCGGCCGAGCGCGTGGAGCGCCGCGCCGGAGAGCTCGGGGTCGCGGAGCTGCACCGCCACGCGGGCGCGGGCCTCGGGGGGCAGGGCGCCGAACGCCGAGAGCCGCGCGAGCAGGGCCGGCTCCGGCACGTCCGCCGTCTGCGTGATGAGGGTCAACCGCGGGGTGAGCATGGCCGTCCTCCTGCGCCGACGCGCGGCGCGTCAGCGGTCTCCGTCGCCCGGGGCGCGCGCCCCTCCCGGAGCGCCCGGCTCGCCGAGCGCCTCGAGGTCCTGCCGGGCCATCCGGGCGAACCGGCTCGAAGGATACCGCTCGACGAGGAAGCGCAACGTGTCGGCCTGGGCGCGGCGATCGCCGTTCGCCTTGAAGCGCTCGGCCAGGCCGTACAGGGCCTCGCTCGGATCCTCGTACTGGCGGTGATCCGGGTCGACGTCGCTCGCGCACTGGTAAGGCGCCCGCGCGACGGCGGCGAAGATCACGAGCGGGCCCAGGGCCGCGCGGATGCCGGGGAGCACGGGCGCCATTCGCCGATGAACGCGCGCGAGCGTCAAGAGGACGCCGCGCCGTGACCCGCCGCCACCGCCGCGGACGCCGCGCCGCGCCGCGAGCCGCCGCCACCGCCCAGTCGAGCCGTCAGCTCAGGGGAGCGCCCGTCCGCGCGGCGCCGTTCTCGCTCCCGCCCTTCGGGCCCGGGGCGCTGAACGCCGCGTCGCCGAGGTCCTGCCCGCCCGCGCTCGGCCGGCGGGCGCTGCGCACCGCGCGCAGGAGCGTGTCGTGGAGGGCGCGCGCGCTGTCGTCCCAGTCGCGCCCGCCAGCGAGCTCCGCGACCCGCGCCGGGTCGTACTCGTGCCGCGCGGCGCGCAGCAGCGCGTCCGCGAGCGCGCCCTTGTCCCCCGGCGGGATGAGCTCGCCGAGCTCCGGGCTGTGGAGGATGTCGGGGATGCCCCCCACGCTCGTCCCCACCACGCGGCGCCCCGAGGCGAGCGCCTCCAGCACGACGTTGGGCGTCCCCTCGTGCAGGCTCGGGAGCACGAGGGCGTCCGAGGCCCCGAGCCACAGCGACACCTGGTCGTGCGGCAGGTAGCCGGTCACCGTCAGCCGGCCGCCCAGCCGGGCGGCGGCGGCCTTGCACGCCTGCTCCTCGGCGCCGCTGCCCACGAGCGTGAGCTCGAGGTCCGGGTGCGCGGGCGCGAGCCGCTCGAACGCCTCGACCAGATCGAGCACCCCCTTGTCCCGGTTCAGGTGGCCGACGAAGACGAACATCTTCGATGCAGGCGACCGGCCGAGCGCCGCGCGCGACTCGGCGCGGCTGCGCGGCTGGAACAGCTTCGCGTCGACGCCGTTCATGACGATGTCGATGCGATCGCGCGGCACGCCGAGCGCCGCCACCCCGTCCGCGAGCTTGCGGCTGACCGCCACCACCCGGGTCGCGCGCGTGAGGCCCCAGCTGAGCGGCCGCCGGAGCCGCGCGTCGCGCGGGATCACGTCGATGTCCGACCCGTGCACCTTGATGACGACCGGCACCCGGAGCAGCCGACCGAGGCACACGGCGGCGAAGCCGTCCGGGTAGGCGAACGCCCCGACGATCACGTCGGGCGACGGGCCGCGCCCGACGAGCTCCGGGAGCATCGACGCCGCGTACAGCGGGCCGTTCAGGGCCGGCGCGACCCTCGGCACGTAGAGATAGCGCGGGTGCCGGACCGGGAGCCCGTCGATGACCTCCTCGCGCGGCGCGCTGGCGCCGACAGGCCACTTCGAGAGCCGCTCGATGCCAGGGAACCACGGGATCGTCGCGAGCACCCGGACGTCGCAGTAACGCGACAGCGCGGCGAACTGCCGACGATTGTACGGCGCCTCGTCCGGGTGAACCGCGTTCGGGAAAATCTTCGTGATAAGCAAAACACGCATGCGCCGCAAGAGCTCCTCCTGTCTGAATCGATCCGAGGCAGCGAGCGCGCCGGCAACAGGGGCTTTGGTGCCGGCGCTGGTTCGAGGCGTCTCGTTAGGTCGCGTTGGGTCTCGTCGGGTCTCGTTGGGTCTCGTCGCGTCTCGTCGGGTCTCGTCGGGTCTCGTCGCGTCCCGGTCAGGCTTGCTGAGGCTCGCTCGGCCTCTTCAAGCTCGGTCGGTCTCGCTCAACCTCGTATTCAGCACGGGTCCCTGGCTCGTTCCCCCGGACCTCTGCGCCCGCGGCGAGGCCTCCCCGCCGCGCCGCCGGGCGACGAGCTCGTCGAAGAGCCGCACGTGCGCGTCGACCATCGCCTCCAGGCTGAACTGCTCGGCGAACTTCGCGGGGCCGCGCGTGCGCGCGCGCTCGCGGAGCTCCGCGTCGCGGGCGACCCGCGAGAGGTGCTCGACCAGCGCGCCCGGGTCCTTCGGCGGGACGAGGAACCCGTCGACCCCGTGCTCGATGATCTCGGGGACGCCGCCGACGCGGCTCGCCACGATCGGCTTGCCGAGCGCGAGCGCCTCGAGCAGGGCGAGCGGCAGCCCCTCCCAGAGCGACGGGAGCACGTAGGCGTCGAACGCGGAGACGAGCTCGGGGACGTCCGAGCGATACCCGGGGAAGAGCATCCGGTCGCCGAGCCCCGCGTCCCTGGCGCGCTGCTGGAGCTCCCCCCGGAGCGGGCCGTCGCCCGCGACGACGAAGCGCGCCTCCGGGGCGCGCCGCAGCACCTCCGGCGCCGCCTCGATGAGGTAGCGGAGCCCCTTCTGCTCGATGTGCACCACCGCGCACCCGAACACGAACTCCTGCTCGCCGATGCCGAGCTCCGCGCGGATGCGCCCCTGCTGGCCGCTCGTCAGGGCCCGGGCGAAGCGCGTCCCGTCGATGCCGTTGTGGATGACCCGGACCGGCGCGCGGACCTTCACGTCGTCGACGAGGATGCGCTTCAGGTCGTGCGAGACCGCGACCATCTCGTCGGCGAGGTAGGCGTAGTAGCCGAATTTGCGCCGGTCGAACCCCTTCGCCCGGTTGATCTGGTTGTGCTCCGAGTAGACGACCAGCGGCCGATTCCGGAGCAGGCGCGCCGCGAGGCCGGCGAAGATGAGCGGAGCCCGGTTGTGGACGTGGACGATATCCACGGAGCGCTGGTGGAAGAAGCGCCGGATCCAGAGGATCGCCTCGGGATCGCTCTTGAGGCCGGGCAGCACCGGCCGGAGATCCTTCGTGATCACGAGGCACTTGGAGCGGGGCAGCTTCACCTCCGAGAAGAGCCGCCCCTCGCCGTCGAGGCAGATCAGCGAGAGATCGAAGCCCTGATCGCCGAGCCGATCGAGGAGGCTCAGCACCACCTTCTCGAGCCCGCCGACCTCGAGGTTGTTCACGACCATGCAGACGTTGGGCTTGCTCATATTCTCCTGAGCGGACCGTCAGGTCGCCGCGGTCGTCCTCGGAGCGCCCCGTCGCGTCACGACAGAGGTGTCGACCGTGCGATGAGCGTTCCGTGTCATTCTGACTCAGGGCTGTGAGCGTATCATGACCCCGGCGTGCTGTTCGTTTGACTTCGCACATCGGGACGCCGCGCCGCGCTCCCCGCAGCGCGCTCTCCCGTAGCGCGCCGCGCCCCGCAGCGCGCTGAGCCCGCCGCCCGCTGCGCAGCGGCGCGCCCCCCCGCCGCGCGCTCCTACAGCCCGGCGATCTTGCCGTGCTCCGGCGACGACGCCGTCGCGTAGAGCTTCTTCGGCATCCGCCCCGCGAGGTAGGCCATTCGCCCGGCCCTCACCGCGTCCCGCATCGCCTGCGCCATCAGGATCGGATCCCGCGCGCCCGCGATGGCCGTGTTCATCAACACCCCATCACACCCGAGCTCCATCGCCACCGCGGCGTCGCTCGCCGTCCCGACGCCCGCGTCCACGATCACCGGCACCTTCGCCGTCTCGCGGATGATCATCAGGTTGTACGGGTTCCGGATGCCGAGCCCGCTGCCGATCGGCGCGGCCAGGGGCATCACGGCCGCGCACCCGATGTCCTCCAGCTTCCGGCAGACGATCGGGTCATCCATGCAGTAAGGCAGCACCGTGAAGCCCTCCTTGACCAGGATCTTCGCCGCCTCCAGCGTCGCCTCGTTGTCCGGGAACAGCGTCCGTTCGTCGCCGATGACCTCGAGCTTCACGAGGTCCGACAGCCCGAGCTCGCGCGCGAGCCGGCAGGTGCGGACCGCGTCCTCGACGGTGGTGCAGCCCGCCGTGTTCGGCAGGATCGTGACGCGCCCCTGCTGGAGCAGCGACATCATCGACCCCTCGCCCCGCTCCTTCAGGTTCACGCGGCGGAGGGCCACCGTGACCACCTCCGCGCCGGACGCCTCGAGCGCGCGACGGGTCTCCTCCAGGTCCTTGTACTTGCCCGTCCCCACGAAGAGGCGGGAAGTGAACGTGTGTCTGCCGATCGTCAACGCGTCGCTCGTCATCGCAGGCTCCTCGGTCTCGACCCAGACGATCTAGCTAGTCGGACCGGGACACAGGGTCCAGCACGACCGCGCCGCGGGCTTCGGGCGTGCCCCGCTCGCCAGCATGGTATCGTTGCCCCTATGTCTCCCAGAGCCTTGCTCATAGCCCTCCTCTTCGCGTTGCCACCCGCGGTCACCCTCGCGCCCGGGGGCGACGCCGACCCAGCAGCCGGGGTGAGCCCCGGCGCGCTCCTGTCCGGCCCGCGCGCCGCGCAGGCGGCCGTCTCCATCCAGCTCTCGCTGGACGAGCTCGTCGCCGCCGCCTCGTACGTCGTGGTCGCGACCGCGACCGAGCAGCACAGCAGGTGGGAGGAGCTCGGCGGGTCCGAGAGGATCGTGACGTATACCCGCCTGTCGATCGACCGCACCGTGGCCGGGCAGCCCGACGCCGACGTGTGGGTGAGGACGCTCGGGGGCATCGTCGGGGACGTCGGACAGCACGTGGCCGGCGACGCGCAGCTCAGGATCGGCGCGCAGGCGATGATCTTCGTGTCCCGGGCCAGCTCCGCGCTCGTCGTGTCCGGGATGGCCCAGGGCCACTACCCCATCGTCGACGCCGAGGAGACGCGGCGGATCGCCGGCGCGCCGCGCATCGCCGTGCGGCGGCTGGCCGCGAGCCCGTCCAGCGGGACCGTCCTGGCCCGGCCCGGCCCGGCGATCTCGGCGCGCGAGCAGCTCGTCGGCGCGACGGTCGACGCGGCCATCGACGCGGTGAGCCGCGCCTGGAAGGCGAAGCATGCGCAGAAGTGATCTCGCGCCCGCCGGGCGCGGCGCGCGCGCCCGCGCCGCCGCCTCGTTCACGCTCGTCGCCGCGGCGCTCGCCCTCCCCCGGGCCGCCCTGGCCTACTGCCGCACCAGCGTCTGTCCCGAGACCCAGTCGACCGCGGCCGTCTGCAACCCGCAGCAGGCGACCGACTGCGGCATCCCCCTCGCCTGGCCCTCGCCGTGCGTCAGCTACTCGCTCCAGGAAGACGCCTCGGACCAGGTGACGCTCGCGGAGGCCGAGGCGATCTTCGAGCAGGCCTTCGCCACGTGGACCGCGGCCGACTGCGGCGGCGGGACGAGCCCCCGCATGGAGGTCACCTACCTCGGCCCGATCTCGTGCGACGCGCACGAGTACAACCAGCGCAAGGGGAACGCGAACATCATCACGTTCCGGGACGACGGGTGGCCGTACGGCAGCGGCGGGAACACCCTCGCGCTCACGACCGTCACCTACAACCTCAAGAACGGCGAGATCTACGACGCCGACATGGAGATCAACTCGTTCGACGTGACGCTCTCGATGGGCGACGACGACGTCTCGTTCGATCTCCTGAGCATCGCCACGCACGAGGCCGGCCACTTCCTCGGGCTCTCGCACTCGGCCGAGGTCACCGCGACCATGTACGCCGACTACCGGCCGGAGAGCACGATCCTCCGCGACCTCGACGACGACGACCGCGCGGGGATCTGCTCGGTGTACCCGCCCGGGGAGCCGGTCGAGGCGTGCGACCCCACGCCGCGCCACGGCTTCTCCGACCTGTGCGCCAAAGATCAGCCCGCCCCGGAGGAGAGCGGCGGCTGCGCCGCGGCCCCGTCGTCGCCAGGCGGCGGAGGCGGCGGCGGGCTCCTCGCCGCGGCGGCCGCGTCGCTCGGCGCGCTCGCGCGGGCGCGGCGCGGCAGGGCAGCGCGCCCGCGCCGGGAGAGGGCCCGCTGAGCCAGGCTCCCCCCGTCCTCGTCGAGCGCGAAGGCGATCTCGCCCGGGTGGTCGAGCGCGCGGCGCGCGCCGACGCGCTCGCGGTCGACGTGGAGGCCAACGGGCTGTTCGCGTACCGCCCGCGGCTCTGCACCGTCCAGCTCGCCTTCCGCGAGGGCGACGGCGTCGCGGTCGCCATCGTCGACGCGCTCCGCGCGCCGGTCGCGCCGCTCGCGCCGCTCCTCGGGGCCGCGGGGCCGCCCAAGGTGCTGCACGACCTCACCTTCGACGCGCGCATGCTCGCCGAGGCGGGCGCGCCGCTCGCCGGCGTGCGCGACACCTCGGTCGCCGCGCGCATGCTGGGGCGCGCGGCGACGGGGCTCGCGGCGCTCGTCTCCGCGGAGCTCGGCGTGAAGCTCGACAAGCAGCTCCAGCAGCACGACTGGGGGCGCAGGCCGCTCGCGGACGCCGAGCTGCGCTACCTGGCCGACGACGTGCTCCACCTGCTCCCGCTCGACGCGCGGCTCGCGGAGCACGGCCGCGCGCTCGGGATCGAGGACGAGATCGCGGAGGAGTGCGCCTACAAGCTGGCGAGCGCCCTCGGCCCGCCGCGCGATCCGCGGCCGGCGTACGCGCGCATCAAGGGGGCCCAGGCGCTCGACCCGGAGGGCCGCGCGATCCTCCGGCGGCTCGTCCTGGCGCGCGAGGCCGCCGCCGAGGAGGCCGACCAGCCCGCCTTCAAGATCGTCGCCGGCGAGGTGCTCCTCGAGCTCGCGCAGCGGAGGCCGACCCGGGCCGACGACGTGCGCGCCGTCCGCGGGGCCGCGGCGGGCCGCGCGGGGGGCCTCGTCGCCGCGTGGCTCCGCGCGATCGAGCAGGGGCGCGGCGACGGCGACGTGCCGGAGGACGAGCGCGCCCTCTTCGCGCAGACCCGCCCGTCCCGGCGGGAGATCGCCGTCCGGCGCGCGATGGAGACCCGGATCGCCGCGTGGCGCAGGGCCGAGGCGAAGGCGCGGCAGGTCGACGAGCAGGTCGTGCTGCCAGGCCACTGCGCGCAGGATCTCGTGGAGATCGCGCTCGCGGGGGGCCGCGCCGGCGGCGGCGCGGTCGCCGACGCGATCGCGCGCATCCCGGGGCTCGGCGCGCGCCGGCTCGCGCGCTACGGCGCCGCGCTCGCGGCGCTCGTGACCGCGGCGCTGGCGAGCGAGCCGCCCGCCGCGGCGGTGTAGCTGCGAGCGCGCGTACGCGCCGCAGCGTACGCGCCGCAGCGTAAGCTGGCGCGCCGCGCGTTCGGCGCGCACGTCGCGCCGCGCTGCCCGGTGCACGCGCGTCCGTCGACGGTCGTCCGCGCGCGCGACGCCCCGTACGCAGGCGGGCCGGCCGGTCGTCCACGCGCGCGCCGCCCGGTCGACAGACGCGCCGCGCGGTGGAATAGCAGGGGCCCATGCCCTGGAACGATCATCCCAAGGGTTCGAAGCGACTCCGCCTTTTGCCGGCGGCGAAGTGGTGGATCCGCGCCGCGCTCGCCTTCGCGCTCGTCTTCGGGTGCGTCCTCCTGGGAGCGAGCGCCGGCGAGCTGTCCCCGCCGCCTCCCCCCTCGGCGCCCCCGGCGGCGCCGAGCGCCGAGGCCGGCGTCGATCCCGAGACGATCCCGGTCGCCCCCGACTCGCCGCGGGCCTCGGTGCGCGCCTTCTTCGAGCTCTGTCGCGCGGGCGAGTACACCGAGGCCGCGCGCTTCCTCGATCTGCCGCCGAAGGCGGACGGCGCGGCGCTCGCGCAGAAGCTCAAGGCGGTGCTCGATCGGCACATCTGGGTCGACCTGGAGACGATCTCGCCGCACGCGCAGGGGGACACGCAGGACAACCTCGGGGCCGGCGTGGAGCAGATCGCCAAGATCCCGACCCGGACCGGGTACCAGCCGGTGCGCCTGGTGCGGCGCACGACCCCCGACGGCGTGCGCTGGATCTTCTCGCGCGCGACCGTGGAGCGCGTCGACGACTGGTACGCGCGGCTCGAAGATCGCTGGCTGCGCGACCACCTGCCGCCGGCGCTCTTGCGCCCGGGGCCGCGCGAGCTGCTCTGGTGGCAGTGGCTCGCGCTGCCGGTCTTCGCGCTCGCCGGCTGGCTCGTCGGCGCGGTCCTGAGCTTTGCCCTCCGCGCCTTGCTCCGCCGCCTCGTCGTCCGGACGGAGTCCCCGCTCGACGACGCGCTCCTCGAGGGCACGCGCGGCCCGCTCACGTTCGCGGCGGCGCTGCTCGCCATCGAGATCGCGCTCCCGTGGCTCGGGCTCTACGCGCCGGCCGAGGCGTTCCTCGACAAGGTGGTGCGCGCCGGCGTCTTCGTCGCCGTCTTCTGGTTCGCCCTCCGCGCGATCGACGCCGTCGGCGGCCGCCTGCTCGCCGCCCCCGCGACGCGCGACAACCCCGCGGCGCGCTCGCTCGTGCCGCTCATGGGGCGGATCGCGAAGGTCGCGATCGTGATCGTCGGCGCGATCGCCGTGCTGTCCGAGCTCGGCTACCCGGTGGCGAGCCTCATCGCCGGCCTCGGCATCGGCGGCGTCGCGCTCGCCCTCGCCGCGCAGAAGACGGTGGAGAACCTCTTCGGCTCGGTCTCGATCGGCATCGATCGGCCGTTCCAGGTCGGCGATTTCGTGAAGGTGGACGCGCTGCTCGGCACGGTCGAGACCATCGGCCTCCGCTCGACCCGGATCCGCACGCTCGACCGGACGATCGTCACGATCCCGAACGGCAAGCTGGCCGATCTCCAGATCGAGTCGTACACGGCGCGCGACCGGATGCGCCTCGCCTGCGTGCTGGCCCTCGTCCACGAGACCACGCCCGAGCAGCTCCGCGCGATCATCGAGGGGTGCGAGCGCGCGCTGCGCGCGCACCCGAAGATCTGGCCGGACGACGTCGTGGTGCGCTTCGTCGGCGTCGGCCCCTCGTCGCTCGACGTCGAGGTGATGGCGTGGTTCCAGACGACGGACTTCGGCGAGTTCCGGACGATGCGTCAGGAGATGCTGATCACCTTCCTGGAGCTCATCGCCTCGGCCGGGTCGCGGCTCGCGCACCCGACGCAGACGCTGCACGTCGCGACGCGCGACGGGGCGCGCCCGCGGCCCGAGGCGGCCGACGGCGGCGGCCCGGCTAACGGGCGGCGGGAGCCGCGGCCGGCGCCATCGGCTGGAGCCCCGCCTTCTCGATGAGCGCGCGGTCCTCGTCCGGGCCCGGGTTCGGGGTCGTGAGCAGCTTGTCTCCGTAGAAGATCGAGTTCGCCCCCGCGTACATGCAGAGCAGCTGCGCCTCGCGCGAGAGCTCCGTCCGGCCGGCGGACAGGCGCACCATCGCGCGCGGCATCATGAGCCGCGCGACGGCGATCATCCGGATGAACTCGACCGGGTCCACGGGCGGCAGGCTCTCCAGCGGGGTGCCCGGCGAGCGCACGAGGGCGTTGATCGGCACGCTCTCCGGGTGCGGGTCGAGGCGCGCGAGCTCGACGAGCATCTCGCAGCGGTCGGCGATCGACTCGCCCATGCCGATGATGCCGCCCGAGCAGACGGTGATGCCGGCGCGCCGGACGTTGCGCAGGGTGACGAGCCGCTCGTCGTACGTGCGCGTCGAGATGATCGATTTGTAGGCCTTCCGCGACGTGTCGAGGTTGTGGTTGTACGCGTCGAGGCCGGCCTCTTTGAGGCGGCGCGCCTGGTCGTCGGTGAGCATGCCGAGGGTGCAGCACGCCTCGAGGCCGAGCGCCTTCACGCCGCGCACCATGTCGAGGACGCGCTCGAAGGCGGGGCCTTCCTTCACCTCGCGCCACGCGGCGCCCATGCAGAACCTCGTCGAGCCGCCCGCGCGGGCGCGCTCGGCGGCCGCGAGGACCGCGCCGACGTCGAGCATGCGCTCCGGCCCGACCTCGGTCTCGTAGTGGCTCGACTGCGGGCAGTAGGCGCAGTCCTCGGGGCAGCCGCCCGTCTTGACGCTGAGCAGGGTGCAGAGCTGCACCTCGTGCTCGCCGTGGAACGCGCGGTGGACCGAGCGCGCGCGGTCGATCAGCTCGAAGAGCGGGAGATCGTGCAGGGCGACCGCCTGCTCGACCGTCCAGTCGTGGCGGACCCCGCCCGCCGCCGGGGCGCTCCCGTTCGGTTCCTTGCGCCCACCGTTGTGCCCCGCCGCGTCCCGTTCGATCCCGTCGAGCATGGGCTCCGCTCATACCCAGGCTTGGGTCGCCGCTGCAAGCGAGGCGCGAGGGAGACGCCAGGGGTGCGCTGCGAAGGAGGGGGGCGAGCCCCGCGAAGGAGGCGTGGCGGCGGTGATCGCAGCGCCGCCGCCGTGGGGAGCAGCGCAGCCGCCGCGGGGGCAGCGCCGCCGCCGCGGGGGCAGCGCCGCCGCCGCGGGGGTGGAGCGCGCCGGCGCGGCTGCGAGGGATCCTGGTGAGCGGAGGAGGGCATCCGACGCCGGCGCGAAGCCTTCCGGCGCCGGCGCGAAGCCTTCCGGCGCCGGCGCGAAGCCTTCCGGCGCCGGCGCGAAGCCTTCCGGCGCCGGCGCGAAGCCTTCCGGCGCCGGCGCGAAGCCTTCCGTCGCGCTCCGGAAGCTTCCGGCGCGGAGCGGGAGGTCTGATTTGCCGGGGATCTGGCCCTCCGGCGCGCGACGGAGGCCGTCGAGGGCGGGGCCGGCGCCGCTAAGTACGCGAAATGTCGTGCTCGGGAGCGCGGCGAAGGGCTTCGTTTCCGTGACGGAAGCTTCCGGAGCGCGACGGAAGCCTTCGTGCCGGCGCACGAAGGTCTCGGGGGCGCGCTGCGTGCCGCGATTCCTGTGCGGGAGCGCTTCGCCGGGGGCGAGACGGCCTTCGGCAAGCAGCCGTGTGCGACGTCGAGGTCATGAAGGTGCGTGACCAGCTCGCGAACGCGAAAGGCGCTGAAGGACCTGGATGGAGACGTGGCCCGGGTCGAGCCCATCGTGGAGCAGGGCGCGAAGTTTGATGAGCCGAACATCACGGTTGGGGACGGCGATCCGTTCAACTGGAAGACGGGCGAGACACTGACCCCGATAGATTCGCCATCATCCCTCTTTCCTCTCCCGTCTTCCCTCTTTCCTCTCCCGTCTTCCCTCTCCCGTCTTCCCTCTCCCGTCTTCCCTCTCCCGTCTTCCCTCTTCGTGCGCGTGCGCGTGCGCGTTCCCGTGCTCGCTCCGGTCCGTGCACGAGCGAGGACGGACACGCGCACGCGCACGCGCACGAAGGAAGAGCACGGAAGACGGCAGACGGAAGACGGGGGACGAACGACGGGGGACGGGGGACGAGAGACGGATGACGACGACGGACCGCGGCCCTCCGCCGACTACAGCGCCGTCACCGCCTTCGCCGTCTCCTTCGCGATCGCCCCCTGGCCGACGAGCTGTCGCAGGTGCGCCTCGAAGGTCTGCATGCCGTACGGCGTGACCCCCTTCTCCATCAGCTCGCGCAGCGACGAGCTCCCCTCCGGGCGGCGGATCGCCTCGCGCACCGCCGCCGTCGCGACCAGCACCTCGGAGGCCAGGACCTCCCCCGCGCCGTCGCGGCGGGGCAAGAGGCGCTGCGCGACCGCGCCCTGGAAGCAGTCGGCCAGCCGATCGCGCACCTCGCTCGGGCTCTTGCCGAGCGCCACCAGCCGACCGAGCGTGCGCGTGACGTCCGGCGTGTGCACCGCCGCGAGCACGAGGTGCCCGGTCTCGGCGGCGTGCAGCGCGAGCTCGAGCGACTCGCCGTCGCGCAGCGCGCTGAGCATCACGACGTCCGGGTCCTGCCGCAGCGCCGAGCGCAGCGCGGTCGGGAAATCCGACGTGTCGACGCCGATCTCGCGCTGGCTGATGCTGGAGCGGTTGTCCTCGTGCACGTGCTCGATCGGGTCCTCGAGGGTCACGATGTGCCGCGGCAAGGTCGCGTTGATCTGCGCGACGAACGCCGCGAGCGTCGTGCTCTTGCCGCTGCCCGCCGTGCCCGCGACGAGGATGAGGCCGTGGTCGTGCTCCACCATCGCCCGCACGGCCGAGGGCACGCCCAGCTCCTCGAAGGTCGGGATCTTGAGGGGGATGCTGCGCAGGACGATCGCGAGCGAGCCGCGCTGGCGGTAGATGTTGACCCGGAACCGGCCGAGCCCCGGGACGACGTACGCGGTGTCGAGCTCCTGAAGCGTGGCGAGCAGCTCGCGCGAAGGCCTGCCCGCGAGCAGCACGCGCGCCGCGGCCTCGCTGTCCTCGGGCCGGATCCGGTCGACCCGGAAGTAGACCATGTCGCCGCGCACCCGCGCGCCCGGCGGCTGACCGACCTTCAGGTGGATGTCGCTGGCGTGGGCGGCAAGCGCCTTGCCGAGGAGCTGATGGATGAAGGCCTCGGAGGTGTACGGCGTCGTCACGGGGGGGAAGGTACCAAAAGGGACCCCAACCGGCCCAAAGCGCGGCGGGATGATCCAGCGGCGCGGGCGCCGCGCTGGACGGTGGTGGACCGATTTGCCCCGGAGCGATCCCCATGAAGGCGGGAAGACAGGAAGATCATTGGTCTTTCTTCCCGCCTTCCCGCCTTCGTGTGCAAATCCGGCCACCGCCCGCTGGACGGCCGCGCGGACGACGCGCTGGACGGCCGCGCGGACGCCGCGCTGGACGGCCGCGCGGACGCCGCGCTGGACGGCCGTACGGGGCGCCGATCGGCGCGCAGCCGCGCCGGACGTCAGGGCCGCGGCGCCTGGGCCCCCGCGGAGCCCGCGTCGGGCCCCGGCGGATCCAGATCCGCGGGAATGTCGCGAGGGTCGACGAGCCCCTTCTCGGCGAGGGCGCGCGCCGCCGAGATCGCGAGCGCGCGCTGCTCCGCGGGGAGGCCGCGCCTGCCCGATAGCTCGACCAGCGCCGCGGCCGCGGCGCGGCCCCCGTCCGGGTCGAGCGGCTCGCGCGGGCGCGGCGGGCGACCGGCGATCCCGAGCAGCGCCTCGAGCAGGGGCGTCAGCGACGGACCGGACGCCGCGCGGGCGCGCTCGGCGAGCGGCGCGAGCGCGAGATCGGCGTCGTCCGCGTACGGCAGCGCGCCCAGGGCCGTCAGCGCGATGTCGCCGCCGTCCTCCAGCCCGGCGAGGAGCCCCGTCGCGCCCTCGGCCTCGGCGAGCCGGGCGCGCTCCAGCGGGTCGTCCCCGGCGGCGAGGCGCCAGCGCGGATCCGTGAGACGAGGGCTCGGCGGGCGCGGCGCCGCCGACAGCGAGGCAGCGGGCGAGGAGGCCGACGAGGAGGCGCTCGTGGAGATCGCGCGCTCGCCGCGGCACGCGAGGGGGCCGAGGACGACGAGCGCGAGGGAGGCGACGAGGACCGGGCGCGCGAGGCGAAGCGACAGCGGCGCGACGAGCGCCGGGCGCGCGAGGCGAGGCGTCGGGGACGCGACGAGGGCCGTGCGCGGGCGGGCAGACGCGCGCCCGCCTGCCAGCGCGGCGGGGAGGCCCGCTCGTCCCCTCCCCCGCCTCACGGCTGCCTCACGGCTGATCGATGAGCGAGAGCGACCGCTTCGTGGGCGCGTTCTCGGGCTCCTGCCGATCCTGCCGCGCGTTGTACTCGTCGACCACGCGGTTGATGTGCATCGAGCAGAACTTCGGCCCGCACATCGAGCAGAACTCCGAGGTCTTGAAGTACTCCTGCGGGAGCGTCTCGTCGTGCATCGCCTGCGCCGTCTCCGGATCGAGCGAGAGCGCGAACTGCTTCTTCCAGTCGAAGGCGTAGCGGGCGCGGCTCAGCGCGTCGTCGCGATCCCGCGCGCCCGGGCGCTTGCGCGCCACGTCCGCCGCGTGCGCGGCGATCTTGTAGGCGATGAGGCCCTGCTTCACGTCCTCCGGGTTCGGCAGGCCGAGGTGCTCCTTCGGCGTCACGTAGCAGAGCATCGCGGCGCCCGCGAAGCCGGCCATCGTGGCGCCGATGCAGCTCGTGATGTGGTCGTAGCCGGGCGCGAAATCGGTGACGAGCGGGCCGAGCACGTAGAACGGCGCCTCGTGGCAGAGCTCCATCTCCTTCTGCACGTTCATCGCGATCTGATCGAACGGCACGTGCCCGGGGCCCTCGATCATGACCTGCACGTCCTTCTCCCAGGCGCGCTTCGTGAGCTCGCCGAGCGTCTTCAGCTCGGCGAACTGCGCCGCGTCGCTCGCGTCGTGGAGGCAGCCGGGGCGGAGGCCGTCGCCGGCCGAGATCGTGACGTCGTACTTGGCGCAGACCTCGAGCACCTTGTCCCAGTGCGTGTAGAACGGGTTCTGCTTGTGGTGCTCGATCATCCACTGCGCCATGATCGAGCCGCCGCGCGAGACGATGCCGGTGATGCGGCCCTTCACGAGCGGCAGGTGCTCGAGCAGCACGCCCGCGTGGATCGTGAAGTAATCGACCCCCTGCTTCGCCTGGTGCTCGAGCATGTCGATGAGGTCGTCGGCCGTCATCTTGGCCGTGCCCTTGCAAACCTCGAGCGCCTGGTAGATCGGCACCGTGCCGATCGGCACCGGGGAGTCGGCGATGATCGCCCGGCGGATGCCGTCGATGTCGCCGCCGGTCGACAGGTCCATCACGGTGTCGGCGCCGTACTTGACGGCGTAGCGCAGCTTCTCGAGCTCGCCGTTCACGTCGCTCGTGGTCTGGCTGTTCCCGATGTTCGCGTTCACCTTGCAGAGCGACGCGATGCCGATGCACATCGGCTCGAGGTTCAGGTGGTTCTTGTTGGCCGGGATGATCATCCGGCCGCGCGCGACCTCGCTGCGGATGAGCTCGGGCGCGAGGTTCTCACGGCGGGCGACGTACTCCATCTCCTCCGTGACGATGCCCTTCCGCGCGAAGTGCATCTGGCTCTGGTTGGGGCTCCCGGCGCGCTTGCTCACCCATTCGGTCCGCAACATCGACGACCTCGCTTTCGAGGTGGGCGGTGTAGGTCGCGACCGCGCGCGACGCAAGCCTCGCGTCGCGCCGGGCCGCCCGCCCCGAGCCGCAGACCAGAGCCCGCGGCGCGCTCAGGGCGACGGCGGCGGCTCGGGGAGCTCGGTCATCATGCCGAGCGTCTGCGCGCCGGCCGCCTTCGCGCCGTCGAGCACCTCGACGACGGTGCCGTAGACGGCGGCGTCGTCCGCGACCACGAAGACGATCCGGTCCTGCGGCCTGCTCTGGCGCTCGAGGAGCGGCCTGAGCTTGCCGACGAGATCGGCGCGCTCGACCCGCTCGTCGTTCACCATGAGCTCGCCCTGCGCGTTCACCCGGACGACCAGCTGGTCGGGCGGCGGAGGGGTGTCCTCCTTGACCTGCTCGGTGTCCGGCACGCGCACGCCGATGTCCTTCTCGAGCAGCGGCGTCACGACCATGAAAATGATCAGCAGCACCAGCACGACGTCGACGAGCGGCGTCACGTTGATGTCGGAGTTCAGCGGCACCGCCGGCTTCACGACGAACTTCCTCTTCGCGCGCGCGCTCATCGCCGCTACCTCCCCTTCAGCTCCTCGACCGCCAGCGACACGCTCTTGGCGCCCGACTTGCGCGCCGTCTCCATCACCCGGCGGACGTCGCCGAACGAGAGGCGCTGGTCCCCCTTGACGAGCACCTTGCGCCCCGGCTGCGCGGCGAACTCGCGCGCGAGCCGCTCGGCGAGCCCGGCCTCGTCGTACTGGTCGTTCTCGACCCACACCGTCTTCTCCAGCGTCACGGAGAGGATCAGCGGGTCGACCTCCTTCTTCTCCTCGTCCACCTTCGCGGCCTGCGGCAGCTTCACGTCCTTGCCGCGCTGGAGCATCGGCGTGACGACCATGAAGATGATGAGCAGGACGAGGACGACGTCGACGAGCGGCGTGACGTTGATCTCGCTCTTGGGGCCCTTCTGCGGGCCGACAGCCATCCCCATTGGAACGCTCGCTTCCCGGCTGGGCGCGTCAGCGCGCGCCTCGCCGCGGGCGCGCGGCGACGCGCGCCGCTCCCCGCGACCAGACAGGCGCCGTGTCGCGCGGGCTCTGTGTCAAGCGGCCTCGTCGGCGGCCGGCGCGAGGCGGCCGTCGAGCCGCTTCGCCACGATGTCGAGGAACTCGTTCGATGACTCCGAGATGTCGATCGCCCGGGCGTCGACCCAACCCTGGAGGTAGTTGTAGGCCATGACGGCCGGGATCGCGACGAGCAGGCCGAAGGCGGTCGTGACGAGCGCCTCCGCGATGCCCGCCGAGACGGTGCCGAGGCCGCCGGAGCCGGAGGCCGCCATCTGCTGGAACGCGGTCACGATGCCCATGACCGTCCCGAGCAAGCCGACGAACGGCGCCGTGGAGCCGACCGTGGCGAGCAGGCCGTAGCCGCGCTTCAGGCTGAGCACCTCGCGCTGCGCCTGCCGCTCCAGCGCGCGCGACACCGACTCGAACACGCCGTCGCGCTCGTGCCCCTGCGCCGGCAGCCGCGAGGGCGCGCTCGACGCGTAGGCGGCGAGCCCGGCGCCGATGACGCGGCCGAGGTAGCCGATCTCGCCCGCGGGCTTGGCGGCGGCCCGGGCGCCGTCGAGCTCGCCCCGGGCGAGCATCGGCCCCACCCGCTCCGCGAACGCGCGCGAGGCGGCGCGCGACTTGAGCGACACGACGAGGCGCTCGCCGAAGACGATCAGGGACGACACGGACATGAGGGCCAGCACGAGCACAACCAGCCTCGCGAAGAGCCCCATGTGGCCCCACAGCTCAATCAACGTGAATTGCATCGTCTCGCTCGCGCCTCCTGGCGCCCCCTGGTGTCGTGATGGTTTCAGCTATGCTGGATCAGCGCCTGTGGACGCCGCAGCGAACTCGACAGTACAGCAGAGCGTACCTACCCCGTGACCTTCTCTACTACGTGCCCCGCCCTTTCAACAACAGCGCCGCGCATCCGGTGATCACTGTAGCTTGATGCGGATTGGGAACACATAATCCACCTGGGCCGGGCGCCCCTGGTACATCACCGGCGTGTACCGGTGGGTCGCCAGTGCGGCGAGGATCTCCTGGTCCATGTGGGGTAGCGACTTGACTATCCTGCAATTGGTCAACGTGCCGTCCACCTTGATGACGCACTTGACAAGGGCGAGGCCTTCGACGCGCGCCGCGCGCGCCTCGCGCGTGTACTGCGGATCGCGCCCTGCGATTCTCGCCGGCCGGGTCATCCCCGCGCCGAACGGCAGCACCACGTTTTGCGGCGGCGCCGTACTGCCGAGCTGGCCTCCGAGCTGGCCGCCCAGCTGACCGCCGATCTGCCCGCCGACCTGGCCGCCGACGGTCCCCCCTTGGACGCCGCCCTCGACGCCGCCCTCGACGCCGCCGGGCTGCTCCGGGGCCTCCTGCTTGGGCGGCTCCGGCTCAGGCGCCTTGGCCTTGGGCTTCTCCGGCATGTCGTAAATGGTGTCCGGCGTCTTGACAGGCTTCGGCTGCTCGATCCGCTGCTCCACCTTCGGCGGCCGCTTCGCACCGCCGCCCGGCGGAGGCGGGGGCGGCGGCGGCGGCGGGGGCGGCGGCGCCGGGGCGAAGAACGTCACCTCGACGTCCTTCTGCTTCTCGACCCGAGGGCGCGTGGCTTGCCAGAGGAGGGCCCCCGCGATCGCCGCGTGGGCGACGATGGAGAGCATTGCGCCCGTCCCGAGACGCCCCTGGGTGGCGGTGGTGCGACCGAGTACCGAGTCGAACATGGGGGGTCGTAACTCCTAGAACTCGAGCTGATCTGCGTCGATGGGCCGCGACGTGTGGGGGCGTGCGGCGCCTACCCGGAGTGCACAAGCGAGCAAGTACTACAAAAAAGTCTATTGTCTCGCGCGATTCCTGTCTAGGGTAAGGAGGGACTCGAGGGGCCTACACTTCTGGAGGGAATTCCGTGAAGTTTCTCGAAAAGAGGATGAAACACGGAGCGCGCTCACCACGTGCGCCGTGGGGGATGTGGGCGGCGTTGCTGCTGCTCGCCATGACTTTGTTGACCGCGGCCCCGGCGCTCGCGCAGACGGGCAACAGCGTTCTGATCGGACGGGTAATTGACGCCTCGAGCAAAGCGCCCGCCGCCGATGTGGTCGTGACGGCGACGTCGCCCGAGCTGCAAGGGGAGCAGCTCGTGGTCACGGACGGCACCGGCCAGTACCGTATCCCGAACCTGCCGCCGGGCGACTACACACTCCGCCTGGAGAAGGAGTCGTACAAGCCTTACGTGCGCAGCGGAATCGCGGTCCGCACCGGGACGACGATCCGCGTCAACGTGGAGCTGCTCCCGGAGGCGCTGAAGGCGGAGGAGATCGTCGTGGTCGGCCGCGCGCCGACGGTCGACGTCGGATCGAGCACGGTGGGCCAGAGCATCACGGGGGACTTCACGCGGCGCATCGCCGTGGCGCCCCCGACGGGCAAGGGCGCGGCGTCGCGCTCGTTCGAGTCGGTCGCGGCGATCACGCCCGGCGCGCAGGCGGACGAGTACGGCACGTCGATCGCCGGCACGTCGTCCCCCGAGAACCAGTACGTGATCGACGGCCTCTCGGTGAACGACCCCGCATACGGGATCATCGGCACGCCGCTCACCATGGAGTTCATCAAGGAGGTGAACGTGGTGGCCGGCGGGTACATGCCCGAGTACGGCCGCGCGACCGGCGGCGTCCTCGACGTCGTGACGAAGAGCGGCGGCAACACGTTCCAGGGCTCGGTCTTCTTCAACATCACGCCCGGCGCGTTCGAGGGGAAGATCAAGGAGGTCCGCCGCCAGGGCGACACCATCCAGACCGACACGCGCCTGTCGTCCATCCGCGACTACGGCTTCGAGGTCGGCGGCCCCATCCTGAAGGACAAGCTCTGGTTCTACGCGGGCGCCGCGATCGCGTTCAAGAGCTACGAGATGGAGCGCAACCTGTTCGCCACGCGCTACGACCCGACCACCTTCGAGCCGGTGAAGGATCCCGAGACGAATTTCAACGTCGTCGACCGGCTGCCGGGCACGCAGCGGTTCTACCGCGCCGAGGAGCAGACGCTGCAGTACCTCGGCAAGCTGACCTACCAGATCAACCCGGATCACAGCATCGCGCTCTCGGTCTACGGATCGCCGCAGTACTCCGGCGGCGACGGCAACTTCGGGTTCGACCCGGCGCGGGGCGTCGTCGAGGCGGCCAACATCACCGGCCGGTACAGCGCGATCGCGCACGAGTACGTGGCGTCGTCCACCGACGTCGCGCTGAAGTGGGCGTCGGCGTTCAACAACAAGACCCTGCTGTTCGACGCGACGCTCGGCTGGCACAACCAGCGCAGCGCGCGGCTGGCCCCGGACGGCTCGGAGATCGCGTCGAACGAAGGCCTGTCGGGCAGGCCCTTCGTGCTCTGGGCGAGGTTCGACCCCCACCGGCGCTCGATCTACGAGTTCGAGAAGCTCTCGCCCGAGGCCCGGGCGATGTGCGAGCCGCTGCGCAACGCGGACGGCGAGGTCGTCGCGGTGCCGTGCGCGGTGCGCACGTACTGGGACGGCGGCCCCGACTTCCTCGACGACGCGTCGCTCAACCGCTTCCAGCTCAAGGCGATGGTGACGAGCATCTTCGAGGGGCTCGGCCACCACGTGGTCAAGGCCGGCATCGACGGCGAGATCACGACGTACGAGCACATCAAGGCGTACGCGGGCGGCACCAGCTACCAGGAAGAGGGAGACGGGTCGGCCTTCCACGACGAGCGACAGCTCGGCTTCCTGACCGGTCCCGAGGGGTACGTGATCCAGGACAAGGTCACCGTGAACACGCTCGGGGCGACGATCGGCGCGTTCGTGCAGGACAGCTGGAGCATCCTCGACCAGGTGACGCTGAACATCGGGCTGCGCTACGACGCGCAGTACCTGTACGCCGGCGACGGCAAGCTCGGGCTTGCGCTGGCGAACCAGTGGTCGCCGCGCGTGGGCGTCGTCTACGACATCACGCAGCAGGGCCGCTCGAAGGTGTTCGCGAACTTCGCGCGGTATTACGAGAGCGTCCCCCTCGACATGATGGATCGCGCCTTCGGCGACGAGCGGAACATCCGCTCCTACCACGTCGCCGGCCCGGGGGGCTGCAACCCTGCCGATCCCGTGGACGGGAAGGGCTACGGCGAAGGGCAGTGCCGGAACGACGCGAACCGGCCCACGATCCTGGGGGACTACGACCCGAACCGCGAGTGGCTCACGCTCGGCGGCGGCAAGTCCCCGGTGGATCCCGACCTGTCGCCGCAGTCGTCGGACGAGCTCGTGATCGGCGGCGAGTACGAGATCATCGAGAACGCGCGCCTCGGCGCGACGTACACGAAGCGCTGGATGAACAACGTCATCGAGGACATGAGCCGCGATGAGGCGAACACCTACTTCATCGGCAACCCCGGCAAGGGGATCGCGAAGGACTTCCCCGAGGCGACGCGCGACTACGACGCGCTGACCCTCTATTTCCAGAAGGCCTTCGCCGACCTGTGGCTCGCCCAGGCGAGCTACACGCTGTCCTACCTGCGCGGCAACTACCCGGGCCTCTTCAGGCCCGAGACCGATCAGCTCGATCCGAACATCAACACCGAGTTCGATCTGGCCTCGCTCCTCGTCAACCGCGACGGGGCCCTGCCCGGCGACAACACGCACGAGATCAAGATCTACGGCGCGAAGACGTTCGTGCTCCCGAACAACATGCTCATCGATCTCGGCCTCACCTACCGGTCGCGCTCCGGCGCCCCGATCGACTACTGGGGCTCGCACTACCTGTACAGCTACGACGAGACGTTCATCCTGCCCCGCGGCGCGGGCGGCCGGCTGCCCTGGCAGCACAACTTCGACGGCCACCTCGGCTATTCGGTCAAGCTCGCGAAGGACAGCGAGCTCACCGTCAGCATGGATGTCTTCAACATCTTCAACTTCCAGGAGATCGTCGCGGTGGACCAGCGCTACACCACGGCCGACGTGAACCCGTGCGTCGATGGAACGATCGAGCAGCTCGAGGCGACCCCGACGTGCGTCACCACCACGGACGGCCAGCCGCTCAAGGAAACGGCCAAGAACCCGAACTTCGGCAAGCCGACGCAGTACCAGACGCCCCGGCAGTTCCGGTTCGGCGCGCGGGTCACGTTCTAGGCGCGGCGGGCGCGTGAAAGGAAGCAAGCGATGAAGAGGCGATGGCTTGTTTGGATGACGGGGCTCGCGGCGCTCTCACCGCTCGCGGCGATGTCGCCGGGCTGCTCGCAGCCCAAGCCCGAATGCACGGTCGGCACCGCGCTCGTATCCCCGTTCGCGGCGAAGTTCACGCTGATCGACGGGGATGAGGAGAGCCCCTGCGGCCGGAAGGCAGGAACGGTCGAGCGCGTCGGGATGCAGGCGTACAACCCCAACGAGAACGGCGACCAGATCCCCGACAGCGATAAGAAGCTCGTCGCGATCCAGACCGAGGAGTTCGGCGGCTGGTCCCGCGGCGGCGCCACGGTCGACCCGAACCCGGACCTGAACCCGTTCGCGGTCGGGTTCTTCACGTCGATCGAGCCGGATGACAACGAGATCTGTACGGTGTCGTCGCTCGATCCTGCCGAGGTGGTGGTGCTGCCCTCTGGCGAGGGCGGCGCCGGCGGCGAGGGCGGCGCTGGCGAGGGCGGCGCTGGCGGCGAGGGCGGCGCTGGTGACGGCGGCGCCGGCGGCGAGGGCGGTGCTGGTGGCGCCGGTGACGGCGGTGCTGGTGGCGCCGGAGACGGCGGCGCTGGTGACGGCGGCGCTGGCGGCGCTGGTGACGGCGGCGCTGGCGGCGGCGGCGAGCCGACGCTCGAGCCGGGATCGCGCAAGCTCGAGTGGCGCAACGTGCGCCTGTACGTGACGTCGGCCAACCTCGGGAATCAGTTCGAGGCTGAAGTCACGTACTCGGAAGAGAGCTGCTCGGCGACGTACAAGGTCGTCGGGGTGTGGCCGATGGTCGATTGTCAGGTCTACGGCGAGAACCCCGATCCCGAAGGCGATCCGCTCCCCACGGGCAAGGGGGATGAATCCATCTGCCAGGATCCGCTCTCCGGCATCTCCCCGGACCTCAAGGTGAAGTGCGACCCCGTCGCCTTCGTCTGCGTGCTCGACTCGGAGTCGATCCCCGCCTTCAAGAAGTAGGCATCCCGCGGGCGCGACGCCCATCGTCGCGCCCGCGCTGCTCCGGTCCCCCCTCCCCTCACCCCCTCAAGGCGCCGGCTTGACGGCGAGCCTCTCCAGCGCCGCGCACCCGGCGCCGCTCGCGATCTCGAGCTTGGCCGTGAGCGCGCACAGGCGCGACGCCCTCCCGAGCGCGGCCGGATCGCCCGACACGATGGCCCGCTTGGACTCGTGCACGGTGCGGGACGACAGCATCGTCCGCGCGCGCGGGGGCAGCTCCGCGCTGCGCGCGGCGAGCACCTCGCCGAGCTTCGGGCCGGGATCGGCGGACGGCACCCACGTCCAGACCGACGCGAGCAAGGCCTCCGCGAACGCCGCGCGCAGCTCGTCGCCGCCGCGCGCGCCCTCGCACGGCAGCGCCGGACCGGTCGGCCCGACGTCCGTGGCGAGGAGCCTCCGCTGCGCGATCCGCCGGAGCAGGTCGTTGCTCACGCCGGCGATCTTGCCGTCCTCCTCCGAGAACGCCCCCGCCTTGAACCGCACGGCGAGCGCAGCGCACTTCTCGTCGCGCTCGGCGCGGCGCCGCTGCTCCTCGCGCGCCCTCTCCTCGGCGCGCTCCCGCTCCTCGCGCTCGCGCGCCTCGCGGGCCTCCACCTCGGCGCACTGCTCGATCCGCTCGGCCACGCGCCGCTGCTGGTCGCTCGCCGCGCGGCCGAGATCGGCCTGCGCGATCTCGCGGACGGCGCACACGTCCGGGCGCGCGAGGAGCGCGTCGACCCGCTTGCGGGCGGTCTGGACCCGCACGATCACCGAGAGCGCCGCCACGATGACGAGCGCCGAGACCGCGATCGAGCCGAGCTTGCGGATCTGCCGGCGGCGATACGCCTTGGCGAGCGCGCCGCCGCCGCTCTCGTCGAGCAGCTTGCGGCAGCGGCCGATCATCGCCTGCCATTGCGACACGTCCTCCGCGAGCGCCTGGAGCGGCTCCGCGAAGGGGCGATCGCGCCGGACCTTGTTCGCCAGCCGCTCGAGGCACAGGCTCACGTCCGGCGCCTGCCCGTGGTTGGTCACCTCGGCGACCCCCTCGAGCAGCCCGCCGATGCGCCCCGCGTAGACGTCCCACGCGACCACGGCCTCGGTCTGGCTGTCGCCGAGCTGCTCGATCGCCGCGCGCACGTCCTCCATGGGGAGGAGGCGCTCGACGTCCTCCCTGCGGACGCCGGCGAGCTTCGCCGCCTGCTCGATCCCGCGCTGGAAGCCGCCGAGGAGCCCCTCCGGGGCGAGCTCCCGGAGCCCGTCCGGCACCCGGCTGGCCTGGATGCACGCGCCGGCCTGGTGCAGAGGCCCCATCGCGCAGATCAGGAAGGCGCCCCCGAGCTTCACTCCCATCGCACCGTCGCTCTCTCTACCGCGGACGGCGCGGCGCGGAAAGGCTCGCCGCGATGTCCGCGGCGCATCCGCGCATCGGCGCATCGGCGCATCAGGGCCCGCCGCGCGGGGCCTCGAGATCCCAGAGGGCGTAGAGCACGTCGACGTCGTACTCGGTGTGTCGCCAGCCCGGGTGCAGCCGGTAGCTGCGCGGGAGCAGGCCCGCGCGCTGGATGGCGTCCGTCTGCTCGGCGAAGGTGTAAAGATACATGCTCACGCCGGACAGCTCGGCGTCGGAGAGCGGGCGCGCGGCGCGCTCGTGCATCCTGACGTGCGGCCTGCGCTCGACGATGCTCACCAGCATCCGGCCGCCGGAGCGCATCGCGCCGGCGAGGTTCTTGAGGACGAGCGCGAGATCGTCGCAGAACTCCAGCGTTCCGAGGGCGAGCGCGACGTCGAACCGCCCCCACGAGCGGGGGATCGGGGCGTGGTAGTCGTGCCGGTGGTAGGCGCCGTGGGGGCGCTTCTTGCGGGCGATCTCGAGCATGCGCTCGGCGATGTCGAAGCCCACGACGTCGATGGACGGCGGGAGATCGCGCGTGAGGTGGCCCGGACCGCAGCCGGCGTCGAGCACGCGGCCCCCCTCGGGGACGGCGTCGCGCAGGAACGCGCGCACGGGCTTCTCGTAATGCTGGATGTCCTTCCAGGTGGAGACGTAGTCGGGCGCGAAGTCCTCGTAGTAATCGACGAGGCGCTCGATCCGGGTCGCTCGCTTCATGACGCGCTCTTCAGGTGATGTCGTCGACCGCCTGGACGGTCTCCTGGATGTCGTGCTGGTGCGTGTAGCCGAGGATCTCGCGCGCCCGCGTGTCGTCGACCATGCACACGTAGCGGATGTGATCGAGCTCGGGGGCCGGGAACGAGGTCGCCCGGAACCGCCAGAGCCGCGGGATGATCGTCTGCATCACGAAGTGAGGGATCGCGGCGCGCGCGCGCCCGGTCATGTCGATGACGCGCGAGAGCGGCAGCGGCGCCGGCCCCGCGAGGTTGAAGATCCCGCGCACGCCCGGGCGGAGCGCCGCGGCGATCGCGGAGACCACGTCGTCCTGGTGGATGACCTGCACCATCGGATCGAAGCCGAGGAGCGTCGGGATGACGTTGAGCCGGAGGTAGTTCGACGGCGCGTTGCGCACGGAGCCGAGGATGTGGACCGGCCGGAGGATGACCGTCTCGGTCTGCGGGTGCTTCCAGAAGAACGACTGCGCCA
Source organism: Sorangium sp. So ce296 (assembly GCF_051529605.1). Lineage (NCBI taxonomy): Bacteria > Pseudomonadati > Myxococcota > Polyangiales > Polyangiaceae > Sorangium > Sorangium sp. So ce296. The sequence goes on from NZ_CP150325.1 coordinate 13,822,255, forward strand.
GCATGTCGACCTCGATGAGGTCGCGGATCTCGCTGAACGACGCGCCGCCGAGCAGCGGCGCGTCCTCGGTGATGAACTGCGGGTTGTCCGCGCGCGGCCCGTAGGCGTTCGCGCTCGAGAGCACGATGAGCTTGGGCACGTCGTACTGCGCGACGAACTCGAGCAGCCGCTGGAAGCCGGCGAGGTTCCAGCTGTGGTGCTCCATCTGGCTGGCCCGCGGGTCGTGCATGACCCCGAGGTGGACCACGGCGGCGAGCTGCTCCTGGCGGAAGATGTCCTGGGTCTTCTTGCGGCGGATATCGATCTGGTGATGCTCGATGTCCTTGGGGCGGCCATCGAAGCTGCGCCGGTCGACGCCGATCACGCGCCGCTCGCGGTGCAGCCGCCGCGCCAGCCGCCGTCCGAGACGGCCGCAGATGCCGGTGATGAGGATGGGCCGGAGGGACGGATCGGTGTCGGCGCCGGGGCGGCGGGCTCGACCGAGCATGCGTTCGCTCATCGGAGCGACGGTCGCTTCGAGGAGGCCGATGGTCAAGCCCTTCCTGGCGGTGCAGGCCCACGCGAGGTTTGCTATCGTCCCGCGCCCATGGCCAGCAGAACGACGCTCGCCAGGCTGAGTCACTTCGTCTCCCACAGCGCGTTGCCGCTCGCGAGACTCGGGGTCGACAGCCTGCGCGGCACGATCGACGACGCGACCATCCGGCTGCTCGGTCAGGACTTCGAGGACCGGCTGCGCCGGGTCGCGCTGCCGCACGCCGCGGACGGGGTGGATCCGTTCGGGCTCGACCGCGAGTGGGCGAAGTACGCGGTCGGGGTCGCGGCGTTCTTTCATCGCTTCTATTTCCGGACCGAGGTGTTCGGCATCCACCGCATCCCGACCGGCCGGGTCCTCTTGATCGCCAACCACTCCGGCCAGCTCCCGTTCGACGGCATGCTCATCGCGGCCTCGCTGTTCCTCGACGCGGAGCCGCCGCGGGTGATGCGGAGCATGGTCGAGAAGTGGACGCAGACCCTGCCGTTCGTGGCGACCTTCTTCTCGCGCGTGGGCCAGGTGGTCGGCGTGCCCGAGAACGCGCGGCGGCTGCTCGACATGGGCGCGGCGATCCTGGTGTTCCCGGAGGGGACGCGCGGGATCTCGAAGGGGTTCTCGAGCCGGTATCAGCTGCTCGATTTCGGGCTCGGGTTCATGCGGCTCGCGCTCGAGACCGACACGCCGATCGTGCCCATCGCCGTGATCGGGGGCGAGGAGCAGTACATCTCGCTCGGCAACCTGGAGTCGGTGTCGAAGGCGCTCGGGATGCCGACATTCCCCATCATCCCTCAGCTGCTGATCCCCGGCGGCCAAATGCCGCTGCCGACGCGATACCGGATCTACTTCGGCGAGCCCATGACGTTCCACGGCGACCCCGACGACGACGACGCGGTGATCCAGGAGAAGGTCGCGCTCGTGAAGGGCCGGATCCAGTCGATGCTGAACCGCGGGCTGAAGGAGCGGAAGAGCGTCTTCTGGTGACCGCGCGGCCCGGGCGCGCGCCGGCGCGGCGGGCGCTCAGGCGCCCGCCAGCGTGACCACGGCCTCGGGGCCGAGCGAGAGGACGCGCGCGCGGCCGCCGAGGATGGCGGGCTCGTTGCGGAGGCCGTGGCCGATCGGCAGCCCGGCGACGACGGGGACGCCCAGCGGGAGCAGCCTGTCGCGCAGGACCTCGTCCACGGTGACGCCGTCCGGGCCTGGGGGGCACTGCTCGAAGTCGCCCAGGACCACCGCCGCGGCCGGCGCGAGGTGGCCGCCGACCTCCAGCGTCGCGAGCATGCGATCGACGCGGTAAGGCCGCTCGGTGACGTCCTCGAGCAGGAGGACGCACCCGTCCGGCACGCGCAGGCGGCCGGCCGCGGCGCAGGCGTGGAGCAGGGCGAGGTTGCCGCCGAAGAGCGGCCCCTCGGCGGCGCCGGCGCGCAGCGTGGTCAGGCCGTCGAAGCGGCGCTCGCCCAGCGGATCTTCGAGGGCGCGGAGCAACGCGGCGCGGGCGCGGGCGTCGCCGCGGCCGAGCGCGGTGACGTGGGCGCCGTGGAGCGACGCGACGCCGGCGCGCGCGGCCTCGACGTGCAGGGCGGTGACGTCGGAGAAGCCGACGATCCAGCGAGGGCGCTCGGCGAGGACGCTCCAGTCGATCCGGTGGACGAAGCGGTTCGCGCCGTAGCCGCCGCGGGCCGCGAAGATGGCGCGCACGTCGGGGTGGGACAGCGCGCGGGCGAGCTCGTCCATCCTCCGCGCGTCGCTGCCGGCGAGGTAGCCGGTCCGCGCGAACAGCCCGCGGCTGGAGGGCGCCGAGAGCGACGGCTCCCCGCCCGTGCGGCTGTCGCCGGCGAGCGGAGGGCCCACGCCGGTGTCGAAGAGCACGCGGTAGCGCTGGGCCAGCCAGCCGAGGCCGACCCGCGCGAGGACGTGCTCGAACGGGCTGGAGGGGGCGATCACGGCGACGGTGTCGCCCGGTCGGAGCGCCGGGGGGAGGATCAGAGAGGGCACGTCGCCCCTGTGCCTCGGTAGCTCAATCGCTCTCCGTTGCGCGGCTACGGAGCGCCGGCGTCGTCGTCGAGGAACTCCACGTCTTCCGCGTCCTCGTCGATATCGATGTCGTGGGAGTCAGGCAGGGGCGGCGGCGCGGGCGGGTGGACCGACGGCCGGAGCGCGGCCCCGGCCGCCGCTGCCGGCAGCGGCGGGGCTGCGGACACCGGCGGCGGCGCAGGGACCGCGGACGGGGGAGCAGCGGACCCGGCGCCTGCGGACGCGGGCGCCTGCGCGGGATCTCCGTAGTAGGCCTCTCCGCCGTCGCCGATGCCGCCGTACGGCGGCAGCGCAGCGTCGTCGCCGCCGTAGCCCGGCGGCGGCGCAACATAATCGCCGCCGTAGCCCGGCGCCGCCGCGTACTCGCCGCCGTAGCCCGGCGCCGCCGCGTGGTCGCCCTCGTAGGCCGGCGCCGCCGCCGCGTAGTCGCCGCCGTAAGCCGGCGCCGCCGCCGCGTAGTCGCCGCCGTAAGCCGGCGCCGCCGCCGCGTAGTCGCCGCCGTAAGCCGGCGCCGCCGCCGCGTAGTCGCCCTCGTAAGCCGGCGCCGCCGCCGCGTAGTCGCCCTCGTAGGCCGGCGCCGCCGCCGCGTAGTCGCCGCCGTAAGCCGGCGCCGCCGCGTAGCCGTCGAGATCCGACCCCGGCGCAGCGAACGCGGGCGCGTCGGGGGGCGCCGGCGGCGCAACGTGGCCGGCGCCCTCCGGCGAAAGCTCCTGCCCCTCGGTCGGCGCCGCGTACACGTCGGCGGCGCCGCGGCTCGCCTCGCCCTCGGCCGCCGCGAGCGACGCGACGCCGTAGGCCTCGGCCTGCGGCTCCGGCGCTCCCTCGAGCGCCTCCGGGCCGGCCACCCCGGGGCCGTCCGGCGGCAGCGCGTCGGCGCCGGCGGGCACCTCGCCGCCCGCGTAGCCGTTGCTCACCGCCGCGGCAGCGACGATCTCCGCGCCGGGAACGTCGAGGACCGGCACCCGGGGCGCGAGCGGCGGCTCGGTCAGGGGCAGGCCCGGCGGCCGGGTCGGCAGCACGGGCGGCGGGGGGGTGCGCTTGAGCTTGCCGGTCTTCGCCCGCTCGAGGCCCGCCGTCGCCTCCGGATCGCCCGCCTTCATGCGGAGGACGCGGCGCCAGGCGTCCGCCGCCTCCCGCCCCTCGCCGAGCTCCTCCTCCCAGAGGCGCGCCACCTTCCTCGCGAGCTCCGCCCGCTGCGCAGGATCGCGGCCGCGGAGGATCTGGTCCTCGTACAGCTGGATCATGCCGCGGTGATCGCCGAGCTCCTGCAGGAGGCCGGACAGTTCGTTCATCACGTCCTGGTCCGAGGGCGACAGGTCGTGGAGCTTCTTCAGATCCACCGCGGCGCCCGGCCGGTCGCCGAGCACGTCGCGGCGCAGCCTGGCCCGCCGCTGGAGGAGCTTGCGCACGAGCGGGCCGTCGAACACCTCGTCCAGCGCGCGGTTCAGCGTCGCGCCCACGCGGGGCAGGTCGCCCACCGCGCGGCCGAGCGCCTCGAGCGCGTCGAGCGACGCGTCGTCGACGTGCGCGAGCACGGCGTCGCCGAGCCAGCCGAACGCGCGGTCGACGTCGCCGAGATCCTGGTAGGCGATCGTGGCCGCGCGGCGCAGCAGCGCCGCCCGGGTGCGGCCGCCGTCGCGCGAGCCCTGGCCGCCGGCGGCGAGCGCGTCGACGAGGATCGTGCGCAGCGCGGTCGACTGCGACCGCGCGTCGTCGTCCCGCGCCACCTGCTCGAGCGTGGCGATCGTCTCCTCCTGGACGCCGCCGCCGAGGGCCAGCTCGAAGAAGCTCCTCGCCCGATCGATGGCGCCGCGCTCGCAGGCGATCTGGGCGGCGCGGACGAGCGCCGCGAGGCGATCGGCCGGCGTGCGGCACCGGCTCACCTGGCGCTCGAACAGGTCGATGATGAGGCTCGGGGCCTCGGCCAGCGCCGCGAGCCGCTGGAGCAGCGGCTCGACCTCGGCGGTGGGCACGCTCGCCAGCGCGCCCTCGCCGTGGTGGATCGACTCCAGCGGATCGGCGCCCAGGGCGACCCGGACCTCGGCCTGCCGCACGAGCTCGGCCGCGCGGGCGGTCCCCGAGAGATCCCTGGCGCGGAGCTCGTGCGCGACGGCGAGGGCGTCGCGATCCCGGAGCCCCACCGCGATCGCCTCGAGCCGCTCCGCGAGGACGGCGTCGACGGTGCGCGACCGCGCGAGCTCCACCCCCACGCGCGCGGCGTCGCGGTGGTAGCCCACCTCCACGAACCTGTCGAAGGCGCCGCGCAGGGCGAGATCGCGCCCCGCGCGCGCGATCGACTCGTTCCAGGCGACCAGCTTCGTCGCGACGAGCCCCTTCCACCCGAGCCGGTCGCCGAGCGCGACGTACGCCTCCCGGCTCGGCTCGTCGCCCTGATCGGCGAGCCGCTCCAGGAGGGAGATCGCCTCGTCGCTCCTGCCGAGCGTCTGGTCCAGGATCTCGGCGAGGCGGCGGGTCATCTTCGACGCCTCGTCCTCGTCGCCCTCCACCTCGATCAGCGCCGCGAGGAGGCGCGCGACCTTCGGCCAGTCGTTCAGGCGCTCGGCGAGCCGCTGGAGCCGCGCGATCGCGTCGAGGTCGTCCGGCTCGGCGGCGTGGACCACCTCGAGCGCCCGGACGGCGCCGTGCGGATCGTCGAGCGGGCCCTCGTACAGCGCGGCGAGCCGCTGCGCGATGTCGACCCGATCGGGGCCGTCGACGAACGCGAGCTCGCGCTCGAGCGCGCCGGCGACGCCCCGCAGGTTGCCGCGCCGCTCCTCCAGCTCGGCGATCCCCCGGAGCGCGATCCGGTTCTGCGGATCGAGGTCCGTGACGACCATCTCGTAGCGCGCGATCGCCGCCTCGACGTCGCCGGATCCCTCCGCGAGCATGCGCGCCTCGCGCAGGGCGAGCGAGATCTTGCCGGGCTCGCTGTCCGTGAGCGCGCTGAGCCGGTGGAGGAGCTCGGCGCCGAGCTGGACGTCGCCGCGCTCGCCGGCGTCGTCGGCGAGCCGCGCGAGCGCCTCGGCGTCCTCGCCGTCGGAGAGCAGGAGCGCGAGCGTCGCGCGCTCCCCGTCGCGATCGCCGAGCTCGCGCTGCGCCGCCGCGGCGGCCCGCCGCGCCGCGACGCGCGCCGCCCGGTCGCCGAGCAGCTCGGCCCGGCCGAGGAGGAACCGCACGAGCTCGTGCAGGCGGTTCGTGCGCCGGTAGAGGTCCTCGATCGCGGGGGCGCAGGCGTCGCTCGCGGGGTCGATCTCGATCGCGCGCTCGACGCGGTCGAGCGCGCCCTCGACGTCGCCGGCGCTGAGCAGCAGCTCCGCGGCCTGGACGAACAGCGCCGGGCGCGCCTTGCGATCCGCGAGCAGCGCGCGCTCGCAGACCGCCCTCGCCGCCTCGACGAGCCGGCCCGCCGCGACGTAGGCCTTCTCCGCGAGCTCCCACAGCTTCGGCTGCCGCAGGAGCTCGGCCGCCTGGCTGTAGGCGTCGCCCGCGGCGCCCGGCTCGTCGAGCCGGCTCCGGAGCTCGCCGAGCCTCTGGAGGAGCGGCCCGCGGGTGAGCTTGTCCTGGAACCGGGAGGCCGCGTCGGCGAGGACGTGCGCGGCGAGGTCGAACCGCTCGCCCCGCTCGAAGAGCTTGACCGCGGACTGGACCGCCGTGCCGTCCTCGGGCGACAGGCTCGCGACGCGCACCCACGCCTCCGCGGCCGCGATGGGATCGCGGCGCTTCTGCTCGTGGAGCGAGACGAGCTTCTTCTCGATCTCGATCTTCTGCGCGACGTCCGGGGTCGCCGCGGCCTCCTGCTCGAGCAGCGCGGCGAGGTCGTCCCAGCGGGAGCTCCGCTCGAGCAGCCGCCGCAGCTCGGCCTGGGCCTGCGCGTCGCCGGGATCGAGCTCGGAGAGCAGCCGGAAGGCCTGGACCGCCGTGTCGACGTCGCGCAGCTGCGCCTCGCACAGCCCCGCGACGTCGCGCAGCTGCGCTATCCTGCGCTCGACGGGCGCCGTGGGGACGCGCGCCGCCGCGAGCAGCGCGTCGCGCAGCTCGGCGAACATGCGCTTCTGGCGGAGGTGCTCCTCGAGCTGCGTCAGCGCGTCCAGGTTGGCGGGGTCGGCCTTGAGCACCTCGCGCAGCCTGGCGAGCGGCAGCGGCTTTCGGGGCTGGGTCGGCTCGTCGCCAACGAGCGGCGGCGGCTCCGGCGCGGCCGAGGCGTCGGGCGAGAGAGGCGCCGGCGCGGAGCCGGGCGCGGCCTGCGCCGGGCCGGATCTCGGCGCGGCAGCGCTCCGCAGCGACGCCGGCGCGTCCGGGGCCGCGGCCGCCGGCGCGAACGCGGCCACCGCCGGCTGGACCAGCTCCGCCGCGCCCACAGCCGAAGGCGGCGATGGCACGCTGGAGGGCGGCACCGGCGGCACCGAGGGCGCCCGCTCGGGAGCCGCGGCCGAGGCGGGCGGCGCCGAGGGCGCCCGCGCCGGAGCGGGGATCCCCGGGGGCATCGACGGCAGCCGCGGCGGGGGCGGCAGCACGGACGCCCGCTTGCGCGCCTCGGCCGCCATGAACCCGTTCGGGTTCACCTGGAGGTAGGCGAGGTAGCGCGGGCGGAGCTCGGCGGTGCGGCCCAGCTGCTTTCCGTAGTGATCGGCGAGCTGCATCGCGCGGTCGTGGCCCGGCAGCGCGCGGAGGGCGTACACCGAGTACGAGTAGCCGTACTCCCCGTCGTACGTCTCCGCGAGCGCGACGAAGAGCTCCGCCGCCTCGTCGCGCTCCGGCTGCGGCACCGGCTCGCCGGCCTCGATGCGTTCGACGATGGCCACGCCGAGCGCCTGGATCAGCCCCACGTCGTGCGGCACGAACGCGCGCGCGCTCCGCAGCGCCGCCGTGGAGCCGGCGAGGTCGCCCGCGCGGCGCCGGATGTCGGCCTCGTCGCGCAGCAGGGCGAGCCGCCGCTCCGGGTCGTCGATGAGCGCCTGCTCCATCGCGAAGTACGGGATCGCCTCGGCGTACTGCTGCTGGGCCTTCAAGAGCTCGCGCGCGGCGTAGATCGCGTAGACGTTGTGCGGATCGAGGTCCGCGAGGCGGCGCCAGTTCTCCAGGGCGCGCTCCGGCCGGGACAGCGGCGGCTCGCCCCACAGCCGGCCGAGCTCCTCGTGGAGCGTCGAGAGCTGCGCGCGCACCTCGGGCCGCTCGAAGAGCAGCGGCGTGAGCGCCTTCACGAGCCGCTCCAGGAGCGCGACGAGCGCCTTCTGATCGCCCTTGTCGCGGTAGAGCTGCGCCAGCCGCTCGGCCGCCGTCCGCTGCGTCGGGTCCTTGTCGATGGCGATCATGAGCGTCCGCGCGGCGTGGTGCGCGTCGCCGATCGTGGTCGACCACACGTTCGCGGCCTCGCTCAGCCAGTGCGCTGCATACGACGGATCCGCGGTGGAGCTGCCGACGCGCTCGAGCAGCATGGCGTACGAGCGCGGGTCCTGCTCCCCGGCTCGGTGCGCATACGCCAGGGCCTCAGCGTCATGCGGATTCGTGACGAGGCGCTGGATGAGCGTTTCCATCTCCCGGGGATCCATCGGTGCGCGGCGAAGTTACACGTTAGCCTCCGGCTCGTACAGCGACTCTCGGCCCGATCCGCGAAAGGTCGCCGCTGCTTCTCGCGCCCGCGGGCCCACGTCGACGAGCGGTTTCCGGCGTCCGCGTCGGCGCGCGCGGTCTGCGCCGCGCGCCGCGCGCCGCGCGCGTACCGTCATCAGTCGAATTTCACATACGGCTTGCGCGACTGCTGCGGCCTGCGCTTCGGCGCCGGCGCCGAGGGAGCGCCCGCGGACTCGTGAGCCGCGCTGGCGGCGGCCGTGGGGAGCGGCGCGGGGGCCGGCGGCGGCGCCGCCGCGGCGGGCTCCGCGGCGGACGGCGCGGCGGGAGGCGGGGCCGGGCGTGCGAGCGCGCCCGCGAGCGCCCTGGCTTCCAGCGCCACCCCCTTCTCTAGCCTGTGCACGCCGCCGTCGGCGGGGCGGCGGAGCTCGCGCACGGCGAGCACCGTCACGATCAGGGACAGGGCGACCGTCCCCACGGCGACGCGCGAGGTGAGCTTCCGCGGCGCGGGGCGCGACGTGCTCGGCGGCAGCGAGGCGTCCGCGCCGTCGCCCACCACCGCGAGCAATTCGCTGGTCGCGCCGACCTCGGCCGGCTGCGCCGGGGCGGGGCGCTCGCGGCTCAGGCTCGGCCTCGCCTCGTCCAACGCGCGATCGAGCTCCGCGATGAACTCCTGCGCGCTCCGCGGCCGCTCCTCGGGCCGCTTGGCCAGCGCGCGCTGCAGGAGCTCGGAGAGCGACGGCGGTATCCCGGCGTCCGGCGCCGCCTCGAGCGCCGGCGCCGGCGACGACTTGATGTGCCTCGCCATCACGACGACCGCGTCGTCGTCGATGAACGGCGGCCGCCCGACGAGCATCTGATAGAGCAGCACGCCGAGCGAGTAGAGGTCGCTCCGCGCGTCGAGGGGCTTACCTTGCGCCTGTTCCGGAGACATGTAGCGCGGCGTTCCGAACACCGTGCCCGCCTGGGTCTCGAGGGCGTCGACCGGCCGCTCCGTGCCGGTCATCACCTTCGCGATGCCGAAGTCGAGCACCTTGCAGATCTCCTCGTGCTCGCCCGCGGGGGGCCTCGCCAGGAACAGGTTGTCCGGCTTGAGGTCCCGGTGGATGATCCCCTTGTCGTGCGCCTCGGCGAGCGACAGGAGCGCGTGCCGGGCGAAGCGGGCGGCGTCGCCGACGCGCAGGCGCCGGAGCCGCTTGAGCCGCTGCCCGAGCGATTCGCCCTCCAGCAGCTCCATCGCGAGGTAGAGCGAGCCGTTGCTCCACGTCGACCCCTCGCCGGGCGAGCTCTGCTCCGCGGAGCGGCCGCGGCCGAAGGCGGCGTCGGTCGCGTCGTCCACGATCTCGCCGAAATCGAAGACGGTGACCGTGTGCGGCGACCGGAGGAGGCTCATCGCGCGCGCCTCGCGCGTGAAGCGGGCCTTGGCCTGCGCGTCGAAGGCCCGGTCCGAGCGCAGGATCTTGATGGCCACGTCGCGGCCCATCGCCTCCTGGCGCGCCCGGTACACCGTGCCCATCGACCCGGCGCCGAGCTTGCCCACGACCACGAACCGATCCGCGATCGTGATCCCCAGGAACGGATCCCCCTCGGCCTCGGCGAGCGCCTCGCGGCTCACGAGGGCCAGCCCGTCGTGGGGGCAGCGCGGCAGCCTGGCGGACGGACCGGTCTGGGAGGCGCGATCGCCGGCGGGGGGCGGGAGCTGGCTGGACGAGCTCCTCGCGTCCGGAGCGACCGGCGCGAGGTGGTGGCACCGCGGACAGATCAGCGCCGTCCGGCTGGGCTCGCCGGGCGATCCGGGTGCGCTGGAGGAGAGCTGGCCGTCAGCTGTAGGAGCTACCACCGCGATGGGGGTGATCGTCCGTCACTTGGGCCCACATCGCAAGGCCCACGACGGGCCCGCAGCAGGAGGCCGACAGCCGAACAGCGAGACATCGCCGCAGGACGCCTCGCTGCAACAGACATCGCTACAGAATCGCTGCGTTTGTTCAGGATGGTTGACGCACATGCCGCTCCGGCACTCCTCGTTCGTGTCGCACGCGACGCCGACGGCGGCGATGCTGTCCTCGCGCAGCAGCCTCGCGCACGCACGGACGGTCGAGCCGTCGCCGGTCGCGACCTCGGCGCAGCCGACGTTGCGCATCGCGTCGCGGGGCGCGGCCGGGCACGTGTCCGAGGAGCAGCACGGGATCGTGCAGCGGAGGTTCCCGTCGACGTCGTCCCCGTCGACCTCGTCCCCGTCGACGTCGGCACAGAGGCCGGAGGAGCAGTCCGCGTCCTCCTCGCACGGATCGAGGTAGCCGCCGCGGCCGGGACCGACGCGCTGGCACGCCCAGGCCGAACCGGCCGCGACGAGGTCCGTCGTGAGCCGGCACGCGGCCCCGTTCATCGCGCAGTTGGTGTCCGAGCAGCAGGTGTCGACGCAGACGCCTTCGTCGCAGATGCCAGAGCGGCACTCGCCGGGCGAGGCGCAGGCCGCGCCGGAGAGGCGCGCCCCCACCTCGGGCCGGCCGACGTCCCGGCCGATGCGGCAGACGCCGCTCCCGCCGCCGTCGGGGATCCAGCAGACCGCGTCCCGGACGGGATCGCAATCGCTCGAGCTGCAGCACGCGCGCGCGCAGACGCTCGGCCCCTCGCCGCCGAAGCGCGCGGGATCGAGGCAGAAATCGTGCGATCCGCAGCCGTCGTGATCGTCGCAAGGGGCGCCCAGCGCGCGCTCGAGCTGCGTGTCGACGCAGGCGCCGTCGCTGCAAAGGGCGCCCTCGGGGCACGCCGGGGGTCCGATCGCGCCCTCCTCCGAGCAGAGCACCGTGCCCAGCTTGCCGTCGACGAGGACCTCGCACCCGACGCCGAGCAACGCGAGCGCCGGGAGCCCGCGGACGAGCCTCCGCCCCGCGGCGCCGAGGCCCATCAGAACTGCACCTCCAGCCGGGCTCCCGCGGCGCCCAGCGACACGCTGACGCGCGCCGCCTCCTCCGCTGCGCGGGCGGCGAGCGAGGGCGGAGCGCCGTCGCGGCCCGGGATCGCGGCGCCCTGGAGGGCGGCCGAGAGCGGGCGAGAGGCGCGCGGGCTCGCCGCGGGGGCCCGCGGCGACAGGTACAGGTAGAGCGCCGCCGCGCCGGAGAGCCCGGCGACCAGCAGGGCGACGTCCGCGGCGACGGCGCACTGGTGGGCGGCGCTCGCGTCGGCCTGCAGGTCGGCGACCGAGACGCCGCCGCCGGTGCGCTTGCCGGAGCCGGGATCCCGCGCCACGGCGAGGGCGGCGAACACGCCGCCGACCGCGAGGGACCCCGCAGCGATGCCCCCGCTGACGTAGAGCCAGGCCCCGTACGGCCTCACGCCGTTCGCCGCCCCGGAGCGGCGCGGCAGGCGCGGCAGATACGGCAGCGCCGTGGGGGCCTGCGCGGACGGGGACGGCGACGGCGGCGGCGGCTTCGCGCTGGAGAGCTCCCGCTTCGCGCCCTGCAGCCGCTTGAGGACCGCCGCGACCTCCTCACGCTCCTTCGGGAGCGCTTCCATCTCGAGATAGCGACGGTAGTAGTGCTCTGCCTGCTCGATCTCGCCCAGCCGCTCGTGGATGACCGCCAGGTTGTAGATGAGCTCTTTGCCCTCGGGATCGAGCGCCACCGCGGCCTTCAGCTTCGCGATGGCCGCGCGGTACTCGCCGTGCTGGTAGAGGCCCTGCGCCTCGTCGTGCAGCGCGGTCGCTTGCTCGATGCGGCTCCGCTTCTCCGCCGACTCCTGCGACGGCGGCGTCGCGGGGCGGGCCGGCGCGCCGACCTGCGACGCGCTGCCCTGCGGCAGCGGCGCGGCGCCGGGCGGCGCGGGCGGCGCGGGCGCGGGCGCGCCGAGCGGCGCCGGCGAGGGCATCTGCGCGGCCGCCGCCGGCGGCGCTCCGAGCGAGGCCGCCGCCAGCGCGCAGGCGAGGCGCACGACGAGGCGCCCGGCCTCGGGGCCGATCGAGAGCGGCGGGCGCGCGGCACGGTTCGTCACGGCCGCCCACCATAGCGTAACTTCCGCGCACGGCGCGGCCTCTTGCGTGGCGCGGGCCCGCGCGGCGCGGCGCGCGCCACGCAAGAGGCCGCGGCCTGCGCCGCGCGATCCGCTTCCATCGCCGGCGCGCGGCGCTGGCCATGGGGCGCGCTCGTTCCCCGGAGGCCGGCGCCGCGCCGATCACGGGAGCTTGCAGCTGTACGCGCCGGCGAGGACGAACGCCCGCTCGCACCTGACATCCACGGTGCGCTTCGGCGTCGTGAACTCGAACGTCTGGCCGAACGGCGTCCGCTCCAGCCGGGTCATCTGCGCCCTGCACCCCTCGCCGGCGCGGCGCGGCCCCGGCGCGCCCGATCCGCCGTCCTCGCCGCACGCGACGAGCGTCGCCATCCGCTCGACCTCGGCGTTGTCGGAGAAGACGTTGTAGGCCGCCGAGGCGCTGAACGCGACGCAGACGACGAAGAGGGCGAGCTGGACGAAGCGCTTCACGCGCCGAGCTTACCCCGTCCGGGGCGCGGGGGGCTGGCCGCCGCGCGCGGCGCGATCAGAGCCGCATGCCCGAGCCGGGCAGCGGGTGCCACGGCTGGCGGCGGGTCGTGTACTGGCCCCGCACGAAGGCCCCGAGCACCGGCGCGATGTTGCGCGCGATGTCGTCGTCCCACTCGCCGCCGTTGATCCCGTCCTGCGGGGTGAGATCCGGCGAGAGCAGGAAGAAGCCGGGGTAGAGCCGCCGCGGCATCTTGATCTGATCGAGGTCCTCCTTGAAGACGTCGATGTCCACGCGCACGAGCCGCACGCTCCGGAGCGCGGTCTGCATCAGCGGATCGCCGAGCGCGCGGTCGACGCCGCGGCACGGCTCGCACGGATCGCTCGTCGTCATGACGAGGACCTTCTCGCCCTGGGCGTGCGCCTCCGCGCGCTGCTTGGCGAGCTCCTCGCTGAGGGTGGAGACGTCGACGCCGATATCGACGATGGAGAGCCCGCCGATGCGCCGGTGGGTCGTGCGCTGAGGGACGCTGCCGCCGGGCTGCGCCGCCGGAGGAGGCACGTCCGGCAGCGGCGCCGCCGGGGACGCGGTGCTCGCCGGCTCCGGCGAGGCCTCCCCCTCACCGAGGGCGGCGGTGGTCTCGCCGCCGCTGTGCGTCGTCCACATCCACACGCCGAAGCCGATCGCCGAGCTCCAGCAGAGCGTGAGGAGGACGCCGAGCGAGAGCCCCACGCTGGCGAGCCCGTGGCCCCTGCGCGCCTCGGGGGCCCGCTCGATCTCGCGGCGCGCCGCCCAGCCGAAGACGATCGCGGCGACGGCCCCGAGCGGCCCGAAGAGCGCCGCGACGACCGAGCTCACGGCCAGCGTCGAGAGCGGCGGTCGCCCCGGCGGGAGCGGCCGGGTGAGGTAGGGATCGTGGATGACCGGCAGCGGCGTCGAGGCGCCGCTCGGCAACGGCGCTCGGGGCGCGGCCGCGACGCGCGCCGCCTCGTCGCCGGAGGGTGCGCCGACGGGCAGCTCGCCCTCGCGGGGCAGGACGCCCGCCTGGGGCGCCGTCAGAGGCTCGTTCGCATCGCGGTTCGGCGGTGGCTGACTCGGGCCGAATGCGTGGCTCACGTCTCTTATCTTAGCGCCAGAGTCGGCGCTACGCTCGCCGTACGCACCCTCACGGCGCGCCAGGGCTCAAGGGATGCAGGCGCGCTCGAGCACCCTTAAGACTGCGCGCTTCGTGCTCACACCGGGGCTCATCGCCTCCGTCCATGCGACGCCCACGCGCTCGCCGGCGAGGGCCAGGCTGGGAGGATCCTTGACGGGAATCACCCCATCCGACACCCGGATCCCCCGGGCAGAAGGCGCTCCGTCGGCGCCCAGCTTCACGAGCAGGAGCTGCCCGTCGGCCTTGCCATCGTGGCCGACCCACGCCACGAACGCCCCGTCGCCGCTCGGCGCCATCGCGCGCCACTTGCCCTTGCCGAGCACCCAGGGCGCCCCGCGCGGCCGCGCGTCGGCGTCCAGCGCTCGGGCGAGCAAGGTGGGCCCTTCGTTCCACGCCACGAGCGCCCCGCTGCTGGTGGCCACGAGCCCGAGCCGCCGCTCCTTGTCCGGCGTTTCCTGAGTCGCGGCGGCCGAGCGGTCACCGCCTTCAGGCTTGGCCACGACGTGGGCATTCCCTTCTCGGCCGGCCGCGTCGAACCGCGAGGCCCGGACGCTCCCGTCATCCTCCTCGTGCCACACGACGAGGTAGCCGCCGGACGCGTCCGCAGCGACGGCCGGCCAGCGCGGCTTCTTTGTGTGGCGCGTGACACCGACCGCCTTGAGCTGCGGCTGCGCCGGGTCCACCGGCGCGAACTGGAAGACGCCCAGCTGGTTGCGTTCCGCCCCGAAGGGGGCCGCAGCCACCAGGGCGCCGCCCGGAGCCGGCGCGATGGCGACGTTCTCGCTGACCTCCCTGCCGATGGCGCCGACGCGCAGGATCTCCGTCGGCGGGTTCGTCTCCCAGCGCGGCCGGGCGTAGGCGAGCCCCTCGGCGTCGAACCACGTGACCGCCCAGGCCTCCCCCGAAGAGAAGATCCGGAGCCCTGCCTCGCGGGTATTCGAGATGGCCCGCGCCCGGGCGATCTGCCGGGCGTCGTTGTCGAAGCCGGCGAACGCGATCTGCGCGTCGCCGCCCTTGAGGTCCACGAGCCACACGGCGCCGAACGAGCCGTCGGCCCGGCCGGCCACCCCCATCCCCTCGCGCAGGATGTAGGTCGCGACGTCGCCCGACTTGACCTTGCACCCGGTGAGGGTCCCGAACGGAGCGAACTCCTGGACGCCGGACCCGCGCGGGGGCTCGACCTCGACCGTCGAGGTGGCCACGGCCGGCTCGGTCGACGCGCTCAGCGCAGGCCCAGCAGCGGGCTTGGCGTCGCTCGATCCGGACGCTGCGGCCGCAGCGCCCCCTGGCCGGGATGCGCTGCGATCACAAGAGATGCCGCAAAAGGCAAATAAGGAGAGGGCCACTACAGTGGCTAGACAAGGATAAGAAGAGCGCCTGGTGCGAAGCAGAGGACTTGAACCTCCACGGGAGTTACCCCACTGGAACCTGAATCCAGCGCGTCTGCCAATTCCGCCAGCTTCGCGAGCGGGACGGCATCACTACCTCACCCCCTCGCGATCCGTCAAGCCCTACATCACGTCCGAAGCGATTTTCTTCCGGCGCGTTTCTTCCGGCGCGCGTCGCCTTCCGGCGCGCGCCGCCCGCGGCTCCCCAGCAGCCCAGTCCGCCCTCCGCCCCCCGGCTGCGCCGACCCCCTCGCCGCGCCCGCAGCGGTGCACGGCGAGAGGCGCATGTGCTAGGGGAGCGCGCTCCCATGGCGGCCATCGGCTCACCTCCCCCTCTCCTTCTCTTCGTCGGCGTCCGCGCCGTCGACCCGGCCCATCAGCTCGACGACGTTGTCGACGTCGTCGTGGAAGACGGCGTCATCACCCGCGTGGGGCGCGGCGCAGCGACCGACGATCTGCGCCGCGCCGGCCAGGCCGAGGTCGTCTCCGGCGAGGGGCTCCTGCTCCTCCCCGCCTTCGTCGATCTCCACGCCCACCTCCGCGAGCCCGGACAGGAATACAAGGAAGACATCGCCTCCGGGCTGGCCGCCGCGGCCGCCGGCGGCTTCGCGCACGTGTGCGCGATGCCCAACACGCGGCCCGTCAACGACACCCGCTCCATCACCGAGGCCATGGTCGCCCGCGCCCGCGCGCTCTCGGGGCCCGCGCTCCACCCCATCGGCGCGATCACGATCGGCCAGAAGGGCGCCGAGCTCACCGAGATGGCCGACCTCAAGGAGGCCGGCGCCGTGGCGGTCTCCGACGACGGGCGCTGCGTCACGTCGAGCGCGGTCATGCGGCGCGCCCTCGAGTACGCGAAGACCTTCGACATGCCGGTCATCCAGCACGCCGAGGACCACGCCCTCACCGAGGGGGCGCAGATGCACGAGGGGGCGATCTCGACGCGCCTCGGCCTCCGGGGCTGGCCCCGCGTGGCGGAGGACATCATCGTCGCGCGCGACGTGCTGCTCGCCGAGGCCACCGGGGCCCGCTACCACGTGGCGCACATCTCGTCGCTCGGCGCGGTCCGCATCCTCCGCGAGGCGAAGTCCCGCGGCATCGCCGTGACCGCCGAGGTGACGCCGCACCACCTCACGCTCACCGACGCCGCCGTGCTCGGCTACGACACCGCGTGCAAGGTCAACCCGCCCCTGCGCGAGCAGGCGGACGTCGACGCGCTCCGCGAGGCGCTCGCGGACGGCACCATCGACGCCGTCGCGACCGATCACGCGCCCCACTCGACGCTCGAGAAGGACTGCGAGTTCGCCGAGGCGTCGCCCGGCCTCATCGGCCTCGAGCTCGTCGTCCCGGTCCTGCTCGACCTCGTGCGCCAGGGCGCCCTCCCCCTCGGGCGGCTCGTCGACGCGCTCACCCGCGCCCCCGCCCGCATCGCGCGGCTCGAGGCGCCCGCGATCAAGGCCGGCGCCCGCGCCGAGCTCTGCCTCGTGGACCCGAACCTGAGCTTCGTCCTCGACCCGGCGCGCCTGCGCTCGAAGAGCAAGAACACGCCGCTGCTCGGCAAGCAGCTCACCGGACGCGTCAAGATGACGCTGGCCGCCGGCCGGGTCGTCTTCATCGACGGCGAGGGAGCAGCACGATGAGCTCGCGCAAGGTCCATTTCGTCAGCCTCGGGTGCCCCAAGAACCGCGTCGACTCCGAGGTGATGCTCGGCGTCGCCCGCGCGGCGGGCTACGCGCACGTCGACGACGCCGCCGAGGCCGAGGTGATCGTCGTCAACACCTGCGGCTTCATCGGCGAGGCGAAGAAGGAGTCGATCGACGCCATCTTCGAGATGGCGCAGCACAAGGAGCACGGCAGCTGCAAGCGGCTCGTGGTCGCCGGCTGCCTCTCGCAGCGCCACCCCGAGGAGCTCGCCCGCGAGATGCCCGAGGTCGATCACTTCCTCGGCTCGAGCGACATGCTCAAGCTCGGCCAGGTGCTCGCGGGCGACGCGGAGCGGATGCTCGTCGGCAACCCCGCCGAGTGGCTCATCCGCGCCGGCGATCCGCGCACCCTCTCGACCCCCGGCGGCAGCGCCTACGTCAAGATCGCCGAGGGCTGCAACCGCACCTGCTCGTTCTGCGTGATCCCCGACCTGCGCGGCGCGCAGCGCTCGCGGCCCATCCCGGACGTGGTGCGCGAGGTAGAGCAGCTCGCGGCGGCGGGCGTCCGCGAGATCAACCTCATCTCGCAGGACACGATCGCCTACGGCCGCGACGCCGCGGGCCGCGCGCAGGGCGGCGAGCGCGCGACGCTCGCGGAGCTCGTCCAGAAGGTCGCCGACGTGCCCGGCGTGCGCTGGGTGCGGCTCTTCTACCTCTACCCCGAGACGATGACCGACGACCTCGTCGAGCTGCTCGCCGGCCACCCGCGCGTCGTGCCCTACGTCGACATGCCGCTCCAGCACGCCGCGGACGCGATGCTGCGCAGGATGCGGCGCGGCCACGGCGGCGACCGGCTCCGGCGGGTCGTCTCCACGCTGCGCGAGCGCGTGCCCGATCTCACGTTCCGCACCGCGTTCATCGTCGGCCACCCCGGCGAGACCGACGCCGAGTTCGAGGAGCTCTGCGATTTCGTGCGCTGGGCCGAGTTCGAGCGGGTCGGGGTGTTCCGCTACTCCGACGAGGAGGCGAGCCGCAGCTACGCGCTCGAGGGCAAGGTCCCCGCGCGCACGGCCGCGAGCCGCTACCGCCGCCTCATGACGCTGCAGCGCCGCATCGCGCACAAGAAGAGCGCCGCGATGATCGGCCGCGAGCTCGAGGTGCTCGTCGAGGGGACGAGCGACGAGCACGAGTACGTGCTCATGGGCCGTCACGCCGGCCAGGCGCCCGAGATCGACGGGCAGGTCTACCTGTCCGGCGGCGAGGTCCGCCCCGGCGAGATGTGCCGCGTCCGGATCACCCAGGCGAGCGACTACGACCTCGTGGGCGAGCTGCTCGGCGAGGACGAGGGCCAGCGCGGCGCCGCGCTCCCCCTGCCCCCGGAGCTCGGCGCCGTCGCGGCGAAGCGGCGCGTCGCCCTGCGCGTGCTGCAAACCGATGGACGCGAGCGCCAACAGAATTGACGGCTCGACCGGCGGGGCGCGGCGCGACGGCTGAAAATCGCGCGGCGCCGCGGCGCTCACGGGCGCCCCGGGCGCGGCACGCGGTGTGCTATGAAGCCGTCCCGTGCCGATGCTCCGCCGCGCGCTTCACCTTGCTTTTGCCCTGGCGATCTCGCTGCTCGCCGGTGCGGCCTGCCTGAGCCCGACGTTGCCCCTCCCCCCGCCCGAGCCGGCCGACACGATGCGGCCGTCCGCGGACCGCGAGGGGGTGTGGCAGATCTCGGGCAACTGCGCCCCCGGGGCGCGCGTCAGCGTGTTCAACGAGCGGACCCAGCGGGGCGTGATCGAGCACGACACCGACAGGAACGGCCGGTACCACCTCGAGATCGAGGCGGAGCTCTGCGACGTCCTGCTCGTGTGGCAGGAGCTGGAGGGCAACGGAGGCGAGGAGAGCGCGGCGCAGTCGTTCGTCGTCGAGGAGCGCACCCCGCTCGGCGTCGTCAACGACGCCTGCCCCTGAAGGCCGACGGGCGCGCGACCGCGCGCGTCGACGCAGCGTGCCGCGCCCGATGGCCGCCGTCGACGCGCGCGCGGAGCGTCGTGTAGTGTGGTGGCGTGATGGCGTCGATCTCGCCGAGCATCCCGCCGACCGCCACCCGGGTGCTGGTCGTCGATGACGAGCCGGGCCTCCGTCAGGTGCTCAGCATCGCTTTCCGCCGCCAGGGTTACGAGGTCGCGCTCGCGCCCGGCGCCGGCGCCGCCCTCGAGGCGATCCGCCAGAACCCGCAGCCGTTCCCGCTGATCCTGACCGACCTCGTGATGCCCGACGGCTCGGGGATCGAGGTGCTCGCCGCCGCGAAGGCGCGGAGCAGCGCGACCGAGGTGATCGTGATGACCGCGCACTCCACCGTGGAGAGCGCGCTCGACGCGATGCGTCGCGGCGCGTACGACTTCGTGACAAAGCCGTTCTCGCCCGCGGAGCTCATCGCGCTCGCCGCGAAGGCGCTCGAGAAGAGCTCGATCGTCGCCGAGAACCAGCGGCTGCGCGCGCAGCTCGAGCGGCTCGACCTGCCTTCGCGCGAGCCGCTCGGCACGAGCCCCGCGATGCAGCGGATCTCCGAGCTCATCGGCAAGATCGCGCCGACGCGCACGACCGTGCTGATCACGGGCGAGAGCGGGACCGGCAAGGAGCGCGTGGCCCGCGCGATCCACGAGCAGAGCGACCGCGCCGCGAAGCCGTTCCTGGTCGTCAACTGCGGGGCGCTGCCGGAGGCGCTCATGGAGAGCGAGCTGTTCGGCCACGAGAAGGGCTCGTTCACGGGCGCCGGCGCGCGCGCGCTCGGGCTGTTCCGGGAGGCGGACGGCGGGACGTTGCTCCTCGACGAGGTCGGGGAGCTGCCGGCCTCGCTGCAGGTGAAGCTCCTCCGCGTGCTCCAGGAGCGAAAGGTGCGCCCGGTCGGCGCCGCCGCGGAGATCGCGGTGGATGTCCGGGTCCTCGCCGCGACGAACCGGGATGTGGAGGTCGAGGTGCGCGAGGGGCGGTTCCGGCAGGACCTCTATTACCGGCTCAACGTCATCCGCATCGAGCTGCCGCCCCTGCGCGAGCGCCCCGGGGACGTCTCGCGGCTCGCCGAGCGCTTCCTGCGCCGCTTCGCCGCCGAGCTCGGCAAGGACGTCCGCGGCCTCACGACGGACGCGATGCGCGCGCTCGACGCCTACGGCTTCCCGGGCAACGTGCGCGAGCTCGAGAACATGATGGAGCGCGCGGTGGCGCTCGCCGGAGGGCCCTCGATCGGCCTCGGCGACCTCCCGAGCGCCGTCGCCGGCCTCAGCGCGAGCCCGGCCCCGCTGCTCGCGCAGCTGCCGCCCGGCGGGTGCATGCTCGACGAGGTGCTCGGGGAGGTCGAGCGCCGGCTCATCCTGCAGGCGCTCGAGCGCACCGGCGGCGTCCGCAAGGCCGCCGCGAAGCTGCTCGGCGTGTCGTTCCGGTCGCTGCGCTACCGGCTCGCCAAGCACGCGCTCGCCACCGACGGGGACGGCGACGACGACCTGGAGGGAGGATCCCGACGAGAATCGTCACCGCCCGGCGCCCCGCAGTGACGGTTTTCGTCACCGCGGGAAACGAGCACAACCACACACACCTCGCGCAGCTCGCCCTCTCTCTCAAGGAAAACCGAGGAAACTCATGAGCTTCTCGCGGAAGTCGAAGATGGCGCAGGGCCGCTCCCTCCTTGGCACGTCGCCTGCTGGAAGGTTCGAGCGCATGCGGAGCACGCGGCGACAGCGAAACGCGGCGAGGCGAGCGTTCACGCTCGTCGAGCTCCTCGTCGTCGTGGCGATGGTGGGTATTCTCGCGGCGCTCGCCGTCGTCGGCTATCGCAAGTACATGAACGCGGCGGGCGTCGCCGAGCCGAAGGCGGTCATTCAGGGGATCCGCGGCGCGCAGGAGTCCTACAAGGCCGAGATGCTCGTGTACCTGGATGTCTCGAGCTCGCTCGACAGCTGGTATCCTGCGGGGACCCTCAACGATCAGAAGCGCGCGTGGGGCAGCGCTACCCCGGACGGCGACAATTGGCGGATGCTCAACGTGTCGACGGACGGCGCGGTGCGCTTCGGGTACGCGACGAAGGCGGGCACGGGGACCAGCTACAACGTGACCCCCCACTCGGGCTTCAGCTTTCACGGGTTGCCCCAGGATCCGCTGATGGATCCGCAGTTTCGGCCGAACGGCCCCTGGTACGTCATCCAGGCGGCCGGCGATCGCGACTCGGATCTGAAGTATGCCTTGCTCCTGACGACATCCACGATGTCCGGGATCTACTGGGAGAACGACACGGAGTAGGGGATGGTTTGCCCCGGCGGCGCCGAGAGCGCCTGTCCGTGGGAGAGGTTTTCGCGCTGCGGGCTGGCCGGGCCCCGCACCAGGCATCTCGACGGTCCGTCTCGGCAACGAATCCAATTAAAGAAAGCATCACGGAGGATCGACACTCATGCGTGCACTGAAGCGATACGACAGAAGAGGCTTCACCCTCGTCGAGCTCATGATCGTCGTCGCCATCATCGGCGTCCTCGCCGCGCTGGCGATCTTCGGGGTCCGCCGGTACCTCGCGAGCGCGAAGAGCTCGGAGGCCAAGAACACCGTGGGCGCGATCTCCCGAGGCGCGGTCGCCGCCTTCGAGCGCGAGACGGCCCCTTCCGCGATCCTGGCGGCCGGCGAAACTTCGGATCCGACGACCCGTAGCCTGTGCGCGAGCGCCAATGCGGTGCCCGATTTCGTTCCGGCGGGCAACAAGTACCAGCCGAGCGCGGCGGCAGGCGCGGACTTCGAGGTCGGCAGCGAGACCGAGGGCTGGCCGTGCCTGAGGTTCGCGGTGAGTCAGCCGATCTATTTCCAGTACCACTATCTTTTGAACGAGCGTGTTCCCAACCAGACCGATGCTCCTGCGGCTGCTGGGGACGCCTACTTCGAGGCGGGCGCGGTCGGAAACCTCGACGCGGACACCGCCCCCGCCGTTTACAGCGTGTTCACGCGCCTGGGTTCGGTGACCAACGCGACGGGGCAGATCACCGTGGCCACGCAGGTCCACGTCGAGCGCGAGTACGAATGAGGTGAGCTCGGGCTGCCCGGCTCACGGATGAGCCGGGCAGCGCACGCGGAACGAGGCCACCGGTCATGAGGGTGTACCATGCGATACACGGCGACGTCTCGTGTGCGCGGATTCACGCTCGTCGAGCTCATGATCGTGGTGGCCATCCTCGGCGTGCTCGCCGCCCTGGCGATCACCGGGGTGCGCAGCTATCTCACGACCGCGAAGACGGCTGAAGCGAAGCAGATCGTCGGCGCCATCACCCGCAGCGCCATCAACCAGTACGAGCGCGAGCGCGATCTCTCCTTGGTGCTTCCTGCCACGGGAACCGCCGCGGCGAGCACCCACACCCTCTGCGCCTCGGCCTCGCCGGTCCCCCTCGATTTCACCTACGTCCTGGGGACGAAGTACCAGCCGAGCGCGGCGCCCGGCGTCGACTTCATGTCGGGCTCGACGACCGAAGGCTGGCAGTGCCTCGGCTTCACCATCAGCCAGCCCATCTACTTCCAGTACTCGTACCAGGTCGGCGGCGGCTACCTCAGCGAGGGCATGACGGACGCGCCCCTCCTCGGCACGGAGGCGTTCGAGGCGGGAGCGCGCGCGGACCTGGACGGCGACGGCCGACCGTGCACGCTGGTCCGCACCGGCGAGGTGCGCGACGGCGAGATCGTGACCAGCACCGTGATCTTCACGAACAACGACCCGGACTGACGCGGGCCACGGCCGTCGGTCGCGCTTGTTGGATCGTGGGGGGGTGAGGTAGACAGGAGCCCATGTCCTGGCGCTCCTGGAGCGCGCTGGAGCTCAGCGCGGCCTTCGCGGTCGGCGGCAGCGTCCTCGCCGTCGCCGTCCCCGCGTTCTTCCGAAACCTCAGCGCATCCAAGCTGAGCGAGCCGATCGAGGGGCTCGACCGGCTGGTGACCAGCGCGGTCGCCTACGCCGAGTCGCGGCCGCAGGAGATCAGCTTCCCCCCGTCCGCCCCGCTGACCCCGGCGCAGGTGCCGCGCGGCGTGCGCGCGGTCGATCCGCCGGAGTCGTGGGAGCACCTCACGTGGCGGTCGCTCGACTTCCGCGTCGAGGGGCCGCACGCGTTCGCCTTCCAGTTCACGAGCGAGCTCGACGCGTCGAAGGCCATGCGCTTCATCGCGACCGCGCACGGCGACCTCGACGGCGACGGCGCGCTCTCCACGTTCGAGGTGCGCGGCGAGCGGATCCCCGGGGAATCGGCCCGCGTGCTCCCGGGCATGTTCGTGGACCGCGAGGTGGAATGATGGGGGCTCGTCCGGCGCCCGGGTCCGCGGACCGTCCGGAAGCCCGCCCGCTCCTCTCCCGCATCGCGCGCGCGCGCGACGCGCTCGTCACGGCCGCGCTCGCGGCCGTCGCCGCCGTCGCGATCGGGAGCGTGCGCGCGCCGGCCGCGGCGCTGGAGAAGCGCGTCGCCGAGACCTCCGACGTGTACGTCCTGCCGCCGCCGGACGAGGTGGTCCCCCTCTCGCTCGGCTATCGCTCCGCGCTGGCCGATCTGCTGTGGTCCCACGTGCTCGTCTCGCAGGGGCTGCACACCATGGAGCGCCGCAGGTTCGAGAACCTGACCCTGCTGCTCGACGCCATCAACGCGCTCGACCCGACCTTTCGCGAGCCGTACCTGCTCGCCGACGCGCTCATCACGTTCCAGACGAGCACGACCCCCCACGACGAGGTCGTCAAGGCGCGCGAGATCATGGAGCGCGGGGTGCAGAACCGCCCCCTCGACGGCGAGCTCTGGCTCGTGCTCGGCCAGTTCGTCGCCTTCATCGCGCCGGCCTCGTACCTGACCGATCCCGCGGAGAAGGCGCAGTGGCGCCTCGACGGGGCCCGGATGCTCGCGCGCGCCGCGGAGCTCGGGGGCAACGACGCGAACATCAGCTGGCAGGCGCTCGGCGGCGCGGGCATCCTCGGGCGCGCGGGCGAGCGCGACGCAGAGATCCGGTTCCTCCAGCGCACCCTCGCCGTCACGGACGACGAGGAGCTGAAGCAGAAGATCCGCGGGCAGCTCGACGTGCTCCTCGGGGAGCAGGCCGCGGAGGCCTACCGCCGGCGCCTCGACGGCTTCAGCGAGATCTGGCGGCGCGATCTGCCGTTCGTCAGCAAGACGGCGATCCTCGTGCTGGGCCCCCCGCGCGACCCGGCGTACTGCGCGGGCGGCGCGCACGCCGAGGAGCCGCGGTGCGCGACGACGTGGCGCTCGTGGGCCGAGCGGGTCGAGGGCGAGCGGTGAGGCTCCTCGACGCCGCCGGGGTGCGGGCGTCGCCCCCGCGACAGCGCCGTTCGAGACGAGCTGTGTCAGGGAGGGTTCACGTGGGGAATCGCGAGATGGCGTCGGCCTCGCCCGACGCCGCGAGGTAGCTCCTCGGCGGTCCGAGCAGCCCCGCCCGTGCGCCGGGCGCCGCGGGCCACCGCGGCGCGTCAGTCAAACCTGACGGCCGCGGTCTTGGTCTCGCCGGCCTTCACCGAGACGGTGACCGACTTCTTCCCGAGCTCCGAGTGGATGAAGGTCACCGTGTGCGACCCCGCGGGGACGCTGACGCCGACCTTGGGCGTGCTCCCCAGCGGCCGCCCGTCGAGGACCACCTTCGAGACCGGGATCGAGTTGATGTTCAGGGTCGCGTTGCCGGCGGCGGCCGCAGGCGCAGCGGCCGGCGCCTCCGCCTTCGGCGCCGCGGCGGGCGCCTCCGACTTCGGCGCCGGGGCGGCCGGCGCAGGGTCCGGCGCGGGCGCGGGCGCGGCGGCGGCGACCGGGGCGGCGGCGGCCGGCTCGGGGTTGCTCGCCTCCTCCAGCGCGATCCGGATCGTCTTCTCGGCCTGCCCGTCCTCGAACGAGATCGCCTGGGAGAAGTCCGTATACCCCTTCTTCTTCGCGACGATCTTCCAGCCCTCCGACGGATTGACATCCACCTTGACGGGCGGCTTCTTCCAGGCCGAATCCGGCAGCTTCTTCTCCGTCCCCTTGGCGCTCACCAGCTTGACCGAAGCGCCCGACGTCGCGAGATCGAGCGTGACCTGCCCCTTCAGCACCTTGAGCGCGACGGTGCCGAGGTCCTTCGTCTGGCCCTGCCCCACCTCGACCGTCTGCTCCACGGGCTCGTAGCGCTCGCCGCCGTCGAAACGGATCTTGTGCTCCCCCGGAGATACGCTGACCTCCAGCGGGAGCGTGCCTTTCTCCACACCGTCGATGAAGACCTTCACGCCGGGCTGCGCGCCCGACGCCTTCACGCCGGTCGCCGTGGACCCGTTGGTCGAAGCCCGCGCCGCGGCCGCGCCGTCGAGCGTGATCACGACGACCTTCTCCTTGCCGCCCTCGACGACCTCGACGGCGTCGTGCGGCGGGAAGTCGGGGGCGAGGATCTTGACCACCTTGGAGCCGGGATCGAGCTCGCGCACGACGCAAGGCACGGTGTCGCAGCGCTTCTGGCCGTCGATGAAGATCTCGGCCCTCGCGACCGAGGTGCCGCCCGGGGCCTTCAGGTCGATGGTGAGCGCGCCCTTCTTCGGCACGAGCATGACCACCGCCAGGATGAGCACGGCGACCAGCGCGAGCCCGCCGAGGAGCACGCCCGCCTTGCCGGCGCCCTGCTGCGTCGCAGGGCGCGGGCGGATCGCCGTCGGCTCGTCGTTGCGCGACAGCGAGCGGTGGCCGATCTCCGAGGGCAGCGCCGGCGCCGGCGGGGCGCTCGGGATCGGCGGCGGCGTCGGGATCGGGGTGCGCGTCCTCGCGGCCGGCGCCGCGCCGCCCGAGCTCGCGAGCAGCGCCGCGGCCGCCTTCGGGAGCGCCGGCGAGCTCACCGTCGGCAGCGGGGTCGTCCGCCCGGGCATGCTGTCGCTGCCCGGCCGGTCGTAAACGTGGGTCGACTCCTCGTCGTCGTCCCAGTCCATGTCGACCGCGGCGCCCTTGCCCGACTGAGGCTTCCCCTCGTCGGCCGCCTTCTGCGGCGGCTTCACCGACGGCACGCGCACCGGCGGCGGGACCACCGGGGGCAGCGCGCTTGTCGGCGCCGGCGGCACCGGGCTCTTCGACGGCAGGGCCGGGGCGGTGACCGGGGGTAGCACCGATTGCCGCGAGGGCGGCGCCACCACGGGCGGCAGAGAGCCCGGCTTGACCGAGGGGGGCATCGGCGGCGGCAGCGAGCCGGGGCTCGTCCCCTTCGCCGACACCGGCGGCGGCAGCGAGCCGGGGCTCGTCCCCTTCGCCGACACCGGCGGCGGCAGCGAGGCCGGCTTGACCGAGGGGGGCATCGGCGGCGGCAGCGAGCCGGGGCCCGTCCCCTTCACCGGCACCGGCGGCGGCAGCGAGCCGGGACTCGCGCCCTTCGCCGACACCGGCGGCGGCGGCAGCAGCGGGGAGGCCATCCCCCCAGGGAGCGTCACCGCAGGAGCGGGCGGCGGCACCGCAGGAACGTTGGGGGGCGGCGGCACCGCGGCGCCGACGAGGGTGCGCTGGCGCGTCGGCGGCGAGGGGGGCACGAGCGCGGGGCTCGTGGCGCGCGATGACTTCTTGGCGAGCCCCTCGAAGACGTCTAGATCGCTGCCGCCCTTGTTATCGGCCATGTTCGAGAACTCCTCAGGACATGCGGCGCCGTTCGCCGCGGCTTCCGAGAAACGATCGCGCATGCGTCGCGCGATGAGCGTGATGTTGAAGAGCGGGCCCTCGTCGCGGGCGAGCTCGGAGAGCCCTGCGCGACCCTGACCCGCTGCAGCGTACCGCTGGTCCGGTGACTTCGCGAGCGCCATCGGGACGATCCCAGGCGCGGCGCCGCGGCGCGCGCGCCGCGATCTCGCGCGGATCTCGCGCGTCGCGGCCGGCGCAACGCCCGATGACGTCCGCGGCGCTCGCGACCTCGGACGAGCGCTCGCCTGCCGTCATCGTCCGGAAACAGACGCCCTGCGCGGCGTGAATCGCGTGGATCGCGTGGATCGATCGCGCGCGGCGCTCGATTGCGCGCCTCGACGCGATCGCGCGCCCGCGCTCCCGACGCGCTGTGCGCGCGACCTCCGCCAGCGAGCCCACGCCGATCCGCGCCACAAGGTCGCAAGCTGCGAAGAACGGCAAACGGTGCACCGACCCCCCGTTTCTAATCCCTCGGACCGCCGACGCACAAGCGCCTACTGCATCCCAGGCGAGGATCCGGGCGCCGCCACGCTCAGTGGTCGCCGTCCGCGGTTTCCTCTTTCTTCGGCTTTTTGAAGTATCGAACGCGCTTCTGCTGGAGCGGATACCAGACGCTGTGCGGAACGATGGGTGTGGACTCGAACATCCGACCCGCGCCGGGCGCCTCGGCGCGGGTGAGCCCGACGGCGCGCGGGCCCGACGGCGGGTGGACGGCGGCGCCGGCGAGATCGGTATCGCCGCCGAGGGCCACCGAGAGCGGCCGGGGGAGATAGATCCGCGAGGAGCACCCGAGCCCCACCAGGAAGTCCTGGAGCAGCTTCGCATCGCGCGGGTCCACGGGCGTCGGGGGCGGCGCCGAGGCGTCCGGCGACAGCGCGGGGTCCGGCGCGCTCGACGGGCCGGCCGCGGCCCGCTCGACGTAGATCAGCATCCCGTCCTCGTCGTTGACCCCGAGCGCGGCCACGGCGCCCGCGCTGCTGTCGGCCCCCGTCGCGATCCGGACCGCGCCGCGCACCGGCGGGGTCGGCGAGGCCGAGAACGCCCCGGCCGAGTGCCAGATGCTCGACGCCCCGCCGTGGCCCGCGCCGGGCGCCGCGCCGCCGTCGCCGAGCACCGCCACGAGCGGGCCCGCCCCGGCCGGCGGGGGCGCCCCGGGCTCGCCCAGCGGGGCGGCCGCGACCGTCCGCGGGTCGACCTTGAGCACCCGCAGGCGCACGCCGGGTCGCGCGGGATCGGGGCGGATCTCGGTGATCGCGAGCGCGTACGGGAAGCCGTGCTGCGGGAGCCCCTGGGTGCGCCAGACGCCCTCCCCCGCCTCGGCCGGCGCGGCGCGCGGCGCGAGCGGCGGCCCCGGCAAGAGGTGCCGCAGCGTCATGTAGAAGAAATCGCGCGCCTCCCGCCGGATGTAACGCGGGAAGTTCATCAGGCCCATGCCGCGGATGAGCCGGCGGCCGCGGAACCGGTAGCCCGAGAGCCCCGAGACCTCGCCCTCCGCCTCCCATTCGCCCTGGAGCGGGCGCCCCAGCGCGGGCAGCTCGCCGCTCGGCGCCACGTGGTAGAATTCGAGCCCGCTGTGGCCCGCGTTCATGTCGAGCGCGATACCGTAGGAGCAGCGGGCCTGGATCATCGCCTGCGACAGCGCCTCCGGGCTCACGTCGGCGCCGTAGAAGTACGCGACGAAGCGCTCCCGGGTCAGGCAGATGCCGGTCCTGACCGTGTGCGTCTTGTCGGCCCAGCCGGGCGGCGTGCCCCCCCACCACGTGCGCCCGAACGGATTCCATTTCTCGTCCTGGACCATGACCGTCATGTTCTGGCGGTACGAGAGCATCCACTCGGGGACGGTCTCGTCCTCCGACCAGGTCCCGAAGAGCGTGCTGCCGTCGCGCCGGACGGCCACGGTCGCGGCGTACGGCTTCGGCGGCAGGTACATCACCCCGTCGGCCATCATGCCGAACTCGCCGTGCATCGCCTGGAAGCCCGCGTTCGACGCGGCGACCACGCGCTTCATGACCTCGGGCGTGCGCGGGATGAGCCCCGGCCCCGCCTCGCCCGTCGCGCCCTTGGGCTCCACCGTGCCCGCCATCATGTGGAGCTCCACCTGCCGCGGATCCCAGAGCGCGATGTAGACGCGCGTCGCCTTGCGCGAGCGGTCCGCCCGGATGAACGTGGTCATGAACGCCGGCGGGAGCCCGTCGAGCTTGCGGACGAAGGCGTCGCCGCCCTGCGGTTTCCACTGCCCCTCCCCGGGCAGCGCCGGCGTCACCCAGGGCTCGAGCGGCGCGGGCGGCCAGCCGATCTCGGGATCGATCGGGATCTGGCGGACGGGCGGATCCAGCGCGCTCTGGCCGAGATCCGCGGCGATGTCCTCGGCGCCCGTGTCGCCGGTCACCGCCTCCTTGTTGCGGAGGACGAAGTCGAGCGCCGTGAACGCCACGGCCTTGACCGTCTGCATCGCGGCGTCGCCGATCACCAGGCGCACCCGGTCGACCGCCCAGGTGACGAGGTTCCCCGGCCGCGCGATCTCGAAGGACTCGGCGCGGATCCACGCGGGCAGCGGCGCGTCCGCGCCGCGCAGCGGCAGGCGCGCCTCGCGGCCGCCCGCGCGGACGACGACGTCGCCGTCGCCCTCCAGCGCGACCGCGACGTCGACCGCGCTCGCGGCGCGGCGGCCCTCGTCGGGCGCCGCGGCGCCGGGGCCCTCCGCGGCGCCCGCGGCGGGGTCCTCCGCGGCGGGGTCCTCGCCGCGGGCGGGGTCGATCGCGAACGTCCGGCGGCCGATCCCGCGCAGCCGGCCGGTCGTCTGCCAGCTGGTGATGGCGTGCTGGAGCCGCTCGATCGGCGACCAGTCGGCGCCGCCCGGGGGCGCCTGTCCGTCGAGGTCGAGCACGTGCACCGTGGGCGACGCCGCCTCGATCAGCGGGCGCGAGACGTACGCGAGCGCCTCGCGGCGGAGCACGGGCTTCGACTCGTCCGCGCCGCTCGTCTCCGTGAGGTTGTGGATGCCCGAGACGTCGAGCAGGACCCCCTCGGGCGAGAGCCGCGTGTCGACGAGGTAGAGGTCGGTGGGCTCCCCGCGGACGGCGCCGCGCGCGACGGCGCGCGCCTCGACGCCGAGCGGCCGGAAGCCGCCGCGCGGCGGGTCCACCCACACCACGTCGCCGGACGCGGCGGCGATGCCCCGCTCCGCGAGCTCCGCGACGAGCGCGGCCGATCGATCTCGAGCCCCTCCGCCCACGTCGGGCGCCATCGCCGCGGCCGCGGCCGCGCAGAGGACGATGATGCCGATGCGCTCGCGGCGCAGGGTGGGCGTTTTCGGGGACTGCATTCGCCTACAACGCGCGGAGGGCCGGGGCTCCTGCCCGAGCGGCCGAGGGCGCGCGAGAGCCCGCCGTTATCACCGTTTTTGTACCGCGGCCAGATTCGGGCGGGCGCCCGCGGAGCGGCGCTGCATGCGTCCGGCTCTAGCGTCCGCCGAACCGGCGGTGCTACATCGGGCGCTCGCCATGTCGAACGCTGACTCGCCCCCTCTCCGCCGCGATGAGGCGCTGACGATCGCGCGCCTCGCTCACCTCGATCTCTCCGCTGAGGAAATCGAACGCCTCACCGGTGATCTCGGCAACATCCTCAGCTACGTCCGGCAGCTCGAGGAGCTCGACGTCTCGGCGGTGCCGCCGACGGCGCACGTGCAGATCGAGCGGCTGCCGCTCCGCGCCGACGAGGAGGCGCCGAGCCTGCCGCGCGAGGTGGCCCTGCGGGAGGCGCCGCGGGTCGAGGACGACGGGTTCGCCGTGCCGGCGTTCGTGGACGAGGGGTGAGGCCGATGGACACAGCGATCCTCGACCGTTCGATCCCGGAGCTCGCGGCGCTCGTGCAGCGCGGCGAGGTGAGCGCCGAGGAGGTGGCCCGGGCCGCGCTCGCGCGCATCGAGCAGCGCGACGGCGCGCTCGGCGCGTTCCTCACCGTGCAGGGGGAGCAGGCCATCGAGGCCGCGCGCGCGCTCGACGCGAGGCGCGCGCGGGGCGAGGCGCTCGGCCCGCTCGCCGGCGTGCCGATCGGGCTCAAGGACGCGCTCTGCACCGAGGGCGCGCCGACGACCGCCGGCTCGAAGATCCTCACGCGGGCGCCGGCCGGCGGCGCCTCGAAGGCGCCCGACGCGGCGCGCGGGTACCGCCCGCCGTACGACGCCACGGTCGTCGCCCGCCTGCGCGAGGCCGGCGCGATCCTGCCGGGCAAGTGCAACATGGACGAGTTCGCGATGGGCTCGTCGAACGAGAACAGCGCCTTCGGCCCGGTGAAGAACCCGTGGGACCGGACGCGCATCCCCGGCGGGTCGTCCGGCGGCAGCGCCGTCGCGGTGGCGGCGGGGATGACGGCTGGCTCGCTCGGCTCGGACACGGGCGGCTCGATCCGCCAGCCGGCGAGCCTCACCGGCGTGGTCGGCGTCAAGCCGACGTACGGCCGCGTCTCTCGCTACGGCCTCATCGCGTTCGCCTCGAGCCTCGACCAGATCGGGCCTTTCGCGCAGGACGTGAAGGGCGCCGCGCGGCTGCTCGAGGTGATCTCGGGCCGCGATCCGCGCGACGCGACGAGCCTCGACGCGCCGGTGGGCGCGTACGAGGCCGCGTGCGGCCGCGACGTCGCGGGCCTGCGCATCGGCGTGCCCGAGGAGTACTTCGCGAAGGGCATCGACGAGCAGGTCGAGGCGAAGGTGCGCGAGGCGATCGAGGGCCTGCGCGGGCTCGGCTGCGAGGTGAGGCCCGTGCACCTTCCGCACACGCGCTACGCGGTGGCGGCCTACTACATCGTCGCGACGGCCGAGGCGTCGTCCAACCTGGCGCGCTTCGACGGCGTGCGCTTCGGGCTGCGCGTCGACGGCGAGCGCGGCGGGAAGGCGGACCTCCAGGGCCTCTACGGCGGCACGCGCGGCGAGGGGTTCGGCCGGGAGGTGAAGCGCCGCATCCTGCTCGGCACGTACGTGCTCTCCGCGGGCTACTACGACGCGTACTACCTGCGCGCGCAGAAGGTCAGGACGCTCATCCGGCGCGATTTCGACGAGGCCTTCCGCGACGTCGACCTCATCGCGGCGCCGGTCTCGCCGACGGTCGCGTTCCGGCTCGGCGAGCGCGTCGACGACCCGCTGTCGATGTACCTGGCCGACGTCTACACGCTGCCCGCCAGCATGGCGGGGCTGCCCGCGATCAGCGTCCCGTGCGCGACCGCGGCGGCCCCCGACGGCGGGCCTCCGCTGCCCGTCGGCCTGCAGCTCATCGCGCCGGCGCTGGAGGAGGCGCGGCTCTGCAGGGCGGCCTACGCGTGGGAGCAGATCTCCCCGGTGCGCGGCCTGCGCGCGCCGGTCGCGTGACGGAGGGGGGCGCGAGGGTGAGCTCCACGATCTCGGTGGCGGCGGCCGGCCCGGAGCACCTGGCCGGGCTCGAGGCGCTCTTCGAGGCCGCCGGCACGCCGTGCTACTGCCGCTACTACCACTTCGAGGGCACCAACAACGAGTGGCTCGCGCGGTGCTCGGACGGCCAGGGCGAGAACCGCCGGGAGTTCGCCGCGGCGCTGGCCGCGCGCAGCGATGAGGCGCGCGGCGTCGTGGCGCTCGCGCAGGGCGCGGCGGACGTGGTCGGGTGGCTCAAGGTCGCGCCCGCCGCGGCCGTGGCGAAGGCCTACGAGCGCCGCCTGTACCGGGGGCTGCCGTGCTTCGCGGGCGATCGCGCCGGCGTCTTCCTGATCGGGTGCGCCGTCGTGCACCCGCGCCATCGCCGGCGAGGCGTCGCCACCGCGCTCGTCGCCGGCGCGGTGGAGCTCGCGCCCGCCTGGGGCGCGCGCGCCCTCGAGGCCCTGCCCCGCCGCCCGCGGGAGCCGGTGAGCGACGAGGAGCTGTGGACCGGCCCGGTCTCCGCGTTCACGCGGAACGGATTCGTCGAAGTGCACACGTTCGAGCCGTATCCGGTCCTCCGCCGGACGCTGTGACGTCGCCGCGACGCGGATCTTGCGGCGAGGCGCGCCTCCGGTCGCGCTGCGCTTGCGTGCGCCGGCCGACCAGGTAGTGTCGCGCCCGCGCGCATGGCTCCCCCGTCCGAGCACCCCGACGCTCCGGCCAACGACCTTGCCGAGCAGAGCTCCTCCGCCGGCGTGGACCGCGCCGCGCCCGCCCCCGGCGCGGGCGCGGCGGCGAGCGGCCCCGGCGCGCCCGCTGCGCCGGCGTCCGCCGAGGCCTCGCCGCTCAGCCGGCAGGCATCGTCGCGGCCGCGGGGCCGGGTCGTCGCCCTCACCGGCGCCGCGTCCTTCCTCGGGCGCAACCTCATCGGGATCCTCGAAGAGGACCCCGGCATCGCCCGCGTGGTGGCCATCGACATCAAGCCGCCGGACACGGGCGGCTCCAAGCTGCGCTTGCACACGGTCGACCTGACGGCGCCCGCCTCGGAGGAGCGCGTCGCCGAGGTGCTCGCGGCCGAGCAGGTGGACACGCTCGTCCACCTCTGCTTCCTCTCGTCGCCGACCCCGGCGACGGCCTGGGCGCACGAGCTCGAGTCGGTGGGCACGATGCACCTGCTCCACGGCGCGCGCCAGGCGAGCCTGCGCAAGCTGATCCTCTGGAGCCAGACGATCCTCTACGGCGCGCACCCCACCAACCCCAACTTCCTCACCGAGAAGCACCCGCTCCGCGCCGATCCGGACGAGCGCTTCTTCGCGGACAAGATGGCCGCCGAGCGGGAGTTCAACGCCTTCGGCGCGAAGGCCAAGGGCACGACCGTCACCATCCTGCGGACCGCGCCGATCCTCGGGCCGACCGTCCAGAACTACCTCACCCGGTACCTGGCGCGGCGGCTGGTCATGACGATGCTCGGCTTCGACCCGCTGTGGCAGTTCATCCACGAGGTCGACGCGATCGCCGCCTTCAAGCTCGCCATCGACGGCGATTTCCCGGGCACGTTCAACATCGTGGGCGACGGCGTGCTGCCGGTCTCCACGATCGTGCGCCTCGCGGGCCGGACGCCGTTCCCGGTGCTGCACAGCGCGGCCGGCCCGCTCGTCGCCGCCCTCTGGGCCGCGCACGCGGCGATCGCGCCGCCCAGCTTCCTGCGCTACCTGCGCTACGTGTGCGTGGCGGACGGCGAGAAGGCGGCGCGGGTCATGGGGTTCCGGCCGGTGTACACCACGCGCGAGGCGCTCCTCGATTACATCAGCGCGCAGCGGCTGCGGGACGTGCGGCTCCTGCAGGAGACACCCGCGTGAGGCGGCTCGGGGGGTAGGGCATGGGCACGGAGCACGATCGAGAGCGCAAGGGAGCAGTGAACGGGCCGCCGGCGTCGACTCGGAAGCGCCCGGAGCGGCCGGGGTCGATGCCGGTCGTGCCGAGCATCGACGTCGAGGAGGAGGAGACCCGGTACCTGGCGCCGATCGGCCCGACGGAGGCCTCCGACGATCGCGAGACGCAGTCGTCCGAGGCGCACGCCCCGGTCGTGCCGGTGACCGCCGACGAGCTGCAGCGCCAGATCCGGGAGCTCGAGTCGCGGCTCAAGGGCGTGCTCGCCGGGAGCGCCCCGCAGGACGCGAGCGGCGGGGCCGCGGGCGGGCCCGAGACCGAGCGGAGCCCCCGCGAGGGCGGCGAGCACGTCGGTCACGGCGGTCACTTCGGTCACCTCGGTTACGCCAGCGAGCCGCCGCTGTCCGAGCCCGGGACCGCGCGAGACGTCCTTTCGACCGATTTCTACCTGCGGCAGTGGGGTCGCGCCGGCCTGCGCAGCCGCTCGGAGGAGGTCGACGAGTTCGGCTTCGATCCCAAGTACGAGGCCCGGTACAGGCCGCTCTTCGACTTCCTGTACCGGCACTACTTCCGGATCGATCTCCAGGGCGTCGAGCACATCCCCGCCGAGGGTCGGTGCCTCGTGGTGTCAAACCACTCGGGCGGTCCCATCCCGTACGACGGGCTCATGCTGCGGGCCGCGGTGCGGCGGGAGCACCCCGCGCGCCGGGAGCTCCGCTGGCTGGCCGACGACTTCGTGTACTACCTGCCGTTCGCCGGCACGATCATGAACCGGCTCGGCGCCGTGCGGGCTTGCCAGGAGAACGCCGAGCGGCTGCTCGCGGGCGAGCGGCTCGTCGCGGTGTTCCCGGAGGGGGCCAAGGGCAGCGGCAAGCTCTACAAGGACCGCTACCAGCTCCAGCGGTTCGGTCGCGGCGGGTTCATCCGGCTCTGCCTGCGCACGCGCACGCCGCTCGTCCCGTGCGCCATCGTCGGGGCCGAGGAGACGAACCCGCTCTTCTACCGGGTCGAGCACGTCACGCGCGCGCTCGGCATCCCGTACCTGCCGATCACCCCCACGTTCCCCGCGCTCGGGCCGCTGGGCCTCGTGCCCGCGCCCACCAAGTGGAAGATCCGCATGGCCGAGCCGGTGCGGTTCGACGCCTACGGCCCCGAGGCGGCGGACGACCAGATCCTGGTGCGGCGCCTCGCCGAGCGGGTGCGCGTGACCATCCAGGGGCTCCTCGACGAGACCCTGGCCACCCGGAAGTCGATCTGGTTCGGATGAAGCAGACGGTGCCGGCGGCTCCTCCGCCCATGCCCGAGCACGCCGCGGAAGGGGCTCCGCCCCCCGCCCCCGAGCGGGCGGCGGCCGTGAGGCCGCGCCCCGAGGGCGTGCTGGTGATCGACAAGCCGCGCGGTCCCACGAGCCACGACGTCGTGGCCCGGCTGCGCCGCGCCCTCGGGGTGAAGCGCATCGGGCACGCCGGCACGCTCGATCCGATGGCGTCCGGCGTCCTCGTGGTGCTCGTCGGCGACGCCACCAAGCTCGCCCCGTACCTGACCGCGCAGGACAAGCGCTACACGGCGCGGGTCGTCCTCGGGGTCGGGACGGACACGCTCGACGCCGACGGGGAGGTCACGGCGGCCCAGCCGCTTCCGGCGTGGCTCGACGAGGAGCTCGGCGCGCTCGCCGGGGCTGGCGGCCCCCCCGGCGGCGAGGCGCTCGCGGCGGCGGCGCCGCGCATCGCGGCGGCGCTCGACGCGGAGCGGTCGCGGCGGGAGCAGACCCCGCCGGCCTACTCGGCCATCAAGATCGCGGGGCAGCGCAGCTACGCCCTCGCGCGCGCCGGCCAGGCGGTCGATCTGGCGGCGCGGGCCGTCGAGGTCCGGTCGCTCGCGGTCTCCGGCGCCTCGCGCGGCGGCCCCGGCGCGCCCGACGCGGTCGCCACCCTCGACCTCGAGCTCGAGGTGAGCAAGGGCTACTACGTGCGCTCGCTGGCGCGCGACGTCGGCGCGCACCTCGGCGTGCCCGCGCACCTGTCCGCGCTCCGCCGCACCGCGAGCGGCGCCTTCACCGTGGCGCGGGCGGTGCCCCTCGACGCCGGCGCCGAGGCGCTGCGGGCGTCCCTGCGCCCGCTCGCCGAGGCCGCCGCCGAGAGCCTCCCCGTCGCCCGCCTGACCGAGGACGGCGCGCGGCGCGCCCGTCTCGGACAGCCGCTCACCGACGCCGACTTCTCCCTGGCTCCTGCGCACCCTGGCGCCGCTGTATGGCTCGATCCGGATGGAGGCGTCGTCGCGCTCGGCGCCCCGGAAGCCGTCGAGGGTGCCGACGCCGAGGGCGCCGAACGCTCGCCAGCGCTGCCCGCGACTCGATTTTCCGTCCTGCGTGGTTTTTCTGGGGAAGATCGACGTCCGTGAAAATCCTGCTCGGTAGGGGAAAAACCACAACAGAGGGCAATTCCCTGGACTTCAGCAGATCCACGGATCATGTCATTGGACAAGCTCGGCGCAGACGACCGAGCCTGGGAGTCTGTCTTGCATCGAGTCCGGAGAAAGCGCGAGGATCCCTCATCTCCTGAGATTTCGCGCCCCGGTCCGGTTGCGCTCCCCTCGCCTGTTCCGTTACGATTCGTCCGTTAGGAGCCTCGGTTTGAGTCCCGATTTCGTTCCATTGCCAGCGCTCGGCGCTGCAGTTCTCTCCGCTGTACTTGGCTCGCTGTTCGTCGGCGCCGACACTGCACTGACGACGCTGAGCGCGACGAGGCTCGGCGCGCTGATTGAGCAGTCGACGGGCCCGACGAAGGCCGCCTACGAGCGGATTCGTCAAGAAGACGCCAAGCTTCGCTCGCGTTACCTGCTCGGCTGGGTCGTATCGACCAGCCTGACCGCCGCCTGCTTCGACCTCTTCTTCCGGCGGAGCTTCCCCGAGGTGGCCCTGCTCCTCGGGCTGGCGACGACGATCGTCGTCAGCGGGGCCCTGTACGAGGTGAGCTCGACGCTGGGCCGCAAGCACGCCGATCGGGCGGCGTCGATGGCGGTGCGCTTCTTGCGCCCGCTGGAGATCGCGATGCTGCCGCTCGCCGTGCCGCTCGGCTGGATCGGCTCCAGGCTGGGGCCGCGGGAGGGTGAGCAGCCGTCGGATCCGCGGGTCGCGGAGGCGGAGGTCGAGATCCTGGTCGATGAGGTCGAGCGCTCTGGCCTGTTCGGGCGAGAACCGGCGGAGATGATCCGGAATGTGCTCGAGTTCGCCGATCGCACGGCGCGGGACGTCATGGTGCCGCGCTCCAAGGTCGAGGCGATCGAGATCTCCACGCCGCTCGAGAAGGTGCTGGAGATCGTGACCGAGAGCGGTCACTCCCGGTATCCGGTGTACAAGGATCAGATCGACAACATCGCTGGTCTTCTCTATGCGAAGGACCTGTTCAAGGTCCTCGAGGAGCGGCGGCTCAAGAACACGACGCTCCGGGAGATCACGCGGAGCCCTGCCAATTTCGTCGCCGAGTCGCAGCCGCTCTCCTCGCTGCTGCGGGAGATGAAGAGCCGGCGACAGCACCTTGCCATCGTGGTCGACGAGTTTGGCGGGATGTCCGGGATTGTCACCCTGGAGGACGTGCTCGAGGAGATCGTGGGCGACATCCGGGACGAGCACGACGAGACGGACGACGGGGCGGCGATCCAGGACCTCGGCGACGGCCGTCTGGTCGCTGACGCGGCCGTGTCGATGAGCGATCTCTCGGCGTACCTGGGCGCGGAGCTCGACCGGGAGGGGAAGTACGAGTCGCTCGGCGGCATGCTCACACAGCATGTGGGCAAGGTGCCCGAGGTGGGCACGGCCGTGAGCAAGTTCGGGTTGCGCTTCATCGTGCGCGACAGCGACGAGCGTCACATCGGAAAGGTCGAGATCGTCCGTCCGCGAGCGATGGGCGCCGGCGGCGCGGCCTGAAGCGGCCGAGTCGCCCCGAACGGACGCCCTGAAGCGGTCGACTCGGACATGACGGCCTGAAGCGGTCGAGTCGTCCCGAACGGACGACCTGAAGCTATCGAGACGGGGGGCGGTCTGAAGCGGTCGAGACGACGGGCGGCCTGCTTTCGGCCGCCTTTCCGGTCTGCCGCGGCCGAGCGGCGCGCGCCCGCACAGGAGACGGGCCCAGATCGGCGTTTTCGGCGCACAGGCGTACTCTCGTACGCCGAGCACCGAAAACGCCGAGGTGGGCCCGTATCCGCAGCGGGCGCGTGCCGCTCAGCGGGCTAGGGAGATTTTGCGGAGCTCGTTCGCGAGATCGTCGCCCTCTTTGATGAGGCCGGGCGTCTCGGTGGCGGGGTTGTCCTTGTTGCCCTCGAGGAGCTGGCGGACGTCGATCATCGCGCCGCGCAGCTTGAAGACGATCTGCTCGCTCGTGAAGGCAGCCACGGACTGAGGATCGACCGGAAGGGCCTGCAGGTCGCCGCCGGCGATGTCGCCCTTCGTCCAGCGGGTGGCCTCCTTCTCGGCGGGCTTCAACCCCTGCTGCGTCCGCTCGAGACGGGTCACCGTGTACTTCGCCGGCCAGTCCTTGCCGAACGGGAACGGCGCCTTGTTCGGAACGAGCTCGGCCAGCGTCTTGTCGCCGTCCCGGCGGAAGACCACCGAGAAGTTCACCACCGGCTCGTCCGCCTCCTTCCACGACTTCTCGACGGGCCCCTGCGCCGCCGCGAGCAGGTTCTTGAGGCTGTCCTTCGTCTTGTTGAGATCCTGGACAGACGTGGTGTAGGCGAGCACCTGGCGCATCACCCGGCCCGGGAGGCTGCCGATCTGCTTCCCCTCCAGGTTGGTGGCGTCGAACGGGACGTTGATCGCGCCGAGCTCGGTCGTGAGCTGCGCGGGGAACTTCTTCTGCGCGAGCTCCGCGGCGGCGTCCTCGAGCTTCTTGTTCAGCTCCTGCATCTTCTCGTTCGCGGCGCGCACGTCCTTCTCGAGCGCCGCGGCGCCCTCGACGGCGGCCTTGCCGCGATCGCCGCGCTCCTTCGCGCCGCCGATCGCGAAGCCCACGGCGATGCCGACCAGGGCCGCGAGGCTCGCGTAGAGCGCCGTCTTCTTCGAGGCCTTCCGGCGCTCCTGCTCGACCTCCTCCCCGACCTCGACCTTGATGGTCTGCGCGGCCGCCGTCGGCTTCGGCGGGGGCGTCTGGATCACGGGGCGCGGCTGCGGCGCGAACGGAGGCAGCGGAATGCCTGGAGAGATGCCCGGCGGGGGCGCGATGCCTCCCACGGACGGCATCGGCGGCCGCGCGCTCGGCGAGGGCACGCCACCGGGGACCGGGCTCCCGTCGGGCGGCGGCCCCGATCCGGGCTGCGGGCCAGGCACGGGGAGGGGGACGGCCGCTCCCGGTGCCCCGCCAATCGACGTTTTGCCAAGCCGAGCCTTCAGATCGATTTTGCTCTTCTTCTTTTCTTCAGCCATCGGCTCCTCGGGGACGGGATCGCTGCACCACTTCGCCCTGAAACTTCCAGCCCGCCCGAGGGAACCGACCCACCACGGCCCGAACCGGAGCTGCTCCCG
Organism: Sorangium sp. So ce296; assembly: GCF_051529605.1. Taxonomy (NCBI): domain Bacteria; kingdom Pseudomonadati; phylum Myxococcota; order Polyangiales; family Polyangiaceae; genus Sorangium; species Sorangium sp. So ce296. The sequence continues at coordinate 13,861,515 of NZ_CP150325.1, forward strand.
CGCGAGCGGCGACAGGAGGTGACACGGGCCGGCCTCCAGCGGACCGACATGGGAGCGGGCAGGAAAAGATCAGCAACACAACGGGAGCGTCGGGCGAGCGGACGACCCGCCGGGCACGTTAGCGGCGCGCCGCCTGGAATGTCAACGCGATGGCGATGCTGGCGCGGGATGTGTTTCGGCAGGCGATCGCCAGGCCGCTCCACCGCCGCGCGACGCCGCACCGCCGCCGCGATCCGCGGCAGCGCCGTCGCCGCGGAGTGAGGCCGCTCCCGACCGTGACGCAGGCGGTCATCGGCAGCATGGCCCTCCGCGGGGGGACCGGGTAGGAAGCAGGGGCGCATGGTCTCGTTCAAGTTCGGCGGGGGCCGGCAGGCGCCGCCCCCTTCTTCCCCCGGCGGGGGCCGGCAGGCCTCACCGCCGCGGCGACCGCCGCTCCGGATGGAAACCCGGCGGGTGACGAGCTTTGATGGAACCGACATCGCCTACCGGGTGACGTCGCCGCCGTTCGAAGGGGCGAAGGTGGTGGTCCTCGTCAACGGGCTCGGCGGGCCTTACCTCGCCTGGCGGGCGCAGATCGAGTACCTCGCCGACCAGTACCGCTTCATCACGTGGGACTACCGCGGGATGTACGCGTCGAAGCGCCCGTCGCCGGACGCTCCGGACGCCTACGCCGTCGCGCGCCACGTCCGCGACCTGGAGGCGGTCCTCGCGGCCGAGGGGGTGCGGCACGGGTCGCTCATGGCGTGGAGCATGGGCGTCCAGGTCGCGCTCGAGGCGTTCCGCCGGCTCCCGGGGTTCGCCGCGAACCTGGTCCTGCTGAACGGAACGCATCGCCCGCCGCTCGAAACGATGGGGCCGCTGCCGGGCCTCGGGCGGCTGTTCCCGCCGCTCGTGGCGCTCGCCGCGCGCGCGCACACGGCCGCGAGCCGCGTGACGCGTCGCACGATCGGCCAGGCGGACGCCGTGACGTGGCTGAGGCGGCTGGGGCTGCTCGGGAAGACGCTCGACGGCGAGGTGTTCGCGGAGCTGGTGGAGCCGTTCGGCGAGGTGGACCTGGAGGCGTTCCTCCGGAACCTGCGCGCGCTGGGGATGCACGACGCCGAGGAGGTGCTCGATCACGTCGAGGTCCCCACGCTGCTCATCACCGGCGACCGGGACGCGTTCACGCCCCGGGCGCTGGTCCAGTCGATGGCGCGGCGTATTCCGCTGGCCGAGATCCTCGTGGTCCGCGGGGGGACCCATACGACCGCGCTGGAGTTTCCGGAGCTCGTCTCATTGAGGATCGAGCGGTTTTTTGCGGATCACGGGTTCTAGATCTTCGACCACCGCCTCCCGTCTCCGTCTCCCGTCTCCCGTCTCCCGTCTCCCGTCTCCCGTCTGCGTCTGGCCTCCGCGTGCGCGTGCGCGTGCGCGTGCGCGCTCCCCGTGGAACGGACGACGCGCAGGAGCGCACGAAGACGAAGACGAAGACGAAGACGGTGACGGGACGGCGAGGCGCGGACGAACACGCGCACGCGCACGAAGAGGAACACGGAAGACGAGAGACGAGAGACGAGAGACGAGAGCCGGAAGACGTGACGACGGATGCCGGCGGGGCTCGCCGCTTACTTCCGCAGCAGATCCGCAAACGGATTGTTCCGGAACCCCCCCGCCGAGCCGCCCTGCCCCTGCCCCTGCCCCTTCCCTTGCCCCTGGGCCGGCCTGCGGCCGTCGTTGCGGCCCCGCGCGTCGCCAGCCGGCGGGCCGCCCGCCTGGGGGCGCGCGCCGGCGGGGGCGCCGCCCTTCTTCGCCGTCAGCGAGATGCGCTTGCGCACGAGGTCGACCTCCAGCACCCGCACCTTGATCTTCTCGCCGACCTTCGCGACCTCGTTCGGATCCTTCACGAACCGATCCGCGAGCTGCGAGACGTGCACGAGGCCGTCCTGATGGACGCCGATGTCGACGAAGGCGCCGAACGCCGTCACGTTCGTCACCACGCCCTCGAGCTCCATGCCCGGCTTGAGATCCTCCATCGTCCGCACGTCGTCGCGGAAATTCGGCGGCTCGAACGTGGCGCGCGGGTCGCGCCCGGGCTTCTTCAGCTCGCTCAGGATGTCGTTCAGCGTGAACGAGCCGACGTCGCCGGACTCGTACTTCTTGGGATCGATCCGCGCGATCGCCGCCGTGTCGCCGATGAGCGACCCGACCGGCACGCCGAGATCCGTCGCGATGCGCTCGACGAGGCCGTAGCGCTCCGGGTGCACCGCGCTCGCGTCGAGCGGGTGCTCCCCTCCCCGCACCCGGAGGAAGCCCGCCGCCTGCTCGAACGTCCGCGGGCCGACGCCGGCCACGTCGAGCAGCCCCTTGCGGCTCTTGAACGCGCCGTGCAGGTCGCGGTGGGCGACGATCTTCTTCGCGAGGCTCGGGCCGATGCCGGCGACGCGGGCGAGCAGCGGGGCGCTCGCGGTGTTGAGCTCGACGCCGACAAGGTTGACGCAGCTCTCCACCACCTCGTCGAGCTTCCGCGCGAGCAGGCCCTGGTAGACGTCGTGCTGGTACTGGCCCACGCCGATGCTCTTCGGGTCGACCTTCACGAGCTCCGCGAGCGGATCCTGCAGCCGCCGGGCGATGCTGATCGCGCCGCGCACCGTGAGGTCGAGGTCGGGGAACTCCTCGCGCGCGACGTCGCTCGCCGAGTAGACGCTCGCGCCCGCCTCGCTCACCGGGACGCAGTACAGCTTCTCCGTGGGTCGCGGATCGGCGTTCGCCGTCTGCTCCTTCAGACCCTCCGACGCGAGCACGTCCTTCACGAACGCCTCGGTCTCGCGGCCGTGCGTGCCGTTGCCCACCGCGACGGCGCGGAGCGGGTACTTGCGGCAGATGCGGCGCAGGTCCTGCCGCGCGCGCTCGAGCGCGTCGCTGCTACCGACCAGGTAGATCGTCGTGTGCTCGAGGAGCTTGCCGGTCTCGTCGACGACGGCGCACTTGCAGCCGGTGCGCTGGCCCGGGTCGATGCCGAGCACCGCCTTCGTGCCGAACGGCGCCGCGAGGAGGAGCTCGCGGAGGTTCTGGGCGAAGACCTCGACCGCGGCGCGATCGGCCTGCATCTTCAGGTCGACGCGCACGTCGCTCTGCACCGCCGGGAGCAGGAGCCGCTTCACCGCGTCGTCCGCGGCCTTCGTGAGCTCGCCGGCCCACGGCGATTTCGGCTTCAGCCCCACCGCCGCGTGGATGGGCGGGACGAGCGGCTCGGGCGCGAGCTCGATCGCGGCGCGGAGCACGCCCTCGGCCTCGCCGCGGCGGATGGCGAGGTAGCGGTGCGACGGGATGTTCGCGACGGGCTCCTCGAAGCTCGCGTACATGTCGAACTTCGTCTGCTTGCCCTCGTGCTCCTCGTTCTTCTGGACCTTGATGACGCCCTCCTTGGCGTAGGCGTCGCGGACGAGCTTGCGCACGTCGGCGTGCTCGGCGATGCGCTCGGCGCAGATGTCGCGCGCGCCGGCGAGGGCGGCCGCCGTGTCGGGGACCTCCTTCTCGGCGCTGACGAAGGCGCGGGCCTCCTCCTCCGGGTTGCCGTCCGCCGCCTGCGACCACATGCGATCCGCGAGCGGCTCGAGCCCCCGCTCCTTCGCGATGATCGCGCGCGTGCGGCGCTTCGGCTTGAAGGGCAGGTAGAGGTCCTCGAGCTCGGCCTTGGTGCGGCAGGCGCGGATCTTCGACGCGAGCGCGTCGGTGAGCTTGCCCTGCTTCTGGATCTCCGAGAGCACCGTGCCGCGGCGCTCCTCGAGCTCGAGGAGGTAGGCGCGGCGCTCCTCGATCGCGCGGATCTGCACCTCGTCGAGCCCGCCGGTCGCCTCCTTGCGGTAACGGGCGATGAACGGCACCGTCGCCCCCTCGGCGAGCAGCTTGGCCACCGCCGAGACCCCCTGGCGCGGGAGGCTCAGCTCCTCGGCGAGGAGCGGGACGGGATCGAACGAGCCGTCCGTGCGGCTCGGGACAGCGACAGGGCTCTGCGTCTCAGTCATGGGCGCGGCATACGCGCAGGGTGCACGCGCGTCCAGGCTTGACTTGCGGGCCGCCTCAGCCGGCCGCCGCGATGACCTCGCCGTCGCGCAGCACGGCCAGCGCGCGCGGCGCGCCCCAGGGCTGCACGATCGCGTTCTCGTGCGGCAGGTCCCAGACGGCGAGATCGGCGCGGAGCCCCGGCCGCACGGCGCCGCACACGCCGCCGAGGCCGAGCGCGGCCGCCGCCTCGCGCGTCGCGCCCAGGATCGCCTCGGCGACCGTGAGGCCGTAGAGGCGCACCGCGAGCGCGAGCGCGAGCGGGAGGCTCTCGGTCGGCGCGGTGCCAGGGTTCGCGTCGCTGCCGACGATCAGCGGGACGCCGGCGGCCCGGAGCGCTGCGACGGGCGGGGGCTCCTGCCGCAGCGTGAAGCTCGCCACCGGCAGGAGCGCGGCGGCGACGCCTGCCCGGGCGAGCGCCGCGATGCCCGCGGGCGCGACGTGCTCGAGGTGATCCGCCGACGCGGCGCCGAGATCGGCCGCGAGCTCGGCGCCGCCCACGTCCGCGAACTGCCCGACGTGCACGCGCACGCCGAGCCCCAGCGCGCGCGCCCGCTCCAGCACCGGCCGCGCCTCGGCGACCGAGAACGCGCTCCGGTCGACGTAGGCGTCGACGTAGCGCGCGAGGCCGGCCGCGGCGATCGCGGGCAGCCAGGAGCGCGCGACGACGCCGGCGTAGGCGTCGCGGTCGCCGCCGGCCTCCGGCGGCAGCGCGTGCAGGGCGAGGTACGTCGGCACGACGCGGGGCAGGCGCGCGTCCCTCCCCGCCTCGGCGACCGCCTCGAGCTGCTTGCGCTCCGAGGCCTCGTCGAGGCCGTAGCCGCTCTTCGCCTCCACGGCGGTCACGCCGAGCGCCGCCATCCGGCGGAGGCGGGCGCGGAGCGCGCCGACGAGCTCGCCGGCCGTCGCGGCGCGCACCGCGCGCATGCTCGCGACGATGCCGCCGCCCGCCGCGGCGATCGCCTCGTAGTCGCCGCCGGCCATGCGGACCGCGTACTCCGCGTCCCGCGAGCCGACCCAGGGCGCGTGCGTGTGACCGTCGACGAGCCCGGGCGTGACGACCCCCGCGGCCTCGATCGCGACCGGCACGCCGGCCTCGGGCCGCAGCACCTCGCGCCGCGGCCCGACCGCCTCGATGGCGCCGCCCCGCACGACGATCGCGGCGTCCTCGATGACCCCGAGCGCGTCGCCGGCCGTGGCGCGGGACGGATCGCACGTGACGAGCCGGCGAGCGACGATCGCGAAGCGGCCGCCGCTCAGGAGAGGGCCTCGAGGAGACGGTGTCGGCCGATCCGGGTCAGGTCGCGGGAGAACCATCAGGGCCTCGTGGTGGCTGCCAGCATCACGGCGCGGGCCAGCTCAGGTGCGCTCCCCGCCGTCGCTCCCGCCGGTATAGCCGATGAGCCCTCGCCGCGCCTCGGCGTCGCCGTCGAAGAAGATCCGTCCTGCGCCCGGCGCGAAGCGCACGGGCGACGCGGGGCGAGCGCGGCCGTCGGAGCGCGTCGCGGCAGGCGCGACCGCTCCTCCGTGAGCGTCGGCGCGTCTCCTGAACGCGCTCGATGCTCCGAGACCTCCGCCGGCGCGCGGCGGGCTGGAGAAACGCCAATTGAAGTGACGACATAAGCGTCACCAACATGGAACTTTGACCGATTGAGTTAACAGTCTATCTTCCACTTGGTGGCGGCGCCTACGAAGCGAGCCCACCAGTGCGCTGCGGGCGTGGTCTGTCCGCGTGCTGCCGGCAATTCGGCATGACGGCGATGAGGCTGCTTTCCGCGGCCGCAGCGCGCCATGCCGCTCCAACAACCATGCAGCAAGACTGCGGGCCGTGCTCACGGCCCTTCGCGAGGTATTGCAATGCATCCTTCCAGATATACCGCAGTGGTCCGCGTCTTCTCGATAGCGCTCCTCGGGTCGCTCTGCGCCGTCGGCTCGCCGGGGTGCAAGGCCGAGGAGGGAGCAGAGATCGCGGGCGGGGAGACGTCGGTGCAGCGGGTGCACCACGGCTCGGTGCTGATCGAGGAGCGCTTCGCCGCGCCGGAGCACGACCTCCTGTGGGTCCGCGCCGATCGACCTCTCCAGATCGAGTTCGCCGTGAAGCAGGGTCAGGCGACCTTCGCGGGCGGCGAGGCGCGTCAGGCCGTCTCGGTCTCGTCCGATGGCTTCGTGCGCCTGCCGGCCATCCAGGCGGGGCCCGCGCACGACGAGAGCTTCATCGAGGTGTCGGTCGACGGCGCCGTGCTCTTCGATGATCTCCGCGTGGCCACGCTGCCCGAGGGCGCCGTGGCGCAGCTCGGCGAGCTCGCCGCGCCGAGCTCGGACGCGTTCGTCGCGCTGAGCGATCGCTTCGCGATCGTGGATGAGGTGGTGTTCGCGGACGACGCCGGGTGGTCCGGCAAGCGCGTATCGAGCGAAGACGACGAGGGCGACGGCGCCGGGATCGAGGCGCGCGGGCTCTGTGTCCGGGCAGCGTGGGGCCCCGGCCGGGTGGAGTGGTCGATCTCCAACCCTTCGAGCTGGGGCTACTCCGTCAAGCCGGAGACCACGACGAGCCTCGTATGGGCCGCCTCGCCCGGCCAGGACATCGACGGCATCTACAACAGCAGCTGGGGCTGCGGGACCGCCTACAAGGTGCCTGACTCGTGCACCGCGACGGTCACGAGCAGCGGCATCTCCTGCTGCTGCAACGCCGCGATGGCAGCGCTCGGCCATGTCTGTGCCTGGGTCAACCCCGGCGCGATCGGCTGGGCGAACTGCCCCTTGTGAGGGCGAGGCCCGCCGCGCGCTCCGCGTCGTTCCTCACGGGCCCTCGGGCGGAGTGATCGAGGACGGGAGCCAGCGATCGCAGCGGCGATGAGGCCGTCGCGCGCGCGATCTCACGTCGCCGCCCCGGCCGCGCGCGCGGCCTGCGCCCGCTCGATGTCCGCGAGCACCGCCCGCGACGCGGGCCCGCCGACGACGTCGGCGAGCGCCTCGGGCGACGCGACCGGTCGCGGCGGGCAGCTGCGGCGCAGCTCGAGGCAGCGGCCGGCCGCCTCGGCGCAGCGCTCGCGAAAGCGCGGATCGCGCTCGGCCCTGCGCACGAGCGCCTCGTGCGCGCGATCCTGCAGGTCCTCGTCCTTGCAGACGAGCAGCGCGTCGCAGCCGGCCTCGATCGCCGCGGTGGCGGCCTCCTCGACCGGATGGTGCGCCGCGATCGCGGCCATCTCGAGGTCGTCCGAGAAGAGCACGCCCCGAAAGCCGATCTCGCCGCGCAGGAGGCCGGTGCAGACGGCCCGGGAGAGCGTCGCCGGCACGCCCGGATCGAGCGCCTCGACGACGATGTGCGCCGTCATCAGCGACGCGACGCCGGCGCGGCAGGCGGCGCGGAACGGCGGCAGCTCGATCTCCTCGAGGCGGCCGCGGCCGTGGGCGATGGTCGGGAGCGCGAGGTGGCTGTCGAGCGCGGTGTCGCCGTGCCCCGGGAAGTGCTTGCCGCACGCGAGCACGCGCTCCTCCTGGAGCCCCTCCAGGAACGCGACTCCGCCCTGCGCGGCCGTGCGCGGGTCGCGGCCGAACGCGCGATCGCCGATGATCGGGTTCGCGGGGTTCGAGTCGACGTCGAGCACGGGGGCGAAGTTCAGGTTGATGCCGACGGCCCTGAGCTCGGCCGCGACGGCGCGCGCCGCGCGGCGCAGCAGCGGGAGATCCAGGAGATCGCCGAGCGAGCGCATCGGCGGCAGCTTCAGGAACGGCGCGGGGAGCCGCGTGACGCGGCCCCCCTCCTGGTCGATGCCGAGGAAGGGCGGCCGATCCGGGCCGCACGCCGCGGCGAGCGCCGAGGAGAGCCGCAGCGTGGCGGCCATGTCGGGGACGTTGCGCCGGAAGAGGATCGCGCCGCCCCTCCGCCCCTCGGCGAGCGCCCGGAGGTACCGGGCCGGCGGCTCGGCGCCGTCGAAACCGCCCACGATGAGCTGACCACACAGGACCTCGAGCGCCAGATCGAGCTGCACCGTCCACCACCTCTCGCGCGGCGCAGGCGCGTGGCTGGCCGCAGGGTCCGTTCGTAAACGACTCGGGCCGACGAGGCCACTTTTGAGGGGCGCGCCGGCAGCGAGCCCCGCGCCGCGGCCAGCCCGGTCAGAACCGGAGCGCGATCTTGCCGAAGTGTCCGCCGCTCGCCATGTGGTCGAGCGCCTGCCGGATCTCGGTGAAGGGGAACACCCGGTCGACCACCGGCCGGAGGCCGTTCGCCGCGATCGCGCGGTTCATGTCCTCGAACATCGCGCGCGAGCCGACGAAGATGCCCTGCGCGGTGATCTGCTTCATCAGGAAGGGGAACAGGTTGAGCGCCGGCGCGCCGCCCGAGAGCACGCCGATGAGGCTCACCCGACCGCCGACCCGCACCGCGCGGAGCGACCGGGCGATCGTGCCCTCGCCGCCCACCTCGATCACGTGATCCACCCCCGCGCCGCCGGTGAGCGCGAGCACCTGCGTGTCCCAGTCGGGCGTCGTGCGGTAATTGATGGTCTCCGACGCGCCGAGCGACCGCGCGCGCTCGAGCTTCTCGTCGCTGCTCGAGGTGACGATGACGCGGGCGCCCGCGGTCCGGGCGAGCTGGAGCGCGAGGATCGAGACGCCGCCCGTCCCCTGCACGAGCACCGTGTCGCCCGCCTTGAGGTGGCTCGACGCGAAGAGCGCGTTCCAGGCGGTCACCGCGGCGCACGGCAGCGTGGCCGCCTCCTCGTCCGTGAGGTGCGGCGGGACCGCGACGACCCCCTCCTGATCCACGAGCACCTGCTCCGCGAGCACGCCGGGCAGCTCCCCGCCGAGCGCCGCCTTCGTCTTGGCCCAGGAGATCTCCCCGTCGATCCAGCGCTGGTGGAAGATCGGGGACACGCGATCGCCGACTTTCACCCGCGTCACCCCCTCCCCCGCGCCGATCACCTCGCCGACCCCGTCGGAGAGCGGGACGAGCGGCAGCGAGAACTTCGGGTTGTAAAGGCCCTTCGTCACGAGCAGGTCGCGGTAGTTGAGCGACGCGGCCTTCATCCGGAGGACGATCTGCCCGGGACCGGGCTTCGGATCCGGAAGGTCCATCGGGCGGAGCGCGTCGAGGCCGAACGAACCCTGAATGGCGAACGCTTTCATGCGGATCCTCCTTGAGCGACGGTGGCTATCTCATGAGGGCTGGACTCGGTCAACGTGAGAGGCAACGTGAGAGGCAACGCGAGCGGCAACGCCGGAGGCAATGCGAGAGGTAACACGAGCGGCAACGCGAGGTCAGCGCGGTCGGCGCCGCGCGTCGCGCATCGCCTGGGCGGCGAGCCAGAGGCCGGCCGCCATCACCAGCGCCGCGCCGAGCAGCTGGCGCGCCGACGGGATCTCGCCGAGCCAGGCCGCGGCGAGCACGTGCGAGAGGACGACCCCGACATAGCCGATCGCGCCGATGCGCGCCGCGTTGTCGAGCCCGTAGGCGCGCGTCATCGCGAGCTGCCCGAGGCCGCCGGCAAGCCCCGTCCCGACCAGCAGGACGAGGCCGAGGGCGTCGGGCGTCCGAAAGACCGGGATCGACAGGAAGATCATCGCGGCGCTCGCCACGAGCGAGAAGTGCAGCGCGATCGACTCGGGGCTCGCGCGCGTCCCGCTCCCGCCGATGCGGCGCAGCCAGATCATGGCGAACGCCGAGAAGACGGCGCCGAGCGTGGCGACGAGCGCGACCTCGCCCGCGATCGCGAGCCGCGGCGCGGCGACCAGCGCGACGCCGGCGAACGCGAGCACGGTCGCGAGCCAGAGGCGCGGGCTGCTCCGCTCGCCGAGCAGCCGCGGCGCGAGAAGCGCGACGAAGATCGGGCTCGTCGCGCCGAGCGTGACCGCGTCGCCGAGCGCGATCTCCGGCGTGCCCAGCGTGTAGAAGGTGCAGAGCATCGCGCCGGTGCCGCAGAGCGAGCGCGCCCACGTGAGGCGCCGGTCGCCGCGGCTCATGGAGAGCGGCGCTCGGCGGACGAGCGCGACGCCGAGCGCGGTGGCCGCGCCCACCAGCGTGCGCGAGGCCGCCACCTCGGGCCACGGGGCGCCCTCCGACGAGAGCCGCGCGAGGACGTTCATCGCGGCGAAGAGCGCCTGGGCCAGGATCATCCACAGGACACCCGCGGTCGGGTGCGCCGCGCGCCCCTCGCGCTCCGCGGCGAGGACGATCGCGGAGGCCCCGGGCGGGTGCGCGGCGACCGCACCCTGTGACGACGACGACGTGCTCACGAGGCGCATCGCTTACCACCTCGCCGCCGCGCGCGCCGCCGCGCTCCCTGGTGCGCGCGCGGCAGCGAGGCGCTACCGTCGCAATGATGCGCGCGATCACGAGGAGAGGACGAAGAGCAGGAGCGATGTGCGGCCGGCGGGAGCGCTGGCGCGGGGCGCCCTGGCTGGGGCTCATCGCCGCGGGCGCCCACGCCCTCGGGTGCGGCGCGAGCGCCGGGAGCGCGCCGCCCGAGGGGCCGCCGTGGGACATGACCGCCGAGGCGGCGGCGGAGGAGGGCGCGCGGCCCTCGGGCGGCGAGGCCGCGGGCGCCGAGCCCCGCGGCGGCGGCGCGGCGCAGGCCGCGTCGGCGCCGCCCGCGCGGGGGAAGCTGATGACCCGCGCGGAGGCGGGGCGGTACGTGATCGAGCTGGTGAACCGCGATCGGAAGGCGCACAAGCTGCCGCCCGTCCGGTGGGACGAGACCGCGGCGCGCGCGGGGCGGCGGCACGCGGAGGACATGGTCCGCGTGGGGTTCACCGGCCACTGGGGCAGCGACGGCGCGGTCCCGGAGGAGCGCTACACCGCGGCCGGCGGCGACGGCTTCGTCATGGAAAACGCCGGCTGCTTCGCCGACGCGATCCCGCGCGAGCTCGACCCGGACCCGCGCTTCTCCGCGGAGAGCCTGGAGCGCGTCCACCACGCCTTCATGAACGAGAAGCCCCCGGCCGACGGGCACCGGCGCAACGTGCTCACAGCGTCGCACACGTCGCTCGGGGTCGGGCTCGCCAAGGCCAAGGGGCTCGACATCGCCTGCATGGCGCAGGAGTTCGTCGACGACTACGGGACGTACCAGCCGCTGCCCAAGCGGGCCAAGGTCGGCGAGGTGATCCGGGTGGCCGGCGAGATCGACGCGCCGGCGAAGATCGCGGGCGTCGGGATCTCGCGGGTCGAGGCGGGCAAGCCGATCCCGCCGGAGAAGCTGCTCAAGATGGGCGGATACCCGATCCCGCCGCCCTACGCGACGTTCTTCCCGAAGGGCTTCAAGACGCCTATTCCTCTTCAGGTGAACGGCAATCGATTCGACATCCAGGTCCCGCTGGACGACCGGAAGCGCCCTGGCCTCTACGGCGTCAGCGTCTGGGCGACGTTCCCCCCCTCCAACGAGCTCAAGATGGTCTCGCTCCGCACGATCGACGTCGGCGGCAAGGGAGGCGGTCGGTGAACCACAGCCGCCCCCCCGCGTCATCGGCGTCGGAGGAGCTCGACGCGGTCAAGGTGCTCGATCACCTGGTCCGCCGCGCGGTCTCGATGGGCGCGAGCGACATCCACGTCGAGCCGAAGCGCGACGGCATCCGCGTGCGCTACCGCGTCGACGGCGTGATGGTGGCGCAGGGGCAGATCCCGATCGAGATCGCGCCCGCGCTCACCTCGCGCGTGAAGGTGCTCGCGCGGATGGACATGACCGAGCGGCGCCTGCCGCAGGACGGCCAGTTCAGCCTGGAGCTGTACGGCCACCCGCTCATCCACCTGCGCGCCTCGACGTTCCCCGCGATCCACGGCGAGACGCTGGTGATGCGCGTGCTGCTCAGCCACCAGCTGATCCCGCTCGACAAGCTCGGGCTCTCGGAGGGCGACCTGCCGCGGGTCCAGGGGCTCGCGGACCGCGCCTCGGGGCTCATCGTCGTGTGCGGGCCGACCGGGTCCGGCAAGACGTCGACGCTCTACTCGCTGATCAAGGTGATGAAGACCAGCGAGCTCAGCATCGTGACCCTGGAGGACCCGATCGAGGTCGAGTTCGCCGACATCACGCAGGGGCAGACCAACCCGAGGCAGGGCTTCACGTTCGCGACGGGCCTGCGCGCGATCCTGCGGCAGGACCCGGACGTGATCATGGTCGGCGAGATGCGCGACCCCGAGACGGCGCAGATCGCGCTCCAGGCGAGCCTCACGGGGCACCTCGTGCTGTCGACGCTGCACACCTCGGACGCGGTCGACACGGTCGCGCGGCTCGTGGACCTCGGCGCGGAGTCGTGGATCGTGGCGAACGCCCTGCTCGCCGTGATCGCGCAGCGGCTCGTGCGGCGGCTCTGCGAGGAATGCGCGGAGACGTACGAGCTCGAGAGCGACGTGACGGGCGAGGAGGACGAGGTCCTCATCGAGAAGGGCACAGAGCTGAAGCGCGCCGTCGGTTGCCAGACGTGCCACCTGACGGGCTACCGGGGGCGGATCGGGCTGTTCGAGATGCTGGAGCTCGACGACGACCTGCGGGATCTCGTCAAGGCGCGGGCGGGGAAGCGCGCGTACCGGGAGGCCGCGCGCAGGGTGGGGCTCGTCCCGCTCCGGGAGGCCGGGCTCGCCCGGGTGAAGGAGGGCGTCACCTCCCTGGACGAGGTGCTCCGCGTGACGTGACGCGCTTCTGATGCAGAGAGCGGCGCTCGCCTGGAGCAGCGAGCGCCGCCGGTCAGGTGGCCTGCGAGGCGCCGTCGTCGACGGCGTTCTCGGCGATGACGCCCTTGTACCAGAGCGCGCTGTCCTTCGGGGTGCGGCGCTGCGTCTCGTAGTCCACCCAGACGATGCCGAACCGCTGAGAGTAGCCGCGGTCCCACTCGTAATTATCCATCAGCGACCACACGAAGTACCCGGCGACCGGCGCCCCGGCGTCGATCGCGCGCCGCGCCGCGACGAAGTGATCGCGCAGGAACTTCAGCCGCTGCTCGTCCGGGATGCGGCCGTTCTTGTCCGGCCCGGTCGAGTAGGCCGCGCCGTTCTCCGTCACGTAGAGCTTCGGCACCCCGTACTCCACGTGCAGCCGGATGAGCAGCCGACGCAGGCCTTCCGGGTACACCTCCCAGTTCATCTCGGTCTGCTCGGACGCGGGGGCGACGTGCACCGTCCTCGGCAGGTTCTGCTCCTCGGGGACCTTGGTGCTCCGCAGCACCGCCCGGGAGTAGTAGTTGAGCCCGAGGAAGTCGCACTGCGTCGCGATGATCTCGAGATCGCCCGGCTTGCACACGGTCAGCCCCTCCGGCGGGAGGTAGCCCAGCTTGATGTAGTCCGCGATCATGTCCGCCGGGTAGTGCCGGCCGTAGAGCGGATCGAGGAACCAGCGGCTGAAATACCCGTCGTAGTGGCGGGCCGCGTCGTAATCGGCGGCGCTCGGCGACGCGGGCATCGCGTAGTTCATGTTCAGCGTGATGCCCACCTCGGCGCCGGGGCTGTTCTTGCGCAGCACGGGCACCGCGAGGCCGTGCGAGAGCAGGAGGTGGTGGCTCACCGTCAGCGCCTTGCTGAAATCGCGCATGCCCGGCGCGTGGATCCCCTTCTCGTAGCTGAGGAACGCCGTGCACCACGGCTCGTTGTGCGTGATCCACTTCTTGACGCGATCGCCGAGCTTCCGCGACACCGCGTCGGCGAACTCCACGAACGCGTCGGCCGTCGAGCGGTGCAGCCAGCCCCCGACCTCGTCCTGGAGCACCTGCGGCAGATCCCAGTGGAACAGCGTCGCGTACGGCTCGATCCCGGCCTCGAGCAGGCCGTCCACCAGCCGGCTGTAGAAGTCGAGCCCCTTCTGGTTCACCGCGCCCCGGCCGTTCGGGAGGATGCGCGGCCACGCGATCGAGAACCTGTAGGCCATCAGGCCCAGGCTCTTCATCAGCGCGATGTCCTCAGGCCACCGGTGGTAGTGGTCGCACGCGACGTCGCCGTTGGTCCCGTCCGTGATCTGGCCGGGCGTCTTCGCGAAGCGATCCCAGATCGACTCGCTGCGCCCGTCCTCGCTCGTGGCACCCTCGATTTGATAGGAGGACGTCGCGGCCCCCCAGACGAACTTGTCGGGAAATCTCAGAGACGGCATGTTGTGTTGTGATTCTCCTCAGACAGGCACGGCCTCGACGGAGGCGGGCACCTTGCGGTCGTAGTGCGCGGAGGGCGCGACCGAGCCGGGCGAGTAGAGGTGGCAGCGGACCCAGTGCCCCGAGCCGACGTCGACGGCCGCCGGCATCGCCTCGCGGCACGTGTTCATCACGCTCGGGCAGCGATCGGCGAACGGGCACCCCGGCGGCGGGTTGATGAGCTTCGGCGCGCCGGAGCGGGCCGGGAGCTCGCTGCGGATCGAGCCGTTCGGGTCCGGCACCGCCGAGAGCAGGAGCTTCGTGTACGGGTGCGCCGGCTGCTGCATCAGCTCCTCGCTGGGCGCGCCCTCCACGATGTGGCCGGCGTACATCACCATCGTGCGATCCGCGACGTAGCGCGCGCTCGCGATGTCGTGCGTGATGTAGAGGTACGAGATGCCGCGCTCTTCCTTGAGGCGCTCCATCAGGTTGAGGACGCCCATGCGGATCGAGACGTCGAGCATCGAGATCGGCTCGTCCGCGAGGATCACGCTGGGATCCACGGCGAGGGCGCGGGCGATCGCGACGCGCTGCCGCTGGCCGCCCGAGAGCTGGTACGGGAACTTGGCCGCGACCTCCGCCGGCGGGTTCAGATCGACCGTCTTGAGCAGCGCGTGCACCTTCTCCCGGAGGATCGCGGCGTTCGGCGCCTTGTTGTGGAGCAGGAGCGGCCGCTCCAGGTGGTAGCCGATCGTGTGCACCGGGTTCAGCGAGCCGAACGGATCCTGGAAGATCATCTGCACCTGCCCGCGGTAGGCGAGCGAGGCGCGGTTCGGCTCCTCCTTCAGCACGTCGCGACCCTTGAACAGGATCTGCCCGCTGCTCGGGGGCATCAGCCGCGCGAGCAGCCGCGCGATGGTGCTCTTGCCGCTGCCCGACTCCCCGACCAGCGCGATGACCTCGCGCTCGGCCAGCGAGAACGAGGCGTCGTGCAGCGCCCGGAGCTGCTGCGTGCGCAGCCCGCCGCCGACGGGGAAGAACTTGGCGAGGCGCACCACGTCGAGGACAGGCGAGACATAAGGTTGCGTCATCGTCATCGTCAGTAGAGGTGGCAGGCGCCGCGGTGCTCGGGCGCGATTTCACGGAGGACGGGCAGCTCGTTCTGGCAGGTCGCGAAGGCCTGCGGACACCGGGGGTGGAAGCGGCAGCCGGGCGGCGGGTTGCGCATGTCCGGCGGCGAGCCCGGGATGCCCTGCAGCCTGCGGCGCGGCCCGCGGACCGAGGGGAACGACCCGAGGAGCCCCTGCGTGTACGGGTGCTTCGGATCGCTGAACAGGTCCTTGGCGCGGGCCGTCTCCGCGAGCTTGCCCGCGTAGAGGATGGCGATGCGCGTGGAGAACTCGGCGATGAGCGAGAGGTCGTGCGTGATGAAGAGGATCGAGAAGCCCAGCCGGTCCTTGAGGTCGGCGATCTGCTGCAGGATCTCCTTCTGCACGACGACGTCGAGCGCCGTCGTGGGCTCGTCCATGATGAGGAACGGCGGCTTGAGCGCCATGGCGATCGCGATCACCACGCGCTGGCGCATGCCGCCCGACAGCTGGTGCGGGTAGCTCGACAGGCGCGACGTGTCGATGTTCACGAGCTTGAGCAGCGCGGCCGCGCGCTCCATCGCCTGCGCCGGCGTCACGCCGTCGTGCGCGATGATGGGATCCGCGATCTGCTCGCCGATCGTCAGCACCGGGTTGAGCGCGGTCATCGCGCTCTGGAACACGAGCGCCATCTTCCGCCACCGGAAGGCTCGGAGCTGATCCTCGGTCATGGACAGGACGTCCTGCCCGGCGAAGAGCACGCGTCCGCCCGTGATCACCGCCGGCGGGCGGAGCAGCCGCATGATGGCCATCGCCACCGTCGACTTGCCGCTCCCCGACTCGCCGGCGAGGCCGAGCACCTCGCCCGGGGCGATGTCGAACGAGACGTTGTCGACCGCGCAGACCGGACCCGTCGGGGTCATGAACTCGACCCGCAGATCCTGAACCGAGAGAATCGGACTAGGCGCCATGAGCCCTCACTACCGGCGTTGACGGACCAGCCGCGACCTTGCGGCTCTTGAGCATACGCGACCAGGCCCCCTCCGCGCGGAGCCGCGGATTCGAGATCTCGTCGATGGCATAGTTGATCAGGGTGAGCGCGAACCCGACGAGCGCGACGCACACGCCGGTGGGCACGATGGTCCACCAGGCGCCCGTGAGGAGCGCGGCGTTGTTGCTCGCCCAGTAGAGGTTCGTCCCCCAGGTGACGGCGCTCAGATCGCCGAGCCCGAGGAACTCCAGGCCGACCTGCGCGCCGATGGCGTAGATCGTCGCGTTGATGAAGCCGGACATGAGGAGCGACGTCATGTTCGGCAAGATCTCGAGGAAGATGATGCGCGCGCTGCCCTCGCCGCTCACGAGCGCCGCGGAGACGAAGTCCTTGTCGCGCAGCGCGAGCACCTGCGACCGGAGCACGCGCGCGTTCCACGCCCAGCCGGTGAGGACGAGGACGAACAGGATCGTCAGCGGCCCGGCCGGCAGGTAGGCCGCGATGACGACGGCCATCGGCAGGCCGGGGATGATCAGGAACACGTTCGTGAGCAGCGAGAGCACGTTGTCGATCCAGCCGCCGAAGTAGCCTCCGGCCATGCCGATGATCGCGCCGATCGCCATCACGGCCAGGCCCGTGGCGACCCCGACGGCCAGCGAGGTCCGCGCGCCGACGATCGTCTGCGCGAGCACGTCCTGACCCTGGCCCGTCGTGCCGAAGAGGTGCTCGGCCGAGGGCGCCTCGTGCGGCATGCCCACGAACGCGTGCGGATCCTGCCGCACGAACGTGGGGCCGAGCAGCGAGAGGAGCAGGAAGAAGAGCACGATGAGCGTGCCCACCATCGCCTTGCGGTTCGAGAGGAGGAGGCGGAACCACCCCGCCGCGCGGGAGACGCCGCCCCCGCTGTTGCTTTGTTGCGCAGCCATCGCTTCTCCTGGAGCCAGACCTCAGCGCGTGCGAGCGCGGGGATCAAGGAAGACGTAGATGATGTCGACCAGGAAATTCGCCCCCAGCACGGCGAACGTGATGGTGAGGAAGATCCCCTGCATGAGCGGGTAATCCTGGTTGCGGACCGCCTGGATGAGCAGGTAGCCCTGCCCCGGGTACGAGAAGACGATCTCGGTGAGCAGCGAGCCGGCGAGCACGAACCCGAGCGCCATGCCGAAGCCGGTCACGTTGGGCAGGAGGGCGTTGCGCGCGGCGTAGGTGAACATGACCCGCCACTGCGAGAGCCCCTTGGCCTGGGCCATCGTGATGTACTCCTCGGACAGCACGGTGACCATCGCGCTGCGCATGCCCAGCATCCAGCCGCCGACGGTGGCGATGACGATCGACAGGCCGGGCAGGACCATGTGCGACAGCACGCTCCCGATGAACTCCAGGCTCCACTCGGGCGAGAGCGTGTCGCTGTAGGCGTGGCGCAGCGGGAAGAGCCCGAGCACGAAGCCGAGGATGTAGAGCGACACCATCGCGAGCCAGAAGTACGGGAACGCGCCGAGGAACATCAGGACGGGCGGCATCACCGAGTCGAGCAGGCCGCCCCGCTTCCACGTCGCGATGATGCCGAGCAGCGTCCCCAGGCCGAAGCTGATGACCACGGCGGCGCCCGACAGCAGCAGCGTCCAGCCGAGCCCCGTCGCGATCACCTCCGTCACCCGCGCGGGGAAGTGCGCGACGGAGGTGCCGAGATCGCCCGTCAGGGTGTGGCCCAGGTAGGTGATGTACTGCTTGTAGAGCGGCTCCCCCGTGAACCCGAACGCCTTCCGCAGCGCCTCGATCGCCTCCGGCTGGAGCTGGCCGCGGAAGCGCGCGAACATCGCCGAGGCGGGATCGCCCGGCATGAGCCGCGGGATGATGAAGTTCAGGGTGAGCGAGGCCCACGCCGCGATGAAATACAAGCCCAGCTGTCGAAGAAGGTAACGCACAGAAGCTCTCTCTTCTAACCTGCTCTCCGGATCAGATCACGCCCGACGTCACTTCGGCTTGAGCTCGGTGAGGACGAGCAGGTACTCGGGCGGGTTGTTCGGCGACAGCTTCGCGTACGGGTTCTCCTTGCTGGGGAACCCGGTGAAGCGGCGGGTGTTGAACTCGCCCCACGACGGCCCGGGGAACAGCGGGACCGAGGGCGCCGTCTCGGAGAAGATCTCCTGGAGCTGCTCGAGCAGCTTCTTCTGCTCCGCCGGATCGGTGGCGGCCTCGAACGCCTCGAAGAGGCCGTCCGCCTGCTTGGCGCCGAACCGGTGCCAGTTGCGCGCCGACGACTCGCCGACCGGCTTCACGGTCGCGGAGCCGAGCAGGTCGCGGTAGAAGTTGTACGGCGTCGGCTCCTCGTTCGACCAGCCCATCGACAGGTCGAAGGTGCCCTTCTGGAGCGCCTCGAAGAACGCGCTGAAGTCGTACGTCTTCAGCGTGGCCTCGACGCCGATCTGCTTCACCTGCTGCGTGACGATCTGCGCCGCGCGCACCCAGTCGGACCAGCCCGTGACGACGTTGATGTCGAAGCGCAGCGGCTTGCCGTCCTTCACGCGGATGCCGTCGGCGCCCTTGGCGTAGCCCGCCTCGTCGAGGATCTGGTTCGCCTTGGCCACGTTGAACTTCACCCAGTCGCCGCTCTCGACGACCTTCTGGCTGCGCCAGCGCTCGTGCGCGTCGCTGAGCGCCGTCGCGTCCGCCGGCCGCGTGTAGTTGTTCATCGCGACCTTGACGATCTGCTCGCGGTCGAGCGACATGCTGATCGCCTTGCGCACCCGCACGTCGTCGAGCGGCTTCTTCGTCGTGTTCGTGTAGACGAACACGGTGCTGCCGACGAGCGGGAACCAGTAGTGGTGATTCGTCGGATCCTTGCCGACGTAGACCTTCTCGATCTCCGGGACGAAGTTGCCGGCCCAGTCGACCTCGCCGTTCAGGAGCGCCAGGTTCGCCTGGTCGTTCCCCGGGTAGGCCGGGAAGCGGAGCCCCTTGATCGCGGGCTTGCCCTGCTGCCAGTAGTTCGGATTACGACCGAGCTCGTAAATCTGGTTCTGGAAGTTCTTCACCTCGGTGAAGGGCCCCGTCGCGACCGGGTTTTCGTTCGTGAAGGTGACCGGATCGGCCACGTCCTTCCACTTGTGCTCCGGCACGATCGGCTGGTGGCCGAGGAAGACGAGCCCGGGGACGTACGGCCGCGTGAGCGAGAACTCGACCGCCGAGTCGCCCTTGGCCTCAACCGCGGTCAGCCACTTCCAGACGCCCTGCAGGTCGAGGGCGGCGTGCTTCTTCAGGAGCCCGAAGGTGAAGGCGACGTCCTTCGCCGTGAAGGGCTGGCCGTCGGACCACTTCACGCCGGGGCGAATCGTGAAGGTGAGCGTCTTGTTCCCGTTGCTCCAGTCGTATTTCGAGGCGAGCCAGGGGGTGAACTCGCCCTTCATCGTGTTGTAAACGAGGAGCGGCTCGTAGATGCCAGCGACGGTTGGCCAGCGAACGTTGCCTGGGGCCAGCAGAGGGTTGAAGTTGCGCACCCACGACGCTTGCTGCTCGATCGAGACGGTCAGGAAGGTGTCCGCCGCCGTGGGGTTCTTGACGGCCCCGGGAGCCGTCGGGGCGGTGCCAGCGCCGCCCCCGGGGTCCTTCTTCGCGTCGGGCTTCGGGCAACCTGCCACGGCGCCGACCGAAAGAAGCAACGCCGAGAGAACCAACGTTCGACGCGGCAACAACCAGTTCCTCATGAGAATGCTCCTCGCGGGGCCCTCGTGGACACGCCCGAGCGCCCACCGTCCCTCTCCCACTCAACTGATCTTCCTGGAAGCCGCCACGTGACCCAGCGACTCGCCGGACCCCTTCGCTGCGACGCAGCGCACCATACCGGTATCCAGCCGTCGGCACTGTAGCCGTCTTCGCACAGCAGTGTCAACGGGGATTCGAGGTCGCTACCAAGTTCTCGTGCCGCTCACTCAGGCGCGTTTTCAAGGGAGATGTCGTGGCGCGTCATGTATCGCGGCAGCAATTCCGTCTCATGATGTCATCGCGCGTCATGACACCTGAGCACTCTGGCGCTCACACTGTTATTTTCTTCGATCGCAACAAGATAAGGAGGCAGTCGATGACTGCATCGTGGACGCATCGTTGACGCATCGTTTCAGGGAGCGGACGGGGCACGTCTATACAGATGTCCGCGAGCGATGACAAGACCAGATTTTTCCGGCTCGTCCCTGCGCGCGGACGGGCACTCCACGGGCCGGCGAGGGGCAGCGCGCCCCCTGCGCAGGCGGCGGGAGATCGTGTTCGGAGCGCGCGGCGACGCGCGATACGCAGGTGCGCGCGGCGTCGATTCGGGGGGCGCGATTCGACGTGTGGAGCCTCGATCCGCGCGGCCGTGCCCCGACTAGGATGTATCGGGGGAGATTCCATTCCATGTCTTCTAGGTTTCGCGCGATGGGGCGCGGCGCCATCCGGCAGGCGCGCTTCACGGAAGCGAGGGAGCGGACGCGGGCACGAGGAGGCCGGCGTCGAAGCGCTCGTCTGCCGCGATGTTGCCGGTGAACGCGTTCTCGCCGCCCTTCTTCAGCTCGGGCGCGGGCGAGCCCTGTACCACCAGCCCGAAGAGGTTGTCCCAGGCGCGCACCCGGGAGAGGCGACCCGAGCTCCGATCGAACAGGATGCCGGCCCGCGCGCAGCGGGTCACCCGCACGCCGTCGAGGGTGGCTGTGGATCCGGCGAGCGCGAGGACGCCGTCGGCGACGAGGTCGCCGTGCGGCGCGCCGTTCCCGGCCTGGCCGCCCCCGGTCACGCCGTCGATGACGGTCTCCGCGATCTCCGCCTCGGCGGCGAACAGCGCCACGCCGGCCGTGCGGCTCGCGCGGATGAGGGACGAGGCGAGCCGCAGCTGGTAGCCGGCGGCGGCGACGCCGATGCCGGCGCCGTCGTCGCCCGACGTGCCCTCGATGAGGTCCCCGGTGATCTCGACCTTGCCGCCCGGGAGCTCCGCGCCGGCGAGGACGCCGACCGAGCGACTCCCGCGGATCAGATTGCCCGAGAGCGCCGCGGTGGCCCCGCGGTAGATGACGATCCCCTGCCCGGCCGGCGCGCGCCGGTCCGGCGCGACATGCCCCTCGACGAGGTTGCCTGTCACGGTCGCCTCGGTTCCGGCATATCCCACCGCCAGGCCGGTCCCCTCGTTGTCGCGAAGGACGTTCGACGCGAGCGTCGCGCGGCCCTCGATCACGGACACCCCGGCGCCGTCGCCCCAGGCCCCTCCGGCGATCGTCCCCTCGACGAGGTTGCCCGTGGCGACCAGCTCGGCGGAGAGATCGCCCACGTGAACCCCGGTCCCGCGGTTGCGGACGATGGCGCTGTCGTGGAGACGCAGCGCCGCGCCGCGGGCCACGGCGACGCCGAACCCGCCGAGCAGCGACAGGGGCGCGGCCGCCACCGTCTCCTGGACGAGGCTCCGCGTCATCGTCGCCGCCGTGCCCTCGCCGAGGACGGCGACGCCGATCTCCGCGTTGCCGAGGAGCACGCTCGAGTCGATCGCGACGCGCGCTCGGCTCGCCGCGTACACGCCGACGCCGTAGCTCGGCTCGACGCTCCCGGGCATCGTCCCCTCGACGAGCACGCCGGAGATCGTCGCCGACGCGCTCCCCGTCGCGACGATGCCCGACAGGCGGTTGCCGACCACGGCCGTGCGCTCGACGGACACCTCGGCGCCGTCCCGGGCGACGATCCCCTCGCCGTCCCGGAGGCGCTCCGACGGCGAGGTCCCCTCGACGAGGCTGCCCACCACGGCCGCGGAGGCGCCCGCGTAGAGCGCGGCCACGCCCGCCGCGCGGCTGCCCGTCACGGCGCTCTCCCGCACGAACAGCGCGCCGCCGGCGTCCGCGAGCGCGCCCATGCCGTCGCCCGCCGCGCCGGCGCGCGTCCCCTCGATCCAGCTCTCTGCCACCGAGACCCGCGCGCCGTCGCCCGAAAGGACGCCGGCGTTGGCAGCGCCCTTGATGTGCACGCGCTCGAGCGTCACGGCGCTCGAGCCCTTCGCGACCACGCCGGCGCCGTCGCCGCCGATCTCCAGCCCCCGGAGCGTCACCTCCCCTGCGCCGAGCACGGCCACGATCGCGGGCGGGACGACCAGCGGGCTCACCCCGCGGATCCGCACGCGCGAGGCGCACCGGCCGGCGATGGCGACGGGCCTCGTGATGACGGCCGGCTCGTCGTAGGTGCCGTCCGCGAGCGCGATGGTCCCGCCGTCGGCGACGCGCTCGAGCGCCGCCTCGAGCGTCGTGACCGGCCTCGCCTCGGAGCCGTCGCCGTCCGCGCCGGCGTAGCTCGGGTCGACATACACGTTGCCGGGCGCCCGGGGCACGTCCCCCCACGGCCCGCGCCCGCAGCCCTCGGGGCCGTCGACGCTCACACACCCCGCTTCCGGCGTCGCGAACGTGCCCGCCGGACATTTCGCCATGGCCGGCCTGCAGAGCCCGTCGTCGCCGACGAGCTCGGGAGCGCAGCGCGGCAGGCCGACGGGAATGCACCCCTCGTCGAACTTCGGGATCGTCCCCGGAGGGCATTGGGCCATCGAGGGGCGGCAGAGATCGTCTTTCCCGACGAACAGCTCGGCGCACCCCTGGATGCCCACCGGCATGCACGCGCCCCCGGGCCCGAGGACGTGCCCGCGCGCGCAGGGCGGCGTGCCGGGCCAGCGGTCGAGCGGAGTGTCGGAGCCGCCCGAGGGGTCGCTGCACCCCGCGACGAGCAACGACAGGACCGCGATGCCGGCGGTCAGCCAAGACGAACCCGGGCGCGTCGCGCAGAAGCGCATGCGATACCCTCCTCGGACAGCGCTGCCTCGGCGCGCGCCCCGCGCGCCCCCGCGCGCCCGGATGGGCGAACGGGGCCGAGGAGCCGCCGCCGCGGCGCGAAGACCGCTTGTCGTGCATGAACCGGCGCTCCGAGCGCCGGAGATCACCGTCGAGTCCGCGGCAGGATGACGAGGACAGCGCCTCAACGGCGCCGCGCGAACTCCTTCGGAGTAATGAATCTTACAACAGGAGCCAGCCTCCGGCCAGGCAGAGGAATCGCGATCGCGCCGACTTTCCCTGCGTCGCCGCGGACGTCTGCGCGGCGCCGAGGTCCCGGGCGCGCGCGCGGATCTCTCCGGGCGCGGGGCTCGCGCGCGCCGCCGATCGTGCGGGTCGCACGCTTTCTGTCAACCACGTTGGGCCGCGCCGAGCGCCGCCGGGACGCTCCGCGGAGGAGGCCGTTCCCGCCGCGTCGCGGGGCCGCCGTCCGCGGCCGAGTCCCGCGTCGGCGCCGGCGTTCCGGACGACATGGCGACGGCGCGCGGCTCGGGCGCGCGCTGCGCCGGCGCGGTCGCCGCAGGGGGAGCGCCGCCCTGGGCCGTTGTCGGCTCACGTGGGCTGCGCAGGGCGTGACCAGAGGGCGCCGGGCCGCGGGACGTTGCCGCCCATCAGCGATGATGTCGAGTCCGCAGCCCTCGATTGCAGAGATCGACCAGGTCTTCGGAAATGCGGTTTGCAGGGCCCGATAAAGCTGCAAGTCGGGTCGCCCTCGTCCCGTCCCGCCGCGCGCCGCGCGCCGCGGGCGCCCCGCTGCGCGCGTCGACATTTGCCTTTCTCCAGCGCCCGGGAGCCTCCCACATCGGCGCTGCGAGGCGGCCTCGAAGCGCGCCGGCGCGGCGGCGCTCGGGCGCGATGATGCGGGGCAGGGCTCCCACACGGCGCGGATTCAGACAATGCACTTTCGCCGTCGCCGTCCGGCAGCCGCAGAGGGCCGACGCGGCAGGCTCTGCACACGGCCTGTCAGGCACGCAGCCTGCTCTCCACGCCGCTCAACATGCCACCGCGGCTCTGACAGCCATCGCGGGGCATGGAAGGAGGACGGATGGTTAGCTCGATCGATATGAAGATGGCGCAAGCGGCGATGCTCTTGTCTGCGTTGATGACCGGCTGCGCGGTCGGCGCGGTGACGCCGGCAGAGGCCGACTTGGAGCAGGCCGACGTCGACGTGGCGTCGAGCGAGCAGGCATTGGAGGGAGATACAGCGGGGGATACGGGGGAGACGGGGGAGACGCGGGGCGGCGGCCTGCTCCCTCCCGGCAAGGGCGATCTCGGCGGGCCGCTCGTTCAAGGCCCCGTCGGCAAGGGCCCTGTCGGCCAGGTCCCTGGCGGCATCCCGGGCGGGCCGTTCGGCGGCATCCCCGGCGGGCCGTTCGGCGGCATCCCCGGCGGGGGCATCCCCGGCGGGGGCATCCCCGGCGGGCCGTTCGGCGGCATCGGCGGGCCCTACGGCGGCCTCGGTGGGCTCGGTGGGCCCTACGGCGGCCTCGGTGGGCTCGGTGGGCCCTACGGCGGCCTCGGCGGTCTCGGCTCGCCTTACGGCGGCCTCGGCGGTCTCGGCTCGCCTTACGGCGGCCTCGGCGGTCTCGGCTCGCCCTACGGCGGCCTCGGCGGCTTCGGCTCCCCGTACGGCGGCCTCGGCGGCGGCCTCGGCGGCGGCCTCGGCTTCCCGGGCGGCGGCTTCGGGTGGCCGGGCGGCGCCGGCGGCTTCGGCTCCCCCTACGGCGGCGCGACCCCCGGGATGTTCTCCCCCTGACGTCATGGCCTGAGGGCGCCGGCCACGCTGCCGGTCGGGGACAGCGGTGACCGACGCGACGGGCCGCCGGAATCTCCGCGGGGAGCCGCACCAGCTCCCCGCGAGGCCGGCGGCCCGTGGTCGATCGGCATCTCTCGAGATCGCGCGCCCGCGCGGCGCGCTGGCTCGCTCGGCGCGCCGCGCGGGCGCTCGAAAGGTTGGACCCCCGCCGCGTGGACGAGGCAGCATAAGGCGATGGAAGACGCCCCCCTCCTAGAGCGCGAGCCGGAGACCAACATCTTCGGTGAGTCCATGGCGGTGTTTCACACGGCCGCGGACCTCATCGGCCTGGCCCCGCGCATCCGGCTGGAGCTCGAGCAGCCCGACTACGAGCACATCTTCTACATCACCACGCAGCTCCAGGACCGCCTCGTCCCCTTCCGCGGGGAGGCGGCCGCGACCTACGAGCGGCTCGCTGCCTCGGTGATCCCGAACCGCGCCGCCATCACCCCGCTCTTCAACGGCAAGCTCATCCTCCGCCCCGAGGCGCTCCGGAGCGGCTCGATTCACGTGCAGGACGGCGTGATCCGCCTCGCCGACCAGGGGCTTTACCGGATCCAGCCCGGCGGGTTCGTCCGCTTCAAGGCCTATCGGGTCCAGCACAACCAGGCGCGGGGGCCTTATAAGGGCGGGCTCCGCTTCCACAAGGCCGTGTCGCTCGACCTGTTCAACGCGCTCGCCGCCGAGATGACCTGGAAGACCGCCATCGCGCATGTCCCGTTCGGCGGCGCCAAGGGGGGTATTCGCATGGATCCGCGCGAGCACAGCAAGGAAGAGCTCGAGGCGATCTCGCTCCGGTACATGTACCGGCTCAAGCAGCTCATCGGGCCCAACGTCGACATCCCCGCGCCCGACGTGGGCACGAACGGCGAGGTGATGGCGTGGCTCCTGCGCCAGTACAGCGACGGCGAGCGCGAGCGGCACAACCACCGCGGCGTCGTCACGGGCAAGGACGTGCGCATCGGCGGCTCCGAGGGGCGCGTCAAGGCGACGGGCCAGGGGCTCGCGTACTGCATCGAGGAGTGGTACGCGCAGCGCGGCGCCTCCCTCGCCGGGGCGCGCTTCATCGTGCAGGGCTTCGGCAATGTCGGCTCCGCCGCGGCCGAGATCCTGTGCAGGATGGGCGCCCGGTGCGTCGCGGTGCAGGACGCCGACGGCGCGGTGTTCGACCCGAACGGCATCGACGTCAGCGCGCTGATGGCCTACGTCAACGAGAACCCGCAGAACCTCCGGCGGTCGGTCGCCGGCTACACGGGAGCCCAGGCGATCGCGCGCGACGACTTCTGGAGCGTCGACGCGGAGATCTGCATCCCTGCCGCGCTCGGCGACGCCATCACCGGCGAGGTGGCCGAGCGGCTCAAGGCGAAGCTCGTGGCCGAGGGCGCCAACCGCCCGACCACGACCGAGGGGGACAAGGTGCTGGCGGAGCGGGGCATCAGCGTCATCCCCGACATCATCGGCAACGCGGGCGGCGTGACCGTCTCGTACTACGAGTGGATCCAGAACAAGCGCATGGAGCACTGGACCGAGGGCGAGGTGAACGCGCGCCTCGAGCGCGCCATCAAGAGCAACTACCGCCTGATCTGCGACATCGCGGAGGACCGGCCGCGCCGCACCGAAGACCACGACTCGTCGGGGCTCGTCGTCGGAAAGCGCCTGCCGATGCGGCTCGCCGCGATGGTGCTCGCGCTGAAGCGCATCGAGGCGCACTACATGCTGGAAGGGTTCTCCCAGTAGGCGGCGCCTCCGGCCGCCGGACCGCGGGCGCCGCCGGCGGTCGGTCACCGGAGGAGCGCAGGCGCGCGCCCATGCTCGTCCGGGCGGCGCTACCGGGCGACGCCGTACCCGAGCTTCTTGATGCCGTAGACCTTGATCTTGTGCTGCAGCGTCCTGAGCGGCAGCTCCAGGCGCCGCGCCGCCTCGGTCTGGTTCCAGTCCGACGCGCGCAGCGCCTCGAGCAGGAGGTCGGCCTCGATCTGCTCCAGGCGCGTCTTGAGGCCGCCCGTCGAGGGGGCCGCCGACGACGCCGGCTCCGACAGGCGCGACGGCAGCGGCTCGGACGGGCGCTGGGACAGGGCCGGCATGCCGGGATCGGACGAGCGCGAGGGGTCGTGGGCGCGCTGCGGCGCGGACGGCGCGCTGGGCGCGGTCACCGCCGTGCGGATGCGCTCCGGGAGGTCGCGCGCCATGATCGCCTCGCCCTCGGCGATCACCACCGCCCGGTCGATCGCGTTGCGGAGCTCGCGCACGTTGCCGGGCCACGAGTAGCTCTTCAGCAGGGCCAGCGCCTCGGACGTGATCGACTGGACCCTGCTGAGGCTCGCCGCGTTCGCCTGCTGCAGGAAGCCCGCCGCGAGCGTCGCGATGTCGTCGCGGCGCGCGCGGAGCGGCGGGATGTTCAGCGTCATCGCGTTCAGCCGGTAGAGCAGGTCGAGCCGGAACGTGCCCGCGTCGCACATCGCGTCGAGGTCGCGGTGCGTCGCCGCGATCACGCGGACGTCGACCTCGATCTCCTTGGTCGCGCCGACGCGCGTCACCCGCTTGGTCTCCAGCACGCGCAAGAGCGCGGCCTGCGCGGCGGCGGGCAGCTCGCCGATCTCGTCGAGCAGGACCGTGCCGCCGGCGGCCGCCTCGAAGACGCCCTTCTGTTGCTGGCTCGCCCCGGTGAAGGCGCCGCGCTCGTGGCCGAAGAGGGTGCTCTCGATGAGCAGCGCCGGGATCGCCCCGCAGTTCACGCAGATGAGCGGCTCGCCGCGGCGCGGGCTGCGGTCGTGGATGAACCTCGCGAGCACCTCCTTGCCCGTCCCGGTCTCGCCGCGGAGGAGCACCGGGATCGAGGAGCGCGCGGCCCGCAGCGCCACCTCGACGAGCGATCGCATGAGCGGGCTCTTCGTCGCGAGGACGTGGCCGTCGGCCTCCCACTGGCTCTCGGGCACCGCGCCCGCGGCGCCCTCCTCCTCGGGCGGCCGCGCGCCTTCGACCTTCGGCGCGACGTAGAGCAGCGCGCCCTCCGGGGCCGCGAGGTACACCGGCGCCGCGGGGCTCGCGCTGCGCGACGCCTCGTGGCTCACCTCGATGAGCTTGTCGATCGACGTCGCGGCGTCGGGGAACACCGCGACGCCCGACACGAGCACGGGCTCGCCCTCGCGGCGCGCGACGATCGCCTTCGCGAGCTCCTCCGCGAGCTCGGGCGTGACCTCCGGGAGCAGGATCTCGAGGGTGTCGGCGCTGTAGAACGCGACGCGATCGACGGGCCGCAGCGCCTCGCGCACGCGGAGCCCCCAGTGGCGGAGGTGGCTCGCCTGGGCGCCGAGCGAGCGGACCACGACGAGCGCGAACTTCCGGCTGAAGAACCGGGACCGCACGATCTCGGCCTGCAGGGCGACGCGGAGCGCGTCGGAGCCCTCCAGGCCGAACGGCGGCAGCTCGCCGCCGGCGAGCACGTGCACCGACGCGACGATGCCGCCGAGCAGCACCTCGTCCCCGGCCTTGACCACGCCGCTCTCGACCCGCTGCCCCGAGATGCGCGTCCCGTTGCGCGAGCCGAGGTCCTCGACCACGACCTCGCCGCCCACGAGCGTGAAGCGCGCGTGCCGGCGCGAGATGCTCCTGTCGCGGATCACGACGTCGGCCGGGGGCTCCCTGCCGACGACGACGCCGACGCCGGGGCTCATCGGGGCCATCTCGACGCCGTCATGGTGGTAAACGAGCAAGAGGACACGCCGCTTCTCGGAGCGCGCGCCCTGGATGAGCTCCCCTGTCTTGACTGACAGCGGTGCAGTCGTCGCCATGGGACCGGTTCTTTGACCGCTCACACTGCCCAACTACGCCTCATTGCTCCAAGCGGCAACCGGGAAGCAACGGCGCGGCCGGTCTTCGACGAAAGCGCGGCTGAACGCCGGGTCCGCGTTCGCCGCCCGCGCGCCCTCCTCGCGCGGCGCGGGCGCGGCAGCGTGGTAAGATGGTCGCATGCTCCGTCTCAACGCCGAATGGACAGAGGTGCTCCGCCGTTACAAGGAAGACCACCAGGATCCACGCAACCAGGCGTGTCACAAGGTCGGCATACCGCTCATCGTCGCGAGCTTCCCCGTGGGCGCCACCCTCATCGGCCTCCCGCTCGCGGCCGCGATGTTCGCGACGGGCTGGGGCTTCCAGTTCGCCGGCCACGTTTTCGAGGGGAAGAAGCCGTCGTTCGTGGACGACAAACGCAGCCTGATCATCGGCGTGCTCTGGTGTCTCGAGAAATACGGCGTGCGCGTCTTCGAGGAGACGCCCGCCCCTGACGCGTCGCACTAGACTCGTCATCCCTCCCATCCCGCACGCAGCGGTCCGACGTGGACACACGGTCGGACCCCGCCACCCGACGGCGGAAAATCTGGAATTTACCCACTTCACGCCCGTGCTGCGATGCGCCACGCTCGCTTGACGTGATGCGTGCATGGTCGTACCTGTGTCGCGGGCGGGGGGACGACGACTCTTCTCTTGGGGGTTTCCAGCGGGCATCGCGCCGCTCTGGCGCTCCGGTGCGCGCCGCTGAGGGCTCCTGTCGCCGACGCGCTCCCGGAGCGTCGTGACCGGCCCGCCGCCGCAGGCGATGAGATGGACGAGGACGGCGAGACGAGGAGACGGCAGATGGGGTGTGCGCAAAGCATGAGGGGGAAAGTCGCCGTGATCACCGGGGGGACCTCGGGGATCGGGCTCGCGACGGCATCCGCGCTGGCGCGGCAGGGCGCCCGGGTGACCGTGCTCTGCCGCAAGACCGGCTCCGAGGGCGCGAGGAAGCTCGCCGCGCTGAAGGTGCAGGGCGAGGTCCACCTCGTCGAGTGCGACCTCGGCCGGCTCGCGTCGGTGCGCGCCGCGGCCCGGCAGGTGGCCGACCGGTGCGGGGCCGTCCACCTGCTCGTGAACAACGCGGGGGTGTTCCTGCGCGAGCGCGCGGAGTCCGCGGACGGCCTCGAAATGACGTTCCAGGTGAACTACCTGTCGCATTTCCTGCTGTCGAACCTCCTGCTCGACCGGCTCAAGGCCGCGCGCGACGCGCGCGTGGTCAACCTGGTCGCGCCGGTGGACAGCATCCGGCTCGACTTCGACGACCTCATGTCGAAGCGCTCCTATTCGTTCCTCGCCGCCTCCGCGCGGTCGAAGCTCGCGCTCGTGCTCGCGGCGCGGCGGCTGTCGGACGCGCTCTCGGGCAGCGGGGCGCGGGTGCTCTGCTACTACCCCGGGCTCGTGCGGTCGGGGCTCTTCGACGGGACCTCGCGCGTGCTGAAGACGCTGATCGACGTCGTGGGCGCGACCCCGGCGCAGGCCGCCGCGAACCTCCTCGCGATCCTGGCCGACGCGC
This sequence comes from Sorangium sp. So ce296, assembly GCF_051529605.1. Classification (NCBI taxonomy): domain Bacteria; kingdom Pseudomonadati; phylum Myxococcota; order Polyangiales; family Polyangiaceae; genus Sorangium; species Sorangium sp. So ce296. The sequence goes on from NZ_CP150325.1 coordinate 13,891,645, forward strand.
CGCCCGCCGCGAGCCCCGCCTTCTTCGAGCGCACCCGGGCGAGGCCCCTCAAGGGGATGGCGACCGACGCCGAGGCGGCCGCGCGGCTCTGGGACATGAGCGCGCGGCTCGCCGGCCTCACCCGCGCGGACGTCACCGTAGCCCCCGCTTCTTGAGGTCCGCCGCGAGCGAGGACTGCACGCGCCCGACCTCCCGGGCGATGGCCTGCACCGCCTCGGTCGCGCTCTCGATCGTCCCGGCGCGCGCCTCCCGATCGAGCCGCGCGCAGAGCTCCTTCAGGTTGAACGCCGCGAGCTCGTCGGCGCTCTCGTAGAGCGCCCAGGCGAGCCGCTCGAGCTCGCCGAGCGCGCCCCGCGCCGCGGCCTCGCCCATCGCGGCCACCCGGCTCGGCGCCTCCGTGAGGAACAGCTCGGTCACCTCGCTGACGACGTCGGGCGGGGCCGCGCGCAGCCCGGCCCGCGGCCTCCCCGGCGCCGCGGCCTGGACGCGCGCCCCGCCCGCCGGCGGCGGCGAGGGCGTGACCAGCGTCGGCGGCGGGAGCTCCACGCTCGGCGGCGCGCTCTCGGGGCGCACCGCCTCGTACGCGCCGGACCGCGACGCCGCGGCGAAGGTCCGCAGCGCGCGATCGACCTCGTCCTGCCTCAGCGGCTTCGACAGCGCGTCGTCCATCCCCGCCGCGAGGCACCGCTCCCGCGCGTCGCGCCCCGCGCTCGCCGTCATCGCGATGATCGGCGTCCGCCGGTCCGGCCGCTCGGCGCGTCGGATCTCCTCGGCCGCCGCGTAGCCGTCGAAGCCGGGCATGTGGCAGTCCATCAGCACCGCGGCGTAGCCGCCGCGCCGCACCGCCTCGACGGCCGCGCGGCCGCTGTCGACCACGTCGGCGCGGTAGCCGCGCTTCTCGACCATGAACGCCGCGACCTTCTGGCTCACCGCGTTGTCGTCGACCACGAGCACCCTCGGGCGCGACGAGCTCCGCGCCTCGGACGTCGGCGCCCCGCGCCGCGACCTCGGCGCGTGCGCGCGCGCCCCGGCGGCCACGTGCTCCGGCGAGAGCCCCGCGAGCAGCCGCAGGCTCGAGTGCAGCTGCGCGCGCCGGATCGGCTTGATGAGCACCGAGTCGGCCTCGGCGCGGCTGGGCGCCTCCCTGCCGGGGTAGGTCATGAGCACGCTGCGCGCGGGCGCGATCGCGGCGTCCGCCTTGATGCGCTGGAGCAGCGTCAGCCCGTCGAGGTCGGCCAGCTCGAGGTCGATCAGCACCATGTCGTACGGCGCGCCGGCGCCCGCCGCCTCGCGCAGCGCGGCGAGCGCGGCGGCGCCGCTCTCCGAGGTGCGGCACGCGAGCCCGAGCTCCTCGATCAGCTTCTGCACCACGCGGCGCACCGAGCCGCTGTCGTCGACGACGAGCACCCGCTTGCCGGGCAGGTCGATGCGCGGGATGAGCGCGCGCTCGGGGCCGCGCCCGCGCCGCTCGAACGGCAGCACGAACGAGAGCCCCCGGCGGCGCGCGCCGGCGTCCGGCGCGGCGCGGAGCTCACCGCCCATCGCGGCGATGAGGCGCCTCGCGATCGCGACGCCGGGCGCCGCACGCAGCTCCGCGGCGCGCGCGTCCTGCTCGGGCAGCGGCCGCGCAGCGCCCCCCGGCGCGCCCGCCCTCCCCGGCGCCTGCGCGCCGCCGGCGAGCCCCGCCGCGGCCGCGAAGCGCACGTCGACGATGCGCACGTCGAAGCGCACCCGCGCGGTCGCGCCCTCGGGCCCGCCCGGCGGATCGCCGTCCCGGCCCGCCTCCAGCGCGGCGCGCACCAGCACCTCGCCCCGGGGCGCCGCGCGGAGCGCGGAGGTCCCGACGCTCAGCAGGACCTGCCGCAGCCGCGCCGCGTCGCCGCGCACCGCGGCCGGCACCTCGGGCTCGACCTCGAGCACGAGCTCGGTCCTGTCGTCGTGCGCGCGATCGGCGAGCAGCTCCGCCGCGTCCTCGACGGTCCGGCGCAGGTCGAAGTCGACGCGGTCGACGTGCAGCCCGCGGCCGCCGGGCTGACCGAGGTCGATGAGCTCGTCGATCATCGAGAGCACCACGTCGCCGCTGCTCCGGATGCGCCGCGCGAAGGCGCGCTGCTCCGGATCGAGCTCGGTGTCGAGCAGGAGGCCGCTGATGCCGACGATCCCGCTGAGCAGCGTCCGGATCTCGTGCCGCACCTGCGCGAGGGCGCCCTCGTCCTGCTCCGCGTCGGCGAGCGCGGACGGCCACGCCTCCGGCTCGTGCGGCGCGAGCGCGCGCTCCGCGGAATCGCTGCTCCTCGTGGCCGGGCTGCTCTCTGGGCCGCTCCGGCGCTGCTCCTTGCCTACCATCGACGCCCCGACTCGACCTTCCGCCCGCCCCGCGCGAGCCGACGCCGGAGTAAAGAGTGTACTGCTTACAATGTTCCGGTGAAAGTTTACCGTGGGTACTGGAACGACCGCCGGCCGCCATGGCGCCGGCGCGCGTTGCGCCGCATTGCGCCGCGTTGCGTCATGGCTCCTTGACGCGCACGCGCGGGCGTTCGCGCGTCTCGCGCGCGTCACGCGTCGCGCGCGCCGCCGAGCGCCGTCACGACGACGCGCTCGCGCTCGACCGCGGCCTCCGCCGAGAGCACGCTGACGGCGGAGGGGTCGTCGGACGACGCGAGCGCGCGGCGGCTGTGCCCGAACAGGCGCAGGAGCAGCTCCGGCGGGGCGAAGTCGAGGTCGCTCTCGTGGACGAAGAGCCGGCCGAGGTGCTCGGCGTAGGCGCCCGCGAGCACCCGGAACGGGATCCTGTCGAAGGCGAGCGCGCGCCGGCGGCTCGCGGCCGCGGAGCCGAGGAGCGCCGCGAAGAGCGTCGTGTAGATGGCGCGCAGCTTGAGGCGCATCGAGGGCGGGCTGCGCTTCAGCGCCTCGCGCAGGAAGTGGACGTTGAGCGGAACGTGGAACGACTCGTCGCGCGTCAGGATCGTGAGCATCTGCCGCACGGCCGGGTAGCGGGCTTCCCGCAGCGCGAGGCGGTACGTCGTCGAGCCGATGGTCTCGAACATGAGGTTCGTGAGCACGATCGTCTCGACCCGCTCCGCGCGGCCGTACAGGCGGTAGAAGGTGCCGGTGACGCGGCCCATGGGCCGGACCTCGCCGCCGATGTGCGCGAGGAACTTCGTGAGCAGCTCGCGGTGCCACCCCTCCTCGTCGCCGTAGAGCCGCAGGCACTCGCCGAGCTCCGGGTCCCAGGCGCTCACCTCGTCGGCCAGGGCGTGGGCCTGCGTCAGGCCGGACTCCTCGGCGCGGAACGCGGCGTTGAAGAAGGCGATCGCCGCCTGGCGCTCGGCCTCGCTCTCCCACGGGATCGGCTGGGAGAGGTCGAGCGCTTCGTCGTACATCCGCTCCGCGCGGCGGCGCAGCATGCTGAGCCACCACGACGTGGGGCGCTGGACGGGGGGCTTGCGAGAGACCGGCTGGGGCGCTGCGAAAAGCATCGAACGAGGTGCCCGTCGGCGACGGATGGGATCCGCCTCCGCGATCGCACGAGACGGGAGCGGCGCGCACCATAGCGCAGTTTTTCGTCGCGGCGCACCAGGAGCGCGCCTGTGCGCCGGCGCCGGCGGAGGACGCCGGGCGGACGAGCCCGGGCTGCGACGACGCGCGGCTAGGCTAGGCTACGCTGGACGAGGCGACGCGACGCGCGACACGTGACGCGTGACACGTGACACGTGACGCGTGACGCCGCGGCGCGCTCGTCGAGGAGGCGCCCTTTGTATGCCTCCTGGGCGTGCGATACCATAGTCGACCCACTGTGTTCTTCGAGCAGCTCCAGCTCCCCCTCGGAGGGCTCACTCCCCAGACTGAGCCCACGCGCATCCCGCGGACCCGGCGCGTCTTCGTCAACCGCAACCTCAAGCTCGCGGGGATCGACTGGGTCGGCTTCGACATGGACTACACCCTGGCCATCTACAACCAGACCGAGATGGACAACCTCTCGATCCAGGGGACGGTCACGAAGCTCGCCGCGCGCGGTTACCCCGAGGATCTCCTGCGCGGCCTCCGCTACCCGATCCACTTCCCCATCCGCGGCCTGCTGATCGACAAGCGCTTCGGCCACGTGCTCAAGATGGACCGGTTCAAGGTGGTCCAGCGCGGGTACCACGGCCTGCGCGAGCTCACGAAGGAAGAGCTCCGGTCGCTCTACCAGCACCGCAAGATCCGGCCGAACACGGCCCGCTACCACTGGATCGACACGCTGTACGCGCTGAGCGAGGCCACGCTCTACGCCGGCATCGTCGACGCCCTCGAGGCGCGCGGCGTCCCGCTCGACTACGCGCGGCTCTTCACCGACATCCGGGAGTGCATCGACGAGGCGCACCGCGACGGCACCATCCTCGACGTCGTCCGCTCCGACCTGCCGCGCTTCGTCGAGCGCGACCCGAACCTCGCGCAGACGCTCCACAAGTTCCGCTCGGCGGGCAAGAAGCTCTTCCTGCTCACGAACTCGCGCTGGCCGTTCACCGAGAAGATGATGACGTACCTGCTCGGGGACGCGATGCCCGAGTACCCGAGCTTCCGGCACTACTTCGACGTCATCGTGGTCGCCGCGCAGAAGCCGGCGTTCTTCCAGGAGCGCCGCCCGCTGCTCATCCGCGACGGCGCCGAGGTCCGCCCCGCCACGGCGCCGCTCGAGCGCGGCGCCATCTACGAGGGGGGCAACCTCCACGACTTCGAGAAGTTCCTGAACATCTCGGGCGATCGCGTCCTCTACGTGGGCGATCACATCTACGGCGACATCCTCCGCTCGAAGAAGGAGAGCGCGTGGCGCACGGCGATGATCATCCAGGAGATGGAGGCCGAGGTCGCCGCCCACGAGTCGTGCCGCCGCGAGCACATGGAGAGCGCGCTGCTCGAGGGGCGCCGCGAGGAGCTCGAGGACCAGCTCCGCTTCTACCAGCAGCGCTACAAGGACCTCACCCGCAAGATCGAGGAGGAGCAGCAGAAGAAGAACGGCTCGTCGAACGGCCGCGGAGGCGCGCTGCACGCGGAGGCGAGCGGCGACCACGTCCCGATCGACTACGCGACGTCGTTCTACGAGGCCGAGCGCGGCCGCACGAAGCGCGCGGTCGAGCGCATCCGCGGCCAGCTCCGGGCCGTCGACGCCGAGGTCGCCAAGCTGGAGCGCGAGATCGCCCGCCGCTTCCACCCCTACTGGGGCTCGCTGCTCAAGGAGGCGAACGAGACGTCCAGCTTCGGCGATCAGGTCGAGGAGTACGCGTGCATCTACACGTCGCGCGTCTCCAACCTGCTCGCCTACTCGCCGCTGCAGTACTTCAGGAGCCCGCGCGACCTGATGCCGCACGAGCTCTGATCGCCAAGGCGGCCCGCGCCCGCGCGCGGCCGCCGCTCCAGGAGATCGCCATGAGCACCGTCAGCCTCCGCTCGCTGTTCCTCGCGCTCGCCGCCCCCGCCTTCCTCTCGCTCGTCGCCGGCGGCTGCGGCAAGCGGGCCTGCTTTCACTGGACCGAGCTCGAGGGGGCGTGCCCGTCCAGCGACGACGCGTACGTCTTCTTCCAGAACCCCGGGTGTCTGAGCTCGATCGAGTCGATCGACAGCGAGGGCGACTTCGACGGTGAGCTCTGCTGCTACGACGTCACCACGGTCGACACGGGCGACGAGGAGTGCAGGCCCGGGCAGAACCCCGTGCCAGGCGGCGGCGGGGTCGGCGGCTTCTCCGGGCCCACGCCCAGGTAGCCGCGGCGCTCCCGGGCGCGCGCGTTCGCCGCTGCGCGCTCGCCGCTGGACGCCGGAGCGATTTCGGTCACGCTGGCGCTCCCATGACCACCACCGCCCCGCCCGCCGCGGCCCCCGCGGCCGCGGGCCCGCACGGCGACCTCCCCACGGCCGTGCTCCGGAGCTCGCCCGCGGATTTCGTCGTCGAAGAGCTCCCCGCCTACGCGCCGAGCGGCCGCGGCGAGCACGTGTTCGTGACCTTCCGCAAGACGGGGCGCACCACGCCCGACGCGGTGCGGGCCATCGCGCTCGCGCTCGGCGCCGACCCGGGCAGCGCCGGCTTCGCCGGCATGAAGGACCGGCACGCGATCACCACGCAGACCGCCTCGGTCCAGCTCCCGCTCGCGCGGGATCCCGCGCCGCTGCTCGAGCAGGCCGAGCTGCCCGGGATCGAGATCCTCTCGGTCGCGCGCCACGACCACAAGCTCAAGCCGGGGCACCTCGTCGGCAACCGGTTCCGGATCACGCTCCGCGGGATCGCCCCCGCGGCGCTCCCGCTCGCCGAGCGCCGCCTCGCCGACATCGGCCGCGCCGGCGTGCCGAACGCGTTCGGGCCGCAGCGGTTCGGGAGGAACGGCGACAACCCCGAGCGCGCGCTCGCGTGGATCTCGGGCCGCGAGCGCGGGCCGCGCGACCGGCGCGAGCAGCGGCTGCTCTTCTCGGCGCTCCAGTCGCTCTGGTTCAACGAGGTGCTCGCGCGCCGCGAGGCGGACGGGACCTGGAGCACCGTGCTCCCCGGCGATCTCGCCAAGAAGCGCGACACCGGCGGGCTGTTCCTCGTGCCCCTCGAGGGCCCGGAGGTCGCGGACGCCGAGGCGCGCGCCGCCGCGCTCTCGATCTCGGCGACGGGCCCGATGTTCGGCCGGAAGATGCGCTGGCCCGAGGGCGCCCCGGGCGCGCTGGAGCGCGAGGTGCTCACGGCGGCGATCGGCGACCCCCGCAAGCTCGACGCGTTCGCCCACGCCGGGGAGGGCACGCGGCGCCCCCTGCGGCTGGAGGTGGACGGCCTCGAGGTGTCCCCCGCCGGGGAGGCGGCGAGCGGCGGCGCGCCGGAGCCCGCGGGCGGTCCAGGCGCAGGGCAAGGAATTGTCGTCTCGTTTGTGCTACCGAAGGGCGGCTACGCGACCACCGTCCTTGGGCGAGTCTTCCGGCTCGTCGACGCCTCCGCCCCCCAGCCGTCCGTCGGCAGGCCGGGCGCGGCGGGCGCCCCCCCTCCGGAGGAGGAGGACGCAGTCGAGGAAGGGCAGCCCAGCGCCGGACCGTAGAACGAACGTCTCGGCGCGGCCCCCACCCACCCCACCATCGGAAAGGCACCAAGGAAGAAGATGAACCTCGTCGAGTGGCTGCAGCGCATCATGGTCGGCTTCGGGGCCGCCTGGGTCATGTGGTTGATGATCGGCCTCAGCGTCGTCTCGGTCGCCATCATCCTCGAGCGCGCCTGGTTCTTCTGGTCGCTCCGCGACGATCTCGCCGTCCTCGCGAGGGATCTCCGGACGTCCCTCGACGACTCGATCGAGGCGGCGCGGAAGCGGATGGAGGCCTCGCCCTCGGCCGAGGCCGCGGTCGTCTCGGCCGGCCTCGCGGTGGCGCACCAGGGGCCCGACGCGGCCGAGGAGGCCATGGCCGGCGCCGCGGCGCTCCAGCGCATGAAGCTCGAGCGGCGCCTCGCTTACCTGGGCACGCTCGGCAACAACGCGCCGTTCATCGGGCTGTTCGGCACCGTCATCGGCGTCGTCGGCGCCTTCGACGCGCTCGGCCAGGCGGCGAAGACGCCGGTCGCGCAGGCCGCGTCGCAGGCCATGGCGCCGCAGGCCGTCATGTCGAGCATCGCCGAGGCGCTCGTCGCGACCGCGGTCGGCCTCGCGGTCGCCATCCCCGCCGTCGCGGCGAACAACTACTTCCAGCGCATGATCAAGTCGACGCTGGCCAACACCGAGGCGCTCACGCGGGTCCTGCTCGCGCACCTCAAGATCGACCCGGCGTTCGCCGGCGCCGCGCCCGCCGTCGCCGCCGAGCCGCGCGTCACGGCCGCGCGGGCGCCGCGCCAGGAGGAGAGCAGGAAGGGCGGCGCGGGCGAGGAGGAGCGCTGATGGCCGCCACGAGCCGCAACGACGATGACGACATGATCAGCGGCATCAACGTCACGCCGCTGGTCGACATCACCCTCGTGCTCCTCATCATCTTCATGGTGACCGCGAAGATCATCGTCTCGCAGTCGCTCCCCCTCGACCTGCCGAAGGCGGCGCAGGGGCAGGAGGTGCAGCTCGTCTTCGGGCTCGAGCTGCACGCGAACGGCGACACGTTCGCCGACGGCAAGAAGCTCGCGGGCGAGGACGCCATCCTGCCGATCGCGCGCGAGGCCCAGGCGAAGAACCCGGAGCTCCGCGCCGTGATCCGCGCCGACACGACGGTCCCGCACGGCCGGGTGATCCGCGCGCTCGATCTGCTGAAGCAGGCGGGCGTCTCCAAGATCGCGTTCGGCGTGACGCCGATCGCGCCGGAGCCCGGCGCGGCGCCCGGCGCGACGCCAGGCGCCCCGGCCGCGCCGGCCCCGGCCGCCCCCGCGCCGGCAACACCGAGCCCCGCGCCCTGAGCGCGCCGAGCGAGAGCTTATGAGCCAGGCCACGAGCCATCGCGCCGCGGGGGCGCTCCACGACGGGCGCCGCCGCGACAAGCGCCCCGACCCTGGGGGCGCCAAGGAGCCCCCGAACGCCGTCGGCGCGCCGGCCGCGGGTCGCCCCGGCGATCGGCGGCGCGCCGCGGATCCGCTCGCCGCGGTGCTCGGGCTCGGCGACCGTGCCTCGCGCGTGGGCGCCTTCCTCGGGGTCACGCTGGCGCTCACCAGCCACAGCGCGGCGTCCGCCCGGGCGATCGTCTCGGGGTCGCTGCACGACATGCGGCAGATGGTCGAGGAGATGCGCGTCGGCATCCATGACTACCTCTGGGCGATCTACGAGGTCGACGTCACGCCGCCGAAGGCCGAGGAGCCCAAGCCGCCCGAGCCGCCGCCGCCCGAGCCCGAGCCGGAGCCCCAGCCCGTCGTGAAGGCCCCGCCGCCTCCGCAGGCGAACACGCCGCCGCCCAAGGACGACCCCTACGAGCCGCCCCCCGCCGCCGCCGAGGCCGCGAAGGTCCTCACGCGCGAGCCGGATCCGGACGAGGTCCTCGACATGACCGACCGCGGGATCGCGAGCGGCGAGGGGCAAGGCGTCGGCTACGGCCAGGTGGCCGGCGCGGGCACGGCCAAGTCCCCCACGTTCAACCCGAACGCCAAGGTCGGCGGCGTCGTCGGCGGCAAGGGCACGGGCGACCCGGTCCCGCCGCCTCCGGCCGTCGCGGGCCCGGACCGCTCGGCCCCGGCCGGCCTGGTCGGCAGCAGCAGCTGGAACTGCCCTTTCCCTCCGGAGGCCGACGTCGACCAGATCGATCAGGCGAAGGTCGTCCTCATGGTCACGGTGCGCCCCGACGGCAGCCCGCTTTCCGTCAAGGTCGTCAGTGATCCCGGTCACGGTTTCGGTCGCGCCGCGCGCATGTGCGCGCTCAGCCGGCGCTACTCGCCTCAGAAGGACCGCGCGGGCTCCCCGATCACCGGCACGACCCCGCCCATCACGGTGAACTTCACGCGGTAGGGCGTCGCGAGAGCTCCCGGAAAATTCGCTTCGCGGCCGGCGCCTCGGCTATCCTCCGCGACAGCTTGTGATCGTCCCCGAACGGATCGAGCAGCTCTCGAAGGTCCCCCTGTTCAAGGGCCTCACTCCGGCCGCGCTCGAGCTCATCTCGCGCGTCGCGAGCGAGGAAACGCACGCCCTCGGCACCAAGATCTTCGAGCACGGCGATCCGGGCGACAAGCTCTACATCCTGCTCGAAGGCAAGGTCCGGATCAGCCGCGAGATCGCCGGGATCGGCGAGGAAGCGCTCGCGGTGCTCGGCCCGGGCGCGGTGTTCGGCGAGATGGCGCTGCTCGACGAGGCCCCGCGCTCCGCCGACGCGCGCGTGCACGAGCGCTGCCGGCTGCTCACCGTGTCGAAGGACGCGTTCGAGGATCTGCTCTTCTTGCACAAAGAGCTCGCGTACGAGGTCCTCTGGAACGTCGTCCGGATGCTCGTCCAGCGGCTCCGCGAGACGAACAACAAGCTCACGTTCCTCTCTGTCTCGGGCAAATTCGAGTAGAGTGCGGCCCGATCGCCCGGCGACCGTGGGAGCGCGCCCCGGCCGGCGCGCCCTGCTGCACGGGCAGCGGCGTTCTGCTCACGATCAACGGTTCCTTTGGAGGAGTATGGCAGCCAGGATGAAGCACGCAGCGCTCGCCCTCGCGCTCTGGATGGGCGCCTTCGCAGGAGCATGTGGCTCCGCCACGCCGCCGCCCGAGACGGCGGCCGACAAGGACGACTTCGACGGGGAGACGCTCCCGAGCGAGGACAAGGCGACCGCCGAAGCGGAGAGCGCGAAGCCCGCCAAGGCGGAGAAGACGGCGGAGGCCGACGAGGGCGAGGAGCACGCGTCGCCCGCCAAGTCGACGCCGATCCAGGCGACCAAGTTCGAGGCAGATCTGAAGAAGATCGGGATCAACCTCAAGAAGATCCCCGCGCTCGAGAAGCTCCCGACGGCGCAGAAGAAGAAGGTGATGCCGCTGCTCCAGAAGGCGCTCGGCTACGACACCTGCGAGGGCTGCCACGCCGAAGGCGACTTCAAGAAAGAGACGCGCGACATGAAGGTCGCCCGCGAGATGTGGCGCAACTTCGTGGTGCCCCTCCGCAGCGAGAGCGGCGGCACCCTCTTCTGCGACAGCTGTCACGCCGGGAACGAGCACGTCCTGAACCGCAAGGACAAGAAGGCCCTGCAGGCGTTCATGGAGGAGGAGTACCAAAACAAGCTCGCGCGGGCGAACAAGGAGGACATGGAGTGCGGCACGTGCCACGGCGACGCCATGGAAACCAAGATCATCGAGAAACTCTGGAACATCCCGAAATGACGGGAATCGTCCGGCTGCCTTGAGCCGCCGTCCTCCTCCAGCAGCGGAATCCATCGCGCTCTGGCGCGCCTAGCGCCCCGCGCCCGCCGCAGATTCGTTAATCTGCTTACCTTCCAGACGCGATCGCCCTCCGGGCGTGCCCGCTCCGGAGCGCGCCCCGGCGCCGGCCTCCGGCCCGGCGCCGGCGCTCGGCCGCCTCATCATGACGACGGATCGCCATGACGGTGGGTCATGCCCCGTTTTCGTACTAGATAGGCGGCATGTGCGGTGTGTTCGGAATCTTTGGCCACCCCGAGGCGGCCAACATGGCCTACCTCGGGTTGCACGCGCTCCAGCATCGAGGGCAGGAATCTGCGGGGATCGTCAGCAGCGACGGGGAGCGCCTCTTCGGCCACCGCGCCATGGGGCGGGTGCAGTCCGGCTTCGCGCCGTCCGATCTCGCGTCGCTGCCCGGCGACCGCGCCATCGGCCACGTCCGCTACTCCACCGCGGGCGGGTCGCACCTGAAGAACGCGCAGCCGCTCGGCGTCGACTACGCGCGCGGCTCGCTCGCGGTCGCGCACAACGGCAACCTCACGAACCACGAGGCCCTGCGCGAGCAGCTCGAGGCGCGCGGCTCGATCTACCAGACCGCGAGCGACACCGAGTCGATCGTCCACCTCATCGCGATGAGCAAGAAGGACGATCTGCGCCAGCGCATCGCCGAGGCGCTGAAGCAGGTGGAGGGCGCCTACTCGCTGCTCTTCCTGACGGAGCGGGAGCTCATCGCCGTGCGCGACCCGCGCGCCATCCGGCCGCTCTGCCTCGGCGAGATGACGAGCGGCAGCGGCGTCGCCCACGTGGTCGCCAGCGAGTCGACGGCGTTCGATCTGATCGGCGCGCGCAAGGTGCGCGACGTCGCGCCGGGCGAGATGGTGATCATCAGCGCGGACGGGGTCCGCTCCGAGTTCCCCTTCGCGCCGGAGTCGCGCAAGCTCTGCATCTTCGAGCACGTCTACTTCGCCCGCCCCGACTCGACGATCCAGGGCGTGAGCGTCTACGAGGTCCGCAAGGCGTTCGGCCGGCGCCTGGCCATCGAGCAGCCGGTCGAGCCCGGCGACGATCTCGTCGTGATCCCCGTGCCCGACTCGGGCGTGCCTGCGGCGATCGGCTTCGCCGACCGCGCGCGCGCCCCGTTCGAGATGGGGCTCATCCGCAGCCACTACGTCGGCCGCACGTTCATCGAGCCGCAGCAGTCGATCCGGCACTTCGGCGTCCGGCTCAAGCTCAACCCGAACCGGGCGGTGATCGAGGGCAAGCGGGTCGTCGTCGTCGACGACTCGATCGTCCGCGGGACGACGAGCCGCAAGATCGTCAAGATGATCCGCGACGCGGGCGCCCGCGAGGTGCACGTCCGCATCTCGAGCCCGCCCACGCGCTGGCCCTGCTACTACGGCGTCGACACGCCGACGCGATCGGAGCTCATCGCCTCGAGCCACTCCGTGGACGAGATCTGCAGCTACCTGACGGCCGACAGCGTCGGCTACCTGTCGCTGGAGGGCCTGATCGAGGGCGTGCGGTCGATCGAGGCGCGCGAGGGCGACCCGGCCGCCGCGCGGCCGTCGGCGGACAGCTACTGCCACGCGTGCTTCTCCGGCAGCTACCCGATCCCCTTCACGCCGGCCGCGCCGAGCCGGCAGCTCCGGATGGTGAGCGGTTGACGCTGCCCCGCCCCTTCGCCGAGGGTCCGCCGGCGACCGAGGGCTCGGCCGAGCGCCCGAGCGCGGGCGGCGCCGCGTCCGCGCCGCTGTTCGCGCGCGTCGCCGACGAGGTCTCGATCTACGAGGTGAGCCCGCGGGACGGGCTCCAGAACGAGGCGGCGATGATCCCGATCGAGGGCAAGCGGCGGCTCATCGCGGCGCTCGTCGCCGCCGGCCTCCGCCGGATCGAGATCACGAGCTTCGTCTCGCCGAAGTGGGTGCCGCAGCTCGCCGACGCCGAGGAGCTCTCGAGGACGATCGCGGCCGAGCCGGGCGTGACCTTCAGCGCCCTGTGCCCGAACGCGCGCGGCCTCGAGCGGGCGCTCGCGGTGGGCCTGCGCGAGATCGCCGTCTTCCTGAGCGCGAGCGAGGCGCACAACCGCGCCAACGTCAACAAGTCGATCGACGACACGCTCTCGGTGTTCTCGGAGATCGTCCCGCCGGCGCGCGAGGCTGGCGTCGCCGTGCGCGCGTACGTCTCGACCGTGTGGGGCTGCCCGTACGAGGGCGACGTCGACCCCGCCCGCGTCGTGCGCATCGCGGAGCGGCTCATCGAGCTCGGGTGCTACCAGGTGTCGCTCGGCGACACGATCGGCATCGGCACCCCGCGGCAGACCCACGACATTGTCCGCCGCTTCCTGGACGCGATGCCGCCCGAGCGGTTCGCGCTGCACCTGCACGACACGCGGGGCACGGCGCTCGCGAACATCCTGGTCGGCCTGGAGCTCGGCGTGCGCGACTTCGACGCGTCGGTGGCGGGCGTGGGCGGCTGCCCCTACGCGCCGGGCGCGGCCGGCAACATGGCGACCGAGGATCTCGTGTTCATGCTCCACGGGATGGGCGTCCGGACCGGCGTCGATCTCGACAAGCTCATCGAGGCGGGCAACGTCGCCGAGCAGGTCATCGGCCGCCCGCTGCCGGGCAAGGTCCACCGCGCCGGCCCGTTCCGGCTGCGCCGCCTGCCGACCCGGGGCTGAGCTCGGCCCAGCGCCCGGCCTCGAGGCGGAGCGCGCCGCCGGCCCGAAGCGGAGCGCGCCGCCAGCCCGAGGCCGAGCGCTGGGCCGAGCTCAGCCACGAGGCCGAGCGCCGCCGCGCGCTCGGCCGCCGGGGCGTCAGTCGCCCGCCCTGCACTCGAGCCGGGTGAAGAAGACGTGGTGCTCGCCGCCCTCGCGATCGTCGCGGAAGAGGATGCCCACGTCTCCGTCCGGCCCGAACGTGGCGACCGGGCCGATGCTGTCGCGGCGCGCGAAGGTGAGCCGCTGCTCGTCGCTGATCGGCACGAGATCGGCGTTCACCGTGACCGCGTAGAGCTCGTAGCCGTCGTTCTGGTCGCGATCGTCCGAGTAGATCGCGAGCAGCCGATCGCCGAGCGGGCGCAGGAACGGGTACCGGGAGCGGAAGGGGCCCGGGTTCGAGATGGCCCTCGGCTGGACGAGGATCTCGCCGTCCTCCGAGACCGCGGCGGCGTAGATCGCCTTGGGGCTCGCCGACTTGTCGTACCACGCGATGACGTAGCGATCGCGGTTCCACACCACCGTGGGATAGACCGCGTCGGTGTCGCCGTTCGTCAGCGAGACGACCTCCGAGCTCGGCTGGAGCTCGGCGTCGAACGTCTGGAACTGGATGAAGTGCGTGACCGCGTCGCCCGCCGACCACGCGACGCCGATGCCGCTCTGGCCCGCCGCCACGGAGGGCGCCTCGTTGTCGAAGCCGCTCGATCCATCGGTGAGCTGGACGTTCTCGCCGATCAGGTTGCCGTCGACGTCGATGCGCTGGGCGAACAGGTCGAAGGCGCCGTTGCGCTCGTCCTGCCAGACGGGGATGAACTCCGCGTCGTTCCACGCGAGCGACACGTTGACCGAGAAGCCTGGCGCGTTCGAGAGCCGCCGGTCGCCGCCCTCCACCTTCTCGCCGTTCTCGTCGAGCAAGGAAAAGTACACCTCGTAGTCGCCGTCGCGCCGGTCCTGCCAGGCGGCGCCGTACCGATCGCCGACCCACACGATCGGCCCGCCGGAGGCGTCGCCGTTCTTCGGGGTGATGATCTCCTCGCCGGGCGCGAGCGGCTCCCCGCCGGCGCTGATCATCGTGCGGTACACGTTGAAGCCCCGCGTGGTGCCGGTGTAGAGCGCCGCGTACGAGGTCCCGCTCCAGGACAGGCCGCCCGAGCTGGCCGGCGCGATGTCGCCCGAGATGCGGATCGCGTCCAGGTCGCGCGGCACGAAGCGCGCCCCGTTGTCGACCGTGCCGTCACAGTCGTTGTCGACGCCGTCGCAGATCTCCCGCCCGCCGGGGTGGGCCGCGGCGTTCGAGTCGTCGCAGTCGTCGCCGCACGCGCGCGGCTCGCCGGGGATCGTGCCGGGCAGCGGCGCGCGGAAGCCGTCGCCGTCGAGATCGAGCGTCGACGGCCCGTAGGTGCAGAGCCCCGTCGCGCTCTCGCAGGTGTCGCGGGTGCACGGATCGCCGTCGTCGCAGTCGACCGGCAACAGGGACACGCACGTCCCGCCGCGCCGGGGGGCGGCGCCGCCCGCCCCGCCCTCGGGCGCGGGCGCCGCGCCGCCCTCGGGCTGCCCCGCCTCGAACAGCTGGCAGACCACCGGCTTGCAGAGATCCTTGGCGCCGGGGCAGTCGGCGTCGACCTCGCACTCCGGCGCGGGCGGCGGGATGTTCAGCCCCGTCCGGGCCCCGCACCCCCCCGAGAGCGCGGCGCCACCGGCGGCGGCCCCGAGCAGGACCAGCGCGAGGGCCGTCCTCCGATGCGAGCGCGGACCCACGGAGCGCGTCGTCACAGGCATCCGCCCATCCCCTCCACGTCGATCGGCTCGCACACGAGCCCCGGAGCGCAGCTGTCGTCGCCGCTGAGCGCGCAAAGCTCCACGCACTGCGTGCCCGAGCCGGTCACGACACAGGCGAACCCGGCGCCGCACTCGCCGCCGCCGCTGCACGGATCGCCCTGCCCGCCCGGGC
The DNA here is from genome assembly GCF_051529605.1 of Sorangium sp. So ce296. Taxonomy (NCBI): domain Bacteria; kingdom Pseudomonadati; phylum Myxococcota; order Polyangiales; family Polyangiaceae; genus Sorangium; species Sorangium sp. So ce296. The sequence goes on from NZ_CP150325.1 coordinate 13,907,098, forward strand.
CGGCCGGCGCGCAGAAGGCGCCGTAGATCTCCTGCCCGCACGGCTCGCTCGGATACTGCACGTAGATGAAGCACCCCTCTCCGGGGGCGCAAAAGCCGCTCGACTGATCGTAGGGATCGCACGCGAAATCGGTGATCGGCGGCTCCATGTCGGGACAGCCGGGGTCCTCGTACTCCTCGAGCGGGTCCGGGCCCGCGTCCGCGCCGCCGCCCCCGACGCCCGGAACGGGAGGCGCGCCGGCCTGGCCGCCCCCGCCTTCCGCGGACGGATCGTCCACGATGACGGTCTGTCCGCAACCGACGGCGAGGCCCAGACCAGGGAGCGGCACGCAGAGGAGTGTCAGGAAGAGCGAGGAGCAGCGTCGCATGGCGCCATGCTATCGATTCCACGCGCGCCTGCCACGCCTTTGGCAACGCGGGCAGCGTCCTGACGCGGTCGCGCGAGGTGGATCCTTTCCCCCAGGCTGCAATCCCACTTGCCTGTTGGCCGGCGCTCTGATGTATCTCTCAACAATGCACAAACGCAACCTGCTCAGTATCGCGCTCCTCGCAGCTTCCCCTCTGACGCTCGCCCACCTCATGGCTTGCGGCGGTGACGACGCGACCGGAGGAGGCGGGGCGAGCTCTTCCAGCACCACCTCGAGCAGCACCGGCGAAGCCGGCAGCGGCGGCGAGGCCGGCGGCGGCGGCGAGGGCGGCGGCGGCGGGGGCGGCGGCGCGGGCGGCGGGGATGGCGGCGGCGGCGGCGATGTCGTCGGTGAGCCCGCCGGCCACCTGCTGATCTCGGAGGTCGTCGTCCGGCCCGGAGCGGCCGAATTCGTCGAGATCTGGAACCCGACCGACGAGGCGGTCGACCTCACCGACTACTACCTTTCGGACAACGCCGTTTATTATGCCATCACCGAGGGGAAGGCCTGGGCCCCGGTCGGCAGCGAAGGGACCGACTTCCTCGTCCAGTTCCCTCCCGGAACCACGATCGCGGCGGGGGCGCGCCTCGTGCTCGCGAGCGACGAGTCGTTCGAGCTCGAGTACAATCGCTGCGCCGACTTCGCGCTTGACGAATCGCCCATCCCCTGCGAGGGGGACGACGTGCCGCCGATGATCGCGCCCACGAACGGCGCCCTCGGGGCGCAGGCCGGGGCGCTGCTCACCGACGGTGGGGAGATGGTGATCCTCTTCGAGTGGGACGGGACCGAGGGCAGCCCGCTCAAGGACATCGACTACGTCATCTGGGGCGCTGAGCTCGGGAACTCGGCGATGGCGTACAAGACGGGGAAGACCGGCTATGCCGACGACACCGCGCGCAACAGCCAGCGGCCGACCGCGGCGCACGGCAGCGGGGAGAGCATCGTCCGCTGTAGCGATCGCGAGGTCGGCGAGCTCTTGACCGAGGGCAACGGCATCAGCGGGCACGACGAGACGAGCGAGTGGCTCGACGTCAGCTTCACCGTGTCGAGCTCGCCCTCGCCCGGCGAGGACAACGACTGCGAGTAGCCCCCTCCCCGCCGGGCTCGGCCCCGCGCCGCGGCGCGGCCGGGGCGCGAGCTCGGCGCGGCGAGCGCCGGGGCGCGCTCACTGCCGGGTGATCGTCACCTTCTTGATGACTGGCGGGTTGACGGGGCGCTCGCCCTTGACCTCGACGCCCGCGAGCTTGTGGACGAGCTCCTCGGGCCCGCACTCACCGAAGATGGTGTAGCCGTTGTCGAGGTGGAACGCCGCCGCGTCGGTGATGAAGAACTGCGCGGAGTTCGTGTTCTTGCCGCGGTTCGCCATGCACAGGAGGCCCGGGCGGTCGTGGCTGCCGTCCTCCCAGACCTCGTCCGGGATCACGTAGCCGGCCTCGCCGGTGCCGTTCTTCTTCGCGTCGCCGCCCTGGATCATGAATCCCTGGATGATGCGGTGGAAGATCGTCCCGTCGTAGGCGGGCTTCTTCTCCCATTTGCCCTCGGGCGTCTTCCAGGGCCTGATCCCGCGCGCCAGGCCGACGAAGTTGGCGACCGTGATCGGCGCCTTGTCGTCGAACAGCTTGCAGGACAGCGTGCCGAGGTCGGTCTCGATCGACGCGGTCAGCGTCTTGCCCGGCGGGAGCCCCTTGGTCGCGTCCTCGAGCGTCCACTTGCCCTTCACCGGGTCGTCCTCGCTGGGCTTGACCTCGGCGACCGGCTTCGCCGAGACCTTGCGCCGCTGCGGCGGGGGGCGCTCCTTCTCGGTCTTCTCGGCCTTCTCCGTCTTGCTGCCGGCCGCCCCCGTCGACGCCGGCGTCGTCGTCTTCGTCTTCGGCGACTCTTCGGCCGTGGGCTCCGGGGTCTTCGAACATCCGGCGAGGACCGCCAGCGCGGCGAGCGCGGCGACGGGCTGCATGGCGAGGGTTCGAGCGATCATCGGGGGAGGGTTTCGCGCGTCGCGGTCCGGCGGTCAAGGGCGAGCCGCGCCGTGGTAGGAAGCGGCATGAGCTCGCGCTGCGCCCTCGCGACCCGTCCGTTCTCGCTCGCCTCGCTCGCCTCGCTCGCCTCGCTCGCCCCGCTCGCGCCCGCCCTGGGCGCGCTGCTGCTCGCGGCCGCCCTCGGCGCGTGCGAGCGCCGCGTCGACGAGCCGCTCCAGGTCGCGCCCCGCGGCGAGGTGACGCCGCCCCGCTCGGCCGAGGCGCCGCCCGCCGCGACCGAGGCGCCGCCCGCCGTCGCCGAGGCGCAGAACGCGGGCCGCTGCATCGAGCCGACCCCGGAGGCGCCGGAGCGGCCCACCCCGAAGGCCGGCCCGGATCCGGCGTGCCCCGAGGACCCGACCGGCCCGTTCCAGCTCGCGACCGGCAAGGTGATCTTCCTCGAGGCCCAGGCGCCCGACGTCCTCGTCGAGATCGCGCGAAAGGAGAAGGAGCGCGCCCGCGGGCTCATGTACCGGAAGAGCATGGCGGAGAACCGCGGGATGATCTTCGTCTTCCAGCAGCGGACCCAACACTCGTTCTGGATGCACAACACCTGCATCCCGCTCGACATGCTGTTCATCGACAGCGATGGCACGATCGTCGGTATCGAGGAGAACACCCCGACGCTCAACGACTCGAGCTTCGACGTCGGCTGCCCCTCGACGTACGTCCTCGAGCTGAACGCCGGCTGGGCGCGGCGCCACGGCGTCCGCGCCGGCCAGAAGGTCCGGCTCGAGGGGATCTGACGCTCGCCCGCGCGGGGGCGTCGCGTCGGTCGACGCGCGCGCACGCGCGCGCGGCGCTACATCCCCGGGAACAGGCCGAGCTGGCGCGGGGGCGCCGGCGGGCCGAGCGCCGAGCGCGCCGCGCCGGGCGGCGGGGCCGGCGGCGCGGCGTCGAGGACGAGCGGCCCCCGCGGCGGCGCGGCGAGCAGGCGCGCGCGCTTGCCGAGGAGCGCGTCGCGGGCGGCGTCGAGGGCGAGATCCGGGCGGTTGTTGACCTCGGACAGGTGCATCAGCGCGACCGTGTGCGTGCCGCCGGGCAGCGCCGCGAGCAGCGCGCACGCCTGCGCGTTCGACAGGTGGCCCCGCGCCGAGCGGATCCTGCGCTTGAGGTGCTGCGGGTACGGGCCGGCCTCGAGCATGTCGGCGTCGTAGTTCGACTCGAGCAGCAGCACGTCGCAGCCGGCGACGTGCTCGAGGAGCCCCGGCGGGACCTCCCCGAGGTCGGTCACGAGCGCGGCGCGCCGCGCCCCGTCGTCGACGACGAGCGCGACCTGCGCTGCGTCGTGCGGCAGCGGCCTCGGCGAGATCGTGAGCGCGCCGATCGCGAACGGCTCGCGCGGCGAGAAGCTCCGGACGCGCTCCGGGTCGCCGAGCTCGGCGGCGCGCGCGGTCGCCTCCGAGGCGTAGATCGGGATCTTGTGCTTCTTGTTGTACTTGGCGGCCACGCCGACGTGGTCGGCGTGCGCGTGCGTGATCACGATCGCGTCGGGGGCCCAGCCGAGCGGGCCGCCCGCGCCCGCCGCCGAGAGGCATTGCTCCAGCACCCGGGGCCCGACGCCCGCGTCCACGAGGACCCGCGTGCCCCGGGAGGAGAACAGGGTGGCGTTGCCTCCGCTCCCGCTCGCGACGATGGTGATCTTCATACCGGGCTCCGCGGAACGGGAACGACGACGGACGGCTCCTGTGACCCGTAGCGCAGCCGAGGGCCTGGCCGCAAGCGCGCTGAGCCGCGCGAAGCGCTCGCGAGCGCGCTGGAACGACGCTAGAGGGATCCCACGTCGTGGTGCCCACCTCCCGCCCCTCCCCTGACACCCGCACGGAGGCGCCGCTCGACGCGCCGCGTGCCCCCGGCGACGGCGGCGCCGCGCCCGCCGCGCCCGGCGACGGCGCCGCGCCGCGCGGAAAGCGCCGCCGCCGCGCCCTCATCGCGGCGCTCGTCGTCATCGCCGCCGTCGGGGCGGCCGTCGCCGCGCTCCTCGTGCTCGGTCCGCCCGCGCTCCGCCGGCACATCGTCGCCGAGGCCCGCGCGCGCGGCGTCGCGCTGGATCCGGGCGCGATCGACGTCGGCCTCGGCGAGGTCCGCCTGCGCGGCGCGCGCTTCTCCCTGCTCGGCGTGCGCGGGCTCTCCGGCACGGTGGCGCGCGCCACGATCGCGCTGCGCGGGCTCTCGCCCGCCGGGATCGCGGCGGATGGGGTCGAGCTCACCGCCGTGGGGATCGACGCCCTGGAGGGCCTGCCAGCGTGGGTCGCGCAGCACGGCCCGCGCGCGGCGTCGCTGCCGCTCACCACGGGCCGCGTCCGCCTCGGCCTGCGGGATCGCGACGGGGGGCCGGAGGTGGTCGCGCTGGCGGACGCCTCGCTCGAGCGGCGCGCGGCCGGCGCGGTCCAGGGCGCCGCGGCGCCGCCGCCGGGCGCGCCGGGGCTAGAGGCCGGCGTCCTGAAGCAGGCGCGCGTGCTGGTCGCCGGCAAGGAGGTGGCGCGCACCGACGTCGCCTGGTCGATCGGCGCGGCGTCCATCTCCCTCGGCTTCGGCGGCGAGGACGCCGCCTCGGCGCCGCTCCGGGCCGAGCTCCGGCCGCGGCCGTCGCCGAGCGCCTCGATCGAGCTCGCGCCGACGCAGCTCGCCGCCGTGGGCGCGCTCCTCGGCGTGGACATCGGCGCCTCGACGATGGTGGTCTCCGGCACGTTCGAGCTGCGGCTCGCGGCCGGGGCAGACCGGACGGCCCTGTCCGAGGCGCCGCTCGAGGGCCCGATCGCGCTCACGGTGAAGGGCTTCACCCTGCCCCACCCCAGGGAGCTCGACGGGCTCCTCTTCGGCGACACCACCACCGTCAAGGCGGACGCGCAGCTCTCGGGCGACCGCCGGCGCATCGCGCTGAGCGGGGTGGAGGTCGCCGCCGGCGCGCTGAAGCTCAAGGGCACGGGGGCGATCCAGCGCGACGGCGCGGACGCCTCGATCGGGATGGATCTATCCGGATCCATCCCCTGCTCGCTGCTGGCCGGCTCCGCGGCGATGGCGCACCTGACCGGCGCCGTGGGCCTGCTCGCGCGCGATCTGGTGAGCCGCACGCTCGCGGGCTCGGTGGCGGTCCAGGTCCGCGTCGACGCCCGCGCGAGCCGGCTGACCGCCGCGCGGGTCAACCCGAGCGCGATCCTCCGCTGCAAGCTCCGCCTGTAGCGGGGAGATCGAGGCGTACGGCGGCCGGAAACCGGGGAAAAGAGCCGCCAAGTACGCCAAGAGGAGAATTTTTCAAGTCGGAGTCTCCCGGCGTCCTCGGCGCCAGGGCGGTTCTCTTGATTCGCGCATGAGCGCCGCGCGCGGGCGTCGCCGCCCCCGGCGGGTGGCTCCGTCCGGGCACAGCGAGGGTCGATGAAGGAGGAAGGCGGAGGACGAAGGTCCGTGTCGAGGACGATCTGGCGCGACGAGCCACGGCGGAGAGCGCGCGGAGGGCGGCGCCCGCGCTCGACGGGACAGCGCGGCTCTGGCACCCTGATCGGCGAGGAGCCCGCCATGCGCGCTCGATCTCTCGCCGTTCGGATCGCCTCGCGCCTCGGGCTCGTCTCCCTCGTCAGCGCTTCCTGCACCGGCGGCCTCGGCGCCGGCGACGACGACGCCTCGGGCGGCGGGGGGGCGACAGCGGCGTCCTCGTCCTCGTCGACCTCCATGGATCTCGCCGGCAGCGGCGGCGCTGGAGGAGGCGGCGGCGCCGGCGCGGCCGGCGCGGGAGAAGGCGGCGCCGGAGAGGGCGGCGCCGGGGGAGGCAGCGGCGGAGTCGACGAACAGGACTTCCCGCTCGACACGCCGCCCGAAGGGCCGTGCCCGCCCGACATGGCGGAGATCGAGGGATACTGCATCGATCGCTTCGAGGCGCCGAACATCGAGGGCGCCCTGCCGCTCGTGATGGAGAGCGCCGTCTCGGCGAACGCCTGGTGCCAGTCGCGCGGCAAACGCCTCTGCACCGAGGACGAGTGGGACACGGCGTGCCAGGGCCCGGAGGCGCTCGTCTATCCCTACGGGAACACCCACGAAGCCGAGCGCTGCAACGACAACAAGACGTGGATTGCGCCCGACGAGGGGGCGCTCAACACCTGGCCTTCCGACGAGGCGCTCGCCGAGGTCCAGGCGCTGTACCAGGCCGAGCCGAGCGGCTCGCGGCCGGGGTGCGTGAGCGCGTTCGGCGTCTACGACATGACAGGAAACGTCGAGGAGTGGGTGGTGCGCACCAAGTACCACGTCAACGAGTATCCCCATGTCCTCAAGGGCTGTTACTGGTCCGGCTGCTTCGGCGGCGCGAAGCCGCGGTGCGGCTCCACGAACCCGGCGCACGCGGACGGGTTCCGCTTCTACGAGACCAGCTTCCGGTGCTGCCGCGACGCGCAGTGACCGGGTGACGCGCCATCGTCGCCGCCCCGGCCCGCGCCGCGGCGGCCTCGCTCGCGGAGGTCCCCTGCGCCGCGAGCGAGGCCGCGCGCCCCGAGCCCGGCGGCACGCGCCCCGGACGAACCGCTTCCCCTCGGTCGCGCCGCAGGCTAGGGCACCGGGACACGGTGCTGACCCTGCCAAGAGAGCCCCGCCCCAGCCTCGACCTCGTGTGGGACGCCATCGCCGCGTTCTCGGCCAAGGGCCGCGAGCGCGCGCGACCGGACGATCTCGACGCGCGCGACCCGGCGTTCATCGCCCGCGTGCTCCCGCTGCTCGGCTTGCTCTACGACGACTACTTCCGCTGCGAGACCGAGCTCGAAGCGGCGCTGCCCGACGGCCCCTTCCTCGCGGTCAGCAACCACAACGCGATGACGGGAATGCCCGATATGTACTGCCACATGACGGCGTTCTGGCGCCTTTATGGGCCCTCGCGCCTGTCCTACGGGCTGATGCACGATCTCCCGTTCAACGTCCCGAAGGCCGGCCCCTGGCTCAACGCCTGCGGGGCCATCGCCGCGAGCCCGGAGAACGCGCGGCGGGCGCTCGCCCGGGGCGCGGCGGTCCTGGTCTTCCCCGGCGGCGATCTCGACGCCTGCAAGCCCACGTCGGCGCAGTACACGATCCGCTTCGGCCGGCGCCGCGGCTTCGTCCGGCTCGCCATCCGCGAGGGCGTGCCCGTCGTGCCGATCGTGAGCGCGGGTGCGCACCAGTCGCTCTACATCGCCACGGACGGGCGCAGGGTGGCCGAGTGGCTCCGCCTCCCCCGGCTCGCGCGCTCGAACGTCGCGCCGCTCGGCCTCGCGCTGCCGTGGGGGCTCATCGTCGGCGTCCCGATCCCTCATGTGCCCCTCCCGGTGAAGATCCACACGCGCGTGCTCCGCCCGCTGCACCTCGGCCTCCCGCGCGAGGCCGCGGACGACCCGGACGAGGTCGAGCGCGCGTTCGCGCGGATCGTCGCGCGGATGCAGGAGGGGCTGGACGAGCTCCGGACGGCCGGCAGGCACGGCCTCTTCCCGCGCGGTTGACGAGACCACCGCAGCAGCATGGCGGCGCGGTGGCGCCCGAGAGCGCCCATGACGCCAGCGGGCAGCGCCCTGCCGCGGCGAAACCTGCCGGCGAATGACAAAGGGCGCTGGGGCGCGCGCGGCTCTCGGAAAACCGAATCCGTTCATGTAGGCTTGAGCGCCAGCCGTGACCCCCGACCGCACCGCGCAGCTCCTCGCACCGGTGGCCCAGCCCGGAGAGCTCATCGCGGCCAAGTACCGCGTCGAGCGGGTCGTGGCCATCGGCGGAATGGGCGTCGTCCTCGCGGCGCGCAACGAGGATCTCGATCAGCAGGTCGCCATCAAGATCCTGCGCCAGGACGCCCTCAGCAACCAGGAGGCGGTCGCGCGCTTCCTGCGCGAGGCGCGCACGGCAGCCCGCCTGCAAGGCGAGCACGTCGCGCGCGTGTTCGACGTCGGCACCACGGAGAGCGGCGTGCCCTTCATGGTGATGGAGTTCCTGAGCGGGCTCGATCTCCAGCAGGTCATCGAGACCCACGGCCCGCTGTCCATCCAGGACGCCGTCGACTACGTATTGCAGGCGCTGGAGGCGGTGGCCGAGGCGCACGCGGCCGGCGTCGTGCACCGGGACATCAAGCCTTCGAATCTGTTCCTCGCCGAGCACCCGGACGGGACACGGCACATCAAGGTCCTCGATTTCGGCATCTCGAAGGGGCAAGGGCTCGACTCGCCGGCGGAGCCGGGGCTCACGTCGACGAAGCAGGTGATGGGCTCGCCCGGGTACATGTCGCCCGAGCAGATGATGGCCCCGAGGACGGTCGACGGGCGCGCCGACGTGTGGTCGTTCGGCGTGCTGCTGTACACGCTCGTGACGGGCGAGCCTCCGTTCCAGGGCGAGACCGTGGCCGCGGTGATGGCGAACATCCTCCACCAGCCGGTGCCGCGGCTGCGCGACAAGCGCAGCGACGCGCCCGCCATGCTGGAGCGGATCGTCGCGCGCTGCCTGGAGCGCGACGTGAGCGCCCGCTACGCCAACGTCGGCAAGCTCGCGCAGGCGCTCGAGCCGCTCGGGTCGAGCTTCGCGAAGCTCTCGACCTCGCGCATCCAGAGCGCGATCGGCGCGGCGTCGCCGGCCGGACAGACGCTGCTCAACTCGAGGGCGGCCGAGGACAGCGATCGCCTGTCCGGCGCCTCGTGGACGCACACGGGCTTCCGCCGCCGGTCGCGGCGCAGGCTGCTCGTGGCCGCCGGCGTGGCCGCGCTGCTCGCGAGCGTGGCCGGCGCGGGCGTGTGGCTCGTCGGAGGCGTGCGCGTGGCCCCGGAGGCGCCGAGCTCGGCCGCGGCGGGCGAGCCCGGTCGGCCCGCCGGCGGCGCCCTCGTCCCCGGCGCCGCGGCCGCGGCGCCGAGCGCGCCGGCCGCGGCGAGCGCTGCGCCCCCGAGCGCGCCCGCCGCGGCGAGCGCCGCGCCCCCGAGCGCGCCCGCCGCGGCGCCGAGCGCGCCGGCCGCGGCGAGCGCCGCGCCCCCGAGCGCGCCGGCCGCGGCGAGCGCTGCGCCCCCGAGCGCGCCGGCCGCGGCGAGCGCTGCGCCCCCGAGCTCTGCGCCGAGCGCGGCCCCCGCGGGCAGCGCTGCCACCGGCGCGCGACCGAAGGCGACCGCGTCGGGCGCGCCGCACAGGCCGGGCCCCGTGCCCCGGCCGCAGGGACCGACAAGCGAGGACGAAATGCTGAGGAGCCGCCATTGAGATCGTTTCGAGCGCGACACGCGGGCGCATGGCTCGCGCTGCTCTCCGGGATGAGCCTGACCTCGCCGCTCCGGGCGCAGCCGACGGCGGCGGACAAGGCGCTCGCCGAGGGGCTGTTCCAGGACGGCAAGAAGCTCATGGACGAAGGCAAGCTGGCGGAGGCGTGCCCCAAGCTCGCCGAGAGCCAACGGGTGGATCCCACGGTCGGGACGCTGCTGAACCTGGCGGTGTGCCACGAGAAAGAGGGCAAGACGGCCAGCGCGTGGGCCGAGTTCAAGGAGGCGTCCGCGCTCGCGGCGACCGCCGGGCAGCAGGATCGCTCCCAGTTCGCGGCCAAGCGCGCGGCCGAGCTCGAAGCTCGGCTGACGCGCCTCGTCCTGGAGGTCGCGGAGGCGGCGCCGGGGATGTCGATCACGCTGAACGGCCAGCAGCTGAGCGCCGCTGCGGCCACGGGCTCGGGCATCCCCGTGGATCCGGGCACGGCGACGATCGAGGCCAAGGCGCCGGGCAAGCAGCCGTGGTCGCAGCAGGTGACGCTCGATCCAGGCCCCAGCGCGCCGCGGGTGGTCATCCCGCCGCTCGCGGACGCCGCCGTTCAGCGGCCGGCGCAGGCCGCTCCCCCGGCGCCGGCCGTCCGGCCGGCGCCCGCCCAGCCCGAGGCGACCGGCAGCCCGGTGCGCGCGCTCGGCTTCGTCGCCGGCGGGGTCGGGCTCGCCGGGCTCGGCGTGGGCGCGGTGTTCGGGATCATGGCGATCCAGAAGGCCGGGGACGTCGAGGAGGGCTGCAGCGGCAATTTCGGCTGCAGCCGCGCGGACGTCGAGGCCAACGAGAGCGCCCGGACGACCGCGATGGTCTCGAACATCGCCGCCGGCGCGGGGCTCCTGTGCCTCGGGGCCGGCGTGGCGATGGTGCTGCTGTCGCGGTCGCCGGAGGCGCCCGTCGCGGGCGAGCGCGTCTGGCTCTCGCCGACCGTCGCCTCGGACGGGGGGCGCATGACGCTCGGAGGGCGGTGGTGATGCGGGGGTCGAAGCGCTCTGCCGCGACGCTCGCGCTCGCCGCGCTCGCGCCGGGCCTCCACGGCTGCGCGGAGATCGCGGGGATCGAGGATCGCCAGGTGATCCCGCTGATCGTGATCGCCGAGAACCAGGGGGCGCCTCGGGGCATCGCGCTCGACGAGGAGGCGATCTACTGGACCAGCGCGAGCGCCGACGGGAGCCAGGGCGGCGCGCTCCGGCGGCAGATCAAGGACGAGCGGGAGGTCATCGACCTGCTCGCGCCGTCCAGCGAGGTGCCCGACGTCATCGTGCTGGACGCGACGCACATCTACTGGTCGAGCACCGACGCGGCGTTCACCGGGGACTGCGACAGCGCCAAGCATCAGCGCGACAAGCTGCGGAAGCTGCCGAAAGCCGCGAGGTTTCCGGCTGCTTTCGTCGAGGAGCCGCTGTGGGGCAGCTGCGGCGCCGCGGAGGCGATCGCGCTGAGCGCCGACAACGTCTACAGCGCTCGCCCGAACGGCAGCCGCATCACCTGGGTCCCCAAGGCCGGCGGCACGCGAAAGGATCTGTTCGTGGGCGACGAGCCCGCCGGGGTCGCGACCGACGGCGCCCTCGTCTACTGGACCGATCGCGCCGACAACACGCTCTCCGTCGACAACACGAGCGACGCCGACGAGGCGGCGCAGCTCCGCGCAGATCTCGTGGAGCCGGGCCTGCTCGTGCTGGACGAGGCCAATCTCTACTGGCTCACCCCGGACAGCGTGATGCGGTATCCGCGGAGCCCGTCGGAGGGGGAAACCCCGTCGCCCCTCCTCGCCGACCTGTCCGGCCCCCCCACCGGGATCGCCGCGCACGGGGACTACCTCTACGTGACCGTCAGGGCGGCGGGGACCGTGTACCGGATTCGCAAGGACGGGACCGCCGATCGGGAGATCCTCGCGGAGAATCAGGGCGGCCCGACGGGCATCGCCGCGGACGGGTCAGGCGTCTACTGGACGAACACCGACGCCGGGCAGATCGTCAGGTTCACCGACGAGTGAGCCGCGGCGCCGGCGGCCGCGCCGCGCGGACCGGCCGGCGTCCCGGGATCAATCGATCTGCAGATGGTAGTGGGGCGGCCGCGACTCCTCGAGCGCGAACACGCCCCCGACCTCGTCGATCCCCTCGATGAAGGCGCGCTTCTCGGCCGGCGTCATGTCCCGGTTCCGGATGTCGACCGCGCCCTCCCTGAGGTGCGCCGAGATGAACACGCCGCGATCGATCTGGGCGCGGATCACCCGCTCGAGGGCCGCGATCACGGCCTCGGTGGGCTCGTCGTCCGAGAGCCCCTCCTCGTACGCGCTCTTGATCTCGCGCGCCGCCGCCTTGTCCTTGTAGAGGCCGAGGACGTCGGCGCCGTGCCGGAAGAGGTCGTGCATCGCCTCGGCCTGCCGCGCGGGGTCGCGCGTGCCGCTCGTGACCACGAGCTCCTTTCCGGTCCGCCGGTGGTAAGCGGAGGCGATCTCCGCGACCTTCTGCTCCACGTCGGGCGCCAGCTCGACGCCCGGCAGGAGCACGTAGCGGCGCTCCTCGTCGGCCGCGGCCGACGTCACGCCCCGCCGGGGCCGGACGAGCGCGGGCGGCTCGTCGTCGGAGCGGTCGACGTCGGACGGGTCGTCCTCCGTGCTCTCCGGGACCTGCAGCGACAGCACCCGGGCCGCGGGGCCGTCGGGCACCCAGAAGTCGAGGTCCCCCTGGTCGCCGGGAGCGCGGGCGGCCGCGGGCGAGCGCCGCGGCCCGGCGGCGTCGGGCTCCCGGGCGACGCGGGAGACGCAGCCTCCCGCGGCGAGCGCGAGGGCGAGGACGGCGGCGCGGCGGGCGCGCCAGAGCAAGGCGAGGTGCGAGCGCAACATGCGAGCCACGGGCGCCTCCTACGTCGTGATCGTGAACGAGGCGCGCGCGAGCTCCTTGCCCGCCGCGTCGTTGACCGTCACCGACCAGAGCCCCGCCGCGCGCGCCTTCCGCGTGGCCGCCCAGGTGCGAAAGCGCCGCTCCGCGCCGACCGCCAGCGGGATGCGCAGCGGCGCGCCCCCGTCGGGCGGCGTGAAGACGACGGTGATCTCCGAGGCGGCCCGGTCCTTGTTCGAGAGCTCGACGAACGCGTAGAGGCGCTCGATCTCCGCGCTCGCGAACGACGTCGCCGGCTCGATCGGCTCGCGGCCGGCGATGCCCTTCGCGACGACGAGCCGCATCACCTGGAGCTCGGGCGCCGCGGCGGCCCCCTCGCCAGCGCCGCTGTCCTGCGGCCCGCGCCCCGCGGCGCGCGCCTCGAGGGCCGACCCCGACCTGCGGCGCCGCTCCCGCGCCGGGCCGCGGGCCGCGATCGCCGCGTCGCTCCGGCCCTCCACGGCAGCGCCGTCCGCCGCCGACCGCGCCTCGGCGTCCTCCGCGGCCCCGCTCGCCTGCCCGTCGCCCGGCCGCCCGTGGGCGGCGCGGCTCAGCGCCGGAGGCTCTTCCCGGGCGATCCGCGCGATCGCCTCGCTGGCGTCGCTGCAACCGAGCGCCCCCCCGCCGAAAGCGGCGACGGCGAGCGCCAAGACCATGGTTTTCCGCGTCGTTCCCCGGGTATGCACACCGACGAGGTGCCACGATTCAGCGGAGCGGGCGAAAAAACGGCGACGCAGCGGCCAGGGGCCCCGTCGCCTACGCCGGGCTCACCGCGCTGGGCTCACGAAGAGCCGCCGGCGCGGAGCGGACGCGGAGCTCGGGCGAAACGCCGCCAGCGCGGCAGGGGCCGAAGCCCTCTCAAGAATGACAACGCACTGCGTCACGACGACGTGGTGTGCCCGCGCTCCACGGGAGCACGGCCACGAGGGTGCGTACGTCGAAGCGCCCGGTGTCAGCGCTTCGGACGGGACCAGCGCGGACTGTTGGCCAGTTCACCCTCCTGGGTGGGCCCGAAGCTCGTGATCGCGCTGTCTTCGATCATCAGGATGAGCAGGCCTCCGCTCGCGCCTCGTGCCGTCGTCGCCCGGGATCCCTGGCTTGTCTCCCGTGACGAGTGGTCCGAGCCTTCCGCTGCGATCTGCTTCATCTCCAACTCCTTCAACACTTCAGTCCGGCTGTTATCGCCCTGGCTGGCTGGCCAGCTGTACTTCCGTGCACCGCGTCTGGGGCGAAAAACGGACCTGGGCGCGAATGCGCCAATGTTCGCAGAATAGTCACGGCTTCGAGGGAAAATCATCAGGAAAGAGCTCGCCCGATGTTTTCTGTCCCGTACAGCCTGCGCTCGCGTTCACCTTGCGCGCTTCTGCCAGCGCGCGCAAGCGCACGAGCGCTTCAGCGGCGGCCGAAGCCGGGCAGCTGGCGGGCTCTGGCCACCACCTCGTCGCAGTCGATGCAGCGCATGAGGCCGTCGACCAGCTCCATGCTGCCGAGGCTACCGCACTCCGGACAGCGGTTCGCGAGCTGGTGCTTGCTCTCCTCGCAGAGCCGGTTCTGCTCCGCCTCGGCCTCCGCCTCGGCGCGGAAGATCTCGGCCGGCGTGCGAGCGTCGCGCTTTCGGTCAGCATCCATGGGGCGCAACGTATCACGCGCGCCGAGCGCCCCGCGAGCGCCGCGCGCCTCCCGCTCGCCGCGCCGCCGACGCGGCGAGCGGGAGGCGCGGCGCTCGCAGGGCGCCGGCCGGACCGCTAACGCACCGACTCGAGCAAGCTCCGGAAGCCCGAGCGCGCCGACTGCACCGTCTCGTCCGGGCCGACCATCCTGAAGAACCAGTTGCCGCGATCGGGCGTCCTCACCGCCGCGCCGACGAGCCGGTAGCCGTCCTTCACCATCTCCACGGGCGCGCGCCTGCGGGCGCCCCCCTGGGGCCCGAGCGGGATCTTGTAGGTGCCGGCCACCTCGACCAGCTCGACCCGCATGCCGCGGACCTCGAACGACTCCCGCCGGGCCTTCGCCCCGACGTCCCCGTCGAACTGCGCGAACCACTCCCTGAAGTTCGCCTCGACGTCCCCCTTGCTGCCCAGGCCGAACGACAGGACCTGCACCTCGACGTCGTCCTTGTCGTCCGCCGCCCTCGGCACCTTGTAAAGCGCCTTGCGCGGGCCGGCGCGCGGCGCCTCGAGCGCGGCCCAGCTCCCCGGGGCGTCCCACGCGAGGGGCGCGGCGACCGGCGCGCCGGAGGCGGCCGGCGGCGGCTCCGGCTCCGCCACGGTCCGCGAGCAGGCCGAGACCGCGAGCGAAAGGATCGCGGCTCGGGCGAGCGAGGCCCGACGTGGGTGCATGGAGGCCAGTTCTACCACCGGACGCGAAATCGGGTGTAAGCCCTTGGTACCGCTCGCACGTAGAAGAGACGCTCCGGCCAGGGAGAGGAGACGGCGCGCATGGACCAGATCGGCGAGTACCTCGTTCGACGCCTCGTCGGCGAGGGGGGGATGGGCAAGGTCTATGAGGGCGAAGAGCGCCTGTCGCGCCGGCGCGTCGCGCTGAAGGTGCTCCGCCCGGAGCTCGCCCGGAGCGAGCAGGGGCGGCGGCTCTTCCTGAACGAGATGCAGATCCTCGCGCACCTCGAGCACCCGAACATCGTCCGGAGCCTCGCCAGCATCGAGGCCTCCGGCGAGCTCGTGATGGTGCTCGAGTACCTGGACGGCCAGACGATGCGCGCCCTCCTCGGCGCCGCCGGCCGCCTCCCCTGGCCGGAAGCGGTGCGGATCACGGCCAGCGTGGCGAGCGCCCTCGCGGCGGCCCACGGGCAGCAGCCGCCCGTGATCCACCGCGATCTCAAGCCCGAGAACATCATGGTGCAAAAGGACGGCGCCGTGAAGGTGATGGATTTCGGCATCGCCAAGGTCGTCGAGGCGATGAACCAGACGAACACGCAGAGCGTCGGGACCCTGCAGTACATGAGCCCGGAGCAGATCGACGCGCGATCCATCGATCACCGCTCGGATCTCTACTGCCTCGGGCTCATCCTGTACGAGGCGCTCTCCGGGCGCCCGCCGTTCCAGTCGGCCTCGCCGCGGGAGCTGCTCAACCTGCAGTGCACGGCAGAGCCCCCGCCGCTCGACGACGACGTGCGGAGCGGGCTTCCCCGCGGCGTCGAGCAGCTGCTCTTCCAGCTGCTCGAGAAGGCGCCCGAGGATCGACCGTACCTCGCGCAGGACGTCGTGGATCGGCTGGAGCCGTTCCAGACCGCCGCGGCCGCGCCGCGCGGGGCGGCGAGCGGCGAGCGCGCCGCCGGCAGCCGAGATCGGGCGAGCGCGCCGCATCGGACCGACGACCACGGCCGCGCGAGCGCGCCGCATCGGACCGACGACCACGGCCGCGCGAGCGCGCCGCATCGGACCGACGACCACGGCCGCGCGAGCGCGCCGCATCGGACCGACGACCACGGTCGCGCAAGCGCGCCGCATCGGCCCGACGACCACGGCCGCGCGAGCGCGCCGGGAGCAGCGCGCGTCACCGGTGGAGCGGGCGCGCCGCGCGCCGACACCATCGCGCTCGTCGAGCAGATCGACCGGAGGCGCGACGTCCCGGCCGGGCTCGCGATCGCCATCATCGTGGCGCTGTCGGCGCTCGCGGGCCTCGGGACCTACGCGCTGCGCTCGACGGGCGGCGCGACGGAGCCGCCCGCCAGCGCCGCGACGCCGGCGCCGCCTCCGGGGGCGCGGTGAGGCGCGCGTCGCCGGAGCAGGCGGGCTACGCGGAAGGCGCGCCCCTCCCGGCCGTGGGCTCCGCGGCGCGCTGGCGCTGCGGCGCGGCGGAGGAGCTGTGGCGGCTCGGCGAGGCGGACCAGGGCGGCCCGGCAGGGCCCGAGCGCGAGGCCGTCGCGGCGCGGCTCCTCGCGCTCGGCAGCGCTGGCGTCGGCGGCTTCGTCGACGGCGGCATCGACGCGCCGGCCGAGGGCGGGCCCGCCGCGGGCCCGGGCGGCGCGCGCGTCTGGCTCGTGCGGAGGCTCGCGGGCGCCCCGCTCGCGGATCGGATGCGCGCGCGGCGCGGTCCGTTTCCGTTTCAGGAGGCGCTCCGGCTCGCCCTCCCGCTCGCCCGCGCGCTCGCCGCCTGCGAGCGGGCCAGCCTGTTCCCAGGCCCGCTCTCGCCCGACGCGGTCCTCGTCGACGACGCGGGCCAGGTGACGCTGCCCGCGAGCGCGCTCGTCGCGGCGCTGGTCGGGGCCCCGGCGAGCGGCGGCGCCGGCGCTTCGCCCCGCGCCGCGGGCGCACGGGTCTCCGCGGAGATCCCGCCGCTCTGGACGCCGCCGGCGCAGGCCGACGGCGCGATCTGGGACAACGCCGCGAACCGGTACGCGCTCGGGCTCGCGCTCTACCGCCTGCTCGCGGGAGAGCACCCGTTCGCGGGCGCGGGCCTGCGGCACGCGCTCGGCGAGGCCGCTCGCCGCGAGCCCCCGCCGTTCGTCGAGAGCGTCGCGACGGCGCTGCCCCCGGGCCTGCAGGGCCACGTCCTGCGGCTGCTCCATCCGGATCCGGCGCAGCGGCCGCCGCGCGCCGAGGCGATCGCGGACGCGCTGAGCGGGTTCCTCGAGGGCGATCCGCCGGCGCGGCCGGCGCAGGCCGCCCGGACCTCGCGCCGCGCCGGGGCGGCGGCGCCGACGAGCGCCGGCCCGTCGGCGCAGACGAGCTCCGGCGCCGCGGCGCAGACGAGCTCCGGCGCGCCGGCGAGCGCGCCGCGGGGCGAGGCGGCCGCCCGCCGCGCGCCGCCCGGGCCCGCCAGCGCCGCGGCGCGGCTGTGGCGGCTCGCGCCGCTCGGCGCCGGCGCGCTCGTCGCGTCGGCCGCGCTCGCGATCTCGCGAGGCGCGCCCGAGCCGGCCGCGCCGCGGGCCGTCGCCGTGGCGCCGGTCGCGCCGCTCGCGCAGGCGCAGACGGCGGCGGAGGACTGCGCGGCGTGCCACGGCCGCCAGGCCTCGGAGTGGCGCCGCTCGGTGATGGCGCACTCGGTGAAGAGCCCGCTCTTCAACGCGCTCGAGAGCCTCATCGAGGAGCAGGTCGGGCGCGACGCCGACTGCCCGAACGGCGCGGGCATCCTGCGCAAGGTCGACCCCGCGCGCGCCTGCCGCGACCGGCAGAGCGGCGTCGTCGTGACCGGCTCGGGCGGCGAGCACTGGTGCGTGAACTGCCACAGCCCGGCCGAGAACCTCGACGCCGCCATGCCCGCGTGGGACGGCCGCGCCGGCGGCGACCCCCGCGCGCGCCTGCCGGTGCGCGACCTGCTCACCCGCCGCGGTCTCGAGGGGATCTCCTGCGGCTTTTGCCACCAGGTGCACGGCCCGGTCGGCCCGCGCGGGCGCCCCGGGTACCAGGGCAACGCGACGTGGACGTCGTTCACGACCGGCGCCGTCTTCGCGGCGCGCCCCGAGGACGCGCGCGGCCTGTTCGGGATCGCGAACAGCGGCTACGCCCTCCGCCCCGAGGAGCTCTTGCTCGCCGCCGGCCAGCCCGCGGACCGCCGCGCCGGGCCCTCGCCGGCGCGGCCGCCCGTCGGCGACGACCCCGTCGTGCACGGCCGGCCGTCGGCGGGCGCCAGCGCGTACCTGCGCTCCAGCGAGTTCTGCGGGGCCTGCCACGACGTGCGCCTCTTCGGCACCGACAGCCTCGCGGCGGCGCGGGGCGAGCATTTCAAGCGGTTGCGCAACGCCTACACCGAGTGGGCGGAGTGGGCGCGCTCCGAGGAGCGCGCGGGCCGCGCCGCGGCGAGCTGCCAGGACTGCCACATGAGCACCTACCCGGGCGTCTGCGAGGCGGCCCCGGCCGGCGCCGCGCAGGCGGCGGCGCCAGATCCCGAGTGCCCGCCCGGCACGCGCTTCGCCCCGCGCGCGCCGGGGGCGCGGCCGCGGGGCCGGATCGCGGATCGCTCCACCGCCCCGGCGGACGTCGCGACCCACTACTTCTCTGGCGTGGATGTGCCGCTGTCGGACGAGTTCCCGGAGGCGCTCATCGACGAGCCGTCGCTCGACGCGCACGGCATCCCCACGAGCGCCCGCCGCCGCCGCGATCTGCTGCTCCGCCACACCTTCCGCTTCGAGCTCGGCGCCGCGCGGCGCGCCGGCGCGGCCGGCAGCCGCGTCGAGATCCCGATCGAGATCGAGAACGTCGGCGCCGGGCACAAGGTGCCGGCAGGCTTCAGCCAGGAGCGCGAGATCTGGGTTCACCTCGCGGTCAGGGACGCAGATCGTCGGGTGATCTACGAGGTCGGCCGCGTCGACCGCGCGGATGAGGACCTGAAAGACAAGGTGTTCACCCGGGTGACCACCCACCCGGACGCGAACAACCCTCTTGGGCCCGCGGGCGCCCAAGGGGGGTTGTTCGGGGCAGACGTGCGCGACGGGCCGGACGTCCCCCTCTGGGCGCCGCCTCCGCGGCTCGGCGGCACCTCGTTCCGCGGGCGAGGGCTCATCAACTTCCAGAACGGGTTTCTGCGTTGCGTCCGCTGCATCGGTGTGGTCGCCGCGGACGGCAGCTGCCAGCCCGGGCCCGGCCAGGGGCTGCACCACGCCGACCGGTACGCGGACGGGGACTACGATCAGGACACCGGCGCGTGCGGCTCGAACCTCGCGGGGCAGAACGCCTTTCTGGAGACCTATTTCCCCGTCGGCGCGCTCGACGCGAGCCGCGGGGCCGTGAAGGGCCCGGACGCGATCATCGACACGCGCTCCGCGCCGCCCGACGTGCCGATCCGGTACACGTACGACCTCCCGGTCGGCGCGCTCCGCGGCCCGCTCCGGGCCGAGGCGCGGCTGCTCTTCCGGGCGTTTCCCCCCTTCCTGATCCGCGCCTTCGCCGCGTACGAGCGGGAGCAGGCGCGGCGCGGCCTCCGGCCGACCGGCCCGCTGGTCACCGAGTCGATGCTCGGCCGCCTCGAGGTCGTCGAGCTCGCGCGGGCCGAGATCGAGATCCCCTGAGCCGAGGTGACCGCGATGGAGCCACCCGCGACGCAGTCCTCTCGGCGCGCCGGCGCACAAAAAGGGGCGAGCCCTCACCCCGGCCCGCGGGGTAAGGGCTTCGCTGGTCAAGAGCTGAAAGGCTCAGCTCGCGGTGATCGTGGAGCGTGGCCCCGGCGATCAGGGAGGGGGCGGGGGCGGCTCGTCCGAGACCGGATCGACGGGCAGCTTGAACAGCCGGCCGATCCGGTAGGGCCGCGTCGAGGGGGAGTAGTAGCTCGTCATCGACGGCGTGACGCTCCACGTGTAGCCGAGCAGGTGGTTCGTGATCGCGTCGGTGTACACGCGCATGGTGCCCGTCCCGGCCCCCGCCGCCATGTAGCCGCCGGTGCACTCCCCTTGCCACCGGCTGTCCGCGTACTCGCTGTCCGCGTCGAAGCACCCGTGCGGCGAGCTTGTCGAGTCCACGATCGGAACGGCGTACTGCTTCGTCCCGGAGTAGCGCGGCATGACCGGGCTGATCTCCGTGGCCGGGCCCGTGATGATGACCGTGTGACCGGCATAGGTGGCCGTGGCGTCGATGACGAGGACATCGCCCTTCTGGATGTCGACCGCCCTGTTGACGCGGCGGAAGAAGTTCTCGGGCTCCCTCGCGAGCCCGCCGACCACCGGGCTCTCGTTGATGAGATCGTAGAGCTCCGCGGACGAGGGGCGAGACTTCACCCACAGGTACCTGATGTCCTCATCCGAGTAGCCCATCGACTTCTTCAGCGACAGCACGAAGAAGCACGCGCCCTTGGTCCTGCCGGTCCAGGGGCTGATCGTGACGTCCTCGCCATCGATTTTGACGACCTCGGGGTCATCCCAGGTCATGTAGCACTTCTCGTCCCCGACGGTCGCGTCGTTGGTGACGGCGTTGTCGATGAAATCGAGGGCCCAGTCCGTGTGGTCCTTGGCGCTCGCGGGCGCCGAGCCCAGCATAACGAAGGACGCGGCAGCCAGCGATGCAACAGCCAAACTCGTCGTGCGCCTGTTCATACTTCTACCTCGTTGATGTGAATGACCTTGCATGTGCACTCTGGAACAGATGCTAGTCATTTCATGCTGAACCATCAAAGCAACCCTGGCGCCGAACATGCCGAGTCTAGCAGGATGGATATTCTCTATGATCGGCTTAGGTGTCAAGGCTTTTTCGGGTCGCTCTTCCTTTTTTTGCAGTTTTTCGAGCGCTCGAACGTGGAGTAAGACCATGTCGTCCCTTACGACAGCTGATGCGCGATGGTATGGAGAGAATCGCGCGCCGGGAGCCGCATTTCCGGCTGTGCTCGGCGACCGGGAGCCCTGCTGATGCCCTCGCCGGACCACACCTACATCGATGCGCTCGATGCGCGCGGCGCGGCGCAAGGCCGCCCCGACGCCTGGCCGCCGGCGGTGTTCGACGCCCCCTTGCTGCGAGGGCTCGACGAGCGCGCGCGGCGCGAGATCGCCGAGGCAGGGCGGCTCCGCACCCCCTCGACCGACGAGGTCGTCTATCGCGCCGGCGACGCCGGCGACGCGCTCTTCGTCGTCGCTTCCGGGCGTATCGCGCTGCGCGCGACACGCCGCGGAGACGATCGCGATACGGAGGTGCGCACCGCCGCTGTGGGCGATGTCCTCGGCGAGGAGGCGGTCGTGGGCATGTCGCGCAGGACCACCGCGATCGCCCTCGCGCCCAGCGTCCTCGCGGAGATCCCCGTCCACCTGTTCCGCCGCGCCGCCGGCCGCTCCGGCAAGGCTGAGATCGCCGAAAAGCTCGAGCGCGCGCTGCGGAGGAGCGCCACGCGCGACCTCCTCGGCACCCTCGCCTTCACGCGCGACCTCGATCCGGAAGACATCGACATGCTCCTTGACGCGGTGAGTCACCGCCGCTTCGAGCGCGGTCAGGCCATCTATCGCGACGGGGATCCCGCGACCGAGCTGTGGCTCATCGCCGACGGGATGGTGCAAATCCAGACCGAGGAGGGAGATCGGATTCATGTGCGGGCGTACCTCACCCGGGGCGATTTCTTCGGGGACGTCGAGCTCGACGAGGGTCGCCGCCGGACGGCGAGCGCCGTGGCCAGCGGCGCGGCGACGCTCCTGTCGGTACCGTCGAAGACGTTCGCCGGCCTCGCGCGGAAGCACCCTGGTCTGATCTCGCGACTCCGGCGCATCACCGGCGACCAGCGCGCCGCCCAGGAAGCGATCGTCGCCGGCCAGGCGCGCAACCACACCGCACATCTCTTCCGGGACCTCTATCGCCTCCAGGTGGCGCGGTCGCTCCTGGTCATCGATCTCGACACGTGCGCTCGCTGCGGACACTGCGCGTGGTCGTGCGCCGACGTACATGGGATCTCGCGACTCGTCCGCCGCGGCGACAAAATACGCGCACGGGTGGATGACGACGCGGCGGACGTGCCCGCCGACGCGCCGGCGGAAGCGCCGCGGAGCCTGCTCCTGCCGAACTCCTGTCAACATTGCGAGAGCCCCGCCTGCATGATCGAGTGTCCGACCGGCGCCATCGGCAAGGACACGGGAGGCGAGGTGTTCATCCGCGACGCGCTCTGCACCGGCTGCGGCGCCTGCGCCAAGGCGTGCCCCTGGGAGAACATCGCGATCGCGCCGCGCCCCCCGGCCGCGCAGCGCCCGGGCGGCGCGGGCTCCCTGGACATCGCGGTGAAGTGCGATCTCTGCCGCGAGCACGACGGCCCCGCGTGCGTGAAGGCCTGCCCCACGGGTTCGATCTTCCGCGTCAACCCGGCGGAGGAGATCGCCGACGTGCGCGATCTGCTCGGCGGGGCGCGGCGCGAGCAGGAGCGCTCCGCCGGGCAGCGGGGCGGCGCGGCGCTCCTCGCCGGGAGCGCGATCGCGGCGGCGGGGCTCGGCGCGGCGGGGCTGTCGGCGCACGCGCGCGGCGGGGCGCGGCCGGGCGACGGCGCCGCGCTCGGGGCGGGCGTCGCCGCGGCCGTGGGGGTCGCGCTGCTCCTCGGGTACGCCGTCCCGAAGCGCGCCGGGCGGCGGCTGTGGATGCGGCCCAGGCGGCGCGACGGGGCGGACGGGGCGGACGCGGCGGACGACGCCGCGCCGGTCCGGAGCCGGCTGCGCCCGCAGCTGTCCGCGCACCTCGCGATCGGCCTCGTCACCGCCGGCCTCGCGCTCGCGCACGCGCCATGGCCGCGGTCCGGCCGCCCGACGCTCGGCGCGGCGCTCCACCTCGCGTTCTGGGCGACCGCGGCGGCCGGCGCCTTCACGGCGCTCGCGTACCGGCTCGCGCCGCGGCGCCTCGCCCGGGTCGAGCGCACCGCCGCGCTCCCCGAGGACTTCGCCGCCGCCCGCCGCGAGCTCCTCGACCGCTTCTACCGCGAGGTGAGCGGGCGCAGCGATCTGGTCAAGAAGATCGTCGAGAAGGTCCTCGTGCCCTACCTGAAGAGCCCCCTCGGCCCGCTCGCGCTCCTCGCCTCGGGGCGCGGGCTGCGCGAGGAGGAGCGCGCGCTGCGCGCCCGCATCGACGCCGTCCTCGAGGGCCGCGGCAGCGAGCGGCTGGCCGGCCTCTCGGAGCTCATCCGCATCGCCGTGGAGCTGCGCGCGCTCCCGGCCCAGCGCGCGCTCCTCGCCGCGCTCCGCGGCGGGCTGCCGGCGCACATCATCACGTTCGGCGTCGCCGCCGCGCTGCTCGTGCTCCACGCGATCACGGCGGCGAGCGTGCCCCGATGAGCGCCCGGCGGCCGGCCGACAGGGCGCCTGACTCGCTATGAAATCGTTGCGGGGCACGGCATTTCTTTGTGCGTCGCGCGCCGCCCGCCGCGCGGCGAGGTCCGCGCCCGCGCGCGGCGACCGCGTTTCGCGCGGCAGGCGGCGCGCGGGCGAGAGGCCTGGACTTTGCCTTCAGCGGCCAGGTACAATTTTCCTGACACCACCCCAGTAGAAGGTAGAGAAGCTGATGGCTGGTCCCTCGACCAAGTGGATGCGAGCGCTCTCCCGATCAGGCTTCGCCGAGGCGTGGGCGCCGAGAGCGCTGCTGCTGGTCACGCTGTCCTCGGCGGCGGCGGTGATCGCCGGGGCGTGCAGCGGAGACGACAGCGGCCCTCCGGGGCCGCAGGGCGGGACGGGCTTGCCCGACGCGGGGGCGGAGGCGGGCGACCCGTGCGTCGACGGCGAAGAGGTGGAGTGTCACATCACCGTCGGCGAGAACGCGGGCGTGCTGACCTGCATGGACGGCGTCCGCCGGTGCCAGGACGGGCGCTACGGCAGCTGCGAGGGGACGATGACGATGCGGAGGTCGCCGTTCGGGCCTTCGCCCCGCGGGGACGGCGAGAGCGGGTATCCGCGCCCGCTCGCCAACTCCGAGGCTTCGGACGGGGGTCTCTGCGCGACGAACCCGTGCGACCCGTCGTGCCAGTCGTTCGAGGAGACGCCGGACGGGGGGCCCATCGACCTCTCGGGGACCGGCATCACGTACACGTGGTCGGTCGGGGACATCAACGAGCTGCCCGAGACCGTCGCGCGGCAGGGCACGCACCAGCCCTGCACGACCAGCGAGGATTGCCAGTTCGACCAGTACTGCGAGCACCCCGCGCAGAGCGCGTGCGCCCACACCCCGTGCGCGACCGGCGGCCCCCTCCTGACGACCTGCAGCGGCTGCATCGCGAAGGTCTGCGACGCTCGGCCGAGCTGCTGCATCCAGCCGACGATACCGGCCGACTGTGGACATGACGCCTGCCAGACCGGCACCGCGACCAACATGACCACGACCTGCGGCGACCCGTGCATCCAGAACATCTGCGCGACAAACCCGCTCTGCTGCGAGATCCACCCCATGAGCTCGTCGGACTGCGCGACGCTCATCGGAATGGGCAGCACCTTGCTGACCGGCGGCCGGTGCCGTCCGCCCATGTCCGGGATATGCCCCACGCCGACCGTACTCACCGACGGCGCGTGCGTGCCGAACTGGGGCAACTTGTGCAGGAACCTCGTCGCGACCCGGTGCGCCCCCAAGACGTGCACCACGCCGACCAACTCGTGGGACGCGACGTGCGTCGCCCTGGCCGAGCAGGAGTGCGGCGCCGCGTGCGGCACCGAGCCAGGCGTGCAACAGGGCCTCTGCAAGTCCTACCTGCCGAACCAGACGAACCCCGCGTGCACCGGCGTGGATCTCACGGTCGGCGTGCCCTGCGGCGGGACGATCCCGGTCTGCAACCGCGGCACCATGCCGGCGCCCGCGGGCATCGCGATCCACCGCTATCCCGCGGGCGCGGGCCAGCTCCCCTCCTCGGCCCCGAGCCGCGTCCTGAACTCCTGCAGCCCGACCGGCGGCGCCCTCGCCTGCACGACCGCGCAGCCGATCGCCCCGGGCGAGTGCATCAGCGTGGCCGGCTGCACGGGCGTCGCCGACGGCATGGAGCTCATCGTCAACCCGCCGGGCCCGGGGCAGATCGCCGAGTGCCAGTGCGGCAACAACGGGAGCATCTATCAGTCGGCCATGTGCGAATCGCCAGGCTGCATCGCCACGGCCAGCGTCTCGATGATCAGGCCGGCCACCCTGTTCGTGGCGCTCGATCGGTCCGCCTCCATGACGTCGGGCGGGGCGAGCACCGACCGATGGACCCCGGCGCGTAACGCCCTCATGGCGTTCTTCGCGGATCCGGCGTCGGCCGGGCTCGGGGTCGCGTTCCGGTTCTGGCCGCACAACGACCCCGGCCCGTGCAACGACCTCGCCGGCGCCTGCCCGGCCGACGCCGTCAAGGACTGCAACCGGCCGATCGTCCCCTTCGATGGCACGACGGCCCGGAGGCTGACCGCGGACCCCTGGCCGATGGATCAGCAGGAGTTCGCGCTCTACAACGCGCTCTACACGAACAGCCCGGGCACGAACGGCGATACGCCCATGTACCCGGCGCTGAACGGCGCCACGGACTGGGCGATCACCTACAAGAACGCCCACCCCGAGGAGGAGGTCGCGGTCGTGCTCGTGACCGACGGCATCCCGTCGGACTGCAACACCGTCCCGAACCAAATCGCCGAGCTGGCGCGCAATGCCTACGACAACCACGGCGTCCGCGTGCACGCGGTGGGCTTCGGCGCCTCGAACGCGGAGATCATCAACCTCATCGCGATGCGAGGCGGCGGGCGGGCGTTCAACCTCACCGCCGGCATGGGGCTGTCGACGACCCTCCGCGACGCGCTCGTCTCGATCCGCGGCCAGGCGCTCGCCTGCGACGTGACGGTCCCCCTCGCCGGCGCGTCGGATCCCGCCTCGGTGTCGGTCGTCCACGTGAACAGCGCCGGCACCGAGACCATCCTCACGCCACGGGCCGACCTCGCCAGCTGCGGCCAGGGCTGGTACTTCGCCGACGCGACGAACACGAGCGTCAAGCTCTGCCCACAGACGTGCACCGCCCTCCGCGACAGCCCGGGGAAGGTCCGCGCGACCGTCCCGTGCGTGACCACGAGCCTCACGCCCATGACCACGAGCTGGGAGCGCTACCACGGCGTCTGCCCGCCGGGGACCAAGACCCAGTGGGGGTTCCTCCGGTACAGGACGGCGACGCCGGGCGACTCGAGCGTCGAGTTCTTCGTGCGCGCGGCCGACGACCCCGCCGAGCTCGACGGGGCCACGGTGCGGCTCGCCGCCACCGCCCACGCGGTGCCCACCGACACCCGGATCTGCGATGAGGACTCGACGCCGCCGTGCGCGATCAACCTCTTCGACGTGCTGCAAGAGCTGCCGGACGCCCGGACCGAGTACCTCGAGATCCAGATGAGGCTCAATCCGACGAGCACGGGCGGCGGCGGTGTTCAGGTGCAGGACTGGGAGATCACGTATTCATGTCCGGATTCCGAATGAGCCGCCGCATTGCGGCGATCGCCCTGCTCTCCGCCGCGGCCGTCGCCGCGGCGTGCGGCGCAGACGACGACAACCGGCCGAGGCCTCAGTCTCCCTCCGGCGGCGCCGGGGCCGCCGGCGGTGCGGGCGGCGGCGGCGACGGCGGCCGCGGCGGCGCGGGCGGCGGCGCCTGCGGCGACGGCGTCGCCGCGCTGGACGAGGCGTGCGACGGGGCCGATCTCGGGGGCGCCACGTGCGAGAGCCTCGGCTTCGACGGCGGCGTGCTGCAGTGCAGCCCCGAGTGCACCGCCGACACGTCGGGCTGCACGGGCGTGGAGGCGTGCCAGGACGGCCGCGACAACGACGGCGACGGCAGCGCCGACTGCGGCGACCCGGAGTGCGAGGCGGCGTGCGCGGACCTGTGCGCCGCCCCGGTGGCGCTCTCGGATCCGGCGTCCGTCACCGGCGATACGAGCGGCCACGCGGCGGTCGAGGGCGGGTGTGCGGCGGGGGCCCCGGGCGTCGCCTACACGTTCACCGCGACCACCACCGGGTTCCTCGACGTGGTGCTGACCCCGGAGACCGACGCCGCGCTCCTGGCGGTGCTGCGCGGCGACTGCGACAGCGCCGAGACGCAGCTCGCGTGCGGCGGCGCCAGCGCCGGCGCGGGCATCGAGAACCGCCTCACCATCCCCGTCCACGAGGGCGACGCGTTCCACGTGATCGTCACGAGCGCGATCGCGGACCAGGCGGGCGCGTTCGAGCTCATCGTGAGGAGCCGCGTGCCCGCCTGCGGCGACCGCATCCAGGATCCGGACGAGGCGTGCGACGACGGCAACGACGAGCCGGGCGACGGGTGCAGCGACGAATGCCGGATCGAGGCGACCGAGGTCGAGCCGAACGACACCATCGCCTCGGCCAACCCCTACGAGGAGCCGTTCTTCGCCATCATCGATCCGCCCGAGGACAAGGACGTCGTGCGCGTCACCGTGCCGACCGGGCCCACGGCGCTCGTCGTGGAGACCGGCGACATCACGAGCTCCGACTGCCTCGACGGCCGGCTCGACACCATCGTCGAGATCCTGGACGAGAGCGGCGCGCTGATCGTGCAGCGCGACTTCGGGGGCGTCGGCCGCTGCGCCCGCGCCGTCGCGCCGGCGCTCCCGGCGGGCGACTACTACGTCCGCGTCACGGCGCGCGTCGGCCCCGAGCAGCGGGCTCCCTACGGGCTCCTCGTGACGCTCGTCCCCGAGGTCTGCGGGGACGGGGACACGACCGCCGGCGAGCAGTGCGACGACGGCAACACGACCGCCGGCGACGGGTGCAGCGCCGCCTGCCGCTTCGAGCTCGACGAGACGGAGCCGAACGACGCGCCGGCGCAGGCCAACGCCCACGCCGCGCCGTGGCTCGCGGAGATCTCGCCGGCAGGCGACGTCGACGTTGTCGCCGTGAACGTGCCCGGGCCGCGCTCGACCTTGATCGCGACCGTCAGCGACAACGGCACCGAGGCCTGCGCGACGAACCGGCTCGACAGCTACGTCGAGATCCTCGGCGGCGACGGGGCCGACGTGCTCGCCTCGGACGACGACTCGGGGGTCGGCTACTGCTCCTCCGCGTCGGCCACCGACCTGGCCGCGGGCACCTATCGCGTGCGGGTCAGGGCCTCGGACCTCGTCCCCGACGCGACCTTCTTCTATCGACTGAATGTCACGATCCTCTAGCCCGGCCGGCGGGGGGAGCCGGACCGCGGCCCCGTCCGGCGGCGCTGACGGGGAGGCTCCGTCCGGCGGCGCCTCCCGGGAGCCTGCGCCGCCGCCCGACCCATCGAGGACGCTCTACCGCGCCGACCTGTCCGATCCGCGCCAGCGCGCCGCCCAGCCGCGCGAGATCGTGCGCGGTCGCGCCGCGCGCCGCGCCGAGTCGACGTCCGACGTCACCCGCTTCCGGGGCGTGCTGCCGGCCGCGCTGGCGGGCGCCGTCGCGACCGGCGCGGCGGCGCTGCTCTTCCCGCCGCCCGGGGGGCACGCGGCGCCGGGGCCGCTCTCGCTGCCCCACGCGCGCGCGCAGCTCGCGTGCGCGTCGTGCCACGCCGAGGAGGCGACCGCGGGGCCGCGGGGGGCTGCGGAAGCTGCGCCGCGGGGGGCTGCGGAAGCCGCGCCGCGCGGGTCCGCGGCGGGCGCGCGCCTGGACCGGGCCTGCACCGGGTGCCACGGCGACCACGGGTCCACCCGCGCGAGCCACGGGCAGCTGCTCGCGAGCGGCGCGATGAGCTGCGCCACGTGCCACCCCATCCACCGCGGCGACCAGGGCGTCGTGTTCGACCCCGCGGGGCCGCCGGTGCGCTTCGCGCCGGGCGCCGAGGTGGAGCTCCCGAGGGCGGCCTTCCGCCCGAGCCAGCCGGCCACGGTCGCGATCGTCGCCGCCGGGAGCTGCGCGCCGTGCCACGACCTCGGCGCGCCGCGCGACCCGATCGCGCGCTGCCTGGTCGAGGCGCAGGCGCCGCTCGGCGACGCCCGGCCGATCGCCTGCTTCGACGAGCACCGCCCTGCCCTCCCCGACGACGCCGCGACCGGCCGCGCCGGCCGCGCCGGAGGCGGCGGCGTGTGCCGCGGCCAGCACACCGAGGACCGCGCCCTCGCCTGGGAGGCCGCGCGCGACGCCGCCGCGGCCATGCCGGTCGTAGCGGGCGCGGCCGGCGCCGCCCCGGGGGGCGCGCTGCCGCGCGGGCGCGCGCTGCTCTGGATGGGCGCCGGCCTCGCCGCCGCCGGCCTCGCGTTCGCGGGCGCCCGCGGCGGCCATGCGCTGCGCGCGCGGCGCTCGCGGCGGCCTTCGCGCGACGCCGAGGCGGCCGAGGCGATGCTGCGCCCCGCGGCGCGCGTGCGCCTGCCCCGGATCGACACGACCACCTGCCTCGGCTGCTACGCGTGCGTCGACGCGTGCCCGTACGACGTGCTCGCGGTCGAGCGGTACGTCGCGGTCGTGGCCCGCCCCGAGGCGTGCTGCGGCCTCACCCTGTGCGAGCAGCGCTGCCCCAACGGGTCGCTCACCATCGAGGGCGGCGCGCCGATCGAGGGCCGCCCGCGCCTCGGCGACGACCTCGGGAGCCTCGACGTGCCGGGCCTGTACCTCGCCGGCGACGTCACCGGGCTCCCCCTCATCAAGAACGCCATCCACCAGGGCGCGTTCGCGGCGGAGCGCATCGCGGAGGACCTGCGGAAGGCCGGCGACCGCGGCCCGGGGCTCGATCTGATCATCGTCGGCGCGGGGCCCGCCGGGATCAGCGCCGCGCTGCGCGCCAAGGAGCTCGGCCTCTCGTTCGAGGTGATCGAGCAGGGCAGCGTGGCGCAGAGCATCCAGAGCTTCCCGCGCGGCAAGCTGGTCTTCGATCAGCCGCTCGACCTGCCCGTGACCGGGAAGCTGTGGCTGAAGGAGTCGACCAAGGAGGAGCTCCTCGCCCACTGGCTCCGCATCGTGCGGAAGGAGCGGCTCCCCATCGCGCAGGAGACCCGGATGGTGTCGGTGGCGCGCCTCGGCGGCGGCGCGGGCGCAGCCGCCGAGGCCCCGGCCGGCTTCGCCGTCGTCACCGAGCCGCGCGACGGCGGGCCGCGCACCGAGCGCCGGGCGCGGCGCGTGCTGCTCGCCCTCGGCCAGCGCGGCTCGCCCCGCCGGCTTCCGTTCGAGCTGTCCGCCGAGGTGGAGGGCCGGGTGTACTACCACCTCGCCGACGCGCGGAGCCTCGCGGGCCAGCGGGTGCTGATCGTCGGGCTCGGCGACGTGGCCATGGAGGCCGCCATCGCGCTGTCCCGCCAGCCGGCCACCGAGGTCACCGTCGTCTACCGCGGCGGCGGGTTCCGGCGCGGAAAGACGCGGAACATCGAGGAGATGCGCCGCCTTCTCGCCGCGTCCCGCCTCTCGCTCCGGTTCGAGACCGACGTCGCCGCGCTGACCGCGGATCCGCGCGGCGCGCTCGCGGCGACCCTCGCGTCGCCGTCAGGGGCAGAGGCGCACCCGTGCGACGCCGTGCTCGTCCTGATCGGGAGCATCCCGCCCTGGAGCGCCCTCCGCGCCGCCGGTGTCCGGCCGACCGTGGAGCCGTCAGATCGTTCGGCGCCCGGGGACGTCGAAGGGACCACGCCTGCGGGCCCTCCGCCGTGAGCCCGGCGTAAGCCGACGGAAGCCGACGAGGCCGACGGAAGCCGACGTAAGATCGAGGGGCGCAGGCCGTTCTCTGGAGGAGCCATGAAGCCGACCCACGTCGCCCTGTTCTCCGCCCTCGGCATGATGTTCACGAGCCTCTCGGTCTACTCGCTCGTCCCCTCGGGCGCCGCCGTGGAGGCCGCCGAGGTGACCGCCGAGCCGCCGCCCGTCGTCCCGGAGGTGACGGGCGGCGCCGTGGCCGCGGTCGATCCGAGCCGCTTCGCCACCGGATCCTGGCTGATGCTGGAGGGGCGCGTCGGGCACGCCCGCCTCCCCCGCTCGGCGCGGGAGACGTTCCTGATGTTCGAGGTCCGCAGCGACGACGCGCCCGCCAGGGCGCAGGCGCAGGCGAACCTCTCGCTGGTCATCGATCGCTCCGGCTCGATGAAGGGCACCCGCCTCGCCAACGCCGTCCAGGCGGCGACCACCGCCGTCGGCCGCATGAACGACGGCGACGTGGTGTCGGTGGTCACCTTCGACACGCGGACCACCGTGGTCGTGCCGCCCACGACCGTCGGGCCGGACACGCGCGGCCGCATCCTCGCGGGCGTCCGCGGCATCTCGCTCGGCGGCGACACCTGCATCTCGTGCGGCATCGAGGAGGGCCTGTCGCTGCTCGCCCAGGCCGGCGGCGGGGTGAGCCGGATGCTCGTCCTCAGCGACGGCGACGCCAACCACGGCGTGCGCGATCTCCCCGGCTTCCGCGCGATCGCGCAGCGGGCGCGCGATCGCGGCGTGAGCATCACGACCATCGGGGTCGACGTCGACTACAACGAGAAGATCCTGTCGGCGATCGCGCTCGACTCGAACGGCCGGCACTACTTCGTCGAGAACGACGCCGCGCTCGCGCGCATCTTCGAGGCGGAGGCGGAGCAGCTCACCGCCTCCGTGGCGAACGGCGCGGAGCTCGCGATCGCGCTCGCGCCCGGCGTCACGCTCGATCGGGTCTTCGATCGCTCGTTCCGGCGGGCCGGCGACCAGGTGATCGTGCCGCTCGGCGCGTTCGCGGCGGGGGAGGTGAAGACGGTGCTGCTCAAGGTGCGCCTCGGCGGCCTCGGCGACGACGCGCGCGGCGCGTCCCCGATCGCCGACGTCGGCCTCACGTACCGGGATCTCGTCGCGAAGACCGACGCCCGGTGCGAGGGCAAGCTCGGCGTCGCGATCGCGGACCGCGACGCCGACGCGAGCGAGCTCGACGCGCTCGTCGCGGGGCGCGTGCAGCGCAGCGAGACGGCGGCGACCCTGAAGCAGGCCAACTTCCTGTTCGAGCAGGGGCGGCTCGACGAGGCGCGCAGCAAGCTCGACGCGCAGCAGCGGTCGCTGCGGAGCGCGGCCGACAAGGCGAAGCGCGCCGCGCCGGCGGGCCGCGCGAAGGACGTGGCGTCCGACTTCGAGAGCCAGATCGCGGCGCTGGAGCGGGCCGACACGAGCTTCGGCGCGCCGCCGTCGTTCGCGACGCCGCCGCCGGCCGCCCCCGCGAAGCCGGGCGGCTTCGCGCAGGCCCCGGCGGCGGCCCCGGCGCCGCCGGCCCCGGCGCAGTCCCGCGAGGGCAAGGCCGCCGTTCGCCGCAACGAGGCGGACGCCTTCGATCTCGCCCGCTGACGCGCGGGCCGGGGCGGCGCGCGCTCCCGCGGCGGCGCGCGCTCCCGCGGCGACGCGCCGCGCGCCGCGGCCGGGACGTTGACACGGGTCGGGCTTTCGGGTTTTGACTCCGGGCGGTGGGCGTTCGACCTAGGGCGAGCCGTCCGGGGAACCGACGGACGGGTGGCGACGGCGCGCAGGGCTCGCCCCCGCGGGAGCCCCCGTCGTCGACCCGGAAGACGACCCCCGCGCGGCGGGGCCGCGGCGCGGGGCAGCGCGCGCCGGCGTCGCGGCGCCCGGCGCGGCCCTGGCCGAGGCGCGGGCGGGCGCTGCTCCTCGGGCTCGCGGGCGCGCTCGCGGTGGCGGGCGCGGCGCTGCTCGCGCTGGTGCTCGGCTTCGGGCGCACGAGGGCCCCGGACCGGGGGCGCGTCGTGGAGATCAACTGGCCGGAGGGGCTCGACGCGGGCGAGGCGGCCTCGCTGCTCGCGGCCGAGGGGCTCGTGGAGAGCGAGCGCGCGATGGCGCTCTACCTCGGCGCGACGGGCGGCACCGAGGCGTTCGTGCCGGGCCCGCACCTGCTCTTCGAGGGCGCGACGCCGCGGGAGCTGCGGCAGCTGCTCACGCGCGCGGAGGGGCGCCCCACGGCGAAGGTGACGATCCCCGAGGGGTGGAACCGCTTCGACATCGCGGCCCGGCTGGAGAAGCTGCGCGTCGCCGGCAGGAAGACGTTCCTCGCCGCGACCGCGGACGGCGCGTTCCTGGACGCGCTCGGCATCGAGCGCGGCGGCGCGGTGGGGGCGGAGAGCGCGGAGGGGTACCTCTTCCCGGCGACGTACGAGTTCCCGCTCGACACGGACGCGCGCGAGGTGGCGAAGCGCCTCGTCGCCGAGGCCGACCGGCGCTGGAGCGCGCTCGCGGCCGAGAGCAAGGACGGGCTCGCCGCGCTGCAGGCGACGCTCGGCTGGGGTCGCCGCGAGGTGCTGACGCTCGCGTCGATCGTCGAGAAGGAGGCGGTCGTCGCGGAGGAGCGGCCGCTCATCGCGAGCGTGTTCCTGAACCGGCTCCTCGACCCGACGTTCCGCTCGCGGCGGCTCCAGTCCGACGCGACGGCGCTCTACGGCTGCGTGGCCTGGCCCGAGGAGGCGCCGTCGTGCGCCGAGTGGGGCGGCAAGCCCACGCCCGCGGTGGTGCGGGATCCGAAGAACCGCTACAGCACCTACGCGTACCCGGGGCTGCCGCCGGGGCCGATCGCCAACCCGGGGGGGCCGTCGATCGCGGCCGTGCTCGCGCCGGCGGCGACGAAGTACCTGTACTTCGTGGCGGCGGGCGGGGGGCGCCACCGGTTCAGCGAGAGCCTGGACGACCACAACGACGCGGTGAGGAAGCGGCGCGAGGCGACGGCGCAGTAGGGCGGGGTGTGGGGGCGCTCGCAGGAGCGCGGCGCCATGGCGGGTGCACCTGGGCGCGCGCTGCGGGCGCCGGTGCCGGCACGAAGGCTTCCCGCGCGCGCCCGAGACCTTCCCGCGCGCTCCGGAAGCTTCGCGCGCGCTCCGGAAGGCTTCCCGCGCGCTCCGGAGCACGAGGTTTCGCGTACTTAGCGGCGTCCGCCGCGGCCCCGGCGCCGTCCGGCGCGCGCCGGGGGACGAATTTCCCGGGAAATTCGACCCTCCGCCCCGCGCGCGAAGCTTCCGGACCGCGCGCGAAGCCTTCCGGAGCGCGCGCGAAGCCTTCCGGACCGCGCCGGAAGCCTTCCGGACCGCGCCGGAAGCCTTCGTTCCAGCGACGGAACCGCTCGCGCGCGCGATGGAGGTCCCCAGCCCACGAACGGGGCCTCCACCCGCCCGCCCCCGGCCCTCCACCCGCCCGCCCGATCGCTCCGGCGGCGCTCCGATCTTCCGCGCGCCGTCCGCTTCCTGCATCAGCGCGAGCCGCAGTAGATTCGCGCGCCATCATGCGCCGTCCCGCCCCGCTCTTCCTCGCGCTCTCCGCTCCCCTCGCCCTCGCCGCAGCAGGCTGCTCGTCAGGCGCCACGCCCCCGGCCGAGCGCCACGCCGCGCCGCAGGCGGAGGCGCTCGCGACCGCGCCGGCGAGCGCCGCGCCGCCGCCGACCGATCCGCCGGCGAGCGCGGCCGCCTCCGCGAGCGCCTCCACCCCTGCCCCCGCGGCCTCCGCGCCCGCCGCCCCCACCGCCAGCGCCGCAGCCTCCGCCGCCCCCGCCGCGGCCGAACCGGCGGCGCCCGCCGCGGCCCCGGCCGACGCCGGGCCGCTCCCGAAGGTGAAGGTCGCGAACATCGGCATGCACATCGGCGGCGGGCCGCACGACGACTTCACCAAGGAGCCGATCAAGCGCTCGGTCGCGCCCCACTTCGACGACTTCCGACGCTGCTTCGC
Organism: Sorangium sp. So ce296; assembly: GCF_051529605.1. Classification (NCBI taxonomy): domain Bacteria; kingdom Pseudomonadati; phylum Myxococcota; order Polyangiales; family Polyangiaceae; genus Sorangium; species Sorangium sp. So ce296. Next base: position 13,941,572 of record NZ_CP150325.1, read on the forward strand.
GCTCGCGGAGGACCCGACCAAGGGCGGCGACTTCGGGATCGACCTGCGCATCGAGAAGGACGGCGGCAAGGCCGAGGTGCGCAAGCCGCGCACGGCGCTCAAGGGCGAGGCGTTCACGAAATGCGTGGTCGGCGTCTTCGAGCGGATCGACTTCCTCAAGCCGAGGCGAGGCCCCACCGTGGTGAGCTACTCGCTCCGGTTCACCCCGTGAGCGGGCCGCACCTCACCCAGGGCGCCCGAGGTCCGGCAGCGACTTCGCCAGCGACCCGCGCGACGCCTCCACGGCCGTCTCGCCGGCGCGGTCGAGCGCGTACTTGAAGAGGATCGGGCCGAACACCTCGTTCAGCGCCACGCACCCGATGACGAGCGCGCGGAAGCCGGCGCCCAGGCTCGGGAACGCGCGCTCGATCGTCAGGCTGATGCCCAGCGTGAGCCCGGCCTGCGAGACCAGCCCGCACCACGCCCACTTCCGCAGCACCGGCGGGTCGTCCGCGAGCCGGTTGCCGATGCGGCTCGCCACCCAGGTCACGAAGGCGCGCGACGCGCCGAAGAGCAGCGCGACCGGCCACATCAGCTTGAGCAGCGGCAGATCGAGGTGCGCGCCCGCCGTCGCGAAGAACAGCACGAACACCACGCTCGCGGCGTCCTCGACCGCGTGCACCAGCTTCTCCCCCTGCTTCGACAGGTTCGCGACGACGAACCCGGCGACCACGAACACGAGCAGCGCGTCGAAGCGGAGGTAACGCAGCACCTCCGTGGCCCCGAAGCCGAGCGCCACGAACACCAGGATGAGCTGCCGGCCGATGAGCCGCATGTACGCCGCCAGCGCGAGCCCGAGGGTCGTGCCGATCGAGATGCTCCCGAGGATCTCGCGGCCGAGCAGCTCGATCTCGTGCATCGACATCGTCGTGCCCGGCTCGATCAGCGGCCGCACCGTGGAGAGCGCGACCGCCGTGACGACGATGACGATGATGTCCGACGTCATCACGAACGCGAGCGTGTTCATCGCCACGGGCCCCGTCGCGCGCGTCTGCGAGAGGATGCCGAGCACGGCCGAGGGGCTGCGGGTGACCGCGATCACGCCCCAGAGGACCGCCACGCCGAACGCCGCGGCGATCGGGAGGTCGGCCGCGAACGGGACGAGCGAGCGCGCGGCGAAGAAGACGCCGGTCATCGCCACGAACACGAGGACCGTCTGCACGAGGTTGTGCAAGAGGAGGCTCCTCAGGCTCTTCTTGACCATCTCGAGCCGGAGCTCGGCCCCGCCGGCGAGCGCGATGAGCGCCAGCGCGAGCGCGTTGACCCGCGAGATCTCCTCGACGGCGTGGTGATCGACGAGCTTGAGGACGTGCGGCCCCGCGACGATGCCCGCGAGGATGTAGCCGGAGAGGTGCGGCAAGCGGAGCGGCTCGACGAGCTCGCTCGCGAGCGTGCCCGCGAGCAGGAGGAAGCCGATCGAGGCGATGGTGCCCGCCGGGCCGTTGTCGTGCGGGACCGCGCGCGTCGTCGCGTAGAGCACGCCGAACAGGATCACCAGCGCGACCGCGTGCGTGAGGTGGTTCAGCGGGCCCTTGGGGGCCGAGCCGTGATGGCCGGAAGGAGGCGCGCCGTGCGGCTCGGGGGCGGCGGCGGGCCCAGCCGGGCCAGCGGGCGCGTCGGGCCCGGCGGGCGCGACGGGCGCGATGTCAGGGAGTGCTGCAGCGCTCACGGGGACACCTCCTACCCCTCGCCCCGCTCGGCCACCGGCGGCGGCGGGACATCGCCGTCGCCCGGCGCGGCGTCGCGCGCGGCGCGGCCCAGCCCGCGGCCGAAGAAGAGCGACTCCCGCTCGGGCGCGGCGAGCTCGCCGGCCTTGCGGAGCGTGGCGCGCAGCGCCTGCGGACCGACGAGCTCGCCGAAGACGGCGGCGGCCGCCGCGGCGACGAGGACGGTGTGCCCGACCGGGCCCGGAAAACGCAGCGCGAAGGCGAGCCCGACGCTCATGGCGACGGCGCCCGACGAGAGCAGCCCGAGGCCGAGCCAGGGCGAGGTGTCGCGCGCGTCCGGCGACGCGACCCGGAAGACGAGGCCCGTCGCGAGCTTGCCGAGCACCCGCGCCGCCAGCGCGATCGCCACGATCCAGGGCAGGAACGGCGCCGCCTTCGGGTTCACCTGCGCGCCCGCGAGCAGGAGCGCCGGCAGGATGACCGGCCGCTCGGTCGGCGCGATCATCGCGACGATCTCCTCGCGGTGCCGGGAGAGCGCGGCGATGGTCACGCCCATCGCGAACGTCGCGAAGAGCGGCGACAGGCCGACCCGCGCGCTCGTGCCCATCGTGAGCAGCGACGTGCCGAGCAGCACGCCCCAGCTCTGGATCAGGCGGAAATCGCTGCCGAGGAGCACGACCGCGATGAGCCCGAGCACCACGCCGATGAGCGCCGTGACGATCGTCCACCCCCAGAACGGGAGCGGCCAGTGGCCCGTCGCCTGCGGGACGAGCGCGAAGGCGCCGCCCATCATGAGCAGCGGCCCGAGGTCGTCGCAGTCGGCGATGTCGGCGATGAGGTCCGAGAGCTTGCCGCTCGCGCTGTAGCGCTGCGTGACCCAGAGCACGGCGTGCCGCGTCGTCTCGGCCGAGACGGCGCCCACGCCCGCCGCGAGCAGCACCCGGTCGCCGCTCTCCAGCGACGGCGCGCCGCGCGCCGCCGCGAACCACACCGCTGCGGCCACCGCCGAGCCGGTGAGCAGGCTCATCAGCACGCCGAGCGCCATCCGCGACGGGCGGACGCGGCGGTTGCCGACGAAGCCGAAATCGAGGCCGACCACGACCGCGAGCCAGCCGAGCGCGACGCCCGCCACGGGCTCGAACGCGGCGAGCGACGAGGGCTCGAGCAGCCCGAGCGCCGAGGGCCCGAGCACGAAGCCGAGCACCACGTACTCGGCGCCCGAGGGGAGGCCGATGCCCCGCAGCACGCGGCCGCTGACGAGCGAGCTGCCGAGGTACGACAGCACGAGCAGCCCCATCAGGAGCCAGATGGCGTTCACGAGGCCGCGCCCCGATCCAGCGGCGCGCGGCGCGGCGCGCCGCCGGAGGTCGCCGGCGCGCGCCCGAGCGGGATGCCGGCGGCGACGAGCGCCTGCGCCACGGCGGCGAGCCAGCGGCTGCGCACGTCGTCGCCGTCGCACGCCATCGTGGCCCGGAAGTGCGCGCCCCCCTCGTCGATCGCGACGAGCGCGGCGCGGGCGCGGCTGCCGAGGCTCGATCCGGTCTTGAGGAGCAGCTCCCGCACTCGGTCGAGATCGGCGGAGGGGTCGACGCTGATCTCGACGGCCACGAGCGGGGGGCGGCCGCGGACGCGCGTCGGGTGGAACAGGCTGAGCAGGTGGGGCACGCGCACGACGCACCCGTCCTCGTCCTCGAGGCGCGCCTCGAGCAGCGTCAGCTCGCGGACCCGCCCGGACCGGCCGCCCACGTCGGCGACGTCGCCGACGCGCAGGCGCCGCCCGTAGATGACCGAGAGGCCGACGGCCGCCGAGGCGATGAGCGGCGTGCTGGCGAGCCCGGCCGACGCGAGCACCACGAAGCCGACCCGCGTGAGCGCCCCCTCGTCGGTGCCGGTGATGAGCGGCGCCGCGAGCAGCAGCGCGGCCACGAGGATGCCGAAGCGGACGAGGACCCCGGTCGCGACCGCGAGCTCCGAGGGGAGCCACCCGAGCGACGTCTCGCCCCGGCTGACGCTCCCGAAGAACAGCCCCACGAAGCGGATGAGGACGATGACCGCGAGCGTCGCGAGGATCGCGAGCACGAGCACCGGGACGCTCCGCGCGATGCGCCCCATGAGCTCCGACATCGGCGCGAGCACGAAGCCGGTGAGCTTCTGGCTGTAGTTGCGCGTGGACTCGAACAGGGAGAGCGCGAAGAGGATCCAGATGTAGGCGATGCCCAGCCGGACGAGGATGCCGGCGGCGCCGAGCGCGACGGAGAGCGCGCCCTGGGACGCGGCGGGCCGGAGCATCTCGATGCCGCGGACGTGCAGCGCCGGGAGCCGCTCCGGGTGCTCGGCGACCCAGGCGCGCGCCCGCTCGACGAGCTCGCCGACCTTGCGGAGCAGGAGCAGCGCGATCAGCCCCGAGAAGACGAGCAGCGAGAAGGAGAACACGCTCGTGGCGAGGCGGCTCCGGCTGTGCTCCTTGGCGAGGACGTCGCGCACCGTGGCGGCGATCGCGGCGGCGTGGACGGAGACGGTGGTGGTGCCCGCCGCGACGGCGTCCTCGGGCCCGATGTGGATGAGCGGGCTCTCGCCGACGTAGATCACCGCGACGCCCGCCTGCTCGTCGACGCGGACCTCGGGGATCTGCTTCTCCTGGGCGGCGCGCTCCAGCACCTTCGCCGCCTCGCGGGCGCGCGCCGGGGGGGAGAGGCTGCCGCGGTGCACGCGGATGGCGAACACCGTGCGGCCGAGCAGCTCGACGCGCGCCTCGGGCTGCTCGACCGCCGGCGGCGGCTGGGGGTCGGGCGGGCGCGGCTCGGCCTGTTCGGCGGCCGGCTGCGGCGGCGCGGGCGCCAGCACGACCTGCGCGGCCGCCGACCGGGGCGGCGCGGGCGACGGCGCGACGTGCACGATCGGCGGCTGCACGGGCGCCGGCGGCTGGGCTGCGGGCTGCGCCGGCGGCGTCGCGGAGGCCTGCGCGGGCGGCGGATCGGCCGCGGGCGGCGGATCCGCCGCGGGCTGCGCCGGCGCGGCGGCGAGCTGCGCGGCGGAGGGCGGCGCCGAGGTGGCCTGCACGGGCGCGGGCTGCGCCGGCGGCGCGGACGCGGCCGGAGCGGCCGGCGCCGACGCGGGCGGCGCGACCGGCGGGGCCGAAGCCGGCGCAGGCGCGAGCTGCGCCGGCGGCGCGGACGCGGCCGGAGCGGCCGGCGCCGCCGTGGCCCGCGCCGAGCGCGGCGCGGCCGAGGCGGAGGGCGGCGCGGAGGTGGCCGGTGCGGGCGGCGGCGGCGCGGGCGCGCCCTGAGAAGGCGGCGCGGGCGCGCCCTGCGGCGGCGCGGGCGCAGGCTGCGCGAGGTGCGCGGGCGCAGGCTGCGCGAGCGCGCCCTGCGCCGCGTCGGCGAACGCTGGGCCGGCGAGAGAGACGAGGCCGGCGAGCGCGGCCAGAAGCGCGGGGAACAGCCGCTGCACGCCGGCACTTTCGACCGGAGGCGGTGCGCCGGTCAAGGCAGGACAGCGCCGAGGCCGCTCGCGGGAACCCACGGGCGCCCGCGCCAGCGCGGCGGTCGAGGCTGCAGGCCGCTCCGACGATCGCCCCGTCCGCGCCCGCCCGATGACGGTTCGCCTTGCCGCCGACGCGGGGCGCTGGCAGGGCGCCCGCGTGGCAAGGACCAAGAAATCCGTGGCCCCGTCGCTGCTCGTCGGCGACATCGGAGGCACGAACACCCGGCTCGCGCTCTACGACGCCTCCGGCGAGAGGCCGCTCTCCGAGGCGGTCTTCCGCAGCCGCGAGCACGCGAGCTTCGAGGAGATCGCCCTCCCGTTCCTCGTCCGCAGCGACGCGCCCCACCCCGCCGTCGCGGTGCTCGGCGTCGCCGGCCCCATCAAGGACCACGTCGCCACCATCACGAACCTGCCCTGGCGCCTCGCGGAGCGCGAGCTGTCGCGCCGGCTCAAGATCGCGCGCGTCGTGCTCGCGAACGACCTGGTGGTCGGCGCCCGGGGCTGCCTGCACATCCCCCGCTCCTCGATCGCGCCGCTCACCGAGCGCCGCCCGCGGCCGAAGGAGAGCAACATGGCCGTCATCGCCGCCGGCACCGGCCTCGGCGAGGCCCGGCTCGTCTGGGACGGCGCCCGCCACCTGACGCTCCCGACCGAGGGCGGCCACACCGACTTCGCCCCGCGCTCCGCCGTCGAGGTCGAGCTGTGGCAGTTCCTCGCCGAGCGCCACCCGGATCACGTGAGCTACGAGCGGGTCCTCTCGGGCGACGGGCTCGGCGCCCTCTTCGATTTCTTCGCCGCCCGCGCCGCCCGCGTGCCCCGCGCGATCGAGCGCCGCCTCGCCGAGGGCGACCGCAACGCGGCGATCTCCGAGCTCGGGCTCGCGCGCGCGTTCCGGCCCGCCGCGCGCGCGGTCGACCTGTTCGTCGAGATCTACGGCGCCGAGGCGGGCAACCTCGCCCTGCGCGAGCTCGCGCTCGGCGGGGTCTTCGTCCTCGGCAACATCGCGAGGAACCTCGTCACCGCGCGGCGCGAGCTGTTCATGAAGTCCTTCGTGAAGAAGGGCCGCCTCACGCCGCTCCTCGAGGGGGTGCCCGTCGCCGTGGTCACCGACCCCCTCGTCGGCGTCCGCGGCGCGCTCGCCCTCGCGAGGGAGCTCGCCGCGCGCGGCGACGACGACGACGACGCGCCCCGGCGCCGCGCGCCGTCCCGCAGGTCCTGAGCGCGGCGGGGGGGCGCGCCTCACCGCGCCCCGCGCGCGCGACGTCGCCTCAGCGCGCGCCCGCGTCCGCCGCCCCGCCCGCGCCCCGGTGGTGGCCCAATCTGCCCCGGAGCGATCCCCATGAAGGCGGGAAGGCAAGAAGATCATTGATCTTTTCTTCCCCCCTTCCCGCCTTCATGTTCAAATCCGGTCACCACCCGCGCCGCCGGGCGCCGGGATCTCGAAGACGAAGCGCGCGCCGCCGCGCGCCCCGGCCTCGACCCAGATCGAGCCCCCGTGCAGCGCGACGATCCGCCGCGCGATGTACAGGCCGAGGCCGGCCCGGCCCGCGCGGCCGCCCCGCCGCTGGAAGCGCTCGAACACCGCGGCGCGCTCCTCGGGCGCGATGCCGGGCCCCCCGTCCTCGACCGAGCAGCGCACGCGCGCGCCCTGCGCCTCGAGCGCGATGAGGACCTCGGCCCCCCGCGGCGAGTGCCGGATCGCGTTCTCGACGAGGTTCAGGACGACCTGGTAGAGCCGCCGGGCGTCGCCGTCCACGACCGCGGCGCCCGCGGCCGCGCGGCGGAGCTGCACCCCCGCGTCGGCCGCGATGAGGGCCACCGTGTCGACCACCTCGGCGACCACGTCGCCCAGGGAGAACCGCTGCGGCTCGATCCGCAGCTCCCCCGCGTCGGCGAGCGCGGCGTCGAGGATGTCCGAGATGAGCGACGTCATCCGGTCGACGTTGCGGAGCAGCCGCCCCGCGATCGTCGCGCGCTGCGCCGCCGTCGGAGGGGTCTCGGCGTGCTCGATGAGCGAGCCCTGGAGCCGGATGGCGTGCAGCGAGGCCTTCAGGTCGTGCGACACGATCGACAGGAGCTCGTCGCGGTGGCGCCCGAGCTCCTCGAGCCCGGCGCGCGCCGCCTCGAGCTCGGCGCCCTTCGTCGCGAGCTCGCGGGCGATGTCCGCGAGCGCGGTCGTCAGCGTGATGGCAGCCTCCTTGATCCGGACCGCCTCGTCCAGCGCGGGAGCCCGCCCGAGCAGGATGCGCGATCCGTCCGCGGCCGGGACCACGAGGAAGCTCACCGGCTCCTGCCCCTCACCCTCGCGGCACACCTGGAGCTCCCACGCGGCGGGCGCCTCGTGGGCCAGCGCGGCCGCGAGCTTCTCGCGGCTCTCCTCGTGGAACAGCGACGCGACGTCCCTGCCCGGCGCGGCGCCGCCGAGCCGCCGCTCCACCGCCGCGCTGGCGTGGGAGATCTCGCCGCGCTGCACCACGAGCAGGAGGTCGTCCTCGCTCGCGAGGAGGGCGCCGAGGAGCGCCGCGGCGTCCGGCTGCGTCACCGCCATGCCCGCGCGACCTCCACCGCCCGCGAGGCCGTCGCCGCGATCGCATCGGCCCCGAGCAGCCGAACCGCGTCGGGCAGCGCCGCGACGGCGCGGCCGCCGACGAGGATCTTCACGCCGGGCATGTCCTCGCGCGCGTTCTCGATGAGCGCGCGCGCCGCCGGCAGGTGCTCGCAGAGGGTGATCGACACGGCGAAGAGCTTCACCTCGCTCCGCCGGAGATCCTCGAGCCCGCGCGCGAGCGAGATCCCCCCGCTCGCGAACGTCGTCTGCCAGCCGTCGAGGGCGAGGAGATCGGCGACCATGCGCGCGCCGAACGCGTGGCGCTCGGGCTCGACGTAGCCGACCACCGCCCGCGGCCCCCCCGCCGGCCACCGGATCAGCGGGTAGATGGAGGCGACGGCGGTCTGCGCGACCGCCGTGGCGAGGTGCTCGTCCGCGACGCTGATCCGGTTCTCGTACCAGCGGCTCCCGACCTCCTCCATGGCCGGCACGACGATGCGCTCGTAGATGTAGCCGAGCCCGTTGCCGATCGCGGCGTGCAGCACGCTCCGCGCGGCGATGTAGTTGCCCGTCAGGATCGCGGCGGTGAACAGGCGCGCCTCGGCGTCGTCGCCCTCGGCGATCCGCGGCTCTCGGCTTGCAGCTCCTCCCTCGCCCGACGGCATCTGCGCGCGTGTCGTGGCTTCTGGCGCAAGGAGCGATGGCGTCAAGCCTCGCGCCGCGCGGAATCGCCGCGGCCGCGCGCCAGCGCGTGTCGAGCTGCTGGCGCGCGGCCGCTGGCGCGGCGCGCGCGAGAGGACGCGGCCGCGCGCTCGCTACCCGGCCTGCGCCGCCGCCGCGTCGAGCAGCCAGACGAGCCGCCCGGCGCCGCCGCGCACGGCGCGCGCCGGCACCTCGTCGGCCGGACCCGTCCGCTTCGCCTGCGCCACGACCGCGCGCTTGCTCGCCCCGCCGGCGAGCAAGAGCTTCACCCGCGCCTCCCGGATCACCGGGGCCGTCAGCGTGAGCCGCGCCTCCAGCCCCTTGCCCGGCTGCGCCGGGATCGCGGCGACCAGGCGATCCTCGATGCCCACCGCCCCCGTCCCGGGGAAGAGCGACGCCGTGTGCGCGTCGTCGCCGATCCCCAGCGTCATCAGGTCGAACGCCACCGCCGACGCGACCCCGAAGCGCGCGCGCAGGAGCGCCTCGTAGCGCGCGGCGGCCCCGCCGAGATCGGCCGCCTCCCCCTCCATGCGGAAGAAGCGGCCCTCCGGGACGCGCGCCGCCGCGAGATCTCGGCGCGCGGCGCCGTAGTTCGAGCGGGGGTGGTCGGGCGCGACCGCGCGCTCGTCCACCCAGAACCACTCGGTCTGCGCCCACGGGAGCGACAGCGCCGCGAGCCGCTGGTACGAAGGAGACGGCGTGCCCCCGCCCGACAGCGCGATCCGCGCGACGCCGCGCGCCTCGATCGCCGCGGCGATCGCGCGCGCCATGAGCTCCGCCCCGAGGATCGCGAGCTCCGCCGCGTCCGCCGCGACGAGCGTCTCTTCACCACCGTTCATCTCGGTCCTCCTCCCGGCCTCGTCAGAGCGCGCTCCACGCGGCGGCGGCGAGCACCGCCTCGCGCAGCAGGCGATCGCCCTCCAGCGAGTCGATCGTCTTCGTCAGCACCCACGTCTCGTCCCGGTAGCCGAGCGGGTGCAGGTGGTCGGCCGACCGCGCCCCCTCCATCGTCCACCGCGCCGTCGCGGGCGCCTTGTCGAGCCGCACGCACCCGAGCGCGAGCGGCTCGCCGCGCAGCGACGTGAAGAGGCGCACGCCGTCGATCCGGCGCTGCGCCTGCTCCCCGGCCGGCGGCCCGTCCACAAGCGCGATCTCGATCGGCGCGCCGTCCGCCGCGCGGGCGCGGCCCACGACGCCGGCGCCGGCGGGCTGCGCCGGCCCCCGCGACTCGAACGTCCAGCCGAGCCGCGACCCCATCCACCCGAGGAGCAGCGCCGCCGGATCCGGCTTCGCCCCCGCGCTGCGCGCGATCTCCACCCGCCGGATCGCGCGCGACGCCTCGGGCATGTCGTCGAAGAACCGCGCCACGAGCTCGCGGAACGAGAACGTCCGCACGAACGCCCGATCCGCCAGCGGCGCCTTCGTCCCGCGCGCCACCTCCGCGATCCGCTCGATGCACGTCTCGGCCGAGTCGAACACCAGCCGATCGCAGATCGGCGCGAGCGCGTCGCCGAGCACGTTCGGCGCGCCCGGCGCGAGCTCGACGATCACCGCCACGTCGGAGATCGTCAGCGCGCTCACCACCGACGCGACGCGCTCGGCGGCGGCCACCCCGAACGTGAGCTCCACGCGGTCGTAGCAGATCGGCACCTCCCCGGCGCGGCGGCACGTGGCCGACCAGTCGGCCTGCACGCTCAGCGGATCGAGCCGGTCGTCGAGCGTGATGAGCAGCGTCCGGCCCGCGTGCGTCTCGGCGAGCTCCTCGGCCTGCTCCTTCAGGCGCTCGACCTCGGCGCGGCTGCCCACCGCGACGAAGTTCATCGTCGACGCGCGCGTCTTCGGGGCCGGCTCCGGCCGCGACTCGTCGGGCGACGACCAGAACTCGGCGAGCTCCGACTCGACCCGCTTGATCACCTCGGCGATGCGCCCGGCGCTCACGGCCGCCTCCAGGCCCGCTCCGGCGGCTTCCGCTCGCCGCACGCCCCGCGGGCGCCCTCGGACGGCTGGACCAGGGCGTCGGCCTCCGGCGGGCCCCACGTGCCCGCGGCGTAGCGCGCGATGGGCGCGTTCTGCGTCCGCCACCCCTCGAAGATCGGATCGACGAAGCCCCACTGCGCCTCGACCTCGTCGGCGCGCGTGAACAGCGTGGCGTCGCCGCGCAGCGCGTCGAGCAGGAGCCGCTCGTACGCCTCGGGCGTGCTCGAGCCGAACGCGGCGCCGTAGCGGAAGTCCATGGTCACGCCGCGGATCGCGATGCCGCTGCCCGGGATCTTCGCCGCGAACCGGAGCGAGATGCCCTCGTCGGGCTGGAGGCGCATCACGAGCGCGTTCGGCTCCTCGGTGGCGCCGGGGGCGCCCTTGAACAGGCCGTGCGGCAGCGGCTTGAAGTGCAGCACCACCTCGGCCACCCGCTTCGCCAGCCGCTTGCCGGCGCGCAGGTAGAACGGCACCCCGCCCCAGCGCCAGCTGTCGAGGTGGAGCTTCATCGCGACGTAGGTCTCGGTCATCGAGTCCTTCGCCACGTCGGGCTCCTCGGTGTAGCCGGGCACCTTCTCGCCGCGCACGATGCCGGCGGCGTACTGGCCGCGCACGGTCGACGAAAGCGCGTCAGGCCCCTCGATCGGCCGGAGCGTCCGCAGCACCTTCACCTTCTCGTCGCGCACCGCGTCGGCGTCCCACGACGACGGCGGCTCCATCGCGACGAGCGTGAGCAGCTGGAGCGCGTGGTTCTGCACGATGTCCCGGGTGATGCCGACCTTCTCGTAGAACTTGCCGCGGCCCTCGACGCCGATCTCCTCGGCCACGGTGATCTGCACGTGGTCGACGTGCTGGCGCGACCAGAGCGGCTCGAAGATCGTGTTGCCGAACCGGAGGACGAGGAGGTTCTGGACCGTCTCCTTCCCGAGGTAGTGGTCGATCCGGTAGATCTGCGACTCGGCGAGGTGGGCGAGCAGATCGCGGTTGAGGGCGCGGGCGCTCTCCAGGTCCTCGCCGAACGGCTTCTCGACGACGACGTGCTGGAACGGCGCGTCCTTCTCGTGCGACGGCGGCGCGACGAGGTTCGCCGCGCGCAGGCCGCGCACGATGGGCGCGAACTGGTCGGGCGCGACGGCCAGGTAGAAGACCCGGTTTTTGCGGGTGCCGCGCTCGGCGTCGAGCCGCTCGAGCTCCGCGGCGAGCCGGGCGTACGTCTCGGCCTCGTCGAACGACCCCTGGACGTAGCTGATGCCCTTCTCGAGCTCGCTCCAGGACGCCTCCTCCAGGGGGCGCCGCGAGTACTTCCCGACCGCCTCGCGCATCTCCTGGGCGAAATCCGGTTTCGGACGCCGCGCCACGCCGACCACGGCGAAGCCGCCGGTCAGCAGGCGGCTGAGCGCCAGGTTGTAGACCGCGGGCAGCAGCTTGCGACGGGTCAGGTCGCCCGAGGCGCCAAAGATCACGAGCGCTGCCGGCGAGGCGGTTCGCTCCTCGGGCATTCCTTCGCGAAGCGGGTTCTTCTCGGCTTGGGTCATGGTGGATGAGCTCCGATCGGCGACGACGGGCACGATGCCCGCGCGCCTCCGCGGCGTAGGGTAGCTCCGATCGCGCCGGCGGAAGGCGGAACGACGCGCGGCCGCCACCGCGTCGACGGCTTCGCGCGGGCGTGCGGGCCGAGCGCGGGCGTGCGGGCCGAGCGCGCGGCGTGCTGGCCGAGCGCGCGGCATGCTGGCCGAGCGCGCGGCATGCTGGCCGAGCGCGCGGCATGCTGGCCGAGCGCGCGACGGCGCCGAGCGTGTCCGCCGGCTCGCGGCGCCCTTCCATCCGATCGCGACCGGTACTAGGCTCCCCCGCGCGATGGCCGCGCCGGTGCTCCCGCGAATCCGCGTCCCCCACCCTCACGTGCGGTGCGATAGCCAGGTGCTCGCCGGCAGCCCGCACGTCGCCGGCTCGCGCGTCCCGGTGCGGCGGCTCTGGGCGTGGCACCGCGGCGGCGCGTCGGTCGAGACGCTGCTCAAGCGGTACCCGAACCTCGGGCCCGCGCGCGTGCTCGACGCGCTCGCGTTCGCCTACGACAACCAAGAGCTCATCGAGGCCGACATCGCCCGGGAGCAGGCGCTCTTCGAGAAGAAGGGCGGGCCCACGGTCGGCGCGCGCCCGCTCGCGCAGCTCGACCTCCCCTTCGACGAAGGCGACGAGTGATCACGGCGCGGCGCGCCGCTCCGCCGCACATCCCCGCTCGGCGCGCTCAGCTTGTTTCTTTACAGCCATCGTGACTTAGGGCAATAGGGCGCTCTATCTCTGCTGGGGCCCGGAGTGCGGGGCTGCTCGGCGTTGCGAGCGACGGCCGCGCGGGATCGCGGCTGTCCTGGCTTTCAAGGTCGCGGTCGTTGGTGTAGGGTCCGCGCCCCATGGGGTACCCGTCGAGGTGCCGGAGGGTTTCTGAGATGAGCGTCAATCGATGGAAGTTGGTTGCGATGCCCGTTGCCCTGCTCGGGCTGGCTTCGCCTCTCCTCGTGAACTGTGGCGGCAAGGGGATCCCCGGCGCAGACAGCCTGCCCGGGCCCGCTGGTGACCTGGCGTCCGCCGCGGGCGGATGCGAGGAGCTGAAGAACGGCGGCATCGCCAACCTCAAGTTCGAGGGCGGCGCCGATGTCGAGGGCAAGATCAAGGGCTTCCTCGAGGCCGCTGCCTCCCTCGACAAGCTCACGGCGGACCTGGAGGCGGACCTCATCGCCTCGTGCGGCAAGCTCGGCAAGGATCTCGGCATGAGCGAAGCGGAGCTCAAGGCCGAGCCGAGCGGCGGCAAGGGCGCCGAGAAGGTCTGCAACGCGGTCTCCGCCAAGGTGAACGCCGCCGTCAAGGCGAACGCCGAGGCGAAGCTCGCGGTCCAGATCGAGCCCCCGAAGTGCTACGCCGACATCGAGGCCATGCAGAAGTGCCTCGGCGACTGCGGCTCGCCGGTGCAGCCCGGCAAGCTCGAGGCGAGCTGCGAGGGCGGCGAGATCAGCGGCAAGTGCGACGCCGAGTGCAAGGGCAAGTGCACCGTCGACGCCGGCGCGGCGTGCTCCGGCACCTGCAACGCGAGCTGCTCGGGCAAGTGCGAAGCCGGGTTCAAGGGCACCTGCGGCGGCAAGTGCGACGGCAAGTGCGACGGCAAGGACTCGAAGGGCGCGGCGTGCGCGGGCACCTGCGAGGGCAAGTGCGACGCCAAGGCCGAGGGCAGCTGCACCGGCACCTGCGACGGCTCCTGCTCGGGCTCCTGCGAGATCAAGGGCTCGGCCAAGTGCTCGGGCTCCTGCTCGGGCGGCTGCAGCGCGGAGATCAAGGAGCCGAAGTGCTCGGGCGAGTTCAAGCCCCCGAGCGTCGACCCGAGCTGCCAGGTGCAGTGCACCGCGAAGACCGCCGGCGAGGCGAAGTGCGACGCGCCGAACGTCCGCATCGTGGCGAACGGCAAGGTGAACGCCGACGCGCAGAAGCTCATCGCGGCGCTCCGCGCGTCGCTCCCGGCGATCGCCAAGGTCCAGCTCGGGACCGGCAAGAAGCTGGCGGCGGCCGTGTCCGGCGTCGGCAAGGCGGGCGTCGAGGTCAAGGACGCGGCGCTCAAGGCCGGCGGCAAGGCGGTCGCCTGCGTCGCGGCCGCGGTGGACGCGTCGGCCAGCGCGACGGCCTCGATCGACGTCAACATCAAGGCCAGCGCCAGCGTCAGCGGCTCGGCCAGCGGCTCGGCCAGCGGCGGGACCTGATCCCCGGAACGGCTTGAGTCCGGACGCGGCGGCGGTCACCCCCTCCCGGGGGTGCCGCCGCCGTCGTCATTTTCGGCCCCGACCCGAGGCCGACAGCGCAGTTCTGGATGCGGGCTCACGTTCCTTGTCGCCGCGCGAGGCGCGGACGTCCGGACGAGCACCGGAATCGCCACCCGAACGTGACATGCACGTTTCCTGTCGAACCTGGCAAGACGCGGCAGGCCGTGAAGGCGCGGCGCGCCACGAGGCGGCAAGATGGCAAGATGGCTGCAAAAGTGGCCATTGCGCTCCGTCACGGCGCCGCGTCCGGAGTATCATGATGGTTCTGCGGGTGATGACGGGGTACTCGGAAGGGCAGGTACGATGGTCGGCGGTCCCTTGATCGAGCGCGGCGCCAGGATCGGCGAGTACACGATCGACGAGCCGCTCGGCGAGGGCGGCTTCGGCGCGGTGTTCCGCGGCCACGACGAGTCCGGGAACGTCGCCGCCATCAAGATCTTCAAGGAAGTGAGCGCCCAGAACATCGGGCAGCTCTTCGCCCAGCAGAACGAGATCGAGGCGCTGCTCCGGCTGCGCCATCCGTCGCTGGTGAAGCTCTCGTCGTATGGCGTCCTCGACGGGATCGGCCTCTACCTCGCGATGGAGCTCGTGCAGGGCGAGACGCTCGACCGGTACCTCGCGCGGATGGGCCCGCTCGACACGATCGAGGCCCTGCGCATCGCGCGCCGCGTGGCCGAGGCGCTCGCCCACTGCCACGCGCTCAACGTGCTGCACCTCGACCTCAAGCCGAGCAACATCGTCCTCACCGATCCGTACGAGCCCCGGCTCAAGATCCTCGACTTCGGCCTGGCCACGCTCACGGTGAGCTTTCAGCCCGAGCACGCCCGCGTCAACGCGGGCACCATCGCCTACCTCGCGCCCGAGTGCCTGAAGCGGGGCGGGCTCGCGCGCCCGAGCCCCCGGATGGACCTCTACGCGGTCGGCGTCGTGCTCTACGAGCTGCTCGCCGGCCGCCTCCCGTTCGCGGACGGCACCGTCGACAGCGTCATCAACCAGAAGGTCTACGGCACTCTCGTGCCGCTCTCCACCGTGGCGCCGGAGACGCCGGCGCCGGTCGTGGCGCTCGTCGACGAGCTCATGCAGCGCGACCCCGCGCGCCGCTTCTCGAGCGCGGCCCGGCTCTGCGCGCGGCTCAAGGAGCTCTACTACGTCACGCTCCACGGCACCTCGCAGCCCCCGGCCGCCGACGCGGCCGAGCGCGAGCGCGACGCCGCCCCGCCCGAGGCCCTCGACGACGCGCCGTTCATGGGCCGCGAGCTGGACCTCGGCCGGCTCGCCGAGCTCCTCCAGGCCGCGGTGTGCGGCGAGCCGCGGCCGGCCGTGGTGGTCGGCGACACGGGCGTCGGCAAGAGCCGCCTCGTCGCCGAGCTGCTCCGGACCGTCGAGCAGACGGGCGCGGCCATCGTCGCCTACGGCCGGTGCCGCGAGCTCTCCGGGCTCGTCCCCTACTCCGCGATCCGCGAGGCGCTGACGCAGATCGCGCTCTGGCTGGAGCGGCACAACGACAGCCGCGCGGCGCGCATCCGCCGACTGGTCAGCCTCGTGGTCGCCGACGACGCCGCCTTGCTCCAGGGGCTCGTCCCCGAGCTGATGCGCGCCGTCGGGCTCGCCGACGAGGGCGGCGCCATCGGCCCGGGCGGCACGCGCTGGATCGCCGATCTCCTGCTGCGGCTGCTCGGCGCGATCGCCGAGGAGATCCCCGTGGTCCTCGCGATCGAGGACGTCCACTGGGCCGACGAGGCGACGCAGGACGTGCTCCTCCGGATCTCGGACCAGCTCGGCGAGCGGCCGATCCTGCTGCTCGGCACGGCCCGCCCGCCGTTCCCCGGGCGCGGCTCGCCCGGTTCGACGCTGCCGCCGCCGGCCTCGGCCGGGCTGCGCGGCTCGCCCGGCTCGTCGCCGATGACGCCGCGCTCGGCGGGGTGGCTCGCCTGGAAGGGCGTCGAGCGCCTCGACCTCGGCCCGCTCCCGCCCGACGCGAACCGGGCGCTGCTCTCCGCGCTCGGCCGCGGCGCCAGCGACGACCTCGTGCAGGAGCTCGTCCGCCGCGTCCCGCTGCTCGCCGCCGGCAACCCGCTCTTCAACATCCAGGTCGTCCGCAACATGGAGACCGAGGGCTTCCTGCAGCGCGGCCGCGGCGGCGCGCTCGAGATCTCCCGCGCCGACGCGCACTACCGCGCGCCCGCCTCGGTCTCGGACGTCCTCGCCCGCAGCATCGAGGCGCTCGATCCGACGACGGTCCAGGTCCTCGGCGTGGCCGCGCTCATCGGCCGCCAGTTCCTGCGCGACGATCTCGTCGAGCTCGGCCTCTTCGGCCCGGCGGCGGTCGACAGCGCCCTGCGCGACGCCGCCGCGCACCACATCTGCCTGAGCGAGGACGGGGGCCTCACGTCGTTCTCGCACGACGCGGCGCGCGAGCAGCTCGCCGCCCGCGTGCCGCCCGAGGATCGCGGCGAGGTCCACGGGCGCATCGCGCGGCGCATCGAGCTGCGCGGCGGCGATCCGGGGACGCTCGCGCACCACGTCGAGCGCGCCGGCGAGCTCGATCGCGCCGCGGAGACGTACCTGCTCGCGGCGAACGAGGCCGATCGCCTGCAGGACCCGCACGGCGCGAGCCGCCGCCTCAAGCAGGCGCTCGCGCTGCTCGAGCGGCTGCCGCTCGACCCGGCGCGCATCGAGCTGCGGGCCCGCTGCGCCCACGAGCTCGCGCGCGTCGCGTGCCTGCTCGGCAGCACGGCGGAGCCGCTCGATCTGCTCCGGCGCACGCAGGGCGCGCTGCCGGACACGCCGCTCGTCACGGCGGCGCTCTCCAGCGCGCTGTCGCGCGTGCACTACGTCCGGGGGGAGTTCGCCGACGCCGTGGCGCACAGCCGCAAGGCGCTCCAGGCGATCGGCGCGAGCCCCGAGCTCCGCCCGTACCAGTGCCTGCCCGCGAACATCCTCGGGCGCGCGCTGTGCGCGGCGGGCAAGGTGGGCCCGGCGACCGAGCCGCTGCGCCGCGGCTGCGAGCTCGCGGAGGCGGCGGGCGAGTACATCGAGCTGTGCCACTCGCGCGGCATCCTCTGCGTCGCCCTGAGCCAGGCGGGCTGCTACGCCGAGGCCGAGCAGAGCGCCGCCGACGCCGCGCGCCTGGCCGAGCGCCTGCGCGACCCCGTGCGGCTGTTCGGCACGTGGTTCTACTACGCGGTGCTCGCCGAGGGCCGGTTCGACTGGGATCTCGGGGTGCGGTCGACCGCGCAGCTCCTCTCGTACGCCGAGGAGCACGGCCTGAGCGGGCTCTACCTGTACGTCGGCACGATGTACGCGGGCCGGCACCAGTTCCACGTGGGCCACCTGGCGCGGGCGCGGGTGCTGATCGCCAACGCGTGCAACCTGAGCGGCGTGCTCGGCATCGGCATGGGGCGCGGCTGGGCCGAGGGGTACCTGGGCGACGTGCTCTTCGTGCAGGGCCAGCACCGCGAGGCGCTCGCCGCCTACGACCGGGCGATCGAGATCGGCTCGGCGGGGACGGGCGACGCCTACGCCGTGGGGCTCGGCCGGGTCGGCCGGGTGCACGCGTGCGCGCTCCTCGGCGGCGACGCCGGCGAGCTCCGGGCGTACGGCCGGGAGACGCTCGAGCTCATCCGCGCCTCGGGCAACCGGACGCAGCTCGTGACGGCGCTCGAGCGCTGCGCCGAGGCGTTCGACGCGCTGGGCGACGAGGCGGAGGCGCGCGACGTCCGCGCCGAGCGCGAGGTGCTCGTCGACGAGCTCGGCCTCGTCGAGCCGACGTTCTGGCCGCGGCCCCCGGTCGAGGCGGCGTTCCAGGGTCCCCCGCGGGCGTACTGGACGACCGACGCGCCGCGCGAGGTCCGGTCGTCCGCGCCGAGCAGCCTGGGCACGACGCAGATCGTCGGCGCGACGGTGGCGGAGCTCGCGGCGGCGGCGACGCTCGCGATCACGGAGGACGACCTCGGCGCGCGGACGCACGTGGCGATCCCGCGGCTGCGCCACGTGACGTTGCTCGAGACGCTCGCCTCGGTGGAGGGCTTCGTCCCGCGCTTCAACGGGCCGGAGGCCCCGCCGGTCGCGAAGTGACGGCGGAGCGGGGCGCCGCCGCGGCGCAGGGGGGCGCCGCCGCGGCGCCGGCCGGTCCGATCGAGGTCGCGCGCACGGCGCTCGCCCACGCCTGGGCGATGCTGTTCCTTGTCGTGCTGCTCCCGGTCGGCCTGCTCTGCTTCCCCTTCGATCCGCGGCAGCGGATGCACGATCGCCTGTCGGTCGTGTGGGCGGCCGGGGCGCTCTGGCTCGTCGGCGTGCGCGTCGAGGCCGAGGGGGTCGAGCACGTGCGGCCGGGCGAGCGCTACGTGATCGCGGCGAACCACCAGAGCACGCTCGACATCCTCGCGCTCCTCGTGGTGCTGCAGGCGCGCGCGCCGTTCCGCTTCCTGGCGAAGCGGGCGCTGTTCCGGGTGCCGGTGCTCGGCTGGGGCATGCGCCTCTACGGCCACACGCCGGTCGATCGGGGGCGGGCCCGCGGCGCCGTGGCGGATCTCGGCGCGGCGCAGCGCAACCTGATGCGGCGGTGGTCGACGGTGTTCTTCCCCGAGGGCACGCGGAGCGCGACCGGCCGGCTCTTGCCGTTCCGGCCGGGCGCCTTCCGGGTCGCCGCGGCGGCGGGCGCGCGCGTGCTGCCGGTGACCCTCGTGGGCGCGGGCGCGCTCCAGCCGAAGGGCCGCTACGCCGCCGCGCCCGGCGTCGTGCGGGTCGTCGTGCACCCGCCGCTCGATCCGCCCGGGCCGTCGCTCGAGGAGCTCCGCGCCTCGATGGAGGCGTGCCGGGCCGCGGTGGCGTCGGCGCTGCCGGAGGCGGTCCGGGAGGGGGGCGAGGTGCGGAGCGGGTGAGCGGCGGGGAGGCTCACGCCTTCGAGCAGGGCGCAGGCTGCCCTCGCGCACGGGCTGTACGCCGCACCTGGGATGTCGTCGTGCGGCGGGGCGCGACGAGGAGCGCGCGGGGAGGATCAGCGACGGAGCCGCGCGAGCTCCCCGACGGTTCACGGTCGCGCCGCGCGGCTCACACCGACGTCGAGCGGGCGAACGAGCGCGATCGGCACCCCGAGCTCATCGAACCTTCCTGCAACGCTGAAAGGCATCGACGGCGCGCCTCCGGAATCGACGCATCCATGGCTCGCCGACGTGAGCCTGCTCGAATTGCTCGCGGCATGTGAGCCTGAACGCGCGAGCGGGCGAGGACCGGCGAATGCGCGCCATCCCGATGCGTTATCCATTCATGCGAGGGGCCGCCCTCCACAGCTTGCGAGGAGGTGAGAGCTCCGATCGCGCCGCTCTTATGCGTCCACTTTCGTGGACACGTGTCCACGCGCCTGGACGCCCCGAGCGAGCCCGAGCGAGCCCGAGCGAGCCCGAGCGAGCCCGAGCGAGAACGACGGCCGCAGACGAGCATCAGAAGATGCGTAACCATAACGGAGCGCGGTGAAGGCTCTCTTGCGCGACAAGGCCAAGCTCCGGTACGTTGTCCGACCATGAGCGTCTCTTACCCGAGCCATGTCAGCGAGGGCACGCCGCCGACGTGGAAAGGGGATGTCCCGCCGCACGGTCAACCGTCGGCGAGCGCGGACGAGGCGGTCAGGGCCAGGGGGCCGCTCGGCGAAGGCGAGCTCGCGGATTACCTGGAGGAGTGTCGCAGGCTCACCCTCGAGGAGATCCGACGCATCGTTCCCGACGGCTCACCTCACGGGTCGAGCCTCTACGAGCTCATGCTCGAATACCCGCTGCGCTCGGCCAAGGCGCTGAGGCCGGCGATCTGCATCGCCACGTGCCGCGCCCTCGGCGGGCGCCTCGAGCCGGCGCTGCCGTCCGCCGCGGTGCTCGAGCTCTACCACAACGCATTTTTGATCCACGACGACGTGGAGGACCGCTCCGAGAAGCGCCGCGACGAGCCGACGCTGTACGAGACCTGGGGCATGCCGATTGCTGTGAACGTCGGCGACGCCATGCTCGCGCTCGCGCTCGCGCCGCTGCTCGACAACATGCGCCTCCTCGGGATGGGGAAGGCCCTCCGCATCCTGCAGGCCGTGGCGGAGATGGCCCGGGAATCGGCCGAAGGGCAGGCCACGGAGCTCATGTGGACGCGCGAGTGCACCTTCGACCAGCTCGATGACGATTACGAGGGCATGGTCGCGAAGAAAACGAGCTACTACAGCTTCGTGACGCCGATGACGATCGGCGCGGTGATCGCTGGCGCCGAGCCGGGCCAGATCGACGAGCTCGCTCGTTTCGCGAAGGTGCTCGGCGTGGCGTTCCAGATCCACGACGACGTGCTCAACCTCGATGCCGAGGAGGCGCGCTACGGAAAGGAGATCGGCGGTGACCTGTGGGAGGGCAAGCACACGCTCATCCTCCTTCACGCGCTGCGATCGGCGATGCCCGACGAACGCGAGCGAGCGCGCTCCATTCTTCGCAAGCCGAGGCCCAGGCGGAGCGCGTCGCACGCCGCCGAGGAGCTCGGCCGCATGGACGCGGCGCTGGCGGAGCTCGCCGCGCGTGGCGAGCTGTCGCCTGCGGCGGAGGGGCGCCTGCGCACGTCGGTCGACGGGCTTCGCGCGTCCTTGACGCGCACGGAGAAGACGGCCGACGACGTGGCGTTTCTCCTCGACCTCATCCGGCGGCACCGCAGCGTGGAGCATGCGAGGAGGGTGGCCCTCGACAGGGCGCGCGAGGCGGCGTCGGCGCTCGCGGCCATCGGCGCGTGGCTCCGGCCCTCCGTTCATCGGAGCTTCCTGGAAGGCCTCGTCAGCTACGTCACTCAACGTGATCGGTGAAGATCGGAGCTAGGTGAATGGGAGAGAGACGCCACGGCAAGGCGACACGCGGCGGCCTGGATGACTCGAGCCGGATCCTGATCGGCGGCGTCGTGGAGGCCCTCGCGGGGATTCACCGCGCCAAGCAAGCGCAGAGAGAGGAGACGGAGCGACGCCCGCGCCGGGGCGCGCCCGACGAGGAGGCCCCCAGCGTAACCATCGACGACGACGCCACCGCCAGCAGCTTCTTCTTCGATTTGGCGAGGCTCCAGCTCCGCATGCTGGACGAGGCGCTCAAGCTCCAGCGCAGGCACGCGGACTTCCTGTTTCGGCGCTCCCAGCGCACGAGAGCCCAGCCCGCCGCCGACGGCGGCAGCGCAGGGCTCTTGGTCCTGAAGGGCGCGCTCCCGGCGAAGAGCAGCGCGGCTGCGGCGCACGACGCCTCCGCAGTGTTCGTGATCGAGAACCGCAGCGCCAAGAGCGTCCGCGTCGCGCTGCGCCTCCTCGAGCTGCGGAGCCGCAACGGTCGGCCCCCGTTCGTCCCCCGCGCGAAGTTCGAGCCAGGGTGCGCGCTCGATCTCGGGCCCGACCAGGAGCTGCCGGTGAAGCTGGTGCTCGCGCTGGACAGGAGCCATTACAAGCCCGGCCACCGGTATCGTGGCAGCGTCGAGATCCTCATGTCGGGTCGAGCGAGGCAAACGCTCGCCGTCCGCGTCGACGTGGCTCATGAAGCCGGCCCCGAGGGCAGCACCCGATGAGCGCCCCGGACGACGTCCCTGCCCCGCGCGTGGTGCTCCACGACCCGGAAGACGAGCTGGCCGTCGTGCTCCGGACAGCGCAGCGGCTGCTGCTCCGGTATCCAGCGGCGGCGCAGGCGCTGTTCAGGGCCTTCGCGGCGGAGGGCCGCGCGTTCGCGCAGACGCCGGAGGGGCGCCGGTGGCGAGAGGAGCTCTCGGGCTCGGAGCTGATACGCCGCGGCCGCGTGGTGTGGGAGGTCGGCACGCTGAACCTGCTCGAGGAGGACGCCGACACCATGCTGCCCTCCAAGCTGCTCGACGCCATCGTCCACACCGCCGGCGTCGATGCCCTCGAGCCGCTGCTGTCTCGGCTCTTCGAGTCGGCGTGGGAGCGCGACGATGCTCGATGAGCATGGAGAAGAGTTCGACGAGCGCAACGCGTTCCTGCACCTCGCGCTCGGGCTGGTCTCCGCCTCGCGGCGGCTCGACGCCGTGCTCGCGCGCTATGGCCGGTGCCCGTCGAGCTCGCCCGGGGTCCCGCGGCTGCCGGAACCGGGAGACGAGCGCTTGCTCGATTTCGTCCTCGGCCTCATCAGCTTTCGCGAGAGCGTCCATCACGCGCTCCGGGCCGCGAAGCGAGGGCCGCGCGCGGCGCCCGGGCCCACGCCCAGGGCGACGTTGCGAGGGCTCCTGCGATGAGCCTGTTCGACGTGGCCCGACCCGTCGAGGCGGGGGTGGTCCGCCAGGCGCTGCTCCGCGCTGACTACCTCCGCCGCTCGCCCGCGTCGGTGGGCGGCCCTGGCAGTCACAAGGAATGGCTGCACTTTTGCGTCTACGGCCCGCAGATCGACGTGCTCGTCAACTTCAGCCTCTGCGACGACGTCCGGACCGGCGCCGCGCCCTCCGCGGAGCTCGCGCGGGTGACGGTGCTGGTGCGAGGCGAGGGCTGGGACGGGGACGTGGACCTCTATGCGCCCGCGGACGTCGCCGTGCGCGCCGGCCACATCGACGCGGCCTTCGGGCAGAGCACCGTGGTCTTCCGGGACGGCGAATACCACATCTCGGCGGCGCTCCGAGAGCGGCCCATCGCCGTGGATCTCCGGCTGCGCCCGGCGTCGATGCCCTCCTTGGCCAACAACGTCCAGCTCGATCCTGGCCCGCCGATCAACTGGCTCGTCGTCCCGCGCCTCTTCGCGAGCGGCACGGTCACGGTGGCCGGCAGGCAAACGCGGCTCGAGGGCGCGCCGGCCTATCATGACCACAACTGGGGGCATTTCTCGTGGGGTCGCGATTTCGCCTGGGAGTGGGGCTTCGGCCTGCCTCATGAGCCCGGGTGCCCGTGGAGCCTTGTCTTCGCCCGGCTGTCCGATCGCGCGCACACCCGCGCGTTCACGCAGGCGCTCTTCCTGTGGAAGGGCGCGCGCCAGCACCGCGTGCTCCGCGCCCAAGATCTCGAGATCCGGCACGAGGGCCACCTCCGCCCCGCGCGTATCCTCAAGCTCCCGCGGGTGATGGCGCTGCTCTCGCCCGATCTGTTGCCCGACGTCCCGCGCCGCCTGCACATCCAGGGCGAGGCCGACGGCGACTGGATGGAGTGCGTGTTCGAGTCCAGCGACTGCGCGCAGGTCATCATTCCCAACGATCAGGATCTCGGGGTCACCATCATCAACGAGGTCAGCGGCACCGTGCGGCTATCGGGCCTGGTGCGCGGCGAGACCGTGTCCATGGAGGGACGTGCGATCTTCGAGTTCCTGGGCGCATGACGGCACGTTCGCGTCGTTCCTGGCCCGCTCGCTCGATCTGATCGAGCGCGAGCTGCCGTGGGCGTACGAGGCGATGAGCCGCGCCCTCGCGCCGCGCGAGGTGCTGATCGAGGTCGACGGCGAGCGCGTGGGCGTGGCGTGCGCGCGCGGCGCGGTGCGGGTCGAGGGCGCGGCGCGCGCCCCGGCGGTGGAGTGCCGCACGACGCGCCGGGCCATCCTGGACCTCATCGACGCGCGCTCGACGCTCCTCGACGCGGTCGTGAGCGACGCGGTGTCGCTGCGGGGGAGCGTGGACGATCTGCTCGCGTTTCATGACGGCTTGATGATCTACCTCGGCGGGGCGGTCCGGAGCCCGTCGTTTCCGTGGCTTCTGAAGGAGTTCAGGATCGATGCATCAGCCCGAAAACAATGACGATCGAGGCGAGATGATGAACGAGGGGGGGCCTGTCGTGAACAGCGGCGCGCGGGGCGAGGAGGAGCGCCGAGATCCACCCGAGGCACGGCCGTTGCCGAGGGTCTGGGTCTTCGGCGCGGGGATCGCCGGGCTCACCGTGGCGCACGAGCTCGCGGAGCGAGGGTTCAAGGTGCACGTCGTGGAGCCCGCAGAGGACCCGTGGCGCCCCGGCCACTGCGACGTCGGGGGTGTCGCGCGGACGCAGTGGGCTCAGATCGACGAGGGCGATATGCCCTCGCTGAGCTCGGGCAAGATTGCCCGCGCCGATCCGCTGCTTCCAACGGTGCAGGTAAACTATCAGCTGTGGGCATCGAGCCAGCCGAGAGTCGACAAGCTCGCCGATATCCTATCGACCTATGACAAGATTCCCCCTCTACGGCTCATCGGCTATGGCCACACCGCGGAGGATGGCGAGAGATATGCCAGAAAACTGGAGGAGTACCTCCGCGGCAAGATCAGGCCCGAGCGAGAGCTGCCCTTCAAGCTATTGGGCCAGGAGAGCCCGAAGAAAGCCGGCAAAGTCGACGTAAAGTTGAGTTTCCAACCGTTGCCGGTGCCTGGCGAGCACGGATTCCGGTTTTTTCCATCATTTTACCGGCACGTCTTTGACACGATGAGGCGCATTCCCGTCGTCACGAGCACGCAGGATGTTTCGGAGACGTTCCGAACCGTCCTCGATAACCTCGTCCCGACGAAGAGCTCCTACCTCGCGATGGCGGCGCGCGGCGACAAGCCCGCGCGCACGGTGGTCTTCCCTCGCGAGGCGCCCATAGGGCTGAGCCCGCTGCTGAGCACCCTGAAGGACTACGTGTCGGAGCTCGGATATACCCACGGCGACATCGCCCAGCTCGCGCTCAAGATCTTCAAGTACATGACCTCCTGCGCGGAGCGTCGCGAGGCCGAATATGAGGACATCTCCTGGTGGGATTTCATCGAAGGCGATCGCCTCAGCCCCATCTGCCAGGATCACATGGACAAGGCGCCCGAGGTGCTCGGGGCCATGGTCGCGAGAAAGAGCGATGCTCGAACTCAGGGCAACTGTGTCACACAGCTCCTCCTCGACCCCATCCTGCGCCCGGGGCGCGTGGACGCCACGCTCATCTCGCCGACCTCGTCTTCCTGGTTTGAGCACTGGCGGAAACACTTGCGTAAGGAGCAAGAAGTAGAGTTTCACATCGGGCGACTCAGCGACTTCAGATACGACGACGTCAGCAAACAGATCTTGCCCGTCATCACTGGAGACGGCGCCGATGAGCTCGACGCGGACTGCTACTTTGTCATCGCCGCGTCGCTTCCGGTCATGCTCCGTGGCGACCCAGGCACGGAGGGCGGCACCCCCTATGAGCCGGGCCTGGCGCAGCGATTTCTCGATGTGCACAAACAGCACGCCCGTGATCTTCCCGCAGAGGTTCGGGACTTCGAGAAGCTCGCGGCGTGGGCGGAGGAGCTGAAAGACAAAGACTGGAACGATCCCGGCCACATGCAGGACAACCCGCTCCAGCACCTCACGGGGATTCAGTTCTTTTTTCCGACGGACGTGATGGCCAGAGCGGGGCACACGCTCTACCTCGATTCGCGTTGGCGTCTCTCGTCGATCTCCCAGCCGAGGTTCTGGCACCGTCGCCGCGACACCAGTGACCCGTACCGCGGCCTCCTCTCGGTGGACATCGGGAACGTGTACACGAAGGGCGGCCACGCGGACGGCTCGATAGCAGGACAAACTCAAGGGAAGAAGATGTGGGAATCGACGCGGGACGAGATCGCCGAGGAGGTGTGGTCCCAGGTGGTCGCGACGCTCGCCCCGGATGTCCGCGCCCCGAAGCCCATCTGCTATCATATCGACGACTACCTCGAATTCGATCCGAAGACGGACACACCGATCCGGAACGGAGCGCCGTATCTGGTCAACCGGCCCAGCGACTGGCGGCGGCGCCCCGGGACGCCGGGAGCATACCAGGTGCAGTGTGGCCGGTGGGTGCTCGCCGGCACCTACATGCAGACGTACACCCGGCTCACGACCATGGAGGCCGCCAACGAGTCCGGTCGCCACGCGGCGAACGCCATCCTGGACGACCTTCAGAGGAGAGACTCCTCCCTCAGCTTCCCTCGCTGCGAGACATGGAACCCCGAGGAAGGCGAGCTGCCCGATCTCGAATGGCTCAAGGAGCTCGACCGAAGGCTCTTCTACTACTCGGGGAGCGGAGACAATGAGCCGGCGCACGGCCCCGCGTCCGAGGGCCGCTCCGGAGGGCTCCCCCACTTTGTCGATATCCTCGGCCTCGACGAGCTGCCCGAGGCGCTCCTGCGCGCCATCGCGGAGGGTACGGAGAAAGGCGCGACGCTCTCCTCGATCATGTCGATGATCGCTTCTTCCTTGGGGCTACCGACCAGATCATGAGCACGGCTGCGTGCTCACAGGAATCGATCCACGCGAAACGGACGCGGGAGTCAGCCATGTCGAACCCCGATGTAACAAGCGAATTCAAGACGATACTCGAGAAGCTCCTGGCCGCAGGGCACTCGATCCTGGTGGAAGAAAAAGATTACGAGTCTGATTCGATTCCTGACATCTGGGGTATGACTCAGGAAGGCAAGGTACGCTGGTCGAGAGCGAACGAAATCCACCTCGTAGAGCTATTAAGCCCCAGCAGGACCGAGCCGGCGAGGGTGCACCGCTTGACGAAAGAGCAGCGACAAGAGCTGGTCGAATCGTTGAAAGACCTTGCCGAAGAGAACCTCAAAAGGATTGGGGGTTACGGCGAAGGCAACTGGATCGGCATTGAGGACGAACATCGCAGCATTCCAACAAATAGAACCGCTCCTGGATCTCGTACTCACCT
Organism: Sorangium sp. So ce296; assembly: GCF_051529605.1. Classification (NCBI taxonomy): domain Bacteria; kingdom Pseudomonadati; phylum Myxococcota; order Polyangiales; family Polyangiaceae; genus Sorangium; species Sorangium sp. So ce296. Next base: position 13,968,387 of record NZ_CP150325.1, read on the forward strand.
GGGACTCGATTCTCGAGCTCGTCCCGGGTTCGATTCTCGAGTCCGGTTCACGCTCAAATATCGAGTAGTGAACGAAGGCATTCACGAGGGCAAGAGTCTCTTCATGGTCCAGGCGTCCCGCCGGCGCGATGACCGCACAATCTCAGAGCAGCTTCTCTAGCTCATGCCGAAATCTCCCGGCGCGAGCGCCTCCGCGAGGCGGACGACGTCGCACACGCCCGCCTCGCGCAGGCGCGACTCGCCCTCGCTCGACGCGACGGCGCCCTCCCCCGCGCGGGCGCGGCGGCCCATCTGGAGCCGCGCGACGTCGCGGTAGAGCGCCATCCCGGCGCCGTCGAAGCCGCGCGCGGCCTCCGCGAGGAGCCGATCCGCGGCGGCGGGCTCGCCGCGGAGGCTCGCCGCGCCCGCGCGGATCAGCGCCGCGAACGGCGCGGCCGTGGGCAGCGCGTCGCGCTCGATCCGCTCGGCCTGGTCGAGGGCCTCCCGCACGAGGCGCCGCTCGCTCCACCGGCGATCCGGCGGCGCAGCGCGCGCCGCGCGGGCGCCACGCAACGACGCCGCGGCCGCGAGCGCCGCCCGCGCGCGCAGGTGACGGAGCTCGACCCGCGGGCACTCCAGGCGCAGGAACTGCGCCGCCTCGAGGCTCGGCCAGGCCTCGTTCACCCGCGCCCAGGCCCCCCACGGATCGCCGCAGTACAGGTCGGCCTGCGCGCTCGCGATCAGGTGCTGATAGCGCTGCATGTGGAAGCCCTCCTTCGGCCACGTCGCCTTGGCCTGGGCCGCAAGCGCATGGCAGCGCCCCGGCTGATCCAGGGCGAGCCAGAGGATCGCGTGCTGCCCGAGGCGGCAGCTGTTCAGCGCGAACAGGTCGTCCCGCACCTCGGCCGAGCTCAACGCGACCGGCAGCCGCGCGGCGAGCTCGCGGAGCCGCCCCATCAGCGCCAGCGCGGAGAGCGCATAGACCTCCGTCGTCGCGAGCTCCCAGGCGACCCCGCGGCAATGCTCCCGGTAAATGGCCGCGGCGTCGTCGCAGAGGCGCGCGGCGTCCGCCCACCGCGCGCCCAGCCACGCGGACGTGCCCTCGGCCATCTTCGCCCACGCGCGGTCGTACGGGTCCTGCGTCTCCTCGGCGAGCGCCCTCACGATGCCGAGCAGCCGGCGGCTCCGCGCCCGGAAAAAGCGGCCGCCGACGCTCGCGCAGCACGTGGCCTCGTACCCCAGGGCGCGCACGATGCGCGAACGGTCGCCCCAGGCCAGGGCGTCGCGCAGGTGCACGACGCTGAGCGCGTCGGCGTAGGTGTGATGCATCATCGACAGGCTCGTGCTCGCGGCCCAGAGCGCGTCGAGCCGCGCCGCCTTGGCCGCGGGGGTCTCGCCGGCGCTCCGCCGCTCGAAGCCGAGCCCGCGGAGCAGCAGGCGCCCGCGCCCCGCCAGGGCGGACAGCATGGCCCGGCGAGGAGACGCCGGCAGCGCCGCGCCCACCTCGCCCAGCACGGCGCGCATCATCGCCATCCCTTCGTCGTTGTGGCCGCTGCGCAGGAATTGCTCCGCCGCGCGCCGCCGGAGCACGAGCTTGCGGGCGCCGTCCGCGGGCGCCTCCTCGGCGAGCGCGCTGGCCGCCGCCCGGAAGCTCGCCGCCGCGTCCGCGTCCCGCCCGGCGTTCGTGAGCGCCTCGGCCAGGCGCTCGTGCAGCGTCCACCGCGGCAGCGCGTCGGCGCCGAGGTCGATCGCCTTCCTGTAGAGCTCCGCCGACCTGTCGAACGCCAGCGCCGCGGCGGCGCGGTCGGCCGCGGCGACCGCGAAGCGCGCCGCCTCGCGCGCGTCGCCGGCGCCGAGGTAGTACCGGAACAGCGCCTCGGGATCCGCGGCCGGGCTCTCGCGCAGCGCCTCCGCGAGGTCGCGGTGACACCGCCGGCGCCGCTCCGGCGTGAGGTGCGCGAGCAGGACCTCACGGATGCGGTCGTGGTAGATCTCGACGCCGGGGCGCCCGTCGACCTCCGTGGTGCGCAGCAGGCACGCCTGGCCGAGCCGGAGCGCGTCAGGCCGCCCGCTCTCGCCCAGGCCCGCGACCTTGAGCGCGAAGCTGCGATCGATGGGGCCGCCCGCCGTGGAGACGACCTCGAGGAGGCGGCGCTCCTCGGCGCGGAGCCGCTCGATGCGGGCCTGGATCACGAGCGAGAGGCGGCTCCCGTCGACCGCGGCGGCCGCTTCGCCGTGCGGCAGACCCGCGGCGTGACGCGCGAGCTCCCCGATGAAGAACGGCGACCCGGCGGACTCTGCGGCGATGCTCGCCACGAGCTCGTCGTCCGCGCCGCGGCGCCCGAGCACGGTCGTCGCGAGCGCGCGGGCCGGCGCCTCGCCGAGCGGCGCGAGGCGGAGCACGTGCGACGCTCGATCGGGGAGCGCGGCGGCCGCGCGGTCCAGCTCGCGGAGGGTCGGGCCTGGCTCGAGCCCCTCGCGGCGGAGGCCGACGAGGAGGAGCAGCGGCGCGGCGACGCCGAGCAGCAGCGCGCGGAGGAGCTGGACGCTGTCCGCGTCGCCCCACTGCATGTCGTCGATCCAGAGCGCGACCGGCCGCTCGCCGGCGACCGCGGCGAGCAGCTCTCCGAGCCCCTGGAAGGCGCGCCGGCGGAGCTCCTGCGGATCTTGCGGATCGCGCGCCTGCTCGTCCTCCGTAGCCTTCGCGAGCGCCTCCACGCCCGACAGCACCGGAAACACGCGCAGGAGCTCGGCCGTGGTCCGGGGAGCGAGCGCCGCGGCGCGATCGGGCGAGAGCTCCATGAGCCAGCGGCTCAGGGCGTCCACCACGCCGTCGAACGCCTTGTAAGGAACGGACTCCTGCGGGTGGCAGCGGCCCCGGAGCACGAGCGCGCGGCGCTCGCCCTCCAGCTCGTGGGCGAAGCGCCGCACGAGCGCCGTCTTGCCGATGCCCGACGGCCCCTCGATGCGCACCAGCACGGGCGATCCGCCGTCCAGCCGCTCGAACGCGGAGCGCAGCGTCGAGAGCTCGTCCTCTCGACCGATGAGGGGCGCCTCGCGGGCGAGGGCAGAGGCCTCCTCGTCGACGACCGGGGCCCCCAGGCCTCGCAAGACGCCGAGGACGTCCTTGCCCGCGGCGCGCTTGCGTGGATCGGGGTGCAGCATCGCCATCACCAGCTCGTCGAGCGAAGGCGGCACCTCGTCGAACAGCGCCGCGGGGCGGGGCGCGCGGGTGTGCGCCTTGGCGAAGACGATGTCGGAGAGCTCGCCGCGGAAGGGCAGCTCGCCGGTCAATGCCTGGTAGAGGACGACCCCCACCCCGTACCAGTCCGCGGCAGGCGAGAGCGGCGCCCCCCACGCCTGTTCGGGCGCCATGTACTCGAGCGTCCCGACCAGCGCGCCGGCGTCGTCCTGGCGCTGGCCCTCCCCGGTGATCGCGGTCGCGAGCCCGAAATCGAGCAGCACCAGACGACCGCTGGAGGTGACCCGCACATTGGAGGGCTTGATATCGCGGTGCAGCTTGCCGGCCCGGTGCAGGAACGAGACGGCGCGAACGAGCTGCGAGAGCGCGTCGGCGAGCCGGTCGAGCCACGGCCCGCGAGGCGCGGGCGCGGGGCCGGCGTCGCGGCGACGGTGGCCGCGCACGTGCGCGACGAAATCGTGGCCGTCGAGCAGCTCCATCGTGAAGAAGGCCTGCTGGCCGTCGACGAACAGCTCGTAGAGCTCGATGAGGTTCGGGTGGGTGATGCCCGAGAGGGAGCGGAACTCCTCCTTCAGCGCGACGAGCTCCGAGGCGTCGAGCGTCGGCAGCGTCTTCAGCGCGACGTCGCGCCCCATCTCGGCGTCGAACACGCGATAGACGACGCCCATCCCGCCGCGCCCGAGCAGGGAGCGAGGCAGGAAACGCGCGGTGCCGAGGAACGGCCGGAGCTCGCGCGCGTCGCCGGTGCTCCGTACGCCCGAGCCGGTCGTCGTCGTCGGCGCCGTGCCCTCCGGCGAGAACGAGGCGCCGACGGCAGCTCGGGTCGTGGTCACGATCCGTTCTTCTATCACACCTCGCGAGGCGCGACCCCGCGGGGGCGCGCGGCCGCGACCCGAGCGGAGCGCGCGCTCACGGGCCGTTCCTGGCCAGCCGGAAGGACTTGATCAGGTTGTAGACATGGGATCGGGTGAGATCGAGCCGATTCGCCGCCTCGGTGATGTTCCAGCCCGTCTCGAGCAATACTTGCGTCACGAGCTCCGCCTGGAACCGGCGCGTCGCGTCCTGGAAGGTGGGCGCCGCGCCCGAGGAGCGGCCCGCGCCGGCGCCGTCGGGGAACAGGTGCTCCCGCTCGATCTGGGCCACGCCCTCGCCGGCCGCGCGGATCGCGGCCGCCTCGACGGCGTGCCCGAGCTGACGCACGTTGCCAGGCCACTCGGCCGTCTCTGCCGCCCGCAGCGCGCCGCGAGACAGGGAGAGCTGCGCGAGCCGGTGGACCTCGGAGGCGCGGGCGCAAAAATGGCCGCAGAGCTCCGGGATATCTTCCCGGCGCTCGAAGAGCGCGGGCACGCGAATGGGGAGGACCTGCAAGCGGTAGAGCAGATCCTCGCGGAACTCGCGGCGAGCGACGGCCGCCACGAGGTCGGCGTTGGTCGCGGCGATCACCCGCACGTTGGCCTTCACGGGCCGCGAGCCCCCGAGAGGGTAGTATTCCTTCGACTGGAGGAGCTGAAGCAGCTTGACCTGCGCGGAGAGCTGGAGCTCCCCCACCTCGTCGAGGAAGAGCGTGCCTCCCTCCGCCGCGGCGACCTTCCCTTCGACCTTCCGCGAGGCGGTGGAGTGGGCGCCGGGCAGCGCGCCGAAGAGCTCGCTCTCGAGGAGCGCTTCGGGCAGCGCTGCGCAGTTCAGCTCCACGAACGGCGCCCCGCTGCGCGGGCTGTTCGCGTGGATCAGCCGCGCCAGCTGCGTCTTGCCGGTGCCCGAAGGCCCGGTGAGCAGCACCCCGACGTCGAGCGGCGCGGCCAGCGAGACCTGATGAAGCACCTTGGCGATCGCTGCGCTCCTCCCGACGAACCCGTCGAGGCGCAGGAGCTTGCGGAAGGGCTGTGTGGGATCGAGCTCGTTGCGGCGCCGAAGGCGGATGAGCAGCCGGTCGGCGAGCGCCGAGAGGTGCCGCGCGAAGACCTCCGCGTGCTGGCGATCCTCCTCGGAAAACGGCCCTGGCTCGGTGCGGTCCTGGAGGTAGACGACGCCGAAGGGGGGATCGAGCCCGATGGGCGCGCAGAGCACGGCCTCGAGGCGGTTCCGGCGCACGCTGCTGCGCTCTCTGAAGCGCGGGTCCTCTCGCGCGGAGGCGGTGACGATCGTCTCTCCCGTGGCGATCGCCGCCGCGATGACGCCGCGCGAGAAGGAGGCGCGGATGACCTCGACGTCCTCGTCGGTGCACCCGCGGGCGATCCAGAACCGCGGCGGCTTGTCTCCGCCGCTCTCGTCGCGCACCTCGAGATAGCCCCGCTGAGCGCCGGCGATGCCCACGAAGATCGCCAGCGCTTCATCGAGGAACGGCGCGATCTCCTCCTTCGTGCCGAGCTCGAGGAGCCGCCGGTAGAAGTCGCGCTCGCGCCGGACGCGATCCATCTCGAGACTCGAGGAAGGTTCTGGAGCCATGGGTGCAACTGCGGGAGTGTAGACAAAGTTAGGGCTCCCGGGAAGACGCGCGTGGGTCGGGCTCAGGCCCGCCGCGCGTGGCTCACGGCGGCGGCAGGGGAGTGTCCACCCCGGTAGACCCCCAGTCTATCCGCCTGGACATGGAGGCCGGGCACCCGGCCCATCGTCGCTGCCAGGAGGGGCTTCGGGGATGCGGCGCCAGACGCTGGCATCCCCTTTGCAGACCCTTTGCAGATTGAAGCGGCGCGGCATCGCGCCACCCGGGCCATGCGTGTCGTCCGCGGACGTGGCGCGCACACCGGCATGCCTTCCAAGGAGACCCCGTGAAGAAGACCTTTCTCTTGATCGCGGCGACCGCCGCCGCGACCGCTTGCGGCTCACCGCAGCGCAACGTGCGCTACACCGAGCATGACAACGCGGTTGCCATAACCTCATTCTCTACGCCGAACGACCTGAGGCTCGCGTTCCTCAGAAACAAGTCGGACGCGGTGTATTGCGCCGAGCCGATGCCGGACGTGGCGTTGAATTCAGACGCGTCCGGGTCAGGCTCAGTCGCGGGGTCGCTGTCGGCCGCGCAGTCCGCCACGATGGCGGCGTCGCTGAGCGACGAGAACGAACGCCTGCGCGGCGAGCTCCGAAGAGCGCTCGACAAGTACGAGCGAGAGTCGAGCTCCAGCGGCGCATCGTCGACGTCGCGCAGCAATTCGAATTCGCTCGGTCAGTCCGCGTCTGGGAGCTTGAACCTGAACGCGGCAGCGAGGCTCGCGGTGAGCGTCGCCGAGCTCGGCGGCCGAACGCAGCAGGTGCTCCTCGCGCGCGAGTTTCTGTATCGCATCTGCGAAGCCCGCGCGAACAATTTCTTCGAGGGCGGGCAAGCTTATGTCGAGCTGCAAACGAACGCGCTCCGCCTGATCGAGTCGATCGCCGCGTCGCAGCAGAGATCCTCCGACGCCGAGCGCGCGCTCGCGAACGCGGAGCTGCTGAAGCAGGTGAACACCTATAATACGCAGCAGCAGACGCTGTGCGACGAGCGCTTCAAGACGTGCGAGGCCGCAGCCACCAAGGAGGATGAGAAGAAGGCGTGCGCTGCCGCGCGCAAGCAGTGCGTCGAAGCGATAAAGCCGCTGGAGGCGCCAGCGATGAGCGGTGATCCCAAAGCGGCGGCGGCAGGCTCACGCGGGTCGAACCTGCCCACTCCACAACCCACGAAATAGCCGACGCGAGATGGCCCGCTCGCGCCCCGCGGGCGCGAGCGGACGCTGCCCCGCAGGCGAGGGCCGGCCTCGAGCGCGGTCGACTCCTCGACGACCGGCGAGCTCACCGCCGTCCTCTCCGGAGGCGTCGGGCGCGACGCGCGCGCTCCGCGGCCGCTCGCGCCCCGAGCGGTCAGTCGATCATCCGGAAGACGTACCGGACATCGAACGTATTGCGGCCGGCGCCGTCCTCCGCGCGCGCGACGAGCTCCTGCTTGCCCTGTCCGGTGACCCAGTCGGGCGTCTCGCCCGAGGGCGGGACCACGCGCCACTTCGTCTGGCCAGGCGCGCCCTCGCCGTTCAGCTCGACGACGAACCGGTGCATGTCGGCGCCCTCGGGCGTGAGCTCCGCGCAGCGGGCGCCGCGCGGCGCCCTGGGTGTCCACCCCAATGGACAGCCGGTCCAGTGCAGTGGACCGTCACGCCGCGGCCATCGCTCGTCGGCCAGCGTGCGATGGCTCTCCAGGATGCGCGGTGGTCGACGTGGCTGGCCTTCGGGGCCGGCTGGCCCGAGGTCGCCTGCGGTCATTCCCGGGCGCCCCGCCCATCGTCGCTGCGGAGACGAACGTGGGGAGGGATCCTGGAGGCTGGCATTCCCGTTGCACATCCTTTGCAGATGAGGACGGCGCGGTATGGCGCCATCCGGCCCATGCAGGTCGTCTGCGGACCGCGCGGACGGCGCCTCAGCTCTCCGGATCGGAAGCAGAGCGGCGGCGGGCCTCGCCCTGCTGCACCCTCGCCGACCGTGTCCAGCCGAGCCAGAAGGGACGCGCGGAGCCCCTGTTCAGGAGGTTTGTCATGAAGAGTCGAGCGCCGATGAGCGCGTGCAAGAACCGCATTGTACTTTGCTGCTCCTCGATCCTGACAGCGATGCTGTCTCCTGGATGCTACGAGCCTTACGGCGACACCTGCGGCTCCGACAACGACTGCAAGGGAGACCGGGTGTGCGAGCTCGGTGAATGTGTCGAGCCAGGGGAGACCAGCGGGACAGGGCAGCTCGAGTGTGGAGCGGTCGACGTGGCGTGCAACTGCGGCAGCTTGCCCCCGGTGATCCAGGAAGGCACGGTCACGAACGCACCGGCCTGCGCCTCGGGCCAGCACGAGTTCCAGTCGTGTGGGCGCTCCTGCGGAGCGGGTGTCGCCTGGAGGACCGTCTGCCACTGCGGCGACGGGGGTGCCGGGAGCACCGGTGCCGGGAGCACCGGAGCCGGGGGCGAGGGACCGACGACGTGCGAAGGGAGGCCCGCCAACATCGCTCCTGTGAACGAGCCCCCGTTTTCATGCGGAGCGCCTGGACCTTCGACGCTGGGCATCATGGCCGACCTGAACATGATGTGGGAGAGCGAGGTTCAGGCGTGTGCGTGCGGCGTCGATCTGCCGAGCTGCGCGAGCAACGCGCTGGCCCTCGACTACAGGCAGGGAGGCCGCGGGTACGTTTATTACGATCCATCGATACTCCAATGGTTCCTGGAGTCGACGGGCACGATGCTCGCGCCGGCGTGGTTCCTGGGGCACGAGGTGGGGCACAACATCCAGCAGGAGTTCGGAGCGATCTCGCCCGCGATGATCGCCAGAGAGCTGGGCGCGGACTGCTACTCGGGTTATTTCATCGGCTGGCTCCTCTGCAACGGGAGGGCCAACGATGCAGACGTGATGGGGACCCTCGCCGCCGCCTGCAAGGTTGCAGAAGGCACGGGGCACCCGTGGTTCGATATCAACACGCATGGGACTTGCCAGCAGCGGCAGCAGGCCATCAGCACGGGCATCAACGCGTACCTCGGCGGCGTTCCTCCCCTTCAAGCGTGCACGTTCTGACGGCGCGCCCGCGGCCCCCAGCGCGGCGCGGGCGCACGCCGGCTACCGAGCGCGGGCGAGCAGCGCATCCGAATCCGCACGGAGGAGAGAAACGCCTGCCGGTCGCGGCCAAACGGCGTGAGGATGCGTGCGCGCCCATGATACGCCGGCGCCGTCTCGGCGTTATAGCCCTGCACCATGATCGGGCTCACGCCCCAGGTGTCGTTCGCGAGCTCGTCGCGCAGGAACCGCGCGTTCGCGAGCTGCATCTGCCGCGTGACGTCTTCGGACTGCCCATCCCAGGGACCGCCGCCGCGGCGACGGTCATCGCGATCGATGCACACCACAGGGACCCACTGGCGCGGCGACGGTCAGCGTGGGCAGGTGCGAAGGCTGGCCTGCTGACATGCACGCTCGTCCTTCAGGGCATATGTGCTGGGGCGCTGCGGTTCGGCCAGGACAATGGCCACCCATGCGTCGAGACCCTCTGGCACCTTCGGCCGTACGACTCGCGCAGCGCGCTCGCGAGCCGCGCGAAAGGGCCGTGTTCGTGTCGCGCAGCTGCAGGTGCCCTTGGCCGGGCGCTTACGGCGCGCTCGCGGGAGCGGCCCCCGGCAGCGCCTGCGGCCCCGGGCCGGGCGATACGGCGATGGGCGCTGTCCCGCCGACCGGCGGGGGCGCGTCGGGGCTGGCCGGCGCGGCGGCGTCCTCGGCATCGTCGGGCTCGGGCGCCACGTCGCTCGCCCCCGTCGCGCGGCCGCCGCGGCTCTTGTAGATCGACGGAGCGATCGTCTCGGCGTCCCCCTCGTTCCAGCGCAGGTACGCGACGGCGCGGCGGATCTGGTCGTAGGCATGAACGAGCAGCGCGAAGGCGCGCGCCCGCTGGTCCGCGGCCTCGGTCGGCCCGGGTCCCTTGCCGTGCGCCCTGATGCCGAGGGCGGCGAGCAGCTGCGGCCCGATCTCGCCGGCGCGCTTCACCTCCGCCTCGGTCGCCGCCGTCTTGCCGGAGATCTCGCGCCAGTTCCCGCTGAACAGCGCCGAGAGCGCGACGAGGTCGTTCGCCGTATCGATATGCCCTTGCCCTGCGCGTATCTCGGCGACCGCGGCCGCGTCGAGCAGGCCGCGGCGCGCGAGCGCCTCGGCGTCGCCCAGCAGGTTCTCGCGCAGCGGGACCGCCTCGGCGAGCAGCGGCTTCAGCTCGCTCTCGGCGGCTCCGGTGGACAGCCACAGGAGGTGCGCATACCAGGCGGCGAGCGCGTAGGTCTCGAGCCGGTCGAGCCGCGCGATATCGTGCTTGGGCAGCGCTTCCGCGATGGCGGGGCGCAGCGCGAGGAGGCCCGGCAGCACGCCGAGCACCTGGGAGACGGCGCGGGGGATATCGAGCTTGATGGCGATGAGCTGGTCCGGGCTCAGCGCCTCGATCTCGGGGAGCGCCCTGTCGTACGCGGCCGCCGCCTGCGGCGGGGCCGCGGGCTTCCTGGGAGCGGGCTTCTTCTTGGTCACCGGAGTGGAACTTTTGGCCATGAGGGGAACACCTCTCGTTGAAGTCCCTCGCCGGACGGCGGAGGGACACGAACGCCATGCTCCCTGCCCCCCGGCGCTGGACGTGCTGTGAGCGTCCGGTGCGCACCGGACGTGCCGGCCAGGGGTAAGCACCCGTCTCCATGCGCCAACGGAGCTGGCAAGAATGCGACGACAGGGGGCCTGGCGTCGTGATCTTGCGCATGGGCAGCTCAGCTGGCGGGGCGGGACCGTCTCCGGTCCCGGAGGGTAGCCCAGCCATGCCCGGGGACCGGTTCCGGTCCGGGGGGAATGCTCAGCAATCCCGGACGCACCGCTTCCGGTTCCGGAGGGAATGCTCAGCAATCCCGAACGCACCGCTTCCGGTTCCGGAGGGAATGCTCAGCAATCCCGAACGCACCGTTTCCGGTCCGGGAGGGAATGCTCGGCTACCCCGATCGCACCGCTTCCGGTCCGGGAGGGAATGCTCGGCTACCCCGATCGCACCGCTTCCGGTCCGGGAGGGAATGCTCGGCTACCCCGATCGCACCGCTTCCGGTTCCGGAGGGAATGCTCAGCTACCCTCAGCTACCCCGATCGCACCGCTTCCGGTTCCGGAGGGAACGCTCGGCTACCCCGACCGCACCTGTTCCGGTCCCGGGGGGCGCACGGCACGAGAGCGCTCGCGCGTCGAGCGCTCTCCGGCGCGCAGGGCCCAGCGCTCCTCCGAGCACGACGGCGCCAGGCGTTTCTTGCATCTCCGTGCGATGAGACCCGCGCAGATCGCTTGCCGGCGCTTCGTTTCCGAGGGGAAGGCGCCCTGTCCGGCTTTCTCACACCACGAGAGCATATGCGCAACATGGGCAGCGCCAGCCGATGGTTTGGGGTCGCCCTGCTGGCAGGAGCGGCGGGTATCGGGTGCGGACGGGTCGTCGTCGATCCGCTGCCCAGCGCAACCGGATCGGGCGGCTCCCCCGGCGTCACGACGGGGGACGGCGTGGGCGGGTCGACCGACCCGGGGGCAGGCGCCGGCGGCGACACCGGCGGCCACGGCGGCAGCGACGCCTGCTCCGGACCGCTCGATCTCGCCGACCCGGCGCTCGAGGCGGCGGTGCGCGAGGCCGTGGGGAAGCCCTCGGGTCCGCTCCTCCCCGCCGACGTCGCGTCCCTCGAGGTCCTCGCCACCGAGAGCGGGGTCCAGTCGCTCTCCGGACTCGAGTGCGTCAGGTCCCTCGTGGGGCTGCACCTCGGCTATAACCACGTGGCCGATCTCACGCCGCTGTCCTCGCTCGCAGAGCTGCGCTTCCTGGATATGACGGGGAACTCCATCGCAGACATCACGCCGCTGTCCTCGCTCGTCCAGCTGGAGGTGCTGAACCTGGAGGTCAACGCCATCTCGGACATCACCGCCCTCGGCTCGCTGACGAACCTGCGTTTCCTGGGCATCGGCCTGAACCCGATCAGCGACATCGGCCCGCTCGGCGCGCTGATCGAGCTCGAGATCCTGGGCATGAGCGGCCTGCCGCTCTCGACGCTCGCGCCGCTGTCCGGCCTGTCGAAGCTCCGCGAGCTCTATGCGACCGACGCGGGGCTCAGCGACATTTCGGCCCTGTCGACCATGACCAGCCTGCGCACGATGTACCTCGGGGGCAACCGCATCTCCGATCTGTCTCCGCTCTCGACCCTCTCTCGGCTGGCCGTCATGGATCTCTACGACAACGCGATCTCCTACCTGTCGCCCCTCGCCGCCAACCCGAATATCAGCAAAGAATGGTCCGTGGAGCTCTCCCAAAACCCGATCGACTGCGCCGCCCAGGCGAGCAACATCCGCGCGCTCGAGGAGCGCGGCGCGGACGTTCACGTGGACTGCCGGTGACCCCGCGCAGCGCTGGCCGGGGTCGACGCCGCCGGGCGCGGGCGGCGTTCGCCCGCGGGCCGGGCGGACGCTCGACACCCTCCTGAGGGCCCGGCTCCCCCGGCGCGGGCTCCCCCGGCGCGGGCTCCCCCGGCGCGGGCTCCCCGGCGCCTCCACCGCCCCGCCCCACGGTGTGTCCGCCGCCCTCCCCAGGAGCCTCACGGGCCTGCGGCGGAGGGTACCACGACCGCCGCGCCGGCGTTGGCGACGGTCGATTTCCGAACGACCCCCGTGGGCTCCCCGCAAATCTGGGCATGAGCACACTCCTTTCCCCGACCGACGACCCCTCCCGCGCTCCCAGCTGGAATTCCGTTCACGCCGCCGCGATGGAGCTCCTTCCCCGCTCGCTCCGGCTCCTGGGGGTCGCCGAGCCCGACGTCGACGATCTCGCCCAGGAAGTCCTGCTCGCGGCGTACGAGAGCCTGGATCGGTTCGATCCCGCCTACCCCGCCGCCTCGCCGCCGCCTCCGCAGGCGCAGCGCGCTTCGCCAGCGCCGCGTCCCCGGCCCGAGCTGCCGCCGGCACGCTCGCACCCGGACGCGGCACCGGCCGCGGTCGAGCGGCTGCAGATCGAAGCGCGGCTCGGGGCCGTCCTGGGCCTCGGGATCACGCCGGGGCCCGCGGCGGGCATGACGCTGTCCTTCGGCGTTCGCCGGCCCGACTGGTCGATCGCGGTCGAGGGGCGCGGGCTCGTCTCCCTGGCGCAGGAGGTGGAAGCCATGGCCCTCGGCAAGCGGGCCTTCACGGCGGCTGCCCTGGCCTGTCATCGCGGTCGAACCCTGTTCGCTTGCGGCGTTGTGACAGCCGGCGTGGTCCGGTTCGTCCCTCGAGATCCGTGGAACGTCCTCTCCCCCACTCAGCCACTGCTCGGCATCGGCTCACGGTTCGGCAGCGCGTGGCCCGTCTCGGACCGGTGGTCCGTGTCCGCTTACGCCGAAGCTGTCTGGATCGTCGCGGACGCGGTCCTTCGGCGCCAGAGAGATGGAAGTGAACCGCCTCCACCCCTCAGCTGGTCGTCACCCCCGATCGGCGCCGCGCTGGGATTCGGTGTCACTGCAACCTACTGAGCGAGCTCGAAGGACCACGGAATCTTTCGATACTCACCACGATAATTTTCAAATGGAGCCCGCAATGAGCCATGAAGCCGACGATTTCATCATCGATGTACGTTGTCAGCGTGGAGCACCGTCAGGTAGCTTGTCCGGCATGCGCGTATTCCCCTGGTTGTTCGTGGGCGTGTTCTCGTGGGTGGGCTGCTCCGGCGACGCGATCGTCACCGGTCCCTGTCAGCCCCAGGAGTACGGTCACCCTGGCTGCCCGTGGCCCGAGGAAGGCGGCGGCGGGGCCGGCGGCGAGGGCGGCGGCGGCGGGGCCGGCGGCGACGAGAGCGCCTGCGCCGGCGACTGCGTCCCGCCGGCGCCCCTCGGCTGGTTCGGCCCGGCGCTCCTCTGGTACGGCCCCCCGGACCAGGCGCCCGGCTGCCCCGCCGAGGCGCCGAACGTCGGTTACCAGGGCTTCGCCGACCTGGCGCCGGCGCCGCTCGCCTGCGCGGCCTGCCTCTGCGATCCCCCGGCGTCCGCCTCGTGCCAGCTCCCGCTGGGCTGGTCGGCGCACGCGGCGACGTGTGCCGGCGACGTCCCCGGCAGCGTCGAGACCGCCTTCGCGGCCCCCGATGGGTGGGACGGCGCCTGCACCGCCGCGAACGCGATCCCCGCGGGCCAGGGCTGCGGCGGACAGCCGTGCGTGCAGTCGCTCTCGGTCGATGCGCCAACCGTGCTGGTGACCGCCGCGTGCACGCCCAGGGTGGACGAGCCGCCGCCGCCGGCGCGCGAGGATCCGTGGCAGACCCGGGCGCTCGCCTGCCTGCCCGGCGCCTACACCGAGTGCCCGGGCGACCGGGACACCTGCATGCCGTCGCCGGGGCAGCCCGGGGCCGCGCCGCCCGGCGGCTTCCTGACGTGCATCTTCCACGAGGGCGAGGTCACCTGCGGGGAGCCGTACCTCGACCGGCACGTTTTCTTCGGCGGCGCCGAGGACACGCGCGGCTGCTCCGAGTGCGGCTGCGGGGCGCCGGAGGGCGCGTCGTGCACGATCATGGCCTCGGTCTACAGCGACGGCGCGTGCGCCGAGCAGGTCGCGGCGAACCTCGTCAGCTCTATGGCGCCGTTCTGCGGGGTCACGCCGCCGGGCGTCGGCCTCGGCAGCAAGTCGGCGGAGGTCGTCGCCGTGGATCCCGGCGCTTGCGCCCCGAGCGGCGGTGAGCCGCTCGGCGAGCTGCTGCCGGTCGCCCCGTCGACGTTCTGCTGCCAGGCCTAGTACTACAGTCGCACACGCTCCGGGCCGGCCGTCTCGTTCCATGCGGGGTCCGCGCGAATCTGGCGCGAGCAGCAGAGCCCGGGTGCCCACCGTCCCGCCGAGCCCGACGTCGGACTTACCGAGGCTTGGATGGTCGCGCCGGTTCGCCAGGCAGCGAACTGCGACTGTAGTACTGGTTGCCCAAGGTGTCCAAGGTGCTCTTTGGCGGCGTCTCGGGGGGGCGAGTCGGGGGGGCGAGCGGACGCCGTCGCGGCGCATGTGGCCGAGCTCGGGCACGTCGGTGCCGGGGCGCTCGAGCGCAAGCTCGCCGAGGCCCTCCCGTCGGCGCCATGGCCCCCTCAACGAGGCGGAGCGTCTCCCCAGGAAGCGCTGCGTCGCCAGAACCGCCGGAGAGCCGGCGGCCGGCGCTCCCAGGCCTGCCCGCGCCGCTTCGCTGTGCGTCACCAAGTGACGCAACGTTTCACCTGGGGACGCAAGGCCTCGCTGCCCCGGCCCCGTCAGCAGTTACCGCGAGCGCCTCCGCCAACGTGGAGACGGAATCGCGTCGGGCCAAAGCCGCGGGCCCAGGCCCGGGGAACGAGCGCGACGGACCGCCCGGCGCCCGGCGCTCACTCAGCGGCCACGGGCACCGTCGTCGGCTGGATCGTCGATGCCGGAGCAGGCGCGGCCGCCACGGCCGGCGGGCCCCCTCGGAACGCTCGCACGATCTCAGCGCCCGCACCGCCACGCGCCGTCACGACCGCGGCTAGCGCGGCCATGCCATGCGGGCCCAGCCGTAGCGGCGGCGAGCGCGGCGACGGCTGGCCACGGCCATACGTTCGACATGGCACGAGCTTCGCAGAGTCATTCCGCGCCTGGATGGCATACTCGAGTCGGTGGGGTGAACGGATCGCATCATGTCGACGGTCGGTCGGGCAACGGTTGGCACACTGCCGCACCAGCCCGACAACCACCGTACGGAGCTCCACGTGCTCATCGGCGGTGGGAGAATCCACCAGGCAATATCCATCCATACGCCGCATACCCCTTCGCGAAGGGAGATATGCACAACGGAGAGAAACATGCTCAACATTCGCGTTCTCGCCTCTGCGCTCCTCCTAAGTACGGCGCTCGCCGGCTGCGTCGTAGAACCTATTGAGCCCGACGGGCACGACGGGCTCGACGAGGAGATCGCCTTCACGGAGGAAGCTCAAGAGCTAAATGTGTGCAGCGTCGGCACTGTGCAGTGTTGCAATACAACTATGCCGGCGACCGCTTCCAATCTCGCCATGGTATCGGGGTTGTTGGGGATCTCCTTCTCGGGCGCCGATCGCAACGGGCTCATCGGGTTGAACTGTAGCCCCATAAACGTAATAGGCGCAGGTGGGACTGGCTGCACCGCGCAACCTGTGTGTTGCAAAAACAATTTGCTTGGCGGACTCGTCAACTTACAGTGTGCTCCGGTTAACATTAACCCCTAGTACTACAGTCGCAGTTCGCTGCCTGGCGAACCGGCGCGACCATCCAAGCCTCGGTAAGTCCGACGTCGGGCTCGGCGGGACGGTGGGCACCCGGGCTCTGCTGCTCGCGCCAGATTCGCGCGAACCCGCATGGACGAGACGGCCAGCCCGGAGCATGTGCAACGTCGATGCCGCAGTCGGCGTCACGGCGGCAGCGGGCGGCTTCACGGCTGGCCGACGTCGACGAGCTCCTCCGTGACGAGCCAGACCACGGAGGACAGGTCGATGAAGTTGACGTGATCGGGATCGACCCGGGTGCGAAATGCCTCCGAGGCGAAGAGGCCATCCATCTCCTCGAGGTTGTCGAACCACGCCTCGACGACCGCATCGAAGGTGGGCTCCGGCGCATCGGGCGCGAGCAGGGGATACGAGACGACGAGCCGGTGGAGCTTCCTCGCTTCCGGAATGGCAAGGAGGATCGGGACGTGCACGTCTCGGCGGTAATCGCGGAACTCCTGGATGCCCATGCCCTGCCGGCGCTTGAAGCAGATGATGACCTTGTTCATGAATCCTCCATCGTGGGCCGCGCCGCGGTGGGCGGCCGTCGCGACATGGAGATAGCCCTGCGCGGAGGGACGCACTATGCTGGTTCGTCCCTCGTTCTTTCGCGAACGTCCCCCGGCGATGTCACCCGATCCGCTCTCCGACGTCCTCTCCCTTCTGAAGCCACGGACCTACGTCGCCGGGGGGTTCGACCTCGGCGGCCGATGGTCGATCCAGTTCGAGAAGCACGGCGGCGTGAAGTACTTCGCCCTCGTCTCCGGCGCGGCGTGGCTCGAGGTCGAGCGCGGCGGACCTCCGCTCCGGCTCGAGGCCGGCGACTGCGTCCTCCTCCCGATCGGGCGCCGGTTCGTCATCGCGAAAGACCTCGCGTTCAGGACGGTGCCGATCTCCCGGCTCCCGGAGGCCGACTGGAATGGCGGCGTCGCCACGCTGAACGGCGGCGGCGACACGGTGATGCTCGGCGGCCATTTCGATTTCTCCGGCGCACATACCGAGATCCTCCTCGGCGCGATGCCGGCGATCGTCCGGTTGCGCGACGAGGACGACAAGGCCGGTCTCCGGTGGGCGCTCGCGCGGATGGGCCGCGAGCTTGCCGGAACGCAGCCGGGCGCGAAGCTCGTCGTCCAGCACCTCGCCCACCTGATGCTGGTGCAGGCATTGCGGCTCTATCTGGCGCAGGGCGAGGAGCGGGGCGTCGGGTGGCTCTTCGCGCTCGCGGACCCGCGCATCGCGGCGGCGGTCGGCGCGATCCACGCGGAGCCGGGCGCCCCCTGGACGCTGCCGGCACTCGCCGCGCGGGCGGGCATGTCGCGCTCGAAGTTCGCCGCGCGGTTCAAGTCGCTCTCCGGAGCCTCGCCGATGGAATACCTGACACGCTGGCGCATGCTCCTCGCCGGAGATCGCCTCACCCGCGGGGACGAGCCCGTCTCCGCGATCGCCTACTCCCTCGGCTACGCGTCGGAGGCCGCCTTCAGCACCGCCTTCAAGCGGATCACGGGGACCGCGCCGCGCGCCTACGCTGCGCGGCGTCGTGCCGAGGCGACGACTCGCTGAGCGGGCGGGCTCGACCTCCGCCCTCTCCGGCCCACTCCCCCCTCGTCGCCATCGCTTCCTCCTTCGCGATGGGGAGAGGTAACCGGCGCCGCCCGGACGGTCACGATGCCCTTGGCTGGGCGGATACGATGGGCGGGCGGTTACTCTGCGCCATCCGTCGCGGTGCACCGCGTGCGGCCGCTCTCGCATCGCACGGCAAGCCTACGTCCCTGGTCTGCTCGGCGTCAGGATGGGCTCTTCCGGACGGATACTGTGCAACTGTAGTACTAGGGCCTCGACGCCGGCGCTCGTCGAGCTCGCCCGGGTGATCCTCGACGCCGGCGCGCTCGTCGAGCTCGCTGGCATTTGGTCTCGATCTACCGCAATTCCGAGATATTGAACCACGGCGGCGGGCTCACTCGTCACGTTGTCATCGTCGGCGCGGCGGCGGGGTGGCACAAGGGCAGCGGCCATATATGCTTGTTTACAATGACACATACTAACGGGGACGAAGATACTCCGTCCGACGATAGCTCGGCTCATGCGATGGGGTAATGGGTTCTTCGAAGGCATCGCATGCATTGAAGGGCTCTTGAACTGGATCAGATCCGGCTCCTCTTCTATAGCGGATCTGGCAGTCGACCCTTCAACGTTGAGCCGTCGAGCAGAGGCGTTCGAGAGCGCACTATCAGAACTAAAGGAAGGCGTTGCAAGCGGGGAATATGGAAGGAGGACCCCCCGTAGGCGAGGACGACGTCGCTCGGGCCCATCGCCTCAAGACCCTGCTGAAGACCTGGACCCCCGGTAGCGATCTACCGTCAGAGGTCGCGATGCTTGCTGAACAGCTCGTCGCCAGGTTCGGCAACGAGCAGGAACAAGCAAAAACTCCCTAGCTGACGGTCATCTCCTGCCACCCACGTATACACAGTACGCAGGCTGGGGAGCAGCATGGCGAGCCGTGTGGCGGGGGTCCGTCTGGCGACCTTCGCCGGAGATCGCGTGCGGATGCCCGCGCTCGTACGCGCGTACGTGGCGGCGGCGTTCCCGCCGTCGACCGAGGAGGCGATGGATGGTTACGGCCGGCTCGCCGAGGAGCTGGGCCCTCTGGCCGATCGGCAGGGGCCACCGCCCCTCGCCGCCATCGCGGCCCCGCCCGCCAGCCGGCACGCGCACCTCGACGCGGCGGCCGCGCCGTGGCGCAGCACATCGGGCGGGTCGACCTCGTCGACATCATCGACCGGGAGCTCGCCGGAGCCGGGAAACCACGGTGAGCCCCCGGAGAGTGCCGGACCCGCCAAGGCGTCGCTCCCGGGAGCTCCCCGACAGCAGCCCGTCCTCTGCGCAGCCCGCCCGCCGCTGGCGAGCGCGCCCGCTTTCTCTCGAGCGCCCCGCTTTCTGTTGAAAGGCCGTCGCCCGCCGCACATATCCCAGCGTCGCTCCCCGCGCCACGTGTAGTAAAGGCACGCAACGTGTCATGACCGAAGCCCGCTCCAGATCTCAGCTCGTCGTCGTCGGCTGCTCGGCCGGGGGCATCGAGGCCCTCTGCACGTTCCTCTCGACCTTGCGCGCCCCGTTCCCGGCCCCGATCGTGATCGCCCAGCACCTCGACCCCAGGCGGGAGAGCCACCTCGGCGACGTCCTGCGCCGCCGCAGCGAGCTGCCCGTCCGCACGGTCGCCTCCGCCGCCCCGCTCGAGGACGGCGTCGTCTATATCGTGCCCCCGGGCCGCGACGTGGAGATCACCGACCACGAGCTCCGGGTCCAGCCGGAGAGCACCGCGCGACCCAAGCCGTCGGTCGACACGCTGTTCCGCACCGCGGCCGAGGTCTTCGGCGAGAACCTCGTCGCCATCGTCCTGACCGGGAACGGCTCCGACGGCACCGTCGGCGCCCGCCACGTCAAGAAGCGCGGCGGCACCGTCATCATCGAGAACCCCGACACCGCGAAGTTCCGGGGCATGCCCGAGTCGCTGGCCCCGACCACGGTCGACATCGTGGCCGACCTCGATCGCATCGGGGGCATCGTCGGCGAGCTCCTCACGGGGGCGTACGTCGAGCCGCCGCCGGACGAGGACAAGCGGCTCCAGTCGCTCCTCGACCTCGTGCGCGAGCGGAGCGGGATCGACTTCAAGAGGTACAAACAGGCGACCATCCTGCGCAGGCTCCGGCGCAGGATGGCGGC
Organism: Sorangium sp. So ce296; assembly: GCF_051529605.1. Taxonomy (NCBI): domain Bacteria; kingdom Pseudomonadati; phylum Myxococcota; order Polyangiales; family Polyangiaceae; genus Sorangium; species Sorangium sp. So ce296. The sequence continues at coordinate 13,988,007 of NZ_CP150325.1, forward strand.
CACGAACACCGAGACCATCGACGAGTACATGCGCTACTTCGCCGAGCACCCCGAGGAGCACCAGCGGCTGGTCAACAGCTTCCTCATCAAGGTCACCGAGTTCATGCGCGATCCGGAGCTCTTCGCGCACCTCCGGGACGTGGTCCTGCCCGCGCTCGTCGCGCACGCCCGCAACGACAACAAATCGCTGCGGATCTGGTCGGCCGGGTGCGCCACCGGAGAGGAGGCGTACTCGCTCGCCATCCTGGTCAGCGAGCTGCTCGGCGCCGAGCTCGACAGCTTCAACGTCCGCATCTTCTCGACCGACCTCGACAGCGAGGCGGTCGCCTTCGCCCGACGCGGGATCTACGGGGCGAGCGCCGTCGAGGAGCTGCCGAGCGACCTCATCGACCGCTACTTCGTCGCGATCGACGGCCAGTACCAGGTGAAGAAGCGCATCCGCAACCTCACCGTCTTCGGCGAGCACGACCTCGGCCAGCGCGCCCCGTTCCCGCACCTCGATCTCGTGCTGTGCCGCAACGTGCTCATCTACTTCACGAGCGACCTCCAGCGCCGCACCCTGCACCTGTTCGCCTTCTCGCTGCGGGAGGGCGGCTATCTCGTGCTCGGCAAGGCCGAGACCACGAGCCCGCTGAGCGAGTACTTCGTCGCCAGCGACATCCACCACAAGGTCTACGTGCGCCGCGGCGAGCGCATCCTCGTGCCCCCCTCGGCCATCACCCCCCCGGCGTCGCCGCCCCGGCGCGCGTCCCGCGGCAAGAGCCCCATCCTTCCGCTACGCGGCGTGGCGAAAGAGCTCCCGCGCGCCCGCATGTCGATCGACGTGCTGCTCTCGAGCTTCCGCGTCGGGATCGTCCTTGTCGACAGCCGCTACGACATCCTGGAGATCAACTTCACGGCGCGGCGCCTGCTCGGCATCCACGGCACGGCGCTCGGTCAGGACTTCGTCCACCTCGCGCAGTCGGTCCCCCACCGGCCGCTGCTCGAGGCCGTCGACGCCGCCTTCCGGGGCGAATCGTCGGAGCCGATCGAGGTCGCCGTCGAGCCGACGCCCTCGGGCGACCCGTCGCATATCCAGATCACCTGCCACGGGCCCCGTCCCGACGTGGAGCATAGCAAGATCGAGGCGGCGCTGGTCGTGGTCGAGGACGTCACCGAGATCGTGCGGCGCCGGAAGGCGAGCCAGGAGAGCCTCGGCCGAGAGGCGCAGCTCCGCGCCGAGATCGCGGCCGCGAAGGCCGAGCGCGAGCGCGCCGAGGAGCGCTTCGCCGTCGAGCGCGAGCAGCTGCGCCGGGAGAACGAGGCCCTCGGCGCCGCGCTCGCGCAGCTCGAGTCCGCCCGCGGGCAGGACCAGGCGGCGATCCAGCGGCTGAACGAGCAGCACCGGCGGCTGCTCCGGGCCAACGAGGAGCTCACCTCCGCGCACGAGCAGCTCCGCGCCGTGAACGAGGAGCTGATGGTCTCCACCGAGGAGGCGCAAGCCGCCATGGAGGAGGTCGAGACGCTGAACGAGGAGTTCCAGGCGACCAACGAGGAGCTCGAGACCGTCAACGAGGAGCTGCAGGCGACGATCGAGGAGCTCAACACGACGAACGCCGATCTGGAGGCGCGGAGCCGCGAGATCCAGGAGCTCGCCGCGCCGATCGAGGCGGAGCGGGCGCGGCTCTCGGCGATCCTGCGCAGCATGGGCGACGCGCTCCTCGTGGTCGACGGCGCGGGGCGGCCGGTGCTCATGAACGACGCCTACCAGGCGATGTTCGGCGGGGGCCGGGTCACGGCGCACGACGAGAGGGGCCGGCCGCTGCTGTACCAGGACACGCCGGAGCAGCGGGCCGCGCGCGGCGAGAGCTTCCAGATGGAGTTCACCGCGCCCGCCCCCGGCGGCTCGACCCGGCACTTCGAGGCCACCGGCCACCCCATCGGCGGGGGCGGCCCGACCGGCAAGGAAGCGGCCGAGCGGGGCGTGATCGTCATCCGCGACATCACGGAGCGGAGCATGCGCAAGCTGCAGGAGCGCTTCATGGCGATGGCGAGCCACGAGCTGCGCACGCCGCTCGTGCCGCTGCGCGGCTACCTCGACATGCTGAGCACGCTGCTGCCTGGGGACGGCGACCCGCGCCTCGCCCGCTTCGCGTCGCTCGCCCGCGCCCAGAGCGAGCGTCTCGAGCGGCTTGTCGACGACCTCGTGAGCGCGACCCGCATCCAGACCGGGAAGTTCGAGCTCAAGCTCTCGGAGGTGGAGCTCGCCCCGCTGGTCTCGCACGTCGCCGAGAGCGCCCAGACGCTCGGGCCGACCCCGGAGGTCCACCTCGATCTCCCCGCCCCGGCGGAGCCGATGGTGGTGAACGGTGACGCCGCGCGGCTGGAGCAGGTCCTCATGAACCTGATCAGCAACGCCTTCCGGCACGCCAACGGCTCATCGAAGATCGATGTGCGCCTGCGGCACGCGGGCGGCACCGCCGAGCTCGACGTGGAGGATTACGGCCCTGGCATCCCCTCGGCCGACGTGCCGCACGTGTTCTCGAGCTTCTACCAGGTGGAGCGGCCCAGGAACAACTCGTCCGGCGGCATGGGGCTCGGGCTCTTCATTTGCAAGGAGATCGTCAGGGCGCATGGGGGGCAGATCTTCGTGCGCAGCGCGGAGGGTAAGGGAGCGACCTTCACCGTCAGGCTACCCCTGATATCGAATCGAGTCAGGCACGATTGAGGCCGAGGGCTCGCGCTGCTTTCCTGCGAACGGCGGAGAAGGGACGATGGCGAAGCGGGCGAAGATCCTCGTGATCGAGGATGATCGCGATTCGAGCGAGATGCTCCTGGAGATGCTGGGGATGGCCGACTACGAGGTGGAGTCGGTCCACTCGGCGGACCAGGCGATCGCCGCGCTCACGGAGCGGCGTTACGGGGCCGCCCTGCTCGACCTGACCGTGAAGGGGGCGACGACGGCCGAGCTCGTCGCGCGGCTGCAGGAAGTACCGGAGAGGCCGCCCATCGTGATCTTCTCGGCGCGCATGCCGGAGGATCTCCGGAAGGCGGCGGAGCAGCTCTCGGCGGCGGCGGTGCTCCAGAAGCCGGCCAGCATGGCCACGCTGCTGAGCACGATGGATCGCGTGGTTCGCCCGGCGGCGTGAGCGGTTGTTCCGACAGGGCGCGTCTACCGTAACCGCATTTCCTCGAGGAGGCCGGCTGTGCCAGGACACGACATCATCACGCTCGGGGCGTCGGCGGGCGGTGTGGAGGTGCTGATCGCGCTCATCGGGGGCCTGCCGTCGCACCTGCCGGCGTCGGTGTTCGTGGTCCTGCACATGCCGTCGACGGCCCGGAGCATGCTTCCGCAGATCCTCGAGCGGACGACCCGGATGCCGGTGGCGACCGCGGTCGACGGCGAGCCGATCGAGCGCGGGCGCATCTACATCGCGCCGGTGGACAACCACCTGCTGCTCGGCGAGGGCGTCGTGCGGGTGGTGTACAGCGCGAAGGAGAACGGCCACAGGCCGGCGGTGGATCCGCTGTTCCGGAGCGCGGCCGCGGCGTACGGCCCGCGCGTGGTCGGCGTGGTGCTGTCGGGCGCGCGCGACTGCGGCACCGCTGGGCTCCTGGAGATCAAGCGTCGCGGCGGCGTCACGGTGGTGCAGGACCCGAAGGACGCGCTGTTTCCGGACATGCCGCAGAGCGCGCTCGACAACGTGCCCGTGGATCACTGCGAGCCCCTGGCGCGCCTGCCGCCGTTGCTCGTCGATCTGGTGCACCAGGGGGCAGGAAAGGCGCCCGAGGAGGCGAAGACATCGTACGGGCTCGTGGGGGAGAAGGTGGAGGCACTCGAGAGCGAGTTCACGTGTCCGGAGTGCGGAGGCAACCTGATCCGGAATGGGGATGGCGCGATGCTCAGCTTCCGGTGCAAGGTCGGCCACCGGTACTCGCCGGAGGGGCTGGAGGACGAGCAGGCGGAGGCGCTCGAGGCGGCGCTGTGGGTCGCGCTCCGCACGATCGAGGACACCGTGGCGCTGGCGCGCCGGATGGCGAGGCGCGCGGAGGAGCGGAATCAGCCGCACGTGATGGCCCACTTCGAGGAGAAGGTCCGGGCGGCCGAGGAGCGGGGCGCGCTGGTGCGCCGGGCGCTGACGGGCAAGGAGGAGGGGAACGGGTCGTCGCTGCGCCTTCGGCCGAGGCGCTCGTCGTAGCGGCCTGAGGACCGGGGCGGGCGGGCGCTAGCGCGGCTCGCCGCCGGGCAGCTTGCCGAAGCGCTGCTCGACCTCGGCCAGCCGCGCCGCGAGCAGCTTCGCCTCGTCCTGCGCCGCGCGCGCCCGCTCCTCGGCGGCGCGCACCTGCTCCTCGGCCGCGCGCGCCTGCTCCTCACCCGTGGGCAGCACACGCCCCGCGGCGTCGAGCCAGCGCAGCCAGTCGACGTCGAGGTTGCGATAGGTGCCGCGGCGGACGCCGAGCCCGAGGTGCAGCCGCGGGCTCGCCACGTCGCCGTTCGCGCCGGGCGCGACGGGCATGTAGGACATCGTGGCGTTATCGAGCGCATACGCCTCGAGAACGCCCGTAAACGGATCGAAGAGGTAGTACTCGGGCACGTGCAGGAGCTTGGCGTAGACCCGCATCTTGTCGGTGCGATCGACCTTCTCGGTGGTCTCGGAGAGCAGCTCGATCACGACGTCGGGCGTCCTGCCATCCTCCTGCCAGACGACCCAGGACTTGCGCTCTCGTCGCACGGTGTCGAGCACCACGAAGACGTCCGGACCGCGGAAGTCGTTCTTCTTCGCCTGGAGCTCGCTGAAGTAGATCGCCATGTTGCCGCTGACATAAACGTCTTCGCGATCCTTCCAGTGCAGCTCCAGCGCCTCGATGAGGAGCTCCATCTGCCTGCGATGCCGCTGAGACTCCATCGGCTCTCCGTCGTCGTACGGCAGCTCGTCCTCACCCGGCGGCGGGGTCGGCACGAACGAGGGGTCGCTCTGAAAGGCCATGCGTCGCTCCTTCGAGGAGAGTACCGCTCCTCGCCAGCGCGGTCGAACGCGTCGCGGAGCGCACCGCTAGCACGGCACGGCGGCGGTCGCGACAGCTCTCCGCCGCGACGTCCTGGCTCCCGCCGCGCGGGCAGCGCCCTCGGCGCGGTCCCGGTTCTTCGCAGGCTCCAGGGTCGGGTCCTCCGCCGGGCAGAGGCACGGAGGGGCGATGGGCCGGACAAACGCTCGACGCAGGGGGTCAACGCCGCGGGCTCGCCCCGGGCCGCGTCGGCAGGCGCGCCGTGGGGAGCGGTTTGCGCGAAAAAAGTTCGTGCGAGCGCGTAATGAGCAGCATGGTTAGGTGAAGGCCATGCATTTCACCGAGGTGATGCGCGAGCTCGAGCGGCTCGGCACCGAGCAGAACCGGAGGGTCTACCTGCGCCACGGCGCGACCGAGCCGCTCTTCGGCGTGAGCTTCGCCCACATGAACGCGCTGGAGAAGCGGATCAAGCGCGACCACGAGCTCGCCGAGGCGCTCTGGGCGACCGGCAACTCCGACGCGCGGACGCTGGCGGCCGCGATCGCCGATCCGGGGCGCTTCACCCGGGACCTGCTCGAGGCGTGGCTCGACGGCCTGCGCGCGCCGATCCTCATCGACCTGGTGGTGAAGCGCATCGCCGTGAAGACGCCGTTCGCCCGCGAGGCGATGGCGCGCTGGACCGCCTCGGACGACGAGTGGATCGGCCGCGCCGGATGGAAGCTCTGCGGCGCGCTCGCGGAGGAGGACCCGTCGCTGCCCGACAGCCTGTTCGAGGAGCGGCTGGAGGCGATCGAGGCGTCGATCCACCGGGCCAAAAACCGCGCCCGCGACGCGATGAACGGGGCGGTGATCAGCATCGGCGCGCGGAACGAGCCGCTGCGGGGAAAGGCGCTCACGGCGGCGCGGCGCATCGGCAGGGTCGAGGTCGACCACGGCGAGACGAGCTGCAAGACGCCCGACGCGAGCGCCCATATCCTGAAGCTGTGGGCCGGCCGGAAGCCGGCCGCCGCGCCGGCGGCGAAGGCGGTCGGGACCAGGGGCGAAAAGTCGGCCAGGGCCGCCGCTGCCAAGCCGGCCAAGGCCACCGCGCCGGCCAGGGCCGCCGCTGCCAAGCCGGCAAAGGCCGCCGCGCCAGCCAGAGCCGCCGCTGCCAAGCCGGCCGCCGCCGCGCCGGCCAGGGCGACCCAGGCGCGCCGCGGCGGCGACGAGGCGGTCCCGGCCGCGGAGAAGCCGAAGGGCGACGCCTCGCCCCGCGCCGCGCCGCGGCGGGGCTGACCGGGGCGCGCGCCGCCCGGCGCGGGCGCGCGCCGCCCGGCGCCGGGTCACGTCGGATGCGCCGCCGCGATGGCCTCGTCCGGCGCGCCGAGCAGCTCCTTCCGCGTGAGCCGCTCGACCACCTCGCGCGTGAGGACCAGGTGGTCCTCCTCCTCGTGCAGGCGGCACCGGAACGCCTCCCTCGCCTCGGCGTCGTCCGCCTCGTCGGCGAGCTCGAGCAGCAGCTGCCAGCCGGCGTTGTCGACGAGCTCCGCGGTGAGCAGCGCGTGGAAGAGGTGGGCCGGGTTCTGGTCGCCGTCGAGCACCACCTGCTCGAGGCCCCGCGACTCGATCTCGATCAGCCGCGACATCTCGGTCTCGGCGTGCGCGTCCCCGCCAAGCGCGCGGATCTGCTCCTCGAGCCACTCCTCATGCTCCTTCTCCTGATTCCGGTGCTCCCGGAGCCGATCGAGCAGGTTCAGCAGGGTGGGCTCGGCCGTGCGGCCGACCTTCTGGATGGTGGAATCGTACAGCTTCACGCTCGCGCGTTCGAACGTGAGCCGCTCGTTGAGCAGGTCGATGGCCTTGTCCTTGTTCACCTGTGCAAGCTTCTGCATGGATGCCTCCGGCCGGGGCAGATGCGATTCGCAGGCCGCCGAGCGGCAACGCGCGCCCGGCCGGTGCGCGCGGCGCGGCGGCGCACGCGGCAGGCGCGCGGCGGCGCACGGGGCAGGCGCGCGGCGGCGCGCGCGAGGCGGGGGCGCGCCGATCGCTCAGAGATGCTCGGTCAGGTACTCCACGATGGTGCGGTTCGCGAAATGGCTCGCGACCGGCGACCGGTAGCCGTGCCGCTCGCCCGGGAACACGACCATGTCGAACCGCTTGTCCGCGGCCATGAGCGCCTCGATCATCTTGGCCGTGTGCGCGAAGTGCACGTTTTCATCCATGAGCCCGTGCATCAGCAGCAGCTTGCCGCGCAGGTTCCCCGCGTGCTTCGAGAGGTCGGTCGCCTCGTACCGGGCGGCCGCCTGGTCGAGGAGCCCCATGTACCGCTCGGTATAGCCGGTGTCGTAGAGCCGATCGTCGGTCGCCGGCGAGCCCGCGACGCCGACGTGAAAGCGGTCGGGCGCCTTGAGGAGCGCCTCCAGCGCCATCCTCCCGCCATAGCTGTGGCCGTAGATGCCCACGCGACCCGCGTCGACGTACGGCAGCGCCTTCAGGAACTCGAGGCCCGCGATCTGGTCGGCGAGCTCGACCTCGCCGAGGCGCCCGTGGATGGGCGCCTCGAAGGCGCGCCCGCGGTTCGCCGAGCCGCGGTTGTCGAGCTGGAAGGCCACCACCCCGCGGTCGGCGAGGTGGTTCCAGAGAAGGAGCGGCGACCAGGAGTTGAACACCGTCTGGACGCCGGGCCCGCCGTACACGCTCACCACGACCGGGTAGCGGCGGCCGGGCTCGATCGTCCGCGGCGCGAGCAGCGCGCCGTACAGCGTGTCGCCGCTCTCGGCGCGCACCTGGACGATCTCGGGGGCGCGCAGGCCGAGGTCCGCGAGCTCGGGGTCGATCGGCGCCGGCATCGCGCCGAGCTCGGCGTTGCCCTCGCCCCGCACCACGGCCTTCCACGGGCGGCCCAGGGCCGAGTGGACGTCCACGTACCCCGGCCCCTTCGGCTCCACGGTGACGAAGTGCACCCCCGGCTCCGCCGTGACCCGCTTCACCTCGCCGCCCGCGAGCGGCACCGTGTAGAGGTGCCGCTCGGTCGGGCCGTCCTTCGTGGCCACGAAGCGCGCCTCGCCGCGCTCCTCGTCCGGCGCGGCGAGCGCGGTGATGTCCCAGTCGCCCGCGGTGAGCTTCGCGAGCTCCGCGCCCGAGTCGGCGTCGCGCAGCGCGAGGTGCCGGTGGCCGCCCGCGGCGGTCACCCAGAGGAACCTCGGCGAGCGCTCGAGGGGCCGCATCTCGCCGAAGTCCGCCCAGCTCGGCGAGGTCTCGACGACGACCTCGGCGGCCTCGCCCGAGCGCGGATTCGCGCGGAGGAGCGCGAGGCGCTTCTGGTCGCGCGAGAGCGTCTGGAACCAGAGCGCCTTGCCGCCGTCGGCCCACGCGAACCGGCCGAGGTAGCGCTCCTCCTGGCCGCCCTTCCACGCGAGCCAGGTCGTCTTCTTGGTGGCGAGGTCGAGGACGCCCGCCCGGACACGGGGGTTCTTCCCGCCGACGCGCGGATAGCGCACCATCTGGAGATCTTCCTTGCCGTCGCGGACGCCGAAGACGGGCACCCGCTCGACGTCGCGCTCGTCGACCTCGAGGTAGGCCACCCGGTCGCAGCCGGGGGAGATCCAGAAGCCGCTCGGCTCGTCGAACTCTTCCTGGCCGTTGAAGTCGGTGAGGCCGCGCGAGACGCCCTCGGGCGCGCCGCGGGTGAGCGCGGTCTCGCGGCGCGAGGCGACGTCGATCATGAAGAGCTCGCGCCCGCGGACGAACACGACGCGCTCGCCGCCGTCGCACACCTTGGGATCGATCTCCGGCTCGGGCGTGCTGGTGAGCCGCGCGATCGCGCCCGCCGGGTCGCGCAGGAAGATGTCGCCGCCGGAGGGGATGAGCATCACCTCGGCGCGCTTGGCCCACGAATACGCGGTGATCCCCCGCGAGAACATGCGCTGTCGCTCGCGGCGGAGCTCCTCCTCGCGGGAGAGCGGCTTCGACTCCTTCAGCAGGTCGCCCGACGCGACGAGCTGCCGTGTCTCGCGCGAGGCGGTGTCGAAGGCGAAGAGCGCCTGCTCCGGCCCGTCCGGCTGCCGCTGGAGGTAGGTGACCAGCTTGCCGCCGGGCGCGTACTGGACCGCCCTGGGCAGCCGCGCGCCGAGCGGCGGTTGCCGGCCGAGGTGCGCGTACGTGACCCGGCTCGCCTCCGGCCCGGCGATGGCCGTCTTCTCCGGCGCGCTGCCCTGCTTCGCCGCGGCGCCGTCCCCGGCGGGGGCGGCCTTCGCCGGCGCGGCTGCCCTGGGCGGGGAGCCCGCGGGCGGGGCGCAGGCGGCGGCCAGGACGGCGGGGAGCACCCACCAGGTTGCGGAGCGCGGCGGAGTTCGCATGGCCGCGATCTCGCCCGACGCGGCGGGGGAAGTCAAACGCCGGCTGCTGCGGCCAGGCCGGAGGCGCCTTTGCGCCTTTGCGACTTTGCGTTGAACTCTCCTCTTCGCGCCTTTGCGATCAGCTCGCGATCCGCCGCAACACGATGACCGGCCTGCCCGCGTCACGCGAGCGCTCGAGATCCACCTTGCAGTCGAGCATCCAGTCGTTGTCGTCGTCCGGGTCGGCGATGATCTGCTCCACCACCCACGAGCCGCCGTCCTCGGCCGGGTGGATGATCGTGTTGCTCGGGCTCCGGGCGGCCGGGTCGGTGCGGATGGCGGCGTGCTCCGCGTAGAAGCCGCGGAGCGCCTCGTCCAGCCGCTCCGCCGTCCAGGGGGCGTCCTCGCCCTCCACCATCTCGGCGGCCACCTCGTAGTCGCGGCGGGCGAGCGCGCGCAGGAAGAAGAACAGCTCGTTCCTGACGAGCACCGTGAAGTCCTTCGCGTTGCGGGTGATGTCGAACGCGGACGGCTCCACGGCGCCGCCGGGGGAGGCCGCGCGCGGCTGGTACGACGGGTCGCGCAGCCGCTCCCACTCGTCGAGCAGGCTCGAGTCCACGCCGCGGATGAGCGCCCTGAAATAGGCGATCATGTCGCTCGTGTCGGCGTCCTTCGCGTAGTCGGGGACGGTCTGGACCAGCGCCTTGTACACCTCGGAGACGTACCTGAGCAGGAGCCCCTCCGCCCGCTCCAGGTTGTACTCCCGGATGTACTCGCCGAACGACAGGTATTGCTCGTACATCTCGCGCGCGACGCCCTTCGGCCGGATGTTCTCCTGCCCGACCCAGGGGTGCCGCCGCGCGTAGTCGTTGAACGTGCCGTAGATGAACTCCGCGTTCGGCTTGGGATAATCGAGCTTCTCGAGCTCCTCCATCCGCTGCTCGTACTCCACGCCGGCCGCCTTGAGCTCCGCGAGCTTCTCGGTCTTCAGCCGATCGAGCTGCTTTTGCAGGATGAGATCGGGGTTCTCGAGGATCGACTCGACGAGCGTCAGGAGATCGAGCGGATAGGTGCCGGTGTCGGGATCCAGCTTCCCCACCGTCTCGAGGACGTAGAGCGAGAGCGCGTGGTTCAGCGAGAAATCCTCCTGGAGATCCGCGTTGATGCGGATGCGCTTGCCGGGACCGTCGTCCTTCGGGACGAACTCGATGATGCGCGCCTCCACGAGGGAGCGGAACAGGAGCATCGCCGTCCTGCCGTGCTGGCGCCGGACCGCGGGCCGGTCGTGCGTGCTGCGGATGAGCCGCTTCATCGCCTGACACCCGCCCTCCTCGCGGCCGAGCACGTTGACCAGCATGCCGTGCGTGACCTGGAACCGCGACACGAGCGGCTCGGGCGGCGACTGGATCAACCGCTCGAACGTCTGCCGATCCCAGTGCACATAGCCCTTCTCCGGCGGCTTCTTCTTCACGATCTTCCGCCGCTTGGCCGGGTCGTTCCCCGCCTTGGCCTCGAGCCGCATGTTCTCGATGACGTGCTCCGGCGCCTGCGCCACGACGCTGCCCTGCGTGTCGAACCCCTTGCGGCCGGCCCGGCCGCTGATCTGCTGGAAGTCGCGGACGCTCAGGATGGCCGTCTTCTCGCCGTCGAACTTGCAGAGCTTCGTGAACAGCACCGTGCGGATCGGGATGTTGACGCCGACGCCGAGCGTGTCCGTGCCCGAGATGATCTTGAGGTGCCCCTGCTGGGCCAGCTTCTCGACGAGGAGCCGGTACTTCGGCAGGAGCCCCGCGTGGTGCAGCCCGATGCCGTGCTTGACGAAGCGCTGCACCTCCCGGCCGTAAGGGCTCGAGAACTTCACCCCGGCGAGGGCGGCGGTGATCGCCCGCTTCTCCTCCTTGGTGCAGTAGTCCTGGCTCATCAGGTTCTGCGCCTCCTCGGCGCAGGCCCGCTGGGTGAAGCTCACGATGTAGATGGGCGCCTTGCCGTTCTTGACGAGGGTCGCCACCGTCTCGTGCAGCGGCGTCTCGCGGTACTCGAAGTCGAGCGGCACCGGGCGCACGGTCGACTTGATCACGGCGGTCTGCTCGCCGGTGAGGCGCGCGATCTCCTCCTGGAAGAACTCGGTGCCTCCCATCGTGGCGCTCATGAGCAGGAACCTCGCCTGCGGCAGCGTGAGCAGCGGGATCTGCCAGGCCGCCCCGCGATCGCGATCCGAGTAGTAGTGGAACTCGTCCATGATCACGTAGTCGCAGAGCGCCTTCTCGCCCTCGCGGAGCGCGATGTTCGCGAGGATCTCCGCCGTGCAGCAGATGATGGGCGCGTCGCGGTTGACCGACGCGTCGCCGGTCAACATGCCCACGTTCTCGGGGCCGAAATCGTTGCAGAGCGCGAAGAACTTCTCGCTGACGAGCGCCTTGATCGGGCACGTGTAGTAGGACTTCATCCCCTCGGCCATCGCCTTGAAGTGCATCGCGGCGGCGACGAGCGACTTGCCCGAGCCGGTCGGGGTGTTGAGGATGACGTTCTTGCCGCCGAAGATCTCGAGGATGGCCTCCTCCTGCGCCGGGTAGAGCTCGAGTCCACGCTCGGCGACGTAGTCGAGGAAGCCGTTCAAGAGGTCGTCGGCCGTGAAGTCGTGGGGGGACGGCGGGAGGCGAGCGAGGAGCGGAGCGGCGGCTTGATCCATGGCAGCTGGGACGCCCGTCGAGGGGGCGCACCATGCAGAAGCCTGGTTCCACGGAAAATGCAAGCAAACTCCTCCGTGTCGCGGTCGGATCGCCAGGCCTGGCGCGAGATCCGGACGGAAAGGGGGCCGAGGGCAGCCGGGGTGAGCCGATGACGTGCGCTCGATCCGGCTGCCACGCTGCCGCAACATGGCGACTTCGTGATAGCGTGGCCGGACAAGCGGGGGGGACGCCGCACGCGCACGTCCGGGGGGGCACGTGGGGCGGGCCGGTGGCCGGGAGAGTGGACGGGCAGCGATGGGGGAGACCGCCGGACAGCCACCCGGGTCGATGCGCTCGCCCGGCAGGGGGAGCGCGCAGATCGACGCGCCGGCCGGGCGGCTCCTGCGCGTCAGCGGCTCGCTCTGCCGGCTGCTGGGCTATGCGGAGCGGGAGCTGCTCGGGAAGCGGTTGCTCGACCTGGCGCTGCCGGACGACCGGACGGGCGCGCTGGCCGCATGGCGCTCGCTGCTCGAGGCCGGCGAGGAGGAGCTCACGTTCGAGATGCGCTGCCGCTGCAAGGACGGCGGCGTCCGCTCGCTCCAGCTGACGGGCGTCTGCGTCGGTGACGCGCGCGACCGGCCGTATCGCGTGGTGGTGTTCGTCGAGGACATCACCGAGCGGCGGCGCGCCGAGGAGCGGGCGCTCGCGGCGGAGCAGGCGCTGGCCGAGAGCGAGGCCAGGATGCAGCGGCTGTTCTACAGCAACATGGCCCCGATGGCGTTCTGGATGCCCGATGGGCGGATCGTCCAGGCGAACGACGCGTATCTGCAGCTCGTGGGCTGCACGCGGGAGGAGCTCGCGGCCGGCCTGGTCCGCTGGGATTCCGACGTGCTGCCGGAGGAGCGCCCCGCCGACGATCGTGCGCGGGCGGAGCTGTTGTCGGGCCGGTGGACGTTCGCGCCGTTCGAGAGGACCCATGTGCAGCGCGACGGGACGCGGACAAGGATGCTCGTGAGCGGCTGTCTGCTGCCCGCGGGGCGGTTCGAGGACGGCGGCTTCGTGCTCGCGCTCGACATGACGGCGCTCCGGCGCGCGGAGGCGGCATTCCGGCAGAGCGAGCGGGTCTTCCGCGCCATCGGGGACTCCATCGATTACGGCGTCTGGGTCAGCGACCGCGAGGGCCGGAACATCTATACCAGCGAGGCGTTCCTGCGCATGGCGGGGCTGACCCAGGCGGAGTGCTCGGAGGGCAGGTGGCTCGACGCGATCCACCCCGACGACCGGCACAAGGTGGCGCTCTTCCGGCGGTGCCTGCCGACGGGCGAGCCGTTCGAAGAAGAGCTCCGCTACGTCGGCGCGGACGGCGTCGCCCACCCCACCCTCAGCCGGGTCGTCCCGATCCGCGACGAAGGGGGCGAGATCACCGCCTGGGTCGGCCTGTGCCTGGACATCGGCCGGCTCAAGCGCACGGAGGAGGCGCTGCGCGAGAGCGAGCGCCGGCTCCGGGCGGCGCTCGACGACGCGCAGCAGGTCATCGCCGAGCGCGAGCGCCTGGAGGACGAGCTCCGCCGGCGCGAGCGGCAGCTCGCGTCGCTCATGGCGAACTCGCCCGACGTGATTTACCGCCTGGATCTGGATCTGCGCTGCACGTTCATGTCGCCCACCTCGCTGACGGTCACGGGGCTCCCGCCGGAGCACTACGTCGGCAGGACGCCCCGCGAGAACGGGCTCCCGCTCGAGGTGTGCGAGGCGGGCGAGGCGGCGTGTCGCGAGGCGCAGAGGACGGGCAAGCCGCAGCGGATGGAGTTCGGCCTCGGAGCGCGGAGGTTCCGCGCCCGGTACATCCCCGAGCTCGGCCCCGACGGCGCGGTGGAGTCGTTCATGGGGATCACCGAGGACGTCACCGCGGAGCGGCTGGCCGAGGAGGAGCGCCAGAAGCTGCTCGAGAGCGAGCGCGCCGCGCGCGACGAGGCCGAGCGCGTCAGCCGGGTCAAGGACGACTTCGTCGCCACCCTCTCGCACGAGCTGCGCTCGCCCATCAACGCCATCCTCGGCTGGGCGCGCATCCTCCGCAGCCGACCCCCGGAGCCGCAGGCCCTCGCGCGCGGGCTCGAGGTCATCGAGCGCAACGCCCGCCTCCAGGCCGACATGGTCTCCGAGCTGCTCGACATGAGCCGGATCGTGTCGGGAAAGCTGCGCCTCGACGTCCAGCCGGTCGACCTGCCCGCCGTCGTCCAGGGCGCCCTCGAGGCGGTCAAGCTCGCCGCCGAGGCCAAGGGCCTCACGGTCGTCTCGAGCGTCGAGCCCGAGGCGCTCTCGCTCAAGGGCGACCCGGCCCGGCTCCAGCAGGTCGCCTGGAACCTGCTGTCGAACGCGGCGAAGTTCACGCCGGCCGGCGGGCGGATCGACGTCGCGCTGCGGCGCGCGGGCGCCCACGCCGAGCTGTCGGTCAGCGACACCGGCCCGGGCATCGCCCCGCAGTTCTTGCCCCACCTGTTCGAGCGCTTCCGTCAGGCCGACGCCTCTTCGACGAGGAAGCACGGCGGCCTCGGCATCGGGCTCTCCATCGTCAAGCACCTGGTCGAGCTGCACGGCGGCACGGTGCAGGTCGCCAGCCCGGGCGAGGGCCGGGGCGCCACCTTCACCGTCAAGCTGCCCCTCGCCGGCGTCTCGCCCCAGGCGCCCGGCGCGACGCAGCGGCCCCCCGCGGCGCGCGCCGAGCCGGCGGCCGCCTACCCGGCCGACGAGCTCACCGGCGTGCGCGTCCTCGTGGTCGACGACCAGCCCGACGCGCGCGAGGTCGCCCAGCGCGTGCTCGAGGAGTGCGCCGCGCGCGTCACCACGGCCGGGTCGGCCGCGGAGGCGGTGGCCATGCTGGAGCGCGAGCGCCCCGACGTGCTCGTCAGCGACCTCGGCATGCCCGGCGAGGACGGCTTTCAGCTCATCCGCAAGGTGCGCGGCCTCGGCCCGGCCCGCGGCGGCGCGACCCCGGCCGTCGCCCTCAGCGCGCTGGCGCGGGCCGAGGACCGGGCCAGGGCCCTCGGCGCCGGCTACCAGGCCCACGTCGCCAAGCCCCTCGACCCGGCGGAGCTCGTGGGCGTCGTCGCCGCGCTCGCCAGGGACCGGGCCACGGGGTGAGACGCCGTTGTTCCTGGGGAGCGCTTCGGAGAAGTAGACGTCCAGCCAGCGTCGAGCGGCGCCGGGCGCACGCTCGACGTGATCACGGCGATCTGCTCGCCAGTGAGCCGAGTGATCTCCTCCTGGAAGAACTCGATGCCTCCCATCGTGGCGCGCATGAGCGGGAGTCTCGCTTGCGGCGGCGGTGGCCGGATGTGAACATGAAGGCGGGGAGGCGGGAAGAAAAGATCAATGAGCTTCCTGCCTTCCCGCCTTCATGTGGGTCACTGCGGGGGAGATTGGGCCACCACCCTTGCGGCAGCGTGCCTTGAAATGACGGAACCATGCGAACAAACGCCTCCATGTCCCGGTCGGATTGTCGGACTCCGCGCGAGACCCGGACGGAAAGGACTCCGAGGACAGCCGGGGTGAGCCGGTGACGTGCGCTCGATCCGGCTGCCATGCTGCCGTAACACGCCGTGTTCGTGATAGCGTGGCCGGACGAAACGAGGGGGACGCCGCACGCGCACGTCCGGAGGGCACGTGGAGCGGGCCGGTGGCCGGGAGAGTGGACGGACAGCGATGGGGGAGACCGCCGGACAGCCAGCCTGCTCGATGCGCTCATCCGGCAGGGGGTGCGCGCAGATCGACGCGCGGGGCGGGCGGCTCCTGCGCGTCAGCGGCTCGCTCTGCCGGCTGCTGGGCTACGCGGAGCGGGAGCTGCTCGGGAAGCGGTTGCTCGACCTGGCGCTGCCGGACGACCGGACGAGCTCGCTGGCCGCATGGCGCTCGCTGCTCGAGGCCGGCGAGGAGGAGCTCACGTTCGAGATGCGCTGTCGCTGCAAGGACGGTTGTATCCGCTCGCTCCAGCTGACGGGCGTCTCCGTCGGTGACGCGCGCGACCGGCCGTATCGCGTGGTGGTGTTCGTCGAGGACATCACCGAGCGGCGGCGCGCCGAGGAGCGGGCGCTCGCGGCGGAGCAGGCGCTGGCCGAGAGCGAGGCCAGGATGCAGCGGCTGTTCCACAGAAACATGGCCCCGATGGCGTTCTGGATGCCCGATGGGCGGATCGTCCAGGCGAACGACGCGTATCTGCAGCTCGTGGGCTCCGCGCGGGAGGAGCTCGCGGCCGGCCTGGTCCGCTGGGATTCGGAGCTGCTGCCGGAGGACGAGCGCGCCCGGGCGGAGCTTTTGTCGGGCCGGTGGACGTTCGCGCCGTTCGAGAGGACCTATGTGCGGCGCGACGGGACGCGGATAAGGATGCTCGTGAGCGGCTGTCTGCTGCCCGCGGGGCGGTTCGAGGACGGCGGCTTCGTGCTCGCGCTCGACATGACGGCGCTCCGGCGCGCGGAGGCGGCATTCCGGCAGAGCGAGCGGGTCTTCCGCGCCATCGGGGACTCCATCGATTACGGCGTCTGGGTCACCGATCGCGAGGGCCGGAACGCTTATGCCAGCGAGGCGTTCCTGCGCATGACGGGGTTGACCCAGGCGCAGTGCTCGGAGGGCAGATGGCTCGACGCGATCCACCCCGACGACCGGCACGAGGTGGCGACCTTCTGGCGGTGCCTGCGGACGGGCGAGCCGTACGAGAAAGAGCTCCGCTATCTCGGCGCGGACGGCGCCGTCCACCCGGCCCTCAACCGGGCCGTCCCGATCCGCGACGAAGGGGGCGAGATCACCGCCTGGGTCGGCCTGTGCCTGGACATCGGCCGGCTCAAGCGCACGGAGGAGGCGCTGCGCGAGAGCGAGCGCCGGCTCCGGGCGGCGCTCGACGACGCGCAGCGGGTCATCGCCGAGCGCGAGCGCCTGGAGGACGAGCTCCGCCGGCGCGAGCGGCAGCTCACGTCGCTCATGGCGAACTCGCCCGACGTGATCTTCCGGCTCGACCCCGAGATGCGGTGCACGTTCACGACGGCCGCCGTCGAGGCGGTGACCGGGTTCCCGCCCGAGTACTACCTTGGCAAGCACGGCTTCGAGACCCTCCTTCCGCGGGAGATGTGCGAGGCCAGCGAGGCCGCGTGTCGCGAGGCGCAGAGGACAGGCAAGCAGCAACGGATCGAGTTCACCATGGGCGAGCGCAGATACCGGACGCGCTTCATCCCCGAGCTCGGCCCCGACGGCGCGGTGGAGTCGTTCATGGGGATCACCGAGGACGTCACCGCGGAGCGGCTGGCCGAGGAGGAGCGCCAGAAGCTGCTCGAGAGCGAGCGCGCCGCGCGCGACGAGGCCGAGCGCGTCAGCCGGGTCAAGGACGACTTCGTCGCCACCCTCTCGCACGAGCTGCGCTCGCCCATCAACGCCATCCTCGGCTGGGCGCGCATCCTCCGCAGCCGGCCCCCGGAGCCGCAGGCCCTCGCGCGCGGGCTCGAGGTCATCGAGCGCAACGCCCGCCTCCAGGCCGACATGGTCTCCGAGCTGCTCGACATGAGCCGGATCGTCTCGGGAAAGCTGCGCCTCGACGTCCAGCCGGTCGACCTGCCCGCCGTCGTCCAGGGCGCCCTCGAGGCGGTCAAGCTCGCCGCCGAGGCCAAGGGCCTCATGGTCGTCTCGAGCGTCGAGCTCGAGGCCCTCTCGCTCAAGGGCGACCCGGCCAGGCTCCAGCAGGTCGCCTGGAACCTGCTGTCGAACGCGGCGAAGTTCACGCCGGCGGGCGGGCGGATCGACGTCGCGCTGCGGCGCGAGGGCGCGCACGCCGAGCTGTCGGTCAGCGACACCGGCCCGGGCATCGCCCCGCAGTTCTTGCCCCACCTGTTCGAGCGCTTCCGCCAGGCCGACGCCTCCTCGACGAGGAAGCACGGCGGCCTCGGCATCGGGCTCTCCATCGTCAAGCACCTGGTCGAGCTGCACGGCGGCACGGTGCAGGTCGCCAGCCCGGGCGAGGGCCGGGGCGCCACCTTCACCGTCAAGCTGCCCCTCGCCGGCGTCTCGCCCCAGGCGCCCGGCGCGACCCAGCGGCCCCCCGCGGCGCGCGCCGAGCCGGCGGCCGCCTATCCGGCCGACGAGCTCACCGGCGTGCGCGTCCTCGTGGTCGACGACCAGCCCGACGCGCGCGAGGTCGCCCAGCGCGTGCTGGAAGAGTGCGCCGCGCGCGTCACCACGGCCGGGTCGGCCGCGGAGGCGGTGGCCATGCTGGAGCGCGAGCGCCCCGACGTGCTCGTCAGCGACCTCGGCATGCCCGGCGAGGACGGGTTCCAGCTCATCCGCAAGGTGCGCGGCCTCGGCCCGGACCGCGGCGGCGCGACCCCGGCCGTCGCCCTCAGCGCGCTGGCGCGGGCCGAGGACCGGGCCAGGGCCCTCGGCGCCGGCTACCAGGCCCACGTCGCCAAGCCCCTCGACCCGGCGGAGCTCGTGGGCGTCGTCGCGGCGCTCGCCAGGGACCGGGCCACGGGGTGAGACGCCGTTGTTCCTGGGGAGCGCTTCGGATAGGTAGAGGTCTTTCCGGCGCCGTGCCGGGGGCGATCGCGAGCAGCCATGGTCCAGCAGATCTCCGTGAAAGAGCTCTTTCTGAAGCTGAAGGCGGGCGAGCCCGTGGTGCTCCTCGACGTGCGCACGCCCGGCGAGCACGAGATCGCGGCGCTGCCGGGCAGCACGCTGATCCCGCTGACCGAGCTCACCGAGCGCGCGGACGAGGTCGCGGCCCCCGACGGCGCGCTGATCGTCGCGTACTGCCACCACGGCGTCCGGAGCCTCTCGGCCGCCGCCATCCTCGAGAAGCTCGGCCACGCGCGCGTCGCGTCGCTCCAGGGCGGCATCGACGCGTGGTCGGTCCACATCGACGAGAGCGTCCCGCGGTACTGACGCGGGGGCCGCGCGCGCGAGGGGGCGGGCGAGCGCCTGTTCGAGGGGCGCGCCCGGCCCGCCGAGGTCAGCGGCGGACCCGCGCGATGGCGCCCAGCGCGGCTCAGTTGAGGGAGGCGGCGCCGAGCCGGAAGTAGAGCCTCCGGCGCGCGCCGCACGCGCTGCAGGCGACCTGCGCGACGCGGAGGCGGACGCCGTCCAGCGTCTCGGCCGTGTGGTCCTCCACGCGGAGGGCGCCGCGGCAGCGCGGGCACGGGATCGACCGCGCGGCCACCTCGACCTGCGAGGCTGCGTCGAGCGCGATGGCGCGCTCCGGGGTGTGGCCCGGCTCGAGCAGCGCGATCCGCTCGATGTCGCGGGTGAGCTTCTCCGCCGCGCGGTCGCCCGCGCGCCGGGCGGCGCGGGCCGAGAGCTTCTTCTTCGCCATGGGGTCTCCCTGCGCTCCGGGTCTACCAGCTACCGGTCGTCGCGGATCGCGGGCGCGGGGTCGTGCGGGGCCGGCGCCTTGAGGTCGCGCGCGGCGCTGCCCGGCGGACGCGGCGGAGGGCGCGCGGGCTTGCGCAGCGCCCCGTCCAGCCGCGGGTCGGACGGCGCCCTGGGCCCGGAGGCGGCGGACGAGGGAGCCGCGCCCGGCCCCGCCCCGCCGGCCGCGGCAGAGCCGGGAGGCTGCGTCGCGGCCGCCGTGCCCGCCGCCGCGCCGGCCGCGCCCTCCAGCGCCTCGCCGGCCGACGCCGGGGTGTCCGGGGGCTCGGGCTCGCCCGCGGCGTCGAGCGACGAGGCGTGGGCCGGCGCCCGCGAGGCCGGGCCGGACGAGGGGGCGACGTTCGGCGATTTCTCGGGGCGGCGGGGCCAGAGCGTCACCCCGACCGCGACCGCGGCCGTCAGGGAGGCGGCCGCGGCGATCCGCGCGGCGGCGCGGCGGCGCTTGCGCAGCATGAGGGAGCTCTGCTGGCCGGGGCGGCGCTCGGTCACGACGGGCACGCTCCCGATGCTCTCCTCGCCTTCGGTCGGCGGGCGCGCCGCGAGCATCCGGTAGGGCCAGGGCAGCGTGGGGCCGTCGTCGTTCGCCATCTTCAGCGTGGGGCCGTCCTCGCGCGCCATCGTCAGCGTGGGCCCGTCCTCGCGCGCCATCGTCAGCGTGGGGCCGTCCTCGCGCGCCATCATCAGCGTGGGCCCCTCGTCGCTGGAGACCGGCACCGAGGTGCGCTCGCCCGGCGCGGCGTCGCGGGTGCGGAGGGCTTCGGCCGCCGCGCCCGGGCTGGGCAGGGTCGTCACGTGGTCGCCGGGCGCGACCACGGTGGCGCGACGGCTGAACCTCCCGTCGGGGTCGTCGTCGGCGCCTGGGCGCGGCCAGGTCGCCGCGGTGCCCTGGAAGCGCGCCGCGCCCGCGGGCGTGGTGCTGGCGGCGGGGTCGGGCGGGAGCGGCGGGGGCGGCAGCGAGGGGAAGGCCTTGCCCGCGGCGATCGCCTCGATCTGGTCGCGCGCGCGCGCCGAGTGCTCGGTGCCGTACGGGGCGAGCGCGCGCGACAGCTCCACGACGCTCTGGAGGCGCTGCTGCACGTCCTTCTCCAGGCAGCGCAGGATGATCTCCTCGAGGTGGACGGGCAGCTCCCACCGGTGCACGCGCGGCGGCCTGGGCGCGTCATTGACGATGGCCACGAAGAGGGCCGAGATGGAGGGCGCGTCGAAGGGGAAGCGCGCGGTGAGGAGCTGGTAGAGGATGATCCCGAGCGCCCAGACGTCGGTGCGCGCGTCGACGTCCTTCGTGCAGCGCACCTGCTCGGGCGACATGTAGCAGGGGGAGCCGAGCATCATCTCCGACGCCGTGAGCTTCCCGTCCTCCTCGCCGGCGTCCTCGGCCGACTTGGAGAGGCCGAAGTCGAGCACCTTGACCAGGGGGACGCCGCTCGGGCCGGTCGTGAGGAAGAGGTTCCCCGGCTTCAGGTCGCGGTGGACGATGCCGCGCGCGTGCGCCTCCGCGACCGCCTCGCAGCTCTGGAGCACGTAGTCGACGGCCTCGGAGACCGGCAGGGGGCCGCGGGCGTCGAGCACCTGCTGGAGGTCGCGGCCGCGCAGGTACTCCATGACGAGGTACGGCAAGCCCATCTCGGCCGTGCCCACGTCGATGACGCGGGCGACGTGGTCGCTCCGGATCGCCGCGGCGGCGCGCGCCTCGCGCAGGAAGCGGGCGCTCGCGCCCGGGAAGTCCTTGGCCCGCGGGAGGAGGAACTTGACCGCGACGCGCTGGCGCAGCGAGACGTGCTCTGCGACGAACACGGCGCCCATGGCGCCTCGGCCCAGGCTGCGCTCGACGCGGTATCTCTGCGCGAAGACCTCACCTATTCTTGGGATGCCTGCGGCGGATGCGGGCGCATCCGGCTTCATGGCCCGACCTCCATCGGCTCACTATAGCCGCACCGGGGTCCATTTTGACCCGAAGATGCGGGCGTCAGGCGCCGCCAGGCGGCGGCATGCGGGGGAGGCGCAGCGCGTGCGCCGCGGTCGCACGGATTGCGTGGGTCGCGCCGGGGCGTGGCGCACGTCCTGCGCCGGACCGCCGGGGGTTGCGCGCGGAGGGCAGCACGATCTTCGAGCGAGGCCGAGGAGCATGCGCCGCCTGTGAAGCGACCGATCGCAGCCGGCGCCGGGCGCGCGGGCTCACTCGTTACGGCCGTCGCCGCGGCCGATCGGCAGACGCCGCGTCCGGATACGGCGATCCTCGAAGACAAGAACGCTTCCCTGGGCGAGGAGCGGCGCGATCGGCTCCAGGTTGGCGAGGAGCAGCGCCGCTTGTTGATCGGGCCGCCGGTCGGTGCCTCGGCGGAAGAGGATCACCGAAGGCCGGTCTGTCCCGCGCACCGCGAGCAGCGTCCCGAAGTCGGCGTCCGCCGAGACGAGGACCCGATCTTCCCGAGCCGCGCACTCCATCACCTGCCACCTGCTCGTCGAGCGCCGCCGCCATCCCGTAGTCCCGCACATGCACGGCGTCGTGCCCCGCCTCGCGCAAGCGTCCGGCCAGGATCGGCGAAAGGGCGTTGTCGATCAGGAATCTCATGAAGCTGCGCGGAGCGGCAGCTCGCCGTCACGCACGGCCTCTGGCTGGAGCAGCTCCCCCAGCGCGCCGCCGAGGGCATCGAGACGAAGCGCCTCGTCCCGAGGAAGAACGACGTCGAGGTCGCCTTCGTCGCGCTCGCGTGGGCCGCGACGCTCGCCGGCACGGCGTGAGCCTTCGCCCTGGCGCCCGGCGGCCCTCGCCACGGCGCCCGCGCCGCCGCCGCAGGCCGGGCCGCCGTGCCCCCCGGCGCCGCCCCGCCCGCAGGCCAGCTCGCTGCAGCCGGGGCGCAGCCCGCTGCAAAGCGCCCCCGCGCCGCCTTCGCCTGTGCTCTGATCCAGGGGAGCCCCCCTCGGCCCGCCTCCGGCTGGCCAGGGCGAGAGCGCGCTGGCACGACGGCGCGCGCCATGGAGCCGAGCCATGCAGACCTCGCGGCAGCTGAGCCCCCCGGGTGGACCGTGAACGGCGGCGCCGGCGCGACCCACGTCGCGCTCCCGCCCCCCGCCGCCGCCCCGGCGCGCGGCCGGGCGCCCTCCCGCGCGCTCGCCGGCCCGAGGTGGGCGGCCGTCTGGCTCGTGGCCGGGCTCTGGATGATCCCGGTGCTCGTCTCGAGCGCGCAGACCTACCTCTTCGTCCAGCAGAAGCAGGAGACGCGCCTCCCGCTCTTCGCCGCCTTCGTGTGGCAGGGGCTGCCCTGGCTCTTCTGGGCGCTCATGACGCCCGCGATCGTCTGGCTCGGCCGCAGGTTCCCGATGGAGCGCCGGGGCCTCGTGCGGAACGTCGCGGTGCACCTCGTCGCCAACCTCGCCATGGCCCCGGGCCACGTCGCGGTCAGCGCGCTCATGGGGCGGCTCATCGGCCACGAGCACTATGTGAAGACGTCGTTCCCCGACGTCTTCGTCAAGCTCATCAGCATCTACCTCGACATCGAGCTGCTCATCTACTGGGGGATCCTCGCGATGGTCCACGCGGCGGACTACCACCGCAAGTACCGGGAGCGCGCGGTCGCGGCCGCGCAGCTCGAGACGAAGCTCGCGCAGGCGGAGCTCCAGGCGCTCAAGATGCAGCTCCACCCGCACTTCCTCTTCAACACGCTCCACGCCATCGCGGTGCTCGTGAGAAAGCAGGAGACGCAGGCCTCGGTCCGCATGATCACCGGCCTGAGCGAGCTGCTCCGGATGGCGCTCGAGAGCGCGGGCAAGCAGATCGTGCCGCTCAAGCAGGAGCTCGATTTCCTCGATCGCTACCTCGAGATCGAGGAGACCCGCTTCCAGGACCGGCTGACGGTGCGCAAGGAGGTCGCCCCCGAGGCGCTGGACGCCGAGATCCCGAACCTCATCCTGCAGCCGATCGTCGAGAACGCGATCCGCCACGGCATCGCTCCGCGGGCGTCGTCGGGGAGCGTGACGATCGCCGCCCGGCGGGAGGATCACCGCCTCGTCGTGGAGGTGACCGACGACGGCCGGGGGCTCAGGGAGGGCTGGGCCGGCGAGGCGAGCGAGGGGACGGGGCTCGGCAACGTGCGCGCGCGGCTCCGGCAGCTCTACCCGGACGACCACCGGCTCGCCGTCGCGCGGCGCCCGGAGGGGGGCGTCCTCGTGACGGTCGCTGTCCCGTTCCGGCCCGCGCGCCCGCAGAAGGAGCCGCGCGCGCATGGATAGCCCCGGCGAGATCCGCGCCGTCATCGTCGACGACGAGCCGCTCGCCCGCGAGGGCATACGCATGCTCCTCGCGGACGACCCCGAGGTCGCGATCGCCGCCGAGTCGGGCGACGGCCCGAGCGCGCTCGAGACGATCCGGCGGCTGCGGCCGGACCTCGTGTTCCTGGACGTGCAGATGCCCGAGATGAACGGGTTCGAGGTGATGGCGTCGCTCCCGCCCGGCGAGCTGCCCGCGGTGATCTTCGTGACGGCGTTCGACCGTTACGCGCTGCGCGCCTTCGAGGTCCACGCCCTCGACTACCTGCTGAAGCCGTTCGACGACGACCGCTTCCACGACGCGCTCCGCCGCGCCAAGAGCCACCTCCGGCTGTCGCGGATGAGCGACCTGAGCCAGCGCCTGCTCTCGCTCCTGCAGAGCTACGGCGATCCCGGCGCGGCGGCCGCCGCGCGCGGGCGGGCGGGCCCCGGCTCGGAGCCGCCCGCTCCGGGCGCAGATCACCCGAGGCGGCTCGCGATCAAGGACGGCTGCCGCGTGGTCTTCCTCAGCGTCGAGGAGATCGACTGGATCGAGGCGGCCGACTACTACGTGCAGATCCACGCCGGCGGGAAGAGCTACCTCCACCGCGAGACGATGAACAGCGTGGAGGGCAAGCTCGATCCGGCGCGCTTCGTGCGGATCCACCGCTCGGCGATCGTGAACCGCGACCGGATCAAGGAGCTCCGCACCCAGGGCCGCCGGGACACGGTCGTGGTCCTCGCCGGGGGCGCGGAGCTCAAGGTGGCGCGGAGCCACCGGGAGAAGCTGTCGGTGCCGCGGTGATGCGCGCGGGGAGCGGGCGCTCGCAGCTCCGCCCGCCGTGGTCTGCCCCTCAGGGCTTCTCCGTTCCGCCAGACGACGCCGTCAAGTCGTCCACGAACCGGCGCATCAGGCGCACCAGGTCGTTGAAGTCTTCCTCACTCCAGTTGGCGAGGATCGGGGCCGCGATCCTCTGACGCGCGGCGTCCAAGGCGTCCGTCATCTGTCGCCCCTTGTCGGTGATCACCGCCTCATGGACGCGGCGATCGGCTGGGCTGGGTCGACGTTCGATCAGCCCCAGGCTCTCGAGCTTCGCGACCTGGCGGCTGACGGTCGTGTAATCGCGCCCGGCTCGGTCCGAGAGCTCGACCACGCCGATCGGCCCGAAGCGCTCGATCCCCACCAGCAGCTGAAAGAGGGCTCGATCCAGGGAGAGGCCCGCCTCCGCAAGCAGCGCCTGATCGCGCTGCGGCTGATTCATGACCGCGATCAGATCGACCATGGCTCCGTGGAGCTCGCGGAGCTTCTTCTTTGTGATGCGTGTAATTTGCACAAATTCTCTTGACGGTTCGGGGGTGCGAACATATGCATGATACACATATCTGAAGCGCAGTCCAACAAAGCGGAGCTGGCCGTGGAACCTCATTTTTCGACGGATGTACTGATCGTTGGCGCAGGTGCTGCCGGGTTGACCCTGGCCATTGAGCTCGCCCGTCGGGGCGTCGCATTCCGGCTCATCGACAAGCTGGACGGGCCGTTTCCCGGCTCGCGCGGCAAAGGGATCCAGCCGCGCAGCCAGGAGGTGTTCGAGGATCTGGGCATCCTCGACCGCGTCGTTGCGGCCGGCGGCATGTACCCACCCCCGCGGGAGTATCGCGACGACGGAGGCTACGAGGCGTCGCAGCTCATGGAGGCTCAGGACCCGACGCCTGGCGAGCCCTATCTTCTGCCGCTGCTCGTGCCCCAGTTCCTGACCGAGGCCGCGATGCGCGAGCGTCTGGCGGAGCTCGGGCGCGCCCCGGAGTTCGGCCGCGAGCTGAAGAGCTTCGAGCAGCATGACGAGGGCGTCGACGCTCGCATCGCCGGCCCGGCGGGCGAGGAGGCCGTCCGCGCCCGCTACCTCGTCGGAGCGGACGGCGGCCGCAGCGTCGTACGGCACGCGCTCGCGATCGACTTTCCCGGCAAGACCATGGGGGTGCGCGCCGTGGTCGCCGACGTCGTCCTGGATGGGCTCAGCAGGGACGCCTGGCATCGCTTCAACAAACAGTCGATGGAAAAGCAGGTGTCGCTGTGCCCGCTCGTCGGCACCGACATGTTCCAGTTGCAGGCGCCGATTCCTCCGGAGGGCGATGTCGATCTCTCCGCGGAAGGCCTCACAGCGATGGTCGCGGGCCGCACGGGCCGAGGCGACATCGTGATCCGTTCGGTGTCCTGGGCCTCCGCCTATACCATGAACGCGCGCCTCGCCGACCGTTACCGGGACGGGCGCGCCTTCCTCGTCGGCGACGCCGCGCATATCCACCCGCCGACGGGCGGGCAGGGCCTCAATACGAGCGTGCAGGACGCCTACAACCTCGGCTGGAAGCTCGCCGCCGTCCTGGCGGGTGCGCCGGAGGCGCTGCTCGCGACCTACGAGGAGGAGCGCCGGCCGATCGCCGCGGAGGTGCTCGGCCTGACGACGAAGCTGCTGGAGGCGGCCAAGCAAGGCGTCATGCGCCGCGGTCGCGAGGTGCATCAGCTCGATCTGGGATATCCGGAGTCGTCGCTCGCCATGGAGAAGCCGAAGCGCAGCGGCGGCATCCGCGCGGGCGCCCGGGCGCCGGACGCGCCCGTCCGCGGCGTGGCGGGGATGCCGACACGGCTCTTCAAGCTCTTCCAGGGTCCGCATTGGACCTTGCTGGGTTACGGGGTGGACCGGCTCTCGGCCGTCGAGCCGCGCCCCGGGCTCCACATCCACGCCGTCGGGCCGCGCGGTGACATCGTCGATGATGGCGGCCATCTCCGCGCTGCTTATGGAGTGTCGCCCGGCGACTGGGTGCTCGTCCGGCCGGACGGGTATATCGGCGCCATCGTGTCGTCCGAGCATGTCCCGGCGCTGGAAGCCTATCTTGCCAGCGTCGGCCTCCCGTCGCGGGGATGACGAGGACGAGAGCGCCTCCGCGACCTTCCGGCCGGACGTCCCCGGGAGGCAGGGGCGCGGCGGGTTATTGGGGGATGACGGTCGGGGCGCACGTCGATACGCCGGCGCCGATGACCTCGGCGGGGAGGTCGTCCCGCAGGAGCTCCGGCGGCGCGCCGGAGGCGGGATCGTAGCGATAGACGCTCGACGTGATCCTCTCGACGGGGTCGGGGTTCGTGACGAAGAAGTAGAAGGCGCCTCCCCAGGTCGCGAACGCCCAGCTCGCGGCGTCGTGGATGCTCACACCGGAGAGGGGTGTCTGCGAGAGCGTGGCGCCGGTCCTCTTGTCGTACTCGCTGAGGGACGCCGGCTCCCCCGGCGCCCCCCGCACGAAGCCGAAGAGCCGGCCGTCGCCCGTGCCGGTGAGGTCCGCGTCCCCACCCTCGCCCACGCCGAGCGGACGGGCGGTGCGGCTCCGCGCGTCGAACATGGCGAGCGCCCGGACGGGATCCGCCTCGTCGCGCGTCCCGCCGAGCAGCGCCTCGCGGAGGTAAAGGGTCTCCTCGCCGGAGACGCCGTCGGACGCGAACGCCATCCCGAACCTCCAGAGCGGGTCGTTCCCCGGCGGGCTGATGACCGGCTCGCAGACGCCGGTCTCGATATCGAGGCGCGCGAGCCGACCGCTATGGCTCCCGATCCAGGCGACGCCGCTCCGATCGACGGCCATCGACAGCGGCGACACGGCCTCGACCCACCAGCGATCCACGGGAGCCGCGCACTCGAACTGGCCGATGAACCGGAAGTCCAGCGTGGCCGGGTGGAACGAGTAGAGCTCGCTGTACGACGAGACCGTGTAGATGTGGTGCGACGTCAGCTCGGAGCACGCGCCGGGAACGGTGACCGACGGAGGGTTCCACACGGCCGGCGGGCCGGGGTTCACCCACGTCGCTTCGATCCACCCGTCGCCGCCCCCGGCGCCGCCGCCCCCGCCGCCCCCGCCGTCGCCGGGGAGCGCTCCGGCGGAAGGATTGAGCGTGGTGCCGCTCGCGCACGCGGCGAGCGACAGGGAGAGCACGCCAGCACAGATCAGACCCAAAGACGACCGCAGCATACCGATCCCTCGATGCGTGGTTGAAGCGCTGCGGGTACGTGGGGACGAGCCGTCGTCCCCATTTGAAATTCGACCTGGCGCCCCCTGTTCCCCGGCGGCAGCGGCGCCTCGCACCCGGGCGCGGCGCGGGACCGCGGCCGCCGCCCTCGCCTCTGGCGGGACTACTGACGCACGGAATGGGCGCTAAGCTCCCCCGCATGCCCCCGATCGGCTCTCCCTCCGGCGGACGTCGCGCAGCGCAGGCCCTCGCAGCGGAGGCCGCGCGGCCCCGCGGGCGGGCCTGACCCCATGCCGCCCTCCCGCTTCCGCCCCGGGCTCGGCCGCCCGAGCGCGCCGGCCCCCGGGATCGCGTGGTTCGCGTTCCGCGGCGACGAGCTCCTCGTCCGCGCGCCGCCCGACGGCGGCGATCGCTTCGACGTCCCGGTCGCGGCGGATCTCGTGGAGCTCGGCGTCGTCGCCGTGCGCGACCAGCCGCTCGGCGAGCTCGACGGACGCCCCTGCCGCTCCGCGGAGCTCGCGCAGGGCTCTCCGGCCCCCGAGGGGCACGCCTACGTCTCGCTGCGGCGCCTCCACGGCCGCATCGACCCGGAGCTGTTCGACGTGGCGGGCACGGCGTACCAGGTGCAGCACTGGGACCGGGCGCACCAGTACTGCGCGGCGTGCGGCGCCGAGCTCGAGTCCGGGCAGGACGAGCGGGTCAAGCGCTGCGTCCGCTGCGCGAGCAACTACTTCCCCCGGATCACGCCCGCGACGATCGTGCTCGTCGAGGACGGGCCGCGCGTGCTCATGACGCGGCAGGCGCGGTTCCCTGCGGGCATGTACGGCCTGGTGGCGGGCTTCGTCGAGCCCGGCGAGACGCTGGAGGCGTGCGTCGCGCGCGAGGTCCACGAGGAGACGGGCGTCGACGTCGCGGACATCGCCTATTTCGGCAGCCAGCCGTGGCCGTTCCCGCACCAGATCATGGTCGGCTTCACCGCGCGCTACGCCGGCGGCGAGCTCCGCGTCGACACGCGCGAGCTCGAGGACGCGCGCTGGTTCCACCGCGACGCGCTGCCGCTCTTGCCGCCGCCGCTCAGCATCGCCCGCAAGCTCGTCGACGCCTGGCTCGCGCGCTCCGCGGGGTAGCGGCGCCGGCGCGGCGCTCGGTGCTCCTGCGCGGCCGTGCTATCGTCCAGGCATGCAGGCGCACCGAGCGCTCCTCGAGACCGACGAGCAAGGCCGGCTGAAGGAAATGCCGGTCCTCCCGCCTCGCACGCGGGTTGAGGCGATCTTCCTGGTGCTCGAGGAACCGCCCTCGTCGCCGACCGCAGTGCGCCGGCCACCGGCGGAGCTCGCTGGGCTTCAGATTCTGGGCGACGTGATCGCCCCGGCCATCGATGAGCCTGACTGGAGCGTGAGCGACGCGTGATCGTCCTCGACACGCACACCTGGCTCTTTTGGATCCAGGGCACCGCCGACGCGCTTCCTTCCAGAACGAAGGCGCTCATCGAGCACGAGCCAGGCCCCGTCGGCATCGCCTCAGTCTCCTGCCTGGAGGTTGCATGGCTTGCGAAGAAGGGTCGCATCGTGCTCCCGGTCTCCGTCGAGGATTTCTTCACGAAGGCGATTGAGCAGGCAGGCCTTGTCCTGCTTCCCCTGACGCCGTCGATCGCCGCGAAATCGGCAGCTCTGCCGGATCTGCACCGCGATCCGATCGACCGGGTGATCATCGCCACCGCGATCGAGCACAGCGCCGAGCTGGTAAGCAAGGACGAGCTTGTCTCCCGCTACCCCGGCGTCCGCGTCCGCTGGGATTCATGACGCAAGGGCGCGATCGTCGTCACCGCGCCACCTCTCGGTTCTCTCGGTTTCGGCGCTGCGGCTGCCCGGGTAGCTCCCCTCAGACGCGGCGCTGTTTCCAGGCCCCGCGGCGGAACATGAGCCAGCCCGCGACCGCGAGCGTCGAGAACGCCACCGCGATCGCGATGGGCACGCCCGTCGAGCCGAGCCCCGCGGCGCGCGCGAGCCACCAGCCGAGCGGGATCTCCCAGAGCCAGAAGCAGGCGAAGTTCAGCATCGTCGGCGTCCACGTGTCGCCGGCGCCGTTGAAGGCCTGCATGAACACCATCCCGAACCCGTAGAACAGGAACCCGCACGCCACGATCCGCAGCGTCTCCGTGCCGGACCGGAGCACCTCGACCTCGTCCGTGAACGCGCCGACGATGGCGCCCGCGCCCACCGCGAAGACCAGCCCGATCGCGCCGAGCATGACCGTGTTCCAGACGCCCGCGCGGTAGACCGCGGCCTCGGCCCGCTCGGGGCGCCCGGCCCCGAGGTTCTGCCCCACCATCGTCGCGGCGGCGTTCGCGAGCCCGAACGCCGGCAGGATCGCGAACGCGATGACCCGCATCCCGATCGTGTAGCCGGCGAGCGCCGCGCTCCCGAACGGGGCGAGGATGCGCAGCATGCCGATCCAGCTCGCCGTGCCGATGAGCGCCTGCAACGCGCCGTTCGCGAACAGGCGGAGCAGCGCCGCGAGCGCCCTCGGGTCGGGCACGAGGTGCCGCGCCTTCACCTTCACGCGACCGCCGCCGCGCGCGAGCAGGAAGACCTGCAGCGCGACGCCCGTCCCGCGGCCGAGCGTCGTCCCCAGGGCGGCGCCGGTCACGCCGAGCTCCGGGAACGGGCCGAGGCCGAAGATGAAGCACGGGCCGAGCACCATGTTCAGCGCGTTCGACAGCCAGAGCACCCGCATCGACAGCGCCGCGTCGCCGGCCCCGCGGAAGACCGCGTTCATGACGAACAGCATCAGGATCGTCCCGTTGCCGAGCAGCATGATCGAGGCGAACGGCGTGCCGGTCGCGACCACCGCGGCGCTCGCCCCCATCGCCCCGAGCAGGCGCGACGCGAGCAGCCCGCCGGCCACCGCGATCGGCAGGGAGGCGAGCACGCCGAGCACGATCGCCTGCCCCGCCATCGCCGCCGCCTCCTCGGGGCGCCCCTCGCCGACCCGCCGCGCGACCGTCGAGGACGCGGCGACCGAGAGGCCCATCCCCAGGGCGTACACCACCGCGAGGAGCGACTCCGTGAGCCCGACGGCGGCGACCGCGTCGGCGCCGAGCCGCGACACCCAGAAGACGTCGACCACGACGAAGAGCGACTCCATGAGCATCTCCATGACCATGGGGATCGCGAGCAGGACGATCGCCCGGTCGATGGTGCCCTGGGTGAAGTCGTGCCCGCTGCCGCCGACCGCCTCGCGGAGCGTCGACCAGACGCCGGCGCCGCGGCGCAGGCCGGGCGAGGGGGCATCGGGTTCCGCGCGCAGGTCGCGGGCAGGAGTCGTGGCATGGTCGCGCATGGGGCGAGCAAAGCTGATCGCGACCGCCCGTCCCGTCCAGCGGCCTTTTCGGGCCCGCGCGGCCGTCCGGGTGGCCGGACCGCGGCTCAGCGCAGGCGCAGGGCGGCGAGCGCCACGCCGCGCAGGACGCCGAGCACGAAAATGACAGCGCCGAGCAGCGCCAGGCGCGACCTGCGCCCGTTGGCCTGGACCTCGGCCGGGACCGCGCGCACCCACGCGTCGATCTCCTCCGGCGGAGCCGCTTGCTCGTCGGCTTCGGCGCCTCCTACCCGCCTCGTCGGCGTCGCTGCGGAACAGCACGCCGCAGTCCCCCTGTTCGCCTGTACCGCCACCGCAGCCGCCCCGGCGCTGCGACGCCCGCCCCCCGCTGAGCTCAGACGGGTACCGCGCCCGTCCCGCTGCAGGTTCGACGCCGACCGCTCAACCTGCGCTCGAGAAGAAGAACCAGGCGTCGTCGGGACCGCAGCCCGGATCGAGAGCGAAGCGAAGGCGTTCGAGAAACCCGCGGTAGCCGAGGACGATCGGCCCTATCCATCCCGGGGCGACAACGATGCTGCCCGATACGGTGAGGCTCTCGCCGCGCTCCGCGACGAGCACGACGTCGAGGTCGTGAAGGACGCCGCGGATGCGACCGAGTCGCGTCAGGAGGATCATCGTCTGTCCCGAGGTACCGAGCTGCGCTTGCAGCAGGTCGGCGAGATCGCCTCCGATGATCGACCACGCGGCGCCCGTGTCGAGCAACGCCTAGCTCTCGAACGGAAGACCAGCGATCCGGCAGCGGACCGCGACGGTCAGCAGCGTTCCTTCATGCTCCGTCGCGACCCGATAGCGCGCCGACGAGACAGCCCACGGCTGCGCGTCCCCGTCGAGCCGCATCGTACCTTTGGCCATCAGTCGACCTGGACGATGAACGCGCCATCGATCTGACCGCGCTCCGTCAGCCGCTCGATCAGCGCGCGCAGCGCGATGTCGGCGTCGAGGAGCTTTCCGTCCTGGAGCGCCACCCAGCGATCGAGGTAGGCCTGCCGGTTCTCTCGCAACCAGGCATAGTCTGCCGCGAAGTCGCTGCGAGGTCG
Organism: Sorangium sp. So ce296; assembly: GCF_051529605.1. Classification (NCBI taxonomy): domain Bacteria; kingdom Pseudomonadati; phylum Myxococcota; order Polyangiales; family Polyangiaceae; genus Sorangium; species Sorangium sp. So ce296. The sequence continues at coordinate 14,020,048 of NZ_CP150325.1, forward strand.
GTCGGGCGACGGCACGACCCGAGGCGGACGGAGGACCTTGGCCCAGCCTTCCACGCTCGTGTCGCCCTGGGCGAGCAGCTCCTGGACGTAGCGGCGCGCTTCCTCGACCCGGTTGGCCTCCACCAGCCTGCGGACGTGCTCGGCCGGAGGGATCGGCGGAGGTAGCACTTCGCTCGCGGAACGCATGCGAGCATCGTAGCACTCCGCCCGCCGCCTTCGCTCGGTCAGGATGGCCACTCCCTCCCCCCGGATCGCCGCGTCTTCAGCGGATCGTGAACGGATCCCGATCTCGCGCGCTCAGCTCGACGCGGAGCGACGGCACCTCGGCGCGGAGCCGCTCGGCCAGGCGCTTCAGCGCGGCGCGCTCGCTGTTCGAGTGCAGCGCGCACACCACCGTGACGCCGGCGCTCGCCGCGCGCAGGGCGTCGTGGTGGCGCAGCTCGCCGGTCAGGTAGAGCTCGGCGCCCTGGGCGATCGCGTCCTCGAGGAGCGCGCCGCCCGCGCCGGCGCACGTCGCCGCGCGCGCGACGGCGCGCTGCTCGGGGCCGGCCACGAGCAGCGCGTCGACCCCCAGCGCCGCCTTGACGCGGCCGAGCAGGTCGCCGACCGGCGCGGCGCCGCCGAGCGGCCCGATCCGGCCGATGCCGACCCGCAGCGGCTCGACGGCGAGCTCGACGAGGTCGAACGCCACCTCCTCGTAGGGGTGCGCGGCGCGCATCGCCTGCAGGACCGCCTCGGTCCGCTCGCGGGGAAAGACCATCTCCAGCCGCACCTCGGTCACGCGCTCGAGCCGACCCTTCTCGCCCACGGTAGGGCTCGTGCCCTCCTCGCCGAAGAACGTGCCCGTCCCGACCGTGCGGAAGCTGCAGCGCGAGTACCGGCCGATCCGGCCCGCGCCCGCCTCGGCGAGGGCGTCGGCCACGGCGTCGGCGTGGTCCTCCGGGACGAAGACGACGAGCTTGTGCTGCCACGCCTTCGACGGCGCCCGCCGCAGCGGCGCGCGCTCCCCGGACATCCCGAGCGCGTCGGCGAGGACATCGTTGGTGCCGCCCTCGGCGACGTCGAGCGCGGTGTGGGGCGAGTACAGCGCGATGCCGTCGCGGATCGCCGCGAAGATGGGGCTCGGCGCGACCACGCGCTTCACCGCCTCGAAGAGCGGCGGGTGGTAGGCGACGACGAGATCGCAGCCGAGCTCGCGCGCCTCCCGGGCGACCTCGGGGGTGTAATCGATGGCGAGGAGCGCCGCCGACGAGGGCCGCGCGGGGTCGCCCGCCAGGAGGCCCACGTTGTCCCAGGGCTCGGCGAACCGGAGCGGGGCGATCGACTCCAGCGCGGCCACGACGTCTTGGAGGAGGGTCATACGCGCATCTATACCAGCGGCGGAGCTCCGGACGCCGAGCTCGGTGGAGATCGGGTAAAGAGACGCCATGCACCCGAGCGAGCAGCCCACCGGAACGGTCGTGTCGATCTGGCGATATCCCGTCAAATCGATGCAAGGAGAGGAGATCGACGAGGCGGCGATCTCCGACCGCGGCGTGCTCGGCGACCGGGCCTACGCCGTCCTGGACCGGGAGACGGGGCACGTCGCGAGCGCCAAGCACCCTGGCAAGTGGGGCGCGCTGCTCGCGTGTCGGGCGGCCTTCGCGGAGCCGCCGCGCCCCTCGGCGCCCCTGCCGCCCGTGTGGATCACGCTCCCGGACGGCGCCGTGATCAGCAGCGCGCAGCCGGACGTGGATCGGGCGCTCTCGCGCGCGCTCGGCCGCGACGTGGCGCTCGTGAGCCGACCGCCCGAGGCGCCGAAGCGCGAGGCGGATCGGTCGCCCGTGGACGGCTCCGCGGCCCAGGCCACGATCGTCGAGGAGCCGATGGCGCTCGCCGCGCCGGCCGGCACGTTCTTCGACGTGGCCGCCCTGCACGCGCTGACCACGGCCACGCTCGACCGCCTGCGCGACCTCCACCCCTCCGGGCGCATCGAGGCGCCGAGGTTCCGCCCCAACCTCGTCGTCGCGACGGCCCCGGGCGAGCGCTCCTTCGTCGAGAACGGCTGGATCGGCCGCGCGCTGGAGATCGCCCCGGAGGTCCGCCTCGAGATCATCGATCCTTGTCCCCGGTGCGTCGTCCCCACGCTGCCCCAGGGCGACCTCCCGCGCGATCCCGGCCTCTTGCGCGCGCTCGCCCGGCACAACGCGGTCGCGAGCGCGACCGTCGCCCCCGGCGTCGTGTTCCCGGCGGTCGCCGGGGTCTACGCGGCCGTGCGCCGCGCCGGCGCGATCCGCCGCGGGGCCGCCGTCCGGCTGGAGGCAGCGCCCCCGTGCCCGCCCCGCTGACCGGCCCTGCCGCTGGCCCCCTCCATCTCCGCGCCCCGCGCCCAGGCCGCGCCCCCGCGGAGCCCTGGAGGGAGCGACCGCCGACAGGACGCGCCGCGAGCGCGCCAAACCACCCACATCGCCGCCCTCGCCCTCACCGGAGAACTCACGTGTTCACCCTCGAGCACGGATTGCCACACTCGCATCAAATCGCTCAGAACACCGGCCAAAATCGCTCGAGCGGGCGAGCACAAGCGCCCTTTCGCCAACTCACGTGATGAACTGGGGTGGTGTTTTCATGTCCATTCAGGATCTCTCGCGATCCATGCCAGTCCCGCAAACATAACATCAGACTGGATCACTGGCCGTTCGCACGTGATTGTTCCGCCGAGACAGGCCAGCTCCCCGTGTCAAGCCGGGAGCACGGCTGTGGCCGCGAATTTGCTCTGAAGGTCCAGGCACCCGCGAGACGGCGACGCGGCGTGACGATCGCGAGCGATGGTCGCGCCGCCGGAAGTGCGGAGTCGTCGTCAAGTTACATCAGCAGCGGAGAGGCTGGCGGCGCTTGCGGCCTCTCCTTGGTAGCGCTCCGTCGCGCCGCGCCTGGGCTCCTGAGGGGGAAGGGTGCGGCGCTCTCCGACACGGGGGGAGACGGGCGCATCGGACCGAGCCAGGAAAGGAAGATTGCATGCAGCGCTTCAAGTCACACCTCACCACGGTTGCCCTCACCGCAGCGTGCGCGTTCGCGCCCGGCTGCCTGAGCATCGACGCCGGTGACGAGGGAGCGGGGCCGGCCCCGACCGCATCGGGGACGCTGACCGTCGCCGTCGCCAATGGCGAGGCGCGGTACATGCTGGAGCGGGAAGACGGGGAGTTCGTGCGCCTGAACCTGGACTCGATGACGGAGGCGCCGCAGGGCGCCGAGGCGCCGATCGACTGGCGCACGGCGAGCGGCTCCCCGGTGGACGTGTTCGGCAGCGAGGCCGAGGACGGCACGATCATCGTCGACGCGATCCGGCCGGCCGAGGGCATCGGCGAGCTGACGAGCGCGCTCGTCACGACCGGGGCCAAGCGCGTCCTGGTGCTGCGCGTGCAGTTCGACGGCGGCCAGACGCTGGGCACGGAGCAGGACGTGCGCAACACCATGGATGGAGCGGCGACCCACCTGGCGGGCTCGTCGTTCGGGAAGATGCAGCTCCAGTACGACGTCGCCGGCCCGTTCAACATCGCCTTCGGCAAGTGCGACGACTACAACCGGTGGCAGAACGAGGCCAAGACCGCGGCGCGCAACGCCGGCTTCGACCTCAACGCGTACCAGCACTACATGATCATGGGCAAGATGGATTGCGGGTACGCCGGCATGGGCGCGCAGCCCGGGAGCGCCACCTGGATCGCCGGCCTCTGGCCCGAGGTCGTCGTGCACGAGCTCGGCCACAACTTCGGCCTGTGGCACGCCTCCTCGCGCACCTGTCGCAGCAACGGGGCGACCGTGACCATGAGCAACGACTGCACCTTCGACGAATACGGCGACGTGTTCGACCCGATGGGCAACGGCGGCAAGCAGCACTTCAACGCCAACTACAAGGTGAACCTCGGGTGGATCCCGTCGACGCAGGCCGTGACGGTGACCGCCGACGGGACCTACACGCTCGCGCCGATGACCGAGGCGAGCACCGGGACCCAGCTCCTCCGCGTCAAGGGCCCGAACGACATCATGTACCAGATCGAGTTCCGCCAGCCGGCGGCGACGAACGTCGTCGACTCGCGCAACCTCTCCACGAAGGGCGTCCTCATCCATGCGTTCTTCACGCAGTCGCGAGAGAGCGGCCGGGCGCACCTGCTCGACATGATCCCCGGCGGGAACTTCAGGGACGCACCGCTCGTGGTCGGCGCTTCTCATCAGCTCTTCGGGACGAACGCGACGGTGAAGGTCCTCTCGGTGTCGGCCACGGGCGCGCAGGTCCAGATCTCCGGGCTGGGCGGCACCGGCGGCGACCCCGGCGGCGACCCGGGCGGCGACCCGGGCGGCGATCCCGGCGGCACCGGCGGCCAGAGCCTGGCGGCCGTCCATTCGGGCAAGTGCATGAGCGTCACCGGGGCGAGCCTGGACAACGGCGCTACCGTCATCCAGCGGCCGTGCACCGGGGCGGGCGATCAGCAGTGGAAGATCGAGACGATCAGCGGCGCCACGGCGACCGTGAAGAACGTGAACAGCGGAAAGTGCCTCGACGTGCAGGGGGCCAGCCGGAACAACTCCGCGAACATCACGCAGGCGGACTGCAACAGCAGCAGGAACAGCCAGAAGTGGGATGTCCTCGATCGCGGCGACGGCGTCATCTCGCTGCGCTCGGTCAACAGCGGCAAGTGCGTGGACGTCAACGGGGTCAGCACCGCCGACAACGCCAGGTTCATCCAGTACACGTGCGGCACCGGCACGAACCAGCGGTTCCGACTGCAGTAGCGCGCGTCCAGGGCCCGACGGCCGGGGGCGCCGCGCCCGGCCGCGCGCCGCGGAGCGGCGGATCGTGATCGGCGTCGGGCCAGGGATCTCCCGGGCCCGGCGCGCTCCCGCGGCCTCCTGTCGAAGCGTTGCGCTGTACAGGAGGATCGATGAACCTCCCCTCGATGAACCGCATCGCTCTCGGGCTCGCGGCCGCCGCGGCGGGCCTCGCCCTCTCCGCCGCGGCGCCCGCGCTCGCCAACGGTCGATACCCCACCGCCGGCCAGATCCTCGTCGATCCCGCCGATCCGGAGCACATCGTCGTCCGCGCGACCTACGGCGTCCTCACCACCCGTGACGGCGGCGAGCGCTGGTCGTGGATCTGTGAAGCGGCGGTCGGTTACAGCGGCTTCGAGGATCCCATGATGGTCGTCACCGCCGACGGCTCGATGCTCGCGGGGCTCTTCGACGGGCTCAGCGCGACGCACGACGGCGGCTGCGACTGGCAGATCGCCGAGGGCGCGCTCGCCCGGCGCAACATCGTCGACCTGTCGATCGACCGCGCGGATCCCGCGAGCGTGCTCCTGCTCGGCTCCAGCGTCATGGCGAGCGACGCGATCTTGACCCAGGTCTGGGCGTCGAAGGACGACGGGAGGACGTGGACCCAGGCCGGGGAAGACTTCCCGAGCACGTTCCTCGGCGTGACCCTGGACAGCGCGCCGAGCGATCCCCGGCGCATCTACGTGAGCGGGCGCCGCAACGGCCCCACGTTCCAGGGGATCGTGCGGCGCTCGGACGATCGCGGCGCGACGTGGGAGGAGCTCGACGTCCCTGGCAGCGACGATCGCAACCTGCCCTACCTCGGCGCCGTGGACCCGGAGGACCCCGACGTGGTGTATGTGCGCCGCGACGGCGACGGCGCGGACGCCCTGCTGGTCTCGCGGGACGGGGGCGCCACCTGGCGCGAGGTGTTCCAGGCGGTGAGCCTCCTCGGGCTCGCCCTCTCGCCCGACGGAACCAGGATCGCGGCCGGCAGCGACATGGATGGCCTGTGGGTCGCGCCGACGGATACGCTGGAGTTCACGCAGGTGGGGCAGCTCGGCGTCCGCTGCCTGACCTGGACCGCGCGGGGCCTCTACGCCTGCGCCGACGAGCTCGTGGACGGCTTCTCCGCGGGCGTCTCCACGGACGGGGGCGCGACGTTCTCGCCGCTCATGACGCTCGACCGCCTCTGCGGCCCGCCGGCCGCCTGCGGGGCGGAGGGCTCGACCGGCCGGACCTGCCCCGACCTCTGGCCGGCGACCGCGAGCTTCGTCGGCGCCGCGCGCTCGTGCGAGGCCGGCGCGGCGTCGGGCGGCGCCGCGGGCGCGGGCGCGGGCGGGAGCGCGGCGAGCGCCGGCGGGGGCGAGGCCGGCGCGGGGGCGGGCGGGAGCGGGGCGAGCGCCGGCGGCGGCTGCTCCTGCGAGGCGTCGGGCGGGGGCCGCGCCGGGGCGCTCGCGGGCTGCCTGGTCGCGGCCGGCGGCGCGCTCCTGCGCGCGCGGCGGCGGGAGCGGAGGCGCGCGCGGGCGCCGGGAGCGCCGTGACGGCCCGGGCCGTTCCACGAACGGGCGCGGCCCATGCGCGCTCGCGCGCTCACGGCGGAGATGCGGTGGTGAGCGGTGGAGAAGGGAAACGCTGACCGGATGAGCTCGGGTGGCGCGGACAGGCACCCTCCGCGGCGCCGCACAGCGCGGCTCAATACAAGAAACAGATTCCTGGCTTCTCCTCGCATTGGCCGAGCACGCAGTAGCCCTCGCAATCGGCGTCGCTCGCGCACGCCTTGCGGGCGCAGGCCCCGCCGGTCGGATCGCATGCCTGGTTCACCGGGCAGTCCGCGTCGGCGGCGCACGGCTTCGCGCGGCAGCGGTGATCCGGCGCGCAGGCCAGCGTCGCCGGGCAGTCGGCGTCGGTCGCGCAGCCGCGGACACAGACGGCGCTCACCTGCAGGGGCGGAGGGCACGTGAAATGCGGTATCTCGCAGATGAACGGGGCGACCGCGCCGCCCCCGCTCCCTCCCGCTCCCCCGCCCTCGCCCGCCATGCCGGCGCAATCCTCGTCAGCCCTGCAACTGGCAGCGCTCTGCACCTCGTAACAGGCGGCGTCGCTGACCGGATTGCAGGTGTCGTTGTCGCAATCCTCCCCGCGCCGGCACTCGAGCTCACCGAGCGCTCCGCCCCCGTTGCCCCCCTCTCCGGCGGGTTCCTGGGTCTCCCCGCCACAGCCGGCGGCGAGGCAGAGGGCCATCCCGAACATCCATCCATCAAGTCGACCAAGCATCACGACAGCGTACCAGAGGCCGCGAGTCCGGGAGATCGCAGCACGATCGCGACCGCCGGACAGCGCCGGGCGCGCGCTGCTCGGCGCGGCCGCCGCGGAGCGAGAGGGCCGCCACGACGGGCACCGCCGTGATCAGGAGAGCCCGGCCTGCGTGCGAGCGCGCTGACGCCGAGCTCCTGGAAGCGCGATGCGGCCGGGCGGGGCCGAGCGGCGCGGCGCCCGGCGCTGCGATCCGGTTTGTTGGCCAGGCCGGACGCCCCGATGGACAATGGCGAGACGGTCACGATGAAGACGTGGAGCTTTCTCGCCCTGGGACGCAGCTACGAGATCACGGATTATGGCCCCAGAGTCGGTATCGAGGTCACGCGGAACGGCTACACGGTGTGGACCGGCTACCGTGACGGCGCGCGGCTCGTGACGGACACGAGCACCCTTCCCGCGCGCGAGCTCGGGGCGCTCCGCGAGGAGCTCCTCCGGCGAGCGGCCTCCCGGGGCGCCGCCCCGGCGGCGGACGCGGGCCTCGGCGCGCGCCGGCCGCAGCGCGCGGTCGAGCAGCTCGATCTGCTCGGGGCGCCCGCGCTCGCCGGCTGCCAGCGCTGAGCCGGAGGGGGCTGCTCCCGGAGGGCTCGCGCGGCGCTCAGACCTCCAGCGCGCTCTCGACGACGCGGTGCACGAGGCCGTACGCCTGGGCCTCGCGCGCGGTCATCCACAGGTTGCGCTCGGTCTCCTGCGCGATCTTCGCGGGATCCTGCCCGGTCGCCTCGGCGAAGATGCGGTTGAGCCGCTCGCGCGCGGCCATGATCTGGGCCGCCTCGATCTCGATGTCCGACGCGGGGCCGCGCACGCCGCCGAGCGGCTGGTGCAGGAGGAAGCGCGTGTTCGGGAGCGCGAACCGGTTCTCCCGCCGCGCGGCGACGAAGATCAGCGCGCCCGCGCTGGCGACCCATCCGGTGCCGATCACCTTGACCTCGGGCCGGATGAAGCGAATCACGTCGTAGATCGTATCTCCCGACTCCACGTGTCCTCCCGGCGAGTGGATCAGGACCCGGATCGGCGCCTCGCTCTGGTTCGCGAGGGCGAGGAGCTGCGCCGTGGTGACCTGCGCCAGCTCGCTGGTGATCTCCCCGAAGATCAGGACGGTCCGGCTCTTCAGGAGGCTGCTCTGGACCTCCTCGGACGGCGCGCGGAGGGGCAGCTGTTCTTCGTTCGGCGTCGCATCGAAGCGCATCATGGCCCCGAGCATCCGGCCGCCCCCGCCCGCGCGCCATGACCGCGACGCGCGGAGTCATGCTCGCGCGTCTCGATCCGCGAGGGAGCGCTGGACGAGCGGCCTCGGCGCGGGCAACCATGGGGCATGGCGGACGAGATGGAGCGGCAGCTTCCCCGCGGCGTGGCGGTCTTCCGGCATCGCGGCCCTCCTGGCGTGCTCTGGCGCGCGATCGCGGGGGATGTGCCGAGCCTCCACGTCGTCGTGCAGGGCGCGTTTCGCCTCTCGCGGGACGGGGCATGCCCCCTGGACGGGGCGTGCTCCCTGGAGCTCGACGCTGGCGACCTCGTGCTCCTCGGGTTCGGCGCGCGCGGCGGCGGGCCCGGCGAGCAGCGCCTCTGCTGCGTCGCGCCGCCGGCCGGCGCCGCTCCCGCGGAGGCGGAGGTGATCTCGGCGACCTACACCGCTGCGCCCGGCGGGGCGCTCGCCGCGCTCGCGCCGGTGGTCCACCTCGCTGCCGGCGAGGTGCGGCGGGCGCCGGGGCTCTCGGCCGTGGTGGGCCTGCTGCGCGCCGCGCTCGCGGATCCATCCCCGGGACAGGCCGCGCTGGCGCGCTCGCTGCTCGAGCCGCTGCTCGCCTACGCGCTGCACTGCCACGAGCGGGCGGGCGAGGCGGGCGCGGCGCGCGCGCGGAGCCGGCGCGGGGCGCGCGCCTTCGACCGGCGCGTCGCGCGCGCGCTCCGGCTCATGCAGGAGAGGCCGGCGGAGCGCTGGACCCTCGAGGCGCTCGCGAAGGCGGCGGGCCTCTCCCGCGCCGCGCTGGCGCGGCGGTTCCTGGCCGAGCTCGGGGTCCCGCCGCTCCGCTACCTCGCCGAGCTGCGGATGCAGCGGGCGGCCGAGCTGCTCGCCGAGGGCGACGGCTCGCTGGCCGCCGTGGCGGCCGAGGTCGGCTACGACTCGGAGTTCGCGTTCAGCCGCGCGTTCAAGCGGCACACGGGCGAGGCGCCGGGCGCGTTCCGCCGGCGCAGCCGCTCCGAGGGGGCCGCGTTCCGGCTGCCGCCGGTGCGCGCGGCGGCGTGAGGGCCTCGCCGGGGCGGAGCGGGAGCCGTTGCCGACGTGGCGCGCGACCGAGGGCGGCGCGCTTGGGGCGGGATCCTGACCGGCGTCACTCGCGGAGCGGGTCGAAGCACTTCTCCGGGCGGGTCGGCGCGCCGTCGCGCACCGCCTTCTCGTGCGCCTGAAAGCAGCGGAGGCGGGCCTCGATGAGCGGATTCTCCACTCCCTCCGGCAGCAGGTCGCGTGCGCGCGACGCTGCGGTGATGGCCTCCGTGACTCGACCTTGCAGGAGGAGCAGCATGCCGTAGGTGTCGTAGCAGCGTACGCAGCTCGGGTCCGTCTTGAGGGCGCGCTGCACGAACGCCTGCGCTTCGTCGAGATCCCGGAGCTGGATGCGGTATCGGGCGACGAAAGTGAGCTGTTCGGCGGTGGCGGCAGTGCGGCTCAGGCGGTCGATGAGCGGAGCGGTGCGTACGATTGCCTGGAGCGGCGTGATGATGCGACGGATCGACATCGTGCGAATCAGTTTTGCCATCGCCAGGAGATACCGAGGATCCGTAGGCCTCGCCGCGAGCGCCGCCGCGAGCTCCTGCTCCGCCTCCCTGAGGCGGGACTCGGCGGTCCGGAAGAGCCCGCGCCAGAAGCGCACGTCGGGGTTGTTCGGCTCGTGAGCGAGCGCCTCGTCAAGCTGCGCCGCCGCCCATGCCCTCCCATCGCCCTGCCACCGCCTCAAACGGGCCCAGAGCACGTGCACCTCGGCGTCGCTCATCGCCCGCTCGACCAGCGGCGGCGGGGGCGGCGGGGCCGTATAGGGGCCGATCTTCCTGATGGGCCGCGTTCCGACGAGGTAGCTCCGGTAATCCCGCTCGAGCTGCTCGGGCGAGATATCGCCGAACGCCTCTTGGAAGGCCTGCCGCACCGGAGCGCCCCGCGAAGCCGCTTCGAGGAAGCTGGCAAAGCGCTGCACGTACGGATCGGGGCCGTTGAGCAGCATGTGAACGAGCCCCCAAGAGCTCAGGTCGTTGAGCGCCACCCGGCGCCGCTCGGCCTCCGACGGATCGTCGGCGAGACTGTAGAAGTCCTCTCGCCTGGCACGGATGAGCTCCGCGGCGGACGCCGCCTCGCTGGCGGGGACCAGCTGGAGCGTGAACGGGCCATTGCGCACGGTGCGCCCGGAGGCCCCCTTCAGGAAGTCGTGATAGGGCAGCGCTGAGCCCACGTATGCATAACCACCCCGCACGCGAAACGTCGAGTAAAACTGGGCGAGGCCCTGTTTGAGCCACGGCGGCGCGGGCCCGATGCTCTGCGCGATGAAGTGGTACGCGAGCCCGCGCTGGAACGTGATGCGCGCCGGCTCCCCGAGCGAGCCATACATGACCATCGTCGGCGCCCGCTCGATGTCGTTTGGCAGCGCGTGAAAGAAGACGCCGCTGGACGGCGCTGGACTGAACCGACGGAAGTCCTGCTCGCGCGCGAACAGGACGATCTGCATGCGAAACGGGTCCGGAGCATCGCTCGGGAAGCAGACGTCTTCGAGGGCATTGTACGATCTCTCGAGCTCCGCGAGGACCCCGCGCGCCTCGGAGCGGTCGAGATCTGTCCGCAACACGACGTGCTGCGAGGAGAGCTCTACCCACGGGGCGCCGCCCTGGGACGCGCAGGTGAGAGGTGGCTTCGGCGGAGCACAACCGAGCCCGCTGGCGGCGCAGAGCGCGAGCGCGGCAGCGCTGAGGGACCGCGCGATGAACGAAGTCGACATGCGATTTCCCCGATGCCCGTCGCCGTGAGGGCGCGAGCTGTGGCGGGGCGTACACCATCGCCGCGCATGCGTCCAGGAGCCATCGACCATCGGCCTGCCTGACGGTGGAGCTCACCGGAACGCAAATCGCATTCCGGCGAGAACCAGCCGATTACCATGCCACGTAAAATCCTCGCGCCAGGGGCATCAACCCTACGGAATTTGGATTTCACGTCTGCGACGCAGATCGCTACCGCGCATCAACGGTGCCACGGAATTCGTCGACCAGTCTCCAGTACAGCTCCCACGATTCTGCGTCGCTCTTGGCCGTGTCACGAATCGCAGCGACGGGCCCACACGATGCACTCCATCCTCGTGTCTCCCAGAGGAACGCGCCGAACTCTCGGTTAAAATCCACAACTCGTTCTTGAATGCGGTGATGGCGCAACGCGAGAGAATACCCGCACAGAAGCTGCTCTAAGTTCTGCAATTGCGTCACGCGTTGAGACTCATCGCCACCGACATACATTCCGGGTCGTTTGCGAATTTCTTCGAGCACCTCAAATACTGATGCCATCCTTCCTCCTCAGAATCCAAAATTGAGAACGTCACCATACTCCCAGAGCTGCTTGTACGCCGACGCTACCATGCCATTAGGACCAGTGAGCGCATCATAGACCACACCATCTTTGACGACAACATGATGATTGCTCCAGCCAGGGGCCTTGTCCCCCGCAGGATTAACGAGAGTTCCCCCAGAGTTGCGCACTCTCCCCAGGAATCTGCCGGGCCCGGTAATGACCTTGATTTCGCCTCCGAGCGCCCTCTGGATCGATTGCGCGACAGCCTCACATCCACTTCGGCAAGCCTTCGCTCCGGGTTCGAGAGCTTCCCAAGCCTTGCCGCCGATCTTCACTCCACCCGCCGCCCCACCCGCCAGCTTCGACAGCACGGCGCCGAGCACCATCGCCGGCCCGATGCCGCTCTCGACGGCGACCGTGACGCCCAGCGCCGCGACATCCATCGCCGCCCGGAGGTCCTGGACGAACGCCTCCGCGTCGTTGCCCGCGTGCCACGCCAGCGCCCCGAGCTCGAGCGCCTCGTGGAAGTCCCGCGCCACGGCCGCCGACCAGTTGAACCGCGGCACGATCACCGGGTCCCCCATCACCGACCCGCTCACCAGCCCGGGCGTCGACTTCTCGCCGGTCAGGTCCGACAGCCGCACCCCGCGCTCCAGCACCGCCGCCAGCGTCTCCCCGGCGCCCGAGTACTCGTCGCCCACCGACGAGCCGCCGCGCTGCTCGAAGTACTCGTCTCCGGTCTGGAAGAACGATGCCCAGTCGCTCTGGAACTCCGGATCCCCTTGCTCCTTCGCCCCACCGACAGACTGCGGCGGCTCATCCTCACCGGAGGGCAGCGTACCAGACGGCGTAACGACGATGGTAGGCGCCATCAACCCGATAAGCTGATCGGTATTGTCGTCGTACTCCGCATACCCCGTACTGCCGTCGTTGAACGTGACCTCCTTCCAGTAGAACCCCGTCGGATCCACGAGGTTCACCGGGTCGTTCATCACGTAGCTGTACCGGTTGTAGCTCTGCCCCCACAGCGGGTCGCTCACCAGCGGATCCGGCGTCAAGAACCGCCGCAGGCTCGGGTCGTACACCCGCCCGCGCATGTCGATCAGCCCCAGCTCATCGTCGTGCCGGTGCCCCGTGAACCCGTGCTTCACCTCGCTCTTCGCCACCCCCGGCGCCTTCCCGTCGGCGTCGATCCGCCTCCCGAACGGCTCGTAGTGCAGCCGCTCCACCTCTTCGCCCGCCTCGTCCGTCAACAGCCCCACGCTCCCCAGCGGGTCCGCGTGCAGGTACAGCGTCTGCTCCTTCCCAGGACCCGCGAACACCACCTGCGCCACCTCCCCCTCGGGCGACGCCACCCGGAACACGTGCCGTGTCCCGCCCGCGTCCGTGCGCCGCTCGTACAACCCGCCGACGTAGACCGTCTCCTCCCCCTCGTGCTTCTTCTTCACCCGCGCACCGAACGCGTCGTACAGAAACGCCCAGCTCTTTCCCTCCTTCTCCACCCGCCTCGGCAGGTCGAACGCCGTGTACATGATCCGCAGCCCCGCGCTCGACCTCTCCAGCCGCCCGGCCGCGTCGTGCCCGAACGTCACCCCATCGCGCCCCGCCACGATCCGCGGCCTTCCTCCCGGCTCGTAGCGGTTCTCCTCCGCCACCACCCCGTCGACCGCGACCGTGCGCAGGTTGCCGAGCTCGTCGTAACCGTACGTCGTCCCCCGCGCCCCGCCCGGCGCCGCGAGCTCCCACCGCTCCAGCCGGCCCGCCTCGTCGTACCCGAACGTCTCCACCCGCAGCGCCACCCCGTCGCGCCGCTCCCGCACCCGCCCGTCGGCGTGATAGCCGTACGTCAGCGCCTGCAGCGGCGCGTTCGTCTTCGCCTCCACCGTCGCCAGCCGACCTGTCACCGGTTCGTACGTCCGCTCCGCGCGCACCCCGTTGCCGAACGTCGCTTCCAGCAGCGCCCCGTCCGCGTTCCGCGCGTTCACCTTCCAGAGCGACCGCGTCGTCCCGTCCTCCTGGCTCGCCCGCAGCTCCGACAGCGACCCGTCCTCGTACACGTGCTTGACCCGGAACCGATCCCGCCCCGGCACCTTCGGATACAAGAGCTCATCGCGCAGCCCGTCGGGCGTGTACGTCACCCCCACCGAGAACGCCTCGCCCTCGATCGTCGTCCACACCTCCGAGACGCGCCCCTGCGCGTCGTACGTAGTGAGCACCTCCGTCCCATCCGGGCTCAGCGCCGACGCAAGCTGCCCCACCCCGTGCTCCGCCTTGTCCCACGTGAACGTCGTCACCCCGTCGGCGCTCGTCACAACGCGCCTGCGCCCCATCGCGTCCCGCTCCACCACCGTCCTCTGCCCCAGCGCGTTCACCTCCTCCCGCGTCTCCCCGTAGCCGTTGTACCGCGTCCGCCGCACCCCGGCGTCCGGGTCGCGCACCTCGATGCGCCGACCGCGGATGTCGTACGCCATCTCCGTCGTGTTCCCCTTCGGGTCGATCACCTTCCAGAGCTTGCCGTGCAGGCCATACGCGAACTGCGTCGGCTGCCACGCCCCGTCCACCTCCACCGCCGTCTCGCTCGGCCGCCCCTCCACGTCCACGATCGTCCGGCTCCGCCGCCCTTCCGGATCGATCCGGATCGTCTGCAACAGCTCGTGCTCGTACCACTGCTGCGCCCCGTCCGGCCCCGTCTCCGACAGCACGCGGCCCAGGCTGTCGTACGTCCGCTCGGCCCGCTCCTCCGCCGCCACGTCGAACCCTGGCCGGCTCGCCGACAGCGGCCGGCCGAAGACGTCATACGACCTTCCGCGCACCTTCATCCGCCCGTCGAACGCTCGCTCCGCCTCTTTCACCGCGAGGCCACGCTCGTCCAACGTCACGACCGCGCTGCCGCCGCTCGCCAGCGTCGTCTCCACCACGAGCCCCGCCGTCTCGCCCGCCTCCACCCAGGCGGCCATCGTCGTCTCGCTCGACGCACCGGCGCCGGACCTCGCCTGCTTCAGCCGCCCGAGGTCGTCGTGCACCCGCGTCGACCACGCGCCGTTCGCGTCGATCTCGCCCATCAGCACGCCATACGCCGGGTGCGTGTACGTCCAGTGCGACACCCCGAGCCCGTTCCACACCTGGCTGACGAAGATCCCTTCGCCCGACACATCGTCGTGCGCGTAGCTCCAGATCCGCGGCGACTCCCCGGCCGCTTCGCGCTTCTCCTCGATCAGCCGCCCGGCCTCGTCGAGCTGGAAGGAGATCGTCTCCCGGACGTCGGGATCGGTGCTGTCCGGCTCGATCTTCACCTCGTCGAGCAACCCGCGCTCGTCGTGGTGGTAGTCGACATGCAGCTTCCCCGGCACGGTCGCACCGGCCTCGTACACGCGCTCCGTGTGTGTATCGATCAGCCCGACGAGCCACCCGTCGGGCCGCACGTCGAACGTCCTCGTCACCTCGCGGCGCACGCCCCCCGCCGTCTCGACGATCGATCTCCGCACGTTGCCGTGAGCATCCACCTCGTACGTCGCGCTCTGCCGGATCGGCGCGGCATCCCCCGGATCGTCCACGTTCGGGCAGTGCAGGCGCACCCCCTCGGCCCAGTCGATCTTCACCTCGGGATCCTCGTACTCGCGCCGCAACGTCCCCTGCACCGAGACGAGGTAGCTGCGACCCTCGTTGAGCTCGACGACCCGGTAGTCGATCTCCTGCTCGACCACCCGCGCCCTCGCGCTCGCGGGGCCCTCCTCGACCGTGCACGATCCGTCGGTCAGCGGGTCGCAGTCGCGCGCGCCCAGCGGGCCGTGGGGCACGATCGGCGTGACCTCCCGGATCCACCGCGGCCGACCCGCGAACGGATACGCCGTCCCCACGCGTGTCTCGTTGTCGAACGCCGTGATCCGCTCCACGGGCCACGCGCTGCTCCACTCGATCATCCGCTCGAACCCGAGCGAGCCGCGCCCGAGCAGGTCGGCCCGCGGATGCTCGAACCGGTAGCTCGTCCCGCCCGGCCGCTCCAGCCCGCCCACCCAGGCCACCACCGGCGCCCCACGGTACACGCATCGCAGCGGATACGTACACACGTCCCGAGGCGACGATGACGGGTTCGTCCGGCCATACCGGACGTGCGCGCGGTAGGCCCTCGGCTCGTCGCCGTCGGACACGCCGCTCAGGAGCTCCACATCCTTTCCGATCGCGCGCGTGACCTCGAGGACGTTCGCTCGCCGCGTGAGCACGTCGGCGCGGCCATCCGCGTCGAAGTCGCCGTGCCACATCGCGCCCCCCGCAGGGAGCGGCGAATAGTGCGTCCCCGTCTCCGGCTCCTCCCAGCCGATCTCCTGGCGCAGGAACGTGCCGTCGCCGCGCGAGAGGAAGGCGAGGATCAGGTCCGTGAAGCGGCCCGCGGGCGGCACGGGGTTGCGCCAGTCGGAGATCGACACGAGGAGATCGTCGCGCCCGTCGCGGTTCAGGTCGAACGGCTCGACCACGAGGCCTCCTGCCTCTAGCGCCAGCGCCTCCGCGACCCCGGGATCCGGGAGCGTCACGACAGGCCGGAGCCCGTTGCCCGTGTTCATGCTGAGCCGCACCGAGCCCGCGTCCACGTCGACCCAGAGCGCGTCGCTCAGCCCGTCGCCGTTGATGTCGGCGAGCGTCGCCGGAGCGCCCCCGCGCTTCAGCGGAAACGCGGGCCCGGTCGTCACTTCCCCGGCGTCGTCGAGCCCGATCGCCACCCCCGCCTCGCAGCTCTCGTCCTCGCCGACGATCAGCTCGCCGCGACCGTCGCCGTCGAGATCGCCGCCAACCGCCTCACACGGCCTGGGCGCGGCGCGTACGCCGGTCACGATGCGGTCGCCGAACCGGCCGCCCTCGTTCATCAGGATGCTCCAGGACGATTCGTCGACCGACTGCGCGAACTCGACGAGCACATCGAGCAACGCATCGCCGTTCAGGTCGACCAGCTCGAGCGCGGGCGCGGACGCGGAGAACTTGCCCGAGCAGACGCGCGCCTTGCCCCCCGAAATCGTGGCGCCCGTGGCGACGAACGCTTCGCTCTCGTCGCTCCAAGCGACCAGCCTGTAGCGACATGCCCCGGTGTCGTAGGCGAGCAGGTCCACCTTGCCGTCCCCGTCGGCGTCCACTGGACGGCTGTGCTTCAGGTTGACCTCCTCGAGCGGAGAGCCCGCCGGGTTGACGTGCACGGTCCGGAACGAGACCTCGCTGCCGGGCTCGGAGAGGCTCAGGAACAGCTGATCCGGCGGCTCCGGCGGGACGGGGGGATGGGGGTGCCCCGGCAGAGGGGGCGGGGACCACGGCGTCGGCACGTCAACCGCGTGGAGGATGTCGTCCCTCCCATCCCCGTTGGCGTCGAACACGCGCACCGAGGTGATCTCCCCGGAGATGGGAAGCACCGGACCGCCGGCGAACAACAAAGGATCCTCGTGGATCCAGTGCAGCCGCTTCGGCCAGAGGCAGGTCCCCTGATGTCCGCACTTCTGCACCGAGGAGAGCAGGCTCCGGCCGAGCTGCCCCATCTCGTAGTCGAGCGTGTACTCCCAGACCTTCTGCGTGGACACCGGGTTCGGGGCCCACATCGCGATCGTCTTGAGCCGCTTCGTCGATCGCCAACCGATCCCGCCCCCGTAGGAGATGCTCGGATCGGGGCGATCCTCGTACTCGAACACGATCTTCCGGCGCGGAGATGACCCCGGCCCGTAGGCGATCGTCTCGATCAGGAACTCGTGCGAGTAGGGCGGCGCGGTGGACCCGTGCTTCTCGTAGAGGTACTCGATCTCGTTCCCCGAGCGATCGCGCTCGCGCGCGAGCAGCCAGAGCGGCCTCACCACGCCCGCCGGCTCCTCGACCTTGCCGCGGGTCACGACGCGCGTGGCGTAGGTCTCCTCGTAGGTGCGGATCCTACCGTCCTTGGTGCGCACCTCGAAGGCCCCCGGCCCGCTCCTGCTCGACCCGCCGAGCGCGCGGATCATCGACATCTCGTCGTCCTCGGTGCGGTATTCGGCTCGACCATCGAACCCCTTCACCGGGACGAGCTTCTTGCCGTCGAGGCAATAGCGGTCGGTCGCGTCGTAGTCCGGGCCGTCGGCGTGCCCCTCCGTGGCGATCGTCGCGTCGCAACGCGCGATCGCCGACGAGCTGCCGGCGACGCTCCACCCGCGCCCCAGCGGACCGTTGCCGCCACGGCTCGAATAGCGGAGCGCGAGCTCCGGCGTCACCCCGAGCCCCGGCGGGACGTCGAGCGGAATCGTATAGATGTAGGCTCCGTCCGCGGTGACTTGCCCCGCGCCGGGCAGGTATCCGACGTCGTCGCCGCTGAGGATCGGGGACTGCGGGAGGTCCAGGGGCTCTGGCAGCGTGGGCCGCTCACCGCCGGTCGACGCGGAGGTGGCCAGGCCGAGCCGCTCGGCCGCCGGCCGCTCGTGCGTGCCGCACGCGACGAGGGCGAGCACGAGGAGGGATAGAAATCAGCCTAGAGACGACGCCCGTGAGGACGCCGCCATCGATGCATGCACCGAGGACCGCCGAGGACGCTGCGAGGCCGCCTGCGCGGCCTCGCGCCGAGGTTCATTCTTCATATCGTCCACCCGTGGAGCGGGGCTTCCCCCCGACACACTCCCGCCAACTCAGGTTCAATCCGCTGCCATGAAGAGCAGCTCGCCGGGGAGCATGGCAAACACCATGGTCATGATGGCGAGTCAATCCGGTTCTTGAGCTCGACTCTCCGTCGAGATCGATGCCGGTCTCCCGGCGAGACCTCACCCTTCCTTCGAGACCACCTCCGGTCTCGGCGCGAAGGGTCCCGCCTCCCCCCGCGACCACCTCCCCTCTCCCGGCGAGACCCTGCTCTCCCTCCGCGACCACCTCAGGTCTCGGGGCGAAGGGTCTCGTCTTCTTCCGCGACCACCTCCCCTCTCCCGGCGAGACCCTACCCTCCCTTCGAGGTCGCTCCCCGGATTGCCTTCATAGTGGAACCTTCTTCCCCCGCCTATCCTCCCCACCGTCGGAATCATGCCTCCTCGCTCTCGGGCGCGGATTCCCAATGACACACACGCGCGCCGTGCATAGGTTGCGACAATGGCCATGACCAAGACCCGATCGACATCGAAGAACACCAAGCCGTCTGCGTCAGCACGCCAGATCTTCACCACCTCGGACGCGAACGAGGCCTATCGCCACTTCCTGCCGCGGGTGCAGGCGGAGGTCCCGGCCGAGCGCGCCGAGGTCTGCCGGCTCTCGATCGAGCTCGTCCGCGCCAACGTCGACCGCGGCGTCCAGGCGGTGCTCCCTCATCTCGGCCGCGTCCGCGAGAAGCTGCCGCTCTGCCCGATCGACGACGTGCTCGAGCTCCCGAGCCTCGCGCTCGGGCTCGTCGCGGCCGCGGGGCGCGTCGCGACGGCCGCGAGCGAGCGCGAGATCGAGGCGCGCCTCGAGAAATTCCGCCCGATGCGCGATCTCACGCTGCGGCAACTCGAGATCTTCGCGGATCTGAAGCTCGTCCCCAAGCAGCGCGTCGCCGCGATCCGGCGCGGATCGGGGCCGGTCGACAGCGCCCGCGACGGCGTCGATATCGCCGGGATGTTCGACGAGCTCGCGGACGCGCTCGACGGCAAACACCCGTTCTCGCGCGACTACCTCGCCGAGATGGCCGAGCACGCGAGCTGGCTCCTCGTCCAGCTCAGGCCCCGGGGCGCCCAGCAGAAGCCCTCCGAGCGCTCGCCGGAGGCCATCGTCCGCGATCAGTTCTGGACCGTCATCCACCAGCGCTACGAGCACCTGCGGGAGGCCGGCGTCGCCGTGTTCGGGTTGCGCCAGCTCGACGCCCACGTGCCCCCGATCGGCGCCCGCACCCCGGCGCCCTCGACCGCGCAGACGAGCGGGACGGCGAAGCCGGGCAGCGCCGGGCCCGTCCCGCCCGCGGCAGCGCCGGACCTCACCGCGGAGCCCTGACGCGCGCCGCGCCGCGCGCCCCCACGCGCGCTGCGGCCCGCGCCCCCACGCGCGCTGCGCCTCACCGCCCCTCCCCCGCAGCCCCCCGGCCGGCCGCGCTCCCGCCCTACCGCTCGGAGGCCTTCCCCTTCGCGCCGGGCGCGGCCGTCCCCGCACCGCCCTCGCCGGGGAGGCACATCTTCCGCCCCGCGCTGTCGGCGATCTCCTCGCACGTCTTCAGACCCGCCGGGCAATCGCCGGCGCCCTCGCAGTACGCCGAGCAGTGCCCCGGCTGATCCAGGGCGCCGGCCCGGTGCAGGCATCGCCCGTGCTGGCACTCGACCGCCGTCATGCACGCCTCGCCGGGCGCCCGGCCCTGCGGCTTGCTGCACACGCCGTCCGGACCGTCGTCCCGGGAGCGGCACACGTGCCCCGCGCCGCACTCCCGGTCGACCCGGCAGCCCTTCGAGCAGACGCCCCCGATCGCGGCACACACCGACGACGCGCACTCCGCGCCGTCCGCGCACGCCTCGCCGAACCCCTTCCTCGCCGCCGGGCTCACCCCCGCGCGCTCCTCGCAACCCGCGCCGAGCGCTCCCAGCACCCCCGCGAGCGCCAGCACCCCGCCGCGCGCCAGCGCCCCGCCGCCCCCCGCCCCGCCTCGCACCGCCCGCCGTCCGTGGATCATCCGCCGACCTCCCGAGGCTCCGGCGGCGACGCTCCCCTGGCGCACCAGGTCGCCGGGCCGCCTGCGCTCCTAGCACACCGGCGGCCTGGTGCGATCGCCAACCTCCCGACCCACGGAACCTCACCCGTGCACGTCGCGCAGCCCACCAGCCTGGGCCGGATCCGTCTAAAGTGCGCCGCCATGGCCAACCCGATCGACGTCGATCCCAACCGTCAGAGAGAAACCCCCGCCCAGCGAGAGCCCTCCCAGCGAGACACCCCTGCCGCTTTTTTCCGCGGAAACCAGGCGCCCGACGCGCGCACCGGCATGCACCCGGTCGCCCTCCGCCGCGCCTTCGCGGACCACCTCCACTACTCGCGCGCCCGGGAATCCCTGTCCGCCACGCCGTTCGACCGGTACGTCGCCCTCGCCCTCTCCGTGCGCGATCGCCTCGTCGACCGGTGGACCAAGACCCAGCACACCTACTACGAGCAGGACGTCAAGCGCGGCTACTACCTCTCCGCCGAGTTCCTCCTCGGCCGCGCGCTCGTCAACAACCTGCAGGCCCTCGACATCTACGACAGCTACAAGACCGTCCTCGCCGAGCTCGGCCTCAACCTCGACGACCTCGTCGAGCAGGAGCCCGACGCCGGGCTCGGCAACGGCGGCCTCGGCCGGCTCGCCGCCTGCTTCCTCGACTCCATGGCCACCATCGGCCTGCCCACCTACGGCTACGGCATCCGCTACGAGTTCGGCATCTTCGAGCAGGCCATCCGCGACGGCTACCAGGTCGAGCGCGCCGACGAGTGGCTCCGCTTCGGCAACCCCTGGGAGGTCGAGCGCCCCGAGCACGCCGTCCCGGTCTCGTTCGGCGGCTACACCGAGCGCGTCCCCGACAAGCGCGGCGGCTTCCGCGTCATCTGGCGCCCCGCCGAGCAGGTCGTCGGCGTCCCCTTCGACACGCCCATCGCCGGCTTCCAGTCGAACACCGTGAACACCCTCCGGCTGTGGTCCGCCCGCGCCGGCGAGGAGTTCGACTTCGAGCTCTTCAACGCCGGCGACTACGTGCACGCCGTCCACGAGAAGAACCAGTCGGAGGTCATCTCCAAGGTCCTCTACCCGAACGACAACTTCGACAAGGGCAAGGAGCTGCGCCTCCGCCAGGAGTACTTCTTCGTCGCCTGCTCCATCGCCGACATCGTGAACCGCTACAACCGGGTCCACCCGGACTTCTCGCGCTTCGCCGAGAAGAACGCGATCCAGCTGAACGACACGCACCCCGCCATCGCCATCGCCGAGCTGATGCGCGTGCTCATCGACGAGCACCTCGTCACCTGGGAGGACGCGTGGAAGCAGACCGTCGCGTCCTTCGGGTACACGAACCACACGCTCCTGCCCGAGGCGCTCGAGCGCTGGCCCGTCGCGCTCTTCGAGCGGCTCCTGCCGAGGCACCTCGAGATCATCTACGAGATCAACCGGCGCTTCCTGCGCGAGGTCATGGACGCCCACCCGCAGGACCACGACCGCGTCGCGCGAATGTCGCTCATCGAGGAGGGGCACGAGCGCCACGTGCGCATGGCCTACCTCGCCGTCGTCGGCTCGCACTCGGTGAACGGCGTGGCCAAGCTCCACTCCGAGCTCGTCAAGCGCGACCTGCTCCGCGACTTCTACGACCTCTGGCCCGAGCGGTTCAACAACAAGACGAACGGCGTCACGTTCCGGCGGTGGCTGCTCGCCTGCAACCCCGCGCTCGCCGCGCTCGTCACCGAGAAGGTCGGCCCGCGCTGGGTGACGGAGTTCGAGCGGCTGCGCGAGCTCGAGCGCCACCTCGACGACCCGGAGTTCATCGAGCGGATCGCCAGCGTCAAGCGCGCGAACAAGGCGGCGCTCGCCAAGTTCATCGGGCAGGAGCTCGACATCTCCGTCGACCCCGCCTCGATCTTCGACGTCCAGATCAAGCGCCTCCACGAGTACAAGCGCCAGCTGCTCAACGCGCTCCACATCGTCGCGCTCTACCTGCGCCAGAAGCGCGGCGAGCACGTCACGCCGCGGACCTTCATCTTCGGCGCCAAGGCGGCCCCCGGCTACCGGCAGGCGAAGCTCATCATCAAGTTCATCCACGCCGTCGCCTACGTCGTGAACGGCGACCGGCGCCAGAGCGCGCTCCGCGTCGTGTTCATGCCGAACTACCGCGTCTCGCTGGCCGAGCGCATCATCCCGGCCGCCGACGTCTCCGAGCAGATCTCGACCGCCGGCATGGAGGCGTCGGGCACCGGCAACATGAAGCTCGCGCTGAACGGCGCGCTCACCGTGGGCACGCTCGACGGCGCGAACATCGAGATCCGCGACGCCGTGGGCCCGGAGAACTTCTTCCTGTTCGGCCTCACCGCCGACGAGGTGATCGCCCGCCGCTGCGAGCACTTCGAGGGGCGCGACGCGGTCGCGGCCGACCCGGAGCTCCGCGAGGTGGTCGATCTCATCTCGTCGGGCTTCTTCTCGCCGGAGTACCGCGAGCTCTTCCAGCCCCTGCTCGACCGGCTGCTCGGCCGCGACGAGTACATGATGCTCGCCGACTTCAAGGCCTACTCCGCCTGCCAGCGCGAGGTCGAGGCGGCCTACGCCGACCGGAAGAGCTGGCTGCGCAAGTCCGCGCTCAACATCGCCCGCGTGGGCGAGTTCTCCTCCGATCGCACGGTGCGCGAGTACGCGCGCGACATCTGGGGCCTCACGCCCGTCGAGATCGACCTCGGCGCCGCCAGGTCGCTCCTGTGACCGCGTGACCCCGCCGCCCCGGCAGGCGCCCGCGCCCGCCGGGGGACGGCGACGCGCGCCCGCGCTCGCGCTCCGGGTCGCCAGAAGACGGCGACGGCGACGCGCGCTCGCCCGCGGCGGTGCCGCGCCGGGCGGACCCGACGGGCGCCGCCGGGCAGACCCGACCCCTCTTCAGCTCGCTTCCAGGACGCGGACGCCGCGACGGACGGAAAAATCCCGGTGCGCGCGTGGCGGACCACGCCCCGCCGGAGCATGCTTCCGGAGCGTGAGCTTCCTCCGTCGGCCGCTCGCCGGGGCGGGGCTCTTGCTATCCTTCCCGACGGATTTATGCCGAACGATCCTGAGGAGAGAGAAGACAGGCAGGGCGACCTCGCGACGGAGCGGGAACGGAAGGTCGAGAAGGCCCGCCGCTACAAGGTCGTGTTCCACAACGACGACTACACGACGATGGAGTTCGTCGTCCTTGTCCTGATGAAGTTCTTCCACCGCACCGAGACGGAGGCCACGCACATCATGCTGAGCGTGCACCACCGCGGCCACGGGGTCGCGGGCGTGTACACCAAGGATGTCGCGGAGACCAAGGTCGCCCAAGTCCAGGACTTCGCCAAGGAGCACGGAATGCCCCTTCGGTTGACCGCCGAGCCGGAATGACCATGCGCATCAGCCCCGAAGTTGAGATCGCCTTTTCGCTCGCCACCCGGGAGGCCTCGCGCCGCCGGCACGAGTTCGTGACCATCGAGCACCTGCTCTACGCGCTGCTCTTCGACGAGGAGACGGCCGAGGTCCTCCGGCACGCCGGGGGCGACACCCCGCTCTTGAAGAAGAAGCTGGAGCGCTTCCTCGACGAGGAGATCGAGGCGCTGCCGGAGGACGCGGACACGAGCCCGACGCTCTCGCTCGGGTTCCAGCGCGTGGTCGGCCGGGCCGCCATGCACGTGCAGTCCTCGGGCAAGAAGGAGCTCAAGGGGGCGAACGTGCTGGTCGCGATGTTCGCCGAGCGCGACTGCCCGGCCGTGACCCTCCTCGGGGAGCAGGGCATCAGCCGCTTCGACGTCGTGAACTACATCTCGCACGGCATCTCGAAGACGGGCCAGGACGACAGCCTCCGCGAGGAGTCGTCGTCCGACGAGGGCGGCGAGCCCGGCGGCGCGCAGCCGGTCAAGGATCCGCTCGCCGCGTTCACGATGAACCTCAACAAGGAGGCGGCCGAGGGGCGCATCGACCCGCTGGTCGGCCGCGAGAACGAGGTCGCCCGGACGATCCAGGTGCTCGCGCGGCGGCGCAAGAACAACCCCCTGCTCATCGGCGACGCCGGGGTCGGCAAGACGGCGATCGTGGAGGGGCTGGCGCAGCGGATCGAGAAGAAGGACGTGCCCGCGCCGCTCAAGGACGCGACCGTCTACGCGCTCGACATGGGCGCGCTCCTCGCCGGCACGAAGTACCGCGGCGACTTCGAGAACCGCCTCAAGGCGGTGCTGCGCGCGCTGGAGAAGCAGCCGGGCTCGGTCCTGTTCATCGACGAGATCCACACGATCATCGGCGCGGGGGCCGCGAGCGGCGGGACGATGGACGCCTCGAACCTGCTCAAGCCCGCGCTGACGTCGGGCCGCCTGCGCTGCATCGGCGCGACCACGTTCCAGGAGTACCGCGGCCACCTCGAGCGCGACAGCGCGCTCGCGCGGCGGTTCCAGCGCATCGAGGTGACCGAGCCGTCGGTCGACGACACGACGCAGATCCTGAAGGGCCTGCAGAAGCGCTACGAGGAGTTCCACAAGGTCACGTACACCGACGAGGCGCTCGAGGCCGCGGCGAAGCTGTCGGCGCGCTACCTCCAGGACCGCCGGCTGCCCGACAAGGCGATCGACCTGCTCGACGAGGCGGGCGCGGCGGCGCGCCTGAAGCACGGCGACGGGTACACGGTGGACACCGCGGACATCGAGCTCGTCATCGCGAAGATGGCGCAGATCCCGCCGCGGCAGGTGTCGACGTCGGACAAGGCGCAGCTCAAGGATCTCGAGCAGTCGCTGCGCTCGGTGATCTTCGGCCAGGACGAGGCGGTGAAGCAGCTCTCGTCCGCGATCAAGCTGTCGCGCGCGGGGCTGCGCGCGCCGGAGAAGCCGATCGGCTCGTTCCTGTTCTCGGGCCCGACCGGCGTCGGCAAGACCGAGCTCGCGAAGCAGCTCGCCAAGGCGCTCGGCATCGGCTTCCTGCGGTTCGACATGAGCGAGTACCAGGAGCGGCACACGGTCTCGCGGCTCATCGGCGCGCCGCCCGGCTACGTCGGGTTCGATCGCGGCGGCCTGCTGACCGAGGCGGCGGCGAAGACGCCGCACGCGGTGCTCTTGCTCGACGAGATCGAGAAGGCGCACCCGGACGTGTTCCAGGTGCTGCTCCAGGTGATGGATCACGGCACGCTGACCGACAACAACGGCAAGAAGAGCGACTTCCGCCACATGGTGCTGATCATGACGAGCAACGTGGGCGCGCGGGAGCTCGCGCAGGCGCGGGTCGGCTTCGGCGAGCGGGGGTCGGCGGGCGACGACGACAAGGCCTACAAGAACACGTTCAGCCCGGAGTTCAGGAACCGGCTGGACGCGCGCATCATGTTCCGGTCGCTGGATCCGTCGGTGATGGGGAGCATCGTCGACAAGTTCATCGGCGAGCTCGCGGCGATGCTCGCGGACCGATCGGTGACCATCGACGTGACCGAGCGGGCGAGGGCGGAGCTCTCGACGCGCGGGTACGATCCGGCGAACGGGGCGCGGCCGCTCGGGCGCGTCATCGAGAACGAGATCAAGCGGCGGCTCGGGGATGAGCTGCTCTTCGGGGCCCTCGAGAACGGGGGGAACGTCACCGTCGACTTCGAAGGGGGCGACTTCACGTTCAAGTTCGCGGCGGCGAGCGGGAGCGGGGGGGACGCGGAGAAGGCGAAGGCGAACGGGGCGAAGGTGGAGCCGGCGGCCGTCGGCTAGCACCCCTCTCGGGGTGCAACGGAGCCAGCAGGGAGGGGGTGCCCGTGCGCGCGGGCGGCGGGGGCCCCTCCCGCGAACTCGCGCCTTTTAGAAGGCAATTGCCATGAGTACGGGGAGAGCCGGTCCGGGAGCGACCCGCTTCGATGCAGGCCGGCGCTCGGATTCGCGGGGCCCTACCCCGCCGCCCGCGCGCACGGGCACCCCCTCCCCGCTGGCTCTTCGCGGCTGGCCGGCAGACCGACCCGCGAGCGCTACCTCATCAGGTCGGACGGGCGAAGTTGCAGATCGCTGGCTTGCTGGATCAGTTCAGCGAGTGCGGCATCGCGAGGGTGAACGGCGCGATCTCGGCGTCGAAGACGCGGCCGTCCGGGCGGTGCATCTGGTAGGTGCCGCGCATCGAGCCGCGCGGGGTCTCGAGCACGCAGCCGCTCGTGTACTCGAAGTGCTCGCCAGGCTTCAGCGAGGGCTGCTGGCCGACCACGCCAGGGCCGCGCACCTCCTCCACCTTCCCGCTGCCGTGCGTGATGATCCAGTGCCTCGTCCTCAGCTGGGCGGGCTCGGTGCCTTCGTTCGCAATCCGCACCGTGTAGGCGAAGACGTAGCGGTGCTCCGTCGGGGATGACTGCGTGGGGACGTACACCGTCGAGACGGTGACCCGGATGCCCTGCGTGATGGCTGTCGACACAACCACGCACTGCCACCGCTGCGCCGCGCGCACAAGGGCCCGGCCGCGCAAGACACGCCAGGAGAACGCCAGGGAGACGCCAGGAGACCGGCAGGAGACGCCGGGACGGAGACGGCCGGGCTCCCCGAGAGGCGGCGTTGACAGCCTCCAGGCTCATCCGCAGGTTTCGTCGAACCTGGGGTCAACGAGCCGTGGAGGGACCCGCCGTGGGCGAACATGACTGTACCGGTGCTCGATGTGCTGAAGGCGAACGGTTCGTCCCGATCGCGATCCTGCCGCCGGCGCGCGGCGAGAGGGCGGCGATGGTTCAAAACAGCGATGCCCCTGGAGGCGTGGGAGAAGGGCCCGGGCCCGGGCTCACGGCCATCGGGCCCGTGATGCCGGAACGCAAGGTCCGCGAATGGGCCCTCGTGCTGCAGTCGAGCGAGCTTTGGCACACCGTGCGGTACACCCCGGCAGGCTGGGTGCTCCTCGTGCGCGACGAGGACTACGACTTCGCCGCGACCTCGATCGATCGGTACGAAGCGGAGAACCGCGACTGGCCCCCGCGCCGCCCGCGCGAACGCCCGCGCCACCCGCCGTCCATCGCCGCCGGCGTCGCGTTCGTCGCCCTCGCCCTCTTCTTCTTCCTCGTCACCGGCCCCGCGAGCGGCGGCGGGCGGCTGTTCCAGCGCGGCGCCTCGGTCGCCGACCTCGTCGTCGGGCCCGAGCCGTGGCGCGCCATCACCGCGCTCACGCTGCACGCCGACTCGGCCCACGTGATCGGCAACGTCATCTCGGGGACCGTCTTCGCGTCCGCCGTGCAACGCCGCCTCGGGCCCGGCGGCGCCGCGCTCGCCGTGGTCGCCTCGGGCGCGATCGGGAACTTCGCGAACGCGCTCTGGCACCACGGGCTGGGCCACCACCACGCGTCGATCGGCGCCTCCACCGCGGTGTTCGGCGCGATCGGGCTGCTCGCCACCACCCAGCTCATGCTCGACCGCGCGCACGACAAGGACAGCGGCGAGAAGCGGCACCTCCTCCAGCTCGTGGCGCCGCTCGTGGGCGGCCTCTCGCTCCTCGGCGCCCTCGGCGCGAGCCCGCGCGCCGACCTCGGCGCCCACGCCTTCGGCCTGCTCAGCGGCGCCGCGATCGGCCTCGTCGCCGGCCTGTCCCTGCGCAACCGGCCCGCGCCGCGCCGCCCCCTCGTCCAGGTCGCCCTCGGCGCGACCGCGACGGGGCTCGTCCTCGGCGCGTGGCAGCTCGCCCTCCGCGCCTGACGCGCGCGCTCAGTCGACCGGCCAGATCCCCACCGTCCCGCCCACCCAGGTCAGATCGCGGTTCTGATCGACCCCGAGCATCTTCCCGCGCGACAGCCGCACCAGGTTGAGCGCGAGCGAGAGCTCGGCCTCGTCCGGCGCGCGCAGGAACATCATCCGGACCTCGGCCTTCACCCCGCCCCCGTCCGGCATCAGGAGCGCCGGCTCGTACGCGACCTTCTCCTGGAGCAGCCACCTCGAGCGCTCGCCCTCCGGGATCGCGGCGAGGTCCTCGCGCGTGACGTCGACCTTCACCCCCGAGCCCGCGAACGAGAACAGCGGCTTGAGCACGTAGCGCTCGAGATCCGGCGGCGCCTCGTCGAGCGCGCTGAGGAGCCGCGCCCGCGGGACCGCCGGGTGATCGAGGTAAGGGAGCGTGTACTTCGACCAGGTCCAGTACCAGTTCGGGTGCGAGCACCACGTGACGTCGAGCGGCTCGTCGTACCGGAACGGGAGCTCGACCCGCTTCGCCTCGAGCTCGTCGAACACGACGCGGTTGTACAGCCGGCGGACGGGGACGAGCCGCCCGCCCACGCGGCGGAAGAGGCGGTCCTTCTCCCGGACGAGCGCCGTCGGGCAGACCGCGTCGACGCCGACGAGGAGCTTCGTCGCCGCGAAGTCCGGGTAGGTCTTCTGCTTCTCCGGCGAGAGGTCGAGGAGCACCACCGACTCCTCGGGCTCGCCCGCGAGGATCGCGCGGCGCAGGTGCGCGACGACATCGTCGCGGCTCCGGCCCCCGAAGCAGCACGTCCAGCGCCGGTCGAGCCCCGGCATGCCGGCCAGCACCTCGGCCACGATCTCGGTCTGCACGAGCATGAGCGCGTAGAGCGACGGGAACGCCTGCAGCTCGACCACCTTGGCGTCGAGCTCGCCGTCCGGGCCGCGCACGATCGCGAAGTCCACCTGCGCGCAGTTCGGGAGCGCGTCCATGCCGGGGGCGTCGAGGTGCGCGGGGATGGCGCGCTTCATCTGCGCGATGAGCGCGGGGCTCGAGATCTGCTGCACGATCTCCGTCGCCGAGCGCTCGAGGCGCTCGCGCAGCCGAGCCGGCAGGAACAGCGGCGTCTCGGCGACGCGGAACGGGATCGCGCAGCCGAGCCGCCGCTCGAGGCGGCTCAGGATCTCCGCGTAGGTCGACGGGCCGAAGGCCGCGTTGAAGGCGCGCCGGAAGGTGGGCTCCATGAATTTTGGTGGTATCACGGCGCCGCGCGCGGCTGCACGACGGACGCGCCGCCGGCCGCAGCGCGGGAACCGCCCGCGCCGATCCGATCCGGCTTGAGGCTCCGGGCGCGGCGACTACAGTCGCGGCGAACCCACGCCGAGGCACCCACGATGATCAAGCTCCGCTCCGCCATGGTCCTGCCGCTGGTCGCCGCGCTCGCCGCGGCGTGCTCGAAGACGCCCGAGCCGACGGCCACATCGGCGCCCGAGCCGCCCGCGACGAACAAGGGCGCTGTCCCCGCCCCGACGACCGAGGCCGCGAAGCCGGCGCACCCCGGCGGCCAGCAGGCGGCCGGGGCGGAGCTCGCCTGGGACGCGCCCGCGAGCTTCGAGAGCGCGCCGAACCCCAACGCGATGCGCAAGGCGACCTACAAGATCAAGCGCGCCGCGGGCGACAACGAGGACGCCGAGCTCAGCGTGAGCCAGGCCGGCGGCAGCGTGGACGCGAACATCACGCGCTGGGTCGGCCAGTTCTCCCAGAAGAGCGACGACTCCCCGAAGCGCACCGACCTCAAGGTCAACGACATCAAGGTCGCGGTCGTCGAGATCAAGGGGACGTTCGCCGGCTCCGGGATGCCCGGCATGCCCGCCGGGGAGCCGAAGTCGAGCTACGCCATGCTCGGCGCGATCGCCGAGACGCCCTCCGGCGACCTCTGGTTCTTCAAGATGACCGGCCCCGAGAAGACGGTCACCGGGGCGCGCGCCGACTTCGACAAGCTCCTGAACAGCCTGCGGCTGAAGTGATCGGCCGCGCGGCCGCCGCGCGCCGAGCCCCCGCAGCGGGCGCTCGGCCGCGCGCGCCGCGCCCTCAGCACGCGACGTCGCCCTCGAAGAACCGCGCGAACGCGGGCGGGAGCGCCGCGGCGCCGCCCTCGGCGAGCGGCGGGCGCGCGCTCGAGAGCGTCTGCCAGAGGAGGATCGTCTCGCCCGGGTGATCCCGCCCGATCTCGCGCAGCGCGGCGAGCGCCTTGGCGCTGTACGTGATCTCCCCCGGGACGCCGATCAGCCGCTCCACCTCGGGGATCGCGGCGATCGACGCGGGGGTCGGCGCGCCGTACCCGGGGCCGATCGCGCGGTGATCGATCGCGAAGCGGACGGGCGGGAGCCGCCGCCGGGTGAAGCGCGGCGCGCGCCGGGCGAGCAGGCGCTTCATGCTGCCGACCTCGTAGCGGACGACGGCGCGGTTCGAGGCGACGCGCTCGGTGATGCGCACGCCGACGATCGTGGTCGGCCAGCCGAGCATCGCCGCGCCGAGCGCGAGCCCCGCCAGCGTCCCGCCCGTCCCCGAGGGGACGACGATGCGATCGGGGCGCGGCGCCTCGCCGCGCCGGACCTGCTCGGCGAGCTCGAGCATCGCGTCGACGTAGCCGAGGCACGGCAGCGCGGCCGACGCGCCGGGCAGGATGAAGTAGGGCCGATCGGCCCGGCGCAGCGCCCGGATCGCCCGCACCGCGGTGGTCGCGTACCCGCCGCCGTGGACGAGCTCGGCGCCGCTGGCCGCGCCGGCGAGCAGCGCGTCGCGGCCGAAGCGGGTGATCGGCTGGTCGAACAGGACCGCGGTGACGGCGAAGCCGAGCGCCCGGCCGAAGAGGGCCGTGGCCGTGACCTGCGTCGACGAAAGCCCGCCGACCGTGACGAGCGTCCTCGCCCCGCGCCGCTCCGCGTCCGCGAGCAAGAACTCGAAGCGCCGCACCTTGTTGCCGCCGTAGAGCGGCGAGATCCGGTCGTCGCGCTTGACCCAGACGCCGCCGCGGCCGAGGTAGCCCTCGATCGCCGCGCAGGGGACGACCGGCGTCGGCGCGTGCGCGAGCGGGCGCCAGGGGATCTGCCCCGCGAGCTCGGGCAGCTCGGCGAAGAGCGGCAGCTCGCGCGACGCGGGCAGGAAGCCCGGCGCCGCGCCGGCGACGCCCGCCGCGCCGGCGACGCCCGCCGCGCCGGCGACACCCGCCGCGCCGGCCGTCCCGGCGCGGTCGGCCCGCCCCTCCTCGTCGCTCGCCACCCTTTCGCCCCTCGCGCTCAGGCGCGCGCCGCCGCGCCGTGCCCCGCCGGAGGGCCGCCCGGCCCCGCCTGCTCGCCGGCGTCGCCGGGATCGTCCTCCGCCCCGGCGCCGAGCCGGCCGCCGCGCACGACCAGCGGATCGCGGAGGTACGTGTCGGTCAGCCGCTTCGGCCCCGCGAGGCCGAGCAGCCGGAGCGGCAAGAGGAGCACCGAGAGCACCCACGAGGCGAGGCCGAGCGCGAGCTTGCCCGCGTACGCCTCCGCCACGAGCGCGAGCTTGCGGGCGGCCGACATCGACGAGATCGGCGCGTCGGTCAGGCCGATGCGCATCAGCCGGAGCTCCGCGATCCCCACGGAGTGGCGCACCAGGTCGGGCAGGCGCCGGAGCGCCGGGTGGTCCATCGGCAGGCGCTTCTTCATGAACGCCTCGAGCCGCGACACGCCCCAGAGCGACACCAGCGCGAGGCCGAGCAGCCGCCGCCGGAGCGCGGGCCGCCCCGCGATCGCCTTCCTCGTCTGCTGCTCGCCGAAGTCGACGTGGCGCTCCTCCTGCCGCACGCCGCGCTTCAGGATCGCGACGATCTCCGGCTCGTCCACGGTGTCGATCATCGCGTAGAACGCCTGGAGGACGAGGCCCTCGCCGAGGGCCATCTCGAGGGCGACGTGCTCGGACCAGTCGCCGCCCATGAGGCCGGTGGCGAGGAAGCGCACGCTCCAGGCGGCCTTCTCCGGCGGCGCGCCGAGGATCTCGAGGATGCGGAGGAAGTTGCCGACGTGCTGGAACTCCTCGACGGCCTGGCGCGCGAGGAAGCGCGCGGACTCGAGATCCGGCGCGTTGTAGAGCCAGTGGCCGATCTGGACGCCGGTGATCTCGCCGTAGAGGAACTGCTGGACGGCCCAGACGATGACGTCCTTGTCCTTGACGGGATCGAGCTTGGCGCCCTGGAAATCGAACGCCATCTCTTCGCGGGTCACCAGCATCGATCGGCCTCCAGAGCGGTGAATTTAGCCCAGATCGCGCCCCCGGGCAGGCCCGAGGCGCGCGGGCCCTGTGCCCTAGCCCCCGCCGAGCGCCCGCCGAGCGCCCGCCGCGCCCGGGCTCCGGCTCGGCCCGCCCGGGCGGAGCCGGCGCCCCCCGTGGTATACGGCCGCGGCGGCGGCATCAGGAGCCGCCGACTCGAACCTCAGGAGAAGCACCATGGCGCGCGTCCACAACTTCAACGCCGGCCCAGCCGGGCTCCCCCTCCCCGCCCTCGAGCGCGCTCAGCGCGAGCTCATCGACTTCGAGGGGACGGGCATGTCGATCATGGAGCACAGCCACCGCGGCAAGGCGTTCGATGCGGTGCACAACGAGGCGATCGCGCTGCTCCGGCAGCTGCTCGGCCTCTCGGACGACTACCACGTGCTGTTCATGCAGGGCGGCGCGGCCATGCAGTTCGCCGTCGTCCCGATGAACCTCCTGCCGCCCGGCAGGAGCGCCGACTACATCCTCACGGGCGGCTGGTCCGAGAAGGCCCTCGAGGAGGCGAAGCGCGTCGGCACCGTCCGCGTCGCCGCGAGCACCGCGGTCGACAAGCGCTACACCCGCATCCCCCACCAGAGCGAGCTCTCGCTCGACCCGAACGCCGCGTACGTCCACATGACGACGAACAACACGCTGTTCGGGACGCAATGGCACTGGCTGCCCGAGACGGGCAACGTGCCGCTCGTCGCCGATATGTCATCCGACATCCTGTGGCGGAAGATGGACATCTCCAGGTTTGCCCTGATTTACGCGGGCGCCCAGAAGAACATCGGGCCGAGCGGGATCACGGTCGTGATCGCCCGCAAGGACATCGTTGACAGCGGGCGAAAAGACATTCCCGTCATTTTCCGTTATGCCACTTACGCTGCCAACAACTCGCTCTACAACACACCTCCGACATTCGCAATCTACCTCATGCGCAACGTACTCGCGTATACGCTTGAGATCGGTGGGCTCGAGGAGGTCGAGCGACGGAATCGCAAGAAGGGTGAGCTGCTGTACGAAACCCTCGACGCGCACCCGGATGTGTTCCGGGCCCCGGTCGAGAAAGAGAGCCGCTCGTTCATGAACGTGGTGTTCCGGCTTGCCAGCGAGGAGATGGAAAAACGCTTTGTCGCGGAGGCGGCAAAGGAGGGTATGGTGGGGCTCGCCGGGCACAGGTCGACCGGGGGTATCCGGGTTTCGATCTACAACGCAGTATCCGTTGAATCGGTGGAGCGCCTTACGGCGTTCATGCGGGACTTCGCCAAGAGGGCCTGATCGCGCTGGGAACACGACATTCTCGGTATTTCCAGGTTCGCCTAGGTTTCCACCTGCGTCTCCGGCGAACCTCCCCCCAATTCGTCGCGTCCCAACCTTCAGCCCGCTTGACGTTGTTCCGCCCGGTACAACAGGCCCCCGCGGAAAGGGCCTGTCGGCCTTTCCGCAGCTGGGAGGGAGGCGGTGAACGCCGCTTCCCGCTCGGCGCCGGGAGGGGATGGCGAACGCTGAATCCCCGACCGAACCTGGGAGGGGACGGCCATGCCGGCCTCGGACCCGCCCGGGAGGGGACGGCGAGCGCCGCCCCCTCCCGGCTCAGAGGCCCCGTTCGGAGACCTGAATCGAGCGAGCCAACCGTAAGGAGAGGATGATGGCGAGCATGGATGATCGTGGGATGATTTCCAGGAGTGAGGAGGACCAGGAGGAGAGAGGGGCCTCGCCGAGCGAGCCCCCGCCTTCGTCAGCGACGCAGAGGCAGGCAAATGAGCGGCAGCAGCGTGGGTTCGCCGCCATGGATGAGGAGCGTCAGCGCAAGATCGCCAGCAAGGGTGGGAAGGCAGCCCACGAGAAAGGCACGGCCCACGAGTTCACGCGCGACGAGGCCCGCGCCGCCGGCAAGAAGGGCGGTGAGGTCGTCAGCCAGAACCGCAAGCACATGGCCGAGATCGGTCGCCGGGGCGGCGAGCGCGTGAGCCAGGACCGGGCTCACATGGCCGAGATCGGCCGCAAGGGCGGCGAGGCCGTGAGCGGCGACCGCCAGCACATGGCCGAGATCGGTCGCCGGGGTGGCGAGTCGCGGGGAGATCAGCCGCGGGAGAATCAGCCGCGTTGATCGAGGGGGCGAGCGGCCCGGCGCCGAGGCACCGGGCCAGCTCTCTGCACGCTTGCGCGGTCCACGGCCCGGGGCTCCCGGCCGTGGCCGCAAGGTGCGCCTTCGTCAGCTCGGCGCGATCGCGCCCAGCGAGACGTCGCTCGGCGTCTCCTTCGGGCCGGGGATCCACTCCTCGTCCGGCTCTTCCCGCGGGAGCACGACCGGGGCGCCGTCGTAGCGCAGGCGCTTGCCGGGCCAGACGAAGCTGCGGAACAGGTAGGCGAGGAGCGAGGGCTGATCGAGGTTCGGGTGGATGAACGGCGCCACGCGCCTCGCGTGCTCGGCCGGCAAGAGGCTCCAGTGGAGGCCGGGCTCCATGTGGTGGATGGAGTGGAAGCCGTTGTTGTACGTCCACCAGTTGACCAGCCGGCCGACGAAGTTGCGCGAGTGGTTGTGCTCGCTGTCCTCGTCGCAGCCGTCGTGCTGGAGGTAGTTCATCGTGACGATCCCCCACGCGGCGTACTGGTGCGGGATCAGCACGTAGAGGAGGAACTTCTTCCAGTCGAGCGCGAGCAGGGCGCCCATCGCGCCGAGGAACACCGCCGACTCGAGGAGCATCTGCCGGAACCACGGCGGGTTGCGCCGGTACATCGCCTTGAAGTAGCGCATGTCGGCGGGCAGGATGTCCCGGACCACGCGGCTCATGAAGAGGAGCCCGTTCAAGAGGTTCCAACGATAGCGCACCTTCGTCGTGCGCATCACGTCGCGCCGCGACTGCGTGTACTTGTGATGGCTGAGGTTGTGGCCGGGCACGTAGGCGCTGACCGGGTGCCCGTACGTGAGCGTGAGCACGACCTGGAACGCGCGGTTCATCCACCGCCGCCGGAAGACCGGGCAATGGACCGAGTTGTGGGTCGCGACGGCCCCGAGGAACGAGAACACGCAGGTCATCGCGAGGAGCGGAATCGCGAGCCAGAGCGCGCGCGGCGCGTAGACCCATTGCACCGCCACGAGGGCGAAATAGGTCGCGACGAAGAGGAGCGTCTTGATGTCGGCGCGGTAGCGGAGCATGGCTGTTCTTCACGGGTGCGAGGGCCCCGCGCGCCGGACATACCGGCAGCGCGCCGGGCGCTGGCCAGTCCGAACGGGCGCGGCGGCCCGTCATCCATCGTCTCGGCCCCCTTCGTACCGCATTTCGTCACAGCTGGAAGCCCCGAAGTTGGATTCCGACGGGCGCTGCGCGCCATCGCGCGGGACATCCGTGTTTCACGACGATGTCCCGCGCGCGGTGCGATCGTCTCTACGCACCTCGCGCCGGAGATCGCCCCGGGCGCGGACGTGGTTCCGCGGGCGCTCCGCAGAGCGCTCCGGCGCGCTCCGCCGCGCTTCTGCGCGCGCTCGGCGGGCACGGCTCGCGCTTGACGATCTCTGCGCGAACCGCCAACGTGGCCGCGTGAGCTCATCCCCTCTCGGTTTCGATCCGAACGGCCCCGCGATCGGCCACGGGATCTACGGGCTGCCGCACACCGCCGAGGACGCTCGGGTGGTCCTCATCCCGGTGCCCTGGGAGCCGACGGTGTCCTACCGTCGCGGCGCCGCCAAGGGGCCGGCGGCGATCCTGCGGGCCAGCCGGCAGATCGACCTCTTCGACCTGCACACGGGCCGGCCGTACGAGCAGGGCATCGCGATGCTCGACGTCGACCCGGACATCGTCCGCTGGAACGCGGATGCGTGCGCGGCGGCCGAGCCGGTGATCGCGGCGCAGGGCGAGGTCGCCGGCGACCGGGACCTGGAGGCGCGGCTCGCGGCGGTGAACGCGCTGTCGCGGCGGCTGAACGAGCGCGTCGCCGAGATCGCGAAGCGGTGGATGGAGCGGGGCAAGCTGGTCGGGCTGGTGGGCGGCGACCACTCCGCGCCCTACGGCACGATCGCGGCGCACGCCGAGCGCTACCCCGGGATGGGGATCCTCCACGTCGACGCGCACGCCGACCTGCGCGACGCGTACGAGGGGTTCACCGACTCCCACGCTTCGATCATGCGCAACGTCGCGACCCGGCACCCGAAGATCTCGCGGATCGTCCAGGTCGGGCTGCGCGACATGAGCGAGGACGAGCTCCGGTTCATCCGCGAGTCGAACGGCCGGGTGGTCGCGCACGTCGACGCCGCGATCGCCGATCGGCTCTTCGAGGGCGAGCCGTTCCACCTGATCGCCGACGCGATCGTGGAGGACCTCCCGGACGACGTCTACGTGACCTTCGACATCGACGGGCTCGATCCGACGCTGTGCCCGAGCACCGGCACGCCCGTGCCGGGGGGCCTGTCGTTCCAGCAGGCCGTCGCGCTGATCGGCCGCATCCACAGGAGCGGCCGCCGCATCGTCGGCTTCGACCTGAACGAGGTCGCCCCCAAGGACGACCACGACGAGTGGGACGGCAACGTCGGCGCCCGCCTCCTCTACAAGCTGATCGGCTTCACGCTCCTCTCGCAGGACAACGCCCAAAACGGTCGCTAGCCCGGCGCGTCGGGCGGCGCTGGGATGCGGCGTGGCGCGGATCTGGGAATGATCAGGTCAGGGCGCGGCGGTAGGTCTCGATGGCGAGGTGCACGTCGAGCGTGCCGGCCATCTCGCGGCAGGAGTGCATGCTCAGCATCGGCGCGCCGACGTCGACCGTGGCGATGCCGAGCGCGGCCGCGGTGATCGGGCCGATCGTGCTGCCGCACGGGAGGTCGCTGCGCACGACGAAGCGCTGCGGGGCGTAGCCCGCGTCGTGGCAGAGCGCCTCGAGCTCCGCCGCCGTCGCGCCGTCGGTCGCGTAGGACTGGTTCGCGTTCGACTTGATCACGAGCCCGCGGTTGACCTGCGGGGCGTGGCGCGGCTCGTGCTGGTCCGCGTAGTTCGGGTGCACCGCGTGGGCCATGTCCGCCGAGACGAGCAGCGAGCCCGCCATCGCCCGGGCGAACGCCTGCGGCTCGCGCGCCGGGTACGTGTCGACGATCCGCGCGAGCACGTCGCGCAGCACGCTGCCCGCCGCGCCCACCGCGCTCCGGCTGCCGCACTCCTCGTGGTCGTAGAGCGCGATGACCCGCGTCGCCGCGCCGGGAGCGCCCGCGCCGATCAGCGCGGCCGTCGCGGCGTGGCAGCTCGCGAGGTTGTCCAGGCGCGATGCGAAGATGAACTCGTCGGCGAGCCCGCCGATCGACGCCTTGAGCGTGTCGTACAGGCAGAGATCGAAGCCGAGGACGGCGTCGCGCGGCGCGTCGACCGCGCGCGCGAGCAGGGCGCTCAGGTCGGCCTCGCGGCCGAGGCCGATCACGGGGGCGAGGTGCTTCTGCGCGTTCAGCACGAGCCCCTCGGAGTTGACCCCGCGGTTCAGGTGGATCGCGAGGTTCGGGACGCGCGCGACGGGGCGGCCGAGGTCGACGAGGTGGCGCTCGACCCGGCCGTCCCTGCGGATGTGGACGCGGCCGGCCACGCTGAGGTCGCGATCGAGCCAGGTCGAGTACAGCACGCCGCCGTAGACCTCGACCCCGAGCTGCTGGTAGCCGCTCCGCGAGAGCTCGGCGCTCGGCTTCACCCGGAGGTTCGGCGAGTCGGTGTGCGCGCCGATGATGCGGAAGCCGCCGACCGCCGGGTGCTCGGCCCCGGCGACGAACGCGACGATCGTCGACCCGCCCCGGATGACGTAGCGGCGATCGCCCGGCGCGATCGCCCACGCGTCGCGCTCCCCGAGCTCCGAGAAGCCCGCCGCCGCGAGCCGCGAGGCGACCTCGCGGACGGCGTGGTAGGGCGTCGGAGAGCGATCGATGAAGGCGCAGAGGTCGCGCGCGGCCAGGGCGCCGCGCTCGCGCAGCGCCGACATCTCGTCGGCGCTCTTCGCGAAGCGCTCGCCAAGGTCGGTCGAAGGCTTGGGATCGCCTGGGCGATCGAGGATCTCGGGGGTCGTCATGAGGTGGGGGCGCCGAGTCTAGCAGAGCCTCCGCGCGCCCCGCCCGGCGCCCTCGCGCCGACATGGCGACCCACGCGGCCTTTGCGTCATGGTATCGCCCACCGCCGCGCCGCGCCGGACCCTCCGGCCCCGCGCCGCAACGGAGACGCGCCCCGATGTACCGCCTCGTCCGACCGCTCCTCTTCGCGCTGCCGCCCCGCCTGGCGCACGAGCTCGGCATGCTCGCGCTCGCGCCGCTCGAGCACGCCGCCCCGCTCCGCGCCCTCGTGCGCGCCCGCCTCGCGCCCCGGGACGGGCGCATCGCGGTGCGCGCCATGGGGCTCGACTTCCCCTCCCCGCTCGGCGTGGCCGGCGGCTTCGACAAGGACGCCCGCCGGGCCCGCGCGCTCGCCGCCCTGGGCTTCGGCTTCGTCGAGCTCGGGACCGTCACGGCGCAGCCCCAGGCCGAGAACCCGCCGCCGAACCTCTTCCGCCTGCCGGCCGACCGGGCGCTCATCAACCGGCTCGGCTTCCCGAACCAGGGCGCGGCGCGCGTCACCGAGCGGCTCTTGGGCCGCGGCGGCGCCGCGGCGGTCGGCGTGCCCGTCGGCATGTCGATCGGCAAGTCCCGCGTCGCGCCGCTCGATCCGATCGAGCCCGCGATCGAGGACTACCTCGCGAGCTTCCGGGAGGTGCGGCGCGCGGCCGACTTCGTCGTGATCAACGTCTCGTCGCCGAACACGAAGGACCTCCGGGCCATGCAGGGGCCGGCGATCGCGCGGGCGCTCCTCTCGGCGATCATGCGGGAGAACCGCGGCGGCGGGAGGCCGCTGCCGCTGCTCGTCAAGGTCGCCCCGGACCTCGGCGACGAGGAGCTCGAGGCGCTGCTCGCCGTCGTGGAGGAGGTCGGCCTCGCCGGCGTCATCGCGACGAACACGACCGTGCGCCGCGACGGGCTCGCGACGAGCCCGGCCGCCGTCGAGGCGATGGGCGCCGGCGGGCTCAGCGGCCCGCCCTTGCGGCAGCGCTCGCTCGCGATGGTGCGGCGGATCCGCGCGCGCCTCGGGGGCGGCGTCACGGTGATCGGCGCCGGCGGCGTCGAGTCGGCGGAGCACGCGATGGACCAGATCGAGGCGGGCGCCGACCTCGTGCAGCTCTACACGGGCTTCGTCTACGGCGGTCCCCTCCTCCCCGCCGCGATCGCGCGCGGGCTGTCGGAGCTCGTGGCGCGCGCGGGCGCGCGAGCGATCCAGGATCTCGTCGGAGGCCGGACGGGCAGCGCTGCGCGCGCTGCTATGATCGGCCATGGAGCTTGAAGCGCACGTCCACGGCACCATCCGCGAGATCCCGGAGAGCGAGTGGAACGCGCTCCACGGCGCGAGCGAGGCGCCGTTCCTCTCGTGGGCGTGGTTCGACGCGCTCGAGCGGACGGGGTGCGTGGGCGAGGAGGCGGGCTGGCTGCCGCACCACATCACGCTCCGGGCCGAGGGGGTCCTGCTCGCCGCCGCGCCCGCGTACCTGAAGGACAACAGCGAGGGGGAGTTCGTCTTCGATCACGGCTGGGCGTCGGCGTCCCACCAGCTCGGCGCGCCGTACTACCCGAAGCTCGTCGTGGCGGTGCCGTTCACGCCCGCCACGACGCCGCGCCTGCTCGTGCGCCGGCCCGAGGATCGCCCGGCGCTCCTCGCGGTGCTCGCCGAGACGCTCCGCGCGCTGGTGGCGCGGAGCCGCATCTCGGGCGCCCACGTCCTGTTCCCGACCGAGGACGAGGCCGCCGCCCTGTCGGAGGCGGCGATGGCCCACCGCTGCGGCATCCAGTTCCAGTTCGAGAACGAGGGGTACGGGTCGCTCGACGACTTCCTCGCGCGCTTCAACGCGAAGCGGCGGCACCAGATCCGGCGCGAGATGCGCGAGGTCGCGAAGCAGGGCCTGTCGATCGAGACGCTGCGCGGCGCGGACATCACGCCCGAGATCGTGGACGTGATGTTCGGCTACTACGTCTCCACGGTGGAGAAGTTCGCCTGGGGCCGGCAGTACCTGAACCGCGCCTTCTTCGAGGAGATCACGGCCCGGCTCCGCTCGTCCGGGGAGCGCGCCGGGGGCGAGGGCGGCGTCGAGGTCGTCCTCGCGCGCGACGGCAAACGGCCCATCGCGGGCGCGTTCAACCTCGCCGGGCCGACGACCCTCTATGGCCGTTACTGGGGCGCCTCGGAGGAGCGCCCGTTCCTGCATTTCAACGTCTGCTACTACCACCCGGTCGAGGACTGCATCGCCCGCGGACTGCGCCGCTTCGAGCCGGGCGCGGGCGGGTCGCACAAGCTCGTACGCGGGTTCGCGCCGAGGATCACCCACAGCGCCCACCACCTCGCGCACCCGCGCCTCGACGCGGCCGTGCGCGACTTCCTGGTGCGCGAGCGCGCCGTCGTGCGCGCGAAGACGGCGGACGCGAGCGTGGCATTCCGCTGAGCGCGCCTCTCGACGCGCGGTGTTGACGTGACGCGCTCCCGGGAGAGATGCTGTCGGGCATGCGTGCCTTTCTTGCCCTCCTCACCTCCTCCATCGTCGTCGGGCTCGCCGCGAGCGGCGGCTGCTCGAGCAGCCCGGCGGCCGACGCGACCTCGACGGCCGCGGCGGCGACGGTCGCCGGCGCCGGCGGCTCGCTCGGCTTCGGCTGCTTCGGCGGCAGCCCGGACGGGCGGTGCACGATCCTCGCCCAGGTCTCCGAGGACTGCGGCTGCCCCGATTGCGCGGATTCGGCGAGCTGCCTCGGCTTCTGCAAGGACGACGGCGCCTGCGATCTGCGGCCCGACGCTCCGGACGGCGAGGATTGCACCTGCCAGGACTGCGCCAACAGCGTCGCGGAGTGCAGCCCGTCGCGCGGGTGCAACAGCGCCATGGGGTGCAACGCCAACGAGGATTGCACCTGCCCCGATTGCACGGACACGCCGCGGTGCACGGACCATTGCACGGACAACGGCTCGTGCGCGCCGTATTTCGAGGGGTGCTCCTGCGCCGATTGCCGCTCCGCGGAGCGCTGCGGCGGCGCCCCGGCCACGACCACCGCGGCCACGACCGGCGGCGGCGAGGGCGGCGGCGGCGGCGCGGGCGGCGGCCCGGCCGGCACCAGCGGCAGCGGCGAGGGCGGCGGCCCGGCCGGGAGCGGCGGGGCCGGCGGCAGCGGCGGGGCCCCCGGGACGGGCGGCGCGGGCGGCGCTTAGAGCGGGTTTCGCTCGGGTTCGATGCAGGCGTCTTCCGTGCGTTGGTTCTCGTCTCCGTCCTCTCGTCTCCGTCTCCGTCTCTCGTCCCCGTCTCTCGTCTCCGTCTCTCGTCCCCGTCTCTCGTCCCCGTCTCTCGTCCCCGTCTCTCGTCCCCGTCTCTCGTCCCCGTCTCTCGTCTCCGTGACCGTCTGCGTGCGCGTGCGCGTGCGCGCTGACGCCGGGGAATCGCGCACGCGCACGCGCACGAGGGACGAGCACGGAAGACGGAAGACGGAAGACGGAAGACGGAAGACGGGAGACGGAAGACGGGAGACGGGAGACGGGAGACGGAAGACGGAAGACGGGGACGAGAACCGACGCACGGTGGTTCAGCCGCAGCTGAAAACCGCTCTAGGAAAGAACAGAGAGGCCGCAGCCGGAAGACGTGCGCTGTCTCACGGCTTCGCGGTCAGGCCGTGCTTCCTCAAGAACATCCGCACGTGGTGGCGCTCCATGCCGGCGCGGCGCGCCATCTCGCTGACGTTGCCGCCCGTGGCGCGGATCAGCTCGCTGAAGTAGCGCTGCTCGAACGCCGCCACGGCGCTCCGCTTCGCCTCGCCGAAGGCCGACGTCGGCGCGACGACGTCGCCGCCGCCCTCGAGCGGGAGGATCGCCGCGATCGCCTCGGCCCCCGGCGGCAGGCTCGCGGCCACGCTGGTGACGTTCATGAGCTCGCGGACATTGCCCGGGAAATCGTGCTGGCCCAGCGTCGTGG
The DNA here is from genome assembly GCF_051529605.1 of Sorangium sp. So ce296. Taxonomy (NCBI): domain Bacteria; kingdom Pseudomonadati; phylum Myxococcota; order Polyangiales; family Polyangiaceae; genus Sorangium; species Sorangium sp. So ce296. The sequence goes on from NZ_CP150325.1 coordinate 14,062,224, forward strand.
TGATGAGATTGACCATCTCCACCGAGCGCTCCGGGCAGCCGAGGCGCGCGCAGACGCTCTCGACGAGCAGCGGGATGTCCTCGCGCCGCTCTCGCAGCGGCGGCAGCTCGATGCGCATCTGGGCGATCCGGAAGAAGAGATCGCTCCGGAAGCGCCCGGTGTTCATGCTGCGGCCGAGATCGCGCCGCGTCGCCGCGATGATCCGCACGTCGACGGGCTCGTAGACCCGCGACCCGACGCGCTTGAGCTTCCGCTCGGACAGCACGCGGAGCAGCTTCGGCTGGAGCTCGGGCGGCAGCTCGCCGAGCTCATCGAGGAAGATCGTCCCGCCGTTCGCCTCGTGGAAGGCGCCGCCCTTGCGCTCGGTCGCCCCCGGGAAGGCGTCCCGCTCGTGCCCGAACAGGAAGCTCTCCGCCAGCGCGCCGGGCAGCGAGGCGCAGTCGACGACGACGAACGGACCGCCGCGCCGGCTCGAGCTGTCGTGGATCGCCTGCGCCGCGAGCTCCTTGCCCGTGCCGGTCTCGCCGGTGATGAGCAGCGACAGCTCCGTCGCGGCCACCTCGCGCAGCAGGCGGAACAGGTGGCGCATCCGCGGCGAGGCGCCGATCAGCGGGCCGAAGCTCTCGTCGAAGCCGACGTCGACGCGCTCCTTGTCGAGCGGCTCGAAGCCCAGCACCGAGCCGCCGACCTGGATGGCGCACGCGGCCGTCAGGATCGCCTCGCGGATGCGCACCGTCGACACGAACGTCCCATTCTTGCTGCCGAGGTCGCGGACGAGGACGCCGGGCCCCTCGGCACGCAGCTCGCAATGCGTCGAGCTGACCTCCGGATCGTCGACGACCACATCGCAGCTGGGATCGCGCCCCACCACGACCGGCGCGATGCCGATCTTGACCGGATCCCGGCCAGCCGCCCGCAGCGTGCCGCCGCGAACGAACCACTGCACCGCGCGAGCGCGGGTCGCATCCCTCGTCGAGCTCATATCCAACGGTTATTCGATTTCCCCGGACTTGACCACATCCACGTACGACCCCGCCACCACATGGCCGCGCCTACCTGGGCGCACCGGGTACGCGCATTCCGGAGGAGCCGCAGCGTCGCGTCAAAAAACTTCACAATCACGAGAGATATCAGGAAAAAATTCACATCAAGCGATGTACGGAGCGCATGGCGGGAGAACCCCTAGAGGGGTTAGACTACGGGGCTACGCAGGAGATGAAGCGGACGATTGTCCAGTCCGCTCCATCGGGCGTCGTTGAACGACAGCCCACCTTGGCTGCTTCGACAGGTTGTCGATCAACGAGGCTCCGGGGGTCCGCACCCCTGGTCCCTTCAACGCGGGGGCGCGCGCAGGCGCCCCCGGCGAGGATGCTTATGCCGAGAACAGGATGGTACCTCCGGAAGCGCGCCGCGACGGCCCTGGGGCTCCTCGGGCTCACCGCGGGCGCGGGCGCGCTCGCGGCCGGGTCGAGCGGCTGCACCGGCGACGCCGGCGGCCCGTGTATCTCCGACGCGCAGTTCTTCGCCGAGAAGGTGTGGGTCCCCATCCTCTCGACGAAGTGCATCGGCTGCCATAACCCGCAGGGGCAGGCCGCGAAATCGAAGCTGATCCTCGCCGGGAGCAGCGAGGCGGGCTTCCTCGACAAGAACCTCGCGACGTTCAAATCGCTCGCCGGGCTCGAGCTGAGCGGCGAGTCGTACGTGCTCCTCAAGCCGACGAAGAAGGTCGACCACGGCGGCGGCCACGTCATCGACGCGGACGGCGCCGACTACGAGGCGCTCCGGGAGATGGTCGACCGCACGAAGGAGCCGTCGTCCTGCGAGACGGACGTCAACGCCTCCTTCGCCGGCGTGGTGATGAGCGGGCCGGAGGACACGCTCCGCTCCGCGGCCCTCGAGATCGCCGGCCGCCTGCCCACCGAGGCCGAGGCGCAGGCCGTCGCGCAGAGCGGCATGGACGCGCTGGACCCGATCCTGGACCAGATGCTCACGGAGGAGGCGTTTTACGTGAGGCTGAAGGAGATCTACAACGATCTCTTCCTCACCGACCGCTACCTGAACGGCGAGGCGGCCGTCGATCTGCTGAAGAGCGACGCGTACGACGCCAAGTGGTACAACAGCCTCCCGCAGGATCCCGCGCTGGTCGAGAAATACGGCGCGCGCGACCTGGAGGACGCCATCAACAAGGTGAAGAGCTGGACGAACCGGGGCGTCGGGCGGGAGCCGCTCGAGCTCATCGCCTACATCGTGCGCAACGACCGGTCGTTCAAGGAGGTCCTCACGGCCGATTACACGGTCGTGAACCCGTTCTCCGCGAAGGCGTACGGCGTGACGGCCGAGTTCCAGAACGACGCGGATCCGGAGGAGTTCGTCCCGGTGAAGCGCGACCCGATCCCGCTCGCGGGCGTGCTCACCTCGCCGGTCTTCCTCAACAGGCACCCGACGACGAGCACCAACCGAAACCGCCACCGGGCGAGGATGGTCTATCAGTTCTTCCTCGGCACCGACATCCTGAAGACCGCCGAGCAGCCGCTCGATCAGACGAAGATCACCGACTTCAACCCGACGATGAACAACGCGGCGTGCACCGTGTGCCACGCCGCCCTGGACCCGCTGTCCGGCGGGTTCCACAGCTTCGACTCCTCGGGCCGCTACAAGGCGGACGACACCTGGTACGAGGACATGCGGCCGCCGGGCTTCGGCGCCGAGTCGGTGCCGTTCAGCGAGTTCCCGAGCGCGCTCTCGTGGGTGGCGCAGCGCGTCGCCGACGACCCGCGCTTCGCGCTCGCGGCCGTCTACACGATGTACACGGGCCTCACCGGGCAAAAGCCGCTCGTCGCGCCGACGAACGACGATCCGGAGTTCAGCGCCAAGTTCCGGGCGTACCTCGCCCAGTACCACGCGTTCAACGCGATGGCGCACGACTTCGCCGACAGCGATTACAACCTGAAGACGGTCGTCAAGGCCATCGTCAAGAGCCCCTATTTCCGCGCGCGCAACGTCGCGCAGGCGTCGTCCCAGGGCGATCCGCTCGCGCAGCTCGGCGGCACGCGGTTCCTCGGGCCCGAGCAGCTGCACCGGAAGATCTGGGCGGTGACCGGGTATCCGTGGCGGCCGAGGGCGTTCGAGGACGACGGCAACCGCTATGACTACCTGCTCCGGCGCGACGCCTACCGCCTGCTGTACGGCGGCATCGACTCGGAGGAGGTGATCCAGCGGATCACCGAGCCGAACGGGATCATGGCCAACGTCGCCGACCGGATGGCGAACGAGATGGCGTGCATCTCCGTGCCGCGCGATCTCTGGCTCCCGCAGGAGGAGCGGCTGCTCTTCCCGTTCGTCGAGACGACGTTCGAGCCGCGGGACACGAACGATTTCGACGTGCTGCCGGCGGTCGAGGCGATCAAGAAGAACATCCAGTACCTGCACAAGCGGGTGCTGGGCGAGTCGCTCGAGATCGGAGATCCGGAGATCGAGCGGACCTACAAGCTCTTCGTCGAGACGTGGGAGGAGGGCAAGGCGGGCATGAAGAAGCCGGAGGGCGAGGAGGGCCGGCTCTCGACGTGGCTGCCGGGCCCCTGCCAGGTGAACAACGACTACTGGACCCGCGACGGTCTGCCCGACGAGGAGAAGCTCCAGCGGGACGAGAACTACACGGTCCGCGCGTGGATGAGCGTCATGACCTATCTCCTGTCGGACTTCAGGTTTCTTTACCAGTAGGAGCAGCCATGGAACGTCGAGACTTCCTCAAACTGGCATCTATGGCGGGCCTGGGCGTCGTCGCGGCGGGCGCGCTGTCGCGGGACGCCGCGGCGGCCGGCCCCTACGAGGGCCCCCTCTGGATCAACATCCACGCGAGCGGCGGCTGGGACCCGACGAGCCTCTGCGATCCGAAGGGCGCGGCGAGCGTCGAGGAGCAGAAGACGCGGGACGCGATGAACCGCAGCTACCTGCGCGAAGAGATCGGGACCGCCGGCAACATCAAGTTCGCGCCGGTCGGCGGCAACGCCGATTTCTTCAAGAAGCATTACAGCCGGCTGCTCATCGTCAACGGCATCGACACGTCGACGAACAGCCATGACGCGGGCGTGCGCAACACGTGGTCCGGGACGCTCCGCGAGGGCAAGCCGGGCTTCGCGGCGCTCGTGGCCGGCGTCCACGGCGGCGCGCTGCCGATGGGGTTCATCAGCAACGGCGGCTACGACACGACGGCGAACGTCGTGGCCGTCACCCGCGTGCCCGACACCGGCCTCCTGCAGCGGCTCGCCTACCCGAACAGGACCGATCCGTCGAACAGCGAGAACCGCGAGCAGTACCACACCGACGCCACGATGACGCGGATCCTCGAGGCGCGGCAGGCGCGGCACATGGCGAAGCTCGAGCAGCAGCGCCTGCCCCACGTGAAGCAGGCGATGAGCACGCTCTTCACCTCGCGCGTCGGGCAGAACGAGCTCAAGCAGCTCATCCAGTTCCTGCCCGCGGAGTTCGAGCGGGCGTCGCTGCGACGGCAGGCGCAGGTCGCGCTCGCGGCCTACCAGGCCGGCATCTGCGTCAGCGCGAACCTGTCGATCGGCGGGTTCGACACCCACGGCAACCACGACGACAACCACATCCCGCGGCTCACCGACATCTGCGACGGGGTCGACTTCCTCCTGACCGCCGCGGAGGAGCAGGGCATCGCCGACCGGATCGTCATCGTGGTGGGCTCGGACTTCGGGCGGACGCCGGGCTACAACGAGGGCAACGGCAAGGATCACTGGAACATCACGAGCATGATGATGGTCGGCGCGGGCATCCCGGGGAACCGGGTGATCGGCGCGACGGACGAGCGGCACAACCCGCTCGAGGTCGATCCGGTGACGCTCGAGCCCAGGGAGGGCGGCGTGCGGATCAAGCCGGGGCACATCCACAAGGCGCTGCGCAAGCTCGCGAAGGTCGCGGACGACCCGCTCGCGCAGCGGTTCCCGCTCTCCGAGGAAGAGGACCTGCCGATCTTCGGCTGACGCGCGCCGCGGGCGGAGGGCGGCGGCGCGCTCGCCGGCCGCCCGCGCGGGGAGGCCACGCTCACACGGAGGGCGCCTCCCCGCCGTTGCGGTAGTCGCGCAGGAACACCAGCACCTCCCGCGCTTCCTCGATCAGATCGTCGTAGGTCATCAAGGTGATGCCCGCCATGAAGCTGTTGTCGAGGGCCAAGCGGTCCCGCTCCCTTTGGCTTCCGGTCCTGCCGATGACCACGAAGCCGCGCGGCCGGTGCAACGACACGCGCACGTTCTTGCGAACCTCGTAGCTCACCTGCCCTCCGGTCTGCTTCTCGGCGAGGTCGATGTACTCCATGACCTGCCCGACGGCCCGCGCGCACTCCTCGCTGTGGTGCAGCCGGTCGCCGTACTCCTTGAAGACCTGCTGATCCGGGCGCTTCAGCTCCCAGATGTCGGGGAAGCCGTCGTGCCGGACGAAGAGCAGATCCACCTTGACGCCGCGATCGACCTCGTACGGAGAGTGGCATTCCCGGTAGCGAGGTCCGAGGAGGACGCGCCAGCTCTTTCGGAGAAAGATCCGGATCTCCTCCTCCCGGGGGTTCCGCGCGATCAGCTCCTCGAAGGCTCGCACCGTGCTGTGCGCGACATAGGCAGGGCTCTCCACCGCCACCGCGACGGCGCGGAGCACCGCCGCGCGGAGGTCCTGGTCATCCTTGAACAGGAAGTGACCGCCACGGTTGCGCTGCATCACCTGACGCATCAGCTCGCGGTTCCGGCTGTGGGCGGTCGCGACCACGACCGGTCGGAACGGCTCGGCACGGAGGAGCGCGTCCAGCACGTGAAAGCCGTTGTCGGTGTGCTCGTCCGCCCGTCCTGGTCTCGATGGGATCTGCAAGTCGAGCACGACGACGTCGGGCTGGAAGCGCTCGGCGACGGCGAGTCCGTCCTCCACGGCCGAAGCTCGCTCGACCTGGTAGTGCTGCTCCCGCAGCCACTCGACCGCCGCCTCGGCGTTCGTCTCGTCGTCCTCCACGATGAGGACCCGCTTGGCTTGCCTGCCGCTCATTCGCCCTCCGTCCATGCCACGAGGTCCACATAGAAGCACGTCTCGGACGCCGTCTCATCGAGCCCCACCTGCCCGTGCATGTGCTCGGCGTAGCGCCGGGCGATGGGCAGCCCGAGGCCGGTGCCGCGCGGCTTCCCTGCCCCGCCCTTCTTCGTCGTGACGAGCGGCTCGAAAATGCGCTGCCGATCCTCGGGAGGCACGCCGCATCCCGTGTCGCGGATCTCGATGCGGATCACCGAGCCGATCTGGCGGGTGACTGCCGTGACGCACGACGCTCGGTCATCCGTGCGCATCATGGTGGCGTGGAAGGCGTTCTCCATCAGGCACTGCATCACCTCGCGTAGCGCGTCGCGCATCGCGCGGACGCGGACCGACGACTCGACGTCGATGACGAGCGTCACGGCCGGGTGGCGCGCGTTGAGCTCCCTTCCGAGCTCCTCGATCACAGGCCGCACGGCGACCTCCTCGATGGGTTCGTCGGGCGCGGTCTCCCAGAGTCGAGTGCGGTCCGCGAGGCTCTGGATGAAGCGCAGCTCCTCCTCGATCTGCTCGAAGGACCGGGCCAGGGCGGTCGCCCGCTCCCTGTCGATGCCATCGCGGATCTCGCGGAGGCGCGCGCGCACCATGCCGACCGGGCGGTTGAGCAGGTGCGCGAAGGTCAGCTGCAGCTTCCGCTCCACCTCGCTCCGGATTTTCTCGTCGAGCTGAGCGACTCGGCCCTGAGTCACCTGCGCGGAGATCTCGGGGGCCACCAGCGCTAGGAACAGAAACACGAACGACGGAAACTGATATCGAAGCAGAATCTCGGAGTTGCCGGCGCTCACCTCGCGAGCGATCTTCCGAGCGATGTAGTAGTCGCGCAGCAATAGGTTCTTGAGCTCGACCTGGGTGACATCAAACCATGTCAGCAGCGAGTCCTGCGCATCTCTCCTCCAGAGCACCTGGGGCACCGGAATCCGACCCGATCGACGCAGCCCCATGGCGAACTGCTCGAGAGCAACGTCTTCGAGGTGCCGCGACAGCGCATCCTCCCCTTCCATCCTCGAAGGCGGGAGCGGTCGTTCCTCAAGCTTCACGGCATCCACATAGGCAACGACGACGGAAGCGATCCATGCGTCGATCGACGCAGGTCGGTCCGCAAGTTCGATGCTCTTGACGGCGGACACGATGCTCCCCAGGTTTGGCAATGCGTCCGACAGGGAGCAAAAGCTGTCGTTTTCAGCGCGGGCGCGCGCAAGCTGACCAGCGGGCTCCTGTGAGCCCACGCGTTCACGGTACCACGAGGTAATTTCTTCGGACGACGGCGGCACGAGAGCGATGCGGACGACGCCTATCCCCGGTGGAGGCAAACCGAGCGTGTCGGCCTCGCTCGCCGCCAGCAGACATCGCCATCGCCAGCGCTCCTCTTGCATCGGCGCGGCTCTCAGGAATGGGGTGCGCGTGATCACCGGCACGGCTGCGCCCGCATCGAGCACGAGCTGCATGACGGAGGGGAGGGACATATACGGAATATCTACGAGCAGGGTGGCCTGCTCCGGATCGTGCGAGAAGCGAACGGCCGCGCGATCGATCGCATGATCCAACGCGGCTTGCTTTCCGGAGCCCGGTGGTCCCTCGATGACGAGCACCGGTCGGTCCGGCCGATCCGTCCATGCCTCGATGAAGGGCTCCAGCGGCACCACCGCGCCGTCGGCGAGCCGCCCGCGCCTGGGCAGGTACGTCTGCCCCCGCCGCTCCTGCTTGCTGGGCTGCGCCCGTTGCCTGGCATGCTCGGCGATTCCGGAGATTTCCAGCAGCCAGCGCCGGAAGGTCAGCACGTTGCTGGTTCGCCCCACGAGATCCGGGGCGTAACCACTGGGCAGTCGTTCGCTCATCACGATCGCGACCGCGCGATCGGCTTTCCGTGCCACGCGAGCCGACTCGAGCTCGGTGAGCGTCTCGTTCAGGTCTTCGGGAGAGCGAGGGAGCACTCGGAAATAGGTGCGAGGGCGGATGAAGCCGCTGCGAGGCGTGGCAAACCAGTCGATCACCCCCTGTTCGAGCCCGACCGCTTGCTGAACTTCGTAATCACAAGCCTCGAGGACCTCGGTGACCCGCGCCTCCAGGGAAGGCGGCGTGCGCCTCTCTTCTTCCATCGACCGATCCCTTCCGCTCGTAGAGCTAGCGAAGCGCAGAACCAGCGTCCAGCGACCCCACGAAGACCTCACGCTCCGCACGGAGGGGAACGAGGACCTCTGCCCCAGGCAGCGGCCGGCAGCGCTCGTTCCAGTTCGTGGAGGAGGAGCACCGCGACCTCGGCTGGACCCCGACCCACGCCATCCTCCCCTCGCCCGCCGCTCACTCCACCGAGAACGCGATCTCCTCGCCGGCGGACGCGCCGTCCGCCTCGACGCGGAGCCGGTGCGCGCCGGCGACGAGCGGCCAGTCGAGCGAGAACGGCGGGCCGACCTCGATCGGGCGGCCGTCGAGCACGAAGCGCGCGCGGCGCACGCCCGGCGGGACGTCGGCGCGGAGCCGGATGGCCTGCTGCGAGTTGACCGAGGGGTCGAGGACGAACCGGGCGCCGTCGGGCGGGTACGCGACGCGGACGCGCGCGCCGGCCGGAGGGACGCCGTCACCCCCGGGGAGCGGGCCGCAGAGGGGTGAAGCCTCCTCGGGCGCGATGGGGCGGCCGGCGGCGCGCGCCCAGGCGGTGAGCTCCGCGTCGTAGCGCTCGAAGACGCGCTCCTCGACCGCGGCGTCCGGGCAGGCGCCGGCGCGCAGGCCGTTCCTGCGATCGACGCGCACGGCCTCGTGCATGTCGCACGGCGCGAGCACCGCGGCGTCGGCGCGCGGGAGGAGCTCCCGGCGGCGGTGCGGGCAGACGGCGGTCGGCTTCATGCCGGACAGGCTGCAGACCTCGGCCTCGACGAGGTGCTCGGGATCGGGCGGATCGAAGGGGCGCGGCGGCCGGACGCGCGCGGCGGCGAGCATGGCGTCGCGGAAGAGCGGGCCCGCGCCGGTGATGCCGCTGACGCCGCCCATGGGCGCGCCGTCGAAGTTGCCGACCCAGACGGCGACCGTGACGTCGGGCGTGAAGCCGACCGCGAGGTTGTCGCGGAACCCCTTGGAGGTGCCCGTCTTCGCGGCCACGGGGAACGGCAGGTCGAGCGCGCTGCCCTCGCCGAACGAGGCGATGCGCGCCTTGTCGTCGGCGAGGATGTCGACGATCACCCGGGCGCGCGCGGCGTCGAGGACGCGCGCGCCGCGCGCGGGCGCCACGTCGGAGACCGGGCCGCCCGCGGGCGACGCGAGCGCGAGCGCGCGCACGGCGCGCACCGGCAGGTAGACGCCGCCGCGCGCGAGCGTGGCGTAGGCGTTCGCGAGATCGAGGAGGCGGACCTCGCCGTCGCCGAGCGCGATCGCGACGCCGTAGCGCGACGGCTCGCGATCGAGCGAACCGAGGCCGAGCTCGCGGAGCCGCGCGAGGACGCGCTCGGGGCCGAGCGCGGCCGCCGTCCAGACCGCCGGGACGTTGTACGAGCTGGCGAGCGCGTCCCGCAGACGAACCGGGCCGTGGAAGCGCCCGTCGTAGTTGCGCGGCGCGTAGCTGCCGTCCGCCGTCGGGAACGAGAGCTCGACGTCGGGCAGGACGGTCGCGGCCGTGAACCCGAGCTGCTCCATGGCGAGCTCGTAGACGAACGGCTTGAGGGCGGAGCCGGGCTGGCGCAGCGCGAGGACGCCATCGTTGTGGCCGAGCCCGGCCGCGTCCTCGATGTCGTGCGAGCCGACGTACGCGAGGATCTCGCCGGTCGCGTTCTCGAGCACCACCACGGCCGCGGCGCCGACGTCGCGGTCCGAGAGGCCGCGGACGGTCTGCTGCGCGAGGACCTCGATCTCACGCTGGAGGCCCCGGTCGATCGTCAGGGTGATCGAGCTCGCCCGGCCGCGCAGCGGCGCCGCGCCGGCGCCGCCCGCCTCGGCGCCGGCGCCCGGGCCCAGCACGCCGCCGAGCACGGCGCGGACGAGGTGCGGCGCGCCGAGGCCGCTGCCCTTCGGGGCGAGCGCGATCGGCTCGGCGCGGGCGCGGGCGACCTCGGCCTCGCCGGCGAGGCCGGCCGCGAGCATGCGGTCGAGGACGCGGTTCCGGCGGCGCTCGAGCGGGCCGGCGCCGCGGCGCGGATCGTAGAGCGCGGGGCCGCGCGGCATGCTGGCGAGCGCGGCGGCCTCGGCGAGCGACAGGTCCGCGGTGGGCTTGTCGAAGTAGAAACGGCTCGCGGCCTCGACGCCGCGCAGGCCCGGGCCGAACGCGACGCGGTTCAGGTACTGCTCGAGGATCTCGCGCTTCGAGAGCGACGCCTCGATGCGCAGCGCGAGCGCCATCTCGCCGAGCTTGCCGCGCACGGTGCGGGGGCGCGGCACGAGCGCGCGCGAGAGCTGCTGCGTGATCGTGGACGCGCCCGAGACGACGCGCCGCTCCGCCGCGAGCTGGCCGAGCGCGCGCACGATCGCGAGCGGGTCGACGCCGGGGTGGACCGCGAACCGCCGGTCCTCCGCGGCGAGGAGCGCGCGCTGGATGCGGTCGCCGGCCTCGGCGAGCGGCAGCCAGCGGGCGCGGGCGCCGTCGCCGGCGCGGAGCTCGCGGAGCACCGTGCCGTGGCGGTCGAGCAGCACCGTGGAGACGGCGCGCTCCTCGGGAGCAGCGAGCTCCGGCGGGAGCTTCGTGAGGGCCGCGGCGACGGCGAGCAGGAGCCACGGCGCGACGGCGAGGACGAGCGCGACCCGCGCCGCGCGGCGCAGGAGGAGCGGCAGGCGCGGGCGGGCAGCCGCGAGCCAGCGCCGCGCGCGGCCGGATCCGGGCGAGGAGAGCGCGCCCACGGCTCAGCGCGGGCGCGGCGCCGCGTCCCGGCTGCCGACCTTGACCGCGAGGGCGCCCGTCCGGCCGAAGACCTCGGGGCTGTACATCTCCTCGGCGCGCGCGGGCGGGACCACGAACGCCCCGAGCGTCGTGGCGCGCGCGAGGTACCGGTAGCGGTACATCCCGGCGGCCATGTGGTCGACGAAGAACAGGACCCGGTCGTCGCGGACCTCGCGGACGAAGCGGCTCGGCTCGTACGCGCGGCCGGTCGCGCGCAGGTCGTCCTGGTCGACGTCGGCGTCGGCGCCCTCGTCGTCCGCCTGGGCCTCCGCCGCGTCGACGTCGAGCGAGCGCGCGGACGTCGCGAGGCGGGCGTCGATCGCCTCGAGGCCGGCCGGCAGCGGGTCGTCGATGACCACGAAGTCGCGCGGCGAGGGCGTCACCACGAGGATCTCGCCGAGCACGAGGTCGCCGCCGGCGAAGGCGAGCGACGCGGGCGCCGCGCCCGCCGCGGCGCCGGGCGGCGCGCCGCCGAGCGCCGCGGCGAGGTCCTCGGGCGCGAGCGCGCGCAGCGACTTCTCGATATAGAAGCCGCGGTCGAGCCCCGCCGTCGGGAGCTGCTTGCGCGCGTAGCGGAGCCGCGCCTCGTAGAAGAGCCGGCCGCGCCCGTCGACGGTGAACGCGAGCGGCGCGCCGCCGGCGCTCGCGAGCCGCGCCGCGGGGATCGACGTCTTGACCTGCTCGGTCGTGGGGCCGTGGAACGGCGCGGAGAACAGCTCGGCCTGGCCAAGGAACACCCGCGCCTCGAAGTCGGGCGCCGCCTTCTCCTGCGCCCTCCGGTACGCATCGAGCGCGATCAGCGCCCACGCCGTCTCCTGCGTGCTGCGCCACGTGCCGCCGCGGCGATCCGCGAGCAGGCCGGCCGCGAGCCGCGCGGCGAGCGGGTGCGCGGGGCGGGCCGCGAGCAGCGCGCGCAGCACGAGCGCCGAGGTGCGGGCCTCGGAGTCCATGAGGACCGCGTACGCGTCGCCGTGGTTGTGGACGGCCCGCGCGATCGGGCCGTCGAGGCGCAGCGCGCCCTCGAGCTCGCCCACGAGCTGGTCGACGGCCGCCCGGTCGCTCTTGCCGAGCACCATCGCGTGCGCGAGCAGCGCCTTCGAGAAGAGCGGCAGCTTCTCGCGCTCGTCGAACAGCCGGCTCGCGCGCCCCGGATCCGGGGCGCCGATCTCCGCGAGCACGTCGAGGATGAACGGCGCCGTCGCCCGGAGCAGCGGATCGTCGCCGGCCTCGTTGAGCCGCGCCCGCACGAACGAGGTCGCGCGCTCCATCGCGTCGGCCGGCACCGCCACCCCGTGGCGCTTCGCCTCGCCGAGGCCCCACAGCGCGTACGCGGTGGTCCACAGGTCGGCCCTGTCCGACTCGGCGAAGAAGCCGAAGCCCCCGTCCCCGCGCTGGTGCGAGAGGATCTCCCGCACCGTCTTGCCGATCACGGCGGTGAGGTCCTTCGGCAGCGCGATCCCGTAGGCCTTCGCGAGATCGCGCAGCGACAGGAGCGGCACCATGCGGCTCGTCAGCTGCTCGGTGCACCCGTACGGGTACTCGAGGAGCTGCTCCACGCCGCCGCCGAGGCCCACGAGCGCCGTCGGCGCGAGGCTCACCGTGAGCCCGCCGGTGTCGTCGCGGATCGCCGACAGATCCCCGAGCTTCTCCGCGCTCGCGGTGGTCGTGTCGCCGTAGAGCGCGACGGCCTCCGGCGACATGGGCGCCCTGATCTCGCGGGTCACCTCGACGACGTCCGACGCGCCGCCGCCGCTCGCGCGGAAGCGCAGCGTCGCCGGGCCGGCCCGCGGCGCCGAGAGCGCGAAGCGGACCTCGGCCGACGCGCCCGGGGCGAGCTCCACGGCGCGCTTTCCGGCGCCCTGGAGCGTGAGCCCCGACGCGGCGACCTCCACCTCGACCGTCGCCGGCTTGCCGAGCCCCTTCGAGGTGACGACCACGCCCGCGTCGATCGCGTCGCCGGCGCGGAGGAAGCGGGGCAGCGCCGGCCGGGCCATGAGCGGCTGGCTCGCCGTCACGCGCGACTCGCCGTAGCCGAAGCGATCGTCCTCGGCGGCCACCACCGCCATCACCCGGTAGGTCGTGAGCGAGTCCGGCAGCTTGAAGCTCGCGCTCACCTTCCCGGCGGCGTCGGTGACGATCGCGGGGTGGTAGTACGCGCTCTGCCGGAAGTCGCGGCGCACGCCCGTGCCGCCCTGCGCGCCGCCGCCGCCCGCGCGCCCCTTGTCGGCGCCGAGGTCGGCGAACGGGTTGCGCACGCGGGCGAGCGCCTCGCGCGTCTCGACGGTCGCCACCCGCAGGCTGCGCGGCGCCCCGAAGACGGGGACCGGATCCGGCGTCTCGTAGCCGGTCAGCGACAGCACGCCCTCGTCCACGGCGTAGAGCGCGACCTCCGCGCGGGCGGGCCGGCCGGCGCGATCGCGGACGTCGACGTCGACGCGGATCGGATCGCCGGGGCGCGCGTCCACCTTGTCCGGGACGACGCGCACCGCGAGCCGCTGCGCCTCCGGGTTCACGCGCAGCGGCGCGTAGCCGAGGCGGAACGCCGGCGCGCCGACGTCGGGCCCCGGCGCCCCGCCCTTCCCGGGCGCGGGCGGCGGCTTCGTGCGCCCGCGCAGGAGCAGCACCGAGACGAACGCGTTCGGCCGGAGGTCGTCGGTGATCGGCACGTCGATCACCGGCATGGCGCCCGACAGCTTCACCCGCCGGTGCGAGGCGATCCCGGCGCGCTCGACCGTGACCAGCGCGTCGGCGGACGCGAACGGCGACTTCACGATCACGCGCGCCGTCTGCCCGACCTCGTAGCTGTCGCGGTCGGGCACGAGCTCGACCTGGAGCTGGTCGCTGTCGCCGAAGCCGCCGCCGCCCTCGCCCAGCGCGTAGACCCCGGCGGCGGCGCCGACCGGGTTGCCGCGGCGGTCCTTGGCCGTCGCGTGCAGGAGGTAGTAGCCGCCGGACGGCACCGTGAGCTCGCAGCTCCGCGGCGCCGCCGCCGTCGTGACGCCGCAGCGCGCGACGACCTTGTCGACCGGCGCGCTCACGCTGCGGTACGCGCTGCCGCTCTCCTCGCGGGCGAGGGTCCACGTCCGCTGCACGAGCTCGACCCGGACGGCGACCTGCGCGACGCGCGCCCCCTTCGGATCGACGGCGAGGATCTCCGGCCGGAGCACGTCGCCCGCCTTCGCGAAGCGATCGGGCTCCTTGAGGGCGACGTAGAATTCGGCCGGGTGCACGAGCGCCGTCGAGCTCCCGGCGATCGCCTGCCGCGACACGTCCGTGATCTCCGCCTCGCACGTCACGGACTCGGTGCCGCGCTGCCCCGGCATGGCGAGCGCCGCGCCGATCGCCGCCTGCCCGGCCGCGTCGAGCTTCTCGCGCCCGCTCTGCACCTCGAACTGGCGCGGGGCCCGGTCCGGCAGCGCGTCGGTGAGCTCGTCCTCGCGGACCGTGAACCCCTCGATCCCCGGCGGCGAGAACGCGGCCGGCGCGCGGGTCACCGAGAGCCGGGCCTCCGCGTTGGTCATCGGCGCCCCGAACAGGTAGTCGCCGCGCGCGATCCAGCGCGCCTTGTCGCCGCGCACGTAGCTCGGCCGGTCGCTCTCGACGCTCACCTTGAACTCGGCCGGGCGGTACTCGGCGACCTCGACGCTGCCGGTCACGTCCGGCCACCCCGCGTCGCCCCCCTGGACCGTGGCGGCGAGGCTGTACGTGCCGAGCCGCGCGGTCTCCGGGATCTTCACGTCGGCCGAGAAGGTGCCGAAGGCGCTGAGCGACGGCGACAGCGTGACGAGCGCCTCGCCGTCGGGCCCCTCGACCTTGAACGCGACGCGCCTGCCCGCCGGCGTCCTCGTCCCGCGCGCCGCCTCCTCGCGGAAGATCCCCTTCACGCGCACGGTGTCGCCCGGCCGGTAGATGCCGCGATCCGAGAACACCATCCCGAACGGGCGCGCCTCGCCGAAGTCGGACGGCGCGCCGAACCGCCACCCGCTGAGCGCGTCGGCCACGCGGCGGTACGTCCAGTCGTCGCCCGAGCGCGCGAAGATCACGCCGCGCTCCGGCCCCGACGAGGCCGACGGGCGGTACACCGCCGCGGGGACGACCGCGAACCCATCCGCGTCGGTGACCACCGCGGCGGGCGACCGCGCGTCCGGGGTCCGGATCCACACGTTGGCGCCGGGCACCGGCGCGCCGGTCGACAGGCGCGTCACCCACACGAGCGAGCCGTTCGGCGACACCTTCGCGCTGATCCCGAGGTCGGTCACCTGCGCGATCACCGCCTCGGACGCGGCGCGCGCGTGCCGCGTGCCGGGCCGGGCGGTGTAGCTGATCCCGATCGCGAGCGGCCCGCGCTTTCCCTCGCCGCCCAGCACCTCGCTGGCCCGCACGAGGTGCGTCGACGGCGTGTTCGTCGCGGCGGCCGGGCGCAGGACCGACCGCTTGCCGGCGGGCAGCGCCGCGATCTCGTCCATCTTGGGGCTCCGCCCCGGGCTGTGCGGATCGGCCTCCAGCGCGAGCACCGCCTCCTCGGTCATGGCCCCGACCGCGAGCGACAGCTCGCGCACGTTCACGGACACGACCGGGATCTCGCGCCGCTGCGCCGGCTCGAACACGCTCCCGGTGAGGCCGATCTGCGCCTCGGGCCAGCGGTCGCCGAACGCGACCTCCCGGGTGGCGGCGCCGGCGAGCGCCTGGCCGTGCTCGTCGCGCAGGCCGGCGGCGACGCGCACCTGGTAGCTGCGCCCCGGCGCGAAGGCACCGCCGAGGTGGATGTGGCTCGTGAACGCGTCGTCCTCCAGCCACCCGGGCCACCTCAGCTTGACGGCGGGCTCCACCGAGATCGCCCGCTTGGCGTCGGCGAGGCGGACGGGGTTCGAGAAGGCGAGCGAGAAGCCGCCTTCGGTCGCGCACGCCCCCTGCGGCGTGTCGCGATCGCAGTCGGTGCGCACCACCCGGAGCGGCCCGTAGGTGCGGTACGAGAACCGCTGCTCCTCGCCGGCCGGCAGCGGCCCTTCGCGGCCGCGGAGGCTCGCGGCCACGGCGAGCTCGATCTCGCTGTCGCGCGGCAGCGGCGCGCGCGGGACGACCTCGGCGAGCAGCTCGTTCTTCGGGTCGGGGCGCCGGACGTCGAACGCCACCTTGGCCGCGCGGCCGCCCGCCGTGAGGGACACGCTCCGCGCGACCTCGGCGGTGTCGACCGGCTGGTTGAACCGGAGCTCGAACCGAGCGTCCGGCCGGAGGTCGTCCTTGCCCGACCACGGCTCGACGCGCGCGACCTTGGGCAGCTCGGTGCGAAAAGAGAGCACGTACGGCGTCTCGAGCGCGCTGCCGTCGAGCGCGCGCGTGCCGGCCGGGACCTCGACGGTGAACGCGGTGCCGCGCGGCAGGTGCCCGTCGGGGGCGAACGTGAGGCCGCTCGTGCCGACCCAGCGCCAGCGCCCCGGCGCGGGCGGCTTGAGGATCGCGGGCGCGGCGGCCTCGCCGCCGGCGAGGTCGAGCGGCCGCATCGGCCGGTTGAAGACGAGGCTGATCTCGGCGGGGCTCGTCGTCTGCCCGCGGGGCGCGCCGAACACCACCGCGAAGGGGCCTTCCGCGGGCCTTCCGCCGGGGTCGAGCGCGCCGGGGGCCAGGGTCCCGCGGGGCGGGACGTTGGGGGCGCGCGCGCCCTGAACGCACGCCAGGCTGAGGGCGATGGCCGCCAGGGCGGCGGGCGCGAACCGGAGGCGCGAAGCGGCGGACATGGCCCGCGACTCAGCAATGGTGGTGCCGCGGGCGCAAGGGGCATGTCGGCAGCGGAAGCCGGAGCGCGATGTGGCAGGCGAGACACACCCGACGAGCGGCGGTGACGCGCGGCCCCCAGCCCCGGCGTCCTCGAACGTGCCCTTCATCCGGGCTGCGCGGCCAGGCGGCCGTGGAGGTCGAGGCGCGCGTTGGCCAGCTCGGCGCATGTCGTCTGCGCGCCTCGGTAACCCCTTTGGACATGATGAGAACGCCGAAACAGCCGTGATAAGTTCATCTCTCTTGTTGACGACACCAGCGCGAAGAAGGGAGCGGGAGCGATCTGCGGCGCCGTCGAGGCATCCACGGAATTCCTGTTCGGCGCTCGTGCTCCCGATCGCGACCTTCGCGATCGCGTTCGGCGCGCCCGCGCCGGCGCTGGCGGACCAAGCGCCGGCGCAGGTCCTGGTCTTCCAGTCGGATGACCCGACCGCGCCGGCCATGTCCTCGATCAACGGCGAGCTCCGGGAATCGGTGCGGGTCGGGTGGGGCGGGCCGGTCACCTTCAAGCTCGAGTTCCTCGACCTGTCGTGGTTCGACACCCCCGATTACACGCGCGAGCTCCGCCGCTTCTATCGGGCGAAATACAGCAGCTATCACCCCGGCGTGATCGTCGCGCTCCGGCTCGACGTGCTCCGGGTCGTGCTCGATCTGCGGCGCGAGCTGTGGTCCGGCGTGCCCGTGCTCTTCCTGAGCGAGGACCGGAGCGCCGCCCTCGCGGTGCCCGCCGCGCCGGACGTCACCGGGATCTGGCTCGACTACGCGTGGCTCCGGACGGCGGAGGGCGCGCTGCGCCTCCTCCCCGACACGCGAGAGGTCGCGCTCGTCATGGGCGCGAGCCCCTGGGAACGCGCGCGCCACGACGGGATCGCCCGCGATCTCGGCCCCCTCGCCGGCCGCGTCGCGCTCCTGGACCTCGCGAGCCTGCCGCTCGCCGAGCTCGATCGGCGCCTCGCCGCGCTCCCGGAGAACGCCATCGTCCTGTTCGACACGTTCTACATGGATGGCGCCGGGGACCGCTTCGTCGGGCTACAGGCCTTCGAGCGGATCCGAGCGCAGACCCAGCGCCCGTTCTTCTCCGTTCACGGCGTCGGGCTCGGCAAAGGGATCGTCGGCGGGGAGATCGTCGACTACGGGCGGGTCGGGCGCGACCTGGGCGGGATTACGCTGCGGCTCCTCGGCGGCGAGCCCGCGGCGTCGATCCCGATCCGCGCCGCGGACGCGAACGCGCTCGCCTTCGACGCGCGCGAGCTCGCCCTCTTCCGGATCCCCGAGGAACGCTTGCCGCCCGGCGCCGAGGTCCACTTCCGGGTGCCGTCCTTCTGGGATCTTTACCGCCGGTGGGCGGTGGGCGCCGCGGTCGCGGTCACGCTCCAGACCACCCTGATCGCCGCGCTCGTCGTCGAGCGGCGGCGGCGCGGGCGCGCTCAGGCGATGAGCGACGCCGTGCTCGCCTCGATGGTCGGCTTCGTGGCGGTCGTGGACAGGACCGGGGTGATGCTCCGCACGAACCGGGCGTGGGCGCGCGCGCCGCGCGAGGGGGCGCCGGGCCCGCTCGACCGTGTCGCCGAGGGGGAGAGCTACCTCGGCGCGTTCCAGCGGGCCGCGGCGGCGGGCGACGCCGGCGCCGGGCGGGTCGTGGAGCTCGTGGAGGGGGTGCTCGCCGGGCGCGACGTCGAGGGCACGGTCGAGTACCGTCACGATGGCGCCGAGCGCTGGACCGAGGTGCGGGCGCGGCGGCTCTCGTGGAAGGACGGCGGGGCGGTCGTCTCCCACTTCGACGTGACCGGCCGGAAGCGCGCCGAGCGCCAGGCGCGCGAGTCGCTCAGCGCGCTCTCGCACCTCAACCGCGTGGCGGCGATGGGCGAGCTCGCGTCCTCGATCGCGCACGAGATCAACCAGCCGCTCTCCGCGGTGCTCACGAGCGCGCAGGCGGCGGAGATCCTGCTGCGCCGCGCGGCGCCGGACGTCGCGGAGGTGGGCGCTGCCCTCGAGGAGATCGTCGCCGGCGCCCGGCGGGCCGGCCAGGTGATCCGGCGGATGCGCGTGCTGCTGAAGAAGGGCGAGGCGCAGAGGGAACGGTGCGACCTGAACGAGGCGGCGCGCGAGGTGGCGCGGCTCGTGGGCAACGACGCGCTCCTGCGCGGGGCGACGATCGCGCTGGAGCTCGCGCCCGACCTGCCCGCGGTGCGGGGCGATGCGGTCCAGCTCCAGCAGGTGGCGCTGAACCTGATCTCGAACGCGCTCGACGCCGTCTCCGGACGGCCGTACGGCGACCGCCGGGTGATCGTGAGGACGGCGCGCACCGACGGGCGCGTGGCGCTCGTGGTGGAGGACTCGGGCGAGGGGGGCGCGATGGATGATCTCGAGCGGTTCTTCGAGCCGTTCTTCACGACGAAGTCGGAGGGCCTCGGCCTCGGGCTCTGCATCAGCCGGTCGATCGCGGACGCGCACGGCGGTCGGCTGTGGGCCGAGCGCGCGCCCGCGGGCGGCGTGGCTGCGCGCCTCGAGCTGCCGGGCGAGGCGGCGCAGGAGGAACGATGACGGGCGTGACGGCGAAGGTCGTGGTGATCGACGACGACGGCGCGGTGCTGCGGAGCGTGGGCCGGTTGCTCGGCGCCTCGGGCTACGAGGTGGAGCTGTTCGAGGGGGCGCGCGCGTTCCTGGCGTCCGCGGCGGCGGCGCCGGACGCGCGGGCCGGCTGCGTGATCGTGGACCTGGCGATGCCGGAGCTCGGCGGGCTCGACCTCCAGGCGGCGCTCAGGGCGTCCGGGTGCCGGCTGCCGCTCATCTTCATCACCGGACACGGGGACGTGCGCGCGTCGGTGCAGGCGATGAAGGAGGGCGCGGTGGACTTCCTGCTGAAGCCGCTCGAGGCGGACGAGGTGCTCGCGGCCGTGAGGCGCGCGATGGACCTCGACGCGCGGGCGCGGGCGGCGCGGGAGGAACGGGAGGCGCTCGCGGCGCGGCTCGACGCGCTCACGCCGCGCGAGCGGCAGGTGTGCGACCGGATCGCGCGCGGGCGGCTGAACAAGCAGATCGCGGCGGAGCTGGGGCTCGCCGAGTCGACCGTGAAGCAGCACCGGGCGAGCGCGACGGCAAAGCTCGGGGTGGCGTCGGCGGCGGAGCTCGCGGCGCTGCTGGAGCGGAGCGGCGGGCGAGACGGGTGAGCGCCGCGACGGGGAGGGTCGCTTGATCTGCGAGGTCTGGCCGAGGACCGGACGCCTGGAGAGCGGATGCGGCCTCGGGATCGACGATGTCGGCGGGCGCTGGATCCGGGCGTGACGAACAGCCCGCTTTCCTGAGCCCAAACGCAGGGCGACATCACGGGTCCCGTCGCGCGTCAAGCTGTCCGAAGGGACGATGGCGCGCGCGCCTGCGCCGGCGTTAGGTACGTGGCCGCACGCTCCTGAGCGGTGATGGCTCGTCTCGGCAAGAGCGCTCCAGACACCGGAGAGACCTCATGTACTTCGCGTCTCATGGCGCCGGGGCTGCTGCGTCGCGCCGGCTCGTGCGGTTCGCACACGTTCTTGATGTGCAGATGCCGGCAAACGCCGCCTGATCGACGATGTGGGTTGCACGACGCCGCGAAGCTCCCTCACCGCCCGAGTCGCTCGCGGCCGCCCGCGCGATAGGCGTCGACCCAGCTCCACAACGTCTCCAGCGACACCCGCGCGCGCGCCGCGATCGCGCGCGGCGCCTCGTCTCCGCGGATCATCGCCAGCACGGCCGCCTCCCGCGCCTGCGCCCCGGGCGCAGCGCCTCCGGCCGGCGCCTCCGGCGGGGTACACCCCACCTCGGCAGGCGCGGGCGCCTCGGCGCGCAGCGCGAGCTGCTGGAGCGGCAGCCGCGCCGCCGGATCGCCGAGCAGCACGTAGCCGCGGAGATCGTTGCGCAGCATCCACAGGTGAGCGCGATCGGCGCGATCCGTGGGATCGGCGCGGCCCGCCGCGCGCGCGTCGGCCTCGCGCTGGTAGCTCTGCGCGAGATCGTCGTTCGCGCCGCGGTAGAACTCCATCAGCGCCTCCAGCGCGATCCCCGCGCGACTGCCGCGGACCAGCACCTCGAGCGGGCGATAGATACGGGACTTCTTGCTCTCCGACAGGCTCCTCGTCCCCGAGAAGCCGTACGTCCACGCGAGGTCGACGTGGCCGATGACGGCGAGCGGCCCCGCCGGGTTGGCCAGCGCGGCCTGCGGCAGGGCCGCGACGAAGGGGCGGTTGCCGGACGCGGGGAGGCTGTGCAGCACGGCTTTCAGGCTGCCGCCATAACGATCCTCCTGCGCGAGCTGCGAGAGCCATGCGTGATAGACGCTCTCCGCCGGCGTGCCCGCGCCGAGGCAGGCCAGGTAGAACCACATGCCTCCCGGCAAGAACGCCTGTCCCCGCAGCCGCTCGGCGTCGAGGATCTCGTCGTGGGCGATCACGAGCGCCCCCTGGCGCCGCCAGGCGTCTTCCTCTCTGCGCCAGCCGCGCCGGGGCGCGCCCAGGCCGTGGCTCACCGAGAGCAGCACCGAGGGGCGCGCGCCGCCGCCCCCGGCGAGCAGATCGTCCACGCTGCCGGCGGAGATCTCGCGCACCGCGGCCGCGGGGAGCTTGCCCCTGGCGTGCGCTTCCATCGACGTGGCCACGCTCGGGTCGACGAGCCTGAGCTTGCCCGCGACCGTGGCCGCCGAGCCGTCGGGCGCGGCGTAGAAGAGCAGCTCCGGCGAGGCCTCGGGCGTGCCGCGCTGCGCGTAGCGGACGACCTTCTCGGCGTAGGCGGCATAGCCGGCGAGATCCGTCTCTCCCGCGCCGTCCGCGAAGTGGACGCGCCCCGCGAGCGCGTCATTGGCGAGCGCGTGCTGGAGCTCCACCGAGGTGTGATGGAGATCGCCGAGCATCATCAGGTAAAGGGGCCTGTCCTCCTCCGCCACCTCCTCGGACCAGTAGATGTCTCTCCGGAAGTCCGCAGATCGCTTGGCGTCCATCCCGTGCGGCACGCGGTACACGCGCGCGGGAGAGCCCTGCTCGGCCTCGCGCAGCGCGACGAGCGGCTGGATCGCCTCGAGCATCCGGTCGCCCTCCCGGCCCTCCGGCGCGATCACCGCCCATCGCTGGAGGGTGAGGTCGTTGCGATCGGCGTCGGTGCGGCGCCAGTGGTTGGCGTCGCGGGCCTTCCTGGGCCTCGGCGCGCGCTGGGCGGTGTCGTCGGGCAGCCCCTCGTCGAGCACGGGGCGGCGCTCGTCGGCGTCGGCGAGCAGGAGGTCCAGCCGGTCCTCGCGGGGGATCATGGTCAATGGCTCCTCGGGTGTGTCACGAGGCGTCCTCGAGCGCGAAGGCGTCGAGCTGCTCCGCGAGCTCCACCAGATCTCCGGTGGTGGCCGCGATGTGGCCCGTGCCGGGCAGCCCGCCGCCGTTGCCCCAGATCTCGATCTCGCTCCCTTCGACCCCAGGCGCGAGGACGGCCAGGCTGTCCGGGGGCGCCGGGCGTTGATCGTAGAGCCAGCGCAGCAGCATGCGGTGGCGGAAGTCGAGGCTCGAGAGCGCGACGAAGAGGCCGGGCTGCACGCGCGGCCGCGCCAGGAGCTCCTCCATCCATAGCGGCGGCCGGGCGCCGTCAGCGCCGAGGGGGCCGTGGATGTGATCGTCCTCGGTGAGCAGCGGCGGCGAGAAGATGGGGCGCGGCTCGGCCGAGTAGCCGCCGTACAGGCGGAGCACGACGATCTCGCTGTCGAGATCGAAGCGCCTGGGCATGACGGGATCCATCTTCCACGTCGCCGCCCCCGCGGCGCGCTTGACGACGCGCGGCTTGCCGGAAGCGCCCAGGAGGGACGGCTGGATGGCGTACACGGTCCGCTGCGGCAGCCTCTGCGCGATCGCGTGCTCGAGGCAGGGCCGCCAGAGCAGCGTGACGTGGACGCCCGGCCGGACGAAGCGCGCGAGCGCCTCGACGAGCGGCGGGGCCGTCGCGGCGGGCGCAGCGGTCAGCGCCTGCTGGAAGAGCGAGTGCAGCACCTCCTGCCCGAACCGGAGCACGCAGCGCTGGGTGAGCGCGCTCAGCGACATCCCCTGCGCCGCCGGCTCGCCGCTCTCCTGCATGAACTGCTCGAGCTCCCGCTGGAGCGCGGCGCGATCGTCCTCGAGATCGCCGAGCACCATCGTGAACGGCCGCTCGAGCAGGCCCTGGAGCGCGGGCGCGAGCGCCCTCGATCGGCCCTTCTTCCCCGGCTTCGTCACGCGGCGGCCCTGGAAGTTGAAGACCACCGAGTCCGAGCCGCGGAGGTACAGGATCGGCGAGAACGCCTCGGCGCTCTGGGACAGCAGCGTCCGCCGCGCCGCCGCCACGCTCGCGCCGATGTCGCCCTGGCCCAGCGAGGCGCCCGTGAGCGCGCGGTAGAGCTCGGTCGAGCACGCGCGCGCCACGTCGGCCTTCACCGGCCAGAGGTGCGCCACCACGGCGTCCGCGCCCGCCCTGGCCAGGATCTCCGCCGCGCTGCCGAGCGCGCCCGCCCTGGCGCCCTCGCAGGCCTCGAGGATCACGAGGCGCAGCTCCTCGCAGAAGGCGGCCGAGAGCTCGCGGCCCAGCGCCTCGGCGGTGATCCAGGCCTCCTCGCCGTCCTCGTCGTCCGAGACGCGCAGGACGGGCTTGCCCGAGAGATCCACGCCGCCGTGGCCGAGCCAGTGCACGACGTGCGGGCTCTTGCCGCGACGGAGCCGATCGAAGAGGGCCCGCGCGCTGATCTCCGGCCCGGCGATCGGATCGAGCCACTCCACCTCGCCGGCGTCGATCGACGGGGCGAGCGCCTCGCGCAGCACGTCGAGGGCCCGCTCGCCGGCGCCCGGCGCGATCCCGAGCACCCGGACGGCGCCCTTGACCTCGCGCGGCTCCCACGGCTCCGACGAGGTGACGCCGCGCGCGAAGAGCACCCGGGGGTCGGTCCCCAGAAACCCTTCGGACGTCCCCGGCCTGCAGAGCGCCTCCCAGGGGATGGCCTGGAGCGCGTGATCGCGGGCGAAGAGCCGCAAGAGGAGCGGCCCGCCCTTCGACGCCTCGCCGAGCCGCACGAGGACGTCGCGCAGCTCCCGTTTGAAGACCTCCTCGTGGAGCGCCTGCGATTCGCTCACCGCCGCTGGATCGAGCGATTTACCGCCGCGGACCGCCCTCCCGATCTTGTTGGCGAAGGTCTGCAGGGCACCGAGGCCCTGCTCGGCGGCTATCGCGTGCCCCGCGGGGCGCTCTCCCCGGCTGCCACGCGCGTTGACGCGCACCTCATCACCGCTGATGTCGAGCTCGATCTCCAACCACATCGAAAGACAAGCCTCGCTACGTTGTGCTCCCTGCCGTGTTCGACTCCGTGGCTTTGTAGACCGCAGCAGGAGGATTTCTCACCTTAAAAACTATTAAGAACGCATCGGCGGAAACGTCCTTGGGGTGTGATTAATGATGTGTGCCGGCAGGCGTGCGCGACTGAGGAACGGACACGATCATGGAACTCACGGACGATTCTCGCTCACGATGGCTCGGCAGATATGAGGCCCCGCGCTCCATCCGCCGTCGCGACGGCTTCCACGTCGTCGCGGCGACGCGCGCCGGGGACGCGGAGCCCTGCGTGGTCATCGTGCCCGGCCCGGCCGTCAGCGCGGCGCGGGCGAAGGCCGTATTCGCCGAGATCGAGCGCGTCCACGCGCTCCTCGATCACCCGCTCATCCCGAAGGTCGCGGCGCGCGGCGTCGCCGACGGCATGCCGTACATCGAGCTCGCCTGTGACGCCGTGATCGACGGCGTCGACCTCACGAGCCTCCTGAACGACGCCGGCTGGACGGTGCCGCCCGGGAGCGCGGCCGGCCTCGTCGCGAGCCTCCGCGAGGCGATGCGGGCGGCCCACGCGGTGATCGATCCGAAGCACGGGCGGCCCGTCTGCATCGGTCGCGTCTCGTGCGCTGACGTCCTCTTCTCCCGCGAAGGGCGCTTTTATCTCGTCGGCTACGGCAGGGATGCCCCGCTCGAGAGGGACGGAGGACAGCCGATCGACAGGGTCCTGGAGTTCCAGGCGCCCGAGGTGGCGGCGGGCGGCGAGCCGACCCCGGCGGGCGACGAGCTCGCGCTGTCGCTCCTCGCGCGGTCGCTCCGCCACGCGGTCCAGGGCAGCGCGGCGAGCGCGCGCGGCGCCGACCGGAACCTCCGCGCGATGGACCTCGAGCCGCCCGGGCAGCTGGAGCGGCGCGCCCCTTTCGCGCCGGCGCACGCGCGGAGGCGCGCCGAGGAGGCGGACCTCCGCCACCACCTCGCGCCCTGCAGCGAGGCGCCGGATCCCGAGGGGTTCGCGTCGCTCGTGGCCAGCTTGCTCGCCGGGCGGCCGCTGCCGCTCGCCGCGGAGGCGCCGCCGGCCTGCCCGCCCACGCTGGTCCTCGGCTGCGAGGTGCGCTGGATCGCGGCGAAGGACGGCGAGAAGCACACGCTCGGGCACGCGCTCAGCCGCATCGTGACGGCCCTCGTCGACCGGCACGACGAGGCGCCGGACGCCTCGCTCTCGCTCCAGGACCTGTTCGAGGCGGGCTGGCCCGGCGAGCGGCCGGTGGCGGGCGCGGGGGCCAACCGCGTCTACGTGGCCCTGACCCAGCTCCGCCGCATGGGGCTCAGGGAGGTCATCGAGCGCAATGAGCACGGTTATCGCCTCGCGCCGCGCGCCGTCGTCCGGTTCGTCTCGCCTCGGACCGACCACGCGCGACCTCAGGACACGCGCTCTGCCCCGTGACGGGCGCGGCGCGCCCGCCGCCGCCGCTATCTCGCCTTCTGCTCCCCGGCGAACGTCTCTGCCACCTTGAGCACGAGCCGCTCGCTGAAGCCGGCGATGAACGCGATCGCGAAGGCCTTGCTGTTGTCGGCGTCCCCGAGGTTCAGCACCCTCGACTGGAGGAACGCGTACGCGGCGAGCCCCGGCAGCGCCCCGAGGACGGCGCGCGAGAGGGTGACCCGCGCGTCCGACGCCTGCGCGTGAGCCCTGGCCCGGCGGGAAGAGCCCTTGAGCGATCGAGCAGCGCTGAAGGTGGCTCCCAGGACGCCAAACGAGAAGACGCCGAGGAGGGTCCGATATCCCCAGGCAGGCCATTGCTGGACGGGAGCTCGCGCCGTGGCCGTGAGCGCCACGAGGAGCATCAGGACGAGGAGGGCGAGCAGCGCGAGCGTCCAGAGCTGCTCCCGGAGGCGCCGGCTGCTGGTGTTGACGCTGTCGACGCGATCGCGTCGGCGCGACCGCAGGGCGAGGCGCCGCCGGGCCCTGCGTGGCGGCGCCTCGCCCACGGCCTCGGCGGGGGGGCGGGCCGGCGGGGCGTCGGGCTCCTCTTCGGGCGCGCGCACCGCTACGGCAGCTCGCCCAGCGCCGCGAGCCCGGCCTCGCAATAGGCGTCGTACCAGCGCTGGAGCTCTTCGCGCGTGATACCGTATCTCTCGGCGATCTTCCTGTCGCCCTCCTCCCCGAGGATCTTCTCGTGGACGGCGCGCTGCATGCGCGCCGCGTCCCGCGCGCGCCCCGCCGCCGGGGCCGGCGGCGCGGTAGGCAGCTGCGGGACGGGCGAGCGCACCTCCGCCGGCGCGGGCGTGGCCTTGACGGCTCCCCTGTCGCGGTCGATCGCGAGCCGCGCCGCCGGATCCCCCAGGAGGACGTACCCCGCGAGATCCTCGCGCAGCATCCACAGGTTCGCCCGCCGCTTCGCGCGACCCTGGTCGGGGGCGAGCGGCTTGCCCGCCGTCTCGGCCCTCGCCTCTTGGTTGTACATCGCGGCGAGCTCGTGGTTGGCGTTCCCCAGGTAACGGAGGAGCTCGTTGTACGAGTTGCCCACGCGGGCGCCCTTGACCAGCGAGCTGAAGACGCCCTCGAACCGCGACGCCCTGTCCTTGCCGTCGGGCCCCATGTCCTGGAAGCTGTAGGTCCAGGCCAGATCGATGTGGGCCATGACCGCGAGCGGGCCGCGCGGGCTCGCCAGCGCGGCCTGCGGCAGCGCGGCGATGAAGGGCCGATCGCCCGGCCTGGGGAGGCCGGCGAGCACGCCGTCGACCCGGCCGCCGAAGCCGCCCGCGTCGCGCAGGCGGGCGAGCCAGTGGTGGTAGGCGCTCGCCGCCGGCGTCCCGCCGCCATAACACGCGAGGAAGAACCAGATCCCGCCGGGCAGAAAGGGCCTGTCGCCGAGGTCCTCGGCCGCGATGCGCACGCCGGAGCCCAGGCTCATCGCCCCTTGCACGGCGCGCTGCTCGTCCGCCGACGTCCATCCCCTGCGGGGCGCGCCCAGGCCGTGGCTCATGGTGAACAGCATCGACGGCTCCGGCCGCTCGAGCTGCTCGAGGAGCGCGCTCCTCGCCGCCTCGGCGCCGTCATACCCGATCTCCTCGATGTCCCTCGCCTTGAAGCTGCCCCTCTGCCGGGTGTCGCGGCACCGCGCCACGCTGGGCGCGACGAGCGCCCTGTGGCCGATGGTGGTCGCCGCGGTGCCGTCCTGCGCGGTGAAGAAGAGCGCCCGCGCCCGCGCCTCCCTCGGAGGGGCGCGCTCCGAGGAGAGGAGCTTGTCCACGTACGCCGCGTAGCCGGCGGCGGACCGGGACACCAGGCGACCGACGAGCGCCTCGCTCGCCATGGCCTGCTGGAGCTCGAGCGAGACCTCGTCGAGGTCGCCCAGCACGAGCAGATACCGCGGCAGATCCTCGAGCGCGGCCGACTCGTCATGATAGACGCTCTTGCTCCACCGGATCGCCGCGTCCGCGTCCATGCCGGCGGGGACGCGGTAAGGCACGACGGGCGCGCCCTGGTCCTGCTCCCGCTTCCGGATCAGGGGCTCGACGAGCGCGAGCAGGGCGTCGCCCGCCGGCCCCTCGGGCGCGATGACGGACCAGCGCTGGAGCGAGAGGTCGTTGGGATCGTCGGAGAAATCGGCGAAATCGTGGATCAGCTCCTCTCCGCCGGGCTGCGCCTCGTCCGCGGCGGACTCGAGCGGCAGCCCCTCTTCGAGGACGGGTCGTTGATCGTCGGCGTGGCAGAGGAGCAGCTCGATGTCGGACATCACGCCTCCCTCCCAGGCGCCGCGCCCCCCGGGGGCACGCGCGCGGCCTCCAGGGAGCGGAGCTCTCCATCGTCCCATTGCACGAGCCGCATCGTCGCGCCGCCGTCCGGGTGCGCGTCGAGGAGCACGGCGGTGAGGCGCCGGACGGTCTTCGCCGCCCGCTGCCGCTCGGGCAGGAGCCTCGGGTTGTTCCGCAGCTCTTCGAGGAACTCGGCCCACGCCTCGTCTCCTGCGTCCGAGCGCGGCAGCTGCATCAGCCAGATCCACGTGCCCGTGTTGGCGAAGGCGATGCCGTCGGCCACCTTCCAGCGGGCCGCGTGCGTGTGGCCGAGCACCACCGCGCCGGCGTCGAACTTCTTCGCCAGGCGCCGGGCGTCGGCCCACTCGGCCTCCTCGGGCTCGAGGCGGAAGTACTCGTCACCGAGCGTGCCTGCGAGCCTCTTCTGCATGCCCGCGTAGAGCTTCAGGCCGGCGCGCGCGAGCTTGAGGCTCGCGGTCGACATCGTCTCTTCATCGGCGAACGCCGCGGGCCCGTCGCCGAGCGTGGCCTCGAGCGCCGCCGCCTCCTCGGCCTCGAGGCCCGCGTCGGCGAACCGCTCGGCGAGCCCGAGATCCTCCTCCTCCTCGGCGAACGAGGCCGCCGACCCCGCCTTCTTGAAGAGCTGCCAGGCGATGTCGAGCGAGGCCGCGCTGAAGAGCTGCTTCACGATCCCGGGCGCGACCGCGAGCGCGGCGAGCGCCGCGCCCTGGAAATCGGGCTTGAGCAGGCTCACGAAGCGCATGCCGTGCCGGCGCGCGATGGGGTTCATGAGCTGCTTCACGAGGACCGAGCCGGCCGCGTACCTGAACCGATCGAGCCGGGCCAGGCGCCCATAGTCGACCTTGTTCCAGTTGTCGTTGTGCTCGCCGTGGGTGACGAGGATCCGGGCGCCGCCGACGTCGAGGATCGCGGGGGCGTCGCCGAGCTGGAACGTGAGGCGCGCTGCGACCTCGGGCGGCTGATCCATCGCCGCGCGCAGGATCTCCTGCACCTCCGGGACGGCGAGCTCCACGTCGTGGTTGCCGAGGCGGACGATGACCTCGCCGCCGCGCGCGAGGACGCGCCCGAACGCCTCCAGCACGGCGGCGCTCGCGGGCGCGGCGGCGATCGCGCGGGCCTGCGCGGCGGCGCGCGCCGGATCGAGCTCCAGCGGGTCTTCGTTCATGAGGAAGTCGACGCCATCGCCGTTGACCACGACCCGCGCGGGCTCGCCCGCGATCCGGTCGAGGAGCGCGGGGAGCGCCTCGCCCCCGGCGAAGACGTCGTAGTCGCCCCCGTTGCCGAGGTGCAGATCACTGATGATGAGGGTACGCATGAGGGTTGTCTCCCGGGTTGCTGGTTCGCCCGCTGCCGCGGCTCAGCGGAGCGCCGCGGGCGGCGCCCAGATCGCCTGGTGAGGGCGGTTGTGCAGGCCCTGGGCCGGGCTCCACGACATCTTCGCGTTGCCCTTTGCATCGCAGAAGACGTCGAGCAGCGGCCGGTTGTCCGGGGCGAGCTTGGTCGGCGCGTCGGACTTCGAGTTGACGCACCACGTGGGCTCGATGCGGTCGTGGAAGGGGGCGCCGCGCAGCGAACGGAGCAGCCAGGAGATGGGGAGGCCCTCGTCCTCCATCGACATCCACTCCGAGCGATAGAGCAGCGCGCCGTCGCCGCGGCGCCGGAGGAGCAGGCGGGCGCGCCCGCGCGGCTTCAGATCGCTCTTGATCTCTCCGAGGCCGTCGATCCGGGCGATCCCGCGGAACGACCACCGACCGCCGGAGAGCGCCGGCGGGATGAACGGCCACCAGTGCGACTCCCAGAGCATGCGCGCGCCCCTCCCGGCGGCGGCGTGCACCGCGGGGTCGTTGAACGACGTGGTGGTGTCCCAGAGCTGCCATTTGCGCTCGACCGGGTGCTTGCGGATCACCATCGCCACGTGGCCGCTCCCGGCGCCCGCGGCGCCGGACGCCGACCAGAAGAGGCACGAGCCGACCGTGACCTTCTCCCAGAGGTCGTCGGGCCAGTCGGCGAGCACCTTCGGGACGGAGGTCCAGCCGTCGCCCAGCCTGGCTGCAGCCGGCAGCGCGTCGGTCCCGCAGCCGATGTCGCCGTACGGGCCGCCGTCCCAGCCGCCGATGCAGAGCGCGGTGGTCACCGACTGCTGGCACTGCCCCACGATCGGGTACCGCCCGCTGCCGGCGATCGCCTTCGCGACCCCTCTTTGCGCGCCGTAGAAGAAGGCTGGCATCGTGTACGGAATGCCGGTCTGGTGCTCGGCGATGGCTCGCGCCCAGTCCTCGCGGTCGCCGGAGGCGGTGTCGTAATCGGGGTGCGAGAAGACGTCGCCGATCCCCTCCCTGGCGCGGGACAGGATGAACGCGGCGAGGCCCTCGGCGTCCTCGGGCCCGCGCAGGCCGTGCTCGGGCGGGTCCAGCAGGTTCACGGTGCGGACGAGCTGCGGCGGCGGCTCGTCGTCGGCGAACGCGACCGGGCGAGCCAGCCACTCCTCGGGCGGCTCGGCGGGCGCCGGGTCCATGTCCACCCACGCGGGGACGCTCGTCCACGGCGGGGCTCCGTCATCGCTCTTCTCTGCGGTCATCGGTGCTCCTCCTCTTCCTTTCGATTCGATGTCTCCGCGCCTGTCGTCCGGGTCGCCGCGCCCGCGGCGAGGGCCGCGTCGATGGCCGCGACCGTCGCCGCGCCGACCACGCCGTCGGCGGCGAGGCCGCGCTCGGCCTGGAACCGCTTCACGGCCGCCTCGAGGCCCGGACCGAACGCGCCGTCGGCGCCGCCAGGCGCGCTCTCGCCCAGCGCGAGCAACGCCTCCTGCAACGCCTTCACCCCGGGTCCCCTCGCCCCTCTCCGGAGCGCGCCCCGACCCGAGGCGACGCTCTCCAGATCGGGCTGCGCGGCGAGGGGCGCGCGCGTGAGGCGCGGATCCTTCGGCGGGGGCGCCGCCGCGGGCGCGCCCATCGCGGTGGCGAACGGGTCATCCGCCGGAGGCCCCGCGGCATGGAGGAAGGGCTCGTCCAGGCAATCGAGCCCGTCGTCCTTCATGTGCCGGAAGTACAGCCGGAACTGCTTGAAGTCCGGGATCCACCTGTGCTTGCGCGCCTTGCCGTAGAAGTAGCGGCCCACGAGCGCGGCGAGGCGCCGGTCGCGCTCCTCCGACGGCGACCCGGGGCCGAGCTGCGGTACGGCCCACTCGAGACACCCGATCACGTACCCGGGCGCCCAGTGCTTGAGGTGCGCGATCAGGTTGAACAGCGCCTGCGTCGCGATCGCGTCGGCGCCGCAGATGTTGCCCGAGCCATCCATGAACGTGCGGAGCTGGGCCTCGGTCACCGCGTCGCGCGTGGCTGGGTTCCTGGCCAGGTCGATCAGCAGGTGGAGGAGCGGGACGGAGCGGCGCACGATCTCGAGCGCTTCCTTGCCTCCGGTGACGACCGTGCCGGCGTCGAGATCGACGACGTCGTACACGTTGCTGCCGCGGTAGCGGACGCCGGCGGCGCCCAGCGCGTCGCGCACGGCGTCGTTCGCGGTCGCCCGCTCCATCACCTTGCCCAGCCAGCCGCGGCCGCCCCAGCCCGTCCCCCAGGTGACGATCTGGTCATCGTAGGTGTTGATGGCGGCGGTGCTGCCCTCGCGCGCCTGGAACGCGCGAAAGGCCATGATCTTCCGCCGGTCGGCGGAGCTCGCCCTCGCCGCCCGGGCGTCGATATACCGGTGCAGGTAAGCGAGGTGAGCCTTGTCCGCGCTGCCTGTGTAGACGTGCCCTGCGCCCCAGGGCTTGAGCCCCGGCTCGACCGGCACGGCGGCGCGGAACCGCGCGATCTCGGCGGTGAGATGCTCGGGCAGCGCGCTCCCTGCCTCCACCGCGCCCGAGCCGCGCGCGTGATCCTCCCAGACCGGGAGAGCGCCGTCCGCGAACGAAAGCGCCCCGCCCGAGCCCCCCCTGGCCCGGGCGGGATCGGGGCCGGGCGCGGGGAGCGACAGATCGGCGTACGCGGCGGAGGATCGGAGCTCGGCCACGCCCGCGAGCGACGTCTGGATCTGCTCGAGCAGCGCGGCGTGGAGCTCCGCGCGCCGGGCCTCCTCGATCTCGTCGAGGCCGATCTCCCAGGTGTACGACGCGCCCTTCCCGCGCAGGATCCGGTGCGCGAAGAGCGCCGGATCGAACGTGGGAAAGGCTCCTAGCGCGAAGGCCGAGGCGCGCGAGAGCAGGTCTCGCTCGACCTCCTCCGCGTCGCCCCGCGTGGCGGCGAGCTCGAACAGAAAGACGTTCCGTGACATGGCAGGTCCCTTTCGGCGGTGACGTCTCCGTATGAAACCGACGAGACCGAGCGTCGTCATCTTAAGAGAAATTAAACGGGGTGTTCCTTCAGGCTCCGTCAGCCCGGCGAGCCCGCCGCGCGGCGCGCGTCGAGGAGCGCGGCGCGGTGCTTCACCGAGCCGGCGACAGCGAAGGTCGGCTCCCAGGCAAGCGATTTGTCCCACGCGTTCGCCCGCGCCCGTTCGAGCTGGTAGGAGGTGGTCACGCGGTCCTCCCGCTGCTTCACGAGCTCCTCCTTCATCCTGCCGCTCTCGTCCTTCGGGACCGAGAGCTGCCCCGTCTCCGGGTCGATCTCGCCCTTGCGGAAGTAGATCAGCATCCGGATCTCGTCGACCACGGGGCCGTCCTGCTTCTTGCCGACCTTCTCGCGCTCCTCCTGGGCCTTGAGCACGAGGAGCAGCGCCAGGCTCTCCACCGAGTAAAAGATGCTCGGGCTCCGGACGCCGTACAACGTGTGGACGCGGACCGTCCCCCGAGCGTTTCCGGCGAAGGCGCGGGACAGCTCGTTCCACAGCTTGTCCGCCTCGGGCGCGTAGTCGATCCCGTTCCCCGAGAAATTGATGCTGTCGAGGAGCTCCCCGGCGATGGTCATCTCCACCGAAGCCGCGTCCAGATTGCCAGCCTGGCTCTCGGACTCGGCGGCCCGCCGGGCGGCGGCCTGAGCGGCCTTGTAGTCGACCCCGCCCGTCCACAGGTGGGTGCCCGCGCCGCCCGAGATCCCCCTCTGCGGGGCCCCGCCCCCGGCCCGCAGCTGCGGGTTCGTGGCGTCGATCCTCGCCGCGAGCTCCTTGGCCATCTGCTCCAGGCGATCGTCGAAGACGCCCTTGTCCGCGGGCGTGGCGTCCGCCTTGGCGACCACCTGCTCGATGAACCGGCGCGCCCAGTCGACGACCCAGCTGAGCTTCAGGCCCGGATAGCGCTCCTCCAGGGCGGCGACCCGCTCCGAGAGGCGAACGTGGGCCGGGTGGGTCTCCCAGTCGAGCTTCGGCGGCGCAGCGATCCCGGCGGCGCCCGGCAGCGCGGCCGCGAGGGCGGAGGCCGCCTCGAGCAGCCGCTCGGCCCCCTCCGCCGGCTTCTGCGCCAGCGCCTCGGACGCGGCCGTGTCGACCCTCTGCGCTCCGGCCGGCGGCCCGCTCGAGCGCGGCGCCCGCGCGGCGCCCGCCCGATCCGCGAAAAGATCAGCCCCGAACGCCCGCTCCAGAGATGCGCGCGCCGGCTCGGCCGGCGGTCGGGTCAGCGGCGGCGCCCTCCGCGGCAGGTGCATCGGCGCCGGAGGGCGCGCCCGCGACGTGCGGGCGGCGTTCCCCGAGCTCTTCGGCGTGGACCGGTCAACGACGATTTGCATGAGACTCTCCTCGGCGCGGGCGGAGAGACGAGGCGGCCCCGCGCGTCACCGCGACCTCGCTACCAAGGCCTCACGGGTGGGGCAGCTCCAGGAACGTACGGATGGCGTGATTGAAGGCCCCATACGCGAAATCTCCCGGTCGACTCTTGATGTTCGCGAACCTGATGTAAGCATCCTGCCATCGATCGAAGTGCTGCGCGCCGCCGTAGGGCCAGTCGAACCCAGCGTTGTCATGAAGATCGGTGGCGAGCTCGGCGCCCTCGGAGAACGATCCGGCGCTGTCGACGATCGGCAGCACCGGATTGAACAGCGATCTCTGCGTGTCCTGCTGAAAACCGCTGAACCTCGACATCCCCGTCGTCAGGCTGGTCAGCCGGTCCGCGTCCGTCGCCGCGGCCCTGGCCGCGTCGATGGCTTGCTCCGAGCTGTGCATGTACATGCCGATGGCGCTGTTGTCCCGCCCGGGGCCAGGGATCAGGTTCGGCCGGTAGTTGTTGAGGACCTCGTAGAGATCTTGCCAGGTGCCGTATTGTTCCTCGAAGTGGTCGATCTGACCTGGTGAGAGCCTGTTTTCCCAGTGGTTCTTCCACGCGGTGAGCGCCGCGACGAAGAGGCTGCTGGGGATGATGTGCCGCCGGTGCTCGCCCGGCCGCAAGGTGATGCTCTGCTGGGTCGACCCCCAGAACGCGGTCCGCTTCGGAGCGGAGCCTCCGTCGAGCGTGCTCTTTCGCTTCCAGCCCCCGGCGCACTGGAGGACGGGCCCGCGCGCGATTTGTGAGTACGCCTGCGACACCTGCCCGCCCGCCGGCGACGGCGTGGCGGTCCTCGCCGGCGGCGCGGCGGAGGCCCCCTGCGCCGCCCGCGCCCCCAGCGCGTCCGCCTCTGCTTCCAGCGCTGCGTCGTCGTTGAGCGCGACCCCCTTGTACTGCGCCGTCGCCTGCACGCGCCCCTGTCGCTGCTGCACCACGTGCGCGAGCTCGTGCCCGAGGAGCTCCTGTCCCTGCCTCGTCTCGGGCGCCCACTGCCCGGGCGCCATGTGGATATCGCTCCCCTGCGTGTACGCGAGCGCCCCCAGCTCCGCGGCACGCGACGATCTCGGGTGCACCCGCACGCCGGAGAAGTCGGCCCCGAACGCCGCCTCCATCTTGCTCCGCACCGGCGCCGGGATCGCCGTGGCCGCAAAGAGCTCAGCCCCGAATGCCCGCTCCAGCGTGGCGCGCGCCGGCTCGGCCGGCGGTCGCGCCGGCGTCATCGTCCTCCGCTGCACGAGCAGCGGCGCCGGAGGGCGGGCCCGCGACGTGCGGGTGGCGCTCTCCGAGGTCTTCGGGCTGGACCGTTCGACGGCGATTTGCATGAGACTCTCCTCGGCGCGGGCAGAGAGACGAGGCGGCCCCGCGCGTCACCGCCAAGCGTGCGATCCACGAAGCCGCGGTCACCACTCCACAGAGAGCGGCGCCTCCATCCAGGGCTGCTTCACCCAGCTCATCCCCCAGGGAAACCGATCCAGCACCGCGTCGTACGAGGCCCGCTCCACGCGGAGGAGCCAGGTGCCGTCGCGGGCAGAGAGCGCGCCCTTGCGCATCAAGAACGAGCCACGGAATCCGGCGATCGACATCTCCCCGAGGATCGGCGCGCTCGCGATCGCCGCCGTGAGCAGGTTGAGGCACTCCTCGGCCTCTGCCTCGGTGACCGGAGGACCGAAGTCGAAGACCTCGGTCACCGCCATGCCAGAGAGAGCTCGGGCGAGGGGAAGCTGGTACTCGGCCGGCTCGAGATCCCCCGTGCAGAGGTGCTGGAGCAGGCCGGCCGCGCGGTGGAGGGCGCGTCGATCCTTGAACTGCGTGTCGGCAAACAGGCCCAGGCGCTCGAACAGGTGCCCGAGGAAAGGCCAGAGCACCACCAGCCCGGCGTTGTCCACGTAGACCTCGTCGGCGTCGCCGTACGCTGGATCGAGGGACAGATCCTCGCCCGCGGCCGCGGCCGCCAGATCGCTCGATGGATCCCCTCCCTCCGTCTCCGGGACCGGCCTCTCTACGACCGCGCCGGGACGCTGCCCGACCGTTCCTGGCGCGGCTGCGCCGAGACTCTGCCCGACCGCCCCCAGCGCGCCCGGCCAGGCCGATGGACTCGGCCCCAGAGGCGCGTGCAGCCCCGAGAGGAGGGACCCGAGGGTCACGCCGGCCTCCAGCGCGATCCGGGCCAGCGCGTCGCGAAAGAAGCCCACCCGCCCGTCGCTCGGGCTCTCCTCCAGGCACGCAGTCCGCAGCGCGCCCGTCCAGACGCACGCCCGGAAGCCGTCCGGCGTGGCCCCAGCGACCGCCCGGTGCGCGCGCAGCAGGGCGACGAGCTCCACCGGCATCGAAGGGAGGTCGGCTCGCGAGGACGCCACGAGAGCATCGAACAGCGCCCAGAGCTGCGCGTCGCGACAGTGGCGGACGATCCTCGTCAGCGCGCCGCCTTCGCGCTCGAGCGCCCTGATCAACGCCACGAGCGGGCGCGCTGCGCGCTGTAGGAGCAGCCCCAGGGTCTCGTCCAGGAGCCGCGGTCGCGCGCTGTCCGCCCACCAGGGGAGCGCGCCGGTGCGGGCGAAGGACGCCACGAGCTCCAGCCGGGAGATCACCTCGGGATCTCCGCCCCGGAGCGCGGTCTCCTCGTCCGCCTCGCGGAGCCGAGCGGCCAGCCCCTCGCGCAGCAGCGGACCGAGCTTGTCGACCAGATCGCGCTCCAGGTGGTCGGGGTCGATCCGCCCGAGATCCACCTCGACCAGCGCGACCCGCTGGAGGCGGTCTGGAGCGCCGAGCTCGGCGCAACACCGATCGATGATCCCTTCGAGGCGCCGGGCGTGGACGCGGCCCAGCTCGGCTTGCAGCCGCCACGCCGCCTCGTGATCCTGGACGGTCACCTCCAGGACCTGCCTGCGGATCCGATGCCGCGGCGCGGTCACGGCTCCGTCGCCGCGGGCTCGGGGGCAGCGCCGAGCTCGCTGGGCGAGCTCTCCTCGGCAACAGGGGTGATCGGGACCGATCGCCTGGCGATCCACCCGATCCCGGTGCGCGCCTTGATGGCCATCACGTCCACCGCGCCGCCGAGGGGCAGCGGCGCGATGTCCACCAGGGGATCGACCGGGCGCATGTGCGCCGGATCCAAGGCCGCAGGCGCCGACGGATCGCGCGTGATCACGAGATCCATCTCGACCCGGAGCCCCCGGCGAGGAACCTTGTCTGCCGCTTCCGGCTCGGTCGCCGCGATGCCCTTGTTCATCGACGGGTCCCGCTCGTCGCGCCGGTGGAAATACGCCGGCAAGCCGAGCTCACCGGCCTCGTTGCTCGGGTAGAAGTGGTAGAAGACGCCGGGCTGGCCGCCCGAGACGAGCAGCGTGCCGCTCGCGCCGTCGGCGTTCGCCGCGATCTGCAGCACGAGCGGGGGCGCCGGCTCCGGCCTCACCAGGACGACCACCGCCTGCTCGAGCTGCACCGCGGACTCGAGCGGCGCGCCGGCCGCCGCGTGGATCTTGCGCGCCTGCACCACGACGATGCTGTCGTCCAGGAGCGGCCCCACGCCGAGCTCGAGGACGCCGCCGTTGCCCGGCGCCGCGTCCCCGTGCTGCGCGGAGCCGGCCGGCGCCCGCCAGACTGCGGGAGGCCGCGGGGTGTACACCTCGACGCCGGACGTGCCGGGGACGGCGATCGCCATGAGGGCAGACCCCGCGTCGGGCACGAAATCGACCGTGGAGAGCGCGCGGACGTGGGCGCTGTAAAGCGCGCTCGGCTGGCTCGCGGCGATGGTGATGGTGGCGCTGCCCTGCGGCAGGACCGGTGATCCGACGGCCGACACCGCGAGATCCCGAGCGGCGCGGACCGCGATCGGCAGCTCCGCGGCGAGCACCGCGTGGAGCGGGGCGCGCCCTTCGCTCTCGTCGAACGTCCTCTGGACGTCGACGCGGATCACCGTGTCTTCGGTCACCCGGCTGGCCGTCAGCGTGATGGCGCCGTCCTTGTTCCCGCTCACGCGCCCGGGGGGCGTCATGGGGATCGGGCGCCCC
Source organism: Sorangium sp. So ce296 (assembly GCF_051529605.1). NCBI lineage: Bacteria > Pseudomonadati > Myxococcota > Polyangiales > Polyangiaceae > Sorangium > Sorangium sp. So ce296. The sequence goes on from NZ_CP150325.1 coordinate 14,099,710, forward strand.
GCGGCGTCGATCAGCCCATATGTCGCGCCCGCCTGGCTGCCCGAGAGGCTCACCACCACGCGGCTCCCGTGGTCGACGAGGCGAGGCACCTCGGCGATCTCGGGCGTCGAGACAGGGAGATCCGTGGCCAGCCCGACCTTCACCGTCGCGGTCTGGAGCAGGAAGGTCTGGCGCGTCAGGGGATCGAGCTTCCTCGCGCGGATCCGGAAGGTCTTGTCCACCCGGTCGATGATCGGCCCCTCGAGGATCGCCTTCTCTCCGGCACCGTCCACGGAGCAGGCGGGCACCACCGCCGCGTCTCCGTCGAACAGCTCGTACCTGACGCCCAGCTGGGCGGGATCGATGGTGATCTCGCAGGGGGCCCCCACGTTCACGGTGAGCTGCGCTTCTTGAACGTTCACGTCCCGGATCGGGGTGGTCTCCCCGAGCCCGAGGAGATCGATGAGCCGGTCCCGGGCGCATCGCACGTCGATAGGTCTCGCGGTGGACATGGTTCTACGAGCTCCGCTCCTCCAGGTGTACGCCCAACGTCGCGGCGAGGACCTCCCGCCGCTTCTGCGCCCACTGCTCGTGAGCCGTCCGGAATGCCGCCCAGGCGTCGGCCGCCATCCAGAGCACATACGGTGTCAGGTGCGCCGGCGTCTCCGCGCGGAGGGTGTTCTCGACAAGCTGCTTGAACGCTGGATCGCTGAATCGCCCCACCCCGTCGGGGAGGACGAACGTCAATCGCAGCGAGTAGGGGTCCTTCTCCCGCGCGGCCGAGAGCAGCGCGGGCGGCCTGTCCGTGGGCGCGTCCGTCGGCCCGGGGCGCTCCTGCGTCTCGTCGCCCGGCATCGGTCGGAGCAGGATGTGCTCGACGACGGTGATCTCCTCGCCTCCGTCGAGCCCGAGCGTGACGCGGATCCGCTCCTCCAGCCCCGACATGTTGGCGGGGCCAGCGGGCGCGAGGCCATCGAACCCCGTCCCCCGCGCGCTGCTGATCCGGGGGTATCGCTGCAAGAGGCGCTGCTTGCGCCGCACGCGCTCCGTCGGAGGGATCGGCGCGGAGGCCGCGTCGTGACCGGCGATCGGCTCCGCGAAGCGGGCGAGGAGGTGATTCAAGAAGCGGTTCTTCCGCTCCAGGGAGTCGACCTCGTCCGCGGTCTCCACGAGGTCGCCGAGCCGGGTCCGGTGCGCATCGTCGAGCGCGCGGATCTCCTCGAGCCGGAGGCCGGGCTGGTCCAGCGCCTGCGTGAAGTACGTCCGCGTGCCGCCGCCGTGGGAGAACAGATCCTTGACGTGAGCGAGCTGCGCGAACGCGTTGGCGAGGAGCTGATCGAAGAACATCAGGTACGCCGCGAGCTGCCGCGCCTGCGCCTTGCGCGCGGGCGTCGCCGAGTCCGCTAGCCCCGCCTCGCCGACCCCGTAGAGCATCGGGAGGTGCTGCCGTACCGAGGTGTACGCGCCGACGTTCCGGTTGCGCCCCACGGGCACCGCGAGCGCGCTGTCACCCGCGCCCCACGGCGCGGCCGGCGCCCTCTCCGGCTTCGCCTGGGCGATCACCCGCCCGGCGCTCATCAGGGTGATGACGGATGCATCGAAGTTCATCTTCGGGACCCGATCCGGGTCGACCCGCAGGGACCACTCCTCCTTGGCGCCGCCCGTGGAGACGCGGATCCGGCTCACCGCCCGCACCGCCGCGATGTCCGTGATCGCGCGCATCAGATCGGACGTGTGGATCGCGGTCCGCCGCGTCGCGCTCGCCAGGACCTCGTCGGAGAGGAACCCGCGCTCGAGCCGGGGCCCCTCGAACATCGCCTCGACGCTGGCGCCGGCGCCAAGCCGCTGCGAGAGCGTCGCGAAGGGGATGGGCGGCGCGATCTCGTCGGCGATCGCGCGGCCGATCTCGTTCAGCAGCGCCGCGGGGTCGTCCACCGGCGTGATCTCCACGGTGGCCTCGACCTGGATGAGCTGCGGCTCCAGCACCGTGATCTCGGCGAAGTCCTCGCAGAGGGGGCGGTTCTGGTGGAGCGTTCGCGCGACCTTGGCCCTGACCTGGGTGCTCTGGCTGGGCTCGGAGGCCTCGATGAGGACGCGGTAGAGGCCGCGCAGGCGGACCGGCTCGGAGGCGATGTCCTTGGGCGCGAGGCGGAGCTCCTGCTCCACGGGAAGATAGTAGAGCTGGGGCGCGTCCGCCGTCGCCGGCTCGACCCAGGCGTTCTTGACGCCTTCCACGTCGAGGACGAGCCGGCGGAGGTCGGCCAGCGTCACCGGGTGAGAGGTGAGGATCTCCGCCGGCCGGTGGAGGCTCTGGTACGGATCGTCCCCGCCGTCGGCGAGCAGATCCGGGATCTCGTACCCGGTGCGGTAGCCGAGATCCGAGAGCGCATAACAGACCTGCTCCAGGATGGTGATCCCCGGATCGTGGGCATTATAGTCTGTCCATTGCCCGCCGTTCATCCGCTCGAGCGCGCGGATGGCATCCGTGCGAAGAGATGCGTAGTCCATCGCAGCGCCTCCTCGCTCAGGTCCCGATGGCGATGAAGCAGAAGTGCCGATCCGCCGCGCTGCCGTCTGCGCTGCCGGTCTTGATCCGGACCCGATCGCTGTTCGCGACAACGACGGTCGCGTTGTCGCGCGTGTCGCCGCCCGTGTCGTTGGTTCCCGGATAGTGTTGCGTGGCCACCACCGAGGCGCGGGAGTTGAACGGCGTGCTGAAGGTGATGTCGTAGAAGCCCGTGCCGACCTTGCTCACCGTGAACCCTGTCCCCGCGAAGATGCCGCCGTTCGACATGACTCCGCCGCGGACGATGCGGACGACCTCCTCCTTGCACGCGGCCGCGTGGCCGAGGCTCACGTCGACGCTGGAGGCGGACAGGCTCCCGTTGACCTGGAGCTTGTAGCTGGGATCCTGCGTGCCGATGCCCACGTTGCCGTCCTTGATCACGAGCATCGCGGTCCCGTCGGCGCCGTCGACGAGGACGTTCCCCGCCACCCGGAGCTTGTTGCCGGCCGGATCGGCCGTGCCGATGCCGACGCCGCCGGTCGTAGCATCGATGAAGAGGCGGGTTTTGCCGTCGCCGTCGCCGATGCCGAGGCCCTTCTTGCCGCCGGCTTGCAGGCTCAGCGCCCAGGCGGGCTTGGTGTCCGTCGCGAAGCTCTCATAGAGGTGGATCGCCGGCTTGTCGCCGGCCGTCGACGCCGCGATCTGCACCGGCTGATCGGCCGACTTGACGAGGCCGTCGTCCTTCTGGTTCAGCCCCGCGTCGATGAGATCCCTGAAGTTGCTCTCCGTCGGCAGGGCGTTCTTGACGAAGTACGCCTTCAGATCAGTACGGCTCTTCTTGTTGATTTCCATGGTGTGCGATTGCCTTTCTCACCGAGTGGTCGACACGTCGCCCCGGGCGCCCGAGCGCGATCCCAGGCTTTCAGTGGCTGAAGAAATCGAGCTCGAGCTTCATGAAGTTGATGCCCGTCATTCGCGCTTCTTCGTACAAACCTTCGCGGAGGATATCGATCTCGTGCTCCCGGGCCGAGGTGAGGACCTCGTCGGGCCTCATCGTCCCAACGAAGGCCCCGCTCCCGTCGGCCGGAGTCGGCACCAGCTGGAACCTCTCTCCATCGTCGCTGCGGAAGAGCTTGATGCCCGCGACGAAGTCCACATAAGGGCGGCGCTCGACGAAATCGACGATGCTGTTGGCGTAGATCCTCCCGCCGATGGCGAGATCGGCGCCCTCGGCATAGGCCCAGGGAGCGAGGAACCGGTTGAGATCGTCGTTGAGCCGCTGGGTGTAGTAGGCGTCATCGCCGTCGCCCCGGAAGCGCACGCCGAGGCGGACGCGGACGTCCACGTAGTGGGCGTTCACGACCGAGATCGAGGCAGAGGCGGGGGCCCGCGCCGCGAGGTGCTCCCGGATGTCCGCGAGCAGGTTCGCCGGCGCCTTGGGCTTGTAGGGATCTGCCGGCAGCTTGTTCCGGACATCGGGGATGACGACGACCTTCACCTTCCCGGGCTCGCCGAGCGTCGCCGGGACGCACTTGACCCGGTAGATCTCCGGAAACCGATCGAGGACCAGCCGCTCGTGGTCCCACACCGTGAGCGCGCGCTGCTTGTGGCGGAGGCGCTCGCTGACCCGCGTGGCCCAGGTGTCCGCGCGCTCCGCCGTCCGGCCCCCGTAGGACGCGTAGGGCTGGCGCACGCCCGCGATCTCCGGGATCGCCGAGCCGAGCTTGGTGATGGTCCCGGCGGGGAGCGGCGCACCGAAGTGATCCGGCGCGTTGTCATCGTCGACGAAGGTGGCCGTCACCGCCTGGGTGTGGACCGCGACGGTGTCGCAGAGGCTCCGTGGGTCCCGCTCCACGGCGGCGCGGATCCAGTAGAGATCGCCGCGCAGGCGGGTGCTGGGCTCCACCGGGTCGAGGGCGAGCTCGACGATGCCGGAGTTGGTGAGGCCGCGCGTCGAGTCCGAGAGCAGATGGTGCCCGAGGGGGATCCAGCGGTCGCCGCTCAGGTAGCTGAAGCGGACGGGCTGCGGCGGCAGATCCGGGTTGGCGCTGCCCTCCGCCATCTGGAAGAGGAGGGAGACGGTCTGGGGCGGGGCGAGGTCGCGCAGGCCGAGGTAGAGCTCGCCGTCGTTCTCGTACCTGGGCAGGAACGGAAGGCCGGCGCGCGATCGCGCTCTCTCCCCGTCACAGGCGCCGAAGGGATGAACGTGGAACACCCGATCCACGCCCGCGGCGCGCGGCGCGCCGTCGAAGCGGAGCTCCAGCGAAGACGCGTAGTCGAGCGTCAGGCTCTTCAGCTTCGGCGTGTAAGGCGGGTTCACCTGGTACTGCGCGGCGTTGACCGTCGACGGGTTGCTGGCGACGGCAACCGACAGGGCGAGCGCCTTGCTCGAGGCCACCACGGGGTAGCTCCCGTGCTGAAAATCCGGGGCGTTCAGCTCCCATTGCAGGTAGCGCCGCGACGTCGACAGGTCCTGATCGGGCGAGCCCTCGACGAGCGCCTGGGGGTCGACCGCCGCAGCCGCCGCGAGGGCAGTGGTGACGGCGATCGACGTCGGATCGGCGCTCTTCGCGCCGAAGAGCGGCGCTGCCTTGGCGAGCTCCGTCTCCCCGCGCCGATCGATCAAGCTGACCCTGGCGGTGAAGGCGAAGGGGGCAGACGGATAGTTGGCGTAATGAGCCGCGAGGTCCGCCGGCGCCCCCATCCACTGGAAGCGCATGGCCAGGCTGTCGAGCTTCTTGCCGGCGACCTCGCGATGTCCGATGAGGAGGCGCGATCCGACGGCCGGCGCGCTGCCGAACGGCTCGAAGGGCTTCGTGGCGTCCAGGGTCGTCTCGTCGTTCTGGAGCTTGATCGCCCTGAGCCCTCGGGCCTCCACCTTCACGTGCGCGGACACCATCAGGAGCTCGCCGAGCTCCCGGTAGCGGACCACGTACTTCTGGTCTGCCCCGCTCCAGATCGGCCGGAGCATCAGCCGCAAGACGGGCCACCGGCTGTCCATCCCGGCGAGCCCCGCAGGCGGCGCCGCGATCGGGTCGACGCCGGGCGGGAGGGTCAACGTGAATCGAGCGCCGAGCGGGTCGCCCTCGGACGTCGTGCCGGTCAGATCCTTGTACGAACCGATCTGCACCCCGACGGAGGAGCACTCGATCCATCCCTTGGCGGTGCTGAGCTGGAAGAGCAGCGGGAGCTCTCCACTCTTGAGGAAGAGGTCCTCGAGGGCGGCGCGCGCGGCGCTGAACCCCAGGGTGAGGGTGATGACGCGCTCGCCTTCGCCGAGCACCAGCAGCGGAGAGCAGAGGGCCCAGCCGAGGACGGGCCGCGGAGCGGGGCCCGCGCTCGAGGAGGGCCGCGCCGCCCCGAAGGTGGCCCACGCGGGAGCGCCCCCCGCGGTGACCGGCGGGCGGATGGACACCGTGGTGGCGTCCTCCGCCGGGAACAGGTTGAACCACTCTTCCCGCTCCGCCGGCGGCTCGCCGAGCCGATTGCGCTCGGCGATCTCCAGGAGGACATAGATCTCCTCCCAGTCGCTCGCCGCCGCGGACGCCTGGAGCTTGGCGAGATCCGGCTTGCCGAGGTAGGGCTCGAGGCGGTCCATCGCGGCGGGGTCCTCGTCCGGGCTCGGGGCCTCGCCCAGCGCGAACCGGATCAGGTCCACGAGCCGCGCCGGCGGCGTGGCCTCGTGGAGCCGCCGGAGCTCGCCTCTGCGGTCCTTGCGGAGCTTCTCCCGGTGGGCCTCCTCGAGGATCGAAAAGACCTGGTTCCAGTCGTTCTGCGGCGTGTCGAGGACCTCGCCCATGGCGGTTCCGAAGCGCTCCGCCGGCATGTAGAAGTACCCCTCGAGCGCGAGGACCTGTCCCCAGTACGCCTCGATGCCGTCCGTGCCGACAGCCGCCTTCGCGTTGTCGGCGAAGGCCGTGACGTCGGCGGGCGACAGCCGGTAGTCGGGGTCGTTCCGCCTCTTCTGCCCGGCGCTCTCGAGGATGCGGTTGATCTCGCCCCACGCGGCGTCGAACCGCCTCTTGAGCTGCATCATCCGTTCGAAGTCGGCGAGCGCGAAGTACAGCGTCCCCTGGATGAACGCCTGGACGTCGCCGCGCGCCCGGTACTCGTAGAGGTCGTCCACGGTGCTCACCTGGGCGAGCGTGCCGTAGGTGAAAGGCCCCACCGCCTCCTGGAGGTTCGCCTCCAGATCCCGCGAGCTCCGGGCGAGCGTGAACGGCGCGCCCCTCTTCTTCGCGCCGGCGAGCTCCAGCGCGGCGTAGATCTCGCCCCACTCGGAGGGCGTCTCCTCGCGCAGCTTCCGCCGGTTCATCAGGTCGCGCAGCGTGGGGGGCGACATGAAGAAGTCGCTGTCCGAGCGCCTCACGAGGTCGCGGAGGCTCGTCAGCAGGGCGAAGTCGACCGGCCGAGCCACGCCCGGATAGGGCGGGAGCGGGTCTCCGATCGCGAGCGCGAACATCGCCTCGCACGCCCGCTGCTTGTCGTTCGCGTGGCGGCGCGAGATCTCGCGGAGCCCCACGCGCCGTCGATCGATGAAGAGGGAGCTGATCGCTTCGACCTGCGTCCGGTTGACGACGAGATCCCGATCGGTCGCATAGATCCGGGCTCGTCCCAGGCTGTCCGGGCCCGCGTCGAGGCGCGTCCCGGCGGGCAGCAGGACCTCCCGGACGCGGGAGGCGAGGTCGACGATCAGGCTCACCCGATCCGGGACGGGCGGCCTCCGGGCCATCCGCAGGACCTCGCGATAGTAGAAGTCGAGGTGCCGTCCTGTCAGCGTGTTGAGCTCGGCCCGCGATCTCTCGAGGAGCTGCAGGAACGCGAGGAAGAGGACGAAATGCGGCCGGTAGAGCTCGGGCGCGGCCTCGGGCGTGAACTTCCCGGGATCCCGGAGGAACGCCGCGACGTCCTCGGGCCGGAGCTTCGCGCCGACGAACCCGCTCCAGTCGCCCTCCGGCTTACCGCCGGCGCCGTAGTACGTGAGCTCCTTGCCGTAGGCGCGCGCGAACGAAAGGAGCTCCGCGGACGTCCGCTCGTCCACCGAGACGTGGCCGGGATCGAGCGCGGCGAGCGCGCGCCCCGCCTGGCTCGTACCGTCGCGCTCTGCGCCCGCAGGCTCTCTCGACGTGCTCGACATGGATGGCTCTGCCTTTCAGGTTCCCTTGAAGATCTTGTTGGTCGTCTTGAACATGCCCTTGCCTGTGTACGTCGGGGTCGAGTCCAGGATCGGCGGCCCCGGCCCCTTCGGCGGCTGCTTCGCCGGGTTCTGGACCTCGAACGTCGCGGTGAACGTGGTCCCTTTCAGGAGGACCGCCTTGTCGCCGGTCTTCGTCTTACTCGCCTTCTGATCGTCCCCGAGGGCGGTGATCTTCAGCGTCCCCTTGCCCGGGATGGAGTACCCAGGAATTACGTAAGAGCAGTTGGCGACCGATACCTTGCCCTCGTCGCCTTCGACGCAGAGCTTTTTCCCGTTCAGCGTCGCTGGGCCGCTCCCCTTCAGCTCTCCAGGCCTGGGCAGGACGAGCGCGGGCGTGAAGCTGGGCAGGAAGATCGCCTTGTCGCCCTCGATGAGAATCAATCTACTCATGGCGCTCTCACCACCCGGGGAGGGTCGCCTCCGTGAGATAGAACGGGAAGACCATGTTGAAGCGCGAGTTCGTATCCCTGATGGTGTAGTTGACCGCGATGAGCACGCAGCCCGGCTGGGTGTCGCTCGCCGCGACGTCGATCCGATCGACCTGGATCCGGGGCTCGTGCTCGAGGATCGCGTCCGTCAGGAGCCGCTCGATCGTGTTGATCAGGCCCTGATCCAGCTCCTCGAACACCAGGCCCGCGAGGTCGCAGCCGAACGTCTCCGCGAGGACCCGCTCGCCCGGCGAGGTCCCCACCAGGATCTGCAGGCTCTGCTGGATGTCTGCGGGGCCGGAGACCATCTCCACGTCAGCCCCGCCGCGGCTGAACGAGGGCGGGAAGGCCCAGCCTCGGCCGAGGAAAGAGCTCTCAGGTCGCATCCGGCTCCTCCTGGGCGGGCTTGCCGCCGAGCTGCTGGCTCGCCTGCTGCTGCACCTTGGCGACCAGCGCGTAGACCCTGGCGAACGGGAGCAGCCCCACCCCCTCCAGGATCAGGTTCGCCTCGTCCACCGTCACCGAGAGGTGGATCTCCCTCACCTCCTGTCCTGATCGGCTCATTGGATGTCGACCCCCTTGCCGCTGATCGTGACCTTGCCCTTCTCGCTCTTGATCTCGATGCCGTCCTTACCCATGGTGATCGAATTCTCGTGCTGGTCGGAGAGGACGATCGATCCTGCGCCGTCGTCGATGAGCAGCTTGTTCTCGTTGGCCGTCTCGATGGACACCGACGCCTTGTTCTCGTCGGGGTCGAGGAGCTGTATCTTCGTCCCGAACTTGGTGACGATCCCGCTCTTGTCGTTCTTTTTGCTGGGCTTTCCCATCGTATCCGGGGGCGCGTTCTTCGACCCGAAGAGGGCCCCGAGGATCACGGGGCGGCGCGGATCGTCGTTGAAGAAGCCCACCACCACCTCGTCCTTGGGCTCCGGCCGGAAGAAGTACCCGCGCGCCTTGCCTGCGCCGGGCGCGGCGAGCCGGGCCCAGACCGCCTTGTCCTGCTTCGCGTCGACCCCGGGGAGGATGACCTTGACCCGGAGCTCCTCGTCGGGATCGTCCTCGAAATCTGCAACGACGCCGATCTGCAGCCCGCTCACCGCGGGCAGGAGCCCGGCCGCCGGCGCCTCGCGGAGCTCCTCCTTGCGGGAGAGCTCATCGGGCGAGAGCCCGAACTGCACGTCGGTGCGCCAGCCCGACGCGTCGACCCGGTGGCGAAACCCCGTCACCAGCGTCGTGCCGTTGAATCGCTTGCCGACCCCGGCGACCTCCATGACGTCGAGCGGCCTGATGCCGGCGAAGCCCGGCACCGCGATGCGCCCGCGGAGCAGCGCCATCCGGCTCCTCGCCATGCGGGCATCGGCCCAGGCCTGGAGCTCCTCCGCCGCGACGGGGACCGGGTGGGAGAGCGTGCAGGTGCCGTTGCCGACCGCGTCGCCGAGCTTGCCCCCGTCGAGGTTCCCCTGGGTGGCGCGGACGCTCTTCGCCTTGCTGGCCGCGGTGGGCTTCTGCTCCTTCACGTCCCACGCGACGCTCTCCACGGCGCGGTACTGGTGCTCGGCGTCGGCCTCGATCTCGAGGTCGAAGATCTCGGTGATGCCATAAGCGAAGCGGTGCCTGGGCGCGCCCTCGATGGCCATCTTGCGGAGCGAGATCTTGCCGTCCTCGACGACCACGAGGAGGCCGAGCGCGCCTGCCCGTGCGAGGATGAAGTCCCACGGCGTGGCGTGGTATTGCACCATCTCCGCGTGCTCCGGCCTGGTCTCGGCGATGGTGCCGACCTCGAGCTCCGCCGCCTCGATCAGCTGCTTCGCGATCGCGCCGTCGGTCATCTTCCGGAAGACGGCGCTCCGCCGCGCGCCGGTCAGCCTGACCGCGGCGTCCTTGAGCCCGATCACCAGGACGGAGCCGTCGCCGCCAGCCTCCACCCCGTGCCGAACCACCACCCCCTTGAAGACGCACCGGTCCTCTTCCCCCTCGTACCGGAGCTTGATCTCGATCTTCGCCCCCGGCGCGAAGAAGCCGGTATCGCTGATGGCGAACGCCTGCTGCGCGGCGTCGCCGTCGAGCACGCGCAGCTCCGCTCGGGGGATCCGGTCGACCTCTCTCCGGATGTCGATGGAGAGGAGCTCGTAGGCCGGGTCCATCGGCTTGCCGTCGCTGAGGATGGTGGGAGTCACCGCGGGCATGGCGTCTACCCTTCCCCGGAGGTGCCGGCGCCCAGGTTGGCGAGCGGCGGAAAGAAGATCTCCTGGCCGGGGATCAGCCGCCTGAAGTCGTCCAGCCGGTTCCACCGCGCGACGTCCAGGTAGCGGGCGGACGAGCCGTAAATGTCCCTGGTCAGCAGCGGCAGCGTGTCCCCGCTGCGCACGATCCGGCTGTGGGTCAGATCCGGCGACGTCTTGCCCTCCTCCCTGGCGCGCGCCTTCGCGGCCTTGTCGGAGATCAGCGTCACCTCGATCTCTGCCCGGAGCGGGGTGCCGTCGCGCTCGAACGCGGTGTACTTGATGTCGACCGCGGAGAGGCGACAGGAGAAGATCAGCGATCCCCACTCCACGAGAAGATAATTGGGCTCGTGGATGACCCCGTTGTAACGGAAGGTGACGTCGAGGAACGTCTTGACGCGATCCTTCACGCTCTTCCGCACCGGCGCGGCGATCCCCAGCGACTCCACGCCGGTGCCGTCGACCACCAGGGTGAGCGTGAGCTCGCTCGGCTTGCTCCGGCTGTACGAGAGCTGCGGCGCGCTGGAGCCCACCCCCTGCTTGGCCCCCCAGGCGATCGCGTAGCGCTGCGAGAACGACGCCGGGTTGAACATCGCCTCGAACGGCGCCCCGATCGGCTGCCGGCGCCCGACGTCCTTGAACGCCTTGATCTTGAGCTTCTCGAGCTTGAAGAGGTTCAGTCCCACGATCATCTCTCCTTCGACGCCCTGAGGACCCGGAGGACCTCCTTGACCGCCGCCTCGACAATGGCCTCCAGCCCGGCGGCGTCGGGCGCGGCCGCGCGCGCGCCCGACGCCCCCTCCGGGGGCGCGACGACGGCGCGGATCACCAGCTCTTTGATCTCCACTGCCATGGTCACACCCTCATGATCTGCATCCGGGCGTAGGCGAGCTCGAGCGTGTCGACGAGCACGCCCTTCGATGCGGCGTCGAGGTCCGAGATCGCCCACCTGACCGGATAGGCCTTGAAGAAGAACCACGCCGACACGGGGACGTACGCGTCGTTGAAGAGGGTGACGACGACGTTCGACGGGGCGAACTTGAAGAGCGACAGGGCGGCCTCGACCTCGAGGTGCAGCGGCGAGCCCACGATCAAGCCGCGCTCGAGGACGAGGTTGCCATACTCGACCCCATCGGGCAGCCGCTGGGTGTAGAGGTTTTGTCCGCCCTCCGCGAGCGGCGTCGTCTTCACCGTCGCCGAGAGCCCCTTCACCCGCTTGAACCGGATGTCGAGCGGGTTCGGCGCCACGCCGCCGACGAGGAAGAAGACGCCGAAGCGGAAGTCGACGACCAGCTCGCGCTGCGGGAGGAGATCCGGGATGGGCGTGATCATATGCTTGACCTCCAACCCCGGAGCCCGGGGCGTAGACCGAGGCGACTCCCGTCGTCGCGAACGTCAGAGCCTGACAACGGAGACCTCCCTGACCTGCAGATCGAGCGCGTCGACGACGACGTCGTTCGTGGCGGCGCTGAAGGTGGGCGCCTTGAGGCTGACGGGGATCGCGACGGCGACCCTCCAGGCGAGCACCGCCGCGCCCGTCGCGTCGCAGAGGCTGACCTCCATGCGCCGGCCGTCCCCCGCCTCAAGCCAGTCGAAGAGAAACAGCGGATCTGCCCCGAGGACGGCGCCGCGCTTGCAGGTGACGGGCGTGAAACGCCTGGAGTTGAACCTCATGAGCACGGGGCCCTCCCGGAAGCTCAGGCCGTGCTCGTACGTCACGTGCTCGCGCTCCACCGCGAGACCGGAGACCTCGGTGAAGCTCATCGAGGCCTCGCCCACCTTCACGCGGAAGTTGTACGCGGCGAGCGGGTAGCTCGTCCGCTGGTTGTCCGTCGACTGGGCCATCGCGCCGCTCTACGCCTCTTCGATCAGGATCGCGTCCGCCATCAGCTCCATGCTCTCGATCGCGGCCTCGTTGGACGTGGCCGTGAAGGTGGGCGCGTCGAGCCTCGTGGGGAAGGCGTTCTGCACCTTCCAGCTGATCACCGCCTCGCCCTTCTCGTCGCAGAGGCGGACGTAGATGTCCTTCTTCTCGACCTGGTTCACCTGGATCGCGCTGATCCAGGCGTAGAGCGCGGCGACGCTGGTCTTCTTGACGATGCCCTTCTTCAGCGTGAGCGTCGGCGCGGTGCGCTGCGCCGGCATGTTCATCACCACCGGACCGGGCGCCGCCCCGCCGGTGGGGCTCTCCTTGTAGGTCGTCGTCTCGCGCTTGATGCTGAGCCCGGAAATCTCCGAGAAGCCGACCGCGGCGCCCGCGATCTCGACTCGGTAGTTGTACGACGGGAGAGGATACGCGGTCACGATCTCGCTCTTGGTCAGTGCCATGGCCTATGCCTCCTGCATCTTGTGGGAGAAGCGAAGGACGACGAACTCGGCCGGTCGCACCGCCGCGATCCCGATCTCGACGATCATCCGCCCCTCGAGGACGTCCTGGTTGGTCATCGTCTTGCCCAGGCCCACGTTGACGAAGTAGGCCGCCGCCGGGGACGCCCCGGCCAGGGCGCCGCGCTCCCAGAGGCCGTAGAGGAAGCTCTCGATCATCCCCTTGACCTTCAGCCAGGTCGTCATGTCGTTGGGCTCGAAGACCGCGAAGGACGTCGCCTTCCGGGCCGACTCCTCGATCATGATGAAGAGCCGCCGGACCGAGATGTACCGCCACTCGTTGTCGTTGCCGGCCAGGGTCCTCGCCCCCCACACCATCGTCCCCTTGCCGGTGAACGCGCGCACCGCGTTGATCGATTTACCCGCCGTCGGATCGACGTTGAGGGCGTCCTGGGCCTCGCTCGTGATCTTCAGCACCGGCCCGATCACGGCCGCGACGCTGACGTTGGCGGGCGCCTTCCACACGCCGCGATCCCGGTCGACGCTGGCGTAGATCCCTGCGATCGCCGCGCTCGGCGGGAGGACGACCCGCTCGGCCGCGAGCTTCGCCTTGACCTGCTGGTAGATCGCCGTCCGACTCGCCTTGAGGGTGTCGAGGCCGACCCCGGCCGCCGCCCCGTCCTGGATCGTGACGTCCGGGTCCGCGTACGCGTAGCTCAGGGAGGTCTGGAGGTACGGGTAGTAGGCGGCGCCATAGGCCAGATTGCTCGTCCCGATCCCGTCGCGGAACACGTCGATGTCCTTCTTGCCCGGCTCCGCGTCCTTCTTGACGTCGAAGATCGCGAAGCGATCACCGAGCCTCGCGCACTGGGCGAGGGCCGCCTGGCACAGCTCGTGGTAGTCCGCGGCGGCGAGGCTCACGGCGTCGGTCAAGACGATCAGCGTCGGCTCGTCCTCCTTCTCGAGCAGCGAGAGGCCGTCGGCGAGCTTGTCCTTGGCGGGCGGCGACGAGTAGTCTCCGGCGGACACGATATAGCACTTCCCGCCCCCGTTCTTGAAGTAGTGGCTCACGGCGTAGTACAGCAGGAACCCGGGATCGGGCCCCCGCGTCACGCCGGTCACCTGGGACGAGGCGTCCACCGTGACCGTGAAGCTCGCGAGCTTGGGTCCGCCGAAGAGCTGCTCGTACTCGAGCATCGTGCTCACCTGGGCGATCGACGAGCCCTTCTCGGTATATCCTATGAAGGCGGGGACCGCGGTGGAGACCTCCGCCACGGAGGGCGGCAGGGTCGACACCTCTTCCACGTAGACACCGGGCGTCATATAAGCAGGCATTGTTCCTCGATCTCAGGGGGTTTGAAACGGTTGCGTTCGATACGTGATGATCTGAAACAGCAGATCCTCCTCTGCAGCGCTCTGCATCGACGGGTTGGGCAGCGGGCCCGTCACGCGGTCGGGGCCGAGCCGGAGCTCGAGGCTCCTCCTCGGCTCCGCGCGAGCGGCGACGGGCTGGTCGGAGACGAAGCACGCGCAGCGCATCCCGGGATACCGGCGCTCGATCTGCGCGGCGACCGGGTCCGTCGGCTCGAGCGTCACCGCGCTGAAGCGCAGCGCGCCGGCGGCGCTGGCGGGCGAGGCGTCCACCACCGCGAGCTCGCCCGCGGCAGGCGCCAGGTCGGTGACGCAGTAGTAGGCCCAACGCGCCTGCCTGGCCGGGAAGCTCACTTGGAAGCGGGCGGGCCGCGGCGCGCTCCCGGGGCGGATCTCGACGGCGGCGAGGACGCCCGGCGGGAGCCGCGGCCGCGCCGGGTCGGCGGGGGCTAGCCGCAGCTCGCCGTCGGTCCCCGCGCCGGCGTCCGTGAAGACCGGCGCCGAGCGCCCGCGGATGCTGGCGAGATCCGTGATGGCGGCGAAGTCGCCGCCCCGGACCGCCAGGTAGAAGAGGAGCGCCGCGTCCCCCGGGAGCCGGAGGAACGGTCGTCCCGTGGCGTCGAGCGGAGAGAGGACCCGGGCGCCCTGGGAGCTCGATCGAAAGAGACAGCGATGATCGCGGAGCAGGCGCGCCGTGGCGTCGCTCGGCTCGATCGAGAGGTCCGGACACCGGAGGTCGGTGTAGAACGCGTGCTGCAAGAGCACCTCGATGATCGCGGCGTGCTTCACGGGTGGATCCTCAGCACCGGCTCGGTGATCTGCGGCGCGCCGAAGGCGCCCTCGTCCTGGAAGACGACCATCCGGACCTTGTAGAGGAGCGAAGGTTGATACGCGCTCCGGAGCACGCCCCAGAGCTGGTTCAGCTCGGAGAGCGGGAGCGTCAACAGCTCCAGGGTGAGCCTCTCGATCCTGCCGCTCAGCGCCGGCGTGTTCTCGTGATCGAGGACCCGGCGGCCCTGAAAGAACTGCAGGATCAGCGAGATGCACCGCAGGCCTTGCTCGTACTCTTTGAAGCGGGCGGCGAAGAGGACATAAGCGTTCATCTGGATCGCCGGCTGGACGCGCTGCGTGGTGCCGTCCGGCAGCGTCACCCGGAACGGGTCGGCCGGCCTTAGCGTGTGATCCTCCTCGAGGTTGACCAGGAGGAGCGTGACGGCTCCGAGCTTGAGCTCGAGGCTGTCCGCCGCCTCGCCGTCGAGGAAGGCGACTGGCCCCTGGTCGGGCACCGGGCCGCGCCAGCCCGCGCTCGCGGTCAGGTGCTCGTTCACCGTGTTCCTGAGCAGGACGAGGAGTTCGCTGATCACGGCTGATGGCTCCTGGAGCCCTGAGCTTGTCCAGCGCTCATTGGCTCTCATCCTTGAAGATCTTGGGTCAGCGCATCCGCGGCGCGACGCCTGAGCGTCAGGCGGCGTCGAGCGGATCGCCACGATGGAACGGCGCCTCGACGCCCGCGGGCGAGGTCATGGGTCCCCCGCGGGCGCCGAGCTCGACATCGGTAGTACCCGAGGCCGGCCGCATCGACAACTTAAGCCATTTTAAGAAGCCTCGTATTTAGCGGCGCGACCGGGGCGCGTCGTGCCACCTTCGCGCAGCGGTTCTGGAGCGAGGAGGAGCGCCGCGGCTCGATGGGTATGGCAAGGATGACCAAGATCGTGGAGAACGCCGCCGACCTCGAGCGGGAGCTGCTCTGGTTTCGCAGCGTCCTGGAGGCGCGGATCAAGATCCATTTCGGCAACGGTGCGACCGACGAGAGCGTGCTCGACATCGCGCCGCCCGACCTCGGCGGGTCGAGCTCGGAGTACGCCGGCTTCGTGCGGCGCCATCAGCTCTCCTTCGTCGAGCGCCTCGCCCTGGTGCTCGCCCTGGTCCCGCACCTGCGGCCCCAGCTCCTCGACGCCTGCTTCGGCCGCGACACCGCCGCGGATCGGAGGCTCACCGAGTTCGGCGGCGCCCAGCTCAGCTCCGGCGGCGAGCTCCTGCCCACGGCCGAGACGCTGGCGTTCATCGTCGGCGGCGACGACCTCGCGCTCCGGTTCTCGGCGCAGCTCCTCCTGGATCCAGAGCACCTCTTCGCCAGGCACGACGTCCTCAGGCTCGGGGGCGGCGACGAGGTGACGCCGATGAAGGCGCCCCTCTGGATCTCGGAGGAGCTGCTCTGCCTCTTCACCACCGGCGAGCCGCGGCGGCGCGGCTGCGGGCCCGGCTTCCCCGCCCAGCGGATCGAGACGCGCCTCGGCTGGGAGGACGTGGTGCTGCAGCCCAGCACCCGCAAGCACCTCGAGGAGATCGAGACCTGGATCGAGCACGGAGAGACGTTGATGGCGGACTGGGGCATGGCCGGGAAGCTGCGCCCCGGCCACCGCAGCCTCTTCTATGGCCCGCCGGGCACGGGCAAGACGATGACCGCCTGCCTGCTCGGCAAGTCCGCCGGCCGTGAGGTCTACAAGGTGGATATCTCCCTGGTGGTGTCGAAGTACCTCGGGGAGACGGAGAAGAACCTCGGCCGGGTCTTCGACCAGGCCGAGCGCAGGGGCTGGGTCCTGTTCTTCGACGAGGCCGACGCGCTCTTCGGCAAGCGCAGCGAGACGCGGGACGCGCACGACCGTTACGCCAACCAGCAGGTCTCCTTCCTCCTCCAGCGCATCGAGACCTTCAATGGGCTCGCCGTCCTGGCGTCCAACCTGCGCGACAACCTCGACGACGCCTTCGCGCGGCGGTTCGAGTCGATCATCTACTTTCCGATGCCGCGCGCCGAGGAGCGCGCGCGGCTGTGGCGGCAGGGGCTCTCGCCCAAGGCGAGGTTCGACGGCTCCGTGGACCTCGAGAAGATCGCGCGCGAGCACGCGCTCGCGGGGGGCGCGATCATGAACGTGATCCGCTACGCCTCGCTCGAGGCCCTGAGAGAGGGCGGCCGCCCCCTCACGGCAGACGACCTCCTGCAGGGCATCCGGAAGGAGTATGCCAAGCAGGGGAAGGCGGGTTGAGCGGACGCTCGCGCGACACGCCCGACCACGCCGCCGGATCCGAGGCGCATTAAAATAGCTTAAGTTGTCAGCGCGACCGACGACGGATACGACCGACATCGAGATGGCACCGACGGAAGGACGATGGCGTCGTCCGCGGGGCCTCGAAGCGCCGTTCCATCGGGGCGATCTGCTCGACGGAGCCTGGCGCCGAATGGACGAAGGAGATAGAAACAATGCCCCTCACGCTCAGCACGACCATGACTCAGATTTCCGCCGTCTCTTACCCTGTTGGAGGCCGCCCCACCATCTGGGGGGTTGATGGCGCCCAGAACATCTTCCGTTACTCCGGAAGCAGCTGGACGCAGATCCCTGGCTCGCTCGTCCAGGTGAGCGCCTCGACGGACGGGACGGTGTGGGGAGTCAATGCGGCGGGCAACGTGTACAAATACAACGGGACAAACCCCTGGGTCCAGATGCCCGGCACGCTGGTTCAGGTGGCCGTTGGGGTCAACAACGGGTCCGGGGTCTGGGGGGTCAACGCGGCAGGCAACGTCTATCAGTACAACGCGAGCACGAACTCCTGGAGCATGCTCAACGGCGGCGGGATGAAGCAGGTGAGCGCATTCTGGAACTCAGGGGGGAGGAATTGGTATCTGATGGGGCTCTCTACTTCTGGCCACATGCACCAGTACATCTTCGCGGAGAGCAGCTGGACTGACCCCATCCCCAACAACAAAACCAGCGGAACCCTGGTCCAGGTGATGTCCGCAGGCGCCATGTCGTACTATGCCCTCGATTCAGCCGGCAACACGTGGATGTATGCGGGCGCCCCCGACTGGTGGTACCCGCTGGACTTGCTCCCGAAGGCGAAGTCCATCAGCTTCCCTCCCGACTACTCCTATGCGCTCATCGACACCACCGGAAAAACCATCGTTTATAATCCGAACGGTGACTGACACCGCAGCCCTCCTCGAGACAGCGACCGATGCCGCGGCGGGACGGCGCTGCTCCGAAGCTCACGACGTCCGGCGCGGCCTCTCGTGAACGCGTTGCTCCTTAATTTCTCTTAAGCTGACAAAATGCGTCGTCGTCCGTTTCATGGCAGGTATGCCCGTGTCAGCGGAAGAACACATGAATCGGGATGAGCCCATCGCGTTCGGCGGGTCGTCGTGGGTGACGGTCGGCGTCTCTCTTCGTACGCGGCTCGGCCCCGGCGAGCCACCGAGGCGCGCGGTACAGGCCTTGCTGCGGTCGGTGGGCAAGGCCCTGTCCGTCCATTTCGAGGGCCGCGCGGCCGCGCGCCTCGACGCCGAGAGCGCCACGGCCTCGGTGACCCTGCGGATCCCCGAGCCGGAGGGCAGCATCAAGGTGTGCGAGCTCTCGGTCACCCTGCTCGCCGACGAGCTCACCGAGGATGAAGAGCTCGTGGTCGTCCCACGGATCCGCGCCGAGGTTTACCGCCGGAAGGACGATGTCGACTGGCTCGCCAGCGACGCGTCGGCGGACGTCGACCAGCTCGCCGCCGAGATCGAGGACGTCCTCTCGGCCGTCTCGCCCTGACCGCGGCCACGGCGCCCTCGAAGGAGATCCACCGTGAAGATTGACGATGACAGAAGCCGCTCACCGATCCGCCTCGCGATCGCGGCGCTGGCCGCGCTCCCGGTCGCGGCCTGCGCCAGCACCGCGACGGTCACGCTCGACAAGGCGATCAAGGACCTCGCGCCGGACTACCGCGCGCGGACGCCGGCGAGCGGCGCCGCGAGCCTCGGACGGCGGCTGCTCGGGGACCAGCCCGAGACCAACGCCTGCTTCGACGGCGACCAGGGCACCGCGGCGCCGAGCTGGTCGAAGGTGACGCTCCACTACGGGGACGTTCTCGACGGGAAGCTCTCCGGCGACCTCGGCGCTGCCGTCAAGGTCGCCCCCTCGGCCGGCGTGTCGTCGAAGCGGAGCGCGAGCATCACGCTGACGGACCTCGTGGAGAGCAGGCTCTCGGCGGTGTACCTCGACGCGAGCGGCGCGTGCACAAGCCTGTTCGCCGACACCGGGACGAGCTACGTCAGGGTGCTGACGCGCGCGATCAAGGCAGGGACGCTCGAGGTGGCGGCCGAGGAGGCGGTCGCGGCGACCCTGGCGATCGACGCCTCCTCGCTCGGAGGGACCTCCGTGAGCGCGTCGAGCGCGTCGGGCCGGAGGCTCCAGGGGACCTCTCTCTTCTTCGCGGACTACCCCGAGTGCTTCAGCGTGGTTTACCAGAAGAGAGACTGCGCCGGCGCGGCCGTGGGTCCGGGCAACGTCTGCGATCTCGACGCGTGCTCGTTCAACATCGCGGCGCTCGACACCGCCGGCGCGGCCTGGAAGGGGAAGCTCTCGTGCGAGGGCGGCGCGTCGATCGATCTCGGCGGCACCCTCGGCGCGTGGGGGAAGGCGCAGAGGACGGCGCCCGGCGTCACCTACAACGTCCGCGTGCTCAAGGGAGCCTTCCTGGGGACGGTGAACATCGACCTCCGTCGCTGGGTGACCCGCTCGGAGTCGCCCGACAAGTGCGCGCCCCCCGGGAGCGCGCCACCCCCGGGTCGGTCGCGAGCCCCGGAGCGGCCTCTGGCTCCTTAAGAAGCAATAAGGTGTTTGCGCCGAGTCCGTCTGTTACTCGCTCTTCCTCGCTCTTACTCGCTCTCGCTGCCCCGCAATGCAGAACCCCTTTCCAGGTCCGCAACCTTACCGCGCTTCCGACCGTGATCGCTTTTACGGGCGAGGCGACCTGGCCTACCGGCTCGAGGCATCGATCCTCGCCAACCGCTGCGTCACCGTGTTCGGGCCGTCCGGCGCGGGCAAGTCCTCCCTGGTGCAGGCGGCGGTCCTCCCGTCGCTCATCGAGCGCCAGGATGTCCGCGTGGCGCGGGTCGACGCCTGGCCCGAGGATCAGGACCCGACGCGCTGGCTCGCGGACGCGGTGTACGGCGCCCTCGGCCTCGGCGAGCGGCCGGCCGGCGCCTCGCCCGCGGACGCGCTGCTCACGGCGGCGCAGCGCGCGGCGCGCGGGTCGCCGCGGCTCGCCGTCGTCTACCTCGATCAGATCGAGCAGCTGCTCTACGCGACGCGCGGCGCGGCCGAGGCCGAGGCGCTCTTCGACTGCGTGGACCGCCTCGCCGGCCTGCCCACCCGCAACCTGCGCCTCGTGCTGTCGCTCCGCGAGGACTACCTCGGCCGCTTCCGCGATCGGCTGCGCGAGCACCGCCGGCTCCTCGATCACGGCTTCCGCGTCGGCCCGCTCACGGTCGCCGAGCTCTGCGAGGCCGTCTGCCAGGCGGCCGCCGCCGGCGAGCCGCCGCAGGCGTGGGCGCCGGCGGACCTGCGCCCGCTCCTGCTCCAGGTGCGCGTGCCCGGCCAGGCCGCGGGCGACGAGGCCGAGGCGCAGGCCGCGTACGCGCAGATCGTGTGCCGCGCGCTCTTCGAGCAGCGCGCGAAGGGAGCGCCGGTCGACGCGGTCGAGGCCGAGGCCATCCTGCGCCGGTACCTGGAGGCGACGCTCGCCGGCCTCGGCGCGCTGCGCGGCGGCGCCGAGCGGCTGCTCGAGGATCACCTGGTGACGGCGGACGGCAGCCGCACGCTGCGCACCGAGAAGGAGCTGCTCCGGGTCCTCCCCGCGGACGAGCTCGGGCCGGCGCTGAGGGCGCTGGAGGGGGCGGCCATCCTCCACGCGGCGGAGCACCAGGGGAGCCGGTACTTCGAGATCGGCCACGACTGGCTGGCGCGCGAGGTCTTCGATCAGCGGCGGCAGCGCCAGCACCTGGAGGCGCGGCGGCGCGAGCGGGCCGAGGCGGAGGCGAGGCTCGCCGAGGAGCGCGCGCGGCGGCGCCGCTCCGCCGCCGTCGCCGCGGCGGCGCTCGTGGTCGCGGCCGGCGCGGCGGCGCTCGGCGCGGTGGCGTACACCCAGAAGCTCCGCGCCGATCGCCTGCGCGTCGAGGAGGCCCGGGCTCGACGCGAGGCCGACCGGCAGCGGGACGCCGCGGAGGAGCGGCGCTCCGAGGCGCACGACGCCAGGATCCTCGCGGGCTTCCGCGAGCTCGCGGTGCGCGCGCAGCTCCCGCTGGCGATGAAGCTCCTGCCCGAGGCGGAGCTGCCGAGCGCGCGCCGCGGCTGGATCGAGCTGGCGAGCGACGCCCTCAACACGAACGCGCTCCGCGCGACCCTCCGCGGGCACGCGGGCGCCCTCGCCGCGGCCGTGTGGAGCCCCGACGGCGCGCGCGTGCTCACGGCGTCGGCCGACGGCACCGCGCGCGTGTGGCGCGCCGACGGCACCGGCCAGCCCGTGGTGCTGGAGGGCGGCGGCGGGGCCATCCTCGCGGCCGCGTGGAGCCCCGACGGCGAGCGCGCGCTCGCGGGCTCGGAGGACGGCACCGCGCGCGTGTGGCGCGCCGACGGCGCCGGTCAGCCGGTGGTGCTGAGGGGCCACCGCGGCGCCGTCACCGCGGTGGCCGCGAGCCCGGACGGCGCGCGCGTGCTCACGGCCTCGGCCGACGGCACCGCGCGCGTGTGGCGCATGGACGGCGAGGGCGATCCGGTCGTCCTCACGGGCCACCGCGGCCGCATCAACGCGGCCGTGTGGAGCCCCGACGGCGCGCGCGTCGTCACCGCCTCCGACGACCGGACGGCGCGCGTCTGGCTGATCGCGAAGGGCAGGAGCCGCGTCCTCCGCGGGCACACCGGCGAGGTGATCGCCGTGGCCGTGAGCCCCGACGGCGCGCGTGTCGTCACCGGCTCGCGCGACCGGACGGCGCGCGTCTTCACGCTGGCCGGCGCCGGCGCGCCCGTGGTGCTCGCCGGGCACGAGGACAGCGTCCTGCACGCGGCCGTGAGCCCCGACGGCCTGCGCGTGGCCACCGCCTCGGCCGATCGGACCGTGCGCGTCTGGAGCGCCGCCGGCGACGCCGAGCCGGTCGTGCTCTCCGGCCACGCGCTCGCCGTGACCTTCGTCTCATGGCGCCCCGACGGCGAGTACGTCGCCAGCGCCTCCGCGGACCGGACGGCGCGCCTCTGGCCGGCGGACGGCAGCGGCCCGCCGCTCGTCCTGGTCGGGCACCGCGCGCCGCTCCGCTCCGCGGCGTGGAGCCCCGACGGCGCGCGCGTCGTCACCGCGGCGTCCGATCCGTGGGAGCGCTCGTCCGACCGCACCGCGAGGGTGTGGAGCGCCGAGCCGCTCCGGGCGATGCCGCACCGGCGTCGCGACCTCGGCTTCTTCCACGCGGCGTCCATCGTGGAGGGCGGCGAGCGCGTCGTCGCCGCGCACGAGGACCGGACGGCGCGCGTCTTCCGGGTCGACGGCGAGGGCGAGCCTGTCGTGCTCAGGGGTCACGAGGGGTGGGTGGCGAGCGCGGCGCCGAGCGCCGACGGCGCGCGCGTCGTCACGGCCTCGTTCGATCGCGCGGCGCGCGTATGGAGCGCCGACGGCAAGGGCGAGCCCGTCGTGCTGAGGGGCCACGAGGCCGAGGTGCGCGCCGCCGTGTTGAGCCCTGACGGCGAGCGCGTCGTCACGGCGTCCGACGACGGGACGGCGCGCGTGTGGCGCGCCGACGGCGAGGGCGAGCCCGTCGTGCTGCGCGGGCACGAGGACTGGCTCACCTCGGCCGCGTGGAGCC
The DNA here is from genome assembly GCF_051529605.1 of Sorangium sp. So ce296. Lineage (NCBI taxonomy): Bacteria > Pseudomonadati > Myxococcota > Polyangiales > Polyangiaceae > Sorangium > Sorangium sp. So ce296. Next base: position 14,122,403 of record NZ_CP150325.1, read on the forward strand.
CTGACGGCGCCCGCGTGCTCACCACGTCGCTCGACCACACGGCGCGGGTGTGGAGCGCCGACGGCGAGGGCGAGCCCGTCGTGCTGCGCGGGCACGGCGGCGGCGTCCACGCCGGCGCGTGGAGCCCTGACGGCGAGCGCGTCGTGACGGCGTCCGACGACGGGACGGCGCGGGTGTGGAGCGCGCGCGGCGAGGGCGAGCCCGTCGTGCTGCGCGGGCACGACGGCGCGGTCCTCCGCGCCCTCTTCAGCCCCGACGGCGAGCGCGTCGTCACCTCGTCGGCCGACGCCACCGTCCGCCTCTGGAGCGCTGCCGGCGAGGGCGCTCCCATCGTGCTCGGAGCGTCGGCGCCGGTCATCGCGCTGGCCTTCCTCGACGGAGGGCAACGGCTGATGACCGTCGCCATGGACAACGGCATTCACACCTGGAGCATCGACGTGGACACCCTGCAGAAACGCCTGCTGACCGCGCATACCGATTGCCTGCCGCCGTACATGCGCGTCACCTACCTCGGTGAGACCGCGTCCGCCGCCCGGGATCGGCACGCGGCGTGCGAGCGCTCGTACCAGCGCGCGCCGCTCCTCGCGGAGGGCCGGGGGCGATGATGGCGCGCGACACGGCCGCGGCGGCGGCGCTGGTGCTCGTGTCGGCCCTGGGCGCGTGCGGGCAGCCCGGCGTCGAGGAGGGCGGAGCCGAGCCGGCGACGTCCGCCGGCGAGATCGTCGTCGAGACCCGCGCCCCCGCGGCGGCGCGGCCGGCGGTGCACAGGCTCGGCGCCGGCGAGCGCCGGGTGAAGCTGCTCGTCCTGCCCGCCGACGCCGTGGTCGAGGTCGACGGCGTCCCGGTGCGGCGGCGGGACGGCGTCATCGAGCTCTCGGGCAAGGTCGGGCAGACGCACCGGGTGCGCGTCTCCAGGGGGGCACGGCACGGCGAGACCACCGTGACCCTCACGGACGCCGGCGCCTCGCCGCCCTCGCTCGATCTCGCCGCGCTGGCGCGAGCGGCGCGCCGCTCCGGGCGCGGCCTCCTCCCGGCCGCGCCCGCCGAGCCGCCGGCCGCCGAAGCCGTCGACGCCGCCGCGCCGGAGCTCGCCGAGACGCCGGAGCTCGCCGAGACGCCGGAGCCGGCGCTCGAATCCATGTTGCCCGGCGTCGCCGCCGAGCACGACGTGCTGGCGGGTCACCTGGCGATGGAATCGCCGCCCGGATCCGCGCTGGGCGCTGCGCTCGGCGCCGCGCGGCCGAGCGAGGGTCCGGCGTGCGTCTGCCCCCCGGCGGCGCAGGTCCCCCCCAGGTGCCCGACCGGCGCGGCCGCGGAGGCGCACGGGAAGCCGCGCAGCGGCGTGCTGGCCGGAGACGCCTTCGAATGAGGGCGCGCGCGATGCCCAGCACGGCGCGCCGACGCTCCGCGCATGGCGGCCTCCTCCTCGCGGCGGCGCTCCTGGCGCCGCTGCCCTTCGGCTCGCTCGCCGCCGCGCAGCCGGGCGGGCCCGGCGAGGTTCGGCGTCGCGAGGATGCGCGCGCGCACTTCCAGCGCGGCATCGCGCTGCGCGATCAGGAGCGCTGGGCCGAGGCGCTCGCCGAGTTCCAGACATCGCGCGCGTTGCTCATGACGCTGAACGGGACGACCAACGCCGCCGCGTGTCTCATCCAGCTCGAGCGCTACCTGGAGGCCATCGAGCTGTACGAGAGCGCGCTGCGCGACTTCTCCGAGCGGCTCAAGGGCGAGGACAGGCGCGATATCCTGCTGGTGGTAAAGCTCCTTTACAATGCCGTCGGAGCCATCGGGATCGCGGGCGCCGAGCCCGGCGCGACGGTCCTGCTCGACGGCGTGCCGCGCGGCGAGCTGCCGCTCGGCGCCCCTCTGCGCGTGACTCGCGGCCCCCACACCGTCCGCGTGGTCAAGGCGGGGTACCAGCCGTTCGAGCAGCGCCTCGACGTGGACGGCGGGGAGACGGTCCAGGTGACGGCGCGGCTGATCCGGCTCCAGGAGACGGGCGCGCACGAGACCGCCGAGCCGCCGAGGGAGGGGCCGGACGCACGCCGGATCCGGCTGGCGCGAGACGCCGGGGCCATCGACGACCGCGAGGCGCGCGGCCCGCGCCGAACGCCCCGCTGGCTCGCCGAGGTGAGCGCCGCGGCGCCGCTCGTGGCGTCGTTCGGCGGAGGCACGCCGGCGGTGTGCCCGGGGTCCTGCAGCGAACCCCTCGGGTCTGGCGCCAGCTTGCTCGTCCACGGAGGGTACGGCATCGATCATCTCTCGTTCGGCGCCTCCGCGGGCTATCTGAGCGTGCAGCAAGCCGTCCGTGGGCGCATCGCGACGCTCGAGGCCGCCGGCGGGGCGTCGTACGCGGTGCGCGTCGACGACACGACGGCGCTCCGCGGCGCGCTCTTCGGCGCCTGGGTCGGGTACTCGTCGGGCGAGCGCCTCCTGCTCCACGCGCGGCTGGGCGCCGGCGGGCTGTTCGGCGCGGTCGCGGGGTCGCGCGCGAGCGCGCGGGCGTCGACGAGCGGCGCGCCGTCGTTCGGCCCGATCGAGCGGAGCGCGGCGGCGCGCTTCGTGTACGTCGCGCCCGAGGTGCGCGCCGGCGTCCGGCTGGCCAGGCGGGTCGAGCTCACCCTGGGGCTCGCGGTGCCCCTGCTCATCGCCGTGCCGAGGCCGGCGTCGAGCCAGCGGGTGTTCGTCGACACCGCCGCTGGGGTCGATCACGCCGCCTCGGCCTGGTTTCCGGCCGAGCCCCTCACGGCCCCGCTCTTCCCGCTCTTCATGCCTGCCCTGAGCGCCAGGTACGACTTCTACTGAGGCCGACCAGCCTCCGGCGCACTGCCGCGCGCGGGTGGAGATCCCACGATGACGTTGGAGCCTCGCGGCGCTTTCCGAGGTGATGTTGACGCAGCGTCGCCCAGCTCAGGGGCAGCTGCCGGCGAAGCTCAGGAAGCTCTGCACGCAGAGGTCCGCCTGAGCTTGGCTGGTGAGCGGCATGGTGGTGAGGGTGTTGGCCACCGACACGTATCCGCACTGGTCGGGCTCCGGACCGAACTGGCCGTTGACAGCGAACTCGACGAAGGGGCCCTCGTGGCCATTGGCGTCACTCTTCAGATAGTAGTAGATGCTGCCGGGGCCCATGAAACCCGAGTAGTTGATGCACCGGACGGGGGGAGCAGGGGGACCCCACCCGGGCATGCCATCACACGGGCACGCTGGCCCCGTGGGCCCCGTGGGCTGGCAGGTGCCGCTCTGGCAGGTGAAGCCCGACCCGCACGAGCCGCAGTCGAGCGTCCCGTCGCAGCCATCGGCGATCGAGCCGCAGGTCGCTCCCTGAGCGTCGCAGGTGGTGGGGACGCAGACGGCCGTCTCGCAAGTCGTCCCCGTCCAGCCGGGCGCGCACGTACAGGTGTACCCGTTGACCTGATCGTTGCACGCGCCGTGGACGCAGGGGCCCGACGCGCAGTCGTCGATGTTGGTCTCGCAGTTCGTCCCGGAGAAGCCGGGCGCGCACGTGCAGGTGTACCCGTCGACCTCATCGTTGCACGTGCCGTGGACACAGGGGCTCGGCGCGCATTCGTCGATGTTGGTCTCGCAGTTCGTCCCCGTCCAGCCGGGCGCGCACGTGCAGGTGTAACCGCTCTCGGTCGCGGCGCAGGCGCCGCCGTTCTGGCAGGGGGCCGAGGCGCAGGGGTCGGTGCAGGTACCGTTCTGGCACAGCAGGCCATCGCAGCACGGGAGGGTGGCGTCGCACGGCGCGTTCACGGGGAGGCAGCCCTGGCCGTTGCAGGTCGGGTCGTAGAGCGGCGAGCTCGGGTCGGTGCTGGTGATGTAGTCACCGTCGTGGGCGCTGTGCGCGTTGATGCACGCCTTGTCGCTGATACGAAGGATCGTGTACGGCTTCGTCGCGGAGCCGGTGTGGTGGCAGATCTGGACCGTGCCGCCGGGATCGAAATAGGTGCACTGCTCGGGGGTGAGCGCGTCATGTCCCCCGCCCACGGCGTCCCCGTTTTCGTCGCCGTCGGCCGCGGAGGGGCCGGCGCTGGTACAGCCTGCGAGCAGCAGGGTGGAGAGAGCCGGGATCGTCAGAGCGTGGAGAAGTGAACCTGCAAGATACCGCATGGGTCATCCTTTCAAGGTTGTGCTTGCGCTGGCTGGAGAAGGGTCGGCCGGCATATTCAAGTTAGATGCCAGTGTCGAATCGGCGCTTGCCGAGGTGATGTTGACGCAGGCCCCTGCATGGCATTCGGTGAGTGCGCTCCGCCGGTTCCCGTCGCCCAGGTCCAGTCGCGCGCCGCCGCCTGCTGCTGCCTGAATGCCTCACCTGCGGACACCACGACGCACCGCCGTGACCGACCGCGGCGACCCTGCCGAGTCCGATGACAGAGCGATCTTCCACCATAGGTTCAGGCGAGGATGCAACAGCGACGAGCTCGTCCGCGCGTTTGTCTTGCCGTTCGTGGACAGTTCGCTGCCGTTTCTGGACAGGCGACATCGTTCGCGCACGCGATCGGTAGCGATCTGTGCGATACGTCGAGGTCGAGCCCGGCTGCCGGTATGCCATGGTGTGCTGCGGGCAGTTGGCCCGGGGTGGCGTTGTCGCCGGAGTTGTTGCTCGTGGGTGCCAGCGCTCGTGACGTTCAGGGCCGGCGTCGCGGCCGGAGGCGCGGCAGGCCCGCGGCCGCGCGCCCCGCGGACAGCGTCTCGGAGGGGCTCTCGCCGAACCGGCGCTTGTAGTCGACGCTGAACCGCCCCGGGTTACCGAGCCCGAGCGCGGCCACGACGCCCGCGACCGACGTGCCGGCCGAGGGCTCGGCCAGCTGGCGGCGCGCGAGCTCGAACCGGCGCCACCGCAGGAAATCCATCGGTGGCACTCCCCGGCTCGCCACGAAGGCTGCTCGCAGGGACCGCTCCGGCGCGCCCGCAGCGGCGACGATGTCGGCCAGCGTGATGGGCTCCGCAGCGCGCGCGGCCATGTATTCTTCAGCCTTGCGGACGCACGCCGGGGCCACGCGCGGCGGCGGTGCATCGAGGACCTCCGATAGGCTGTGCCGGGTGTGGACCAGGAGGCTCGTGAAGAGGGCACCACGCAGCCCGGCGAGCAGCATCGGTGAGGCCCATGACTGCTCGATCTGGCGGCGGAAGAGCTGCGCGACCTCGTGTACCGTGCGGCCCGGTCCGTCCTCGATGTCGAGCGCCGTACCGAACCGGATCGGGCCGCGCAGCGCAGCGCCCGTGAGCGTGGTGAAGTGGGCGTCGAGCGCTCCGCGGTCGATCACGAGGGTCCGCCCGTGAAACTCCCCGCTGACATCGAGCGAGCAGGATCGCCCTGGTGAAAACAGCGCGCCCCGCCGGCCCGGCACGACGCGGAAGGGCTCGCCCGCGTGGTCGCCGGCGCTCTCGCCCTCGGCCGAGAGAGACAGGATGTATTGCTCCCCGACTGCCGGCACGAAGGCCCGCCCTCCGCCGGGCCAGTCGCCCGTCACGACACGGATTGTGCCGAAGGAGGCGACCTCCATCGCACAGCCGAACGATGTGCCGCGCCTGGGCTCGAGGGTCGCGTCCACGTAAACGCGGCGGAAGGCCTCCCGAGCCTCGCCGACGTCGCTCGTGCACACAAGCTGAGCCCGCGCGATCCCCGGCGCCTGCGCGGCGCGGGAGGGCCCTTCACCCCTATGGCTTGTCTGGACAAAGCGAGGCGCACGACCCGGCATTGGAGGAGAAGGGAGCACAAATGTCAGGGAATGTGAAATTTTGGGAGCCAGCCAGACAGCGCTCCGCGGCGCGCTCTTCGGCGCCTGGGTCGGGTACTGGTGCCGAAGAAGACGACCTCACCGTCGTGGGTGGCTGTGCCGAGATCCCGAATTTTCCGGTCGCTGAGCATCATGCGCGCCTCGCCGGACGTTTTTTTGGGCAGACCTCCGCCCTCCGGCCGCCGGAGGAGCGGTCGTCACGGCAGGTGCAGGCTGGGAGCGGCGATCCACCCCGGGTGGGGAGAGCGCGGTCCGCACATCACGTCGGGAGCCGCGGCCGTGGAGGGGTGTGAGGGCGTGGCGTGGTCTTCAACGGAGGGAGGAGGATCGTCGCCACCGACGACCCGAGGAGAGCCGCCGGGCAGGATGCGCCCTACGACTGAACGACGTAGGCGACGAACGAGAAGTTCGCGTCTTCCAGCGCACCGCTAGCCTTGTCGACCGAGCAGACATACACCGCTGGCGGGCTGTGCTCGTGGTTGTACGTCGAGAACTGGTTGTCGGCGGACTGTCTGCCGGCATCGTCGACCGGCGTGACGACGACGATCGGAGCCTGCGACGACGTGGCATTGAAGGTGATCTTGTACCTCCCCGTCGAAACCCTCGTGGAAGACCAGCCCCCGGAGCCGGGGTTCAGCATCCCGCCGTCAGACTGCCTCACCGAACCAAACACTACGGACGTTGCCATTTCTCTTCTCCTATCTTGTTGTCAGCGACGCGCGCGCCCGTGGAGGCCAGGACCAGCAAGGCCCTGTGACCTCCTACGCGATTCATGTCGCTGCCCCACGACTGGTAACGCCGAGCTCGTCCGATGTCGCCTTAATCGTTCCTAAGAACGCCTCCTGGCCGTGGCCGACTTCCTGCTCGTTCAGCCGTCGCCGGCGAGGGGGATCGTCAATCTCCACATGTCGTTGAGCAGCACCGGCGCGAACTCCGCGGTCGCTCCCCCGAAGATGTAGAGCTCGTAGGCGGTGGCGGTCCTGCGAGAGAAGGAGAACTGGCCGAACCTCGGCGCCGGCGCCGGCCCCGCCATCGCGGTGTCCACGCGCGTCCAATCCCCGGTGTCGAGATCGAAGTACCAGACGTCGGACAGGGTGGTACCGTCGAACTGGCTGCCCCCGAAGAGCCAGATTCGATGGCCGCGCTCGTCGGCGATCAGCTTCGCGTTGTCGCGGTGGCCCGGTCCGCTGTCCTCGTCGAAGGAGATCTGCTCCCAGGTCTCCGTGTCGACGTCGAGCATCCAGAGATCGCCGAGGTAGTTCTCCGGCGTGAACAGGCCGGTCCCGTTCACGGCGTCGTTCGTGTATCCGCCATAGACCAAGAGGGCGTTCCAGCCCTCGGAGTACACGAGCGGATGATGGGCTCGAGCGCGCGGGACAGGCGAGCCGGTCGCGACCTGCTTCCAGCCGTTCTTGTAGCGGACCAGGTCGTGCTGGAGACCGTCCGGGCGGTTGATGAAGGCCGACAACGTCGACGACGAGCCTGAGAATGCGTACGCGACGGTCTTGCGTTTCCCCTTCCCTCGCACGGCGACCGCCTCCGTGGAGCGATTCGCGAGCCGGACTTCGGCCGGCTTCTGCGCGATCTGCGTCCACCCGTGCGCCCGATCGAACCGGAACGTGTCCTGGTGCGTGAGATCGAGCCCGCGCCGGAAAGGACCTCTCCCGCCGGAGACGAACAGGGCGTCGTCCTCGGCGACGCTCCACATCATCGCCTCGGCCCGGGCGGAGGGCCCGCCCGTGTACTGGCCGAGATCGTGCCAGGTCCGCGTGTCGACGTCGAAGACGCTGAAATCGGCGACGGGCTCGTCGTCCGGGTAGGTCCCGTTCAACCCGCCGAAGATGTAGAAGCGGCCGTCCTGATACGCGCTCGAACCGTCCCAGAGGGCGTCGGGGATGGCTCCGTTCTGCGCGATCGCGGTCCAGTAGGGTAAGCTCGACGGGGCTTCGCTCGGGCGGTCCCCGCAGCTCGTGGGGTGAACGCGGCCTCCCCCTCGATGCACGGCGAGGCGCTGCGCGTCGGTCAGCGCGGCCTCGTCCCCGCCGGGGCGCTCGTGGATCTCCGCCGGCGCCTGCGAGCAGCCGCCCGCGAGGAGCGCGAGGCTGATCGGGACGAGGATACGGAGGAGGGAGGCGATCGGGATGAGCGTACCTTTACGGGTCATGGGTGTTCTCCGGCTCCAGTGAGGGCGCCCGCGGCAGGCTCGGACCGCGCGGGGACGCGACGGGGACGCGACGGGGACGCGACGGGGACGCTACGACGGGGCACACGCCGGCGATAGACGCACGTTCGTCGGATTGCGGAGCGAGGGCGAATCATGGTAAAATGCTTCGTTTTGTGCGCGTGTCGTCGAGCGTCCTCGCGGAGGGCCGGCCCCGTTCACGACATCGTTCGTGGTTCCGGCCCCATGAGGAATAGGGCGTTCCAGCCCTACGAATGACGCGATGCGCTCCTGCTTTGGCGTGCCGGTACAGGAGGTCGGCATTCCTCACGCGACGGCGGACGGCCTCACGGCCAGGTGGCCAGCACCGCGTCGACCCACCGGTCCGGATCTCGAAACCCGGCGTGCTGCTCGATATGGACGAAGCGCCTGGTGGAGGGCGGCGCCGCGAGAGCACCGAAGCTCCCCCCCGCCGGCGCGATGTTGAGGAGCCGCCCCTGGACGTTGCTCGTCGCGTCGAGCGAGCACAGGCCGCTGCCGGCGACGCTGATCCGCCATGTCGGCTCGCGGGCGAGCAGGTGAGCCCTGAGCTCCAGGATCTTGTCCCCCGCCGCGGGGGGCGTATCCACGCCGTGAGAGAGGTGCACATCCACCCTCTCGCACGTGTCCTCCGCCATGCCGTGCCACTGAATGGCCCACCACGGCTTCTCCCCGTAATACGCCATGATCTCCATGTGCGTCGCGTGGAACATGGTCGCCGTGTTGTGGGCGGCGTCCCAGCTCGCCGACGATCCGAGGAGTCCGCCCTCGCCCGGGCTCGCATCGCGGTGCGCGCCGGCCAGGAGAAATGTGCGAGATCGGGTCTCCTTGAAGATGGTGACGGCCTGCGTCTCCGTCCCCGTGTCGGAGATCGGGTGCGCCACCTGATGGCTGAGCTCCCGCTCCGCGCTCGCGTCGACGATGAAGGCGCCGAAGCCCCGATCGAAGATCCCGTCCCCGTCCCAGTCGGCGGTCTCCATGAGCACGCAATAGCTGCGGCCGGTCTCGGCGTCGTGGAATCGCCGGTTCTGCGCCAGAGGCGACAGGCTGTAAGGGAGCGCGAAGCCGCAATCGCCGCGCAGCATGGCGAAGGCGACGCTCCGCCAGGCGCTCATCTCCATGAAGCTCGGGGCGACGAACCTGCGTGAGCCCCTGCCGGGCAGATGATCGCGGATGCACGAGACGAGCGCCTCCAGGGTCGCGCTCGACGCACAGGTCAGGTCGACGGCGCCCGCCGCGCGCGTCGGGACCATCGCCAGAGAGACGCTGGTGCCCAGGACAAGCAGAAACGATCCGCCGCACCGCATGCCAAAGACACCTCCTGTCGGGGTCACCAGGCCGAGGTGCGCGGCGTGCAAGGCCGGGACCCGAAGGGGAGCGGGCGCGCTGTGCGGATCGTTCGCGGTCGCCGCGGCCACCACATCGCACCAGCCCTCGCGACCACCGTCGCCGACCCGCAAGATCCCCGAAAAAGAGAGGAAATATTGGACCCCTTATCCTCGGCGGCGTGAAGCTCCTCCCGCAAGGGCTGCTCGGGCGCGAGACAGCCGAGGCGATCGTCATCCCCGTCGGGGCCCTCGCGGCCTCGCTCCTCGCGTTCGGCGCCTTCGTGGCCGCCCAGGGGGCGAACCCGCTGAGCGTCTATTACGAGATGTACCGCGGCGCCTTCGGCACGTGGTTCTCGTTCCAGAACACCCTCCTGCGCGCCGCCCCGCTCATGCTGACGGCGCTCTGCACGGCGCTGCCGGCGCGCCTCGGCCTCATCGTCATCGGCGGCGAGGGCGCGGTCGTCGTGGGCGGGCTCTCGGCCGCGTCGGCCGCGCTGGCCTCGCGGGCGCTCGGCGCGCCGCCCGCCGCGGCGCTCGCCGCCATGGCCCTGTCGGGGCTCGCCGCCGGCGCGCTCTGGATCGGCCTCGCCGGCGCGCTGCGCGTCTACCGCGGCGTCAGCGAGACGATCAGCAGCCTGCTCCTCAACTACATCGGGATCGCGCTCCTGAACCACCTCGTCGAGGGCGCCCTGCGCGACCCGGCGAGCCTGAACAAGCCGTCGACGGCCCCGATCGGCGCCGACTACGCGCTCGGCAACCTGCCCGGCGTCGAGGTCCACGGGGGCCTCGCCTGCGGCGTCCTCGCCTGCGCGCTCTGCTACGCGCTCATGCACCGGACGACCTTCGGCTTCGCCGCGGCGATGAGCGGCGGCAACGTCCGCGCGGCGCTCCTCGCCGGCCTGCCGGTCAGGCGCCTCGTCGTGATCACCTGCATGCTCGCCGGCGCGTGCGCGGGGCTCGCCGGGATGGTCGAGGTCGCGGCCGTCCACGGCCGGGCGAACGCGTCGCTCGTCAGCGGCTACGGCTACACCGGCGTCCTCGTCGCCTTCATCGCGCGCCACGACCCGCTCGCGATCATGCCGGTCGCCCTCCTGCTCGGCGGCATCGGCGCGAGCGGCGGCCTGCTCCAGCGCACGGCGCAGCTCCCCGACGCCGCGGTGAGCGTGCTCCAGGGGATCCTGTTCATCGCGATCCTCGCGAGCGAGGCGCTCCACGGGCGCGCCCGCGTCGCCCGCGAGCCCGAGCTCCGGCAGGCGGCGCCCGCGCCGTCGGTGGCGTGATGAGCGACGCCGCCGCGCTGGGCCTCTGGGGCATCCCCCTCGCGGTCGCCGCCGGGGCCATCCGCATCAGCACGCCGTTCCTCTTCGTGAGCCTCGGCGAGTGCCTCACCGAGAAGAGCGGCCGCTTGAACCTCGGCCTGGAGGGCACGCTCGTCATGGGCGCGATGGGCGGCTACGGCGTCTCGCACCTCACCGGCTCCGCCTGGCTCGGCGTCCTCGCCGCCGGCCTCCTCGGCGCGGCGCTCGGCGCGCTCCACGCGTGGCTGTGCGCGAAGCCGCGGGTCAACGACATCGCGGTCGGCATCGCGCTCATGCTCTTCGGCGTCGGCCTCGCCTTCTTCCTCGGCAAGCCGCTCATCAAGCCGACGGCGCCCCGCCTGCCCGCGATCTCGCTCGGCTTCTTCAGCGATCTGCCGCAGGTGCGCGCCGCGCTCCAGGTGAACGCGCTCTTCCTCGTCGGCGCCGCGCTCGCCCCGCTCCTCCTCTGGATGCTGCGCCGCACCCGCCTCGGCCTCGTGCTCCGCACCGTCGGCGAGAGCGCCGACGCCGCCCGCGCGATGGGCGTCGACGTGAACCTCGTCCGGCGGCGCGCGACGATGGCCGGCGGCTTCCTCGCCGGCGTCGGCGGCTCGTACCTCTCGCTCTTCTACCCCGGCAGCTGGAACGAGGGCCTGTCGAGCGGACAGGGGCTCATGGCGGTGGCCCTCGTCATCTTCGCGCGCTGGAACCCGGTCCGCTGCCTCGCCGCCTCGCTCCTCTTCGGCGGCGCGAGCGCGCTCGGCCCGGCGCTCCAGTCGGTGGGCATCACCTGGGGCTACCACCTCTTCAACGCCGCGCCCTACATCGTCACGCTGGCCATCATGGTCGCCGCGAGCTCCGCGACCCGCACCCTGCGCGACCAGCCCGCCGAGCTCACGCTCGCCCGATGAGCCCCGAGGATCCCGAACGACCCGAACGACCCGAACGACGACGACTTCGAGCGAACCGCAGAAGGACAGGAGGACCCGACGCATGACCTACGTGGCCGCTGACCCCTACGCCTGGCCGTACGACGGGGCGCTCCGCCCCGAGACGACGGCCCTGATCGTCATCGACATGCAGACCGACTTCTGCGGCGAGGGCGGGTACATCGACCTGCTCGGCTACGACATCGCGCTCACGCGGGCCTGCGTCGCGCCGATCCAGCGCGTGCTCGCGGCGGCGCGCCGCCGCGGCTACCACGTCCTGCACACGCGCGAGGGGCACCGGCCGGACCTCTCGGATCTCCCGGCGAACAAGCGGTGGCGCTCGCGCCGGACCGACGGCGGGCGCGGCACGGGCGTCGGCATCGGCGATCCGGGGCCGCGCGGGCGGGTGCTCGTCCGCGGCGAGCCCGGCTGGGAGATCATCCCGGAGCTCGCGCCGCTGCCCGGCGAGCCGATCATCGACAAGCCCGGCAAGGGCTCGTTCTGCGCGACCGACCTCGATCTCATCCTCCGCCAGCGCCGTATCGACAACCTGATCCTCACGGGGATCACGACGGACGTCTGCGTGCACACGACCATGCGCGAGGCGAACGATCGCGGCTACGAGTGCCTGCTGCTCTCCGACTGCTGCGCGGCCACCGATCCCGGCAACCACGCCGCGGCCCTCAAGATGATCACGATGCAGAACGGGGTGTTCGGCGCGGTCTCGACCTCCGCCGCGCTCCTGGAGGCAATCGCGTCGTGATGGACCCGCGCGCCCTCTCGAGCCCGGCGGCGCGGCCGCTCCGCGCCGCCGCGACGCCCCGCGAGCCCGGCCCGCCCGCGCCCCCGCCGGCGCTCTCCGCCGCGCGCATCACCAAGCGGTTCGGGCCGCTGCTCGCGCTCGACGACGTGTCGCTGCGCGTCGCGCCCGGGAGCTTCCACGCGCTCCTCGGCGAGAACGGCGCCGGCAAGAGCACGCTGGTCAAGTGCATCATGGGCGACCACCAGGCCGACGCGGGCGAGGTGCGGGTCGAGGGCGCCGCCCTGTCGATCCGGAGCCCGCGCGACGCGCGGTCGCTGGGGATCGGCATGGTCTACCAGCACTTCACGCTGGTGATGAACATGACGGTCGCCGAGAACCTCGTGCTCGCGCGCCCGTCGCTCCCGCTCGTGATCGACTGGCGCAAGGAGCGCGAGGCGATCCGCGCGTTCATGGCGCGCATGCCCTTCCGGCTCGACCCCGACGCGGCCGTGCGCGAGCTGTCCGCGGGCGAGAAGCAGAAGCTCGAGATCCTGAAGCAGCTCTACCTCGGGAGCCGGATCATCCTCCTCGACGAGCCGACGTCGGTGCTCACGCCCGCGGAGGCCGACGAGGTGCTCGGGACGCTCCGCGGCATGGCCGAGGACCAGCGGATCAGCGTGCTCATGATCTCGCACAAGTTCCGCGAGGTGATGGCGTTCGCCGACGAGGTCACGGTGCTGCGGCGCGGCCGGGTGGCGGGCCGGGGGAAGATCGAGGACCTCACGCCCGCGGCCATGGCCGAGATGATGGTCGGCGCGCAGCCGCCGCAGGTCTCGGCGACGCGTGGCGGCGCGCCCGCCGGCGATGCGGTCCTGCGCATCGAGGGGCTCGCCGCGGCCGACGATCGCGGGCGGCCGGCGCTCGACGGCGTGACGCTCACGGTCCGCCGCGGCGAGATCGTCGGGATCGCCGGCGTCTCGGGCAACGGGCAGGAGGAGCTCGTCGAGGTGCTCGCCGGGCAGCGCTCCGCGCGGGCGGGGAGCGTGCTGGTCCACGGCGAGCCGTACGGCGCGGGGCGCGACGAGACCCGGCGGCACCGGGTGCGGTGCCTGCCCGAGGAGCCGCTGCGCAACGCGTGCGTGCCGGCGATGTCGGTCGCGGAGAACATCGGGTTCCGCGTCTTCGACACGCCGCCGTTCACCGCGCTCCGCTTCGGCGTGAGCCGCGCGGCGCTGCGGCGGTCGGCCGAGCGCCTCGCCCGGGAGTACGCCATCAAGGCGCCCTCGGTCGACGCGCCGATCGGCAGCCTCTCGGGCGGGAACGTGCAGCGCGCGGTGCTCGCGCGCGAGCTCGGCACGGGCTCGGACGAGGGGATCGAGCTGCTGATCGCCGCGAACCCGTGCTTCGGGCTCGATTTCGCGGCCGTGGCCGAGATCCGCGCCCGCATCCTCGGGGCGCGCGACCGCGGGACGGCGGTGCTCCTCGTGAGCGCGGACCTCGACGAGATCTTCGCGATGGCCGACCGGATCCTCGTGATGAGCGAGGGCCGCATCGTCCACGAGGCGACGGTCGCCGCGGCGGACGTCGCGGAGATCGGCCGCGCGATGGCGGGGCACGGATGACCGCGCGCGCCCCCGAGATCGCGGCGCGTCCGCACCCGTTCCGCCTCGCCGAGCCGGACGCCGTGGCGCTGCTCGTCATCGACATGCAGCGCGATTTCCTGGAGCCGGGCGGCTTCGGCGCGGCGCTCGGCAACGACGTCCGCAGGCTCCAGCGCATCGTGCCGACGGTCCGGTCGCTGCTCGACGCGTTCCGCGAGCGCGACCTGGCCATCCTCCACACCAAGGAGGGGCACCGGCCGGATCTCTCGGACTGCCCGCCCGCCAAGCGGAGCCGCGGCGCGCCGGGCATGCGGATCGGCGATGTCGGGCCGATGGGGCGCATCCTCGTGCTGGGCGAGCCGGGCAACGACTTCGTCCCGGAGCTCGCGCCGGCGCCCGGGGAGCTCGTCATCCCCAAGCCGGGCAAAGGCGCCTTTTACCGGACGGGGCTCGACGCCCGGCTCGCGGCGCTCGGCGTCTCGCAGCTGCTCATCGCCGGCGTGACCACCGAGGTGTGCGTCCAGACCACGATGCGCGAGGCGAACGATCGCGGCTACGAGTGCCTGTTGATCGAGGACGCCACCGAGAGCTATTTCCCCGAGTTCAAGGCGGCCACCCTGGAGATGGTCCGCGCCCAGGGCGCCATCGTCGGCTGGACCGCGCCGGCCTCCGCGGTCCTCAAGGCGCTCTGAGCGCCGGAGGGCCACATCGCTCTAGTGTCGCACGGAGCCGATCGCGCCCTCCACGAGGTAGCTCATGCTCTCCAGCACGATGTCGGTCTGCTTCTGCTCGGCGGACGCGTCGATGACCACCTTGCCCTCGTTGTCCTTGATCGGCCCCTTGAAGATGACGAGCGTCCCCTCCGTGAGCCCCGTCTTCGCCTCCTCGGCCTTCTTCTTCGCCTCCTCGGAGACGGCGGGGCCATACGGCGAGAGCTTGACGAACCCCTCCTTGAAGCCGCCGCGCAGGAGGTGCTGATACGGCTTCCCTTCGCGGATCCACGCCATGTAGTCGGTGTACACCTTGGCCCAGTTCCACTCGGCCCCGGTCAGGTACCCCTTGGGGGCGAGCGTCGCCTGATTCGTGTGATAGCCGGTGCTGAAGGCGCCGCGGCGCTCGGCGAGCTCGATGATCACCTTGGGCGAGTCCACGTGGGCGGTCAGGACGTCGACGCCCTGGTCGATGAGGCTGTTCGCCGCCTCCGCCTCCTTGACGGGCATCGACCAGTCGCCCGTGAAGATCACGGCCGTCGTCGCGCTCGGGTTCACGCTCCGGACGCCCAGCGTGAAGGCATTGATGTTGCGGAGCACCTGCGGGATCGGCTTGGCCGCGATGAAGCCGAGCTTGCCGCTCTTCGTCGTCATCCCGGCGACGACGCCGGACACGTACTCTGCCTCGTCGATGTACCCGAAATAGCTGCCGACGTTGCTCGGGTGCTTCGACGCGTCGTAGAGGCCGCCGCAATGGAGAAAGACCTTGTCCGGGTACTTCTCCGCCACCTTGAGGATGTGCGGATCGAAGTAGCCGAAGGACGTCGGGAAGATCACCGCCGCGCCGTCGAGGTTGATCATGCTCTCGATCGTCTTTTGCACGGCGACCGTCTCGGCGACGTTCTCCTCCTCGCGGGTCTTCACGCCGGCCAGCTTGGCGACCGCGGCGGCGCCCTCCGCGTGCGCCTGGTTGTAGCCGTAATCATCCCGGGCGCCGACGTAGATGAAGCCCACCGTGAGCGGCTGATCGCCAGGCGCCTCCTTGCTGCAGCCGACCGCCGGCAGCAGCGACAGCGAGACGAGCAGCGGGCCAAGGAGGGCGAGGGAGCTCCGGCGGCGTGGCGCGTCGGCCCCACCGGCGAGGCGCGGATTTCTCAGGGTGCTCTTCACACCCTGGATCTGTACGCTCGTCTTCATTTCTGAAAGTTTTCCCGCCCGCGAATTGTTCGCGTCCCACGCGATTGCCATTGAGCGTGCGCGGCGCGATGTGGCAAGGTCCCACCAACACGGGAGATTCGCGATGATGTCCACGAATCCAGCAGCAACGCGGGATGCAGCACCTGTGCAGTTGCCGTTCATCGTCTCGGATGTGGCGGCGCTCACTGCCAATCCGGATCTGATCCCGTGGCGTCGATTCCGGGAAGGCGTCGAGATCCACCAGCTTTACGGGAGCGGCGATGCGGGCGCATCGGCGGCGCTCCTGCGGTATGCGCCGGGCGCGTCCGTTCCGCAGCACGTCCATCGCGGCCATGAGCACATCTTCGTGCTCGCGGGCTCGCAGTCGGACGAGCGCGGGCACCACCGCGCCGGCACGCTGGTGGTGAACACGCCGGGCACCCGTCACAGCGTGTCGAGCGCCGAGGGCTGCATCGTCCTCGCGATCTGGGAGCAGCCCGTCGTCTTCATCTGACTCCCCGCCGGGCCGCCCATCTGGACACCCGGCCGGCCATCTGGACACCCGGGCCGCCCATCTGGACACCGGGGCGGCTCATCTGGACACCGGGGCGGCTCATCTGGACATCCGGCCGCCCATCTGGACATCCGGCCGCCCACCCGGACACCCGGATCCCCTCACCTCCGGATCTGCGCGCCGTCGTTCCTGCCCGTGATGCCCTGAACCAGGCGCAGCGCCCGCTGGAGCCCCGCGAGCACCGACCGGAGCATCTCCAGCACCGGCCCGTTGACGCCGCGCATCAGGGCCATCGTCGCGGCGTTCTCCACGGCCTGCGCCGCCTGCGCCGGCGTCGGAGCCGTCCCCGCGAGCGCCTCGATCCGCTCGCGCGCCGCGCCGAGCGCGAGCGCGTGCACCGGCTGGCCGCGGGGCCCCGACACCTCCATCGCCTGCCGCAGGATCTCCTCGGTGATCTGCCGCGTCCGGACCTGATCGGGCCGCGCGGGCCCGTCCATCGCCTCCGGCGGCGTCCGCACCAGGCGCCCGAGCGCCGTGAGCCGCGCGGCGAGCTCCTCCGGCGACGCGACGTCCCCGGGCCCCGGCGCGCCCGCCCCCTCGCCGCTCGTTCCGACGCGCGCCGCCGGCGCGCCGCCGCGCCCGCCGCCCCCGAGCCGCTGCACGAGCCCCTCGATCTGCCGCCACATCGGCGCGAGCCGCTCGACGCCCTGAACGAGCTGCACGGCGGGGTTGGCCTGCTCCACGGGGACCGCGCGCGCGGGGGTTTGACCGACGATGCGCCCGATGGTGTTGCCGGATCCCATGGTGTCACCTCACCTCGGCTGGCCGACGGGGACGATCGGCTCCTCGCCGCGCTGCCGCATCCGCTCGCGCTCCACCTCGGGGGGGTCGGGCGGCCACCGCACCCCCGCCCGCACGATCCGGTCGCGGAGCGCCGCCATCTTCCGGAGCGCGGCCGAGCCCGGGAGCTGCCGCGCCATGAGCTCCTCCAGCACGCGCGCGAACGACTGACCGAGGCGGTTCACCGCGCGCGGATCGGCGCCGCGGTCGAGCAGCTCCTCCACCTGGTCGAGCTGCAGCGCCCGCAGCGCGTAGGTGATCGCCGGCGTCCCGAGCGAGTCGCGGGCGTCCACGTCCGCGCCGCGGTCGAGCAGGAGGCGCATGCTCTCGACCGTGGCCTCCGAGGTCGCGCGGAAGAGCGCCGGCGTGTGGCCGCGGCCGACCCGCGCGTCGGGCGACACGCCGCCGTCGAGCATCGCCCGCAAGAACGCCGGGCTCTTCGCCAGGATCGCCAGATCGAGCGCGCTCGAGAGGGGCGGCACCACGTGGTGCACGTCGGCGCCCGCGCGCACGAGCTCGGTCACGATCTGCAAACGCGCGGGCTCCTGCCCCGACGCCCAGTGCATCGCGAACACGAGCAGCGTCATGTGCTCGGCGCCGGGCGCGTCGAGATCGGTCGACGGCGCGAGCGCGCGGACGGCCGCGGGATCGCCGGCCGCGATGGCCCGCGCGAGCTCGCGCTGCGGGCCGAGGAAGAAGCGGTCGGGGTCGGGCGCGCGCATCGTGGCTCCGCTCAGCATCGCTTGCCGGTCTTCTCGGCGATCTTCCGCTGGTCCGCCTGCTTTTGCTTCTCGATGCCGTTGATGACGTCGGGCATCAGGTGGCGGTTGTAGGGGTCGAGGCTCGACGCGGGCAGCTCGTGCTTCGTGCCGACGGCGTCCGGCATGACCGCGCTCAGGCCCACCTTGGCCAGGGCGCCCCACAGGCCGCCGGCGGCCCACGCGGCCAGGGTGCCCTTCCACCCCTGCTCCTGGACGCCCGTGAGCACCTCGTCCTGGACGCGGTACGCGGCGATGTCGGCCGGGCGCTCCGTGCCGCCGTAGCCCGTGACCGTGCCCGGGTTGAGGCCCGCCGCGTTGAACGTCCAGCCGCGCGAGCCGCCCGCCGTCGCCGCCGCCGACGCGAGGCCCCCGCCGAGCGAATGGCCCGTGTAGTCCACGCTGTTCCCGAGCGTGTTCCCCACGCGCACGGCGTCGCGGTAGTACGGCGAGTCCATGTTGAGCCCCTGCGCGAAGTTGTTCTGCCAGTCCGCGCCGTTCTCCGTCCCCCGGAAGGCCACCGTCGGCCGCATGTCGCCGCCGAAGACGTCCGGGTCGGGCTCGTAGAGCCGCGTGGCGCCGGGGCGGCTGCCGTCGAGATCGCCGGGCGTGAGCCCGTAGCGCGCGAGCGCCTCGGGGTCGTCGCTGACGTCGCGCCACCCGGTCGGCGCGGGCTTCGAGGGGTCGTAGGTGTGGCCCGAGAGCGCGGCCTTCTCCGCGGCGATCGTGTTGCGCTCGAAGCGCGCGGCGGCCTCGCGCGTCGCCGGGTCGTCGCTGTTCTTGCCCGCCTCGATCTGCTCCTTGCGGCAGTTGTAACGCGCCCTCTTGTCGGCCTTGTCCTGCGCCGCCTTGTCGCCGTTCATCTGCGCCAGGTCGTCGTGGCGCACGACCGGGTGCGCGTTGACCAGGACGCTCGGGCTGTGCGTCTGCGACCAGCTCTGCTGGCCCACGGTGCCGCTCACGACGCCCTTCGCGCTGCCCGGCTCGTCGCCCTCGGTCGTGGGCATCACGGTCGCGGCGTGCTTCTGCACGCGGCCGTCGTTGGCGTGCACGTCCTCGCTCGCGTCGAGCGCGGGCTCCAGCCTGGAGACCACGTTGTACGGCACGGGCGGCGTGCTCGACCCCATCGGCGTCTTGCACACGTCGGGCGCGCACGACACCGCCATCCACGGCTCCTGCTTGCGCGAGAGGACGTTCTCAGCCACGGCCCACCGCCATCTTCAGGAGCGGGGCGCGCGGGTCGACCTCGAAGCGCGCCTCCATCCGTTGCACCCCGAGCGCGCGGGCCACGAGCGCCCGCCACACGCACGTCACGACCATGGACTCGGCGTCCACCGAGAGCGTGTCGAGCGCCGCGGGCACCGGCACCGGCAGCCCCGCGATCCAGACCATCGCGAACGCCCGGTGCGGCGGCAGCTCGAACGCGACGCGCCCGTCGCACGCGAGCCCGGGGCGAGCGAGGTTCCAGAGCTCGACGCGCAGGCCGACGTCGGGGTGCGGGATCTGCTGATCGTCGGGCGCCGCGTTCCAGTACGCGAAGGAGAAGTCGTCCGGGAGGAACGGGTGCCGGCCCGCCACCCACGCCTCGCCGTAGGTGCCCGCGCGCTGGAGCCGCGGCGTCCACGCGCGCCCCACGCACCCGAGGCCCGCCGGCGCGAACGGGTAGTCCGCCGCGATCTCCGCCATCCGCGGGGCGTCCACCGCGTGCGGCGGGTGCGACGCCACGGCGAGGCGCGTCACCCGGCTGTCGGGCCGCTCGATCTGCGGCGCGGCGACGCGGTCGGGCGCCGGCGCGCCGGCGTCGCGCAGCGCGTCCAGGGTGCGCGCCTCCATCCACCCGCAGCCGACCGGGTTGGTGAAGCACACCTCGTCGAGGAGCGGCGCCCTCCCGGGCGCGGCGATCACGAGGCTGCGGCCGCCGAAGGCGCGCTCCCAGCGCACCGGGACGCTCGCCGCCGGCTCCGGGCGGGTGAGCTGCCAGCCCTCCGCCGCGCGCTCGAACCACCGCGGCCCGCACACCTCCAGCGTCTTGTCGACGAGCGCGCGCCGCGGCGGCTCGCGGCCGCCGGCGTCGCCTCCGGGGGGCGGCGCGCCGCGCCCCGTCACGCGCAGCCGGGCCGTCCAGCGCTCCGCGGGCTCCTCCCCGGGCGCCCACGCGGTCGCGCGCACGAGCACGTCGCAGCGCGGCTTGAACGGCGCGAGGTCGCTCTCGGCGCGGACGCTCGACGCGTTCGCCTCCCCCTCGAACGCGTCGCGCAGGAGCAGCCGCCCGGCGCCGTCGTCCAGGAGGAGCTCGCAGCGGTGGGTCGCCTCCCCGCCGTCCCCGGGGACGAGCCGGTAGGCGGCCTTGAGCGCGAGCACATGGTGCTCCTCGTCGTGCGCGTCGAGGGCGCTGTAGGCCAGGGCGTCGAATGGGGTGAGGTTCTGGCACTCCATCGTCGCCCCCCGACGCTATCGGAGGGCACCACCGCCTTCAATGGCCGACCCGCGCGGGACGCTGCGGTGCCGCGCGGCGTCGCGCAGGCGGCGGAGCGGCGTCCCGCGCGTGGCCGCGGCGTGACGGCGGAGGTTCGACCGGACGCCGTCCCGCGGCTCGGATATCCTGAGGGACATCGCTGGGATGCACGTCGCCCAGGAGCGCGCCCGATCCATCGCCGATGCACCTCGTTTGCCAAGGCTTGATACGCGCCAGCTCGCTGGAGTGGCGACCCAGACCCGACGCGTGGGTGCTCACCGTCGCGTGCCACGCGCTGTTCGAGCTCGCGCCGTTCGAGTCGCCGATGACGAGCGGCCCCGCGGCCCCGATGGATGGCGAAGCGGACGAGCGGCGCCTCGTCGAGCCGTGGGGCCCGGTCGCGCCGTTCAAGCGGTGGAGCGAGGTGCTCGTCGTCGGCCACGCGCACGCGCCCGAGGGCAGCGCGGTGACGTCGCTCATCGCGCGGCTCGCGGTGGGCGACATCGACAAGGCGATCGAGGTCCGCGGCGACGCGTGCTTCACGCGCGACGGCTCGCTCGGCGAGCCCGCGCCCTTCACGCGCATGCCGCTCCGCTGGGAGCGCGCCGCGGGCGGTCCGCACACCTCGAACCCGGTCGGCGTACCGACGGGCCACGGAGCGCCCGCCGATCGATGGGGTCGATCGCGCGCGCCGAACCTCCTGACCGCGGCCTCGTCGACGGCGATCCGGCAGGGCCACCTCTGGCCCGCCGGCTTCGGCCCGCTCCGGCCGGAGTGGCCCGACCGCGCGCAGCGCCTGCGCCGGCACGCCGCGGGCTGGGATCACGCGCGCTGGGCCGAGCGGCCGCTGCCCGAGGGCATCGACACCGGGTACTTCAACGCCGCGCCGCTCGATCAGGTGACGAACGAGCTGACGGGCGCGGAGCCGATCGTGCTCGAGCACCTGCACCCGCGCTTCCCGCGGCTCGCGACGCGCCTCCGCGCGCCGGCGCCGAGCGCGATCGCGGTGACGAACGGCGTCGAGCTGCGCGTGCCCCTCCGCTGCGACACGCTCGTCATCGACGCCGATCACGGCGTGGCGGCGCTCGTGTGGCGCGGGCAGCTCATGCTCGATCGCCCGCCGCGCGAGGGCGCCGTGCTCATCACCGAGGGCGAGCCCGCGCCGAGCCTCACGGGCACGATGACGGCCCCGCTCTCGTCGAGGCCCTCCGCGGTGCTCCCGTTCCTGCAAGGCGCCGCGCAGCTCGCCCCGGCGCCGCCGGCCGGAGCCGCGCCGGACGCGGCCGATCCGCGCTTCTCGCCGGCGCCGCCGTCGTCGCCGCCGATCGACGACGAGGACACGTCGCAGACGCTCGTGCCCGCCGTGGTGCTCCCGAGGCCCGCGCTCCCGTTTCACGCGTCCCCGCCGGAGCCCTCCCGCGGCGCGCCGCACGAGCTCGAGCCGGACGACGGGCCGCCCACGCCGCCCGCGCCCCCCGCGTCGCTCGCGCTCCTGGCGCCGCTCCCCCCGCCGGCGCGGCTCGCCGCGGCGAGCGCCGCGGAGCCCGCGCCGGCGGCGGCGATCGCGCCCGCCGCGGAGGTCATCGAGCCGCGCCCCGCGGCGGCTCCGGAGCTGGCGGAGGAGCCCGCGGAGCCGGCCTTGCCCGTCGACGCGTATCCCCTCGCCCGCTGCGCGGCGATCGCGGCGCGGCTCGCGGCGCGCCCCGGCGCGGAGGCCGCGGTCCTCGCGGCGGACTCGCTCTCGTCGGACGCGTGGGAGGCGCTGCACGCGCACTGGCTCGACGCGATCCGCGCCGAGGTGGGGCGCGGGAAGCGGCGGCTGCTCTCGTCGTACGACGCGGCGTACATCGCGGCGCTGGAGGCCGAGCGAGGCCCGATCACGGCGGTCGACTACGCCCGGCTCGCGATCGCGTCCGAGCGCGGGAACGAAGCGCAGGCGCTCGAGGAGCTCCGCTTGCCCGAGGGCGCGCTGATCCGGCTCCGCCGCGTGTGGCTGGAGCGGGTCGTCAAGGATCCCGCGGCGGCCCAGCAGGTGCGCGCGGCGATGCGCGCGGCGGCCGAGGCCCCGTGACCTCGACGGCTAGTTGAGATCGATCGGGTCGCCGAAGACCTGCGTGTGGCCGCTGGAGTGGATCGTGATGTCGGTCCCCGAGATCACGATCTTGCCCGACTTCTCCATCACGATGCTCGACTTGCCGCAGACGATCTCGACCCTGTCCCCGACCCGGGTCGCCTGCACGCTGCCGATCTCCACCGTCTCGCTGATGCCCACCACGCGCGATCGGTTCATCCCGACCACCTCGCGCGCGCTGTTCATCACCAGCTTGGTGAAGTCGTTGCCGACGGTCTGATCCTCGTTGTTGCCGATCGCGCTCACGCGATCGTTGCCGATGGTGACCTGCTCGTCGCGCTTGACGAGCTTGTTCATGTCGCGCTCGGCCTGGACCCGGACGAGCTCCTTGCCCGCCGCGTCCTCGAACATGATCTCGTTGTAGCCGCCGGTCTCGGGCGACGAGCTGGTCTTCCAGCCGCTCTGCGTCTTGTTCTCGGGGAGCTTGTACGGCGTCTTCTGGAG
This sequence comes from Sorangium sp. So ce296, assembly GCF_051529605.1. Classification (NCBI taxonomy): domain Bacteria; kingdom Pseudomonadati; phylum Myxococcota; order Polyangiales; family Polyangiaceae; genus Sorangium; species Sorangium sp. So ce296. The sequence goes on from NZ_CP150325.1 coordinate 14,145,267, forward strand.
GTTCGTGTACACCCGGCCCGTGATGATCGGCCGGTCGGGATCGGCGCCGAGGAAGTCGACGATCACCTCCTGGCCGATGCGCGGCAGGTTGGTGCCGCCGAAGCCGGCGCCGCCCCAGGGCTGGCTCACGTGGATCCAGCACGACGACGCGTCGTTCATGCGGCCCTCGCGATCCCAGTGGAACTGCACGCGCACGCGGCCGAACTCGTCGACGTGGATCTCCTGGCCGGGCGGGCCGACCACGGTGGCGGACTCGACCCCCTGGACGCGCGGCTTCCGCGTGCGGAGCGGCGGCCGGTACGGGGCGTCCGCGGTCACGGCGCGGCACGCGTGCCGGAAGGCGCCCGGGACCTCGCCCGCGAGCGTCGACTCGAGGACGAGCAGCGGCTTGTCCGGCGCGAGCTCGGCCTTCGGGTGGTCGAGGAACGAGAGGACGGTGCCCGGCGCGAGATCGATCGTGTTGGTCTCGAACGTGATCTCTCGGGCCGAGGCGCGCTTCGCCTCGAGGCGCCGCTGCGCGAGCGCGGCCCCCTCGGCCTCGTCCGCGCGGTACTTGCCCTTGTCGTCGGCGGCCGGCGTGCTGTCGCCCTTGTCGCTCTCGTAGAGGAACGCCCCGGGCACGTAGTGGAAGCGCTCGAGCCGCTCCTCGACGCCGCCGGGGCCGGCGGCGCTCGCCGCGAGCTCGTACGACGCCGGCCTCCGGTAGTCGTGGTCGCGGACCGTGTACTTGCCCGGCCGCAGCCGGCGGCCGACGCGCACCTCGGTGACGTGCTCGAGGTCGGCGTCGGTCGGGTGATCGCGGAACGCGATCGGGCTGCGCCGGGGGTTGCCGTGGGGCCCGTCGTCGAGGACGAGCCGGCTCTCGCCGCCGTTCTCGAAATAGAAGCTCACCCCCGCGTCCTCGAGCATGCGGCAGAGGAACGTGTAGTCGCTCTCGCCGTACTGGACGCGGAACTTGCGCTTCCGGTAGCTCCCGGCGAGGCGCAGCGCCGGGGAGATCCCCCACTCGTCGAGGATCTTCAGCGCGATGTCGATCTCCGACAGGTGCTGGAAGACGCGGTGGTTGCGCCGCTGCGTGGCGAGCCACAGCGCGGGGACGAGCGTGAGCTCGTAGGTGGAGAGGTGGCGCTCCTCGACGGCGATCTGCTGGAGCTGGCTGCAGACGCCGGACCACGCGCGGGCCTGCTCGCGCTGCGCGGCGAACCGCATCGGCCGGCCGATGACGGCCTCGAAGTCGATGTCCGGGTTGTCCGACACGGCGACGATGCGCACCTCGAAGAGCCCCGACATGCGTTCGGTGGCCGTGAACTGGCGCACGTCGAGCGCGTCTCCGGAGGCGACGTGCACCTCTGCCCGGGCCTCGCCGCGCGCGCTCAGCGCGCCCGCCATGCTGCTTCCCTTCCCCTGATGAGCCGGGTTCGCACCGTCCATACATGCTCCCATGCCCGCTCCTCCCGCACGGGACGCGACGGGACCGACCCGCGGATGGTACCCGGCGGAGCGCGCTCGCCACAAGGCCGGCGCTGCGCCCCGCGGTGTCGATCCGGTGACACCGGAGAACGACGACCGCACCGGCGCCACGGCAGCACGACGCCGTGGCGCCGGGGTGCGACATCGCCGCACGCGCAGCTTCACCGGATTCACCGGACGAGAGCGCGCCCGGCGCTCGCTTTCTTCTTCACTCGCGGCACAGAGGTTCAGGTGCACCGCACTTTGCCGTAGGCTGGAGCTCCATGGATCCACGCGGGAAGTCGCTCCCCCCGGCGCCGCTCGTCACCGACGAGGACATCCGGGCAGAGCTCCGGCGGCTGTTCGACGCCGGCCCCGACTCGGGGCTCGTCATCCGGGTCTACGGCGAGCCGGGCGAGGGGGCAGCCGCGGCGGACGCCTTCCGCGAGATGTTCGCGTCGCTCCGCATGTACGAGGGGAAGGCGCAGGATCAGCCCCTCGAGATCCTCGTCGACGCCCCGAGCAAGGCGCACATCGCCCGCGCGCTGTCGGTGCTCGGCAACGAGCAGCACCAGAAGCGGATCCTCGATCACATCCTCACCACGTTCGGCCGCCGGCTGATCGACCCGCTCGCCGAGATCCTCGACACGACCCCGACCGGCTCGGTGACGGCGCGCCTGACCGTCCTGCGCGACATCTTCCTCGCGCAGGTCGCGGATCTGCGGATGACGCCCGAGTCGCAGCAGATCCTCACGAGCGACCTGCGCAAGCTCCTCAGCGACGACTACCTGGCGATGATCGCGGAGAACGAGGAGCGCGTGCAGCGCCCGCGCGTGGCGAAGCTCGCCCAGCAGATCCTGCGGCTCGTCGGCTCGACGTTCCACCGGGCGCTCAGGCGCTGGCCCGCGCACGCCGAGCAGATCGCGTCGTCGATCGCGCGGCGGAGCCCGAAGAAGGTCCGGCTGAGCGAGGTGCCGAAGCTCATCCGCGGCCAGATCACCGACGGCATCGAGGAGTTCCTGTGGATCGAGACGAGCGCGGACATCGAGGGCGCGCTGCGCCCGATGCTCGCCGAGCACCAGGACGTGATGCCGGTGAAGCAGGCGACGCTCGACCGCTCCACCTACCGGGAGTTCGCGGACGCCTGCTGGGCGATCATCGCCGAGCATTGCTGACGCCGGGGCGAGCGCGCCGGCGGCTCGCCGCCCGGCCCCCCTCATGGCCGGACCGGGGCATCCTCGCCGGACGCTGAGATCCGTCACGTCCTGGTCGCTCCGCTCACCGCGCCCGCGGCGTGTCCAGGTCGTTCTCCTTCCCGCGCGGGGGATCGCGCGCCGGAGGGCGCCCCGCGCGCGCCGCGTCGGGAATGATTTCCGTCACCCGCTGTTGTAAGGGGCCGCTGGCGCCTGGACCGCCGCGCTTCGCGGCGTCCGATTCGCCGGCGCGGAGAGCTTCTTCCCTGTGCGGAGGGGTGCACGGCCGTGATCGAAATCAGCGACCTATACAAGTACTACGGCGACCGGAAGGCCATCGGGCCCCTGTCGTTCTCGATCGAAGCGGGAGAGATCGTCGGCCTGCTCGGCCTGAACGGCGCCGGCAAGACGACGACGCTCCGGATCCTCGCCTGCGATCTCCTGCCATCCGCGGGCCGGGTCCTCGTGGACGGGCTGGATGTCGTCGACCACCCGCACGAGGTGCGGTCCCGCATCGGATACCTCCCCGACCGGCCGCCGCTCTACGACGAGATGAGCGTGCGCGCCTTCCTCCACTTCGCCGCGCGCCTGCGCGGCGTCGACGCCGGCTCGGCCGACAGGCGCGTGGCCGAGGCGCTCGCGGTGACGCAGCTCGAGGACGTCGCCGCCGACCCGATCAGCGCGCTGTCGCACGGCTACAAGCAGCGCGTCGGCATCGCCCAGGCGATCGTGCACAAGCCGCGGCTGCTCGTCCTCGACGAGCCGATCAGCGGGCTCGATCCGGTGCAGATCGTCGAGATGCGCGCCCTGCTCCGGAGCCTGCGCGGCGAGCACACCATCCTGCTCTCCAGCCACATCCTCTCCGAGATCAGCGAGACCTGCGATCGCATCCTCGTCATCCGGGACGGCGAGATCGGCGCGCAGGGGACCGAGCAGGAGCTCTCGGCGAAGCTCCTCCACGGCGTCCGCGTCGAGCTCACGGTGCGCGGCCCGGCGGCCGAGGGCGCCGGCTACCGCGTGACGCGCGGCGAGGCGGCGCGGGCGCTGGAGCTCGCGCGCGAGGTCGCGGGGGTCACGTCCGTCGAGCAGCTCCCCACGGCCGAGCCGGGGAGCGACGTCGTGAGCTTCGCGGTCGAGGCCGATCGCGACGTGCGGGCGGCGCTGTGCGCCGAGCTCGTGCAGGCGGGGATCGGCATCCTCGAGGTGAAGCGGAGCGAGCGCGAGCTCGAGTCGGTGTTCCTGCGGCTCGCCACGCGCGCGCCGCGAGCGAAGGCGAAGCCCGCCGCGGCCGACGCGGCGAGGGCCGACGGCCAGGCGAACGAGGCCCCTGCGAGCGAGCAGGCGGAGGAAGGCGAGGGCGAGGCATGAGAGGGACATTGCTCGTCGCGCGGCGGGAGCTGTCCGCGTACCTGAAGTCACCGCTCGGGTACGTCGTCGCCGCCGCGGCGTTGCTCATCGACGGCATCTACTTCCAGGTCGCGGCGCTCGGCTCGGGCGCGCGGCTGTCGGCCGAGGTGCTGCTCAAGTTCTTCGACGGCACGGCGTTCATCATCATGGTCGCGGCGCTCATCCTCTCGATGCGGCTCATCGCCGGCGAGCGCGAGAGCGGGACGCTCATCCTGCTCAAGACGGCGCCCGTGCGCGACGGCGAGATCATCGCCGGCAAGTTCCTCGCCGCGCTGGCGCTGGTCGGGCTGATGACCGCGATCACGATCTACATGCCGATGCTCATCTTCGTGAACGGCCGGGTGTCGGTCGGGCACATCCTGGTCGGCTACTCCGGGGTGCTGCTGCTCGGCGCCGCGTCGCTCGCGATCGGGCTCTTCGCGTCGACGCTGGCGGCGAGCCAGGTCATCGCGGTCATCCTCGGGGCGGCGATCATCGGGACGCTCGGCTTCCTGTTCCTCGTCGCCCGCGTGACGGAGCCGCCGCTCAACGACTTCGTGAGCGCGCTGAACCTCTACCCGCTCAACCAGAAGCCGTTCCTGAACGGCGTGCTCCGGCTGGAGAACGTCCTGTACTACGTCGCGGTCGCGTACTTCTTCCTGCTCGCCGCGACCCACACCCTGAGGGCACGGAGGTGGCGGTGAAGGACCAGAACGCTCAGGCCGCCGAGGCCGAGAACAGCGGCAACGACGCGAGCGCCGCGCCGGGCGCGCAGCACGAGGCGCCCCAGGCCGAGCGGCCGGCGCCCGCGCTGCGCGCCGGGGGCTGGATGGTGCCGGCGTACGCGGGCGCGCTCCTCGCCATCTTCCTGGGCGAGCGCGTGGTGCCCACGGTCGACGGGCTCCGCTACGCGCTGTCGGGGCTCGGGCTCTTGACGCTCGCGCTCGTCACCGCGCTGCGCTTCGCGACCGCCGTGCGCGAGACGGGCGAGCGCCGCGCCGTCGAGCGCGCGCTCGCGATCCTGTCGGCGCTCGGGCTCGTCGCGGTGGCGGCGTACTTCACGACGACCGACGCGGGGCGCAACCTGCTCGGCGTCTCGCGGGCGGCGCCCGAGCTGCGCGCGCGCGTCGAGGCGGCCACGACGGTCGGCTGGATCGCGCTGCTCGTGATCGCGACGGTGCCGCTGTTCTTCGGCGAGGCGGCGCTCGCGCCGATGCGGCGCGCCGAGCGGATCGAGGGCCGGCGCGTGCGCGCCGCGACGCTCTCGGGCGTGACGCTCGCCTTCGCCGCGGTCTACTCGGCGCTCTTCGTCTACGCCGCCAGCCAGCTCGAGCTCAAGGCGGACTTCTCGTACTACCGCACGGCCCGCCCCGGCGACTCGACGAAGCGCGTCGCCGAGAGCCTGACCGAGCCGCTCAAGATCACCGCCTTCTTCCCGCAGCTGAACGAGGTGGGCGCCGAGGTCGAGGGCTACCTGCGCGAGGTGAAGGCGGCGTCGCCGCAGATCACCGTGGAGATGCAGGACCGGCTGCTCGTCCCCGCGCTCGCCAAGGAGGCGAAGGTCACGCAGGACGGCGTGATCGTGCTCTCGCGCGACACCTCGCGCGAGACGCTCAACATCGGCGCCGACATCAAGGCCGCCGGCGCCAAGCTGAAGAGCCTCGACGCCGACTTCCAGAAGGCGCTGCTCAAGGTGATCCGCGCGCAGCGCACCGCGTATTTCACCGTCGGCCACGGCGAGATGAACGAGTCGACGAACGCGGCCGAGGGGCGGACGGCGAAGAACCTCCGCAAGCTCCTCGAGTCCCAGAACTACGTCGTCAAGGATCTCGGGCTCGCGCAGGGGCTCGGCAGCGAGCTCCCGAAGGACGCGGGCGTCGTCGTCGTGCTCGGCCCGCAGAAGGAGTTCCTGCCGGAGGAGGTCGCGGCCCTGAAGCGGTACGCCGACGAGGGCGGGCACCTCCTGCTCGCGCTCGATCCGGAGGCCAAGGTCGACCTCTCGCCGCTCGCCGGCGCCGTGGGCCTCACGTGGAAGCCCGAGGTCCTGGCGAACGATCGGGTCTACGTGCGGCGGCGCTTCAACGAGTCGGACCAGGCGATGCTGGTCACGACGCGGTACTCCTCGCACGCCTCGGTCTCGACCTTGAGCCGCCACGCGCAGCAGGCGCCGACGATCTTCCCGGGCGCGGCGTCGCTCGACAAGGCCGACGGCGGCGACCTGAAGATCGACTTCGTCGTCCGCTCGATGGGCGAGACGTTCGCCGACGCGAACGGCAACTTCAAGTTCGACGAGGGCGAGAAGCGGAGCGCCTACAACCTCGCCGCGGCGGTCTCGAAGGAGCTCGCGCCCGGCGGCGGCGACGGCAAGGACAAGAAGGAGCTGCGCGCGTTCGTTGTCGCCGACGCCGACGTGTTCAGCGACGCAGCGTTCAGGAACGAGCCCAACATCGTGCTCGCGCTCGACGCGTTCCGGTGGCTCGGCGGCGAGGAGAGCTTCGCCGGGGAGATCACGACGAACGAGGACGTCCGGATCGAGCACACGAAGGAGAAGGACCAGGTCTGGTTCTGGGCCACGATCCTCGTGGCGCCGGCGATGGTGCTGGGGCTCGGGCTCTTCATCACGCGCCGCGGGCGGCGCGCGAGCGGGAGGCGCGCATGAGGTTGGATCGCAGCTTTTTCGTGCACCTCGGCCTTGTCGTGGTCGCGGCGTTGTTCGCGGTCCTCGTGTGGACGCGCGACAAGACGGCGGCCGCGCTCTCGGCCGCGGACGTGACCGTCTGGGCCGGCCGCGCCGAGGACGTCGAGCGGATCACCTTCGAGGCCAAGTCGAAGACGGTCGTCCTCGAGGCGAAGAAGGACAAGGACGGCCGCTACTTCGTCGGCACGGCCGAGCGCAAGGCGACGCCCCCGGCCGAGAAGCCGAAGGACGACGTCCACGGCCACGACGACGAGGCAGAGGACGAGCCGCCCGCGGCGCAGGAGCCGACGGTCAAGACGACGACGTTCGTGTCGGTGACCGCCGGCAACAAGCTCGCCGAGGCGATCGCGCCGCTGAAGGCGCTGCGCTCCGTCGGCCGCATCGGGGACGACCGCGCCAGCGAGTTCGGCCTGGCCGAGCCGGAGGGCACGCTCACCGTCAAGCTGCGCGGCGGCGAGCGCAAGCTCGTCGTCGGCGGCGCGACGCCCGGCGGCGCGGACCGCTACGCGCGCGACGAGGCCACCGGCGAGGTGTACGCCATCAAGGGCGACATCTACCGCGATCTCGACACCGCGGAGTCGCGGCTCATGGAGCGGGAGCTGCACGAGTGGAAGGACGTCGACGTCGCCCAGGCGCGCGTGATCGTCGGCGACAAGCGCCGCGAGCTCACGCGCAGCGGCGATGAGGGCAAGAAGTTCTGGGCCGATCCGGCGAGCCCCGAGCAGAAGGACGAGACCGTCGGCAACTGGATGAGCAAGCTCGACCGCCTGCGCCCCACCGAGTACGTGGCGGCGCCCCCGGAGCAGAAGGAGGTCGTGGTGCGGGTCGAGTACACCGGCCGCGCGGGCGACATCGGCTTCGCCGAGCTCGTGAAGGGGCCCCCCGGGGCGAGCGGCAAGCCTGACTACTTCCTGGTCACGGAGCGCACCCGCCTCTACGGCAAGGTGCCGGTGGGCGTCGCCGAGCAGGTCGAGCAGGACGTCGGCGCCGTCGTCAAGTAGCCCCTGCACCCCGCGAGCGCGCCGGAGCAGCCGCCCGGCGCGCTCGCCGTTCCATGCGGCCCCGGCCGCGCCCCGCGGCGCAAGCCGCCCCCGGGGATCGCTCTTTACTTGCCGTCCCGGGGCCGGTCCTGCAACGCTCGTCCGCAATGTTCTTCCGACGATGGCCCACCCTGGCGCTGAGCGCTGCGGCGGCGCTCGCCGCGGCGTGCAGCTCGCCGCCTCCACCGCAACCCGTAACGCCGGAGCCGCCCGTGACCGCGGCGCCTCCGCCTCCGCCCCCGCCTGCCCCGAAGCCCTGCAAGGCGCTCGACGAGCAGTGCCAGGCAGAGGAGTCGACCCGGGCGAAGATCTCCGGGAGCTCGCTCGTGCTCACGCCCGTGAAGGGCTGGACCTACGCCCAGGGAGAGAGCGCCACGATCGCGCAGGCCGCGGACGAGGGCCCTGCCCTGGCGACGGCGCAGGTCGACACGGGCGAGGGCAAGCAGGCCGCCGAGAAGCGCGACGCCGCGCTCGACGCGCTGGCGCGCGAGATCAACGTCACCTTGCCCAAGAAGAAGGTGAACTGGAAGAAGCCCGACGACGTCAAGGAGATCTCCGGAAGGAAGATCGGCCTGTGGCAGAAGGAGGGCGCCGCGCGCGGGACCAAGAAGGGCCCGCTGCTGATCTTCGCCGACACCGGCAAGGACGGCGAGATCGTGATCGGGCTCGGGTTCGTGCCGGACGACGACAGCTCCGGCGCCGACGCGACCATCCTGCAGTCGATCGAGTCGATCGCGGTCGCGGAGGAGTGATCTCGTGACGGCACCGAACGTCGCGCCGGGCAGCGTCGTCGCGGGGAGGTTCTCCGTCCGCTCGCTCCTCGGCTACGGGGGCGCGACGGCCACCTACCGCGCGGTGACGGCGCAGGCGCGCGACGTCGCCCTCAAGCTGTACTCGCCGATCATCGGCCAGCGGCCGGACGCGATGCAGCACCTGCAGCGGTACGTCGCCGAGACGAATCGGCTGCCGCACGAGCTCGTCGCGCACATCCTCGAGGCCGGCTACGACCCGGCGACGGCCGCGCCCTTCACGGTGACGGACACGATCCACGTCCCGTCGCTCGCGGAGCTCGCGCTGCGCCGGCCGCTGAGCTTCGAGGAGGTCGGCTCGATGCTCCGCTCGCTCGCGGCGGTGCTCGACGCGGCGCACGCGCGCGAGGTGCCCCACCACGGCCTCAAGCCGACGAACCTGTTCCTCGACCCGAGCGCTCCGGGCAGCGTGAAGGTCACCGACTTCGGGCCGTCGCTCGCGCGGAGCATGGTGCCGACGTCGGAGGGCTACGTCCTCGCCGCCCCGTGGCTCGCGCCCGAGCAGCTGCAGCCGGGCGCCCCCGCGGGCCCCGCCGCGGACATCTTCTCCGCGGCGCTTGTCGCCTTCTTCGCGCTCACCGGCCGCTCGTACTGGCGTTCCTGCCAGGGTCAGGTCGACGTGCCTGCCTGGCAGCGCGAGATCATGGCGCCGCGCCCCTCCGCGTCGGCGCGCGCGGCGGAGCTCGGCGTTCCGGTGAGCCCCGTGCTGGACGCCGCCTTCGCGCGCGCGCTGGCGCACGATCCGCGCGAGCGCTTCCGCTCCGCGAGCGAGCTCGCGGCCATGCTCAGCGGCTTCTCGGCGGCGGCGATCGAGGTCGGCTCGACGCTCGCCCTGTCCCCCTCGGCGAACGAGGCGCCCGCGCCGCCGGCCCGCGCCGCGAACGCGCCGGCGCCCGTCCCGCCGGCCCACGCCGTCGCCGCGGCGAGCGCGCCCGCGCCGATGCCGGCGCCCGACGCGACGCAGCTGGCCGCCTCGCCGTTCGCGGCCGCGCCGCCCCCCACGCCGTTTTCCCCCCGCGCCGCCGCCGCACGCCCCGCTCTCGCCCGCGCCGGCGCCCTCGCCGGCCGCGTCGCCGTCGCCGCAGCCTCCGGTCGACGCGGGCCTCGCGCAGGCGCCGCCGCCTCCGGCCCAGGGCGTCCCCGCCGCGCCTCCGAAGAGCCCCATCGCGATGATGACCGCGGTCACCGCGCCGCGGTCGCCCTGGGGCAAGGCGGCGTCGCTGACGGTGGGCGTCGTCGCGGTGCTGCTCGTCGGGGGCACGGCCGCCGCGTGGTACGTCTTGGATCGCCGGGAAGAGCCGCAGCCGAGCCCGAGCGCGTCGGCCACGGCGTCCGCCGTGGTCCCCGCCCCGACGGCCGAGCCCACGCAGCCCGCGCCGGCCGCGACCGCGCCGCCGGCCGACGCCGGAGCGCCGGCCACCGCGCCTCCGATCGACGCCGGCGCCCCGGCCGACGCCGGCGCCCCGGCCGACCCGCTCGTGAAGATCTCCTGCAAGCCCGTCGCGTGCGAGGAGATCACCATCGACGGCAAGACGACCCTGGCCCCGGAGGTCGAGCTCGGGCTCAAGCCGGGCGTGCACAAGGTGAGCGTCAGGCGCACCGGCTACATTGCGCGCAGCACGAGCCTCGTCGTCAAGGCCGGCACGCCGCTCGTGCAGGAGTTCCAGCTCACCGAGATCCCCCCGGCGCCGGCGCAGCCAGCGGGGCAGGCCACGAACAAGCCGTGCGGTAAGTTCCTCAAGCGCTGCAAGTAGCCGCGATCGGCCCGCTCACGCGCGAGGGTGCGCCCGCCGGTAGGCGGCGCGCACGTGGTCGTCGGCGAGGTGCGTGTAGATCTCGGTCGTCACCACGTTCGCGTGGCCGAGGAGCGCCTGGACGCTCCGGAGATCCGCGCCCCCTTCGAGCAGGTGCGTCGCGAAGGAGTGGCGGAGCTTGTGCGGCGAGCTCGGCTTGGCGATGCCCACGGCGCGCGCGTATCCGCCGAGGAGCTTCCACACCGCCTGCCGGGTGAGCGGCCCGCCGCGCGGCGACAGGAACAGCACCTGCGTCGCCGCGCTGCGCGGGTGCGTGGCGCGCACCTCCAGGTAGGCGTCGATGGCCGCGAGCGCCGGCTCGCCGAGCGGCACGAGGCGCCGCTTCCCGCCCTTGCCGAGCGCCGTCACGATCCCCTTGCGCCGCTCGATGTCGGACAGCTTGAGGCGCACCACCTCGCTGACGCGCAGGCCGGCCGCGTACATCACGTGGAGCATCGCGCGATCGCGCAGCCCCTTGAACGTCCCCTGCTCGGGCGCCTCGATGAGGAGCGCGATCTCGTCGAACGAGAGCACCTTGGGCAGCCGCCGCCCGACCCTGGGTCGCTCGATCAGCGCGCACGGATCCCGCTCGATCCGCCGCTCGCGGAGCAGGAAGCGGATGAACCCGCGGACCGCGGAGAGGTGGCGAGCCGCCGAGCTCGCGCTGATGCCCGCCTGACCGAGCGCGACCAGGTAGGTGCCGATCAGCGCCTGGTCGAGCCCGTCGACGGACGTGACCCCCGCCGCCTCCGCATGGGCGACCAGCTTGGCCAGATCGTGGCCGTACGCCTCGAGCGTCAGGGGCGCCAGAGCCCGCTCGACGCGGAGGTGGTCCAGGTAGGCGTCCACCCAGGTCGCGAGATCCACGGCCAACGCTACAGCGAAAGCGGCCAAGTGCGCCAGAAAGCCGCCAGAAAGCCGGGGCGGAGCAGATGCACCCTGGACGCCCTGGACGGCAACACTTCTTCCTTCCTTCCGGCTTGGAACCTCCCCGTCTTGCCCCGTCTTGCCCCGTCCTGATTCCAGCCGGACGCGGAATGCGTCACAGTGAGCCCCGTGGTGTCACCCTTCGAGGTCGTCGAGCCCCGCGGAGCGGAAAGCCCGGTCCTCGTCGAAGTACCGCACGCGGGTGTCCACATGGATCCCGAGTCGCTGTCCTGGACCGTCGCGCCTGCGCGCAGCATCGGGCGCGACGCCGATCTGTACGTCGACGCGCTGTTCCAGGACGCCCCGGCCGAGGGGGCGACGCTCCTGTTCGCGCGGATGAGCCGGCTGGTCGTCGATCTCAACCGCAGCGAGGCCGACTGCGACGGCGACGCGGTCGAGGGCGGCGGCCGCGCGCCGTTCCCGCGGGGGCTCATCTGGCGCGTGACCACGGACGGCGAGCCGGTCCTGGTCGCCCGGCTCCCGCGGCGCGAGGTGGAGCGCCGGCTCGACCGCTTCTACCGGCCGTACCACCGCACCCTCAGCGCGATCCTCGCCCGCAAGCGCGAGCGCTTCGGCTTCGCGATCCTGCTCTGCGCGCACTCGATGCCGAGCCAGAGCCGCCGCGGCCACGCCGAGGGCGCGGTCGGCCGGGCCGACATCGTCCCCGGCACGCGCGGGCGGACGACCGCCGCGAGCGCGGTGATCGACGCGGTCGATCGGCACGCGCGCGCCTGCCGCTTCTCGGTGCGCCACGACGACCCCTACAAGGGCGGGTTCAGCACCTCGCACTACGGCCAACCGCACCGTGCCGTCCACGCGGTGCAGATCGAGATTGCGCGCCGGCTGTACATGGACGAGCAATCCCTCGCCATGGATGGGCAAGGATTCACTGCCGTGCGAGACTTCGGGCGCACCCTGGTCGCGCGGCTCACCTCGGCGGAGCTGCTCGGGCAGCTCCGCCAGAACCCCTTCGACGCCCGTGAGATCTGATCCAGCTCCATCAATGGAAAAGCCTTACGGAGAGGCGAACCGCGACCGCCCGCCAGCGAGCCGTCGCGCGATCGCCGAACGGGACAAGGCAGCACCAGCCCAGCCGGAGGGCGCCGCGGCCGGCGACAGCCCGGCCGAGCGGCCCTCCGCGGCGCCGCCCGGCGCCGCTCAGGTCGAGCGGCCCTCCGAGGCGTCGATCGGCGTCGCGCGGGTCGAGCGGCTCTCGGGGTCGAGCCCGGCCATCACGATCGAGGAGCCGCCCCCGAGCGCGCGCGAGCATGTCACCAAGCCGCTGCTCGCGTCCGAGGCGCTCATGGAGGACCTGGCGCCGATGCGTCCGGCGCAGGACGCGGCCCGGGTCTGGTGCGCCGTGGTGGGCGTGGGCTTCCTCCTGTTCGGCGGCCTGTCGGTCGCGGGGCTCCGCCCGGACGGCGTCGTCGCGGGTCCGCCTGCGTTCGTGCTGGGCATCGTCACGCTGTTCACCGCGCTCACGTCGGTGAGCTACCGGCAGCGCGCCCTCGCGATGGTGGTGCTGGGGACGATCGCGACCGTCATCGGCCTTCAAAGCTCCGGTCCCGCGGTCGGCTGGGGCGCCGCCCGGGCCGTGGCGGCGATAGCGCTCCCGGCGGCGCTCGTCTTCCGGTCTCGCTACCGGGCGTACGCCGGCGCGCGCTGGCTGCTCGTCGCCGCGTTCCTCGTCGCGCTCCCCGCGTTCGGGCACGCCGCCGCGCAGCTCACCTTGCTCGATCCTCACCTGGCCCAGCTCGGCGCCCTGATGGTGATCCTGGCGGTGCTGTCCAGCCTCACCGGCTTCATGGGGGCGGAGACGACGGGCGCCGGCTCGTCGCTCGCGGTCGCGGTGGTGCTCGCCTTCACGGCCGACCTGGTCGTCGGCAGGCTCGCCCAGCTCAGCGCCTTTACGCCGCGCGACCTCGGCAGCGTGCTCTCCGCGGGCCTGGCGTTCGCCGCGACGTCCGCGATCACGAGCCTCGGCCTCTTCCAGATCCTGGCCTGGCGCCTCGCCGCCGACGCCCGGCGCATCGACCTGCACCGCCCCGAGAACGACAAGGACGGCCCGGATCGCCGGCCGCCCTCGGGCGGCGAGTGGCTCACCTAGGCCTGCCGCCAGCGATCTCTCGACCCCTCCGCGGGCGATCTCCGGTGCGCTGCGGCGAGATACCCCCCGGTGGACGCTTGACATGTCCCCCGGCTTCCTTCACTTTGCCGCGCTCCCGAGCCCCCCTGCTCCCCCGCGCAGGTCGTGCGCTCGGCCAGCTTGATCGAACTAGGGTCGGGGCACCGAGGTCGGTCCCCTTCCAACCGAGGACGTCATGGCGAAGAGCGACATCACTGGGAAGCGGAAGCTTCTGGCGCAGAATGTCTCCCACTCCAACATCAAGACGAAGCGCTGGCAGCTCGTGAACATCCAGACCCGGCGCATCTGGGTCCCCGAGCTCAACCGCTTCGTGAAGCTCAACCTCACGACGCGCGACATCCGCACGATCGACAAGATCGGCGTCGTCGCCTACGCGAAGCGCCACGGCGTCACGCTCTAGCTCGCGCGGAGCCCGGTCGCGTCTGGGCAGCACGCCGACGACAGCGACCTGAGCCGGAAACCGCCGGGACGCCAAGCACGCCAGGAGAGCCGAGCGTTCTCCTCTTGGCGTCCTTGGCGCTCTGGCGGTTTTTCCTTTGTTCTCGCCGACGCCGCACGGCCCCGCGCCGACACGCTGGGCACCGTCGGCTCCCCGGGCGCTAGCCCCGGACGAGCCGCGCCCCCCGGGGACGACGCCGCGTCAGCGTTCTGCCGGCGACGACGCCGCGTCAGCGTTCTGCTGGCGGCGTCCCTGCTCCTGCCGAGAATCCGGGCGCGAGGTGGACCGCGCGCGCGTCGCGGTCGTCGCGCAGGACGGCGAGGGCGCCGTCGGCGCTCAGCTGCGTGCGGACGTCGTGGAGAGCCGCCTCGAGCGCGGTGCCACGGAGGAGCGCGCCGAGGGCGCTCACCTCGAGCTTGGGCCTGCCGGTCAGCGCGACCGCGGCCGCGAAGGCGCTGCGCTGGAGGATCGCGATCGGCGCCGCCGCCGGCAGGGGCGTGCCGGGCGCGAGGCGCGTGATCCCGCGGCGCACCGGGACGGCGTCGCGGCCGAGCACGATGTCGAGCTCGGGCACGGCGATCCCGTCGTCGGTGCGCGCGTAGGCCAGCGCTGCGACCGTGCCCCAGCCGTCGCAGGCGACGATGGCGTCCGCGGGCCGCGCCTCCTCCCCGACCGGCCACGGCGCCTGGAGCGCCGTCGCGCCCTCCGCGATCGTGGTCGACGCGGCCTCCACCTCGGCCGGGACCGCCTCGGCGAGGTCCTCGGCGGTCAGCGTCCCGCCGGCGACCGGCCCGCCCACGGCGAGCAGCGCCCGCTCCACGTCGCGCGCCCGCAGCGCCAGCGCGCCCAGCGAGCCGACCTCGCGGAGCAGCGCGGCGCGCCCGCTCGCGCCCGCGCGCTCGGCCGCGGCGACGCCCGTGCGGACCAGCTCGCGGAGCCGCGCGCGACCGAGGTAGCCGTGCAGCAGCACCAGCATCCCGAGCGAGCGCGGAACCGCGACGCGCGCGGCCTCCGGCACGCTCTGCCCGTCGACGAACCCGCGCGGCCGCGGCGCGCCGCGCCCGGGCTGGATCGCCCGGCCATCGAAGGCCCGCGCGCCCACGCCGACGCCGGCCGCGAGCGCCACGGCGGGCGCGAGCAGCACGTCGGGCTGCGCGCCAGCCGCCGCGAAGAAGCCGGCGACGATCGCGTCGATCGCGCTGCCGGACGACTCGAGCGCGGCCCGCGCGGCCGAAGCCGCGGAGGCGTCGCTCGCCGTGGCCGCCGCGCCGCGGATCACTGCTCCTCGTCCTCGGCGACGAGGGTGTTCGGCATAGGCATGGTAGGCCTTACCACGGCCGAAGCCGTCGAGCGATCGGGCTTGCGCGCGAGCGACGCCGCGAGCTGGGACTTGATCTGGGACGCGCGGTCCCCCTCGACGACCAGGAACACCTCACGCCGCCCGCGCAGGCGATCGGCGACGCGCTCGAGCGCGGCCGCCCCGATCGACGAGGACTTTCCGAGCGCGCGCAGCCGTGTGTAGACGATGGGCCCGGGCGGCGCCGCGTCGCGGGCGACGTCGAGCACCGGGATCACCTTCGCGGCGCGCGCGGTCGCGACGATGTCGTCGCGCTCCCAGATCCCCCCGGGCTCCCAGCAGCGCACGACCCCTTCGGCGGGCAGGCGCTCGAAGAGCGCAGCGAGCTTCTTGCGGTTGCTCGCCGTCGGGCGGAGCGACGCCGGCGTCTGGAGCACGACGCAGCGGGCCTCCAGCACGGCCGCCACCTCGAGCGAGGTCGACAGCGCTTCGTCGAGCTCTTTCCCGGCCGCGAGCTCGCCGACCACGCGCGGCAGCACGACGCTGAAGACGAAGCCCGGCGGCACCGCCTTGCGCCATTTGCGCAGCGTGGTCGCGCGGGGCAACGACGTATCGACCGGACGGAGCTCGACCAGATCGAAGCGATCTTTGTACTTCTGGATATCCCCCTTGAGCGAGGGCAGTCCGACGAGGAGGCGGGCCATCAGCGCGCACTCTTAACCCAGCTTGCGCGCCGATGCAGCGCATGGCCGACCGCGGCGCGATTTCTCATTTAAGGCTCAAAATCCTTGATTTATTCGAAGTGGAACCACTGCGTCGGGTTCTCCCGCAGGAAGCGCTCCATCTCCGCCGTGATCTGCCGCGCCGCGACGTCGAGCTCGGACGGTCCTGGCCGCCTGGGCAGCGAGACGGGGGGCGCGATGCAGATCTCGTACTCCATGAAGCCGGTCCGCCGGGTGAACACCGGGACGATCGGCGCGCCGCTCGCCGCGGCGAGCTGGAGCGGCCCCTCCGGGACGCGCCAGGGCATCCCGAAGAGCTCGACGTCGCGCCCGCGCATCCCGGACGGGAGCCGATCGATCTGGATGGCCACGACGCCCTGCCGCCGCAGGTGCGCGAGCAGCGGGAGCACCGCGAGCGGATCGTCGTCGACGTGCTGCATCCGCACGCCGACCCGATCGCGCGTGCCGTCCTGGATGGCCTGCGCCCGGCTGTCGCGCTCGCGTTGCATCACGACGAGCACGTCGGCCGCGTGCACGGAGCGGAGGAGCGGCGCGGCGGCCTGCCACCCGCCGGTGTGCGCCGTGACGACGATCACGCCGAGGCCGCGCCGGTAAGCGTTCGTGAAGTGCTCGTCGTTCACGCACAGGCCGGTGAGCCGGTCGGGCCGGTTGCTGCCCGCGATGAACGCGTCGGTGAGGCAGCTGGCGAAGTTGATGAACACCCGCGCGACGTCCCGGTACTCGTCGAGCGCCCCGCGCTCGCCGAGCGCCAGCCGCAGGTTCCTGCGCACGGCCCTCCGCTGCTCCGGCAGCACGGCCCCGAAGACGAGCCCGAACAGCGCAGGGCTGTGCCGGACGAGGAGGTCTGGGCCGTAGGTCACCCCGGCGTCCACCGCACGCCGCCAGAGCACGGAATCGTGCTGGCGCAGATCGTCGAGGAGCGCTCGGAGCCTGGGAGGGAGATCCACGTTCGTGCTCGTGCGCGCGGCGTCTTGCCGGCGGACACCGTAGCGGATCCTCGGCCGCCCGCGAAGAGCGCCCGAGCACCGCCGCGCCCAAACGCCGCGCGCCGCGATCGAAGCCGAACCCGGCGCCCTCTGCGCTTCAACCGGCGCCGGGCTCGTCGAGCGAACCGGCAGGCTCCGGCGCGGCCGGGCTCGCCGGCTCGCCGCGGCCCGCGCGGCGCATGCCCCACGCGGCGACGGCGCGCACCTCGGGGTCGTCGTGGGCGAGCGCCGCGGCGAGCGCGCGCGTCGCGCGCTCCGCGACCTCGCCTTCCGCGCCCTGCGCGAGCCGGTTCGCGGCGACGATGGCCGCGTTCCTGGCGAGCCCGCCGCGCCGCGCGCGCTTCACCGGCGTCCCGACGGTCAGCGCCTCGAACCCCCGCTCGTCCAGCGACGCGAGGTCGTCGACGTCCCGCCCCTCCCATCGCGACAGCGGATGGAACGGCGCGGTGCGCTCGATGGGCGGCGGCGCGGTCCTGTTGAACGGGCAGACCTCCTGGCAAACGTCGCAGCCGAAGACGTGCTCGCCCATGCCCGGCCGCAGCTCCTCGGCGGGCGCGCTCCGCTGCTCGATGGTCAGGTACGCGACGCAGCGCCGCGGATCGAGCACGAAGGGCGCGTCGAAGGCCTGCGTCGGGCACGCGTCGAGGCAGCGCGTGCACGAGCCGCAGCGCTCCGCGATGGGCACGTCGGGGACGAGCGGCAGCGTGGTCACCACCTCGCCGAGCAGCTGGTAGCTCCCCTGCCCCGGCGTGATGAGCAGCCCGTTCTTGCCGACGAAGCCGATGCCGGCGCGCGCGGCCCAGACGCGCTCCATCACCGGCTCGACGTCGCAGAGCGGCCGCGCGAGGACGGACGGCGCGAGCGTTCGGATGAACGCCGCGAGCCGCCGCAGCCGGCGCTTCAGGTGGTTGTGGTAGTCCTGCCCGCGCGCGTACCGCGCGACCGCCTGCGCGAGCGGAGGGTCGCGCCCCTCGCTGTCCTTGGGCCGGGCGTACCTGCGGCCGACGCACACGACCGAGCGCGCCCCCTCGAGGATCGCGTCGGTGTCCAGCCGGCGCCGCTGCTCCGCGTACTCCGCGAGGTAGCGCATCTCGCCGTGCATGCCGCGCTCGATGAACTCGAGGTACCGCGCGTGCTCCACCCCGAGCGGCTCGTCCGCGCGCGCGACGCCGACGACGTCGAACCCGAGCGCGAACGCCTGCTCGCGCACCAGCCGATCGTGCGTCCGTCGTTCCGAGCTCGCCTCTCCCTCGGGGCGATGGGCCTCGCGCTCGCTCATGGCCGTAACATGGACCGCGGCGCCGGCGGCGGCGCTGGCATCGCGCTCGCCGCGCGCGCGCCGCGAGCGCTCACCCGGCGTGCCGGTCGCCGAGCAGCCGGTCGAGCGTGATCGCGCACGCCGCGCGCACGCTCAGGTGGTTGTAGCCGGTGCTCGCGGCCGCCCGGATGGGCTCGATCCGGAGGTCGGCGTCGGCGATGATCTCGGGCGTGAGGCCCCAGCCCGTACCGAACAGGATCAGCACGGGGCGGCTCGCCTGCGCGAGGCGCGCGCGGGTCTCCGCGTAGCTCGTCACCGGGAGCCCTCGCGACGCCGCCGCGGTCGTCCAGACCTCGACGCCCGCGCGCCCTTCGCCGCTCAGCGCGCCGTACACGTCCTCCAGGCTGGGGACCACGGCCAGCACGTCGAGGGCGACGGCGCGATCCGGGATCCGGCGCTTGCCGGACCCGAGCACCCAGTGCTCCCGGATCCGCTCCGCCAGCGCCCGCTGGGCGGCGACCGGGTGCACGACGAACAGCCGCTCGGCCCCGTACGTGCGCGCGCTCCGCGCCATGTCGTGCAGGTCGAGGTTCGTGATCGCGGTGGTCACCGCCTCGCCGGCGCGGTCGAGCACCGGGTAGTGGACGAGCGCGAGCGACAGCCTCATCGCCGCGCCTCGCCGCCATCGTTCGGCAAAGGGCTCGGTGGAGGGCTCGGCGGAGGCTCTCCTCCGCGCGCCTTGCGCCACAGGTCGGGCCGGCGCTCGGCCGTGCGCTGCTCTGCCTGCGCGCGCCGCCAGCGCGCGATGGCCGCGTGGTTGCCCTGCTGAAGCACCTCGGGGACCTTGTGCCCGCGGAACTCCACCGGGCGCGTGTACTGCGGGTACTCCAGCAGCCCGGACATCGCGGGGCTGTGCGACTCGTGCTCCGCCGACACGGCGTTGCCGAGCACCCCGGGGAGCAAGCGCACGCACGCGTCGATCACCGCCATCGCCGCCACCTCGCCGCCCGTCATCACGAAGTCGCCGAGCGAGATCTCCTCGTCGACGAACGCGCGCACCCGCTCGTCGAACCCCTCGTACCGGCCGCACACGAGCGCGACGGCCGGGCGGGCCGCGAGCTCGATCGCCTTCTCCTGGCGGAACGGCTGCCCCTGCGGCGTGAGCAGCACGCGGTGCGCCCGCGGCGCAGGGGCTGGGGGCGCGCCCTCCGGCCCGGGAGGGGCGCCCTCCGCGGCGGCCTCGTCGAGCGCCTCCAGGCAGCGGACGATGCAGTCGACGCGCATCACCATGCCGGAGCCGCCGCCGTAGGGCGTGTCGTCCACGCTCCGGTGCCGGCCGAGGCCGAACTCGCGCGGGCTGCGCGTCCGGACGGCGAGCGCGCCCGAGGCGAGCCCGCGCCCGACCATGCCGATCGCCAGAAATCCCTCGAAGAGCTCGGGAAACAGGGTCACTACATCGATGCGCATCGAACCTGCCGCGGCGGGCCGCCTCGAGCCGGACGGCGGCTCAGACGAGGCCTTCCAGCGTCACCAGCTGAACGATCTGCCGCTCCGCGTCCACGCTGCCGACGAAGCTCTCGGTCAGCGGGATCTCGAGCGGATCTGCGCCGCTCCTCACCACGACGAGCACGTCGCAGGTCGGATACGACTGGAGCGACCTCA
Source organism: Sorangium sp. So ce296 (assembly GCF_051529605.1). Taxonomy (NCBI): domain Bacteria; kingdom Pseudomonadati; phylum Myxococcota; order Polyangiales; family Polyangiaceae; genus Sorangium; species Sorangium sp. So ce296. The sequence continues at coordinate 14,165,093 of NZ_CP150325.1, forward strand.
CGTGCCCGATCAGGTCGCCCTCGGGGGTCAGCACGCGCGCCCCCTCGATGTCGCACGCGTAGAACTCGCCCTCGGCGAGCGGCGCGAACGCATCCCGGGGCACGCACACCGCGGCGCCGCGCAGCGCCTCGGCCGCGTCTCGATCGTCGGTCCCGGCGATCCGCACGAGCAGCGCCTTGTCGTTCGGGCGCGCGGCGACGATCTTCGCGTCCCGCTCGGAGCCGTCCGGGAGGCGCAGCCGGATCGGAGGCCGCGAGAGGAGCAGGTCGGAGCCCTCGTTGTAGACGCGGAGGCGCAGCTCCCCCTGGACGCCGTGCGGCCGGGAGACCTCCGCGACGGGAACGTAACGTCGCTCCACGTTGGGTTCGTCTCAGTCGAGGATGTCGAGGTGCGCGCGCCGCCCCGACTTGCTCGCGGCGGCGCTCAGCAACGTCCGGATCGACTGCGCGGTGCGCCCGTCCTTGCCGATCACCTTGCCGATGTCCTCGCGCGCGACCGTCAGCTCGATCCGGGGGAAGCGGTCGCCCGCGACCTCGCGCACGACGACCCGGTCCGGCTGATCGACCAGCGCGCGGGCGACGAGCGCCACGAGATCGACCAGCGGAGACGTCGAGGAGGCCATGCTACTTCGCGGCGTCCGCCGGGGCGGCTGCCTGGGCGAGCCCAGGGTGCTTCAGGAGCAGCGCCACCGTGTGCGTCGGCTGGGCGCCGTTCGAGATCCAGTGCCTCACGCGGGGCACGTCGAGGCGGATCTCGGTCCTGCGCGGGTCGTACGTGCCCAACCGCTCGATGAACCTGCCGCCGCGCGGGCTGCGCTGATCGGCGACGACGATGCGGTAGAAGGGCGTCTTCTTGGTGCCCGCGCGGGCGAGGCGAATATGAACGGCCATCTGTAGAACCTCGATCGAATGGAAGAGCCCGTGCTCACGTTGCGCACGGCCTGCTCTGAGGCGCCGGAGCGTAGCTCGTTCAGTGCCCGGCGCCAGAAGTGGGGGCGCAACCTAGGCGAAGATCCTGCCTCGGGTCAACCCCGCACACGCGTGGCAAGCCCCACATCGGTCAACTTTTCAGGCCCGCACCACCCCGTCCCTGTGCCGCGTGCCGCGTGCCGCGCACGCGTGCCGCGCACGCGGATGCCCCGCACGCGGCACGGGCCTGCGGTCATCCCGTCCTCGCCGGACGAGCTCGGGTAAGACGAGAAACCGAGCGTCACGCGCGCGCATCGGAGGATGCGTGGACGCCGGTGTTTCGGGATTTGCGGGGAAAGCGGAGCGGGCTCGGGGGGACGTCCCGCGGGCTCGGCCGTTGGGACGGCGTCTCCACGGAGATCGCGGAGGGGCGTGCCGTACGTGGCGTCAGCCCAGGTCGAGGATGATGACGCCCCGGTTGGGATCGTCCTCTTCCGTGTCGGGAAGACGACGAGGTGCAGGGTAGCGTTCGATCGGCAGCTCGAGGCGCGGTCGAATTTCTTCTCTTCGCGACCGATCCTTCTCTTCTTCGCGCTGCCGTATTTGCTCGATGATGAACGGAGGAAGCATCGACTAACCCCTCCACCTCGTAGAGTGCTCGGCCGATTTGGTGGAACGAGGTCTGGGAGAAAGCACCCCGCTCTTAGAAGCGAATCTAGCAATGTGGGATGGCGGGTCAAGGTTATCGCTCGGGCCGACAGTGGTATGTTCGCGGCGCTCATGACGCGGCACGGCGCGTGGCTTGCGCACGCATCCTTCGAATTTCACAGGGATCGTCGGCGTCTGCCGGTGCACCGGCGGGCGACATCCTGCTCCCTCCAGGCCGCGCTCGCGGCGCTCGTCGCCCTGATCGCGCTGCTCGCGTCCGCTCGAACAGCGAGCGCGGCCTTCGACGTGAACGACACGAGCTGGGAGGGGTGCTCGGAGTTCCTAGAGATCGCGCGCGCGGAGCTCGGCGTCGCCAGGGTCCACCCCGTCGCTGTGCTCGACTGGAGCCAGATCGGCCCGGAGGACGGCATCCTCGTGCTCCACCCGATGCAGTCGCTCGACGCGGACGAGACGACCTCGTTCATGAAGGCCGGCGGGCGGCTCGCGATCGTCGACGACTTCGGCCGCGGCGACGACACGCTCCGGCGGTTCCAGATCGAGCGCATCCCGACGCCGACCCGGCCGCTCGCCGCGCTCCGGAACCGCGCCGCCCTCGCCATCGCGGAGCCCGTCGCCGACACCGTCGGCGGCCACTCGGTCGGCCGGCACCCGGTCGTCAGCCACGTCGATCGGCTCGTCACGAACCACGCGACCGGCCTCCGGCACCCGAACCTCTCGCCCGTGCTGCGGATCCGCGCGCTCAGCGAGCCGGACGTGATCGTCGCCGTCGCCGGGCAGGTGGGCAAGGGCCGGCTCTTCGCGATGGGCGACCCGTCCGCGCTGATGAACATGATGCTCCGGTACCCGGGCAACCGCGCCTTCGCCTCGGGCCTGACCCGCTACCTGGTCGACGAGGATGGAGCTCAGCCGCACAAGGGTCGGCTCTACATCGTCGCGAACCGGTTCGACGAGGAGAGCTCGTTCGGCGGCGAGACGTCGCTCCGCAAGGACTTCGACGCGCAGCTCAAGGCGCTCGCGTCCGCCGTCGAGGACGCGCGCCGCGAGGGGCTCCCCGGCGGCGCCCTCCTCGCCCTCGCCGCGCTCGCCGGCCTCGCCCTCGCGATCTGGACCGCGCGCGCCTCGGCGCGGCCCTACCGGGGCCCGCTCCCCCGGTACGCCCGCCCCACGCCGCTCGTCGCGCAGGGAGGCGCCGCCGGGCGCTTCGCCGTCCTCGCCGCCCCCTCGTCCCCGCGCGGGCTCGCGTTCCTCGAGCTGAAGAGCGCCCTGTTCGAGGCCCTGTCCGTGCGGTTCGGCCTCGAGACGAACCCGCCGCAGGAGGCGGTCGCGCGGCTCGTGGCCCGAGAGGGAGCTCTTGACGAGCGGACCCTCTCGGCATTCAAGGAGGTACTGGGCACCATGTACCGAGTCGAAGCGTCCGTCGTCGCCGGGAAGCCGGCGAACGTGTCCCGGCCCGCGCTCCTGCACGCCGCCGACGTCGTGCGGAGCGTCCTCGCCGCCTGCGGCGCCGACGGCCGAAAGCCGCCGCGGGGACCTCACCCTCACCCCGGCGCGCCCTCCGCCCCTTTGACCGCGTCCCCCGAGGCGCGGCCCTCACCCGCGGCAGCGAAGCCCGCAACACCACCCTCTGACAAAGGCGCTCGATGAACCAGGTTCAGGCCGTCGCCGTCGACGAAATCTCCGCTGCCAGGGAGCGGATCGAGGCGGTCCGGCGGGAGATCACGCGCGTTTACATCGGATCGCCGCGCGCGATCGATCTGATGCTCACCGCCCTGCTCGCGCAGGGACACGTGCTGCTGGAGGGCGTCCCCGGCGTCGCGAAGACCACGCTGGTCAAGGCGTTCGCGGCCGCGCTGGGCGCGTCCGTCCGGCGGATCCAGTTCACGCCCGACCTCCTGCCCGCCGACATCACCGGGACCTACGTCCTGTCGCCCAAGGAGGGGACCTTCACGCTGCGCCCCGGCCCGATCTTCGCGAACCTCGTGCTCGCCGACGAGATCAACCGCGCCCCGGCGAAGACCCAGTCGGCCCTCCTCGAGGCCATGCAGGAGCGGCAGGTGACGATCGAGGGCGATCGCTTCGAGCTGCCGTCGCCCTTCATGGTGCTGGCGACGCAGAACCCGATCGATCTCGAGGGGACCTACCCGCTTCCGGAGGCGCAGATCGACCGGTTCCTCATCCGCGTGAGCCTCGGCTACCCGCAGCACAAGGACGAGGTGGCGATGCTCCGCGCGCACAACGTCGAGCCGCCGCGGGCGCGGGCGACGCTCGCCGTCCAGGACCTCCTCATGCTCCAGGGCGTCGCGCGGCGGATCCACGTCGAGGAGGATCTGTACGAGTACGCGGTCAACCTCACGGGGTTCACGCGGACGCACCCCCGCGTGCTGCTCGGCGCGTCGCCGCGCGCCACGCTCGCGCTGATCCAGGCGGCCAAGGCGGCGGCGGTGATCGGCGGGCGTCCGTTCGTGACGCCGGACGACGTGCGCGGCATGGCGCCCGCGACGCTCGCGCACCGCCTGGTGCTCGTGCCGGACGCGGACGTGGATCCGAAGGCGCGCGACGCGATCATCGAAGAGGCGGTGCAGCGCGTCGGCTACCGCCGCGCGGCGCGGCCGGCGTAGCTCCCCATGCAGCTCTACCCCACGCGCACCGCCGCCCACCTGGCCATCGCCGGCGTCGCGGTCATGGGCGCAGGGCTCATCGCGCGCGAGCCCGCGATCGTCGGCTGGGGCGGGGCGATCCTCGTCGCCATCGCGCTCGCCCGCGGCGTGACGCTCGTGTCGGTGGCCCGCATCCGCGCGGCCGGGTTCGAGATGCTCTGGGGCGGCTCGCGGCGCGTCCTCCGGTCCGCGCGCGGCGGCACCGTGGAGATCGAGGCCGAGGTGCGCAACCGCGACACGCTCGCGGCCCGCTACGTCAAGCTGCGCGCGATCGCCTCGTCGCAGCTGGACGTCCGCATCGAGCCGAGCCGCGGAGAGGTCTCCGCCTCGGGGCGCCTCAAGGTGAAGGTCGTCGTGCGCACGCCGCGCGTCGGCCAGCACGGGCTCCACGGGCTCGCGCTCGAGGTGCACGGCGCTCCGGGCCTCTTCGAGGTGCCCCTGACCTTCGCGAACCCCTACGGGATCGAGGTCCTGCCGCGCCCCTTCATGCCGTACCTGACGCAGCCGCGCGGCGGGCGCAGCCACCTGCTCGCGGCCTCCGGCAAGCCCGGGCGCGTGCGCGGCGAGGGCGACGACCTCCGCGAGCTGCGAGAGCACCAGCCGGGGGATCCCTTCCGGAAGATCGCGTGGAAGGCGAGCGCGCGCCGGGGCACGCTGCTCGTGCGCGAGTTCGAGCGCGAGGAGCGGGATGTGGTCTGGATCCTCGTCGACGCGGCCGTGGAGCTCTGGGCCGGGCCGCTCGGCCGCGCGCCGCTCGACCTCATGATCGACGAGGCCTCGGCCATCGCCACGCGGCACCTCGGCCGCGGCGACCGCGTCGGGCTCATCATCCTCGCGCCCGGCCCTCGCGTGACGATCGCGCCCGACCACGGCCCCGGGCACGGCCAGAAGATCGCGCACGCGCTCACCGTCGGGTGCGGCACGTACGACGCGGATCGCAGCGAGCTCGACGAGACGGACGTCGCGGCGCGCGTCCTCGAGCACCTCAGGCCGCTCGACGCGCGAGGCCTCGACGATCTCCGCCGCGGCGACCTCGATCGGCTGGCCGCCCGCGCCGACTCGATGCGCTCGCGCGCGCCGTTCTCGGCGCCGGCGCCGCTCGGGCGCTCGCAGCGCGAGCGCACGCTGCGCCGCTACCTCGCGAGCTACGGCATCGAGTCGCCCGCGCGGTCCGAGCCGGACCGGCGCGATCCCGCCGTGAGCGTCGCGGAGTCGCTCACGCACATCGCGCGCACCAAGCCGCGCGCGAGCATGGTCTACGTCCTCGCGCCGCCGCCCGCCGACGCGCAGCTGGGCCGGCTCTCGGAGGCGGTGCGACGGCTCTCGCGCAGGGCGGTCCACGTGATGTGGACGCTCCCCGACCTCGAGCCGGGGCTCGCTCCTCCCTGGGAGCCTCCGCGGCCGCAGGAGAGCGAGGCGGACGACGAGCAGCGGCGCCCCACGCCGGCAGACAAGGCGTTCCAGGAGCTCGCGCCGATCGCGGCCGAGGCCGTGCTCGTCCGCGCGCGGGTGGCGCAGACCCGCCGCGAGGCGGCGCTCCGAAAGGCCGGCGTGCGCGTGGTGCGGCTTCGCGCGACCACCGCGGCCGCGCCGAGCCCAACCGCGGCCGCGCCCCACGGCGGGGCGCCCCCGCCGCAGACCTGAGGACGAACGATGTCGATCGCAGAGCTGCTCCGCGCGCGCGGCCTCGCCCCGAAGAAGGGGTTCGGGCAGAACTTCCTCGTCGACGTCGAGGCGGCGCGCCGGATCGCCGAGGCCGCCACGACGCCCACGGGCGGCGCGGTGATCGAGATCGGCGCTGGGCTCGGCGCGCTCACGCGGCCGCTCCTGGATCGCGCGGCGCACGTCGTCGCGATCGAGCGCGATCGCGACCTCGTCCCGATCCTGCGCGAGCAGCTCGCCGATCCGATCGAGGGCGGCCGGCTGACGCTGCTTGAGGCCGACGCCGCGCAGGTCGACTGGGTCGCCTCGCTCTCCGGCCGTCCGCGCCCGCACGCGGTGGCCGGGAACCTCCCGTACCAGCTCACGGGCCGGCTCCTCGAGCAGGCGACCACGATCGCCGACCAGATCGATCGCGCGGTGTTCATGGTGCAGCTCGAGGTGGCGGAGCGCCTCATCGCGGCCCCCGGCAGCGGCGACTACGGCGCGCTCTCGGTCTTCGTGCAGGCCGCGTTCGACGTGCGCCGGCTCCTCGTCGCGCGGGCCGGCGCGTTCTACCCGAGGCCCGAGGTCGACTCCGCCGTCGTGGTCCTGACGCCGTGGCGCCCGAGGCGCGCCGAGGAGACCGACGCCTTCCGCGCCGCCGTGCGCGCCGCCTTCTCGGCCCGCCGCAAGACGCTCCGGAACGCCTGGAAGAACCTTTACGGCTGGTCGTCCGAGGAGCTCGCGCGCCACGCGAAGGACGCCGGCATCTCGCTCGACGCGCGCGGCGAGACGCTCAGCGTCGAGGCGTTCGCGCGGATCGCCGCCGAGCGGGGCCGCTGACCGCGTCCGCGCGCGGGCGCCGCTCGCCGGAGGGCGATCGCGCTCTATGGGGCCACGCCCCGGGAAGACAAGGCCTCGCGCCGCACGCGCCTCGCCTCGAGACATCCGTGAGAAGCGCCGCAGAAGCTCCGCGGGATTTCTGGTATGCGGCCACTAGTCGGACGCGCAGGCCCGTGCTAGTGGGCCGCGCGACTCGTCAAAGCTCGTACGAGGAGGGCTCCCGCTCCATGGTTGTTGGAAAGATCACCCAGGTCATCGGACCGGTCGTCGACGTCGATTTTCCGTCGGGCCAGCTGCCCAAGATTTTGAACGCGCTCAAGCTGAGCAACCCGAGCATCTCGGCCGAGCCCGACAACCTCGTGCTCGAGGTCGCCCAGCACCTCGGCGAGTCGACGGTGCGCACCATCGCGATGGACTCCACCGACGGCCTCGTGCGCGGCATGGAAGTCCGCGACACCGGCAAGCCCATCATGGTGCCGGTCGGCAACGAGTGCCTCGGCCGCATCCTGAACGTCGTCGGCGTGCCGATCGACGAGGCCGGCCCGGTGCACGCCAAGAAGCTGGCGCCCATCCACAGGGAGCCGCCCCCGTTCATCGAGCAGTCGACGAAGGTCGAGGTCTTCGAGACGGGCATCAAGGTCATCGACCTCATCGCCCCCTACCGCAAGGGCGGCAAGATCGGCCTGTTCGGCGGCGCCGGCGTCGGCAAGACGGTGCTCATCCTGGAGCTCATCAACAACGTCGCGAAGGCGCACGGCGGCGTGTCGGTCTTCGCCGGCGTCGGTGAGCGGACGCGCGAGGGCAACGACCTCTTCCTCGAGATGGGCGGCATCGACGAGGTGAAGGCTCGGGCTTCGAGAAAGGCGGCCTGACGCGGCCATGGCCGACACCATCCTCCTCGAGATCGTGACGCCGACCGGCGTCGCCCTGCGCGAGCAGGTCACCGACGTGACCGCGCCGAGCGTCGCCGGCGAGTTCGGCGTGCTCCCGGGCCACCTGCCCCTGCTCGCCGCCCTCCGGACCGGCCTCGTGACGTACCACCAGAACGGCCAGGAGCACCGCCTGGCCGTCCATCATGGATTCGTCGAGGTCGCCAACGATACCGCGCTGCTGCTCACCGAGCGCTTCGCCATGAAGGACGACGTCGACGTCGTGCGGGTGCGCCGCCGGCTGAAGGAGGTCGATGCAGAGCTCGACCACTGGCAAGGCGACCTGACTGATCCGCGCCGTCGTGAGCTCATCGAAGAGGAGCAGTGGCTCGCCACCGAGCTCGAGCTCATCGGCGACCCGCCCCCTCCGATGGTCCGCGAGGACACGCGATTCCTCGCCGATCACGCCGAGGCGCCGTCGGTCGAGGAGATGGTCGAGGCCTCCCAGCCCGACGAGAGCCTCACGGACCACAAGAGGCCCGGCTCTCCGTTCCCCGATCCGAAGTGACGTACCTGGCGGCTACCGCCTTGCGCGTGCGGCCGCCGCACAGGACACTGTTCTTCACACAAGCCGCGAGGGGCTGGGGGATCTCCCGCTTCGTGAGCTATCCGCACCGCCGAGGCGGTGGCGCGAACCGCGCCACGCTGTCTGGGTCCACCCGTGATGTTCTGCGGGCCCCGCGCGCACGGGGCCCTCAAGGCAGCCCATGATCTCTCCGGAGACGATCGCGCTCGTGAAAGAGCGCACGGATCTCGTAGCGCTCATCGGCGAAAGCGTGCGCCTCACGCGCCGCGGGCTCTCCTTCACCGGGCTCTGCCCGTTCCACAAGGAGAAGACGCCCAGCTTCCACGTGAACCCGAACCGCGGGTTTTATCACTGCTTCGGCTGCAAGGAGACCGGCAGCGCCATCGACTTCGTGATGAAGCTCGAGGGCCGGACGTTCGCCGAGGCGGTGCGCGCGCTCGCCGAGCGCGCCGGCATCGAGGTGGCGGAGTCGATGACCGAGGCCGAGCGGCGCGAAGCGCAGGCGGCGCGCAGGTCGAAGGACGACCTCTACGCCGTCAACCACCTCGCCGCGACGTTCTTCGAGCACAGCCTCCGCGGCGGCCCGGGCAGCGGCCCCCACCCGCTCGCGCGCCACGCCCACGAGGAGCTCGCGCGACGCGGTCTGCCCCTCCGCGACGGCGACGGCGGCGTCGACCCGATCTCCGAGGCCCTCCAGGCGTTCCGGATCGGCTACGCCCCGTTCGGCTGGGACGCGCTCGCCACCTACCTGCGGCAGCAAGGCGTCTCCCCGGTCCTCGCCGAGCGCGTCGGGCTCCTCGTGCCGCGCTCGTCGGGGAGCGGCCATTACGACCGCTTCCGCCACCGGCTCATGTTCGCCGTGACCGACGTCATGGGCCGGGTGATCGCGTTCAGCGGGCGCGCCTTGCCCGACCCGAGCCCCGCCGAGCTCTCGTCGCTCGGCATCAGCGGCCCTGCGCCGCAGGCCGACGGCGCGCCGGCGAAGTACATCAACAGCCCCGAGTCGCCGATCTACACGAAGGGAGAGCACCTCTTCGGGCTCTACCAGGCGCGCCAGGCGATCCGGCAGCGCGGCGAGGCGGTGCTCGTGGAGGGCAACTTCGACGTCGTCGCCCTCCACGCGCGCGGCATCGGCCACGCGATCGCCCCGCTCGGGACCGCGTTCACGCCCGGGCAGGCGAAGCTCATCAAGCGCTTCGCGCCCGCGGTCACCCTGCTCTTCGACGGCGACGCGGCCGGCAAGAAGGCCACGCGCGCGGCGCGCTCCCCCTGCCGCGAGGCGGGCCTCAGCGCGCGCGTCGCCGTGCTGCCGGCGGGCGTCGATCCCGACGACCTCGCGCGCAAGCACGGCCCCGACGCCGTCGCCCGCATCCTCAAGGCCGCGCGCGGCCTGCTCGAGCACCTCATCGACGAGGCGCTCGACGGCGACAGCTTCGGCGGCTCGTCGCTGCCCGAGCAGCTCGCCCGCGTGCGCGCCGTCGCCGCGCTGCTCGCCGAGGAGGACGATCCGAACCTCAGGATGATGGCGAAGCTCTACGCCGATCGCGTCTCCTCGAAGCTCGTGATCGGCGGCCGCTCGCCCGACGACCTCCGGCAGCTCGAGCGCGTCGTCGAGGAGTCGCTCTCCCGGCCGCGGAGCCAGCCCACCCGCGAGGTGACCCCCTCCGGACAGACGACCGAGACGTGGGAGCGCGCGCGCTCACGCGCGCAGGTCCAGGAGGTCAGCCTCGAGATCCTCGGCTCGATCCTGGATTTTCCTGAGCTTCTGGCCGACGACGACGTGCAGAGCGCGCTGGAATGCCTCGAGGGCGAGGTCGCCCTGGCGGTTGTCGCAGCGCGTCAAAATTTCACATTTGAAATGGGACTTGCCGCCGGCGAATTTCTTGCGCAAGTCCCGGCTCCGATCCATTCATTCGCGGCTGGACGGCTGGTCTCGCCTGTCTTCGAAGCGGCCTCAACGGCCAAGGCGACGCTCTTGGAGAATTCACAAAAGTTGAGCAGGCAGGCCCTGGCGCGACAGAAGGCGGCCGTCATGAGCCAGCTCCAGAAGAGCGCGGTCGACGCCGATGCTGAGAACGCGTTGCTGCGTGATCTATTCCAGCGAAGAGCGGGGGGGCTCGGTCTTCCTTGATGCGTTCCGTGTCGCCCCTACGTGGCGGCCCGACGTGCGTGATCCCTAGAGTTTCTCGGAATCATCTGGTGTGTCTTGTCGGTCGCGGCGAGCTGGTCGCCGTAAGTGGAGCATGAGGTAATGGCGAGCAAGGCCAAGCAATCTTCCGGTCGGGCAGGCGGGGTCGCGAGGGCGGCGGGGGGCGGCGCGCTCAACGGCGCGCGGCACGCTTCGACACGCGGGCACGCTGAGGGAGGGGCACGCCCAAGCAACAAAGGAGACGCGGGCATCCGAGCCGAGCGGTCCGAGAAGGACCGGAAGACCCTGGAGAAGCTCGTCGAGACCGGCAAGAGCAAAGGCTTTCTCACCTACGACGAGGTGAACGACGCGCTCCCCGCGGACGTCGCGCCCGATCAGCTGGACGACGTGGTGGGCGCCCTCGGCGACGAGGACATCGAGATCGTCGACGGCGCGACCCAGGTGAAGATCGCGCCGAAGCGCATCGCCGACGAGGAGGCGGGCGAGAAGAAGCTCGTCGTCACGCCCGACCGCGAGGAAGAGGACGTCGACTACTACTCGAAGTCGAACGATCCCGTCCGGATGTACCTCCGCAAGATGGGCAGCGTCTCGCTGCTCACCCGCGAGGGCGAGGTCGAGATCGCGAAGCGGATCGAGATCGGCGAGCAGAAGGTCAACGCCGCGATCCTCGACTCCCCCATCGCCGTCCGCGAGATCATCGATCTCGGCGAGAAGCTCCGGAAGCACAAGATCCGGGTGAAGGAGCTCATCAAGGACGCCGAGAACGACGACCAGGAGTTCGACGAGGAGGAGGCCGACCGGCGCATCATCCGCCTCATCGACAAGGTGAAGCGCGTCGACAAGAAGAAGGCGGAGCTCCTTGAGGAGCGCAAAGACGTCAAGACCGAGGTCCGCCGCAAGCAGATCGACGTCGAGGTGACGCAGGCGACGGCCGAGCTCGTGACGACGCTCGAGGAGATGCGCCTCAACAAGCGGACGATCGACAAGATCGTCCAGAAGCTGAAGAGCCTCATCTCGAAGGTCGAAAAGGCGGAGGCCGGCGCGACCGAGCTGGAGCGCCGCACGGGGCTCTCGAAGGGCGAGCTCAAGCGCGAGCTCATCAAGGTGAAGGGCAACCGCGCCCTCGAAGGCCGCCTCGCCAAGAAGCTCAACGTCAACCGCGAGGAGCTCAACGACTTCGAGTCGACCATCAAGAACGCCCAGAAGGGCCTGAAGAAGGTCGAGGAGGAGCTCAACATCGACGTCGCGGCGATCCGCGAGACCTACGAGAACATCCGCGAGGGCGAGCGGATGGCGGAGCGCGCGAAGGCGGAGCTGGTCGAGGCGAACCTCCGCCTCGTCGTCTCCATCGCGAAGAAGTACACGAACCGCGGCCTCCAGTTCCTGGACCTCATCCAGGAAGGCAACATCGGCCTCATGAAGGCCGTCGACAAGTTCGAGTACAAGCGCGGCTACAAGTTCTCGACCTACGCGACGTGGTGGATCCGGCAGGCGATCACCCGCGCGATCGCGGACCAGGCGCGGACGATCCGCATCCCGGTCCACATGATCGAGACGATCAACAAGCTCATCCGCACCTCGCGCTACCTCGTGCAGGAGTACGGCCGCGAGCCGACCCCCGAGGAGATCGCCGAGAAGATGGAGCTCCCGCTCGACAAGGTCCGGAAGGTCCTGAAGATCGCGAAGGAGCCGATCTCGCTCGAGACCCCGATCGGCGAGGAGGAGGACTCGCACCTCGGCGACTTCATCGAGGACAAGAGCGTGATCTCGCCGGCAGAGGCGGTGATCAACATGAACCTCGCCGAGCAGACCCGTAAGGTCCTGAAGACGCTGACGCCGCGCGAGGAGAAGGTGCTCCGGATGCGCTTCGGCATCGGCGAGAAGAGCGATCACACCCTCGAAGAGGTCGGTCAGGACTTCGAGGTCACCCGCGAGCGCATCCGGCAGATCGAGGCCAAGGCGCTCCGCAAGCTCCGGCACCCCAGCCGGTCGAAGCAGCTGAAGAGCTTCATCGACAGCTAGTCCGTGGGCTGCCCTGCTCGGCAACCGAAGGTAGCCGCCGCGCGCTCGCCGCGCGGCGTGCCTCTCCCCGGCGAGCCGCGCGCCCGCGCGGGGGGGAGCCCCCTCGGCGCACGGCGCGCCGCTCGGGTTCTCCTCGTGCTCGCGGGCACGCTCCTCGGCGGCGGCTGCGGCAAGACCCTCTCCGAGGACGACTGCCGCAGGATCGGCGAAGCCATGCGCGCCGCGTGGGCGGCGGAGGCGAAGCGATCGGGATCGGCGGAGCCGGGGAGCTCGGGGAAGGCCGCGGTGGTGATCGCGAGCGAGGGCGAGCGGCTCTCGTCGGAGTGGACGTCCGATTGCAAACGGGAGCTCGCCGGGAACGAGGTGGATCCCGGCGAGGTCGACTGCCTCACGCGCGCGAAGACGCTCGACGAGCTCCGCCGGTGCTCTGCGCCCTGACCGCGCGCGAGCGTGCTCAGGGGGCGTGAGGGGCGCGCCGCGACGGCTTCAGCTCACGTAGCGCTCGTCGCGCTTCAGTTCAGGTAGCGCTTGTCCTTCGGCGGGTCCTTCTGGCCGCCGGGGATGACCCGGAGCGGGACGCCGCCGGAGCGGCCGCGCGCCGCGGGGACGCGGCGGAGCGCGGCGGATTGCGCCTGCAGCTGCCGGAAGCGCATCCGCAGGTAGAAGCGGCGGAGCGGGGAGAAATCGCCGAAGAGGTAGCCCGCCAGCATGCCGCCGAACGGCGTGATCAGCCCTTCGGGGGGGGCGCGCATGGCGATGACGTTGAGCACCGAGAGGCCGAAGATGAAGACGAGCAGCATGGTGCCCGTCACCGGGAGGACGAAGAAGAGGCGGACCGTGGCGTGCCGGTGCGCGAGCGCCCACGCGACGGCGACGGCCTCGATCATGCCGAGGCCGCCGTAAAACACGGGCGAGGCCACCCTCGGGAAGAGCGCGCCGATCGCCACCTGGAGCGCGAACGCGAAGGCCGCGGAGCCGAACAGGAACGCCACCATGCGGCCGGGACCCCAGCGCTCTTCGAGCGAGGTGCCGAGGAAGTACAGGCCGAGCAGCGTCGTGATGAAGTGCCACGGGTCGCTCGGGCTGTGGATGAGCGGCGCGGTGAGCAGCCGCCATACCTGGCCGTGGAGGATGCGATCGCCGATGCCGAGGAACGGCTCGAGCACGCCTTCCCCGGCGCCTCCCCAGTTCAGCCCCAGGGTGAACATCACCCAGATACAGCCGACCGCGATCATCATCCCCAGCAAGGCCTTGCCTGGCTTGGGGAACCCCATTGAGCTGTGCTCCGGGCGCATAGCTTTCCACCTAACAGCCGCGCCCCCGCCGGGCAACCCGCTGCCCCCGTACTTTACCGCGATTCGCTCCGTGTCCGGCGCCGGCGCGGGCGCCGCGGGCGCGCCGCACGCAGCGCGCCATCCGGGACGATCCCGGGCAGGGTCCGCCTGGCAGCGCGCGAGAAGGCGCGCAGCGCGCGCCGCGGGCAGCGCGCGCCACCGTGCCAGCGGGCGCGCCGACGGGCGGTGCGCGCTGGAGGCACGCACGTCCCTGCTGCGCCCGCCGACCGGCGACTCAGAAGAAGTTGCCGATGTTGAACTCGAACTTGTACGTCTCTTCGTAGGGCAACCGCTTGAACGGGAAGCCCCACTCGAAGCGCAGCGGTCCGAGCGGGGAGAACCACCGGAAGCCGAACCCCCACGACGTGCGGACATCGAGCAGGCGCTCGAGCGAAAAGCACGGGTTCGTGACGTCGTGCGGCGAAGCGGGGGCGGCGTTGCAGTAGAGCTTCTCGAGGTTCCACGCGTTGCCGAGATCGGTGAACACCACGCCCTTGATCTGCACCGCCTCGATGAGCGGGAACTCCAGCTCCAGGTTCTGGTAGTACATCAGGTTGCCGCCGATGTTCGCGCCGTTCGCGATCGGCGCGGAGTTCGGATCGAGCGACTCGCGGAGCGGGAGGCGCGGGCCGATGTCCCGGATCTCGAAGCCGCGCACGTCGAGGATGCCGCCCAGGAAGAAGCGGGCGAAGATCGGCACGCCTTCCGGGTTCGGGCTCGTCACCATGCCGGCCTCGGTGTTCAGCTTGAGGACCAGGCTGTCCGTGATCGGGTAGTAGAACCGCCCCGTGGCGCGATACCGCAGGAACTCGTTCTGGCTACCGAGCGCGCTGTGGGCGAGCTCCACCGAGCCCTGCAGGTAGATGCCCGACGTCGGGAAGAGCTGGTTGTTGCGCGTGTCGTAGGTGAGCGCCGGGCGGATGCTGGACGTGATCCCGTCGTTGAAGAGGTTGTAGAGCGGGAGCCGCTGGAACGTGGACCGCGGATCCGCCGTGCCGAGGCCGGTCGTCGTGGACGACGAGATCTCGTCGTTCTCCAGCGTGTACGTCAGCTGCGCGCGGAGCTCCGGCTCGATGAGCGGGTAGCCGATCGTGATCGAGCCGCCCGTGGAGGTCTGCGAGAACTCCTTGTAGGCCCGCAGCTGGTTGTAGACGCTCACCGCCGCGGAGAACGGGCTGTCGAACAGGTACGGCTCGAAGAAGCGGATGTCGATGAGGCGCCGCAGGCCCGAGATCTGCGCCTGGAGCGAGAGCGACTGGCCGCTCCCGAGCAGGTTCGCCTGCTGGACCTGCGCCGTCGCGATGAAGCTCTCGACGCTCGAGAAGCCGGCGCCGATCTGGAAGGTGCCCGTCGGCTTCTCGCCGATGTCGACGTTGACGTTGATGTGCTGGTCGTCCTCGCCCTGCTCGGTGGAGATGTCGACCCGCTCGAAGTAGCCGAGCGCCGTGATCCGCTGCTTCGACCGCTCGAGCTTCGTCTCGCTGAAGAGCTGCCGCTCCTCCACCTCCATCTCGCGGCGGATCACCTTGTCCCGCGTCTTGGTGTTGCCGCGGATCTCGATGCGCCCGAAGTAGACGAGCTGGTTCCTGCGGATGCCGACGGAGATGTCGACCTCCCGCCGGTCAGGATCGGGCTGGGTCTCGGGCACCGCCTCGACGTTGGCGTAGCCTGCGTCGCGGTACAGCGTCTGGATCGCGCTGAGATCCTTCGCCAGCTCGGCGCGGTTGAACCAGTCGCCCGGCTTGGCCCGCACCATCTCGCGCAGCGCTCGGCGCCCGCCGAGCGGCTCGATCTCACGGCCGTCGGCGTCCCGCTCGTACACGCGGAGCGAGCGGATGCGGAAGCGCGGCCCCTCGTTGATCGTCAGCGTGACCTCGATGCCCGTGCGATCGGGCGTGAGCATCACCCTGGGGGTCGCGACCTGCACCGCGAGGAAGCCGCGATCGTAATAGAGGGCGTTGATGACGAGGACGTCGCGCTCGAACGCGTCCTGGCGGAACGGACCGCCCGTGCCGAAGGCGAAGAAGCCCCCGTTCCCCGTGAGCATGACCTCCCGGAGCTCCTCGTCCGGGATGTTGTTGTTGCCGATGAAGGTGATGCGCCGGACGGTGACGGGCGCGTGCTCCTTGATGGTGAACTTGAGGGTGACCTGGTTCTCCCGCTCCGGTTTGACCTCGTAGCTGACCTCGGCGAGGAAGTAGCCCTCCTCGGCGTACTTGTCGCGGAGCTTCTGCACGCCGCGGCGGACCGCCGCGTAGCTCAGGATCGTGCCGGTCTTGATCTCGACCGAGAGCGCCTCGGTGAGGTCCTCGCTGTCGATCTCGTTGTTGCCGGAGAACTCGATGGCCTTGATGCTCGGACGCTCGCGGACGAGCACCCGCAGGCTCACCCCGTCGTCGCGGCGGGTGAGGTCGACCTCGACGTCATCGAACAGGCCGGAGTCCCAGAGCTCGCGCACGTCGCGCGCCAGCCCCTCCGGGGTGAACGGCTTACCGACGCGCGTCTGGCCCAGGTAGACGAGCACGTCCTCGGTCGAGACGCGCCGGTTGCCAGCGACCGTGACCTGGACCACCGGCTGGCCACGGGCGAGCTCGGCCTCCGTGGGGGCCACGTCGAGCGTCGGCTCGGCCGTGTCAGCGGCCCCCTGCGCAGGTGTACCGGCGCCAGGCTGGGCCCCCCCGGTCGCGTTGGCCGGGGTCGCGTTGGCCGGAGCGGACGGCTGAGCGGCGCCGGCCGGGGCGGGAGACGGTGGGGCGCCGCCCGCGGGCGGCTGCGCGCCCGGAGCTCCTCCGGGCACCTGAGCTGCCGCGAGCCGCGGCCGCATCGTCGCTGCCGCCACGAACACCAGGAAGAGGCCGAGCCAGACGAGCCGCAGCCAGCGGCCGGGGAGGCGAAGCATTGAACGGGTGCCTGTCGCGTACAAGGCGCCACCCCGTAGCCCAGCGCGACGTGAGTCTCAAGGGCGGACGCCGAAAACAGGGCATCGCCGACGGGTCGCGCCGCGACCCCTGCGTGCGGGTCGATCTCTCGGCGATCTGACGCTATGCCAGGGGCCGCACGAGCGCAGGCGAGCACGCGCTGCCAGAAATTCCCGCGAGGCAGCCTTGACCGAGCGCGAGCCCCTGGGTAATTGCCGAGGCTCGCCAGCGTTCACCTGAACATCGGAGCACCTGTTCAACCCGGTGCCCGCGCACTCCCTGGAGTAACGCGTGTCTCGAACCCCCTCCCTTCCGTCCGACGGTGAGGCGCCTCGCAAGGGCCGCCGTGGCGGCCGGCCCGGCGACAGCGAGCCCCCGCCGCCCCCGGCGCCCGACACCTCGCTCGCCGAAGAGGCGCAGCGCCGGTACCTGAACTACGCGCTCAGCGTCATCACGTCGCGCGCGCTCCCCGACGTGCGCGACGGGCTGAAGCCGGTGCAGCGCCGCATCCTCTACGCGATGCTTCACGACCTGCACCTCGGGCCGGACGCGAAGTACCGGAAGAGCGCGGCGGTCGTCGGCGACGTGATGGGCAAGTACCACCCGCACGGCGACGTCGCGATCTACGACGCGATGGTCCGGCTGGCGCAGGACTTCGTGATGCGGGCGCCGCTCATCGCCGGCCACGGGAACTTCGGCTCCGTGGACGGCGATGCGCCGGCGGCGATGCGTTACACCGAGGCGAAGCTCCGCCCCCTCGCGCTGGAGCTGCTCAGCGAGCTCGGCCAGCGCACCGTCGACTTCCGGCCGAACTACGACGGCACCCGCTTCGAGCCGATCGTCCTCCCGTCCCGCTTCCCGAACCTGCTCGTGAACGGCTCGCAGGGGATCGCGGTCGGGATGGCGACGAGCATCCCGCCGCACAACCTGGGCGAGGTCATCGACGCGTGCGTCGCGCTGATCGAGAACCGCGAGCTCACCACGCAGCGGCTCTTGTCGTACGTGAAGGGGCCCGACTTCCCGACGGGGGGCCAGCTGCACGCGACGAAGAAGGAGCTCGAGGCGGTCTACGCGTCCGGCCAGGGCTCGCTGAAGCTCCGCGGCGAGTGGCAGCTGGAAGAGGGCGACGGCAAGCGCGGCGCCGCGCCGCAGCTCGTGATCACCTCGATCCCGTACGGGATCGAGCGGAAGGCCATCGTCGAGAAGATCGCCGAGGTCATCCTCTCGAAGAAGCTGCCGACGCTCGTGGACGTGCGCGACGAGTCGACCGCCGAGGTGCGCATCGTGATGGAGCTCAAGCGCGGCGCCGACGCGCAGCTCGTGATGGCGTACCTCTACAAACAGACGCCGCTCGCGATCAACGTGCAGGTCAACCTCACCTGCCTCGTGCCCACCGATAACGCGGACATCGCCGCGCCGCGGCGGCTCGGCCTCCACGAGATCCTGACGAAGTTCCTCGACTTCCGCTACGCGACGGTGACGCGGCGGCTCGAGTTCGAGCTCGGCGAGCTGCGGCGGCGGATCACGATCCTCGAGGGGTTCGAGAAGATCTTCGACGCGCTCGACGAGGTGATCCGGATCATCCGCAAGAGCGAGGGCAAGGCCGACGCGGCCGAGAAGCTGATGAAGCGCTTCACCCTGAGCGAGGAGCAGACGGACGCGATCCTCGAGCTCAAGCTGTACCGGCTGGCGCGCCTCGAGATCCTGCTCGTGCAGAAGGATCTCGCCGAGAAGCGCGCCGAGGCGAAGCGGATCGAGGGGCTGCTCAAGAGCGACGCGAAGCGCTGGGCGATCGTCCGCGACGAGCTCGTCGAGATCAAGGGCTCCTACGGCGAGAAGCGCCGCACGAAGGTGGTCGGCTCGATCGACGAGCCCGAGTACCAGGCGGAAGATTTCATCGTGGCCGAGGACGCGAACGTCATCCTCTCGGCGCAGGGCTGGGTGAAGCGTGTGCGCGAGGTGAAGGATCTCTCCTCGACGCGCATCCGCGAGGGCGACAGCGTGCTCGCGGCGGTCGCCGGCTCGACGCGGTCGACGGTCGCGTTCTTCTCGAACCTCGGCGCGTGCTACGTGTGCCGCATCCACGACGTGCCGCAGTCGACCGGCTACGGCGATCCCGTGCAGAAGCTGTTCAAGCTGGCGGACGGCGAGCGGATGATCGCGACGCTCTCCTTCGACCCGAGGGCGCTCGACGTCCCTGCGCCCACGCCGGACTCCGCCGAGCCGGAGCCGCCGTTCGCGCTCGCGATCACCCGCGGGGGCCTCGGCTTCCGGTTCTCGCTGCGGCCGCACCGCGACCCGTCGACGCGCTCGGGGCGCCGCTTCGCCAAGCTGAACGAGGGCGACGAGGTGCTCTTCGTCCACGCCGTGGACGGCGCCGATCGGGTGCTCTGCGCCTCGAGCGACGCCTGGGCGCTCAGCGTCGCCGTGGAGGAGCTCGCGCTGCTCTCCGGCCCGGGCAAGGGCTCGGTCGTCATGCGGGTCGCCGAAGGCGAGCGCCTGGTCGGCGCCGCGCTCGCCCTCGGGCCGAACGACGCGCTCACGGTCGAGACGGAGAAGGGCAAGACGCTCGACATCGCCGCGAGCAAGATCGCCGGCCCGCGCGGCACCCAGGGCGAGCCGGTCGCGCGACGCGACCGCTTCGTCCGCGTGGTGCCGCCGGCCGTCGTCGTACCGACGCTGGAGGTGAGCTGAACATGGCCGCCACGAATCCCCCCGTCCGCGCCGCGTCCGGCGCGCGTTACACGGCCGCTGACATCGAGGTGCTCGAGGGGCTGGAGCCCGTCCGCAAGCGCCCCGCCATGTACATCGGCGGCACCGACGTCAGGGGCTACCACCACCTGCTCTGGGAGATCGTCGACAACGCCGTCGACGAGGCGATCAACGGGCACGCGAAGCGGATCGAGGTGACGCTCGACGCCGATCTCCAGGGCGTGACCGTGACCGACGACGGCCGCGGCATGCCCGTCGACGTGCACCCCCGGTACAAGCGCCCCGCGCTCGAGCTCATCCTCTGCACGCTGCACGCCGGCGGGAAGTTCGGGAGCGACAACTACAAGGTCTCGGGCGGCCTCCACGGCGTCGGCTCGAGCGTCGTCAACGCGCTGTCGGAGCTCGTCGAGGTCCGGGTGCTGCGCGACGGCTTCGAGCACCAGCAGACGTTCTCGCGCGGCGCGCCGATCAGCAAGCTCAAGAAGGGCGCGCCCACGCGCAAGCACGGCACGAGCATCCATTTCCGGCCGGATCCGGAGATCTTCGGGCAGGGCCGGCGCTTCGATCCCGAGACCATCCGCGAGCGCCTGGAGGCCAAGGCGTACCTCCACGGAGGGCTCGCGATCGCGTTCCGCGATCTCTCGTCCGGGGAGTCGATCGAGCTCCTTCACCCGAACGGCATCGCGGACTTCCTGCCGAAGCTGGTCGCCCAGCGCGGCAAGGCGGTGACGCACCCGTCCATCTTCTACATCGCGCGCGAGGGCGAGATCCGGCTGGAGGCCGCGCTCCAGTGGACGGAGTCGACCGACGACTACGTGAAGTCGTACGTCAACGGCATCCCCACGCACGCGGGCGGCGCGCACGAGTCCGGCTTCAGCACCGCGATCGTGAAGGCGGTCCGCGCCTTCATGGACGCGAAGAAGATCCAGCCGAAGGGCGTGACGCTGACGGCCGACGACATCCGCGAGGGGATCGTGGGCGTCCTGTCCATCTACATCCAGGAACCTCAGTTCCAGGGGCAAACGAAGGATCGGCTCAACAACCCCGAGGCAGGCCCGGCGGTCGAGGGCATGGTCCGGCCCGCGCTCGAGCAGTGGCTGCTCCACAACGGCACGGCCGGCGAGTCGATCGTGGCCCGGGCGATCCTGGCGGCGCGCGCCAGGGAGGCGCGGCGCGAGGCGACCCAGCAGGTCCTGCGCAAGACGCCGGTGTCGCATCGGCTCAACCTGCCGGGCAAGCTCGCCGACTGCGCCTCGACCGATCCCAGCGAGAGCGAGCTCTTCATCGTCGAGGGCGACAGCGCAGGCGGCTCCGCGAAGCAGGGCCGGGATCGCCGGACGCAGGCGATCCTCCCGCTGCGCGGCAAGGTGCTCAACGCCGAGCAGGCCTCCACCTCGAAGGTGCTCGGCAACAAGGAGCTCCAGGACATCGTGAGCGCGCTGGGCTGCGGGTTCGGCAAGGACTTCGACGCGTCCAAGTTGCGCTACGGCAGGATCTTTCTGCTGATGGACGCCGACAGCGACGGCCAGCACATCGCGACGCTGCTGCTGACGTTCTTCTACCGGCACCTGCCCGGCCTGCTCCGCGGCGGGCACGTGTTCCTCGCGCAGCCGCCGCTCTACAGGATCGACGTCGGCAAGGAGACGCACTGGGCCCTCGACGACGCAGAGCGCGACCGGGTCCTCGCGAAGCTCCCCAAGACAGCCAAGGCGGATATTTCTCGCTTCAAGGGACTCGGCGAGATGCCCGCGGAGGACCTCAAGGCGACGACGCTCGACATCCGCCGCCGACGCGCGCTCCGCATCGTGATCGAGGGAGAGATCGAGACCGATCGCATCCTGAACGAGCTGATGGGCAAGGACGCGCAGGCCCGCTTCCGCTTCATCATGGAACGCGCGCCGAACGCCGAGATCGACGTGTGACGTCGACCCCGCGCCCCGGAGGTCGCGGCGCCTTCGCGCGCGCGCGCGAACCTCATTGGATGCACGGACGCGCGCTCGTATTCATCCTCTGACAGACACGAGATCGCCGCGACGATGTCGCGATGCGTGCGACCGACGAGCGTGCGTGCGTGCGGCGTGCGCCGCACAGGCACGTTGTGCCAGGCACGGGTGATCTCTGGCGACTGTGCCACGTGAACGGTGGGCCACACCCCCCATGACATCGCGTGCAGGTTGACGAGCAAACGCGGCGTTTTGTGCTGTGGAGCGCCGATTCACCTGAGCCAGCAGCGCTGCGTCCGCTTGCGGCCTACCGGTTGCAATACGTCGCGCCGATGGCCGCGATGACCGCGGCACATCGCCCTTACACCGCTGGAGAGGTACTCGTGACGACTGCGCTTCCCATCTCGACTCCGATCGCACCCTCCTCGTCCCACAGCACGCCGGCCGCACGCTCCCTGTCGGTCTCGGCCTCGCCCATCGCAACCCCGAGCGGCGCGTCGGCGGCGCTCCCGACGTCCGTCGCCGCGGCGCAGAGCTACAGCGCGCCCCCGCTGCGCGAGCGCGCTGCGGCCACCGTCGCCTCGCGCTCCACCCCGCCGTCGCGCTCGGGGGGCCCCCTCCCGCGCAGCACCTCGGAGCGCCTCCTGCTCGGCCGTGACCGCATCCGCAGCGCCGCCGAAGGCGGCCAGAGGATCCGTTCCTACGAGGTCGCGCTGGATCTCGATCTGTCCGAGTTTCACTTCGCGCGGCTCTTCCGCGCCGCCTTCGGGCTATCGCCCCACGTCTACTACGACGAGGTGCGCGCGGAGCGCGCCCGCGCGCTGTTACGCGAGGGGCACACCGAGGGGGAGGTCGCCCGCCGCATCGGCTTCCGCCGGCCGGCGGAGCTCCGGGCCCTCCTATCGAAGCGCGGCGGCGCGCTGCCCCCGGCCGGCGAGGAGGAGAGCGACGCCTCGGCCGAGTGAACGGACGCAAGACGTCGGCCACGCGAAGCGCCGGAACCACCACGCCCCAGCGCGAGACAAAGTGCTTACCCCCATGACATCGTGATCAGAGTCGCCTGTGCTTGAGCGACGGTAGATTCGCCCTGACTCGCTCGAGATAGGCGGGATCGAGCATCGCCATCGCGATCCCCTCCCCTTCGGACGCCTGAGCGATCACCTCACCCCACGGATCGATCACGCACGACTTTCCGAACGTCGCCCGCGCGCCGGGGTGCTTGCCCCACTGGGCTGCGGCCACGACGTACGCCTGGGCCTCGATGGCGCGCGCGCGGAGCAGGACCAGCCAGTGGTCCTTGCCCGTGAGCAGCGTGAACGCCGCGGGGACGACGATCGCCTCGGCGCCCGCCGACGAGAGCGCGCGGTAGAGCTCCGGGAAGCGGACGTCGTAGCAGATCGACAGCCCGACCTTCACGCCGTCGATCTCGGTGACGACAGGCGCATCGCCGGCGGTCGTCGACGCCGACTCGCGGTACTTCGTGCCATCGGCGATCTCGACGTCGAAGAGGTGGATCTTCCGGTAGCGGGCGGTGAGCCGGCCGTCGGGTCCGAAGACCGCGCAGGTGTTGTACGGCCTCGCCGCGTCGGGCGCGCGCTCGGGGAAGCCGCCGGCCACGATGGTCACCCGAGCGGACCGCGCCGCGTCGGCGAGGCGGCGCGCGATGGGACCGCCGCCGGCGTCGAGGTCCTCCGCGATGTGGCGCTTTCCCTCCTCGTTGCCCATGTACGCGAAGTTCTCGGGCAGCACGACCGTCGTCGCGCCACGGCTCGCCGCCTCCGCGATGCGCGCCTCGATCCGCGCCAGGTTGTCGCTCACGTTCTCCTGGCTGGAGAGCTGAAGGGCCGCCCAGATCACCGGTTTCTGCATGCGCCAAGCCTACCGCACGAGGCGCCGGAGCGGACCGCGCGCGAGCGAGGGCGCGGAGCTCACCGGGTTCCTCGTCCCGGGAACGCACGCGCTCCCCCGCCGGCGCCCGCAGCTCCGCTAGCGCCCGCTTCCCCGCCGGCGCCAGCAGCTCCACCGGCGCCCGCAGCTCCACCGGCGCCCGCGGCTCCACCGGCGCCCGCAGCTCCACCGGCGCCCGCAGCTCCACCGGCGCCCGCGCCCCCGGCGCCGGGCTCGGCGCACTCGAGCGGCGCATCGTAGTAGGCGCACCTCGCCGCGCACGCGGCGCACACGCAGGCGAGCACCTGCTGGAATGCCTGGTGCGCGGCGCCCGCGTCGTCCGGGAACACGCACGCCGCCTGGCACGCCTTGTCGTGACCGCAGCCCTTGAGGCACACGCTGATCGGCCTGCAACCGGGCTCGGCGTCGCACGCCGAGAGCTGCGCCTCGCAGCGCGCGCCGCGCGAGGCATGCTCGTTGAAGCAATCGCCGCAGCGCCCGGCCTCGCCGCCGTACGCGGCGACGCACTCGCAAAGGTTCGACGGCCGAGGCCCCTCGTCGACGCCCGCATCCGGCGGCGCGCCGCCCGCTGCGCCCGCGCCGCTCGACGCGCCGGCAGGAGGGCGCGGCGGAGGGAGCCGCTCTTCGGTGCAGCTCGGAAGCGACGCGAGCGCGAGCGCGGCGCCCCACGCCATCGCGCCACGGCGGACAACGCGGCGGTACGATCCGACAGGAGCGCGCAGCGCCCTCTCCACGAACGACATGATGCTGCGAGCGTAGCCTGCCCCTCACCCGGGGCCGAGCCGAGCCGCGCGGCTCACGGACGTGCGAGGAGATCGGCCGAGGTCGCACGGAACCCTCTCCCGGTAGCCGCCGATCGCTTCTATGCTTTGCTGACACGTCGCAAAAATTCTCATGGAAATCGCTCCCCTTTCGTTGATGCCGCGCTCCGTGCTCGCCCTGGCCAAGGAGGTCGCGCGGGCGTTGCTCCGGCGGCCCGTCGTCGGGATCGCCGCCGCCGCGCAGACCCCCGACGGCCGGTGGCTGCTCATCCGCCGCAGCGACACCGGAACCTGGGCGCTCCCAGGAGGAACCCTGGAGTGGGGCGAGACGCTCCGCGACAGCATCGTGCGGGAGCTCGCCGAAGAGGCCGGCGTCACCGAGGTCGAGCTCGGGCGCGTCGTGGGCGTGTACTCGCGGCCCGATCGCGACGTCCGTTTCCACGCGGTGACGGTCGTCGTCGCCGCCCGGATCGGCGCGCCCACGCGCCCTCCGCAGAACCCGCTCGAGATCCGCGAGGTCCGGTTGTTCCGCGACGACGAGCTCCCGGCCGAGCTCGCGATGGGCATGGGGGACCTCCTCGCCGCCGCCCGGCGCGCCGGCGAGGCGGAGCTCGAGTGAGCCGAGGCAAGCGATGACGCAGGCACACCACGACGAGGCCGGAGCGCGCAATCCGCTGCAGGGCGGGCTCGCGACGGATCCGAAGCACAAGGCCAGGATCGATGAGCTCGCCGAGCGCATCGAGAAATACAGGGCGAGCTACTACGCAGGGCACCCGGAGATCTCGGACGCCGCGTTCGACGCCCTCGAGGACGAGCTCCGCGCCCTGGATCCCACGCACCCGGTGCTCGCCCGGGTCGGCTCCGCCTCCCTCATCACGGAGTGGGAGAAGGCGCGGCACGAGATCCCGATGGGCTCGCTCAACAAGGTCGTCTCCGAGGACGAGCTCCGGGCCTGGGTCGCCCGCTGCGACGAGATCCTCGAGAAGGACGGGCACGGCGGCGACGGCGCGGCGCAGCCGGCGAGCTCCGCCCGCGCGAGCGTGGCGGACGACCTGTTCGTCGCGGAGAAGCTCGACGGCATCTCCATCGAGGTCATCTACAAGGGCGGCAAGCTCGTCGACGCCATCACCCGCGGCGACGGCGAGTGGGGCGAGCGGATCACCGCGAACGTCGCGAGGATGAAGGGCGTCCCCTCGCGGATCCGGGAGCGGGGACGGCTGTCCGTGCGCGGCGAGATCATCCTCCGCCTCTCGGACATGAAGCGCTACTTCCCCGGCGTCACCAGCCCGCGCAACATGGCCGCGGGCGCGGCCAAGCGGTTCGACGGCCAGGGGGCGGAGCACTGCACGGTGCTGTTCTACGACGTCGCCGAGCACCTCGAGATCCCGACGTGCCGGGCGCGCTTCGCGTGGCTGCGCGAGCTCGGCTTCGCGACGCCGCAGACCGCGCACGGCGACGTCGAGGACGTCGTGAAGCTCTACCGGCGGTACTCGAGCGAGCTCCGCGCGGGCCTCGACTACGAGATCGACGGGCTCGTCGTGTACGTGGACTCGCTCCACCTCCAGGGGTTGCTCGGCGACGTCAACCGGCGGCCGCGCGGCGCCGTCGCCTTCAAGTTCGCGTCGCCCGCGAAGGTGACGACGGTCGTGGCGATCCAGTGGGACACCGGGCCGAGCGGGCGCGTCACGCCGGTGGCGATCGTCGAGCCGGTGGAGCTCGCCGGCGCCAACGTCCGGCGCGCGTCGCTGCACAACGCGGCCAACGTGCGGAGCCTCGGCATCGGGGTGGGCGACGAGGTGCTGGTCTCGCGCCGCAACGACGTGATCCCGTACGTCGAGGAGGTCGTCGAGAAGCGCGGGCCCGTCGCGGTCCCGCCGTCGGTCTGCCCGGTCTGCAGCGCGCCGCTCGTCGTCGAGGGCGAGTACCTGCTCTGCCGGAACGCCGCGTGCCGCGCCCTCATCGAGGGGCGCATCCACAACTGGATCGACGCCATCGGCGCGCTCGAGTGGGGCGACAAGCTGATCGAGCAGGTGGTGGCCGCGGGCCTCGTGCGAGAGCCGCTCGACCTCTACAAGCTCACGGTCAAGGACATCGCAGAGCTCGATCGACGCGGCGAGAAGAGCGCCACGAAGTGCCTCGACCAGCTGAAGAGCCGGCTGCCGCTCACGCTGCCGATCTTCCTCGCGGCGCTCGGCATCGAGGGGTTCGCGATCCAGACCGCGCGGCTGCTCGTGTCCGCCGGGTACACCACGATCGAGAAGCTCCTCGCGGCCGGCGAGGACGAGCTCGCCGGCATCCCGGGGCTCGGCGCGATCAAGGCCGCGAGCATCGTCCGCGGGCTGCGCGCCCGCGGCGACGAGATCGCGCGGCTGCTCGCCGGCGGCATCGTGCCGGTCGCCCCCGAGGCCGAGGGGCCGCTCGCCGGCCTCACGTTCTGCTTCACCGGCGCGGGCACGCGCTCCCGCGGCGAGCTCACCCACCTCGTCGAGTCGAACGGCGGCCGGGTGCTGAACAGCGTCACGAAGGAGCTCAACTACCTCGTCCTCGCCGACGTGGCGTCCGCGTCGAGCAAGGCGGTCAAGGCGCGGAAGTACGGCACCAAGCTCATCACCGAAGACGACCTCGACAAGCTCATCGCCGATCGCCGCGGCGGCTGACCGGGGCGAGCCGCCGGAGCTACCAGGTGATGTCCTGGGCCTCCGTCACGCCGAGCACGTCCCGGAGCTCGAGGTGCCGCCCGTCCGGGAGGCGGATCGTGCCGGAGTAGAGCCCGATCGGCTGCATGAACTCCGAGGCGACCAGGCCGAGGTTCGTGTGGTTCGAGTGCGCCGCGCCGGGGGCGAACCGGAGGTCCACGGCGCCGTCCACGGTTCGCACGTGCCACGGATCGAGCGGCCGCGCCGCGTCGAAGGTGAACCGGCCCTCGGCGAGCGGGATGAGCTCGCCGTCGAGCCAGATCGCGCACTCGGCGTCGCCGATGAACCCCTCGCCCACGTTGAGACCGACGCGCTCGCCGCTCTCGGCGCGGCCCAGCGCGAGCGCCCAGCGCCAGGTCGTGCGGCGCGGCAGGAGGCCGCTCGTGTAGTCGTAGCTGGCGAGCGCGCCGTCGAGCGAGATCCGGCGACCGAGCACCGACGCCTCGCCTTCGACGCCGAGGAGGAGCCGCTTCTCGGTCGCGATCAGGACGCCGCCCGGCGCCTCGGCGATCGCCGAGAGCGCCTGCGGGGCCGCGCGGGCGGAGAGCCGCGCCGTGAGCTCGAGCCCGCGGAACGCGGCGGTCACCGCGCCCCTCGCCTCCCCGCGCGGGCGCTCGATCCGCACCTGCGCGGAGGGCAGCCACGCGCGCGCGGAGCCGCCCGCGTCGCCCACGCTCGCCGAGAAGGGAGGGCAGAACGTCGAGCGATCCACGAGCAGCCGCCGGCCCGCCTTGTCGAAGGCGACGCCGAACGTGATCGCGAGGTAGCCGAGGTGCACGACCGCCACGGCGATGAAGACCTCGTCGGACGCGATCGCGACGTAGGTCCACCGCTTGTGCTTGAGCAGGCGATCGAGCCCGCGCAGCGCGAGCGGGCTCAGGTCGACGCGAGGGAGCTCGCCCCGGTAGGACCCGACGCGCGCCGCTCCCGTGATCGGATCGAGGATCGCGTCGGGCGGCGTGACGAGCTCGCGCATCGTACGAGCGTAGCGACGGCGCGGTCGGCGCCCAAGGAGGGCGGCGCCTGAACATGGCATCCGCGAAATGCGGCGAGCGCTGTCCTGCGCAGCCATCCTGCTCACGCCGAGGCCCGGATCGGCTGCGCCGGAGCGCTGCGCGCCCGCGTCTCCCCCGCTAGACTCGCGTCATGATCGACGCCATCGCCACGCCGCCGAGCCCCCAGAACGAGCCCGTCCTCGCGTACGCCCCCGGCAGCCCCGAGCGCGCGGCCCTCAAGGCGGAGCTCGATCGCCGGTCGCGGGAGACGATCGACATCCCGATGGTCATCGACGGCGAGGCGGTCCGGACCGGAGCGCTCGACGAGGTCCGCGCGCCGCACCGGCGCGATCTCCTCCTCGCCCGCGCGCACCAGGGCGGGGCCGAGCACGTCGCGCGCGCGATCGAGGCCGCCAAACGAGCGCACGGCGCGTGGTCGCGGACGCCGTGGACAGAGCGCGCCGCCGTCTTCCTCAAGGCGGCCGAGCTGCTCGCGACCCGGTACCGCCCCGCGCTGAACGCGGCGACCATGCTCGGTCAGAGCAAGACGGCGTACCAGGCGGAGATCGACTCGGCCTGCGAGCTCATCGATTTCTTCCGCTACAACGTCCACTTTGCGCACCGGATCGCGGCGGAGCAGCCGGCGAGCGCGCCCGGCATCTGGAACCTCGCCGAGCCTCGCCCGCTCGAGGGCTTCGTCTTCGCGGCGACGCCGTTCAACTTCACCGCGATCGCGGGCAACCTGTGCGCGGCCCCGGCGCTGATGGGCAACACCGTGGTCTGGAAGCCGTCGGCGAACGCGCTCTACGCCGCGCACTTCGTGATGGAGCTCCTCATCGAGGCGGGCCTGCCTCGCGGCGTCGTCAACCTCGTCATGGGTCCGCCCGAGCTCGTGTCGAACGCGTGCATCGATCACCCGGACTTCGCCGGCATCCACTTCACGGGATCGACGGCGGTCTTCCAGTCGATCTGGCGCCGCATCGGGGAGAACATCGGGCGCTACCGGAGCTACCCGCGCATCGTGGGCGAGACCGGCGGCAAGGACTTCGTGTTCGCGCACGCGAGCGCCGACGTCGACGCGCTCGCCGTGGCGCTCGTCCGGGGGGCGTACGAGTACCAGGGGCAGAAGTGCTCGGCCGCGTCGCGCGCGTACATCCCCCGCTCGCTCTGGCCGGCCCTCAAGGACCGGCTCGCGGGCCACATCCAGGCGATCCGCATCGGGGACGTCGCCGACTTCCGCAACTTCATGGGCGCGGTGATCGACGGGCGCGCTCACGCCCGGCTCACCGGGCGCATCGCCGAGGCGAAGGCGGACGCGGCGTGCTCGCTCGTGTGCGGCGGCGGCGCGCGCGCGCACGACGGGAGCGACGGCTGGTTCGTGGAGCCGACGCTGATCGAGACCACGGATCCGCGCCACCCCCTGATGACCGAGGAGCTGTTCGGCCCGGTGCTGACGGTCTGGGTCTACCCCGACGGCGAGGAGGACAAGGCGCTCGCGCTCTGCGACGAGACGTCGCCGTACGGCCTCACGGGCGCCGTGTTCGCGCGGGACCGCGCGTTCATCCAGGCGGCGAGCGACGCGCTCCGCTTCGCGGCGGGCAATTTCTACATCAACGACAAGCCGACCGGCGCCGTCGTCGGGCAGCAGCCGTTCGGCGGCGGCCGCGCCTCCGGCACGAACGACAAGGCGGGCAGCCTGTTCAACCTGCTCCGGTGGGTCTCGCCGAGGGTCGTGAAGGAGACGCTCGCCCCGCCGCGCGCCGTCGCCTACCCGTTCATGGCCGCCGAATAAGGTGCGCGCCGACGAGGCCGCGGGCCTCGCCGCTCAATCCTCCGGCGAGTAGTCGCAGGCGCCGATCGCGAGGTCGGCGCAGGACCAGCCCTCCTCCTCGTAGCACTCGGCCTGGCGCTCGATGGCCGTTCGATAGGACACGCGGGCCGACTCGCTGCGGCAGAGGTCGATACAGATGTCTTCGCCGGGGCCGTCGGGCTGACACTCGGCGCTCTTGGCGCAGACGACCTCGCAAGGATCGCTGCCGCTGCTCGAGCAGCCAGGGGTGAGGGCGAAGAGCAACAGGGCGATGGCGAGCGCGGGGCGGGGCATGGCGGAGGCTCCGCCGGCCATCGGAGCACGCCGCGCCGTCGGCGGCGAGGGGCGAGCACCGAGCTCCACAGCTCGCTCCGCGCGCCGTGAAGATCTCCCTGTGGAGCAGCCACCATCCGCCGCGGATAGTCCAGATCTTGGACCGTCAAAACCGTGCGCTCCCATGGCGCGCAGGATGAGCAGCCGTGTAGGTGTACTATTCCTACGCAGCCACACGAAATGCTGCTGTGGTGCGCAAACGTTCTTGGAGGTGCCATGAGGTCGATGTATTTTCTCGGGTTTTTCGTGCTCGGCACGATGGCGGCGACCGCCGCGGGCTGCGGTGGCGATGACGACGGCAGCGGCGGCAGCGGCGGCGAGGGGGGAGCCGGGAGCACCACGACGTCGACCGTGACGACCAGCACCGGCGTCGCCACCAGCACCTCCTCGGGCTCGGGCCCCGTGGACGACGGGAACGACAGCATCGAGGAAGCAGAGGAGCTCCCCGCCGGGAACAACGGGCTAGAGGGGACGCTCGAGCCGCTCGAAGAGGACGGGGACTACTTCAGCTTCACCGGGACCAAGGGTCTGCCGGTCTACCTCGTCACCGACGCGAAGCCTTCCGACGACGAGCGGGATCCGACCTACCCCGACACGGTCATCACGCTGCTCGACGCCGACGGGAACCAGATCGCGCAGAACGACGATCCCGAGGGCGGCATCACGAACGACAGCGAGCTGCTCACGGTCCTGCCCGCGGACGGCGAGTATTTCGTCGTCGTCCAGGACTGCAACGCCGCCTTCCCGGAGTCCGCCTTCCCGAACGGCTGCTTCGACCCGTCCGAGGTCGTCAGCTTCGACTACACGCTGAAGTTCCTCCCGCTCGATCTGGGGGCCGACGAGGCCGACAGCCTCGTCGGAGAGACGGAGCCCAACAACGACGCCGAGCAGGCCGTGGAGATGCCGTACGAGCTGACCGCGGACGAGTCGGCCTACTACACCACGTTCGTGTTCGGCAGCTTCGCGGATGAGGCCGACGTCGACGTGTACTCGTTCACGCCGCCGGCGACCCCCGAGTTCGAGAACGCCCTCCTCGCCCAGTTCAACTTCTCCGGGCCGAGCGGGCCCGAGGGCAACGGCTCGACGGTCGACGTCAACGAGGTCGCCGTCTTCAACGCGACCGATCTCACGAGCGCCTACGCGAAGGTCGACCCGACGAAGGGCGGCGATATCGCCGTTCCGGTGGAGGCCGGGCAAGAGTACTTCGTCTTCGTCAAGCGCCCCGCAGGAGAGGTGGGGAAGAACGACTTCTACATCCTGCTGCACAGCCGGGCGAGCTCCGATCCGCTCGAGGCCGCGGAGGAGACCAACGGCGACGTGGCGACGCCCGAAGGCGACCTGGCCAGCTTCCCCAACCAAGGTGGCGGCGTCAGCTTCGCCGTCGAGGGCAAGCTCGCTGGCACCGAGGAGGCGCCGGACGTCGATGTCTACGCGCTCCCCCTCGACGACACGGGAGAGGGCTGGACGATCTCGGTCATCTGCGGAGCGCAGCGCCACGGCTCCGGGGTCCGCGAGCTCCGCGCCGAGGTGCTGAACGGCGACGGGACCGAGATCGGCGCCGACTACGCGGCCACGGAGACCGAAGCGGAAGAGCTGTTCGTCGAGTCGCAAGCGATCCCGGAGGCCCCCGAAGGCAACCGGCTGCTCGTCCGGGTGTCGGCCGGCACCCCGGCCGCCGACGTGACGAGCCGAGGCTACAACTGCCTCTTCGCCTACCTGCCGCCGGCAGCCGACTGACGACATGAAGCACCGCGCGGCTCGAGCCCCGCTCGCTCGAGGCTCGAGCCGCCCGGGGGCCCGGCCCCTCCGACCCCCCCCATGGTATAGCCGGACCGACATGAAGGTCGGCCACACGCCCGCGCGCTCCGGGCTCCTCTCCCTCGTCCTGCTGGTCGCCTGCAGCGCCGGCCCTCGGACCGGCGCGGTCGCCCCGCCGGATGGGCCTCGCGGCGCCGCCCCTCCGGCGACGACCTCGCGCCCGGCGACGACGCCGCCGCCGGAGGCGCCGGCGCGCGCCGAGTTCGACCCCGTGCCGCAGGGGATCACCGCGGGCGGGGTGAAGCAGCTCTGCGACGATCACCTGCGCGCCGCCGAGGAGCACCTCGCCGCGATCAGGGCGCTCCGCGGCGCGCCGCCGGAGACGCTCACCTACGCCGCGACCCTCGGGCGGTTCGACGACGCCGTGCTCGAGGTGAACAGCGCGGGCGACTTCCCGTACCTGATGGGGGTCGCGCACCCGGACGCGGCCGTGCGCGAGGCCGCAAGGCTCTGCGAGCCGAAGGTCGACAGGTTCACGACCGCGATGTGGCTGGACGCCGATCTCGCCGCCGTCCTCCAGGCGTACGCCCAGACGGGCGAGGCGCGCGAGGCGCTCAAGGGCGAGCGCGCGCGGCTCCTCGCCGATGTCCTCCGCGACTTCCGCCGCAACGGGCTGTCGCTGCCGCCCGACCGGCAGCAGCGCCTCCGCGACGTGAACGAGCAGATCACCCGCATCGGACAGGAGTTCATGGCGAACCTGTCGGCGTCGACCGGGTCGATCGAGATCGCGCCCGCCTCGCTCCAGGGGCTGCCCAAGGAGTACGTGGCGAAGCGCCCGCCCAAGGCGAACGGCAAGGTCGAGATCAGCACCGACTACCCCGACTTCTTCCCGTTCGTCACCTACGCGAAGGACCGCAAGGCCGCGCTCGACCTCTACGTCCTGTTCACCAACCGCGGCGGCGAGAAGAACGTGAAGCTGCTCGAGCGCCTGCTCGCGCTCCGCTCCGAGAAGGCGAGGATGCTCGGCTACAAGAGCTGGGCCGACTACGCCATCGAGCC
The DNA here is from genome assembly GCF_051529605.1 of Sorangium sp. So ce296. Classification (NCBI taxonomy): domain Bacteria; kingdom Pseudomonadati; phylum Myxococcota; order Polyangiales; family Polyangiaceae; genus Sorangium; species Sorangium sp. So ce296. The sequence continues at coordinate 14,197,664 of NZ_CP150325.1, forward strand.
GCGCATGGCCAAGACGAGCGGCGCCGTGCGCGCCTTCCTCGACCAGGTCAAGGCCGCGCTGAAGGAGCCCGCGAAGGCCGAGTTCGCCGAGCTGATGAAGGAGCACGTGCGGCTCGGCGGCAAGCCGACCGACAGGCTCCCCCCCTCCGAGCGCTACTTCCTCGAAGATCGGGTCCGCGCGTCCAAGTACCAGTTCGACTCGCAGGCGCTCTCGGCCTACCTCGAGATCGGCGCGGTCAAGCAAGGGCTCATGGACATCACGGCGCGGATGTACGGGCTCGAGTACAAGGAGGTCCCCGCGAACGCCTGGCACCCCGACGTGACGGCGTACGAGGTGCGCTCCGACGGCAAGGCGATCGGGAAGTTCTACCTCGACCTCTACAGCAGGCCCGACAAGTACAAGCACGCGGCGATGTTCGCCGTGCGGACGGCGAAGCGGCTCGCCGACGGGTCGTGGCAGACCCCCGTCGCGGCGCTGGAGTGCAACTTCCCGAAGCCGGGGGCGCAGCCGGCGCTCATGTCCCACGAGGACGTGGTGACGTTCTTCCACGAGTTCGGGCACGTGCTGCACCACCTCCTCACGCGCTCGGAGCTGGCCTCCTACTCGGGGACCTCGACGGTGCGCGACTTCGTCGAGGCGCCGAGCCAGATGTTCGAGGAGTGGGCGTGGTCCCGCGAGGTGCTCGATCTGTTCGCGAAGCACCACGCGACCGGCGAGCGGATCCCGGACGATCTCTTCCAGGCGATGACCCGCGCGCGGGGCTTCGGCCGAGCGCTCGCGACGCAGCGGCAGCTCACCCTCGCGTCGATCGACCTGGAGCTCCACACCCGCGAGCCGGGCTTCGATACGACCCTGGTCGTGGAGCAGGCGCAGCGCGCGAACGAGTCCTTCGTCTTCGTGAAGGGCACGCACCTGCAGTCGAGCTTCGGCCACCTCATCACCTACGACGCGGGCTATTACGGCTACCAGTGGGCCCTGTCGCTCTCGCGCGACGTGCTCACCCGCTTCAAGCAGGAAGGCCTGCTCAACCCGGCCGTCGCGCGCGCCTTCCGCGACGAGGTGCTCGCGAAGGGGGGCGGCGTCGAGGCAGGCGATCTCGTCGCCCGCTTCCTCGGAAGGCCGCCGAGCCACAACGCTTACCTCGCCTACCTCCAGGGCAAGGAGTGAACGCGCGCCGGCCGAGAGCGGACGCGGGGCTCAGGCAGACGTCCGACGCCCGGACCTAAGGCTCGATGGCGACGCCGAGCTCCTCGCGCAGGGCGTGGTAGGCGTCCGCGACGGTGAACGAGAGGAGATCGCCGATCTTCTCCTCCGCCGTGAGCACGCCCGGCGTGTCCCCGCGCGAGAGCGACGACGCCGCGACCGAGAGCTCGCCGGTCAGCAGGTAGCCGACCCGCGCAGCGCACCGCTCCACCGAGCCCACCCAGTGGGCGAGATCCAGCGGCGCGCGGATCTCGTAGAGCTCGAACACCGCGGCCTCCAGCGCGTCCCGCTCGCGCTCCGTCAGCCGCTCGTCGAGCAGCGGCATCAGCGCGAGCACCGCGCCCTCGAGCTCGGCAGGGACAGGCTCCGACGGCCGCGCCACCTTGACCGCCGCGGCGAGGCAGACGCCGAGCTCCTCGAGCGAGGGGAAGTGCAGGAGCAAGCGGTGCGGGCCGACGTGGTAGGCGACGTGGCTGCCCACCAGGAACGCGAGCTCGGCGGCCGTCCGCCCGCGGAGCGCCTCGCCGCCGACCAGGACGCTCGGCTCCTCGACCGTCACCGCCGCGACCGCGATGGGCGCGTCCTTGCGGAGGTAGACCGCCGGCGTGGGGATCGCGAGGCAGCGGCTCGCCCAGGAGAACAGGCGCACCACGCCCGCCGCGTTCCGCTCCGCGTCGGCGCGCGCCGCCGGATCGACGTGCGGGATCTGCTTGTCCCGCGCGCGCTGGGCGAGCCGCGCGCGGACCGCCGCGTCGGCGACCGACGCGAGGACCTCCTCGAGGGCGCGATCACGATCGGCCGCGCGCAGGAGATCCCAGCTGCCCGGGCTGAGCCCGCGCGCGGGCTGCACGAGGCCCGCGGGCCGGTGCTCCTCGAAGATGAAGCGCTCCCGCGCCTCCGCCGCGCCCAGGTAAACCGCCACGCTCGCCGCGGCCCAGGCCTGGTCGACGCGCCTGAGCTTCTGGAAGGTGTCGAACAGGTCGTGAAACACCTGGACGTTGCCCGGATCGAGCACCGCCGCGGCCTGGAGGTGCGCGGCCGCGCGCTCGAGCCGGCCGGCGCCCCGCGCGAGCGACGCGGCGCTGAGCCGCCCCGGGACGTCGTCCGGCCGCTCGACCACCGCGCCCTCGAACGCCTCCAGCGCGGAGCTCGGATCCTCGAGGTGATCGCGGAAGAGCATGCCGAGGCGGCGGCACAGCTCCCAGGTGACGTCGCTCCGGACGCGCAGGTCGGCGATGCGCTGCGCCCGGTCGAGCATGCGGCGGTACGCGAGCTCGAGCTCGCCCCACTCCTGCCGCGCCGAGAGGAGGATCGCGATCAGGGCGAGCGGATCGAGGAACGTGGGGTCGGCGTCCAGCGCGCGATCGAGCAGCTCGATCCCGTCCTGCTCGCGCGTGACCTCGGTCAAGGTCGCGCGGGCCTCGCCCTGCATCGCGGCGCGCGCGAGCTCCAGGAGCGCGACCGCCCGCTGCCGCGGGTCCGGGAGGAGCTCGGCGTGACAGCGGCGCGCGTCGAGCGACGCCGCGAGATCGCCCGTCGCCTCGTAGAGCCGGCCCAGGCTGCGCAGGACGGCGGCGTCGTCGGGGCGGATCTCCCGCGCTCGCTCGAGGAGCTCCTGCGCTCGCGCCGGATCCCCGGCGACGATCTCCCAGCGCTCGGCGAAGCGCACGAGGAGCCCGAAGCGATCGGCGTCCCCCTCGACGCGCGTGAGCAGCCGCTCCTCCGCGGTGCGCAGCTTCGCGAAGTCCTGCTCGGCGAGGTGGAGCTCGACCAGCGCCTCGAGCGCGGGGCGGTGCTCGGGCGCGAGCGCCAGCGCCTTCTCGAAGCCCTCGATCGCCTCGCGGTGCCGCTGCTGGCGCCACCTCGCCTGGGCGATGCGCAGGTGCACCTCCGCGCGCGCGTCCCGCTGCGCGACCCCGACGAGCGCGAGCGCCTTCTTGTACGCCGTGAGCGCCCCGTCGAGGTCCGACGCGGCGGCGAGCGTGTCGCCGGCCGCGAGGTACTGCGCGACCGGGTCGTCCGGCGCGGACGCGGGGGTGGTGGCGGCGCCGCCCGCGGCCTCGATCCGCGCCGCCTCGGCCCTGGCCGGGCGCCGGCCGGGCGCGCCGCCGCGCGGGACGAGCACCGAGAACTCCCCCCGCCCGCTCGCCCGCGCGAAGCACGGGATGGCGCGGGCGAGGCCGGGGTTCCCCTCGACGCGGCGGAAGATCTCCTCGGCGGTGAGGCCTCGATCCGGGTCGGCCTCGTCGAGGTGCTCGACGAAGGCGCGGGTGAGCACCGAGGGCAGATCGGCGTCGAGCGAGCCGATCGGGTGGGCCGCCACGAGGAGCTCGACGCCCGTCACGGGGGACGCCACCGCCTGCTCGGCGGCGGTGACGACGGCGCGCGAGGTCGCCCCGGGGCCGTGGTGGCACTCCAGGACGAAGAGCACCTCGCCGCGCGCGCGATCGCGGAACACCGCGGCCACGTCGCCCAGCGCGTCGCCCACGCCGGGGTTCTCGGGGTCGAGGCAGAGGAAGAGCTCCCCGTCCGGCGACAGCGCGACGGCGGTGGAGGCGTAGAACAAAAACAGGGTCGAGGCCTCGTCGCGCGCGGCGTCGTCCGCGTCGACCAGGGTCCGCCGGGTCGCCGTGAGCTCGTCGAACAGCGCGTCGAGCTGCTCCGCGAGGTCCCGCGCGGGATCGATGTCGACCACCCGGAAGCCGGCGTCGTCCAGCGAGAGGCGGGCCCGGATGAGATCCCCGTCCAGCGAGCCGGGCGCCGGCCGCTGGTCGCGGTGCAAGCTGGGCGTGGCGACGATCGCCAAGCGCATCAGGGCGCCCCCTCCTCGTTGCGTACGCGCATGCAGGCGAGCAATCTACCCAGGGCCGCGCCCGAAGCGAAGAAGGTTGCCATCCGGCACGCAACTCCGACGCAGCGCGAGGTCCCCCGTACGAGACATCACTCCGGGAGAGAGCACGCATGAGCAAAGGCAGGGGTCGTTGGTGGACGGAAGCGCCCGGCAGCTCCGGAAGAGCTCGCGCCGCGTCATTCGCGCTCGCGGTCGCCCTCGCGTCGGGCTGCGAGAGCGTGTGCGACGAGGCCGAGGACCACATGGAGGAGTGCGGCTACCAGGGCAGCGGCATGTCCAGCGAGGCGTCGTGCGAGGGCGCCGTCCACTGCGCGTCGGCCTGCGCCGCGGAGGTCCCCTGCGGCGCGTTCGACGGGACGGACGCGGCCGCGTTCGACCGGTACAGGCGCTGCCTCGACGCTTGCTGAGCCGCCGCGGGGCTCAGCAGACCGCGCGGACGAGCGCGGCGCCGTCCGGCGGCCGCTCGTCGTCCGGGCCGAGGCACCGCAGCGACAGCTCCTTCCAGGGGGCCAGCCCCTCGCCCCCGAGCGGCTCGAGCCGCACGAGGACGTCCTCGAGCACGCGGCCGTAGCCGTAGACATCGTCGCGCGGGTCGCTCGGCCGCCCGGCGAGCCGCTCCGGCGAGACGTACCCGGGGCTGCCGCCGGCGGAGGGCGCGCCGCGGGGCCTGGCCAGCCCGAAGTCGCTGAGCACGGGCTCGGCGAGGCTGCGCAGGAGCACGTTGGCCGGCTTGACGTCGGCGTGGACGTAACCGCGCTCGTGGATGCGGGCGAGCGCGCGCGCGAGCGGGCGCGCCCACCGCGCGATCGGCGCGAGCGACGCCGCGTCGCCGGCGCGGAGCACGTCCCGCACCGAGCCGCGCGCGATCCACTCCAGCGCGATCCACCCCTCGTCGGGGTCCGCGTCGAACACCCGCACCACGCCGGGCCCGGAGAGCGCCGCGACGAGCCGCACCTCGCGGGTGAGGTGCGCCCGGTCGCCGCCGCGCCCGTGGTAGACCTTGAACCCGACCCGCCGGCCGAGCACCTCGTCCTCGGCCTCGTAGACGGCGCCGGCGCCGCCGCGCGCCACCTCGCGGAGCAGGCGGAACGGGGTCCGGCCCGCCGCGGGCGCGACCACGGTCACGTCCTCCACGCGGGCTACGGCGGGCCGCTCCGCGCCGAGCGCCGCCCGCCAGCGCTGGTGGCGCTCGCGCGCGCCGGGCGCGTCGATCTCCCGGACGAGCACCCGCTCGATCGCGCCGACCGCCCGCGGGAGCTGCCCCAGCGACGCGTAGAGGTCGGCCGCGAGGACGAGCCCCTCGGTCGAGGACACCGGCGGCGCGCGCCCCGCGCCGCCGCGCTCGCGCGCCGCGGCGCCCTCGAGCACGGCGAGCGCGCCCAGCTCGTCGCCCCGGGCCGCGAGCAGATCGGCGCACGCCACCCGGATCGGATCCGGCAACGGCCGCTCCGCCATCGCGGCGACGAGGTGCGCCACGGCCTCGGCCTCCCGCAGCGTCCCCCGCGCGCGCCGCAGGATCGCGATGACCTCGTCCGTCGAGGGCCCGTCGCGCGCGCCGGAGCTCCGCAGGCGCGCGATCTCGTCGCCGCCGTCCTCGCGCGCCGCGCGCCCGCGCGCCCGCGCGTCCGCCGCCGGGCGCGCCGCCCGCGCCGGGTCCGCCCCGCGCGCGACGTCCGACGCGCCCGACGCGGCGCCCCCGCCCGGCGCCGGCGCGCCGGCGTCCGCCGCGGCGCCGCCGAGCCGCTCCTTGAGCCGCCGCCACAGGCTCACGCCGGCCCGCCCTCCCCGCCGCCGTCGCGCCGCGTCGGCGAGGCCTGGCCGGCGGCGAGCACCCGGAAGACCGGCGTCCCCCCGCGCGACGCGGCGATCGCGTCGCCCGCGCAGAGCTCGACGGACGGCGCGAGCTGGTAGTCGCCGAGGAACGGCGGCGGCGCCCCCGGCGGCGTCTTCAGCGCCACGAACGCCGAGGCGCCCGCCGGATCGAGGCGGATCCGCCACGGGCCCACCGGCAGCTCGCCGAGCGGCGCCGTGAAGCGCTCGCCCGCGACGTCCACCACGCAGCCCTGCCCGATCCCGGGGGCGATCGCGCACGGCACCTCCCCGCCGAGCAGGATCTGCACGCCGCGGCCGACGGGCAGCGGCGCCGTGAGCCGCGCGCCGGCCAGCGTCGTGCCGTTGCGCGTCCCGAGATCCTCGACCTCGATGCCGGACGGGCCGCGCCGGATCCGCGCGTGCGTCCTGCTGACGGCGCGGGACGCGACGACGATGGTCGCCTCGCCGCGGCCGATCGTGACCTCGTCGCCGAGCGCGCACCGCACGACGGCGCCGCCGAGCTCGATCGAGAGGACCGGCCCCGACAGGAGCCGCGCCCGGATCGCGCGCAGCGCGTCGGCCACCTGCTCGCCGCCGCGGCCTCCGCCCGCCCACGCCTCGGCGACGGCGATCGCCTCGCGGCGCTCGGCCATCCGGTCGAGATCCGCGATCCTCCGCAGCGTCGCGGCGAGCTCGCGCTGGTCCCGCTCGGCGGTCATCGAGGCGCGGAGCCGCTCCTCCAGCCGGTCGATCGCGCCGGCCGCGGCCAGGACGCGCGTCTCCGACTCGGTGTCGCCGACCAAGGCGTACGCGTCCGCGGCGCGCTCGAGCTCGCCCGCCGCCTCGAGCTCGCGCGCGACCGCCAGCACCTCGCTCCGCATCGCGCTCGCGCCCCGCGCGCGCACGAGGTCGAACGCGAGCAGCGCCTTGCGCCCGAGCGCCGCGCGCTTCAGCTCCGGGCTCTCGGCCGTGCGGAACGCGGACGCGCAGAAGGCGATCCGCTTCTCGACGCTCCGCTCGGCGTCGGCGCGGAGGAGCAGGACCCGGGCCGCGTCGTCCGGCATCCCTGCGTCGAGGTACAGCTCGACCGCCCCCGCGAGATCGCCGGCGAGCTCCCTGGCCTCGGCCGCCCTGCGACGGCTGTCCCCCCGCTTGAGCCCGAACCACTCAAAGAGACTCACGCAGCGCCATCCTCACCAGCATCCGACATCCTACCCTTGAAGCGCGCCGGCCCCAACCGCCAGCGTTGACTCCCTCCCTCGCCGCCCGCAGGATTTGCGCCCTCGATGTCGACCAACCACCGCCTCGGCGAACTGCTCGTCCGCGAAAAGCTCATCAGCCTCCAGCAGCTCCGGCAAGCGCAGGAGGAGCAGCGCAAGACGGGGCAGAACCTCGGCTACGCCCTCGCCAAGCTCGGGTACATCTCCGACGGCGAGATCACGAGCTTCCTCTCGACGCAGTACCGCGTCCCGGCCGTCGCCCTCGACGAGTACGAGATCGACGCGGAGGTCTCGCGCCTCGTGTCGCGGGACGTCTGCGAGAAGCACAAGATCATCCCGATCTCCCGGTCGGGGACGGCGCTCGTCGTCGCGATGGCCGACCCGACGAACCTGCACGCGATCGACGACATCAAGTTCCTCACGGGCTTCAACGTCGAGCCCGTCGTCGCGTCCGAGACGGGCATCACCGAGGCGATCGAGCGCGCGTACAACGTCGGGCCGTCGTACGACGAGGTGCTGAGCGAGTTCGGGGAGGAGGAGGTCGGCTTCCAGGTCGAGGCCGACGACGTGAACGTCCTCGAGCTGGAGAAGGCCGCCGAGGGCGCGCCCGTGGTCCGGCTCGTCAACGCGATCCTCCTGAACGCCATCAAGAAGGGCGCGAGCGACATCCACGTCGAGCCGTACGAGAAGAAGCTCCGCGTGCGCTACCGCATCGACGGCGTGCTGATGGAGGAGATGCAGCCGCCGATCAAGCTGAAGAACGCGATCGCGAGCCGCCTCAAGATCATGAGCTCGCTCGACATCGCCGAGCGGCGGCTCCCGCAGGACGGCCGCATCAAGCTGAAGATGGGCAGGGGCCGGGAGATGGACTTCCGCGTCTCCGTGCTCCCGACGATCTGGGGCGAGAAGATCGTCCTCCGCCTCCTCGACAAGTCGAACCTGCAGCTCGACATGGCGAAGCTCGGCTTCGACCCGAAGCCGCTCGCCGACTTCAAGTGGGCGATCGGCCAGCCGTGGGGCATGGTCCTCGTCACCGGCCCGACCGGCTCCGGCAAGACGACGACGCTCTACTCGGCGCTCTCGGAGCTCAACCAGATCGGCTCGAACATCAGCACCGCCGAGGATCCGGTCGAGTACAACCTGCACGGCATCAACCAGGTGCAGATGCACGACGAGATCGGGCTGAACTTCGCGATGTCGCTGCGCTCGTTCCTCCGGCAGGACCCGGACATCATCATGGTCGGCGAGATCCGCGACTTCGAGACCGCCGAGATCGCCGTCAAGGCGGCGCTCACCGGCCACCTCGTGCTCTCGACGCTGCACACGAACGACGCGCCGTCGACGATCTCGCGCCTCCTCAACATGGGCGTCGAGCCGTTCCTCATCACCGCCAGCGTGAACCTCGTGCTCGCCCAGCGCCTCGCGCGCAAGATCTGCCCCGACTGCCGCGTCCCGCTGCGCGTGGACCCGAAGGTGCTCCTCGACTTCGGCTTCACCGAGCAGCAGGTCGCGCGCGCGGACCTCGTCCGCGGCGCGGGCTGCAAGACGTGCAACGGCTCCGGCTACAAGGGCCGCGTCGCGCTCTACGAGGTCATGCGCTTCACCGACGCGCTGAAGGAGATGGTCCTCCAGGGCGCGTCCACGGCCGAGCTCAAGGCCGCGGCCATCAAGGGCGGGATGCTGACGCTCCGGATGAGCGGGATCGAGAAGGTGCTGGCGGGCGTCACGACGACCGAGGAGGTCGGCCGCGTGACGATGGGGGACTGAGCGCATGACCACGGAGCTCGTCGGACAGCAGGAGGGCCTCAGGTACACGCTCCAGCAGCTCCTCCGCGCGATGGTGGAGAAGGGCGCGAGCGACATGCACATCACGAGCGGCACGCCGCCGCTCCTGCGCATCGACGGCACGGTGGTGCCGCTCAAGCTCCCGCCGCTCATGCCGAGCGACACGAGGCAGCTCTGCTACTCGGTGCTGAGCGAGGAGCAGGTGGCGGCGTTCGAGCAGCGGAACGAGCTCGATCTGTCGTTCGGCATGAAGGGGCTCGCCCGCTTCCGCGCGAACATCTACATGCAGCGCGGCGCCGTGGCGGCCGCCTTCCGGCAGATCCCCTTCCGGATCATGAACTTCGACGAGCTGGGCCTGCCGCCGGTCGTGCTCGACATCGCCGCCAAGCCTCGCGGCCTCGTGCTCGTGACGGGCCCGACCGGCTCGGGCAAGACGACCACGCTCGCGAGCATCATCGACAAGATCAACTCCGAGCAGCGCCTCCACATCCTCACGATCGAGGATCCGATCGAGTACCTGCACCCGCACAAGCTCTCGCTCGTGAACCAGCGCGAGATCGGCTCCGACACCGCGTCGTTCAAGGACGCCCTGCGCTACGCCCTGCGCCAGGATCCGGACGTCGTGCTCGTCGGCGAGATGCGCGACCTGGAGACCGTCGAGTCGGCGCTGACGATCGCCGAGACGGGCCACCTCGTGTTCGCCACGCTCCACACGAACTCGGCGATCTCGACGATCAACCGCATCATCGACGTCTTCCCCCCGCACCAGCAGTCGCAGGTGCGGCAGCAGCTGTCGTTCACGCTCGTCGCCGTGATGACCCAGCTCCTCCTGCCGCGCGCGAACGGCCCGGGGCGCGTCATGTCGATGGAGGTCATGATCCCGAACGCCGCGATCCGGAACCTCATCCGCGAGGACAAGCTCCACCAGATCTACTCGCAGATGCAGGTGGGCCAGGCCGGCAGCGGGATGCAGACGATGGCGCAGTCGCTCGTCTCGCTCTACCAGCGCCGGATGATCACGCTGGAGGAGATGTTCGCCGCCGCCGCCGACCCCGACGAGATCCGGACGATGCTCGAGCCCCGCCAGGCCATGAGCTCGCGGAACAACCTCCCGAAGCAGCCCTGATCGCGGGCCCCTGCCCTTCGGTTCACCCTGCACGCTCGACGCGCCCCGCGGCTCACCGCGCGATCCGCCCCGCGCGCCGCGCCGCCCCGCGCGCCGCGCCCGACCAACGCGCCGGCGCCCCCAAAATCGCGGCAAATTCGGGCCTGTGGAGAGGTACCTCCACACTTTTTTGACATCTACCCAACCGTTCAGTAGGTTCCGCCCGATGCAGGGGCTCACCGAGCGACAACAGCAGGTGCTTCACTATATCCGGCAGTCGATCAGCGAGCGCGGGTACCCGCCGACGCTGCGCGAGATCGGCGCGCATATGGGGATCCGCTCGACGAACGGGGTGAACGATCACCTCCGGGCGCTCGAGCGCAAGGGCTACCTCACCCGCGAGGACATGAAGTCGCGCGCCCTGCGGCCGCGCGACCTCGACGGCGGCGGCTCGAGCGGCGGCGCCGAGCTCCGCGGCGCGCTCGTCGGCGGCGGCAACGACGCCCCTGCGAACGACCAGGAGGACGACCTCGTCGAGATCGCGGTCGTCGGCCGGATCGCCGCGGGCCTGCCGATCCTCGCCGAGGAGCACGTGCTCGACACGGTCCGGATTGAGCGGACGCTCGTGCGCGGCGGGCGCGAGGTGTTCGGCCTGCGTGTCACGGGCGATTCGATGATCGAGGCGGGCATCTTCAGCGGCGACTACATCTTCGTCCGCCGCCAGCTCACCGCGCAGCGCGGCGACATCGTGGTGGCGCTGATCGGCGACGAGGCGACCGTGAAGTACTTCTTCCCCGAGAAGGACTACGTGCGCTTCCAGCCGGCCAACGCGGCGATGGCGCCCATCCTGGTCCGGGCGAGCGACTTCAAGCCCGCGATGCTGCTCGGCGTCGTCGTGGGCGTCTACCGGAAGCTCTAACCTCCTCCTCCTCCTCCTAACCTCCTCCTCCCTTCCCCGAGCCGGTTGACGCGCGCCGAGCGCCCTTGATAGCGTCGCGACCACCGGGCAGACGGCCTAAGGGCCCCGCTCCAGAAAGAACGCGATCGTGACGACGCACGGGCGGCGATTCGGGATTTTGATTTCAGGCGCGGGCATGGTGCTCGCGGCAGCTCTCACGAGCGGCTGCGGCGGTGCCATCTACGCGTTCACCGCGAACTCGGCCTCGAGCAAGCTCGAGACCGCCGAGGCGCTCGGCGCGGCAAAGTACGCGCCGTACGAGTACTACACCGCGCGAGAGCACCTCTGGAAGGCGCGCGAAGAGGCCGCGGCCGCCGACTACGGCGACGCGATCGACTTCGCCGACGTCGCGGAGGAGTACGCGGAGAAGGCGATCACCCTGGCGAAGCAGGCGCACGAGGGCGCGGGTCGATGAGCATTCGGACGAGGCATCGCTCTTCCCGCCGCGCTCGCCGCGTCGGCACCGCCGCCGTCGCGTTGATCGCGGTCTCCGCGCTCTCGTGCGCGCAGGTGCCGGTCATGCGCGGCGACATCGAGGCGCTGACCACCATCGCCAACCAGGCGGAGCGCAACGGCGCGCTCCGCTGCGCGCCGCGCGAGCTGGCGATGGCGAAGTCGCACCTGTCGTTCGCCAAGGTCGAGCTCGATCAGGGCTTCTTCGCGCGCGCCAAGGAGCACCTCGACATCGCGAAGGCGAACACGCACGCCGCGTACGATCTCTCGCCGCCGCAGAAGTGCGCCGAGCGCGGGTTCATCGAGGACGCGCCGCCGCCCGCGCCCGGCGACTGCGACGGCGACGGGCTGCTCGATCCGCAGGACAAGAAGTGCCCCTGCGACGCCGAGACGTGGAACGGCTTCCAGGACGACGACGGCTGCCCGGACGATCCGGACACCGACGGCGACGGCATCACGGACAGCAAGGACAGCTGCGTGCTCCTGCCCGAGGACAAGGACGGCTACCTCGACGAGGACGGCTGCCCCGAGCTCGACAACGATCTCGACACGATCCCCGACCTGAACGACAAGGACAGCACCGGCAAGAACTGCGCGAACGACCCGGAGGATCCGGACGGCTACGAGGACGCCGACGGCTGCCCGGAGCCGGACAACGATCAGGACACCGTGGTCGATCTCGAGGACCAGTGCCCGAACGAGCCGGGCGTGGTCGGCGGCGACAAGCCGGGCTGCCCGAAGAAGCCGAGCCTTGTCATCGTCACCGAGAAGGAGATCAAGATCACGCAGCAGATCCACTTCGAGTTCGACAAGGACAAGATCCGGCCCGAGAGCTTCCCGATCCTCGACGCCGTGGTGGAGGTCCTCCAGCAGAACCCGAAGATCAGGATCGAGATCCAGGGGCATACCGACAACAAGGGCGCCGCGGCGTACAACAAGAAGCTGTCGGATCGGCGCGCGGCCTCGGTGAAGAAGTACCTCGTGGCCAAGGGGATCGACGAGGCGCGGCTGACGTCGAAGGGCTACGGCATGGAGCAGCCGATCGTGCCGAACACGTCCGATCAGAACCGCGCCCTGAACCGGCGCGTGCAGTTCGTCCGCACGGAGAGCGGCGCGCAGTAGCCCAGAGCTGCTGGAGCGCCGCCCGACGTGTCGGGGGTACGTGCGATCTCGACCGCGCCGTCCGGGAGCCCCCGTGGCTCCGATCCTGAAAAGCAAGCGCCCCTCCCCAGCCTTTCCTGGAGGTCCGAACCCGTGTTTTTCCGTCGTTCCCGCCGCGCTCGCCTCGCGTTCGCTCTGACTTCGCTGCTCGTCCTCGGCGCGCCGGCGGCGGCCAGCGCCGCCGGTGAGAAGGACGCGGAGGCGATGAAGCTGCACAACCAGGCGATGGACGATGACTATCTCTCTGTCGAGTTCGACAAGGCGGAGAAGAAGCTCCGAGACGCGCTGAAGAAGTGCGAGAGGAACGCCTGCACGAAGCCGGTGATCGGCAAGCTGCACATCGCGCTCGGCACGGTGTACGGCGGCGGCAACAAGCTGGAGCAGGCCAGGGCGGAGTTCGTGCTGGCGCTCCAGGCCGATCCGAAGGCGGCGCTCATCGACGCGCTGACGACGCCCGAGCTGGCCCAGGCGTTCAAGGAGGCGCAGAAGGAGGCGCAGGCCGCCGGGAAGCCGGCGGAGGATGCGCCGGGCGAGGGCGGCAAGCCCGCGAAGGCCGCCGCGGGCGACGTCCCGCACACGCCGGTGGCGGAGCAGGCGGTGAACACGCCGGTGCCCGTCTACATCGAGATCCCGGAGGAGATCGACGCGTCCAAGGCGACGCTGCGGTACAAGCCGTTCGGCTCGCCCAAGTGGAAGTCGGTCGAGATGACGCCCATGGGGAGCGGCTTCGGGGCGGAGATCCCCTGCGAGGATGTCACGACGACCGGCGATGTCCGGTACTTCGTGATCGTGCGGGACGAGGCGGGCGACCCGGTGGGCACGGCCGGCTCGATGCAGGCGCCGCACCGGGTGCCGATCAAGAACGAGATCGACACGGCGCCGTCGCTCCCCGGCCAGGAGCCGCCGCAGCGCTGCGCGGCGAAGGAGGATTGCCCGCCTGGCCTGCCTGGCTGCCCCGAGGTCGGAGGCGAGCGCGGTGACAAGGGCTGGGGCGCGTCCTGCGAGGAGACCGTGGAGTGCCAGTCCGGGCTCGTCTGCCTGAACGGGACGTGCGAGCAAGGGGCCGGGGGCGGCGGGGCCGCTGGGCGCAAGGGCAAGCGCAACGTGTTCGGCCTCTGGGGGGAGCTCGATCTGCTCCTCGTGCGCGGCACGGATTACGTCTGCTCGGGCAGCGACGCCGCGTACGCCTGCTTTTACCCGGGCAGCAACGGCAAGCAGTTCTACGGCGAGCCGGCGGATCTCCCCGGAACGAACGGGGTCAAGGGTGGCCTGAGCCCTGCCGGGGGGCGCGTGATGTTGTCGTACGACCGGCAGCTCTTCGCGGATCTGCCGCTGCTCGTGGGCGCGCGGCTCGGGTTTGCTTTCGGCGGCTCGCCGACCTCCGAGCAGCCGCCGACGCCGTGGGTGGGAGACGACAAGCAGAACCCGCATCTCCAGGCGCTCAGCTTCCTGCCGCTCCACGGGGAGCTCCGCGCCACGTACTTCTTCCTGGGAGATCGGATTGTCGAGAAGGGCGGATTCCGCCCTTACGGGTTCCTGTCGCCCATCGGCCTGGCCCAGGTGAACGCGTCGGTCCCCGTGGATGTGTGCGATCGCCGGAGGGACGACGGTTCGCTGCAGGATGGGAACGCCAGCAACAGGTGCCCGGCGGACACCCGTTTCGTCGAGAACCTCGACGCCTACCAGATCACCGGTCGGAACTTCTCGGCGGCCGGGGCCGGCGTGGTCTACGGCATCACCGAGAACCTCGGTGTGTCCGCCGAGCTGAAGGTCATGCTGATGTGGCCGACGCTCGGGCTCGTCTTGGCTCCCACGATCGGCCCGGTGTTCGCCCTCTAGGGCCTCTCCAGCCAGCTGCCTGCCGAGCTGCCCGGCCCCCAGCGAGGGAGCACGTCGCGCGGCACGGCGCGGGGGCCCCGCCGAACTCGCCTGGGACATCATCCCTCCGGCGCTAGCGCCGGAGAGATGATGTCCCCGGCTCAAACATCGGCCCATCCCCCGCGCCGTGCCGCGCGACGTGCTCCCTCGCTGGGGGCCTACCGTTCCCGACCTGTTCCCGCTCCATCAAGGGCGCTTCGCGCCGCACACCGGACGGGGACTCGTCGAGCCTGGAACCAGGAGCGGACTCAAACCGCGCGCCGCCATTCCCGCACACGCAGCGACATTCCCGGCACACACACACTCCGCCGTGCCGATCCGACCCTCGCCCCCCTTCCCCATCGCCGTCGCAGCGCGGGGGGCGCCCGCACAGGAGACGGGCCCAGATCGGCGTTTTCGGCGCGCAGGCGCACTCACGTGCGCCGAGCACCGAAAACGCCGAGGTGGGCCCGTATCCGCAGCGGGCGCCCCCCGCGCTAGAGGTCGAAGCGTTCGGTGCCGAGCAGCTGGTAGAGCGCATAGAGCGCCCCGGCATCGTGATGCTCGAAGCGAACGCCCGCGCGGGCCGGCCGCCCCGCCGGCCCACGGCGGATCCAGGCGATCCGGCCGCGGAGGCTCAGCGGATCCCACAGGTTCGGGGTCGTGACCTCGAGCGTCACCGCGGTCTCGGGATCGAGCAGCTCCGACGCGAGCTGAGCCTCGGACAGCTCGATGCCGGCGCCGCCCAGCCCCAAATCGCGGATGCGGACGCCGTGCTCCTCGATCGACTGCCGATCGCGCAGCGTCGCTCCAAGATCGACGCGTCGCCTCGCGTGAGCGCGAAAGTGGTCCCGGACAGCCATCCCGGCGCATTCTCCAGTCAGCGCGAACATATCACGAGCGGCGCGCGCTCACGCGCGGTTCACCAACCCCTGCAGCGCAGGGGCACGGGCGCGAGCGCGCGCGCTCGAACAGCGTGCTCGCCCGGTAGCCCATGGCCGCGTTCGGTAAAGCGGACCGCCACGTGTTAGCCTTTGGGCTTCGCGGCGAACCTTGGGTTAACATGCGGACCACATCCGCAGGAGCGAGTCGCGAAGTAGACCGGAGTTCTACCCTGATGGCCCAGGACACACGCAAAGATCCGCGAGCGAGGGTGCTGCAGATGACCGTGCGCTACAAGAGCGCCACGGTCGACGAGTTCATCGAGCACCACTCGCATGACGTGAGCCGTGGCGGCATCTTCATCAAGACGCCGTCGCCCTTCCCCGCTGGCACGCTGCTCAAGTTCGAGATCCGGCTGCAGGACGAGCAAGCCGTCATCGCCGGCGTCGGCCGCGTCGTATGGAAGCGGGAGCCCGCGCAGGCGAGCGACGCGCACCCGTCCGGCATGGGCGTGAAGTTCATCAAGATCGATGAGAAGTCCAAGGCCGTGATCACCCGGCTCGTCGACGCGCAGCAGGGCGCCGGGTCGGCGTTCGAGGCCGGCATCACCGACCGCGCCGACCTGGGCGACGAGGTGACGGAGCCCGCGGCCGCAGCGGCGGCCGCGCCGCAGGCCGAGCCCGCGGCCGCGAAGGCCACGCAGGCCGCGCAGGTGAAGCGGGCGTCGACGATGCTGGGGCTCGGCGCGATCGGGGCGACCTCGAAGGGCGACGCCGGCAAGGGGGACGCGAAGAAGGCCGAGCCCGCGGAGGCCGGCAGCTTCTTCCCCAAGACGAACCCCGAGAAGGAGATGCCGCCGCCCGACGAGCGGACGATGATGAAGCAGGCGGCCGAGCTGCTGAAGCAGGCGCTCGCCGAGGCCGGCGGCTCGCTGGACGAGATCGGCGCATCCAAGGAGCCGCTCATCCCCACCCCGCCGAAGAGGGCCGAGCCCGAGCCCGCGCCCGAGCCGAAGGAGGAGCGGGCGAAGCCGCTGGCCGAGCCGGCGGCGATCCCGGTCGCGGCGGTCGCGCAGCTGGCGAACGAGCGGGAGGCGCGGGACGAGATCCCCGCGGCCGAGGCGAGGCCCGCCAAGGTCGCCGCGGCGAAGAAGCCGGCGGAGGTGGCGGACAGGACGCCCTCCGAGGAGCTGCACGGCAAGGCCGCGCGCCAGGAAGACAAGGCGGCCGACGACGCGGCCAGGGCAAAGCCTGCGGCAGCCAAGCCGAAGGAGGACAAGGCGGTCGCCGCCAAGGCCGCGACCACCGGCAAGGTCCCGCTCGCGCAGGAAGAGGAGAGCAGCGGCACCGGGCGGCTGCTCACGATCCTGCTGGTCGCGGCTGCGCTCTGCGGCGCGCTCTGGCTCGTGTTCGGGCAGAGCGATCCCAAGCCGGAGCCGGCCGCGCCCGCGCCCACACCGGCAGCGCCCGCGCCGGAGCAGCCCGCGGCCAAGCCCGCGGCTCCGGAGGAGAAGCCCCAGCCGGCGGAGGTCGCGCCCTCGGCGACGGAGACGGCCGCGCCCCCGGCGGCGACCACGGCGCCCCCGATCGCCCCTGGGTCGTCGGCGGCACCGGAAGCGTCGGCCGCGCCGGCGGCGACCACCGCGCCGACCGCCGAGGCCCCCGCCAAGGCGACCGCGGAGCCCCCGGCCCCCACGACGACGGCCGAGCCGGCAGCGCCCAAGGCGACCGCGGAGCCCCCGGCGCCCACGACGACGGCCACGCCGGCGCCGCCCAAGCCGACGCCCAGGCCGAGGCCGAAGGCGCCGAAGAACGACGATCCTTACGGTTGAGGGCGAGGCCGTGGGCCATCCGCGGGAGAGGCAGCTGCAATGAGCGGCTCGGGTAGTCAGGTCGGTGAACCGGGTCTGGGTCGCCCGAGGGCGGCCGCCCCCCTGGCCGCGCTCGGCTTGCTGGCGGCCACCGGGCTCGTCTGCGCCGCGGTCGCGCTCCGCAACCCGACGGCCGTGGCGGTGCTCGAGCAGGACCCCAGCGGCTCGGCGCGGACGCCTGCGCCCACCGCCGCCCCCAGCAGCAGCAGCAGCGGTCGCGCCGACGCGCCGTCGCCCGAGCCGGCGCCCGCGCTCGACCCTGCGGAGCCCGACGCCCCGGCGAAGGCCGAGCCTGCCCGCGCGCAGGCCTCGGAGCTCGAGAAGGCCCAAGCCGAGGGGATCGCGGCGCTCGGCGCGCTCGCGCAGCGGTACCCGGAGGACCCCCCGGTCCTCCGGGCGCTCGCGCTCGCGCAGGGGCGCGACAAGGCGTACGCGGCCGCGGTGGCCACGACGAAGCGGCTGTTCGAGATCGCCCCCGAGGAGACCGGCAACGACGAGGTCAAACAGCTCCTCCTGAGGATCGCGAACGGTCCCCCGGAGGTCGCCCTCACGGCGCTCGATCTGATGGCCAAGCAGATGGGGAGCCGCGGTCCCGACCTGCTCTACGAGGTGGTGACCGCGCCGAGGTTCGGCGACTGGATCCGGGACAATGCGAGCAAGCAGCTGCTCGATCCCAGCGTGCGGCAGGTGGCGTCGCCCGCGCTGGTCATCGCCGACGATCTGCGCCGGCTCACCGGGTGCCCCACCAAGGCGCTGATCGCCAGGGCGCGCGAGGAGGGCGACGTCCGCGCGCTGCATTACATCAAGTCGCTGCTCACCCCGCAGCGCTGCGGGGCACGGATGCGCACGTGCCTCAAGTGCGGCGCCGTCGCCAAGGATCTGCGCGCGACGGCCAGCGTCATCGAGAAGCGCAAGAAGGCGGCGGCCACACCGCCCGCGGGGAGCGCCGCGCCCTGATCCGTCCCGTCGAGGTCGGGTGAGCCCCGCCTCGCCGCTGTCACCGCGACGCGGTCCGCGGGCGCCCTCGTCGTCCAGCCCGCGGCAGGGTCGTCGCCGTCGTCCCGCGCGCATGGCCGCGCTGGCACGCCCCGCGAACAGGAGCCCACGGCGCGGACCACACCGCGACCGGCGCGAGCATCTCTCGCCTAGCTGCTCCGTCGCCTGCCGCTGGCGGCACCGTCGCGCAGGCGACTCGATGCGTTGGACCAGCTCGCGACGGGAACGAATCGGGGTGGGCGCAACAGGATTTGAACCTGTGACTTCGTCCGTGTGAAGGACGCACTCTACCGCTGAGTTATGCGCCCGATGCCAGCCGGTCGTCACCCGGCCGTTTCGGAAAGACGTGGCGCTTTTAACTCAGAGATCGGCGTTCGACAAGAAGAACTCGCTGCTCATGTCGAACTTCTTCGCGGCGCTCGGGAAACCAAGCGTCAGCGGCCCCCCTCGGCGCGCCTCCCGGCGCTGGCCGAGGCTCGGTCGCGCGTCGTCGCGCGCTCTCGCGCGCATCCACGCGGGGCGTGGACCAGGCAGGCAACCGCCTCCACGCCCCCCGGGCCGTCACGCCGTGGCGCAAGCAGGGCCGCTGCCGCTGCCCCGATGCTGCGGGCCACGCATCGACCCGCGGTGGGCCGCGCCCCGTCAATCGAGCGTCGCGACCGCGCGCCGGAGCGCGGCGAGGCCCGCTTCGATGTGGTCCTCGTCGCAGGCGTAGGAGAACCGAAGATAGCCGGGCGCGCCGAAGGGGGTGCCGGCGACCGCGGCCACGTGCGCCTGCTCCAGCATCCACGTCGCCACGTCCTCGTCGCTCGCGAGCGTCTTCCCCTGGAAAGAGCGCCCGCACAGCCCCCGCACGTCGGCGAACGCGTAGAACGCGCCCTCGGGCATCCGGCAGCGCACCCCGGGCACGGCGTTGAGGCCCTCGACCATGAGCGAGCGCCGCCGGGCGAAGGCCGCGCGCATCGCGAACACCGCGTCGCGCGGGCCGTTCAGGGCCGCGACGGCGGCGGCCTGGGACACGGCGGCGGCGTTCGTGGTGCTCTGACCCTGGACCACGTCGAGCGCCTTCGCGACCTCGATCGGCGCGATGCTCCAGCCGATGCGCCAGCCGGTCATCGCGAAGGTCTTGCTGACCCCGTCGACGACGATCACGCGCGGGGCGAGGTCCTCCGCGAGCGCGGGGAGCGACACGTGCCGGAAGCCGTCGTAGGTGAGGTCGGCGTAGATCTCGTCGACGATGATCCAGCAGTCGTGGCGCCGCAGGACCGAGGCGAGCGGGAGCAGGTGCTCCTCCGCGTACGCCGAGCCGGTCGGGTTCGAGGGCGTGCACAGGACGAGCGCCTTCACCCGCGGCGTCAGCGCGGCCTGGAGCGCGTCCGCCGTGAGGCGGAAGCCCGTAGCCTCGGTGGTCTCGACGACGACCGGCGCGGCGCCGAACAGGCGCACCTGCTCGGGATAGCTCACCCAATGAGGCGCCGGGATGACGACCTCGTCCCCCGGCTCGAAGAGCGCGGCGGCGAGGTTGAACAGCGCGTGCTTCGCGCCAGCGCTCACGGTGACCTGGCTCGGCAGAGGCCGCCACCCGCGGTGCTGCTCGGTCGCGGCGCAGATCGCCGACTTCAGCTCGGGCGTGCCGGACACGGCCGTGTAGTGCGTGGCGCCGGCGTCGAGCGCCGCCTTCGCCGCGGTGCGGATGTGCTCGGGCGTGTCGAAGTCCGGCTCGCCCACGCCGAAGGCGTAGACCGTGTGCCCCTCGGCGCGGAGGCGCGCGGCCCGCGCCGCCATGGCGAGCGTTGCACTGGGCGCGACGGCCGACAGACGGTCAGCGAGCTTCCTGGGCATCGGGACAGAGAGGAATAAAGGGCGGCCCGGGACGACGCAAGGCGCTAGCCCTCCCGACGATTGCGTCGGCGACCCGGATGTGCCTCGCGCCGCGCGCGCAGGGCCCGCCTACGCCCGCGCCTCGAGCGCCCGCGCGCACGTGCAGCGGCCGAATGCAGGCCAGGCGGAGCCGAGCGAGCCGACGCGAGGCAGCGCCGTAAGCCCGACCACGCGCGGTCGGACGCATGGCGTGCGGCGCTACGGAGAGGGTGACGGCGTCGCGCCGCCGACCTGGACTGCGGGCTTCTGCTCGTCCTGCTTGATCGAGTAGCGCACGAGCGCGCGGAGCACGTCGTTGCGCTGCACGTTGCCGAGGAGGCTCTTCATGTCCTCGTAGATCGACGGATCGACCAGGAGGGCCCCGAGCGTCCCCTTGCCCGCCCTCATGTCGTGCACGATCGCCCGCAGGTCGCCGGTCATCGCCGTCACGTTGGCGAGCGCCTCGGCGCCGTCGCCCTTGCCGCCGTACAGCGCGTCGTGCGCGAGGCTGTCGCTCTCGCGGATGCCCTTCAGCGTCATGGCGACCTCGTCCGCGGCGTTCCCGAACTGCTGGATCTGCTTCTGCGGGCCGTCGCCGTAGATGACGTCGTGCGCGAACCCCGGCCCCTCCTTGACGCGCGAGACGACCCCCCTGACCTCGCGCAGCGTGCCCGCGAGCTCCGTGCTCACGCGGTCGAGGCTCGCCAGGGTGCGCGAGATGCGCTCGGCCTCCGCGGGATCGGTCAGGAAGCGGTGCGGGTAGCCCTCGCCCTCGGTCACCTGCTTCATCAGCGTGTTCGCCGAGGCGACCGTCTCGCGGAGATCCTTGTGCAGCCGCTCGTCGGCGATGTTCTCCGAGACCTTCTGGATGTTGTCGAGCGTGGCCTCGGCCTTCTCGGCCATCCCGGCCACCTTCCCCATCACGTCGGTCGGGACCTCGCCAGGGATGTGGCCGCCCGGCGGCACCGCGTCGGGGCTCTGCCCCTTCGTGAGCTCCAGCATCTTGTCGCCGAGCAGCCCCTTGTTCGCGATCTGGGCCACGCTGTCGGTCTTGACCCGGCCCGCCTCGCTCTCGACGACCTCGAGCTTCACGTAGATCTTCGTGTCCTTCGGGTCGGGGCCGTAGCCGACCTCCGCGACGTGGCCGATGTCGATGCCGCCCATACGGATGGGCGCGCCCGGCTTCAGCCCCTGCACGTCGCTGAAGCTCGTCGAGAACTCGACCGAGGAGTCGAAGAGCCGCCGCTCGTCGCCTATCAGGAAAATGACTACGGCGGAAAGGATGAGGCCCGCCAGCACAAAGAGTCCGACCTTCAGATCGCGCGCTCTGCCCATGCGGAAGGGCATCTTGCGCGATCTTGGGTGGATCGTCACGCCCCGAGAAGCGTTTGGACGTCCTCGTTCACCGGCGCGGTCCCGGTAATGAAATCGGCGACATGCGGATCTTTGGACGCTCGGAACTCCTCGGGCGTGCCGGTCGCGATGACCTCGCCGCGGTAGATCATCGCCATCCGATCCGAGATCGAGAACGCGCTCTTCATGTCGTGTGTCACGACGATGCTGGTCACGTTGAGGGCCTGCTTCAGGCCCTTGATGAGGTGATTGATGCGCTCGGTGTTGATCGGATCGAGCCCGGTCGTCGGCTCGTCGTAGAGCAGCACCTCGGGCTGCACCGCGATGGCGCGCGCGAGGCCGACGCGCTTCTTCATGCCGCCGGACAGGTCCCCCGGGCGCATCTGCTCGATGCCGGGCAGGCCGACGAGCGACAGCGCCCAGTTCACCCGCTCGGCGATCTGCGCCTCGGTCATCTCCTTGCGGTAGTGCTCGTGCAGGCCGTAGGCGACGTTCTCGCCGACCGAGATCGAGTCGAACAGGGCGCCCCCCTGGAACAGCATCGCGATGCGCTGGCGCACCCGGGCGATGCGCGCCTCGCTCACCTTCGTGATCTCTTCACCGTGAAACTGGATAGTTCCATCGTCCGCGTCGAGCAGGCGGATGAGCAGCTTGAGCATGACGCTCTTGCCGACGCCCGACCCGCCCATGACGGTGAGCGTCTCGCCCGGGTACACCTCGAGGTTCAGGTCGCGGTAGATGACCTTCGGGCCGAAGGCCTTGCGCACATGCGAGAACCGGATCAGCGGCTCAGCCACGCGCCCACGCTAGCACGCCGCCGAGGCCCGCCGCGAACGCTCAGTCGGCCGCGGCGACGTGTTCGATCCGGATCTCGACGGCGTCCCCGCCGCGCCAGGCGTCGCGCCGGAGGCGGCCCACCACGTCGACGCGCCCGCCGGCGAACCGCGCCGCGAGCTCGCCCAGCTCGAACCCGAAGCACGAGATCTCGCGGCGGGCGAAGGTGAGCTCCAGCTTGAGGTGGCCCTTCAGGTTCCTCGCCGAGCGCACGGCCGCGCCCGACAGGAGGACGTGCGCCGCGCGGTTCCCCTCGCCGCACGGCTCGAGCCGCTCGAGATCGCGCGCCACGGCCGCCGGATCGTCGCGATCGTCGAGCCGGGCGTGGGCGGCCGCGAGCGCCGCGGCGGCGGGGAGCTCCTGGTCGCGGAAGGCGTCGCACCACGCCGCCCGGAGCGCCTCGACGCGATCGGCGCGCACCTCGACGCCGGCCGCCGCCTGGTGGCCGCCGAAGCCGATGAGCTCGGCGCGGCAGCGGGTGAGCGCGTCGTGGAGCCGCGCGCCCGCTGGGCCGCGCACCGAGCCGCGCCCCTTGGCGCCCTCGAGGCCGATGACGATCGTGGGCTTGCCGAAGCGGGAGGTGAGCCGGCCCGCGACGATGCCGACCACGCCGGGGTGGAAGCCTTGCCGCGCGATGACGATCGCGGGATCCCGATCGAAGCCGGCGCGCTCGATCTCGGCGAGCGCCGACGCCAGCATCTCGTCCTGGATGGCGCGCCGCTTCATCTGCGCCTGCTCCACCGTGGCGGCGAGCGCGGACGCGGTCACGCCGTCGTGCGCGAGCAGGAGCTCCAGCGAGACGTCGGGGTCGCCGAGCCGACCGGGCGCGTTGAGGCGGGGCGCGATCCGGAAGGCGACGTCCTCCGCCGAGGCGCCGCGCCCGAGATCGAGGTTGGCGAGCGCCGCGAGCGCCCGCAGCCCGGGCCGGGGGCCGGTCTGGAGCACGGTGAGGCCGGCCCGCACGAGCGCGCGGTTGTCGCCGGTCAGCGGCGCGACGTCGGCGACGGTGCCGATGGCCACGAGGTCGAGGTAGGGGCGGAGGTCGAGCGACGAGCCGAGCTTCTTGCGCACGGCGGCCAGGAGCGAGAGCGCGAGCCCGCAAGACGCGAGCCCCTTGTACGGGAAGCCGCAGTCGGCGCGGTGCGGGTTCAGGAACGCGATCGCCGGGAGCGGCTCGGCCGGCACGAGGTGGTGATCGATGACGACGCAGTCGATGCCGGCCGCGCGCGCGGCGGCCAGCCGCTCGTGATCGCTGGAGCCGCAGTCGCACGTGATGAGCAGCGTGGGGCAGGCGCGCATCACGCGCTCGAGCGCGGGGGCCGAGAGGCCGTAGCTGCCCTCGGCGCGCGTGGCGAGCAGCGGCACGACCTGGCCCGAGAGGGCGCGCAGCGCGCCCGTCATGATGGCGGTCGCGGTGATCCCGTCGCAGTCGTAGTCGCCGAAGACGGCGATCCGCTCGCCGGCGCGCACGGCGCGCGCGATCCGCTCGGCGCTCGCCTCCCGATCGGCCATGGCGTCGGGCGACGTGAGGTGCGAGAGCCGCGGGTCGAGGAAGCGCCGCGTCGCCTCGTCCGGAGCTCGGCCGGCCCGGTGCAGGATGTCCGCCACCGTGATCGACAGACCGAGCTCGCGCGCCATCGCGAGCGCCTCGGGCGACGCCTCGCCCGGGTCGGCGATGCGCTCGACGAACGGCGCGCTGCGGGCCGCGTGCGAGGCGGGGGTCGGCGCCTCGCGCTCGGCGAGCTCCTTCCAGGCCTCCGTGACGGTGCTCGTCATCGCGAGAGCCGGTACACTGGCGCGGCGGGGGCGTCCATGGTCAGGGTCGGGGGCGGCGCGAGCGGCCGCGGCCGCGGCGAGGCGCTCAGACGACCGCGTCGGCGCGCTTCTGCGCGCGGACGCGGTTGACCTTCTTGCGCTTGCCGGAGGCCGAGCCGAAGAACCGGCGGTCGATCCACTCGGTGAGCGGCGCCGCGACGTAGATGGAGGAGTACGTGCCGACGACGATGCCGACGACCAGCGTGAACGCGAAGTCCCGGATGACGCCCGTGCCGTAGAAGAGGAACATGACGAGCGACAGGAACGTCGTCGCCGACACGAGGATGGTGCGGCCGAGCATCTCGGAGAGCGAGTAGTTGATGACGGCGGCGAAGCTCATGTCGCGGTGCTTCCCCAGGTTCTCGCGGATCCGGTCGTAGACGACGACCGTGTCCGTGATCGAGTAGCCGACGATCGTGAGCAGCGCGGCGACGGTGGAGAGGGTGATCTCGCGCTGCGTGATCACCATGGCGCCGAGCGCGATGCCGACGTCGTGGACGAGCGCGAGGATGCCGCCGGGCGCGAACCGGATGTCGAACCGGAACGCGATGTACGCCATGATGAAGAAGATCGTGATGAGGACGCTCTTGATGGCCGCGTCGCGCAGCTGGGCGCCGGCCTTCGGCCCGATCCACTCCACACGGAGCGCCTGGTCGGGCACCTTGTCCGCGCCGAGGCGCTGCCGGAGGCCGTCCATCAGCTGGTCGCCCTTCGACTTCAGGTAGAGCTCGACCTTGTGGTCGCGCTCGCTCACGACGAGCGGGTTGTTCGCGCCGGGCCTGATCTCGACGCCCTCGATGCCCTCGAGCTGCTTCTTGATCCCCTCTAGGTCGGGGGCGACCTCGTAGCGGGCGGAGATCTTGTCGCCGCCGGGGCTGAACTTGACCTCGGTGGCGCGCACCGCCTCGGGGCAGCGGTCCTCGGGGACGGAGCCGCCCTCGGGCGCCAGGCACATGTGCTCGCGCACCGCCCCCTTCTGCTGCTCCGAGAGCGCCGAGACCTCGTGGACCCGGATGAGGTAGCGGTTCGGGTTGGCCTGGTCCGAGACGGATACGACGTCCGGGGAGTCGAAGCCCGACTTCGTGACGGCCTCGCGCACCTCGGCGCTCGAGACCGGCGCCTTGAAGGCGACCTCGACCTCGGTGCCCCCCTTGAAATCGGTCCCGAGCTTCGGCCCCGGCACGATGAACGAGATGATCGACAGGATGAGCAAGATCCCGCTGAGCCCGATGAAGAGCCAGCGCTTGCTCATGAAGTCGAACTGACGGCCAGGCTTGATGAGTTCCATCGTCGTGTCTCAACCATCGGAGACCGCTCGCGCGTTCTCCCTCAAAGGCCGGAGATCCGCTCCAGCGGCCCCGTTCTCAGCCGAGCGAGAGCGTCTTGATCTTCCGTCCGCGGACGGCCCAGTCGAACATCAGGCGGGTGCACACGACCCCGGTGAACAGGCTGATCGCGATGCCGACGATCAGCGTGATCGCGAAGCCCTTGATGGGGCCGGTGCCGTACTGCGCGAGGATGAGCCCCGAGATCAGCGTGGTCACGTGGCCGTCGAGGATGGCGCTGAACGCCTTGTCGTAGCCGACGTCGACCGCGGCGCGCGGGCTCTTGCCCGCCCTGAGCTCCTCCCGGATGCGCTCGTTGATCAGCACGTTGGCGTCGACCGCGATGCCCATCGTGAGCACGAGGCCGGCGATGCCGGGCAGCGTCATCGACGCGCCGAACATCGCGAGGACGGCGATCTGCAGGATGAGGTTGAAGACGACCGCGACGTCCGCGATGAGCCCGGCGCGGCTGTAGATGATCACCATGAACACGACCACGAGCACGCCGCTCGCGATCGCGCCCTTCATGCTCTGCTGGATCGCGTCCTTGCCCAGCGACGGGCCGATGCGCTGCTCGTTCGACGGGGAGATCGGCGCCGGCAGCGCGCCCGACCGGAGCACCAGCTCGAGCTTACGCGCGTCCTGGAGCTGCTGGTCGGGGTTCTGCGAGCCCATCGTGATCTGCGCGCGGCCGCCGCCGATCTTCGTCTGGATGACCGGCGCGCTCTCGACCTTCTCGTCGAGGATGATGGCGAACCGCCGCTTGACGTTCCTGCCCGTGATGTCCTCGAACCGGTCGGCGCCGGTCGGGGTGAACTCCATCGACACGTACCAGCCGCCGAGACCGCCCTCGCTCTGATCCGGGAGCGCCTGCGCGTCGCGCACCATGTCGCCCGTGATCTCGGCCTTGCTGAAGAGGAAGTACGTCCGCCAGCCGATCTCCTCGATGACGTCCTTCTCCTCGTTGTACTCGTACAGCTTGCCGTAGCCGACCTCGTTGTCCGGCGGCACCTGGAGCGTCCCGACCCACTCGCGCAGCCGCTTGAGCGTGTCGCGCATCTCCTCGTGCTCGGCGCGCACCATCCGGGCGAAGTGGACCGGCTTGGTCTTCCCGGGGCCGACCGGCGCGTTCTCGATCGAGAACGTCAGCCCCTTCGGGAGATCCTCCTCCTTGGCGCTCTTCGCGATCGGCTCGAAGAAGTCCTGGTCGTCGTCGACCATCTTGAACTCGAGCCGCGCCGTCTGGCTGATGATCTCGCGGATCGTGTTGAAGGAGGCCTCGTCGTCGCCGGGGACCTCGATGATGACGTCCTCGTCGCGCGTCGAGACGCTCGCCTCTTTGAGGCCGAGGCCGTCGACGCGGCGGAGCACCGTCTCCTTGGCCTGCGACACCGCGCGCTCGCGGATGCTGCTCGAGACCTCGTCGCGGATCCGGAACCTCACGACCTTGCGGTCCGCCGAGCGCTGGAGCTGCAGCTCCCCGAGGAACTTCGCGAGGAACGCGTCGTTGATCTTCTCGGAGTCCGCCGGGTCATCGAAGGTGATGGCGATCGTGTCGGTGTGCTCGCGCGACTTCTCGATGCGGAGCTTCGTCTGGAGCTTCTGCATCTCCTCGATCGTCGGCGGCTTGTCGCCCTCGTGGAACCCGAACGCCGTCGCGAGCGCCGCGCGCAGGTCGTCGTAGTACCGGTCGCGCTTGTCGCTGATCGCCTCGTCGACGTCGACCGTGTAGACGAGCCGGAGGCCGCCCTTCAGGTCGAGCCCGCGCACCAGCCGGAACGGGACGTTCGAGGTCAGGAAGCGGCTGAACCCGAGCTCCCCGCGCCTCGCCTGGGTCTCCTGCTCGGACACCTCCTCCGACGAGAGGCCGGTGTGGTCCGGCCGGCCGTGCCGCTCGTCGTGGTAGGTCGGGTAGATGCAGAGGGCCGAGCCGAGCGCGAGGAACAGCACGAAGCCCGTCTTCACCCGCCACGCGAAATCGATCCACGGCCCGGCGCAGAACAGCGCCCACGGCACCATCAGGCCGAACACCGCGAGGGCCCAGAACACCTGGTAGTGCGCCGCGACGGCGGCCGCGCCGGCGGCGAGCGCCGCCCAGACGAAGACGCTGCGCCGCGGGCGGCTGAGCCACGCGCCGATGAGGCACAGGCCGGCGACGCCGGCGAACCCGTACTGAAAGATGTTTAGGAGCATGGAGTGTGGCGCCGCGGGGGGCGGTAAAGAGCTTCCTGTTGGGCCGAGCGCCGGCCTACGACTTCTTGTCCTTCGCCGCGTCGGCGACCTTGGCGTCCGCCGCCGCGACCTCGCCCGGGTCCTGGCCCTGGATCGCGCTCTTCAGGATCTGCACGTTCACGCCGGGGGCGATCTCCAGCTTGACCCGGGGCGAGTTCGGGTTGATGTCGGTGATTTTGCCGATGAGCCCGGACTGGGTGACCACCCGATCGCCCGCCTTGAGGTTCGACTCGAGCTGCTTCTGCTTCTTGTTCTGGCTCCGCGTCATCACGAAGATGAGCAGCAGCGGCAGCGCCAGAATGAGGAACGAGAAGGCCCCTCCGCCGAACGGCGCGGGCGGCGCCTCCTGCCCCCCAGAGGGCGGCGGCGATTGACCTTCGACCGGCGCCGCGGGCGCGTTGCCCGCGCGCCCGGGGGCGGCGTTCGGCTGGAACCAGTTTGAGCTTGCCAAGGTGACGCGTGTCTCCGGGCCCCGACGGGCTCGCCCGCAAATTGCGGGCCTCTCCCAACCCCCCGGGGCCCGCCTCCATACCCAGGATCCAAGGGTCGCGCAAGGAGCTAGGCGGGCAGCCTCACCCGGATGCGACGGGAATACAGCCTTACGGCCGTTTCCGGATCCGCCCCACCCGTCCGCCCGGGCCCGCGCCGCGGCCGCCCACCGCCGCGGCGTCAGCCGTCGCTGCCGAACACCATGTGCCGGCGGGCCCGCTCGCCGCTCGCGATCTCCGCCAACGACAGGCGCACGTCGCGCTCGGTGATCGTGCCGTCGATCGTTGCGAACGTCGCGGAGATGATCGGCGGGATGCGCCCGACGCCGGGGAAGCCGGGGGCCCACGTGAGCGCGTCCGCGAACGCGGCCTTGACCAGGGCGGCGACGGGCCCGTGCGGCGCGAGGGGCACGTCGAGCGGCTCGAGCACCACGACGGCCCTGGCGCGGCCGAGCGTCTTCACCATCTCGGCGCCGTAGAACGGCCGCAGCGCGCGCACGCCGACGAGGCCGACGCGCCGGCCCTGCGCGCGCAGGCTGCGCACGACCTCGCGGGCCGCGGGGAACGCGCAGCCCACGACGACCATGATCTCCTCGGCGTCGGCGGTGTCGACGCGCTCGATCGCGCCGAGCGGCCTGCCGGTCAGCTCGCAGAGCTCCCGCATCGCGCTGGCGAGCGCGAACGGCACGCGCGCGCAGAAGCCCCGCTCGGCCCGCTTCCGGACGACGCCGCGCCCCTGCGGGCGAGGGCCCCCGTCGCCGTCGCTCTCGCCCGGCGCCGCGTCGGTGAAGGTCGGCGCGCTCCGCTCCGAGCCGAGGAAGCGGGCGGCGAGATCGCGCGCCGCGCCGAGGGCGGACACGTCCGACGGCAGCGCGTCGACGAGGTGCAGGAACGGCGTCTCGCTGTCCTCGGCGGCGCGCCGCGCCACGAGCGCCACGTCGGCCGCCTCCTGGCTGCTCCAGGTGACGAGCACCCCCGCGCCGACGTCGAGCGCCGGCGCGAGCTCGTCGCGCCCCACGGCGGGCCCGCCGCGCCGCTCGATGACGTGCACCGTCACCGGCGTGCGCACCGCCGCCGCCTCGCCGAGCGCGGCTAGGGCCCCGACGAGCTCGTGGGCGCCGAGCACCACGCTCGCGCGCTGTCCGGCGCGCGAGCGCGCCGCGGCGCCGCGGATCGCCTCGGCGGCGGACGCGGCGCGCTCGATCGGCAGATCGCCGGGCACGGCCGCGTGCGCGGCGAAGAGCGCGCTCCCCGCGGCCACCTCGACATGTGCGATCACCGCCGCCGGATCCGGCGGCGCGCCCAGACCGTCAGGCACTGCCATCCAGCCGTTCGTCGCCCGAGCCGCACGCGAGGTCAAGCGCGAGCGCGATCGGATTCCGCGCAGCGACCGGGCCGAAGCGGCGCCGCGATCGCGATCATCCATGCCTGGACGTAACTCCGAGAAACGACGTTTTCGCCCCGAGGTAATGCTCCTGTCGCACGCGGCTCTGCGGTGGTCGCGCGGTGGGACGCCGTCACCAAGCTCAGCCGCAGGCGGCGTCGCGCTCGTGTCCGATGCAGACGGACGACCCGCCCGCGGCTCGGGCGGGTCGCCTGGCGCGCTGGCCTGCCAGCGCGCCGACGAGCCAGCGCGCTGGTCTGCCAGCGCGCCGACGAGCCAGGGCGCTGGCCTGCCGGCGCGCCGACGAGCCAACGCGCCGACGAGCCAGCGCGCCGACGCGGATACCCACGCGGGAAGCACCTGCGCGGGATGGACGCCGGGCCCTCGCGCCGCAGAAAAAAGCGAACCCGAAAAATTGATCGCTTGACGGACTCTCCGGCCCTTGATAGGAGGCGCTCTCCGTTTCGTCGGCGTCGCGCCGAGCGAGCGGGACATAGGCGCGTAGCTCAGTGGTAGAGCACTACCTTGACACGGTAGGGGTCGCCGGTTCGAAACCGGCCGCGCCTACAAATCAGCAGGAGACCTAGCCTGCGAGGTTTCATGGCCCTCGATCAGACAGCCCAGGCCGCCTCGGCGGCCCGCACCACGGTGCGCGAGGCTCTCGCCGACGAACTCGCCAAGGACCGCACCGTCATCGGCGCCCGCGTCAACGGGCGCCTCCTCGATCTTCAGACCCCCTTCCTTCGCGACAGCGCGACCCGGATCGAGCCCGTCCGGACGAGCGATCCGGACGGCCTTCGCATCATCCGGCACTCGACGGCGCACATCATGGCCGACGCCGTGCAGCGCCTCTTCCCGGGGACGAAGGTCACGATCGGCCCCGCCATCGAGGCGGGCTTCTACTACGACTTCGACAAGCCGAGCGGCCCGTTCACGGACGAGGATCTCGCCAAGATCGAGGCGAAGATGCGCGAGATCATCGCCGCCGGCCGCCCGTTCCGGCGCGACGTGGTGAACCGCGAGGCGGCGCACGAGCTCTTCGCCCAGATGGGCGAGACGTACAAGCGCGAGCTCATCGACGCGATCCCGCCGGGCGAGGAGGTCTCGCTCTACCGGCACAGCGACGGCGAGCGCGAGTGGGTCGACCTCTGCGAGGGCCCGCACGTGCCGGACGCCTCGCTGCTCCAGGCCGTCAAGCTGGTGAGCGTGGCCGGCGCCTACTGGCGCGGCGACGAGCGCAACCCGATGCTCCAGCGCATCTACGGCACGGCGTTCCCGAGCCAGGCCGCGCTCGACGAGCACCTGAAGCTCCTCGCGGAGGCCAAGGAGCGCGACCACCGGAAGCTCGGGAAAGAGCTCGAGCTCTTCATGTTCCACGAGTACGCGCCGGCCATGCCGTTCCTCCTGCCGCGCGGCGCGCACGTGTACAACTCGCTCGTCCAGTACATGCGCGACCTCTACGTCGACTACGGGTACGACGAGGTCATCACGCCGCAGATCTTCGACAAGCGGCTGTTCGACACGAGCGGGCACCTGCCGAACTACCGCGAGAACATGTACCTGCCCGTCACGGCGGAGCACCTCGACGCGGCGCGGCTCGCGCTGCGGCTCGGGGTCTCTCCCGGCGAGGCGGACGCGGCGGTCTACAAGGACGCGGACAAGAAGCGCGACGCCGCGGTCCTGGAGCAGCTCGCCGAGCTCGAGCGGCTCGCCCAGAAGCCGATGAACTGCCCGAGCCACTGCCTCATCTTCGGCCAGCGGCGGCGCAGCTACCGCGAGCTGCCGTGGCGGCTCGCCGACTTCGGCCGGCTCCACCGGTACGAGCGCGGCGGCGTCGTCCATGGGCTCGCCCGGGTGCGGAGCTTCTGCCAGGACGACGCCCACATCTTCTGCGCCCCGGAGCAGATGCACGGCGAGATCCAGGCGTTCCTGCGCCTCCTGCTCGAGGTGTACGCCGCCTTCCGATTCGCCAAGATCGACATCAAGCTCGCGACCCGGCCCAAGAAGCGCATCGGCACCGACGCGCAGTGGGACGCCGCGGAGGGCGCGCTCGCGGACGCCCTGAAGCAGGCCGGCCTCCCCTTCGAGATCGCGCCCGAGGAGGGCGCGTTCTACGGCCCGAAGCTCGAGTTCCACGTCCTCGACGCGCTCCGGCGGAGCTGGCAGCTCGGCACGATCCAGGTGGACTACGCGCTGCCCGATCGCTTCGAGCTCGAGTACACCGGCGCCGACGGCGGCGTGCACCGCCCCGTGATGCTGCACCGGGCGATCCTCGGCTCGCTCGAGCGGTTCTTCTCGGTGTACCTGGAGCACGTCGGCGGGGCCTTCCCGGCCTGGCTGGCCCCGGAGCAGGCGATCATCGTCACGGTCAGCGAGAAGCAGGCCGCCTACGCCCAAGAGGTGGTGGCGCACCTCCGAGGCCGCGGGCTCCGCGCCCGGGCCGACCTCAGCTCCGACAAGCTCGGCGCCAAGATCCGGGCGGCGCGGCTGACGCGCGTCCCGTACGTGGTCGTGGTCGGCGACAAGGAGGCCGAGGGCCGCAAGGTCGCCCCCCGGTCGCGCGATCTCAACAAGGACCTCGGGGCGATGCCGCTCGAAGAGTTCGCCGACCGGCTCGCCGCGGAGTCGAAGCCCCCCCGCCTGGCTGCGAGCGCCCCGAGTTCGTGATCGGTCGTTCCGGCCGGCCCCTCTCGCCGGCAGGCCTTCCCCTACCCCCGTCGAGCCCGGCAGACCAGGGCTCCCGAGCGCCCCTGGGCCGCGGCGGCCGCTGTGCTTGCTGCCGTTGCCTGCGGCGCGGAGTCAGGCGACATTGGCATGGTGATGGTCGCCGCGACCACACTCGGTCGCGAAGCGGCGGTCCGTCGCTTTCGGAAGCACAGAACACAAGGAGGCAGCGAAATATCACATGGCGATGAGACGCTTCGACCCTCGGCAGGCCCAGCGGGGGCCGCAGATCCGCATCAACCAGCGCATCCGCGTCCCGGAGATCCGCGTCATCGGCGATGATGGCGAGATGCTCGGCATCATGCAGACCCACGAGGCGCTGCGCCGGGCTCAGGAGAAGGGGCTCGACCTCGTCGAGGTCAACCCGAAGGCGGATCCTCCGGTTTGCAAGATCCTCGACTTCGGCAAGTACAAGTACGACGAGAAGAAGAAGGCCCGCGAGGCGAAGCGCAAGCAGAGTGTGGTGGAGATCAAGGAGATCAAGCTCCGTCCCAAGACGGACGATCACGATCTCGAGTTCAAGACCAGGGCTGCGCACCGGTTCCTCGGCGCAGGTCACAAGGTGAAGTTCACGGTGCGCTTCCGCGGCCGCGAGATCACGCACCCGGAGAAGGCGCAGGAGCAGCTCGACTGGATCGTCCAGCACTGCGAGGAGATCGCGAACGTCGAGGTGCGCCCGATGATGGAGCAGCGCACGATGACGCTGATGATGGCGCCCAAGCCCGCCATCCTGCAGAAGGTGGCCCAGGCCCGCGCCGCCGCGGAGAAGGCCCGCCAGAAGGCGATCCAGGAAGGGCGCGCCGCTCCGACCGGGGCCGACGCCGAGGAAGAGGAGATCGAGAAGCTCGAGAGGCAGCTCGAAGAGCAGGACGACGACGAGGACGACGAGGGCGAGGGCGGGAACGAGTAGCCCCGTCCGGAGAGCGCGCGCCTCAGGACGACGGCCGCGCCTCTTCCGGGGCGCGCATCGCGTCGCGCCCTCTGCGATGCGGGCTCGTGCGCGGCGCGCTCCCCCGCATCGCGGAGGGCGCTGAGCGCGAGCCGGACCGCCGCGGGCGCGGCGAGGGGCGCGCGCGCCGCCGGCTCAGTGCGGGATCAGGCCGCCGAGCCACGCCCCGGCGGCGAGGACCGCGAGCGCGGCGACGAGCAGCACGGCCTTCACG
The DNA here is from genome assembly GCF_051529605.1 of Sorangium sp. So ce296. Taxonomy (NCBI): domain Bacteria; kingdom Pseudomonadati; phylum Myxococcota; order Polyangiales; family Polyangiaceae; genus Sorangium; species Sorangium sp. So ce296. The sequence continues at coordinate 14,230,996 of NZ_CP150325.1, forward strand.
GCGCCGGCCCCCGTCTTCATCGGACGGAGCTCCGCCTCGAGGTCGTGCGGCGCGAACGGGGCGAGCGGCGCGGGGGGCGCGGGCGGGGCTACCGGCGCCAGCGCGGGCGGCGCAGGGCGCGGCGGGGCAGGCGCCGCCTGCGGGGAGGCCAGCGTCGGCTCGGCCCGCCGCTCGAGCGGCGGAGGCGGGGGCGGCACGGGCGGCGGGCGCGCGGGCTGGGGCGGCGCGAGCGGCGGCTCCGCGGGCCTCGCCTGCGGGTACGCCAGCAACTTCGCAGGCGAGATGCCCGCGTCGGTCTCCTCGAGCGCGGCGAGGTTGCCCTCCTCGACCGAGACCTCGGCGAGCGACCGCCGCATGAGGTCCTCGCCGGGCGCCGAGACCTTGATCTCGTCGGCCCATTTGCCGATGTCCTCGAAGGCCGAGATCTTGAGCGGCTCGCTCGGCCGAGCGGCGCTCGGCGCCGCCTTGTCGTCCGGGAGCGACGTGAACTCGAGCAGCGTCTCCTCGATCAGCCTGTCGATGAACGACGCCTTGTCCGACGCGGGGGCGCGCTTCTTCAGCGCCATGGCGCTGCGGACGTGCTCGGCGATGTCGTACGCGCTGACCGGCCGGCCGAACCTGTACAGGAAGTTCGTGAGATCCCGGCCGAACTCGCGCGCAGAGCCGTAGCGATCGCCGGGCTCGCGGGCCAGCGAGCGGGCGATGATGCGATCGAGCTCGGGGGGCACCGCCCTGTTGATCTCGGAGAGCGGCGGGATCTGCGCCTGCTGCACGAGCTTGACGGTCTGGTAGTCGGTCTCGCCGAGGAAGAGCCGCTTGCCCGAGAGCATCTCCCAGAGGATGGCGCCCACCGCGAAGATGTCGGTGCGGTGATCGACCTCGAGGCCCTGCGCGGCCTCGGGCGAGAGGTAGCTGAACTTGCCCTTGATGATCCCCGCCTCGCTCTTCTCGAGCTGGCTCGTCGCCTTGGCGAGGCCGAAGTCGACGATCTTCACCTCGCCGTACTTGGTGATGAGCACGTTCGGGGGCGACATGTCCCGGTGCACAATCTTGAGCGGGTGCCCGTCGGCCGCCCGGAGCTCGTGGGCGTACGTGAGCCCCTCGCAGAGCTTGGCCGTGATGAACACGGCGGACTCGACCGGGAGGGTGCGCCCGGCCTTGCGCATCGACTCGAGGACGGCCTTCAGGTCGGCGCCGTCCACGTACTCCATCACGATGAAGTAGGCGTTGTCGCCGACCCCGATGTCGAACACCTGCGCGACGTTGGAGTGCGAGAGGTGCGCGGACAGCCGCGCCTCGTCGAGGAACATCGCGATGAAGCGCTTCTTCTCGCTCAGGTGCGGGAGCACGCGCTTGATCGCGACCTGCTTCTTGAACCCCTCGATCCCCGCGCTCTCGGCGAGGAAGACCTCGGCCATGCCGCCCGAAGCGAGCCGCTCGACGACCCGGTAGCGCTGCTGCTGGTGGGCTTCCGTCATGCTCCGCCTAGTACATCACGTCCCACGCTGCGCGCGGAAACAACCGGCTCGTCTCTCCACGCCGCGCCATGCCACGCCACGCCGCGCCACGCCACGCGCGGCGCGCCGTGTGACGAGCGCGTTTCAGGCCTCCGGGCGCGAGCTCCCGCGGAGCGCGGCGCGGCCGGGCTCGGCGAGCAGCGCCGCGTCAGCCCGTGAGCGCGCTCCGCGCGAACGGGCGAGGCTGAGGTGTGAGCGGCACCGCCACCGCGCGCGCGCGGCTCCGCGGCGCGACCGCCGCGCGCAGCTGCGGCGTCAGATCGAGCTGCTCGGCGGCGCGCTTTCGACGATCGTCGAGCTCCGCGGCGAGCATCTCCTTCACCATGTCGAGGAGCTCGGCGAACCCCGAGAGGCGCATCCCGACGTCGTTCGTCCAGAGGATGACCTCGAGCTCGCCGTCCGGCGACCTCGCCTCCGGGTCCCAGGCGAAGACCGTCTCGGCCGCCGCGTCGATGCCGAACGGGACGAGCGCGCTGCGCGCGCTGTACCGGCCGCGCAAGCTCGACGGCGCGACGTCGCGCTCGCCGGCGCGGCGCGCCTCCTCGCCCTCGCACAGCTCGAGCACCATCCGCCCGACGTCCATGTACGAGCCGCGCGCGAGCGCGCGCACCCCGAGCAAGCTGGCGCCGGCGAACAGCTGCGGCCAGCCGTCGTGCCGCGCGAGCAGCTCGCGGTAGCTCGGCGGCAGCGGCATGCCGAGGCGGCGCTCGACGCCGGCGATCGCCGCCTCGGGCGCCCCGGCCGGCGGCGCGATCGGCATTCCCCGCCGCGGGTCCATCCGCGCGAGCTCCAGCTTGAGCGCGCGGATGCGGTGCATCGACTCGAGCCACTCCATGCGCGCGACCCTACGCGCGCGGCGCCGGGAGGAGCAAAAAACGCGCGACGCCAGGCGCCTCCGCCCCGGCCCCGCCCGCGGAACACGCGCGCTTGACATGCATTTGCGTCGGCGGCACGGTGCTTGCGTGGCCGGCTTGGGCTCCTGGGCATCGCTGCGCACCGCCTTTGTGATGGCGGGCGCCACGTTCGTGTTCGTGTCGCTCGCGACCGCGTGCCTCGACTACGCGGGCGAGGAGCTGTTCGACCAGTGCGACACCCCGGCGGCGCCGCTGCCCGGCTCGGGCTCTGGCTCGGGCGCGACCGTCAGCGCCGGCGCGGCCGGCGCGGACGCGCCGGACTGCGGCGCGCCGACGCACGCGCCGGGATCGGGCTCCGGCTCGGGCTCGTGAGCGAGGAGCGGCGCGACCTCGCCGCGCTCGCCGCGCTCGCCGCGCTCACCGCCGCCGCGCTCGCCTCGCGCCTCTGGTTCCGCATCGACCACGACGAGGACATCGACGCGCTCCGGTTCGCGCTCGGCGTCGAGCGGTTCGACGTGGCCTCGCTGCGCCCGCACGCGCCGTACTACCCCGTGTTCATCGCCGCGGCGAAGGGGCTCGCGCTGCTCGGCGCCGCGCCGCGCGCAGCGCTCGCCCTCGTCAGCGCCGTGTCGGGCGCGGCCGCGGTCGCCTTCACCGCCCTGCTGGCGCGCGAGGTCGCCGGGCGGCGCGCCGCGGCGTTCGCCGGCATCCTCGCCCTCGCCTCGCCGTTCTTGTGGCTGTCGTCCGAGAAGCTCCTCAGCGACATGGCCGGCGCCGCGGTGACGACCGCGGCGCTCTGGCTCTGCGCCCGCGGCCGGCGCCTCCGCCGCGCGGCGGAGGACGCGGAGGCCGGGAGCGCCGCGCGCGAGGCGAGCGCCGCGCGCGCGCGCACGGCGGCGCTCGTGCTGCTCGGCGTCGGGCTCGGCGTGCGGCTCTCGTACTTCCCGTTCGCGCTCGCCTGCCTCGCCGTCATCGCCCGCAGCGAGGGCGGCCGCCTCGCGTGGCTCGCGCGCGGCCGCGACCTCGCGACCGGCGCGCTCGCGTGGCTCGTGCCGCTCGTGCTGATCGCGACGCCGCGCGACCTCGTCGCGACGACGTGGGTGCAGGGGCTCGGGCACTTCACCCGCTGGGGCGGGACGGCGATCACCGTCTCGTCGCCGGCCGATCGGCTCCACGGCGTCGTCTGGGGGATCTGGGCCAACGGCCTCGGCGGCGCGTGGCCGGACGCCCCGGCGGCGCGCTGGCTTGGCGCGCCGATCCTGCTCGCGCTCCTCGCCGCGGCCGTGCTCCGCGCCGCGCCGCTCCGGCGGGCCGCGCGCGCGGCGCGGGACCAGCCCGAGCTCTTCGCCTCGGCGCTCGCCTACTTCGTCTGGGCGCTCCTCGGACAGAACATCGCCTTCAAGCCGCGTCACTGGCTGCCGCTCGTCCCGCTCCTGATCGTCGCCCTGGCCGCCGGCGCGGCGGCGCTCTCGCCCGCGCGCTCGCCCGCGTTCCGGCCGGCGGGCGCGGCGCGCGGCCGCGCGCTCCGCTCGGCCGCGCCCGCCGCCCTCGTCGCGGCCCTCGCCGCGCAGTGGCTCGCCGACGCGATCGCCCTCGCGCGCCAGCACCAGGCGCCCTCGCCCGCGGCCGCGATCGTGGGCTTCCTCCGCGACGCCGGCGCCGAGCAGCGCCCCGTGCTCACACGCGACCTCGACCGGATGATCCAGGAGGGCGCGCCCGGCCGGCGGCCGGTGCGCGTCCGCGGCGATGACGAGCTCGTCCGCGCCGTCGAGCAGGCTGGCCCGGGCGGCGCGCTGATCACGAGCGAGGCGCTCTCGCCCGCGGCGCGCGACGCGCTCGCCGGCCGCGGCTACGCGATCTCGATCCGCTTCGCGCGCCCGCGCTCGCGCTACGTCGACGCGCTCTGGAGCGACCTCGCCCTGCTCGAGGCGCTGCCGGCCGGATCTCCGGCGGGCCGAGCGCCCCCGCGCTCGCCGCGCGGCGCGCCGGCCGGCTGAAAACGAGGTTGACCTCCGTTTTCAAGGGCGCGAAGACTCCCGCCCTGCCGAGCGCCTCGCGGGGCTCCCGGTCCTCGTCATGAAAGCGATCTCGTCCCTGTGGCCTCGCTCTGCGGGCGTCGTCCTCAGCGCGCTGCTGCCCCTCGCCGCCGCCGCGCAGCCCGCGCCCGCGCAGCCCGCGCCCGCGCCCGCCGCGCCCGCCGCCCAGCCCGCGCCCGCCCAGCCCGTGCCCGCCCAGCCCGCGCCCGCCGCCCAGCCCGCGCCCGCCCAGCCCGCGCCCGCCCAGCCCGCGCCCGCCGCCCAGCCCGCGCCGGACGGCCCGGTCCTCGACCTCCCGCCCGAGCACGCCGGGCCGCCGCCGGAGCCCCCGAAGCCCGCCGTCGGCCTCGGCGCCGGGCAGGCGCCGGAGCACGAGCTCGTCCGCGGCCTGACCGAGCAGCGGTTCCGGAGCGCCGGCGCGAGCGCGACGAGCACCTCGATCGGCGGCTACGGCGAGGTGCACGTCCGCGGCACCACGACCGGCCGCGAGGGCGAGCGCGCGTGGGTCGCCGACATCCCCCGGCTCGTGCTCTTCGTCGCGCACGAGTTCACGACCGACATCCGGTCCTACGTCGAGCTCGAGGTGGAGCACTCGCTCTCCTGCGCGAGCTGCCCCGGCGCCGCGGAGCTGGAGCAGGCCTACCTCGAGTGGAACGCCGCCGGCCGCGCGCTCGGGCTGCGCGCTGGCCTCGTGCTCGTCCCGATGGGGATCATCAACCAGTGGCACGAGCCCCCGGTGTTCCACGGCGTGGTCCGGCCGAAGGTGGAGACCGTCGTCATCCCCTCGACGTGGCGCGAGATCGCCGTCGGCGCCTTCGGGCAGCCGCTCGACTGGCTGCGCTTCGAGGCCTACGCGATGACCGGCCTCGATCCGCTCGGCTTCCGCGCGGGCGGCCTCGCCGGCGGCCGGCAGAACGGCGGGCTCGCCCGCGCCAACGCGTGGGCCGGCGTCGCGCGCGTCGAGGCCGAGCCGCTGCTCGGCGTCGTCGCCGGCGCGTCGGTGTACGCGAGCGACGCCGGCCCGAACGGCGACGGCAAGTTCTTCCTCCGCGACGGCACCCCGGTCGATCTCTCGGTCCCGGTCCTCGGCTGGTCGCTCGACGCGCGCTGGCGCAGGAGCGGCCTGGAGACCCGGATCCTGTTCGCCCAGTGGCACCTGCCCGAGGCGCGCGCCCTCATGGTCTCGTTCAACCAGAGCGGCGCGCCGAACTTCATCGATCCCACGAGCCCCGTCGCCACCCGGATCCGCGGCGGCTACGTCGAGGCCGCCTACGACGTGCTCCGCCCGCTCGGCGTGGGCCACGAGCTCCTGCCGTTCGCGCGCCTCGAGGCGTACGACACGCAGTCCGCGGTGCCCGAGGGCTACGCCGAGAACGCCTCGTACGGCGTCCGCGAGCTCACGCTCGGGGCCTCGTACCGGCCGACCCAGGGGCTCGTGCTCAAGGCCGACTACCAGCTGCGCGACCGCACCCTCGGGTTCGACCAGACGCAGCTCAACTTCGGGCTCGGCTTCATGTACTGAGCGCGCCGGCCGAGAGCACCGCCATGTCACTCCGCCCAGACGGCGCGGGGCCCGAGCGCCTCGTCGTCGGCGCCGGCATCTCCGGCCTCTACGCTGCCCTGCTGCTCGCGCGCGCCGGCCGGCGCGTGCGCCTCCTCGAGCGCGCGGCGCGCCCCGGCGGCCTCGCCGGCGCCGAGCTGTTCCGCGGGCTGCCGTGCGACCTCGGCTCGCACCGGCTCCACCCCGCCGCCCTCGAGCAGCCGCTCTTCCGGGAGGTGCACGCGCGCTCCCCGTTCCTGTCGCGCCCGCGCCGCGGCGTGCTCGTGCTCGGCGAGCGGCACGTCCCCTACCCCCCGAGCGTCCCGTCGATGCTGCGCGCGCTCGGCCTCCGCGCCGGCGCCGCGATGGGCCTCGGCTTCGTCGCGCAGCGCGGCCGCCGCGCCGCCTTCGCCCGCTGGGAGCACGACCGCGCGATCGCCGGCGAGGACGTCGGCTTCGAGCGGTTCGTGCGCGAGCGCGTCGGCGCCGCGGCCTACGCGTCGTTCTACCGGCCCTACGCCGAGAAGGTCTGGGGCATCCCGCCGTCCGAGCTGTCCCAGACCGTCGCGAAGAAGCGGATCAGCACCACCAGCCCGCTCGCGCTGTTCCGGGGGCTCGCCCGCGACCGCGGCGGCGCGGCCGCGGACCTCGCGCGGTTCGTCTACCCGCCGGCCGGCATCTCGTCGCTCATCGCGTACCTCGAGGCCCGGCTCGCGGAGGCCGGCGTCCGGGCCGAGTGCGGCGCCGCCCTCGACGCGGCCGGGGTGGCCGCGGCCGCCGGCGCGGCGCCGGTCCTGTTCGCGGGCGACCTCGCGGATCTCGTGCCCGACGCGCGCCTCGAGCACCGCGGCCTGTACCTCGTCTACCTCGCCTACCCGCGCGCGCGGCTCGGCGCGCCCGAGACGTACTACTGCCCCGACCCGCGCTTCTGGTTCGGCCGCGTCTCCGAGCTGCAGAACTACGCGCCCGATCTCCGCCGCCCGGGCGAGACGGTGCTGTGCGTGGAGATCCCGGAGGGCGCCTGGGGCCGCGGGCGCGACTTCGCCTCGGGCCGGCCGCTCGCGGCGCTGCTCGATCAGCTCGTCCGCGCGGGCATCGCCCCGCGCGGGGTGGCGCCGATCGAGGCCCGGCAGCGCTTCGTGCCCGGCGTCTACCCGCTCTACCGGCGCGGCTGGCTCCAGGACTGGCGCGCGGCCATGCGCCGCGCCGCCGCGCTCGGCGCGCTCCCCTTCGGGCGGCAGGCGCTCTTCCTGCACTGCAACCTGGACCACTGCGCCGCGATCGCGGCCGACGCGGTGGCCCACGTCGAGGCCGGCCGCAGCCCGGAGGCGTGGGTGCTGAGCGCCGAGCGCTACCTCGACGTGCAGGTGCGCGACTGAGGCACGCGCGCCGCGGGATCCAGCGGATCCCGCGGCCCAACGCTGTTGACTTTGACTTTCACGAATGACAGTTTCCTCGGAGTCTTGATGCGTTCTTCCGGCCTCCGCACCGCCCACTTCGCCGCCGCTACGGCCCTCGCGTTCGCGCTGGCGGCGCTCCCCGCGCACGGCGCGACGTACTGGACGGTCCCTGCCGTCCTGAAGAGCTTCTTCGCGAGCTCGAAGAAGGTCGGTTACCGCAAGGTCGTCCTCGGCGACGCCGAGGCGCAGGAGATCGGCAAGAAGCTCGGGGCGCCGGTCAAGCGCGAGTGGGTGGTCTACGTCGCGGAGTCGGACGGCAAGACCGACGGCTATGCGATCAAGGACGAAGAGAAGGGGATGCACGAGCCGATCGACTTCGCCGTGAAGTTCTCGACGGCCGGCGCGGTGGAGCGGATCGAGATCCTCGAGTACCGCGAGGCGTACGGCGACGAGGTCCGCGGCGATCGCTTCCGCGCCCAGTTCCAGGGCAAGACGGCGAGCGACCCGATCACGGCGGGCAAGGACATCGACATCGTGTCGGGCGCGTCGATCTCGTCGCGCTCGGTCGCGCTCGGCGTGAAGCGCGACGCCCTCGTCCTCCAGCTCGCGCTCAAGCGCGGCGCCCTGTGAGGGATTTCACCGCGGCGGCGGGGCGGCTGCGGTCGCTCTCGCTCGGCGCGAAGCTCCTGTACACGGCGTTCGCGGTCGCCTCGATCGTCGGGCTGCTCGTGTCGTGGCGCCTCTACGGGGCGATGGTGCAGGACGCGGGCGCCGCCGCGTACTACGCGGGCGCGCCGGCCGCCGCGCCGCCGCCCGCGCCCACGCAGGCGCCCGCCGCGGCCGACGGGCCGGCGCTCGAGCTCGGCCCGGAGCTCGAGCTCCCCGCCGCGACGGAGCCGCCGCGGGTCCTGGTCGAGCAGATCTCCGAGCGGAAGCTGCTGGAGGTGACGCATTTCCACCTCTTCTCGGTGCCCGTCTACGTCTTGATCCTAGCGCACCTCTGGCTGCTCGCGCGGCTGCCGGCGTGGCTGCACACCGGGGGCGTGGCGGCGGCCGTCGTCACGAGCGGGCTGCACATCGCGGCGCCGTGGCTCATCCGGAGCGCGCCCGGCGCCGCGGCGCTGATGCCGATCTCGGGCGTGGCCATGCTGCTGTCGCTCGGCGCCATGGCGGTCGTCTCGACCGTGGACATGTGGCTGCCGAGGCGATCGCGGCGGGGCGAGGCGGCGCCGCTCGACGACGCGCGGTAAGGCGGCGCCTTCGCCGCCGGCGACGCGGCCCGACGCTCGGGCATGACGGTGTCCCAGGGATCCTTCGTGAGCCGGTGAGTGTACGTCGTCGACACGGGTGTTCTCCCCCTTGCCTCGTTGCACCCTGTCCGGCGGAAGCGGGATCGCCACGCTCATCCCATCTCCGCCCGGAGAGCGCGCCCCACCGCCGAGCCGCGGGCGGCGGAGCGCGCCGCCGAGTCCGTTCCTTCCATGAAACAGAGTGTTGCGAGAGAAAGGCAGAGCGGCGCCGCGGCTCGACAGCGCTCGCTCTCGAACGGTTCGGCGGGGGCCTGAGCCGGAGGGCGCCAGTTCAGGAGTACCCGGCGGACAGAGGAGCTCCAGGCCGGGCGCTGCCCGGCGCGCTGCGGCCGTAGGACAGAGCCGGTACGGGGGAGCTCACCACCTCTGTACCGCTTCACCGGTGTCGAGGTTGGGGCGTTGGCTCAGGACCCCTGCCGAACCCACTCCAAGGTGGAAACACCGCTCGCGGGGTGTCAACGCCCCCGCGCCGCCTCAGCGCCGGATCGCGCTCCGCTTCAGCCACCGGGACGTGAGCGACCAGGCGAGATCGAGCACGTCCTTGCTCTCGAACGGCTTGCTCAGCAGCCGGAGCTCGGGCCGCTTCAGGCGCCGGATCACGTCGTGCCACGAGTAGTCCGAGTACGCGCTGCAGATCACGGCCTCGATGTCCGGACACTCGGCCCAGATCCGCTCGATCGTCTCGATGCCGTCCCAGCCCGGCGGCATCCGCATGTCCACGAACATCAGCGCATAGGGGCGGCCGACCCGCTGCATCCGCCGGACCCTCTCCAGCCCCTCCTGGCCCTGGCAGGCGCCGTCCACCTGGAACGTGCTCCTCGGGACCGCCGCCGGCGCCCCGAAGATCGCCGCGTCGAGGGCGTCGAGGTCCGCCGATGTCCCCACATCCGGGCACAGGAGCTTCTGAAAATCGCGGTGGATCGCGGGGTTGTCGTCGATGACGAGGACCCTCCGGACCTCGTTCCCGCGCGCGGAGTCAGGCCCCGTCCACGCGGCGGGCGGCGGCTGCGTCAGGAAGCGCGGCGGACCTCCTTGGCTCATCGTCGCGAGCGTGGGACCGAGGAGCTTGCCGTGATGACTCGTCATTGAAAAGGTCCACCTCTGCTCGATGCGAGCCAGTCCATCCCAGCGTACGTTCGAAGAGCAGGCGAGCAGCAGACAGCGTGTCTACGAGATCGGCCCTGCTGGCCGGGTGCGTGAGGGCGAGCGAGCAGCGAGGCCCCCGCCGACAACCGACCGAATCGCTCTTGCCCCGCTCGCCGCCGGAGAAGCGGCCCCGCCAGGACAAGGCTCCCCCCTCGACGCGTTCGCCCCGGGTGAGTCGAGGAGCCCTTTCCGTTGCGGAAACTCCTTAGTAAAGAAATTTGTCAATTCGTGCAAGCCGGTTTCGTGCACGACATCTTGCTCGCCCGGGGCCGCTGTGCAGTGCGCCTGCCTCGGAGCACGGACAACGGAACGAGAGAGAACGGCGCAGCCAAGCGCGGAGAATGCTCCGACCTGGACGGACAATCGATCTCGGTCGCGGTAGAAAAAGGAGAGGGCGAGATGAGCCGGCCGCCTCGCGAGGGCCGGCGGCGGAGGAGCGCGGCGGGATGTCGGCCGTCGCTTCTCTGCCGTCGGTTGCCGTCGGTTGGCGTCGGCGCCGCGCGCCGCGCGCCGGGTGCGGCGTCAGGGCTACGCGTCGCGCTCGGGGATGAGCCAGAGCACCCCGAGCGGCGGGAGCGTCAGCTCGATCGACTGCGGGAACCCGTGGCAGGGGATGTCCTCGACCTCGACGCGACCCATGTTGCCCACGCCGCTGCCGCCGTACTCGGTGGCGTCGGTGTTGAGCACCTCCAGGTAGGCGCCGCGGCGCGGGACGCCGATGCGGTACGGGCGGCGCGGGACCGGCGTGAAGTTGCCGATGAACACGACGTGCAGGCCCGACGGCGACATCTGGTCTCCCGCGCCGTCCCCGTAGCGGATGAACGAGATCACGGTCTGCAGGTTGTCGGTGCAGTCGATCCAGCGGAAGCCGTGGTGCTCGTCGTCGAGCTCGTACATCGCCGGATACTTCTTGTAGAGCGCGTTGATGTCGGTCACGAGCCGCTTGAGCCCGGCGTGGGCGGGCACCGCGAGCAGGCCCCAGTCGAGCTCCGTCTTCTCGCTCCACTCGGCGAACTGGCCGATCTCGCCGCCCATGAAGAGCAGCTTCTTGCCCGGGTGCGCCCACATGTAGCCGTAGAGCGCGCGCAGGTTCGCGAGCATCTGCCAGTAGTCGCCCGGCATCTTCGAGAGCAGCGACCGCTTGAGGTGGACGACCTCGTCGTGGCTCAGCGGCAGGAGGAACTTCTCCGAGAAGGCGTAGATGAGCCCGAACGTGAGCTGGTGGTAGTGGAACGCGCGGTGGACCGGCTCGTGCTTGAAGAAGTCGAGCGTGTCGTGCATCCACCCCATGTTCCACTTGAAGTCGAAGCCGAGCCCGCCGACGTACGTCGCGTGCGTCACCGACGGCCAGGCGGTGGACTCCTCCGCGCACAGGATCGCGCCCGGGAAGCGCTCGTGCACCCGGTTCGACAGCTCCCGGATGAAGTCGATCGCCTCGATGTTCTCGCGGCCGCCGTACCGGTTCGGCACCCAGTCCCCGCCCTGCGCGGCGTAGTCGAGGTAGAGCATCGACGCGACCGCGTCGACGCGCAGGCCGTCGATGTGGAACTCGTCGAGCCAGTAAAGGGCGTTGGCGACGAGGAAGTTCCGCACCTCGTGCCGGCCGTAGTTGAAGATGTACGTGTTCCACTCGCGGTGCTCGCCGAGGCGCGGGTCGAGGTGCTCGTAGAGCGCCGTGCCGTCGAACCGGCCGAGCGCCCACGCGTCCTTCGGGAAGTGCGCCGGGGTCCAGTCGAGGATCACGCCGATGCCCTTCTGGTGGCACCGGTCGACGAAGTAGCGGAAGTCGTCGGGATCGCCGTAGCGGCTGGTCGGGGCGTAGTAGCCCGCCACCTGGTAGCCCCACGAGCCGTCGAACGGGTGCTCCATGATCGGCATGAGCTCGATGTGCGTGAAGCCGAGCTCGGCCACGTAGTCGACGAGGTGGTCGGCGAGCTCGCGGTAGGTCATCCAGCGCATCCCGTGCTCGTACGGCGGGCCGTCTTCGTGCACGCGCCGCCAGGAGCCGGGGTGGACCTCGTAGATGGCGATCGGCTTCTTGCGCGAGTCGAGCTGGCCGCGCGTCCGCATCCACTCGCCGTCCTGGAACGCGTAGCGGCTCGTCGTGACCCGCGAGGCGGTCGCCGGCCGGAGCTCCATCGCCTGGCCGAGCGGGTCGCTCTTCACGGTGATGTGCCCCTCCGGGGTCTTGATCTCGTACTTGTAGAGCGCGCCGTCGCCGACGCCGGGGAGGAAGAGCTCCCAGAAGCCCTCGCCCATCCGGCGCATCGGGTGCCGGCGGCCGTCCCAGTGGTTGAAGTCGCCGACGACGCTCACGCGGCGCGCGTTCGGCGCCCAGACCGCGAACGACGTCCCGGAGACGCCGTCCACCTCGCGCACGTGCGCGCCGAGGACGCGGTAAAGCTCCCAGTGCCTCCCCTCCGCGAGGAGATGGCGGTCGATGTCGCCGAGCGTGGGCGGCATGCCGTACGGATCGCGCTCGACCGAGGCGTTGCCGTCCGGGTAGCGCAGCTCGATCCGGTAGAGGAAGCGGCCGTCCTTCGGGTAGGAGACGCCGGGGAAGCGCGCCTCGAAGAGGCCCGCGGGGTGGATGCGCTCCGTGGGCTGCTTCGGGAGCGAGGGGTCGTCCGGGAGCACCGCGATCTCGGTGGCGTCCGGGCGAAAGACGCGGACCACCAGGTCGTCTTCGTCCTCGTGCGCGCCGAGCACGTGGTGCGGATCCGGGTGCTCCACAGCCGCGATGAGATCGACTTCTCGTTGTTCCAACATGTCGGGGTCCGCCTATACCGGCTCCTCTCGCCGACGTCATGCCGAGAGTCCGCCCGAGACGAGAGCCAGGGTCACCCCGACGAACGCCCGAGCCAAAAGCCAGGGCTCGCCCTACATGCTGCGCGGCCCTCGCCGTCCGGCCTGCCCCTGGCGCAACCGCGGTGTGCTCACCATTTGTCCGCGGCGCAACAGCGGGCGCCGCGGAGGGCGGCGCGCGCGCGCGCTCACCGGGAATCGGCGGGAATCGTCGGGAAATTGAGCAAATGCTCATTTGCTGTACCTTCGCTGGGAGGGTACGGTCCGGGCGCGAGCAGCGGGCCACGGGGGCCATCCGGCGGGTTGCGCGGGGCTCGACAGGTGGAGGGATCGAACATGGGTCAGGTGGTGAGCGAACGCTCGATCGGGGGCAACGGCAGCGGTCCTGGCATGAACGGGCACGGGGGCGCGACGATCCGCAGCTACGCGCCCGCGACCGGGGAACTCCTCGGGGAGGCGCCGAACACGAGCGCCGAGGAGGTGCGGGCCGCGGTGGCCAGGGCGCGGCGCGCGCAGGAGGCCTGGGGCGCGCTGCCGGTCGAGGAGCGCTGCCAGCGCGTCCTCCGCTTCCGCGACGCCATCGTCGACCGGACCGACGAGATCGTCGATCTGCTCTCGCGCGAGTGCGGCAAGCCGCGCCACGAGGCGCTCCTGCACGAGGTGCTGGTCGCGGCCGACATGGCGACGTACTTCGCCGAGATCGCGCCGAAGGCGCTCGAGCCGCGCGAGATCAAGCTCCACCTCTTCAAGCACCGGCGCAGCTTCGTCCACTACGCCCCGCGCGGCGTGATCGGGGTGATCTCGCCGTGGAACTTCCCGTTCCAGCTGGCGCTGCGCGACGTGCTCGCGGCGGTGGTGACGGGCAACGCGGCGGTGCTGAAGCCGAGCGAGGTGACGCCGCTCATCGCGCTCAAGCAGAAGGAGATCTGGGACGGCGCGGGCATGCCGGAGGATCTCTTCCAGGTGGTGACCGGCTACGGGCCGACCGGCGCGGCGCTCATCGACAGCGGCATCCAGATGCTCGTGTTCACGGGCAGCGTCAGCACGGGCAAGCGGGTGGCGGCCGCGTGCGGGGAGCGCCTCATCCCGTGCGTGATGGAGCTCGGCGGCAAGGCGCCGCTCATCGCGTGCGCCGACGCGGACATCGAGCGCACGGCGCAGGCGATCGTCTTCGGCGGCTTCGCGAACGCGGGGCAGGTCTGCGTGGCGGTGGAGCGGGTCTACGCGCACCGCGAGATCCACGACCGGCTGCTCGAGCGCACGGTCGAGATCACGAGGGGGCTGAACCAGGGCGATCCGGGCAAGGAGTTCGTCGACGTCGGCGCGATCATCTTCGGGCCGCAGATCGAGGTGGCCGAGCGGCTCATCAAGGACGCGGTCGAGAAGGGCGCGAGCGTGAGGGCGGGCGGCAAGCGCGCGCCGGGGCAGGGCCAGTTCTTCGAGCCGACGATCCTCGCCGGCTGCGATCACGGGATGAACGTGATGAGCGAGGAGATCTTCGGGCCGGTGGTGCCGTTCATGCAGGTCGCGACCGAGGAGGAGGCGATCCGGCTGGCGAACGAGTCGCACCTCGGCCTGAACGCGTACGTCTTCTCGGAGGACACGGATCACGCCCGCCGGCTCGCCGAGCGCCTGCAGGCCGGCAGCGTGCTGGTGAACGACGTGCTCATGAACGGCGCGCTCCCGGACGCGCCGTTCGGCGGCGTTAAGCAGAGCGGCTTCGGCCGGGTGATGGGCGAGGACGGGCTCCGGCAGATGTGCGACGTGAAGCACATCAACGCGGACCGCGTCGCGCTCGGGTCGAAGGACCCGACGTGGTTCCCCTACACCGAGTCGTCGTACGGCTGGTTCAAGCGCGGCATGCGCGCGCTGTACTCGAGCGGCAGCCTGCTCCGGCGGATCGGGGAGTTGTTCTAGGGCGGGGACGCGGGCGCCGGCTCTTGCGCCGCGCCCGCGTTGTGCCTTCCGACCGCGGCCAGGTGCCAGGCAGGACGGTCGCCGGGCGGGGACGGCGGCCGTTTGGCGACGTGCCAGACGGCGCCCCTTGCTCCCCTGCCCCCTTCCGATCCACGCTGCAGGCATGCCTCGCCCCGACGTCTCGCCGAGCGACCCCATCCTTGCGGCCCTCGATCGCGCGCCGCGTGTGCAGAGGCTCACGCCGGAGCAGCGCGCCGAACTCAAGCAAGACCTCGCCGACATCGCGGCGGGCCGAGCGCGCCTCGTCGCTCACGAGGATCTGCCGCGGGCCCTGGAGGAGCTGGCTCGCGGGCGAGACGGGTGAGCTTCCGCGTCGTCTGGAACTTCCCCGCCCTGGCGACGTTTTACAGCCTGCCGATGCACTCGGCCTTCATGATCGACCGGGCGGTCGTTCGCTTCGCGGAGACGGGTGAGGGCGAGCTCGCGTGGGAGGCGCCCTACCACCTCCTCAGCGCGGGCTTCCACGACGCGGTGCTCGCGATCGATCGCGAGGCGCGGACGATCACCGTGCTCCGCATCTATCGCGTCCGCTGAGCGCGCCTTGGCGCGACAAACGAGTTGAAACCGCTCGAGAGAGCAGAAACTCGAACCGCCAAGGACGCCGGGAACGGCAAGAAGAGGACAAGACCTTCGCGTCTTTGGCGCCTTCGGTTCATCTCTCGGTCGATCACGCGATCGGTGTTCGAGGGCAAGCGCTTCGAAGCCGCCCCCACCGTCGCGCCGCCGCGAGAACAGAGTGCACATCGGCAATACGAGCTGCTGCACCAACACCGATCCTCCCCGTGAGATCTCGGGATGATAGGAAGGGATGCACCAGCCTCTCCACAACACCCATTGGACTGTACCCTCGTCCGTCGCGTCACGCCGCCGCGCGAGGTCCATGGCGACGGCCGCGGTGAGCTCGATCGTGTGATCGCATGTCATCCCCGATCACGGAGCGGGAGCGCGTCCTCGGCCGCGTTCCCCGGCGCGAAGCGGTCGCCCGAATCCGCTCCTCCAGGAGCGCGGGGAACGCAGAGAGACGGCGATGGAGGGGCTTGCGGCGCGGACGAGGGCGGTGGTACCAACCGCCGATGCGTTCCGCCTCCGTTCTCCTGGTTGCATGCTGTCTGTCCGCGAGCGCCTGCGCGCAAAGGGCGCCGCGAAGCGCGGGGCAGGACGCGCACGGGAGCACGGTGGAGGTGGTCGCGAAAGGCGGTGCCTCGTGGGACGGCGCGGCGCTGCCGGCCTACCCGGCGACAGCGCCGGAAGTCACGGTCGTCCGTGTCACGATCCCCCCGCACAGCGCGCTCCCAGTCCACAAGCATCCGTCCATCAACGCGGCCTACATGATCTCGGGCGCCATCACGATCGTAGCGGAGTCGGGCAAAGAGCTTAAGGTGCGCGCAGGGGATGGATTCCTCGAGCTCGTCGACTCCTGGCATCACGGGCGGAACGACGGCGATGAGCCAGCGGTGATTGTGGTCGTTTATGTCGGTTCGCCGGGAGCGCCGCTCACCGTCGAAAAGTAGACGAGTCGCGAGCACGCCGGCGGCCGGGGCAGCGACGCGTGCGAGGGCGTCGAGAGCTCACGCGCGATGGGCCGTCACACCGTCGGCAGCCGGCGCAGGGCCGGTGAGGTCCCCGGCAGGCGACAGAGAAAATAGAAGGATGGGTGACGGAGGACAAACGGAGCGAACCAGATTACCACGCGATCTCGGCGCCCCTCGCCACTCCCGGGCCGCCTCCGCCCGGCTGCCGTGGCCCGCTCCCGCCGGAGGACGCGGCCTGGCCCTCCGGTTCCTTCGCGGTACTCTGGATGGAACATGAACGCGGCAGCGTCGGCGCGAGGACACGACGACGAAGAGGGTAAAGTCGACGCACAGTTCCGCCTGCTCGCCGAGATGCTCCCTCAGATGGTCTGGGCCGCTCGCGGCGACGGAGCATGGGATTACGTCAACGAGCAATGGCGCACGTACACCGCGCTGACGGCGGAGCAGCTGATGCGCGCGGGCTTCGCCGCCGCGGTCCATCCGGACGACGCGGCCCGCAGCGCGGCGGCGTGGCGCGCCGCGGTCGAGCGCGGCGCGCCGTTCGCCGAGGAGCTCCGCTTGCGGCGCCACGACGGCGCATACCGCTGGTTCCTCGCCCGAGGAGAGCCCGTCAGGGACGGCGCCGGCCGGGTAGTCCGCTGGCTCGGGACGTCCACCGACGTCGACGAGCGCAGGCGCGCCGAGGCGGAGGCGCCGCGGCAGGTCGACGACGAGCTGCGCTGGAAGGCGGCCCTCCTCGAGCAGGTCGGCGACGCGGCCTTCGCGCGGGAATTCGAGGACAGCGGCGGGATCGTGTACATCAGCTCGTCCGCGCAGCAGCTCTACGGCTTCTCGGCGCAGGAGGCCCTCGGGCGACCGAGCCACGATCTCCTGTCCGCCGTGTTCCCGGTGCCGCGCCCGGAGATCGAGGCGGCGCTCGAGCGCGACGGGCGCTGGGAGGGCGAGGTGCGGCACACGACCTCGGACGGCCGCGCGCTCCTGGTCGAGTCCCGGATGCAGCTCGTCGAGGGGATGGATCGGCGGCGGCTCGTGCTGGAGACCGCGCGCGACGTCACGGCGCGCAGGAACGCGGAGGAGAGCCTGCGCGAGAGCATGGCGCGCTTCCGGAACATCGCCGATCACGCGCCCGTGGTGATCTGGGTCACGGCCCCTGACGGCTCGTGCATTTACGCCAACCCGCGGTGGCGCGAGCTCACAGGCCAGCCCGAGGCGACCACCCTCGGCTTCGGCTGGCTCGCGACGGTGCACCCCTCGGACCACGAGACGGCGGCGGAGACGTTCCGGCGGGCCACCGCGCGCCGCGAGGCCTTCAGGATCGACTACCGGTTCCGCCGCAGCGACGGCGCGTACCGCTGGTGCATCGACGCGGCCCATCCGTGGATCGGGCCGGACGGCGAGCTCCTCGGCTACATCGGCTCGGTCATCGACATCACCGAGAGGAAGGAGGCGGAGCTGCTCCTGCGCGAGAGCGAGGAGCGGTTCCGCCGCGCCGTGATGGCGACGCCGTTCCCCATCATGATCCACGCCGACGACGGCGAGGTCATCAGCCTGAACCGCGCGTGGACGGAGATGAGCGGGTATGCCCGCGATCAGATCCCCACCCTCGCGGCGTGGATCGAGCGGGCGTACGGGTCGCAGAAAGGCGACGTGAGCGACCTGATCCAGTCCCTCTACGATGCCGACGGCGGCACGGCCGAGCGCGAGCTCCCGATCACCACGGCGAGCGGCGAGCAGCGAATCTGGGCGTTCAGCGCCGCGCCGCTGGGGAAGGACGCGGCCGGCCGGCGACTCGCCATCAGCATTGCCCACGACGTCACCGAGCGGAGGCACGTCGACGAGGCGCTCCGCGAGAGCGAGGCGCGCTTCAGGCAGCTCGCCGACGCGATGCCGCAGATCGTCTGGACGGCGAAGCCGGACGGCAGCATCGATTACTACAACCGTCGATGGTTCGAGCTCGCCGGCGCGGAGCAGTCGGAGGTGGCCGGCGATACCTGGATATCGTTCCTGCACGAGGATGATCGCCAGCGGGTCCTCGACACCTGGTCTCGCTCGGTGGCGACCGGCACTCCCTACGAGATCGAGCACCGCACCGCGTTCCCCGTCGCCCGCGAGCCCCGGTGGTATCTCGTCCGCGCCGTGCCGATCCGGGGAGCCTCGGGCGAGATCGTGCGGTGGTATGGCACCTGCACGGACATCCACGACGCCAAGCTCGCAGAGGCGGCCCTGAAGGAGGCGGACCAGCGCAAGGACGATTTCCTGGCGATGCTCGCGCACGAGCTGCGCAATCCGCTCGGGCCCATTCGCAACGCGGTCGAGCTCCTGCGGCACATGGCCGCGCAGCAGCCGGCGCTCGTGCGGGCGTGCGGCGTGATCGACCGGCAGGTCTCTCACATGGCCCGGCTGGTGGACGACCTGCTCGACGTCTCCCGCGTCGCGCGCGGCAGGATCCAGCTCCGCAAGGAGCGCTGCGACCTCGTGCGCCTTCTCCGGCACACGGCCGAGGATTACCGCAGCACGCTGGAGGCGAGCGGCTTGCGGCTCGATCTGGAGCTGCCGGCGGGGCCGGTCTGGGTGCTCGGCGACCCGACGCGGCTGTCGCAGGCCGTGAGCAACCTGCTGCACAACGCCAACAAGTTCACCGATCCAGGCGGCCAGGTGACGGTCGCGCTGTCGGCGACGCCGGAGAGCTCCGCCGTGGTTCGCATCCGCGACACCGGCATCGGCATGGATCCGGCGACGCTGGCGCGCATGTTCGAGCCGTTCAGCCAGGCCGATCGCAGCCTGGACCGCAGCCGGGGTGGGCTCGGGCTCGGCCTGGCGCTCGTCAAGGGCCTCGTCGGGCTCCACGGCGGCGCGGTCTCGGCCGAGAGCGGGGGAATCGGCCACGGGACGGAGATGGTCCTCTCCCTGCCGATCGAGCGCAGCCCGGATCCGCCGTCGGAGCGATCCGCGCCGCCCTCGAGCGGCTCATCGCAGGCGCTGCGCATCCTGATCATCGAGGACAACGTGGACGCCGCGGAGACCCTGCAGGCGCTCCTCGCCCTGTACGGCTACCACGTCGAGGTCGCGCTGTCCGGGCCTGCCGGCGTGACAGCGGCGCGCTCGTTACGCCCGGAGGTCATCCTGTGCGACATCGGCCTCCCTGGCGGGATGGATGGATATGGCGTGGCCAGGGCCCTGAGGGGAAGCGTAAGCCTCTCATCCCCCTCGCTGATGATCGCGCTGACCGGCTATGGTCAGGAGGAAGATCAGCGCCGGGTCCGGGAGGCTGGCTTCGACATGCACTTCATCAAGCCGATCGATCTGTCGTCTCTCCAGCGGATCCTCGCGTCGCTCACGACATCACCCGCGTGATCCCGTGCGCGCCTCATGGCGGTGCGAACGACGCCCCCCAAACCAACGTAAGCGCCGGCGGGGGGCTGTGCGCGGCGGCGCGCGGGTGGGCGCGGCGAGCACCGAACGAGGTGCCATAAGCTCTCAGGGGGCTCTACGTCTCAGGCGCGCCTTGTGTGGCGCGCGACGAAACGTCCCAGGAGGCATGGCCCGAAGTGAGACATGCCGGGCGGTGTTCTCAGCGCAAGCGCCCTCGTCCCCGCCTCGGCGGATGGCCGAGCGCCCACCCGCGCGCCGCCGCGCACAGCCCCCCGCCGGCGCCCCCCTCCGCTACGCGGCCGCCGCCGGCTCATCTGCCGTCGCGTTCGCCGCCGCGCCGCCGCCCACCGCCTCGATCGGCGCCTCCTCCAGCGCCGCCGCGATCACCTGGCTCATGTCCTCGACGAAGATGATCTCCAGCCCAGCCCGCACCTCCGCCGGGATCTCCTCCGCGTCGCGCGCGTTCTTCTGCGGCAGGATCACCCGCGTGATCCCGGCGCGGTGCGCCGCGAGCACCTTGGACTTGATCCCGCCGACCGGCAGCACCCGCCCGCGCAGCGTGCACTCGCCCGTCATCGCCGTGTCCGAGCGCACGCGCCGCCCGGAGAGGAGCGACGTCAGCGCCGTGAACATCGTCACGCCCGCCGACGGCCCGTCCTTGGGCACCCCGCCCGCCGGGACGTGGATGTGCAGGTCCTCCGTCTCGAGCTTCGCCGTGTCGACGCCGAGCTCGCCGGCGTGGCTGCGCACGTAGGTGAGCGCCGCCTTCGCCGACTCCTTCATCACGTCGCCCAGCTGGCCCGTGATCTCGACCCTCCCCTTCCCCGCCATCCGCGACGTCTCGATGAACAGGATGTCCCCGCCCACCGGCGTCCAGGCGAGCCCGGTCGCGACCCCGGGCACGCTCGTCCGCTCCGCGACGTCGCTGAAGAACCGGACCTTGCCCAGGTACTTGCCGAGATCGCTCGCCTCGATCACCACGCGCGGCGCCTTGCCGTCCGCCGCGCGGGCGATCTCCAGCGCGACCGCCCGGCACAGCTTCTTGATCTCGCGGCCGAGCTGCCGCACCCCGGCCTCGCGCGTGTAGTCGCGCACGATCGCCGCGAGCGCCTCGTCCGTGATCGACAGCGATCCCGCATCGATCGCGTGCTCCTTGAGCTGCTTCGGGACGAGGTGCGACCGCGCGATCGCGATCTTCTCGTCCGGCGTGTAGCCGGACAGCTCGATGACCTCGAGCCGGTCCCGGAGCGGCGCGGAGAGCGCGCCGAGGTCGTTCACCGTGCAGAGGAAGACGACCTCCGACAGATCGAACGGCAGCTCCATGTAATGGTCGACGAACGTCCGGTTCTGCTCCGGATCGAGCACCTCCAGGAGCGCCGCCTCGGGCGAGCCGCGGAAGCCCGCGCCGAGCTTGTCGACCTCGTCGAGGAGCACGACCGGGTTCTTCACCTTGGCCTTCTTCAGCGCGTGCACGATGCGCCCGGGCAGCGCGCCGACGTACGTCCGCCGGTGGCCGCGCAGCTCCGCCTCGTCGTGCACGCCGCCGAGCGAGATCCGCACAAACGGCCGGCCGGTGGCGTCGGCGATCGACTGGCCGAGCGAGGTCTTGCCCACGCCGGGCGGGCCCGCGAAGCACAGGATGGTCGCGCGCGCCTTGCCCGTCAGCTTGAGCACCGCCATGTGCTCCAGGATGCGGCGCTTCACGTCGTCGAGGCCGCGGTGATCCTCGTCGAGCTTCGCCTGGACCGCGTCGAGGTCGTCCTTGACGGTCGCCCGCGCGCTCCACGGGAGATCGGCGATCCACTCGAGGTAGGTGCGGATCACGTTGTGCTCGGCGCTCTGCGGGCCGACCGACTCGAGCCGCCGGAGCTCCCGGTCGGCGACCGCGCGCGCCTCCTCGGAGAGGCCGGCCTCGTCGAGGCGCCGGCGGAGGAGCGACAGCTCGTCCTCGCCCTCCTCGCCGCCCGCGAGCTCCTTCTGGATGGCCCGGAGCTGCTCGCGCAGGATCACCTCGCGCTGGCCCTTGCCGAGCTCGCGCCGCACGTCGTTGTCGATCTTCTTCTTCAGGTCCGCGAGCGCGGCCGCCTCGGCGAGCAGGCCGGCGACCCGCTGGAGCCGCGGCACGACGCGCAGCTCGGCGAGCACCTCCATCTCCTTCTCGGTCGGGAGCCCGAGCGCGCCGGCGACCTGATCCGCGAACAGGCCCGGCTCGGCCCGGCTCGCGGCGGCGATCTCGGCGAGGTTCGTCGCGGTCCTCGGGCCGAGCTCGCGGGCGCGCTCGCGCAGCGACGCGGCGAGCAGGCGCGCCTCCTCGGCGTCGCCGGGGAACTCCGGCGCGAGCGCGCCCTCGGCGCGCCAGTACGGCTCGGTCTCGACAAGGGCCGTGAGCGCGAAGCGATCGAGCCCCTCGATCACCAGCCGGTAGCCGTTCGAGACGCGCGTGACGTCGACGACCCGGGCGAACGTGCCGATGTCGTGGAGATCCTCGCGGCGCGGATCCTCGCGCTTGGGGTCGCGCTGCGCGATCACGCCGATCACGTCGCCGGGGTGGACCGCGCCGAGCAACGCCACCGAGCGGGCGCGGCCCACCGGGAGCGTGAGCACGGTGCCCGGGAAGAGCACGCCCGTGCGGAGCGGGAGCAGGGGGAATGGAGAGCGAGGCGCGCTGGCGCCGCTGCGAAGCTGGCTCATGCGAACTCCTGGGGCAGCGAAAGGCTCGCGCCATCCCTGCCGGATCGGATCGGTGGACGGGTCGTTGCGGAGCGCCGCGCCTCCGCCGGGTCAGGGCGGCGCGCGGCGCGCGGATGGGTCGCTCACGTAGACCGCCGCGAGCGACCGCTCGGGCGAGCTCCATGAATCGATGAACGGAAAGTAAATTCGTTCACGCGTCCGTCAACCCGCCCTGCGAGCGAGCGCGGCGGTCAGGTCAGAACGCCTCGACGCCGAGCACGAGGCCGGGCCAGCCGCGCCAGGGGTTCACGGTGTCGACGTCGCCGAGGGCTTTGCTGCCGTACGGGCTGAGCTCGCTCTCCTCCACGGTGGCGCCGTTGGCGACGTTGTAGCTGGGGCCGCCGAAGACCGCGAGCTCCGGGGAGAGGCGGTAGCCGAGGAGCGCGCGCGCCTGCGTCATCCAGGCCGAGAGGTTGCCCGTCGACGGCTCGACGAGGGAGTACCCGAGCACGTCGAGGTCGATGAAGGCGCGCTCGCGGAGATGGAAGCGGCCGCCCAGGCCGAGCGAGAACGCCAGCAGGGGGCGGTCGCCGGCCACGCGGACGCCGACCCCGTAGATGTTGTGGACGTGGACGCTCCCGTGCTTGAGGCCGGCCATCACGATGCCGGACTCCGTGCCCCACACGTCGACGTGGGTGCGGCCGTTGCGGATGAAGTTGAGCAGCCCGAACGAGAACTGCGATGCGTCGGCGTAGTTGACGAGGCCGATCTGCGTCCCCTCCACCTTGCCGGTGGCTACGTTGACGAGCCCGAGCTGCACGTCGGTCGACGCGCCCGCGGCCACGTTGATCAGGCTGAGCTGCGTGTCGGTCCATTGGCCCGCGGCCACGTTGACGAGGCCGAGCTGCACGTCGGTCGCCGCGCCCACGGCGAGGTTGATGGCGCCGAGCTGCACGCCGGTCGCGTCGCTCACGGCGGCGTTGACCACGCCGAGCTGCAGATCGGCCGCGGCGCCCGCGGCGAAGTTGATCGCGCCGAGCTGCGCCCCGTCCACGGCGCCGGCGGCGACGTTGAGCACGCCGCCCTGCGCGCCCGAGACCGGGCCGGCGGCGACGTTGATCGAGCCGACCTGCGCGCCCGAGAGCGACCTCGCGAGGTTGAATCCGGCGGCGATCTGCGCCCCGCGCGCCGGGCCGAGCGCGAGGTTGGCGCCGGCCGCGAGCTGGGTGCCGCACACGAACGACGAGGCGATGTTGACGCCGCCGCCGGCCTCGATGCCCGAGATGCCCGCCGTGTACCCGCCGACGAGGTTGAGCGAGTAGCGGCGGACGACGTTCGTGCCGTCGAACGTCGAGGTGCCGACGAACGGGGCGAAGTCGGCGCCGAGGAAGACGTGCTTCGCGCCGGGGAGCGAGCACCGGGGAGGCTCCGGGGGCGCGGGCCGCGAGGAGCGCGCGGCCTGCGCGGGGCGCGCGGCGCCCGCGGGCGCGGCCTGCCCGCCCGCGGGCGGAGGCGCCGGGGGCGCGGCGGGCTCCGGCTGCGCGGGCGGCGCCTCGGGGGCGCGCTTGCCGAACGACGCCGCGAGCTCCGCGGCCTCGTCCCGGACCAGGTTGCCCGCGAGCAGGGCGATCGCCTCGGCGGCGCGATCGGGATCCCCGGGGAGGTCGATGGTGCGCTCGATGCGGCGGCCGTCCGCGGCGCTGTAGCTCAGCGTGACGCGGCCGTCGGGCTCGCCGCGGAGCACCAGCGTGGGGCGCCCGGCGGCCGCCGCGCGGGCCAGCGTCACGCCGGCGCCGAGCTCGCGCTCGACGGCGGCGCGCACCGCGTCGGGATCGAGCGTCCACGGCGCGCCGTCGACGACGAGATCGACGCCGGCGGCGCGCGGCTCCTCGGCGAGGGCGCGCGCGGGAGGCGCAGCGGCCGCGGCGAAGGCGCCCGCGGCCGCGAGGGCGCGCAGGAGGGCGACGCCCGCGCGGAGGCCCGCGCCGCGCGCGGACATCGTCCGATCGCGGCGCGGCGAGCCCCGCGGCGGCGCGGGCGGAGGAGCGATGTGGGGTGTGTTCATCGACCGTGCTGTGCCCGCTCGCGGCGCGTTCGTTCACGCGCGCGACGCTCGCGCTCACTCGTCCGCGCTGCGCATCGCCTCGAGCAGCGAGCGCGACTCGGCCTGGCGGTAGCCGCCGAAGGAGCCCTGCGCAAACGGCTCGAGCGCCCGCTGCGCCTCGTCCTTGCGGCCGAGGCGAACGAGGCAGAGGGCGCGGTTGTACTGGGCCTCGACGGCGAAGCGGCCGCGCGGGGCGGCCGCGAGGTAAGCGTCCCAGGCCGAGAGCGCGGACGCGGGATCGCGCTCGACGAAGTGCGCGCGGTGCGCCGCCTGATAGAGCGCGTCCGCGTCGGGCCCCGGCGGCGGGCGCTGGATGGCCTGGGGATCGACCGCCGACGCGCGCGGCGCGGGGCGCACGGCGCTCGGCGCGGTCCGCGCGGCGCTCGGCGCGACGGGCGGGCGCGCGCGCGGCGCGACCGCGAGCTCCGGCGCGCGCTGCGGCGCGGGGGCGACCGGGGGATCGGCGGTGGGCAGGGACGGCGGCGGCGGGGCGGGCGCGACCGGCGCGGCGCTCGCCTCGGCCTCCGGCGGCGCGGGCGCGTCGGCCTCGGGCTCCGCGATCTCGGGCGCCTCGGGCGCGGGCGCGTCGGCCGCGTGCCGCGGCCCGGAGCGCGCTCGCGGCGGCGGCGCGGGAGGATCCCTCGGCGGCTCGGCCGCGCTCAGGCCGAGCTGGGACGCGATGTCGTGGAAGGCGTCCGGGAACCAGCGCGCGGCCGAGGCCCACGCGG
Source organism: Sorangium sp. So ce296 (assembly GCF_051529605.1). NCBI lineage: Bacteria > Pseudomonadati > Myxococcota > Polyangiales > Polyangiaceae > Sorangium > Sorangium sp. So ce296. The sequence goes on from NZ_CP150325.1 coordinate 14,255,987, forward strand.
CCGAGCCGACGAGCACGGCGGCCAGCGGGACGACCACGCGGACCGTGGTGAGCCGGCGGGCGCGCTGCGCCTTCAGGCTCCTCATCACGCGGGCGCGCGTCTCGTCGCGGCGGGCGACGGACGCGTCCGCCTCCTCGCGCAGCGCGCGCGCGGCCTCGCGGAGCACGTCGTCCTTCATGGGGTCCTCTCTTCCAGCAGCGTCCGGAGCTTCTGCTTGGCGTGGAACAGCCGCGTGCGCACCGTCGCCTCGGGCACGCCGAGGATCTCGGACACCTCGCGCGCGCTGCGCTCCTCGACCTCGCAGAGCACGAACGTCGCGCGCTGCGCGTCCGGCAGCGCGTCGAGGGCGCGGTTCAGGGCCTGGGCCAGCGCCGCGCGGCCGGCCTCCCGCTCGGGGCTCGGCGCGTCGTCCTCGTCCGGCTCCAGGGCGAGCCGCTCCATGGCGGCGCGGCGGCGCGCGGCGGCGCGGAGGTGGTGGCGGGAGTGGTTGACCGCGATCGCGATGAGGAACGTCTTCAGCGACGAGCCGCCGCGGAACCGCTGCGCGGCCTGCGGCAAGCTGACGAAGACGTCGTGCGCCAGGTCCTCGGCGGCGGCGTCGTCGCCGGTGAGGCGGCGGGCGAACCCGCGCACGGCCGCGTAGTGCTTGTCGTACGCCTCGCCGACCGCCGCGGCGTCCCCGCGCCGCAGCCGCTCGACGAGCGCCTCCTCCTCGTCCTGCGCGCGCTCGGCGCCGCGGGAGAAGAGGAACGGCATCACGAGCGCGATGGCCCTCATCGGCCGCGACCTCTCCGCGGCGCTCGCGGGGTCACCGGGGCCCGCCGCCTCTCCCGGCGGAAAGCCCGCCGCTCGCTCCGTCCCTTCTCGGTCCATCCCTGCGTTGTCATGGTTACATCCGAACGGGCCCAGCGGCGCTGCCCTTTTGACGTCGACGGGCGTCGGGGGGGTCGGGGCGACCTGTGGCACAGGGCTTCGTGCCCGGCGTGGCGGGGATCGTTCATGGGGCGGCGTCGGTTTCGTGCCCGGAGGGGCTCGGAACGTTCAACCCCGGCGGGAGAAATCGACCTCGGCCGGCGAGGTCGACCTCCGGGCGTGTTCCACCTCACTGCGTCGAGGGCTCCGGGCGGGGTGAGCGTCGAGATCGTGCGGAGGCGCGGGAGCGTTGAACGGAGCGCGCGGTGGCGGGCACGCAGCGTCGGGTGGGCAGAGGGCGCCGCGGGACGTGCGGCGCCGCTGCCCTGGGTCCATCGCTGATCAGGAGTGATGACGTATGAGCATGCGCACCGCCTTCGAGTGGGGCCTCGGCCTCTCTTTGTGCTTCGTCTCGACGACGATGATGGGTTGTTACATCAACACCAACGATCGCTGCGACTGGGATGAAGATGAGGAGGGGTGCTTCTGGGACGAAGGCCCCGACGCACCCCACGGGGAGCGCCCGGACCGCGAAGAAGAGGAAGAAGATAATGATGATGGCCACTCGGGCACCGGCGGCGAGGGCGGCGTGAGCACCGGCGGCCAGGGCGGCGCGAGCACCGGCGGCCAGGGCGGCGCGGGCACCGGCGGCCAGGGCGGGAGCTCCTCGGAGAACCCCGGCGCCTGCGAGGCGGACTGCGACTGCCCGAGCGGCAGCGCGTGCGTCGAGGGGGCCTGCAAGACGCCCTGCGCGGCGTCGTGCGATTGCCCCGAGGGCGAGTCCTGCGAGGCCGGCTATTGCGAGCCGCCGCCCGAGCCGGCCATCTCCTGCGAGGCGGACTGCGACTGTCCGAGCGGCAGCGCGTGCGTCGAGGGGACCTGCGCCTGAGGCGCACGGCGTATCCCGGGGGCCTTAGCTCACCGTGACCCGGGTCGCCTCGGCGCTCGCGGGTCGGGTCGCCGCGAGGCTCGCGGTGGGCACGTCGGCGTCCAGCGAAGCGCGCCTGGGCTCGCCCCGCGCCTCCGCCACCGGCGGCGGCGGACGCCAGGATCCCTTGGCGAGCCCCGCGAACGTCCGCGCGAGCTCCTCGACCGTCTGAAGTCTCAGCGCGGGATCCCTCTCCAGCGCGCGCTCGAAGAACCCGTCCAGCTCGACGGGCAGCCCCGGCGCGACCTCGGAGATACGGGGGACCCGGCCCATCGAGAGCAACATCAGGTGCTCTCCCAGGGTCGGCATACGTGTCCGATATCAACTTCAGGGCGACCGGGCGCTCCAGATAGCGATCCAGAGCTTGCCAGATGGTCCCCATGCCGCCTGCCGAGATCCGTCGTTCGGTCCAGTAGCGGCCCGGTGGGACGCAGCGCTGAGGGAATTCGTCACATCGTGGCAAAACCATCGTGGCAGGTTCGCCTCGATCGCGATCGGGCTCGCGCCCCAGGGCGCCGCGCGCGCGCCTCTCCGCCGGCGGCGCCGGCGCCGCGCGAGATTCCGACGCGACGGCCGTACGCCGCGCGACGGCTACGGTGCGTGCAAGACATCGACGTTCAGCACCGACTCGGCGGCCCGGATGCCCTGATAGAGGCTGTCGCACTCGCTGTATCCGGCCACCTGGAGCCCGTAGGCCACGTGCGAGGCGTACATCGGCGCGCCGCTGTCGCCGCCGGTCCCGCAGAACGACCCCCGACCCAGCTTGCGCACGGTCACGCCGCCGTACGTGGCCGTCACCCCGAGCTGGGTGACGTACCCGCAGTCGCTGCGGCCGTAGAAGGCGCCGGTGGTGCAGATGCGCATGCCCAGCACGCTCGTGTTGTCGGATTTGATCGTATACGTCGTGTTGGTCGTCGTGTCCGGCCCGCTCGTGACGTGGACCCACGGCTCCGGATCCCATCCGCCCGGGTTCTTGATCCGCAGGATCGCCATGTCACCGCCCTTGTGCCACTCCCAGTGCCACACGGAGCCGATCACATGGGTGGAGTTGTCCGTGAAGCGGGTCGACCAGTCGTCGGTGTTGCCGGGCGCGCAATGGCCGGCGGTGAACTGGTAGAGCACGTCGTCGACTTTGCTCTTGGCGATGAACGCCCCCGTGCAACCCGCTCCGGAGTTGGTGATCCGGATACCGCCGCGTAGCGGCGGGTCACAATGGGGATAGACGCAGGCGCGCGCCGTGGCGCGGCCGGCGTACGAGCCGAGCGCGAGCACGTCGCCGAGCTCCGCCCTCGCGGCGGCGACCAGGTCGCGCTGGGCTTCGGTCAGCCGGCCCTCGGCTGGTACCTGCAGCTCGACCGCATTGAGATCCGCGCGCAAACCGGCGGTCAGGGTCGCGTCCGCGCCGTCGTTGACCTTCTCGATCCGATCGCCGAGCTGGTCGTTGGCGCGCTCGAGCTCCGCCATGGAGTGGCGCACATCGACGATGTCGTACCCTTCGGTCAGACCGATCTTCCGGGCCGCCTCCCGCACGAAAGCGACCGCGTCGGTGCCGGCCTTGCCCGCCACGCCGACGATGATCCGATCGCCGCGCGCGGCGTCGATCCAGGTGCCGCCGAACTGGTCGCCCAGACCGGCGCTGACCAGCTCTTCGAGCGCTGGCGCGAGCGTCTGCCAGCCGAGCCGCTGCTGCGCTTCGGCGTACGAGATGCCACGCTCGCGGGCAAACCCCGCCACTTCCCAGTCCGTCTCGGCCCGGGTGGCGGAAGACGGAGAGGAAAATCCGTTGGGCGACAGGTGTCCTTCCAAGGCGGAGTCCTCGTGGGAAGGCTCCGCGTCCGGATCGGCCGTCAAGCATCCCGAGAGCAGCGCCGTCACGACAGGGATGGCGAGCCATTGGAGGGACAGCGTGGTCTTTCGATCGCGATCGTACATGTTCATCTCCGTTGTCGATCAAAGGCTCTTTCGGGGAGACGCGGCGTGACTCCGCCGGTGAGCCCAGCCAAGGATCCCGATCACAGGCCGCCGCGCGACACGCGCGTTCGCCGCGGAACAACCGCCTGCCGACATCGGCGATCCTGCGGCGCCCGTCCGAGGTAGCGCCGCACTCCGCTGGTTAGCAACGGGCGTGCCGATGAGCTCGCCGCGAACCGAGGTCGGCCGCCGATGCGCTTCAAGATCACCGCGATGCGCGCGGCGTGGCTCTCGCGCCTGCGCGTCGGGACCGAGGTCGCCGATCACGAGGGCATCCAGGGGCTGAGGAGAGCGCGGTCGACATGTCGACATCATCGACAGCCACGAGATCACGGCGGAATCGGTTCGACCTTGCGGTGCGCTCCCGCCCGGCAGCCGACGCGGTTGCTCGACCCTGGGGCGGCTCGCCGGAGGGGCGAGCCTCCACGCCTGGAGGCCACGGCCTCCAGGCCGCGGCCATCATCCCGGCACCTCGCGCCGCCGGCAGCCTCCGGGGCGCGCGGCGCCGCCGCCCAATTCGCCGTCAGCGCATCGACCTCCCTCGCGAGCCACGACCCGCGCGTTCGGCGTCTGATCCCGAGATCAAGTCGTACGACTTAACACAACTTAACAGCAAGCGGACGGAGTCTGCGGTACTCACCCGGCGGGGGAAAAACACCGGCTCAGGAGAATCCTTATGAGCGAGAAGAGCACCCTGTCGATGGATACCGATGCTCGTCGTCCGTCGCGCGCCGTCTGGCCGCGCGTCGGCGCGGCGCTGTTGCTCCTCGGAACCCTCGGCGGCGCCGCGTGCACCGCCGGCGGCGCCGTCGAGGAGGAGAGCCTCGGCGAGGCGAGCCTGCTCGGATCTTACCATCTGACGAGCACCTATACGGGCAACGTCGGAGACACCCGCGGCTGGCTCATCGAGTGGGAGGTCCCCGAGTTCGTCAACGAGTCCGAGGCCTGGGGCGTGGTGGGCCAGTGGTACTACAACCTGGAGTCCGGCATTTACCACACCCCGGACGGGTGGTTCGTCTACTACTTCGGAGATGACAACGGGGTCACGGGGAATCACTCGAGCTGCAACACCCAGTGGGGCTCGGGGGGCACCTGCGGCGGCTCGCTCAGCGGCCTGCAGCCCGGGGATCAGGTCGTCTTCAAGTACGAGTGGTGCACGTCCGAGCGCGTCGCCGACGTGAACGGCTCGCTGCTCTGCCTCTATGTCGACATGAAGGACGGCGCCGGCTGGCAGTTCCTCGCCCAGGACACGCGCACGACCGTCGAGATGTACGCGCACGACATCGAGCATTTCCGCGACGTGGGCCCGCAGTACGCCGAGCCGCAGATCTCCTGCGACACGCCCATCAAGATGCTGCGCCAGCAGCTGAAGACCACCTCGGGCACCTGGCAGAACATGTCGGGCTCGAGCACCTGGTCGTTCTACAACGAGCCTCCTTACGTCTACCAGAACAAGAACCTCAGCGCGTCGCCGTCGACCTGGGAGTCTTGCTTGCAGTGCAGCAGCCTGCCCGCATGGCAGTCGGGGCAGGTGTATACGCCCGGCACGCTGGTCGCCCAGGGCGGACAGTTCTGGCAGGCGACACAGCAGATCTGGTGGTCGCACCCGGACTGCCCGCCCAGCAGCCCGGCCTCCTGGTGCCCGGCCGAGTGGGCCCGCCTCGGGTCGTGTAACTGATCGCGGATCTCTCCCCACGACGCGCGCCGGAGGGCAACCCTGCTCTCGAGGGTGGATGCGCACACAGCGCATCCACCCCCCTGCGAGCAGGGCACCTAAACCTTGTGCCGCCGGAGGGCGAACGCGACGCCCTCCTGGAGCGTCAAGAACGTCCTTAACCCCGAAAGCGAGACGCCGAGCGCGACCAGCTGCAGCGCCGCCTCCGGGCCGAGGCCGGTCAGCACCGGCTCCGCGCCGAGCAGCCGGACCGCGCCGGCCGTCCGCTCGAGCTCCATCGCCATCGGTTCATCCATCCTCGGCACGCCCGTCACGTCGATGATCGCGGTCCGGGTGCCCCGCGCGACGATCCCCGCGAGCAGCGCCGACCGCATGCCCTCGCCGCGCCGCGCGTCGAACTCCCCCACGAGCGGGACCACGACCGCGCGCCGGGAGATCGGCACGATCGGCGTCGACAGCGCCCTGAGCGCCTCGACCTGCGCCCGGAGCGCGATCTCCCGCTCACGCAGCCGGCTCTCCTCCTCCTGGCGCTGCCGGAGCTCGGTGAGGTGCGCCTCCCGCTCGAGCAGCGCCGCGTGCGCCCTCGCGCGCTCCCGCTGGTGCCGCCACTTCGCGCTCAGCGCCGCGGCCATCTGCCGCACCTCCACCGGCTCGAACGGCTTCTTGAGGACCAGGTACCGGTCCACCTGCGAGAGCCGGCTCGCGATCTCCTTCCAGGACAGGTCGGTGTACGCCGTGCAGAACACCGCCTGCACGTCCGGATCCTCCTCGAAGATCCGGTGGATCGTCTCGACCCCGTCGAGCCCGGGAGGCATCCGGAAGTCCACGAACGCCACCGCGTAGGGCTCCCCGCGCGCCCGCGCCTCGCGCACGAGCTCGACCCCCTCCTCCCCCTGGTACGCCAGCGTGAGCTCGACGTCGAGCTCGACCACCGGGAGCGTCATCGGCGCGTCGAGGTCGCCGAAGAGCTCGGCCTCGTGCTCCTCGAGCGACGACCTCTGGGGCCCGACCTTCAAGATCCGCTGGAAATCGCTGTGGATCGCGGCGTTGTCGTCGACGACCAGGATCCTCGTTCTGTGGAGCACGCTCGCCTTGTTCATCGGTACCTCGGCCCGCGCCGGCCCCCTCGATCCGAGCGAGCCGGCCCTGCCGTGCGCGGAAGATCGCCGCTACGCACCGCCCGGGCGCGCGTCAAGCGAGCGCCTCGGCGCGCCGCTTCCCGCTCCGGGGCGCGGTGGCCGGGAGCTCGAGCGTGAACTTCGCGCCCTGGCCGGGGCCGTCGCTCTCCACGCGGAGGTCCGCGCCGAGCAGGCGGGCCTCCAGCACGCTCGCGTGCAGGCCGAGCCCCGTGCCCTCGGGCCACGTGGTGAACCCCTGCTGGAACAGCCGCGCCAGGTGGTCCGACGCGATGCCCACGCCGGTGTCCTCGACCTCCACCGAGCAGCCACCCCCCTCCCGCGGCGCGCACCGCACGAGCACCCGGCGATCCGGGCCCACCGCGTGGCACACCGCCCGCCGCGCGTTGGTGATGAGGTTCGTGACGATCTGGAGCAGCCGGTGCCGGTCCGTCTCGACCCGCGCCTCGTCCGAGAGCTCGCAGACGACCTCGATGCCGTGGTGCGCGCGCTCGGCGCGGTTCAGCCCGACGCGCAGGGCGTCCTCGACCACCGAGGAGACCATGACCGGCTCGACGATGAGCTTCATCCCGGCGTTGCGCAGCTGATCGGACACGATGTCGCGGATGCGGGCCACGCACTCGCCGAGCTCCGCGAGCTCGCCGGCCGCGGACTCCTGCTCGGCCGCGAGGTGGCGCGCCAGCTCGTCGACGTACTCGATCAGCCGCTGGCCGCGCGGGTCGTCCGAGAGGAACCCGGCGAGGTCGTCCCGGTGCGCCTTCAGGAGCTGCGCGACCTGGCCGAGCCGCGGGACGCGCGAGCCCGCGATCCTCTCCGAGAGCTGCATCCGCAGCACCATGACGCTGTTCAGCGCGTTGCCCACGTTGTGCATGGCGCTGCCCGCGACCTCGGCCATCCCGGCCTTGCGCGCGGCGTCGACGAGCTGCTGCTGCGTGCTCCGGAGCTCGCGCGTGCGCTCCTCCACCATGCGCTCGAGGCTCTCGTAGACGAGCGCGTTGTTGAACGAGACGGCGGCCTGCGCGGCGAGCAGGTGCAGGATCTCGAGCCGCTCGGGCCCGAAGAGCCCCTCGAACAGGTTGTTCTCGAGGTAGATCGCGCCGAGCGCCCGCCCCTTGAACAGCAGCGGCGCGCACAGCATCGACCGGACCTTGCGCGCGCTCACGTACGGGTCGTCCCGCACGGCCGGGTCCTGCGAGGCGTCGGCGTAGATCACGCTCTGCCGCGTGCGCACCGCGAGCCGCACCGCCGAGGCGCAGACCTCGTCGCTCTGGTCCTCGAGCGGGATCGACGGCAGCGCCCTCGACGCCGGCGGGTGCGCCGTGCCCAGCGCCACCAGCGCGAGGTCGTCGCCGCGGACGAGCAGCAGCGCCCCCCGCTCGGCGCCGGCGTTCTCGACGAGCACCTGCACCATGCTGCTGAGCAGCCGCTCGACGACCAGCTCCTCGGAGAGCACGCGCGCCGCCTTGAGCAGCGTCTCGGCGTCGAACACGTCCGCCCGCGCGCCCCGCTCGCGCCCGGGCTTGATCAGCGGGAACTCCTCGGTCAAAAGCGCGATCTTGCGGCCCAGGCCCCAGCGGCCGTAGGCCTGCAGCGCGTCGGTGAGGAAGTCGAGCGCTACGCGCGTCCTGCCGCGCGACATCCAGAAGCGGCCGGCCAGCTCGCACGCGAGCGCCTCGATGTTGACGAACGCGTGCTGCCGGCCCAGCGCGATCGCCTGCTCGTACAGCCTCGCGGCCTCGTCCACCCGGCCGTCGAGCCGCGCCGCCTCCGCCTCGACCAGCGCGTGCTTGTGGGCGAAGTTCGCTGGGCAGCTCTCCGCCCAGCCGCGCAGCCGCTCGCGGCACGCGTCCAGATCGGCCCGGAGCCGCGCCCGGTCCCCCTCCGCCGCCTCGGGCAACAGCGCCGCCAGCGCAAGCGCCCGGTAGAACCGGAGCGCCGCGGTCTGGAACTTCCCCGCGAGGAAGCCGAGGTTCTCCTCCGCCTCGTCCGCCAGCCGCAGCGCCTCCGCGGGCAGGCCGTGCAGGTACAGGCACATCGCCTTGAGGATCTGGTAGTGGCAGAGCGCGTAGCGCGTCTGGTGCGCCTCGCAGTCCTTGAGGTACTGCTCCTCCGTCAGCGCCTCCTCGGCGACCGCGGCCGCGTCGCCCGTCAGGTCCCGCAGCGCCAGCAGCAGGCCGAGGATGCTGTGCGTGGCCACCGTGTGCTTGGTGCGCTTGGCGAAGCGCAGCGACGCGGGCAGCTCGTCGAGCAGCCCGCGCGCGCTCGCGCCGCGGAACAGCGGGTTGAGCAGCAGGTAGATGAGGAAGTAGCCCGCGAACTGGAGATCGCCCGCGTCCAGGCCCGCCCGGTAGCCGTCCCGGAACAGCGCGTCCGTCTCCGACAGCGGACGCACCCACGACTGGATGTTGTTGCCGAGGATGTAGCAGGCGCGGCAGAAGTCGCCCTGCATCCGGAACCGAAGGCCGATGTCGGCGGCCAGCCGGCCGAACGCGTAGCCCTGGTGGTAGTCGCCGTAGAAATGCCCGATCAGCCCGCCGTACATGGCGAAGCCGTACGACGCCTCCGGCGCCAGGCCGTGCTCGAGCGAGATCCGCACGATGCTGCAGCACGCGAAGAAGTTCAGCTTCTCGAGCTTGAGCATGTACAGCGGCGCCATCAGCTCGTTGAGCACGCCCACCGCGAGCCGCTGGCTCTCGTCCGCGATCTCCTCCGCCTCGATCAGCGACGCCGGCGCCCGGCCGCCGAGCAGCTGCTCGACCCGCGCCGCCTCGGCCTCGACCAGCGCGTCGAGCTCCGCCGCGCTCGCGCGCGACGGCAGCGCCACGCCGACCAGCGCCAGCGCCTCCCGCCCGGCCTCCACCGTGTCGGTGAAGCGGCCGCGCATCGTGTACTGCACCATCCGCAGCTTCAGCAGGTCCGCCTTCTCGACCGGCGTCCTGGCGTAGCCGAGCGCCTCGGTGACGAGCGCCTCGGCCGCGTCCATCGCCCCGAGCAGGTACTCCACCTCGGCCAGCTGCCGCAGCAGGGCGAACGCGAGCGCGTAGTGCGACCCGAACGCGCCGGCCGGCAGCAGCCCGCGGCCCGCCTCCAGGTACCGCCGGGCGGCGGCGTACGCGGTCGCCTGCTTGGCGCGCACGGCCGCCTCCAGGTTCAGCTGCGCGATCGCGAGCCGCTCCTCGACGGACTGCACGAGGCCGAGCCCCTCGTCGAGCTGCTCGACGATCTCGAAGATGCGCTCGGAGCGCTCCTCCGGCCCCGCGGCCGCGAGCAGCCGCCGGCCGATCCGCAGGTGGACCGCCTCGCGCTGCGGCCTGTCGATGAGCCCGTAGACGGCCTGCTGCACCCGGTCGTGCAGGAAGCGGTAGCGGCCCGCGGCGGCCTCGCCGGGCGCGCTCGAGGGCTCGCCGACCGGGAGGATGTACTCGTCGCGGATCGCCGGCGCGAGGCGGCGCGCGACCTCCGCCCGGTCGAGGCCGGCGATGACCGCGAGGGTCTCGAGGTCGAACGTGTTCCCGATGCACGCGGCGAGCCTCAGGAGCTCGACCGTCCCGGCGTCGAGGCCGCGCACCCGCCCGCTCATCAGCTCGACGACGTTCTCGGTGAACCCGCGCGCCTCGATCTTCTCGATGTCCCACCGGAAGCGCCGCTCCTCCGGGCAGAAGTACACGAGCCCGTCCGCGTCGAGCGCCTGCAGGAACTGCCGCGCGAAGAACGGGTTCCCCTCCGTCTTGTGCATGACGAGCCAGGCGAGCGGCTCCACCGCCCTCGCGTCCTGCCTCAGGGTGTCGGCCACGAGCCGGGTCAGCGACGCGAACGACAGCGGGAAGAGCTTGATCGTGTTCACCGTCACCGAGGTCGCCTGTACGGACCTCAGCGTCAGGCACAGCGGATGGCTCTCGTTCACCTCGTTGTCGCGGTACGCCCCGACGAGGAGCAAGGGCCCGAGATCCTCGCCGCCGTGGAGCCCCTCGAGCAGCCAGAGCGAGCCGGCGTCGGCCCATTGCAGGTCGTCGAGGAACAGGACGAGCGGCTGCTCGCGGCCGCAGAACGCCTTGAGGACCCCGCGGAACGCCAGCAGGAGGCGGTGTTGCGCCTCGGCAGGGCCGAGCTCGGCCGGCGCGGGCGGGACGTTCCCGGCGCCAAGGACGATCCCGAGCTCGGGCAGCACCTCGACGAGCAGCGACGCGTTCCTCCCGAGGCGCTTCAGCAGCGACTGCCGCGCGGCCTCGACGCGCTCCGCGCTCTCCGCCAGCACCTGCTGGAGCAGGCTCCGGAGCGCCTGGATCACCGCGGAGTACGGGATTCCGCGGTGGAGGCGGTCGAACTTGCCCGAGATGAAATAGCCGTGCTCCCGCGTGAGCGGCTTGTAGATCTCGTGCACGAGCGACGTCTTGCCGATCCCTGAATAGCCCGTGATCATGATCATCTCGCGGCTGCCCGCGAGCGCCCGCTCGAAGATCGACAGGTACTGCTGCGCCTCCGCCTCGCGACCGTAGAGGCGCTGCGGGATGCGGAAGTGACCGGAGACGTCGTGCTCGCCGGGCGGGAACGGGTCGATCCGCCCGGCCTCGCGGAGCGCGCGCTGGCACCGCTCCAGGTCCTTCGACAGCCCCTCTGCGCTCTGGTACCGCTCCTCCGCGTCCTTCGCGAGGAGCTTCATCACGATGGCCGACACGGCCGGAGGGACGGAGTCCTCGGGCAGCGGCGCGGGCGGCCGGGCGAGGTGCGCGTGCATCCACTCGAGCGGCCCCGAGGCGTCGAACGGCAGGCGCCCGGCGAACATCACGTAGAACACGACCCCGAGCGAGTAGAGGTCTGTGCGCCAGTCGAGCGTCCGGTTCATCCGGCCCGTCTGCTCCGGCGACATGTAGGGGAGCCTGCCCTCCTCGACCGTGCTCTGGGCCTGCGGGTGCTCCTTGCGGAGCCGCGTCGAGAACATGAAATGGGTGAGCCGGACCGCGCCTGTCCCGGGGTCGACGAGGAAGCTCTGCGGCTGGATGTGCTTGTGGATCACGCCGCCGCCGTGCACCTCGGCGAGCGCGTCGGCCATGCGCGCCGCCCACGAGAGGAGCTGCGCGATCCGGAGCGGAGCGCCCGCGAGGAGCGCGTCGAGGGGCACGAGCCCCTCGTCCTCGAAGACGAGCACCGGTGTCTCGCCGGAGAGCTCCACCCGCGCGGGGCAGAGCGCGCGCGCGGCGTCGAGAGAACGGGTGATCTCGAATTCATTGAGCAGCGCAGAAGCGGCCGCAGCAGCCGTGTGACGAGGTGAGTCGAGGTGCCCCTTGAGCAGCACGCGGCGCTCGTCGCTCTCGCGCACGGCGCGCACGAGGCTCCACCGCTCATTTGTCGTCTGCACAACCTCTTCGCTTCGATAGCCCACAGCTGCTTGCAAGGCTCTGCTCCGATCTGGCGAGGCGATGACTGCCCTCCAGCAAGGGGCGGATAATAAGCCGCCGATCCGCGGCTGTCACAGAAATTGTCGAAACTCCAGGGAGAACTCGGCGGCTATCGACGTTGGCGCGTGCTTGCGCGTGTTGGCGCGTGCTTGCGCGTGTTGGCGCGCCGCTGCGCTCGAGATCATCGAGCCAGGGAGTGCGCACACTGGCCCTGGCGGTGCGCGGATCGAGGTCTCTCGTGCCCGGAAGACGCGAGCTCGCGCCGCGCAGGCGCGTTACGCAGCCCGTCAAACAGCCTCGCTGGCCCGCGCCGCCGCCGGGGCGGCGACTCGGGATCTCGGGCCCGCCGCGCGGCGCCCGCCCGGACAGGCGGGCTGGGCCGGCGAGCGGGGATACGCCCGCGTCGCGTCAGCGCTGCGGCTTGGGGGCGGGCGCGCGGCCGACGAGGCCGTAAAGGACGATCCGGTGGACCGCGGACAGCATCGCCAACGCCTCCTCGCGGGAGCTCTGGAACAGCCACGGAGGGGAGAAGCTCGCGTAGGCGCGGAGGAGCGCGCGCGCGGCGAGCTCCGGGTCCTCGGCGTCGAGCTCGCCCGCGCGGGCGCCGCGGGCGATGAGGTCGCGGAGGAGGGCGCGCTCCTCGTCGAGGAAGCGGGCGTGGGCCGCCTTCACGGCGCGGCTCTGGCAATGCACGAGGTCGCAGGCGTGCGCGCCCGAGCCGGCGAGCTCCAGGAAGGAGCGCGCGCGGGCGTCGAACACCGCGCGCAGCCGGTCGCAGAAGGGCAGGTCGTCCACGGCCGCGGCGGCGCGCATGGCGGCCATGACGGCGCGGTGCTGGCCCTGGGAGAGCTCCTCGACGATGGCGTCCTTCGAGGCGAACTCCAGGTACACGGCGCCGACCGCGATCTCGGCCTCGCGCGCGATGTCGGCGACGGTGGTCTTGGCAGGCCCGTACCGGCGGAGGAGCCGCTCTGTCGCCTCGAGGATCCGCTGACGCCGCTCGCTCGCGCCGCCGGGGTGACCGTGCTCCATGGCGTGAACGATGTTCTCTCGGATTCACGCCCGGGGGAAGCGTCCCGGCGAGGCGTCGGCGGGAACACCCCGGAGGCGGCGCGGACCCCGCGCGGCGCTGGGGGAGGCGCGGGCCGCGTGGACGGCGCGCGGGCGCCGGAGGAGGCGCGGGCGGCGCGCGGGCGCGGGGCCGGGGAGGCGCGCGACGGAGCCGAGCCATGACGTTGATTGCCGTCCGCCCGGCGGCTATCGTGGGCTGGCTTTGCGCCGGATTCTCCGCGAAGATCGCGCGTTTCACGCGATCCGCGATCCGGCGGGCCGAAGGGACCGATCGATGACGAGCACCGCGCCGACACACGACGAAGCCGGAGGGCTGGTTCGACAGGGGCAGGTGATCGCCGGCAAGTACCGCGTCGAGCGGGTGATCGGCGTCGGCGGGATGGGCGTCGTCGTCGCCGCCACCCACCTCCAGCTGGAGGAGCAGGTCGCGATCAAGCTGCTCCTGCCCTCGGCCGCCCACTCGCGCACGCTGGCCGAGCGCTTCGTGCGCGAGGCGCGCGCCGCGGTGAAGGTCAAGAGCGAGCACGTCGCCCGCGTGACCGACGTCGGGACGCTCGAGTCGGGCACCCCGTACATGGTGATGGAGTACCTGTCGGGCAGCGACCTCGCCGACGCGCTCCGCGCCGGCGGGCCCATGCCGCCGCAGATCGCCGTGGAATACGTGCTCCAGGCTTGCGAAGCGCTCGCCGAGGCGCACGCCGCGGGCATCGTCCACCGCGACCTCAAGCCGGCGAACCTGTTCCTGACGCGGCGCGCCGACGGCTCGCCGTGCGTGAAGGTGCTCGACTTCGGGATCTCGAAGGTGGCGACCGGCGGCGCCGATCCGCGGATCACCGACACCACGGCGGTGATGGGCTCGCCGCTCTACATGTCGCCGGAGCAGCTCAAGTCCGCGCGCGACGTCGACGCGCGCACCGACATCTGGTCGCTCGGCGTCATCCTGTTCGAGCTGCTCGCGGGCGCGCCGCCGTTCGACGGCGCGACCATGCCGCAGCTCTGCGTGGCGATCATGCAGGGGATCCCCCGCCCGCTCGCCTCGTTCCGCCCCGACGTGCCCCCGGCGCTCGAGGCGGTGATCCAGCGGTGCCTGGAGAAGCTGCCGGAGCGGCGGTTCCGCGACGTCGGGGCGCTGGCCGAGGCGCTCGCGCCGTTCGCGAGCGGGCGCGCGCGGGTCTCCATCGACCGGATCAGCGGGATCTCGCGGAGCTCGGCGCCGTCGCGGCCGGACGCCGCGGCGCGGAGCGGGACGATCTCGCCGACGATGGCGAGCACCTCCGCGCCGTGGACGGGGACGGTCGTGCGGCGGAAGCGGCCCGTGGGGCTCGTCGCGCTGGCCGGCATCGGCCTGTCGCTCGCCGTCGCGCTCGGGATCTTCGGCTTCCTGAGCGCCCGCGCGGGCCGCGACGGCGCCCCGGCCGAGCCGTCCGCCAGCGCCGCGGCGGCGCCGTCGCCGGCGGGCTCCGCGGCGCTGCCGGACGCGCCCGCGGCGCCGTCGCCGGCGGGCTCCGCGGCGTCGCCGGACGCGCCCGCGGCGCGCTCGCCGGCCGTCACGCCCGGCGGCGTCGAGGCGCCCTCGCCGACGGAGGAGCGCGCCGCGCCGGGCCCGGCCGCGGCCGCCTCCGCGACGCCGGCCGGCGGCAAGCCCGCGGCGGCGCGCCCGGCGAGCGCCGCTCCTCGACCCGCACCCGCACCCGCACCCGCGGGCGCCGCGGCCGCGCCGCAGCCCCGGACCGCCCGGCCGGCCGCCGCTCCTTCCGCCGCGCCGGCGAGCGGCAACCTGTTCGACGATCGCAAGTGAGGACACGACCATGACGAGCCTGCCCATGCAGCACCTCGGGCGCCTGCTGGCGCTCGCGATGTTCCTTGCCGCCCTCGTGGGGGGCGGCCGCGACGCCAGGGCCGACACGGCGGCGGCGCAGGCGCTGTTCGACGCGGCCCGGCAGCTGATGGCCCAGGGCAAGCACGCCGAGGCGTGCCCCAAGCTCGAGGAGAGCCAGCGGCTCGATCCCGGCATCGGCACGCAGTTCAACCTCGCGGCCTGCTACGAGCAGGTCGGCCGGACGGCGAGCGCCTGGTCGACGTTCCTCGACGTGGCGGGCGCGGCCAAGGCCGCCGGCCAGCCGGAGCGCGAGAAGGTCGCGCGGCAGCGCGCCACGGCGCTGGAGCCGAAGCTCATCCGGCTGACGATCACGGCGCCCGCGGACGCCCCGGCCGACCTCCAGGTGAAGCGCGACGGCGCCCTCGTGGGGCGCGCGCAGTGGGGCACGCCGGTGCCCGTGGATCCCGGAAAGCACACGATCGAGGCCTCCGCCGCCGGCCGATCGCCGTTCGTGAAGACCGTCGAGCTCAACAAGGCCGGCGCCTCGGAGACGGTGGCCGTCCCGCAGCTCGCGGGCGCGCCGGCCCGCGCCGCCGCCCCGCCGGTGAGCGGCCCCGCCGCGCCGCCGCCGGCGCGCGCCGCCGCACCGCCGGCGAGCGGCGCCGCGCTCGCGCCTGTGGCCGGGCGCGCGCCAGCCCCCCCGCCGCAGCCGCTGACCCGGCGCCGCAGCAAGGGGATGATGGTCACGGGCATCGTCCTGACGAGCATCGGCGCCGTGGCCCTCCTCGGCGGGGGCCTGGCGATCGCCGCGAGCTCGGCCACGGACCCGGATTACACCGGGGATCCCACCG
The DNA here is from genome assembly GCF_051529605.1 of Sorangium sp. So ce296. NCBI lineage: Bacteria > Pseudomonadati > Myxococcota > Polyangiales > Polyangiaceae > Sorangium > Sorangium sp. So ce296. The sequence continues at coordinate 14,271,746 of NZ_CP150325.1, forward strand.
ACCCGTTCGAGGAAGATTTCACCTACGAGGAAGATGCCAGCGCGGAGGACGCCGGGGTCGCGCTCATCGTCGGCGGGGTCGTCTTCGCCGGCGTCGGCATCCCGCTCGCCATCGTCGGCGGCCGCAAGGTGCCGGTCCAGCCGGAGAAGAAGGCCGCCTCCGCGCCGCCGCCCGAGCTCGTCCTCGGCCCGCGTTACGCCGGGCTCCGCTGGTCCATGTGAGCGCCCTCACTCCGGATCGATGCGGTACACGGCGCCGCCGCCGAAATCCGTGACGTAGACCTCGCCCGTGCCGTCCTGCCCGAAGCTGGCGAGCTTGAAGCGGAACGACCCGAGATCGTCCGTCCGGTCGACGGGCGCCGACGCCACCCCGCCCTCGTACCTCAGCGTCCAGATCCGGCCGCTGCAGTAGTCGCCGAACAGGTAGCTGCCCCGGAGCCAGGGGATCTTGCTGCCCCGGTAGACGTAGCCGCCGGTGACCGAGCAATCCTCGATCACTTGCCCCGCATGGCCGTATTCGGCGGCAGGGAGCGTGGTGGTGCCCTCGGGATCGCAGTTTTCCGCCGGCGAGAAGCAGTGCGCGCCCTCCATGACGCGCCAGCCGTAGTTCTTCCGGCCCTGCCCCGCCGGCTCGATGTTGATCTCCTCCCAGAGCCGCTGTCCGACGTCGGCGATGTAGAGATCGCCCGTGCACGCGTCGAAGCTGAAGCGGTACGGGTTGCGCAGGCCATAGTCCCAGATCTCGGGCAGGACGCCCTCGCCGGTCATGTTGCCTTCCGGGATGCGGTACGGGTGCGTCGAGACGTCGAGGCGAAGGATCTTCCCGAGCCACGTCGTGAGATCCTGGCCATTGCCGATGGGCGAGTGGCCGGGGCCGGAATCGTTGCTGTTGCCGCCGTCGCCGAGCGCGAGATAGAGAAAGCCGTCGACGGGGCTGAACTCGAGCGAGCCGCCGTTGTGGTTGCGCGCCGGCTGCGCCTGCTCGAGGTAGGTGGCCACCGGCGTCGGATTGGCCACGTCCGGGCGCTCGCCCCGCGCGAACTCGACGACGCGCGTATCGCCGCCCGTCGCCTTGTCGGAGTAGTGGACGAAGAAGCGGCCGTTGCTCTCGTACTCCGGGTGGAACGCGAGCCCGAGGAGGCCGCGCTCGTCCGCGAAGACGGTGAGGTCCCGGATGTCGAGGAAGACCGTCGGCTCGGTCGCCCCCTCGTCGAGGACGAGGATCTGACCGGGCTGCGTCACGATGAAGAGCCGCGTCGGGTCGCCCGGCGCGGATTTCACGAGGATCGGGGATGCGAGGCCGGTGACGAGCGGGGTGAGCTTCAGCGCGCCCTCGTCCTCGGACGGCGGCGCGCAGCTCAGCCGCGCGCCGCCCCCGCCGGTCGCGCCATCGCCGCCGTCACCGCCGGCCCCGCCCTCGCCGGCGCCGCCCCCGCCGGAGCTGCCCCCGGCATCGCCGCTTCCGCCGGCGCCGCCGTCACCGCCGGCGCCGCTCCCGCCCGGCCCGCCGGTCGAGGAGGCCGAGGAGGCCGCGCCGCCGGTGCCGAGGGGCAGCGGGGAGATCGATTCGTCGCGCGAGCACGCGAAGAAGGCGAGCCCGGCCGCCACCGGAAGCGCGATGACCAGGAGGGGCGATAGGGCAGAGTTCGATGGCCTCATCACGGCAAGATATCGCAGATCTCCGTCCCACGAGGCGAAGATCTGGTGTTCGCGGACGGCGCTCCCGCGCATGGCGCGATCGAGCGCACGCCGGACGGCGCTGCTCCGGGATCGCCTGAGCGCGCGGCTCCCGGGGCGCGCGCGAGGCGAGCTCCCGGCGCGCGCGAGACGAGATCGCGAAACGACCCCGGCGATCTCCGCATCGATGGAGACGGCCGCCACGCCGCCCATCGAGCGAGGCCGGCTACACGAGATCATGGCATCCGTTTTTCCGCGCTGGAGCAACACCGCGTTCCGACTCGCCATCGCGGCCGTCCTCCTCGGCGGCGCGGCGGCCGTGGCGGCGCCGATGATCTACGTGCGCACGGAGTGGAACACCGGGCAGAACCTGCCCGTGCAGCAGCCGGTGCAGTTCGACCACAGGCACCATGTGCAGGACGACGCCATCGATTGCCGGTTCTGCCATTCCACGGTCGAGCGCGCCGGCACGGCGGGGATGCCGTCGACCGCGCTCTGCATGGGGTGTCACAGCCAGATCTGGAATCAGAGCCCCAAGCTCGAGCTCGTCCGGAGCAGCTATTTCTCGGACACCCCCATCGCCTGGAACCGCGTCACCGACGTCCCCGACTTCGTCTACTTCAACCACGCGATCCACGTGAACAAGGGGGTGGGCTGCGTGACGTGCCACGGCCGCGTGGACCAGATGCCCGACGTCCGGAAGGTGTCTCCGATGACGATGGGCTGGTGCCTCGCCTGCCACAGGGCGCCGGAGCGGCACCTCCGCCCGCCCTCCGCCGTCACGGACATGGAGTGGGACGCCGGCCCCGACGCGGAGCGGATCGGCCGCCAGATCGCGCAGCAGCTCGGCGTGCGGCGCCTCGAGCACTGCTCGACCTGCCACAGGTGAACGCGCGGGATCGAGGATCGAGCGGAGGCGCGGAGACGAGGAGACGGCATGCGGCGAACAGCGGAGAGCACTCGAGCCGGCGGCGCCGGCCGCCGAGGACCTGAAGAGGGATGATGGCTGATCAGAGACAGACCCCCTGGAGCGCGGCGCTCGACGGCAAGACGGGCAAGGCATACTGGCGCAGCCTCGCGGACCTCCTCGAATCGCCGGAGCTCCGCGAGGCCGCGGCGCGAGAGCTCCCCGGCGGCGGGGGCGACCCGGGCGCGGTGAGCCGGCGCGGCTGGCTCAAGCTCCTCGGCGCCAGCATGGCGCTCGCCGGCGTCTCCGGGTGCCGAGCGACGCCCGCGGACAAGATCGTGCCCTATGTGACGACCCCGCCGGAGGTGACGCCGGGGATCCTCCGGTACTACGCCACCAGCCTGGAGCTCGACGGGTTCGCCACGGGCATCCTCGTCGAGAACCACGAGGGGCGGCCGACGAAGGTCGAGGGCAACCCGGAGCACCCGGCGAGCCTCGGCGCGACCGGCGTTTACGAGCAAGCGTCGGTGCTCGGCCTCTACGATCAGCACCGGGCGCGCGCTGCGCGGCGCGGCGCGGCGCCGGCGGCGTGGCAGGCGTTCGTCGAGCAGTTCGGCGCACCGCGACCCGACCGCGGCGCCGGGCTCCGGTTCGTCCTCCGGCCGACCGGCTCGCCGCTCGTCCTCGACCTCATCGGCCGCGTCCAGGCGCGCCATCCGGCCGCGCGGTTCACGTTCTACGCGCCCGCCCGGTCGGCCAATCCGGCGCGCGGGGCCGCGCTCGCCTTCGGCGCGCCGCTCCAGGCCCAGTACGACTTCCGGGCGGCGGACGTCATCCTCGCGCTCGACGCCGACTTCCTCTCGTCGGTGCCGTTCAGCGCGCGGTATGCGCGCCAGTTCGCCGAGCGCAGGCGCGTCGGCTCGCCGACGGGCACCATGAACCGCCTCTACGTCGTCGAGCCCGGGCTGAGCCCGACCGGGAGCATGGCCGACCACCGGCTGCGCAAGCGCCCGAGCGAGGTGCCGGCGCTCGCCGCGGCGATCGCGGCGGAGCTCTTCCTCGCGGTCGGCCCGCGCCCCGGGGCCATCCCGCCCCAGGCGCTCGGCGCGCTCGAGCCGCTCCGGGCGCACGTGCGCGCCGAGGAGCAGCCGCTCGTCCGGGCGCTCGCGCGCGACCTCGCGCGCGGCGCCGCGGCGAGCGTCGTCGTCGCGGGGGAGCGGCAGCCCGCGCCGGTCCACGCGCTCGCGCACCTCATGAACGCGGCGCTCGGCAACGACCGCGCCGCGTGGGTCACCGGGCCGACCCTGATCTCGGCCGGCGCCGCCGAGCAGGAGCTCGCCGCGCTCGCCGACGAGATCCGGCGCGGCGGCGTCGATACGCTGGTGATCCTCGAGGACAACGTGGCCTACACGGCGCCCGCGGATCTCGAGCTCGCGGCGCTGCTCCGCTCCGTCCCGAACCGCGTCTACCTCGGGCTCTACGAGGACGAGACCGCGGCCGCCTGCGGCTGGTTCGTGCCCGCCGCGCACGAGCTCGAGGCCTGGGGCGACGCCCGCGCCTACGACGGCACGATCTCGATGGTCCAGCCGCTCATCGAGCCGCTCTTCGGTGGCAGGACCGCCTCCGAGGTGCTCGCCGTGTTCGCGGGCGAGCCGCGCCGGAGCGCCCGCCAGCTCCTGCGCGACGCCTGGTCGGCGCGGCGGGGCGGCGCCGACTTCGAGGCGTTCTGGGAGGAGGCGCTCCGGCGCGGGCTCGTCGAGGGCAGCGCGGCCCCGCGCGAGGGCGCCGCGCTGCGGCCCGACGGGGCGCTCGCGGCCCTCGGGCAGCTCGCGGCGGCGGTCCCGGCGCCGGCGGCGGTCCTGGAGGTCGCCTTCTCGGTGGACGCGAGCGTGTATGACGGCCGGTTCGCCAACAACCCGTGGCTGCTCGAGCTGCCCGATCCGATGACCAAGCTCACCTGGGACAACGCCGCGCTGCTCAGCCCGGACACGGCCAGAGCGCTCGGCGTCGACAGCGAGGATGTGGTCGATCTCGAGCTCCGGGGGCGGGCGATCTCGATACCGGTCCTCGTCGCGCCGGGGCACGCCGACGGCGTGGTGTCGCTCGCGCTCGGCTACGGGCGGAGCGGCGCCGAGTCGATCGCCTCTGGGGTGGGGGCCGACGCGTACCGGCTCCGCACCGCGGACGCGCCGTTCTTCGCGGCGGGCGTCTCGGCGCGCAAGCGGCCGGATCAGAAGCACCGGCTCGCCCTGACGCAGAAGCACTTCAGCGTGCACGGGCGGCCCATCGCGCTCTCTGTCCCCCTCGCCGTCTACCGCGAGCACCCCGACTTCACGAGCGCGTTCAAGGGGCCGGTGCCGTCCCTCATGCCCGCGGTGTCGGCCCCCGGGGTGCCTCTCGCGCAATGGGCCATGACGATCGATCTCTCGATCTGCACCGGGTGCAGCGCGTGCGTCGTCGCGTGCCAGGCCGAGAACAACGTCCTCGTGGTGGGCAGGGACGAGGTCCTGAACAGCCGCGAGATGCACTGGCTCCGCATCGACACGTATTACTCCGGCGACCCGCGCGACCCGGGCGTCGTCCACCAGCCCATGCTGTGCCAGCACTGCGAGAAGGCGCCGTGCGAGTACGTGTGCCCGGTCAACGCGACCACGCACAGCCCCGACGGCCTCAACGAGATGACCTACAACCGCTGCGTCGGGACGCGGTTCTGCTCGAACAACTGCCCCTACAAGGTCCGCCGCTTCAACTGGTTCGATTACCACGAGCTCCACGCCTACAACACGGGGCTCGCGAGGCTCCAGCGCAACCCCGACGTGACCGTGCGGGAGCGCGGCGTCATGGAGAAGTGCACGTACTGCGTCCAGCGGATCCGCCGCGCGGAGATCGCGGCGCGCGTCGAGGAGCGCGGGATCCGCCCGGGCGAGGTCGTCACGGCGTGCCAACAGGCCTGTCCGACGCGGGCGATCCAGTTCGGGGCGCTCGAGCACGCAGAGACGCCGATGGTCGCGTGGCGGAACGAGCCGCGGAGCTACGCGGTGCTGCACGACCAGGGGACCCGGCCGAGGACGATGTACCTCGCGCGCGTCGACAACGAGAACCCGGAGCTCGGCGAGCCGTGACACAACCCCTCATCCTCGGGAGGCCTACCGACGAGGCCCTCTCGGAAGAGCTGCTGTCGGTCGTCTGGAAGCCGCGGTCGCGGCTCTGGTGGGCGGCGTTCGCGGTCACCGGCGCAGGGACGATCGTGCTCTTGACGCTCGTCACCTACACCATCGTGAGCGGCATCGGCGTCTGGGGCAACAACATCCCGGTGGGCTGGGCGTTCGGGATCATCAACTTCGTGTTCTGGATCGGCATCGGGCACGCCGGGACGTTCATCTCGGCGATCCTGCTCCTGCTCGAGCAGCGTTGGCGCACGAGCATCAACCGGTTCGCCGAGGCGATGACCCTCTTCGCGGTCGTCCAGGCAGGCCTTTACCCGCTCCTGCACCTCGGCCGGCCGTGGTTCGCGTACTGGCTCATCCCCTACCCCTCCACGCTGAGGGCCTGGCCTCAGTTCAAGAGCGCGCTGCCCTGGGACGCGGCGGCGATCTTCACGTACTTCACCGTCTCTCTCGTGTTCTGGTACCTCGGGCTCGTCCCCGACTTCGCGTCCCTCCGCGATCGGGCGCCCGATCGCGGCCGCCGGGTGATCTACGGCATCCTGTCGCTCGGCTGGCGCGGCTCCGCGCGAGACTACCGCCATTATCGCCTCCTCTACGGCCTCCTCGCCGGCCTCGCCACGCCGCTCGTCCTCTCGGTGCACTCGATCGTGAGCAGCGACTTCGCGATATCGCTCGTCCCGGGGTGGCACTCGACCATCTTCCCCCCGTTCTTCGTCGCCGGCGCCATCTTCTCCGGCTTCGCGATGGTGCTCACGCTCCTCATCCCGGCGCGCCGGATCTTCCACCTGGAGCGCGTCGTCACCCAGCGGCACCTTGACAACCTCAGCAAGCTGACGCTCGTCACGGGCTGGATCGTCATCTACTCGTACATCATCGAGCTCTTCGCGGCCTGGTACAGCGGCTCGGAGTACGAGATCTACCAGTTCTTCGTCGCGCGCCCGAGCGGGCCGAACGCCGCCGTCTTCTGGGCGCAGATGTTCTGCAACGTCGCCGTCCCGCAGCTGCTCTGGTCCTCGCGCGTCCGCAGCAACATGATCCTGCTCTGGATCGTCTCGATTCTCGTGAACGTCGGGATGTGGTCGGAGCGGTTCGTGATCATCGTCATGGGGCTGCAGCGCGAGTTCATCCCGTCCGGGTGGCACGCCTACGGCCCGACGTGGGTCGATCTCACGCTGTTCGCCGGGACGTTCTGCTTCTTCCTGTTCCTCTTCCTCATCTTCCTGCGCCTGTTGCCGTTCATCCCGGTGGCCGAGGTCAAGGAGCTGAACCGCGAGATCAGCAAGGAGGAGCACTGATGCGGAGAGGTCTGCTCGCCGAGTTCGAGACGCCGGAGGCGATGCTCCTGGCGATCGCGGAGCTCAGGAGCCGCGGGTACCGCAGGCTCGACGCGTTCACGCCGTACCCGGTGCACGGCGTCGACGAGGCGCTCGGCCTGCGCCGCTCGCCGCTCAACTGGATCGTCCTGCCGTTCGCGCTCGCGGGCGCCGCGGGGGGCTACCTCGTCCAGTGGCACAACAACGCGTACGACTATCCCCTCAACATCGGCGGGCGGCCGGGGCACGCGCCCCCGGCGTTCGTGCCGATCACCTTCGAGATGACGGTGCTCGCCGCCGCCCTGGCGGGGTTCGTCGTGATGCTCGTCCTCGCGCGGCTGCCCGAGCTCTGGAACCCGATCTTCGATGTCCCGGGGTTCGAGCGCGCCACCATCGATCGATTCTGGATAGGCATCGACGCCCGCGACCCGGCGCTCATCAGCCCCCTCGCCGAGCGCGATCTCACCGATCTCGGCGCGCTCGCCGTCGCCTGGGCCGGGAAGGGGCGCGCATGAACCGCGGCCGCCTCCTCCCGCTCGCCTGCCTGGCCGCGGCGCTCTGCCTCTCGTGCACCCCGTCGACCCCGGCCGATCCCGAGCCCGGGGACGCCGACGCGCTGGACCTCGAGCGCATGCTCCGCCAGGCGCGCTACGTCCCCTACCAGCCCTCGGAGCTCTTCAACGACGGCTCCGTCATGCGCCGCCCGCCCGAGGGCACCGTGCCGAACGACCGCGCGACCGGCGATCCCGGGCTGACGCGCGGGGTCGCGGGCGGCGCGTACGTGACGCGCATCCCGGTCCCGGTGACGCTCGATCTGCTCCGGTACGGCAAGGAGCGCTTCGAGATCTTCTGCGCCGCCTGCCACGGGATCGCCGGAGACGGCGAGTCGGAGGTCGCGCGCAACATGACCCAGCGCCGCCCGCCGTCGCTCGTCGACGCGCGCGTGCAGGCGTTCCCGCCCGGCCGCATCTACCAGGTCATCGTCGAGGGCTACGGGCTCATGCGGTCTTATGAGCCGAACATCCCGCTCGGCGAGCGCTGGGCGATCGTCGCCTATGTGAAGGCGCTCGGGAGGAGCCGCGCCGCCGCGCTCGACGCGCTCCCTCCACCCCTCCGCGAGCGCGCCCGGAAGGAGCTCCCGTGAACCTCCGCATCCCCGTCTTCCGGGGCGGCCGCGCGATCGTCACGCGCTCGCTCGGCCTCGCCCTCGTCGGCGCCGCGCTGCTCGTCGCCGGCGCGTTCGTGGATCGCGAGCGGCTCTTCTACGCCTACCTCGCGGCCTACGCCTACGCCGTGACCACGGCGGTCGGCGCGCTCATCTTCCTCATGATCTGCCACGCCATGAACGCGACGTGGCCGGTGGCCGTCCGCCGCCTCGCGGAGGCGATCGTCGGCGCGCTGCCGCTCCTCGCCGTGCTGTTCCTCCCGCTCCTGTTCGGGCTGGACGCGCTCTACGGCGAGTGGCTTCATCCCGAGACCATCCGCGAAGAGCACGTGAGGGAGGTGGTGCTGCACAAGCAGCCTTACCTGAACCTCCCCTTCTTCCTCGTCAGGACGGCGATCTATTTCGCGGTCTGGCTCGCCTTCGGCGCCCTGCTCCGGCGCGGCTCGCTCCGGGGCGACGCGACCCCGGCGCTCGCGGCCGGCGGCCACCTCCGCGTGTTCAGCGTCGTCGGCCTCCCGCTCGTCGCGCTCACGCTCTCGTTCGCCTCGTTCGACTGGCTCATGTCCCTCGCGCCGACGTGGGTCTCGACGATGTTCCCCGTCTACGTCTTCGCCGGCGGCTTCGTCGCGGCGATAGCGCTGCTCACGGTCCTCGCGTTCGCCGCCGAGCGCGCCGGGCTCCTGCCCGGGCTCGGCGCGTCGCACTACTACGCCCTAGGCCGGCTGCTCCTCGCCTTCACCATCTTCTGGGCCTACGCCGCCTTCTTCCAGTTCATGCTGATATGGATCACGGACAGGCCCGAGGAGATCGAGTTCTTCCTGCGCCGCTCCCACGGCCCATGGCGGACAGAGACGCTCGTCCTCGTGCTCGCGCGGTTCGTGATCCCGTTCGCGATCCTGCTCAATTACCGGATCAAGCGGCGGCCGGCCTGGCTGTCGGCGATCGCCGCCTGGGTCGTCGCCGCGCACTACCTCGACATGCACTGGCTGGTCGTGCCCGAGGTCCCGGGCGCGCGCGCGCCGCTCCACTGGCTCGATCTGGCGGCGCTCCTCGCCGTGATCGGCGCGAGCGTCGCGTTCGCCGCGCTGCGCATGCGCAATAAGCCGCTCGCCCCCATCAACGACCCGGCCCTGCCGGCCGCCCTCCGCTACGAGAGCGTATGACGTCCCATTACCGCCGCCCCGACGTTCGCCAGGAAGAGGATCTCCTCCCCTGGCGGAGGATCCTCGCCGTCGCGTTCGCCGTCGTCGTGATCTTCTTCCTCCTGGGCATCTGGTCGTGGATGATCCTGCGCGGCCGCGAGGCCGAGCTCCGCCCCGCGGGCAGGACCCTCGCGCGCGCCAAGGAGGGCTTCGAGCCGCGCGGCGTGGTGGCCGGGGTGGATCAGCGGCTCTTCCAGCGCACGGCCAGCGGCGAGGAGGGGCTCGGCACGATGCTGAACCGCAGGAAGCGCGAGGAGCTCGGCCGCTTCGGCTGGGCCGACCGGGGCCGCGGGATCGTGCAGATCCCGATCGAGGACGCGATGAGCCTCGTCGTGGAGGAGAGCCGCTGATGAGGATGCGCCCCGTGTCCACCGCCGCGCTCCTCGCCCTCGCGCTCTCGCGCGCGCCGCTCGCCGCCGCCGCGGATCCGCCGTCGCTCCCGCCCGCCGCGCGAGAGGCCGACATCGACGAGCGCCTCGGGGGCGCCGTGGACAAGGCCCTCCAGTTCACGGACATGGATGGACGGCGCGCGCCGCTCGCGGACCACTTCGACGGGCGGCGGCCGGTCCTCCTCGTCCTCGCCTATTACCGCTGCCCGACGCTCTGCGGCCTCGTGCTGCGCGGCCTCGTCGCCGGCATGGCGAAGCTCGATTACCGGCTGGGCGAGCAGTACCGCGCGCTCACGGTGAGCTTCGATCCGCGGGATACCCCGGAGTCCGCCGCGCGGAAGCGCGGAGCTGCCCTGTCGGCGCTCGGCGCGGCGGGCGCGCCCGATCGCGGGGCCTGGCCGTTCCTCACCGGCGAGCTCCCCGAGATCCGCGCGCTCGCCGGCGATCTCGGATTCCGGTTCGCGTACGACCCGCGGACCGAGCAGTACGCGCACCCCGCGGCGGTCTTCGTGCTCACGCCGGACGGCCGCATCTCCCGCTATCTCTATGGCATCGAGTTCTCCGCCCTCGACCTCCGGCTCGCGCTCCTCGAGGCCAGCCGCGGGCAGGTCGGCACCTCCCTGGATCGCGTCCTCATGACGTGTTATCGCTACGACCCGGCGAGCCGCCGCTACGGCCCTTACGTGGCCGGCTTCCTGCGGGTCGGCGCGGCCTCCATCCTGACCTGGGTCGCCGCGCTGCTCGCCTTCTTTGGCTGGCAGGGGCGGCGGCGCAGGCGGCGGGAGGGCGCGCGATGAACGACCTCCTGCGCCAGCTGCTCTTCCTGCCCGAACAGCGCTCCTCGCTGGCCGGCGAGGTCGACGGGCTGCACTACTTCGTCATCCTGGTGACGATGGGGGGCGCCGCCCTGATCACGCTGATCGGCGGATATTTCCTCATCCGCTATCGCCGCCGGGTCCAGGACACCTCGCGGCCTCACCCCGGGGCCTTCGCGCGGCCGGCGCTCTTCCTGGAGACTGCGGCGCTCTTCGGCCTCGGGTTCCTGTTCCTCACCTTCTGGAACATCGGCACGCGCCAGTTCGTCGACCTGCGCACGCCGCCGGAGGACGCGCTCGACGTCTACGTCACGGCCAAGCAGTGGATGTGGAAGTTCAGCTATCCGGAGGGAGAGAGCATGATCTCGGTGCTCTACGTCCCTGCGCGCAGGCCGGTGAGGCTCGTCATGACGTCGCGGGACGTCGTCCACAGCTTCTTCGTGCCCGAGTTCCGCATCAAGCAGGACGTCGTCCCGGGCCGGTATACCACCGTCTGGTTCGAGGCGAGCGAGCCGGGCGCGTACCCCATCCTCTGCACCGAGTACTGCGGCACGAGCCACTCCGAGATGCGCGGCCAGGTGATCGCGCTCGCCCCGGCCGACTACGAGCGCTGGCTCGCGGGCGGCGCGGCGAGCACGCCGGCGTTCGCGCAGGAGGCCGCCGACCGGACCGAGCTCGCCGCCGCGGAGCCGACGATGCCCCAGCGCGGCGAGCGCGCCGCCGCGCGGCACAACTGCCTCCGCTGCCACACGCTCGACGGCACGCAGCACGTCGGCCCCACCTGGGCCGGGCTCTACCGCACCGTCGTGCCGCTCGAGGGCGGCGGCGAGCGCGTCGCCGACGAGGCCTACATCACGGAGTCGATCATGGATCCGCTCGCCGTCCTGCACCGCGGCTTCTCGCCGGTCATGCCGTCGTACCTGGGGCAGATCACGCCGCCCGACGTCGCCGCGATCATCGAGCTCATCAAATCGATCCGCGACGTCCCCCACGGCCCCGTGGTGCCGTGGGACGGCGTCAGCGGAGGCGGCGCCCCGGCGCCGGGAGGGATGACGACGCCATGACGGCCCATGAGATCGAGGGGACAGCGCCCGTTCACGGCTCGCACGAGCTCGATTACCTCCGCGCCGGCGCCGGCGTGCGATCGTGGCTGCTCACGACCGATCACAAGCGCATCGGGCTCATGTTCTATGCGCTGATCGTGCTGATGCTCCTGCTCGGCGGCGCCTTCGCGCTCGTCCTCCGGACGGAGCTCTTGACCCCCGGGCCCACCGTCATCGACGCGACGACCTACAACCGCATGTTCACGCTCCACGGCGTGGTCATGGTGTGGCTCTTCATGATCCCGTCGATCCCGAACGTCTTCGGGAACTTCTTCCTCCCGCTCATGATCGGCGCCAAGGATCTCGCCTTCCCGCGCCTCAACCTGGCGAGCCTCTACGTCTACGCGGCCGGCGCCGTGATCACGCTGGCGACGGCCATCGCCGGGGGCGCGGACACCGGGTGGACGTTCTACCCGCCGTACAGCACGACCACGCCCGCGGCCGTCCTGCCGATCGTGATCGGCATCTTCACCCTCGGCATGTCGTCGATCATGACGGCCGTGAACTTCATCGCGACGACGCACACGATGCGCGCCCGCGGCATCGGCTGGGGCAGGCTGCCGCTCTTCGTGTGGGCCAACTACGCGACGAGCGTCATCATGCTGCTCGCGACCCCCGTCCTCGGCCTCACGATCCTGCTCGTCGGGCTCGACCACATCTACCACTTCGGCGTCTTCGACCCGGCGCTCGGCGGCGATCCCGTGCTGTTCCAGCACCTGTTCTGGTTCTACTCCCACCCTGCCGTCTACATCATGGTGCTCCCGGCCCAGGGCGTCGTCAGCGAGGTCGTCTGCACCTTCTCCCAGCGGCAGCCGGCGTCCTACTGGGCGATCGCCCTCTCGTCGCTCGGCATCGCGTTCATCGGGTTCACGGGGTGGGGGCACCACATGTTCGTGGCCGGGATGAGCGAGTTCGACGCCGGGATCTTCGGCGCGCTCTCGATGTTCGTCGCGATCTTCTCCGCCATCAAGGTCTTCACCTGGGTGGCGACGCTGCAGAAGGGGTCCATTTATTTCAACACCCCGATGCTCTATTTCTTCTGGTTCCTGTTCCTCTTCGTCTTCGGCGGCATGACCGGCGTCGCCACGGCGACGCAGTCGCTCGACGTGCACTGGCACGACACCTACTTCGTCGTCGCCCACTTCCATTTCATCATGGTGGGCGGCACGCTCACCGCGTTCCTCGCGGCCGCGCACTACTGGTTCCCCAAGATGTTCGGCCGCATGTACTCCGAGGCGATGGGGCTGCTCACCTCGTTCGGCGTGTTCCTGGGGTTCATCCTGACGTTCCTCCCGCAGTTCCTGCTGGGCAACGCCGGGATGCCGCGCCGCTATTACAGCTATCCGGAGCAGTACCAGTGGCTGAACGTCCTCTCGACCGGCGGCGCTTACCTGCTCGCGGGCGCGCTCGTGCTCGCGCTCGTGAACCTCCTCGTCGCCCTGCGCTGGGGCGCGCGCGCCCCGGCCAATCCATGGAGGTCCCGGAGCTACGAGTGGGCGACGCCGCCCCTCCCGCCGGCGCACAACTTCCCCGTGACGCCGATCGTCGAGCGCGGCCCGTACGACTACCAGCTGACCGAGGAGGAGGCCCATGCCCGAATCTCAGCCGCCCTCTGAGCCGCTCGCCCCGGCGCGGCTCGCCATGCAGTTCGAGGATCTCGAGAAGCAGACCCACGCGGCGCACTTCGGGATGTGGATCTTCCTCGCCAGCGAGGTCCTCCTCTTCGGCGGCCTCTTCGCCCTGTACGCCGCCTACCGCGCGATGTTCGGCGCCGATTTCACCGCGGCGATCGCCCACAACAACGCCGTGATCGGCACGTCGAACACGGCGATCCTCCTGACGAGCAGCCTGCTCGTCGCGCTGAGCGTCCACGCCGTGCGCCTCGATCACCCCGCGAGGGCCGGCCGCCTCCTGCTCGGCGCCATCGCGCTCGGCCTCGCCTTCCTCGTGCTGAAGGGCGTCGAGTACACGGCGCACTTCCACGAGGGGATCTTCCCCGGCGCCGCCTACCGCTTCGAGGAGCTCCCGCAGGCGGGCGCGAAGGTGTTCTTCACGCTCTATTACCTGACGACCGGGCTCCACGCCATCCACGTCACGGCGGGGCTCGTGGTCCTCGGCTGGCTCGCGTGGGGGTGCTTCCGGCGCCGGTACGGCGCGGGCAACGAGACGCACGTCGAGCTCGGCGGGCTCTACTGGCACCTCGTCGACGTGATCTGGATCTTCCTCTGGCCGATGCTCTACCTGATGCACCGCTAACAGCACGCAGCGCCCATGATCGTCAAACACCTCTCCTTGCGGACCTACGTGATCGTCTGGCTCGTCCTGCTCGCGCTCACGCTGGCCTCGTACCTCCTCTCGCTGGCCCACCTCGGCCGGGCCGACGTCGTCGCGGCGCTGCTCATCGCCGCGGCGAAGACGGTGCTCGTGGTCCTCTTCTTCATGCACCTCATCGAACAGCGCTTCGCGAACGCCATGCCCATGATCGTGTCGGCCCTCCTCCTCGGCCTGCTGTTCACGCTGATGGTCAGCGACGTCGCGACGCGCGAGACGGTCTCGCGCGGCCCGATCCCGCCAGCGCCGCCGCCGCCCGAGGCCGCGGCCCCGCCCCGGTGATGCGGGGGTCGCCCCGTCGGGGCGCGCACGACGCCGATCTCACCGCATCGGCCGCCGCTCGGGTGACGCCGATCTCACCGCGTCGGCCGCCGCTCGCGCGACGCCGATCTCACCGCATCGGCCGCCGCTCGCGCGGGCTATCCACCGCCCCGGTTCGGTCCTACAAACACGTGCTCTCGGCGCTGCGCGGCGGCCATGCGGAATGGCGCCTGCGCCAGGGGCATTGCACGTTCGGCAGGAGCGACCATGAAGAGGTGGGTTGGACGGGCCGCGGTCTCGTGCGGTCTCGCCGCGGCGGCGTGCACCGCCGGCCCGGCGGACGCGCCGTGGGCCGCGGAGGGCGACGGGTCTCTGGTGCTGGACTGGGCGGCGCGCGCCCCGGCGGCGCTCCGCGGCGCTCCCGGGAACGACGCCCCGGCAGCGCCGTGCGCCGCGCGGGTCCTCCTCGCGGAGGGCTTCGCCGACAACGCGGCCCGGTGGAGCCTCGCGGCGGGCTGGGAGATCGGCCCGGCGCGCGCGTCCAGCGGCCATCGCGCGGGGTTCCCCGATCCGGCGAGCGATCACACGACGTCCGGCGACAACGGGGTCGCCGGCGTGCTCCTCGGCGGCGGCCCGAGCGTCAACGCCTCGCACCCGCAGCGTTACCTGACGAGCCCGGCCGTCGACGCGGCCGCGAGCGGGCGAGTCACGCTGTCGTTCTGGCGCTGGCTGAACACGACCTACCGCAACAAGGCCCGTGTCGAGGTCTTCGACGGCGCGCGCTGGAGGATCCTCTACGAGTCTCCTCACGAGGACGTCGCCGAGTCCGCATGGACGAACGTCACGTACGATCTCACGCCCTACAAGAACCGGAGTCTCCGGGTGCGGTTCGGCTACAGCGCCGTGCTCGCCTTCGGCGGCGCGCCCACGTCCGGGTGGAACATCGACGACGTGCAGATCAGCGCGTGCCGCTAGCCGACCGCGGTTGACCGCGGAGCTCGGGAGCGCGGCAGAAGAGATCGACCACCATCAACTATTTCCACTCTCATCCGAGCTCGCGCCGGGCGGCGCCTGCGACGCTCGCCTTCCGGTCGTCCTGGCATCTCGCTTGCTCAACCAGCACGGAAAGCGCGCAAGGACAGAGCTTGCGCCGGGTTGTGCCACAGAAAGGACATCACAGGCCATGGCCATCCAGAAGAAGCGCAAGGTGCTCCGGACCCCGTTCGTCGTGACCGTCGCCGCGGCAGCCTCGTTCGCGGGCGCCGTGGCCCTGCCGGGGTGCGACCCCACGGTGCACGACGGCAGCTGCCCCGTGGAGAGGCCGGAAGAAGGGTCGAGCTGCGACGCGGACGACGTGTCCTGCACCTACTCGGGCGTATGCGGCGACGACAGCTTCAGGTTCACGTGCGTGGATGGGGCGTGGCAGATGGGGATCGACCCGACGTGCAACCCGCCGCCGCCGGCGTGCCCCGACGAGAGGCCGGAAGCCGGGTCGAGCTGTACCGCGGGCGGCCTGGCCTGCTCGTACCTCGACGACTGCGACAACCCCATCGACTACACGTGCGTGGGCGGGGCGTGGCAGATGGGGCCGGAGATGTCCTGCAACCCGCCGCCGCCCCCGGAGTGCCCCGAGGCGTTCCCGGAGACCGGCAGCGCGTGCTGGCAGATCGGGGCGAGCTGCGCCTATGGCAACCCTCCCGATTGCCCCGAGCCGACCATCGTGACGTGCGGCGAGGACGGCACGTGGTCCGTGACGGTCGCGGTCTCCTGCAACCCGCCGCCGCCGGCGTGCCCCGAGGCGACGCCGGAGGACGGGGCTCCCTGCGCGGGAGGGATCGGGACCTGCGGCTACACGATGCCCACCGGCTGCGGCCCGATGCCGATCGACGCGGAGTGCATCCTGGAAGGCGACGCCTGGCGCTGGCAGGTGCACGAGGTCTTCTGCAACCCGCCGCCGCCGGAGCACTGCCTCACGGCCGCCACCGCGGAGGCGTGCGCGGGCCTCGGGCCGACCTGTCAGTGGCTTGTGCCAGGCTGTGCCGATGGCGACGGAGCGCCGGCGCTGCCGGCGGCGGGCTGCTTCCCGAGCCTGCCGTGCGAGACCGACGCTGCGTGTCCGGCCGGGACGCTCTGCCAGGAAGTCGTCGTCAACCCCTGCGGTACCGCGTCTGGCGACGGGGCGACCTGCGCCGCGTGCGGGTTGTACAAGAACGTCTGCGTGCCGCCCTCCGCGGCGACCGCCGCGGGGAAGTGAGCTCCTCCGCGGCCGGCGCGCCCGGCCAAGGGCGCTCCTCCGCGGCCGGCGCGCCCCCCTCCCGTCTTGCCGCTCCCGGACCCCGCGCATAGCGTGACCCCATGACGGACGCCCCCGACGCAAAGCACGACAGCACCGCGGCCGCGGAGCAGGCGCCGCGCGAGCAGCCATCGCCCGTCGCTCGCGCTCCCCTTCCGCTTCCGCCCGCGAGCGACGCCGTGCGCGCCGAGTGGGGGCGGCGCATCGAGGCCGAGTATCGCTCGGCGGCGATCACGCAGCACCTCACGCTCTGGCTCATCCAGATGGGCGCGTCGCCGGATCTCATCGACGACGGCCTGCGCATCGTCAAGGACGAGCTCGCGCACGCGCGTCTCAGCCATCGCGTCCACGCCCGCGCGGGCGGCGGTGCCTTGCCGGCGCTGCGCCGCGAGACCCTCGGCCTCAAGGGCGGCGACGAGCCGCTCGAGATGGCGGTCGCCCGGGCGGGCGTGGAGGTGTTCTGCCTCGGGGAGACGGTCGCGGTCCCGCTCTTCAAGGTGCTCCGCGAGGGGTGCACCGTCCCGGTCGCGCGCCGGGCGCTCGACCGCATCCTCCGCGACGAGGTGCGGCACCGCGACTTCGGCTGGACGCTGCTCCGCTACCTGCTCGAGCTGCCGTGCGCGCCGGCCGTGCGGCAGCTGGTCGAGCGCGAGCTCCGCGCCATGTTCGCGCGGCTGCGCAGGAGCTACATGCCCCCCGGGGGCGCGAAGCGCGCGACCATCTCGGACGACGACCGCGCCTGGGGCCTGATGCCGGTCGCCCGCTACGGCGAGATCCTCGAGCGCGCCATCGAGCGGGACTACGTGCCCCGCTTCGGCGAGCACGGCATCGACGCAGCCGCCGCGTGGCGCGCAGGGTGAGGCGCCGCGCCTGACAGAGCCCGGCGCCCGGCGCCGGGCTCAGGGCTCGACGACGACTAAGGCAGCGTCGGAGTCGTCCAGTCTCTCCACTCCGACAGGTTGCCAGTCGCCTTGCTCGCCGCCGAGATGACGCCAGAGCTGCTCCCGGTCTTCGTCAAGAATTTACGAATGTTCTGCCGCAGGGGCTCGTTCCACTCGGTGCGCTGCGCGCAATGAGAGCCGTCCGAGACCGCCGAGATGTAGGAGATGTTGCCCTGCGCGCCCAGCGCCTTGTACACCTCTGCGCCGGCCAGCGCGGCCACGTGCGCAGACTTGGGGCCGAGGTTCGCGATGTGCGGATTATCCATGATGAAGAGGCCGCGCGGCGCGACCATGGCCACCACTTCGTGCGTGTCCAAGGGCAGGGACGTGACCCTGCTGGTGAACGATCCGAACGCGTCGCCCAGCCAGTAGGTCTCCCCGTAGGCGCTGCTCGGGCTCTGCGCTCCTTCCCCGGGGATCCCGCGCCAGATCGGGACGCCGCCGCTGCCAGACTCGATCGGCAGGGTCAAGGCGATGCGCTGGTCGAAGGCGCCGATCGTGAATGCCCCCTTGCCGAAGCGGGAGCACCCTGAGACCCCGACGGCGTCTGCTTTGAGGATGGCGCCGCCCGACTGCTCGATGACATCGAGGATCCGGCTGACGCCCCAGGACCACGCGGCGAGGAGGCCCGTGGTGCTGTTCGAGCCGTAGATGTCGTAGAACGCCCCTCGCTTGGCGCTCCGCGACCCGGATTCGCTCCCGACGGCGTAGGGATCGTAGTTGATGATGGCGACGCCTTCGCCCTTGACGAGGGTGGTGTTCAAGGGGAACCCGAGGAAGCCTCCCCCCAGGCCGACGATCGCCGGGTAGGGCCCCGAGCCGGTGCTCGGCAGCTCGACGCTGGCGGTGAAGCTGGTCCTCTTGCCTTGATGAGACACGTTGACGGTAATGCTGGTCCTGGAGACGGTCCCCGTGACGCTCTCAGGCTTCGGCGGCTTCGTGCCGTAGATGTACTTCTCGGCTTGCTTCTTGATCTCTTGCCTTCGGCAGCGCCAGCCGGCCTTGGTGGAGATGCGCGATCCGTCGAGCTTCTTGAACGGGTCGGGCAGCTTGGCGATGGCGGGGAGAGCCCCTGCGTCCGGCAGGCTGGAGACCGCACAATCGGTCCCCTCATCCTCCACGACGCCTCCGCCCGAGCCGCCACCGCCGCCGGAACCGCCCGCGCCGCCGCCGCCTGCGCCGCCGGAACCGCCCGCGCCGCCCGCGCCGCCCGCGCCGCCAGCGCCGCCTCCGCCGCCGGTGCCTGAGCTGCTCGACGCGCTGCTGCTGGAGCCGCTCGACGCGCTGCTGCTGGAGCTGCTCGACGCGCTGCTGCTGGAGCTGCTCGACGTGCTCGATCCGCCGCTGCCGCTGACCGACACGAGCGAAGGCCTCCCGGTGCCGTTCGCGCAGAAGCCCCAGCTCGTCGACCCTGCCGCCTTCAGCGTGCCGTTGTAGGTCTCATTGACCACGCTGAGCTGCCCGCCCGACGGCGTGCCGCGCGCGCCCCAGGCGTTGCTCACCGTGGAGCCGTTGAGCGCGACCACCATCCCCCAGGCGGTGGTCTGGCTGCCGCTCGTGTTGGTCACGGTGACGTTCGCGCAGTAGCCAGTACCCCACTGCGACTGAAGCGCCAGATCCGCCGTTATCGCACCGTCCGGGCTCTTCAGCCCGGAGTCCAGCAGCTCGATGTCCTCGTCCTCGAGGTGCTCACCGCCGCACGCCGTCAGGCCGCAGGCGAGCGAAGCAGAGATATAGCCAAGCAAGCGAGTGATGCGCATTCAGGTTCTCCATGTTCGAACCGCTCGAGCCGCGGTCATCCTCTCGAGCCGCGGTCATCCTCTCGAGAAGGGGATGTGCGCCAGAGAGACGCCTGCGAGCTCTCCCGATCCATCGGTTAGGAATCAAGATTCCCGGCCAGCGCGCTTTTGATCACGGTTGCACCCGCGGGCGTGTGCCGACCCCATGCCTGGCATGCATGACGTTTGTCGGAGCGAACCTCACATCGCGGGCGCCCTGCGAGATGAGGCCGGGCATCGGAGGAAGCAAGAGAAGCTCGGACGCGCAGCCGCACGAAGCGAGTCCGCCCGGCAGCACCATCACCCCGAGTCAACCCCTGAGCGCCCGGCCGAGAACGGTCCAGGTCGCCAAGGGGCGATTAGGCCATCTACGCAGACGCGCGTTGAAAGGCAAGACTCTTTTCGTCCTCACGGCCGTTTTGCCATGCAGCGTACAGCCACATTCCTCCCTTGCGGTGAAGCTTCACGAACAACCGCGCTGGACCGTCGCGGCGGCGTTGTACAGCACCTCTGATATCGCGATGCCCGGGCCGGGGCGCGGGCGGGTGCAGGATGCCCGGAAGCGGCGGCGGAGGGCGCCCCGTTTGCCGTCTGCGTTTGGGCCACACCGAGCTACGCCATCACCCGGAGGACCCGCCGCTCCGGCAGGCTCGCGCGCCGCTGCTCCCACTCGCCGCGCGCCGCCCACTCGAGGATGCGGCGCAGGAGCAGCGCGGGCGCGTCCGCCTCGACGTGGTGCTCACGGAGGTCGCCCTGCCCCGCGGAGGCCGCCTCCGCGCTCTCCAGGAGGAGCCGGTCCTGCCGGAGGATCGCCGGCTCTTCCCGGCGAAAGCGCGCGCGCGCCCCGAAGGGCAGCGCCCTCGCAATCATCCACTCCAGGCGGCACCGGTCGGCCGCGGTCGGGACGAAGTGCAGGACGATCCGGCGCGCGGGCCCGCCCAGCGAGCGGACCTCGACGCGGTCGGGGAGCTTGAACGACAGCAGCGTCTCCGGCGACCGCCGCCCGGCCGCGCCGCCGTCCTCGCGGATCGGCCCGCGCAGCGTCATCCCGTCGGGCGTCGGCCGCACCTCGAGGAGCTCCTCGCGCAGGCCGCGGAGCAGCGCCGTGTAGAACTGCCAGTGCGTCCAGGGGTGCGCGAACGCCGGATGACACCAGTCGAGGTTGTTCTCCAGGCCCTTGGCCGAGGCGCACCCGAGCTCCACCGAGCCCTGGTCCCAGCGGTGCGCCGCGAAGCCCTCGATGCCGGGCACGGGCGGCGGCGCGCCGCCGTCGCCGCCGAGCCAGACCCACACATACCCGTCCTGCTCCGCGCAGGGGAACGCGGGGACACCGCACCTCTCCGGGACGCGCCTCCCGCCGGCGAGCGACGGGATATACACGCACGCCCCGCCGCCGCCGTACCTCCAGCCGTGGTATCCGCACGCGAGCTCGCCCCGGGTCACGCGCCCGAGCGACAGCCTCACGCCGCGGTGGCAGCAGCGATCGGCGAGCGCGCGGGGGCGGCGGCCGTCTCCACGGAACACGACGATGTCCCGATCGAGCACCCGGACGGCGCGGGGGGCGTCCCCGAGCTGCGATGAGGGGCAGGCAACATACCAGTACTCCCTGAGGAACATGATCTCACCTCCAGCAAACATTCACGGATGTATGTAAATCGCCAAAAAAAAGAGCGCCTGTCTCAGCGCCGGAGCCCGCGGACGAAGGTCGCGACCATGCGGCGCACGGCGGCCTTCGACGCCAGCGCCTTCGGGTCCATGAGGTGCAGCGCGGTCGCGCCGTTGACGAGGCTGACGGCCGCGAGCGCGGCCGCCTTCGGGTCGGCGGCGCGGTCGATCTGGCCGGCCGCGATCCCCTTGCGCACGAGGTCGGCGATCGTGTCGACGAGGCGGCGCACGCTCGCGACCTTCTGCTGGAACGCCGGCTCGAGCTCGGGCAGGAGCTCGGTCTTGAACAGCGTGATCGAGAGGACCGCGCGGTACTCCGGATCTTCGTCGAGGACCTCGAGCGATCGCGTGAGCAGGCGCTCGATCGACTCGAGCGGCGAGTAGCTCGGGGAGAGCGCCTCGGCGAAGACCTCGTTCGCCCTGGCGAAGCGCTCGCCGACGAGCGCCGCGTAGAGCTCCACCTTGCCCTTGAAGTGCCAGTACACCGCGCCCCGCGTGAGCCCGGCCTCCGCCGCGACGTCCTGGAGCGTCGCCGCCGAGTACCCCTTGCGGCCGAAGACGAGCAGCGCCGCGTCGAGGATCTGCTCGCGGGTCGCCGCCGCCTCCTCCTTCGTCCGTCGCACCCGGAGGTTATACATTCACGGATGTATGTTTGCAAGCCCGCCCGCCGCCCGGGCTGAGCAGGGGGGCCCGCGGCGGGCCGCCGCGCCCCACCCCGCCGCCGGCGGCGCCCGGCGCCACCCCTCGCCCGCGGTCAGCGTCAAGCGCCAAGTCGCCCCCGGCTGTGACAGACCACGTCCGACCCGGTCCACGTGGAGAGAGCGCCCCGAGGACTCCAGTTCTCCACAGGCTTTCTCCACAGGAAGAGCCCAGGGACAACAGTTGGATTCTGTCGATTACCATCGCAGCGCGCGCCCCCTCTCGCCATGGCCCTCGCGGAGCCTGGCCGAACCTCGCGCGGAAGGGCGAGCCGGCGTCCGAAGCGCGCACACAAGTACGCGGATTCACTTGCTTTTTACGCGCCAGGATCCCGGCCGTCCGACCCTGACAGGTTGGGACAATGTCCGTCCGATCGATCCCTTTTCGGACGGGTCGAAGATGGCTATCCATGGTAGACATCAAAAACGCGGCGCGACGGCGTGTCTCTCGCACGACGCGTGTAAATGGCGCGCCGGAACGCTTCGTTTTGGAGGAGACTTCATGGAAAAGATCTCGCTCACGTACTTTGTCGACTTCGTTCTCAAGGCCGGGACGCCCAAGCTGACCGGCGTCAGGGAGTTCAAGGAGCGGAAGGACGAGCTCCACACGGACTTTTACAGGCAGGTGCGAGAGGCGATCGTCGACATGCACAGGAGCGGAAAGCCCACCAGCGTGCTCGACGGCTTCCTCGCCGCCCAGCACGACGAGCGGCGTCGCCGCATCTACCCGTCGGTGGTGAATGGATACCGCAAGTTCCTCGCCTCGGCGAAGATGACGTGGTTCGAGCCGCCGACGTCGACGTACCGCCTCGGCGATCTCGAGATCAACGTCAATCCGGAGCTCGGGCTCGTCATCGACGGGACGCCGCACGTGATCAAGATGTATTTCCGCGGCGAGCCCCTGTCGTCGAAGCGCGTGTCGGTCGTGCTGAACCTCTTGATGAACGGCCTCGCCGAGAGCACGCCGGGCGGCGCCTTCGCGGTGCTCGACGTGCGGAACGCCAAGATTCACACCTTCAAGGTGCCGAACCCGCGGCTCAACCTGCTGCTCCGCGGCGAGGCGGCCTCCTTCGCCACCATCTACACGGGGCTGTGACCGGCGCGCGGGCGGCGCGCGTCGCACCACGTCATCTCCCGGCGTCCACCGGGCCCGGGGCGCCCACCGCGCCGCCGGCGTCGCCGCGCCCTCCGCCGCTCATCCCGGCGGAGGGCGCGCGGCGCTCCCGCCCGCCCAGCGCAGGGGCCCGCGCAGGCGGCCCGCGCGGCGGCCCGCGCGGCGGACGGTGTGGCGGGCGGTCGCTGCGATGCCGCCATGCGGCGTCGCAGCGACGCCGCGGCGCCGTCACGCCGCAGCAGCAGAAACCTGCAGCGTCGCGGCCCGACGACGCCGCACAGGCAATCAGCTGTAGGAGATCTACGCCTCTGGCCACATCGCAGCACGCACAAGCAGAGCGAAAATGACCGATTCCGTGAAAGAGAACTACGATCAAGCCGGTAGCTTCAGTTATCCTCAGTCTGCCATGGACCGTCGCGCGCAGATCACCGCAACCCCGCTTCATGTACCCAGCATTCTTGTGGTCCTTGATCCGGCGTGGCCGGCGCTCTTCAGCCTGTGCCTCGCGGTGGCGCCGGGCTGCGGGGTGCTCCTGCACCGCTGCGACGCGGCCACGGCCGCGACGATCGCCGCCGAGCGGCGGCCGCTCGCGATCGTCCTGTCGAACGGCGTCTACGCGATGGATCCGGCCGAGTTCGACGCGCTCGCCCGGGACGTCCACTCGACGCTGCTGCGGCTCGACGAGGAGGTCAGCGAGCGGGAGCTGGAGGCGATGCTGAGCGGCGCGCTGCGCGAGACGCGCGAGATGAACGCGCAGCGCGAGGCGGCGCGGCGCGACGAGGGCAGCGGGCGCTACACGGTGATCGGCGCGCAACGCCGCGAGACCGTCGGCGCGATGAGCGCCGTGGACGCGCGCGCGGCGTCGCGGCCGGGCGCGAGCGCCGATCCCCGGCTCGCGCCGCGGCACCGCGATTCGTCGCCGGGGCCGAGCACGATGCCGCCGCCGTCGTCGCGCGCCGGCGCCCCACCCTCGGTCCGGCTGCCGCTGCCGAGCAGCCACCCGGTCACCCCGGTGCCCCCGTCCAGCGTGCCGCCGTCGTTCCGTTCGCCCCCCTCGGTGCGCTCGGCGCCGCCGTCGTCGCGCGCGCAGGGGCCCGCGTACGCCACGGGCGTGCCTCGCTCGGTTCCGCCGCCCGCCTCGCGCCCGCTCTCGAGCCTGCCGCCGGCGCATCCGACCGTCGCGAGCGCCCCGCTGTCGGTCCCGCCCCCCTCGACCCGCGCGGCGGCCGCCTCGGTGCGCGCCGAGCTGCGGTCGAGCCCGCCCCCGTCGACCCGCGCGCTGCCGAACGCGCCGCCGCCGTCGTCGCGCGCGCCGGGAGGCGCGGTCGCGCGGCGGCCGACGCCGATGCCGGCGAGCTCGCCGGCCGGGCCGCCTTCCTCCACGCGGACGCTGCCGAGCCCGCCGTCCGTGCGCGGCATGTCGAGCTCGCCCGCCTCGGTCCGTTCGAGCTCGCCCGGCCGGCTCCCTGGCACCGAGCCCCCGCCGTCGATCCGGACGATGGGGCCGCTGTCGGCCCGCCTGGCCCCGCCTTCCTCGGTGCGCCCCGAGCTGTCGCCTCGCTCGGGCGTGCGGGAGCGGGGCAGCGAGGAGCTCGACGCCGTATTCGAGGATCAGAAGCTGCCGCTCGACGCGCTCGCGCGCGGCAACCGGGGCAGCTCGACGCGCTGAAGCGCCGGGGCGGCGCTGTCCGGCGAGCGCAGGAGCTCGCCGGACGGCGCCGACCTGCTTCCCTTACCCTATCCGCCTACCCGCGCGGGCGCGCGACCCACGACACGGTGGAGGCCGCGACGCGCCCGAGCAGATCGCCGGCGATGTCGATGAGCGCGGGGGGCGCGGGGGCGCCGAGGTCACGGCCCAGGTCGACGAGGATGCGGTCGACGCACTCCATCGCGCTCGAGGCGGCGAGCTCCATGCCGGCGCCGCGCCCGCCGGCGGCGCGACCCGCGAGGTAGAGCCCCCGCACGGGCGTGTACACCGCCGGCCGCGCGCGGCCGACCTGGCCGGGCGTCTGCGCGGTCCCGGCCGCGAGCTCGGCGCCCGGCCCGCGCTCGTCCCCGGGCGAGCCGTCGACGAAGACCGCCTCGGAGAGCAGGCCGGGCACCGCCCCGGCGAGCGCGCGCAGGAGCTCGTCGACCGTCGCGGGGGGCGCGCCAGGCGAGGCGACGCCGCTCGCGCCGGACACGGCGCACGCGCAGAGGAGCTCATGCCCGGGCGGCGCGAGCGACGGATCGAAGCGCGTCGGCGCGACGCAGTAGAACGGCAGGGCCGGCGCACCGGCGCCGCCGCCGAGGCCGGCGAGCGCGCCCGCCGCGGCGAGCCGCCGGCGCAGCCCGATCTTCACCTGGGCCTGCCTCGGCGACGGCGTCAGCGCGCGGACGCGCGCCACGTACGCCTCCGGGAAGTGCGGCTCGCCCACGAGCTCCGCGACGGTGGACGCGAGGCCGGCCGTGCTCACCACGATGCGCGCCGACAGGGTCGTCCCGTCCTCGAGCTCCACGCCGCGCACGCGCCGATCGCGCACGAGCACGCGGCGCACGGCCGTGCCCGTCCGCACGGCGGCGCCGAGCTCGCGGGCCAGGCGGCAGAAGACGTCGGTGACCCGGGCCGCGCCGCCCTCGGGGTAGCTCTGCCGCCCGGAGCGGGCGAGCTGGCGCAGGGCGAGGAGCGCCTCGCCGGCGGACGCCTCGGATCCGGGCAGCAGCAGCGGCAGGCCGAGCAGTCCGCCGAGCCGGGCCGCGGCCGCGGCGCGCGGGAGGAAGCAGGCCGCGTAGGCCTCGGCCGTCACGTCGTCGCACGCGGCCAGGTCCACGTCGCGCATCGCCGTCGCGTGCGCGAGGAGGCGCGCGGCGCGCGCGGCCTCCAGGGGCGTGAGCTCGAGGGCGCGCGCGAGATCCAGCGCGGACGCGGCCAGCCGCCGGAGATCCGCCGGGAGGGCGACGCGGCCGCCGCGCTGAGCCCCGGCGCTGCCCCCGCGCGCGGCGCCGGCGAAGCAGAGCGCGGCGGGCTCGCCGCTCTGGCGGAAGGCGATCGCGTCGCCCTGCCCCACGCGGCGGAGCACGTCGCCGAGCGGGCCGTCCTCGCCGCGGCAGAGCATGTGCGTGCCTGTATCGACACGGAAGCCGTCCCTCTCGACCGCCGCGGCGGAGCCGCCCAGGCGGCGCTCCTTCTCGGCGAGGAGGGTCGGGATGCCGGCGTGCGACAGGAGGAGCGCCGCGGCCGAGCCGCCGACGCCCGAGCCGATCACCACCGCGCGCAAGGGGACCTCGTCGTCCATGACGTCGCGAGAACATAACGCGGCGAGCCCGCGCGCGGCGTATCGCGCAGCACGTCCGACGTCGCGCAGCATCTCGCGAGGCGCGCGACGCCCGCCGCGAGGCGCACGGCGAGCGTTGACCCTCGAGAGCAGCCGCCCGTAGAGTGTAGCCTTGCAGCCGACGTGCCCGCCATGAAGACCTGCCCGCAGTGCCACCAGCGCTATCCGGCCGAGAGCACCTTCTGCTTCATCGACGGCTCGTCGCTCGTCTCCGAGAAGGACCCCCGCATCGGGATGTCGATCGCGGGCCGCTACGTCATCGAGCAGGCGCTCGGGATCGGCGGGATGGCCACGGTTTACCGGGCCTACAACAAGCTCATCGGCACGCCGTGCGCCATCAAGATCCTGAACCGCGAGTTCGCGCAGGACACGACGACGCGCGAGCGCTTCCGGCGCGAGGCGCGGCACGCGCAGCGGCTCGCGCACCCGAACATCATCGAGATCTTCGATCAGGGCGACACCGACGACGGGCTGCCCTTCCTCGTGATGGAGCTGCTCCAGGGGACGAGCCTCGCCGACGTGGTGGAGCGCAGCCGGGTGCCGCTCGCGCGGGCGCTGCCCATCTGGGTGCAGATGGCGCGCGCCCTCGGCCGCGCGCACGACTTCGACGTCGTGCACCGCGACCTCAAGCCCGAGAACGTGTTCCTGCTGAAGGGCGACTGGGTGAAGCTCCTCGACTTCGGCATCGCCCGGTGCGCGCAGGACGCGCGGCTCACGAACCTCGGCGAGATCTTCGGCACGCCGCAGTACATGGCGCCCGAGCGCAGCACGACCATCGACGCGGGCCCCCCGGCCGACCTCTACTCGCTCGGGGTCATCATGTTCGAGATGATCACGCAGCGGCTGCCGTTCGACGCGCCCGATCCGGCGAGCTGGATCCTGAAGCACCTGAACGAGCAGCCGCCGCACCTCCAGGAGCTCGCGCCGGAGATGCCCGACGCGCTCGACCGCCTGGTCAACGCCCTCATGGCGAAGGACCCCTCGGCGCGCCCCGTCGACGCGTACCGCGTGCTCGCGGAGCTCGAGGAGATCGCGGCCGCGAGCGGGATCGCCCTCCCCCCGCCGCCCGAGGCGATGCCGCGCGACTCGGCGGTGCGATCGCGCGGCGCCGGGCGCGATCCCTGGGTGAGCCGGCTCGATCTGTTCGAGAAGATGACGGCCCGCGCCTTCGGCGCGTCCGCGCCGGCGGAGATCCAGCGGCAGCTCGAGGGGCTGCGGGGCCTCGTGCGGGAGCACGTCGATCTCCGCTCGAGGGCGCTCGACGAGCAGCGGCGCCTCGAGGGCGTCGCCGAGGAGTGGCGCGACGGCCGGCTGCAGATCGGGCGGGCGATGGACGCGCTCACCGTCGACGCCTCGCTCACGCGCGAGGAGGCCCGCTCGTTCCGCGCCAGGGTGGCGCCGCTCAACGCGGCGACGCAGGCGTTCGTCCCCGCGGTGCTGAGCGCGCACAAGGAGGCCGTGCGCTGGGAGGGCCGGTGCGGGTTCGCCGAGCCCTACCTCGAGCTCGCCGCCAGCTACCGCCGGCTGGCGGAGCTCGTCGAGGGCTGGTACGCGTCGCGGAAGGCGGATTACGAGGCGGAGAGCGAGGCGATCGCCCGCGAGCACGAGGTGGCCGAGGTGGACGCGCAGATCAAGAAGCTGCGCGAGCGCCTCGAGGAGCTCGATCGGCAGCTCGAGGCGCGGCGCCGGGAGTCCCAGGAGCGCATCGCCGAGATCGGGCGCAGGGCCGATCAGCTCGACGCGGAGCTGCTCCACCTGGCCAGCCGCTTCTGCGCGCCGCTCCGGTCCAAGCCGGAGCTCGGCACGCTCTTCGTGGAGCTCGAGCGGCTCGCCGGCTGAGCGCTCCGGTCCGGCGCGCCGACGGCGGCGGGCGGATCCCCCGGCGCAGCGCGCCGATCCGGCGTGGACGCGCCGACGCCGGGATCATGCCGGCGCCGCAGCAGGCCCCCGTCGCCCGGCATTGCGCCGCGCGCCAGCACGGTCGCCGCGCCTCGCGCGTACTAAGCTAACCCCCCGTGACGCCCGCCCCCGCAGAAGAGCCGCGGCGCCCCTCGCCGCGCGCGCCGGGACGCATGCGCCGCGCCGCGTCCGCCGCGGCGGCGGCGCTCGGGCTGGCCCTGGTGTTCACCGGCGCCGCGGCGGTCGGCGTCGCGCTCCACCTCGACACGCCCGCCGCGCGCCGCGTCGCCCGCGACGCCACGAACCGGCTGCTCGGCTCTCTCTTCTACGGGCGGATCGTCGCCGACGAGATCGACAGGCTCGGCCTGAACGGCGTGCGGATCCGCTCCGCGGTCGCGATCGACCCGCGGGGGAACAAGGTGATCCGCGCGAGCGGCATCGCGGCGCGCGCCGACGTGCTCGCGATCGTCCGCGGCGCGCTCCTCGGGACGGGCGCGCTCCGCGTCGAGGTCCCGTCCATCCGCGTCGAGCAGATCGAGGTGCTGGTCCAGGACAACGGCGCCGACGGGGTCACCCTCGGCGACACGTTCGCGCCGCTGCCGCCGAGCCGCCCGCCGTCGTCGGCGCCCGAGGCGCCGCCGCGCGAGGTCGTCGTCGCGCTCTCGCGCATCGAGATCGGGCGCGGGTGGGTCCACGGGCAGCTCGCGCCGCGCGCGCTGGACGCCGACATCAACCGGCTCGTCGGGTCGGTGCACATCGGCCCGGACGGCGTGGCGGTCGACGTGGACCAGACCGGCCTCGTGGACCGCGCGCTCCTGCCGGGCCGGACCGCGGGCACGGCGAACTACCACCTCCGCGCGGGCGACAAGGTCCGGATGTGGAGCAGCTTCGCCGGCCGGCTCGCCGACGTCGAGATCACCGCGCGGGCCGTGCTCGACGAGGATCACCTCGAGGCGCAGGCGAGCGTCCCGCGCGCCACGCCGGAGCAGCTCCGGAGCCTCCTGCCGGATCACCCCCTCACCGAGCCGGTCGCCGCGCGCGTCGCCGTGAACGGCGACCTCCCCCAGCTCGACGTGGCGGCCTCGTTCTCGGCGGATCCGGCCGGCCCGGCGGGGGGCAACGTCGCCCTCGCGGGGCGGCTCGACGTGACGGGGCCCGTCCGGCTCGACGCCGACGTGCAGGCGCGCGACGTGGATCTGCGGCTCTTCGGCGTGCGCTTCTCGTCCGATACAACGGGCGGCGAGCCCGGCGCCGCGCCCGCACGGACAGGCGCCGCGCCCGCACGGACAGGCGCCGCGCCCGCACGGACAGGCGCCGCGCCCGCACGGACAGGCGCCGCGCCCGCACGGACAGGCGCCGCGCCCGCACGGACAGGTGCCGCGCCCGCACGGACAGGCGCCGCGCCCGCACGGACAGGCGCCGCGCCCGCACGGACGGGCGCCGCCGCGGCCAAGGCCGCGCCGGAGGAAGCGGCGACCGCGATCACCGCCGAGGGCCGGGTGCGCGTCGAGCTCGGCGACGAGCTCCGGCTCGCCGTCGAGGCGCGGACGGAGCCGACCGAGCTGCTCGGAGAGCGGGTGCCGGCCGCGGACGTCCACCTCGTGCTCGACCGCGGCGAGCTCCACGTGCGCACGCACCTCCACGAGCCGGGCGCGCCGATCGACGCCGCCGTCTCGCTCCTGCCGGGCGGCCAGGGCATCCGCTTCGCGGCCACCGCCGACATCCCGGCGATCGCCGCGGCCCCGCGCCTCGCCGGGCCCGTCGACGGCGCCGGCCGCGTGCGCGTCGAGGGGAGCCTGCGCGACGGAGCGCTCGACGCGCAGGTCGAGGGCGCGTTCGCCAGGCTCCGGGTCGGCCCCGACGTCGCGCTCGCCAGCGCGCGC
Organism: Sorangium sp. So ce296; assembly: GCF_051529605.1. Taxonomy (NCBI): domain Bacteria; kingdom Pseudomonadati; phylum Myxococcota; order Polyangiales; family Polyangiaceae; genus Sorangium; species Sorangium sp. So ce296. The sequence continues at coordinate 14,301,660 of NZ_CP150325.1, forward strand.
TTCGCGGGGCGGGTCACCGGGCCGCTCGACGCGCTCGCGGTGAGCGGCTCGCTCTCCGGCCAGGAGGCGCTCGCCGGCGGCCGCACGTTCGACGAGGTCACGGCGCAGATCTCCGGCCCGCTCGCCGCGCCGAAGCTCCGCGCGACGGTCACCGACGGCGACGACGCCCTGGACGCCTCGGCCCGGCTGAGCTCCGCCACCGGGGCCCTGCGCGACATCGAGCTCCAGCTGAAGCGCGACGGCGCCGTGGTCGCCGGGAAGATCGCGGCCATCGACCCGTCGGCCGGAGGGCTCGCCGTCGAGGGGCTCGAGCTCGCCTCCCCCGAGCTCGGCTCGCTCAAGGGCCGGCTCGCGGTGCGCGGCGACGACGTGACCGGGCGGCTCCAGGGCGACGACATCGACGTCGGCCGCCTCGCGCGGATGCTCGGGATCCCGATGCGCGTGCGCGGGCGCGCGGACGTCGACGTCGCGCTCGACCACGACCGCAAGGCCGGGCGCTCGGGCCACGTGCGGCTCGACCTCGCGGGCGGCGAGATCGCGTTCCTGTCCGGCGTCTCGGCGCGCCTCACGGCGACCTTCGAGCGCGACCAGCTCAAGGCCGACGGGCTCGTGCGCATCGACGCGGCGGCGCCGCAGCCGGCCGGAGGGCGCGCTGCGAACGGCGCGCCGAACGATGGGGCGAACGACGCGCTGCCGCGGTGCGCCGGCACCCTCGCGAGCGTGCGGGTGTCCGGCGCCGAGGGCACGCTGAAGGGGCCTCTCCTGCGCGCGGAGACGTGGGCCGGCCTCGTGGGGCAGGCCGAGGTCGCCGCGGACGACTGGGACCTCGGGTGCCTCGCGCGGCTCATGCCGATCGCGCACGTCGTGAGCGAGGTCCGCGGCAAGCTCACGACCCGCTTCCGGGTGTCGCGCGCGCCCGGCGAGGCGTTCCCCTCGCTGCACGACGTGCTCGTGCGGACGCAGGGCCTCGCGCTCGCGGGGCCTCACCGCGTGGGCGCCGAGCGCCCCGCCTGGGACTCGCGCTTCATCGACGCGCAGCTCAAGGGCTCGCTCGACGGGACGACCGGCAGGGCCGAGGCCGCGCTGACGCTGTACGACGGCGGGCTGCTCGCCGACGCCTCCGGCTCGATCGACCTCGACCTCGCGGCGCTCGCCGGTCCGCCCGCGGGCCGGTGGACGTCGCTCCTGCGCTCGCCCATCGCCGCGCAGGTCTCCTTCCCGCGGCGCGCCGTGGACGAGCTCACCACCCTCCCCTCGTTCGTGCGCGACGCGCTCCCGCCCCTCGCCGGCGAGCTGCGGATCGACGCCTACGCGGGCGGCACCCTCGCGCGCCCGTCCCTGACCGCACGCACCCTCTGGTGGGGCCTCACGTACGCGCCGCCGGGCGCGACGGGCGCGACGGATCTCATGTTCCCCACCGATCTCGACGCGTGGCTCACGTACGACAGCGAGAAGGCCACGCTGGACGCGCACGTCACGCGCGGCCCCGACGAGATCGCGACCGCGCGCGCCGAGGTGATCGCGCCCCTCGACCGCCTCCTCGCGGCCCCCTCGCCGCGCGCGCTGCGCGGCGCGCCCCCGCCCCCGGCGTGGACCGGCCGCTTCCGCGCCACGCTGCGCGACGTCCCGCTCGGCGAGATCCCGCTGCTCGGCGACAGCGGCATCGGCGGGCGCGTGAGCGGCGAGATCGAGATGCGCGACATCAACGTCGCGCCTGCGCTCACCGCGCACCTCACGCTGCCGGGGGTCACGATCGGGAGCGATCTCGCCTTCGAGCGCGGCGTGCTCTCGGTGCGGATCGATCCCAAGCGCGGGACGGACCGCGGGGAGCTCCGCGTCACAGAGCTCGCGCTCGAGGGCCCGCGCGGCGGCAAGCTCCGGGCGAACGCGTTCGCCAGCGTGCGCTTCCGCCACGGGTTCCTCCCGATCCCCGACGGCGACCACACCGACCTCGCCCTCTCGGCGGAGCGCTTCCGGCTCGCGGCGCTGCAGCCCCTGGTCGGCGGGCTGCTGAGCAAGATCGACGGCACCCTGGACGGCGACCTGCGCGTCGAGCTCGGCGGCGCGTCCGGAGACGAGGGGGGCAGCGTCCGCGCCCAGCTGGAGGTCCGCGACGGGGTCGTGCACATCCCCGAGCTCGGGCAGGAGCTGCGCGACGTCGCCGCCCGCGTCACGGCCGACGGCGGCGTCGTCCGGATCGAGGGCCTGCGCGCGGCGGGCACCACCGGGCTGGCGCAGGGATGGGCGCTCCTCCGGCTCAACGGGCTCGCGCTGCGCGACGGGGCCGGGGCGCTGACCATCGCCGACGACCAGGCGCTCCCGCTCACGCTCGAGGGGGTGCCGCTCGGGACCGCCTCGGGGATGCTGTCGTTCATCGCGGAGAAGAAGCCCGGCGAGCTCGCGCTCTACGCGACGGTCCCGAGGCTCCGCCTCACGCTGCCGGCGACGAGCAGCCGCGACGTGCAGCCGCTCGGCGACAACCCCGACATCTCCGTCTCCCACCCGCTCGGGCCGGAGAAGCAGAAGCGCGCCGCGGACGCGCTCCGCTACGCGATGACGTTCGACGTGCGCGACGCGGCGGTCAGCGGCGCGGGGCTGCGGCTCTCGCTCCGGAGCGACGAGGACGCGCCGCCGCGGGTGGAGATCGGCGAGGACGTGCGGGTGTCGGGCGGCATCGTGATCACGCGCGGCGCGCTCGAGATCTACGGCAAGGCGTTCGAGATCGAGGGCGGGCGCGTGCGCCTGCGCGAGGAGGATGCGTCGAACCCGCACCTGAACGCCACGGCGCACTGGGACGCTCCGGACGGCACGCGGATCCACGTCGCCTTCAACGGCAACCTCCGGCCCATCACCGAGCGGTCGCTGCGCTTCACGTCGAGCCCGCCGAGCTCGCAGCAGGACATCCTCGCGCGGCTCCTGTTCGGCGCCGATTTCTCCGAGGGCGCGCAGGCGGCGGGCGCCGAGACGCCCGGGGGGGTGGCCGTGGGCCGCGTGGCCGCGTCGGTCGGCAGCGAGCTCGCGACGGCGCAGTTCAACGCGCTGCTGAGCGGCATCGCGCCGCTGCGCGGGCTGTCGACGCGGTTCGGGACCACGGCGGACGGCACGCTGCGGACGAGCCTCGTCTACCGCCTGAACGACGATCTGACCGCGCAGGCCACCTTCCAGGAGGGCGCGGTGCGGGGCACGACCAGCGAGAGCGGGCCGACCACGGGGGGCACGGCGAGCGAGCGCGGCACGCGGACCGAGGTCACCATCGACTGGCGCTTCGACGAGCACTGGACGCTCCGCGGCACCGTGGGCGTCGACGAGCGCCAGACGACCTCGGGCGTGCTCGACCTGCTCTGGCACTACCGGTACTGAGCGGCGCGCGGGGCGCCGCCGCGCCGCGGGGGCGTCAGCGCGCCGCGCTACCCGCGGCCCGCGCGGGCAGCCGGATCTCGCGCCCGGCGACGCGGAGCGTGGGCGGCTCGTCCTCGACGAGCAGCGGGGCGAGCTGCGACTGCGCGTGGCGCGAGAAGCGCGCCTCGAGCGCGCCGCCGCGGGCGCGCGCGTACACGACGCCGTCCTCGCCGAGGGAGAGCGTCCCCGGATCGAGCGGCTCCTCGGTCCCGTCGAACAGGACCAGCGTGACCGCGCCGCCGTCGCCGATCCGGAGCGCGTCGACGAAGAGCGGGGCGTCGTCGGCCTGGAAGTAGCACCAGTCGTAGCCGTTCGAGAGGATCGGACGGCCGTCGTCCGGGTGCCGCGCGATCCACGCCCTGAGCCCGCGCTCGAGCGCGGGGTGGTCGACGCGGGCGCCGTCGTGCCAGAAGCGGCCCTCGCGGTCGAGCCGGATCGAGCTCTCGCGGGACGTCCCTGGGGGCGGCGCGAACCGGAAGAAATCAGGATGGTCGCCGGGCTTCATGGGTCACCTCGCAGGAGAGATGCGGCCCGGCGCGGCGCCGCGCAAGCCGCGCGCGCCGGGGAGTACTATAGCGAGCCCATGCGATCCCAGACGGACGAGGCCACGGCCGACGAGCACCTGCGCGCGACGCGGGCGTACTACGACGAGTTCTCCGCGCGCTACGAGGACCGGCGCGGGGGCCGCGACGTCGGGGGCTACCACGATCTCGTCGACGCGCTCGAGGTCGACTTCGTGCGGCGCTTCGGCGAGGGCCGCGACGTGCTCGAGGTCGGGTGCGGCACCGGGCTCCTGCTCGCGCGGATCGGCGCGTTCGCGCGCTCCGCGCGCGGGGTCGACCTCTCGCCCGGCATGCTCGAGCGCGCCCGCGAGCGCGGCCTCGACGTCGTCGAGGGGAGCGCGACCGCCCTGCCCTTCGCCGACGAGAGCTTCGACGTCGCCTGCTCGTTCAAGGTGCTCGCCCACGTCGAGGACGTGCGCCGCGCGCTGTCGGAGATGGCGCGCGTGGTGCGGCCCGGCGGGCACGTGATCGCGGAGTTCTACAACCCTTACAGCCTGCGCGGGCTCGTGAAGAAGCTCGGCCCGGCGGGCGCCATCAGCGACCAGACCCGCGAGAGCGCCGTCTACACGCGCTTCGACGCGCCGCGCGCCGCCGCCGCCCTGATGCCGGAGGGCGTGCGCGTCGTCGCCTCGCGGGGCGTGCGCATCGTGACCCCGTTCGCGGCCGCGATGCGCGTGCCGGGCCTCGGCCGGCTCCTGCGCCGGGCGGAGTGGGCGCTGTGCGACACGAGGCTCGCGGAGCTCGGCGGGTTCTGGATCGCCGCCGCGCAGAAGGCGTGAGCCGCGCCGCCGGCCCCGGTCAGAACCGGCCGAGGAGCCCCGCGTAGAGGCCGCCGGGGAGCGCGGAGATCGTCGGCGCCGCGGAGAAGCCCGGGGGCGGGGGCGGCACGCGGCGCGTGCGGAAGGAGACCCGCTCCGGGATGAACGTGATCTGCGCGTGGGCGATCCCCGCCGCGATGAGCGTCGCGAACGTCCCGAAGGCCACGCGGTTGACCGCGGCCGCGGTCTCGATCCGGCTGTTCAGCGCGTCGATGTCGACGGCCTGCGCGGGGGTGCCCGGCGCCCTGGGCCGCGGCGTGACGTCGACGTTCGTGTAGCTCGACAGCGCCAGGGCCGACACGATCGACGTGCCGCCGGCGACCGCCTGGCCGACCAGGAAGAACCAGCCGAGCCCCTCGTCGCCGTTCTGGAACTGCCCCACCCCGAACGGCAGCATCGCGATCCAGCGGGAGTTCCGCTCCACGACCCGCTCGCTCCCGGCGAGCCGGTGGAGCTCGGCGATCCAGCGGCGCTCGTCGTCGCGGCCCCGCTCGATCCGCAGCCGCTCCGCGCGCTGCGCCTCCGCCTTCTGCCGGGTCATCTCCTCGATGCGCGCCCGGCTGCGCGCCCGGACCGCCGTGAACCGGTCGATGACCTCGGGCTGGAACACCGCCGGGTTCGGCGAGTACACCGGGTTGTCGAGGAGGATCTGCTCGATGTAGGCGTCGGCCTCGCTCGTGCGCCGCAGCGCCACGAGCGCCGCGGCGGCGAGGCCGCGCGCCCGCTCGACCAGCGCGGGATCCGAGATCCGGCACGGCTTGCCTTCGACGTCGGTCGCGCCGCGCTCGCAGGGCGGGCTCGCGGGGTCGAGCATCGCCGCGAAGCGGCTCACGGCCTCCTCGTAGTGCCCGGCGTCGAAGCGCGTCTTGGCGAGCTCGAACTGCTGCATGTCGTCGGCGGCCGCCGGGCCCGCGCAGAGGAGCGCGAGGGCGCCCGCCGCGGCCGCGGCGAGGCGCCGCGGCGCGAGCAGAACACGGCCGCTCCCGACCGATGGGAAGCGAGCGCCGGGAGATTTCCCGCCTGGAGTTCGCGCAGCCATGCGGAGGGGTGCGCCGTGATGTAGCGGAGTTTGGGCGGGGATGCTGAGATTTCCGGCGCCGACGCCGCAATGAAGGCGTCGCCGTCAGCCGGACGGCCAGGAAACGGTGTTCGACTCGCCGGCCACGAGCGTGACGTTGCCGACGAGCGGCGCCGCCTCGGGCGTCGGGGGCGTGAAGATGCAGCGCCCGCTCCAGAACACGTCGTTCAGGGTCACGGTCTGCGGGGCGCCCGCGAAGCCGATCAGGCCGATCTGCGGGCACTGGTACTGCGCGCTCGGCGGCGCGCCGCTCAGGACGACCGTGCTGGGCAGGATCTCCAGCTTGTGGACGATCCGCTGCGGCGCGGTGACCCCGGGCTTGGGCGCGACGACCGAGATGACGCCCGAGTACGGCTTGCAGCACCGCGAGTTGGGCACGCTGATGTCGACGCTGTGCGCGCCGATCTTGAGCGGCGTGACCTTGTTCGCGCCGAACCAGTTGATCTCGACCCCGTCGAGCACCAGCTTGGCGCCGCTCGGGACGATCTGGAAGACGACGTCGCGGACCGCCGGCGCCTCGGCCGGGGATGCGGCCGCCGACGCGACGGGCGGCGGGTGAAACCGCGGGCGGGGCCGCGGCGCGATCGCGCCCTCCGCGGCGCCCGGCGAGACCTCCGCGGCGCGCGGCGCGCCCTCCGTGGCGCGCGCCGCGACCGCGCGCAGGTTCGGCGGCGGGACCAGGGCCTCGATCGGCCCCGGCCGCGGCGGATCGCCCGCGAGGGGCGCGTCCCCCGCCGGAGGTGCCCCCTCCGGCGATGGAGCATCGCGCAGCGCGCGCGCCACGCCGAACGCGGCGACGCCGAGCCCCACCGACGCGAGCGCCACGAGCAGCGCGCGCCGCGCGAGCTGCCTCCGGCTGCGGCTCGCGTTCAGCTTCGCGATCCGCTTGAGGATGGTGAGGTCGTTCGGCGCGAGGGCGAGGGCCCGGTTGTAATCGGCGGCCGCGCCCGGCACGTCGCCGCGCTTGCGGCCGGCCTCCGCACGCGCCACGAGGCGCGGGACGAGCCGCGCGGCGTGCCGCTCGGCGTAGCCCGCGGGGTCGGCGAAGTAGGCGGCGAGCTCGGCGCGCGGCTCCGCGACGCCGAGCTCGCCGAGCTCGGCCCGGATCAGCTCGGCGAGCGCGCGGGGGCTCGCCGTGCGGCCCGCGATGTCATGCGAGAGGGCGCCCGCGATGATCCGGCTCCAGCGCGCGCCCACGGCGGGCCGCTCGCGCTCGGCCTCCGGGTAGACCCCCTCGATCACCCTGCGGAGCACCTGCGCCGGGTTCTTGCCCTCGAACGGCAGGTGCCCGACGAGGCACTCGTAGAAGAGCACGCCGAGCGCGAAGACGTCGGTGCGCGCGTCGACCTCGCCCCCCTCGATCTGCTCCGGCGCCATGTGCGCCGGCGAGCCGAGCACCTGCCCGGTCGACGTGACGCCCTGGGCGTCGAGGATCTTGGCGATGCCGAAGTCGGTCAGCTTGATGACCACGCTCGCGCCGTCCCAGCTGCCGCCCAGGCGGTCGGACGGCAGCTCGACGAGCACGTTCTCCGGCTTCACGTCGCGGTGGATGATCCCCGACGCGTGCGCGTGCTCCAGGGCGTCGCACAGCTCGAGCACCACGGCGGCGCCGATCTCGGCCGGCATGTCGCGGTGGGCGTTCAGGATCTTGCGCAGCGTGGAGCCGCGGAGCAGCTCGACCACGAGGTAGCGCTCGCGATCCTGCTCGCTGGAGACGTCGTACACCTCGACGATGCCGGGGTGGCGCAGCTTCGCCGCCGCGCGCGCCTCGGCGACGAAGCGGGCGCCGACCTCGGCGTTCTCGCGGAGGTGCTTGTGGATGATCTTGACGGCGACCTCGCGGCGGAGCCGCGGGTCGCGGGCGCGGTAGACCGTGGCCATCCCGCCGTGGCCGAGCTCCTCGATCAGCTCGTATTTCTCGAGCTTCGGGAGGCCTTCTGCGCCCGCGTGTCTGGAGAGGGATTCCTGCTCGCCCGTCGAGCCCCTATCGCGGGCGAGCAGGCTCATTCAACGACCTTCACCCGAATCGCGTTGGTCGACCCCGAGACGCCGACCGGAGCGCCGTAGATGGTGACGAGCTTGTCGCCGGGCGAGACGAGGCCGTTCGCGAGCAGCTGCCCGGTGGCGCGCTCGATCATCTCGTCCGAGTTGCGGAGCGCGTCGACGGGGAACGGCACCACGCCCCAGAGCAGCGCGAGCCGCCGGCGCGTCGTGTCGTTCGGCGAGAAGGCGACGATCGGCACCACGGGGCGCGCCTTCGACGCGTACCGCGCGGTGAGGCCGCTCTCGGTGAACGCGATGATGAGCTTCGCGCCGATGTCCTTCGCGATGTCGCACGCCGCGCGCGCGGTCGCCTCCGCGACGTTCGCGCGCTGGCCGGGCTGCTCGCTCGAGAGGTAGCGGTAGAACGAGCTCTGCTCGGCCTCGGTGACGATGCGGGCCATCATCCGCACGACGAGCGGCGGGTGCGCGCCGGTCGCGGTCTCCTGCGAGAGCATGACCGCGTCGGTGCCGTCGAAGACGGCGGTCGCCACGTCGCTCGCCTCGGCGCGCGTCGGGCGCGTCGCGGTCACCATCGACTGGAGCATCTCGGTCGCGACGATGACCGGCTTCTGGTGCACGCGGGCGAGGCCGAGGATCTCGCGCTGGATGATCGGCACCCGCTCCGGGTTGAACTCCACGCCGAGATCGCCGCGCGCGACCATGACCCCGTCCGAGGCGAGGATGATCGACTCGAGGTTGTCGATGGCGCCTGGCGTCTCGATCTTGGAGACGATCGGCGTCGGGCGGCCCCAGGCCTCGCAGATGTCGCGGACGTGCCGGACCTCGTCCGCGTTGCGCACGAACGAGAGGGCGACGTAGTCGACCCCCTGCGCGAGGCCGAAGCTCAGGTCCGCCTTGTCCTTCTCGGTGAGGGCGGAGATGCGCACACGCCTGGCCGGCAGGTGCACGCCCACGCGATCGCGCAGGCGTCCGCCCTGCGTCACGCCGGCGTGGACGCGATCGCCCTCGACCTTGGTGACGGTGACCACCACGCGGCCGTCGTCGATGAGGACGACGTCGCCCGGCTGCAGGTCGGAGGCGAGGCCCTCGTAGAGGATCGGGATCTCGCCGGGCGTGGCGACGGGGCTGTCCCGGTTCGCCTCGACCAAGGTAACGGAAGCCCCGTCAGCGACCTCGAAGGTGTTGCCGGGGAAGCGACCGGCTCGGATCTTCGGGCCGCAGAGATCCTGCAGGATCGCCACAGGCTTTCCGCAGGCCTCCGCAGCCGCGCGGACCGTGGCAATTGCCTTGCCATGATCCTCATGCGAGCCGTGAGAGAAGTTGAGTCGAGCGACATCCATACCGGCGCGGATGAGCTGCTCCAGCGTCGTTTGAGAGTCACACGAAGGGCCAATGGTACAGACGATTTTCGCTCTGCGTACGAGCACGGGCGGAGCATGCCACGAGCAGGGGTCGCGACACTACCCTGATTGTGAAGGAGCCATGCGGACTTCACCGGATTCCAACAAAGCCGCTGGGTGGACGAGCCCGGACGCGGCGCGCGCGTCGGCGCAGCGGCCGAGCGCGCAGGCCCGCCGCGGCAGCGCGCTCCACGCCGCGGACGCCACGCGAGGCCGCGGAACGCTGAAAATCAGGCGATCTCTGTGAGGGGCGTGAGCGACGGGGAGGTCGGCGCGCGCCGCAGCGCGGCATGACCTCCCCCCGGGATCTCGTGGCTAGGAGCGGCGCTCGCGGCGCTCGCGCGGCGGCGGCCCGCCGCGATCGCGCTCCATGCCGGGCCGCGGGCCGCGGTCGCGGTCGCCGCCACGCCCGCCGCCCGGGCCGTCGCGCCGCGGCGGCGGGCCGGCGTCGCGCGCCTGCGCCATCCGCTCGCGCGCCCGATCGCCCTCCTCGCCCTCCGGCAGCGGGAGCAGCTCGCGCCGGCTCAGCCGGATCTTCCCGTCGCGATCGACGCTCAGCACCTTCACGTCGACCGAGTCGCCCTCCTTGAGGACGTCCTCGACGCGCTCGACGCGCGTGTGGGCCATCTCCGAGATGTGCAGCAGGCCGTCGGTGTTCGGGAGGATCTCGATGAACGCGCCGAAGTCGGTGATGCGCTTGACCGTCCCCTTGTAGGTCGCGCCGACCTCGGGCTCGGCGGTGAGCCCCTTGATGATGTCGAGCGCCCGCTTCACCGCGTCGGAGTCCGACGACGCGACGTTCACCGTGCCGTCGTCCTCGACGTCGATCGCGACGCCGGTCTGGTCGACGATGCCCTTGATGGTCTTGCCGCCGGGGCCGATGATGAGCCGGATCTGGTCGGGCTTCACGCGCACCGTGGTGATCCGCGGCGCGTACTGGCTGAGCTCGGGCCGCGTGGTCGGCAGCGTCTCCAGCATCTTGTTCAGGATGTGGAGCCGCCCCTCGCGCGCCTGATCCAGCGCCTGCATCAGGATCTGCCGGCTCAGGCCGGCGATCTTGATGTCCATCTGGATCGCGGTCACGCCGCGCGCCGTGCCGCAGACCTTGAAGTCCATGTCGCCGAGGTGATCCTCGTCGCCGAGGATGTCCGAGAGCACCGCGTAGCGCTGGCCCTCCATGATGAGCCCCATCGCGATGCCGGCGACGGGCGACTTGATCGGCACGCCCGCGTCCATGAGCGAGAGGCACCCGCCGCAGACCGCCGCCATCGACGACGAGCCGTTCGACTCGAGCGTCTCCGACACGATCCGGATCGTGTAGGGGAACTGATCCGGCGGCGGGATCATCCGGGAGAGCGCGCGCTCGGCGAGCGCGCCGTGGCCGATCTCGCGACGGCCGGGGCCGCGCAGCGGCTTCGTCTCGCCGGTCGAGAAGGGCGGGAAGTTGTAGTGGAGGTAGAAGCGCTTCCACGTCTCGCCCATCAGGCCGTCGATCTTCTGCTCGTCGGTCGAGGTGCCGAGCGTCGTCGTGACGATCGCCTGCGTCTCGCCGCGCTGGAACAGGGCGCTGCCGTGCACGCGCGGGAGCAGGCCCACCTCGCACATGATCGGCCGGATGCTCTTGCCGTCGCGGCCGTCGATGCGCCGGCCCTCCTCGATGACGTACGTGCGGACGACGTGCGCCTTGCGCTCCTCGAACTCGGCCTTCACGAGCCCCTGGAGGGGCAGGAACTTCTCGGCGCCGAGCTCGGCCCCGAGGGTCTCGGTCAGCTTCTTCTTGAGCGTGCTGTAGCCGTCGTAGCGCGCCTTCTTGTCGGTCACCCGCGTCGCCGCCTTGAGGTCCCCGTCGACGATCTGGGCGACGCGCTGCTTGACGTCGTCCGGCAGCGCCGGCGCGACGAACTCGCGCTTCGGCTTGCCCACCGCGGCGCGCATCTTCTCGATGAGGTCGATGACCGGCTGCGCCGTCTCGTGCGCGAACATCAGCGCGTCGATGATCTCGGCCTCGGTCGCCTCCGCGGCGCCGCCCTCGACCATCACGATCGCGTCGCGCGAGCAGGCGACGACGAGGTCGATGTCGCACCGCTCGATGTCGGCGACCGTCGGGTACGCGACGAACTCGCCCTCGAGGCGGCCCACGCGCACGCCGACGACCGGCCCGTGCCAGGGGATGTCCGAGATGTGCAGCGCGGCGCTCGCGCCCGTCAGCGCGAGGACGTCGGCCTTGTTCTGCTTGTCGCTGGAGAGGACCGTCGCGATGATCTGCGTGTCCCGCTTGAAGCCCTCGGGGAAGAGCGGGCGGAGCGGGCGGTCCATGAGGCGGCTCGAGAGGATCTCCTCCTCGCGCTGGCGCGCCTCGCGTTTGAAGAACCCGCCGGGGATCTTGCCGGCGGCGTACGTCTTCTCGACGAACTCGCAGGTGAGGGGGAAGAAGTCGAGGCCCGGCCGCTCGTCCTGCGAGACGGCGGTCACGAGCACCATGGTATCGCCGTAGGTGACGAGCACGGCCCCGTGGGCCTGCTTCGCCAGGCGGCCGGTCTCGAGGGTGAGGGCGCGGCCGCCCACCATGACGGATTCACGAACGAACATCAGGATTTCAGCTCTCTCTCGCGCGATCGCGAGGGCCGCTGCGTGCGGCGCTACGCCGAGCGCGAGGGGCTGCTCTTCTTCCTCGATTCCTGCGCAGGAGCCGCGCTGCTGCGCACGAAGCGAAGACGAAGACGCGCGGAGCCCGCGCTCGGGAACGGTGAGGCCGAGCGGCCCGCCGTCCCGTGGTCAATGAATGTGCTCCTTAAAGCGTTCGCTCCGCCCTCGCCAGCGCAAAACGCATGCGTTCAGGGGTGCGTGCCGCAAAACCCCCCGAACGGAAGGGTCGGAACGCCGGCCGGTGCCGGGTGGAACGCGCGGGTGGAGGATGGGACGGCAGCGAGCTGCGGCCGGCAAGCGGAGGGGCCCGACCGGTCGAGGCCGGCGGCAAGCGGGCAGACCAGACCGGCCGAGGCCGGCGCTCGCACCTGCCCCGACACCGCGGGCCGAGGGCAGACGGACGCCGCGCGGGCGCGCGGCGCCTCGGGAGCGCGCCGGCGAGACCGGCGCAATCTGCCCTGAAATCCGCTACTTGCGGAGGTTGAGGCGGCCGATGAGGCTGCGGTAGCGCTCGATGTCGATGCGCTTCAGGTAGTCGAGCTGACGGCGGCGCTGGCTCACCAGCTTCAGGAGGCCCCGGCGGGAGTGGTGGTCCTTCTGGTGGGTGCGGAAGTGCTCCTGCAGCTGGTTGATCCGCTCGCTGAGGAGCGCGATCTGGACCTCGGGCGACCCGGTGTCGCCCTCGTGGATCGCGTACTTCTGGATGATGTCCGTCTTCTGAATCGAGTGCAGCATGGCTGGCTCTCCATGGCCTCTCCGGTGCGCTGCCGAGCGCCCGGGCCGGCGCGTCTTCACGACGCCGGCGACTGGCCAAGCGACGCCTGAAGGCGAGCCCCGCGCCCGGAGCGGCGGGAGCCCGCGAAATTCAGGCCAGTGAGCAGAGGAGCGCGCGAGTATACGCAGGCGCGCCGGTCCGTCAACGCGCCCGTCAACGCGGTCGACGTGGCCCGCGCGATTTGTCACCCCCAGAACGGCCGATTGGCTACCCTCGGTCAGCGATGCCCGGCACCCTCCGGCCCCCCGAAGACGCTCCCCGACTGCAGTCGGACCCTTCCCGACCGCAGTCGGACCCGCGCGGCTCCCGACCGCAGTCGGACGCACGCGGCTCGCAATCGGACCTGCATATCGCGCACGCGATGACGAGCCTCTCGACCTCCGCCAACGCGCCCCCGAGCTCCGGGAGCGACAACGCGACGCCCAAGGTTTGCCCCACCTGCGGGGTGCGGTACCCGGCCGAGTTCAGGGTGTGCCCGCGCGACGCCGCGACGCTCGACGACTCCGTGGATGACGCGCTCCGCGACGATCTCGTCGGCAAGACGCTCAACGAGACGTACACGGTCATGCGCGTCGTCGGCGAGGGCGGCATGGGGCGCGTCTACGAGGCGCGCCACACCCGGATCTCGAGCAAGCGCTTCGCCATCAAGATGCTGCACCCGGAGTACGCCCGGCAGCCGCAGGTGATCTCGCGCTTCCAGCGCGAGGCCGAGGCCGCGGCCGCGGTGCAGAGCCCGTACGTCGTCACCGTCTTCGACGTCCACCGCACCGCCGAGGGGCGGCCGTTCCTCGTCAACGAGTTCCTCGAAGGCAAGGAGCTCGCCGACTACCTCACGGAGGTCGGCAAGATGAAGATCGGCCCCGCCGTGCGCATCGTCCGGCAGATCTGCAAGGCGCTCGCCGCCGCGCACGCGAAGGGCGTGGTGCACCGCGACATGAAGCCGGAGAACGTGTTCCTCACCGGCGACCTCGCCATGCCCACGGCCAAGGTGATCGACTTCGGCATCTCCAAGGTCGACGACGCGCCCGGCGCCGCGCTCACGCAGACCGGCATGATCATGGGCACGCCGTCGTACATGGCCCCGGAGCAGGCCCGCGGCGAGCGCGTCGATCACCGGGCGGACATCTACGCCGTCGGCGCCATCCTCTACTGCGCCCTCACCGGCAGCCGCCCGTTCGACCGCAACGACCCGACCGCGACCCTGACCGCGGTGCTCACCGAGGACCCGCCGCGCCCGCGCTCGCTCGAGCCGAGCATCCCCGAGCCGCTGGAGATGATCATCCAGCGGGCGATGGCGAAGGAGCCCAGCCACCGCTACCAGACGATGGAAGAGCTCGACGCGGAGCTCGCGCTCTACGACACGAGCGAGCCCGAGCCGCGGGAGCTGAGCTCCCCCGTCGTGCAGCCCGGGCCGCGCACGTCGCTGCCGTCGGCGCCGCGCGCCGCGACGATGCAGCTCCGCCAGGCGCAGCAGGTGAGCATGGCGAGGCCGCTCATCCTGCTGCTCTCGGTGCTCGGCCTCTTCTGGGTCGCCGGCGGCCTGATCACGCTGGTCACCGCGATCATCCGCCTCTCGCGCGGCGGCACCGTGACCGACAACCTGACCGGCCTCGAGGCGGTCCTGCTCGCGTCCGGGATCGGCTTCGCGCTGATCACCCCCGCGCTGATCGGCGCGCGCCACGTGCGCCGCAACGTGTGGAACAACAGCATGAAGTCGGTCGACCTGGCCGACAACATCCGCCGGCCGATCGTCGTCGGGCTGTGCGCCTACGGCTTCGCGTCGCTGCTCGTGCGGGTCGTCGAGGCCGTCGTCCTCCGGCGCGCGGCCGGCGTCGCCTGGCCCATGTGGGACGTCGTGCTGTTCGCGATCGGCGCGGTCGGGGCCGCCGGGGCGTACCTCCTGCTCCGCAGCGAGAGCCGGTAGCCCGGCCGGCGAGCGGCCCGCGCCTAGCCGCGCCGGCCGTCGAGCCAGGCCTGGAGGAGCAGCGCCGCCGCCGCCCCGTCGACCCGCTCCTTGCTCTTCCGCCCCGAGACGCCCCCGTCGCGCAGCCGCCGTGCCGCCTCGACCGTCGTCAGCCGCTCGTCGATGAGCTCCACCTCGACGCCGGTGGCGTCGGCCACCGCCTGCGCGAAGGCCGCGGCCCGCCGCGCGGCGGGCCCCTCGTCCCCGTTCATCTCCAGCGGCAGCCCTACCAGAAACCGCGTGATCCCTTCGTCCCGGGCGAGCGCCGCGAGGGCCTCGAGGAGCGCCTTCCGGTTCCGCCCGTCGAGCAGCGGCCGCGGGTGCGCGTAGAGCCCGAGCTCGTCGGTCACCGCCACGCCCACGCGGGCC
The DNA here is from genome assembly GCF_051529605.1 of Sorangium sp. So ce296. Taxonomy (NCBI): domain Bacteria; kingdom Pseudomonadati; phylum Myxococcota; order Polyangiales; family Polyangiaceae; genus Sorangium; species Sorangium sp. So ce296. Next base: position 14,316,675 of record NZ_CP150325.1, read on the forward strand.
TTCCCAAGATCGATCGCCGCAGCGCGGGTCTTTGCCTTCGCCATGCCTCTCGGAGACAGCACATAGCCCCAAGACGGTGAGCCGGCGAGACCCGAGCGCACCGGGAAGCCTCCGACTGGCTTGACCCGCTCGCCAGCTCCGACCATAAGCGCCGCGCGATGGAACTGCGCGCGGTACGGGGGATGAACGACATCCTCCCCGAAGAGGTGGAGCGCTGGCACAAGCTCGAGGGGGCCTTCCGCCTCCACGCGGAGCTCCACGGCTATGCCGAGGTGCGCACGCCGCTGCTCGAGCCGACGGAGCTCTTCCAGCACCAGATGGGCGAGACGACGGACGTGGTCGAGAAGGAGATGTACTCCTTCGAGCGCCACGGCGATCGGCTCACGGTGCGGCCGGAGGGCACGGCCGGCGCCGCGCGCGCGTACGTCGAGCACGCGGTCCACGCCAAGGAGCCGGTCACCCGCTGGTACTACCTCGGGCCGATGTTCCGCGGCGAGCGGCCGGCGAAGGGGCGCTACCGCCAGTTCTACCAGGCCGGCTGCGAGCTCTTCGGCGATCCCGGGCCGCTCTGCGACGCCGAGACGATCGACCTCGTCGCGACGTTCCTGCAGCGCATCGGCATCGGCGACTTCGTCGTCCACGTGAACTCGCTCGGCAGCGCGGGCACGCGCGAGCGCTACCGCGAGGCGCTGCTCGCCCACTTCACGCCGCGCAAGGGCGAGCTCAGCGAGGACTCGCAGCGCCGCCTCGAGAAGAACCCGCTGCGCATCCTCGACTCGAAGGACCCGCGCGACCACGAGGTGTCGCGCGACGCGCCGTCGACGCTCGACCTGCTCGACGACGCCGACCGGGCCCACTGGCAGGGCGTGCTGCGCTGCCTCGACGTGCTCGGCGTGCGCTACGTCGTCGACCGGTCGCTCGTGCGCGGGCTCGACTACTACACGCGCACGCTCTTCGAGGTGAAGGCGACCTCGAGCGATCTCGGCGCCCAGAGCACGCTCGCGGGCGGCGGTCGCTACGACAACATGGTCGCGGGGCTCGGCGGGCCGAGCGTGCCGGCGATCGGCTTCGCGATGGGGATGGAGCGGCTGCTCACGATGATGCCCGACGCCCCCGCGCGCCGGGGGCCCGGCTGCTTCCTCGCCCCGCTCGGCCAGAGCGGCGCGGACCGCGCGCTCCTCCTCGCGAAGGAGCTGCGCGCGCTCGGCGTCTCGGTCGAGCTCGACGGGCGCGGCGGCCGGCTCAAAGCGATGCTCCGGCGCGCGGACGCGCTCGGCGCGCGGCTCTGCGTGATCCTCGGCGACTCGGAGGTCGAGCGCGGCGTCATCCAGATCAAGGATCTCGTGGCGCACCTGCAGGAGGAGATCCCGCTGGAGGGCGCGGCGCGCGTGCTCGCGGATCGGGCCCTCGAGGCGTCGCCCGGCGGCCAGCGGGGAGCGCGTTGACCTCCGAGGCGATGGGAGCGCAGGGCTGCTCGCGGGGGGCGCGCGGCGCTCCGGCGGACGAGATGCGGGGCCGGGCGCGGCGCGCGGGCGCGGCGCTCTCGCTCGCCGCGGCGCTGGCGGCGCTGGCGGCGCCGTCGGTCGCGGCGGCGCAGGTCAGCTTCGGCCAGCCCGGCATGGGGCCGCCCCCCTCGAGCGCGCCGCAGAAGCCGCCGCCCGGCACGCCGGAGACGCACGCGGCGCCGACCTCGGAGGAGAGCCCGATCCAGACCCAGGAGCCGACCCTGCCGGAGGACCCGCTGGCGATCCCGCCGCAGGTCAAGAAGCAGATCGGCACGAACGACCCCGGCGAGTGGGAGGTCGGGCGCGCCGCGGAGATCCAGCGGGACTGGTACGGGCTCTACTACGGCGAGAAGAGCGGCAGCTACCAGTTCCGGACGCTCTTCCCCCTGTGGGCGGAGCGCAAGATGCCCGGCGACCGCGCCACGATGGTGACGCCGCTCTACTACAACCGCCGGAGCAAGGACGTCGACGCCGACGTGCTCTTCCCGTTCTTCTGGAAGCTGCGGGACCAGAACACGTACACGACCATCGTCGGCCCGTTCATGCACCGCGAGCGCGAGGGGCGCCCCGCGGGCCCCGGGCGCAAGGCGGAGCCGGGCCGGCACGACAACTGGCTCGCGCCCCTCTTCTTCGAGGGCAAGAGCGACGACGGGAGCGGCTACTTCCACATCCCTCCCCTGCTCACCTTCACGCACCACACGGCGCGGAGCGGCTTCAACCTGGTCGGCCCCCTCTTCTGCAGCTGGAAGGGCGGCCCCGCGTGCGACGCGCGCTCGGCCGACAAGATCGATCTCGGCCTGGCCCCGCTCTACTTCTACGGTCGCGACGAGAGCAGCGAATACGAGGTCATCCCGCCGCTCTTGCACTACTACCATTACAGCGACATCGGAGACCGCTCGACGAACGTCTGGGGTCCTCTGATGTGGCAGCACTCGCGCAAGGGCGACGTGTTCAACGTCATGCCCTTCTACTGGCACAGCTGGGGCAAGAACTACGATCGCACCACGCTGTTCCCGTTCTTCCATTACGGGTACGAGGGCAACTCGAACCTGCTCGTCACACCGCTCTTCGTGAAGGCGCGCGGCGAGGAGGGAGAGAGCACCTTCGCGACCTGGGGCTACGCCCGCTATCGAGGGCGGACGGAGCTCGACATGATCACGCCGCTCTTCTGGCAATACCGGGATCCGGACATCGATCTGGAGCGGACGTTCCTGCTCCCGTTCTATTACCGGAACACCTCGCCGCGCAGCGACGATCTCGTCCTCTTCCCGTTCTATGGCCGCTTCAAGCGCCACGGGTTGAGCGACACGACGTGGCTCACGCCGCTGGTCCGTCACACGCGGGATCTCACGGGCTGGGAGACGGACATCTACCCGTTCTTCTATTCGGGTCGAAACCGCAGCTCCACGCACCTCGTGGTCGCGCCGTTCCTCTGGGACTTCGCGTCGCCGACGTCGCGCACCACGATCGCCCTGCCGGTCTATTTCCGGTTCGCGGACCAGAACTCGGTGACGCAGGTCGCGCTCAACACCTTCTACCGGGAGCGGCGGGTGCGGACGGGCATGGAGTGGGAGTTCCATTTCTTCCCCGTGTTCTCGTACGGCGAGACGCCGGGCGGGCACTGGTGGAACCTGCTGTACGGGCTCGCCGGGTACACGCGCGAGGGCACGATGTCGAAGATGCGGGCGCTCTACGTCCCGATCCAGCTGAGCGAGTGATCCGGCCGAGCGCCGCGGTCCTGGCGGCCTCGGCCCGCCCGCGCGGTCTCGGCCCGCCCGCGCGGCGGCGGCCGCGCGGCGGTGGACATCGCCGCGGAGGTCGGCAATCGTTGGCGAGGTCGCGATGAGCACCCCCGCCCGCGAAGCGCCCTCCCCCCGCCCCGAGCTCGCGAGCCTCGGCGGCGCGCCGCCGCCCCCGGAGCTCGCCGCCGACCTGCGCCGGCTCCTGGACCTGCCCGAGGGCGCGCGGCAGCGCCTCTGGGAGGCGCTCGGGCCGAGCCTCGGCGAGCCGGTGCCCGCCGCCGTCGAGCGGCTCCTCGACGGGTTCTGCCGCCGGCACGAGGTCGGCTCCGAGGCGCTCGCGCGCGTGCTCAAGGCGTGCCGCTTCCTCGTGCGCGAGGCGAGCAAGCGCGACCTCGACCGCGCCGCGCTCGCGGCCGACCTCGCGGCGCTCGCGCCCGGCGACGGCGCCGAGGAGATCCAGGCGATCCTGCTCGCCGGCTACGACCAGGCCCGGGCGGTCGTGCGGCGGGAGATCGTGCGCGGCGCGCTGCTCGACCACGGCAAGCTGCTCACCGGCGTCGACTGGCGCATCGACTCGATCGCGGCCGCGAGCCGCGGGGCGAGGATCGCGGCGCCCGTCGTCCTGCTCACGCTGAGCTACCAGGAGGGCGACCAGCGCTCCCGGATCACCCTGCAGGCCACCCCCGACCTGCTGCGGGAGCTGCAGCAGGTCTGCGCGCAGATCCTTGGTTGATGCGCCCCGGCCTTCGTCGCCGGCGTCTTCGACCCCCTGGCCCACAGATAGCGAGTCGTCAGGCGCTCGATGAACGCGGCGACCGAGGCGTTCGAAACGGCGATGACGAAGCCGCAGAGGTCATAAGCCACCTCTGCCGCGTGAAGTCGGGCGGGGAACCGAGCCCGGAGGCGCGGGATAGCCAATGATGGCTATGATGCCAATGACGCCAATGACGCCAATCATGCCAGACAGCGAGCCTCGCGCGCGTGACAGTCCCGTCACTTGACTTCCGACACTCGGCGTGAGATCTCGGCGCATGCGTCTTCGATCCGCGATAGGGCTCCTGTCCCTCCTCGTCGCCTGTGCGGATAACGGTTCGACGCCGCGCGATCCGTCCGGCGCGGCGGCCGGCGGCGCTGGGGGCGATGGCGCCGGGAGCGGCGCTTCCGGCGGCGGAGGGGTCGAGAGTGGACCCACGGAGCGGTGGTGGGGGAAGCTCGCGCTGGGAGACAGAGCCGACGGCTGGTTCGTGCTGGCGGCCGAGGGGAGCCTCGACGGCTCCGCGCAGCGGTTCGACGCCACGCTGTGGTGGGGCCTCACGCGGCAGGACGTGGAGATGGAGCGGTTGGAAGACGGATGGCTGCTCCTCGGGCAAGGCATGGTCGATGGGTGTCGGCTGTGGCTGCACCTCGTCCGGACCGGCGATGCGTTCGACGTGCGCGACGGCGGGACGTGCCCCACGCGCCCGGACGGCTCCCTCGGCGTGCTGCGCCGCTCCAGGGCGCGCCGCGTCCACGCCGACATCGATCACGTCGATCCGCTCGGCTTCGACCTGACGGGGCGCCGCTTCGCGTACGCCGCGGAGGGCGGGATCCACCTGTGGGACAGCGAGGCGGGGCGCCTCCTCGAGCTCGGGCCGGGCATGGCGGCCGCGGAGACGCAGGCCCCGCCGCGCCGCACGGGGGTCGTGTTCTCGCCGGACGGGCGGCGGGCCGCGTTCCTGCGCGGGCAGGACGGGTGCGCGTCCACGGAGCTCGTCGCGGTCGACGTGCTGACGGGGGAGGCGGAGGCGATCGCGTCCAGGGTGCCATGCCACGCCGCCTTCGTGCGCTTCTCGCCCGACGGGAGCCGCGCGGCGTACTTCGCGGACGCGGGCGGCGAGCTGCGCCAGCTGCACGTCTTCAGCTTCGCCGAGGGCAGCGCGGCCGTGCTCGGCGAGGACCTCGCCCTGGACTCGCTGGACATGCGCGTGTTCTGGGGCCCCGACGGGCGGTATCTCCTCCACGCGCTGAGGACGAGCGAGATCCTCCTCGGACCACCGGACGATCCCGTCGAGCTCACGCCGATCGCCCTGTTCGACGCGGCCGCAGGCGAGACCCGGGGGCTCGGCGAGGGCCGCGAGCTCAGGGCGTCTCCGGACGGGCGTCACGCCGCGTTCATCGATGCCGACGACCGCGTCGTCCTCGTCGACCTCGCCGCGGGGACCGACGAGGAGCTCGACACCGCGTACAATGACCCTGCGCTCGACGCCGATCGCGCCGGAATCACGTTCAGCGGCGACGGGACGAAGCTCGGGTTCGTCGACGGCGAGGGTGCGCTCCGCCTGCACGATCTCGAGCGCGGAGAGGCCGAGACGCTGGCGGCGGGCGTGGGGTGCTTTCGTCACGAGCTGCCCGGCGCCCCGTCGGCCGTGCGCGCGCTGCACTTCTCCAGCGACGGCTCCGCGGTGCTGTTCGTACCGCGCGGCATCACGACGTGCACGGAGCGGCCGCAGCTGACCGGCGTCCGCTGGCGCGAGCTCGCGACCGCTCGCGAGCTCGACCTCGAGGATGAGGTCGACGAGATCTTCCGCTTCGGACCGCGCGGAGAGATCGCCTATGAGAACTGGCCGGCAGGGCTCAAGGCGTGGTCGCCCGAGCACGGCGGCAGCCTCGTGGCCGCGCAGGAGGACATCCCCTCGAACACGACCGCGGAGTTCACCAGCGATGGGAAGTTCCTGGTGTTCACCCCGGTCGACTTCGACGATCTGCTCGGCGTCTACGCCTGGAACCTCACCGACGACACGCTCGCCGCGTTGAAGCTCGGCCGGCCAGCGGCCGATGCGTTCGTGCTGGAGCCCGAGCAAGGGATCGTGATCGTGCCCGGGGCGCCGTGGGTGCGATACCACCTCGGCGCCGGCGGGGAGGGCGAACCCCTCCTCGACGGGAGCGACTCCCTCCTGCGCAGCGAGAGCAGCGCGACGCTCGCGATCGCGGGCCGGCGCGGCGGCGAGGAGGGCATCTTCGCGCTTCGTGTGGGCGACGGCGACGCCCTCCCGGCGCTCATCGAGGCGGGGCGCATCGTCTCGGTGTCCGACAGCCACGTCTACTTCGTGGCCCCGGACGGCCTGTGCGTGGCCCCCCTGTAGAACGCCGCCGGTATCCAGATCGCTGTTGGGAGCGCACGGTCATGGTCATGGCGAGCTGCGGCGTACGGAGCGCCCCGGGCGCGCCCGGACGGCGTCTGGAGCAGGGCGCGCCGCCCCCCCTCACCCGCCCCGCGTCTTCTCCGCCTTCTGCCGCCGCACCATCTCCGCGATCCAGATCGGCGCGAACGGCGGCGTGCAACCCGGCGACGCCGGGTAGTCCTTGAGCACCTCGAGCCGCTCGCCGATGGCCACCGCGCGGGCGCGCAACCCGGGGTTGTGGATGCCGATCTCGGCGAGGCAGTGGTTCATCGACCACTGCTTCGGGCCCGGCGCCGTCTTCATCTCCGCCTCGATCTGGTCGAGCAGCGCGGGGAGATCGAGCCCGGCAGGGCTCTTCACGACGCGGTCCGTCGTCAGGCTCCAGCCGGCGCGCCCGACCAGCGCGCTCGCGGAGTCCTTCCAGCGGACGCGCAGCGCCTCGGCGTGGCGCGACGCCTTCACCACGTTGACGATGAACCAGTCGAGCAGCTTGGGGTAGCCGATCTCCCGGACCATCGCGTCCAGCTCGTCCGCCGAGAGGGCCTTCGGCTTGAACACGAGCGTCGCCAGCAGGCGGGCGTCGGGATCGCCCGTGCGCCACAGCTCGCCGGCCAGGGCGTTGTCCGCCTTCAGCCGCTTCGCGAGCGCGCGGAGCTGGGTGAGGTTCACGCCGTGGGCGTCTCCGGCGCGGGCGTTGACCTCGCGCATCTTCTCGTTGCCCAGCGCGGCGAGGTCCCGCATGACGTCGGCGAGCTTCATGGATTCGACCGCGACCTCGTGCTCTCCCGCTCCTCGGCCCGGTTCGCCGTGACGACCTCGGCGATCGCGCTCAGCGCGTCCTCGGCGGAGAACGGCTTCTCCAGGAGCGGCCGGCCCGACGAGGCGAGGAACCGCTCCACGTCGGCGCCGAAGCCCACGCCGGTCATGAAGATGAACCCCTGCGCGAGCGCCGGATCGCTCTCGCGGATCCGCGTGTAGAAGACGTCGCCCGACATGCCGGGCATCCGCAGATCGCAGAGCACCACGTCGAACCGCTGGCCGCCGGCGAGCATCCCCATCGCCGCGTCCGCGCTCGGCGCGAGCGCCACCTGGTGCACCCGGCCGAGCTGCTCGGACAGCGCGCGCGCCAGCGACGCCTCGTCCTCGACCACCAGCACCCGCGCCCGCTTCGACACGAGCCGCGGCACCGGCGCGACGCTCGGCGTCGCCTCCTCCGCGCGCCCCGCCGCCGGCAGCGAGATGACGAAGCGCGCCCCACCCGCCGGGTCGCTCCCGGGCACCGGGCTCTCCGCCGTGATCTGCCCGCCGGCGCGCTCGATGATCTCGCGGCTGATCGACAGGCCGAGCCCCGTGCCGACCTCGGGCCCCTTGGTCGTGAAGAACGGCGTCCAGATGCGCGGCAGGTTCTCCTCCGCGATGCCGCCGCCGGTGTCGGTCACCACGATCTCGACCGTGTCCCCGTCGCTCCGCGTCTCGACCGTCACCGTCTGATCGCGCGCCTCGGTCTTCGAGCTCGGCTTCGGGATCGCCTGGGCCGCGTTGACGAGCAGGTTCACGATGACCTGCCCGAGCCGGCCGTCCTCCATCAGGATCGGCGGCACCTCCGACAGGTTCTTCACGATCTGCGCCCGCTCGATGATCTGGCCGCGCGTCAGGCTCAGCGCCGACTCCACGGTCCGGTTCGCGTCCGTCAGCGTGCGCCGCGACCCCTCCGGCTGCGGCGGGCTCGCGAACAGCTTGAGGTCGCGGACGATGTCGACGATGCGCTTGATCGAGTCGCGCAGCTCCCGCAAGAGCTCCGACGCGCTCGAGGCGGCCGCGCCCTCCATGCGCACGTTCGGGCCGCGCAGCAGGCGGTCGAGCATGTCCAGGCCGAGCAGGATGAACGCCGCGGGGTTGTTGATCTCGTGCGCCACGCCGGCCGCCAGCGTGCCGAGCGTCGACAGCCGGTCGACCTGGATGAGCCGCGTGCGCGCCGCGTGCTCGGTGCTGACGTCCGCGAGCACGCCCTCGATCGCCACCACGCGGCCGCGATCCGAGACCAGCGGGTACACCGTGCCGCGCGCGGTGATCGCGTCGCCGCCCCGCCGCCTGAGGCGCGCCTCGTACGACGCCGAGGGGGCGCCGAGCTTGGCCCGCGCCACCGCGTCCTCGAAGCACATCACGCCCTCCGGGTCGGCGTGGGCCTCGCCGAGGAAGCCCGGCGTCCTCAGCGCCTCGGCCACCGGCACCCCGAGGAGCCGCTCGGCGTGGCGGTTCAGGAACGAGAGCTCGCCGGTCTCGGGATCGAGCCGGAAGATGATGAGCGGCGCGTTGTCGAGGAGGTTCCGGTGCTGCTCCTCGAGCTCGCGGATCCTGAGCAGCCGCTCGGCGGCCTCGCGCTCGCCGGCGACGACGCGCAGCGAGCGATCCAGGCCGGCGCCGAGCGCGCCGGCGAGCTCTTCCAGGAGCTCCACCGGCGCGGCGGCCGCCGCCGCGGCGTCCGCGTAGCCGAGCACGAGCGCCGCCACCACGGGGCCGCCGCCGCCGGAGCTGCTGGCGCGCGGCGCGCCCTCGGCGCCGGGCGGCGCGGCCCGCACCGGGAAGGCGACGTACGCGAGGCACCCCTCGGTCGGCCCCAGCCCGTCGAGCGCGTCCCCCGCGCGGGTGTCGTCGCAGGAGAACGCCTTGCCCTCGCCGAACACCCGCCGGAAGAGCGCCGCCGGCGCGGGGAGCAGCGCGCCGAACGGCGCGGCGGCGAGCGTATCGGCGCGGATGACCGCGTGCGCGCGGAGCGCGCCCTCGGGCTCCGGGAACAGCACCGCGAAGAGCTGGAACGCGGCGAACCGGCCGACGGCGTCGGCGAGCTCCTCGAACGGCCTCGGCAGGAGGAGGTTCGAGTGGCGGGCCACGACGGTGAGGACAGCGTTCAGCGCGACGAGGCGGCGGTACCTCTCGCTCGCAGGCGCATCGTGCATCGCCACGACATCTCACCACGTCGGCGCGCGGGGACGAGAGGCATTCTTCACTTTTGTCCGTCCGGCCTGTCGGATGGGGTCGCCGGGGCCGCGGGCCGGGGCGCGGCGCGGTCGCACCGCTCGAGCAGCCGGAGGGCGGCGTCCCGGCGCTCCTGGCTCACGGCGGGCCCGGCGCCGGCCGCCCCCTCGTGGGCGGCGTACTGGGCGAACATCCGGCGCGCGGTCTCGGCGTCGCCGACGCCGCACGCCGCCACGAGGCGCAGCCGCTCGGCCTCGATCCAGACCCGCTGGAGGGGCAGGTGGGCCCCGAGCGCCCGGTCCAGGCGATCGGCCGCCTCGTCGAAGCGGCCGTCGTTCAGGTACTGGCGGCCGAGGAGGTAGCTCGGCAGGCCGTCGCCGGGCGCCTGCGCGGCCCAGGCGCCGAGCAGCTCGGCCGCCCGGAACCGGTCCGGCGCGCCGCCGCGGGTCCCGACCAGGAGCTCGACCACGGCCGCGCGGGCCCGCTCGTCGTGGGCGGCGGCGATCTTGACGTCGAGCGTCCGCAGCCGGTCCTCGTCGACGAGGCGGCCGGCGACCTCCTGGTACCACGCGACCGCGCGCTCGCGGTCGCCGGCCGAGAGCGCCACGTCGCCGAGCCGCTCCGCCGCGCGGTCGCGCAGGTGGCGCGGCACCGACGCGTCCCCGGCGATGACCTCCAGCTCGCGCACCCCCTCGGCCCGGCTGCCGGGCGCGTCGCTCGCGAGCCGCGTCTCGGCGACGGCGACGCGCGTCGCGGGGCTCTGGTCGAGCGCGAGGACGCGCCGGTACTCGGCGATGGCGCCCTCGTTGTCGCCGCGCGCGCGCAGCTGCTCCGCCTTCTGCGCGCACGCGTCGACCACGTGCGGGCAGCGCCGCTCGAACACGGCGGGCCGATCGAAGCGGGCCTTCGCCTGCGCCCTGGCCGCGTCCGGGAGCGACAGCGCGTCGAGCTCGGCGTGCCACGCGCGCTCCATCTCGGCCCACGAGGCGCCGGTGAGCTCGGGCAGCGGCTTGCCGCCGTACCAGGCGCGGACCGCGGCGGGCCCGTACGTCGCGCGCACGTGGCCGACGAAGGCGCCGCTCACGGTGTAGGCGGTCGACGAGTTCTCGGCGAGGAACCCGAGCGCGAAGAGGCGCGCCAGCGGCGGCAGGATCCCGAGATCTTTCATGGCCTTGGCCCACTCGCGCGGGCTCAGGTCCTCGCCCTCCCTGGGCGAGCCGGCGACGGCGATCCCCTCGATGAGGCCCGGGTCGGGGAGCCAGCCGCCGAGCCGCCCGGCGATCTCGAACGGGCCGCGGGCGAAGGCGCCGGCGAGCACGTGCATGATCTCGTGCCCGAGGGTCGGGTGCGGGTAGCCGGCGGCCTGCAGGTACACCTCGCGGCGCCACGGCTTCGCCACGTAGGTGCGCGACGCGCCCATGAGCGCGCCCTTCTGCGCCGCGCTCTCGAACAGGTAGGCGCGGACGCGGAGCGGCGCGCCGCCGTGCTCTGCGGGCGCGCCGAGCCAGCGCTCGCCGGCCGCGATGTGGGCGTCGCACTCGCGCACGAAGCGCTGGACGTCGGCCTCGCGCATGCCGCGCGGGTAGACGACCTCGCAGCGCTCGCCTTGCGAGAGCGCGCCGAGCTCGGCCGCGATGGTCTCGGAGGTCTGGAAGTGGCCGAGGCGTGCGCCTTCGAGGAGGTTCGCGGCGCTGAGGGCGGCGCACGCCGCGCCGAGCAGGAGCAGCCCGGGGCGGCCTCGCAGCTGGAACGACAGCCGGCCGCCCGCGTCGTGGACGAGGTGGTGGGCGAGCGCGGACGCGGCGACGAGGGTGGCGAGCGTCCCGGCGCGGTAGGTGAGCAGCCCGGAGGCGTCGACGACGGTATCGTAGAGGGTGCCGCTGAAGAAGCCGACGAAGGGGTCGTAGGCGAAGACGATCGGGCTCGTGTAGAAGCGGACGGCGCTCACGCCGATCGAGGCGAGCGGGGCGGCGAGCGCGGCGAGGACGGCGATGAGCCGGCGCCGCCACGCGGGGGGCGCGGGCGGCAGGGGCGCGGCGTCGTCGCGCCGGATGCCGGCGGCGAGCTCGCCCGCGACCGCGCCCCAGGCGCCGCCGAGGGCCGCGCCGAGGCCGGGCCCGAGGGCGAAGTGCGCGGAGCCGCCGAGCACGTCGCAGAAGCCCGCGCGGAGGCCGTGCGCCAGGGTGGTGGCGTACGCGACGACCGCGAGCAGGGCGCCGTTCGCGACGCCGCGGCGGAAGGCGTCGAGCGGCAGGGGCCGGTGGGCGGCGACGTCGAGGGCGGTCGCGATCGCGGCGGCGCTCGGCACGAGCACGCCTGCGGCGAGCGCGCTCTCGTAGCCGGGGCCGTCGAAGAGGGGCAGGAGGCCGACGAGCGCCATCGCGATCGCGACGAGCGCTGCGGCGAGCCTGGTAGCTGGTGAACGCAGCAGCGAGGGCATGGGCGCGGGTGGCTCCAGGGCTGCTTTCGTAGTCGCGCCTGCCCGCAGAGGCGACCCTCATTTCGCGCTGCGGAGAGCGTCCAGGGCCGCGCGCAGCACCGCGGCGTCGGCGCGGTCCTTGTCGCGCATGCCTTCTTTGGTCTTCAGCAACCCTTCGAGCCCGAGGACCCGTAGCCGGACACCGTCGATGAAGCGCTCCTCGACGTAAGGCTCCAGCTCGGCCCATCCGTGGCCGCAGGCCGAAGGCATCACGTCGATGGTGAACTCATCGTTGACCCGGATGGCGTACGGACCTTCGCGTTCGAAGACATCCTCCTCGCCGACGAGCTCGCGCGTCGCGCCGTCGGGCAGCCGGGCAAGCGCCGCGATCCAGCGCTTCGCGTTCTCGGTGGACGGGTCGACGAGGATGTCGACGTCTTCGGAGAACCTGACGAACCCGTGCGCGGCGATCGCATAGCCACCGATCAGCGCCCAGCGTACGCCTGCTTCATCGAGGTAGCGGGCAAGCAGCTTGACGTCGTCCCACGTGGCCGGGCGCGTATATTCAGCCACGGCGCGCGCGCTCGATCATGGCATCGACGGTCCAGCGCAGCCTGTCGGCCTCCATCTCGGCGTGGCTGCGGTAGACGAAGATCCCCTTGGGGGCCCGTGTTCGATAGCGCGCCATGGTGGCGAGGGCGTCGCGCGATTCGAGCGGCGGGGGCTCGCCGAGCGGCGGCGCGGTGCGCCGACCCACGACGCGGAGAAAGATTTCACCAGTACGCTCGTCGCGGTCCATCGCCCTCGTGTAGCACGCCTCTCGGGCCAGCCGGATGGTCCCAGGCCGTCGCGGCGCTCCGTCCTTCCTTCTTTTCTGCTCTACTCGCGCTCCCGCGCCATGTCCCCTCCCCCCGCCGGCCTCTCTCGCCACCCCGATTTCCTGCGCCTCTGGGCCGCGCAGGCGGTGAGCGCGCTGGGCAGCCGCGTCAGCCGGACGGCGCTGCCGGTGATCGCGATCGTGAGCCTCGGCGCCGACGCGGCCGGCGTCGCGGCGCTCTCGGCGATGTCGACCGCCCCGGGCGTGCTCGTGGGGCTCTTCGCGGGCGGGCTCGTCGACCGCTCGCGCAAGCGGCCGCTGCTCATCGGCGCGGATCTCGCGCGCGCCGCGCTGATCCTCTCGGTGCCGATCGCGGCCTGGGCCGGCGCGCTGACCCTCGTCCATCTCTCCGCGGTGGCCGCGCTGGTCGGCGTGGCCACCTCCCTGTTCCAGATCGCCGACAACGCGTACTTGCCGGCGCTGGTCGGGCAGGATCGCCTGGTCGAGGCGAACGCCCGGCTGGAGGGGACCGAGGCCGCCGCGGAGATCGCCGGCCCCGGCGCCGCGGGCATCCTGATCCAGGTGCTCACCGCGCCGGTGACGATGGTGGCGGACGCGCTCTCGTATCTCGGGTCGGCGGCGCTGCTCTGGCGCATCCGGGCGGTCGAGGCGCCGGCCGCCCCCGGGGGCGACGCGGCCGAGGGGGGCGCCTCGCTGTTCGAGGATCTCCGGGTGGGGCTGCGCCACGGCCTCGGCCACCCCGTGGTTGGCGCGACGTTCCTGGCCATGGGCGCGCAGGCGCTCTTCAGCGGCGGGGTCTTCTCCGCGCTGTACATGCTCTATCTCCTGGAGGGCCTGCGGCTGGATCCCGCCGCGGTCGGGCTGATCATCAGCGCGGGCGGCGTCGGCGCGCTGGGCGGCAGCGTCGTCGCGGGGTGGCTGGGCCGCCGCCTCGGCCCCGGGCCGGCGATGATCCTCAGCCTCGCGGTGGGTCAGGCCGGCGCCGTGCTCATCCCGCTCGCCGCGCACCTCGGGCGGCTCGCGGTCCCTGCCCTCGTGCTGCACCAGCTCCTCGGGGACGCTTTCCTCGTGGCGTTCATGATCCACGCGGTGAGCGCCCGGCAATCGATGCTGCCGCTCCACGTGCTCGGCCGGGTCAACGCCACGCTCCACGTGCTCACCGGCGCGCTCTTGCCGGCGGGCACGCTCGCGGCCGGCTGGCTCGCGGGTCGGATCGGCGTCGAGTCGGCGGTGTGGTGCGGCGTCGTCGCGGGCCTCGCCGCGCCGCTGCTGCTGCTGCGGCCCGCGGTGTGGCGGCTGCGGGCGGCCTGAGGGCGCAGCCGCGTCGCACGGATGGAGAATTCAACGCAAAGGCGCAAAGGCGCAAAGGCGCAAAAAAAGCAAGATAGAGGCAGGTCATTCTTCATTCTCGCAATCCCCTGACCACGCGATGGATGCCCTGCCTCACCTCCCCGAAGTCCCTCGCGACTCAGGCGAAGGCAAGCGCCTCTCCGTCACCTGTTTCGAGTAGCCCGACGCCTCCAAGGGTGCGATGCACCTCGATCGCCGCAACGACGACCTTGGCTCTCTCACCCTCGATTCCTCTCTCTGCCTTTTTGCGCCTTTGCGCCTTTGCGCCTTTGCGCCTTTGCGCCTTTGCGCCTTTGCGCCTTTGCGCCTTTGCGCCTTTGCGCCTTTGCGCCTTTGCGCCTTTGCGCCTTTGCGCCTTTGCGCCTTTGCGCCTTTGCGCCTTTGCGCCTTTGCGCCTTTGCGCCTTTGCGCCTTTGCGCCTTTGCGTTAAAATCCGAGATTCTCGACGACGTCAGCTGGAGGCAGGACGTCAAAGAAGAGAGAGAGAGGAGCGTTCTCTCCCTCTTGGTGTCCTCAGCGCCTTGGCGGCTCAAACCCTCGTCGTAGGCCCCCGTCACACCGCATCTTCCGCTCGGGCGCGGGGCCCCGTGCTGGCGAGGCCGAGGTGGATCCTTCTCGCGATGCGACCCATGGCGCGGCGCTGCGCCCGTGCCGTCGGGACGTGCGGCCGGGATCCCGGGACCGCGAACCCTTGTTCAATCACGCAAACCATTGCGGAAGGGAGCAACCGGTTGCGGAGCCCCTCTGCAACTGACGCCGCGAGGGGTCCCATGGTCCGCAGAGTATCTGTGCACCCGATCAGGGGATCCTGCGCTGCCGGAGCGGTATCCCGAGCCACCTCGCAAGGGCTCGTGTCCACGTGGACCGACCGCCTCGGGTAGAGCGGACGGCTCGGTCGCGCCCGGAGGAGGCGAGCGATCGCACCCTGGACAGCGAGCGCCTCCGGGATGGGCTTGAAGAGCGTCGGTGCCGGTCTGGAGACCGGGGCGGCGGGGTCTGGACACCGCCGCAGCCGGTCCGGAGAGCGCGGAGCGAGGTCTGCGCACATCTCGAGACCCCCTCGGCCGTTCTCGAGACCCCCCTCGGCCGTTCCCGAGACCCCCTCGGCCGCTCTCGAGACCCCCTCCTCCGGCTCCCCGGACCGGCTTTCCGCTGGCGCCGCGCCTTCCCGCCGCCCTCCCCGGCGCCTGGCGGGCACGGCGGCGCCCGGCGCCGCGTCAGCCGAGCAGCGGCTCCGCGCCCGCGACCTCGCCCTCCGCGCCGTCGTCGTCCCCGTCGAGCGGCGGCTCCTCCTCGACCACCTCCCCGGCGGCGGCCGCCGCGCGCTTCATCACCGTGAGGCCGAGCTGGATCTGCGCCTTGACCGAGAAGACCTGCCGGAGCGTCGTCGCCCAGTCGTTGAACCAGTCGCGCAGGCCCTCGAGCGCCTCCCGCTGCTCCTTCCGGGCCCGCTCCAGCTCCGCCGCCGGCACCCGGGGCGGCTGCCCCTGCGCGCCGGCGCCGGCCTCCAGCCGCGCGAGCTGGTCGCGCACCTGCTGCATCCTCGCCTCCGTCAGCCCGCGCGCCGTGAGCGTCTTGTGGACCTTCTTCGCGTCGCCGTCGCTGTTCCTGGCGAGCCCCTCCACCCGGCGCAGGAACGTCCCGACCGACATGATCACCGCCGGCCCGAGCGGCTGCTGCTCCAGGTTCTTGAAGAACGCGGCCTCGAACCCGGCGCGCCGCTCGCGCGGCACCACGCGGCGGATGATCGCCCGCGCGCGCGGAAACCACGTGTTCTCGAAGGTGTCGACCTCCTGGAGCAGCCGCATCCGCTCCGCCCCCTCCACCACCCCGCCGCTCGAGGCCTCCACGAACAGGTGCTCCAGCGGGCGCTGCTCGCCCGAGGCGAGCTTGAACAGCCGCCACCCCTCGCGGTGCTCCTCGGCCGTGTAGCCCTCGCGACGGGCCCGCTCCACGAACGGCGCGGCCTGGACATTGACCAGGAGCTTGAGGGCGCGACCCAGGAGATCCTGCTCGGCCGCGGTGAGCACCAGCGGCAAGGACGCCTCGGACGGCTCCGAGGCCGCGCCCCGCGCCCCCGGCTGCTTGGGGGCGCTGGCGGACTTCGCTTTCGGCATGTCGTTCTCCTCTCGCTGGCGCAACCGGGGAAGGACCGAAGCGCTCAGCGGCCGGCGCGGACTGCAAGCCGCGCGCCAGCGGGCGTGGACTGTCGCCGCGCGTCCGCTAAGTTACGCCGCGCCCGACCCTCCCACGATACCCTCTTTCCGCCCACCCGCGGGCGAGGAGCCCGATGAAACCGACGTTCGGCACCGATCTGACGACCGGCAGCATCCCCAGACACATCGTGACGTTCTCGCTCCCGATGCTCCTCGGGGGCTTCCTCCAGACGACCTACAGCTTCATCAACGCCATCTGGGTCGGCCAGTACCTGGGCACCGTCGCCCTCGCGGCCGTCACCGTGAGCTTCCCGGTCGTGTTCACGATCTTCGGCGTCGGGATGGGGATGACCCTGGCGACGAACATCCTCGTCTCGCAGAGCTTCGGCGCCAGGCGGTTCGACGAGCTGAAGCGCGTGGTGGACGGCTCCACCGTGCTCATCTACGGCCTCGGCGTCCTCTTGACCGTCATCGGCGAGATCTTTACGCCCGCGATCCTCCGCGCGATGGACACGCCGGCCGAGGTGCTCGAGCCGGCCGCGCACTACCTCCGCGTCTACCTGCTCTCGCTGCCGTTCAGCTTCGGCATGTTCGCGCTGCGGAGCATGCTGCAGGGGACGGGGGACTCGAAGACTCCCCTCTATTTTCAGCTCGGCTCCGTCCTGCTCACGACGGTGCTCGATCCTCTCCTCATCTTCGGGAAGCTGGGGCTGCCGGCGCTCGGCCTGAACGGGACGGCCTGGGCCACGATCGTCTCTCAGGTCCTCGCGCTCGTCGCGCTCAACGCATATCTCCACGTGAAGAGGTCGCCGATCTCGCCGAGGTGGCCCCGCTTCGGCCAGCTCGGCCCGACGATCCGGCGGACGCTCCGCATCGGCGTGCCGGCGGCCGTGCAGCAGTCGGTGGTGTCGCTCGGCATGGTGGTGGTGACGGGGATCGTGAACGGGTTCGGAGAGGTCGCGACCGCGGCGTTCGGCGCGGCCTCGCGCATCGACCAGATCGCGTTCCTGCCCGCGATCAACATGGGAATGGCGATATCGACGCTCGCCGGGCAGAACCTCGGCGCGGGGCACCACGGGCGCGTGCGCGAGATCTTCCTGTGGGGCTGCGCCTTCAGCGCCGCGATCACGCTCGCGTGCTCGGCGGCGGCCATCGTCTTCCCCGAGGCGCTCCTCCGCGTGTTCATCGCCGATCCGGTCGTCATCGATCTCGGCGTCTCGTACCTGCACATCGTGGGCGCGTCGTACGTGCTCTTCGGCCTCTCCTTCGTGAGCAACGGCATCATCAACGGCGCCGGCGCCACCCTGGTCACGACCGCGATCTCGCTGCTCGGCCTCTGGGTGGTCCGCGCCCCGCTCGCGTACTTCCTCTCCCGCGAGATGCGCAGCGTGAAGGGGGTCTGGTACGCCATCGCGGTGAGCTTCGTCGTGTCGCTCGCCGCCAGCCTGGCCTACTACGCCTCGGGGCGCTGGAAGCGGGTCGTCGTCCACCCCGCCCCCCCGGCGGACGCGGCGAGGCAAGCCGACCCCGCGAAGGCGTTCGCGAACGAGGCCGGCGAGGCGTGAGCCGCCGGCTGCGCAGCCCGTTCGCCCGGTGACGCGCAGGGCCCGCCGCCGGCGCAGGCCGGCGGCGCGCGGTGATCGGGAACCGGAGGCGCGCTCGTTCCGACCCATGCCGGAGGACCGCTCCGGTCCGCGAGGAGAACCGATGCAGCGCTCGTACGACACTTCCCTCGAGGGCCCGGCCTCGCGACGGCGACGGCGCATCCCCGCCACGCTGGATCCCGGCCGCACGCTGCTGGTCTCGTGCTTCGACGCGGCGCTCCCCCTCGAGCGGATGGGGCTCTCGGCTCGCGGAGTGTCGTGCGCGCAGGTGCGGTCGCCGGCGCACCTCGTGGCGCCCTGGAGCGACAAGGTCGCGAGCGAGAACGCGCCGCTCCTGCTCTCGCTCTCCATGCGGGAGACGCACGACGTCGTGATCTGCGGCCACGTCCAGTGCGCGGCGCTCGAGGTGCTCCTCGACGAGGAGCGCGATCGAGGGGCCTTCGGGCTCATGGCGCAGGTGCCCGCGGCGCGGGCGACGATGGACCTCGTGCGGCACAACTACGGCGGGCTCGACAGGGAGTCGCTCCGCGAGGTGATGGCGCAGGAGAACGTGCTGACACAGCTGGATCACCTGCTCACCTATCCGCCCCTGTCGCGGGGCGACGGGCCGCGCGTGCACGCGTGGCTCTACGACGAGCGCGACGCGTCCCTCTGGGGCTACTCGTTCGAAGAGTCGCAGTTCGCGCACCAGATCTCGCTCCGGTGAGGTGACGAGGCGCGGGGGGACGCGCGCCCTCCGCGTCCGTTCGCAAGGACCGGCGCTCCGGCGAGGCGGTGCCCCGTCGGGCGCTGCTTGCCTGAGCGTGCGCCCGCAGGCAGGCTGGGGCCATGGGCCAGCCCGCCGAGAAGCCCCGCCGCGCCACGTACGCCGACCTGGAGGCCGCGCCGCCGAACAAGGTGGCAGAGCTGATCCGCGGCGTGCTGCACGTCTTCCCGCGGCCGGCACCGCGGCATGCGCGCGCCGCGTCGAGCCTGGGCATCGAGATCGGCGGTCCCTTCGACCACGGCAGGAACGGCCCAGGCGGATGGTGGATCCTGGACGAGCCCGAGCTGCACTTCCCCGATCCGGAATCGCCGGGCGACGTGGACGCGGTCGTGCCGGACATCGCCGGCTGGCGCCGGGAGCGCATGCCCGAGCTCCCCGATACACCCTACTTCTCGCTCGCTCCGGACTGGATCTGCGAGGTCCTGAGCCCCTCGACAGAGCAGCACGATCGCAAGGAGAAGATGCCCCTCTACGCGCACGAGGGCGTGCAGCACGCGTGGCTGGTCGATCCCATCCAGCGGACCCAGGAGGTCTTCTCGCTCGGCCCGGGCCGCGGCTGGGTCCCGATCGCCACCCACCGCGACGCCGCGCGCGTCCGCGCCGCGCCGTTCGAGGCGATCGAGCTGGAGCTCGCCGTGCTCTGGGCGACGTAGCGCTCCTCAGGCGGGCGCGGGCGCGGGCGCCCCGGCGCCGGGATCCCCGTCGAGCGCGACGGCGCCCTCCCCCTCGCCGCCCTCGCCGCCGTCCAGCCCCGGGAGCCGCGCCGAGAGCAGCCTCAGGAGCTCCTGCGTCGAGAGCTTGCCCGCGGCGTCCTTGCCGCCGAGGACCTGGGCCGCGAGCGAGCGCTTCTGCTCGTGCAGCGACAGCATCTGCTCCTCGATCGTCCCGAGCGCCACCAGGCGGTAGATGGTGACCGGCCGGCGCTGGCCCAGCCGGTGCGCGCGATCCGAGGCCTGATCCTCGACCGCGGGGTTCCACCAGGGGTCGAGGTGGATCACGTTGGTGGCCGCCGTGAGGTTGATGCCGAACCCGCCCGCCTTGAGCGAGATCAGGAAGAGCGGCGCCGCCCCCTCCTGGAACTCGCGCACCCGCTCGCCCCGCGCCCGCCGCGGCGTCTCGCCGTCGAGGTAGACGTACGCGACGCCGCGCGCGTCGAGCGCCTCGCGCACCAGCGCGAGGTGCGAGGTGAACTGGCTGAAGACGAGGGCGCGCTGCCCCTCCGCCCGCAGCTCCTCGACGAGCTCGAGGAAGCGCGCGAGCTTGGACGAGGCGAGCGCCGAGCGCTCGTCGTAGAGCCGCGGGTGCGAGGCGAGCAGCCGCAGCCGCGTGAGCGCCGCGAGCACCTCGACGCGCCGCTGCTGCTCCCGACGGACCGACCGGCGCGTCTCGAGATCGGACAGCGCCGCGAGCCGCGCGTCCTCGTACAGCTGCCACTCGGCGCCCGAGAGGACGACCGGCACGCGCACCTCGGTGCGCGCCGGGAGCTCGGCCTCCACCTGCGCCTTGGTCCGCCGCAGGAGGAAGGGGGCGAGCACGCGCGCGAGCGCGGGCGCCGCAGCAGGATCGCCGTGCCGCTCGATCGGCGCGGCGTAACGATCGCGGAACGAGTCCCAGCTGCCCAGGAGGCCGGGAAAGACGATCGTGAACAGGCTCCAGAGCTCGCCGAGGTGGTTCTCGAGCGGCGTGCCGGAGAGCGCGATCGTGAAGTCCGCCTGGAGCGCCCGCGCGGCGCGCGCGCGCAGGGTGGTCGCGTTCTTCAGGCTCTGGGCCTCGTCGAAGACGACCGTGGCGAAGCGCCGGGCCGAGAGGCGCGCGGCGTCGCGCACGAGCAGGCCGTAGCTGAGCACCAGCACGTCGCCCGGGCCGAGCCACGCGAGCGCGCCGTCACGATCGGCCTCGTCCGCGTAGAGCGTGAGGCGCAGCGAGGGCGCGAAGCGCTGCGCCTCGTCCCGCCAGTTGAAGGCCACCGACGTCGGGGCGAGGACGAGGGCCGGCCCGCGCTCGGCGCGCTCGAGCAGGACGGCCAGCGCCTGCACGGTCTTGCCGAGGCCCATGTCGTCGGCGAGCACGCCCCCGGCCCCCCAGGCCGCGAGCCGCACGAGCCAGCGGTACCCGTCGACCTGGTACGGGCGGAGCTCGGTCCCGAGCGCCGGGGGGACGGCCGGGCGAAGCTCGCCGGCGGCCGCGACGCGCTCGGCGAGCCGCCGGTAGGCGCCGTCCCCATCGAGCTCGGCGCCGGCCCGCTCGATCTCCCACAGCACCCCGGCGGCCGAGGGGCCCACCGCGAGGCCGTACCGGGTCTCGTGGACGTGGTCCGACAGGCGCTCGAGGTGGGCGCGCAGCGCCTCGCCCAGCTCCACGTAGGTCTGCGCCTCGACCTGCACGTAACGCTCGCCGCGCCGCGCCGCATCGAGCAGCCGCGCGAGCTCCACGCGCTCGCCCCCGACGCTCAGGCCGCCGAGGACGCCGAACCACTCGCGCCGCCGCTCGAGGACGATCTTGAGCGCCTGGGGGCCGCGGCTCGCCACGGCGCGGAGCGGCGCGCCCACCCACTCGAGCTCCGGCGGCGGGTCGCGCGCCGCGCAGGCCGCGAGCAGGTCGAGCGCGCCGTGCGCGCTGGCAAAGCGGTAGTGGAAGCGGCGATCCTCGATCGGCTCGGCCCCGGCGAGCGGGAGCTCGGCCGCGAGCGCGGCGGCGAAGCCCTCTTCCTGGGCGAGGTCGCGCACCGCGTGCAGCGCCTTCTCCCCGCGCCGCACGTGCACGTCGCGGGCGCCCGCGCCCGGCGCGAGGGCCGGGCCATCGGCGAGCGGCCGGATGCGCAGCTCCACCTCGACCGCGCCGCGGGGCTGGGCCGTGAGGCGCAGCACCGGGAGCAGCGCGGGCGGGACCGACTCGCCCATCACGCTGCGCGGCATGGCGACGGGCACGCGCTGCGCCCACCGCGCGAGCGCGGCGAGCAGGGCGGCGTGGCTCTCGGGCGGGAAGACGTTGCCCTCGCGCAGGAGCACGTCGAGGAGCGACCGGACCTCGGCCTTGACGTCGAGCAGCGTGAGCCGGCGCGCGCCCTGGTCCCAGTCCCAGAGGAACAGCACCTCCTCGGGCCGGGCGCGGCGGACGCGATCGAGCAGCGGAGGGGGCAGCGCGGTGCCCTCGACGCCGGCGCTCACCCGCACGGCGCCGTGGCGCTCCTCGGCCACGAGGCCCACCGGCGTGCGCTCGATGCGCACCGCGACGTCGGGCGCCTCGCCGAGGACGAGGCGCGGGTGGCCGATGAGCGCGTCGAGCAGCGCCCGCGAGGCGAACGCGTCGCCGTCGGGCAGGAGCGCCGCGACGCGGGCGTCGTCGGCGGAGAGCTTGGCGCCGTGCTCGAGGAGGAGGCGCTTCTTGCCGATCCGCGCGCCGGCGCCGCGCTGGCCCTTCTTGCCCACGCGGTGGATCCAGGGGGCGACCGCGACGCCGGCGCCCTCGACGACGTCGAGCCGGAAGATGAGCTCGACGCCGGCGCGCGCGCCGGGGCCCTCGTCGAACGCGCGGTCGAGCGCCAGCAAGGTGCGCTCCCAGGGGGGGCGCCCGAGCTCGTCGAGCGCCTGGAAGAAGGCCTCGCCCGGGGGCTGGCGGAGCCAGAGCAGCGCCGCGTCGATGGCCGCGAGCACGTGCACGCAGTCGGCCGCGCCGCAGCCGCACTCGGCGCGGGGCGCGCCGGGGGCGAGGGTCAGCCGCGCCTCGGGGCGGACGAAGCCGGCGCCCACGCGCTGCGATTCGTAGGGCAGCGGGTCGTCGAGCCGGAAGCCGGGCAGCGCCGCGTCGAAGCGCAGCAGGGCGGCCCGGAGCGCCCGCTCGGGGCGCGGGGCGACGGCGTCGGGGATGCGGGCGCGCAGGGCGCAGAGGAGGGCGTGCGCCGGCTGGGCCCGCGGCTCGTCGGGCGCCCGGAGCAGCGCGGGGACGGCGGCGCGCGCGGCAGCGGCGGCGGCGCGCTCGTCCTCGAGGAAGCCGAGGACGGCGGGCGGCAGCGCGTCGCGGAGGCGCGAGGGCGGCAGCCACTCGAGCGAGCGCGCGAGCTCGTCGTCGCTCGCGAGGTCGATGAGGCGCCGCCGCGCGCCGAGGATCCGCAGCTCGGGCCAGAGGGCGGGATCGACGCGCGGGGCCACCGCCTCGAGGTTCAGCCGGGCGACGTGCGCGATGGCGTGGCGCGCGAGCCAGGACAGGAGCGCCGCCCGCGTCGCGAACGGCGCCTCCGGCGCTCCGGGGGTGACGGGCTGGGGGTCGCCTGGCATGGTCGGGCCGCGCAACGTGATGGGTGCGCGGGCCCGGTTCAAGGGGTTATGGCGCGCCGGCCGGCGCCCTCAGCGCTTGAGCCAGTGGCCGTACGGCGGCGGGAGGACGCGGCTCGGCTGCTCCACGCCCAGCTTCTTCGCTGCGTGGTAGGCCCAGTGCGGGTCGTCGAGCAGGGCGTGGGCCAGCACGATGAGGTCCGCCTGGCCCTCCTTCAGGGCCGCCTCGGCCTGCTCCGGCTCGTTGATGAACCACCCCGCCGCGACCGGCAGGCCCGCCTCCTTGCGGAGGCGTCCGGCGTACGGGAGCAGGAAGCCGGGGCCCCAGGGGATCTTGGAGACATCGGGGACCACGAACCCGTGGCTCGCGTCGAGCAGATCGAGACCGGACGCCTTGAGCCGCTTCGTCAGCTCGATCGACTCCTCGATCGTGACCCCGCCGTCCACCCAGTCGGTGATCGAGAGCCGGACGGTGAGCGGCAGGCGCTCCGGCCAGGCGCTCCGCACCGCCTCGAACGTCTCGGTCAGGAAGCGGATCCGGTTCTCGAACGTCCCGCCGTACTCGTCGGTGCGCGCGTTCGAGAGCGGCGAGTAGAAGCTGTGCGCCAGGTAGCCGTGCGCGAAGTGCAGCTCGAGCCACTCGTAGCCTGCCTCGAGGGCCCGACGCGCGGCGGCGACGAAGGCGCCCTTCACGCGGTCGATGTCTGCCTTCGACATCTCCCTGGGCACCTGGGGGAGGTACGCGCCGAACGGCTTCGCCGAGGGCGCCAGCGTCTCCCAGGCGCCTTCTTCTTTCGTGAGGTGGTCGTCGCCCTCCCACGGCCGGTTGGCGCTCGCCTTCCTCCCCGCGTGCGCGAGCTGGATGCCCGGCACCGCGCCCTGCTCCTTGACGAACGCGACGATCCGCCTGAGCGGCTCGATCTGACCGTCTTCCCACAGCCCGGCGTCTCGCGGGCTGATACGGCCCTCCGGGGACACCGCCGTGGCTTCGGCGATGGCGAGGCCGACTCCACCTCTCGCCATCGAGCCCAGATGCACAAGGTGCCAGTCGGTCGCATGGCCGTTCACGGAGGAATACTGGCACATGGGGGAGACGACGACGCGGTTGCGCAGCGTGACGTCCTTCAAGCGAAAGGGCTCGAACAAGCTCACCACAGAGGACCTCCTTGCAAGAGGCGCGCAGCGTTGCAGCCAGGACGCTCGCGCGCAAGCGGAGGCGTCCTCCGGCCGTGGCGCCGTCGCCTCCGTGCGCGGCGCGCGAGCCGACTGTCTCACCGTTGGCACACGTGAGACACTTCGAGACACCCGTGAGACAGAGCGGCCGCGAGTCCCCCCCGGCGGCAGGCCGCGATTTGCGCGTTCGCTGTGCCAGATCTCGCTGGCACGGAGGCTGCTCAAGGCGGAGACAGGCGGAGACAGGCGCGACGATGGAGCGCCGCTCCCCGAAGGACGCGCCTCGGGGAGCAGAGACAGAAGCCCTGAAGGTGGCCTGGGCGGCGGCGTCAGGGGTGTCCTCCCCTGGCGGCGCCTGCGCGCCAGGCTGCCGCGCGACCGCCGATCCGGCGGTCGCATGAGGGATCGAACAAGCACGACGCGGAGGTTCTGATGCGCCACACAGGATTGGCTTTCTTGCTCATGGTGATTGGACTCGTCGGCTGCAAGGCGGAGGGCGACGGCGACGTCGGGGAGTCGCAGGATCCGCAAACGAAGCAGGAGTGCGGCGGCTTCCTCGGGACCAGCTGTCCCGATGGGCTCGAGTGCGTCGACGACCCGACCGACGACTGCGACCCCGAGCACGGCGGCGCCGACTGCATCGGTGTCTGCGTCGAGCCGAAGCCCGTGATGTGCGGCGGCTTCGCGGGCTTCCCCTGCCCCGACGGGCTCGAGTGCGTCGACGACCCGACCGACGACTGCGACCCCGAGCACGGCGGCGCCGACTGCGCCGGCGTCTGCGTCGAGCCGAAGCCCGCCATGTGCGGCGGCTTCGCGGGCCTCCCCTGCCCCGACGGGCTCGAGTGCGTCGACGACCCGAGCGACGACTGCGACCCGGAGCACGGCGGCGCCGACTGCGCCGGCGTCTGCGTCGAGCCGAAGCCCGCCATGTGCGGCGGCTTCGCGGGCCTCCCCTGCCCCGACGGGCTCGAGTGCGTCGACGACCCGACCGACGACTGCGACCCCGAGCGCGGCGGCGCCGACTGCGCCGGCGTCTGCGTCGAGCCGAAGCCCATCATGTGCGGCGGCATCGCGGGCTTCCCCTGCCCCGACGGGCTCGAGTGCGTCGACGACCCGAGCGACGACTGCGATACGGCCACCGGCAGCGCCGACTGCGCCGGCATCTGCGTGGCGCGTTGATCCGACGCGCGCCCGCGGTCGCGCCGCTGCCGCCCTGACACGGCACGAAGGTCGAGGGCCTCGCCGCGCTGCCCGTGTACAGATGTCCTCGCCGACGCCCTCGGCGCCTGCCTGAGCGGCGGTGGCCGGATTTGAACATGAAGGCGGGAAGGCGGGAAGAACAGATCAATGATCTTCCCGCCTTCATGTGAATCGCTCCGGGGCCAATTGGGCCACCACCGCCTGAGCGGCGGAGCGAGCTAGACCCGCTCCTCCCAGTCGATCCGGTACGCGTACGCGCGCTGCTGAGCGGCCGCGCCGATCCGCAGGAACAGCGGCAGCGCCCGGTCGCGGAGCCACTCCGCCACCGGCCCGGAGACGGCCTTGCGGCTGCCGTTCCGGCGCGCCTGCCGGACGATCGCCTCGACGCGCGGCCGCCGGAGGCGCTCGAACGCCGCGAACGCCTGCTCCGGGTCGGGCTCGTCCCGGAGACACCTCGCGAGGAGCATCCCGTCCTCCATGGCGAGCGAGGCGCCCTGGCCGGCGTGCGGGGTCGCCGCGTGCGCCGCGTCCCCGATCAGGCAAACCCGGCCGGCGTGCCAGCGCGGCATCGTCAGGATGTCGTGCAGCGACCACGGCCCGAGGACCTCCGGGGTCGCGCGCACCACGTCCGCGATCCAGCCCGGATCGCCCTGGTGCAGCGCGAGGATGCGCTCGCGGAGCGACTCCGGCGGCGCGGCGTCGCCATGCGCCGGAGCGGGCTCCCCGCTGTTGTGGAACCACCACACCTCGCCGCCGGGCGCCGCGAACGCGCCGAAGAACGCGCGCCGGCCGAACACCATCACATTCCATCCAGGCTCGATCGGCGCGTCGGCGCAACGCGCGAAGCCGCCGAAGTCGATGAGCCCGGTGTAGCGCGGCTCGGGCGCGCCGGGCAGCGCCCGCGCCCGCGTGCGCGAGCGGAACCCGTCGCACCCGAGGAGCACGTCGCCGCGCGCCTCGCCGCCGCCGCTGAAGCGCGCGACGACCTCGCGCGGATCCGAGGCGTCCACGTCCTCGAGCCGCGCGCCGTACCGGATCGCGACGCCGCGCCTGGCCGCCTCCTCCGCGAGCGCGCCGTGCAGCGCCCCGCGCCGGATCATGACGAGCGCCGCGCCGAAGCGGCGCGGCGCCTCCCGCTGATCGATCACCCCGACGCGCCGGCCGCGCGCGTTCTCGAACCGGAGGCCCGCGCACGGCGCGCCGAGCGCCTCCACCGCGCCCGCGAGGCCGAGCTCCGAGAGCACGTTCATCCCGTTCGGAGCGATGCCCAGGAAGGCGCCCTCCTGCTCCGCAGGCGCCTCGCGCGCCTCGAAGATCGCCACCTCCACGCCGATGCGCCGCAGGAACATCCCGAGCACCGGGCCCGCGATGCCTCCGCCGATCACGATCGCCCGCCGCACGCCTCGCTTGGTCATCTCGGTCATCTCGCCACCTCCACCTGCCCGCCGGTCGCGCCGCGCGGGCTCGATGTCCGGGCCAGCATGCGTGTGACAGGCATTCATTGCCAGTGATGGTTCGTGATGCTAATCGTCACGATTGGTGAACTTACCGGCGCTCGATCTCAACCTCCTGCTCGTCCTCCACGCGGTGCTCGAGGAGCGGAGCGCGGCGCGCGCGGCGCGGCGGCTCCACGTCACACCGTCGGCCGTGAGCAACTCGCTCGCGCGGCTGCGCGCGCAGCTCGGCGACCCGCTCGTCGTTCGGAGCGGCCGCGGTCTGGTCGCGACGCCCCGCGCGCAGCAGATGATTCCGCGGCTCCGGGCGGCGTTCGGCGAGCTCGCCGGCGCGATCGAGGGCGAGCGCGCGTTCGACCCGAAGACGACCTCGCGCGCGTTCGCGATCGCGTGCTCCGACCTGGATCAGATATGCAGCCTGCCGGCCATCGCGCGGGCGTTCGCGGCGGAGATGCCGCGCGCGGTCCTCCGCGTCGCGAGCGTCGACCACCTCGAGGCGGCCGGGGGGCTCGCCGGCGGCGACATCGACGCGGCGATCGCGCCTGCTCACCCGCTCCCGCCCGGCCACCACGCCGCGGACCTCTACGAGCAGGACAGCGTCTTCGTGGTCCGCCGCGGCCACCCGTGCGCCCGCGGCCCGATGACGCGCGAGGTGTTCAATGCGATGCGCCACATCGACATCCACGTCGCGCTCGGGCGAGGCGGCATCGGCAACCGGGCCGCCCGAGAGCAGCTCGCGGCGCACGGGCTCCACCGCGAGATCGCCATGACGGTCCCGAGCTTCTCCGCCGCCGCGGTCGCCGCCGCGAATACCGATCTCATCGCCGGGATGCCTCGCCGCCTGGCCGAGGCGCTCGCCCGCCTCGCCCCGCTCGCGATCGTCGAGCCGCCGATGCCGGGGTTCTCGTTGAGGCTCCAGCTCGTCTGGCACGAGAGGACCCACGAGGACGCGGGCGCGCGCTGCTTCCGAGAGCTCGTCATCTCCGCCTTGCGCGAAGCCACGCCTCCCTACGCGCGCCCGCGCACCCAGGCCGGGCGCTCGCACAAGGGGGGAGCCTCCCGCGCCAGGCGCGAGCAGGAACGTGCGAAGACGGGGAGGCGGGTCAACCCCGCTTCCTGACTTCACACCTTCTGCGATCCGTTCGACTGACGGCAGGCACCGAGGGGGCCGGGCTGCTCGTCGGAGCGCAGACACCGACGTCGAGCGCCATCGTAGGCCTCTGTGAGCGCAAGTCGGCAATTAGCGCTCCGTGGGAGGCGCGCTGTCCGGCATTCCCTGAGTCCCAACTTCGCGGTACGCTCCGGGCATGCCCCGGTCCCTGGCCCCAGCGCGTCGCCCGAGAGGAGCACCGACGTGTCTGAGACACAGAGGCGGCACGGAGGTGCTCGATCGTGTTCCAGCCATCCTCGTTCGATCCCCAGCCCGATTCCCAGAGAAGAGACGGCGCGCGCGCCGCGGCAGCGCTCGCTGATCGACCCGCAGACTCCCGCCCTGCCTCCTCGCGCCGCGCCGGGCGGCTGCGAGGCCGCCTCGTCGGCGGGCGTTACCGGCTCGAGCACCCGCTCGGGCGCGGCGCCATGGGCGAGGTCTGGCGCGCGCACGACAGCGTCCGGCGCGCCGATGTCGCGCTGAAGTTCCTCGTGGTCGCGCGGAGCGGCCGGAACCTCGACGCGATCGAGCGGTTCCGCCTGGAGGCGCGGGTCGCGGCGCGGCTCGGCCAGAAGACCGGCGGCGTCGTCGCCGTGCACGACGCCGGGGAAGACCCGGCGGCAGGCCCGTACCTCGTCATGGACTACGTGCGCGGCAGGTCGCTGCGGCAGCTGCTGGACGAGCGGGGAAAGGTGCCGGCCGTCGAGCTCGCGGCGCTCTTGCGGCAGCTCGGAGAGGCGCTGTCGGTGGCGCACGGGCTCGGCATCGTGCACCGGGACATCAAGCCGTCGAACATCCTGCTCGTCGAGGGGAGCGACGGACACCTCCGCACCAAGATCACCGATTTCGGGATCGCCAAGTGGGTCGGCCAGGATCGGCCGACCGACTTCCGCCGCCGGACCGCGGACGGGGTGGTGCTCGGCACGCCCGCGTACCTGAGCCCGGAGCACACGTGCGACGGACAGGCGGGCCCGCAGCTCGACCTGTGGTCGCTCGCGGTCGTCGCGCACGAGGCGCTGACCGGCCAGCAGCCGTTCCCGGGCCGCAACCTGGCCGCCGTGCTCGCCGCCATCCTCGTCGGCGCGCGCCCCCCGGTGACCACGCTGTGCCCGGAGGCGCCGCCCGCGCTGGAGGCGTGGTTCGCGCGGGCGTTCGCGATCGCCCCGTCGGAGCGGTTCCCCAGCGTCGAGGCGATGATCGCCGCCTTCGCGGCCGCGGCCGGCGCGCCCGCGACGTCGCGGGCGCGGCCGAGGCGCGGGCGCCTCGCGGCGGCCGGAGCGGCCGCGGCGGTCGGGGCGGCGCTCGCCGGGGCGCTCCTGTGGGAAGGGACGGGGGTCGCCGGAGCGCGCGGCAGCGTGGAGGAGGCGCTCCGCGCCGCCGGGCGGGCGGTCCACGCGGCGCAAGCCGCGACGGCGCGCCTCCTGGAACGGCGGGGGGCGGATCCCTGACGGCGCGCGCCGCTGCCTCGTCGACCCGCCGCCGGCTCAACCGAGGAGCGGCCGAAACTCGTCCGGCAGGACGCCTCTGTCGGCGGCGCGCCGGAGCGCGTCGCGGCAGACCGCGCACGCCGGGGCGTGCTCGCGGTAGCTGTCGGTGAGGCCGTCGATGCGGAAGATGCCGGCGGCCGCGGCCTCCGTGTCCGGATGCACGTGGAACTGCACGGGCACGCCGAGCGCGTAGAGCGGATCGCCGTCGCGCCGCAGCGCGTACAGCGAGAACGCCGTGTCGTCGCGCGGCCGCCACCCGTCGATGGAGTAGAGACAGGGCGCCTCCCCCGCGGCATCCGCGTGCCGGCGAAGAAAGCACACGTCGCCCGCGTACGAGACGAGCGCGTCGAGGTCGGTCGCCACCGCGACGGGGATCGGGCGCTCGAGCCACCGCTCGAAGGCGAGCCACACGGCCGCGAGGACCTTCGGGTCGGAAGCGGCGTGCTCGTCCACCACGAACGCGACGTCGGGGTCGCTCGCCTCCGAGGGCCCGCGCACGCCGTAGATCGACGCCAGGGCCGAGAGCGCGATCTCGGCGTCGAGCGGTGCGCCGGCGCGCTCCCCGTCGCACGCGGACGCGAAGGCCGCGGCGTCGACCTGGGTCGCGAGCCCGGCGCGGCGCAGGCTCGCGAGCGCGTCCTCGGGGCGCAGGGGGGTCGTCATGGGCTCACGTCGTCCGGCCAGGTCATCCGCCGATGCCGCCGCGGGATCTCGGCTCACGCCCCCTGGGCACCTCGCGCCATGGTGCACGATCCCGGCGCGGAAAGACAGCGCCGGCCGGTCCGGCGCCCGCCGGAGGCCGAAGCCCCCGGCAGGCGCGCCGGCCGCCGGCCTCTCACCAGATCAGCTCTCGGCAGTGGACATCCAGCCTCCGAATCTGCCCCGAGCCCGTGTCGTACCCGACATCCACCCCGGTCACCACCTCCTGGGGCGGGCAGCTCAGGGTCTGGAGCGCCCCGGCGTACCCGATCGCCCAGGGGGAGTAGGAAGGCGCGGCGACGTCGAGGGCCATCCCGGTCGCGTCCTTGTGAGCGTAGATGAAGCGCACGTCCTTCACGTGGGAGATGGGGTTCACCCTGAGCTGCAGTCCGATGGGATAGGAGTCGTTCGCCGGGACCCGGGTCCAGAGCATGCCGGGGCGGTAGCTCGGCGCGGAGAAGATGTTGGTGTTCACGTACGTGCCGGTCCACGGAAGGGCTGGATCCAGGAGATTGAACTCGCGGCACCAGCCAACCATGTTGGCGATGAAGTCGGCGGGATCGGCGATGACCTCCTGGTTCACGCCAAAGTCGGCCAACATGAATCTATCGCCATAAAGGAGGTTGCAGTGAAGGGACGCGACCGAGAGGTTGGCGACGATGCCCGAGCTCCAGCTCGTCGTCGACGCGGAGCTGCTGACTGTCCAGGTCTCCGAGAGCGGCGGGGCGTCGAGCGCGAGCTCGGGGCCTGCCGCGTCGACGGCGCATCCGGCAGCGGACAGGGCAAAAAGCGCGAATGCAAAGCGGACCATACGCATGGCGATGTCTCCTCAGCGTTCGTGTTGTCGAGGCAGAGGCGGCCGGCCGCCCGGCGGGCCAGGATGGCCCGGTCGCGGCGGCGCCTCGCGGCGGCCCGCCATCGCAAGCGCCTTGCCAGCGCGCGGGGACGCGACGCCGCGGTATCCGCCGAAGGCCATCAGGCAGCCGCCGCGAGCCCCGTGGATGGCCCTGAATGCCGAAAACCTGCAAGACGACGCGCGCACGAGACCCGCGCGCCCCTCGCCGCGCTGCGGAACGACAGCGCCGCGCAGGCGCCCCGCCTGCCGCACGCCGGCTGTCCCCTGTCACATCGCCGCTGTCACATCGTCCCCTGTCACACCCCCTGTGGCAGGGGACGATGTGACAGGGGGACGATGTGACAGCCAGCTCCCGCGCGAGGCCGCGGCGCGCTGGACGACACCGCGCTGCGCGACGCCGCTCCGGGCGACGGCGACGCCGATCAGAGCGACACCCGGCGCAGCCCGCCGCCCGCGGCCGGAAGGGGCGGGCGCTCGCGCGCCTCGGCGAGCCCCCCGGCGAACGCGTCGGTCACGAACACGCCCGCCCCGGTCGGCCCCGGCGCCCAGCGGCGCAGCCCCTCCGGCGCGGCCGCGTGCAGCAGGAGGCGCGGGAGGACCTCGGGGCTCGCGCCGGCCCGCGCGCCGAGCGCCGCCCAGAGCTCGAGGACCCAACCGAGCGCCCGATCCGGCGCGCGCTCGTACGGCGCGGGCAGCGTCGCGAGCAGCGCATCCGCGCTCTCGACCACGAGCGTCGCCCCGATCCGCAAGAGCGCCGCCCGCGCGGCCTGGAGCAGGCGCTCCACGTCGGCGAGCGCGTCGTCGCCGGCGTCGTCCGGCGCGGCCAGCCGGGCCTCGACGAGCAGCGCGGCGCTCGGGCCGTCGACGCCGCCGGACGCGGCCGCGGAGCCCCCGAGGCCCGGCGCGGCGACCGCCCCGCGCAGGGCCGCGAGCAGCTCGGAGACGCTCGCGTACCGGTCCGCCGGCTCCTTCGCGAGGCAGCGGCGCACCACGGCGTCGAACGCGGCCGACACCGGCGCGCGCTCGCTCGGGCGGGGCGGCGGCGCGCGCAGGTGCATCTCCTCGGTCTCGACCGCATCGGCGCCCTGGAACGGCAGCTCGGCCGTCACGAGCTGGTACGCGAGCAGGCCGACGGCATAGATGTCCGTGCGCGCGTCCACCGCGCCGCCGAGGATCTGCTCCGGCGCCATCGTGAGCGGCGTGCCGAGGATCACGCTGCTGCTCCGCTCGCCCCGCGCGCCGGGCGCCGGGTGGAGGAGCTTGGCGATGCCGAAATCGACGAGCTTGACGCCGCGCGCGCCGCCCCCGCCGACGGCAGGGCGGATCATGACGTTCTGGGCCTTCACGTCGCGGTGCACGACGCCGATCGCGTGCGCGGCCACGAGCGCGCCGCAGACCTCCTCGAGCAGCGCGACCGCCTCGGCCGGGGAGAGGGCGCCCCGCGCGCGCAGCTCGGCCGCGAGGGTCCGGCCGTCGACCCACTCCATCGCGATGTACGGCCGGCCGTCGTCGAGCGCGCCGACGCCGCGGACCTCGACGATCGACGGGTGCCTGAGCCGCGCGAGCACCTCGGCCTCCTGCTGGAAGCGCCGGAGCATCGCCGGCAAGAGCGACAGCTCCCGGTGGAGCACCTTCAGCGCGACCGCCGCGCCGCCCCCGATCGGCCAGGCGCGGTGCACGACGCCGAAGCCGCCCGCGAGGCGCACCTCGTCGAGCAGGTAGCCCCCGACCACCGCGCCCGCGGGGAGCGCGCCGCCGGCGACGGTCGTCTGCAGCTCCTCCGGACGGCCGGAGATGACGGCGGTCGCTTCGGGTTCAAGGGCGAGCTCGGCAGGCGTCAGCACGGCAACCTACCCCAGTATACTCGCGCCCCATGCGCTGCCCCGAGTGCCATCGCCGCCTCCCCGCGCGGGCCGGTGCCGCGTGCCCGGGGCATCCGCTGGCGAGGCCGCCGACGCGCGCCGCCGCCGAGGCGGTCGATCCGGAGCCGCCCCCGCAGGTCCCCGGGTTCCGCGTCGAACAGATGCTCGGGCAGGGCGGGTTCGCGCGCGTCTACGCGGCGACGCGCGAGGGCGACGGCCGCGCGGTGGCGCTCAAGGTGGCGCGGCTGCAGGACGACGGCCGGATCGCGCGCGAGGCCGCGGCGCTCGCCCGCCTCGCGCCGCCGGCGGCGCCCGCGCTGCTCGGCCGCGGCCGCGCCGCCGACCTGCGCCCGTTCCTCGCGCTGGAGCGGCTCGCGGGCAGCTCGCTCGCGTCGCGCCTCGCGGACCTGCCGGGCGCGGGCGCGATGCCGCCCGACGAGGCGGCCGGGCTCGCGCGCGCGATCGCGGCGGCCCTCGACGCGGTGCACGACGCGGGCCTCGTGCACCGCGATCTCAAGCCCGAGAACGTGTGGCTGCGGCCCGGGGGCGAGGTCGCGCTGATCGACTTCGGCCTCGCGGCGCCGGCGCGCGGCGCGGACGACGCCGAGGGCGCGGAGGGCGCGCTCGGCCCGGACCTGACGCGCACCGGCGCGATCCTCGGGACGGCGACGTACATGGCGCCGGAGCAGTGCCTCGGCGCAGGCGGCGTGGGCCCGCGGGCGGACGTCTATGCCCTCGGCGCGGTGATCTTCGAGCTGCTCACCGGCCGGCCGCCGTTCGTGGGCGAGGCGGCGGAGGTGCGGCAGGCCCACGTGGCGCGCCGGCCGGCTCCGCCCTCGTCGTTCGCGCGGCTCCCGCCGGCCGCCGACGAGGCCGTCCTCCGCTGCCTTGTGAAAGACCCCGAGGCCCGCCCGGCCCGCGCGGGCGACGTTGCCCGCGCGCTCGCGGCGGCGCTGGAGGCGCGCGCGGCGCCGCACGGCGGGCGCGCGGCGCCGTCCGGCGCGCTGGCCGAGAGCGCCGGCGCGCCGGACGAGAGCGCCGGCGCGCAAGCGCGCTCCCCCGGCCAGCGCCGGCCCGTGGCGCTGCTCGCCCTGCGCACGCGCGAGCGCGCCGGCGCGCTCGCCGCCGACGTCGCGCGCGCGGAAGGCGGCCTCCTGGCGCGCTTTCGCGGGGAGCACACGGTGCTCGCCTTCCCCGCCGCCGCGGACCCCGGCGAGGGGGTGCGCGCGGCGGTGCGCGCGGCCGCGCGCCTCGCCGCCGCCGGCCTGGCGACGCCGCCCCTCGTCGTCCACCTGGCGCCGCTCCGGGTGCGCGAAGGCACGCACGGCACCACGCTCGCGGGCGCCGCGCTGGAGGCCGCCGAGGCGTGGAGCGCCGAGGCGCATCGGGCCCGCCCGGAGGGCGCGGGCGCCGCGGCGCCGGCGCTGCTCACGGCCGAAGCGCAGGGCGCGCTCGCGGAGGGCCCGCGCGACGCGCCCGCCGACGGTCACGACCCACCCGCAGGCCCGAGCGACGCGCCCCCCGGCGAGCCCGCCGAGACCGCCCTGCGCGGCCGCGACGCCGCGCTCGCCGCGGCCCTCGCCGCCGCGACCGAGGCGCTCGCCGGCGGCGGGCCGGCGCTCGTCACCGTGCTCGGCGCGGAGGGACACGGCAAGACCCGCTTCCTCGGCGCGCTCGCGGCCGCGCTCCGCCAGGGCGGCGCGATCGTGCACGCCGCCGCCGCGCCGGGGCCGGAGGCGGCCGAGCGCGGCGCGACCCTCGCCGCGCTCCTCCGGGCGGCCCTCGGCCTCCCGGAGGGCGGCGCGCTCGACGCGACCGTCGGCGCGGCGCTCGCCCGCCGCCTGGGCGCGCCGGAGGCCGCCCGCGCGTGGCCGGCCGTTGGGCTCGCCTTCGGGCGGCTCGACGGCCGGGATCCCGCGGCCGCGCCCCTGCTGGAGGCGGCGGGCGCGCGCCGCCACGCCGAGGCCCGGGCGCTCGCGGCCGCCCTCGCCGCCGCCGCGCCGCTCGCGCTGCTGCTCGACGACGCCGACCGCGCGGACGCGGCCGCGCTCGACGCGCTCGAGCTGGCCACCGCGGAGGGCAGCCCGGCGCGCCTCGCGATCGTGCTCGCGGCCCGGCCCACGATCGCGTCGCTCCGCCCGGGGCTGGGCGAGCGCGCCGCCCGCCGCCTCGCGCTCGAGCTCGGGCCCCTCGACGCCGAGGCCGCGGGCGCGGTGCTCCAGGATCGCCTGCGGCCGGTGGAGTTCGTCCCGCGCGCCGTGCTCGATCACCTGCGCGCGCTCTCGCGCGGCGTCCCGCGCGATCTCGTGGAGGTCGCCTGCGCCCTGCGCGTCGGCGGCGCGATCCGGCGCGCCCGGGGCGGCGAGGGCTGGACCCTCGCGCCGGACGAGCTGCTCTCGCTCTCCGCCGCGCCGCTCGGCGAGCTCCTGGCCGCGCGCGCGATCGCGGCGCTGCCGCCGCCGCTCGTGGACCTGCTCGAGCGCGCGGCGGTCCTCGGCGACGACCTCTCCCCGGCCGAGCTCGAGGCCGCCCTCGACGCCCCGGGCGCGCCCCCGCCGGCCGGCGCGCTGGACCCGGGCGTCGGCCTCGCGCGCCTCGCGCGGGCCGGCGTGCTCGTCGCGCTGCCGACGTCGCCGCCGCGGTACGCCTTCCGGCACCCGCTCCTGCGCGAGGCCGTCGAGGCGCGCATCCCGCCCGCCCGCCGCCGCGCGCTGCACGCCGCCGTCCTCCGGCGCCTCGCCGGCGCGCCGCCCGCCGCGGGGTCGCGCGCCCGGATCGCCCGCCACGCCGCGGCCGCCGGCGAGGCGGCCGCCGCGGCGGCGGCG
Organism: Sorangium sp. So ce296; assembly: GCF_051529605.1. Lineage (NCBI taxonomy): Bacteria > Pseudomonadati > Myxococcota > Polyangiales > Polyangiaceae > Sorangium > Sorangium sp. So ce296. The sequence continues at coordinate 14,352,169 of NZ_CP150325.1, forward strand.
CACGCCGCGCTCGCGGCGGAGGCGCTCGCCCGGCACGACGTCGTCGAGGCCGAGCAGCGCTTCACCGCGGCCCTGCGCCTCTTCGACGGCGGCGACGCCGCGGCCCGCGGCCGGGCGCTCGCGGGCCGCGGCCGGGCGCGCTACCGCCTGCAGCGCTTCGGCGAGTCGCTCGCCGATCTGCGCGCCGCGCGGGCGCTCGCCGAGGCCGCCGGCGACCGCGGCCGCGCGGCCGAGCTCCTGCTCGAGGAGGCGACCGCGCTCGACTGGCTCGAGGACTTCCCCGCCTCGGCGGCGGCGGCGGCGCGCGCGGCGCAGCTCTGCGCGGGCCTCGGGGACGCGCGCCTCGACGCGCGCTGCCTGCTCGCGAGCGGCCGCTCGGACTGCCGCGGCCAGCGCGTCGACGACGGGATCCCCAAGCTGGAGCGGGCCGCCCGCGGCGCGCTCGCCCTCGGCGACCACGAGGCGCACGTCATCGCGCGGCTCTTGCTCGTCGGCGCGCTCTCGGTGGCCGGCCGCCTCGACGAGGCCGAGCGCCACGGCGAGGCCGTCACCCGGGCCTGCCTGCGCGCCGGCGACGTCTTCCACCTCTGCACGGCGTACATCAACCGGCTCTTCATGTCGGTGAAGCGGCGCGACGAAGGCCGCGCGCTCGAGGACCAGCGGGAGGCGGTCCGCCTCGCGCGCGAGCTCGGCCACGCCCAGCTCGAGCGCATGGCCACGCTGAACCTGTCCGAGCTGCGCTACTGGATGGGCGCGCTGGACGAGGCCCTCCCCCTCGCGCGCCGGTGCCTCGACCTCCAGCGGCGCTACGTCAACCAGCGCCCTTCGCCGGACGACGCCCTGCTCCTCGCCCGCATCCAGCTCGCCCGCGGCGAGCACGAGGAGGCGGCCCGGCACCTGGCCGAGGCCCGCGCGAGCCTCCCCGAAGCCGAGCTCACCCCCTGTGCCCGGACGCTGGCATGCCTGGTGCAACAGACCCTGGACGACCGGGCAGCCGGTCGGTTCGACGCAGCGGCGTGGCGCGCGCTCGTGGAGGAGGCGCGGCGCACCGCGATCCTTCATGAGCACGCCGAGGCGTTGCACGGCGCGGTCCTCTCGGCCCTCCGGGCGGGCGCCGCCGGCGAGGCGCGCGTGTTCCTGGAGGAGGCGAGGTCGATCTCGGCGGGGTTCTGGGAGCGGCGGTTCGACGAGCTCGAGCGCGCGCTCCTCGCGCTGAGGGCGAACGTCGGCGCGTGAACCGGTCAGCCGGCTTGCCCGAGCGCAGAAAGGAACCTGACCGCGTGAAGATCTACCGGACTCCTGGGTTGTTCGTGTTCTGTCTCGGGCTCTCGATCGCCGGCGCCGGCGCGGGCTGCGTCGTCGGCGACGGCGCAGCCTCCTTCGACGCGCCGCCGGTCTCGGTGCGGGCGGCCGGCACCGGGTCGTCCACCACCGGGCCGGCCACCACCGGGCCGGCCGGCGATCTGTTGGGGACGTGGGTGGACGCGGTGCAGGGCGTGTACGGCAACGGCCTCTCCGCCGCGGCGCTCACCCGCAACGCGCTGATCACGAACATCCGGGCCAACCCGGTCATGGTGAGCGTCCCGCTCGCGACCGAGAGCTACGCCGACGAGGGCGGCGAGCCCGAGCTCCGCTTCCAGCTGCGCCACGAGCCCACGCGCGAGGTGATGCGCTATCTCGTCTCCTGCGCCCTGGAGGAGGGACAGAGCGTCTCGTACACCGACACGTCGACGGGCGAGGAATACACGTTTCCCGGCGAGATCGGGATATGCCCCCAGTGGGCCGAGGGCGGGATCGGGGCGAAGTGCCGGCAGCTCCTCACGGCGTGCATGCTGTCGCGGGTGAACGCCCTGGGCCGCCATGTGACCCTCTCGATGCGAGGCCAGGCGTTTCAGGAGGATCGGCCAAAGCTCCTCACGCCGGCGCCGTCCGTGCGCGTGGTGACCGTCACGGAGGACGGCGACCCCATCCCGAGCTTCGCGCGGTGCACGACAGAGACATCCGGCGCGTCGCGCGATTGCGGCTGGACGCCCGGGCACATCGGGACCTGCACCCCGGGCTCGTACGTGTACATCGGCGTCGGCGGCGAGCCCCTGGGCGACTGCGAGGCCGACCCGTCGAGCGCCGCGGGGCTGCCCCAGGGCGACACGGTGGTCCGCGTCTGCAGCGGCATCCGCGGCTGCGACAACGGCTCACCCGATCATATCGAGCCGAGCGAGGTGCGCTGCAGCGGCCGCAGCGAGCCGGCGCTCCATTTCCGCTGCCCTGTCAGCGGCCATTTCAGCGTCATGAACGGCCCGCGGACGAGCGGCGGCGGCGGCGCCCCGGGGCTGGGGAAGGTCCTGGGCCCGGCGCTCCAGAATCACAAGCGCTTCAGCGTCACGAGCCACGTGCAGCCGCTCCCACCGCCGCCGCCCGGCGCCGTCTCCATCATCGAGGCGTCGTTCAAGCCCGCGGAGTACCCCGCGCCGGAGGCGCGCGTCTTCCGCTGGCGCGAGGGCGCGTTCTACGGGAGCTTCTGGGGGAACAAACCGCTCCACCACCGGCTCGAGGAGGGGATGAACGAGGTGACGGAAGACGGCGAGTTCCATGGCGCTCCTGGCTCCGGGGAGTCCATCTTTCGACACGCCTTCGCCTGCACGGGCGAATACTGGACCGAGCAAGCTGCCTACGTGGAGGCCCGCCTCTGCGCCGGCGCCGGGGAGGACAAGGACTGCGTCGCGACCTCGGTCGGCGCCTGCGGCGATGCGCATTCCTTCACCGACTGTCCGCCGCTCGACCAGTGCTCCGTCGCCGACGGGGGGCGCGTGGAGGGCGACGGCGATTTCCAGCAGTGCAAGGGCCTCCTCGGGGCCATCTGGCGCCATCCGATCACGGTCTATCTCAACCACCCGTCGGACGTCATCCGGGCATCCCCGTTTGCGCGGATGGTCTCCGGCGCGCTGTACGTCGACGCGCCGCTCTGTCCTGATCCGGAGGACGCCCCGTGACGCGCTCAGCCGTCCCGGTAGTCCGCGGGCTCGATGCCGTAGCGCGCGATCCAGCGGTGGATCTGCGTCCGCCCCTTGCCCATCGCCCTCGCCACCGCGCTGATGTTGCCCCGGTGCTCGCGGAGGAGGCGGATCAGCGCCTCGCGCCGCGCCCCGTCCTCCGCGGCGGGCCGCGGCCGCTCGCTCGGCGGGGCCTCGGGCCTCGAGGCCTCGGGCGGGAGGCTGCTGCGCGAGACGACGACGGGCGGCGGCAGGTGATCGAGCTCCACCCTGCCGCTGCCCGCGAGCACGATCGCGGTCGCCAGGCACTTCTCCAGCTCCCGGACGTTGAGCCGCCACTCGCGCAGGAGGAGCACGCGCGCCGCCTCGCAGCTCAGGGAGATCTCCCCGGCCCGGTCCGGGGCGGCGCGGCGGAGCAGGGCGGCGATCAGCAGGCCGAGGTCCTCCCGGCGCTTTCGCAGGGGCGGCAGCTCGAGCACGAAGCCCGACAGGCGCGCGAAGAGATCGCCGCGGAAATCGCCGCGCTCCACCATCACCGGGAGGTCGCGGTGCGTGGCCACGACCACGCGCAGGTCGACCTTCACCGGGCGCGTCGCGCCGACGGCGACGACCTCCGACTCCTGGAGCACGCGCAGGAACGCGGTCTGCGACGCCGCGGGCAGGTCGCCGATCTCGTCGAGGAAGAGCGTGCCCCTGTCGGCGGCGCGGATGAGGCCCGGCCGGTCCTCGGCGGCGCCCGAGAAGGCGCCCTTCTTGTGGCCGAACAGCTCGGACTCGATGAGGCTCGCGGGCAGCGCGCCGCAGTTGATGGCGACGAACGGGCCGGGCCGGCCCGAGAGCGCGTGGACGGCGCGCGAGACGACCTCCTTGCCGGTGCCGCTCTCGCCCTGCAGGACGACCGGGATGTTCGCCGGCGCGACGGCCCGGAGCGCGGCGAAGCGCTCGGCCAGCGCGGGCGCGAAGGTGGCGAGCCCGAACGGCTGATCCGGCGCCGACGCCGCCTCGCAGAGCGCCTCGCCGGGCGCGGCGACCTCGCGGAACAGAAAGAACGTATGCCCGAGCTCGATCAGGTCCCCTTCGGAGAGGAGCGCGCTCCGCTGCGGCACGCCGTTCACGAAGGTGCCGTTCGTCGAGCCGAGATCCTCCAGGCGCAGCCGGCCGCCCTCGCGCGTGATCCGCGCGTGCCGCGACGACACCCAGCCGTCCTCGAGGCGCACGTCGAGCAGCGCCCGCTCCCCCTCGGTCCGCCGGTCGATCGAGCGCACCGGGCCCCGCCCGAACCGCACCTCGTCGACCCCGTCGACCGGGAGCCGCGCGGGCGCGTCCAGCGGCCGCTGGCACTGCAGGACGAGGAACAGGAACGGCCGCGGCTCGGCGCCCGAGCCGGCGCGCCGCTGGGTGCGGACCAGCGTGGTCGGCTCGTCGCGCGCCGCGCTCATGCGGCCTGCCCCGGGGAGGGCGCGGCCGGAGGAGGCGCCGGGAGTTCGACGTGAGCCTGCATGCTGCAGGCCCACGATCTACCACGCCCCGGCCGGCGGCGGCCGACGACGTGATCGCCGCCGCCGCGCGCCGTCATGCCGGCCTCGCGGCGACACGGCGGCTCGGCGCGATCAGCGGTAGGGCCCATGCGGGCCGGGCGCCGCGAGCGCGGCGACGATGGCGATGGCGCGCTCGATCCGGTCGCGCCCCGTCTCGAGCTCGCCGAACACCACCGTGACGGCGGCCTCGTCGCCCAGGATCGCCGCCGGGCGCAGCGCGACGATCTCGCGCTGCAGCTCGTCGCCGAGGCGCCGCGCCAGCCGGTCCGGCGCGTCGGCCTGCACCTCGTAAGCGATGGGAAAGGGCTCGTCGCCGCGCGGGCGTGGCGCCCCCTTCGCCGCGGCGCGCCTGGCCCGGCGCCTCGCGGCGAACCGCTCCGAGGGGGACGCGGCGCGGGCGGCGCGCACCTGGGTGCCGAACGGGCCCTTCTTCCCGTCCCGCCCGAACTCGACGGTCACGCGCCGGCCGCGGTGCTCGAGCTCGATGGTCACCTCGCCCTCGGACGAGATGGAGCCGGCGCCGGGCGAGAGGCGCCCGCCGAGCTCGTGCGCCAGCGCCCGCAGCTCCTTCGTCAGCGCCCGCCCGCGGCCGGCGAGGAGCGCGGCGGCGCGGATGGCGCTCGCGAGCTTCTCGGCGTCGTCCTCCAGCCCGGCGCGGACGGCGGTGAGCCGGTGCGACTCGAGCGTGACCTGGTAGTCCGTGGCCGCGCGGAGCGCCGCGCGCAGCTCCGGGGTGAGCCACCAGCGCGCGAGCGTCGCGCTGCTCGCCTTCACGACGAAGGCGCCGTCCTCTGCCCGATCGCCCACGTCCACGCGCCTCGCCCGGAAGGCCCCGCCGCTTGCGCCGCCGAGCCGCTGCTCGTTGACGCGGAGCCTGAGGCCCGACGGGTTCCGCGCGGTGCTCGTGATGCGCGTGCGGTAGCGCACGGCGAGCACGTCGTCGTGATCGATGTCGTGGTCGACGAGCAGCGCGACGTTCTCGAGCACGACGGAGATCTGCATCCGCGGGTCGCCCAACTGGCTCGGGCCCGACCTGAACTGCCCCCCGACGAGGGCCGCGGCGCGCTGCCAGATGGGCCGGGCGAGCCGCCAGCGGACCTCGGCTGCCCGCCTCGCCTCCCCTCGCGCCCCCGCGAAGCACCTCGCGAGCCCCGCGATTCCCGAGATGATCATCAGGAAGAAGACGGGCTCCATCCCCGGACATCCTATCCTCCCGGGCGGGCGCGCGCCCCTGCGTGCGCGTCGCTCAGCCGCGCGAGCGCCCCCGCGGCATCAGGAGGCCGCTGGGGTCCCCCTCGCCGACCACCCCCGCCTCGTGCATCGAGCGCAGCGTGGCGACGATCTCCGGCGGGACGACCGGTCCGCCCGGCCCGTAGTACGGCGGCAGCGGCCGCAGCGGCTCCGGGAGGATCTCGGCGACCTGCGCGCCGATGGCCGCGCGCGACGCCGCGTGCCCCTCGCGCTCGGCCGCCTCGCGCAGCGCCCGCGCGAAATCCGCCGCGGTCGGCCAGCGCGCGTCGCGATCGCGCTCGACCGCCCGCGCCACGGCGGCCGTGACCGCCGGCCCCACGCCCTCGCGCTCGCTCGAGAGCGGCGGCACCTCGCGCTCCAGCACGGCGTGCAGGATCGACAGCATGCTGCTGCCGATGAACAGCCGCCTGCCCGCCAGCACCTCCCACGCCACGACCCCGAGGGAGAACACGTCCGAGCGCCGATCCAGCGGCCGCGCGTGCGCCTGCTCGGGCGAGAGGTAGCTCAGCTTCCCCTTCACCGTCCCGGTCTTCGTCCGCGTCGTGCGGCGCAGGGCGTACGCGAGCCCGAGATCGCAGATGGACGCCCGCCCGTCCACGCCGACGAGGACGTTCGACGGCGAGATGTCCCGGTGGATCACCTGGAGCAGCTCCCCCGAGCTGTCGCGCGCCTCGTGCGCCGCGTGCAGCCCTTCGGCCGCCTGCGCGATGAGCTCGAGCGCGTCGCCGATCTCGATCATCTCCGGCGGCCGCGTGAGGTGCTTCAGGGTCACCCCCACCACGAGCTCCATCACGAGGTAGGGCGCGCCCCCCTCGTCGAGACCGCAATCGAGGATCGGCACGAAATTCGGGCTCGCGATGCGCGACGCGATGCCCGCCTCGTCGAAGAGCATCGCCGCGTACCCCGATTCGGACCGCAGATCGGCGCGGATTCGCTTCACCGCGACGAGCGGCTCGCGCGGGGCAGCCGCGCCGCCCGGTCCCTCGCCGCCCGGTCCCTCGCCGCCCGGGCCCGCCGCGCGGGCGCGACGGGCGATGAAGACCTCGGCCATGCCGCCCACGGCCAGCTGCAGCAGCAGCTCGTAGGGACCGACAGTGCCCAGACCAGACGACTCCATGCTCGATACTCTGGACGGCCAGGTATCACGTCAATGGAAATCCATCAACCCGGCCATTTTACGTTACGCGCCGCCGTCGCGTGACGCGTTGTCGAGCGTTGCGCGTTTTTCTCTGCTTCTCTGCGTCCCTGGTTCCCTGGTTCCCTGCTTCCCTGCCGCCCTCACGCCGGGCCGCGGGCGAGCGCCTCGCCGGCTTCGCGCTCGGGCTCGCCGCCCAGCTCGACGTGCTCGGCAAGGACCCGCTCGTCGGTCTCGCCCACCGAGCGCAGCCACCGCGCGGCCGCGCGGTGGCCGGCGGCGCGATCGCCGTCGGTGAGCATCCCGTAGGCGGCGTCGCGCACGAGGGCGTGGCGGAACGTGAGCTCCTCGTGCCCCGGGTAGCGCGACACGCCCCGCCGGGCGACGAGTTCCTCCGAGAGCAGGCCCTTCAACCAGCGATCGAGCGCCTCGGCCGACGTGCCGGCGCCGAGCAGCTGCCGCACCCCGTCGGGCCAGAAGCTCCCGCCGAACAGGCTCGCCGCGCGCAGCGTGCGCCTCGCCTCGGCCGGCAGCGCCTCGATCCGCGTGTGCATCAGCGCCACCACCGTGGGCGGCAGGTCGCTCCGGCCCTCGGCCCGCGCGCGCATCAGCTCCTCGAGGAAGAACGGGTGGCCGTCCGCGTGCTCGACCAGCCGCGCCACCTCGGACGGCGCGAGCTCGTCGCCGAACACGCTGCGGACGAGCCGCTCGGCCGCCCGCGGGCTCAGCGCGCCGAGCTTGATGTGCTGCACGCCGCGCGCCGCCCACAGCCCGGGGAACGTCTCCATCACGCTGTGGCGCGCGAAGCCGAGCACGAGCAGCGGGCGATCCGCGAGCGAGAGGAGCGCCTCGTCCAGCACCGACACCGAGGCGTGATCGCTCCAGTGCATGTCCTCGAGCACCGCCACCACCGGCCCCTCGGCGCACCGCGCGGCGAGCCAGTCGAGCACGGCGCGGCGCGCCTGCTCGCCCAGGAAGACCGCGTCCCCCCGCGCGCCGTCGAGCTCGGGATCCGGATCGTCGAACGGCGTGCCCGCGATCTCGCCGAGGAAGAACGCGATGCGCCGCGCCTCCGCGGCCGGCACGGCGCGCGCCACGTGCTCGCGGATCTTGCCGCGCCGCGCCTCGATCGCCTCGCCGGGCAGGCAGCCCGCGGCCGCGAGGACGATCTCGCCCAGCATGCCGAACGGCGCCCCCGCGCCGATCGGGTCGCCGCGGGCCACGTAGACCGACGCGCGCGCGTCGGCCTCGCGCACCGCGCGGACGAGCTCGCAGCGCAGGCGCGTCTTGCCGATGCCCGCCTCGCCGAGCACCAGCGCGGCGCGCGCCACGGGCTCGTCGGCGCTCTGCTCGTAGAGGCCGCGCAGCATCGCGAGCTCGCGGTCGCGCCCGACGAACGCGGTGACGCGCCCGAGGAGCGTGCGCTCCGGCTCCGTGCCGTCGCGCTCGCCCTTCAGCAGGAACGAGGGGCCGTCGCCGATCACCTCGAAGCGCGGGGCCGCGAGCCCCGCCGTGACCTCGTCGATGCGCACGTCGGCCCCGGCCTCGCGCAGCCGGGCGACCGCGCGGTCGATCACGTCGCCCGCGGGCAGGCGCTCGCCCACCTGCGCCCGGCCGGTGGCGAGCGCGACCGGGCGCCCGGGCAGGCGCGCCTTCATCGCGAGGGCGCACTGCGCGGCGCGCGCCGCGAGGTCGAAGGCGACCATCGTGCCCGAGCCGCCGCGGCCGGTGAACGCCTCGTCGGTCTGCGAGGACAGGAGCACCATCCGCGTGCCGCCCGCGAGCCGCACCCGATCGCCGCCGAACGCCTCGGCGACGTCCGCGACGACGCGCTCGACGCCGCGATCGCTCGCCGGCTCGGGGTCCGCAGCGCCCAGGTCGACGAGGACGACGCTGATGAGCCGCCGCTCGTCGCCCGTGACCGACGCCGGCGCGCCGTCCCCGCCCTCGCCGGGCGCGTGCGCGAGGAGGGTGCGCGTCTCCGCGAGCGCGGCCGCGGCCGCGCGGCCGTCCGCGGGGCGGGCGGACGGGTCCTTCGCCAGGAGGCGCGCGACGAGCTCGTCGATGGCCGGCGGCACGTCGGGGCGCCGTTCGGCGAGGCGCGGCGCCTCCTCGAGGAGGATGCGGCACATCTCGGCGAGCGGGTCGTCGGCCGCGAAGGGGCGCTGCCCGGCGAGGCTCTCGAAGAGCAGCACCCCGAGCGCGAAGACGTCGGCGCGCGCGTCGACCTCGGCGTCGCCGCGCGCCTGCTCGGGCGCGACGTAGCCGAGCGAGCCGACGAGCGAGCTGGCCTCCGTGACGAGGGTGGTCGACGCCGCCGCCCGCGCGACGCCGAAGTCGAGCAGGACGACGCCGTCGACCCTGCCGTCGCGGAGGAGCACGTTGCTCGGCTTGAGGTCGCGGTGGGTGATCCCGAGCGCGTGCACGGCGGCGAGCGCGTCGGCGATCTGGTGCGCGACGAGCAGCGCGTCGGCGACGGGGAGCGGCCCCTCGCCGAGGCGCGCGTCGAGCGTGACGCCGTCGAGCCACTCCATCGCGAGCCACAGGGCGCCGTCGTCGCTCGTGCCGTGGGCGATGTGCTGGACGATGAGCGGGTGCTGCACGGCCTCGAGCAGGCGCGCCTCGCGCCGGAAGCGGGCCGCGAGCTCCGGGGGCGCGACCTTGAGCGCCACGGCCCGGCCGGTGAGCTGGTCGGTCGCCCGGTAGACCGTGCCCATCCCGCCGGCGCCGGCAAGGCGGTGCACCTCGAACCGGCCTGCGACCAGCGTGCCCTCGCGCATATGGCGAGAGCTTATCCGAGAGCACCTGCCACGTCCGCGGCCTACGCGCTCGGTGGTGACGGTTCGGGGTGTTTGTTGTACGCTGTGCGCGTAGACGCCCGGAGGACCGCGCTTCGCGCACAGGACGCCTTCTCGGGTCGGCGGCTCGGCGGATTGGAGAGGCACCCCCCGATGAACCCCGGACAGCAGGTGACGAGCACGCTCAGGCTGGCGCGGGAGCTCGGCAAGGGGGCGATGGGGAGCGTGTGGGTGGCCGATCACCTCGCGCTCGGGACGCAGGTGGCGGTGAAGTTCATGTCGCCGGCCTACGCGGACCAGAGCGGCTTCGTCGAGCGCTTCCGGCGGGAGGCGATGGCGGCCGCGCAGATCAAGAGCCCGCACGTCGCGCAGGTCTTCGATCACGGGGTCACGCCGGACGGCGTGCCGTACATCGTGATGGAGCTGCTCGAGGGAGAGGACCTGAAGAGCCGCATGCAGCGGCTGGGCGCGCTGCCGCCGGTCGAGGTCGCGGCGATCGTGGCGCAGACGGCGAAGGCGCTCGGGCGGGCGCACCAGCTCGGGATCGTCCACCGCGACGTCAAGCCGGACAACATCTTCCTGCTCGACGTCGAGGGCGAGCTGTTCGTGAAGGTGGTCGATTTCGGGGTGGCGAAGCGGGTCCAGGGCGCGCCGCAGGGCGATCTCGGCATGACGTCGACCGGGAGCATGCTCGGCACGCCGCTCTACATGAGCCCCGAGCAGCTGCTCAGCGCGAAGCACGTCGACTTCCGCGCGGATCTCTGGGGTCTCGCGGTGGTCGCCTACCACGCGCTCACCGGGCAGGTGCCGTTCCGGGGCGAGACGCTGGGCGCGCTGTCGGTCGTGCTCCACACCGGGATCTTCGCGCCGCCGAGCGCGATCCGGCCGGAGCTCTCGCCGGCGATCGACGCCTGGATGAAGCGGGCGCTGGCGCTCGATCCGGCGGCGCGCTTCGCGTCGGCGCGGCAGATGGCGGAGGCGCTGGAGCACGCGGTCCTCGGCCTCGCGCGCACGCCGTTCACGAGCGAGCCGTCGTCCAGCGGGGACCGGGCGAGCCACGGGGGCGCGCCCGGGAGCGGGTCGCAGCCGGTGCTGTTCGGGGCGCCGGCGCCGGTGCCGCCTCCGCCGGGCGCGCGGCTCTCGACGACCGGCACGCCGTCGTCGGCGCCGGGCGCGCGGCTGTCGAGCACGGGCACGCCGGGGCGGACGCTCGCCGGCATGGCGACCTCGGGGATGGACGGGCCCCGCAAATGGGCGCCGGCCATCCTGGCGGGGGCGCTCGCCGCGGGGGCGGCCCTGTCGGTGGTCGTGTTCCTGGTGGCGAGGCCGTCGTCCAGCGTGGAGGAGTCTTCGCCCTCGGCCGACCCGGCGCCCCGGCAGGCGGCGTCGGGCGCAGCGCAGCCGGCTGGGCCCGCTGCGCAGGGGGGCGCCGTGGCGCCGGGGCAGATCGCGCCGGCGGACCCCGCGGCGGAGGCCGCGGTCGAGCCCGCGAAGGCGGACACGGCCGAGGCCGCGGCGGGCGCTCAGGCGGCCCAGCCGGCCGCGGCGGGCGCTCGGCCGGCCGCGGCGGGCGCCGAGTCGTCCCAGCCGGGCGCGGCAGGACCCCGGACCGGCGCGACCGCGGCCGGGAAGCCGGGCGCGACCGCAGCGCCGCGCGGCGCCGCGGACGGCCGCGGCCGGGCCGCGACCGCGGGCCGCCCGGCGGCGACGAAGCCGCCACCCGCGCCGCTCGAGGACACGATCGGCTTCTGAGGCGACCTCCGCGCTGCCGCGCTCCAGCCGCCCCAGGCGTTCCACGAACGCCGGCGCGTGCGGCCGGACCGGCCGGACGAGACCTCCTGTCACGGCCTTCTCGCGCCGTTCGCTTTCAAAGTTGGAATACCGCGCAATGCAGGCGAAAGTTGCCATCAGAAGGCGAGGCACGGCGGGCCCAGTGCGACATCCCGCCTCGCTCGGCCAGGGTCCAGGGGCGGCAAATATCGAAGCAATCGCACGGCTGCGTGAGAATTCCGAATTGGCATGGTCCGTGCGGTATCCGTCGCGGGGGCCCGGAGCGGGGACGCGCTCACGCGAAGGAGGTCTCTCATGGCGAAGCTCGTAATTGGCCTGGTGCAGACGCGCGACGAGGCGGAAGCCGCGGCGGAACGCATCATCGACTGCGGCTACACGCGACAGGACGTCAGCCTGCTGATGACCGACGCCACGCGCCACAGGTGCTTCAGGGTTCCGGACGGAACCCCGCCGGCGCACACGTTCGGCGCCGCCATCGCCATGAGCGCCGTGGTTCCCGACCTCGGATTTGTGGTGGCGGGCCCGCTCGCCGCCGTGGTGGCGACCGCGGTCGGCGCCGGGATCACCGGCGGACTGCGCGAGATCCTCATCTCCGCAGGCGTCCCGAAGCAATGGGCGGAACGCTACGAAAAGGGCGTCAAGCAGGGCGGGATCCTCGTGAGCGTATTCGCCCACGGCGAACGCGACGTGGGCGTGCTCCACATGGTCCTTGACGACCCCAGCATGTACCCGGTCCGCCCCGCCATCACCGGGCGCCAGGCGTACGACACCTATCTCTGATCGGCGCGAGCACACGCACCGAGGCGCCCCACGCCGCAGGCGCGGGGCGCGGCGACCCTCACCATCGTTTCAATAGAAATTCGCGTGGCAAAGCGCCCCACCCCAGGGAAGCGGGCTCAGGCGCACGACCTATCCATCGAATGGAAACGCGCGTCGCGAAGCGCCTCAGCGGAGGTGGTGAGTCGGCGACGACATCGTTCTCCCACCGTCCTGTTCGACCGTTCAATGCCGGACGCCCGGCCGCCCACGCGTCGGCTCAGCCCCCGAGCGACCTGAGGCGCGCGCGCAGCATCAGCGCCCCGATGAGGTCTTCCTCCGCGTCGCTCCGGCGCGACCAGCCCAGCGCGAGGTAACGCAGGAGCTCGCCGAACGTCGGACCGGCGGGCGCCGCGCTCGTGCCGCCGCGGACGACCCAGAGCGCCTCGCCGTCGGCGCCGAGCGCGAGGATCGCCCGCTGGGCCGCGCCGCCGCCGAGCGCCGAGCCCGAGAGCCGCGCGATCGGGTAGAGCTGCCGCGCCGCCGCCGCGCCCCAGCCGGCCTCGCGCTCGTGGCCGCGGAGCTCGTCCTCGTGCAGGAAGCGCAGCGTGCCCTCGACGGCGCCGATCGCGAGCTCCCGGTAGAGATCCTCCGGATCCGCCGGATCGGCCCAGTCGTAGGCGCGCGCGAACGCCGCGTACGTCGCCGGCGGGGCGACGCCGCGGACGGGCGGCGGGGGCTCCGCCTTCGCGCCGCGGCCGTCCTCGCGCCGGAGCACCCGGTTGAGCCGCTTCACCTCCGCGGCGATCGACCCCGGCCCCGGCTCGACGAGGTGCACGGCGACCCGGCGCTCGGGCGCGAAGAGGCCGCCCATGAGCGCGCCGAGCACCGGCGCCCCCAGCTCGGCCGCGAGGAACGTGGAGCCGCGGTGCGGCCGGATCGCGCGATCCGTCGCGTCGCGCTCCTCCTGGGCGGTCGCGGTCTCCGGCAGGTCGACATCGACGGCGACGAGGTCGCTCCGGTCGGGCGTCTCCACGCCGGCCTCGAGGCCGTCCTCCCCTTCCCGCACGAAGTGGCGGACGAACCCGCTCGCCTCGAAGCGCCAGCCGTCGTCGTGGACGACCTCCTCCGAGAACACGAGCGCGAAGATCGTCGCGCCCGCGTGGCCGAGCCCTTCGGCCGCGTCGAGCACGGCGACGGGCGGGGAGAGCTCGTCCTCGAAGAGCTCGGCGAGGTGGTCGAGCTCGTCGCCGCCGCCCGCGGGCTCGCCGCTCGCGTAGAACGCGGCGGCGTAGCCGGGCACGCCCGGGAGCGGCGCGACGAACAGGCGCGGCGAGGCGACGTCCCAGCCGCCGAGCGCCACGGCAAAGCCCTGGGACAGCGCGCGGTCCGGGATCTCGGCGGGTCGAAAGAGGAGCGCAGCGAACGTGGTGGCCATGGGGCGCCCAGGGTAGCCCATCGGCCGCCCGTGGCCGGTGTCCGGCGCGCGCTGCGCGCCTTCGGGGCCGCCGCCCGCTCGAGCGCTCCGGGGCGCGGGCCGGCGCGGGCACGGTCCCCGGGGAGACGCCGAGTCCCCCCGATCGGGCGCCTGCCGGGAGATCACGAAGAAGCTCCGGAGCGAGGAGCCGCCGCCGCGCGCGCCCGCCGGCGGGTCTCCCGCGCGGCCTCGCGGCCTTGGACGCGGCGCGGCGCATCGGGTAGAGGACCGCCATGCTCGGCTCCGCCACCCTGTCCGTCGGTGCGATCGCCCCTGACTTCACCCTGCAGTCGCAGAAGCGAGAGGCGGTGAAGCTCTCGGATTTCCGGGGCAAGAAGGCCGTCGTCCTCTTTTTCTACCCCAAGGACGACACCCCGATATGCACCGCGGAGTCGTGCGCTTTCCGCGATCGTTACGACGCGTTCGCGGAGGCCGGCGCCGAGGTCATCGGGGTGAGCGCCGACTCGGAGGGATCCCACGAGCAGTTCGCGCAGAAGCACCGCCTGCCCATGACGCTGCTCAGCGACCCCGGCGGGCAGATCGCGGCGCGCTATGGCGTCAAGCCGCTCTTGGGGCTCCTCCCGGGCCGCGTGACGTTCGTCATCGATCGCGAGGGGGTCGTTCGACATGTCTTTTCTTCCCAGCTCCGCGCGGCGAGGCACGTCGAGGAGGCGCTCGCCGTCGTGAAGCGGATCGAGGCCTCCGGCCGCGGTTGATGGGCGCCGGGGGCGGCGCGCGAACTCCCCCCTTCGTCCGTCGTTGACGCCCTGGAGAGGGGCGTTATGGACCTCCACGGCGGGGCCATCGCACGCCTCGGCCGGGGGAGGCGACGATGGATCATCACTCGTGGACGACAGCGACGCTGGCGGCCGACGCGACCGGTGTCGCCCGGCCGGGGACCGCGGCGGGCGCGCTCTCGCTGCGCCGGGTCGTGCTCTCGACCGGCGGCGTCGGCTATTTCGAGTACGAGGCGCGCGTGCGCGGCGACGCCGAGCTCCGGCTCGAGGTGCGGCTCGATCAGGTCGACGATGTCCTGAAGAGCATCGTCGTCTATGACGATCGCGGCGTGACCGGGAACATCACGCTTCCCGGGAGGGAGCCGCTGCGCGACCTGTTCCGCGAGCTCCCGTTCGACGAGGGAGCGCTGGAGTCCGAGGCCGCCCTGCTGAACGCCCTGCGCGGCGCCGAGGTGCGGACCCGCGGGCCCGAGGGGATCGTCTCCGGGCGGATCGTCGCGGTCACGGCGGCGCAGGTGGCGCTGCCGGGCGGCGGCTCGGAGAACCGGCACTGGCTCGCGCTGATGTCACGCGGCGCGCTGAGGCAGGTCGTCCTGGAGGAGCTCGAGAGCGTGGAGCTCGCCGAGGAGCGGCTGCGGCAGCAGGTCAGCGCGGCGCTGCTCGGGCTCTCGAGCCGGCGCCAGCGCAACCGCCGCGAGCTCGTCGTGCGCACGGCCGGAGAGGGCGAGCGGGTGGTCCGGGTGGCCTACGTCATCGAGGTGCCGCTCTGGAAGACCTCGTATCGGCTCACCGTGCCAGAGGACGCGCAGGCCAAGACCGGCGCGCTCTCCGGGTGGGCCATCGTGGAGAACCAGAGCGGCGGCGACTGGGAGAACGTGGATTTCACCCTGGTGTCGGGCAACCCGGTGACGTTCCGCCAGGCGCTCTACGAGATCTACTACGTGTCCCGCCCGGAGGTGCCCGTCGACGTCGCCGAGCGCGTGTTGCCGCGGCTCGACGATGGCGCCGCGGCGCTCGCGGCCAGGGCGGCGCGGCACGCGGGCTATCAAGGCCTCGCGGGCCCCGCCGGGGCCCCCGCGCCCGCCGAGAAGGGCGTGGTCGAGGAGAAGGCCCAGGATCGCGCGCCGGAGCGCAAGGAGGCGGCGACGCAGGTCGTGTTCCACTTCCCGGCGCCCCTCACGATCGCGAGCGGGCAGACGGCGCTCCTCCCGATCGTCGATCGCGAGATCCCGGCGGAGCGCGTGGGGCTCTACCAGCGGGAGGCGAGCGCGCATCGGCCGCTCGCCTCGGTGCGGCTGCGGAACGACGGCGACACGAGCCTGCCGCCCGGCGCGATGACGGTCTACGAGCGCTCCGCCGGGGGGGTCGTCACCTACGTGGGCGACGCCCGGCTCGCGGCGCTGCCGCCGGGCGAGTCGCGGCTCGTGAGCTTCGCCGTGGACCTGAAGGTGCGCATCGACCGCGAGGAGCGGGCCGAGGAGGCGATCTCCCGCGCGAGGATCCAGGGCGGCGTGCTGGAGCTCGTCCGGACCGCCCGCAAGGTGACGGTCTACACGATCGTGGGCGCCGCGCGCGAGCCGCGCGTCGTGCTCATCGAGCACCCGCGCCTCGCCGGCTGGGAGCTCGCCGAGCCCAAGGAGGGCGTCGAGACGACGCGCGACCGTTACCGCATCCGGCGGGAGGTGGCCGCGGGCGAGACGGCGCGGCTCACGGTCGCGCTGGAGCACCCGGTCTCGCACACGATCGCGCTCACGAGCCTCACCAGCGAGCAGATCGAGGTGTACCTGTCCTCGCGCGAGATCCCCGAGGCGCTGCGCGCCGTGTTCGCGCGGATCGCGGAGCTCAGGGCGGCGGTCGAAGCCCAGCGGCGCGCGCTCTCGGCGCTGGAGGCCGAGCTCGCGGCGCTGCGCGGCGAGCAGGAGCGCGTGCGCGAGAACCTCAAGGTCGTGCCCGCGGGGAGCGCGCTCCAGGAGCGCTACCTCAGGGCGCTGAGCGAGCAGGAAGACCGGATCGCCGCGGTATCGGCGAAGCTCCCGGGCGCGCGGGAGGCGGTGGCCAGCGCGGAGCGGGCGCTCGCCGACTACGTGCGCGGCCTGTCGCTCGCGCCCTAGGGCTGCCCGGCCGCGGGCCCGACGAAGCGCGGCCCGCGCTGCTCCCGGGCGCGATGACGATCTCCCTCCCGTCGCGCAGCGACATGACGAGCTCGCCCTCGAGGACGAGCTGCTCGTCACAGGCACCGCACAAATTTCGGCCCACCCCCAACGAGCGGTGAGTAACTGCACGATGACGGGCGCGATGACCGGCGCGATGACCGGCGCGATGACGGGCGCAGACGACGGCATGACGCCATCCAATCGCGCGATGTTCCGTCTCCACGACAGATGTACTGCACAGCAGCACGGAGAGCACGAGCTCCATCTTGATTCCCGTATAGCCGCCGCGCGCGCTTCAGGATAGAACAGAGGGTCTTAAGGAGTCATCGACATGAAGAGAAGCGTGAATGCAATGCTCTCCCTGTCCGCTGCCGCCGCTCTGCTCTGCCTCGGCGCGCCCGCCGACGCGACGACGGCCGTCCTGCTCTCGCGCGAGGAGCTCGTGCGCAAGTCAGCGACCGTCGCGCGCGTGACCGTCGGCAAGTCCTACACGACGGAGTCCGACGACGGGAGATCGATCGTGACCCGCACCGAGCTCACGGTCATTCAGCCGCTCAAGGGCGGCGCGAACAACGGCGGTCCGAAGGTGATCGTGCTGGAGCAGATCGGCGGCACCTACAAAGGCAAGACGCAGCGCGTGCTCGGCGACGCCAGCCTCTCGCAGGGCGAGGACGCGGTGGTCTTCCTGCGCCCCGGCGACAAGGGGCGATGGCACTTCACGGCGCTCGCGATGTCCGTCTATCACGTGGACATGAAGGGCCTGGCGCGGCGCAGCCTCGAGGGGCTGCACCTCGTCCGGCGGAACGGCGGCGCGCTGGTGCCCACGCAGGCGCCCGCCGAGGAGGTCGAGCCCGTCGAGAGCCTCATGACGGACGTGGTCCGCCTCGCGGGAGTGAAGTGAGGTGAGGCGCCGCGTCGCCCTCGCCGCCGCCTTCGGCGCCCTCTCGTCCCTCGCCGCCGCTGGCGAGGCCGCCGCGTGGACGCCGCTCGACCCCAGCACCCCCCGCTGGGGCCAGCTGCCCGTCGGCTACTACATCAACCAGTCGACGATCCCGGGCCCGATCGCCGGCATCGCCGTCTCCCGGATCCAGGCCGGGTTCGAGGCGTGGTCGAGCGTGGGGTGTACGGAGTGGGGGGTCACCCTCCTCGGCGACACCAACGATCGTTACGACCACAGAGACGGCAAGAGCGTGTTCCACTGGATCAGCGACTCCTGGCCGGCATCGCTCGGCGACGTCAACTCGGTCATCGGCGTCACGACGCCGGCCTGGGGTTTCGGCAACGCCATCGTGGACGCCGACATGGTCTTCAACAACGTCGGGTTCTGCTGGAACGACACCGGCAACGACGGATGTGTCGACACGCAGTCGATCGCCACGCACGAAGAGGGACACTTCCTCGGCCTCGGCCACTCCGACGCGCGGGGCGCGACGATGACCGCGTACTACGTCGCAGGCGCGTCGATCCGCTCCCTCGAGGACGACGACATCGATGGCGTGTGCGCCCTGTACCCCATCGGCGGGACCGCGGCCGCGAGCTCCGCGAGCGCCACGAGCGGCGGCGGCAGCGAGTGCAACAGCTGCTCCAACGACTCGCTCACGGGCGTGTGCAGGGCGCGGTACGACGCGTGCGGCGCGTCGCGCCCGTGCCGGGAATTCGCCGGCTGTTACTCCGAGTGCGTGGACGACGCGTGCGCGCAGCGCTGCGTGGACGACCATGCGGAGGGCGCCAGCATCTACGTCCGTATCATCGAGTGCATCTGCGGCGAGTGCTCGGCGGAGTGCTCCACCGAGTGCGCCGGCGTCGACGGGGGCGACGGCGGTGGCGGCGGCGAAGGCGGCGGCGACGGCGGCGCGAGCGCGAGCAGCACGTCGACCTCCTCGGCCGGCGGCGCATCGACCACGAGCGCGACGGCGAGCTCGTCGGTCGCCTCGAGCAGCGCCTCGGGCAGCGGCGTGGGCGGCGGAGGCTCGTCGCCCGACGACACGCCGACGGGCGACGACGGGGAGTCCGGCGGCGACTCCGGGTGCTCGTGCTCGACGAACGGCCGCTCGGCCGATCTCGGGGGGGTCATGCTCCTCGGCGTGCTCGGCGCGCTGGCCTCGCGACGGCGCCGGCGCTGAGCGCTCGCCCGCGGGCATTCCGGGGGACCGCCGGCCGCCGCCCCGGCGCGGGCACCGGCCGCCCGGCGGGCCCCGGCCCGGCGCGCGGCGCGCGTCGATGATCGTCCCGACGCGACGCCGCCGCTCGCGCCGCCCGAGGACCGCAGACCGACCGTGGACGCGGCGACACGGCCGCGGCCACCCAACCCCGCAAAACTGACGTAGGGCGCGCACGTCGCGCGCAAGACGGTGTGCCGAGATGGCCGCGCGCTGGCCGGCCATCCCGGCCGTCCGGGCGGCCATCCGGGCCGTCCTGGCGGCCACACCGCGGGTCGACGACGGGCCGCGCAGCCGCGTGGCCCGCGATACGCCGGGCACGGCAGTAGGCCGGGATTTTGCAATCTCTCCACCCGGCTCCCGAGGCTCGCGGGACGAACAAGGCGAGCTCGGTACAAGTCTTGGCCCACGCATGTGCGCCGATGTAGGCAAACGTGGGAAGAGGTCATTGTGCGAACCCAGGGCATCACGGTACTACTGACACTGCTTGGCGTTGCGGCCTCTGGCTGCAGCAGTCACCCGGACACCGAGGGAAGGGACGCTCGAAACGGCGAGATTCGCGAGCTTTCCGGGGCCGGGGGGATGTCCGAACCCCCGCAGTCCGAGCTTCCACTGTCCGAACCCCCGCAGTCCGAACCCCCGCTGGTCGCGTCCCCGGAGATGGAGAGCGACGGGCCGCTCGACGGGCCCACGACGGACGAGATCCCGGCGATCGAGGCGCCGGTCACCCTGCCCGGAAGGACCGAGGGCTGCCCCGGCGGTATGGTGCGGGTGGAAGGCGAGTATTGCCCCGCGGTGGTGCAAGAATGCCTCGAATACCACCCCGAGTGGACGAAGCGCCACGGCGAGCCGGGCGTGGCCGCCCGGTGCCTGCGTTTCCGCGAGCCGTCGCGGTGCGTCGCGAAGAAGAACGAGAGCCTCTCGTTCTGCATGGACCGGTACGAGTACCCGAACGTCCCGGGCGAGCTGCCGCGCACCCTGACCTCGTGGGAGCAGGCCGCCGATCTCTGCGAGGCGCAGGGCAAGCGGCTGTGCACCGAGGCCGAGTTCAACTTCGCCTGCGAGGGCCCCGAGGCGCTGCCTTACGTCTACGGCTACGAGCGGAACGCCGAGACGTGCAATCAGGACCGGGAGTACCGCTTTCCGGACCACTCGCAGCGGCTGCTCCACCACGAGGCCTGCATGCAGAACGAGCGATGCGCCGCCGAGCTGGCGCGCCTGGACGGCCGCGAGCCGGCCGGCTCGCGCGCGGAGTGCGCCTCGTGGGCAGGCGTCTTCGATCTGAACGGCAACGTCAACGAGTGGGTGGTGCGCACCGACCAGAAGGCCCCCTACCGCAGCGGCCTCAAGGGCGGGTGGTGGGGTCCGATCCGGAGCCAGTGCCGCCCGATGACGACCTTTCACAAGGAAGACGACTACGGCTACGAGGTCGGCTTCCGCTGCTGCGCCGACGTGGAGTCGCAGGCGACGTAGGGCCCAGCGGGTCCGTGGCGCCGATCTCGGCATCCTGACCGCAGACGCGAGCGACCGTGCGCGGGCCCGGCAGGACCTGCGGGCGCCGGCGCGCGAGGAGGGCGCGCCGGCGCCTAGAGGCGCGGGCGCTCGCCGGCCCTGCGGCCCGCTGAGGTGTGCAGGCCGCAGGGCTGATGCTCGAAGATCTCTGCCGCCCCTCTCGCGGACCGGCCTCGTGGCGTGATAGAGCTGCCCGCCGGGGGAAGCTCTATCACGGCGAGGCGCGCACGCGCCTTGCACAGGGCGCCCCGCGAGCGGCGCGCACGTCGCCAGGAGGCTTGAGATGGACGAGAGAGTTCAGCGATACATGGACATGGGGGTCGCGCTCGGGGTGAGCGTCGGCACGAAGATCGTGGGCGCGATCCTGGTCTGGGTCATCGGCCGGATGATCATCCGGGCGGTCCTCTCGGTCATGCAGCGCAGCTCCGCGCTGAAGAAGCTCGACACCACGCTGGCGCATTATCTGGAGTCGGCGGTGTCCGTGCTGCTGAACATCCTGCTCGTCATCGCGGTGCTCAGCGTCTTCGGCGTCGAGACGACCACCTTCGCCAGCCTGCTCGCCGCGGTCGGCATCGCCATCGGCATGGCGTGGTCCGGGCTCCTCTCGAACCTCGCGGCGGGCATCTTCATGATCCTCCTGCGCCCCTTCAAGACCGGCGATGTCGTGACGGCCGGGGGCGTGACGGGCGCAGTCCACTCGATCGGGCTCTTCGCGACCGCCCTGGATACGGGGGACAACGTCCGCACCATCGTGGGCAACGCCAAGATCTTCAGCGAGACGATCCAGAACTTCAGCGCGAACCCGTTCCGCCGCGTCGATTGCACGGCGCAGCTCGCGCATGGCGCGGATCACGAGGCGGCGATCGCCCGGCTGAAGGCGCGCCTCGTGCTCATCCCCAACGTGGTCCAGGAGCCCGCGCCGGTCGTCGAGATCCTGGAGTTCAACCTCGCCGGGCCCGTGCTGGCCGTCCGGCCCTTCTGCAACAGCAGCTCTTACGGTGACGTCTTCTTCGCCACCAACAAGGTCATCCGCGAGGAGCTCGGCAAGCTGGCGCTGCCTGTCCCGAGCCAGCACGTGCAGATCAACCAGCTCGCGGCCGCGCCTCCCCGCGGCGCGGGCGCCGAGGCGCACCCGACGGCCTGACGCGCCGCCGACCGGTCGCGCGCGGCGGCCCGCGCGCGACGGGCCTTGAGCCCAAGGGGCAGATCGAGGAGCTCGACGCGGAGGGGATCAAGCTGATGAACCGGACGCAGCTCATCCTTCATCAGCGGAGCAAGATGCCGTCCTGACACGGAGTCGCTGTGCGCGCCTCGAAGGGCCCTCGCTCTTCCCGTCGATGTTGCTCGCGCTCGCCTCGGTGAGTAAGAGGCGAGGGATGAGGGACTGGGAAGCGCTCTTCGCGAAGAAGCTCGAGCAGACCGATCTCGGCAAGGATCCGGCCCACGATCTGGCGCATTTCACGCGCGTGGTCGCCACGGCCAAGGCCCTCGCGGCGGACGAAGGGGCCAGGCTGGAGGTCGTCGTCCCCGCGGCCTGGCTGCACGACCTCGTGAACGTCCCCAAGAACGATCCCAGGCGCTCCCAGGCCTCGCGGCTGTCCGCCGAGGAGGCGCTGCGCTTCCTCCGGAGCGTCGCGTACCCCGAGGCCTTCCTCGCGGACATCGCCCACGCCATCGAGGCCCACAGCTACAGCGCGGGCATCGAGCCGAGGACCCTCGAGGCCAGGGTCGTCCAGGACGCGGACCGGCTCGACGGGCTGGGGGCCATCGGGATCGCCCGCTGCTTCGCCGTGGGCGGGCTGCTCGGGGTGCGGTTCTACGATCCCCAGGATCCGTTCGCCGAGCGGCGGCCGTGGAACGACCGCGAGAACGCGATCGACCACTTCCATGTGAAGCTGTTCAAGACCGCCGAGAGCCTGAGGACGGCCGCCGGGCGTCGCGAGGGGGCGCGACGGGCGGAGTTCATGAGGCAGTACCTCGCCCACCTCGCGGTCGAGATCGGCGCCGAGGCGCCCTGAGCTCAGCCCGCGCCGGCGACGGTCACCGCGGCCGCCACGGCGACCGGGATCGTGAAGTTGTCGTCCATCCGCGACGAGAACAGCTCGGTGGCCGCCCCGGCCAGGCCGGCGACGGCCGCCAGGAGGAGCCGCGAGGAAAACGACGCGGGGCCGAGCGCCCACATCACCGCGAGGGAGCTCAGCGCGCCGGCCGCGAAGAACGCGAGCGTCCCCTCCAGCGAGCGGCCGTCGCGCAGCCGCGTGCGGCCGAAGCGCCGGCCGATGAGCGCCGCCGCGGGGTCGGCCACCGCGAGCACCACCACGGCGAGCGACTGGCTCAGCCGCGTCCCGAACAGCGCCAGCAAGAGCAGCGCCGTCATGTACCAGGTCGACGAGTTCACCCGGTAACGCTCGTGCGGGTGCGCCACGAGCCGGAACATCCGCATCAGCCGATCGTTGACCCGCTCGCTCACCCGGCGCGCGATCTCCATCGACCACGCCGCCGCCGCGAACGCGCCGCTCACGGCCACGAGCCAGCCGCGCTCGGGCAGGAGCTGGATCAGCCCGAGCACCGCCAGCCCCGAGCCCACGTGCCACAGGCTGCGCGCATGGTTCGTCGGCCGGACGCTCGGCGGCGCCGCGACGACCCCACGCAGCGTCAGCAGCAACGACTCGTAGGCAGGCTGGACCTCGCGCTGGAACGCGATCCACGCCGCCTTGGGCGAGGGCGTCCCGGACGGGGTCGCGCGCTCGACCGCCGCGAGCAGCGCGCGGAGGCGGTCGCGGAGCCGATCGAGCGCGCCCCCGGTGTCGTCGCGCTCGGCGGCCACGACGAGCTCCCGGAGCCGCAACACCACCCGATCGACCCGGGCGCGCACCTCGGGCTCGTCCCGGAAGACGAAGACCGCGGGATCGACCTGACGCAGAAGAGCGCAGAGCTCTTCGGAGACGAGCTTGGTCTCGACGTGCAAGGCGTGGATCACGTTGGCTTTTATGAGAATAGTCTCCGCGGCCCGCGCGGCATGTCAGCGCTTTGTCATACCGCAGGGGCGTACGTGGGCTGGCTCGCCGCGCGCGCGCCGCTGAGGCGCGCCGCGGCGCGCATGACCGCGTAACCGCCTTCACGCTCGAGTCCTTGCTGCACGAGCCCGTGGCTACGCGGCCGACGCCGCACGAGCCCGTGTCGCGCGGCCGACGCATGAGCCCGCGCAGCGACGACGCACCGCATGATCGGGGGCCTCCTGAGCCATCGCTCCCCGGCTCCTCACCCGGCCCGACGCCGGCGAAGGCGGCGGGCGCGACAGCCCTCGCTCCTGCCCAGGTCGGTCGAGCACGACACGCGCGCGGCCGATGCGCCCCGCGACGCGGGAAGGATCCCAACAGCGTAATTCATGGATTCATGGATTCATGGAGTGGAGCGCGACGGTATCCTCTTTATTCCATGTCGGGTTCGGAGCCGCCGGACTCACGCCCTGACAGGCGCCGCGGTGAGATCGCATGAGAGGCGCCTTACGACGCCGGACAGGGCGCGAGCGGTCGCGCTTCCCCTGCACGCACGCTGCGGCTAGGGTGCCCCGCGTCGCGGATTCGACGGGTGGGCGCGAGGCGCCCGGGACGCAGCGCGCGGCCGTCGCGCGCGTGGCCAACAGGCGTCGTTCCCTCGGAATCGGAGAATCGAGGAACATGAAGGTTTCAGTTCGGTACACCGCGCTGTCGTTCGCGCTGCTCGCCGGTCCCCTCGCCCACGCGCGGGAGCGCCCGAATCACGATGCCTATTTCAGGGAGCCGCCGGCGCTGCCCCCCGGCGTGGCGCGCGTCGCCAGCGACGACGCGCCGGGCGCCGTCGTCGCGTCGACCGACCCGCAGCGCGGCGTGCCGACGTTCGTGTGGGCGACCTCGCCGGAGCACCGCCCGCCGGCCGCCACCCACAGCACGGCCGAGGCCGCCGCCCGGTGGTACGCGCAGCGGTACGCGCGCCTCTACCACCTGCCGCAGGCCGCGCTCGACACGGCCGTGGTGCGCCACGTCCACGACACCGGGCGCGGCGGTATCCTCGTGACGCTGGGCCAGGACGTCGACGGGATCCCGGTCTTCCGCAGCGAGCTCAAGGTGCTCATGAAGCGCGACCTCACGCTCGTCGCCCTCGGCGGCAACCTGCACGCGTCGGCCGTCGCGCTGCCGCCCGGCGCCGGCTCCCTCCGGCCCGGCTCGAAGCGCAGCCGCGCGTTCGCCGGCGCGCCGGCCCAGGCGGTCGTCCGCGCCGTGCGCGACGCGCACCGCATCGACATCAAGACGGCCGACCTCCGCGACCTCGGCGAGGCGAAGGGCGGATATCGGCTCTTCGACCTCGCGGACACCGCGCACGCGCGCCAGCGCGCCGGGAGCCTGCGCTTCGCGCAGCCGGCGCGGGTCAGGAAGGTGCTGTTTCCGCTGCCCGACCGGCTCGTGCCCGGCTACTTCGTCGAGCTCGTCTCGGGCGACGCCGAGCGCACGAGCTCCGACGCGACAGCGTGGGTGTTCGGGGCCAGCGACGGGCGGTATCTCTACCGGGAAAACCTCTCCCACGCCGCGACCTTCGATTACCGGGTCTGGGCCGAGGACGACGACAAGCACACCCCGCTCGGCGGGCCCCTCGCGGACATGTCGCCGCACCCGACCGGGCGGCCCGACGGCCATCTCCCGCGGTTCATCGCGCCGAGCCTCATCTCCATCGAGGGCTTCAACACGAACCCGGACGGCCGGGCCGACCCGTGGCTGCCGGCCGACGCGACCTCGACCCGCGGCAACAACGTCGACGCCTACGCGGATCACAACGCGCCCGACGGGTTCTCCAGCGGCGATATGCGCGCGGAGCTCTCGGGGCCGGGCGCGTTCGACTACACCTACGATCTGCGCGCCGAGCCGCTCGCCGCGCCCGAGCAGGTCATGGCGGCCGTCACCCAGGTCTTCTACGTCACGAACTGGCTCCACGACTGGTATTACGACTCCGGCTTCACCGAGGCCGCGGGCAACGCCCAGCGCGACAACCTCGGCAGGGGCGGCCTCGACGGGGACCCGTTCCTCGCCGAGGCGCAGGACGACGCGACCGGCGGCAGCCGCGACAACGCGAACATGGACGCGACGTACGACGGCGCGTCGCCGCGGATGCAGATGTACCTGTGGACCGGGCCGGACCTGCGGTCGCTCAGCGTCACGCCGCAGAACGCCAATTACGCGTCGAACACCGCCATGTTCGGCCCCCAGCGCTACGAGGTGACCGGCGAGCTCGCCCTCGGCGAGGACGACGTCGCGCCCCGGGGCGACGCGTGCGGGCCGATCACGAGCGACGTGGCCGGCAAGGTCGCCCTCGTCGACCGCGGCGGGTGCGCCTTCGCAGACAAGGCGCGCAACGCGCAGGAGGCCGGCGCGGTCGGCGTCATCATCGCCAACAACCGCGAGAGCGACGGTGCCCCGCGGCTCGCCGGCGACGACCCCGAGGTGACGACGCCCGCCCAGAGCGTCTCGCTGGAGGACGGCAGCGCGCTCAAGGCGGCGCTCGCCGGGGCGCAGGCGCCGCTCAGGGTCACGATGACCCGAGAGCCCAGCGTGGAGCGCGACGGGACGATCGACAACACCATCGTTGCGCACGAGTGGGGCCATTACATCCACCTCCGTCAGGTCGCGTGCAGCACCCAGATGTGCGGCGCGCAGAGCGAGGGGTGGGGGGATTTCATCGCGCTGCACATGGCGCTGCGCGAGGGCGACGACCTCGACGGCGCTTACCCGCTCTCGAGCTACGGGAGCGCGGCGCTCGGCGACAGCTACTTCGGCATCCGCCGCGCGCCCTACTCCGTCGATTTCGCCAAGAACGGGCTGACGTTCCGCCACATCTCGGACGACGAGCGCCTCCCCGACCACCCGCTCAACGTCTCGGCTCCGCAGAACTCCGAGGTGCACAACGCCGGAGAGGTCTGGGCGGCCATGATGTTCGAGGCCTATGTCGCGCTGATCCGGCACGGCGGCGGCCTGACCCCGCCGCGCGCGTTCGAGCAGACCCGGCGGCGGATGAGCGATTACGTGGTGGCCGGCATGAAGCTCGCCCCCGCCAACCCGACCTACACCGAGCAGCGCGACGCGGTGCTGGCCGCCGCGCTCGCCAGCGATCAGGGCGACTTCCGCGCGATGGCGGAGGCGTTCGCCCGGCGCGGGGCCGGCACGTGCGCCGTGTCGCCGCGCGTCGACGCGCAGGGCCTCTCCGGCGTGGTCGAGAGCTTCAAGGTCCAGCCCGAGATCGCGCTGGTCCGCGCGGAGCTCGACGACAGCGCCGGCTCCTGCGACCAAGACGGGCTGCTCGACGCGGAGGAGTCCGGCACGGTCACGATCGAGATCGTCAATCGCGGCGCGGCGCCCCTGACCGGCGCGGTGGCGTCGATCGAGGGGCCGGGCGGCGGGGTGACCTTCCCGGACGGCGCGCGCGTGTCGTTCGGCGACATCGCGCCGTTCGCGACCGGGACCGCGGCCGTGCCGGTGAAGCTCGACCGGAACATGAAGCCCGCCGAGGACCTGAAGCTCAACCTGACGCTGAAGAGCGCCGAGGCGTGCACGCCGACCCGGGTCGAGGCCCTGGTGCGCCGCGTGAACTACGATGAGGTCCCCGGGTCGTCGGCGGTCGACGGCGTGGAGACGCAGAGCACGACGTGGACCGTCGAGGGGCTCTCCGGCGAGCTCGTGTGGTCGCGCGCCGAGGGGACCGCGCCGAACCGCGTGTGGCGCGGCGTCGATCTCGGGACGCTGTCCGACGCGGCGCTGGTGTCGCCGCCCCTGGAGGTCAGCGAGACCGAGCGCTTCGCGCTGACGTTCGCGCACCGGCACCAGTTCGAGGCGAGCGACGGCACGTTCTGGGACGGCGCGGTGATCGAGATCAGCGCCGACGGCGGCGAGACGTGGGTCGACGTCGCGAAGACCGCGGATCCGGGCTACGGCGGGAGGATCACGAGCGAGTCGGGCAATCCGCTGGCCAGGCGGAGGGCGTTCGTCGGCGAGAGCCCGTCGTGGCCCGAGCTCGACAGGGTGTCGGTCGATCTGGGGACCGCGTTCGCCGGGAAGACGGTGCGGGTGCGGTTCCGGGTCGGCACCGACGAGGCCGCGGGCGACACCGGCTGGGAGCTCGACGATGTCGGGTTTGCCGGCGTGAAGAACAAGCCGTTCGCGACGCTCATCGAGGACACGGCCTCTTGCCAGCGAGGGCCGGCGGCCGACGCCGGGGCGGATCAGGCGGTCGCGGTCGGAGAGCTGGTGACGCTCGACGCGTCGGGGAGCTCGGATCCCGAAGAGGACGAGCTGACGTTCTCCTGGACGCAGACGGCGGGGCCGGCGGTCGAGCTCCTGGGCGACGGCGCGCGGGCGACCTTCGTGGCGCCCGAGGTGGCCGCGGCGACGACGCTCGCGTTCGAGGTGAAGGTCAGCGACGGGATCCTGGAGGCGGCCGACCAGGTGAGCGTGGTGGTCGATCCGGCGAGGGAGCCGGCGCCGCCGGAGGAGGGGTGCGGGTGCGCGATCCCGGGGGGAGCGCCGCGCGCTCCGCTGGGCGCGCTCGGGGCGGCGGCCGCCGTCGCGGCGCTCGCGGCGCGGCGGCGGCGCGGCGCGGGGCGGTGATCCCCGCGCGGGCCGCGCTCCGGCGCTGGGCCCGAGCGCGGCGTCGGTGTTGATGAGGTCGCTCGGAGGCCGATTCCCACGCATGCGCGCACCACGGCGGGCGACAGCCCATTGACGCCCGCCGCGCGCTCCACCACGGTGTCCGGCCGTCATGAGCATCACCGACCCCCCGCCCGCCCTGCCCCCCATGTCCGCCGGTCAGGCGCTGGAGCGGCTGATCGAGGGCAACCGGCGCTTCGTCGACAACATCCGCAGCGAGCACGCTGTGCTGGGCCAGCGAGAGCGGGCCGCGCTCGCGGAAGGGCAGCGGCCGTTCGCCATCATCCTCTCCTGCTCGGACTCGCGGGTGCCGTCCGAGCTCATCTTCGACCAGGGCCTCGGCGACCTGTTCGTCATCCGGGTGGCGGGCAACGTGGTGGCGCCTTCGCTGGTCGGCAGCGTGGAGTTCGCCGCCGCCGCCTTCGGGACGCGCCTCGCGGTGGTGATGGGCCACTCGCGCTGCGGCGCCATCAAGGCCACGCTGGGCGAGCTGCTCCAGGAGGAGAGCGGCGTCCTCACCGACAACATCCGCGATATCGTCGAGCGCTGCCGCGCCCCGGTGCAGACGGTGGTGAGCGCCGCCGGCCGCCACGCTCCCAGGGACCTCCTCATGCGCGAGGCGATCCGCGCCAACGTGCGCAACTCGTGCGATCACCTCCGACACGGCAGCCGCCTGCTCGAGCGGCTGTGCGCCGAGGAGGGCATGCGGATCGTCGGCGCCGAGTACGCCCTGGAGACCGGCGAGGTGACGTTCCTCGATCGCGTGTGACGCTCGATGACGCTCGAGAGTCCAGCGCGGGCGAGCGGCGACGTCCGGCCGAGCCCGCCTCCCGGCCCGAGCCGCCGTGTCAGGATCGCCCGAGCGGCGCTCAGATGTTGATGCTCTGCGGGATCTGCGACGGCAGGAGGACGAGGTACGGGACGCGCTGGAGGTTGCGCTTGCCGATGGTCGCCTCGATCTCCATCAGCTCGCGCTGGAACGCCTGGAGGGGCTCGCGGACCCGCGCGTCGGTGAAATACGTCCCCGGGATGTTCCGGTCGTAGTCGCCGAGCCGCGAGTAGTAGACGCCGCCGAGGAGCATCATCACGTTCAACTGGAGCAGCGCCTGCTGCAGGGGCGGCAGGTGCTGGAAGATCTCCGAGGACGGCAGGCCCGCGGTGATGCTCGGCGCCGGGGCGTAGGCGGCGAGCGGGAGCGCCGGGGTGAAGCTCATGAGGGAGCTTTGCGGGAAGTTCACGGCCGCGTGCTGGGCGCTGGCGGTGAAGATCACGTGCGTCAAGAGGTCCGCCAGGTAAGCGACGGTGCGGATCGCCCCGTCCTCGCCGATGTCTTTCAGGCCGCATCCCGAAGGGGAGGACAGCTCGGCGATCCAGTTTTGCAGCTCGTAGTCGCCCAGCGCGGCTGCGTCGCTCGTGTAATAGATCGCGAGGTATCGCGACACCCACGTATGGATCGCGCCCCAGAGCAGCATCGCGTCGTCGCGGTAGGGGTAGCTCGGCAGGGTGCTCGGGTCGTCGACGCCGCGGTGCGCGAGCGCCACCGGGAGGAACTGCTGATTGACGTTGTAGCTCACCACGGCGTCGACCGCGAGCTGGGTGGACGACGCGATCGTCCCGGCGAGCAGGTTGTCCACCGGGCCTCCCGGGGCGATGAGATCGGCCTCGGCGGCGTTGTTGATCGCCAGGGTGCCCTGGAAATGCGGCGTGAGCAGGACGTTGACCGGGTGCTCGGGGGCGAGCTGCCGCGGGGTGGCCATCGCGAACGCCTCCAAGACGAGGTGGGTCTGCCCGAGGTGCGAGATCAATTCATGGAAGTTCCCGTCGGCGACCTGCACGTGCAGCTTCGCCACCTCCCACGCCACGCCGTCCGAAGGGGTGAAGATCGGGCTCGCCGCGCCCGGCGTCTGCGCGCACTGGATGGCCACCGGGCGGAGGAGGCGGCTCGGCGCGCCCGCGGCGGGCACCGCGAAGAGCGCGAGCGGCGCCTCGACGTATTTCTGCTGATCCGGCGCGGTCCCGGGCACGAGCTGCGAGAGCACCTCGTAGTCGGCCAGGTAGAGGCGCCCCTCCTTGCCCGCGCTCGCCAGGGAGTCGCCCTCGCCCATCACCGAGCGATACTGTGCGTCGGTCACGGGGAAGCTCGCGCCGGGCGACGCGACGCGCTTGAGGACGAGCGGGTTCGGCCCCGCCACCCGCATCCAGGCGAAGATCGAGTCGTCCTGGTAGGCGCTCGCGATCTCGGGCAGGCGGAACGTCTGAAACTCCGAGACGTAGTCGTACACGCTGGTCGCCTGCCCGTACATCCCGACCAGATCGAGCAGGAGCTTCCCCGCCGCGCTCAGCAGCGTATCCAGCAGCGATTTGATGAGATCGCCCACCTTCTTGGTGGGATAGTTCGTCGCGCCGAGGGCGCTCTCCAGGGCGCGGTTCTCAACCGTCGTGACGAACTTCTGCGCGAACCCCTCGACCAGCGCGGCCGCCGGCGCTCGCGGCGGCGGCGCGGGGGCGCGCTCGGGCTCGCCATGGAGCGGCGTCAGCGTCAGGGTGAGCTCCCGATGGCGTTGCTTGAGATCGTGGAGGACGCCCTGGACCCTGGCGCTCGTCGCGTCGTCCAGCGGGGCGCCCTTCGGGCTGCGAAGCGAGCCGTCGGAGCCCACCAGCTTGGACGCCTTGGCCACCACGTTGCCGACGAGATCGAGGATGACGAGCGCCGCCGATCCCACCAGGATGGGGGCAAACCCCTGTCCGTTCGGAACGCTCTGGGCCACCCCGAGGGGCGATAGACGGGTGTCGTGGTTGTAGACGTACGTCTGCTGGGCCCGAGCGAGCTCGCTCTTGCGCTGCTGCTGCTCCGCGGGAGAGTCGTTTTGAGGCAGGGACGGGTTACTCATGACACCCTCGATGTTGGAGGAACTGCAAGGAGCACCACGCTACGCCGGGTCCACACGACTGACAATCCGGCGCGTGGCCTGATCTGCAGATCGGCAGTCGAGAGATGCCGGGCGCGCACCTCGCGCTCACGCCCACACGAAACGAGAATCGACCACAGCGCCGCGGAGGACATGAAGGCAGTCCCGTGACATCGCTGCGTCGTCTGGCGGCGAGGAGCCGAGCCCGAGCAGCGCGCCCGGCCGGCCCGGGGCGCGAGCCAGCCCGTGAGCGAAGGAGGGCGGCGCCGTCGGTCGATCCCATCGAGCCGTCCGGCGCCCGCGACGCGGTCGACGGCGCGCCACGGCGGCCTCCGGATCGACGGCGAGCGGCTGGCGCCGGCGCTGCCGCCCCGAGGCCGGCGCGGGGCGCCCGTCGGCCCGGGAAGCGCGCCGCCGCGGTCCGGCGACCGCTGACAGCGGCGAGTTCGAGCTTGGTTGTCGTCGCCGCGGCGATCGCGAGCTCGGGTGTCGTCGCCGCGGCGAGTTCGGGCTTGGCGGCGGACAAGCGGTGGTGGAGAGTAGCCGCCCGCGACGCCCTCGGAGGAGAGCCAACGAGTCTCCACGGGCGCGGCCGCGAGACCACCTCCTGACCTAGAGAATTGCGATGCGAACATCACGAATGAGACCCAAGGCGCCGTGGCGCGCGCCCGCGGCAGCGGCCCTCGCCGCGGCGGCCCTCGCCGCCATCGACCCGGCCGTGGCCCACGCCCACTTCGCCCTGCTCGAGCCCGCTTGCTACTCGGAGCAGAGCGACCTCGGCGACCCGCAGAAGAGCGCGCCCTGCGGCCAGGCGGACCCCGGGAACCCGATCGCGCTGACCGGCGAGGTGACCACGTATGTCCAGGGTCAGACGATCAAACTGAGGATCGACGAGACGATATTCCACCCGGGCCATTACCGCGTGTCGATCGCGGAGAACGCGGAGTCCCTCCCCCCGGATCCGGAGGTGACCCCCGGCGCCACGCCGTGCGGCTCCACCGTCATCGAGACCGATCCGCAGCTCCCCCTCGTGGCGGACGGGCTGCTCGTCCACACGTCGGCGTTCACGGGCGAGCAGACCGTCGAGATCAAGCTCCCCGACGATCTGACCTGCGAGAACTGCACGCTGCAGGTCAGCGAGTTCATGTCGAACCACGGGATCAACAACCCGGGCGGCTGCTTCTATCACCACTGCGCGACCGTCACGATCCTCCCGCGCGAGGGTGAGCCCACCGGGTCCGGCGGCGCAGGCGGCGAGTCCGGCGAGGGCGGCGCTGCTGCATCGAGCAGCGTGAGCAGCGGCGGCTCCGGCGACGGCGGCAGCGCCGCGTCCTCCGGCGGCAGCACCGGCGACGGCGGCGCCGGCGCGAGCGGCGACGGCGGCAGCGCCGGCGCGGACGCGTCCGACGCCTCTTCGTCGGGTTGCGGCTGCCGCGTCGGCGCCGCAGAAGACCCGACGATCGCCACCGTCGCAGGCCTGATCGCGCTCGGGCTCCTGCGCTGGCGCCGCCGCCGCTGAGCACATCGGCGGGTGGTGGCCGGATTTGAACATGAAGGCGGGAAGCGGGAAGAAAGATTCATGATCTTCCCGCCTTCCCGCCTTCATGTGGCTTCGTCGTGATTGGCTCGCGGCCGCGCCTGTGCCAGAGGTGCGATATGGCCCTGCGCGCCCTCCGCCCCTTCGCCGTCGTTTCCCTGCTCGTGGCCGCGTGCGCCCGCGAAACGCCGCCTCCCGCCGCCGCGCCGGCTCCCCCGCCCTCGCCGGCGCCCCCGCCGGCCGCGAGCGCGAAGGCGGCGCCGCCCGCCGCGCCCGCGGCCCCCCCGCGCACCCCGGCGTGGGTCCAGCGCAGCAACGAGCACGCGCAGGTGCTCCTCGACGTGCTGGCGCGGTTCTCGCCGGAGCACGCCGGCGCGGCGGGGATCGAGCGCGCGGACGGGGAGATCACCGATCTCTCGCCGGGGGTCGACGCGCGGGAGCGCGCGGCCTACCGCGCGGCCATCGTCGAGCTCCAGAAGCGGCGAGAGGCCGAGAGGGACCCGGCGGTCGCCGAAGATCTGCAGATCCTGCTGGACGCCGGAGACCGCGCGGTGCGCGGCTCGGAGCTCGACGAGAAGCACCGGGTCTCGTACGTGCACGTGACGGGGCTCGTGTTCACGGGCATCTCGGTCCTGCTCGACGACCGGAACCCGCCGGCGCGGCGGGCCATGGCCCTCACGCGGCTCCGGCGCTACGCAGGCCTGGAGGGGGGCCACGCGCCCATCGCCGAGCAGGCCAGGGCCAGGCTCGCCCAGGACCTCGGGAAACCCGGCTTGCTCGCCCCGTCCAGGATGGAGATCGAGCGACACCTCGCCACGAACGCCCGCGTGCGAGAGGGCATCGGCGAGCTCTTCCGGAAATACGCGATCAGCGGCCACGAGGAGCCGCTCGCCGCGCTGAACCGCCAGCTCGAGGCATACGACGCCGCGCTGCGCGCCGACGTGCTCCCCCGGGCGCGGGTCGGCTTCGCCCTGCCGCCGCCGCTCTATACGTTCGCGCTCGAGTCGTATGGCGTCGATCTCCCGCCCGCCGAGCTCGCGTCCCTGGCCCACGCCGCCTTCGACGATCTGAAGGCGCAGATGCAGAAGCTCTCGGTGTCGGTCGCCGCCGCGCGCAAGCTGCCGAGCGCGGATTACCGCG
Organism: Sorangium sp. So ce296; assembly: GCF_051529605.1. Taxonomy (NCBI): domain Bacteria; kingdom Pseudomonadati; phylum Myxococcota; order Polyangiales; family Polyangiaceae; genus Sorangium; species Sorangium sp. So ce296. The sequence continues at coordinate 14,385,722 of NZ_CP150325.1, forward strand.
ACGTGATCCGCGCCCTGAAGCAGGAGCAGCTGGTGGGCGAGGCGATCTTGCCGCATTACAAGGAGCGGCTCGCCCAGATCGAGGCCATTATCCGGAAAGAGCGCCTCGTCACCCTGCCCGAGCGGCCGGCGCGCATCCGGCTCGGCACCGCCGCGGAGAGCGCCGAGACGCCCGCGCCGCACATGCGGCCGCCGCGGCTGCTCGACAACCAGGGCGAACAAGGGGAGTTCGTGCTGCCGCTGAGCCTCCCGGCGCCGCCCGGCGCCGCGGACGGGCTGCGGAAGGTCGACGATTTCACCCACGCCGCGGCCTCGTGGACGCTCACCGCCCACGAGGCGCGCCCCGGGCACGAGCTCCAGTTCGCCTCGCTGGTCGAGCGGGGCGTCTCGATCGCCCGGGCGATGTTCGCAGACAACAGCGCCAACGTGGAGGGGTGGGGCCTCTACGCCGAGGCCATCGTGCTCCCGTTCATGCCGCCCGAGGGTCAGCTCGTCTCGCTGCAATACCGCCTGCTGCGGGCCGCGCGCGCCTTCCTGGACCCGGAGCTCCAGGCCGGGAAGATCACGCCCGCGGCCGCGCGCGCCTTCCTGGAGAAGGACGTGGTGCTGTCGGCGCCGTTCGCGCAGTCCGAGGTGGAGCGCTACACGTTCCGCGCGCCGGGGCAGGCCACGTCGTATTTCTACGGGTTCACCCGGCTGATGGAGCTCCGGGCAGAGGTCGAGTCCAGGATGGGCCCTCGCTTCGACGCGCAGCGATTCCACGATTTCGTGCTCGCCCAGGGGATCCTGCCGCCGAAGCTGCTGCGCAAGGCGGTGATCGAGCGGTTCGTGGGGGCTCAGCCGGCGCTCTGAGCGAGGGCGAGGCGAGCGCCGGGGGCGAGAGAGCGCGGCCTCGATCTCGCCGGGGAGCCCCTTGCGGCGCGCCTCGGCGGCTCCAGCTGTCGAGGAGGGGACGGCAGCGGCGGAGGGGACGCATGGAAGCGAGCGAGAAGGCGGCGGTGAAGCGACAGCCGGAAGCGCCCGAGGGCGCCGCGGCCGGCCCCGAGCCGACGGAGACGGAGGAGGAGGCGCGCGGGGAGCGGATTCCGGAGACGCCGGTCGACCGCGGGGGCGCGCTCTCGCCGCGCGAGGCGCCGGACGCGCCGGTCGAGCCCGAGGACGAGGCGTCGGACGAGTCGTTCCCGGCGAGCGATCCGCCGGCCTGGACGCCGGGCCATTCCGGCTGAGCGCGGGGCTCGGCGGCGCGCTCGTTCGCGGCCGTAGCGCCGCGACCTCGAAGGGCGCGTGACCGGCGATGGGAAGGGCGCGTGACCGGCGATGGGAAGGGCGCGTGACCGGCGATGGGGCGCATGACCGGCTGCGCGCTCGTCACGCGTCGGGAACGCCCCCTTCGAGCCACCTGCGCGCGCTCTCGGTGGTGAGCTTGAAGTCGGCGGGCACCCGCGACCGCGACACGACCTCCCCCGCGGCGTCGTGCACGGTGAGGATCGCGTGGGGGTCGTCCTCGTCGGGCACCACGTCGAGGTCCACCCGCACCCGCGCGCCGCCCTCGACCGCCACCGTCACGTTCCGGTGGAGCTGCGCCCGGCGCTGCTGGACGTGCCGCGCCAGCACCTCGTTCGCCGTCTTCACGAGGGTGGCGAACGCGCTCGCGTCGAGCGGCTTCGGGTTCTTCTTGTCGCGCCCCATGGTCCACGGCCCCACCAGCGAGGGCTCGCTCTGGCCGTCGCAGGTCATCTCGACGGCCCACCCGTCGTCGTCCTCGTTCTTGATGACCCGCGCCGTCCACCCCTGGCCCCTCCACAGCTTCGGGTCCTGGTCCTCGGGGCGAACGGGGCGCGCCTGCCCCACCTCGTCGTGCGTCTCGTCGGTCGCGTCGTGCGTCGTGGCCATCGGCGCCCCGATGTACCCGCTCTGCGGACGCCGCGTCCACCCCGTCGGCGCGCCTCGGTCATTTCCTGTCAGCCGCCGGAGACCCTCGAGATCCCTGTGGAGCCCCGACAAGCTGGCCCGGGGCAGCCGAGCTGCGACACTCCCCCCATGCTCCTCCCCCGGCGCCCCTTCCTCGCCCTCTGCGCCGCCGCCCTCGCCCCGCGCGCCGCCCTCGCCGACCCGGCCGGCCTCCCGTCCGCCGCGCCGCCGCCTCCGGCGCCCTCCGCCCCGCCGGCCTTCGACGTCCGCGACCTCCAGGTCCCCGGCGATCGCGCCCTCGGCCGGCGGTTCACGCTGCTCGTCCCGAGGCACCTCGCCCCGGGCGAGCGCGCGCCGCTGCTCGTGCTCCTCCACGGCCTCGGCGAGACCGGCGACGAGCGCCTCGGCGCCTTCGCGTGGCTCGAGCGCTACGGCCTCGGGTCCGCCTACGAGCGGCTCCGCCGCCCGCCGCTCGGCCGCACGTCGCGCCGCAAGGACTGGACCGACGCGCGGCTCGCCGAGGTCAACGCCGCCCTCGCGGCGCGGCCGTTCCGGGGCCTGGCGATCGCGTGCCCGTACACGCCCAACGTCCACAAGGCCCCGAACCCCTCCGCGGCGCTCGACGGCTACGCGCGCTGGCTCGCGGAGGTGGTCCTGCCCCGCGCCCGCGCCGAGGCGCCCGTGTTCGACGACGCGGCCCGCACCTCGCTCGACGGCTGCTCCCTCGGCGGCTTCGTCGGGATCGAGGTCTTCCTCCGCAGACCCGAGCTCTTCGGCGCCTGGGGCGGCGTGCAGTCGGCCATCAGCGCCCACCGCGCCCCCGCCTACGCCGACCGGCTCGCCAGGGCCGTCGCCGCGGCCGGCCCGCGCGATCTCCACCTGCTCACCAGCAAGGGCGACCCGTTCCACGACGCGAACGCCGCCCTCGCCGCGCAGCTCGCGAAGCGCTCGATCCCCCACGCGCTCCGCGTCCTGCCGGGCCCGCACGACCAGCCGTGGCTCCGCGAGGCCGGCACGATCGAGATGCTCCTCTTCCACGACCGCCGCCCGCGCTGAAATGACCTCCCGAGCCCCACACGCCCCGTGCCCCCGTGGGACACGCACCAGAGAGCAACCCATATTGCCTGGATGGAGCGTCAACCGAACCATCCAACCGAGCTCCGCGATGGACAGGCGAGCTCGGGTGTCGACGGTCTGGACGAGATCCTGAGAGGCGGTTTCCCGCGCGGAGAGGTGCACCTCGTCCAGGGCGGCTCCGGGACCGGCAAGACCACGCTCGTGCTGCAATTCCTGCTCGCCGGCGAGAGGGCCGGCGAGAGCGGCCTGTACATCACGCTCGCCCAGACCAAGAGAGGACTCGAGGCGATCGCCCGCTCGCACGGGTGGTCGCTGGAGGGCTTGGCCGTGCACGACCTGTCGCTGGGCGATATCGCCGATCAGCTCGCCCCGGAGCAGACGGTCCTGCACACGGCCGAGGTCGAGCTGGGCGAGCTCACCCGGCGGCTGCGCCAGGCGGTCGAGGACGCCCGGCCTCGCCGCGTCGTGCTCGACTCGATCGGCGTGCTCGGCCTGCTGGCGGGCAGCAGGTCGCGGCTCCACCGAGAGATGGTGGCGCTCCGGCAGTTCCTGGCCGGGTACGGGTGCACGGCGCTGTTCGTCGGCGAAGGGCCGCTGGAGCCGGAGCTGGACAGCCACGGCAGCACCGAGTTCTACAGCCTGACCGGCGGCGTGATTCACCTGGAGCAGCGGGTGCCGGACTACGGCGAGGTCCGCCGGCGCCTCCGGGTGCTCAAGGTGCGCAGCGTCCCGTTCCAGGGCGGATACCATGATTTCCGGATCCAGACAGGCGGGATCGTGGTCTATCCGCGCCTCGGGATGCGCCACTCCGAGGAGTACGACGAGTTCCGGCAGATTCGAAGCGGCCTCGGGCCGCTCGACGACCTGCTCGGGGGCGGGCTGGAGCACGGCACCACCTGCCTGTTCATCGGTCCGGCCGGCTCCGGAAAGAGCACGCTCGCCGCGGTCTACGCCGAGGCGGCCGCCCGGGCGGGCGTGGGGGGCGCCATCTTCCTCCTCGAGGAGCGCCCGGAGACGTTCAAGGCGCGGTCGACGAACGTGGGGCTCGACCTCCAGTCCTACCTGGACAGCGGCCGGCTGACGATCGAGCACGTCAGGACGGCCGATATCACCCCGGGCGAGTTCGCGCACAAGCTCCGCGCGGCCGTGGAAGACCGCAAGGCCAGGCTCATCGTGATCGACAGCCTCATGGCGTACTTCAACGCGATGGCGGACACGTCGATGCTCCCGGTGCAGATATACGAGCTGCTCAATTTCCTGAACCGCAGCGGGGTGCTCACGATCCTGGTCACGTCCCATGAGTGGTTGATGGGCATCGGGTCCAGACAGCCGGTGGACGTCAGCTATCTGTCGGACTCGATCATCGTCCTGCAAATGTTCGAGTCCGACGGGCGCATCCGCCGGTGCCTGGCGGCCGTCAAAAAGCGCCAGGGCGAGCACGACACGACGATCCGGGAGCTCAGCATCAGCCCCGGAGGCGTGCATGTCGGGGAGGAGCCGCTGAGGCACCTGCACAGCATCCTCAGCGGGAATCCGGTGCCTACCGACCGGGCTCGGCGCCGCGACGGCGGCGGGCGCCAGGCGCCCGGCGAGGAGGACGGGGGCGGCGGGTGACGGCGGCGCCGCGACCTGCGGCGAGCGCGTCCTCGTGCTGGCGCCGGTCGGGCGGGACACCCCGCTGCTCTGCCAGGTCCTCGGCCGGGCCGGGATCGAGGCCGCCCGGTGCGGCCGCGTGGACGAGCTCGCGAGAGGCCTGCTGGACGGCGCCGGCGCCGCGTTGCTGACCGAGGAGGCGCTCTCGCCGATGGCCGTGTCGGCCCTGCTCGCGGCGCTGACCGCGCAGCCCTCGTGGTCGGATCTGCCCGTCCTGCTGCTGGCCGGCGCGGAGCCGCTCGCGCCCCGCAGCGCGCAGGCCGTCGCGGCGCTGCGCTCGGCCGGCAACGTGACGGTCCTGGAGCGGCCGGTCCGGGAGCTGACCCTGGTGACGGCCGTCCAGGCGGCGCTCCGCGCGCGCCGGCGGCAGCTCGAGGTCCGCGACCTTGTCGAGCGCGAGCGGGCCGCGCGGCAGGCCGCGGAGACGGCGCGGCAGCAGGTGGAGGACGCGTCGCGGGTCAAGGACGAGTTCCTCGCGAACGTGTCCCACGAGCTCCGCACCCCGCTGAACGCGATCTTGCTGTGGACCCGCCAGCTCACCAGCAATCCGGCGAGCGCGCAGGACGTGGCGCGCGGGCTCCTCGCGATCGAGCGCAGCGCCCACGCGCAGTCGCGGCTCGTCGAGGACCTGCTCGACCTGGCGCGGATGGCCTCGGGCAAGCTCCGGCTGAGCTTGCAGGACGTGGATCTGGCGCAGGTCGCCGAGGCGGCCGTCGAGGTGGTCCGCCCCGCGGCGGAGGCCAGGCGCATCCAGCTCGACGCGGCGCTCGCTGCCGGGCTCGGCCGGGCGCGCGTCGATCCCGAGCGGATGCAGCAGGTGCTCTGGAACCTGCTGAGCAATGCCGTCAAGTTCACCCCGCCGGGCGGGCGGGTGCGGCTCTCGGCGCGGCGCGACGGCGGCGAGGTCCGCATCGAGGTCGCCGACACGGGCCGCGGCATCCGCCCCGAGCTCTTGCCGCACGTCTTCGAACGCTTCCGGCAGGACGACGCGGCGACGCAGCGCCGGCAGGGGGGGCTCGGGCTCGGGCTGGCCATCTGCCGCCAGCTCGTCGAGCTGCACGGCGGCACGCTGTCCGCGGACAGCCGCGGGGAGGGGCTCGGCGCGGTGTTCACGGTGGCGCTCCCCCTGGCCGACGCCGTGCCCCGCGACGCCGGATCCCGCGCCGCCCGGCCGGCCGCGGCGCCTCCGCGGCGGCCTGCCGCGGCGGCTCTGCGACGGCCTGCCGCAGCGGCTCCGCGGGAGGCGGCCGCCGCGCCGGCCGAGGTCGGACCAGCCGCGTCCGCGCGGCCGCTGGAGGGGGTCCGGGTGCTCCTGGTCGAGGACGACGGCGACACGCGGGAGGTGCTGGTCTGCACGCTGGAGGCGCAGGGGGCCGAGGTGACGGCCGTCGGGTCGCCTCAGGCGGCGCTGGACGCGCTGGAGCCGGCGGCGAGCCCCGCGGAGAGGCCGCAGGTGCTGCTGAGCGACCTGGGCATGCCGGGGATGGACGGCTACGAGCTGCTCCGCCGGCTGAGGGCGCTGGAGGGCGAGCGGGGCGACCGGCCGCTTCCGGCCGCGTTGCTCACGGCGTACGCCCGCCACGATGACCGGGCGCGGGCGCTCTCGGCGGGGTTCGCCGCGTACCTCGCCAAGCCGATCGAGCCGGAGCGGCTCATCGTGGTCATCGAGCAGCTCGCCCGACAGCGCGGCTGAGGGCGGGCCGAGCGGATGGCCGCGCGCGGCTGCCGGCAGGCGGGGAGCCGAGGCGCGCTCCCGCGGTCGGGCGCCTCGTGGATCAGGGGTGCAAATCGCAGTCCTCGACGCACTCATCCCGTATGCATGTCAGCAGCCCGTCAAAACAGGCCTCGCTCAGGAGGGGAGCACGTTCGGTGCAAGAGTCCCCCGCAGAGAAGAGAAGCGTCTCGAGCTTGAACCTGTCCTCGTCCGAGGTGCAGACGGATTCGTACAGCCTGCACCCGATCGCGCATTCGTAGCAACGACCCCCGAAGCTGACGTGGGAGCAGATGTTGTCCGGCGTGATGGGCGACTCGGCCGGAAACGGGGTCTCGATCTGGCGCCCGTCGACCGCGGCGAACACCAGCCGCGCCGGCTCCTGCTCGGCGCTCTTGCCGAAGCCCATCTCGCAGCGCAAGGAGCCAGAGGACGGCAGATTCACCGCCGGGCACGGATTCGTGATCCATCGGAAGGGCACCCAGCCGAGCGAGAACCCATCGGAGCTCGTCACGGAGAAGCTCTCCGGCGTCACCGGGAGCGGCGACGTATCCTGATTCCTGAGGACCAACGAGACCCGCAGCGCCGATTCGTCCTGGTGCCATTCGACGATCTCGAGCGCCAGGATCTCGCCCTCCGGCGCGGTCGTCCCGCTGGAGGTGGTCGTGCCGCCGCCCCCCACGCCAGACGCCGTCGTCCCGCCGCCCGCGCCAGACGTTGTCGTCCCGCCGCCCGCGCCAGACGCCGTCGTCCCGCCGCCCGCGCCAGACGCCGTCGTCCCGCCGCCCGCGCCAGACGCCGTCGTCCCGCCGCCCGCGCCAGACGCCGTCGTCCCGCCGCTCCCGTCGTCGCGCGCGTCGTCCGACGACCCGCCACAGGCGGCGGCGAGCAGGGCGAGCGCGGCGATTGTCCTTCGATGAGCGAGTCTGTTCATGTGACCCTCCAAGGCCTGCCCCGATCAAGGGCCGCGACCGCCTGTTATAGCGCCGACCGCTCCCGGCAGAAGCCGTCGAGCCGCTCTCCGACGCGCCCCTGCCAGCGGGTCGCGCACGCGCCGGGTCGCGCACGCGCGCGCAGCCTTACTCGAGCAGCCCCGCCTCCCGCAGGAACGCCCGCTCGACCGCGGCGTAGTCGACCTCCACGTCGAACCGCGCGAGCACCGAGTAAAACCCGAACTGGAGCCGGTTCAAGAACACCATGCCCGGCGGCAGCTGCACGAACCCGCTGTCCTTCACCAGGATCTGCTCCTTGATCGCCTTCACGCCCTCCACCAGGCTCGTCACGTAAGCCCGCGTGACGCGGAACGGCGCGCGGAACAGCGGCTCGAAGCACCGCCGCGTGTACGCGAGCGACATCTCCTCGAACCGCCCGCCGCGCGTCCCCAGGATCAGCGCCGCGTGCCGCGCGAACGCCGCCTCGTCCTTCCGCAGCGCCGCGAGGTGCATCCCGCGCCCGTGCTCGAGCCGCGCGCCGTCGAGCGGCTCCACGCAGCCGAAATCGAGGAACGTGACCCGCCCGTCCGCGTGAAAGAGGTAGTTGCCCGGGTGCGGATCCGCGTTGAACATCCCGCCGACGAGGTTGCCCTTGAAGACGAAGCGCCAGAGCGCCTCGGCATGGGCGCGCCGGGTGCGCTCGTCGCGCGCCGCGGCCTCCTCCAGGGTCGCGCCGCGCGCGAGCTCGGCCGTGAGCACGCGGCGCGACGAGCGAGACGCGATGACCTCGGGGATGTGAATCGTCGGATCGCCCCGGTGAACGCCCGCGAAATACCGCTGTCGCTCCGCCTCGAGGGCGTAGTCGAGCTCCTCGAGGAACCGCGCCCGGACCTCCTCGAGCACGCGCCTCGAGTCGAGCGCCTTGGGCGCCACCGCGCCCACCATCGCCCGGATCATGCCGGCGTTCTCCAGGTCGCTCGCGAGCGCCCGGTCGATCCCCGGGTGCTGGACCTTCACGGCGACCTCGCGCCCGTCCGCGAGCGCCGCGCGGTGCACCTGGCCGATGGAAGCGCTCGCGAACGGCGCGTCGTCCCACGCCGCGAAGAGCTCGTCGACCCGGGCCCCGAGGTCCTCCTCGACCACCGCGCGGACGGCCGCGGGCGAGGACGCCGGCGCGGCGGCGCGGAGGGAGCGCAGCGCGGCCTCGTACGCCTCGCGCTGCGGCTCGGGGATGAAGCCGTCGACGTAGCTCGCCATCTGGCCGACCTTCGCGGCGAGCCCGCGCATCGTGCCCAGCACCTCGGCGACGTGCGCCGCGGCGTCCGCGGACGCGTCGCCCCGCCGCGCGAGGAGGTGCGCCGCCCCCGCGCGGGCGCCGAGGCCCGCGAGGCGGACGAAGCGGTTCAGCCGGCCCTCGGGGAGCTTCTTCTCGGTCGTCATCGGCCCGGCCGGCGCGTATAGCATGCCCCGCATGAAGACCAACGCGGCGCGCATCCTCGACAGCCTCGGCGTCCCGTACGAGCTGCGCACCTACGAGGTCGATCCGAGCGACCTGACCGCGAGCACCGTGGCCAGGAAGATCGGCCTGCCGCCGGAGCAGGTGTGGAAGACGCTGGTGGCGCGCGGCGACCGCCACGGCGTCTGCTTCGCGGTGGTGCCGGGCAACGCCCAGCTCGACCTCAAGGCGATCGCGCGGCTCACCGGAGACCGGAAGGTCGACACCGTGCCCCTCAAGGAGGTCCAGCCGCTCACGGGCTACGTCCGCGGCGGGGTCACCGCGCTCGGCGCGAAAAAGGCCTATCCCGTCTACGCGGACGAGACGATCGAACTCTTCGATGTCGTCTCCATCTCGGCCGGCGTGCGGGGCACCCAGATCCTCATCGCCCCCGGCGACTACCTGCGCGCGACGAAGGCCGCGGTCGGCCCCATCGTCGCCGCCCCCGGCGGCGACGCAGATTGACGCCCCCGGCGGCGACGCAGATTGACGGCGCGCGCCGCCGGATCGCGGTATGCTGGGAGCGCTCGGCTGCGGGCCGAGCCCGGGGCGGCGACGAGGGATATGACCAGAGCGGCCTGCGACGTGCGCGACCCGAGCGAGCTGACGACCGCCGAGCTGCGGCAGCTGTGCCAGGGCAGCCATCCGTGGGAGCTCGGGCTCGGGGCGGTCCAGCTTGTCGCGTCGGCCGCGGCGGGGGGCGCCGTGCTCGCCGCGGCGGCCGCCTGCATCCCCGGGCTGGTCCAGTGCATCAGCGTGGGCCCGGCGTTCGCGGCGGGGCTCGCGGTGTGGGAGTCGCTCGGGGCGGCCAGATCGTGGCTCCCGGGCGCGGCGTACCGCGAGGAGCTCGCGTTCCGCGCGTGGCACGCGGGGCTCTTCCCCTGGGCGCAGCCCCACGCGCAGCGGCGCTGGGCGAGGCGCGCGATGGCGCGCCGGCCGGCGCCGGACTGGCTCCTCGTCCTCGAAGGCATCGCGCCGGCCGGCGGCGGGCGCCGCTGGGTCAAGGTCGAGCTCTCGCTCTCGCCGTCCTCCGACGGCCCGTTCCGCTCGCAGGCCAGCGGGCACGCGCTGCTCCACCCGGGCGGCGGCGGCGCGGCCGAGCCGCGCGAGCGGCGCCTCGCGCCCGAGGAGCTCGACGATCTCGGACGCGCGCTCGCCGAGCTCCCCGACGGGCTCTCGCTCGCCCCCCTCGCCTGGCCCCGGAGCTCCGCGGCGTTCAGCGGCCACTGCGAGCTGCTCATCGCCAGGAGGGCGCCGTTCGCCGTGGACCAGCTGACGTGCGCGTTCCCGCTGCGCGAGGCGGGCGCGCTGCCGCCCTCGCTGTCCCTGCTGCACCGCCTCGCGGAGATGGCGTGGGGCGAGGGCGGCCCCGCGCGGGCGGAGCGGTGATGGCGCGGAGCGCGGCGCCGCGCCGCGACCCATCTCCCCGGCTCGGCGACCGACCTCCGGAGCGCCGCGCGGCTCGAGAGGGCGAGCGCTGTTGACGTGTCTCGCACGTGTCTCGCGCGTGTCTCGCCAGCGCGCCGGCGGCGCGCCCGTCCACGGGAGACGTCGTTGCCGCACCAGGGTCGCTTCGCTAGGCTGCACTGCGATTGATCGGCCAGACGATTGACCGCAAATACAAGCTCGTGCGCCTCCTCGGCGAGGGGGGGATGGGCTCCGTGTACGAGGCGGAGCACACGACCACGCAGCTGCGCGTCGCGATCAAGGTCCTGAGCACGCGCCACCTCCTGCCCGGCAGCGAGGGGGTGAAGCGCCTTCGCCGCGAGGCGCGGGCGGCGAGCGCGATCGACAGCGAGCACATCGTGCAGGTGCTCGACGCGGGCACCGACGCGGAGACGGACACCTCGTACATCGCGATGGAGCGCCTCCACGGGAAGGATCTCCAGCAGCGCATCGACGCGGTCGGGCCCCTCCCGCCCGACGTGGTGCTGCGCATCGGCGCCCAGGCGCTCGCGGGCCTGCACAAGGCGCACGAGGCGCGCATCGTCCACCGCGACATCAAGCCGGCGAACCTCTTCCTGGCGAGGCGCCCGGACGGGTCGCTCACGGTCAAGATCCTCGATTTCGGCATCGCCAAGATCCTGGCCGATCCGCTGGCCGTGGCGCACACGACGGGGCTGACGCACACCGGCAGCGTGCTCGGCTCGCCGCTGTACATGTCGCCCGAGCAGGTGCAGAACGGCCGCGACGTCGATCACCGCACCGACCTCTGGTCGCTCGCCAGCGCCCTCTACTGCGCCCTCGCCGGCCACGCCCCGTACCAGCAGGTCGGCACGCTCGGGAAGCTCGTCTACACGATCTGCAGCACGCCGCCGCTGCCGCTCCACGAGATCGCCCCGTGGGTCCCGGTCGAGGTCGCGGCGGTCCTCCACGGCGCGCTCGCGCTGGATCCTTCGGCGCGCTACCCGAGCGCCGCGGCCATGCTGGCGGCGATGCGCCCGCTGCTCGCGGGCGGCACCGCGCTCGACCCGTCGATGATGAAGGCCGAGCACCGCGCGAGCGAGCCCGCGTCGAGCGCTCCGTCCCTCGCGCTGGCGTGTCCGGGCGGCGAGCTGCTCGGCAGCTCGGTCGAGGCGGCCGCGCCGGCCCCGGGGGGCGAGACCACGGCGTCGCTCGACATGACCTCTGCCGCGGAGGGCGACGCGGGCGCGGCCGTCGCGGAGGGCGATCCGATGACCACGGTCGCCGTGCCGCTGCCCCTCACGGCGGTGGTGGTCAAATTTGAACATGAAGGCGGGAAGGCGGGAAGAAAACATTAATGATCTTCCCGCCTTCCCGCCTTCATGGGGACTCTCCCTGGGCAAGGTCGACCCCTGCCCGGCGCCGGCCCTCGCCCCGCCGCGCCCCCTCATCCCGCTGACAGCCCGGCGCGCGCGCCGCGCGGCGCCGCGCGCATCAGGCGCAGGCCGCCGAGCACGAGCAAGCCCCCGGACGCGAGGAAGGCGAGATCCCAACCCAGCTGACCTGGGCCTGGACGGACGTGGTGAATCTGGAGGAGGTGATGATCGATCACGCCCTCGACCAGGTTGAACAGCCCCCAGCCCACGGCGGCGGCGCCGGGGAGGATCCGCCCCGGCAGCAGGGCGCCGCCGCTGCGCAGCGCGCCCCAGAGCTTGCTGACTCCTGCCACGGTGAGACCGAATGCGACAGCGCTGAACAGGCCATCTGCGAAGATGTTCCTCCGCACGTCGTCGATGGTCGCGCCCGGATGGCAGCTGAAGCAGATCAGGTGGTGCCACTGCAGGAGCTGATGGAACAGGATTCCATCGATCAGCCCGCCCGCCCCCAACCCGATGAGCACACCGGCCGTCTTCACGGCGCGCAATGTCCTCGTGGGAGTGTCGAGATCGAGCGGGCGCGCCGTGCTCATGGGGTCCTCCTGGGCGCAGCACCATGCGAGGGCCAAACCACGGGCGCGCGGACGAGGTCGGGTCGGCCGGGCCAGCGGGACGGTACGGGCGCGTCCGCGCGGCCGCGGGAGCCCGGGTCGATCGCGCTCGGGGCGGTGTCCTGGCCACGTGGACTGGCTGACGCGGAGCTGGCACGGAGTTGGCACCCGCCGCGGATCCTAGGTTTCGAAGAAATCGTCGAAAGGTGTCAGATGGAGAATCGAATGAACCCGGAACGCGCCGCAGGAACGCCGGAGCCGGAGCACCAGGGTCCCAAGCCGGTCCCTTACACCTACCATGATGGTCGCGAGGACTATCTCCATGTAGGCCGACAAGGGGGCACGGAGGCCGACCAGCCCGCGGCGCTGGTCCCCCCCTCCGAGGGGATGTCTCCCCGTATCGAGACAACCGCACTTCCGCCGGAGGCGAGCGCCCTGCCGCCCGAGACGGCTGTGCCGGCCGAGGCGGCGTCTCCGCCTGCTCGGGCGAGCGCTCTGCCCCCCGAGGCGACGGCCCTGCCCCCCGAGGCGACGGCCCTGCCCCCCGAGGCGCCACGCGCGGCGGCGCAGCGCCCTCAGCAGGGGGCCCGCATGAGCGAGATCGTCACGCGCGGGCTGCGGACCGGCGCCGCGCTGACGGCGGCGACGATGTGCACGATGATGGCAGCGTCGACCCTCAAGCGCGGGTCGCCCTGGGCCTCCATGAACGCCATGGCCACGGCCGTCGGGCTCGGGGGGCGCCGCGCGAGCGACCGGTTCGATCCGGTCGTCACGCCCGCCGGCGTCGCGGTGCTCGCCGGGGGCCTGCTCGCCTGGGGCATCGGCTACGAGAAGGCGCTCGACGCGACCGGGAAGCGCAGCGGCCCGCTCACGGGCGCGCTGTCGGCGCTCGGCGGCTTCCTGTTCGACGAGCTGATCTTGCCCGACCGGCTCATGAAGAACTTCCGCGACAAGATGGGTGTGCTCGGCACCCTCAGCAAATACGTCGCCCTGGGCGTCGCGAGCGCCGCGGCCCCGCGCTGAGCGCGCGAGGCGCCGGCGCGCTCGCCCCTGGTCCGGCCGGGCGAAGGACCCGAGCCCCGCGGTCGCGCCGGCCCCTTGTTACCCCTGCCCGGCGGCCCTGCGCTCCTCGGCGCTCCGCTCCTCGTGCTGCGGCAGCGCGCCCGCCACCGGCCGCGCCTCGTCGGCCGCGTCGCCGTCCTGCGCCGGCGGCTCCTCCGGCGGGGCCGCGGCGCCCGCGGGCGCGGGGCTGGGGTCCCGCGGCTCGAGCGAGCCCGCAGGGCCGCCGCGCCCGGACTCCTCGTAAGGACCGCCGCCGAGCGTGCCCGGCGCGCGGAGCTCGGCATCCTTGGGATGCGGCCCGTCGAGCCGGAAGATCCCCTTCGACTGATCGACCTCGTCGACGCGCCCCTTGCCCTGCGCCTGCGGCTCGGGCCGCTCCTCGTCATCGCGCCCCATGGTTCCCCTCCATCGCCGCGCGCCGTGCATCCCCCGCACACGCGCGCTCCGACCCGCTGCGTGCACGCGAGGTGCCGGCACGCGCCGGCGATCGGCCGCTCACGCCGGCCGCGCCGAGCGGGGCCATCCCCATGAGCATCATCGCGTAGACCGGCGATCGGGCGGGGCGGCCGCGCAGGAGCGCGGCTCAGCCCCCGCCCGCGTAGCCCGCGGGCCACGCGGCCGGCACGAGGCCGCCGTCGACGATGACGTCCTGGCCCGTGACGAACGAGGCCTTGTCGCTGAGGAGGAACGCGACCGCCGCGGCCACCTCTGCCGGCTTGCCGACGCGGTTCATGGCGTGGAGCGACGAGGCGAAGGCGCGCCCCTGGGGATCGTCGAGGCGCCAGCCCGCCGTGGCCATCTCCGACTCGATGATACCGGGGCTCACCGTGTTGATACGGATGCCCTTCTGCGCGACCTCGACCGCGGCGCCGCGCGAGAGCGCGACGAGGCCGGCCTTGGACGCGGCGTAGGCCGAGAGCCCGGGAAAGGAGCGCGACGCGGCCACCGAGGCGCAGTTGACGATGGAGCCCCCACCCCCCGCGAGCATGGCCTTGATCTGGTACTTCATGCACCAGAAGACGCCGCGGAGGTTCGTGTCCAGGAACTGGTCGTAGTCCTCGTTGCTCATCTCGACGAACGGCGCCAGAAAGCCGACCCCGGCGTTGTTGAAGCTGCCGTCGAGGCGGCCATACGTGGAGACCGCGGCGTCCACGAGCGCCTCGATGTCGCGCTCGACGCGCATGTCGGCGGTGACCCAGGTGATCTCCCCGCCGCGGTCCTTGACGGCGGCCACGAGCTCGCGCCCCTGCGCCTCGCGCCGCGCGCTCGCGACGACCTTCGCGCCCTCGGCCGCGAGCGCGGCGGCCGTCTCCCTGCCGATGCCCGCGCTCGCGCCCGTGACGATGACGACCTTGTCTTTCAAAGCTCCCATGCCGCACATCCTCTCGCGAAGGTGATCGACGCCGCCGTGATCGGCTCCGGCGCTCGCCATGCCGAGATAAAAGAAGAACAACCACCCTCGCGCGCCTCGGGCGCCGCCGTGCGCGCAGAGCGGGCCGCGACGATGCCAAGGACGCGGCGAAAAGGGAAGCAGTTCCAGCGTCCTGCGCGATGTCCAGCGGTGCGCGACGCGCGGCGCGCGCGGATGTGGGGCGCGCAACCTCTGCTTTGGGGCTCGTCTCCCCGGCGAACGACGGGTAGGGTCCGGCCGTCCTGAAGGAGGGACGACGATGAGAGCGATGTGGCGGCCTATCGCGGGGCTCGGGCTGTTGATGGCGGGGGCGGCGCGCGGATCGGACAGCTGCTTCGTACGCGCCACGCGGATCGTGACGCCGCGGGGCTTCCGGCGCATCGAGGATCTCGACGTGGGGGACGAGGTCTTCAGCCTGAGCCTCGAGCGGCGCGCGCCGGTGGTGCGCAGGGTGGCGCGGGTGCTCCGCGCGCGGGCCACCGAGGTCCTCCACGTCGCCGCGGGGGAGCTGGTCGTCGCCGGCGTGACGGCCGAGCACCCCTTCTACGACGCCGCGCGCGGCGCGTGGGTCGACGCGGGCGCGCTGCGCGAAGGGACTCGGCTCCTGGCCTGGCTCGGCTCGGCGGACGTCCGCGAGCTCTCCGTGACGGCGCACCGCCCCGCGCCGTCGGCCGGCAAGGTGGATGTTTTCAACCTGACGATCGATGGCCCGGAGCGGAATTACTTTGCTGAGGGCCTGCTGGTCCACAACAAATCGTGATCGGACTGCGATCTGGATGGGTGACCAAGCGCTGGACTACCGCGACGACCTTCCGTCGGTGCATCCTTGAGCAGAGGAGGTGTGCGGCGACGGCCTGGACAACAACGGTGATGGCATCACGTGCGGCGATGGGCCGGAGGGCGCAGTCGGCTCAGGCGGCACCGGCGCCTGAGCGCTCCTGGCGTCTCGGCGGCTCGCGCTCCTTCGGTGATGCGACGTTCCCTCCGTCCGTCGCTCCAGGTGCGTTGCGCCCCATCGAGCGGGCGCAATCGCCGATCCGCCCCGCGAGCCCTGGCGGACACACACCTGACCGTGCGTGACCCACACCACATGACGCGTCGCACCTCGCGCGCGCCGAGCCGCTGCGCGGAGCGCGCCCGGCGGGGGCGGAGTTGGGCTATAGGCCTGCGCCCATGAACCGACCTCGCCTCGTCGCCGGCGCGCTCTTCCTGGCCGGCCACCTCTTCGCGCTCGGTTGCAGCGCCCCCAAGCCGGAGCCAGAGATCGCCTCCTCGGCCCACCAGAGCGGCTACGCCGAGCGTTACCCGGCCGAGCTCCAGGCCACGGCCACGTCGTTCAGCGAGCGCGAGGACCTCGCGAAGCGCGCCACGGGCCAGTTCCAGGGCTACCCGGGCGAGCTCAAGAAGCCGGACTGGAAGGTGGCCGTCGAGGTCGTCGAGCAGGCGGACGCGGCGGGCAAGAGCTACGACTACGTCGAGCGCCTGCGCGTCGTGAACGGCGCCATGGAGTTCTTCAACGAGAACCAGGAGGAGCTCACCCGCAAGGTGAGCGGCGCCGCGCAGTACGTCGTCAAGCAGAAGGGGTGCGACGCCGACGTCACCGGCGCCACCGCGCACGCGCTCGAGGAGGGCGTCGCGCGCCAGCTCGAGAAGTACGTCCGCGATCGCAACGAGGCGCACCGCACCATCGAGCGCCACCGCGCCTCGCTCGGCAAGGAGAACGCCGCGGCGCTCGAGCGGCAGGCCGACGCCGTGAGCTTCGCGAGCTACACCGTCCACGTCGACATGGTCGAGCACAAGCTCCGGCTCCGCCGGATGCTCGAGGAGATCGAGGCGATCAAGGCGTCGATCGACGAGGCCGTGGCCGCGGAGCGCGCGTTCCAGTCGTCGGGCCGGCGCACCGACGAGGAGAAGAAGGCGTCGGACGAGCGCATCGAGGAGCTCGGGCGCAGCAAGGCGATGCTCGACTCGTCCGCGACCCAGGTGAAGGAGATCGACGCGACGATGGAGGAGCGCATCGCCGCGGCCCAGAAGGGCTACCGCGAGGCGCTGGACCGCCTCATCGCCACGCTCCGCAAGAACGCCGGCCTGCCCGAGGCGCCCCCGCGCGAGGGCTGATCGCGCGCCGCCGCCCCGCCCGAGAGGCGGCGCTGCGGGGCAGTGCTCAAAATTGAGCATGAGGCGGGAAGGCGGGAAGAAAGATCAATGTTCTTCCCGCCTTCCCGCCTTCATGTGAACTCTCTCCGGGCAAATTTGAGCACGACCCGCGGCGGTGGCCGATCCGCTACTTCCGGCGGCCCGCGCCGGGCTGCGCGCGCTTGCGCGCCTTGGCGGGCGCGGCGGCGCCGGCCGCGCGCGGGGCGGCCTTCGCCTCGCGCCCAGCGGCGCCGGCCGCGCGCGGGGCGGCCTTCGCCTCGCTCCCCTCCGGCCGCACCAGCATCGCCTGGATGGCCCGGATCTGCGCGGCGATCGAGACGAACCGCGAGCGCTGCGCGCCCCCCGCCTGCGCCCCCTCGACCGCGCCGTCGGGCAGCGTCGGGAGCTCGTCCAGGAGCGCGCGGTAGGTCGCCGTCGCCTCGGCCCCGAGCGCGCGCTCGATCCGATCGAGCTTGCCGCGCGAGCGCCACGGCTTGCCCGCGTCGGCGTCCGCCGCGAGCCCGGCGGCCACGCGCTCGATCTCCCGGGCCGCCTGCCCGTCGGGCTGGTCGGCGACCAGCCTGGCCAGCGCCTTCCGGAGCGCGCCGGCGGCGAAGAGCACCACCTCGTGGTGCAGGAGGTGCCACCCGGCCATGAACATCTTCACCGCGTCGTGCTCGGTCATCGCCGACGCGAGCTCGTCCGCGCCCGGCTTCTTGCGCCCCGCGCGCTCTCCGAGGAGGCGCTCGAGCCCGAGGCTGCAGGTGCAGAGCACGGCCTCGGCCGCCTCGAACGGCCGGAACGCGCGGCCGTCGTGGCTGCACCCGGAGATGAGGACGTTCACGAGGTAGCTCAGCTCCAGGAGCCGCTTCCCGTAGAGCTCCGCGTCGCGCGCCATCGCCTCGCGGATCGCCGACGTGAACAGGAGGTCTTCCCCCTCGCGCGGCGCGCCGGCCGTGAGGAGCCGCGCCTCCGCCGCGGGCGGCACGATGTCCGCCTCGCGCAGCACCTCGAGGAAGCTCTGGAGGTCCTCCGCGGCCGGCGCGCCCTTCTCCGCGCCGGAGACCGGCCGCCGGGCCGCCGCGGCCGGGGGCCGCGCCTTCGCCGCCGCCGCACGGAAATGCGCGCGCGTGACGGCATCGTACGTCCGGGCCCCGAGGATCTCGTCGAGCGGCGTGACCCGCGCCAGGTTGAGGAAGCTCACGGCCGCGGACGGAGCGACGAACCCCTCTTGCTCGCGCCGGTCCTCCCGGTCCGCGGCGACGTCGGACTCCAGCATCTCCTCGGAGGTGAGGACGTCGTAGAGCCCGCCGGACTCCTCGATGACCTCGGTGGAGATGGCGCAGCACCGCTCGAGCAGCGCCCGCAGGAGCGCGTGGTGCTCCCTGTCGAGCTCGACAAGGACCTGGAGGATGGGATCCCAGCTCCGGTGGTCCTTGGCGATGACGCGGAACTCCTCGAACTCTTGATACAGGCAGCTCTCGAGCGCCTTCTCCACGAGATCGTCGTCGTCCGAGCGCTCCGAGCTCGACATCTGCACGGTGAGCCCGTCGATGTCGATCACGAGGACGTGCTTGCACAGCGCCAGCGTGACGAGATCCTCGTCGAGCTCGGCGATCTTCCGCGCCGCGAACGCCTCGCCGGCCTCGAGCATCACCTCGAGCCACAGGGCGAACCGATCCGCGTCGAACGCCTCATCCTTGCCCGGGCGCTCGCTGCGCCACAGGTCCTCGTCGAAGATCCCCTTGAGCTGCTCGGTCGTCGCGAGCGCGACGATCTCCCCCGCGTCCTCCAGGCCGATGTGGTGGATCAGCCGGGTGAGGACCGGCGCCTCGAGCCCCTGCACGAGCCGCACGAGATCCGGCTGCTCGAGGAGCTTCGCCACCAGGTGGCGAGGACGCGTCGACTTGGCGAGCGCATTCGTCATATCGAATCTCACCTCCCTCGCGGTGCTCCACGAGGAGCACGCGAACCTTTGCCTACCCCACCCACCGCTCCGCCATCGCGAGCGTCTTCTGGTTGTCCGGCACGGTGAGGAACCGCTCCCGCCACACCGGATCGCTGATCTTCCCCGCCCTCTCCAGGAGCCTCTCCCGCGCCGCCGCGATCACCGCCGCGCAGTCCGCCTCCATCCCGTTCGCCTCCAGCGCCTCGGCGTAGACGAGGCGCACCGCGGACTCCCCCTCCTCGATCGCCCCGATCCCCTCCAGCATCGAGAACGCCTCCCCCGCCGCCGAGAGCCCCTCGTCGTACCTCCCGAGGCCGAGGAGCGCCCGCGCCCGCGCCGCCACGGCCGCCGCGCGCAGCGGCGGAGCGCTTTGCAAGATCTCCGCCGCCGTCCTCGCCTCCCGCTCCGCGGCCTCGTAATCCCGGGCGAGCAGCGCGATCCGCGCGAGGTACGTCCGCGCGCTCCCCTCCTGGCGCGGATCCCCGAGCCGCTGCGACAGCGCGATCGCCTCCCGCGCGGTCCGCTGCGCCTCCTCGATGCGCCCCCGGTAGCCGAGCACGTGCCCCAGGTTGCTCAGCGTCGCCGCGGCCAGCTCGTGCAGCCCCATCCGCTCCGCGGCCGCGAGGGCGCTGCGCAGCACCTCCTCCGCGCCCGCGAAATCGCCGAGCTCCGCGTGCATGTAGCCCACGTTCATGCGGACCGCGCAGGCGTTGCCGCGATCGCCCGCCCGCTCGAACGCCGCGAGCGCCGACGACAGGCCCCCCAGGCAGGCGCCGGGGTCGCCGTTCACGAGCGCCCGGATCGACCGCACCTCGTGCAGCCGCGCCTCCACCTCGACCTCCCGCTCCGCGAGGTCGGTCCCGTCGCCCTCGACCGCCTCGATCAGCGCGTCCGCGAACGCGTAGCGCCCCCCGAACACGAGCAGGAGCGCGCCCTCGACGAGGCACATGTGCTTCTCCACGAGCGCGCCCTCCGCCTCCGCCTCGGCGGCCTGCGCCACGCCCATCCAGCGCTCCACCCGCTCGAAGCCGCCGAGCTTGCCCGCGGCGACCGCCACCTGCTTGATCGCCGAGAACCACGGCGCCGAGCCGGCCGGCAGCCGCTCCACCGCCTCGACGCCGCGCTGCTCCGCGAGCGCGAGCTCCCCGCGCCAGACGTGCGCCTCGGCCTCCACGAGGCGCAGCGCGCCCAGCGTCTGCGCCGTCGGGCCGCACGCGACCCCGCGCTCGGCGCGCTCGACGGCGGCGGCGAGGTCCTGCGCCCGGAGCGCCTGCTCGGCCGCGCGGCAGTAGGCCGCCGCCGCCCGCGACAGCTCGCCGCCGCGCTCGAAGTGCTCGCCGAGCGCCATCGCGTCCGCCGCGCCCGCGCGCGAGAGCCACTCGCCCGCCAGCCGGTGCCCGAGCCGCCGATCGCCCTCGGTCAGCATCCCGTAGGCCGCCTCCCGGACGATCGCGTGCTGGAAGCTGTACTCGACCTCGCCGGGGAGGCTCCCCTCGCCGCGCCGCGCGATGACCTCGCGCTGCTCCAGCTCGACGAGCTTCGGCGCCACCTGCGCCCCGCCCACGAGCGCCGAGACGCCGCCCTGCCAGAACGTCTGCCCGAAGATGCTCGCCGCCCGCAGCACGCGCCGCGCCTCGATGTCGAGCGCCTCGATGCGCGCCTGCACCATCGCCAGCACCGTCTCGGGCAGGTCGGCGCCCTTGCCGTCGGCGACCGCGCGGAGCTGCTCCTCCAGGTAGAACGCGTTGCCGTCGGCGCGGTCGACGATCATCGTGAGCAGCTCCGGCGCGACGTCCTCGCCGAGCACCTGGCGCACGAGCCGCTCGCTCGCGCGGCGCGGCAGCCCCGAGAGCTGCACCTCGTGCACGCCGCGCCCCGCCCAGAGCTTCGGGAAGAGCTCGCGCACCTCGGGCCGGCCGAGCGCGAGCACCATCAGCCGCTGGTCGCCGAGGTTGCGCAGCGCCGAGTCGACCAGCATCACGCTCGGCAGGTCGCCCCAGTGCAGGTCCTCGAGCACGAGCAGCACCGGCCGCGCCGAGCACTCGGCGCGCAGGAGGTCCTCCCAGGCGAGGCGGATCTGGTCGCTCATCAGCACGGGGTTCCGCCGCGCCGCCATGAGCTGCACGCTGTCGCCGTCGGGGAACGGCACGCCCATGAGCTCCCCGAGGAACGCCGCGGTGCGCGGGGACTCGCCCCGGCCGTGCCGCGCGACGCGCGCGCGGATCTTGTGCTGCCGCGCCTCGATCGGCTCGCCGTCGAACAGGCCGATCGTGCGCCGGAGCGCCGACGCGAGCAGGGCGAAGGCCGAGCCGGCGCCCATGGGGTCGCCGCGCCCGATCCACACTTCCATCTCCTCGCCGCGGTCGCGGAGGCGGCGGAGCAGCTCGGTGCGGAGGCGGGATTTGCCGGCGCCCGCGGGCGCGGTCACGAGCACGGCGCTCGGCGTCGACTCGTCGACGCAGTGCGCGAACGCGGCCTCGAGCAGGGCGAGCTCGCGGTCGCGCCCGACGCACGGCGTCGGCCTGCCGAGCAGCGGCGGCGTCGTGGCGAGCGCCTCGCGCTCGCCGTGCAGGCGGAGGCCGCCCTTGTCGCGGGTGATGTCGAACCGGGAGCCGAGCAGCCCCGCGGTCACCTCGTCCATGCGGACGGCGTCCGCGCCGGCCGGGGCGTGGGCCGGCGGCAGGAGGTGGACGGCGCGGTCGATGAGCTCGCCGACCGGCAGCCGCGAGGAGATCTCGGCGCGGCCGGTCACGAGCGCGACGGGCACGCAGCCGAGCAGCGCGTTGAGGGCGAGCGCGCAGCGCGCGGCCTGGGCCGCGAGGTCGGTCGGCGCCCCGCTGGCGGAGAGCACGATGAGCGGGGAGCGCGACTCCAGGATCTCGAGCTCGCCCTGGTAGCGCTCGGCCACGGCGATGAGCGCCTTGCTGCGCTCCAGGTCCTCCTCCTGGGAGCGCGTCGCCTCGGCGTCGCCGGTCACGTCGCGGGCGAGCACGAGGCACATCATCTTGCGCTCGTTCGTGGTGATCTCGCTGCCGCGCAGGGTGTTCGACGGGCGGCTGCTCACGGCGCCGGCGCCGAGGTCGTCGAGCTCGAGGAGCTCGGCCGCGACCGCGTCGCCGTCCTTGGGCCGCTCGTTCGGCGGCTTCGCGAGCATGCGCGCGACGAGGTCGTCGAGCGCCTCGGGGATGTCGCCGCGGAGCTCGCGGAGCCGCGGCGGGTCCTCGAGGATGACCTTGATGAGCACCGAGAGCCCGTCGGCGCCCTGGAACGCCGAGCGCCCGGTGAGGCACTTGAAGAGCACGCAGCCGAGCGAGAACACGTCGGCGCGGGCGTCGATGTTCGGCTCGCTGCGGGCCTGCTCGGGCGCCATGTAGCCCGGGGTGCCGAGCATCGTGCCCGGCATGGTGAGGTGCCGGTCGATGGCGCCGAGGCGCACCACGCCGAAGTCGATGAGGGTGACCCCCTCGACGACGCCGCCCACGAGGAGCAGGTTGCTCGGCTTGAGGTCGCGGTGGACGATGCCGGCGCGGTGGACGACGCCGAGCGTCGAGGCGACCCTGGAGGCGAGCGCGAGGGTCTCGCGGACGGAGAGCGACCGCCTGGCGAGGCGCTCGGTCAGCGTCTCGCCGGCGAGCCACTCCATGGCGAGGTAGGGCTGCCCCGTGTCGGTCGCGCCGTGCGCGACGTAGCGCACGATGCCCGGGTGCCGCAGCGCGGTGAGCGCCTCGAGCGCCTCGGCCTCGCGCGCGAACCGGATCGCCTCCTGGAGCCCGCGGCGCTGCAGGACCTTGAGCGCCACCGGCTCGTTCGCGGCCAGATCGATGGCGCGGTAGACGTCACCCATCCCGCCGGAGCTGGCGAGGCCCTCGAGCCGGAAGCGACGGTCGATGACGTCTCCCACGCGCATCTCGGCTCCCCGTGTTACCTGAGATCTCGCATGAGCTTGCTTACAACGTGAGTAGACGAACTCGGCGCCGATCGCCAGCGAGTCCGCCCGGAGCGGCCGGGCACGGCGACACGCCGGCGGCTTCGACCGCAGACACTGTAATGTAGCAAACGCGACCCGCCCGGGCACGGGCGGCGCGCGCCGTGCCGTGCGGGGTGGTGCGCCCGCGCGCGGGTCCCGGGAGGCGGGCGCTCCCCCGGAGACGCCCTCGCTCCCGCGGGCTCGTCCGGCGCGCGCGCGGCCCTGTCATCGCCCTGGCGGGACGGCGCGCCGGAGGGCTGACCGGGCATTTTCACCACAGCGGGGCAAAACGTCCTATCGGCGCGGCGCGCGTCACGGCGGAGCATCGCTTTCGTGATGGTGGCCTGGACTCGAATGCATGGCATGCAGTGTGCTGGGCTGAAGCGCATGAAGACGAAGCTGTCCAAGAAGCAAAAGAGGAAGCTCAACAAGCTCGGTCGGAAGGTCCTCAAGCCGGTCGCTGCGGTGACGAGCCTCGCGGCGGCGTTCGCGGCCGGGCTCTATGGCGGCAGGGCCAAAGGCTACCTGACCAGCGCGGGCACGACCGTGACCCGCAGGGTGAAGGGCTGGGCGAGCTCGCTGGGTGTCCCCCGGCTGGCCAATGGCGTTGCGGAGAGGGCTCATCCGGAGGTTGAGCTCGCGCAGTCGTCATGAAGAAGAAGACGCGACGAGCCCTGCGGAGGGCGGTGAAGGCGGTGTCTGCGGCGGCGGCGGCCATCGTGGTGGAGACGATCGGCGCCGCCGCGGGGAGCCTGCTGAAGGACGCGCTGAAGGGGCGGCGGCGCGCCCGCTGAGGCGTCCTGGCGCGGGCGTGCACGAGCGTCTCGCGCCTGGCGCTCTCCTGGGGTAGGTTCCGCCGTCGATGGACACCCGAACTTACTTTCAGGGCAAGAGCGTCCTCGTGACCGGCGGCTCGAGCGGCATCGGCCTGTCGTTCGCGCGGCTCGTGGCGGGCTACGGCGCGGCGGTGACGCTCGTCGCGCGCCGCCGGGCCCTCCTCGACGAGGCGGCGGTGGGCATCCGGCGGGAGCACCCGTCGGCGCGGGTCGACGTCCTGGAGCTCGACGTCAGCCGGTCGGAGGACGTCGCGCGGGCCGTGGAGTCGCTGCTCGCCGAGCGCCCGATCGATCACCTCGTGAACAACGCGGGCGCCGTGATGCCGGGGCGGTTCCTCGAGCTGCCGGTCGAGGAGTTCCGCGGCATGATGGACGTGAACTTCTTCGGCGCCGTCCACCTGTGCAAGGCGGTGCTGCCGGCGATGGTGGCGCGCGGGAGCGGCCATGTGCTCAACGTCTCGTCGCTGGCGGGCGTGATCGGCATCTACGGCTACACGCCGTACGCCGCGAGCAAGTTCGCGCTGATCGGCTTCTCGCAGGCGCTGCGCGCGGAGATGTGGCCGCACGGCGTCCGGGTGAGCGTGTGCATGCCGCCCGACACCGACACGCCGCAGCTCGCGTTCGAGAACCGGTACAAGCCCGCGGAGACCAAGGCCATCGCGGGCAACGTGAAGACGCTGGAGCCGGACGCGGTGGCGCGCAGCATGGCCGACGGCATGGCGCGCGGGCGGTTCGAGATCTACCCCGACGTCGGCTCGCGCGTGAGCGCGATCGCGCAGGGGGTGATCCCGGGCGTGGTCCGCTGGGTCTGCGACAGCGCGCAGCGGAAGGCCGGCCCGGCCGCCGGCTGAGCGCTCCCGGCCGCCGGCGCGGGGCTCGGCCGCGGCCGCTCCCTTCGACACTCCTTTCGTCCACGCATCGGGTGCGCGGCGAAGCGCATCGCCTGCGTCCCGGGCTCTTCCGGCGCCGCGCCGAGCGCGACCGCGCGCGGCGCGGCGAGAGGCACGCTCGTTGCGACTCGGTCGCGAGCCAACAAGGACATGTCACGGGAGGAAGCCATGGAATCGAATCCTTCGAGCACATCGGCCGCGACCAGGCCGTTCAACGTTCTGGCGGCGGTGGATCTCTCGCCGGCGAGCCGGGGCGTGCTCCTCCGGGCGCTGTGGCTGGCGAACGCGGAGGAGACCGGCGGCGAGGTGCACGTCGTGGCGGTGGCGGACAGCGGCCGGGAGATGCTGGGCTTGCAGGGCCTCGCCAAGACCTCGAGCGCGGCGGACGCCGCGGCCCGGCTCCAGGAGCTCGCGACGAGCGTCGCCAACGAGTTCGCCGTGCCGCCGCGCCCCCCGCACGTCGAGCGCGTGGTCACGCACCTGCTCACGGGCGATCCGGCCCGGGAGATCGTCTGGCTCGCGGCGCACGTCGACGCGGATCTCATCGTGATGGGGACGCACGGGCGCACCGGCGTGAAGCGCGTGCTGCTCGGCTCGGTCGCCGAGCGCGTGGTGCGGACCGCGGGGTGTCCCGTGTGCGTGGTCCGGGACAAGCACCACGACGACGCGTGGCGCATTCCGGAGATCGAGCCGCCGTGCCCCGACTGCCTCGCGGAGCGCAACCGGACCGGCGGAGCGAGCCTGTGGTGCGCGCGCCACCAGGGGCATGTCCACGCCCACGTCTACTCGGGCGCCGAGACGACGAGGACGGTGCGCCGCGCGGTGAGGCCCTGGGGGTTCTCGACCTGACGTTGCGTGCCGCGCGCAGAGACTGTGTGAAAAGCGTCGACGAGGCCGGCGTTCCGGCGGGCTCGCGTGCGATGGCATCGGGTACGTGCCGGCCGCCCGCCGAGCGAGCGCTGCGGCGCCGACCGGCACCCGCCAGCTACGTCGCCAGCTACGTAATGAGCGGACCTCTACACCACGAAGCGCGGCCGACCGACGTCACATTCATGCCGATCGCCCGGGCAATGCTGAGATAAACGTCGTTGTGATTGCGCCCGCCGGCGTCGAGCAGGCGCCCGGTCTTCCAAGCGCCTCCACAGCTGCCGGCGACCACGAAAGGTGCGTGCTGGGGAGGGTGGTCGGTCTCGGCGAAGTTCTGGGCGGAGCCCAGCTGGCTGCTGCCGTTCTGGGTCGAAAGGACCGCTGCGGTGTTGTCGAGCAGCGAGAACTGGCCGTCGGAGAAGCTCTTCAGCTTCTCGATGAAATAGCGAAACTCTTGCGCGAAATATGCCTGGAGGCGAATGATCTGCTGTCCCGGAGCGCGGTCCGGATCGCCGTGCGAGACGGAGTGCCAGGCCGAGATATCGATGTCACCGAACTTGATGGCTTCGTTGTTTTCGCCACCGCCCCACATCATGGATGCCACGCGAGTGACGTTGCAGGCGAAAGCCATCGCCATGATATCGAGATACAGCCGGCTGTGCTCCGGCATATCGTTCATCATGGTGTCCTTGCTCAGCAGCGGCGCCGCGAGCTTCGAGCACGAGTTCGAAGGCATGTCTGTGGGGATGCTGCCGCCGACATCGCGTTCGAGCGTGCGCAGCGACTCGAGGTAGAAGTCCATCTTGGTGGCTTCCTCCGGCCCGAGACGCCCGCGGAAGGACTGGACGTCCTCCTTGATGAAGTCGAGCACGCTCTGGCGGCGGAGCAGCGCCTGCTCGGCGGCGCTCGGCGTGTTCATGGGCGTGCCGTTGCCCGGCGCGGGAGCACCCCCGCTGATGCGGTCGGCGACGCGCTGATACGCAGCCAGCGGGTTTTTCACGCTGGGGATGAACCTGCCATCGACCTGAGACAGTCCGGGGATGACGCCGCCGTCGCCGGACGTCTGTCCGACCGCGATCTCCAGCGATGCCAGCGGGGTCGTGTCCTTGAGGAACTTGGCGAACTCCTGATCGATGCTGGTCGGCGCGCCGAGGCCGAACACCGAAAACGACGCCGAGCGGTGCGCGTTACCGGGGTCGCGCGCGAGCGTCAGGTTCTTGAACACCAGGATGTCGTTGCGCACCGCTTCGAGCGGCGCCATGTGCGGCTTGAGGACGAAGTCCTTTTCGCCTCCGGTCGGCTCCGATTGATACTGAGAGCCATTCGCGTAGCCGAACATGGCGACGCGCGTGATTCGCGGAGCGGTCTGGGCGTAGACGTTGTCGAACAGCCCAGAACAGAAAACGGTTCCGTAGCCGAGGCCACGGAGCATCGTACGCCGGGAAAACTTTACGTTGCGCATGGCGAGCTCCTAGTTCTTCCGGTCGATGAAGCTTGGCGATGCGATCACGCTCAGCACCAGCTGATCGATCGCGTTCTGTGAGCGCGCAAAATCGTCCACGACGCGCTCCTTCTCACAGGCGTCGAGCTCCGGCAAATCGTAACCTGAAGCGTAGGCGGCGAACTGCTGGGCGAAGCAGCCGTAGACATCCGGCTTTTGCGCCAGCTCGTCCACCAGCTCCACGAAGTTGGAAAATACGATTCCGGGTTCCTTATTCCCCTCGCTCGGCAGCGGCAGACTGCCGCTCGCATCGATCTCCTGCCCATGCTCCGTCGTCCTGAAGCGACCGATGGGATCGTAGCTTTCGAGCGCGAACCCGATGCCATCGAACAGCTTGTGACAGACGGCGCAGGCCGGGCTCGCATGAATGCCGAGTCTTTGCCGACCCGTGGCGTTCGGCTCGGCAAACTTGCCAGGATTCGGAACACCGCCGGGCGGCAGCGGCACGCGGTGGCACAGGATCTCTGCGCGGACGTAGGCGCCACGCCCAACGAGGGCCGTATCTTGGGCGTGCGCGTGGCCCCAGAGAAACGGCAGCGACGTCAAGATGCCTCGGCGTTCCGCCGGATTGAGCTCGCGACGCACCATGGCGTCGCCGGTCACCCCGCTCAAACCGTAGAGCGGGGCGGTGCGCTCGTTCACGAACGCGTACGTGCTCGTGAACAGCGAGTCGAAGCGACGATCCGCCCCCGCGTCGAACAGCACGCTGTCCGTGAACAGGCGCAGCTCTTCTTTCAAATCGGCGTTGAGCTCGGGCGTCGCCATCGGAAAGAGGTCGGCGTCTTTCACCGCGTTCGGGAGATTCTCGAGCTCCAGCCACTGCTCGAAGAAGTGGCTCATGGCCGGCGACGCCTTGTCGCGCGCCTCGAACAGGCGCTTGGCCTGGTCCAAGAGCACCGTACGGTCGCGCAGCTTCCCTTGATCTGCGAGCGCGGCGAGCTCGGCGTCCGGCGCGCTATCCCAGAGCATGTACGAGAGCGCCGAAGCGATCTCGTGATCCGCCAGCGGTGTCACCGCTCCGGTGTCCTTCACCGTGCCGAGCTCGGTGCGGTGCAGGCTGCTCGGCGACATGAACAGCGCCTGCACGACGCTCGTGACGCCTCCGGCAGGACCTGCGCCCTGCGCGGCCGTCTTGGCGAAGAGCGCGCTGAAGTCGGCGACCTCCGTCGCCGAGAGCGGGCGGCGCCAGAGCTTTCGCCCCGTTGTGGCGATGAAACCCTCCAGGCAACTGCCAGGCGCCAAGGTGGCGGCGTCGCACGCGATGCCGAACTTGTCGGGGTTCTGCAGCGCGTGCGCCCCGAGCTCTTCGCCGAGCGCGAAGTACACCTCCGCGAGGAGCGGCGCGATACGCAGCTGTGAGGCCTGGTTGGCGAAGCCGTCGAGCCGGGCCTCGCTCGGCAAGTTCGAAAGCGCCGCGGGCTCGATGCCGAACTCGTCGCGCAAGGTGTTGGCGAGCTGGCTCCTGGTCAACCGCCAGATGCGCGGCTTGGCCAGCGCAGGGGTTGCGCCGCACTCGGCCGCCGAATCCGTCGCCGGATCCGTCGAGTCCAGGGGGCTACCACCCAAGACGCCCGTGCACCCGCTGGCCACGACGACCGCGAGCGGCGCCGCAAGGCGAAGCGAACGGCCCTTGAATGAACGAAGGACACCGATAAGCTCTGCGACCGGCATGGCACGCTCTCGCTGGGCTAGAGAAAACTGACCATGGTAATAAATCAAAACGCGATCCGGACTTCAAGCTCCTCGTGGTGGCCGCCCCATCTTACAGCCATGAGCGACATATAAAGCCTTACGCGATCCGCCCAGCCTCCCGGAAAAACCTGCGCGCTCGCAAGCGCGGCGAGCTGGTCGTCATCGAGTCCGGTCCCGACGACGACCCCATCCCGCATGCGCGCCTGCGGCGCGACACCGTCCAGCTCTGGAGGCTTGAGATCGCCACTCATACCGGGCGCTGGGAGCCGACGGGCATCCGCGCGCCCCTCAAGGACATCCTCGACGTCCTGGTGCACGACTTCCCCTGGGTGCTGACGCCTGTCGTCTGATCGGGAAGGCTTGGCAAGACCTCTCGCGGAACCAGGTACGAACTTAGGCGACGCGGTACTAGTTCAACAACATCCACGCATCGACGACGGGTCCGCGGGCGGGAGGCGCTTGGCCTCGCTCGGCTCGAGGAGGTCGTCGCGCGTGAGCGCCGGGTGGACGGCGCCGGGCTGCGTCGAAAGGTCGCCGCAGAGCAGCGTCGCGGCTATGCCATGCTCGATCCCACCATCGCATCTTATCTCCGGCGAGAGGCGCAGCGACGCCCCGTGGCCGATCAGGCTGGCGTTCGGAGAGGTCGTGGACGTGACGGTCGCACGCCGGGGGCGATCGGCCGGTCGACCTCGGTCGATCGCCAGCTCGGAAGCCCGCGCGTGCAGGCCTATCTGGCTCGTCGGCGGGTCTCGCGCGTCATGAGCCTCGCACAGGCAGGGCTCGACCCCGTGGGCGACCTTCCGATCGAGGAGTGACGCGCGCAGCGCCTCCCCGGCGTCAGCGCCTCAGCGGCGGCCGCTTCCGAGCGAACCCTTGCGGGAAGCTCCTTAAGCGCTCCGGCGGGCGCTTGACGCGAACTGCTGCCCATGCCCCCCTCCGGGCGACGGAGGTTCGCGATGGCGCCGGTTCCGCAACGTGCTGTGCGTGCGTTGATCCCGCTCTTGATGCTCGTGAGCTGCGTGCTCGCGCAGGCGGGGTGCTCGTGCAGCCCCGAGCTCCCGCCGGTTCGTCCTCGCGGCATCATCGCCTGCCGGACGCGCGACCCGGGCGCTCCGCCGAGGGCCGGCCGTGCGCCGGGGGTGACGACCGTCTCCGCGGGCGCGATGGCCGGGACGTTCTCGGTCACGAGCAGCGGAGAGGCCGTGTACGTGATGCCTTTGACCGCCGTCCCGGGGCGGGCGGGCGTGGCGCCGCGGCTCGCGCTCCAGTACGACAGCAGCGCCGGCGAGGGCGTCCTCGGGGCGGGGTTCTCCATTGCCGGGTTGTCGGCGATCACGCGGTGTCCGAAGAGCCTGGCGCAGGACGGGGAGATCCGGGGCGTCCGATACGACGCCGAGGATGCGCTCTGCCTCGACGACAAGCGGCTTGTCCCGGTGGCACGAGCAGCAGGGACGATCGAGTACCGGACATTCCCCGACACGATGGTCAAGGTGGTCGGGCACTACGCCGCGGAAGGGGATGCGCCGGCGGAGGCGCTCTTCTTCGAGGCGATGATGCCGTCCGGGCTCGTCATCGAGTACGGCAAGAGCGACAGCGGCAAGCCGCTCGCGCTCGGTGGCGCCGCGCGCGCGTGGCTCGCGACCAAGGCGCGCGACGGCCGCGGCAACGCCATGACGTATGAGTACTGCTCTGCGGACGCCGAGGAGGGCTTCACCGCGGAGTACGCGATCGACGAGATCCGCTACACGAGCTTCGAGGGCGAGCCGGCGCTCGCGCCGTCGCGAGCGGTGCGGTTCGTGTACGAGACGAAGCAGCCGGCCGAGGTCCGCACGCGCAACGCAGGCGGCATGGCGCTCCAGCGGTCGCTGCGGCTCGACGAGATCCAGATGCTCGGCGCGGACGACGCGCTGGTGCGGCGATACGGGTTCACGTACGAGGCCAGCGAGGCGACGAAACGCATGCTCCTGACCGAGGTCGAGGAGTGCGCGGGCGACGGGGTGTGCAAGCCGCCGACGCGGTTTCAGTACAGCCGCGGCGAGGCGGGGTTTCGGAGGGTCGCGACGGACATCGCGGCGCCGACCTCCGGAAGGCGAGCCCGATGCTGTTCGACATCGACGGCGACGGGCTCGACGATCTCGTGGTTCCGGACGTGGTCGCCGGGCTCAGCACGCCAGAGAACCCCATCACCGGCTGGCTCGCCGCGCGCAATCGCGGGGCGAGCGGCTCCGCGGCCCCCTTTGCGCCCGCGACCCTGGCCCTCCTCGAGGACTGGGCCGTGAGCGCCGATCCACGCGGGTCCTCGGATCCCGAGCTCCTTCAGCCGGAGCTCGGGACGGCCCTGGATTTCAACCAGGATGGCCGGACGGACGTCTTCCTTCACGATGTCCATGACACCGGCAATACCTGGCTTGTCCTCCTGACCCGGCCGGACCTGACGTTCGAGGTCCACGACACGGGCATCCGGAGGCCCTTTCCGCTCGGCGTCCGTCCCGCGCCGCCCGGATTGCGCCTGCCCGAGGGCGCCGTGCACCTCGCCGATGTGGACGGCGACGGCGTGCCCGACCTGATCCAGTGCGACGACCACAGCCGCGCGCTGACCCAGAACCCGCTCGAGGCGACGTGGACCGTCCACCGCTGGAAGCCGGAGCGCGACGGGACGCCGGCGGGGTTCGACGTCACCGGGGAGTCGCTGGAGCCGCTCAACGGGTTTCCATGCGACATGGAGCTCCAGACGCTCGACCTCGATGCCGACGGCAAGGTCGATCTGGTCGTGGCGACCGTGCTGACGTTCAGCGATGGCACGATGCTCCCCGCGCCGACGTACGGGGCGCTCACCCGGCGGCACGACGGGGGCTGGGAGGTGTTCGACACCGAGCTGCCTCAGCCGCCACCCGGCGGCCGCACCATGTTCCTCGACGTGAACGGCGACGGCTTGCCCGACGCGGTGCAGTCGGGCTTCAGCCACGGCGGGCTCCGCACGACCCTCAACACGGGGCCGACCTTCGGTGCGCCGGCGATCGACAGCCTCGGCCCGGCGGGCGTCCTCGAGAGCCTCGGCGCGCTGGACACGTTCTTCCGGCTGGCGGCGCCCCTGGACTACGACGGCGATGGCTTGCAGGATCTGCTCATGCCGGTGCCGCCGGGCATGCTGCCGGGCTCATCGCTCGCGCTGCCCTCCTGGGCGATCCTCCAGGCCACCGGCGCGCGCGACGGGCCGACGTTCGCGCTGGTCGACCCGGAGATCCCGTTCGAGGCGGCGGTCGGGGAGGCCGTCACGCTGGCCGAGCCGCACGGGCCGCGCATCGGGGATCTCAACGGAGACGGGGCGCAAGACGTGGTTTTGCCGCTCGGGGGCGTGTTCAACGTCTTCCAGAACCTCGCGGCCGATCGGGATCTCCTCGTCGCGGTCTCGGACGGGATGAACGCGCACGAGCCGAGCGAGGCGGGCTTCGTGCCGAACGTGAGCGTCTCGTATGGCCACCTCACCGACGCCTCCATCACGAATGGCACCGCCGCGGGAGCTCCGGCGCGGGAGAGCATGCTCTACGTGTCGCGGGACGACGCGGCGAACGCTTGCGATTATCCGCGCCGGTGCGCGGTGGGGCCGCGGCGGGTCGT
Source organism: Sorangium sp. So ce296 (assembly GCF_051529605.1). Classification (NCBI taxonomy): domain Bacteria; kingdom Pseudomonadati; phylum Myxococcota; order Polyangiales; family Polyangiaceae; genus Sorangium; species Sorangium sp. So ce296. The sequence goes on from NZ_CP150325.1 coordinate 14,417,819, forward strand.
CCGCGGCTACGCGCTCAACAACGGCGCGGACCGGCCGCGGCGCTTCGAGGTGCGCTATCGCGACGGGCGCTACCACCGGCTCGGGCGGGGGTTTCTCGGGTTCGGGGAGCGCGTCGTCGTCGAGGTCGACACCGGCGCCGCGACGGCCGAGCGGTACGACAACGTCACGTTCGACGAGGAGCTCGAGGTCTTTCCGTTCACGGGGCAGGTGAAGCAAGAGTGGCGCTGGGCTCCGGGGTTGCCAGACCAGCCCACGCCGGAGCAGATCGAGCTCTCGTTCCTCGATGTGACGCGGGAGATGGTGCCCACGAACGACGGCGCGACCTACTTCACGCTCCCGACCGAGCGCCGGTTCCGGCGAGCGCAGGGCGTGTATCCGCCCGAGGGCGGCGAGGCGCCTACGGTGGAGGCGTACATCGAGCAGGTCGCGTCGGGCGGCGAGCCCGGGGGCGGGGTGGCGATCCTGCGCGACACGTCGACGAAGGTGACGGACTTCGATGCGTTCGGCAACGTGCGCGCCGAGGAGGTCTCGACCCGCGGCGTCGACCAGACGCTGGAGACGACGCGCACCTTCAAGAACGACACCGATCGGTGGGTGCTCGGTCAGCTCCAGACCGAGAAAGAATGCAGCGCGGCCGCGGGCCTCTCGCAGTGCCGCCTGCTCGGGCGCACGACCACGATCTACGGCGAGATCGAGACCGAGTCGATCGACAGCGACGATGGCATCCCGGACACGAAGCTCGATGTCGCGATTGCGCGGGACGACTTCGGCAACGTCACCGGGGTGACGGCGGACGATGCCTTCGACCATCACCGGGCGTGGAGCACGACGTACGACGCCGAGGGGCTCTTCCCCGAGACGCACGTCAACCCGGCCGGGCACACCACGCGCGTGGCGTTCGACGAGGGTCTCGGCGTGCTGGTCGAGCGGGTCGATCCGAACGGGCTCGTGACCGAGTGGAGGCACGACGGCTTCGGCCGCCTCGGGCTCGAGATACGGCCCGACGGCACGCAGACGGCGATCGCGCTGTCGCGCACCAAGGACGGCGGCCCGGACCGGGACGCCTGGCGGGTGGTGCAGCGGACCACGACAACCGGCGGCGCCGACGATACGGTCGAAGTCGACAGCCTCGGCCGCCCGATCCGGTGGTTCTGGTACGGACCTTCCGTGGAAGGCGCCACGGGCGAGCCGCGGCGCTTGATGCAAGAGATCGCGTACGACGCACGCGGCGAGCGCATCGCGCGGCGCTCGGTGCCGGTGACCGAGGGCACGCCGGACGACGACCTCCTCTACGACGTCTACGCGCACGACGCGGTAGGCCGCGAGGTGCGGCACACCACGCCGTGGGGCGCGGTCGTGGAGACCGAGTACGACGGCCTGCGGGCAGAGGTCACCGATGCGCTCGGTCAGGTGACCGTGGTCGAGCACGATCCGCTGGGACGACCGGTGACGGTCACCGACGCGGCCATGGGGGTCACGCGGTACAAGCATGGCCCGTTCGGCGCGCTGTCCACGGTCACCGATCCGGGCGGTGCGATCACGCGCACCACGCGCGACGCGCTCGGGCGCGTGCGGCAGCTCGACCATCCCGATCGGGGCACGACCGTCTTCACCAACGACGGCTTCGGCGAGCTGGTCTCGTCGGTCGACGCACTCGGGCGGGAGGCGACGTTTAGCTACGACGGCCTCGGGCGCACCACCTCGCGCGTGGACGAGGACGGCGCCGAGCGGCTCACGACCACCTGGACCTGGGACACCGCGCTGCACGGGATCGGCAAGCTCCACGTGCTGGAGAGCCCCGACGGGGACAAGACGTACGGCTACACCGAGCACGGCAAGCTCGAGACGGTGGCGCTCCGCGTCGCTGGAGAGCACGCGGCGCTGGAGAGCAGGCTCGGCTACGACGAGCTCGGCCGCGTCGAGACGCTCACCTACCCGACCCCGGCCGGCGCGGCGCCGTTCGTGGTGGCCCACGACCACGACGCGCACGGCCACGTGCTCGCCGTGCGCGACAGCGCGGCGCGCTCTGCCTACTGGCGGCTGACCGACGTGGACGGCGCCGGCCGTTACCGCGAGGAGGCGTTCGGCAACGGCGCCGTCACCGAGCGGAGCTACTACGCGGACAAGCAGCGGCTGAAGGGCGTCGTCACCCGCAGCGGCGCGACCGCGGTGCAGGACCTCGGCTACGGCTATGACGACCGGCTCAGCCTCACGCGGCGCACCGACGCGCTGCAGCCGCAGCACCGGAACGAGCGATTTCGCTATGACCCGCTCGAGCGGCTGACGTGCGCGTACTTCAGCGACGTCGAGAGCGACACGGCGCCGTGCGCGCTCCGCTACGACCACGATCCGAACGGAAACCTCACCTTCGCGCCCGACGCCGGCACGCTCTCGTACGACGAGCCGCTGCACCCGCACGCCGTCACCGGCGCGGGCGCGGACAGCTTCGGGTACGACGCCGTGGGCAACCAGATCGCGCGCCCGGGCGGGGTGCGGGTGAGCTACACGCCGTTCGACCTGCCGAGGGCGATCACACAGGGCGCGAGGACCGTCTCGTTCGGGTACGACGGCGACCAGCAGCGGATCCGCAAGACCACGCCGGACGAGGAGACGATCTACTTCGGCGACCTGGTCGAGCGGGTCACCGACCCAGCGACCGGGCGGGCCGAGCACCGGTATTACGTGCGCTCGCCGGAGCGGGTGGTGGCGATCGTGACCCGCGGCGGGCAAGAGCCGGGCACCCGGTATGTGCACGTCGATCACCTCGGCTCGGTCGATGCGCTCACCGACGAGGACGGCGACGTGATCGAGCGGCGGAGCTACGATCCGTTCGGCCAGCGCAGAAACCCGGTGTGGGGAGAGCCCACGCCGGCGTCGTTCGCCAGCGAGACGACGCGGGGGTTTACCGGGCACGAGGGCGATGACGAGCTCGGGCTCGTCAACATGAAGGGCCGGATCTACGATCCCAGGCTCGGGCGGTTCTTGACGACCGACCCGATCGTACAAGCGCCGCTCTCGGGTCAGAGCTGGAACCCGTACAGCTACGTGCGCAACGACCCGCTCAACCACGTGGATCCGAGCGGGTTTCAGCCGGCTGCTCAGGATGAGCAGGTCGATCCGGACGAGTTTCACAAGGATCCCGCGGTGCGGCGCATGCTGAACTGCGGTGGCGCCGAATGTAACGATCCATTCTTCCACCCAGAAAACCCGAGGGTAGAAGGCTCATTCGAGGCTGCGGAGGTCGGCGCGACGACGGCGCCTGTTGACGTTGGCACGACCGGAACCTCGTCGGGCTTCGCATCGCAGCCGGTGACCGTCTCGCCGGAGCACGCCGGCGCCGGCGGCCCCGGTACCGTCGTCGGCCAGACCTTGCTGGGCGCCGCGGAGGGCACGCGCGACCTCGGTCTCGGCATCGCACGGTCGCTGGTGCTGAACGCGCTCACGTTCGGGATGTACGGCGGCTACGAGCTCGGCGGCGCAATCTGGGCGGGCTACGAGCAGGACGGGATCTTCGGCGCGCTGAACGCAGTGAACCCGCTCTACCACATCGGGCTGGGCGCAGCGGACACGACCCTCGCGATCGACGGAGGCGACTACCGGGAAGCGGGCGCGGCGGGGACCAAGGCGATGATCCTCGCGGCGGCCACCGTCTTCGGGATGGGCAAGGGGCTGGGAGCGCTCGCGGAGGAGTCGGCGGCGGGAGGCGTAACCGCGACACCGCTGGCAGCGAGGGCACAGCAGATCCACAGCGCCCTGCATCCAGTCGCTCAACGGATGCGAACAACGGCGGCACTCGATACCACCGGCGACCGGATCATTGCCGGAGGCGGGCCGGACCTCACTCCTGCACAACGTGCGTTGCTCGTTCCAGGAGAGATCGGCGCGAGCCTGCCCAACGCCCATGCTGAGGCAACCGCACTCAGCCATGCGCAAAAAGCGGGACTATCGCCGCAAATGCTGGCGGTCACACGTTCTATCTGTCCGCAGTGCGCATCACTAATCGAATCGAGCGGCGGAGCACTGACAAGTCCAACAACAGCCACATGGCCCAGGTGACAACAATGCGAAAGTTCGACGAATCAAATCTTATATCCAACCTAGAACGCTTACCCATCCCCTTTCGAGTTGCTTTCGCAGCAGCTTGCGCAGAGCGACAAATGTCGGCCTACCGAAGATTCGCGACACAGAAAGGACAAACTTCGACGAATACCATGGATATGGCCCTAGATACGGTATGGGCGGACCCCAATGCGACCCCAAATGCGGCCGACCTCGAGCACCAGATCGAGACAATCATGGATCTGATCCCGCAGGAAGGCAGCATCGAAGGGCCGTGGACGCAGGATGCTACGAACGCACAGAATGCCGGCATGGCCGTAGCCTACGCGTTGCGCGCGAAGCTGGCTGGCGAAGCGCAGGAGGCCGCATGGGCTGCGCGAGTTGCGTACGAAGCGCTCGACAACCTTATCAGCAACAATGAGAGAATCGACCCGAACACCCCCGGCAATGAACTGCGTATCCTCTCACATCCACTTGTTCAAGCAGAGCTAGGTCGGCAGGAGCGAGACATTCGCACTCTACTCGCCGCAGACCATCGAGAAACTACCAGGACGGTCCAAGAGCTCCGAGATCGAGCAAGAGCCGATGCCTCCGCGTTCTTCGGATCGAATTGACGAGCACCGCACCAGTCATAGGCAACGGGAATCAAATGATTTGCCCCTGCGAGCAACGTCCTGAGACCGAGACGAGCGAAGACATCGCCCCGAGGACACACGGCCACATTCTCAAGCTGGCCACGATCGCGCTCCTCACAGCCTGCTGCTCCGAAGTTCCACCGTCGGCGACGCCCACCGCCATCCGTCACCGGCAGAACATCGAGCAATGGCGCTCCGCACAGGCGCTCTCCGACGCGTACGTCCCCGAGGTCCGGGCCCGGAACCTCGCCGCGCTCGGCAAGAGCCGCCACGTCCCCTTCGCCCTCTACATCAACTCCATGCACGAGCGCATCCATCCCGTGTACGAGGAGGAGCTGGCGGCTGCGCGCGAGGCGTACCCGGAGCTCCGCGGCGAGGCGGACAGGGCCGTGCTGCTCGAAATCGCCGTGAACCAGGGGGATAGCCGCCTGGCCCGGCTGGGCGTCGCCAGGTCGAGTGGCTCCGTCGCCTTCGACGTTGTCGCGCTCGAGGCCGTGCGGCGCGCGGCCCCCTTCGATGCGCCACCGCAACTGCTCGTGTCCCCGGGCGGCAAGGTCTATCTCCACTGGATGTTTCACACCGATCCGTACCGGGCGTGCGCCCCCATCAACGCACGGCCGTTCATGCTCGCCAGCGCGCCTGCCGCGGCCGCCGCCGGCCAGCAGCCCGTCCCCGGCCACCTGACCGGCGAAGACCGCTCCGCTCCCATGGCAGGTGCCGCGCAACAAGGTGCAGCGCGCCAGACTCCTTCGACTCGTTTCAGGTGGGCCTGTCCGTTCCCCGACGAGGCAGACAAAAACGGCATCGACACGGCAAGCGTTGTCCTCCAGGCTTCCGTGGGAATTGACGGCTCCGCCCGCTCGGTAACGGTCCTGCACGATCCTGGGAACGGTTTTGGGCACGCCGCAGCCGCGTGCGCCATGAGGAAGGATTACACCCCAGGAAAGGACCGATCTGGAGCACCGATCGTGGCCACGACGCCGCCGATCACCGTCCACTTCGTCAGAGGCGAGGCCACGACGGCCTCCATACCGGGTGCTGTGCAACTGGAAGCAGCGCGTCAGCCTCTATCGAGTAGCTCAAAGTGGGCGTGTCCTTATCCCGAGGAGGCAGACAAGAACGCCATCGACAGAGGCACCGCCGTCATCAAGGTGTACGTGGAGCCGGACGGTTCCGCGCGCTGGGCGCAGGTCCTGTACGACTCTGGGTACGGCTTCGGGTCGGCCGCAGCCCAGTGCGCCATGGGTCGACGCTACATACCAGCGAAAGACAGCTGTGGAGCACCGGGCGCTGCCTGGACGCCGCCAATCACCGTCAATTTCATCAGGTAGCGGCCCTGACCACAGACGAATCCCCCGCCTCTCGCACGGAGAGCCGGCCCCCCAGCCGCGTCGTGCGGCGCCATGACGAGCGGCCCAGCGGAGCCCCGGCGCGCCACGGGCAGGCCAACCCTGGCTGGCATCGCCGCGGGGCCTCAGCCGCGAGCGGGCAGGATTCATCCAGTCCAGCTGTACGAGCAACCCTGACCACGCCCGCGTGGGGGGACGCGCCAGAACTTGCAGCGCCGCGTGGAGGGACGCGCCAGAACTTGCAGCGCCGCGTGGGGGGACGCGCCAGAACTTGCAGCGCCGCGTGGGGGGACGCGCCAAAACTTGCAGCGCCGCGTGGGGGGACGCGCCTCGCCTCGCCTCACGCGCATCGCCCCGCCGGATACCTGCTGAGCGCTTGTCGATGCACACAGGCCGCGTTACCTCGGCCTCATGGCCAACTCCGCATTTCTCGCCCGCCGGCTCACGCCGAGCGGGTGTATCATTGCAGGAACCAAGCTCGCCGCTCACCGGGAGGCGTTGAAGGCGAAGAAGATCAAGCTGTCTGCCAAGGTCGATGCGGCGGTCCACGCCGTCATCGCGGCCACCGGGGCCATCGAGGCGCTCGGGAGCACCGACGCCACGATGACGGAGATCGACCGCGGCGCCGACCGGTGCATCGGCGCATTCAACAGCGTCGTCGATAGCGTCGAGCGCGCGTTCGATCACGACGGCATCCTGCCGCTCTCGGAGGACGAGGCGGCGCGCCGCAGCGACGCCCTGCTCGTGCGCTCCGAGGTGCTCTCGTCAGGCATCGATTTCGTCCGTCTCGTCTACTCCCAGCAATGGGTGCGCATGAGCGCGATGATCAAGGCGCTCGAGCGCAAGGACGTGAAGGCGGCGGTGGAGCGGCTCGGGCTCTCGGCCGAGGCCAGCCGCCTGCGGCGCTGGACCGACCTGTACGGCCAGAAGCTCGGCGTCACCGAGGCGAAGAGCGCGGATCCGGCGATCAAGGCCGTGGAGGCGTGGCACGAGGCCTACGGCACGCTCATGGTCCACGTACACGCCGAGTACGACGACGACAGGGACGAGACGCACGCGCTCCTCCGCGACCGGCTGCTCTCGCCGTACGAGGACGCGGCCGACGAGGTGCGCCGCGCCGAGCAGCGCGCCCGCACGGCCACCGCCAAGAGAAAGGCGCAGGCAGAGCCCGAGCCGATCTGAACCCTCGCCGCGCCCCACAGCTCCTGCGCGCCATCGATATCCCGACCCGCACAAGCAAGCATCGAGACAGGCGCTGACGAGATCTTCAGGATACGTACTTCTGCGACCGAGAATTTTCCTCGCGCCACCGGAATGCGTCCCACGACGCGCCTGACCAGCACGGTCACCCGCGCATCCCGGCGCCTCCCAGGCCTTCCACCGACAGCCCTGCTCTGGTACGTGCGGCTGTCGCCCGCAGGCCTGGCTCGGGCGTACTCCGTTCGATCCGAAGCTCGCCCAAGGAGACAAGGAGATCCGCACCCGTGCGCAGGAACACCCGCCTTGGCATCGCGCTCCCGCTGTGCATCGCCCTGCTGTCCGCCGCCGCGGAGGGTCGCGCCGAGGCGCCGCCGGAGGCGGTCGCCCGCCTCATGGCGCAGGCGAACGCCGCCGCCCGCGAGGACCGGCTCGCCGACTCGCGCGATCTGTGGATGGCGGTCTTTCGGCTCCATCGCTCCCAGGTCGCCGCCTGCAACATCGGGGCGCTGTCGCTCCGCCTCGGCGACGCGCCGGCCGCCGTGCGCTGGCTGTCGATCTGCAAGGAGATCATGCGCGCCCCGCGGACCCCCGAGGAGCGCGCGCTCTACGAATCCCGGCTCAGCGACCTCGCCCGCGCGCGCCAGCTCACCGGCGAGCTCCACGTGATCGCGCCCGCGGGCGCGCGGATCACGATCGACGGCGCGCCCGCCGAGCTCGACGGCGGCAACCCCGTCCCCGTCGCCCCCGGGCGCCACCTGGTGCGCGCCGTGCTGAACGGCGGCATCGCGACGGCCGAGGTCGACGTGCCGCGCGGCGAGGCGCGGGAGGTGGTGCTCACCCTTCCCGCCCGGCCCGCCGCCCCTCCAGCCCCCTCTGCGGCCCTCCCCGCCCCGCCCGCAGGCCCGCGCGCCGCGCCCGTGAGCCCCCGCCCCGCCTTCGCCCCGACCGCGGCCGGACCTCGTCGCCGGCGGCTTCGGGCTCTCCGCCACGCTGGCGGCGATCGGCGGCGTGATGCTCGTCGGCGCGGGGAAGAAGGACGAGGCGGGCCACGCCGCCGCGCGCGCCGCGGGGCCAAACCGCTGCTTCCGGCTGACCCGGCCGATGTGCCAGGAGTCGGCCTCGGCCTACGACGACGCGCGCGCCTACCGGGGCGTGGGCATCGCCGGCCTCATCACGGGCGGCGCCGCGCTGGCCGCCACGCTCGGCTACATCTTTTATCCGCGCGGCCCGGCCGAGATCTCGGCGACCGCGGGGGGACTCACGCTGACCAGCGCCTTTTGATTCGATCTCCCCCCTCGGCGGTGCGCCCGATCTGGCCGAAGGCCACCGCGCCCGCGCGGCGATCTGGCGAAAACTTGCGTGACGGCCGGGCGTCGAGCGCGGCATACTGCGCGCCTGAGACGACCTGGCAGACGACACCCCGGCGGATTGGGGCCGCCTGGATGTCAGCGCCGCAGCCTCGTGCCGGAGGACTGACGCATGGGCAGGCCCATCGCGCATTGCGCCGTAGCTTCCATCTTTCTCATCAGCTCAGCCTCGTTCTTTGCCTGTGGTGAGGGCACCTATCAGGGTGGAGCCTGCGCGACCACGGACCACTGTCAGTCGGACGACCAGAACGTGCCGGGGACCGTCTGCCTCGACGGACACTGCGAGTGCGGCGAGCCGGGGAAGGTCATCTGCTGCGCGCCCGGCGAGGAGGAGCCGGACTGCTTCCTCGCGTGCCGCCGCTGCGACGAGTGCGCGGAGAACACGGCGGAGTGCTCCGGGGTGCCCGTGCCGCCCGGGGGCTGCGAGAGCGACGCGGAGTGCGCAGGCCCGCCCGATCCACGGTGCGGCGTGGGGCGGTGCGTGGACGGCGCGTGCGAGGTGGAGATATGGCGAGGGCCGATCGCGTCGCAGCTCCGCGGCGATTGCAAGGACGAGGAGTGCACGGCCGAAGGGCGCGTGGTCAGCGTGCCGGCCTATGACGTCTACGATGACGGCAACCAGTGCACCCTCGACATCTGCGAGGTCGACGAGCCGCGGCATCTCACGCTCGAGGATGTCACCTGTCCTTCCTCCGGCGCGGGGCGATGCCATAAAGGCGCGTGCGTGCAGTGCTTTGCTGAAGACCCGACGCTGCTGTGTCCCGGCGGGCTCGCGTGCGATGGCATCTGGTGCGTACCGGGGCACTGCGTGAACGGCGCGCGAGACGCGGGGCTCGGGGAGACCGGCTTCAACTGCGGCGGCCCGTGCCGGCCGTGCCCGCAGAGCGAGCGCTGCGGCGCCGCCACCGACTGCGCGAGCGGCGTGTGCACGAACGGCAGCTGCATGATCCCGACGTGCAGCGACGGCGTGAAGAACGGCGACGAGAGCGGCGTCGACTGCGGCACGACGTCATGCCCGCGCTGCCCGCCGGGCCGGGGCTGCAGGACCGGCGCGGACTGCACGAGCGGCGTGTGCTGGAGCGGCGCCTGCGAGGCGCCCACCTGCAGCGACGGCGTGAAGAACGGCGATGAGACGGGGGTCGACTGCGGGGGCGAGGGATGCGCGGCGCCGTGCCCCGGTTGAGGGCGCCGGCGAGCGCCGCTCAGGTCGCCGCGTCGAGCGAGCGCGAGAGCGCGCGCAGCAGCGCGGCCCCGTCCCCCTCGTACGCCCGGCCGTGCATGCAGGCGAGCACGCGGGGCGACGTGGCCGCCAGCTTCTCGAGGAGCCGGGGCGCGTCGGGACCGTGCGCGTAGTAATCCATCGCCCGGCGCATGGCCTCGCTCGGCTCGAGGATGTCGTCGCGCGTGAGCGCCGGGTGGTCGGCGCCGGGCTGCGTGAAGAGATCGCCGCAGAGCAGCGTGGCGGTCGACTCCTCGAACAGGTAGCCGCACTCCCAGCCGTGCGGCAGGTGGGGCGCGTCGAGCCAGCGCACGCGGCGCCGGCCGAGCTCGAGGACCTCGCCGTCCTTGAGCGCCCGCGGCGCGCGGTCGAACATGTCCCCGTCGACCATCGCGGCGATCCGCCCGCACACCGGCGCCGCCTCCGGTGCCGCGTCGAGCAGCTCGTTCATGGCGCCGCACTCGTCCGACTCGCAGTGAGAGAACGCCACGTAGCGCAGCCGCTCGACCGGCATCACCCGCGCGATCGCCGCGCGCACCGCAGGGAAGAGGCGGCGCGGGCCCGTGTGGAAGAGCAGCGGCGCGTCGTCGACCAGGAGATACTGGTTGAACGAGAACGCAGCTCTGCCCTCCCCCACCGGGGTGTGGAGCTGGTAGGTGCCATCGGCCACCTCGGTGACCCGAGCCTCGCTCGGTGAGTCCGCCATCCGCTCCTCCTCTCGCGCGAGAGGCGCCGTTCCGCGCGCGCTCCCTCGTGAGCGGCCACCCTACCAGGGCGAGCCGCTCGCGAGAAGCGCCACGCCCGCGCCGCGCCGCTGCCGGAGGCGGCGCGCCGCGACGGCCGCGGTCAGTTCGCGAAGCGGAGGTTGTCCAGGAAGTAGGGCCCCGAGCCGGGGTTCACGGAGAGCTCGAGCGTGATCGACACGTCGCTCGGCGACGCGTTCAGCGCGGCCACGGTGGGCGCGGCGAGCGTGAACGTGACGGGCGAGAACGCGTTCCTGGGGAGGGGGGTGAGGCCGGCCGACCCGACGAACTGGTTGTGGATGCCCTTGGACGGGATCGAGATCAGCGCGACAAGGGTTCCGACCCACGACGGATTGGGCTGGATCGCCGACGTGAAGAAGTCGAGGCGCAGCTTGTCGCCCACCGGCGCCATCCCCGCCGTGCTGAACGGCGCGCTCTTGATCTGGCTCCACGCGTTCGGCGTCCCGACCCGGAGCGACCGGATCCCCTCGGTCACCCAGCCCGTGGCGAACGAGAGCGGCGCCTGCGACGACGTCCACAGGCCGGACCGCTCGAACCCGAGGACCGGATTGCCGAAGAGGAAGTCGCTCATCACCTGCTGGCGGAACGGGATGAACTCCTCGGCGAGCAGGTTCGAGATCTCGAAGCGCGTCCTGCCGGGCTCGCCGGGGATGTCCTCCGTCTGCTCGGAGGTGTGGGTGAAGAGAAAGGTGTTGTCGGGGATCGGCGAGGAGAGGCCGACGTCGTTGTTCGCGCCGCTGCCCTGGCTCTTGACCAGGTGGCACCCGGAGCAGGAGATGGACTGGGCGCGCGCGAGGAGCTGGTCGGGCGAGAGCGGGCTGCCCACGGCGGTGAGCTTCTGCTGGATGGCGGTCCTGAAGGCCGAGGGTCCGCTGCCGACGGCGTTCCGGTAGTTGTTCTGCTCCGTGATCAGGAGGGCCTCCCCGGCGCCGAACGAGGCCGGCACGAGCGTCGGATAGTCGAACCGGTTGATGTCGCCCGCGGAGGCGAGCGCCGCCACCGCGTTGTCGACGAACCACGACTGGAAGCTCGCCGCGCGAGGGTCGGTCGAGGCGGGGTCGAAGAGCAGCGCGGACGGGTTGTCGTCGACGTGCTGCGGCATTACGAGCAGCTGGCAGGCGCTGCCGGAGCAGTCGTGCGAGAGCTTGAACTCCCGGAGCGCCCAGTCGTCCTGCCTGAAGGGGGGAGGCCGCAGGAAGTCGTTGACGCGGATCTGCCCGCCGCCCGCGCTGAACCGGTCGATGTGGATGACGGGCGAGAACCCGGGGAGGCCGTCGAAATAGAAGTCCAGCAGCGCGGCCGTCCGGTCCTCCACGCTCTTCGCCGGATCCGACAGGCCGTGCCAGAACTCGACGACGGGGCGGCAGCCCTCGCGGCCGAGGCTGGGGGTCGGGTTGGGCAGCCTGGACTCGAAGATGATGAAGCTGCGCATTCCGCCGTTCAGCTGGATGTGCCCTCCCCGCCGCGCGAACACGATGCGGTGCTCGCCGCAATCGGCCCCCAGCGGGTCCGCGAGATCGAAGCGGTTCACGAGCGTCGTGGCCATGTAGAGCGACTCTTCCGGCAGCCCCGCGAACGGGTCGGTGTCCGCCTCTTGGCCGACGGCCCGGCTGCAGATCACCGGGAAGCCGTTGATGGACCCGTCGAAGCTCTCGGTGAAGATGCCCTGCGTCGGCGGAGGAGGGTTGGAGAGCACGACATCGTCGCAGTGCGGGCCGAGGGCGAGCCCCTCGCCGGCCTTCCGGTACGTGTCGAACATCTGACGAAACACCTGCAGCGGCGTGAGGCCCGGGACGCCGGCCTGGTCGACGAGCTGCTGCAGCACGTCCTTCAACGTGAACGCAGACACGATGTCGGTGTCCGTGACGACGAGGGACTTGCGGGGATCGATCGGGAACGTGAGCGCCTGAGCGTCGGCGCCGACAGCCTCGGCGACGCCGTCCGGCTCGCCTTCCATCGGATCACCCGCCGCGCAGGAGACCGTGGGGAGCGCGAGCGCAAAGAGCGCGGCGCGGCGCGCCCACCGCCGCGTCGTGGCGGCGGGAGACTCGCTTCGAGAACGCAACGTCGGGCTGGAGCAAGATGGGCCGGGAACCATGAAACCTCCTGAAAACCATCGAGACGAAGGCTCGATGCGTCGGCCTCATCAGCCGACAGAGCGTGGATGGCGCCACGGCTTTCCGCCCTTCGAGAAATTGTTGAGCTCGCAAGATTTGCGCGCCTCGCGTCGACGCGGCCCGGACCGGTCCGGGGCGAGCGACGAGAGGCGCCGCGGCCGGTGGCGAGGCTCGCCCCGAGCAGCGCGCCTACGACACTTCCACACGATACCCAAGTGCAGTGATCGGACGGCCGCGCGGCGCACCTCGGCGGACCGTTGACGCGGGAGGGAGCCATGCCCTCCAATGCAGGGATGACCTCGCTTCATCGAGCTCTCGCGCTCGTCGCCCTGCCCGCCGCGACTGCCGCGCTGAGCGCGGGGTGCAGCTTTCCCGATGTCGTCTTCACCGAGCCGGCGAGCTCGAGCTCTGGCGGCGCGGGCGCCGCCCCGTCGTCGGACGCGGCGGGCGGCAGCGGGGGCGCGGCGGGCGGCGGCGGGGGCGCGGCGGGCGGCGGGGGCGCGGCGGCCTCCGGCGGCGGAGGTGGGGGAGAGGCGGCCTCGGGCTCCGGCGGGCGCGGCGAGGCGACGTCGGGCTCCGGCGGGAGCGGCGGCGGGATGGTCGACTGCGACGCGGACGGCGACGGCTATCCGTCGATCGCGTGCGAGGGCGGCACCGACTGCAACGACAAGCACGCGCAGGTCCACCCCGACCAGCCCAACACGTTCTATGACACCCCCATCCGCCCCGGAGGCGGCTTCGATTATGACTGCAGCGGCCGGGAGGAGCCGCAGATCCCCGCGATCCGCTGCGAGCGCGGCGGGGCCTGCCGGGACGAATCCAACGTGTACCTGGTGGAGGAGGTCAAGTGCGGGGATCCAGGCCCGGTCGGCAGCTGCAACCTCCTCTGCCAGCAAGACGTCATGTACGCCGGGCTCAAGAGAGCCTGTCACTGATCGAGCACGCGGCGCGCGTCGGCTCGCCTGCCCGGTGGCTCGCCGAGCCGCCGCCGGCGAGCGCGGCCCGGAGCCGCCGCGCGTCGGGCACGGAGCGGCCCGCGCGCGACGGGCTCAACCTCCGGCCTGCCCGCTCGCCCCCCATCGCTCGATCGGCGCGTGCGCGATGATCGTCAGCTCGTTCCCCTCGATCGTGTAGTCCATGTCGAGCCCGCCCTCGGCCCGGACGCGCGCGAGGCCGAGGCCCGAGATCCCGTCGATCATCGCCGTCTCCGTGATGAGATCGTCGTAATGCTTCACCGGGTCGCTCGCGGTCTTCAGCGCCATGAGCCGCCGCTCGACCTCGCGCAGGCTCTCGGGAGACGCCTCGTTCCGCGCGCGGATCTTCATGACGTGCGAGCGCTCGTCCTCCTCCAGCGCGAGCTCGAGGGTGACGCGAGGCCCGGTGGAGTACTTCGTGATGTTCTCCGCGAGCTCGTGCGCGGCCATGTAGAACCGCGAGCTCACATTCGCGTCGTCCAGCACCTGGCCGCAGAAGCTGGACACCAGCCGCAAGACCGCCGTGGCCAGCCGCTCGTTCGGAAAGAACGTCACGCAGAGGAACAAAGAAGCGCTCTGCGCCTGCTTGGGTGATGACACGGCCGGTGATTCTAGAGGCTCTCCCGGGCGAATCCAACCATGACTTCCGCGGCGGCGCCCGTTCCCGCGCGGCCCCCGTGTGCCCTCGACGTCCCCCTCACCATTCCTCCAGGTGTGTCCGCGCCACCCCGACACGGCCCCCGGTGCGCCTCGCGCGCACCACGTCGCCGCCGCGCGAACACATCGTCAGCGGCGACCGCACAGGCTGGTGACGTGCAGCCTGAAAGTACCGTAATGCGCCGCACAGCGAGGGTTGTGTATCATCGCTTGTTCTGCAAGGCAGGCGGGCTCGTGCACGGCTCGTCCCTGCGCCGCGCGCGAGGCCCGAACGCGAGCCCGAAGTTTCCGCCTGGGTCGTCCAGACGAGGCGCGACATCGTCGTGGTGAGTCGCTAGCATCGCTCCCGGGCATCACCGATGTCGCGGATCGGCCGCATCGTCTCGACGCGCGCTTGTCGCGGACGAACCGAGGAGAGCTGACGTGAAACCTCAACAGAACCTCTGGAAGCTCGCGTGTGCGGCGCTCGCCGTGCTGTCCATGGCGTGGATCGCGGGCTGCGATCAGGGGGGCGGGGGCGCGGTCAGCGGCGATGGCAACGGCAAGAGCAGCCCGGAGACGGCCAAGGTCGTCAAGCTCGCGTTCGTGACGAGCGGATCCAGCGAGTTCTGGAAGATCGCGATCGCCGGCGTCAAGAAGTACGAGCAGGAGGCCAAGATTCAAGTCGACGTCAAGATGCCGCAGAACAGCACCGTCGACAACGCGGCCCAGCGCCTCAAGGGCATCCAGGACGGGGGCACTCTGGTCGACACCGGCGTCGACGTGATCGACAAGCAGAACGTCGCGGAGTTCAAGGCCAGGCTCGTCGCGCTGAAGAGGTAGCGCGACCCCGGCGGCGCGAGCGGCGGCCCCGCCGCCCTCGAGCCCCCTCCCGCACATGACGTTCGCCCCCGCTCCGCTCCCCCTCCCCGACCCTCCCCCGCTGCTCGCGATGCGCGGGATCGTCAAGCGCTTCCCGGGCGTCACCGCGCTCGCCGGCGTCTCCCTCACCCTGCGCGCCGGCGAGGTGCTCGCGGTCGTCGGGAGAACGGCGCGGGCAAGAGCACGCTCATGAAGATCCTCGGCGGGGCGTTCGCCCCCGACGAGGGGCAGATCGCCATCGACGGCGCGCCCGTCGCGCTGCGCGGGGTGCGCGACGGGAGGCGCCTCGGCGTCGCGCTGATCCATCAGGAGCTGATGCTCGCGCCGAACCTCGACATCGCCGCGAACATCTTCCTCGGCAACGAGGGGTCGAGCGGCCTCTTGGCCCCGCTCCGGCGCGAGGCGCTCCGCGCGGGGGCGGCGGCGCTGATGAGGCGCGTCGGCCTCTCGCTGCCAGAGGCGACGCCCGTCTCGGCGCTCACCGCGGGGCAGATGCAGATGGTCGAGATCGCCAAGGCGCTCTCGGTGAACGCGCGCATCATCCTCATGGACGAGCCGACGTCATCGCTCACCGCGGCCGAGTCGCGGGAGCTCTTCGCGATCGTCGAGAAGCTCCGCGCCGAGGGGATCGGCGTCCTCTACATCTCCCACCGCATGGACGACGTGCTGCGCCTCGCCGACCGCATCGCCGTGCTGCGCGACGGCAGGCACGTCGGCGACCTCCCGCGGGCCGAGGCGACGCACGACAGGCTCGTCGCGATGATGGTCGGGCGGGAGCTCAGCGGCCGCTACTTCCCGGAGAGGCGCGAGCGCCCGCCGCGCGAGCCCGCGCTCGAGGTGCGCGACCTGCTCGTGCCCGGCGCCCCCGCGGGCGTGAGCTTCACCGCGCTCCGCTCGGGATCCTCATCGGCTCGGCCATCACGCGGGTCATCGACAACGGCATCAACATGTTCCAGATCCGCTACAGCGACGACGGCGTCCGGCGCATCTGGCGCCTCGACCCGAGCTGGACGTTCATCATCATCGGCGCCGTCATCCTGGTCGCGGTCGTCTTCGACCAGGCGGTGCACCTCGTCCAGGAGCAGCGGCGCGCGCGGCGCGCGGCGCGCGGCGCTGACGAGAGCGCCGCGCCGCCGCGCCCGTTCGAGGCGCCCCCCACCGCGGGCGCCGGGTAGCCGCGCCTCGCCGCGCGGCGGCGCCTCCGTCCGCGCCGGGCTACGGCGACACGGCCTCGCCGAAGCGCTCCTCGCTCATCCCGCCCGCGCCCTTCAGGGAGGCCTGCGCCGCGTCGCCGAGGCTGCCGCCGAGATAGACGAGCACCTCCCTGCCGCCGCCGAAGGCCACGACAACGTCCCCGAGCCCATCTCGGTTGAAGTCGCCGGCGCGCGAGATCTTCGTCTCCGCCGTGCCCCCGAACCGCGGGTTCATCGCGGCGTCGGGCTCCGAGTCGGGGCGCTCGCCGCCGCGGAACACGTACGCCTTGCCGCCGAGGCCGACCTCCGGCGCGCCCACCAGCATCTCGGCGAAGCCGTCCCCGTCGAGGTCGCCGCTCGACACCGTCTGACCGAACCGATCGGACGCCGCTTCGCCGTGGAGCTCCAGGTCGGCGGTCGTGTCGAACGCCTCCCCTGGCCCGCCGAGGAACAGGAAGGCCGCGCTGTTCATCGGGTCTCCCACGAGGAGATCGGCGAAGCCGTCCCCGTCGACGTCGCCCGCGCCCACCGCGCGACCGAGCTCGCCCTCGCCCACGAGGAGGCCGTCTGGCACCGTGTCGAGCGCGCCGGCCGACGCGAGATAGACATAGACGCGCTGGCTGCCAGGCGCCCCGACGGCGATGTCCGAAAAGCCATCTCCGTTGAAGTCCGCCGAGGCGACCGAGGCGCCGAACTCGCTCGCGTTCTGCACCCCCGTGAACATCGCGTCAGCGACCGTGTCGAGGGCCTCGGGGCCGCCCAGGTACACATACACGCTGCCGGGCTCAATGTGATCGGGGCCGCCTCCCGGCGCGCCGATCACGAGATCTGCGTAGCCGTCTCCGTTGATGTCCCCGGAGGCCAGCGCGTCGCCGAACCTGCGCTCATCGCCCGGCAAGCTCCCCGACATGTCCGGCTCCAGGGTCCACGTCGCCGGCTCGGACGAGCTCCCGAGGATCACGCGGACCATCCCCTTGCTGTCTGCGTACGTCGTGGCTGCCACCACGGCGTCGGCGAAGCCATCGCCGTTCACGTCCGCGGTCGCCACGGCGCCGCCGAAGCCCGCCGCCTCGATGGCGCCGCCGGTCCTCGGGTTCACCCCGGCCAGGACTCCATCCTGCGCCGGATCGACGCTGTCGCCCGCGCCGCCCAGGAAGACGTAGGCGGCCCCGCAAGGGATGTACTCCGGGATCGCGTAGTGGAGCGCGCCCACGAGGATGTCGTCGAAGGCGTCGCCGTTGAGATCGTGATGGCCCCGTCCCACGTTGATCCATCGGACCGCGGACGGCTCGGAGCAGGCGCCGGCCGCGCACGCGCGGACCCGCCAGTAGACCCGGCTGCCCACCGGAGGCTCCGCCGAGCCCTCCAGATCGGCGGCCGGCCGCCAGCGTGTCGCCGCCGTCGTCTCGCTCGCGAGGAGGGCGGAGAACGAGGGATCTTCGCCGAGCTCGATGGTGTACTCGACGCTTTCCCCCGCGGGCGACGCCGACGGCTCCCAGACGAACGTGGGCCTCCGGGTGTCGGGCACGAGCATCGAGCCGACCGGGCCATCCTGGACCGGCAGCCGCGGGACCGGCGTCGACGGCGCGAGCCGCCCTCCGTCGCCCCCGCCGCCGCCGCCGCCGGCGCTCCCGGCGCTGCCGCCGCCGCCGGCGCTGGTCGCGCTCGCGCCGCCGCCCGGACCGGGGTCTCGGGTCACGTCCTCGATCCCGAGGAGATCGGCGCATCCGAGGAAGAGGGGCGCGAGCGCGATGCCCAGGGGAAAAGAGCTCCGCATCCCCGCGAGGGTACGCGAGCGGCCAGAGGCGACAAGGACAACTGATGCCCTGCGCGCGCGGCGCGCCGACGTCGATCGTCGTTCGTCGCCGCGCGCGAACGTCACGACTATCGTCGCCGCCCGCGAGGAGCGGCTCATGAGAAGGACATATCGTATCTTGCTCGCGCTTCAGGTCTCCGCCCTGGGCGCGGGCTGCGGCGACGGGACCGTTCATCGCGTTCGCGGGCGACCTCGCGTCCGCCGAGGGCGCGGACCGCCTCGCTCCGCCGTCGCGGAAGACCCGTTCGGGCCCGCCCCGGAGACGTGGCGCTCGGACGTCGCGATCCTCAAGGGCGACCTGTCGCTGATGCGGGGCCGCATGGAGGCCCTCCTCGGCGGTGCGGCGCGCGGCGACTGAGGGGCGCGCCCCGCGCGGGCGGCGCTCAGGGCGCCTGGCAGGAGACGCGGTGGATCGGCGCCTCGTCCCCTTCGCCGATCGTCACGTAGTCCCACCCGCCGGGCAGCCACGCGATCGCCTCCCCCTGATCCTCGTCGGCCGCCGGCATCTCGCACGGCGGGCCGGTCAGCGCCTGCGCGACCGTCTGGTCGGGCGCCATCGGATAGAAGAAGACGTGCGAGTAGGTGCGGAGCAGCACGCCGGCGCCGTCGGCGCGCACGTCGCCGCCCGTGAACGACCGGCTCCCGACCGGCGCGGCGATCGAGCCCGCGCCGACGAGCGTCGCCGTCTGGCCGGCGGCGGGCCGCGTCGAGAGCTCGTAGATCCCGGCGCTGTCCTTCTTCTTCTTCACCTTCGTCACCACGGTGATCGCCCCGGTGACCGGGTGAACCAGCAGCGTCTCCGCGTTGTGGCTCCCGTCGGGGTACGCGAGCGAGATCACCTCCGCCGCCACCGCGCGCCGAGCGCCGCCGAGCGCCGCCGGCTCCCTCACCTCGTAGAGCGCGTAGCGGTCGCGCTCCCGGTCGTTGTCGCCGATGTCCCCGAACAAGAGGCAGCTCCCCCCGCCCCCGCCGCACGGGCCCCGCGCCGCGCCCTCCCAGTCGACCGCGCGCGCGCCCGCCACCTCGATCTCGCCCCGCGGCGCGCCGTCAAGCCCGATCGCAAAGAAACGCGGGCGGTCGCCGGAATCGTTGTGGAGGTACAGCGTCCCCGGGTGCACCGCACCGGCGACCACACCGGAGCACTCGTCGGCGTCGCCGCGCGGCAGCGCGCCGATCCGCACGGCCCCGCCGCAGCGGGGGCAGCCCGAGGTCCGCGCCGCCGCCGCCGCCCTCGCCGGCCCCGGCCCCGGCCCCGAGCCCCGGCAGCCCGCGGCGAGCAGCGCCGCCGCGAGCCCGAGCCGCGAAAGCCACCGCGCTGTAGCTTTGCGACTCGAATGCAACGCGCGGGGATACCGGGGAGATATCGAGAGCTTGCGCAGGATTCCGCTTGCGGCATTCGGCGGCGGTTGTGTCATTATCGCGGGGATACCGTAACAAATCCGCGACGCACGCAGCGGCGCGAGGCAACCCACCCGGGCGCCTAGCCCCTGACCCCTGACGATCGAGGAGACCGTCATCCTGGACGTCATCGAACGCTACGAGTTCAAGTACCTGGTGCCGGAGCGGCTCGTCCCGGCGATCCGGGCCACGGCGCGGTCCGTCGGCCGGGCGGACAAGTACGCGAACGAGGACGGCTCGTACCGCATCCGCTCGCTCTACTTTGACACGCGCGGGCACGATCTCTACTGGGCCAACGCCCGGGAGCAGCGGGACCGCTTCAAGGTGCGGGCGCGCACCTACCCCGGCAAGAAGAGCCCCGTGTTCCTCGAGGTGAAGCGCCGCGTCCAGGATGTCATCGTCAAGTCGCGCGCCTGCGTGCCCGCGGACGAGTGGCGGGAGCTCGTCGAGCGCGGCAACCCCGCCGCGCTGGAGCGGCTCGCGCCGGGCGTGCGCAAGGGCGCCGAGAAGTTCATCGGCGCGGTCCACCGCCACGATCTCCGGCCCACGATGCTCGTCGACTACGAGCGCGAGGCGTACGAGAGCACGCTCGACAAGTACGCGCGCATCACGTTCGACCGGAGGGTCGTCTGCCAGCGCAAGGAGGCGCTGGATCTCGAGGCGTCCGATCGGGGGTGGCGCCCCGTCGACCACCCGGTCCAGACGAACACGCACGAGCCCGTCTGCGTCCTCGAGCTCAAGTTCGAGCGCAGGCCGCCCGCGTGGATGGTGGCGCTCGTGCGGCGCCTCGAGCTCGTCCGGCGCTCGTTCTCCAAGTACTGCTACAGCATCAACGCACAGCTGATGCTGCCCGACGCGCGCTCGGCCCGGATCGAGGGAGGGCCGCGGCTATGACGGAGTGGCTGTCGATGCTCTCGCACGGCGAGGCCGTCGAGTGGCGCAGGGCGCTCATCTCCCTCCTCGTCGCCTTCGGGCTCACGCAGGGCATCGCCGGCGTCTACATGCTCACGTTCCGCGGCCTCTCGTACTCGCGGACCGTCGTCCAGAGCATGGCGCTCGGCAGCATCATCACGTGCACGCTGATGCTCGCCGTCGGCAACAACATCGCCGCCGGCATCGGGATCGCGGGCGGCGTCACCGCCATCCGGTTCCGCACCACGATGCGCGATCCGCGCGACGTCGTGTTCGTCTTCGCCTCGCTCGCCATCGGCATGGCGAGCGGCGCGCAGGCCTACGGCGCGGCGATCGCGGGGGCGGCGATGTTCGCGGGCGCGACGCTCATGCTCCACGTCACCGGCTACGGGTCGCGCCGGCAGCCCGACGGGCTGCTCCGGTTCGTCGCGCCTGCCGGACAGCCCGGCGCGGAGCTCGCCGGCGCGATCGCGGGCATCCTCCGCGAGCACTGCGGCTCCTTCTCGCTCGTCACCCTGCGCGAGGCGGCGCAGGGCACCGTCATGGAGCACGCTTACCAGATCAGCGTGCGCCACCCGGAGCTCAGGGCGCGCCTCGTGACGAGCCTTCAAGCGCTCCCCGGAGTCGAGGACGTGAGTCTGATGCTCCAGGAGCCGACGCTGGACCTCTAGCCATGCATCTCTGGCGAATCCGATCCGCGCTCTCCTCCGCGACCCCCGCGCTCACGATGCTGGGCACGCTCGGCCTCGCGGCGTGGCTGAGCCGCTCCTCGAGCCCGAGCGACGGCATCCTCGCCTTCGCGCAGGCCGACACCGAGATGGTGGCCACGGTCGAGGTCGGGCGGGTGGCCTCGATCGAGGTCGACGTCGGCGACGTGGTCGCGCCGGGTCAGGTGCTCGTCGCGCTCGACAGCGGCGCGATCGACGCGGAGCTCGCGGTGGCGCGCGCCGAGGAGGCGCGCCTCCGGGCGATGATCCCCGCGGAGCACGCGCGGCTCGATCAGGAGCTCGAGGCGGGCGTCGAGCAGCTGAAGCTCGAGCTCGCGCGCGAGCTCGAGGAGCAGCGCCGCGCGCGCGCCGAGGGCGAGGTGCTCGCCAGCGAGGTCTCCCGGGTGAAGCGGCTGATCGAGGACAAGCAGGCGAGCCACGACGCCCTGGGCTCGCTCGACGTGCAGCGCGCGGGCGTCGAGGCGATCGCGACCGAGAAGCCCCGCACCATCCAGCTCCTGCGCGCGCAGATCGCGGCGGCCGAGGAGCGCCGGAAGAGGCTCCTCCAGCAGGCGGGCCCGGAGACGGCGAAGATCGAGGCGGACCTCGCGGTGACGCGGCGGGAGATCGAGCAGCTCGAGGCGCAGCGCGCCCAGCACACGCTGCGCGCGGCGCACGGCGGGCGCGTCTCCGCGGTGCGCAAGCGGCCGGGCGACGTCGCCGTGGCGGGCGACCCGATCGTCGAGATCGCCAGCGCGCCCGGGCGGGTCATCGCCTGCGTCCCGGAGCGCGCGGCGCTCCACGTCGAGGCGGGCGACGCCGCGACGATCTGGGCGCGCGGCCAGGACGGCGCGCCGCTCACCGGCCGGGCCGTCACGGTCGGGCCGGTGGTGGGCCAGCTGCCGCTCCGCTGCTGGACGGACCTGAACGTGCCGGTGTGGGGCCGCGAGGTCACGATCGCGCTGGATCACCCCGTCGAGCTGCTCGCCGGCCAGGCGTTCGACGTCGCCTTCACGCGGGGGGCGTCCCCGCCCCCCGCGCCGCCGGCCCCCGGCGCGCCGGTCGTCGCCGCGGCGCAGGGCGCGCCCGCGGCGGCGGCGCCGCCGGCCGGGGCCGCCGACGCGATCCGCATGACGGTGCCGGCGGCGTTGCGGCAGCGGTCGCGCTTCGAGCCGTCCGGCATCCTGCCCCGGCCCGCGGAGGGGCGGTACCTCCTCGTCAGCGACGACACGGGCCACAAGGACGCGGAGGACGAGGGCGTGCCCTGGCTGTTCGCGATGTCGGCGGCCGGCGCCGTCGATCCGGAGCCGGTGCCGGTGCTCGGCGTCAAGGAGCTCGCGGACATCGAGTCGATCACCGCCGGCGACGGGGGCGACGTGTACCTGCTCTCGTCGCAGGGCTACAGCGCGAAGGGCAAGCGCAAGAAGGCGCGCACCGCGCTGCTCCGGCTGAAGCAGGATGGCCGCGGCTTCCGCGTCGACGCCGAGGCCTACCTCGCGGAGCTGCTCGACGCGGCGGGCCCCGCGGCCCTCGCGGAGCTCGGGCTCCCGGGCGGCACGCGCCCGCTCGAGATCGAGGGCATGGCCTACCGGGACGGCGCGCTCTACTTCGGGCTGAAGTCGCCGCTCGACGCCGAGGGCAACGCGCTCATCTGGAGGCTCGGCGCGCCCCGCGCGCTCCTCGAGGGGCGGCGGCTCGAGGGCGCCGGCCTCTCGCTGTGGGCGCGCGCGCGCGTCGACGTCGAGCTCAACGGCGCGCCCACGCCGGGGGGGATCTCCGATCTGTGCTTCCTCCCGGACGGCTCGCTGGCGATCGCCTCGACCCCGTCGACCGCCGACGGCGCCGCGGGGTCGCTCTTCCACGTGCTGCGCCCCGAGGGCGGCGTCCTCTCGCCGAGCCTCGTGCGGCGCTTCCCCGGCCAGAAGCCGGAGGGCATCTCGCTCGCGCTGTCCCCCGGCAAGCTGATCGTCGTGTTCGACGCCGGCGCCGAGGCGCCCTCCTTCCTCGAGCTGCCGTGGCAGGGCTGAGCCCGCGCCGCGGCGCCGCCGTCGCCCCGAGGGCTCTCCACGGAATCCGTCAGGCATGAAGATCGCTGAGGTTTTCTCCGTTCGTCGCGGCCGCTCCTCCTCCTCCTCCTCCGCCTTCCCGCGCGCGAGGTCGCCGGTCTGGCCGTCGATCGCGTGCCTCTCGCTCGCGGCCTGCGCGGCGCCCGCGCAGCTCGAGGGGTCGGAGCGCGCGATCGCGCTCTACCGCGAGGCGCGCGCGGCAGAGGCGCAGGCAGAGCCGCGCGGGGGCGCGGGCCTCGGGGCGGGGCGCCGCGCCGCGCCGCGCGAGCTCACCGCGGACGAGGCGGTGGCCATGGCCAAGGAGCGGAGCGCGACGCTCGCGATGATGCGCGCGCGCGAGGCCACGGCCCGGGCGCGCGTCGACGCCGACGCGGCGGGCACCTACCGGAACCCGGAGATCCGCGTCTCGCAGCTCCGGCTCGATCAGGTGCTCGATCACGAGCCGCGCCTCGCGGCGGGGGTCCGCATCCGCCCTCCCCGGCCCGGCGAGGCCGGGGCGGCCGCGGACGTCGCGCGCGCGGACGTGGACGTTGCGCGCGCGGAGACCCGCGTCTCCGAGCTCGAGCTCGAGGCCGAGGTCCGCTGGCTGTTCGACGACGTGCTGCTGCTCGACGCCGAGATCGAGGCGCTCGAGGCGGTCGCCGCGACGCGCCGCCGCCTCGCGGACCAGGAGCGGGCCCGGGTCAGCGCGGCGCAGGGGACCGCGGTCGACGAGGCGATGGCGGCGCTGTCGGCCGCGGTGGCCGAGGAGGACGGCGCCGCGCCGCGCGCGCGCCGCGAGGTCGCGCGCGCGGCGCTGCTCGAGCGCGTCGGGGTCGACCCCGCCGCGCCGGTGCGCCTCGTGGGCGAGCCGGTCGCGTCCGCGCCGCTCGTCGCCCTCGCGTCCGAGGAGGCGCTGATCGAGGCCGCGCTGAGGAACCGCCCGGAGATCGCGCTCGCGGCCGCCGAGATCGACGGCGCCGGCGCGGAGGGCGCGCTGGCGCGCGCGACGCGCTGGCCGTGGCTCTCGTTCATCGAGTTCGGCTACGAGTTCTCGCCGGCCACGCGCGACCCGCTGGGCTGGACCCTCGAGGCCGGGCTCGAGCTGCCGCTCTTCGACACGCGCTCGAGCGAGATCGCCGCCGCGGACGCCGGCGCGATCGCGGCGCAGCGCACGCTCGCCGCCGAGGTCCAGCGGGTCGCGCGCGAGGTGCGCGATCGGCTCCGGGAGGCGCGCGCGGCGGGGGCGCTCGTCGAGGAGTTCCGGGCGCGCGCGCTCCCGGCCGTAGAGCGCGCCGGGATCGAGGTCGCGCGCGCCCTCGAGAGCCGCCAGATCGACGCGGTGCGCGCGCTCAGCCTGGAGGAGCGGCGCGCCGCCGCGCAGGTCAAGCTCCTGAAGCTCGTGCGCGAGTACCGGACGGCGCTCGCCGAGCTGCGCGTCGTCGTCGGCGGCCCGCTCGACGGGCGCGCGCCGGCGGCCCGGCGCTGAGCCCAGGGCCCCGGCCTTCCTGTTCAGAGGGCCGCGCGCACCGCCGCCGCGCGGCGCGTCACGGCCAGGGGTTCGACGTGAAGCTCGCGGAGACGCCCCGGCTGTCCGTGGCCGTGAAGACGACCCGCGTGCCCGCGGGGACCTCCTTGCTGATGGCGTACTCGCCCTCGCCCCAGGACTGGGGCTCGAGCCTGTGCGTGGTGCTGTTCACGCGCGCCGTGACGCCGGTGATGCGGTACCCCGGCTCGACGACCTTCACCTGGATCCACCACCGGTTGACGTTCGGGGACACGGTGAACTGGAACCCCGAGGTCGTGGTGCCGCCGCCGGAGCCGCCCGCGCCGCCTGAGCCGCCGCTGCCGCCCGAGCCGCCGGTCCCGCTGCTGCTGCTCGTGCTGCTGCTGCTTCCGCTGCCCGAGCCGCCGGTGCCTTCCAGCATCCTCGCCTTGACCCACTTGCCCGACTCGGTGAGCTCCGAGTCCGGCCAGTTGCCGGTGGTCCTGGCGCCGGGGGTGAGCGCCGAGGCCGTCTCGTTCTTGTCGAACAGCGACCAGTTGGCCCAGCTGATCTTGTTGGCGTTCAGGAAGTTGATCCAGGTCTGGGACTCGTTGAGGTTGAGCCCGGTGTTCCCGGAGGCGTCGCAGGTGCCGAACTCGGTCACGAACAGGGCGAGGCCCCTGTCCATGGCCGTCCTCGCCTTGGCGCGCAGGCTCTCCTTGTGCGTGTTGGCGTAGAAGTGCAGCGTGTAAGCGATGTTGGAGAACCCGGTGATCGGGTCGTTCGCGGCGATGTCCACGTCCTGCGACCAGGTCGGCGTGCCGACGATGATCACGTTGTTCGAGCCCGTGCTGCGGATCGTGTTGATCACCTCGATCGCGTAGGGCTTGATCGTGCTCCAGGGCTCGTTGTCCGGCTCGTTGTAGATCTCGAACAGGACGTTGGGCTGGTTCCCGTAGGTCTGCGCCATCTCCCGGAAGAAGGCCTTGGCCTGCTCCTTGTGGTCCTGGGCGCTGTGATCGTGCCAGTCGATGATCACGTAGATGCCCCGGGCGATCGCCGCGTCGACGACGGTCTTCACCCGGTTCTTCTCGGCCGTCGGGTTCGTGAGGTACCCGCCCGACTCGACGCCCATCGCGGCGCGGACCACGGTCGCCCCCCAGCTGTCGGCGATCGAGTTGACGACGCTCGCGTTGTAGAACGAGCCGCCCCACTGGCTCCAGAACAGGCTCATGCCCCGCAGCTGGACCGGCGCGTTGTTCTGGTTCCGGAGCTCCTTGCCCACGATCTGGAGCCTGCCGTGCACGTCCACCGGCCTCGTGGAGGCCGCATACGACTGCTCTTCCGTGAGCTCGCCCTCGATCGCCTCGCCTTCGCCCGTGTCCGACGGCGCCACGCAGCCCGCGAGCGCGGCCGCTTGCACCGCCGCGAAGCACAGCCCGAGCCGGAGGCCCGAGCCCGTCAGCATCCCCCAAAGCGCGCTCTTCATCATCCCGTCCTCCCGGAGAGCCAGGGGCACGCGGCGCGCCGGAGCAAGAGAGCACCTCGCGAGCCGCTCTCCCGATCTCGCCGCGGCGCAAAGGGAAGCCGACAGCCTGGGTCCAGGCGCGAGCCGGCGCAGCGCGAAGAGAGGTGACGAGCGTCGCGGGGTCGGAGCGTGAGACGCCGACGCGCGATCGGTTCCTGGCTAAGTAACGTTGATAACGCCCGCTGCCCCGGAGACGACCCCCGGGCGCGGGAAACGAAGCATGAGCAGTCTATTAGCACATTCCCGTCGCACCTTGAAAGATCAAATTCCGGAGGGGGCCGATATGCAACAGCGGTGAACCTTTCTACATCGCAGCGTCACGCTGTCGGGGCGTCACGTTGCCGAGCCGGGGATTCCCTCACTGCGTCACGACGTGGTGATGGCCCACACCGTAGGAAGGCGTGGTGATGGCCCGCACCGCCTCACGTGCGATGACGGGCCGGCGCTCCGCTCCTTGCCTTGCCGCGCGCGGCTGCGCTTGCTCCGCGGCAGCGATCTGCACTCGCTTGAGCGGGCCCCCGCGCAGTTGAGCGGCGCCTCGCGCAACGGCGCCGCTCGGGGCGGCGCGGCGCCGCGAAAAGGCGGCTGCATCGCGCTGGTATGCCCGTTGCTCTTGCGACCCCCGTGCAAGGCGGACGGGGGTGCTGCTGGGTGACAGGGCAGCTCCGTCGTCAGGTCGTGCGGCCGCGGACGGCCGCAATGGCAGGATGGGAGAGAGAGATGATCACGAATCTGAACAATGGGTCGCTCCGTCGTGGGTTCCGTTCTCTTCTGGCGCTGCTCCTCGCGGCGGCGGCGCCCGCGTGCCTCGCGGCGCCCGTGGAGGAGCCCGTGGACGAGAGCATCGATGCGAGCGACGAGGCGCTGCGCTCGGGCGACGCCTCCGGCTGGGCCTTCTTCGACGGGACTCGGCTGCTCTCGGCGAGGTCGTTCAACCCGGCGGGCGGCGCGAACCACGTCGCGCTCTCGGGGGTCGGGGTGTATACGGTCACGTTCGACGACCTGGGCGGCAGCGGCGGCAACGTCCAGGTGAACTCGACGGGTGGAGAGGGTCGGCGGTGCAAGGTGTCCTCGTGGCAGACCGTCGACACCGCGCTCAAGGTCCACATCCGCTGCCACACGGCGGCCGGCGCGCCGACGAGCTCTCCGTTCGTCGTCTCCTATGCCCGCCTCGCGGGCGGCACCGCGGTCTCGAGCGCGGGCGCTTATCTCTTGATGAACCGGCCGACGGGCGGCGCGCTCTCCAGCGAGCACCAGTGGGGCGCGTCGGCGTCCGTCACGCGGACGAGCGCGGGCCGCTACACCATCACGCTCGCCGGCAACGGATCGGTCGAGAGCTCCGTGCTCGTGACGGCGGTCGGCAGCGGCCCCGAGTACTGCAAGCCGCTCACCTGGTCGAGCCCGTTCGGGAGCACGAACATCGATGTGCTCTGCTTCGGCCAGGGCGGCGCGCCGGCGGACACGAGCTTCTCGCTCCGGTACCTCCGCGAGCCGCGCGAGGCCCCGTACGAGAGCGGCGGCTACGTGGTGGCGAACGAGCCGACGACGGCCGACTACACGCCCGCGAACCAGTACCACCTCATCACGTCCGAGTGCAACGACAGGAGCGAGACCGTCGCCGTGCACCGGATCTCGCCCGGGCGCTACCAGATCACGTATCCGGAGATGGGCGGCCTCGCGGGGGTCGCCCGCGGCGCGGCCCTCGCCACCGCGGTCGGGGCGGGCTCGGACTACTGCAACGTGGTCGGCTGGGAGCACCCCTCCGCGGATCCGGACGCGATCCGCGTCGGCGTCCGGTGCTTCAACGCGAGCGGGCTCCTCGTGGACGCGCGGTTCTCGCAGGCGTACTTCTCCGAGCTCTACCACATCTGCTGAGCGCCCCGCCGGCGCTCGTCGAGCGGCGAGCCGTCAGGGCTCGATCCAGCGTCGATCGACTGGCGGAGCGCTCCCGCGGGCCGACCCCGCTTCCCTTCGTTGCTCCTCCGTCGAAACCAACTACCCTGCCGGACGTCTGGCGGGCGGAGCCAGACGGGAGAGCGGGCAGGCCGGAGGGAGCCATGAGCGCAAAGAATGAACGCCGACGGATGCGTCTCGAAGCCGAGCGGCGCGAAGAGATGGAAATTGCCACGACCACGCCACGCGATCCGCACGACAGGACCTGGGGCTTCTTCGGCGTGGGCTCGTTGCAGGCACAGTTCCTTCGTCGCCCGTCGCGGCAAGCAGGCGTGTGTTACGAGATCCGCGGCGACCTCGACAGCCTGCGCCTCTTCCGCTCCGTCTCGCCCAGCGCGGGCGCCGGTCTCGTGGTCGGTTACGACCAGGTCGCGGCCAAGCATGAAGCGCTATGGCGGTTGCTCCGTAACCTGGAGGAGCTGCGACTCCCTGTACGCCGTCAGCTCGAGCCGGTCGGAGTCCTCGACGGCGAGGTCCTCGAGGCGACCGTGTGCGGGGGCGTGCAAGCGATTGCCCGGTTCACGTGGAAGCGTGGCGCAGTACCGGACGGTTGGCAGCCGCTGGCAGAGCTCGTGGAGTCGTCCATCGCGGAGTTCGACGAGCTCGAGATCGCCCACGAGGAAAAGCCTCAGCAACAAATTCCAGGCCGGCCGCAACCGCCCAAACCGGCGCGGTAGCACATCGATCTCCAGGACACCGAACGGGTTGAAACCCCGCCGAACGCGGATCTCGCGCTCGCCGGCGATCGCCGCGCGCCAAATTTATGATTGACGCCGGCCATGTTAGCGCTCACATTCGGCGCTCCAGAGCTTCTTTCGCCTTGCCATGGATAGGGCGTCATGAAGACCCCCGTCCGCGCCACGCCTGGTTCGTATCCCGTGGCTTGGACGTCAACGAGGAGAGCGCCCATGTCGTCTAGCGTTGGCTCTGTGAGCTCCGATCGCATTCACCATCGCTCCCGTTGGCTGCCACCGGTCTGGGGCTGCCTGGGCCTCTGCTTCGCGCTCAGCCTCGGCTGTAGCGACGACGGTCACTCTGGCGGACCGGCCGCCGGAGAAACCTCCTCGAGCGGCTCCGGCGGCGGCGCTGCTTCCGGTAGCACGAGCAGCGGCGATGCCGCTGGCAGCGGCGGGGCGACCGGGGGCGCGGGTGGAGCGAGCTCGGTTGGAACGGGCGGCGCGGGCGGCGCTGGCGGCGCCGGCGCTGCCGGGGCCGGCGGCGCCGGAGGTACGGATGGCGGCGACGTGATGAAGTCCGCCGGGTGCGGCAAGACGCGCACGCTCCAGAACGGCGCTGGCACCGTGCAGAGCGGCGGGAAGAGCCGCAAGTACACCCTGCACGCCCCCGACGATTACGACAGCGACCACCCCTACCGGCTGATTCTCTCCTTCCATGGGGCCACGGGCAACAGCGGCCAGGTCGCGCCCTCGTACTTCGGGCTCTGGTCGCTCTCCGAGGGGAGCACCATCTTCATCGCGCCCGACGCTGTCGGCGGGTTCTGGTCAGCCGACGACGTGACCTTCGTCGACGACATCCTCAAGCAGGTCACCGACGATCTCTGCATCGACACCTCGCGCATCGAGCTCGAGGGCTTCAGCCAGGGCGGCGCCATGGCGTGGACGCTGGCCTGCGCGCGCCCGAACGTCTTCCGCGCCGCCGTGGTCCACTCCGGCGGCGGCCTCGCCCGTCCCGCGAGCTGTCAGCCGATCGCCTTCATGTCTTCGCTCGGTCAGCAGGAGAGCGGCGGCGCCGGACAAACCTCCAACAGCGATTTCTTCGCCAAGCAGAATGGATGCACGGTGGAGAGCTTGGCCAAGGCGCCGAGAGGCGGCCACGCCTGCTCTGACTACGAGGGCTGCTCCGCGGGCCATCCCACCCGCTGGTGCGATTACGACGGCGGTCATACTCCGTCGCCGAACGACGCCGGGCAGAACACGTCGTGGATGCCCCAGGAAGTCTGGAACTTCTTGAGTCAGTTCTAGAGCGGTCTTCAACCGAGTCTGGTACGGCCCGAGTCCACGCCCGAGGAGAGGCGGTATCGGCTTGCGCACCAGGTTGGCGTTGTGTAGCATCTCCGCCCGATGAACCGAATCAAGACTCATGTCCTCGGGCTCGCATCGCTCTCGTTGGCGCTGCTCGCCGCGCCGCCCGCGCGCGGGGCATCGCTACAAAAGGTCGACCAGGGCGAATGGGGGGCAGACGGCCTCCCCAGCTACGTCAACATGTACATTTACGTACCTGACGAGCTGGCGACCAAGCCTCCCATCGTCGTCGCTCCCCATCATTGCCAGGGAAATGGCCGGGGGACGTTCAGCGAGATGTCGAGCCTGGTTTCCATCGCGAACACCAGCGGCTTCATCATGATCTTCCCGGAGGCCACGGGGCAGAACTGCTGGGACGCGGGCTCGACGAGATCGCTCAAGCACGACGGCGGCGGCGACACGGGCGCCATCGTCCAGATGGTGAAATACACGCTCGCGAAGTACAGCGCCGATCCGGGCCGCGTGTACGCGGTCGGCGGGTCGTCGGGCGGCATCATGACCGAGGCGCTGCTCGGCGTGTACCCCGACGTGTTCATGGCCGGCGTGTCGCTCATGGGCGTCCCGTGCGGCTGCTGGGCCGAGGGCTACAACGACGTCACCGGAACCGGGAGCACTGCCCAGTGGAGCGGGCCCTGCGGGAGCGGCAGCGTCACGAAGACCGGGCAGGCGTGGGGAGACCTCGTTCGTTCGTACTATCCCGGCTACACCGGCCATCGCCCGCGCCTGCAGCACTGGCATGGCACCGACGACACGATCCTCAGCTACAAGAACATGGCTGAAGACGTCAAAGAGTGGACGAACCTCTTGGGTCTGAGCGAGACCCCGGATGGGACCGACACGCCGAGGACCGGAACCACGCGCCAGTTCTGGAAGAGCGATTGCGGCTACACGGTCTACGAGGCCTTTTCGATGGCCGGCGTCGGGCACTCCGTGCCGTTCGACGGACCCGCCGTCGCCGCCTATTTCGGCCTCGACAGGGCCGGTGGTCAGGATCCAGAGACGGCGGCCTGTCCGGGTGCTGTTCCCGGTGGCGACGACACCGGCGGTGCGGGCGGCGCGGGCGGCACCGGAGGCGCGGGTGGCGCGGGTGGCGCGGCCGGCACCGGAGGCGCAGGCGGCGCGGCCGGCGCCGGAGGCGCGGGCGGGGCCATGGAAAGCGGCGCTGGCGGCAGCGTGGGCAGCGGCGGCGCGATCGGCACCGGGTCCGGGGGAGCAGGCGGACAAGACGCCAGCGCTGGATCGGGCGACTCGACGGGAGGCGAGAGCTCGAGCTCCGGCTGCAGCTGCGCCGTGGGCGACGACGCGCGAGGCTCTGGCACCCAGGCGGGGCTCCTCCTCGCCGCGCTGGGATTGCTGCTCGGTCGCGCGAAGCGCCGCCCGCGCTGAGCCCTCGTTCAGCAAGGGTGCGGGAGAACCGCTGTGATGTAGAGGTGCTCTGGGTTTCTCCCGGCCCTGCCGCATCATCCCGGAAACCGAGACGGGATTTCTGACGCGCGCGACTCGACACCGGACCGTCCGCCGGGCTGCGCCACCCCGCTCCTACCGCGGCATCAAACAAATCTCATCTCACCGCAGTCCGCGACATGCGCGCGCTCCCCGGCGCGCGCGCAGCGCCGTGACAGCCTCGCCTGGACGCGAGATCGCTCTCGCGCCGCGCACGGCTCGCGCAATGCATGAACGAGCACGATCCCTCGCTGGATTTCGCTCGCCCGTCCCGAGCTGCGCGAATACGATGGGGGCTGGATTTGTATGATGGATAACAATCAGAACTTCACGGAAATCGAACGCGAGAACGCGACGCTGCGCCGGCGTGTGGCCGAGCTGGAGGGAGCTCAGGCGAAGCTGGAAGCGCTCTGCTCGGTGAGCACGGCGTTCATCGCCTTCTTCGATCGGAACGGCGTGGTTCTGGAGATGTTTCCGACGCTCGTCATCCCTGCCGAGATGGCCAGGCACGCACGGGGCAGACACCTCACCAGCGTGGTGCGAGACGACTACATCGAGCGTTGCGCCGAGGTCATCCGGGAGTCGCTCGCGAAGCAAACGGTCCTGAGCATCGAATACCCCATCACGCTTCGCGATCGCCAGCTGTGGATCCAGGCCGCCTGCAAGCCGTTCACCGAGGACAGCGTCCTCTGGGTCGGGCGCGACGTCACGGCGCAACGACACCTCGCGTCCGCCCAGGCGGAGCTGCGCGACTTCCAGGCGCTCGTCGACAGCGCGCCGGACGGCGTGTGCATGGCCTCGGAGGAGGGCGCGATCTTCTATGCCAACCAGGCCTTCGGGGCCATGACGGGCCACGGCGACGGCACGCTCGGCATGCGCCTCTCCGACCTGTACGTGGAGGAGCAGGACCCGCTCTCCGGGATCGTGCAGCGGTGCTTCGAGCGCGGGTCGTGGCAAGGCACCCTCGGCCTCGACCAGCGCGACGGGGGCACCCTCCCCTGCCAGGTCTCGATGGTCGCGCTCGCCGGCGAGGCCGGGCGGCCCCCGGCGCTCGCCACCATCGCGCGCGACCTGACCCCGCTGCGCGAGGCCGAGCTCGAGCGGCTCGCCCTCCAGGAGCAGGTCATCCAGGCGCAGCAGGCCACGCTGCGCGAGCTGTCCACGCCCCTCGTCCCGCTGGCCGAGGGCGTCGTCGCCATGCCCCTCATCGGCGCCCTCGACAGCGCCCGCGCCCAGCAGGCCATGGAGAAGCTCCTGGACGGCATCGTCCAGCACCAGTTCCACACGGCCATCCTCGACGTCACCGGGGTCAAGGACGTCGACGCGGAGTCCGCCGACGCCCTGCTGCGCATCGCGCGCGCCGCGCGCCTGCTCGGCGCCAAGCTCGTGCTCACCGGCATCGGCCCGGACACGGCCCAGACGCTCGTGGATCTCGACGTCGACCTCGAGAGCATCACCACCCACAGCACCCTGCAGAGCGGCATCGCCCACGCCCTCGCCCCGCGTCCGGCCCGCCGCGCTGCGCGCGCGCAGCGCCGGGCATCCTCCTGACGCGCGAGCTCAGCCTTCCGAGCGAACGAGCCAGTACCAGTGAGCGGAGAGCAGGCGCCGCCGGCTCGTCCGCGCGTCTTTCAGCCGGAGCTGAGGCGCGAACACGCGCTCCACCGCCGCGGGCGACAGCGCGAGGCCGCTCGGCGAGCGGTCCAGCGCCCAGATCAGGTGCGTACCGCCCGGCCGGAGGAGCCGCGCCACCTCCGCCACGTAGGCGCGCTGCCCGGCGCCGTCGAGGCAGTGAAAGCAGCCCACGTCGTAGGACACGTCGAACGGTCCGGTCAGCATGTCCAGGTGCGTCACGTCGCCGACCAGGAACTCCGGACGCACCTCATCCTTCGCCACCCTCTCCCTCGCCTTGGCGACGGCCACCGGCGAGAAGTCGACGCCCGTCGCCCTCACCCCGCGCTGCGCCATGTACCGCGCGAGCCGCCCCAACCCGCACCCGAGCTCGAGCGACGTCCGCGGCCGCTCGGAGCGAACGAGCGCCTCCAGCTCGCCCGGAATGCGGATGTCGCCCCACCACGTGACAGGCGCCTGGTAGGCACGGTCGAACGTTGCGCTGGTCGTCGGTGCACCCATCGGATACCTCCTCGAGCGCGCATCGCGCTCGGTCTCCACCCAACATAGATAGCATGCTATGAATGTCAAGGCGAAGGCCCCCTGGGAGCCGCAGGCCACCCCGACTTTCTGGATCAACCACGCGTCGCGCCTGCTGATGCGCCACTTCGAGCGGCGGCTGCGCCCGCTCGACTTCGGCATGGCCTACATGCCGGTGGCCGTGGCGCTCGAGGAGAACGGCGCGCTCCTGCAGCGAGAGCTCGCCGAGCGCGCCCACGTCGAACAGCCGACGATGGCCGCCCTCCTGGGCCGCATGCAGCGTGACGGCCTGGTCAAGCGCACGCCGCACCCGGGCGACAAGCGCGCTTTCCACATCTCGCTGTCGGCGAAGGCCGAGGCGCGCCTGCCGCTCGCCAAGGAAGCGCTGCGCGAGGTGGCCGAGCGGGCGCTGCAGGGCTTCACCGACCGAGAGCGCGCGACCTTCCTGGCGATGCTCCGGCGCGTGGTGGACAACCTCACCGGGCTCGGTGATGACGAGGACGGCGCCGAACCCTAGAGCGACAAACGGGTTGAAACCGCTCGAAAGAGCAGAAATTCGAACCGCCGAGCCGCCAAGATCTACTTATCTTCTTGGCGTTCTTTGAGTCCTTGGCGGTTCATTTCTCGGTCGATCAGCGTGATCGGTGTCCCCGGGGATCGGTCGATTGGAACCACCTCGTGCCATGTTCTGCCGCAAACATCGCGCTCGTGCGCTCGTCCGCTCAGTCCGCGGCAAAGCAGTAGACGCGGCCGTTCCCGCCCCCCGGAGCGGTGTCGGCGCAGCTGCCGCTCGCGTGGACCGAGTTCCACGGCCGGTACATGTCGGCGTTGCTTCCGCTGGGGCCGAGCCCGTCGGAGTGCCCGACCGTGGCGGTCTGGCTCGCGTCCTCGGAGGTCCAGTCCGCGCAGGTCTGGCCGGCCTTCAGGGTGCCGTCGCGGTTCGTGCCGGTGAGGATGTCGTGCTGGTTCGGCGTCGGGGAGCCCTCCCACTGGCCTGGCACCATCTCGCCCTTCTCGTCGAGGAACACGGTGTGATCGCCGAACCGCGCGTGCAGCTCCTCGATGTTCGCGGCCACCATCACGAGCTCTGCATTGTACCAGGGGCCGGCGCCGATCCGGTCCTTGGCGTGCACCGGCTGATCGTCCGGGCCCTTCTCGACGCTGAGGTAGGCGCGCCAGGTCTTCGCTCCGGCGCCGACCGCGGCGGCCAGGTCCTGGCACCGCTTGTCGGCGCCGGCGAGCCCGCCCAGATTCGCGGTCGGGCTCCCGGTGCTCGACACGAAGAAGCTGAGCGACGGCCCGCCGCTGCCGCCGCTGCCGCCCGTGCCGCCGCCTTCGCCCGCGCCGCCGCTGCCGCCCTCGCCGCTGCCGCCCTCGCCGCTGCCGCCCTCGCCGCTGCCGCCCGTACCGCCGCTGCTGCTGCTGCTGGCGCCGCTGCTGCTGCTGGCGGCGGCGCTCGCGCTGCTGCTGGTGCTGCTGGAACCGCCGTTGTCCTCGTCGCCGCAGCCGGCGATGGCGAGCGAGACGCCGAGGCCGAGGAATATGCCGACCTTGCAAAGATTCTCTGAACGTGATCGCTTCATGGAAGACTCCCGAACAAGATGCCGCGCGTGGGCGCGCAGGATAGCCTACATGGGGCGGATCGAGGTCGGGAGACTGCTGTCCTGGATGCCTTTCGCGATGAGACCGGCGAGCGGCTCGGCCCCTCCGGGGGACCGGGGCTGCTCGAAGCGATCGACGAAGAGGCGACGATGAGGCGACCTACCCTCGTCGGGACCAGATCCGGTCGAGGAACGCGCGCACGTCGTGCGGGAGCTTGCGGTGAAACGCCTCGCGATCGAACCCGGCGGGATCGCTGGCGGGCAGGAAGCCCGGGGTCCTCATCTGGGGAGGGAACGGGCTCAAGAAGGAATGATGGCCTGCGTTCTCGACGACCTCGAAGGTGACCTGAGCCCGGTCGGGGACGAGGTCGAGCACGAGCTGCCCTTGCCATCTCGGCGTCATGCGGTCGTGCTCCGCGACGAGCAAGAGGATGGGCGCCGTGACGTCCTGCAAGGCGTCGTTGAGGCCGAACCAGCCGGTCGCGGGGGCCATCAGGACCAGCGCCTTCACGCGCGGGTCCTTCGTGACCTCGATCTTCTGCCCGTATCCCGCGAAGGGCTGCCCGCCCGCGACGGCGAGCGCGGTATAGCCCCCCATCGAGTGCCCGATGACCGCCACGCCGTCTTCCCCCAGGCGCGGTCCGAGCTCCGCATCGGAGGTGACGGCATCGATCGCGAGGCGAACGTGCCGAGGTCGATCGCGGAGGTTCTCGAGCGTCTCGGACCTGGACCGATCGTTGCGGTTGTCCCCCGGGTGCTCCGGCATCGCGACGACGTATCCGCTCTGCGCGAGGTGGGACGCGAGCGTGCGATACACGAGCGGCGAGCTGCCGCCGCCGTGCGAGAGGACCACGAGCGGCAGCGGGCCGCCGTCGACGGGCGCGTTCGGCGCGACCTCGAGCGAATAAGGCCCCATCGCCACGATCTCGGCGGGGACGCGCGTCGGGTACATCAGCAGGACCGGGAACGAGAGGTCCTTTGCCTCGTCGCGCACGACGAGGCTTCGGCTGCCCACGAATCGACTCATGCGGGGTTCTCCTGCGGAGCTCTGGAGGACGGGAGAGGGTCTGGAGGTGATCGTCTACTGGAGAGGGAGGAAGATGTCGGTGACGCCCTCGTGATCGGGCACCTCCGGGAAGAAGCGCACGCGCTGCAGGAAGAGCGGGTAATCCCGCGGCTCCTCGCCGCTCGCGGGGAGCCAGGCCGCGTAGAGGTGCCTCACGGCGTGGAAGAGCGTGTCATCGCCCCCGATGTGCCGCAGGACGGCGCACCGGCCGCCGGGGATCGTCTTCGCGACGACGCCGAGCGGGTTCTCTGGCACGGGGCGGCCGGTCGCCGCGCAGAGGTCGAGGCGGAAGGCCTCCGGCGGGGTCTCGGCCGGGTCGTCGTAGAGGACGTTGAAGGTCGCGCTGCTCCGCGGCGGCAGCCGGTTCTCCTTGCGCCACCCGATGAAGCGCCGCACCGATTCGAGGACCCGCTTCGGGTCGCCCCGGTGCTCGAGGGCGGCGACGCGGGTCTCCTCGAACCGCGCGATCGTCACGTCTCCGGCGCGATCCTGCGGGCGGAGGGGCAGGGTCCTCGCCTCGCTCAGGCGCTCGTGCATCGCGTGCCACGGGTCCCACCGGGGCTGTTCCCGGAACTCGGACGGGGTCTGGCCGAACGCCTTCTTGAAGGCGCGGCAGAACGCTTCGAGGCTCTCGTACCCGCTCGCCAGCGCGATGTCGGTGACGCGGGCCTGATCCCGGAGGGCGAGCCGCTGCGACGCGCGCCGCAGGCGGAGGAGCTTCACGTACTCGTGGACGCCGATGCCGAAGAGCTCGGAGAACTGGCGGTGAAAGTGGTATTTCGAGAACGCGGCGACGCCGCTCAGCCGATCGAGCGTCAGGTCCTCGTCCAGGTGCGCGTCGATGTGCTCGAGCACCCTGCGGAACCTGGCGAAGCAGGCGTTCTCGGTGACTTCGGTCAAGGGCGGTGTCCTCCTCGGCGAGCGACAGGATAACGAGGGGGTGCCGGCCGTGCCTGACCGAAGTTGCTGAACTTCAGGGCGACCCCTCGTGCGGGCTGCCGGTCCAGCGCAGGTCGGCGAGGATGGGGAGGTGGTCCGAGCCGAGGTCCGGGCCGATCCAGGCGCGCTCGGTGGTCCAGCCCGGCCCGGCGAGCACGTGGTCGATGCGGATGCCGAACCAGCGCGTCCGCTTCGTCGCGCCGAACCCCAGCCCGGCGCGGGAGAACGCGTTCTCGAAGCCCGACCAGAAGCGACGGTAGATGGCGCTGTCGACCGGCATGTTGAGGTCGCCGACGATGACGGCCGGATAGGGCGCCTCGTCGACCCATTGTCGCGCGAGCTCGGACTCCCACGCGCGCAGCGCGATGACGCGGTCGTGCTCCGCGGCCTGCTTCCAGAGGCCGTGCATCAGCGCCTCGATCGCCTCGCGCGGCGTCTCCAGGTGCAGGTTGAGGAGGCTGAAGGTGCGCGCCCCGGGCGCCGCCTGCGCGCCCGGCCGCGGCGCGTCGGGCGCGCCGGGTGCGTCTGGCGCGCCCGCGGCAGCGGCAGCGGCAGCGGCAGCGGTAGCGGCGGCCGGAACGGGAGCGTGGTGCGGAGCGCCGGGGGTCGCGCGATCCGGCAGGGCGATCGCGTAGCGGAGGATGGCGCCGTGCCCGCCGGCGCGCCAGACGTCGTTGCGATCTCTCGACTCGGCCTTGAGGACCGGATACCGGCTCACGAGGCACATGCCGCGGTCGACGTGGACGGACCACCCCGGGAAGGCGGCTGTCAGATCGGGCTCGGGGATCGAGCACTCCTGCAGGGCGAGCACGTCGGGCCGGGACTCGGCCACGAAGGCCTTGAGTCGCTCCATGCTCATGGCGCGGCTCCCCGTGTTGAAGGACGCGACGCGCAAGTCCCCGCGGCCCGATCCGCCGGTGAGCGCCCGGAGGGAGAGGCAATACCCGAGGATGGGCCCGACCACGATCGCCGCCGCCAGCGCCGCGGGGATGAGGGCGCGGCGCCGGAGCAAGAGCGCGGCGGGGACGATGATGAGCAGAGGGAGGGCGATGACCTGGCGCGGGCCGAAGAGGAAGAGCGTCGCGGGCCAAAAGCGGTCGCCCAGGATGGGCAGGGCGAGCCAGACCGCGGCGACCCCGAGAAGGTAGAGCACGGCGGCGGCGAGCACGGCGGCCCGAAGACGGCGCCAGCGCCGCGGGGACGGACGCAGAGGGGCTGGGCCCGGCGGGGCGGAGGGGGATTCCGTGGATGGCGCGCGCTGGGGCATCGAGGTGGTTCCGTGGGTGTGGGTGGACCCTGCCGTCAACGGGCGGAGGCGTCGAGGAGCAGCGCATCGGCGAGGGTCGAAGCGGTCGCGGCCATGGCGCGCCAAGATAGCCCAGACGGATCCGTCATCCCACACTGGGGGCCTCTGCGGCACGTCGGGGCGACGGGCCGTAGGCTTTCTTACACTCGACAGCTCCCGACAGGCTCCGGGCTGAATTGATCTTCAACCTGGAGGCTGCCGACACCCTCCGGGCTGAATTGATTTTCAACCTGGAGGCTGCCGACACCCTCCGGGCGCGCTTCCGCGCGCGGCGGCTTGTCGCGGCGTCGTTTTCGCACCTAGAATCCCCAAGCCGGACGGCGGCTTCATCGGCGCGTCCGTATCCGAGGCCCCCGTGTCGAAGCTGGTGATCAACGGAGCAAAGCTCGAATGCAGCGAAGGACTGTCGCCCTCCGCCCTCACCGTGCTCCCCGCGAACGGGACCGACGCTGACGAGGCGCCCGTGGCGACGGTCATGGACTTCCACCCGATGACGAACATCGCGCCGTTCGGCATGTGCAAGACGCTGGCGAATCCCCAGGTCGCGTCCGCGACCGCCGCGGCGAAGGGCGTCCTCACCCCGATGCCGTGTGTCC
The DNA here is from genome assembly GCF_051529605.1 of Sorangium sp. So ce296. NCBI lineage: Bacteria > Pseudomonadati > Myxococcota > Polyangiales > Polyangiaceae > Sorangium > Sorangium sp. So ce296. Next base: position 14,457,204 of record NZ_CP150325.1, read on the forward strand.
CGGCGATCGCCGCGCCGTGGTCGCCCGGCGCCTCGATCGTGACGATCACCGAGCACAAGGCGCTCACCGGCGACTCGACCTGCCGCTGCGCCTGGACGGGGATCGTCCGGATCACCGACGCAGGCACCGACGTCGACGTGGACTGAAGTCAGTCATCGTCCGGCGGCGGCGGCGGCGGTTTCAGCGCTCGCAGGAGCGACTCGACGTCGCGCTCGCTCGCGCCGGCCGCACGCAGCTTCGCCAGCAGCGCCTCCGGCGAGCCTGGCGCGGGGGACGGGAGCACGGGCGCTGGCGGCGGTGCCGCCGGACCAGGGGGACGCACCTGCGCGACCACGGCCCGAGGATCAGCGCGCGGAGAGGCGATCGGCGGCAACGCGGGCGCTTCGGGCGGCGGCTCGACGAGGTGCGGCGGCGCGGCCATCGGCGGCGGCGGTGCCGCCATCGGCGGCGGCGGTGCCGCCATCGGCGGCGGCGGTGCCGCCATCGGCGGCGGCGGTGCCGCCATCGGCGGCGGCGGTGCCGCCATCGGCGGCGGCGGTGCCGCCATCGGCGGCGGCGGTGCCGCCATCGGCGGCGGCACGGGCGGCGATGCGCTCTCGCCGAGCGACAGCGTGCCCTCGCCTGCGCTCGGCGCCCGCAACGGCGGCGTGAGCGGCCCCCACGGCGCGCCGGGCACCGTGGCGACAGGACCGGACGCTCCGGCCGGCTGGATCGGAAACGGCGCCACCTCTCGATGCCCGGCCGCCCCCTGCTGCTCCGGCCGCAACGCCATGGTCCCCGTGCCCGCCTCCTCCCGCTTCGCGGTCGCCGCTCCCAGCGTCGCCTCGCCTGCCGGCGCGGGCGCAGGCGAGAGCGGCGTGCCGGCCCACGGCGTCGCGTCGACCCTCCACGGAACGGTCGCGTCGCCCGCCTCCGCCACGGGGAACGGCACGGCCGCCTTCGCCGCTGCGGTCGCCTGCTGCTCGGGCCGCAGCCCCACTGTCTCCTGGCCTGCCTCGGCGCTCGTCGTGGCCGGCGCCGTCGCTCGTGGTGGCGACGTGGCCGGCGCCGCGGACCGCGCGAACGGCGCCGGCGCCTGGGCCCACAGCCGGGCCCAGTCCACGTCGCGGCCCGGCACCTCCAGCGCCGCCGCCACCACGAGCGACGGCAGCGCCGCCTCCTCGCCGGGCACGTCGACACGGCCGCGCCACACGAGCGCAAACGCCTCGCGCTCCCCGTCGATCGCCAGCGTGTCGCAGACCATCTCGACGGGCCGCTCCGCGGTCGATGCGCCCGCGGAGCGCTGGAGCACGCGGGCCACGCCCCGGGCCGAGGGAAGCCGGGTCTGCACGCGCGGCGAGCCCGACTGCAGGCCGTCGAGGAGCAGCCACTCGTCACCTCGCAGGTGATCGACCTGCTGGTCCGGCGGAGCGGCCTGGAAGTACGCCCACGGCATCGCGTCGGGGATGTCGGCGATCGGCGCCTCCAGAGCGCGAGGATCGATGCTCCCGAGCAGCCGCCTGCGCGCGAGCCACAGACGCGAGATGGGCGCGAAGCTGGTCGGCCGCCGGGGATCGGCCGGATCGACGAGGTTGGGTGTCGCCTTGCCGACCGGGTTCGGCTCGCCTGGGCCGCCGAAGGCGCGCTCGTAGACCAGCGGCATGCGATCGAAGGGCCTCGGGCCGGCGGGACCGCGGTCGCCGAAGACGTGGACCACCTTGTCGAGCACCAGCCGCCCGTCGCGGGCGAGGCCGAGCCGTGCCGACATTGCGGGCAGAGGGCTGCCGCCGGGCGGGTACGCGTGCCCGACGAACGTCACGTCGCAGCGCGGGAGGTAGGGCGCGAGATCGCTCGCGTCTTCGATGCTGCGCGAGGGGTGGCCGCCGAACTGCCGCTCCTCAGAGCGGAGGTCGGCCGTTCCCACGTGGCGTGCGATACCGCTCTGGACGAAAGCGAAGCGCGCCTTGACGACGACGGTGAGCCAGAGCCGCTTCTGGTACCGGAACGGCACGACCGCGCAGGAGACGTCGCCGGAGGCGATCGAAAGAGGACCCATGGTGATGTCCGCTAGACTACCATCGTTCGAGATGGTCGCCGCGTTCACGTCGACAGCTGCTCCCGAGGGCATCGCGCCGTTCACGCTCACGACCGATCGCTGGTCCCCGGCCGATCTCCCCATCGTGCGCATTCGCGGCACGGAGCAGATTTCGCGGCTCTACCGCTTCGAGATCCTCCTGGCCCGCGTCGAGCACGCGCCTGCGGCGATCGAGCGCGATCTCCTCGGGCAACCGGCGCGCCTCGCGCTGCGCACCGCGCCGGACGAGGGACGCACGGTGCACGGGATCGTGCGCCGCATCGAGGCTGAGGGGACGCTCGGCGATCAGGGAGGCCGGCACGGCTACCGGCTGTGGCTGGCGCCGCGGCTGTGGCTCGCCGGGCGCGGTAAGAACAGCCGGATCTTCCAGGACCTCACGGTGCGCGAGATCGCCGACCGGATCCTCGACGACTGGGGCTTGCCCCGGCAATGGCACCTCGCGCGGGAGCACGCGCCGCGCGCGTACTGCGTGCAGTATCAGGAGAGCGATCTCGACTTCCTGCTGCGCATCCTCGCGGACGAGGGCATTTTCTTCCATTTCGAGCACCCGGACGGCGAGGGCGAGGGCGAGGAGATCGTCTTCGCGGATGATGCGCACCTCGTCAGGCCGATCGACGGCGAGCCGGCGCTCGAGGTCCGCGAGGGCGACGGTCTGTCCACGCGCGAGGACGGCGTGCGCCGCTTCCGCCTGCGGCAGGAGGTGCGGCCGGGCGCGGTGCTCCTCAAGGACTTCGACTTCGTCCGGCCGGCGCTCGACCTGCGCGCGGAGGCCCGCGTCGCCGCGAGGGAAGACGCGTTCGATCCGGCGCGGGTCCGGGTGTACGACCACCGCGGCGAGCGCGAGCGATCCCGGCTCGACACCGCGGTCGCGCGGCTCCACCTGGAGCAGCACCGCACCGGCGCCTCCGTCGGCGAGGGCGAGAGCCACTGCCGCCGGCTGTCGCCCGGACGCTGGCTCGAGCTGCGCGGCAGCCCGGCGGACGGGCACGACGGGCGATACACGATCTTCCGTGTCGACCATGAGGGCTGCGTGCCGGAGCGGCAGAGCGGCGGTGAGGCGGCGGGGGAGGTTTACCGGAACACGTTCCGGTGCGTGCCGCTGGAGGTGGCCTTTCGCCCGCGGCGGCCGCGGCGCGAGCTCCGGCAGGTGGTGGAGACGGCGACCGTCGTGGGGCCTCCAGGCCAGGAGATCCACACCGACGAGCTCGGTCGGATCAAGGTGCACTTCCACTGGGATCGCGAGGGCGAGAACAGCCCGAGCAGCTCGTGCTGGATCCGCGTCGCGCAGGCGTGGGCCGGCGCGGGATGGGGGTTCCAGTTCATCCCGCGCGTCGGGATGGAGGTGCTCGTGACGTTCGTCGGCGGCGACGTCGACCGGCCCATGGTCACCGGGTGCGTCTACAACGCGCAGCACCCCCACCCGTTCGCGCTGCCCGCGAGCAAGACGAAGAGCGGGATCGTGACGCAGACGACCCGCGGGGGCGGCGGGCACAACGAGCTGAGCTTCGAGGATCGGCGCGGGCACGAGCGGGTGCACGTCCACGCGCAGAAGGACCTCGACATCGCCGTGGAGAACGACGAGACGACGCGGATCGGGGCGAACCGGACCGAGCACATGGGGGGCAACCGGTTCACCCTGGTGGGCGGCAACAGCTTGAGCAGCGTGGGGGGTGACCTGACGCATACCGTGGCGGGGAATGAGACGTGGGTGGTCGACGGGGACCGATCGTCGACGGTGCGGGGCGATGAGAGGGCGACGATCGAGGGGAACGCCGTCGGCGTGGTGAATGGGCACGTCGACCGGAGGGTGGCAGAGGACCTGAGCACCCGCGTCGGAGGGCGGGAGCGGCGCGAGGTCGACGGCGCGAGCGAGGCGCGCTTCGGCGATGAGGTGACGACGCGCGTGTTGGGATCGGCGGTGACGCTGGTCGGGAGGCACGGCGCGGCGCGGTCGTACACGCTGCGGGTCGAGGGGACGACGGACCTGTCGAGCAGCGGATCGACGGAGATATCGTCGGAGAAGGAGGTCGTGCTCCGCTGCGGCAAGAGCACGCTTCGCCTGGCGCCGGATCATATCGAGCTGTCGTCGCCGGCCATCTTCTTGCAGGCGGACGGCGCCGCTGCGGTCCTGGAGAAGGATGACGTGCGGCTCCGCGCGAAGGCGCGGGCGCTGGTCTTCTCGGACAGCAAGGTGCTGCTCAAGTCGGCGGGGGCGACGGTGAGCCTCACGGCGGACGCGAAGATCGATGGGGCTGCGGTGAGGCTGAAATCTCCGGACAGCGAGTCCGCCTCCGACGTGCAGACGACGTCGCAGAAGACAAGGATCGAGCTGAAGGACCAGGCAGGACAGCCGCTCGCCTACCAGCGGTTCCTGGTCCTGCTCGAGGACGGCGCTGAACGGGGAGGGATACTCGACCGCGATGGCAAGGCAGAGATCCATCTCGACGGCTCCGCATCAATCCTGTTCCCGGATCTCGCGGAAGTGGAGGAAGCATAGACATGCGACCGTACGTCGTTCGGCAGGGCGACTACCTGACCCGGATAGCGCATATGCGTGGCTTCTCCGCCGAAGAGGTGTGGAACCACCCGTTGAACGATGCGCTTCAAAAAAAACGCGCGAGCCCTGATGTCCTCCAGCCCGGCGATATCCTCTACCTACCCGACGCAGGCGAGAGATGGAACCCGCTGCCGCTCACGACTGGCGGAGAAAACCACTTCACAGCACACATACCGACCGTCGAGGTCAAGCTTGCACTCGAAAGTATCGACAGGACGCCTGTCGAAAACCAACCCTTCCGTGTGGAGGGCATCGGGCCGAACCCGTTCGAGAGCAGAACCGACGGGAGCGGGATCGCCCTCTTCCATGTGCCGATTCACATTCGTGAAGTAGGCCTTTCTCTGTACGAAGCAGGCCTGTATTATCGCGTGCGCGTTGGCCACATGGACCCTGCCGTCGAGCTGAGCGGCGTCGCCAAGCGCCTTGCACACCTCGGTTACCTAGTGTCTCTCGACTTCAGCGAGGTCGAGCTTTCCGCCGATACGCTGCGCGAGCCGATTGCGGCCTTCCAGAGAGCGCAGGGGCTTCAAGTAACGGGTATAATCGACCACAAGACACGCGACACTCTTGTCCAGTCGCACGGTTCCTAGCCGCGGCAGGTATGGCACGATGCGGCGTCCGCATTGCAATCAATTCGACCGGCGTCATCGGCGTCCCCCGCATGGCGTTCGAGCGCTCCCATCCGCTAGGCTCTTCACACTGAATCCGGTCCGCTGCTAATGAGAGGCACCGCCAGTGACTCATGAGCAATTTCTTAGTCTCCTCCTCCTTGCGAACACCAGCCGATCTACCATTCCGATTTCAGGCCTGACCTTGGCGGAAGCCATCGCTCGTTGGGTAGCATACGCAGCGACATGCCATTTGCGCATATACCACACAAGCGAGCACATTCCCTACGTCACACATGTGTGGTACCACTGGGCCAGAGATGGTGCCGAGGATGTTGACATCGCCTTGCCTACACCCGGAGGACAGACAAAGCTCAAGATCGTGGTCAACGCTACCACGATTGAGCATTTGTATTCCCTTCGCCTCAACGACTACAATCGCCGGGAATATACCGAAGCGACGGGACGCGTTCAACGGCATGGCGGACGCCTTTCCATCAGTCCTCAGGAAGACAGGTATGTTTGGCCGCTACCAGACCCGCCGCCGCCCCCCTCACCTCCGAGGCCCACTCTGCCCCGAGCGAGACGGTATCGCGAACCAGAGACGTTAATGTTCAATCCAGACGCATGTTGTAGACGGTCGCTGAACGACATTCGCGAAGTAATTGACTCTTGGCAATGGGTTCGGGGAGCCCTAGCTGCAGGGCAGTGGTCAGGGCTCTTCGGGATAGATGTATCCGCTAGCCCGATAGATCTGAATCGCATTGTAAGCACGGAAATCACCATATGCGAGCTAAGACATTCAGATTGGGATCTGTGGGCACGCGCTATGATTGCGACAGACCCCATCCAGAAGGAGACAATTCGCACAATAGCGGCCTCAGAGATTATGAACCATCATGATGATTCAGCCCGCGGGCGCTTCTGGGCAATCGTCCATGATTCTGCAGCGATTCCACCGTAGAGTAGCTGCCTGGTCGAAGGCACCGCAGTTGCGCTGCTGTCTCGGATTGGAGTTGCTATGCGTGGGTATGCCGGACAAGATCGTGGCGAGCCTCCGGACAGCGCGGCCGAACGACAACGTCTGGACCACGCAAGTCTCCGCTCGCATCGATTTCTTGCAAACTGTCACCCGGGGGTCAAAGTCGAGCCATCCTGGGAGCGGCGGGTCGCCGCCGACTCCTTTCCCTTAGGGCTCAGCCGACGAGCCCGAAGCCCTGGTACCTCGTGAGCTGCCAGTGCTTGCCGATGCGCTCCAGGAGGCCCTCGACGCGCACGGGTCGGCGGTCTCTGTGGGCGTCGCATGCGACCTGGTAGTCTCGTTCCTCCAGCGAGATCTCGACCGCGTGGGTCCTCCCCTCCACCTCGGTGGACAGGATCACGCGGCGCTCGTCGCTGATAGCGTGCGCGGAGCGCTTCGCCCTCAGCTCGACGACGTACCCCGTGAGGCCCTGCGGGCGCGCGACCGTCGGTTGCCGCAGCGCGCTGCCGACCTCACGGACAGCCTCGAAGGTGCGTCGCTCGTAGCGAATGGGCGCGAGCCGCTCTAGATCTTGCGGCACCGCTGCGCGGGGAGACCAGCTCACACCGAAATCCACCGGTGTATCCTGGAGGGCTTCATGGAGGCTCCCCAGCGCCTCGCACATGTTGGCGTTCAGACCCTCCACGAATAGCTGATCCAACCGCTCGGCGTCCTGCCCTGAGCGCAGCACATCGCGCAGCCCCCGGAGCACCCGAACCATCACGCGGCGGGCGAACGGGGAGGGCTCGGGCGTGTTCGGCGCACCGCGGCCATGGCGGCCGCGTAGCGGGATGAATGGGTCTACCGGCGATTCAACCTGCAAGACAAAGCTGCCTCGCGCGGGCGCAGGGATGAGGAGCTCATTGGCAAAACGGCGAGCCGCCTTGTGCTGTTGGGAGAAGTATGGGACGGGCGTCATGATCTCTGCGGTTGCTGCATAAGCGAATAGGTCGAAGAGCGCATGATAAGCAGTGAGCAACCCCCGAAATCCGAGGCGGTCGCCGCCCCCTGATACCAATATACGGGCCATGAAGACGTCGGTGCGCGCCCCGACGATATCCGGCCCGTCCAGGTCGTGCACGATGGCGTCGACCGGGCGCTCCTCGATCTCGCTCAGGGCGTTGATAAGGTTGTCTCGCATGCGCGCAAAGTCGTCGAGCTCCGTGGAAGCAGGGACGAAGAGCCGCACGGGCTTCCCGTCCTCGTCCTGAAGGGAAGTTTCGTAGACGTCAACGTCGTCGTCGGAAATGCCGGCTATGCGCGACCACCCGTGCCGTTCCAGGTAGTGCTGCAGGTGCCATGGACGGACTGCGTCGATCGACTTCATGCGCGCTTCCCTCTGATCGCGAGCTGCTTCAACGGCCCCTGCAGCGCTTCCACATTGAAGCGATTGGAGCGCGGTATTCCGATCCGGATGGTCGAGTCATTTCGTGATACCGGTCCTCCACGCAGGTCATGCCAGTAAGCGCAGCGCCTGAGGAGGAGCCGCTCCTCGGACACGTCCATCCATTCTCCGTCGGGCTCCGGCATGACGTGCACGACGAGGATCCGAGGCAGTCCGGCCCTGCGCGTCAAGTCGTTGTAGGCCTTGATATCGAGGTCATACGAGATGTGCGTCTCGAACACCCTCGCGCGTGTCGTGGCCTTCGCCTGGATGCCGATTTGATGACCCAGGTCGCGGGGCTTGCCCTGTATGACGGTGAGGTAGCCTATCCAGAGATCCACGCCGAAATCGTCGGGGGGTGTATGAGCGGTGCACCCCGCTCGCGCTGAGACCGCTCGGAGATAGGCCAGACTGAGCTGCTCCTGGATACGCTGCGTCGGAAGCACCGACGCCGTCGATAGCCGGTTCCGGACGGGGCAGCAAGCGACGTCAGCCTCCCCCCCCGTGCAGCAGCCATGGACGAGCCTACCAAGGCGACGCTCGCCCCCGGGGCGGCCTCCAAGGCGGGGCGAGGAGCCCGCTGTTCTGGTAAGACGGGGCTGATGACGGCAAGCAAGCGCGACTGGGCAGGGGGCCGCGTGGAGAGCCACGCCGAGCTGGACGCGACCGACCAGGCGTTCTGGGATCAGGCGGGGCCGGCGGCGCGCTTCGAGGCATCGATCGAGCTTTCGCTGACGGCGTGGAGCTTGCGGCATCCTGATGAACTTGCCCCCCGATTCGGTCGAGATGCCTCCGGCGTTCGCAGGCGCCGCGGCGCGGTACCTGGTGATCGGCGGCCACGGCCTGTTACTGCCGACGTTGCAGGCGTACCGGTGCACTTCATCGGCCGCGACGACCTCCTGGCGAACAAGCGGGCCGTGGGACGGCCGCAAGATCTGCGCGACGCGCGCGCCGCCGGGGCGGAACCGCGGACGCCGCGGAGACCCCCACGACCGCGCCGAAAGCCCTGAGACCTTCGCCGGTATCGCCGTCGCTGCGCGTCGCGCTCTCGCGCTTGCCCGGCCGGCAGGGGATCTTCTACGATGGCGCTCGCCGGCTCGCGCGGCGCCCTCGTCCACGGGCACGGCGGCGGCCCCGCATCGAGTGACGCAGCACCTGGGACCCACGGAACGAGGCGCACGCCATGACTCCGCTCGCTCGACCCGGTGATCTCCTCGCAGGAAAGTACCGCGTGGAGCAGGTGCTCGGCGAGGGGGGCATGGGCGTCGTCCTCTCCGCGAGGCACCTCCGCCTCGACGAGCTGGTCGCGATCAAGCTCATGCGGATCGAGACGGCGCAGGACGCCAGCCTCGTCGTGCGCTTCCTCCGCGAGGCGCGCGCGGCGTCGAAGATCAAGAGCGAGCACGTCGTGCGGATCAGCGACGCCGACACGCTGGAGTCGGGCGCGCCCTACATCGTGATGGAGCACCTCTCGGGGCAGGACCTCGCGTCCAAGCTCCGGGACGAGGGCAAGCAGGGCATCACGGAGACCGCCGGCTTCGTCCTTGAGGCGTGCGACGCCCTCGCCGAGGCGCACGCGCTCGGGATCATCCACCGCGACCTGAAGCCCGCCAATCTGTTCCTCGCGTCGACCCGGGACGGCGGCGCGCGCGTCAAGGTCCTCGACTTCGGCATCTCGAAGCTCGTGAGCGGCGCGGGCGGCCAGGACATGACGCGGACGGCGTCGATGCTCGGCTCACCCATGTACATGTCGCCGGAACAGATGCTCTCGACCCGCGACGTGGACGCGCGCACGGACATCTGGTCGCTCGGCGTCGTCCTCTACCAGCTCCTGGCAGGAGAGGCGCCCTTCCGGGCCGAGACGATACCGCAGGTGTGCGCGCTCGTGCTGCAGACCGAGCCGCGCCGGCTGCGCGACCTGCGGCCCGAGGTGCCCGCCGCGCTCGAAGCCGTCGTCGACCGCTGCCTGCAGAAAGATCGCGAGAGGCGCTTCCCGGCGGTGGCCGATCTGGCGGCCGCGCTGGCGCCGTTCGGCCCCGAGGGCTCGCAGCGCCTGGCCGATCGCATCTTGCGCATCGCCCGCATCGGTCCCGGCGCCAGGGGGTCGCTCGGCTCCGGTGCGGATCATCCCGCCCCCGCCCACGCGCTGGCGGCATCCGGGACCTCCTTGCTCGACCCCGTACCCCATCCGTCGCACGAGTGGTTGGGCCCCACGGTGGCCGCGACACCACCATCGCATGAGCCAATGCCGCATGCGGCGGGGCCAGCGGGCACGCCGCCGCTGGAGGCGCTCGCGGCGCCCGCGCCGCCGCTGGAGGCGCTCGCGGCGCCCGCGCCGCCGCTGGAGGCGCTCGCGGCGCCCGCGCCGCCTGCTGCACCGCAAACACCTGCGGGAGCAGCAGCATCCGAAGCGAGCTCGGAACGGCCGCCCACCGGGGCCGGCGTCAGCACAACTCTGCCCGTGAAGGCAGGCGCCGCGCCGAAGAGATCCAGCGCTCCGGCGGTGCTCGCGGTGCTTGCGGCGGTCGCCACCGTGCTCGGGGTTGCCGTGGCAAGCTTCAAGTCTCTCGGAGACAGCGGCCCGACCGAACAGGCCACGACGTCCATGGCCTCTCCTCCAGCTCCGGGAGCGGTCTCGGATCAACCGAGCCCCCAGGGGCCGCCCCCCTCGCAGCCCCCCCTGGCCGATACCGCGCGCCAGAACGATAGACCCTCTGCCGACGCAGCGCCGGCGACGTCCACCCCCGCAGCGCCGGCGACGTCCACTCCCGCAGCGCTGGCGACGTCCACCTCCTCCGGCGGCACGAGCGCGCCCACGCTCCAAAGCGCGCGGCCTGCAGCGGCCCCTCGCGCCGCACCGGCCACGCCGAAGCCGACGCCGCCCCCCGCACGCCCCGCCCCGGCGCGCGCAGCCGATGACCCGTTCGAAGGACTTCCCCAGTGAAGAGCGGTGTTCTCTTCCGATCCCGCGCCCGCGCGGCGGGGCTCGCCGCGTGCATCCTCACGACGATCACCGGTGCGCCGGGCGCACGCGCCGACGCGGGCGACGCGAAGAGGAAAGCGGATGCCCGCGCGCTCTTCGAGGAGGCACGCAAGCTCACGCGGGAGGGCAAGTACGCGGAGGCGTGCCCGAAGCTGGCGGCGAGCCTCCAGCTCAACGCGGGCATCGGCACGCAGTTCTACCTCGCCGACTGTCTGGAGCACGTCGGCCAGCTGGCCAGCGCCTGGATCAACTACCTGGAGGTCGTCGACGCGACGAAGGCTGCCGGCCAGAAGGCACGGGAGGAATACGCGCGCGCACGCGTGGACGCGCTGCAGCCGCGGCTCTCGCGGCTCGCCGTCGTGGTGTCCGACGAGGCTCGGCGCACGCCGGGGCTCGAGGTGAGGCGCGACGACGCCGTGCTGGTCGAGGCCCAGTGGGGCATCGCAGTCCCGGTGGACCCCGGGCCGCACAAGATCTCCGCCACCGCCACCGGAGCGAAACGCTGGGAGACCACGGCGGCGATCGAGCGGGAAGGACAGACGGTCACCGTCACGATCCCGCCGCTCGAGCGCGCGGCTCGAACACCGACGCAGGCCGCCTCGGGCCCCCCAGCCGCCTCGCCGCTCGCTGGCACCGTTCTGCTCCCGAGCACGGCGTCGCCGCCCTCGCCCGAACCGAGGGCCACGGCGCCCGAGAAACCCGCGGGCGATCCGGGCTCACCGCTGCGCACCGCCGGCCTGGTCACCGGCGGGGTCGGCCTGGTCGGGCTCGCCGTCGGCGCGGGCTTCGGCATGACGGCGCTGTCAAAGAACCGCGAGGGCACCGGGCATTGCGACGTTTCGAACGCCGGCGCCTCGAAGGCGTGCACGCCCGAAGGCGGCGCGCTGCTCGATGAGAGCAAGACGGCCGCCACGCTCTCCACGGTGAGCTTCATCGCGGGCGGCGTCGCGCTCGCCACCGGCGCCGCCCTCGTGCTGCTCGCGCCGCCCGCGCGAAAGGCGGACCCGCGAGGAAGAACGGACGCCGCGGCCAGCGTGCTCCTGGGCCCCGACGGCATCTCGCTCGTGGGGAGATGGTAAGGGGATCCGAGAAGCAGATGAGGAGAGCTCCACGACGCTCACGATGGCATGCGGCAGCGGCGGCCGTGTCCTGCGCCGGGCTGGCGAGCTGCCTGTTCCTGGACAACGAGTGGCACCCCTGCGACTCGACCTGCACAGGTACGTGCATGGCCTGCGAGGAGACCAAGACCGGCGAGCCCGACGGCACGTGCGCCCCCGTAACGGCGAACACGGATCCCGACGACGAGTGCCCAGGTGGAGCCTGCCGCGGAGACGGCGCGTGCGAGGCGCCGAGCGGCAGTCCTTGAACGAAGCCCGCGCTCACCCCTCCGCACCCAGCGCTCGCGCCCGTAACCGGATCTCGCTCCCCTCGAACGGACGCGGTCCCGCCTCGGAGGGACGTCGGGCGGCGTCCGAGGTTCAGAACGCCACGGACGCCTGCAAGCCCACGCCCACGCCGCCGCTGTCCGACTTGCGCGACTGATAGCCGCCGCGGAGCGCGGCGGAGAACAGGTCCGAGATCTTCAACGTCGCCTCGCCGACGAGCCGCACCCCGAAGCTACTCGCGCTCGGCATGTCCGTCACCTCGATCACTGGCGCCAGCGACAGCGAGTCTCCAGCGGGGAAGTCCACGCGGCTGTAGAATGTGGTCCCGAACTCCGTATCGCTCCCCAGCCCGATCGTCTCGAACCCCAGCGTGATCTTCGAGCCGTACGGATCGCCGATGAGAAATGCACCACCGACGCCCATGGTGAAGCTCTTCTTCGTCATGCCGGCGAGCAGCTCCGCCTCCACATGCCACGAGTCCGAGAGCCGGAGCCTAACGCTCGGCGCTGCATAATAGAGGCCCACCTCGTAGTTCTTGTCCTTCGGCGCTTCCGGCGACTTTCCGAGGATGACCCCGGCGCGCATGGAGAACTCGGTCACCATCCGGAGCAGTCGATACGTGTACGAGAGCTCTGCTTTCCAGTAATGGTCGCCTACCTCGCGATCGCTCGGCTCGGCGTCAGGGCACTCCTCGGCGCTCGACGCCTGACACTCTGGCTCGTTCGGGGGGCGCGCTCCGAAGTCGACGCTCTCGACCCTCGCCGACGCCGTGCTGCGCCGCCCGCCGGACCGCTTCAGCAGCGTGCGCTCCACGGCATCCATGGGGGCCTCAGCCACCTGCACGTGGTGCATGCGCGCGCGCGAGGCGAACACGCTCGCGCGGACGCCGTCGACGCGCTCGATTTCGATCGTATAGTCCAGCCCCGGCGGCACCACCACATCCAGCGGGATCACCGCGACGTAGGCGAGCGCGGCGCTGCCCGACCGCTGAAACGACGCCGACCGCAGGGTTCCATCCGGCAGCCTGTAGACGACGAACGCCTGTCGGATCAGGTGGGCATTATCGAAGCTCGCCTCGATCGAGAGTACCTCTCCAGACTTGCCCACCGAGACCGGCGCGTGGACCATGCGCACCTCCGCCGCGGCAGCCGGCGCGTCGCGCGGGCTGGTCGAGGTCGCCTGCGACGCCGCCTGTCCTCCGGCCGCCGCCGGCGCTCCCACGGGAGCATCCCCGGCCGACGCAGTGGCCGGGCCCCCAAGCACCAAGGCAACCGCGCAGAGAAAGGCAAACACGCGCCCGAACGAGCGCGCCGGTGGAATCACGTCCGGTGCCTGATCGAGCATCACCACTGGTAGCTCACCGCCGCGCCCACACCTGGACCCGAGTGGTCGATGGTCCGACCCTGATACGAAGCGCGCACGCTGAACACCAGGGGGTCCTGCACCCTCCACCCCAGCTGGAGCACGGCGCGCGCTCCGACCTTGCCCTTTCCCTGGGACACCTTCTTGGACGCCTCGCTCTCCTCGGCGGGCTCGACGCTCGGCTCACCCGTCGCTCCTGCGGGCTGGTTCGTCACCTCGACCCGGAACAGCATCGGGAACCTCCGGAAAGCGGCGAGCTCCAGCTGCGTGATGCCACGTGCACCGATCCCACCCAGGAGCTCGCCGCCCAGGACGAGGTTCGTGTGCTTGTCGTTGCCGATGCGGAACATGACATGCCCGCCGCCGGACACGCCGCCCTCGCCAAGCCCTACGAGGGCGCGACCGATGAGCGACGCTCCGTAACTGAAGCCGACCTCCGTTTCGAGATACCCGTACGTGAGCCCCACCTTCCGTGGATCGAGGTCGAGCTCCCCATCGAGCTCTTCGACGTTGCCGCCATAGCCGCTGTACACGCCGAACCCGGTCCGGAGCGCCCGGATGCCGGTGTCGCCATACCGGAGGCTCACCATCCCCTCCACCTGCAACATGTAATCGTTGTCTCTCAGCCGGTTGTAGTCTGCGAAGTCGGTCGAGACGGCCACCGTCGTCTCGATCGGCGCCGGCTCGTGATCGGGGAGCCGCGGCTCGAGCGGCAGCTCTGCTGGCGCCGTGCTGCTGCCCACGACGGCAACCATCTCGCCGGCGCTCGTCGCGGCCTCCGCGAAGAACTCCATGTGTTGGTTGATGAGCGCGCTGCCAGGGATCACCGTGGAGAAGTACCCGCGGCCCATGGGCGTCATCGGGAACGGCTGGTAGTTGGGCTGCTTGGGCGTCCGCAGGTGAACGACCGCGCCCACGGCACCGTCGCGCAGTTGCATACCGAGCTCGAGGGGCACGCCGGCGACAGCCCCGGCCGGCGTGATGAAGGCGAGCAGGAGATCCCCCTTGGCGCTGGCCTTATCCGTGGCCTTCTGCTCCGACGCCTTGCTCTCGGCGACCATCATGCGGCGCAGCGCCTGCGCCTCCTCGTTGAGCACCGGCGCGAAGCGGCTGGACGGCGACGCGCGCACGTATTTCTCGTAAGCGTCGATGCGCGCCGCCGGATCCGCCCCTCCCAGGCTCTCGAACATCGCCGCAAGGGCGGCGGCGTCGGGATCCCCCGCCCGCGGTGCGTTGCTCGCCGGGATGCCATACGTGGAGTCGCTCGCGTCCTTCGCCGGTTTGTCGGGCTTCTTCGCGGGCGCCGGAGGGATCCCCGAGGCGATCACGACGTCGCCTGCCTGCGGCGTCCTGGTGGGCGTCCCGACGGCCTGAGCGAGAGAAATGGTCGGGCGAAGCTGCACGATCTGAAGCGTGCCGATGAGGAACCGATCCGTGACGGTCTTGCCGGTGATGGGGTGCTTGAGCCGGACGGGACGCCAGAGCTGCACCCTGGCCCCCTCGGAGACGCCTACGGTCTGCCCCAGATCGAGGAGGAGGTCATTGCCCTGGATCTCGAGCACAACCCCGGTGGCCTCGTCGGCGCGAGCCTCCCGCTCTCCGACGAGGAACAAGGCGCTCGCAGCAAAGAAGGGCATGAAAACGAGAAGCGTATTTCGAAAGCGCGCGCGCATTCACAGCACCTTCCCCGAGCGGATCCTGGACGTCACCGTCCCCTCGCGGCAGTGACATCGCCTACATCATTTACACAAAGTTCATGCTCTGGGGAAGAGCGATACGCCGCGCAGTCTCATGGAGCTGGCGCTCGTCAGGTCGAAGCCGGCGCACCTGTCTCAGCGCGGAGCGCTGGCGCCGGCGGATACGACAAATCGATCGTGGACGGATGCCCGGAGCTACTTCCGGGTGGGCTGCGGTCGCTGCGCCGGAGGCGTCTTCTTCTCCGGCGCGCGTTCCCCCCTCGCCCCCTTCTTCGCCGCAGCGCCCTTCTTCGCCGCAACCTTCTCCCCGGCTGCAGCGCCCTTCTTCGCCGCAGCGCCCTTCTTCGCCGCAGCGCCCTTCTTCGCCGCAGCGCCCTTCTTCGCCGCAGCGCCCTTCTTCGCCGCAGCGCCCTTCTTCGCCGCAGCGCCCTTCTTCGTTCCAACCCCCTTCTTCGCCGCAACCCCCTTCTTCGCCGCAACCCCCTTCTTCGCCGCAACCCCCTTCTTCCCCTCCCCCTCTCGCTTACTCGCCCTCGCCCCCTTCCCCGTCGCCCCCTCCTCCTTCGCCCGCAACGCCCGCTGCGGCGCCACCGCGCGGTAGCTCTCCTCGATCCACTCGAGCAGCATCGCCTCGGGCACGCGGTCCTTCGGGCCGAAGCGCGCTGTCACCCACCCGCTCTTGCCGAGGTTGTACCCGGTCGGCGCCGCGAACGGCAGCAGGAGCGCGGCCTCGCCCGACTGCGGCAGCTTCGCGGTCACGACGAGCTTCCCTTCGTGGAGGTTGAGGAAGACGAAGATCTTCCCGCGCACCTTGGCCACGCGATCGCCCCAGGGGAACTCCTCCACCGCCTCGGGATAGGCCAGCGCGGCATCGCGCAGCCTCGCAAGGATGGGTGAGAGCCGCGCGTCGTCCTTGATCGTGGTCATTCGCCGAGCCTAGGGCGCACGCCGGACCGCGTAAAGCCAGAGCCGCTCGCCGCGTCAGACGCTGCGCCGACAGCCGCCGAGCAGCGCGAGCCCGAAGCGCGTCTTACGCCCCCCGGGCACCCTTCCCTTCCCGCGCGTGGCGCCCCCGACAGCCGCGGTGGGACCACCTTGACAGTGTCACCCTGGCGCGCTTACGTGGCAGGCGATTCGCCCGCCCGTTCCGGAAGGGGGCCGAAGCGGCCAGCGGAGCAAACGATACGAGGCGAGCGGAGCATGGCGGAGGACCGATCCCACCGAGACGATCTACAGCGCGACAACGAGGCCCTGCGCGCGCAGAACGAAGAGCTCCGCC
This sequence comes from Sorangium sp. So ce296, assembly GCF_051529605.1. Taxonomy (NCBI): domain Bacteria; kingdom Pseudomonadati; phylum Myxococcota; order Polyangiales; family Polyangiaceae; genus Sorangium; species Sorangium sp. So ce296. The sequence goes on from NZ_CP150325.1 coordinate 14,473,554, forward strand.
GCGAGCTCGCCGAGCTGCGGCGGGCGCTCGCCAGACCCGACCCCGGTGACGGGTCGCCGCCCGGAGCGCCGCCCCCTGACCCCGGCCCCGGCGCCAAGGAGCGAACGCCCCGCGGCGGCGCGCCGTCCGACGACGTCGACGTGCTCCGCGCGGTCCTCGAGGCCGCGCCCATGCTGCTCTTCGCCAAGGACACGGGCGGCCGCTACATCCTGGCGAACGGGTACTTCCTGAGCTGGGCGCGCCTCGCGTGGGGCGATGTGGCCGGGAAGACCGATCACGAGATCTTCCCGAAGGAGCGCGCCGACACGTTCCGTACCTCCGATCTCGAGGTCCTCACCACCGGCCGGACGCTCTCGTGGGACGAGGGCGACGTGAGCCCCGACGGGCAGCTCCACCACTTCGCCGTGCTCAAGTTCCCGCTCAGGGACGCGGCCGGGGCGGTCCGCGGCGTCTGCGGCGTCTCGACCGATATCACCAGCTACAAGCGCGCAGAGGCCGAGAACCAGGAGCTCCAGGCCGAGATCATCCGCGCTCAGGAGCGGAGCCTGCGCGCCCTCTCCACGCCGCTCTTGCCGATCGCCAAGGGCGTCCTCGTCATGCCGCTCATCGGCGACATCGACCAGCGCCGCGCGCAGAGCGCCCTCGAGGTGCTGCTCGGCGGCATCGTCGCCCACGGGGCCAGGCGGGTGATCCTCGACATCACCGGCGTGCCGGCCGTGGACGCCGACGTCGCGAACGCGCTGGTCAAGACGGCCCAGGCCGTCGGGATGCTCGGCGCGACCGTGATCCTGACAGGCATCCAGCCGAAGATCGCAGAGACCCTGGTCGAGCTCGGCGCCGATCTCAGCGGCCTTGTCACGCGGTCGACGCTGGAGAGCGGCATCGCCCACGCGCTCAAGGGCTGACTTCCACGGGGCCATCCGGTAGGGTGCCGCCCGCAGGAGCTATCCATGTTTGCGCTCGAGAACCGTGTTCAGGAGTATGCCTGGGGCTCGCGGGAGGCCATCGCGGCGCTGCTCGGACAGGGACCCTCCGACAAGCCGCAGGCCGAGCTCTGGATGGGCGCCCACCCGGCGGCCTCCTCGATCGTCGAACTCGACGGAGGCCGCGAGCGCCTGATCGACGCCATCCCCAGGCACGCGGACGCCTTCCTGGGCGCGCCGACGCGCGATCGCTTCGGCGCGCGGCTCCCGTTTCTGCTCAAGGTGCTCGCGGCCGACCAGCCGCTGTCGCTGCAGGCGCACCCGGACGAGGCGCAGGCGCGGCGCGGGTTCGACGCGGAGAACGCGGCCGGCGTCCCGGTCGACGCGCCCGAGCGCACCTACCGCGACCCGCACCACAAGCCCGAGCTCATCTGCGCGCTCACCCCGTTCGACGCGCTCTGCGGCTTCCGGCCGGCCGAGGCCCTGACGGACGCGTTCGCGCTCCTCGCCGGCGGCCCGGGCGACGCGCTCGTCCCGCGCGGCAGCGGGCCCATCGACGCGGCCGCGGTCGCGCGGCTCGTCGAGGGCCTGCTCGCGCTCGGGCCGGCGGCGCGGCGGGAGGTCGTGTCCGCCGTGGTCGAGGCGTGCCGGGCCCGCGCCGAGGCGGGCGGGCCGCTCGCGCGCGCCGCGGGCTGGGCGCTGCGCCTGCACGAGCTCTACCCGGGCGACGTCGGCGTCGTGATCGCGCTCCTGCTGAACGACGTGCACCTCGAGCCGGGCGAGGCGCTGTACCTGCCGCCGCGCCGGCTGCACGCCTACGTGCAGGGGGTCGGGATCGAGATCATGGCGAGCTCCGACAACGTGCTGCGCGGCGGGCTCACGCCGAAGCACGTCAACGTCGGCGAGCTCCTGCGCGTCCTCGACTTCTCCCCGTGGCGCGTCGAGCCCGTCGCGCCGCGCCGGGCCGGCGCGGAGTCCATCTACGACACCCCGGCGCCGGAGTTCCGGCTCTCGCGCATCGAGCTCGACGCCGCGTCGTCGTGGCGGACCGACGACCGGCGCGGCCCCGAGATCGTGCTGTGCACCCGGGGACAGGCGTCGCTGGCCGACGCGCGCGGCGCCGCCCAGGGGCTCCGCCAGGGCGGCTCGGTCTTCGTCCCGTTCGCCTCGGGGGGCTACGCCATCGAGGGAGAGGGCCAGTTCTTCCGCGCCACCGTCGGCCTCTGAGCCGCGCCGAGGGGCGCCTCGCTCCCCGCGGAGCACCGCAGAGAAGCCTGAGCATCCCCGCGCCCGGACAGCGGCTCACGACGACGCGGCGCGCTCCCGCGCCGCCGGCCGGGGGCTCGCGCCGTCGGCCGCGGCGGTCGCCGGCGCCCCGCGCGGGGGCGCCGGCGGGTCCGCCAGGTCGCGGCGGAGCGACCGGGCGGCGGCGCGCCACGTGGCGAGCACGCGCCGCTTCATCACGCGGAGCTCGTCAGGCGGGGCCCGTCGAAGAACAGCGCGGCGCGCAGCGCGCGGCCCTGCGCCCCGAACCCCCGCCACCAGGCGAGCATCCAGTCCGGCGCGAGCATCGGCTCGTCCATGTCGCTCCGCCCCATCAGATCTTCCCACGCCGCCCGCATCGCGGCGAGCTCGGCGACCTCGGTCACCAAGTGAAACCGCAGCATCTCCCCCTCCGCCTCGTCCCCATCGAGCTCCCCTCCCCGTGCCCGCCGCGCCGCGCCGCCCCCCTCGCGCGGCGCGGCGCGGCGGCATCGCCGCCCCTCAGCGCCATCGCGGCCGCAGCTGGGCGATCGCCCCGCGCGCCGCGCCGAAATGCTTGTCCAGCCACGTCATTCGATATCCCTCCTCGGCGGCGCGTCGCTCGGCGCGCTCGTGATCGTAACGGACCCGGTGAAACCAGACGTCCTGTCGCGACGAGTCGAAGATGGCGAACTCGGCGAGCTTGTCGCGCCTCCGGGCCGCGTCGACCGAGCCGGGGTTGATGAAGAAGCGCCTGCCCCGCGCGCGGTCGAGCGAGACGCGATCGCAGGCCGACCGCAGCGTCGCGACGCCCGCCTCGACCTCGTAGAGCGCCTGGACGTGGGTGTGCCCGAAGAAACAGATGCGCCCGCTGGGCTCGCGCTCGCCGAGGAGCCGCGCGTTCTCCTCGATGTGCGCGGGGCTCGTCATGTATTCGCACGTATCGTCGACGCCGCCGTGAATGAGGACGATCTCTCCCTCGATGAGGCGCCGCCTGGGCAAGAGGGCGAGCGCCCGCTTGCTGTCCACGGAGAGCGCGGCGCGCGTGCGCTGGAGCGCGAAGGCGGCCTTCGCGCCGCAGCGCTCGACGTCGATCCGCCCGATCGCGACGAGGTCGTGGTTGCCCGTGATCGCGAGGACCGGCGGCCGCCCGAGCAGGCGCACGCACGCGTCCGAGTCGGCGTTGTATCCGACGATGTCCCCGAGGCAGAGCAGGTGCTCGACACCCCGCTCCGCGAGGAACGCCTGCACGGCCGAGAGGGCCTCGAGGTTACCGTGAACGTCCGCGATGATCCCGTAAAGCATGGCGCGCCACCTTTCGTGTGAGGAATGTGCTGGCCCATCGCGCGAAGGGCCTCGGGTCGTCCCAGGCGAAGGCGTCGTGGACCGTGGGCGCCCCCGCGACCGCGGCACGAGCGCCGGGGGGCGCTCGGGGGAGAAGCGGATGGCGTCGATGTCCTGTCGGTCCATGATCACTCGAACAGCGAGGTCGACGGGCCGCGGTTGTCGCCCTGAGGGCCTTCGGGCGACAGGCCCGGATCGGCCGGCGCGGCCGCGCCCCGCCAGGCGACGTGCCGCTTGAGCAGCTGCTTCGTCCGCAGGACGCCCGACACCGACTGGATGAAGCTCCGGTGATCCGCGCCGAAGTCGACCCGGGGCACCGAGTACTGCGCGTCCGGCGAGCTCTGGAATCCCGCGACGGTCGCGTGGTCGCAAGGCGAGTTGGTCACGGCCCCCAGGAAGCCGAGGCGGCGCAGCGTGGCGCACTCGCGAGGACCGAAGTCCGTCCCCACATGCCCGTTCGGATAACAGAAGATGGGGACCGGGCGCCTGGCCTCGGCGCACAGGCGCGCCCAGGACACGACGATCTCGCGCTTCGACTGCGCGTCGCTCGTCCTGGAGAGCACCGGATGGGTGACCGTGTGCGGGCCGAACGTGATGCCGCGCGCCTCGCACGCGCGGACGTCGTCCCACGACATCGGCGCGTAACGCGCGGGCGGGCGCGCCGGGAGCTCGACCTCGGCGGCGGCGGCGAGCCGCTCGATGGCGCGGAGCTTCTCGAGCTCGGGGACGCGCTTGCACTGCTCCATGAAGCGCCGCGCGAGGTGCGCCCGCGGCACGCCCTCGTCCAGGCGGATGACGTGGCGGAGGCCGGCGATCATGACGCTGAGCTCGCGGCGCCGCGTCGACTCGAACACGTGCTCCACGCGGTGCCACCAGCACCACAGCTCGCCGTCCAGATAGCCGGTCACGACGAAGATGGTCGCCGGACAATCGAACTCCGCGAAGATCGGCGCGGCGACCGTCGCCTGGTCGCTCGTGCCGTCATCCATCGTGAAGGCGACGGCCCGGTCGACGGGCGCCGCCTCGCCCGCGAGGCTCCGGAAGACCCGCTCGAGCGACACGATCGGATACCGCTCCTTCCTCAGGAACTCGAGCGCGCGCCGGAGATCGCGCGGATCGACGCCCGCGATGCCGCGCGCCGGGTCCGCGAGCCGGTGCATGACGATGATGGTCACGCGCTCGCGCATCATCCGCGTGAACGGCCGCGCCGCCCAGGGCGCGGCCAGGAGATCCGAGAGCCATTTCACCACGTTCGACATGAGTCCTCCCCCCACGAGAGCCTTACGAAAAGATCGATCGATGACGGCGGCGCGCCGGCGGCCGCTCAGCTCGCCAGCGCGGCCGGCGACGGCGGCGGCGGCGGATCGCCGGAAGGGCGGCCGTCGCCGCGGCCCGGAGCGGCGGAGATCTGGCGCGGCCTCTGGCTCGCGCCCCAGACCCAGGCGAGCAGGGAGCTCGGGCGGACGGCGGCGGGGCGCTGCGTGTGCCGCGCGAGCAGCAGCTCGTAGAGCGCCATGTAGCGCTCGGCCATCCGGGCGGCGGAGTAGCGCCGGAGAGCGATCGCGCGGCCGCGCCGGCCCATCTGCGCGACGAGCGCGGGATCGGCCGCGAGCTCCGCGAGCCTCGCGGCGAGGGGCGCGGCCTCGCCGGAGGGCACGAGGAAGCCCGTCCCACCGTCGACGAGCGCGGTGGACACGCCGCCCACGTCGGTGGCGACGGCCGGCAGCCCCGCCGCCATGGCCTCGAGGAGCGCGAGCGGCAGGCCCTCGGACAGGGACGGCAGCGCGAACACGTCGAGCGCGGCGAGGAGCGCCGGCACGTCGTGGCGCTCCCCGGCGAACAGCGCGCGATCGGACACGCCGAGCTCGCGCGCGAGGGCGACGAGCCGCCCGCGCTCGGGGCCGTCGCCGACGAGGAGGAGCCGCCCGCTCCGGGGCAGCGCCCGCGCGGCGGCGCGCACGAGGAGCGCGTGGTTCTTCACGGGAGAGAGGCGCCCCACGCTCCCGACGACGAAGGCGTCCTGCGGGATCGCGAGCTCGGCCCTCACCCGGGCCCTCGCCGCCGGATCCGGCGCGAAGCGCGACAGATCGATGCCGTTCGGCACGACATGCAGCTTAGGCGTGTCGACCTCACGCCGGCCGAGGACGGCCGCGGCGGTCGGCTGCGACACCGCGACGTGGGCGTCGACGAACGCGGACGCGGCGGTGCGCAGCCACCCTCGTCCTTCCATGTCCTGGGACACGCCGTGCTTCGTGTGGATGACCGGGACCCGGTGCAGCCACCCGGCGGGCGCCGCGTAGATGAGCGACAGCTGGTTGTGCGCGTGGACGAGCATGACGCCCTTCGTCGCGAACAGCGCGGCGAGGCGGGCGGTCAGCGTCCTGTCGAACCCGGGGCCCTTCGGCACGAGGCACACCTCGACCCCGCGCCGCCGGAGCTGCTCCGCGCGCGGCCCGTCCGGGTCCTCGGCGACCGCGACCGCCAGCACGTCATGGCCCGCGGCGCGCTGGGACGCCGCGAGATCGACGACCACCTGCTCGGCGCCGCCGGTCTGGAAGCTGCTCACCACATGCGCGATGGCGAGCCGCTGAAGAGCCCGCGAGCCCTTGCGAGCGCCATCCTCGATACCGTAAGCGATCTGTGTCTCCATACCACTCTCCCCCCCCAAACACGTGGAACGCCGATCCGGTCGAGTTGACGGCTCGTACGGCGCCGGCCGTACCCGGCTGCCTTCCCATCCCCTCGCGCCCGGCCCCTCCTGGGCGACAAACGCCGTCCAGGGCATCGCCGGAGCGGAGCAGAGCTGAGATGGTCAGTGCCCCGATCCGGCGGATCGACACGAGCGCTGCAACACCCCGCGTGAATCGATGGCAGACCGCGGGGACGCGACTCGAATTGACTATACGACGGATTGGCAAGCTGACAAGCGAATCGCGCGACAAATGGGAAAACCGAAGTACGAGGGTTGTACAACCCTGATAAGGACGTGGGCCTCGGCGCCGAACAGAGGAGTTCCGTCCCAGTCTTCGACTGGCCACCTCCCCGGAGCGCCGCGCCCTCGCCGGGCGGGGCGCCCGCCGAGGGCGCGCGGCGGCTGGCCCGGGAAAGCGGTTGGTTTTCAACCGGTTACGAGGATCGTCTCCGGCCGGTCAAGAAAGGTGAGCCGCCCTCGCGACGCGCGCGCACTGCAGAGGGCGTGCTGCGGCACGGTCGGGGGGCCGGGCTGCGAGGGAGCGTGGGTGGCCGCCGTTCGCCCTGCGGCGGCGCCTGGCGGCGGCTTCGGATCGCGGCCGCTTCGCCGGACGGGGGGACATCGCGATGCAAACGACCGAACGGAGGAGACGACGATGATGATGACGAGCGGCGCTGCGGCGCACGCCCATGAGGCCGTGTCGGCCGCGATCCGCGTCAGCGGCAGCGCGGCCGTCGCTCGCGGAGGTAATCGAGCAGCTGGGCCTCGTCGCTGCCGATCATCCGGTCGATGCCGTCTTCCCGGACATGGCGTTGAATCTGCAGCGCCCCCGCGGTCGTCCGCACGAGGACGGCGACGCGGCGGAAGCCGCTCATCACGGCTGGCCGCACCCGCTGCATCGCCGCCTCGAACAGCGGGTCGTTCCGCCCCACCGCCTCGCGCAGGTCGACGAGCAGGCACAGCCCGCTGCGGCCGGCGCGGTCCAGCGCGCGGCTCACCTCCATCCACCGCTCCTCGAACAGGACGGCAGACTCGGACGGCGCCGCGCTCCGCGTCACCCGCGCGAGCTGCGCCGCCGGATCGATCGTCACGGTGTAATGCGCATTGCGCAGGATCTCGAGCATGGTCCACGATCATCTTATCAGAGTGAGCGCCGGATCAGAATGCCAGGCCGAGCGAGCCGAGCGCCGAGAGCTGCTGAGTTCGTCGCTCTGGGCCGCTCGGCCCCGAGCTGGTCCCGACGTGTTCCGGTCGGGTCCGGATGGTTTCTCCGGCGCTCCCGGCAAACGGACCTCCGGATACGCTCCGGACACCAGCGCGGCGCGCCGTCCTCCGGCGTCATCTCGTTGACGCGCGCGGCCGACGGCTTGCGGTGGCCTGCCCTTCGCCTTACCAAGGTCCGCCAAACGTATGCAGCATTCAAAGCCGAGCTTGCTCTATTTTCGGGACGCCATCTCGGCCGGTCCGGCGCCCGAGGTGCTCGGCGTCCCCGCCCTGTCCAGGCGCGGCTCGGATCGGGCGGAGCGTCCCTGCCGATGAGCCTTCCGCGCTGCGACGGCGCCGCCGCGCTCTCGCCTCCGGGGGTCCGCATCGACGAGATGCTGGCCGCCGAGGCGCTCGCCCTCCGCCCGTCCCGGCTGCCCGATCACGCGGCCGAGAACCGGGCGCTGATCGCCCTCGCCGCGGCGATGGCCGGGTCGCTGGAGGACGTCCTCCCGAAGCTCGCGTCGCTGCTCCTCGAGCTCTGCCGGGCCGACTCGGCGGGCGTCAGCGTGCTCGAGGTGGAGGACGGCCGCGAGGTGTTCCGGTGGGTCGCCATCGCCGGGGCGTTCGCGCACAACGCCGGTGGGACGATGCCCCGGCGCGGGAGCCCCTGCGGCGCCGTCGTCGACTGCGACGCGGCGCTCCTCTTCCCGCACCCTGCCCGCCACTTCGCGGCCGGCGCCGCCGTGGAGCCTGCGATCGTCGAGGCGCTGACCGTCCCGTTCCACGCCGGCGGCGCGCCGATCGGCACGGTCTGGGTCATGGCGCACTCCGAGGAGCGGAAGTTCGACGCCGAGGACGCGCGGCTCGTCTCCAGCCTGTCGCGGTTCGCCGCCACGGCCGTGCATGCCCTGGCCCAGGCGCGGGATGCGAGGCGGGCCAGCGAGGCGCTGCGGGAGAGCGAGGGCCGGCATCGGTTCCTGGCCGAGCTGGCCGCGGCCACCCAGCCGCTCGTCGATCCCGGCGAGGTCATGGCCGTGACGGCGCGCCTGCTCGCGGAGCACCTCGGCGTGGACCGGTGCGCCTACGCGGAGGTCGAGGACGAGCGCGTGTTCGTCATCACGGGCGATCACACGCGGGGCGTCCGGAGCATCGTGGGCCGGTGGCCGGTCGCCGATTTCGGCCCCGAGCTGGTGCGGCTCATGCTCGCGAACGAGCCGTACGTCATCGACGACGTCGACGCGGACCCGAGGGCCGGGGGCGACCTCGCGGCGTACCGGGCGACGGAGATCCAGGCGGTCATCTGTGTTCCGTTGCACAAGTCCGGCCGGTTCACGGCGGCGATGGCGGTCCACCAGAAGGTGCCGCGGCGCTGGACGCCCGATGAGGTCGGGCTCGTGCGTCTGGTGGTCGGCCGCTGCTGGGAGGCCATCGAGCGGGCGCGGGCGGCCCGGAGCGTGCGGGAGCGGGACGAGCGGCTCGACTATGCGGTCCGGTTGTCGGGTCTCGGGTTCTGGTACTGCGATCTGCCGTTCGACGAGCTGATCTGGGACGACCAGGTGAAGGAGCACTTCTGGCTGCCGCCGGACGCGCGAGTGACCATCGGCACGTTCTACGAGCGGCTGCACCCGGACGACCGGGAGCCGACGCGACGGGCCATCGAGGCGTCGATCCGCGAGCGGATCCCCTATGACATGGATTATCGGACGGTCGATCCTGTCACGGGGGCGTTCAAGTGGGTCCGGGCGCTGGGCGGGACGGCCTATGCGCCGGACGGCACCCCTCGGCGGTTCGACGGGGTGACGGTCGACGTCACCGCCCGCAAGCTCGACGAGGAGCGGGTGGCGCGGCTGCTCGAGCTGGAGCGGGAGCAGGGCCGGCTCCTCAAGCAGGTGGCGGACGCAGCGCTGACCATCCATGCGTCCGGGTCCCTGGGCAGCGTGCTCCAGGGGATCACCGAGGAGGCCCGGCGGATCATCGGGGCGCACCAGGCGGTGACCCGGCTGAACGCTGGGATCGACGGGTCGCAGGCGGTCAACACGGTGTCGATGTCCGGGAGGTACGACGGCCGGCGTGGCCCGGCGGTTCCGTCCGAGGGAAACGGCGTCTATGCCGTGGTCTGCCGTACCAACCGTCCCGTGCGGCTCACCCAGGTTGAGCTGGAGGCCCCCCCGGCGTGGCTCACCCAGGTTGCGCCCCCAACCCAGGTTGCGGCGGCGGCGCCCCCCACCCAGGTTGACCCCCCGCCGCTCCTGCCCCGGGGTCTCGTCAGCGGCGATGCCGGCAGGCGCCCGCCGATGCGGGGCTGGCTTGTCGCGCCGTTCATCGGCCGGAGCGGCGAGAACCTCGGCCTCATCCACCTCTGCGACAAGCGCAACGGGGAGTTCACCGAGAGCGACGAGGCGATCCTCGTCCAGCTCGCGCACATCGCGTCCGTCGCCATCGAAAACGCCCAGCTCTACGACCAGCTCCGCGACCAGGACCGGCGGAAGGACGAGTTCCTCGCCACGCTCGCCCACGAGCTGCGGAACCCGCTCGCCCCCATTCGGACTGGCCTCGAGATCCTCAAGGTCGCCGGCAGCGCGGACCAGGCCCGCAAAATCCTGGACATGATGGACCGGCAGGTCGGGCACATGGTCCGCATGGTGGACGACCTGCTCGACGTCTCCCGGATCACCCGCGGCAAGGTGGAGCTGCGGAAGGAGCGCATCGATCTCCGGGCCGTCCTGAACAGCGCCCTGGAGACGAGCCGCCCGCTGCTCGAGGCGGCGGCGCACGAGCTCGCGGTCCGGCTCCCGCCGGCCCCTCTCCTGCTCGACGCCGACCCGACCCGGCTCGCCCAGGTGTTCGCGAACCTCCTCAGCAACGCGGCCAAGTACACCCCGGCCGGCGGCAGCATCCGGCTCGCCGCCCAGCGGGACGGGGCCGCGGTGGTCGTCCGGGTCGCCGACAACGGGGTTGGGATCCCGGCCGACATGCTGTCGAACGTGTTCGACATGTTCACCCAGGTTGGCCGCTCGATCGACCGGGCCCAGGGCGGCCTCGGGATCGGGCTCACCCTCGTGAAGCGCCTGGTCGAGCTGCACGGCGGCTCGATCCACGCCGAGAGCGACGGCGCCGGCCGCGGCTCCACGTTCACGATCCGCCTCCCCCTCGCCGCCGCCGAGGAGGCCGCCCCGAGGCTACCGTTCGCCGGCCCTGCAAGCGTCGCCCCCCCGGCCGCCCTCCGCATCCTCGTCGTGGACGACAGCGTCGACGGGGCGGAGAGCCTGGCCCTGCTCCTCCGGATATCGGGCCACGAGACACGCGCGGTCCACACCGGCCCTGACGCGGTGACCGCGACCCGCGAGCTCGGCGCCGACATCGTGTTCCTGGACATCGGCTTGCCGGGCATGAACGGCTACGAGGTGGCCCGGCGCCTCCGGGCGGAGCCCGATCGAAGCGGTCTCTTCCTCGTGGCGCTCACCGGCTGGGGCACGGAGGACGACCGGCGGCAGGCCCGCGAGGCGGGGTTCGACCACCACCTGACCAAGCCGGTGGACGCGGCCGAGGTGAAGCGACTCGTCGCGCGCGTCGCCGCGGCCCGCCGGCAGGGCGGCTGAAGCCGGGCGCCCGCCCGGCGCTCGCTCGCTCGACGACAATCGCGACTTGTAGAGCTCGCGGAATCGGGCGAAGAGCTCCATCATCTCCAGCGCGGTCGCCGTGTCCGCCGCTCTCCCTCGGCGCTGTGCTCTCCGCTTTACCCACGGTCCCGCACTCTCGACTTGCTCTCGACGGAGACGACCATGCCCTTCCGACTTTCATTGTCGTACACCATTCTCCTAGGCCTGCTCGCTGCTGCCTGCAGCTCGAGTGAGCCCGCCCCGGGTGGCCTCGGCGGCGCAGGCGGCGCTGGCGGCGCTGGCGGCTCCGGTGGCGCCGGCGGCGCTGGCGGCTCCGGTGGCGCTGGCGGCTCCGGTGGCGCTGGCGGCGTTGGCGGCGCTGGCGGCGAGCCGGGTTCCCTGCTCATCCAGACGGAGGCGGGTCCGGTGGAGGGCGCGGTCGTCGGCGCGACGCGCACCTTCCTCGGCATTCCGTACGCAGCGCCGCCGGTCGGCGAGCTGCGCTGGAAGTCGCCCGCGCCGCACGAGCCGTGGACCGAGCCGCGCAAGGCGCTGGAGGTGGGCATCCCCTGCTCGCAGCTCAACCTGCTCACGCCCGGCTACAACGAGAGCTCGGGAGAGGACTGCCTCACCTTGAACGTCTGGACGCCCGAGCGCCCGGCGTCCTCGTCCTTGCCCGTCCTCGTCTGGATTCACGGCGGCGGCTTCGAGATGGGGAGCAGCGCGGAGGCCGATTACGACGGCCGCCTCCTCTCCGAGACGACCGGCTCGGTGGTGGTCACCCTCAATTACCGCCTCGGCCCGCTCGGGTTCCTCGCCCTCCCGGAGCTCAAGTCGGAGGATCCCGATCACCCCTCGACGGGCGCGTACGGCCTCGAGGACCAGCGCGCCGCGCTCGAGTGGGTCAAGGCCAACATCGGCGCCTTCGGCGGGGATCCGGGCAAGGTCACCCTGTTCGGCGAGTCCGCGGGCGGCATCAGCGTCTGCATGCACCTGGTGTCGCCGCCGAGCAAAGGCCTGTTTCAGCGCGCCATCATCGAGAGTGGGCCGTGCGACTCCGCCGCGGACGAGGCCACGGCCACGGCGCAGGGGCAGGAGCTCGTCGAGGCGCTGGGCTGCGCCGACGCGCCTTCGGTCCTCGAGTGCCTGCGCGGCAAGCCGGCCGAGGAGGTCATGAGCGCGCTCCCGCCGGGCGAAGCCTTCCTCGTGGGCGCCGGCCCGACCTGGTTCCCGGTCATCGACGGCTGGAATCTCCCCGACGTGCCGAGCAAGCTCCTCGAGGCCGGGAGCTTCGAGAAGATGCCGACGATCATCGGCAGCAACGCCGACGAGGGCTCGCTCTTCGTCACGCTCTGGGGCGAGACCGCGACGATCGCCGACGAGGCCGATTTCGTGACGTTCGCGGACGGCCTCGCCCCCGGCCACGGCGAAGAGGTGGTGGCGAATTACCCGAGCGACACGTACGGCTCGGCGCAGGCGGCGGCGACCGCGGCGCTGGGCGATTCGATGTTCGTGTGCCCGACGCGGCGCGCGGCGCGCGCGATCGCGAGCGGCGGTGCGGCGACGTATCTTTATCACTTCACCCACGCGCCCGAGAGCTCGCTGCTCGGCGACCTCGGCGCCTTCCATTCGGCCGAGATCCGGTACGTGTTCGGCAACCCGGGGCTGCTCGTGTCGGAGCCGCTGACCGAGGACGAGCTCGAGTTCTCGCAGGCGATCATGGGGTACTGGTCGCGCCACGCGGAGACCGGAGACCCGAACGGCGAAGATGCGGCCGAATGGCCGAGGTACGACGCGGAGACGGACGAGAACATCGTCCTCGATATGACCCTCTCTCAGGAGGCCGGGCTGAAGAAGGACCTCTGCGACATGTGGGACAGCTTCGCCACGGCGGCTCCCTGACGGCGGTCGCACGCCGGCGGCAGGGCGCGGGCGCCGTGGTCGCGGCCCGGCGCCGGCGCGGGCCTGCGCGCCTCGCGTCGAGGGCCGCCGCCGCGCGCGCTGCCGGGGGGTCGCCGCCGCGCGCGCTGCCGGGGCGATCGCCGCCGCGCGATCTCTAAGTACCGGTAGACATTATGCTATCCTCGCCGCCGTGCTCCCCTCCTACGACCTCGCCGCCATCATGGCCCGCCTCGAAGGGCGCGAGGCCGCGCTCGACGCGCTCACGCAGGAGCGTCAGGCCGCGGTCGCCGCGATCCTGCGAGCGCCGGAGGGATTTCTCGGGACGGCGCTCGAGCCCGCGGGGAGCCCGGAGCCCGGCGAGGCCGAGCTCCTCCTGATCCGCCGCGCCGAGCACCCGGGCGATCCCTGGTCGGGGCACATGGCGCTCCCGGGCGGGCGGCGCGAGGTGCAGGACGAGAGCCTGCTCGCCACCGCGATCCGCGAGACGCGCGAGGAGGTGGGGATCGACCTCGCGGCGCACGGCACCCTGCTCGCGCGCCTGCCCGACATCCCGGCGGTCGTCCGCGGGCGGCGCGTCGGGATGATCATCGCCCCGTTCGTGTTCGCGCTGCGCTCCACGCCGGATCTCACCCTGAGCGACGAGGTGGCCGAGGCGCTCTGGACGCCGCTCGGGCCGCTCGCGCGCGGCGAGCGCACCTCGAGCTACGCGTACACGCACGAGGGGAACGTCCTCCAGCTCCCGTGCCTGCGCGTGGACGAGCGGGTCGTCTGGGGCCTGACCTACCTCATGCTGGAGCAGCTCTTCGAGCTGCTCCACCGCTGAGCCGCCGGCCGGGCGCTCGCGGCCCGGACGAGCGCCGGCGCGGTCCGGAGCCGGCGTGGCGTCGCCGCGCCCTCGCGCCCCTCGAGGCGCCTTCTCCTCAGAACCCGCCCTCGATGGCGATCCCCGGCATCGTGACCGGCCCGATCGTCTGCGGCGTGCACCCGCTGTCGTCGCAGCTCACGTCGAACACCTCCTTGGCGAGCGTCGCGTTCTGCACGTCGAGCACGAGGCCGAGGTAGCTCCGCGCGCCCAGCGCCCAGCGCTTCGACAGGCGCATGTCGAGCCGGTAGAACGGCTGGATCCGGTCCGGGTGCTCGCGCGGGGGGCGGCCCGGGGCGGCCTCGTCGGCGGGAAAGCCGGTGTAGAACACGTGGCGGATCCCGGCGCGCCACCCCTCGCCGAGGTCGTAGAGCAGCGCGACGTGCGCGACGTGCGTCCGGTCGTAGGCCGAGGGGATCGTCGCCTTGCCGCGCGTGCGCGTGGAGCGCGAGAGCGTGTACGACGCCAGGAAGAACATGTCGCGCCGCAGCGCCCCGCGCGCGCCGAGCTCCAGGCCGTAGGTGTCGCCGCGGCTCCGCGTGAGGAAGCGCTCCGTGCTGAGGTTCGTGCCGCGCCCGGTGCCGATCGGGTCGCTCAGGCCGAAGGTCACCTGCCGGAACGCCGTGGCGCTGAAATTGACCGGACCCACGTTGGCCTCGACGCCGAAGCTCGACTGCAGGCTGCGCTGCAGGCCCCCCGGGATGCCGCCGATCTGGAGCGCCGGCAGTGGGGCGAGGCCGGGCAGCTGCGAGGCGACGCCGAAGGCCGGGATGAGCCGCACGTGCTCGCCGACGCCGAAGCGGCCGACGATCCTCGGGTCCACGGCGACGGCGGTGCGGCCGAGCGACGTGTAGTGGTCCACGCGCACGCCGGGCGTGAGGGTGGAGCGCTCGTCGAGCACGAGCAGCGCGTCGGCCCACGCGCCCAGCGCGAGATCGAGCCGGCTGCGGAAGAGCTCGGGGAAGCTCTCGTCGAGCTGCTCCGTGCCCTCGGCGGGCTCGTCGTCCGCGCCCTCGGCGGGCTCGCCGTCCGTCGGCGGGCTCGGGCGCGGGGTGACCTGGTAGCGGTCGACCGCCGCGTCGGCCCCGGCCCGCAGGAGCGCGCGCCCGCCGAGGATGGGCCGCGCCAGGCTCATCCGCGCGTTGAGCTTCCAGGCCTGCGCGATCTCCACGCCGACGCCGCGCGACTGGTCGAGCCCGAGGGTGAGCGCCGCCCGGACGCGCGCGCCCGAGGCGTCGTCGCGGTCGTAGCGCAGGTCCAGCCGGTGGAAGTCGCTGTCGAGCAGGACGTTGGTCGCCTCGGCGCCGCCGTCCTCGTCGATGCTGGCGAGGTAGTCGTACGCGCCGAAGGCGAAGACGGTGAAGCGCTCCTCCGGGCCGAGCCGGTAGGTCACCCGTCCCTGGTAGTCGGCGTAGCCCACGTCGACGCTCGGCACGAGCGCCGAGGTGAGCGCCGCGCCGGCGGCGTAGTGGCCTCCCACGAGGACGTGCGTGTCCCGGTCTACGGGACCCTCGACGACGCCGCCGAGGTCGATGAACCGGAGGCTCCCCTCCCCGCGCCAGACATCGGACGGCGGCGCGCTCTCGGCCTCGATAGCCGCCCCGGCGAGCCGCCCGATGTCCGCGGGATAGGGGCCGAGGTGCATCTCGACGCGCTGGACCATCGAGGCCGGGATGACGCTGGGGCCGGCGCCCACGTGGAAGAGGAGCGGGACCTGGATGCCGTTGAAGAAGTAGCCGATGTTCCCGGGCGGCGCGCCGCGGATGTAGTAGTACGGCATGCCGCTCGCGATGGAGGTCACGCCGGGCTGGATCTCGATGGCGCGGTAGGGGTCTCCGAGCGCGCCGGGCAGCTCGCGGATGTCGCGCCGCGAGAGCGAGACGGAGCCCGGCGGGGCGCGGCTGCCCTCGACGGTGACCTCGATCCCGGCGGGCGCGGCGGGCGCCTCGGCGGGCGCGGAGGCAGGCGTGGCGGGCGAGGAGGCCGCCTCGACCGGCACGGCGGGCCTGTCGGCCGACGCGGCGGGCGTGCCGGCCGCCTCGGCCGGCGCGGCGGGCGCCCGCGGCTCGTCCGGCGGCGCGGCGGCCGTCGCCGGGGCGGGCTGGGGGTGCGCCTCGCCCGCGTGAGCGCTGACGGCGGCGGCGATCGCGAAGGCGAGGAGTGCGCTGGAGGATCTCACGCGGATGTCGTCGATGCGCCGCCGGGGAGATGGGAGAGCCGCCTCCTGGCGCCCGGGGAGTTAGCAGCTCCGGCCGCGCGGCGGAAGCCAGCGAGGCGCGGCGCGATCCTGCCGCCGGGGCATCCCCGCTCCGGGCGGCCCGGCCGCCTTGGGCGCCCTGGTTACCCGGACGTCGCCGCGCGGTACGCCGATATAGACACGGGAAGCTTTTCGAAGAGCTGCCCGGCGCGGTCCGCCTGCTCGCGTCGACGCTGGGCGGAGCCCCTCGGCACGCCCCGTGAGCAAAGCACAAAAAAAACAGAGCGCCTATTCGACGGCGGGGGGGAAGCCGTCACAGGCGCTCTGCCCTGCATACTTAGCAGGATGCGGGCCAGGGCTCGTCCCGACATGTTCCCGGTAGTTATCCTAAGGGGTTGCCCGACATCTTTTCGATCCTGAGATCGTTGCTTGCAGATCTGGCAGCTCGCCGCCGGGACGGGGGAGTGCTCGGTTGCGGCGACCGGCCCCGGAGGCGGGTGGTGGCCGGATTTGAACATGAAGGCGGGAAGGCGGGAAGGCGGGAAGAAAAGATCAATGATCTTCCTGCCTTCCCGCCTTCATGTGAATCACTCAGGGGCGAATTGGGCCACCCCCGGAGGCGCGAGCGCTCACCCGGGTTGGGTCTGCGCTGCCGCGAACCCGGGTTGGGTCTGCGCTGCCGCGAACCCGGGTTGGGTCTGCGGGGCCTGCTCCGCAGGGGCGCTCACCGGGGCCGGGTCTGCGCCCGTCCGCACCCCGGTGAGCGCTGCGCCGGCCGGACCGGAAGCACAAAAAACAGAGCGCCCATTCGACGGCGGGGGGGGAAGCCGTCACGGGCGCTCTGGCCTCCGTAGTTAGCAGGATGCGGGCCAGGGTTGGTCCTCGACGACTTCATGGGGTTACCCCTAAGGACACCCCCGACACCTTTCGATCCTGCGAACCCTGCTTTCACTCCTGGCATGCCGGCAGCTGTGCCCGCATCGCCTCGGCAGCTCCGCCACGACCGCGCACGACCGAGCGACCGCACCCGGGTTGACGAACCGTACGTCGTACGTTACGTCGTACGCATGAGCTCTCCCTTGCCCGTGGACAGCGACATCCAACCTTTCCGCATCGACATCCCGCAGGCCGCGCTCGACGATCTGCGCGATCGCCTCGCCCGCACCCGCTGGCCCGACGAGCTGCCCTCCGCGGGCTGGTCGTACGGCGTCCCGCTCGGTTACTTGAAGGAGCTCGCCGCGTACTGGCGCACCACCTACGACTGGCGCAGGCACGAGGCGGGGCTGAACGAGCACCCGCAGTTCACGACGACGATCGGCGGCCAGCGGATCCACTTCCTCCACGTGCGCTCGCGCGAGCCCGGCGCGCTGCCGCTGATCGTGACGCACGGCTGGCCGAGCTCCGTCGTGGAGTACCTCGACGTCATCGGTCCGCTGACCGATCCCCGCGCCCACGGCGGCGATCCGGCGGACGCGTTCCACCTGATCATCCCCTCGCTCCCGGGATACGGGCTCTCCGGGCCGACCCGCGAGGCCGGGTGGGGCGCGCGCCGGATCGCCTGCGCCTGGGCCGAGCTCATGCGAAGGCTCGATTACCCGCGTTACGGCGCCCAGGGCGGCGACTGGGGCACGTGGATCTCCCGCGAGGTCGGCCTCGTCGATCCCGAGCACGTGATCGGCGTGCACACGAACGGCCTCGTCTCGTGGCCGTCCGGAGATCCCGAGGAGCTCATTGGCCTGACGGACGCCGAGCAATCCCGGCTGAAGGCGGCGGACTACTACCTGCGGGAGCTGTACGGCTACAAGAAGATCCAGTCGACCCGGCCCCAGACGCTGGCCTACGCCCTCTCGGATTCGCCGGTCGGCCAGCTCGCCTGGATCGTCGGCGTGCTCAAGGAATGGACCGATTGCAAGGACACCCCCGAGGACGCCATCAGCCGCGATCGCATCCTCACGAACGCGATGCTGTACTGGCTCACCAACACGGCGGCCTCGTCGGCCCGCTCGTTCGTGGAGACCCCGGACACGCCGGACGACGCGGATCTCTCCGAGGTGAAGCCCTCGACCCTGCCCACCGGCGTCGCGGTGTTCCCGCGCGACATCATCGCTCCGATCCGCAGGTTCGCCGCCCGCGACAACACGAACATCGTGCATTGGTCCGAGTTCGACCGCGGCGGCACCTTCGCGGCCCTGGAAGAGCCCGACCTGTTCATCGGCGACGTGCGCGCCTTCTTCCGCCGCTTCCGCGGGGGCGCGACCGGCGCGAAAGGGGTGATCTCATGAGCGAGGTGACGACGATTCCCGTGCTTCCGTGCGCGTCGATGCCCGAGACCCTGGCGTTTTACGGCGCCCTGGGCTTCGAGGTCACCCACCAGCAGACGACGCCGAACGTGTACGCGGCGACGCGCCGGGGCGACGTCCACCTGCACTTCATGGGCCTCAAGAGGCTGGATCCCAGGGAGTCCTACAGCACGTGCCTCGTGCTCGTCCCCGAGGTCGAGCGCCTCCACGAAACCTTCTCGGAGGGCCTGCGGCGGGCGTATGGCAAGGTGCCGGTCGCCGGCTTTCCCCGGATCTCGCGCATGAAGAAGGGGCAGAGTCGCTTCACGGTGGTCGATGTCGCGGGCAACTCGGTGATCTTCATCCGGCGGGACGCGCCGGACGACGACGACGAGGCGGGGTCGCGCTCGAGCTCGAGGCTGGGCCGGGCGCTGGGCGCGGCGGCGCGGCTGCGCGATTTCAAGAACGACGACGCCGCCGCCGCCAAGGTGCTCGACGTGGCGCTCGCCCGGACGGAAGACGCGGACGCCCCGCTCGAGCGAGCGCGCGCCCTCGCGGCGCGGCTCGAGCTCGCCGTCGCCCTGGGCGAGGAGGCGCGGGCGCGCGCGCTGCGCGCCGAGCTCGACGAGGCGCCGCTCTCCGAGGAGGAGCGCGCGCAGATAAGGCCCCAGCTCGATGCCATAGACGCGCTCGAGCGATCGCAGCGATAGGAGCGCGGCGCCGCGGCTCGTCGCTGGTCGTGCGGGGGTGCTGCCGAGCCGCCCGGCCTCCTCCCTCCCTGGGGTCCCACGTTCCTTCCCGCCTTTGCCCCTCACGTCCAGCACGTTCCGACGCGGCCGTAGACGCTCCCCTGCGACACGCCTTCCGCCATCCGGGGCAAGATTCTCGCACGAGACGCACGACGCACGAACATTGATAATTTCGTGAGCCAAACCGGAATGGCATCGATACATTGAGGGATCACAGCAGATTGGGCTTTCCTGTGCTCACCGACCCAAGTATGGATTCGGCGTGCGCGATCCCCGTTCTCTCGATCGACGCGTGCGCCACGCGCCCCGGCCGCGCGGGCCCGCCGGCGTGAACCGGCGTGAGCGCCAGGAGCGGTTGAAGAGGCAGCGCCGAGCGGTCAGCGCGGCGCATTGATCCCTGTCCGACGGCCAGACCGAAACACGCCAGAAAAGGGCTACGACGATGACGACAAGGAAGTACCCGATCTCGCTTGCGCTCGCGCTCGCTGCTGCCGGGAGCTTCGCAGGCTGCTGGAACAGCGGCCCTGTCCAGATGTTTTCGTGCGACCACCCGTGCTACGGCCTGGACGCTTACGAATGCGACAAGCCGTGCGCCGTGTGCAAGGGCGCGTGCGTGGAGCTGCCCTACCTCGGGTTCGACGATCCCATCCTGCTCTGGAGGGGCGACCCGGCCGACGGGGGGTCTGCGCCGGAGTGCCCCGCGGAGACGCCAGAGCTCGTGTTCGACGGCTACGGCGGCTTCGCCGACGCGCACAGCTGCCCGACATGCCGCTGCATGCAGCCCGCCTGCGAGCTGCCGCCGGCCCTCCGGGGGCGCGCCTCCGCCACGTGCGACGGGACGACGCCGATGTCGTTCGACGCCCCCGACGGGTGGAACGGCGCGTGCGCCACGATCGCCTCGGGCGAGCTCGGCTCGCTGGTCATCCCGGCGCCGACGGTGAGCCCCTGCGCGCCGACGATCGATCCGGGTGGGCCGCCGCCCGAGCTGCCTGCCCCGTTCAGCGTGCGGGCGCGCGGCTGCTCGGGCTCGGCCGACGAGCGCGCATGCGCCGATCCCTCGAAGATGTGCGTCGCTTCCCCCGCCCAGCGGCCGGAGGGCTTCGCGATATGCATCCGCTACCTCCGCCAGGGCGAGCCGAAATGCCCGGAGCATTACCCCGAGCTGCAAGCGCTCTACACGGGCTTCGACGACACGCGCAGCTGCTCGCCGTGCGAATGCGACCCGCCCGAGGGCAGCGCGTGCTCCGCGTTCGTATCGATCTACGGGGACGGCAGCTGCGGCCGGCTGCTCGGCGCCGAGACCGTGACGCTGACCGGGCCGAAGTGCGTCGCAGGGCCGGACTTGCAGCTCGGGAGCATGACCGCGAAGTGGGTCACGAACGAGCCCGGCACCTGCGCCCCGACCGGCGGAGTCGCCGCGGGGGAAGTGACACCCAAGGGAGCCACGTATTTTTGCTGCCAGTCCGAGGAGGTCGTCGCCATCCCCTGATGACCTCGCTCGCCGCTCACGCCTGCTCGACCCGGACGCGCGCCTCTGTCCTTCGCAGAGCGCAGGTACCCTTTTCACCGGGGACGCCACTTCGTGTACCCGGGCGCGCGCTTCGCGGCTATAGAAGCGAATCACGCGGAAGGGAGAGCGGATATGCGAATCGCACGATGGTGCTTCTGGATGGCGCTCGCGGCGAGCGGCTGCAGCGCGTCCGGCGACGGTACGTCCCCGGCAGACACCAGCCAGACCACAGGGGCCGGCGATAGCAGTGACAACGGCGCCGGCAGCGGCGAAGGCAACGGCAGCGGCGCGGGCGGCCAGGACGAGACGTTCGGCGCCGGCGCCGGGACCGGCGGGAGCCATGGGGGCAGCGAAAGTGAGGACGCCGACAGCCGGTGCATCGAGCGGGCGGCCCTCGTGTATGTGCTCACGCAGGACAACGAGCTCTACAGCTTCAGGCCCGATCGCAAGGAGTTTACGAAGATTGGTGTCCTGGGTTGCCAAACCAGCATGCATCCCAACTCGATGGCGGTCGATCGCGACGCGGTGGCGTGGGTCAACTACGTCTATGGCGACGACAGCGAAGGCACGCTGTTCAAGGTCAGCACCGAGGACGCGAGCTGCGAGCCCACGGACATGTCGCTCTCGGAGGGGTGGTCCCGGCTGGGGATGGGCTTCTCGAGCGATCTCTCCCGCCCGGACGCGGAGCAGCTGTTCGTGGCGGGCGCGACCGGCACGCCGGGCGTCGGGCTCGGGAGGATCGACGGCGCGTCGGTGACGCCGGTCGGGGAGTTCAGCGGCTCGCTGCGCGGCGCTTCGGCGGAGCTCACCGGCACGGGCGACGGACGCCTCTTCGGCTTCTTCACCACCACGCCGGTCCAGCTCGCCGAGATCGACAAGGAGACCGGCGAGATCCTCGAGGCCACGGATCTGCCGGGCATCGAGACCCCCAGCGCGTGGGCGTTCTCCTTCTGGGGCGGCGACTTCTATTTCTACACCGCGCCGGACGACTTCCAGTCCCCGTCACGGACCACCAACGTGAGCCGCTATCGGCCCTCGGACGGCTCGATCGATCCCGACTACATGACGAACATCGGCTTCCGCATCGTCGGCGCCGGCGTCTCGACCTGCGCCCCGCTCGAGGTGCCGCGCTGAGGGCCTGCCACGCGCGCCACGGCGCGCTGGCACGCCTTTGCGCATCGGTGGACGACAGAGCGCATCACAGCCCGCGTCGGGCCGCACGTGCAAGGGTCGCCCCTCGGGCGCTCCCCGACGCACCCTAGGCCATGGGACCGAGACCACCGGGAACGGATGCGGCCCTGGCGAATCCGATCCTCGCGGTAGAGACGTCTACCGCTCCGGCGCCCCCGGCCTCACGTTCGGTGTGCCCGACCAGGCGTGGAGGTGCTGCGATGCGGATGAGGCTGCTCCCTGTGCTCGTGCTCGCCCTGCCGCTCACCGCAGCGTGCGGGGCGGCGCCGGGCGCCGATCACCCGGCGCGCGAGGACATCTTCGATGCTGCGGGGCCGAGCGAGTTCATCCTGCTCACCGCCCGGGGCGAGCTCGTGAGCGCCGACGTCGAGCCGGGCCGCGTCGTCGGGCCGGACGTGAGCCTGGGCGTGTACGCGGCGGACGGCGGGCGCGACGGGCAGGCGGTCCGGGGCGTCGCGTTCAACCGGCCCGTGAGCGTCACCGCGACCGGGCAGGCCGCGACCGGCATCGTCGGCGCCATGCCGCTTCAGCTCTCGGTGACCCGGGCGGAGGCAGGGCTCCGCGCGCGCGGCCTCGTGGCCGGCGCCCTCTCCGACTACCGGCTGGACGACCGGCAGCTCGCCGGTCGCATCGGGCGATGCAGCTACGAGCTCACCCGGACGGGGCGCACCTACGAGGGTGCGCGCAGCTGCGGAGGCCAGCCTCATCGCGTGACCGTCCTCCTGCCACGCGGGCTGTCCTCGTGGAACGACGCCGCGCTCGCGACCACGCTGGGGCTGCTCCTCGGCGCCTGAGCGCGCCGCCAGCCGTCGCGTGGCGCGTCGCGTGGCGCGCGTGGCGAATGACAGGCCGCGCAGCGGCTGCTAGAGCTCGGGTCCACCTGGCAGGACGAGAGCCGAGCGCCCGCCGGGCACGGAAAGGCCGAGCATCCTGGGCCCCAGGCCTCGGAGGTTCTTTCTTCGCTCCGCGCGCGCCGCACCCTCCTTTATCTCCGTGACGAAGCCCAGAACCGATGGAAACGCGCCGGGCAGGCCGGCCGCGGCGACGCCACCCACCCTCCTCGAGGGGCGCTCCGCGCCCATCCCGATCGGACCGCGGCTCGAGGCCGTGCTCGAGCTCGCGTACCGCGCGCGGCGCGCGGTGCTGCTCGAGGGCCCGACGGGGATCGGAAAGAGCGAGCTCGTCCGGCAGCTCGCCGAGCGGCTCGGCATCGCCACCGTCGTGCTCGACCTGAGCCTCCTCGAGCCGCCCGACCTCGTGGGCCTGCCGGTCATCCGGGACAACCGGACCGCCTACGCGGCGCCGTCGGTGCTGCCCCAGGACGGCGCCGGCATCCTGATGCTCGAGGAGCTCAACCGGGCGGAGCGGTACATCCAGCAGCCGGCGCTCCAGCTGCTCAGCGCCCGGCGGCTGCACGAGTACGAGCTGCCCGCGGGCTGGGTGTGCTTCGCCGCCGTGAACCCCGAGTCGGCCGACTACCAGGTGACCCCGCTCGATCGCGCGCTCCGGGCGCGGTTCCTCAACCTCAACGTCCGCGCGGACCGGGCGTCCTGGCTCGCCTGGGCGCAGGTGAACGGGATCCACCCGGGCGTGATCGCGCTGGCGCAGACGCACGAGCGCATCCTGGACGACGTCCCGCCGCGCACCTGGACGTACGCGTCGCAGGTGCTGAGCGCGCTCCGCCCCGAGGAGCTCGCGGACGGCGTGCTGCTGCGCGACGCGCTCGGCGGGTACCTGCCGCCGAGCTGGGTGGAGCTCCTGCTCGCGTCGAAGGACACCTGGTCGACGCGGCTGCCGTTCGACCTGCGCGCGCTGCTCGCCGACTACGGGCCGACCTCGCCCGCGGGCAAGGCGCTGCGCGCCGCGCGCGAGCGCGGGGAGACCGACCGCTTCGACGAGGTGACGACGCGGCTCGCGCCGCTGCTCGAGGGGCCGGAGGTCGGCGTGCTCGCGGCGCAGCGGAAGCTGTCGCTCGCGGCGTTCGAGGCGCTGCTCGCCGACCTGCCCGGCGACCACCGCGAGCGCCTCCAGGACGCGCTCGGCGGCAACGCGACCGCGACGCAGCTCATCGACGTCCGCCCCGAGGAGCTGCTCCAGAACTACGCGGGCAGCGCCGCCGAGCAGAAGGTGCTGGCGTGGCGCGCCGATGCGCTGCGGCAGCACCGGGTGGGGCTCGTCGTGACCGCGCTGTCGGCGCACCTGGCGCAGCAGGCGAAGCTCGTGGAGGTGCGGCGGAGCAACGTCGCGCGGGCGTGCCTGGGCCAGCTGCTCGCGCAGCTGCCGGAGCGCTGGGCCCTCCGGCTGGCGGGGGCGCTGAAGAAGCACGGCGTCACGCCCATCCGGCCGCAATGAGGCGGGGCAACGAGGCGGCCAAGCCGGCGCTCGCGGCGGCCGAGCCGGCGCCCGAGGCCGCCAAGCCGGCGCCCGAGGGCACGGAGCGCCGCGAGGTGCCCGAGGACGAGCTCGCGGCGTGGCTCGACGCCTTCGTGCGCGATCCGGGGTTCCTGGAGCGATACCCCTGCTACGCCGCGATCCTCGGGCGGCTCGCGCCGGTCGCGGACCCCTCGGTCAGGCGCATGGCGGTCTCGATGTTCGAGGGCCGCTTCTTCCTCCACGTCAACGTGGAGTCGTTCATGAACGAGCCCCTGTTCCTGCGCGGCGTGCTCCTGCACGAGGTGCACCACGTGGCGCTCGGGCACCTCTGCCACCCCAAGTTCGCGGGCGCGGACGAGCCCGAGCTCATGGATCTCGCCCTGGAGATGTCGGCCAACGAGTACATCGAGGAGCCGCTGCCCGACCCGATCCGCTGGCAGCCCTACGCCCCGCTCGGGCTGCGCGGCGGCCAGAGCACGCTCGAGCGCTACGAGCTGCTCGTGCGCGCGGCGCGCGAGGGCAAGCTCCCGCAGCGGGGCGGCGAGGCCGTCGACGATCACCGCGTGCTGCGCCGCCCCTCGCGGGAGCCGGGCGCGGTGGAGCAAACCCGGCAGCTCCTGCTGCGCGCCGCCGAGGAGGCGGGCGCGCTCGCGGGCGACGGCGACCCGGCGGACCTGCCCGGGCTGACGCTCGCGGGCAAGACGCCCGGCCGGCTCATCGAGGAGCTCACCGACGTGCTCGGGCCGCGCGCGACCCCGCTCGACTGGAAGACCGCGCTGCGGATGTTCGTGGCGCGGGAGCGCGCCCCGGTGCACACGTACGCGCGGCCGAACCGGCGCTTCCCGGGCCGCGTCGGCGAGGTGCCCGGCAGGACGTACGCGCCCCGGGCCATCGCGAAGCCGTCGGTGCTCGTGGCGATCGACACGTCGATGAGCATGCGGCGCGACGAGCTCGAGGAGATCGCGCGGCAGCTGCAGGCGATGAGCGAGGTCGCGCGCATCACCGTGGCCGAGTGCGACACGGAGATCGGGCGCGTGTACGCCTTCGACGGGCGGCTCGGCGACGTGGGCGGCCGCGGCGGGACCGATCTGCGGCCGGTGTTCGCGCCGGAGTTCCTGGCGGCCCGGCGGGTCTCCGGCGTCATTTACTTCACGGACGGCGCCGGCCCCACGCCGCCGGCGCCGCCGCCGCTGCCGGTGCTGTGGATCCTGACGAAGCCGCTCGAGTTCGCGTGCCCGTGGGGGCAGCGGGCGTGGCTGGATCGGAAGCCGCGGCGGGGGTGACGGCGGCGGGCAAGGTGCGGTGTCCGCGGCTCGACGCCTGGGCGGCGCGCGCCTTCACTTCACCTGGTAATGCAGCGGCCTCGCCTCGATCGCCATGCCCCTCGGGTCGCTCGGCACATAGAAGTACAGCTCTTGCTCGGAGTGCTTGCCGAGGTAGTCGATCGTCGCCTCGACCCGCTCCGGCCCCGGCGCTCCCGGCGGCGTGTACCGGAGCTCGACCCCGAGATCGCCGAGCATCTGCCTGCCTCCGTTCTTCACCCGGACCGGCAAGAGCCAAGCGCCGCCGTGCTGCTCGGCCCGATCGGGCAGCGCCTTCACCTCCGGCACGACCGAGCCGCGGGCGCTCGTCAAGCCCGAGTGCACCAGGAACACGATCAGGGCGAGGATCAACGCCGTGCTGACCCCGAGCGAGACCCACTCGGCCAGCTGACGGCGTACCCGCCTGCCCTTCCCGCGCCCGCCAGGGCGCTCCTCTCGCTCCCGCCCGTCGTCGCTCACACCACCAACCTCCCCGCCGCGCCGCCGACGATCGCCGGCAGGCCGAGGGTTACCACGCTGGCCACCAGCGTCGACGGATCGCTCGTCGCCTCGCGCTCTCCGATCAGGCAAAGCAGCACCAGCGCCATCAGGAGCGACACGGCGCACGTCATCAAGGTCTCGAAGGCCCGGCTCTGGAACAAGCTCTTGACGTACACGTCGTGCCGCTCGAACCCGGACGCGAACAGGATGACGTAGCACAGCGCGACGCTCACCCCGACCATCGCGAGCTGCCGCCACGGCGAGAGCCGCGACGCGATCATCACGATCTCCTCCGTCGAGGCGATGTTCATCGTGAAGAGCAGCGAGCCGGCCATCGCGGCGGAGAAGTCCCGCAGGTCCGCCCTGAGCTGCAGCGCCTCCGGCTCTCCCTCCGGCGCCTTCTCGCCGTCCTGCGGCTCATCCCCCGTGCGCGATTTGCCCCGGACCTGCGCGTTCGCGAACGCCGCCCCGATGCTCACGGCGGCCGCCTGGAGGAGGATCTCGCCGACGACCTCGCTGGGCGCGCTGTCGAGGGAGATCTCGCCGACCAGCGCCAGGATGGCCGCCGAGAGGACGATCCCGATCCCGACCGACGTCACCGCTTCCATGGCGGTGCCCACGAGGGTGTCGTCGCTCCGGAACCCGGACTCCAGCGAGGACAGGAAGCTCACGATCAGCGTCAGCGCCAGGATCGCCCCGAGGTGCCACGCCGAGAGCATGGTCCCGCGGAACCACATCTCCATCGTGTACAGAAGGGGCATCCCCACGATCGCTCCGCCGGCGACCGCCGCTGACAGATCCCGCGCCTCCTTTCGCCACCCGTGCGGATCGTTGCTCTGCTGCGCGCTCGCCTCGACCATGGGACGCCGTCGCTTGTACACCACGTCTGGCCAGCGTCAACGTCCGCGACGCACGTAGACGCAAGCGCGCCGCAACAACCGTGACGTTGCGAAGACACCTCATCTTGCTAAATATGCAAAGTCGACAATCGCGGTAACGCCGACGCGCTCCGCGCCCGAGATGCGGAGCCGGCGGACCGAAGCTCGCTCGCGGCGCGAAGAGGGGGGACGCATGAGCTTTTTACGGCAGGCAGCCAAGCAGGTCGCGACGATGGCGGTTTCCCGTCGCATGCTCATGGATCGCGGACCGTCGTCCAGGACGCGCGCGCTCATCGCCGGTCATTCCGGCCGGAGCGTCGCCGAGATAGCGCTGACGTTCGATGATGGCCCCCACCCCGAGCACACGCCTCGACTCCTCGACTGGCTCGCCGAGCACAAAGTGCTCGCGACATTCTTCGTCCTCGGCACAATGGCCCGGAGCCACCCCGATCTCGTGCGCCGCATCGTCGCGGACGGACATGAAATAGGCAACCACACCTACACGCATGTCTCGCTGGAGCATGCGTCTCCTCAGCTGCTGCGCGCGGAGGTGGGGACGACGCGCGCGCTCCTCGAAGATCTCACGGGGAACCCATGTCCGCTGTTCCGTCCGCCTTGGGGGAAGGTCTCGGCCCGCGCGCTCCTTCAGCTCTGGAGCGATGAGCACACCGTGGTCCTCTGGAACGCCGATCCGCGCGATTACGCGATGAGGTCGTCCGAGGCAGCGGTCGCGTGGTGTGCACGATACAGACCTCGGAGCGGGGACATCATCCTCCTTCACGACACGTCGACGGTCGCGAGCGCGCTCGTTCGCGAGCTCGTGGAGCGCACGAGCCGGCAAGCCGTTCGTTTCTCACGAATATCCCAGTACATGGCGTAAACGACTTGTGTGAGTGTGGGGGGGATTCATGCTCTTCGACGATAGCGTTCATTTTCGTGCCATAGGACAGCACAGGGCGGCGAGCGGCGCGGATGCCAAGGACGAGCCCGCTGTCCATCGAGCAGCCAGGACCCGGCGGCTGTTGCTCATCAGCTATCACTTCCCGCCTGTCGGCGGGGCTGGGGTGCAGCGCCCCGTCAAGTTCGTGAAGTACCTGCGTCGCTTCGGCTGGGAGGCCAGCGTGCTCGTCGCGGCCAACCCATCCGCGCCGCTCTCGGACGAGAGCCTGCTGCGCGACATCCCGGCGGAGACGCACATCGCGCGCGCGAGGACGTGGGAGCCGAGCTACAGCATGAAAGCCAAGCTCGCGCGCGACGCGGGCAGCAAGGCGACCGCGCCAGGGCCGCGCCGGCGCCTCGTCGGGGCGCTGCGCGGAGCGACCACGCTCGCGCTGCAGCCCGATCCGCAGGTGCTCTGGCTCCCCTCGGCGCTGCGCGCCGGCAGCCACCTCCTGCGCACGATCCATCACGACGCCATCCTCGCGACCGCCCCGTCGTACTCGAACCTCCTCCTCGGAGCCCTGTTGAAGAGGCGCTTCGGGCTGCCGCTCGTCCTCGATTTCCGAGATGAATGGGACATCAGCCAGCGTTTCCTGGAGAACGCGCGCCAGGACGCTTTCTCCTGTGCCGTCCAGCAGCGGATGCAGCGTTACATCCTGCGGCAGGCCGACGCCATCGTCTGCACGACGAAGTCGAGCGCCCAGCGGCTTCAGGACCGCGCGCGCGAGGCAGGCAGCCACGCCGCGTCCACCTGCATCTACAACGGCTTCGACGAGGACGACATCGCCCCCGGGCCGGCCGCGACCGATATCGCCAGGCCAGATCGCGACGTCTTCCGGCTCGTCTATACGGGCACGCTCTGGAACCTGACCAACGTCGAGCCGCTGGTCGCGGCGATTGAGGTGCTGGACGCATCCGCGCCGGAAAGGCTCGCGCAGCTCGAGCTCGTCGTCGTGGGCCGGAGGACCGAGCAGCAGGAGAGGCTGCTCGACCGCATCAAGAAGACGCGATGTCGCCTGCGCCTCGATCCGTACTGCGACCACTCGCGCTCGATCGCCTGGATGAAGTCCGCCGACGCGCTCTGCGTGCTCCTGAGCGACGTCGAGAGCGCATGCCGCGTCGTGCCCGCGAAGATGTTCGAGTATCTCTCGATCGGAAAGGAGATCCTCGCGATCGCCCCCGACGGCGAGGCGGCCGACATCATCAAAGCGCACCACGCGGGGAGCCACATCCATCCGAGCGACGTGCTCGGGATCGCGGGCTGGCTGCGCGAGCGCGTGCAGGGCGGGCGGCGCGCGCTCCCGAACGTCAACGCCGTCGAGATCGCGCAGTTCAGCAGGGAGCGGCTCTGCGAGCAGCTCGCGCGCCTCCTGGATCAGCTCCCCATGGCGCCGGCCTGAGGCGCGGCGCGCCGCCGCGCTCCCGGCGCGTCCACGTCGCGCCGCTCCTGCTCGCTACTGCGCGCGGCGGAGCGTGGCCACGCCCTTCCAGGGCGGCGTCTGGGCGTACACGATGAGCTCTCCCTGCTCCGAGAACTCGCACAGCGCCTCGTAGCCGATCCCCGCCTCGTCGTAGGAGATCAGCTTGAACCGATCCCACGCGGGATCGCGGATCTCGTAAGCGCGGTCGACGTGGAGACCCGGCGAATCCGCGAGGATGCGCTTCCCGTCGAAGCGGACGATCAAGTGCGCGTACTGGAACTCGAGCATCGACGCGAGCATCGGCTCGAGCGGGACCTCGGGCTCGAACCGGACGAGCCGGAAGCTGCCCCGCAGGCGCGCGTCGATCGACGCGATGGCGGCGGCCGCGTCGGGGCCCTGGGACGCGCTGGAGCCGCAGCCGGCGGACTGCGCGGCGAGCACGGCGGCGCAGGCGAGGAGGAGGAGGCGGGAAGCGCGGAACGCTCCGGAGGGACGGCTCACCGGGGGCGACATGGGGCGGAGCTTAGGGCGAGCGGGCGAGCAGCGCAAAGCGCAGGACCCGCGCGCGCTTGCGCGGATCTCGCGCGCTCCGCACAATCAAGCGAGCGAGCCGGCCAGCGCCCGACGGCCCGGCCGGGCGGCGCCGCGGCCGGGGTGGGGCCCGCGCTCGCTCCGGGGGAGCCATGACCGACGTCCTGCGAGGCACCGATTTCGTCGCACGCCTGCCCGAGCGCGCCTGCGCCGCGCGCGAGGACGCCCTCCTGGAGGCCGTGCACGCCGGCCACCTGGCGCCCATCGACTGGGTCCCGGTGCACAGCGAGCACGGCGAGCACCGCGCGACCTTCCTCGTGAGCGCCGACGCGCTCCGCGTCGGCGACGCGCAGGACTCCGTGCGGATCAACGCGTCCGCCAGGACGACGCAGCGCATCGCGGACCTGCTCGAGTGCGCGATGCTGACGACCCGCCTCTGCGACCTCGTCTGGGAGCAGGCCACCGTGCGGATAAAGCCGTGCATCGGCGCGCCGGATCCCACGATGGCGAACACCTCGCGCATGCTGGAGCACCACCGCCGCGTCGAGGAGCGGGTCGCGGGGCGGACCGGGCTCATCGAGAACGTCGGCAAGCACTGGGTGCTCACCAACCGCCTCGCCGGGAGCCGCGATCGCGCCGCCAACTACGGCTGGTACGACCCCGGCGCCGCCCACCGGCACGGCCGGCACACCCTGTGGCAGCCGCTCGGGCTCGCGCACGACCTGGATCACGTGGACTACTCGCAGGTCGTCCGGCTCGTGCGGCGGCGGTGCACGGTCGACGGCGCGGAGCGCGATCTCCTCGAGGTGATGACCGACCCGGCGCTCGCCGGCCTCGTGTCGTCCGAGGGCCCCTTGCGCGTGCTCCGGCAGCCCGGGGTGCCGGAGGGGGCGTGATCGCCGCGCGCCGCGGGACGCCCGCTCGACGCGGGCGCCGCGGCGCTGGTCACGACGCGCGGCGGCGCGCGCTCTGCTTCTCGAGATCCAGGTACAGGAGCACCTTCTTCTCGATGATCGCGAGGTGCGCCTGCTGCTCGGCGAGCTTCGCGGCCACGTCGTCGCGGTGCGCCTCGAGCAGCGCGCGCCGCTCGGAGATCGTGTCCTCGCCGCGACGCACGAGCGCCGCGTAGGCGAGCATGCGGCGGATCGGCATGCCGGTCGCGTGCAGCTTGCGGAGGAACTCGACCCACCGCACGTCGTCCGGGCCGTAGCGGCGGTGGCCGCTCCGCGCCCGCGCCACGGGCCGGATGAGCCCGATCCGCTCGTAATAGCGGAGCGTGTGCGCGCTCGTCCCGGTCGCCGCGGCGACCTCGGCGATCGTGAGCGCGCCGTCCGCGCCGGAGCGCGGCGCGCCGGCCTTCCCGAAGCGCGCCGCGCCGTCCGCGCCGGAGCGCGGCGCGCCAGCCTTCCCGGAGCGCGCCGCGCCGAGGCGCGGTCTGCCGGCCGCGCCGCTCACTGGTTCACGAGCCTCATGCCGACCTCCGGATAGCGCGGACCGGCCGCCGCGCCCTTCGGCGCCACGGCGTCGAGGCGGCGCAGATCGCCCTCGGTGAGCTTGATCCCCTCCGCGGCGACGTTCTCCTCGAGGTAGCTGCGGCGCTTCGTGCCGGGGATCGGGACGATGAAATCCCCCTGCGCGAGGACCCATGCGAGCGCGAGCTGCGACGCCTTCACGCCCTTCTCCCGCGCGATGTCCTCGACCTTCGCGACGAGATCGAGGTTCCTCTGGAAGTTCTCCCCCTGGAAGCGCGGCGCCATGCGGCGGTAGTCGTCCGACGCGAGGTCCTCGAAGCGCTTGATCTGCCCCGTGAGGAAGCCGCGGCCGAGGGGGCTGTACGCGAGGAAGCCGATGCCGAGCTCGCGGCACGTGGCGAGCACGTCGTCCTCGGGATCCCGCGTCCAGAGCGAGTACTCGCTCTGCACCGACGCGAGCGGGTGCACCGCGTGGGCGCGCCGGAGCGTCGCCGAGCCCGCCTCCGAGAGGCCGATCGCGCGCACCTTGCCGGCCTTCACGAGGTCCGCCATCGCGCCCACGCTGTCCTCGATGGGCGTCTTCGGATCGACGCGGTGCAGCTGGTAGAGATCGATGACGTCGACGCGGAGGCGCCGCAGGCTCGCGTCGCAGGCCGCCCGGATGTACTCCGGCGCGCCGTTGACGCCCCGGACCGTGGCATCGTTGGGATCGCGGACGATGCCGCACTTGGTCGCGAGGACGATCCGATCGCGCCGGCCCTCGATCGCCCGGCCGACGAGCTCCTCGTTCGTGAACGGCCCGTACATGTCCGCGGTGTCGAGCAGCGTGACGCCGAGCTCGACGGCGCGATGGATCGTGGCGATCGACTCGGCGTCGTCGCGGTTGCTGTAGAAATCGCTCATGCCCATGCAGCCGAGACCGAGGGCGGAGACCTTGAGAGGACCGAGCTTGCGTGTGTGCATGGTTGGGCTCCTTGTAGGCCGCGGGGGTGGGCCGCGGCGCTTCGACGCAGGCCACCGTAAGAGTTAGAGTGCGCTCGAAGTCAAGGGCGGCCGGAGCGACCTCCCCGGCGATCAGCAGCCCGGCGGGTTCGCCGGCGCGTGGCCGCCGAGCGCGCGCACGTCGTCGGCCGTGTCGACGTCGATCGCCCCGCCCGCCCAGTCGATCGCGACGATGCCCTCGGCGCGCAACAGCCGGCCGGCGCCCTGGTCGCCCTCGAGGCGCGCGAGGGCGTCCCAGCGAGATCGGTCGAACACCGCCGGCGCGCCCACGACGCCGCTGAAGCGCGACGCGGCGACCGGAGCGCCCGCCAGCCACGCGTTCCGCAGGGCGGTGAGGTGCTCGACCGTGATCAGCGGCTGATCCGCGAGCGCGATCAGGAGCGCGTCGGCCTTCGAGGCCTCCGCCCACCGGACCGCGGCGCGGATCGAGGAGGCGATGCCCTCTTCCCAGCCGTCGTTCGCGATGCGCGCGACGTCGAGGTCGCCGAGCGCGCGCGCCACCGCGCCGGCGTGGGCGCCGAGCACGACGCCGACCGGCCCGGATCGCGCCTCGACGCACGCCGCCGCCACGCGCCGGACGAGCGGCGCCCCGTCGAGCTCGACGAGCTGCTTGGGGCGCCCGAGGCGACGTGAGCCGCCCGCGGCGAGCACGGCCAGCGCCAGGCCGGCGTGCAGCGGGCGGACGCGGTCGCGGAGCTTCCCCCCCTGCGCCCTCCGCGCGACGGCCTGGAGCTCGCCCACGACCGAGAGCGCGATCTGCTCGGGCGTCTCGGCGCCGAGATCGAGCCCGATGGGCGCGTGGATCCGCGGATCGTCGCCGGGGCCCTGGCCGATCTCCGCGAGGAGCTCGCGCGTGCGGCGCGCGGGCCCGAGCACGCCGATGTAGCGGGCGCGCGACGCGAGGGCGGCCGTGAGCGCGTCGCGATCCGGCGTGCGCTGGTGGTGCATGATGACGACATACGCCTCGGCGGCCGCGTCGATGAGCGCGCGCAGGCGATCCATCGCGCCGCCGGTGGCGATGACGCGGTCCGCCGCGGCGAACCGGGAGCCCTGGCGAAGGACGGGCACCGCGACCGTGACCCGGAACCCGACCGACGTCGCGAGCGAGACGATGGGCGCCGCGTCGTGGCCGCCCCCGAGCACGAAGAGCTGCGGCGACGGCGCGATCTTCTCGACGAGCGCGGTGATCCCCAGCCCGTCCAGCTCGACGACGCCGGCCGGCCCCCGCGCGGCGCGCTCGATCGCGGCGCGCGCGGCGGGATCGGTCACCGGGTGCGCGAGCGCGCACGGCGGGCCGAAGGCGAGGCGCGCGCCGACCCGGACCGTGGAGGCCGTCGAGCGGATCACCGTGACCAGCGTGCCGGTGGTCTCCTCGGCGAAGCACGCGCCGGCGAAGGCGAGCGCGTCGTGGGTCGCCCCGGCCTCGACGCGCTCGAGCAGCACGTCGACGACGCCGTTGCAGCCGAGCCCGACGCCCCACGGCTCTCCGTCTTCGGTGGTCGAGTCGTACGTGACCACCACGGCTCCATCGCGGCACCGGTGCTCTCCGCGGAGCATGACGTCGCCCTCCAGGCAACCGCCGCTCACGCACCCCGACAGCCAGCGATCGCCGGCGACCAGCATCCGCGCGCCGGGGCGCCGGTACGACGACCCCGACACCCGCACGACGGTCGCGAGCAGAAACGGGGACCGGTCCGCCACCAACTTCGTCGCTTCCCGCACGATCCGCTCAAGCTCGTTCATGCGCCTGGCATCATCATCCTTTCGCGATGCTCCCGCCAGGGCGTTCCTCGCCGCCGGACGCAACGCCGTACGCAACTTCGCGCGCGACCGCCGCCCCCTGGGGCGCCGCGGGGCGACGGCGCGCCGCCGGCCACGGTGAAGAACTGATAAAACCAAGGTCGCTCGCTTGACGCCGCACGAACGCAAAAGTAAGGCGAAAGCGGCCATGAAACTCCATATCAACGGCGTTGTTCGCGAGGTCGAGGCCGCTCCGGAGATGCCTCTGCTCTGGGTGCTCCGGGATCTGCTGGGATTGACCGGCACCAAGTATGGCTGTGGCATGGCCCAGTGCGGCGCGTGCACGGTCCACGTCGACGGCAAGCCCGCGCGCTCCTGCGTCCTGCCGGTGTCGAGCGTCGGAGCGCGCAAGGTGACGACGATCGAGGGCCTGTCGGCCGACGGGTCGCACGTCGTGCAACAGGCGTGGGCGCAGGCCGATGTCGTCCAGTGCGGGTACTGTCAGTCCGGGCAAATCATGACCGCGGCCGCGTTGCTCGAGCAGAAACCAGAACCGACCGACGCCGATATCGATGCGGCGCTGTCCGGAAACGTGTGTCGGTGCGGGACCTATGTGCGCGTGCGCGAGGCGGTGATCCTCGCGTCGCGCCTCAAGCGAGGTGGTAAGTGAGCGTCTCCCGGCGCGACTTCTTGCAGGTGGCCGCGGGCTCTGCGGCGGGGCTCCTGCTCAGCTTCTACGTGCCGCAGGGGGTCCGCGCCGCGCCGAAGGCGGCGCAGCCGCAGCCCCTGTCGCCCAACGCGTTCGTGCGCATCGGAACGGATGAGTCCGTGACCGTGGTGCTCGCGCACTCCGAGATGGGCCAGGGCATCTGGACCGGGCTCGCGATGCTGATCGCCGAGGAGCTCGAGTGCGACTGGTCGAAGGTGCGGTCGGAGCACGCGCCGGCCGCGCCGGTGTACGGCCACCCGGTGATGCACTTCCAGATGACCGGCGGGTCGACGAGCACGAACGGCGAGTTCGATCGGTATCGCACCGTCGGCGCGATGGCGAAGGACATGCTGGTGCGCGCGGCGGCCGCCCGCTGGAAGGTCGCGCCCGCGGCGTGCGTCGTCGCGAAGGGGGTCGTCACCCACGGCAAGGATCAGCTGACCTACGGCCAGCTCGCCGAGGAGGCGATGAAGCTGACCCCGCCGGCGAAGGTGAAGCTGAAGGATCCCAAGGACTGGAAGCTGATCGGCACCCTGGTGCGCCGCATCGATACGCCGGAGAAGATCACGGGCAAGGCGCAGTTCGGGATCGACGTGCAGTTCCCCGGGCTGCGGACCGCCGTGGTGCTCCGCCCGCCGGCGTTCGGCGCGAAGCTCGCGAAGTACGACGCGGCCGACGCCCTCAAGGTGCCCGGCGTCGAGAAGGTCGTCCCCACCGCGAACGGCGTCGCCGTCGTCGCCGCACATTTCTGGGCGGCCAAGCTCGGGCGCGACGCGCTCCGCGCCGAGTGGACGAAGCCCGAGGGGGGCGGCGCCGACAGCGCCAGGCTGATCGACGAGTTCCGCGCGCAGGCGCGCAAGCCGGGCCCGGTCGCCCACCAGGTCGGCAAGGTCGAGGACGCCCTGGCCGCGGCCAAGTCGCGGATCGAGGCGGAGTACGACGTGCCCTACCTCGCGCACGCGCCGATGGAGCCGCTCAACTGCACGGTCAAGATCGAGGGCGATCGCTGCGAGATCTGGACCGGCACGCAGTTCCAGACCGGCGACCAGATGGCCGCGGCGAAGATCCTCGGGACGACTCCCGAGAAGGTCCAGATCCACACGACGTTCCTCGGCGGCGGCTTCGGCCGGCGCGCCAGCCCCGTGGCGGATTTCGTAGGGGAGGCCGTGATGGTCGCGAAGGCCGCCGGCGTGCCGGTCAAGGTCGTGTGGACGCGCGAGGACGACATGCGCGGCGGCTATTACCGCCCCGCGTACGTCCATCGGGTGCAGGTCGGCGTCGACGGCCGGGGCATGCCGACGGCGTGGGATCACATGATCGTGGGCCAGTCCATCGTCGCCGGTACGCCGCTCGAGTCGCTCGTCGTCAAGAACGGCATCGACCACACCTCGGTGGAGGGGGTCGGCGACTCGCCGTACCTCGCAGGGATGCCCGCGCTCCGCGTGTCGCTGCACTCGCCGAGGACGCCGGTGACCGTGCTGTGGTGGCGCTCGGTCGGCAACACGCATACCGCCTTCGCGATGGAGAGCATGGTCGACGAGCTGGCGCACGCCGCCGGGCAGGATCCGCTCGCGTACCGCCTCGATCTGCTGAAGGACAAGCCGCGGCACGCCAACGCGCTGAAGGTCGCCGCCGAGAAGGCCGGCTGGGGCACGGCGCTGCCGCCGGGGCGGGCGCGCGGGCTGGCGATGCACGAGTCGTTCGGCTCCATCGTCGCCGAGGTCGCCGAGGTCTCGATCGAGAAGGGGCGCATCCGCGTTCACTCGGTCACCTGCAGCGTGGATTGCGGCACCGCGGTGAACCCGCTCGGCATCGAGGCACAGGTCCAGGGCAGCGTCGCGTTCGGCCTCACGGCGGCGCTCTTTGGCAAGCTCAACATCGTCGAGGGGCAGGTCCAGGAGAGCAACTTCCACGACTATCCCATGCTCCGGATGGCCGATATGCCGCGCATCGCCGTCCACATCATCCCGAGCAAGGCCACGATGGGCGGCATCGGGGAGCCGGCGACCGCGCCGATCGCGCCTGCCGTGGCGAACGCGGTGTTCGCGTTGACGAAGCAGCGGCTGCGCTCCCTCCCGTTCCGCCTCGCCTAGGTGCCAATGATGATCCGTTCCTCTCTTGTTCTCGCCTTTCTCCTCGCCGGGTGCGGGGGGCAGACGTCCGGGGCCTCGCAGGCCCCGTCGCCGGCGCCGGTCGACCGCGCGGCCGGCCTCGCCGCGTTCGAGACCGTGCGCAGCGTGCTCCAGCATCCTCGTTGCCAGAACTGTCACCCCGCGGGCGACGTGCCGCTGCAGGGCGACGAGGGCCGCCTTCACAACCAGTTCGTGCTCCGCGGTCCCACGGGCCACGGCATGGCCGGGGCCGAGTGCACGACGTGTCACGGGCCGGCGAACCCGCCGAGCAGCTACGGCGCGCACGTGCCGCCCGGCGTGGCGAAAGGCTGGCACATGCCGCCGCCCGACATGCCGATGGTGTTCGTCGGCGTCGCCCCGGGGGCGCTGTGCGCGCAGATCAAGGATCCGGCGCGCAACGGCGGCAAGGACATGGCGGCGCTGCGCGTCCACCTCGAGGATCCGCTCGTGACCTGGGGCTGGAACCCGGGCGCTGGCCGCACGCCCATCCCGACGCCTTATGCCGAGTTCGTGGCCGCGTGGGAGACGTGGGCCCGCGCGGGCGCGCCCTGCCCGGGTGGGTGATCTCTTCCTATCAGTGCGGGCTCGCCGTCGGACGGACGACGATCTCGCTCACGTCGACGTCGTCCGGCTGCTCGATCGCGAACGCGATCGCGCGGGCCACGGCGTCCGCGGAGATCGCGGTCTTCCGGAACTCTTTCATGGCCTGCCGCGCGCTGTCGTCCGTGATGGTCTCGGCCAGCTCGGACTCGGTGACGCCGGGGGAGATCACGGTCACCCGCAGGTCGGTGGACTCCTGCCGGAGGCCGTCGGAGATGGCCCAGACCGCGAATTTCGTCGCGCAGTACACGGCGGCCGTCGGGACCACCATGTGTCCGCCGATCGACGAGACGTTGACGAAGTGCCCGTGGCCCTGCGCCTTCATGATCGGCAGCCCGGCGGCGATCCCGTGCAGGACACCGCGGATGTTCACGTCGATCATGCGATCCCACTCCTCGATCTTCAGCGATGACAGGGGCGAGAGCGGCATGACGCCGGCGTTGTTGACGATCACGTCGACGCGGCCGAACGTCGCCCGCGCGAAGTCGACGAGATCGGCCACGTCCTGCCGCTTGGTGACGTCCACGGCTCGATGCTCCACGGTGCCGCCCTCCGCGCGGATGGCGGACGCGAGCTTCTCCAGCCGGTCCGTGCGCCGGGCGCCCACCACGACCCGGGCGCCGCGCCGGGCCAGGAGGCGCGCGGCGGCCTCGCCGATACCGCTGCTCGCGCCGGTGATCACAACGACCTTACCCTCGATACCAGGCATGAGAGACTCCTTGATTCGCTCGCTCTCCAGCGCGGGATTGCGCCGGTCACGGGGAGAACCTAGGCCTCGACCGCGAGGGCGCGGTAGTCGGTTCCTGGACGGGTCTTGCCCGATCCTGCACGGCGTGCATCCAGCGCGACCGGCGGCCCCCCGCGCGCGGCAGGGCAGTCAGCCGAGGCCGGAGCGCCCTCGCGGGCCCGCCGGTTGGGCGGAGCCGGCTCGATGAGGTAGCCTGGGCCCATGCAGGCAGGCGCCCCGGCGGCAGAGGAGCTGGATCGCGAGATCGAGCGGCGGCTCGCGGAGCTGGCAGCCCTGATCGAGCGGTTCACCGCCGAGGACGGCATGCGCGCGACGGCCGTGAAGGGCATGAGCCTGATCCGCGCCTCGCGCCCCTCCGAGCCGCTGCACACCGTCTACAAGCCGATGGTGTGCCTCATCGCCCAGGGCCGCAAGCAGGTGATGCTCGCGGACGAGGTGGTCGTCTACGACCCCGCGCGCTACCTGGTCGTCACGGTCGACCTGCCGCTCGTCGGCCAGGTGCTCGTGGCGTCGCGGGAGCGCCCCTACCTGTGCCTCGCCCTCGACCTGGAGCCCAGCGACGTCGGCGCGCTCCTCACCGAGCCCGGTCTCCCCAGGCCGAGCGCGGTGTCCGGCGGCGAGCGCGAGGAGCGCGGCCTGTTCGTCAGCCGGACGGACCTCCCGTTGATCGACGCGGCGCTGCGGCTCATCCGCCTGCTCGAGACGCCTCAGGACATTCCCATCCTCGCGCCGCTCGCCGTGCGCGAGATCCACTATCGCCTGCTGAAGGGCGAGCAGGGAGCGCGGGTCCAGCGGATCGCCCTGGCCGGCAGCCAGGCGCAGCGGATCGCCAAGGCGATCAGCATCGTGAAGAGCAACTACACCCGGCCGCTGCGCATCGAGGCCATCGCGCGCGAGGTGCACATGAGCCCCTCGGCGCTGCACCATCAGTTCAAGGCCGTCACGGCCATGAGCCCGCTCCAGTACCAGAAGCAGCTCCGGCTCCAGGAGGCGCGCCGCCTGATGCTCGGCGAGGTCGTGGACGCGGCGACCGCCGGCTACCGCGTCGGCTACGAGAGCCCGTCGCAGTTCAGCCGCGAGTACAGCCGGCTGTTCGGCGCGCCGCCGTCGCGCGACGTCGCGCGGCTCCGGAGCATGATGGGCTCGAAACCGGCGATGGGGTAGCCAAAAAAAATTCGGAGCGCGCGTAGGGAGGGTCGGCCGGGCAGCGTCCCAGGAGCAGAAGCCGGCAAGAACAGGCTGGCCCTTGCACCAAGGAGCACGACCACCATGACCCTCTCCAAGCTCTCGAACACGGCCCGCAGCGCGATCCATCGCTTCGTCCTCGGCAGCTTCCTCGCGACGGCCGTGCTCGCCGGCGGCGGAGCGGCGTACGCGGCGAGCGGCGCGGCGGCGACGCAGGCGCCGCGGCAGGACAAGGACGCCCGGCGCGAGCACCGCCCGAAGGATCCGGCCCAGCTCATCAAGCGCCTGGACAAGAATGGCGACGGCAAGCTGACCGTCGCCGAGCTCCCGGAGAAGGCGCAGAAGCGGCTGGGCAAGGCGGACACGAACAAGGACGGGACGCTCTCCGCCGAGGAGCTCAAGGCGCACGCCGAGCAGCACAAGAAGGCGCGCGCGGCGAAGCAGCAGGCGCGCTTCGCCCGGAGCGACAAGAACGGCGACGGCTTCCTCACCAGGGACGAGGTGGGCGACAAGCGCTGGGAGCGGGTGAAGGCGGCGGACGCGAACCGCGACAACAGGCTGACCGCCGACGAGCTGCGCGCGGCGCGCCTCGCGCGCAAGCAGCCGGCGGCGCGGTAGCGCTTCCCCGGGATCCCCGCCCCCGGACCTCGCCGCTCATCGCCGAGAGCGCCGCGGCGCCCGCCTCGCTTGCGCGGGGCGGTCTGCGGCGGGCGCGTCGCTCTCCCCGGGCGCGATGGGCGACGAGGTCGCCTCGCCGGGGGCAGGAGCTCCCTCGTCGCCAGCGAAAGGCGCCGCGTCCGCGACGGCGGCAGGCGCTGCCGCGTCGCCGGCGCCGGGCGCCGCCTCCGCGGAAGCATCCGCCGGGGCGGCGGCGCGGCGCTTCCGCTGACGTTTGGGGAAGAGCGGAAGCTGCTGCTCGAGCACCTGGCTCCGCCACGCGAGCAGCGTCTGCGCGCGCCGGCGCGCCGTCTCCTTCGCGATGCCGGCGGTGGAGCGGTACAGGCGCCGCGCCAGCGCGACCGCGGTGGGCGCCGCCGGCTCGAAGAGATCGGGCGCGACCTCCTTCACGACGTCGCACGCGAAGATCGCGCGCCGCAGGAGTGCCCGCTCGTCGGCGGTGCCCGGCGGGGCGGCGAGCAGCCCGCGTCCAGCGGGCGTGATCGAGGCGTCGTCGTCGCCGAGCCAGCCGAGGACGCGGGCGGCGGCGAGCGCATAGCCGACGTGGCGCAGGGAGATGCCCGTCTGCTGCGCGATCGCTTCCTTCGCGGTCGCCCCTCCTGCGAGCGCCTCGAGCACGCGCCGCACGTTGGCGAGGTTGTCGGCCTGGGGGATCTCGGTGCTGCGGAGCAGGCGGGTCGGCGGCATGGTCGGCGAGGAACCCCCGGCCCCGGCCGGGAGCCGACACCATAGCGCGCGCCGGAGCAGAGCGGACCTCGAACGCGTCCGCCCGGCGAGGGCGGTAGGCCGCGGCGGGGCCGGCGGCAGGACCGCGGTGGGGTCGGCGGCAGGGAGCCCGCGGCGCCGCTGGGCCGACGCCCCTGCCCTCACCCGGCCCTCCGAGCGGCGCCCCATCCCGTGAGCGGTGCGGCGCCCCTGGCGTCGGCGCTGCGGTGCCACGCCCCCCGCCGGCGATGACCACGCCGTCGCCGCCGTGCCCCCCGAGCGCTCGTCGACGGCGACCCGGCGCCCCTGCCGCCAGGTCGATGGGCACGATCCCATGCGCCGCGAGCCACCGAAGCACGCCAGACCCGACACGCGCTGTCGCTCGGTGCCCGACACGGCGAGTCGACCGTCGTCAATCCCTCGGCTCAGACGCGCGAACCACGCGTCGATTGTCCTCCAGCGCGAACGATTCGTTCGCGCCGACAGGCTTGTTGAGCGTTCCGCCGAAGGCCAGAGTGCCGGGCATGGCCCGATCGACGCTGAAACAAGCCGCGCTCTCGCGGCGGCTCCTGTTCTTGGCCCTCACGGGGGTCGCCGGCTGTGCGCCCATGAAGGCGCGCAGCCCGTCATCAAGCGGTCTTACGCCTGACGAGGCGCATCAAGAGACGGTCGTGCGCCGCTACTTCGACGAGGTCTGGAGTCAGGGTCGCCTCGAGGTCCTCGATGAGCTGCTCGCCGCTGGTTACATCAACCACACGCCGAGCGCGCCCAATC
The DNA here is from genome assembly GCF_051529605.1 of Sorangium sp. So ce296. Classification (NCBI taxonomy): domain Bacteria; kingdom Pseudomonadati; phylum Myxococcota; order Polyangiales; family Polyangiaceae; genus Sorangium; species Sorangium sp. So ce296. The sequence continues at coordinate 14,514,939 of NZ_CP150325.1, forward strand.
CGCCGCCGGGCCCCGGTGGCCTCAAGCCCATCGTGGCCGCGTTTCGTGTCGCGTTCCCGGACCTCCACTTCACCATCGAGGACCTCGTCGTGAGCGACGACCGCGTGGCGGTGCGCGTCAGGATGGAGGGCGACCATGAAGGACCGCTCTTCGGGATCGCCGCGACCCATCGCCGTGTGAGCGTGGAACAGATCAATATCGAGCTGTTCCGGGGAGGGAAGATCGCCGAGCACTGGCGCGTCACCGACGAGCTCGGGCTGATGCGGCAGCTCGGCGTCGTCCGATGAGCGATCCCTGGAGAATGAGGCTCACCGGGCGCCGAGGGCGGCGTGGCCTCGATGTCCCGGCGCGCGGGACGCGCCCGTCCCGAGGCCAGCTCGCCTGTCGCGCCTCTTACCGACCGCGGCAGCCGTGGCCGTGGTGGTGGTCGTGGTCGCGGTCGTGGCCGTTGCCGTCACAATCGACGTCATCGCGGTGGGGCGCGCAGAGGCGACCGTTGTTGTACGCGTCGAGCTTGTCGGCGAGCGGCTCGCCGCTCTCCCACGGCGAGTTGCAGCCCCGGTCCTTGACGTTGCTGCCGAGACGGTACTTCTTGAGCCAGGCGTCTGCCGCGGCGATGGTGCGCTCGATGCAGCTCGACTGATTGCCGATGCCGACGTTGAGCTTGGCGACGATGAGGTGCTTCGCGATGATGTACGTGACGTCGCCCTTGGTCGGGCGGCTGATGATGTCGAGGAGCTGGGCCTTCGTGTACGTCTTGCCGCCGATGGTCAGCTTCGAGACCTTCCATGCGTTCGGGTGGTTCTTCCAGTAGCCGGGGGTGCCGGTGCCGGGCGACGCGCACTGGCAGGCCCCGCAGTCGGCCGCGCAGCTCGAGCAGTCCTCGACGCCCGCCTTGCAGACCCCATCGCCGCAGACCGGCGCGCATGCCCCGCAGTCGGCCGCGCAGCTCGAGCAGGTCTCGCCGAACTCGCAGACGCCGCTGCCGCACACCGGCGGGCAGATGCCGCAGTCGCTCGGGCACTCGAGGCAGTTCTCGCCCGCCTCGCAGCGGTCGTTGCCGCAGACCGCGGGGCAAGCGCCGCAGTCGCCGGCGCAGTTCGCGCAGTCCTCGCCGGTCTCGCAGACGTTGTTGCCGCAGACCGCGGGGCAGGCGCCGCAGTCGTCCGAGCAGGTGCCGCAGTCCTCGCCGGCCTCGCACGTGCCGTTGCCGCAGACGGGCGGGCAGGCGCCGCAGTCGGCGCTGCAGCTGCTACAGGTCTCGCTGGCGTCGCAGGTGCCGTCGCCGCAGGTGGGCGGGCAGACGTCGCAGTCGGCGCTGCAGCTGCCGCAGTCCTCGCCGGCCTCGCAGGCGCCGTTGCCGCAGGTGGGCGGGCAGACGCCGCAGTCGACAGCGCAGGTGGAGCAGCTCTCGTCGCCGCCGCAGACGCCGTTGCCGCAGGAGAGCTGGTAGCCGAAGTCCGCGTCGAGCAGGTCCTGCGCCCAGCCGAGCGAGACCGTGCCCACGTTGTCGAGCCCGCCGTCCGGGTCGACCGTCGGCTCCTGCCCGGCGAGCGGGCCGCTCGTCATGAAGTTGTCGGCGGTGACGACCACCGAGTAGGTGCCCGCCGAGAGCGTGTCGAAGAGGTAGAAACCGGGCTGGCCGGTGTAGGGGCTGTCGCCGGTGATGGTGAAGTCGATCAGCTGGTCGCCCTGAAACAGCTCGACGCGGACGCCGTTGACGCCGAGCTCGCCCGTCTCCGGCTCGTAGAGCCCGTCGGCGTCGCTGTCGAGCCAGACCGTGTCGCCGATCGATGAGTACGTCACGTAGCCGAAGTCGGCGTCGGACACGTTCTCGCCCGCGCCGAGCGACACGGCGAGCGGCTCGTCGTCGGTGGTCAGCTGGTGCCCGAGCGGGAGCGTCGCGTCGTCGACGCTGACGACATAACAGCCTGCGTCGAGCTCGCCGAAGCGGTAGGCGCCCGCCGCGTCGGTCGCGGTCGTCTGGAGGGCGGCGCCGTCGGCGGATCCGTCGCAGCCCGCGTCGGCGAAGAGGTCGACGACGACGCCGGAGATGCCGAGCTCGGAGGCGTCCTCGAGGCCGTCGGCGTTCGCGTCGAACCACACCTTATCGCCGATGGATCCCTTCGGCGTCGTGTAGCAGATCTCGAGGAATGGGCGCTGGGACGGGTCCGTGTGCGCGCTGCCCCGGTACGAGGTCTTGCCGTTCTCGTCCTCCTCGAGGAGGATCCCGTGGTTGGGCGAGACGCCGCTCACCCACTCCTGGACGAGCTCCGTGAGTTCGAGCTCGCGCCACGCCGAGCCGCCGGACTCGAACGACGTGAAGAACGTCGGATCGATGCCGCCGAGGTTGTTCCAGGTGACGTCCGCCTCGCTCCAGGGGGCGAGCACCCGGTGAGCGCGGACGGTCTGGGCCGTGCTGCTGTAGGTCAGGACGTAGAACTTGGCCGACGTGACGAGCGAGCTCGCGGGGATGGCGCCGAGCTCGAAGCCGAACAGGGCTCGTTTCTCGCCGACGGTGCTGGAGTACCCCGTGTTCACCTCGAACGGGGTCGGGACGTGATAGCTCGGGGCGAGGCTCCAGATCTCGGCGTTGTAGATGTCTCCCAGGGCGCCCCGCTGGATCACGGTGCACGTGGGCGTCGGCGCGGCGGTGGTGGCGAGGCTCGAGGCGGTGATGAGCAGCGTGGCGAGCGCTGCGGAGGACGCGATGGATATCTGCTTCATGGGTAGCTCCTTGGAGGTCCTTGCGAGGATCGAACCACGATGGAGCGTCATCCGAGCCGCATGCGCCATGACACACGGGTCAGGCGAAAGTCGGTTTCGTGGGCTCCGGTCAGACCGCGCCCCGCGGGCTGATAAGGATCAGATCAGGCGCGCGAGGCGTCAGCGCGAAATCGGAGAGCGGATGCGCACAGGTCCAGTGTTCAAGTTAGCAATAAGATCGTCGAACTGTCCAGATATTTGCGAGGAACAACCCCCAAAAAGAACATCGCGTTGCTGACGGTTCGCACGATTCGCGGCCACGCGGTGACGTTTTTGGGCACCTCGCCCCAGGCCTTCACGCTCCACAAAAGGGAGCGCTGCGCCCGAGGATGATCTCGGCGCACTCGGCACCAAACGCTCCGTGCGGCAGCGCCCTGCGTCGCTCGGAGCTCACCAGAACAGGATCGAGTACAGCGAGGTTGGTCCCGATTTGATGCTGAATGCGCACAGGACCATTTTTCAAATTAGTAAATGCTCACTTCGATTGTCCAGATCTTTTTTGTGGGTGAGCGTGTTCTTCGTTTCGCTCGTCTCGCTCGCCTCGCTCGCCTCGTTCGACGCTCGCGGTGACGACGGCGGCGGGCTCGGTTCGTCCGCCGCGCGGTGAACACGTGCTGGTTCAGGACGCGCACGCGGGGAGTCCCCGGACGTCCGTCGATTGTCACGGCGCTTTATCGCTCTGAACGGAAACTGCACCGGGCAAAGGAGCCGCCATGACGCCAATGCCTGCAGGGACGGGCACCGGGAAGATCGCGCTCGTGGTCCCGAGTGAACGGGGCAATCCCGGCGCTACGGCAGCGGGTGCTCGCCCGCACGGCCCGCGGGCAAAGCGATGGATCCGCACTGCCCCGCCCGAGGGAAACGGCGCTCCACGAAGCCCCGCGGCGTCACCCCGAGCAGCTCGCGGAACTCGGCATTCAGATGCGGCTGGTCGGAGAAGCCCAGCTCGACGGCGAGCTGCGCCCAGCTCGAGGTGCCGATCCTCGAAAGCACGCGCCGGAGGCGCGCGATGCGGGCATAGCGCTTGGGAGAGACGCCGATCTCGTCCTGGAAGATCCTCCGCAGCTGTCGCTCGCTCAGCCCGAGCCCTCGCGCCAGCGCGTGCACCCGCTCGGGCGGGAGGTCCGCCCCGCCATCGAGCAGCCGGGTGGCGCGGTCCAGGAGCCTCACGCGCGAGGCGTCGTCCACGGCGCGCTCGCCGCGCGCGCCCTCGAGGACGAGCTCTTCGAGCGCGCGGAGCACCCGGTCGATGTCGCCTTCCGCCGCGGCCAGCGCGCCGCGAGCTCGCGCGCCGCGCGCGCCCCACAGGTCCTCCAGGGCGACGGCGCGGTCGGCGAGCTCGTGGAGCGCGGCGCCCAGGAGCGGGCGAGCGCAGCCCGCACGGAGCCCCACGCGCACGAACAGCGGCTTCGACGAGCCTGCCTTGTACGTGGCCCGGGTGCTCGGACCGACGGCCATCAGCTCGCTCGCACCGGCGGACGGTCTGCAGAAGACGAGCGACGCACCCGTGTCCGGAAGGCGCGCCCACAGCGAGGTGTCGCCCGGCCGAGCCGCCACCACGATGCTCGACACATAAGGTCGCAGCCGCGCCGGAGGCAGCAAGACGCGCTCGAAGGGCACATCCATCGAGGCGAGATCCTACACGCCGGGATCGGGTGCCGCAACGCCACCGCGCTGTCCGATTTCTTCAAGATGCCGGCGCGCGCGCGCCGCAAGCTGACCTCTCGAAGGCACGCGAGACGCGTGGACCGTACGACGAGGGAAGCACAGATGATCCTGATAACCGGTGCCACCGGCACCATCGGCAGAGAGGTCGTGAGGCAACTGGTCGAGAGGGGCGCGCCGATCCGCGCCATGACGCGCGATCCAGCGCGCGCCGCGGCGCTCGGTCGCGAGGTGGAGCTGGTCCGCGGCGACTTCGACGATCCCGGCTCGCTGCGGGCCGCGCTCCGAGGGGTCGAGGCGCTGTTCTTGCTCAGCGCGCCCGGGCCGTCGATCTCGGCGCATGACGTGGCCACGGTCGATGCGGCGCAGAAGAGCGGCGTGAAGAGGCTGGTGAAGCTCTCGGCCTTCGGCGCCGACCTCCGATCGCGGGTCGGAGACTGGCACCGCGCCGGCGAGCACGCCGTGCGGACGTCGGGGCTCGCGTGGACCTTGCTCCGGCCCGTGGGGTTCGCGTCGAACGTGCTGCAGTGGGCGGCGGCCATCCGCGCGGGCGGCGCGGTGCCCATCTGGACCGGAGACGGCCGGCAAGGGATCATCGACCCAGGCGACGTGGCGGCCGTCGCCGTCGCGGCGCTGACGTCGGATCGGCACGACGGCAGGATTTATACGCTCACCGGCCCCGAGCTGCTGAATGCGCACGATCAGGTGGCGATCCTGGAGGGGGCGCTGGGGCGCTCCATCGAGACGACCGATGTTCCGCCGGACAGGGTGCGCGATCAGATGCTGGCCGCGGGCGCCGCGCGCGAGCTCGCGGACGCCGTCTTCGAGGGCGTCAGCTTCCTGCGCGAAGGCCGGGCCGCGACGCTGAGCGACGACGTCGAGGCGGTGCTCGGCCGCGAGCCGCGGCGCTTCGAGGCGTGGGTACGCGAGAACCTCGCGGCGTTCGGCGGCGCCTCGGGCGCGGCCTGACGGGGACGGCGCCGCGCGGAACTTGGCCCGCGCGCGCCCCCTCTGGCATCTGCTCCACGTGCGATCGCGTCTCTACCTCGCGCTCGCCGCCGCGGCCGCCCTGTGGATCGCGCCGGCGACGGCATCCCCGGCGCCGCCCGGCGTTCGCAAGCTCCACGTCGAGGGCGGCGCGGTCCACGCGGCGGTCGGCGCGTCGAGCAAGCAGGTGCGTCTCACGCTCGACCCCGATCTCCAGCGCGCCGCCGAGCGCCTCCTCGCCCGCTCCGGCGCGCCCGAGGGCGCCATCGTCGCCTCCGACGTCCGCACCGGCCGCATCCTCGTCTGGGCCAGCCGCGGCAAGCGCGACTACGTCGCGACCCCGCTCGCCCCGAGCGCGAGCCTCTTCAAGATCGTCACCGCCTCGGCGCTCCTCGAGGCCGGCAAGGTGAACGTCGCAACGCCCGTCTGCTACACGGGCGGCATGAGCGCGATCACCGCGCGCGACCTCCAGGGCCGCGGCGCCACCTGCACCGTCTTCGGCGAGGCGCTCGGCCGCAGCATTAACGGCGTCTTCGCCCGCCTCGCCGGCCAGCACCTCACGGCCGCCGACCTGCGCCGCAAGGCCCGCGATCTCGGCTTCGACGGCGAGGTCCCCATCGACGTCCCGGTCGCGCCGAGCACCGCCCAGATCCCGGACGACGCGCTCGGCCTGGCCCGCGCCGGCGCGGGCTTCTGGAGCGGCCGCCTCAGCCCGCTCGGCGCCCTGTTCGCGATGCAGACCATCGCCAACGACGGCGAGCGCGTCCGGCTCTCGCTGCTCGCGCCGCCGGGCGCGCAGGCCGGCGGCGACGCGGCCGCGCCGCGGAGCACCGACGGCCGCGGCCTCCGGCCCGAGGTCGCGCGCACCCTCCGCTCGATGCTCGAGGTCACCACCCGGCGGGGCACCTGCGCCAAGGCGTTCCGCAAGCCGGACGGCACGCGCGCCCTCGGCGCCATGCCCGTCGCCGCCAAGACCGGCACGCTGGTCGGCGGCAGCCCCTCGCGGATGTTCTCGTGGTTCGCGTCGTTCGCGCCGTCCGACCGCCCGGAGATCGCCGTCTCCGTGATGCTGGCCAACGACATCGCGTGGCGCACCAAGGCGAACCTCGTCGGCCGCGAGCTCCTCGAGATCTACTTCGGCCGCAAGCGCCCCGGCCCCGTCGCCCGGCGGCGCTGACGGACGGCGCCGGGCTGGGCTACCCTGCGGCGAGCCGCATGAACGCCCGAGACCGCATCCCCCCCCTCCTCCAACACCTGCGCGAGGCTTACCCCGACGCGCGCTACGAGCTCGACTGGGAGACGCCGCTCGACCTGCTCGTCGCGACCATCCTGGCCGCGCAATGCACGGACGAACGCGTCAACCGGGTGACCGCCACCCTCTTCAAGAAGTACACGACGGCGCAGGCGTACGCCGACGCCCCCACCGAGGTGCTCGAGGAGGAGCTCAAGCCGACCGGCTTCTACCGGCAGAAGACGAAGACCGTGAAGGCCGCGTGCCAGGCGCTCGTCGCGCGCTTCGGCGGCGAGGTGCCCGGGAACATGGCCGACCTCACGTCGCTGCCGGGCGTGGCCAGGAAGACGGCCAACGTCGTGCTCAACACGGCGTTCGGCCTCCCCTCCGGGATCATCGTCGACACCCACGTCGCCCGCCTCAGCGGCCGCATCGGCCTCTCGAAGCGCGAGAAGCCCGAGCAGATCGAGGAGGACCTCATGCGGCTCGTGCCGAAGGATCAATGGACCTTCTTCGGCCCTGCCATGGTCCTGCACGGCCGGTACACCTGCGTCGCCAGGAAGCCCAAGTGCGCGGAGTGCCGCATGAGCGATCTCTGCCCGAAGGAAGGGGTCTGAGCGAGAGATGAAGATCGATCTACCCGGCTCGTGGCAAAACGTCCTCGCGGAGGAGCTCGAGAAGCCCTATTTCCAGCAGCTGACGCGCTTCCTTTCGGCCGAGCGCGAGGCCCACCGGGTCTTCCCGGCCGAGGAGGACGTCTTCGCCGCGTTCAAGCTCACGCCGTACGAGCGCGTGCGCGTGCTGCTCCTCGGCCAGGACCCGTACCACGACGAGGGGCAGGCCCACGGGCTCTGCTTCTCCGTGCGACCGGGCGTCCCGCCGCCGCCGTCGCTCGCCAACATGTACAAGGAGGCGCTCGCCGATCTGCCGGACTTCAAGGTCCCGAGCCACGGCTGCCTCACCGCCTGGGCGAGCCAGGGCGTGCTGCTGCTGAACACCGTGCTCACCGTCCGCGCGCACACGCCGAACTCGCACAAGAACCAGGGCTGGGAGACGTTCACCGACGCCGTGATCCGGAAGGTCAACGACCGGCCCGATGGCGTCGTGTTCGTCCTCTGGGGCGGCCACGCGCAGAAGAAGGCGAAGCTCATCGACGCGCGCCGCCACACCGTCATCAAGGCGGCCCACCCCTCGCCGCTGTCGGCGAGGAGCGGCTTCTTCGGCAGCAAGCCGTTCTCGACCATCAACGCCGCCCTGCGCGCCCGCGGCGCCGGGGAGATCGACTGGCGCCTCCCGGAGCTCGAGTAGCGCCGCGATGCCCCGGCAGAAGCGCCCCCTGCCGCTCGCCCCCGGCACGCGGTACACCCCCGCCGTCCTCGAGGGCATCGCCGACGGGGAGCGCGCCGCGCTCTCGCTCTCGCTCGGCGAGCGCACCGAGGCCGGTGCCGTGGCGGCCGCGGCCGCGGCGCTCGCGCGCGCCGAGGCGCTGGAGGAGGCCGCGGTGGCCGCCGAGCCGCCCGCGCGGCCCATCGCCTGCCGGGCCGGTTGCTCGACCTGCTGCGTCAGCAAGGTGCTCGTGCTGGCGCCGGAGGTGCTGCGCATCGCGGCCCACCTGCGCGCCACCCGGACCGAGGCGGAGCTCGCCGCGCTCGCCGAGCGCGTGCGCGCCGCCGACGCCGCGACGCGCGGCCTCTCCCGGCTCGAGCGCGCCGAGGCCCGGGTCCCCTGCCCGCTCCTCGACGAGCGCGGCGCCTGCTCGGTCCACGCCGTCCGCCCGATCGTGTGCGCCGGCTGGAGCTCCCTCGACGCCGCGGCGTGCGAGCGCCACTTCGCCGCGCCCGCGGCCGTCCCCACGGCCCCGATGCACCGCCCGAGCTACGAGGTCGCGAACGCCGTGCTCGCCGGCCTGGGCTGGGCCGCGCGGGAGCAGGGCCTCGACGCCGCGCCGCTGGAGCTCATCGCCGCGCTGCGCATCGCGATCGAGCGCCCGAACGCCGGCGAGCGGTGGCTCGCGCGCCTGCCCGTCTTCGCCGCGGCCCGCGACGCCGAGTGGCAGGCGGACCGCCGGCGCGAGGCGTGATCGCGCGCCCCGCCGCGTCCCGGACCCCACCAGGACGGTTGGCAAGCCACGGAATCCGTCTACTCTGACGCGCCGCGGAGGCCGCCGTCCGCCGGCGCCTCTCGACAGGACACAGGACAAGGAGGATCCATGAAGGTCTACGGACATCCCATGAGCACGTGTACGCGCAAGGTGCTGACCGTGCTCGCCGAGAAGGGTCACGAGGCGCAGGTCGTGGTCATCGACCTGGGGAAGGGCGAGCAGAAGCAGCCCGAGCACCTCGCGCGCAACCCCTTCGGCGTGATCCCGGTGCTCGAGGACGAGGACTTCAAGCTCTACGAGTCGCGGGCGATCATCCGGTACCTCGACCAGAAGCTCCCGGGCCCCTCGCTCACGCCGACCGAGCTCAGGGCGAAGGCGCTCATGGATCAGTGGCTCAGCGTGGAGCAGTCTTATGTCTCCGGGCCCGCCATCAAGATCCTCTACCAGCGCGTCCTGCTCCCGATGCGCGGCCAGCAGGGCGACGAGTCCCTCGTCGCGTCGGCCAAGGCCGAGCTCGCGAAGGCGCTCGACATCGTCGACAAGGCGCTGGCCGGCCAGGAGTACCTCGCGGGCTCGACCTACTCGCTGGCCGACATCTCGTGGATGCCGTACATGCAGTGTCTCGCGTTCACGAAGGTCGACGACCTCATCAACGACCGGCCGAACGTCGCGGCCTGGTGGAAGCGCGTCAGCACGCGTCCCGCCTGGGTGAAGGTCTCGTCCTGATCGCCGCGGCCCTGCCCTGAACGGGCGGGCCGCCCTCCGCGCCGGCGCGCCGCGGTGGCCCGCGCCGGGGATGCCCGCGTGGGCTGCTCGCCGGAGCGGGCCCGAAGCTGCTGCGGCGGCCGGCCGCCCTCGCCTTCCTTCAGCCCATCGTCGGCGTCTTCCTTCGCGCAGGAGAGCGAGCAGCAGCCGGCAACCGCGCTCGCCACAGCGCAAGCGCCCAGCGCGGCGACGAGGCCGCACGTCGTCACGACGCCCGCGGCGAACGAGGACCGACGTGCGCCGGCCCAGAGCGCGCGCGTCGCCCTCCACCACGCTCCGAGGACCGCGCCAGCCACGACGATCACGAGCAGCGCTGCCCCTCCGATGACGCCCGCGCCGCGAATCGGGCTCGGCACCGTGATGACGCCCGCGTACGCGAGCGGCAGAAGGACGAGATCGACGCTCAGTAGCACGCACCCCACGCCGACGAAGGGATGCCGGAAGAACCACGGGGCGCGCGGGATCCACGCTCTCGCGACGGCACTCGAACGGCGTTGCCAGACCTCGACGAGCTTGCCTGCCAGCGCCATCCCAGAGGTGAAGGCGAGCGCGACGCGCGTGAAATCGATGCCGGCATCGACGACGCGCGGCTCGATGCCTCCCGTCGCGCCGAGAAGGCCTGCGCCAGCAACGGCCAAGACAGCAGCCCAGGCGACCAGGACGAGCAGCATGACCGGCGCCGCGATCAGGAACGACAAGACCGCAAGGGCCACCGTCGCGAGCACAGCCTGCCCATGGCTCGAGACGGAACCCGGTACGCAAGAAGGCGACACTGAACCAGCTGAGGTGGGGGCCATCGTGTCGACCGAATGCAACTCGCCGGCCAGTGTCTCGCGGAAGGCACCGGCACGCGCAGCGTTCGATCGACGCAGGACCCCAGCCAGGCTCCTCGACCGCGAGGTGATCGCGTTCAGAGCATGTGGTCTTGCCGGTGATCGCGATCAGATCGAGTCAACTCGACCTCGCTGCCCAGGTCACGCGCCGGGCGTGCATGCCGCCTCCCGTAGCGGCCGCGCGTGGCGGAGTACCATCGGTCTTCACCTGCTCTACGGCCGCGCCGCTCATCGCTTCCGCGAGCGCCGCTCGCCGGCCTCCTGCTGGATGACCTTGAGCCGCCGGAGCAGCTGACCTCGGGAGAGCCCAAGGCGCTTCGCGGCTTGAACCTGGTTGCCACCGCAAGCGCCGAGCGCCTCCAGGATCGCCTCCCGCGTCGGCGGCGGCGCTGCGGCCGCCGCCGCGCGCACGCCGAGTACCTGCTCCACGATCGAGAGCTTGAGCCCCGTCGCCGGATCTGCCGCCGCGACCAGGCGGCTCATGCCCCGCACGTTCTCGGGCCAGTCGTGGAGCATCATGAGCTCCACCGCCTCGACATCCACCCGCACGCGAGCCAGATCCAACGGCCCGTGCGAGCGCTCCCAGAGCGCCCGCAAGATCGCGAATACATCCTCCGGCCGCTCCCGGAGCGGCGGCAGCGCGATGCGCACGGGAAACCGCGCCAACAGGTCGAGACGAAACCTCCCCTGCTGGACCGCCTCCTCAAGCAGGCGGTTGGTCGCCGCGATGATGGCGATATCGACGGGCACCGGCGCCGTCGCGCCCACCGCGAGAACCTCCCGGTTCTCGAGGACCCGCAGCAGCTTGGGCTGCAGCTCGATCGGCAGCTCCCCGATCTCGTCGAGGAACACCGCCCCTCCGGCGCTCGCTCGCAGCAGCCCGAGGTTTCTCGCGTCGCTCCCCGAGAACGCCCCGCGTTCCCAGCCGAAGAGCTGCCCCTCGAAGACGCTCGCGACGATGCCTGCCACGTTGACGCGCGTGAAAGGCGCCTTCGAGCGCCCGAGCGCCTGCACGACCGCCTCGGCGAGCATCTCCTTGCCCGTACCGCTCTCCCCCGTGATGAGCACGTTGCCCACGGGCCGCCTGGCAAGCCCGTCGAGCTCTGCGCGCGCAGCGCCGAGCCCCCACGGCCCCGCGAGGCCGCCGATCGCGGGCTCCGGCTCGGATCGACCGGCATATGTCGCGCGATAAACGAGCAGGGTTTCGCCCGCGCGCAGGACGGACCCATCCTCGAGCGGCACCGGCTCGCGCGGTGGGAGCCGGTGGCCGTCGAGCCATGTCCCGTTGCGCGAGCCCACATCCTCGACCTGGAGCTGCCCTCCCGCCCGCGTCAGGCGAAGGTGGTTGGACGAGACCTTCGTGTCATTGAGCCCCGCCGCCGCGAGCCACGCTCGCCCCGCGGAGACTCCAGGGGACGGCAGCGGGACGAGGACGTTGGCAGGAAAAGCGGCGAGCAGCGCTGGCGCGCCCCGAGCCCCGCGTGTGCCGGTCGGGGGCCGGTGCTCGTCGGTCGGCACATCGCGCGGCGGGCCGGTGGTCATCGCACCCTCCTCATGGTATCGCCGTCGCAGCTCCTTAGCGAGCCCGCCGTGCGCCCGTGCTCATTCGGCATCCAACGCGACGGCGATCCGCACAGACGCGCTGGCCTTCTGCCCCACGTACAGCAGCAAGCCTTGACACAGCACGCCGCTCTTCAGCCAGTCGTGATTGGCCGCGACGCGCCCCTCCGAAAGCGACATCCCCGCCTCCATGACCCGGACCACGATCTCACCGCGCACCAGCTCGGTCGTCGTGACTTGCAGTCGCTCGGGTTGCCTCCGGGCTGTCGGGTCCTGCGTGAACGGGACGCAGATTTCCTCCCCCGTGGACTTGCGGTGCACGCATGCCTCTGCGGCCGGGTGGGTCCTGGCCATGTCCTCGCTGAAGCTGCTTTCGCCCTCCGGCCGCCGGGCTACCCCCGTGAGCCGCAGCGACCAGGTACGCTCAGGCAAGGGGACGTCCTCGCACGGCGCCGGCAGGCAGGTCATCCCCTTGGAAAGGCAGTCTCCCTGCTTTCTGCAGCACGGCGTCACATCAGGCGGCTTCAGCGGCGTGACCTGGAGCGGATCGGGCTGCACGGAGGCAACGCCCGGCGCAGCAGGCGGGATCATGGGCACCCCCTCGTCGGCCTCTGGATCCGAAGATTTTGCGAGCATCGCAGCGCCAGCAGAGGCAGCAACCCCGAGCGCCAGCCCCAACGCCAGAAGGAGCGTGGATTGCCCCACCTTGCCGGGCGACCGCGGCTCGGAGGGCGGCTCCGGGCGCACCGGGCGCAGGCTCGGTGCGGGAATGGGGGTCACGGCAGACCGCCGCAGCCCAGCCGTGGAAGGCGCCGGTGAGAGCGTCGGGGCGGAGGGCCGCAGCGCCGCAGAGGGCAGCGAGGTCATCGGCGTGGTGCGGGGCGAGTCGCTCGATCGCCGTCCGTCCCAGGAAGCTCGTCCAGGCTGCACCTGGAGCTCCGTCGGGCCAAGGTGCGGATCCGTCGCGCTCGCGCCCGGCGGCGCAATGCGCAGCCGCCCCGGGCTCGCCGCCGCCGCCGCCTCGATCTTTTGCAGGAGCGCCGCGCCATGGGCCAGCCGCCGCCGCGGCTGGATCTCAAGGCACGCGCGGATCACCTCGGCCCAGAGAGCGTCCGGCACCTGGGGCGGCCAGGGGCGATGTCCTTGCTCCGCCGCGACATAGGCATCGACAAACGCCTCGACCGGCGCGTCCGGAGAGAGCCCGGTCGGATGTGCTCCGCAGAGCAGCTCGCACGCGAGCACCCCGAACGCGAACACGTCGCGGGTGAAGCCCTCGCGCGGCGGGAGCCAGAGCCCAGGCGCGAGCAGCTCGGGCGACAGGTACGCAACGGTGCCGATGACCGCGCCCGTGGCCGTCAGCGGCCTCGGGTTCCCGGCGGGCGCGGCGATCCCGAAGTCGATGAGCCGCACGCTCCCGGGCGCATCCGTTGTACCCCAGAACGCATCCGTGACGAGCACGTTGGCCGGCTTCAGATCGCGATGCAAGAGGCCGAGACCATGCACATGCGCCAGCGCGGTCGCGATCTGGGCCAGCACGGCACCGCGTTGACCGAGCGACATCCGCGCCGCCGCGTCCGTGAGCGACTGGCCTTGCACGAAGTCGAAGACCAGCCCCACAATGCCGTCCGCAGGCGCTTCAAAGAGGGCGCGGCAGGGGATCAGCGCCGGATGCACGGCGCCGGCGACGGCTCTTGCCTCCCGCCGGGCCCGTTCCGCGGCTCCCGCCTCGAGGCCGCCGAGAAAGAACAGCTTGAGGGCGCGCAGGCTCCCGTCGAGCGGATCGTGGACCTTCCAGACGGCGCCCTGTCCTCCTCGGCCGAGAGGTTCGATCAGGGTGTAGCGGTCGACGCGCACGCCGGGGTGGAGCTGCACGGGTCCATAGTTACCGCAGCGGTCTGGCCAACAGAAGGGGTGATCCCGAGCTGGCAGCGGGAGACCTCGCCGGCGGATCCTCTCTGGTCCGGTCCTCTTAGGATTCCGCCCGGACCACATCACGCGAGAGGTCGCCCAGCCTGCGCATCGAACGATCTCCCTTCGTGGGATCCGCCTCGGCCTCCCTTCGTGGGATCCGCCTCGGCTTGACTTGGGCATAGCTGCCCGGGTGTCAGGCAGCTGTGCCCACGTCGAGCCCGGCTCAACGCTCCTGTTGAATGGTTTGTAGAATCCGGCCGCGGACTTCCACGGCCCGGCGCGAGCTCGGCTCCACCCCATCGAGCAGCCCCACCAGGTTGAACAGGTCGAAGGCCGCGGCCCAGCGCTCGAAGTCGTGGGCGAGCGGCGCATGCGCGCGGTACGCGCCCGCGAACGCCGCCACGAACTCGGCCCCTGGCCCCCAGCGCAGGAGCTGCCCGACGTCCATCAACCTCGGTCCGGCGTACGCGAACTCCCAATCGAGCACGAGGAGCTCGCCCGACGGGAGCCAGTGCAGGTTGGAGGCCTTGAAGTCTCCATGCAGGAGCACGGGGGCCGACGCGCGCTCGCGGAGCGCCCCGTCGCGCGCGTCGAGAAAGGCGCTCACGCGCTCGCCGAGCTCGCCGCGCAGGGCTGGAGCCAGCCTGTCGAGGACCGAGGCGACGTAGCTCCGAAGCGCGCCCACGCAGTCGGCGAACGGCGCGGCGACGGCGAGATCCGGCCCGAGGAAGCCCGCGCTGTCGAAGCCGACGCCGTGGATCTCCGCGAGCGCGCGCCCGGCCGCGGCGCCGCACGCCGCGGTGTCCTGGAGGGGCCCGTGGGCGACGCGCTCGAGCAGGAGAAAATCGTCGCCCGCCGACAGGACCGCCGGGACGCGGAACGACCTCCAGCCCCGCGCGAGCAGGCTGGCCTCCTTCGACGCCGCGCCCGGATCTCGCCGGTACACGCGCAGCACACGGTCGGCGCCGAGGCGCACGTTCACGTTGGCGAGCCCGCCGGCGAGCACCTCCACCTCGCCGGAGAACGGCCCGATGCGCCGCTCGATCTCGGCGCGATCCAGGGTCTGGACGTGCGCGGCGCGCTCCCACGCGCGCTCGGGGTTGCGGACGAGCCTCATGCGCCACTCATGCACGAAGCGCGCGGCGCGTCGAGCGCGCGCCGGCGATCCGGCCGCCCAGCGCGAACGTGGCGCCCGCAGCGCTCGCCGACGGCCGCTCCACGCCCGCGCAACGGCCCGCCGCGGCGGCCTCACGGGCGCCGGCGCCCTCCCTCGGACGCCGCCCTCGGAGTACGCTACGCGCATGCCCGTGTACCGCTCGTTCGCCATCGAGCACGCCGCGTCGGTCGCCGCGGCGGCCCGGACCGACGTGGGGCTCAGCCGCGAGCACAACGAGGACACCTTCCTCATCAGCGACCTCGCGCGCGGGCTCGCCCACGGGCCCGCGGCGGCCCAGGCGTCGGCGGAGCCGCCGCTCGCCCTAGCGCTCGGCGTCTACGACGGCTCGGGCGGCGCGTCGTCCCCCGACGCGGCGAGCCGGCTCGCCGCGCGCACGGTCCACGCCGCCCTCGCCCGAACCGCGCCGCGCTCGAGCGACGCGCTCGAGCGCGGCCTGCTCGCGGCGCTCGGCGAGGCCGGGCGCGCCGTCCGCGACAACGCCCGGAGGAGCCCGCAGCACCGGAGCAGCGGCACCACCGCCACCGTCGCCGCGCTCTGCGACGAGCGCCTGTTGCTCGCGCAGGTCGGCGACAGCCGCGCTTACCTCCTCCGTCGCGGCGCCCTCACGCAGGTGACCCGCGACCAGACCCTGGTCCAGTCGCTGCTCGAGAGCGGCAAGCTCCGGCCCGACGAGGCCGCCACCTTCGAGCACCGGGGCGTGATGCTCCAGGCCCTCGGGCTGCGCGAGCGCCTCAGCATCGCGCTCTCCGCCGTGGAGCTCCGCCGCGGGGATGCCCTGCTGCTCTGCACCGACGGTCTGAGCGACCTCATCGACGACCGGCACATCGCCGCCGCGCTCGACGCCCACCCCGATCCGGCAGAGGCGGCAAGCGCCCTGATCGGCGCCGCGCTCGCCGCCGGCGGACGCGACAACGTGACGGTGCTGGTCGCGCGGTTCGACGGCCCATGGCTCGCCCCGCCGGACGGCGACGGTTCCCTGGAAATCATCGAAATCTCTCGATTCTCCGAGGGGCCTACCCGCCGCTACGACGGCCCGCCGACCTCGGGCGGGACGTGAGCGCGACGGGCGCGCGGCGGGCAATCGGCACAGCCGCTCATCGCCTGTCCGGGCCATCCTCGAGCGAGGAATTTTTCACGACAGGGCGACATCGCCGACAGCCGGCCTCGGCCCGATCGGACCGCGCTCGGGCTTGCCTTCCGCGGTGATTTCAGCGATCCCACTCGGACGGGGCTCGCCTCGGCGAGGGGGGGAGCCGCATGCTGTCTTTCGGGACGGAGCGGAGGATCATCGTTCTATGGAGCAGCGCACACTCGGTTCTACGGGCGTCAAGATTCCGGTCGTCGGACAGGGCACCTGGCAGATGGAGGCGGACGACGAGGCGGGCTGCGTCGACGCCATCCGGCGGGGGCTCGACGCGGGCATGACGCACATCGACACGGCCGAGATGTACGGCTCGGGCGAGGTCGAGACGCTCGTGGGAAAGGCGATCGAGGGGCGCCGCGACGAGGTGTTCCTCGTCTCCAAGGTATTGCCCAGCAACGCGAGCTACTCCGGCACCATCGCCGCGTGCGAGCGCAGCCTGGAGCGGCTCCGCACCGACCGGCTCGACCTCTATCTCCTCCACTGGCCCGGGTCGCACCCGCTCGAGGAGACCTTCCGCGCCTTCAAGGACCTGAGGGGCCAGGGCAAGATCCGGTATTTCGGCGTCAGCAACTTCGACCAGGCGGAGCTCTCGAGGGCCATCGCGATCGCCGGCGTGAACGAGATCGCGTGCAATCAGGTGCTCTATCACCTGCTCGAGCGGGCGGTCGAGCACCGGGTGCTGCCGCTCTGCGAGCGGCACGGCATCGCGGTCGTCGCCTACAGCCCCTTTGGCTCGGGCCGGTTCCCGGCGCCGGACGGCACGGCGGGCAGGGTGCTCGCGTCGATCGCCGCCGCCCACGGCGTGACCCCGCGGCAGGTCGCGCTGCGCTTCCTGCTGCGCCGCCAGCCGGTCTTCGTGATCCCGAA
This sequence comes from Sorangium sp. So ce296, assembly GCF_051529605.1. Classification (NCBI taxonomy): domain Bacteria; kingdom Pseudomonadati; phylum Myxococcota; order Polyangiales; family Polyangiaceae; genus Sorangium; species Sorangium sp. So ce296. The sequence continues at coordinate 14,531,946 of NZ_CP150325.1, forward strand.
GGCGGCGAGCGCCGCGCACGCGCTCGACAACGCGGCCGCGGGTGATCTGCGCCTCACCAGCGAGGACGTCGCCCGCCTGGAGACGGCGTTCCCGCTCGGGCGCGACCGCGGCGTGCTGCCGACGCTCTGAGGGATCGAGTCCGCGCCGGCGGCGGGTCGGAAGAGAAGAGAGAGTTGACATTGAAAATGTGAACGCTCACAATGCGTGCCTCACCGCGACCGCGGCGAGCGGAGATCCAGCGAGGCGATGGCCATGTCGGAGCTGGATTTTCCGGCCATCAAGCAGCCTGCTCGGCATCGCGCGCCAGCACCCAGCGGCGGAGCGTGCGCGGGTGCGCGCGGTGAAACATCAAACGGAAACGACCTCACGCGGAGGGCGCGCCTCGTGGAACGCTGCCGGTGAGGGCGAGATCGCGCCTGGGAATTCCGATGACCAACCAACCCACGTTCGCTCGAATCACATTTGTCGCGGCACTGGTCGGCTCTTACGCCCTGTCGGGTTGCAGCGGTGACGGGGATCACGGCACGGGCGCGTCGGGCAACACGCCTCAAGCCGGGACGGGCGGGGCCGCCGTCTCAGGCAGCGGCGGCGGTGCCACGACCGGCGCGTCCACGGGAGGTGCTTCGGCGAGCGCGGGAGGTGAAGGAGGCGGCGCCACGGGCGGTGGGGCGCCCAGCGGCGGAACGACGGCGGCCGGCGGCGAGGCCGGCGCTGGAGGCGCGACGGGGACGGGCGGCCACGACGAATTCGAGCCGGTGACCATCTCGTTCGGGACCACGCTCGATCCGCGCGCTGTGGTGCTCGAGGCGCGAGCGCTCGCCACGTCCGTCGCCGATCCAGGCTCGCCGCAGTGGCGCGCCAAAGGCGACCAGCGCAGGACCTATCGCTTTCCAGCCGCCGGCGCCGACGTTCCTTACCGCGTCTGCGTCCCGAATCGCTGGGACGGCACGTCGGAGCTGCCCCTCGTGATGTTCTTGCACGGCGCTGGGAACGACGAGAGCTCGTACCTGGATCAGAACAACAAGCAGATGGTGACGCTGGCCGACCAGCATGGCGTGCTGCTGGTCTCGCCGCTCGGCTACAACGGCGCGTACGGTAACTTCCTGCGGCTGCCGGCCGTGTTCGGGCAGCCCGAAGAGGCGGAGAAGCTCCTGGCCATGGTCACGCCCGAGCGCGTGCGCGATCAGGAGCTCAGCGAGAAGGACGTCATCAACGTCCTGGAGCTGGTGCTGAACGAGTATCCGATCGATCGCAGCGCGATGTTCCTCACCGGACACTCGATGGGGAGCGGCGGCACCTGGTACATCGGCGGCAAATACGCCGACTACTGGACGGCTCTGGCGCCCATGTCCGGACCCTTCGTCCAGGAGTCGGGCTATCCTTGGGGCCGGCTGCGCGATATGCCCATCTTCGTGACGGAAGGGACCCGCGGCACGCCTTCCCTGACGGGCAGCCACGAGCTGCGCGACTGGATGACGGCTGGCGGCTACGCGATCACGTACAAGGAAGTCGACGCGGACCACGCAGGAATGGTCCCGCTCGTGCTGCCCGACGTCTTCGACTTCTTCGACCGCCCGTAGCCTCCGCGCTCGTCGCGCGCCTTCGTCGCTCGGAGCCGCGGCAGAGCTCGACCTCGGGCGGGCGGCAAGCGCGCCGCCGGGGCTCGAGTGCCGACGCTTCAAGCTGCACCAACCCACGGCGCGACGGCATCCGCGCAGATCCGCCGGGGGAACGCCCAGCTCATCGCGGCGCTCCCCCTGGCGAGCTCACCGCGGCGGTGGAGGGGCCTGCGGCGAACGAGGCGGCGGCGGGGCAGCTTTCGCGTTGGGCGGCGCGGCGGGCTCCTCGGGCGGCTCGTTCGTGGCGACGTACGCGAACGTCAGCAGCAGGTTGTTCTGGATCTGGAACAGATCAACGAGCTGTGGCTGCCGGATGGCCTTGAATTGGTAGTCGAGCGACGCCCAGTCGATGAGCTTGAAAGACAGATGCCCAAAGATCTCCACGTTGGTCAGGTCGGCCGCCCCGGGCTGCTCGCCCATCGTCGGATCGATCATCGCGAGCTCGGCCGGCGTGAGATCGGTGTGCACGAGCGGCGCCATCACCTCGACCCCTACCCGGTAGGTCACCCGCTTCTTCGCCAGACCGCCCCAGACCCCCGCAACGAGCTCGACACCGAGCTGGTTGAAGTTCGACAGCTCTCGCACCTCCACGACCGTCGGCGTCCTGACGGGGTTGTCGTTGACGACGAGCTGCTTGGCGCCGATCGTCTCGCGCACTCCGACGCCCAAGCGTGTCTCGACGTTGAGGATCCGGCTTGTCACCGGGCGCGCGAACGCGCCGGCCGACTCCTTGAAGAGCGTCGGCCGGAACGGATCCGAGAGCCGTAGTCGGTTCAGCCGATCAGCGGCGCCGCCCACGGTGTCCACGCGCCCGTCATGCCGGGTGATCGCATAGGAGAAACCGGCGGGCCGCACATCGACCCCCGCGAAGACGGAGCTTTGGACCGAGAGTCGCCCGAATACGCCAGCCCAGTCGATGATATGATAGAGGTAAACCGATTCGGCCATGAGGCTGTCCGCGGACTTGACGAACTCAGGGACGATCGGCGTGCGGGTGGCGCCCTCGCCGAGGGAGAACAGGCTGCGAAACTCGTGACCTTCGTGGTTATACTCGGCGCTGCCGTCGAGCTGGAGCCCGACCGTGACCGCGGCGCCGGTCGGTTGCCCGACCACGTTCTGGTTATCGCTGAAGTTGGCGTTCGCGCCGGCGCTGACCTTCCAGACCCAACCCTCTATCCGCTTGCTCGCCTCCTTGGCTTCCGCGAGGAACCTGGCCCTTGGCCCCTCGGCCTTCGGCCCTTTGCCCTTCGGCGGCGGCTCCGCCGCGGCGACGCGCGCGAGCAGGCACATGGAGATGAACAGCGATATCACAGGAGCAGAGAGGGCTCGAATCATTCCAGGTCACCATCCTCCGCGCGCATGGAACCGCAGGACCTGCGGCTGTGTCAACTCGCCAGCTGGCGCCCAGGCGCGGCCCTCCGCGACCACAGGGCGCGCGTGTGCACGCAGAGCGCACTCTGCGCCCCCATGTCGTCCCCTCGGCTCGCCTCCCGCCGCCGCGCCCGCTGGCTCTCCGCCGGGAGCGCTGTCGGCAGCGAGGTGCGCCGCCTGGGCCGGCTCATCCGCGGTGCCGACAGTGACCAGGCCGGGTGACGGGAGGATGACGCCTGCGCCGCCGGCCCCTCACCTCAACAATGTCTTGATTCCCAATCCATGCCATGTTAGTGGCGCCACAAATCCAGGCGCGCCGCTGCCCATGCGGGCGCGTCGGCAGCAGACGAGGAGATGCTTTGTTCATTTCTCATAAATACAAGGCGATTTTCGTCCACATTCAACGAACGGGGGGCAATTCGATTCAGAAGATATTCGAGGAGTTCGATCCGGATCTCATCGAGACGGTGCCGGTCGACCCGTCCAAGAATCGAACGAAGCACTGCTACATCTCGGACATCAAGGCTGCTGTCGACGAGACCGTTTTCAACAGCTACACGAAGTTCTGCGTCGTGAGGAACCCTTTCGACCGCATGGTGTCGTGGTACTCTCATTTTAAGGACAGAGGGAACGATGAGGACGCGCGCATCAGGTTGAACCAGGGCGACAGGACGCTGCGCATGTACTACCGCGGCCTGGCGATCTTCGGGCGGAACAGCGAGATCTCGGCGACCTACACGCGGCTATGGCTGAAGCTCTTCCAGATGTTCAGGCGGTTCGAGCCGGGCAGCGCGGAAGAGGTCGCCGTTCGATTCTCCGCGATCGGGGAGCGCGTGATGAGCGAGGTCAACAAGAACGCGTCCAACTTCGAAGAGTTCGTGATGCTCCCGCGAGACCACCAGGGCGGATTGTTCGAGAGGTTCTTCGTCGATCAGGCGGAGTATGCCTCGTGCGACGGCAAGCTAGTCATGGACAGGATCCTGAAGCTCGAGAACCTCTCCCAGGACTTCGAGGCGATGGCCAAGGACATTGGCTTCGCGGGCAGGCTCCCCCACGTGAACCGATCGAGCCGCAAACCACGCTATCAGGAATATTACAACGAGAAGACGAGGAGTATCATCTCCGAGAGGTTCAGGCGAGACCTCGAGTGCTTCGGCTATAGCTTCTGAGCTCGGCCGACGGTTCGCTCGGTGCTCGCGGGAGCCCCGCCTCTCCGACCAGGGCGCCTCGATCGGAGGAGCTCCCGGCCCGCGTGGCCCGGCAGCTCCTCGCCCCCGGGGCGGCCTGCCCCCGCCGGTGCAGAAGGCGCGCCGCCGGGCCGGACGAGATGCACGTTCCGCCCACGGATTGGGGCTAGCACGCTGCCTCGGGGAGCGTGTACCATGGCGCCGTCCGGGGTTTCATGGGCGCCGGGGGGGCATCTCGCGTGTCGCCGCTGCCCCCTGTACAACCAGCGCTTCCACCGCCATGACGCTCGTCGACCTGATCACCAGCGAAGCCGCAACCGAACGCAGAGGCCTCCTCGCCGCTGCGAGCTTGGCGGGCGTCGCGAACGCGCTCGTCATCCTCCTCGTCAACGTGATTGTGCAGGCGAACGACAGCAGCGACATGCGCTCGTTCGCCATGTACGTGCTGGCGATCGTGCTGTTCGTCCTCGGCGCTCGGCACACCTGCCACCGGACGGTACACATCATCGAGTCCGGGCTCCACCGCATCAAGGCCAGGGTCGTGGACAAGATCGAGCGGGCGGAGCTCCAGGGGATCGAGCGCCTCGGGACCGCGGAGATCTACGACCGGATCACCGAGAACGTGTCCGTCGTCTCCGACGCGGCCGCGCCGATCGCGCTCTGCTTGCAGTCGCTGTGCATCCTCGCGTTCGCGACCCTGTACATCGCCTGGCTCTCCCCCACGGCCTTCATGGTCATCGCCGCGCTGACGGCGGTCGGCGTGAGCATTTATCTCTCCAACAAGAAAGAGATCAAGCGGTGCCTCCGGGATGCGGCGCGGACGCGGGTCGCCTTCTTCGACCTGATCATGGACCTGCTCGACGGCTTCAAGGAGGCGAAGTTCAGCCGCCGGCGCAGCCGCGAGATCGCCGAGGACATCGTGCAGACGTCCGACTCCCTGCGCGTGATCACGGCCAGGGCGAACATCCTCTTCGGAGAAAACACCATCTTCGCGTCCTGCCTCCTCTTCACGGTGCTGGGCGGGATCATCTTCATCCTCCCGCGATACAGGGTCATCGACGCGGCGCTGCTCAGCCAGCTCGTCGCGGGCGTCATCTTCGTGTGGGGGCCGCTCGGGATGCTGCTCAACACCTCCCAGGCCTATATCCGCTCCAACGTGGCCCTCGCGCAGATCATGGTCCTGGAGGAGAAGCTCGACGCGGCCACGCGCGAGGGTGCGGCCCTGTCAGACGCCGTGGATCCGTGGAAGGGGCGCTTCACGGCCATCGAGGCGATGAACGTCGAGTATCACTACGCCTCGGAGCCAGGCGGCGGCGGGTTCCACGTCGGCCCGGTGAGCCTGACCGTCGCCGCGGGGGAAATCGTGTTCATCGTGGGCGGAAACGGGAGCGGTAAGTCGACCTTCCTCAAGGTCCTCACCGGCCTCTACCCGCCGAGCGCCGGCGCCCTGCGCGTCGATGGCGTGCTCGTCCAGCCGGGCAACGTGGCGCCGTACCGCGAGATGATCTCGGCGATCTTCTCGGATTTCCACCTCTTCAGCAAGCTGTACGGGCTGGTCGGCGTCGACGAGGCTTCGGTGCACCGCTTGCTCGGGCAGATGCAGCTCGACGGCAAGACGTCGTTCGCGCAGCAGCGCTTCACGCGGCGCGATCTGTCGACCGGCCAGCGCAAGCGCCTCGCCATGATCGTGGCGCTCCTCGAGGATCGGCCCATCTGTGTGTTCGACGAGTGGGCCGCGGATCAGGATCCGGAGTTCCGCAAGTACTTCTACGAGGAGCTGATCCCGGCGCTGAAACGGCAGGGCAAGACGGTCATCGCGGTGAGCCACGACGATCGGTATTTCCGTTGCGCGGATCGCGTGGTGACGATGGAGACCGGGAAGATCCTGGCCATCGAGCGGACAGCGAAAGACTCCATGAGGACGGACGCCGGGCCGTCCGCATGAACACGGGATACTCCTTCCAGCACACGGGCTCTCCATGCATCTCGCACCGTTCTTCGTCATCGGGCTCCCGGTCCTCACCTTGATCGCCATCGGCCTCCTCGGCAGCACGCGGCGCATCCGGTGGTGGGGAGCGATCCTCGTCTCCCTCGTACTGACGCCCGTGGGAGGGCTCATCGCGGCCCTCCTCTCGGGCCGGAAGCGAACGAAGCGCAGGCTCCCTCCCGGCAGAGCGACCGGCAGGCCGTGACGTTGCCACCATCGAAGGCTGACCATGCCCAACAACGTGCCCTTGAACGAGATCGAGGAGAAGCCCACCTGGCGCGAGCGGGTCGTGGACTGGTTCGTGGGGGTACAGACCGTCACCTACACGACGGTCGTCCTCCTCCTGCTCGTGCTCGCGTTCCTGTGGCCTCGCATCTTCATCAGCATGCCTTCCGGGCATCGCGGCGTCCTGTACCGGTACTTCGCGGGCGGCACGGTGGTGGACCCGAAGAAGATCCTCGGCGAAGGGCTGCACGTCATCGCGCCGTGGAACAGGGTGACCGAGTACGAGATCCGCCTGCAGCAGAAGACGTTGAAATTCGATGTCCTCAGCGACGAGGGATTGAATCTTGGCGTCACCGTGGTGGTGCGGTACCACCCGCGTCAGGACATGCTGGGCTACCTCCAGCGGGACATCGGGCCCGAGTATTTCGACCGCCTCATCAAGCCCGACGCCGAGGCGCATGTGCGGCGCACGTTCGGCAGCCGCCCCGCCCACGAGATTTACGCGAGCACGCGCGACTTGCTCCAGGAGCTCGGGCAGGTGCCGGCGCTCGGCCGCGTCGAGAAGACGGACGACGGCGAGACAGCGTTCCCTTACATCGTCATCGAGGAGCTGAAGCTCGTCGACATCGAGCTGCCGCAGATGGTCCAGGACGCGATCAAGGATCGCTATCGGCAGGAGCAGCTCATGCTGGAGTACAAGTACAAGCTCGAGCGTGAAGAGAAGGAAGCCGAGCGCAAGCGCACCGAGGCCGCCGGGATCCGCGATTACAACCTCATCGCGGGCAACGTCGCCCCCGACCTCCTGCGCTGGCGCGGCATCGACGCCACGCTCGAGCTCGCGCGATCGCAGAACGCGAAGGTCATCGTCCTCGGCGGAGGACAGGGAGGGATCCCGCTCATGTTGAACTTCGTGGACGACCCCATCGGCACGCCCGCTGCCGCTCCGCCGGCCCAGGAGGCGCCTGCCCCGAAGGGCAACGCCGCCCTCGCGCCGAGGGCCGGCGCCAACGCGGCGCCCGCGGCGAGGGCTGGCGGCAACGCGGCTCCCGCGCCGGCAGCCAACAGAGACACGGCGCCCGTGGCGAACAGCGACCCCACGGCGGCGGCTGGGCCGGCTGGCCCGTGACGGCGGGCGCGCTCAGTTCCTTCCGGTCGCGTCTCGCCAGGTTTCGATGATCTCGTGGATGGCCTCACCGTCCAGGCGCGGCGGCTCCTTCAGGTCCGGAGCGATCTCGACGCCGTAGCGGCGCAGGTGCAGGAAGGGATTCGCGTCCGCGTCGTACGCGCGGATCGAGACCTTCGGGTTCGCCGGGCGGAACCCGAACTCGATCGCCTTCTTTTGCATCTCCTCTCCCAGCAGGAAGTCGATCCAGCGGGTCGCGGCCTGCTTCTTGTCCGGGTCGGGTCTGATGAACACGGCCGGGTGCTGGTTCACGATGGTCGGCTGCGGATAGATGATGCGCGCGCTGCCGAGGGTGCTCGCGTGAGCGTCGATCCGCTGCAGCACAGGGAGCGTGAGGTGCTCGTAGGTCATGACGCCGTCGTAACGCGCCGGGCCCACGTTGAACATCGACTCCGTGAGCAGCCGCGCGGACTTCGGCGCTTCGTCGAGCCCCGCCTCGCATCGCCCCAACGCTTGCTTCAGCGGCTCCCTGCGCTGCTCGAGCGCGCGCTCGAAGGCGCCACGGAGGTGCTCGCTCCCTTCGACGCCTCCTTCGACCGAGCCTTGGAGCGGCGCCCCCTTGGTCGCCAGAGCGGCCCGCTCCTGCGGGGGCAGAGCGTAAGCATACGCCATGAGGTACAACGTCTCGAGCCCTGACGCGGCGCGCGTCGGTGAGGTATGGACGAACTTCACCCGGCCCCAGCGCTCGATCTCTCCCAGCGTCGGGAAGGGCGCCTCGTACGCCGGCTTCGCCTCGGCGGGCTTCGCCGGAGCCGCCGCACGCCGCTTCGGCGGCGGCGTCACGAGCGGGCCATACCAGTCGATCCAGCGCCCCGGCACGCGGTCTTCGAGCGCGAAGCTGGAGAGATCCGCGTCCCTCGGGACCAGCGCGCAGGGGATCTGCCACCACGGCCCCTCCTCGCTTCGCCCCGATCGCAAGATGGCGTCGAGCACCCGGTATCGATCCTCCCACACGAGCACGACCAGAGGCGACTTCACGAGGGATCTCGCGTCGCTGCCATCCAGCAGCTCGCCAGCGTCCGGGACCTCACTCGAGCGCTGCTTCCAGCGCGCAGCGAGGTACTGGACGACGATCCAGTCGGCCGGCGACCACAACGTGGGCTGGTCTTCCTTGCGCCGGTCATCCTTTTTTTTGAGGAAGGCGTCGATGATCGCATCAGCCGATTCGATGTCGCCCATGGCAGTGAGCTTGATCTGGATGTTCGGGCAGAGCCGCGCGAAGCGGTCGGCCGCGTGCTCCAGCCAGGCTCTCTTGTCGTCGCTGTAGAGCATGTTGACGACCAAGGGACGCCCATGGACGGCGATGGGCCCGCAGTCCGTGCGGACGGATGCCACGTCGACGAACTGGGGGTATTCGGGCGCGCTGCGGGCGACATCGCCGCCGCGCGACAGGTAACCCACCAGGCCGCCAAGGACGCCGAGCGCGACGACGGACCGGAGCAGCTCGCGCGCTATGCTGCCGTCCGAGCGGGCGTCGAGCTCGATCTCATCGGGGATCTTTGCCACGTCGGAGGGAGGCTATCCTCAAGGCGTCACGGCTGGCAACCATAACCCGCGATGCTCCCGGTGCCCCGCTCCTCGCCTGGCCCAAGCGCGGGGAGCGGGGCGAGGCCAGGCGACCGTGGGTGGATGCCGGCGCGCGGCCCCGAGCAGACGAGCCTTACGCCGCGCGCGCGCCGGCCGTGGGGCGGCTCTCCCCGGAGCCGGGCCGCTCGCGACCTTCGCTGGCAGAGCCTAGTGGACTCGAGACGCGGCCGCCTTGGCCTTCTCGTACTCTAGGTTGAAATGCGCGCGCATCGCGTGGGGGTCGAAGTCGAGGAGCGTGCCGCCCGACTCGAAATGCATCATGAAGATCTTGCCCATAGCATGAGTAAATGCGCCCGCGAAGACGGGCACGGAGACGGCGCCCAGGGTCGTGCCGATGACGGGGAGGAACTTGGAGATGCTGAACCCGATCGCGCTCCCCAGCCCCACGCTCCCGAGCCCGGTGAGCAGGGAGCCGACGATCTTCTTCGCGAGGGACGATGTGAAGCTCACTCCATACAGATCGGAGAGCTCCTTCAGCATCTTGACCTGGACGCCCGTGATCGAGACGATATCGAAGACGGGGATCGGCACGATGCCCGCGCCGAGCGCCCAGAGCACGTTACGGTGAATGATCGACTCCGCTTGGTTGGCACGTGCGTAGGCGTCTTTCGCGCTCGGAGTCGGCTTGGACTCGACCTTGTACTCGTGCTTGGTCTCGTACTTGCCCCCGTCGCTGGTCTCGGTCTTGATCTCCTCCTTGAACTCCTTCTTTCCGGGCTCGTTCACTTGCGTGGTGTACACGGTCTCGCTGGCCATTGTTCATCGCTCCTGGTGTGCTTGACTTGAAATCCGAAGAGGAGATGCTCCTGGTAGATGGATCGGCTCGGCGTCGCCCTGGCCGGCGGCCGCGAGGCGCAGGCGCTCGACGGCAGGCGTTCCGCCGAGCGCTGCTGCTGGCTCGCTGTAGGCCGCCGGCGCGCGGACGTAGCGCGCTTCAGCGGCGACGCTGCAGCGCCCAGCGCGAGCCGCGTTCGACCGCCGAGAAGGTCGGCCGCGCCGCTCGTGGACCCCTCGTCATTGCTCAGCTCGACGATGATCATGGCCGTCGTTCGTGTGAAGGGCGCCTCCGGCCCCCTGCGGACACCGTGCGGGACAGTATTCCTGGACATCACCAGCGGATCAACAAAGAATCGATCTTCGATGGCGTCGGCTCGCATCGGCCGAGGCCCGCCCGGGGTACTCCGGTCAGGTTGCGCGCGGCCATCTCCGGCGTGCCCTGCGCTCCGGCCGCAACAGCACGCCCCCGCCGTGTGCCGAGCCTGCCATGGGGTCGAGGCGTGTAAGGACGGCGGTGCTGACGCTGCAGGCCCAGCCAATGTGACGAAACCGCGTCGGGGAAAGCCCAACATGCCATCAGGATATCCATATACGACCGGTGTGTTCCGTCCGCGATCCGGACAGCGGCCTGAGCGTCACGCGTTGGTCGAAGGATGCTCCTTCGCGAGCTGGGTGACGGCGAACGCGGCCTGAGTTATGCTCAGGGGGAACGTCTCGACGAGGTCGGCCACCGCGACACCATCGTGGAGACGCATGACGTAGCTGCGCCGCACCGCGCGGGCCGCGGGCGGCAGACCGTCGAAGAGGGAGCAGAGCTCGCCGAGGCTCTGGTCGGTCCCGCGCAGGTCGGTGCGCGTGATGCGGACCTGCGCGTCGTGAAGGAGCCGCCCGAACGGGACCTCGGAGACGAGCAATCCCTTGCTGACCACGAGCGGCAGCCGGCGCACGGCGATGCTGGCCGTGGCGTGCAGGAACGATCGGCCCGACGCCGCGCCGCGCAGCAAGACCGATCGGCGGAGGACCTCCTCGCCGGCAGACCAGAGCCCGCGTTCAACCGTCACGTCGCTGCGCTCGGCCGCGGTGAGCACCTGACGCAACACCTGGGCTCGGATCGACTCGCCGGCGAGCCGCTCGAGGAGCGCAGTAACGTTCAGGACGGTTGGGTCGGATGCGTCAGGCCAGAGGAGACGGATCGACATGCTGGCAACCTTGCGGAGCAGAAAGGGGGGCCGGCGGGCGCCCTGCCTGGGTGGGTCGTCGAGAGGAGGAGGACAACGTACCCTGAGTCAGAAGCGGCGCGAGGGTATACCGAGCTCACCGGGGGCCGGACGCAGGCAGCGGACGAATTGAAAAATCCACGTCGCAGGGGCAGGTCGCGAGAGACTCGCCATCCGGGGCTGTTCACGCAGCTCATGGTCAGAGCAAGACCGCGCAGCAACGGCGCACGTCATGATTCAGCGGCGCATCGCTGAGGTTGGCGTTCAAAGCAGCGGCGAACGTATACCAGGACACTTTCCGTTTCAAGCCTGCTGAGCCGCACGCGGCAAGCAGGTTGCTACCGTCGGCGCGATCTGCAGGCGGCGTGCAGCCGCGGCCACCGCGCCGCTCTCCGATATCGATGGCCTCCACGCCTGGCGGGCCTGCGAGACGCCGCGGCGCGAGCTCGGGTCCTCAAGGCGTCTTGCCGTCGTTTCTGCCGGAGGGCGCTGCCTGGCGGCGGTAGACGCGCGGGCTCACCCCGACGAGCCGCCGGAACAGCTTCTCGAAATGGCTCAGATCAGCGAAGCCCACGGTGATCGCCACGTCGGTGATCCGCTGCCGGCTGGTCTCGAGCAGCTGCTTCGCCCGCTGGATGCGGACCTGCCCCAGGAAGGGCTTGAAGCTCGTCCCGAGCGAGCTCTTGAAGAGGTACGTCAGGTGCGAGGCGCTGACGCGGGCGTGGCGCGCGAGCTGCGAAAGCGAGATCGGCTCGGCGTAGTGCTCGCTCAGGTAGACCAGCGCCCGCCCGAGCCCGTCGTGCAGCGCGGGTAGCTCCGAGAAATCCCCGGCCAGGACCATGCGCGTCCACCGCGACGCGATCTCCTTCGACGGCGACTGGAGCTGCGGCGCCGCGCTCCGCCCGCCGGGCGCCCCGGCGGCGTGGGCCGGCGCGGGCGCGATCCACGGCGTGTGCTCGAGGATGTCCGCGCGGCGGATCGGCTCGGCGCCCGTCATCACGGCGAGGCGCACGACCACGCGCTCGAGCTCCACGATGTTCTCGGGCCAGGCGTACTCCTGGCAGACGTCGATGAGCTCCTCCGTGCTCTTCCGGTCCCACGGGTGGCCGTAGCGGTGGAGCACCCAGGCTATGAGCGGCTTGATGTCCTCCCGCCGAGCGCTCAGCGGCGGCAAGGTGACCGACAGGAAGTCGAGCTTCATGAGCAGCGACCTCGAGAACTGCCCCTCCCTGGCGAGGCGGTGCAGGTCGCTCGTGGATGAGCCGATGATCCGCGGCGGCGCGCGACCCTCGTCGGCGCGCCCCCGGATGCCCTGCCCCGCGCGCAGGAGCTCGAGGAGCCCGGACTGCGCCGGCGGCGGGAGCTCATCGAGCCCGTCGATGAAGAGCGTGCCGCCGCGCGCCTGTTCGAACGAGCGCGACAGCTGCGCGAGCGCGTCGCCCTGGAGCTGACCCGGGTCGTGGACCACGGCGAAGGGGCCGTCGCGATCGGGTCCCAGGCTGTGGATCGAGGCGGCGATGAGCTCCTTCTCGGTGCCGAACTCGCCATGGATCAGCACAGGCAGCGGGCTCGCGGCCACCCGCTCGATGAACGTATCCACCGCGCGGATCGCGGCGCTCGCGCCGATGAGCACCATCGGCTGGCCGAGGCGCTCCTCGGCCCACCGCTGGACGTCGTAGCGCTTGACGAGCGGCGCCAAGCCGCGGCTCAACGCCTGGCAGAGCGCCGCGACCTCCGCCTCCCGGCCGGGATCTGCGCCGAACGAGAGCCGGAGCTCGCCGACGGACGCCCCGCCATACACGAGCCGCTCCTCGATCGAGGCCGCCTGCGCCGCCGGCGCCACGCCGGGTGGGGGCGTCGCGCCGAGCGCGTCCGTCCAGGCCAGGTGGAGCTCGCGGCCGCTGCGTATGAACGCGAGGGCGCCGTGGCCGCGCACCCAGAGCGCCCCCTCGAGCGCTCCGGTGCTCTCGGCGAGCGAGCGCATGACGCTCTCGAGGAGGCGCGGGAGCGCTGGAAAGGGCTGGTAGGCAGCGCGGAGCAACGCCTCCGCGACCTCGTTCACGCTGGAGAGGGTGACGCCGGAAGAACGAGCGGCCATGTCGAGCCTCGTGCCCGGGACGCGACGGTGAAACGTGACGCTCGAGCCTGCCGCGCCGGGACGCCGGCCATCTCGGCCCGCCGCGCGCGCGCCGCCATGACACGTTATTTCTCTCTATTTCACGACCTCACGGCGGGCAGGCGCGCACGACCCGCACCCCGGTCGTGCGGCGGCGCTGCCCGCCCGGAACGCCGGCGCGCGCCGCCGAGCGGCTCCTGTCGAGCGCGCCGAGCCAGGCGCCGCCCCGCACGGCGCGCCGTGCGCCGAGCTCGTCGATGTCGGCCGCGAGCCGCCCGCCGTCGAGCCGCGGCCCCTCGCGCGTCCAGCGGTCGCGGCACCAGTCCCGCGAGTTGCCCCCGAGCCCCCGCACCCCATACGGGCTCTCGTCCAGCGGGATCTCGTGCACGCTCGCGATCGAGGGGAGGCCGTCGTCGCCGTCGCGCGTCCGCACGAACTGGACGTCGAGGTGGTTGCCGAACGGATAGATGCGTCCGTCGGCGCCGCGCGCGGCTCTCTCTCGCTCCAGCTCGCTCGGGAGCCGCCACGGCTTGCCCTCCCGGGCCGCGAGCCAGCGCGCGTAAGCGCTCGCCGCGCGCCAGCCGATCAGCGTGACCGGCGCGTCCGGCAGGTGCGCGCGCCCCAGGTCGTTGGGGGTGAGGACGAAGCGCCCGCTGCGGTCGCGGCCGAACGCGAACCGCCGTCCGGAGCCGCCCGCGACGCCGGCTCGCTCCCGCGGGCAGGCCGAGAGGGCCTCTCGCTCGCGGCCCGCGGCGACGAGATCATTCAGGAACTCGAGGTACTCGCGGTTCGTGACCGGGAATCGCCGGATCACGAACGCATCGAACCAGATGCGGCGCGCCGGCAGGCCGTACGGGGCCTTCGGATCGCCGCCCGTCCAGCAATAGCCCGCGGGCACATACACGTCGTCCGCGCCGAGCTCGCCCTCCTCGGGCAGCCAGATCGGGCGGGGATCGCGCTCGCCCGGCGCGACGCCGTCCCAGTGGCCATCTCGCTCGATCAGCGCGGGATACAGCACCTCGGCGCGCCCGGGCGCGCGCAGGCGGAGGCGATAGCTGCCGCGGGGCAGCTTCACGGAGCGGAGCGGCGTCAGCCCGAGCTCGCCCACGGTCTCGGGGATGAGCCGCCGGTCCCGCTCCACGTAGCGCTCCAGGAGGACCGTGGCCCCCGGCGGCTCGGTCACCAGCGACAGCTCCCCCCCGGCGCTCAGGAGAGCGGCGTGCTTGCCCCGGTCGTGCGCGCGGAGGAGGGCCTCGAGGCGCAGCACGTCGGCCCTGCGGCGCGCGCGTTCGGCCTCGACCAGGCGCGCTTCGTAGTAATCGGCGAGCGCGGCGTGCGCGTCGGGCAGCTCCGGATCGATACAGAGGGCGCCGTGCATCCGTGTGAGCCACTCGGCCTCACGCACCGCCGCCTCGGCGGAGAGCGCCTCGGCTTCGTCCTGGCGCGCCCAGCCGCGCTGCTTGCGGTCCAGCGGGTCGCGTGGCCGCGCGGCCGCGAGCAGCGCGTCCGCCTCGGCCTTCGCGCGCGCGGCCTGCTCGCGGCTCGCCGCGACGTCCGGCAGGAGCGCCTGCGCTCTCCTCACCACCCTGAGCGCCTGCTCCCGCCGGAAGGCACGGTCGATCCATGAGCGTACCTCCTCGGCGACAGCGGAGGCGTCCGGGTAGCGCGCCGCGATCTCCCGGGCCATCGCCCGTGAACAGATGGCCACGAGCTCCGCGGGCGGCTGCGGTCCGCCGCGCGCGGCCTCGGCGACCGCCGGCGGCGGGCCCGCGAGGATCTGCCGGAACGGCAGGAGTCCTGATGTCCTGTAGGGCGGCTGGCCCGAGAGCAGGTGATAGAGAACGGCGCCGAGCGCGTAGACATCGCTCTGCGGGCTGTGGAGCCGCTGCTGCCCAGCCGCCTGCTCAGGCGGCATGTACGCGGGCGTCCCCAGCACGTCGCCTTCGCACGTCAGCCCGGGATCGGCAGCGCGCCCGTGGAGCCCCGCGGCCCCGCCGCCTGGCCCCCTGTCCTCGGCGACGCGGCGCGCGAGCCCCCAGTCCATCACCAGCACCTCGCCGAGCTCACCCATCATCAGGTTCTCTGGCTTGAGATCCCGGTGCACGATCCCCTGCCGGTGCGCGTAGCCCACCGCCTCTGCGACGCGGGCGAAGGCGGTGACGGCGTGCTGGAACGTCCAGCCCGATGGGCTCGGCCGGAAGCCTTCAGGCGACTTGGCGGCGTGGAGCTCCGCGAGCGCTACCTGGAACGTGCGACCCCGCACCTCCTGCATCGTGAACCAGAGTCGCCCGTCCGCGAGCTCCCCGCGGTCATAGACGGCGACGATAGCCGGATGCTGGAGGCCTGCCGTGATCTCCGCTTCATTGAGGAAGCGCGCGCGTACCCGCGGATGGTCCGCGTACTCACGCCGGAGCAATTTGATGGCGACCATCCGCCGAAAAAGGTGATCGCGCACGCGCCTCACCTCACCGAAGGCTCCTGAGGCGATGGGGCCGACGTCCTCGTAGCGAGCGGGTAGAGCGACTGTGCTGTCACGCGCGAGCGCCGCCTCGCCAGAGCCGAGGTAGGTTGAAGTAGCGCTCATGTTCATCGGAAAGAATCTTGATGGGCTTGATAGGATCTATTTTTGTTCCGTGGTGCTTGACGACCGTGGTATCGTGCCCAGGCTTCACGTGGGCATAATCAAGGAACTACAGACCGAGCGGCGATTCACCCTCGGGCCTCGATGTCTCGTTGGACGGCACCCCGCGTGCGATCTGCGCCTTGATGACCCTCGAGTCTCCGGAGAGCACGCCATCTTGCGCTGGCTCGATGGATGTTGGGAGCTGCGCGATCTCAACAGCCGCAATGGCACCTTCATCGACGGGCGGCGGCTCAAGCCGGGAGAGCGGGTCGCGATGGCGACGGGCGAGGTCGTCGCGATCGGCAGCGCCGCCACCGGATTCGCCCTCATGGACGGAGGCGGCCCGATGCCGGGCGCGCGCCGCCCATCCTCCGGCGCGCATCGCAGCGCGGCCGATCACGTGCTCGTGCTTCCGTGCGAGGAGCGTCCCATCGTGACTGTGTACGAGGACTGCGCCGGGCGCTGGGTGGCGGAGCGCGAGGAGCGGATCGATGTCGTCCAGGACCACGATATCATCGTTGTCGATGGGGAGCCGTGGGTGCTCGAGCTACCCACGGGGCTCCGGGCGACCTGGGAGGCGTCGGCTGGCCTGACGCTCGAGCTCGTGGGGCTGCGCCTGGCCGCGAGCCGCGACGAGGAGCACGTCGAGGTCACCGTTGTGCACGACGGTGGTACGTTTCAGCTGTCGCCCCGGAGCTACCATTATCTGCTCCTTGTCCTCGCTCGCCTCTTCCTCGAGGACACGCAGGCGTCGCCTGCGGAGCGAGGCTGGGTGAGCCGAGACGCCCTGTGCCAGATGCTGGCCATCGAGCCGCTCAAGCTCAACCTGGACGTCTGCCGGCTTCGCAAGCAGTTCGGCGAGGCTGGCGTGCGCGGGGCTGCGGGGATCGTGGCGCGTCGGCCAGTGACAGGGCAGCTCCGGATTGGGGTCTCGCGGGTCGAGGTGGCCTCGCTCTGAACCGCGCGCGCCTGCTGACCCGGAGGCCATATCGGCGTCAGCCGACGCGGCTCGTGGCGCCGCGACCTGCCCTCCAGCTGCGCGCCCCCTTCCGAGGCCGAGCGCCGGAGCGCGCGCGGGGCGGGCGCGCTCCGCCGGCGCTCGCCGGATCGCCTTCCCGGCGCTGGCCTGGCGTGCCGGACGGGCTGGATGTCCCTCCACAAGCTCCTGGATTCCGATTGACGTCCGCCTGCTTCCCTTGATAAGTCCATGACGCGGCGCCCCGATCCGCGGGGAGTACCAGGTCCTAAGGGCGAGCGTTCTCTACGGTTGGGCGATGGGTGGTCCCTCCACATGATGCGCGAGGTCTCCACGGCGAGCGCGGTCGACTGGCAAGCGGAAACCGTGCTGGACTCGACCATCGGCTTTCAACGGCCTCCCTCGGCGCAGGCGACCGAGCCACAGCGCATCTTTCTCACCGGGGCGACTGGCTTTCTCGGCGCGTATCTGCTCGACGAGCTCCTGCGCACCAGCAAGGCAGACATCTACTGTCTCGTCCGCGAGGATGAACGCGCACGAGCGGCGCAGAGGCTCCGGACGCACCTCGAGCGGCTCGGCCTCTGGGACGGATCGCGCGAGGGCCGAATCATCCCGATCGCCGGAGACCTGGCCATGCCCCTCCTGGGCCTCTCGCGATCGCGGTTCGACGCCCTCGCCGAGCAGCTAGACGTGATTTATCACAACGGGGGACACGTCAATTTCTTCCTCCCTTATGCGGCGCTGAAAGCGGCGAACGTCCTGGGCACACAGGAGATACTCAGGCTGGCGGCGTACGGCCAGACCAAACCTGTGCATTACACCTCCTCGATGGCCGTCTTCTTCGGCCGGACCCACATCGACGCTGGCCGGGTGAGCGAGCTGGATACGCCCGTCCTCGATCCCGGGCTCAAGAGCGGGTACGTCCGGAGCAAATGGGTCGCAGAGCAGCTGGTGCTGACGGCCAGAGAGCGAGGCTTGCCCGCGGCCATCTACCGCACGATCCGCATCACCGGGCATAGCCGGACGGGCGTCACGAGCAACTGGACAGACCTGCTGAACCGCCTCCTCAAAGGGTGTATTCTCCTGGGCTCGTACCCGAGCTTGACGATCGATGTGCCGATGCTCCCGGTCGATTACGTGAGCCGGGCCATGATCTGCCTGTCCAGACAGGCCCGATCGCTCGGTCGCGCCTTTCACCTGTTCCATCCGCGGCCGATCCCATGGCGCGAGCTCGTCTGCATGGTGCGCGCGTCGGGCTACCCCCTGGTCGAGCGTGGCTACGACCAGTGGCTCCTGGAGCTGAAGCGGGCGGCGGCGGCCGATCACCCGGAGAGGGAGTCTCTCGCGCAGCTCTGGCTGCTCCTCATGTCTCCCAACAGCCTGCTCGTCAAGAAGCCGCAGTACGACGCCCCCAACGCGCGGGAGGGGCTCGAAGGGACGGGCATCGTCTGCCCCCCGATCGACGAGGCCCTCGTCGCGGCGTACGTCTCGTTTCTTCGTACGGCCGGATATCTCCCGCCCCCCAGCACGTGAGGAGTGAGGTCTAGCGTGAACTCTCGAGGCTTTCGATATGCGCTCTTGTTCGCGCTCGCGCTGACCGAGGTGCTGCCGATCGCGCTGCTGTCGCAGGCCCTCCCGGTGCTGCTGCGGCGGAGCGGGGCGACCATGCAGCAGATCGGGTTCCTGTTCCTGGCGATGCTCCCCTGGTCGCTCAAGGCGATGTGGGCGCCGCTCATCGACAGGCTCGGCGCACGCTCGACGTTCGGCCGCTACCGCGGCTGGCTGCTGTTCTCGCACCCGCTCATCTTGATCACCCTCGTGGCGGGCTCGTTCCTCGACGTCCCGGGGCTGCTTCTGCACCACCGCGCCTACGCGCTGGCGGCGCTGCTCTGGCTCACGACGGTCTGCGCCCTCGCGGACGCGGCGTCGCATGGCCTCGCGGTCAGCTTGCTCTCCGCCGATGAGCGGGGCCTCGGCAACGGCATGCAGACCGCGGGGCTCATGGCCGGGCAGCTGGTCGGCGGCGGGCTGATGGTGATCCTCGTCGGGCGGCTCGGCTGGCAGCCGGCGCTCCTCATCACCTCGGCGCTCCTCCTGCTGCCGCTCCCCGGGATAGCGCTCTACAAGGAGCGACCCGTGGATCCGTCGCGCGTCATCACGCCTCGCGAGGTGCTGGCCCTCTTCCGGCGGCCGCGCATGGGGCGGTGGCTCCTCGTGGTCGCGGCGATGCCGATCGGCGCGTCCCTGATGACTCCGGCCCTCGAGGTGATGCTCGTGGACCGTGGCCTCTCGCTCAAGGAGATCGGGCTGGCGATGGGGATCCTGTCCAGCATCGCCGGAGCCGCCGGCGGCATCCTCGGGGGGCTCGCCGTCAAGCGGCTCGGGCGGGAGCGCGCCTTCTACGCGCTCAGCGTCTTCTGCAGCCTGTGCCTCGGGCTGGTGCTCCTGAACCGCGTGGCCGTCGAGCGCCCGTTCCTGTATTTCGTGATCTCGGTGCCCGTCGTCGGCGTGATGGCGCGCGCGACGATGCTGCACGTGCTCATGATGGACAGGAGCCGCCTGCACGTCGCGAGCACGGATTTCACCATCCAGTATACCGTGCAGCACGTCAGCAGGCTGCTCTGGGCGAGCGCCGGCGCGTTCGTCGCCGGACACTTCGGCGCGACCAGCGTCTTCGTCCTGGCGCCGGTGCTCACGCTCGCCGCGATGGGCCTGGCCTCTTGGCTGCTCGATCGCGCCGACTTCGAGCCGCCCCTGTCCCTCGACGAGGGCGGACCCGCGCAGGCTCAGGGCGCCACGCCTGCCTCGCCGCTCAGGAACGTCTCCTAGCGCGCAGCGCGTCAGCTCGGGCAGCGGGCAGCGGTCCATCGAGATCCCTCGTCGCGGCGGGTTCAAGGAGCGCGGACGGTCGCGCTCCTCTCTCGCGGCATGTAGTGGCGGTAATCGCGCGCGGTGCCGCCGAGGCGTATGGCTGCGGCCATCGCGCGCAGCGCGGGCACCGTGTGCGCGTAGAACATCTTGTAGCCCTCGCACAGGTGGTTCAGGCCGGGCTCTCCGTCCGGCGTCTGCTTGACGCGGTGCGCCGGGCAGCCCCCGTAGCAGTACTTCTGGTGGTCGCACTCGCGGCAGTACCGGGGCAAGGTGTCGAGCTTGTCCTGCCCGAAGCGCGCCTGCTGCGGCCCGTCCACGAGCACGGACA
Organism: Sorangium sp. So ce296; assembly: GCF_051529605.1. Lineage (NCBI taxonomy): Bacteria > Pseudomonadati > Myxococcota > Polyangiales > Polyangiaceae > Sorangium > Sorangium sp. So ce296. Next base: position 14,552,014 of record NZ_CP150325.1, read on the forward strand.
GGCGCTTCTTCGTGATGTTGCCGAGCAGGTGCTCGGGCGTCACGAAGTGGTCGCAGCTGTACAGATCGCCGTTGTGCTCGACGGCGAGCGCCCGCCCGCAGGTGCGCGCGTGCACGCACAGCGTCGACGGGAAGCCCATGGTGATCCCCAGCATCATGTCGAAGTGCTGGACGAAGATCTCGCCGACGTCCTCCGCGATCCACTCGTCCCAGACCGCCGTCAGGAACCGGCCCCACTGCGCCGGCTCCACCGTTCGGTCGGAGAGCTTGCCGTCCTTGTGCTCCACGATAGGGATGAGCTGCATGAAGCGCGAGCCGATCTCCTTCAGGAATCGATAGACCCGGGCCCCGTGATCGCCGTTGTCGCGCTGCACCACGGTGAGCGTGTTGAACTCCACGCCGCTGCGCTTCATGGCCTCGAGGCCCTTCATCACCCGCTTGAACGTCCCGCGCCCCTCCATGTCGAGGCGGTAGCGGTCGTGCGACGGCTCGGGCCCGTCGATGGAGATGCCCACGAGGAACCCCTCGTCGCGCAGGAAGGCGCACCACGCGTCGTCGAGGAGCATGCCGTTCGTCTGCAGCGAGTTGGTCACGCGCTGGCCGGGGCGCGCGTGCTTCTTCTGCAGCTCCACCGCGCGCCGGAAGAAGTCGAGCCCCATCAGCGTGGGCTCGCCTCCCTGCCACGCGAACCCCACCTCCTCCGCGGTGCTCGGCTGGGCCTCGATGTACTGCTGGACGTAGCGCTCGAGCACGTCGTCCGCCATGCGGAAGGAGCCGCGGGTGGGGTAGTCGTACAGGCGCTCCTTGTCCAGGTAGAAGCAATAAGCGCAGTTGATGTTGCAGATGGCCCCGATGGGCTTGGTAATGACGTGGAACGGAGCGCGCGCTGTCTGTTGATCAGGTGTCATAAACTCTCCGAGTCATCGAGACTGTTGGAGGCGGGCTCCGCCCGACGGAGCGAGCCGGGCGGACGGCCCGCCCTGCCGTGCCGGAGCGGACCAGCGCATCCTTGCTGCGCCCGCTCCGCGCTCAGCCCTGGCTAGGGGGAATCTCCATACGAGAAGACCGGATTGGGCGCCGTCGTCGGGACATAGGTGGCCACGGTACGGGCTCCGTCTTTGAGGCGCCACACATGCGTCTCGTAGGTATCCTGGACTACCTGGCTGCGCGGCGCGATGGTGCCGTACTTCTTCTCGGCCCCCGCATAGTCCACCCAGACGTAATCGAGCGGCACGGAGCCGTTGTTGCGGAAGGTGGCCTTCACGGCCACCGTGCCGCGGATGGAGCGCTCGTTCGCGAGCTGCACATCCACCGTCTGCTCCGCCGTGCCGTCGGGGAACCGCCCGGCGCAGAGCGTGACCCAGCTCTGGCCGTCGCTGCTGGCCTGGAACTCATAGTCCGCGATCCTGCCGTTCGCCTGGTCCTGCCTGGGCAGATACTTGAAGCCGCTGATGGCCTGCGGGCTTTTCAGATCGACGCTCAGCCAGTGGGGATGCGCGGGGCGCCGGCTGTACCACTCCGTGTGCCATATCGAGGCGCTGGTTCCATCGATGGCGTTCTGCCCACGACCATTCTCCCCCGCCGTCTCTTCGCTGTCGACCGTCACGGTCCACGCGGAGCGATCCAGGGGCTTCCCGTTCACAAGGACCTGGAAGTCTGCAGCCGATGTCCAAGGGCCGCCGTTCACCTCCGACTTCGCGAGGAGCCGGACATACCGGTACGCGAACAGCGGGGGGAACGGCAGCGGGCCTCGCTGCTCCTTCTCGTCACCGCCATCCAGGCGATGCCTCTTCATCTCGTCATAGAGCCGCTGGGCCACGGCGCGGTGGGTCGCGTCGGTGAGGAAGTTCTCGATCTTCTTCTCTCTGAGGGCCCCTACGATCGTCTCGTGCGGCACGAGCTCGTAGAGCGCGTACGTGTAATCGTCCGTCACGTCGCTGTCATTGAACTTGGACCGAGCGCAGCTGAGCAGGTACCGGCCGTCGCTGACGAGCGCGAACTTGTTGGTCGTCCTGCCGCCTTGCATCTTGTGATAGCCGAACTGCTGGCTGAAGTTGAACTCCCGCTTCTCGACGCTGCCGCCCCGCAGGTACGGCTTCAGGCTGACCGAGTCGACCGCCTCGCGCGCGCTCGCCCCGGCGATATCGGCGCAGGTCCTGAAGATGTCGAGGATGTGGACCAGGTCGCCGCTGGATCCGCGGATCGCGGCGCCAGCGAGGTAGCACGGCGTCCCCGCGAGCAGGGAGCCGCCATCGGCGATGATCATCGGCACATGCACGGCCCCGATGTGCGGCGTCGCCTTGTCTTGCTCGTCGCTGTCGAGGAGCACGCCCGGCCGATCCGGATCCTCGTCCTGCGTGCCGTTGTCCCCGATGAACACGATCACGGTGTTCTTGAGCTGTTCCTGGATCTCCGGCTCGGGCGAGCTCAGGAGCTGGCCGATGTAGAAATCCATCGACTCGACCATGGCCACGAACATCTCCTGGACGGTCGGCTTCTCGGGGTTGGCGAACCGGATGGTGTAAGACTCCCTCGGCGGGACGTGGAAGGGGTCGTGGGGCGCCGTGAGCGTCAGCGCGACGCACCAGGGCGAGCCGAGCATCTGCGCGATCCACTCCTTGGCCGAGTAGACCTGATCCCGCGTCGCGTACATGTGGGTGCGCTCGGTCGGTGGACGATCGTAGAGCATGACGCCCGTGAGGTCGTCCTCGTAGCACTTCTCCCAGACGTAGAACTGGATGTCGGGCTGGCGCTCCACGAACTCTGGGGCGACCCTGCGGAGGTACTCCGTGGTCCGCGTCCGCACCGCGTCGCGCTTCTTCGCGAACGCGACCTCTTTGGGGTCGTTCGGATCCTTCGCCTCCGGATTGACCGAGGCGAGCTTGCTGAGCGGCATGGTCGCCTGGGAGTATCCGTACTTGGGGGCCACCACGCGGAAGCCTCCCTCGAGGATCCCCTCGAACCGCTCCCAGCCCCAGTCCCATGCGGTCCGCTTGGGGTCGTTCTTCTTCCCTCCGGCGGGTTTGGTCGGGGGTCTCTCTGCGTCCGGCTTGCCCATGTGCCATTTGCCGAACATCCCGCAGCGGTAGTCCGCGCCCTTCAGGACCTCCGCCAGGCTGCGGACGGCCGCGCCCGATCTAGGGTTCATCACGAGCGTGTTGTTGCCGCCCGGGTCGGGGTAGCCCACGCCGCTCCGCCAGGGCTGCATGCCCGTGAAGAGGCTGCCCCGCGTCGCCGAGCACACCGGCTGCGCCCAGGCGCGGGAGAAATGCATCCCGTGCTTGACCAGCTTCTCCAGGTTGGGGAGCCGCTTGGGCCCGGTGGTGCCGTTCGGCCCGTCGAGCTGGACGGTGACCTCCCCTGTCGCGTCGTTGATGCGGAGCGCGTCGGCGCCGAGGTCGTCGGCGACGATCAGCAGGAGATTCGGCTTGCCGCTCGCCTGCGGCTGGGGGCGCGCGAGGCCCGCGATCTCCGCCGGCGACAGCGCCGCGCCGTAGATCTGGAGATCCTTGATCTGCCCGGCGAAGTAGTTCATGCCGGTCCCGCCCCTCAATCCGCGACAGCCGAGGTAGAGCGCCGAGCCGTTCCGGGTGTCGCCGGCGGTCGTGTCCGGGGTGCTGGCCTCGAGCGCGCCGTCGACGTACAGCTCGAGCACGCCCTTGCCGTTCTGGGTCCTGCGCACGAAGGCGACGTGGTGAAACTTGCGGTCGTTGAGCAGGCTCTTCGACATGACGGTCGGGAAGTTCGTCTCGTCGTATCGTCCTGCGTAGATCTTGCCCTGCTCGGCGCCTCGCGCGTAATAGCGGAGCGCGAACGGATAACGCCCGTACGCGTCCCACTTCTCGACCATGCCGGGGTCGACGTTCTGCTGGCTCGGCTGCACCGGCTCCGGGCACACCTGGACCGCGACCGTGAAGTCCTGATCGCGTGCGAAGTTGATCTCGCTGGAGCTCGGGATCGCCCGGTACTGCGTCTTGCCGTCGAACGTCAGCGCCTCGCTGCCGATCGGACGAAATGCGGTCTTGTAGTCTCCCATCGTCACACCCTCCTCCCTCGTGCTGAAATGCATGCCTGATGAACGATCTCGACCGGGCTGAGCGCAGCCGGCCGCGAGCCTCGCAGCGCGACGGCGTCAGCCCCGTGGCGCGCGCCGCGTCGCCCCCGGCTCGCCGGAATGATGCGGCCGGTGAGCGGATCGTCCGCGGGCGACGAGATTCGCTGCCTCAGCGTCTGGCCCCACAACGGCCATCCGCGTCACGCGCTCTTTCGGTCAAGGCGTCCCTGGCGAGGGTTGTTTTACCGATTACGACTGGAAGTTGATTGGCAAGAACTACGAAAAATCACGCTCGGCTCGTGGACGATGCGGCGCAGATCACGGCGCCCGCACGCCGCGGAGCGCCGCGCGTGGCCGGCGCGGCCGGGAGCGCTGCGCGGATCAGCGAAGTCTGCCGGCGTTTCCGGCGCGGCGCCGGGTGCTCGCTCGCCCCCGAAAGCAGGCCGATACGACGGGATGCGGTCAGATCGCGCACGAGGTAAAGGCGCGCGTACGGCATCGCGAAGGCGAGCGCGCTGCGCGTCCCACGCGCTCCCTCTCCTGCGTACGCGCTTCGTCCTGATTTCGTCGTTTTGACCTGCCTCCGCCCGGGGAGCTCCCCCTCGGTACCGCGCCGGAATGGGCGGCAGCTCACGTCGATCCGCCCGGCGCTCCCGGCCGCGCCGGCACGCGCGGAGCTCCGCGGCCCGCGGGCGTCATGATCCACACCGCATTCTTGGGAGACCATGCGTGGTTTTTGGTCGATTCTTCCAATCAAAGATGGGCCGCGCTCGGTAAAACGAACGATGCCTGGCCCGCCGCGCTGGGCGGGACGCGGACACCCAAGCTTGCCGATGAGCGCAGCTGGGCCGAGGGCTGCTGAGGACAGCAACATGGGGCGCGGCCGTGACGGCCTCCCCGGAGCTCGGCGTCGCCGCGCCCGCGGCGCGCGGCGCTCCGCCAGGAACACAGGATCAGGGCGCTTTGATGAGCGTTCGCCTCGAAACACTCCAACCGACTGCGCAGCGTGCTGGTGTGAGGGAATCGTCGCCATGTGGCTAGAGATCGAGCTGGACACCAGCAATCAAGGCCTGCGCGTCAGCGCGCGCGGTAGCCGCGGCGAGCGCCCCCCGGCACGCGCGCTGCTCCCGGAGCGCGGCATCGACGCCCTCCAGGCGTTCGCGAGCAGGGTCGGGCGCGCGATCCGGGGAGGAAAATCGCTCGACGCCGGCGCCATCGACGATTCGCAGGCGCTCCACGGCGAGCTCATCGACGGCGAGCTGCGAGACGTCCTCGTCCGCCTCGGCGAGGCTGCGAAGGAGAGACGGCTGCTCGTGCGCCTCTTCGCCCGCGATCGCGCGCTCCAGCTCATCCCCTGGGAAGCGCTCTGCCGTCCCGGGACCTCCGAGGGCTTTCTCGGCACCGACCCGAGGCTGCTGCTCGCTCGCGGCGTCGAGTCGTCGGAGCCCTGGGAGCCTCGCGAGGTCCGGGGCGCCGTCCGCGTCCTCGCCATCGCGCCCGGCGCCGACGAGCGGGCCCTCGCCGCGTTGAGGGAGGCGCTCGCAACGTCGATCGAGTCGGGCGACGTCGAGTGGCTGGATCCCATCGCCGGCCCCGACGTCGGCCCGAGCGTGCTCTTCGATCGGCTCCGGCGCGGCAAGACGCCCCACGTCGTCCACTTCCTCGGCCACGGCGGCGTCGATCTCTCGGGCAAGCCCGTGCTGCGCGTCGCCGACGACGAGGACGGCGAGGAGGTGTGGGTCACCGCAGAGGCGCTCGCCCGGGAGCTCAGCGCGAGCTTCTGCGAGGAGCTGCGCCTCGTGCTGCTCGAGGCGTGCGAGGGCGCCAAGGCCGGCGCGTTCGGCAGCGCCGCCGAGATCCTGGCGAGGGCGGGCGCGGACGCCGTCGTGGCGCACCTCTGGCCAGTGAAGGCCGACGCGGCGCGCGCCTGCTCGTCCGAGATCTACCGCGCGCTCACGGCCGCCGATCGGACGTCGGGCGACATCGGCGCCGCCGTGGCGGCGGCGCGCAGGACGCTCCTCGCGAGGAGCGCGGAGGCGTTCTCGCCCGTGCTGTACCTCCGCGGCTCGGACTCGGTGATCTTCAGCTTCGAGGGGCGGCGCGTCTCGAGGCCGGCCCCGAAGCGGGGCTCGAAGCGCCTCGCGCCCGCCCTCCAGGGCCTGCTCGAGGGCGCCTTCACGATGGTCGTCGGCGACGTCGACGACGATCGCAGGACGCTTCAGCAGGAGATCACGAGCTTCATGCAGGAGAACGGGGACGCGAACGTCGAGGGCCTACCGCTGAGCACGCTCACCCAGCGCTGCGTGCTCCGCTTCGGGCACGAGGTCCTCCATTCCCTCTTCCAGCAGTCGCTCACGCAGTCGCCTACCGCGGAGGTCCCGCCGCTCATCGAGGCGCTCGCGCGCTTCGTCCGGCCCGGCGTCCACGTCACGCTGCTGTGGAGGCCGCACCTCGAGCGCGCCATCGCGGCGCAGCACCCGCAGCACACCGTGTACGCGCTCCAGCCGTCGATGGCCGACCCGAGCGGCAAGCCGCGCGTCGTCAAGCGCCCGGCCGGGGCGACGTCGTGGAAGATGGATCCGCTCCTGCCGAGGCACTTCGATCTCGCGAGCGAGATCGTCGTGCTCCGCCTTTACGGGGGCTACTCGGTCGAGGCGCGGCCCATCTTCTCCCCGCCCATCCTGACCGAGGACGATCACATCCACGGGCTGCTCGGCGCCGAGGGGCTGCGGCCGCCCTCGTGGATGGAAGAGCTGCTCGCGCGGCCCAGGATCCAGCCGGGGCTCTTCGTCGGGCTGTCCATCCTCGACTGGCGCCACAGGATGCTCCTGCGCTGGCTCTACGACCAGCGCTCCGCGCCCAAGGACAGCCTGGCCATCCTGACGCCCGACGCCGAGCCCGGCGAGGTGGAGATCTGGCTCAGCGGCGGAGGGCTGCCCGGCGCGGCCCGCATCGCGGCCATCGCCGAGGACCCGGCGCAGCTCGCGCCGCTGCTCGCGGACCTCGGTCCGGTGGAGGCGCGATGAGCGCGCTCGTCACGAACCCGTTCCCCGGCCCCCAGCCGTACCGCGCGTCGGATCGGGAGCGGTTCTTCGGGCGCGGGGACATGGCCCGCGCGCTCGAGAGCAGCGTCCTCGCGAGCCGCTGCGTCACCGTGTACGGGCCGTCGGGCGCCGGCAAGTCGTCGCTCGTGCAGGCCGCGGTCCTCCCGGCGCTCATCGAGGCCCACGAGGTCCGTGTCGTGCTTGTGGACGGCTGGCCGGAAGGCGAGGACGCCTCGCGCTGGCTCGCGAGCAAGGCGTACGCCGGGGCCGGCCTCGGCGAGGCGCCGGGCGACATGTCCCCGCGGGACGCCATCCTGGCGGCCGCGCAGCGGATCGCGCGGCGATCGGATCGGCTCCTGGTCGTCTACCTCGACCAGGTCGAGCAGCTCCTCTACCCGGGGCGGGATCCCGAGCCCACCGAGGCGCTCTTCGCGTGCGTGGACCAGCTCGCGCAGCTGCCGCTCGGAAAGGCGCGCGTGGTGCTCTCGCTCCGCGAGGACTACCTGGGCCGCTTCCGCGATCGCCTGCGCGATCGGCGGCGGCTCCTGGACCACGGGTTTCGCGTGGGTCCGCTCACGGTGGCCGAGCTCACGGAGGCCATGTGCCAGACGGCGGCCGCGGGGGTGCCTCCGCAGGCGTGGTCCAGCGACGAGCTGCGGAGGTTGATGCTCCAGGTGCGCGTGCCCGGACAGGCGGCGTCCGACCAGGCCGAGGCGGTGGCGGCATACGCGCAGATCGTCTGCCGGGCGTTGTTTCAGCAGCGCGCCCAGGGGGACGGCGCGACCGAGGCGGTCGAGGCCGAGCCCATCCTTCGCGGCTACCTGGAGGCGACGCTGGAGGAGCTCGGGCCGCGGCGGGATGCGGCGCAGCAGCTGCTCGAGGAGCACCTCGTCACCCCGGACGGCGGCAGGACGCTGCGCCTGGAGAAGGAGCTGCTCCGGCTCCTGCCCGCCGAGGAGCTGTCGCCGATCCTGAAGGCGCTCGAGCGGGCGGCCATCCTCCACGCGGGAGAGCACCAGGGGAGCCGCTACTTCGAGCTCGGCCACGACTGGCTCGCCAGGATGGTGAACGAGCAACGGGAGCAGCGGCTGCGCGAAGCGGAGCAACGGCGGCGCGAGCAGGAGCAGCAGGAGCGCTTCCGGCGGGAGCGCGCCGAGGCCGAGGCGAGGCTCGCGAAGGAGCGCGCGCGGCGGCGCGTCCTCGTGGCGATCGCGTCGGCGGCGGCCACGGGCGTCGCCGGCGCGCTCGGCTACTGGGCGTGGCAGGAGCGGGTCGCGAAGGAGAAGGCGCGCGTCGCGGCCGAGGAGACCAGGCAGCGCGCCGAGGCGAAGGCGAGCGAGGCGCTGGACGCCAAGGTCGAGTCGGGGGTCCGCGAGCTGAACGATCGCGGCCAGATCTCGATGGCGCTGAAGCTCTTGAGCGAGGCGAAGCACCCCGAGGCGCAGCGCGGCTGGGTCGGGCTCGCCAGCGACGCGCTGCGCGAGAACGCGCTGCGCGCCAGCCTGCGCGGCCACGAGGGACCGCTGACCGCGGCTTCCTGGAGCCCGGACGGCAAGCGCGTCCTCACGGCCTCGGAGGACGGGACCGCGCGCGTGTGGCGCGCCGACGGCACCGGGCAGCCCGTGAGCCTGAAGGGCCACGGCGCGGCCGTCCTCTCCGCTGCGTGGAGCCCGGACGGCGAGCGCGTCCTCACGGCCTCGGAGGACGGGACCGCGCGCGTGTGGCGCGCCGACGGCGCCGGGCAGCCCGTGAGCCTGAAGGGCCACGGGGGGCCCGTCGTCTCGGCGGCCTGGAGCCGCGACGGCCAGCGCGTGATCACGGTGTCGCGCGACGGCGCGGCTCGAGTCCACGCGGCGGATGGCGCCGGCGAGCCGCTCGCGCTGAGGGGCGGCGCAGCCCCCATCTCGTGCGCGGCGTTCCATCCAGACGGCGCGCGGTTCCTGACGGGCTCTGCGGACGGGACGGTGCGGTGGTGGAGCGCCGACGCCGCGCGCACCACGGACTTCAGGGGCCACGAGGACGCGGTGATCTTCCTCGCCGTGAGCCCCGACGGCAAGCGCATCGCGACGGCCTCGCGCGACGGCACGGCCCGCGTCTGGGACGCCGAGGGCACGGGCGCGTCCGTCCTGCTGCAGGGCCACACGGGCGCCATCCTTCATGTGGCGTGGAGCGCCGACAGCGCGCGCGTTGCGACCGGCTCCGCCGACGGGACCGCGCGCGTGTGGCCCTCCGACGGAGGGCTGGTGCCGCCGATCACCCTCAAGGGGCACGCGCAGTCCGTGGTCCACGTGGCGTTCCGGCCGGACGGGGCGCACCTGGCCACGGCCTCGACCGACAGGACCGCGCGGCTGTGGCCGCTGGACGGCAGCGACCCGCTGGTCTTGCGCGAGCACGACGCCCCCGTCCGGGCGGCGGCGTGGAGCCCCGACGGGTCGCAGGTGGTCACCGCGGCCGGCGCAGACCCCGCAGGGCCGACGAACGATCGCACGGCGAAGGTGTGGAGCGCGGAGCTTCTGGAGCGGCTCCAGCGCGAGCGGCGCGGCGCGGGCGCCGTTCGTTCGGTATCCCTCGACGCTGCCGGAGAGCTCGCCGTCTCGGCGTACGACGACGGCAGCGTGCGCCTCTGGCGCATCGATGGTGACGAGCGGACGGTCGCGCTCAAGGGCCACGTCGCGCCGGTCACGAGCGTGGCGCTGAGCCCGGCCGGCACACACATCGTCACGTCGTCCTTGGACAACACCGCGCGGGTCTACCGCACGATGGGCAAGGGGGAGGCCGTCGTCGTCCGGCGGCACGACGCCGAGGTGTCCTTCGCCGCCTGGAGCCCCGACGGCAAGCGCGTGGTCACGGTGTCGGCGGACAGGACGGCGCAGGTGTGGAACGCCGACGGCTCGGGCTCCCCCTTGCTGACGCGGCACCACGAGGACCGGCTGACCTGGGCGGCGTGGAGCCCGGATGGCACGCGCATCGTGACGACCTCCGTGGATCGCACCGCGCGCGTGTGGCAGGTCGGCAGCACGGACGCGCCGGTCGTGCTGAGGGGGCACGAGGGCAGCGTGCTCGCCGCTGCCTGGAGCCCCGACGGGAAGCGCATCGTCACCACCTCCGAGGACAAGACGGCGCGGCTCTGGGACGCGGACAGCGGCAAGGAGCTCGCCGCGCAACGGGGGCACCAGGGCGCGGTGCTCCGCGCGATCTGGAGCCCCGACGGGGAGCGCGTCGCCACCTCGTCGGCGGACAACGTCGTCCTCATCTGGCACGCCGACGCGAGGGGCACGCCCATCGCGCTCGAGTCCCGGGTGCCCGTGCTCGCGATGAGGTTCCTCGAAGGTGGGCGGAAGCTCCTCGGCGTCGCGTCGGACGGCATCGCGCGCGCGTGGGTCACCGACGTCGGCACGCTGCGCGAGCGCCTGGAGACGGCGCATACGGACTGCCTCCCTGCGAACATGCGCGCCCTCTACCTCGGCGAGACGCCCGACGAGGCGCGAGCGCGCCACGCCAGGTGCGAGACCTCGTTCCGGAGGACACCGGTCGAAGCGAAGGCCGCCGCGACGACGCCGAGCGCGCCGGCCGAGCCCCCGCCCGTGCCCTCGGCCGAGCCCCCGCCCGTGCCCTCGGCCGAGCCGTCGGTGCGCGCCGTGGACGCGGCGCCGGCGCCTCCTCCGCGGCTTCGCCTGCGGCCTGCTCCGACGCAGCCCCCGGCGGCCCCTCGCCCCAGTGGAAAGGCCTTCAGGCCTCCCGGTGGAACCAAGCTGGAGTGACATGCGCATGAATCGATCGTTCGTGGCCCTCGCGTGCTTCCTCATACCGCTCGTCCAGGCGAGATCCGCCTTTGCGGACAAGGCGGCGGACCTGTTCACCGAGGGGAGCAAAGCCGCCGAGGAGAGAGACTGGGACGCGTGCCGCGCGAAGCTCATCGAGGCGTGGGGGATCAGGCAGCACTGGCGGATCGCGGCGAACCTGGGCGCGTGCGAGCTGAACCTGGGCATGTACCGGGACGCCGCGGAGCACCTCTCGAGCGGGCTACGCGTGCTGCCAGCGGATGTCGGAGCAGACACGCGCGCCGAGCTCACGGCGCTGCTGGACGAGGCCTCGACGAAGCTCGTGACGCTCACGTTCAGGACCGATCCGTCAGACGCCGAGGTGCTCCTCGACGGGAAGTCGCTCGGGCGAGGGCCGTTCGAGCGATCGATATTCCTCGACGCGCGGACGTATGCCATCGAGATCCGGGCGGAGGGGCGAAAGCCGTTCAAGGGAACGATCGAGGGGCGCGCCGGCCAGAGAGAAGCCGTGGACCGGCGGCTCGAGCCGGTGGAAGCGGCGCCGCCTGAGCCGGCAGCGCCGCCGCGGCCATCGAGGCGAGCGACGCCGCGGACCGCGCCGATCCCGCGCGTGGGGCCGGGCGCACAGGGGCCGTCGATTGTCCCGCTGGTCGTCGTCGGCGCCGCCGCGGCGGTCGCGCTGGGCGTGAGCGTGGGGCTGTCGGTCGCCGCGGACGGCAAGGCCGATGAGGCGCAGGAGGCGGCGAAGGACCTGAACCCGTCGGCGTGCGACGATCCGCGGCGGAGCACGGCGGCCTGCAAGGCGCTGGAGGGCGCGCTCTCCGCCAGCGACGCGCTGAGCAGCGGCGCAGTCGCGAGCTTCGCGGTCGGAGGGGCGCTCATGCTGGGGACGATCGGCCTCGCGGCGTGGAATCTATCGCACGCCCGACGCGGCCCAGCGGTGCGCGCAGCGCCGGCGATCGGCATGTCCTTAGGCGGCGTGACCGTAGCGGGGTCGTGGTGACCAGGCCGCGAGCGACGCCTTCCAGCCGCTCGCTTCTGCGCGCCGGCGGGGCGACATCCCAGGCGGCGGATCCGCGCCTGCTCCGGCGCCTCGATCTCGCGAGCGCGATCGTCGTGCCCCCTCCACGGGGGAGCCGCTCCGTCGAGGCGTGGCCCGTCTCCTCGCCTCCCTGCTCACCGAAGACGATCACACCCACACCCCCAGGAACCAGTCCATGCGAACCCTGATCATCAGCGATCTGCACCTCGGCAACGGCGGTGACTACGATGTCTTCGCAGGAGAGCGAGAGCTCCCCGCGCTCCTCGACAGGTTCACCTCGCCGCCGACCCGCGTCCTCGTGAACGGCGATGGGGTCGATTTCCTCATGAACGAGGATGAGCTCGAGCTCGACGTCGCCCGCGCCGTGGCGCAGGCCAAGGCGTGCGCGGAGAGCCGCGCCACGAAGGCTGTGCTGGCCGCGTTCGGCCGCGTCCTCGCGGCCGGCGGCCAGGTCGTCTTCCGCCTCGGCAACCACGACGTGGAGCTCGCGTTGCCCGAGGTCCAGGACGTCTTTCGCTCGGCCCTCGGGCAGCCGCCCGCCGTCGCCGCGCGCCTCTCGTTCCAGCTCGGAGAGGCCCCGGATGTGCTCGACGTGGGCGGGGCCAGGATCCTCGTGACCCACGGCGAGCACAACGACCCCTGGAACATCGTCCATTACAAGGGGCTCTCGAGCGCAGGGGCCGCGCAGCGAGCCTCGTTCGCCTACGCACCCGGCTCGATCCTCGTCAAGCAGTACCTGAACCCGCTCACCCGCGAGTTCGGGCTGCGCTTCGCGAACCTGCTCAAGCCCGATTTCCAGGGCGGCACGCTCACGGCGCTCGCCGTCGCGCCGTCCGCGATGAAGCTCTTGTTCCAGCGCTCCTCGGCGAGCCTCTGCTGGCAGCTCTTCCGGAAGATGAGCGGGCCGGCCGCGTTCGCCGAGCAGGAGGATCTCGGCCTCGCCGATCGGGTCGCGGACGCGGGCCTCACGCCGGAGGAGCAGGAGGCCGTGGAGGCGCTGGTCGGGGACGGGGCGGCCGCCTTCTCCGATGACGAGGACGACGACGGCGTGCTCGGCCGGGCGCGGCTCAAGCTCGGTCGGGCCGGGCTCAAGCTCTATGCGAGGCTCCAGCGGAAGCTCACCGGCAAGGCGGGCGACGCGTACTTCGAGCTCGAGCCCGACGAGGCCGAGTGGAAAGAGGCCAAGCGGCTCGCCGCCAAGTTCGGGGCGAGCGCGGTGATCCTCGGCCACACCCACGCGGCGCGCTGGAAGCACGAAGGCGGCCTCCTCTTCGCCAACACCGGCACATGGATCTGGCTGATGCAGCTCCCGCCGTTCGACGCAGGCGACGACGTATGGGCGGAGTTCCTCGCCGAGGTGAAGAGCAATCCCCGCCTCGCCCCCGAGCGCCAGCGGCGCGCCAGGCTGATCAGCCGGTTCACCGCGGTCAGCGTCGACGAAGCGCCGGGCGGGGGCGCGGCCGTCGCGCTCCTCGAGTGCGATGGCGCCTCGGGGATTCGTACGTTGGGAGAGGCCCGCGTGCCGCCGGCCTCTTGACCCATGATCGAGCCGGGCGAGGCCCTGGGCCCACCTGGCCTGCCTCGTCGACGGCTCCCAGCCCGAGGACCGAGGACGCTGGGCCCCAGGGCGGGGCAAGACCCATGAAGAGGAGGACACCATGAGCACACGAGAAGATGCACTCGACACCGCGCCCCTCGGCGAACCGGGCCCCCTCCCCCTCTGGGAGGACCTGGTGTTTTCCGAGCCGGAGCTGCCCGACGACTACACCGAGGCGCCCCGGAGCTTCGACGACACGCCCCCGCCGCAGCTCGTGCGCACGATCAACCTGCTCCCCATCCCCGAGCACGGCGTGCGCGGCCCCGAGGACGTCGAGGGGATCGCGGCGCACATCCTCGCGCGGGCGAGAGAGGGGCTCGCCGACCTCTTCGCGCACGAGGACTACGCCGGTTACGAGGGCGAGCCGACCGAGGCCTGGGCGCGCGCGATCGCCGAGCACCAGACGGGGATCCCGTATACCATGCCCGTCTACTTCTACGGCTCGCAGAAGAAGGTCGCGGAGGGCGTCGCGCGCCAGGGTCGTTATCCGCTGGTGGGCCAGTGCCAGCAATCGGTGACGACGGCGCTCTGCATCGGCGGATGGGACGGCGGGGTGAGCGGCGATATCGGCGCCGGCAAGGACTCGCAGCCCTACTGCGCGAGGCTCGGCAAGGGCTGGACCGACGTGCCCCTGGACCTGAAGAAATGGCCCGATGAGCTCTGGGCCGACGTGAAGGTGGGCTCCTGCCTGTTCTGGTCCGCCGACTCCATCGGCTCCGGCCACGTGGTCCTGGTCGTCCGCAAGCACCCTGTCGACCGGAAATGGCAGATCTGGGACACGGGCACGTCGTTCCACGATCCGAGCAACCACCTGACCGCGGCGAGGCAAGCGCGGATGCTGTGGGAATCCCACTGGTGGGACTTCATCCCGAAGTCGCTCTCGAACGGCAGCTGGCCGTTCCGGGGCATCGGGCTGATCTCGGGGCTGGGCCAGCTGAAAGCGGACCTTCGGCCCCGGGGGCGCGCGCGCCTGATCCTCCAGCGCCGGAGCGACAAGGCGCTGCTCTTCAGGTCCGCGTGGCTCGACATGGAAGCCGAAGGGCTGCCCATCTCGTGGCTGCTCCGCGGCCTGCGCGGCGCGCCGTTCTCGGACCAGATCGAGGCCACGTTCTGCATCAACTCGCCGCCTGGCCTGACGAAGAGCTCCCCCAGGGGGACCCCGCTGCTCGACTGCACGGTCGACGCGAAGGGCAACGCGCGGATGCACTGGAGCTGGCAGTGGAAGCAGGGCTATCACGAGCGGAAGAACCCCGCCGTCTGGCAGCCCGACGCGCCCTTCCTCGCGGGCGCCGAGGGCGCCGGGAAGGCCCAGGCGGTCTCCTGGCCAGAGGCCCCGGGCAGGGCGGAGCCGGATCCTTACGCCGAGGCGGAGGCCGAGCTGCGGGCGAGGCGCGAGCGGCGTGCGCGGGGCGTCCTCCGGAGCGCGCTGCTCTCGGGTGTCGAGGATCTCGAGAGGGTCGCCGGCGGCAGGGGCGCGATCAAGGAAGGCGCGCGTGGAGCAGGGGCCAAGGCGATCCAGGAGGCGCTGATCGCGCTCGGGTTCGAGGTGCCCGGCGGCGCCGATGGGGCCTTCGGCAAGGGGACGGCCGACGCGCTGAAGAGCTTCCAGGCGCAGGCGGGCCTCGGCGCCGACGGCGTGGCCGGGGCGGGGACGCTCAAGGTGCTGGATCAACGCCTGCAAGGCCTGCCGCGGACACCGGCCCGCTGAGAGGGACGACAGAGCCATGCGGACATTGAAGGATCTTCAGCTGCTCTTGACGCCCTACGACGACAGGGAGCCCGTCTTGAAGGACGGGCTCTACGGCGACGCGGCGGCGCAGCAGGACGCGGCGGGCGAGAGGGACGACACGCTCGAGCATTTCTGGGAAGAGACGGGCGATCCGGACGATCTCGAGGCGCAGCGCTGGGGGGTGATAGCGCCCGAGGGCGCCGCGGGGGACCGGCTCATCGCGCTGATCCAGCCCCTCATCGACGCCCGGCGAGAGGCGCAGGACGGCCACGAGGTGAAGATCTACCGCGTGCCGCCCGCCATGTCGCCGGAGGAGGCGGCCCGCTGGCGCAAGCAGCACTTCGACGTCAGCGTGGAGCTCGCGCGCGATCTGCCCCGCTATCAGCTCCTCCTCGGCGATCTCCACGAGGTGCCGCTCGCTCTCCAGCAATACCAGTCCATCGACGGCTTCGTCGGACGGCTGTGCTTCCGGGAAGAGCGCGAGTACGAGGCGTACGTCGACAAGGTGCTTCGCTGGGAGCGGGCGCGCGCCGAGGTCGCCGGGAGCGCGAAGTTCTACACCGTGCACGACGGCACCGCCGCCACCATGATGGGCTACAGGTCGCTGACCCAGCCGGCGCTCGCGCAGCTCGGGAAATACAGGATCGATGCGGCCGATCTCGGAGACCAGGAAGCGCCCTCTCCGGACGAGTTCCTGCAGGCGGTGAGGAGCCCGGAGCCCACGGTGCTGTTCACCGTCAGCCACGGCGCCGGCGCGCCGCGCGGCGGGTGGAAGAGCGAGGGCGATCAGCGCGACCGGCAAGGGGCGATGAGCTTCGGGCGCGAGGGCAAGCTGACCGGCGGCGATCTCGGCGACGCCCCGTTCTTGCCGGGCGGGATCTGGTTCATGCTGGCGTGCTACGGCGGCGGGACGCCGGACGTCAGCGCGTACCGGCACTGGCTCGACCGGCTCAAGCAGAGCGGCCAGTTCGGTGGCCAGGCGCAATCGGTGCTCGCGGGGCTCCCGCAGAGCGGCCAGCGGCCGTTCATCGCCCGGCTGCCCCAGGTGGCGCTGGCCAACCCGAACGGGCCGCTCGCCGTGATGGGACATATCGATCTCGCGTGGACCTACAGCTTCGAGGAGCGGGACACCGGAAAGGCCGTGTCGCGTCCCTCGAAGTTCGTGGACGTCATCCGCACGGCGCTGGAGACGAGCCGGGTGGGGAGCTCGTTCCGGGAGCTCTTGAAGGCGTCGCTCCTCACGAACGCCGAGCTCACCAGCCTCTACGACAAGGCGGAGAGAGAGGGCGCCGCGCACGCGCCGGACTCGGCGCGGCTCGGTCACCTGTGGATGCTCCGGCAGGATCTCTCGGGCTACGTCTTGCTCGGCGACCCGGCGGCGCGGCTCCCGGCCGCGCGCAGGCGCCTGAAGAAGGACGCGGCGAGCAAGGCCGAGCCCAGGGCGCCCGAGGTCCAGTCGGTGGCAGCGGCGAAGGCCGCGGCGTCGCCCTCCGCGGGGGCGCGGGCAGAGGCGCCGACGAGGCTGCCGCCCGACATGGACATCGACGACGTGGAGAGGGCCATCGGAAAGGTCCTCTCCGGCAGCCCCATCAACGCGGTGGCCAGCGAGCACGGCGTCGAGCCGGCGAAGCTGCGTGAGCTCAAGGACATCTACAAGGCGGCCGGGCGCGCCGCGCTCGGCACGAGGTGATCTCGCCGGCCGGGCGCGCGGGACGCAGGGCTCCGCCTGCGGCGCGAGGCGCCTGGCTCCTGACGGAGGCTGCGATGGCTGCTGCCCACGACGACGACCGACTGGACCTCTTGCTCGCCGACGCCGAGGAGCGCAGGCCCGTCCTTGAGGAGGGGCTCCCGGGGGAGGCTGCCCAGCGCGGGCCCAGACCCAGGGAGAAAGACAGCTTCGACCGGAAGCGGACGGACGCGGATCCGAACGATCTCACGCTCCAGCGGTGGGCCGTCGTCGCGCCCAGAGGCAGGGAGGGCGACCGGCTCCTCGAGGCCGTCGCGCCGCTGATCCAGCTGCGCGAGGCGGAGCAGGGGGCGCCCGTGACGATCTACCGCGCGCCGCCGGACATGGACGCCCGGGAGGCTCTGGCGTGGCGGGAGAGCGAGTGCTGGAGAGACGACGTTCCGGAGGACGAGTGGCCGTACTACCTGCTCTTGCTCGGCGATCTGCATCATGTCTCCCTCGAGCTCCAGCACACGCTCGCGAGCGGCGCCCTGGTCGGGCGCGTCCATTTCGAAGCCGACGGCGAGCTCGATCTCGACAGCTACGCCGCGTACGCGCAGAAGGTCGTGCGCTACGCGCGGGAAGGCAGCGCGCCCGAGCCCTCGCCGGACATGCTCTTCTTCGCGGCGCCGGACGGCTCGACGGCCACGCACGCCGGCGACACGAAGCTCGTCGCGCCGAGCCTCGCGGCCGTCCAGGAAGGCAAGGACAAGGGGCGCTTCCCCGTGGCCGCGGTGCGAGGAATCGAGGCCGAGACCGCCGACGAGCTGCTCGCCGCGGGCGCCTCCGGGCGGCCATCGGTGCTGCTGTCCGTCAGCCACGGTCTCGGGCCGCCCCGCCGCGGTTTCCGCTCGGAGGAGGAGCAGCAGCGACGGCAGGGGGCGCTCCTCCTCGGCCGCGGCGAGGTGCTCGACGCCGAGCGGCTCCGGGGGCAGCGGTTCCTGCCGGGCGGCCTGTGGTTCTGTCTCGCCTGCTTCGGCGCGGGGACGCCGAGCGCGAGCGCGTATCACGCCTGGCTCTCGCAGCTCGCGAAGGAGGGCGCCTACGGCGGCAACGCCGAGCGCGTGCTGCAAGGCCTCCCGGCGCCCGGACGTCGCCCGTTCGTGGCGGCCATGCCCCAGGCGGCCCTGGCCAATCCGGAGGGCCCGCTCGCCATCATCGGCCACATGGACCTCGCGTGGACCTACAGCTTCTCGCGCGCGGGCAACCCTTCGGAGAGCCGCAAATCGCGCATCCTGTCCGCGCTCCAGGTGATGGCCCGCGGGAGCCGCGCGGGCGTCGCCCTGGGAACGCTGCTCCAGTCCTACGGCGAGGCGAACGACGCCCTCATGGCGAGCTACCAGCTCGAGGCGAGCGCCCGCGCCGAGGGCAGGCCTGATCCCACGGATCGCGTCGATCGAGCGCACCTCTGGATGCTGCGCAACGACCTCCGCGGCTACGTGCTGCTCGGCGATCCCGCGGCGCGGCTGCCGCTCCGGCAGAGCGCGCTCCGCGGGCCGGCGCCGGACGCCTCGGGCGCCCTCCTCCGCTCCCCCCGCGCCGAGGCGCCCTCGCCGGCGGCCGCTCCTCCGCTCGAGCCGCCGAGCGGCGCCGAGGACGTCCCGCTCGCCGTGAAGGTGGCGGCGGCGGACGCGCTCTTCTGCGGGGACGAGACGCCGCGCGCGATCGCGGCGCGCGCGGGCGTCTCGCTGGCGACGTTGTGGGGCTGGGTCGACGCGTACCGGGCCGGGGGGCGATCGCGGCTCGGCGGGTGACCGCCCGCGCCTGCGCACGAGCGACGGCCCGCCCCTCGCCCTCAGATCCCGGAGAGCGCCTCCTCCAGGCTCAGCGCCCCTTCCCGGGCCACCTCCTCCGCTGGCGGAGCGGCGCGCAGGAGCGCGCCCAGGTCGCAGCCTTCCGCCTCGCTGAAGGTCGGGAGCAGCAGCGCGCTCTGCGACTCGGCATAGCGCTGCTTGAGCGCCTCGGCGATGCGGCGCCGATCCGCCTGCGTCAGCTCCGGCGCCTTGAGCGCCACCACGATCGCCTGCCGCAGGCAGGACTCGGCCCTGGCCTTGTTCCCCTCGGCCAGCGCATCGAGCATCTCCGCGTACGGCTCGGCGATGGACCTCAGCTGATCCCAGTCGTCACGCTCGGTGAGGAGCTCCAGGCGGAGGAGCATGTGATCGAAGCCGGTGAGCGGGGCGCGGCCCTTCGCGGAGCCCACGTGCAGCTGATCGTCCACGACCCACAGGCTGTCCGGGCGGAGCTGTCCGGCCGTGGCCCGGATCGCGGCCATATAGGTTGAACGGAGGTCGCTCCCAGCATAGGACCCGATGACGCCGAGGTGCAGGCGGCCGCCCGCGCCGCCGGAGAGGAGCTCCTGAATGCCCGCCCCGAGCGGCGCGGCGAGCGCCAGGGCCGCAGAGAGCTGCGGCTCGGCGAGCAGCGCGGAGAAGGCGCTCAGGGTCTTCAGGAACCCGCCGAGGTAGTCCTTCCCGGGGAGAGCGAGGAGGCCAGCCTGCATCGAGACGGCGCCGCCGTGAAAGGGCAACGTGGGCGTGAGCAGGCGGTTGCGGCTGACGATGTTCGTCGCCCCCTCCTCGGCCCGGAGCGTGCTCGCGTCGGCGATGCCAGGGATCACGAGCCCAGGCCTCCCGCCGAAATCGAGCTGGACCACGCTGTGGACGGCGGGGATCTGCTCCCTCATCCAGGCGATTTCCCTCGACAGCTGCATGTCGGCGAGCCAGAGGCGGAAATAGTGCACCCCCGCCCTGGCGGGCGTGGGATCGAGCGTCCGGCCCACGATCCGCGCAGGATCGATCTGCACGTAGAGGGATTGCTGACGGTCCTTCTCGAAGCAGTCTTTGACGGCTGTCCAGCTCGCCATGTTCTCCTCCCCGCCGATGTGTGCCCGGCGCTGCGGTGCGGGTACCGGCGCCGGCACCGCGCGCCGGCCAGACGGCCCTCCATGGGCCGCGCGATGGCCGTACGCGCGGTGGCCTGCTCGACAGTCTTTAGGGCCGCTTGATCAGCCACAGGGCTCGATTGTAGTAGTTGGCGTCCGAGCCGACGACCTTGGGGCTCTCGAAGCCGGACGACGCCAGCCACCCGCCTTCCCCCCCGCGAGCGCCGGAGAGCGCCGGCCCGTCGGAGAACGCGTAGCGCTTGGTCTGATAGTTCGCGATCAGGAACGCGTCCCCCTGCGGCTGAAACACCCAGAGCGCCATGTTATAGTAGTTGGCGTCGGCGCCGACGAGCTTGGGGCTCTCGAAGCCGGACGACGCCAGCCACCCGCCTTCCGCCCCGCGCGCGCCTGTCAACGGCTGGCCAGTGGAGAACAGGTACCGCTTGGTCTCGAGGCTCTCGATCAGGTAACATTCACCCGACCTGCGAATGATCCAGAGCGCCCGGTTGTAATAGTTGGCGTCGGCGCCAACGACGTTGGGGCTCGGCCCCCACCCGCCCTCCGCTCCGCGATCGCGCGAGAGCGCCGGTCCGTCCGAGAACAGATAGCGCTTGCTCTCCACGTTCTCGATCAAGACGGGCGTATCGAGCAACGCCGGAGGAAACACGAACGACGACCTCTTGATGACGGGGAAGCCGCTCTTGGGATCATCGTACGGACGCTCGCGGGCCAGCACGGTATAGAGCTCGATGAGCTTGTCCTGATACGCCAGATCGGTGACCGTGAAGGACCCGTCGGAGTTTGGCGCGAGCGCGTTGATCTGTTTTTCCTTCAACGACCCCGGGATGGCCGGATCGGGGACGAGGCACGAAAACTTGTAGTCGAGCACCAAAGCCGTCGTGGGTTGCGAAGACCGATCCACGGGGACCCCGCTGGCGTTCACCAGCAAATCGCAGGTGAGCTTGTACTGGCTCTCGGTGTCGCTGACCGACGCGCCGATCCGCGGCGCATTGACGCCAGGGCCGGGCTTGAGGTAGAGCTGGCTGAAGTTGTGGGTGCGCGTCGGCTTGCGCACGCTCTCGTCGAGGTGCGGGACGAAGCTGATCGAATCCAGGAGCGGGCTCGGCTGCAGTCCAGCGATGTCGACGGCGGTGTTGTAGACGTCGATGATGTGCACGGGCGAGCGGATCGAGCGCGGCGCCGTCTTCACGTAGCAGGGCGCCCCGCCCGTCAGCAGGCCGCCATCGGCGACGATCATCGGCACGTGGACGCCCCCGATCGACGACGTGGCCTTGTCGTCGCCGAGCTCGTCGTCGATGCTGACGAGCCGATCGTCGGGATCGAAGTCCTGTGTGCCGTTGTCGCAGACGAAGATCACGACGGTATTGGCGAGCTGGCTCCAGATCGCGGTCAGCAGATCGTTGATGTAGTAGTCGATCGACTCGACCATCGCGACCAGCATCTCCTGGATGGTGGGCTTGGCGGGGTCCTTGATCGTCGTAGCTTTGAAGGTGTGCGGCGGCGGCACGTGCCAGGGATCGTGCGGCGCGACGAGGTTGAGCGCGACGCACCACGGCCCTTGATTCGCGAGGATCCACCGCTTGGCGTCTTCGACCTGATCCTCGGTGATGTAGATGTGTTTACGATCTGCCGGGCCGAGCGGAGGATTCGCCTTTCCGTTGGCCCCGACCGTGTCCTTCTCCCAAATGTAGTTACGCAGGTCGGGGTTGTTGTTCAGGAACGTCGCATCGTACTTGGCCGCGAGCGCCTTGGCGGCGGCGCCACACTTGTCCGGCTTGGTGCTACCCGTGGCGCCCTTGAGCCGCGCGAAGTTGACTCGCGGAGGCTGGCTGGGGAAGCCGTACTGCGTGATTCCATCGGGTCGCACTCCGCCGCGGAAGATCCCCGCGAATGTATGCCACCCCCACTCGACCGGCGTCCTTTGGGTGCCGAGGTCCCACTTGCCGAACATCGCGCACTTGTAGCCGACCATCGACTGCGCGAGCGTTTGTATGTTCTGGCCCGTGACCGCCTGAGACCCGAGGTTGTCGTCGCCGCCGGTCGGATAGCCCAGCCTGGTCTTCCACGGCTGCAGACCGGTCCACAAGCTCCCCCGCGTCGGCGTACACACCGGGTGAGCCCAGGCGTTCTGGAAGTGCACGCCGGCCGCAAGGAGGCGGCTGAGGGTCGGCAGCGTGACCGGACCGGCGACGCCGTTCTTGGCGTTGACTTGGGCAGCCACGGTCTTCACGCCAGCGTTGATGCGAAGCACGTCGACACCGAGGTCGTCCGCAAGGATGATCAGAATGTTCGGTTTTGCCATCAGCTGAGGTCCCTATGGTTGGAGGCCGTGAGCCATCTGAGCCCGTGCGAGGGGCATGCGCTGCATGTCGAAGTTGGGCGGCCGCTCGCCCTGTGGGCCTTCACGCTGCTCTCCTCACAGGGGCGGAAGAGGAAGAGCAAAGAAGAGCAAAGCGATGGCCGGCCCAGCAGCGGTCGCCCGCGGCGTTAGGGTTGCAGTGTTCCGTCGGTCGCGGTGGGCCTGGCATGGGTTGTTTTATCGATCGCGACCCGAAGTTGATTGGCGAAACCCATCAAAAACCACGCGCGGGTTCTGGACGATGCGGCGCAGATCACGATGGACCTGCGCCGCGGAGCTCCGCGCGCGGACGGCGCGACCGCGAGCGCCGCGTGGATCGGCGGGATCTGCCTGCCTTCCCGGCGCGGCGCCGGGGGAGCTCTCCCCGACCGAAAACAGGCCAAAACGAGGCAATGCGGCGAGAATACGCACGCGACATAACGGACGTGAGCGCGCGGACGTCCTACCTCGTGCCCTCGCCGGGCGCTGGCAGGATCACGCTGCGCTCAGAGCCGAGCTCCTCGCTCGAACGAGCTCATCGCAATTGCGTCGTTTGACAGTCTTTTTACTCATGGTATCCTGAAATGCGCTCATAGCCCGTTCCGCCGAGAGCGTTCGTAGGCGAAGAAGCGCCTTCCCACGATCTCTGGGGACGGCTGTCCAACGGACGCCTCGCATCGCCAGGGTGGAAGGTGCGGCGCGTCCCGCGCGGACCTCAGGAGGCGGCTCTCATGAGACCAGATCGGATCGATATGAGATCAGCTCGGCTCGGTTGCGCGGGGAGGAGCGGCATCCAGCCACGAAGATCACGCTCGAGCGGCGGCAGGAGCCCCGGATTCGAGGTGGGCGCGTACAGGGCGAGGCACAAGGCGATGAGGAAGACTGCACCCTACCTACCCCTCCGCGCCCCCACGGAGGGCTGGCTCTTGTCGTGCTCGCTCGCGGCGTGCTCGGCCGTCCTCTGGGCAGGCTGCGGGACACGCGAGGGACCAGCGCCGGTCGGTCGGGATACTACTCCTCCGGCCGTGATCACAGGCCCAGAGCTCCACGCCGTGCCGGCGCCCCTGGCACGTAAGCTGACTGTGGCGACCGACGAACCGACGCAGGTGACCATCACGATCGACGACGGAGTAAAGCCGACAGAGCTGAAGATCGACTCATATGCCAACTCCCACGTTATTCCGGTGCTGGGGTTGACGTTCGATACCCCGTACACCGTGTCGGTGACCGTGACGGACCAGGCCGGCAATCGCACGGAGGCGGGCAGCGGATCCATCCCGCCAATCTCCCCGCCGGAGCTGTTCCCGCCCATCGAGAAGATCGTCACAGGGAGCTCAGAAGCCGAGCAGGGGTTCGTGCTGTTCACGCCGGCCTCGACGACCGTTGAGAACGACACCATGCCCGTCGGATACGTGACCATCGTCGACAACAACGGAGACGTCGTCTGGTTCTACGAGGCGCCTGCGGCCACCGAGGTGCTGCGTCTGAGCAACGGCAACTTGCTCATTCAGTCCGCGCCGGAGCATCACGCCTCGATGCTCGAGGTGGACATGCTCGGACAGACGGTGCGCACGTGGGTGTCGCGAAAGGCCCCCAGCTACGGCGACCCGTCCTCCGAGGCCATCAAGGTCGACGTGGACACCTTCCACCACGACGTGCGCGTCATGCCGAACGGCAACTTCGTGACGATGAGCACCGAGCTACAGCACGTCGAAGACTATCCGACCGAGGAGACGAACGTGGACCAGACGCTCGCTCCGGCGAATTTCGTGAACCCTACGCTCGCGGAGTTCGAGCCCGACACGGGCAAGGTCGTACATCGCTGGTCGGTCACCGATGCGGACTCCGACCATATCGTGATGAGCCCCCCCGTGGACCACAAACGGGTAGGGTACAAGTCGTTGAGAAACATCTTCTGGGCGGATGTCTACGGTCCTGACGTGGGGGGGAACGAGCTCGACTGCGGCGCCGACGGGGTCGATCGGGCGACCGGCGCGGGGACCTGCTACGACTGGGGCCATTTCAACACATTTTGGTATGACGAGCGCACGGACAGCTTCTTGCTCTCGCTGCGTCACCTCGGCGCGATCGCGAGCTTCAACCGCAGCACGGGCGCGCTGGACTGGCTGCTCGGCAATCACAATTACTGGTCGCCGGAGCTAACGCCCTATCTGCTCGATCCGCCCGCGGGGGCCACCGCGCGCTTCTGGCCGTACTACGCGCACAGGGTGACCATGACGAAGGCCCGCACGGTGATGATGATGGACAACCACAACCTCGAGGCCATAGCGCCGGACCCCCCGCTCCCCGCCCGCGACAACAACAGCCGAGTGGCAGAGTACGCCGTCCAGAACGGCGGTGTGCAGATGGTCTGGGAGTACGAGCACCCGCTCGTGCCAGGGGACGAGGTCAATACGAACCTGTACTCGTCCGCCGTGGGCGGCGCTCTGGAGATGCCGCAGACAGGCAACATCCTGATCGACTTCGGAGGCATCTGCAAGGTTCCAGACGAATCCATCAAGCCGCCGGGCGAGACCGGCAGCCCCGGGGAGCCGTCCGACAACAATAACACTTGCAAGCACTGGGCGCGCATCATCGAGGTGAAGCACGACGATTCGAAGAAGGTGGTCTTCGATATACGCGTCGGCGACAACGACCTGACGCGTACGGTGGGTTGGTATGTGTACCGCGCCACGAAGCTCCGCTGTCTTCATCCACAATCGCCGACGTGCTAAAGCACCGTTCACGTTTGTCGACCGAGGAACGAACCGACGAGGACGCCAAGAACGGCAAGAAGAGGACGAGATCTTGGCCTCTCTGGCGCCTCGGCGGTTCGAGCTTCTGCTCTTTCGAGCGGTTTCAACCCGCTTGTCGCTCTAGCCAGTGAGCCAGGGCTCGCCATCGAGCTTTTTGCTGCCGAGCATGTCGACCGGGCAGCGCCCCGCAAAGCAATGGCTGCCCCTCGTCGACCCACGCCTGCCGGGGGGCCGCCCGGCGCGCCGACGAGGCCGGGACCGCGGCGGCGCACGATGACGCCCGTCGGGCGGCTACGGTGAGGACGAAACGAGGGGAATGCGCGCGGATCGCTGGACGAGTGCTTGATGGGCGCACGAGGAGCGTGGTAGGCGTGTGCCATCACACAACGGTTCCGCCCTCGGCGTGGGCCTCATCGAGACCCGGAACAGTCCTCGCAGATGAAAGAGAACACATGACAAGGCGACGTGCGTGGCAGACCCAGATCTTCGCCATCGCCGGCACGCTCGTCACCGCCCCAGCGCTCGCCGCGGGCGAGGGCGTCCTCACCGGCACGGTCACGGATACGGCGACGAAGCGCCCGGCCGAGGACGTGGTCGTCACGGCGACGTCCCCTGCCCTCCAGCAGGAGCAGGTGGTCGTCACCGACAGCGCCGGCCGGTTCCGCATCCCTAACCTGCCGCCGGGCGTCTACGCGCTCCGGCTCGAGAAAGAGGCGTACAGGCCGCTGAGCCGCACCGGCATCGAGGTCCGCATCGCCACCACCCTGCGCGTGGACAGCGAGCTGCTCCCGGAGGCGATCCAGTCGGAGGAGATCGTCGTCATCGCCGGCGCGCCCACGGTCGATATCGGATCGAGCGCGACCGGGGCCCACGTCAACTCGGATTTCGTGAGCCGCCTGCCCATCAACCCCACGAGCGGCAAGGGGGCCGCGACGCGATCCTTCGAGTCGCTGGCCGAGGTGGCGCCCGGCGTCCAGGCGGATCAGTTCGGCGCGTCCATCAGCGGTACCACCTCGCCCGAGAACCAGTACGTGATCGACGGCCTCTCGGTGAACAGCCCGGCCTTCGGCGTGCTGGGCACCCCGCTCGCGCTCGACTTCGTGAAAGAGGTCAACGTGATCACCGGCGGCTACATGCCGGAGTACGGCCGCGCGACCGGAGGCTACCTCGACGTCGCGACCAAGACGGGATCCAACGAGTTTCACGGTTCGTTCTTCTTCAGCACCACGCCCGGCCTCCTCGAGGCGCCGCACACGCCGGTCAAGCACGAGGGGAACACGATCAGCACCGCGACGACGCTCTCCTCCATCCAGAGCTATGGCGCCGAGGTGGGCGGCCCGATCCTGAGCGACAAGCTCTGGTTCTACACCGGCGTGGTGGCCTCGTTCACGCGCTACCGCCTCGAGCGGAACCTCAACATGTTTCGCGAGCGAGACGGGATGCCCGTGATCGAGGACGGTTTGGCGCAGACCGACGTGATCCCGGGCACGCAGCGGTTCTACGATGCCACCCAGCGCAGCATCAGCTACATCGGCAAGCTGACATACCTCCTCGACCAGGACAACACCATCACCCTGTCGATCTACGGCACCCCCACGACGTCGGGCGGGGATGGCACCTTCGGGATCCGAGGGAGGGATGGCCGGGTGGAGCTCAACACCCCCCAGAGCAACGGGCTCATCAACGGGAGCTTCAGCGCCCTCGCCCATAACTACGTCGCGAGCGCCACCGACGTCGCACTGAAGTGGTCGTCCGCGTTCAAGAACAAGACGCTGCTGCTCGACACGACGCTCGGGTGGCACCACGAGGAGCACGCGACCCGCGGCGCCGACGGCTCGCGGCTCGCGAGCGGAGAGGGCCTGTCCGACGTCCCGACGGTGCTGTGGCGGCGGACCGATCCCGGCCCCTACGCGATCGGCGACTTCGAGCGCTCCGAGGCCACGGCGGTGTGCCGCTCCGGCGGCCGCCCGGGCGCCACGCGTTGCCCTGTGCCCGTCTACTACAGCGGGGGCCCGGGCCTGCTCAACGAGGCGGGCCTCGATCGCGTCCAGGGCAAGAGCGTGCTCACGAGCATCTTCGCTGGGCTCGGCCAGCACCTGATCAAGGCCGGCGTCGACGTCGAGTTGCTGCGCTACGAGAACAGCCGGGGCTTCTCGGGGACCGCGCGTTACTCCGAGACCGGGAACGGGAGGCAGCTCACCGATTTCCGGTTCGGCTTCCTGCGCGGCCCGGACGACGCGGTGATTCTCCCTGCGTTCAGCGCGACGTCGACGTCGCTCAACGCCGGCGCGTTCGTGCAGGACAGCTGGAGCATCATGGACCGCGTCACCTTGAACGCGGGCCTGCGCTATGACGCGCAGCTCCTCTACGGAGATGACGGACAGATGGCCCTGAGCCTCCCCAACCAGTGGTCGCCGCGCGTGGGCGTCATCTACGATCCCACGCAGGCTGGCCGGGCCAAGCTCTTCGCCAATTACGCCCGCTTCTACGAGAGCGTCCCGCTCGACGCCATCGACCGCAGGCTCCCGGGCGAGCGACGGCTCCAGTCGCGCTACCCCACGGCCGCGTGCGATTTCACGGATCCCCTCGCCCCGAGGCCGTGCGGCCCGGAGGGGCGCCGCCCGGCGGGCGGCGCGCCCTACAATCCCAACGCGACGTGGACCGCGACCGTCGGCGAGAAGGCGATGGTCGATCCCGACCTCGAGCCGCAGTCCTCGGACGAGATCGTCGTCGGCGGCGAGTACGAGATCCTGCCCAGGCTCGTGCTCGGGGCCCAGTACACGAAGCGCTACCAGAACCAGGTGATCGAGGACATGAGCCGCGATGACGCAAGGACGTTCTTCATCGGCAATCCCGGCTCCGGCGTCGCCAAGGACATCCCGAAGGCCGTCCGTGACTACGACGCGGTCACCCTCTACGCGCAGAAGATGTTCGCCGACACCTGGCTCGCGCAGGGGAGCTACACGATCTCCTACCTGCGCGGCAACTGGGCCGGCCTCTTCAAGCCGGAGACGGGGCAGCTCGATCCCAACGTCAACCCGGATTTCGATCTGGTCTCCCTCGTGCCCAACCTGCAAGGGCCGCTGCCGGGCGATCGCACCCACCAGATCAAGCTCTTCGGCGCCAAGGATATCCTGTTCGCGAACGGCCTGGTCCTCAATCTGGGCGCGTCCTACCGCGCCCGCTCGGGCGGGCCGACGTCCTATTTCGGAGCTCATCCGTTCTATGGGCTCGACAGCATCTACATCCTGCCGCGAGGGAGCGGCGAGCGGCTCCCCTGGGTGCACGACGTCGACGCCCACGTCGCGGTGGGCGTGAAGCTGGCCAGGGAGAGCGCGCTCCTCGTGTCGGTCGACGCGTTCAACGTGTTCAACTTCCAGGCGGTGACCGCCACGGACGAGCGGTACACGCAGGCGACCGTCGTGCCGCTGATCGGAGGCTCCCCGAAGGATCTCGCCAGCCTTCGCACCGCCGACGGCCGACCGCTCGGCCCGAACGGCAGGAACCCGAACTTCGGCAAGCCTGTCGCGTACCAGCCGCCGCGCTCCTTCCGGTTGACCGCGAAGGTGACGTTTTAATCACCGTCCTGGCCGCGCCCGGCCGGTCAGGGCAGCCACGACCCTTTGTACCATTTGTGCAAGAGCGCGCCCTCCGGGCCACGGGCGAAGACATCGATGCGGCGGTCGCCCCAGGACACGGCCCCAGGGCCGGACGTCATGCCCCCGCCGAGCGACTCCCAGCCGCTCCAGGTTCCATCGAAGTATTTGTACATGAGCGTGTCGTCCTTGCCGCGCGCGAAGACATCGAGCCGGCGGGCTGCCCACGAGGCTACGGCGGGCTCCCCGGTCGACGGGACGAGGCCGAGCGACTCCCAGTCGCTCCACGCCCCATTGAAGTACTTGTGCAAGAGCGCGCCGTTCTGGCCATGCGCGACGACATCGATACGGCGCTCACCCCAGGACACGGCCGCAGGCGCGGACGACAAGACGCCGCCGAGCGACTCCCAGCCGCTCCAGGTCCCGTTGAAGTACTTGTGCAAGAGCTCGTTGTCCTGGCCACGGGCGAAGACGTCGAGCCGGCCGGATGCCCATGAGCACACGGCGGGCTTCGAGGTCAAAGCACCACCGAGCGACTCCCAGGGGTGCCAGGTTCCATCGAAATACTTGTGCACGAGCTCGTTGTCCTGGCCGCGCGCGAAGACATCGATGCGGCGGTTACCCCAGGATACGGCCGCGGGGCCGGACGTCAAGGCGCCGCCGAGCGACTCCCAGGTGCTCCAGGCATCATCGAAGTACTTGTGAAAGAGCGTGTTGTCTTTTCCACGCACGAAGACGTCGAGCCGGCCGGATGCCCACGAGGAGACGGCGGGCGTCGAGCTCAGGTCGCCGCCGAGCGACTCCCAGCTAGATTCCAGCTTCAGCGGCGGGAACGGCAGCGGGTCTCGCGCGGGGCCCGGGTCCAAGGTGACGTCCGCTTCTTTTCTCCCGCCATCCAGGCGGTGCTTCTTCATCTCCTCGAAGAGCTTCTTGGCCACCGCGCGGGAGGCCGGATCGTCGGCGAAGTGCTTGATCTCCTTCTCTCTGAGGGCGCCGACGATATTCTGGTGCGGCACGAGCTCGTAGAGCGCGTACTCATACTCGTCCTTGGACTCGTCTGCGTCGACGAACTTCGACCGGGCGCAGCTGAGCATGTGTTTACCGTCGCTGACGAGCGCGAACTTGTCGGTCGTCCTCTGCCCCCCCGGTCCGTACTTGTGGTAGCCGAACTGCTGACTGAAGGTGAACTCTCGCTTATCGCCGCTTCCGCCCTTCAGGTAATGCTTCAGGCTGATCGAGTCGAGCCCCTCGGGGGCGCTCGTCCCGGCGATGGCGGCGCAGGTCTTGAAGAGGTCGATGACGTGGACGAGATCGCTCGTGGTGCCGCCGATCGCGGCGCTGCTGAGGTAGCACGGCTTTCCCGCGAACATCGACCCTCCGTCGACGATCATCATCGGCACGTGCACGGCGCCGATGTGCGGCGTGGCCTTGTCCTCGTTGTCCGCGTCGAGCAGCGCTTCGCCCCGATCCGGATCGATGTCCTGCGTGCCGTTGTCCCCGACGAACACGATCACGGTGTTCTTGAGCTGCTCCCGGATCTCCGGCTCCGTCGAGTTCAGGAACCTGCCGATGTAGAAGTCCATCGACTCGACCATGGCCACGAACATCTCCTGGATGGTCGGCGCCTCGGGGTTGGCGAACTCGATGGTGTACGACTCCTTCGGCGGGACGTGGAAGGGGTCATGAGGTATCGTGAGCGTCAGCGCGGCGCACCAAGGCGAGCCGAGCACCTGCTTGAGCCAGTTCTTCGCGGACTCGACCTGGTCCAGCGTCGCGTACATGTGGGTGCGGTCGGTGGCAGGACGATCGTAGCGCAGCTTGCCCGAGGGGTCGTCCTCGTAGCACTTCTCCCAGATGTAGTACTGGACGTCGGGCTGCTTCTCCACGAAGCCGGGGTTGACCTTCTCGAGGTACGTCCTGGTCGCCGCCCCCACATCCTTGCGCTTGTTCGCGAACTTGGTCTTATCGACATCGGGTTCCACCGTGGCCCTGTCTTGGGGGGGCGCTTTCATCGTGAGATCGCTGAGCTGCATGCGCCCCTGCGAGTATCCATACCTGGGGCCGACGGCGCGGAAGCCCCCGTCGAGGATCCCCGCGAACCGCTCCCAGCCCCAGTCCCACGGGGTCTTCTTGGGGCTGTGCTTCTCCGCAGGCTTCGCCTCGGGTCTCTCATCGTCCGGGGCCAGCTGCCCGAGGTGCCACTTGCCGAACATGCCGCAGCGGTAGCTCGCTTGCTTCAGGACCTGCGCCAGGCTGCGGACCTTGGCGCCGGACTTGGGTTTCTCGTCGAGGGTGTTCTTGCCGCCCGGATTCGGGTAGCCCACCCCGGTCCTCCAGGGCTGCAGCCCTGTGAAGAGGCTGCCGCGGGTCGCCGAGCACACGGGCTGCGCCCAGGCGCGGGAAAAGTGCAGCCCGTGCTTGAGCAGCTTCTCCAGGTTCTCGAGCCGCTTGGGCCCGGCTGTCTTGCCGTCCGGCCCGACGATCTGGACGGTGACCTTGCCGGTCTCGTGGTCGATGCGGACCGCGTCGGCGCCGAGATCGTCGGCGACGATCAGCAGGATGTTCGGCGTGCCCGTCGCGCTCGCGAGTCCGACGATCTCGGCCCGCGACAGCGCCTCGCCGTAGATCCTGAGGTCTCTGATCTTCCCCGCGAAGTAGAGCTTCCCGGCGCCTTCCGCCAACCCCCGGCACCCCAGGTACAGCGGGGAGTCGTTCTTGGTCTTCCCGGTGGTCGTGTCGGGGGCGCTGTCCTCGAGGGTGCCGTCGACGTACAGCTCGAGCACGCCCTTGCCGTCCTTCGTCCTGCGGACGAAGGCGACGTGGTGGAACCTGCGGTCGTCGAGCACGGTCGTCGACCGGACGTTCGGGTTGTTTTGCCCGTCGTAGCGCGCCGCGGAGATCTTGCCGCGATTGGCCTCCCCGGTGAGATAGCGGATCACGAAGGGGTAGCCCCCGGTACCCGACCACTTCTCGACGATGTCCGCTTCATTGGCCTGCTGGTTCGGCTGCTCCGGCGCGGGGCACACCCAGACGGCGACGGTGAAGTCCTGAGCCTGCCCGAAGTTGACCTCGTCGGAGTTGGCGATCGCCCGGTGCTGCGTCTTGCCGTCGAGCGTCAGCGTCTCGTCGCCGATCGGGCGATATGCTTTCGTGGTGTCTGCCATGTGTCGTGTTCTCCTGCCTCGCTGTGCGTGATGGCTATCGACGCCCGGCAGGCAACTTCGAGCGAGCACGTAGAGCTCGGGCGCGCCTCGCGCCTCGGGCACGCCGGCTCCGCGGCGCTCGTGCCGCTGGAGGACCTGTGTGCGCGGGTGACGGGTCTGCGGCTCGGATCGTCGCCGGACGTCGAGAGTGACTGCTTCCGTGCCCTGCCCAGCTGCGCTTATCCGCAGGGCCCTGGTTCGAGCACGCCGTTCGTCACGGCAGGCTCGACGAGGAGCGTTTTACAGATCGCGCCCCGAGGGTAATTGGCAGGACCCATGAAAGTTCGCGCTCGGATGCCGATAAAGGCGGTGCGGAGCGCGGCGCCGCGGCGCGGGGCAGAGCTCCGCTGCCGGCCGGCGCGGCCGCCGGCGCCGCGCGGATCGACGTCAGCGCCGCGGTTTCCGGCGCGGCGCCGGCGGCGCGCCGCCGGGCGAGAGCCGGGCGAATCGACGGGATACGGGCAGATCACGTCCCGCAGCGGAGGCGGGCAGAGTCACCCGGCGCTCATGAACGAGCGTTGCCGGAGTCGAGCCGGGCGCCCGCCGCTGCGGCTCGCGGCCGCGCCCCCGCAGCGGGGCTGAGCAGCTGTGTGAGGAGGCGCGTCGTGTTCTCGATGTGCGGGGGCCGGACGATGGCGAAGTGGTCGCCGGGGACGGTATGCACGCCCGCGAGCGCGGTGTGGGCCCCCCACCCGTAATCCGAGGGCATCTCCTCGGGCGGCTCCGCCGCGCGCAGCAAGCACCGTCGCGGTCTGGATACGCGCGGAGCCGGTGCAAGGCGCAGGAGAGTCTGACATCATTGAAAAATGGGATCAGAACGGGCCTTATCCTTTCGTGATTCGCTACCTCAGCCAAGGGGCCGATTCGGGCAAGGTCGTGGCAGCCCGATACGACGGGATGAACAACCCCGGCGTCATGTCGACGACCTTGATCAATGATAGTAAATTTCACCACGTCGCCTTTGTCCGCCGCACCGAGAACGGCAAGGGCACGCTCTCCCTGTACATCGACGGAAAGCTCGAGGGGAGCGCTCCCGATACGACCACCGGCAACACCGAGAACAGCTCGCCGCTGTATCTGGGGTGCCGCGGCGGCTTCGCGTTGTTCTTTGCCGGACAGATCAAAGATCTTCAGATCTTCCACAGAGGGTTGACGCGGACGGAGGTCGCCAGCATCTCGGAAAAGAGGACCCCGCTGGACTGGGGCTGGGATCGCTTCGAGGGATTCTTCGAGGGCGGCTTTCGCCCTGTCTCCAACCTGCACTATGGCTACTCCAGGGAGCAGACGGAGTTCCGATCCATGACGCTCAGCACCCTCGAAACGAAGCCGGCGGGCTACACCGCGCCGCTGACCGCGTCCGAAACGAGCGAGCGCATGGCGGAGAACGCCCTGGTGAAGTCGAGGTGCGCGGAGTACCTCCGCGCGGTCGCCCCCGACATCGGCGAGAAGCAGCCGGATATACGCTATTATGTCTGGAAGAAGAGCTTCGAGGACAGGCCCACGGGCGTCAGGCTATTCGCTCGCCCCCCCACCGAGCGCACGCACATGTATGCCACTCGAGACCAGGTCTACGCGGCCAAGAGCTGGATCGGACAGATGCTCGGAGCCCCCTGGTGCGTGGCGTTGACGCTCGCGACGCCCCATGATCCCTACCACGTCCCGCCCGCGGAGTCCTATACCATCGAGTTCAAGGATCCGGCGAACCCGACGGTCCATGAGATGTTCATCGCGATGGTCGAGTCGATGGACTTCTACATCGGCAAGCTCCTGAGCTCCGAGGAGCCGGAGATCAGGGAGCAGCTGAGGAACGCCGTCATCGTCTTCGTGACAGACAACGGCACGCAGGACACGAACCCGGACAACAGAGCCCAGCTCCTCGACAAGGACAAGGGCGATGACAAGAACTCGCCGTACATCGGGGCGGTTCACGTGCCGATGATCATCGCCGACGGCGGGGCGTTGCTCGGGTGCAGGCCGTGCTACCTCAGCGGCGCCGGCGACAAGGCCGCGGTGCATGGAGTCTGCAAGGACCTCGTTCATATCGTGGACATCTACAAGACGTTCACCGACATCGCAGGCGTGGAGGCTCCCTGGGCCGAGGACTCGAACAGCCTGAAGCCGTACCTGCAGAGCACCAGCGTCACGCCGCGGAAGTACAACTTCGGCCAGCAGTACCCCAAGACGGATGACAGGGTCACGCCCAAGTTCGCGTCGATCACCGACGGCACCTACAAGCTGAGCTGGATACGGAGGCTGTCCGAGATCGTCGATGGGGGAGCGAAGGACGGGTACGACTATGTATTCAGCAAGCTCGAGCCGCACGACACGGCGAAGGGAGCCTTGAAGGAGACGCCGATCCCGGACTTCCGCAAGGATCCCGCCCTCCTCGCGAAGGCGAAGGAGCTGCACGCGGAGATGTCGAAGCAGCGCCTGGATGCAGGGGACATCGAGGGTACGCCGCGCGATCCGCTGCCCTTCCCGCCCCTGTGACCGCGCCGCCCTGAACCGCCGAGGCGCCTCCCGCGACGGCCCGATCCTCGATGGCGGGCGTGTACGGCGCGCGGCTGGGCGCCGTGAAGCTCAGGCTCCACGGCGCCCAGCCTTGCGCGCTCGACGGCGATCTCCTCAACGAGATTCCTGACGCGGAGCTAGGCCCCTCCCGGGTGGGCGAGCAGCTCCAGCAGGGTGCGGGTCGTGTTCTCGACGTGAGGGGGCCGCACGATGGCGAAGTGGTCTCCAGGAACGCAGTGCACGCCCGCGAGCGCGGTGTAGGCGCCCCACCCGTAGTCCGGGGGCATGTCCT
Organism: Sorangium sp. So ce296; assembly: GCF_051529605.1. Lineage (NCBI taxonomy): Bacteria > Pseudomonadati > Myxococcota > Polyangiales > Polyangiaceae > Sorangium > Sorangium sp. So ce296. The sequence continues at coordinate 14,586,588 of NZ_CP150325.1, forward strand.
CGGGCGGCTCCGACGCGCGCAGCAGGTGGACCGGAGCCTTCGGCATCCGCGGCTTCCACCGGTCGAGCATCGTGATATGCCCATCCTGGCTGTCCAGGATGGCGCGCAAGGTCCACTCCGCGTCGCCGCTCGCGAGCTCCGACGACGTGATGGACGCGACGACCCGTCGGATCGCTTGCTCCTCGGACAGCCCCACGAGCGCCGCGGGATCCACCTTGATCCCCCAGAGGCCGGCGATCCGGCGTAGCGCCGCGCTCCTGTCGAAGGGGCCCGGCGTCGGCTTCACCAGCCAGGGGGCCGGCGCCTCCAGCAGGATCACCCGCTCGACGTCGCGTCCAGCGCCTTCAAGGTAGAGCGCCACCTCCAGGGCCGAGAAGCCACCATAGCAGTAACCCACCAGAGAGAACGGGCCGGCGGGAACCTGGGTCAGGATCTCCTCGGCGTACCGCCCGCACAGCGCCTCCAGGGTCTCTGGCATCCTCCCGGCCCCTGCGTGCGGCGGCGTGGTCGCACCCAGGACGGGGCGCCGCCCGCCCATCCCGTGCGCCAGCCGTATCATGTGCGCAGAGACATAGCCGCCCACGGCAGGGATGAGCACGATCGCGCCTGGCTGCGAGCCGCTGACGATCGGAGCCACGCAGGAGCGCGGCGGGCGCCGCTCCTGGTCGCTCGCCCGCTCGGGCATGCTCGACGGCCTGCGGCCGTCGGAGGCGCAATGGGCGATGAGCCGTCGCAACGACGACATGAGCTGCTCCGCGAGCCGCTCCACCGTCGAGGCGTCATGGACTGCAGGGCTGTAGGTCAGGCCGAGCTGCAAGCGCCCCTGAGAGACGCCGCCGTTGATGGACAGGGCATGGCGCAGCCTGTTCCTCGGGCTCTCCCCGGGACCGATGGGCTCGAGCGCCGGCGAGAGCAGCGATTGCCCCGACGCTGCCATGTCGAGCTGCCCCAGGTAGTTGAACAGCACCGGCGCCCGCACGGAGAGCGACGCCCGCACGGACGTGTCGGGGTGCAGGTGCCGGAGCCAACCGTAACCGGCCCCGCGCAGCGGCACCGACCGGAGCTGCTCCTTGACCGACGTGAGCAGCGACGAGGGCGCCGTGTCCGCCGGCGCCTGCAACCAGACCGGAAAGAGGGAGGTGAACCAGCCGACGGTGCGTGAGACGTCGAGGCCGTCGACGAGCTGCTCTCGGCCGTGCCCCTCGAGCTCCACGCAGACGGCATCGACACCACACCACGCGCTCAGCACCTCGGTGAGCGCCGAGAGCAGGACGTCGTTGACCTCCGTGCGGTACGCCGCGCCCACGTCCCGGAGCAGCGCTGTCGTCTCCGACGTCGAGAGCTGCACCTCGATCGTCCGGCTCTGGCCGATCGTCCCGAGCGAGGCCTCGCGGTCGACGGGCAGCCCGGCCACGGGACGGCGACACTGCGTTTGCCAGTAGCCGAGCTGGTCGGACAGCCCGCCGCGCTCCGCCCACCCGTGGAGGCGCTCGGACCACTCGCGAAACGAGGTCGTCTTGGCGCCGAGCTGCGGCGGCTCCCCCGACAGCAGCTGAAGGGCCGCGTGCTCGAGGTCCTCGTGCAGCACGCGCCACGACACGCCGTCCACCACGAGGTGGTGAATGACCAACAAGAGCCGCGCTCCCGCCTCGCCCAGGTCGAGCCACGCCGCGCGCGCGAGCGGCCCGGCCTCGAGCGACAGCCCCTCCTGGAGCGCGCTGGCCGCCGCCTCCACCGCGGCGGCTCGCCCCTGCGCCCCGACCCGCGACAGGTCCACCCTCTCGAGCGGGAGCTCCCCCTCCGCTGCGTGCCGCTGCGCCCACCCGGCCTCCGACCGCGTGTAACGCAGCCGCAGCGCGTCGTGCTGCCGCATGACGGCGGCGAGCGCCGGCGCCACGATCTCCGGCGACAGCGGCGCCGCCACCGTCCAGAGCATCGCCTGATTGAAATGGTGGGGCTCGGCGGGCTCGGCGTCGAGGAACCAGCGCTGGATCGGGGTCAAGGGCACGTCGCCCACGACCTGCCCTTGCTCCACCTCGACCGCGCTCGATCGGCGCGCCGCCCGGGCGAGACCAGCGACGGTCTGGTGCTCGAACAGGTCCCTCACGGTGAAGTGAAGCCCCTCGCGCTTGCACCGCCCGACCACCTGAAGCGCGAGGATGGAATCGCCTCCGAGCAAGAAGAAGTTGTCGCGGATCCCGACGGCTGCGAGCCGCAGCACCTTGGCCCATACGTCCGCCAGCACCCGCTCCACGTCGGTCCGAGGCGGCTCGTGGGAAGCGCCGCCGGCCTCGCCCGTGCCCTCCGGTTCGGGCAGGGCTTTGTGATCGACCTTGCCGTTCGGGGTGAGCGGCAGCGCCTCGAGCCACACGAAGGCAGAGGGCAGCATGTAGTCGGGCAGCGTCGCGCGCAGGTGGTCCCGCAGCGCGCCCGCGGAGCACGCGCTGTCCGCGCGGACGACGTAGGCGACGAGGCGCCTGTCGCCGGGAGCGTCCTCCCGCGCCGCCACCGCCGCGTCGCGCACCGCGGGGTGGTTCCTCAGCGCGGCCTCGATCTCGCCGAGCTCGACCCGGTAGCCGCGGATCTTGACCTGATGGTCGAGCCGCCCGAGGAACTCGATGTTGCCGTCCGGGAGGAAGCGCCCGAGATCGCCGCTCCTGTACAGCCTCGCGGAGGGGTCGGCGGAGAAGGGGCTCGGGATGAACTTCTGCGCGCTCAGCTCGGGTCGACGCAGATAACCGCGCGCGACGCCGGCGCCGCCGATGTGGAGCTCCCCGGGCACGCCCACCGGGACGGGCTGGAGGTGGCGGTCCAGGAGGTAGAGCTCGGCGCCCGGGATGGGGCGCCCGATCGGGACGCTGCGGCCAGGGCTGTCGGCCGCGGTGACGCGGTGGACGCTGCTCCAGACGGTCGCTTCGGTGGGCCCGTACTCGTTGAAGAGCGCAGCGCCAGGTGCCCGCTCCCGATGCGCGGCGACGAGGCTCCACGGGATGGCCTCGCCGCCGAGGACCACCGTGGTGAGCGACGAGAGCGCCTCGCTCGCGCCGGGCTGCGCCAGGGCAAAGGCGTAGAGCGACGGCACGCAGAGCAGGTGGCTGACGCGCTGGGCCGCGATCAGCGAGGTCAAGCCCTCTGGATCGCTGCTGAAGGCGTCGGGCGCGAGCACGAGCGCGCCGCCCGAGCACAACGTCCAGAAGATCTGGGCGGTGGAGATGTCGAAGCCGAGCGAGGAGACCAGCAGCAGGCGGCCGACGGGCTCGGGGTAAACGCGCAGGCGGGCCGAGGTCGAGTGCACCAGGTTGCGGTGGGTGACCGCGACGCCCTTGGGCTGCCCCGTCGAGCCCGACGTGTAGATGACGTAGCTCAGATCCAGGGGTGTCGCCGCGCACGCAGGATCGAGCTCATGCGCGCTGTCCGCGGCTTCCTGGCCGGCGTCGACGAGGAGCAGCCGGGCGCGGCACGACGGCAGGCGCCCGGCGAGGCTGGCCTGCGAGAGCAGGAGCTGGGCCTCGGCGTCGTCGAGCATGAAGGCCAGGCGGTCCTGGGGATACGCCGGGTCGAGCGGCAGGTAGGCGCCGCCGGCCTTGAGCACGCCCAGGAGCCCGATGAGCATCTCGGGCGAGCGCTCCATGCACAGGCCGACGAGCACGCCGGGGGCGACGCCCATCTCGCGCAGGCGGTGGGCGAGCCGGCTCGACCGGGCGTCGAGCTCCCGGTACGTCAACTGCCGGTCGCCCGAGATCACCGCCACCACGTCCGGCGTCCGCGCCGCCTGCGCCTCGAAGAGCTGGTGGATGCAAAGGTCCTCGGGACGGGGCGCCTGCGTCTGGTTCCACGCCACGACGATCTGCTGCCGCTCCGCCTCGGTCAGGAGCGGCAGCTCCTCGATGCCGCGGTGGGGGTTCTCGACGATCCCCTCCAGCAGCCTCGCGTAGTGGCCGCTCAGCCGCTCCGCTGTCCCCCTGTCGAACAGGTCGCTCGCGTACTCTATCGCGCCGAGCAGGCTCCCGTCCTCCTGCTCCACGAACCGCAGCGACAGATCGAACTGCGTCGCGTCGCTCGGCACCTCCAGGGACGACACCTCCAGGCCCGGCAGCGCCATCTCCTCCCCCGCCCTGTTCTGCAGGGTGAACATCGTCTGGTAGACCGGGTTCCGGCTCATGTCCCGCCGGACGCCGAGCTCCTCCACCAGCCGGTCGAAGGGCACGTTGGGGTGGGCATAGGCCTCCAGGCACACGCGCCGCACGCGCCCGAGCACCTCCGCGAACGTCGGGTTCCCTCCGAGCTGCGTCCGCAGCGGGAGGGTGTTGAGGAACAGGCCGATGAGCGGCTCCATCTCCGCGCGTGTCCGGTTCGCGATCGGCGTGCCCGTGCAGACCTCCTCCTGCCCGCTGTAACGGGAGAGCAGGACCTGAAACGCCGCCAGCAGCGTCATGAACAGCGTGGCCCCTTGCTGCTGCGTCACGCGCTGGAGCCTGGAGGCGAGCTCGGGCCGGAGCGTCAGGCTCACGCTGCTCCCGCGGAACGTGAACACGGGCGGGCGGGGATGGTCGAGGGGGAGCTCCAGCGGGGCGCAGCCCGCGAGCTGCCGCTTCCAGTACGACAGCTCCCGCTCGAGCCGCTCGCCCGGGAGATAGCCCCGCTGCCATGCGGCCACGTCGGCCACCTGCACCTGGAGCTCCGGGAGCGGGGACGGCTGCTCGGCGCAGAAGGCGCTGTACAGGGCCGAGAGCTCGCGGGACACCACCCTCGTCGACCAGCCGTCATAGACGATGTGATGCATCGAGAGCAGCAGGACATGGTGCGTCTCGTGGCAACGCAACAGCGCGGTCCGGAAGAGCGGTCCCCGCTCCGGTTCGAAGGGCTTCTCCGTCTCGACCTGCAGCTGCCGGAGCAGCTCCGCGTCCCCGTCCACGGCGGGCTCCGAGCCTCCCGTCACCTCCAGGATCGGCAGCGGCCAGGGCTCCGGCGCGGCGTGCACCACCTGGACCACGGTGTCTCCGCGGCCCTCGAAGGTGGTGCGAAGCGCCTCGTGGCGGCGGACGATCTCGCCGAGCGCCCGCCGCAAGGCCGAGACGTTCAGCGCGCCGCGCAGCCGCAGGGCGACGGCGATGTTGTAGACGGAGCGGCCAGGGGCCATCCTGTCCAGGAACCACATCCACTGCTGGGCGAACGACGGCTGCAGCGGGGCCTCTCGCGAGACGCGCGCGATCGGGTCTGCGAGGTGCAGCGGCAGGGCCGCCTGCGAGGCGGAGAGGGCCTGGCCGAGCGCCTCGACCGAGGGCGCTTCGAACAGGGTTTGCAGCGGCACCTCCATGCCGAGCGCGCCGCGGATGCGGGAGACCACCTGAGCGGCCAGCAGCGACTGGCCACCCAGGGCGAAGAAGTCGTCGTGGACGCCCACGCGATCGAGGCGCAGCACCCGCGCGAAGATCTCCGCCAGCGTCTGCTCCAGCGGCGAGCGCGGCGCCACGTAGTGATCGAGCGAGCGCTGCTGCGTCGGCGCCGGCAGCGCGCTGCGATCCACCTTGCCGTTGGGGGTCAAGGGCAACGCATCCAGCAGGACGACGGCCGAGGGCACCATGTGCTCGGGCACCTTCTGCTGGAGGAAGCCCCTGAGGGCGGACACCATCTCCCGCTCCTGCGCGCCGCGCAGCGGATTGCTCACGTGGTCGTCGAGGCGCACCCCGGAGAGCTCGGCGCGGCTCGGCCACCGCCGGAGCGGCAGGCTGCCGTCCTCCCTCTCCCAGAGCACGTCCATGTACGCCGGACCGCGCTCCTCGGACCACCGGACGTGGACCCGGTATCCCAGCCGCTCGCCGAGGCGCCACAGCGACTCCGGGTCCACCGCGGTCTCCAGCTCCGCGGCCTCCGGAGGGACGTCCTCGGATCCCCACAGGCGCTGGCTCTCGATCGCGTCCCTGTACACCCGCGCGTTCGGGATCCCGACGAGCTCCGCAGCGGCGGGCCTCTCTCCGAGGAGCCATTGCCCGAAGCCTTCCACGGTGTCGCTCGCCGGGCGCCACGCCTTGCGCGCCTCGATCTGCACGGGCGGCGGGGCCTGGCCCACGTACAGCACCGCGTCGTAGCGATAACGGTTCATCTCGTTGTCGCCCTCGCCGCGCTTGAGGTAGACCTCCGCGTGGCTCAGCCCGTCGATCTGGGCGCAGAGCCAGCGCAGGGCCACGGGCGCGACGAGGAGCTCCTCCTCCTCCGCGATCGCCCGCCGCGCCTCGCGCAGGGCCGCCTCCGACAGCTCGCCTCCATGGCGGTGGCGCTGCACCGAGACATGAAATGCCTCCAGGAGGTCCCGGTTGCGAATGTCTCCCAGGAAGATCGCGCCGCCGGGCGCGACGGCGCGCGCCGCGCCCTCGAGCACCTCGCGGAGGTAGCCGGCGCTCGGGAAGCACTGCACCACCGAGTTGAGGATCACCACGTCGAAGTGGCCCTCGGGGATGCCGCTGAACGCCGCGGCTTCCCTCCGCTCCAGCCGGACGTGTCCGAGGCCGAGCGACGCCACGACCGCCTGCAGCTCGCCGATCGCGGCCGCCGAGAAATCGGTGCCCAGGTACTCCGCGCACCGCGGCGCCAGCGGGAGCAGGAGCAGACCGGAGCCGCAGCCGATCTCCCAGACCCGGGCCGGCCGGAGCGCGGCGATTCGCCCCAGCGTGTGATCGCGCCACTCGCGCATCTCTGCCTCGGGGATCGGCCGCTGCGTGTAGCTGCTGTTCCAGCCCGTGATGCGGAACAGGGGGTCCGCGCTGTCCGTCCCGTGGAGATAGGCCTGCTCGGAGCTCGCGCGCCAGGCCGAGACGTGATCGCTCTCCTGCACACGCTGCGCGTCGAGCGCGGCAGCCTCCTTGCTCCGGACCACGTAGGCGACGAGGCGCTTGTCGCCGGGGACGTCCTCGCGGGCGAGCACCGCGCAGGCCCCCACCGCCGGGTGGGAGCAGAGCACGGACTCGATCTCGCCGAGCTCGATCCGGTAGCCGCGGATCTTGACCTGGTGGTCGAGCCGCCCGAGGAATTCGATGTTGCCGTCCCGGAGGAGACGCCCGAGGTCGCCGGTCTTGTACAGCCTCGCGGAAGGATCGGCAGAGAAGGGATCCGGGATGAACTTCTGCGCGCTCAGCGCAGGCCGGTGCAGGTAGCCGCGCGCGATGCCGGCGCCGCCGACGTAGAGCTCCCCGGGCGCGCCTGTGGGGACCGGCTGCATCCGCTCGTCCAGGAGGTAGATCTCGGTACGGGGGATGGGGCGCCCGATCGGCACGCTGCGGCCAGCGCCGGGCGCCTCTGTGATCCGGTAGACGCTGCTCCACACGGTGGCCTCGGTCGGGCCGTACTCGTTGAACAGGGCCACGTGCGCCGCCCGCTCCAGGTGCTCCGCGACCAGGTTGAGCGGTAGGGTCTCCCCACCCAGGATGACGGTGGTGAGCGACGAGAGCGCTTCCCTCGCGCCTGGCTGCGCCAGGGCGAAGGCGTAGAGCGACGGTACGCAGAGCAGGTGGCTGACGCGCTGGGCAGCGATCAACGCCGCCACGCCTTCCGGGTTCTTGCTGAAGGAGTCGGGCGCGAGCACGAGCACGCCGCCCGAGCACAGCGCCCAGAAGATCTGGGCGGTCGAGATGTCGAAGCCAAACGAGGAGACCAGGAGCAGGCGGCGGACCGGCTCGGGGTAAACGAGCAAACGCGCCGTGGTCGAGTGCACCAGGTTGCGGTGGGTGACCGCCACGCCCTTGGGCTGCCCCGTCGAGCCCGACGTGTAGATCACGTAGCTCAGGTCCAGGGGTGTCGCCGCGCACGCGGGATCCATCGAACGCCCGCTCGCCATGGCCTGCCAGTCGCTGTCGACGTAGAGCAGCCGAGCGCGGCCAGACGGCAAGCGCCCGGCGAGGCTGGCCTGCGAGAGCAGGATGGGCGCCCCGGCGTCGTCGAGCATGAAGGCCAGACGATCCTGGGGATACGCCGGGTCGAGCGGCAGGTAGGCGCCGCCGGCCTTGAGCACGCCCAGGAGCCCGACGAGCATCTCGGGCGAGCGCTCCATGCACAGGCCGACGAGCACGCCGGGGGCGACGCCCATCTCGCGCAGGCGATGAGCGAGCTCGCTCGACCGGGCGTCGAGCTCCCGGTACGTCAGCTGCCGGTCGCCCGAGATCACCGCCGCCGCGTCCGGTGTCCGCGCCGCCTGCGCCTCGAACAGCTGGTGGATGCAAAGATCCTCGGGAAACGCCGCGGCGGCTTGATCCCGCTGCGAGGCGACCTGATGCCCCTCCGTCTCGAGCAACCTCGAGGGCTGCTCGGTGACCGGCGTGAGGCAAGCGCTCCTCTGGCTCACATGCGAGGTCGACATGGTGCTTGATCTCTCGGATCGGGCATTCAACGCAGAAGGGCCGAGCGACGCAGGCTCACGGGATGAAGCCGCCCGCTCTCATGGTCAGCAGGCTGTCTTTCACCGCGTCCTCGAGGCGCCCGAGGTCAGCGTCGCTGTGCGCCGTCGAGACGAAGAACGTCATCCCGTCGAACGCGTACGCGCCGCGCATCCTCAGGTGAGGGATCAAGATCCACATCGCAGGAGAGAGCATGAAGCGGAACATCGACCCGAAGCGCTCGACGCGCACGGGCATGGCCTGCTCTGTCAGCCAGCGGCTCATTCGCCCGACGAGCTCGGCGGTCCGCTGGTTGAGCCCTTCCTGCAGGCCGTTGCCCTCCGCCTCCAGGCGCCTCACCACGGCGTGCGCCGCCGCCATGGTCATCGGGTTCTTGGTGAACGTCCCGGCGAACCAGACCTTGTCGACGGCAGGCCAGCTGTCGTCGTCGCAGCTCCACCTGCCGCCGTCGACCTGATCCAGGAAACGCGCCGCGCCCGCCACCGCGCCGATGGGCATGCCGCCGCCGAGGATCTTCCCGTACGTCGCGAGATCGGCGCGGATGTCGAAGTATGCCTGGGAGCCCCCCTGATGGATGCGGAACCCGAGCAGGATGTCATCGAAGATGAGCGCGATGTCCTTGTCGCGGGTGAGGCTGCGCAGCTGCCTGAGGAACTCTGCCGGCTGCGTCGCGGGGCTCCTCGCCTGCACCGGCTCCACCAGCACACAAGCGATCTTGTCCGCGTGCTCGACGATCTGCTCCAGGCTGCGAGGCGCGCCGTACTCGAGCACGAGGGTGTCCTTCTGCTGGCTCGACGAGAGGCCGTGGGCCGCGTTGATCGCGGGCAGCGCCGCGTCGTATGAGCCGTGATAGGATTGAGAGAACACCGCGACCATGTCGCGCCTCGTCGCGGCGCGCGCGAGGCGGATCGCGCCCATGATCGCCTCGGCGCCGGTGTTGCAAAGCGCGACCCGCTCGGCGCCCGTCATCGCCGCGATCGCGGCGGCGACGTCGTTCGCTCGATCCGACTGAAACCCGATCGGCATCCCCCGGTCGAGCTGGCGCCGCAGCGCCTCGTCCAGGAACGCCGGGCGATGGCCGAAGAGGTGTACGCCGAAGCCCAGGCAGAAGTCGATGTACCGATTGCCGTCGATGTCCCACGTGTAGGCGCCTTCGCAGCGCTCGGCGACGATCGGGTAGCGGAGCTTCCTGGTCGCCAGCCAGATCTCCCTGACGCCGGGGGGCTGGTGCAGGAAGAAGCCTTGCGAGGAGCGCGCGTCGGCGAGGGCAGGCCAGGTCTCTTCTCTCCTCTTCAGCGAGGAGCGCGTCCTCTGCGTGTACTCGTCGATGAAGCGCGTGAGGTAGCGCTTCTGATTCTCATCGAGGGAGATCTTCTGCATGCGTCGCCGCCTTTGCTGTCGTCGGTTCGAGGGAAGGCAGGAGCGCCGCGAGCTCCTGCTCATGTCGCCGCCACTTGTCGGGAGAAGGCGCCGAAAGCGTCACGCGCGACAGGGGCAGGACGCCGGACGTCGCCTTCTCGACCTCCTCGTCCCACCGGAGCCCGGCGAGCTTCCCGATCGAGAGGAGCACCTCCGCCGGGCGCTGGATCAGCTCATCGTAGCTCACCCTGCGCCACGAGGAGGCGGGCAGCGCCGCGAGGTCCTCCTCGATGACGGCGTTGGCCGTCTTCCACTGATAGGCCGCGATCTCCACGAGCGAGCGGCCCTCGAGGGACGACCACCCGGGAGGCAAGAAGAAGCTCCAGTCCCGGTAGGGCCAGCCGGGCATCCCCCGGTACGAGAGGAAGCGGCGCGAACGCCAGCCCTCGACCAAGCTGCTGATGTTCTCCCTCGGATCCCGGACGAGGTGGACGAAGAGCGCGTCCGGGAAGACCGCGCGGAAGAAAGGGATGCGCAGGGCGTTCGCGGGGGTCTTCTCCAGGAAGCGCAGCCTGCAGGGGCGCTCGTGGGCCGGCCGATCGAGGTAGCGCTCTCCCCTGCGATCCACGAGCTGCCGCGCGAAGCCTTCCCGCAGGGCGCTGGCGACCGCCGGCGAGGCGTCGGTCTCGGTCAGCCTGTCCGAGCTGTAGCCCCTGGCCGCGGGGTGGAGCTCCGGGATCGACCGGATGATCTCATGGCTCTCCCCGCCGATGGTCCAGACGTCGGGAAAGCGCGACAGCAGATCGAAGAGGAGCGTGCTGCCGGACCGCGGCGCGGAGACGACGAAGAGGGGGCGCTCGAACTCCGGACACCCGAGCGGCTCGGCGTCCGTGCTCCTCCTGGTCGTCACGGGCCGGTGGAGCCGCCTCGGCACGGGCGGCGACATCCACAGCATCGTGTCGACGACGGCAGCGGCCTTCATCCCCGCGCCTTTCGGCGCGAGCTTCGGCATGACCCGCTCCCGGAAGTCCAGGATGATGTCCTGATAGGCGAGCTCGCCCGCGCTCGTGTGTCCGAAGCGGCGAAACGCCGCCCCCCATCGCCTCCGGATCTGTTCGATGGCGTCGGCGAAGGCGAGCCGCTCTGCGTCGGTCATCGGTCGCCGGCCCGCATCGGCGAGGATCTCCTCGGTCAGCGCGGCGAACTCCTCGTCGCTCAGCACCTCGAAGCGGTAAGGCTCCAGGAGGAGCGAGCCGCCCTGCCCGCGGAAGAGGCCGGCGGTCTCTCTCGTCTCGACGATCAGGTGGACACAGCTCTCCGCAGAGGGGTTGTGCAGCCTGTGCGGCCTCGCGTTGTCGATGACCCAGGCCTCTCCCGCGGCCATGTGGGCGGTCTCGCCTCCGCAGGAGACCGTGACCCCCGCGCTCGTGACCAGCGGGATGCAAACAGGCGCCCGCCGGAACCAGTGGTAATTCCACTCCTCGGCCTCTGGCGGCTCGGTCGCGCCGGAGAGCCGCACGAGGCGGCTCCGGGCCACAGGCACCCCCAAGGCGCCCATGACCTCCTCGAGGTGAGGGCAACGCCCCAGCGCCGCGGTCGGCCGCGCGGGGCCGGCGAGGGCGAACTCGTGGTTCGCCGAGCCTCCCGCCGTCACGAGCGAGATGGCCGAGCTGCCCAGGGCACCGCTCGGACAGGGCATCCAGTCCCTCTCGCTGAATCGGTCGAGCTCCGCGGCGAGCCGCGCTGGATCGAAGCGCCGAGGCACCCGCTCGAGCGCGCGTGTCAACTTCATGAGACTTCCCAGCGCAGCCAGCCTGTGTCCATGGCGCTGCCTCTCCAGGAATGGGCGAGCGCCTCCGCGTCGGCCGCGACGATCGGCTCGACCATGTAGACGCGGCAGTCCGGTCCGAAGTTGAGCTTCTTGCGCGGCTCTCCTCCGCGGAGCTCGATCACGTAGTTGTCGCCGCCCGCCTCCTTCGGGCCGGGCGCCAGGGGGTTCATGACGATCCTGCGGTTGCCCGCCACGAGCAGGCGCTCGCCCGCGAGGACCGCGTCCTGGATCCAGGGCGACGACACCGGGATCTGCCCTTCGCGCTGCAGGTCCCGGTCGAGCAGCACCACGGCGCCGCCCTCCGTGTCGGAGAGCATGTAGCCGCCCGCGGCCCGGCGCCGGATCGCGTGGGGCCGCCGCAGGCCGCCGAGGACGACGTCCACCCGACCGCTCCGGCGGTCGATGCGCACGAGCTCGCCCGTCGTGAAGAGCGTGGCCAGCACGGTGTGCTCATCGACGAGGATGGCCGAGTTCGGGTGGGTCGTCAGCGCCGCGGGCAGGTAGCGCCGGTTGTAGTCGTTCGATCGATCGAAGCTCTGCCCCAGCCGGAAGCGCTTGCCGCCATAGCCATGCTCGAACAGGAAGAACTCCCACACGAGCTCTCCGCGTTCGTCGATCTCCGCCAGCAGGTCCGTCCCGGAGCTCGTGACCAGGAGGCCGCGGGACGTCCTCTCGAGGGTGTGCAGGTGGTTGAACCAGCGGTGTCGCAGTCGACCGACGATCTCAGGCCCGGCGAGGGTCGCGATCTCGTCTTGATCCCAGAGCGCGACGTGGAGCTTCCCGCCTTCCAGGAGGAAGCCGGTGGGCTTCGGGAGCTCGAGTCCGCCGAGGACGCGCCCCGCGTCCCAGTCGACGAGCAGGAGAAAGCCGGAGGCCGCATTGAAGACAGGCGAGCGCTCGAGCTCGATGGAGGTGGCCACGTCGACGAGGCGCCGCTTGGACGCCTGCGCCTCCTCGTACACGGCCGTCCACTGCCGGATGACGACGCTGATCAGGCAGTACATGACGCCCCCGGAGCCGCGCTGGTCCCCGCCGTCTCCAGAGCGGCGGCGAGGCGGTGGCCCACGTAGTCGCCCCAGAGAATGCCTTTCCGGGTCAGCGACAGGGCGTCCGGCGTCACCTCGACCAGGCCGTCGGCGGCGAGCGCCTCGACGGTGGGTCGACACAAGGAGAGCACGTCGAAGCCATAGCGGCGCTGGAACTCCTTGCGATCGAAGCGGATGAGCTTCATCCCGAGCGCCAGGTCGCGGGTCATCAGATCGCGCGCCGTCAGCCGGCAGCCACGGGCGAGCGGCAGCTTGCCCTCCTCGACGAGCGCGACGTAGCGCGACAGCTCGCTGGTGTTCTGCAGGGCGTGGCCGCGCAAGAGGCCGAAGGCCGAGACGCCGAACCCGTAGGTCTCCCGGCCCTGCCACGAGCTCGTGGCGTGCTGCTGCATGTAGCCGCCGCCCTTGGTGAAGGTGAAGAAATTCACAGGGAGATAGCCAGCCTTCTCGAAGCGCTCGATCGCATGGGCGGTGAAGCGCAGCTCGTCCTCATCCGACGGCAACGTCAGGCTCTTGTGCTTGAGGTCGTTGTAATACCCGGCGTTGGCGTACACCTCCGTCTTGTAGACGGTCAGCGAGTGCACGTCGCTCTCGATCGCGCGCTCCACGCTGTACGCCCACAGCTCGTCGGTGTCGCCGGCGAGCCCGCTCATGAGATCCACGTTGACCACGGCGCCGGTGCTCTTGGCGAGCTCTATCGCCTTGAGCGCCTGCTCCTCCGTGTCCACCCGCCCGGTCCTCCTGACGACCTCGTCGCTGAAGGACTGGATGCCCATGCTGATGCGGTTGACCCCCAGAGCCTTCAGGTGGTCCGCCTTGCTCTGGATCAGCGTGACGGGCTCGGCCTCCACGGTGATCTCAGGCTCGTCCAGCTGGAAGTGCTGATGGATCACCTCCCAGATGCGGCTCAGGTTGTCCTTGGAGAGGACGGTCGGGGTCCCGCCGCCGAAGTAGATGGTCTTGACCGGCTGATCTCCGAGGTGGAAGTGTCGCGCCGCGTGCTCGATCTCCCGGCACAGGGCCGAGACGTACCGATCGATCTCCGCCTTGCGGTTGTCACCCAAGGTCGTGACCTTGTAGAAGCAGTACGCGCAGCGCTGGATACAGTACGGCACATGGATGTAGAGGTTCAGCGGGCGGGGCTCGATGAACCGCTCGACCGCCTCGGGCCGCCAGTACCGGAAGGGCGGGTAGTTCGTCAGGAACCCTTTGCGGGTCGGCTCGCTGCTGGAGATCTGGAGGGTGGTCACTGGATCGCTCCGTCGTGGCGTTCGCGGTCCTGCATCATGGCGTGGATATGCTGGGAGAGGACCGTGAGGTCGGCGAAGACCTCGCTGCTGAGGTTCTGGGTGGCGAAGGCGATGCCGAAGCGCTCCTCGATGCGGGTGATGAACTCGAACAGCACCATCGAGTCGAGCATCAGCCCCCCTTCCAGCAGCGGCACCGCGGGATCGATGTCGTTTTCCTCGATGCGCACGTCGAGCTCGTGGGCGATCATCTTCTTGAGCTCTGCGATGATGTTCTGCACGGTGTTCGGGTCGGTCGACGGCGTGGGCGTCTGGATGGAGGGAGCGTCAGCTCGGGCGGTGTCCATGGTCGGGGCTTGCCTCGTGGGGTGAGTGGGAAGCGGAGACGGAGCGCTGCAGGGCCCTTCGGTCCAGCTTGCCGCTGGGCAAGAGCGGGAGAGCCGGGAGCAGGCGGATCTCGTCGGGAACGGCGTAGGCCGGCAGGGATTCCTGACAGGCGCGGCGCACGCTGCCCGGCGCGATGTCGGCCCCGGCGCGCGGCGTGCAAAAGGCGACGATGCCGCGGCCGCGCTTCGTCTCGCCAGCGACGACGACGGCGGCCCGCTCGACGCCCGAGAGCCGCTCCAGGGCGCGCTCTACCTCGGCCAGCATCACGAGCCGGCCATCGCGCTTGACCGCGTGATCGCCTCGGCCGAGCACCTCCAGGTGGCCGCCAGGATGGAGGCGGCCCAGGTCCCGCGTCGCGTACCAGCCCGCTTGCGCCGCGGCGTCGCCCGCCAAGGGACAGCCGTCGCCGTCCACATAGCCCTCGAAGCCGTGAGGGTGAGCGCAGCGGATATCGCCCGGGGAGCCGTCGCCCTCCGCCGAGCCCGGCTGTGGATCGAGGCGCAGCGCGACGCCGGGGAGAGGGCGGCCCACCGTCACCGCGCGGGGGCCCTCCGTCTCGCGGGGATCCGCCGCGCAGATGACGCCCATCTCGGTGGAGCCGTAGAGGTTGACCACGCGCCGGTAGAGCGCCTCGGCCTCCTGGAACGCTTCAGGGCTGAGCTTGTCGCCGGCCACCACCACATGGCGGTAGTGGCCGGGCGCGCTGCGCGGCCGGAGCAGCATCGTGCAGAGGTTCGGGGACAGGAAAGCGACCGTGGGCCGGAAGCTCCGCTCGCGCTCCATGTACCGCAAGAGGTTCGCACCTTCGACCAGCGCGATGCTGGCGCCCACCGACAGCGCTGGCAGGAAGCCGGCCCCGAGGCCGTACATGTGGGCCAGGGGCACCGGGATGAGGACGCGATCCGCGCCGTCGAGGCACAGGCGCTCGACCGCGTTGAGGGCGTTGCCCAGCAGCCCCTCATGGGTATGCACGACCAGCTTGGGGGAATCGAGGCTGCCCGAGGTGCGCAGGAGCAGCCGGTCGCGGCGGAGCGGCGAGCCTTGAGGAAGCGGGCGGTGGTCCTCAATCGCGCGGACTTCGAGGAACGTCTCTGGCCGCAGGAGAGAGACGGGATCTCCTTTGCCCTCCGCGAGCGGGCTTCGCACGCGGATCCTGTGGCGGAGAAACCGGGGCAGAGGCTGGGCAGGAGCCGTGGACACCGGCGCTGGCAAGAACGCGAAGCTCGCGCCTCGCGAGAGGAGGGCGAGCAGCGTGAGCGCGCCCGGCACCGAGTTGGCGCTCTCCAGCGCCAACATGTCGTCCGGCGCAATGCCGCGCTCCCGGAGGAAGGCCTCTATGGCCGCGATGACATCGTCAATGGCCGTCCATTCGATGGTCATCGCGCCGTCGGACAAGGTGCTACCTTGACCTCTGGCAGTTTGAATGGCGCTGGCGAGGAGCGCCTTTGGCGTTCGCGCATTAACGGGCGGCATCAGAGCGAGTGGTGCGCAGTCTCGTTGTTGGGTCCGTGTCTTGTCAAGACCTTCCTTATCGTCCGTTATAGCGGATATAGAGCGCGCCGCTTTGGCGGATGAAGGTGCGTATCAGTGCGCGAACGGTCGGCCATCCTGCGGCCTGGAGAGGCTGCTGAGGCAGCCCCTTGCAGGTACGCGCTGCGCTCGACGATCGGCGCAGGATGCATGGCTCCGACGGCGCCACACCCGATTCGCCAGCTGCCGCGCACGCTTACCAGCGCTCTGCCCGTCCGTGTGAAGCGTTGCGCCCGAGGTCCTTTGCTGCTCGGGCGATACGTCCTGGGCGAGCGCTACTCCTCTCCCGTGCCGATCGGTTTCCTAGGCTCGTGTCGGCCTGCGGGACGCCTCGGTTGTTACCCCATGCTCCCGGTTGCCGGAGATGGTAGAGGTGGGTATTCGAAGATCCCAGCTAGCACGCTGACGGCCGCAGGCCTGGAGCTGCACGACGGCGCCTCTGCGCCACCATTGCTCCCGAGCGCGGCCCGCCGCGGCGCATTGGGCAGGCACCGTTCACACGCGGATGGCGGCGCCTTTCAACAGCACATCTCGTGTACCATATTCCCCCATGCGGCCCCGCCGCGATGCGTGGCGCGGCCTCGGCCCGAATCCACCCGAGGCTCACACCGGCGCTCGGCTCGGATGTCTCCATCTGTGTCGGAACACCGACGAGCACGAGAACGAACATTGCCGCTGAGAGCCCCGCCGGCGTGTTGCGCTCATCGTCCCCGTCGCCCCCTACGCCTTATAGACCAGCGATGTGACGACGCGAACCATTTTCTTCGGATGCTCAAAATTAAACAGTAAGCGGAATTTTCCAGAGCTAGGCCATCCGCGCGGCGAACGATGACCGCCCCGCCGTCCGTGGCGCTTGCGCCGCCTGCTGCACCTACACGCCGGGCGCGTAGTACGGTCGCACGTTCGCGAGCAGCGGCACAGGCACACGTTCGCGAGCAACGACGAGACCGTGGACCCGTCCGCCGTCGCTCCGCCGTCGCTCCGACAACGAGAAGCGTGCCCGTCGCTCGTCCTCTTCCGGAGCAGATCGAGCCACCGAACGACAGAGCTCGCCGTCGATGCTTCTCGACCTTGCCGCCTTCCGGCGTCTCGAGGCCCTCTCCTTCAAGCGCTCCACAAGCCTGGCCTCGTCCCGCTGCTCACGGCCGCTGGCCCAGGCCGCTCCTGGCCTAGGACCGGTCGTGGCATACTCCGCCCATGAACCGTACGCTCCGCTTCTCGGTCCTCTCCGGCTTCCTTCTCGCCGCTTGCGGCGGCGTCGTCAACGATCCGCCCGGCAGCGGCGGCGCGGGCGGCGCCGGCGGCGACGGCGGCGCCACGAGCGCGACCTCGGGCAGCGGCGGCGCGCCGGTCGCCTGCGGGGCGCGCAGCGGCGGGATCTGCAGCGCAGAGGAGTTCTGCGACTTCCCCGACGACTCGTGCGGGACCTTCGACACCGTGGGCCAGTGCTCCGCCCGCCCCGAGGTATGTCCCGCGCATTGCCCGGGCGTCTGCGGCTGCGACGGTCAGTTCTATTGCAATGCGTGTTCCGCGCAGCAGGCCGGGGTGGACGTCTCGGAGTCCACCTCCTGCCTCAAGCCCGTGGGCGGCGACTACGCCGCGACCTACTGGGCCGGCGGGCTCGATCACCTCGTCGTCTACAAGGCCGAACCGGAGACGGACCAGTGCGTGACGCTCTACGCCGATGCGCCGGCCGAGAGCGCGCCGGAGGACTTCGACGTCGCCACGCTCCCGGAGACCTGGGTCGTGACGCGCATCGAGAGGACCAGCGGGGCGGCCGGCTGCGCGCCGGGGGCGTCGAAGCCCGCTGGAGAGGCCGTGCGCGCGATGGGCGCCATCGGGAGCCTGTCGATGGATCTCTCGGGGGGAACATCCATGCCGTGCACCCTCGACGTGGACATCACCGCCACCTTCCCGACGGAGCCCGCGACCGCGCTCCTCCGCGCCACTGGCGTGGCCGTGAACGACGGGTGCCTGTAGACGGGCGCCCGACACGCGGGGTGCCCACACCGGCTCACGCGCAGAATGCTGCTGGACGCTCCTCACCGGCGACCGCGTATGAGAGCCTCGGCATCATGCACCGCGCTGCTTCCCTTTCCCTCGCGCTTTTCTTCGGTCTCGCCCTCGCCGCCTGCGGAAACGTCGTCGTGCCCGCGCCCGGGAGCGGCGACACGGGCGGCGGTGACGGCCAGGGCGAGGCGCCGCCCGCCGCCGAGCACGGCGACACGGGCGGCGGCGGCCATGGCGAGGCGCCGCCCGCCGCCGAGTACAACGTGCAGTACTACCCGGGGCCCGACCACCTGCTCGTGCGCAAGGCCGATCGGGAGCTCGACCGGTGCGTGCAGCTCAACGCGATCACGCCGCCCCTCGTCCAGACGGGCCTCGACATCGAGGCTCCCGAGGGCTGGAGCGCCGCCTATGTGCTGATCACCGACCGGGCGGCCGACTGCGAGGGCCCGGCGGGGACCTCGAAAGGCCGCAAAGTGAGCGTGACCGGCGCCACCGGGACCCTCTCGTGGGAGGCCGGGCCGAGCGACTACGTGCTGTGCAACATCACCGTCGACGTCACCGCGACGGGGCGGGGAGAGCCCGAGGCCCACCACCTCTTCGCGACCGGGCTGAGCATCGGCGACGACTGTCCCTGACCGGGGGCGGGCGCCGCGGAGCCGCGCAGATCCCAGGGACGAAGCCCGATCGCGGCGACCTGTCCACCCGCCTCCGTCAGCGCTTCTTCACCCCGCGCTGCGCCTTCTCGGCCTCGGCCAGGCGCCGCCGCGCGTCGTCCAGCGCCGCCTGGCTCGCGAGGCCCTTGGGGAGCGCCTCGTAGCCGGCCACCTCCTCGCGGAGCGTCGCCACCTGCTCCGCGCCCTGACCGAGCTTCTGATGGATCTCCGCGCGGAGCTTCAGGTAGCGCAGCCGCCGCGGGCCGTAGGCGCGGCCGATGGCGCGCTCGACCGCGGCGAGCGCCTCCGCCTCGCGGCCCATCGCGTGGAGCACCTGCGCGAGCCGCGCGGGCGGCTCGTACGACCCCGGCATCTGCGCCTCGCGCGCCTTCAGCATCGCGACCGCCTCGTCGCCGCGCGAGAGCGCGAGGTACGCCATGGCCCGCCCGTAGTCGTACGCGGCGGCCGCCTCGGGCGCCTTCGCCTCCTTCGCGGCCCGCTCCAGCACGGCGAGCTTCGACTCGTTCGCCGCGCGGGCCCCGGCCGCGTCGCCGAGCGCCTGGAGCCCCTCGGCGAGCAGGCCCCACGCGTCGGCCCGGTCGTCCGCGCTCGAGTCCGCGGGCGGGCTCGCGACGATCGACCTGAGCCGGCCGACCGCCGCCTCGCGCGCGGCGCGCTGGGCCTTGGCGTCGGAGAGCGCGGACGCGCAGGAGAGCAGGACGCTCGCGAAATCGGCGGGCAGCGCCGCGCCCTTCACCTCGGCGATGTGCCTCATGCCGGCCTCGGCGCACCCCGCGGGGTCCCTCCGGCGGAGCGCCGAGACGAGGCCGAGCAGCGCCTCGCTGCGCCGCGGCCACGCCTCGCCGCCCCGGGCCAGGGCGCGCACATACGCGACCGCCGCCGCCGCGTGGTCGCCGGCGCTGTGGGCCCGCTTCGCCTCGACCAGCAAGCGGTTCGGGTCGTCCGGAGGCAGCGCCGAGGCCGCCTTGGAGTCCATGGCGTGCAGCGCCTCGCGGAGCAGCTCGCGCAGCTCCTCGACCGAGGCGGCGCCCCGCCAGAGCCCGACCACCTGGCCGTCCACCGGCTCGAGGACGAAGAACGTCGGCCACACCGTCACCTCGTGCCGCTCCAGGAACGGCGCGTTCTCCGGTCGATCCGTGTCGATGTCGGCGAACACCACCCGATCCGCGAACGGGCGCAGCGACGGATCGGTCAGCACGTAATGCTTCATGCTCAAGCACGTGTGGCACCACGGCGCCCACGCATCGACGAACAGCGCCTTGCCCTCGGCCCGGGCCTTCTCGCGCGCCCGCGGCACGTCGTCGCGGATGAACTCGAGCGGCGGCCGCGCCGCCTCGGGCGCCGCCGCGGCGGCGGGCGGAGGCGCCGCGGCGGGGCTGCCGGCCGCGGCGGCGGCGGGCGGGGGCGCCGCGGGCGCCGCGGCGCGGGGGGGCGGATCCGCGGCGCAGGCGGCGAGGGAGACGAGCGCGACGAGGGCGGGGAGCGAGGCCGGGGGACGCACGGGCGACCATGGTAGCAGCCCGATGGCGGCGGTCTCGCCCTCCCTGCGACAGGCGTCCCCCACGTTGACGCGCCGCCGGTGCCGCGCGTAGAACCGTATCCTGGGCTGGCTTCGCGCTCGCCCGCGGCGCGGCGGCGCAGCTGTCCCGGGGTGCCGGAACATCACATCAGGGGGAGTCCACATGTTCGAGCGCGTGCTGAGGATAGGGGAGCATACCGCCCGCATCGGCGAGCATGCGGACACCCTGGAGTTGATGATGCGGGGCGACGTCTCGCCGGACGAGGCAGCGCGGTTCTTCGACTTCATGGCATTCCACTTCGCCGGGCAGCGCTACATGCTGATCACCGGCGACGTGTCCCAGCTCGGCCGGGTGCCGGCCGAGTCCCGGAGAACGGTCATGAAGGAATCGGGCAGGGTGCCCCCCATCCGAGGGCTGGTCTATTACCGCGCGACCTTCACGGGCAGGGTCCTGACCGAGCTGGTGATCCGCGGCTATGCGCTCGCGACCGGGGCCGACGTCGCGGTCCACTTCGTCGAGCACGAGCCGGAGGCGCGGGCGTGGCTGGCCCGGCGGCGGGAGCGGCTCGCCGGCGAGCGTGGATGAGCTCGCCTGGCACGGTCGAGCGGGCGACGAGGCTGCGCGGCGCGACGGGCCGGCGGGCGGCGCGAGGTGGGCCCGCGGCGGGAGCGCGGCGGGCCGGCCGGGACGGCGCGCGCGCCGGCCGGGTCGTCGCGCCGCCCGTTTCGGCCTCGCGCCGACAATGCGCCCCCCGGTTCCGGCAAAGCTGGTAGAGTGGCGCCGCGGTGAACGATTACGCAGGCCGGTGCGGAAGCTGCGCGGCATACACGCGGGTGCATGAGGATCCAGCGCGCGGTCGCGTCGGCGAGTGCGCCCTCGAGGTGTACCCGCCGCCGGTCAAGGCGACGGCGACGTGCGCCCGCTACCGCGCCAAGGGCGCGCCGCCGCCGCCGCCGCCCCCGCGGGCCGCGGGCCAGCCGCGCGGCTCGGGCGGCAGGTCCCGGCCGACCGGGGCGCCATCGCCGGAGCGCCGGGCCGGCGCCGCGCCGCAGCCCTTCCGTCCGCCGCTGCCAAGGGAGATCGACATCGACATGGATATCGACGAGTTCCGTCGTGTGCTGCGCGAGGTGCTGTCCGAGGAGCTCGGCGTCGGCCGCGCGGAGATGGGCGGCCGCTGGGAAGGCGGGGAGATCGTCCTCCGGCCCGGGAAGGAGGGCACGGCCGAGAAGCGCATCCCGCTCGACGTGTTCTTCCACAAGATCGTCATGCTCCGCGACAAGCTCCGCGTGCTGGAGCAGAAGATCAACGCGCACGAGGGCCTGAGCGACGCAGAGAAGGTGCAGCTCCAGGCGTACATCACCGGCTGTTACGGGACGCTCACCACGTTCAACGTGCTCTTCGCCCGCCGGGAAGACGGATTCGCCGGCAGCGGCCGAGACGACTAGCGCGGCGCGGGCCGCGCGACACGAGGCCCGCTATTTCGCTGCTCTCGGGGTTTCCCTGACTCGACGCCAGACGCGCGGGCGCGCCGGCGCTCGCCGAAGGCATGCACGGCGCGTCGCTCACCATGGTACAAGGTGCGCGGAGGTCGCCGGATGGCCATCAAGCAGCTCACGCCCGAGCAGATCCACACCATGTCGCTCGAAGAGAAGGACACATGGTGGTTGAAGAACGTCTACCGCGGCGACATGCCCCAGCTCACGTGGCGCTCCGGGATCACGGGCATGCTCCTCGGCGCCTTCCTCTCGCTCACGAACCTGTACATCGGCGCGCGCACCGGCTGGTCTCTCGGCGTCGGCATCACGAGCGTGATCCTGGCCTTCGGGCTCTTCAAGGTCCTCTCCCGGCTTGGCCTCGCGAGCGACATGACCGTGCTCGAGAACAACGCGATGCAGTCCATCGCGACGTCGGCCGGATACATGAACGCGCCGCTCTTCACCAGCCTCGCGGCCTATTCGATGGTCACGACCACGATCATCCCCATGGGCCGGGCGATGGTCTGGATGTTCATCCTCGCCATCCTCGGCGTGCTCTTCGCGTTCCCGATGAAGAAGCGCTTCATCAACGACGAGCAGCTCCCCTTCCCCGAGGGCATGGCCGCCGGCGTGGTCATGGACGCGCTGCACGAGAGCGACGAGAAGGAGGGCCTCTTCAAGGCGAAGCTCCTCCTCGGCGGCGGCCTCGCGAGCGCCCTGCTCGAGCTCCTCCGCGACGACAAGGTGATGCGCGCGCTCTTCGCCTTGAAGAGCATCCCCCATCATTACGACGAGTTCTTCTATCACGGCTGGTTCGCCGACCTGCTCAAGCGATGGGGCCTCTCGCCGGCCATCCGGGGCATCCCCCTGAACGAGCTCACGATCCGCTTCGATACGAGCATCATCTTCGTCGCCACCGGCGGCCTGATGGGGATCCGGACCGGCGCGTCGCTCCTCCTCGGCGGCATTCTCAACTACTGGATCCTGGCCCCCCTCTTGATCCAGCACGGGATCATCCTGCCGCGGAACGGCCATTACGGGTTCGGGCAGATCACGCTCTGGGCGCTCTGGGGCGGCGTCGCGTGCATGACCACGTCCTCGCTTTATGCCTTCTTCTCCAAGCCCAAGGTGATCCTCGACGCGTTCCGGGGCCTCTCCAGGAAGGGCGGGGCGAGGGACGTGCTCGCGGACATCGAGCTGCCGGTGAAGCTGTCGATCATCGGCGTGCCCGTCGTCGGCCTCGTCGTCGTCGTGCTCGGGCACCTCTGGTTCGGTATCGCCTGGTGGCTCGGGGTCATCGCGATCCCGCTCGTGTTCGTCTTCTCGCTCATCGCCGTGAACTCGACGGGGATCACGGCGATCACCCCGACCGGGGCGCTCGGCAAGCTGACGCAGCTCACCTATGGCGTCCTCGCGCCGAAGAACATCACGACGAACCTGATGACGGCCGGGGTCACGGCCGAGGTCGCGAGCAACACCGCGAACCTCTTGATGGATATCAAGCCGGGCTACATGCTCGGCGGCAAGCCGCGCCACCAGGCGATGGGGCACGTGCTCGGGACGGTCGCGGGGCTCGTGCTCTCTGTCCCCATCTGGTATCTCGTGCTCATCCAGGGGGACATCGGCCGTTACGGGACGGAGCGGCTGCCGGTCCCGAGCGCGCTCACGTGGAAGGCCGTCGCCGAGGTGCTGATGAAGGGGCTCGACTTCCTCCACCCGACGGCCAAGTCCGCGGTGGTGGTCGGGGCGATCGTCGGGATCCTCGTCGAGGTCACGAAGCAGCTCACGAAGAACCGATTCCCCCTCTCCGCGGTCGCCCTCGGGCTCGCGTTCATCCTCAACTTCACCGACATCTGGTCGATGTTCCTCGGCTCGTTCCTCTTCTGGCTGATCGAGCGGCGCGCCGCGGGCTGGCACCGGGCGCGCGAGCGCGAGTCGCGGCTGAGCGAGACCGAGCCCGGCGGGGCGCCCGCCGCGCCGGTCAAGCGGCCCTGGTACGCGCTCGCCGCCGAGAACACCGAGGCGATCTGCGCGGGCGTGATCGCCGGGGGCTCGCTGATGGGCATCGGCCTCAGCGTGCTCGGCGTGCTCGTGCTGCCCGACGTGCTGGAGGCCGCGAGCCTCACCAAGGCGCTCGGGCAGATCTTCGACTTCCTCCCGAAGTGAAGCGCCCTCGGTCGCCTGCGTGAGGCCGCCCGCCCGGCGGCCCCCGGGCCGCTCGCGGCCGCTCGCCAACCCGCCTCATCCACGCAACCGCGCCTCAGTGTGACAGGAATGCGCGCCTTCCCCCCTCACGGCGAGGCGCGGTGAGCGCAGCGCATCGCCCGTCGAGGCGCTCCGCTCGGATGCGCGCGTGGCGCGGTTCATGCAGCTTGTCCGCGCTGCGGCGATGCGAGCTCAGCGACCTATGAAGCGCGCGCCAGGAAAGGACCCTGCATGTCGGTGAACGCCCCCCCGTCTCGAGGAACACCCAGCCCCGCGCCGGTCGGCGACCCCGAGCAGGGCCCGCCGGTGCAGGATCCCGCGCCGGGCGAGGCTCCGCGGCGCGACCCCGATCCGGGCGAGCCGGCGCGGCGGGATCCCCCGCCGCCTCCTCCTGCGCCCGGCGAGCCCTCTCCGGAGATCGAGGACCCGCCGGCGCCGGGGCAGCCGCCGAAGGAGCCCGGCGTGATCGCGGCCGCCGGCTGAGCTCGAATCGCGGCGCAACGTCATCCCGTAACCGTTGAGAGGTCCCCATGAACACGTGTGATTGCTGCGGTAACAGCTACGACAAGGCCTTCCAGATCATGGTGGGCGGCACGACCTACACCTTCGATTGCTTCGAGTGCGCGATTCACAAGCTCGCGCCCGTGTGCGCCCACTGCGCCTGTCGGATCGTGGGGCACGGCGTCGAGGCCGGAGGGGCGTTCTACTGCTGCGCGCACTGTTCCAAGCAGGAGGGTATTCAGGGGGTGATCGATCGCGTGGCGTGAGCCGGCGCCGAGGGGCGGGCCGGCGCGCTCACCGCGCGGCGTCGTGGAGCGGCAGCGCGAGGACGGCCTCGGTCGGCAGCACGTCGGCGAAGCGATCGGCCAGCGCCGCGAGCGAGACCTCGTGCAAGGTGCGGTGGTCGATGAGGCGAGCGCCTCGCGCGCCCTGGACGGCGGGTAGATCGCGGCTCGCCGACGCGTCGCTCGGGAGCAGGACGCGGTAGCCGAGCACGAGCCCGTCCCGCGCCGTCGAGTCGACGGCGAGGTGGGTCATGAGGCCGCTCACGACGATGGTGTCGATACCGCGGCGGCGGAGCTCGGCGTCGAGCTCGGTCTTCGTGAAGCCCCCGGCCATCGACTTCGTGATCACGAGCTCTCCGGCGCGCGGCCGCGCCGCGGGGACGAAGTCGGCGCGCGGGCTGCCTTCGGCGAAGAGCCGCGCGCCCTCGGGGGCGACGTTCCGCACGTGCGCGACCGTGATCCCGTTCTCCCGGGCCCAGGCGAGCAGGCGTGTCGCCTTCTCGAGCGCCGCCCGGGCGTCCGGCAGCGTGAGGCCGCCCGAGAAGAACTCTTCCTGGAGGTCGACGAGCACGAGCGCCGTGCGCGCCCGGTGGAGCCGGTCGACCGGTTCGAGGCCGTACAGCGCCCGCAGCGTGGTCGGCCCGCCCTGGGCCGGGGGCGGCGCGGCCAGCTGATCCGCGGCCAAGACCGAGGTCAGGATGAAGAGCAGCAGCGCGACTCCGGTGTGCCCGCGAGCCTGCGTAAGCATGGGATCCTCCTTGGCGGCGAGGCAGCCGCCTCGCCTTCGCGGCGAGGCAGCCGCCTCGCGCTCCAGGAAAGCTAGATCCGGCGCATGCTCGTGATAATCCTGGTCTGCCGACGAGGATTGCGTCGCGGAAGGAACGAATCAGATGGAGCCGGCGGTCGGTGATCTGGGCGAGATGAGGGCGTTCCTGGAGGTCGCGCGGCTGCAGAGCTTCTCGGCGGCGGCGAGGGCGCTCGGGCTCACGTCGTCGTCGGTCAGCAAGCAGGTCGCGCGGCTGGAGGAGCGCCTGCGGGTGCAGCTCCTCCGGCGGACCACCCGCCGCGTGAGCCTCACGGAGGCGGGGGACCTCTACGCCGAGCGCGCCGGCCGGATCCTCGCGGACGTCGAGGAGGCGCAGCGGGCGGTCGCGGATCTCGACGGGACGCCGCGGGGGACCCTGCGCATCTCGGCGCCCACGATCTTGGGCACGATCCGCGTCGCGCCCGCCGTGCTGGCCTGCCGCGCGAAGTACCCGGAGCTCCGGATCGATCTCGACATCACCGATCGCATCGTCGATCTGGTGGCCGAGCGCGTCGACGTGGCGGTGCGCCAGGCTGCGGGGATCTCGCCGGCGTCGCTGGTCGCGCGGCGGCTCGCCGACGATCGGCGCGTGCTCTGCGCGAGCCCGCGCTACCTGCGGCGCCACGGGACGCCGCGGCGCCTGGAGGACCTGGCCGATCACGACTGCATCACGCACAACATGGAGCCAGTGCCGCGGTGGACGCTCGTGGGTCCCGAGGGGGAGCGCGTCATCCAGGTGAGCGGCACGCTCCGCTCCAGCGACACGCTGACGCTGCGCGACGCCGCGGTCGCGGGGATCGGGGTGGCCAACCTGCCTGATTACGTCGTCGAGGAGCACCTCGAGAGCGGCGCGCTGCGGCGCGTGCTGCCGGAGTACGGCGCGTCGACGCGCGCCATCTTCGCGGTGTACGCGGCGCCCGCGCGGGCGGCGGTCCGGGTCTTCGTGGAGACGCTGGCGAAGGCGCTGGGCGAAGGCGCGGCGAAGAAGGAGAAGACGGCGCGCTAGGGCGGTTCTTCGTACGTGCGCGCTGATCCGGGGAATCGCGCACGCGCACGCGCACGAAGGACGCGCACGGAAGACGAGAGACGAAAGACGAGAGACGAGAGACGAGAGACGGTCCGCGATTGGGAGCGCCGTTATCGGCGCTCGAGCGCGGTCTGCGTCGCGCCGGCCGCGCGCTCCTTGCTCATCTGGCGGATGCAGTGCTGGAGCGCGGCGCGGAGGTTCCCGAGGGTCGTGATGTTCTTCAGATCGAGGCCGAGGCTCACGATGGTCTGGGCGACGTTCGAGCGGATGCCCGTGACGATGCCCTCGGCGCCGAGGAGCCGGATCGCGCCGACCAGGTCGAGGAGATAGCTCGCCGTCTTCGTGTCCACCATGTCCACGCCGGTGAGATCGAGGATGGCGTACCGCGCGCCCATCCGCGAGATCGCCTCGAGGAGCGTGTCCATCACCTCCGCGGTCCGCTGGCTGTCGAGCACCCCGATCATCGGCAGCGTCAGGATGCCGTCCCACACCTGGATGATGGGCGTCGACAGGTCGCGGATGACCTGCTGTTGCCGCTCGATGAGCTCCAGCTTGGTCCGGAGCTCCTGCTCCGTGTTCTTCGCCTGGCTGATATCGAGGGTGAGGCCGACGACCGCGTACACCTCTCCGCGCTCGTCGCGGACCGGGATCTCCCAGTTCTCCCAGAACACCCCGTGCGTCGAGTTGAGCGAATGGCTCCCCTCGCCGGCGAGCGCCCGCCGGAGCATGTCGATGCCGTCGCTGCCGGCGTAGAGATCGAACACGTTCTTGCCGATGTGCTCGCCCTCCTGGAGCCCCGCGTTCGCGATCCCGCTGCCCTCGTGGAACGTGAAGATCCCCTCGCGATCGATCGCCCAGATGATGATCGGCAGCGTCTGCGCGACGGTCCGCAGGACCACCTCCTTCTGCTCGTGGCGGCGGAGCTGCTCGACCCGCTCCGTCACGTCGTGCCCGAACACCCCGACGCCGACGACCCCCCCGCGCTCATCGAGGAGGCATTCATGCCGCCACTCGACGTGCACCGCGACACCATCCCTGGTGACGTGCCGAAAGACCCGCGACGCCGCGCCGTCCTCCGCCAGCAGCCGCCGCCACGCCTCAGGGTCGCCGGACGCCGGCAGCAGCTCGTCGACGCGCCGGCCGAGCGCGTCGCGCCGCGCAGGGCCGAACAGGCGCTCGGCCGCCCCGTTCCAGTCCTCGATCGTGAGATCCGCGCCGTACTGGACGATCGCAAGCGGCGCTCGCTGGAGGAGGCGCGCGCGCCCGCGTGCAAGACGTTCGTCCTCGACTTCTTCTGGCAACGCAGTGGAGACGGTCATGTACACGGAAAAATTACCCTGAACGCTCGCCGGTCGTCGAGATCGCTTCCGTCCTCGGGCTACGCCCCGCGCCGGCCGATCCGCTCCGGGCGGCTGCACTGCTGCTGCAGCAACACCCCCGGCGCAGCGCCTGCTGCGCCAGCAGCAGGCGGCTCTCTGTTATAGCGGATTTGCGTCTCGTAGGGCGGCGGGCGGTTGGTACGTCGCGTGCTCTGCGTCTCCGGCACGGTCGATGAGGGCGCCCAGCGGCACGCCTGGAGGAGCACATCCCAGGGTGACGGCGCGCCACGTCGCGGGAGTTGCGGTCGTTCCATGCTGGTTGGGCTTGACTTTCGGATCACGTTTGGACGCCGTCGTCCCACCCCGCGCGGCCGCAGAACCCCCTTCGAGAGCGCCTGGCGTGCGCTCGCAGCGCTGCTCCTCGCGCTCGTCGCGATCGGATGCTCCAGGGCGCCCTCGGCGCCGGCGGGCGGCGGCGTGTACACGAACGATTTCAACCCGTTTTGGAAGGGCGGTCCGTGAAGGCGTCGGGCCCTCATCGAGGATGGGCAGCAGGAGGAGCCATGAGCAAGATTCAGTTCCAGAGCGTGAGCAAGACGTTCGCCGTCAAGGGGCCCGCCGGATCGAAGGAGGACGCGCGGTTCACGGCCATCGAGGACCTCTGCCTCGACGTGAGGGCGGGCGAGCTCCTGGTCCTCGTCGGGCCGAGCGGGTGCGGCAAATCGACGCTCATCGATCTCCTCGGCGGGCTGTCGAAGCCGTCCAGCGGGAAGCTCCTGCTCGACGGCAAGCCGATCACGGGCCCGGCCCTCGACCGGGGCATCGTGTTCCAGCAATACGCGCTCTTCCCGTGGCGGACGGCGCGCGGGAACGTCGAGTTCGGCCTCGAGGCCAAGGGCGTCCCGGAGAGCCAGCGCAAGGAGATCGCCCAGCGCTACCTGGAGCTCGTCAGCCTCTCCGGCTTCGAGGAACGGTATCCGCACGAGCTGTCGGGCGGCATGAAGCAGCGCGTGGCCATCGCCAGGAGCCTCGCGTACGACCCGGAGGTGCTGATGATGGACGAGCCGTTCGCGGCGCTGGACGCGCAGACGCGCGAGTCGCTGCAGGAGGAGCTGCTCCGGATCTGGGAGAGGTCGCGCAAGACGATCCTCTTCATCACGCACAGCATCGACGAGGCGGTGTACCTGGGGCAGCGGGTCGCGATCATGACGTCCCGGCCCGGCCGCGTGAAGCGGATCATCGAGATCCCCGAGGAGGTCCGGGGCTACGAGGACGCGCGGTCGACGCCGGAGTTCGGCCGGCTGCGGCACGAGATCTGGACGCTCCTGCGCGAGGAGGTGCTCAAGGCCGAGGAGCAGGAGCGGCTCAAGAAGCAGAAGCGCGCGGCGGAGGGGCGCGCCGTTGCGGGCGTGGTGGCGGTCAATGGCTAGCGTCCCGCAATCGATCGCGCTGCCCGAGGAGCCGCAGCAGGCGCAGCTCGTGACCGAGGTGGGGAGGTGGCTCGGCCGCGCCGTCGCGCGCTCCGGGATCCTGCTCCTCGTCGCCGCGCTATGGGAGGCGGCGCCGCGGGTCGGGCTCGTGGAGGCGGCGTTCTTGCCACCGCTGTCCGAGGTGCTGGCGACCGGCTGGCAGCTCCTCCAGAACGGGCAGCTCCTGAGCCACATCAAGGCGAGCCTGTCGCGCTCCCTCACCGGCTTCTCGCTGGCGATCCTAGTGGGCGTGCCGCTCGGGCTCGCGATCGGGTGGTACAAGGCCGTGGCGGACGCGATCAACCCGCTGCTCGAGGTGCTGCGCAACACCGCGGCGCTCGCGCTGTTGCCCGTGTTCCTCCTGCTGCTCGGGATCGGCGAGGCCTCGAAGATCGCGCTCGTCATCTACTCGTGCACCTGGCCGATCTTGCTCAACACGATCAGCGGGGTGCGCGGGGTCGATCCGCTGCTCGTCAAATCGGCGCGGACGATGGGGCTTTCTCCGATCCAGCTGTTCCGCAAGGTCATCCTGCCGGCGGCGATCCCGACCATCTTCGTGGGTATCCGCCTGGCGGGCGCCTACTCGCTGCTCGTGCTCGTCGCGGCGGAGATGATCGGGGCCAAGGCGGGGCTCGGATACCTGATCATCTACGCGCAATACAACTTCCAGATCCCGAGCATGTATGTCGGCATCCTGACGATCACGACGCTCGGGCTGACGTTCAATCACCTGCTCATGCGCGTCGAGCGGCGCTTCACGTCGTGGAAGGTCGCCCCGAAGGAGTGAGCCCCGGCCGGCGGGCGCCTCGCGCCGGGGAGATCACCGTTCATCGAACAGAGAGAGAGGACCACGTGAATCGCATCATCCTGGGGCGGACCGGCCTGGAGGTCAGCGTGCTCGGCCTGGGCGCGGGCGGCGACAGCCGGCTCGGGTCGGGGCGCGTCGCCGAGGCCGAGTCGCTCCGGCTCGTCCGCGCGGCCATCGAGCGCGGCGTGAGCTTCATCGACACGGCGGAGGCGTACGGGACCGAGGAGCTCATCGGCAAGGCGCTCCGCGAGGTGCCGCGCGATCGCGTGGTGCTCTCGACGAAGAAGACGACGCGCCTCGACGCGCCCCTCCGGCCGGAAGACGTGGTGTCGTCGCTGCACGCGAGCCTCGAGCGGCTCGGCACGGATCACGTCGACGTCTACCACCTGCACGGCGTGCTCCCGGACCGGTACGCCGACCTGCGGGAGCGGATCGTCCCCGTGCTGCTGCGCCTGCGCGAGCAGGGCAAGATCCGCTTCCTGGGCATCACGGAGGCGTTCGCCGCCGATCCGACGCACGCGATGCTGGCGCAGGCGCTCCGCGACGACCTCTGGGACGTGGTGATGGTCGGGTTCAACCTCCTGAACCAGTCGGCGCGGGAGCGGGTCTTCCCGCTGACGCGGGCGAAGGACATCGGGACGCTGATCATGTTCGCGGTCCGGCGCGCGCTGAGCCGGCCCGAGCGGCTGAGGGAGCTGCTCGCCGAGCTTGCGGCGCGGGGCAAGGTGGCGCGAGCGCTCGCCGACGAAGGGCTGGATCGCCTGCTCGCTGGGGAGGGCGTCGCGTCGCTCCCGGACGCGGCGTACCGCTTCTGCAGGGACGAGCCCGGCGCGCACGTGATCCTGTCGGGGACCAGCAGCGTGGAGCACCTGCTGGAGAACGTGCGGTCGATCGAGGCGCCGCCGCTGTCGGCGCGGGCCCGCGAGCGCCTCGTCGAGGCCTTCGCGCAGGTCGACGACGTGTCGGGGCACTGAGGCGCCGCAGAGGAGCGCCGAGGGGCGCGCGGCGGAAGGAGCGCGCGGCGGAAGGGGCGCGCGGCGGAAGGGGCGCGCGGCATGTGCGCCGGGGCGCGCGGCGGAAGGAGCGCGCGACGGAAGGGGCGCGCGGCGAAGGGTTACGCGACCGGAGAGGCGAGCCCAGGCGAGGCGAGGGGCGCCGCGGCGTCGGGCTCGAGGAAGCGCGCGATGCGGCCGCCGAACCGCGCGCGGAAGGCGTCGTCGGTGGGCGGCGAGTGGCGGCACCCCTCGAGCAGCTCGGTCTCGGCGCGCGGCAGGAGCACCTTCGCGCGCGCGAGCAGCTTCGCGCCGGGGAAGCTCACGTCGTCGTCGGCGCCGAACACGAGCGCGGGTCGCGTGAAGCCGGCGAGGGCCTCGGGCGTGGCGAGCGGCGGGATCCGCATGTCGAGCCGGTAGCTCCGCACCGCGTCGCCGAAGTAGGGGCCCCACATGGCGTCCTGCGTGGTGAACAGCCCGGAGACGAGGCGCGCGAGCCGATCCTCGGAAGGGAACGCGCGGTAGAGGGCCATGGGGATGGCCACGCGCGTGAGGCCCTGCCACACCGGGCCGGACACGACGCCGCCGGGCACGATCAGGACGAGCCGGTTGATGCGGGAGGGCGCGATCTCGGCCATGCGCAGGGCGACGAAGCCTCCCCAGCTCACGCCGAGGAGGTGGGCGCGCGGGAGCCCGAGCGCGTCGAGGACGTCGGTGAGCCACTCGGCGTAGGCGGGGCCTTCGACCGGCACGCGGACGTCGGCGCTCTTGACGGACTGGCCGATCACGTCGACAGCGTAGACGCGGAAGCGCGTGAGGAGCGGGCCGAGCTCGGGCAAGAGGTGCGCGGAGCTCGCCATCGCGCCGTGCACGCAGACGAGCGGCGGGGCGTGCTCGGGGCCGGCGACGAGGACGTGCGTCGCGCCGAAGCGGGTCGAGACCTCGCGCGCGCGGGTCGGGACCGGGGCCTTTTCGCGGAAGCGTTCGAACCACGTGGCGATGCGCGCGCGCGCCTCTGGACTGCGAAAGATGATGGATGACGTCATCGAGCCCTCCTGACGTTGGCTGCGGGGCGGAGGCCGCAGAGGTGCTGAGCGACGAGCCGATCGAGGAGGGCGACGGGCGACGGGTGCGCGCCCTGGACCCACGCGATCAGCGCGAAGTAATAGAAGGAGAAGAAGGCGACGCCGAAGAGCGCGGGGTCGGCGTCGTCGGCGACCTCGCCCTGCGCGCGGGCGGCGTTGAAGAGCTCGACGACGCGGCCGTGCACGGCGGCGATCTGCTCGGTGAAGCGCGCTTGCCACGGCGGGTCGGCGAACAGCGCCTCGCGGAGCAGGGTCTTCGACAGCGCCGGGCGGCGGGCGTAGTACGCGAAGAACGCGGCCCCGAGGCGATGGAGCCGCTGCTCGAGGGTGCCGGGCGCCTCGTCGCGGACGGCCTCGGCCGCGGTGGCGGCGAGGTCGTCGAAGAGGGCGGCGTGGAGCAGGTCGCGCTTGTCGGCGAAGTGGAGGAGGACCGTGCCCGCGGCAACGCCCGCGTCCGCGGCGATGGCACGGACGTTCGCCGCCTCGAAGCCGTGGCGCTCGAAGTGGTCGCGCGCGGTCTCGAGGATCCGGGCGCGCGTGGCGTCTTTCTGGGCTTCGCGGCGGCCGGGCTTTTGAGCGAACGCGTTCACTGAACGCGTTCATTACATGGAAGCGGGAGATTGGCAAGGATGGATGAGTCCGGTGCCGACCGGGGTTGAGGGCGTCCGGCGTCGACCTGCCCAGCGCCGACCCGGATTGAAGGCGCCGGGAAGCCGCCCGGAGGCGCCCGGAGCCGACCGGGGTTGAGGGCGCTCGGCGCCGACCGGGGTTGAGGCCGCCCGGAGCCGACCGGGGTTGAGGCCGCCCGGAGCCGACCCGGGTTGCGGCCGCTCGGAGCCGACCCGGGTTGCGGCCGCCCGGCGTCAACCCGGGTTGCGGCCGCCCGGCGTCGACCCGGGTTGAGCCCGCCCGGAGCCGACCCGGGTTGCGGCCGCCCGGAGCCGACCCGGGTTGCGGCCGCCCGGAGCCCACCCAGGTTGAGCCCGCCCAGGTTGAGCCCGCCCGCCCTTGCGCTCACTCAGATTGAGCCCGCCCGGCGCCACTCCCACGACGCCGTACAAACCTCTACGGCCTTAAATAACCGCCAGCCTCCGGCGCGCGTTCCTCGGCACCACCGGCTCGGGCGGCGGCGGGGGCGGCGCGTCCCAGGCCTCCTCGACCAGCTCGAAGACGCCGTGGTCGTACGGCACGTGCGGCGCCCGCTGCTTCATGACGAGCCGCTCGCGGATGCCCCGCCTCTTGAGCTGCGTCACGCGGTGGTAGCAGAACGGATTGTTGCCGCGCCTGCCGAGCGTGCAGTGCGCGGTCCACGAGCACCCCGCGCGGCACTCGTCCGCGTAGTAGCACGTCGCGCAGTGACCCCAGAGCTCGCTCGCGTCGCGATCGCGCGCGAACCGGACCTCCGCCGAGCCCTCCCAGATGTGCTCCAGGCCGCGCTCGCGCACGTTGCCCCCGGCATAGGGCACGGTCGGGACCGACGGACACGCCTTCACGGTGCCGTCGGACTCGATGCCGATCGCGTTGATGCCGCCGCGACAGCCGCGCCAGTGCGTGTCGCCGCCGCCGGGCCTCGACCGCAGGAGCTGCTCGTGCGGGCCGAAGTAACCGATGTTGTTGTTCGCGAACACGTTGAACGGCACGCCCGAAACGTGCGTCTCGAGCGCCTCCCGCTGGATGGCGGCGAGGGTGTCGATGACCTCGACAACGCGCCACGGCTCCAGGATCCACTCCGGATGGTCGGCCGCGCGCCCCATCGGCACGGTGATCTGCACCTGCCACGTCTGGATCCCGTGCGAGCGCAGCTCGGCGCACGTCTCGCGCAAGAGGTGCGCATTGAGGCGGTTGATCTGGGTGTTGGCGGTCGTGATCAGCCCGGCGGCGCGGGCGTTGTCGAGCGCGCGGATGGCGGCCGCGTGGCTGCCCACGTTGCCGCGCAGCTCGTCATGGATGTGCGCCGGCCCGTCGACCGAGACCCCGAGCCCGGTCAGCCCGGCGGCGCGG
The DNA here is from genome assembly GCF_051529605.1 of Sorangium sp. So ce296. Lineage (NCBI taxonomy): Bacteria > Pseudomonadati > Myxococcota > Polyangiales > Polyangiaceae > Sorangium > Sorangium sp. So ce296. The sequence goes on from NZ_CP150325.1 coordinate 14,620,550, forward strand.
AGCGCCTTCGCCCGCTCGGCCGTGAACGCTCGCCCGCCCGTCTGCATGATGACGCGCATGCCGCTGCGCGCGAGGAACGAGATGATCTCCGCGAGATCCTCGCGCAGGTACGCCTCGCCTCCGATGAGCGCGACCTCGCGGCAGCCCATCCGCGCCAGGCTCGCGGCGACCTCGAGCACCTCCTCGGTCGAGAGCTCCGCGTCGCGCGCGGCGCCGGCGCGCGAGCCGCAGTGCTGGCACGGCTGGTCGCACTTCATCGTGAGCTCCCAGACCGCGTAGATCGGCTTCGCTTCCATCAAGTCCGCAGGCATGAGCGCGCGGACGGGGATCTCGGTCGGCTCGATCATCGGTTCACCCTCCCGATCCGCCCCCGCCGACCGAGGATCCGCCGCCGTCCGCTCCCCCGACGCCGACATCGCCGCCGGCGCCTCCTGTCCCGCCCGTCGGGTCCGCGCCCCCGGCCTCGCCGACCGAGGATCCGCCGCCGTCCGCTCCCCCGACGCCGATGTCGCCGCCGAAGCCCCCTGGCCCACCCGTCGGGTCCGCGCCCCCGGCGGAGCCCACCGAGGGGCCGCCGCCGTACGCCCCCGTGACCGCGATGTCGCCGCCGAAGCCCCCTGGCCCGCCCGTGGGGTTCGCGCCCCCCGCGGAGCCGACCGAGGGGCTGCCGCCGTACGCCCCCGCGACCGCGATGTCGCCGCCGAAGCCCGAGCTGCTGGAGCTGCCTTGATCTCGCTCGTCGACGACCTCGCCGGCGCAGGCAAGCGGCTGGAACAACGCGGCCGTCAGGCCCATGAGCACGGCGATCTTCGTGCGCGGGACAGCGCCGTCCGGCTCGCGCATGGTTGCGCCGCAGTGCGGACACTCGCTCTCGTTGGCACGCGCGTGGCAGCCGCAGGAGCTACAAGGGACGAGAGAAGGGAAATGGATGGGCACGGGCAAGTCCTTTCATGTCGAAGCCAACGCCTTGCTCCGTCCCCGAGCAATCCGCGCGCCGTCCGCGCCATCTCGACATATCCGTGCGAATTCACCCAAAGATGCCGATTCAGCCTCCGCCCGATCGGGCCGCCTGACACATCTTGGCATTCGCCAGCATGTGCCACGGGCCGGTGCCGAGGAACGCCGCGCTGGAGGGATGCGTCAGGGAGCCCCGTCGCCGCACGCCCCCAGGCGTCGCTCGAAGAACCGGCGCTCCATGGCGTTGCGGGCGAGCGCGAGCGCTTCCCGCAGGTGCTGGCTCGCGATCTCGCGCCTGCCGCGGCGGAGCTCCAGCTCGCCGAGCGCCGCGAAATAGAACGGATACGCGGCGAGGCGGTCGCGGCCCTCGATGGCGCCGATCTCCTCGAGCCCGCGCTCCGGCCCCTCGTGCTGCGCGACGGCGATGGCGCGGTTGAGGGCGACGACCGGCGAAGGCCGGATCGCCATCAGCGTGTCGTAGAGCGACACGATCGCCCCCCAGTCCGTGTCCTCCGGCCGGGCCGCGCGCGCGTGGACCGCCGCGATCCCGGCCTCGACGTGGTACTCGGTCAGCTCCGGCCCCTCGGCCGACAGGTCGAGGAGCCGTTGCCCTTCGGCCAGGAGCTGCCGATCCCACCGCGATCGATCCTGGTGGAGGAGCGAGGTGAGGTCGCCGGAGGCGTCGACGCGCGCGGGCAGGCGCGCCGCGTGGAGGCACATCAGCGCAGCGAGCGCGTGCGTGGCGGGCGCCGACGAAGGAGGGTGCTCGAGGAGGAGCGCGGTGAGGCGCATCGCCTCCCTGCAGAGCTCGACCCGGACGGCCTCCTTCGCGCAGGCGCCGTGGTAGCCCTCGTTGAACAGGAGGTAGAGCGCGCGGCGGACCGCCGAGAGCCGGGCAGAGAACGCGTCGTCCGTGAGCTCGAACAGGCGCGTCGAGCCGGCGAGCACCTTCTTCGCCCGGGAGATGCGCTTCTCGATGGCCGCCTCGGTGGCGAGGAACGCGCCCGCGACCTCGCTCACGCCGAAGCCGCAGAGGACGTGGAGCACGAGCGCGATCTGCGCCTCCTCCGGCAGCCGGGGGTGGCAGCACGAGAACATCATGCGCAGCTGGTCGTCCCGGATCGCGGCCGCCCCGAAGAGCTCGTCGACCGCGGGGTCGAGCGCCTGCTCCCCCTCGATCAGCCGCCCGATCTCGGGCGCGAAGGTGCGCGCGGTCCGCTCGCGCCGGAGGACGTCCAGCGCGCGGTGCTTCGCCGCCGCCATGAGCCAGGCGGCCGGGTTCTCGGGCACCCCCTGGAACTTCCACACCTCCAGCGCGCGGCAGAGGGCGTCCTGCACGACGTCCTCCGCCAGCGCGAGGTTGTGGACCCCGAAGAGGCGCGTCAGCGTGGCGAGCATGCGCCCAGCCTCGCGCCGGAAGACGGGGTCGACCGGATCCACTAATGGCTCAGCTTCCAGATCGGGCGCACCTCGACGCTCCCACCGCGCTCGAGGATCGGGCAACCCTTCGAGAGCTCGACCGCGTGCGCGAGATCCTCGGCCTCGATGAGCATGTAACCGCCGACCACATCCTTCGCCTCGGCGAAGGGCCCGTCGACGACCGCCTTCTGCTTGCCCTGGACGACCTTGCCGGTGGGCTCGAGGGGGCTGCCGGGACGCTTGAGGTGCCCCTTCTCGGTGAGCTCCTTCGCCCACGCGGTCCACCGCTGCATGTGCTGCTGCATCTCGGCCGGAGAGCCAGAGGCGTCGCTACCGCGGAACAAGTACATAAATTCGTTCATGATCGTTCTCCTTCCCGGGTACTTCGCCCCTGCGACGTTCGAGGGGCGCCGCGGCGGACAACTTTTTTCGGGGAGGCGAGGGCTCAGCTCGCCGCGGCGGGCTGCTGGGCCTGGGAGCGCGCGCGGAGGCGCTGCTTGGCGGAAGGGCCGCCGGGGTGGCGGACCGAGGCGACGGCGCGATCCATGGCGTCGCGCCAGTAGCGCGCGACGTCCTCGCGGTCGGTGAGGAGGGCGTCGATGGGGCCGTGGTCGGTGTCGATCTCGACCGCGAAGCGGTCGCCGCGGGGCTGCACGCCGACGGCGTGGACCTCCCCGGCGGAGATGGCGGCCCCGAGCCTGCCCTCGGGGCGCAGATCGATCGCGCCGGTGCGGCTCACCCAGGGGGCGACGACGAAGCGGCCCGGCCCGAACGACGCCACCGGGGCGGAGCGCGCCGCATACCGGGACGAGAACCGGGCGACGCCGAGGAAGGCGTAGCCCGCCAGCGAGAGCAGCGCGGCGGCGCTGCCGACGCCGATCGCGATGCCGCTGTCGCCCGCGGAGGCGCTCCGCATGACCTGGACCCACAGGGCGAGCGCGGCGACGAGCAGCGCGGCGCCGATGAGCGCGTTGCGGGTCGCGGACCCGCGCGGCCCCTGGCTCGCGTGGTCCCGCAGGACGAGGAGCTCCCCCTCGGTCCGGATCGCGAACCGCGCCAGCGCGGCGGCCGTCAGCGCGGGCGCCGGCGCCGGCTCCGGGAGGGGTCGCGGTTCGATCGCGCCGGGCGGCTCGGTCCCGCGCGCCGTGACCAGCGGCACGCGCAGCGCGGCCGCGAGCGGCGCCGCCACCGACTCGACGAGCGCCTCCGCCCGGCCGGGATCGAGGTCCTGCGCCTCGGCGACGAGCAGGCGCTGCGCCGCCGCGACGCGCGGGGACGCCGGCGAGCGCGAGGGCGGGGCGAGCACGAGCCAGGCGGCGACGTGGGTCCGCTCGCGGGTGCACGAGGGGGCGGTGCAGCACGGCCCTTGCGCCGAGGTCACCTCGACCCGCACCGCGTCGCGCGGCTCGGCCGCGCCCTCCCCTGCCCCGGCCGCCCCCCCTGCGCCGGCGGCCCCGGACCGCGGCCGCCCGGCGCCCGCGAGCCGCAGCGGCGCGAGCCGGAGGGCGCTCGCGCCGCGCTCGATCCGGAGCCAGACGGGATCGCGCGGCGCCGGGCCGAAGCGCGCGTCCTTGTCGCGCTGCGGCGCGCCGAGCTCGGGCGCCGCGCGGAGGAGCAGCGGCGCGCCGTCGCTCTCCGCCGAGAGCGCGCGCGCCGCGCCGGCCGGATCGCCGAGCGGATCGAGGGCAGGAACGGCGCTGTCGGCCTCGAGGGAGCGGAGGGCACGCGCGACCTCCGCGTCGAATGCTGCGGTGCTCGGCTCGGGCATGGCGGGACGTTTGCCCCGGCTGCGCTGGGTTGTAAAGCGGGCCCGTCCGCGCGACCACGCCGGGCGCTCGCTCTCTTGCCCGGGCCCCTGCCGCGGCTCGTGCGGCGCCGGCCGCGGTTCGTGCGGCGCCGGCCGCGGTTCGCGCGGCGCCGGCCGCGGTTCGCGCGGCACCGGCCGTCATCGGCGCGGCGTCGGCCCCGCGCACCGGCGGCGGCGCGACAGCAGCGCGGCGAGCGCGGCGAGCGGCAGCGCTCCCGGAGCGCCCGGCACCCGGCCGCCACCCGCGCACGAGCAGCCGGCGTCGCGTTCCTCGGCGTCGTTCGCGCCGCCGCTCTTCGGCCCATCCCCGGCATCCGGCGCCGCGCCGCCCCAGCCCGCGCCGCCCCAGCCCGCGCCGCCGCCCGAGCTCGCGACAGCGGTCCCGCCGATCGGGTAGAGCGCGCAGACCCCCTCGATGTCGTCGCCCTCGAGGGTGCGCGCCGACGTGCCGCCCCGGTACGTCCCCAGCATCGTCGCGCCGCGCACGTTCGAGTGCCCGAGCCCGAGGAAGTGCCCTTCTTCGTGGGTGGCGATCGACTGAACATCGACGCAGTCGCCCTCGCCGCCGTCGTCCCAGCAGAAGCCCACGTTGTTGAACACCATGTCGGCGTCGTCGATGACGCTGTCGGGATCCCAGACCGGCATCGTGACGGCGATGACCGAGTCGGCCTGGCCGAGCGCGGCAGGCCAGCTGTCGCTGATCCAGAGGAACACGTTCCTGCCGTCGTCGAAGTCGTAGCCGGCGTCCGTGTCGCCGAGCAGCTCGGTCGCCCACGCCGTGCACGCAGGGCTCGACCAGGCCGCGAACCCGGCCTCGATGCCGGCGGCGGCGAAGCCGGAGAGCGGCGCCGGGATCGTCTTGTGGTTGATGTGGTAGCGGACCGGCAGCTCGCTCCAGCGGGGGACGACCTCGAGATCGAGCGGCGACCACGCGGCCGCCTCGCCGGCCCCGGCGACCAGCGCCAGCGCGGCGGCGAGCGCCGCGACCGGGGCGAGCGCGGCCCGGGAGCCTCTCTTCATCCCCCCATCATCGTCTCATCGCCCCTGCGGCACCACCTCGAGCTCCTCGGGCGCCGCGCTCCCCTCGAGGGGCAGCGTCACCTCCACCCCCTCGTGGACCGGCAGGGTCGCCGCGATGGGCCACGCGCGCGGCGCCCCGCCCTCGCCCGCCGCGACCTCGCGCAGCGTGACGCCGCGCAGCGGAGCCACGCCGCCGTTGAAGAGGCACGCGCGCAGCCGGCCCTCCTTCACCGCGACCGAGCACGGGATGACGTCGGCCGTCGCACGCCGGATCCGCTCGAGCTTCTCCTCCTCTCCGGACGCGGCGGGCAGGAGCGACACGAGCGCGTCGCGGGCGCGCGGGTCGCGGAGCCAGGCGAGCATCATCGCCGCGTGGATGCGCACCACCCGATAACGCGCGCGCGTCAGCTGAAAGAACGCGTCCGGCGACGCAACCCCGGTCTCGCCGTCGAGCATGCCCGTCACCCCGGGCTCGATCTTGACCTCCGTCCCGGGCGCCTCGACGTGCCACTTCACCGCGCGCCCCGGCGCGAGCGCGCCCTCCCAGAACAGCCCGCGCTCGGTGATCCCGGCGCGCTCGCCGCGGACGTTGCGCCGCGCGAACGTGAGCAGCACGCGGAAGTCGCGCACGGGAGCGCCGCTGTTGTTGACGACCGCGAGCTCGAAATCGTAGCGACCGCGCGCCGGCCGCCGCGCCCTCCCGCCGCCGGCGTCGCTGGCCGCCGCGCCGGCGTCGCCCTGGTCCGCGGCGGCCGCGCCCGGCTCCGCGGCAGCGGCCGGCTCCGCGGCAGCGCCCGGCTCCGCGCCGCTCTCGCCGGATTCCACGGCGGGCTCGTCGTCCTCCGCGCGGTCGCGCTTCAGGATCGGCGCGATCACCCCGGCGCCGTCGTCGGGCCCGGTCGAGCCGAGGACGCTGAGGATGGGCACGCCCTGCTGCCAGAGCGGCGAGTCGGCGCGCTCGCAGAGGCAGTGCGGGAACGACGGCTCGGCGCGCTCCCGGGCCTCGCCCGCGAGGAGCGCGGCGGCGGCGCCGCGGGCCGCCGGCCCGACGCCGCGCGCCGCCTGCCGCTCGGCCGGCGGCAGGTCCCGGGGCGCCGCGAACCGCTGCACGAACGCCATCGTCGCCACGATGCCGACCACGGCGAGCGCCGCGGGCACGAGCACGCGCGCCCGGAGCGGGAGGGCGTCGAGCCCGTCCTCGCCGCCGCGCTCGCGCCCCGGCCGCGCGGCGAGGGGCGTGGGTCGGGGCGCGAACACCGGCGGAGCCGGCTCGCCCGGGGTCGACGCCGCGAGCCGGTCCGACGCGAAGCCCATGCGGCGCGACAGCTCCTCCACGAGCGCGTCGCGCAGGCGGTCCGAGGGCGGCCCCCCCCAGGTCGCGAGCCGCGCGGCGAAGCGCAGCGCGAGCCACGTCGCGAGCGCCACGAGGAGCGCGAGCGACGCGGTGCCGAGCGGGCCGCTCGCGAGGTAGTCGGGCGACAGGGCGGCCGCGAGCACGCCGAGCGGCGCCGGCGCGACCCAGCTCGCGACGCCGGCGTGGACGCGCGCGCGGTAGGCGCTCTCCATAGCCTCCATCGCCGTCGGCGAGATCACCCCGGGCACGCCGGGGAGATCGCCCTCGAAGCGCGCGAGGACGAAGCAGTTGTGCGGCGAGCACGCGGACGGATCGAGCGCCACGCAGAGCGCCTTGCCGCGCCGGAAGAGGCCGCGGATCGCGGTGTACGGGACCCCGAAGCGGACCGGCGCCGCCACGGCGCCCAGGGCGAACCCCTCGGCGTAGCCGGCGACGCGGACCAGCTCGACCTCGAGCTCCGCCTCGGCGCAGGTGAAGCGCACGGCGCCGACGGCGTTGGCGCCTCCCTCGGCGATCGCCAGGGCAGCGACGGAGAACGCGCGAGCCAAGGTGGGCGCACCCTAACCGCGCGGGCCCGAGCGCTGCAACGGGAAACCCGGCCCGCCCGGCGCCCCGGACGCCGCGGGAGACCGTTGATCGGGCCGCGCGGGGTGCGTAAGACGTGGCGCCATGAAGGCTTTCCAAATCGTCCTCGCCCTCTCCTGCGCTGTCCTCCTCGGCCCGGTCGCGGGCTGCGAGGACAAGGTCCCCGAGCCGGAGCTGCCCCCGGGCAGCGCCGTGCCGAAGGTGCAGCCCTCCGAGCCGGAGCCGGCCGACCTCATCAAGGAAGACATCGTCGTGGGCACCGGCCAGGAGGCGAAGGACGGCGACAGGGTCCGCGTCCACTACACGGGGCGCCTGCTGAAGACCAAGGCCGAGTTCGACTCGTCCGTGGGCCGGGAGCCGTTCGAGTTCACGATCGGCAACACCGAGGTCATCAAGGGCTGGGACCTGGGCGTGGTCGGGATGAAGGTGGGCGGCAAGCGCAAGCTCACGATCCCCTCGCGCCTCGCGTACGGCGAGTCGGGTAGCCCGCCGAAGATCCCGGGCAAGTCGACGCTGGTCTTCGACATCGAGCTGCTCGGCGTCGGCGACGCCGCCAACGACGCGGCCGCCCCCGCCGACGACAAGGCCGGAAAGACGAAGCCCGCGGCCGACAAGGCGGCCAAGCCGGCGGCCGACAAGGCGGCCAAGCCGGACGCGGCCAAGGGCGACAAGCCCGCCGCCGCGCCAGCCGAGAAGACAGAGGCGAAGTGAGCCGCCGGCGCCGCGCGACGTGAGCCGCCGGCGCCGCGCGACGTGAGCCGCCGGCGCCGCGCTCAGAGGACGCGGGCGAGGGCCTTGAGAAAGATCTCGTAGACCTCGAGCGGGTACTCGCCCATGTGGAAGATCCTGAACAGCTGGTTCGAGAGCTTCCCCTGGGCCGCGTAGATCTCGAACACGTGGCCGTCGACCGGCTCGCTGGCGAGCCGGCCCGCCATTTCATCGTAGGTCCTCCGCGCCGGGAGGTGCAGCGCCGTCCCGATCGACTGGAGCGGCATGTTCTCCCAGCGCGCGATCGTCAGCCCGAGCCGCTCGTAGCCCGGCCGCAGGATCGCGCAGCGCGCCTGGTAGACGGCGTGCCGCCCGGCGACGCCGCCGGTGGCGGCGAGGTGATCGAGCGCCGCGATCACCTGGCACAGGCTCATCGGATCGATCGTGTAGGGGTGCGCGCCGCCCTGCTGGGCGCGCCACGTCTTGTGGAGCTCCAGGCTCGGGACGCGCGCGGGGATCCGCTCCATCTCGGCGAGCAGGTCCTTGCGGACGAGCGCCATGGTCAGGTTCGGGTGGCTGTGGAGGCCCTTGTTGCAGGAGCCCATCACCGCGGCGATGCCCGAGCCCTCGAGGGCCAGGGGCTCGACGAAGAGCGCGCTGATGCCGTCGACGAGCAGCTTTTTCCTGTATTTCCGGGCGAGCTCCCCGACCTCGGGCACGGGGTTCAGCGTGCACGTCGACGTGCCGCCGTAGACCATGGCCACCGCGTCGGCCTGGTCCGCCGCGAGGACGGCCTCGATCTTCGCCAGATCCGGGCGCTCGCCGTAGGGCAGGCACATGTCCACGACCGGCTGGCCGAGCGTCCCGGCGAACTCGAAGATCCGGTCGCCGTAGGCGCCGTTCCGGACGACGAGGAGCCGCTCGTCGCGCCGCAGGCAGGAGCCGAGCACGGCGGCCATCGACGTGGAGCCCGAGCCCGTGAGGAGGATCGCCTCGTAGCTGGGCGCGCCGAGGGCCTCGACGATGCCGCGCCGGGCGCGGTCGAGCAGGGGCCGGAGCCGGGGTCCGCGCGGGACGATCGGGCTCTCCCCGTAGGTGCGCGAGACCTGGTTCACCGCGTCCGGCAGGTGGAACACCGCGGGCGTGAGCGAGACGACGCGTGGCGTGGCGGAGGCGACCATGCGGCGAGGTGTAGCCCGGAACGCGCGGCGGGCGCAGCGGAGATCGCGCTACGCCCAGCGGACCTGCCGCAGGTCGTCCCAGACGTCGCGCGCGGAGTAGTAGCGGTAAGCGTCGCGGCGGCGCAGCAGCTTGGCGATCACCTGGCTCAGCGGCGTGCCGAGCGCCTCGGCCTTCTGCCGCGGGGCGCCCTCGGCGATCTGCCGCGTGATCTCCTCGTAGGGGGCGTTCACGTCGATGGCCGGCTGCCCGGTGTGCATCTGGTACATGAGCAGCCCGAGCTGGTAGAGGTCGCTCTGCGTCGTCGTGTAGCCCGCCGTGACGAGCTCGGGCACGAGGATCTTCGGGTTCGCGACCTGCGGGCGGAACCAGCGGGTGACGCCGTCGAGCTGGTGGGCCACGCCGAAGTCGGTGAGCTTGACGAGCGGCTTGTGGTCGAGCTGGGAGATGAGCACGTTGCCCGCGTGCAGGTCGGCGTGCACGACGCCATTGTCGTGCAGGTACTGCAACGTCATGAGGAGCTGGCGCGCGAGCTCCAGGAGCAGCGGCGGCTGGAACGGGGTGCCGAGCAGCGCCCGGAGGCTCGTGTCGCACCGCTCGAGCGCCAGGTAAAAGAGGTAGTTCACCTCGAACGCATCGTGGATGTAGACGATGTTCGGGTGCCGGAAGCTCTCCAGGCGGAGCATCTCGCGCGACCACTCCTCCTTGACGACCTGGTAGGGCTTGTTCGCCGGCCGCAGCATCTTCAGGGCGTACACCTGGTCGAACGGCCCGCTGCACTCGTAGACCGAGCCATACTGACCGTCGCCGATGAGCGCTCCGATCACGTAGGTGCCCCGGGTGGAGGTCAGCGCTGAGCCCGGCACCGGGAACGGGATCAGGAAACTGCCAGTGGAGGACCAGTTCACGGCGGACGCCATCGTAACCGAAAACGGTGGCCCCCGTTCACCCCGTGGCGCTCGCCTCGCCCCGGCAGCGGCCCCGCGGCGCTCGCCTCGCCCCGGCAGCGGCCCCCGGCGGAGCCGACCCAGGGGCGGGCGGCCGGGCGCTCAGGAGGCGGCGAGCCTCCGCACGACGTCCGCCGCCTCGGTCTGATCGAGCTCGAGCGCCGCGGCGACGTCGAGGAGGAGCTCGCGCTCGCTGTTCCTGACGATCCCGTCGGCGACCACGACCTGGGCGGCCAGGGAGAAGGCGACCTTCCGCGCCTGCGGGGTGGCGAGCCGCTCCTTGAGCGACGCGAGCCGGGCGGCCCGCCCCTCCTTCTGGAGCTGCTCCACCACGGTGCGGATGAGCTCGTCCATCGTGCTCTGGGGGATCCGGCGGTCCGTGAGCGACTCGACGCTCCGGGAGAAATGCACCTTCTCCTCCTGGCTGAACTCGCCGTCGGCGAACGCCGCAAGGAACATCAGCTCCACGAGCGCCTCGAGGTTGGGCTCGTCAAGCGTTCGCAGCGGAGGAGGGCTCATGAGCGGCATCGGCTCCGTCCTACACCGAGGTCCGGCCGGGGACCAGCCCGGAGCGCCCGCCCCCGTCGTCGCGTCCGGGACGAACGCGGCGGCGGGCAGCGTTGGGAGAGGGCGAGCGTTGTGTCATGAGTTCGAGCATGCACGTGCGCGAACTCGCCCAGACGCTCCTCGGCGCGCTCCTCGTCTGCGGCTGCGGCGGCGCGGCCGCGACCACGCCGCGCCACGCCGCGGGGCCCGCCGGGCCTGCCCCCGCGGCGCCGCCGCCCGCCGCCGCGCCGGCCGAAGCGCCCCCACCGCCGCTCCGGCTGCCCTGCGAGCGGGACGATCTCGTCGGCTGTACGAACGGCTGCGCCGACCACCAGGTCGAGGACTGCGTGACGCTCGGGTCGATGTACCTGGGCGGAGACATCGTCTCGATCGACGTGGAGCGGGCCGTGGGGCTGTTCAGGGAGGCGTGCACGGAGGGGAGCGCGCGCGGCTGCCTGCGGCTCGGCGACGCGTACCACGACCGGCTCGCGCGCGCGGACGGCGGCGATGGGGCGAGCGGCGCGGACGAGGCGGCGCTCTACTGGCACGCGCGCGCGTGCCACGCGGGCGCGAACCTCGGCTGCCTCGCGGCCGGCAGGGCCTACCTCCGCGGCCAGGGCGCCAGCGCCGATCCCGGGCGCGCGGCCACGCTGTTCCAGCGCGTCTGCGAGCGGGGCAACGCCCTCGCCTGCGTCGAGCTCGGGCACCTCCACGCGCAGGGCGAGGGCGTGGAGCGCGACGCCCAGAAGGCGGTCGAGCTGTTCACGAAGGCGTGCAAGCTGGGCCTCGACGAGGGGTGCTTGCTGGCGAGCAAGTCCGGCGACATCCTCCCGCCGCGCGAGTGACGCGCCCGCCCAGCGCGCCGGCTGGCCTTCAGTCGGTCCGGCGCCGCTGAGCGATGTCCAGCGCCGCGGTGATCATCGCGGTGAGCTGCGTGTCCGAGACGGTCTCGGACGGCAGCACCACGAGCTCGGCGCCGATGCGCCGCGACAGCTCCATGAACCCCTCGGGATCGAACGCCCGCACGTCCTGGGTCATCACGATGGCCAGCGGGTGCAGCCACGCCGCGCTCCCGCGCAGCGACACGAGATCGCACGCGAGCAGGTCGGCGCCCTCGACGAAGACCAGGCGGCGGCAGCGCTCCGCGAGCTGCTCGCTCGCGCTCACGATCAGCACGACCGAGGCCGATGCCGTCCGCTTGCTGCGCCCCGCTGGGCGCGTGGGTAGCTCTCGAGCGCTCATCGGCGGCCTAGGTCAACGAGCCAGGAGCGGGCGCCGGTAAGGGATGGGCCCGTCCCCCTGAGCCCGAGCCCGCGCGCGCTCCTCGTCGGCGAGGGCGAGATCCATGACGAAGGAGCCGAACGACAGCCGGAAATCCCGGTCGTTCGGCTTTGTCGCGTAGAAGGCGAGCAGCGAGAGCACGCTCCCGATCTGCGCCGCGGCCGGGTCGTCCTCGCACGCGGAGAAGCGATCGGCGAGCGTGCAGAGCTGCCGGAACAGCGGGCCGCCCGGGTGCGGGCCGGCGCTGCACATGGCGAAGGTGCCGCTGCCGCGATATCCGAGCTTCCGGCGCTTCCTTCCGGGGGTACGGGACGGGGGTATCATCGTCATGATTGCTGCCCAAGCCGCCTGTGAAGGTTGAACCGCGCCGCGCAGGGGCTGGCCTGCGGCGGGACGCTCTCCATCACTAAAGAGCAGCTGGAAGAGAGTCAATCGGAGAGGGAGCGGCGGGCCGGATGAGCGCGAAATTCTGCGGAATGGTCCCCCGTCCGAGCAGCGCGTGGGTATACGTCACCGCATGAAGGCAGTCGTGCTCGCCGGCGGCAAAGGCTCCCGGCTCCGCCCCTACACCGCCCTGATCCCGAAGCCGCTGATGCCGATCGGCGATCACACCATCGTCGAGATCCTCCTCCGGCAGCTCGCGCGCGCCGGGGTGACCGACGTGGTGATGTGCGTCGGCCACCAGGCCGCCCTCATCGAGGCGGTCGTCGGCGAGGGGAGCCGGTACGGGCTGCGCATCGCCTACCAGCGCGAGGAGACGCCGCTCGGGACCGTGGGCCCGCTCCGGGTCATCGAGCGGGACCTGCCGGAGCGCTTCCTCGTGATGAACGGCGACATCCTCAGCGATCTCGACTTCGCGGCGCTCCACCGCACGGGCGAGTCGGCCGGATCGCCGCTCACCGTCGCGGTCTGCGAGCGCGCCTCGAAGATCGACCTGGGCGTGCTCGACGTCGGCCCGGAGGGGCGCGTCGTCGGCTTCCGCGAGAAGCCCACGTACACGTTCTGGGTCAGCATGGGCATCTACGCGATGAGCCGGGACGTGCTCCGCTTCATCCCGGAGGGCCGGCCGTTCGGGTTCGACAACCTCATGCACGCGCTGCTCGACGCCGGCGAGCAGGTGGCCACCTTCCCCTTCCGGGGCCACTGGCTCGACATCGGCAGGAGCGACGACTTCGCCGAGGCGCAGGAGGAGTTCGAGAAGCACCGGCAGCGGTACCTACCGGATTGACGCGGCGAGCGCCTCGCACACGGCGTCGACGTCGGCGTCCTGCATGCGCGGGTGCAGCGGGAGCGTGAGCTCGCGGCCGGCGATCGCGTCCGTGCGCGCGAGCCCCTCCTTGCGCACCCGGTCCGAGGTGCCGTGGTGCGAGAAGCGGTGGATCGGCGTGTAGTGCACGCTCGTCTGGACGCCGCGCGCCTTCATGGCCTCCATCACGGCCTCGCGCGAGGCGCCCTCGGGCAGGAGCACCGGCATGAGGTGGTGCGCGCTCTCCCCGAGCCCGCGCGCGTAGAAGTCGCGGTACGGGAGCCCGACGCCCGGCACGCCGGCGAGGCGCTCGTGGTAGCGCGCCGCGAGCTCCCGCCGCCGCGCGTTGCCCGCCGCGAGCCGCCCGAGCTGCACGACGCCGATGGCGCTGCGGATCTCGTCGATGCGGTAGTTCATGCCCGCGGCCATGACGTCGTACGTGAAGGCGTGCCCCTTGTGCCGGTCGAGGGTCAGCGTCGTCATCCCGTGCGCGCGGAGGAGCCGCATGCGCGCGAGGAGCGCGTCGTCCTTCGCGATCACGGCGCCCCCCTCGCCGACCGCGAGGTTCTTGTTCGAGAAGAAGCTCAGGCAGCCGACGTCGCCCAGCGTCCCGAGCGCCCTGCCGCGGTAGCTCGCGAGCGGCGCGTGCGCCGCGTCCTCGACCACGGCGATCCCCCGCTCGGCCGCGATCGCGGAGATCGCGTCCATGTCGCAGGGGTAGCCGGCGTAGTGGACGACCGCGATCGCCCGGGTCCTCGGGGTGATCTTGCGGGCGATGTCGGCGGGGTCGACCCCGAGGTCGCCGTCGCCGACGATGTCGGCGAGCACGACGTTCGCGCCGCACAGGAGCGCGGCGTTGGCGGTCGCCACGAACGTGAGGCTCGGGCAGATCACCTCGTCGCCGGGGCCCACGGAGAGCGCCGTGTACGCGAGGTGCAGCGCGGCGGTGCAGTTCGTCACGGCGAGCACCCGCGGGGTGCCGAGCGCCTCGCCGAGCTTCTGCTCGAACTGCGCCGTCCGCTCCCCCATCGTCAGCCAGCCCGACGCGACGACCTGCCGCGCGGCCTCCGCTTCTTCAGGCCCGAACGAGAGATCGCTGAGAGGTATCTTCCACATGGCGTTCCATCCATCCCGCCGGCGCGCGCGGCGCCCGCCCGGCCGGCGCGGCGTCGTGCGTCAGATCGCGTACTCGCGGGGCCGGTAATCGGCGAGGTGGCGCTCGATATAGGCGTACGTGCGCGCGAGCCCCTCCTCGAGCGGCACGCGGGGCACGTAGCCGACGAGCTCCGCGGCGCGGCGGAAGTCGGCGAGCAGCACCATGACCTCGCTCGCGTCGGGGCGCACCCGGGCCTCGTCCGTCACGAGCTCCGCGCGCTTGCCGGTCACCTCGAAGATGAGCCGGACGAGATCGCCGATGGAGATGGCGCGCCCGCTCCCCACGTTGAGCGTCTGCCCCACGGCCCGCGCGCTCGATCCGACGAGGAGGAAGCCCGCGACGGTGTCGGTCACGAAGTTGAGGTCCCGCACGGGCGCGGTGCTCCCGATGCGGATCGCGGCGCTCCCGGCGGCGAGCTGCTGCATGACGCTCGGGATGATCGCGCGCGACGACTGCCGCGGGCCGTAGGTGTTGAACGGCCGGATGGTCGCGACCTCGAGGCCGAAGGAGAGGTGGTAGCTCTCGGCGAGCTTGTCGGCGCCGATCTTCGTGGCGGAGTACGGGGACTGGCCGGTCAGGGGGTGGGCCTCGTCGATGGGCGTGTAGCGCGCGGTGCCGTAGGTCTCGCTCGTCGAGGTGTGGACCACGCGCGCGCCGTGCTCGCGCGCCGCCTCGAGGACGTTCAGCGTGCCCTGCACGTTCGTCGCCACGTACTGCTGCGGGGCCACGTACGAGTACGGGATCCCGATCAGGGCCGCGAGGTGGAACACGACGTCGGCGCCGCGCACGAGCGACCGGACCGCGCCCGCGTCCTCGACGTTGCCGGGGACGACCTCCACCTGCGCGAGGGCGTCCTCGGGGAGCCGGTCGAGGTGCCCGCGCCGCGAGCCCGACGTGTACCGGACGAGCGCCCGCACGCGCGCGCCCTCCCGGACCAGCGCCTCGACGAGGTGGCTGCCGATGAACCCGCCGGCGCCGGTCACGACGACGCGCTTGCCGCGATAGAAGCCTTCGCTCACGGCGCGTCCGTGGCCCCTGCGGGTGCGCGCGTCAAGCGCGTACCGAGGCGGCGCGCCGGTTCGCGCCCGGCGGCGCGGCACGGCGGCCTGCGCGCCGCCGCCGGGCAGCGCCGCCGCAGCGCGCCGCGCGGGGCTCGCCGCCCGGCGGGGCGGCCGCGATCACTGGATCTGGATCTGGTCGGTGGGCGTGTTGCCCGCCCCCTCGGTCGTGCCGAGCTCGCGGTGCACGCAGAGCCCCTGCTTGCAGTAGGACTGCGGCGGGCTCTTGCAGTCGACCTTCGGCTCCTCGCACTTGCCCGTCTTGTAGCTGTCCGCGATGGGCTTGATCTTGTCGAAGGTCGCATTGCTGATGGGCTTCGCGCAGCCCGGCCACTCGCTCTGGCGGCAGTCGGTGTCGGTGTTGCAGTGCTGCGCCTTGTTCACCATCTCGAAGGCGTCGCCGCGGAGCTTGTCGCACTCCTTCGGGTCCATCTTGCTCTCGCAACCGGCGAGCAGCGCGAGCAGGAGCAGGCCCCCGGCCAGGCGGAGCGGGGTTCGAGATCGGGAGGAGGCCGTTCCAGGCCGCCCCCTTCGAGAAGCACACGCGATCATTCAGGGTTCTCCCGGTCAAGATCGCCCTTCCGCGCCGGAAGGGGAGCGGCTTGCGCCGGGCCCCTTCGTATCACGGCTGGATTCGGACGCGCAGCTGGCGTAGCCCGTCGGCATGGATCGTCCTCTAGAAGGCTCCGGGGCCGGCGGCGCGGCGCACGGCGGCTCCGGCGCGGCTGGCCGGAGCTCCCTGCGGGTGCTCACCCTGAACATCTGGAACCGCCACGACCCCTGGGAGGCGCGCCTCGCCCTCATCCGGAAGGGGCTTCGCGAGCTCGATGCCGACGTGGTCGGGCTCCAGGAGGTGATGTCGTACGAGGGCCGGTCGCTGGTCGACGACATCGCCGAGGGGCTCGGCTACGAGATCGCGTTCGGCGCGGCGCACGACCTCGGCGGCGGCGTGCTCTTCGGCAACGCGGTGCTGTCGCGCTGGCCGATCGGGCGGAGCCAGGCGTTCCCCCTGCCCACGGGCGAGACCGACGAGAAGCGCTCGATCCTGCTCGCCGAGCTCGCGTCGCCGCGCGGCGTGATCCCGTTCTTCGTCACCCACCTGAACTGGAAGTTCCACCACGGCGTCGTGCGCGAGGCGCAGGTCGCGGCCGTGGCCGAGATCGTCATGCGCGAGGCGCCCCTGGCGGGCCTGCCGCCCATCGTGGTCGGCGACTTCAACGCGCAGCCCGAGGCCGCGGAGATCCGGTTCATGAAGGGGCTGCAGAGCCTGAACCAGAAGAGCGTGTACTTCGCCGACACCTTCGGTCAGACGGGCAAGGGGCCCGGCTTCACCTTCGATCCCGTGCGGAACCCGTTCGCGGCCATCACCAACGAGTACCCGCGCCGCATCGACTACATCTTCGTCCGCGGGCCGGACGAGCAGGGGCGCGGCAAGCCGCTCGCGTCGCGGGTCGTCTTCGAGGAGCTCGAGGACGGCGTCGCCGCCTCGGATCACTACGGGGTGCTGTCGGAGATCTCGATCTAGCGCCGCGTGCGCCAGCGATCCCTGGCGGGATTTCTGGGTCACGGCGCGCGTCAGGGCCCGGGCATCCTCGAGGATGCCCTGTTCACGTGTACACTGGCGTCATGTCGTCCCCTCGAGCCCCGGGCGGCGGCCCGCCGAGCCCGCCCGACGCTCCCGGCGAGCGCTCGGCGCCCTCGCCCGCTGCCCCCGTGCGCGTCGGCCCGGTCGTGCCGGACGCGCTGTCTCTCATCGGCGGCACGCCGCTCGTCCGCCTCGCCCGGATCTCGCCCGAGGGGGGCGGCGTCATCTACGGCAAGCTCGAGTCGATGAACCCGGGCGGCAGCGTCAAGGACAGGGCCGCGCTCGGCATGGTGCTCTGCGCCGAGCGCGAGGGGGCCCTCGGGAAAGGGTCGACCATCGTCGAGGCGACGAGCGGCAACACCGGGATCAGCCTCGCGATGATC